>NZ_KE386569.1:0-2407727 GCF_000427625.1 Methylobacter luteus IMV-B-3098
GCTGACGCAAGACCTAAATGTTGCAGTTGGTACGCCCAGAATAGTTGTTCATCCATAAAAGGCACTACGATTGAGGGGCAACCGCTCAGCGTGGCAGTATGAGTGGTTCCGGCTCCGCATAAATCGCGTATTCATCGCTAAATGAGCGTGCCAGGCGCTATCGTGCTTTGAATAACGGGCTGGGCGGTCGCTTGCTGAACATTCTCCAGCATCTGAATGACCCCTTGTCCGCCGCGTTGAATCAGGCCCAATATCGGCGGCTTTCCTTGACCAGCGTGCCGCGTCCAGAAGCGCCTTTTAACCGGTGACGCCGACCTTTTCGGTCTTTTTTTACGGTTTCTGGCTGGCATTTATGCCCGGCGACCCCATACATTCAACTTCGCCTTTCAGCACTACCGCCGGTCTTTTGCTGACCATCCCTGAACGCAACTGTCGGGTCATTGGCTGAACGTCCGCTTCATTTAAATCCAGCTCGCGGGAAATCTGCGCGTTTGATAAGTTCAAGCCCATAAAATATAAGCACAGCACCCAGATTTTCAAGGGTTGATGGCGGCCCGAGAAAATCGTGCCGGTTAAATCGTCGAATTTGCGCTGACAGGCTTTGCAGCTATAGCGCTGTCATTCAGGTGGGGTATCATCCTTGCCCTGCTTGATAATGGCTTCTGAACCGCAATGGGGCAAGACACTTTATCCGGCCAGCGCAGGGCGCGAATCGTTTCAAAACATTTGGCATTGTCTGATAGCTGATGTAGGGTAATCATCCATCCTATGTAGGGATTCTGATCCTCAATTTTAAGTTTTCAAATAGGGTTGGATATCTCCCTGGAATCCAATAAGAGCCAATTTTTTTATATAAGGTTGATTTAAAAAATAGCCGGATTGGCTTATCCTGTCTGCCTATCATTCAGATCAGTATTGGTTTTATGCGCTTTTCAAATAGTAAATATTGGGATTTAGTTTCATTGATTGCCGGTATTTTACTGACTTTATCTTTTGCCCCATTTGATTATGTCTATTTAGCTCTTGCGGCACTGATTTTTGTGTTTGCTTCCTGGCAAAATATAAGCCCAGGACGGGCAGCACTAAGAGGCTATCTGTTTGGTTTAGGCTCATTCGGTTTAGGAGTATCTTGGGTTTACATCAGTATTCATGACTTTGGAGGAGCGGATCTGCTGAGTTCGATTATGCTTACGAGCTTGTTTATTATTCTTTGGGCATTATTTCCAGCATTATCTGGATATCTTTCAGCAAAGTTAATGCCACCAAATGCTAAAATTTTACAGCTTTTTGCGATTCCTCTTATTTGGATAATTATAGAATATGTACGTGGATATTTGTTGCTTAATGGATTTCCATGGTTGCAAATTGCATATTCTCAATTGGAAACCCCTTTAGCAGGTTATATACCTATTCTAGGAGGATATGGTACCGGTTTCTTATTAGCATTTACTGCATCCGCTGCCGTAATCCTGATATTTTATAAAAGACATCTTGCGTTATTAACAGTTATTATTGCTGTGTTATGGAGCACAGGCACTTGGTTAAAGACTGTAAAATGGACTCAAACTGCTGGCTCTCCTATCAAAGCTTCTTTAATCCAAGGCAATATTTCTCAAAGTCAAAAATGGAAGCTTGAGAACAGAAATCATACTCTGCAGAAATACAAGTCAATGACGGAAGAGCATTGGGACTCGGATGTTATTGTTTGGCCTGAAACTGCGGTACCTGCTTTTCTATCCGAGGTTAATGACTCTTTTTTATTACCATTAAGCGCTGAAGCGGCAAAGAATAATACTGACTTGATTATCAGTATCCCCATAAAAGAAAATTTACAGCATGAAAAGTATAATGCGGCAATAACTTTAGGCAAAAATGTCGGTATTTACCGAAAAAGTCATTTATTGCCGTTTGGAGAGTATTTACCATTACAACCCTTGTCTGGTTTTTTGTTAAATATATTGGATATACCATTAGCCAATTTTTTGCCAGGTAGGACAGATCAACCGCTATTAAAAGCAGGAGGTTATTCGTTCATAACTTCAATTTGTTATGAAGATGCCTTCAGTGATGTGAATATTCGAGGTTTGCCAGAGGCCGCTTATCTGGTTAACGTGACTAATGATGCCTGGTTTGGAGACTCATTGGAGCCCCATCAGCATATGCAAATTGCAAGAATGCGCGCAATGGAGACGGGGCGCTTTTTGTTACGGGCGGCAAATACGGGAATATCTGCAATTGTGTCGCCTGAAGGAAAAATTATCAATCAAGCACCTTTATTTGAAACTGCGGTGATTAGCGGAGCTATAATTCCTATGGAGGGGATGACACCATATGCTAGATTCGGAGATAGGGCGATTATGAGTGTAATAGGGCTTTTACTCTTGGCCTTGATTGGGTATGGCGGTATTTATCAGAAGGGCAGAGAAGTCTCACTATAAGAGTGATACTTAAGCGGTACTTTCTCTTTAATGAAAATGCTCAGGAGTAACAAATAGCATTACCCCTGAGAAAAAAAGATTTAGCTGCTGTGAATTTCTGCGTGTAACGCTCTGAATTCGTCGGTCAACTTATGGTTGGGCGCATAATGTATTAACGGTTGCGATTCTGTATGTGATTCTCTTACTTTGATCGAAGGTGAAATCATCGCTGCCAGTACGGGCAGTCCTTCTGCAACAAGCTGATCAACTAGTTGACGAGGCAAATTCGCCTGTTTTTGGAATTGGTTGACGATGATGCCTTCAATTTCAAGATTTTGGTTATGGTCGGCCTTAACTTCTTTCAAAGCTTGCATTAATAAATATAACGCTTCTCGGGCAAACGTATCGCAATCAAAAGGAATCAAGCATTTATCCGCAGCAATTAAAGCAGATTGGCTATAAAAGTTGAGAATGGGGGGCGTATCCATATAGATCGCATCAAAACCCTGCAATTTTTCCAGCGCCTCTTTTAATTTAAAGATTTTATAGCGCGATTCCAGGCGAGCTTGTAAGGGTTCAAGATCAGGATGAGAAGGAATAACGAACAGATCTGGGAAAGGAGTTTCATGAATGACATTTTCAAGCCCGGAAGTATTGCCTCCGAACAGGCCAAGACTTAAGCTGTCTTTAAAAAAATGAGCAATAGTTTTTTCGCTTTCGCTGACTTTTTTGCCGAGCAGGTATTGCGTGGAATTGCCTTGAACATCCAGATCGATCACTAGAGTACGCTTGCCTTCAACGGCACTGATGGCGGCTAAATTGCAGGTAATCGTAGATTTGCCGACACCGCCTTTCTGATTGAAAATGACCCTGCGCATGTTGTTATTCCCCATGGAATCAAATAGATAAAACTCGTATTATAAAGCCTAGACCAGTAATATCAAAGGCGGACAAAAGTTTTACCGTGACAAGCCGGGCATTCGGGAATTTCACTGGTCGATTTAAATGCAATTTGCTTATCGCATTGATCGCAAACAAAGGTTCCTGGCCCTGTGATGTCACCCGTACGATAAGTGTTTAGCTCCGCCAATTGTTCAAGTTTTGCAAGTTCAAGACGCGTTTTATCGGCAAGGCCTAAAAAAGCATCCAATGCGAAATTTTCAATCAGCTCGATATCAAATTTAAACCACTCCGAAAGTGAATCACTATCTTTTGTTTCAGATAGGCCATGCGCGGCATGTTCAATATCTCGCTTGACATAACCCGATACTTGATCGATTTCATCCTTGGTCAAATCAGTGGATTTCCTGGTTTTTTCTTTTGAAATTTCCAGTGCATCTGCTAAAGAATGAATAGCCTCATCCATGGTTTCGTGCAGATGCTTCATGAGCTCGTTATAGGCAGTGATAAATTTATTTTTATTCATGGTTCAACTCCTGAAAAAGGCGCTTTAGATTTAAGCTGCTGTGCGGTATTCTAACGCTTTTGACTGGTAAAAGACGAGAAGGATGCAAGAAAATTATAAGCCATTAGTTATTGAGCAAGAGGTACAAAAAGCCTGGGAAGATTCAGGTGTGTTTAACGTGTCGGAATCTTCGACTCAGGAAAAGTATTATTGCTTATCCATGTTCCCCTATCCCAGCGGCAAACTCCACATGGGGCATGTTCGTAACTATACCATTGGCGATGTGATCAGCCGTTACCAGCGCATGTTGGGCAAGAATGTCATGCAGCCAATGGGTTGGGACGCATTTGGCCTGCCGGCGGAAAATGCGGCCATGAAGCATGGTGTTCACCCTGCCGACTGGACGTATGACAATATTGACTATATGCGCGATCAGCTTAAGCGATTGGGTTTCGGCTATGACTGGCAACGGGAAATAGCGACTTGTGATCCGTCTTATTATCGCTGGGAGCAGTGGTTCTTCATTAAGTTGCTGGAAAAAGGCCTGGTTTATAAAAAAACTGCGCCGGTCAACTGGTGCCCGCATGATATGACCGTGCTGGCTAACGAGCAGGTTATCGACGGTTGTTGCTGGCGTTGTGATACGCCAGTGGAAAGGAAAGAAATCGCGCAATGGTTTTTGAAGATTACGGACTATGCGGATGAATTACTGCAATCTTTGGAAACATTGGATGGTTGGCCGGAACAGGTTAAGACTATGCAGGCCAACTGGATCGGCCGTTCCGAAGGTGTGGAAATGGATTTCCAAGTGGCCGATATGGAGCAGCCTTTAAGGATTTATACGACCCGGCCTGATACCCTGATGGGTGCCACCTACTTGGCTATTGCGGCCGAACATCCTTTGGCGCAAAAAGCCGCCGAAAACAAGCCTGAGCTCATAGCATTCATTAACGAGTGCAAAGTTATGGAAACGTCCGAAGCAGCCATGGAGACAATGGAGAAGCGGGGCGTGGATTCAGGCATCAAAGCCATCCATCCGATAACCGGCGAGCAAGTTCCAGTCTGGATTGCCAACTTCGTGCTAATGGGTTACGGCACCGGCGCGGTCATGTCAGTACCTGCTCATGATCAGCGAGATTTTGAGTTCGCTCAAAAGTATGGCATTGCGATCAAACAGGTGATTTTTGCTAAAGACGGTGAGCAGACTGATTGCTCCGAGCAGGCCTATACCGCTAAAGGCATCTTGCGCAATTCACGCGAGTTTGACGGATTAACGTCAGAGCAGGCTTTTACGGTGATTGCGGAGACGCTGGAAAATGCCGGCAAAGGCCTGCGCAAAATCAATTTCCGCCTGCGTGATTGGGGCGTTTCGCGCCAGCGTTACTGGGGCGCGCCAATTCCAGTTATCTATTGCGATGATTGTGGTACGGTCCCGGTTCCCGAGCAGGATCTGCCAGTGGAATTGCCGCGTGATGTAGTGCTGGATGGATCGCAATCGCCATTGGTTGCCCACCCGACATTTTCCCATGTGAATTGCCCGACTTGCGGAAAAGAAGCGCGCCGCGAAACCGATACCTTTGATACATTCATGGAATCCTCATGGTATTTTGCACGCTTCGCCAGCAGCGGCAGTGTCAATAGCATGCTTGATGAAAACGCCAAGTACTGGTTACCGGTTGATCAATATATCGGTGGTATCGAACATGCAATTTTGCACTTGTTGTACGCGCGTTTTTATACCAAATTATTGCGTGATGAAAGCTTATTGACATGTGACGAGCCGTTCAAAAAGCTGTTGACGCAAGGCATGGTGCTGAAGGACGGCAGCAAAATGTCCAAATCCAAAGGCAATACAGTCGATCCGCAAGCCTTGATCGATCAATACGGTGCCGATACTGTGCGCCTGTTCATCATGTTCGCAGCCCCCCCTGAGCAATCCCTGGAATGGTCGGACAGCGGCGTCGAGGGTGCATTTCGATTTCTTAAACGGCTCTGGAAACAGGCTTATCTGCATATCAATGCAGGCGGCTCGGCTCAAAAAGTGGATAAACAGACATTAACCGAAGACCAGCAGGCTATCCGACGTCAGTTGCATCAAACCATCCAGAAAGTAACGGATGATCTTGGCAGGCGCTATACCTTTAACACAGCTATCGCCGCCAATATGGAACTGGTTAACGCGCTGTCCAGATTCAATGATGAGTCCGAAAATGGCAAGGCGATTCGCCAGGAAGCGCTGGAAGCAATTGTGTTGATGTTGTCACCGATAGTGCCGCATATCTGTCATCAGTTGTGGCTGGATTTAGGTCATCAGCAAGCAGTTGTCAGCGAGTCATGGCCTGAAGTCGATGTAACGGCTTTGGAACTGGATTCGTTAGAGCTGGTGATCCAGGTAAACGGCAAATTGCGCAGTAAAATTTCCGTTTCTACAACAGCGTCTAAAGATGAAGTGGAAGCCATGGCGCTGGCTGATGAAAGTGTGAAGCGGTTTATTGAAGACAAGCCGGTCAAAAAGGTCATTGTTGTGCCTAAAAAGCTGGTCAATATCGTAGTTTAAGAGATGTGTGTGCTGACAAAAAAAGCAGTTATCTTCATTATGGCCTTATTATTGAGCGCGTGCGGTTACCATCTACGCGGCGCGCTTGATTTGCCAGTGGGTATGAAGAATGTTTATATGGATGGTGGTTCAACACCATTACGGGAACAATTTAAACGTACATTAAGATCCTCGGCTGGTAGGCTTGCCAATTCGCCAGAAGGGGCCGGTATGATCATCAGAATATTTGGAGAGGACTTTAATCGGCGGGCATTGTCTCTGAGTTCCAGGGGCAAAGCTGAAGAATTTGAATTGTTCTATCGGTTGGAATATGAACTGCTCGATTCCGGCAAATCCGTGCTGGCGAATCGTCAACCGGTCGAGATCAGGCGTGATTACTTCAATGACCAACAGGATGTTATGGCTAAAGAAGGCGAAGAAGCCGTGATCCGTAATGAAATGTATCAACAGGCCGTACGCGCTATAGTCGATCGTGCCCGGGTTGTATTAGAGGCGAACGCCAAATAGCATGCGCTTAAAGACCGAGCAATTAGGTGCCGAGTTGCAAAAGGGCTTGGCATCTGTTTACTTTATTAGCGGTGACGAACCGTTACAACTTGGCGAGACGGCCGATGCCGTCAGAAAGGCCGCAAGGCAGGCTGGTTTTCTGACGCGCGAAGTCTTTTCCGTCGAAACGGGGTTTGAATGGAATGATTTGACGGTGGCTGCCGATTCATATTCCATTTTTTCGGATAAAAAAATCATTGATTTAAGGCTGCCTTCCGGTGCACCCGGAACAGAAGGGGCAAAAGCATTGACTGCTTATTGCGAACGCCTGCCAGCCGACACGGTTTTGCTCGTTACGGCTGGCAAATTGGCTAGTAGCGCAGTAAAGACACGCTGGTTACAGGCTCTGGAGAAGGTCGGGGTTTTTATTCAGGTCTGGCCTCTGGAAGGGCAAGATTTAATCCGGTGGTTGCAGCAAAGAATGCAGCGGCGCGGACTCAGCGCTGATCCGGAAGGACTGAAGATGCTGGCGTCCAGGATTGAAGGCAACCTGCTTGCCGCCGCTCAGGAAATAGAGAAACTCTATGTACTGTATGGTCCTGGACATCTGGGCGAGCAGCAGATTCTTGATGTCGTAGCGGACAGTTCCCGCTACGATGTGTTCAAGCTGATCGATTGCGTGTTGGGAGCCAGTACAAAACGCATTTTCAAAGTGCTCTCCGGCTTACAGGCGGAAGGTGTTGCAGCGCCGGTGGTCTTATGGGCTTTCACCCGTGAAGCCAGAACGTTGATCAAGATGAAAAGAGCAATAGCTCAGGGACAAAGCAGAGAGCTGGTATTCAAAAACAATCAGATCTGGGATAAACGTAAGCAGCTGGTTAGTCATGCACTGAACAGGCTTAGTGAGCAGGATTTGAATGGTATATTATTGTTAAGCGCCAAGGCTGATCGGCAAATTAAAGGCCAGCAGAAAGGGGATGCGTGGGAAACGCTACGGACTATTTGTCTGACATTCGCGTCAATCCCGGTTATGGCAGGGACAGTCTGAACCTGGCGCTGGCGCAAAAAACAGTCATCATCAATTCTGATAAAGTCGCGATTGCCGCCATTCGTATGCATTGGGGCAATAATTGCGGCGAAAATCAGGGCTAGGCCAATTTCGTCTTCAATAAAAAACACGCATAATCGTTATCCTGGGCAGCTGTTAATATGATCTGCCAGCAGCAGTAACGCTGCGCATTATTCATGAGCAAACTGATGGTATTACCGATCAGCGCTTATCACAACAGCAAAACAGGTCCCCTGCGAACACATAATTAATGGCCCGTAGCAATACCAATAGCCGGCTCGGAGCGTATTTTCAATAAGGGCAAGGTTCAGCGAGCGCCATAAGCAGTCAATTTCAACCGGACATTCATCAGCCTCTGGGCCTGGGCTTGAAAAAAATAAATGCGCCCCAATATCCGCTGTCATCCCGTTTTTCATTATCAGGAACAATAAAGATGACTGTTGAAGCAAAGAAAGAAACCCTAGGTTTTGAAACCGAAGTTAAGCACCTTCTGCATTTAATGATTCATTCCTTGTACAGCAACAAGGAAATCTTCTTGCGCGAGCTGATTTCAAACGCGTCCGATGCGGCAGATAAATTGCGTTTTCTGGCGTTGTCCAATGACAGCCTGTACGAAGGCGACAGCGAGCTGAAAATCCGCCTCGAATTTGACAAGGAAAAACGCACGATTACGATCATCGATAACGGCATCGGTATGACCCGTGCGGAAGTGCAGGAACATATCGGCACAATAGCCAAATCCGGCACCAAGCAGTTTTTTGAAGCCTTGACAGGCGACCAGGCCAAAGACAGTGAGCTGATAGGCCAGTTCGGCGTCGGTTTTTATTCCGCTTTTATTGTCGCCGACAAAGTGACGCTGACGACGCGCAAAGCCGGTGCGCCGGTTAATGAAGGGGTACGTTGGGAATCGACCGGTGAAGGCGATTACACGATCGAGTCCATAGACAAACCCAAACGCGGCACTGAAATCGTTTTGCATTTGAAAGAATCGGAAAGCGAGTTCCTGGACGGCTACCGTATCCGCTCCATTGTCAGAAAGTTCTCCGACCACATTTCCCTGCCTATCGTCATGGACAAAGAACCTATGCCGTCTATGAATGAGGAAGGTGAGGAAGAAAAGCCCGCCGCGCCTGAAGAAGAGACTATCAACAGCGCATCGGCTTTATGGACTAAAGCCCGTCAGGAAATTTCCGAAACCGATTACAATGAATTCTACAAGCATGTCGGCCACGATTATCAGGACCCGATGGCCTACGTGCACAGCAAAGTGGAAGGGGCCAACGAATACACATTATTGCTTTATGTGCCTTCACATGCGCCGTTCGATCTGTGGGATAGGGAAGCCAAGCATGGCGTGAAACTATATATCCGCAAAGTCTTCATCACGGATGACGCCGAACAACTAATGCCACGTTATCTGCGCTTTATTCGCGGCATCATTGACGCTAATTCACTGCCGCTGAACGTGTCGCGCGAAATTCTGCAGCAAAGCAAGCAGATCAGCACCATTAAGTCGGGCGCCGTCAAAAAAGTGCTGGGCATGCTGGAAGGCATGGCTAAAAACGAGCCGGAAAAATATGAGAAGTTCTGGTCCGAGTTCGGCACCGTCATAAAAGAAGGACCGATAGAAGATCATGCCAACAAAGACCGCATCGCCAAACTGTTGCGTTTCGCCTCGACACACAACGACACCGATAAACAGAATGTGACGCTGGAAGATTATGTGAGCCGAATGCAGGAAGGCCAGGAAAAAATCTACTATGTCACAGCGGATAGTTACGCGGCGGCCAAAAACAGCCCGCATCTGGAGATTTTCCGCAAGAAAGGCATCGAAGTGCTGCTGCTGTCCGACCGTATTGATGAATGGCTCGTCTCGCATCTGGGCGAGTTTGACGGCAAGCACATGCAGTCGGTTGCCAAAGGCGATCTGGATTTAGGCAAACTCGAAGATGAAGCGGACAAGACAGAGCAGGAAGAAGCCAATAAGGACTTTGAATCGGTGCTGAAACAGATCAAGGACGTACTGGCCGATAAAGTCAGCGAAGTGCGCTTAAGCCATCGCCTGACCGAATCGCCCGCCTGTCTGGTTTCGGATATTTACGGCATGAGCCTGAACATGGAGCGCATCATGAAGGAATCCGGCCAGTCCATGAGCTTCGGCAAAAAGCCCATCTTCGAAATCAACCCGACGCATCCGCTGGTGGCGCGCCTGAAGGACGAGCAGGATGATGCGAGGTTTGCTGATCTGGCTCATATCCTGTTCGATCAGGCCATCTTGAGCGAAGGCGGGCAGCTCGACGATCCGGCCGCTTTTGTTCATAAGCTGAACGGATTGTTGCAGGGATTGCTGCACTAAAAACAAAAAAAGGCTGGATATTCTCCAGCCTTTTTTATGTCCGCTAGAGCAATTATCTATTACGTAGAAACATAGCCTGAATGCCTGAAGAGATTGAGGCACTCATCCGCTTGAAACTCATCCAACAGCTTACCAATGAGTTGCCAGAGCTTGTCGTAAGTGCGCTCGGCGGCCTTGCGCAGCAACGCCTTCAGTTTGGCGAAGACTTGCTCGATCGGATTCAGCTCAGGACTATAGGGCGGCAGATATTGGATCGTCGCCCCGTGCGCTTCAACAATGGNCTGGACTTCCGCCACCTTATGGGCGGACAGATTGTCACAGATGACGATGTCGCCGGGCTTCAAGGTCGGTCCCAGTTGCGAGCGCAGATATTCCTTGAAGGCTTCGCCCGTCATGGCCTGGTCCAGACACCAGGGCGCGGTGAGCCGGTCGGCACGCAAGCCGGCAATGAAGGTCAGGGTTTGCCAATGGCCTGCCGGTGCCGCATCCCGACAGCGGGCGCCANCCAAGGCCCGGCCATAGCGACGGATCATGTTCGTGGAGACGCCCGTTTCATCCAGAAACACCAACTTTGACAGATCGCAGGTTTGCTGCCAGGCTTGCCATTGCTCTCGGGCCATCGCGACATCTGCGCGTTGCTGCTCACTGGCGACCAGCGTTTTTTTTATAGCGATAGCCCAGCTTGCGCCTAATAAACTTATCAATGGCCGAGATCGAAACACTTAGGCTGTGTTCGCGTCCCAGCCAAGCCTGCAGTTCCTGCAAGGTCATCGACGGACTACTCGCTAACTGTTCCTTGATGGCGGCTTCATAAGGTTCCAGCCGCGAGCGTCTGTAGCCGCCAAAGGGCTTGCCTTGAACGGCTCCGGTTTCACGCCACAAGGCGTGCATTCGGCAGACAAAGGCCGGACTGACTTTGTATTGTAAAGCCACGGCCCGCACGGTGTGGCCTGCGGCAACCGCTTCAGCCACCCGGCTGCGTAAATCTTCGGAATAAGGCTTGGGCATGATAAAAATGGCTCATTTCGTTTAACAAGAGGTTAGTTTATATCATGTTTTTATCTAAAAGATAATTGCTTTAAAACTTGATGACGATGCAGCAAAAATTGTTACTGTTCTACAGTCACAAACGCTATTTTAGCCAGCCCTGCATGTTGCACGGCGGCCATGACTTCGGCGACTTTTCCGTAGACGACGCCCTGGTCGGCATACAAATGCAGGGCAACTTCGGGATTCTTCACCAGTTCACTCTTCAAGACGGTTTCCAGGGCAGCCAGATCCGCAACAGGTTGCTTGTTGAGCGTTATGCCGCCTTGCTCGTCGATGCCGAGCTGCAAGGGCTGTTCCTCCACATTCGCTGTCGTCTCGGCGGTTTTCGGCAGCGTTACATGCACTGATTGTGTCAGTAACGGCGCGGTCACTAGAAGAATTATCACCAACACCAACATAACGTCAACGAGCGGGGTGACGTTAATCTCGCTCATGCTGTCTTCGTTTTCGGATTGAGTTTTAAAAGCCATTTCTAATCCTTGCTGTGCAGGTCTGTGCTTAATGCGGCATGCATGAAACTGGTCACGAAATTCTCCAACCCGGCGCGTTGCAATTTGACGCGGCGCAGGAAAAAGTTATAAGCCAATACAGCCGGTACGGCGACGGCAATGCCGATAGCAGTGGCGACAAGCGCATCGCCGATGGGGCCGGCTACGACATCGAGACTGGTCGAACCGCTTGCAGTAATATCATGCATGGCGTGCATGATACCTAAAACCGTTCCGAATAGACCGACAAACGGTGCTGTGCTGCCGATACTGGCCAGCATGGTCAGGCCGCTTTCCATCAAATGCTGTTCTTCCTGCATTTGAACGAACAGCGATTGTTCCAGCAGCTCGCTGGGTGTGCCGCTAAACTTAAGGTTCTTGGTGGAAGTTTGCCTGCTTTCAGTCAACCATGCCAATCCTTGCCGTGCAATTCGTGCTTGCGGTCCTTTGAAAGTGCTTGCAGGCAAAGCTCTTGCATCAGCCAGTGTGGCAGATCCCCAGAATGCGCCGTTGAAAAGCCGGTTCCAATAGCTGTTTTTCCAAAATTGCCAGGATTTAAAAATAATAAGCGTCCAGGTCACTACCGAAAAAGCTAACAGAATATATAAAGTCCCGTCGACAATAGCGGTGGGCGAAATATCATGGAACATTAAGATCTTCTCCTTTTTGAGTCGTTCAAAGTAAAAATAACGGGACGGTCAGCAAACTGGCGGCTCATGAATATAAGGTATTTAAACCCATCATTATCATTACTTCGATAATTGAAATTTAAGTATTTGCACAGCGCGCTGAGTAACTGCTACGCCATTGACCTGCTTTGCTTCAAATTTCCATTTTTTGATGGCTTTCAATGCTACATCGTCAAAAACATCAGCGGGCTCGGCATCAACAACGACGGCATCTGTCACGGCCCCGTTCGTAGTAATGGTGAATTCGATTTTAATCCAGCCCTCAATACGTCGATTACGCAAGCGCGGAGGGTAATCGGGCTGAACGCGCACCAATGGTTTAACGCCGGAAACGACCGCTTTGCTGTTAGCTTCGGCAACTCCGGCTTTTTCAGCAGGCTTGCTGGATGGGTTAACAGCAGGCTGCGGCGCCGGCGCGGACGTTTCCGTTGCTTGAGTCGAGTCGGATAACGAGGGCTGTGTCTGGGGCGGCTCCTCGACAACAGGCTGCGGTTTTGGCAGTTCGGCCGGTTTACTGACAGCCGGTGTTTGCTTTTTGACCGGTTGTTTGACAGGCGGCTTTTTCGGCTGAACTTTTTTAGGCGGAACCGGTTTTGGTTTAGGTGGAACCGGTTTTGGCGGAGCCGGAGGGGCTGCTGCGGGTTTCGGACTCGGCGCGGAAAGCAAAGCCACTTCCATGACTTTCGGCGGCTGTGTCACGGCAACCGGTTCGGCTGGCTTTAATAGCCAGATAATGACGAGTAAATGCAGCAACAGCACCAGAATCGCCAGTAACCCAACCATGGGGCGTAGACTTGCCTCAGCAGTCAATCGGTCAAGCAGGGCTGGTTTTTCTTGCACTATCGGTATCATTACGTCACTGAAATTCATTAAGTCTTGATCAGTCGAGCGTCGCTCTGGTTTTTGAACAGTCTGCAAATTTCTAAAGCTTGAAGTTGCTTACAGTCGGATTGGAGCCGGAGTGAATAGGGTCTAAAACCTCGGGCCGGCATATTTATCTATTGATGTGTTTTTAAGGGGCGGTATTTTAGCCCACTCGCTTCATAAACGGTAAATTTTTTAATAATCTCAAATAATTATTTGAAAAAGGCATGAATCAGGCCGTTTTAAAAAAGTATTTGATTTGTTGATTGCTCATTCTCTCTTGCGAGCGGCGGGAGAAAGGTGGAGTGCAAAGTGCCGGAATGATGGCTCTCAAGGCGTCTCCAGTTACCGACAAATATCCGTATAGAAAAATTTGCAGGACTTCCCTGGAATGCGGACGTCGAGGTACATCCTTTTCACCCCTGGTTACACTCTCCATGGTTTTGGTATCCCTTAGGCGCGGCAGGGTGCTTTTGATCAGTCTTCAATGATTCAAATCGAGCAAGCGACTGTAACCAAACTGTAACCCAACAGTAAAGCAACTGACACTAAAGCTTAACAATACTGCTTTAGGATTACATGCTTTACATAAGTTCATGGGTTCAGGCGCTGGTGTTGGGCCGAATTATTTATATGAACTTGGTTTTTCTCGGGTATGGATTATCAATTAACAGGTTTACCGGGTGTAAATGAATAATGAATGTTGTAACTACAATTAAATCCGGCGCGATAGTGCTGGTCATGGGGGGGCTGAGCGCCAGTTTGCCGGCCGGGGCCGACAGCATGGAGAACCTTGCAAAAACCTTGATTTCAATGCGCGGCGAAGTCGAGGAACTGCAATCCCAGTTGGACATGGAAAAACAATCCCATAAAACGAGAATGGATGCCTTGAGTTCGCAAATGTCCGATTTGAGTGTTGAAAATCAGCGCCAGACAGTCGCAATAGAAAAGTTGCAACAAGCACTGGTCAAATACGAACAGGCTACGGCGGAAGCCAAAAGCGGGGAGGAATCATTGCTCCCTGTTGTGCTGACCGCTTTGGACGATTTAAAGCAATCCGTTCAGGACGGTTTGCCTTTTAAAGTTGAAGAGCGCCTGTCGGAGCTTGCAAATTTGCGATCCCAGCTTGAGAGCCGGGTATTGGAGCCTAAAAAAGCAGCCAATAGAGTTTGGGCTTTCATTGAGGATGAAATTCGGTTGACGAGGGAGAACGGCGTTTATAGCCAGACAATCGACCTTGACGGTGAAAAGCGATTGGTCGATGTAGCCAAATTAGGCACTGTTTTTCTTTATTTCCAATCCAGCGATAACCGGTTTGGCCAGGCGGTAAAGCAATCGGGACAATGGCGCTTTATAGAACTGAAAGATCCGAAGGAAAAAGAACGGATTTCAGTCTTGTTTGATTCGCTGAAAAAACAAATCCGGCAGGGTTATTTTGAATTGCCTAATCCTTGGGGGCTTAAATGAAGCGTCTGTTAATTGGCTGTTTATTGAGCTCTGTCTGGATTCAGGCAGGGCTTTCGCAAGAAACTCAGAAACAAGCGCCAGCGTCCGCGCAAGTCGCCCCAGCACCCAAGGAGGAGCCTAAAAAAGAAACGCGGGGTTCATTGGAAGCCGTCTACAAAAGAGAGTTTGCTTTTTTGCAGGCACAAAAAAAGGAATTGGAACAGAGGCTTAATAGCTTCAAATCTCAGGCTGATAATACGGAAAAGACCATCCAGCGGAAAATCGACAGCCTTGAGCAAAAGAATATCGAATTATCCGCCAAAGAAGACAAGTTCAGAACGAGCTTGGCTGATGCCGAGCGTAAGGACGAGGTTTTGAACGATAGCAGTGATCTGTTACAGATGACTTATTCGCAAGGCAACGCCAGTCTTGATGCCTATGGGCGCTCTCTTGAAGGCAACGCCGAATTTGCGGCTGCGGGCGGTGAAATCAAGCTGGCCATGCTGTTCCGGCAGGCAACGGATTTGCTTAAAGACCTGGGCAGCATCCGGCACCAAAGCGAAAGCTTTTTTACCAATGACGGGGCTGAAGTGGCCGGTACGGTCGTTAAAGTGGGGAATATCGCCGCCTATGGCGTAAGCGACACAGACAGCGGCATTCTGGTGCCTGCGGGTGCGGGCCGTTTGAAATTATGGGGCGAACCTGCAGCGGATGTAGCCAAAGGCGTATTAGCCGGAAAAGTGCCGAGTGCATTGAAGATTTTCTTGTTTGAATCGAAAGAAAAAGCGGTGGATGAAAAACAGGAGAAAACTGTGTTGGGCGTCATCGAATCCGGCGGCATGATCGGTTGGGTCATTGTCGGTCTGGGCGGGGTTGCCCTGATTTTGATCGGCATTCGCTGCTTGCTGCTGTATTTAGCCTCGCGCAATCCTCAATCCATAGCCAAAGTAGTCATCCCTTTGCTGCAAAACGACCAGGAAAAAGAGGCGTTGAGCTACTGCCAGCGGCAAAAAGGGCCGTTCGCGAGGATTCTGACCGCCACCATTCAAAATTCACATGGCAACCGGGATCATATGGACGATGTCATTTCCGAGGCCATGTTGCACGAAGCCGGGGCGCTGAATCGGTTCGGTTCCGCTATTCTGGTGATTGCCTCCGTCTCACCGTTATTGGGGCTGCTTGGAACGGTAACCGGAATGATCCAGACATTCGACATTATTACGGAGTTTGGCACTGGTGATCCAAAAATGCTGTCCAGTGGCATTTCGGTAGCGCTGGTGACAACGGAGCTGGGTCTGGTCGTCGCCATACCGGCCGTGCTGGCCGGGACGTTGTTGTCCAGTTGGTCGGACAGCATTAAATACGATCTTGAGGAAATTGCGCTCAAAGCCACCAATATTCTGCTCGACCGTGAAAATCCAGAGCGTATGCACAAGCTAAATAACTCCGCAGTCATAACGGGTCGACAGGTTTCTGGCGTTAGTGAGCTGGAGCAGGAATTTGTCTAGCTTAAAAAAATCCTCGTAGCCTCGATTTGTTGCGCAGTACAGCGGTTCCGGCAAGCCGGACCGGATGGCGCGATATCTGGGGAGCGCTAAGGAATAAAAAATGTTGGGGGAGCGATTGTGATGGAATTATTGAGTGAAATAAAAGATTTCATGGACAAAGGCGGCTTTGTCATGCCGCCGCTATTATTCCTTACCATGCTGCTTTGGTATGGATTGGGATATCGGTTTTGGGTGCTCAGGCGCAACGGTCGCTACAGTATCCGTGAATTGGTCAGGCAGGAAAACGGCGATTGGCAGCATAGGCCCAGAGACATCGTGGAAGAAGCCGTGCGCGACGGCTTCGCGCTTAAAAAACTGGCGCCCAAGAATTTACGCAAGCATCTCGATTCCGAGTTTTATGTCTACGAAAAAGAGATCAGAAAATATACCGCCTTAATCAAGATTGTCGTAGCGATAGCACCCTTGATGGGTTTGCTCGGGACTGTGACCGGCATGATCGAAACGTTCGAGTCATTGGCCGAAATGGCTTTATTCAGTCAATCCGGCGGTATCGCAGGGGGTATTTCCCAGGCGTTGTTTACCACCCAAATGGGGTTATCAGTGGCTATTCCCGGCGTTCTGGCCAAAAGCGCACTGGATCGCAAACAGCGTCGTATCCAGGCCGAGCTTGAACAGGCCAAAGATCTGCTTTGCCTTGGAACGCTCAAATAAACGTTATTCACCAAACCTGAAACGGCTTAATTTCAATGAGATATCGAGAAAAGACTGATTATTCACAGGCGATGGATATTTCGCCGCTGATCGACATTGTATTCATTTTGTTGATCTTTTTCATGGTGACCACGACGTTTGTCAAAGACATGAAACTCGACCTGGAACGACCGAGCGCTTCCAGTGCCAACACGGCGTCCTCCAAGGCGATACGCTTATATATCGACAAGGCGGGCGAAACCTATCTGGACGGCAAGCCTATCAGGGTTTGGCTGATTCAGAGCAAGTTGAGGGATTTGTTAAAGGCATCGTCTTCGGCCAGCGTCCTGGTCGTGACCGATGACGGCGTGCCCGCCGGAAAACTGGTTGAAGTCGTCGATCAGGCGCGCCTGGCCGGTGCTCAAGGCGTTGGCGTCGCCACCAAAAAAGAGGCAGGTTAGGTTTTACAGTGACTGTTATCAAGATTACCGAGAAACGGAGTAAATACGTCTCGGGCTTCATCGGCATGGTAGTGGGGCCAATATTCGTATTCGGCACCGTTTTATTGATGAACCGTATGGGCGATGAAGCGGATAAAACCGATCAGCTCAAGCCTACGGAAATGACTGTGGTTAAACAGGAAAAGCCCAAGCCCAAGAAGAAAGTTGAAAAACCCAAGCCCAAGGCGAGACCGAAACAAACGCGGGCCCCGGCGCCCATTACCGGACTGAATTCCAGTTTATCGGGCATCGACCTGGGATTGTCGGGCCTGGGGACGGAAGAGCTTGATGTGGGGGATAACGGTTTATTGGGGAATGCCAATGCCTCCGTGATGACCGAGGATTCCGTTGACACGATGCCGCAGCCTAAAGTTAAAAGCAGCTTTGTTTATCCAAAAACCGCCAAAAAACGCAACATCGAGGGCTATGTCGTGCTGTCGCTGTTAATCGATGTGGATGGCACGGTCGACAAGATTCAGGTGCTTGAGTCTTCGCCGCAAGGCGTTTTCGACGACTCCGCCGTTGCCGGTATCAGAAACTGGCGTTTTACGCCCGCTCAGTATCAGGGTAAAGCGGTCAAGGTATGGGCCAAGCAGAAAATACGATTCGGATTAGGGTAGTCAATCGCATGATAAGGTTTGTTACAACAAAAAAGGTATCTCGGAGCTTTATTATCGGCCAGTCCTGCCGGATTTTGCTTTTGCTGCTGTTGAATTGCAGCATCGCCGTGAGCTATGCCAAAGACAACGACAAAAAGGATCCGGATACCTTCCCGGTCGGCGAATTAATGCCGCTTGCGGCTATGTTGATCAAGGACGGCAACCACGACCGCGCGATCAAAACGCTGCAAACCATAGACCTGGCTCAGGAAGGACTGGATCTGGCGCGCTATTACACCTTGCTGGGCATGGCGCAAATGGGGCTGAAAGACCTGGCGTCGGCCAGGGACAGTTTGAAGCAGGCGATTGCAAACGGTCAGGCCGATCCGGTTATTTTCGTCTATCTGGCGCAGGCGCAGTATGGCTTGAAAGCGTATCAGGAAACATTGGCGACCATCGATCGGGCCGGCGATGTCTTTAAAACCTATCCGGCGCTGCTGGAAATGAAGATGCAAGCGCACTGGTTGCTGAAGCAATACAGCAAAGCCTGGGATGCGCTTGCGCTGGGGGAAGCCTTGTTTCCTGATAACCACAAGTTCCTGGAACGAAAAATTTTCTATGCCCTGGACTTGGGGCTGTATCGAAACGCCGCTGAACTGGGACGGGAATATCTGGCTAAATCGGTCGCCAAGGCCGAGGATTTTGTGGCGATAGGAAATGCCCTGCGGCTCAGTCGCCAGTTTGATGAAGCGGCCAATATTCTGGAAGTCGCGCGTTTGAGTTATCCCGAACATGTCACTATCGCCAAAGTGCTGGCGCATACTTATCTGGATCAGGGCATGACTAATGCGGCAGCCGAGATATTGGAGCAGGCTTCTCAATATCATCCGGAATTCATAGCGGAAGCGGCTGAATTGTACAAGCGCGCTGGCCGTTTTTATCGGGCCTTGGAATTGAATGCGCAAATTTCAGACCAAACGACAAAACTCAAACAGCGGCTGGCCATTTTGGTCGGCCTGAAGCAGTACGAAATGGTCATCAATATGGAGCCCGCGCTGCATAGGAATCGTTTGTTGAACGATCAGAGCGTTCGCTACGCCTTGGCTTATTCCGCCTATGCGGTGAGTGATTTTGACAAAGCCAAAAAACACCTGAGCCATGTCAAAGAGCCCGGCCTGTTCAAGCAGGCCATGGAACTACAAAGATTAATGCAGGAATGCGAGACCGAAAAATGGAAATGCGCTTAACAATCAGCCTCACCCCTCCCGAGCCGGGAACAGCCTCAGGCGTGAAACCCGTTTACCGGTTGCCACTTTGCCCTTGTACCGCATTGATATTCTGACTGATCGATAATCATTGATATTTCATACCCATCAAATTCGGCAACTGCCCGAAGTTAGTATCCTTTATGACCAAGAATTATTGCTCTACCGTATTACTGTCTCTTTTGGGCCTGGTTTCTAGCGCACATGCCGAGGAATCCGCTTCGGTTTACATCTATTTATTTGAAAGCGACAAACCTTTTTCCCAGGTCGACATCGTTGTGGACGGCGGCAAGCGGGTGCAGTCGGACAGCGATGGTTCCGCACTGATGAAGCTAGAGCCCGGCCAGCATCATTTTTCATTCCGGCAGAATGGCGCGGAAATTCTGGATCTGGATGTACCGTTAAAGGCAGGGGAAAATACCCAGTTGATCATCACAACCTTCGGTCATGGGCAAGATCCCATTATAGAGATTGAAAGTTCAAGTTCGGCGGCAGTTCAAACGTCTTTGGCAACGGAAAAAAAGCCTGAAGCGCTTGGCAAAGGCGTTCTCGAAGGCGAGGTTGTCAGCGCTGAAACCCAAAAACCGGTAACCGGCGCTCAGGTTTTCATCAGCGGCATGGGCTCGGAAATAAAAACCGGCCCGCAAGGCAAATTTAAAATTGAGATGCCGGTTGGCGAGTACAGCATCTCTGTACTGCATTCCGATTTCAGTACCCAGATCAAGGACAAAGTCCAGGTGCTGGCGGACTCCACCACAACCCAGGGTTTTTCTCTCACCCCCAAAGGACTCGAGTTGCCGGAACATATGGTGCTCGAGCCTCATATTGCCGGCAGTCTGGCCTCAATTATCGAGGAGCAGAGGACAACATCCGCCGTCAGCAATATCCTGGGCGCTGAACAAATCACCCGGAGTGGCGACACCGATGCCGCCAGTGCGCTGCGGCGTGCCACCGGCTTGTCGCTGGTGGGCGGCAAGTTTGTATTCATCCGCGGCTTGGGGGAACGCTATTCCAGCACGCTGCTGAACGGCATGTCGATTCCCTCGCCGGATCCGACCCGACGGGTTGTGCCCCTGGATCTGTTTCCGAACAACGTGCTGGACAGTATCCTGATTCAAAAATCCTATTCGGTCGACCGCCAGGGCGAATTCGCCGGCGGTACCGTCGAGCTGCGCACACGCAGTATTCCGGACGACTTTTTCTTCGATCTCGGCTACCAGATCAGTTTTAATGACGACACCACATTTTCTGACGGCTTACGCTATGACGGCGGCGGCCTGGATTTTTTTGGCGCCGACGACGGAACCCGCGCACTGCCGGATTCCCTGCAAAAAGCCCTGGCCGGCGGCCAAACCATTACACCGAAATCCTTCTTCAATCCTGACGGGTTCACGGAGAAAGAGATTGACGGCTTTGGACGCGATTTATCCGGCGTCTGGGATATCGAGCAGAAGTCGATAGGACCGGATCACCGTGTCAGCCTTGGTATAGGCGACGCATACCAGGCCGGCGATTTCGGTGTCGGTTACATCGGTGCCTTGCGCTGGTCCGATGCCTGGGACACCCAGAATGAAGAGTTGAATGAGTTCAGCGTCAACCGGGGACGGCTCGATCCCAGAACTGAATTCATGATGCGCCGTACCGAGCGGGAAACGCAGACCAATGGCTATTTGGGCCTGGAAGCCCATTATACCGAGCATCAAAAACTGTTCGCCAAGGGCCTTATTCTGCGCCAGACATTTGACGAAGCACGTATCACCGAGGGTTTTAGCGACGCCGATGCCACCGATATCAAACGCTCGCGGCTTCGCTATATCGAGAACAGCCTGATCGTCGGTCAATGGGGCGGCGAGCATGCTCTGAACAGAATCGGTCATTATAATTTGCTCGACGGCATCGATTGGCTAAAGGATATCAAATTAAACTGGATCATTTCCCGCGCGTCTGCCGGCCGCGACTCGCCCGACGAGCGCGAATACCGGTTCGACAAGATCAACGGCCGCTACTTTTTTTCCCGGCGCGCGGACAGCAACCAGAGCGTGTTCTCGGAGCTCAATGACGATGATTTGAGTTATCGCGTCGATTTGGCCATTCCTTTTGAATTTCACAAAAATCTGACCGCCACCCTGTCATCGGGATTCATAGATCGCGAACTCACCCGGGATTCGGCCATCAGACGCTTCAGCTTCAATCCGTCAGGGCCCGAGTCTCGCAAGCAGGATGTTTTGGGACGGGAGTCGCTGGAAGCTATTCTGAGCGACGACCTGATCGGGCGAAACGGCTTCGTCTTGGGCGAAACCACCCGGGCGACCGATAACTATGATGCGAGCCAGAAACTGTTTTCGTACTACGGCCAAGGCGATGTTACCTTGTTCGAACGGGTTCGCCTGACCGGAGGCGTCCGGGTTGAAGACAACAATCAGACAGTCTCGACTTTTGAATTATTCAATCCGGACAAAGCGCCCATTATGTCGTCTCTGATTCAGGAAGATCTGCTGCCCTCGGCAGCGGCCACGCTGTTTGTCACCGACAAGCAACAATTGCGTTTCAGTTATTCTGAAACGCTGTCGCGCCCCGATTTTCGCGAACTTTCACCGGCGCCGTTCACCGATCCGAACAATGACAAGGAAACGGTGGGCAATCCGGATTTGCAGCAGACCGAAGTGACCAATTACGACATCCGCTGGGAATATTATTTTTCCGGAAGCGAAAACTTCAGCTTCGGCGTATTTCAAAAAGAATTGGCCAATCCGATCGAAACCATTTTGCTGCCAGGGCCCGCGGGGTTGCTGACGCTGCAAAACGCCGATAGGGCCGAGCTCTATGGTTTCGAGGTCGAAGCTTTGAAAAACCTGGATTTCATTGCACCCGAGCTGGAAAACTTTTATATCGGCGGCAACTATACCTGGTCGGAATCGGAAATCGAGCTCAAGCCCGAAAATTTACAGACCCAGACGACCAATTTCAGACCCTTGCAAGGCCATTCCAAGTATATCGTCAACGCCCAGGTCGGCTATGACAATCCGGATAACGGGATTACCGCCACGCTGCTTTACAACACCGTCGGCAAACGCATCACTGAAGTGGGTTCACTGGGGGCTCCCGATAAATATGAACAACCGTTCGACCAGCTTGATTTCGTTTTTCGCTACAAGTTTATGGATCACCTCACCGTGTCCTTCAATGCCCGAAATCTGCTTGACGACAAGGTTGTTGTGACCCAAGGCAATGAAGTCACCCGTAGTTTCAGGCGGGGCAGCGAGTTCAGATTGGGCCTTCAGATGGAGTTCTGACCACGGCAGGCCTGATTGCCGTTTGTTGATGTCACATTGATTTCATACAGGGCCTTTACAATCCGAAAGGCACTTGCGGGGTTCTTACAAGCTCGACCTTTAACACAAGCAATACATAACCAAGGAGCAAACTTAATGCTATCACCGACAACTTTTATACCACACAAATCCATCCTGACGGTCCTGACCATCTTTGGTGGTACGGTATTGAGCGGCGCGGCCAATGCCGGCGCCGCCAATTTTGATTCCGCATCCTCGACCTTGCATATCCAGGCGGTCGATGTGGATGCGAATACTTTCGATGCCACTCTGGCGATGACCAGAACTTCCGAACCTTTTCAATTTGATCTGACCAAAGCCGTGCAAATCGCGCAATCCGCAGGCGAACGCGCGCTCTTTGATCCGGTCGCCAACAAAGTGTTCATTCCATCCGTCACCGTCGACAATGGCGGCGATGAATTTGTCGCCGAACTGGAACTGGTGCCCGGATCCAACCCCATGCGCTTCACCGTCACCAAACTGGAACCCGGCTCTAAAGGGATAGCGAATTTTGATTCCGCCACTTCAACCTTGCGCATCAAGGCTGTCGATATCCCGGTAAGCGCCTCCAAGGCGAACACTGTCGACGCCACCCTGAAGTTGGTTGGAACCAGCCCTTTCCTGTTTGAATTGACCGATAGTGCTGTAGTCGCGCAACCCGCCGGCGAGCGCGCTCATTTTGATCCAGCCGTCAACAAGGTGTTCATTCCAAAGGTGACTATCGATAACGGCAGCGCTGCCTCTTTCGCCGAACTGGAACTGGTGCCCGGATTCAACCCCATGCGCTTCACAGTCACCAGACTGCACAGCACCGAGTTTACAGGTTGTCCGGAGTTTTCGCAGCCGCTGGGCGAGAATGCCTGTCTATTGTCCGGCAGCATCACGCAGGACGTGACTTTATCCAATGAGATTTTATGGGTGCTGTCGGGCGGCGTCGATATCGGCGGCGATAATGCGCAACCGGCCACTTTGACCATCGAACCCGATACCCGTATCGTTGGCCAGGCCGGCGCCGATTTCCTTTATATCAACAGGGGCTCTAAAATCAATGCCGTCGGTACGCCGCAACATCCGATCATTTTTACCGGTCCGGCTGATGATGACACAGACGCGCTGACTCCGGGCGCTTGGGGGGGGGTTGTCATCGCAGGCAACGCTCCGGTTAACGGTTGTAATACTTCGGTTGCCGTCTGTGTACAATTCGACGAGGCTCTGACCCGACCTTACGGCGGCAATGAGGCCAACGAAAACAGCGGTATCCTCAAATACGCGCAAATCCGCTTCGCCGGCAACCAGATTCGTCCGGACCAGGAATTGAACGCTTTGACCTTACTAGGCGTAGGTTCTGGCACCACGATCGATTTTGTTCAGCTACACAAAGGCAGTGACGACGGTATCGAAATGTTCGGCGGCGCCGTAAACTTCAAGCATGTCGTCACTACTGGCATCTCCGACGACAATGTCGATTGGGGACAGGGCTGGACCGGCAAGGCGCAATTCGTGCTGATGAAACAAATTGAGGACGACGGCGACAATGGTATCGAAGCCGATAACAACGAAGGCGATTTCAACAGCCTGCCGCGTTCCAAACCGATGTTGGCCAACATCACCGCGATCGGCACCGGCAATCCCGGTGTTGGTGGCGACGGTGCATTGCTCAGACGCGGCACCGGCGCCAATATTTACAACTCTGTGTTCACCGGATTCCGCAGATCCTGCTTGAACATCGATTCCGACGCCACTTTCCAAAATGCCGGCATCCCGGGTAATTTGACCGGTCAATTGACTATGGTCAATACTTACGTCGACTGTCCCGTTAATTTCAACGAACAGGCGGGCGATGCCTTCCTTGTCAGCGACTGGTTTATGACGCAAGAGGGCAATGAAGCGGCGGATCCCCAGTTAAACGACTTCCTGCCTGCACCTGCATCGCCGCTGCTCTCAGCCGGCGCGCCTGTGGCGGATAGTTTTTTTGACGCTACCAGTTATTCCGGCGCATTTGCTGACGAAAATGACAACTGGACTAAAGGCTGGACCTTCGGCTTGAACTAAGGTTCGTTAAAATCATCTTGTAATATATTGTAAAATCCAGATAAGATTTTACGTATAAGACAACAGCATGAGGCAGCGGCTTGCAGATGCAGACCGCTGCTTTTTTTTGTGCGAAACAAAATGATCCGCCCTATCAAATTCATTGATCTTAAGATCTGATGTTACGCATGGGGGGCGTTTTCATCCTGCCTGCTGGCGACAGATTGTTAAAGCCTGGCCTTTATGCAATTCAGTGGCTTCATCGTCTGAAAGGCCAGGCTTTAGTTGGGCAAGGGCGAACCTATGTGTTCGCCCTTGCCCAACGGTTCCCCCTCGGCCAATGGTTTTTCGGTAACCTGTCGTGCACCGGACACAGGGCGGACACGCAGGTCCGCCCCTACAACTGCGTAACATCAGTTAAGATAACTGACAATGGTTTTTTTATTCTTATATAATGGCGGCCGGATAGTAAGGCCACAGGGCAGCGGCGAATACCCCAGTTTTTTCAACATCCATTCAGAACCCTTTTTCCTGAATTTATAATGCAATTCGAATTAATCAATACTGACGGTCACGCCCGGCGCGGCCGGCTCAAATTTGCCCGCGGCATTGTAGAAACCCCGATTTTTATGCCAGTCGGCACCTATGGCGCCGTTAAATCATTGACGCCGGAAGACCTGACGGGCGTCGGCGCGCAGATTATTCTGGGGAATACGTTTCATCTCATGTTGCGGCCGGGCACTGAAGTCATGAAGATACATGGCGATCTGCATGATTTTATGGGATGGAACAAACCCATCCTGACCGATTCCGGCGGTTTTCAGGTATTCAGTCTCGGCGCGTTAAGAAAAATTACCGAACAGGGCGTCACTTTTAAATCACCCATCAACGGTAGCTCGATTTTCATGGGGCCCGAAGAATCGATGCGGGTGCAGCGTGATCTCGGGTCCGATATCGTCATGATATTTGACGAATGCACGCCGTATCCGGCGACCGTTCATGAGGCGGCAGACTCCATGCGCCTA
This sequence comes from Methylobacter luteus IMV-B-3098, assembly GCF_000427625.1. Lineage (GTDB taxonomy): Bacteria > Pseudomonadota > Gammaproteobacteria > Methylococcales > Methylomonadaceae > Methylobacter > Methylobacter luteus. The sequence continues at coordinate 25,778 of NZ_KE386569.1, forward strand.
TCCTTGCGCTGGGCGGCGCGCAGCAAGAAAGCGCATGGCGATAATGAATCCGCCTTGTTTGGCATCGTGCAGGGCGGCATGTATGAGCATTTGCGCCAGGAGTCGATAGACGGACTGGTCGATATCGGCTTTGATGGTTACGCTATCGGCGGCTTGTCCGTAGGCGAGCCGAAAGAGGAAATGATGAACACGCTCGACGTCGTGCACCCTAAAATGCCGGTCGATAAGCCGCGTTATCTGATGGGGGTCGGTACGCCGGAAGATCTGGTTGAAGCAGTCAGGCGCGGTATTGACATGTTCGACTGCGTGATGCCAACGCGCAATGCACGCAACGGCCATCTTTTCACCACTACCGGCGTGATAAAAATCAGGAATAGCCAGTATCAATTCGATACCAATCCCCTGGATGAGTCCTGTGGCTGCTATACCTGCCGCAACTATTCCAGAGCCTATCTGAAACATCTGGACAGATGTGGAGAAATGCTGGGCTCCAGGCTCAATACCATTCACAACCTGTATTACTACCTGAGCCTGATGCAAGGATTACGCGATGCGATTGAAAGGCAAGAGCTGGGTGCTTTTGTCAAGCAATTTTACCAACAACGAGGAAAAGCCGTGCCGACTGTGGCATAATGGCTAAATTTTTATTACATAATAACAACCGAGGATAATGATGAGTTTTTTTATTTCTGACGCTTTAGCGGAAGCCGCGGCTCCTGCAGCCCAACAACCCGGTATTGAAGGCATGCTGTTTCCGTTGGGGATTCTGGTGTTTTTCTATTTTCTGTTCCTGCGTCCGCAAGCCAAGAAAGCCAAAGAACAAAAGCAGATGCTAGCGGCCTTGAATAAGGGCGTCGAAGTCGTGACTACCGGCGGCATTCTGGGCAAGATCGTTGATCTGGACGAGAATTTCGTCAAGCTTGAAATTAGCGACAACATTTTTATTCAAGTCCAGCGTCATGCCATTGCCAGCCTGATGCCAAAAGGAACTTACAAAGCGGTAGCCAAAAAGGTTAATAAAGCTTAATTATTGTCCCCGGTGTCAGAGCTTGTCGGCAATAGTCGATACGACTAAGACGTTGTTCAATCGATGGAATAACACATGCAGAACACTTTCCCCCTTTGGAAAAATTTATTAATCCTGATCATTTTTATGGTCGGGCTTGTTTACGCGTTACCGAATTTGTACGGCGACGATCCTTCTGTTCAGGTCTCGTCAACACGAGAAACCAAAGTAGAGCAGGCACAGGCAGATCTGGTCGAATCCGCTATTAAAGCGGCTGGATTTGGTGTCAAGTCGTTTGAGTTTAAGGAAGGCCGTGTTTTAGTCCGGTTTAACAACACGGATGATCAGCTCAAGGCGGCAGATCTGCTCAGAGATAAACTGGGCAGCGATTATACGGTGGCGTTAAATCTGGCGCCTGTTACACCGGAATGGCTGCAATCCTTGGGCGCCAAGGCTATGTACCTGGGCCTGGACTTGCGTGGTGGTGTGCATTTCCTGCTCGAAGTAGACATGGATGCGGCCGTCAAGCAGGCTGAAGAACGTTACAATGAAGATGTTCGCCTGGCATTAAGAAGCGCAAAAATCCATTATCATTCAGTTTCCAAAGATAATGGCTACATTAAAGTCAAACTGAAATCAGCCGATGAAAAACCGGCTTTATTGTCATTGCTGGGTAAGGATTTTCGCACGCTGGATCTGACTGAGCCGGCTGCTCAGGATGAAGTGTGGCTGAAACTTTCCGAAGCCGAAATTCGCGAGATTAAAAAATTCGCCGTGGCGCAAAATATGACCACATTACGCAACCGAGTCAATGAGCTCGGTGTGGCGGAGCCTGTCATACAGCAACAAGGTCAGGATCGTATCGTCGTGCAGTTGCCCGGCGTGCAGGATACGGCGCGCGCCAAGGAAATCCTCGGCACCACGGCGACCCTGGAATACCGGCTTGTTGATGTCGAACATGACGTGCAGAAGGCTGTGCGGGGTCAGGTTCCCGTGGCCAGTCGTTTATATTATGACAAAAACGGCAGCCCCATTCTGTTGGATCGGCGCGTTATCGTGACCGGTGACCAGATTGTCGATGCCTCATCGGGCATGGATCAGGACGGCCAGCCTATGGTATCGATTACGCTGAACGGCGTTGGCGCCACGAAGATGGGCAAAATCACCCAAGCCAATATTGGCAGACCTATGGCGGTGGTCTTTATTGAATACAAAGTCAACACCAAAGTGATCAATGGCCAGAAGGTTTTCCATAAGGAAAAAGTCGAGAAGGTCATCAGTGTGGCAACGATTCGCGACGCCTTTAGCAAACGCTTTCAGACAACCGGTCTGGATAGCCCTGAGGAAGCGCGCAATCTTGCTCTCCTCTTGAGAGCAGGGGCATTGGCTGCACCGGTCGATATCGTGGAAGAACGCACAGTCGGACCAAGCCTTGGACAGGACAACATCAACAAAGGTGTAACATCGGCAACGGTGGGCTTTGTCCTGGTGCTGGCGTTTATGGCGGTCTATTACAGGCTTTTCGGCGTGGTGGCCAATATTGCACTGGCGTTTAACGTGGTTATTCTGGTGGCGATATTATCGATGTTACAGGCGACTCTGACGTTGCCTGGCATTGCCGGGATCGTTTTGACGGTCGGTATGTCAGTTGATGCTAACGTCTTGATCTTTGAACGTATTCGTGAAGAAATCAGAAACGGCAATTCGCCGCAATCCAGTATCTTTCTGGGCTATGAAAAAGCGTTTGCGACCATTTTCGATTCCAACCTGACGACTTTGCTGACCGCTATCATGTTATTCGTTTTCGGCAGCGGCTCTGTGAAAGGATTTGCCGTGACACTATCAATTGGTATCCTGACTTCAATGTTTACCGCAACTGTCGGTTCGCGGATGATCATTAACTGGATTTACGGCAACCGCAGGGTTGAGAAACTGTCTATTTAGGCTCTGTAGAGAAGATTAAGAACATGTTAAAACGAAATATAAACTTTTTAGGCAGACGCAAAATAGCGCTGATATTATCCAGTGTTTTGCTGATCATTTCGATCGCTTCGCTTGCCGTGCGAGGATTACAGTTGGGTATTGACTTTACCGGCGGTACGCTCGTGGAAGTAGGCTATCCGCAAACGGCCGACCTGTCGGTAGTGCGTAATTCATTAAATGAAGCTGGTTTCGGCGATGCTACCGTTCAGCATTATGGTACAACCAAGGATGTGTTGATTCGTCTGAAAACTCATGAAGGCATCAGCGAAAAGGAATTAAGCACCAAGGTGCTGGAGGCCATCAATAAAAATGCGGCGGAATCTGCGCAATTGCGTCGGGTTGAATTTGTAGGGCCTCAGGTTGGCGAAGAGCTGGCTCAAGATGGCGGTCTGGCGTTATTGTTTTCGATGATCGGCATTTTGATTTATGTGGCCTGGCGTTTTGAGTGGAAGTTCGCTTTGGGTTCGGTAGCTGCGCTGGTGCATGATGTGATTATCACGTTAGGCTTGTTTTCCATTTTCGGTTTGGAATTTGATCTGACAGTATTGGCGGCGATCCTGGCACTGATCGGTTATTCGCTGAATGACACCATTGTCGTTTTTGACCGTATTCGCGAGAATTTCAGAAAATTCAGAAAAGGCTCATCGGAAGAAATCATGAATATTTCGCTGAATGAAACGTTGAGCCGGACCATACTGACTTCTTTTACGGTCGTGCTGGTGTTGCTTGCCCTGGCATTCCTAGGCGGCGCCATTATTCATAATTTTGCGATTGCACTTTTATTCGGCGTATTTGTCGGAACGTATTCTTCCATTTTTGTCGCCAGTGCCTTGGCTTTAACTTGGGGCGTCAGCGCTGAAGACTTGATGATACCGGTAAAAGAAGGCGCGGATATCGATCAAATGCCTTAATGAAAACAGTATTTGACCGGCAATATTTTCAGGTATCTTCGAAATAGCCGGTCATTATCGGATATAATAAATAGTTATTAATTTTTATTTAAATTTGGAGTTTTGAAACACATGGCGATAGAACGCACTTTTTCAATTATTAAACCTGACGCTGTAGCAAAAAATGTCATCGGCGAAATTTACAGCCGCTTTGAAAAAAACGGCTTACAAATCGTTGCCGCTAAAATGGTGCATTTAACTCAAGAACAGGCTGAAGGCTTCTACGCGGAACACAAAGAGCGCGGCTTCTTTAAAGACCTGGTGTCTTTCATGATTTCAGGTCCGGTCATGATGCAGGTATTGGAAGGTGAAAATGCGGTTCTGAAAAATCGCGAACTGATGGGCGCCACCAATCCTAAGGAAGCTGCAGCCGGCACCATTCGCGCTGATTTCGCCAACAGCATCGACGAAAATGCCGTGCATGGCTCCGATGCGTTGGAAACAGCCAAAAGGGAAATCGCTTTCTTTTTCTCAGAAAATGAACTCTGTGCACGTACCCGCTAATCAAAAACGCATCAATCTGCTAGATTTCGACAGAAAAGGCCTCGCGGCTTTTTTTGTCGAGATAGGCGAGAAACCTTTCCGCGCAACGCAACTGCTTAAATGGATTTATCAGGAAGACGTCCAGGACTTCGACCTGATGACCAATTTAAGCAAATCGTTGCGCGCGTATTTAAATGAACACTGCTGCATTGAAACGCCCGAAATCGTCGTGGAACAAATCGCTACAGACGGTACCTGCAAATGGGCGTTACAGACTCATTGCGGCAACCGAGTGGAAACGGTTTTCATTCCAGAGGAAGGGCGCGGTACGCTTTGCGTGTCTTCGCAAATTGGCTGCGCTCTGGCCTGCTCGTTTTGCTCCACGGCTCAGCAGGGTTTTAACCGTAACCTGACGACGGCTGAAATTATCGGACAGGTATTTGTCGCTCAGAAGCGCTTAGGTCCCGACAACCGCATTACCAATGTCGTCATGATGGGCATGGGTGAGCCGTTGCTGAACTTTGACAACGTCGTGGCGGCCATGAACCTGATGATGGATGATTTCGCCTACGGACTGTCCAAGCGCCGCGTCACGATCAGCACCTCAGGCGTGGTACCAGCCATGTATCGCTTGACGGAAGTCTGCGACGTCAGCCTGGCCGTGTCGTTGCATGCCGTGACCGATGAATTGAGGGATGAACTGGTCCCCATCAATAAAAAATATCCGCTCAAGGAGCTGATGGCAGCCTGTAGAGAAAACGTCAAGATCGCACCGCGACGCAAGATTACGTTTGAATACGTGATGCTGGAGGGCATTAATGACTCGATGCAGGACGCGCGGGGATTGATCAAGCTATTAAAAAGCGTGCCGTCAAAACTGAATCTGATTCCGTTTAATCCTTTTCCGAACTCTCCCTACCGGTGTTCCAGCAACGAGACGATCAACCGTTTCAGAATGCTCTTGAACGAGGCCGGGATCGTTACGACAGTCAGGCGCACACGTGGAGAGGACATTGACGCCGCTTGTGGCCAGCTGGTCGGAAAAGTAGCGGATAAAAGTCGTAGACATCTGAAAATCAAACTTGCGAGTTCCGAACGTGCAGCCTGAATCAAGCAAAGTCATTAAGCTTTTTAGTATCATCCTGCTGACATCGGTATTGACCGCCTGCGCCGGGATGGGCGGAAAAAGCGCAAAAAATAAAGAATCCGCCGATGTCCATCTAGAGCTGGGCGTGCGCTATATGGGCATGAATAAGCTGGAACTGGCTAAAGAGAACCTGTTGGTGGCGCTGAAGAAAGACCCGGACAATGTCAAGGTGCATAATGCGCTGGCTTTTCTGTATGAAAAAATCAACCTGTATGACGAAGCCAATGATCATTATGAGACAGGGCTGAAACTGGCGCCTGATGATCTGGGCGCGCAAAACAATTATGGTCGTTTCCTTTGCGAGCGAGGCAAGTATGAGGAGGGCGTCGCCTTATTGACCCAGGCAACCTCCACACCGTTAAATGACAGGCCGTGGATGGCGTTGACCAACCTCGGACGTTGCCAGGTCGGTATGGGGCAGCCGCAAAAAGCCGAAACTTATTTCCGGCAAGCATTGGATACAAATAAGACCTATGCGCCCGCATTGCTGGAAATGCAAAAGCTCAGCTATAAAAAAGGCGAATATTGGGCAACGAAGGGCTATTTGCAGCGCTATCTCGATGTGGCGCCTCATACGTCTGAAACCTTATGGTATGCGATGCAGGCTGAGCGTGCGCTAGGTAATCAGGAGCCGGCCGAAGAATACCGGCAGCAATTATTGGAAAAATTCCCTCTTTCGAACGAAGCAAAAAAGACCACGCCTGCTCAACGCTAACAGGCTCTATCATACTCATGGCAAATAATATTCAAGCAATTCGCGGGATGCACGACGTGCTTCCCGAGCAGGCACCGCTCTGGCAATACGCGGAACACATCATAAGAGACGTACTCGGCGCTTATGGCTATAGTGAAATCCGGCTGCCTATCGTAGAAAAAACGGAACTTTTTAAACGCTCTATCGGCGAAGTGACTGATATTGTCGAGAAAGAAATGTATACGTTCGAAGACAGGAACGGCGACTCCTTGACGCTTCGGCCCGAAGGTACGGCTGGCTGTCTCAGGGCCTGCCTGGAGCATGGCTTGCTGCACAATCAGGTACACCGACTGTGGTATTACGGGCCTATGTATCGCCATGAACGACCGCAGAAAGGCCGCTACCGCCAGTTTTTTCAACTGGGCGTGGAAGCCTACGGCATGGCCGGCCCCGATATTGATGTCGAGCTGATCCTGATGATAGATCGTTTGTGGAAAAAACTCGGTATCCGCGACAAGGTCAGATTGCAGCTCAATTCGCTTGGCACGATTGCCGAGCGGGCGCTTTATCGGGAAACATTGGTCAGCTATTTCCAAGGGCATCTGGATCAGCTGGATGAGGACAGCTTGCGCCGTCTGGCAACCAACCCGTTGCGTATCCTCGATACCAAGAATCCGGCCATGAAAGAAGTAGTCGCCAATGCGCCGGAATTAATGGCTTATCTGGGCGATGACAGCCGCAATCATTTTAATATGCTGACCGCCACGCTCGATGATCTGGGTATCTCATACGAACTCAACTCCAGATTGGTGCGAGGCCTCGATTATTACGGCAAGACCGTTTTTGAATGGGTGACCGATGAACTGGGCGCGCAGGGCACCGTTTGTGCGGGCGGCCGCTATGACAGTTTGATCGAACAATTGGGCGGCAAAGCCAATCATGCGGTCGGTTTTGCCATGGGCATGGAGCGGCTGCTGGCCTTGGTGGAAATGCTGGACACTGTCCCAGTGGCTAGACCCGTAGACGTTTATATGATCCGCGTAGGCGAAAAAGCCGAAAAGGAAGGTTTGCGTTTTGCCGAAACCATCAGGGAAGAAATTCCCGGTTTGAAGCTTCAGGTCAATTGCGGCGGCGGCAGCTTCAAAAGCCAGTTTAAAAAGGCCGATAAAATAGGCGCCGAATATGCCATCATCCTGGGCGATGATGAAGTCAGTCGCGGCGAGGTCGGTATCAAATCCCTACGGCATGAGCAAGAGCAACAGACCTTGTCCCAGCCGCAAGCCATTGCATTTTTTAAAGAGCATCTGCAATCCCGCTAGCTTCAAACAGTATCTGGCGGGCATAAAATTTTACCGTTTCCTTAATAATCACACACAAGAGAAAACACGTGGCAATTTACGATACAGAAGAAGAACAGGTAGAAGCGTTAAAAAGATGGTGGAAAGAAAACGGCGTATCGACCATTGTCGGCCTAGCAGTGGGTATCGCCCTTATTCTGGGCTGGAATTACTGGCGAAGTTATAAAAAGGAGCAGACAGCGCAAGCTTCAGCCTTATACGATCAGTTACTGTCAGCGGCTGATACCGGCAAAAAGGAATCGGCTGAAAAACTCGCCGAACGTGCGCAAGAGGAATTCGCCAAGACGGAATATGCGTTATACAGCGGCCTGATGGAGGCAAAACTGAAGGTTCAGCAGGGCGATCTGGCTGCCGCCAGGCAGATTCTGGAAAAGCTTGCGGCAAAATCGGATGACGAATTGAGCCATATCGCCCGAATCAGACTGGTGCGCCTGATGCTCGCGACGGGCGAATATGAGCAGGGACTACAGGTCATCAACAAGGTTGACCCGGCCTCATCATCAGGTTTTTCAGCTAATTATGATGAATTACTGGGTGACTTATACGTCGCGTTGGATCGTCGTGATGAAGCGCGTACCTCTTATCAGAATGCGTTAAGGAATGGATCTCAGTCACCGTTGCTGCAATTTAAAATCGATGATTTGACCGCTCCAGAAATTATACAAAATCAAAAATAATGCGATTTATTACGCTTTTGCTGATTTGTTTCGTTTTGCCAGGTTGTGCGGCACTGACCACCGTTAATGATTCGATTTCAGGTTTAACCGATTACTTTTCGGGTGGTGAAGACAATACCGATCCGCCGGCCGAACTAACTGAAATCACGCCTGAGATTCAGATCGAAGTGCTTTGGAAAACAAGTATTGGTGTTGGTGCGGACGAACATACGTTAAAGCTTGTTCCGGCCATTGGATCCGGAAAAATACTGGCCGCCGATAGAGAAGGGCTGGTGCAGGCCAGAGAGTTGAGTACAGGCGATCTGAGCTGGGAAACTGAAACCGAATTTCACTTTTCCGGTGGTCCGGGTTTGGGCGCCGGTACTGTGATCCTGGGTACCAGCGATGCCGAAGTCATCGCATTAAACCTTGAAAACGGTGAAGTGCTTTGGAAAGCCGGCGTGTCCAGTGAAGTGCTTTCGGTGCCTGTCATCGACAATGGGGTTGTCGTCGTTCGAACTACGGATGGCACCGTTACCGCTCTTGACGAAAAAAGCGGCGGCAAATTGTGGAGCTATGAGCAGAGTGTGCCGGCGCTCAGCGTACGCGGAACCGGTTCATTGCTGATCAGTGGTGAGAATGTCGTGGGCGGTTATGACAACGGCAAGCTGATCGCCTTGCGCTTGATTGATGGCAAGCATATCTGGGAAACCAGTATCGTTATTCCGGCAGGACGCTCCGAAGTTGAAAGGCTGGTCGATCTGGATGTGGATCCGATAGAAACGGATGGCGTAATTTACATCGCCAGCTACCAAGGCGGCATTGCCGCAGTCTCGGCGGTGGATGGCGAAGTGATATGGCGTAACGAGACGATTTCATCTTCTTCAGGCATGGCCAATGATTGGCGCTATTTGTATTTAACGGATTCGAAAAGCGATGTCTGGCAACTGGACCAGCGCACCGGCGCATCATTATGGAAGCAGAAAGATCTGCACCAAAGGAAACTGACAGCGCCGGCCACTTATGAAAATAATGTCGTAGTCGGTGATCTGGAAGGCTATGTGCATTGGCTTTCCACCAGTGACGGCAGGCAACTGGCCCGTGTGCACGTGACTGATAGCGCCATGGATGCCAAACCCCTCGTGGTAGATAATACCGTTTATGTTTATGCTAAAGATGGCACGCTTGCCGCTTTAAAAGCCCGGTCCTTATAAAATGTTACCTGTAATAGCCCTGGTTGGGCGCCCTAATGTGGGCAAATCCACACTGTTCAATTATTTAACGCGTAGCCGCGAAGCGCTGGTGGCCGATTATCCCGGCTTGACCCGGGACAGGCAGTACGGCCGTGTCAAGCACGGCAACCGTGCTTGTCTGGTGGTCGATACCGGCGGTATCGCCGATGATGCCGAAGGCATAGACAGCTGTGCCCGAAAACAGGTGCAGGTCGCGCTCGACGAAGCCGACATCGTCTTTTTCATGGTCGATGCGCGCGAAGGGCTGAGTGCCTCCGATCAGGTGATCGCCGACATGCTCAGAAAAATGAGCAAGCCGGTCATCCTGGTCACGAATAAGGTAGACGGCATTCATGGCGATATGGCGGCCGCCGACTTCCATTCACTGGCGCTGGGCGAGCCGGTACAAATCGCCGCGACACATGGCCGGGGCGTACCCGAACTGTTGGCGCGCGCCGAGCAGTTGCTGCCGCCCCCCGATAAAGAGGCCGAAGATCTGCGCGACGGCATCAGCGGTATCGGTATCGCCGTCGTCGGCCGGCCTAACGTTGGCAAATCCACACTGGTCAACCGACTATTGGGCGAAGAGCGCGTGGTTGTGTTCGATGAGCCCGGCACGACGCGCGACAGTATCTACATTCCGTTTGAGCGCAACGGCAGGAAGTTTACGCTGATCGATACGGCTGGCATGCGCAGACGGTCAAAAGTATCCCTGGGCATTGAAAAGTTCAGCGTGATCAAATCGTTGCAGGCGATTGAAAAAGCCAATGTCGTCATTTACCTCATCGATGCCAGCGAAGGTATTACCGACCAGGATGCGCATTTGCTGGGCCTCGTGCTGGAAGCGGGCAGAGCCCTGATTATCGGCCTGAACAAGTGGGATGGCTTAACCACGGAGCAGAAAGAAACCGTCAAGCGGCAGATGGATGTCAAACTGTCGTTTCTGGATTTTGCTGAAAAACACCCGATCTCCGCGCTGCACGGCAGCGGCGTCGGCAAGCTGTTCGATGTCGTGCATACCCTGTACGACTCGGCCATGCTCGACATGAGCACGCCGGCACTGACACGGATATTGAGCGAAGCGACGGCTGCGCATCAGCCGCCTTTGGTGAACGGGCGCCGGATCAAGCTCAAATATGCTCATCAGGGCGGGCGCAATCCGCCTATCGTGGTCATACACGGTGTTCAGACCGACGTGTTGCCGACTTCCTATAAGCGCTATCTAATGAACTATTTCCGTGACAAGCTGGGTCTGAAAGGAACACCTATCCGTCTGGAATTCAAATCGCCGGCCAATCCCTTTCACGGCAAGAAAAACAAACTGACCGAGCGCCAGATACAAAAACGCAAGCGGCTGGTAAAGCATACCAAAAGCAAAAAGTGATGCCGGGGACTGGCATTAACGATGGCAGGCATGAACAGTTTGCTCATCAGTTTTATCGGAACGTTAAATTCGGCATGTTTTAATTGATTACCCATCTGGAGGATACAAGCCATGGCTGCAATTAAGTTTCAAGGTAAACCGTTACATATATCGGGTGAATTACCCTCGGTCGGCAGCAAGGCGCCGGAGTTTAAATTGGTTAACGGCAAATTACAGGAAGTCACGCTGGCGACTTACGCGGGTAAAAAGAAAATCCTGAACATCGTGCCGAGCCTCGACACGCCCGTATGCGCTGCGTCAACGCGTAAATTCAACGAGAAAGCCTCAAAACTGGACAATACCGTCGTTCTGGTGATTTCGGCGGACCTGCCTTTTGCGCAAGCCCGCTTTTGCGAAACGGAAGGGCTGAAAAACGTGATTTCGTTGTCAACCTTCCGTTCAAGCTTTGCCAATGATTATGGCGTTTATATCACCGATACCATTCTTGCCGGTTTAACGGCCCGCGCCATTGTCATTCTTGATGAGAATGACAAAGTGATTTATACGCAGCTGGTTGATGAGGTAGCCAGCGAGCCTGATTACGAAAGCGCATTGGCAGCACTGTAGATTTTAAATTTATACAAGATTAAAAAAGATTGGAGCAATTTCAATTAATTAGACACGTGTTGTAGAATATCCATTGCAACAAGATGAGTCTGTATTAATCCATGCCCAAGTCCTATTCAGGAGACTTACGTGCCCGCGAGATGGAAGCTGTTGAAGCAGGAGAAAACACTTCGAACAGTGAGTTTACACTAAGGCGTCAGCCCTGCCTTGGTCTTCAAAATGCACACTTTGTGGTGCCAACCGATGCCGTCAAAGGCCAGCCCTTTGGCGGTTCAAGCCCTCTAGACTGGAGCCTTATGAAACTGCTATCAAGGTGCAGTTAGCGGTGCAATCCATGGCACTGTATGAACTAATAGACTGATTGGAGGAGACGTCTGCCCGGGATGCATCGGTGAGTACGATGACTCGCCTGGTGCTCAGATTGGGTGCCGATATAAAAAACGATCTACGCCAGTAGCATGACTGCGACGATACGGCACGCCCCATGAAAGACTGGCAAACCAAACTGGCTCATTTTCATGCCGACGAATGCCTGAAGATTCAGGCATTCGGGTTATATTTCTAAATAGTAGGTAAATGCTTTAAATGAATCTTGACGTCTTTTTATCCATTTTTACCTTGATGTTGATCGCATTAGGCGTGAATTTGTTGGCGATTAAAACGCGCATCCCTTATACCGTTTTGTTAGTGGTGGTCGGATCGTTATTAGTCCCCATATCTCAGGTGGAATCGCTGACTTTCATCACCCGTTTCCAGTTAACGCCCGAAGCGCTGTTTTTCGTGTTCCTGCCTATTCTTATTTTTGAATCGGCCTACAACATGAAATTTCGCAACGTCAAGGAAAACAAGTATTCGATGGGCATACTGGCCGTCCTGGGCTTGCTCATATCGACGATATTCATCGGTTTTGTCGGGCAATGGGCTTTTGGACTGCTGGGCCTGGATATTCCGCTGCTGGTCACTCTGCTATTCGGCACCATCATTTCCTCAACCGACCCGGTAGCGGTTCTGTCCCTATTTAAGGAATACGGCGCGCCGCATCGTTTGACGCTGATCTTCGAAGGCGAGAGCTTGTTTAATGATGCCACGTCCTTTGCGCTGTTTCTGGTGTTTCTGGACTTGTTCATCCATGGCTATACCGGTTTTCCAACCCTGCTGACAGGCCTTATCTCGTTCACGACCATGCTGGTCGGCGGCATCATCTTCGGTCTGTTCATGGGGTTCATGTTCTCCAAACTGATTGAACTGGTAAAAGGTAACGAACACCTGGAAATCACGCTGACCCTGCTGGTCGCGCATTTCACCTTCCTGCTGACCGAGCTGATTTCAGAGCATCTGGTGGTACTGGGCCATGAAATCCATCTGTCCTCGATTATCTCGACCCTGATCGCCTCGATGGTCATGGGCAATTACGGGCGCTTTAAAATGTCGCACGGCGTCGAGGAATACATGGATAAATTCTGGAGTTACTTCGCCTTCCTCGCCAACTCGCTGGTCTTTATCCTGATGGGGCTGATGTTCGCCAATCTTTCCATCGATTTAAAAATTGCCATTCTGCCGATTATAGCCATTATCGCCGTGGTTGCCGTGGCGCGTATCATATCCGTTTACTCGTCGATATCGATCATTCACGCCCTCAAACTGGAGGAAAGAATACCGCAAAGCTGGCAACAGTTATTATCCTGGGGCAGCCTGCGCGGAGCTTTGGCAATCGTGATGGTGTTGCTGATTCCGAACAACCTGAGTCTGCCCGGCTGGACTTACTCTTTCTCCATTAAAGAGTTCATTACCGCCATCACCATCGGCTGTATTTATTTCACATTGCTGATCAAAGCCACGACGATTGGAAAAATAATCCGTTTATTAAAGATCGACTCGCTCTCCTCTCAGGAAGAGATGAGCTATCACAAAAGCAAGGCCCTGATTTACAAAGACCTGATCGACAAAATCGATGATTTATACCAACAGAAACAAATCAGCGAGCATCAGCATCAGGCCCTGTCCTCTTACTATAATGCCCTGAATCAGCAACAGCACGAACTGGCCAGACAAAATTTCGATAATTCCGACCATTTAATCGAGAACATGCTGCGCCTGTATGCGTTAGGCCTGGAAAAAGCCGCGCTGAAAGAGATTTTTCGGCGTTCGGAAATCAATGAGGCCGGCTATAAGAAAATTCTCGATATTCTGGAAATTCAGGTCGAACGGGTGGAGCACGGCAAGCAGCAGCTGACTTCACTGAACGAGCATTTCAGCGACTGGATCTATGCAAGTATTATCAACGGCATTCGCCGGGCGTTTTTTCTATCGCCCAAAGCGCCTGATCCGGAAGAAATTTATCTGTATTATCGCACGCAATACAAATTGATAACGAAAGTTATCCGTGAACTTTCCAAGCTGGAACAGTCGCATTTGAGCGAAATCTTTGATGATGAACAGGCGATAGAAAATGTCCTTTCCGTTTATCGGGCCCTGCAAGCGTGCACCGAGGAACACATGAAAGAGCAGATTCAATCCAATCAGGCCTTACTGGAGCAGTTGAACCAACAATCGGCTGAAAGGGTGTTGCATACTTTGCAGGGCGACATACTGAAACAGCTGCACGAGGATGAAATCATCTCTCCCAAACTGTACATCTCGCTCAACAAAGAGCTGCAAGACTGATATTTCCATTCCTTAAAAATACCGGCTTTTTCCTGAAGCCGGTACCCCTTCGAGTTCACAGCGCCCTGGATCAATCAAGGGCAAAAATAGGCTTTTTTTTCCTCAAAAGAGTTCAGTCCGTGAATAGCTAATTGCAGGCGGACTGCCATCAATACGTTACAGATTTAGCTGGCAGGATCTGCTGAACTCGAGTAAAGTGCGCACAATTTTGACCATCGGATTTTCCACAATTTTTCACGGACTTTATGATTAGAAAGCTTTTGCCATACTTGGCGGCCTTAATCTCTCTTGGCTTCCCGGTGCTCGCTATGGGGGGTGAAAACGCCGCCATTGATTCCCAACAACCTTTAGACCTGACACTGCACTGGGTAGGATATCTCGCGATTGGGATTTTTGTCGTGGCATATATCCTCGCCATGTTTGAAGAAGTCACCGAACTGCGCAAATCAAAGCCCATGGTGTTTGCAGCCAGCCTGATATGGGTATTTATTGCTTTCATTTACGTTTCCGGGAACATGGGCGAAGTTGCCGGAAAGGCTTTCCGTACCAGCCTGGAAGGGTTTGCCGAACTGTTTTTGTTTATTATGGTTTCGATGGCCTATCTCAATGCCATGGAGGACCGGAACGTTTTTGAAAATCTACGTGTTTGGCTGTTGAGTAAAAACTTCAGCTACCGGCAGTTATTCTGGATCACCGGCTGGATGTCTTTTGGGTTGTCTTCGGTCGCTAACAATCTGACCACCGCTCTGCTGATGGGCGCCGTATTATTGGCCATGGGCAAGGACAACAAATGCTTTATCACCATCTCCTGTGTTAATGTGGTTATCGCCACCAATGCCGGTGGTTCGTTCAGCCCTTTCGGCGACATCACGACGTTATTGGTCTGGCAAAAAGGAGTTGTACCGTTCATCAGCTTTTATTCGCTGTTAATTCCAGCCATGGTCAACTTTGCCCTGCCTGCGGCAATCATGCATTTCTGGATTCCCAAGGAGCAGCCGGCGGCAGCTAGAGAAGCGCCGGTCATCAAGCGCGGTGCCGGCATTATAATTTTTCTGTTCCTGATGACTATCATAACAGCGGTTTGCTTTGAGAATTTTCTTGAGCTGCCTCCGGCAGCCGGCATGCTGATGGGCTTGACCTACTTGAAGTTTTTTAGCTACTACATGCAAAAGGCACCCGGAAAAACCAATGGAGCGCCAGACACCGACACAATGGACATTCCGGTTATAGATGATGAACATCACGAGTTCGACGTATTTAAGAACGTGGCCAATCTGGAATGGGACACACTGCTGTTTTTCTATGGCGTTATGATGAGCGTTGCCGGCTTGAGTTTCCTTGGCTATCTGGGACTTGTCTCGAATTTTTTATACGGCGAAATAGATCCAACCATTGCCAACATTCTAGTGGGTATCTTTTCGGCATTCATCGATAACGGCACGATCATGTACGCCGTGCTGACCATGCAGCCGGATATCTCCCAAGGGCAGTGGCTGCTAGTCACATTGACAGCCGGCGTAGGTGGCAGTCTGCTGGCTATCGGGTCGGCTTCTGGCGTTGGTTTGATGGGGCAGGCCAAAGGCATTTACACGTTCAGCACGCACCTGAAATGGATGCCGGTGATTTTGATCGGTTATTTCGGCAGCATCGCCGTGCATTTCCTGCTCAACGCGGATTATTTCTAATCCTTCCTTCTGCCGGCAGCGCCTTCATGCTGTCGGCAGAAGGCTTGTCCATATTCTCAACCAGTCTCGCCAATCCAGCACAATCCCGGAATAAGCCCGGGCGAATCGGGATGTTCCAGTCCCCGATAGTATCCAGGAAAAAGCAGTTTGGCTGCGCCAGATATGCAGACCATACCGGCCTTGCATGAGGTTGGAAGTTTCAAGCACGGAGCCAGGTTGCGGCGGCCGGATCGATGGGTCGGGAGACCGGTGTTCAGCAAAAGCAGCGAGTTCGCCGATCAGGCGGGTGGGATTTCAAGTAGAGGGATATCAAAGGCCGTTAATCATCCATGACTAACGGCATTGTCGTCAGTTTGTCGTTAAAAAACTGATTGATTTGATCGCTTCTTTGAATGGTGCGGCTTGAGCCTGAGCATGCTAAATGCCGGCAGGACGACCAGCGCGCAAATCAAGGTCAGGAGCAGGCCCATGGCGAGCAGAATGCCCATCGAAGCCGTGCCTTGATGCGTCGTGAACGCCAAACTGCCGAAGCTGAATATCGTGGTCAGGGTGCCGAAGAAAACGCCCTGAGCCTCGCTGCTGCTAAGCATATTGCCGCCGTTTGAACTCAGGTAGTGCAGTCGGTGCGCCATATGGATGCCGCTGTCCACGCCGAGGCCGAACAACAGCGGCAAGGCGATGATGTTGGCGAAATTAAACGGCATATCGATCAGCACGGTCATGGCCGCCGTGAACAGGGAAGCGAGCAGCAACGGCAACAGCACCAGCAAGGTATCCTTGACATTGCGCATAATAACCAGCAGCAGCAGGGTAATGACGCCGAAGGCGACGGTAAAGGCCTGCTGGAACGCGCGGATAACCTCGTTCATGGACTCAAGATAACTGACCGGCAAATCAGTGACATGCGGGTCAACCTGCTGAGCATCCAGGATAAACTCGCGCATATTTTCCAGATCGTTCAAATCTTTTTTTGGAAAAGCCTGAACCCGGTAGATTCCATTCTTGCTGAGCCAGCGCTCGCTCAAATCCGCGGGCAGCGTCTCCAGATCGATCTGGCCGGCCTGCAGGCTATTGCGCAAAATCTGGATGGTTGACGGCAACGAATTTAGCATACTGGCCTGAAGCCGGTTCAGGATAGTTTGACGCGTTTCGGCATCGAACGATTGCAGTTTGGCAAGGAAGCGATCCAACGTAGCATCCAGCTCGATCATGACGCTGTTGTTGTCCGTAGCCAGGCGTTGCTTGAGCACTGTCTGGAATTTTTGCAGGGACTCGATTTTGGCGTCCTCTTTAGCCGGCGCGGGGAAATGATCGAGCACGGGGCCCACTATCAGCGCGAGTTCTTCTATCAAGGCCAGCTTGTCATCCTGATCTTCGGGGATAAAGTCGAACAGCGTCAACGCCTTGTCTACCGTGCTGAGTTTTTCGAGGCGCGCTTCCTTGTCCCGTGCTTCCGCCTCGGATGTCGCCAGGGATGTCAGCGTCATTGGCGAGGTATCCTGGGATTGCAGCAGATATTTAAAGGTTTTGACCGACTCGGTGTTGGGATCGCGCAAGTTGATCGGATTGAAATCCACGCTGACCTGCGTCAGCAGAACCAGGGCGGCTGCGGCTAAAACATAAGTAATCCAGCGGATCGGGCGCGCATGGACCAACGGCCAGTTCGATACCAGCTTGGAATGGGTTTGCTGGCTCTCTTCTATTTTCCGCACTTTAGGCGGCATGATTTTTATTAGCGCCGGCAGGACGGTAAAGGTCGTTGACAGCGCGATGACCAGACTGGTGCCAGCAATGATGCCCAGTTCCGAAACGCCGACATAATTGGTCGGAATGAAGGCGAACAGGCCGATCGCCGCTGTGAGTGTGCACAGGGCCAGCGAGCCGCCCGTGGACGTGAGCGTGTCGCGCAGGGCTTGGCGCGGTGATTCGCCGCGCTGTCTCAGTTCACGGTAGCGCAGGCAGAAATGTGAGGAGTAAGCATCGCCCATGCCAATAAACAGCACGCCGAAAGCAATCGAGATCATGTTCAAGTGCCCGATGGCGAATGTAGCGAAGCCCAGGGATAGCACCAGGCCCATGGTCAACGTAAAAAAGGTCGCGAACATCAGTTTGAAGGAACGATAGGCGATCCAGAGCGTGATGCACACCAAAAACATCGAAGCGATACCAGCAATGGTGGTGCCTTCGGTAACCGTTTGCATTTCTTCGTACTCCAGCACGACTTCTCCGGTCATGCGGACGCTGACATCGGAGACATCGTCAGTCAGTGAGGAGGCAATGACCTGATTGACGGCCGTCAAGCTTTTCTCGGCGGGCAGAAACTCCTGAAAATTCAAGACCGGCGTGGCGATGATAAAGCGTTTGGTGACACCCAGCCCCGAGGATCTGTCCATCATCAGTTGTTGCCAGGATAGCTGATAGGGGCGGCCTTCCAGCGCCGCTTGCAAGGCTTCGCTGGTCTTGCCGAAGACAGCGTTCATATCAAGCTCGATGTCATTGGAAGCATCCAGCGCCTGCCCGAATAGATCGAACAGCCCGTTCAGACTATTGTCCTGCGACAGCTTACCCATAAAAGGCTGGGCATTGGCGAGTTTCGTGGAGAGATCTTGCAGTTCTTGCATGCTCAGATAAAGCAAGCCGTTGCGATCGAAAAACTCGCCTTCATCGGGAAGGTAAACGGATTTGATCTGATCTTTTTGCTGGCGCAAGCCGGCGCTGATGCGCTTGACTGCGGCGGAGGTCTGTTCGGGCGTCTTGCCCTCTATAACCAGCAATATAGTGTTGGCGTCCTGGGGGAAAGCCTTTTCCAGACGCATACGATCCTGCTGGAACGGCAGTTCGGGAGAAATCATCTCGGCCGTGTTGGTATTGACGGTGAGGTTGTTCGCTGTATATTGAAAGATGAAACCGCTGACCACCAGAGAGAATATAAGTAGCCACCAGGGTCGGTTAAGGATGTTTTCTTCCCACCAGAGAATAGTTTTGACC
The DNA here is from genome assembly GCF_000427625.1 of Methylobacter luteus IMV-B-3098. Lineage (GTDB taxonomy): Bacteria > Pseudomonadota > Gammaproteobacteria > Methylococcales > Methylomonadaceae > Methylobacter > Methylobacter luteus. Next base: position 44,614 of record NZ_KE386569.1, read on the forward strand.
AGGAGATTTTCGGTTGTTTTACTCATCGAATGCTTCAAGGATTATGGTTGGACTGGCTTGTTTACCACCGCGCGCAATTTTTTATTCGGCACGAAAAAACCAGTCCGACTGGAATAGATTGATAAAACCGACAAGTATAAACAACTATGGCTGAGCTGCAAAACCGGCTATTGAAACTCCTGCAAAATTCATTAAAAAATATCGGGGATTTAAAAATAGGGATGACCTGACAGTATGGATGATGGCAATTACTGTAACCAAATGGAAAAGGTCAAGAACATGTAATCCAATATGACAAAGCTAGTTTTCTTCGCTTTTGGAGGAAGGTTTTTCACTATCGTTAACTTTTTCTTCGTCGCCTGTTTGACCTTCTTCGCCTTCTTTAACAGCCGAACGAAAGTTTTTGATCGCGTCTCCCAAATCAGAGCCTAGCGTACGCAGGCGTTTGGTGCCGAAGATAATGATGATGATGGCTAATACGATTAGCAGTTTAGTAACGCTGATACCCATTTTTAACTCCAGTAAGATGTTCCAGTTATTAGTATATTAGCCAGTTGAATTTTGCTTGGCAAAATGATTTCAAGAATATAGTAAATGCGCAACTACGGATACAGGGGGCATTTGAAAAGCCGACATTTTAAAAATGATAAAAAATCCGCGCAAAGTTAAGAAAATCATTTCATTTTGGCAGTTCGGCGCCAAATATTTTTAGAGACGGATTAAAAGGATAGGTTCAGCGCAAAGATGCAGCCATTCAACCATGCTGAGCCGTACTCATCGAAGCCAAGCTTATTCCTTGTTTTCGCAGCGGTTACCCTGGCAACCGCAACTCTTGCCGCAACCCAAGCCTTCCTCTTTGGCAGGGCCGAACTCAGGGTATTTAGCGGCCACTTTTCTGGCCGCCTGTTGAATCAGAATCCAGCCCAGCATCAAGGAAAAGATAATGCCGAAAGCAATTAAAAAGTTAATCATAATATATCCTGTTGATGAGTTACGTCGCGCCGCCGCCCAAGCCTGCAAAGCCCATGAACGTCATGGACAGAATGCCGGCCAGCATCATGCTCAAACCGGCCGCCTGGGTAATGCTGGGCATATTGGCCAGCTCCAGCTTTTCTCTCAGCCCGGCCATCAGAATCAGGGCGAGGGCGAAACCCGCACCGGCGCCGGCGCTGAAAGCCACCGATTGCAGAAAGCCATAGCCTTTGGCGGTCTGGATTAAAGCAACGCCTAAGATCGCGCAGTTGGTCGTGATTAACGGTAGATAAATGCCCAAAGCCCGAGACAGTACCGGACTGAATTTCTTCAGAATCATTTCCACCAATTGTACCGCGGCAGCGATCACGGCGATGAAACTGATCAGGCGCAGGAATTCGAGATCGTACTTGACCAGGATGGCATTGATGCCATAGGCGCAGATGGAGCTGATCAGCATCACGAATGTGGTTGCCAAGCCCATGTTGATCGCGGTGTCGCGTTTTGCCGATGTGCCGACAAAAGGGCACAGGCCTAAAAACATCGCCAATACGAAGTTATTGATTAAAAAAGCATTCAGGAACAGATAGCCTAATGATTCGGTTTGCATGACGGGTATCTCAGGTAATTAAAAGGCCAATACTTCAAACTGTTAAGGGTTCTGCTTGACCGTGCAATGCGTGGCGGCATCAGTGCCAATGATTTTCTTGGTCCGACGTTGCTCGACCCATTTGAACAGCAGCAGCCAGCTGCCCAGCACGATGAAACCGCCGGGCGGCAAGATCATGACGACCCACGGTTCAAAGCTGTCGCTGAACACCTGAAAGCCGAGCAGTTTGCCGGAGCCCAGCAGTTCCCTGACGCTGCCGAGGCAGGCCAGCGCGAAGGTAAAGCCCACGCCCATGCCGGCGGCGCTGACGACGGATTTGTTGAACGCGTTCTTGGACGCATAGGCTTCGGCGCGGCCCAGAATCAGGCAGTTCACGACGATGAGCTGGATAAAGGCGCCCAGGGCGTTGTACATGTCCAGGCTGATGGCCTGAATCAGGTAATCCACCAGCGTCACGAAAGTCGCGATGATGATGATGTAAGTCGTGATGCGGATTTGTTTGGGGATGAAATGGCGCAGTCCCGAGACCAGGGCATTGGAACCGACCAGCACGAAAATGGTGGCCGCGCCCATGGCCAAGGCATTGGCCAGCGAATTGGTGACAGCCAGGGTAGGGCACAGACCCAGCATCATGACGAAAATGGGGTTTTCCTTCCACAGTCCGGCGGTAAATATTTCCAGCGTCAGTGGCGTTTCTTGTTTAGGGGCAGGCGTCGACATACATCACCTCTTTACGGTTGGGTTGTCAGCTGGGCTTTTTCCAGCAGGTTTAAATTCTGGGCAATAGCGGGATGGAAGAGTTGCCCGCTTTTATCGAGCATGCGCCCGACGGCATTGGAGGTAATCGTGGCGCCGGCAATCGCATCGATTTCCCAGGGATTCTTCTTGGTGCCATGTCGGACTGTTTTAATATCATGGGCCAGGGCCGATTGCTCGTCGTTCACTTTGGCGTCCAGACATTCGAAATTCTTCAGAAAACTTTCATCGGTAGCGATCTTATCGCCAAAGCCTGGTGTTTCCGTGCTTTTCAAGACGACAAAATCCTTGATGCAGCTGCTGTACGGATCATAGGCATACAGGATCTTTACCGTATCCTGATAACCTTGCGCCGCCGCTGTCAAGGCGATGCCGACCAGTTTATGGTCTTGATCGTAGCCGGCGTAAATCAGATTGCCGTCATTGGGCGTATCGTCCGGAACCAGCATGAGCTCGCTCTCCTCCAGGCGAAAGGTCAGGCGGGAGCTGGCGCTGGCCGGCAACACATTGTACAAGGCGCCTTCCAGTGCCACACGTTGATTGTCGGCTATCATGGGTTTCGTGTATTCATAAACCAGGGCCACCAACAGGCCTGATATCAAGGCGACGGCACCCAGTTTCTGGATCAGTGACAGACTGGAAGGCAGTTGTGGAATCTGCGGATCGGGAGTACTCATGCTTAGTCCTTATCTTTGCGTGCGCCGAAAATACGTGGCTGAGTGAAGGATTCAATGATGGGCGTCGCGGCATTGCCGAACAAAATCGCATACATGACCGCCTCGGTCAAGGCACCGAACAGGCGGATGATGACCGTCATAAAGCCGATCAAAAAGCCGATAATGAAAATGCCCAGCGGCGTGACCGGCGATGACACCATATCGGTGGTCATGAAGACGGCCGCAAACATCAAGCCGCCCGAGAATATCATAAAGCTGGCGCTTGGGTATTTAGACGGGTCCATAAGATAAAAGATTTCGGCCGTTATGAAGGTGCCGAAAATGACGGCGGCGGTAATGCGCCAATCGAGCATTTTCTTATAGATCAGATAAGCACCGCAAAGCAAGATCAGCAATGAAGAGGGCTCGCCGGCCGAGCCCGCGACCGTGCCCAGAAACAAATCCTGTGCATCGGTCATGATGCCTTGAAATTTCATTAGCGCCAGCGGGGTCGCGCCGGTGAAACCGTCGATGGCCGTATTCAACGTCCAGTCGGCGGTAGGCTCGGCCGTCATGAACGGGAAGGCCAGCGTGGACGGGATGAATTCGCTGAAACGGTTCTCGGCAAAAGCCGGCGTCCAGGTCGTAATCGCTACCGGAAACGCCGCCTGGACAAATGCCCGCCCGACCAGGGCCGGATTGAACACATTAAACCCCAGGCCGCCGAACAGGGCTTTACCGAGCGCGATCGAGACAAAGCCGCCGACCACGCCCATCCACAGTGGAAAGCCCGGCGGCAAAGTCAGAGCCAGCAGCAGGCCCGTGATGACGGCGCTGTAATCGCCGATGGTCGAACGCTTCTCGGCCATGCGGCAGAAAAAGTGCTCGGTTGCGACGCAAGCTGAGGTCGTTATAATCATCGACGCCAAGGCGCTGATGCCGAACTGGTAAATCGAATAGGCGCAGATCGGCAGTAAGGCATAAACCACATGGCGCATGATCTCGGTGACGGTCGGCGCCCGCCGGATATAGGGCGATGTGCGTATGTCGATTTTGGGTGATTTTTCAGCCATTGTTCAGGTGCCTTTCACGATTCAGTACTTTAGCGATTCTGAAGTACTGCACTAAGGGAATATTGGACGGACAGACATAACTGCAGCAGCCGCATTCGAAACAAGCATTGAGGTGGTACTGTTCCTCCATGACATCATAGCGCCGCTTGGCCGCCAGTTGGCCCAGTTCGCACGGATTCAGGTTGATCGGGCAGGCCTGCAGGCATTTGGAGCATTTGATGCACGGCAGAATGTCGTCATTTTTAGTGGCGCGCTGGTCGAGCACCAGGACCGTGCCGGTGCCTTTAGTAACGGGCGTATCCAGTGAAGCGGCGGCCGTGCCCATCATGGGGCCGCCGAGTATCAGTTCCGCCTGTTCGCCGGTAAAGTTTGCATATTGCAGAATGTAACGCAACGGCGTGCCGATGGGGACGATGTAATTGCCGGGTTTTTCCAGGTCATCGCCGGTAATGGTGATAACGCGCTCGATAAGCCCCTGGCTATGCGGCAGCAGGCGGCCGATCTCGGCCAGTGTCGCGACATTGAATACAGCCAGGCCGACGTCGGCCGGCAGGCCGCCGGCCGGAATCTCGACGCCGAGCAGCGAATAGGCCAGCATTTTCTCGGCGCCTTGCGGATACTTCGTTTCGACGGCTTCGATCGTAAGGCTGCCGTCCTGGGGCAGATGCGGCTTGATGGCGGCCAAAACATCCGGTTTGTTGTCCTCGACGCCGATAATGGCCTTGCCGGCGTCCACGCATTTCATTGCGATGCGGATGCCTAGGATCAGGTTCTTGACGTTTTCGAGCATGACGCGGTGATCGGTCGTCATAAACGGCTCGCATTCGCAGCCGTTGACGATAACCGTGTGTACTTGCTTGCCTTCCGGCACGGTCATCTTGAAGTGCGTCGGAAAACTGCCTCCGCCCAGCCCCACCATGCCGGTATCCTTGACAGCCTGGATCAGCTCCTCGCGGCTCATGGACGCTATGTCGCGCTCTTCGCCCCGGATCGGAATCTGAGACGAGCTGGGCTGAGTGTCGATGATAATGCAGTCTTTTTTGGCGCCGGACGGCGTCTGCATGAGTTCGATGCCTTTGACGGTGCCCGTGACCGGGGCATGCAGCGGCACGGACAGCGGACCGTCAGCGACAGCGATCACCTCGCCGCGCTCCACGGACTGGCCTTTGTGCACGATAGCGATCGAGGGCTTGCCGATATTCTGCGACAAAGGCACGATGACCTGCGGCGCGAAAGGCAGCCGGCGGGTCGGTTTGGCGCTGGTCTGTTCCTTATATTCGGCGGGATGTATACCTTTGGGGAAGGTTTTTCTACCGAATAGTTTTAGTAAACTCATAGTCCTGACTAGTATAAAAATCACAACAACGCTAAGGAATTAGCGTGTTCATAAACCACGAAGAGCCCGAAGGACAAGCCTTGCACAATAGGGTTAATGTGCGGGCTTTCCTTCGGGCTCTAAGCAACTGCATCCGCAGTCATTCGTAAGATTTACAGTTTAATCCATCTTGGGTTTAAGCCTTAAAGATAGAAATTGTCCTTACTGAAACTTCTCCGCACGTTTGATGAGCTTTTCGAGATTGGGCTCATCAGGGTTCCAGGGTGTGCCGGGATGAATGATCACGGCCGTGCATTTTTCAGCGGCTTTCACGATCTGTTCATAAGTACCGGCTGTCGGATTGACGACAACGGCTTTTTTATCGGCATTATACTGGAATATGGCCGGCGCAATGTCGACGCATTCATCACAGGTCGTGCAGTCGGGCGTGTCAATCCATACCGCTTCATGCCCGCCGGCAACGGCTTTAGCGGCCGGAGCGGCAGTCGCCGCAGCAGGTGCCGCCGCAGCTGGCGCAGGAGCGGACTCTGCCGCGGTGGCTACCGGCGCGGCCGTTACGGCCGATGGAGTCAATAGGCTGGCTAAAGCGCTGGCATCACCGCCGCCTACCATGTTCACCAGGTTGGCGGCAATGCTGGAGGCCATTTCCGCTTTGGCCTGATCGGCTATCGCTTTCAAGTCGATGGTCGGCCGGTTGGCGCCGACGATGCCTTTCAGGATGCGCCAGAAATCGCGCCGCTCGATCGTCGACAGGACGATTTCGGGATCGACCACCACGCGCACCAGCGTATTCGTATCCGGATGCACGGCGCAAATGAACGGGATATGCTCGGCTTTCTCCTCTCTGGACAGGTCGATAAACTCGGTCAGCGGCACCATGTCATCAGTCCACCGGGACGGCGGCACGAACTTGAAGTGCTTGCGGAAGCGGCCTTCCGTCAAGGCCCAGTCAGCGAACATCATAGGCACTTCCATGGTTTCTTCGAGACCGTATTCATCGACGAACTTCAGCGTGTAAGTTGTCCAGTCTTTATCAAGGTCCGGGTTGCCCTGAATGGACGTACACTCCTCCCAGGTATCGCCCAGACGCGGGTCGAAGGTCAGCAGCGGATAAGCGCGCGACTCGACGGCCAGGCGGCTTTGCATTTCCGATGCGTCATCGGCCACGCCGTGTTCGGGCTGGCAGACGGCATAGATGTTGAAAACGGCGGGACCTCGGAAATTCAGGCCGTCGATGTAACCTTCCAGCAAGTGGTTGACATGCGAGATGGCGCCCTGCATGACATAGGATGTCCGGTGTGCCATCGCGAGCAGGCTCATTTCCTTGCGCAGCTCGAACTTGCCTTTGGCTTCCTGGCCGTAAGGCGCCATGTCAGATATCTGGCCGATGAAGCCGGAGGTGCAGGCCTGGCCGCCGGTGTTCGAGTACACCTGCGTATCGAGGATCAGGACCTTGATCGGTATGCCTGACATCAGGCAGCGCGACAGGTTCTGGAAGCCGATGTCGTACATGGCGCCGTCGCCGCCGACGCAAACCACGGGCGGGCACATCAGGTATTCCTGTTCCGTGAATTGCCGCCAGTCGAAATATTTGAAGAATCTGTCGTGCTCGTCCTTGTCGTACTTGCCGGCCAGTTCCAGTTCCGCCATGCGTATGGCCTTGAAGCCTTCCGCCATTTTGAGCATGTGGCCTTCGAAGACGCCCATTGCCAGGGATGGCGCATCCTGGAACAGGTGGTTGGCCCACGGGAACGGGTAGGGGTTGAACGGGAAGGTGGAGCCCCAGACCGACGTACAGCCCGTGCTGTTGGTGATGCCCATTTCCACGCGGCCGTTGCCGGTAGGGCCTTCAAGATACAGCCACTTCAAATGTTTCAGTTTGGCGGAAATCTGTGACGCCCATTTCAGCCAGCCTGCATCGATAGGCTTGGACGGTTTGCCCGCATCCAGAGCACTGCTGAGTTTTGCTAGGGTCAGGTCAACATTTTTATTCGCTTCAATCGCGGCTTCTATGGCTTCGATATCGTTGATATCGAGAGATTCCGCCAGTTTCAGGCGGATGTGTTTCTCCATGCCGACAATCAGCGCTTCGATTTTGGCGACCTGCTTCTTGACGCGCGGCTGCATGAGCGCCGTCACGGCGCCTGTGAACAGGTGAATGATGGTTTTCTCGCCGCAGCCGAGGCACGCGCCGTCGCCGCAGTTCATCGAACTGTAGATTTTCTTGTCCAGCAGCATGCTGGTCAGGGCGCCGACTTTTTCATCGATATCGTCAATACGATTGTATTTCGGATTCGAGGTCGGCAAGTCCATCCAGTAATCCCAGTCTTCGCGCAAAGTCTTGATGCTGTCGACCGTTTGCGTCGACACCTTTAACGCATCATCGTTACAGACCTTGACGCATTCCATACAGCCCTTGCAGGCCATGGGATTGATAGTGATCGAGAACAGGCCGCCGTTATTGGGCGTGCGTTTGTTGACCGCGTCGTGATAGGGTTTGGTCAGCGCGAATTTAAACGAGCCCATGGCGTCCCTGAACCACTCGAACTCGGTCGAGACTTCGGCGCGTTCCGCTTCCGGGTATTCGGCAATCGTATCGCCGATGGCTTTGTTGAAGACCGGAGTTAATGCCGTGCCTTCCGAGCGCGTCGCGGCCAATGCATGGTATTTTTTCTCGACAGTGCGGATCGCGCGGCGCAGGTGCTTGACTGTTTTGCCGTTTTTTTCGATGCGCTTGATGTTGGTTTCGAAGACCTCGCCGACGGTATTGATCAGGCCCGGAATGGCGCTGTCAGGGCAAACCGTGTAGCAGTCGCCGCACGCGGTGCAGTTCTCGGGGATCCAGGTCGGATGCTCGAAACGGATCTGCGTCATGTCGCGGTAGATGCCCGTCGCGGCCGGCACGATGCTCAGCGCCATGAACGGATCGGCCAGATTTTCATTGGCGCGGCCGTTGATATAGTTGCTGCCGGTCTGCTCGAAGAAACGATGGATGTCGGAAATAGCATCGTCGTTGGCAGGCTTGCGCAATAACGTTAGCGGCGCTGTGGCTTCTTTTTTCTCGGCCCAGGGCGCGACATCGCCGACGACCATGGCGCTGACATCGATTTCATGGGTTTCAAGGAAGCCGCGTTTAACGGTCCTGAAGTTGTCCTCGACGACCTGCTTGCCCTTGCTGCCGAATTTGGCGTTGAGGGTATCGTAAATTGAATGCAGGATCTCGTCCTTGCTTTTGTTCAGGTTGGCCGCCAGCGGCGCTGCCTCGAAGAAAGCGCCCTGGAAGGCAATGCCTTGCATACGGAATTGCAGGTCGGGGTCTTTGGCTTCCTCGCGCGCGATCTTGAAGCCGTCGATGTAGGCAACCTTGATTTTCTTGTCGACGATATAGCGCTGTGAGGCTTTTGGAAACGAGCGCCAGACCTCTTCAGGCGAAGACAGGCTGCTTTGAATGATAAACACGCCGTTTTCCTTCAGGCCGGCCAGCGGGTTTGAATGCGTGAAGACGTTCGGATCGGGCGAAATGACCACGTCCACGAACGCATATTCACAGGCCAGGCGGATTTTTTCCGGCGCGGCTGACAGGTAGTATGTAGTCGGCTGGCCTTTTTTCTCGGAGCCGTATTTGGGGTTGGCCTTGATCTCGTAGTCGAGCAGGTCGAACAGGGTCATGGCCAGATTTTTACCGGTCGTGATCGCGCCCCAGCCGCCGACCGAGTGCATGCGCACGGTAATCGCGCCTTCGGGCATCAGGTTCGGGTTTTCGGAGCCGGTCAGTGCCAGATCGCGGATATGCGGATAGGCATCGATGACGGCCTGCTGCTGAATTTCCTGTTTGGGCGAGTAAGCCTGGTCGCGCACGAACTGGATGCCCAGGTAAAAGAATTTCTGATGCTTGCCGTCCGGCAGCATGTTCTCGACGGCGGCGATAATGCCTTCCGGCTGCAAATCGCGGCTGCCCAGGCCGAAAGAGGCCGAATACAGCGGCGATGAATCGGTGTCTCTTTTATAAGTAGCGTAGCCGGGGAAAGGCAATTCACTGGAGTTGCCGTTTTCCACGGCCTTGGCCATGGCAGTGCGGATTTCGCGGATTAACGGCAAATCTTCGGCCATGGGCTGGTCGGTTCTTTCCATGACCGTGACACCTTTGCGGCCTCTGGCGACATGCGAGATCAGATCACCCGGAAACGGGCGGAACAGGGTCATGTTGACGACGCCGACCTTGATGCCGCGTTTTTCGCGCAGATAATCGGCCGTGACTTCGGCCGTATGAAGCACGCTGCCCTGCGCGATGATCAGATAATCGGCATCGTCACAGCGGTACTGGCCGATACGGTGATAACGCCGGCCGGTCAATTCGTACCATTCGTCCATGCATTCGTCGGCGAATACGCTGACGTGGTCAAAGAAATAAGGGCGCTGGCCGGCAACGGCCTGCATGTAGCTGTCCTGGTTTTGTACTACGCCCGACATCATCGGTTTGTCGACTGTCCAGAGTTCGGGGATGCGCCGGCGGGTCGCGCCGTACAGAATGCGCTGCGCCGGGGTCGGCGTGTTGATGATGTCGTCGGGGCGGCCCAGATATTCCTCGATCAGCTCTCTTTCCGGCACGTTCAGCGCTTCGATCAGATGCGTCGTTAAAAAACCGTCCTGCGCCACGACGATGGGGTTCAGCGACAGCTCGGCGATTTTACGGCCGATGATGTTCAGGTCGGCCGCTTCCTGGTTGTCCTTGGCGAAGACCTGAATGAAGCCGGTATCATCGATACAATGGTAATCGTCATGGCCGCAGTGCACGTTCAGCGATGATTTCGTGATCGCGCGGCAGGCCATGTTCAGGACATAAGGCAGCCGTTTGCCCACCGCCGCATACAGGGATTCATGCATGTAGGCGGCGCCCTGGGAGGAAGTGAAGTTGGTGGCTCTGAGGCCGGACATTGACATGCCGGCGGTAACGCCGGCCGCGGCATGCTCGCCTTCAGGCTCGACAAAAATCAGCGGCCGGTCGGAGATGTTCAGATAGCCATTGGCCATTTCCACGGCCCAGCCTTCGCCCATGTCGGTCGAAGGGGTGATCGGGTAAGCGCCGGCAGCATCGCTGGATTCGCGCTCGACCATGATGACGGCCGCACTGCCGTCCATGGCCATGCGGATGCCAGGATATCTAAACGTTTTGGTTTCTTTTTTGCCGAAAAAAGCCATTCAAGGTTCCTCTAGTAAAAGCGTACAAAAACCGGCTCGTCCGGTTCAGGCGCTTTGTAGAATTAAATATGTGAAAAAATTCTGTTAGCCCAAAGGCAGTGATTCCGTGCGCAGAACCTTTTTCTTCGATTCTTTGCCGTGGCTGGAGCGGGTCGTACCCAATTTGCTGTCTATCCAAACGATAGCGCCGGTCGGGCAGCGTTCTATCGGTGTTCGGTCTACCGTGAAATCTGCGTACTTTTCATAATCAATGACGGCCAGATTGTTTTTGATCTCGATTAAACCTTTAGGCGCATCCACAGCGCATTTTCCGCAGGCTGTACAGGCGACTTCGCATTCGTGCTGCGCTTCATCGCCTTCATCAAGACTTTTGCAGGCAACGAACAATTGATGGCTGACCGGTTGCAGAGAGAATAAATCCTTGGGACAGACGACGACGCAATCGTTGCAGGCCGTGCATTTATCTTCAATGACGATGGGCAGGCCGTGCTCATCCATGAATATGGCGTCAAAGTCGCAGACATCAGCGCAATCGCCCAGGCCCAGGCAGCCCCAGTTGCAACCTTTGCCGCCGCCGGCAATTACCGATGCCGCCTGGCAGGATTTCATGCCCTGATATTGAGCTCGCTTATAAGCAACGTGTGTGCCGCCGGCGCAAGCCAGGCGGGCGACGACTTTTTCCTGGCTGCCGACATCGACGCCCATGTAATCGGCGATCAATTGATTGGCTTCAGGTGTATTGACGGTGCAGCCGGAGGGGCTTCGAATGCCGGCGACAACCGCTTCGGCGAAAGGGCGGCAGCCGGGAACCCCGCAAGCGCCGCACTGAGCTTGCGGAAGCATCTCGTCCACGGCATCGATTCGGGGGTCTTCATAGACAAATAACTTTTTACTTGCGATAGCCAGGATTGCTGCGAGGACCACGCCGAGCGCGATCATAAACAGGGCAGCGGTCCCAATACTAGCTAGTGATAACATTAATTACTGACTCTTAAAATACAAATGCAGACCTACAGCAGTTTCCATAGTAAAAAAACTGCTAGCTTAGAGGCCGCTACTTTACACGAAAATTCAGTATTTAGGAAAAGTATGATTGATGGTTATTATAAGTATATCTTTATGATAAACCAAAAAATACATCAATTTAGTTATCTTAGTTTGTTTAGAGTATGAGTTTTATGGATAATGGGCGGATAATTTTAAACAGCAAGGTTTAACCATATGACAGAACTGATGATGAGCGGAGTAGAGTTAATGATGGTCGGCATGGGCCTCGTTTTCCTGTTTCTGGCCATGCTGGTGCTGGCCATGAAGCTGATGTCGGCACTGGTGCAACGCTATTTTCCGGATGCGCCGCCAGCCGCCAGCCCAGTGCGGCCGGCGGCCAGCACCAGCACTGACGCCAGCGTGATCGCCGCGATTAGCGCGGCCGTGCATCAGTACCGGTCCCGGCATTAATGACTGTCGGCATCCGGCGTGCTGCTGGGTGCCATGCGCGTCGGCCTGCGCCGTGGGGGACAGGCTGCGTTCCAATTTCCCATACAACCGCAAACCGACCCATAAGGTCCGCGAACTCCAACCCAAAAAGGTTATAGCATGGCTCAACATAACAACAAGCCCTTGGGCATCACCGAAGTCGTCCTGCGCGATGCCCATCAATCCCTGCTGGCCACGCGCCTGCGCATCGATGACATGCTGCCGATCTGCGACAAGCTCGACCAGATCGGCTACTGGTCGCTGGAGACCTGGGGCGGCGCCACCTTCGATGCCTGCATCCGCTACCTGGGCGAGGACCCCTGGCAGCGCCTGCGCCAGCTCAAGGCAGCCATGCCTCGTACCCGCCAGCAGATGCTGCTGCGCGGCCAGAACCTGCTCGGCTACCGCCATTACGCCGACGACGTGGTCGACACCTTCGTCGAGCGCTGCGCCGTCAACGGCATCGACGTGTTCCGCATCTTCGACGCCATGAACGACATGCGCAACATCCAGCGCGCCGTGCAGGCCGTGCTGCAGACCGACGCGCACGCGCAGGGCACGATCTCCTACACGACCAGCCCCGTGCACACCCTGGACCTGTGGGTCGACCTGGGCAAGCAGATCGAAGACCTGGGCGCGCACTCGATCTGCATCAAGGACATGGCCGGCCTGCTCAAACCCTATGACGCCTTCGAGCTGGTCACGCGCCTGAAAGCCAGCGTCGCTATCCCGATCCACATGCAGTGCCACGCCACCACGGGCCTGAGCACCGGTGCCGTGCTGAAGGCCGCCGAGGCCGGCATCGACAACGTCGACACCGCCATCTCCTCCATGAGCATGACCTACGGCCATACGCCGACCGAAACCATCGTGGCCAGCCTCGCGGGCACCGACCGCGACACCGGCCTGGACCTGGCCAAACTGGAAGAGATCGCGGCCTATTTCCGCGACGTGCGCAAGAAATACGCGGCCTTCGAAGGCAGCCTGAAAGGCGTCGACGGCCGCATCCTGGTCTCGCAGGTGCCGGGCGGCATGCTCACCAACATGGAAAGCCAGCTCAAGGAGCAGGGCGCCGAGGACAAGTTCGACGCCGTGCTGGCCGAGATCCCGCGCGTGCGCGAGGACCTGGGCTTCATCCCCTTGGTCACGCCCACCTCGCAGATCGTCGGCACCCAGGCCGTCCTGAACGTCATCGCCGGCGAGCGCTACAAGACCATCACCAAGGAAACGGCCGGCGTGCTGAAGGGCGAATACGGCGCCACGCCGGCGCCGGTCAATGCCGAGCTGCAGGCGCGCGTGCTGGCCGGCGCCGAGCCGATCACGGGCCGGCCGGCCGACCTCTTGGCGCCGGAAATGGCCAGACTGATCGCCGAGGTGCAGGACAAGGCCCGCGCCGAGGGCGTCAAACTCAGCGAGCATGTCGAGGAGGACGCGCTGATCAACGGCCTGTTCGCGCAGGTCGGCTGGAAATTCCTGGCCAACCGCGGCAATCCGGCCGCCTTCGAGCCGGTGCCGGGCAGCGTGCCGGCCCCGGCCGTGTCGCCCGCGCCCACCCCGGCGCCGGCGGCCCAGGCCGTGGAAACCTACAGCGTCAACGTCGACGGCCGCCATTTCAACGTCGCGGTCGGCCCTGGCGGCAATGCCGTCAGCATCCAGCCGGTGGCCATCACGGCCCCGGCCGTAGCCGGCGACGGCGTCTCGGTCGAGGCGCCGATGGCCGGCACGATCCTGAAAGTGCTGGTGCAGGTCGGCAGCGCCGTAGCCGAGGGCGATGTGGTGGTGATCATGGAAGCCATGAAGATGGAAACGGAAGTGCGCTCGCGGGCCAGCGGCATCGTCAGCGCCGTGCATACCAAGGAAGGGGCCGCGGTCACGGTCGGCGACACCCTGATCAGCCTGTAATAGCACCGCCCCGCCCGAGGCGGGGCCTTCCCTGATTATCAGACGAGACTCATCCGATGGACAATCTGCTTTCACTCTGGCACAGCACCGGCCTGTACAATATGACCGGCGGCCAGGCGCTCATGATGCTGGTCGGCTTCCTGCTGCTGTTCCTGGCCATCAAGAAAGGCTTCGAGCCGCTCCTGCTGCTGCCGATCGGCTTCGGCGCGATCCTCAGCAACATCCCGGTCGCCGGCATCGCCGACGAGGGCGGCCTGCTCTATTACCTGTATTTCGGCATCAAGAGCGGGCTGTTTCCGCTGCTGATCTTCATGGGCGTCGGCGCCATGACCGATTTCGGGCCGCTGCTGGCCAACCCGAAGACCTTATTGCTCGGGGCGGCCGCGCAGTTCGGCATCTTCGCCTCCCTGCTCGGCGCCCTGGCGCTGAACATCGTGCCGGGCCTGGAATTCAGCCTGAAGGATGCGGCGGCCATCGCCATCATCGGCGGCGCCGACGGCCCGACCGCGATATACGTGGCCTCGCGCCTGGCGCCGGACCTGCTCGGCGCGATCGCGGTCGCGGCCTATTCGTACATGGCCCTGGTGCCCTTGATCCAGCCGCCGATCATGCGCGCTTTGACCACGGAAGCCGAGCGCCGCATCGAGATGCAGCAGATGCGCACGGTCGGCCGCACCGAGAAGATCGTCTTCCCGCTGCTCTTGATCGCCCTGACCGCGCTGCTGCTGCCGTCGGCCGCGCCGCTGGTCGGCATGTTCGCGCTGGGCAACCTGATGAACGCCTGCGGCGTGGTCGACCGGCTCAGCCAGACCGCCCAGAACGAGCTGATCAACATCGTGACCATCTTTTTGGGGCTGTCGGTCGGCTCCAAGCTCAGCGCCGAGGCGTTTTTGCAGATGGAGACCTTGGGGATTCTGGCCCTGGGCGCGGCGGCGTTCGCGATCGGCACGGCGGCCGGCGTGCTGATGGCCAAGCTGATGAACAAATTCAGCAAGACGCTGATCAACCCGCTGATCGGCGCGGCCGGCGTGTCGGCCGTGCCGATGGCGGCGCGCGTCGCCAACAAGCTGGGCCTGGAGAGCAATCCGCACAACTTCCTGCTCATGCACGCGATGGGCCCGAACGTGGCCGGCGTGATCGGCTCGGCGGTCGCCGCCGGTATTTTGCTGAGCCTGGTGAAATAAAGACGGAAATGCCTGTAGTTAAGTCATTTTCGCTTGATAAACAGTTAATTCATGGGTTTTATGCAAAACTCAGTCACAATTTGCGGGTTTGATGCAAGATCCAGTTAATTGTTTTTTGCTATGATGACACGGCCTGACTTGTCAGGTCGTGTCTGAGTAGTAGGCACATGGATTGGTTCTGTCTCTACTCTCTCGTTATACAGTAATTAGTTTAGGAGCTTTCAATGACTATTTTTCCAGCTTTGGAAATCCCCAATACGCTAGCCGCCGGTCCCGGTCCTGGTAACACAGATCCCAGGGTGCTCGAGCGCTTGTGCAAAACCGGTGTTGCCGATCACATGCAAGCCGATGTTGTGAGAGGGATGATTGAAGCTAAACAGATGCTCCGCGAAGTATGGGGTACAAAAAATACTTATACTTACGGTGTTGCCGGTACCGGTTTCAGCGGCCTGGATTGTGTATTCAGTCTGATTCTTCCGGGCGATAAAGTTGTCGCGTTCGTTAACGGTACTTTTAGCGGCATTGACGGGCAGGCGATCCGCATGAAGGCATCCAGTATTCAGGATTTGGCGGCTGATCCATTAAATCCAAAACCTGCCAATGTGACGGTGGTCAATGTGCCCCATGGGCAATCCGTGACCGGCGAAATCGTCGATGCGGAATTGGCTAAACACAAACCGATGTGGGCTTTTATGGCGCACTGGGAAACTGGTAGCGGTCGTGTCAATGACCTGAAAGGTTTTAATGACGCCTGCGCCAAACATGGCGTCATGGGCATTGTCGATGCGGTATCCAGCCTGGGCGTCGCCGATTTTAGCATCGATGACTATCCGGCCATCGTCGCTTGGGCGTCTTGCCCGCAAAAAGGCGTATTGAGCCTGCCGTTGACTTATGCGCCGGTCAGTTTCAGAGATGAAGCAATTAACCTTTTAGCCAGACGCGGCTGTTACACCTATGTGCACCATCCTATTCTGGAAGCGCGTCACTGGGGCATCGTGGACGGGCAGGATGCGGCGGCGGTTTATCACCGTACGCATTCGTCTTATGCCGTGGCCGCGTTCCATGAAGCTTTGCGCATTCTGCTGACACATACGGTCAAGCAAAAGGCGGCCGACTATGCTTATCATGAGGCTGCACTGAAGCAGGCCGTTCAAGCCATGGGGTGCGAAGTCACTTCCAATATGACCAGTCTGGTCGTATTGAATTTGCCCGGTAATCTGGCCGGTAAGGAAAAAGAGCTGGTCACTAAGTGTCGGGCCGAAGGCTTTGCGATTTGGACGACCTTGTCAGAACCAGTGCAGATACGCATCGGTATCCTGAATCAGCTGACCGTTGAAGCGATTAGCGACATCATCGGCCGCTTTGTCGATGCCATGATCAACATGGGCGCGGATATCGATAAAGAGGCGGTTATGCAAGGGCTTAACGCCTATTATACCGGTTAATCCTCTAGCGTAGGCGGGTTACGACCCGCGGAGAGCGACTGCTGGCGGAACATTCAGTGATTAGCGCGTCTAACCCGCCCTGCAGACTCTGCTACAAATAAAAAAAGCCTCTGACGGTTAACCGTCAGAGGCTTTTTTTTACCAGGCTAGAGCAATTATCTATTACGTAGAAACATAGCCTGAATGCCTGAAGAGATTGAGGCACTCATCCGCTTGAAACTCATCCAACAGCTTACCAATGAGTTGCCAGAGCTTGTCGTAAGTGCGCTCGGCGGCCTTGCGCAGCAACGCCTTCAGTTTGGCGAAGACTTGCTCGATCGGATTCAGCTCAGGACTATAGGGCGGCAGATATTGGATCGTCGCCCCGTGCGCTTCAACAATGGACTGGACTTCCGCCACCTTATGGGCGGACAGATTGTCACAGATGACGATGTCGCCGGGCTTCAAGGTCGGTCCCAGTTGCGAGCGCAGATATTCCTTGAAGGCTTCGCCCGTCATGGCCTGGTCCAGACACCAGGGCGCGGTGAGCCGGTCGGCACGCAAGCCGGCAATGAAGGTCAGGGTTTGCCAATGGCCTGCCGGTGCCGCATCCCGACAGCGGGCGCCACCCAAGGCCCGGCCATAGCGACGGATCATGTTCGTGGAGACGCCCGTTTCATCCAGAAACACCAACTTCGACAGATCGCAGGTTTGCTGCCAGGCTTGCCATTGCTCTCGGGCCATCGCGACATCTGCGCGTTGCTGCTCACTGGCGACCAGCGTTTTTTTTATAGCGATAGCCCAGCTTGCGCCTAATAAACTTATCAATGGCCGAGATCGAAACACTTAGGCTGTGTTCGCGTCCCAGCCAAGCCTGCAGTTCCTGCAAGGTCATCGACGGACTACTCGCTAACTGTTCCTTGATGGCGGCTTCATAAGGTTCCAGCCGCGAGCGTCTGTAGCCGCCAAAGGGCTTGCCTTGAACGGCTCCGGTTTCACGCCACAAGGCGTGCATTCGGCAGACAAAGGCCGGACTGACTTTGTATTGTAAAGCCACGGCCCGCACGGTGTGGCCTGCGGCAACCGCTTCAGCCACCCGGCTGCGTAAATCTTCGGAATAAGGCTTGGGCATGATAAAAATGGCTCATTTCGTTTAACAAGAGGTTAGTTTATATCATGTTTTTATCTAAAAGATAATTGCTCTAGTGGAGCCGATTAAGGTTAAAACAAGCCGGTAATTTTGCCGTTGTCATCAATATCAATCCGTTCCGCGGCCGGCACCTTAGGCAGGCCCGGCATGGTCATCATGTCGCCGGCAATGGCGACGATGAAGCCGGCACCGTTGGCCAGCCTGACATCCCTGATTTCGACCGTGTGGCCGCTAGGCGCGCCTTTAGCGTTCGGATTGGTCGAGAATGACATCTGGGTCTTCGCCATGCAGACCGGGAATTTGCCATAGTCGGCTTCCCAGGCCGCCAATTGTCCCTTGACTTTGGCATTGGCCGTAACGCCTGCCGCACCGTACAGCTTGGTGGCGATGGTTTCGATTTTTTCCCACAGGCTCAGGTTCTCGTCATAAACATAGCTGAAGCCCGGTTCGCGGTTATCCACGATGTTGACGATTTCCCGAGCCAGTTCTTCGGCGCCGGCGCTGCCTTGAGCCCAATGTTTGGAAACAACGCATTTTGCACCCAAGGCTTCGCATTTTGCTTTCAGCAATGCGATTTCGGCATCGGTATCGAATGTGAAATGATTGATGCAGACCACGCAGGGCAGGCCGTAATGGTTGTTGATATTGCTCAGGTGCCGTTCCAGGTTTTCAAAGCCTTTTTCCAGAGCCGCCAGATTTTCGACATTCAGTTCTTCCCTGGCTACGCCGCCATGAAATTTCAGTGCCCTGACAGTGGCGACCAGCACGACGGCCGACGGTTTCAGGTCAGACATGCGGCATTTGATGTCGATGAATTTTTCAGCGCCCAGATCGGCGCCGAAGCCGGCTTCGGTGACGACATAGTCGGCCAGTTTCAGGGCGGTTTTGGTCGCCGTGACCGTGTTGCAGCCGTGCGCGATATTGGCGAACGGGCCTCCGTGGATGATCGCGATGTTGTTTTCCAGTGTTTGCACGAGGTTCGGCTTGATCGCGTCCTTTAACAAGGCCGCCATCGCGCCGTGCGCTTTCAGGTTGCGGGCATAAACCGGCGTCACTTTGTCGGATTTGTAGCCGATCACGATGCGGCCGAGGCGTTCTTTCAGGTCGGCGCGGCTTGTCGCCAAGCACAGAATCGCCATGATTTCGGAGGCGACGACGATGTCATAGCCGTCTTCACGCAGATAACCGTTGGCGGGACCGCCCATGCCGACGACAATATTGCGCAGGGCGCGGTCGTTCATGTCGACGACGCGCTTCCACTGGATGCGCCGGGGGTCTATGTCCAGCTCGTTGCCGTGGTTGATGTGGTTGTCTATCAAGGCTGACAGCAGGTTGTGCGCTACACCGATCGCATGGAAATCACCGGTAAAATGCAGGTTGATGTCTTCCATCGGCACGACTTGCGAGTATCCGCCGCCAGCTGCTCCTCCTTTGACACCGAAGCAAGGGCCCAGGGATGGCTCACGCAGGCACATCATGGCTTTTTTGCCGATGCGGTTCAAGGCATCGCCAAGCCCCACCGTTGTGGTGGTTTTGCCTTCACCGGCCGGAGTCGGGCTGATCGCCGTCACCAGAATCAGCTTGCCGTCTTTCTTGTCGCTCAGGCTATTGACGTATTCCAGCGACATTTTCGCTTTGTAATGGCCGATAGGGTCCAGATACTCGGCATCAATGCCGTATTGCTCTTTAACCAATCCGATGATGGGTTTCATGTTCGCCTTCTGGGCGATTTCAATATCAGACATAGTACCTCCCGATCTGATGTGATTTTTCAATTCAGTAAACGTCAAAAGCCTGCTTCATTCAGATTAATGAAGCAGGCCATGTAAGGGCTTAATCTGTTTTTTACAGCTTATTCACTGTAAACAGGGAAGCGAGCGCACAGCAGGCTGACTTTTTCGCGCACTGCGGCGATGACGTTTTCGTCATCCATGTTTTCCATGACATCGCACATCAGGTTGGCGATTTCAATCATTTGTGGCTCTTTAAAGCCGCGCGACGTCGGTGCCGGCGTGCCGACGCGAATGCCGCTGGTGACAAAAGGCGATTCAGGGTCGTTAGGCACGGCATTTTTATTAACGGTAATATGCGCTTTGCCTAAGGCGGCGTCAGCGGCTTTACCGGTGATGCCTTTAGGAATCAGCGAAACCAGCATCAGGTGGTTGTCAGTGCCGCCCGAAACGACGTCAAAGCCGCGATTCATGAATACTTCGGCCATGGCTTTGGCATTCTTGATCACTTGCTGTTGATAAGTGCGGAATTCAGGCTGCATGGCTTCCTTGAAAGCCACGGCTTTTGCCGCGATGACATGCATTAAAGGGCCGCCCTGAATGCCCGGGAAAATATTGGAGTCGAGCTTTTTCTCCAGGTCCGGGTTGCTTTTGCACAGGATGAGGCCGCCGCGAGGGCCGCGCAGGCTTTTGTGCGTGGTGCTGGTAACGACATCGGCATAAGGCATGGGGTTGGGATACAGTCCGGCGGCAATGAGGCCTGCAACATGCGCGATATCGACAAACAGATAAGCGCCGACTTCATCGGCGATTTCTCTGAAGCGCGCCCAGTCCATGACGCGTGAATAGGCGGAAAAACCGGCCACGATCATTTTAGGGCGGTGTTCCAGCGCCAGGCGTCTGACTTCGTCGTAATCAACCAGGCCGGTCTTCGGATCCAGATGATATTGTATGGCATTGTAGATCTTGCCGGAAAAGTTCGGTTTGGCGCCGTGCGTCAAATGGCCGCCATCGGACAGCGCCAGACCTAAAATGGTGTCGCCGGGCTGAATCAGAGCCATGAACACGGCCATGTTGGCCTGAGAGCCGGAGTGGGGCTGGACGTTGGCGTAGTCGGCGCCGAACAGTTCCTTGGCGCGGTTAATCGCCAGTTGCTCGGCCTTGTCGACAAATTCACAACCACCGTAATAACGTCTGCCCGGGTAGCCTTCGGCATATTTGTTGGTCAGCAGGGAACCCTGTGCTTCCATCACGCGCGGGCTGGCGTAGTTTTCAGAGGCAATCAGCTCGATATGATCTTCCTGACGATGACGCTCTTCTTCCATCGCCTGGAACAATTCGTCATCAAAACCGGCGATTGTCATGGATTTTTTAAACATTTATGTCTCCCGATATAGAGTTTTTGTATTCAAGATTGTGGATGGATCAGCAATACCTGCAGGTCGGCAACATTGGTCCCGGTTGCGCCCGTATCAAGTAAGTCTCCGGCGTTTTTTAAGGCGCTGTAGGCGTCATTGTTATTCAGCAGCGTTTGCGGATCAATGCCGGTCTGCCGCATGCGCTGGATCGTGTCCGGGTCAACCAGGCCTCCGGCTGCATCGGTCGGTCCGTCCCGTCCGTCGGTGCCGCCGCTTAAAAAGGTCCAGTTGCCGGTTAAGCCGTGTTTCTCGGCGGCACAAGCGAAGGCCAGCGCCATCTCCTGGTTGCGGCCGCCGCGTCCGGTGCCTTTCAGGGTGACTGTCGTTTCACCGCCTGCCAACAAGGCAACCGGTTTTGTGATGCCGTTATCGATGAGCCGCTTGGCATGGAGGACCAGCTTTTCAGCTTCGTCTCTGGCTTCGCCGCACAGGTGATCGTTATAGAGTGTTGCTTCGTAACCGAGGTCTTCGGATGCTTTTATGATCGCGCCGACGCTGATGGCATTACTGCCGATCAGCGTGTGAGTGCTATGCTTAAACGCTTTGTCGCCCGATTTAGGCGTTTCGGATACGTTGCCTTGCAGCCCTTGTTCCAGATGATGCCGGACATTGGCGGGTACTTTGTCCCAGACGCCTTTGGATTTGAAAACATCGATGGCATCGGCGAATGTGGTATCGTCAGGCACGGTAGGCCCGCTGGCGATGGCGCTTAAATCGTCTCCCAAAACATCGGATAAAATCAGTGCATGCAGATCGGCCGGTACCGCCATTTTAGCCAGGCCGCCGCCCTTGATTAGCGATAAATGCTTGCGTACGCAGTTGATCTGATTGATGTTGGCGCCGCAGGCCAGTAACAGATCCGTCGTGGCAATTTTCTCCTCCAACCTAATTGAAGGCACCGGGTAGGGGATCAGTGCCGAGCCGCCGCCGCTGACCAGCACCAGCACGAGCTCATCCTTTTGTGCGCCGCGCACCTGATCGGCAATCAATCGAGCGCCTTTAAGCCCGGCCGCATCGGGCAGCGGATGCGATGCGCCGATGACCTCGAAGTTATCGATGGCGGTTGCATTTTCATAGTTAGTCACGGCAATGCCCCGGCCTGCCAGCAGATGCGCCGGGATGATTTCCTGGGCGGCCCTGGCCATGGCGCAGGCTGCCTTTCCGAAGGCAATCATATGAACTTTTGACCACCTGCCCAGGAGTTTCTGATTGCTGTCATTTAAATTTAACCGGATTTCGATATGATGATCGCCAGCAGTAAGGCAGCGTTTAACGGCTTTATAAGGGTTGGAGGCCTCAATGCCGGCTTGAAAAATGTTGAGTGCATTTTTTCTGATGGCATCGATTGAGGCGGGATTGGCGGAATTGCTCATATCAACTTCTGTCAGGCGATCAAGCCATTTCCATAGCGAGAGCAAAGATGTTTTCGGCATCAAAAACCTGTCTGTTATCTTCAAACAGTTTGGCTATGCAGGCACGGTGTAAAGCCAGCTTCAACGTGCCAAAGCCGATAGCTCCCCAGATGATTTTGCCGTGGCGTTCGATGCCTTTGTCCATCATATCTGTGCCGCCGATGCCGATCGGGGGCGTTGCATTGGCGTCGGCCATCATTTCGATATGGCTGTTGTTTTGCCATTGGTCGGCTGTGAGCAGTTCGACGCCCGCCTTGCCGGTCGCAAAAACGATGTTCGCGTATTCGATGGCTTTGGCTCTGGCCTCGTTATCAGTCGCTTCAACAGGGATCAAGTCAACCCCGAAGCGTGCTTTCATGGCATTGCAGGCTTGTACGGCGCGCTCCATCGTGCGGGACGTCAGCGAGACTTCGGCGCCTTCCTGTGCCAGCATGACGGCCGCGCGCTGGCCTACCGGGCCTGTGCCGGCCAGTATCACGGCTTTTTTACCGGCTATGGTGCCGCTGGTAGCCAGTTTGGCCACGCCTGCGGCCGCGGTGGTGTTGCTGCCGTTGCTGTCCAGCATGATAGAGACCTGGAAGCCGGGGAAGAAATGCTTTTGTACGGCCGTAAAGAGCTCCTGGCCTGCGACCATGTCGCTGCCACCGACGAAAATGGCTGTGTTTTTCTTTTCCTTAGGTGCGCGCGTGAAAATAGTGCCTTCCACTAGGGAAGTGATGTTGTCCGGTGTCAGTCCTCCGTACCCGACCACATGATCCGCACCGCCATCATAGCCTACAACAGTATCGAAAACGGAGGGGTGAGCGTCTGTATCGAATTGGAATAGCAGTTTTTTCATTAACTTACCTGAGAGTGGTTTAGAAAATTACCCAGAAATACGATTCGTAAATCGCGGCATTATACTCGATAAACCCTTTAGTGCTCCATTTAAGCATTACTTTATGCGGCATTGAGAGGTAGTGCTCATTATTTGACATGTTTTGAGGGGTGAGGGCTTATTAGGTTGCGTGGAACGTGGGCTTTTCGTTATTATTTATTTAAATTGTGCTGTAGTTATGTAGTATGGATAGTTGGGTATTAAATAGATATGTGGTGTCGGGAATATAAAAGAGTTGGATGTTATATGATTTCCGATCATTTGGAACTTAACCATAAGTTCTGAAAAACATTATAGAAACTAGGAAAACAGATGAAAACACCCGTTCATATCGCGGTTACAGGTGCGGCAGGGCAAATCAGTTATTCATTGCTATTTCGCTTGGCGGCGGGTTCACTGCTTGGTTCTGAGCAACCGATCGTTCTGCATTTGCTGGAAATTCCGCCGGCTATGGATGCTTTACAGGGCGTGGTCATGGAATTGAAGGATTGCGCTTATCCGCTGCTGCATCGCATTGAAGTCACGGCCGATCCTAAAGTGGCGTTCAGGGACGTCGATTACGCTTTTTTGATTGGTGCGCGTCCGCGCGGGCCCGGCATGGAGCGTAAAGACTTGCTGGAGGTCAATGCGGAGATTTTCGCGATTCAAGGCAAGGCCTTGAATGAAGTGGCCAACCGGAATATAAAAATACTGATAACAGGCAATCCAGCCAACACCAATGCCTTGATCGCTTTAAATAATGCGCCGGATTTAAAGCCGGAGAATTTTTCCGCCATGAGTCGGCTGGACCATAACCGGGCAATAAGTCAATTGGCTGAAAAGTGCGGCGTATTGCCATCCGATGTAAAAAACATGACTATCTGGGGCAATCATTCCACTACCCAGTATCCTGATCTGCATCATGCCAGGGTCAAAGGTCAGGAAGCCTTGTCGCTGGTTGATCATAACTGGTTTGTAAAAGAATTTATACCTACCGTTCAACAACGCGGGGCGGCGATCATAAAAGCCAGAGGCGGACAGTCCAGTGCCGCATCGGCGGCCAATGCCGCGATCAATCAGATGGGCAACTGGGCCTTGGGCACCAAGGAAGGCGATTGGGTCAGTATGTCGGTGCCATCGGATGGCAGTTACGGCATCGAGCCGGGCTTGGTTTATTCCTACCCTGTCACGGTCGTTGATGGCCAGATCAATATAGTCAAAGGGCTTGATATCAACGAGTTCAGTATGCAAAGAATGCGGGCTACGGAGGCCGAATTAAAAGAGGAAAGGGATTCTATCAGGCATTTACTTTGAAAATCTTTTTCAGTAAAAACAAAAAAGGGCGGTTTAACCGCCCTTTCTTTAATTAAACGACCCGATCGGGTGGTTCCTGTCCAGCAAAAAAGGCCGCCAGATTTTTCAGTACTTTTTCTCCCATGGCCGTACGCGTAGCAATAGTGGCGCTGCCTAAGTGAGGCAATAGCGATACGTTGTCCAATGTTAGAAAACCTTCGTCAATGTTGGGCTCGCCTTCATAAACATCCAGGCCGGCGCCAGCGATTCTTTTTTCTCTCAGGGCTTTGATTAACGCTTTGCTGTCGACGACATCGCCGCGCGCAGTGTTGATCAAATGAGCCGTCGGTTTCATTTGGTTAAGCCGCTCTTCATTGATTAAATGCCGCGTTTCGGCGCCTCCCGGACAGTGCAGCGAAACGAAGTCGGAGACCTGCATAAGCTCTTCAATTGAATCACAGCGCGTCGCATCGAGCTCATTAACGACTTGCTGATCTGCGGCACGGGGACTGAAATAAAAGATTTTCATATTGAAACCATGATGGGCTTTTCGCGCCATGGCCTGAGCAATGCGGCCAAAACCGATCAGGCCTAATGTGGCGTCCGTGACATCGGAACTCATCATATGAGTCGGGCACCAGCCGGTCCATTGTCTGGCGCGAACCAAACGGTCGCCTTCGGCGCCGCGCCGCGCCGACATCAGTAACAGGGTCATGGCGATATCGGCGGTGCTTTCGGTTAATACGCCGGGTGTATTGGTGACAACCAGGCCCTGTTCCTTGGCGGCATGGATGTCGATATGATTGAAACCGACACCGAAGTTGCCCAGGATCTTGCAGCGCTTGTTCGGGACATTAATGACATCCGCCGGGAATGAGTCGCAAACGGTCGGGCATACGGCATCGTAGCTTTGCAGCGCGTCTTTGAAATGAGCGGCAGACAGCGGGCGGTCGTATTCATTTAAAGTAACGTCATAAAGCTCTTTCAGTTTGGCTTCAACGGATTCGGGCCACTTGCGCGTGACGAAGACTTTAGGTTTGCTCATTAATATCCTCCAAGTAAGAAACTTGTATTTTGGGATTTGAAAAAAGTAACGCTATAAAGCACAAAGGCATCACCGTTAATAACGGGATGCCTTTGTTTGGGTTTCTATGCTGATTATGCAGTCGCGTTATTTTGCCGTGGACCGGTAATATTCAATCGCGGCAGCAACGCCTGAGCCAGGCTTGATATCGAAGCCGTTATCCAGCATCGCCATTTCAACGCCGGCGATCGCGCCCAGCATGGACACGTCATTCATGTCGCCGACATGACCAATACGGAAAACCTTGCCAGCGACTTCTGACAGACCCGCACCCAATGAGATATTGTACTTATTGAATGCTGTGCTGATTACATCACGAGCATCTTTGTCTTCAGGTACAACAATCGCGGATACCGTATCCGACTCAAAACCGGGTTGTGCGCATAACTTCAATCCCCATGCGGCAACGGCGTTACGCGTGCCTTCGGCCAGGCGATAGTGGCGGGCGTAAACATTTTCCAGCCCTTCTTCCAATAACAAGTCCAGCGACTTGCGCAGGCCGTAGAGGATAGGCAGTGCAGGCGTATACGGTGTATAGCCGTCTTTATTCGCCGTCATCTGGTCTCTTAAATCCAGGAAGCAACGCGGATAGGTGGATGCTTCAGTTGCGTGCAATGCCTTCTGGCTGAAAGCCAAAAATGCGCCGCCGGCCGGCAGCATAAAGCCTTTTTGCGAGCCACTGATAGCGCCGTCAACACCCCATTCATCCATACGGAAATCCAGGCTGGCAATCGAGCTGACGCCGTCAACGAATAACAGGGCAGGGTGGTTGGCCGCGTCCATGGCTTTGCGCACGCCGCCGATATCGCTGGTAACGCCAGTTGCCGTTTCATTGTGGGTCGCCAAAACAGCTTTGATTTCGTGTTTTGTATCTTCTTTTAAACGGGCTTCCAATTTGTCCAGAGGAATGCCTTTGCCCCAGGTTTCCTGGTGAATTTCAACATTGAAGCCCAGGCGTTTTGCCATTTCAGCCCATAAGTGGCTAAATTGGCCGAAACGATAGATCAATACCTTATCGCCCGGGTTTAAGGTATTGGTTAAGGCAATTTCCCAGCCTGCAGTACCGGTGGCGGGGAAAATAAATGCCTGCCCGGTTTCTGTTTTAAATACTTTTTTAAGGTCCTGTAAAAGAGGCTTCAGCAGCTTGGGGAAGATAGGTGAGCGATGATCTTCCATGTTGACATGCATAGCATTCAGAACTTCACTTGGCACGTTGGTAGGGCCAGGAATATATAGGTGGTTACGACCAGCCATTGTATCGCCTCTTTAAAAATAATTAGTAGAATATCAAATTAAAACAAGGTTGAGCATTAGATAAAAGCTCAAAAAAACGCCCAATAATGACATAGCCGCTATAAATCGGCAAGAACTGATTGGTAACATGCGCTTTAAAAATTGACTTTGACGACTCTGAAAGTAAAATGGTCGGTTAATTTATGTCCGGCTTAAGCCGGAGAAGGCCGTGCAAGCACTGAAAACAGGGTCCCTAGTTTAATTATAAAATTGGAAGGTATCAATGAGTCACACATTATATGAAGCGTCAGTTCAACGGGTTCAACGCTGTGAACTAGCTGTTCCGGGCTCAAACCCCGGTATGTTCGAAAAAGCGATGAAGAGCGGCGTGGATTTCATCTTTCTTGATCTTGAAGATGCGGTTGCTCCCGATGATAAGTTGCAAGCACGTAAAAATGTCATCGAAGCGATCAACGATCTGGATTGGAAAGGTCATGGGGTTACCCTTTCAGTACGTATCAACGGTCTCGATACTCAATATATGGTGCGCGATGTGGTTGATCTGGTCGAGCAGGCCGGTAGCAAAATTGACACCATCCTGATTCCGAAAGTCGGCGTTTATGGCGATGTCTATATGGTTGAGGCGATGCTCAATCAGCTGGAAATGCAGCAGGGACTAAAAAATAAAATCGGCATTGAGGCGCTGATCGAAACGGCGCTGGGCATGGCCAATGTTGAAGATATCGCGCGCAGTGGCGCTTCCGGTCGCCTGGAGGCCCTGCATTTTGGCGTGGCCGACTATGCGGCCAGCAACCGCGCCAGAACCACCAACATCGGCGGCCTGAACCCCGATTATCCGGGCGATCAGTGGCATGCCGCAATCAGCCGCATGACTGTCGCTTGTCGTGCATTCGGCCTGCGCCCTATTGACGGACCATTTGGCGACATTAAAGATCCCGAAGGTTATAAAATGGCCGCAAGACGCGCGGCAGCGCTCGGCTGCGAGGGTAAATGGGCGATTCATCCGTCTCAGGTGGAATTGGCCAATGAAGTGTTTACACCGCCTGCGGCTGAAGTCGAGAAAGCACAACGCATACTAGCCGCTTTGAAGGAAGCGGCGGCACAGGGCAAAGGCGCGGCGGCGCTCGATGGCCGCTTGATCGACGCGGCATCGGAAAGAATGGCGAACAATGTCGTGAGAGCTGCTGAAGCCATTGCTGCTAAAACCAGATAATAAATAACAACAGAGACGGGGCCACACTTATCAAACAGGCCTATTGCTGATAATTTTTAAAATATTAATTTAGAGAGAGATGCTGTGGATATTCATGAGTATCAAGCGAAAGAAATTTTAAGCGGTTACGGAGTTAAAATCGCTGAAGGTGGAATGGCTTACAGCCCGGAAGAAGCGGTGCAACGCTCCAGGGAAATCGGCGGCAATGTCTGGGCTGTAAAGGCACAGATTCATTCGGGAGCTCGTGGTAAAGCCGGCGGCATTAAAATCTGCAAAACAGACAGAGAAGTTGAGGCGGCCGCGGAAGCGCTGCTGGGCAAGAGACTGGTCACGCATCAAACAGGACCGGCCGGTAAAGTCTGCTCAAGACTGTATGTTGAAGCCGGAACCGATATCGCGAAAGAGCTTTATTTCTGCTTTTTGGTGGACCGCAGTTCCGAGCGTATCGTCATGGTCGGCTCGGCGCAGGGTGGTATGGAAATCGAGGAACTGGCTGAAACCAATCCTGAAGCGATTACTAAAATCTACATTGAGCCGGCGGTAGGTCTGCAGGATTTTCAGGCGCGTGAAATGGCCTTCGCCTTGGGCATGGATGCGGCCATGCTGAGCCATGCCGTCAAGACAATTAAAGGCTGCTACCGTGCGCTGCGCGATCTGGATGCCAACATGCTGGAAATTAACCCGCTGGTTGTTACCGGCAGCGGCGAGCTGATTGCCCTGGATGCGAAAATGGGCTTTGACGACAATGCCTTGTTCCGTCAGCCGAAAGTAGCCGAGCTGCGCGATAAGACCCAGGAAGATGCGCGCGAGATGGCTGCGGCAGACCGCGGTTTGAGCTATGTCGGCCTGGACGGCGATATCGGTTGCATGATTAACGGCGCCGGTCTGGCCATGGCGACGATGGACATGATCAAACTGGCCGGCGGTGAGCCTGCCAACTTCCTCGATGTTGGCGGTGGCGCTTCAGCCGAGCGTACCGAAAAAGCCTTCCGCCTGGTATTGGCCGATGAAAACGTCAAAGCGATGCTGGTCAACATCTTCGCCGGCATCAACCGCTGTGACTGGATCGCTGAAGGCGTGGTCGAAGCGGTCAAGAAAATCGATATGAAAATTCCGTTGATCGTACGTTTGTCCGGCACGAACGTGGAAGAGGGACGTAGAATTATTGCTGAAAGTGGTTTGCCTATCATTACGGCAGAAACATTGGCAGAAGCTGCTGAAAAAGCCGTTCAAGCGCGTAATGAAGCTGTCGCAAAAGCTGGCTAAGGGGAAACTATAAATGGCTATTTTAATTAACGAAAACACACGCATTATTGTTCAGGGCTTTACCGGCAAAATCGGTACTTTTCATGCCCAGGACATGATTAATTACGGTTCCAATGTTGTCGGCGGCATCACGCCGGGCAAGGGGGGGCAGACGCATCTGGGGCTGCCCGTCTTTAATACGGTCAAGGAATCCGTGCAGAAAGTCGGCGCCGAAGCCAGTATCATTTTTGTTCCTCCTGCTTACGCGGCCGACTCGATCATGGAAGCGGCCGATGCGGGCATCAAATACTGCGTAGCGATCACCGATGGTATTCCTACACAGGACATGATGAAAGTGAAAAACTTTCTGCGCCGATTCCCCAAAGAGAAAAGAATGGTGCTGACCGGCCCTAACTGCGCCGGTACGATCAGTCCCGGACGCGCCATGCTCGGCATTATGCCGGGACACATCTATATGAAGGGCAATGTCGGTATCGTCGGGCGTTCAGGCACCTTGGGCTATGAAGCCGCTGACCAGATGAAACGTTTGGGCATCGGTGTTTCCACTTCGGTCGGTATCGGCGGCGATCCCATCAACGGCAGCTCGCACCGCGATATCCTGGAGAAATTCGAACAGGATTCGGAAACCAAGGTCGTGGTCATGATCGGCGAGATCGGCGGTCCGCAAGAAGTGGAAGCCGGCATCTTCGCCAAGCAAAACATGAGCAAGCCGGTCGTGGCTTATATCGCCGGTTTAACGGCGCCCGAAGGCCGTCGCATGGGACATGCCGGCGCGATTATTTCATCGGCGGGCGAAAGCGCGGCAGAGAAAGTCGCGATGCTGAAAGAGCTGGGCGTTACGATTTGTCCGACGCCGTCTTCGATGGGTGAAACGGTCGCAGCCGTATTGGCTAAGCTGTAAGCTGAGGCATTTATCGAAAGCAAAAGCCGCAGCCCGCTTAGAGCGGGCTGCGGCTTTTTTCGTTTTAAGGGTCATGAAATTCATTAATTTGAACTTTGCTTGACTGATGCGCTGAATATTTATACAAGGAATTTTTCAGCATTGAGAGGGTTCGCTCATGAAAAAGCTATTTTTTGCATTATGGCCGGACGATGAAACCAGACAAGAACTCATGCGGTTACAGAAAACCATCGACGCTAAGGGGGTAAGGTGGGTGCCCGCACAAAATCTGCATGCGACGCTGGTTTTTTTAGGCAATGTTGATGAAGCGACTGAAGCTGCGATCAGGAAAAGCGTTGCAGGCATTTCCATCGAACCTTTTACATTGACGTTTGACCGGTTGAGTTACTGGAGCAGGCCCAGGATTTTATGCCTGACCTGTCAGCAATTCGGGCAGGAGGTGGTGGCGTTGGCGGAAGCGCTGGATAAAGCGGCGGCGGACTGCGGTGTGCAAACCGATACGAGGCCGTATACGCCGCATATTACCCTGGCCAGACAAGCTCGGGCCATCGAACAGGATTTCACACCCATTACCTGGCATGCCGAATCATTTTGTCTGATGGAATCGTGCAGTGTGCCGGAAGGTGTTTTTTATAAAGTATTACAGCAATGGTCCTTTACTAAACCGTAGTCTAAAGACAAAGGTAATCATCGCCTTATTTTTTCCAGAACTCAGGCACAAACAAGATAATCATCGAAAAGATCTGCACGCGTCCCAGCAGCATGGCAATGATGCAAACACCGGTCTGGAAATCGGTCAGGCTGGCGTAATTAGTCGCAGGACCGACTTGATTGAGGCCGGGGCCCGTGTTGTTAAAGCTGGCAATAATGGCTGTGAATGCGCTGAGGAAGTCCATGCCGCTCAGCAGCAGCGTGAAAACCATGATAACGATACTGATAAAGTACAGAAAAATAAACCCGGTCACGGACGCAACAATATTGTGATTGATAATATTGTTGCCTATTTTCAAAGGCTTAATTGAAAAAGGATGGATAAATTTGTAGAGCTCCAGGCGTGATTGTTTCACCAGAATAATTGTGCGGATCATGCGTATGCCGCCGCCGGTAGAGCCGGAAGATGCGGAAATACAGCTCAGGAATAACATCAGCATTGACACGAAAATAGGCCACTGGTTGAAATCCTGGCTGGAATAGCCGCTGGAGGTGGCGATAGTGACCAGGTTGAATGAAGCGTGACGTAATGCGGTTAAATAATCCGGATACGTACCCTGGTACCATAAGGCTGTAGTTGCTGCAATACAGCTGACAAACATCAATATCAGGAAGCTTCTCGCTTCCATATCCTTGGCATAAGGTTTCAGGGTCTGTTTTCGGATTGCAATGAAGTGGGTCGCGAAATTAATGGCTGCCAGTAATTGAAATGCAGTTAATACCATTTCAATAGCAGGCGAGTTAAAAAAGCCGATGCTGCTGTCATGCGTTGAAAATCCGCCTAAACTCATAGCGGAAAACGCATGGCAGACTGCATCAAACCAGGTCATTCCGGCCAGTTTCAATGCGATGATGCAGATTACAGTATAGCCTGCGTAGACCAGCCACAGGGCTTTTGCCGTTTGCGCTATGCGCGGAGGCAACTCGGACTCCTTGACTGCGCCTGGCGCTTCGGCCTTATATAACTGCATGCCGCCGATACCGAGGATAGGCAGGATGGCTACCGCCAAAATGATGATGCCCATGCCACCGATCCAATTCAGTTCATGGCGCCAGAGGTTGAGCGACATCGGTAAATGATCCAGTCCGCTCAGTGTCGATGCGCCGGTAGTGGTCAGGCCGGAGACTGTCTCGAAATACGCATCGATAAAACTGATTTCCGGCATATAGATCATGAATGGCAGCGTGCAAAACGCCGGAATCAGCGACCACGTCATAGACACCAAAAGAAAACTTGTTTGCCTGGATACTTTTTTAGATGTGCGTAGACTTGGAAAAAACATTAAAGCGCCCAGCAGCAAAGTAATCCCTGTGCCTTCAAAAAAAGCGATCGTGGCGCCGTCATGGCTGATCAATGATGTCATCAGGCAGGTAGCCATCAAGGCGCTAAAGCCTATCGTGACCAGGCCAAAAATATGGATAATAGTAAAAATGACATTCATGAAAATGCTGGAATTGTGTAATGGTTTAAAAGCACAACTGCGATAAATGACGTATATATTCGAAATACGACAATTTAGTCATGTAGCGATGACAACACGGGCTTAGGCCAAACGACTTTATAGAGCATCGCCGAAAGGGTTATTTACTGAGGGGTTGAAATTTCTGCTCAATATAAGTGACTAGTTTTTTATCCAGTGCAAACATCACGACATGATCGCCTTCCTCGAAGACTGTGTCATGATGTATGGAAATAACCTGCCGGTCGCGGATCAAAGCACCCAGTACGATGCCTTCCGGCCACTGAATGGCGTCCACTTGCAGCCCTACTACCGAGTTCTCGCCATTGCCTTTGTGTGCGACGGCCTCGATTGCTTCGGCGGTGCCGCCGCATAAGGAACTGACGCGCGCCACATCGCCGCGTCTGACGTATTTCAGGATGCTGCCCAACGTTTCAACGTTGGGCTGGACAGCCACGTCGATGCCGGTGCCGGGCAGTAACTTTGTGTAAGATCGGTTGTTGAGCAGGCATATTGCCTTGCGAACGCCCAACTGTTTCGCCAGCGAAGCCGAGATAATGTTTTCGCCGTCATGGTCGGTAACCGCACAAAACAGGTCGGTTTTATCGATGGACTCATCGAGCAGGAGGGATTCATCGGTGCAATCGCCCTGCAGTACCACGGTGCGATTAAGATCATTGGCGATTTTTTGGGCGCGTTCCGGATTCCGTTCGATGATTTTGACCTGATGGTTTTTTTCCAGGGCCAGCGCCAGACGCTTACCGATATGTCCGCCGCCGGCAATGATAATGCGTTTTAACGGAGCTTCCAGTTTCCGCAGGTCTTTCAATACTTGCTGCACTTCCTTGCGCGGGGCCACGATGAACACCTCGTCACCGGTGGCGATAAAGGCCTCGCCATTCGCGACCAAAGGTCGTCCTTGCCTGAAAATAGCCGCTATACGAATTTTGCCGCCTGACAGGCGACCTTTCAGTTCCTTGATTTTTTTGCCGGTTAAAAAGCCGTCCGGGCCCACTTTCAACGAAAACAGCCGCACCAGTCCGTCGGCGAAATCGGTAATCTGCAAGACGCCCGGCAGTTCAATCAGGTTGCGTATCGATTCCATGACGATTTGCTCCGGGCTGATCACGATATCGACAGGAATGCCTCCGGGAGCGAACAGTTTGGGATTTTGCAGGTAATCGATGGCGCGGATGCGGGCGATCGTTTTCGGGCGGCTATAGAGCTTGTTGATGATCGTGCAGGCCAGCATATTGGTTTCATCGCGGTCGGTTACGGCAATGACCATATCGGTATTATATACGCCAGCTTGTTCCAGAACGCTGGGGTGGGCGGCATTGCCAACGACCGTGGCGATATCGAAGCGTTCCTTCAAGGCATCCAGCAGATGGGTTTTATAATCGATGACAACAATATCGTTTTCTTCGCTCGCCAGTGCCTCGGCGACCGAAGCACCGGTCATGCCGGCGCCAAGAATCAGTATTCTCATAATAGTATCAACAACCCAATAAGATTTTGGGTCTGTTTGGACCCGACACGCGATAAAATCGCGCAACTTTATAGGTGTTTTGGCTTTATCGCAACAAAAATAAAATGATTCGTATCAGAATGATCAGGATATTCTAATCAATGGTTTTGATTTGACTCGTGAATTGGCCCTGGGCGAGGCGAGTCCGGATCAAATCGCCTGCTTTGAGCTGGTCGGTGGACCTGATAATTTGGCCGGACGGCAAATGGATGGCCATGGCATAGCCTCGGTTCAGCGTTGCCAGGGGGCTGACGGCGTTCAGGGTCTGACTGGCGTTCAATAAACGTTGGTCCAGTTGTTCCAGACGATATCGCATGGCGCTGGTCAAGCGTTTGTTGAGGTAGTGTTGCCGCTGTGTATGGCTGTTTATCGTAATGATGGGGCTGTGTTGCCACAATTTGGCCGTTCTGGCTTCCAGCAGGCTGGCATGCTGGCGCAGCCTGGCATGCATGGCTTGATGAAGCCTTGATTCCAGTTCATCCATGCGCTGCATGTTTCTTGCCAGTTTCTGCCCCGGGTGCTGCTGTTGCAGTCGTCTGCTGAGCCAGTCCAATGTCTGCTGGGTCTGGTTTAGCTTTCGCTGCAGTAGTTGATGCAACCGCGATTCCAGATAAACGAATTGCGCCAGCCAGGCTTGTTGATCGGGCACGGCATGTTCCGCCGCGGCTGAGGGCGTCGGCGCGCGCAGGTCGGCGACGAAGTCGGCAATGGTAAAGTCAGTCTCATGGCCTATGCCGGTAATGATCGGGATGTCGCTGGCAAAAATGGCGCGCGCCACGATTTCCTCATTGAAAGCCCATAAATCTTCGAGTGAACCGCCGCCCCGGCCAAGAATAATCACATCGCACAGGGCTTGCCTGTTGGCTGTGGCTATGGCTTTGGCGATCTCATGTTTGGCATTGTCTCCCTGCACGGCTGCCGGATAGATCATGACCGGCACAGCCGCGAAACGCCTGCGCAGAACGGTCAGAATGTCCCGGATGGCAGCACCCGACGGCGAGGTGATAACGCCGATGGTTTTCGGCAGGACGGGCAGATTTTTCTTATTGGCGCTATCGAACAGACCTTCCGTCAGCAGTTTGAGCTTTAAGGCATCAAAAGCCCGGCGTAAGGCGCCGTCGCCGGCTTCTTCGATCTGTTCGACGATAAGCTGGTAATCGCCTCTGGGTTCATAAAGGCTGACTTGCGCCTTGACAATGACTTGCTTGCCGTTTTCGGGTTTGAATCCGAACTTGCGCTGCTGGTTTTTGAACAGGGCGCAACGGACCTGTGCATTGGTATCTTTCAATGAAAAATAAAGATGGCCGGAGGAGGGCGTGCTTAAGTTGGATATTTCGCCTTCGACCAGAACGGTCAGAAAATGATCGCCAAGTAATTGGCTGGTTTCCCTGTTGAGCTGTGTAACCGTATATATTTTGCGCTGAGCGGATGGGAGAATAATGGTCATGTGGGGATTTTATCACTTCTTGCAGCGTTCAGTTTGCATTCATGCCGTGCTTCTTAATCTACAGTCAACCCTAACGATGGAGGTTTGCCATGAAAAGTTTAAGAGTTATCGGTTTAATTGCAGGTTTGTTTTTTACATCTTTTGTGCAGGCTGATTTCAGAGGCCACTACTCACCTGATTATCATCATTATGACAGACAGGGCGACTGGATTGACGTTCGTCAGCAGAATCAGCGGCGGCAAATCGAGAAAGGCATTCATCGCGGGCAACTTTCGCCCAGAGAAGTACTCGCTCTCAGAAAACAGCAGCAAAAAATCGCCAGGGTCGAGAGCCGATTTAAAAGCGATGGCATGCTGACCAGGCCCGAACGCCGCATTTTAAACAACGGATTGAATCATGTTTCCGAGCGGATTTCCGATCTGAAGCGCAATGATCATTATGGCTATTATGACAGGCACGGTTATGGAAGATATTATTAATCTCAGGCTGACCGGTTTTTGCCCGTTAATGTCTGGTAATCATGGGTACTATTAAAATTCCTCATGCTATTGAGTCGCCTATTGTAAAATAGGCGATATTTTTTATGCATGAATTAAGAGGTGTGCGTTGGCGTGGTTGCTGTTGTTTTCTGCGGGTCTCGCAGAAATTGTGTTTGCTTTAAGCCTTAAATATAACGAAGGCTTTACCAAGCTCTGGCCCAGTATCATCACCATGATATCGGGGGGCTGCAGTTTTTATCTGCTGATGCTGGCCATTAAAACCCTGCCGCTTGGAACCGCTTATGCGGTCTGGACAGGCATGGGCGCAGTAGGCGTGGCGATAATCGGCATTTTTCTATTCAAGGAATCGACCGACCTGTACCGATTGCTGTCCATTACGCTGGTCATTGCCGGCATTATCGGGCTTAAATTAACGGATAACCATTAACGTGTTGCACCTTGTTTTTCAGTCACCGATAGAGACAGCCGTTCTGGAACGCATTGAGGCCGGCGATGTCGTGGTGTTTCTTGAAAACGCGGTATTGCGGATTCTTCGGGATGGTCTGCTGAGCGCCTCATTGACGCAGCTGCTCGGCACGAACCGCCTGTGTGTCTTGTCGGAGGATGTGGCTGTGCGCGGCATTGCCGCTGATGAACTGGTCGAAGGCATTGACATCATTGATTATGCCGGGCTGGTCGAGCTGGCTGTCAACAATCACGTGATTCAGTCATGGTCTTGACCGTTCAGGGCCGGTCTTTGGATGTCACCGATCAGGGCTTTCTGGTCAATGCTGCTGACTGGAATGAAGAGGTCGCAAGGCGATTGGCGGAATCAGATAATATTGAGCTGGATGAGCGCCACTGGGAAATCATCCTGTTTATCCGCGATTACTATCGGCAGTTCAAGCACTTGCCGAACGCGCGGGTATTCACCAAAGCCGTTGCCAAGGCATTGGGCGAGGAAAAAGGCAACAGCCGGTATTTGCATAAGCTGTTTCCCGAAGGACCGTTAAAATACGCCTGCAAACTGGCCGGCTTGCCTAAGCCGCCAACCTGTTTGTAGTCACCCTTGCTTAAAGCGATGAATCAGGCGCCTTTCTTTCTTGTTCGGTTTGTGATCCCTATTGTTCAGGCCGAATAATTCCCGCTGTTCACGCTGCTGAATCATTTGCTGCTGGCGTTTTTCCTGGCTTTCGGCGGCTTCCTCATAGAGCAGGACTGCTTCTTTGGCCGGACGGCGCTGCTCGCTGATCGCGATGACGGTAATGTCCCAGGTGTAGTGATCTTTGCTGATGGAAAGCTTTGCGCCGGGTTTGATTTCCTTGCTGGGTTTTGTGCGTTGGTCGTTCAGATGGACCTTGCCGCCGGAAACGGCATCAGAGGCCAGCTTGCGCGTTTTAAAAAAACGCGCAGCCCATAGCCATTTGTCCAGACGTACAGATTCGAGTTCTGTCACACTTTCACTTCATTGCCGTTGTCTGACCAGGCTTTGAATCCGCCGGCCATGCTGACAGCATTGTTGTATCCGATCTTGTTCAACGCTTCAGCCGCCAATGCCGAGCGGCCGCCGGTCTGGCAGTAAACGATAATTTTCTCACCCTGCTTATCCTGAAAATCGGGGTGCGAGCCTATTTTGAATTCCAGTACCCCGCGTGGAATATTGACAGCTTCGGGCAGGTGGCCTGCCGTGTATTCGGCCGGTTCCCTGACGTCCAGAATCATGCTCTTCCCGAGTTCGTTTTTGGCATCATCAATGTTTATTTCAGTGATATGTTGCTTGGCTTGGGCAACAAGATCCATTGGGGTTAAGGTCATGGTTGTCTCCTGAAAAAAATGAAAAAACATATTAGCAATAAATAATATTGCGTTGCCAGTCTTTTTTGCAGTTTGAGCATTCTGCTCGTGAAAACAATGACTTGGGCAGTCAGAAGGGAAATGCCTTTGGGTGACCGCCGGAACGGTCACCCGGAATGCACGGTCAGTTCATGTGTTTTTTTAATTCCTTGGGCAAAGAGAACACGACTTTTTCTTCTATGCCTTGGATCTCGGTAGTTGATTCACCGCCCCATTGCTTGAGCTGATTGATGACTTCCTGAACCAGGACTTCCGGTGCCGAGGCGCCAGCCGTGACGCCGACTACATTAACGCCGTTGAACCAGTCCTGTTTCATGTCTTTCGCTGTATCGATCAGATAGGCCGGTTTGCCGAGCTGTTCGGCGATCTCGCGCAGGCGGTTGGAGTTGGAGCTGTTGGGCGAGCCGACGACGAGGATAATGTCGGAAGTTTTGGCCAGTTCATAGACCGCATCCTGGCGGTTCTGGGTCGCGTAACAGATGTCGTCTTTTTTCTGCTCCTGAATGCCGGAGAAACGCGCTCTCAAGGCGTCGACCATGATCTTGGTGTCGGTCATCGACAAGGTTGTCTGCGTGACGTAAGCCAGGTTATCCGGATTATTGACTTTCAAATTTTTAACATCTTCCGGCGTTTCAACCAGGTAAATGCCTCCGTTTTCGGTGCATTTTTCATATTGTCCCATTGTGCCTTCCACTTCCGGGTGGCCGGCATGGCCGATCAGGATGACTTCGCGATCGGATTTGGCGTGTTTGGCGACCTGCAAATGTACTTTCGTGACCAGCGGACAAGTGGCATCGAAAACGGTTAAATTACGCTCTTCGGCTTCTTGTTGTACTTGCTTGGATACGCCGTGGGCGCTGAAAATCAGGTAGGAGCCGACCGGCACGTCGGATAAATCTTCAATGAAAATAGCGCCTTTTTGTTTAAGGCCTTCAACTACAGTACGGTTGTGAACCACTTCGTGGCGGACGTAGATTGGCGCTCCGAACGTTTCCAGGGCCTGGTCAACAATTTCGATGGCCCGGTCTACACCGGCACAGAATCCGCGTGGGTTAGCGAGTACAATTTGCATATCTTGACTTCTTTACTTGGTTAATTTGATTTTATTCTAACTCAACATTGTATCCGACACGATAATTCCATCGGTATCGGCGTATAAAAAATGATCTTTTTTGAAGTTGACCCCGGCAAAAGTGACGAGCATATCGCGATCCCCAATGCCTCTCTTATGGCTTTTCAATGGATGCGTATGCAGCGCGCGTATGCCGATAGGGAGCTGGTCAATAATGGCGGAATCGCGCAGGCAGCCATAAATGACGATGCCCTGCCAGCCGTTGTCGACGGCCAGCCTGGCCAGATTGCTGCCCAGTAGGGCGCAGCGGTGCGAGCCGCCGCCGTCGATGACCAAGACCCGGTCTTCGACTTTCTCTTCCAGCGTTCGCCTGACCAGCACATTATCTTCGAAAACTTTCAGCGTGGTGATCCGGCCATAGAAAGCCGGGTTGGCGCCATAGGATTTGAACAGGGGCTCGGCAATCTGGAAATGTTCTTCTTCCGAATGGGCATCGCAAAGATCGGCAGTCGTGAAATTCATAGTCAAAATCCAGGGTATAGGGCGACCGGTTTGGCCACCTGTGATTAATTGATCAAGCGAAGTAACGCGCGATCAGGCCGTGGTTACTGGTGGTTTCAGGCATCGGTATCTTGACTTCATAACCCCCGCCCGGTGCTTCCTGCATATCGCGGCCATACATGTCCAGCATGCGTTCCACGGTAATGTCCCGGTTGCCTTCCGGCAGAATCACTTCGATTTTATCGCCGACCGCAAATTTGTTTTTGACATCGATCACGGCCAAGCCAGTTTCCTTGTCATAACTTCTGATTTCACCGCAAAACTGCTGCTGATGGCTTTTTGAATACCCGGTGATATAGTTCTGGTATTCATGCGTATGATGGCGCTGATAAAAGCCGTCCGTATAGCCCCGGTTGGCCAGGTTTTCCAGCACGCCGATCAGTTCGGGCCGGAAGGCTCGACCCGCCAGGGCATCGTCAATGGCCTGGCGGTAGGTCTGCGCCGTACGTGCAACATAGTAATGCGACTTGGTGCGGCCTTCGATTTTAAGGCTGTCCACGCCGATCTCAACCAGACGCTGCACGTGCTCGATGGCGCGCAGGTCTTTCGAATTCATGATGTAAGTGCCGTTTTCGTCCTCCATGACCGGCAGCAGTTCGCCCTTGCGGCCTTCCTCTTCGAGGAAATAAACCTTGTCCGCCAATGGATGCCGATCCGCGCCGCCGCAACTGGCCGTGCTGATGTCAGCCATGGACAGGGCTCCGCCATCGAGCACGTAGTCGCCTTCGGCATTTTCATGCGCGGGCAGCGTGTCGTATTTCCAGCGGCAGGAATTCGTGCAGGTGCCCTGGTTCGGATCGCGGTGGTTGAAATAACCCGACAACAGGCAACGGCCGGAATAGGCGATACACAGCGCGCCGTGCACAAACACTTCCAGTTCCATGTCGGGGCAGCGCTGGCGGATTTCCTCGATCTCATCCAAAGACAGTTCGCGTGACAGAATGATGCGCTCAACACCCATGGTCTGCCAGAATTTTACCGTGGCATAATTGACGGTGTTAGCCTGCACGGACAGATGGACAGGCATGTCGGGCCAGGTTTCGCGCACCATCATGATCAGCCCCGGATCGGCCATGATCAAGGCATCCGGTTTCATGGCGATAATGGGTGCAATATCGGTCAGAAAGGTTTTGATTTTGGCATTGTGAGGAATCACATTCGTGGCCAGGAAAAATTTTTTACCCAGCGCATGCGCCTCACTGATACCTTTGGCCAGATTGTCTTCAAGAAAATCATTATTGCGTACTCTGAGGCTGTAGCGAGGCTGTCCGGCATAGACGGCATCGGCACCGAATGCAAAGGCATAGCGCATGTTTTTCAGGGTTCCGGCGGGAGAAAGCAGTTCAACTTGTTTCATGAAATTTATATAAATGGTCTTGATTGACTATATTCTATCGTAATTTGCGTCGATTAAGGGATATAGCTTCGTGCCCGGCCGATCGGTTAAAGTTATTGCACGGGCGGCGCGCCTGAGCCGTCGCTGGTATCGGGCTGATTATCTGTCAATTCAGGAGTGTTCTATGTGGATAATATTATTCATCATCGCTCTGCTTTTTGTTTTAGGCGGCGCGTTGATCTTACTCAGAACGGCAAAAATGCCGAAAATTCCCAAAAATGTTAAATCTCAGCCTTATGAGGACGACAAAACGGATGATTGGTAGCGGGAGCTTAGCGTGCTGTCTGGGCAGAGCAGGGCTTTGGCCTGCAGTCGGATTTCGCCGAGACGCATGCAGTGCGAACATTTGGCAGGATAGGCTTAAGAGCTGCTGTGCTTGGCGCGGAAAATGACATAAAAAACGATCCGTGCGTAACATCAGTTATTATAAAAAAGTCAATATAGTTCAATTATCCCCGCTTGCTAGCAGCCAAGCTCAGTTATCGTGGTTAGCTTGTCGTTCTTAAGGTGAACGTCACCGGCCCGTCATTGATCAGCGCAACCTGCATGTCAGCGCCGAATTGGCCGAATTCGACATGCGGGTAAGTCGCGCTGGCTATCTGTTGCAGATAGCCGAACAGCTGCTGCCCCTTTTCCGGCGATGCGGCCGGAGTGAAGCTGGGGCGATTTCCGCTGTTGGTATCGGCGGCCAGGGTGAATTGCGGGACCAGCAACAGGCCGCCGTCGATATCGCGCAGACTCAAATTCATGCGATCATTGTCGTCGGCAAAAATGCGATAGTTAAGTATGCGCTCCAGCAGCCGTTGCGCTTCTTTTTCACTGTCATCTCTTTCAACGGCGACTAGCGCCATGATGCCTTTGCCGATTTGGCCTATGATTTCGTTATTGACGGTGACTTTGGCGGTGGTGACGCGTTGGATGATCGTGAGCATAAGGCGGTAGAGGTTGTCAGGTTGGGACACAGATTATTTTCAATCATTATAATACAGGCAGGTTCATGAAGTTTTTACTGATTTTACTGCTGGCGTGGCCGTCCTGGGCAGGCGCTGAAATCTATCAATGGCAGGACGGCCGTGGCAACCAGCATTTCTCTGACCGGTCATTTCCTGATGCGAAAGTCATCGATATCAAGCCGGGTTATTCCTTTTACCGCGTTAAAAAAGTATTCGACGGCGATACGGTACTGCTGGAGGATGGTCGTAAGGTTCGGCTATTAGGTATCAATACGCCGGAAGTCCGGCACAGAAATGAAGACGCCCAGGCCGGAGGTGATGAGGCGAAACTCTGGCTGACCAATAAGCTACAGTACGACAAAGTCCGTCTGGAAACCGATATCGAGAAAACTGATAAATATAAGAGAACTCTGGCGCATCTGTTCACCGAGGACAATGAGCATATCAATCTGCAGCTGGTCGCGGCAGGGCTTGCAGCCGTCAGTATTTATCCACCCAATCTGTTGCATGCCGAAACGTTGGTCAAAGCCCAGGATCAGGTCGAGCAGGCCGGACTGGGTATTTGGCAACGTGCTGAATATGCAGCCATGCCGGTCAGTAGTCTTGCCGGTCAGGGATATGCGGGATGGACGCGGCTGGTGGGCAAGGTTTCTAATATCCGCAACAGCCGGAAATACAGTTATCTGGAGTTTTCCAACCGGTTTGAAGCGCGCATTGAGCGCAAGTGGTTGTCGCTGTTTCCGGACATGAACAGCTATTTGGGGCGGAATGTCGAAGTTCGCGGCTGGCTCAATAAAAACAAGAACGGCTTTTCGATGCTGATTCGCCATCCCAGTGCCATT
This sequence comes from Methylobacter luteus IMV-B-3098, assembly GCF_000427625.1. Lineage (GTDB taxonomy): Bacteria > Pseudomonadota > Gammaproteobacteria > Methylococcales > Methylomonadaceae > Methylobacter > Methylobacter luteus. The sequence continues at coordinate 87,082 of NZ_KE386569.1, forward strand.
AAGCGGCCGTAAAGTTCGATTGATGTGTGGCTTTATACGGCGCGACTACAAAACCGCTAGCGCGGCCGGCAGAAAGAACTCACTGACCAGCATCTGCCGGCGCCGAATGGCATAGACGGTTCTTCTGCCCCATACCGGTCCGGTAATACCCGCTTCGGCAATCGCTGCCCGGGTCCAGATGGCCGGGCTGGTCAGGGCCACGTCCATTTCCAGGCGCGCAAGCTTGGGGTAGGAAAAAATCACTTCGCCCAGCGGGCGGCTACCCAGGTGCGCCAAACTGCGCTTGGCGACTTTGAGGGTTCGGGCCGGGATGATGGTTCTGGCCAGGATCAGCGGCTTGCCGTCGGCATGCAGCAGCACTTCACGAATCAGGCTGTAGCGGTTTTCGGGTAATTTCAGTAGCCTGCGCTCGCTTAAAAACGGCGTGCGCCATTGTTGCTGAAGCACTTTGACGGCGACGGCATCACCGTGATAATCGCGCAGGCGCTGTGTCAATGAGCCTGTCTCATAAGTCCAGGACTGAACGTCTTCGGGAAGGCAATGGCGGGTGCCCGGGCGGTTCTCGAACCAGCCGGGTTCTTGCGTGAATAAAAAGCTTTTGTTGGCCAACGGGTCTAAACCTCTGCGTAGTCTGTTGCATCGCCCAGCCAGCGATCGATCAATGGCTGTACGGCTTCGGGGGATTCATTGAAAAAAGTGTCAGCGATCTGCTGGATATTATCCAGTAAGTCCGAATCGCGGGATAAATCGGCAATTTTAAAATGCATGGCTCCTGTTTGCCGCGTGCCCATGACCTCACCCGGACCGCGCAGTTGCAGGTCTTTCTCGGCGATCACGAAACCGTCATTGCTGTCCCTTAAAATGCCGAGCCGCTGGCGGGCCGTATCGGATAGAGGCGACTGATACATGAGCAGGCAGAAACTATCACCTTCGCCGCGACCGACGCGGCCGCGCAACTGATGCAGCTGGGACAGGCCCAGCCTTTCCGGGTTTTCAATAATCATCAGGCCGGCATTGGGCACGTCGACACCGACCTCGATGACGGTAGTCGCAACCAGCAGATCGAGCCGATGCTGCTTGAAGGCCTGCATAACGGCCTCCTTTTCGGCTGCTTTCATGCGTCCGTGAACCAGACCAATGCGCACACTCGGCAAAGCCTGGGTCAGTCGTTCGGCGGTTTTCTCGGCTGCCTCGCACTGCAACACTTCCGATTCCTCGATCAGCGTGCAGACCCAGTAGGCCTGTCTTTTCCGGGCGACCCAATTGCCGATGCGCGCGATGACGTCGTCGCGCCGCTCGGCGGGGATGACGCTCGTGACGATCGGTTTCCTGCCCGGCGGCAGTTCGTCGATGATCGAGATGTCGAGATCCGAATATTGCAGCATGGCCAGCGTGCGTGGAATCGGGGTCGCGGTCATGACCAACTGATGCGGACGTAGCCCTGTCTGCTGACCTTTTTCCCTGAGCGCCAGCCGCTGGTGCACGCCGAAGCGGTGCTGCTCATCGATAATAATCAGGCCCAGCCGGTGAAAGTTGACGCTTTCCTGGAACAGCGCATGTGTGCCGATGATGACGCCGGCGCTGCCGTCGGTCAGGGCTTGCAAGGTGTCTTTTCTTGAGCTGCCTTTCAGTTGACCGGTCAGAAACACCACTTGCGTCTGGAAATTCTCGAACCAGTTGCTGAAGCTGCGAAAGTGCTGTTCGGCCAGCAATTCGGTCGGCGCCATGATCGCAACCTGAAAGCCTGCCGACAGCGCCAGCAAGGCCGCATAGGCGGCCACGACGGTCTTGCCGGAGCCGACATCGCCCTGAACCAGTCGCATCATCGGATGGCTCTGGCAGCAATCGGCCTCTATTTCGGCCATGACGCGCTGTTGCGCACGGGTCAGGCTGAAAGGCAGGACGCGGATGAAATGTTCACTGATGACCGGATTGCCAGGAAGCCGGGGCGCTTGCCAGACCTTGATTTTATTTCTCGATTGCCTGAGACTCAGGTGATGAGCCAGCAGTTCTTCGAAGGCCAGCCGTTTCAATGCTGGTACGCTGCCGTTCTGCAGGGCCGTCATCGAGATCGACTCATCCGGTGCATGCAGGGTTCGTATGGCCTCCAGCAGGGAAGGGTAATGGTAGCGCTTTAAGATCGACTCGGGGATCCAGTCCGGCAACAGCCGGTTTTCCTGGACGCAGATAGACAGGGCCTGTTTGATGGCTTTTCTTAACGTCGCCTGCCTGAGGCCTTCGGTCAGCGGATAAACGGGCGTCAGGCAGGTTTCAGTCACGCAGCTGTCCGGGCTTGAGATGATTTTATACTCGGGGTGAACCATTTCGAACCCGGCAAAGCCGTGGCGCACTTCCGCGAAACAGCTGATCAGCGTGCCCGGCTGCAGCGCATTGTGCTGGCTGGCGCTGAAATGAAAGAATTTCAGGCTGATGAATCCGGTGCCGTCGCTGATGCGGCAGATCAGGCTTTTACGGCCTCGGGGCAGAATGTCCGTGAATTCAACCCGGCCGCAGATCAGCACGGTCATGCCCGGCATCAACGAGCCGACAGGATAGACGCGCGTGCGGTCTTCATAGCGGTGCGGCAGGTGAAAAATCAGGTCCTGGATCGTGCGGATGCCGAGTTTTTCCAGGCGCTGCGCAGTTTGGCCGCCTATGCCCGCCAATGAAGCGACCGATTGATGCAGATAATCCGGGTTCTTCATTGGCAGGTTTAAAGGATAAGCTTTGGCTGGATGGGTTACGCTTTCAGCTGCATGATACCATCCATTTCCACGCCGGCATCTTTAGGCAATGCAGCCACGCCGATCGCGGCGCGTGCCGGATAAGGCGCCTGAAAATAGCGGCCCATGATCTCATTGACGATAGGGAAGTGGGACAGATCGGTTAAAAACACGTTCAGTTTGACGATATCGGACAGATCGCCGCCGGCCGCTTCGGCCACCGCTTTCAGGTTTTCGAATACCTGTGTGATCTGCGCCGAGATGTCGCCGTCGATGATGGTCATCGTGGCCGGAACCAATGGAATCTGGCCTGAAAGATAAACGGTGTTGCCGACTTTAACCGCTTGCGAATAGGTGCCGATGGCCTGAGGCGCTTTATCGGTCTGGATGATTTCTTTTGTCATTGTTATTCCTGTGTATCTGTTAGCAAAGTAGTTAAATAGTTGGGCGAGAATCGCACTTACATGCGCATTATAAGGAATCTGGCGGAAATTTTCTTGGGTCCAGCGTGGGCAAATGGCTAAGTTGGCTTAAAAATGCTGTGTTGTCTGCTTTCAAAGGACGAATAAACTCGCCCTGCAAACTGGGGCGGTGTTTATAGCGGATAGATGAAGATTGATTTTAGGTAGATGACCGGAAAAGCTAATGCTTAAGAACCGGCTTGCTCACGATAGCGACAGATGCCTTACTATTTCTAAGCTTTGACCCGGTTGATTTTCAGCACAATCGATAATTCCTTCAGCTTGCGCATGATCTGGGCCAGATGCACACGGTCTTTGACCGTCAACGTGATCAAGTCAACTGAAACGCGGTCGTCCTGATCGACCACGGAGACATTCTCGATGTTGGAATTCAGCTCGGAGATCGTCGAAGCAATCGTCGCCAGGGAGCCGCGCTGATTCAGTATTTCTATGCGAATTTCGGCCGGAAAGTCGCCGACGGCGTCGGGACTCCATTCGACATCCAGCCAGCTGGTCTGTTTTTTTCTGGCTTCGATGCGGTTACGGCATTCGTGGTGATGCACCACAATGCCGCGGCCGGGATTGAAAAAGCCGATGATCGAATCGCCCGGAATGGGCCGGCAGCATTTGGCCAAGGTAATGACCATGCCTTCCGTGCCTTTGATGATCAGCGGATTTTTTACGCCGCTCTCGCTGTTATCGAGTTTGACGGCTGCATGCACGTCATCCTGCGTGAGGCGCTTGGCAATCAGGAACGGCATTTTGTTGCCCAGTCCGATGTCTTCGAGCAATTCCTCCAGATTGTGCATGGACATCGCATCGAGCAGCGCCAGTATGCGGGCTTGCTCGATGCTTTCCAGATGCAGATGCATGGCTTGCAGCTCTTTTTCCAGCAAACGGCGGCCGAGATTGATGGCTTCCTGCTGTTTAAAGTGCTTCAGATACGTGCGTATGCTGGAGCGGGCCTTGGCGGTAATGACATAGTTGAGCCAAAGCGGATTGGGCCGGGCCCAGGAAGCGGTGATGACTTCCACCGTGACGCCATTTTCCAGCGTCGATTGCAGCGGCACCAGTTGCTTGTCGATTCGGGCGGAAACACAGGCATTGCCGATATCGGTATGGACGGCATAGGCGAAATCGATAATGGTCGCGCCGCGCGGCAGTTTGATAATGCCGCCCTGAGGCGTAAAGACAAACACTTCCTGCGGGAACAGGTCGACTTTCAGGTTATCGATAAACTCCAGCGAATCGCCGGCCGACTTCTGGATTTCCAGCAGTTCACGCAGCCATTCGTTGGCGCCCGCCTGGAATTTCTCGGGTTTATCGTCGTCGGATTTATACAGCCAGTGCGCCGCGATGCCCGATTCCGACATGCGGTGCATTTCGTGCGTTCTGATCTGGATTTCGATCGGTACGCCGTAAGGGCCGATCAGTATCGTGTGCAGGGACTGATAGCCGTTGGCCTTGGGCAACGCGATATAGTCCTTGAACCGGCCCGGAATGGGTTTGTACAGATTGTGCACGATGCCCAGGACGCGGTAACAATTATCGACATCGTCGCAATAAATCCTGAAGGCATAGACGTCGAAAACATCCGAAAAAGAAATCTTCTTGTTCAGCATTTTCTGGTAGATGCTGAAAAGATTCTTTTCGCGCCCAGCTACCTCGCAGTGCAGGCCGGCCTGTTCCAGGCGGTTTTTTATCGCGTTTTCTATCGTATCGACAATCTTGCGGCGATTGCCGCGAGCTTTTCTGACAGCGTTTTTCAGAATGGCATGGCGCAGCGGGTACATTGCTTCAAAGCCCAACGACTCGAGCTTGTGCCGGATATTGTTCATGCCCAGCCGGTTGGCGATCGGGGCATAGATGTCGAGCGTTTCACGGGCAATGCGGCGCTTTTTTGCGGGCTTCATGGCGCCGAGCGTCTGCATGTTGTGTAGCCGGTCAGCCAGTTTGACCATAATGACGCGCAGGTCTTTGGCCATGGCCATAAACATTTTACGGACATTTTCGGCCTGCGCCTCGGCATGCGATTTGCTGTCGATTTTGGTGAGTTTGGTCACCCCGTCGACCAGTTCCGCCACTTCCTGGCCGAACTGTTTGGCTAACTCTTTCTTGCTGATCGGGGTGTCTTCAATGACATCGTGCAGGATGGCCGCCATGATGCCATGCGCGTCCATGCGCATTTCAGCCAGGCTGATGGCAACGGAAATAGGGTGGCAAATATAGGCTTCGCCAGTTTTACGAAATTGGCCAGCGTGAGCGGTTGCGCCAAATTCATAAGCGCGGACAATTTCATCGATCTGAGCCTGATCCAGATAGTCGCTCAAAATCTCGCATAAACGCCGGATCAGTTTGTCCTGAGGGCGTTCCAGTTCGATAGTGTCGGCGACTATATTCAACATGGCTGAAGCGATTAAAACATGGTGCTGGTCGTTTCCTGACTGTCGCCCGTACGATGCAGCAGGTTGACATTGTCTGGTGTGACATGGCCGGCCGCAATTTCGCGTAAAGCGACAACCGTATCCTTGTCTTTATTGCGCTGGACAAATTCATCCGCACCCTTACTGAGCTGACGCGCTCGGGTACTGGCTAATAAAACCAGTTTGAAACGGTTTTCTACATTTTCTAAACAATCTTCGATCGTGACTCTGGCCATTTTTAAACCTGATAAATTAAAAGGGGGGTCAGTCCGTTCGACCGGGCTGACGGGGATCGGTTTCATTGAGTCGTCTTTAACTGACTTAAATGAAAGGGCGGTGCATTATATAAAAAACACCGCCGGACTTAAACCTCTAGGCTCGTGATTTTAAAATGGAAACGGCCGGAAGCTCTTTGCCTTCAAGAAATTCCAGGAACGCACCGCCGCCGGTAGAGGTATAGGACACTTTATCATTAATGCCGTATTTGTCGATAGCCGCCAGCGTGTCGCCGCCACCAGCGATCGAGAAGGCGCTGCTTTCCGCGATAGCCGTAGCCAGCGATTTCGTGCCGTTACCGAACTGGTCGAATTCGAACACGCCGACAGGGCCGTTCCAGACGATAGTGCCGGCCGATTTCAGCAGCTGCGCATAGTGCTTTGCCGTTTCGGGACCGATGTCCATGATCATGTCGTCGGCCTCAACGTCCTCGACTTTCTTGACCGAGGCGATGGCGGTTTCCGAGAACTCCTTCGCGCAAACCACATCGACCGGGATAGGGATATCCGAGCCATTCTTTTTGGCCATTTCGATCAGTTGCTTGGCTTCTTCAATCAGGTCTTCTTCGTAAAGCGATTTGCCGACAGGAAAGCCTGCGGCCGCAATAAACGTATTGGCAATGCCGCCGCCGACGATCAGTTGATCGACTTTTTCAGACAATGATTTCAGGACCGTCAGTTTAGTGGACACCTTGGAGCCGCCGACAATCGCGATCAAAGGTTTGACCGGCGTTTCCAGCGCTTTGCCCAGCGCATCCAGTTCGCTGGCCAACAAAGGGCCGGCGCAGGCGACAGGCGCGTGCTTGGCGACGCTGTGCGTCGAGGCCTGCGCCCTGTGCGCGGTGCCAAAGGCGTCCATTACAAAGATATCGCAGAGCGCGGCCATTTTGCGGCCCAGCTCATCGCTGTCCTTGCCCTCGCCGACATTGAAACGCACGTTCTCGCAGAGTACGACTTCGCCGCTCTTGATGTCAATGCCGTCCAGCCAGTCTTTCTCCAGTCTGACAGGCTGGCCGAGCAATTCCGACAAGCGCTCGGCTACCGGCTTTAGTGACGCGTCTTCCGCGTATTGCCCTTCCTCGGGCCTGCCCAGATGCGATAGCAATATGACGGCAGCGCCGCCTGCCAAGGCCTTTTGAATTGTCGGTACGCTGGCTTGAATACGGATATCGCTGGTGACTTTGCCGTTTTTCACAGGCACATTCAGATCCTGACGAATCAGTACGCGTTTGCCTGATAAATCCAGATCGGCCATTCTCTTAATCGACATAATAGACTCTCCTGTTTATGTTTTTATTGGTATTTTTTGACAATTATTTCATACAAAGCCTGATCATACTTTGGCTTTGTTCCGGCTCATTGAAAGAAAACCGCCATGCTGATCATAACCGCACTGGCCAGGATGGCCCATACCGTCCGGCGGTGATTGCTCTCCATTTGCTGGCGCAACAGGGCGAGTTCGCGGTTGTGCGCTTCGGCATTGGGTCTTGCGTGTGCGGCATTGTCCAGGGCCTTATAAATCAACGAGGGAATTTCCGGAAACTGCTCGGCCAATTCCGGGAATTGTTTGATGATTTTATCGATTTTGGCTTTAGGGCTCATGCGTTCATGGAACCATTTTTCCAGGAAAGGCTTGGCCGTCTGCCATAAGTCCAGATCGGGATAGAGTTCACGCCCGAGCCCCTCGATATTGAGCAGGGTTTTCTGCAGCAATACCAGTTGCGGTTGCACACGCATGTCAAAACGCCGCGCGGTTTGAAACAGGCGCAGCAGCAATTGTCCGAAGGAAATGTCTTTGAGCGGTTTTTCGAAGATTGGTTCGCACACGCTGCGTATGGCTGATTCGAACTCTTCTATGCGTGTTGAACCGGGCACCCAGCCGGACTCGACGTGCATTTGTGCGACCCGGCGGTAATCGCGATTGAAGAAGGCCAGAAAATTCTCGGCCAGATAGCGTTGATCGGACAAGGACAGGGAGCCGACAATGCCGAAATCGACAGCGATGTATTTGGCCGGCAGATCGACGAAGATATTGCCGGGGTGCATGTCGGCATGAAAGAAGTTGTCGCGGAACACCTGTGTGAAAAAGATTTCCACGCCGCGTTCAGCCAGCAGTTTAAAATCGGCGCCGCCTTCCCGCAACGCTGCGATCTCGCCGACAGGAATGCCCTGAATGCGCTCCATAACCATGACTTTCTGGCGCGTCAGCGGCCAGTGGACTTCCGGTATGTAAATAATCTCGGAGTTCTCGAAGTTGCGGCGCAGTTTGGTCGCATTGGCGGCTTCGCGAATCAGGTCAAGTTCATCCAGCGTTGTTTTTTCAAATTCGGCAACGACTTCCAGCGCGCGCAATCGCCTTGCATCGGGCCAGAATTTTTCGGCGAAGCGGGCCAGTTCATAAAGCAGGCCTACGTCGGAGTGAATGCGTTCTTCGATATCGGGACGCAGAACCTTAACAACGACCTGTTCGCCGCTGTGTAATACGGCCGTGTGAACCTGGGCGACTGAGGCCGAAGCCAAAGGTTCAGGATTGAATTCGGCAAAGGCATCAGAGACGGGCATGCCGAGTTCTTTTTCAATGATGCCACGGGCGATTTCATTCGGAAACGGCGGAACCCGATCCTGTAGCTTGACCAGTTCATCGGCAATGTCATCAGGCAGCAGGTCTTTCCGGGTCGATAACGCCTGGCCGAATTTGACATAAATGGGACCGAGATCTTCCAAAGCCCGACGAATGCGCACGGCACGCGAGGCGGTTTGTCGTTTGAGCCAGTAGTTGGGAGAGAAAACGGCTAAAAAACGAACGGGGCGGAATAAATGGGTTTTTAAAACGATTTCGTCCAGGCCGTGAAAGACCAGGACCCAGTTAATATGGATCAGGCGCAATAATAATTTGGGGCGGATCACGTATTTACCTTTAGTTTTTAGGGTGGGTGTGGCTTTTCATGCCCACCAGAGAGGGTATCAGTAGGGCAAGGCCGGATTTATTTCTGCTTTAAATTCGTTAACGCATCGTCCAGACGTTCAGCCCGGCTTAACAGGCGGTCAAAATCGGTGCGTAGCTCATCAACCTGGTGATAAAAAATATCCATTTCCGGCCCAGCCGGCAAATCGCGGGTTTCTTCCTGCAGAAATTCCGCTGCGTTCAGCCTGAAGGTCTCAATGGAATCCTTTCCCCAGCGCTGGCCGGCGCGGAAAAAACGGCCGATCTGATGCGCGATAATATCACCGGTGTAATGCGACAGTTTTTCTTCCAGATCAATGTCCAGTTTATCGAACAGTTCCTGAAATTTGCGACCGGTGTGCATGTCGCCTTCAATTTTCACGTCGCCGGAAAAAACGGAACGCATCGGTTTCGAGCTGAGCCCCATCAGGCCCAGTGCCCAGACCGAGCCTGTCAATCGAGTGTCGGGCTGATCGGGAAAATGATCCAGACACTGAATGGATTCCTTCGTCGGGCACAGATAAAGGGTTTCATTGAACGGCAAAATCGTAACGGCGATGACTTTCCCGGCCAATGGCTCCAGAAAATAGCGGCTATCCGGGTCCAGCGCGAGGTACTGGTTAAGCGCGGCTTCCAATGCACCGGCCAGCAACGGTTTGATCGCCATGTCAGATTTTATAACCTCTGTGCACGGCCACGATGCCTTGCGTCATGTTGAAATATTCGCAACGCTCAAGACCGGCATTTTCCATCATTTTTTTCAGTTCATCCTGTTTCGGATGCATGCGGATGGATTCGGCCAGGTAACGGTAACTGTCTTCATCCTTGGCTACGATCTTGCCGATTTTGGGCAGCAGATTAAACGAATAAAAATCGTAGACTTTTTCGGTGACCTTGTCGGTCGGATGTGAGAATTCCAGCACGATGACGCGGCCGCCGGGTTTCAGCACTCTGTACATGGAGCGCAAGGCTGCATCTTTGTCGGTTACATTGCGCAGGCCGAAGCCTATGCAGACGCAATCGAAGGTATTGTCTTCAAAGGGGAGGCATTCGGCATTGACTTGCGCATAGCGGATATTGCCGACCAGTCCTTTATCAATCAGCCGGTCGCGGCCCGTGCGCAGCATTTCGGAATTGATGTCGGCCAAAACTATCTGGCCATCCTGGCCGACGCGTTTTTCGAACAGCATGGTCAAATCGCCGGTGCCGCCGGCCAGATCGAGCACCCGCTCGCCTTTGCGTACATTGCTCAGCTGCACGGCAATGCGCTTCCAGATGCGATGGATGCCCATCGACATCAGGTCGTTCATGATGTCATATTGACCCGCCACGGAATCAAATACGCCGCGGACCAGCTTGACTTTGTCCTCTTTGGCTACCTGTTTAAAACCGAAATGGGTGGTGTTGTTATTTGTCATTGTCATGCTTGGTATTCTAATGTTCTGTAGGTAGTGGCGATGTTTTGCGTTGATGCCCGGCCGCCTCCAGTCGCTGGAGATAGTCGGCCCATAAGGCCGGGTATTCGGCGCCTAGCTTGTACAGCAAATCCCATGTGTAAATGCCGGTGTTATGGCCATCACTATATACCGGGGCGATGCCGTAGTTGCCTACCGGTTTGATTTCTGCAATCGTGACGTCTTCCTTGCCGACCTGCAGCACTTCCTGGCCCGGTGCATGACCGACCGCTTCAGCCGATGGCGTGTAGACGCGCAGGTATTCATACGGCAGCTTGAAAACGCTGCCGTCGTCAAAACTGATTTCAAGCAGGCGGGACACCTGATGCAGCTTGATTTCAGTGGGAATGGTGTGACAGGGGGGTACGGTCAGTCGCATGATAATTACAGAATATAACGGCTCAGGTCTTCATCCTGCACGAACTCGGCAAGATGTCCGTCGACATAAGCGGCATCAATAACGATGGTTTTCTCGGTAAGGTCCGGTGCGTTATAGGAAATGTCTTCCAGCAGCCGTTCCAGGATCGTGTGCAGTCGTCTGGCGCCGATATTCTCGGTTTTTTCATTAACCTGGAAGCCCAGTTCGGCAATGCGCTGGATTCCGTCGGCGGCAAACGTCACTGAAACGCCTTCCGTTGCCAGCAGGGCCTGGTACTGTTCGGTCAATGACGCATTCGGTTCTGTCAGGATGCGCACGAAATCATCGGCCGTCAGCGCATCGAGTTCAACGCGAATAGGGAACCGGCCCTGCAGTTCGGGAATCAGGTCAGAGGGTTTGGTCAAATGGAAGGCGCCGGATGCGATAAACAGAACATGATCGGTTTTGATGGTGCCGTATTTGGTGCTGACGGTGCTGCCTTCAACCAATGGCAACAGATCGCGCTGCACGCCTTCGCGGGAGACTTCGCCGCCACTGCCGCCGAGTTCGGAACGTTTGCAGATCTTGTCGATTTCGTCGAGAAAGACGATGCCGTTCTGTTCCACGGCTTCCACGGCGCGCGCTTTAATGTCTTCTTCATTGATCAGCTTGGCGGCTTCTTCTTCCTGAAGAACTTTCAAGGCTTTGCCGATTTTCATCTTGCGCGATTTTCTTTTACCCGTGCTCAGATTTTGGAACATGCCCTGCAGTTGGCTGGTCATTTCCTCCATGCCGGGAGGCGCCATGATCTCGACGCCTACGGGCGCGACGTGCACATCGACTTCTACTTCCTTGTCATCCAGATCGCCCTCGCGCAGTTTCTTGCGCATTTTCTGGCGGGTTGATTCCTCAGTATCGGACAGCATGCCGCTGCCGGCCCGCGGCAGCAGAATATCCAATATTTTTTCTTCGGCGGCATCGTAAGCGCGATTCTGAACCTTTTCCATTTCCGCCATGCGCGTTATTTTGACGGCTGTATCGGCCAGATCACGGATAATCGATTCAACATCGCGGCCGACATAGCCGACCTCGGTAAATTTGGTCGCTTCTATTTTAATGAAAGGCGCATTGGCCAGACGTGCCAGGCGGCGGGCGATTTCGGTTTTACCAACGCCGGTAGGACCGATCATCAAAATATTCTTCGGAGTGATTTCTTCGCGTAAAGCAGCATCAACCTGTTGGCGGCGCCAGCGGTTGCGCAGCGCGATAGCGACAGAGCGTTTAGCGCTGGCCTGGCCGATGATGTGCTTATCCAGTTCGCTTACAATTTCTTTAGGGGTCATTTGAGTCATTCGTTTACTCACTAGGATCTGCGTCCAATTCTTCTATGGTCAAATTGTGATTGGTATAAATACAGATATCGCCGGCTATCCTTAACGATCTTTCGACAATTTCGCGAGCGCTTAAATCGGTATTTTCCAACAAGGCGCGTGCCGCTGCCTGCGCAAAAGCACCGCCGGAACCAATGGCCATCAAGTCATGCTCGGGTTCGATGACGTCGCCGGTACCGGAAAGAATCAGGGAGGTTTTGGCATCGGCAATCGTCAGCAGGGCTTCCAGTTTGCGCAGGGCGCGGTCTGTGCGCCAATCTTTGGCCATTTCCACGGCGGCGCGCGTCAGGTTGCCACGGTGCTTTTCCAGCTTGCCTTCAAAATGCTCGAACAAAGTGAACGCATCAGCCGTAGCGCCGGCAAAACCGGCAATAACCTTGTCATGATATAAACGGCGCACTTTACGGGCGTTGCCCTTCATGACTGTATTGCCTAAGGTGACTTGGCCATCACCGCCAATCACCACTTTGCCGCCGCGGCGAACAGAAAGTATGGTTGTACCTCTAAAACTCACTTTAAAATCCCAAAGTTACGAAAATGATTGTGCCAATTCTACATGGTCTCGATTTAAATGTGGTAAAAAATAAAGTGACTAAACATTGATGCAACAGTCATTAAGATTTTTGCGTTAATTGGAAGTTCAGCAAAATAGACTATGCTGAACGCAATTTTTTTAACAAAAAGGGCACTCTATGGAAGCGCTGGATCAAATTTCAACGACGCTGGCATTGACAATGGGGCTGGCCTGGGCCAGCGGCATTAATCTTTATGCGACGCTGTTCACTCTGGGTTATCTTGCCAATACCGGTAATCTGAATTTGCCGCCGGATTTACAGATAGTCGCAAACCCGATGGTCATGGGGGCGGCCGGGGTCATGTATTTTATTGAGTTTTTCGCCGACAAAATGCCCGGCGTCGATACCGGCTGGGACACTATACACACGTTTATTCGCATTCCCGCCGGAGCGATGCTGGCAGCCGGTACTGTCGGTGATTTAAATCCTGCGGTTGAATTGGCGGCGGCAATACTGGGCGGCGGTCTGGCGGCCGGCACACATGCAACCAAAGCCGGCACGCGCGTACTGATCAATACTTCGCCAGAACCTTTCACTAACTGGTTTGCATCTGTAGGCGAGGATGTGGCGGTTATTGGCGGAGTCTGGGCTTGTATCAATCATCCGGTGCTGTTTCTAATAGCGCTGGTATTGTTTGTCCTGCTGATGGTCTGGTTGTTGCCGCGGTTATGGATAGGCATAAAAAAAGTATTTCGTTTTATTATCAGATTGTTCCGAAGGGAAGAAAGCCCGCTGAACGCAGGTTCTTCGGAATGAAATTATATTTTTATTGACGGGGATCAGATAATCGGGTTTAATGGCGCTCTTTTGTAGTACCGCCCAGGTAGCTCAGTCGGTAGAGCAGAGGACTGAAAATCCTCGTGTCGACGGTTCGATTCCGCCCCTGGGCACCATTACAAAAAAATTAACAAGAAAAACAGCATCACCTCAAAAAAGCCCAGGTAGCTCAGTCGGTAGAGCAGAGGACTGAAAATCCTCGTGTCGACGGTTCGATTCCGCCCCTGGGCACCATGAATTCCAAAGGCTCCGATTTATCGGGGCCTTTTTTGTTTTAGCCCTAGTCAAATTTGCGGCTATGACATGACAAGCCTGCTTGCTTTCGCCATTAATAAATCTTGATAAAGCCGTGTCCCAGTAATTTTTTACAATGGAAATTATGTTCAGCTAGTGTTAAGAAATAAGTCATAGAATTAAGCCAAAATAAATAAAACCGGAAGCTTAACGAATCTCCCGATTAGGCTTTATCGAATCACAAAGGAGAGGGATACAATGAAAAAATTATTCATCTTGACGCAATTGACTTTGGCAATAGCAGGATATTCTTCTTTTGCATCTGCTGATGGCCATCATCACCATCATCATCACGGGCATCATCACCATCGCGGTTGGGATTATCAACCGCATACAGAGGTTTATCATTATTATCCTCAGCGTGAAATTGTTCACCATCACTACGCGCAGCCTGAGGTCCACCATTACTACCCTCAGCCACAGGCTAACTACTATCCGGACAGGGGTTATTATGACCAGCGTACCGGGGCAGGGCTTGTTGGTGGTGTTTTAGGCAGCGCTCTGGGCTATGAAGTAGGTCGAGGCGATCCTATCGCAGCCGGCCTCGGTGCAGCGGCAGGCTCTTACATAGGCAACCGGCATTAATTTGACGAGATCGTGGTAAAGGGCTCCCGGCGCATACCGGGAGTTCTCTCAAACAAAATGACGAGATAAAGTCATTATTCTACTGTCACATATCAAATAAAACTTGATCAGATAGGTAATCCGCAACCTATTTTTCATAATGCAGGACGTTGCTGGCAACAGCGGCGGATGCAAACAGTACGGTTGAAATGATAAATTCGCCTGAAATAAAACCTAAAATACCGGTGATGAAAATCAGGCCGATCAGAATATCTTTTTGAAAATTATTCATATCAATATCCTCTAGTTTTAAATCTGTCGTTAAGAACTCCAATTAAAACTATACGTAAATTTCCGCCATTAACAATGCTTAAAAAACTGGATAATTTGTTTCTTTAACTGAAATAATCGGAATCTTTAAATAAAGTATAAATCGTTGATATAGATTATATTTTATTGATGGGTGGATATGATTAAACGCAAAAAAAGAGACTCCATCCTGCCAAAAACTTTGCACTTATGATCCGGAATCGCAGCCAAAAGCAATTGGCTCTGGAGGAGTTTGAAGCCCCCCTTGAGCGTGAAATGGATAAAAACATCCGTTGAGTGAAGCTCAGTGAGTGTATCCCTTAAGATGTGCTAGCGGTGGCTTGCTATCAAAACTTTACTGCCAAGATGGGGCGATAGATGAATTCGGCAGCAAACTCAGCGTCAGTCGCACCGGCGGCGGTTTGGTCAGCGTCAATCGAAGCAACAGAGTGGCCTCCAACGAAGGCGTCAATGACGCGCCCCGTCGCCACTTCACCAGGCGGGCGAATGTCAATCTGGCGATCATCTCATGCCGCATTTGATAAATCCAAAATTTGTGCACCGCCCGCGTAACCGGTAATTTCTTTTCGGTTTTGGCTAGCGACAGCCATTTTCATGGCAATTTTTATGGTTATCACCTGAAATCCTCCTGATTTCAGGCTGATTTATAAGGACTATTTATAAGACGGCGGTAAAAGCGGCTCAATACCTTCAAATTGAGCGCCAGGATGATGTTTAGTAATTAATTGACTAATTGCGTCGATGCGTTCCTTGTGGATATCGACCATGACCAGCAGTTCGCCGCGTTCAATAGCTTCCTCATATTTTTTGACTTTTGAATTTCCAACCTGGAGACCGGCCAAACCGCTCATCATGGCGCCGATGGTCGCCCCGTATAGCAAAACGCCAAGAACGGGGCCGCCGGCAATCACGAATCCCGCGAGGCGTAAACCGATAAGTCCCACCAGCAAGCCTGTTGTGCCACCCAGCGCCGCGCCTCGCTCCACCGCCGGTATAAAATCGGTTTTCTGAAATACCGTTGCTTCAGGCAGATCCTCCAGGGGGGTGTCCCGTTTGGCTAATATGTGGATATAGCGATCTTCAATTCCCTCCGCATGTAATTCGTCAACAATTTTATGAGTCGTTTCAATGTTCGGCGACAAAAAATAAATTCTTCTCACTGTCTTCTCCTGTTTGATTCTATAAACTTTCGACAGGGAATTTGCCATGCTGTTCCTGAATCACAGTGGCGCAACTGAATCAGACGGATCGGCGATATCGGCATCGTTTATATACAGGAAAGTTAATCCAATAGCCTCTAATGCGCATCGTGCGCTGTTGCAGCATAAAGTCGCTTAGCCTTGGAGATCGGACAGTGTTGACCGTCAATGGCGTGGAAAATTTTCCAGTAAAAAAACACCAAGATTGATTAGGGAATGCTATCCCATTTCATTGGCACGCCACAGGCAGGATCATTTTCATGTCGATGAAAGCCTGAATTTCTTCAAAAACTCAGGGTATGTTTCCAAGTAATGGATAGATGTTCTATAACTTGATAAGATCAGATAATCATATTTCCTCAAGCTCGTTCAGGTCCTTCTACGATTAAATTAAGCTGTAGCAAGAGCAGTATTGAGAATCTGCTTTACAGGCAAGACTTTATGTATTACAAAATTACCATAAACTTATTTTGCTCAATATCCGGAGTATGCAAATGCCAAACACGATCAATATTCAACGCCGCAGATTGCTGAAATTTGCTGGGCTGACGGCCGCAATGGCTACTGTTTACCCGTTTTTGTCATATGCACAAGGCATGATAGGCATGGGCAATCAGGCATCCAGCGATTTTGAACCGGATGTGGAAATTGAATTAACGCAGGAAGTTGTCGATATACCTATTTTTAGAGGGCCTGAGACGCGGGTCTGGAAAGTTTTCGGCAAAGTTCTGAAAGGTCCTGAAACCGCTATAGTCAATCATGCTGAAAGTTATATCGCGCCCACCATACAGTTGCAAAAAGGGCAGAGGGTCAGAATTATCCTGAAGAACAACTTGCCGGCACAATCCATTTTGCATTGGCACGGTATGCATGTTCCTTCCAAGATGGACGGCAATCCCATGTATGCGATTAATCAGGGGCAGACATTCGTTTATGAGTTCAAGGTTCTGAACCGTGCCGGATTCTATTGGTATCATGCGCATACGCACAGCGTCACTGCCAAGCAGGTTTATTCGGGTCTGGCAGGACTCTTTATCGTCAGTGATGAGGAAGAACGGGCTTTGGATCTGCCTAGGGGCGAATATGATGTGGCGCTGGCTATTCAGGATCGTACCTTCGATGACCAGAACCAGTTGCACTACAGCAATCACATGATGCAGCGCATGCAGGGGTTTCTGGGGAATCAGATCGTGGTCAATGGTCAACCCGATTATGTTCTGCCGGTTGCCAGCCGGGCCTACCGGCTGAGATTATTGAACGGTTCCAATTCGCGTATTTACAAATTGGCCTGGGATGACGGTACGCCTATGACGGTCATTGGTGTTGATGGCGGTTTGCTGGAACGTCCCGAACGACGTGCCTATGTCATGCTGGCTCCGGGAGAGCGGCGGGAGATCTGGGTGGACTTCAGCGGTAAAAATGTAGGGTCCGAGATGACTTTGCGCAGTCTTCCATTTGAGGCTTCCATGCATGGCGGGATGATGGGAGGCATGCGCGGAGGAATGATGGGGAGCCGAGGCGGAATGATGGGAGGCATGCGTGGCGGCATGATGGGCGGTCGTGGCATGATGATGGCCGGCAGCGACTTGCCTTTAGGCAGTGATTATGCCGTGCTGAAGGTCAAGGTTTCCAGGCAGGCGCAGGCGCAGGATAAACTGCCCGAATACTTGACCGCTATAAAACCACTACGCCTTCAGGATGCGGCTAATGCCGACACCCCCAGGAACATTCTGTTATCCATGCGCCATATGTCCGCCTTGCTGAATGGCCGCTCCTATGAAATGGACGATATCCGGGCTGATGAGATTATTCCGGTTAATACCCTGCAAGTCATCGCATTCGACAATGGTTTTAGTGGCGGCATGGGCATGGGCATGGGGGGGATGATGGCAATGCCCCATCCCATGCATATTCATGGCGAGCAATTCCAGGTGCTGAAGCGTGAAATTGATCCGCGCTTTAAACCGGCGTATGAATCGGTAGAAGCGGGTTTTGTTGACAGTGGCTGGAAAGATACCGTGCTGGTCATGCCGGGAGAGAAGGTCACGATTCTGAAGCCATTTAATGATTATAAAGGTGTATTCATGTACCATTGCCATAATCTTGAGCATGAGGATATGGGCATGATGCGGGACTTTCTTGTTAAATAGATTAGTCGGCTAAATCCCTCTATATTGAGCTTTACGGGCTTAATTTAAGGCCGCTAAATCAGGTGAAAGTTATGAACGATTATCAGCATATTTTACTGGCCGTGGATTATTCCGAACATGACGGGACGGTAGCCCGAAAAGCCAAGGCGCTGTCAAGAAAATATCAGGCCTGGTTGAGCATTATTCATGTGCTGGATAATATTCCCATGCCCGATACGGCTTACGGCACCGTGATCCCACTGGATCAGGATTCGGGCTATGGTTTGCTGGAAACGGAGAAAGCCCAGTTAATGCAAACAGCGGATGAGTTAGGTGTTGATTGCGCTCATAGATGGCTGGTCTGGGGCGTTCCTCACCAGGAGATTGTATCGATTGCCGAGCGTGAAAAAGTCGATCTTATCGTGCTGGGCTCGCATGGCCGGCATGGCCTTGCGTTGTTATTGGGTTCAACGGCGAATAGTGTCCTGCATGATGCAAAATGTGATGTCATGGCGGTCCGTTTGCAGGATGATGAGTCTAAGCGTTTTATTTAAATTTCAAGAGTAGACAGATGGCAAAGCCGAAAGTCAGGCAGGTGGTGCTCGATACCGAAACCACAGGACTTAATCCTCAGGAAGGGCACCGAATCATTGAGATCGGTTGCGTGGAACTGGTTAATCGTCGTTTAACGCAGAACCGGTTTCATGTCTATATCAACCCTGACCGCACCATTGATCAGGGCGCTATCGAGGTGCATGGCATTACCAACGAGTTCTTGGAGGATAAGCCGCGCTTCGAGGATATTGCCGAGGATTTTATCGCGTTTATCCGTGGCGCCGAGTTAATCATTCATAATGCGCCGTTCGATGTCGGGTTTATCAATCATGAATTTTCGCGGCTCAATAATGAGACCGGCAATGTCGCCGATTACAGCGGGGTATTCGATACTCTGACTTTTGCCCGCAAGAAGCATCCAGGGCAGAGAAACAGTCTGGATGCGCTCTGTAAACGCTATGGCATCGATAACAGCCACCGTGATTTGCACGGCGCGTTGCTGGATGCCGAGATTCTGGCCGACGTATTCCTGGTCATGACCGGCGGTCAGTTTTCCTTGCTTGACGAAGATCTGGCGGAGCAGGAAGAGGTTGGCATGAACAGAGTGTATAGCGTTTTATCGACTGAACGACCCGCGCTGAAAGTCATTCGCTGCAATGAAGAGGAACTACAGGCGCATCAACAGCGTCTGGAAGCTGTCGATAAAGCCAGCGGCGGCGCCTGCATTTGGAATCAGTAAGTCTATGCTGTTGCAGGGCGACCGGCTGGTCGCCCTTTAATGTTTTTTATCAATCAGCGGCTTTTGATTTGGCGCGCTTGGAGGTGGAACTCATCCTTTTTTTGCTTTTTACCGCTTTTTTCGCGCCATCGTCCATTTTTCCGGCCCCTGGCTCAATTCTCGATATGTTGAGCGCTTGGCCGGCCACACGCACTTTTTTCAGCTCCTGAAACAATGCCTTGGGCATGCCGGCGGGCAGTTCCACCATACTGTAGTCATCTTCAATTTTAATGCGCGCGATATGCTCGCCGTCAAGGCCGGTCTCGTTGGCTATGGCGCCGACGATATTGCCGGGTTTCACGCCATGCATGTGACCAACTTCGATGCGGAACAATTCCATTTCAATGTCTGCGCTGCCGCGTCTGGATTTGCGGTCTTTCGGCGCTCGCTCTTCCTTGTGTGATCGCTCTGATCTGGCCGGTTTGTCTTCTCTGCTTTCCTTGGTTTTTTTAGGCGGCTGCATCAACAGCGGCGTATCGCCTTGAACCATTTTCGCCAGGGCGGCGGCTATTTCGAGTGCCGAAACATTATGTTCCTGCTGGTACTGTTCCAGCAGTTGGCTGAAAAAGCTGAGTTCTTCCGCTGCCAGAGTGTCGGTAATACTCTGTTTGAAACGGGCGATACGCTTGTTGTTGATGATTTCGGTCGAAGGCAGACCCATTTCCTCAACTTTTTGCTTGGTCGCTTTTTCTATATTGCCGAGCAGCTTTTTTTCCCGTGGAGCAATAAACAGAATGGCGTCGCCGGTGCGGCCCGCGCGGCCGGTTCTGCCGATGCGGTGAACATAGGATTCGGTGTCGTAGGGGATGTCATAGTTGACGACATGCGTGATACGGTCTACGTCCAGGCCGCGAGCCGCCACGTCTGTAGCAATTAAAATGTCCAGTTTGCCGTTTTTCAGATTGGCAATCGTGCGTTCGCGCAGGGCCTGCGACATGTCGCCGTTGATGGCGGCGGCGGAAAAGCCGCGCGCTTCGAGTTTCTCGGCCAGTTCAACGGTGGCGGTTTTGGTTCTGACGAAGATAATCATGCCGTCGAACGTTTCGACTTCCAGGATGCGCGTCAACGCGTCCAGTTTGTGCACGCCGCTGACCATCCAATACCGTTGCCGTATGTTTTCGGCCGAGGTGGTCGTGACTTTGATCGTGACTTGGACCGGATCAACCAGATATTCCTGCGCGATTTTACGGATGGCCGTCGGCATGGTCGCTGAAAACAGCGCTATCTGCCGCTGTTCAGGAACCTGCTCAAGGATCCATTCCACGTCATCGATAAAGCCCATGCGCAGCATTTCGTCGGCCTCGTCAAGTACCAGATAGCTCAGGCCGTCCAGTTTTAGCGTGCCTTTGCGCATGTGGTCCATGACCCGTCCCGGCGTGCCGACCACGACATGAGCGCCGCGCTTGAGCTGGCGCAGTTGGGAGCTGTAATCCTGTCCGCCGTAAATGGGCAGCACATGGAAGCCTTTTAAATGCGCGGCATAACGTTGAAACGCTTCCGCCACCTGAATGGCCAGTTCGCGCGTTGGCGCCAGCACCAGAACCTGCGGGTCTTTTTGTTTGAGATCCAGGCGCGACAGGATAGGCAACGCGAAGGCTGCTGTTTTGCCGGTGCCTGTTTGCGCCTGCCCCAGGACGTCTTTGCCTGCCAGCAAATGCGGGATGGTTTGCGCCTGAATCGGCGAAGGTGTTTCATAACCGACATCATCCAATGCGCGTAGCACCGGTTCGCTCAGCGCTAAGTCACGGAAAGAGGGTAATGTTGAAACATCGTTGGACATGTATTTACCTGTAGGAAATGGAAGGCGCATGCGCGCAGAGGAGTGTTTGTATAACCGGGCATTGTACCGCATTATATTAGTATTTGCATAAATTGATCAGGACTTGGAGCGGATATGAAGATTTGGGTGGATGCGGATGCGTGTCCTAATGTGATCAAGGATATTCTGTTTCGCGCGGCTGAACGCAAGCAACTTGCGCTTATTCTCGTCGCCAATCACTTTTTGGCCACGCCGCCATCGCGAGTGATTCGAGCCGTGCAGGTTCCGGGCGGCTTTGATGCGGCTGATCATTATATTGTCCGGCAATTACAGGAAAACGATCTGGTGATTACTGCCGATATTCCGCTGGCTGCCGAGGTCATAGCGAAAAATGCTCATGCCCTCAATCCGCGCGGCGAGCTTTATACCAGGGACAACATCAAAGAGCGGTTAGCCATGCGGGATCTCATGGACGAATTGCGCAGCGCCGGGCAGGTATCGGGCGGGCCATCGCCGCTCGGACAGCGGGACAGGCAGGATTTTGCCAATGCCCTGGACAGATTTCTGGCTAAATATTGAGGTTATAATGTAATTTGTACTTACAGGCTGGCTGAGTTTTGCTTATTTGCTTGTTATAATGGCGGCAGTTTTGTAACAGTTTTAATTCTGATCGAGAGATTTCATGATTCAAGGTAGTATCGTAGCTTTAGTAACGCCGATGGAGGAAAGCGGTGCGGTGGACAGGAACAGTCTGAAAAAACTGGTGGAATATCATATTGAGCAGGGGACTGATGCGATCGTTGCGGTAGGCACGACAGGCGAGTCGGCGACACTGGACGAAGATGAACATTGTGGAGTCATCAAACTGGTTGTCGATTATGTCGGCGGCCGGATCCCCGTCATTGCTGGAACCGGCGCCAACTCAACCACTGAAGCTATTAGCCTGACACGCCGGGCCAAGGAAGTCGGCGCCGATGCCTGTCTGATCGTGACACCTTATTACAACAAGCCGACCCAGGAAGGCTTGTATCTGCATCATAAAGCCATCGCCGAGGCCGTCGATATTCCGCAGATTTTATACAACGTACCAGGCCGCACCGCCTGCGATATGCTGCCGGAAACGGTAGGCCGTCTGTCCCACGTCAGGAATATCGTCGGCGTTAAGGAAGCGACCGGCGATTTGTCCCGGGTTAAAAAAATCCGCGATTTAACGGGGGACGATTTTGCCATCTATACCGGTGACGATGCGACCAGCCGCGAATTCTGCTTGCTGGGCGGCAACGGCACGATCACCGTGACCGGCAACGTGGCACCCAAATTGGTCCATGAAATGATTATGGCGGCGATTAAGGGCGATAGAGAAACGGCTTCGGCAATTGACGCCAAACTGGCGGGCTTGCATAAAAACCTGTTCATCCAATCCAATCCGATTCCGGTCAAATGGGCCGTTGCCGAAATGGGCTTGATGGGCAAAGGCATACGCCTGCCGTTGACCTGGCTGACCGAGGACTGCTTTGGTGCCGTGCGCGAGGCGATGCGTCAGGCTGAAGTTATATAAGCCCATGATGAAATCCAGATTAGGCTCGCTTATCGCTGTTGCCGCTATGTTGAGTAATTTAACGGCCTGCGGCTACATTCAAAGTTACTTTCCGGATAAGGAAAAAGATTATCAGTTCACCACTGAAATTCCGCCGCTGAAACTGCCGCCCGATCTGGATAAGAACGCGGCGTTAAGCGCGTCGGATGCCGACTCGGCTGAGTCCATGCCTGCGCCCGAACAGGCACAGGCAGCGCCCGTTGAGCCTTCAGTGGAAGAAGAGGGCGAAACACCACGCGTCATTCCGGTTGAGTTGGTTAAATTCGACAGCGGAGAGACCCGCTTACGCATCGGTGCGCCGGTCTCAAGAGCCTGGCGCATGGTCGGCAAGGCGCTAAGCCGGAAATCGCTGGAAGTCACCGAGCGCAATCAGGAAGACGCGCTGTTTCATGTCCAGTATGACCCCGATGAGCAGACCATAGAAGACGGATCGGTATGGGATGAGGTCGTTTTTCTGTTCAAAGGTGTTCAGGCTAACGAGAAGGAATACATTCTCAAGCTGGTTGCCAATAACCAAAGTTCGGAAGTTGTTGTTCTGGATGAAGACCGGCAACCAATATCCGAAGGCCCCGGTTTAAAATTGCTGACCCTGCTAGAGGAAACAATGGCCGCTGATCAGTCTGACTAAGCTTCTTTTATGTTGTGCTGAGTACGCCCGCACAAAAAGTTTGTCTATACGAAAAAGTGCCCAAGCGCACTTGCAACGCCGGGCGGCCGAAGTCGCCCTCAAAGATTATTTTTTTAATTCTTCATCATTATCTTCTATGCTAAAAATCCCCGGAACCTCTGCACTTTCTGACTTTCGCATTCAAAAACTGCTGGCTGAGCTGCAGGCTATGGATTCAACGATCAATACGGTCTCGGCACGGTTTGTGCACTTCGTCGATCTGGAAAGTGATCTGGATGACAGCCAGACAACGGTATTGAACCACCTGCTGTCCTATGGCGCTTCTCTACCGGCCGATGTCAGCGGGACCGAGCGTTTACTGGTTATTCCGCGATCCGGCACGATTTCACCCTGGTCCAGCAAGGCGACCGAGATTGCCCAGCGTTGCGGCTTATCGGCCGTCAAACGTATCGAGCGCGGCGTTGAGTACACGCTCGATGCCCAGGCGCCGCTATCGGCCGCTATCAAGGAACGCCTGGCGGCCTTGCTGCATGACCGCATGACGCAGACCGTGGTAGACGGCGAAGCCGAACCCGATCTGTTCGCCCATCATGAGCCTCAACCGTTATTAAGCGTGGCGATCATCGAGCAGGGCCGTGAAGCACTGATCAAAGCCAATGTTGAACTGGGCCTGGCGTTGTCGGACGACGAAATCGATTACCTGACCGACAGTTTCAAGGCACTCGGCAGAAACCCGTCCGATGTTGAATTAATGATGTTCGCCCAGGCCAACTCGGAGCATTGCCGCCACAAGATTTTCAATGCCGACTGGACCATAGACGGCGTAGCGCAGGCGCAGTCGTTGTTCCGCATGATCCGCAACACGGCTGAAAAAAGCCCGGCAGGCATCCTGTCGGCCTATAGCGATAACGCCTCGGTGATTGAAGGTTCGGCCGCGCAGGTTTTCATTCGCAACGCCAAAACGCATGAATATGCCTATGTCGAAGAAGAGGCGCATGTGCTGATGAAGGTGGAAACGCATAACCACCCCACGGCCATTTCGCCGCATCCGGGCGCGGCCACCGGTTCCGGCGGCGAAATCCGGGACGAAGGCGCGACCGGGCGGGGTTCCACGCCGAAAGCCGGCCTGACCGGATTTTCCGTATCACATCTGAGAGTGCCCGAGTATTTGCAGCCCTGGGAAGAGGACAACGGCAAGCCCGAGCGCATCGCATCAGCCCTCGATATCATGCTTGAAGGCCCGATCGGCGGCGCGGCCTTCAATAACGAATTCGGCCGGCCCAATCTGGCCGGCTATTTCCGCAGCTTTGAACAACCCGCGCCGGGCGGTAACGGCAATGAATTCAGGGGTTATCATAAACCGATCATGATCGCGGGCGGGGTGGGCAACATCCGCCCGATGCTGGTCAAGAAACAGCCGATTCCGGCCGGTTCGTTGATCATCATCCTGGGCGGCCCGGCCATGCTGATCGGTCTGGGCGGCGGCGCGGCCTCTTCGCAGGCCTCCGGCGAGAGCTCCGAAATGCTGGATTTTGCCTCCGTGCAGCGCGAGAACCCGGAAATGGAACGCCGTTGCCAGGAGGTCATCAATCATTGTAATTCCCTCGGCGACGAGACGCCGATTGTGTCGATCCACGATATCGGCGCGGGCGGTTTATCCAATGCCGTGCCGGAAATCATTCATGACTGCGAGCGCGGCGGACGCTTCGAATTGCGCAACGTGCAGAATGCCGACAAAGGCATGTCGCCGATGCAGATTTGGTGCAACGAGGCGCAGGAGCGCTATGTCGTCGCCATCAAGCCCGAATCCCTGGAATTGTTCAAGTCCTTCTGCGAGCGCGAGCATTGTTTGTATGCCGTCATAGGCGAAGCGACGGATGAAGAGCATTTAGTATTGAACGATGCCTGGTTCGGCAACAACCCGGTCGATCTGCCGATGTCGGTGCTGTTCGGCAAGCCGCCGAAAATGCACCGTCAGGCGGAGCATGTGCAGCCGCAGTTGAGCGCGCTCGATACGAGCGGCATCGAACTGAGCGAGGCCGTCAAGCGCGTGCTGTCGTTCCCGGCCGTTGCCGACAAAAGCTTCCTGATTCATATAGGCGACCGTTCCGTGACCGGCCTGGTGGCGCGCGATCAGATGGTCGGTCCCTGGCAGGTGCCGGTGGCCGATGTGGCCGTGACCGCTTCGGGCTTTCATGCCCTGACCGGCGAAGCTATGGCCATGGGCGAGCGTACGCCGATTGCGGTGATTGACGCGCCGGCATCGGGCCGCATGGCGATAGGCGAGGCCTTGACCAATCTGGCGGCAGCGAGCATTGATTCACTGCAGAAAATCAAGCTGTCCGCGAACTGGATGGCTGCGGCCGGTTTTCCGGGCGAAGACGCAGCCTTGTTCGATACCGTCAAGGCGGTCGGCATGGACTTGTGTCCGCAACTGGGCATCGCCATACCGGTAGGCAAGGACTCGCTGTCGATGAAGACGGTCTGGAAAGACCAGTCCGGCGAGAAGACCATGACGTCGCCGCTGTCGTTGATCATCACCGCGTTCGCGCCGGTGTCCGATATCAGCAAAACCCTGACGCCGCAGTTAAGAGCCACGCCGGGCGAGCACAGCGTGCTGATCCTGATCGATCTGGGCGCCGGCAGAAACCGCCTGGGCGGTTCCGTGCTGGCGCAGGTTTACAAACAGATCGGCAACGAGTGCCCCGACCTCGACGATCCGGCTTTATTCAAAGCCTTTTTCGATGCGGTTCAGGAGTTGAACTGCCAGGACAAGTTGCTGGCGTATCATGACCGTTCCGACGGCGGCCTGCTGGCTGCGGTCGCCGAAATGATGTTCGCCGGGCGGCTGGGCGCGTCGATGACGCTGGACAGCCTGGGCGATGATGCGCTGGCGGCCTTGTTCAATGAAGAACTCGGCGCCGTCATACAGGTTCGCCAGAATGATTGCGAGGAAGTCATCGACTTGCTGCGCGATGCCGGCTTGATAGATTGCACTTATGTCATTGGTAATGTCATTGAAGAGCCGCAATTGTCGATCAGTCATGCCGGAAAACTGATTTATTCGGCCGGCCGCGCTGAACTGCAGGCCGTCTGGTCCGAGCTCAGCTACCGCATGCAGGCTCTGCGCGATAATCCGGACTGTGCGAAGCAACAGTTCGAGCGCATCGCCGACGATAACGATCCGGGCCTGAATGTCCGGTTAACTTTTGATGTCAACGACGATGTCAGCGCGCCTTTCGTTGCCGCGGCTAAACCCAAGGTCGCGATTCTGCGCGAGCAGGGCGTCAACGGCCATGTCGAGATGGCGGCGGCGTTCGACCGCGCCGGCTTCACCAGCATCGACGTACACATGAGTGACATCATCGAAGGCCGCGTCAGCCTTGCTGAGTTCAGAGGCCTTGTGGCCTGCGGCGGTTTCTCTTACGGCGACGTGCTGGGCGCGGGCGGCGGCTGGGCCAAATCGATCCTGTTCAATCCGCGCGCGCGCGATGAGTTTGCGGCGTTCTTCCAGCGCCAGGACACATTCGGCCTGGGCGTCTGCAACGGTTGCCAGATGATGTCGGGATTGAAAGACATCATCCCCGGCGCCGATCATTGGCCACGGTTTATGCGAAATACTTCCGAGCAATTCGAAGCGCGCGTGGCCATGGTTGAAGTTAAAAAATCGCCGTCCATCCTGCTCGCCGGCATGGAAGGCTCCAGAATGCCCGTGGCGATTGCGCATGGCGAAGGCCGCGCCGAATTCGCCATGGACCCTGCCGTGGCCCTGGATGCCGGAGCCGTTGCTTTGTGCTATGTCGATAACTATGGCGAAGTGACGACGCACTTCCCGGCCAATCCCAACGGTTCGCCGCTCGGCATCACCGGCCTGACCACGACCGACGGCCGGTTTACCATCATGATGCCACATCCGGAACGTTGTTTCAGAACGCTGCAAAACTCATGGCATCCGGATGACTGGCAGGAATATGGCGCGTGGATGCGCATGTTCAGGAACGCCAGGGTTTGGGTGGGTTAAACAGTCTGTCAATCAGAGTGTAGAGGCCGCACAGGCTTAAAGATTTTAACGCCCGTGGTGCGGCTTGAAAAATCGCCGAAGACGTAGGGCAGTTTCGCGCTAGCAAACTGCCATTGCCGAATTGATGATGGCGGATTGCTGAAGCGAATCCGCCTTACGGGTTAGCCGTATTGGCGTATAGCGCGAGGATTGCGAGATTCATAAAATCACATTGCTTCGTCGCACTTTGTTAAAACATAATCAGTTGACTTAAGCGCTTTTTTTATCTTGCCGAATTTAGCAGGCAGTTTCGAAACCAAGAAGCCATCGGTACAAATAGCTTCTCCAATATCGCCGCCTTCGAAATGGCCATGGCTGTGCGTAATGAATGCATAACGGCCTTGGCCTCCATATTCCTTGGCAAGGTAAGTACCATCTTTTAGCATGTAGGCTGGGTTGGAGCTTTGCGGAAACCCAGCTTTGGCGGCTTAGAAATGCTGGGTTTATCAACCCAGCCTACGAGCTACGAGCTCGAACAGGCTTAATGAATGCCCAGACAGCAGCAGGGATGCATAGCATGCCGGTAAGTAATAGTTGTTTCAACATACGAGTCTCTCAAGACGCATAACGTAAAAGTAACCGGCGCTGCGCGGCTTTATCGCGCAGCATCCGTGTTGACTGCCGGGCTAGCGCGGACTTCAATATGGCGTACCGTCTTTGTGTGCAAATTGCCATTTACCCTCGACAAAAACCGCCTGTATGTCATCGTCGGGGTACACGACGGAATCTCCTGCGCTGCGGTCACCAATTTCAAGGTAAATCACTTCTTCATTTGTGCGATTAAGCAACTGGTGCCCATTGCCTGTGCCAGCTTTGAATCCCGCGCACATGCCAGGCGAAAGTTGCGTTTCCCCTGTATCGGTAAGTAGCACGGGGCGACCATTCAATATGTAGATGAACTCATCTTGCTTAGCATGAGCATGACGCAAGGCTGAACCAGCACCGGGCAAAAGGCGCGTTAGATTTACCCCAAAGTTTGAAAGACCAAACACGTCGCCGAGAGGGCTCTTCTCTCGCCCCTTCATGCGTGAGGCGAAGGGTTCTGGATAGTTTGTGAGTTTCGAGCGTGGTGCAACCTCTGTTGCCACAACGGCTACAGGTGTGTCTTGATCGTTCATAGTGACTCCTGATGTATTGGGCGCTAACGTAGAGCTAACCGGCACTGCGCGGCTTTATCGCGCAGCGTCCAGCGACCGAAGGGAGCGAGGTTGAGCGCCGGGTTAGACGCGTGGTGCTTAGACATGAAACTGCCCGCTTTGCAGTACGAAGAGAGCAGGAAAAGCTGCGGTCTCACGGGCAAAGGAGAACGTAGCATAGGCACCAACGATTGTTTGGATAGTTGCGTGTTGCCCACCATTTACAAGCAACAGAATCAGAGCCAAGCCGGATAACCAAAGCAGAGCGACAGATGCTTTGCCCGGAAACGATGAAACAAGTACGGCGCGAACTTGGAACGCAGAGCTTGCAGATTGGAACTGGCTGACATTGCGACGAAGGGCGATGTTTTGAAGTAGGCCGGCAAAGGCGCCCGCGACCATAAACACTGCCAGGATGGCCAATGACGGGCCGTTCCCAGTAAGAAAGCAAGCGAGCAATGCGGCAGCCATGAGGGCCATTAGAGCAGCGTTACCACGGGGAGTGAGTGTGTAGTGCATAGCGACCTAACGTTGGAATTAACGGGCGCGCGGTAGCGCGTCCCGGTTGAATGACATGTTAGCTGTTGATTCTACCAAAGAGATTGACTCGCAGATGACAAAAGTATCATCAATTATTAAAGCCATATATTTTGAGTTTGGTGAATAGCTCTTTACGATATTGACATGTAATTGTCCTTCAACTGAGGAGGCTAAAATTTCTATAAGTGAGCGAGGCCCTCTGGCTAACAAACCGTTTCCTCCAGTAAGAATGGTTGCACTTGCATGGATATGCATTGTGAAGGGACGCCAATCTGAAAAGAAAGATTGGTGGGCTGTGTATAGATGACCAATAACAGAGTACGGATCTTTCGGCGCAGATGAAAAGTAAAGATGAACATGCTCTTCGCTGTATTCAGAAAGCACTACATGCTCACCTTGCCACTTAACAAAACTAATAGGGCCAACATTAATGGTGCTTTCACGCACACCTTTACACAGAAGCTGAATATTGAGCTTACGTTCCTGGTTCGCCCAATCATCACATTCCATAGCTACTGTCATATATTCATTATTAATGCTTATGGAATTAATGAACCCATTCAGGTCTTCGTAAAGCTGTTCGGATAATTCTTCAATGTTCATAGTCTTTACAGCTAACGCAGTGCATCACCGGCAGCAAAAGGCAGAGTGAAGTGGCGCTTTTTGCTGTCCGAGTGCATGCGATTGTTAGTCATCTGTTTAGTTGTCACAGTATCCCCAACACTTTAAGGCTTGCTTTGCCCAGTTCTACACGTTTGTTGGCATCGGTTGCGTGCTGAATATCCATGTTCAATGCAAACGCATATACACGATCGCCTTTTTGTACCCACCCGATCCACCAACCAATACCTCGGTTAGGAGCGTTTTCCCAACCCGTTTTACCATATAGCGCCCAATTTTCTCCCCGCTCCATTAGGACGATTTCGCGAACGCTTTTCTGAACCGACTGGGGGAACGGCAATGCCCCCTGAGCCAACTTAGCAAGAAAACGAGTTTGCTCCACAGCACTGATTTTGAGTGGGCCATTCAGCCAAAAGGTATCGATGGAAGTACCTATTTCTGCATTTCCGAAATCAAGCTTTGAAAGATTCTCGCTCATACGCGTTAAGCCGATACGTCGGGCCAAACTTTGGTAGATCGGGACATTGGACAGAGTAATCGCATCGCGCAATCCCATATCCTTCTCCCAAGTCTTGAACGGCTGTGGTTGGCCGCCATAAGGCAGAACCTCGTCAACACTTTCTACCGCACCAACTGAAAGTCCGATCAGCGAGTGGGGAATCTTGAACGTTGAAGCCGGAATATAGCGTGTTTCAGCGCGAGCTTTGTCGTAGCCAATTAGCCGTTGCTCGATGACATCATAGAGAACGAACGTGCCGTTCACGCCGGAGCCTTTAAATATGGCAGCTACTTTGTCGCTTTCTTCCCAACCAACGGCATAGGCTCGAAATGTAAACAGTACAAATACCACAGCGAGTAGGTGCTTCATAATTTCCTTCTGTCTAACGTAGAGCTGACCGGCGCTGCGCGGCTTTATCGCGCAGCGTCCAGCGACCGAAGGGAGCGAGGTCGAGCGCCATGTTAGACCTCACGTTGCCTCCATGTGGCGATATACCCGGTTCGCGGCCAGAAGAAGGAACCGACGAGCGCTCCAACAAGAAACCACTGAGCCCCCCCGATGAGGCCGTGGATGAAAAGCGCCCGAAAATTCGGACCGCTGCCCCAGGTGTAACCCCAGTCCATGAGGGCCACGACAGGAGGTGTTGTTGCCAAGAATTTCCATGCGAAGTTGCTTATCGGGTAGTCCAGCCACATGAACCAGAACCACGCGAATTCGGCCTGTGCGCCGCCTCCGACGTGGATGGAAATGAACAATGCCAAAGCCAATGCGAGATGAACCGCAAACACGGCGGCTCCCACGATGATGGCGCAACGAAGTGGGCTATTCATGTGAGGTCTAACGTGGAGCTAAGGGGCTGGCTGTAAGCCAGTCCCGGTTGAGCGCATGGTTAGAGTGCAACGCCGCTACGCAGTTTATGAATTCTTGCCAAGTTTCGTTTGGACTCCAGACCTCTCGCATGGGAAAAGATGCCTGCTCCTCGCTCTCGCCAAGTACGTGCTTGCGGTAGAGGTAGATAAAGGCCGATACGCGCATGTTCTTGGCGCAGTGTATCCAAATCTTGCGCTTAGCAAAGGCGTTGAGTACACCAATAAACTGGACGAACTGTTCAGGTTCAGGTCTCTCCCATCCCACGGGAATTTGGATATATGCCAGGCCTTGCTTGGTGATGAGTTCAGCTTCTCCGGGCAAAGCGTTGGAAGAAGTTGGAAGAGCAAGGTTTACGACGACCTCAATGCCCAGCGTGGGCAACCGGACAATATCACGTTCTGAAAGCTGTCCGGAAGACCACAGCCAGTCGAAAACTTGATGAGTATTCTCAGCGTCCATGTGCTCTTTAACGTAAAAGTAACCGGCGCTGCGCGGCTTTATCGCGCAGCGTCCGTGTTGACTGCCGGGTTAGCGCGGACTTCAATATGGCGTACCGTCTTTGTGTGCAAATTGCCATTTACCCTCGACAAAAACCGCCTGTATGTCATCGTCGGGGTACACGACGGAATCTCCTGCGCTGCGGTCACCAATTTCAAGGTAAATCACTTCTTCATTTGTGCGATTAAGCAACTGGTGCCCATTGCCTGTGCCAGCTTTGAATCCCGCGCACATGCCAGGCGAAAGTTGCGTTTCCCCTGTATCGGTAAGTAGCACGGGGCGACCATTCAATATGTAGATGAACTCATCTTGCTTAGCATGAGCATGACGTAAGGCTGAACCAGCACCGGGCAAAAGGCGCGTTAGATTTACCCCAAAGTTTGAAAGACCAAACACGTCGCCGAGAGGGCTCTTCTCTCGCCCCTTCATGCGTGAGGCGAAGGGTTCTGGATAGTTTGTGAGTTTCGAACGTGGTGCAACCTGTGTTGCCACAACGGCTACAGGTGTGTCTTGATCGTTCATAGTGACTCCTGATGTATTGGGCGCTAACGTGGAGCTAACCGGGCGCGGTCCGGAAGACTGAAAAAATAAAACCGCATTGTAACCGCGCTCCGGTTGAGTGTAATGTTATGCAATTTCATAAGTTATTGGCCTCTGTCCATAGCCGCTCTTTGCCTACCAGACTATACCAACCCTCAAATTGAGAGCGGTACTGCTCAAAAGGCTCGGATAGCTTTTGGCGGGGATCTTCGCTGAGAGAGTACGCCATACCTTCCATAAACCATTTGGGTTCACGCCATGCTTGTATCATGCCAAGTTTCTCATTCTGAAGGTGGTGAATCATTTCATGGCGAACATAGTACGGTTTCCATGCGCGAGGGCTGATGACAATACCAAATGTGCCTACATTCACGCCCGCACGTTGCCCCATTTCAAAGAATTGAGAACAGGTGTCAGAACTGCAGAAAATGACGCGGGGTTTATTCTCAATCGATCCAACAGATAACTCGACAAAATGCAAAGCCTCATCGTACAGCTTGGCAGCTTCCTGATATCGGGACACATCATCTGTACACAATGTGTCATTGATGCAGGAAACCCCAGTCAGTTCAGGTGCAACCACTCGAACAGGCTTAAAGAATGCCCAGGCAGCGACAGGAGCGCAAAGTATGCCGACAAGCAATAGACGTTTCAACATACGAACCTCCTAAGGTGCATAACGCTGCGCGTAACCGGCAGGCGGAAGCGGCAGAGCGCAGCGGCGCCGCTTTCGCCTGTCCGAGTTGACGAGCTTGTTAGGTGCTATTCGGCCGCTCATTCAGATTTCGCGATGGTTTTGACGAGCATACGAACGCGAGATTCAAAGTGCTTCTTTCCATAGGGGCGTGCTTCCTGCAGCAGTGCCAACCACTTGCGCAAGAATTCCCTATCACGAGCCAACACCCTACGATTGGCTTCCCAAGAATGCTCGTATTGAAGAATTGTTTCTTCAAGAACCTTCCATTCTTGGCTGCAAGTTGGACAGAGCGTAGGGAGCCAGCATGGATATCTCTGTTCTACTTCAAAGGCTTGCTTTTGTGCTTCCGCTGAAAAGACGAACGACTTGCCACACTTCAAACAACGAGCGCGGAGCCCCTCGTAATGAGTTGCCTTTTCATCGTAGTGGCCAAGATACGACGGCTTGTGCCACTTTGAGCGATCTATCTCGATGCTTACTTCCGTGTTTCGCTCTTTCATAGACGCGCCCCTTGTTGCACCTAACGCCATGCTCAGCTGCCATTTGACGTGGGACTTTTTTGGGGGAAAATAGCGAAGCGGCCCCCAAAAAAGCCCCGCGGCAAATGGTCAGCTGCAGCTATTTGTTAGGCACCTTTGGAAAAATCTTGGCTATTTGAAGTGGGCATACCATTTGGAAAGGATACCCACTCATGCTTTGATGCACACCAAGCAGCGGCTATAGGTTGAGGAAACTTGGGATCAGAAAAACAACCAACTGCTATGCCTACAGATTGTGGAACAAAACCAGCCTCCCAGAAAACAGTAGAACCACAATTGGGACAAAAATGGCGCTCTAATTTACCACCGGAATCACCTGTGCTTGTAAAAGACTTAAACTTCCCATTTTTAGCTACCACCTGATCATTTGAAAAATAGGCGCTTACTCCAAAAACTGACCCAGTTCTTTTTTGACAGTTAGTGCAGGAACAGGCAACAACCATTTTTGGTTCGCCGTTTACTTCAACTTGAAGTTCTCCGCAGGAACAGCTAGCTTTTCTTGACATAATTTTATCCTTATCTTATTACGTATTTCGAAGATTTAAGTGCCTAACGTGAAGCTAAGGGGCGCGCAGCGAAGCGGAGCGTCCACTTGAGCGCAGGGTTAGCGGGCATTTTCTAGCACCTCTTCACCAGACTTAACCCAACTTTGCAAAAAGGTTTGATCAGCCGTAAACATACCGGAAAGCGTTGGTCCAAGACTGAAATTCTCGGGGCTAAATTTGTACACCACCTCTAACGCGCCGTTTTTGTGCAACGCAAAGTGGAACTCAATATTTTCTTCCATGTTACCCCATGAAGCCTCGACATTTTCCCCAACCGATGCTTCGAGATGCCTTAGGGTTTGAATGAAACTACTCCATTCCTTCTTTTCAACCGTGCATGAAAAGTTGCCTTCAAACTTAGGCGCACGAATTTGAACAATGGTCTTCATCCACCCCTCACTGTCTGGGGAGGAGAAAGTAAAAATTGATTCAAGACCGTGGCCGGAGATCTTCATTCTTTGCTCGCTAACGTAGAGCTAACCGGGCGCGGCCCGGAAAGCTGAAAAAATAAAACCGCATTGTAACCGCGCTCCGGTTGAGCGCCATGTTAGGCATTTTTGAATCTCGGATATGTTATTGCCATTGCGATTATTCCTATTGTTGCAACAACAACCATTCCTTCAGGCATAAAAGATTGCATCATTTCTATCTCTCCCTCTCTTACAGGCAATCCTTGAACCTCTCTCCGCTTCAGCACCATTTGCTCCACTACAGGATCCCATAGTTTCCAGCTTAATACGTCAGAAACAAGGTTAAGCAGCGCAACCCCAATACCTACAATGATGCCTTTTACATCGAGTTTTAAGAACCAGTATCCTGCCAAAATGAAAAACACCCCAAAAGCTAGATGTATTACAATCTGTGTTGTTTCATCAGGAAAAAAGCCAAACGCAGGTTGTGAAACAAACATTTGAGTCCATCTTACAAGTTGCTTTGTTCCTTCGAGAACTAATAAGACACCGAGCAGTATAGTTAGCCAATTTTCTTTTATTAAAATATCGTTATTGACGGACATATCGTCTTTATTGATACTCAGGAACGTATACCCGATCGAGCCAATAAATTTTGAAGTTATGAGGCGTATAACCACAAATACGACATAGGGCTCCCAGAACGGCATGCTTTCATCGAGGCCCAAAAAATAGGAAAGCAGAACCCATAGGGTCATAAAGAACAAGAAATCAAGATACCAGGATAGTAGCAGTCTTTTCTTTGATGCTTGGTTAATGCTTTGATTATCCATTGTTACTCCCTTTTAAGCCTAACGTAGAGCTAACCGGGCGCGGCACGGAAAGCTGAAAAATAAAACCGGATTATAACCGCGCTCCGGTTGAGCGCCATGTTAGCGCTATTCGGCATTAAGAATGAGCTCCGACATTCTTGCTGCTAGTTGCAAGTACCTATCAGCTTCGTCTTGATTGAGACTGAAATCCGATAGGTGTGCTGCCTGATTACGTAGTCTACGCATGTGATCAAGCAGCTTGTCACTACCTGTTGGTAATTTACCAAGGCGCACAAGCTCTTCAACAAACAGATGTGGGTTTACACGAGGAATAGTTGCGCCTTGTACGAAGCCTGATTTGCCCGCCGCTTCCTCAACTAACACCCAAGCCTCCAGAATCGCGGCACGGGGTGAAACATCGGAAATGCGGCGTAGCTGCTCTAGTTTTGAAGTTAATTCCGGTCGAGGTGGTAATGATGGGGTGGATTTTTCAATTGCAATTGCTTTTGCTTCTGCCTCAGCGAGACCACCTTCAAACTTGGCTTCAACATCTTTGTATTTGAACTGGGACATGCGTTGGAGCAGCAAACGTAACTCTCCTTTGAAGAGGTACGCGATCCAGATCACGGCAATGGGCCATGCAATGCCAATTAGAAGCTGTACTAGTAATTCCATGGTTGTCCCTGTATGGCGCTAACGTGGAGCTAAGGGGCTGCGCCGCTTTTGCGCAGTCCCGCTTGAGCGCAGGGTTAGAGTGCCGAACCTTAGATGAATCATTTTTTATTCCTCTCTTGTAACGAAGAACCGCACCACGGACAAAACTTTATCTCAATAAAGGAAGAACCTCCATCGTGAACAATAATCCCATATTGGCGCGGGCGCGACTTGAAGAAAACGACGTTATCTGGACACGCGAAAACGTCAGGGTGTTCTGAGCACTTGAAGTTTGCCCAGTAGTTCATAGTTTCGCAGCAATGGGTTGCCATAGCACTCTAACGTAGAGCTAACCGGCGCGAGCGGTAGCGAGCGTCCGAGTTGAGCGTAGTGTTAGAGAGCATTTATTCGATACCAATGCGACAGTTCGTCAAATTTACGCTTTTCGTAGTCACCAAATTGATTCATATGTGCCTTTAATATTTCCCATTGCTCTTTTAGCTTAGGCGGAGCCTCCGTCGTTTCCGATTTTCTCACTATAGAAAGCAATAGCTCAAAACCCTCCATACATACGAATTCATCGCTATTTTTTAAAATCACTTCGACGATGCTTGGTATTTGGTTAAATGCTTCTTCTTGATTCAGCGAATTAACCAAGCGCTCTCTCAGTTTACAGAAATACCATTCATCATCTGAAAGCTTACCATCCCAGTCATTGAGCTCACTCACAAAATCGTCTGTTACCATATTTCTATGCTTGCTCTCTAACGTTTGCCATAACCGGCGCGCAAATGCAGAGCGCAGCGTAGCTTTTGCGCGTCCGAGTTGATGGCGTGGTTAGGCATTTGCTTCAAGGAGATCGTGACCATAGGAATTATCAATCGCGCACACCCACCGATTGTCGTTGCCTTTTTTGAAAACATAGGTAGCCTTCCGTTCTGTAGCCGGGAGATTCTTTGCTGAGACAACAGTCTTGGCCAGCACCAACACAGTATCTCCAGTTTCCAGGATTACCATCCCAGCTTGCTCAACATCCAGACTGTGTTCGAAGTGAGCCGCAATTGCTTCAAATGCTTTCTTGATCTGTTCTTTTCCCACAGCATTCATTCCCGGCTTAACCACAAGGACAGCATCATCGGAATAGATGTCGATCAAAGTCGAGAAATCTTCTTGGTTTATCGCGGTATCCGCCTTGTTGATCAGAAGTTCTATCGGGTGCATTGCCGTTCCTTTTTTGAGTGCCTAACACTTCCCATAACAGGCTGCCCAAAGATGCAGAGCGAAGCGGCGCAGCTTTGGGCAGTCCGAATTTACGCGATTGTTAGGCATGTCTATGTGATGACTATTATTCAGACCGAATGCCATTTAGAAACTCCCTAATGGCGCGTGGCGACCTCAAGTGAAGAACTTTCTTTGATTTCATAGAGTCGGAAACAAGTTGTCGGTATGCGGGAGTCAGTTTTCTATGGCACAGCCAAAGAACCCGGTAACTATTAAGTGTCCCCTTGAATATTGGGCTGTTATCAGGCCAACCTTCGGGATTTACAAATAAACCTTTTAGCAGCCGCTTTGTCACCCACATGCCATGTGTTAATAACGGTAGATCAATAAAAATTAGCGTATCTGCAACAGAGAAACGTTCCCATGCTGATGAGATGCAACCAAATCCATCAATGATCCATTCCTCTTGCATTAAGAGACCAGAATGGATGTTGAGATATTCAGCATGTGGAACTTCTCCGCCCCCTGCCTGGTATTTTATTTTGTCCAGAGAGTATAGGGGAAGGCTAGTGGCTTCGGCCAACTGCTTAGCCAGCGTAGACTTGCCTCCTCCCGCATTACCAAATATTGCTACTTTTTTCATGTTGCTTCCTATGGCTTTAGCTAAAGCCCAAGAAGCTGACAATAAAAACCCGCCTCTTGGGCGGGTTTGAAAAACTACTGTCGCGTCAAAACCCACCATTCCTATGGAATGATGGAAATAATTCGAAAAGATTGGCGCGAACAGCTTGTATTCATAGTATGCATCGTTACAGATAAGTTTCTGGAAGTCAACTCCGAAATGCCTAACGAAGAGCTAACCGGCGCTGCGCGGCTTTATCGCGCAGCGTCCAGCGACCGAAGGGAGCGAGGTCGGTAATTGTCAAAATAACTGTCGCCTCAACAGTTAAATCAGGCCGCTTTTTTCAGCGCCTGCCGAATTATATTTTTGTCCTTCTGGTCAGGGTTCAAATAGACCTCAAGTACAGGCTCCCAATTTCGTGTTTTGCTCCGCCAGCGTTCCGGACGGCGCTTTTTGGCGGCTTGATAGGCCGCCTTTCGCTGTTTCAAAATCGCGAAGTCTTGTCCGCTATGCCGCTGATCTGGCGTGACAAACTGAATGGCGCTGTGCCGATGTTCATGGTTATACCAGTCCACAAAGCCAGCCACCCAGCGTCGGGCCTGATTCAAATCCGCAAAGGGGTGGACCGGATAGTCCGGCCGATATTTGAGGGTCTTGAACAAGGCTTCCGAATACGGATTATCATTGCTCACCGCCGGTCGCGAGAACGACGGCAGGATGCCCAAGGCCTGCAGGGTCGCCAGCATCGTGGCGCCCTTCATGGGGCCGCCGTTGTCAGAATGCAGGGTCACCTGCTGACGGGGGANGCCTTCCCGNTGCACGATATCCCGCACAATGTCCGCCGCCCATTCGCTGCTTTCGCGTTCGTACACCTGCCAACCGACAATCTTGCGGCTGTAAACATCCATAAACAGATAAAGATACAGGAATACCCCTTTGACGGCCGTGGGCAGATAGGTAATATCCCAGCTGTACAGCTGATTGGGCGCCGTGGCCTTCAGGGCTTTCGGCTTGCGGCAGTCGGTGGCCGCCCGACTGGCCTGGCGATGCTGAAGTTGCTTCGCCTCGCGCAAGATCCGGTAGAAGGTCGATTCCGAAGCCAGATACTGACCCCGCTCGGCCAGAATCGGCACGATCTGGCTGGGCGCCAGCGCGGCAAATTCGGCCGAATTGGCTACCGACAACACGGACTGACGCTCCTGCTCACTGAGTTTGTTCGCGGGAATCAGCTGGCGGCCGCGACGACCGTCTTCCGCGACTTCACCCGATTGCTGCCAGCGCTGCAACGTGCGCAAGGTGATCCCCAATAAGTCGCAGGCTCGATGCCGACGGGCTCCGGCGGCGTGGGCTTCGTCTAGCCAAGACACAATTTGTTGGCGCTCTGACAGGGAAATCATGCGTCCTTTTCCTCCCAGAGCGCCTGATACTTTTTTTGCAGAACCAGTAAGGCCGCCGCTTCCGCCAAGGCTTTTTCCTTGCGCTTCAGCTCCCGCTGTAACGCTTGATGGCTCACTTGCAGTTCTCGCCAGTCAGCGCGACTGACGGCAGTCTCCGACGTGCCGGTTTCAAAGGCTTTACGCCAGGCGTGTAAATGATGCGGAAAAATCCCTTGTTCCCGGCACCAGGCATGCAATGTTTCCCCTGCCTTGCCCTGACTATCCAGGATCAGTTGAAAACGTTCGCTCTGATTCCAGTCTTGAGGTCGTTTTGTCATCAGGTCGGCTTGGCC
Organism: Methylobacter luteus IMV-B-3098; assembly: GCF_000427625.1. Taxonomy (GTDB): domain Bacteria; phylum Pseudomonadota; class Gammaproteobacteria; order Methylococcales; family Methylomonadaceae; genus Methylobacter; species Methylobacter luteus. Next base: position 126,289 of record NZ_KE386569.1, read on the forward strand.
CTCAACCACGTTTTTCGGTAATTTCATCCAGTTCTTCAACGTCCAGCTGTTTATGTTCAAGTCATCGGCAATCGCTTGAACGGTACGATCGCCCCGGTTATAAACTTTCTCCAACGCCTGTTGGCGAAAAGCTTTCGTATAATAAGTCTTCTTTTTCAATTTCATTACCTCTAATAGTCAATCAATGAAAATTAGAGGCGACAGTTATCCTGACACAGGGGGAGGTTGAGCGCTAGGTTAGACCACATTTGGCGCCGCCGCTCGGTATTTGGAGAGTTCTTCATCAGCCTGGCTTCGAGTGAAATCGTCAAGCCTCTCAGCCCAGCGCTCGAAATGCGTTTGATTTTCCATGGCCAAATCAAGAAGCAAAAGTTGCCTCCAGAACGGTTTCCCGCCAAAGCACCAAGGATCATCGGCGGCTAGTGCATCACGAGCGGCCTTGATTGTGGCGAAGCGTTCAAAAAATGGGTCTGCAATTCCATGGATGGCTGCAACTAATTCTGACGCTAAAGAATCAGGTGGAGCCGTTATATCGACGGACCACGTATAAGGGCCGCGATAGGTCAAGCCTTGCATGGATTCGCGATTCAAAGAGTACTGCTGGATGTGATAGTAAAACTGGTGCTCGCCCAAAAGCTTTTCCACTCTCTTGGCATCTGAAAAATTACGTCCGAAGTAGAAGGACAAGGATATGTGTGGCGACCACTTGTTTGAACCTGAAAGAATAATGACGTTGTGCCCGTCTGGCGCTTCGGCACGAAGCTCCAGACGGGATTTAAAGAACTTGTATTTGCCACCCAATAGCGCGGCAACTTGTGCACCAAGTTGTTGCTGGAAGAGTTCTGCAGAAGAGGCCATGTGAGTGTGTGGTCTAACTATAAGTAGACACCTTCTCAGGTGTATATAAAAATGAAATCACAGGTGTATAATGCCACTCTTGCAATCCGTTAGGTGTGATTCTATAGTAATCGCTATATTGATATCAACCTTATTTATGCAAACTCAAAACACACCTCCAAAACTCCTTGATCAGGTCCGCGAGCGTATCCGTGTCAAGCACTATAGCATTCGTACCGAAAGGCAATATGTACAGTGGATTAAGCGTTTCATTCTGTTTCACGGGAAACGTCATCCACAAGAGATGGGAATGGCCGAGGTGGAAGCTTTTTTAACGCATCTGGCAGTGGAAGGAAAAGTGTCGGCCTCAACGCAAAATCAGGCGTTATCCGGTTTGCTGTTTTTGTATAAAGAGGTGCTGTTAATCGATTTGCCGTGGCTGAATAATGTCGTGCGCGCCAAGCAGCCGCAACGTTTGCCGAATGTGTTGACGCGCACCGAGGTGAGGGCTGTATTGGTGCGGATGAGCGGAATCCATGGCTTGATGGCCAATCTCCTGTACGGCACGGGCATGCGCTTGATGGAGTGCGTGCGCCTCCGGGTGAAGGATGTGGATTTTGAACGCGGCGAGATTTTGATCCGCGACGGCAAGGGCGCCAAGGATCGGGTAACGATGTTGCCGGAGTCGTTGAAGGTTTCTCTGCAAGCGCATTTGCAACAGCGTCGCGCCTTGTTCGATGATGATAGCCGACTGGGCAAGGCATCGGTTTATCTGCCGGATGCGCTGGAACGCAAATATCCTAATGCGTCGACTGAATGGGCCTGGCAATATATTTTCCCTTCCGGCAGCTTCTCACTTGATCCGCGCAGCGGCATCGAGCGTCGGCATCATATTGATGAAAAATTATTGCAGCGGGCGATGAAAAAGGCGGTGCAGGCCAGCGGTATAACAAAGCTGGCCACGCCGCATACGCTACGCCACTCGTTTGCGACGCATTTACTCGATTCCGGCTATGACATTCGCACGGTCCAGGAACTGCTTGGTCATAAGGATGTACAGACGACGATGATTTATACCCATGTCTTGAACAAGGGCGGGCGTGGGGTAAGAAGTCCGCTGGATATGTAGAGGATTGAGCTTTGCAGCGAAGCTTCTGCCTGCCAAAGCAGGCAATGGCAGGGTAGCGATTTCATTCATCGCCTGTATTCGTTCCATGGGTGAGGCGAATACAAGCCTAAAAATTTCAGCATCTGTGCGGCTTGAAAAATTGCCAGGTCGCCTCATATCATCAGCGAATGCCGAATTGAAACGGTTTTTCGATTTATTACTGGTAATTTGACTCTATCTGGAGATGATTATGGCTATTACTCGTTATGAACCCTGGAGTTTACTGAATCAATTGCAAAAAGAGCTGGAACGGGCGTATGAAGGCACGGCCGGCGGCGAGGGCTCAATCGCAACGGCGGAATGGGCGCCTGCGGTCGATATCAAGGAGGAAAGCGATAAATATGTGTTGCTGGCCGACTTGCCCGGCGTGAAACCGGAAGATATCGATCTGAGCATGGAAGAGGGCGTATTGACTATCAGGGGTGAAAAGAAAACCGAAGCGAAGACCGAGCGCGAAAACTATAAGCGTGTCGAGCGGACTTATGGTTCTTTTTACCGCCGGTTCAGTTTGCCTGATACGGCCAACGCCGAGGGCATCAGTGCCAGATCAAGACACGGGGTGCTTGAAATCGTAATCCCAAAGCGTGAAGCGGTCCAACCGAAAAAGATTAACGTCGCATCGGAAGATTAATTAAGAACGGAGCCTTCGGGCTCCGTTTTTTTGTCCTTGAAAAATTTGTCCTCAAGGTTTTACGCCTCTTTTTTCAGAGCCGACTTTCGGAAGGTGTTATGCACAAAAAAGGGCGCCGAAGCGCCCTTTTCTTTTAAAAGCAGTATGTACTTTTTTCTATTATGCCGTCACTTGACTGTAACTAAAACGCTGCTTCCTTTCATATTGCCCGCTTTATCATAGGCTGTCACTGTATAAGTAAAAGTACCCTTGGTGCCTGGTTTGTCAGTATATGTGTTACTGGTTGTGGTGGCTACGGTAGTGCCGTTACGTTTAACAACGTATTTGGAAATGCCAGAGCCCGAATCAGTTGACGCCGTCCAGGAAAGCGCCACCCAGGTTCTATAGAAGACATACGCTTTCAGGTTGCCCGGCGCAGTAGGCGCAATGCCGTCCACAGTGACTGTCGCTGACTTTGTCACGCTGGTATGGCCTGTTGCCGAAGCAGTCGCCGATCTTGTATAAGGGCCGTTAGTGCTTGGCGCGGCGACAGACCAGACAGCGGAAGTGGAGGCCGCAGGGCTTAGGGCGTAAGATCCTATCGCAACACCGCCATTACCGGTTAATGCGAACGTGCTGATGCCGCAAGTCGATGTATCCTGATTCTTCAAGGCAATATTGAATTTTATAGTCGCTCCCGGTTTGCTGTATAAGGCGCTCGGCGCCATGGTCAATGCCGGCGTATTTTTGGTGCACGCCGAGGAACCCGTGGCCTTTGTGGTTGCGCTGCTGATACCGGAGTAGCTTGAATTGCCGTTGCTGTTATAGGCGCGGATACGGTACTGGTATGTTGTCGATGCAACAAGGCCCGTATCGGTGAAGCCGGTTGTGTTGCCGCCGGTTGCTGCGATCTCGGTCCAGTTGCCGCCATTGGCGGATCTTTCCAGTCTGAAGCCGGTTTCATTACTGGATGTGTCGGACCATGTTAAAGAGATTTCACTGTCGGAAAGCGCTGCAGCCGCCAAATTACCGGGCGCGCTGGGAACCGTGGAAACAGTGGTGACAGGGGCCGCGGACCTGAATGCCGCGACGATGGCTTTGGTGTTGTTCATCGATAGCGCGTTGTTTTCTGTCGAGCTGCCCGTCACCTGGCCGGACGGCAGTGATACATTCGGGCTGGAAAAATAGCTGACCCGGGAGCCGCCGGTGCAGCTATAGGACATGATCGTCCGGAATCCGCCGGTCTGACATAACCGATAGCCGTAAGAATAATCGTAGGCGCCGGGATTGGATGAATTGGCCCTGTCATGTTGATCGCCCTGATTATGCCCTAATTCATGAGCGAGGGTATTATCGGAAAGGCAAGCATAGGTGGAGTCATCATGCACGACACTGAATGCATAGGGGGCAAACGAGCTGCTTGGGTTATTCATGACATAAGCGATGCCGCAAGCGTTGGTGTCGGCGGTGACCAGCGCGACCTGATCGGCGCCGTACTGGTTGCGCAAGTTATGAACCGCGTCCATTTTGCCGTCGCTGGTGCCTTTCAGATCGGTCAGGGTGGTCGACATATTGCCGGTCTCGGTATAACTGACTTCCCCCGTATAAACGACATTAAGCTGCATATCGATCTTGCTGTTGATGTATGCCTGGTTGGCTTTGGCTACCGCATTGGCTATCTTGGCTTCAATGCCTGTCTGTCCGGAAGCATTGGCTTTGGCTTTCGGGGTATAGAGCACCATCAGGTCAATGACTGTGCCGGCAGTCGCGGCTTCGCTGGTAGCGGGTTCCGAGGGCGCTGATGCCGGATCAATCTCACCTTCGGAGATGGGGAGATCTTCAGGTTCCTGGGGATGGCTATGGGGCGGGTTTTTATCTGGATCGACTTGGGTGATGTCGTGCTGATTGTTGCCTTTGGATTCTATCTCGTAGGTCTTATCGCCTACCTGAACAGTACCTGACATGGTTTGACCGCGAATGGTCAGAAAGACTTCGCTTTCAGGCTCGCCTTCAACGTGGCCGATCCAGGTGCTGCTGCCTTTGACCTTGTCGATCAGACGATCGCGAACGGCTGTTACCACAACATCATCAAAAAGATTGAGCGTCAATTTATCCGACCATAGCAGATCGGGATGAACCGTAACGGTACGGTTCCTGCCTTTGATGGCCTTTTTGGACAATATTTTGTTCTTTAATTGCTGAATACCGAAATCGTCAAATAAATCGGGAGCAGGGCCTTTTTCGGCATAGGCGGGCGTTAATGAAATAATTGATGACGCAAGCAGTGATGTGGTGAAAATACTTTTGAACTTCATAGTAGATAATCCGGTTGGGAGTTATATCCTGAAAAGCAAAGAGATATAACTATCAAAAAGGATGGATATAAAAATGCGCAAAAAAATGAGATGCAAATAACATTTTTGGAGCGATTAGAAAGATAAAAATGTGATGTATTGCTCGTTTTTTAATAATAATTGTTAATTAATTTCTCTAGGAGTCTGTCGGACTTATCAGCATTTAAATCTCATCAGTTGTAAAATAGTGATGAGTTCAATCATTTTACCGCCATGATTTCTGATGAGTCGCTTTATTCAGTTTGATCGTAACCAACAGTATTTGCTTCCGCCGTCCGTGGACGAATGGTTGCCGGAAGACCACCTGGCACGCTTTATCGTCGAAGTGATCGATCAGCTCGATCTATCAAAACTGACAGGCCATTATTCTGGACGGGGTTCAGCGGCTTATCATCCGGCACTGCTGTTGGCCCTGCTGATCTATGGTTATGCGACCGGCACGTTCTCCAGTCGCAAGATCGAGCGGGCAACCTACGATTCAGTGGCGTTTCGGTTCATTGCTGCCAATCATCATCCCGATCATGACACCCTGGCTCATTTCCGCAAGACCTTTCTGGTGGAGTTGGAGGACTTGTTCGTACAAGTGCTGACACTGGCGCAGACGATGAAACTCGTCAAGCTGGGACAGATTTCGCTGGATGGTACCAAAATCAAGGCCAATGCCTCGAAGCACAAGGCCTTGTCCCATGGCCACATCGAAAAGCTGGAAGCGCAATTGCGTGAGGAAGTGCAGGCCCTGCTGAAAAAGGCAGCGGACGTTGATCAGGAAGAATTGGCCGACGGTATCGATTTGCCGGCGGAAGTCGCGCGTCGGGAAGATCGCTTGAAAGCCTTGGCGGAAGCCAAGGCCAAGATTGCCGAACGGGTTAAAGAACGGGACGAACAAGCCCAAAAAGACCACCAGGAGAGACTGGCTGACCGGGAGCGCCAGCGCCAGGCGGGCAAAAAACCCCGAGGCCAGGAGCCCAAGGCGCCCGAAACCGGCCCCCAAGCTAAGGACCAGATCAACCTGACCGACGAAGCATCGCGGATCATGCCGAGCAAGGACGGCTTCGTGCAGGGCTACAATGCCCAGGCGGCCGTCGATGTTGACAGCCTGCTGGTGGTTGCCGCCACGCTCAGCCAGCATACCAACGACAAGCGGCAAGTCGAGCCGATGCTGAAAGCGCTGAACGCCTTGCCGGACAGCCTCGGCAAGCCGGAAATGCTGCTGGCCGACAACGGCTACTTCAGCAAAGACAACATCCAGGCCTGTGTGGAGCAAAAAATTACACCCCTCATCGCGCTGGGCCGGGAAGCCCATCATCTGCCATTGGCGGAACGCCTGACGCCGGATGCACCGGAACCTGAAAGCGATGACCCGCTGGTCAAAATGGCCTGGAAACTCAAAACCCAGAGTGGCCGCACGCTTTATGGTAAACGCAAAAGCACGGTCGAGCCGGTATTTGGGATCATCAAACAGGTACTGGGCTTCCGCCAATTCTCGCTGAGAGGTCTTGATGCGGTAGCTGGTGAGTGGAAACTGGTGACTATGGCCTTCAATTTAAAGCGAATGCATGTGCTGGCGGCCGGATAACGGAAAAATAACCCGAAATAGCTCTTGGTTGGGCAGAACCGAAGACTCAATGCCGCCAATAATCCATATCGGTCAAATAAGAATCATAATACTGAACCCTGTCCGACAGACTCCTAGGGAAAGACTGAGGAAATGGAAGAATAAGTACTTTTACTTAAATAAAATTTAAATCGGCCACTTTTATGCTGAAATTTTGGAGTATTGAGTCAAGCCTGTGGGGGGGTTAAATATTATCTGTATGATAATATTGATGTTTTTAAATATATTGAGGCAAATTCCGTCTGATATATTCATAAATCAGATTATGTGAATGGTCAGCTATTTAAAGCTATTAATGAAACGATAGGTATGAAGGCTGTTTTCTGATATAAAACTGCGGTTGAACTTATGTTGAAGGGCTATTCTTTTGATCCGGATTCAAGAAGAGCAACAGTAATGCTGTGAAGTTTAAATGTATCCAGAATGGAGAGGTAATATGAAAAAAATGCGGAATCTTAAGTTGAGATTCTCTCTTACCGTGATGTTGTTGGCGCTATCGGCAACGGCAGTAGCGGAAACCAAAACGGCGCCAGCGGCTGCCAAGCCGTCGCACGGGGAATATAAAGACTGGCGATTGCTGTCGGTTTCTCATCGGACCGAGAAAGAAACTTTGCGCGCCATTTTGGGCAACGATACGGCCATAGAAGCCGCGCGCAAGGATCAAACCAAGCCCTGGCCGGACGGTACGGTTTTAGCCAAAGTGGTATGGAAAGAACGCGCGCATCCCAATTGGCCGCAAGCGATCGTGCCCGGCGAATTTGCCGGAGCCGAAGCCATGATCAAGGACAGTAAAAAATATGCCGCTACCGGCGGTTGGGGATTTGCGCATTGGGACGGCAGCAAGCTGGTCATGCACGAGGAAGCCAAGGTCAAGGAATGCTTTGCATGTCACATGCCTATGAAGGACAACGATTACGTTTACACCTTTTCCGCATTGCAATAAGCCCATCGTTAACGGGAGGCCTTGAAAGCCTGCCGGTCCGGACGCGGGAAGGGCTATGTGCTTCCCGCGTCCCATCTTCTGATCGTCAGTTGCCGGCCAGCCAATCCTGCGGCTGCAGATATTGCTCATAAAGCCGCGCCTCGGCACTGCCGGGCTCCGGCTGCCAGTTGTAGCGCCAGTGAGCGACAGGCGGCATGGACATCAGGATCGATTCGGTCCGGCCGCCCGATTGCAGGCCGAACAATGTGCCTCTGTCATAGACCAGGTTGAATTCGACATAGCGGCCCCGGCGGTAAAGCTGGAAATCGCGCTCTCGGTCGCCGAAAGGCGTATCCTTGCGTTTCTGCACGATGGGCAGATAGGCTTCGGTATAATGATTGCCGACGCTTTGCATGAAGGCAAAGCAGCGTTCAAATCCCCACTCATTCAAATCATCGAAAAACAGTCCGCCGGCGCCGCGCGTTTCATTGCGGTGCTTGAGGAAAAAATACTCGTCGCACCATTTTTTGTAGGCAGGATAGACCTGGTCTCCGAAAGGCTGGCAGGCGGCGCGCGCCGTTTGATGCCAATGTATGACGTCTTCGTGGAACGGATAAAACGGCGTCAGATCAAAGCCGCCTCCAAACCACCAGATGGTCGGCTCGCCCGGTTTTTCGGCGATAAAGAAGCGTACATTGGCATGCGAGGTCGGCACATACGGATTATTGGGATGGATGACCAGCGACACGCCCATGGCCTGAAACTCGCGGTCGGCCAGTTCAGGACGCTTGGCCGTGGCCGAAGGCGGCAGATTAATGCCCGATACATGAGAGAAGTTCACGCCGCCCTGCTCGAATACCTGGCCGTTCGCGAGCACGCGCGTTCTGCCGCCGCCTCCTTCCGGCCTTTCCCAATTGTCTTCAATAAACCGGGCTTCGGGTTCCTCGCCTTCCAGGGCAGAGCAGATGTGGTCCTGCAAGCCGAGCAGATAGGATTTTACGCGGGCGATATCATCGGTGTTCATAGGCATATCAAGGGATGAATGTTTAAATAGGCGGGAAATCTATCAGTTTTTATAGGGAATCGGCAAATAAAAACCGAATCTGTGCCGTTCCTTTTTATGGGATAATCACTTCATCTTTTTTTACCCGATAATGACAGCCATGACTTTTCCTACTATCGAATCCTTTGTCGGCAATACGCCGTTAGTCAGACTTCAACGTTTACCCGGTGACACCAGCAATACCATTCTGGTCAAGCTGGAAGGCAACAATCCGGCCGGCTCGGTAAAGGACCGGCCGGCAATCAGCATGATCAAGCATGCCGAGGCCAGAGGCGAAATCAAACCCGGCGACCGGCTGATTGAAGCGACCAGCGGCAATACCGGCATCGCCCTGGCCATGGCCGCGGCCATCAAGGGCTACAGGATGACTTTGATCATGCCCGACAATATGAGCGAGGAACGCCGGGCATCGATGAAAGCCTACGGTGCCGAGATCATTCTGACGCCGGCGGCCGGCAGCATGGAGGCCGCGATCGATCTGGCCCGGGAAATGGAGGCAGCAGGTAAAGGCAAAATCCTCGACCAGTTTTCCAACCCCGACAATCCGCGTGCGCATTATGAAGGCACCGGCCCTGAAATCTGGCGTGACACGCAAGGTACAATCACGCATTTCGTCAGTTCCATGGGCACGACCGGCACGATCATGGGCACGGCCAAATACCTGAAGGAACAGAACTCGGCCATCCAGATCATCGGCGTGCAGCCGGAGGGCGAGTCCAAAATCCCCGGCATCCGGCGCTGGCCCAAGGAATATCTGCCGAAAATTTACCAGGCCGAGCGCGTCGACCGCATTATCGATGTCGATCAGACTTCGGCCGAGAATGTCACGCGCGCGCTGGCGGCCGAGGAGGGCATTTTTGCCGGCATCTCATCGGGCGGCGCCGTGTCCGTGGCACTGAGGCTGTCGGCCGAAGTCGAAAATGCCGTGATCGTGGTCATTATCTGCGATCGGGGCGACCGCTATTTGTCGACCGGCGTTTTTCCGGGCTGATCCGGGTGGCCGGCTGCCTTTGCATTGCTGATGATGAGGATTTTCCTGGCGATTGTCTGTTTTTTGATCGTGCCGTCCGCCAATGCCCTGGATGCCGTTTCGGTCAATATCGGAACCATTCAAGCCAGGGGCTGGCAATTGCAGGGTGTTCATGTCGCCTTGACGGAGCTGGCCAAAAGTCCGCAGCAACTGGACCTGACCATTGACAAGCTGGCCCTGCCCAAGCCTTTTAACGATCTGAATCTGGCCAATATCCGCTGCACGGCTTTTTCCTGGGAGAACAAGACCATGGCCTGCGCCAAGGGGCGGGCTGAAATCCGCTCGCAACGCTGGCAGTCGCCGGCCGCCGATTTTTCTTTTCAGGTGACGGAAAACCGCAGCACCTTCACGTTCACCAATCTGCATTGGGCCGGCGGCCGGTTTGCGGTCGAGGGTGAGGAAATCGGCCATCAATGGCGGCTGAAAGTCCGCGCCCGCAGGGTCGATGCCAGGCTGATGCAGGAATTGATCAAGTTGCCATCGGCTGAACTGAAAGGCGGCCGCATCAGTTTTTGGATCAACGCCTCGGGCTCGCATGACATCATCGATGCTATCAATGTGGCGGTCGATCTGAAAGATCTGTCGGGACAGAGTCTTGATGCGCGTTTTGCCGCCGAAAATCTGAATCTGGCGACCCGGCTGGAAGCCTTCCGTGAAGGCGGAATATGGCAATGGCAAAATCATACGGAAGTCAGCAGTGGTGCGATTTATGCCGAGCCGCTCTATCTGACGGCGGGCGCGCAAACGATTGTGCTGGATGGGCAGGGCGACTGGAATGATAAAACCCGGCAAGCCGGGATCAAGTCGGCCAGCTATCATCATCCGGGCGCGGCGGCATTAAAGGGCGCTGCGGTGATTCGTTATGACCATGGCGTAAAAGTCGAAAAGGCCGATATGACGCTGACCAGCGAGGATCTGGCGGAGCTGTCGGCGGCCTATCTAAAGTCACTGTTTGAAGCGACGGCACTGGAAGGCGTGTCTCTGGCGGGACGGATGAAGGCCGACTTTTCCATCGCGCAGAATGCGTTGACCGGTCTGACCGCCGGTTTTAGCGACCTGGATGTGAACGATGAATCGGGGCGCCTGGCGATTCAGGGCGGCGCCGGCATCATCAACTGGTCCAGTAACGAAACCTTTAACAGACCCTCGGAATTGGTCTGGCAGCGACTACAGGTACGCGCCTTGCCTGCTGGTCCGGCCCGGCTTTCATTTCTGGCCAGGGCAGGAACTATCAGTCTGCTCGAGAAGACTAAGTTGCCTTTTTTGGACGGTATTATCGCCGTCAATGAGTTTAAATGGCAGAGCAGGCCGGAGGGGGAGCCTGAGGTTTACTTCGAAGGCAATGTCGACAAGGTGTCGCTGGAGCAATTATCAAACGCGCTGAACTGGACGCCGTTGTCCGGAACGATCAGCGGTCATATTCCCGGCGTCGATTACCGCGACAAAACGCTGAGCCTGGAAGGCGAGCTGAACATCAAGGTTTTTGGCGGAGAGGTCAAGGTCACGAACGTGGCATCGTCGGGACTGTTTACCGATTTCCCGAAGTTTCATGCCGAACTGGAAATCGACAACCTGGATCTGGATCAATTGACGCGCCGGTTTGAGTTCGGCGGCATCACCGGGCGGTTGTCGGGCTATGTCCAGCAGTTGTATATGGAAAACTGGAAGCCGGTCAGTTTTTATGCCTGGTTCGGCACGCCCGATGACGATGATTCCAGACACCGGATCAGTCAGAAAGCGGTCAGGAATATCGCCAGCATCGGCGGCGGAGGTGCGGCAGATGTCCTGTCCAGAAGTTTTCTGCGTTTTTTTGAAACGTTCATGTACGACAAGATCGGCGTGGGCTGTTACCTGCACGAAGGCGTCTGCCAAATGATGGGCGTGGAAGCGGCGCAGCAGGGCTATTATCTTATTAAAGGCGGTGGTCTGCCGCGGATCGACGTGATCGGCTATAATCCGCGGGTTGACTGGAACGTGTTGATGGAGCGGTTGGCACGTATTTCAACTACCGATGAAGTACGCATAGAATAATTGGGAGCAAATCATGAAAAAAATAGCCGTATTCGGCGCATTATTGTTGACCGCCTGTGTGACGATCAATATTTATTTCCCGGCCGCGGCCGCGGAAAAGGCTGCCGATGAAATCATCAAAGGCATCCAGGAAGAGGAGACGCCGGAAAAAACCGAGCCCAGATCCAGTCTGTCCGATTGGCAGGTAGCTGTTTTCCGGTCGCTGGACAGCGTTATCAATGTAATGGTTTCGCCGGCGCAGGCCGAGGAGGCTAATTTATCCATTGACAGCCCGGAAATCAGGCAGGCGCGCGCCGTTATGCAAAGCCGTTTTCCATCGTTAAAGCGCTATTATGATGCCGGCTATATCGGCATACAGGCAGACGGGCTGTTAACAGTAAGAGATGCCGGCAAAGTGCCTCTGCAGGACAGAAACAAAGTCAACAAATTGGTTGCGGCCGAAAATGCCGACCGCGAGCATCTTTACCAGGCCATTGCCAAAGCCAATGGTCATCCCGAATGGGTCGCCCAAATCAAATCAACCTTTGCCACCCGCTGGATCAATAACGCTCAGCGCGGCTGGTGGTATCAATCATCTAACGGAAGTTGGAAGCAGAAGTAAGCATGTCACGTAACAGATCGAGAAAAAAGCAGCTGCCGGAAACACCGGTCAGGGTCACCATAGAATCGCTGGCGCATGACGGGCGCGGCGTCACGCATGTGGAAGGCAAGGTCGTCTTTATAGATGAGTCGTTGCCGGGCGAGGATGTCGAGTTTGTCTATACCGAAATCCGCCGGGATTATGCCGAAGGCAAGGTGGTCAATCTATTGAGCCGCGCCAATGACCGTGTTGATGCCGAGTGCGCGCACTATGGCATCTGCGGCGGTTGCAGCTTTCAGCATGTCGACTCAAGCGCGCAAATCCGCATCAAGCAGGATCTGCTGATCGAGCAGTTCAGGCGCATCGGTAAAGTGGAGATTCCGCAATTGTGGGAGCCGCTGGAAGGGCCGCATTGGGGCTATCGGCGCAAGGCGCGCATGGGCGTCAAATACGTCGCCAAGAAAAATCGCGTGCTGGTGGGCTTCAGGGAAAGACGCCATCCGTATCTGGCCGAGATCGACAGTTGCATCGTCATGCATCCGATCGTGGGCAAGCGGCTGACCGCGTTGGGCGAGATGATCGCCGATTTGACGATCAGAGATAAAATTCCGCAGATCGAAGTGGCGATCGGCGATGACGACTGCGTGCTGGCTATCCGCGTGCTGGAGCCGCCGACCGATGCCGACAGGGAGCGCATGCGCGCGTTCGGACGAGAGCACCGCATGAGCATCTGCCTGCAGCCGAAAGGCCCTGACACCATCGAGCCACTGGACGGCGAGCCGGAAGTCATACCGACTTATGCGTTGCCGGATCAGTCCGTGGAATTCAAATTCAGACCGGCCATGTTCACGCAGGTCAATTACGAGATCAATCGGCAGATGATCAACCGCGTGCTGGATACGCTGGATCTCAATGAAAACGATACGGTTCTGGACCTGTTTTGCGGCCTCGGCAATTTCACGCTGCCGATGGCAAGATTTGCCGGCCGCGTCGTCGGCGTCGAAGGCGATCTGCCGCTGGTCAGGCACGCCAGGGAAAACGCGCGCCATAACGGCATAGAGAACGTGGAATTTTATGCCGCCGATTTAAGCAAGGACATCAGCGATCAGCCCTGGGCCAACCGCAAGTACAACAAGATCATGCTTGACCCGTCCAGAGCCGGCGCCTCGGAAGTGCTGCCTCATTTCAAAAAATGGAGTCCCGAGCAGATCGTTTATGTATCCTGCAATCCGTCAACACTGGCTCGCGATGCCGGCATACTGGTCAATGAGTTAGGCTACAAGCTGATCAAAGCCGGCGTCATGGATATGTTCCCACAGACCGGGCATGTGGAATCGATCGCTTTATTCGAAAAGAAATAGTGTTTAGATTGTTTATAGCCCAGGGATGGGCGTATAAAGCAGTGCCGCCTATAGAATTCAGTTATGTATCCAATTTCGGTAACGCTCATGGTTTTTTTGCGCCTGTAATTTCTGCATACAACAGTTAGAATAAGCCATGACAACCCAAAACACGACGCCTTCCATTGCCCATATAGCCTTTGCCAGCTTTATCGGCACAGCCATTGAATTCTATGATTTTTATATCTATGCGACGGCTTCGGCTTTGGTGATCGGGCGCGTGTTTTTTCCGCAGAGCGACCCGGCGGTTCAGGCGATGAGCGCTTTTCTGACGTTTGGCATTGCTTTTATCGCGCGGCCATTGGGAGCGGTGCTGTTCGGTCATTTCGGCGACCGGATCGGGCGCAAGGCGACTTTGGCGGCTTCACTGTTGGTCATGGGTTTGTCTACGCTCCTGATCGGCTGCCTGCCCGGCTATGACACGCTAGGCACATGGGCGCCGGTTGCGCTTTGCCTGTTGCGCTTCGGGCAGGGTCTGGGTCTGGGCGGCGAGTGGGGCGGGGCGGTGCTGCTGGCCACGGAATATGCGCCAGCCGGCCGCCGGGCCTGGTACGGCATGTTTCCGCAACTGGGACCGTCCGTGGGTTTTTTGCTGGCGACGCTGAGTTTCTGGCTGCTTGCGGTCAGCTTGAACGATGCGGACTTTCAGGCTTGGGGCTGGCGTCTGCCTTTTCTGGCCAGTGGCGTACTGGTCGCGGTGGGTTTGTATGTGCGCATGAAGCTAGCCGAAACGCCCGAGTTTTCAGCACTTCTGCAGCAACAGCCACCTTTGAAAATGCCGCTGACGGTTTTGCTGAGGCAGCACCTGCGTGCCGTGTTGCTGGGCGCTCTGGCGATGGTGGTCTGTTACACGTTGTTTTATACCGCGACGGTATTCTGCCTGAGTTACGGGACCAATACATTATCGATTCCCCGGCAGCAATTTTTAGGCATGCTGTGTGTGGCTATCTTATTCATGGCACTCGCAACGCCGTTATCGGCCTGGGCCAGTGACAGGTTCGGCCGCAGCCCCGTGCTGTTGATCAGCGGTTTTGTCGCCGTTCTGGCGGGTTTTGCGCTCGCTCCGATGCTGAGCAGCGGATCAGTGTTGCAAATCACGCTATTTTTGTCGCTGTCGCTTTTCTTGATGGGTGCAACCTTTGCGCCGATGGGCGCTTTGCTGCCCGAGTTGTTTCCGGTGGCGGTGCGCTACACGGGGGCGGGTGCCGCCTATAACCTCGGTGGCATTCTAGGCGCGTCGTGTGCGCCGTATATTTCGCAATTGCTGGTTAATCAGGGCGGACTGGCCTGGGTGGGCGGTTATGTTTCGGCGGCCGCTTTAATTAGTTTTTTAGCGGTTTGGCGTATCGGTGAAACCGGGAAGCGGTCAATGACCGAATGCTACGACTTAAGGTAAAAATCCAATTGGGCCTATGAAAACCGATTTATTTCTGGATATTTCAATCAGCCATCAACAGCTGAGTATTATAGACAACGGCCAAATCCTGCAAAGTTATGCCGTGTCCACAGCCAGAAACGGCGCTGGCGAGCGCCGAGGCAGCGAATGTACGCCGACAGGTTGGCACAAGGTCAGGGCGAAAATCGGCGCCGGTCAGCCGCTGCATGCGGTTTTTGTCGGCAGGCGGCCGACCGGCGAAATTTACAGCGCCGAATTGGGCGGGCAGTATCCGCAGCGGGACTGGATATTAACGCGGATTCTGTGGCTGGGTGGACTGGAGCCGGGAAAGAATCGCTACGGCGAAGTCGATACAGCCTGGCGGTACATTTACATCCATGGCTGTCCCGATGAGTTAATGAACGGCAAGCCTGAGTCGCACGGTTGTATCCGTATGAAAAATGCCGATGTGCTGGATTTGTTTGATCGCGTGCAAGCCGGGATGCCGGTTTATATCCATTAATGGTAATGAGAGTATAGTTTAATGTTGTGTTATGGCGGCGGGCCGATTGCCCGCAAGGGTCTGAAATGATGCGTATCGTTTTAGGCGTGGAGTATGATGGCAGCGGCTTTTCAGGATGGCAGTGGCAGCCCGATAAGCGCAGTATTCAGCAAACGCTCGAGCAGGCCCTGTCGAAAGTCGCGGATCAGCCCGTTACCGTGATGTGTGCCGGCAGGACCGATGCCGGCGTGCATGCTTTTGAACAAGTTGTGCATTTTGATGTCGATGTAAAAAGGGAATTGCATGCCTGGATGTTAGGCGGCAACAGCAATTTGCCCGATGATGTTAAAATCACCTGGATAAAAGCGGCGGTAGGCGATTTTCATGCCCGATACAGCGCCGTCGCGCGTTTTTATCGCTATATCATACTGAATCGTCCGGCTAAACCGGCCTTGCAGCATGGTCGGGTCACCTGGTGCTATAACCCGCTGGATGCCGATAAGATGCATCAGGCGGCGCAGTATCTGATCGGCAATCATGATTTTTCCTCGTTCAGGGCGCAGGGCTGCCAGTCTAAAAGTCCCTGGCGCATCATGCATTTTATTGACGTCTATCGACAAGGCGATCAAGTGATCATGGATATTTCCGCCAATGCTTTTTTGCACCACATGGTCAGGAATATTGCTGGTGTATTGATGGCTATTGGCATGGGCAAACAGCCTGTAGATTGGACCCGGGAATTGCTTAGGGTGAAAAGCCGTAAGCTGGGCGGCATCACGGCGCCTCCCGAAGGGCTTTATTTAGGTGCGGTTTATTATCCTGAACATTATTGTATTGCCAAACATGCGGTATTTGATAAATTGCCGGCCGATGCCAAACGGTTTGACTGATTTGATGGTCAGATTAAAGGTGTGTTGCCTGATTTGCAATTATCAATGTTTCGGGTTAGTTTCTTTTTTCTAATAAACGACAAGTATGATTGATGTGAGTAACTTTTTATCTTTCCAGGTTCATGGCGGTGGCGACCATGGCGGCGGCGTTGCGAATAGTGTGGCTGGCTTTCTCAGTTTTATCGAAGGGCTTTTAAGCAAAGAGCCGACAGATATTTTTTCAGTCCTTATGCCTGGCTTGGCGGGCTTGCATAATATTCATCCGCTGTTGGTGCATTTTCCTATCGCATTTTTATCGGCATTTTTTGCTTTGGATTTAGTTGGCACGCTGGCAAAAAAAGCGCAATGGCGCACTGCCGCTAGTTGGCTTCTTTATTTTGGCACTGTCGCCACTGTGTTTGCAGTGATTTCCGGCTTTATGGCCGCTGATTCTGTAGCGCATGGGGAAAATGTGCATGATATTATGGAGCGTCTTGAACAGATTGGCATTGCTGCGCTGGTCATTGCTGTTCTGCTTTCGATTTGGCGCATTGCAAGCAGAGGTTTGATTCAGGGCGTGGCAAATGGTCTTTTTCTGACTTTGACTGCATTGCTTTGTAGCTTGATAGTATTGGGCTCCGATCTGGGCGGACTGATGGTTTATAAGTACGGCGTGGGCGTTGAAGCTGTCACACAGCCGAAAGATGGTCACATGCATGGTCAGCAGGATGCTGAGGATGATCATGATCATGGCCATAAGCATGGTCAGGGGGATTCGGAAGATAGCCCAGCGCCCGCTTCTGAGCATACGGGAAGCAGTCATGCGCTCGATCATGAGTATGCGGCAGATACCCCTGTGCATCATCACGAAGAGGCAGTGGCCGGCCATACGCACGATCAAGAGCATGCGACAGACAACCATGCGCACGATCATAAGCATGCATCCGATGGCCATACCCACACTCACACGCATTGATCCTATTCTGCGTCATCAAACATAAGGCTGGCTTATGTCAGCCTTTTTTATTGGACTCGCGATTGTTTAATAACGAATTTTTTATATATTGCAGGCGCCACCAGCTCGGTTTTATGTTATTCTAGTCGGCTGGTTTTTTGAACAAATTCTCATATCACTTTATGCGAACTCGCGTTAAAATTTGCGGCTTTACCCGTGTTGAAGATGCCGTTTGTGCCGCTCAATTGAGCGTGGACGCGATTGGCCTGGTTTTCTATCCACCCAGTCCAAGAAATGTTGATATCGAGCAGGCTGTTAAAATCGTCAATGCCTTGCCGGCATTCGTCTCCGTTGTGGCTTTGTTTGTCGATGAACAGGAAGCGAGGATACGTGAGGTTCTGGAACGGGTGCCGGTCGATTGCCTCCAGTTTCATGGCGATGAGCCAGCCGAGGCTTGTCGGATTTATGGTAAACGCTATATGAAAGCGGTCAGCATGCAGCAAGGCGTCAATATCCCGGCTCTGACGCAGCACTATCACGATGCGGCGGGATTGCTTCTGGATGCCTGGCATCCGGATGCCAAAGGCGGAACGGGCAGTCGGTTTGACTGGGATTTGATTCCGCGGCAGTGCGCCTTGCCGATCGTGCTGGCAGGCGGACTGGCTGCGGAAAATGCAAAGCAGGCTGTACAGGCGGTAAGGCCGTATGCG
Source organism: Methylobacter luteus IMV-B-3098 (assembly GCF_000427625.1). Classification (GTDB taxonomy): domain Bacteria; phylum Pseudomonadota; class Gammaproteobacteria; order Methylococcales; family Methylomonadaceae; genus Methylobacter; species Methylobacter luteus. The sequence continues at coordinate 144,310 of NZ_KE386569.1, forward strand.
CTCGATGTCAGCAGTGGCGTGGAGGCGGAGAAAGGGATTAAGGATGCGCTGAAAATGGCGGCATTTTTAAGAGCAGTTAATGAGGGTGACAAAAGTTAATAACATGACAAAAAAATATAATATGCCCGATGAGCGGGGACATTTCGGCCCCTACGGCGGAATGTTTGTAGCAGAAACATTAATACCACCTATTCAGGAATTAAATGCAGCCTATCAGCAGTATTTAACAGACCCGGATTTCATTGCCGAGCTGGATGCCGATTTAAAATATTATGTCGGCCGTCCTTCGCCTTTGTATCATGCAGAACGCTGGAGCCGCGAGCTGGGCGGCGCGCAAATCTATTTGAAGCGCGAAGACCTCAATCATACCGGTGCGCATAAGGTCAACAATACAATCGGTCAGGCATTGCTGGCCAAACGCATGGGCAAGACGCGCATCATCGCCGAGACCGGTGCCGGCCAGCATGGTGTTGCGACAGCAACGGTCGCGGCACGGCTGGGGCTCGAGTGCGTGGTCTACATGGGCGCTGTCGACGTGGCGCGTCAGGCATTGAACGTTTACCGCATGAAGCTCCTGGGCGCTAAAGTCGTCGCGGTCGAGTCCGGTTCAAAAACCCTCAAGGATGCACTGAACGAAGCCCTCCGGGATTGGGTTACCAACGTCGACAATACTTTTTACATTATCGGCACCGTAGCAGGTCCGCATCCTTATCCGGCCATGGTCAGGGATTTCCAGGCCATTATCGGCCGCGAAGCCAAGCAGCAATGCCAGGAAATGACCGGACGCCTGCCCGATGCGCTGGTCGCCTGCGTCGGTGGCGGCTCCAATGCCATCGGTCTGTTCTACCCGTTTATCGATGATGCTTCGGTCAAAATGTACGGTGTTGAAGCGGCCGGTGACGGCATCGAAACAGGCCGCCATTCCGCACCGTTATGCGCGGGACGTCCGGGCGTTTTACATGGCAACCGCACGTATCTGATGGAAGATGACGACGGCGAAATCATCGAAACGCATTCGATTTCGGCGGGTCTGGATTATCCGGGCGTAGGTCCGGAGCATGCATGGCTCAAGGATACCGGCCGGGCGCAGTACGTCAATATTACCGATAATGAGGCTTTGGAAGGGTTTCATGCCCTGACACGCATGGAAGGCATTATTCCGGCACTGGAGTCCAGCCATGCCATGGCCTATACCATGAAACTGGCCCCGACCATGAAAAAGGACGAAATCATCATTGTGAATCTGTCCGGTCGCGGTGATAAAGACATGCATACGATGGCACAACGCGAGGGCATAGCACTGTGAGCCGATTAGCCGCTAAATTTGAAGAACTCTCTAAAGCCGGCCGCAAGGCTTTGATTCCGTTTATCACGGCCGGCGACCCGCATCCTGACTTTACTGTGCCTATGATGCACGCGATGGTTAAGGCCGGCGCCGATGTTATCGAGCTGGGCGTTCCATTTTCTGATCCGATGGCCGATGGGCCTGTTATCCAGCGGGCCAGCGAGCGCGCGCTGGTGCAGAAAATGAGCCTGCGCAAGACTTTAGCCCTGGCTGAGGAATTCAGAAAAACCGATACACACACACCTTTGGTATTGATGGGTTATTTAAATCCTATTGAAGCCATGGGTTATGAGGCTTTCGCCAATGCCGCGCAACAGGCCCAGATTGACGGCGTATTGACGGTCGATCTGCCGCCCGAGGAAGGCGAGGAATGCATGGGCCTGCTCAAGGCGCGCGGCATCGATCCGATTTTCCTGCTGGCGCCGAACAGCAGCGATGAGCGCATCAGAAAAATGGACGCCCTGGGCAGCGGATATCTTTACTATGTTTCCCTGAAAGGCGTCACCGGCGCAGGCCATCTGAATACGGCCGATGTTGAAAACAAGCTGAAGCAGATAAGGGCGAATACCCGTTTGCCGGTCGGTATCGGTTTCGGCGTCAAGGATGCTGAAACAGCCAAGACTATCGCGGGGATAGGTGACGGCGTGGTCATCGGCAGTACGTTGATCAGTAAAATTGAAGCGAATCTACATGAACCCGAACGGGCTAAACATGAAATTGTTGAATTATTGTCAGCCATGCGTCAGGCAATGGACAGTTGAGGCATAGTATAGAACGCAATTACATCCGGTTGCTTATAACCGGATGTAATGGTTTACCACGAGCCGGTTTACCGTTGTAAGCATATGATGAAGCGCTACGGAGCGTATAGTAATGAGTTGGTTTAAGAAATTAGTTCCTTCGACAATCAGAATAAACGGGTCGAACAAAAGAAATTCCGTGCCGGAAGGCTTGTGGAACAAGTGCCCCAGTTGTAATGCGATTCTTTACAATATTGAGCTGGAGAGAAACTTCAGTGTCTGTCCGAAATGCGAACATCATTTGCGCATTTCGGCCAGAGCGCGCCTGAATATGTTTCTGGATGAGGAAGGGCGTGAAGAAATCGGCAAGAATGTGAAGCCTACCGATCCTCTAAAGTTCAAAGACAGCAAGAAATACAAGGACCGGATTGCGCAAGCGCAAAAACAAACCAAGGAAAGCGACGCGATGGTGGTCATGAAAGGCAAGCTGAAGGGCAAGGACATTGTTGTTGCGGCCTTCGACTTCAATTTCATGGGCGGCTCGATGGGCTCTGTTGTCGGCGAGCGATTTGTCCGCGGCATCAATACGAGTCTTGCGCTGGGTGCGCCTTTTGTAGTCTTTACAGCCAGCGGCGGGGCGCGCATGCAGGAATCATTATTTTCATTATTCCAGATGGCAAAAACCAGCGCCGCATTAACGAAATTGTCCGAAGCCGGCATTCCTTACATTTCCTTTATGACCGATCCCACTATGGGCGGTGTGTCGGCCAGTCTAGCCATGCTGGGCGATATTAACGTGGCCGAACCCAAGGCGCTGATCGGTTTCGCGGGGCCTCGCGTCATAGAGCAGACCGTCCGCGAGAAATTGCCCGAAGGTTTTCAGCGCAGTGAGTTTTTACAGGAACATGGCGCTATCGACATGATCATAGACAGACGTGAGATGCGCGATAAAATAGCCAGCATTTTATCCATGCTGATGGCAGGCAGGGTAGAGACAGAAACAGAAGCACTGATCGAGTCAGTAGTAGACGTATTTGCCCCGATTGAATCGGTAGCAGCCATTGCCGAAACCGAAGAATTTGCCGATAGCCCCCAATCCGAGCTGGACGCGTAATTCCCTTATGCCTATCAGTATTCAGGCATTATCAGTTAATGATGCATTTTGATTCGTTACAAGGCTGGCTGACCTGGCAAGAAAGCTTACATCCGCTGACAATAGACTTGGGATTGGAACGGGCAGCACGGGTTTTTCATGCCCTTAATCCCGATGGAGTTAAACCTCCGACCATTACAGTTGCTGGCACTAACGGCAAAGGCTCGTGTATCGCTTATCTTGAAGCCATCTACAGAGCCCAGGGCTATCGCGTCGGTGCGTATACTTCTCCGCACATTCTGAAGTATAACGAAAGAATCAAGATAGACGGTAAACCGATATCGGATGAGTTGATTTGTGAGGCTTTTTCCAGGATCGAATCGGTTCGCGGCGATATCTCGTTAAGTTATTTTGAATTTGGCACCCTGGCGGCGCTGGATATATTCCGGCGTTCGGAGTTGGATATCCAATTGCTCGAAGTCGGCCTGGGCGGACGTCTGGATGCAGTCAATATTATCAATCCCAACGTGGCTCTGATAACGAGTATCTGTATTGATCATGTCGATTGGCTCGGCGAAACCCGCGAAGCTATCGGCAGGGAAAAAGCCGGCATTTTCCGGGTCGCTACGCCCGCTATAGTCGGTGACCCCGAGCCGCCGGCATCCTTGGTGCAGGTCGCTGCCGACGAGCAGGCGCGGCTCTATTGCCTGGGCAAGGATTTTGGCTATAAAAAACAGGCAACGGGGTGGGACTGGTTTGCAGGCGACCGGCAACTGACCCAATTACCCGAACCGGGCTTAAAAGGCGAGCATCAGTTTCGTAATGCGTCATCGGTTATCTTGGCAGTAGCCGAAATGGCTGAAATTTTACCTGTCAGTGAAGCATCAATTCGGCACGGGCTGGAGAAAGTCCAATTAGCCGGCCGGTTCCAATTGATCGATGACCAAATTCCAGTGCTGCTGGATGTGGGTCACAACCCTCAGGCGGTAAGAACGCTGGCTGATTATGTGGCCGCGACGTTTCCCGGCAGGCGCATACATGCCGTTTTTTCAATGATGAAAGATAAAGACATCGCCGGTGTGATTGAAATCATGCATCCGGTGGTCTTTGACTGGTTTTTTGCGCCTTTAGCCAATCCCCGTGCGGCTACGGAAACGCTTATGCGTGAGATTTTCGCGCAAAGTTCAGTGTCTAATGTATTTTTCGGTTTTAACGGTTTTTCCGACGCATTCGCTGCTGCAAAAAACCAGTCCCAGGAAGGCGATCTGCTGCTGGTTTTTGGATCGTTTTTTCTGGTATCTGATTGCCTGGCTGAATTTGAAAAAAGGTGAGTTGATAAAATGGATCAAGAGTTAAAACAACGATTAATCGGTGCGGTAGTTGTAACGGCGCTGGCTGCCATTTTTATTCCTATGCTGTTTGATGATCCTGTCGATAATAGCGGTCAAGTCGTCAGCGAATTGATTATTCCCGAGGCGCCGATTGTCGAAGAAAATGCGGATAGATTGCCCGCTAATGCCGAGCAGGTTCTGAATCCAGCGAAGGATGAATCTTCAAGCGCTGAGAATGCTGCTTATCCTGACAGACCTCTCAATGAAACAGAAATTGCCCAGGCTGAATTGAGTCAGGAAGAACTGAATTATCCTGGCCCTGCGGATGCTGAAGGCGCGCAGGAGTTTGGAATCGTAGAAGAGGCCGCGCAAGTGGTCGAGGAACCGATAGAAGCCGGTCCCCAAGTCATGCCGGAGAAAACGCATCACGAGAAACCAGTCGATGCTAAAGCGCCGGTTGTGGCTAAGAAGCCTGTGAGAGAGTCAAAAACGGTTGCCGCAAAATCAATGCATGGAGAGACAGTCCATGAAAAACCGATAGAAACAAATAAACCCGCTGAACCGCAAAAAGCCGCGCCTGCGAAATCAGGTGTTGGTCTGACGCGCTGGTACATACGTGCGGGAAGTTTCAGTCGCGAAGAAAACGCCACGACACTGTGGACTGAATTACGTAAACAAGGTTTTCCCGTGTCACTGGAAACTGCTCAGGTTAACGGAAAAACTTTATACCGCCTCAAAGTCGGTCCCGAGCTGGATCAAAAACGCGCTATAGCCATGCAGGAAAAATTGAATAAGCAAAATAAGATCAAGTCCATTCTGGTCTCAGAGTGAGACTGACTGAAACGCAGATAAAGCGGGCAGGCGTATGATCTGGGTGGACTTTGTCATTATTGGCCTCGTTTTTATTTATCTGGTCATAGGCTTGATACGCGGTTTTGGCAAGGAAGCGTTTTCATTAGTGTTCTGGGTTTTGGCAGTCTGGGTGGGCTTGAATTTCAGTCGTGAGTTTTCGCGTTTTCTGGGGCCGGCTATCAGCTACCCGTTAGCCAGAATCGCCGTATCGTTTGTATGCCTGTTGGTGATCACGCTGATTCTCGGTGCCCTGATCAGCTTTTTATTGGGAGAAGAATCAGTTAATAATAACGGATTAACCGTTAGCGATCGATTTCTCGGCATGATTTTTGGCTTTGTCCGAGGGTTGGTTGTTGTCGCGGTCATGATCATGCTGGCAGGGCTGACATCGTTGCCGGAAGATTCCTGGTGGAAAGAATCTCAATTTATTCCACCTTTTCAATCGCTCGCGCTTTGGCTGCGGGATCATAACCCGTCAGGTGTGGCAGGTTATATTAATTATCATTAATATTTGTAAGGATCAGGTTAAAAAAGAATGTGTGGTATTGCTGCTATCGTTTCACATCAAGCTGTTAATCAGGAATTATATGATGCCTTAACAGTTTTGCAACATCGAGGCCAGGATGCCGCAGGAATCGTCACTTGTGAGAAAGGGCGACTGCATTTGCGCAAAGAGAACGGGCTGGCGCGGGATGTTTTTAACAATGACCAGATGATGAGACTAAGGGGCAATATGGGCATTGCCCATGTACGTTATCCTACGGCCGGCTGTACCAGTTCCGCCGAAGCTCAGCCTTTCTACGTGAACTCTCCTTTCGGTTTGACGCTGGCGCATAATGGCAATCTGACTAACACCGAAGAGTTGAAAAAAGCCTTGTTTGTCGAAGACCAGCGCCATATTAATACCGACTCCGATTCCGAGGTTCTGCTAAATGTTTTTGCCCATGAGTTACAAACATTGGGTAAATTGCAATTAAGCGTGGATGATGTGTTTGCGGCCGTATCGGGCGTACACCGGCGCTGCCGAGGCGCTTATGCGGTTGTAATTATGATTGCCGGGTTTGGGGTTCTGGGCTTCAGGGACCCGCATGGTATCCGGCCTGTGGTGTTTGGTGAAAGGAAGTCTGACCAGGGGTCGGAATTCATGATTGCTTCGGAAAGTGTGGCATTGGATGTACTCGGCTTTGAACTGATCAGAGACCTTGAGCCCGGCGAAGCCGTATTTATCGAGGAGTCAGGCGTATTGCACACTAAACAGTGTGCCGATACGGTCGATCACTGTCCTTGTATTTTTGAGTATGTGTATTTCGCCCGTCCTGATTCCATCATTGATGATATCTCCGTCTATAAGGCCCGTTTGCGTATGGGCGAGAAACTGGCTGCAAAAGTGCTGCGCGAATGGCCGGATCATGATATTGATGTCGTCATCCCGATTCCCGATACCAGTCGCACGGCCGCTTTGCAGATGGCCAATGTGCTCGGCGTCAAGTTCCGCGAAGGCTTCATGAAAAACCGCTATATCGGCCGGACTTTTATCATGCCCGGTCAGAAGATGCGGCAAAAATCGGTCAGGCAAAAGTTAAACGCCATAGGTCTGGAGTTCGAAGGCAAGAATGTATTGCTGGTTGACGATTCGGTCGTCAGGGGCACGACTTCCGAGCAGATTATCCAGATGGCCCGGGATGCCGGCGCCAGAAAAGTTTATTTTGCGTCCGCGGCGCCGCCTGTTCGCTATCCGAATGTTTACGGCATCGATATGCCGGCCGCTCACGAACTGATCGCGCATAATCGTTCCGAGGAAGAGGTATGCGCAGCGATCGGGGCCGACCGCATGATTTATCAGGATTTAGGCGATTTGATCGATGCCGTCCGCAAAGGAAATCCGAACATCAAGCATTTCGACACTTCATGTTTCAGCAATGAATACATTACCGGCGATATCGATGAGGCCTATCTGGAGCGCATTGAAGCTCAGCGTAACGATAGTGCGCAGGCAGAACGCAATTCGCAGAATTTTATTATCGAAATGCAGAATTGCGGTTGAGGCACAACAAGGTGCGGAACGCTCATTGATCGAGATCTCTTTTTTCTTCTTAATAAATTAAAAAACGATGAAAGACATTAACTGGAACGAATATTCTCTGGAAACTCAGGCCATAAGAGCAGGGCACAGGCGGACTCATGAAGATGAGCACAGCATGCCGATTTTCGCCACGTCCAGTTATGTCTTCGACAGCGCCGAAGAAGCGGCTTTGCGCTTTACCGGCCAAAAGGCCGGCAATATCTATTCGCGTTTCACGAATCCGACCGTCAATGCCTTTCAGGAACGGCTTGCGCTGATGGAGAAAGGCGAGCGTTGTCTGGCTTTTGCGTCGGGTATGGCGGCCATCATGGCGGTCGGCATGGGCTTGTTGAAAGCCGGCGATCATGTCGTCTGTTCGCGTAGCGTCTTCGGCAATACCGTGCTGATGTTCCAGAATTATTTCGGCAAGTTTGGCGTCGAGACCGATTTCGTGGAACTGACCGATCTGGCGGCTTGGGAATCGGCCATCAAACCAAATACACGCTTTCTATTCCTGGAAACGCCATCCAATCCGCTGATCGAAATCGCCGATATCGAACGCATCGCCGCAATCGCGCATAACCACGGCTGTTTGCTGGTTGTCGACAATGTTTTCTGTACGCCGGTGCTGCAAAAACCTCTGGCATTGGGCGCCGATATTGTTGTGCATTCGGCAACCAAATACATAGACGGACAGGGGCGCTGCGTCGGCGGCGCCGTCGTGGCCAGCGAGGAACTGATCGAGAAGCATATCTATCCCTATCTGCGCACGGGCGGCTCGACCATGAGCCCGTTCAACGCCTGGGTATTTTTATCGGGCCTGGAAACGCTGGCTGTCAGAATGAAAGCGCACTGCGACAGCGCTTTCGAACTGGCCAAATGGCTGGAGCAGCAGCCGGGCGTCGCCAAAGTTCACTATCCCGGCCTGACATCCCATGCTCAGCATGAATTGGCCAGGCGCCAGCAGGCGCACTTCGGCGCTGTAGTCAGTTTTGAACTGAACGGCGGCAAGGAGCAGGCCTGGCGGTTGATCGATTCCACCAAAATGCTGTCGATTACCGCCAATCTGGGCGATGTCAAGACCACCATCACGCATCCGGCCTCGACCACTCATGGCCGGTTGGCGCCGGAAGTTCGCGCCGCGGCCGGTATTAAGGATGGACTGGTTCGGGTTTCCGTAGGCCTCGAAAATATTGATGATATTAAAAACGACCTGTTAAGAGGTCTGGAAAGCTAGGCAAGAAAGGCCGTATTCAGATACGAGGCCGAATAAGTCCTGATCCGTTGCATGAACCTGTAACGGATCAGGGGATGATAGTCCCTTGTTGAAGATCTTGCAGGTCAGCATCGTTCTCATTGATCGGCTTTTTATTGCCGGTCTTGTCAATGCTGACGAATGTGATATTGGTTTCAAAAACCTGGGCAATGCTGCCGGTATCGCGGTCTTCGCACGACACTTTGACATTGTAAGTTGCGGATGTCTTGCCAAGCCTGGTCAGGTTAGTGTCAAACTTCAGGATGGAACCGAGCTTGATGCTCTGTTTAAACACCACATTATCAAGTCCAATCGTGACAAACTCATGGCCAGGAAACTGAAGATTGGCTGCGATATAGCCAATTTCATCAATCCAATGCAGCAGATTGCCGCCGAATAAATAGCCGTAATGATTCAGATGTTCGGGTAAAACCAGTTTGTAGTGATCCATCGTACGCCTCGTGTTTGTAGGAATGTCTGAAAAAAATGGCTTTTTTCGTTGCTGAACGAATATTTTACAAATGACAGCATTTAACGCGAGAAAATGTTGTTCTTAAGATGCGTCTGACAGTAAGGCATCCAGTTTCTTTTGCTGCTCCAGCGTGTAAAGATCATCAAACCCGCCGACATGATAATCGCCGATATAAATTTGAGGCACGGTCCGCCGCTGGGTTTTGCGCATCATTTCTTCTCTCAGTCCAGGCTGCTTATCGACATTGAGCTCAGTATAGTGGGCGCCTTTTTTGTCGAGCAGCCGCTTGGCCATAACGCAGTAAGGGCAAAGAGTGGATGTGTAAATCAGTATTTCAGGCATATCTTTATTAATAATGGCTAATATAGAATGCTATTCTATTCATTATTGGATTACTGTTCAATGCCGAGTGCCAATGATAAATGGTTAATCAGTTCCTGCGCCGCTGACTGTAAGGTGCCGCCGAACGTCACCACGCCGTCTTCATGGCCGAGCATGGTAAATAGCGAAATCTGCCGCAAGTTACCTGATTGGAATAATTGCTCGACAGCCAACGCCATTTCAACCGTGCCGTAAGGAATGTCGGCCAAGGTATGAGGCAGATTGAGTGCTTCGGTGTGGCGCCAGATTTCAGGGCTGTGTACGTGTATGACAGCTTGTATGGCAGGGCTTTGAGCATAGACGCTGGCATGTGTCAGCGATTCGGAAGAAGGTTGGCATAGCCCGAGCGACTGTATCCGGTTTTTTTCAGGTTCCGCTTCAGTGATGAGACAATAATGCTCAGGCTTTAAGTGCTCGATATGTCCGGTCTGGGTGCCGCTGATAATGAATTGACTGCTGCCGGGTTTCAGGCGCTGGCTGATATTGCCGAATCCGAGGTTGTCATATTTATCGGCGCGTTGCCCGATAAGGCCGAGCCGGAAAAGCACTGTGCGCCAGGCATTGATCTCGGTTAATGACAACGCAGGCGTGATCGGTTGTTGCGTGTGGCTAAGCCGGTACTTGATGACGCCTTCCTGTTCTTTCATCTTAGCGGAGTCGTGATTGTTGTTTGAGACATGGCACTATATACACCCGCGATCATTATTTAAAGCAGGATGGCTGGTATATCAGAAAATAAAATACGGAGACAGGGCATTGTGTTATAAAATTGGCAATTTTGAATTTGAAGGCTGGATTTCCGGCGCACAAAAATAGTGGCTTAAGTTATGCGATGTCCGTTCTGCGGGGCACAAGATACGCGCGTTATTGATTCCCGGTTGGCGAATGAAGGCGATCAGGTTCGTCGTCGACGCGAATGTATCGCCTGTAAGGAAAGATTCACGACCTATGAGGCGGCCGAATTAACGCTGCCCCGCATTGTGAAGCGCAATGGCATTCGCGAGCCGTTCGAGGAAAACAAGTTGCGGTCGGGCATGTTGCGGGCACTGGAAAAACGCCCAGTCGGCAGCGATGATATCGAGGCGGCCATCAATCGCATAAAAAGAGAGCTGATGGCCAAGGGCGAGCGGGAAATATCGGCGCAGGAGCTGGGCGAGAAAGTCATGAAAGAACTGAGCGTGCTCGATCATGTCGCTTTTGTGCGTTTTGCCTCGGTTTATCGCAGTTTTCAGGATGTCAGTGAATTCACCGACATGATTGAGCATCTACAGAAAAAATAAATGGTACGGTCAACACAGCAGGACGCCATTTATATGGCGAGAGCTATCAGTCTGGCTAAAAGAGGGCTTTATACGACCGATCCGAATCCGCGCGTCGGCTGCGTTTTAGTCAAAGATAATGTTGTCATAGGCGAAGGCTGGCATGTTAAAGCCGGCCAGGGGCATGCAGAAGTCGAAGCCTTAAAAACCGTGGCCGATGCCAGAGGCGCAACCGCTTATGTGACATTGGAACCCTGTAGCCATCACGGCAAAACGCCGCCTTGCTGCGACGCGCTGATAAAGGCCGGCGTCAGTCGGGTTGTGGCAGCCATGCAGGATCCAAATCCTCTCGTAGCAGGCCAAGGACTCGAGATGCTGAAAGCTGCCGGCATCGAAGTCTGTTGCGGCGTATTGGAGCAGGATGCGCGGGCATTGAACCGTGGTTTTATCAAAAGAATGACCGAGAATCGCCCTTTTGTGCGCAGCAAGCTGGCGATGAGTCTGGATGGCCGGACCGCCATGGCGTCGGGCGAAAGCAAGTGGATTACTTCCGCCGAGGCCAGGGCCGATGTGCATAAGTTAAGGGCGCAGAGTTCGGCGATCCTGACCGGAATCAATACCGTTCTGGCTGATGATCCTGCGCTGAACGCGCGCATGGACGATGAAGTCGTGCAGCCTGTCAGAGTCGTGCTGGACTCACAGTTGAAGATGTCGGTGACGGCGCAGATGACGAACCTGTCGGGGCGCAGTTTGATTTTAACCTGCTCGCAGGACGAACAACGGTGGCAGCAGTTGCAGCAAGCCGGTTTCGAAGTTTACGGTTTGCCCGGTCACCAGGGGCGGCTTGATCTGCAGGCGGTCCTGAATTTTCTGGCTGGGCAGCAGGTCAATGAGGTATTGGTAGAAGCGGGCGCCATTTTGAATGGGGCTTTGCTGGCCGAAAACCTGGTCGACGAATGGATCGTTTATATGGCGCCCTGTGTTCTGGGCGATCAAGGCCGAGGGTTATTTACAGTGCCAGGCATGCGGCAGATGAGCGACAAGAAGAGTTTTCATTTGCGCGATGTCAGACACGTAGGCCCGGATTTAAAATTAACACTTACATCGCAGTAATCAGGGGTATTTCCATGTTTACAGGCATCATACTGGCCATCGGAAAAATAGCGGCCATCGAACATCGGGCCGGCGATTGCCGGTTCAAGATCAGCACCGGTAAATTGCCGCTTGACGACGTCGCGCTGGGCGACAGCATCGCCGTTAACGGTGTCTGTTTGACGGCTGTCGAGCTGGGCAAGGATTATTTTTGTGCCGATGTGTCCAACGAAACGTTATCCAGGACCTTGTTAGGCGATGCCGCTGTCGGCACCTCGGTGAATCTGGAGCTGGCCCTGACGCCTTCTACGCGCATGGGCGGGCATATCGTCAGCGGACACGTCGATGGTATCGGTACAGTCATGGAAAAAAAACCGGACGGACGCTCTTTCCGGTTTAAATTCAAAGCGCCCGATAACCTGGCCAAATATATTGCCGAGAAAGGCTCTATCTGTATCAACGGTATCAGCCTGACCGTCAACGACGTGGACGGCGCCACGTTCAGCGTCAATATCGTGCCGCACACGCTGAAGGAGACGACGCTGGGTGAGGCGGTGGCCGGAACCCGGGTCAATCTGGAAGTCGATTTGCTGGCGCGCTATATGGAGCGCTTGATGAAAGGTGATGCGGCGTCTAGTGCCCAGGGTGGCGTAACAGAGGCTTTATTGCAACAAGCAGGCTTTTTGGGCTAGGGGCATCAGTGAATACGATTGAAGAAATCATAGAAGACCTGCGTCAGGGCAAGATGGTCGTCATCATGGACGATGAGGATCGCGAGAATGAAGGCGATCTGCTCATGGCGGCGGCATTTACGCGTCCCGAAGACATCAATTTCATGGCCCGCTATGGGCGTGGCCTGATTTGCCTGACTTTGACCAGTGAACGCTGCCAGCAGTTACGCCTGCCGCTGATGGTCAATGAAAATAAAACCGCGCACTCGACCAATTTCACGGTCTCTATCGAAGCGGCAACGGGCGTGACAACGGGCATTTCGGCAGCTGACCGGGCGCGTACCGTGCAAGCCGCCGTTGCCGCCGATGCGAAAGCCGAAGATCTGGTGCAGCCCGGCCATATTTTTCCGTTAATGGCCAAGCCCGGCGGTGTATTGAATCGGGCCGGGCATACCGAAGCGGGCTGTGATCTGGCGCGCCTGGCCGGTGTGGAGCCTGCGGCCGTTATCGTCGAGATTCTTAATGAAGACGGCTCGATGGCCAGGCGGCCGGATCTGGAAGTCTTTGCGCAGCAGCACAACCTGAAGATCGGCACCATTGCGGATTTGATCCATTATCGTATCCAGCACGAAAATACCCTGGAGCGCATCAGCGAGTGCGCCCTGCCAACGGAATTCGGCGATTTCAGGCTTTACGCTTATCAGGATCGCAATGACAACAATCTGCATCTGGCGCTGGTGATGGGACAGATCTCAGGCGATGAGCCGGTTTTGGTCCGAGTTCATGCGCGCAATTTGCTCGATGATTTATTTGCCTCCAAGCGTAGCGGCGGCAGCGTTTCAATCCGTGAAGCCTTGCAAAAAATAGCCGAGGAAGGTCGCGGCGTTCTGGTGGTCATCAGGCAGAGCGAAGACAATAAATCCCTGGTGGAGTTGATTCATCATTATCAATTGGAAGATCACGGCATTTCCAACTCCGCGCAGGTTGTAGAAGCAATGGACTGGCGGACAACGGGCACCGGTTCGCGGATATTGGCGGACCTCGGTGTGCGCAAATTGAAAGTGTTAGGGACTCAAAAAAGATATGTCGGGTTGTCCGGATTTGATCTGGAAGTGGCCGAGCATGTCGGTGTCGATACCGGTGAGGGTATCGTTTCAGAAAACAATATTAGCAATTTAAATTGAGAAGAAAAATGTCGGCAATAAAGACTTATGAAGGAAATTTATCGGCCCAGGACGGCAAATTCTGTATCGTGGCATCCCGTTTTAACAGTTTTATCGTCGAGCAGCTGGAAGCCGGTGCTATTGATGCGCTGGTGCGCCATGGTGCGGCTAAGGCCGATATTGATCTGGTCAAGGCGCCCGGCGCGTTTGAACTGCCTATGGTTGTTCAGCGTGTAGCGGCAGCCAAGAAATACGATGCGATTATTGCCATAGGCGCAGTGATCCGGGGCGGTACGCCGCATTTTGAATATGTAGCCGGCGAGTGCGTCAAGGGGCTGGCCAATGTCTCGCTGCAATACGATGTGCCGGTCAGCTTTGGCGTGCTGACTGTCGATACGATAGAGCAGGCGATAGAGCGTGCGGGTACGAAAGCCGGCAATAAAGGCGCGGAAGCCGCCATGTCGGCAATCGAGATGGTAAGCCTGTTCAAGAATCTGGAAGTCTGATGAGTCAAGCGCGTACCAATGCCCGTAGAAGTGCTGTTCAGGCATTGTATCAATGGCAGATGACGGGGCAGAATCTCAGCGAAATCGAGCGTCAGTTCCTGGAGGAAGATCGGCTGAAAAATGCCCAAAAAAGCTATTTCACCGAGCTGTTTTACGGCATTCCCAAAAATCTGGCCGCCATTGATCAGGCTTTGTCCGAATTTGTCGACCGTCCGGTCGATAAGATCGATCCGGTCGAAAGAGCCATCTTGCGCATCGGCGTTTACGAACTGATGCATCGACTGGATATGCCATATCGGGTCGTTTTGAATGAAGGTATTAATCTCGCTAAGGATTTTGGCGCCGATGGCAGCCATAGATACGTTAACGGCATCCTCGATAAAGTGGCTCAGAAGCAAAGAGCGCTTGAAATTAAAACCAGATCGGAAGGTAAACAGCCGTAATGCCGGTTTCGGAATTTGCCCTGATTCGGCGGTTCTTTACTAGCCAGCTTGTACAAAATCCGACTACGCGTTTGGGAGTTGGCGATGATTGCGCATTGCTGGCCATTCCTGAAGGTTATGAGTTGGCCGTAACGACCGACACAATGGTCGAAAATGTGCATTTCTTTGCCGGAACCGATCCCGAACAGCTCGGACATAAATTGCTGGCTGTTAATTTGAGTGATCTGGCCAGCATGGGGGCCAAACCTGTCTCCGTGATGCTGGCGCTGACCCTGCCGAGAGTTGATGAGGATTGGCTGGCGGCTTTTGCCACGGGTTTTTTGGCACTGGCTGAGCGCTATTCAGTGGATCTGATCGGTGGCGATACGACGTCCGGCCCATTGACGCTGACCGTGCAGGCCATGGGACTGGTGCCGCGCGGGCAGGCTTTAACGCGTTCAATGGCCAGGCCGGGCGATTTCATCTATATGACCGGTTGCCTGGGTGATGCTGGGCTGGGGTTGAAAATAAGGCAGGGCTATAACTGCGCAAATCCCGATGCGGCTTTAAAGCGGTTCAATAAGCCCGATCCTGCTTGTGTAGCCGGCCAGTCCTTAATTGGCATAGCCAATGCCTGCATTGACTTATCGGATGGTTTGGCCGGGGATTTGGGGCATATTCTGGAGCAAAGCAATGTGGGTGCCTGCCTGAATTGGGACGACTTGCCACTGTCGTCAGCCGTACTGGACTACATAAGCGATACCGGTGACTGGCAGATGCCTCTTTGTGCCGGGGATGACTATGAATTGTGCTTTTCCGTATCACCCGATAAAGCAGGGCTGCTGCCTATCGATTGCAGGAAAATTGGCGTGATTGAGTCTCAGCCCGGGTTGCGACTTAACAAATCGGGTAACATTCAATCATTACAGGTAAAAGGTTTTGAGCATTTTTCTTAATACGCAACTCGGTAAAAACAAACTGACGCCGAAACAGATCCTGTCGGATCCGGTTTTATTTCTAGCTTTCGGTTTTGGTTCAGGTCTGTCGAAAAAAGCCCCCGGTACCTTGGGTACCCTGGCGGCCGTACCTGTATATTGGCTGTTTGCGCAGGCCGATATCGTTGTTTATAGCTTGTTGACGCTAATTGTGATTATTTCCGGTATAAGCATATGCGGCCGGGCGGCGGAAAAACTGGGTGAACATGACTTCGGCGGCATAGTCTGGGATGAAGTTGCAGGTTATTTGATCACGATGTGGCTGGCTCCATCGACATGGCAAGCGCTGGTGCTGGGTTTTGTATTGTTCAGAATATTCGACATACTCAAGCCATGGCCTATTAGATGGATAGACCAAAGTGTAAAGGGCGGGTTGGGCATCATGTTGGACGATGTTTTGGCAGGCATATTTGCGGCTATCGTGTTATTGGTGGCTGTTGACTGGGGTTGGATTTAGGCAATGCGAAACGGCAGATTGCTCTATAGCACTGTAAAATACAAAAATAGGTTGCCAAATCCGAAAAAGTCTTTATAATACAATTATCAATCGCGGGGTGGAGCAGCTTGGTAGCTCGTCGGGCTCATAACCCGAAGGTCGTAGGTTCAAATCCTGCCCCCGCTACCACTTTTTAGGAACCCCATTTATGGGGTTTTTTATTTTCTGGACTTTGGTAATTTGGAAGTCCTCTATTGATTGTTTATGGAAGAGCCTCTGGCTCTTTTTTTATGTGCGAAAATAAGCGAGGAAAAAATGAAACAGGCTCCTGAGCATTTGGTTAATCTAATCGAGCCAATTGTTGAAGGTTTAGGTTATGAATGTGTAGGCATTGAATATAATCCACACCCTAAACATGGTCTGTTAAGAATTTATATTGACAGTGAGAACGGTATTCTGCTTGACGACTGCACGCGTGTCAGTCATCAAATCAGCGGCGTCCTGGATGTCGAAGATCCCATACAAGGCAACTATCAGTTAGAAATTTCTTCGCCGGGCGAGGACAGACCGTTTTTTAAAATAAGTCAGTTCGAACGATATATCGGCAGCACGGTATTGGTGAATTTATTTAAATCCTTGGCTGGGCGTAGAAAAATTACAGGTCGGATTGAAAAAGTCACAGACGATATTGTTACGCTTCAGGAAGGTGATGAGGTTTTTGAGGTGCCATTCAGCGCAATGAGCAAAGCGCGGTTGGTTCCTGACTATTTAATTGAAAAAGGAGGACGCAGTGGCAAATAAAGAAATTTTGTTGGTAGTAGATGTTTTTTCTAATGAAAGGGATATTGAAAAAGAAATTGTTTTTCAAGCGATAGAATCAGCATTAGAAGCGGCCACTATCAAGCGTCATGCAAATCAGATTAAAGCCCGTGTCGTGATTGACCGGAAAACCGGTGATTATGTCACGTACCGGTGCTGGGAAGTCGTCGATGCCAACCCTAATATCGACGGAGATGTGGAGTTTCCGGAAACACAAATTCTTCTGGAAGTAGCCCAGCTGGACAACCCGAATGTGCAGGTAGGCGATATCGTTGAAGAGGAAATTGAGTCGGTTGATTTCGGGCGCATTGCCGCGCAGACAGCCAAGCAGGTCATCATTCATAAGGTCAGAGAAGCCGAACGTCGGAAAATTGTCGAAGCCTATAAAAGTCGCGTCGGTGAACTGATTACCGGTATCGTAAAACGCATTGAAAAAGGCAGCGTTTATCTGGATCTGGGCGGGCACATAGAGGCCTATATTGCCAAGGAAGACATGATTCCACGCGAGCCCGTACGCATCGGTGATAGAATCAGAGGATATCTGAAAGACGTACGTTCAGAGCCTCGGGGACCTCAATTATTCGTCAGTCGAACCGCTCCGGAATTGCTTATCGCACTATTTCGTCTTGAAGTGCCCGAAGCCGGTGAAGGTCTGATTGAAATTCTGGCGGCGGCGCGCGATCCAGGCTCCAGGGCTAAGGTGGCGGTAAGGAGCAATGACCCGCGCCTGGATCCGGTCGGCGCGTGCGTAGGCATGAGAGGCTCCAGAGTACAAGCGGTCTCCAATGAGCTGGCCGGGGAACGCGTTGATATTATCCTTTGGAATCAAAGTGATGCTCAATACGTTATTAATGCCATGTCACCTGCTGAAATTCAGTCCATCGTCATTGATGAAGACAAGCACAGCATGGATCTGGCTGTCAGTTCGGATAACTTGTCCCAGGCTATCGGTCGAGGCGGGCAAAATGTCCGGCTGGCGACCCAGTTGACCGGATGGGAGTTAAACGTTATCGACGCATCTAAAGCCGAAGAAAAAAGCGAAGCTGAAGAAGGCGAAATAAAACGCCTATTTATTGAACAGCTGGATATCGATGAAGAGATCGCGGCCATTCTGGTCGAGGAAGGCTTTAATACGATTGAAGAGGTGGCCTATGTTCCGGTCAGTGAAATGCTGGAAATTGAAGGGTTCGATGAAGAACTCGTTAACGAGCTCAGAAGCAGGGCTAAGGATGCCTTATTGATTAGCGCCATTGCCTCGGAAGAAAAACTGGAAACAGCTGAGCCAGCGCAGGACTTGCTGGAGATGGAAGGCATGAACAGAGATCTGGCCTACGAGATGGCCAGTCAGGGCATTATTACGATGGATGACTTGGCGGAGCAGTCGGTGGACGATTTGCTGAGGCTTTCCGGAATAGATGAAGATCGGGCGGCAAAATTGATTATGAAGGCACGTGAGCCTTGGTTTGCCGAGGAAAAGGCGAGTAAGTAAGGGGTAGGAAATGAGCGAAAAAACAGTACGGCATTTAGCTGAGGTAGTAAAAATACCTTTGGAACGATTATTAGAGCAGCTGAAAGAAGCAGGATTATCCGCTAGCGCCCCTGATGATGTAATTAGTGATGATGAGAAAATGCAGTTGCTGGCGCATTTGCGTAAGCGGCATGGTAAATCCGAGGGCTCCGATGAAGGTACGCCTAAACGCGTGACTTTGAAACGCAGAAAAGTCAGCGAGCTTAAACAGGCAAGTGTGCCGGGCAGTACGACGAAGACAATCAGCGTTGAAGTACGTAAAAAGAAGACGTATATCAAGCGGACTGAAGTCAGCGAATCTGACGAACAAAAAGAGTTGGAACTTGCCAGACAGGCGCAGGAAGAGCAGCAAAGACAGCTTGAGCGCGAGGAAGAGGCCCGCCGGAAGCAGGAAGAAGAGCGCCTGAAGCAAGAGGAAGTGCTAAAGCAAGGCGAAGAGTCTCAACAGCCTGAGAAACAGGCAAAAGCGGCCGAGGCGAGTCAAGAAGTCAAAGTTGAAGAGGTTGAGTCTGAAGTCCAACCTGAGATTGCAGCTGCGCCTGAAATCGAGGCCGAGCCTGAAGCAGAATTCGAGATTGAGTATGAAACCTTAAAAATCAAGGAAGAAAAGAAAGTCAAGCACGACAAGCCCGGTAAAACCAAAGAAGCCGAAGATGTCAGGAAAAAACAGGAAGAAAAGGAGCGTCGCCTCGAAGAGTCCATTAAACGAAATGCTGAAAAAGTAAGGCAGCAAGCCGCAGCGAAACAGGAAATGCTGCAAAAGAAGAAAATACAGGAAGAAGGCGCACGCGCTGGCGGTAAAGAAGGCAAACGCGCCAAGAAAAAAGGCGGCAAGCAATTTGAGCGTGCGGCTATACAGCCTGAAAGCAGGCATCAGTTTGAGATGCCGGTTGCGCCTATCGTGAAAGACGTCACGATACCTGAATCGATTATCGTTTCGGATCTTGCCCAGAAAATGAGCGTGAAGGCGGCTGAAGTAATCAAGCATTTGATGAAACTGGGCATGATGGCGACGATCAACCAGAGCATAGACCAGGAAACAGCGGCTATTCTGGTTGAAGAAATGGGTCATAAAGCCATTATGCAGAGCGAGGATGATCTTGAGCAGGAAATGCTGGCCGAAGCCAAAGCCGAGGATAACCGTGTTGCCTTGCCACGGGCGCCCATCGTAACGATTATGGGGCATGTCGATCACGGCAAGACATCTCTCTTGGATTATATCCGCAAGACACGCGTGGCTGCTGGCGAGGCAGGCGGCATTACACAGCATATCGGCGCGTATCAGGTGAAAACCGATCACGGCTCGGTAACGTTTTTAGATACGCCGGGTCACGCCGCATTTACGGCCATGCGTGCGCGTGGAGCTGATGTGACTGACGTTGTCATTGTCGTCGTAGCTGCCGATGACGGTGTGATGCCACAGACAAAAGAAGCCGTAGAGCACGCCAGAGCGGCCAACGTGCCGATTATCGTTGCGATCAATAAAATCGATAAGCCCGACGCCAACCCCGATAAGGTCATGCAGGAGTTGTCCGCTATCAATGTCATGCCAGAAGAATGGGGCGGCGATGTACAGTTCCTGAAAATTTCGGCTAAGACTGGTGAAGGGATCGACGAGTTGATCGAAGCCTTGATCCTGCAGGCTGAAATTCTGGAATTGACTGCGCCGGTTGAGGGTGCCGCATCCGGTATTGTCATTGAATCGAGGCTGGATAAGGGCCGCGGCGCCGTGGCAACGGTGCTGGTGCAGAAAGGCACGCTGGAAAAAGGCCAGATAGTTTTGTGCGGCCATGAATTCGGCCGTGTCAGAGCCATGTTTAATGAGAACGGCAAAGCCATTAAGGAAGCGATTCCGAGTACACCGGTGGAAATTCTCGGTTTATCCGGCACACCGAACGCCGGGGATGAATTTTTAGTGGTGCAAAGTGAACGAATCGCCAGAGAATTGGCCGAACACCGTGAAGACAGAAGCAAAACCAGTCGTCATGCCGCACAGCAGGCATCGAAACTGGATGAGGTCTTCTTGAAAATGACCAGCGGTGAAACCGCGAGTTTGAATCTGGTCATCAAGACCGATGTTCAAGGCAGTCTGGAGGCATTGCGCGAATCCTTAGTCAGTCTTTCTACGGATGAGGTCGAGGTGAAGGTCGTTTATGGCGGTGTCGGCGGCATTAATGAAGGCGACGCCAACCTGGCACTGGCTTCGGGCGCAATCCTGATGGGCTTTAATGTTCGCGCTGATGCCACGGCTCGGAAATTGATCGAAGAGAAAGGCATTGACCTGCATTATTACAGCGTCATCTATGATGCGATTGATGAAGTCAAAAAATCCATCAGCGGTATGCTGGCACCTGAAATTAAAGAGCAGATCGTCGGTCTTGCTGAAGTTCGCGATGTTTTCCGGTCGCCTAAATTCGGAGCTATCGCCGGCTGTATGGTCATTGATGGATATGTTAAGAGAAATCTGCCGATACGTGTACTGCGCAACAATGTGGTTATCTATGAAGGCCAGTTGGAATCGTTGCGCCGCTTCAAGGAAGACGCCACTGAAGTCAAGATGGGCATGGAGTGTGGCATTGGTGTGAAAAATTACAACGATGTCAGGGTCGGCGATCAGATCGAGGTGTTTGAACGTATAGAAGTTAAACGGGAACTGTAACCTTTATGGCAAAAGAATTCGGTCGTAGCGCACGTGTTTCATCACAGATGCAGAAAGAGCTTTCCTTGATTCTGCAGCGGGATATTACTGACTCCAGATTGGGCTTTATTACCATCAACGAGGTCGAAGTCAGCAAGGATCTCGCTGTGGCAAAAGTTTACGTTACGGTCCTGAATGCCGATGAACAGGGTAAACGGAACAATGTCAAATGGCTGAATGAATTGGCGCCTGTTATCCGTCATGAGCTAGCTAAAAGGATGCGCTTAAGGCATATATCCGAATTGCGTTTCTACTACGATGATTCGTTTGATACCGGCATGCGGGTTGCCGAACTTTTAAGTGATCTGGATAAAAAAGACAGGAATTAGCCGGGCATGAGTAAGCGCAAATCCGGGCGCAATGTCCACGGCATTCTGCTGCTGGACAAACGCCTGGGAGTTTCTTCAAACAAGGCCCTGCAGGAAGTGAGGCGTTTGTTTGACGCCAATAAAGCCGGGCATACCGGCAGTCTGGATCCATTGGCAACAGGCCTGTTGCCGCTGTGTTTTGGCGAGGCGACCAAAGTTTCGGCATTGATGCTCGATGATGATAAGCGCTACGAGGTGCTGATTCAGCTTGGAGTCATGACGGATACGGGCGACGCGGAGGGGCGGATTCTTGAGACCAGGCCGGTGCCTGAGTTGTCCCTTGATGATATCAAGGCCTGTCTGAAAAAGTTTACCGGTGAAATCGATCAGGTGCCTCCGATGTATTCGGCTTTAAAGCATCACGGCAAAAAACTTTATGAATTGGCCCGGGCCGGTGAAACCGTAGAGCGAAAAGCCAGGCGTATCGCGATATACGACTTGCAATTGTTAAGCTTTTCCAAAGACCAGCTGGCGCTGGATGTACGCTGTTCGAAAGGGACCTATATCCGTTCGCTGGCGGAAGATATCGGCCATGAACTCGGTTGCGGCGGAACGGTAAAACAATTGCGTCGACTGGAAGCCGGTCAATTCGTTATCGAAAATGCCAGGACACTGGAACAGTTGTCCGAAATGGATGAGCAGGAACTGCAGCAATGCCTGATTGATGTCGATAAGCCCTTGGAGTCCCTGCCCGCCGTGCAACTGTCCGAGAGCGAAGCAATCCGTATAAAGCAAGGGCAAGCGCTCCAGATCAAAGAAGCCTTGCCGGGTATGGTACGCATGTATCATGCCAGGGTTTTTTTGGGCTTGGGAGAAATGCTATTGGATGGTAAACTAGCGCCGAAAAAATTGTTCAATCTGAACGACGAGCCTGCCTGAACTAAATAGTTCTCGGGCTAAAAAATTACAACTGTTTCTACCCCCTATCGTGGAAACAGTGTATTCAATAGTCGTCATAGACGGCTTTATTTTTAATTTTTTAATCTTAATAGGGATTATAAATGCCATTCACTGCAGAACAGAAAAAAGCAGTCGTAGAAGCCTATCGACTGTCAGAAACTGATACCGGTTCACCCGAAGTACAAATTGCTTTATTGACCGCGCACATTACCCATTTAACGCCACACTTTGCAACACACAAAAAAGACAACCATTCACGTCGCGGCTTGTTGCGCATGGTTAATCAGCGTCGCAAGTTGTTGGATTATCTAAAAAATAAAGACGGTAATCGTTATCGTTCATTAATTGAGCGTCTAGGCTTACGCAAATAAAAAAGCACAAAAGAAACGGCACATACTGGTGCCGTTTCTGCTTTAGCAAGTCATGGATTGAATAAATCTTCAAATAACCTTTACACAAAGGAACCTTATAGTGAATCCTATTAGGAAAGAATTTCAGTACGGCGATCGGCTCGTTACGTTAGAAACCGGTGAAATAGCACGTCAAGCGGACGGTGCTGTTATGATCGATGTCGATGGCACTTCACTGCTGGTCACAGTTGTTGGTAAAAAAGAAGCTAATGGCGGCGATTTTTTTCCATTGACTGTTAATTATCAGGAAAAAACTTACGCCGCCGGCAAAATTCCCGGCGGTTTTTTCAAGAGAGAAGGGCGTCCCAGCGAAAAAGAGACTTTAACGTCTCGTTTAATTGATAGACCGATCCGCCCTCTTTTTCCAGAGGGTTACACGAACGAAGTTCAGATTATCGCCACCGTCGTATCATTGAATCCGGAAGTTGATCCTGACATTCCAGCCTTACTGGGTGCCTCTGCCGCGCTGGCCGTTTCAGGATTGCCTTTTAACGGTCCGGTAGGCGCTGCCTGCGTTGGTTATAAGGACGGTGACTATTTATTAAACCCGTCCCCGGCAGCGTTGAAAGACTCCCAGTTGGAATTGGTCGTTGCAGGCACTGCGCACGCCGTCTTAATGGTTGAATCAGAAGCGCACGGTTTATCTGAAGAAGTCATGCTGGGGGCGGTTTTGTTCGGTCACGAGCAAATGCAGACAGCCATCAATGCCATTAATGAATTTGCCCAACAAGCCGGCGCCGGAATCGTTGAGTGGGTAGCGCCTGAAGTGAATGCCGAACTGGAAAGATTGGTAACGGCGGAAGTTGAGGCGGGCATTAAAGCCGCTTATCAAGTGGCTGAAAAACTGATCAGACAAGAACAGTTGAAAGGCATCAGAAATGCGGCCGTTGAAAAACTGACAGCCGAAGGACAATACGCGGAACAGGATATTCGCGCCATTATCGAATATCTGGAAAAAAAGATAGTCCGCAATTCTATTCTGAATGAAGGCAAACGTATCGACGGACGTACTCTGGATTCAATCAGACCGATCACGATCAGGACCGGCGTACTGCCCAGAACCCATGGTTCCGCCCTATTTACGCGTGGCGAAACGCAGGCCTTAGTAGTCGCGACTCTCGGTACTCAACGCGATGCGCAAATTATCGATGCGCTGTCCGGCGAATATAAAGAGCCTTTCATGTTGCATTACAACTTTCCTCCGTTCAGCGTCGGCGAAACCGGTTTCGTCGGTTCGCCAAAGCGTCGTGAAATCGGCCATGGCCGATTGGCGAAGCGCGGTGTTCAGGCGGTTTTACCTAATATGGATGAATTTCCATATGTGATTCGTGTCGTGTCCGAAATCACCGAGTCAAACGGTTCAAGTTCCATGGCTTCCGTCTGTGGCAGCAGTCTGGCGTTAATGGATGCGGGCGTGCCTATCACTACGCCGGTAGCCGGCATTGCCATGGGCCTGATTAAGGAAGGCGACAGCTTTGCAGTATTGTCCGATATCATGGGTGATGAAGATCACCTGGGTGATATGGATTTCAAAGTGGCCGGTTCCGAGAACGGCATTACGGCGCTGCAAATGGACATCAAAATCGACGGTATTACCGCCGAAATCATGAAGACGGCTCTGGAACAGGCAAAACGTGGTCGTTTGCATATTCTGGGCGAAATGAATAAAGCGCTGTCTACAACGCGCGAGCACATGTCCGATTATGCGCCGCGTATCATCACGTTCAAAATCGATCCGAGCAAGATCCGTGAAGTTATCGGTAAAGGCGGGGCGACGATTCGCGGTATTACCGAACAAACCGGTGCGAGTATCGATTTGACCGATGACGGTCTCGTTAAAATTGCCTCAGTCGATAAAGCGGCCGGAGAAGAAGCTCGCCATCTGATCGAGGAAATTACGGCAGAAGTGGAAGTGGGCAGAGTCTATGAAGGTAAAGTCGCCCGCTTGATGGATTTCGGCGCTTTCGTAACGATACTGCCTGGTAAGGACGGTTTGGTGCACATCTCGCAAATTTCGGATGAGCATGTCGATAAAGTCAGCGACAAATTGTCCGAAGGCGATGTGGTTAGAGTGAAAGTTCTAGAAATCGACCGCCAAGGCAGAGTCAGACTCAGTATGAAAGAAGCAGACAAAGAATAATATATTTGCTGCTAGAGAGAGAAAGGGCCGTTAAGGCCCTTTTTTGTGAGCATGAATTTAACAAAAATATTCGATCAAGAGTGCCGGCAGTGCAAAAGGCTGGATGAATTTCTATTGGAAGTTAAACAGAGCCATCCCGGCTATCACGCTCGTCCGGTGGCGCCGTTTGGCGATCCCCATGCGCGGTTGCTGGTTGTCGGCTTAGCGCCGGGTATGCATGGGGCCAATGCTACCGGTCGGCCATTTACAGGCGATTATGCGGGGCTGCTGTTATATGAAGCGCTGTATGAATTCGGTTACAGCAATCAACCGACTTCCGAATCGTTGGCCGATGGATTGGAGTTAAAAAATTGTCGCATAACCAATGCCGTAAAATGCCTGCCTCCGCAAAACAAGCCGACCGGGGCGGAAATCGCCTTGTGCAACAATTTTCTGGCTGCCGAGTTAAAAGCATTGCCGCTAGGCGCAGTCATACTGGCACTGGGGACTATTGCCCATCAGGCGGTACTAAAAGCCTATGGATTGAAACTGAGTTGCGCCAAATTTGGTCATAATATATTGCATGAATTGCCGGGTGGGCGAATGATGATTGATTCCTACCATACCAGTCGCTACAACGTGCAGACCAACAGGCTGACAAAAGAGATGTTCGCCGATGTTTTTCGTACTATTGGGACATTATTGGATAAAGAGTGAATGTCGAGATTTCAGAAAACGCTTTTGATGTAAAAGCGTTTTTAAAAAGCCTGACCACGCGTCCGGGCATTTACAAAATGCTCAACGATGAAGGCGAGATTATTTATATCGGTAAGGCTAAAAACCTGAAAAACCGTGTTTCCAGTTACTTTAAACCGCAAACGGCCTCGCCTAAGCAACAGGCCATGGTTGCCAAGGTGGCTGCGATCGAAGTGACTGTCACGCATACCGAAGGCGAGGCTTTATTGCTGGAATGCCAGCAGATCAAACGTTATAAGCCCCGCTATAATATCTGCCTAAGGGATGACAAGTCCTATCCCTATATTTTTCTGTCCACTGAGCAGGATTTTCCGCGCATCACCATGCATCGCGGTGCAAAGAGCAAACGCGGCCGATATTTTGGTCCTTATCCCAGTGCCGGTGCCGTCAAGGAAACATTGAAACTGCTGCAAAAGATATTTCCGGTCCGGCAGTGTGAGGACTCGGTCTATAACAACCGTACGCGGCCTTGTCTGCAATATCAGATAGAACGCTGTACCGGGCCATGCGTAGGGTTGATTGACAAACCCGGCTATGCCCAGGATGTGGATAGTACGATCCTGTTTCTGGAAGGCAAAGGCAGTCTGCTGATCGATCAATTGGTCGTTAAGATGGAGATGGCGGCGGCCGATCTTGACTATGAACGGGCGGCCATCTATAGAGACCAGATTTTGAAATTGCGTACTGTGCTGGAAAAGAACTTCGTCCACGGCGAGCGCGGCGATGTTGATATCATAGCCTGCGCCGCCAAGGCCGGCGTGGCTTGTATTCAGGTATTCTTTATCCGCAATGGGCAGCATCTGGGCAATAAGCTGTTTTTCCCTAAAATAACCGATGAACATGAGCCGGTCAGCATTCTGCAAGCGTTTATTCCGCAATATTATCTGGATAGGCAAGCGCCTTATGAACTGATCGTCAGCCATGAGATGGAGGAAACAGAACTGTTAACGGAAGTGTTGGCCGGTCAGGCCAAGCATACCGTTAATATTTCTCCCAGAGTCAGAGGAGAGCGTTTAAAATGGTTGCAAATGGCCTGCACGAATGCAGAAAACGCATTGCTGAGCAAATTATCGGATAAACAGGGGCTTTATGCCCGGTTTCTCAGTCTGCAGGAAGAACTGGGCTGCAAGGAGTTGCCCAAACGCCTGGAATGCTTTGATATTAGTCATACCCAGGGCGACCAGGCGGTTGCATCTTGCGTTGTTTTTGATAGGGAAGGTCCGGTAAAATCAGCGTATCGCCGTTTCAATATCGAAGGCATAACCGGGGGCGATGACTATGCCGCCATTCATCAGGCTGTGTTCAGACGCTTTAAACGGCTGAAGCAAGGAGAGCATGCTGCGCCCGATATATTATTTATCGATGGTGGCAAAGGACAGGTATATGCGGCCCAAAAGGCATTAGCGGAATTAGACATAAACAATGTTATGATAGTGGGTGTTTCGAAAGGGCCGGATAGAAAACCCGGTATGGAAAAATTGATTCTGGTTGAGCAGGATCAACCTATTGATATAACACCCGGCGCTAGTGGTTTATTGTTGATTCAGCATATCCGTGATGAAGCCCACCGGTTCGCGATAACGGGGCACAGGCAGCGTCGCGGTAAAGCAAAAAAACAGTCCTTATTGGAATCTATTCCAGGGTTGGGGCCTAAGCGACGTCAGGTTTTATTGAAACAGTTTGGGGGGCTGCAGGGTATTTCACGGGCTGGCGTGGATGCACTTTGCAGTATAGACGGCATAAGCCAGCAATTAGCGCAACGAATTTACGATATATTCCATCATCAAGATGACATTTAACTTACCGACAACGCTTACCCTGTTAAGAATTATATTAATTCCTTTATTAACGGTTATTTTTTATCTGCCCTGGCAATACTCCAACCTGGCCTGTACGCTGATTTTTATTATCGCAGGCATTACGGACTGGCTGGATGGCTATCTGGCCCGAAAAATGGCGCAGGAAACGCCGTTCGGCGCTTTTCTGGATCCGGTGGCCGATAAATTGATGGTGGCGATTGTCCTGGTGCTGATTGTTCAGCAGCAGCCAAATGCTTATATGGCTATTGCCGCCGCCGTTATTATCGGCAGGGAAATAACGATTGCTTCACTAAGAGAATGGATGGCGGAAATCGGTAAGCGAGCAAAAGTCAAGGTTTCCCAATTAGGCAAATGGAAAACGACTGCCCAAATGTTGGCCATTACGCTATTGTTATATCATGAGGATCTGGCTGGCATTCCGGTAAACATTGTGGGTTATGTTCTTCTGTATATTGCCGTCTTATTAACACTGTGGTCTATGGTTAATTACTTAAGGGCTGCGTTGACAGCTATCACGGAGCAGTAATGATGCTGCGAATCCGGGTAAATCCTTGGATTTTTTAACACATGAGATACAGCATATTGAATTAGCTGTGAAAGAAGAAAATGGATAAGGAAAAAGAAAACATACAGATAAAGTCTGAAACGCAGGATGAGATACTACTGGCGGCTTTAAAGCTATTTGCCGAAAAAGGTTATTTCAATACTTCGTTAACAGACATCAAAGATGCAGCAGGTATAAAAACCACGAGTGGTATTTATCAGCATTTCAAAAACAAACAGATGATTGCCTCGGCGTTATATGCCAATATTTTCGACAGTTTGAACATATCCATCGATGATATTCGGCGCAGAAATAAAAAATCATCGGAGCAATTGCACGAAATCGTCGATTTGCTGTTCAGGTTGACTAGCGAAGCGCCCGATGTGATGCAATTTTTGCTGGTTCTGAAAATACATGAGTTTTTGCCGGAAGAAAAACCCTTGCTGGAAACAGCGCCTTTCGCAAAAATTATAAAAATTATTCAGGCCGGTATTAAGGCCGGGGAAATTCGTAACATAGATCCGGTCCTCGGGTATGCGTGTTTTTTCGGTATCATCAATCAGATCTTGTGTCTGCTCCTGACGGGGGCCTTGGACAAGAAGCCTGAAGTTTATCAATCACAGGCATGGCTGGCGGCCTGGAACGCGATCGCCAAGAAGTGAGCCAGATTTTTATTTTATCAGCATAAAAATGGGTGATGTTGTTCAGTTTAAACGGCCGAAAGTATCGCTACTACATAAAGGCAATACTTTATGTCGCAGCGGCTTTCATAAGTGGGAAGTCATCAAGGAAAAACAATTCGATGTCAAACAGGGAAAGCTGATCACTGTTTATCGATGTCGGCGCTGCTCAAAAATCAAATCCGAAGCGCTTTAAGCTCTTCGGCAACCAACCTTTTTCATGTTCAAACCTTTTTTACGACAACATGACTATCTAGTATCCAATCAAGCGGCCTTAGAAAATGGGGTTTTGGAGAAGCATTACCGGGAGCTAGTCGTCAAACGTCATATCCAGAATGATGACGCTCAAGTGGAAGTTTTAGGCCATTTGCAGCAGTTGCTGGACACCATTTCAGAAAAAGCCGATTACGATAGCAAGCTGACGCTGGGCAAACTGCTTTCAGCCAAACCAGAACAAGGTAGAAGTCTTTATATATTCGGCGACGTTGGCAGGGGTAAATCCATGCTGATGGATTTCTTTTTTCAAGCCTGTCCAATCAAGCATAAACGACGTATTCACTTTCACGTCTTTATGCAGGAAATTCATCACTTTATCCACCAATGGCGGCAATCCAACAGCGGCGATCCGATTCCCGCATTGGCAAGACACATTCGAAAATCTACACTACTGTTATGTTTCGATGAGTTTAATGTCAGCGATATCGCCGACGCCATGATACTGGCGCGTTTATTTCAACAGCTGTTTGAAAAAGGCGTCATTATGGTTGCCACGTCCAATTATCATCCCGATGCGCTTTATAAAGATGGCCTGCAGCGGGAATTGTTTCTGCCGTTTATTGCGCTGCTGAAGCAGTCCGCTGAAATTCTGGAACTGGTAGCCAAAGCAGATTACCGCTTGACTCATCTCAAGGCATTATCCACGACTTTCCATGCCTCGCTTGGAGAGGCCGGAGACGAGTTTCTGCGGCAAAGCTACAAGAATCTGACCAATGGCGTCGCGACGGAATCCGTAGTTTTGCAAGTGCAGGGCAGGCACGTCCATTTTGAGGCGGCGCATGACGATATCCTGTTCACCTCGTTTAAAGAGCTTTGCAGCAGGGCATTAGGTGCGGCCGATTATTTGACCATTGCCCGCGAATTTAATACCTTACTGCTCGCCGATATTCCCAAATTCTCCTTGGAAAACAAGGATGAAGCGCAACGCTTTGTGGTCCTGATCGATGTGCTTTACGAGCATAACGTGAAACTGATCTGCACGGCTGCAGCACCTGCTGATCAGCTTTATACGGATGAAGAGCCTTTTGAATTTAAGCGAACCCAGTCAAGACTGGTTGAGATGCAATCGGAAAGATATCTGAGTAAAGGGCAGGTATCTGCTTAAGTCTGGCTGATTGAAGGATTTATCATCTGTCAGGAGTGACAGGTCAGCCACTCCCGGATTATCAGATAAGATTAATAAACGTCCCTGACGTAACGTTTGTCTTTTTTCAGTTGATTAACATAATCAATGGCTTGCTGTTCTGACAATTTGCCGTGTTCGGCAATCACGTCATGCAACGCTTTGTCGACATCCTTTGCCATGTGGTAGGCATCGCCGCAGACGAAGAAGTAACCGCCCTGTTCCAGCCAGGCAAACAGTTCTGCACCGTTTGCACGCATGCGGTCCTGCACATAAATCTTTTCCTCCTGATCCCTGGAGAATGCCAGATCCAGACGATTGAGCAGTCCTCTTTGCTGCATGGCTTCCAGTTCTTCGCGATAGATAAAATCGGTAGCGGCGTTACGGTCGCCAAAGAACAGCCAGTTTTTGCCGGACGCGTTTCTGTATTCGCGTTCTTGCAGGAAGGCTCGGAACGGCGCGATACCGGTTCCGGGGCCGACCATGATCATAGGCAGGCTGTTGTCGTCAGGCACCCTAAAGACTTTGTTGGGCGTAAAGAAGACACGCACTTCGGTTTCGTCATCAACAAGATCAGCCAGGAAGGTCGAACAAACGCCTTTATGCTGGCGGCTATGGCTCTCATAGCGCACGCTGGCCACAGTTAAATGAACGGTGTCCGGATACGTTTTGCCACTGGAGGAGATCGAGTAGGCGCGATGTTGTAACGGCTTCAGCAGGCTTATGAATTCGGCGGCCGAAAATTCTATTTGCGGGAATTGCAGCAGCAAATCCAGTATGTCGCAACCCCATAAATAATCGGCCAGCTTATCCTTGTCACCCGATTCCAGAATGCCGTTGAGTTCCTGATCACCCGAACGGCTGGCAATCTCTTCGACCAATTCCTTGCTGGGGAGCTTGATCTCGAATTGCGTACGCAAGGCTTCATGTAAAGCAATGGATTCGCCGTTGACCGGTTCGTCCTCATCGCCCTTGCAGCCGATAGCTTTCAGGATATCTGCGACCAGCTTGGGGCAGTTGGTTGGCACCACGCATAGGGCATCGCCGGCTTCGTAGCTTAACCCGGAACCGGTAATGGAAATCTCATAATGCCGTGTTTCTTTTGACGACACCTCGGCTGTCAGAAGTCGGTTGACGAGCATTTTAGCCGGGAACGGGTTTTTCCGGTTGTATTGGGATTTTTCGGCAGGACTTGCTTCGACATCAACGATAACCGTGGTTGATGCGCCATCAGCCATATGCGGAATAACGGCGCTGATCCAGTTTGCTGCAGATTCTTCAAAATCGACGTCGCAGTCAGTACGGTCATAGATGCGCGTCGCTCCCAGTTCAGCCAGCCTTCTGTCCCACTCCATGCCCGCTTGGCAGAATAAGTCGTAGCTGGTGTCGCCTAACGCCAACACAGAGAATTTCATGTTGTTAAGGGCCGGCGCCGAATCGGCGGAAACGGCTTCCCACAGCATTTGGGCATTGTCAGGCATTTCGCCTTCGCCGTAGGTGCTGGTGACGATCAGCAAGTATTCCATGGCGGCAAGATGATTGATTTCAACCTCATCCATGCTTTTTACCAGTGGTTTCAAACCATGTGTTTTTGCGATATTGGCGGCATCATGGGCGATGGATTCGGCGTTGCCGGTCTGGCTGCCGTACAGAATGTTGATGACGCGGGCATCTGCTTGATTGACAGAGCCGGCGCTTTGCAGCATATGCGTATGCATGCCGGCAAAAAAGCCGCTAAGCCATGCGCGCTGACTATCGCTATAGGGAGCGTCGAGTGGGATATGAGGTGTTTTCATTTAAGTTACTAACAAATCACTGTCTGTAGATCGGCCTTCCTATTGTAGAGGAGAGGCCGATGTGTTGAAAAGAATGGATTTAAGCCGGTTGGGCGCTCATCATGTCCTGAACAATGCCCAAGCCGACGAGTCCGGCCAGATATTCCTCGATAGAAGGAATGTCGGCCAATGCCTCCCTATTGATTTTTTCCTGCTCAATAATCCAGGCTGTAGAGCCTATCGAGTAGATACTTTGTACATCACGCCTGATTAATGCTTTCTTGTAATCATTGAGACGTTTGGCCGCCAGCAGACAGGCAAGTTGATCATCACTGTAATTGCTGTAAGCTTCGCGCGTATTTTTAACCAGCGCTTCCTGCAGTTTGCGCGGACGCTCCATGATCAGCTTGCGCGCAGCCTGTTCTATCTGGCTTTGAGTTTGCAACGCTTCAGGCAGATGTTTCAGCATGTCACGTGCAGAAGATTGAGCTTTTTCAAACACTGAAAAGCTGTTGACCAGCTTGAACATCAATGCCGTATCGGTCGTGCCATAAGCCGGAATCGCGCCGCCGAACAACGGTTGTGTTGTCTGGTAAGCGTTTCTGACTTGCTCAATTTGCGCGGCCGCCAGTTCCAGCGACAATTCCTCGATCATTTCCTTGCGATCCAGTGATTGCTGCAAATATTTGGCCGTCTGGGTTTTATAGAGCCATAGGGGCTGCGTAAATTTGAAATGCTCACGTTCGGTAGGCCAGTGATCGAGCAGCCATCTGGCTCTGCTTGAGTTGGCATAGTCGGCATGCTGCTCGAGCATATACAGAATGAACTGCTCATGGGCGCGGGCCGTGTCGGTGTCCTCGGTCAGGCGATGCAGTTCCACGGACGACTTGTCGTACAGATTTTCAAGCTGATCTTCCGGGTCATACTGATAGGCATTGCCGCCGGACATGCCATTGCAGAAGCCTTTGCCAAACCGGCCGATATTCAACACGGCGCCGTTAATCATGTATTCGCAGGCGAAATCGCCGACACCTTCAACGACCGCCATGGCACCTGAGTTTCTGACCGCAAAACGGTCGCCGGCTTCACCATTGATAAAGGCCTTGCCGCCGCTGGCGCCAAACAGGGCAAAGTTGCCGATCAGCACGTTGTTGCCTGGCGTTTTAATGCCGCCGCCCGGCGATTCGACGATCAGTGTGCCGCCGCAAGCCGACTTGCCGACGCCGTCATTACAGGTGCCGGTATGTTCCATGCGCATGCCGTCATTCATGAAGGCGGCATAACTTTGCCCGGCCGAGCCATGCGTGCGGATGATCACACTGTCCGGCGCCAGATAACGGCGGCCGTGCTGGTTGGTGTAAATGATCTTGGAACGGGACACCTGCTCATCGTTGAGCGCATAGGCCAGTGTGCGCTCAATATCGATTGCAGCCTGTCCGCCCACCGTTTTGTTACGGTTGTTCAGCTTGAAATCGGCGCCTTCGATGATGAGCTGCTGTTTATTGCCGTCAATGATATCGGCTTTAAACCGTTTGATAATGGCGTCATCAATGCTGAAGTCGGCTTCCAGGTAGATCGGTTTTTCAACTTTTACCTCGCTCACTTGCGCAAGCAAGCGGGTCAGATCCAGTTGACCGATCATGGCTTCGTGATTGATCAGGTGCAGTAAATCGGTTTTACCGCGTATTTCGAGCAGATTCCGATAGCCTAATACGGCCAGTATTTCCCTGACTTCATGAGCCAGATTCATGAAATATTGGGCCAGAACGCGCGCATCGCCTTTAAACTCTTCATGCTCCGTGGTCAGGCCGGCCGGGCATTTGATGTTACAGTTCTTGGCCATGACGCAGCGCAGCATCATTAAGGCTGTGGTGCCGAATTCGAAGGAATCGGCACCTAAAATAGCTGATTTAACGACATCGAGCCCGCTTTGATGCGCGGCACTGCAGCGCAATATGACTTTGTCGCGCAGGCCGTTGACGGCTAATGCCTGGTGCACTTCGGCGATACCGATTTCAGGCGACCGGCCGGTGTTTTTCAGGCTGGTCACGGCGGCCGCGCCGGTGCCGCCGGTATTGCCGGCCACGTTGATTACGTCGGCGCCGGCTTTGGCGACACCGACAGCAATCGTGCCGATACCTTCCGACGACACCAGCTTAACGCCGACTTTTACGCGCGCGGCCTTGGCATCATGAATCAATTGCCCCAAATCCTCGATAGAGTAGGTGTCGTGATGCGGTGGGGGGCTGATCAGCTCAACTTTGGGCGTGCCGCCGCGCAAGGCGGCGATTTCGACCGAGACTTTGGGCGCTGGCAATTGGCCGCCTTCGCCCGGTTTAGCGCCTTGGGCGATTTTGATTTCGATCTCCTGGATATTGAGATCGGCCAGATAGCCGGCCCAGACTCCGAAACGCCCTGACGCGAATTGTTTAATTTTGCTCGAGCGCAGCGAGTTGAAACGGCTGGAATGTTCACCACCTTCGCCGGAGTTGCTGAGTGCGCCGACGATGTTCGTGCCCTGGGCGACCGCTTCGTGCGCTTCCGCCAGAAGAGCTCCGTGACTCATTGCACCGGAAGCCAACGTTGCTGTGATTTCATGAGCCGGTTGTACTTCAGCCAAGGCAATCGGATCGCGTGCGCTTTGAATGGATGATAAATAGTTAGCCAGCAGGCTATCCGTGTCGGCCGTTTTGATGTTTAACGCATTGCCTGTGATGGCCGCGCTGAACTCGGTCTTGGAGAAACGTTTTTTTAGATGCTGTGCCAGTTGCTCTAAACGTGCTTCAGATGAGTTTTCAGTAAAGCCGATGCTGAAAGAAGCGTTATCGGCTTGAGTGACCTTCAGGCCGCGAATCAGATAGTTGATGTTACCGTGCAGATTCTGTCTGCCGAGAATGCGGTCGAAATCGGCGGCTGTTTCGGCAGTGCTGATGTCGACCGGGAAATCCATGATGTCGCGCAAGGCGGCTGGTCTGGAATCTCGCTCAAGGTACAGATTTTTGGTAAAACTGCGATAAGCCGGCGTGATGCCGAAGGCATCGATTTGTTCCGGCGTGCGTTTTTCATAACCGAAATCGACGTAGGCAGTGTCGCTGGCTACGGGCGATTTATCCTGAGGGATGTACAGAATCTCCTCATCGGTCATATTGATATATTCCCGAACCGCGGTATTTCCGAAGGTATGTCCGGCGCCATCCTGACGTTCCTTGAACAGTCCCAGGAACGGAATGTCTTTCTCCTCGCGCACGGACAGTGCTTTTTGGTGCCATTCTGTTGCGCTGGCTGCGATATCGGCATAACGCGCGCCGCCGACCGAAGCATGGATATTTGGAAAGTAAGGGCTTAGTTTAGGTTCGTCGGTATCCAGATAATTGGATTCGAAGAATTCCCCGCCAATATAGCTTTCCACGGTACATAGGCCGAATTTGCCCATGGTTTTCATGAGCGATTTTTCAGCCGCTTTCTGGAAATTGTACAGCGCTTTTTGCTGTTCACCAGTTGCATAATGGCTGATCACCCGGTTGTGCACGCTGATCGGGCAGACCGCCGAAGCGCCGAAGCCTAAAATCGTGGCGATATCATGCGAACTTGCCGCCTGCCCGGTCTCCGCGATTAACGATGAGTTAAAACGCAGGCCCTGTTTGACCAGATGCTGGTTGGCGGCCGCAATCATCAGCAGTGCCGGAATGGCGGCTCTGTCTTTGCCGATGTTGGTATCGCTCAGGATAATAATGCCGGTGTTTTTGCGCGCAGCGTTCTCAACCTGCTCGCAAACAGCCAACAATGCTACCTCCAGCGCGTCCTCGTTACGTTTCGGATCATTAAAGTCGGGCGTATATAGCATGTCCAGCGTGACAACGCTGACGGCCGATTGTTTACGGATTTGCCCCAGTTGGGTGCGTTGCAGAATCGGTGAGTCTATAACGAGCTGTTTGCTGTACTCATCGGAAAAAGTCGGTTTGGCTCCCAAGGCCACGCGCAAGGTCATGCCGTCGCTTTCCCGCAGTGAGTCGAGTGGCGGATTGGTCACCTGCGCAAAGCGCTGGCTGAAATAGCGTGACATGCCGCCTTCCGTGCCGGACAGCGCATTAGGCGCAATGCCGTAGCCCATGGCCGATACTTTTTCCATGCCGGTGGTTAGCATGGGGTCGAGCAAAAATCTGAAGCTTTCCTGATTGAGAGAATAAGCGGTGTGTTGCTGATCTATCGTAAAGGAATGCTCGTTATCGATTTCGGACAGTTCAACCTTCGGCAGTTCCGACATATGGATACAGCTTTTCGCCAGCAACGCCTGGTAGTCTTTTTCCTGGGCCAGGCGCTCCATGACTTGATGGGTGTTGTAAGCTTCGCCGGTGCTGTGGTCGAAGTAGATCATGCCGCCGGCTTCGATGCGCCCGCGCTTTAAGACGTCTTTGGGGGGGAAATCGATTTGCCCGGCTTCGGACATGACGGCCAGATAATCTTCAGTTTCAACCGAGCGTAAAGGACGCAGGCCGAGGCGGTCCAGGCGTGCACCGACGCGTATGCCGTCGCTGAAAATCAGCGCGGCCGGGCCGTCGTTCTTTTCTTCATACAGGCTGAAATATTCCAGCATGGCGCGCACTTGTGGCGACAGTGTCGTGTCGTTTTCCCAGGCTGGCGGCATCATCGCCAGCACGGCCGTGACGATATTGAGATTGTCTTCGTTGATACGGCGCGTCAGGGTTTGGTCCAGACGACCTGAGTCTGACTGGCCGCATGGGAACACGATGTGTTTGTTGTGCTGGCGAGCGATAGCGTTTTCGCTCAAGCGGTTTTTCTTGTCGGTGTTTAATTCGCCGTTATGAGCCATGTAACGGAATGGTTGCGCCATCAGCGCAGCCGGAGCTGTGTTGGTTGAAAACCGGGTATGGAAAAACAGCGTGCTGATTTCGTGATTTTTATCGTACAGATCTATGAAGTACGGAATGACTTCAAAAGAGTTGAGCCGGCCCTTGTAGACTTGCGTACGCGAGCTCATGGACAAGGGATAAAAACCGTTCAGTTCTGGGCGCGAGAAGCCTTCGACTTCAATAGCCAGCAAGGTGGTCTGAATATGCTTTTCAAACTGATCGTGCGTGGCGGCCTTTAAGTGCTCCGGACGTCCGAAAACCACTTGCTTGATGGGCAGTTGCGCCTTGATTGAGGCAGGATTGAGCACGGTTTTGTCGACCGGCACGTCACGCCACTGAATAATAGGCAAATTAAATGCTTTGAAGTGGCGATCAATAAGTTCCCTAGCTGCGGAATCGTAGTGATCATGATCTTCCGGAAAAAAGAAATTGGCTACGCCAAATTGGCCGAGTTCCAGACTGTCGATACCGGTGATCTTGCGAAAGAACTTTAGGGATAAATCAATGTTAACGCCGGCTCCGTCGCCAATTCCTTCCGCATTCATGCCACCACGGTGCGGAATGGTACAAAGCGCTTCATGGGATTTAACCAATAAATCATGGGTTTGTAAGCTCTTTTTGTGGGTGATAAAACCCACGCCGCAGCTATCCTGCGACAATTCGGCGTTATACAGCATTTGTTCTTTATTACCTAATCGGGAATTTTTAATCATTTTTCCAGCCCGCTCTAATCATGCCGCCAAGAGACAGCGTTTATAGTTCGTTTTTTGTTTCAATGCGTGTTAGAGTCAAATAATTAAATATTAATTCAGGCAGGCGCATTGAAGTTACTACGAAATCTTTCAGATAAATTTCATCTGGTGAAACTTTTTAATGATAACACGATAAAGATTACCTGTCATTTATGCGCTAGTGTTTTGTTTTATCGGATTGTAGAAATTCAGGTTGTCTTATAGTTGATTGATATGAAAGAGAATTTTGATGTTGTAATCGTGGGTGGCGGTATGGTGGGTGCGGCTGTAGCTTGCAGCCTGGGCGGCAGCTTATTGAAGGTGGCCGTAATAGAAAGTTCGTTGCCGCAAGATTTTTCTGTCGATCAGCCGCATGATTTGAGGGTTTCGGCGCTCAGTATCGCATCGAAAAACATTCTCGAAGCCGTCGGTGCCTGGCAGGGTGTTGTCAGCCGCAGACTTTGTCCGTTCCGGCGCATGCGTGTTTGGGAGACGGCCGGTGATACGGAATTTTGCAGCGATGATATTGGTCATGAGGAGCTGGGTTATATCGTTGAAAATCGGGTGACGCAACTGGCTTTATTGGACCGCTTGCGCGATTTCAGTAATATCGAGCTGATCTGCCCTGCCACGATTAACAGAATCAGTTATTCGGTTGAAAGTCAAAATGATCATTCCGAGCTGGAATTGGGCGATGGCCGTCTGTTGTCGGCAAAAGTGCTGGTTGCCGCAGACGGTGGACAATCCAGGGTCAGGCAGGCTGTGGGCTTGGGCGTAACGAGTTGGGATTATAAACAGCATGCCTTGGTCATTTATATTGAAACCGATTACGGGCAGCAGGATATTACCTGGCAGCGTTTTGTTCCTAGCGGGCCGCAGGCATTTTTGCCGTTAACGGGACATTATGGCTCCATAGTCTGGTATAACTCGCCGGATGAAGTGGCTCGATTAAAAGCATTATACCATGCGGAACTGATGGTCGAGTTGGTGGAAGCGTTTCCTGATTGTCTCGGCAGGGTCAAGGGTGTTCTCGGCACGGCCAGTTTTCCTCTAAAGCGGCAACATGCGCAGGACTATGTTAAGCCCGGCGTCGTTCTGGTCGGCGATGCGGCGCACATGATCAATCCGTTGGCTGGGCAGGGGGTGAACATCGGCTTGCTGGATGCGGCTACGCTGGGCGAAGTTTTAATTGAAGCGCGGAAACAGGAGCAGGCTATTGATAGCATGGCTGTTTTAAAGCGTTACGAGAAATTGCGGCGCAACGAAAATCTGAAAATGATGACGATTATGGATGTTTTTTACCGCGTGTTCAGCAATGAGATACTGCCGGTCAAATTCTTACGGAATTTGGGCTTGGGGTTAGCCGAACGTCTTTCGCCGGCAAAAAACAAAGTCATGCGCATGGCGATGGGGTTGGAAGGCAATCTGCCCAAGCTCGCCAAAGGGAAGTCAATCGTCTGAGCGCTTGGGCTTTATCGCTAATGATCAGTTTAATGGCCTGGCGAGTGGTGGGCTTTTGGGTAAATCAGTTTGACGCAAGGCATTACATTAATTCCAAAATTAATGTGATGCGGTTCATATTTTGGATAAAAAAATTAATTAAGCGCCCGATTCATCTGGTCCCCGCATTGTTTTAAGCTAGAATTTCTCACAATCAATTTGTTGAGAATCTGAGAATAAAAGCAATGCGTAAAAAACTTTATCCAAAAATTTCAAAGCAACTTTCAGCAGTTGTTGCCAATGAGGATGGCGTGCAGTTAAACGTTTTGGCATTAGATACTAGCAGTGCGGAAATCTGTATTCAATGCGATATCAAGCAGCGCAATTTCATGACGCCGGGCGGCAGTTATGTGCGTGGCGGCAGGCCTGTGGAGTTATCCATTAGTTTGGAGTTGCCCGATGAAAACGGGCGGGTATCGCCTATAGCGGCGCGTTGTCATATTGCTTACTCGCGGAGAATTTCCAAGGATCTCTGTAAGATCGGCATGCGCTATATCGATATGGGAAAGAACGACTATAACCGGCTGATTCAATTTATCGAAAAAACGCTGGCTTCTAATAATGGCTTTGCCTATTGATCGGTATGGACTGTTTTTTAATCGCTGCCCGTCTCCAGCATTTTAAGAATTTCCCTGCGTATTTGTTCTTGCTTGGTCGTGTCAGTGATAGGTTGTAATTGCTGATTGGTAATATAAAACATGTCTTCGGCGCGGCTGCCGATCGTGGTTATTTTTGCGCTATACAGATGGATGTTCTGCCGTATAAAGGCTCGGCCTATTTTGGATAAGAGGCCG
The DNA here is from genome assembly GCF_000427625.1 of Methylobacter luteus IMV-B-3098. Classification (GTDB taxonomy): domain Bacteria; phylum Pseudomonadota; class Gammaproteobacteria; order Methylococcales; family Methylomonadaceae; genus Methylobacter; species Methylobacter luteus. Next base: position 184,097 of record NZ_KE386569.1, read on the forward strand.
GCACGGTCGGTTGTAATCAATTCTATGATCGTGTACCTGTTTAAAGGGTCTGCATGGAACCGAATGGTGGTCGGGATAGGGAAATGCTTGGCCTGTCTTGATTGGCGATGGATATTTTTGTGTTTTTTGACTTCCCGATGCAGCAGGTTGTGGCGCAGTGTCGTGCAGATATGGACTTCCCTGAACGGTTCGTTAATGGGTTCCCCTGATTGTTCCAGTACCTGAAAGCTGTTAAGCACATAATTATCCAGTGTGGTCATGATTCTGGCATCCAGAATCGTAAGCCCCAATTGGTCTAATGTTGCCGTGCTTATTGAAAAAATGGCCTCTTCATTTTTTGTATAAATGAAGACTTCAGCGCTGCCTCTCTGGGTTTGCGGGCGCAGCAGCACCAAAGGCAGTTCGTCCTCGCTGGAGGAGGCGATGGCAATGGTATGCCAGGCTATCTCATCCGCTGAGTATCTCAGGAAATAATCATCGCTGGCATGCTTCCATGACTGAGAAATGACGGGTTCGGATATACCAAGCTTGACCAGTTCGTCTTTGGCTTCTTTTTTATTTTCGAGTAAACGGTCTTCCAATGCTACCGGATTTTCCAGTCCTCTTTGCAGAGCGTTGTGCGTTACCGAATAAAGCTCCTGAAGCAATGCGTCTTTCCATGAATTCCACAGTTCCGGGTTAGTGGCGCGAATATCGGCCACGGTCAGTAGATACAAGTAATTCAGATATTCGATGCTGCCCACTTGCTGGGCGAATTCGTGGATGATATCGGGGTCGCTGATGTCTTTGCGTTGGGCCGTCATTGACATAATCAAGTGATTGCGGACCAGCCAAGTGATCAGCTTGGTATCATGTGATGAAAGATCGTGCTGAATGCAGAATTGCCTGGCAATTTCTTCGCCTATCACGGAATGGTCGCCATTTCGGCCTTTGGCGATATCATGAAACAGCGCGGCAATGTATAAAATTTCTGGCTTGGCAATCAGCAGAAAGATATCGTTGCAGAAGGGTAGTTCGTCAATGTGTTTTTCCAGCGCAAACCGGCGCAAGTTACCGATCACGAAAATCGTGTGCTCGTCCACTGTGTAAATATGAAATAAATCATACTGCATGCGTGCAACAATATTGGCAAAGCCGGGCAGATAGGCGCCTAAAACTCCATAACGGTTCATACGCCTTAATTGATGGGTAATGCCGCGCGGCTGGCGAAATATTTCCATGAAGAGGCGGTTGGCTGTCTTGTTCTTGCGAAACGCATCGTCGATCAGGTGTAGATTCTTGCGGATCAGGCGGATGGTCGTGGCTCTGATGCCTTTGAGCGACGGGTTTTGCTGCAGGATTAGAAAGATTTCCAGCAGAGTAGTTGGTTCCTGCTCGAAAATGTCGTCTTCAGTCGCTTCAAGATAACCATTGATAACAGAAAATTTAGCATTAAAAGGTAATGGTCTATAGACGGCTTCTCCACAGACGAAGCGCTCGTTAAACAATTGCAGCAACATTTCATTCAGTCTCTCGAGCCCGAGTACCGTTTTGAAGTAAAACTGCATAAACTGCTCGACATCCTGATTGTAGGTCTGATTTTCCGTGCTAAAGCCAAATTGCTGGGCAAGATCGCGTTGATAATCAAAAATCAGACGGTCTTCGCCACGATTGGTCAATAGGTGCAATGCATAGCGGATGCGCCAGAGCATATCCAGGGCAGCAACCAGCTCCGAATACTCGGATTCCGGCAGAAAGCCGTATTTGACCAGTTCCTTAAGGGTGGCGGAATTGTAATGACGCTTAAATACCCAAGCGATAATTTGCATATCGCGCAATCCGCCCGGGCCTTCTTTAATATTCGGTTCGAGGTTGTAGGCTGTGCAGTGGAATTTGGCATAACGCTGCCGCTGTTCTTCCATCTTGGCAATAAAAAACTGATCCGAGGGCCAGATTTTATCGGGCGCAGTGGCCTGTCTGAGTGTTTCATAAAGAGCAATATTGCCGGCAATCAGGCGCATTTCCATCAGGCTGGTCATAATTGTCTGATCATCCTGTGCGGCTTTAATGCATTCCTCGATAGTGCGCACGCTTTGTCCGGGTTTTAAGCCAATGTCCCACAGGAAAGTAGAGAAACTTGCCAATGATTCCTGATAAGGCGAGGTGTCATCCGAATCAAGCAAAACAACAATATCGATATCCGAATAAGGAAATAATTCCCGGCGGCCATAACCTCCCACGGCGATCAGGCTCAGCGATTGGGCATAATCGCCGAGGTAATGCTGCCAGCAGAGGCTCAGGATTTTGTCGATGAAAATAGATTTTTCTTCAAGCAATCCGGAAACCGAACTGTGCGGGTCAAATTTTTGCCGCAGGTCGGCGTCTTTCTGCTTCAGCAGTTGTTTGAATTGTGACAAGCTGTCTTTTTCTGCAAACAACGCGGAGTTATTCAGATCATTCACATTTCTTCCTGGCGCAGAGTTAGGATTTCATAACCGTCGGCCGTGACAAGGATGGTGTGCTCCCATTGAGCGGACAGGCTCCGGTCTTTAGTGACCGCGGTCCAGCCGTCAGCCAATACTTTGACATGGCGTTTGCCGAGGTTCAGCATGGGCTCAACGGTTAAAATCATGCCGGCTTCCAGCACTTCGCCGGTACCGGCCTTGCCGTAATGCAGGATCTGTGGGTCTTCATGGAAATTTTTGCCGATACCGTGGCCGCAAAATTCCCTGACTACGGAATAACGATTGGCTTCGGCGTGTTTCTGTATGGCATGGCCTATGTCGCCTAAAGTGGCGCCCGGTTTGATTTGTTCAATGCCCCGAAACATGGCCTCGCGAGTCACATTGACCAGCCTTTTGGCATGCTGGCTCACTTCTCCTACACAGAACATTTTGCTGGTATCGCCGTGGTAATCATCTTTAATGACCGTAATATCAATATTGACGATATCGCCCGATTTAAGTTTCTTTTCACTGGGAATGCCGTGGCAGACCTGATGATTGATAGAGGTGCAGATGGATTTCGGGAAACCGTGATAATTAAGCGGTGCCGGTATGGCTTTTTGCACGTCGACAATATAATCATGACAGATTTTATCGAGTTGCTCGGTAGTAACTCCTGGGACAACGTAGGGCGCAATCATTTCTAAAACTTCGGCGGCCAGTCTTCCGGCGATACGCATTTTTTCAATTTCACTTTCGGTTTTAATGATTATGCTCATGGAGATGTTTGTTTGTGTTTGCTAAGGTTGTTTGGTGCTGGATATAACTGACGAGGCAGGATAAAGGTCTGGCTCTGAAGGTTGGTCAAGTTGTGACATGTGAAGAGTTTAACAGAGATTGGCTTGTTGTAAAAAGCTAATTATGATATAAAGTTAAGTTCATTTTTGTATTAATACTCACACTTATCGTCACGTTTGGCAGGGTGCCGGTTCAATTTATTGAGGCTGGTTGCCAGGCGGGGTAAGTGGAGGCGTAACCCACTCGGACAAGCGTCCGATTTTTAATCTTAGGAGAAATTAATGGCAGCAGTATCCATGCGTCAAATGCTTGAAGCGGGTGTTCATTTTGGACATCAAACTCGTTACTGGAACCCGAAAATGGCTAACTACCTGTTCGGCGCACGTAACAAAATCCATATCATCAACTTGGAAAAAACGCTTCCGCTGTTTAACGACGCCATGAATTATCTGGGTCAAATGACCGCAAACAAAGGCACCATCCTGTTTGTCGGCACTAAAAAAGCAGCGCGCAAAGTTGTTGCGGAAGAAGCAAAACGTTGCGGCATGCCTTATGTCAACCATCGCTGGTTAGGCGGCATGCTGACCAATTTCAAAACCATCAAGAAATCAATCAATCGTCTGAAAGAACTGGAAGCGATGAAAGCTGACGGCACGCTTTACCAACGGTTCAGCAAGAAAGAAGCGCTGGGCATGGAGCGTGAACTTGAAAAGCTCGAGCGTAGTCTGGGTGGTATCAAAGACATGAAAGGCATCCCTGATGTGATTTTCGTACTGGATGTAGGGTATGAGAAAAATGCAATCAGCGAAGCGAAGAAATTAGGCATTCCGGTGGTCGGTATTGTTGACTCCAATAACTCACCGGAAAGAATCGATTACGTCATTCCCGGTAATGACGATTCAATTCGAGCAGTTTCACTATACTGTCAAAGTGTTTCTGCGGCTGTAATGGAAGCTAAATCGGCAAGTCTGGATCTGTCGGCAAAAGCCGATGACTTCGTTGAAGAAGCCACAGCAACAGAATAATTCACTCCCTCATTTTTAACAGGCAATGTCCTGTATGAGTGAGGGTTCAGATCAAGAAAAAAACGCCTCCTCACGGGGGCGTTTTTATAGTACGAACAGTGAGGAAAAATAATGAGTATTACTGCAGCAATGGTTAAGGAACTGCGTGAGAGAACCGGTTCCGGCATGATGGAATGTAAAAAAGCGCTAGTCGAAACCAATGGCGATCTGGAACTGGCCATTGAAAACATGCGCAAAGCCGGTTTAGCCAAAGCCGATAAAAAATCAGGCCGTACTGCCGCTGAAGGTATTATCGGCGTGAAGGTCAGCGATGATGCGAAAACAGCGGTTATGGTGGATGTTAACTGCGAAACCGATTTTGTTGCCAAAGGTGATGATTTCGTCAATTTTGTTAACAATGTAACGGTTGCTTTACTGGCTTCCGATGTTGAAACAGACGAGCAATTGCTGTCCATGAAATTGGCCGATGGCAGCATCGTTGATGAAGTGCGTCGCAGCTTGATTGCAAAACTGGGCGAGAATATCACCATCAGACGTTTTGCAAAATACCATACGGCTCAAGGCGGTACCGCATGTTATCTGCATGGTAGCAAAATCGGCGTCATCGTCGAATTAGCCAAAGCGGATAGCGAATTAGGCAAGGACATCGCGATGCATATCGCCGCAAGCAAACCTGAATGTGTTTCTGAAGATCAGGTGTCGGCGGAACTGATTGAGAAAGAGAAGGAAATTTTCTCGGCTCAAGCTGCGGAAAGCGGAAAGCCTGTGGAAATTATTGAAAAAATGATCGCCGGACGCATCAGTAAATTTCTGGCCGAAATCACCTTGTTAGGCCAGCCTTTTGTTAAAGACGACAAAATTAGCGTCGGTAAACTGGTCGCCTCAAAAGGTAACAACGTTATTCGCTTCACACGCTTTGAAGTAGGCGAAGGCATTGAAAAGAAAGAAGAAAACTTCGCCGAAGAGGTTATGGCTCAAGTTAGAGGCAGTTAAGAGAACTCCCCGGCTACAGGCCGGGGAACTTTGTGCTAATAAACACCTATCCCCGATTGAATATGACTAAGCTGATTTGCCAGAGAATTTTACTTAAATTAAGCGGTGAGGCTCTAATGAGTGAGACAGGCGGCAGTATCGACTCAGATATTGTCAAACGTCTTGCCACGGAAATTAAAGATTTATGTGATGTGGGTATCCAGGTCGGCTTGGTTATAGGTGGCGGCAATATCCTGCGCGGCGCTGAAAAAGCTTCGGAAGGCTTGGACCGGGTAACCAGTGATCAGATGGGCATGTTGGCTACGGTCATCAATGCGCTGGCCATGCAGGATGCGCTGGAGCATTTAGGTCAACAGGTCAGAGTCATGTCGGCCCTGAAAATCAACCAGGTGTGTGAAGATTATATACGCCGCCGGGCCGTCAGGCATTTGGAAAAAGGCCGTGTTGTCGTTTTCGCAGCCGGAACAGGCAATCCCTTTTTTACGACGGATTCAGCAGCCAGCCTTAGAGCGATTGAAATCAATGCAGAGTTGATGATTAAAGCGACTAAAGTCAAAGGCGTCTATTCAGCCGATCCTGAAAAAGTAAAGGATGCCGTATTTTATTCTCGGTTAACATATGATGAAGCGCTGGATCAGCGACTGAACGTCATGGATGCGACCGCACTGGTGTTATGCAGGGATAATAATCTGCCGATGCGCGTCATGAATGTTTTTGAGAAAGGCGCTATCATGAAACTGATGATGGGTGAAGAGATAGGGTCTCTTATTCAATGAGGAGCATATAATGATTAGTGATATTCAACAGAGTGCCGCAACCCGCATGGGCAAAAGCATAGAAGCGTTAAAACATGAATTTTCAAAAATAAGAACGGGTAGGGCGCATCCGAGCTTATTGGAACAGATAACTGTTTCCTATTATGGTACAGAATCTTCATTATCACAGGTCGCCAATATTGCCGTTGAAGATTCACGTACCTTGACTATCACGCCATGGGAAAAGACCATGGTGCAGGCGATCGAAAAAGCGATTCTGAAGTCGGATCTCGGCTTGAATCCGAACACCTCCGGCATGACCATTCGTATTCCATTGCCGCCGCTGACTGAAGAGCGCCGTCGCGATCTCGTTAAAGTGGTAAAGCATGAAGCGGAGAACGGTCGTGTGGCGATCAGAAATATTCGCCGCGATGCGAATTCGGAAATAAAGGACGCATTGAAGGAAAAAATGATTTCCGAAGATGAAGCGCGCGCTGCTGAAGAAAAAATCCAGAAACTGACTGATCAATATGTCAAGGAAGTGGAAAAATTATTGGAAGCCAAAGAGGCAGATCTGCTGTCAATTTAACTGAGATTTAGTAATGTCGTCTGATGAGTCCAACAGTTTAGTATCAGATAATAATAAGCCGCGCCATATCGCCATTATTATGGATGGCAATGGCCGCTGGGCACAGAAAAGATTTATGCCGCGCCCCATGGGGCATCAGGCTGGCGTCAAAGCCGTCAGAAAAGTCGTTGAATACTGCGCCAAGCAGGAGATTGAAGTTTTATCTTTATTTGCTTTCAGCAGTGAGAACTGGCGGCGTCCCCAAGATGAAGTTTCCATGCTGATGAGCCTGTTTATCACTACTCTGCAGCGAGAAATCGACAAACTGCACCGTAACGATATCCGTTTGCGATTTATCGGCGACAGAATGGCATTCCCAGATAAATTACAGGCCAAAATTGTCGAAGGAGAGGCGAAGACCAAGGACAACAAGGGCTTAACTCTCGTTGTGGCTGCAAACTATGGGGGTCGCTGGGATATGTGTCAGGCCTTCCGGAAAGTAGCCGAAAAAATGGCGGCCGGAGAGCTGGAAAGTCAGGAGATCACTGAAACACTGATCGAACGGCATCTATCCACTGCTGACCTGCCCGAGCCCGACCTGTTTATCAGAACAGGCGGCGAGCAACGCGTTAGTAATTTTCTGTTGTGGCAATTAGCCTATACGGAGCTGTATTTTACATCGACGCTCTGGCCGGACTTCGACCAGAATTCAATTGAAGACGCTATTAAGAGCTTTAAAAGCCGGCAGCGGCGCTTCGGCCACACCGGGGAGCAGGTGCTTAATAAAGCCGTCACTCTCTAAACCTTAATAAAATTACAATAATTAATAAAATGTTACTTCAGCGAATTATAACCGCCTCAATATTGGCTCTTTTGGTCATACTGGCAGTGTTCCAGTTGTCCTCGGAGTATTTTTCATTAGTTTTAGCATTGATCATTCTAGCCGCTGCGTGGGAATGGGGTAATCTGGCAGGCATCGACTCACCGTTAAAGCGGGGTTTGTTATTGCTAGCACTGGTTCTGCCGATGCTGGGCATTCATTTTTGGACCTATTTTCTCGAGTTTGTGGCGCAGAATCTGGATTGGCCTGACGTCAGGGATTATTCAGGCGCGTTGGAATGGCTAGTTATCGCTCCGGTATTATTCTGGATATTGGTCATGATATTGATCAGAAATACGCCGTCGGGCTTATTAAAACTGGAGTTGAAAACGCGTTATAAAGCATTGATCGGTTGGTTTGTTTTATTGTCGGCCTGGATGTTTTTAAGTCGACTGAGAGCTTTTTACGATGTGGAAATGGCGCTTTATTTTCTGATCCTGATCTGGGCGGCCGACATTGCAGCCTATTTCGTCGGCAAAAAATACGGACAAACCAAGCTGGCGCCTGACATCAGTCCCGGCAAAACAGTGGCCGGCATGTATGGCGCTTTAGCAGTCGGCGCAGTCTGTGCCGTTGTGTTAAGCCTGATCTATGGCTTTGACTTTATGATCGCATCGGACTTTATTTTACTGTCCGTGTTGACCGTTTTGATTTCCATTTACGGCGATCTGTTCTTCAGCCTTGCCAAGCGTCAGCGAGGCGTAAAAGACAGCGGTTCCGTTCTGCCAGGACATGGCGGTATTTTGGACCGAATCGACAGCCTGATTGCCGCGGCACCGTTTTTCTATGCCGGCATATTCCTGATTTACAGGCTGGTATCATGAAGAAGGGCATTTGCATACTCGGAGCAACCGGCTCGATCGGCGTCAGTACGTTGGATGTGGTGGCCAGGCATGCCCATCTTTACAAGGTCATCGCCTTAACGGCCAATACCAATACCGATGCCTTATACGAACAATGTCTGATGCATCATCCTGAATACGCCGTCATTGTCGACGAGAGCAAGGTTCAGGCATTTAAAGACAAATTAAAAAATTCACCGGTGCCTGACATTAAAGTCCTGTCCGGCGCCCATGCGCTGGAGCATGTCGCCACGCTGGATAACGTCGATTCGGTCATGGCTGCTATCGTTGGCGCGGCGGGCCTGTTGCCGAGCCTGGCCGCGGCTAAGGCCGGTAAAACAGTACTGCTGGCTAATAAAGAAGCGCTGGTCATGTCCGGCGATATTTTCATGCAAGCTGTCGCCGATTCGGGAGCGCAATTGCTGCCGATCGACAGCGAGCACAATGCGATATTCCAGTGTATGCCTGCCGGCTATAAAACCGGCATGCGGGCCAAGCAGGCCAGACGCATCCTGCTGACCGCTTCGGGCGGTCCGTTTCGCGAAATGCCGATAGAGCAAATGCCGCATGTGACTCCAGCCCAGGCGGTCGCTCATCCCAACTGGGACATGGGCAAGAAAATTTCAGTCGATTCGGCCACGATGATGAATAAAGGCCTGGAAATGATTGAAGCCTGCCTGTTGTTCAATATGACGCCCGAACAAATACAGGTCGTTATCCATCCGCAAAGCGTCATTCATTCGATGGTCGATTATGTGGATGGTACCGTACTGGCACAGATGGGCAATCCGGATATGCGCATTCCCATCGCCCACTCCATGGCTTGGCCGGAACGATTCGATTCCGGTGTGGAGCCGCTGAATATTTTCGATGTCGGGCGCATGGATTTTCAAGAGCCGAATCTGGAGCGTTTTCCCTGCTTGCGCCTGGCTTATGAAGCCATCAATGCCGGAGGCATCATGCCAACCGTGTTGAATGCCGCCAATGAAATAGCGGTAGACGCTTTTTTGAATGAGCGTGTGCGCTTTACCGATATCCCGGTCATTATTGAACGTTGCATGAAGCAATTTGATATTAAGCCGGCCGATAGCCTGGAAATTATTTTGGACGTGGATAAAGAAGCCAGAAAGTTGTCTAATCAAATTATTGACGAGCTTATTGGTTAAAGGACTTCATGCATACTCTGTTTTATTTCATCATTGCGATCGGTATTCTGGTTTCATTTCATGAATTTGGGCACTTTTGGGTAGCTCGTAGAGCCGGAGTCAAAGTGCTCAGGTTTTCTGTAGGCTTCGGTAAAGTATTGTGGTCCTATCAGAAAGATGCTGAATCAACAGAGTATGTCATATCGGCGATTCCGCTGGGCGGTTACGTCAAAATGGTCGACGAGCGTGAAGGCGAGGTTAAAAAAGAAGATCTGCCTTTCGCTTTTAATCGCCAGCCTTTGCCGGCAAAAGCGGCAATTGTGGCGGCAGGCCCCGTGTTTAACCTGGCGCTTGCTGTCGCCTTGTTCTGGACTGTATTTGTCATAGGCGAAATTGGCATAAAACCGATACTCGGCCCGGTGGAGCAAGGCACATTGGCGGCAGAGGCGGGCTTCGTAGAAGGCGACGAGATCATTTCCGTCAATGGTAAATCGACGCCGACCTGGTCCGAAGCCTTGAGTGTTTTGATCGCTTCCACGCTCGATAATGGAGAGCCAATAGAAGTCAAAGTCAAAAATTTTGAAGATGAGCAAAGCACCAGGATTTTAAAGATTTCCGAAAAGGACAGTCGCGATCCTGATGAGTTATATAAGCGACTGGGCTTTAAACCCTGGACACCGGAACTGAAACCGATCATAGGGCAAGTGCTTGCCGATGGAGCGGCATCGGAGGCCGGCTTGCAGACGGGCGACCTGATTATCAGCGCTGACGGCATCGAGATCAATGACTGGGTGCAGTGGGTGGACTACGTAAAAAGCCATCCGGATGTAGCAATCAATGTGCTTATTGAGCGCAATGACAGACGCATGCCGATAACGTTGACGCCTAAACGTGTCATATCCGAGCAGAAGCCCGAAGGAAAAATTGGGGCGTCCGTTTCTGTACCGAAAGACTTGGCGAAATCCATGCAAGCTGAATATTCCTTATCGCCGCTTGCAGCAGTGCCTGCCTCTTTAGAAAAAACTTATTATTATTCCGTATCGACCTTGAAGATGATGGGCAAAATGCTGATTGGCCAGGCTTCTGTTGAAAATTTAAGCGGCCCTATCAGTATTGCCCAGTTTGCCGGACAATCAGCCACAATGGGCCTGACCCATTTCCTTAAATTCCTTGCCCTGGTTAGCGTCAGTCTGGGCGTGCTCAATTTGCTCCCTATACCGGTGCTGGATGGCGGGCATTTATTATTTTTCGGCATAGAAGCCATTAAAGGCAGTCCCGTTTCGGAAAAAATACAACTTTTCTTTCAACAGATTGGCATGGCCTTGTTGTTCTTTTTAATGGTATTTGCCATGATTCTGGATATTGGGCGTTTATTTCAATAATAAGGTTACTGTTTATAACTGATGTTATGCGGCAATCTGACTTCGGCCAATGTCCACCCCCGTAGGGTACGCAATGCGTACCTCTCTTTATAACGTTCCGGTGAATTATATAAAGGTACGCATTGCGTACCCTAACTATGCAAAGGAAAAAAACGAGAAGACCATGAAAAAAGTTATCAAGATTGCCGCGCTATCACTATTCGGCCTGACCTTGTCCGCCGCCCATGCAGATGAAAATGCTATCCGGCAAGCATTCTCCCAATCCATGCCGGAGGTGAAAATTGATTCAGTCAAACCCTCCGAGATAAACGGTCTCTATGAGGTCACAATCGGTGCGAATATCTTTTATGTATCTGATAACGGCAAATATTTACTACAGGGCCATTTAATCGATGTAGCGAAGCGCACCGACTTAACAGAAGAAAAGTTGGGCGGTACGCGCAAACAGGCTCTTGAAAAACTCGGTCAGGATAAAATGATCGTGTTCAAGCCGAAGATAAGCAAATACAAGATTTCTGTTTTTACCGATATTGATTGCGGCTATTGCCGTAAATTGCATTCGGAAATCGATCAATACATGGCCCAGGGCATCACGATTCAATACCTGTTTTTCCCGCGAGCAGGCAAAGGTTCAGATTCCTATAATAAAGCGGTTTCCGTCTGGTGTGCTGAAGACCGCAATGCGGCCTTGACAGCAGCTAAAAAAGGCGGAACGCCGGCTGCTAAAACCTGTGATAATCCGGTCGACGAACACATGCAACTCGGCGCGGAATTTGAAGCCAGAGGCACGCCGATGATCGTAAGCGAAAAAGGCACGATCTATCCGGGTTACATGCCGGCTAAACAATTGGCTGAAGCTTTGGAAAGCGAAGCAAACCCGAAATAATAAAAAATACGGTAGGCCGGGTTGAAGCTTTAGCGTAAACCCGGCATAAGTGACTTCGAAGTGCTGGGTTTATCAACCCAGCCTACACCATCTCCTTAAGCCGATAAAGCAAGTCCAATGCCTGACGGGGGCTGACCTCATCTGGATTCATATCCTCCAGCAGACACACGGCGGGATGACATTCCTTGGCCGAAAATAGATCCAGCTGATTAACCCCGGTCTCTGCTTGCTGCTCGATATAGGCATTGTTCTCCAGATGCTGTAATTTGGCTTTGGCCTTATCGATCACGGAACGCGGCACGCCGGCCAGCGAGGCTACCTGCAGGCCGTAACTCTGATTGGCCGGTCCTTCCTTGACCGCATGCAGGAAAATAATCCGGTCGCCATGCTCCATGGCATCCAGATGCACATTGTGGATAGTTTCCTGCTCATCGGCCAGCGTTGTCAGTTCGAAATAATGCGTGGCAAATAGCGTAAACGCCTTCGTTTCCTTGGCCAGATAATCGGCGCAGGCCCAGGCCAGTGACAGGCCGTCGAACGTGCTCGTGCCGCGGCCGATTTCGTCCATCAAGATCAGGCTTTTCGACGTGGCATTGTGCAGGATATTCGCCGTCTCCGACATTTCCACCATGAACGTCGAGCGACCGCTGGCCAGGTCATCGGAAGCGCCTATGCGCGTGAAAATCTTGTCGACTGGTCCACAGGTCAGAGTCTTGGCCGGCACATAACAGCCGATATGCGCGATCAGGACGATCAGCGCCGCCTGGCGCATATAAGTGGATTTACCGCCCATGTTAGGGCCGGTGATGACCAGCATGCGGCGCTGGCTGGAAAACGACAAGTCATTAGGCACAAACGGAATATCGGACACCTGCTCAACCACCAGATGCCGGCCTGCCTCGATATGGATGCCGGGCTCGTCAACCAGTGCCGGTTCGGACAAATTCAGCGTATCGGCGCGCTCGGCGAAATTGACCAGCACATCGAGTTCGGCCAGCGCGGCGGCGCATTCCTGCAGCGGGATCAGGGAGGCGGCGATTATCATGAGCAGTTCCTCGTACAGAGACTTCTCGAAAACCAGCGATTTCTCGCGCGCGCTGAGAACCTTATCCTCAAACGATTTCAGCTCTTCCGTAATATAGCGCTCGACGCCTTTCAGGGTCTGTTTGCGGATGTAATGGCCGGGTACTTTTTCGGCGTGCAGGCGCGATATCTCGATATAGTAGCCCTGCACGCGGTTGTAGTTGACTTTAAGATTCGTGATGCCGGTCGCGGCTTTTTCCCGGTTCTCCATGTCAATCAGAAACTGGTCGGCGTTCTGGCTCAGGTTGCGCAGTTCATCGAGTTCCCGGCTATAGCCCGGCGCGATCACGCCGCCATCGCGGATCAGCATGGGCGGATTGTCGATGACGGCTTTGTTCAGCAGTTGCAGCATCACCGGCTGCTCGCCGATTTTTCCACTTAACAGAGTTAATTGCGGATTGTCGCTCGTAGCAAGCACTTTCTGTAGGGTCGGCAGCACCGCCAGCGTATTGCGCAATACGATTAAATCCCGAGGCCGCGCCGACTTTAAGGCAATGCGCGAGCTGATCCGTTCAATATCGCCGACTTGCCGAAGCTGGGTCTGCACATCGCGGTACAGCAGGCTGTCCAATAACGTAGCGACGCAGGCATAGCGGTCGTTCAGGACGACATGATTGCGCAGAGGCCGGTTTATCCAGCGTCGCAGGCAGCGGCTGCCCATGGCTGTGGCGGTATTGTCCAGGACGCCGAACAGCGTGTATTGCAGTTGCCCGGACGGGTGCGAGTCCAGCTCAAGATTGCGGCGACTGGCCGCATCAAGCACGATGCTGTCGTCGCTGTTTTCGATGCGTATGCCCTGAATATGCGGCAGCGCGCCTTGCTGCGTGTCCTTGACATATTGCAGCAACGCACCGGCGGCGGCGATGGCGGCCAGCATATGCTCGCAGCCGAAGCCTTTCAGGTCGTGCGTGTTGAACTGCTTCAGCACCAGTTGCCGTGCGCTTTCGGTCTCGAAATGCCAGGGCGGCCGGCGGCATAGGCCGCTGCGTTGCTTGATGGCGGCAGGCATCGGCCAGTCTTCGCTGAACAGCAGTTCGGCAGGATTCAGGCGTCCGATTTCCACGAGCAGCTGATCTTCTGATTCTACCTGTTGCAGGATAAAACGGCCGCTGGTCAGGTCTAGCGTGGCGATGCCGTGCTGATGATTCAAAGCGCAGACGGCGACCAGCAGATTATCCTTCCGGTCTTCGAGTAGGGCTTCGTCCGTGACCGTGCCGGGCGTGACGATGCGTACCACCTTGCGCTCGACCGGGCCTTTCGAGGTTGCGGGATCGCCGATCTGCTCGCAAATCGCGACAGACTCGCCTTGTCTTAGCAATCTGGCGATATAGCCTTCGGCCGCATGATAGGGAATGCCGGCCATGGCGATCGGCATGCCGGCCGATTGCCCTCGGCTGGTCAGGGTAATGTCCAGCAACTGCGCCGCTTTCTTGGCGTCGTCATAGAAAAGTTCGTAAAAATCCCCCATGCGGTAAAAAACCAGCGTGTCGGTATGATTGGATTTGATGCGCAGATATTGCTGCATCATCGGCGTATGGGGGGTAGCGGAATTTTGTTTTATACTCATGTGCCTATTTTATCCGAAGTCGCAGGAGGCTACATCATGGATCACGAATTATTTGAACTGGCCGAACAGCTGGGCCGCTCGCTAAAAGCCGATGGAAAAAAAATAGCCACGGCCGAATCCTGTACCGGCGGCTGGATTGCCCAGGCCATTACCGAAGTGCCGGGCAGTTCGGCCTGGTTTGACCGGGGCTTTGTCACCTACAGCAATGCCTCGAAAGTGCAGATGCTGGGCGTCAGGCAGGAAACGCTGGAAAAATACGGCGAAGTCAGCGCCGAAACGGCAATGGAAATGGCGCTAGGCGCTTTGGCAAACAGCGATGCGGATTGCGTCTGTGCCGTAACCGGCATAGCCGGGCCCGATGGCGGCACGACGGAAAAGCCTGTGGGCACGGTTTTTATAGCCTGGCAATACAAAGACGGCGGCTGTGAGGTAATCAAAAAGCAATTTGCTGGCGATAGGCATCAAATAAGACAACAAACGGTGAAAATGGCTATTCAAGGCATAGCCGACTATAAATTGATGCTGGCGACAGGGGGGTAGGTTGGGCTGGCGAGCGCCAATCCAACGATTATTGCCAGTCAGTCGGTAACCCGGCTAACCTCAAAACGCATAAAATGCGAGGTTGACTCAACAAATTTATCGATGCGAAAAGTCCCGATTATCAATCCCTTGTCGATAGAAAAAATGGTTCCTATGGCATGGTTGTCGGGAGGCAGGATGATTTCTTTTTTGCCAGCGGTACGCCTGATGATAAACCCTTCTTTTTCATTGATTTCAAACGGATAAATATCGCCGTCCAGTATCTCCAGCAGTATGTGTTTCAGACCGATCACGGGCTCGATGCGCAGGTAGCGAATAATCGCCAGCAGCGGTCTTTTATTCTCCCGTATGAAAACCAGCGGTTCACCGATTGCGCAATTCTGCCTGATTTTGGTTGCAAAAAAATTGGGGTTACGGGTTTCAAAGGTCCGGGTTTTGATGATATATGCCGGTCTTTCGTCTTTCAAAAGCTTGGTGGCGAGCAAGCCGAAGATATTTTTCTTGTCCTCCATGGGCTCCAGTTCCAGCTTGATCGGTTCTGATTGCTCTTCCAGAGCCCCGCTCAGTTCAAGAATGAGATATCTGTTGATCAGCGTTTTCAGGAATTGAGTCGCCCGCGCCGTTCCTATCGCTATGTCGCACTCAGCGGGGCTCGACGGATCAACCGATTCCCTGATTTTTTCGAAAGCGGTCAGTCGGTTCAATGTCGGCAGGAAGGTTTTGTAATTTTCCCGTTGGGCTGTATTGTTCTCAAAGTGAGCAATTAACCCTGATGTATTGATATACACGGTCTCTTCTTCCGCTCTATTGGGATCGGTATATTGCGGGGCTGCCAGTGAATCAGGGCGCCAGCAGAAAAATGAAGATTCCGACGGGTGCGGATCCAGTTTCAGCAAGTGGCAGAGCTTGCCCGTTGTGGAAAAAATATCGGCAATTTCTGGTGGAGAATATTGATAGGCATTGCAGATGGAAAATAGCAATGTTTGCTTCAGGACAGCTTCAATACTGGGTTGCCGGGTCGGGCCGGGAACAACGTCTTGAATAGCAGCATCAAGAATATCGAGCGTCCTGGCGTTCAAATAAAGCTCGTTGAGTCTTGCCCAGAGCGCTGGATCAGGGGCTTCGTAGAAAATAGTGTAGCGCCTTACCAATAAGCAGGCCAGCTGCATGGCTTTATAAATAATCGAAGTCTGCTGCGCTTGAGTTAACGCATTGTCATTGCTGATATTGCCATAAGCGAAACAGAGGGATTTAACAAGCCGGACGGCGAAATTGACCAGCTTGCTCGTTTTATCCGCGGAGGATGACGCCTTGCCGCTAATAACCATCTGCTCAAGACTGTTTGACGCCATTAAAATGGCTGGCGTTAACTGATCCAGAACAGCGTAAAGTATAGGGGCTTCAATGGCCGAGTTGCTGAGCTGGGTAATAGTTGTGTAAAGCTGATTGATTTTATCGTCAGTCGATAAGGCATCCAACGTAGCCAGCCAGTCGTTTATAGATTTAGGATCCAGTTCAAAAGGAAAGGCATAAGCATCAGTCATAAGTAGTTCAACAGGCATTATGTTAAAGAATGATTAATTATAGTCATTCTTTATAAAACCTGAAGATGTGTAAAATGGACGCCTATAAAAAACCACCCAACCCCGTAAGGATTGGATGGCTTATATTAAAGATTAAATACAGGTTAAATGTTTAATCTATTAAGTTTTTGCATTAATCTTAGCAAAGTGCTCCACCAGCATAGGATGTGCAAGTGCCAGACTTAGCCCAAGTGACTTTGCCATCAGTGGCGATAGCTGAAGGAGTCAAGATGTAAGTTTCACCAGCTAAGCCACCAGCTGTTTGAGCTGTGGCAGTGATTACGCCTGCATCGTCAACAGTCATGCTTAAGAAATAATCGGTAGCAGTTGGCGCAGTCGGGACTCCATTAGTGCCAAAAGCAACGCCGGCAACAGCACCACCTGGAGTGCCACAATTGCCATCCTGAATACAGACTTCAATACCAGCCTTGACTCCAGCAGTCGCTAATACCACTTCAGAGAATTTTGCTTTGAGTGTGTAGTTCATATAAGCAGGCACTGCAATTGCTGCTAAAATACCGATAATTGCGACAACGATCATTAATTCGATCAAAGTAAAACCTTGTTGTACTTTTTGCATTTGAGTTTTCATGATGCTTCTTCCTGTTTTGTTATGGAGTTAAAGACATTAGGGATAAAGCAAGGGGCGTGCCAAGATGCGCAAAGCGTGATCTTTATGGGCTTCAGAGACAAGAAGGCGTCAGAAGGCTATTTAATCATACTGTTAAAAATGGCGGGTTTAGTCAGATAGTGACAAAAAAGGTCAGTTTGCGGCGGTCTGCTCAATTCATAACTACGAAGTTCGTAAAGAAAATTAAGGTAAAACTTCGTGCTCCCCGTATCTGCTAAAAAGCCGCATAGGTTGAACTGCATTTTTTTGGGCCAAAAGCAGGCGACTCAATATTCCACTGTTCAGCTTGTTGTGGGACGATACCGACAGGTCGGCTCAGCGCTTTACGGCGGTTTTACAGACTGTGTTGCGTTCACGCTTGCATACAGACAAAACTTCGCTGTTGAACAACTGGTTTTTAGTACTGAACATATATTATGATTAAGCATCAATTGATGATTAATTTGATGACTTTCGGAGGATTTATGCGTACTACTATAAATATCGACGATGAGCTTCTGGCCCAAGCCCAACAGCTCACTGGCTTAACTGAACGTACCCAGTTGATTCGTGAAGCGTTGCGGGCATTGGTGCAGCGCGAGAGTGCCCGCCGTCTGGCGCAGTTGGGAGGGACTCAACCGGAATTAAAGCCGGTTCCGCGCCGTCAGGACATTACTGCATGATGTTGGTGGATACATCGGTCTGGATAGATCATTTGCGGCGCAGTGATGCTGAGTTGGCCGCTATGCTGCTGGAGGGACAGGTGCTGGTGCATCCCTGGGTCGTAGGCGAACTGGCATGCGGCAATCTGCAAGACCGCAAGCTGGTGCTGGGATTATTGCAGTCGTTGCCTTCGGCGCCCGTGGCGAGTGCGGGCGAGGTGCTGTTTTTCATTGAAAAACATGCCTTGATGGGACGAGGTATTGGTTACGTTGATGTGCATCTGTTGGCTGCCGCCCGCCTGGCAGGAACGCGCCTTTGGACACGCGATAGGCAATTAGTCGTTGTAGCTGATGAGCTCGGTATGGCTTTCGCGGAAATCCGGCACTGAACTCATAAAGAGATTCGCTTTAGCGGCGTAGGTTGGGCCGCCTCTGTTGGGCAATCCAATGTTAAGCCATCATGTCGGGTTGGCTGCGCCAGTCCAACCCGCAACGTTTAGGATAAAAAACTCGTGCCTTCGTTCTTCGTGGTTTACTTGGCAATTTGATGTTTAAGAGGCGACTGAAGTCGCCCCCACAATATGAAGATGCCTGCAGAAATTTTCTATCGTTCTATTTCGGTATTTCCAGCTTATCCACAGGCTTATGGCTGACGGCGGTCGGAAACGTCACTTCGCCATTCGGCAGCTTGGCGCCTTCGGGCCATAAATGGAAAATGATGCCGTCGGTCTTGGCGGCCGCATCGGCGATTTCCTTGGCTTTCTCGGGTGGCACATCGTGTACCTGCACGCGGCCGGAGGCAATTTCCACCTTATGGTCGTGGAAATGCTTGTTCCATTGATCCAGGGTCACGCTGGAGCGCGCGAGTTTCTGGTCAACGAAATATTCGATTTCAACGAGCTCGGCATCAGGATCGTCCGACAGGAAGATCATGCATTGCAGGATTTCGGGTTTGATCGGTTTGCAATAATGGTGATAGGGGCCGTGCACGGTGCCGTCTTCATGGCGGTGCGGCGCGGTCACATGGATATTGTAGCCCTCGGCCGGACTTTTCGGCCGCTCTTCGGCGTTCAGAAGGTTGGGGTGGAAGACGGCTGCCGTGCATGTCATCGTGAGAAAAAACCACTTTTTCATAAGTTATCTCCTCTCTGGCTGATTGCTTAGTAAAACCTGATAGGAACAAGACGTAAAAAACTTTTCCCTTGAGATTAAACGCTTGAGCCGTTAACAAAAATAAGATTGGCGAGAAGGATTTTTGTTCAAGTTAATGTCGGGTGCCAAACGGCTGCAACCGTAGCTTACGATTAAGCGCCAGCGCTTTACCCATGGCGCCCACAGGGCATAAAGGCACAGCTAATCCAATAATATGTCCGTTTAGTCAGGGACTTTTTATGCCTTTAATTGTCCATAGTTAATGGCAACAAGTATGACATAGTTGCCTTAAAGATATGACTTTCTGACTGGGGTGGAATCGGTGATGGAAAAATTATATGGTTTTTTACTGGTTATAGGTGGCGTGGCTCTTCTTTACGCTGTTTTAGTTTTTATGCCCATGCTTTTTACTTATCTCTCTTCCGGGGATCTTAGGCCTTGATGTAATCCATTATCCCGCTAAATATTTTTTGTCTATGCGATTAAATTCATAACTGATGTTACGCGCGGGTAGCTTTTTATGCCGTTTGCCGCTCCCGAGCACTACAGCTCTTGAGTCTCCTTGACCGAAAGCGGCCCAATGCGCTTGTAGGTGCGAATTCACTTGTGCCCTTTGGGTATTCGCACTATTCGCACTAAATGACTAACAGGGCGTCCCGGGTCGAATGAATTCGACCCTACAGGCGCTTGAGGTATGGGTAAATTGTCTGCATAACATCAGTTCATAATCGACATGCATTTGATCGCCCTGACAAACCATTCAGTCTTACGGGATTGGGGTATTGGTACTTCGGGTATTTTTGGGTGTATCGAAAATAAAGGCAAAATCATGCCAGCTAATGCCGCTGGTTTACGCATAGCTTTAACTCAGTCTGCGAATTGTTCAGCTTGGGATTTTTTTATGGCGTTAATTGTCACATTCAAGTGCTGTTCACAGGTGTAATATAATCATTCTGAAGGTATGACTTTATGGCTGGAGTGCGATAAACGATGAAAAATTACAGCGTAGCGTTATTGAATCTTATGATGGGGGCCTGCCTTTTTCTATATGGACATGGAACCGTTGCCGAGACTGATGTGGGAAAAAACAGGGCGTCGGTAAGTGCAAAGCAGGATCAGGCCGAAAACAAAAAACCATCCGGGCAAAAAACAAACGCGCCAGCGGTGGATGCAGGTAATGCCGACCAAGCCTTCGAGCTTCAAAAACCGCTCGATCTTTCTATTCCGTTCGAGGTGATTGACAGCACCGGACAGAAGAGCGAGAAAAACGCCGCCGCGCAGAACCTGTTTACAGCCAGAAAGCAGCGGACGCTGCAATTAAACGGCGGCGCGGTTATGACGCAAGAGCCGGAAGGAGAGAAACAGCAATCCGTCGATGGAGCCGGTATTGTTTTCAGTCTGAAACCTTAAGCAGTAGCTTGGCCGTTAGCGGGAAAGTCGCCTAGTTTTTTATGTTCAGCTCAATATACGGGCAGCATTGGTATTTCGGGTCGTAGGACATCAGCAGAAAAGCCCTGTCTATAACCGAGTAATAACGGAACGGATAATCCGACAGGATCGGGAACGTATAATCAAAATTGAGAATGGGCTCGTCCGTGTGGATGATCACCATATAAGTATCGTAGGGGCCACCTTTGATATTTTTGGCGATATCCTTGGCTTTGAGGCGTTGCGTGATCGAATTTATCAGCTTGTCTTCGTCCCATTCGGCCCATTGCGTAAGGACGCCGTTTTTATAGGCCATGATGGCCTCGGGATCGACCAGTTCCGTCACTTCAACACCCAATCTCCTGCCGTCGAACAGCAAGGCTTCGCAATCGGGCGGATCATTGCCGCGGCCGCGCGTGCTGGCTTGATCGAAGAAGGCGACATTCGTTACCTCCAGCGATGCTTTCAGCGAATGCACGATTCTCAATTCTTCCAGTTCCCGATCTTCAGGGTACGCAAAGAAATCGCTGTATCTGCGCGATCTTCTGATGCCTTCCGGCATTAAGCGGGTTATTTCTTTTTCCTTATCCATATTCTGTTTCGACTGGTCAAGGTTTCGCTAAGTCTCTGATTCTAACGCTCTAAGTTTGGGCTTATCAAATAATCTTGAATTCTTTGATTAAAATCAGTTCTATAAAGTGGCTTTAACGAAGCTTTTAGAGGGGAATTTCATGGAAATTTTCGATTCATTAAATCTTTATCTACACAGCCATCCGACACTGCTCGCCGAGATGGTGTTTCTTTTCCGCATCAAGGCCTGGCTTCTTTTCGGGCTGGCCATGTATTTCGTATTCCTGATGCACAGGACCCAGAAGAAAGAGCAAGCCGAGCTCGCCAAAAGGGATGACAATTTCATGGCCTAGCGCCGGAAGGGATTCAAGGCGCTACCTTTATGCCAACAGAAGCGGCTATCGCCATACAACAGTTGAGCAAAAGCTATGAGGAATCGGGCAGGCGGCATCGGATCTTCAGCGGTTTGAATTTGGAGGTGAGCCGTGGCGAATTTATCGTGCTGCTCGGCCGCAGCGGCTCCGGCAAATCGACATTGCTGAATCTGATCAGCGGCATCGACCCTCCTGACAGCGGCAGCGTCATCATTAACGGCACTGACATTACGGCGCTCTCCGAGCACGGACGCACGCTGTTTCGCCGCCATCATCTGGGCTTTATCTTCCAGTCTTATAATCTGATCCCCACCTTGATGGTGGCCGAAAACCTGCTGTTGCCGCTGGAGCTGATCAAGCCTTTGACACAAACGGATCGCGATAAAGTCGAGGCATTACTGAACAAGCTCGGTCTGGCGGATCGCTCCGATACCTATCCCGACCGCCTGTCGGGCGGCGAGCAACAGCGCGTCGCCATCGCCAGGGCCCTGATTCACGACCCGGATCTGATTCTCGCCGACGAGCCGACCGGCAATCTGGACCTGGAGACAGGCCGCCAGGTCCTGGCGCTGCTCGATACACTGGTCAAAAAAGCCGGCAAAACCCTGATTATGGCGACGCACAGCCGCGAAGTCATCGGTCAGGCCGACCGCATTGTTTCAATCCGAGACAAATCATTGGTTTCGGTCGATGAGTTCCGTCCTTAACCGTGCCAGCCGCAATTTTTTGTGGCGGCATCCTTGGCAATTGGCCCTGGCGCTGGTGGGCATTGCCCTGGGCGTTGCGGTCGTGGTTGCTATCGAGCTGGCCATGGAGAGCGCGCTGTCTGCGTTTGACCAGACACGCAAGGCCTTTTCGGGAACGGCAACGCATCGCATCGTGGCCGGCGACGGCGGTCTCGATGAAAAACTCTACACGCGGCTGCGCGTGGAGCAGGGCATACAGCAGTTGTCGCCGATCGTGAGCGGTCATGTGCGGTTGCCCAATGACAGCTTTAAGCTGATCGGCATTGATCCTTTCGTTGAAAAATCCTTTCAATCGGCCTGGCAACAGCAGTACAGCGATGTCGGCTTTCTTGCGCGCCTGATTACCGAGCCGGGTACGGCGCTGATCAGCGAACAAACGGCAGCGCGTTTGCATCTGAGGGTTGATGACGAAATCACGGTCAAGGCCGGTAACGGCGAGCATCGGTTAAAAATCATCGCCTTGTTGTCGCCTTCCCAGGCTATTTCCGAACAGGCATTATCAGGATTGATCATAACCGATATCGCCACGGCGCAGGAGGTGCTGGGCCTGTTCGGCAGGCTCAGTTCCATCGATGCATTGATCGATGACGACGCGTCCGAAACGCTGGCCCGGATATGCCAGGTATTGCCGGCCAATGTCTTGTTGCTGTCGGCGGACAGCCAGTCGCAAGCCATGCGCGAGATGACGCGGGCGTTTTCAATCAACCTGAAGGCTTTGGGGCTGCTTTCGCTGCTGGTCGGCCTGTTTCTGATCTATAACACGATGACGTTTCTGGTCGTGCAGCGCCGGCGCCTGATCGGCAGTTTGCGGGCCATGGGCGTCACTCGGCGGCAGATCTTTAATTTGATTATCAATGAGGCTTTCTGGTTGGCGATAGCCGGCACGGCGATCGGTATAGCGCTCGGCATTATGCTGGCTCAGGGCTTGCTGCATCTGATCTCGGGCACTCTCAACGCGGTTTATTTCCGCATCGACGCGGCCTCTTTGATGATCACGCCCGCGCAATTGGGCAAAGGCATCCTGTTGGGAATCGGCGCGACGCTGCTGGCCGTGTTGCCGCCCGCCCTGGAAGCGACGCGCTTGCCGCCGACGACGGTGCTGATCAGGTCGCAGCTGGAATCGGGCGTACGTCGGTTGATCAAAGTGACGGGCCTGGCGGGCGGCCTGTTCATACTGGCGGGTCTGGTGCTGGCGTTGTGGTCCGGCAAAAGCATCGCGTTGGGGCTGGTCGGCATTTTCCTGTTGTTGTTCGGCTTTGCCTTGCTGACGCCGGTTTTTACGCTGATGGTCATGAAGTTGGCCGAGCGCGTGTTCGGGCGTATTTCAGGCATTTTAGGGCGCTTGCCGGCACGCATGGTGTCGGCCGAGATCAGTCGGACGGGCATCGCCATCGCCGCGCTGATGATGGCCGTTGCGGCGACGATCGGCATGGATCTGATGATAGGCAGCTTCCGCCAGACGGTGCAGGAATGGCTGCAAAGCGCGCTGCGCGCCGACCTGTATGTGTCGTTGCCGGGTGAGAAGACGCCGGCCGCCGCGTCGGGGGATCATGGTCTGAAAGCAAGACTGGCCGCGCATGGCGACGTGCAAATGCTGAGCACTCTGCTGGCTACGAACCTGATCGCCAATGATGAGCTTACCAAGGTGTCGGTGTATGAGTTGAATCCACAAGCCAGGCGCGGCTTTACTTTCAAGCAGGCGGCGGCTGGTACGGTTTGGAACCGGTTTGAGCGCGAACAGACGATTATTGTCACGGAGCCTTATGCGTACCATCACGACGTCAAGGTCGGCCAGACCATCATGCTGCGCACGGAAGAGGACGTACAGCCTTTTGAGGCGATCGCAATTGAGGCTGACTACAGCGATCAAGGGCATCTGGTGATGAGTCGTCGCAATTATGAGCGCTATTGGCCCGACCTGGGCTATTCCGGCATCGGCGTTTACGCCAAACCCGGCATCGACTTGAAACGACTGGAAGACCAGTTGGGTCAGCGGCTTAAGGCGCCGCAGTCGATACAATCGAACCGGGCGATTTATGAGGCGTCGATGGACTTGTTCGAGCAGACATTCACGATTACGGAAACCCTGCGCTGGCTGTCGGCCATTATCGCGTTTGTCGGCGTTTTCAGCGCCCTGATGGCCTTGCAGTTTGAGCGGACGCGGCAACTGGGCGTATTGCGGGCCATAGGCGTCACGCCGGCGCAGTTGACAGTGCTGATTATCGGCGAGACCGGGCTGATGGGGCTGGCGGCCGGCCTGTTTGCCGTGCCGGTCGGTTATATCGTCGCGTATGTGCTGATTTTTGTCATTTACTTGCGTTCGTTCGGCTGGACAATGGCATTTCATATGAATGCGGCTGTTGTCTACCAGGGGCTGGCTCTGGCGTTTGGTGCCGCCTTGCTGGCTGGCGTCCTGCCGGCGCTGAAAATGCTGCGGACACGACCGGCCGAAGCGTTGCGGAACGAGTGATGAGAAAGCTGATTTTTTTAGGTTTGGTCATATTGCTGGCGGTCCTCTGGTGGCTGCCTGTCGAGTTTCCGTTTGATCTCAAACCGGGCAAGGACAAGTCTTTCAGTAAAACCCTGTCAAAAAAAGACGATGCCTTCAGTGATGTGTTGTCCGAAGGCGATCAAAACTTTGCGCGGGCCTTGAAGCCGCGCAGGTTCTCGTTTCCTCTCGACCATGGCGCGCACAATCAATACCGGACCGAGTGGTGGTACTTCACCGGCAATCTGAGTAATGCTCAGGGCCGCAGATTCGGTTATGAACTGACGTTTTTTCGGTTTGCATTGCGTCCTGACATGCCGGCATCGAAGTCAGTCTGGCGAAGCAACCAGGTGTATATGGCCCATCTGACCTTGACCGATGTCGAGAACAATCGTTTTTATACCAACGAGCGTTTCAGTCGAGCCGGTAATGGGCTGGCCGGCGCCTCTGACAAGCAGTATCAGGTCTGGCTTTATGATTGGTCGGCATCGGCACGGGGCGGCGCGGATTTTCCTCTGCGCCTGTCGGCTAAAAGCGACGACTTTGCCATTGATTTCGAGTTGAGGGCACAGAAAGGTCCGGTTTTTCAGGGCGAAAACGGCTTGAGCCGGAAAAGTGATGAACCCGGCAATGCCTCGTATTATTATTCTTACACCCGACTGTCGACCGAAGGCAGTGTCCGCATCGGCGGCAATATGTTTTCGGTATCGGGCTATAGTTGGATGGACAGGGAATGGAGCACGAGTTCATTGTCTAAGGAGCAGGCCGGATGGGATTGGTTTGCCTTGCAGCTCTCCGATGGCAGCGAATTGATGTTCTACCAGCTCAGACGCAAGGATGGCAGGATCGACCGCAACAGTTCCGGTTCCATCGTGCTGGCCGACAATGTCAAAGTGCCGCTTAAGGCGCAGGATGCTACGGTCAGGGTTTTGGCTACCTGGACCAGTCCGCATTCGAAGGCCAGCTACCCGTCATCGTGGCGCTTGAGCGTGCCCGGCCAGAATCTTGAGCTTGATGTTATGCCGCTGATAAACGACCAGGAACTCAACGTCAGTGTCCGTTATTGGGAAGGCGCGGTCAGCGTCAAGGGGACAAAAAACGGCAGGCCCGTTTCAGGCCATGGCTATGTCGAGTTGACCGGGTATTAATGCGAATAATAAACATAAAAAACAGCGAGGATGGCTATGAAAAAGATATTGGTGACGGGGGCCACAGGCCAGATAGGCTCCGAATTGACAATGGCTCTGCGCGATCAGTCCGGCGCGGACAATGTTGTGGCAGCCGGGCACAGCAGGCAGCCGCTCAGCGAATTGCAGCAATCAGGGCCTTATTGCAATCTCGATGTGCGCGATGCAGCGGCGTTGCGTCAGCTTGTCGAAGACTATCAAATCGATACGGTTTTTCATCTGGCGTCGCTATTGTCCGCCGTCGCGGAAGAAAAACCGCGGCAAGCCTGGGATATCAATATGAACGGCTTGCTCAACGTGCTGGAGGCAGCCCGAGTGCATGGCTGCGCCGTATTTTTTCCCAGTTCCATCGGCGCTTTCGGCCCCGGCACGCCGCCTGTCGATACGCCGCAGGACACGATCCAGCGGCCGTCCACGCTATATGGCATTACCAAGGTTTCAGGTGAACTGCTGTGCGATTATTATTATCGTCGTTTCGGCGTCGATACGCGCGGCTTGCGGTATCCGGGGCTGATCTCGAATATCGCGCTTCCGGGCGGCGGCACAACGGATTATGCCGTGGATATTTTTTACGAAGCTGTCAAAAACGGGCATTACGATTGCTTTCTTGATGCCGACACGCAGCTGGACATGATGTATATGCCCGACGCGATCGATGCCGCGATTCAATTGATGACGGCGGATGGCCAGAAGCTGCGCCATCGCAATGCCTTCAATATCACGGCCATGAGTTTTACGCCGCGGCAGCTGGCAGCGGAAATACAAAAGCATTTGCCGGGATTCACGATCGGTTACCGCATCGATCCGGTGCGCCAGGCGATTGCCGACTCCTGGCCTCGGCATATGGACGATAGCGCCGCAAGAGCGGAATGGGGCTGGCAGCCGCGCTTCGATCTGTCGAAAATGGTCGAGGATATGCTGGAGAAAATTGCGGTCAAACTGGGCAAAAGCTAAGGAGGCATTTATGTCGCTGACAAAAATAGAGCAGTTATTCAACGCTAAATTAACACAGTTGCAACAGCAGGGCATAAGCAAGGGTGATGAGAAAATCATTACCGGCAGGCGGGCTCCAACGGACGGTTTCGGCCCGCGCTATTTTCTGGACGGTTATCCAGAGCAAGCGTTCCTGCGCATGAATTCCAATTCCTATCTGGGCTTGACCGGGCATCCCCGGTTGATTAATGCAGAAGCTGAAGCGGCTGAACAGTTCGGCACGGGGCCCGGCGCGGTGCGCTTTATCAGCGGCACTTATCGGCCGCATGTCGAACTGGAGAAAAAGCTGGCCGAATTTCACGGGCGCGATGCCGCCATGATCATGAGTGCGGCTTATGCGACCATGATGGGCGTTCTGCCGCAGTTTATCTCCGAGGAGACGCTGGTCGTCAGCGATGCGCTGAACCATAACTGCATTATCAATGCGATCCGTCTGTCGCATCCGGTCAGGAAGGAAGTCTATGCGCATGCCGATATCGATGCGCTGGAGCGCATCCTTGAAGCCAATAAGGGCCAGATCAAGCGCGTCTGCGTCGTGACGGACGGCATTTTCAGCATGCGCGGCGATCATGCGTCGCTTGATCGGATCAATGCCTGCTACCGGCGCCATGAAGCCGGTTATGAAGAAGGCATTATCACTGTTGTCGATGATTCGCACGGCGTTGGCGCTTTCGGCCGGACCGGGCGCGGTACCGAAGAATATACCGGCGGTAAGGCCGATATCCTGATCGCCACGCTCGGCAAGGCGTTCGGCGTGAACGGCGGCTATGTGGCGGCGAGCTCGGCCGTTATCGCTTATCTGCGCGAAACCGCGCCTTTGTATATTTATTCGAATCCGATCACACCGGCAGAAGCGGCCGCAGCCATGGCCGCGCTCGATATAGCGGACAGTCCGGAGGGCTTGCGTTTGCTGGAGAAATTGCGCAGCCTGAGCGCCCGGCTCAGGGCCGGGCTAAAACGGTTGGGCTTTGAAACCTTGCCCGGCGAACATCCTATCGTGCCCATTCTGATCAGGGATACGGAGAAAACTTCGGCTTTGGTGGCGCATTTATTCACGCATCAAATTCTGGCTACGGGGCTCAATTATCCGGTCGTGCCGAAAGGTGAGCAGGAAATCAGATTGCAGGTTGCGGCTGATCATACCGAGAAGGATCTGGATTATTTGCTGGCTGTGCTGGCCGAGTTTAACCGATAGCGCTTCGGTTAAGATTGTAGGCCGGGTTGGTAAACCCAGCCTTTCGAAGCCGCCTATGCCTGCGAGTTGAAAAGGTGACTTCACTTCCCACAGACTTTTACTCGGCCGGCGCCAGTTCAAAAATGATCAGTTCGGCCGGGCCTTTTCCGATGTTTTCCACTGTCATTAATTCACCGGATTCCCAGAACACGTCGCCGGCGGAATAGATATGAGTTTTGCCGCCTTCAGTCACTTTCAGCTTGCCTTTGGTCACATAGCGGGGGCCGGGGCCTTCATGCGTATGTTCAGGTGTTTTAAAGGCGGGCGGGAAGGTGACTCGTGTCGTCTTGGCATTGATGTTTTTACTGGGCAGTTCCACTTTGTTTTCTAATAGCACGGTTCTGCCTAGTGCCGGTTTCTCTTCCGCCGAGGCCGTGTTCATGTGGCCGGCGAGCAGTGCTGCCAGAGTTAATCCGGAGAGTTTAACGGTTTGAATTTTGATCATGTGCTTGCCTTATACTCTGTGTGTTAAGGGATTAGCTTCCAAGTTGAAGCCGGTTTGGATCAGTTAGTTTATACAAGTTTTCCATCTATCCCGGTATGTGGTTCAATTCGCCTGACAATAACCGGTTCAGGCAGGGCATCTTCGATATTTAGTGTCATAGCTTTCAAGATATTACCAATAGCTGGGGGCGAAAGTGGCCAAAAAAGGCCGTTTTCAAGCAGATTCTTCGCTTGTCGCGCCGTTCAATTAGATTTTTTCATAGTGATCAAAGCGTATATGGCTATGTCCATTGCTCTGTCTGGCATAAACTAATGTCCTGAGGAAAAATGATGATGAAGAGTATAAACTTTTTATAAATTTTAAGGTAATTGGCTCCGACCTGGATGAGGGTTTTCATCGGCATGGTCGTCTATATGGTGTATGAACGTTTTTATAGTTACATTCGGGCGGTTGTAGGTATACTATTAACTTTTTGATAAGGATTCATATTTTAATATAAGTGAAAAAAGGTGTTTGATCGATTTAGATATCTCCTGAACGATAACCGAGAAAGGAGATGACGTCGGGGAAGGCATCTTGCAATGAACGGCAAAAATTCCTGTCAAAATGAATAATTTATTGTTCTTTCAGAGTTTTGCCGGTCGGTTGATATTCATCTTATGGTAATAATGTAGCGGTATAATTGTGTAAATATTGATTTGTAAGTATCTGAACGCAAATTGAGTGTGATGTATATTATCCGAGCACTAAGTAAAGCTACGTATGTATAATAACTTATATGTCACACTATAATATTGAGACTGTTAGAGCATGGGGACAGTATTTCCCATTCAAGTGGTTGGTTTATAATTAATATAAAACAATAAAAAACATATGATTAGTATCTTGCTTGTTGATGATCATGAGCTTGTCCGGACTGGTATTGAGGCATTGTTGAATGCTGCTTCAGATATTAAGGTTGTTGGTATGGCCAAATCTGGAGAAGAAGCCGTCGATGCGGTTGTTAATCTGTCGCCGGATGTAGTGTTGATGGATGTGAATATGCCCGGCATAGGCGGCGTAGAAGCATGCCGTAGAATTTTGCAGCATGATTCTAAAGTAAAAATAATTGCTTTATCGGTTCATAACGATGGTCCTATTCCACGTCAATTGCTCAAGCTGGGGGTCTTGGGATTTATTTCCAAGAGCTCTTCAGCAGAGGAAATGGTGAGTGCAATTCGCGACGTAATAAGCGGCGAGCGTTATCTATGCAAGGAAGTTGCCAAAAATCTGGCTTTTCAGGGATTGGCGGGCAATAGTGAATCGCCATTTTCAAAGCTGTCTCAGAGAGAGGCTGAAGTGGTGAATTTAATTCTTCAGGGAAAAACTATCAGGGAAATGGCGGATATGTTGATATTGAGTGATAAGACCGTTAATACTTATCGCTATCGCCTCTATGACAAGCTTCACATAAAAAACGATGTTGAATTAACGCGCCTGGCGGTTAAGTTCGGTCATATCGATTCTGGTTTGATTTAGCAGAGATTGTTTTAAAGGGGCGCCAGGCAGCGCCCCTTCCTTCGGTTGCTTATAATAGTTCCCTGGCCTTGTTAAAGGCATCCCTGAAATCAAGATACAATGGTTTATCAGTTTCCAGCATGGATTTCAGTAATTCATGCTGCAGCTGATATTTAACATTGCCGACAGCCAAGGCGCCTACGCCCACTGCGCCCGGTGCATTGACCGCATGAATTAGTGGTGCGCCCATGTCCTTAAGCTTGATGCCTTCGATTCCCAAAGGTGGAACCGCATTCACATCGCCCGCTACTTTCAATCGTTTTGCTTCATTCAGAACGTCAGCGCTTAAAACCTGAATGCCGGCTTTCGCGGTACAAAAGATGATGTCGGCATTGGAAACCAGGCGAGCTTTATCGGCTTCTGAACTGGCGTAAGTGCCTTTAAGATTGCAGCCAAAGCGGCGATTGTATTCCTTGGCCATATCCAGGGCTGTATCGATTGACAAATGGTCGATCAATGCCGTATCGGCGCCGGCTAGGGATGCGATGACGCCTGTAGCGACACCGACAGGGCCGGTTCCGCCAAAGACGACGGCATTGCAGTCTTTCAGTTCCTTGCCATGCTTTGCTTTTAGCTCTTTTTCCACGCAGGCCACCAATGCGGCCGCTGTCGTGAATGCGCCACTGGGATCGGCAAGAACAGAAACTTCAAAAGGGGGCACCATAGCTTGTTTGCAGGTGTCCAGCATGTCCATGGCCAGGCCCAGATCACGACCGCCAATAAAAATGCCAGTGCGTTTAACCCCGGATGGACCGCGAGAAAATATGGCATCCTGGGTCAATCCATAAACCTTGTCCAGTTTGACGTTACTGTAAGGCACAAGTACATCAAAACCAGCATCCATCGCCATGTTGACATCGAATGGGCTGTTGTTTGGCATAGGGTCCAGCATGTGAATAATGCTGCGTTTCTGCATTAGAGATCCTCTTTCATTAGGGCGGGTTAAACTGAAATTATAACCAGCTTATAAATTAAATATTTGATTTAATATAGGTTCTTGCAACTTCGAAAGCATGCTCGAAATGCAGGTAAACAGGCTTATCGGTACTGATCATTTTCTTCAGCAAGCGGTTTTGGGCCTGGTATTTGATATTGCCGATAGCCAGTGCGCCTATGCCGACAGCGCCACTGTTTGAGCCTTGAATCGGTGTGCCGTCATGGAATGCATCGACACCGGCAATGCCTGATGGCGGCACGGCGTTGACATCGGCGGCCACTTTCAGTTGCGGAGCTGATGCAACCAGCTCTGCACTGAGTAATTCAATGCCAGCGGCACCGGTTGCAAAGACCACGTCGGCAGTTTTTATGTATTCGGCTTTATCGGCATCGGCGCCGGCTTCAATGGTGATTTTGCCGTCGCCGAACTCATTGCTGCACATATCGGCTATGTGCTGCGCTCTTTCCAGCTGGCGGCCGATAATTCTTACATGGGCGCCTGCTTGAGCTGCAATCACGGCGGCGGCTTGTCCGACCGGGCCGGTTCCACCCAATGCCAGAATATTTTTGCCTTCCAGTGTGGTGTTGAATTTTGTCATTAATTCCCGCTCGACGGCTGCAACCATGCCGGCTGCTGTCGTGAATGCGCCGCTGGGGTCAGCGAAAACGGAGACTTCAAACGGAGGCACCATGGCGTGTTTAGCTGCTCTCAGCATGTCCATGGCCTGTTTGGTATCACGGCCGCCGATGAAAATAGCGGTTCTTTTCAGGTTTTTTTGGCTGCGCGAGAAAATGGCGTCCTGAACCAGCCCCTGAACTTCGCTGGGTTCGACATTGATATACGGGACTGCTGAAACCCAACCGGCATCCATCGCCATGTTGACGTCAAACGGGCTGAGGTTTTTGGCAGTGGTCAGCATGTGTAAAATGAATGGTTTTTCCATGATATCCCCTTGATGTGTTTAGCTCGCAAGTATAAAAGAAAAAATTGCAGAATAACACTGTCCTCGGCTTTTTGGATTTTAAAAAATCGTTGAATCTGTGTATTATCAAGGCAATTTTATTTTTTCGGAGAAATGAATGCACAACGTTACGTTGATCAAAGGTGATGGTATCGGTCCTTCCATTATGGAGGCTGCGGTCAAGATTATTGATGCGTCCGGCGCCAAGATAAACTGGGAAGAGGCCGATGCGGGCATGGCCGCGTTTGATAAACACGGCACGCCGATTCCTGATGCAACTCTGGCCTCGATTGAAAAAAATCGCGTGGCTTTCAAAGGGCCTCTGACGACACCGGTCGGCAAGGGTTTCAGAAGCATCAACGTCGCCTTGCGTCAGCAATATGATCTTTATGCCAATGTCCGTCCGGCCAAAACATGGAAAGGCGCGCAAACCCGTTTTGACAATGTCGATATCGTCGTCGTCAGGGAAAATACGGAAGGTTTGTATGCCGGTTTGGAGCACTTCCTGACACCCAAAAAAGACATAGCCGAAAGTCTGGCGGTCGTGACGCGTCAGGGCTCGGAACGTATTGTTGAGTATGCTTTTAAATATGCACGTGAAAACGGCCGCAAAAAAGTCACGATTTGTCATAAAGCCAATATTTTGAAGTACACGTCGGGTTTGTTTCTGGATGTTGCCAGGGAAGTCGCGGCGCGCTATCCAGACATCGAATGCGACGAAAAGATTGTCGACGCCATCTGTATGCATATGGTCATGGACCCGTCTCAGTTCGATGTGGTCGTGACGACCAATATGTTCGGAGACATTCTCTCCGATCTGACGGCCGGTTTGGTTGGTGGCCTGGGGTTGATTCCGGGTGCCAATATCGGTAGCGATGCGGCATTGTTTGAAGCGGTGCACGGCAGTGCGCCGGATATCGCCGGCAAAAACATCGCGAACCCGACCGCTGTGATCATGGCGGGCGTTATGATGCTGAACTATCTGGGTGAACACGAAGCTGCGAATCGTATTAAGGCTGCGACCGAAAAAGTCATCAGCGATGGCGAATTTGTCACGCCGGATTTGAACCGGAACTCAAAGGCCGGCACTACTGAAATGCGCGATGCCATTATTGCGGCCATGCAATAAATCCTTAATTGCGCAAGGGCGGCCTGATGGTCGTCCCTGCTAGTCTTATGATGAATGATCTGAAAGCCCAGCAACGCCGCAAGGCTTACGATGCACGCAACGCACAGGCGGACAAGGATACGGTCAGCCGGATCATTT
The DNA here is from genome assembly GCF_000427625.1 of Methylobacter luteus IMV-B-3098. GTDB lineage: Bacteria > Pseudomonadota > Gammaproteobacteria > Methylococcales > Methylomonadaceae > Methylobacter > Methylobacter luteus. Next base: position 217,178 of record NZ_KE386569.1, read on the forward strand.
GCGATCAAATCACGGCGCACCCGGCTTATCGTCAGGCCGAAACCGTGATGTGGTACATCCACTGCCGGTCAGAAGCCAGGACCGGGCCGACCTTGTTACAGGAAATCCCGACCGATAAACGTATCGTCATTCCCTACTGTACCAAAGATGAGCAAGGCTATAACAAATTGGGCCTATGGCGGCTGGAAGACTTTGCCGAATTAGTGCCCGGCATGTGGGGGATTCTTGAGCCGCCCTGGCAAAGATGGGGCGAGGCCGGCAAGGAAATCGCACCGGAACAGCTCGATTGCATTATTGTGCCGGGCGTGGCTTTCGACCGTCATGGCGGACGCCTCGGCAACGGCGCCGGTTATTATGATCGTTTATTGCGATGCGCCAGAGCCGATGCCGTGTTGCTCGGTGCGTGTTACGAATCTCAATTACTGGATCGGGTCGCCATGGAATCTCATGATGTAGCCATGGATTTTGTGATTACGGAAAAAGCGATTTATAAAGGTCTCGGCCGGCCGTTTTCAAGCTGATGGATTTGCAGTCGCTAAAAAACAGCGTTACTTCCTCGCCGGCTTTTGTCGTGGATGCAACCGAGGTCACTAATACCTTGAAAGTATTGGAGGAGCTGCGCAATCAGTGCGGCTGCAAGGTTTTATATTCGATCAAGGCCCTGCCTTTTTCCTCTGTGCTTGAGCTGGCAAAACCTTTCGTTGACGGTTTTTCGGTCAGTTCCCTGTTTGAAGCGCGCCTAGCCGATGAAATTCTGGCGGGGCAGGGTAGCATCCATCTGACTACACCCGGCATCAGGCCCGATGAACTCGATGATATTGCAAGCCTGTGCACGCACATCAGCTTTAACTCTTTGAATCAGTATCAGCGTTTTGGCGATGCTGCCAAGGCTAAAGCTTCGGTCGGTTTAAGGCTGAATCCCAAGTTGTCCTTCCTTGATGACAAGCGTTTCGATCCGTGCCGGCCGTTTTCAAAACTGGGCGTCGATATCGATGAATTGTGCCGCTCGACCTGCCTTGACCAGATCAACGGGCTGCACTTTCATACTATTTTTTCAGCAACGGATTTCACGCCGTTGATTAAAACGATAGAAAAACTTCAGTCTCGTTTGGGGTCAAGATTCGCTAGTCTCAAATGGTTGAATCTGGGGGGCGGCTATCTGTTTAACCGGATCGAAGATCACAGCCGATTTATTGATATGGTTCGCCGGCTGAAAAGCGATTTCGGCATTGACGTCTATATCGAGCCGGGCAAGGCGGTGATCGGACAGGCAGGACATCTGATCGCCACCGTGATCGATACATTCATCAGCGATGACAAAACCATCGTCGTACTCGATACGTCAGTTAATCATAACCCGGAAGTGTTCGAATATCAGCGCCAGCCTGAACTGCACGAGCATGAGCCAGAGGGCGCCTATGCGGCTGTCTTGGCGGGTTGCACCTGTCTGGCCGGCGATATATTCGGCGAATATCGGTTCAATAAGCCGTTGAAGATGGGCGATCGCGTGGTTTTCAAACATATCGGAGCCTACAGCCTGATTAAAGCCAACCGGTTTAACGGCCACAATCTGCCTGATGTCTATGAGGTATCGTCGGAAAAAGTCACTTTATTAAAGCACTATGACTATGCAGATTACCGCGGCCAGTGGGTTAGGGACGAGACTGTATCATAGGCAACTTGTTGGAAGAAATCAGTGTCAGTAACCGAAACAGGCACACGGTAATGGTTTTTAAAGTTCAAATTAAGCAATGGAGTTATAACGATGAAAGCAGTATTAATGACTGAAAAAGGCGGGCCTGAAGTTCTGCAGTTACAGGACATAGCGGAACCCGAAATAACTCACCCGGCTCAGGTAAAAGTCCGTCTTAAAGCAGCCGGCATCAATCCCATCGATACCAAGGTGAGGGCCAACGGGCTCTTTTACAAGGATGCGCTGCCTGCCGTACTGGGTTGCGATGGCGCCGGCACTATCGTTGCCGTAGGCGATGACGTTACGCATTACAAGGCCGGCGATGAAGTATGGTTTTGCAATGGCGGCCTGGGAAAGGAGCAAGGCAATTACGCCGAATATACGGTTGTCGACAGCCGCTGGGTGGCTTTGAAACCTAAAACCATCTCTTTTACCGAAGCGGCGGCCCTGCCGCTGGTGTTGATTACGGCCTGGGGCGCCCTGTTCGAGCGCGGCGGTTTGCAGTCGGGGCAGACAGTTCTGATCCATGCCGGCGCCGGCGGCGTAGGGCATGTAGCCATACAGTTGGCGAAGCAAAAAGGCGCCCGCGTCATCACGACAGTCAGTTCCAAAGAAAAAGCCGATGTTGTACGCGGTTTGAGTGCTGATGACGTTATTTTTTACCGGGAAGAGAATGTGCTGGACCGCGTCAACGGTCTGACTGAAGGAAATGGCGCTGATCTGGTTTTCGATACGGTCGGTCCTGATGTTTTTAAATCCAGCATAGAGGCGACGGCCCATTTCGGCGCTATCGTGACATTGCTGGATCCCGGCATGATCAGTCTGGCCGAGGCCCGCATGCGCAATTTGAAGATCGGTTTTGAATTGATGCTGGCGCCCATGTTAAGGGAGCTTGACGCCGCGCGCGCGAAACATGTGGAGATTTTAAAACAATGCGCCGAACTGATCGAACAGGGTGATTTAAAGGTCAATGTCAGTCATGTATTAAGACTCGATCAGGCGGCCGATGCGCATAAATTACTAGCGGAAGGGCATATGATGGGAAAGATTGTGCTGGAAATGTGACCGGCTGACCTCAATCAGGCAAGGACCAAAGCCGAACAGATTTATACATTGATAATCACCGGCTAAATCGCGGGTATGTCAGTTATAAATAACTGCGGGTGTAACTGAGAAAAGTCATGGGAATTTAAGGTTTCTTATTTATACTGAAAAAAAGTTAATTTAAGGTTTCTTATTTATACTGAGAAAAGTCATTGATTTTTCAAGTTTTACATTAACGATAGTTAAGCTTTTCAATTATTTCAATTCGCCTTAACTTCATCCGGAAGTGTATAGAATGTTTTAAATACTAGAAAAGTTAACTCCTTGTTAAGGCAGGTCAAAGATGTTGAACAGCTTACAAAAACAAAAAAAGATTATTATTGCTGATGCTGAACCTGACTCAAGAGTTGAAACAATAGAATATCTACAAGCGCGAGGATTTCATAATCTGGCTGTCGCTGCCGACGGCAATCAGATTTATGAAATGCTGCGCGCCTATCAACATGACCCCGAGCTCCTGGGGTTGGTCATCATTGATGAAAAATTGCCCCATTGCCAGATTAAGGAATTGTGTGAATTCCTGTCGCATGAGGATGAAGGGATTTTTTTGCCGTTTATTGTGCTCGTCAATGAGCAGTCAAAGAACAAAACGCCGGCATTGGAAAGCGAATGTCAGCGCTATGAGCTTGTCCGTCCATACTTGTCTGCCGAATTGCTTATGCTGGTTGAGTTTCTTTTGGTGTTAAAAGACGAGCGGTTTCTGCGTTACAAGCAGAAAGAGGAATTGATTAGCCAGTTGGCCGCACGCAAGTTGCTCGATGCGAAATTAGAATATCTGGTTGTTCATGATGATCTGACCGGCTTGTTGAATCGGCGCAATCTTGAGCAGCATCTTTATCTGGTGCTGCATGAACAGGTCAAATTCCGGCAAAATGGTGTGTTACTGTTTATCGATCTGGACAGGTTCGGACTGATCAATGATCTGGAAGGATTTGATGCCGCTGACAGGCTGCTGATTGAAGTGGTTGCCGTTATCAAAAGGGCGATTCAGGCAAAAGGCCTGTTCGCCCGGGTCGGATCGGACGAGTTATGTTTGTATTTGGAAAATTCGACCTTCGATAACGCGAGGGTTGTTGCGGAGCATATCTGTAAAAGACTGGATGAGTTTCGCTTTGCAATAGGCAATGTCTGTTACCACATTACGGCTTCAATTGGCATCGCTTCGTTAAAATCCTCCAAAACCGTCAAGCATCCCGGCGAGCTGATATCCAGAGCCCATCAGGCTTGCGCGATAGCCAAGAGCAAAGGCCGTAACAGAGTATGGCAGTATTGCGAAGACGATCAGGCTTTCAAGGAAAGGCAGCGCGATATTCATTGGTTGCCCTTAATTCGGGACGCCTTGTTAAATGACAGATTCTTTCTTGTTTTTCAGCCTGTGGTAGGTTTATTCGACGGCGAAATATCCCATTATGAAGTCTTGATCAGAATGAGGGATGGTGACGAGTGCGTGATTGATCCGGGTGAATTTATTCCGGTGGCGGAAAGAATGGGGTTAATTCATGGCATTGACGCTTGGGTGGTCGATAAGGCCATAGATTTTTTAACTTCACTGCCTCAGGAATTCTCACATATAAAGCTGGCAATAAATTTATCTTGCATGGCCTTTCAGGATGATTCGATCGCCGCTTTTATTCGGCAAAAACTGGATAGGTCATGGGTCAGCGGCGACCGTCTTACGTTCGAAATCACTGAGACGGCGGCAGTAGGCAATTTCGAGCAGACTCTGTCTACGATTAATCAGATCCGGGCATTAGGATGTCATATTGCCCTGGATGATTTCGGCGCCGGTTTTTGCTCGTTTAATTATTTGAAAATATTCCCCGCTGAGTATGTAAAAATTGACGGCCAGTTTATACAGAATCTGGTCAATGACGAAACTGACCAGATGCTGGTGCGCTCAATGCAGCAGATTGCCAGAAAACTGGGCAAGAAAACCATTGCCGAATATGTCGAATGTCCTCAAACGATTAAAATTCTGAGGGAAATCGGTATCAATTACGGTCAAGGCAGTATTTTTGGCAAGCCCCTTGAGCAACTTTCGGCCCAGAGCGCCTTTCGGACTCATGCTCTGACTGAGTCCCAATGTTTTAGCTGATTCCATTTAATCGTTTTTTAAAAGCCAGCCTGTATTATTCATTTATCGTTCACTTTATCCAGATAGATTAAGGGTTGCTGATTCAGGTAATCCTACTTTATGTATAATAAGGAACGCTGTCAGGGATGATAATTATAAAATAATGAACGTTGTAAGAGGCTATGGTAGAAAAAACAAAAAAGCGCGCGGTCCGATATGTCCAGAAAAAAACGGCGAAAAGACCCGCTTCTCATTGGTTTAGAAAGACAGTCTGGATTTTTATCGCGGGATTCTCATTTGTTCTGCTGAGCTATTTGGGCTACCTGGATTACAACGTACGCAAGCAGTTTGAAGGTAATCGCTGGGCAATTCCCGCCCGGGTTTATGCCAGCCCCGTTGAGCTTTATGCCGGCTATGGCCTTTCCGCGGCAAAGTTTGAGAATTTATTGCAGACCTTGCATTATCGTAAGGATGCCCAATTATCATCGGAGGGCACGTATTTCAGACAGGGACCGTATGTCAGCGTGAAAACCCGTAATTTCACCTTTTGGGATCAGCAACAGCCACCCAGCCTCTTGCGTCTGAGTTTTACCGATTCGGGCATAGCCAATATCGTCGACCTGACACAATCGAAAGAAGTGGCCATCGTGCGCATGGACCCCGTGCAAATCGGCAGCTTTTATCCTACTATCAAGGAAGACCGGATCCTGATCAAATGGCAGGACGCGCCCGATGCGCTGATTAAAGGCTTGCTGGCGACCGAAGATCGGGATTTTTACAATCATTTCGGCATTTCACTGAAGGGTATCGCCAGAGCCATGTGGGCTAATGTCCGCGCCGGCGGCATCGTGCAGGGCGGCAGTACGATCACCCAGCAGCTGGTCAAAAATTTTTACCTGACGTCTGAACGCAGCCTGTGGCGTAAGGTCAATGAAGTTTTTATGTCGCTGATACTGGAAGCCCGCTTCAGTAAGAATGCGATTCTTGAAGCTTATTTGAATGAGGTTTTTCTTGGTCAGGATGGTGGCAGTGCTGTGCATGGTTTTGCCTTGGCCAGTGAGTTTTATTTTGGCAGCAGTTTAAAGGATCTGCCATTGGAGCAGGTTGCCTCGCTGGTATCCCTGGTCCGTGGGCCTTCTTATTATGATCCCCGGCGCTACCCTGAACGTGCTTTGCAACGACGCAATCTGGTCCTGGATGAGATGGCGGCGGAAGCCTATATTAGCGCCGACCAAGCGGCTGAGGCGAAAGCAAAACCGCTGAATGTGGTTGAGCGCACGCACCGCTCGGCAAACCGCTATCCCGCCTTTCTTGACTTGGTCAAACGGCAACTGAAACAGGAATACCGCGAGGAAGATTTAACGTCCGAGGGCTTGGCTATTTTTACGACCCTGGATACCTTGGTTCAGGATACGCTGGAGCAATCCGTTACGGCCAAGTTAAAACAGTTGGAAAAACTGCCTAAAGCCAAGAAGCTTGAAACGGCGGTTGTCGTGACGCGCAGGGACAGCGGTGAAATTGCCGCTCTGACCGGTGGCCGGGAAAACTCGGCGGCAGGATTTAACCGCGCGCTGGATGCGGTCCGGCCGATCGGATCCTTGATCAAGCCGGTCATTTACCTGACGGCGCTGGAGTATCCGGACAGATACACGATTACGACGCCGATCAGCGACACAGCCATTCATATCAAAAGCGGTGACGGCAAGGTCTGGGAACCTAAAAACTACGACCATAGAGAACACGGCAATGTCGGTCTGCACACTGCCCTGGCGCATTCGTACAATCTGGCGACAGTGCGCATAGGCATGGATGTGGGGGTTGCCAGGACGGTCAAGACATTAAGAAACATGGGCGTTACGCGGCCTGTTGACCTGTTTCCGTCATTCCTGCTGGGCGCCGCGGAATTAACGCCGATGGAAGTCACGCAAATGTATCAAACGCTGGCCGGCGATGGTTTTTCAACACCGTTGCGGGGCATCAGGGCCGTGGTCGCGGCCAATGGCGAGCGTCTGCAAAGCTATCCGTTTACGGTTAGGCAGGCAGTCGACCCCGCCGCTACCTACATCGTCAATACGATGCTGCAGGAAGTGATGCGCGAAGGTACGGGGCGCGCAGCCTATTCGGTGTTCCCGGGCGATTATGGCCTGGTCGGCAAGACCGGTACGACCAATGATTCCAAAGATAGCTGGTTTGCTGGCTACAGCGGCGATTATTTATCCGTAGTCTGGGTGGGACGCGATGATAATAAGCCAATCGGCCTGACAGGCTCAACCGGAGCGCTTCAGGTTTGGACCTCGATGATGCGGCAGATTTCAACGCAGCCTGTGAACCTGATTCCGCCGGACAATATCAAAATGGCCTGGGTTGATCCTTACAGCGGCTTGCTGGCGAATGAAGCTTGCGAGGGCGCACGGGAATATCCTTATATTGTCGGTTCGGCCCCGATTGAATATGCAGCCTGCGCGGAAACTGCGCCGGCTGATGGGGTTAATACTTTTTTCAATAATCTTTTTCCGCAATAAGTTAGAGCATCTATGAATAAAATGAATTATTTACGTCTGATTTGGCTGTTGTTGGCCTTTGTTAGCGGTGCCAGTTATGCGGAAGACAGGCCTGTACGGGAACTGAAAGCATTCCTGAGCGCCACAAGGACATTGACGGCCGATTTTAAACAGGTGTTGATCAACGAAGCCGGCGATCCGGTGCAGACCAGTTACGGTATGTTTTATCTGCAGCGGCCCGGCAAATTTCGCTGGGATTATAAAAAGCCCATTCAGCAGCAAATTGTATCCAGTTCCGGAAAAGTCTGGTTTTACGACCCGGACCTGGAACAAGTCACGGTTAAAAAACTCGATCAATCGCTGGGCTCCACGCCGGCTTTATTGTTAAGCGGCGAGGTGTCTCTGGAGGATAACTTTACGATGGAGCAACAGGGCGAGGATGAAGGCCTGCTCTGGGTAAAATTGGTGCCTAAAAATGAGGAAAGCGGTTTCAAATATGTCCTGATTGGCCTGAGCAACGGTTCGCTGGGCGGCATGGAGTTAAGCGATAATTTTGGCCAGCTGACGCGCATTTATTTTTCCAATGTTGCGATCAATCGTGAAATCAAGCAGGATCTGTTTCAATTCAACGCGCCTAAAGGTGCCGATGTTTTCTCTGAATAATCAAGAAGACCGGTGCAAAGTTAATTGCTTTAGTTCTTCATCTTTTCCTGTCTCTATATGTTTGACGACTTGACCAAACCTTTGGCCGACAGGGTGCGGCCGAGATCATTAGAGGAATATGTCGGCCAGCAGCATGTTTTGAAGCCCGGCAAGCCCTTGTATGAAGCCATCGCTACAGGCAAGCTGCATTCGATGATCTTCTGGGGGCCTCCGGGCACGGGCAAAACAACGCTGGCTCGGCTTATCGCTCATCATTCCGATGCCGAATTCATGCCTATTTCCGCCGTATTGGCCGGCGTCAAGGAAATCCGCGCGGCCGTTGGCGAAGCCCAAAGAATTCAGCAGCAACAGCACAGGCGCACTATTTTGTTCGTCGATGAAGTGCACCGCTTCAACAAGGCGCAGCAGGACGCTTTCCTGCCGCATGTGGAGGATGGCACTGTCTATTTCGTCGGCGCGACGACTGAAAATCCGTCCTTTGCGCTCAATAATGCGTTATTGTCACGGGCTCGCGTTTATGTGCTCAATGCCTTGACACCCGAGGATCTGCTGGGCGTACTGAACAAGGCATTAACCGATACGGAACGGGGATTGGGCAGTCTGGCTATCGAAATGGACGATAAGGTTAAACGACAATTTGCCGAAGCGGCCGATGGCGATGCCAGAAGGTTGCTGAATCTGCTTGAAATCGCCGTGGAGCTTGCCGCCGCCAATGACAGTCGCATGATTGATGAGAAAATAGCCAAGGAAGTGCTGACCGGCGGCGTGCGGCGGTTCGATAATCAGGGCGAGGAGTTTTACAACCAGATTTCAGCCTTGCATAAATCGGTGCGCGGCAGTTCTCCTGATGCCTCGCTTTACTGGCTCTGCCGCATGATCGACGCCGGCTGCGACCTGACTTACCTGGCCAGGCGCATCGTCAGAATGGCTTCGGAAGATATCGGCAATGCCGATCCCCGGGCTCTGCAGATTGCTGTTAATGCCTGGGAAACGCAGGAGCGGCTAGGCAGTCCCGAAGGCGAGCTGGCATTGGCCCAGGCCGTCGTTTATCTGGCCTGCGCGCCTAAAAGCAACGCCGTTTACATGGCTTATAACGCGGCCATGCGCGATGCCAAACAAAGCGGCAGCCTGGGGGTGCCGGTGCATTTGCGCAACGCGCCGACCAAATTGATGAAAGCGCTTGATTACGGCAAGGAATACCGTTACGCGCATGACGAGCCGGAAGCCTATGCGGCAGGGGAGAATTATTTTCCCGATGAGCTGGCAGGGACGCAATATTACCAGCCGGTCGACAGAGGGCTGGAAATTAAAATCAAGGAAAAACTGAAGCATTTGAAAGAGCTCGACAGGCGCGCAAAGTGACCTTGTTTTTGTGCTTCATACATGTCAATTTTAGGCATGGCACTGTAAAGAACACTGGATTTGTAGACTGGGTTGGTAAACCCAGCATTTCGAAGCTGCCTATGCTGGGTTTACCAACCCAGTCTACCTAAGCTACTTAAGTCCCATAAAAGCCATGAAGTCATTTTTCTGCTGCGTTGAAGTGAATTATATTTTTTGACGAAATGCCGGACTTCTTTAAACAAACGGGAAATTTTTTAGAATTAAATATGTTTTTTCTATAAAATTCCCTTTTTCAGCAATATTAACAGCCAAGTCTCCATGGATCTAAAATTCCTCGATTTTGAACAACCCATCGCTGAGTTAGAAGCGAAAATTGAAGAACTCCGCAATGTGGAGTTTGACAACAATATCAATATTTCAGAAGCGCTTAAGCAGCTCGAAGAAAAAAGTTTCGCATTGACCGAGTCGATTTTCTCTGATCTTTCCGACTGGCAAATTTCCCAATTATCAAGACATCCCGGCCGTCCGTACACGCTGGATTATATCGAGCATATGTTTACCGATTTCCACGAACTGCATGGCGATCGCGCGTATGCCGATGATCCCGCTATCGTTTGCGGTCTGGCCAGACTGGAAGGTCAGCCTGTGATGGTTATAGGTCATCAGAAAGGCCGCGACACGAAGGAAAAGATCTACCGCAATTTCGGCATGCCGCGGCCTGAAGGTTACCGCAAGGCGCTGCGGGTCATGAAAATGGCCGAGCGTTTTAAAATGCCGATCATTTGCCTGATCGACACTCCGGGCGCTTATCCGGGCATCGGCGCCGAGGAACGCGGCCAGAGTGAGGCTATCGCCAGAAACCTGTTCGAAATGGCGAAACTGAGAACGCCCATTATCTGCACGATTATCGGCGAAGGCGGCTCCGGCGGGGCCTTGGCAATCGGTGTCGGCGATCGGCTGATCATGCTCGAATACAGCACATATTCGGTTATTTCACCGGAAGGTTGCGCATCCATTCTATGGAAAAGCGCTGATAAATCGCAATTGGCAGCGGAAGCGATGGGCATTACTTCCGACCGTATTCGCGAGCAGGGTTTCCTGGATGAGGTGGTCAGGGAGCCATTAGGCGGCGGACATAGAAATTTTCAGACCATTGCCTTGAATTTAAGGGAAGCGCTGATTCGCCATATGGATGAATTAAAGCGGCAATCCATTGAGGAAATGCTGGAAAATCGTTATCAGCGGATTATGAGCTTCGGCGCCTTTATCGAGGAAGGCCGCTAAATTCCGGCTTATCAATCCGATCTTCAGGCCGGCTTTTGCCGGCCTTTTGTTTTTTCGGGCTACACGGCATGCTGTCATCATCAATCATCGAATCGGCGCTGGATCAGATTAAACCGGCCTCACATCTTTATGTCGCCTACAGCGGTGGTGTCGATTCTCATGTTTTGCTGCATTTATGCGCATCGATAACAGGTCTCAGCGGTAAAATAACGGCGGTCTATGTCCATCATGGCCTGCAGGCGGAAGCCGATGCCTGGGCTACGCATTGCAGCAGAACGGCCAAAACGCTCGGTGTCGGTTTTAAAGCGCAGTATGTCAATGCCGTTGCCATGCCTGGAGAAAGTCCCGAGGAAGCGGCAAGAAACGCGCGTTATGATGCGTTAAAAGCCCTGGTAGGGGCTAATGACATTCTGCTGGTGGCCCAGCACAGGGAAGATCAGCTTGAAACGGTGCTGCTGCAGTTGTTTCGCGGCAGCGGCCTGCGCGGGTTGTCCGGCATGCCCGAACGCATGGCTTTTGGGCGGGGCGTGATACTCAGGCCATTGCTGAATATATCCAAGCAGGCGATAAGGCGTTATGCCGAAACGCACAAGCTAAACTGGGTGGACGATCCCAGCAATCTGTATAACGATTACGACCGCAATTTCCTGCGCAATGCCATCGTGCCGTTAATCAAACAACGCTGGCCGGCCTGCGATAAAACGGTTGCCCGTTCGGCCAGGCATTGCGCTGATGCGCAGGCCGTGATCTCGGTTATCGCCGATGATTTGTTCCATGCCGTTTTCAATGAAGACGATAAAACGTTGTCGATCAGCCAGTTGCAGCGATTAAATAAACCCAGGCAGCAACTGGTCATCCGGCATTGGTTCCAGATGCTGGGCTTGAAAATGCCGGCTCAGGGTTTTGTTGAGCGGATTTTGAGTCAGATTGTTGCGGCAAGAGCGGGGAGTGATCCCGTGCTGTCCGGGCAGGGATACAACATCCGGCGCTACCGCGACAGGCTGTATTGTCTGAAGCAAGCGCCAAAACAGGCGTTGCAGGATATCAATTGGCCTGCCGGGCAAACTTCGCTGAAGATGGTCGATGATCAGCATTGGCTTTGTTTGCCCTCATCGACCGGCATATTGCGCGAGCGGTGGCTGACTGCCAATGTGGTTGTCAGATTTCGACGCGGCGGCGAAAAAATGCTGTTGCCGGGCCGTAAAGGCCGTCATGCACTTAAAAACCTGTTCCAGGAGGAGGGTGTTCCACCGTGGGAGCGAGAGGTCATGCCATTGGTTTATCTGGATGGCAAACTCGCGGCTGTTGGCGATAAATGGATCAGCGCCGAATTTTATAGTGAAAAAACAGATGCCTGCATCAGGCTATGCAGGCAAAAACAAGAATAAAACCTGAAAGACAATGACGAATTTCGCATTGTCGATTAAAATGGGCATGTTTTACGCCATCCATGGATGGGGAAATAGGGCGGTGCAGGGAGCAATTGCCGGCATAACTTCATCAGTTATCATCTGAAGTCTAAAATTCTACATGACAAAATACATTTTCATTACCGGCGGCGTCGTATCATCTCTTGGCAAGGGTATTGCGGCTTCTTCGCTGGCGGCTATTCTTGAGGCCCGCGGCCTTAAAGTCACCATGACCAAACTGGACCCTTACATCAATGTGGATCCGGGCACGATGAGTCCTTTTCAGCATGGCGAGGTGTTCGTTACCGAGGACGGCGCCGAAACGGACCTGGATTTGGGCCATTACGAACGGTTTCTTAAAACCACAATGGCCAAGAAGAATAATTTCACGACCGGCCAGATTTACGAGAGCGTGTTGCGTCGGGAGCGTAAAGGCGAATATCTGGGCGCGACGGTTCAGGTCATTCCGCATATCACCGATGAAATAAAACGCCGGGTTTATCAAAGCGCCGAAGGCATGGACGTGGCCCTGATTGAAGTCGGCGGCACGGTCGGCGATATTGAGTCGCTGCCTTTTCTGGAGGCCATCCGTCAGCTGCGCGTTGAGTTGGGTGCTGACAGATCGCTGTTCATTCATTTAACGCTGGTTCCGTATATCCGTTCCGCCGGCGAAATCAAAACCAAGCCGACCCAGCATTCGGTCAAGGAATTGCGCACTATCGGCATCCAGCCCGATATTCTGATCTGCCGTTCCGAACAGCCGGTGCCGATCAGCGAACGGCGCAAGATCGCCTTGTTTACCAATGTCGAGGAAAAAGCGGTTATCACGGCTGTCGATGCCGATTCGATCTACCGTATCCCGCTGATGCTGCATGAACAGGGGCTGGACGATATCGTCGTGCATAAACTGAGGCTGGATGTGCCGCCGGCCGATTTGACCGAATGGCAAAATGTGGTTGAAGCGCTGGCTCACCCGACCGATGAGGTCAATATCGCCATCGTCGGCAAATATGTCGATCATACCGATGCCTATAAATCGCTGAATGAAGCCTTGATTCACGCCGGCATCCGTACGCGCCATAAGGTCAACATCCATTATATCGATTCGGAAATCATTGAAGACGAAGGCGTATCACGGCTGAAAAACGTCGATGCGATTCTGGTGCCGGGCGGCTTCGGTGAGCGCGGTGTGGAAGGCAAAATCGCTACGGTCAGATACGCACGTGAAAACAAGATTCCTTATCTGGGCATTTGCTTAGGCATGCAGGTTGCCGTGATCGAGTATGCACGCGACGTGGCCGGCCTTGAAGGCGCACACAGTACGGAATTCCTGCCGAAGTCACCGCACCCCGTTATCGGCTTGATTACCGAATGGATGGATGAAGGCGGCCAGATCGAAATACGCAGCGAAAACTCCGATTTAGGCGGAACCATGCGCCTGGGCGGGCAGCAATGCTTGTTGCAACCCGACTCACTGGCTTTTCAGCTCTATCAGAAAGATGTGATTACCGAAAGACATCGCCATCGTTATGAGTTTAACAATCAGTATTTTGAGAAACTCGAAAAGGCCGGCCTGCGCTTCTCCGGCAAATCGATCGACGGCCGTCTGGTCGAAGTCATTGAAATTCCGGATCATCCGTGGTTCCTGGCTTGCCAGTTCCATCCCGAATTCACGTCAACGCCCAGAAAAGGCCATCCGTTGTTTTCCGGGTTTGTCTCTGCCGCGGCCAAGCATAAAAAGGAAACCGTAAAATGAAATTATGCCATTTTGAAGCCGGTCTCGATCAGCCGTTTTTTCTGATCGCCGGCACCTGTGTCATCGAAAGCGAACAAATGGCATTGGATACGGCGGGCTATCTCAAGGAAGTCACGTCGGCATTGAACATTCCGTTTATTTATAAGTCATCCTTCGACAAGGCCAACCGTTCCTCACATGAAAGTTATCGCGGGCCCGGCGTGGAACGGGGGCTGAAAATCCTGGAAAAGGTCAAGCAGCAAATCCGCGTGCCGGTATTGACCGATGTGCACGAAGACACGCCGCTGGCGGAAGTGGCGTCGGTTGTCGATGTCATGCAGACGCCGGCCTTTTTATGCCGGCAAACCAATTTCATTCAGGACGTGGCAAGGCAGGGCATTCCGGTCAATATCAAGAAGGGCCAGTTTCTGGCTCCCTGGGATATGATCCATGTGGCCAATAAGGCCAAGGCGACAGGCAATCAGCAAATCATGGTTTGCGAGCGCGGCGTGTCATTCGGATACAATAATCTGGTGTCCGACATGCGCTCATTGGCCGTCATGAGAGATACCGGTTGTCCCGTCGTTTACGACGCGACGCATTCAGTGCAGTTGCCGGGCGGGCAAGGCACGTCCTCCGGCGGGCAGCGTGAATTTGTGCCGGTACTGGCAAGAGCGGCCATGGCCGTCGGCATCGCCGGACTGTTCATGGAAACCCATCCGAATCCGGCGGAAGCGTTGAGTGATGGCCCGAATTCCTGGCCGTTGCACAGAATGAAAGAATTATTGGAAACATTAGCCACGATAGATCGGGCCGTTAAGTCAACCCATCTAATAGAAACCACCATATAACAATAAAGGAGTCATCAGCATGGCCAAAATAGTCGATATTCGCGCTAGAGAAATTCTTGATTCGCGAGGTAATCCAACTGTCGAAGCGGATGTTGTTTTAGCTTCCGGCGTGACAGGCAGTGCCATGGTGCCTTCCGGCGCATCAACGGGTGAACGCGAAGCGATAGAATTGCGCGACGGCGATAAAAGCCGTTATTTGGGCAAAGGCGTATTGAAGGCCGTAGCCAATGTCAATACCGAAATTCGCGCCGCGATTATCGGCATGGATGCGGACGACCAGGCAGGCATCGATCAAAAAATGCTTGAACTGGATGGCACCGACAATAAAGGCCGTTTAGGCGCCAATGCCATTCTGTCCGTCTCCATGGCGGCTGCCCATGCGGCGGCCAGGGAAGCCGGCGCGCCTTTATATCGTCATTTGAATAAGAGCGGCGAGTTCATCATGCCGGTGCCGATGATGAATATCATCAACGGCGGCTCGCATGCCGATAACAGCGTCGATCTGCAGGAGTTCATGATTTTGCCGGTAGGCGCGCCTTCCTTCCGCGAAGCGATTCGTTACGGCGCCGAAGTGTTCCATCATCTGAAAAAAGTATTGACGGCGAAAGGCTTGGCCACGACGGTCGGCGACGAAGGCGGATTCGCGCCGAACCTCAGCTCCAACGAAGAAGCGATTGCCATTATCATTGAAGCGATAGAAACGGCCGGTTACAAGCCGGGCGTTGACATCTGCCTGGGCCTGGATGCGGCCAGCTCCGAATATTTCAAAAACGGCCGCTATGAACTGTCGGCGGAAGGCAAAAGCTTCGACTCGGCGCAAATGACTGACTTTTTCATGGATTGGGTCAAAAAATACCCGATTATCTCGATTGAAGATGGCTTGGATCAAAACGATTGGGTCGGCTGGAAAGTGCTGACTGAAAAATTAGGCGGCCAGATCCAGTTGGTCGGCGATGACCTGTTTGTCACCAATCCGGCAACCCTGAGAGAAGGCATCGACAAAAATATCGCCAATTCCATTCTGATTAAACTCAATCAGATTGGTACGCTATCAGAGACGTTGGACGCGATCAACACCGCGCAGGTCGGCGGTTACTCGGCGGTTGTCTCGCACCGTTCCGGCGAAACCGAAGACACCACGATTGCCGACCTGGCCGTGGCAACCGGTACCGGGCAAATCAAGACTGGATCTTTAAGCCGTTCCGATCGTGTTGCCAAATACAATCGTCTGATGAAAATTGAGGATGAACTGGGCGGCCTGGCCAAATACGCGGGACGCAGCGCGTTCAGGATGCTGTAGTTCAGGTGGATTTTGGAATGATACAGGGCGGCTTATCAGCCGCCCGCTATCCGTTCCGAGGGTGAGCCAATAAAAAGTCTTATCATAATTATCATTTTGCTGATCATTCATCTTCAATACCGCTTATGGTATGGCGATGGCAGCATTCGGGAAATTCATGCGTATCAACAGCGTCTTGATGAGCTGAAGGAACAAGTGGAGGAGAAAAAAGCGCGCAACGAAGCGCTTTACGCCGAGGTGCTGGACTTGAGAAAAGGGCAGGCGGCCATAGAGGAAAGGGCCCGGTATGAGTTAGGTATGATTAAGGAAGATGAGACGTTCTTCCAGGTTTTGGAATAATAATTCCATTATAGTAGTAGGCTTGAATGCGCCCGGCCTAAATAAAATCCTATCGTTCGACTAGTAATAAATGACCGAAACTACAAAATTCTGGGGTATTGTACCTGCGGCCGGCGTCGGCAAGCGTATGCAGTCCAACAGGCCCAAGCAATACCTTGAACTGGCCGGCAAAACCGTGATCGAGCAAGCGTTGTCGCGTTTGCTGCAAGCCGATGTTTTTGAAGCTATCGCGGTCGCCATCTCCAGAGAAGATCCTTATTGGCCGCAATTGCCAATAGCGAAGCATGAGAAAATTCTGACCGCGGCCGGCGGCAAAGAGCGGGCTGATTCAGTGCTTTCGGCATTGAGATCGATAAACGGTAAAGCATCGGATAATGATTGGGTTCTGGTGCATGATGCGGCCCGGCCTTGTATCACGGCTTCCGATATTCATCATCTGATCGCCTGCCTGATCCATGATGAAGTGGGCGGCATACTGGCTCTGTCTTCGCACGACACCTTAAAAAACGTACAGGACGGCCGTATTGATGGCACACTGGACAGAAACCATATCTGGCGAGCGCTGACGCCGCAAATGTTCCGTTACGGCATGTTAAAAAGCGCATTGGAGGAGGCTGAAGGCAATCCGGCTATTACCGATGAAGCCAGTGCGCTGGAGTTGAAAGGGCTAAAGCCGAAAATCGTCGAAGGCCGCCCGGACAATATAAAGATCACGCGGCCGGAAGATTTACCTTTAGCACAATTTTATATGGAACAACAATGATCAGAGTTGGACAAGGCTATGACGTACATCGCTTTAAAGAAGGCGGAGACGTCATTTTAGGCGGCGTAAAAATAGATTATGAAAAAGGACTGGAAGCGCATTCCGACGGCGATGTCGTGCTGCATGCGTTAAGCGATGCCCTGCTGGGCGCGGCGGCACTGGGCGATATCGGCAAGCATTTTCCCGATACCGATCCCGAATTTAAAGGCGCCGACAGCCGAGTGCTGCTGCGGCATGTTTACAGCATTGTGCAGGAAAAAGGCTACAGTCTGGTCAATGCCGATATCACAATTATCGCTCAGGCGCCCAAAATGGCGCCCTACATCAGCGCGATGTGCCGCAATATCGCCGATGATCTGAAGGTCGATGTCGATTGCGTCAATGTCAAGGCGACCACGACGGAAAAGCTCGGTTTTGAAGGGCGCAAAGAGGGCATAGCCGTTCAGGCTGTCGTGTTGATAGAAAAATGATAGTGATGGCGAAGCAGGAAATCATGCGGCTATCAAACCTCAATAAGCCGAGCCGAACTTGACGCAATTGATTGAAATACCTGAATGGCCCTGTGTTTATGGCGGGGCTGCCGGCCGTGGCAAAATTCGCACAGCACCGGAAGACTTTACCGTCGACGAACATCTTTCCTTTGAGCCGGCAGGCGCCGGCGAGCATGTGTTTCTGCGCATAGAAAAAAAGGATGAAAATACCGAATACGTAGCCAGGCAATTGGCCCGGTTTGCCAATGTCAGGCAGCGCGATGTCAGCTATGCCGGCCTGAAAGACCGCCATGCCGTCACGACGCAATGGTTCAGCGTCTGGCTGCCGGGCAAGGAAGATCCTGACTGGACGCAGTTTGAATCCGATAACGTCAAGGTTCTTGAGGCAGTTCGTCATGCCAAAAAGTTAAAACGCGGCGTGTTGTCCGGCAACAGTTTCAAGATCATCGTGCGGGAGTGGCAGGGCGATCAGGAACAAGCCATTGCCCGGCTGGAATCCATCAAAGCAGGCGGCATTGCCAATTATTTCGGTTCCCAGCGTTTCGGTCATGAAGGTCGCAATGTCAGCAAGGCTCTGGCGCTGTTTCAGGGCATGAAAGTCAAGCGCGAGCAACGCAGCATTTATTTATCGGCAGCTCGATCTTACCTGTTCAATCAGATTCTGGCCTATCGAATCACTCAGCAAAACTGGAATCAGGCTGTTGCCGGCGATACTTATGTGTTCGACCGATCGCATAGCTGTTTCAAATCGGATCTGCCCGATCAGGACATCATACGGCGGCTGCAGGCTAAAGAAATACACCCAACCGGCGCTTTATGGGGCAAAGGTGAACCGGGTGCATCGGCCGATGCCCTGGCGATCGAGCAAGCCATTGCCGACAAGTACGAAGACCTGGCTCAGGGCTTGATCCATGCCGATGTGGAAAGCGACCGGCGCGCGCTACGGGTGAATGTCCAGCATCTGCAGTGGCAATTTATCAACGACCAGGCGCTGGCGCTGAGTTTTACCTTACCGGCCGGCAGTTACGCGACGGCGGTATTACGCGAAATCATCGAAGAAGTATAAACAGAGAAACTCAATGGATTTAATACTCGCTTTAAAAGCTTTTACCATGGGCATCGTTGAAGGCCTGACCGAATTTCTGCCTATTTCCAGCACGGGGCATTTGATCCTGGCTGGCGATTTACTGGGTTTTAATGATGAAACCGGCAAGGTTTTTGAAATTGTGATCCAGACAGGCGCCATTCTGGCGATCTGCTGGGAATACCGGGTCAAGATCGGCGCGACTGTCTCAGGATTGTTGAAATGGCAACCCGATGCGCTCAAATTCACTGTCAATCTGGCGATTGCCTTTTTACCGCTGGCGATCCTGGGCTTGTTATTCGGCAGCCTGATTAAGGCGCATCTGTTTAAGCCGATTCCTGTCGCGTCGGCATTCATTATCGGCGCATTTATCATTTTCTGGGCGGAAAAAAGGGAGCATAAAATCCGCATTCATGAAGTTGAGGATTTAACCATGCTGGATGCTTTAAAGCTCGGCTTTGCGCAAGCCCTGGCACTGATTCCGGGCACGTCCCGCTCCGGGTCGACGATTATTGGCGGCTTGTTATTCGGCTTGTCGCGTAAGGCGTCGACCGAGTTTTCTTTCTTTTTGGCCATACCGACTTTAATTATCGCCAGCATTTACGATTTATATAAGCACCACGAATTGCTGCACAGCACGGACTTGCCAGTATTTGCCGTCGGCTTGGTCGCGGCTTTTTTCAGCGCTTTGTTAGCCGTACGCGCCTTGCTTCGCTATATCAGCCATCATGATTTTACTGCGTTTGCCTGGTACAGGATCGTGTTTGGTGTGCTGGTTATCGGCACCGCCTATAGCGGGCTCGTGCAATGGACCGTGGATTAAAAGAACTCGTTATCGTTGCGGTATTTCTCGGCGACGTGCAATAGCACAAAAACCGCGCCGGCGCCGCCGTCCTTGGGCGGCGCCGAGCAAAAAGCCTGAACGTCCTTATGCTGCCTGAGCCATAGGTTAAGGTTGTTTTTCAGGATAGGATGATTGTCAGGCGAGCGATAGCCCTTACCGTGCACGATATGGACGCAGCGGCAACCGTCCTCCACGCACATGTGCAGGAATCTGAGCAATTGGCGCTTGGCTTCATTACTGCTCAGTCCGTGCAGATCGATTTCGGCATCGAGGCCGAAATAGCCGCGGCGCAGTTTCTTTAAGATGTTTTTTTGCAGACCGGGCGAAATAAAACTCAGCGTGTCTTCAAGGCTCACGCTTTCAATATCAGTTTCAGTCGTATCGACTAAATAGTCCTCCATGTCGACAGAGGCCGGTTTGGGAAAAGGCTTGGGTTTTTTATCTTCTGTAAACAGTACCTTATCGTCCTTTACAGTCGTTACCTTTCCGACTGTTTGTCGAAATAAATGGCTGTCTTCTGGAGTGAGATTTTTTTTTACCACGAAAGCTGATTTTGTAGAGTATTGTTGCTAAGATGTGAAATTCTATAGCTTATTTTGCTTCAGGGCGACTGATAATGCACATTTTGTTAAGTAATGATGACGGGTACTTGGCTGAAGGCCTCTGTGCGCTAGCGGATGCATTGCGTGAATATGCCGACATATCAGTGGTTGCACCGGATAGAAACCGCAGCGCTGCAAGTAATTCCTTAACACTGGAAACGCCTTTACGGATGGCTGTAGCCGACAATGGTTTCGTGAGAGTAGACGGCACACCGACTGACTGCGTGCATCTGGCCATCACGGGACTGCTGGAAAATGAGCCCGACATGGTCTTTGCGGGCATCAATCATGGTTCAAACCTGGGGGATGACGTGCTGTATTCGGGCACCGTCGCCGCTGCAACCGAAGGCCGCTTTCTGGGGCTTCCCGCCATCGCCATTTCCCTGGCATCAAGCAATCCTACCCATTTTGAAACAGCCGCGCATGTGGCGATAACGTTGTTGCGGCAATTGATCAAATATCCTCTGTCACAGGATACCATCCTGAACGTCAATGTGCCCGATGTGACCATAAAAGATCTGAAAGGCTATCAGGCGACGCGATTGGGCCAGCGCCATAAAGCCGAACCGGTAGTCAAGAGTACCGATCCGCGCGGGCGCAGCATTTACTGGGTGGGCCCGCCGGGGGGAGAGCAGGATGCCGGACCCGGAACCGACTTTTACGCCATTAATTCAGGTTATGTGTCAGTTACGCCTCTACAGGTCGATTTAACCTGGTACGAGCGCATCAATGGGTTAAAGGCATGGTTGCCCAAGGAGAACAGCTTGTGATGCAAAGACTGCAAGGAATCGGCATGACTTCCAGGCGTACCCGGGAGCGTATGGCCAACCGCTTATCGCAACAGGGCATTAAAAACAATAAAATTCTCGATGTTATGCGCGATACGCCTCGACATATCTTTATGGATGAAGCACTGTCGAGTCGGGCGTATGAAGATGTGTCCTTGCCGATCGGATACAACCAGACTATTTCCCAGCCTTATATCGTCGCTAGAATGACGGAATTGCTGCTCGAATTCGGCCGCTTGGCAAAAGTGCTTGAGATCGGTACAGGCTGCGGCTATCAGACCGCCATTCTGGCGCAATTAGTCGATCATGTGTATTCCATAGAAAGAATCTGGCCTTTGCAGAAAAAAGCCAAAAGTCACTTGTGGGATTTAAAACTGAAGAACGTCAGTTATTTGCATAACGATGGCATCCTGGGTTGGCCGGAACATGCGCCGTATGACGGCATTCTGGTGGCGGCCGCACCGTCTGAAATTCCGGAAACGCTGCTGCAGCAGATGGCGCTGGGCGGTATTATGGTCATCCCGGTTGGCAAGGCGGGAAATCAGGCGTTACAACGGATAACCCGCATACAAGGCGGATTTGAAGTTGAAGAGTTGGAACCGGTAAGTTTTGTACCTTTTTTATCAGGGAGAGAAATGTGATATTCCAAAAATTATATGACAAGGCACTGGCATGGTCTAAACACCGGCACGCGGCCAAACTTCTATGCGCGGTAAGTTTTGCCGAATCCTCATTTTTTCCGGTGCCGCCCGACATCATGCTGGCGCCAATGGCGCTGTCACAGCCCGATAAAGCGTTCCGATTGGCAATGTTTACCACGATTGCCTCGGTGCTGGGCGGCATGCTGGGCTATACGATTGGCTACTTTATGTTCGACAGCATCGGGCCGTGGCTTGAGACGACCCATTACTGGGACAGTTATTTGCTCGCGAGGAAGTGGTTTGAAGAGTGGGGTTTCTGGGCGATTTTTGTCGCGGGGTTTTCGCCGATTCCCTATAAGGTTTTCACAATTGCGGCCGGGGCGCTGAGCATGGTGTTCGTGCCTTTTGTTCTGGCCTCCTTGATTGGCCGTGGCACGCGCTTTTTTCTGGTGGCCATGTTGCTGGCAGCCGGCGGAGCCAGGCTCGAGTCGAAATTACGTGAATACATGGATAGGCTGGGTTGGGCGACTGTCGGGTTAGTGGTCGTTGGCGCCGGACTCTATAAGCTGTTACAGCAGGGTTGATTTTTTATCAATGTTTGGTGGGTTCGTTTGATTTTAGTTACCGCTCGCCTTTTACCATAACGCTAAACCACGTAAATGAGCATCGAAATCTCATTAAAAAATATATCTTCTATAGAAAAACTAAGAGGACGAAATTCAAATACATTAAAGGTCACAAGAAATGATAATCGAGTTCTATTCATACCAGAAAATGGTGGAAATAGGGATTACCGAGTAGTTCAAGAATGGGTAGCTGCAGGCAATAAAATATTACCACCTCCGCCTAAATCTAAAGCTGAAGATCGGCCAGATACGGCTTTTTTGCCTCATCCAAATCTGAATACCCCTGAAGATTCTCAGATTGTTTGGCGTTATATGAGTTTTGAACAATTCGTTTCTTTACTTTTGAATAAATCTTTATGGTTTGCTCGCGGTAGTATTTTAAAAAATTTAGATAGATATGAAGGGCAGTTGCCTGAGCGAAACCTAAAAATTCCACCTGAAGAACTCATGGTAAAGCTATATCCAGGAGTTAGCCTTAGAGAAGATGAAATAAGGCGTTTTGTTGAGTCTCATCGAATGTTCCAAGAAATAGTTAGAGTAAATACGCTCGTTAACTGCTGGAACATGTTTGATCATGAATCACATTCAATGTGGAAAGTTTATGGAAAAGGCAATAATAGTATCGCGATAAAATCCAATATCGGGGCTCTCAAAAAATCATTCGGAGACTACAGAGATTACGATGTTTTGATAGGTGAGATCAATTATATTGATTATACAAACGAACTGATTGACGAAACTAATTATCTCAATATCCTTTTTCATAAGACTCCATTTTTCAGTGCAGAAAGGGAACTTAGGTGTGTTATTGGAGATGATGGTGACATATCACTTTTTCCCGAAAGTGAGCCATATTTCTGGGGTGGGGAGAAAGACGCAGGGCTATCTCCAGGCGTAAACGTTCCATGCAACTTAGATGACCTATTGTTAGAGGTTGTTATTAACCCTGATGCAGACGCTTGGTTTGGGCCTATAGTAAAAGGAACTTTATCCAAGTTTGGCTATGAAAATGTTGAAGTTTCAAAATCATCTATTCGGTAGCGTGGTAGGCTGGGTTGATAACCCCAGTATTTCGAAGTCGCCCATGCCGGGTTTCCGCTAAAGCTTCAACCCAGCCTACATGATTAATCGATCTTATCGACCTTAACTAAAATACGCAGCCTTTCTTGGCCGGTTTGCCGGATACGCGCAAGATTGCCGCTGTCGCTGCGTTGACTGTCTTCATTGATGCCGCCCAGCTCCACCCATTCGCCCAGCTTGACCCGGATTGTGGTTTGGGCGTTCTGAGTTTCAGTCTGGCCGCGCGTGTTGAGCTTGTCCGACCAGGGTGAAACGTCCAGAATGGCTTGCTCGCCCGAAAGCCTCGGTGTGACGGCCAAGCCCGTCGTCGTTTCTATAAAGCCAGTAGTCGTGGATACTGTCGGGCCATAGCCCGAATCGAAAATCTGTACGCTTTCAGTCGGATGCGCGCTGCCGGCTTGAATGTAAGCCGTATTGCCTTCCAGGGTGCGGATGGTTTGCGTACTTTCGTTGGCGTACTGGTCCTGGGTTTGAGAATAATAGCCGTGTATGCTGGCACGGGCTTTCGACAAATCATCAATCGGGCCACTGATTCTGACTCTGGCCGCTGCATTGAGTTCTTCGGCGGTCAGGTGCCGGCTCTGCACGACCGTAATGACCAGATTGTTCAGCCGGGTGTCCAGTTCACTGACGAGCGCCCTGATTTCAGCCAGCCGTTCCGGCGTGGTTTTGACCACCAGGTTGGAGCCGTTGGCAATTACATGATCGGTGGAGTCAAGCAAGGGGGCGAGTAAGGGCTGTATCTCGGAGGCTGGCCGGTTAGCCAGCGGGATCACTTCAATAATGGACTGCCCTGCAAAGGCAAGCTTGCCGAACAGAAGCATGAAGATCAATAGCAGGCGTGTTCTATTCAACGCAACCTCCAAAGACGAAACACAGTTAAAGGCGGCCGGAATGTCCGTCCTTTTAGGGATGGAGTGAGATGCCCCGATATAATTCCAGATACTGTTCGGCACTGCGTTGCCATGAAAAATCTTTTTTCATGGCATTGGTCTGTAGTTTCTTCCAGACGTCAGGCATGCTGTATAAAATCAGTGTACGCTTGATCGCTTCCATTAGAGCGCCGGAACTGGCGTCGTTGAAGACAATGCCGGTAGCCGTACCATTGCTGATTGTTTCGGGCAGGCTGTCAACAACGCTATCGGCCAGGCCGCCGGTTTTATGAACGACCGGCAAAGTGCCGTAGCGTTGACTGTACATTTGATTGAGGCCGCAGGGCTCAAACCGCGACGGCATCAGGAAAATATCGGCGCCGGCTTCGATAAGATGGGCCAGTGGTTCATCGTAGCCGATAGTGATCGAGATCTTGTCCGGGTACGAATGTGCAAAATTTAGCAATCTTTGTTCAAAGACCTTGTCGCCGCTGCCGAGCAGCACAAATTGCAAGGGCATGGCGGCCATTTCGGAAAGACAATCCAGCAACAGGTCTATGCCTTTTTGCTCAACTAGTCGGCTGATCAGTCCAATGACCGGAACATGCTCGCCAACCGGCAATGATAGTTTTCTTTGCAAGGCTAACTTGTTAAGTTGTTTGTCCAGAAGCGATTCGGCCTGATAGCACTGCTCAATAAGGGGGTCGGTTGTCGGATTCCATTGTTCAATATCAATACCGTTAATGATGCCGCTTAGGACATCCTTGCGATAAGCCAGCAGTCCTTCAAGGCCGTAACCTAGCGCCGGCGTCTGAATTTCCTGAGCATAAGTCGGGCTGACCGTGGTAATACGATCGGCATAAACCAGACCGCCTTTAATGAAGGACAGCATATTATGAAATTCCAGCCCGTAAGGCTGCCATAACTGGCCCGGCAAGTTTAAAGTGGCGGTGCTGCTGCTCGGGAATAAGCCCTGATAGGCCATGTTATGTATGGTGAATACAGTGACAGGCCGGTTGTGCTCCAAGGATAGCAAAGCAGGAACCAGGCCGCTTTGCCAGTCATTACAGTGCACGATATCGGCCTTCCAGTTCAGGTGAGTCCGATCCATGGCGATTTCAACGGCAATACGGCAAAACAAGGCGAAGCGTTCGGCATTATTGGGCCAGTCTTTGCCTTGCTCGTCATGATAAGGGTTGCCCGGATAATTGAAAAATTCGGGATAATCGACCAGCCAGACGATAACCGAGCTATCCGGCATATGCGTTTCAAGAATATTGACATCGCGGTTATCGACGCGTATGGAGCATAGAAAGCGAACATCGCCATGGGTTTTTATGGCCTGATAATTGGGCATGAGCAGGCGTACGTCTTGTGATAACTCAGCCAATGCTTTGGGCAGGCTGCCTGAAACATCAGCGAGGCCCCCGGTTTTAATCAAAGGATGTGCCTCACTGGTGACAAAAAGTATTTTTTTCATATCTTGTTTATGCAATCCTTTGTGACTTTAAGATGATGGCTCCTAAGGGGGGCAAAGTCAGGCTGATGGAATGGGGTTGATTCATCCAGGTGACAGGCTCTGATGTCACTTGGCCATTGCCGACATTGCTGCCGTCATAATAGGTGGAATCGGAGTTGAAGATTTCAGTGTAGGTGTCGGCTTGCGGAACGCCGATCCGGTATTGCTCTCTGATGACCGGCGTAAAGTTAAGAATGATGTACAGATCCTCGTGATCACTTTTACGGCGGTAACTGATGATGGATTGCTGTACGTCATGACAGTCAATCCATTCAAATCCATGATGATCAAAATCATGCGTGTATAAAGCCGGATGTTTTTTATAGAGGATGTTCAAGTCTTTAATCAGCTTTTGCACACCGCGATGGTGCGCATAATCCAATACGTACCAGTCCAGGGCCCGGTTGAAATTCCATTCCGTGCCTTGTCCGAACTCACAGCCCATAAACAGCAGTTTTTTGCCCGGGTAGGTATACATGTAGGTATATAACAGCCGCAGATTGGCAAAGCGTTGCCATTCGTCGCCGGGCATTTTGTTGATTAAAGAGCCTTTGCCATGCACGACCTCGTCATGCGAGAAGGGCAGGGCAAAGTTTTCGGTAAATGCATAAAGCATTCCGAAGGTGAGCTGATCATGATGGTACTTGCGGTGGATAGATTCCTGGCTCATATAGGCCAGAGTGTCGTGCATCCAGCCCATGTTCCATTTCATGGAGAACCCCAGTCCGCCGGTCCAGGTCGGCCGCGTCACTTGCGGCCAGGACGTGGATTCCTCTGCCATGATGACCGTGCCGGGGTGCTGGTCGTGCGTGACTGTATTGAGTTCTTTCAGAAACTCGATGGCTTCCAGATTCTCGTTGCCGCCATACATGTTCGGAATCCAGTCATTTGGGCCGCGGGAATAGTCCAGATAGAGCATTGAGGCCACCGCATCAACTCTCAGACCGTCGAGATGGAATTCCTCCAGCCAGAAGATGGCGCTGGACAGCAGGAAGTTTTTTACTTCGTTGCGGCCGTAGTTATAGATCAGCGTGCCCCAGTCGCGGTGTTCGCCTTTACGCGGGTCTTCATGCTCATAAAGCGCGCTGCCGTCAAAACGGGCCAGGGCAAAGTAATCCTTGGGGAAATGTGCTGGCACCCAGTCCAGAATGACGCCTATGTCATTTTGATGGCAGGTATCGATGAAATAGCGGAAGTCATTGGGGGTTCCGTAGCGACTGGTTGGCGCGAAGTAGCCGGTGGTTTGATAACCCCATGACGCGTCCAGGGGGTGTTCGGTCACGGGCAGTAATTCAATATGGGTGAAGCCCATTTCTTTCACATAGTCGACGAGTTGTACGGCCAGTGTCCGATAATTGAGGAAGTTGCCCTGGGCATCGCGTTTCCATGAGCCTAGATGGACTTCATAGATTGACATGGGTTCATGCAGCCAGTCATGACTTGTGCTGCGCTGGTTCATCCACTGATGGTCCTGCCATTGATAGCTTTTTTCGTCGACGACAATGGATGAAGTTTTCGGACGAAATTCAAATTGCTGTCCGTAAGGGTCGGTTTTGATCAGAACTTCATTGCTCTGCCGGTTCAATATTTCAAACTTGTATAAACAGCCGGCGTTCAGGCCCGGTATGAAAAGTTCCCAGATGCCGCTGTTGCCGAGATTTCGCATCGGGTGGCAACGGCCGTCCCAGAGATTGAAATCACCAATTACGCTAACCCGGCCGGCATTGGGCGCCCAGACGGTGAATGACACGCCCTCAATGTCGTCAACGTTATGCAGATGAGCGCCCAGTTTCTGGTAGATATGCCAGTGGCGGCCTTCTCCGAATAAATACCGGTCAAATTCGGATAGCTGCACAGGAAAATCATACGGATCATAATTCTCGTGCGGATAACCGTCTTTATCTGTCCAGGACAGTTTATAATGTGTTGGCAGTTCTTTATTTTCGGCGTTATATTCGAAAAAGTCCGTGCCGGTTATTCGCTGGAACGCAGGGCCATCATTACCCAGGCGTACTGATTCGGCGTAAGGTAGGTAAACTTTAATCTGAGTTGACTTGTTTTTTTGATGGCGGCCCAAAATCGAAAAAGGGTCATGATGCCTGGCTTCTATTATTTTAATAGAATCGGAGTCAAGCGTATTGGTCGACTGCTTTTTCACTTTGAATGCCCTCAGAATAGTAAGATAATGATTTCGTGATAATGATTTTGTAAATATTACCAAAAATTAAATAACAGTTGTGAGCCTATTCCACATGGAGATCAAAAATGTCAGCGTCCAGTAATCAGCATCATGATCGTTTTGTCAGTCATTTAACACGTAATACAATTGCTTTAATACTAGCCGGTGGTCGTGGTTCTCGATTGGAGAATATGACGGACTGGCGCGCCAAGCCTGCCGTTCCTTTCGGCGGCAAGTTCAGGATCATTGATTTTCCGCTGTCCAACTGTATCAATTCCGGCATTCGTAAAGTAGGCGTTTTGACCCAATACAAAGCCGATTCCCTGATTCGCCATATCCAGCAGGGATGGGGTTTTTTGCGCGGTGAATTTGGTGAGTATGTCGACTTGATGCCGGCTCAGCAAAGGCATGATGAAGGTTCCTGGTACGCAGGGACTGCCGATGCGATTTATCAAAACATCGACATTCTGCGCAGCCGCAGGCCGGAATTCATTCTCGTGCTGGCCGGTGATCATATCTATAAAATGGATTACGGCCCCATGCTGGCCGATCATGTCGAAAAAAATGCCGATCTAACGATAGGCTGCATAGAAGTTTCGTTGAAGGATGCAACGGCTTTTGGGGTCATGGATGTCGATACCAACCGGCGCGTTAGAGCTTTCGTGGAAAAACCGAAAAATCCGCCTATCATGCCGGGCAGAACCGATACTGCACTGGCGTCGATGGGGATTTATATTTTCAACGCCGGTTTTTTGTATGAACAATTGATCAAGGACGCCGATACGCGGGGGTCAAGCCGTGATTTCGGTAAGGATATTATTCCGAATGTTATTGATAAATATGTGGTGAATGCTTATCCGTTCCTGGATTTGCAAAGCGGCGAACAAAGTTACTGGCGTGATGTGGGTACGATAGATGCGTACTGGTCCGCTAATATGGAGTTGATTGGCGTTAAGCCGGATCTGAATCTCTATGACAAGAGCTGGCCGATCTGGACTTACCAGGTACAGGCGCCACCGGCCAAATTTGTTTTTGATAATGACAAGCGGCGTGGAATGGCCGTCGATTCCATGGTGTCTGGCGGATGTGTGATTTCCGGATCGACGGTCAGGCATTCCTTGTTGTTTTCTAACGTTAGAGTTAATTCCTATACAACCTTGAAGGATACAATTGTTCTGCCTGAGGTCAATATCGCCCGTCATTGCCGTATCACGAAAGCTATTATAGAAAAAGGCTGCGAAGTGCCGGAAGGTACTGTGATCGGCGAAAACAGGGAAGAAGATGAAAAAAGATTTTATGTCAGCCCCGGCGGGGTCGTGTTAGTGACGCCAGATATGCTGGGGCTTCGAAGGCACTATGTCAGATAAGCGGTGAAGTTCTTCAGGGGACTGAGGAAGAAAGGTTTCATGTTATCCCGATGAGGTGGTTTTAATTACGCCAGATAAGACAAGGACAAAGCAGACGACATTATGTTTGATAAAAAGAAATTGAAATTAGTATTGTGCTGGCATATGCATCAGCCGGAATATAGAGACTTACAGACAGGCGAATATAAACTGCCGTGGACGTATCTCCATGTGATTAAGGATTATGTTGATATGGTGGCGCATCTGGAAGCCGTGCCCAAAGCCAAGGCCGTAGTAAACTTTGCTCCTATCTTGCTGGAGCAGATAGAGGACTATGCCAAGCAGGTCAGTAGTTATTTGCATGATGGTATTTCAATTACTGACCCGCTATTGGCGGCGCTGGTCGAGCCGAGCATTCCAGCCGATCCCGAAGCTCGCTTGAAGTTGATTAAGGACTGTATGCGTGCCAACCGGGAGCGGCAAATCAATCGTTATCCGGCGTTTAAAAAATTGGTTGAGATGGCTGAATGGCTTGAGCACCATTATGAGTCTTTAAATTACGTCAATTCTCAATTTATCAGTGACATTCTAGTCTGGTATCACCTGGCCTGGATAGGGGAAACCGTCAAGTTAGCGGACATCAGAGTCAAGCGCTTGATAGAAAAAGGCGCCGGTTATACGCTGCATGAAAGACTGGAAATCCTGGAAATTATAGGCGAGCAACTGGCCAACGTCATTCTCAGGTATAAGGTATTGGCCAGAAAAGGCCAGATTGAGCTGTCGGTAACGCCTTATGCGCATCCTATCATGCCGCTTTTATTGGATTTGAACTCCACGCATGAGGCCATGCCTCATGCGCCGCTACCGGAACTGGATGCTTATCCGGGCGGAGAAGAGCGAGTCAGATGGCATCTCGAAAAAGGCGTGCAGACCTTTAAACGCTTTTTTGGTTTTAAACCGAAAGGATGTTGGCCTTCAGAAGGCAGTATCAGCGAACAGACGTTGAAAATACTGGATGATGTCGGTTTTGACTGGGCGGCAAGCGGCGGCTCGGTGGCGCATAACAGTTTAAATCTGGTTGAAGACGCGGAAAAGCCAAGCATACATCACGCTTTTATGCTTCGAGATACCGATATCGCCTGTTTTTTCCGCGATGACGGATTATCCGACCTGATCGGTTTTGAGTATTCCAAATGGCATGCCGATGATGCTGTCAGCGATTTGATTCATCATCTGGAAAATATTGCCATGCATGAGCCGGATGATACAGTCGTTCCCATCATTATGGATGGCGAGAATGCCTGGGAATATTTTCCTGCTAACGGTTACTATTTTCTTAGCGCTTTATATAAACGATTATCCAGTCATCCGGGGATTGAATTAACTACTTTTTCAGAATGCCTGAAAAATAGGGTAGAGGTTAAGCCTTTGTCCAGATTGGTTGCCGGCAGTTGGGTCTATGGTACTTTTTCAACGTGGATAGGCGATGTCGACAAAAATCGGGGATGGGATATGCTCGGTGACGTTAAATGGGCATTTGATAAAGTCGTTTCCACAGGACGCTTGACTGACGAACAAGTACAGAAGGCTGAGTTTCAGCTCGCAGTTTGCGAGGGTTCCGACTGGTTTTGGTGGTTTGGCGATTACAATCCCGGCGAAGCGGTCAGCAATTTTGAAAAACAGTTCCGGCTCAATTTGACCAATTTGTACAGGTTATTAGGTGAGGAACCGCCGGCTTATCTGTCCATGTCATTTACCCAGGGTTCAGGCGCTCCTGCTATGGGCGGCGCCATGCGGCCCGGCATTGAACACATTTAAATATATTAAGCAGGAATGACATGTTAAGCAAACGCCGCGCCGGCATACTGTTGCATATTTCATCATTGCCAGGTGCTGGCAGTCTGGGGGACTTGGGTCAGGAAGCGTATCATTTTGTTAATTTTCTAGCGGATGCCGGCATCGCCGTATGGCAAACGCTACCCTTGGGCATGACCCATGCGGATCGTTCGCCTTATCAATGTTTATCGGCACACGCCGGTAATCCGTCATTTATTAATATGGATTGGTTGGCTGATAAAGGCTGGTTGCAGTTATCCAGTCAAATCTATCAGAATGCTTCGAATTCCGACAAGGGCTACTTGATGGCATTGGCTTTTCAAGAGTTTCTGGAACGTGCCGAGACACAGGATAAAGAACAGTTTGCGGATTTTTGTGAGGCTCAGGCGTTCTGGCTCGATGATTTTGCCGTATTTATTGCGCTCCGGAATGAGTTTAATCAACTGTGCTGGAATCAGTGGCCAGAGCACTTCAAGGAAAGAGACGTAAAAGCGATTAAAGAAGCCCGTCGTCGTTTAAATACGGAAATTGAGAGAATTAAATTCGAACAATATATCTTTTTCAGGCAATGGCTGGAATTAAAGGCTTACGCTAATCAGCACGGCGTGCTGTTATTCGGCGATATTCCGATTTTCGTGTCTTATGACAGCGCTGACGTGTGGGCTAATCGCCAGGTTTTTAAACTCGACGAGTCCGGTCAAATGTCCGTGGTGACAGGTGTGCCGCCCGATTATTTTTCCGCTACAGGCCAGCGCTGGGGAAATCCCCATTATGACTGGGAATATCTGAAGGATACCGGATTTCACTGGTGGGTTGAGCGTATGCATACGCAGCTCGAGCTGTTCGACATTTTGCGCATCGATCATTTCCGAGGACTCGAGGCAGCCTGGGAGATACCGGCCGAGGAAGAGACGGCGATTCATGGCCAGTGGGTTAAGGCTCCGGGAAAAGACCTGCTGAACGCCATAAAAGCTGAACATGGATCGATTCCATTGGTTGCCGAGGATTTGGGCATTATTACTCCTGAAGTCGTGGAATTGCGGGACGAATTTGAACTGCCGGGCATGAAGATTCTGCAATTTGCTTTCGGTAGCGGGCCTGATAATCCTTATTTACCGAATAACTATGAAAAAAACTGCGTGGTTTATACCGGCACTCACGACAATGATACGACTTTAGGCTGGTCGCAAGCGTTGAGTGAGGAGGAAAAAAGATTCGTCTATGAATATCTCGGTAACCCCGCAATGCCTTTGCACTGTGCTCTGATACACGCCGCGCTGGCATCGGTTGCTAATTTGGCGATTATTCCTATGCAGGATATTCTGGAGCTGGATTCCAGTCATCGGATGAACGTTCCCGGTACTATTGAGGGCAATTGGCAATGGCGCTTTCAATGGGGGCAATTGTCACATGAGCGGGCTACCAGATTGGCTCATCTTATCAAATTGTTTAATCGCAATTAACACAAGGCGACCAATCAAGGTCGCCTTTAGAATCAAGACTATTTAGTCATCATCTTCGCGTTTCACCTGTTTCGGTATCGGCAATAAGGGAACGTTATAGCTTTTAATGATTGCCTGAATCTGGTCTGCTTTGGCGACAATCAGTTTATTGAGCGTTTCCTGTCTGGCCTTGTCGCCATAGCGCACGCCCATCGCCATTGAGAAATCGAATTTCATGCCGGGGGCCGATTGCATCGGAATCATCGTATAACTGTTCTTTGAGCTTTGTGAGATGACATAGCCGGCCATCGGTCCCCAAAGAATAACCATGTCGATCTTTTTCGCATTTATATCATTGAGTATCTGCATGGCCACGTTATTTTCCGCATCACCCGACATGGATTGATAGGGAATACCTTGGTCAAGCAGGCCGTTTTTTTGCAGCCAGGCTGTTCCTGGGCCTCGATCAAACATGGCAATCCGCAGATCTTCCTCACGTTCCGGCGACAAATCGGCCAACTGCGAGGCATCCTTTATGTCATCCCATCCGCGGCCCTTGGCAATCAACAGCACATAAGTCGAATGGTAGTAGGGCACTGTCGTTAACGTGAGGTCATAGTCGGCAGGAACGCCCATGATGACATCGCACTTAAACTCTTTACTGTCTACATCGTCTTCTTTTAATGGCGCGTTCAAGGTATTGCGAACAAAGCCGATGCGTTGAGGAAGCCATGTGTATTCAAGCGTCTGGCCGAGTTCCTTGGCGAACAGTTCGGCGATTTTATTTTCAAAGCCGTCCTGATTTTTAGTCGAATAAGGCGGGTTCAATGGATCCGCGCAGACTTTGAATTTTTCTTCCGCCGCGGCCGAAAGCGTCACTGCGGTTAGAAATAATCCGGCAAGTACTTTATTAATCTGATGCGAAGCCCGCATTAAGTTCTCCTTGTGTAAATTGAACAATAAGAATCACTAGTTTACTGTATAACGATTTGTTATTTAAACAAAAAATTAGTTCAATGCAGTGATTGGAACTAGTCAGGTAGAATCGTATCCGGCTTAATATTAAGTTCAGCGAAGATTTTCGTTAACAGTTTTTTTCTTCATCAATAATTCTGTGCCTTAATCCATAAGGATATTGGGTCGTGCAGGCTGCGGCAATATCCAAGCAGTACTCAAAAATTGTTGAGTGTCTTTGCGCGGGTAGTGCTCTAGACACAGTTGATCTTAATTCTGCCAGCAAACGGGCAGAAGGCCGGTTATGAGCAAAGCGATTAAGGAAAGCATTGGCATCTTCAATGCTGACTGCTGAATGCTTGCTATGCGATCTAAAAAAACAATATGTTCGATAAGAAAGTTGTAGTGAATCCTTAATTCTCCAGGCTGATTTTCGCCATTGACCCATATGATCTCAATTAATGGAATCAAATTCAGAAAATAAAAATCGGCAGGGCACGGGTTGAACTCAGTCATTAACTGATCGAATGCATGTTGCGGTGACATAGAATTTCTTATGATAAGGATAGAAAAGTCTAACTATAGCTTAGGTTTATATTATGTCCAGCTTAAGAAATTGATTGGCAAAAAAAAGCCCTGACCGATTACCGGTCAGGGCTTTTCAGGATCAACCTAAAAAATCAGATCGATTTATTAATTAGGTAATGCGAATACAGTTAATGTACCACCTAATTTAGTGAAAGAGCTCAAGCTTCTGTATGCGCCAACAGCACCTAAACCTTCAGAGTTTGAGTTTTCTTCACCGGTGTCAAGACCTGCTGCGATACCGATACCAGCCCAGCCGCCGATACCTGACAGAACGCCAACATATTGTTTGCCGTTGTATTCCCAAGTATTAACGTTGCCGATGATGCCGGAAGGTGTTTTGAATTTGTACAATTCTTTACCGGTTTTAGCATCAACTGCTTTCAGGTAGCCTTCAAGAGTACCGTAGAACACAACGCCACCGGATGTAGCAACAGAACCTGACCATACAGAGAATTGCTCTTTGTTGGACCAGACGATTTTACCGGTTTTAGCGTCATACGCTGTAAACTGACCTAGGTTGGTTGAGTTGTCGGGTTTGCCTGTGAGAACGTCTGCACCAGCAGGTTCCATGGTCAGGGTGGCACCTACATAAGGCTGGCCGGCTGTGTATGAAACTTCGAATGGTTCGTAGTTCATGCACAAGTGGTTGCCAGAGATATAGAACAGGCCGGTGTCAGGAGAGTAAGACACTGGTTGTTGGTTTTTGCTGCCCAATGCAGCAGGGCAAACGCCTTCAGTGGTTACGTCTTCACCGTTTTGTTCGGTAGAGTATTTTGAAACAACTTGAGGACGACCTGTTTTCATGTCAACGTGGGTAGCCCAGTTGACGGATTTGTCGAATTTTTCAGCAACCAGCAATTCGCCAGTTTCACGATCTAACGTGTAGCCAAAACCATTGCGGTCGAAATGCACGATAGTTTTGTGCATTTTGCCTTTGACTTCCTGGTCAACCAGAACAGTTTCGTTGATGCCGTCGAAATCCCACTCATCGTGAGGAGTCATTTGGTAAACCCATTTAACTTCCCCGGTGTCAGCGTCACGAGCCCATAAAGACATAGACCATTTGTTGTCGCCAGGACGTTGTGTAGGGTTCCATGTGGACGGGTTGCCTGATCCGTAATACACCAGGTTCAGTTTAGGGTCATAGCTGTACCAGCCCCAGGTTGTACCGCCGCCGATTTTCCATTGGTCGCCTTCCCAGGTGCCTGTGCTTGAATTTTCGCCAACAGGAGTAACTTTGCCGTCTTTCCAGGTTGTTGTCTTTTTAGGATCGATCAGCGTATCGCCGTCTGGACCCATGCTGTAGCCTTTCCATGCCAATTCGCCGGTTCTGATGTCATAAGCGGCCAGGAAGCCACGAACACCGAACTCACCGCCAGAAATACCGGTCAGCACTTTGTCTTTAACAACTAATGGAGCTTGAGTGTTGGTCATACCCAGTTTAGGGTCGCCGTTTTGTACGCTCCATACGCGTTTGCCGGTTTTAGCATCTAAAGCCGTTAACACGGTATCGGATTGCTGTAAGAAAATTTTGCCGTCGCCGTAAGCTAAACCACGGTTAACAGTGTCGCAGCACATAACCGGAATAGTAACGTCAGCGTCTTGTGTAGGAGTGAATTCCCAAATTACAGATTGAGTTTTTTGGTCAATCGCGTAAACAGTGTTGGGGAATGGGGTATGGATGTAAAGCACATCGTTAACCACCAGCGGGCCGCCTTCATGACCACGTAATACGCCTGTAGAGAAAGACCATGCAGGCTGCAGATTTTTAACGTTGTTGACGTTGATCTGATTCAATTTGCTGTAGCGAGTACCGGCGTAGTCACCACCCCACGTAGCCCAGTTAGCCGGGTTTTGAGTCAGTTTTTCAACTTCGCTGTTAGCAGTTGAAACCGCTGGAGCAGCTAATATAGCAGCCACACTTGAAGCAAGCAGCCAACTTTTTAAAGGCTTCTTCATATATATTTCTCCTGATATTCTGTTAATTAGACAGAATACTGATTATGTTTTTTTAAGACTAATATTAGTTTTAAAGCATTAGGGTGACTTTTTCTATCTCTTTAATAAGGAATTTTTCCTGGTCACACCAGACGCTTAAATTTAATGATTTTACCCCAAAAGTCAACTCTTAAGGTGGTTATAAGGTCTTTTCTGCGTTCTTGCTCGACACAAAATCGTAGAAAGTGACTGACACTAATTTACTCAGAGTAAAACGCATGCTCTATACAACTGCCTGAAATGCTAATGATTATTTTAAGTTTGTCGGCTTGGCGATGTGTGACAAATTTATGTCGTTATATAAGCTTGCTTATGCGGTTTGCTTGAACTGATGAGCTTGAGTCTGGCCGTGTTTCATTTGCCTAATAATTTTCTAAAGGATTACTTCCTATCTGGTCACGGTGAGTTCGTTACGCTAGAACAGTAATTAATCCGGATATCAGACCATAGGAAGCCGCTTCAAGCTGATTGGTTAAATGGCTTCTATGCTGTAACCGTTGCGATTCCAGCACAAAACTTCGGCCGCATCCCTTCTCCAGGCAGAAAGTACAAAGCGTTGGGCAGGCTGTCCGTCTATTTCAAAGTTATGAATGCCGGGTCGGTGAGTATGTCCATGAATCAGGCGCAAGCTGTTGTGTTCCCGCATGACAGCCTCTACCGCATTTTGATTGACGTCCATGATTTCCTGCGTTTTTTTGCGTTTATGAAAGTGGCTGCGAAAACGGTACCAGCGCGCCATCAGTAAGCGCAGGAGTAGTGGTTTAGATAAGACATAGCGCTTCCATTCCGGCGTATGTGATTTTGCTCTAAAAGCCTGATAGGGCAGGTCGTCGGTGCAGAGTAAATCGCCGTGTGTGAGCAAGGTAGGCATGTCATAAAGATCAATGACTATATAATCATCCATCAAGATCACGCCGGTCTCCTGGCAGAACTTATCGCCCAGCAGGAAATCACGGTTGCCTTGCTGTAAATAAACTTTTGTGCCCGAATCAGTCAGTTGTTTCAGCTGTTTCCGAATCTTGTTGTTGGGCGGGGTAGGGTCGTCATCACCTATCCAGGCATCGAAAAGATCGCCCAGAATATAAACTGCCGCAGCCTTGGATGCTCGCTTTTCAAGAAAGGCAAGAAAACGGCGCGTAATTTCAGGTTTATCCAGGGAGATATGCAGATCTGAAATGAATAGAATGTCTTTATTCATGAAGAAACAGGTGAAAAAGCCCAAGGCAAAACCGGATTCAGCCTTGGGCTTTCAATTGCTCGTCTTTAGTTTTTATCTTGATGATTATTTAATGACTTCAGCTTTTTCAATCACGATGTCGGTCTTAGGCACGTCCTGATGCGGACCGCGGTTACCTGTGGGCTGCTTGGCCATGGCGTCGACTACGTCCATGCCTTCGATCACTTCGCCAAAAACGGCATAACCCCAGCCATTAGGCGTCGGGCTGGTGTGGTTCAGGAATGAGTTATCTTTATAATTGATAAAAAACTGCGCAGTTGCAGAGTCGGGATCTGGTGTGCGTGCCATGGCGATTGTGCCGCGACTATTGGGCAGGCCATTATTGGCTTCGTTTTTGATGGGAGCATGCACGGCTTTTTGGTTGAAGCTGGTATCGAAACCGCCGCCTTGCGCCATAAAGCCTGGAATAATGCGATGGAAAATAGTGCCGTTGTAAAAGCCTTCGTTAACATAAGTCAGAAAATTTGCCGATGAAACGGGCGCTTTTTCAGGATTCAGCTGAATAACGATTTCACCGAGTGTTGTTGTTAATTTAACTTTGGTTTGTGTGTCAGACATTTTGTTTTCCGTTGCAAAAGAAAGTGTTGTTAGAGACAGCATCATGAAAAGAATGAAGACGCGCATGGGATTTCCTTATGAGTGATGCAAATGCCAGATTCTATGTGTTTTTATCTTGAAAGAGAAGTATGTGCTTGGTAAATTGTGCGATTTTGTTTATAAACTTACACAATTTCATCTGGCGCTCTGTCTTGCAGAAGTCGATTACGGGCGCTTGGATGGATTTTTTAACGATATGACATGGTAACTATAACTAAATGTTAAAAATATATAACACCCTGACTCGAAAGAAAGAATTGTTTCAGCCGCGCGAAGCGGGCAAAGTCGGCATGTATGTTTGCGGCATGACAGTTTATGACTACTGTCATATCGGTCATGCTCGCGTCATGGTCGTGTTTGATACGGTTGCGCGCTATTTTCGTTATTTGGGTTATGACTTGACTTATGTGCGTAATATAACCGACATTGATGACAAGATTATTCAGAGGGCCAATGAAAACGGCGAAGAATTCGGCAAACTGACGGAGCGTTTCATCGAGGCTATGCATGAGGATGAGCGGGCACTTTCGGTGCTGCCGCCCGATATCGAACCCAGAGCCACGCAATCCATCGCACAGATTATTGCCATGATTGAGTCCTTGGTGGCTAAAGGACTGGCTTATGTTGGCAGTAATGGCGATGTGTTCTATTCGGTAGACAAATTCAAAAACTACGGCCAATTGTCGGGTAAGAACCTGGACGAACTGCAGGCCGGCGAACGCGTTGACGTGGATCTGGCCAAGCAGAATCCGATGGATTTCGTGTTGTGGAAAATGGCTAAGCCGAATGAGCCGGCCTGGGAATCGCCTTGGGGCCTGGGTCGTCCCGGTTGGCATATCGAATGTTCGGCCATGTCGACCTGCTGCCTGGGAAATCATTTCGATATTCATGGTGGCGGCATGGATCTGCAGTTTCCTCACCATGAAAATGAAATCGCCCAGTCGGAAGGTGCGACCGGTGAAAAATTCGTTAATTTATGGATGCACAACGGCTTTGTGCGTATCAATGAAGAGAAAATGTCCAAATCACTGGGCAATTTCTTTACCGTTCGGGAAGTGCTGCAACGCTATCGGCCTGAAATTATACGTTTCTTTATTCTTTCCAGTCATTATCGCAGTCCGCTGAATTATTCCGACGAGCATTTGAATGAGGCAGCAGCAGCCCTAACACGGCTTTATACGGCTCTGCGTGGCATCGAATTGGTAGAGGCAACAATAGAAGCCGATTATAAAACGCGGTTTGAACAGGCCATGGATGATGATTTTAATACGCCTGTTGTCCTGTCCGTATTATTTGATCTGGCCAGAGAGTTGAATAAAGTCAAGGAAAACGATAGAGAAAAAGCGGTGCAATTGGCGGCTACGCTAAGATATTTAGGCAGTCTGCTGGGAATACTGCAAGATGCTCCTGAAACTTTTCTTAAAGGTGGAGCAATAGCCGGTTCGGGCGCCGTGATTTTATCAGGTGAGCAGATTGAACAGCAAATCCAGGCGCGCCTCGATGCCAAAAAGAATAAAGACTGGTCAATTGCCGATCGTATTCGCGATGAATTGAAAGAGCAGGGTGTCATTCTGGAAGATGTGCCGGGCGGCACGAATTGGCGCCGGGAATAATATGGCAATAAATGTTCAGGCTCACGTACAGGTAAAGCCAAAATATTATCTCAGGGCAAACGCGTTTGCTTGAGAAGTAGAGTTAATGATTAAAGAAGGATAGTAATGAGCGAAATAAAAGATAAATCAGTCCAGGTATTCCTTGATGAATTGGCCAGCAAAGCGCCTACGCCCGGCGGCGGCAGCGCCGCCGCTGTAATGGGCGCGCAATCGGCCGCCTTAACCAGCATGGTGTGCAATCTGACTATCGGCAAGCCTAAATACGTCGAGGTCGAAGCTGAAATGCAGGCGCTGCTGGAGAAATCGGAAGCTCTGCGGGAAAAACTGATCGGCATGATTAAAGCCGATGTGGATGTCTTTGATCGTTTAATGGCTACCTACGGTTTGCCGAAAGAAACTGAAGAGGAAAAAACGGCGCGCAGTGCAGCTATTCAGGCCGTGTTAAAAGAAGCGACAGAGGTACCTCTGGCATGTGCCCGCGCCAGTGCGGAAGCAATTGAATTAAGCCGTATTGCGGCAGATAAGGGTAATCTGGGCGTGATCAGTGATGCCGGCGTGGCTGTGATGGCCGGCTACGGCGCCTTAAAAAGCGCAGCTCTGAATGTCTATATCAACGCCGGCAGTCTTAAAGACAGAGACTTTGCCGAGGCAAAGCTGGCAGAACTGGAACGGATCATGAAGGGCGCTGATGTGGCGGCTGAAGAAATTTATCAGCTTGTTAAAGCCAAGTTGTAATCATCAAATTCGGCCGTCGTATAGGCGGCCAGATGTGTTTTAAATGTGATGATGAAGTATTTTAATTTCAATGATTTATGCTTTATTTGAAAAATAACTATAAAAATACTCAAAAAAGAGTTGACGAGAAAGGGAAGCTCCCTTATCATAGTCAGCTCTTCAAGGGTGGTTGAGAAGTTTAGCAAGCCATTAATAAAGAAGGTCGTCGGGGTATAGCGCAGTTTGGTAGCGCGCCTGCTTTGGGAGCAGGATGTCGGGGGTTCGAATCCCTCTACCCCGACCAATTTGCGCTTGTAGCTCAACCGGATAGAGCACCGGCCTTCTAAGCCGGGGGTCGCAGGTTCGAGTCCTGCCAAGCGCGCCATTTCTTGAGAAGTCCATATTATGGTGAGCGTAGCTCAGTTGGTAGAGCCCCGGATTGTGATTCCGGTTGTCGTGGGTTCGAGCCCCATCGTTCACCCCATCTTTTTCAATAGCTACTAATGCTTTTGATTTTTTCACCGTCATCCCTCTTATTCAAATTCTCTGCGTTCATACTGAATATCCGGTTCAAGCCAAGCGTAGCGCGATTGTTTCTGTAATCAATCCATTTCCATAGCATAAATGCATCCTGATCATGCTTCAACAAGCCAGGATGAATTTAAACATGACTGCTGATCCAGCGCTCAATATCTTGGGCATTCATGGCGCCTGACTGACGGGCAATCTCACGGCCGGCTTTAAATAGAATCATCGTAGGAATGCTGCGAATGTTAAATTGAGCGGCAATGCCTTGTTCCTGTTCAGTATTAAGCTTGGCCAAACGTACCCGAGGTTCAAGTTTAGCCGCAGCCTGGGCGAAAGCCGGAGCCATCATCTTGCAAGGCCCGCACCAGGGCGCCCAGAAATCGACAACGACAGCAATATCATTGAGCGAAATATGACGTTGGAAATGATCGCTGTTTAATTCCAGTGGCTGGCCGGTAAATAAAGTTTGCTTACATTTTCCGCAATGGGGGTGGTGCTCCAAACGGTCGGAAGGAATTCGATTTGTGGTGTGACAGAAA
Source organism: Methylobacter luteus IMV-B-3098 (assembly GCF_000427625.1). Classification (GTDB taxonomy): domain Bacteria; phylum Pseudomonadota; class Gammaproteobacteria; order Methylococcales; family Methylomonadaceae; genus Methylobacter; species Methylobacter luteus. The sequence continues at coordinate 258,356 of NZ_KE386569.1, forward strand.
GGGCAGACTATATGCATGGAACTCATGTTGGGGATCTTCTTTTAAAGTTTAGACAGGTCTGATATAAGGCCATCAAGTCTAAAAATCAATTGTATCTATACCTTATGTTTTTGAATTAACAGGGCGCACGCTCCCGTTATGCATGTCAATAATATAAGCGCGACCGAAACCTACCACATATCGTCCATTTTCAGGATGTAAAGCAAATAAATGAAAATCCGACAACGAACGTAACAGGCTGACGACTTCGCCGAATTTGGCGCTCAGGGCTTGCAACTGGATAGTGTAAATCTCGTCATCATGTGCTATCTCGTTAACTTTACAACCAAATACAGCCCGCTCACGCGCAAATAGATTATGAGATTCGGATTCCGGGCGTATAAACATCACAGATGCCTGCGGATTGAGCAGCAAATTGGCAGTGTGGCTGGCAAGTTCGCTGACAAAGATATAAAAGCATCCTGCCTGATCTTGTACAAAAGGTGCATAACTGATGTCGGGAGTGCCGTTCGCTGTGGCGGTCGATAGCAATAATGTTTGCTGGGACGCAATCAGTTTACGGCAATCGATGGCTATGTCGTCGAGATTTTCTGTTTCGTTCATCTTAGGTGTGCTCTTTGTTGTATTCGTTATTATGAGATACTCTTCCCCGCATTCAATTTTTACGGTTTTTCGAATTTTCCTGGATCAAGGCCGGTTTGGTTGCACGATTTCGCCCGCTATTGAGCTCCATCTCCACTGTCGCAAGCATGTACTGTCCATTATTGACCAAGCCCGATTGACAAGCGAATATACACTTGTGAATTAGGGTGATCATAGATATTTTTCTTTTGGAACTTTATCAAAAATATCGGTTTCAAAAAAAAGCGAAACTTAAGGTTTCCTGATTGTGGAGAAATATATTCAAGACTGTCCGGCTTGCAGGTCCATGCCCAATTAGCCATCAGATACTGATGAAAGTGATTATCCAGTGATTCAGCAATTAGTATCGTCCTTAATTGTCCGATCCTATGTCGCGCGCGCTCTCTGCGCATTTTTGATGCTGTCTTATTTCAAACAAAGGATGCGGCGTACGCTGATCTGGCTGATCAACGGCTATTTCGTGGCATGGGCCGCCGAATGGGGCAGCATCAACTTTGATTTTCCTTTCGGCTGGTACGTTTATCACTACGATGTGCTCGAAAACGACCTGATCGTATTCGGCATGCCGTTCTTCGACAGTTTGTCGTTCATGTTCCTTAGCTATGTCAGCTTCTCGGTTGCGCAATTTTTCCTGTCGTCGTTGCAAGGGCGTGGCCTGGCTGAGCGGAAGCACTATGACGACCGTCCATCGCAATTTGCTGATTTGCCTTGCAACGGTGTAAGGGCGCCCGGTTTATGGTTCGGTATCGCACTGTTCCAGTTGGGTGTGACTTATTGGCTGGCGCTTGCCGATATCGTCACGCCCATTGGTCGCGAGCGCATCCTGCTGCTGGTCTTGACCGGCTGCTTTGTTATCGGGCCGATCCTGTTGCTTACCGTTGCGAAATTTGCAAAGCTTGCTAACCGGGGGGCAATGAATTGGAATTGATACACGGGCATGTCAATCTCCTATTCGGGCAGGCAGTCGAAAGCTACAGTGGCAATCGAGACAGAAACCGACAATGACAAGGGCTTAAAGAGCACGTATTCTTAATCCAGTCGAGCTGGTAACGCTATTACATGACCGGGTTTAGCAAAGTTAAGGGTAGCGCAAGTGCATGATGGAGAACGATTCAATGTCATCAGTCATTTACTGGGCGCGATAGCCGCCTCTACGGGCCTGGTAATGCTGGTTGTGCTGGCGGCACGACAGGGAGATGTATGGAAAATCATCAGCTTCAGTATTTATGGAGCCTCTCTTGTACTGGTCTATACTTTTTCGACGCTCTACCACGGCTTGGAGGGCAAAGCCAAAGAACTGTTCGCCGAACTCGACCATCATGCCATTTATATCCTGATTGCCGGCACCTATACGCCTTTCACACTGGTTACATTGCGTGGCAGCTGGGGCTGGTCAATATTTGGAATCGTCTGGAGTCTGGCGGCGCTAGGGAGCCTGCTGGAGTTACTGTCCAAAAAAGAGCAGCGAATTCTGCCGGTCGTTATTTATCTTCTGATGGGCTGGATTATACTGATTGCCCTCAAGCCATTGCTGCAAGTCATGCCGATGAAGGGCTTTGTCTGGCTCTTGTCGGGAGGGCTGTTTTATAGCGTAGGCGTGGTGTTTTACGCGCTGGATGACAGAGTCAGGTATTTTCATAATATTTGGCACATTTTTGTATTGGCGGGCAGTATCTGTCATTACTTTACCGTGCTCTTTTTTGTGGCTTGATGCCCGCCAGATCGAGTAAAAACTTAACGGTCTGTATCACCCTTTAAACTGGCCAGGTCAATAACGAAGCGGTACTTCACATCGCTCTTCAGCATACGTTCATAGGCTTCATTAATTTGCTGGATCGGGATGATTTCGATATCGGCCGTAATCTGGTGCTGGGCACAAAAATCGAGCATTTCCTGTGTTTCCTTTAAACCGCCGATCAGAGAGCCGGCAATGCTGCGGCGCTTGAAGATCAGGTTGCCAACGGCAGGGGAGGGATGCGCGTGATCGGGCACGCCCACCAGGCATAAAGTGCCGTCCCTCTTGAGCAATGCCGTGTAAGCGTCCAGATTGTGCGAAGCGGCCACGGTATTCAGGATAAAATCAAAGCTGGCGCGGTGCTTGCCCATTGCATCGGCATCTTTCGACACGACCACTTCATGGGCGCCCAGGCGCTTGGCGTCTTCCGTTTTGTTTGCCGAGGTTGTGAACAACACGACATGAGCACCAAACGCACGCGTGAATTTTACCGCCATGTGACCGAGTCCGCCCAGGCCGACAATGCCGACTTTGTCGCCCGGCCCTACCTGCCAGTGCCGTAACGGGGAGTAAGTGGTAATGCCCGCGCATAATAAGGGTGCTGCCGCAGCCGGATCAAGGCTATCCGAGATATGCAGCACAAAACGCTGGTCGACGACGATCTGATTGGAATAGCCGCCGTAAGTCATTAGGCCGGTATGCGGATCTGGGCTGTTATAGGTAAACGTGGCCGCAGTCGCAGAACTGCTCCTGATGATCGTGGCAATCGGGGCAGGTGCCGCATGAGTCGACCAGGCAGCCGACGCCGACCAGTTCACCGATTTTAAAATCCGTTACGTCACTGCCAACAGCGGTCACTTTGCCGATGATTTCATGGCCCGGCACGATCGGAAATGTCGAGCCGCCCCATTCATTGCGTACCTGATGAAGATCGGAATGACATACGCCGCAGAATAAAATATCGATCTGGACATCGGTCGGTTTCGGATCGCGCCGCTCAAAGCTGAACGGGACGAGCAGGGAGTGATGATCATGGGCGGCATAACCGATAGTCTTCCGCATAATAATGTTCCTGTTTAGCGTTTCGTTAAAGAACAAGCTGGACAGCTGCTTGAACAGCTCAGGTTCCTGAAGCCATTAAACGTTTCTCAAGCCGATTATGTGCGCTTGTTATCGGATTCGGATATGATAATGCAATCATTTAGTTGTATGCCGTTCCTGTTAATAATTCTTAACTGTTTTTATTATCAAAGCCATTGAAAAATTCCGCTGGAGTAGACGATCTGTATTTTTTCATCCGGCTTATCCTGCCGTTAGTGTCGGCTTTGTTTGTCGGTTGCGCCCATGAGCCTAAAATCAGTCCGGTGAGGCCCGCGCACTCACAACTGCCGCCGGTCATCAATTATGCCCTGAGCTTACAAGGCGTTCCCTATCGCTATGGCAAGTCCTCTCCGCAAGAGGGTTTCGATTGCAGCGGCTTTATCAAACATGTTTATGAACGGCAAGGCATCGCTTTGCCGCGCACGACGCGCGAGATGGCCAGGGCCCTGCCGCCGATCTCGATACACGATCTCAGTTCCGGCGATCTGGTTTTTTTCAATACCAATGGCCGCCCGTTTTCCCATGTCGGCCTGTATATCAGCGATAATAACTTTATCCATGCTCCCAGCCAGCGTACCGGCAAGGTGTTGGTATCGAGTTTGAATAATCAATACTGGCGCCAGCATTTGATTGGCGCACGTCGGCCCGCACAGTGGCGTTAACTGAAATTTTTATCCTGAGTATCCATGCAAGTCGTCCAGAGCCGGAAAAAATCCTATCAACAGCTTTATGTTCAAGTATTGACGGCCATTGCACTGGCCATTCTGCTCGGCCATTTCTATCCTGAAACCGGCATCGCCATGAAACCTTTAGGCGACGGTTTCATCAAGCTGGTCAAGATGATTATCACGCCGATCATTTTCTGCACCGTCGTTTCCGGCATTGCTGGCATGCGGGATATGAACAAGGTCGGGCGCGTCGGCATCAGGGCGTTAGTCTATTTCGAGGTCGTCAGCACGTTGGCGCTGGCTATCGGGCTGATCGTAGTTCATGTCATCAAGCCCGGCGCAGGCATGAATATTGATGTCAGCACGCTCGATACCACGGGATTAACTGCCTATACCACGGCGGCGAAAACACAGAGCACCGTGGATTTTCTACTCAATATCATTCCTACTAGCGTTGTCGATGCCTTCGCCAAGGGCGATATCCTGCAGGTGTTGCTGTTTGCGTTGCTGTTCGGTTTCTCGCTGGCCGCCATGGGGAAACTCGGCGAAGACGTAGCACTGTTCATCGACAAGGTTTCGCAGGTGCTGTTCGGTATCGTCGCGACTGTCATGAAGCTGGCGCCGATCGGCGCTTTCGGGGCCATGGCCTTTACGATCGGCAAATACGGCATCGCAACGCTCGCGCCTTTGGCGAAATTGATGGGCAGCTTTTATCTGACCTGTCTACTGTTTATTTTTATCGTGCTGGGGCTGATCGCTCGATTGACGGGTTTCAGCATCCTGAAATTCATACGCTACATCAAGGAGGAGTTGCTGATTGTGCTGGGCACGTCTTCCTCGGAATCGGTACTGCCGCGCATCATGCTGAAAATGGAGAAACTGGGCTGTTCGAAATCCGTTGTGGGCCTGGTGATTCCGACCGGGTATTCGTTCAATCTGGACGGCACATCGATTTACCTGACCATGGCCGCGATCTTCGTCGCTCAGGCTACCAACACGCCGCTGACGCTGACGCAGGAATTGACGATACTCGGCGTTCTGCTGCTGACCTCGAAAGGCGCATCGGGTGTGACCGGCAGCGGCTTTATTACCCTGGCCGCGACGTTGTCGGCCATCCCGACCATTCCGTTGGCCGGGCTGGCGCTGATTCTCGGCATAGACCGCTTTATGTCAGAGGCACGCGCGCTGACCAATCTGATCGGTAACGGTGTCGCGACTGTGGTCGCTGCCAAATGGGAGAATGAGCTGGACGAGAGACGGCTTGATGCTGCGCTTAACGGTATAGGCGATGCGGTTGAGTTGCCGGAGTCTTGAGCCGCGGCAGCGTAAAATGCCCCGGCTGTATTCTTGTAACATAGGAAAATAATTTTCTTAAATGAGCAGAGATTTTTCGATGTAGGTGCGAATTCATTCGCACCTATAATTTCCTGATTAATTTCATGCCTATTACTTAATGCCGGTAAACGCGGTAGATACTGCCCGTAAAGTCATCCGAGATATAAATAGCACCGTCCGGTCCCTCGGCAACATCGACAGGCCGGCCTATGACGTCGCCTTTATGTTCAAAGCCGGTAACAAAGTTGCGTTCCGTGATCGTGCCATTGGGTCCAAAATGCAGCGACACGACCTTATAACCGATTTTTTCGGTGCGGTTCCAGGAGCCGTGCAGGGCGACCAGTGCCGAGTTTTTGAATTCCGGCGGCAAGTTTTTGCTGCGAAGGAAAGTGATGCCAAGAGGTGCTGTATGGGCTGCAAATTCATGAACCGGAGCCTGGCTGTTGCGTATTTTTTCCTCATTGCCGGCGCCAAAGTCAGGATCAGGGATTTTGTTGCCGTTCGCATAAGGCCAGCCGTAAAACTTGCCTTGCTCGATCCGGTTAAGTTCGCAGGGCGGGAAATCATCGCCCAGGAAATCGCGACCGTTATCGACGCCGAACAGTTCATGGGTGACAGGATGCCAGTCAAAACCGACCGTATTGCGCAGCCCCGTCGCAAATAATTCTTCCTTTCCGCCGTTTGAGTCATAGCGCAGCATGGCTGCCCGCTTCGGATTTTTTTCCACACAGGCATTACAGCTCGATCCGACCGATACATACATCAGGCCGTCCGGCCCGAAGCGTACCGTGCGGCTCCAGTGATTATTGCCTCCAGGAATATCGGTGACGATATGCTCGTATTCGCCTTGTGTCTGACGCGTCAGGGCATCGAAGCGTATGCGTCCGATCGCGTCGGTTTCGGCAATATATAAGCGGCCTTGATGAAGATCCAGGCCGTGCGGCCGATTCAGCCCGGTCAGTAGATCGCTTCTGCCGTCCGGTGCGCCGTCATGATTGGCATCCCGCTCAAGCAATACGACCCGGCCTTCGGAAGGCAGGCTGACCAGCAGATCGCCCGCTTCGGTAAAACGCAGCATGCGGGCGTCGGGTAAATCTTTTGCATAGACCGAAATCGAAAAGCCCGGTGGCAAGCCTATGCGCGCGCTCAACAGCACTTCGGCCGGTGGATTTTTCTTCAGCAAAGGCGTATTAATGCCGAGCCAACGGGAAACCAGGAATCCAAGAATGGCCCCTATGATAATGATACGCGCCAGTGCCCAAAGAAATTTATGCATAAGGAATACCATTCAACTATCGAAGTTCTTTTCGAGGACATGAAGTCAGCATTTTTTGTAATTTGAACGGGCACCAATGAAGAAGTTTCTTTTCAAATGAATAAGATGTTCATCAATTTTTCTATTGGAGACTACCATGGCTGAAACCGGAATCGATAATGACGCAGTGCTGACTGTGCTGAATAAAATCCTGGAAACCGAACTGGCCGGCGTTGTTTGTTATTCGCATTACGCATTGATGATATATGGCTATAACCGTATCCCCATTGTTTCGTGGCTGCGCGGTCAGGCAGCCGAATCCTTGACCCATGCCAATGAAGCAGGTGAATTGATTACCGATTTTGGCGGACATCCTTCTCTTGGCATCGGCCCGTTGCTGGAATCGCACCGTCATGACATCGGCGATATCCTGACGGAATCGCTGGAGCATGAAATGCTGGCTTTATCGGCTTATTATGAATTGCTGGAACTGGTGAAAGACCGAAACGTGATGCTGGAGGAGTATGCCAGGCGCCTGATCGCTCAGGAGGAAACGCATCTGAGCGAAGTGCGCAAAATGCTCAGAAAGCCCGGCTAATAAAGAAACCTGTGCAAATTTCCAGGCCGCGATAAAATAGGTGGCCATAAAGACTATGATGTGAGTTGCCATGAGCTATTACAAATACCACGTATTTTTCTGTACCCACCAGCGCGAGAATGGCAGTGCCTGCTGCGCGAACCGCGGCGCCCAGATTGCGCGCGATTACGCCAAGGATCAGGTTAAAAAATTGAAACTGAACGGTCGAGACAAGTGCCGCATCAATAATGCCGGCTGCATGGACCGCTGTGGTGAAGGCCCGGTGCTGGTGGTGTATCCGGAAGAGGTATGGTACACCTATCATGATAAAGCCGATATTGATGAGATTATCGAGGAACATCTGCAGCATGGGCGCATCGTCGAGCGCTTGAAAATCTAAGCGGACATGGCCCGTCTGAACCTGGCTGGCCTTGCTGATTCTCCTCAACGGACTGCTTCAAGCCGTGCTTCTGCGATATAATAACCAACGCAATACAAAAGCCGCGGCTATCGGTTTGGGCGGTCGTTGTTAATTATTAAATCCAGAACCTTGTTGTATGGCGGCAGGGATTATCATAAGGAGAATTTTGTGGCAAAGGCCAGTGATTTGAAAAAAGGCATGGTTGTCGAAATAAACGGCGTCCCGCATGTGGTCAAGCAAGTCGAAGTCAGAAGTCCCTCGTCCCGAGGTGCGACGACATTGTACAAAGTCCGTTTTAACAATCTTAAGACAGGTCAGAAGCTGGACGAGTCTTTAAAGGGTGATGATTTCTTTAAGGATGCCGATTGCGTGCGCGCCAAAGTGCAGTTCTCTTATATCGACGGCGACAACTACATCTTCATGAATATGGAAGACTATAGCCAGTACAGTCTCAGCGCTGAAGATCTGGAAGGGCAGAAGGAATACCTGACCGAAGGGCTCGAAGGCATCGTGGCCCTGCTGACAGACGATGCCTTGCTGGCTATCGAACTGCCCGGATCCGTCGTGCTCGGGATTGTGGATACGGCGCCCGGCATAAAAGGCGCGACGATGACAGGCCGCACCAAGCCGGCGCGGCTGACAACAGGACTGGAAGTTCAGGTGCCTGAGTACCTGGAGAATGAAGAGCTGATCAGGATCAATACCGCGACCGGCAAATTCATGTCGCGCGCTTAATATTTAGTGTTATGAAAACGGGCGGCCGCATGGTTGCCCATAGTGGACCATGTGTGGACAATCTCTTAACCGTACCTCAGGGCGAGTTTAAACTGAATCGCCTGCCGCTACGCGCGCGCGAGCTGCTGCGCGCCTGGGACGCGGCCGATGAATACCTGCTCAATTACCTGGCAGAAGACGGGAAACCGCCGGCCGATGCCCGGATTTTAATTCTCAACGACACGTTCGGCGCCCTGGCCGTGGCGCTGAACCGTTTCCGGCCGCAGGCGATTTCCGACTCGTATCTATCGCAGCAGGCGAGCCGTATGAATCTGGCCGGCAATGGCCTGGCCGAGGACAGCGTCAGTCTGTTGAACAGCCTGGAAGCACCGGACGGTGTTTTCGACCGGGTTCTGATCAAAGTACCGAAAACATTGGCTTTACTGGAGGATCAGTTGATCCGCCTGCAGCCGCATCTGACGTCATCGACCCGGGTTATCGTCGGCGGCATGATTAAGGCCTTGCCGGCTTCGGTCTGGAAAATACTGGAACGTCTGGTCGGTCCGGCGACAACGTCTCTAGCGCACAAAAAGGCGCGCCTGATTTTCACCGCGCCTGATCCGAAACGGATTGTGCCGGCCAATCCTTATCCAGTTCGCTATCGGCTTGAGGGCACCGATTATCTGATCACCAATCACGCCAATGTATTTTCGCGCGACAGCCTCGATATCGGTACGCGCTTTTTTCTGCAGCACCTGCCCATCAAGTCCGAAGCACGCGATATTATCGATCTAGGCTGCGGCAATGGTGTAGTCGGCTTGATGGCCGCCGTAAGCAATCCGCAAGCGACTGTTCACTTTGTTGATGAGTCTTTTATGGCAGTGGCTTCTGCAAGAGAAAATTTTTATAGCGCTTTGGGGTCGGAGCGGCAGGCGATCTTCCGCACTGGTGACGGATTGACGGATTTTGAGCCGGATTCGGCCGACTTGATTCTTTGTAATCCGCCTTTTCATCAGCAACATACCGTGGGCGATCAGATCGCTTTAAGCATGTTCAAGCACGCGCGCAGAATATTGCGGCCAGGCGGTGAGTTATGGGTGATTGGCAATCGCCATCTGGATTACCCTATGGCGCTTAAGCGGCTTTTTGGCAGCTGTGCGGTTATCGCAGCCAATTCAAAATTTGTGATCCTGCACGCCTGCGTCAATGATTAGCAAGGTTCAGGGCAAAAAAAACTCCCACTGTTTTTTCAGCAGTGGGAGTGCGAGAAGTCAAACAGGACAATCAGTCGTCACTGTCTGGAGTGCAATACCAGGAGATGGTAAAAATGTTAGTCGTGCAGTCTGCGATTGAAGAATATATTACTAAAAATAGCCGATGCTGCAAACAGAACGGTAGAAACAATAAATTCGCCTGAAATAAAACCAAAAACGCCTGTGATGAACATCAGGCCAATGAAAACATCTCTTTGAAAATCAGTCATTTTGAAGATCCGTTAATATATGTGGATAGGAAATAAGTGAATTGAGGCATACTATACAGCCGCTCTTATTAGTTGACAACATGGCTTGTTATTAATTAATAGTTTCTTTATTTGAAATAATATATGGCTCGCTTTACTGATTCAGCGTGAATCTGATCATTAAGCCAGGCACAGTCCTCCATTTCCAGATAGAAGCTCGAATCAGCCGATATGGATTTAAGTGCCGGATGAATTCTGGCATTTAACATCCGCCGCTCTTTACGATTAATTATCTTGTTTTCAATTCGGTTCTGTTGTGTTAGCGCAACGTTAGAACCAGATTCACCGGAGAATAAATTGCATATTGTTCTCAATTTTGCCTAAAAAAGCAGATTAATCCCAAGGAAGTTATCCACATTTTCTGTGGATAACTCTGTGAGTAACTTGAAAATAAATTAGCTAACTGGTCACTTTTAAAGTCTTTTTGTTAGATTGTTCAGCTTTTGGACAATTATTCAAGCTTTGAAACATTATCTTTAGCTATCAATGAGATATGAATGTCAATAGCGCCTATTGGCATTATTTTGGCAGTTAAAAACGATTGACAGACAAGATAATCGGGTGCCGAGAATCTTTACCTATCTGTTGTGGGAAAAAATAACTTTGACAACATTCTGTCAAGTTTTATTTCGAAATAAATCGACTCTCTACCATGATGCAAGCCGTTAGATAGTTGAACCGGTTTTGTTGTAAAAAATCGATGACTGCCGGGGTAGTTGTGCCCGGTTGCAGCCAGACATTCATCAGTCCCAGATCAAGGCATTGTTTTAATATTTTCAAGGTTACTTCAGGCGGGACCACAAAGTCGACAATCGTCGGTTTTTCGGGTATTTCCGATAGTGACGGATAAACCGAATCATGTTCTACCATTTTCTTGTTAGGATTGACTGGAAACAAGCGGAAGCCTTTACGCTTTAGATCCTTATAAATAATGTTGCCGAATTTGGCGGGATTGTCTGTGGCGCCAACAATGGCAATGGTCGTATCGGGGTGTTTTAGCAGCGAAATCAGGTCAGTCATAAGCTTTCCAAAAAAAGTCAGGGTGACGGGTAATCATTGAGTCAATTTGCCATGCATGCAGACATATGATCTCATATGCGCCTTTTTGTTCTGATAATTAGGAGATCATTGCTTAGTATGGCGAATTTCAAAGCCCATGTATTCATCGCCGCGGCTGCCAGCAGTGGCACCGCCCTGGTTGCCGCTAATGTGGGGCTGATTGATGGCGCCGATGCGCCCTGGCTTATTTTTTTGGGGATAGTCGGCGGCATGCTGCCTGATATCGATGCCAGCAATTCCAAGCCGGTCAAGCTGTTGTTCAACGTACTGGCCTTATTGGGTGTGTCCGGCGTATGGGTGGCATTCAAGGATGGCTATGCTCAACAACAGCTGCTGCTGGGTATTGTGGCCACTTATCTTGGGATACGCTATGGCTTGTTTTTCCTGTTTAACAGTTTTACCGAGCACCGTGGGGTGTTTCATTCCCTGTTAGCGGCCGTGTTTTTTGCCTGTTTAATGACCTGTATCAGTTTTTATTTCCTCGAATGGGATATTTTACACGCTTGGCTGAACGGTTTGTTCATAGCCGTCGGCTTTATTGTGCATCTGTTGCTGGATGAGCTGTATAGCGTTGATTTATCCAATACGAGAATGAAAAAATCGTTTGGTACGGCGTTGAAATTATTCAGTTATAAGAATATTCCGGCTTCTGTGTTAATGACAGTGTGCACGATAGCGCTTTACTGGCTGGCGCCGTCGCCGGCACCTTTTCTGAAGGTCTGGCAGTCGGCTCACTGGAATCAGTATTTAACGCAGGCAAAGCTTTGCCAATAGAATAAGAATTCTCTTCAGGTTGAGTCCCAAGCCTGTTGATATTTAATGAACTATGCTTTATGGCTATTGAAAAATAGCGGCCCAGTTTGTGGCTTAATTGTCAGATAACCACCAAATACAATAGAATAACCGGCTTTTGGACGTAACTCAGGTGCTTCAATTTGAAGTGCCGGCGGCGGATCAGGTTATGTCAGTACGGTAGTTATCGATCCGCTCAAGAGGAATCAGTAAAAAATATGTCAACAATCGATAAAACTCAGAGTCAAATCAATCGGCGAAGATTTTTACAGATGCTAGCCTGTGGTTCACTGGCGGCAGGTTTTCCCAGTCTTGTTGAGGCTTCGGCAAGAAAGCCTTACCGGTCCGCCCGAAATCTCGCTTTTCTAAACACTCATACTGGCGAAAGATTAGCATTAACTTATTTTGAAAAAGGCCGCTATATTTCGGATGCCCTGCAGGAGGTCAATTATCTGCTGAGGGATCACAGAACCGATGATGTCTATGACATTGACACGTCGCTGCTGGATCAGCTTTACAACTTGCGAGTCATGCTGGGCATAAACAAACCCTTCCATATTATTTCCGGTTACCGCTCGCCCTATACCAATGCGCTGCTGCATGAGCAGAGCGACGGCGTCGCTACCAAAAGCCTGCATATGCAGGGCAGGGCTATCGATATCCGCATTGAAGGGTTTAATACCAAACATTTGCGCAATGCCGCCATTGCCATGCAATCCGGAGGCGTCGGCTATTACCGTCGTTCGAACTTCGTGCATCTCGATACAGGCCGGGTCAGAACCTGGTAAATTTCGGCAAATGCTTTTTTATTCAGTGAGGACAACCGTATCGGCTGTTTTCTTTTGAACCGGTCTGGATAACGCCTGAACCAACGGATTGTCGAGACCGTATATATCCTCGAAAAATAACACCTGATCAGCCGTAGCCATTGCCGTGGTATAGAAAATAATGACCGGGATGGGATTGTCCAATTGGACGTATCTGGGATTGTCTCGATGCATGGCTTTGCTGATTCTTTGCCGGTCCCAGCCGTCCTTGGATTTCAGCACGAATTCGGCTAATGCTTCAGGGTCCTCGACCCGAACGCAGCCATGGCTGAAGTCTCTTCTTGTGCGCTTGAACAAATTCTGAGTCGGGGTATCGTGCAGATAAACATTGTAATCATTCGGAAACATGAACTTCACGCTGCCCAGCGCATTCAGGCGGCCGGGGCGTTGTCTGACTTTCAAGAGACCGCGGCTTAAAAGATTTATTGTCTCGTCGTTAACCGCCATCACGGTTGCATTCGGGCCGAAGTTATTGACCAGCTCCATATTCTGCCCGGCCAGATAAGACCAGTTCAGGCGCAGTTTAGGCAGCAGTTCTTCCTTGACGATGCTTCGCGGCACGTTCCAGTAGGGCCTGAACTGAAGAAAATGCATGTTGGCCATGAACACAGGCGTCTGCTTGTTTAAGGATTTGCCGACGATCACCTTCATGTTTAAAGGCGGCACTGTTTCCATACCGATTGAATCATAAGCCCATAACTGAAAAGCGGGAATATTGACGATAATCAGCGAACCTTCTTTCACTCTGGGCAGCCAGCGAAATCGTTCCATGGACAATTCAATTTGCCGGATTCGATCAGCGAGAGGCATATTGAGGGCGGCGACTGTGCTTTTGCCAATTACGCCGTCGCCTCCCAGCCCGTGCCGCAGTTGGAAATTCTTGACCCCATTGACCAGGGACGCATCATAAAGTTTGCCGTTTTTCGCATCGGTTTCTGCCGATTCGGGCATATCGCCTAAAGCCGTCAACAACTCACGGAGAAATACCATTTGCGAATCATGCTGGCCCGGCCGTAATGTCTGTATAAACGAGAACTGATGAAAATTGTTTGTCCGGGCGAGTTGCCGGTATCTGGACAAGGCCTCTTTCAAATGCCGGTAGACAGGCAGTACCGGCTCAACCTTGGCAACGAGTTCGGACGGTTTTTTCTGGGCGGCGGCTTCCACAATTAAACCGGCAAGACTAACCTGTTCCAGGATTATATCGGCGCCCAGTTTTACATTATGAGCTTTGATTTGGCCGTAATGCAGATCGGAAAGATAACGCAGCAGAGCAATATTCAGTGCCGTATCATACAACGCCAGGGCCTGTGGCGATTTATCCTGGCCGGCTTTGATTTGCAGCCATTTCCGGGCAAGATAAGACTCATCATAATTTTGCGCATTCAGACCGTTTTCTTCAGCGTTTGCCAACAGCGCTAACACATCATCCACCTGACTATCCAAAGCGCCGTTCTTCAACCAGACCAATTGATAGCTATTCAATTGGTAAAGCGCCTGAATGTCTTCATGCTGGTCGTAAATGTCGTTATGCAGCAGGTAAGGGTGCCGGTTTGAAGTTATCAGGGAACTGATGACTTCAACCAGCCCGGGGTCGGTTGTGCCTTCAGACGAGCGAGACAGGGGAGAAAACATCAGCCCCAAAATAAGCCAGACAATAACTGTCCAGTTATTATAAACACTCGGCTTTGCTGGATGGATCGCGCTTAAAAACATTTATATGACAGACTCCGTTAAGATGGCGGGCAGGCTCAGTTGGTTCGGTTATTGTTAAAAAAGTTGCACATAAATGTGAAAAAGTACCGATGCAGACTAATCGTTACGTTTAAAAGAATGGACCCAGACCAGACTGTCATTGTTCCAGGTCATGCCGGCGTGCATTCTCAGGATCACATCTTTATAGGCGTCAAGGTTAGGATAGCCTTCGGCTTTTGCATCGGCATCAGTCATCTCGCCCAGGCTTTGCCGCTCCAGCGCGGTAACGATAAATGCCGTGCCTTCCAGTTCAAAGGTCTCGCCCGGATAAGCGTAGACGCCATCCCTGCGTTGTTGGGTCTTTTGTCCGTCCAGCACAGCAGCAACCAGTTTGGGATGGGTTACGAGGCGATCAATATGACAGGTCTTTTCGGGGTACTTATTCATCAGGTTATCCTTTGCTTAAAAGGTGGATACAATAACTCAACCTGATGATAATAAGAAATAGTTAAAAGCAAGCTTTTTGAATTGAAGTTAATCGTGGCGATACCGCCAGGCGGCCGCTAAGCCGCCCTTGATAGATTTATTGATTGGTTTTTGAGCCCGGCTGCTGCATTTTTTTATGATCTTTTTGCCATTGCCGACGATGTTCCATCAGCTGATCATGATGCGCTTTTAACAAATCCAACTGTTGTTTTTTAAGCTGTTCTTTTTTGGCGGGGTCTTTCTCTGCCAGAATCTTATCGGAAAGCTCGTGCATTAACAGCATATGGTCCTGAAAAGTCCGCATATGCAGATCTTTTTGCTCTTCGGACATGCCTCCCATCATGCCGCCCATGCCACCACCCATTTCACCCATGCCTCTACCCATTCCGCCCATGCCTCCACCCATTCTGTTCGTGCCCTGGGATTCGGGTTTATTTATCGGTTCGCCGGCGTAACTGACCATGCCATAAGAAATTAACAGAAAAAAAGCAGCCATCAATTGATTAAGATGTTTCATTGGTAGTCACCTTGTAGTGGTTTGGTTTAAACAAAAAAACATACTCAAGAAATTAGAAATGCCGCCGAAACCAAAAGTTCCTTCTGGAAAGGTCGAGGAAACGTTACCTCAGGCTTCTCCTTTCATGACCAGGGTACCGTATTCTTCCGGCGTGATAGTGCCGCCCAGTGTTTCTGCTATGCCTTTATCCCTTTCCGGAAGAGCATCCTGTAGCGCATCGATGCGCTTCCATTGCGGCGGCGGGGTTGGCTGACCGTCTTGAGGCGCGTACCTGGACGTCTGTACCCGCTGATACTTGTGAATATAACGCGGGCAATTGACGAATATCTCGGTAATCGTGACGCGTACGATCATTTCCGCACCTTGAAAGTCGACGAGCAATGGATCATTGCTATCGACAGCCGCCGTCCCGTGAACGCGAACGCGGTGCGGCGTTTCAAAATCGATGAATAACAGGCCGACCTTGTCGTTGGCCGTGATGTTGCCTATGGACAAAAACATGCCGTTGCCGTTGTAACTGGGGAAGGCAAGCGTTTTGTTGTCCACCACTTTAACAAATCCCGGCGTTCCACCTTTGTATGAACAGGTAGGGTAGCCCCGGTGATCGATCGTCGTCAGAAAGAACATGTCGCGGGTTTCGATGAAACTCTTATGCTCATCGGCAATTTCTGACTGGACAATGATTTGACCGACAGCATCGGCCAGGCTGCGCGTATCAAAAGCATCCTGCAGGGCCAGATGCTGGGTTCCGTATATGTCTCTCATTATGCCTCCAGGGGATGAAGTATTTTATTAAAAGATAAGGCGCTGCTGGCTGACGGACGATCGCAATAAACGGACATCACGCAAAACGCCTTTTTACGTATGCTAACACACAGACATAGCTGTTTTTTGTGTGTATACCCAATATTCATCTTGATGGGATAGAAAATGGCACTCGCTTATCTGGTATTCATCCTAACTTTTCTCAAGAAATGGAGATTATCATGAAACGATATTGGATATACATGATGACAATTCCTCTACTGGTCATCTCCGTCAGTACGGCATTTTCTGATGACAAGCGGCAGGCACTGATAAAGTTCGATAAGCAAATTAACAGGCAGGCTCAGCAAACGCTGGCCGATGGCAGTAAAATTTTTCGATACGATACCTTCGGCGACGAGGCCTTCTGGGGCGATACGCTGAAATTGCACCAGGCAATAAAAGGCGCTAAATTCGGCGGCGTAGGCCCGGGCGTGAGCCCGAAGACGGCGCTAGCGGTAGGTCTCAAGGTTGATGTCGATGCGCTTCCGGCAAACATCGTATCCAGCCTGAAGAGCGGCGGCGTGAACCTCGATGATCCGGCGGTCACAATTGAATTGCTGCGCCTCAATGCCGTCGTTGGCGTCAAGGGCATCTTTGCCGGAAATGATCTGAGCTCAATTGGCATACAATGCGCACTCTGCCACTCCACGGTGGACAATTCACTGGCGCCCGGGGTTGGTCATCGGCTCGACGCCTGGGCCAATCGTGATCTCAACGTCGGCGCGATCATCGGCCTGGCTCCCGACCTCAGCGCGTTTACGACGCTGCTCGAAGTCGATGACAAGACCGTGCGGGACGTGCTGGCGTCCTGGGGCCCGGGAAAATTCGATGCTGAACTGGTTCTCGATGGCAAAGCCTTCCGCCCGGACGGCAAATCGGCCGCGACGCTCATTCCTCCCGCGTTCGGCCTGGCGGGCGTCAATCTGCACACCTGGACCGGCTGGGGTTCCGTGACGCACTGGAATGCCTTTGTCGCTGTGCTGGAAATGCACGGGAAGGGCACGTTCTTCGATCCGCGCCTGAAAGACCCTGAGCAATTCCCGGTCGCCGCCAAAGCCGGTTTCGACAACGTGCGCAACGATCCCGATCTCGTTAGCGCCAAATTGCCGGCGCTGCATTTCTATCAATTGGCGATTCCCGCGCCAATGGCACCGAAAGGCAGTTTCAATCCATCCGCCGCAGCCAGCGGCAAACAGGTTTTCGAAGACAAAGGCCAATGCGCGACCTGCCATGTGCCGCCGACTTATAGCGAACCGGGGTGGAACATGCACACACCGGAAGAGATCGGCATTGACGATTTCCAGGCCAACCGGTCACCGGACATGCGCTATCGGACTGCGCCGCTGAAGGGGCTGTGGACCCACACCAAAGGCGGTTTTTATCATGACGGGCGGTTTGCTACACTGCTCGATGTGGTAAATCATTACAACAGTCATTTAAAACTGGGGTTAACCGATCAGGAGAAAGCAGACCTGGTCGAGTATTTGAAATCGCTGTAATTCTGAAGCTGCAACAGCCCTGGCTTGCCGGGGCTTGTTGCAGCCTGGCCTGACAAAGCCTGTTCTAGTAGCCAAGGGCGCTAGATCGGCAAGATCTCTTTTCAAATCCCTGCCTCGCCGGTATTGCTGATCCAAAGCGGATCTTGCGGCCGACTGGCTGAGGCTAAAGCTAAAGCAAGCAATTTCAGCCTATTGGCAAGCTTTATCGCCAACCGGAAAAGCCAAATGGTTGATGGGCTTTATGGCGAGATTCACCTGCATGGTCCTTTGGCTGCTTATGTGATTGCGACGCACAAGCGATCGGACCGCTTAGCCATAAGGCGTTTCGGGCCGGGCGAAGCGCCAAAACCCGTTTTACGCGTCAGGCGGACGATGAAGGATCTTCAGACAATGCTGACAGGTCGACTCTGACGCCGAAACGGGCCGCATCGGCCAGCGAGTATTTGTCCAGCACAGCCATGAATGCGCGCTGCGCCTCGTATAACATGGCCTTCAGAAAGCAGTCGCGGGTCAGGCGGCACTGATTGGACGGTGTATCGAAGCACTCCACCAGATTCATGTTGACTTCGGTCCTCCGTACTACTTCCCCGACCCCTATGGTATTCGCGGGTCGGGACAGCTGAATGCCGCCGCCCTTGCCCCGGGTCGTCATGATGAAGCCTTGATTGGCCAGGCTGTTCGCCACCTTGACCAGATGGTTGCGGGAAATTTGATGATACTCGGCAATTTCTGAAATGGTCGCCATGCCCGGTTCCGGCAAGCGGGCAAGATAAATCAGCAGGCGCAGTGAATAATCAGTGAATTGCGTAAGCTGCATGTTTGATGCTCCTTAAAATCAGCCTGCGTTTCAAGCAGGGCTTAAAAAATAAAAGATAGGGCTTGACGATTTTACTACCTGGAAATAAGATGCATGTTAAATACATCTTATAGTTACGCCTTATCACTGCCCCCTCTTGGGGCGTATCTTTTAAGATGTATTTTAAACACCTTTTTAATTGAACTGGAGAAAAATATGTCGCAACAAGAGTCCTTGTACGAAAAATTAGGTGGCGAAGCCGCCGTTAATGCTGCCGTTGATATTTTTTACCGCAAGGTATTGAGCGATGACCGCATCAGTTCCTTCTTCGAGGACGTGGATATGGAGAAGCAGGCCGCGAAACAAAAAGCATTCCTGACCATGGCCTTCGGCGGGCCGCACAATTACAGCGGTCTCGATATGCGCGCCGGCCATGCCCATCTGGTCGAGCGCGGCCTGGATGATACGCATGTCGATGCGGTGATTGAAAACCTCGCGGCGACCCTCCGCGAGCTGGGCGTGCAAGAGGCTCTGATCAATCAGGTTGCCGCTATCGCCGAGAGCACGCGAAACGACGTGCTGGGCCGTTAATTCTTTATTTCAGAAATACAGGTACGCTGCCATGGTGACTATTCGTTATGCAAAAGACAACTTCGAATTGGGCGAGAACCAATCTGTTCTGGAGTGTTTGACCAGTCGCGGCGTGCCCGTTCCTTTTTCCTGCCGCAGCGGAGCCTGCCAGACCTGCCTGATGCGTGCCACTGTCGGGACGCCTCCCGAAATTTCGCAGCAAGGATTGAAGGATAGCCTCAAACTCCAGAACTATTTTCTCGCTTGCGTTTGTCATCCCACTTCAGATCTTGATGTCGCTCTGCCGGACGATAAGGATATTCAGGCGGCTGTTCCCGCTACCGTCAAAAGTCTGAAACTGCTCAATTCAGAAATCATGCATGTCACGCTCGAATGTCATGTGCCCATCGATTACAGAGCCGGGCAGTTCATCAACCTGTTTCAGGACCCGTCGCTGGGCCGCAGTTACTCACTCGCCAGCGTGCCGCATGAAGATGATCACCTTCACCTCCATGTTCGCCGCCTGCCGCAGGGCAGGGTCAGCGGCTGGATACATGAGGAACTGCGTCCGGGCGAGACGGTCGAGGTTCGCGGTCCCGCCGGCGACTGCTTTTACACGCCCGGCAATGCCGAACAGGGCATGGTTCTGATCGGTACGGGCTCCGGGCTTGCGCCGCTTTACGGCATTATCCGCGATGCCCTTAGTCAGGGTCACACCGGCCCTATTCGATTATTTCACGGCAGCCGCGACCTGAACGGAGTCTATCTGACCGGGGAGCTGCGCGATCTGGTCAGGCAATATTCGAATTTCGATTACGTGCCGTGCCTGTCCGGCGGAGATGTGCCGCACGGCTTTGCCGCGGGACGCGCCCATGACGTGGCTTTTCAGCAGATACCCGATCTCAAGAACTGGCGCCTGTTTCTCTGCGGGCATCCAGAAATGGTCAAGACAGCCAAAAAGAAAGCCTTTCTGGCGGGCGCCTCCATGAAGGATATCTATGCCGACGCCTTCAATGTCAGCCAGTCTTCCTGACTGGCCTGAAACTGCCCATGGCTGATAACAGAAATGGCCCTCAGAATTCGGATACTTGTTAGCGATAAAACTGCTCTATGTAATCTTAATAACGAGGAAAAAGGCATAGTCAGAGTATCAGTCAATGTATTTAATTCTGATGCCTTTATTTTATCGGCGTTTCTGTTCTTTGAATTGCTGAGTATGTTTCAGAATCTCGTTGACGATCTGTTCGGCGGTTTTTTCGATATCCTTTTCCGTTGCATTTTTTTCCATGACAAATTTGGCGGCGGCCACATAAGGGTTGATGGTCGCGGCAGCGCCAGGCACTTTTTTGGGATCTTTGATGGTGCCAAATACGATAAAGGGCGTCTGTGGCTGCGCGCCGGCCAGATTGCTGACGCCGACCTGGACGTTCATAGTGGTCGCGCCGCGGCCAAAGCCGATCACGGCACGCTTAATGCGGTTACCTTCATCGACTTCGGTAAATATGCCCTGTAGCAGCCAGCCGTCGCGCGGCAGAGTCACCTGCGGGCCGGACAGGCGCTGCGCAGTGAAGCCTTTATCCCTGAGATTGCTGATCAGGCTTTGGCTCATGTCATTAACGATTTCCCTAGCCCGCGCCTTAGGATCCGAGTGTGC
Organism: Methylobacter luteus IMV-B-3098; assembly: GCF_000427625.1. GTDB lineage: Bacteria > Pseudomonadota > Gammaproteobacteria > Methylococcales > Methylomonadaceae > Methylobacter > Methylobacter luteus. Next base: position 279,028 of record NZ_KE386569.1, read on the forward strand.
CATCGGATGCGGCAGCCGTTGCCCGATCTGTCCTAAACCTCGGCCGGGCAGAGCGCCCCGAACACCCTGATCACCTTCGATTTTTTGGGCATCAAGGATAAAGTCGCTGACATAAACCGTTCTGGGCAATTCGGCCGGCCATCGGCCTTTCATCTGCTCATCGCGGATTTCAACAGCGCCTAGTACGTCGCGGGAATCGGCGCCACGGTGCATTTGGCAGCCCGAGCTCAAACCCATAAAAACCATCAGGCCAATAAGGCAGATAGGGAAATTGCGACTTACCATAGCATTATCTCGTCAATTAAATGTTAAGCATGAGTGTGCAAATAGTCTTTATAGCATCCGGATTCGTTCAAGAATCCATAGGCCGGGAGCGAGCCGATGACAGATGCAGGCGACAGGCATGGCACCAACTTTAAGCGTTTGATCTTAGATTGCAATTAAAGCGCGATTTTGAACGGATAATGAAAAATTGTCGCACTCGAGTTGAATAAAGTAAGGCAAGCAGAGCCAATGGAAGCAATGCCATACTCCGTATGGCTATTCTCCTGATCTGGCAGGGCAATAAGGAATGCCGGGTTTTCCGTTTTCAGAAGCTTTACCTCTTTAGCAGAAGTGTGCGGCGGTTCGCATGCCTTATCAATAGGTATTAATGCCTATTATTAAAGGTTTTCAGCGAGTGTTTGAACTTGTCGGCGCGATAATCGGCTATCAGCTTTGGGATGTGTAATTTGCCGATGATGTGTAGTCAAAAAACTTCAAACTTACTTTTAAAAGTTTAATCTATAGATAGCTTTGGGTAATGTAAAATTGCCTGTTAATTAAAGAATTTAATGGCATTAACATTAAACGCTCAAACAAATGAATGTAATTTTTATAAATTTTTAAATAAGAGAAACTGATATGTCATCAGCATGGGCAGGTGGAACGGATGCCATTATTGAGAGAATGGATCAAATGACGGCGCTCTTTATCGAAGAAACCCGAAAATCGCTTTATACGGGTGAATCGGCTATCGATTGTGAAGAATGCGGCGAACCGATTCCGGAAACGCGAAGAAAGGCTATTCCTTGTAAATATTGTCTAGCCTGCCAGACAGCGTTGGAAAAAAATTCACGGTAAGAGAAAGACTGGATAACGCAAGGATGTGCTCATCCTACCGGGTTGAACCGCCTGATGTTTGCCGCGGTCACAAATCAATAAACCCGATGTCAGGGAGTATCCCTATGAGCGTGCAACTCAACCATACCATTGTCTCGTGCCGTGACCAGCAACGGTCGGCAACGTTCCTGACAAAAATCCTCGGGCTGCCGGCCCCCAAACCCTTTGGACCCTTTCTAGTCGTTGAACTCAGCAACGGAGTTTCGCTCGACTTCTATGAAACCCACAAAGAGATCGCGTCGCAACACTACGCCTTCCTGATCGGTGAAGACGACTTCGATTCGATCTTCGGCCGCATACGCGAGCAAGGGCTTGAATACTGGGCCGATCCCGGTCAGCACCGGGCAGACGAGATTAATCACCGCGACGGTGGCCGCGGGGTGTATTTCGAAGATCCCGACGGGCATCTCCTCGAAATCATCACTCGCCCTTACGGCGGGGGTTAGGCGAGTGCTGCCGCGATCCTTTCGGTGGCATTGATACGAGCACCATCACTCAGGAGGTCAGCATGAGCAAATCACCCGGCCACCAAAAATGGCCCAACCATAAAGTCCAGGAAAAACCCATTAATCAAAGAGTTCAGGTCGAGATCAACGGCGAGGTGGTCGCAGACTCCAGCGATGTCGTTCAAGTCGACGAAGACCAGCATCCGCCTCGCTACTATTTTCCCCGCTCCGACGTCAAGATGGACAAGCTGGAGCGATCGGATACCACGACCGAATGCCCGTTCAAAGGCTCCGCGCACTATTATCATCTCAATCTGGGCGGCCAGACATTCGAGGATGCGGTCTGGACCTATGAGGATCCTTATGAAGAGCATCGTGCACTGAAGGACAGGATCGCCTTTTATGATGACAAATTTCAGGCCATTCATATTGAGATAGAGGCAAAAGGATAACTGTGCTCATATCCAGAGTTTGTCCATCGGCTGTGCCGGGCCGGTTTGAAACAGTTGATTTGCATCCATTGCCGGTAAAATTGTGGATCTCTCAGTTCTGTACTGAGCACTGACGGAGCAATCAAAACCATCCTGCGCTTTTTGATCTGCAAACCAGTGGGGGCTTAGGTTGCGTATTGCAAGCCTGTAAAGCCTGTGCAAAATATTTTACAATCGCGTGTAAGAAATCTTCTGTTTTAACGACTCAGCAAATAAACACGTAATGGTTTATTTCGTTTACTTGCGTCCCTACAAATATCTACTTATCTATCCGGAGCCTACATGACCGATGCCGCCCTCAGTGAATCTGTTCAAAATTATTACGGGGAGGTGCTTAAATCCAGTCAGGATTTAAAGACCAGCGCCTGTTGCACGCTTGACGCGATGCCTGGGCATTTGCGTCCGTTTCTCGCCGATCTGCACCCGGAAGTGGTGGCCCGCTTCTACGGTTGCGGTTCGCCGTTGCCTCCAGCGCTTGAAGGCCGTACCGTATTGGACCTGGGGTGCGGTTCGGGACGTGATTGTTACTTGCTGTCCCGGTTGGTCGGTGAATCGGGACGGGTCATCGGTGTCGATATGACGCAAGCTCAGCTTGATGTCGCCAGGCGTCATTGCGACTGGCATGCCGAACGGTATGGTTATGCGTGCTCCAATGTCGAATTCCTGCAGGGGCGCATCGAGGATCTCGCCTCGATCGGCATTGCCGACAATTCCATTGATGTTGTCGTGTCGAATTGCGTCATCAATCTGTCGCCCGATAAAAAGCAGGTATTGGCGGAAGTTTTCCGCGTGCTCAAGCCCGGCGGCGAACTCTACTTTTCCGATGTCTATGCCGACCGGCGTATCCCTGCTGCGCTCAGACAGGACCCGGTGCTGCTGGGCGAATGTCTGGGCGGCGCCCTGTATGGGGAGGATTTCCGCCGCATCATGCACGACCTGGGCTGTCCTGATGTCCGCACCGTCAAGGGCAATCCGATCACGCTGGGCGATCCGGAGGTCTTGGCCAAAATCGGCATGGTCAATTTCCGCTCGGTGACGGTCAGGGCTTTCAAAATGCCCTTGGAAGACCGTTGCGAGGATTTCGGGCAGGTCGCCGTCTATAAAGGCACATTGCCCGAATCGCCCCACTTTTTTGATTTGGACGATCACCATCATTTTGAAACCGGCCGGCCCCTGCGCGTCTGCGGCAATACCGCCGACATGCTCGGCATGAGCCGCTATGCCGAACATTTTGAAATCTGGGGCGATAAATCCACGCATTTCGGTTTGTTCGATTGCGCGCCGCCCAACAAAAGCCTGTCCGTTGAATCCGGAGCGGCCTGTTGTTAATGCCTGAGTACCCTGTCATGTACTGAATCGGCCATCACCGGTTCCAGTTCCGGAGCATCAATGAAGGTAGAAGGCTTTTTATTGATCAGGGATAAATTAAATTTTGGGTAGCAAAACCCAGTGATTGGGCTTGATCAATCAGGGCTTGCATGATGTTTTTATCCAGGGTCGGCGTGCGCGACAGAATCCACAGATAATCGCGATCAGGCCCTGCAATCATGGCATAGCTGTAGTTGGCTTTGTCCAGGGCGATGATGTTATAGGCGCCGTAGAATGGCCCAAAAAAAGATACTTTCAGGCGGCCGACATCGGGCGATTCGATAAAGTAAGCCTTGCCCTCGGCCGATTGACGCTGACCGGTCTCGGCATTGTAACCGCTGTTCAGCACGCTGACGCCGCCATCGTCCCTGAGGCCATATTCGGCCGTGACTTCGGTCAGGCCGCGTTCAAAGCTGTGGTCGAGACGGGCAATTTCATGCCATTTGCCGAGGTATCGGTTAAGCTCAAAGCCGGTGACGGGTTTGGCGCCAGGCGGCAGGCCGGTGCAACCGGGCATCAGCATCAGTAACAGCAGGTATAAATAAGGCATGGCGGGATCTCCGGATTAGTGACGACTTCGAAACAGCGCTTTTGTCCGTTGTCTGCGCAGGGCATGCGACGGCCGGAAAAGACCGCAGCTCAGCCAGTCGCGGCGAAAGACGAGCAGGGATTTTTGATAGCGCGGCATGTGATGAGTCAATGCTTTGTTTTGGCAAATAGTGAAGCAGACCTTGGCTGCCTTTAGAGGTCTGGCAGCAAAAATAGTTTTTGCCAGGCCCACCAAGATCGGCCGGTTTGCGTAGTCACATCAGTTGCCAAATGATTCGAATCATGGACAGGCGGCCAAAATAACCGAAAATCTTTATGACGAGCCGGAATTGATTTGGCGGGAGCCCATGGGCTTTATGGCACGGAGCGCTTTAACTTATGCAGGTTAAATCCGGAGGTTGTTTGCATGCCAAAAACCTATCGCTCTGTTCCAAAAGGACTCGCCTTGGCTTGGTTGCTGTTCCTGTGCTTTACTGCTGCCATAGCCGAAGAGGGCTTCATGAAGCAGCGCCAGGAAATGATCAATGTCATCAAGTCCGGTGTCAGGATGAGCCAGCAGTTTCTCGAGAAAGGCGCGCTTGATGAAAAAGTGCTGGACGCCATGCTTAAAGTGCCCAGGCATGAGTTCGTGCCGGAAGATCAGCGTCCCTACGCTTATGACAACAGGCCGCTGCCTATCGGTTACGGGCAAACCATCTCCCAGCCTTATATCGTGGCCGTCATGACCGATCTGCTGAGCCTTGAGAAAGGCGACCGGGTGCTGGAAATCGGCACCGGCTCAGGCTATCAGGCCGCCATTCTGGCCGAACTGACCGATGCGGTATTTACCATGGAAATTATCGAGGGGCTGGGCCGGCAGGCCGGGGAACGCTTGGGGCAATTGGGATACAAGAACGTGCGGACCCTGATCGGGGACGGCTATTACGGCTGGCCGTCCGAATCGCCTTTCGATGCGATTGTCGTCACCGCCGCGGCCAGTCATATTCCGCCGCCGCTGATCAAGCAACTGAAACCGGGAGGACGCATGATTATACCGGTCGGCAGCCGTTTCATGGTCCAGCATCTGGTGCTGGTGACCAAGGATGCGGACAGCAAGGTTACTACCCGGCAAATTCTGCCGGTTGCCTTTGTGCCGCTGACCGGTGAACATTAAATGACCGAAACCAGGCCGACCGGCTCGTATCTGTTGGCGGTAGCCGTTATCTCGGCGTCGGCGCTGGCGTATGAGGTGTTGCTGATGCGCCTGTTCTCGATCATCCAGTGGCACCATTTCGCCTATATGATCATCAGCCTGGCGCTGCTCGGGTATGGCGTCAGCGGCGTTTTTCTGGCATTGAACCGCGATGCGCTGCAACGCCGGTTTCCGGCTGCGATCACGGCCAACATGCTGCTGTTCAGCTTTTCGGTGCCGGCCTGTTACGCCCTGGCCCAGATGATCCCCTTCAATCCCGAAGAGATTCTGTGGGCGCCCGTGCAATTGTTCTATTTGCTTTTACTGTACCTGCTGCTGGCATTGCCGTTCTTCTTTGCAGCCAATGTGATCGGCCTGTCTTTTTATCATTACCAGACCCGCGTGTCGTCTATTTACGGGGCGGACTTGCTTGGCGCCGGCGCCGGCAGCATCGGCATCATCCTGCTGCTGTTCCTGCTGTTTCCCGAAAAAATACTGACCGTTTTAACCGGACTGGGCATTGCGGCCGCACTGATCGTGTCCCATTACAGTTTTCGGGCACAGCCGGGAGAAACAAGGTTCCGGTTCAGTGCCGGCATTATTATTGCTTTGGCTGCGACGTTCGCGCTGACCGGCTGGCTCAGGCTGAATGTTTCGCCTTATAAAGGCGAAATCCAGATGCTGAGAATTCCGGGCACCAAGGTCATAGACCGCTATTCCAGTCCGTTGGGCCTGATTGACGTGGTCAAGAGCGCCATTACGCCGTTGCGCCATGCACCGGGGCTGAGTCTCAATGCTACGACCGAGCCGCCCGAACAGCTGGCCGTCTTTGCCGATGCCGACAATATGACCGCGATCGACCGCTACGACGGCAATCCGGAAACGCTGGGCTATCTGGATCAGACCACCTCGGCGTTGCCTTACCATCTGCGCTCGCTGCAAAACATCCTGATCCTGGGGGCGGGCACCGGCAGCGACATCCTTCAGGCGCACCATCATGCCGTTCCGCGTATCGATGCGGTTGAACTCAACCCGCAGGTGATCGATCTGGTCGAGAAAAAATACGCCGATTTCGCGGGCCATATCTATCAGCATCCGCATGTCAACCTGCATATAGGCGAAGCCCGCGGATTTGTCGCCACGAGCGATGAACGCTATGACCTGATCAACATTTCCTTGCTGGATGCGTTCGGAGCCTCGGCGGCTGGGCTTTATGCGCTGTCCGAGAGTTATTTGTATACCGAACAGGCGCTACAGGCGGATCTGCAGCATCTGTCGCCGGGCGGCTATCTCAGCATCACCCGCTGGATCAAAATGCCGCCGAGGGATACGCTGAAACTGCTGGCAACGGTCGTGAATGCGTGCAAGGCGTTGAAGATAAAAGATCCGCAGCAGCGCATCGTGCTGATCCGCAGTTGGCAAACCAGCACGCTGCTGGTTAAAAACGGGCCTTTTTCAGATCAGGAAATCGATAATCTCAAGCAATTCAGCAGCGAACGCAGTTTCGACCTGGCTTATTATCCTGGCATCACGGTCGAGGAGGTCAACCGCTTCAATATCTTGCCGCAGCCGTATTTCTACCAGGCGGCGAAGGCCTTACTGGGCGCTGACGGCGAAGCTTTTATAAAGAACTACAAATTCAATATCGAACCGGCAACGGATGACCGGCCTTATTTCTTTCATTTTTTCAAATGGAAAACCCTGCCCGAGATTGTGCCGCTGTTGGGGCAGGGCGGTATGTCGCTGCTGGAAAGCGGTTATCTGTTGCTGATAGCCGCATTGCTGCAAGCCTTGCTCGCCAGTCTGGTGCTGATTGCGCTGCCGCTTGTGCTGGGCAAGGACAGGCTGGGTATCAAGTCCGGGACTCAGGGCTATCGGCAGGTTGTGGTTTATTTTGTCTGTCTGGGCCTGGCTTTCTTTTTTGTTGAAATCGCTTTCATTCAGAAGTTTATCCTGATTCTGCATCATCCGATCTATGCCGTTACGGCGGTATTGTGCACATTTCTGGTCAGCGCCGGCGGCGGCAGTCTGTTTTCGAAAAGATTATGCGGCAACCGAGCAAAATCGATGGTCCGTTGGCCGGTAGCCGGCATCGCCTTGTTCAGTGCATTTTACATCCTCGGCTTTGAATCCTTGACCGGCTTCCTGCTGGAATTGAGCGGCAGCAGCCGACTGGTGTTTTCGATACTGCTGATCGCACCGCTGGGCTTTTTTATGGGCATGCCGTTTCCGATGGCGATGGACAGCCTCGGCCAGACCGCGCCGACGCTGATTCCGTGGGCCTGGGGCATCAATGGCTGAGCCTCCGTCATTAGCGCGATACTGGCGACGCTGATCGCGATGCAATTCGGTTTTACCGTGCTGGTTTTTATGGCCTTGCTGCTGTATGTGGTCGCGGCGTTTAATTTTCCTTGAGAAGGCAAAACCTATTTTCTCCAGCCTCACGCTAAATGTATCTCTACATCTGACGCATTCCCCGCAATAAATTCATCAACGATTCAGATTTACGGTACTATGCTACTGTTTCAGATCATTATTTACTGAGAGTGAGGCTCATGCGAAACAAAGCAATTTTATTCGGTTCCTTGTTGATGGCGTCCGGTGCGACGCTGGCTGGAGACAATTTACTGGAAGCGGTGACCAAGCAATTGGCCAAAGATGCGGCTAACACGGCGGCACCGGAAACGGCGAAAAGAGCGACTGAAGCCCAGCAGATACTGCAACAGGCTCAACAGTTAAAGGAGAATGTGGCAAATGCGCCGAAATCCGTTAAAGAGCAAACGCTGAACGCGGCAAAGGAAACGGCCAAACAAAGGCTGGAACAGGCGAAGCCTGAGCAAATCAAAGCCATGGAAAGCGGCGCGGAAACCGTGAAGCAACTGAAAGTTCAGGTTGAAAACGCGCCTCAAACTACTGCCGAGGCTGCCGAGGCGGCCAAAGCCAAAGCCAAACAAAAGACAGCCGAGAAGGTGCTCGAGCTATTGCGCTAATCTTAAGCGAGTTTCAGGAAAAAGGCCGGATAACCCGGCCCTTTTTTCAGCTGTTTCAAAGCGCTTTTTCCGCATCAGGCTGATTTTCAGGCGTGGCATTCAGGAAGGCGGACTGCTGCATGCAGTTTTCATAAATATGGCTGATCAACGGGAATTCATGCATTTCGCAGTTAAAACGCAAGGCGTTGTAAACCTGCGGAACCAGAAACACATCGGCCATGCCGGGACCATCGCCCACGCAAGACAGGCCATTGCAGTCATGCTGCTCCAACAATAACTCCAGGGCAGAGAAGCCTTTCTGAATCCAGTGGCAATACCAGGCGTGCCGGGCATCATCATAATTCAGCTTCTCCTTGAGGTATTGCAGTACGCGCAGGTTGTTCAGCGGATGGATGTCGCAGGCGATCAACTGTACCAGTGCACGCATATAGGCCCGGTCGAGGGCCGACTTGGGCAGTAATGCAGGGGTCGGATAAACTTCTTCCAGATATTCGATAATCGCCGAGGACTGGGTCAACACGGCGCCGCCATCGATCAGGGTCGGCACAAGACCTTGGGGATTGATTCTCAGATAATCCTCATGGTGTTGTTCGCCGCCGTCTCTCAGCAGATGCACGGGGCGGATTTCGTAATCGATTCGTTTGATGTTCAGCGCGATCCGCACCCGAAACGAGGCGGAGCTTCTGTAATAACTGTACAAGATTATGCCCATGGTTTGACGACCTGCTCGATAGCACCAAAAATGGACTGTCCCTGCGGGGTTGACATTTCTATCCTGACCCGGTCGCCATAATGCATGAACGGCGTCACGGCCGCACCGGATTCAACGATTTCAACGACGCGTTTCTCGACAATGCAGGAGTACCCGGCCGCTCGATCGTAATTGCTGACCGTGCCCGAGCCAATGATCGTGCCGGCGCCCAGACACCGCGTCTTGGCGGCATGGCTGATCAGGCGCGCGAAATTGAATTGCATGTCGGTGCCGGCATCGGCCTGGCCGAACAGTTCACCGTTCCAGTGCACGGTCAGCGGCCGGTGCAGTTTGTTGTCCTGCCAGGCGTCAGCCAGTTCATCAGGCGTCACGGCGACGGGCGAGAAGGCGCTGGCGGGTTTGCCGTGCAGGAAGCCGAAGCCCTTGGCCAATTCGCCGGGAATCAGGTGGCGCAAGGACACGTCATTGACCAGCATAACCAGTTGGATATGACTGGCGGCATCAGCCGCCGAAATGCCCATGGGCACGTCGTCGGTAATGACGGCGACTTCGGCTTCGAAATCGATGCCGTACTCTTCACTGGCGGCAACGATCGTGTCATGCGGGCCAAGTAACATATCAGAGCCGCCCTGGTACATCAGCGGGTTGTCAAGCAAATCGGGGGGCAAGGTGGCGCCTCTGGCCTTGCGCACGCGCTCGACGTGGCTCAAGTAGGCGCTGCCGTCCAGCCATTGATAGGCTCTGGGCAACGGGGCAGTCATCTGGCCCGGCTCAAACGGCATGGACTTGCAGGCGCCCTTGTTCAGTGCTTGATAGACCGCTTCCAATCGGGGGCTGATGTCCTGCCAGTCGTCCAGCGCCGCTTGCAGGGTCAGGGCAATATCAGGCGCCAAGACACAGCGGCTCAACTGCTTGTCGACCACAACCAGCGTGCCGTCACGATGCTTTGTTTTAAGCGTGCCCAGTTTCATTTCCAGGAATCCACATACTCCGGCCATTCGATAGCGGTGGCTTGCTCGGATATGGTTAGCGCGTCGCGCGTATCGATCATGACCGCCACCTCGTCGGTCATGCCGTTGCGCTTGCTGTCGGCATTCTTTAACGCTTTCGGATGCGGGCCGTGCGGAATGCCGCTCGGATGCAGCGTCATCATGCCCGGATAGATGTGATCCCGCGAAAAAAATTGGCCGTAATGGTAAAAAATCAGCTCGTCGTAATCATCATTGCTGTGAAAAAACGGCACATTCAGGACATGGGGATCGGATTCGAACGGCCGAGGCACAAACGTGCAAACCACAAAACGGCTGGCGACGAACGTGCTGTGCGCCGACGGCGGCACGTGATAGCGATGGCTCATCAACGGCCTGATATCGAGCCAGTTCAGGCGCACCGGCATCAGCGTGCCGTGCCAGCCAACTGCATCCAATGGATTGAACGGATAGGTGATGGTGCTCAATTGCTGCCGGCGCTTGACGATGACGCGCCATTCCGCGTTATCCTGCTGGTTGATAAAGGCGTCATCAATGATCGGCGTGTCCAGCACAGCCGGATCGAAAATCGCCTGCTGGCTGACCAGGCCTTTGTCCGGCAGCCGGTAGCTGTCATTGGTGGCCTCGATCATGAGCGCCTGGATCGGTTCCGTCACATCCATGCGCCATTGCGTGCCGCGCGGCAGCATCAGGTAGTCGCCTTCACGGAAATTCAAGTGGCCGTAATCGCAGAACAAGTCGCCTGAGCCTTGATGGATAAAAATCAGCTCATCGCCGTCGGCATTGCGCACCAAATGATCCATGCTGTTTTGCAATGTCATAAAACGGATTTGCACATGGGCATTGTTGAACAGCAGGCTCGCATACCAGGGACAGTCGACAGGAGACCTCAGTTTCTTCGCATCGAAGGCGCGTGGTCGTAGAGGTCCTTCGACCGATTTCCAGCCTGTGGGCGGGTGGCGATGATACATCTGCGTCGCCGGCCCGTAAAAGCCTTCCTTCCCCAGTTCGCGCTCGAAGGTGCCGGCCGGCAAGTCGGCATGTGCTTGCCGTGAAGCGTGTCCTTCTGTTTTGGGTATGTGTATCCAGTTCATCAGATGACTCCGCGTTTGATCTGGTCGAGTTCAATCGCCTCGAAAAGCGCCTGAAAATTGCCTTCACCAAAGCCTTCATTCCCTTTTCGTTGAATGATTTCAAAGAAAATCGGCCCAATCACGGTATTGGTGAAAATTTGCAGCAATAAACCAATGCCTCGACCCGGTGCGCCATCGATCAGTATGTGATCGCGGCGTAGCCGCTCCAGGTCTTCTTCATGGCCCGGCACACGCTGGTCAACGGCCTCATAGTAAGTATCGGGCACATCCATGAAGACGATGCCGTTAGCGCGCAATTGTTCCACGGTGGCGTAGATGTTATTGGTATGCAGGGCGATATGCTGAATCCCTTCGCCATGATAGGCATCCAGATATTCCTGAATCTGGGATTTGGAATCGGTCGGCTCATTGACCGGAATGCGTATCTTGCCGCATGGGCTGACCATGGCCCGCGACTTCAAGCCGGTAGCCTTGCCGTGAATATCAAAGTAGCGGATTTCGCGGAAATTGAATAATCGCTGATAAAACTCGGCCCATTTGTCCATGCCGCCATGGTAGACATTATGGGTCAAATGATCGATATCGGTCAGTCCGAGGCCGGCGGGTCTTAAATCGACATTATCGAACGGCACGAAATCGACATCGTAAATGGAATGGTCGCCATAACGGTCGACGAAATAGATCAGGCTGCGACCAATGCCCCGGATGGCCGGGATATTCAGTTCCATAGGCCCGATATCGCTGCGCTGGGGTTCCGCCCCGAGGCTGATTACGCGAGCCAGGCATTCGGCGGCATCTTTAACGCGAATAGCGAACGCGCAAATGGAAGGGCCGTGCACTTTGGCAAAAGCCTGGGCAAAACTGCTGGGCTCGTGATTGATAATAAAATTGATATTGCCCTGCCGGTACAATACGACATCCTTGGACCGATGCCGAGCAATGGCCGTAAAGCCCATCCGAATAAACAGATTTTCCAGTTCCCGGGTATCCGGAGCCGTATATTCGACAAACTCAAAGCCATCGGTGCCGACGGGATTTGATGCGCTATTCATGGCATTACCTCCCTCGCAATTTATACTCGATAAGATCAATGTAAAGGCCATTAGGTTCAAGACCGTTCAAGACAGTCATGGTGCAACTTATCTAATTCAGCTTTGGTCTCAATTGACAACCACTTATATTCAGAGGTGCATCATGCGAAACGATACTTTTGAATCGTTAAAAAGCCTTGCACAGCAACATCATATCGAAGGATTGAGCCTGCCGTCCCTGGCGGCCCTCAGCGAACATCAAGCCGGATATTCAATTGATAAGGCCAGACAGTTCCTGAAGTTTCAGCAGCGAATCAACAAGGAACTGCTCCAGCACCGGGTGATCACGGATAATCCTTATACGTTATGGTTTGAGCAAGGCAACCAGAACCTGAGCCAGATTAAAGCGTTTGTCATTCAGTTTTCAGTGTTTTCCAATCAGTTCCTGATCGCTCAACTCAACAAGATGATCCATGCCGATACGCTGGAAGCCATGCGGGCATCGAAAGAAATTCTGGCGAATGAACTGGGCGTCAGCTTCAAGGCTATGGCGCAAGGAACCGAAGACCACGATCTGGGCTCCACCGAGGGCAGCATAGAAGGCAGTACGTTCCATTTTTCCGCTGGTCATTTCGAATGGCTCTATGCCATCGCCAAAAAACTGGAGCTGGAATTTGCCGATATAGGGCAACCGAAACATGGCACCGATGCCACGCTGTTTTTTTGTAATGAATTAATCCGTTTATACGGCGGGGATAATTACCAGATTTCCCAGGCAGCCAGCTACGCGGTAGAAAACTGGGCTGCGGCCGGGTTTTGGGGGCAGTTGATCACCGGCTTTAAGCGCTTCAACGAGCGCAACGGGTTTAAGCTGCCGTTAGGCTTTTTTATCTGGCACGATAAACTGGAAGCGCAGCATGCCTCGCACACGCAGGAAGAACTGGAAGAACTCTATTTCACTCAGCAACTGGATGAAGACCAGTTCATTCATTACGGCTGTGAAATGCTCGATGGCGTTGCGGCATTCTGGGACGGATTGGACGAACAACGGCGCGAACTGGCGACCATGCATTAGCGGTTAAATGACTTCGAGGCGCGCGAGCTTGAGCGTATCGGCTCACTGAAGCAAAGGCACGAGCCGGCGAAACTGCTCGAGCGCCTCGGGATTAGCCAATGCCTGCTGATTTTTGATCGGGCGGCCGTGGATGATATCGCGTACCGCAAGTTCGACAATTTTGCCGTTTTTGGTGCGCGGAATATCGGTCACTTGCAGAATGAGGGCCGGCACATGGCGAGGCGAGGCATTCGTTCTTATGTGTTGTTTGATGGCCGCTATTAACTGATCGTTTAACTGTAGGCCAGGGCGTAAAACCACAAACAGAATAAGCCGGCAATCTCCATCATAATCCTGTCCGACGACCAGACTCTCCAGCACTTCATCGATCTGTTCCACCTGTCGATATATCTCCGCCGTTCCTATTCTGACGCCTCCCGGATTCAAAACAGCGTCTGAGCGTCCGTATATGATCATGCCGCCCTGATCGGTCAAAGCCACGTAATCACCATGACTCCAGACGCCGGGGAACTTTTCAAAATAGGCGGCATGATACTGGCGTTGCTCCGGATCATTCCAGAAACCCACGGGCATGGAAGGGAAGGGCGCTGTGCAAACCAGCTCGCCTTTCTCACCCTGTAGCGGTTGTCCCTTTTCATCGTAGACCTCGACCTTCATGGCCAGTCCCCGGCACTGAATCTCGCCGCGCCGGACAGGCAGAATCGGGCAACCTAAGACAAAACAGGAAATGATATCGGTACCGCCTGAAATAGACGATAAACAGACATCGGATTTTATTGAGTCATAAACAAAGTCAAAACTAGCCGGCGCCAGCGGCGAGCCGGTCGATAATATCGTCCTGAGCGAGGCCAGGTTATGTGTCGTCCTGGGCGCAACGGCCGCTTTCTTGAGGGCATCGATATATTTTGCGGAAATCCCGAAGATATTGATCCGGTACGCATCGATTAAATCAAACAGGAAATCGGCCTTAGGATAAAGCGGCGAGCCGTCATAAATTACCAGCGTGGCGCCCGATGCCAGGCCTGAAACCAGCCAGTTCCACATCATCCAGCCGCAGGTTGTGTAATAAAACAGACGATCGCCGGCATGGATATCGGTATGCAATCTGTGTTCCTTCAAATGTTGAATTAAAGTGCCGCCGATACCGTGAACAATGCATTTGGGAGGGCCTGTCGTGCCCGAGGAGTAAAGAATAAACAGCGGCGCATCAAACGGCAGTTGCGCAAACACCATGGGACGGTCATTCGGAAAACCGGCCAGGTAATCCTGCCAAAGCGTCACCTGATTCTCGTTCGCCCCGTCAAAACTGCTTATGACGGGAGTCAGTACCAGTCTTTCGATGGATGGCATGGCTTGAAGCAGCGGGGCGATCTGGTTGGAACGATCAAAAGTCTTGCCGTTAAAAAAATAACCATCGCCGATAAAGAGGACTTTAGGGCCGATCTGGCTGAAACGATCGACGATGCCGGCCACTCCAAAATCTGGTGAACAACTGCTCCAGATTGCTCCCAGACTCGTTGTGGCCAGCATCGCGATAATGCTCTCGGGCCGATTAGGCAAGATGCCTGCGACTCGATCGCCCGGTTTAACGCCATCGTGGTGCAGCGCTTGCGCAAGTTGCGACACGCAGCGGTACAACTCGCCATAGGACAAGCATTGGCTTTCCCCGTTTTCGCCATGGAAAATAATGGCGCACTGGTCTTCATGGCTTTTAAGCAGCAGATTTTCCGCATAATTAAGCCTCGCCTCGGGAAACCATCTGGCGCCGGGCATTTTGTCGGCATTCGCGACAATTTGCCTGCCTTTCTCAGACGCGATAATGCCGGCAAACCGCCACATCAAATCCCAAAACGCCGCCGGCTCAGCAATGGACCAGCGGTATAGGTTCTCATAGCCTGTGACATTAACTCCGTAGCTTTCTCGTACCCTGGCCATAAAGCCGGTTATATTGGCATTTTCCTGTCTTTTTATTGAAGGTTGCCACATGACCGGATCAAGTTGCCGCTTTCCTTTTCTAGTGCTCACGGACTACAAAACCATACTTGCGCATTTCTTGCAGGACAAATTGATTAAACTGTTTTTTTTCTATATTATCCGCCACCTTATCCATGCTCCATAATGAGGCGGCTTCGACTCCGTATTCGGCTAAAAGTCTGACATATTCTTGGGCGATACTTCGAATTTTGTAATTCTGAAAATCGACAACTACAACGGCGGATTTTGCAGGTACAGCATTGCCTTTGTTCATTTGTCACCTCCAATACCTTCTAACGTTATTAATCATCCATGACTAATAGTTCCAGGAAGCGATAGGGCTTTGCATTTTTTCATAATCTGCGAAGGAAAAATGCAAAGCAACCCGACATCGCGCAGCACCATTTGTATCCGTAAAGGCATAAATGGCGTGAAGTTTAAAGCCTCTGGCCGAGTGAAAAACAAGAGACGACTAGAGGCATTGCAGGTAATAGCTGTCGCATGATTTTATTCGTTCACTTGATCTGGGCGACAAATTGCTCCATGCATTTGCTGGATTCAAACTATTTATAGCGCTCATGCCCAAAGCAAACTTTTAGAAAAATGCGATTCCTTGCAGTAACAATGTCTTTTGCCTTCATATAGAACACTCAACTCATCGATAATTCCCGAAGGTATGATGGCTGATATACTGAATCAGTATTTGTACATATAATAGCTCATCATTTTATGCTCTAGGTATTACGCCCAAGAAATGAAATCTATTAATTAGTCAAGTCATTAAACAATTGTTAATACTTAATTAATTTTTTGTTGAAGGCTTGATTTTAAATTCAAAAAATGCTGATTGTCTCGATATAAAATAAAAATGTAATTAAATTAGTAACTTAGATTGCTAGATGTATCTTGACTTCAAAGAGTTAACTTGTAGCGATATTTGAAATGCCTTAGAATCAGTTGGTATTTGATGCAAGATCTCCTCTTATTGCCTAATAAAAATATAATTTTAAAGTGAACAACGCTCACAGACTCGGAATTATTCGTCCTCACAGTAATAAATTAATAGCATTGGCGCGATTGCTGGACGTTATCGTTATTGGATTGACTTTATGGGCCATCCTTGACCTTAACGCCGTTGAATGGGATCGCAAGCATACTTGGTGGCTTCTGATATCCGTCGTCGCTTTTGGTATCTTTGCAGAATTCAATGAGTTATATCGGCAAAGTCGAGGGCTATCCATTCATATTGAAATAAGGCGTATTCTTATTTCATGGTTCTGGGTATTAGTTGTCATAATGATCGTTGATCAAACTTATCCCTTGGTGGATCCTGTTTTTAAACATTATTTTTGGATGTGGATTGGAATGGTGCCTGTGGAGATAGTGTCTTGGCACATTATTACCAGCAGTATTGCCGGCATAATCAGAAAAAGGGGTCGAAATACTCGCCGAGTTGCGATTTTTGGAGCAACTAGATTAGGTGTCGAATTAAAAAATATATTTGCCGAAGATGAATCGATGGGGTTGCATTTTGTTGGCTTTTATGATGATGAACAGAAAACTGAAACTGACAGAGGCGACTTAGCTGAAAATAAATTGAAAGGTAACTTTCGGCAATTAATTAAAGATGCCAAGAAGGGAGCTATCGATATTGTTTATATTACACTTCCCTTGCGAGCAGAGCTTAGAATTAAGGAGCTGATTGAGCACTTATCGGATTCAACCGTTTCAGTTTATTATGTCCCTGATTTATTTGTATTTGATATGTTAAGATCCAGCTTGCATCATATAAAGGGAATACCTGTCATAAGTATTCGTGATACTCCTTTTTATGGGGTTGATGGTGTTATAAAAAGGGCTTTCGATGTACTGTTAAGTCTGATTATTTTAATGGTAATTGCAATTCCATTTGTAATAATTAGTGTAAGTGTTAGAATGAGCTCGCCTGGAGCAGTAATATTTAAACAGCGTCGATACGGTATTGGGGGCGAAGAAATAATCGTTTGGAAATTCAGAACGATGACTGTCACTGAAGATGACAATAGTATTAAACAAGCACAAAAGAATGATCCTAGAGTGACAAGACTGGGCGCTTTTTTAAGACGTACATCGCTGGATGAATTGCCTCAGTTTATCAACGTTTTGCAGGGGAAAATGTCCATTGTTGGTCCCAGGCCCCATGCAGTAGCGCACAATGAATGGTATCGCGGACAAATAAAAGGCTACATGCTCAGGCATATAGTAAAACCGGGAATAACCGGATACGCGCAAATCAATGGCTATCGGGGAGAAACGGATACTTTGGATAAAATGGAAAGAAGAATACAATATGATTTGGCTTATATAAGAAACTGGTCTTTATGGCTGGATATTAAAATTATAATGTTGACCATTTTTAAAGGTTTTTCGGGGGCGAAAGCTTATTAGCGCAATATCCATAGTATATTATTTGAGTTAAGCGAAAAATTAATAGAAAAATAAGAAATTAAAATAGACTAAAGGCTTTTAATAAACTTGATTTTATTACTTGCCGAGGCTAGGCGATAGAATATTTTATCGTAACGCAATATCAATAATGCTCTTTTGAAATTAAACTAGATTAATTTTTATTAAAAATTTTATAGATAACTGTTTATTATAGTTATTTTCTGGTGTGTTGAAATTGACCGCTGGATGCTATCAGAATTGGAATGATAGTTGTTAAGTCCGTGACCAACCGGTCGGTTGGCATGGTTCATGGATGATCAAGGCCTAACCTGTTGTGAAGCAGGGGCGGAAAACCGCGAGTCTTGGTGGGAGGATTTGCCAAGATAGTCGGGTTGCAAATTATGATAATTTATAATTTGTTGCAGGTTTTTTTATGAAAAAAGTTTTTTTAAGTTTTGTATTCTTATCCGTGCTTTCTTTTGGCGCAAACGCGGCTACTTTAACGCTAACAGAAGCAGATCCTGATTTTGCTGATCAAGATAACATGGCTGTTAATTTTGGTGGCACCGGTCAATTAGTGTCGGGCTCTGGTCAAATTCAGGGCTCAATCAACCATATCTGGGGTATTGAATCTAATCCAGATGCTTCATACGTCTCATCTTTCTCAATTGCAACGCCACAAGGCACTGCATTTATAGATGATGTTAAGCTTTATGCAGACAGTTCTTTAACTACATTGCTTGTAGCTGCAACTCAAGTTGGCCCTGAGTGGACATTCAGTTATCTGTTGCCAGCAAATACTCAATATTTTATAAATGTATTGGCTCATGGAACTGGCAGCTATACTCTTAACGTTCAAACACCAATTCCTGCTGCAGTCTGGCTATTCGGTTCTGCTTTAATGGGATTAGCCGGTTTTTCACGCCGTAAAACCAATTCAGCACTATCTGTTGCATAAGAAAATTGATTTTTTCGGTTATACTAAAGGGGCGTAATGCCCCTTTTTTAATTTTATAAAATAGTAGTAAAAAATTATGTTGTTTTTTATGAGAATTTTTTTGTTGCCGGTGTTGCCGGTACTCTTTGTTTTTTTTCAAACTGCGCATGCGGACTCCTATCAATACACGGTTAATTCCGGAGACATCCTTGAAATTTCAGTCTGGAATGAAGAAGCCTTGCAAAAGGAACTGCGCGTGTTGCCGGATGGCAGCATAAGTTTTCCGCTAGCGGGAAGTATCCCGGTTGCCGGTAAATCGATAAATCAGATACAGGCTATTTTGAAAGAAAGACTCGCAGAGTATATTGCCGATCCGGTGGTTAATATTTCGGTCAAGTCGGTTGAGGGCAATTCTATCTATGTCATCGGACAAGTGAAGAAGCCAGGCCAATTTGTTATGTATCAACCGATGGATGTCATGCAGATGCTGAGCCTTGCCGGCGGATTGACCGCATTCGCAAAAGCCAATGATATTGTCATTTTGCGCCGTAATGGCGACAAATCCGAACCGATTGCATTTAAATACGGCGAAGTAGAAGATGGTGACAAATTAGAAAACAACCACTTGCTGCATAGTGGCGATGTAATTATAGTGCCTTGAATGCACTCTATATAAGCGTTATTAAGCACATGAAAATCATTTCTCAACAGGGTAAACAAGGATGTTACGCTGGTTGCATGAGAGGCCTATTAATTATTGGTATGGCCGTTTTTTGTTCCGGTCCTGATGCCGCTGAATGGACAGTGGCTGGCAATGTGGATCAGTCGTTGTCTTATAATGACAATGTTAGGATGTTGCCTCAAGACCCCGAAGGATCACTCATTTATGTTTTAACGCCTACACTTAATTTTGCCCGTAAAACCGAAGCATGGGATGTGCAAGGTAACGCCAGTTACGGTCTTCAGCATTATACCGATATAGAAGAACTCAATAACAATCCGCAAAACTACGGATTAAGCACCGCATATCGAACCGAGCGCAGTAATACAGGGTTAAGTGCGAGCTATTCTATTTTACCCAGCCAAAATTTTGCAGAACAGGACACTGGCAATTTTTCATCTAACGTGAACCGCGACAACATAACAGTCACTCCGACTTATTCTTACAGATTTACGGAGCTGGACAGCTTGATCGGTTCAGCATCCTACTCAAAATCAACCTATTCTGGCTCAGATTTTGACAATAACGAAACTGGGTTTAATAACTTTAATGATAACGAAAATAAGTCAATCAATATGGGTTGGCAACGGCAGTGGAATGAACTATTTGCGCAGACCATTTCCATATTTTATTCAAATTATGAATCGACGGGACAGATAAATTCCAGCAGTGACAGTTATGGGATAAATCTGTCGTCGAACTATCAGCTTTCAGAAAAATGGCAATTTAGCGGCACCATCGGCGGGCGAATTACAGACACAAGCACAGAGACTGTAATAATTCCCGGTCTGTTGACGGCAACCGATCAAAATACATCGGAAGGTTTTTTAACGGATATCGGTGTACATTATAAAGGTGAAAGTCTATCGTCAACTTTCGGTTTAAGCCGATCGTTAGTTCCTTCAGGTCAAGGACAGTTAACCGAACAAACAAGGATCAGCCTTGATTTTTCGTATCAAATAACCGAGCGACTTTCAAGCGGGTTGATGACCAGTTATCAGGAAACGGATTCAGTCGGTGATAGAAGTGACGGGTTGGGGCTAAGCCGTACAAATATACGGGTTTCGCCTAACGTTAACTGGAAATTAACAGAGGATTGGTTGTTGTCGGCATCCTATGCTTATAGACAGCAGGAGAGGCCAGGCTCGGCTGCAATAGTAAACTCAAGGGCTGGAACAGCAGAGTCAAATATATTTATGTTGTCTATTAATTACAACTGGTCCGGATTAAGTATTTCGAGATAAAGACTGCAATGGAAGAAAACGTTAAAACTCTGAAAGATTACCTGCAGATAGCGCGCAGACGAAAATATATCATTGTTATCCCCGCGCTTATATTGTTGCTTGCCAGTATCGCGGTCGCATTGATCTTGCCGCCGGTTTATCAATCGCAAGCCACCATTTTAATTGAACAGCAGCAAATTCCAACCGATCTGGTTAAATCAACCGTCACCAGTTATGCGGATGAGCGTATCAGCCTGATTCAGCAACGGGTTATGACGATTGATAATTTAACAAAAATCATTGATAAATTTGGTCTGTATTCCAAGCAAAAGGAAAAGTTGACGGTAGCAGAACAGGCTGAACAATTTCGGATGAGTGCTCACCTTGAGCTTGTGAATGCCGATGTAATCAGTCAAGGGGGAAGGATGAGCAAAGCAACGCTCGCATTCAAATTGTCATTTGATGATAAAGATCCGCAGCTGGCACAAAAAGTAACCAATGAACTGGTCACTCTGTTTTTGAATGAAAACGTCCGTAACCGTACAGAGAGAGCCGAAGAAACAACTGTGTTTCTGGAAGAAGAGGCGCAGAAATTCAAAGTTGAGATTCAGAAAATTGAAAATGAACTGGCTGAATATAAAGAAAAATACAAGGGTAGTCTGCCGGAGTTATTATCTTCCAATTTATCAATGATCAGCCGTATCGAAAGTGAGATTCAGCAATTGGGCTTGCAGGAAAAAATGCTTGATGAACGAAAAATCAGCTTAAAATCGCAAATGGCTATAGCTGGTCAAGGTCTACTGGCTTCATCGGGCTCCGATGCTCGTGCGCCGAGTTCACTTGCGGAATTAAAGCTGGAGCAGGCTCGCTTATTGAGCAAGTATTCAGCCACACACCCGGATGTTGTTCGAATTAAACGGCAGGTCGAAATACTTGAATCGGGACAAAATCCTGAGCAGCCAGAGGCGAATGCTGAATTGCAGGAAGCGAGACAGGAACTGACGAAATTACGGCAGCAATATTCCGATAATCACCCGGATATTAAGGTTGCTCAACGCAAAGTTGCCGAGCTAACAGGTTCGGCGAGTCCATCTGCTACAAAAAAGTTGCCGGATCAAAGCATCAATAATCCAGCTCTTTTGCAGATTAAAAGCGAAATGGATGTGGCTGAAATTCAGCAAGCCAGTATTAGAACGCACCGGGCTGAAATGCAGGAAAAATTAAAATCACTGGAAATGAACGTGGGACAAACGCATCAAGTTGAACGTGGTTACTATGAACTGATGAGGGATCTGGATAATAACAAAGCTAAGTACAACGAGCTCAAGGCAAAACAGCTTGAAGCTAAATTGGCACAGACACTGGAAGAGGAGCAAAAAGCTGAAAAATTCAGTCTGCTCGAGCCGCCACTTCTGCCCAATAAACCTATCAAGCCCAACCGGCTTAAAATATTGTTCATGGGATTTATAGTTTCTATAGGAGCCGGTTTGGGCGTCGGTTATCTGAGAGAAATGATGGACGGCAGCATCAGAGGGCATCGTTCCTTGGCACATATCGTCGGTATGGAACCTTTAGTCGTGGTTCCCTATATAGAAAATCAGGAAGATAGGGACAGAACCAGAAAAAACATTATTAGCTTCAGCGTCATAGCGGGAGTATTGCTTCTAGGAATGATAGTGGCGATACATACGCTTTATATGCCGCTCGATATTTTATGGTACAAAACCTGGAATCGGTTGGGGCTTATATAAAAACAATTGCAATTATTCAATAGTTTTTTATATGAATGGAGTTTGAAAACAACTGTTAGGAATTAAAAGGTTAAAAAACTCTTAATAATAAGGAGTTAGAATAATTTTCTCCTGAGCGGAAAATTTTAGGGAAAATAAGAAAGAATATTAATTTAAGCTTATTATCGAAGCCTTTTTATAGCGATAGAAAGGGCGGCACTTGTGTGGATATATCTATGCTCTCAAGAATAAGATGATAATAGATATAAAAATCCAGAATAGACGAGCAAACAGCGAATATAGGGCAATAAAGTTGGAACATATACAGCAAGCTTTAGATAAGTATAAAAAATCTAAACAATCCGAGTCCGCCAGTCCGAAAAAAAACAAGCCTACCGAGGAGCAAGCTATAGTTTATGCGAAAACTAAAGTACATGCCGCCAATCAGGATGTTATGAAAGAGCGTAGAGTGGTAGCAATGCTGAAACATGATCCTATAGCGGAAGTGTTTCGGATGTTACGCACTAAAGTCCTCAAACAATTGCGGGAAAACAACTGGAACAGTTTTGCCATCACTGCTCCGACACAAAACGCTGGAAAATCGATGGTTGCCGCCAATCTGGCCATCGCAATGTCCATGGAAGTCAATCAGACAGTCCTGCTTGTCGATCTGGATTTAAGAAAGCCCAAAATACACTGGTATTTTGATCTGCAGGTCGAAAAAGGACTGAGCGATTACCTCGTGTCTGATATACCCTTATCAGATATCCTGGTTAATCCAGGGGGATATTGGTTGACTGGTACTAAGACCGTAAAAGACGATATGCCCTTATCTGATATTTTAGTTAATCCAGGATTTGAGCGTTTAGTATTACTGCCAGGCAGGGACCAGGTAACAGGATCTTCAGAAATGCTGTCCAGTCCCAGAATGAAGAGACTGATCAAAGACATAAAAAACCAATACGAATCAAGAATTATAATATTTGATCTTCCCCCCATTCTGTCCACTGACGATGTTTTAGTCAGCATGGACTATTTCGATGCCGCATTACTGGTGGTTGAAGAGGGCGGCAATACACCCGAAGAAGTCACTAAAGCATTGCGAATGCTGTCTGGTACCCAATTGTTGGGCACAGTATTAAACAAATCGGAAACCTTGCCTGAGCATCAGGGATATTATTAAATGTTATGCAGTAGATTTTCTACTGTAGGGGCGAATTCATTCGCCCCCAAGACTCTTTTTTGGCATTCGGTCATAGGTGATTCAATTTCCTGTAAGAGTATAAATAATTCGCCCTTACAGGCACATAACTACAAATCAGTAGCGCAGCAAGAGATGGATTTGCCCTTGCCTAATATCAGTTCTTAAGCACTGGTTAAAGTAGACTGATTACAGTGATTTTCTATAGCCACATTTTCATGACTAATAATGTGTCTGATAATAAGTTTTGATGTAATTTTATGCATTGTCAGGGAATTTTAGTTCTAATTATTGCGGCTAGAGATTCTTTCATCAGATTATTTTTATCCGTTAACTTTCTATAAAGGCTTAATGTGTGTAAATGGAAAATAATCGTTTTGTATTTTGGAATTATTTAAATTAATCTGCTTTGGGATGTGATAATGAAAAGAAATATATTTATTATTAATACGAGTCTAGTGTTGCTTTGCCTGATTTCCAGTCCATCCTATGCGCAGAATTATTATGTCTGCAATGATGGCTCGGATAGCAATCGCGGTTGGTCGACCGATGAGCCATGGGCGACTTTCGATTTCGCCATGTCAAGATTCAAGAATCTGAACGCCGGGGATGCCATTCTGTTCTGCCGAGGCGGGACGTTTACTTCATCTTATCCCCGATTGTTCAATCAACACTGCGCTGCGGATGCACCATGCACAATCGCTGACTACATGCCGCCTAATACGGCATCTACAAAATCTACAAATGCCAACTTACCGCTCATTACCAGCAGCGGCACCAATGGCGTGTTGAATTTTCAGGATGGCGGCGAGGCCGACCATGACGAAGGCTATGTCGTCAAAAATCTGTCGATCAAGGGTAACGGTGCCGGATCCGGTATTTTCCTGTTTAATGATGTGGACTTTGTTTCAATCGATGGGGTTATTATTGATGGCTTTGATATCGGTGTGCATTCGGCGGGCGCTAATGTGCCCAATCCCGGCGCCAATCGGGTCAATGAGAGTATAGAACTGAAAAACTCGCAAATCATCAATAATAAAGGCCAGGGCTGGCTGGGCGGCTGCAATGACTGTGTGATCGACAACAACAAGTTCACCAATAACGGCTTTGCCAGAAAAATACTCAACCATAATATTTATATCAGTGGCGCTAATAATTTCGGCATTACGGTTTCCAGCAATACCTTAACCAAATCAGCGTTTGTCGGCGGCAAATGCACCGGTGTAGCCCTGGTGGTTCATGGTGTCGTCAGGGATTTGGCCATTAAGGACAACACGGTTTTTGAAGCCATTGGGGCGGCCGAGCCGACATGCTGGGGCATCAGCGTCGATCCCGGCTATGCGACTGAAGAGTCCTTCAGCAATGTGATGATTACCGGTAACAAGGTCACCAATGTCGGCAATGTCGGCATCGGCTGCGCGTCCTGCACGGATCTGCAGATTCTGGACAATACCATCACGCATTCCCAGGATTTTGGTTTTACGGGAATAAGGACGCCGGTCAGGACCGAGGATACGGTTAAATCTGATCGGGTACTGGTTACTGGTAATTATATTGAACTGCTGGATTCCAATAACAGAGGCAAGCAAGGCATTGTTGTGACTTCCACCGGCGATGTGAATGTGGGATCAAATGAGATTTACATATCCAAGTAATAAAAATAATTTAATACTAATTTTGGATGGTTTAATCAGTGTTATGTACTACCTCGGCAATTATGCTGCCAATAATACTGTTAAGTTAAAAAACATGTCGTCATTTCTTTATGAATCAATGGAATGGCGACTTAACTGAGTGCAATCGATTAGCGCCTATATACAATTTTTTCATTTCGATAATTATTCAAATAGTATTTACGGTTATTTAATGAATATTGATGACATTTCTGGATGTAAAAAATTTACTGAAAGATCATCTTTTATAAGGCTTTTTCAGCACTCGCATAATTATTGAATTAACTAGCAGTCATTTTACGCATTAATAAAAGATACAAAAAACTGTTTACGGTCGATAACAACTACTAAAACAACAGTAATAAGAAAAATACAATCGTTATACAATCTTACCCTCAACGATGCCCCGTCCGCTTTTAATGAATGTTGCATATAGTCGGTTCCAACATCCAATATTGGCGACGGTTGTGAGGATTTTTTGGATCACTTGGGCCAAATGTTAAGTTGGCGCTCTTTTAGATCAAATATACCCAAGTATTTTTTATGATGTTAAGAGAGCAGAACAGTGCTGATATATAAAATTTGTTTATTAACTACAAAATCCAAAGAACAAAGCGAAAATGGAATATATAGGTAATTAAAAAGAAATGAATTCACAGACTATCAGTTTGAGGGAACGGACATTCAAAGCAGGCAGTTGGGTACTAATCGGGCACTTGTTTTCGCAGTTCTTGCGCTTTGGTGGTAATTTGATTTTGACTCGTTTACTAGTGCCAGAAATGTTCGGGATAATGGCCATTGTGAATGTGATTTTAGCGGGCTTGCAAATGTTTTCCGATGTCGGCTTGCTTCAGAATATTGTCCAGAGCAGGCGTGGAGAAGAGCGTGATTATCTGAATACAGCCTGGACAATTCAGATAATCAGAGGTTTTCTGATTTGTTCCGTCACTTTAATTATAAGTGCAAGCCTATATTATCTTAATCAATTTAGCTATTTGTCATCTAATACTGCTTATGGTAATGCTAAATTACCCTTCATATTGGCTGTTATGTCGATAACGGCAGCAATTTCAGGGTTTAATTCAATCCAATTGTCATTATTAAACAGAAAGTTGATGATGGGAAAATTGGTGGCAATAGAGATTTTCAGTCAAGTAGTTGGCCTTGGCTTTATGATTTTCTGGGCATGGAAAACTCATGATATATGGGCACTAGTATTCGGCACTGTTATTTCATGTAGTATAAAAATGACCTTATCGCATGCATCAGACATCGGTGATCGCTGCCAGTTTTGCTGGGATAGTGAGGCAGTCAGTGAAATTTTTCATTTTGGCAAATGGATTTTCGGATCGTCAATCTTTACTTTTTTAATTGCTCAAGGAGACAGACTTATTTTAGGAGGGTTGATTTCGCCTGAGGAATTAGGTGTTTATGGAATTGCTTTTTTTCTTGCAACGGCTTTTAAAGAGGTCGTGAAAAAAGTAAGGTCATCGGTATTTTATCCGGCTATGAGCGAGGTTGCTAGAACCAGGCCGGAAGATTTAAAAAATGTCTATTATCGGATGCGTTCTCGTCTGGATATAGTAGTAATGATTGTTGTTGGGGGATTAGCAAGTACAGGTCATGTAGTTATTGATCTGCTTTATGATGAACGCTACCAGGATGCAGGCTGGATGTTGGAAATTCTTTCATTTTCGATTGTATTTTTGGGAACAACGATGGCTGGTGTTTGTTTCATGGCACTAGGTGATTCAAAGACTATTATGATTTTGACAGCAACATCAACTGTTTTTTTATTTGGTACAGTTCCGATTGCATATAACTTTTTTGGTCTTTATGGGGCTGTTGTTGCTATTGCTTTAAACTCTGTAGTGGAGATTCCATTGATCTTATACAAGATGAATAAGTATAAACTGCTCAGTTGGAAAGGTGAGCTTAAGATGTGGCCCATATTATTTTTGTCATATGGACTTGGTAGATATCTATTGGTTTTGATTAATTGATAAATGGCCTGTTTTATAGGGTATATGCTATTTCCGTCTTACTTTTAAAAGTACAGATTTATTATCAAGCACTAAGACCGTTAATTAATTACTATAAAGCTTGTAAGATTGATACTTGTTGTATTTTATTAAAATCATTATCCATTAAATTTATATGAAAAAGAATCTACCAACTGTTTCTGTCATTATGCCGATGCGAAATGCAGAGGCTTATGTTTATCAAGCAATTGAATCTGTTCTTAATCAATCTTTCTGTGATTTAGAGTTGGTAGTAATTGATGATCATTCAACAGATCAGTCGCGCAAAATTGTTGAGGATTTTTTAGCTAGAGATTCTAGGTTACGTTTATTAAATAGTGATGAACGAGGAGTTGCGGCAGCTAGAAATAATGGATTAAAAAGTTGCCAAGGTGAATTCATTTTGTTTTGTGATGCGGATGATCAAGTTCCTGAGAATCGAATAGCAGATCAAATTAATTGGCTCAATCATCACACCACTCATGGAGCTGTATGTGCAAGTTTTGCCATGATGGACGACAAAGGTCGTAACGTTCTCAACCTAAACAATGGAGATAATCCTTGTGATATTACGGAAGAACTTCTTTCAGGTAAAACTCGAACATCATTGTGCACTTTTGCGATTAGACGTGAATTTATTAATAAGATAAATGGATTTAGAGACTATTTTGTAACATCCTCCGACATTGATTTACAACTGCGCTTAGCAGAAGTCTGTAACATATTCTATGTGCCGGAAGTTGTTTATTTTTACCGGCTCAATGACTCATCGATTGTACATACACAACCATCAAAAAAAAGGATTTTCTTCGAAGAAACTGCGCGTCTTTTTAGACAACAACGTGCTGAGCAAGGAATTGATGATTTGCAATCAGGCCATCCCCCCTTGGTTCCAGAAGATCAAGGGGATGCATTTAATTCTAAGGATCAGTTGCAAGGTGCTTTAATTGGAACTGCCTGGCGTTTGCATAAGCAAGGCGAAAAACTAAAGGCGATTAAAAGCGGGTTTCGGGCATGCTTGATTAATCCGGCAAATTTAATGGCATGGAAAAGCTATATCATGCTATTTATCAAATAATTTGTTACAGGTAGTCTGTTTTTTCAATCGCGTAAACGGTAAGGAATAAAATATTAAATGCCTAATTGGTTTGCTTACGCCGTTTTATTTGTCTTGTGGCCATTGATTGCTATATGGCTATACAGATCTAAATCGGTAACAGAAGCGACTTTATGGACCATACTCGGTGGACATATGTTTCTGCCGGTAGGTACCAAAGTGGACTTGCCGATGATACCGCCTCTTGGGAAAGAATCAATTCCTGCGCTCGCGGCTTTTTTAGGTTGCCGATTTATAGCCGGACGGAGAATTCCTTTTTGGGGCCAGCGTGGCTGGATATCCTGGTTACTGCTGCTGTTTATATTGGGACCTTTTGTTACTGCGGAATTAAATGGCGATGCTATTTTTATCGGTGGACACCGGTTACCTCCGATGGAACATTATGATGCAGTATCCGCGGTGATCAACCAGTTAATTATTATTACGCCGTTTTTTCTTGGGAGGCAATTGTTTCGCACTGTGGAGGATCATGCCCTTCTGTTCCGTATCCTCATCTTGGCAGGATTGTTTTATTCATTGCTGATGTTATTTGAGGTGCGCATGAGTCCCCAGTTGCATAGATGGTTGTATGGTTATTTTCCACATAGTTGGATTCAGCAGATAAGATTCGACGGTTTCCGTCCGATTGTTTTCATGGGACATGGTCTGTGGGTAGCTTTTTTTACAGTCGTTATAATCATAGCGGCAACAGCATTTTGGCGGTTAAAAATCCAGGTACGTAGATTTGCTCCTGCTAATGTCACTTGTTATTTATTGCTAGTATTATTGCTTTGTAAAAGTGTAGCTTCGATCATGTATGGCTATGCGGCATTTCTGTTGATTAAAGTGACTTCGTTCAAGACTCAGCTTCGAATAGCCAGAATATTGGTATTGATAGCACTGCTCTATCCGACAATGAGCATTATGAATCTTTTTCCTCATCAGACCTTGATGGACTGGACAGAGTCTATGAGCGCTGAGCGCGCGCAATCATTGGGTTTTCGTTTTGAAAATGAAGATAGACTGCTGGAGCATGCACGGCAGCGCTTATTTTTTGGTTGGGGAGGTTGGGGGCGTAATCGCGTTTATAATGAAGAGACTGGTGACGATATGACTGTGACGGATGGAAAATGGATCATTACTTTCGGAGAGTTTGGATGGATAGGTTTTATCGCGGAATTCGGACTTTTGACATTGTCGGTGTTTAGTGCCGCATCAGCGTTTAAGAGAGTTAAAACGCAACAGGAAATGACACTTCTATCGGCACACGCACTTCTTATTGGAATTGTTATGATAGATCAATTGCCCAATGCTTCGTTGGCGCCCTGGTTATGGTTGTTGACGGGCGCGTTGCTTGGTCGTACCGAAGCGATTTTTGATGCAAATAGGAAACAGGCAACTTTCGATTTATCCAGTGCCTCAAAGGTTTATCAATAATTTGATAATGCTTGTTGTTTCGTATTATTCATAGATTCTTAAACTATATCTTTATAAAACAATATTATTTTAATAACGTCTATCATGAATATAACAATAATAATGGCGAATCCAGCTATGACGGGTGGGGACAGAGTCTGTGCCATTTATGCAAAAAAATTGATTGAACGTGGACATCATGTCAATGTTATTGCGCCGCAAAAAAAACTGTTAACCTTCAAGCAACAGCTAAAACGATGGATTAAAGGTACTGGTTGGGTAACTGTTGCTGAACAATTACAAAATCATTTTGATTTATTAGGTGTTAATGTTACTTACCTGGAATCAAATCGCCCTGTTACAGGTAGCGATGTGCCCGACGCGGATGTGGTCATTGCAACCTGGTGGGAAACGGCAGAATGGGTTGCTCATTTTCCTGCTTGCAAAGGGGCTAAGGTATATTTTATTCAGCACCATGAAGTTCATCAGGGGCAACCGATTGAAAGAGTCAAACAAACTTATCTATTGCCATTATATAAAATAACAATCTCAAATTGGTTGGTGCAAACAATGCAAAACACTTACCGGGACTCAAGCGTTTCATTGGTACCTAATAGTGTTGATTCAGATCTTTTTTTTGCTACGCTCAGAAAAAAGCAAATCAGGCCAACATTGGGATTCTTATATTCAAAAGTTGAGTTCAAGGGTATCGATACCTTGCTAAAGGTGATTGGGCAAGTAAAAGAGCAATTGCCTGAGTTGCGAGTGATTTGTTTTGGAAGCAGTAAACCTTTAAAAAGTTTATTACCAGAGTATTTTGAGTTTGAATATCAACCACAGCAATCACGTTTGCGCGAAATATATGGGCAATGCGATGTGTGGCTCTGCTGTAGTCGATCCGAAGGATTTCATTTGCCACCTTTAGAAGCAATGGCATGTCGTTGTCCTGTGGTATCGACGAAAGTTGGTGGACCCGAAGATATTGTCAGGCAAGGTGAAAACGGATTTTTATGTGAAATTGATGATGTTGGCAGCTTGACTGATACTGTGATGAAGGTATTCAACTCGACGGAGCAGGAATGGCTTGCTTTATCTGATGAAGCTCATGCAACGGTTATCCGATACAGTTGGGATGACGCTACAGAACTGTTTGAGCAGGCTTTGAGTCAAGCAGTTATGAAAAATACTAATAAATCTTGAGTTACTCGTGTGCCATTAGTTTATAAGGTTGTAGCAATCAATCTTTTTAATTTAATCATATTTTATTTGTCATCCAAATGGGATTTTCGATGCTTAGACTTTATGGATGATAGTAATACATGCAAATTTATAATTAAGGACTTATTGCGGGGAGCCAATGGATTTAAGTAAAAATGTTACAGTTGTTCCTAAAAGGGCTAGTATTTTTTTTAACTCAAAACTTCGGAAAATCGGAATTATTTTTCCTGGATATGGTTATGAGAGAGTTTCTTACGCTTTGCCTGTTAAAGAAATTGAATATCGGAGAGTTGTTTCAATACCGATACATAGGCTTGAGCGAAAAGGAACATTTTACAAAAATACACCTGTTATTCTTGGTCAAAAAGTGGATTTAATCCATACATGGAATGCGATTCCTTTATCTAATATTCCCTTTGTTGTTTCATTTGAAAATGAAATCCCACGATATTTGGGTAGCGTTTATAAATGGCAGGAGTCGCTTGGATTGTCGATATTAAATTCAAATCGTTGTTTGGCTATTTTAGCGCTCAGCGATATTGCGGCAGCTCTGGCTAGAGAGAAAATGCTTAATCTGGGTTATCCAGGGATTGCAGATAAAATAAGGGTTTTCAGGGGAGGGGTAGATGTCAGTAGTCTGGGAGAGGAAAATGAGATATCTGCAATTGATTTAAAATGTAAACGCCCATTGAAAATGCTTTTTATTGGCGGTGATTTATTTCGTAAAGGACTTGTGCCAGCTTATATGGCAATAAAAAATCTTATCGAAAAAGGAGCGAATATAAATCTTACAGTTGTTGGGCGGTTTAAAGAGGGTGGTTATGTATTGCGGGAAAACTCACCTAGTCCTCTAGAATGGGATAAATTGTTAGAAACCTCTGATTGGGTTACCCATTATAAAAGTTTGCCTAACAAGGACGTTATTAAACTTATGCATGATTGTGATGTATTGATTTTTCCATCTTATGATGAATCTTTGGGCTGGGTCATTATTGAAGCAGCTTTACTGGGAATGCCGGCAATTACAACAAATATTTTTGCGATTCCTGAATTGGTTAAACACAATGAAACTGGATATGTCATTGATATAAATTTAGGTCGGCAGAACAGATGGCAAGGTATTTGGAGTCATGGAACACAGTTAAAGGCAGAGATAGAGGTGGCAAATGAAAATATTCGTGAAGGTGTTGAAAAATCAATTTCTAAATTATTGAATAATCCCGAACTAATTAAAATCTGGGGCAATGCTGCTAAAGAATATATGAACAAGTTGTATAATTTTGAGAGAGCAGCAAATCAATTGCATGATATTTATTTTAACTGTTTAAATAAAAATAATTAATTCAAATATCAAAAAAATCTGAATTCAGATAGTTTAAATTTACAAATTATTTGCATTGTAGTTAATTTTCGAAAAGGATTTTTATTGATTTTCTAAGATTATTTAAAGTTATATTTTGTTTTTTATTAAAAATATGGCACGGTTTGGGCTTAAGCTATTTATTGGTTCATATTTTGAACGGTAACATATAATGTATCACCTATTAAAGAAGTTTATAAGAATGGTTGCTTTCAGGACTGGTAAATATAAAAATATTTACATTAAATATTGTCGACCAAGTGGTTATGAATATGCTAATTTTTTAAAAAAATGGGGTGGTTTTTATAGTATAGGTAATGATTGCCATATTTGGCCTTATACCAATATTACAGATCCTGCATACACTCGACTGGGTAATAACGTTATGCTCAGCGCATGTACTATTTTAGGGCACGATGGTTCAATAGATGTGTTGAATAGAGCATATGGAAAAAAATTAGATAGAGTCGGCAAGGTTGATATTAAAGATAATGTATTTATTGGTCATGGCTCCATTATCTTACCCGGTGTAACAATCGGTCCGAATGTTATTGTTGGCGCAGGTTCTGTCGTAACCAAAGACATTCCTGAGGGTGTGATAGCTGTTGGAAATCCAGCCAAGCCAATTGGTAAAGCGTATGATCTTGTGGAAAAGCTTGAAAAACAGACAAATGAATTGCCGTGGGCGGAATTGATACAGAAAAGGGAAGGAAGTTTTGATCCGGTTCTTGAGCCTGAATTAAAAAGATTAAGAGTTGAATATTTTTTTAATGACTAATGCTTTTTAATTCTGGATCTAATAATAAATAATTATGTACTTTATCCGCTATCCCGGCCATTGAATTCTGGCATTTTATGTCAAATTTATGATCTCAACATGCGCAGATTTTTGTTATGCACCTAGCAAGGACGTCAAAAGGCTTCATTAATGGCTAATAAAATTAGTTACAACATAATTATAGTTATCGTAAATTACAGGACAAGTGAATTGGTTGTCAATTGTCTTGAATCATTAAAAACAATTTTGAATCAATCTGTTAAAGTCGTTGTTGTCGATAATTCTTCCGGAGATAATTCAGCTGATTTAATTGGAAACTGGATTTCAAATAATGAAAATGCCTATTTAATTTGCTCAGAAAACAATTCTGGTTTTTCGGGTGGTAATAATCTGGCAATTGAATCAGTAGAAAAAATGGGTTTTAGTGCTGATTTTATCTGGTTATTAAATCCTGATACCGTAGTTCGTGAAAATGCATTACAACATTTGCTGACATTCATGCGGCAAAATCCCCCGGTGGGTATAGCAGGATCAAGGCTCGAATATATTGATGGCAAGGCACAATGCTCGGCATTCCGGTTTCATTCCATTTTAAGCGAGCTGGATAATGGATTAAGGTTGGGCATTATTTCCAGATTGTTGCAAAAATGGCAGGTTCCGTTGCCGATTTCGGATGTGCCTGTCAGCGTGGATTGGGTTGCCGGCGCCAGTATGCTGATTCGAAAACAGGTTTTTGATGACATCGGATTGTTTGATGACAAGTATTTTTTGTATTTTGAAGAAACGGACTTTTGTTTACAAGCGAAAAGGTCGGGCTGGTCTTGCTGGTATGTGCCAGCAAGCCGGGTTGTACATTTCGTTGGCAGCTCAACCGGCGTGACCGATGGCAGCAAAAAAAGACGTCCCCGTTACTGGTTCGAGTCTAGACAGCGGTACTTTTTAAAAAATCATGGTTGGTTTTATTTGATGTTGGCTAACTTAGCTTGGGGTATGGCTTTTTTGTTGTTCCGTATTCGTCAGAAAATACAAGATAAGCCAGATGATGAGCCAGTATTTTTATTAAGAGACTTTGTTAATTTTAATTTTTTCAATAAATGAATGCCTTAATGAAAAAACGTGGCTCAACCAATGAAAATCCGAAAGATATTGGATTCTTTTCTCTGATCAAAGAAGATTTTCTGACGCATGATAAAGATTTTTTTGAACAGGGGTTGTGGGCTATTGCCGTGCACCGGTTCGGCAATTGGCGCATGGGCATAAAATATAAATTGTTACGCGCGCCTTGTACGATTTTATACAAAGTTCTCTATAAAGTCGTGGAATGGACATGCGGTATTACATTGCCTTATACCGTTAAGCTGGGGCGCAGAGTTAGGATCTGGCATCATAGCGGAATGGTTTTGCATGCCGAATCCATTGGTGATGATGTGCACATCCGGCACAATACGACGATGGGCATCGTCAGAACATTTCATAATCATGAGCTTCCAATCATTGAAGACCGGGTGGATATCGGGGCGGGCGTCTGCTTGCTTGGCAGCATCAGAATAGGTCATGACAGCGTCATAGGCGCCAATGCGGTAGTTCTTGATAATATTCCCCCTTATTCTGTTGCAGTAGGTAGTCCAGCTCGGGTTGTAAAGGTATTAAATGGACAAAAATAACCTGGGTATTGTAATTATTGGCAGGAACGAAGGAGAAAGGCTGCCGCGGTGTATTAAATCAGCTATTCGTGAAACCGATGTGGTTGTTTATGTGGATTCTGGCTCGACTGATAGTAGTATTGAATTAGCCAGACAGTTAGGTGCGGAAGTTATTAGTCTGGATTTGTCTGTCCCTTTTACAGCCGCTAGAGCAAGGAATGCCGGATTTGAGTTTTTAAACGCTCAATATCCGTCTCTAAATTATGTTCAATTTATTGATGGTGATTGTGAACTTGTTGAAGGGTGGATCCAGCAGAGCTTAGATTTTCTAAGCGCAAATCCTCAATTCGCGGTTGCCTGTGGTCGCCGTAGAGAACGCTTTCCAAATGCTTCAATTTACAATTTACTGTGTGATCTCGAATGGGATACGCCGGTAGGTGAAACCAAGTCGTGCGGTGGAGATGCTTTGATGCGAGTTGATGCACTGCAAGCAGTCAATGGATTTAACGGAAGCTTGATTGCAGGAGAAGAGCCGGAGTTATGCATCCGATTGCGACAGGCTGGCTGGAAAATTTATCGCCTGGATGTAGAAATGACGCTGCATGATGTGGCAATGACTCGGTTATGGCAATGGTGGAAGCGTAGTCAAAGGGCAGGATATGCATTTGCTGAAGGTGCCTATTTGCATGGTATGTCACCTGAAAAATATAGGCTAAAAGAAACTATTAGTATATTTATTTGGGGCGGTATAGTTCCAATTTTATTATTTATTTTATCTATTATTAATCAATGGTTTTTGCTGGGATGGCTTGTCTATTTATTGCAAATTATTAAGGTCGCGATAAAAAAGCATAAATTAATTTCAAAACGATTGTCATTATTTTATGCAAGTTTTGTTATGTTGGCTAAGTTCCCCCAATTTAATGGGATCATAGACTTTATATTGAGTAGAAAAACAAATAAAGTTCATGAAATTATTGAATATAAATAAGATTATTAATAATAGCCAATCTTTTGTTTTTAAGCTGTAATACTAAAGTAAAAACTACATGGCAAGCGTAGCAATAGCGCAAACAGAAGCAGATCGCTATCAAGTTCTGGATGGATGGCGAGGCATGAGTATATTAATTGTATTGGCTGCCCATTTGTTACCTCTTGGACCAAAATCCTGGCAATTAAATGAAGCAGCGGGCCCATTGGGAATGAGCCTGTTCTTTACCTTGTCCGGATTTTTAATAACAAATTTTTTGTTGAAAAAACAAAATGTTTTGGATTTCCTGATCAGAAGGCTATTCCGTATTGTTCCATTAGCCTGGTTATATATCGTTATCGTATTATTCTTCGCTCAATCTAATATTGACCAATATATGGCGCATCTTTTCTTTTATGCCAATTGGCCGCCTATGCAGTTAACAGCGATGACGAGTCATCTCTGGAGTTTATGCGTTGAAATGCAGTTTTATATGGGAATTGCTTTTCTTGTGCTTCTTCTGAAAGGGCGCGGATTATTGCTAATCCCTGTGCTTTGCTTAATCGCGACGCTATATCGAGTTCACGATGGTGTATATGTGGCTATTAATACTTGGTATAGAGTAGATGAAATTCTTGCTGGTGGAATTTTAGCGCTTTCTTTTAATGACAAGTTGGGAATATATTCAAAAAAGTTCTTAGGATGGATAAGTCAGTGGATATTAATTGTCCTTTTTTTATTATCTTGCCATCCTGAAAGCGGATTTATGAACTACTTCAGGCCATATCTGGCGGCTATGCTAATTGGTTCAACATTAGCCAGACATTCATCCAATCACATATCCAGATTGATGAATAGCAAGATTCTTTTTTATGTGGCATCAATTTCATATGCGCTTTATGTTATCCATGGAGGGTTACGCTACACATGGCTTGGTGAAGGTGAAACATTAGAAAAATATATAAAGCGCCCAATATTATTGGCTGTTCTTTTTGTTCTTGCTCATTTGTCAACCTTTTATTATGAGAAGAAATTTATTTCGTTTGGAAAGGCGCTTTCTTTAAGAGTTCAAAAGAAATCTCAGAGTAATATAGTGGTCAATTGATATTAGCTATAAGATAGCTAAATCAAAGTTTTTTGCGATACAAGTTCTGATTAGGGTATCTATGAGTAATAATGTTTCTAACTATCTAATAATATCACCATGTCGCAATGAAGCCGACTATATGAAGCAAACACTGGATAGTGTCGTCGCGCAGTCGATTCAGCCAAAGTTATGGGTAATAGTCGATGATGGATCTACAGATGAAACGCCGGCTATTTTGGCCGATTATGCGAGCCGTTATCCATTTGTTAAAATTGTAACGCGCACAGATCGTGGTCATCGCAGCGTGGGGCCGGGAGTGATAGAGGCTTTTTACGCCGGTTATGATTCGGTTGATTTGAGTGAATTCGATTTTATCTGCAAGCTGGATTTGGATTTGATCATGCCGTCCCGTTATTTTGAGATTTTGATTCAGCGCATGAATGAGAATCCTAGATTGGGTAACTGCAGTGGCAAGCCTTATTTCATAGATAAGAACAGCGGCAAACTGGTTAGCGAGGGTTGCGGCGATGAGAATGCAATCGGGGCTTCAAAGTTTTATCGGCGACAATGTTTCGAGCAGATTGGCGGCTTTGTCCGGCAGGTGATGTGGGATGGCATCGATGGCCATCGTTGCAGGCAGTTGGGTTGGATTGCCGTAAGTTGGGATGAGCCCGATTTAAGATTTACTCATTTACGCCCTATGGGATCAAGTCAGCAGAATATTTTTACAGGACGGATGCGGCATGGGTTTGGCCAATATTTCATGGGCACCGGAATGATCTATATGTTGGCTTCTGCAGTTTATCGTATGGCGCATCCTCCTTACGTGACGGGTGGATTGGCCATGTTTTGGGGCTATTTAAACAGTTTAATAAAGGGCTTGCCCAGATTTGAGGATGAAGAATTGGTCAAGTTTGTAAGGAAATATCAGTGGGCTTGTTTGTTAAAAGGCAAGGAGCGGGCTACTGCCGAACTAAATGAGCAGCAGGCTGCGATCTGGAAAGGCTGATTTAAAGATTCGGTTAAAATTATGAGAAAAATCAAGCTAGCCTACCTTGCACCTGAGATTCCGGCGTTATCGGCAACCTTTGTTTATAATGAAATTTTTCAGTTGGAGCAATTGGGCTACTCCGTCGTACCTTTTTCAGTTCATAGGCCCGGCGTTTCCGTGACCGACAAAAAACTGGCTGACTTGGAAGCGGGCGTTTTTTATTTATACACACAGAAGAAACACGCTGTACTAAAAGAGAATGTCCTGTTTTTGT
The DNA here is from genome assembly GCF_000427625.1 of Methylobacter luteus IMV-B-3098. Lineage (GTDB taxonomy): Bacteria > Pseudomonadota > Gammaproteobacteria > Methylococcales > Methylomonadaceae > Methylobacter > Methylobacter luteus. The sequence continues at coordinate 316,845 of NZ_KE386569.1, forward strand.
TGAAGCATCCGCTTCGGTATTTGATTACGCTGAAGACGCTTTTATCGGACATGTTCAAGGTAGGGGTTTTGTCTCGGACGGCAATGGGCCTGGCTTTTCGCTTTTTTTATTCGGTTATCCTTGCCAGACAGCTTTTAAAAACTGGCGTTCAGCATATTCATGTGCATTTTGCCCATGTGCCTGCCGATATTGCTATGTATGCGGCTTCTTTATCAGGGATCTCTTTCAGTGTGACGGCTCATGCCAATGATCTGTTTGAAAGGGCATGGTTACTCGCTGAGAAAGTGAATAGGGCAAAGTTTTTTGTCACGATTTCCGAATTCAATCGGGAATTTCTACGCCAGCAGGGATGTAATGTTGATCAGGTTATTGTTGTACGTTGTGGCGTCGATGTTGAACACTTTAACTGCCAGAAAAAATCAGGCTTGTCCGATCTGCCCAAAATCGGATTTATCGGCAGATTGGTCGAAAAGAAAGGGGCGGACGATCTGTTGCTTGCTGTCAATGAACTGAAAAAGCTGGGCATGGATTTTAAACTGGTAATTGCCGGATCGGGTCCGTTGGAAGGTCATCTGACAGAATTAGCCAGGGAGCTGGGTCTGTCTGATGAGTGTGTTTCTTTTGCAGGGGCGATTGCCCACTCTGCTATCCCTAAGTTTCTCAGTGAACTGGATGTTTTTGTATTACCTTGTAAACAAGATCGTGCCGGGGATATGGATGGTATCCCGGTCGTGTTGATGGAAGCTATGCTGAGCGGTGTTTCTGTTATATCGACGCGCTTGTCGGGAATTCCGGAACTGGTGGTTGACCGAGAAACTGGTTTATTGGTTGAACCTGGAAATAAAATACAGCTTGCAAATGCCATACAGGCTTTAATTGAAGATAAAACTTTAACCAAACAGTTAAATAATAATGCTATTTCGAAAGTTAAAAAGGAATTTAATTTAAAGGATAATGCTACGCAGCTTACAAAGCTCTTTGAGAAATATGTGACTTCAGCTTGAGCTTTTAATTTTCCCTCAGCTAAGGAATGTGCATAATATAACCGCCTCAAGTGCGCAGATGATTTTCCGATGTAGGTGCGAATTCATTCGCACTGTGCAGGTGCCAGCAGTAGGGGCTTTAGGCGATCCGCACCTACAATTCCCGGATTTATCCATACTCATTACTAACTATAAAGACTATTCAATGGAAGCCTTCTGTCGTCAATCATGGTGTCTTTGCGGTTTACCCTTCGATGCAGTGGACACGTCGTCTGCAATTTCAGCTTTAAAACGGGCAATCAAAGAAGATGTGCCGTTTTTCTTATCGACCCCTAATCTTAATTTTCTGATGGCGGCGCAAACGGATAGCGCTTTTCGGGAATCCGTAATTAACAGTGATTTATCGATTGCCGATGGCATGCCGCTGATCTGGATGTCCAGATTGTTAAACATTCCATTGCCTGAACGAGTGGCGGGTTCGAGTTTGATGGAAGCGTTATTTGCTGACAAAAACACGTCTCCCATGCGTGTGTATTTTTTTGGCGGAGAACCGGGCGTCGGCGAGAGGGCTTGTCAGGTCATTAATCAGGCTGGTGCGGGGTTACAAGCCGTAGGGCATTATTGCCCCGGGTTTGGCTCAATTGAAGAAATGAGTACCCGTGAAGTTATTGATGAAATCAACCGGCATGAAATTGATTTTCTGATTGTTTCTTTAGGCGCCAAGAAAGGGCAGGCCTGGATCGAGAAAAACAGGCATCAATTAAAGGCGCCGGCTATCAGTCATTTGGGAGCGGTCATTAACTTTTTTGCCGGAACGGTGAAACGTGCGCCAGTCTGGATGCAGCGTGTCGGGCTGGAATGGCTGTGGCGCATTTTAGAAGAACCTTCGTTATGGAAACGCTATTTCTTCGATGGCTTAGAGCTTGTTCAATATCTCCGTAGCAACAGCGCCAGGAAGGCCAGATTAACGAACTGTAAGCTGGTATTGAGCAAGCGCTCAGTGTTCTTCCATAATCTTCGGCACTTCTCCAGCCAGGCAAACGAACGCTCTACTACCCAGCGTTGCGGAATGACAGCGAAGGTATGAAGCTCATGGCGTTTGGCCACCTGCACCGAAGCGCCAAGCAGACTCTGAACAGCTTCGGCGAAGGGTTGGCCACTATAGCCGCCATCGACCAGCAGCGAAGTGACCTCAGTTAAGTCTTTCCAGTTCTGTTCAATGGTTTTTAGCGCCCCTTGGCGATCACTGACGTCCGCCGTGGTGATGGCAATTGCATGGGGTAACCCTTGCGTGTCGACAAAAATATGTCGCTTGATACCTGAAACCTTTTTGCCGGCATCATAACCTTTGCTGCGTGCGCAGTCGGTGTTTTTGACACTCTGTGCATCAACGATGCAGAAACTCGTCCTGGCGTTGCGCCCCTGTCTGGTACGGGCCTCGCCAACCTGATTTTTTTAATGCCTGCTCCAGCAGGCTGGTTCCACCTTCAGGTTTCTCGCTCCATAACGAAAAATAATGATGGACCGTGCGCCATTTCGGAAAGTCGCTCGGCAGCATGCGCCACTGGCAGCCGCTCTTCAGCAAGTACAGAATGGCACAGAACACTTCATACAAGTCCACTGTACGAGGTCGGGTTTTCTTGCGAGCATTTTCTAGCAGAGCTCTGATCGGTTCAAATTGTTCGCGACTGATGTCGCTGGGGTACACTTTTCTCATGCCCTCATTATCTATCATACTCAGCAGATATTGAACAGGCTCTTAGGGTTTGCGAAATTGCTGTCGGGTAATGTGATTCCTTATGCCTTTTGGATACGTTTTAATCAGAAAAAGTTAAATGAAATCAAGCCGGTCGTTATTCATACTGAAGAAGACGATCATATGATTAAAATTTATTTGATTGGCGCGTGCATAGATAAGACAATCTATGCCCTACGGCCGGTTTTTAAAGAGTGTGTTTCAAAAAAGAAAAATATACTGATTGATTTGCAGGCTGTGCCGGTAATTGATGGGGCTTTTTTAGGACTTTGTCTGTTGCTTTACAAGCATTTGAATTGGAATGGATGCCAGTTAAATTTCCAAAATATTAATCGGCAAAATATCAGGATTTTTAAGTGGAACTCGGCCCAGTTTCTAATTCCATAACTTTTAACGCTATAAAAATATAATGAATAAAGCGCTTGCCATTTGGAAATTTGACTACCGGTATCTGGCACTAATCGGATCCGGTCTATTATTATTGTTAATCGCATTTGCCGGTGGGTTGGAAGAACTGGTTTCCCGGTGGGAAAAACAGGAAGAGTATAGCCATAGTTATATTCTTCCTTTTATTACGCTGTATTTTATCTGGCAGCGGAAGAACCTCATTCAACAATCTGCTTTTTCGCCTTCCTGGATGGGATTCGGTATTGTTCTGTTAGCGTTGGTCGTATTTTTGGTGGGCGAGATCAGCGCTCTTTATATCCTGATTCAGTATGCCTTTATAGCCGTATTGATGGGCATTGCCTTGGCCATTATGGGATGGCCGGCGCTCAAGCCGGTCATTGTGCCTATATTGCTGCTGATTTTTGCTATTCCGCTGCCGTATTTTCTTGAAGCCAGCCTTTCCGCCAACTTGCAGTTACTATCTTCAAAATTCGGCGTGTCTTTCATTCGCTGGTGTCAGATTCCGGTTTATCTGGAAGGCAACATTATTGATCTAGGCAGTTATAAATTGCAGGTAGTCGAGGCTTGCAGCGGATTGCGCTATCTTTTTCCGCTGATGAGTTTGGGCTTTATTTGCGCCTATATGTATAACACGGTGTTTTGGAAGCGCGCTTTGGTGTTTTTGTCGACCATTCCGATCACCTTGTTCATGAATAGCTTTCGCATAGCCATGATCGGTGTTTTGGTCGATAACTGGGGCTCAAGCATGGCGGAAGGCTTTCTGCATGATTTTGAAGGTTGGGTCGTTTTTATGGCCTGCCTGGGTGTTTTAGTGGCAGAAATGCTTTTGCTGTCCAGGCTTGGTACGGATCGTCGGCCTTTTGCCGAAGTTTTTGGTTTGACAGTTGATCAATCTGTTGACGATAGTGCAGGTGCTAAAGTCAGGCCGTTATCACGCCCTTTTATTGCGATTATTGCCAGCCTGGCCGTGGTTACTGTTACGGTATTTTCAATCGATAAGCGGGCAGAGGTTTTCCCCGAGCGCAAAAACTTCCCGATATTTCCGATGCAATTGGCGGACTGGCAAGGGCAGCACAGCAGTATGGAAGATACTGTTATCAACAAACTGGGGTTATCGGATTATATTTTGGCCGATTTCAGACAGGTACAGGGAGCGCCGGTAAATCTATATGCGGCTTATTACGCTTCCCAGCGGAAAGGAATTTCTCCGCATTCGCCGCGCGTTTGTATTCCGGGCGGCGGCTGGCAGATCACTGATATTGAACGAAAAGATCTGGGGCTTCTGGCCGTCAATCGGATTGTGATTAAAAAAGGCGATATGACGCAGTTGGTTTACTACTGGTTTCAACAGAGAGGCCGGAAGTTGGCAAATGAGTATTTAATGAAATGGTACTTGTTTAAAGATGCACTGTTGTTAAACAGAACCGATGGGGCGCTGGTGCGCCTGACTACAATGGTTAATCCCGGTGAAAGCCTTGATCTTGCTGATCAACGTTTACAGGTTTTTGCTCAAGAAGTTTTACCGGTTTTGCCACAATATATTCCTGATTAGCTGATGCTACGCAACTGTAGGGTCGAATTCGCCCGGAGTGCCTGCTGTCGGCATTCGGCCCGAGGCAATTCGGGAATCGGCATGAAAAGGTGCGAATATCCCTCTGGGACATAAATAAATTCGCACTTACGCGCCTATCCGTACAGCCCATGCGTAACATCAGTGAGTAAATTGTAAATTTTTTAAAGAGAAGGATAAGTGATGCAATTAGTTAGAACTCTGTTATTGACAGGAATGGCCTTGAGTTTTCAGGCTTGTGGCGACGCGACCGAAAAAGCGCAGCATTATTTGGACAGCGGCAAGGAATTTTATGGCCAGGGAAATTATGACAAGGCCAAAGTTGAGTTTAAAAATGCCTTGCAAATTAACAATAATCTCTCGGATGCCTACTTTCATCTGGCGTTAATGGATGAAAAAAAACAGAACTGGAAAGGGATGTTTGAGAATTTATCGCAAGTGGTCAAGTTGACGCCCGATCATGTCGAAGGCCATAGAAAGTTGGGGCAGTTGTTATTATTGTCCGGTCAAACCGATAAGGCAGCGGCTGAAGCTGAAGCAATTCTTAAGTTAAATCCTGACAATGCCGACGCTCATGTTTTGAAAGGAACTATTTTATTGCGGCAAGGCAACCAAAAGGCGGCTTTGGACGAAGCGGACAAAGCACTGGCTCTGGCATCGGGCCATATCGATGCCGTCAATTTAAAAGCTGTCATATACTTGGAAAGCCAGGATTTTACTCAGGCGCTGGCTATTGTGGAGAACGCGCTTAAAGCAAATGCCAATGATTTGACGCTCAATTTGCTGAAGTTGCAGATTGATATGAAAACCAATAAGCCGGAGGCGGTGGTAGCGGATTATCAGGCCCTGATTAAGAGTTATCCCGATAATCTGGATTTCCAGTATGCCCTGGCAAAATATCATGACGAGACTGGAAAAGATGCCGATGCAAAGTCGGTTTTGCAAAAAGTGATTGATGAACATCCCGATGATTTGAAATCAAAACTGGTTTTTGTGGATTTCTTGAGCACTAAATCGCCTGCTGAAGCGGTAACAGTATTACAGGGCTATATCGCACAACGGCCCGACACTGCCGGGTATTATCTGCCGCTTGCGAAATTGCTGATCAGCCAGAATAAATGGGGGGAAGCAAAGGAATCGCTTAACTGGCTGGTCAATAACAAGCCTGAAGATAAGGAAGGTTTGGCGGCTAAGGTGTTGCTGGCAAAAATAGCCGTTAATGACAAGGACAATGATGCGGCGCTGAAGTTGGTTGATGAGGTGCTTTCGCTCAATGCAGGGAATTATGATGCCTTGGTGCTGCGGGCTAAAATCAGGCTGCTTAATGGTCTGACCGACCAGGCCGTTTCCGATTTGCGCGGCGTATTGCGCGATTATCCGAAATCCGATGAAGCCATGGTCCTACTGGCTCATGCTTATGCCAAGCAAGACGCTCATGCGCTTGCTGATGAGCACTTCCGTAAAGCACTCGACTTGAATCCCGGCAATTTTGATGCGGTCATGCCTGTGGTATCGCAAATGATCAAAAGCAAAGACATTGCGAGGGCTGATGAAGTTTTGCAGAAAGCACTGGCAGTAAAGCCGGATCATGCGGGCGCTTTACAAGCCTTGGCTCAAGTCAGATTGTTAAAGAAGGATTGGTCGGGAACCCAGGAAGTTGCTGATACGATTTCAACGAAGCCAAAGGGCGATGGTTTTTCCAAGTATCTGAGCGGCAAGGTTTCGGAAGGGCAAGGGCTATATAAAGATGCGGTTGCCAAGTATAAAGATGCGCTGGCTGTTTCTCCAGGATTGTCCGATGCTTTGGTGGGGTTGATGCGCAGTTATGAGGCATTAAAACAGCGGAAAGACATGTTTGCGTATCTGGACGAGTTTATCAAGGCAAATCCGGAAAATACTTATCCATTGATTTTAAAAAGTCAATTGTATGTGCTTGATAAGCGCCCGGATGAGGCAATTAAAGTGTTGTCGGGATCGATTGAGAAATGGCCCAAGGTAGCTTCATTCTATGAAGCCATGGCGAATATTCATGCTGCAAATCAAGAGCGTGAGAAAGCTATTTTAGTAAGCCAAAAAGGACTGGAAAATGATCCTGACAATATCAGCTTAAGAATGATGCTGGCTGCTATTTATGAAAAAAGCAAGGACTATGATAAGGCCCTGGAAAATTACGAAGCGTTGATTTCCAAGCATCCGAATGTTGATGTTGCCGTGAACAATCTGGTTTCATTGCTGCTTGATCATTATAAAACCAAGGAAAATATTGATCGTGCCGTAAAACTGGCTGCGCGTTTTGAAAAGTCCGAACAACCTTATTTTTATGATACTTATGGATGGGCGCTCTTAAATAGTGACCGCAATGACGAGGCGCTAAAGGTGTTTAAGGATGTGGTTGCCAAAATGCCTGAGGTTGCTGTTTTCAAATATCACTTAGGTCTTGCTTATCACAAGAAAAACAACAATTCTGCCGCTATTGCCGAACTGGAACAAGCGCTGGCAATAGGCGATAAAAAAGGGAATTTTATTGAGAAAGAGGCTGTAGAGAATTTGTTGAAAGAAATTAAAGCCGAAAAGCCGGTATGATGTAGCTGAAAATACGCTATTGTTGTTTATTAACAGTTGTTTACGCATCAGTTGAATTGAAGCGGATTTCAAAACCCTCCGCTAGCATGATGTATCTGAATCGGGTTCCAAGTGCCCCGGGTCGAATGAATTCGACCCGGGGCACTTGTATAGCGGCGGTATGGCTCTTGGTGAATGCGAATTCATTCGCACTTACGTGAACTTTGCTGGCTTTCGGCAGGGGCAGCTCAAAAGGTGTACCGCCGCCATTTTGATGTTCCTGCCGACAGCCTTTACTTTTCATGGATCAATGGAACCAGGTGGTAAAATCTTCGCTCATAAAGAGAAAGCAGTTAGATTGTTCATGAATGATTCCCATTGGGTTTGCTAGAAGAAAAACAAAATATGCGAAAAGATGGGCGCTCGCATGAGTCTTTTTTATACAAACTCAATATTTTTAAAGTTTTATGTCCAAATTCACCAACTGGAAATCCTGGTCGGGAAAAATCAGCAATCCATTTTCAAATACCTCCGCCTATATTGACAAGATCATCAAACCTCAAGTCGATAAGGCTGCGGAAGATAAAATAAAAGCCATCCACGAACGTTTGCCGGTGCCTGTATTCTGGCTATTGGGTAAGACGCAGAGCGGCAAAAGCTCAATCATCAGGACATTGACCGGCTCATCCGCTGCGGAGATCGGCAATGGCTTCAAACCGTGCACGCGCACGGCCATGCTGTTCGACTTCCCCGATGCCGAAACGGCGTTTCTGCGTTTTCTCGATACCCGAGGACTGTCCGAGAAGGGCTATGATGCCAGCGAAGATATGAAATGGTGCGAACAGCAGGCACATCTTGTGATCGTCGTGATCAAGGCCATGGATCACCAGCAGGAATCGGTTCTTTCGGCACTAAAGCAAGTTCATGAAGCGCATCCGAAATGGCCGATCATCGTAGCTCAGACGGCTTTGCATGAGGGCTATCCCGGCCGAGCCATGGCGCATATCCAGCCTTATCCGTTTGCCGATGGCCGAATAAGTGAATCGGTGCCCGCAGATTTGCGTTGTTCGCTGTTAAAGCAGCGCGAGTATTTTGCCGGCATTGCCGCCACATTTGTGCCGCTTGACTTCACTTTGCCGGAAGATGACTATGCGCCGGCGGATTATGGCCTGGATGCCTTATGGGATGCCATAGAGCTGGTTTTGCCATTGGGTCTTCGGGCCATGTTGGAAGGCCATATCGGTGCTATCAATGATGTTTACTGGCAGGCCGCGCACCCGCATATCATCGGCTATGCGATTTCAGCCGGGCTGGCCGCCGCGATTCCGGTGCCGGCAGCCAGTCTGGGCACCGTGGTTGCGATTCAGAGTAAATTATTTCATAGCATTGCCCATGTATATGGCTTGCCATTGACCAAACAGAGTATCAGGGAAATCATCAGCGCCGTCGGCATGGGCGTGTTGGCAGGCATGGGAGGCCGCGAACTGCTCAAACTGATTCCGGCTTATGGACAGACAGTTGCGTTGAGTGTCGCCGGTGTTTATACGGCAGCTGTCACCTATGCCTTAGGTAAAACGCTGTGCTTCTATTTCAGTAAAACCCAGCAAGGGAAGGCATTGCAGGCGGATAAGTTGCGTGAAGTGTTCAATGCGGAATTCGCCCGCGGCGGGGAACTGCTACGTAATTCCATAAAGAAACAGGTTTAATGATGCGCCTTCCTTCAAGCTGGCCTTGGGCTATTGTATTCCTGCTGCTGGTTCTGCCATGGCTTGCCCTGGTCGCATTGGGCGTTTTCTGGCTGTGGCAAAACCATTATCTGGTCACGGGGCTCGTAATACTGGCTTCGTTCTACGGCGCGGCCACGCTTTTGAATCACTGGTTGAAACATCGGCAAATAGAACCCTTCCAGTTGCCGGACGTGCAGGCCGATGAGCGCTGGTCGCCTGCCGCCCAAGATATTTGGGGCGAACTGGATAAGCTGATAGAAGAGCTCAATCCGGCCGATTACCCGCTGACCGACAGCGCGCGTTTGCTGCAGCTGGTGCAGCAGGTTAATCGCAAAGTGGCGCGTCATTTTCGGCCCAGAGCGGGTAAAGCCGAACTCGATATCCCGTTGCGCAATATCCTGTTCATTACCGAGCAAGTCAGTCGCGATATGCGGCAATTACTGGATGAGAAAGTCCCTTTCAGTCATTTGCTGACCATCGATGAAGGTCTGAAACTTTGGAAATGGAAGCAAAGACTGGAAAAAGGGCACTTCATCTACCGCATGGGCAGGATGCTGCTCAGTCCAACCACTGCGATACCGGCCGAACTCTCCGGTTTCTTTCAGGGCAAAGTGGCGCAATATCCGCGCGGGCTGCTGGAGCAGTGGCTACTGCGAACGCTAGTCAAGAAAACCGGCTACTACGCCATTGCCCTGTACAGCGGGCAATTAGCGCCGCCGGTGTTGGCCGAGCCGGAGCCGCAACCCGGATTGGCGCCGGAAATGAAACAGCCTTTGCGTATTCTGGTGGTCGGGCAGTTGAAAGCGGGGAAATCCAGCCTGATCAATGCGATGCTCGGCGAACTGCGCGCCGCGGCACATGTCTTGCCGCTCACTGATGAATTGACCGTCTATAAGCTGAAGCAGGATGACAGCGGCGTAGTGCTAATCTTCGACAGCCCCGGTTATGGCGATGAAAGCCATTGGTTCGAAAAAGAGCCAGAGCGCGCCCTGGGCGGCTTTGATCTGGTGCTGCTGGTCTGTTCGGCGACACAGGCGGGGCGCGAGGCTGATGCCCAATTTCTGGCCGACTTGCGCAACTGGTTCGATCAACGCTTGCACCGAAGCATGCCGCCCGTTTTAGCCATAGTCACGCACATCGATCAACTGCGCCCCCTGCGAGAATGGCAACCGCCCTATGACCTACAAACGCCGCAAAACGACAAAGCGCGCAATATTCGAGAGGCGCAGGAAACGGTTGCCGAAGCCTTGCGCATCCCTGTGTCTGATTGCATACCGGTCAGCCTGCAGACAGGCACCAACTATAACATTGACGCTATTTGGGCGGCTCTTGCCGATAAATGGCCTGAAAGCAAACGCGCTCAGTATTTGCGTTGTCTGCCCGAAGGCAGGAGCAAAGAAAAATTACGCTTGATATGGACGCAGATGGCTAATTTAATAAGAATATAATAAGTTGAGTTTTGGCATAATAGAGATCCGCCGCTTTAATCCGGCAGTCGTGCGCTGCCCAGGCAGGGCGTAAGCGAGACATTGATCGCAACAGCAGAATGAGGCGGCTGATAAGGCTTCACAAGATTTAGCAGTATTGAAAATAACAATAATGATAGAAAAATACGAAACACTGGTCATTTATCATGCCGATTGTCTTGATGGGTTAGGCGCCGCCTGGAGCGCCTTTTGCAAACTGGGCGAGCATGCCCGCTACATTCCCGCACGCCATGGCGATGAGTTCCCTGCGTTTGAGCCGGGAACAACAATTTATATACTGGATTTCTCCTATTCGCCTGAACAATTACTTATGGCCGCGGAGCAGGCAGGCCAGATCATCCTGATTGATCACCATATTACCGCCATGGAGCAATGCGAGGCTTTTTTTTACAAAAATTGCTCCGGAGAACTTTTCGCCTCGAAGCCCAGTGCAGTATTGTCCGCATCGGAAGCCAAGCCTCAGCCCTTGCCGGAAAACCTGTCCCTGCATTTTGATATGAAACGAAGCGGGTGCGTACTGGCCTGGCAATATTTTTTCCCGGAGCTTCAGCCGCCCACAATCCTGTTGCACATCGAAGACCGCGACCTCTGGCTGTTTAAGTTGGCTGGCACGCGCGAAATAACCAGCGCGCTTTATGAACGAATGCCGATGACGTTGCCTGAAATGGGCGCGATCGATCTGGGTGAACTTCTGGAAATAGGCAGAATATACATCGATTTCCAACAAAAAATAGTCAAAAGGCTCGCCAAGATTGCCCATCCGATCTCACTGAAGGGACAAAAAGGGCTGGCCGTTAACGCACCATCTTCTTTCTCTAGCGAGCTCGGGCACGTTTTGGCCGAGAAATCGGGGACATTCGGCCTGACTTACCAGTATGACGGCAGAAAGCAAAAGTGGCAGTTTTCACTGCGTTCTATCGGCGATTACGATGTCGGACATTTGGCGCAGGCTTTTGGCGGAGGCGGACATAAGAATGCCGCCGGTTTTGTATTGGACGATAATCCGTTTATCGCGGGAAAGGTTGTCGAATAGCGCTTATGCATTTACTGCATTCATCACGTCCTGGTAATTCAGCAGCCTAAAGCACGAATTTGTCAGGGTACGCGATGCATACCCTACAGAGCTGTCTAATTAGCGTTCGGTGAACTTAAATCTGAACTATTTTTTCGCTGAAAATCAAGAACAGGAGGCTTTGCCATCCTAATTTATAAATTCGTTGGAGATTAAAAATGAGCATAAAGAATATCGTATTATTGCTGGCCATGGCTGGTGTCATGCAAGGCTGTGTTTTGACCAAAGTGGCTACGGTACCGATGCGTTTAGGCGCCGCCGTGATTTCGATCGTACCCGGTGTGGGCAATACTGCGCATGATGCGATCGATGAAGCGGCAGAATCCGTTGATGATGTTCCAATTTGATTTATTGCCGGAATAATAGTTAGCAGAACTATTCTCGCACATGCTGTAGCAGGAGTATTAGCCTCATTAATCGGGGTTAATACTCCTGGCTGGGTTTCTTTATGATTTCTTTTCCAGCGCCTGCGGAAGATTGCGGGCGATCGCCTTAACAAAGCTGTGAATATCCTCGGCCGAATGATGTCTCGTCAACGTGAAGCGGATACCCGATTTGCGCCGCGAGACGGCCGGGTAAACAGCATGGTTCGTGTAAAAACCTTCGTCCTGCAGGCGTTTGACCATGTGGGCGGCGACATGAGGATGTCCCAGTTTGATGTAAAAAATAGGTGATTTTGACGGAGTCGCTAAAGGTAGTTCATATTCCTTAAACAGAAGGTTGCACAGCGAGATGCGATCTTTCAGTTCCTTTTGCAGGCGCTCGATTTCGGGCGACAGATGAATGCGGGTTGAAGCAAGCGCGGCGCCCAGCATGGGCGGCTGGATAGGGCCTGAGAAAATCATGGGGCCGCCGCAGTTTTTAACCAGGCGATGCATTTGTGCCGATGGGAAGATCAGCACACCGCCTCCGGCCGAGAATGCCTTGCACAAAGACGTGGCAACCACCATGCGTTCCTGAATGGGCATCTTGTCGAGGACGTAACCCCGGCCATGTTTGCCGGTCCAGCTCATGCCATGCGCGTCATCAAAGTACAGATGCAGCTGTTCGTAGCGCTGTAACAGTGCGCCTAAAGCGCCCACGGGAGCTAAATCGCCAAACATGCTGTAGACCCCATCTGTCAGATACCAGATATGGTTATATTCAGGGCTCAGTGCGTTAATGCGCTCTTCCAGTAGCTCCAGGTTGCCGTGGGGCAGGACTTCGACCGGAACGCCTTCTACCTTCACGAGTTTTGCAGCCGTTTGAACACTGTTGTGCACCATCTGGTCGATAAGGATTACATCGCCTTTCTGGATGAGGACGGGGAGGGCAGCCATATGACCCAATGTTGTCGTGGGCGTGACCAGCGCATAGCCCCCGAATAGTTCCTCCAGCAGTGCCTCCAGCTCCTTGTAGGGTGTGGCGGAGAGATAGGTTCTTGAGACAGCAAACTGTGTACCATAGCGCATGACGGCATCAATAGTGCCTTGTCTAAGCCGCTTATCCAGTTCCAGGCCCAAATAACTGCAGAGCGCGAAATTGACCATATGTCTGCCGTTCAGGCAGATCGTCCTCCCATTGTAAAACTCGTCTTCAGTCGTATGCTGAGCTAGGCCATGATTAACCCCGGCGGTTATTATTTCGTCAAAAGCGGTTACCCAGCTTGATTTAATAGCCATTAAATATTCCTAACTGAAAGGGAGTTATTTTTACTGATCCTGCGATTTGAGGTGTATAGTAAATTCGCTTTTTTGTGACCTGCGTCAAACATTGACCGGGCCATGAGGATATTTTGCCGATCTGCAGTTTCTGATCTTTCCTGAAATCGATGGAATTGTTCAATTTGCGCCACAGTCGCCTTCGGCTAAACTATATATTAGGAGTGTGATAGACAGCCAAGAAGGGGACTGTGACGGGAGAAAGGTTAAATCATAAAGCTTAACTAAGACTTAACAATTACCCTATGATTTAAGAAATAACCGTGTTTTTAATGAATCCGCTTAATAAAATAAAGATAACCTATTACTATTAATAAGGATTATCTGATGAAATAATAGTGATTTATTAAATTTTATTAATATTTAAATCAAGCTTGGATAACCAACTCATACCTTATCAAACCAGCTTTTTAGCCAAGACATTCGCCGCGCACGCCTTGACTTATCGTTTATTGACGGTCGCCAGGCAGGGCATCGTGGTATCGGGCAATGAAACCCGCACAATCCCATTCTTGCGGATTGCTCCGGGCATAGCGATTGAACGAGGCTATTTCTGGGATGCCTTGGCAATTTATCTGGAAGACGGCCGGACTATTCGCTTTGGCGGTATCTCAAAGAAAAAGGCGGGCAGTCTTCAAGCCGAATTAAACCGGCAAACCCGAAACTATATTAAAAGTTTTTATCAGGCCATTATTCCCGATCTGAGGCAGGCCTGTCAGCAAGCCCAGGCTTTATTCCATGGCCAGCGTTACATCCGTCATGCTGTCGCCCTGCAATGGCTGAAAAACCATGAACATTTGCGCGACGGCGTTTCCCGTCCAGATATTTCGCACTATCTGTCTAGGGAAGAGAATCAGCTGATTGAGCTGATCCGGCCTTTCCTGGAAAAGGGCTACGACCATATCGCTAAGATCAATGACGCTTACGTCCAATTCCAGCTCAAGAAATACCGCGACTATTTCGACCGGATTGAGAGCAATCCTTTAACCGGCAGGCAACGCAAAGCCTGCGTGATCGATGAACAGCATAACCTGGTGCTGGCGGGGGCCGGAACCGGCAAGACCAGCACCATGATAGGCCGGGCCGGTTATCTTCTAAAGTCAGGGCTCGCGGCACCCGATCAAATTCTGATGCTGGCCTATGCCAATAAGGCCGCCAAGGAAATGGAGGAGCGCATTCACGCCAGGCTGGGCATTAGCACGCTGACGGTCAAGACTTTCCACAGCCTCGGCAAACAGATCATTACCGATGTCGAAGGCGCGGTGCCGGCCATTGACAAAATGGCCGAAGACGAAGCATTGAGAGCCAGGTTTGTCGATGACCGGATCAAACAGTTTTTACTCGATCATCACTATAAATCCCGGTTGGTCACTTACTTTACGCGCTTTATTTATCCCTATAAAAGCCAGTTCGCCTTTAAAACGGAAGGAGCCTATCACGCCTACATTCTGGAAAACGAAATCCGCACGCTACAGGGCGAACTGGTCAAGAGCTATGAGGAATGCGAAATCGCCAATTACCTGTACCGGCAGGGCATCGTTTACGAGTATGAAGCCAATTACCAGGTCAATACGGCCGGGCCGGATTTCAAAGCCTATCAGCCCGATTTTTACCTGCCCGGGTACGGGCTTTATATCGAGCATTTCGCCATCAATGAAAACGGCGAAACCCCGCCGTTCATCGACCGGCAAAAATACCTTGAAGGCATGGCTTGGAAGCGCGCGCTGCATGAAACGCATAAAACGCGGCTGATCGAGACTTTCAGCTATCAAAAACACCAGGGCGTACTGATCGATGCGCTCAGGACGCAATTAGTGGCGACCGGCGTTCAATTCAGACCCGTGCCGGATGATCAGCTGCTAAGCCGGTTGCGCGAATTCGGTGAAATATCCAGATTCAGCGAATTGATCGCGAAAGTCCTGGCCTTGTTCAAGGCGGCTTACCTGTCCGTAAAAGACCTGAGCAGCCTGGCGCACCAGCATGAAGACAAGGAGCGCATGCTGGCAGCGGTACTGCTGTTTGAGCCGGTTTACCAGGCTTACCAACAGCACCTGCACGACAACGGTACGATCGATTTTGATGACATGATCGGTAAGGCCATAAGTTATGTAGAATCCGGCCGGTATCGTTCGCCTTACCGGTATGTACTGGTGGATGAGTTTCAGGATATCTCGGCGAGCCGGGCCCGGCTGGTCAAAGCGCTGCTCGCGCAGCATGCCGATAACAGCCTGTTTTGTGTGGGCGACGACTGGCAGGCCATTTACTGTTTTACCGGCAGCGATGTATCGATCACGAGGGATTTTGAAAAACACTTCGGCTTTACGGCCACGAGCGTGCTCGACAAGACCTTTCGCTTCAACAATAAAATAGGCGAGGTCGCGTCCCGGTTTGTCAGCCGGAATCCGGCCCAGATCAAAAAGCGGATCCAGAGCCACAGTCAGGTAGATAAACCGGCTGTCTCGCTGATCAAGACCGCTGCCGAATCGATCGGCCTCGATGCCGCGCTGTTCAGCATCTCTCGAAAACAGCCTGCTGGCGCCAGCGTGCTGATTCTGGCCCGATTTCATTTCAGGCAACCCGAGCTTTCCAGTCTGAAACGCCAGTATCCAAACTTAAAGTTGCAGTTCATGACGGTGCATGCGTCCAAAGGCAAGGAGGCTGATTACGTGATTGTCCTGGGACTGGAACACGGCAAGCAGGGTTTTCCTTCGGAAAAAGCCACGCATGCGCTGCTGGAATTGTTATTGCCTGAAGCGGAAGACTATCAATACGCGGAGGAAAGGCGGCTGTTTTATGTCGCGCTGACGCGGGCAAGGCATCATGTGTATCTGATCACCGACGGCAACAAGGCGTCGAGTTTCGTCCGCGAACTGGTCGACGACCGATACGCCATTCTGGCCGATGAGTTTCAGGGGCACGGTTTCCAGAAGCAATTGGCCGATACGCCCTGCGAGCGCTGTCAAACCGGTTATATGATTGCCAGAAAAAGCCAGTACGGCATTTTTTACGGCTGCAATCAATATCCGCTCTGCAGCCATACGCAAAAAGGCTGCCCGAAGTGCGGCAGTGCCTTGATTACGAAGGGACGCTCCAGGGTTTGTAAAAACGGGGACTGTGAGGTTGAAGAACCGGTCTGCCCGAAATGCGGCGGAAGCATGATCCTGCGCAAAGGCAAGCACGGCCAATTCTGGGGATGCGCCAATTACCGGCCGCATGCCGGCTTTTCCTGCAATCATACCGAGCAGCCCCTGGACATTAAGACTCAAGCCGGACCGGCGAATCGAACTGTCGTTCCGGCCGGAAAAACATCCGTTGATAACAGGAAGGATAAACAAACATGATATTTGAACTGTACCCGCTACGGGCGGGAAGCGAGCGCCCGGCCGGCGTGCTGAATATCGCCCATCGCGGCGCGCGCGCGTTTGCGCCCGAAAACACATTGGCCGCTTTCGAGAAGGCGAAGCGCTTTGGTTGCCAGATGGTCGAGCTGGATGTGCATCTGTCCAAAGACGGCGAATTGATCGTGCATCACGATGAACAGTTGACGCGCTGCACCGATGCCAGAGTGAAATTTCCGGGCCTCAGCAGCTATATGATTTCCGATTTCACCTATGATGAGTTGCATCGGCTGGATGCCGGCAGCTGGTACGTCGAACAACTCTCATTGCCCGCTTATCAACGGCAGTGGTTTCTGCAAGGCTTGACCGGCGAAGAGATTGAGCAGTTTGTCAGCGTGCAGGAGCTCGCCTTCTACGCTTC
The DNA here is from genome assembly GCF_000427625.1 of Methylobacter luteus IMV-B-3098. Classification (GTDB taxonomy): domain Bacteria; phylum Pseudomonadota; class Gammaproteobacteria; order Methylococcales; family Methylomonadaceae; genus Methylobacter; species Methylobacter luteus. Next base: position 333,869 of record NZ_KE386569.1, read on the forward strand.
CGGCGAGATCGGGCTGCCTACGTTACGCCAGGCGCTGGAACTGGCGTTAAGTGCAGAGCTAATGGTCAACATAGAGCTTAAAGCGCTGCCGCGCATGTACCCGGGCATGGCCGAGGCGGTCGTGGAACTCGTTGAGTCGCTGGGCATGGAAAACCGTGTCCTGGTTTCGTCGTTCGATCATGAACAGCTGGTCAGCGTGCGCCAGCGCTCAGACAGCATAGCGACAGGCGTGCTGACCGGTGACCGGCTCGCGAAACCGGGCGCCTATCTGGCGTTGCTCGATGCCGATGCCTACCATCCGGGCACCGATTCGATGGGATTTTACTCGTTGACGCGAAAGCTCGATCCGTGCGGAATTATCGATGTTCTGGCGTCAGGCCGCGCCGTCAATGTCTGGACCTGCAACGATAAGGATGAGATGCGGCAGTTGATCGCCGCCGGTGTGACCGGTGTGATTTCGGACTTCCCCAACCGGGTCCGCGATGTGTTGCTGGCATGCCAAGACTGATTAACTGATGTGACGCATCAGTTGAATTGAGACGGGTTTAAAAAGTACCGCCAGCGCGACGGTTGTTTGAATTCAACCCTACACACGCGCATCGCATCCTATTCAGGCGACGAGGTCCTGTGAGTTGAATGAAGATCGGTTTAACAACCTATCGCCAGCGCGGCAAGCAGGATAAAAAACGGCCCATGCCGTAACATCAGTGATTAATTATCCGCGAAGAACGCGAACGACTTGTAGGATACAGGAGGTAGAGCAATGCAAGAGCGGTTGCCGAGGACACGAAGAAAAAACATAACTTCGTGGTTTGCTGATTGATTAAACCACAGCCGGTTTTATTACCAACAATCAGGCAAAGCGATCAGGCAGCCAGCCGCGATTCACGCATTCCCGAAAGCTCCAGCCCTGCATGGTTTCTGTCTTGTAGCTCCAGAAAAACCAGCCCAGGTATTTCTCGAAAGTCGCCAGCTGAGCCGCGGCATAGCCGCGATAGGCGACAGACAGCTGGAACTCGTCCATGTCTGTCAATGTATGGTCGAAAGGTCCGTTCGCCCAGAGCGAAACCATTTTCAAATCCAGCCCCAGGCTCCATTCGCCGACATAAGTCGGCAGGCCTAAATGGCTTATGATGTCGTCGGCTTCATTTTTCCAGTCCACGGCGGCCTTTTTTATATGGCCGTAAATATCCGTATTAATGTCGGCAGGGTCAAAACACTGGTAGCGGTGGATATCGAACACGACATTGCTGAACCCGGGTTCCTGAAGAAAGCCTGTATATTCCGTGTAGGACCGAAAGCCGTCATGGAAGACCACGGCAACGTCGCGGGCCTGGCAGTATCTCCGTATCCGGTGGTAGCCTTCCGCCGTGTACCGCTTTAACAGAGCCGTATCGATGTCCCAGCGCGGCTCGTTCAAGACCTCGATGGCATGCAGGGCGGGCCGGCCGTGGTAGCGCTCGGCCAGGCGCTCCAGCACCCGCAGCGAGTAATCGATATAGTCCTGATGGGTATGCCACTCGCAGACGCTCTGGATGCCGCCGTTGTCAAAGCCGTTCTGGCAGCCGGGCGCGGCGTGCAGATCCAGCACGATCAGCAGCCCGTACTCCTCGGCCCAGTCGAAAGCGCGGTCGAGAATCTCCAGTCCGCCCTTAACATAGGGATGTAAGACCGGGCCATAGGCGCGATGGTAAGGGTAGTCCGGCTCGGTTATCCAGTGGCCGACCGGAATCCGGACCGCATTGATGCCGATCCGGGCCAGCCAGGCAAAATCCTCGCGCGTGATAAACGTATCCCAGTGCTTTTTCAGCAAGGGTTCGGCGCGCGGCCCCAGTTCCACGCAATAAGAAGTCTCGTCAACGGCTTTCAGGCCCTCGAAGAGACTGGGCGTCATCCATTTTTCCAGCAGCAGCCAGCCGCCGAGATTGACGCCGCGCAGCTTCTTGCCGCTTTTATTGTTAAATACCGGTTTCATTATACTGTCTAAAAGTGGCCTGGCTGTGGTTACAGCACAATCCGGCGCTGATGAAACGTCTCGGCCTTGGGCTCATTGCTGATCGTCAGCATGGAAGCCTCGGGCAGCATCTGGCAGATCAATTTCATCATCGCGATTTCGCCCTCTGAATCCAGCGAGTCGAATGCTATTTCCGCCAGAATCCACTTGGGGCGCTGCAACAGCAGCCGGACCACGCCCAGGCGCTGTTGCTGCTCGCGCGGCAACGCTTTTTCCCAGTTATCGACCTGATCAAGCTGCTCGATTAATTCCTGCAAACCTACAAGTTCGAGCATATCCTTAATCATGTCGGGGCTGAAGTCATCACTGGGAGAAGGATAACAGATGGCCTCGCGCAACGTGCCGGTCGGCAAATACGGGCGCGGCGGCATAAAAAAAATGTAGTCATCGTCGGGCAATTCGATGCGGCCTTCGCCCCATGGCCACAGTCCCGCTATGGCCTTGAACAGCTTGGAGCCGGTAAAGGCATTGCCGGCAATCAGAACCCGTTCTCCGGCCCTGATCTCGTCGTTGACTTCCGATGCGCAGACGATGCCGTCAAGCCGGCTGATGCACAGATTTTCGAAACGCAGGATAGGCTCATCCGTTTTTTTCAGCACAATCCGGTGCGGATCGGGACGCACGATTTCATCTTCCAGATCGTCCAATGCCTGGATCAGGCTCAATACGCGCTCAACCGAAGCCCGCCATTGGGCGACTGTAGCCATGTTATCGACCGGCCAGGACAGGGCGGAAGCCACATGCTGAAATGACTGGGCCGACTGCATCAGGGCACCCAATGTGATAGTTCCCAAAATAAAGCGCGGCGCCGAGACCAGAACGGGGACGGCCATCGATAAGACCGAATAGCCGGAAGTAAAAAGCAAAATATGCGCCCAGGCACGGGTTTGCCGGTCATAAGCGTCGATAATACCCTGGAAAAGCGTCTGAAAATGCTTTTTTTCATGGGGTTCGCCATGAATCAGGGCGATGGCCAGGGAGCTCTCACGGGCTTTCACAAGGCCGAAGCGGAAATTGGCCTCCACGGTTTGCCTGATATTAGTCGTCTTGCTTAAAGGCTGGCCTATCAACCAGCCCAAAGCCGAAGCACCAGCCGCATAAATCAGCGCTATCCAGACCAGATGCCCATAGATGGGCATTTCAATAAAGCCCAGATCAAGCGTAACGACGCCCGAAAGTGTCCAGAGAATTTCAATGAAACTGATCAGCACCAGCAAGCTGTAGAATAACGAGTGAAACAGGGCAATGCCGTCTTCAGTGGCAATACGGATATCTTCCGCGATACGGCTATCCGGATTATCGTGCTCGGCAGTCTGTATGTGGGTTACCTGATAATGACGGCCTTTGTTCATCCATCGACTGGTCACATGATCGGTCAGCCAGGCCCGCCAGCCGATCTGCAGACGCCGCTTGACTGTTAAATGTATGGCCGTGGCAGTCATGCTCGCCGCAAAAATCAGCACGAGAAGCCCGATCTGTTTGAATAAACCGGACATCGAGCGCTGCTCCAGCGCATCGAATAACGCAGCGCTCCATTCCGTGATGATGACGGCAATAAACATCTGCACGATGGTCAGTGCAATCAGGGCCAAGGTCTGTTTGCGAATGGTGGCCTTGTTTTCGGAATGCCAGTAAGGACCGGCAATACGTATGAATTGGATAAAAAAACCGCTGGATCCCATGAGGTGATTCTCCGCGTTGGGGTAAAACATTAAATAAAGCTCAGGCGTGATTTTGTAAGTTTTATGCCTGAGCCATGCGAATTCGATCAGTTAACGAAATCGACGCAACGCGGATTCTAGTCAGCCTGTCTTTCAACAGCCACAGAGGATGCCTCGGGGGCGGATTCCAGTTTGGCTTTTTCCTTTTCCTGTTGAGAAAGATAAGTTCCGCCGAGGATAAACGCCATGATCGCCATATAAACCACCGAAGCGATATAGCGGGCTTTTTTGGACTGTTCGTAACTATTCATCAGTATCTTAAAATTGTAAATTTGAAGGAATTCCCCATTAAATCAATCCTCATAGAGATGGTCAAGCCAATAAACAACGCCGGGAATCCGGATTGCTTCATGCTTGATTTGTATTTTGGGATTTGGCCAGGTGCTGCTCTGGCGCAGGCTCTGCAGAGGTGGTTATGGGTAAAGACAAGATTACGGTTTATTACGACGGCGCGTGCCCGAAATGCATCCGCGACAGGCAGAATTATGAAAAACTCGCGGGCAAGGGCGGCGATCAGGTCTGCTGGTTCGACATCACGGGGCAGGAGGGCCGGCTGCGCGAGTTGGGCATCGATCCCGGGAAGGCTTTGACGGAGCTGCATGTCAGCGATGAGCACGGGCGGATTGTGTCGGAACTGGACGCCTATATTTTGTTGATGAGCCGAGTGCCGATACTGAAACCCGTCGCCTGGCTGATCGGCCTGCCGCTGATCCGGCCATTGCTGGCCAGGATTTATCATCGGCAGGTGAACCGGCGGTTGAGGAAAAGAGGGTTGATTTGAGAGGCTTGTAAATTCTACAAGCACGTGCAGCACAAGGCTGGGTTGGAGCTTTAGCGTAAACCCGGCATGGGGAAGCTCGAAAGGCCGGGTTTAACAATCCAGCCTACCTCTGCTTGTCATATCTTGGACGTCCCACGGTCGAATGAATTCGACCCTACAAGAGGCAAACAGGAAAGGGTGTCAGCAATAGGACTGGTCAATAAATCTTCCCAAACAAATCCACATGCGTCAGATACAGCCTCATATCAAACTCAAATTGATGATAGGCGGGCTCCATGTACTCGCATAATTTATAAAATGCCTTGTTATGTTCTTTTTCCTTCAAATGCGCCAGCTCGTGCACGACGATCATGCGCAGGAATTCGATCGGCACCTGCTTGAACATGGAGCCTATGCGGATTTCGTTTTTCGCTTTCAGTTTACCGCCCTGCACGCGGGAGACATAGGTATGAAGCCCCAGGGCATGGTGCAGGACATTGATTTTATCGTCATAAATGACTTTGCTGAGCGGTTGGGACTGGCGAAGCCTGTCGTTTTTGATATCCACGACATAGGCGTAAAGCGCCTTGTCCGTTCTGATGTCATGGGCTGCGGGATATTTTTTCAGCAGCAGCTCGCCTAGCCGGTTAGTATGGATCAGGTGGCGTATCTGATCGGTTATTTTTTCGGAATAGCCGGCCAGATATTTTAATTCTTGCATGGTTTACCTTTACTACGAGATATTGCCGATCTGCATGACGGCCTGCTTACGTTATGATAATGACGATAGCAATGTCAATAAGTCCCGTCAGGGAGCAATCTTGGACAATCAGTCGAAAACGAGGGTGCGATGGCGAAAAAACGGGTGAAAACGATACGTTGGGATTTTGCCTTGACGATGCTGCTGTGGATATCGGTCCTGGGCTTCATGGGGTCTGTCAATGCACAGGAAGCCACGCATGGCGAGCGACCCCTGCGGGCCGCCGATATTGAAGTTTTCGTGCGCGAGGGATGCCCGCATTGCGAGAAGGCTGAAGAATTCCTGAAAATATTGGCATTTGAGCAACCACAGCTGCGTATTGTCGTGCGCGACATCCACCGCGATCCGGGCGCGCTCGAACGTCTGAAGCACATAGCCGAAACAACAGGCGCCAATCTGAGCGTGCCGACTTTTTACGTGCACGGCCAGACCATCGTCGGCTATGCCGATCAGGCCACGACAGGCAAACTGATCCGCAACGCACTGACCCAACCCACGCCGGAGCATCAACCATCGGTCGGTGCGGTGGAAAGCTGCGAGCCGGAAGCGCCGCTATCCTGTGAACCGGAAAATGCCGCACCATCGCCTGAACCGGAGTTAACGTTTCTGGGTCGACGGATTACCCTGGAACAGGCCGGTTTGCCGCTTTTCACCCTCACGATGGGGCTTCTTGACGGATTCAATCCCTGTTCCATGTGGGTTCTGGTCCTGATGATCTCGCTGCTGGCCCCCATGCAGGATCGGGTGCGCATGTTCGCGGTCGCCGGCGCCTTCATTACCGTGGAAGGCATCGCCTATTTCGCCTTCATGGCGGCCTGGCTCAACCTTTTTCTGATCATAGGCCTCTCGCGCGCGTCGCAAATCATCATCGCCGGCATCGCTATACTGGCCGGTGCGATCAACCTGAAGGATTTCTGGGTCTACGGCTGGGGCGTTTCGCTGTCGATCCCCGAGTCGGCCAAGCCCGGCATCTACGCCAGAATCCGCGCTATCCTGCAAGCCGAGAGTCTGCGCGGCGCCATGATCGGCGCCGTGGTGCTGGCCATTCTGGTGCAGATCGTCGAATTCCTCTGTACCTCGGGCTTTCCGGCGCTCTACACGCGCATACTGACGATGCAGCAATTGAGCGGACCGAGCTATTACGGCTATCTGCTGCTTTACAATCTCGCTTATATGCTCGATGACGCGATCGTGCTGGCCATCGGCATCATCACGCTCAGCCAGCGTCGGCTGCAGGAAAAGGAAGGCCGCTGGCTGAAGCTGATCAGTGGCTTGGTCATGGTAGGGTTGGGCTTGTATTTGCTGATTTCGCCGTTTTGATAGTCTTGAATTCCGTTTGCCGCGCCCGAGAAATGGACCAGAATAAAAAATTATTAATATCAGTTAGGGCTATAGTTTATAGTCGGAGAATACTAACTGATATTATTTTTATATATTTATTGAATTCGATAAGTAAAGTAACTTAGATAGTTATGCCAGCTTTTAGAACTATTTATTATTCAGGCAGAACTTAGGACAGTTTTTAAAAAGTAATTAAACAAAGTAACTGATAGATTCCGCTTGAGTTAGGCGCAAGCATGTACCGGCAACAATCAAGGTCAACAGTTTTTTTATGTTTGACTAGCCAGGTTGAGCCGAATCTGCCGATTCATCCTGATTTATCTGTGCAGCTTGTATGTATAAGCGATTGCTTTCCACAGAGGATTATTGAACTTTTGGTAGCCTCAAGTGACGTATTAATGATTGTCAATGGCAAAAGGAAGCAAGAAAAATAGGGATCACATTAAATCATCCAAGATCAATCCGTCATGATTTTATCTTTATCGTCGAGCATTAGTTTTAGTGGATCGTCGTTTCTTACAAATTGGGTAATGCTATAATTTCGCGGTGCAAAAGATATCAGCGGCATCAATAAAATAAGGAGTTGTGAGTAGTGCAAGCGTTAATACAATTTTTATTTGGTGCAGAAGAGTTTATGCCGCATGGCTTCTGTTTTCTCTGGAAACCTCAATTGTTGTGGCTGTTCGTTGTTTCCGACCTGCTTATTGCGTTAGCGTATTTTTCCATTCCTCTCGCCATGGGGTATTTTGTCTACAAGCGGCAAGACATCGAATACAAATGGGTTTTCGTGCTATTCAGCCTCTTTATTCTGGCCTGTGGAACTACTCATTTAATATCCGTTATCACTATCTGGAAGCCGGTCTATGGATTGGAAGCAGGGGCCAAGGCCATCACTGCGATCATCTCTCTGGCTGCCTCGATAGTGTTATGGCCGCTCATGCCGAAAGCTATCCTTATTCCGAGCCGAAATCAGTTAATTAAAGCGAACCGGGAACTGGAAGAAGAAGTTCTTATTCATAAAAATACTAGAGAAGCATTGAGGCAATTAAACGAGAACCTGGACCATCAAGTTGAGTTAAGAACCAAAGAACTGCTAAGTGTTAACCAGGCGCTCAAAGACAGCGAACAACGTTTTAAACGGGTCGTGAACATTATTCCGGCGGCGATTTTTACGATCAAACAAACCGATGATCCCCAAAGCCCCTATAAGGTTTCTTTTATCGGCGATTCAATTACCTCCATTTCAGGATTTGAGCCATCCAGATGGTACACGGATGAAACCTTATGGTTGGATTGCACTTCTCCTAACGAGCAAAACACTCTGTTTGGCTTTATTGATACGCTTGTTTTCGGCAAATGTGACATGACGTCTGGATCGGTACGTGGTCTACCACCCTGGCATAAGCAATGGCGGTTATGCCATCCAACCAAGGGTGAAATCTGGCTGGAAGGCTCTTCGATTCCGGAGGTCGAAGCCGATGGCAGTATCTTATGGTATGGCTTTATTCATGACATTACCGAGCGCAAGCGCCCAGAGGAAGCGCTACGCGAGGCCGACCGCCGCAAGGACGAGTTTCTGGCGATGCTTGCGCACGAATTGCGCAATCCGTTAGCACCAATCCGTAATGCTGTGCAATTGTTGAAAGAACAGGATGCGGCAACCAGTCCGATGCTGGAATGGTGTCGTAATATCATCGACCGCCAATCCAGCCATATGGCGCGCCTGCTGGATGATCTGCTCGATGTGGCACGCACCATGCAGGGCAAAATCTCGCTGAAAACCGAATATTTCAATCTGGCCGAGATCGTGGACAGTGCCATAGAAACCTGCGGCCCTTTGATTAAAGTCCGCGGACAGAAACTGGTCATTTTGCACTCGGCAACGCCGCAATGGCTTAGAGGAGATCGATTTCGTCTGGCGCAAGTGATTTCGAACCTGCTCAATAATGCCGCCAAATATACCGATGAAGGCGGCCGGATCACGCTGAGCGTGAGCCAGGAGGAATCAATGTCCGTGATCAAAGTCCGGGATACGGGGATTGGCATTGCGCCCGATATGCTGCCGTATGTCTTCGATCTTTTCACTCAGGCCGACCGCTCACTATCTCACTCTCAGGGCGGCTTAGGGATCGGGCTTACCCTGGTGCGCAGACTGGTCGAGATGCATGGAGGGACTGTGGCCGCATCAAGCGCGGGCATCGGGCAGGGTAGTGAATTTACGGTGCGTTTGCCGCTGTTATCGAATGAGCATAATGAGATTGCTGAATCTACGCTGCCAGGAGGAGCCATGCCTTTATGTCCCAAATTGCGTATTCTTGTGGTGGATGACTATCCTGATGCACTGGATAGTTTGTCCATGTTGCTCCAGGCGGAAGGGCATGAGGTCGACACGGCCAACTGCGGTGCGAAAGCCATCGAGCGAGCGCAAGCCTTCCAGCCGCAGGTGGTATTGCTGGATATCGGTCTACCCGATATGGACGGTTATGAAGTGGCGCAGCGATTGCGCGAGTTGTCGGAAACGCAGTTGGCTGTCTTGATCGCCTTAACCGGCTATGGGCAGCCAGAAGACCGCGCACGCTCTAAGCGCGCCGGGTTTGATCATCATCTGCTGAAACCGGTAGACCCCGATATTCTGGCCGCCTTACTGGCATCCGTGGCGAACGAAGCCGGCTGATAAACGCTCTTGTTTTGGATGTTCGCTTTTCTATGCCAGTAAGTTAATGAGCATGTTTTCATAGATTCGGGTCAGAATTTCCAGATCCTCCAGGCCGACGTTTTCATTGATCTTATGGATGCTTTCATTGAGCGGCCCGAGTTCTATCACCTGCGCGCCGGTCGGCGCGATAAAACGGCCGTCCGACGTGCCGCCGCCCGTGTCATCCAGTGTTTCAAAGCCGGTAACGGCCTTGATGGCGGCATGAGCCGCATCGATCAGCGCACCCTTTTCGGTCAGAAACGGATTGCCCGATAAGCGCCATTGCAATTCATATCTGAAACCGTGCTTGTCCAGTATGGCGCATGTGCGCTGTTTGATGGTTTCCTCGTCGAGTTCCGTGCAAAAGCGCAGGTTGAACTGGATTTCCACACTGCCGGGAATGATGTTTTCAGCGCCGGTGCCGGCATTGATATTGGAGACCTGCAGGCTGGTCGGCGGGAAGAATTGATTGCCGCGATCCCAGACTTCCTCGGTCAATTCCTTTAACGCCGGTGCAAAGGTGTGAATAGGGTTTTCAGCCAGTTCGGGGTAAGCGACATGGCCTTGTACGCCGAGGACAGTCAGTCTGGCACATAAAGAGCCGCGCCGGCCGACACGGATGACATCGCCGATCTTCTTGTCGCTGGACGGCTCGCCAACCAGGCACCAGTCTATTTTCTCGTGACGTTTCTCCAGAACCTCAACCACCTTGACGACGCCGTTCGTGGCGATGCCCTCTTCGTCGCTGGTCAGCAGGATGGCGATGGAGCCCTGGTGTTCAGGATGCCGGGCGATAAAGCGCTCCACGGCAGTGATAAAACAGGCGATGCCGCCTTTCATATCGGCTGCGCCTCGGCCATAGAGCTTGCCGTCACGGATGGTCGGTTCAAACGGGGGCGAAATCCAGGCCTTCAATGGCCCTGGCGGCACGACATCGGTGTGTCCGAGGAAGACGAATAAGGGTTTGGCATCGTCGCGTCTGAGCCAGATGTTTTGAGTATCCTCAAAATCCAGGCGCTCCTCTTCGAAGCCGAGTTTCTTCAAACGCGTGGCCAGCAGATCCTGACAGCCGGCGTCTTTGGGCGTTACCGAATCGCGTTTGATTAGGTCTTTAAGCAGTTCTAGTGTATCGCTCATGTTGATTGTGGGTTATTAAGGTTTAGCGTCGAGGATGGCGGCATAAGTATCTGTCTTAAACCCAATAATGATCTGATGGCCGGTATCCAGAACCGGGCGCTTGATCAGCGTGGGCATTTCCAGCATCAATTGCAGGGCCTTATTTTGCGTCAGATCGGCTTGTTGTCCGGCACTGAGCTGGCGCCAGCTGGTACTGTTGCGGTTCAGCAGCTTGTTCCAGTCTGCATGCGCTGCAAAATGCGCAAGTTGTTCGGAAGTGAGCCCGTCGGTCCTGAAATCGTGAAACCGGTAGGCTATGTTGTTTTCGTCCAGCCATTTGCGGGTTTTTTTGACGGTATCGCAATTTTTTATGCCGTAGAGTATATACATGGCAGGCTTACAGTTGGCTATTCAGTAATTCGTCGATGCTGGGCAGTTCTTTGTCGGCCTTGCAGCGGGATTTATACAGGTCAACGAATTCCATAAACGCCTGCTCGAGGTCCGACAGGATGTCTTCTTCGTTGGCACGCTCATCAGCGGGCACATCGGGCGATGCCAAATACTCTTTCTGCAGTGCTATTTCACTGTTGAGCGCAAGCGTGGCATAAATGAGGGCATTACTGGATAGATTTTTGCTCATGGCTGTATGTCCTGCGGTAAGGGAAGCATAGTCTGTCAAAAAAATAGGGGCGATACAGGTATCGCCCCTAGGTTTGTTGTTATTGTTTGGTTCGTTGTTATTGGTGCTTATTAATCGCGTAGCAACTCATTGATGCCTGTTTTGCTGCGTGTTTTTTCATCAACCTGCTTGATGATGACCGCGCAGTACAGGCTATAGCTGCCATCCGCGGAAGGCAGGTTGCCTGAAACGACAACAGAACCGGCCGGGATACGGCCATAAGTGATTTCGCCGGTCATGCGGTTGAAAATTTTTGTGCTCTGGCCAATATACACGCCCATCGAAATTACGCAACCGTCTTCGACAATAACGCCTTCAACGATTTCAGAGCGTGCGCCGATAAAGCAGTTGTCGCCAATAATGGTCGGGTTGGCCTGCAAGGGTTCCAGAACGCCGCCGATGCCGACACCGCCGGACAGGTGCACGTTTTTGCCGATTTGCGCGCAGGAGCCGACAGTGACCCAGGTATCGACCATGGTGCCGCTGTCAACATAAGCGCCGATGTTGACGTAAGACGGCATCAATATGGCGCCCGGCGCGATATAGGAGCCGTGACGGGCTACGGCATTCGGCACGACGCGTATGCCGGCTTTGGCGAAATCATCAGGCGTGTAGGATGCGAATTTGCTTTCCACTTTATCGTAGTAACGTGTGTTGCCGCCTTCCATGATGCGGTTTTCGTTGATGCGGAAAGACAGCAATACAGCCTTTTTCAACCATTGGTTGACAACCCAGTCGCCGTCGATTTTTTCCGCTACTCTGAGCGTGCCGCTGTCGAGCAGGTTGATGGTTTCTTCAACAGCATCGCGGATTTCAGCTGAGACACTGGCTGGCGTGATTTCGGCACGTTGTTCAAAGGCGTCGTTAATGATCTTTTCAAGTTGTGACATGTTTTTTCTTTACTTTTTTAAGGTGTTAATAAAACTTTTAATGCGACGGGCTGCGTCTATGCATTCGTCCAATGGCGCCACCAAGGCGATACGGACATGGTTTTGGCCGGGATTGATGCCATTGAACTCCCGCGACAGGAAGCTGCCAGGCAGCACGGTGACGTTTTCCTGAGCGAAAAGCTGTTGCGTGAATTCGGTGTCGGCAATCGGCACCTTTAGCCAGATATAAAAACCCGCCGGTGGTTTGCTGATTGTGCAAATATCCGCAAGGATGTCTATAACGGCGGCGAATTTTTCGCGATACAACTGCCGGTTTTCTATCACGTGAGCTTCATCCTGCCAGGCTTTAATGCTGGCATGTTGTGTCGGTAGCGACATGGCGCTGCCGTGATAGGTCCGGTATTGAAAATACTGCTGCAAAATATCGGCATCGCCTGCGACAAAGCCTGATCTCAAGCCCGGCGCATTGGAACGCTTGGACAAACTGTGGAAAACCACACAGCGTTTGAAAGTATTATTGCCTATGGCATAGGCCGTTTCAAGCAGGCCCTGCGGCGGATTGTTTTCGTCATCATAGAGTTCGCTATAGCACTCGTCGGAGGCAATGACGAAATCGTGTTTTTCGGCCAGCCCGAGCAGTTTTTCATGGCTGGCCCGTTCCATGACCGAGCCGGTCGGATTGCCGGGCGAGCAGATATAAATCAGTTGGCAGCGTTGCCATATCTCTTCCGGAACCGCGTCAAAATCCGGTAAATAGCCGGAGTCCTCCAGCGTGTTCAGATAATAAGGCTCGGCGCCGGCCAGCAAGGCTGCGCCTTCATAAATCTGATAAAACGGGTTCGGCATGATCACGACTGGTGCGGCGCTGGCCGGATCAACCACGCACTGGGCAAACGAAAATAACGCCTCGCGCGTGCCGTTGACAGGCAGTACCTGTGTTTCAGGATCAATCAATTCGGACGGAACGTCAAAACGCCGGCTTAACCAGTCGGCTATGGCCGCCCTTAGTTCAGGCATGCCCTTCGTGGTCGGGTATTTGGACAGGCCATGCAGATGTGTCAGCAGAGCTTCCTGGATCAGATGTGGCGTGGCATGCGCGGGTTCGCCAATGGACAGGGCAATGTGCTCCTTGTTATCGGGCGGGACTATGCCACGCTTGAGTTGCGCCAGCTTCTCAAACGGGTACGGATGCAGGGATTTTAAATAAGGTGTCATCGATTAGTTGCAACGAGGTTGTTTGCCCATTGATTGCGCTTGCTGGAATAGTCCCATCGCAGCGGGCATGTGCTGATTCAAATCCTGAATACGGGTGCTGTGCGAAGGGTGAGTCGACATGAATTCGATAGGTTGTTGACCTTGCGCGGCCCGATCCATTTTTTGCCAGAGATTGATACTTTGTCTCGGGTCGAAGCCGGCTTTAGCCATTAAATCAACGCCGATAATATCGGCTTCGCTCTCATGCGTGCGGCTATAAGGCATTAATACGCCGTATTGCGCTCCAATGCCCAGCAGGCCGATCGCGGTCTGGCCTAAAGCGGTCTGCGGCGCGCTGACGGCCTGAATGAGCGCCATGCCCTGACTGACAGCCATCTCTTGCGATACACGTTCATTGCTGTGCCTGGCCTGTACGTGGCCGATTTCATGGCCGATTACGGCAGCAAGCTGATCCTGATTTTCAACTAATTGGATCATGCCGGTATGCACGCCGATTTTATTGCCAGGCAGGGCAAAAGCGTTGGGCGATTGGTCTTCAAAAACTACAACTTCCCAGTTGCCGCCTCCTGCCTCTCGGGTGAGTGCTTGGGCAATACATCGGGCGACTTGGGTATAGCGAGCGTTATTGCTGACAGGTTTTTCTTGCTTCAATGTATCAAAAGCCTGCAAACCCATTTGGTTGATCTGCGCATCAGGCATGAAAACCAGTTGATTTCTGCCGGTAGGACTGACAGCACAGGCTGCCAATAAGGAGGCAATTACCAGAACAGATAATTTTTTTTTAAACATAAATAAATGGCCGGTAGTTTGAATTGCCGGCCATTTTAACTTAACTTTTTATCCGAAGTTTAAAAATGTAAGCCGTAATAATGTGGATCAAATCTAATTCAGGATTTTTGCCCACATGGCTTCCTGGTCATCCCTGGACAGACGCCGCTGATGTTCGTGTGCTGTGCGATGCATTAAAGAAACAGGTTCTGGGCAGTTCGTCGTATCATTTTGGGGCTATTTCAAAGCGCAGTCTTTGAGTGTTCTCATCGGCGAATACCCAATAGTCGATGCTGGTCAGTTGATGTTTTGCCAATACCCGCTGAATTTGATCGGTTTCGGATAAATCGTCAGTTGCCGGCATGGTCATTTTCAGCTTGGGCCTTTCCTTATGAAGGGTACTTAATAATGCCATGTCTTTCAGGCAGGAAGAGCAGGTGGTTGACCAGATGGGGACGTTTGGTGTCGCCCGCCAGTATCTGTTCATAGCTGCCTGAGACGTAATGAGTGCAGTTATGGCTGTTCGGCGCATGCCGATAGGCTTAAGCGTGGTTGCCATGATAAATAGTAAGCGGGTAAAGCGTTTTTTATTGGCGGTGCAAATAATCATACTGGGGAATGACGGATAAATTCCAGGCATTAACGTTACGGAATTTTCGTCCGAAGACCATTCCCGCTGTTGTATGTCCAAGGGGCGGCTCTCAAAATATAACGCATGAAATCCATCATGTGTGAAAAATCAAAATGACTATTTATATATGCTAAAAGGGCATGTATATTGAGACAGTAATAGCAATTGAGAGTAAAATGCTCAATATTTACCCAGTGGTACAGGCAGTCGAATTTAAAAGCCAGAGTAGTGGTTAGATTGTTGAGGAATACCGGGTAACAACGATTTATATGTAGAGACAACAAGAGGATAGCGCGTGAGTGAAGTAACTGAAGTACCGAGTCCTTTTTGCGGTATTGGAACCGACGACCTGACAATCAGGGTCGACGGATTATCGTTAAAAGTGATCGAAAATGGCTGCTCGGTTAATACGCCTGCTTTTGAACAGGCCATTACCGATACCAGTCCCCGAGTTGACGGCAAAGCAGTGAATATGGATGCGGCCGTGGCAAAAGCGGCGGCCTTGTTAAAAGGCACCAATCAACCTGTTATCGGCGGTTGCGCGACCGATGTCAACGGCATGCGGGCCTTGCTGGCATTAGCCGATCGTAGCGGCGCTGTTGTCGATAACATGAATTTCAATGCGGCAAGGCGCAACTTTCTGGCCCTTCAGGATTCCGGCTGGATGAACACCACGCTGGCGGAAGTTAAAAACCGCTGCGATCTGTTTCTGGTTGTCGGCGCCGATCCTGAAAGTTTTGCGCCGCGCTTTTTCGAGCACTATCTCTGGAATCAGGAATCCATGTTCCTGGAAGATACCGGCAATCGTGAAGTGATCTATTTAGGCAAGGCGCCTTCCGGTGATGCGTCCACTTCGCCTAAAGGAAAAAAAGCCCTGATCTTTGAATGCAGCATGGACGATCTGCCGGAAGTCGTGGCCGTATTAAGAGCCCTGGTTAAAGGTCAGCCGATCCGGATTGAATCCGTGGGCGGCATCGCTGTCGCTGATTTGCAGGGCATCGCCGATAAACTGAAGGCGGCGAGCTACAGTGTAGTGACATGGGCTGCCGGGGCTTTGGCTTACAGCCAGGCCGAGCTGACTGTGCAGACGCTGTCGGAAATGATCAAGGACGTTAACGATCTGAATACGCGTTGTTCGGGCTTGCCGCTAGGCGGCAAGGAAGGCGATCAGACGGCCAATCAGGTTTGCGGCTGGACCACGGGTTTCCCGGCGCGTACGCGTTTTTCCAGGGGTTTTCCGGAATATGATCCTTATTTAAATGATATTGAATTGATGATGGCCAATGGTGAAGCCGATGCGTTGGTATGGGTGCAGGCCTTTAACGTCAATGCCGCGCCGCCGGTAACGAATCTGCCGACGATAGTCATCGGCCGTTCGGGCATGACGTTCACTAAAGAGCCGGACGTGTTTATTCCGGTCGGCACGCCAGGCATTGATCATGCCGGTCATGCATACCGTATGGATAACGTGGTCGCGATTCGCCTGAAGAAATGTCGCGATTCTGGCCTGCCCAGTACGTTTGACGTGCTGAATGCCATTGAACAAGCTTTGTAGGTAAATATATGTTGATAAAGTTAACAGGTGGAACTGTCTATGATCCTGCCAGCGGCATTGATGGCAAGAAACAGGACATTTACATCAAAGACGGGCGCATCGTTAATCAACCGGGCCCGGACGTTCAAGTTGATAAAGAATATGATCTGACCGGCAAAGTGGTCATGTCTGGCGCGATCGATATGCACACGCATATCGGTGGCGGCAAGGGTAATATCGCCCGAACTCTGTTGCCCGAAGATCATCGCATGGATCCTGTACATCGTACCGATGTGACGCGCTCCGGCTGCGGCCATGCCATGCCCAGCACATTCGTAACCGGCTACCGCTATGCCGAAATGGGTTATACCGCCGGCTTCGAACCCGCCGTGTTGCCGGTCAATGCGCGCCAGGCGCACATGGAAATGGGCGATATTCCTATTCTGGATAAAGGCGGCTATGTCATGCTGGGCAGCGATGATTACCTGCTGCGCATGCTGACGGCCAAGAAAGACCAGAAAGCGATCAATGATTACGTGGCCTGGACCCTGAATGCGGCCAAGGGTATCGGCATTAAAGTCGTCAACCCGGGCGGCATCAGCGCCTTCAAGTTCAACCAGCGCAAACTGGACCTGGACGAGAAAAACAGCCACTACGGCGTTAGTCCGCGCGAAATTCTGCAGGCACTGGCTACGGCGGTCAAGCAATTGGGCATCACGCATCCATTGCATGTGCACGGTTGTAACCTGGGCGTGCCCGGCAATATGAATACCACGCTCGATACAATTCAAGGTATCGGCGGCCTGCCAATGCATTTGACTCATATTCAGTTCCACAGCTATGGCACGGAAGGAGATTTCAAGTTTTCCTCCGGTGCCGCGCAGATTGCCGAGGCGGTCAACAGAAACAAGAATATCACGATCGATGTGGGGCAGGTTCTGTTCGGGCAGACCGTTACCGCATCAGGCGACAACATGCGCCAGCACGCCAACCATAGACATGCCAGCCCGAACAAATGGGTCTGCATGGATATCGAGTGCGATGCGGGTTGTGGCGTCGTGCCGTTCAAATACAAGGATCAGAATTTCGTCAATGCGTTGCAGTGGGCCATCGGTCTGGAAACCTTCCTGCTGGTCGACGACCCGTGGCGTATTTTCCTGACGACCGACCATCCTAACGGCGCGCCGTTTACCAGCTACCCGCATCTGATCCGGTTACTGATGGACAAGAGTTTCCGTAACGACATGCTGGCGACGATTCATCCGGAAGCGCAAAAAATGACCACGTTGGCGTCGATAGACCGCGAATACAGCCTGCAGGAAATCGCGATCATGACGCGCGCCGGCGCGGCCAGACTGATCGGTTTGCAAGACCGCGGCGGCCTGAGTGCCGGCAACTGGGCCGATATTACCGTCTATACCGACAATGCCGACCGCGAAAAAATGTTCACCAAGCCGGATTACGTCTTCAAGGACGGCAAACTGGTCGTCAAAGACGGCGCAGTGGTTCACACCAAATGGGGCACCACCCATATCGTTCAGCCGGATTGGGACCCATCGGTAGAAAAAGATTTGCAGAAATATTTTGATCGATTCCTTACTATGAAAGTCGGTAACTTTAAAATCAGCGATGATGAATTCACGGAGAACGGTCGCGGCAGCTTGACGGTGCATCCGCTTAAAGGAGAGGTGGCATGATAATCAATGGTGTAAAGATAGATGCAACCTTTGCCGAAGCTTTCCCGATGAAAGCGACACGCGCCATCATTACCGCGCAAAATGAAAAATGGGCCATGATCTCAGCTCAAGCCATGACCGGTTTTGCCACTTCGGTGATTGCCTGCGGTTGTGAGGCCGGTATCGAGCGGGTATTGGATCCTTCCGAAACGCCGGACGGTCGTCCGGGCGTTTCTGTCATGATCTTTGCCATGGGCGGTAAGGGACTGGCCAAGCAACTGGAAACGCGCGCCGGGCAGTGCGTACTGACGTCGCCCACGTCGGCCTTGTTTGCCGGTATCGACAGCGACAAAAAAATTCCGTTGGGTAAAAACCTGCGTTATTTCGGCGACGGCTTTCAAGTAGCCAAGCTGATAGACGGCAAACGTTACTGGCGTATACCGGTCATGGATGGCGAGTTTCTGGCCGAAGCGACGACCGGACAGGTGGATGCGGTAGGCGGCGGCAACTTTCTTGTCTTGGCCAAATCACAACCCCAGGCATTGGCGGCTTGCGAGGCGGCGATTGAAGCGATGCGCAAAATTCCCAATGTCATCATGCCGTTTCCGGGCGGTGTCGTACGTTCCGGATCTAAAGTCGGATCGAAATACAAAGCATTGGGCGCGTCCACCAATGACGCTTTCTGTCCGACCTTGAAAGGCATGACGCGGACCGATCTGTCTCCTGAGGTTGAATCGGTCATGGAGATCGTTATCGACGGTCTGACTAAAGAAGATATTGATAAGGCCATGCGTGTAGGCATCCAGGCTATCTGCGATTTAGGCGCCGAAAACGGCATCACGCGCATCAGTGCCGGTAATTACGGTGGCAAACTCGGACCGTTCCACTTTCACTTACAGGAGATTATGGCGTGAGCGCTTTAACATTTTCACTGAAACAACGGCCGGATCAGCGTGTGGATATGTCGCCCCTGGTTTGCAATCTGCTGAAGGACATGGAACCTAGCGAAATTGCCGCCATTGAACTTCAAAGCGGTAAACGTAAAATTCGTGTTGATGAATTGTTTAATATTGCCGGTTCCGATACGCAACAGATTGTCATCCGGAACAGTTTCGGCAAGCTCGATTTTATCGGTAAGGAACTCGATGGCGGCAGCATTAAAGTCGAAGGCGATGCCGGCGCTTATCTTGGGCTGGGCATGAAGTCCGGTGAGATCGGTGTAACAGGCAATGTCGGCATTTATGCGGCTTGTGAAATGAAAAAAGGTTTCATCGTCATTGGCGGCGATGCCGGTGATTTTCTCGGGGCTGCCTTGCCGGGCAACAAGATGGGCATGAAAGGCGGTACGGTTCTGGTCAAAGGCAGTGCCGGCGAGCGGGCAGGGGATCACATGCGTCGCGGCAATATCCTCATTGAAGGCAATGCCGGTGATTATTGCGGGTCCAGAATGACAGCCGGCACTATCGCCGTCATGGGCAAAACCGGCCGGTATTTGGGTTATGCCATGCGTCGCGGCACCTTGCTGTTATGGAACCAGCCCACATTATCAGCAAGTTTTAATGATTGCGGCGCGCATACCTTGGCTTTTTTGCCTATACTGTTTGCATCGTTTAAAAAGCTCAATTCCAGATTTGCCGATGCTTCCGTAGCATTTAACCGGGTACAGCGTTACGCCGGCGATATGTCGGAAATTGGCAGAGGTGAAGTGTTAGTTAAAATAGGCTAAAGTCAACCGATTTTAGCCGGAATTCTATTCCAGCAATGAATGCAGAAAGCCCCGGATAATCGGGGCTTTTTGTTGACCTAGATCGTACTCTAACAAACGGTAAAGTTATATTCAAAATACCCAAGGCGTTATGCTGATAAATCTTATCTATGGCTGCATTAATTATGTTATTGCGACAGCGGCAACCTTCATGGTTTCCATCATTAGGGTGAAGGTTGCGTTTTATGTCTTATTGATAGGGTCTTTTTCCAGCATATCCGCTGAACCAGTGCATATACAATTGCGCTGGCATCATCAATTTCAATTTGCCGGTTACTACGCGGCTCTGGAAAAAGGTTTTTATCGGAAAGCCGGTCTTGATGTAATACTTGACGCCGGTTCGCCGGAGAAAAAACCGGTTCAACAGGTGCTTCAAGGTCATGCCCAATATGGTGTAGCCAATAGCGAACTGTTGCTAGAACGCTTGCGTGGCGCGCGTCTGGTTGCTCTGGCGGCGATATATCAGCATTCTCCGTCTGTATTGTTGGCACGCAAAGATGCCGGCGTTTTTTCACCGCATGATTTGATCGGCAAGCATGTAATGCTGATGGACAAAGCCGTCGATGCCGATTTTTTTGCCATGATGTACAACGAAGGCATCGACATGGCTGACATTCATGTCATTCCAAGCAGTTTTAATATTCAGGATCTGGTTGACGGGAAAGTTGTCGCTTTTAACTCTTATCTGAGCAACGAACCTTACTATCTGAATCAGCATGGCGTCGATTATGCGGTGCTCAATCCGCGTAACTACGGCGTGGATTTTTACAGTGATATTCTTTTTACTACCGAGGATGAAATAAAAAAACACCCCGATCAGGTAAAAGCATTGCGGAACGCCAGTCTAGAAGGCTGGCGATATGCCATGGATCATCCTCAGGAAATCATTGATTTGTTAGTGAATAAGTACAAGGTTAATAAATCCATCGCACACCTGGAATTTGAAGCAAACGCAATAAGGCCATTGATTGCGCCGGATTTGGTTGAGTTGGGGCATATGAATCCCTGGCGCTGGCGGCATATGGCCAGCACTTTTGTACAAGCTAATATGGTCGAAAATGATCATGCCTTGGAAGGGTTTATTTATGAATCGGATTTTAAGGTAGACAAGGAACAATTATGGCTGTATTCAGAGATTTTTTTAGCGCTGGCGATAGTGGTGGTATTCGTCATTGTTGTGTTGTTTGTTTCTTACAGAACCGCAAGGCGAGAAATTCGTTTGCGTCTCACAGCTGAACAGGAAATCAAGAAAATCGCCTATCGGGATACCCTAACAGGACTCGATAATCGTCATCATCTGTTTGTGCTGGCGGATCAATTCTTAAAAATGGCTCAGAGGGATTGTTATAAAGTCGCTGTTTGCTTTATCGATCTGAATCAGTTCAAAAATATAAACGATACATTAGGGCATAAAGCAGGCGATAAAGTGTTAATGCATGTAGGCCATACGCTGCGAAATTTTATACGTCAATCGGATGTGGCGGCCCGCTTCGGCGGTGATGAATTTGTACTGCTTCTTAATCATGTTAAAAATAAAGAAGATATCACGCCGATGCTGCTGGAAGTACAGCAGGCCATCCGTCAGCCGGTAAACTACCAGAATAAGCAACTGTATGTATCGGCGAGTATGGGTGTGGCCTATTATCCCGATGATGGCACTGATATCGATGCGTTAATAGATTTAGCGGATTCAAAAATGTACCATGTGAAATTGGAAGACAAGGAGCCTTTGGTGTCTTTAAGTTAAAAATACCGCATAAAAAAGTTCCTTTGTGGCTGCGGGATTTTTAATAAGGTGATGGCTTTAAATTTTGCCATCTAAATCTACCTGAAAATACTTATGCGTGATTTTTGCTGATTCTCCAGCGGTCAGCTTATATTCGGGATATTGGTTATTGCTTTTTGAATAGCTTGCGCCACAGACTTGCGCTGAATATCAAACAGAATGTGATAATTCAAATCCTCATCGAAAGGCGACGTCAGGGGGGGGCAGCCGGATTGGTCGGATGATGTTTAAATTATTGGCTTTTCTTGTCGGCACGAACCGCGTCAAGAACGCCGTTAGCAATCACCGTCTGAACCGGGCCTATCAGATGTTGGTGTAGCCGTTCTTGTTAACTGTAACTTCGCTGAACATTAATGTAACAGAGTGAACTTGAACTTTTGAGTGGCTTTTAGCCTGATTGTCGATCAGCATGGCTAGGGCGATTCCGACAGGTGCGTCCAGTAGCCTATGATGATTTCAGGCTCTGCCGCCTTATTGGGCGGACCGTTTGCAATCAAGGCTTCACTATGCGGAATATTATCTTTTCGTTCATGCATTGATTTCCAAAAACTTAAACGAAAATTACGGTTCGACGTAGAATAATACGATTTAAAGTTGCTTCTGAACAGAATTATGGCGTCAACATTAACAACAACTAATCACAGTCGGGATGTGGCAGGATTGAAATATGTCTATCCGGTGCTTTCCAGGCGAGCGGGTGGTTTGTCTATAGGGATTAATTTCAATACCAATAATGCCTGTAATTGGCGTTGTATTTATTGCCAGGTTCCCGATTTGAAAATCGGAGCGGCGCCTGAAATGGATTTTCAGCTACTGGAAGACGAGTTAAGGTTTTTTCTCGATGATGTGCTGAATGGTGATTTTTATGAACGTTTCCAGATACCGGCCGGAAATCGCGTTATCAAGGATATCGCCATTTCCGGCAACGGCGAGCCAACCAGTTTAAACGAATTTGACAGGGCGGTGGTATTGATTGGCGAAATAGCGACAGAAGTCGGTGTTTTGCCACAGAGCAATTTCGTATTGATCACTAACGGCAGTCTGGTGCATCAGCCAAAAGTTCAGTATGGGTTGAAGAAATTGAGGGAATATGGCGGAGAGGTCTGGTTTAAGTTTGACAGCGCTACCGAAGCGGGCAGGCGGCTGATCAATAATGCGAGGCAGAGTTATCAAGCCAGTCTGGAAAATTTAATGCTTTCTGCACAGTTGTGTCCTACAAAATTACAGACCTGTCTGCTGGATTATGATAAACGCGGTTTGCCGAAAGAGGAAAGGCAGGCTTATTTGGATATGCTGAAGACAGTTAGAGAGCATGTAAGCCTGAGAGGCGTTATGCTGTATACAATAGCGCGGCCTTCCATGCAGCCGGAGTCGGGGTGGCTAGAGAAATTGCCGGCGGAAACATTAAATGCCTTTGCCGATGAAATCAGGCAGCTGGGTTTTGATGTATCAGTCAGCGTTTGATTCAAGCTTGAATATCCAGCAAGGTCCCAAGCATTGCATGGCCTGTCTCGAGCAGCCTGATCACTGATGATGTTTTCAGTTTCGCAGTTTTTTAAGTAGTATGGATTTGGGAATGCCGATAGGGTTGAATTACATGCTATCGGCTTTATTGTTTGTGCAGGCTGCTTGACGGGTTCTCTGGTCGCATAGGTTGATTTATGCTGAGCGCTATTAATTGAATTGTGTTTACGGTAGACTGACATCCATTTCAGGCGTCCTTATTTTTGTATGACCATAGCCATCATAACGCCTTGGTATAGGTAGCGCGATTTTACGCCGGAAGGGAACGAAACTGTGTATTAGTATTGATGTGGAAATATTTTCAATTTATAACTTGTTGCGATGACGGAATTGGGGCTATAATGCCGCGTTCATTCAAAGTGCGAATGTGGCGGAACTGGTAGACGCGCTGGATTTAGGTTCCAGTAGGTTTCCTGTGAGAGTTCGAGTCTCTCCATTCGCACCACTAAATTCAAAATATTTACATATTAAGATTAGCGATATCAGTCGTTAATTTTTCAAATCCTTGAGCCGTTTCCGGTATCCTATATAAAAATCTATCCATAAATTATTTGAGGTAAAGAAATGCAAGTTTCTGTCGAAAAGACATCAGAATTAAGCAGAAAAATGACTGTTAGCGTGCCTGAAGAAGTTGTCCAGGAAAAAATGGCGGCGCGTTTGAAGTCGTTGGCGCGCGAAGTTAAAATCGATGGCTTTCGTCCGGGCAAAGTGCCTCAGCATGTAGTTAAAAAGATGTTTGGCGATAGGATTCGTGGCGAAGTTGCCGGCGACCTGATTCAATCCACTTATTTTGAGGCATTGCAGGATCAAAATTTAAAACCTGCCGGCCATCCGCATATTCATCCTTCCAATGAAACGGAAGGATTTAAATACACTGCCGAATTTGAAGTCTATCCTGAAATATCACTGGAGGGCGTGAGTCAAATTGAAGTAAAACGCCCCGTTGCTACTGTCAGTGAGGCCGATGTTGACGGCATGATTGACAAACTGAGAGCACAAAGAAAAACTTGGCAGAAAGTAGAGCGCGCATCACAGGAACATGACCGCATAACGATCAGTTTTTCAGGCGTTGCTGACGGCGAAAATTTTACTGATGGCAAAGTGGAAAACTATCAGGTTGAAATTGGCGCGAAACAGATGATTCCAGGCTTTGAAGACAACCTGATCGGTCTTGAAGCGGGCGCTAATAAAACATTTGAAGTGTCTTTTCCGGAGCAATATGGCAACGAAAAATTAGCAGGTAAAGCGGCTGAGTTTGAAGTTGAGGTCATTGCTGTTGAAGAACCCGTATTGCCTGAAATTGATGACATTTTCGTTAAGGCCTATGGTATTGAAGATGGTTCCGTAGAGTCTTTTCGTGAAGATGTCAGAAACAATATGGAAAGAGAACTTGAGCAGGCATTGCGGGGTAAGTTGAAAAACGCTGTCATGGATGCCTTGTATGAGAAGATTCAGATTGCTGTTCCGAATACGCTGGTCGACCAGGAAGTCGAAAATATGATGAAGCCTTATATAGAGACTGCTAAAAGGCAGAAAATGAAGCTGGACGATCTGAAATTGCCAAGGGATGCATTTGAAGAACAGGCTAAACGTCGTGTAGCTTTAGGATTGATTTTGGGCGAAATCATTCAGAAAAATGATATCAAAATAGATGCGGATAAAGTACGATCTGCTATTGAAGATATGGCGAGAAGTTATGAACGCCCTGAAGATGTGGTTAAATGGTATTATTCGGATGAAAGTCGACTGGACGATGTCAGACAAATGGTGCTGGAAGACCAGACCGTTGAGTGGTTGGCGGCCCAGGCAAAAGTATCTGATGAGCCTATGAAATTCGACGATGTAATGAATCAACAGCAAAGGTAAGGTTTCGAATGTATAAAATGAATCAAGCAATGGCTCCTGAGGCCGCGGGTGGGTTAGTTCCTATAGTGGTTGAGCAAACCGCTAGAGGCGAGCGTTCTTTTGATATCTACTCAAGACTATTAAAGGAACGTGTTATATTTCTGGTTGGCCAAGTGGAAGATTACATGGCTAATCTTGTTGTCGCTCAGTTGCTTTTTCTGGAATCAGAAAATCCTGACAAGGATATTCATTTATACATCAATTCGCCCGGCGGATCAGTGACGGCCGGCATGTCAATTTATGATACCATGCAATTTATCAAGCCCGATGTAAGCACTATGTGTATCGGGCAGGCTGCCAGTATGGGGGCTTTGCTTCTGACTGGCGGAGCTAAAGGCAAACGGTATTGTCTGCCTCATTCGAGAATGATGATTCACCAGCCGCTAGGCGGCTTTCAGGGACAGGCCTCCGATATTGATATTCATGCCAGGGAGATTCTGGCAATCAGAGAGAAGCTGAATAAAATCTTATCAGGCCACACTGGGCAGCCGATAGAAAAAATCAGGCTGGATACAGATAGGGATAATTTTTTGAGCGCTAATGATGCGGTCAGTTATGGGCTCATTGATAAAGTATTATCAAGCCGAACAATTGATTCTGATAAATAACGGTTGGTATTTTTTTTGTATTTAGATATTCTTTGCTTCATCGAAAGTAAAAAAACATCAGTTTCTGGATGTTTGCAGGAGTCAATTTATGAGTAATGACAAAAACAGCAAAGACGACGATAAACTGCTTTATTGTTCTTTTTGCGGTAAAAGTCAGCATGAAGTCAGGAAGCTTATTGCAGGGCCATCGGTTTATGTATGCGACGAGTGCGTAGAGCTTTGTAATGACATCATAAGAGACGAATTGCAAGACGACTCTTCTTCCTTTGGCGGCGAATTGCCTAAGCCGAAAGAGATCAAGGCAGAACTCGATGAATATGTCATTGGGCAGGAAAGCGCGAAAAAGATTTTGGCTGTCGCCGTCTATAATCATTACAAGCGCTTACGCAGCAAGTCAAAAAAAGATGGTGTCGAATTAGCCAAAAGTAATATCTTATTGATAGGCCCAACCGGTTCAGGAAAAACGCTGCTGGCTGAAACACTGGCGCGTCTGCTGGATGTGCCTTTTACTATTGCTGATGCCACTACACTGACAGAGGCCGGTTATGTGGGAGAAGATGTAGAAAATATCATTCAAAAGATCCTGCAGAAATGTGATTATGATGTAGAAAAGGCTGAAACTGGCATTGTTTATATCGACGAAATCGATAAAATTTCCAGAAAGTCTGATAATCCATCGATAACTCGCGATGTCTCCGGCGAAGGCGTACAACAGGCATTGCTGAAATTGATTGAAGGCACTATTGCTTCGGTTCCTCCTCAAGGTGGTCGCAAACATCCGCAACAGGAATTTCTGCAAGTCAATACCGCCAATATCCTGTTTATAGTTGGTGGTGCGTTTGCCGGACTGGACCGTATCATTAAAGATCGTTCGGAAAAAGGCGGCATAGGCTTCTCGGCTGAAGTAAAAGCCAAGGACGAGACTAAAAATGTCGGGCAGCTTTTTGCTGAAGTTGAGTCTGAAGACTTGATCAAATACGGATTGATCCCGGAGTTTGTCGGTCGTCTCCCGGTTATTGCCACTTTAGAAGAACTTGATGAGCAGGCTTTGGTCCAAATATTGACTGAGCCTAAAAATGCACTGATTAAGCAATATAAGCATTTATTTGAAATGGAAGGTGCTGAGTTGGAGTTCAGAGAAGATTCCTTAATCGCCATCGCCCGCAAATCCATGGAAAGAAAAACCGGCGCCCGTGGCTTAAGAACTATCGTTGAAAATATTCTGCTGGATACTATGTATGAATTGCCATCATCGGAAAATATCCGCAAGGTGGTTATTGATGAAAGTGTTATTCTAGGTGAGTCTGAACCTTTTCTGGTTTATGAAACGGAAAAGAAGAAGGCCTCGGCCGAATCTTGAAATTTATTCGGGATAGCATAAAAGGGAGCTTTATTTTTTAAGCTCCCTTTTTTTTGCGCTATAGCTAGGCAAATGACTGTGTTTTAAGTCCTTAACTCTTGCTATTTTATTTATTGGCCCCATATCTTTTTTTCAAAAATTGCTAAAGGCTCCGGTTATGGAAACGCACAAAATGACAGAGATACAACAGACAGATATTTTGATTCCGGTTTTGCCGCTCAGAGACGTCGTGGTTTATCCGCACATGGTGATCACTTTATTTGTTGGCAGGGAAAAATCTATTGATGCTTTGGATGCCGCCATGAAGGATAACAAGCAGATATTACTGGTTGCCCAGAAAGAAGCTGAAATTGATGAGCCGGATTTTACCGATCTTTATCAGGTCGGTACCTTGGCCAATATTCTGCAATTGCTAAAATTACCTGACGGCACTGTTAAGGTTTTGGTAGAAGGGAGTCAGCGCAGTAAAGTTCTCTACTATAAAGAAACGGAGAGTTTTTTTTCCGCGGCTGTCATAAAAATTGATGACATCCTAAATATATCTGAACGGGAGCAAGAGGTACTGCAACGTACAGTAATCAGTTCGTTTGACCAATATGTCAAGCTGAATAATAAAATCCCACCGGAAGTCCTCAATTCTCTTGCCGGTATTGATGACTCAAGCCGTCTTGCCGATACCATGGCTGCGCATATGACGCTAAAGGTTAATGAAAAACAGGCAATTCTGGAAACCGCTGATATTGCAACACGGCTGGAAAATTTGATGACTCAGATGGAAGGTGAGGTCGATCTTCTGGAAATGGAAAAAAGAATCCGTGGGCGCGTTAAGCAGCAAATGGAGAAGAATCAAAAGGAATATTATCTGAATGAGCAAATGAAGGCGATTCAGAAAGAACTTGGTGAGATGGATGATGTTGCCAATGAAATTGAAGAGCTGGAAAAGAAAATTGAAAACGCCGGCATGACCAAGGAAGCCAGAACAAAGGCCGAGGCAGAGCTTAACAAGCTTAAACTGATGTCGCCGATGTCTGCCGAGGCAACTGTTGTGCGCAATTATATTGATTGGATGGTCAGTGTGCCCTGGAAGAAAAAAACCAAGGTACGGCATGATTTGAAGCTGGCCGAACAGGTTCTGGAAACAGAACACTATGGTTTGGAGAAAGTCAAGGAGCGTATTCTCGAGTATCTGGCTGTGCAGCAGCGGGTGCAGCAGCTCAAAGGGCCTATTTTATGTCTAGTCGGTCCTCCGGGCGTAGGCAAGACCTCATTAGGCGAGTCCATTGCTCGCGCCACTAATCGCAAATATGTGCGAATGGCCTTGGGTGGCGTGCGAGACGAGGCGGAAATTCGTGGGCATCGTCGAACCTACATAGGCTCTATGCCAGGCAAGATTTTGCAGAATCTGGCTAAGGTGAAAACACGGAACCCGATGTTTTTGTTGGATGAGATTGACAAAATGGCAGCCGATTTCCGGGGCGATCCGGCCTCGGCATTGTTGGAAGTGCTGGATCCCGCGCAGAATCATACTTTCTCGGATCACTATCTGGAAGTGGATTTTGATTTGTCCGATGTGATGTTTGTCGCGACGGCCAATACAATGAATATCCCTCCCGCATTGCTGGATCGGATGGAAGTTATACGCCTCGCCGGTTACACGGAAGATGAAAAAATTAATATTGCCATCCGATATTTGATTCCGAAGCAGATTAAAAATAATGGGCTGAAAGAACATGAAATCGAAATTACAGAGGCGGCTGTCAGGGACATTATCCGTTATTACTCGCGAGAAGCCGGGGTGCGCAGTCTTGAACGGGAAATTTCGAAAATCTGCCGTAAAGTAGTCAAAGACCTGTTGCTGAAGCCGAGCAAAGACAAAGTTGAAATTAATCCTGACAACCTTGATAAATATCTGGGCGTTAAACGGTTTCACTACGGCCTCGCAGAAGAAAAGGATCAGGTTGGGCAAGTGACTGGTTTGGCTTGGACAGAAGTAGGCGGCGAATTGCTAATGATTGAAACAGCCGTTATTCCGGGAAAAGGTAAACATTCTTCTACGGGCAAACTTGGCGATGTCATGAAAGAATCGATCGAGGCTGCGATGACCGTGGTAAGAAGTCGCTCTGAAATTCTGGGAATAGATCATGAGGTGTTTCAGAAAAATGATATCCATATTCATGTGCCCGAAGGAGCTACGCCAAAAGATGGGCCTAGCGCTGGTATAGGTATGTGTACGGCCATCATTTCGGCATTGACTAAAATACCCGTAAAGGCAAGTGTGGCCATGACCGGTGAGATTACCCTGCGAGGTGAGGTATTGCCGATAGGCGGGTTGAAGGAAAAACTGCTGGCTGCTCATCGTGGCGGCATAACAACAGTTCTTATTCCTGCGGAAAATGAAAAAGACTTGGTTGAAATTCCTGAAAATATAAAGCAGAACTTGGACATCAAGCCTGTCCATTGGATAGATGAGGTGCTTGAAGTGGCTCTACAGTACATGCCGAAGCCGAGCGACAAGAAAGAAGTCGAAGAAAAGGCTAAAAGTGATAAGCTAAAAAAACAAGGTCTTGTTACCGCTCATTAAAAAACAGCTTGCGGTTTTGCTTGAATCCGGCAAAACCGCAAAAATCATGGGCTCGAGGGCTTTAATGCTTGACACTGCCTAAGAGCTATTGATATAAATATCGAGCTTTCTTGTGTGGCTAGGAATCGCGCATAAGGATCATACACTGGTTGTGCAGAATACAATTTAAAAAATACTTCCTAAGGGGGAATGATGAATAAATCAGAACTAATCGATGCTATTGCAGAGTCTTCTGAATTGACAAAAGCGGACGCTGGACGTGCTTTAGATGGTTTCATTAGTGCAGTTACGACTGCTTTAAGTAAAGGTGATTCTGTTGCTTTAGTTGGTTTTGGTACATACTCTGTAAAGGAAAGGGCAGAGCGCAAAGGCCGTAATCCGCAAACAGGTGAGGAGATTACAATTAAGTCTGCAAAAATTCCTTCATTTAAAGCTGGTAAATCTTTAAAAGATGCTGTAAACTAGTGCTTCTTTAGTCGGGTGCTTAGCTCAGCTGGGAGAGCATCGCCCTTACAAGGCGAGGGTCGGGGGTTCGAACCCCTCAGCACCCACCAGACTTTGGAGTGGTAGTTCAGTTGGTTAGAATACCGGCCTGTCACGCCGGGGGTCGCGGGTTCGAGCCCCGTCCACTCCGCCAAATTAAAGCCCCGTACCGGTCTGGTTCGGGGTTTTTTTTTGCTTAAATTTAAGCCGTTTTCTTTAGGATAGAGCATATGCTGACAAAAATTAGAGAAAAAGCGCAAGGTGCTTTTGCATGGGGCATCTTAATAATAATTTGCGTGCCTTTTGCTTTATGGGGTATTCAAAATTATTTGGATACAGGGAAAGAACCGCCAGTCGCTTCCGTAGGCGATAGGGATTTTTATCAGCAGGATGTCAATAGGGCTTATGAACAATACAGCCAGAATCTCCAGGGGCTCAACATTGATGAACAGACTTTGAAAGCACAGGCCTTGGAAAAACTGATAAAGGATGAGGTTTTATTGCAGTATGTGCGTGCGGAAGGTCTCGTTACCAGCGATAATAAGGCTCGTGACTTCATTAAATCTCTGGAATATTTTCAGGTAGACGGTAAGTTCGATGAGAAACAATATAAAGCTTTGTTGAACTCACAAAGAATGACATCCGGCGAATTTGTAAACAGAATCAAGAATGCGTTGGTAATGGAACAGTTTCAGCGCAGTATTATCGATAGCAGTTTTGCTACTCAGCATGATGTAGAAAGCTTTTTTAAAATCCAGAATCAGCAGCGTGATGTAGCTTATTTGACTGTTCCGGCACAGAAACCGGCTGATCAGCCTTCAGAGGAAGAGGTAGCAGCTTATTATCAGCAGCATCAAGACTTATACAAGGTGCCCGAGCAGGTCTCTGTAGAATACGTAGAACTGCTACTTGAGGATATCGCTAAAAAAGTCGCTGTAACGGATGAAAAGCTGAGAGCGTTCTACGAAGAGCAAAAGGACCAGTATTCGACTCCGGAACGGAGAAAGATCAGTCATATCCTGTTTGCCATCAATGACAAACAGGATGAAAAAGCGGCGCTGGAAAAAGCATTGCAAGCAAAAAAAGAGTCGGCGAATAAAGACTTCGCCACGTTAGCCGCTGAAGTTTCAGACGATAAATTAACCGCTAATAAAGGTGGCGATTTAGGCCTGTTTGCTGCCGGCACCATGGAGGAAGCGTTTGAAGACGCGGCGAGTTCATTGAAACTCGGCGAAGTGTCAGAGCCAGTTAAGTCGGCGTTCGGCTATCATCTGATTAAAGTAACTGAATTAGTGCCAGGCGAGGTCAAGCCTTTTGATGCTGTTAAAGCAGAATTAACAAAGGCCTATCAAAAAGCTCAAGCTGAAAATACCTTTTATGAATCCGGTGAAACATTAACCGAAATGAGCTATGAAAATCCTGACAACCTGCAAACGGTAGCGGATGCGTTAGGCTTAACCATTAAAAGATCGGCATTATTCACCAAAGATAATGGTGAAGGCATAGCCAGTGATCCTAAAATACGCAGTGCCGCATTTTCCGAAGAAGTTCAGCAGGGCAATAACAGCACGCCTGTAGAATTGGGTCCTGAGCGTTTGGTTGTGTTGCGCATGCTGGAACACAAGGCTGCAACCACGCGTGACTTGAATGATGTCAAACAGGAGGTCATAGAGACCTTATTAAAAGATAAAGCCAAACAACAGGCTGCTGAAAAAGCACAGCAGATAAAAACGCGTTTGCAAGCCGGTGAATCCATTGATACGGTTGCTGCCGAAAATAAGTTAACCGTCAAGAAAATGACCGGCTTAACTCGCAGCAATGGCGAATTGCCATGGCAGTTGAATCAGGCAATCTTTAAGGCAGCCAAACCCGTTGGCGATAAGCCGACAGTCTTTACAGCAGTATTGCCGTCCGATGAACAAGCGGTAGTGAGTTTGTCCAAAGTTAAAGAAGGCATCATGAGTGAAGACGATAAGAAGCAGCTCGAACTGGCGACCAAGAATATTGCCAGAGCTTTTGGTCAGAATGATTTCAATGCGGTCCTGAACAGTTTGCAGGCAGAAGCTGATATTTCGGTGAAGACCCAGGCCCAGGCTCAAAACTAGATTTGACCAGGAAATAAAAAAAGGGAGCGTACGCTCCCTTTTTTTATGTCGCAAAAAATAAACGCTTAAGAAGCTACATATCCAGTAATATTATAGCCGGCGTCTACATAAGTAATTTCACCGGTGATGCCGGAAGCCAGGTCCGAGCACAGGAATGCCGCGGCGTTACCAACTTCCTCGATCGTGACGTTTTTCTTCAAAGGCGAAGCATCGGCCGCTTTGCTGAGCATGGTTTTGAAATCGTTGATACCCGATGCGGCCAGTGTTCTGATCGGACCTGCGGAAATCGCATTCACACGTGTGCCTTCGGTGCCCAGGGCGACGGCCATGTAGCGGACGTTTGCTTCCAGACTGGCTTTGGCTACGCCCATGACGTTGTAGTTGGGCATGACGCGTTCCGCACCTAAATAGCTCAAGGTTAACAGAGAACCGTTACGGCCCGCCATCATTGCTCGGCCAGCCTTTGCTAAGGCGGTAAAACTGTACGAACTGATGTCATGAGCGATTCTGAAGTTTTCTCTGGTTGTGGCATTGACGAAATCGCCTTCCAGCGCATCACGCGGCGCGAAAGCGACTGAATGCACGATACAATCCAGTCCGTCCCAGTGTTCGCCAAGCTTTTTGAAAACGTTCTCTATATGCTCATCACTACTGACATCGCATTCAATAATAATGTTGGAATCACATTCAGCCGCCATGGTTTCGACCCGGCTCTGAAGTTTGTCATTTTGAAAAGTAAAGGCCAACTCTGCGCCTTCACGGTGCATGGCCTGGGCAATGCCCCATGCAATTGAACGGTTACTGGCTAAACCAACAATCAAGACACGCTTGCCTTGCATAAAACCCATTATCATCTCCCCATGTTTTTGTTGCTACAATAGAGCTTCAATTATCTATGTTTGTTCAATCCGCACCAACCTGTAACCGGTCGATGATAACATTCGCCATAATAGCAGACGGCGGATCTACCCCATCGTGACGAAGGGGGATCAGAAAGGATAGCCCTGCTGACGCAGGACTGTCAAATTTTAACCATATCCTTAAAAAAGGGATTTTTTCAGGCTGTAAGGTATTTTGATGTTCAGTCTTTTTTCTATGAAGATGCATATCGACCAATCTCGCACGCTAGTGCTGATATTGCTGACAGTATTGTTGAGCGCCTGCGTCGGCTCGGAGCTCAATAATCCCTATGCGCAAGAAGAGGGTGGTCAGTCGGTTTTATATGAGTCCTTTTCAGAACGCCCCAAGCATCTGGACCCGGCTGTGGCTTACAGCTCTAATGAATATGCGTTTATTGCCCAGATTTATGAACCGCCGTATCAATATCATTACCTGAAAAGACCTTATGAACTAACGCCGTTAACGGCAACCGGCATGCCTGAAATCGAGTATCTGAATTCCAAAGGCGAAAAACTGGCTTCAACCGCAAATGACAGCGACATTGCCTATACCGATTATTTGCTCGAAATCCAACCCGGTATCCGCTATCAGCCGCATCCGATTCTGGCAAAAGATGCACAAGGTGAATATATTTACCATCATTTGACCGGCGAGCAGATCGACAGGCTCGGCTCCTTGCAGGATTTGCCCGAGACCGGTTCGCGCGAACTGACCGCCGAGGATTATGTATACCAGATCAAGCGACTGGCGCATCCGAAAATTCAATCACCCATCGCTGAACTGATGAAAAACTATATCATCGGCTTCGACGATTTTTCAAAGCAGGTCGCGAACAAGCAGAAATTTGAGATAAAAGACATTTCCATGACGGGCGTTACCGCGCTGAGTCCGTACAAATACCGCATACGCATCAAAGGCAAATATCCTCAGTTCATTTTCTGGCTGGCCATGCCGTTTTTCTCGCCTATGCCGTGGGAAGCCGATGTGTTTTACGAACAGCCCGGCCTGAACGATAAAAATATCACGCTAGACTGGTTTCCGATAGGCACAGGGCCTTATCTTCTGGCCGAGAACAATCCGAACCGGCGCATGATCCTGCAGAGAAACCCGTTGTTTCATCCTGAAACGTATCCTTCCGAAGGCGAGCCCGGCGATAAGGAAAAAGGTTTGCTGGCCGATGCCGGCAAACAGTTGCCATTCATTGATAAGGTCGTGTACATGCTGGAGAAGGAAACGATTCCTTACTGGAACAAATTCCTGCAAGGCTATTACGATGCGTCCGGTATTGCCTCCGACAATTTCGACCAGGCCATACAGTTTACCGGCAGCGGCGCCGCCACTTTGACCGAGGCCATGAAAGAAAAAGGCATCCAGCTGGAAACAGCGGTAACGACATCTATTTTCTATCTAGGCTTTAATATGCTCGATGCCACGGTCGGCGGCGATAGTGAAAAAGCGCGCAAGTTGCGTCAGGCTATTGCCATAGCCGTCGATTATGAGGAATACATCGCTATTTTTGCGAACGGGCGCGGCGTCGCCGCCCAGGGCCTGATACCGCCCGGCATATACGGCCATGCGGAAGGCAAGGACGGCATCAATCCTTATGTCTATGACTGGGTAAACGGCAAAGCGCAGCGTAAAAACATAGAGGTTGCCAAGCGGCTAATGGCCGAAGCCGGCTATCAGGGCGGTGTCGATCCTAAAACCAGACAAGCCCTGATCCTGTATTTTGATACGACTTCGGTCAGCATTGACGATCGTCCAAGAATGAACTGGTATCGCAAACAATTTGAAAAGCTGGGCATCAAACTGGTCATTCGCGGCACCGATTACAATCGTTTCCAGCAGAAAATGCGCGACGGCAATGCGCAGATTTTTTTCTGGGGCTGGAATGCAGATTACCCCGATCCTGAAAATTTCTTTTTCCTGCTCTATGGGCCCAATGCGAAAGTCGCCCACGGCGGGGAGAATGCGGGCAATTACCAAAATCCCGAATTCGATCGTTTATTCGAACAAATGCGCAATATGGGCAATGGCGAGCAACGCTACCGTATCATTCAGAACCTGCAGGAGCTGGTGCGCCGCGATGCGCCATGGGTATTCGGTTTCCACCCCAAGAGTTTTTCGCTATATCATGGCTGGTATAAAAACCTGAAGCCTAATTTAATGGCCAATAACCAGCTTAAATATACACGCATCGATACGGCGGAAAGAGCCGAAAAGAGAGCAGAGTGGAACAAGCCTGTGTACTGGCCTTTGCTGATAGCTTTTGTCGTGTTTGTGTTACTGTTGATTCCAGCGATTCTGGCTTATCGCCGCCGCATTAGGGAAACAATTCAATGACTCAATATATTATCCGCCGAATTTTATACGCCTTCCCGTTGCTGATGGGCGTCAATATCCTGACGTTTGTGCTGTTTTTTGTCGTCAACAGTCCTGATGATATGGCTCGCATGCAGTTGGGGCAGAAACATGTGACCGAAAAGGCCGTGGAAAACTGGAAGCAGCAGCGCGGCTATGACCTGCCGTTGCTATGGAACGGCAAGGCCGAAGGCGAAGAAAAACTGACCCGAACGATCTTTTATCAAAAATCGGTCGGCCTGTTCCTGTTTCGCTTCGGCGTATCCGATAGCGGCAGAAACATCTCGGCCGATATTCAGCAACGCATGTGGCCCAGTCTGGCCGTCGCTTTGCCGACGCTGATTGTGGGTTTATTGGTCAATATCAGCTTCGCTTTGATGATGGTGCTGTTTCGCAACAGTTATCTGGAACATGCCGGGGTCGTGCTGTGCGTGATCCTGATGTCGGTTTCCTCACTGTTCTATATTATCGGCGGCCAGTTTTTGATCGGTAAATTACTGAGGCTGGTGCCTATCTCCGGTTATGACGGCGGTTTGTCGGCGCTGAAGTTTCTGATCCTGCCGGTATTGATCGGCGTTTTTTCCGGCATCGGTTCCGGCGTGCGCTGGTACAGAACCCTGTTTCTGGAAGAAGTCGAAAAAGATTACGTACGCACGGCGCGCGCAAAAGGCCTGACCGAAACCCGGACCCTGTTCCGGCATGTGCTGAAAAACGCCATGATTCCGATTTTGACCGGTGTCGTGGTCGTGTTGCCGTTACTGTTCATGGGCAGTTTGATCATGGAATCGTTTTTCAGTATTCCGGGCCTGGGCAGCTACACGATAGATGCGATTAACAGTCAGGATTTCGCCATCGTGCGGGCCATGGTGTTTCTGGGTTCGGTCCTGTATGTAATCGGCCTGCTGCTGACCGATATTTCCTACACTCTCGTCGACCCTCGGGTAAGGTTGTCCTGATGATCATATTATGGACCGATGCGCTGATATTCCTGCTGATCGCCGTGATACTCATGCTCGGCTTTTATCTGCGCGGCAAGGAATACATTAAACGTCCCCTGCAACAGATAGCCCGCAGCAAAGTCGGCATGGTTTCTCTGACCGTGCTGATTTTCTTTGTGCTGATCGGCCTGCTGGACTCGATACATTTTAAGCCGTCGGAGGACGGTCGCAGTAATGAAATTATCAGTGCGCTGGATTATTGGGCCACGCCGCTGCGCGAACATGGCGAGAAAACTTACTCGGCGCCTTTCGCCTCCTATCTGTACAGCAAGGAAATGATGATGCTGGCGGACGGCACCGAGCAATGGGGCTATCCGCGCCTGCAATTTGGCGGCGCGCATCTGGCCGATCCCGAAACCGAACAGGTGCCGGATATATTAAAGAAAGCGCTTTACGGCTGGATTCAGGGCGCAAGTCTGGTCGTATTTTTCATGATTCTGTTAGGGAGTCTTTTAAGAGAGCCGCATAAGCGCCTCATCGTGAGTCCGACGGCCAAGGCGGTCTGGACTGTGGTGTTTTTGATCGTTTCGATCAATTACATGCTGGTCTATCTGTCTACTTACTATCATGTCTTCGGCACCGATAAAGTCGGCGAGGACGTGTTTTATCAGGCTATAAAAAGCATACGCACGGGCCTCGTGATAGGCACGTTGACGACCCTGGTCATGCTGCCTATGGCTCTCCTGTTCGGCATCCTGGCCGGCTTTTTTCGCGGCTGGGTCGATGATGTCATTCAATATGTTTACACGACGCTGAATTCGATTCCCAGCGTACTGTTGATAGCCGCGTCCATCCTGATGGTGCAGGTGTATATGGCCGCTCACGAGGAAGCCTTTACCAGCGTGATCGTGCGGGCGGACATGCGGCTGCTGTTTCTTTGCCTGATCCTGGGCGTGACCAGCTGGACCGGATTATGCCGGTTGCTGCGGGCCGAAACGCTGAAGCTGCGCGAGATGGAATACGTGCAGGCGGCGCAGGCGCTGGGCGTCCGGCGCCGCGTGATTCTGCTGCGCCATATCCTGCCCAATGTCATGCACATCGTACTGATCTCCGTCGTGCTGGATTTCAGTTCGCTGGTACTGGCCGAGGCGGTGCTGTCTTATATCAATATCGGTGTCGACCCGACGACCTACAGCTGGGGCAACATGATTAACGGCGCGCGGCTGGAAATGGCGCGCGAGCCCGTGGTCTGGTGGTCTTTGGCGGCATCTTTCGTATTTATGTTCGCGCTGGTGCTGGCCGCAAACCTGTTTGCCGATACGGTGCGCGATGCGTTTGATCCAAGACGAGGTGCCTATGAATAAGCCGATACTGTCCGTAGCGCATCTCAGCGTCAGCTTCAACCACGGCCCCAAGGTCGTCGATGATATCGGTTTTGACATCTATCCGGGCGAGACGTTTGCGCTGGTCGGCGAATCGGGTTCCGGCAAGTCGATCACGGCCTTGTCCGTGCTGAGGCTGCTGCCCGGTAATGCCCGCATTCAGGCCAGTGAAATCAGCCTGCAGGGTGATAATCTGCTGCGCCGGTCCGAATACGAGCTTTGCCGGATTCGCGGCCGGCGCATCGGCCTGATATTTCAGGACCCCATGTCGTCGCTGAATCCGGTCATGACTATCGGCGACCAGATTGAGGAGGTCATCGAGCTGCATTTTGCCTTGCCGCAACAGGCACTCAAGCAGCGCGTGCTGGAATTGCTGCGGCAGGTGGAGATACCGCAGCCGGAGCAGCGCATTAATGATTATCCGCATCAACTGTCCGGCGGCCAGCGCCAGCGCGTCATGATCGCGATTGCGCTGGCCGGCGAGCCCGATCTGCTGATTGCCGATGAGCCGACCACGTCGCTGGATGTGACCATTCAGGCGCAAATTCTGAACTTGCTGAAAACCATACAAGGGCAGACCGGCATGGCGCTGTGGCTGATCAGCCATGATCTGGCGCTGGTGTCCAATATGGCCGATCGCGTGGCGGTCATGCAGCAGGGCAAAATCGTCGAAACCGGACGCTGCGATGAATTTTTCCGCCATCCCAAACACCCGTATACGCAAAAGCTGCTGAGTGCCTTGCCCTCCATGCAGAGCTGTTTAAAGCACGGCAGGCAGGAAAAGCCGCCGCTATTGCAGGTGGACGATTTCAAAGTCCATCACCCGATCAGGAAGGGCATTTTTAAACGCGTGGTCGATCATGTACGCGCCGTCGACGGCGTCAGTTTTACTATCCAGCAGGGCAAGACGCTGGCGCTAGTCGGCGAATCCGGCTGCGGCAAGACCACGCTGGGCAAAGGACTGCTGAACCTGATACCGGGCAGTGCAGGCCAAGTCAAAATAGACGGCGTGGCGCTCGATACACTACAGGACGAGGCGTTACGGCTAAAACGCGCGGACATGCAGATCGTGTTTCAGGACCCTTTTTCCTCGATGAACCCGAGAATGCTGGTCGGCGAAATTGTCGCCGAAGGCATCCGGGCCCTACATCCCGGCGTCAGCGCGGTCAACAGGCAAGAAAGAGTCAGGCAATTGCTCAGGCAGGTCGGCCTGCCTGAAGATGCCGCGCAACGGTATCCGCATGAATTCTCGGGCGGCCAGCGTCAGCGCATCTGCATCGCCAGGGCACTGGCGGTCGATCCGAAGCTGATCATCTGCGATGAACCGACCAGCGCGCTGGATGTATCGGTGCAGGCGCAGATTATCGAGCTGTTGAAATCGCTGCAGCAGGAAAAGGGCGTCAGTTATCTGTTTATCACGCATGACCTGGCCGTCGTGGCCGAAATAGCCGATGAAGTCGCGGTCATGTATAAAGGTAAAATCGTCGAGTACGGCAGTGTCGCGCAGGTGCTGACCCAACCGCAGCAGGCTTACACGAAAAAGCTGCTAGGCGCGGTACCGGTGTTGAGGACAGAGACTAAACCTTCTGAGCAACAGGATAAGCAAGCCGTTTTGTAGCATCGCCGTTTGATAGCGAAGCTCCTTGTTGAGACTGTCGGATAGCGCAACTGAGGGGCTTCAAGCGCAAGTAGTTCTGCGAATACAGCAAAAAAGCATTTCACCACGAAGATCATGAACGGCCGCATGAACAGATATTACAGGAGCAGCGTAGCGGTGTGCCGAGGACGAGAAGGAAATCATTAACTGTAAAAAGTCTGGATTTGATCTGACCTATGAAATCGAATTCAGACTTATATCGATATTATTTAAAGATTAAAAAAATGAATAGCTGCTAAGAGACGATCAAGAATTTCAACCAAATGACGGCTGCAATACAGAAAGCTGTCATTCAACGTTGGAAGTAACCGGCACCGGAGCGCAGCGGCGGGAACCAAAAAGCGTAGCTTTTTGGCGTCCGTGACTGACTTGTTAGGTGTTTTTGGATGTATTAACGTATTCATTTGCCAATTGATAGAAGGAGTTGCCTTCGTAGTTGAAACCACCTGAATCACCTGCTGCTATTCTGGCACTAGCAATTTCCTTGGCTTCATTTGGTTTGGATTCAAGCAGACAGGTGAGAAGTTTCTCGATCCATATGGTTCGAACTGCATTTGGGTATTTTTTCATTAGCTGCGAATAGTAATTTTCTAGAGCTCCAAGATTGCTTTGATAGGAGGTAATACTAGACGCCACGTCAAGACTTATCGGGTCAAGCAATTCAAATACGCTGCAAATTTCTTTTGATATGAATTCTTCTTCCCACTTATCGAGCGTAGTGTTTCCACTTTGGACTTCCATACTCGGCGCTACCCAGGCACCGCAAGCCCTAAAACTAAGCGGTTGTTTTTTGTTCTCTGGAAGCTTAACAACATCCCAAAAAACATCGTCAAAGTCATAATGCTTGAAGTGCATAGACCAAGATAGCCTTTTTATCTTCGGATGACCCGTAATCAAAATCGTGAAAAATGCATCCTTCTCTTTTTTGAAAACAAAGCCGCGACTACATTTCCAACCAAAACGATTTGATTCTTCTTTTAATAATATATTTAGAATCTTGTCAGACTCGGATTGGCTCATTAAAACACCTAACGTGGGGCTAAAGGGCGCGCTGTAGGCGCATCCCGCTTGAGCGTAAGGTTAGAGTACATATACACCAGCCTTTTCCGCTTCGGCCTTCAGAGCACCAATTGAAGCTTGATTTTTTAAGTACACATGATGTGTAAAGTCCCAGCCTTCTATATATATGAGTTTCAAAGACGGGATAACGAACATGAAACAGTGAGAACCGCTTGCCAAATAAGGTAAAGGGCTTAATGCCATATTTTTTGCAGACGGAGATGTAAACGCCCTGAAGGTTATATGCTGCTTATACCTGCCAACCCGTTTAACAAGGTATGACTCAAAATTTGATGTAAGGCTGCAAACAAATAAGTGCAACTTAGCATCGTTTATTTTCTGTTTTTCGATTGGAACATCGTTTAACTCTTTATACGCCTCTTCTTCAGATAGCCAATGATCGTAAACAGTTATAGCTACTTGTTGGTAGTTGCCCGTGCTTTCATTAGAGG
Source organism: Methylobacter luteus IMV-B-3098 (assembly GCF_000427625.1). Taxonomy (GTDB): domain Bacteria; phylum Pseudomonadota; class Gammaproteobacteria; order Methylococcales; family Methylomonadaceae; genus Methylobacter; species Methylobacter luteus. The sequence goes on from NZ_KE386569.1 coordinate 374,535, forward strand.
TGATAGCTGCTAAGTCAGGAAAACAATTGATCAGGTTTGCCTGAGTTTTCCTATCTAGGCTTTGAAATCGACGATTAGCCATGGGAGATCTCTTGTGTTCTAACTTAAAGGTAAAGGGCGTGCCGCAGAAGGTCGTTAAGCGAAGTCAACGAAACCGATTCAAAAGCGAACCTTCAAAATCGCCGATAGGCGGCACGTCCATTTGATCGCTGTGTTAGGCAAAATATGTAAATCCAATAGGATGTGCCGACGAAGGAGGCGCATCACTCGCGAATGATGCGCTTCGTGCCTCAGCGCATCCTATGGACTACATCGACCTCAACTCATAAACCCGAATGCTTGCAATAAATGGATTGCTTTGGGCAAGTTTCTCGGCAGCATCAAGACTTTCAGCCTCAATGATATTGTAACCAGTGATAGATTCCATATTCCATGGGAGGTCCCGGATTCCATTCTTCGAGATTTCTCGGCCACCACTGAACCCACTCTGGTCCAATTGCTTGGCGGAGATTGACTCAAGCCAAGTCTCCCAAGCTCTCATGATCTCCGGAGTAGGTTTTTCAAATCCGTAATGCAGAAACATAAACTTTTTCATTTATTTCTCCTTGCAGAGTGTAGTGGTTTGATTTTGAATTTTTCTGTTTTTGGTGGAAGAGCGTCAACGTAAGTCAGCGCCATTTGCAGCCAATCCGCAAGAGCATTGTCTTGGGTTATTCCATCAAGCTCAATCGAAATGAAACCAGGCATAGTATGACCGGCACCGTCGCAGCGCTTCGTCATAGGATTGGCAAGCGCTTTTGGTTCGGCATCTTTGCCAACGCGGACCATCAGGCCTTTTTTTGAAGTGCAGCATAGCATGTTTCCATTCAGCAGAAAGGTTATGCCGCCAAACATGCGCTTCTTGGAAATTGGCAAGCCAATAAGCAAGGCGCGGATTCTTTCTTCAAGATTCATGGCGCCAGAAAGCTGATGCGTATTCATTATGATCTATCCCTCTTGAGGCATAGGGGGCATTTCCTTGAAAGCAGGCAGTGTCGGGTCAAGGTGATCCCATGGCTGCAACCGTTTTGTGTAAACCGCCATTTGCGGAGATATAGTTGCGGGGAGGTCCAGGCTTGCTACCCTGAACGTCACCATGCCTGGCATGCCTGAACTCTTTCCAAACAGGGGGCTTCCGCAGGTAGGGCAGAAACTCGTGATAACGGTGTTTCCGCTGTCAGACTTCCATTCATATCCGCGGACGTTACCGCTGATTTGAATGGCTTCTTCCGGAACCAGGGCATGAAAGGCATGTCCGGAACCACTGAGCTTGCGGCAACTCTCGCAGTAGCAAAAACCCGCCATGGCGGGGGCAGTGGTGACCTCATATCGGATTGCGCCACATAGGCAACCGCCTTTCATACCGGCTGAGGCATTTATCTCTGTGTTCATGTTAGCATCTCCTTATCAGATGTTGTCACTTGCTAATTGCAAGTGACTGAATCATGACATATAGACTTGCATATTGCAAGTGACATGTGTATGGTTTGCATCATGAATAAAGAAGTTGCTGTACCCGTATTCCGTTCTCAATGTCCCGTAGCTGGATCGCTTGATTTGCTGGGCGACAAGTGGAGCTTAGTCATCGTTCGGGACTTGATGATCCGCAAAAGAAGATACAAGGATTTTCAGGATTCCCCAGAGGGCATTCCGACAAATATTCTCGCAAATCGCCTACGTAAGCTTGAGGAGGACGGAATCATCAAAAAACATCCTTATCAAGAGAGGCCCGTGAGGTACGAATACTCTTTGACCCGCAAGGGGGCGGATTTGCTACCGGTATTACAACAACTGGCGCTTTGGGGACACAAGCACATCCCAGAGAGTTGGTCTCCACCCGACTGGTTCTTGAATGCAAAGCCGGGCGACCTCCCGACGGAAAAATAGTCTTGTAATTCGCTATCTTATATCTAACAAATGATCAGCACAGTTTTCTACATGTCTACCACGAAATCGGCGTCTCCTTGATAAATTTGTGATAGACAAGGAGTTTTTCCTTATGCATATCATCCCCATGGCGCTGATTTGATGTGACCGGTTAAGATTTAATTGGCGTCATTCAATCAGACAAAGTGATCGGCTACAAAGGGTCCAGGGTGTGTCAAAACGTAGAAATCGAAAAGTCAGTGGTTTAATGATGCCAGTTATCGAGCTGAATACCGATCACTAAGGAGCTAATCATTAAGAAAGCGCTCATTTTAAGCCGTTTAGTGGAGTAATGTTCACTTCAGATAGATATAGTCACGCGTTTTGACACACCCTCGGTCGATCTGAGACAGTCAATGTCCTGATGCAGTTGAAAGATTAATTTTGGAAGTTGTCGGATCGGTTCAAGAGTTTTACACAAACTCAGTCAATGCATTGAAACTTCGTGCTCTCGATTGCTGTTCCAGACGCAATTCTACCTCCCCCATCCTTATTGTCGTTCGTGACCTTCGCGGTTATCTCTTTTATACCGAATATTTCACTGTAAAGGCTGCTGCCCAATCAGCGCCATCCATCAGAACGCTGTCGTTCAAGGCCGCCATTCATAAGTACTGCTGCGAATAGACAGCCATTTAAAAAATGAATCATGATGACTACTTCCTTAAATAGGCTCTGGCAATTTATGGCGAATACGCATGCGTTTTGCCGATAAGACTTGTCTGGTGGCGGATCAAGAATTGGCCGGTCGGCTTGCAACGGATTTGCCGCCGGAGGCGGGCGGGTGGTGATCGTCGATAATGATAAGGAACACCGTTGTAGGCGCGGATTCGCCTAAAGCGCCTACTGTTGGTATCCGCATAGTGCGAATACCCTATAGGGCACAAGTGAATTCGCACCAATTTCCTGATTTATTTCATGCTCAATCGAATTGCCGCCGCGATATGTTTTCTTGCCTCCGAGGAAGCGAGTTCCATCAATGGAGCTACACGGGGGGCGATAAGGGCCTGATTTCGCGATCTAAGTCTTGCGGAATGCCGATTATTTATAGCCGACAGATGTAATGATTAGCCCGAGGTGGATTATGCTGCGCACTTGGCGTTTTATCACTCTGCTGCTTGCCGCGCTCGGCCTGACGTTCGGCGCGGCCCATGCGCTCGAACTGCTACCGAAGATGCAGTACGACGCAGAGCTGTATGCGGCAGTCACTAGCACGCTCTACCGGTTTTTCGGCCTGGCAGGGGCTGTCATTCAGGTCGGAGCCATCCTTGCCGCTATCATGCTGACCTTTTTGGTCCGGCGTTTGCGTGCTTTTCGCCTGACACTGTTCGGCACGCTGGGCCTCGTGCTCTCGCTGGCACTGTGGGCGGCGCTCGTTCAGCCGGTCAATGCCGAGTGGGGCCGGGTTATCGCGTCTGGCTCGGGATCGGTCCCGGCGGCGTACCTTCGTTTTCGTCATCGTTGGGAATACGGGCATGTCGCGGCTTTTGCCGCCTGGTTTACGGGATTCTGTCTGCTGATGTTTTCCGTTGTCAGGGAGACTCCGGCAGATGACCCGCGGGATCGTGAGTGACAGCCCTTTATATTTCCAAATACCGAAAACTTTCGACGGGCAAAGTGGAACGATTGACACGGGGGTAGAGTCTTTTTGACAAGGTAGCGTTGAAATTCTTATTCCTGAGGAGGCGTTATGGCCATAAAACTGTTCAGTTCGAAGGATGTTTTTCTACGTAAACGATGGATGGCCGCAAGGGGCCGATTGCAGTCATGGAGGATGCCGTTATGAGCTTTTGGGACAGAGGCAGGATGCCGGAAAGCGAAGCGGCGGATATGGAAAGAATCGGGGCCCGGAGCATAAGCGGACTGCTGACCAAGCGGACGCTGATCGTGGTGGCTGCGGCCGCGGCAATCGTCGTGCTGCTGTTAATGCTCTGGCAGGTGGCCCAGATTTTACTGCTGATTTTCGCGAGCATGCTGCTGGCGCTGTTTCTGCGCTCTTCCGCAGTTACTATTAGCGATAACACTGCCTTGACGGTGAATGCCTCTCTGATATTGGTGGTTCTGATTCTGGCGGGTGGGCTCGCACTAATCGGATCGCTGTATGGTCCTGATATTGCCACTGATTTTTATCAATTGACGCTTCAATTGCCCAGTACAATTGACAGGATGCGGGATAACCTCGGGCAATACGAGTGGGCACCCGCGGTGCTGGATGCGATGGCCAGAGTGGGGCGCGCCCTGACCAATCCTCAGCAGCTGGGCAGAATCGCCGGGGTTTTCTCGACCGCCTTCGGGGCGCTTGGCAGTAGCCTGATCGTGATCGTGCTGGGTCTTTACTTCGCCGTTGAACCAAAAACCTACATCGATGGGGTTGTGCGCCTGTTTCCTCAGTCTCGCCGAGGACGTGTCTATGAAGCCTTTGATCGGGTCGGGCATGCGCTCCGCTGGTGGCTGCTCAGCCGGCTCGTGTCGATGGTGGCAGTAGGCATACTGACCGTGACCGGGCTGGTCGTGCTAGGGATGCCGCTCGCTTTCATTCTGGCTCTGGTGGCCGCTATCCTGGATTTTATACCTCACATCGGGCCGATTCTGGCAACTGTTCCAGCGGTCATGGTGGGTTTGGCGCAGGATGGATCGACGGTGCTGTACGTCATTATCCTTTATACCGTTATTCAAGGCCTGGAAAGTTATCTGCTCACGCCTTATATCCAGAGGCAGATGATATCGATCGCGCCGGCCTGGCTGCTGGCCGCCCAGCTCGTGCTGGGGGCCGGTTTCGGCATCCTGGGATTCCTGCTCGCCCCACCGTTGGCGGTCGTGGTCATGGTGCTGGTGCAGATGTTTTATGTACGGGACGTGCTGGGAGAAAAGATGGAACTGCCCTGAGTGCGCTTTCTGCCAGCCGTTTTTCATGCTGTGCTTTAAAGTAACCGCTAAGCATTTCCCTGTCTGAAAGCCTTGCCATCATATGCAGGTCGACATTCCGTGTCACTATCAGGATTGGGGACATGCTCCCTCAGCACGTAACCGCAAACTATTCCTTAAGGAGGCGCTATGGCTGTAAGGCGATTCGATTCGAAGGGGATATCTCTCGATAAACAACGGATGACTTGTAAGGGCATGGCGCGGCCGTCCAATGGCGAAGTCCACAGGGCAGCCGGTATCCGGCGCTCTGGAAAGAGGCGGCCATGAGCGTCGGGGATGAAGCCAGGCCGCCCGAAAGCAAGGCGATAGATAGCGAAACGGCCGCGACTGGCAGTGCGAGCGGATGGCTGACCAAGCGGACGCTGATCGTGGTCGCGTCCGGCGCTGCGGTTATTGCGTTGCTGCTAATGCTTTTGCAGGTGGCCGATATTTTACTGCTGGTTTTTGCGAGCCTGTTGCTGGCGCTGTTTCTGCGCACCCTGGCGGACTACATCAGCCGTCATACGCCTTTGTCCGTGGCTTGGTCTCTGACGCTGGTGGTCGTGGTGCTGCTGGGCATTTTCGTGCTGATTCTGGTGCTGTACGGTCCGAATATCGCCGGCGGTTTCTATCAGTTGTTCCGGCAGTTGCCGTCGGCGCCGGAGCGGTTGCGGAGCGCCCTCGAACAGTACGAATGGGGGCCTGCGCTTATGGATACCCTGGCCCGGGCCGGGCGCGCCTTGACCGATACTAAGCAATTGGCCCAGATCGCCGGGATTTTTTCGACCGCCTTCGGAGCTCTCGGCAGTATGCTGGTCGTGGTCGTGCTGGGCCTTTATTTTGCGGCCGACCCGAAGCCTTACATCAACGGCACGGCGCGTCTTTTTCCGCAGAAGCACAGAAAGCATGTCAACGAAGCCTTCGACCGGATCGGGCATACGCTCCGCTGGTGGTTGCTCGGCCGGATCCTCGCCATGCTCACTGTAGGTGTACTGATCGGTATCGGACTGGCGATACTGGACGTGCCGTTCGCCTTCATCCTGGGCCTGGTCGCCGCCCTGCTGGATTTCGTGCCCAACATCGGGCCGCTCATCGCCGCCGTGCCGGCGGTAATGGTCGGGCTGTCCCAAGGCGGAGCGACGGCGCTGTATGTCGCCGGCCTCTATTTCGTGGTGCAAAGTCTGGAAGGCTATTTGATCTCGCCATATATCCAGCAGCGCGTTGTTTCCCTGCCGCCGGCCTTGCTGCTGATCGCCCAGCTCGTGATGGGGGCCGGTTTCGGCATCCTGGGACTCCTGCTCGCGTCCCCGCTGGCGGTCGTGGTCATGGTGCTGGTGCAGATGCTGTATGTGCGGGACGTGCTGGGCGAGCAGGTGGAATTGCCCTGACGCGGGTTTTTCGTTGTCTGTTTTTTCCAGGCAGGGAGACACTCGGCTGGCATCTGTGCAAGGCGCACCGCATCGCGCTTTATCAACAAGCCTGCCTTCCTGAACAGGCAAGTCGTCTAAGTATTTACCCGGCTGCCCTGATTTATCCGATTGTGATATGTTCGCCCGTTACGGAAAAATCATGATGTACATAGTCCATGGGCGGCAGGCCGAAGTGGCGACACCCAAAAATAGACAGGCAATATTAGTCAGCCTGAAAATCCCGCCATATCAGGGTCGGTACCTCATCATGATGAAATGTAAACGAAAGGATCGCACGGAGCCGTGTTTACTCAACAAGTAACCGTGAATTTATTCCTTAATTGTTAAGGAGGCGTTATGTCTGTAAATCTATTCGATTCGAAGGGAATGTCTCTCGATAAACAACGAATGACTTGGAAAGACATGGTACAGCCACCCATCAGCAAGCTTGACGACGAAGCTTTTACACGGGTGAGAATTATCCTCACCAATGGACTGGAAGTGGAAGCGCTGCGTTTCCAGCATCTATGCGCGCGCATGAACAAAGACCTGCAGGTGCCGCTGGCGAAAGTCCGGCGCGTCGAGCAGCACCAGCAAACGACCATCAATTGGCTCATCTCATCCGATCACTCGCCGCTGGAAACCACTATTGCGTATGAACAAGTCGCCGTCGAGGTCACTGCTGCAGTAGCGCAAAACGAGCCCGATCCTTATCTGGCCCAGGTCTACCGGTTCGGGCTGCTGGAGGACTTCGACCATCTCTACCGCTATTCGGCGCTGCTCGATCGCCTGGAAGGCAAGGATGCGAACAACATCCTGCAATCCCATACCGATATTATTCCGGGGCGGCCTACCGCGGACGAACATCGGGCGCCCGAGAACGATCTGCGGGATCATTACGACCGCGCCACGGCGGACACGATCAGCAAGCTGCACGCCACGACCATCATGGCCGCCGAGTATCAGACCCACGACTTCTATGCCAATATCGGGCCGACCTATGCCGACCCCGTCGCGCGTCAGTTGTACGCCGAGATCGCCTCGATCGAGGAGCAGCATGTCACGCAGTATGAATCGATCATCGATCCGAATGAAACCTGGCTGGAGAAATGGTTGATACATGAAGCGACTGAAGTTTACAACTACTACAGCTGCGTGGAGCAGGAGACGAACCCCCGCATCAAGGCGATCTGGGAGCGCTTCCTGGATTATGAACTCGGACACTACGCCTACGTCTCGGAACTGTTCAAGCAATACGAGCGCCGGGATCCGGCCGAGATCATTTCGCAAACGCTGCCCGATCCGATGCCGTTCACGAGCAATCGCGAATTCGTGCGCCAGACGCTCGATAAGGAAGTGGATCTGCGCACCAGCGGCACCCAATTCGTCGACAAAGCCCAGGAAGACCAGGCATCCCTGGCTTACCGTCAGCATGTTAATTCCAGCGGTTCGCCTTCCGAATCGGTCGCTGAAGGCTATCAATGGATGCCCGGCACCGAGCTGAATCGCAAAGTCGCTTAATCACCGAATTGTGCAGGAGTTGAACAATGAATCAACCAATTGAAATGAGCATGAGAAACCGGACCGGCATCGACCGGTCGCCTGTCGACAGCCAGAAAATGATCGATGCGGCCAATGCCTATATGCCCAGCTCCCGAGGGAATGGCTCGGCCTTGATGGACGTTGAGGCCCGCTATATTCAGGAAGCCGATCCGGTGGGCACGGTAGCAATTCCCGGCACGTTGAAAGGCGCGGCCAAGGCCACCATGCAGATGCTTGCCGGCAGAAATGCGGAAGTTCTGGTCGACAAGCTGGGCGAGCGCCTGGCCTTTGAACGGACGGGTACGCGGCTATACGATTATTTCATCAACAAGTGCGAGGCAGCGAAGAGCGGCCCGCCGATTTCCATCGATACGCTCAAGCGTTTCAGGCATGAGGAAGCCCAGCACTTCATGCTGATCGCTGATGCATTGGAGTCTTTAGGGGCCGATCCCACCTCGCAGACGCCCGGAGCCGATGTCAGCGCCGTGGCGTCAGGCGGCGTGCTTCAGGTCTTGAGCGATCCGCGCACATCCGTCGATCAGTGCCTGGAAGCGATGCTTAACGCCGAACTGGTTGATAACGCCGGTTGGGACATGCTGGTCAAGCTGGCCGATGACATGGGGCTTGATGACATGTCGAGAGATTTTCAAGCGGCGTTGAACGAGGAGGATGAGCATCTGATGGAGATCCGCCAATGGTATGAGCAATCTACGCTGGCACAAGCAGGGGTAATATAGGACAGGCAGTCGCCTTTGAGTTTGTGACTGCTTGCCTAAGGGTGTCTCATTTATAAAAAACACGACAAAGCATTCGAAGGACGCGAGGATTTTGACTTTCTTTTCCTTCGCGTCCTTGTATCTTTGTGGCGAAAATCCTTCAGCTGGTTAAGCGCAGCGTTAGCCGGTATTCTTATGGCTTATGCCCATGATGCATGGTGCCATGGTCCATGCCGGGCGCGGCGTCAGGTCCGTGATCGCTCAGTTGCGCATCGAACCATTGATGGAGGGCTGTAATCAGGGACTGATCCTGCGCGGAATAGGTGATTTCGGCACCATCAGGCAGTTCCTTATACTGGACGTGAAGCTGGCCCGGTTTGGCGGCCCGTAATGCCGCCAGTCCCGGCATGGCCTGGCCGTGAATCTTTTCCGGTCCGGAGAAATCACCGCGTGCGAATTCCCCGGCAATCTGGGTCAGATGCCGACGGATCAGTGCGATTTGTTCGCTATTGTCCGGATCTCTGGCGATGACTTGTTGCCGGCCGCCGGTTTCGGTCTTGCTGAAAATGTGCTGTGTTTGAGTAAGTTCAAACGGCATCACATGACGGCCGCGTTCGCTAATCTCCTTTTGACGTTCAGGACTTGCCGTTTGGGCAGGGACCAGCGGGCTGCTTATCAAACTGAGCAGGGCCGAAGAAAAAAGAACGATTTTATTGATGGGGTGCATAAAATAATCTCCAGAAAATCATGTCGGTTCATACGATGATGATAGACACAATGGGTTAACTTAACAATCCAGACTGTTCCCAGCTAAATGGAAACAATAAGCCGGGAAGCATGCCGAGGATATTTTCCTCCCCAGTGCGCTACAATAACGCCTCAAACCGCAATCACATCGCCGTCGGCGCCTCTAAATTGCTCAGAATATACTTAAGCCGGGACTAGATAAACGATAGGGTTGATGGCAACTCTTCAATGTCGCACATGATCATCAAAGCCAAGCAAAAAATTAACAGGATGGTTTTATCCCTGGTCGCATTAATGGGACTTCTGATAGTCGCGGCATGCGGCTACTATCGATATGATGTCTTATTAAAGCGTACTAATGACGATTTCGGCAGTCGTTCAATCCGCATAGGGAATGATATCCTCAATTCCATTGAGACCCTGCGTGAGGATATTGATTTTCTCTCCCGTGCGCCGTTTATTTTTACCATTGCGCAATCCGGCTCTGAGCCAGCGTTCGAGGGTTCCCACGATGCCGAAGGGATCGGTCATTTGCAAAAAATGCTGTCCGCATTTGCCGAAACCCGCCCGATGTACAGACAGATACGTTACGTCAGTCTGGCCGGCAACGGACAGGAACGGGTGCGAGTGGAATACAGGGATGACCAAGTGGTTGTCGTTGATCATGAACAGCTCGGCACCGTTGGAGACCAGGACTATTTTCGCGAGACAGTTAAGTTGCATGACGGAGAAGTCTATCTTTCCAGAATGGATTTTGATCAGATAGCCTCAATGCCTGTCCTGCACGCCGCAACGCCGATTTTCACCGAGTCAGGCAAACTGGCCGGCATCGTGGTCATCGACATGCGCATCGGCGAGATTCTGAGCCGGATAGGCCAAAGCCTGCCGCCCCATGTGCAGGCTTTCGTCGCGGACAGTCAGGGACGTTATATTGTGCGCCCGGATCAGCAGGGCAGCTTAGGCTTCAGGTTCGGCAAGAGCGACAGTTTCATGCGGGATTTTCCCGATCTGGCGCCCGACGCCGTCACGCATCACTCATTGCAGAAAACCGGCTCGCGTTACGGCAAGGTTTACATCAGCACGCATCGGCTGGATTTAGACCCGAGCCTGCCGGAGCGCTTTTTACTGTTAAGCTACGTTATACCGAAGCCGGCTGTTTTGTGGGAACTGGCGGTTTATAGCGGGTTGCCCATACTCGTTATGGCATTGATCGTGGCTTTCGCCGGTATGCTGTTCCAGTTATGGCTGTCGCGCATCTTCGTGCCGTTGGAGAACATCACCAAAGCCGCGCAGGCGATGGCGACAGGCGGCCGCGATATTCAGCTTCCGCATGTCGGATTAGGCCCTGTCTCGACACTCACGCATGCCTTCCGGCACATGCTGGAAAAAATACAGGAACGCGAAAACGATTATATCGACAGCAACAAGGCACTGGAGGAGCGTATGCGCGCGGCCGAGCTTCAGTTGGCCGCCAATGTGGTCGAAAACACCAGTGAAGGCATTCTCATCGTCGATCATGAAACGCGCATCATCGCCGTCAATCCGGCCTTTGTCCAGATCACCGGTTACACGGCACAGGAAGCCATAGGGCAGAAGCCCAGCCTGCTTCGTTCGAACCACCACGATGCCGACTTCTACCGGCTCATGTGGCAGGAACTGCTGAGCACCGGGCACTGGCAGGGCGAACTCTGGAACCGGCGCAAAGGCGGCGAAGCCTACCTGGAATGGTTGAGCATCAACGTCATTCCCGGCAGTAAGGATCAACCGGACCGTTATGTGGGCATATTCAATGATATTACCGAACTGCGCAGCAAGGACGAGCGTAACCACTATCTGGCCTTCCATGACCCGCTTACCGGCCTGCCCAACCGCGCATTATTGCAGGATCGGCTGCGGCATGCCGTTAGCATGGCAGAGCGTAGCGGCACGCGGCTGGCGGTCATGTTCATCGATCTGAACCGGTTCAAGGCGATCAACGATACCCTGGGACATGACATGGGTGATCAATTGCTGCAACAGATCGCGCAGCGTTTCAAGGCCCTGCTGCGGCACTCCGACACGGTGGCGCGCATGGGCGGCGATGAATTCGTCGTGCTGCTGGAGCAGCAGACCTTGCCGGAAGATTGCATCGATAGAGCCAATACACTGATCAATGCGCTGGCGGAGCCGATCGAAGTGAGAGGCGTCGCGATGCAGGTAGGGATATCGATAGGCATCGCGGTGTTCCCGGAAGACGGCGCCACCGACTTCGAGCTGATGAAGCATGCCGATGCCGCCATGTACGCAGCGAAAGCCGAAGGTGTCAGCGCTTACCGTTTCTTCAGCCGGCGATGATCGCACAGGCCGATTTTTACGCCTATGTGCGATATCGCACTGAATCGCGGCAGCATTTGTCTTAAGTTTTCCCAATGCATGAAAAATCCTGCTTCACGCAGATAAAATGATTTCATTGTTGCGCCTGATCAGGATGCAAGCGGCGGAACGGCGCATTTTCAGGAGACAGCGATGACTAAAGTGCTAGTGCTGTATTATTCATCCTACGGGCATATCGAGCGCATGGCCGAGGCCGTCGCCGAAGGTGCGCGCGAGATCGGCGCCGAGGCGGTCATCAAACGTGTGCCCGAACTGGTGCCGGAAGAGGTCGCGCGCAAGTCCGGCTATAAAATGGACCAGCCCGCGCCCATAGCGACTGTCGATGAGCTGCCCGAATACGACGCCATCATTTTCGGCACCGGCACGCGTTACGGCAATATGACGGCGCAGATGAAGAATTTCATCGACCGGACCGGCTCGCTCTGGCTGAACGGTTCTCTGGTCGGCAAGGTCGGATCGGTTTTCACGTCCACGGCAACGCAGCACGGCGGCCAGGAATCGACCATACTGACCTTCATCCCGGTGCTTATGCACCTGGGCTTCATCATCGTCGGCCTGCCTTATGCCTTTCAGGGGCAGATGGGCCTTGATGAAGTGATGGGAAACTCGCCTTATGGCGCTTCGACCATCGCCGGCGGAGACGGAAGCCGCTGGCCTTCGGCCGTTGAGCTGGAAGGCGCCCGCTACCAGGGCCGCCATGTGGCGCAGATCGCGGCGAAGCAGAGCGCGGGCGGACGTTGAAGCGCGGACAGGCTCTTTATAGCTGATGTGGGAGCGAGTCTGCTCGCCCAAAGGCATTATCGGCAGATTAATTAACCGTGGGCAACCGCATAGATGAGCGACTAAAGTCGCCCCTACAATTCCCGCGCAAGGCCTAAACACGCTTGCCGAGATGCTCGGCTAATCCCCTCATGGCCGCCGATGGATCATCCGGCGGCAAATGTACATTGATGAGACTGGGTGATGACTGCTGCGCAAAAGCCTGGGTCAGGCAGTTCTCAAATTCATCCTCGGTGCGGGCCGAATAACCCGACAACGGGCCGAATACCTCGCTCAGACGCTCGAATTGCCAGCAGGCGATGTCGTTGAACGGGCCGTCGAGAATATAGCGCTCGGTGCTGTAACCGCAGTTATTGAAGACGATCACGATCGGGTTGAGCCCGAAGCGGGCTATCGTCGACAGCTCGGTGCCGGTCATCTGAAACGCGCCGTCACCGACCAGAACCAGCGTGCGGCGTGTGGGATTGGCGATCTGCGCGCCTAGCGCGGCGGGAACGGCGAAGCCCATCGAGGTGTAGTAGGCCGAGGCCAGAAATTCGCTGTTTTCATGGACTCTCAGGTCGATCGCGGCAAACAGGCAGTCGCCGACATCGCTGACGACGGCCATGTCAGGCGTCAGGAAGCGGTTGAGCCGCTCGATAAGCCGGAGGATTTTCATCGGCTGATCCTTGACGGGAAAATCGAATGCCGCCGGTTCCGCCGCAACGGCGGGCCTGATACCGGGACGCGGCGTAATCCGCTCGTTCAGCACGGTCACGAAATCGCGCAGCAGCACATGCGGATAGCGATGGTGGTGAATAATGACCTCGTCCTGGGTGGCGCGTATGATCCGGTTGGCATCGAGCTTGGCTGTAAAAATGCCCAGATCGATGTCATTCATGGTGACGCCCAGCATCAACAGAAAGTCGGATTGCTCCACGCTATCGCGGGCCAGCGACGATCCCATCGCGCCTTCATAAATGCCCAGATAGCAAGGGTGACGTTCGCCCAGAACCGACTTGCCGGTCAGCGACGCCGCGACCGGCAGATGCGTCTTATCGACCAGACTGAGAAGTTTATCCTGCAGCCCGCGCCTGTGCAGCTCAACCCCGGCGATCAGCACCGGTGACGCGGCCTTGCCCAGCAATTGCAAGGTTTCTTCCACGGCTTCGTTGAGCGATTCGGCATCGCTGGCAGGTGCGGGCATTGATTCCGAGGGCATTGGATAACCTTCCACATCCACCCTGTCGCGCGGCAGTTCGATGTAAACAGGCTTGCAATGCTCGCGGGCCGCGGCCAGTACGCGGTCGATCTGGCGGAAAGCCATATAGGGATCGTCCAGGACCGCGGTGGCGCAAGTGATGCGCTCGAATATTTCGTGCTGAAGCCGGAACGGGCCGAAGCGGTGATGCAGCAGGGGATGTTCGTGCCGTTCTTTAATGCCCGGCGCGCCGCTGATGACGACCACGGGCGATGATTCGGCATAAGCGCCGGCGACGCCATTGACGACATTCAGGGCGCCTACGCCATATGTGACGGCCATTGCTCCCAGTCCCCGGCAGCGGGCATAGGCATCGGTCGCGAAGGCGGCGGTATCCTCGCGGGTCGTGCCGATATGCTGAATGGGGCTTTCCGACAATTGCTGATAAAAGCGCAGGATGTAATCGCCCGGTACGCCGAAGATATGATGTACTCCGGACTCATAAAGGCGGGCCAGGAGATAATGGCCGATGGAAGGATTCGATGACATGAGATGTACCTCCAGGAACCGACGGGTCCAGCCTGTGGCGGATGCGGTCGGGTTTTATGATTTATGGCTATTGTTCCCTGACCCTGACACAGGATCAATAAGTACAATTGCCTAATGGATAAGCTACATGATGACTTTACCGGCCGAAATTAACAGCTAGCGATACCGGCGCTCAAATCTTGGATCGTCCTCCCACCCCGGCGTTCGCCTTGGAAAGGATCGATAAGGAGGACGCCGAGGATAATCATAATAGCGCTCATAATAATCCCGCTCATAGTAATAAGGCGGCCGCTTGTATCTAGGCACGTAGCGATACTGGTCATAACGTTGAGGCGGTCTCGGATAGCCGTAATACTGCCTGTATCCAGGGTAACTGTAATAAGGCCTGTAAGGGTAGGGCCTGAAACCGGGCCTGTCGCCGATTTCGAGAAACAGCTCGTCGGGATAAGGCCCCATACTGACATCGGCGGTTGCCGTACGGGTATTTAAAAGGCCGGCAAGCAGTGTTAACAGTGCTGCTATCAGGGTGTTGGATTTTTTCATAAAAACCTCTGCTATAGAGGACGAGATTACCCTAAAGAGCTGCTCTGTAAAGGTTTAATACCAGGGATAATAGTAATAGCCAAATCTGCTGTAAGGGTAATAATAATACGGATAATAACCCATATACGGGCCATAATAGACATCCCGGTAGTCCTCTTCCGGCCAGAGATAGATATTACCGATTTCGACCAGCGGCAACGCCAGCATCTTCTTGCCGATGGAACGCTCGACCTCGCCTTTGATGTTGCCTGTGACGGTAATTTCCGAATCTTTTTTATAGATGGCCGGGTCCAGGAAATTCGGGCTTTGAACAATAAATCGCCCTTGGGTTTTCTTGTCAAGGCGCGGGCGTCCTGATCTGTCCAGCGGATAATAAAGGACCTGTATTTCCGTAACGTCGGCTTCGTTTTCGACTTCAATGATCGTGCCGCCCCAGCGTACGGGAGTACCTCGATAACGATTGACATTGCCGAGCACTTCCCCGAGATTGACGTCCACGGCAGGGGCGTTTTTCAGCACGGTTGGCATACTTGAGCAGGCGCTTATCAAGATACTTAATAAAAGTAATAACGGCTTCATAATATCCTCCATGTATAAGCTGGAATTATTGGTCAGAAACACACACCCAAACAAATAAAACTGTTTCAAAAACTACGACTTATTTTAGTTATTAAAATTCCTTATGCCGAAGATATCAATAAAAGGGCGGAAACCATTGCAATTGACTGTGTTGCGCGGTCGAACTTCCGTTCAGCTTGACCAGCCGCTTGCTCTGGCGATATAAAAGCCGTGTGGCTTGAAATAGAGCGTTAATTGCCGGACTTGCCAGAGAGTGGCAACTGCCGCATGTCGCTGAACAGGGGCGCCTGACTCGCTGATCTTTTACCTTTAATATGTCGCAGTCCGGCAACGGTTGATTAAACATGCAATTACTGGAAGGAGCCTATGAAAAAACCAACTGTTCACCCGCTGGCTGTGCTGCGTTCCATTCCATGGCAAACCAGCAGGTGAAAGCCCGGGGCCGGAACGCATGCGACTGATGTCTTCAGTTCCGGGACCGGCTCTGCTCATGCTGATGTTGTACTTGATTGCGCCCGTGGCGGTTGCCGAGGTGTCGGTTTCAGGCGTTAAAGGCCAGGCCAGGGACAACGTTCTGCTCATGCTGTCCCTGGAGAAGGAAGCCTGCGATGCGCCGGAATGGAAAATACGGAGCCTGTACGCACAGGCCGATCAGGAAATTGATCAGGCCCTGCGGGCATTGGGGTATTACCACGCCGCCGTCGAAAAATCGCTTAACTTTAAACGGGATTGCTGGCAGGCCGGCTTTGCCATCCGGCCCGGACCGCAGGCAGTCGTTAGCGCCATCGACATCACGATTAAAGGCGATGCCCATGACGATCTCGAATTTCAGAAATTGCGCAATGACCTGCCGCTGAAAATCGGCAGTCCCGTCCATCACGGCCACTATGAAAGCCTGAAGCGGCGCTTTGAAGCGCTGGCGCTGGAGCGCGGCTACCTGAATGCGACCTTCAGCGAAAGCAGACTGCTGATCGACAAGGACCGCAACAGCGCCCGGATCGAGTTGGTGTTTGACGCCGGGAAGCGCATGTATTTCGGCGATGTCACCGTCAGGCAGGACATTCTGAATCCCGACTTCGTGGAAAAGTACATTTCGATAAAAGAAGGCGAGTACTATGCCACCGGAGAATTGGTCAAAACGCATAATGCGCTGTCGCAAAGCGACTATTTCGACAGCGTGGAAATCATCCCGGACATCGAACATATCGAGCAGCAGCGCGTGCCGGTTGCGATCACCCTATCTCCAAAGCGCCGGCACCTGTACAGCTTCGGCCTGGGGTTCGATACCGACTTAGGGCCGCTGGCCAATGCGACTTACAAAAACCGCCGCCTGAACCGACGCGGCCATTTTCTGACCGCCAATCTCGACATCTCGCAGGTGTTGTCGATTGCCGACGTCGAATACAGCATTCCCCTGGAGGACCCGGTCCACGATGTGTTCAGCTTCGGCGGCGGTTTCAGGTACGAAGATACCGACAACTTCAAATCAAAAAAAGCGGCGCTTTCCACGCGTTACAAGAAAGCGCTGGATAATGGCTGGAAGCAGACGCTTTTTATCGACCTCAGCTATGAGGAATTCGAAACCGAGACTGAATCGGGCGAGGCGCTGTTATTGGTGCCCGGCGCCAGTTGGCTGCGTTCGGTGGCCGACAGCGTCGTACGGCCGACCAAAGGCTACAGGGCCGAGTTCGAAGTCAGAGGCAGTTATGAAAATCCGATCTCCGACGTCAGCTTTCTGCAGGGCAGTTTTTTAGGTATATGGATGCAGCCTTTGCCCGGGGGCGGCAAATTCATCGGCCGGACCAACCTGGGCGCGACGCTGGTCGATGATCTGAAAAGACTGCCGACCTCGTACCGTTTTTATGCGGGCGGCATCAACAGCATTCGCGGCTATGATTACAAGGAACTGGCGCCGAAGGACCGGTTCGGCCATGTCGAAGGCGGCCAGTTCCTGACTGTCGTCAGCGCCGAATACGAGCATCCCGTGCTCGACGACTGGGGCGTGGCGGCCTTTGTCGATACCGGCAATGCCTTCAATGCCGGCGATATCAGCCTCAAAACCGGCGTGGGCCTGGGCGTTCGCTGGTATTCGCCGGTCGGCCCGGTGCGTCTGGATTTCGGCGTGCCGTTGAATGAGGCCGACTCCTCGTTTCAGATCCATTTTTCCGCCGGCACAAGGCTATGAGGAAATGGATTTGGCTGATTGTTGTGCTGATCGTGCTGGCGATCCCGGCCGGCCTGTTCGGGCTGGTCAGCAGCGAAGCCGGCAGCCGTTGGCTGCTACAGAAGTTTTTTTCAAGACTGCCGGCGCAGGTGACGGTTGCGGCGATAGAAGGCCGGCTGATCGATCGCATCGCACTTACTGATCTGCATTATCAGAGCGAAACCGAAACCGTGGACGTTAAAAGCCTGGCTTTCGCCTGGCGGCCGCGGGAGCTGCTTTCGGGCACTGTCAAAATTATCGACCTGACGCTGCATGGCGTCACCGTCAACCTCAGGAAACCCGAGACACCCAAGGACGAGACGCCGTTCGATTTCCGGGCCGAACTGCGGCTGCCGGTAGAGATTGCGGTTGAAAATCTGTTGCTGACCGATGCGCGGCTAAAGTCGGGCGAGCAGGTGTACGAACTGGGCAGACTGCGCCTGACGGCCGCGACCGAACAGGGCCGGCTTAACGTCAGCCTGCTGGAAGTCAACGCCAAGCCTGTCGTCGCGACCGTGCAGGGGCAGGTGACGCTGGGCAAGGGTTTTCCTTTCAGCTTGCAGGCCGACTGGCAGGTCAGCACCGAAACCAGCGGCATCTGGCAGGGCGCATCCGCCATTCATGGCGACATCGACAGGATCGTTTTCGACAATCAATTATCCACGCCCTTCATCGCCAATCTGGCAGGCAATCTGGAAGATGCGCTCGGCAAGCCGCGCATTAATGCGCGCGGCGACTGGCGCAATCTAAAATGGCCGCTGACTGACGCCGAGCCCCAGCTGAAAAGCGAGCAGGGCACATTCGAGCTGAGCGGCCTGCTCGATGATTATCGGCTGACCGTCAATGGCCGGCTGACGCAACAGTATCTGCCCGAGGCTCGTCTGGCATTCAACGGCAAAGGCAGCCTCGAAGCCATGACCATAGAGAAACTGGAGCTGAAATCCAAAACCGGTTTGTTTCTATTGGCAGGCGATGTCTCATGGAAGGGCGTGCCGGCGTTCGATCTGACGGCTCAGGGCCGGCATTTCAACCCGGCCATTATCCTGCCGGAAATGCCCGGCGACCTGACCTTCAGCGCGCACCTGAAAGGCAAACTGGTGGAGCAGTCGCCGCAGCTGGAGGTCGATATCGATAAGCTGACCGGCAAACTGCGCAATTATCCGGTCAGCGCCGACGGCAAACTGTTTCTGGCCGGCGACCGGCTCAAGGTCGATGCGCTGCGTATCGTCTCCGGCGCCAACAGGCTGGCTGTGGACGGCACACTGGGACAGGAGCAGGGCGCATTGGATGTCTCGATCGATGCGCCCAGACTGGATACGCTGTGGCCGGATCTGGGCGGCAGCCTGAAAGGCAATGGACGCCTGCAGGGCGCATGGCGGCAGCCCGCAATCGAATTCCGGGGGCAAGGCAAACGTCTGCGCTTTGCCGGATACAGCGCCAGGCTGCTGGACGCCGATATCGATTACCGTCCCGAGGCAAGCTCGTCATTGCGACTGTCGGCGACCCGCATCAGAAGCGGCACCATCGAGATAACCCGCCTGCTGGTCGAGGGCAGCGGCACGCAGGCGGCGAATAGCGTCAGCGCCGATCTGCGTTCATCCGAAGGCGATCTGTCAGCCGTGCTGACGGGCGGCATCAAAAACGGCCGCTGGCAGGGCGATTTATCGAAACTGGCGCTGAATGTGCCCAATCAGGGCCGCTGGCAGCTCCGGGAAGCCATGGCGATGACCGTAACGCCGCGCGAGGCCGGCGTCGATCTGGCTTTCGAACAGGGTTGTCTGGCCCGGCAGGCGTCTTCCGTCTGCGTGCAGGGGCATTATGAAGCCAACGGCGACTTTCAGGCCGCGCTGAAGGCGTCGGCATTGCCGCTCGCGCTGCTCCAGACTTATCTGGCGGAACAGGTGACGCTGAGCGGCATCATCAATGCCGATGCTGACATAACGCGGCGGAAAGGAGTGCTGGCCGGACGCTACAGTCTTCAGATGCCGGCCGGGTCCAGGGTCTTGCTGGAGACTCGGGAAACCGCCACGGTCATTCCGTTGGGCGCCTCGTCCGTGACCGGCACGCTGGATGGCGATGCGGTGTCAGCCGATCTGGATCTGGCCCTGGCCGGCAGGGATTTCGTGCGCGGTCAACTGCAGGCCGATATCGGCCCGAGCCAGGCCATTATGGGCCGCATACAGGCATCGGTGGCCGAGTTTGCGCTCTTCAATGCCTTTGTCCCGGATAAGGTATCCGGTCTCAAAGGCCAACTGCAGGCGGACCTGACGCTGTACGGGGTCGTGCAAAAACCGGCGGCGGCCGGCACGGTAAAGCTTTCCGGCGGAGCTGTCGATATTGAAGAGCTGGGCCTGAAACTGCGTGATATCAAGTTGCAGATCACCGCTGCCAGGGACAATGCCGAGCGTCTGCGGATACAGGGCGGGGCCAAGTCGGGCAGCGGGGCTGTCTATCTGGACGGTTTTGCGCTGCTGCAGCCCGAATCAGGCTGGCCGGTCGAACTGACGCTGACCGGCGATGATTTTGAAGTCGCGAGACTGCCGGAAGCGCAGATAGCCGTGTCGCCGGCATTGAAAATCGCTTTTGCGAACGGGCAGGGCAAAGTGACGGGCAAATTGGGCGTGCCGACAGCGATCATGCAGATCAAGCAACTGCCGGAGCAGGCCGTCAAGGTCAGTGAGGATGAAATCATTGTCGGTCAGGAGCCTGTCGAGGAAACAGCGCCCGCCGTGCCGGGCTTCGATGTCGATATCGATGTCGAGCTGGGCAGGAATGTGAAATTTTCAGGGCTAGGGCTAAAGACCGATCTTGCAGGCAAGCTAAAGATCGTCCAGAGAGCCGGAAAAATGACCATGCACGGCACCGTCGACATGAAGGAGGCCCGTTACAAACAGTATGGCCAGGACCTTGCCGTGCGCGAAGGGCGCTTCGCCTTCAATGGTCCGGTCGACAATCCCTGGCTGGACGTGGAAGCCACGCGTGTTTCACGAGATAAAAAAGTGACGGCGGTGCTCAGTGTGACCGGCTTGTTGAAGACGCCCCGGACCCGCATCTATTCGGAACCCGCGCTGCCCGAAGCGGAAGCGCTGGCCTATCTGATCACGGGCCGGCCGCTGAATCAGGCCAGCGAGTCCGAAGGCAATATGATAGCCGGCGCGGCACTGTCCTATGGCGCGGGCAAGGTCTCGTGGCTTGCCAACAAATTCGGTGTCGATGAATTTGAGGTCAGGGAAGGCGAGACGCTGGAGGATACGCTGCTTGCCGTAGGCCGGCATCTGACGCCGGATTTTTATATCGGCACCAAGGTCGGCCTGTTCAACAAGCAGGCCGTAGTGGTCTTGAGACGGATGCTGACAAAGGCGCTCAGCATTCAAACCGAGGCCGGCACGTCGCAGAGGATCAAGCTGAACTATGAGATCGAGGCCGATTGACAGAGAAAGCCGCTGATCTACAAAGGTTCAAGCGGGGCGGGGTTTGTAACCCCGTCCCTAACGTTTCTGCAATGCCCCGTCCAGCTGCGGGTTCTGTAGGGTATGCATCGCATACCATTTTCAAAATTTGTCGATGCATCACGGTTCTGAAAAGATACGCAGTGCGTACCCTACAATGCAATAGAAATAGCATGAATAATTAAAACTCAATCAAAACCTACTCTATAATTTTCCTGACATTGGATGACTTTATCTGAATCGGATTTTTTAATATGAATAAACCGGCAATGCGAGGCCATCCGGCGCCTAAAAAGCCCCCGATACCGCCTCAAGTCAAACCACGTCCGCGCCCGACGACTCGGCCGGCAGCAAAAAAGCCGGCGGCACACAAGCCGGCGATCAATAATTTCAGGAGCCGGCTGTCGCTGATCATGCTTGAAGCGGCGAGCCTTGTCATTACGGCCGCGCTATTGGTTATCGTGCTGCTCGGCTATTCGGCCGACAGATTTTCAGGCACACGGTTTTTCAGCAGCCTGCTGCCGTTCGCGATTGGTGTGGTCGGCTTGATCCTGGTTGCGGCGGCGCTGCTGATAGGCTGGTGGAAACTGCGAACACGGCTGCGCGCCTTATCATCGTTGTTGCCGCCGATGCTGGCCGCCGGACTGGCGCTCATGGTCGGCTGGTTCGCGATTCAGGGCGAATTCGCCCTGGCGTACGGGCATTTCCGCGCGCTGGTCGGCGGCAAACAGGAAGCGGCGCGCGTTACGCTGGCCCATCAGGTTTATGCGGCCTATCGGCGCTATGACACGGCGCAATTGCTGCGGCTGGTAAAACGCTCGCAGGAATATAATGCCGCTATCGAAGAAGCGGCTAAAGCGTTCGATCTGGACCCGAATCTGTTGCAGGGCGTCGCCGCGACAGAGTCTTCGTTCCTGCCGCGTGATAGCCGCGACGGCGGACACGGCCTGTTTCAGATCACGCGCGTGCCCAAGATAGCCACTGAACAGGCCGGCAGGCGCCTGGGCGTGGATAAATTGTCTTTGCTCGATCACCGGCACAACGCCTTCATTGCCGCCGCAACCCTGAAACATTATCTGGCTGAAATGAAAGGCGATCTGTTTCTGGGTCTCCTGGCCTACAATATCGGCCCCACCAACGGCGGCCTGCGGTTCATCATGCAGCAATACGGCGTGACGGATTTCGTGACCATACAACCTTATCTGCAACAACTGCCGCGCGATTATCCGGTGCGCGTTCTGTCATACTCGCTGGCTTTCAGGCTCTGGCAACATGAAGGCCAATTGCCGGCTTACGAGGAAGGCAAGAATGCCGTTCGGATACAACGTATCGGCATACCGGGACTGCAAATGGAATTTTGAGCCGTCCTAAAAATCTATCTTGGAAAATGGCAGGGAACAAGTGCCGGAAGGCATCGGTCTCAGAACATATAGGGCGCGCCTGTAGCTCAGACAGGTTATGCGGCGACCTTTTGTTTTTTCGAAGGAAAACATGATCATAAATACGCAGTGGCGGCGTTTGACGGGAAGGTTTGATGCTGCAATGATCAACAAGACCGAAGCCAGCGAATTGCTGAAGCCTACCTATGCGCAACGCGGGTTTCTTCCCGAAGACGATCCTCTGACTGCATTTCCGCACGGTTCCCGCTATGCCATGCTCGATGAGATCGGTCATGATCTGCCGAGCCTGCTCTATGATAAAGACTTTCGGGTTTACGCGCGGGAGCTTGAAATTCCCAGATGGCAGGGGCCGGTCAACGAGGAGAACCTTCCTCAGCTTCGCCTTTATTATGTGCGGCTTGGCTTTCTCGCCTCCGCTTACGTCAATCAGGTCGGGGAGGAGCCGGTCAAGCTCCTGCCGTACAATATCGCGGTGCCGCTGGCGCGGGCCGCCATGCTGCTCGATTGTCTGCCCATTCTAAGCTACGACGGCTACGCCCTCTATAACTGGAAGCGCTTTCATAAACACCAGCCGATCCGATTGGGCAATATCGATACCCTGCAAAGCTTCGTCCACCTGTATGACGAGCATTGGTTCATCCTGGTGCATGTAGAGATTGAAGCGATCGCGGCCGATATTCTGGCTGCGATCGCATCGATCAAATGCAAACTGACGGAGAATGCTGAAGCTGACCTGAGTCCGGAGTTATGGCATATCGAAGACGCCGTACGACGCCAGGTCGAAGTGTTAAAGCGCATTCCCGAGCACATGTCCGCCAGCCTCTACTACAAGACTTTCCGGCCCTATATCCGCTTTTTCGAAAACATAACCTATGAAGGCGTGGATCAGGCGCCCATCCAGTTTCGCGGCGAGACCGGCGCGCAGAGCAGTATCATGCCGACACTGGTCGCCTTTATGAAGATTCCCCACCAGCGATCCGTTCTGACGGACCATCTGATGGATATGCGCAAGTACATGCCGCTTCGGCACCAGGTGCTGATCAAGGAAGTCGAGGCCATGCCTGACATCCGAAATTCCAGGTACAAGGAGCCTTACAACGCCATCCTGGATGCCATGGCGGCCTTCCGGAGAGTCCATTACGGCTGGGCGGAAGAATACATCACCCGCTGGACGGACGATCCGAGGGGAACCGGCGGCACGCCCTATATGCAGTGGCTCAAACAGATGCTGCAGGAGACCGAGGCCCACCGCCTTTAGACAGTGCGGCAAACGAGATAAATATGTGTAGGCTGGGTTGGAGCTTTAGCGGAAACCCGGCATGGGCGGCCTCGAAAATGTCGGGTTTATCAACCCAGCCTACCGCCGTTAAAAGCCGCAGCGCCCGGCGCGGCAAACGGGGCAAAAACCATCCGTGCGCAACATCAGTTATTAAGAATTAGAATCCGCTGCCAACCATCACACGGAGCATCACCTGCACGGCGCAACGCTTTGTCAGCACTGCGCCGTGTAAGGGCGAGTCTAGGCCTGGTCCACTACTGTCACGCAAAGATTGGTCGGTTTCTTATTGGCGTCCAGTATCGGTTTCAGCGTGAATGATACGACCGACTCCACCCCCGCATCGCCCAGATCGCCGACGGGGACTTTTTTGACGGAAATTTCATTATCGTCGACTTTCCATTTGTAATCGGCGTCGAAAGCGGTGTTCTTGCCGGAATTTTCCAGATCGACTTCAAAGTTGGCGCCCTGGCAGGCGTCGGTCGGTTTTTTCAGGTCCAGAACGTGGGCATGAAATCCGGAAGGCGTGGCTTCATAGGAACTGTCGTCAATAGGCAGGTGAGTGGTCAGCACCAGCACGTTATTGCCGCTGTCCGTCAATATGGCATAGCCGAAGGCGCCGGATTTTCCATCGGTGGGTATGTCCTGGCCGGTTTTGATTTCCACCTCCAGCATTTTTTTATCGGCTTTGCCTTTCCATTCCACTTCCACTTCCTTGAGCGTCAGATAGCCGGCTGCCTGGGCCAGAGCCATGCCGCTGGCCAACGCCAGGGCAATGGCTGATGCAAGTAACGATGTTTTATTAATCAGTTTCATAGTTAATCTCCATCAAAAAAAGTATTGAATCGATATTATTTATACATTGTATTGATGAGACAAGGCAAGTGCATATTTCATTCATAGCACTGTATTCGTGTCCTTTAAAGTCATGTAGTTCCGTAATCTATGAACTCTAACAATTTCATTGAGTCTTTGATCCTAATCCATGCATAAAAACCAGGTATCTCAATTTCCTTTTGAAAAGAGCGTTTTTGTCACTGCCTGTGACAAATGGGCCGCGGAGCAGAGAGGGTATTTCTATGCAGCAAATCTTGAAATGGGTCGGAATAACCTTGCTCGTGCTGGTCGTCGCTATAGCGCTGTTCCTGGCTTTCTTCGACTGGAACAAGCTGCGCGGGCCTATATCATCCCAAGTCAGCAGTAAGCTGGACCGGCGCTTTGAGATTAAGGGCGATCTTGATGTCGACCTCGCCTGGACGCCGCGCATCACTGTCAATGATATCGAACTGGCCAATACCGATTGGGGCAGCAAGCCGGAAATGATGACGCTGGATCGCCTCCAATTCAGCATCAGGCTGCTGGATTTATTGAAGGGCGATGTGGTGCTGCCGGAAATCCATCTGTCCAAGCTAGACGCATTGCTGGAAAAGAGCGCCAAAGGCAAGGGCAACTGGGTGTTTAAAACCGACAAGAAGGACGAAACCGACCGCACCGAGATTCCCAAAATAGACAACCTGACGCTCGAAGACAGTAAGCTTGTCTATCGCGATCCGACCACGGATACAGAACTGAATTTGACCGCATCGGCCGCCGGAGCGGCGAAAGAGCAGGGCGTCAGGTTGCAGGGCCGGGGCCGTTTCGAAGGCGAGCGCTTCACGTTGAAGGTGCAAGGCGGCTCCTTGCTGGAACTGTGGGAAAAGAGCAAACCCTATCCCGTCGATCTGAAAATGGCCGCCGGCGATACCAAGGTGGCGGTCGAGGGGACGTTCGCCGATCCGGTGCAATTGCAGGAACCCAAGCTGTCGATCGATCTGCAGGGCGACACTCTTGCCAAGCTGTCGCCTTTTATCGGCGTGCCGTTGGCCGAGACGCCGCCCTATAAATTCACCGGCCATGTGACGCGCTCCGGCGAGCAGTGGCTTATAAACGATCTGAAAGGAAACATGGGCAGCAGCGATATCGCCGGCCATGTCGCGTATAGCTCGCCTAAAGACCGTCCTTTTCTGAAAGCCGACATCAAGTCCAAACGGCTCGACTTTAAGGATCTTGTCGGATTCATCGGCGCCGATCCGACGCCGGAAGAAAAAGAGAAACCGCGCATATTTCCCGATAAGCCCTATGATCCGGAAGCCATGCGCTCCGCGGACGGGGACGTAAGCTTTTATAGCGACAACATCATTACGCCCAATCTGCCGGTTGACGAGTTTAAGACGCGTCTGCAAATGGATCACGGCAAGTTGACGCTGGACCCCTTGAATTTCCGCATCGATATCGGCCAGATTACAGCGGTCATCCAGCTTGATGCGAGCAAGGACATCATCGCTACAAAGGCAGACGTCAAGATCCGCAAGGTGCCGCTCAGACGCCTGCTGGCCGATACGCAGTTTAAGGAGGAAAGCGACGGCATGTTCTTCGGCCAGATCATTCTCGATACAACCGGCAACTCGGTAGCCGATATGCTCGGCCGCGGAAACGGCGATGTCACGCTGCTGATGGAACAGGGCCGTATCAGCAACCTGCTGATAGAGCTGGCCGGCCTTGATGTGGCGGAGTCGCTGGGTTTTTTGCTGACCAAGGACAAAAGCACCCGGATACGTTGCATTATCGGCAACTTCAAGGTCAATCAAGGCATTATGAAGACAGCGCCGTTCGTGATCGATACAACCGATACCAATATCAATATCGAAGGCCATATCGATCTTCGCCAGGAGACTGCCAATCTGCGGCTCAAGGCCAGCCCCAAGGATCCCAGCATTTTAAGCGCGCGCGTGCCGGTGGATGTCTCAGGGCCGCTCAAGTCACCGAAAGTCATGCCGGACCGGACCCGACTGGCTATCAAGGGAGGGGCTTCGGTCGCTCTGGGCGTGCTGCTGACGCCGATCGCCGCCATTATTCCATGGATCGAACTGGGGCTGGGTGACGACAGCGCCTGCTATGCCATGATTAACGAGGCTAAGTCCGATGATGCGCCGGCGCCGCCGAAACCGGCGACAAGGAAATCGCCGGCAAAGCGTAATGGCAAATAATCTGCGCGGGTCTTGTCCGGCAATTACAGGTTATCTAGACCGTCGAGTGATGCAGTGTGACGGTAAAATTCACGCAGATGCCTGACGACTTCATCGGGCCTGTCCAGCGGCAGAAAATGCCCGCCGCGCTCGACTGTCACCATGCTGGCCCCCGGCACAAGCCGGTGGTCCTGTTCCCGCTCATCGGGTCTGGCCCAGTCCTGATCGCCCCAGAGGAAGAGAACCGGGACCTTGATGCGGGCATAGTTTCTGGTCGCCGACTGCCAGCTTTCGGCGTTTCGAAGCAGATTGATGAGCGCCCGGTAGTGGCCTTTCCGGTTGCCTGTCAAATACATCTCTTTCAGCAATTGCGGCGGTATGCTGCGCGGGTCGGACACGCCGCCTTCGAACACGTTCTTCATGATGAACATATTGCGAAGGCGCATCACCGTCTCGCCGAGCACGGGTATGCCGGCCGCCATCACCACCAGCCGGGCCGATAGTGAGCCGCGTGCCATGCCTCGGCCTTGAACATAATCATAGGGATTAATCGCGACAACGCGAGTAATGCGGGAATTACGGCGGGCGGCAACGATCAGCGGAATGGCTCCGCCGATGGAAACGCCGGCGAGCATGACGTCGTTTAAATTGAGGGCTTCGAGGAAGCCTTCAACCGCATCGGCAAAAAACTCGGCGTCATATTTCACAGCGGGGATGTCGGAATAACCATGCCCCGGCAGGTCGAGCGCGTACACGGTAAAATCCCCGGCCAGTTTGGGCACAACCTTTTCGAAGAGGTCAAGCTGGGTTCTCAACGTATGCAAAAGAACCAGGACGGGGCCACGGCCTGTTTTGATGTAGCGAAGCCGGATGCCCTTCACTTCGACATACTGGATCGGGATATCGGGTGCCCAGTGCAATTGCGCTGGAGGCGAGGGGCTTCGGCGCAATGCCTCGACAGCAAGGGAAACGACAGGCAGGCCTATACCCACGGCGATCAGTATAGAAAGAACATTGTTCATCATGAATAACTCCCATCAGGCATTTCCACATCGGTTTCGACTTCGAAGAGGCCGATGGGTTCTTGCGACAGCCCTTATATTTCGTGCGCGGGGCTTGGGTATCATTTAAGATCTGATGTTACGCACGGGCGGCTTTTTTATGCCGTTTGCCGCTCACTACAGCGCTTGAGTCTCCTTTACCGAAATCCCGGGTCGAATGAATTCGACCCTACAGGTGCGTTTGACGCAGGGGTCGCTATTAGCTTGTAGGTGCGAATTCATTCGCACTCAATGACTAACAAGGCGTCTCGGGTCGAATTAATTCGACCCTACAGGCGCATTTGACGTAGGGACCAATTGTCTGCGTAACATCAGTTAAGATAATATAAGCCGATCAGCTGCGGGGCCTCCCACATATGCTTTTAATCACCTTTATAATTTCTGAAATGGCCGCTCATCGTTCCGGATTGCTCCGTAAACAGCAAGGACAAAATGCAGGTTTTTTTGATGAGTGTCGAATTCAAGGCTGACGATCCGCAACTTTCAGTTAATTTCGGAAAAAGTGTCATGATCAGGGAGAATCTGATAAAGGTCCTGGCCAGCATCCTGTTTGTCACTATTGTGATGGCTGCGCTGAGCTTTTGGTTAGAAGAAGAGCTGGTTGTCGCTACGAACTGGCTGGTCGAGCGCATCGGATTTGCCGGGATGTGCCTGATTCTGTTCGTAACCGATGCATTGGTCACGCCTATTTCTCCGGATATCCTGCTGCTGGTGATTGCCAAGAGCGATCTTGCCGAACAGTGGCCGCGTTATGTCCTCACCCTTGGTATGGTATCCGTCGGCGCCGGCATGTTGGGCTGGTTCATCGGCCGCTGGCTGGGGCATTTCAAATCCGTTCAGCGGCTCTTCGGCCAGTTCAATGACGATCAGCGCGACTTCATCCGCAAATACGGATTCTGGGCCATCGTGCTAGGCGCCGCCACGCCGCTGCCTTATTCGGTCACCTGCTGGACCGCCGGCGTTGTAGGAATCCGATGGTCGACCGTGCTGGCTGCCTCGGTGCTGTTCCGTATTCCTCGCATCATCATCTATTATCTGCTGATTGCATCAACCAGTAATTTATTTGCCTGATTGCGGGATTGAATCCTCCGCATGAGGATGCCGATAAAGCCTGCCTGGTGATATTCATTTCTTTCCAGCGATTCGCGACCATTATGCTTGTACAGAGCCACGGGGGGGCTTTGCCTTTCTTACCGTACTTATGATTGATGCGTGGATTGAATCGTCAATTGATCCAACGGAATTGGTCTTTGAACCTTGGTTGATGCCGGGAATCCAAAATTAATATCTATCTCGCCGAGATACGATCGGTCAAATACTGCACTTTTCTGGTGACCGTGGCTGGAAACCGCGGTTATTCGCATTGGGAGGTTCGTTATGCTTCCTGAAGGGCATTTTTTTTCAGGCTCGTTTTTGTGACTAGCTGCTGCGTTCACGTAATTTCTCCTTACGATTGCACTCGAACGCTGCCGCACCTGACGTCATACAGCAATGGAGAATTCGTGCCATTGCCTGCCTCGGCAAGCGGCATCTCGACGGTCCGCGGTTTCTGGAAAAACGCCTTCCGCCTTTTCAGGAATAAATGGAAAATCGGGTTTTCGGCTTTTACTGTGATGCGCAAAATTTGTCCGGCTCAGATATCGGCTTGGCTGTTGCTGGCCGCGATCGGTCTTCCTTTGGTAACCCAGGGCGCGGAGGTGCTGGACAGTTCGGTCAAACAACAGCATGGACGGTACATGATGCACACGGAAAGCGTTGTGCAGGCGCCCGTTTCGAAAGTCCGCACGCTTCTCATGGATTATGAAAATTTTCTTCGGCTCAATCCTGACATCAAGCGGGTAGAGCCTATGGGACACCTTGATGGCGGCGGGACTCGAATGAGTGTTAGCTCGGACTTTTGCATTTCAGCCGTCTGCCTGCATTTCGAATGGGTTCAGGATGTCCGGCTTCTGCCCAGCGGAGACATTGCCGTGACCATCGTACCGAACCGGGGCGATTTTCGGCAGGGAAACAGCCGCTGGCGCCTGCTGCCTGGTGGCGGAGGCACCCGGTTGATCTTTGATGCCGATCTGACGCCGAACCATTGGTTTCCACCCGTATTCGGCCCCTGGATGATGAAACAAAAACTTTACGAGGAAGCGTCTGAGATCGCCCACGGGCTGGAGCGGATGGCAATCTCGAATTGCTGTTGATCAATATTCAAAACTTGCTAACAGGCAAATGTTCTGGAGATCCCCGCATAAAACATGATGGAATTTAGGATGATCAAGGCTGCAGTGTATCCGTATTTCGTTATCTGCATAACATATACAAATATAATTATTGTGTTATGGTTTCCTGTATTGAAGAGAATGTGTTCGTCTTGTTACAAGGCGAATGGGAGGATCGGTCGTAAATAATATTCAAGTTTTTTATGCCAACTATTTGTTCATGTAAGTTTGCAAGAGCCATCTGATTTTTTATGAAATCCGCTCTTTTAAACCGACTTTTTCTAAACAGTGCATTATTAAAATAAGAAAAAATATGTCTATATTCAAAGAAGGTTCATCAGGTCAGAGTGTTAAATCCATTCAGGAAGCACTAAAAAATAAAGGATTCAATCCGGGAGCTATTGACGGAGACTTTGGTCCCGGCACGGAAGCTGCGGTGATTGCTTTTCAGAAAAGTGAAGGGCTGGCATCACATGGAATCGTCGATTTGCCGACTCAGAAGGCGCTGGGAATCGTCGCGCCGGAAACTCCCAACCCTTTTCAAATCGAAAACGTGACCTTCAGCATAGTTTCGAAGATGTTTCCCCAAACACCTATCGGCCATATCAAGGCAAATTTGCCGTTTGTGCTGAATTCCCTGCACACTGTTAATCTAGCTGATAAAGCGATGGTTTTAATGGCTTTAGCGACCATCCGAGCCGAAACAGCCAGCTTTGAACCGATCAGCGAAGGCAAATCGAGATTTAATACTTCGCCAAACGGCCATCCTTTTGATCTGTATGACAATCGTCGGGATTTGGGTAATAGAGGCAAGCCGGATGGCGACAGATTCAAGGGGCGTGGCTTTGTACAGTTAACCGGACGCGCTAATTATGCAAAATTCGGCGACAAAATCGAACGGGATTTGGTCAATAGTCCCGAATTGGCCAACGATCCAAAAATTGCGGCGAAATTGCTTACCTGTTTTCTAAAAAATAGTGAAAACAAGATCCGTAATTATCTGGTTATTCATGATCTTGCCGGGGCCAGGAGAGTGGTGAACGGTGGATCTCACGGCTTACAGGCGTTTACGGAAGCCTACAATATAGGCAACAGGCTGATCTAATAAAATCCGTAGATCGGAATTGGACGGCGCCAGCCTTATTTCTCCTTTCATGGGCATGACCTTATGAGACTAAGTAAGATAATTTTTGCAATTATGTTTCATGGCTATGCTCAACTGGCTGGCGCCGTTGAATCCCATTGCGAGCAAGACGAATCGATTATTTTTAATTGCCGCACAGGCAAGAAAATCGTATCCGTATGCGCATCGAAAACTATTTCTGCCTCATCCGGATACCTGCAATACCGATTCGGCCCGAAAGGCGCGCCCGAACTGATTCTTCCGGCAGCCAAAATACCTCCTAATGCGGATATCCAGGCCAGTACCCTAACGTTCGCGGGCGGCGGCGGTGCTTATATTCGATTCAAACAAGCCTCATACGGATATGTAGTTTATACCGCCCTAGGCAGAGGCTGGGGGGATAAAGCCGGCATAGCGGTTGAAAAGAATAATGGACTTCAGGTCAATCTAAACTGCAAAAAGCCAGTGTTGTCCGAACTGGGCCCGGATTTCTTTGATAAAGCCGGTTTATCAAAAGATCAAATCGGTTTTGAATTGCCTTAGAGAACTTGATCCGGGGCTATCTGGCATAGAAAATTCGGAGATTGAACCCGTTTAATACGGTGCCAAAGAGGGGAATGGGAAAGCGGCTGGGTGATTGTAGATATATTGACAGGAAACCAACCGACTTATCAGCGCATCAGAAGGTCGATTTGATGGCCATCTTGAAGAAAAACATGAAACCGCAAGTATTGATGGGCTTGATAAATGTTTGCTGCGCAAGCGCAACATCATTGAAACGATCAATGATCAATTCAAGAATATTGGCGATCTTGAGTACTCACGGCATCGCTCTTCAACCAGTTATTTGTCCAACATCATCACCAGTCGGATGACGCATTCCTATCCGGATAAAAACCGGCTTTCAATTTGAGCAATGTCGATTTGTTACTCTTTATCTCGAAGGCTTAGATCGAACTGAAGCTTGTTATTTTGTTTTTTATTTGGCTGGATTATGTGCTTGCTAAAATTTTTCAGGCAATAAAAAAGGCCTTGATAAATTACCTAAGGCCTTTGAAATATGGAGCTGGCGATGGGAATCGAACCCGCGACCGGCTGATTACAAATCAGCTGCTCTACCGACTGAGCTACACCAGCGAATGAGAGTATTATACACGGTATTCTTGTTTTGCCTAGTATTTTTTTAAACTTTTTTGCTTATTATGCCCCGCTTTATTTCTATTGCCGGAGGGGCGAGGGTTTTTATCGCCGCGTTTGTTATCCAGGCCGGTGTATTTGGTTTTAAAGCGCTGGACCTTATTTTCGGAAGGCTCGACGGTGCCTTTGGGCTGGAATGATGGCACCAGATGATGCTTGCCGTTGCCGATCAGATCGCTGCGGCCCATTGCCTTCAGCGCCTCGCGCAGCAGAGGCCAGTTTTTCGGGTCGTGATAGCGCAGGAAAGCTTTGTGCAGGCGGCGCTGCTTGACGCTTTTGGGTATCGGGATGTCGGCGACTGTGCGGCTGACTTTATGCAAGGTGTCCTTGCCTGAGTGATACATGGCCGTGGCGATGGACATCGGCGAGGGCAGGAAGGCCTGCACCTGGTCGGCTCTGAAACCGTTGCGCTTCAGCCATAAGGCCAGGTTCAGCATGTCCTGGTCGGTCGTGCCGGGATGGGCGGCGATGAAGTAGGGGATCAGGTACTGTTCCTTGCCGGCTTCCTTCGAGAATTTGTCGAACATGGCTTTGAAGCGATCGTACGTACCCATGCCCGGCTTCATCATTTTTGACAGCGGGCCTTTCTCGGTATGTTCCGGGGCGATTTTCAGGTAGCCGCCGACATGGTATTTGACCAGTTCCCTGACATATTCTGGCGATTCCACGGCCAGATCGTAGCGCAGGCCGGAGGCGATAAAGATTTTCTTGATGCCGGGCAGGGCGCGCGCACGCCGGTACAGCTTGATCAGATGCGTATGGTCCGTGTTCAGGTTGGGGCAAATGCCCGGATAGACGCAGGATGGCTTGCGGCAGGCCGCTTCAATTTTCTCATCCTTACAGGCCAGCCGGTACATGTTGGCGGTCGGCCCGCCCAGATCGGAGATATGGCCGGTAAAATTGGGCGAGGTGTCGCGTATCGCTTCAATTTCGCGGATGATCGAATCCTCCGAACGGCTTTGAATGATGCGACCTTCATGCTCGGTGATGGAACAGAAGGTACAGCCGCCGAAACAGCCGCGCATGATGTTGACCGAATGCTGGATCATCTCGAAAGCGGGCACGTTGGCATTGCCGTAGGCCTTGTGCGGCAGGCGCGAATAGGGCAAATCGAAGACGCCGTCCATTTCCTTCGTGCTCAGAGGGATGGGCGGCGGATTGATCCAGAGCAGCCGTGAGCCATGCTGCTGAACCAACGGCCGGGCGTTGCCGGGATTGGTCTCGCCGTGCATGACGCGCGAGGCATGGGCATACAGGATCGGATCGTCCTTGACGTCGTCATAGTCGGGCAATCGGATCACGGTCTGCGCGCGCCGGTTTCTGATCAAATGCTTGTCGAACTGGATGACCTTTTCGCCGCCTGGCTCGGCCGTATTTTTGACTTCGCAGGCGGGCTGTTCCTGATAAGGATTCTGCGGCGGCGCTACGGCTCCCGGTGTGTCGATATGCGTGGAGTCCTTGACGATCCAGCCTTCTGGAATCTGCTTGACGAAGTGCGCGGTGCCGCGGATGCCTTTCAGATCGGCAATGGCCTCGCCGTTCGCCAGGCGGTGCGCGATCTCGACGATTTGTCGTTCGGCATTGCCGTAAACCAGCAGGTCGGCTTTGGAATCGAGCAGTACCGATTTGCGCACCTTGTCGGACCAGTAGTCATAATGCGCGATGCGCCGCAGGCTGGCTTCGATGCCGCCGATGATGATCGGGACATCCTTGTAGGCTTCGCGGCAGCGGTGCGAGTAGACGTTGACGGCGCGATCAGGCCGTTTGCCGGCTGCACCGTCTGGTGTATAGGCATCGTTAGAGCGGATTTTTTTGTCCGATGTATAACGGTTGACCATCGAATCCATGTTGCCGCCGGTCACGCCGAAGAACAGGTTCGGGCGGCCCAGTTTCTGGAAATCGCGGGCGCTGGTCCAGTCGGGCTGCGAGATAATGCCGACCCGAAACCCCTGCGCTTCCAGCAGCCGGCCGATCAATGCCATGCCGAAGCTGGGGTGATCAATATAAGCGTCGCCGGTGACGAGGATGATATCGCACGAGTCCCAGCCCAGGTTATCCATTTCCTCCCGGCTCATCGGCAATTCCGGCGCTACGCCGAAACGTTGCGCCCAGTATTTGCGATAGCTGAACAGGTTGGGTACAGAAGGTAAAGCGGAAGACGTCATGGTTTTATCAGATTAGTCAGCGTATGGGGGTTGTGCGTATTCAGATCTCTCAGGAAGACCGGAAATTCAATTTGATAGTGCTCTTCAAGAGCCATCGCTCTTGCTCTTAAATCCCGCATGGAATAAAAGGCAGAATGATCATTAAAGGCGAAGGCGATGATATTGCCCTTGCAGCGCACCGGCAGAAACAGAATTTTCCATTGGAAAATGCGGCCCAGCCATCGGGAAACCTGTGCGAACAAGGGTTTGTCGGTGCCCCAAAGATTGATGACCAGTATGCCGTCTTTTTTCAGGAACAGCTTGCAGGCTTCAAAAAAAGCTTCGCTACAGATGGATTCGGCCATGCGTTCATGATCGAATGCATCGACAAAAAGCAGGCTGTAATGTTCCCGTTCGGTTTCGGTCCGTTGGCAAATATAGCGTCCGCCGTCATCGACAATAATTTTCAGGCGCGGGTCCAGCGGCAGGCCAAAATGGCTGCGTGCGATTTTGACCACGCTTCTCCTGTATTCCACTGCTTTTAATCTGCATTCGGAAAAATGGTGCAGCAAATGCTTCGTGAGTGAACCTCCACCTAAACCGATAATCAGAGCATCGTCATCCAACGTCTGCTTGAATAACAGCCAGCAGGTCATGGCGCGCACGTAAGTCAATTGCAGTTTATGCGGCGCGGCTAAACGCATGCTGCTTTGCCTGGGATGCGAGCCGAAATGCAGGGATCTGACGCCGTTGAGTTCGACCACCTCTATAATACCGTCATCATCGTGACTTTGGTGGATCAGTCGGCCATCATATTTGTACATATTAAAGATTGCTAGTGTTTAATGGATGACCAAACATTATACAGATGAATGACTATTGGCCGGTATTTTTGGACAAATAGCCATTCCGTCATACTATGTTATTTATCATGGAAGCATTGAAAAAATGACATCTGCCCCGATTTAGATGTTCGTTACTTATTTTTTAACCAGTTCGCGTAAAATTAAACGTTTAATATTGAGGACTATCATGAAAAAGCTTTTTTTCCTGACTATCTTGCTTTCAGCAGTAACAGCCTTCGCTGACGATGCGAAAAATGAATGGCATAACACCGTACTGACTGAAGACACGATGAAAAAAATTCAGGAAGCCAAATACGACTATAAAAAATGCGTCGTGGAAGAAATGAAAAAACCGGCGTATCAGCAACTGGAAAGCCGCAGGGCGACGGAAGGCCTTATTAAACAGTGCGAGCCGACCTTAGCGAAAATGCGCGAAGTATATACGGAAGAAAACGTGCCCGGCGTAGTCGCCGACCGCCATCTGAAACAGATGCGCATCCAAACCACACGTGCCGTGCTTCAGGAAATGATGTTTGCCGAAGCAGCCCGTAAAGCGGGTCAACAATAATAATCGAAAGAGCTTTTAATTGAATGAATACTAACTACGCAATTGATTTGACGCTGGTGCCGACCACGTTCGACTTGTGGCATGTGTATCTGGCCGGTGCCGTGGTGCTGTTGTCACTGATCCTGATCATTCTGCTGCTGTCCATGGTGATCAGTCTGGCCCGGGGCCGCAAAAAAGCGGTAGCGCCGGTTATTGCGCCGGCCGCACCCGCGCCTGAACCTGAAGTCAAAGTCGTTGAGAAAATCGTCGAAGTCGAGAAAATCGTCCATGCACCGGCGCCGGAACCGGTGATATTGAAGGAGGCGACGCCCGATGCAGCCCTGCAATTACTGGGATTGCTGCAAAAAGAGGCGCGTTTTATCGACTTCATCAAGGAAGATATTTCTGCCTATGGCGATGCCGACATCGGTATCGCCGCGCGCGTCGTGCACGAAGGCTGCAACAAAGCCATCAACGAGCACTTTAGTCTGGCGCCCGTGCGCGGCGAGCAGGAAGGCACGAAAGTGACCCTGCCGCAAGGCTTCGATGCCGCCAGCGTGCGCCTGACCGGCAATATCGTCGGCTCGGCGCCGTTTAACGGCACACTGGTTCATAAAGGCTGGAAGGTGACTGATATCCGCCTGCCTAAACTGACACAGGGGTATAATGCCCATATCGTCGCGCCAGCGGAGGTCGAGCTATGAAAGGGTTGTTCAGCCATATAAAGCCGGATGCGCTGAAAAAGAAGGACGAGAAGGCCGCCGCAGAGCCGGAAAATACCCCTGTTGCGGCTACTGATTTAGAAGCTACAGAGAGCGAAATGCCAGACACTGAAAATACTGAAACCGTAGATCAACAGACTAATGACAATCCGCAAGCCAGTGATGAAGTGGCCGAAGTCACTGCTCATGACGGGCCGAGGTTTTCAGTAGGCATCGATTTGGGCACGACGCATTGCGTTCTGTCGTATGCCGATCTCAGCAAAATAGACGATGAATTTTCCCAACAGGTCATGGCCATACCGCAATTGACCTCGCCCGGCGCCGTGGAAGAAAAGGAACAGCTGCCATCGTTTCTGTATCAGGCGCACGAAGCCGAGCTGGCGGAAGGCTCGACCTCGCTGCCGTGGGCGGCCAAGCCGGACTATCTGGTCGGTGAAATCGCGCGCAATCTGGGCAGCAAGACGCCGATCCGCCTGGTCGCCAGCGCTAAGAGCTGGCTGTGCCATGCCGGCGTCGATTGCAAATCGCCCATTCTGCCGGCCGAAGCGCCGGATGAAGTTGAACGCGTTTCGCCTTTCCAGGCGACTACGGCTTATCTGGCGCACCTGCGCGAAGCCTGGGAAAGCCTGCATCCTGATGCGCCACTGGATGAGCAGGATCTGGTTATCACTGTGCCGGCCTCGTTTGATCCGGCGGCGCGCGAGTTGACCGTCGAAGCGGCCCGATCCGTGGGTCTGGACCAGGCGATTCTGCTGGAGGAGCCGCAGGCGGCCCTGTACAGCTGGATCGAGAAAAGCCATGGCGACTGGCGTAATTACGCCACTTGCGGCGATATCATCCTGGTCATTGATATCGGCGGCGGCACGACCGACCTGTCATTGATCGCCGTCACCGAACAGGGCGGCAATCTGGAGCTGACCCGCGTCGCGGTCGGTGATCATATCCTGCTCGGCGGCGACAACATGGACCTGGCCCTGGCCTACACGGTCAAAGCCAAGCTGGAGCAGGACGGCAAACGCCTTGAGCCCTGGCAGATACAGGCGTTGACGCACAGTTGCCGCGATGCGAAAGAGAAAATTTTCAACAATGCCGAGATCGATACGATTCCACTCGTTGTCGCCAGCCGCGGCTCGTCGCTGATCGGCGGCACGCTGCGCACCGAATTGACGCGCGAGGAAGTCAACCGCGTATTGGTCGAGGGCTTCATGCCCAAGGTTGCAGCCAGTGACCGGCCGATTACCCGCACACGTACCGGCTTAAGAACCGCGGGCCTGCCTTATGCGCAGGATGCGGGCATCACGCGGCATCTGGCGGCGTTCCTGGCCAAACAGCAAGGCGCGGCGGTAGATCTGAAAGACGTCAATCTGCCCGAGCATGCCAGCTTCCTGCATCCGACGGCCGTGCTGTTCAATGGCGGCGTGCTGAAAGCGCAGGTGCTTGCCGACCGGTTGATGGAAGTCCTGAATTCCTGGCTGAAGGCCGAGCAGGCGCCCGAAGCCAGACTGTTGCCGGGCGTCGATCTGGATCTGGCCGTTGCGCGCGGCGCCGCTTATTACGGTTACGTGCGCAAAGGCAAAGGCGTGCGCATCAAAGGCGGTACGGCCGCGTCCTACTATGTTGGCGTCGAAAGCGCCATGCCGGCCGTACCGGGCATGGCACCCGAGATTGAGGCCTTGTGCATCGCGCCGTTCGGCATGGAAGAAGGGACTCAAGAGGAGTTGCCCCATGATGAATTCGGCCTCGTTATCGGCGAGCCGGTGCGTTTCCGTTTCTTCGCGTCCAATACGCGGCGTGACGATACGGTAGGCACGCGCCTCGATTACTGGGCTGATGGCGAGCTTGAAGAGCTGGATGAAATCGAGGTCACGTTGCCGGAAGAAGGCCGCCGGCCCGGTGAAGTCATACCCGTTCATCTGCTCGCGGCCGTGACCGAAGTCGGTACGCTGGAATTGCAGGCCGTATCGCAAAAAGACAATGGCCGCTGGAAGATCGAGTTTGATGTCAGGGCCGGGGAAGAGTAATAACTTCTCCGAACAGCAGGGCGACCGACCGGTCGCCCTGGTTATGTCAAACCGAATCTTGATAAATGATCACCCCAATGACTCATGGAAGAGATTAACTAATATCCTGGATCGATTGGACTCTTAAAATCACAAAATCATCGTGCAAAATCAATCCGCCAACTATTTAGTCGGTATCGACCTGGGCACAACGCATACCGTTGTCGCCTTTGCCAGAACCGATAAACCCAATCCCGAAATCGAAATTTTTCAGGTCGAGCAACTGATCGCTCCCGGCCAGGTCGCGGCCCGGCCCTTGCTGCCTTCCGTGCGTTATCATCCGGCCAGCGGCGAGCTGTCGGAAGCCGATGTCAGCTTTTCGCCGGCCGGCGAGACGGCCGTGATCGGCGAGGCCGCGCGCCTGTTGGGCGCCAAGACCAAAGGCCGGTTCGTGACCAGCGCCAAAAGCTGGTTGTCGCATCCGTCGGTCGACCATAGTGCCGAGATTCTGCCCTGGGGCAGCAGCGATGACATCGACAAGGTGTCGCCGATCGATGCCAGCGCCAGTTATCTGGCGCACATCCGTACTGTCTGGGGCCACCGGTTTCCCGATTCCCCCCTGGAAAAGCAGGATATCGTCATTACCGTGCCGGCCTCGTTTGATGAGGCGGCGCGCTCGCTGACGCTGGAAGCCGCACGCATTGCGGGCTTTCCCAATGTCCGCCTGCTGGAAGAGCCCCAAGCGGTCTGCTACGACTGGTTAAGGCGCCATGCCGGCACGATCAAGCAGGCGCTGGCCGATGTTCGTCTGCTGCTGGTCTGCGACGTGGGCGGCGGCACGACCGACCTGACGCTGATCAAGGTCGAGCAGGGCGAGCAGGAGCCTAAATTGACCCGTATCGGCGTCGGCGAGCATTTAATGCTCGGCGGCGATAATATCGATCTCGCGCTGGCGCATCTGGCCGAAAGCCGGCTGGTCAGAGACGAGAGACGTTTGTCGGCGGCCGATTTGTCACAGCTGATCGAACAGTGCCGCCTGGCCAAGGAACGGCTGCTGGCCGAAGATGCTCCGGAGCAGGTTAACGTCACCTTGCTGGGCGGCGGCTCCAAACTGATCGGCAGTTCGCGTTCCGTTTCACTGAGCCGGGACGAGGCCAGGGCCATTGCCTTGGACGGATTCTTTCCGCTGTCGGGACTGGATGAACTGCCGGACCGGAAGCGTAGCGGTGTGGTTGAGTTCGGTTTGCCTTATGCGGCCGAGCCGGCAGTCAGCAAACATATCGCGGCATTCTTGAAGCTGCATCGCGAAGCCTGCCGTGAAGCCTTGAAAGGCGAGGGCGTCGTGCCCGATGCGCTGTTGCTCAACGGCGGCGTATTCCGCAGCCGGCCGATCACGCAGCGCACGGTCGAGTTAATCAATTCGTGGGCCGATAAGCCTCCGGTCTTGCTCGAAAACAAGCACCCCGAACTGTCCGTGGCCTTGGGTGCGGTCAGTTACGCCATCGCGCGCCGCGAAAAGAAGCTGAAAATCGGCGGCGGCGCGGCACGCAGTTATTTTCTGCTGGTCGATACCGAAAAAGCCGTGCAACAGGGTGTCTGTATCCTGCCGCGCGGCAGCGAAGAGGGCGACGAGGTGATCCTGAAGGACCGGCAATTTGCCTTGCGTCTGGGGCAGCCCGTGCGCTTCCATCTGGCCTCGATGACCGGCGATACGCCGTTCAAGCCCGGCGATCTGACCGACGTTACCGATCAGTTCCATTCACTGCCGCCTTTGGCCGTGGCATTCGAGCATGACGACAAGCAGGGCAACCGCGAAGTCATCGTGCAATTGGCCGTGACCCAGACTGAAATCGGCACGTTGAAAATTCAGTGCGTGTCCGTTGCCGATAGCGCGCAGCGCTGGGATGTGGAGTTCCAGATCAGAAAGAAAGGCGTGAGTGGTCTGCAAACCGATGCGGCTTTGCCAGCCCAGTTCAATGCCGCCGTCGAAAAGATACAGACGGTGTTCGGTTCAAAATCCAAGCAGGTTGATCCCAAAGCAGTCAAGAATCTGCGCGCCGATCTGGAAAAGTTGCTGGGCAGCTCGCGCAATGAATGGGAAACGCCGCTGCTTCGGGCCATGTTCACGGCGTTGCTAGATGGTCTGAAGTACCGTCGCCGTTCCGAGAACCATGAGAGGGTCTGGCTCAGCCTGACTGGTTTTTGCCTGCGTCCGGGATTCGGCTATCCGCTCGACGATTGGCGCGTGGAACAGCTCTGGAAAACCTATTCTCAAGGCATTCAGTTTGTCAACGAAACCCAGAACTGGACCGAATGGTGGACATTGTGGCGCCGTATTGCCGGCGGCCTCGGCAGCGAAGCGCAGGAACAGATCTTCAACGATATAACCAAGTACATTGATCCAGCCGCCGCCAGACAGCCCGGCGTTGCCAAGCAGGTCAAGGCGCGCGGCTATGACGACATAGTGCGTCTGGCTGCGGTGCTGGAACGGCTGCCCGTCGACAAGAAAATACAGTTGGGCGAATGGCTGCTGAAACGCTTGCAGAAAGCCAGCGAGCCCAGTCAGACCTGGTGGGCCGTCGGCCGTATCGGTGCGCGGATGCCGTTCCACGGCAGCAGCCACAATGTGATTCCCGCCGATAAGGTCTGCGTGTGGCTCAAGCAACTGATGTCCGAAGACTGGAAGAAAAATCCTCAGGCCGGCTTTGCCGCGACCTTGATCGCGCGCATGAGCGGCGACCGCGCGCGCGACATCGACGAGGCAACGCGCAGGCAAATCATCGAGAAATTGCGGCTGAGCAAAGCGCCTTCGACCTGGGTGGACATGGTGGAACAAATTCGAGAGCTTGATGAGAAAGAGGAAAAACAAATTTTTGGCGAGGCTTTGCCGCCGGGGCTAAAATTAATCAATAATAACTAAAACCTAAAAATAAACATGAAAGCAGTCGGCGTTGTCATAGTGGTGGGATTCATCCTGCTTTATTTCGTAAATGCGGCCTTTAAGGTGGATATATGGCAGGAGGAAATTCTGATTCACAGTGCTATCAGATTCTTTGCCGGCTTTATCGCTATCGGAGTCTGGGTTTTTTCCAAACATAGAATCAGGTTCATGAATGTGTTCTATGTAGTTTTAGCCTTGGTGCTGGCCGATGACATCTGGGATTACTTCAGAAATATCAACAGCTTTAAACCTGAAGTCATGCTGCACAGCAGTTATATGCTGTTGTGGGGCGCCCTGGCAGGTTATGTGTCCGCGAGGCAGTTAAAAAGCAAAAGGGAGAATTAAGGGCAGAGGCGCTAGCCGGCCATCGACAATTCAGTTACCGGCGGGCTTTTTGTAGCCGATATCGACGACAATATAGCGGCTTTCCTTGAGCGCGTTTTTAATAACCACTTCATCATCAATCGTTTTTTTAAGCAGCGCTCTCGCCAGTGGGGAGTCAAGACTGATGTAATTTTTTTTGGGATCAAGCTCATCGGCGCCAACGATGCGGTAAGTGATCTCTTCTCCGTCCTCATTCTCGAGCGTGACCCAGGCGCTGAAAAAAATTCTGTCCTGATCGGCAGGCGTTTCCGAGACGATATTGAGAGAAGGCAAACGCCTTTGCAAATAATGGATACGTCGGTCAATGCCTCGCAGTTCCTTCTTGCGGTAGATATACTCGGCATTCTCCGAGCGGTCGCCTTCGGCGGCTGCGGCCGACAAGGCCAGGGTAACTTCTTTGCGCCGGTCCCAGAGCGCTTTCAATTCCATCTCCAGCGCCTGATAACCTTCCGGCGTAATGTAAGGGGCTGATTTTGGTTGAGGCGGTCGCCAGCGTGACATATTCAATTTTCCGGGATGACTTCAGGCACAGGCTTAAGCCCGGCTGTTTATTTTTCCAGACAAATGTCTGATAAATCTATATGATAGTGGCCTTTTAAATCACGAGAAAGGTTTTCATCATGCAAATAGCAGACAATATGGCTGTTTCAATTCATTATACTCTGACTAATGATGCTGGCGAAGTGCTGGACAGTTCGGTTGGGGATGAGCCGTTGGTTTACCTGCATGGCATGGGAAATATTATTTCCGGCCTGGAAAACGCTTTGACGGGTAAAACAGCAGGCGACAAATTCAATGTCCACATTGAGCCGGCTGACGCTTATGGCGAACATGAGGAGGATATGGTTCAGGTTATTCCAAGGGCTATGTTTGAAGGTGTCGATAACATCGAAGTCGGCATGCAGTTTCATGCCGATGTCAGTTCAGGTCCGGGCGTGGTTACGGTTGTGGATGTCGATGGTGATGACGTGACAATTGACGGCAACCACCCTCTGGCCGGTGAAGCGCTGAATTTTGATGTCGAAGTCGTAGCGGTCAGACCTGCGACTCAGGATGAACTCGCTCATGGCCATGTTCATGGCGACGGTTGCCATCACTAATTATTATCAGCAGGCTGGTTCCGGCGCCAGCGGAACCGGCCCGGCTAAAGCCAGTCTTTTTTCTTGAAATAACCGAGCAGAAAGACCGAGATCGCGATAAACACGGCCCATAAGGCCGGGTAAGCCCATTTCCATTTCAGTTCCGGCATATACTCGAAATTCATGCCGTAGACGCCGGCGATAAAAGTTAAGGGAATAAATATCGTGGCAAACACGGTCAGGACTTTCATGGTCTCGTTCATTTTGTTGCTGACGCTGGACAAATAAATGTCCATCATGCCGGCGATCAGGTCACGGCAGGATTCCATGGCTTCGATCACGCGTACGGCATGATCATAGACATCGCCGAAATAGCGTTTGGTGCGCTCATGCAGCAAATCCGATTCGCTGCGCTGTATGCCGGCCAGCAATTCCCGTAGCGGCGAGACGCTTCTGCGTAAAAAAATCAATTCGCGCTTGATGGTCTGTATGGTCATCAACGTTTTTGACGAGGGCGAGGACAGCAATTCGTCCTCGACAGCTTCAATCAGTTCATCGAGCGTATCCTGCAGGGTGAAATATTCATCGACGACAGTATCCATGATCACATAAGCCAGGTAATCCGTGCCGAAATTACGCAAGCGGCCTTTCTCATTGTTGAGCTGGGTCAGAATCGGATCAAATATGTCGTCGGGTTTTTCCTTGAAGGAAAAAACAAATTTGTCGAGGATCAATAAGCTGATCTGTTCATAGGACACATCAAATATATCATCACTGAGAGACAGCGCTTTAAGGACGATGTACAAATAATCCTCATAATCCTCGAATTTGGGCCGTTGATGAGTATTGAGGATATCCTCGAGCACCAGTGCGTGAATGCCGAAGTGTTTGCCGATGGCCTCGATGACTGAAACGTCCGTTAGGCCCTCGATATTCACCCAGGTCACTGTATGGGTATGTTTATACAGCAAAATGTCATCAATCGATTTGACGACGCGCTTTTCAAGCACGGATTTATTGTAATCCACGACCGTGATGCGGTTCTCAATCTCGTGCACTTCGCCGACATGCACGAGCGAGCCCGACGGCAGGCCGGATTTTTCAGAAGAGTAACTTAATGATTCAGACATGATAAAAAATAATTTGTGAGTAGGATTGCAGGTCTTAGCCGGCCAATACCGGAAATAAACCTTTCAGGCCGCTGGCAATAAATTCGACGGCCAGCGCCGAAAGAATCAGTCCCATTAGCCGTATGAATATGTTTATGCCGGTTTGGCTGATATGTCGGACCAGCCAGGGAGTCGTTCTCAGCACGATCCATAAAATTATCATGACGGCAATGATGTCCAGACTCATAATGAGGTAGTGGTTTATATCCGTGCCCCGGTGCGAATACAGGATGACCGTGCTGATGGCGCCAGGACCCGCCAGCAGCGGCATCGATAAAGGCACCACGGCAATGGACTGCTTGGCTTCGCCTTCCTTGGCTTCCTTTTTAGTATGCACGGTTTCGCTGATTTTAGCCTGCAGCATGGAAAGCGCCATCAGCATCAGCAAAATGCCGCCGCTGACCCGGAACGAATTGAGGCTGATGCCGAAGAAAAGCAGCAGATTTTCACCTATAAAGAGCGCCAGCAGCAGAATCGTCGTGACCGTTATCACGACGGTTTTTTCGATGCTTCTGAGCTCGGCCCCTTTCGTGTTAGAGGTGAGCGCGGCAATAATAGGAATCATGCCTATCGGATCGACCACGGCGAATAAGGCGACAAATATTTTTATATAATCCGTGTATTCAAGCATAATGTTTTCCGGCAAACGAAGCGAATCGCAGGATTCGGCATACGGACATAACTCTAAAC
This sequence comes from Methylobacter luteus IMV-B-3098, assembly GCF_000427625.1. GTDB lineage: Bacteria > Pseudomonadota > Gammaproteobacteria > Methylococcales > Methylomonadaceae > Methylobacter > Methylobacter luteus. The sequence continues at coordinate 419,264 of NZ_KE386569.1, forward strand.
CGATAATACATCTCCAGGCAAAGATAATTAATGACAGATATAACGACACAGTTACCGATGCTGGGCTGGCGCGAATGGGTCGCATTGCCCGAACTGAATATCGGACAGATTAAAGCTAAAATCGACACCGGCGCCCGTTCATCGGCCCTGCATGCTTTCGCCATCGACCCTTATCGAAAAGGCCGGCAGCGCTGGATCATGTTTGCGATTCATCCCAGTCAGCTTAGCACGGATGTTGTGGTCGAATGTCACGCGCCGGTTAAAGACCGCCGCCTGGTTTCGGATTCGGGCGGGCACAAGCAACTCCGCTACGTTATAGAGACCGAGCTTGTTCTGGGGCGATCGCTGATCCGGGCCGAAATGACGCTGACCAATCGCGACAGCATGCGCTTTCGCATGTTGCTTGGGCGCACCGCGATGAATACGCGCTTTGTTATCGATCCCAGTTCATCCTATCTGCAGGGAAAACCGGAAATCTGCCGGGATGATCGCTTGCTGGAACTCGTTAATTAAGCGATCGGTATGGCGACAGCAGCACATGGAGGTTGTACTTTGCAGTCCATGGAAAATCCTGAATCAGCCAATTTTGGTTTCCTGGCGGAACATGATCCGCTGTTCGTGCAAATCGCTTCCTCCGCCGAGAAGGCGTTCCCGAGCGATCCCAATACCACCCTGATCAAGCTTCGCCAGCTCGGCGAAGCGCTGGCCCGGCATATCGCCGCGCTGGCGGGCATCGAGTCCAGTGAGCAAACCGGTCAGGCCGAGTTGTTGTACCGGCTTGACCGCGAGCTGAAGTTCGAACCCGTTGTGCGCGAGCTGTTCCATACCCTCCGCGTTGAAGGCAACAAAGCCACCCACCAGTTCAAAACCCGGCACAAAGAAGCCCTGGACGGCTTGAAGGTCGCCAGGGCTCTGGCCATCTGGTTCCATCAGTCATTCGGCAAATCGGGCACGGCGTTTAAAGCGGGGCCCTTTATCCCGCAGGCTGACCCAAGCACTCAGCTCCGGCAACTCCAGGCGGAAATCGAGAAACTGAAGCATGAACTGACAGAGACCAATATTCAGCTGGACTCCAGCCAGCAGCTTAACGATCTGATCGCGCAGGAAAAGGCGGAATTCGAAGCGCTGGCCCTGGCCATGGATGAAGAATCGCGCCAGCTCGCCCAGCAGGCCAAAGCGCATGAAGAAGCTCTCAAAGCGCAGCAACAGGCATACGAACAAAAACTTAAAGCCCTGCAAAGCCAGCTCACACAGCAGGATGACAAAGCTCTCAGCGAGCAGCGGCAAAAAGTCAGCCAGAAAACACATTCCGCCAGCCAGTACATTGTTTTAAATGAAGAACTCACCCGTTTGCTGATCGACCAGCAACTGACCGAAGCAGGCTGGGAAGCGGACAGTCAGGAACTGACCTACAAAAGCGGCGCCCGCCCGGAAAAAGGGACCAACAAGGCCATCGCCGAATGGCCGACGAAGCACAAGGGCGAGCAGGGCAGAGCGGATTACGTGCTGTTTTGCGGATTGACGCCCATTGCCGTGGTTGAGGCCAAAAGAGAAAACGCCAATGTGGCGGGTAAAATTCCGCAGGCGGAACGTTACAGCAAGGGCTTTACTATTATCCCGCCCATGACAGGCGCCTGGGAGCTGGCGGGACGGACCGTAGCCTGGCCCGACGAGGAAGACGGCCACTACAAAGTGCCTTTCGTGTATTCCTGCAACGGCCGCCCTTACATTCCGCAGCTGGCCGAGCAGTCCGGTACCTGGTTTCGCGACGTGCGCGATCCCGGCAATACCAAACGCGCGCTTTTGCACTTCCATACCCCGCAAGGCCTGCTGGACCAGCTCAAACGCAGCAAAGCGCAGGCGGAAGAAGCGCTCAGACAGGAAGGGTTCGCCTACCTCAAGCTCCGCGACTATCAGATCAAAGCCATCGCCGCCGTCGAGCAAACGCTGGCCCGAAACAGCCGCACGGCCTTGCTGGCGATGGCGACGGGCACGGGCAAAACCCGCACCGTCATCGCCCTGATGTACCGTTTTTTAAAAGCGGAACGCTTCAGGCGCATTCTGTTTCTGGTGGACAGGACCGCGCTCGGCCGGCAGGCCGTCGATGTGTTCAACGAAGCCGCGCTGGAACAAAACCAGACCCTGTCCAAAATCTACAATGTGGCCGAACTCGGCGACATGGCCGCCGAAGCGGAAACCCGCGTGCAGGTCGCCACCGTGCAGGCCATGGTCAAACGCGTTTTCATGTCGGATGCGCCGCCGCCTGTCGACCGGTTCGACTGCATCATCATCGACGAAGCCCACCGGGGCTACACGCTCGATCAGGAAATGACCGAAGGCGAGCTGGCCACCCGCGATGCCGGTCAGTATCTGTCGACCTATCGCCGGGTGCTGGAGTATTTCGACGCGGTCAAAGTCGGCCTGACCGCGACGCCCGCTAAACACACCAGCGACATCTTCGGCAAGCCGGTCTATACCTATTCCTATCGTGAAGCCGTCGCCGACGACTGGCTGATCGACCACGAACCGCCGATCCGCTACGAAACCCTGCTGACGCAACAAGGCATCCGCTTTGAAAAAGGCGAGACTGTCAGCGCCGTCAATCTCCAGACCGGCGCGGTCGAAACCGCCGAACTGGAAGATGAGTTGAAATTCGACGTGGACGCCTTCAATCGCCGTGTGATCAACGAAAATTTCAGCCGGGTCATCTGTGAACAGCTGGTGCAGGAGCTTGACCCTTTCGGCGACGAGAAAACCCAGATCTTCTGCGCCACCGACCTGCATGCCGACATGGTCAAGCGCCTGCTGGACGACGCCTTCAAAGACCTCTACGACAGTGAATACAATCAGGCCGCCGTCGCCAAGATCACCGGCCAGAGCGACAAGGTGGAGCAATTGATCCGCCAGTATAAAAACGAGCGTTACCCGAATATCGCCATCACCGTCGACCTGCTCACCACCGGCATCGACGTACCCAGAATCTGCAATCTGGTGTTCATGCGCCGGGTGAAATCGCGCATCCTGTATGAACAGATGATCGGCCGCGCCACCCGCCGCTGCGATGAAATCGGCAAGACCGTCTTCCGCATTTACGATCCGGTGGATATCTATGCCGCCCTGCAGGACGTGAACACGATGAAGCCCCTGGTCAAAGACCCGAACATCACGCTAGACCAGCTGGTGGACGAGCTCACCAACCCGGAACAATTGGAAAAGGCGCTGAACAGCCCCGGCGAACAAGCAGGGGAAACACATGCCGATGTGGTGCTCAGCCAGCTCAGCCAGAAACTGATGCGGATACTGCGCAAGGCCGAGAACAAGTCGGAAAGCAAACCGGCGCTCAAGCAAAAGCTTTCGGAACTGCAGCAGCTCTGGGGCGTCGAGCCCAAGTCGCTGCACAGGCACCTGCATGAGCTTGGCCCCAGACAGGCCGCCCGCTTCATTCAGCAGCATGCAGGCCTGGTCAATCAGCTGGCGGAAGTCAACGCCCTGCTGGGCAGCGAGCTCCAGCCGCTCATCTCGGAACACCCTGATGAAATCCGTGACCGCAGCCAAAGCTACGGCGCCCATCAACGGCCGGAAGACTACCTCGACAGCTTCAACCGCTTCATCAAGGAACAGCTCAACCAGTCCGCAGCGCTGGCCGTGGTGGTCAACAAGCCGCGCGATCTCACCCGCGAACAGCTCAAGGAAATCAAACTGCTGCTCGATGGCGCAGGCTTCAGCGAGGCCAGGCTGCAAAGCGCCGTGCGCAACCAAACCAACCAGGACATTGCCGCCAGCATCATCGGCCATATCCGCCGCGCCGCCCTGGGCGAGCCGCTGATCCCGTTCGAACAGCGGGTGGCGAAGGCGATGGACCGGATCTACACCGGCCACAACTGGCTGCCGGCGCAGCGCAAATGGCTGGAGCGCCTGGCCAAACAACTGGTGCACGAAGTCATCATCGACCGCGAGTTCGTGAACAGCCGTTTTGCCGACCACGGCGGCGCCAGACAGCTGGATAAAGTGCTGGCCAATCAGCTCGATACGGTATTGGAAGAACTCGGCGAGGCCATTTGGCCGCAACAAGCCTGGTGACTTCTCGTTCCCACGCCCGGCGGGAGTGCATACAACCGTCAATGTTGCTTTCGTGCCGCCTGCTGCCAACAAAACGTGCGGGTCGGGGTTACAAACCCCGACCCGCACGGGAATACGGTATTGGAAGAACTCGGCGAGGCCATTTGGCCGGCTCAAAGCGCCTGACCAGCCTGCCATGTCGATGTTTCCCATATGGCTCCCACGCTCTGCGTGGGAGCCCGGCTTAGGACGCTCCGCGTCCCGAACCGCGGAGCGGTTTGAAATGCGTTCCCACGCAGAGCATGGGAACGATGAAGCAAATATTTCATGTCGATATTTTTAACACTTTTCGACATGAGTGCTTGTTATGTCGGCAGTATCGACATATACTGGCGCCTCACGCATCACGTGTCGAAATTTTAAAGGATTTTAAACATGACTTGGCGCGCCGACCAGTCCTACAACACCTTACCGCCGCTCCCTCCCGCAACCGAACAGGTAGAAACCCTAGGCATTTTAAAAGCCTGCATTTCAGCACGTGCGGCCCTGGCGGAACTGAAGCAAGCCGGAGAACTGCTGCCCGACCAGGGACTGCTGATTAATTTGCTGCCGCTGCTGGAAGCAAAAGACAGCTCCGAAATCGAAAACATCGTCACCACCACGGACAAGCTGTTTCAGTTTGCCCATGAAGACAGCGGCGCCGACCAGGCGACCAAAGAGGCATTGCGCTACCGCACGGCCCTGTATCAAGGCTTTGTGCAACTTACAAAGCGCCCGCTCTGCACAGCCACAGCCATTGAAGTCTGCAGCACCCTTAAAGGCATAGAGATGGACATCCGCAAGATTCCGGGCACCGTGATCGGCAATCAAGGCACAGGGGACATTATCTACACCCCGCCTACGGGCGAGGCCGTGATCCGTGACTTGCTCGGCAACTGGGAACGCTTTATTCATGCCGAAGATGACATCGACCCGCTGATCAAAATGGCCGTCAGCCACTATCAGTTTGAAGCCATTCATCCTTTTCATGACGGCAATGGCCGCACCGGCCGCATCCTCAATATTCTGTATCTGATCGAGCAGCGACTGCTCACCTTGCCGATTCTGTACCTGAGCCGCTACATCGTGCAGCACAAGGCGGATTATTACCGTTTACTCAATCAAGTGACGAGCGGCGGCCATTGGCAGGACTGGATACTGTTCATCCTCAAAGGCGTCGAACAAACGTCCGGCTGGACCTGCGGCAAAATCGCCGCCATCCGCGCATTGATGGAACACACCAGCCGCTATGTCAAACAGCAGTTACCCAAAGTTTACAGCCACGAACTGATACAAGTGATCTTCGAGCAGCCCTACTGCCGCATCAACAACCTGGTTGAACGCGATATCGCCCAACGGCAGACCGCCTCGGTGTATCTAAAGCAACTGGCCGAGATCGGCGTATTGCAAGAGATGCAAGCGGGCAAGGAAAAACTCTTTGTCCACCCCAAGCTGATGCGCCTGATGAGCCAGGACAGCAACGAGATGACCCTATACCCCAATGACACTTAGTACTCAGCCTATTTAATCAGGGCGGTAAATTGTAGGTGCGAATTCATTCGCACTATATGAATGCTCTGAGAATTTTACTCGTCAGAACAAGGCTGACTAACTACTGGCCGCATCGGCTAGTGAACCGATTTTTTTTATCAGGAACAGCATGACCAACAACGACATCGTCCAAAAACTCTGGAACCTGTGCGACGTACTGCGCGACGACGGCATCAACTACAGCGATTACGTCACCGAGCTGGTGCTGTTGCTGTTCATCAAGATGGTGCACGAAAACACCGAAGCCGGCACGCTGAAAAAACACCCGCTGCCTGAAGGCTGCCGCTGGACCGACCTGAACGGCAAGTCCGGCATCAACCTGCTCAATGACTACAAACGCATCCTGCTGAGCCTGTCCACCGGCAAAGACGCCGAAGGCAACGGCATTCACGAAGATCCGCTGATCGGCGCCATCTACGCCGACGCGCAGACCCGCCTGCGCGAGCCGCGCCACCTGGAACAACTGATCAAAACCCTGGACCAGATCGACTGGTTCAGCGCAAAAAAAGACGGCCTGGGCGATCTGTACGAAGGCCTGCTGGAGAAAAACGCCTCCGAGACCAAATCCGGCGCAGGCCAGTACTTCACCCCGCGCGCCCTGATCAACAGCATGGTGCGCTGCATCAAACCGCAGGCCGGCGAACTGATCCAGGACCCGGCCGCCGGCACCGCTGGCTTCCTGATCGCCGCCGACCAGTACATCAAACAGCAGACCGACGACCTGTTCGACCTGAACGCCCAGCAGCAACAGTTCCAGAAAAACAAAGCCTTCATCGGCGTCGAGCTGGTGCCTTCCACCCGCCGCCTGGCGCTGATGAACTGCTTGCTGCACGGCATGGAAGGCGACGACGAAGGCGTCGTGCATCTGGGCAACGCCCTGGGCCAGACCGGCGCAGACCTGACCAGAGCCGATGTCATCCTCGCCAACCCGCCGTTCGGCACCGCCAAGGGCGGCGAAGCCAGCATCACCCGCGACGACCTGACCTACAAAACCAGCAACAAGCAGCTGGCGTTTTTGCAGCACATCTACCGCAACCTCAAACCCGGCGGCCGCGCCGCGGTGGTGCTGCCCGATAACGTCCTGTTCGAAGCCGGCGTCGGCACCGAGGTGCGCCGCGACCTGATGAACAAGTGCAACCTGCACACCATTCTGCGCCTGCCCACCGGCATCTTCTACGCCCAGGGCGTGAAAACCAACGTGCTGTTTTTCACCAAGGGCTCGGCCGGCGACAAACACCAGGAAGAAAACTGCACCGAAACCGTCTGGGTCTACGACCTGCGCACCAACATGCCCAGCTTCGGCAAGCGCAGCCCGTTCGGCGAGCAACATTTAAGGCCGTTTGAAAGCTTCTATGATTTATTTCTTTCCGTAGGTTGGGTTAGCGATAGCGTAACCCAACAAAAGGTGGAAACGCCCAGCCAATGTTGGGTTACGCCCGCCGGGCTAACCCAACCTACCTTATGCGACTTCTCCTGGATGAATGAAACCATGGAACGCGTTCCCGAAAACTCCCGCCTGCGCGCTTTTTCCCGCGACTATATCACCGAACACAAAGGCGATTCGCTGGATATTGCCTGGCTGAAAGATGCCGACAGCATCGATGCCGCCAATCTGCCCGAGCCTTCGGTGCTTGCAGGTGAAGCCATGGGCGAGCTGGTGCAGGCATTGGGAGAATTGGATGGCTTGATGCGGGAGTTGGGCGCGGGTGATGAAGCGGATGCGCAAATGACTTTGCTGGCGGAAATGTTGGGGTTAAGTTCGGTTGCCGCAGGTAACGTGGGATGACTAACAAAAGAATAATGAATATGAATAGAAGAACTACATATAAGGTCGGTGGATTCGAGTGGCAGCAGAAGTGAAATTACCGGAAGACTGGATACTTGCAAAAATTGGGGATGTCTGCCTATTAAATCCAAAAGAAAAGTTAGAGGACGAATTAGAAATCGGCTTCATGCCGATGACTGGTGTACCAACTGACTACTTTAGTGCTTGTAAATTTGAATCTCGTAAATGGCTTGATGCTAAAAAGGGGTTCACGCAGTTTCGGAACGGTGATGCAATCTTCGCAAAAATTACACCGTGCTTTGAAAACAGTAAGGCTGCTGTGATTCAAGGCTTTCCTAATGGTTGGGGAGCTGGTAGCACTGAATATTACGTATTAAGGCCTATCGCTAATGCTGTTAATCCAAAATTGCTTTTTGCTTTGGTAAAAACACAAGATTTTTTGATTAATGGCGCACTGAACATGTCTGGCTCAGTGGGGCATAAACGCGTTCCTAAAGATTTTGTTGTTAATTACTCATTGCCATTCCCCCCACTCACCGAACAAAAAGTCATCGCCGATAAACTCGATACCCTGCTGGCACAGGTGGAAAGCACCAAAGCCCGCCTCGAACGCATCCCGCAAATCCTCAAACGCTTCCGCCAATCCGTCCTCGCCGCCGCGGTGAGCGGGAAGTTGACGGAGGAGTGGCGGGGCAGTCTTGAATATTACCAAGTGCCGCAAAGTTACGATTGGAAATGGGGGCAAGTTCCTCAATTATGGGAAACAGATTTCTTCCCTGACTTGGTTTCAAGCAGGTTAGGAAAGATGCTTGATAAGGCTAAAAATACAGGTAAACCCACAAAATATCTTGGTAATATTAATGTTCGATGGTTTTCCTTTGATCTTGAAAATTTACAAGAAATTCTTGTTTCAGAAGAAGAACAAAATGAACTCACTGTAAAAAGAGGTGATGTTCTGATTTGTGAGGGAGGAGAACCGGGCAGGTGTGCTACTTGGTCTGAGGATACAACTTATCCCATTGTGTTTCAAAAAGCTCTTCATAGCCGTGTTGGCAAACGAATAACTCCGCAATGGCTTGCATTTAATCTAAAAAACGATTCTGACAATAAATCCTTGGAACAGTTATTTACAGGAACCACAATTAAACACCTTACTGGAAAAGCATTAAAAAAATATCCTTTAAGAGTTCCACCGGTTGAAGAACAAACCGAAATAGTCCGCCGTGTCGAACAATTGTTCGCCTATGCCGACACCATCGAACAGCAAGTACAAAACGCCCTGGCGCGGGTCAACAATCTCACCCCATCCATCCTCGCCAAAGCCTTCCGAGGCGAACTCACCGAGCAATGGCGCAAAGACAACCCCGACCTGATCAGGGGAGGCAACAGCGCCGAAGCGTTGCTGGAAAAAATCAAAGCCGAACGCGAAGCCATCAGGAAGCATAGGATGCGCTGACGACCGCATGGATGCGGGAGGTAGAGCAACGCAGGAGCAGTTGCCGAGGCACGAAGCGCATCGTTCGAGTCATTCATTTATATGGCTATCGAAATTACCCGAATGCCCCCAGCCACGTAGGGCGGTTTCGCGCAGCAAACCGCCATTTCAAGCTAAAGCAGTTATTTCTCGTTCCCACGCCCCGGCTGGAGTGCATACAACCGTCAATGTTGCTTCGCGTCACCTGCCAATGAAACGTTCGGGTCGGGGTTACAAACCCCGACTCGCGTGGGGACACGGTGTTCAGGGTCGGATGAATTCGCCCCTGCAGCATAGGTAGGCTGGGTTGGAGCTTTAAGCGGAAACCCAGCATGAGCGGCTTCGAAATGCTGGGTTTAGCAACCCAGCCTACCGCGCTAAATGCCCTCATTTCAAGGCGGCAAAAAGGTTTCTATTCCCCGGCCAGTTCCTGTATGCGGTAAAAGCCTGCGCCGCTCTCGCCCAGCACATCGGCCAGCCACGGCAGAACAGGTTCCATGTCAGACTTCAATGTCCACGGCGGATTGACCACGATCATGCCGCTGGCGGTCATGCCATGTTCGCTTGTATCGGCCTGAATGCCCAGTTCATACAACTGAACATTTTTGATGCCGCTGTTTTGCATGGCCTGTTCCAGCTTTTTGTTGCGACTGCGTTCGACGACCGGATACCAGAGCGCAAAAATACCGGTGGCAAAACGTTTGTGCATTTTTTTCAGCGTTTCCACGACTTCCTGATAATCGCTTTTCATTTCATAGGATGGATCGATCAATACAAGGCCGCGGCGCTCGGCCGGCGGCAACAGGCCGATGCCGCTTTTCAAGCCGTCGTCATGGAAGACTTTGATGCGCCGGTCCTTGTCAACGACCTCTATCAGCAGGGCTATTTCCGTCGAATGCAGCTCATATAAAAACAGTCGATCCGCACTGCGCAGCAAACTTTGCGTGATCAACGGAGAACCGGGATAGCGCGTGAGTTTATCCGAGCCGTTGAACTGTCTGATCAGATCGACATAGGCGGCAACGCCGGCCGGCAGGTCATGCCGTTGCCAGAGTTTGCCGATGCCATTGTCGAATTCCCGGTTTTTCAGCGCATAGTCACTGTCCAGTGCGTAAGCGCCGGGCCCCGCATGGGTATCGACGCAACAGAACGGTTTGTCTTTTTTTCTTAAGTGTTCAAGTATCTGGATCAGAATCAGGTGTTTCAGGACATCGGCGAAATTGCCGGCATGGAATGAGTGGCGGTAACTGAGCATAAAGAAAGATTCACAAGGGAAAGCAATGGCTGGTGCCGGGATTTTCAGGTCACTTTTTCAAAGATGGTCATGCCGATTTCAAACGCAATCAGCCAGATGATAATCCATTCCAGTGCCGATGAGTGTCTGTGCTTTTGCTCGTCGGCCAGCATTTCAAACAATTCATGGATGGTTTCGAGCTTTTTGGACAATACTTCGATGCGTTGCGCTATCTCCAGATATTTGGCGGCGACGCTGTAGAAAGGCTCATATTCCGGGTATTCCCAGAAAAAGTCGGGAATATCGAGCAGGTCGTAATTCAGAATGATGTCGCTTTTGGTCAAAAACAATTGGCCGCGGATTTTGGCTATTTCCTGACGGTTCAACTTGATGCGGCCATCCTGCGCCAGTGATTCGGGAATGTAATTGGTATTGTTGATGGTTCTGAGAGCATGGGTTTCGAAATAGGCCAGCTTGATCGATTGCGCCATGCCCTGGGACAATGAAAACAGCAGGATGGGGTCGGAAGACTCGATTTCTATATGATCTTCAACAATGCGCGTTGTCGAGCAGTTGAGAGTATATGTGAAATTATCTTCCTCCACTATGTCGAGCGGATTGTTCGCATGCTCCAGCAGTAAACGGTGGAGCCGGGCCTGCTGCTCCGGATCGATATTCCAGTGCACGACGGCCCCATACGCGAAAACGACCGACAAGGTTTCGTGATCTTCAATCAGTAATGCGCCTTTAATAATCCTTACCTGTTTCGATTCCGAAATTATCTTTGATAACGCGGCAATATCGAAACGTTGCGCCAGGCAGTAGGCCACACATCTTTTAATGGAAAGATTTTCATGCATGCGGTATTCTCAAAAGCTCCGTCAGGTGAGGGATGTTTGTATACGCCATCAAACCTGACGGATACTTCTTCTTGAATCGTTAAGGTTTATTATCCGGTTATTTTGATTAACCATCCGTTTTCAGCATCGCATCTTGGCGACTTGGCATTGACCTTGACGTTAACTCTGGCGGTTACATTTTTCAGCTCGGCTGGCAGTTTGCCTTTTATCAGATAGAAACTGTCTTTATCTTCGCCAGTGACTTCCACCGGGATCGTTTTTACGGTGACGTCGACTTGATCGGGACTTTGAATGCCGGTAACCATGAAAGAAAATTCCGCTTCGGGCGCAACGGTAGCTAAATGGCCGGGTTGAAATTTGCTGACACGGGCTTTTACACAGGAGCCGCCGCCACCGCCGCTACCCATGCTATGGCCGGCATGACCACTGGCTCCGGCCAGGGCATCGGTCATATTAAACAAAGAAAGACTCAATAAAATGACGAGCAGTTTGGATGTTCTCATGATTTCCTCTCTATTATTTTTATTTTAATCAGCATTAAAAGCGATGCTGTGTTATAGCCCAAATCCTGTACCTACGGATTCCGGGTGGCAGCAGATGCACGACGTCCAACACGTCTGCTTTTGCGGGTGATGAGCGGATTATAAAACATTCGAATAGTCCTGCTCCAGTTGACGGAAACTCATCGATGACATAAAACGGCTGAAGCTCATCCAGGCCGACAGTCCCATCAGGTCCCTGAATTGCGGCGGCAGGAAACGCGGCGCAATGACCGTGCCTTCCTCGACCAGGTCGACCAGCACCCTCATGTCCTCGATCATGGTCTTGCCGCAGAACAGCAGCGGGATGCGGTCGGGCTTGCCCGCGCTGACCGCCAGTCGCATGAAGTTGTAGGTCAGCACGAAGCCCTTGATATACGTCAGGTCCTTGGTGAAAGGCATACCGTCCGTGCTGCTGCCTCTGAAGACCCGGCTGCTGAGCGTGTAGCTTTCTTCCAGGTCCAGGCCCTTGTCCCTGAAGAAATGAAAAATATCCATGAAGTCGGCGCCGTCCTCGGCCAGCGTGATGGCGCGCACCCGGTTAATCAGGCGCATCAGCCGGTTCGGCGTGGAGCTGAAGGTCAGAATCTCCATCAATACCGCCAGGCCTTCCTGCGTGACCGCGGACGAAGGCGGGCCCTTGCCGAGAAACGTGCAATAAGGCTGGGCCAGGCCGTTCAGCGTCGTGCCCAGATGCACCCAGATCTCATGCACTTCGAGGACGCGCAGGTCGCGCATGTTGAACATGGCGTCCGCGCGCAGCTTGACGTAATCGGTGCCGGCGGCAGCATCGGCGACGATGCCGTCACTGATCATCGCGCGCAGGCCGTCGCCCGGAAACAGGCCTTCGATTCTGTCATTGAGGATGGCCACCGCTTCCTTCGCGGTGATGGTCTTGGGCTCTTCAACCAGGAAATCCAGCTTCAGCAATTGCGACAGCGTTTCCTCCATCATGCTGCCGAGACCGGCAATGGTCGGATCACCGACATGAAATACATCATGCGAGGAGCCGTACAGCTCCTGGGAAATGTCGGAAAATATGGGCGTGCCCCGGGATTCCAGCATGCGCACGACCGACTGGTATTCGCGGCAAATCCGGCGCATGATGACGCTGAGCGGATTGAGCTGGCCCAGCTTGCGCGCCAAATCACGCTCGATCTGGTAAAACTCGCGTTTTTTCTCGGTCGAATCAAAGCCCAAGGGCCGCTGCAAATAATAATCGGGCGTCACGGGCGGCGGTTTTCTGCATTTGCCCTCGAAAAATGCCTGCTTGACGTTATCGTCCCACTTGATCGCGTCCAGGATACGTATGGGCTGTTGGGCCTTGACGATGCGGTCCGAAAGCATTTTGACTTCCGTCAGGTAAGCCGAGGGTTTAGTGGTCTTTTTACTCATTCAATGTTCGTAAGCGTAAGCGGTGCGGCGGTCGGAAAAATCTTCGGGGTTCAGCCATACCAGTAACTGAGCCATCCCCAGTATATCAATAGATTGATAAAGCCCAATGGAATTCCGATGCGGGCAAACTCGAAAAAGCCCAGCGTTGCCTCATGCTTCTCGGCATGCTGGATGATGATGACGTTGCTGGCGGCGCCCAGAATCAGGAAATTGCCGGCTATCGTGCTGCCGGCCGCCAGGGCCATCAACGAGGCGGCATCCGCATGCGTCAGCATGGGCAGATACAGCGCGACCAGCGGCACATTGGAAACCAGCTGACTGAGTGACGCGCTGAGCAGCATGATTGCCGGCACGGTCGTCAGGTCTATCGCCAAATCATCAACCTGTTGCTGCATGATGCCGGTTTGCCAGACGCTGGCGGTCAATACAAACATGGCGGCAAAAAACACCAGCGTTGCCCAGTCCAGGCTTTTCAATAAATGCAGGCGGGCAGGGCTCAACAATACCGGCGGCAAGGCGGCGATCAGCGCAATATGGCTCAGCTTGATCTGTATCGGGCTGTGCAGGCCGACCAGAATGATTTTGACGATGATCAGTCCGATCAACAAAAACAGCGAAATGCGGCCGAGTTTAGCCAGCTCCGGGTCCAGCAGATCGACGGGATTATGAATCAGCGGCAGGCTATTACTGAACTGTTCCCGATAGACCCATCGCAATATTAAATAGGTGACGGCCAAATTGATCAGCGTGGGCACGGCCAGAGCCGCGAAAAACGTCTGAAAAGGCGCCGGTAAATCGGCATGTGTGGCGATAAGCAGATTTTGCGGATTACCGATAGGGCTCATCACGCTGCCGAGCGTAATGGCGTAGGCCAGCGTCAACAAGAACAGCTTGCCGCTGAGCTTGTGCTCTAGTGCTAATCGCAACACGAGCGGCGTGCCCACTATGGCGAGCGTGTCATTCATCAGCAGCGCCGAGCTGAAGGCGGCGCCGAACAAAATACCCAGCAGCAATTGCTGCGCTGACTTGAGTCGATTGAACAAGCGATAAGCCAGATAATACAGATAACCGCTGGCGACCAGTGCCTGGCCCACGATGAACATGCCCAGTAAAAACAGCATGACATCGAGGTCTATCGCTTTTAAGGCATCGAGCCAGCTGATTTCGCCGGCGATTAGTACAGTCAAGGCGCCTGCGGTCATCGACTGCCAGATTTTAATTGTAAACCGGCCGATTTTCCGCACGGCGATCAATAGAAAGACAGCGATTAGCACGGCTAAGGATATGTTCATTAGTTTTTACGATCTCAGTGTAATGATGAGTTTCAAGAAGAATTTTACCGCTTAAGAACGAGCAGCCGAATAAATGGCTGTTCAATTTAAGTACGAATACCTACTTAAGATTCATTTAAGATTAGCGAAGAACAATGGGCGTTATAGCGGTACAAAAGACAAAACATGAACAGACAGATAGAAAGCCTAGATATTGATGAGGGCGGTTTTGTAGCATCAAGGCGCAGGTTTTTGACGACGATGGCATGTGGTTCTTTGTTGACATTGAGTGGTACCGGAATCGCAAACGCGGCAGCCAGACACTTTCCTTCGCACAAATCGCTTTCATTACAACACGTCCATACTGGCGATAAGCTGAAGCTGACCTATTTTGAACAGGGCGGTTATCTTAAAGACGCCCTGCATGAAATCAGCTATCTGCTGCGCGATTACCATACCGACGATGTTCACCCCATTGATCCGGCACTGCTGGATCAGTTATATGATCTGAAACTTGCGCTCGGACTCAATAAACCTTTCCATATCTTCTCGGGCTATCGTTCCCCGCGTACCAATGCCAAATTGAGCAGAAGACTCCGAGGCGTCGCAAAGCACAGTCTGCATATGCAGGGCCGGGCTATCGATATTCATGTGGACGGACTGGATTTGCGAAGAGTCAGAAACGCAGCGCTTGCCATGCGCCGCGGCGGAGTCGGGTACTATCCGCGAGCCAACTTTGTGCATCTGGACACGGGCGATTTCAGGTACTGGTAGATCAAATTCTCATGACGATACGCATTAGCCTCGAAGCAGTTCCGCTTTTTGATTCATGCGTGTCGCTACCGGCAGCAAAATCTCACCAGCCTGACATCCGAAAAACGCAATTGCCCCGCCACCCCACCAGGGACTGATCCGTTTATTGTTTCATCCGTTTCGTGCTACCAGTACCCGTTCGCGGAACCAGACTACCCCAAGTCACTGTGCTCATTGTGAAGGTCCGATACCAAGCGTCCCGTTTTTCTCAAGTAATTGACTAAAACAGACAAAGCCACTGCCAACAAAAATACCACAGCCAGGACAGCGAAGACCGAGTGACTATTTTCGAACCCATAGAGGGCATAGGTCTTCCACGCGACCAGTGCGACGCCGATGAGCAGTGCCTCGACTATCGTTCCGGTTTCCTTATCGAGAGCCTTGCGCCAGTTATAATGGTCGAATTCCCGTAAAGTTCGACTCAGGCCGCGCAGATTGGGCCAGAAGCGATTGACGGTTTTCGTATAAGTCTCAAACTCCTGACCAAACTTTTTCCTGAGAAAATCCTCTTCCGCCGAGATGACGGCAAGATAGACAAACCCGAAAGACAAGAAGATCAACGAGGAAAGCAAGGGCGAACCGTAGAGCAGGCTCAACCCCATCGTTATCAAGAAATTCCCTACATACATCGGATTCCGTGTGTGTGAATACAATCCTTTCACGACCAGCTTGGTGGCATATACTTGCCGGTTTTTTCCGCCACGATGAATGTAGGCAAAGCCGATGGTCGCCAGACGCAATACCTCACCAGCCAAGGCAATCATAATCCCAAGAATCACCATTAACTGGTCGAGTGCGTGGCTTTCCAGGAATAAGGACGGTTTAATCGTGATAATCAGTGCGATCGCGATTCCTGGCAACAACAGCTTGCGCGCGTGATATAAGACGTTACCCGTGGAAACCAGGAAACGGTTGAGTGGGGTGATGCTAGCTGACTGCATGATAATAAACTTCCTTAAAAAATTGAGTGGGATATTGTACTCCTTCACTTGGCGTCTGCGGAAATCTCCAGTAAAATCGAAGTATCCGGCGGGTGGCGGGGGATTGAAACTTCTGACTAAGGCTCCGCATTTTAGCCAGCTCGTTTGAGGTCCACGGTGGTCCCTAAGTCGCCGTTTTTTGTTTTGCAAGAGAGCCGGCGAAGACTGTTAGTGCCGGATTTATTGCATCTTGCTTTTTAGCATCGTCATGTTCAAAACCGCTGCATGAGTTCGGGAACAACAAGAAAGATTTTGCCGGCAAACGGGATTATTTCGTATTGCCGCAGTGATCGTGTAATGAGCGATGCTGGAAAAACGGGCAAATTTTCCATACTTTATTAACACGCTATTAACACGCTTGGAGAGTCGGCCATGCCTATGAGTTAAATGCGAAAGCGTGGGCGCAGTTTATTTTTCGCAAGTGAGTGGAAATCATATGCCCACAGTGCTTCGAGTAAATCGTCTTGGCCGTGCAATTACTGTCTCCTCCAGCGCTTACTGTAAAGCGGAATTATAACCCTATGCTAAGATATACATTTTTTTGGGATCGGTAATAGACCTGTCCAGTCAACAAACAAGCTTTTCCGAAGCGATTAATTTTTTGGATTTCCATGTGCAAAGATCAAGTTTTTAAGGAACAAACTCAAAAGGCTGCAGATTTTAAATTCGGTACTGCGGTTGCCAATGTATTTGACGATATGGTGAACCGTTCGGTGCCTTTTTATGGAGAAATTCAGCGCATGATGGCGGAACTGGCTGCCGACTATGCCACTGCAGGTACAGATGTCTATGACTTAGGCTGCGCTACCGGGACTACTCTGATCGGTATGAACACCTCGATAGCCGAGGATATTCGTTTTATTGGAATTGATGATTCCCCTGAAATGTTGAGCAAATGCCAAAGCAAACTGGAAGAAGCCGGTTTTAAACGCCCTTTTGAATTACGGGTTGCGGACTTGAATCAAAATGTCGAAATTTCCAACGCATCAGTCGCGATCTTATGTCTGACACTCCAATTTGTCCGTCCCATTAATCGGGAAAAATTGTTGAAATCCATTTTTGATGGTTTAAACAGCGGCGGCGTATTGATTCTGGTGGAAAAAATATTAGCCGAAGACAGTATCTTTAATCGGGACTTCATCAAGTATTATTATAACTACAAGCGGCGCAACCATTATAGCGAGATGGAAATTTCACAGAAACGTGAAGCTTTGGAAAATATTCTTATCCCTTATAAACTCAGTGAAAATATCACCTTGTTGCACGACACAGGTTTCGCACATTGCGAAGTGTTTTTTAAGTGGCATAACTTTGTCGGACTCATTGCGGTGAAACAATAAATGGATCAATCCCTGAGGTGCTAGGGCAATTGCCTTTTGGCGGATGTCAGGCCGGTGAGATTTTGCGGCCGGTAGCGACCCGCATGAATCAAAAGGCGGAATAAGCGTTATCCGAGTCGTCTGATTGATGGCGTGTGGCGTTAACTGAAACCCCTCGGCGGGTGCTCGCTGCCATCCTCTATAACCTGAAGGCAGGTTGCCAGTGGGCAAGACCAGCGCGCTCGCTGGTTGGGGCGTCAACTGCCGGGGAGTTGCTCTCCTGTATCTCGCCGAATATTCATGGGACACAAAAGAGCTGGGGTGCTCAACGCATTAAACGGAATGAAGGCGCCCGTACGTAATTAGTCAATAAAATGACCGGATTGCGCTTACCTGACTAATTGGATCGGCGCCGGGCTTTTGCTGATGAAAAGCGACTGATCGGACAAGTCGGCCGGTTTTTCAAGTGCGCTCTGCAAAATAGAGTCCTGATCGTAAATATCCTGGTAAAACACCAGATTATCGTGCTGATCGAAGAAAGACGTCGTATAAAAGAACAGGACCGGTATCGGCTTTTTCAGGACAACGCGTTGCGTTTTAGGTGTCTGTATGGCTGCCTGTATGGTTTCCTTGCTCCATCCTTCCTGGCCTTTAAGAGCAAACTCGGCCAGCCGCTGAGGATTTTCAACCCGCACGCAGCCATGGCTGAAATCCCGGCGCGACTTGCCGAACAAGGCATTGGCCGGTGTGTCGTGCAGATAGACGTCACTCTGATTGGGGAAAATAAATTTTACTTTGCCCAGGGCGTTCTTGTTGCCGGGGCGTTGCCTGGCTTTTAATGTGCCCTGTTTCAGTTGCGCGATGGATTTGTCGGTAAACGGGACGGGCTTGATTTCATTGCCGAAATTGGGGACCAGCTCTATATGCTCTTTAGCCAGATAATTCGGGTTCTTCATTAATTTGGGTAATACTTCGGCTTTCAGGATGCTATTGGGAATATTCCAGTAAGGCATGAAATCGATAAACTGCATTTCCGCCATTAGCACCGGCGTTTGGTTTTCCAAAGCCTTGCCGACGACCACTTTCATGTTCAGGATGTCAGCATCCACTTCACCACGGTCATTGAGCGCCCATAACTGAAAGGCCGGAATATTGACGATAATCGATGGACCGGACGGGAGTTCAGGCAGCCAGCGCAATCTTTCCATCGCCAGTTCAATTTGAGCCACACGCTGGTTTAACGGGACATTGAGTGCCGCGGTTGTGTCCTTGCCGATGACGCCAAAGGCGCCAAGGCCATGCCGGTACTGGAATTTTTTAACGCCTTCCACGATTTCGCCCGTATAAAGCGATGATTTTTCAGCTTTGTTATTATCGCCGGCGTTGTCTTCAGGGGCGTTGTCCTCAGGCATATCACCGACTGTGATCAGAAACCGGCGCAGATCTTCCATTTTCGGCAGTTTATCGCCAGGGTGTACGGTTTTGGCGATAGTCAATTTATAGGGTTGGGATTCGGCAGCCAGTTGACGATAAGTGGCTAAAGCCTGTTTCAGCTTTTGATATTGTTTTAATTTGGGCTCGACCAGTAAAGGCAGGTTGGAAATTGTGTCCTGCGCCAGGCTGGCTTTAATCAGCTCGGGCAAATCAATCAGCTTTTCTCTTAGCTTCAAGTTGAAATTGATGCCTTGTGGATTGATGCGCCCGTAATGCAGATCATGCAGAAAACGCAGCAGAGACAGGCTCAGCGCCGTATCGTATAAAGCGATTGAGCTATAAGCTTCCGGGTCGGGCTTTAAAGCTGAGGGCAATTTTTGTTGCAGCGTTTCAGCGTCATAATTTGCCGGGCTCAAACCGTGTTCCGAGGCTTTTTCCAGTAACGCCAGGGCGTCGGCGATAGTTTTTTCCGAGTGTTCATGCCCTAACCATAGCGGCCGATAATGGGTGAGCTTATAGAGATTCTCAAGATCCTCAGTTCGATTGAGAAAGCTTGATCGTTTCAGGTAAGGGTGCTGTTTGGCCGCTATAATGGCGCTGATTTCTTTTTCCACGCCGGATGGCTGCTCGGCGACGGCTTCCGCATGAAGCCATGGGGCGGGCACGGCCAGAGAAAACAGCATCAGCAACCGGCAGGCATGACGCATGCTCCACAGTTTCAAATCATTTTTTAGCGATAATTTCGAAGTGTTGAAAATGGAATTAACCCCAAAATTATAACCACTTGCCAAGATAATCAACCGCATGCAATGTAACACCTAATTTATAACTCACTCTTAATGGCTCAATGATGCAGTGATACTGACATCAAGCTCAGCATTTTATCATAGAGCTGACATGTGGCAGTCATTTATGGGCAATCGTAACTTAAGAAAACTTTGCTAACCTATACCGCACTGATGTTTTGCACAAACTATTGCTTGATCTGAATAATGACTTGGAGACAGGCTGAGATTGGACTGTTTTCTGATAAAATGGTAAAGCAATGCTCCAAAAAACCGGTCAGGCTATCTTGTTTTATACTTTATAACCCTCTGTCTATTCTCTCCCAGCTGTAAAAATTTCTCATGAAAAGTATGGATTCGCGCGCCGTTGTCAGTTCGATGGCTCATAATTTACTGTATTTATTGCTTATTCTTTGTCTCGGATCGTCTCCTGTCTGGGCCGGAAAAACAGTATCCACATCTGATACGGGACAAAAAAACGGCAAATCCAGCATTGCCCGGGATACGTTGCAGGCCAGGATTGACTCATTGAACACACGGCAGGATCTGGATGCCGCCTTGAAAACCAAAGTGCTCAAACTCTACCAGTCCGCACAGGATAATCTGGCCAATACGGAAGGATTCAACAACCAGACGGCCGGTTTTAAAGAAGCTGTCAACAAGGCGCCCGATCGAACAAAAAAACTGCAAAAAGATATTAACCAGCTTGAGCAAAAGCTGTCCAAACAGAAAATCGAGGATTTCAGTCACATCGCCATCGAAGAACTGGAGCAGCGGCTTATTCTTGAGAAAGGGAAAATCAGCAATCTGGATGAGCAAATAAAAAAGCTGGAAAATGAGCTGGCTTTGCAGAACAGTCGCCCGCAGCTCATACGAGAAGAAATCGTAGCGGCAAAACAGGATCTTGAATCGGCGCAGAAAAAGCTGGAAGCGCCTGCCGCCAGTTCGGAGTCAAAACTCGAAGCCGAAGCTTGGCAGATGCATCTGAAAACGCTGATCGAATCGCGCACGGCCGAGCTAAAGATGCTGGATATCGAGGCGATCAGCAACCCGGCCAGAGTGGAGCAGATCAAGGCCGAGTTGCAGTTGCTGAGTATGCAGAAAACTGCGCTGAATCCGGTTGCGGTAGCCATAGAAAGTCTATTGGTCGAAAAACGACAGCGGGAAGCGCGCGAAGTGCAGGAAGCGCTCAGCCAGGCTGAAAAAGCCATTTCCGGCAAGCATGCCGTTATTCAGGCCGTCACGCGCGAGAACATCCAATATAGTCGAGATTTGCAGGTCATCACAGGCAAGCTTGAGCGCTACGGCGAACAAAAGGCGAAGGTAGATGGACAGGCTGCCGAAATTGGCAATGACTTTAAAAGTGCCGAGAAGAAAATTAGCCTGGCCGGCCTGAGTCCGGCATTGGGCAAGATATTGCGCGAACAGCGGCGTAATCTGCCGACCAATGACCAGTTTGCGCTGCAATCGCAGACGATTCAGAACGAGACGGCTTTAACCAGTCTTGAGCAATTCAAGATTGAGGACAGGTTGAAAAAACTCGCGGATACTGATGAAGAGCTGCGGACCATAATGGAGCAACAAGTTGATGCGGCACTGCCTGCCGATCAGCGCATGATGATACAGGCCGAGTTGCGCATCCTGCTGGATAGTCAGAAAGAATTGCTGAATAAATTATCGGTTGCTTATACAACTTATCTACGCACGCTGGGCGATCTGGATTTTGCCAGACAACAGATGGTCAAACAGGCCGATGACTTTGCCGTTTATCTGGATGAACGGTTATTATGGGTGCCCAGTTCCAACCCGATCAATAAAGACTTTATCATCGGTCTGTATTATTCGGTACAGTGGTTGTTGTCGCCGTTTAACTGGCTGGCCGCAGTCAAGGATACTGGCCATATAGCCTTGCAAAATCTGTTTCTGGCTATCATCGCTGTATTCGGTCTGATTGTTTCCATATCAGCCAGGAACTGGGCAAAACAGCAGTTGGCGGCTGTATCCGAAAAAGTTGAAAAAATTTATACGGACAATTTCAATTACACGTTGCGGGCGCTGGGATATACGCTGATTCTGGTATTGCCGTTGCCGCTGTTTCTTTATTATCTGGGCTGGTTTTTAAATACTCATGCCCATGCTGCTGATTTCAGCAGATCGGTCGGGGCGGGATTGCTAGGCATTTCTGCTCCCTTATTCTTCCTTGAGTTTTTTTATCGCCTGTTTGCCTCCAAGGGCATAGCGAGCAAACATTTCCAATGGCAGAAAAGCACAACCCGTTTTTTGCGCAGCCAGATTGCCTGGATACGCTTTGTCATCCTGCCGGCCGTTTTCATTATCTGTGCCACCGAGGCGTCTCAAACTTCAGGGCATAGCGATAACCTCGGCCGCCTCGCGCTTATTGTTGCCATGACGGTCCTGGCGGTTTTTCTGGGGAAGGCATTGCACCCGTCAAAAGGGTTGATAAAGGATTATATTCAGGCACATCCTGATAAGTGGCTGTCCCGGCTGCGCTATGTCTGGTATTCGGCTATTATCCTGGCGCCTGTCATTGTGATTGGTTTTGCCGTTGCCGGCTATTATCAAAGCGCAGTGGAACTGCAGCAAAAATTGACCGTGACGCTGCGGCTGATTTTTGTCTCCGTTATTGTGCACCAGATGGTCCTGCGCTGGTTGACGCTGGTCAATCGGCAATTGGCTTTGGAGAACGTCCGGCAAAAACGCAAGCATGCAGCCAGTAGCGCAAAGCCCGTGGCGGCTGGCGCGGAAGACCCTGTACTGCCTATCGACGAAGAGCTGATCGATATCCCTAAAATAAACGCCCAGACCACGAAATTACTGAATGTTTTTATCGGTTTCGGTCTGATTATCGGATTCTGGATGATCTGGAAAAATATCCTGCCGGCGTTTTCATTCCTGGATAACATCGTGCTTTGGCAACACAAGGTTATAGTCGACGGACAGGAAGGCTATCAGCCGATAACGATGACCAATTTGATGCTGGCCGGATTGTACGCCTTTATCGTTGTTGTTTCGGTACGCAATTTCTCCGGTGTGGTCGAGTTATTGATATTCCGGCGCTTATCGGTAGAAGCGGGCAGCCGCTACGCAGTTAACCAGCTGGCCAAGTATGTTTTGGTTTCCATTGGTTTCATCGGCGTTGCCAATGAGTTGGGCGGCAGCTGGTCACAAGTACAATGGCTGGTGGCGGCACTAAGCGTTGGCTTGGGCTTCGGGCTGCAGGAAATCTTCGCCAATCTGGTGTCGGGTATTATTTTGTTATTCGAACGCCCGGTGCGCGTTGGCGACACAGTGACTATCGGCGATGTGAGCGGTAAGGTCAGTCGTATTCAAATGCGCGCCACGACGATAATAGACTGGGATCAGAAAGAATTGATCGTGCCCAATAAAACCTTTATTACCAATCAATTGGTAAACTGGACTTTAAGCGACGCGACAACCCGGGTTGTGATACCGGTCAGCATCGCTTACGGCTCCGATGTGGCATTGGCGCATAAAATCATGATCGACACGGTTCGTTCTATCCCGCTGGTACTTGCCGATCCTGAACCAAGTGTATTATTTGTGGGCTTCGGCGAAAGTGCGCTGAATTTCTCTATCCGTATTTTTGTCAGCGAACTGTCAAATCGGCTGCCTGTTACGCATGATCTGCATGTTCGGCTCGACCATGCGTTTCGCGAGCATAATATAGAGATTCCTTTCCCACAAAGAGATATTCGTGTGCGTTCTGTTGTGCAGGAAGGAAAAGTTATCAATCATCAGTAAAAGAGATTGATGGGGGATGGCTATCTTTCACGAAACTGGATGTGTTTCGTGAAAGATAGCTTCTGCAGGCTGGGTTGATAAACCCAGCATCTCAATGTGCTTTGTGCTGGGTTTATCAACCCAGCCTACGAAAGCTGCCGGTAATTGCCACAATAATACAGGAGCGGATCACCCGGACGGCGAATCGTGTCTTGCACTTCCCCGATAATGATCCAGTGCGTGCCGGCGCGCACTTTCTCAACGACCTTGCAATCCAGCGACATGATGCTGTCGGTCAGGATGGGGGCGCCGGTTATGCCGGGTTCCCAGGCCGTGCTTTCGAAACGTTGCTGCTGACTGCTGCCGCCTGCAAACTGATTGGAAACGTCCTGTTGCTCCGAACTCAACACATTGACGGCAAAGCACCGGCTTTCTTCAATGCCGGCGCCGGTGTCCGCCGAATCATTGATGCACACCAGTACTTGAGGCGGACTGACTGAAACACTGGAAAACGCGGTTACAGTCATGCCTTGCACGCCGAATTTCCTGGATTGAGTGGTAACGACAGTGACGCCGCTGGCCCAAAATTGTAGCGCTTTCTTAAAATCATCAACACTGACAGGCATTTATTTCTCCGATTACTCAAGCTTGAGGCTGGTCTCAGGCATTTAAACATTATTTGAACGTTATGGTACAACACTTAGCTACAGTTGTGAAATAATCAGACATGTATACTATTGATTGTGCCATATTTTGGAAATAACCGGCGTCGGATACTGTCAGGTGTGCTTAAATCTGCCGGTCAATTCTTCGGGGTTGAAATCATCAACACTGATGGCCGCTATTCTGGCCTGTTCGGCGGCAGTGATCAAGTCCGCTTCATGCTGCGCGATGATGCCTTTCGCCAACGCTTCAGCAATGGTCCTGGATTGATCGCCTTTGGATAATTGCTTGTGCAGTTGAGCGACACGGATTTTGGCTTCCACGGGCGCCGCGGCCAGTACGGCTTTAAAGGCAACTTCAATGCGACCGGTTGCATCGTCGGCTTTGTCGGTGATGTAAATGCCGGAGGTTAAACGGTCGCGCACCGGCGTATCGGCAAGCAGCAGCGAGGCCGTTTTATGCGCCAGTTTATCATTGGGCGGCGTATAAGGTTTGCCGGTCGGGAAGATAATCAATCGCAACAGCAGGGCTATCGGGCGCATCGGCAGCTTCCACAGAACGGCCAGCAGGGACTGCTGCGCCCGATGCAGGGTATGCTGGCAGGCCCAGTTCAGCAAGGGCGCATCGTCAACGGGGCAGCCCTGGTCGTGGTAATGCTTGAGCACGCAGGAGCACAAATACAGATTGCTCAAGACATCGGCAAATCGCCCAGAGATTCTTTCCTTGCGTTTCAGCGAGCCGCCCAGGGAAAATAAAGCGAAGTCGGCAACGAGCGCGAAATCGACACTGAGACGGGCGATCCGCCGGTAGTAGCGCTTGGTCATGCGATCGCCGGGCACGCGCAGGAAACAGGCATTGGTGAGCCCCAGCCAGAAACTGGCCGCCATGTTATGGATGAAAAAGCCGATATGCCGGAACAAAATCTCGTCGAACTGCTGTAAGGTCTGCCTGGACGGCTCCTGCTGCAAGGCGGCCATTTCTTCCTGGATAAACGGATGACAGCGGATGGCGCCCTGGCCGAAAATCATCATCGTGCGGGTCAGAATATTGGCGCCCTCGACGGTGATGCTGATCGGAATGACCTGGTAGAGTCGGCCCAGATAATTGTGCGGCCCCAGGCAGATGCCCGAGCCGCCCTGGATGTCCATGCCGTCGTTGACGATGCGGCGCATGCGTTCGGTCAGTTCGTATTTGACGATGGCCGAGATCACGGAAGGTTTTTTGCCATAGTCCAATGCCGCGGTCGTGACTTTGCGCGCGGCATCGAGAATATAGGTTTCGCCGGCCATGCGCGCAAGCGGCTCCTGTATGCCTTCGAATTCGCCGAGCGGCAGATTGAATTGCTTGCGGATGCAGGCATAAGCGCCGGTATTGCGGCAGGTGAATTTTGCCGTACCCACGCTCAGTGCCGGCAGCGAAATGGCCCGTCCCGTGGACAGGCATTGCATGAGCATTTTCCAGCCGTTGCCGACCTGTTCGACGCCGCCGATGACCCAGTCCAGCGGAATAAACACATCCTTGCCCCAGTTAGGGCCGTTCTGGAATGCCGAATCAAGCGGAAGATGGCGCCTGCCGATCGATACGCCGGGCGTATTGGTCGGGATCAGGGCCACGGTGATGCCCCGGCTTTCCTGGTCGCCGATCAGCCGTTCGGGATCATAGAGCTTGAAGGCCATGCCCAGTACCGTGGCGACGGGGCCCAATGTAATATAGCGTTTTTCCCAGTTAAGCCGGATGCCCAGTACTTCCCGGCCTTCAAACTGGCCATGGCAGACGATGCCGGTATCGGGCATGGCGCCGGCATCGCTGCCGGCATGCGGGCCGGTCAGTGCGAAGGCGGGGATTTCATCGCCCGAAGCCAGGCGCGGCAGATAATGGTTCTTTTGTTCCTCCGTGCCGTATTCCAGCAGCAATTTGGCGGGGCCTAGCGAATTGGGCACCATGACCGTGACGGCCGCTGTGGTGCTGCGGCTGGCAAGCTTCATGACACAGGCCGAATGCGCCGTGTTGGAAAAATCCAGCCCGCCGTATTGCTTCGGAATGATCATGCCGCAGAATTTGTGTTTTTTGATGTAGTCCCAGATCTCTTCAGGCAGATCCCGGCGGTTGTGTGTGATGTCCCAGTCATTGAGCATGGCGCAGAGCGTTTCAACGGGACCGTCCAGAAAGGCCTGTTCTTCCTCGGTCAGTTTGGCGGCCGGCAGGTTCTGCAGCACTCTCCAGTCCGGATTGCCCGAGAACAATTCCGCATCCCACCAGGTATTGCCCGCTTCCAGCGCTTCGCGTTCGGTTTGCGACATGACCGGCAGCGCGTCCTTCATCAGTCTGAAAACCCGGGCGCTGACGATCTGCTGTCTCAGGGGCGAGTAATTGATGGGTATGGCTAAAAGCAAAAAGCTTATCCATAGCACGGCATTCAGCAGAGGCAGATTGCTTAGCAGCGTATAAGCGCTCAGCAGCAGGGCGATGGCGATCGTCGATTTCAGCAGCGAGGTTCTGTAATAGGCAAGCACCCCTAACAGGAGGAATAGGGCGAGTAACCAGAGCATTGTTGTTCTCCTCGGTTTGTTATAGATGCGCGTTCGCCGTAAAATTCCGCGGTGAATGAGCAATTATTATCAGCGTTTAATTCCTTAACGGTTTGCCGGTTTTCAACATATGATCCAGTCGTGCCAGGGTGCCGGGTTGTTGTACCAGTTGCACGAATGCCTCCCGTTCCAGCGCTAGTATGTCGCCTTCCGTTAACGGCGACGTGATGTCGGCATCATGGCCGCCGCTCAGGACATAGGCCAGCTTCCCGCCGACTTCGACATCGTATTCGGTGGCTTTGCCCAGTAGATGCAAGGCTTTAACGCCCATGCTGAGCAATACCCGGGTAGTCTCTCCAGGCATCGCATAAACACTGGGTTCAGGCGGACGATAATCCTGGCTGAGCGCCAGCGCCTTGGCCTTGGCGTCGGCCAGCAGGCGGCTTTTATTCATGCTGATGCCGTCGGTGTGCGCCAGGAACAGCAACTCTTTCGCTTCCATGGCCGATTTCGATACCTTGGCCATACCGATGGTTTCGAAGGCTTTGACAATCGGCGGTATAGGGCCGCCGGGCCGCTTGGGAAGCTTCAGCCAGCGGCGCAGGTATTCCTTGCAGCCGCCCCAGGCCGGAACCAGGCCGACGCCGACTTCCACGAGGCCGATATACAATTCGGCATGCGCCTGTATGGCGTCACAGTGCAACAATATTTCGCAGCCGCCGCCCAAAGCCAGCCCCGATGGCGCGCCGACTACCGGGAAAGGCGCGAATTTCAGGGCTTTAAAGGTCTGTTGTCCCTGCAGCAGCAATTGTTCGACAGCCGTCCAGTCGCTGTTGTGAATAGCCTGCATCAGCAAGGTCAGATTGGCGCCGGCGGAAAAATTCTCGCCGTCGTTGTGAATGACCAGCGCTGCAAATTCGTTGCTGACTTTGTCGATGCTTTGCCTGATCAGCGTCATGGTGTCCATGTCGAGCGTGTTCATCTTACTGTGAAACTCCAGACAGGCGACGCCGTCGCCGATATCCCAGAGGCTGGCCGACGGATTGACCAGTACGGCCGGCTGCCGCAATTTTTCATCGGACAGCAGCAGCACGCCTTCCGCTCTGCGGACCGGTTGGTAATTGCCCGACAGACCGGCAAATGTCAGCTGCCCCGAGCTGACCTGATACATGGGCTGTTTGACCGCCAATAATGGCGGCACCTCGCGATTTTCCGCACGCAGCCTGTCGACGAACCAGGCGACGTCGATCTGATCCAGCAATTCGAACGGTCCGTATTTCCAGTTAAATCCTTCGCGCATGGCCGTATCGACGGCGACGATATCGTCGGCTATTTCAGGCACCAGACCAGAGGCGTAGCTCAGCGTCCTGGACCAGACCTGCCAGGCATAGAGCGAGGCAGGGCCTGAGCCTGACAACAAGGCTTGCAGGGGCGACTTCGCTATCGCGCCCACGGATTCATGCAGGTCGTCGGTCTTGGGCTTTTCAGCCGGATGATAACTGCCTGTTTCGAGGTCGATCGCTTCTTTAACGCGCTCGCCGTTGGTTTTGTTCAGCCGGTAAAAGCCGCCTTTGCCTTTTCTGCCGGTATAGCCTTCCTTGATCATGTTGGCGACCCGTTCCGGCAGCCGGTTGACCTGATGAAACGCATCGGCCTTCGGCAGCGCCAGTTCCATACCTTTCAAAATATGCGGGATCAGATCCAGGCCGACCAGGTCCAGAAGGCCGAAGATGCCGGTCTTCGGAATGCCGAAAGGCGTCATGACGGCATCAGCCTGTTCGATGCCGAGATGCCGGTCCATCGCTTCCAGCAGGCCGCACTGCAGCCAGTACACGCCGATGCGGTTGCCGATAAAGCCGGGCGTGTCCTTGCAGGTCACGCAATCCTTGCCCAGTCTGATATCGGCGAAGCGGTTGACCATTTCGACCAGCTCGGGCCGGGTATCAGGGCCTGCCACCAGTTCCAGCAGCCGCATATAGCGCGGCGGATTGAAAAAATGCGTGATCATGAAACGCTGTGTGAAGCTTTTCGGCAGGCCTTGCGTCAGCAGCGCCAGGGGCAGCGTCGAGGTGTTCGATGAGATCAGGCAATCGTCACGGCAGACGGCTGCCAGTTTCTGATAAAGCGATTGTTTGATTTGCAGGTCTTCAAGAACGGCTTCGATGACCCAGTCCACATCAGCCAGCCAGTTCAGATGGTCCTCGACATTGCCGGGCGTGATCAGACGCGCATTGTTTTTATGCATCAGCGGCGCGGGCTCGGCTTCAAGCAGTTTCTTGATGGCCGTTTCAGCGATGGCATTGCGGCTTTTGGCATCCTTGGGAACGATATCGAGCAGATAAACGGGCACGCCGGCGTTAGTGATATGAGCGGCGATACTGGCTCCCATGACGCCGGCACCGATCACGGCGACTTTTTTGATATCCATCAGATTGCCTCCAGAATGGTCGCGATGCCTTGACCACCGCCTATGCATTGCGTGGCCAGCGCGTAGCGTTTGTTTTCGCGTTTCAGCAGGCTGGCTGCTTTGCCGGTAATTCGGGCGCCCGATGCGCCCAACGGATGGCCCAATGCGATGGCGCCTCCGTCCAGGTTCAGCTTGTGTAATGGAACCGGCAAGGCTTTCAGGACGGCCAGCGACTGCGCGGCAAACGCTTCGTTCAATTCGACGATATCGATATCGTCCAGCTCGAGTCCGGCGCGCTGCAGGGCTTTGATGGAGGCGCCGACCGGGCCGATGCCCATGATTTCCGGCGCGCAGCCCGAAACGGCGATCGACCTGATCCGGGCCAGTTTATCGAGGCCGTGCGCGTCGGCGTATTCTTCGCTGCAGACCAGCACCGCGGCGGCGCCGTCGGTCAAGGGCGAAGAAGTGCCGGCCGTGACGCTGCCGTTGGTCTGAAAAGCGGGAGGCAGCTGCGCCATGGCCTCCATGTTGGTATCCGTCCGGATGCAGCCGTCCTGGTCCACAAGATCTGAGTCCGGCGTGTTGATCGGGATGATTTCATCGGCAAACCGGCCTTGCTGCTGGGCTTCGGACGCTTTTTGCTGGCTCAGCAGGGCGAAACTTTCCTGATCAGCGCGCGATATGTCGTATTGCCGGGCCAGGTTTTCGGCTGTATCGCCCATGCTGATATAGGCCTCGGGCAGCTTCTCATAAAGGGCCGGATTGGGCATGTAGTTGTAGCCGCCCATCGGAATCCGCGTCATCGATTCAACGCCGGCGCAGATAAATGCCGAACCGGCATTCAGTTGAATGGCGCCGGCGGCGATATGGATGGATTGCATGGATGAGCCGCAGAAGCGGTTAACCGTCATGCCGGCGACAGAAATCGGCAAGTCGGCCAGATTGACGATCAGGCGGGCGACATTGAGCCCCTGTTCGCCTTCGGGAAACGCGCAACCCAGGATCAGGTCTTCGATGTCATGCGGGTTGACGCCGGTTTTTTCGATCAATCCCTTGACAACCTGCGCCGCGAGATCGTCCGGTCTGACTTTAATAAGGCGGCCTTTATGGGCGGGCGTAAACGGCGACCGACAATATCCGGCAATAACGACATTTTTCATAATCCTTATCTCCAGTGAAGTAGGCTTGATTTCTAGCGGCTCGACTCCGGCAGGGTGGGCAGATAAATCTCACTAGCTCTTCTTTGACCGGCTGTATCCTGATTGGTTTCATCGATGCAGTCGGCCATGAAGTCATCGATCATTTCCCAGGTGTTGCCGAGGTTATGCAGCAGGATGCCGTGGCGGTCGGCGTTTATGATCTTGAGCTGTTTGTGGGGCGTACCGAGTTTTTCGAAGATTTCCTGCGCGCTTTTTATCGATACGATAGGGTCCTGATCGGCATAAACGACGAATACGGGTATATCAATAAGAGGCAGAACCTCATCCATGTCATCGATCAGCAGACGCAGTTCATATAAACTTCTGATCGGCGTGTGCCGGTAATTGATGTTCGGATTTTCCGGTGTGTTTTCGATAAACCGCTTGACGCCTTCATAGGCCGAAACCCAGCCGACCAGCTTATTGGTGCCGTGCAATAACGGTACGAGCATAAAGGTCGGGTTGAGAAATTTTAGCGGCACGGCGATCGCGCTGACGCCGATGATTTGTGGGTGTCCTTCCGAGGCCAGCTTTAGCGCCATGGCGCCGCCGGTGGAAAAGCCGGTGACGAAAATCCGGCTGCAGTGAGCTTTCAGTATGGTGAAGCCGCGCTGCACGGACGCGTACCAATCCTGCCAGTTCTGGTCACGCAGCGCGTACGGCGATGAGCCATGGCCTTTCAGCCTGACGCCCATGACCGTATAGCCCTGTTTAACCAGATACTCGCCATAGCCTCGGGTTTCGGCCGGACTCGCGAGCAGGCCGTGTACCAATAACACGCCGATGCCGTTATCGTGTTCGGGCTGCAGGAAAAACGGCGAGGGATCGGCGGAGGCCGCTTCATTTTCATTGATATCGTCGAAATGAGCCTTGCTGTACAGATGCCGCTCCCAGCTCAAATCGCGGCATTCATCGTCGAAGTGCCAGGCGGCCAATCTCTGCGGGTCGACATGATCATACTCGGCCAGCGCTTTAACCATGATCTTGCGGACGGCGGTTATCGGTTCGGCCTCGTTATCATAAACGGCGATCAGGTTTTCCAGCCGGATGTTGTCAAAGTCATGCTCTTCCAGCAGTTTGGGCAAGAACTGGTAGTACTCTTCATATTCGAGAATGAGCCCGTTTTTGATCGCCACTGAGATGAACTGCTCGAAGCGCTTGCTGGTGCCGGTGATCAAATCGCTGTAATCGATCGGGTTCAGCAGGCTCCTGTGCAGATTGATTTTGGTGTTGTTCTGCAAATGCTTGACGGCGATGTACAGCGTCGTGAAAAAACGCTGGCGCTCGATCTGCTGCCGGCCGTTCTCGATGCAATGCATGATCAGCGTCGAGGCCAGATGGCTTAAATTGATCGTGACATTGGCATAGATCTCTTCCATGTATTGATTGCGCGTGGCTGCGGCGCTTTTTTTAAAATACGAGCCCAGCATTTTCTGCTTCCAGTTCCTAGGCCTGGCATGCAGCGCAAACACATCATCGAGGGTCCTGAATTCGGAGGCTACCAATCCCAGCAGATAGCGGTTCCACCAGTGCCAGACTTTATAGGGATCAACTGGTGCGCCCATGCGGACATCCATGTCGGTATTTTTGAGCAGGATGTTGCCTTCGATCAGCAGTTCTTCGGTCTGGCGCAGATTGAGCCCGTCGGCGAACAGTTCGACGCTCGTCAACAGCAGATTTTCATCGGACCGAATCGGATAAAACGTGATATTGGCCGGTATGATCAGGGTCGGTTTCAGCGCGGCGGTCAGTAATTGGTCGAGGCTGTCGAGGTGCAGGTCTTCCTTCCAGCGCAACAGCTGATCATAATCTTTGTCGGTATAGGCATTGCGGATCGTGGCTTTGAAGGCCTCGAGGCCCTGCGCCAGCACGGCGGGGCCGGTATGATGCTTGCGCCTTTCGCCGGTCAGCCGCGAATAAACGCTGTAATGGCCTTTTTGGTCCATGACGCGGCGGTCCTTGACCATGCCGCCCTCGGGAAAGACGATGACCTTGCGGCCGCGGAGTATCTGTTCGGCAAGCAGGGGGAACAAGCGTTGATGATCATGGGGGAACACGCCGACGTTCCTCAGGTATCGGGCCAGTACCGTGTCGCCTTGAAAGAATTCTCCCGAGGCGATGGCGCAACTGTAGGCGCCGGTTTTCTCATAGATCAGAAATTGCGGGATAAACGTTTCAAAGCGCGAGAAATGGTTGAATAAAAAGATATCGCCTTGCTGAACCTGAGTGTCGGCATGGAGCTTAAGCTTGACGCCCAGCATTTTTTTAACGGAACTGAATACCTTGATCGATCTTTTATAGAGTGCGGTATCGATATCACTCCAGTTGTCGGGATAAGGTACTCTAGGCATGGCGTTATTCCTCTTGAGGAGTCGATAAATCCAGGAAGTGCCGGGTCACCGGAACCGACTTGGGCGAAACGGCTGGTTTAGCGTCCTCCAGTTTCAGCGTATGGGTGGCAACAGGCGCCCTGTCGGCTATCGGCGTTATCTTGACGGTGTTGTCAGGAATCGCCGTGACCGCATTCACTCTGGTCGTATTAGCCGAGGCATTACCGGCGGCATTCGTTTCGGCCGCATCCGTTGAGGCGTTATCGATATCCTCCATTTCGGAAACTTCTTTGTCTATGTCAAAACCGTCCGCTTCCTGTGATGGGGCACTGCCGTCGTTGACCAGGAATTCACGGTGCTGCTGGTAGGAGTTTTTGATGAATTCATAGCGGTCCACGGCCGCTTCGTCGATCATTTTTTCCGTCGACATCAAGCCGGCTCTCGTATCGGCGACATCGACCGCGCTGGAAGCCAACGATACGGCATTGACCATGCCGCCGGAAAGCAGAAAGGCATAGGTCAAAGGGCTCAGGAGGGCATCGCCAAGCAGGCCGACCGCCTCGCGCGGTGAACTGGCGCCGGCGAACGGCAGCACCAGATAAGGGCCGGAGGGAATGCCCCAATAGCCCAAAGTCTGGCCGAAATCCTCATCGTGTTTGGGCAAATCGATATGCTTGGCCACATCGAAAACCCCGACTACCCCGGCCGTCGTGTTGATCAGGAAACGGCTGGCGTCCATGCCGGCCTGCAGCATTTTAAACTGCAGCAGATCGTTGACGGTGACGCCGATATCGTTCAGGTTGCTGAAGAAGTTGGACACGCCTTCGTCGACCGCATCCGAGGTTATCCACAGGTAACCTTTCGCCATCGGTTTTAAAATAACGTCGTCGACATCATCGTTAAATGACTGCGCGCCCCGGTTCCAGCCTTCCAAAGGGTCGTTCGCGTTGGCTTCCCCCGTTTTGGGCGTCGTCGCGCAACCGCCCAGCATGCCTGAGATAATCAGGCCGGCGGCTAACAGGCGGGTATTTATAATGGATTTTTGCATGTTGTTTTCAACCTGTTCTTGAATGGTTTTTCTGATAGTCGGCTCCGGTTAGTATACCAAGCATTCACACCCTGTACCTCATGAAGGTTGCTCATGCCCGGACGGTCAACAGCCGCGCTCTTCGTTAATTTTATGTCATGTATTAAGGAATGCATCGAACCAGATTTTCCAATGTTGATATTTGTCCTTTAATGCGCCGGCGCCGGACGTCGGCGATACGATTACCGATTTTCTCGCATAAGCCGGCGGCAGATCGGCGGCCAGGATAGCGGCGCCGAGCAAACTCGCTTCTCTTTGCTGCAGGCTGTGAACCTCGACCGAACTGCATGCGGCTATGCCTTGCCGCAGCGCCGGCACTTCGGACAAGCCGCCGGACAGATAAACACGGTCGATGCCATGGCAACGCCGGAAATCATCAAGTATGCGCGTCACGCGAAAAATAATGCCTTCCAGCAACAGGCAGGCGATCTGATGTTCACTCAAATGATCGACAGGCGCTGAAAAAACGGTGCCGGATGCTTCGCGAAAATACGGTGCGCCCAGTCCGCTCGGCTCGCAAGTGCAGAACAGTTGCACCGCTTCGGCCAGATTTTCCAGCCGGCAGTCCTGATAAGGGTAGGGGGCCAGCGCGGCGGCGATGGAGTTGATCGTCCCTTCGATGGCGGTATGCGTTTTCGAAGTGCTGTCCTCGTAAACCAGGGTCCGCAGATACCCGTCTATCTGCATCGGGACTTGCTCGGGCAGATAACGGACCACGAAGCCGCCGGTGCCCAGATTGACCAGTGCTTCCGTACTATCGGGCCGGATGCTGGCGATCAGTGCGGCGGACTGGTCCGCGATATCGGCTTGCAGCGTACAGCCGTTGTTCAGCGTCAGATTCAGGCCGGAAGAGGGCGTGATGGCCGGCAGCCAGTTCAACGGAATTCCGAACAGGTCGCATAAAACCGGCGACCAGGCCGCCTGCCGAACATCCATCAACAAGGTGCGCGCGGCCATGGAGACATCGGTTTGATGCCGGTTGCCGCCCGACCAGTGGTAAATCAGGAAACAGTCCAGCGTGCCGACGATCAGTTCGCCCTGCTCAAGGCCCTCGCGCAGGGCAGGACGATCCTCCAGCAAGATGCGCAGCTTGGGCGCGAAATAATATGGCGTCAGGCGCAGGCCGGTCAGGTCTTTTATCAGGGGTTCCTGCGAGCGCAACGTCTTGCAACTGGCTTCCCCGCGCGTGTCCTGCCAGGATATCAGCGGCGTGACCGGCAGCCCGCTGATCTTGTCCCAGAGAAGAAAAGAGGAGCGCTGGCACGATAAACCCAGTCTGGCGTTGCCGCCCGTATCGGCAAGGCATTGGTCCAGCAGTTCGGTGGCCGTGGTCAGATAGGCCAGTGCGTCGCTTTCGCAGATGCCGTTTTCGCCCGTCGTGGTCGGCGCCGGGCGCGAAAGCACGGCGGCAAATTCGCCGCTATCGGCCAGGATGCCGGCCTTGATGGCGGTCGAACCCAGGTCCAGCGCGATAGTCGAAGTCAGTGAAGCAGCCATTTTTCGGTACAACTGTCGAGTTGATGATTCATCGTATGCCGGTCCCATCCCAGTGCCTCAGCGGCGATGCAGGCCAGGCGCTGCAATTCGACCGGCGACAGCTTGGCCAGGATCAGCAGCGGCATGCGACGTCGCAACAGGTCTTCCAGATGCACGACCATTTCGTGCCGCGCGCAGAAAACCAGGTCGGCCATGATGAACGGCAACGCCGGCGTTATGCGCCGGGCCAGTTCAGGCTCCTGTTCGCACAACTCGAATACGGCCGGCATCCGGTTGCCGTGGCGGCGCAGCAGCCAGTGCGCGCTGATGCTGTCGATGCCCAGATGCGTGGCCTTGTATGAAGCGCCGGCGCACCATTCCGCATAGTCCGTGTCGGGGCTCCAGGGAAAGGCTTTGCCGAAGGTCTGGCTGACGGCGTCGATGCCTAATTGCCTGCATACCGTATCGACTATGCGCTCGGCATCTTCACGCGCTGAAGTCAGCTTGCCGCCGATAGAAGAGAGCAGGCCATCGCTGGCGATTTTTAATGTCCAGTCACGGCTGACGTCCGAAGGCGACGCTTCATCGCCAGGCTTCAGCACGCGCAAGCCGGCGTATCGGCCGATGATGTCGTTTTCTGTCCAGTTTGCCGTCCTGAGCACGCGATTGGCTTCGGACAGCAGATAGCGGATGTCTTCGGGTTCGACCGCCACGTGCTCGATGTCGCCGCTATAATCGGTGTCGGTCGTGCCAAGCAGCGTCAGCCCGTACCAGGGCATCATGAAAAACACGCGCCCGTCGGCTTGCGCGGTCAGCAGCAGCGCTTCATTTTCCAGCACTTTCGGCAGGATCAAATGCACGCCTTTCGAGAGTCTGTAGCGGTTGTCGCTCCGAAGACAAGCCGACCACTGGCCGGCCGTATTGACGATCAGAGCGGCGCCGACATTGGCCATCTCGCCCGTGACCTGGTCTTGACAGACAGCGCCGCAGAGCCGGCCGTCATTTTCCAGAAACCGGCTGAGCCGGCAATAGTTCAGGCAGATAGCGCCGCTGTTCTGCGCGCCGGCTATCAGTTCCAGGACATAGCGGGCATCGTCGGTCTGGGCGTCGAAATAGGTAAAGCCGGCTGTCAGGCCAGCCGTTTCAAGACAGGGGAATCGCTCGGCGAACTCGGCGGGGGAATGGTATTGGTAAGTCTGGGTTTTGGGCACCGTGCTGGCCAGCAGATCATAAAGGAGCAGACCAATTTTTAATTGCAGCGAGCCCATGCGCCCGTTTTTATAAACCGGTATGCCGAAACATAGCGGCCAGACCCGGTGCGGCGCGGTTTTGAGCAGCATCTGCCGTTCGGCCAGGGTCTTTCTGACCAGCTTGAAGTCGAGGGATTCCAGATAGCGCAAGCCGCCGTGAATCAGCTTGCTGGATGCGGAAGAGGTCGCACTGGCCCAGTCGCCCTGATCGACAATGGCGACCTTCAGGCCGCGCAAGGCCGCATCGTAGGCCGTCCAGGCGCCATAAACGCCGCCGCCGCAAATCAGCACGTCAACATTGCGGTCTTTAAGCTGCGAGAAATCCCGGTACATAAATCACGCGCGCGTTTGAATCAGTTTCTATCATGGCAACAGCAGACTCCTGGGCTCAATTATCGGTGCGAAGCGGTAGACAAGTATCTGACTCTACTGTAGACAAGTATCTGACTCTACTTATGTTTGGGCTTGCACGGATTTTCGACCTCATCAGAAAATGAAAATTCATAAAAAAACCGTTAAAAAATCCATTCAGGCTTTTTAAGGACAATGAGAATAATGCCTGAAGATTTGTCCTAAAAATAACCGGCGTGTTGTCTGGAGTGAAAATCATGAATGTTGGAGAACGCCTGCCGCCCCGCTCGAATCTGCGGTTTTTTGGACGCTTTGGCATGAGGCGTCCATGAGAATGTTTCTTGCCTTGCTGATGCTGGCCGGTTTTCTTTCAGGTGCCGTCTTGATGGTGGTTCCGCATTCCAAGGCGCTGTTTTCGCTCATGACGTCCGATGCGCCGTCGGCATTGCCGATTCCCGTGCAAGGCGTATCGCGCAAGGCGATCGCCGACTCCTGGGGCAACCCGCGCAGCGGCGGCAGGCAGCATAAGGGCATCGACATTTTCGCCAGACGCGGCACGCCGGTGCTTGCGCCGGTCCGGGGCCTGGTTATCGGTATGGGGGAGAATCGTCTCGGCGGCAATAATGTCAGGCTCTTGGGGCCAGGGCTTCAGGTCCATTACTTCGCGCATCTGGATCGCTTCGGGCCTGTTAAAGCCTATGAACTCGTCCAGCGCGGCGATGTGATCGGCTACGTCGGCGATAGCGGCAATGCCAAAGGCGGGCCGACGCATCTGCATTATGGGATTTATGCTTACCGCGAGGGCGCGATCAATCCGTATCCGTTGCTTGTGGCGGGGGAATGAGCAGGCAAGGTACGCGATGCGTACCCTACGACTGTGTAGGCTGGGTTGGAGCTTTAGCGGAAACCCGGCATGGGCGGCCGAAATGCTGGGTTATTAACCCAGCCTACCGCCTACAGCCGCTAAAAGCTGCGGTGCCCGGTGGGGCAAACGGGGTATATCTAATTACTGAACACGATACTGCACAAACACCCCAAAAACATGCTCGCCATAATTCTCCGGAATCGCATTCAGAAACAGGTGATTGCCGATCAGCGGCGTGAGTCCGTCGTAATGCCAGTCCTGTATGGTGTTGTGTTCATAGCGATGATAGAACCGCATCGATATGTCCTTGCGCAGGTTCCACCTTAAGTTGGTTTCCAGAATATGCCTGTCGAAATTAATCACCGGAAAGCTGTTGTTAGTCGCCTGGTTGCCGACATCCGGATTGGCGAAGGCCAGATTGGATGCGGCGTCATAGTCAACGTGAGTGTCCGCCCAGTTATATGAATAACGGATGTCGATATCGAACGGGTTGAACTGGTAGCGAAAGCCGAGTCCTATCAGGTGGTTGATGTCGTCGACGGATTCTTGCCAGGCGGCGGCATAGGGAAAGCGGCTTCCGCCGGCATTAGGGTCGGCCGAGAAGCCGATATCGTTGATATTGCTGAGCTGGCTTTCCTGCTTTTGAAAACTGTAGAAAGCGTAGGCATTCAGTCGTGACGAAGGCTGATAGTTGCCTTCCAGATTGGCCGAGAGGGTCCGGGCGTTTTGCAGTCCGTAACGGACGTCATAATCGTTGTCGGTCCAGTTCACGGAAGCGAGCAGATCCAGGTCGTCGCGTAGCAGAAAATTGGCCTGGGCCTTGACCTGGTTCTGATACCGGTCGCTCAAATCGTATTTTCTCAGATCGGCGAGCGTATGCGGCGTGACACCGTCGGGCAGCGACGATCTGAATCCGGGCAGCGAGGCGGTATAGAAAGGCACGTAGGGATTATAGTTGTAATCGCTGCCGTCCCGGACCGCGTATTCATAAGACAGGCGCAAGGTGGTCCAGGACAGCGAACGGTTCGATAAGTGGATTTTAAAATGGTTTTCGTCGGTGCTGTCGCGCTCGCGGTAGCTGGGATCATGCTGTTCAAAATGATAGCTGAAGCCGGCCGTGGTCTTGTAGCTGAGCCGGTAATCGGTATCGAGGAACCAGTCCATGACTTCTTGCGAGAAGGGGATGCTTCGGTAGTGGAAAGGGCTTTGCGGCGAGGCCGGCCTGAAAACCTCGCCGCCTTGCGAACCGTCTTCGAGGATCAGGCCATATTGACGGGTTAGCGGGTTGAACGCGGTATAGTCCGTATCGTTGGCTTCGTTGTAATAGCGGAATTTCGCTTTCAGCGTCAACGGGTCCCATGGCGCCAGTTGCAGGCCCAGTTGAAACAGCCAGTTCGTGATCTCGGCATTAGCCGTTTTCTGCGACAGCGATGCGGCGGAATTCCACTGGTCCATGTCGATGCCGGTAAAGGTCCGGCCTGAGTTGATAGTTGACGGGAGCAGGTCATCGTCCTGATACATGCGCGACCATGACAGGGTCGAGGTCAGTTGCCCGCGCAGCGGCAGTCTGTAGGCAAGATCGGTTTTTACCTGGTGGAAAGTATTGTCGGGATATAAATCGAAGCGGCCGCGTTCGATGATAAAGTCCGTGCCAGGAAGATTGGTGAACGGGTTGTCGAAGGTCAACTGGCCTTTGTCATTGGCGAAAAATGAGCCGGTATAGTTCAGGTTAAGTTCCAAATCGGCATCGGCATAGCTGAAGCCGGAACGTATTTCGTTGGTCGTGTAATCGATGGGTTCGATGGTTTCGACCATGCCGCCTGAGTTCGGGCCGGCATAGAACGGCGGCAGGAATGATCCGCCGAAGGCCCGCCTGCCGTCGCGTGTTTCATGGGAGAAATCGGCGAAGAATTTCATGCCCAGCGTCGGCGTATAGTTGAAGCCGATGCGGCTTTCCTCCCGGTTGATGCCCAGATCGGGGTTATAGGCCGATGCCAGAGCCTGCCGGATCTGCTCGCGGCTATTGCTGCCGGGAACGAGACCGGACGGCAAGCTCAGGTTTTCGCTGCCGACGCCCTGGAACAGTGTCAGGGCATTATCGGTATAGGTATGCGGCGTCTGGTTGAAAAAGCCGTTGATCCTGAAGGTGCCGAGCTGGCCTGTCGATAACTGATAATACTGATCATCACGCCCGACGCCGCCGCCTTGCGCGTCGAGAAAATAGCCTTCGCGCTCCTGCCAGCCCGACAGCGAAAAATAATTGAGCAGGGGACCTGTGCGCCAGTCGCTGTAATCATTAAATTTTGAAGACGATCTTCTGTCGCTGCCGAATAAATAGCCGAAATCCAGGCTGCCCCGGTACCGCCAGTCTTCGTTCAGCTTTTTATAACTTAATGGCGCATAGGGAGAGTTGTACAGCAGACCGCTCGGCGTTCTGGAAGGGTGTTCCTTCAAAGCGGAAAGTCCCTGCGAGGATTTGGTCCGGGTTATATCGGTGCCTGTGGGATTGAGATGGTTTCCGGGCGGGTTGCCTATGCCTGTCGCCGACGAGGCAAAAGCCAGCGATGCGATAAGCAAAGCGGTGCGCTGGCTGCCGAAACGGCCAGCGCCGATAACGGGCAGCACTGCCGCGTCATCGATGGAAAAGCATGCCTGCCGCATGATTGGAGCCATGAATCTGAGCATGGCAGTTTTGACAGCTTCGGTTGATGAGGCGCGCATCCGGATTGGAGGCCGACGCCAGATTTCCGGTGGTCAGCAAATCGTTGGGATGCCCGCGGTTGGTATGGCAGGTCTGGCATAAAAACGGCCTGGTGCTGACCAGCAGCGATTCGTGATTGGAGCCGTGCGGCTGATGGCAATTCAGGCAATTTTCCCGAACCGGTGCGTGCTCCCAAATGAAGGGACCGCGCTTTTCCTGATGACACTGATAGCAAACCTGATTGACCGTATCGGCTTTCAGTAATGGCGCGGTGCCGGAACCGTGCGGGTTGTGGCAGTCGGTGCAGGTGACTTTGCCTTCGGGCAAGGGCATGTGCGAGCGTTTTCTGAACTCGGCGCGCTGTTGCTGATGGCAACTGTAGCAGGTCTGATTGATGCCATCCTTGCCCAGCAGGCCTTTTTCCGAAAACCGCGCCATCGGATTGTGGCAATCGCTGCAACTCAAGTCGTTCATTTGGTGGGCCGAACCCGGCCAGGCGATGCGCTCCTTGCCTCGATGACACTGAAGACACATGGAGTTCTGCTGACGGATGGTCGAGCCTGACTGGCGGGTGAAGGCCATGATCTTCGATTTATCGGCAGGGTCCGATACATGTTCCGATCCGGGGCCGTGGCAGGTTTCGCAGCCTTCTACTTTCGGATTATCCGGCGCGGCCAAATGAGGAATGCGCGCATGAATCGTATGGTTCCAGTGACTGGTTTCAAGTTCATGGCAGCTGGAACAGACGCTTGCTCCGACATATTGGGCATGGCTTTGCGCGGTACTGAGTTCCGGTTTCAGGGACGGCGGCGATAATGACGAACAGCTCATTATCGCCGCGATGCTGGCGATCAAAGTTAAATAAATCAGTCTCATGCGTGAGATGAAAAATCCTTCATTAATGACTATCTACTTTATAAACAGGGCGCTATCGGTGTTAAACCAGCAATGTTCAAACGCCATTGCTGGTTTAGTGGCTATCATTGTGCGATAGGCGTGTAGCTGGTCAAGCTGAACTGCAACGGATCGGAACCCGTTATCAACTGCATTTCAGCGCTTACTTGATCTTCACTGACGCCGTTCCGCTGCAGATCAATAAGAGGCAGAGTGAGTATTCCGGATTCGGGGTCATAAGTCGCGGGAGTGTCCGAAGTTAGTGTGGTCAACTCTGCGTCTTCCAGTTCGAATCCAA
This sequence comes from Methylobacter luteus IMV-B-3098, assembly GCF_000427625.1. Taxonomy (GTDB): domain Bacteria; phylum Pseudomonadota; class Gammaproteobacteria; order Methylococcales; family Methylomonadaceae; genus Methylobacter; species Methylobacter luteus. Next base: position 460,614 of record NZ_KE386569.1, read on the forward strand.
GGCCGGTCGGACTGCTTGGGAGCTGGATGAGTTTCAGGATTGCACTGAACTTTTGCTCTCCGACGTTGACGACCGGCAGTGCCAGCTTGTTTGCTTCATAAGAGAAGAAGGCGGTAGTTGGAATCTCTAAGCCACTTTCGTCCAAGCTAAACGTCATAGGATCAGAGCCAGCCACTAATGTCAATTCGACATTCGTTGCCTGATCCTGGACAGTGCCGTTTTGTATCACATCCACCGAAGGTATGAGTACTTTTCCGGTTTCAGGAGTATACGTTGCGGCAGTATCCGAAGACGCTGTGGTCTGCTCAGCATTTTCCAGCACGAATCCATAGCCGGTCGGACTGCTTTCAAGCGGGATCAGCCTCAGGGTGGCATTGAATTTTTGACTGCCAACAATGACCACCGGAAGTTTCAACGTATTCTCAGTAAGATCAAAAGTGGCATTGGTAGAGGTGGCCGCCGCTTCTTGCGGGAAACCGGCGCTTTGCCATGCGAGCATGGCGGCTTTTTGTTCGTCGTTAAGCTTCGGGATGCCGCTGGCATCGGGTGGCATCGACATTTCCTCAACGGCCCTGACGATGGCGAGCTCCGCATTCGGTTCCGTTGCCTCGTAAGTATCCCAGTTGACAGTGGGTGGGGCCCCGTTACGCGCCGCGCCGCTCAGTTCGGATGAATGGCAGGCCAGACAGTTGGTGGCGAACACTTGCTCTCGAATGCCATTGGGGCCTTCATAAACCGGATCAATAGCGAAAGCATGGCCTGTGACAAGGAAAGAAAACAGTAAGACTAACGAGCTTTTTATATTCATAGGTTTACCTTTGGGGCTTGCAATAAAGTCGTGTCTGACAAATTATCTAACACGGAGACTTATTACATTGATTTAAGTCAGGTAAAATCTATTGTTGAGTATGAGCTTTGACTCTCATAATTGGGCGTCATACCCATCTCAGGCAGGGCATGTGTTTAAGGAGCTTTGTTGAATTCCGGTTTCAGAGGGGCTGCGGCGATAATGACGTACAGCTCATTATCGCCGCGATGCTGGCGATCAAAGTTAAATAAATGAGTCTCATACGTGAGAAGAAAATCCTTCATTAATAATTACTGCCTTTTTATAAACAGGACGCTATCGGCGGTAAACCAGTAATGTTAAGGCTTCATTACTGGTTAGGTGGCTGTTGTTGTTCGATAGGCGTGAAACTGGTTAAGCTGAATTCTAGCGGTTGAGAGTCTTCCACCAATTGCATTTCGGCACTCACCGGACCCTCGCTGACGCCGTTTCGTATCAGATCGACAAAAGGCAGAATGACTTGTCCGGTTTCAGGGGTATAAGTCGCGGCATTGTCCGATGATGCCGTGGTTAGCTCGGCTGTTTCCAGTACAAATCCAGCGCCGGTTGGGCTGGTTTCGAGATTGATCAGCCTCAGGGTTGCCCGGAATGTTTGATCACCGACATTGACGACCGGCAGAGTCAAAATATTGGTATCGAAAGAGAAGGAGGCTTCAGTCGAAATATTCGGAAAACCGGGTTCTTCCAGGATGAACCGCATGGGATCCGAGTTTGGTATCAGCGTCAATTGGGCATCTTCCGTGCCTACGCTGGTGCCGTCTGTCGTCAGATTTACCGAAGGTATCGTTACTATCCCGGTTGCAGGGGTATAAGTCGCGGCATTGTCCGAAGACGCCGTGGTCAGCTCAGCGCTTCTCAGTTCGAAGCCGGAACCGGTAGGGCTGTCTTCAAGGGGGATGAGGTCAAGCGTTGCATTGAACTTTTCATCGCCGACATTCACGACCGGCAGTCTCAGCGTGGTGCCATCGAAAGAGGAATCGGTAGCGGACGGAGGAGGGGGCGTAGTCGCTTCTCTAGGGAAACCGGCGCTTTGCCATGCGAGCATGGCGGCTTTTTGTTCGTCGTTAAGCTTCGGGATGCCGCTGCCGGTGGGCGGCATCGACTCCTCTTCCACGGCGCTGACGATGGCGCGCTCCGCATTCGGTTCCGTTGCCTCGTAGGTATCATAGTTGACATTGGGGGGAGCGCCGTTACGCGCCGCGCCGACTTTTTCCGATGAATGGCAGGCCAGGCAGTTGGTGGCGAACACTTGCGCTCGAATGCCGTTGGGACCCTCATACACTGGATCAATAGCGAAAGCCTGACCTGTGATAAGGAAAAAGAACAGTGTGATCAACGAGCTTTTTATATTCATAGGTTCACCTTTAAGTGTGTTGCTTGAAATATAAAATCGTGACGCACAGGCTATCTAACATCAAAAATCATGACATTGACTTTAATCAGATAAAAGCTGGTATTGGGTTTTTAATGTCTACACAAAGGCATGCCGTTTCGGGCGGGCTGAAATCACGCCGGCGGCATTGTCGCATTACGGATTCAGGTACAGCGGAGATAATGGCGAACAGTTCATTATCGCCGCCTCTTCATTAGCATGGCCTTATTTTAGAAACAGCATATCCATACCCTTCGCACTATTGAGCGCGGGGTATGGTGGCAAACCTGAGCAAACTCAGCACCGTTGGATTGGTGCCTACCAATTGCATTTCGGCCCGGACTACGCTCTCGACAGTGTCATTTCGTATCATCTCAACGTAAGGCAGAACGAGTCGTCTGGTCGACGTGTTAAAAATAGCGGCATTGTCCGAAGTCGCGGTGGTCAATACGGCGCTCTGCAGCACGAATCCAATACGCGTCGGGCTACCTTCCAGAGGGATTAGTCTCAGGTTTGCCCGGAACCTTTGATTGCCGATAATAACGACCGGCAGGTTCAGAACCCTGCTGTTAAAAGAGTAGCTGGCATTGGCTGGCACCACCAAGCGGGTATCCAGACTGAACAGCATTGGCCTGGTGCCCGGTACCAATGTCAGCTGGATATCCACAGTGCCTGTATTGACGCCATTTCGTATGACCGTTACCGAAGGCACGAGTACTCTTCCGGTTTGGATGTTGGCCGTGGCGGGAGCTCTCGACCTCTCCGTGGTCAGCACGGCGGATTCCAGCACGAATCCGAAGCCGGTCGGACTGCTTTCGAGCAGGGTGAGTCTCAAAACGGCATTGAACCTTTGAGTGCCGACAATAACGACCGGAATTCTCAATCGAGTTCCATCAAAAGAGGAATTGGGCGCAACAGAGGTCGTGGCCGTGAGCGATTGCGGGAAGCCGGCGCTCTGCCATGCGAGCATGGCGGATTTTTGTTCATCGTTAAGCTGCGGGATACCGTTGCCGGCGGGCGGCATCGACATCTCTTCCACGGCCCTGACCATGGCGCGCTCGGCAGTCGGTTCCGTTGCCTCGTAGGTATCGAAGTTGATTTCGGGTGGGGCGCCGTTGCGATCCGGGCCGGTCAGTTCGGATGAATGGCAGGCCAGACAGTTAGTGGCGAACACCCGCTCTCGAATGCCGTTGGAGCCCTCATAGACCGGATCAATAGCGAAAGCGTGACCTGTGATAAGGAAAAAGAACAGTATGATCAACGAGCTTTTTATATTCATAGGTTCACCTTTGTGTGTAGGCTCGAAATATAAAGTCGTGACACACAGGCTATCTAGCATCGAAAATCATGACATTGACTTTAATCAGATAAAAAGCTGGTATTGAGTTTTTAATGTCTACATAGGGCATACCGTTTCGGGCAGGCTAAGATCAAGCCGGCGGAAGCATTGCTGAGTTACGGTTTCAGGGATGGCGGCGATAAGAGCGAACAGAACAGCTCATTATCGCCGCCATGCTGGCGATTAAAGGCAAATAAACCAGTCTCATACGCGTGATGAGGAATGCTTCATGCTTCAAGCCCAATTATTGGCTTCCTGGATACCAGGGTGATGCAGGTATAACGCTAAAACCAGTGATGCTGAACAGTAACGGATCGGAGCCGGCTACCAATTCCATATCGATAAACATCACGCCCTGTCTGACGCCGTTTTGTATCAGTTTTACCACTGGCAGAACGATTTGCCCGGTTTCAGGGTTAAAAGTTGCCGTATCGTCCGAAGACGCCGTGGTTAGTTCAGCGCTGTCCAGCACAAATCCTCCGCCTGTCGGACTAGTGAGGAGGGGGATTGATCTCAGGATGGCATGGTACTTTTGATTGCCGACATTGACGACCGGCAGGGTCAGTAGATGGCCATCAAAAGTAGCCGGAGACGAAATGATCGGAAAATTGGGACTTTCCAAAGTAAAGATCATTGGAGCAGAGCCTGTTACCCACGTCATTTGAGCATCTCCGCTGCCTTGACTGACGCCTTTTTCTATCAATTCCACTGAAGGTAATAGCATTTGCCCGGTTTCAGGATCGAAAGTCGCGGCTTTATCCGAGGACACAGTAGTCGGCACGACGCTATCCAGTACGAATCCGTAGCCGGTCGGACTATTTTTGAGAGGGGTTGATATAAAAGTAGCACGGGCTTTTTGGTCACCGATATTAAGGACAGGGAGTATCAGAACAGTGCCGTCAAAAGAGGAGTTAGAAGGAATCGTATTCGGAAAACCGGTGCTTTGCCATGCGAGCATGGCGGCTTTTTGCTCATCGTTAAGCTGTGGAATGCCGCTGCCGGCGGGCGGCATCGTCATCTCTTCCACGGCCCTGACGATGGCGCGCTCCGCATACGGGAGTGTTGCCTCGTAAGTATCCCAGTTGACATTGGGTGGGGCGCCTCTACGCGCCGAGCCCAGGTCGGATGAATGGCAGTCCAGACAGTTGGTGGCGAACACTTGCGCTCGAATGCCGTTGGGACCCTCATACACCGGATCAATAGCGAAAGCCTGACTCGTGATAAGGAAAAAAAATAACAGGGCTAACGATCTTTTTATATTCATAGGTAATCTCTAATGTGTATGCTTGTAACATAAAATCATGATCACAGGCTGTCTAACGCTAATGCTCATGTTTTTTACTATAACACAGGTAAAGTCCGCTATTGAGCATGAGCTTAGCTTTTTAACGTCAGTTGTGCGTCATACCGTTTCGAGCAAGGTATAATCAAGCCGGCGTATGTATTTAAGGAAAAATTTTTGTTTGCTACCGTAAATTATCTATGACTGATGCCGCAATACATCCGGATTCTCCAGCACTGCTGAAAGTCCATAAGCAAAAGGACGGCAATAAAGTGATCAAATTGTCAGGCAACTGGACGCTACGCAATCTGGCGATGGCGCCTCTATTGCGACATAAACTCAAGAAGTATGCCGGTGACCAGACTATGCAATGGGACATGCACGCGGTTGATGTACTCGACAGCGGCACGGCCTTGGTTCTCTGGCAGGATTGGGGGGAACGGATGCCGGCGGCGCTCAGGGTACGGCCGGAGCATCAGCGCCTGTTCGAGCGCTGGCAATCACGGCAGCTTAAAATTATAGAACCCGAGCCCAAGAGTTCCCGGTCGCTCCTGATATCCCGTTATCTGCAGCGAACGATTGGGAGCTTCTGGCTTCAACTGCTGGACCTGATCATGTTATTGGGCCAGCTGGCGCTCGATATAGCTTATTTGCTGCGGCGTCCGCGCGCTGTTCCCTGGCCCGAGATCTCAGACACGATTTATGAAGCGGGCGTTCGGGCTCTGGGCATTACGGCATTGGTCGGTTTTCTGATCGGCATTGTGCTCAGTTATCTGTCGGCGCTGCAATTAAAGTTGTTCGGGGCCGAGATTTATATTATCGATATTCTGGGCCTGAGCGTTATTCGCGAGTTGGGGCCATTGCTCGCGGCCATTCTGGTCGCCGGCCGATCCGGTTCGGCCATGACCGCGCAGATCGGCATCATGCGCGTTACCGAGGAACTGGATGCGCTGTCCGCAATGGGCATTTCCCACTCCATGCGTTTGATTCTGCCCAAAGTGGCGGCGCTGGCGATTTCAATGCCTCTGCTGAGCGTCTGGACCAGTGCCATGGCGCTGGTCGGCGGCATGGTTTCGGCGCAGAATACGCTGGATATCAGTTACCAGCAGTTTTTTCTCAAATTGCCCGATGTGGTGCCGCTGCTCAATGTTTTTATCGGGCTGGGCAAGAGCGTCGTATTCGGTTTGATGATAGCGTTGATCGCCTGCCATTTCGGATTTCGCATCCAGCCCAACACCGAAAGTCTTGGCTTCGAGACGACCAATTCCGTAGTAGCCGCGATTACCGTGGTTATTATGGTCGATGCCGTATTCGCGATCCTGTTTATGAATGTGGGCATGCCATGACCGAGCTCCCGACAAATGCTCCAGCGACCATTGAGTCACCCGCAGACGCCGGCACATCCATGCCGCCATGCGCGATACGGCTGGAACACGTCTGGACCAGCTTCGGCGATAAGGCCGTCCATAAGGATATCAATCTTTGCTTGCCGCAAGGCCAGATTCTGGGGTTGGTGGGCGCGTCGGGTTCCGGCAAGACGGTTTTGTTGCGCGAGATCATCGGCCTGCAAATACCCACTCAGGGCGAGGTGTCCGTGATGGGGCAGTCTTTGACCAATATTACGCCCGGTAGCGAACTGCGGTTGCGCAACAATTGCGGCGTGCTGTTTCAGAAAGGCGCATTGTTCAGCGTGCTGGATGTCTTCGAAAACATTGCCTTCCCATTGCGCGAACTGGGCATTCGTGACGAAGAATTGATCAGGCATCTGGTCTTCATGAAACTGGAAAACGTAGGGCTGGCGGCCAGGGATGCCTGGCTGAAACCGGCCGATTTGTCCGGCGGCATGACCAAACGGGTCGCGCTTGCCCGTGCGCTGATCGTTGAGCCGCCGTTGCTGCTGCTGGACGAGCCGACCTCGGGGCTGGACCCTATTTCCAGCGAGGACTTTGTCGAGCTGTTATCGGGACTGCATCGCGAGCTCAAATTCACGGTCGTCATGGTGACGCATGATCTGGATATATTGAGGGATTTATGCACGCAAGTCGCGGTGCTGGCCGATCATCAACTGGTCGCATTCGGGCCGCTGGCTACGGTCTTGAGCAGCAAACATCCTTTTGTCGAGCAATTTTTTCACAATAGACGCGCTGAGCGGGTATTTCAATTTCAAGAGACTACGCATGGGCAAAAATAACCACGCATTGATGACCGGCCTGTTTTTGGTGGCTTTAATTACAGCTACCGTGGTCGTGATCTACTGGATAGGCCATTTTGAGCGTGAACGCGATTTGTATGTAATCTCAACACGTCAATCCGTTTCCGGCCTCAATCCCGAATCCACGGTGTTTTACCGTGGCATTGCCGTGGGCAAAGTACGGAAGATCCAGTTTGATCCGAAAGATTTCGGTACCATCCTGGTGCCGATTGAAGTCGACAAAGACATCACGCTGACCAAAGGCGTATACGCCACTTTGCGGTTAAAAGGCGTCACCGGCTTGACTCAGATCGAATTACAGGATGACGGTAAAGTTCAGGAGGTTTTGCCGCCCGGCAATGATCCCATGACACGCATTCCCTTAGTGCCTTCCTTGACCGACAAGCTGATGCTTTCGGGCGAAGACCTTCTTAAAAAAGCCGAGCAGATCATGGGCCGTCTTAACTCATTGCTGAATGAAGAAAACGAAAAAAATATCAGCGAAATTCTTGATAATTTCAATACCTTGACCGCCAAGTTTTCCGATTTGCAAATGGCCGTGGATAAAGCGTTGGCCGGTGTTCCGGCGTTAAGCGCCGACGCCCAAAAGACATTAACACATATCAATGCCTTGACTGACGATCTAAAGCTGTTAACCCGCAATGTGCAAACGCTCAGCAATAAAGCGGAAAGCCTTGCCGATAAGGGCCAAACAACCGGTGATCTTTTATTGCAAACGACGTTGCCGAAAATTAACGATCTGCTGTCCGAATTGCAATCGACGACAACGCAGGTTAAGCGCGTAGCCACGATGCTCGAAAACAACCCTCAAAGCTTGCTGTTGGGGCCGGCTGAACCAGAACCCGGCCCGGGCGAACCCGGCTATAAGGAGCCGAAATGAAATACTCAGGCATATTATTACTGCCCATTATTATGATTAGCGCCGGTTGCAGCATCGCACCCAAGCAGCCGCAGCCCGCGCTGCATGACTTCGGAGTTCCTTATTCCCGGCATGAAAGCAGACAATCCGCCAAGCCGGCCGTCAAGATTACCGCGCCCAAGTGGCTATGGGACAATCGCATCCGTTACCGGCTACTCTACGCGGCGCCGACCCAGGTAAGGTTTTATGCACTGGACCGCTGGATTGCCGCGCCTCCGGAATTGCTGGAGCAGCAGCTGATTGGCAGTACAACGTCGCTGAATTATTTGTTGAATATCCGTTTGCTGGACTTTGAGCAGCAGTTTGAGTCATCTGACCGGGCTCGTGCCATCATGCGTTTTTATCTGGAAGCCTATTCGCCTGATGACAAACGCCTGCTTGGCGCTCAGGAATTTCGCCTGGAACAGGCGACCCAAACGGCTGATGCATCGGGCGCGGTAACGGCTTTCGCCGAACTGGTCCAACAGGCGGAAGGCAAGATACAGGCTTGGCTGGCCAAGTTGCCTGACACGGCTAAAAGAGATGGGCGGAATGATATCTCTTCTGCACAGTAGGGCAGGGAATGCTTATCGGCGGACAAAAAAAACCTCCCGGAGCCAAAGGCAGCGGGAGGTATAAAGAATACAGAATTATGGTAGGTTCTGAATTTCCATAGTCCGAGGAGGTATATGAAACGGGTGGAGACGGGCTTTTCAGCCTCGATCTCGGCAAGGCGCCGAAAAATCGATCCTTGCAAAAATAGGGTTGCAGACAGGCAGAATAAATTTTCATGGGCCAATAAATTATAAAAAGGATTCTTTAATATTGGCTTAAAAAATGCCTGAAAGGCTCAGCAGTAAATCTCGCTGTCAGTTGGCGCATACTATACGCAGATAAGGTATGGTTGACAATATGGCTCATTATTGACAGATTGTTTCAATTTTATTGATAGTTGCTGTTATTGAGCGGCTTGGTTATGCGTTTGGCAACTGGAAATTTTTAATGGCTGCCAGGACAATTTTTGTAGGGTACGCATTGAGTACCATTAAGCTCATGGGGATTTTTGCAAGGAGCAAAAAATCCGACTTATTGTCATATTTCTCAATGCCTTTGTCGATGAGAAAGCAATCTATTTAAATTTGACCGCTATGGCCAGGTTTTTTATATTGAATCGATACTATATTTCAAGCGCGCGTTTATGCTGAAAGTGGCATGGATTGTTGCGAGTCGCGATGACCTAATAATAAGGAGTTATTATGAAGTTTCTTGCCGTTCATCCCAGTCCACTCATGTACACCAAAGTGTTCCTGCGCCTGGAACCGCTCGGTTTGGAGCAGGTTGCCGATACGGCCCGCCGGCAGGGTTATCAGGTTCGCCTGATCGATTTGCAGGTGGAGTCGCATCAGGATCTGTACCGTCTGCTCGATGACTGGCAACCCGACATCATCGCTTTTTCATTGAATTATCTGGCCAATGTGCCGGAAGTGATCGATCTTGCCAAAGCCGCTAAAGACCGGTTGCCGCACAGTTTTGTCTTTATCGGCGGCCATAGCGCTTCATTTACGGCGGAAGAACTACTGGAGCACGGCGAGTGCAAAATCGATGCGATTCTAAAAGGCGAAGGCGAATCAGGGCTTCCGTTATTGCTACAGGCCATCAGGGAAGATCGGGAAAATGTTCACTGCGTGCCGGGCGTCGTGACCATGAAAGGCCAGGGCGGGCAACCGACCTTTATGCCCGACCTGAACAATGTGTCGCCGGCGCGGGACTTGATCAAACACCGCAAGAAATATTTCCTGGGCACGATGGACCCGTGCGCGTCGATCGAATTTTCCAGAGGTTGTCCGTGGGACTGCTCGTTCTGTAGCGCCTGGACTTTTTATGGACGCAGTTATCGCGTGCTGAGTCCTGAAAAAGTCGTCGAGGAAATGCAGCGCATTCGCGAGCCCGGCGTTTTTATTGTCGATGACGTGGCGTTCATTCAGGAAAAAATGGGCTTTGAAATCGGCGAGGCGCTGGCCCGGAAAGGCATCAGGAAAGAGTATTACCTGGAAACCCGCGGCGACGTGCTGCTGCGCAACAAGGATGTCTTCAGGCTCTGGAAGGAACTCGGCATGAGTTATATGTTTCTGGGCATCGAATCGATCGATGCCGAGGGGCTGGAAAAATACCGTAAGCGCATCGATTTGAGCCGCAACTTCGAAGCGTTGGAATTCGCGAGGTCCCTGGGCATCAATGTCGCCATCAATATCATCGCCGATACGGACTGGGACCATGAACGCTTCCGCGTCGTCAGGGAATGGTGCAGGGAAGTGCCGGAGATCGTCAATATCAGCGTCAATACGCCTTATCCGGGCACCGAAAGCTGGTTGACTGAATCACGCAATCTCATGACCCGGGATTACCGGTTATTCGATATCCAGCATGCGGTGCTGCCGACCCGCCTGCCGATCGACGAGTTTTACGCGGAACTGGTTGAAACCCAGCGGGTGATGTTCACCAAACATATGGGCTGGGCGGCTGTGCGCGATGTCGCCAGGATTATCGGCGGCCATTTAATACGCGGCCAGACCAATTTCGTCAGCAATCTCTTCAAGTTCGACAAAGTCTTCAACCCCGCGCTTCAGTTGGACGACCACCGCATGCCGGTCAAGTATCAAATGAAACCGCCGGTGCGCGATGTAAAATTCGCCAATGCCAAGGCCCTTTCGAAATCCCTTTATATCCATGAACCCTTGGGGCGCGCCAGTCGGCAACTGGATGATGAAACCGAGCAGTTTGTCGATAAAAGCAGGGGCGTGGATTGAGTCGAAAAGAACGTAGGGTACGCACCGCGTACCTCTGGCGGAACGGGGTTTGCAACCCCGTTCCTGACGGTTCTGTGATGTCTGAGCCAAGCGCCTACATTTAATCAATGCAAAACGTTTCGGACGGGGCAACATGCCCCGTCCGGCTGTAGTATTCTACAGGGCTGGTTTTCGTTCAAGTTCAGCAATTCGAGCAAACGGACGCCCAAAAGCGTCTGCTAGCTTCGTCTCTCTGCTTCTTGCTGCTACTATTGTGGCACATTATGGTTTTAAGACTCCGGTTGTTGGTGGATTGCCAAGGTAAATCCACCCTGCAATTCATCCGCCATACGGCCATGCGTATCATTTTCAAAATTTTTTTGGTGAATTAAACCCCAAAAGGTATGTGATGTGTACCTTACCAGGCTGATCATTCGGATAAATCATAGGGTAGGGAGCGGGACTAATCCCGTATGCCGCGCCGAGTACCGGAGATTTCGACGGGAATAGCCCGAAGGGGTGCGGCAGGGATGCCGCACGTTGACGAAGGGGCAGGAGCCCCTTTCGGCAACCCCCGTCGAAATTGAGGAACGCAGGAAGCAAGCGGCATCCGGGCGGCCTTTTCTTTGGTTTCTTTCTTTTGGCCGCGCAAAAGAAAGAAACCCGCCCGCCGGTGCGGGAACCGGCGTTAGATCAGGCTTCGCGTTAGCGAATCATTGTTTTTTGCAAGTCGACGCAGAGCGTCTGGAGATGCATTCCCACGCCGGAGCGTGTGAAATATCTGAAACAACAAGGCCTGTTCTCGCTACGGGAGGGCTGGATTGCATTTCATTACGGTTGATGAACCGCCCTGTGCGGAGCCGCATGCAGGGTGGTGTGGGGACTGGGGGCTAGTTACCTCCGGTTACCCGATTATAAGCCTATCTACCCGCAACTCGCATACCTAAGATAGCTTGAACCATTGCGCTTGCTTGATCTTCACTAACCATTAGCGTTGTTCTATAAAATTTACAGTCCTCTACCGTACAATTTTTTAAAACTATAATTCCAGTTAGCAACGTATTATCTGGAAGCGGAATAATGTCCCCTGTTTCATTGAAACTAGAGCAATTATCTATTACGTAGAAACATAGCCTGAATGCCTGAAGAGATTGAGGCACTCATCCGCTTGAAACTCATCCAACAGCTTACCAATGAGTTGCCAGAGCTTGTCGTAAGTGCGCTCGGCGGCCTTGCGCAGCAACGCCTTCAGTTTGGCGAAGACTTGCTCGATCGGATTCAGCTCAGGACTATAGGGCGGCAGATATTGGATCGTCGCCCCGTGCGCTTCAACAATGGACTGGACTTCCGCCACCTTATGGGCGGACAGATTGTCACAGATGACGATGTCGCCGGGCTTCAAGGTCGGTCCCAGTTGCGAGCGCAGATATTCCTTGAAGGCTTCGCCCGTCATGGCCTGGTCCAGACACCAGGGCGCGGTGAGCCGGTCGGCACGCAAGCCGGCAATGAAGGTCAGGGTTTGCCAATGGCCTGCCGGTGCCGCATCCCGACAGCGGGCGCCACCCAAGGCCCGGCCATAGCGACGGATCATGTTCGTGGAGACGCCCGTTTCATCCAGAAACACCAACTTTGACAGATCGCAGGTTTGCTGCCAGGCTTGCCATTGCTCTCGGGCCATCGCGACATCTGCGCGTTGCTGCTCACTGGCGACCAGCGTTTTTTTTATAGCGATAGCCCAGCTTGCGCCTAATAAACTTATCAATGGCCGAGATCGAAACACTTAGGCTGTGTTCGCGTCCCAGCCAAGCCTGCAGTTCCTGCAAGGTCATCGACGGACTACTCGCTAACTGTTCCTTGATGGCGGCTTCATAAGGTTCCAGCCGCGAGCGTCTGTAGCCGCCAAAGGGCTTGCCTTGAACGGCTCCGGTTTCACGCCACAAGGCGTGCATTCGGCAGACAAAGGCCGGACTGACTTTGTATTGTAAAGCCACGGCCCGCACGGTGTGGCCTGCGGCAACCGCTTCAGCCACCCGGCTGCGTAAATCTTCGGAATAAGGCTTGGGCATGATAAAAATGGCTCATTTCGTTTAACAAGAGGTTAGTTTATATCATGTTTTTATCTAAAAGATAATTGCTCTAGTACGGATAAAACTGCCACCCATTAACGCGAGAGCAGCCGGGCCGACAAAGGAGCATCGCTTAAAATGCTTGTTTTCGTGAACTTGAGCACCTGGAACTCTTAGCTCTTCCACTGGAATGACTAGTTCCTTAAAGCTTTCTTGAAGTGGGTTAACATGGCTTTTAGGTTGACTAACTATACGGGTATATTCAGCTTGAGCAGATTGATTTTCTGCTGATTTAATTAAGTAGAAAATTATTGCTATTAACATCGCACATACAAAGCCTATGGAAACCCAAGCGAGCATTCCTAGTTCTTTGAAGAATGGTGAGTCGGAAGCTAAAAAACCACCAACTGTACCCCCGCCGCCAATAACAACAATAGTTAGTATTTTCCAAGCCCAATCAATAAATGACATTCCTGTATTGAATATCGTTACAGAGTCTAGAATTTTTTTCATAATATCCCTTAGTGGCAATCAATCTCGCCGGGCGTATAACAAGTGATTATCAGGATCTGGATAACATGCAAATTAAGTATGTTATCCAGCATTATTTTTAAAAGTCGTTCTTTATTCAATTTAAGCTCAGCAAGGGCGATCCGAAATTAGATAATCTACTTCATGCCGTTACAAAGCCTATTCCCATCACCCACACTTACTCTCCCCACAATTCAAACAAGTCATACACCCATCCATCAGCACCATAGCCTTGGTGCTGCATTTGGTGCAGAGCACGGCTTTTTCAGGAAACGCCTGGCCTTCCGATTCGCCATGCTGGGCTTCGAACTCGCGGCGCTTTTCTTCCAGAAACTGTTTCTGGTGATCGCTCATCGCTTCCGGCTTGATCATGCCGATGTGCTTCAGGTGCGATTCGATGGCGTAGCCGATTTCGGCGACCAGTGACGGCATGAACACGCCGCCTTTCTTGAAGTAGCCGCCGCGCGGGTCGAATACCGCTTTCAGCTCTTCGACCAGGAAGCAGGCGTCGCCGCCTTTTCTGAATACGGCCGAGATAACGCGCGTCAACGCCAGCACCCACTGGAAATGCTCCATGTTCTTGGAGTTGATGAAGATTTCGTAAGGGCGGCGCTCTTCGTGCTCCGTGCCCTGGTTCAGGATGATGTCGTTGATGGTGATGTACAGGGCATGTTCCGACTGCGGCGTCTTGATCTTGTAGGTGGAGCCTACCAGCACTTCGGGGCGCTCGACGTTTTCGTGCATGCGCTCCAGCGCATGCTGTTCTTCCTGCTTGGCGGCTTCGGTAGTGTCTTTGGTCAGGACTTTGTAGCCGACGATTTTTTTGTTTATTTTCAGTATCATGTCTGTAATCTCGATTAAAACTTGCCGTAGTAGCCTTCTTTCAGGGCGTCAAACAGGTTGGCGGCGGTGTGGGTTTCGCCGTCGTATTCCACTTCTTCATTACCTTTCAATTCGATCACATGGCCGTCTTCGAGCGTGAATTGGTAGGTGGTGTTTTCCAGATCCGATTCCTTGACCAGAACGCCCTGGAATACTTCAGGGTTAAAGCGGAACGTCGTGCAGCCTTTCAGCCCTTTGTCATAGGCGTATTCATAAATCGACTTGAAGTCTTCATACGGATAATCGGTCGGTACGTTGGCGGTTTTGGAGATCGACGAGTCGATCCATTTCTGCGCGGCGGCCTGGATGTCGACATGCTGCTTAGGGCTAATGTCGTCGGCGGCTATGAAATAGTCCGGCAGTTGCTGGTCTGCTTCTGCGCTGTAAGGCATCGCGTTGGGATTGACCAGCGCGCGGTAGGCCAGCAGTTCGAAGGAATAGACATCGACTTTTTCTTTGGATTTTTTGCCGGCGCGGATGACGTTGCGCGAATAGTGGTGCGCAAAGCTCGGCTCGATGCCGTTGCTGGCGTTGTTGGCCAGCGACAGCGAGATCGTGCCGGTAGGCGCAATCGAGCTGTGGTGCGTAAAGCGCGCGCCGGTCTCGATCAGTTGCGCGACCAGTTCGGGTTCAACCTGGGCCAGTTGCTGCATGTAGCGGCTGTACTTGGAGTGCAGCAGTTTGCCCGGCACCTGGTCGCCGACTTTGTAACCGTCGGCAGCCATCTCGGGGCGTTTGTGCAGCATTTCGCCGGTGACGGTGAACATCTGCTCCATGATCGGGGCCGGGCCTTTTTCCTTGGCCAGTGAGAGACTTTCCTTCCAGCCTTCCACGGCCAGGATTTTGGTCACTTCTTCGGTGAATTGCAGGGAACGCTCATCGCCGTATTTCATGCCCAGCATGGTAACGGTAGAGCCCAGGCCCAGATAGCCCATGCCGTGACGGCGCTTGCCGAGGATTTCATTTTGCTGCTGCTGCAGGGGCAGGCCGTTGATTTCGACGACGTTATCGAGCATGCGCGTGAAGACGCGGATGGCTTTGCGGTAAGTGTCCCAGTCGAAATGCGCTTCACTGGTAAACGGTTTCTTGACGAAACGGGTCAGGTTGATGGAGCCCAACAGGCAGCTGCCGTAAGGCGGCAGCGGTTGTTCACCGCAAGGGTTGGTTGCGCGGATTTTTTCGCAGAACCAGTTGTTGTTCATTTCGTTGACCTTGTCGATCAGGATGAATCCGGGCTCGGCGTAGTCGTAAGTGGAACTCATGATGATGTCCCACAGGCGGCGCGCGGGGATCGTTTTCGTGACTCGGCAGGCGACTAGGCCATCTTCGTTGACGATATAGCCGTCCTTGCCGGGCAGGTCGCGCCAGATGATCTGTTCGGGGTTGTTCAGGTCGAGCTTGTCCAGTTTGAGTTCTTTTTCGGTAACGGGGAATGACAGCGGCCACGGTTTGTCGTTTTTAACGGCTTCGACAAATTCCGCCGTGATCAGCAGTGACAGATTGAACTGGCGCAGGCGGCCGTCTTCGCGTTTGGCGCGGATGAATTCGACGACGTCGGGATGGCCGACATCGAAGGTGGCCATCTGTGCGCCGCGCCGGCCGCCGGCCGAGGACACGGTAAAACACATCTTGTCATAGATGTCCATGAACGACAGCGGGCCGGACGTATAAGCGCCGGCGCCGGACACGTAGGCGTTTTTGGGCCGGAGGGTCGAGAATTCATAGCCGATCCCGCAGCCGGCCTTCAGGGTCAATCCGGCCTCATGCACTTTGCGCAGGATATCGTCCATCGAATCGGCGATCGTGCCGGAAACGGTGCAGTTGATCGTCGAGGTGGCGGGTTTGTGTTCCAGTGCGCCGGCATTGGAAATGATGCGGCCTGCCGGTATGACGCCCTGGCGCAGCGCCCACAGGAATTCCTTGTAGTACTGTTCTTGTTTGGCCTTGCCTTTTTCCGCTTCAGACAGTGCTCTGGCCACCCTTTGGTACGTCTCGTCCATTGTGGCATCGATAGCGATGCCTTCTTTGGTCTTTAAGCGATATTTCGTATCCCAGATGTCTATCGAGGCATCCTGGAACGGTATTTCGGTCACGGCATTGGCGACGACATGGAGTTTGGCTGTCATGGATAAGTCCCTGCGGTAGTTGTGTAAAAGGATGAAAACAGGCCGTTGCTTTTGCGGGCAACTTGTGCTTGATCATCGATATGTAGTGATTTCTGATTAGGATAACACAACATATAGTGGTTAATCGAGAAAATAATGTGTTTTTGCATGATTAAAAAATGCTTGCAGGAAGACGGTTTTTTAATGTAGGGATTCTGTTTCTATGGGTTTTAAGATTCAGAAGCAGTTGATTAAAAATTAGAGAAGATATTTCAGGTAAGTGTTCAGAATATTGATTGTGAACGGGCCAGCGAGTGAGGCCGTGGAAGTCATCGTCTGCTTTTTGCAAGGCAGACGATGAGAGGCTGCGCGGTTTAGGCGGATTTTGCCAATTTACTGTGGCGCATCGAATAGACGAAATAAATGATCAGGCCAAGGGTCAGCCAGAGAATGAAGCGCAACCAGGTGAGAGCGGGCAGAAAGGCCATGAGGGCACCGCAAGACAACATGCCCAGTACCGGAAACAAAGGGCTGAACGGCGTGCGGAACGGGCGGTGCATGTCCGGTTTGGCGATGCGCAGGATGAGTACGCCCAGACATACCAGCACGAACGCGGCCAGTGTGCCGATATTGACCAGTTCCGCCAGATCGCCAAGCGGCATGAAGCCGGCGATGAGCGACATGACGACGCCGCACATCACAATCACGCGCACCGGCGTTTGTGTTTTGGGGTTGACCTCGGAAAAGAAAGACGAAAGCAGGCCATCGCGCGACATGGCGAAGATGATGCGCGTCAGGGCATAGTAAAGCACCAGCATCACCGTTGTAAGTCCCGCGATGACGCCGGTTGCGATCAGCGCTGATGCCCAGTTAATGCCAATCAGGCTCAGGGCATGCGCCACGGGTGATGAGACGTTCAGGTCGGTATAAGGCACGACGCCGGTCAGCAGGCCGGATACGACAATATAGATGATGGTGCAGAAGATCAGTGAGGCGACAATGCCAAAGGGCAGGTCGCGCTGGGGATCTTTGGCTTCTTCGGCGGCGGTGGAAACGGCATCGAAACCGACATAGGCGAAAAACACCAGCGAAGCGCCGGCCAGAACGCCGGTCGTCTTGCCGTCGGGCAATGTCTCAAACCAGCCGTAAGGCATGAAAGGACTCCAGTTGTCCGGGTTGACGTTGAACACGGCAACGGCGATGAATACGGTTATGGTGATCAGCTTGACGAACACCATGGCATTGTTGGTTCTGGCGCTATGCTTGACGCCCATGATCAGTAAACCCATCAGGAGCAGAATAATGGCCGAGGCCGGCAGATTGATCAGTCCTCCCAGTTTGGGCGCTTTAGTCAGCATCTCCGGCAGCGGCAGGCCGATGGCCGTCATGGCGTTGTTGAAATAACCGGACCAGCCGTTAGCGACGGCCGCCACTGAAATACCGTATTCGAGCAATAAATCCCAACCGATAATCCAGGCAAACAACTCGCCGAATGCCACATAACTGTAGCCATAAGCGCTGCCGCATCCTCCGATGGCGGCGGACAGCTCCGCATAAGCCAGCGCGGCAAATGTACAGGCCAGCCCCGCTATGACGAACGACAGTATGACAGCGGGACCGGATTGCGTCGCGGCGGCAATCCCGGTCAGAACGAAAATGCCGGTACCGATGATGGCGCCAATGCCCAGCAAGGCGAGATCCCATGCCGATAAGCAGCGATGAAGGCCGGTATCTGATTGATCATCGGGCGAGAGGTGTTTAGTGCGAAAAATTTGCAGCGACATATAGGGTTCCCGGAGCTTTTTTTATTGCAATTTGAAGAGGTTGGGCATTGGCAGAAGCCTTATCTGCAATGGGCACTAATTATAGTGCAGGAAAGCAGGATAACGACAAACCCGAATGTCATTTTGTGCTTACTTGCAGTGATTAGACACGAGGCTGTGGCAAAAGCAAGGGCGTTGTTTTCTGACAGTGGGCTTCGATATTTTATGTACGTCATCGTACCGACAGGAAGGCTCAATCCAACTAAGCTTGCGTTCATTCCAGAGGCTAGCCGCCTTGCAACCCGTTTACATATTTACACAGGAGCGCTGCTATGAGAGCACTTTGTTGGCATGGCAAATCCGATGTACGCGTTGATACCGTTCCCGATCCTAGCATTGTTGAGCCTACGGATGCCATCGTGAAAATAACGTCTACCGCAATTTGTGGTTCTGATCTTCATCTTTACGACGGCTATATGCCTACCATGGAGTCAGGCGACATACTGGGGCATGAGCCCATGGGAGAGGTCGTTGAGGTCGGTGGTGCGGTTAGTACTTTAAAAATAGGCGACCGTGTCGTTATACCTTTTACGATTTCATGCGGGCACTGCTTCTTCTGCGAAAAGACGCTTTATTCGTGCTGCGACACCACTAATCCCAATGCTGATATGGCGCGCAAGGTGATGGGGCATTCACCGGCCGGCATTTTCGGTTATTCCCACTTGCTGGGCGGTTTTGCGGGCGGTCAGGCGGAATATCTGCGCGTGCCTTATGCTGATGTCGGACCGATCAAGATTTCTTCCGGATTGCCCGATGAAAGGGTGCTCTTTTTGTCCGATATTTTTCCTACCGGTTACATGGCTGCTGAAAATGCCCAGATTGAGGCTGGAGATACGGTGGCAGTCTGGGGCTGTGGTCCGGTGGCGCAGTTTGTAATTCAGAGTTGCTGGATGTTCGGCGCCGGCCGCGTCATTGCTATCGATCGTGTGCCGGAACGCCTGAGCATGGCGCAAGAGTACGGCAAGGCGGAAATCATCGATTTTGAGGAAGAGGATGTCTACGACCGGTTGATGACGATGACGAACGGCCGCGGCCCTGATCGATGCATTGATGCGGTCGGTTGCGAGGCACATGGTACCGGCAGCTTCGACGCCGTAATCGACAAGGCGAAAGCGGCGCTTTATTTAGGGACTGATCGCCCGCATGCCTTGCGTGAAGCGATTATGTGCTGCCGCAAGGGAGGAACTGTCTCAATTCCTGGTGTTTATGTCGGTCTTCTCGATCATATGCCAATGGGGGCTGCGATGAACAAAGGTTTGACCTTGAAAATGGGGCAAACCCATGTGCAACGTTATCTTGAGCCGCTACTGGAGATGATTGAGAATGGCCAGATTGATCCCTCTTTTGTGATCACGCACCGCCTGGGACTGGAGGATGGTCCTCAGGCTTACAAGACTTTTCGCGACAAGGAGGATGGTTGCATTAAAGTGGTATTAAAACCATGAACGGATAAGGCGGTGGACATTTTGTTTCAGATTGATTGGAAGTCGGTTTTTGTTCCATCAGTGGGTATTTTGGAGATCATTTTACGAGGTACCCTTATTTATCTGGCGTTGTTCATTTTATTGCGAGTGCTAAGGCGTGAAGCCGGATCTTTGGGAATCACCGATGTTCTGGTGATTGTGCTTATTGCTGATGCGGCCCAGAATGGTATGGCCGGCGAGTATAAGTCCGTTACCGAAGGTCTCGTATTAGTTGTGACGAT
Source organism: Methylobacter luteus IMV-B-3098 (assembly GCF_000427625.1). Taxonomy (GTDB): domain Bacteria; phylum Pseudomonadota; class Gammaproteobacteria; order Methylococcales; family Methylomonadaceae; genus Methylobacter; species Methylobacter luteus. The sequence goes on from NZ_KE386569.1 coordinate 480,462, forward strand.
TTGTTTTTGGGATTATCTGCTTGATTGGCTAGGTCATGAGATTCCAGCTTTTCAACGACTTATTCATCCTGCTCCCTTGTTGTTGATAAAGGATGGCCGAATGTTGCGCAGAAACATGCGTCAGGAAATGATCACGCAGGAAGAACTGATAAGCTTGATACGTCAACAGGGCGTGGAGAGTGCGGACGAAGTCAAGGAGTGTTATCTGGAGAGCGACGGAGGTCTAAGTGTAATAAAAAAAAGATTCTGACGACAGTAGTTTTCAAGGCCCAAAGAAGAAAGAGTGGCTATGATTTTCATGTATGGCGCTATTATGGCCGCCTGCTTAAAGGTTCATGTATGAAGTGACTGCAGGGCGATGATAAAATCATTTTCAGCCCGTGCAGTCTTTCATGAATAGATAGGCAATCTAAAAAGCGGCAAGCCAGATGAAAAATAAATTGCCTTGATGTGTATTAATGGCGTCTGCTATTTCTGCCGCCGGCGGACTCTTCAAATTTAACTTTTAAAGGTTTTCCGCAGTACAGGTTGCCGTCTAGCCCGGCGATAGCCGCTCTGGCTTCATGGCCTTCCATTCCGATAAAGCCGAAACCTCGGCATTTACCGCTAAATATATCCGAAACCAGTTGAATGGATCGGACTTTTCCATATTGGGAAAATAAAGCTTGTACAGATTCTTCGGTGGCGTCGCTAGGTAAGTTTCCTACAAAAATTCGTTTCAAAAGACATGTCCTAAGTTCGGGGGTGAGTTGATTGGCCGGGTTGGCCGATATTTGCCACAACCCCGCGGTTTATGTCGATCGAGGTTGTGAGTCAGGAAGTATCGTAAGCTTAAGCTATGGATACTTGGGATGCTTGCGGGCCTTTAGGGCCTTTTTCTACTTCATACTTGACTGATTGGCCTTCATTCAGCGTGCGATAGCCATCGCCAGAGATTGCAGAAAAATGCACAAACACATCTGCGCTGCCATCGCTAGGTGAAATAAAACCAAATCCTTTTGATTCGTTAAACCATTTAACAGTACCTAATGCCATGTAAATTACCTCAATAATTAAAAGATGTTCGATTGCAGATCATATCGGGCAATTTAAAGGAAAAAGCGAATGGGATTTCTGTAAAATGCTGAATAATATGCAAAATTAGAGTAGTAGTCGTATATGACATACTAGCTTCTGCATTATAGAGACTAATTCTGGGTATAGCCACCAATATTATTTTAGAAGCTACCCCCTATCAATCCGTTTAGCCGTACTTAGGTTGCGGGTTGGCTATTATCAACCAGAATTTTTATTTTTTGTCCGGGACGCAGTGATTTGCCCGTCATTTCTGAGTTCCATTTACGGAGGTCTGTAAGCGACACATTGAATTTTCGGGAAATTTTCATCAATGAGTCGCCCGATTTAACAGTGTAATGAATCAGGCGGAATGGATTCGATTCTGCAGAAGATGAGGTAACAAGCTGTTGTTCGCCGCCTTTAATGGTGAGTTTTTGGCCAGGTGTCAATGCGCTTGATAAAGTGAGTTTGTTCCAGCTTGCGATATCTTTGCCGCTAACCGAAAAGTTTTGGCCAATCTTCCAGAATGTGTCGCCTTTTTTTACGGTATAAGTCCGGCTGTTTTGGAGGTGATTTTTAGACGCTTTGGCGATAACCGGGAAATTGGCTGATTTTCCCGATGAAGGAATTTTTAAAATCATGCCGGAGCGAATGGTATTGCCGGCCAAATGGTTGGCCTGTCGGATAGCTTTGGTTGTTGTATGGTTTTTGACGGCAATCGACGTAAGCGTTTCTCCTGAATGAACCTTGTGCCGATACTGAGCTACTTGCTGGATCTGCTTGTCATGGGGACGATGTTGAGGTACTCGTTCTTCATAATATCGATGTTGGGCAACCCGATCTTCATCGGGTAATAGTGCCAGATTCCTTTTGAATGACTGAGCCTGGTCAACAGGAACCAATAATCGATGGGGGCCTTCAGGCGCAGTGGTCCAGCGGTTAAAGCCGGGATTGAGTTTTAAAAAATCTTTAAGCGGGGTATTAGCCAGCTGAGCGGCCTTGTCCAAATCCAGTTGGGATTTAATGTCGACGACCTCAAAGTAAGGCTTATTCGGGATATATTGCAAAGGGATATGGTATTTATCGGCATGGGCAAATAATTTCGCAATAGCCAGCAGCCGAGGGACATAGTCCATCGTCTCCTCCGGCAGTCTCAAAGACCAGTAATCCGTCGGAAGGGATAAATCCTCATTCCTTTCAATGGCTTTTCTTACATTGCCTTTTCCATAATTATAGGAAGCCAATGCGAGTAGCCAGTCTCCATCGAACGTCTCATTCAGTTGTTTGAGAAAAGTAGTGGCGGCTTTAGTCGATGCATAGACATCGCGACGGCCATCGTACCAGGAATCTTGCTTAAGACCGAAGAGACGGCCCGTAGCCGGTATAAATTGCCAAAGGCCTGAAGCAGCGCTTTTTGAGTAGGCCTCGGGTAGAAAAGCACTTTCAACTATAGGCAGTAATGCCAATTCTCCTGGAAGATTTTTGGCTTCGATTTCATTGAGGATAAGGTGCATGTAGGGTTCTGCACGTTGTTGAACTCTGGCAATGTAATCGGGATGTTGTAGATACCAGTTTAACTCACGGTCTATACGTTCATTTTCGATTTCGGGCAATGAGTATAAAGACAGTAGCCGATCCCAAACGCTACTGTGAGAGTTTAATGATCCTTTAAACTTTTTTTTGGATAATGCACTATGGCGGTGGTATATGTAGCTGTTATCTTCCTGACCTACAAATGGCGGTTTTTGACTCACGCTCAGGCGATCTTTAGTGTTCTCTGAGCAACCTGATGCTATTAAAAGGATCAAAAAAAATAAAAAATTAACTGACCTGTTAAAATTGATGTGCATCATCTAACCCTGAGGTGAAGTCTAATTGTGTTTAAATATACTAAATTATTGTACAGCTTGTCTTCCCTGAAAACCATTTAAAGCCATAAATTGTTGAGCTAGATCAATGAAACGTGATTTTTTGTTTGCTTGCTACGAGACTCCCAGGGGCAAGCTGTTGAGGCAGCTTGAAGAATGCTATTTGCAGCGGGCTATTACCGTCAGCTGTAAGCAGACTATTTTGCAGATCGGCGGGTTAGGCTGGGAGAATCAATTTATTGATTGCTCTTTATACAAAAATTATACAGTGCTCGACGCCAAAAATTTGGGCAGTGACGAAGCGAGACGGATTCAGGCCAAATCGTATAATCTGCCGCTGCAAAACAATAGTATCGACATGATCATACTGCCGCATTTATTAGAGTTCGATGCCAATCGGTTTCAGACTATGAGAGAGGTGGAGCGCGTGCTTAAGCCGGAAGGTCTATTGGTTGTGCTAAATTTTAATCCCTGGAGTTTATGGGTCAGGTATCAGTATTTGTGGGACAAGAAAATGGCTGATACTTGGCGTGGGCATTTTATTTCCAGGGCGAGAATATTAGACTGGCTGAAATTGTTGAATTTTGAAGTGACGCTCTCATCGGATTTTAATCTGAATTCGGTGAAATCGACGAATGGTAGATTGAATGCCAATCGGCATGCGTTTTCAGCGACGGCCTATGCGGTTAAGGCAATAAAACGTCGTTATCATTTAATTCCATTAACTCCTGCGGAAAGGACAAACCCCCAACTGGTCTTTGCCAATTCGATAAGTTCACCAACAGAATCCAATCAACATGACTGACCGTGTTACTATATATACCGACGGCGCCTGTCGCGGTAATCCAGGGCCAGGCGGGTGGGGTGTCATACTCAAATACAAAGGTAAGATCAAGGAAATGTATGGGGGAGAGTTGGAAACGACCAATAACCGCATGGAACTGACGGCCGCCATACAGGCTTTGGAAGCGCTGACAAGGCCGTGCACTGTCGAGCTTCATATCGATTCAAAATATGTACTGCAGGGAATCACCGAATGGATGGTCAATTGGAAAAAACGGGGTTGGAAAACCGCGGCTAAAACACCGGTTAAAAATGAAGATCTGTGGCGCAGGTTGGACGCAGCTATTGAGAGCCATGATATAGAATGGCGGTGGATAAAGGGACATTCGGGAGATAAAGGCAATGAGCGGGCAGATGCGTTGGCGAATCTTGGTATTGATTCTTTAACGGCAACAGGTTAATCGTACAATCTGCCCGCCAATAAACTTTTTCTCAATTATTTTTTGCTGTCCAGTAAGGATTTGAGATTTGCAAAGGGATTATGAGTAGGAATCGATTCTGACGCTTTATGGGATTGACTGCTGCCGAAGCGGGTTTCTTCATATCGCGAATGCTCATTATCGTGGCAGTAAAGGCATAACAATTCCCAGTTGCTACCATCGGGAGGGTTGTTGTCGTGGTTGTGGTCCCTGTGATGAACGGTCAATTCATTCAGGTTCTTATGCGTAAATTCACGCGCGCAACGGCCGCATATCCAGGGGTACAGTTTAAGGGCTTGCCCGCGATAGGATTGTTCCCGCAATTCCTGACTGCGTCGAGCTTCAATAACAATCTGATTTAATTTGTCTTTATCAAGATTTGTCTTTTTAGTAGGCATGTGGTTTCTCGCCGGGTTGGCTATGATCTTTTTAAACAATTAGAGAAAGATATCGTTAAATAAGTGCCTTGTATATACCTTAAAATATGATTTTTCGTAACGTTTTTATTCTATTTATTTTTTCATGTGCTTTTGTTTGTCCGAGATGCTTGGTAAAAATAAAGCATGACAAAGTCCCTGGGAACGTCCTATTATTTTCCTCTTTTTTGGCTTGAGTCGCAGATCAGCTAGCGATACAAGGTTAATGCATGTCAATTCGTTATATTTCCTCACTTATTTTCTTTGCTGGTTTCATCTTGTCAGGGTGCACAACATCTCGTCAAATTGCCATCGATCCTCCATCAATTGAGCCGCATTCTTTTCAGCCTCTGCAGGGATTTTCGGTCATTGATGGTGATGATTATTATGTACGGCTGATTTCAGAGTTTGATTCCAAAGCGGACAATGTACTAAAAAGCGGATGTGCCGATATCGCGCCATCCTATAGCAAAGGCGATTTATCAGCGGCTCTGATTTATGGCATTCGTAATAATGCTCTCAAGTTCAACAGTGAAGCTACCGGCTTTTTATATCAGGCTACGACAGGGAAATGCAATTTCAAGTTCGATGCTAAAAAACAATATCTCACTCCCTGGATACGCTTGGATTCAGGCAAAGAGACCATGGTCGATTATGACTTCTATACCAATGCCAATAGTGATCTGGATTTATCGAAACTGGTTGGCGATGTGAATGCCGCAAGTAGCTTGCTGGCGATGACTGGAGTTGGTATGGGTGTCGCCGTTATGGGACAGTTTGCCAGCGAATGGGTGAAAAGCAGCCAGCAAGCGGCACCTGCTGCTGTCCAGACATCAGGCAAGCATAGTTCAGAATCGCACTCGCTGCCGGCTGCGACTTCATTTTCAGGCAAGACGGGCACGCTCAATCATTCCGTATTCAAGGTTTATGAAGTGACGGAAGGCGGTGTTAATCCGTTTGGCTCGAACATCAAGCCACTGGGTGAGCTAAAGATTTATCCTGAAATTCTTCCGACATTATTGTTGAAAACGACTGCTGACGGAATACCCGATGCGCGAGACTTATCGCTGGAAGAAATGTGGTATTCGCCCATGAAATCAACCACGGGCCAAATTACTCTGCAGCAGTTGATTGAGCAATCACAGCATCCAGCAAAGCCGAATTTAAATCCTAACTGGGATAATTATGCTGAAGTCGAGAGTAATTGCCGGAAATTAAAACTGGTTTTGAAGGATCTTGGCTTTAATAAGTTTGACCGTAATGCCGTACTTTATTATTTTTTACTCAAAAACGGCGATTGGAAAAACTACAACATATCCGGGCAGATGGCTATGGCCGACGAGATTCGTCCTAAAATTCTGGAGGCTTATCGCGGCAAGGGCTTCGGTAATTGTCTCGCAGCTGATGATTATACTGTCATGAAATCGATGGGATTGTCCGTTAATGCGCCGTCGGACTGGAATCTGATCGGCGAGTCCAGGCAGAAAAAAGAACAGTTTTTTACGCCGATGCAGTCAGTGGAAAGACAGCTGATTTCAGTGCTTAAAAGTCCTAATCCGGCTGAAATGGCGCGTCAGATGTTTCCTTTATTATCCACTGCGAAAGGTGGTGATGGCACTGTATTGCTACAGAATCATTTGGGTGATTTTGGCTTGGAAGCGTTGTTAAATTCACCTGTTCCCCCAGTATCTTCATCTTCAGGTGCGGCAGAGACTCAAACAGCGCCATCAGCAGCATCCGCCCCTGTGGTTGTTCCTGGAGAAGGGATAATTGTTAGTGCTCGTCAATTGGCGCAAGTCTTTTCCGGCCTGTCTATAAGTGAGCTGAGTTGTGCTCGTCCCGCGCCTGAACAACAAGGAAAGTCAGCGGAGAATATAGGGATTTTCTTGTTTACAACCAAGGATGGCAGTTCTCGAATCAAAGGCGGCGCCATAGAGTTTGCATTTTTCGGTGGAAAAATCAGTCGCATCGCGTTTCAGTTGCCGACCTTCAGGGATTTCGAGCAGGATTTGCTGAATCGTCCTGAAATTGGTGGTTGCCGAATTGATCCGGCTTTTCTGATGAAGTTGCACTAAAAAATTTATCACGTCATTGGTTGGCGCTTTCAAGTGAGATTTGAAAGCGCATGACTGTTTCATTTGTCGGTTTCATTCATAAAATTGTTCTGTATCAAGTTGAATTGTTTTTACATCAAATAGAATTGTCTTACATCAATTAGCATTGATGTGTCATAAGAAATCAACACAAATCAAAAACTGTCCTTTTTCTAGGTAGAGATCAATACACAAGATAGATAGCAATAAAGTGGGCGTTTATTGGTTTAAATTCCATAGACTTCTAGCTTAGAAAAGCTTCATGAGTTAAAATTGCTCAGTTTATTTGTGAGAATTCTTAGAGAGGAGACATAAGGCGAATTTTGGTGCGTCTTGGAAATTACGAAACGATATAAACGATAAAACGCATACAAGAGTTTATAACTACTAACGAGGAGAGCGCTCCGTGAAAACAATAAAGCAACTGCTCGCAGGTCTGATCTTAATGACTTTTGGTCTAGGGACAGCGCAGGCGGCATATACGCTCAATTTAATGAAAGGGGTTACAGAGATCAGTAATGATATTTATGACCTGCATATGCTGATTCTATGGATATGTGTATTCATAGGTATCGTCGTATTTGGCACTATGTTTTATTCGATTTACCATCACCGTAAATCAAAAGGACATAAAGCGGAGCAGTTTCATGAAAATACTACTGTTGAAATTATCTGGACTATTATTCCGACACTGATTCTCATCGGTATGGCTATTCCAGCAACAAAAGCCATGATGGAACTGGATGATGTGCAAGATGCCGATATGTCCATTAAAGTTACAGGTTGGCAGTGGAAATGGGAATATGAATACCTGGACAACGGTATCCATTTTTTCAGTAATCTGGATGAAGCCAGTAATAAGGCACGACAGATAGATTCGGGCATAGATCCTCGTACGGTTCCTAATTATCTGTTAAATGTAGATAATCCTTTAGTTATCCCAACTAAAAAGAAAATTCGTTTCGTATTTACAGCGGCTGACGTGATTCACTCATGGTGGGTGCCTGATCTGGGTTGGAAAAAAGATACTATTCCCGGCTTTATTAATGAATCCTGGACCTCTGTTGACAAGCCCGGTATTTATCGCGGCCAATGTACCGAACTCTGTGGTAAGGATCATGGTTTTATGCCTATCGTCGTCGTTGCGATGGAGCAGGCCGATTATGATGCCTGGGTGAAAAAGACTCAGGAAGAAGCGGCAAAAGGACCTGATTTAAATGATCAAAGCCATGATGAACTGGTCTCCAAAGGCGCTGCCATTTACGCGAAAAACTGTGCATCTTGTCATATGGCCGGTGGTGAAGGCGTTCCGGGTACATTCCCAGCTATTACTGGCAGCGCTATAGTGACAGGGGATATTAAAGCCCAGACCGATCTGGTGCTGAATGGTAAAGGCATGATGCCGGCTTTCGGAAAAATGTTGAATGCGGCTGAATTGGCCCAAGTTATCACTTATACCAGAAATGCATTAGGCAACTCGGTGGGTGATGAAATACAGCCTAAAGCGATACAAGAATTGCTGCCGGCAGGTACTGCTCCAGCTGCTTCTGCTGCAAAAGAAAAGCCGCAAGAAAAAGTGGATGCGAGCAAAGAAATGTCGCTTGATGATTTAGTGGCTCGCGGAGAATCTGTTTACGCCCAAAACTGCGCGTCGTGCCATATGGCAGATGGCGCCGGATTACCCGGTACTTTTCCTGCTATAAAGGGAAGTTCTGTGGCAACAGGAGATATCAATGCTCAGGTTGATTTGATGTTGAATGGAAAAGGCATGATGCCTGCTTTCGGAAAAACATTAAATGCGGTTGATTTCGCCGCGGTTGTAACATATACCCGTAACAAACTGGGTAATTCGGTAGGGGATTCTATACAGCCTTCAGCGATTCAGTCTCTGCAATCGGCTATGCCTGCTGAAGATGATGATGAGTAAGTCATTGACTTTGTTATCGATAAAATCTTTTCATATATTCATAGAGGTATAAAATATGTCTGCTGTAGTAGCTGAACATGAACATGACGATCATCATGATCACGGCCCTCAGAAGGGGCTTTTAAGATGGATTATTACAACTAACCACAAAGATATCGGCACTTTATATTTAGTGTTTGCACTGGCGATGTTTTTTGTCGGCGGCGCAATGGCAATGATCATTCGTGCTGAACTGTTTGAGCCGGGTATGCAGTTTGTTAATCCCCAGTTCTTCAATTCGATGACTACCATGCATGCTTTGGTGATGGTATTCGGCGCGGTTATGCCCGCGTTCGTAGGCTTGGCCAACTGGATGATTCCAATGATGATTGGTGCACCGGATATGGCATTGCCCCGTATGAACAACATGAGCTTCTGGATGCTCGTAGCTGGTGTTCTACTTCTGGCCAGCACCTTGTTCATGGAAGGCGGCGCGCCTGCAGCCGGTTGGACGTTGTATCCACCATTGGTATTGCAGACCGGTTCCGCATTGCCTTTCGCGATTTTCTCGGTGCATTTGCTGGGTATTTCGTCCATCATGGGGGCTATTAACATTATCGCGACTATTTTCAATATGCGCGCCCCAGCCATGACGCTGATGAAAATGCCGTTGTTTGTCTGGACCTGGCTGATTACCGCTTTCCTGTTGATTGCTATCATGCCGGTTTTCGCCGGTGCGGTAACCATGCTGTTGACGGACCGCTTTTTTGATACCAGTTTCTTTGATGCAGCTGGCGGCGGCGACCCGGTTCTTTATCAGCATATCTTCTGGTTTTTTGGTCATCCTGAAGTTTATGTCATGATTTTGCCCACTTTCGGCGTGGCTTCTACTATTATCCCGGTATTTGCCCGTAAACCTTTGTTCGGTTACAGCTCAATGGTTTATGCAACTGCATCGATTGCCTTTCTGTCATTCATCGTGTGGGCTCACCACATGTTTACAGTCGGCATGCCAATTGCAGGCGAGTTGTACTTCATGTATGCAACCATGCTGATTGCGATTCCGACTGGCGTTAAGGTTTTCAACTGGACGGCCACCATGTGGAAAGGGTCAATGACGTTTGAAACGCCGATGCTGTTCTCGATCGCTTTTGTCGTACTGTTTACCATGGGCGGCTTTACTGGACTGATGATGTCTATAGCGCCTTCTGACTTCCAGTACCACGATACTTATTTCATCGTTGCCCACTTTCACTACACGCTGGTTCCGGCTTCTGTCTTTATTTTGATGGCGGCGGGCTATTATTGGCTGCCTAAATGGACCGGTAATATGTACAACGAGAGAATCGGCAGATTGCACTTCTGGTTGTCTGTTATATCAGTCAATGTTCTGTTCTTTCCTCAGCATTTCTTAGGTCTGGCAGGCATGCCGCGCAGAATTCCTGATTATGCGGTTCAATTTGCTGACTGGAACATGATTTCAAGTATTGGTGGCTTCATCTTCGGAGTCAGCCAGTTGCTGTTCTTGTGGATCGTGATTGATACCATTAAAGGCGGCACTGGTATAAAAGCAACAGATGAAGTGTGGGAAGATGCACATAAACATGGCCTGGAATGGACTTTGCCATCGCCTCCGCCATATCATACTTTTACAACACCTCCAGCCTCTGTGCCGACTGAACATATCTAAGATATTCAATACCCACTGCTTCAAGTGAAGCAGTGGAGCTAGATTATGTTCATCAAGGTGTAATTTAGATATATTGTCTGAATAACAGGCAATGTATCAGGTGAAATATGGATACAAAAAAGAAGAATATTTTGACAGCAGTGGTTCTAATTATCATAGCGGTCATTATTTATGTTTTTGCGGTAATAAGAGCAGTTTCTCAATGAAAGAAGACATTACGCAAAAGAACGCTAAGTTAGTTGTCACATTAGTGTTTGTTGTATTGGGTATGTTTGGTTTTGGCTATGCGCTAGTTCCTCTTTATGACGTGTTATGCGATATCACAGGAATCAATGGCAAAGTTGAAGGCGCAGCAGTCAAGGAAGCGAGTTATGAAATTGATAAAAGTAGAGAAATTACCGTAGAATTCATGGCTGCGTTGAATGAATCGACACCGATGGTATTCCGCCCGGAAACAAAGAAGTTAAAAATTCATCCGGGCGAATACCATACAGTGAATTTCTACGCAGAAAACATGACTGATAAGGCGATGGTAGCCCGGGCAATTCCAAGTATTTCGCCAGGACCTGCTGCTGAATATTTTAAAAAAATAGAGTGTTTCTGTTTTTCAGAACAGACGTTCAAGGCGCGGGAAGGCAAAACCATGCCCGTGCGTTTTGTTGTGAACCCTGAGTTACCTGAAAAATATAGAACAATTACACTCGCATATACATTTTTCGATAATACTGAAACATCAGTAAAAAAATAATAGGGGACGGTCATGTCTACAAATCACTCTTACTACATTCCGCATAAGGCTACCTGGCCGGTTATTGGTACTGCCGGTTTAATGATGATGCTGGCGGGTTTTGCGAACCATTTAAATGGTTCATCCATGGGTTCAGCCTGGATGATTATGGGCCTGGTTGTTTTTATTATCATGCTGACCGGATGGTTTACCTTACAAGCTGGTGAAAGCGAATCCGGCATGTACAATACTCAGGTAGGCATTTCCTATCGTATGGGTATGATGTGGTTTATCTTTTCAGAGATTATGTTTTTTGGGGTTTTCTTCGGTACGCTTTGGTATACCCGTAATTTATCGGTGCCCTGGCTGGGCGGTGAAGGCACTGGTGCGGCAACTAAAGAACTTCTGTGGCCATCATTTGAAGCTAGCTGGCCGACTAATGGTCCTGCCAATGTCGGTGGTGAGTTCGAGCCAATGGGCGCTTGGGGCCTGCCTTTTCTGAATACCTTGATTCTATTAACCAGCGGTGTAACCTGTACATGGGCGCATCATGGCTTGCTGGCCAAAAAGCGTGATCAATTAATCAAAGGTTTGATCGCGACTGTAGGTTTGGGCTTTTTGTTCGTGGCTTTTCAAGCCTTCGAATATCATGAAGCTTATACTGAAATGGGCTTGACATTAGGTTCCGGTATTTATGGTTCTACTTTCTTTATGTTGACCGGTTTCCACGGTTTCCATGTCTGCGTAGGTGCTATCATTCTGAGCGTTGTGTTGTTCCGTAGCTGGAAAGGTCATTTTAAACCGGAAAATCACTTTGCTTTTGAAGCTGCCGCCTGGTACTGGCATTTTGTTGATGTTGTATGGTTAGGCTTGTTTGTATTCGTTTATTTAATGTAATCTGAAAACAAGGCTGAAAAAAAGCGCTGCCTAAACCGGCAGCGCTTTTTTTTTGTCGGGACGATAGCGATAATTATTTATCAGTTTGTACCGGTTTTTGTCCGTGCATTTGAACACCCAATCCATGAGGTTTAAAGAGACCTGTAGCAAAGGCGATAAAAATAAAAATGAACAAAAGGATTGAAAGAGTAATGCGAAAAGTCAGTGCCCGGACTGTTTTTTCGGATTGTTCCTGATCTTTGTATTTAACCAGATAAAAAAGTGCGGAACCAAGACTGATGATAATCAGGACGAAGGCAATAATAATGATGGCTTTTATAATCATGATGTAGTTATGCAGGCAAGTAAGGTTCTGGTATTCTCGATTATTCAGCTGCCTGTGCCAATAGGTTAAAGTAAAAAAGTATGAATATTAAAATTGGCCGTAGGTCATTGAAGTTCGAAATAATCCCGACAATAGCCTACCTATGTCTATTATCATTGCTGTTGTCATTGGGAGCCTGGCAATTAAGAAGATCGGATGAGAAACAGGCATTTATCAAGCTGGAAGAGCAAAGACTGGCTTCAGGTACGTTGCATTTATCGGCAGATGTCGAAGATGATCTGGATATGTTGAAATACAGGCATGTAACAGTGATCGGCAGTTATGATCAAGCGCATCAGTTTTTGATAGATAATCAAATCAGCGATGGCAAGGTCGGCTATTATGTGCTGACGCCGTTTATATTACAGGGAGAGAACAAGGCAGTATTGATAAACAGGGGATGGGTGCCTTTAAACAAGGACCGGTCAATATTGCCTGACGTGCCTGTTGATGAGCTACAAACAATTATTGCTGGCCGGATTAATAGTTTCCCTAGTGTCGGTATAAAATTGGCCGGCGCCGAGATCCCGACTGATACTTGGCCTTCGGTGGTTCAGCGAGTCGATAGTGGTATTCTGGCTAAAAAGTTAGGCTATCCATTATTCCCATTCCAGATTGAGCTGGATCAAGATTTATCCGGCGGTTTTAAGCGCGAATGGCGTACCGCAACAGTCATGTCTCCGGAGCAACATATTGGGTATGCGGTTCAGTGGTTCGGACTGGCCTTGACACTTACGCTTATATTTATTTGGTACAGTATTAAAAAAGACAATGAATAATCAGCAAAAAAGAAATCGTTTATTAATTCTGGCTATTTTTGGTATGTCTGTCATTCCTTTTTTAATTGCCTGGGGACTAAAAGAAAATCCAGGTCTCTTAAAGGGCAGAACTAATCACGGCGAACTCATAACCCCCGTTATTACAACTGAACGAAGCGATTTAACAGGGTTTGATCAGTTTACAGCGCAGAATATGGATCAACTGCCGGGGCACTGGCTGATCGTCAATGTGATTCCGCATGATGATTGCAATGAAGTATGCCGGGAGGCCCTATATAAAACCAAACAATTGCAGCTAATGATGAGCAAGGATTTGACCAGAACTCGCCGCGTCGCCCTGATTTTTAAGGAAGTGGCGCCGGAAACCGCCGCATTGTGGTGGAAAGAGGACTCGCGCTTATTAAGAATCAAACCCAATGAAGCGCTTATTAAAAAAATCGCTGCCATCAGGCAGGACGGTGTACCCGATGGTATGCTGCTGTTAATGGATCCATTAGGCAATTTAATGATGCAATATGAGCCTGGGTTCGACCCTTACAAAGTAAAAAATGATCTGATGCATCTTCTGAAAATTTCACAAATCGGCTAATAGAAAAATAAAAAATGTTTAGAAAAATAACCCTCTTTAGCGCCGTTTTAGCGTTAATAGTGATCGTATTGGAAGCGTATGTTCGTTTATCGGGAGCGGAGCTTGGCTGTCCTGATTGGCCAGGTTGTTATGGTCAGTTCGTGATTAGTGATGATGCGGATTTTAAATCCCAGGGTGCACAGGCATTTCCCGATAAGCCGCTCGATATTATAAAAGCATGGAAGCAAATGAGTTATCGCTATCTGGCGGCTTTCCTGGGCATATTTATCGTATTGCTGGCTTTGATGTCCTGGCGCCAGAAACAGGCACGCCTGACGGCAGTGGCAACTTCATGGTCTCTGGTGCTCTTGTTCGGACTGCAGGCAGCTTTGGGTCTATGGATTGTCAAAACGCAAGCCATGCCGATTGTCGTAACCGGCCATCTGCTGTTGGGAATGATGATTTTCTGGGTGCTGTCCTGGCTGTATTTGCGGCTAAACCCACTGGTTTCTGTATCAAAATCACGCACAGGCCCTGGAAATTTTGCCCGCTTTGCCATGCTGGTTCTGTTCTTGCAGATTATTTTAGGCGCATGGACCAGTACGAATTACGCTGCATTGGCTTGTACCGGTTTTCCGCAGTGCAACGGATACTGGTGGCCTGAAGCCGATTATCAAGGTGCGCTTAATTTATTCAACGGCTTAATCACAGGTTATAGCGGTGTTCTCTCTTATGATGCACAAGTCGCGGTGCATTGGCTACACAGGGTGGGTGCGCTGGTCAGTTTTATTCTGCTCAGTCTGGTGATGCTGAGCGCTACTTCTGAACGTTATCCGAAACCTGTAAGAAAAGCCGGATTGCTGTTGAGTTTGTTGCTGTTTGTGCAAATTGCTTTGGGCATTGTCAGTGTCAAGCTGGCTATGCCTTTATGGATAGTCGTGACACATAATGCCTTTTCGGCGTTACTGATGCTGCCGCTAATCGTCATTAGTTTTTACAGCAGATACACCCATGCTGAAGCGCCGCAGCCCAGCGCAGTTGTAGCGCCTTCCGGTATTATCGCCGAAGAAATCTATGTCGAGCCGGCGCCCGAGTCTCTTTATTTACGCCTCAAGTCGCAGCTGAAACGTACCCGCTCCGGACTTAGCGAGGTATTGGCCACTATTCCTCTGGGACAAAAAGGAATCGACGAGGACTTGCTGGAAGAAATTGAAGCCCGCTTGTTAATGGCCGATGTCGGTATGGATGCCACGACGGAAATCATCAGGCGATTGACTGAGCGTGTCGAGCGGCATCAGCTGAATGACAGTGCCGCACTGTCATCGGCCCTAAAGCAGGAATTGCTGGCTATGCTTCAACCTTGCAGCCAGCCTTTGGAAATTCCTAAGCAGGATAAGCCTTTTGTCATTCTGGTGGTTGGTGTTAACGGCGCCGGTAAAACCACAACCATTGGTAAACTGGCCAAGCGTCTGCAAGCTCAAGGCTACAGCGTCATGCTGGCGGCCGGCGATACGTTCAGAGCGGCGGCCGTCGAGCAGCTGCAAACCTGGGGTGAGCGTAATAATATTCATGTGGTGGCTCAGCATACCGGCGCTGACTCCGCATCGGTTATTTATGATGGCGTCCAGTCCGCGCAGGCAAAAGGGATTGATGTGTTGATTGCCGATACAGCAGGCCGATTGCATACGAAATCAAACTTGATGGACGAATTGAAAAAAGTAAAAAGAATCATGGGCAAACTGGATGATACAGCGCCCCATGAAGTATTATTGGTACTAGATGCCGGTACAGGTCAAAACGCATTATCCCAGGCCAAGCTGTTTAATGAAGCCGTTGCCTTAACCGGATTGGTATTGACCAAATTGGACGGTACGGCAAAAGGTGGTGTCATTTTCGCTCTGGCCAAACAGTCCGGCATTCCCATCCGTTATATAGGCATAGGCGAAGGCATCGACGATCTGCAGGACTTTAACGCAGAAACTTTTGTAGACGCATTATTTGTCAAAGACTGAAAACCGATATGTTAAAGTTCGATAAAGTCAGCAAGCGCTATCCTGAGACCGGAGATGTGTTGCGCAATGTCAGTTTTCATTTGCAGCACGGCGAGATGGCTTTTCTAACCGGCCATTCGGGGGCCGGCAAAAGTACCTTATTGAAGTTGATTGCGGTCATCGAGCGCTGCAGCCGCGGACAAATTTTATTGGACGGACACAACGTCAATCAGGCAAAGGAAAGTCAGATCCCCTACCTAAGAAGAAAAATAGGTCTGATTTTTCAGGATTATAAGCTGTTACAGGACAGGACAGTTTTTGATAACGTGGCGCTGCCGTTGCTGATTGCGGGCTATGGACACCATGAAGTTCCCCGTAGGGTGCGCGCGGCGTTGGATAAGGTAGGCTTGCTAGGCAAGGAAAGAAAATACCCGCTGGCTTTGTCCGGCGGCGAACAGCAGCGGGTCGGGATCGCCAGAGCTGTCGTCAATAAGCCGCCGATGATTTTAGCCGATGAGCCAACCGGGAATCTGGATCCGGAACTGTCAGCAGAAATCATGCATTTGTTTGAGCAGTTTCAACAGGTCGGCGTCACCGTATTGATTGCATCGCATGATATCTCATTAATCAACCAAATGAATTATCGCGTTTTAAAACTGGATCATGGGCAACTGGTTGCGGGCTAAACAATGAAGCGCAGAAGAAATAAAGCTAGCTTTCCAAGTATCTTGATGATGATTTTCAGAAGTCTATATGATGCTCGGGAAAAAAAAATACCCGCAAGACCCCACAGACATCATCCAACCAATAAAACGGCAACGCAAACCAGACCGGATGGTCCGAAAACCAGAGTCTCGGGCGGCGATTTCAGGGATAAATTGCACGCCTATCTTGACTTGCATGCCCATGCACTCTTTTCCAGTCTCGGACGTTTGGTGGATTCGCCGTATACGTCCATCATGACCATAACCGTGCTGGCTATTGCCATTTCACTGGCCAGCGTTTTTTATATTACAGTAGCGAATCTTCAACAGTTGTCCGGTAATTTGGAGGCAAGCAATCAAATATCGTTGTTTCTGCGTGATGATGTCTCCGATGCAAGCGCTAAAAAGTTTGCAGAAAGCATAAGGCAGAATCCGGTTATTCAGGAAGTCAAATTAATTACTAAAAACCAGGCTTTGGAAGAGTTTCGGACATACAGTGGTTTCGGCGAGGCTGTTACTGCGCTGGAAAAAAATCCGCTGCCTATCGTCATTCAGGTTTTACCGAAAAATACTCTTGAAAATGGAGGGGAACTTGAGAAGTTGCTTAATTCATTTAAACAGGCCGTTGAAGTCGATTTTGCCCAAGTGGATATGCAGTGGGTCAAGCGTCTGCAATCTTTCATGGAATTAGCGCGGCGCACCGGCTCTGCATTAAGTTTGTTGCTGGGAATCGCCGTATTGTTTGTTGCCGGAAATACCATACGATTGGAATTGCATAACCGTCGGGAGGAAGTCGAGATTGCCAAATTGGTAGGCGCTACTAACAGCTTTATTCAACGGCCGTTTTTATACAGTGGATTTTGGCTTGGCTTTTTTGCAGGCGTGGCGGCATGGTTTATCGTTGCCGTGATGATGCTGATTGTGAAACACCCTATCGAGGAACTTTCCGGCTTGTATGAAGGGGATTTTCATTTGCTGTTTTTGAGTTATTCGGAGACCTTCGCGCTGCTGTTTATCTCCTCATTACTAGGCATAGTGGGTTCGTGGGCTGTGCTTAGTTACCAGCTCCAACAGCTGAAGCCCGAGTAGAACAGTGGAACTTAGAAAATTATTAGCACTCTTAAAAGCGGAGTGCTAGAATTCGATTTAAGTTTTTTACTAAGGGGATACCATGAGTAGTGCATTAGCTTTACCCGTTAATTTGTCAGTCGGAACATTTGACGCTTACTTGAATCTTGTCAGGCAGATGCCTAGATTGACTGCTGATCAAGAACGTGAATTAGCCTTGAGATTTAGAGATCACGGCGACTTGGAAGCGGCTCGGGAATTGGTGATGTCCAACTTGCGTTTTGTCGTTCACGTTGCGAGAGGCTACAGCGGTTATGGCCTGCCCATGCCGGATATTATTCAGGAAGGCAACATCGGATTGATGAAAGCTGTGAAGCGTTTTGACCCTGATGTTGGCGTGCGACTGGTTTCTTTTGCAGTGCATTGGATCAAAGCCGAAATTCACGAGTACGTCATCAAGAACTGGCGTATCGTAAAAGTTGCGACAACAAAGGCGCAACGGAAGCTGTTCTTCAATCTGCGCAAATCCAAAGCGAATCTGGGCTGGCTGTCCAATGACGAAGCAACGGCCATTGCCAAGGATCTGGATGTCGATGTCGATACCGTTTATGAAATGGAGAAACGCCTGGATAGCAGGGATATGGCTTTTGATATGCCCAGCGATGAATCCGAGGAAGAAAACTATATAGCGCCTGTGAACTATCTTCAGCAACACGGTACTGACCCGGCTTTATTGCTTGAAAATGAAGATTGGGGAGGGCATGAGCAGAATTTATTATCCGAAGCTTTGTCGGAGTTGGATGAGCGCAGCCTGGACATTCTTTCCAGCCGCTGGCTGGCGGATAAAAAAGCCACCTTGCACGAGCTGGCCGAGCGTTACAATGTGTCTGCTGAAAGAATCAGGCAGTTGGAACAAAATGCCATGAAAAAATTGCGGGCAGCGGTTGTGCTTGAAGCCTGATCGTTTCATCATGTTGAACAAAAAAGGCTTGGCGGTTTAACCGCCAAGCCTTTTTTATTTGTTCGCTTTGAATCAATCGTAGCAATCAGCGCAGGAATGATAATCAACGAAATATCAAGAACTGGGCGAGAACATCTTTCATCTTCAGGCGGGTTTGAGTATGTCCAGAATAGCCTGGGCCTGCTCGGTAACCTCACGGCCTAGGCTGGTCAGATAACCGCCGTCTTTCTGCGAGATAAGACCTTTATCGTATAAGCGCCGGGTGGCGTTAATGGTTTCCGGCGTCGCTGTCTTGTGAACCTTAATGCCTTCTTGTGTGGTAGTGAGGTTGTAACGGACCAGTATGTTTAGTTCCTCTACAATATCTTGCGTATAAGGCATGGTGAATCCTCGTGAGTTATTTTATGAGCCGATAGCATAATGCTTTTCGAGGCAAAGCGCGTATTTTTTACGGTTAAAGGTTCAGGCAGGTGATTTCGGTTTCCGGCACGACGGGCTGTGGCCCTGTTTTTCGCAGAGCTGATAACTTAACTGTGCGGCCCAGTATTGATAGGCCAGCGCAATATCATCCCAACCATTGAATATGCCAATTAATGTTTTGCCGCCTGCCCGGCTGTCGGCCGAAGCCATGAGTAATTCACCGGTTTGCGAATCGGTTATTTTGCCTTCAACACTGGCTTTGCCTATATAGGATTCCGTATCTGCGTCGGTGATGGCAAACTGGATACGCAACGTATCGGGACCGGGTTTGGTGACTAATTTGAAATCCGTTTTCAAAGCTTCGCGGATTCGATAATCAAACAGTTCCTTAAGCCGGTAATTATCGGCATGGGGCAATTCATTGAGTTTTGAATCGGGGGTTTTGCGGATAGCGACAGGATCAACAATCACTTTTTTATAAAAAGCCCAGTCCGTCCCGCTTTTCCAGTAACTCAGCAGGGCCTCACCTTGCTGACCTCCTTTAAGTAGCGAATAGTCATCCAGGAAATTAGACGTTTCTATATGTTCTGTCTGATAGGCTCTGCCACAACCGGTGCTCAATAAGACAAGAGCAATGAATGCGACGCGAATAAATATGGGCATAAAATACAGTTATCCAAGCTGATATTGAAATTCAGCTTATAAGTGTAGTGCATATTCACCGGATAGGTAGAATAGCCGAAAACGTTTTTTACTTGATCATTTTGAAAGGCGGAAAAACCTGCCCGAAGAAGAACCCAGGCAGGTTTGGTGTTCATTTTGAGGAAGGGGATTGTTAGCGGCCGCTCATGCCGTTGCCAATATAGGCCCCTGCGGCTGCACCGAGGCCGGAAGCGACGGGGTCACCTTTGCCGAGCTCATAGCCTAAAGCACTGCCTACCGCGCCTCCTACCAGTCCTTGAGTGGACCGTTGATCAGGACTTGAATACCGAGGCTGGGGCGGGGGCGGCGGTGCTGGATAATATCTGGCTTCAGGCTCGTGGTAATAGTGTCTCTCCACCACTACCTCACGGTGTTTATGGTGGCCTCGGCCATGTTTCTTGCCATGGCCACCGGACGCGTAAGAGGGCGAGGAATACACCGCTACAAGCGCAGCCAATTGAATTAAAAAAAGCAACTTTTTCATAGAATCCTTCTCAATAAATGATTTAGTTTAGAGCAGGGGCGTTAACCAGTACGGTTGCAGTCATAGGTTTTTGAGAAATAGTAGGCCGCTAAACCTTAATGGATGCTTAACAAATGCTGCCAAGGTGTGATTTGATGTTGAAGTGGATAAAAATCAAATAGCGATATAAGGCTGCTATAACGACTGGCATATTATCTTCGCATTCTTTTCAATGGCCACTTCTATCACATCAAACTACAGCTGAACCTTGGAAGTATAGTTCTTCTTGTTTTTTATTCAAAAAACAAAATAATTAATTGCCACAACAAATTATTGTAACGCTTATAATGATGATAATTTGTGATTAAATTATTATTTTTTAGTGGCATATCAATAAATGGAAAATTTCATCCCCGGTCAGCGCTGGATCAGCAATACCGAGTCAGAACTCGGTTTAGGGCTTATTCTCGAGGTAACAGGCAATCGTGTCACCGTACTTTTTTTAGCCAGTGACGAAAGACGTGTTTATGCACGCGATAACGCACCATTAACCCGTGTCCGGTTTTCATCGGGCGACCAGATTGAATCGATAGACGAGATCAAGTTGAAGGTAATCAGATTAGTCGAACAGAATGGTTTGATTACCTATATCGCTAAAAATGAGTCCGGGCAGGAAGTTCGCCTGGATGAAGTGGAACTAAATCACCATATCCAATTTAACAAACCTCAGGATCGATTGTTTACGGGGCAAATCGATCCCAGCGCCTGGTTTCAGCTGCGTTACGAAACCTGGCGCAGATTGCAGCAGCACCAACAATCGCCTGTTAAAGGTTTGCTCGGCGGGCGGACTTCGCTGATTCCTCATCAGTTGTTTATCGCTCAGGAGGCGGCTAACCGTTCCGTGCCAAGAATCATGCTGGCTGACGAAGTGGGTTTAGGCAAAACTATCGAGGCCGGCCTGATCCTGCATCACCGGCTGATCAATGGGCTGAGTAACCGGGTCCTGATTATGGTGCCGGAAAGCTTGCTGCATCAATGGCTGGTTGAAATGCTCAGGCGTTTCAATCTGCGGTTCAGCATTTTTGATGAGGAACGTTGTCTTGAAACGCAGGGCGATAACCCGTTTTCAACCGAACAGCTGGTGCTGTGCAGCCAGAACTTTTTCGCCGCCTATCCACGCCGCCAGCAGCAGGCGCTACAGGTGGCTTGGGATATGGTGATCGTCGATGAGGCGCATCATCTAGAATGGAGCGAGGATGCGCCCAGTCCCGAATACCTGTTCGTCGAGCGTCTGGCTCAGCAGACGCCGGGCCTGATATTGCTGACTGCTACACCGGAGCAGTTGGGCAAGGAGAGCCATTTTGCCCGGTTAAGACTGCTGGACCCTGACCGGTTCTACAGTTTTGCGGCATTCCTCGAAGAAGAGCGACTTTTTGAACCGGTCGCCAACGCGGCCAAGATGTTGCTGGCTGGAAAACCGCTGGATGCCACCGCCACAGCCTCGTTGTGTACATTGCTTAAAAACGACAATGTGGAAACCTTGCTGCAAAATCTGAACGATGCCGTCAAAGCGCCGGCGGCGCGCGGTGAATTGATCAAGATATTGCTGGATCATCACGGCACGGGCCGCATCCTGTTCAGAAATTCCCGGCAAACGGTGCAGGGCTTTCCTGAACGGGAACGCTACGGCTATGCGTTAACCGGACAACCTAATAGTGATGATCTGCAACAAGACCCGCGCTATATCTGGCTGGTCGATAAAATCAAGCAACTGACCGGCCAGAAAGCTCTGCTGATCTGCAAGCATGCGCAAACGGCGATAGACCTTGAACAAACCCTGAGAAATCGCGCCGGTATTGCCTCGGCGGTTTTCCATGAAGGCATGTCGATTATCGAGCGCGACCGCGCCGCCGCCTATTTTGCCGATCAGGAAAGCACCGCGCGGCTGCTGATCTGCTCTGAAATCGGCAGCGAAGGCCGCAACTTCCAGTTCGTCCATCACCTGATTCTGTTTGATTTGCCGACCAATCCCGATTTACTGCAACAACGCATCGGGCGGCTTGACCGTATCGGCCAGAAGCATGTGATCCAGATTCATGTGCCTTATCTGGAAAATACCGAGCAGCATCGGCTGTATCGCTGGTATGACGAAGGGCTGAACGCCTTCCGCAGCAATTGTTCGGCCGCCCAGCCGGTCGCCGACAGGCTGCACGACGAACTGACCGCTTTTCTACAGACCGAAAATCAGGCCGAGATAGGCGCGTTTATCAATAAAACGAAAGCCCTGACGGCGGAAATCGAAATCGAATTGCACAACGGACGTGATCAACTGCTGGAGTTGAATTCCTGCCGCAAGGAGCAGGCCCAGGCCATGATCGACCAGATCAAGGTTTATGAGCATGAAGGCGTGCTTTGGCCCTATATGGAAGATGTGTTTGAGTGTTACGGCGTTGACACCGAGTTTCATTCGCCGGATTGTTTCATTCTCAGGCCCAGCGAGCATTTACGGCTTGCCCATTTTCCTGGCCTGCTCGAAGACGGCGTCACCGTAACCATTGATCGGGCCTGTGCGCTGGCGCGCGAAGACATGCTGTTCATGACCTGGGAACATCCGATGGTAACGGGGGCCATGGATCTGGTGTTGTCCAGCGAAACCGGCAATGCCGCGATCAGCGTGGTCAAACACCGCGATCTTAAAGCCGGGCAGTTTTTGCTGGAGTGCCTGTTTATTGTCGAATGCAGTGCGCCTGCCGAATTACAAGTCGGCCGTTTCCTGCCGGCCACGCCGATTCGGGTACTGATTGATCAAAATATCAAAGACTTGAGTGACACCGTAGGGCACCGCAGCCTGGTTGAGACAGGAACTACTTTCGATAAGCAGAAAATAGTGGCGTTTATAAACGGTCAGCGCCAGCATCTGGTCAAGATGCTGGACAAGGCCGAGCAAAAAGCCAATGCCGACATGCAGGTGCTGATCGCCGATGCGACCAAGGCCATGCTGGATTCATTGACCGGTGAGATAAAACGTTTGGCCAGACTGAAAAAAGTCAATCCGACCATTAAAGAGGAAGAAATCGAGCTGTTAAAGGATAGAACGATGCTGCTGCATGAAAATATTCAGGTGGCGCAATTGAGGCTTGATGCCGTGCGGTTTGTTATCACCAGCTAAGGCATGTGCATGAAATAATTTTGAGCCTGTGGGGGGGCTTAGCCAGCCGCTCCCCATTAAAGCTGATTTCATTCGCAATCGGGAAACTATTTTTAACCAAATCCTTGATTTCTTGACAAACGCTGAGCATAGCGCCTAACTGTATCTTATGAACGAACCATCCTCTACAGATTTATCGAGTATTTATTCATGATCAACATCGGCAAAATCAACAAGCTGAAAGTCGTTAAACAGCTGGGCTACGAGATTTATCTCGATAGCGGAACCTCCAGGAAGATTCTGCTGGCCGATAAAAAACTGCCGGTCAACTGCCAGGTGGGCGATACGTTGGACGTATTCGTCTATGTCGATTCGGAAGGCCATCTGGCCGCGACGATGCAAAAGCCTCTGGCGCAGGTGGATGATGTAGCCTGGCTGAAAGTGGTGTCGGTCAATTACGTCGGCGCTTTTCTGGACTGGGGACTGCCCAAGAATCTGCTTGTTCCATTCAGTGAACAGCATCATGAAATGGAAGTCGGCAAGTCCTATCTGGTCAAATTATTTCTGGATGATAAAGGGCGCATTGCCGCGACGACCAAACTGGACGAATGGTTGGAGGAAGAATCGGTCTATTTCAAAACAGGCCAGAAAGTGTCGCTGATCATCGCCGATAAAACCGACCTGGGCTATAAAGCTGTCGTCAACAATAGCCATTGGGGACTGCTGTATAAAAACGAAGTATTCCAGCCTCTCAGAAAAGGGCAGAAGCTGGAGGGTTACATCAAGCAGATCAGGGACGACAAAAAAATTGATCTGATGCTGCATGAGCCCGGTTACGGCAAAGTCGAATCGCTGACCGATAAAATTCTGTCCAGGCTGAAGCAAAACGACGGCTATTTGAATCTGAGCGATAAAAGCCCGCCAGAAGCCATTTATGAGGCATTCGGAGTCAGTAAGAAAGTCTTCAAGCAGGCCATTGGTGCTTTGTACAAGAAGCAGCTTATCCGCATTGAAACAGACGGGATCAGGTTGGTCTGACACGCTTTCAGGCCCCGGTTTTTCTTAAGCGATTTAAAT
The DNA here is from genome assembly GCF_000427625.1 of Methylobacter luteus IMV-B-3098. Taxonomy (GTDB): domain Bacteria; phylum Pseudomonadota; class Gammaproteobacteria; order Methylococcales; family Methylomonadaceae; genus Methylobacter; species Methylobacter luteus. Next base: position 504,622 of record NZ_KE386569.1, read on the forward strand.
GCGATTGCGCCAGCAAATATAAGTTCAAGTTTTTCGAATTTTCAACGCCGGTATCGGTCAGATTTTCAAAAGTAAATAAAAGATAGGCTTCGACGCAATTATAAAAAGTTATTGCACTGGTTCAGTACGATACTAAAAACGACAAACTCAAATGGTGGTAACCATTATGAATGGAAGGTTTTTTATCGAAAACAAGGATCGCCAGCATTGGTTGATAATACGCCAGTGCATTTTTATATGGGTGTTGCTGACACTGGTGCTGGCTGTCGTTTTTGGGATCGTCAATATAATCCACGAAGAATCGGCACTGGCCTTCATGCGTGACGAAGGACGGCAGACTGTCAAGATCGCAAGCCAAACCGTCGCTGAAGAATTGAGCATATTGCACGGCGATATTCTTTATCTGAGGGATCAGCCAGTGCTGCATGACTGGCTTCAAATCAAATCTCCCAAGATCTGGCGGCGTTTAGGCGATGATTTGCTGGTCTTCGTCAAATACCGCAAACTTTATGACCAGATCCGGTTTCTGGATGAAAAAGGGCAGGAACGAGTGCGCATCAGCTGGAACCAGGGACAGCCAGTGATCGTACCGGCTAGGGAATTGCAGGACAGGTCCGATCTTTATTTTGTGGAGCGGGCGCTCGCCCTGAAAAAGGACGAAATCTATATTTCCTCATTCGATCTCAGCATCGAACGCAATACGATTGAGCAGCCGATAAAGCCCGTGATCCGCTTCGGAACACCGGTGTTTGACCGGCAGGGAGAAAAACGCGGCATCATTCTGCTGAACTATCGAGGGCAGCGCCTGATCGACCAGCTCCAGACAATTTCCAGACAAAGTATCTGCAGCCTATGGCTGCTTAATGCCCAAGGTTATTGGCTAATAGGCCGCCATCCTGAAGATGAATGGGGCTTCATGTATCCGGAACGCACGAACAAGCTCTTTGCAAACGACTATGGCGATGCGTGGACATCTATGGTCGAGCACCCCGAGCGACAGCAATTCATGGTTAACGGCGATTTGTTCACCTACGGCGCAATCTCGCCGAGTAAGCTGTTTGGAGAAACCGGCAATAGTGTTATTGCCAGCGATGAACGCTGGCTACTGGTCACCCGTGTACCTGCTGAATTGCTTGCCGAGAAATCGGTTGTTTTGGCCCGGGGGCTCGCATTCACCGCCTTAACCTTGTTATTAGGCGTGGTCAGCTGGTTCATTGCCCACTATCGAGTACGGCGACGACAGGCCGAGGAAGATATGAAAGCCAGTGAAGCCCGCTTTCGCGGGCTGGTCGAATCAGCGCCGGATGCCATCGTTATTACCAATCGCGAAGGATGCATTACACTGGTCAATGCGCAGGCCGCGAAATGGTTCGGCTACACGCGCAATGAAATGCTGGGTCAACAGGTCGATCTGCTGGTGCCCGAGCGCTTTCGCGAGCACCATGAAGATTACCGCCAAGCTTATACGGCCAATCCGGTAGTGCGGCCAATGGGAATAGGGCTCTATTTGTACGGCCGCCGAAAGGATGGCAGCGAGTTTCCGGTGGAAATCAACCTGAGCCCGTTCAAGATGGATCAGGAATTGTTCGTAACCAGCATTATCCGCGATATTACAGAGCGCAAGCGGGCGGAACGGGCACAGCTCGAGGCGCACGCCAAATACCAAGAGCTGGTCAACAATCTGCCGGTCGGCGTTTATCGCCAAGCGCCAACGGCGGATGGATCTTTCCTGGAAGTCAACCCGGCCATCGTCGCCATGTTCGAAGCGGAGTCCGCCGGCCAATTGCAGGCGCTCCCCGTCAGGGATCTGTGCCGGGATCAGGACTGCTGGCAAACATTCATAGACAAAATCATGCAACAGGGATTTGTCGGCAATGAAGAGATACAGCTGGTTACCCTGCAAGGGCGCGAGTTTTCAGCCGCCGTCAGCGCCGCCATGAAAAAAGACAGCGCCGGCAATCTTTATTTTGACGGCATCATCGAAGATATCAGCGAACGCAAAAAAATCGAACGGCATATCCAGCAACTGAATACGGCCTTGCACGATCGGGCCATGGTTCTGGAATCGGTCAACCACGAACTCGAAGCCTTCAGTTATTCCGTTTCGCATGACCTGCGCGCGCCGTTGCGCGCCGTGGACGGCTTCAGCCGCATCCTGCTTGACGAATATGCCGACCGCCTCGATGACACAGGCAAAGATCGCCTGAAACGGGTGCGTGCCGCCGCCCAGCACATGGCGGCGTTGATCGATGATTTGCTCAAACTGTCACGCATCACTCGATCCGAACTGAAACGCGAAGACATCGATTTAAGCGCGCTTGCCAACGAAGTGATCGAGGAGTTGCGCAAGCAGGAACCGGACCGCGCTGTAGAGTGTACGGTAGAGCCGGGGCTGATCGTCTGGGGCGATGCCCGATTACTGCGCATCGTGCTGGACAATCTGCTGGGCAATGCCTGGAAGTTCACGAGTAAACGACCCGAGGCGCGGATCGAATTCGGCAGGCAAATGCAGGATGATGAACCGGCCTATTTCGTGCGCGACAATGGCGCCGGCTTCGATATGGCTTATGCCGAAAAACTGTTCGGCGCTTTCCAGCGCCTGCACGATACCAGCGAATTTCCCGGCACCGGCATCGGACTGGCGACCGCGCAACGGATTATTCATAAGCACGGCGGGCGCATTTGGGCCGAAGGTGAGGTCGAACAGGGAGCGACCTTTTATTTTACGCTGGAAGCTCGGGAGGATTTATGAACAAAAAGGTCATTCTTCTGGTGGAAGACAACCCTGACGATGAGGCGCTAACTCTGCACGCCCTTGAGAAAAATAATATTAATCACACGATAGTCGTGGCGCACAATGGCGCCGAGGCACTGGATTATCTGTTCGGCACGGGAGCTTATGCCGGGCGAGATCCCCATGATTTGCCGCTGGTCGTGCTGCTGGATCTGAAATTGCCCAAGATTGATGGTCTCGAAGTGTTGCGCCGCATCCGGGAAGATGAACGCACTCAGTTGCTGCCGGTCGTCTTGCTGACTTCATCGAATGAAGAGGAAGACCGGCTCAAGGGCTACATGCTGGGCGCCAACAGTTATGTCCGCAAGCCGGTCGACTTCGACGAATTTGTGCGGGCGGCAGGCCAGCTCGGGCTGTACTGGATACTGCTCAATGAGCCGCCACCCGACTGACCGGATTTTAGAGCAAGGTGATGATGTTATGCTGAAGCGGGTAGATACCACGCAACCTTTGCGCATACTGATCGTTGAAGACTCCGAAGACGATACGCTGCTGCTGGTGGATCAACTGGAGATAGAGGGAGGCCGGTCTGTCGATTGGCAAAGGGTAGAGACGGAACAGGCTTTAACCGAGGCGCTGCGGCAGCATTGGGATATCGTGCTGTCCGATTATACAATGCCGCACTTCAGCGGCATGCGCGCGCTTGAAGTGGTCAGGCAGCACGACCTCGATCTGCCTTTTATCTTTGTGTCGGGCACGATCGGCGAAAATACGGCCGTGCTGGCGATGAAGTCCGGCGCGCAGGACTATGTTATGAAGGGCAATCTGACGCGCCTCGTGCCGGCCGTGGAGCGCGAACTTGAAGAAGCGCAACTGCGCCGCGAGCGACGTCAGGCCGAGGAGATGCTGCGCAAACTGTCCCTGGTCGTGGAACAGGCGGCCGACAGTGTCGTCATTACCGATCCTGGAGGCCGCATTGAATACGTCAATCCGGCGTTCGAGCGGCTGACCGGCTATACACGCATCGAAGCCGTGGGCAATAAACCTTCATTATTGAAATCCGGCCAGCACGGTCAGGCTTTTTATCAGGCTCTGTGGCAAACGGTACTCAAAGGCGAGATATTCAGAGGCACCTTGATTAACCGTAAAAAGAATGGCGAGCTGTTCTATGAAGAGAAGGTCATCACCCCTCTGAAGGACGAGCAGGGGCGCGTCACTCATTTTGTTTCCACAGGCCGCAATATCACTGAACGCGTCAAGGCCGAAGAAGCGCGCGCCCAGTTGGTCGCCATTCTGGAAGCTACGACCGACCTGGTCGCAATCCTTGATCCCAGCGGCTGTTTGCGTTACCTCAATAATGCCGGCTACCGCTTGCTTGGCCTCGATCCCAAGACGGAGATCAGTAAGGTCTGTCTGAAAGAACTGTTTCCCGAACGTATAACCCATCAATTGGAGAGCGAGGCGTTGCCTATCGCTTATCGGGAAGGCACCTGGTCCGGAGAGACGGCCTTGCGGCGTGTAGACGAAATAGAAGTTCCGGTGTCGCAAGTATTGCTGGCGCATCACGATGCGGCTGGTGAGGTCGAATACCTGTCCACGATTGTCCGGGACATCACCGAGCGCAAGCGCTTCGAGGCCGAATTGCAGCATCAGGCTACTCACGACATTCTGACCGGCTTGCCGAACCGGATTCTGCTGATGGACCGGCTCACCGCGGAACTGGAGCGCGCCCGGCATGTTAATAATTTTGTAGCCGTATTGTTTCTGGATATCGATAATTTCAAACGGATCAATGACAGCCTGGGGCATGCGGTCGGCGATGCCTTGCTCCAGCAGATTTCCGATCGGCTGCAGGCCGCTTTACGCCCTAATGACACGATCGCTCGCCAAGGCGGTGACGAGTTCGCGGTGATAGCAGGCGATCTGCCACGTTCGGAAAACGTGTTGGACGTATTGCGCAAGATTTATGCCGCTTTCGAGCGTCCAATATCACTGGGCAGCCAGGAAACCTACATCACTTTCTGCACCGGTATCGCTATCTATCCGCATGATGGCGCCAGTGTCGAAGAATTATTGCGCAACGCCGGCACGGCCATGTACCGGGCTATCGCGGCGGGCCATAATCAGTACCGCTTCTATGCGCCGGATATGAACGCTCGCAGCCACGAACTGTTGACGCTGGAGACCGATCTGCGCCTGGCCTTGAAACGCAATGAGTTTATTGTCTATTACCAGCCTCAGGTTGAGCTTACCAGCGGCCGCATTGTTGCCATGGAAGCGCTGATCCGCTGGCGGCATCCGCAACGCGGTCTGGTATCGCCGGCCGGCTTCGTGTCAATGCTGGAGGAATCCGGATTGATCATGCAGGCAGGCGAGTGGATCCTAAGCCAGGCTTGCGCCGAATTCAGAGAAATGGGGCTTCATGATGTGCGCATATCCGTCAATGTATCGGCTTCCCAGTTCAACGATCCGGAACTGCTGCATAAGGTGTGCCGGGTTATGAAGCAGGAGTGCATACCCCCGAATGCGCTGGAGCTGGAAATGACCGAGAATATCATCATGCAGGACCCGGCCGCCGCCGCCGAGATTCTGAAGAAGTTACGGGCGCTGGGCGTGCGCATTGCTATCGACGATTTTGGCACAGGCTATTCATCGCTGTCCTACCTAAAGCGCTTTCCGTTGGATGCGCTGAAGATCGACCAGAGCTTTGTGCACGACCTGACCCGCGATGCCAACGATGCGGCCATCGTCGAAACCAGCATCACACTCGGCAAAAAGCTCGGCCTGGAAGTCGTCGCCGAAGGCGTGGAGACCCAAGAGCAGTTCGACTTCCTGCGTGCCCATGACTGCGATCTGGCGCAGGGTTATCATGTCAGCCGTCCTTTGCGCAAGAACGAGATGATCGATTTGCTGCGGGAAGGACGGCATTGGTGAAAGTTATAGGCCAATAAAAATAGCCTATGCAGTGTAGGCCGGGTTGGCGCTTTAGCGGAAACCCGGCATAGGTGACTATGAAAGATTCTTTATAACTGTGAAGCGAATTTATTGATGCCTCTGGGCGGATAAATCCGCCCTCCACAGCCGCAGGGTACGCACTGCGTACCTTTCCAGACTCAGGCTGTATGACTTGAAACCGAGCAATGCGTACAACCGTTAACCTGCCTGAATAATTGGCCGGCTTTTTTCAAGGCGCTGTTGCAATTGCTGATGGCTCCCAGATATTGAATCGTTTCCTTGGCAGGAAGATGAGCGCAATCCGCTTTATGAACCACATGATCCCCATTGCTTTGAGCATTAATTTCAACGTAAAACTCTGCCATTGTAGATACCTCTCTAGTTTTGTGTTGCTGGAATATGGGCTGGAAAAAGTCAATTCACATAATTGATCCGGCTTGTGTCGAACTTCGAACATTCAACCTGAGCGATGTTGTAAAAATGACGGAAATAACCTTGAATCCAGGCGAATTTCGAGTTCATTCAATAAATAAGCAGAATTTGTACCAGCACAAATCAGTGGTGTGACGATTCGTTGAGATTGTCGCTAATCAGCTGGGCGCAAGCAGGCCTGCCTTTACAGTTTCAATCAGGCCTTGTACTTCGCCGTCTGTGATAAATACCAGACGGCTTCGGCCATCATCCGATGCTCTGGCTGGCAATGGTATCGGCGGGTAAAGCCGGCCGGCCGAGCCTTGAACGCATAAGGGCTCGCTATTTCCAGTGGTATAGACTACGCCTTTCAAACGCAGCAATTGGTCGGAATACCGATTGATCAGGTTCTCCAGCGCGGCTTGCAGGCGCGGCCAGGAAACAGGCTGGTCGAGTTGCAGCGTGGTGCTGCTAAAATCGTGCTGCGGCATCGGCGTATCGGTTTTTAATCGATAGCGGTTCTGTTTCGGGAGCCTGAGCAAGCTATCGGGATCAATATTGCCATGCGCGGACTGAATCTTTGCCGCTGCCGGAGCGAGGTGATCCAATCGTGCTGTCAGGTTGTGGATTTGCCAGTCTTCCGCCAGATCGGTGTGCGTGATAATCAGGGTATCGGCCCAGGCAATCTGGGCTTGGGCTTCGGGAAACCGATTCAAGGCATCTTCACCGGAAGTGGCCGAGACCGTCGAGATCATGCCATCCAGGCGATAGCGCGATGCCAGCCAGCGCTCTCTTAACAAAGTGTCCAGTATTGGCTCAGGGTTGGCGATGCCGCTGGTCTCGATCAACACGCGGTCGAACGGCTTCTCGGCTTGCGCCTGCCAGGCCATGCGCAGGTTTTTCAGCAACGGTGTTAAAGCCCCATGTACCTGGCAGCACAGACAGCCGCCCGACAAAGTGCTCAACGGCACGTTGTATTGTCTGAGCAATTGCTGATCGACAGGCGTGGCGCCGAATTCGTTGATCACGACAGCCGAGCGGGGCGCATGGCTTAGCAGGCGGTTCAGCAAGGTGGTTTTGCCGCTGCCGAGAAAACCGCTTAATACGATGACGGGAATGCGGTTGTCCGGTTCGTGAGAGGATGTCATGTGTATATGTTCGCTTTATTAATTGACTGATTGTTATTGCGCTCAGGCAGCTTTTTATCCCATTTGCTGCGCCGAGTAGAGCGCTTCATCAGTAGAGTATGCACCGCATACCTTTTCAATAGTTGTCGGCTATCTTATCTTTGAAAAGGTACGAGACTGTGAAAGAATTCATTTTTTAGCCCAATTAATAACTAACCACAGAGAGCACAGAGAGCACAGAGAGCACAGAGAGCACAGAGAGCATAGAGTTTTTAATGCATTGAATTAATTAGCATTATTTTCTCTGTGTCCTCTGTGTCCTCTGTGCTCTCTGTGGTGAATCACTTTTTAACTTGGCAGGAATAATACTTTCACACTCTCGTACGCATTGCGTACTCTACCGCTATGATCACCCTTTTACATACGCATACGCTGAATACACTACGCTAACCCAACGAAAGTTTCTACGATAAATCATTCAATCAATAACTCAATCTAAATCCCACCTCCGCCCCGCGTCCGGCTTCCGGTGCGAAATTGCGTAAATAGGACGTTGAATTGCGAATGTTTTGATCGAGCAAATTGTTGCCTTTGGCGAACAGCATCAACTCGGCATCCTTGTAGGCTTTGATTTTATAATTCGCGCCCACGTTGAGCAGGAAGTAACCGGCGGTTGAAGTTTCAAAGTCGCCGGCGTGCGGTTGGGAATCGGCGCGGGTAAAGCGCAGGTAACTGGATAAGTCTTGCTTGCTATAATCCAGTTGCAGTCCATAACGCAGCGGCGGCATGCGCGGCACATCGCCGCCATTGACGAATTGCCCTCGGGTGTAGTCGCTGAACAAGGTCAGGTCCAGCTGGCCATGACGGTTTTCCATCATTGGGAAAATCAGCTTGGCCTCATAACCTTTGAAGATCGCATCATTCTGGCGTGTGATCAGCACGGGCACGCAGTCGACGACACAAGGATTGCCGTCCTCGTCGACAAATTCGCCGCTGCGCTGCTGAGTGATGTAATCGCTGGCCCAGTTGTGGAACAGATCGAATTCAGCGCGCAGCCAGTCGGATTTGAAACGGTAACCCAGGTCCAGGTTATAAGAAATCTCTTCCTTTAGATCAATATTGCCGCGCTCGAAACTGCGAGTAGCATCATGGAAGCCGTTGGCCAGCAATTCTTGGACATTCGGTGCCCGGGAGGAACGGGTGATAGCCAGATTCAGGTTGTTGTGGTCATTGAGTTTCCATTGCGCCGAGGCCGAGGCGCTGACCGGTGTGTAGCTTAGATCGTTCATGCCCTCCGGCTTGATATCGTTTTGTTCGACCCGAGCGCCGAGCTGGTAGGTTACTGCGCCGATGTCGAGCGATTCTACCGCAAATACACCGTAGCTGTTGATTTGGGAATGCGGAACGATGCTCTCGCCGGTGAGCTTTTCAATAGCGTTGAAATCACTGGCTTGTGCCTGAAAGCCCACCGTGCCATACAATGGTCCCAAATCCTGGTGAGTCAGCTCCAGTCGGCCTTCGTAGGATCGATTAGTGAAAAACGCACCGGGTTCACCATTGGCTATTTCCGTGTGCTGATAATCGGTGTAACCGAACCGGGTACGCAGGCTCTTGGCAAAGCGGAACGGGTTGTCCAATTCGCTTTTAAAATCGTATTTATCCTGCCTGAGGGCGATGCGCACGGTTTCCTCATCAGTGCCATCCGGCGCGATGCCGTAATTATTGTTCAAATTGTTGATCGAAATGCCGGCGAACCCGGGATCGCCGATCCAGGACAGACCAGCTGAGCCGCTAATAGCTTCAGCGCCGGTATTGTTCAGATGACCGACGGGATTGTCGACCACAACCAGCGACGGATCGGTGATCGATACAGCGGCGGTATCGATGGCACGGCCGCCGATATCGAGATTGCCGCGATGGCGAAAAAAACCGTCGAGATGGTAGGCAATGTTGCCTTGTCCGCCTTCCAGCTTCATCGTGGTGCTGGTTTCGTTGGATGTGGAGTCGAAGCGCTGTTCCAGAGCGCCGCCTAGTAACTTATCCGGCATTTGGCCGGGGATGCGATTGTCAATGACATTGACCGCTCCGCCTATCGCACCGCTGCCATAGAGCAGAGTGGCCGGGCCGCGCAGCACTTCGATGCGTTCCGCTAAAAGTGGTTCGACGCTGGTGGCGTGATCCGGGCTGAGCGCCGAAGCATCATTACTGCCAATACCGTTATTCAGCACCCGCACCCGAGGGCCGGCCTGGCCGCGAATCACTGGTGTGCCCACGCCTGGTCCGAACGACTGGTTGCTGATACCTAGCTCATCTTTTAATGTATCACCGATGCTGTGACCGGTCTTCATGCTTAGTTCGTCATCCTCCAATATCGTTACAGGTACTGCCGTTTTCAATGGCTCGGCTTGCAAAGGAGCAGTGACGACCACTTCCTCCAATTCAATAGTCGATGCTTCTTCGGCAAGCACAGGAACAGCGAGAGATCCTGATGCTGCCAGTAAAATGAATTTTTTGAACATCATTGTTCCAAATTTATAAAAACTAATGTTATATCGTTACACTATGGGGGCTATAAATATACAGACACTTTCTCTGCTCAGATTAGGCTGAGTGGTTATGGGATGACGTACATCCAGCGCAAGTGCCATGGATCTCAATCGATTTATAGCTGATGGCGAAGCCGGCCTTTTTGATTTCCGATGACAGTGCATGCATGACCTCGAATGCGGCGCGTTCTTCAATCTCATGGCATTGATCGCAAATCAGCAATAATTGTTCATGTTGCCTATCTGAACAATTGCAGCCGACATAGGCATTAAGGCTTTCCACCTTATGAATCAGGCCCTGGCTCATCAGAAAATCCAGCGCGCGGTAAACGGTGGCCGGTTTGGCGGAATAGTTCAGCGGCTTGATGTGATCGAGCAGGTCATAAGCCTTTACGGCTTTATGGCTTTCCCAGATTAGCTCCAGCACTTTGCGGCGGATGGGTGTCAATTTCACGCTGCGGTTAATGCAAAGCCTTTCCGCCATGTTGATGGCGTCGGCAATGCATTTTTTGTGATCGTGAGGAAAATTGCTCATGGTTTCATTATAAAAAGTTAATCAGCGAAATTCAGCGACAGCTCTGCATAGCAGGGGGTGTCAAGTATTTAAAGTGTTATATTATAACATTTTAAGTAAAAAGAATAGCTGTGGCGCGAATTGAGCCGGGCTTATTGCGTTTATGAGTTTAAAGCTGGGGCTTAAATTGACGAAGTGTTATCGTTCTGATTGCGGGCGGGTTTTTACAAGAGGTCGCATTGCATTGCCATAACCATCAATTCGGCCAGATTTTCAGCCTGCATTTTTTCCATGATATGGGCTCTGTGTACGTCAATAGTGCGGTTGCTGATATCGAGTATTCTGGCGGCTTCTTTGTTGGAATGGCTTCGGACTATCAGGTTCAGCACTTCTCTCTCACGCGTCATTAAATGGTTGAGGCGCTCAAGTATTTTGTTTTTCTCGCTGAGTTGCTCTCTGGTCTGGGCATCTTTGCTCAGGGCTTCTTCAATACGGCTCAGTAATACTTCTTCATTGAACGGTTTTTCCAGAAAATCGACGGCTCCGGCCCTGAATGCTTTTGCTGAATCCGGCACATCCGCATGGCCGCTGATGAAGATAATGGGAATTTCTATGCCTCTCTTGATAAGCTCTTCCTGAAGATCGAGTCCGCTCATGGACGGCATTCTAACATCCAGCAGCAGGCAACTCGGTTGGTCAGGGGTATAGTGGTCCAGAAAGGCTTCGGCCGATTCGAAATCTGTGACAGTATATCCTGTCGTTTCGATCAATAGCTTCAGTGAATCACGCACTGCGTATTCATCATCAACTATATAGACTATAGGGGTCGTCGGCTTGTTATGCATCATTAGTTTTCCTCCGTACCGGTATGGTGAAATAAAAAGTACTGCCTTTTCCCGGTTTGCTGGCAAAATGCAATGCGCCATCATGGGATTTGACTATAGATTGGCTGATGGACAATCCCATTCCCATGCCGGACGATTTGGTCGTGTAAAAAGGCGTCAATATTTTCTTTTGGCTGGACTCGCCGAGTCCCTGGCCATTATCTTTGACCTTTACTTCTATAAAATTCTCATCATTCAACAGTGTCTGGATGAACAGCTTTCGTTGTTTATTATGTGATAAATCTTTCAAGGCATCGATACTGTTTCTGACCAGATTTAAGATGACCTGTTCAATTTGGACGCTATCGACATAAATAGCGGGCAGGTTATTGGCCAGATTAAAAGACAACTCGATGTTGTACTGTTTTAAATCAGTTATTGACAGGCTGACCGCATTTTCGATCAGGGCATTCATGTCAGCGGTTGACCGATGTATTTTTTTGGACCTGACAAAGTCCCGCATGTGATGGATGATCTGCCCCGCTTTCAGCGCCTGTTCATGAGTTTTTTCCAGGATTGAACTGAGTTTTGCCAAATCAGGTTTATCAGTCTGAATAAAACGCAAACAGGCTTGCGTATAATTGGCGATCGCTGTCAGCGGCTGATTGACTTCATGGGCGATACCTGATGCCAGTTCCCCCATCAGGCCAAGGCGCATGACATGGGAGAGAGCTTCCACATGCTCTTTCTGTTGCAGTTCCTGCATCTTGCGCTGGCTGACGTCACGAACAATACTGGTGAAATAGTTCTGCCCGTCGAGTGTAAACTCGGCGATGGATATATCCAGAGGTATTGCGGAACCATCTTTGCGCAAACCCTCAACCTCGCGAATGCGGCCCAGAACTTTCGGCATATCGGCTTCATGCTGATAGCTTTTTCTCTCTCGATGCGAACATTTGTTTTGTCCCAAGGGCATGAGTTTGTTGATGCGGCAGCCGATCAGCTCTGCTTCAGTATAGCCAAAAATGGTTTCTACCGCTGCATTCACGGAAATGATCTTGCAGGACATGTCGCAGGTGATGATACCTTCGACAGACGCATTGAAAATGGAATTAAGCTTTGCCTCGCGCTCGAGTATCTGCTGTTTGGAATGTTTGAGTTCTTCAACCAGCTTGGTCAGGTTCTGATTGCTCTGCGATAAATCGCAATCTTGTTTAAGAACCTTTTGGGCCAATTTTTTATTGAGATTGGCAATGGTTTCTTCGGCGCGTTTACGCTCGGTAATATCATTTAAAGTCAGCCAGATTTCGCTGTCATTATTATTGATGTCATTGATTTTACCTTGACACTCCACGTAAGTGGTTTCGCTGTTGCTGCTCTTGAGCCGGACATCCAGCGTTTGATTGGCGCGTTCCGTAGCCAGACTGCGCAGGAAAAAATAATACTGATCCTGGTCACAGGCGTCTATATATTGCGCCAGTTTCCTGTTAATCAGTCCCTCAATGGGATGGCCCAATAGACGAGCCGCAGTCAGATTGCCTTGCAGGATAACGCCGTCTTTATTGAGGGTCAGATAGCCTACCGGAGAAAGGTTATATAAGTTGGCGTACAGGTCACGAGAGGAGAGCAGTTCCTGGTGTGTTCTACTGAGTTCCTCATTCTGCAGTTCAAGCTCTATCTGGTGGACCTGAAATTCGAACAGTAACTTTTGAATGTCCTGGCTGGACATGCGTGTAATATCGGTGCCGGATTTGCTGAGCATCGTTTCCGCCCTCTTACGAAGGTTCTTGCGGTACTGGATAAGTAGATTCTCCGCATCTGTCTGGAGAATTTCATAGTCGGTATTCCCGTCAAATGAATTAAACATGGCGATTTATTCCCGCGGATAAGTGAAAAAGTGAGCGCCTGCGGTTGGTGCAGGGCTAGCCGGGTTTATGGTGCGCAATTTTAGTCTATGCGCCGGCGAAATCAGGACCGATGTGTTCATAGCTTATCCCGTTCGACATCCTCAATGGCTAGCAGAATGCGTCTGGCATTTGTCGATGACTGCTGTAATAAACGACCATTGAGAGTTAAATGTTTTTTTCCTATTACAGAGCATTTATACGTATAGTTAAATGCATCAAAAGGAGTATTGTTGTTTAATGTCTCGTTTAAATGGCTTCGTAATTGCTCTGAGTTCCAGGCCGACTCATTGATAGTAAAAAACGATTGTCCTGTCAGATCTTCATGGGACGGATTGAAGGCTTTGTGAAAAGCCGGGTTGGCGGTAATGATGCTGAAATTTTCATCGAGCACCAACAGCGGGTTGGAGACCGTATTGACAATCGCGCTGGCTATACTGGCGTCTAAAGCCGCCTGTTCGGCTTTTTTCAGTCTGTCGATGTCGATAAATGTGATGACCAGTCCGTCAATCATGTTTTCTGCGGTTCGATAGGGCAGGATACGCAACAGATACCAGACGCCGGTTGTGGATTGTACTTCCGCATCCTTATAAATCAGTGTCTGAAGCACCGCTTTGGCATCATCAATGAGATGGTCATATTTAAGGCTCGATGCCAGATCGCCGAGCGGTCGTCCTATATCGCTGTTGATCAGATGGACAATATTGATGGCCGATTTGGTGAATCGCCTTATCTTAAGGTTGTTGTCGAGGAAGATAGTCGCAATATTCGTGCTGTTCAAAAGATTTTGCATATCATCATTGATCTTCGACAAGGCGTCGACCTTCGTTTGAAGCTCACTGTTGATAGTATTCAGCTCTTCGTTCAATGACTGCATTTCTTCCTTGGAAGTTTCCAGTTCTTCGTTGGAGCTTTGCAGTTCTTCATTGGTCGATTGCAGCTCTTCGTTCGTGGACTTGAGCTCTTCGTTCGAGGTTTCCAGCTCCTCGATCGTTTCGCGCAGTGACTTTTTAGTGGAAAGCAGTTCATGCGCGAGCTGTTCTTTATCATTTTTATTGATCAGGATCGAGGAGGTAGTTTGCTCGTCAGCTAGTGAGTCACTATCTTTGTGATGCGGATGAAAACTGACTAAAAACAGGTCCTGCAGCGCTTCCGGCTCCAAAATCCTTACCAGTTTCAGGTCGATCGTTTCAAAACCATTGTTGGTTTTGACCCTGATTCCATTGTTGATGATTTCCATATCACCCTTTTTTTGGGCTTTACGCAATGATGTCGCCAACGGCACCAGTAAGCCTTCCCGGGCCATTTCGATGATATTCCAGTTGGGCTGGCCTTGCGCGGGTTCCAGATAGTTTCCTGTATGACCATGAATGTAAATAATTTTGCCGTTTTCGTTGATGATAATGCAGACCGGGGTGTAGCGTTCCAGCAATAACTTTTCTATTTGTCGGGCTATCTGGCCGGGTTGAGAGGCAAGTTTGTGCGATTCCTGTTCCATTGACGATATATTTTTGGCGCTTGTCGGCAGCAAGCGGGGTTTGGATATCGGCAAACCGGCCTGGATATATTTTCGCTGATAGATCTTGCTTTTTTTGTCGATAATTGAAAACAGGTGATCGAAATTGCCAATTGACTCGGATGTGCCAAGAAACAGAAGTCCGCCTGGTTTCAAGGTATAGTGGAAATGTGGAACAATCTTCTTTTGCAGTTCGCCGTCCAGATAAATAAGCAGGTTACGACAACTGATCAAATCAATGCGCGTGAACGGCGGGTCCTGAAGCAGATTCTGCGTGGCAAATATTACAGTATCACGAATTTCCTTGGCGATACGATATTGGTTGTTTTCCTGTTCAAAATAGCGCGCCAGGCGCTCTGGTGAAACATCGGTATCAATGCCGTTCGGATAAATGCCTTCCCGTGCTTGAATGATGGATGACTCATCCAGGTCGGTGGCAAAGATCTGAAAGCTGTAAGTTTTGCCATGTGTTTCGTTATATTCCTTAAGCAGAATGGCAAGAGAATAGGCTTCCTCGCCGGTGGAACATCCCGGAACCCATACGCGCATTTCGTAATTGTCGGGTTTATCTTCAAACAGTTTCGGCAAGGCGATCTCTTTTAGTGCTGTGAATGCGGGCTCGTCCCTGAAAAAATTAGTGACATTGATCAATAGTTCCTTGAACAGCTTATCTATTTCCACAGGGTTCTCCTGAAGAAACTGCACATAAGAGTCCATGGTTTTGATTTGATGGATATTCATGCGCCGGCTTATACGACGGTTGACCGTAGTAGGCTTATAGGCCGACAAATCATGACCTGTACGGTTGCGCAGCAGAATAAAGATTTTTTGTAATGGTTCGGTGGCCGCTAACATTTCCGCCGGTTCCAGCTTCTGAAAATTGTTGAAACAAGGCGCTTCAATATATTGAAGCAGTTGTTGCCCCATTTCCTCAGCAGGCAGTACAAAATCAACATCACTCATCGCTATTGCACTGTTGGGCATGCCGTCAAATTTTGCGGTTTCAGGGTCTTGAACCATGGCCATGCCTGATGCGCCTTTGATGGCTTTAAGGCCCAAAGTGCCATCCTTACCGGTACCTGAAAGAATAATGCCAACACTCATCTCTTTTACATCTTCCGCCAGGGAATGTAAAAAGAAGTCAATGGGCAGATGCATCGGTTCATGATTGGCTGTTTCCATAAGATAGATTCGACGATGGAATAGCGCCAGATTTTTCCCGGGCGGGCATACGAATATATGGTCTTTTTTCAACATCATGCCGTCTTCGGCGGCAGTAACGGGGATTTTAGTAAAATTGGCCAGTAAATCAGGCAGTAGGCTAAGGTGTCCGGGCTGTTGGTGAGATACTACGATAAAAGCGAAACCACTATGCGGCGGCAGATTGGAACAAAATGCTTCCAATGCCTCCAGTCCACCGGCCGAAGCCCCAATGCCAACCACAGGTAACAAAGAACCCACTAAATGCTTTTTATGTGGCACATCATGAATGCTAAATTTAGATGTGATTTGTGGCCCCACTTTATTGCCGCCTGATTTCACTGAATTGGTCCTCTGATTTGCTACCTTGCTGAATTATAATTGGAGTTTTGGCTTGTTTTTTCATATTATTTTTACGAATTCAGCTTAACACCCGATTAACATTAAAAACAAGCGATTATCTAGAGCCTTGGCGCCCTGTTTGAGAGGGTTCGCAGAATCAATTCAATTACATGCGTAATTAAGGAAGCATCAGAACCGGTGTCTCCTGCAAGGTGGAAATCGAGTTAATCTATGAACTTTCCAGAATGAATATTTTTCAATAATCGCGGACCCGTTTTTTCGAAACAGAGTCTCAGCCCCTTTCATGTCAGAAAATTACTACATTTACCAGTAGCTATATATGCGTAAAAACACTTAGGTGAATATACGAATTTTTTAATTAACTTTTTTCTTTTATAAATATAAATAGACCATCTAGATAGTCTAAAGTTTAGCTTTTAAAAGACTATGTTTACATTGAGTATCTGTATGTGACGCCTTTATAAACGTATGTAAGCGGTACATTAAATAGATTCCCAATTTATGAATGGTTGTTAAAAATTCAGATGAAATAGCGAGTGCAAAATGGCGGCAAACATAAAAGCATTTAAACAACAGAAAAATTTTGATTGGCATTATAAAATTGACGGGGTTGATATTGAGTTAAAAGAAAAAAAATTCATGGATGATGAATTTGAGTATTACAAATCCACAAAAACCAAATCGAAGAAAAAAGCCCGTCATGACATACAGAAATAAAATAAGCGAAATTCTGTAAGGCTGAGCATCAGTCGAATAAATCTAGCCGTGCATTAACCTGATTGTCAGGAGAATGAGTCTGGCTGTAAGAGTAAGTCGGGGGGCATATCAAAATGATCATTAAAGAAACTAATTAGACAGCGCTGTTTTCCCTGCTCCGATTGGGCACCAGTCGGAGGAAATCCCAGTTTTCGTATCGCAAGCAAGGGCTTGAAAAGATTGCGTCAATGCTGGGGGGGACTCAAGTGGGAAGCGTCAATATGTTGATCCAATATAGCTATCGTCATACCAAATTACCAGATAGGTTTGAAACATTCGGACACAGTGAGGCCTTTGCATGCAAAGTGGTGAAGGAGTAAACAATTATGCTTAATTTATTTAAGGATGAGCCACAGAATATTAATTCATTTTTTCTGTTTATGCAGAGTTTGGTTAATCGCAATCTGGTAGCGGAAGCATTAAGAGTTAGCGAAGCCAGATATCGGAATTTGCTCGAAAATATGGATCTGGGTGTTGTGTACCTGAATAATGCGGGAACAATCATCTCTGCCAATCAGGCAGCCGAGCAAATTCTGGGTTTACATTTGAATAATATGATGGGGCGCCCACTGTCCGAGACTTGCTCAAGGATTGTCAGGGAAGACGGTTCGGTTCTTCCGCATGAACAGCATCCGGTCATGTCGGCTTTGCGTACCGGAAAACCTGTGGAAAATGTCGTTATGGGGCTTGTTGATCACGCACGCCAAAATCATACCTGGTTAATGACCAGTTCTGTGCCGGAATTTCGTCCGGGAGAGCGGCGGCCGCATCAGGTCTTTATGACCTTGGCCGATATTACCCAGCAAAAATTGGCCGAGAAGGAGTTAAATCTGGCATCGGTTATCGTTAACAATACGGGTGAAGGCATCATTGTCGCCGATCAGGACAATAAAATCATTTCAGTCAATCCAGCTTTCACGATTTTAACCGGTTTTTCCCGGCAGGATGTTTTCGGTAAGAAAGCCTATTTTCTGCAATCCAAAAAAAATGCCATAAAAATTAACGAGGAATTACATAATAGTAGAAAGAATGGAAATAGTTGGCAGGGTGAAATATGGCATCGGCGTAAAAACAGTGACGATTTTCCTTGCTGGACGACTATCAACCAGGTCAAGGATGCAGACGGTAAGACAACGCATTATGTTTATGTGGTCATGGATATAACCCATCTTAAAAAGGCTCAGAATCGCCTCGGGTTTTTGGCCTATCATGATCCGCTGACTCAATTGCCCAACCGGATGTTATTAAGGGATCGCATCAATCATTCCCTGCAAAATGCGCGCCGGGAAGGCTCTCAGGTGGCCGTATTATTTCTTGATCTTGACCGCTTCAAGATTATTAACGATACCTATGGGCATGCCGTTGGCGATAGTCTATTAAAAGAAGTGGCAAGGCGGATCAAAAATCTGGTCAGAAAGGAAGATACGGTGTCACGTTATGCCGGTGATGAGTTTATCGTGCTGATGGAAGACTTTTCCGATGCCAAAAGCCCTGCCAAGTTGGCTAGAAAGCTGATCGAAATATTTAATATCCCGATGGAAGTCAAAGGCCATAGTCTGCAAATAACCACCAGCGTAGGTATCAGTTTGTTTCCTCGGGATGGGGACGACACTGACAGCTTAATCAAGAATGCCGATACGGCGATGTATCGTGCCAAAAAAGAGGGGCGCAATAACTTTCAATACTACAATCCGGAGCTAACGACACAGGCCTTTGAGAAAATGGCCATGGAAAGTGATTTACGACAGTCGATAGACAAAGATGAGTTGATTTTGTATTACCAGCCGCAAGTCTGCCTTAATACCGGAAACGTCGTCGGTATTGAATCATTGGTGCATTGGCAGCATCCGACCATGGGATTGATACCATCAGCGCGCTTTATGTCCATAGCCGAAGAAAGCGGCTTCATCCTGGCCATGGGCGAATGGATGGTAGAAGCGGCTTGCAAGCAGATGCGGCATTGGCTGGATGAAGGGGCGCCGGTAAATAAAATAGTGGTGAATGTATCGGCGGTTCAATTGCGGCGTTCCGATTTTGTGGCAACAGTTGAACGCATATTGCACGAGCACGGGCTTTCGCCTCATTGTCTTGAATTGGAAATTAGCGAGAGCAGCTTTGCAGACAATGTCGAACCGATCATCAAAGTGCTGAATGGTCTGGCCGAGGCAGGGATAGACTTGACCATTACTAATTTTGGCAAGGGTAATTTTTCACTTCTTAATTTAAAACGTATTCCCGTTAAAAAACTGAAAATTGACAGTTCATTCGTATCCGAAATGTTGCGTAATCCCAACTACGAAGACATCCTCCGTTCCGTGATAGCCTTGGGTCACAGTTTGAATTTAAAAGTCATCGCTCAAGGAATTGAGTCGGAAGCCCAGCAAAAGCGGCTGACAGAATTGGATTGCGATATGGGACAAGGTCATTTTTACCATTTACCTGCTTTGCCAAGCGCAAATTTTTTCGCTAAATGATGTTGTGAAAATGATACAATTTAATGAAATTAAACAATGTTTTTTATTTTGCCGCTGATTCTAAATGTTTGATTTGCTAGGTAATTGTACGGATTGTTGTGATCTCCGTCTGTTCATAAAATAGACTCTAATGAATATTTCTTCGCATTTTTAGGAAGAAAGATGAGAAACGATTGTAAGTCCGTACAACAAATACCCAAGACATCTGTCGATCCTGATACGCTTCGGGAAATGGTGGCGGAACGCGCTTATTGTAAAGCCGAAAAAAGAGGTTTTGCAGAAGGGCACGAACTAGAAGACTGGCTTGAAGCCGAACTGGAAATTAAAAATCAATGTTTCTACTGGTTTCAAGATATGGAGTGACTTTATTAAAAAGGAATTTTTAATTTTTAATCTTTTTTATTCCAAACATATTAAGTGATGCGTAAACACACGGAATCTACACATGGTATTAGATATGAAGCGAAACAAAATAATTGACGTTCCAAGTTTTGACAACAAACTTACAGAACACAAGCAATGCGTCGCTTTTCATGAAGCCGGGCATGCGGCGGCGATCTATTTGAACAACAAGGCTCAGAATCTTCCTCCGGTTTTCTTTCAAATCTTATTCAAAGATAGAAGCGGGTCTTCGGAAAACCATAAAAATACTTATCACATCATCCATGATGATTGTATTGCAAGAGTGGAAGGAGGACGGTTAATTCAATCATTACCTGACTCCATGGATGCCTTCCTGGATAAATTGGTGGCACATGATGATGTCATGGTTCACGCAGTAGAAGACTATGTCAGCGCTTTCGAGGCGGACATCGTCAACTTGCTTGTGGGTCCCCTGGCCGAAGCCAAATATATCGCCGATACCGATAACGAGCTATTCAATCATCGTCTGGTCAATATAAGTGCATTGAAGAATTATGGCGGACGTTCCGATATCGCAACAGCTTATGAGTATTTACAGAGTTATTCGCCCAATAAACGGCAGCAAGATGAGAAACTGGATGAGTTGTTTAATGTAGCCTTTGACTTTGTAAACGATTATGAAAACTGGAAAGCGATTTCCAAACTGGCCAATCATATTATCGATTCTGACAAAGATACGATTAACTGCGAGGAGGTTATTGCTGTGCTTGAATCCACGGATATGAATGATTTTGCGGATGAGATATCTCAACCCGATCGCTATGTGAGATATGCTTGAACTGGAGGGACTGCTTTGCTGGAGATAAGTTGTTGGATGGCAAAATTATCATGAGTTTCCAAAGTGGTTAAAAAGCTATTTTTTCTCTGCCAAGAAAGCGTTGCTGATGTGGAACCGGACTTATTAATATTCTTCAGGTTCATGGATAGGCAGATATCTGTCTTTGGGCGACGGCCACTCCACACTAAAATTGTGTCGCCTTTAATACAACGTTCAGGTTGAAGGGGCACTCCAATGGATAAGCCGGAAGACAGTATTAAGAATCTATTTAGCAATCTATACAACTACCTGAAGAATTTGTTAATGACCGGTTCCGGTTCTAAGGAAAAACCGGAGTTGGAGCTAAACAAACCGGCTGATGAAAAAACACCTTTCTCCAAACAGCGCAAAATCATTTACCTGGTGCTGTTATTCATCGTGTCATTGTCCGTGCTTAACAGTATCCAGGAAATCCAACGGGATGAAATCCCTTATAGCCAGTTTCTGAAGTACGTAAAAGAAAAAAAGGTTGAAAAGGCTGTTGTTACCGACCGCTATATTACCGGCGTGATTAAATCGGACGATCCGAGTGAGCCGTCCAGGCCTTTCATGACCATTCCGTTGTTGCAAGATGATCTGGCTAATATGCTGGAACAAAATAACGTTGAATATGTGGTCAGAAGCGGAGAAAACTGGCTGACCAATATTCTGTTCAACTGGGTCATACCGATTTTAATATTCGTGTTTATCTGGTCCTGGATTATTCGCCGTACCACCGGCGGACAAAGAGAATTCCTGAATCTGGGCAATAAAATTCGTATCCATCAGGATACGCTGCCCAAAATCACCTTTGACGATGTGGCCGGCGCCGACAGTGCCAAACAGGAGCTTAAGGAATCCATCGATTTCCTGAAATCGCCGGAAAAAATTCAGCGATTGGGCGGGCGCATGCCTAAAGGCTTATTGTTGGTAGGCGCGCCCGGTACCGGTAAAACGCTGCTGGCGCGAGCGGTTTCCGGCGAAGCAGGCGTACCTTTCTTTAATATCAGCGGTTCCGAATTCATCGAACTGTTTGTCGGGGTAGGCGCCGCCCGAGTTCGAGATCTGTTCGAACAGGCTCGCAACAAAGCGCCCTGCATTATCTTTATCGACGAGCTCGATGCCATCGGCCGGTCGCGTAGCGGGCCTGTGATGATCGGCGGTCATGATGAACGTGAACAGACCTTGAACCAGTTGCTGACTGAAATGGACGGCTTTGATACGTCGGTCGGCGTAGTGGTTATGGCGGCAACCAACCGTCCGGAAATTCTGGATAAAGCGCTGCTGCGCGCCGGACGGTTCGATCGCCAGATTATTATCGATAAACCGGACTTGAAGGATCGTATCGAGATTCTCAAGCTGCATACCAAGCCGATGATCCTGTCTGAAAATATAGATATAACAGTGATTGCCAAACGCACGCCGGGACTGGTTGGCGCCGACCTTGCCAATATCGCCAATGAAGCAGCAATCATAGCGACGCGGGTTGGCCACAACAAAGTCGAAATGGAAGATTTCGAAGCGGCCATAGATCGCATACTGGCCGGCCCTGAAAAGAAAAATCGCGCCTTGAGTCCCGACGAAAAGCGCCGGGTCGCCTACCATGAGGCGGGGCACGCAATGGTTGCCGAGCATGTGCCGACCGGGCAGCCGGTGCATAAAATTTCGATTATCCCCCGCGGCGTATCAGCCCTGGGCTTTACGCTGCAATTGCCCGTCGAGGAAAAGTTTCTATCGACTGAAAATGAGCTCAAGGACCAGTTAGCCATTTTAATGGGTGGACGCATTGCTGAAGAATTCACCTTTGGAACCATTTCGACCGGCGCCCAGAATGACCTGGAAAAAGCCAGCGAAATTGCACGTAATATGGTTTGCAGTCTGGGCATGAGCAAAAAACTGGGGCCGTTGACTTACGGCAAACGGCAACAGCTGCAATTTTTGGAAACAGAGACACCGGAAATCCGCAATTACAGTGACGAGACTGCCCGCCTTATTGATACCGAAGTCATGGCGTTGATTGAGGAGGCTGAAACGCGTGCCCGTGGAGTAATTACTGCCAACAGAGAGGTACTGGACAAACTGGCGAATTTATTACAAGAAAAAGAAGTCGTTAACAGAGAAGAAATTACAGACCTACTTAAAAGCGAGATGAAACAGTGAATATGCAAGCAATTCTGGAGCAAAAACAACTCAATCATCACCGCCTGAGCAATTTTTTTCAGTCGCTGATTTTATTCGTTTCAATGCTATTCCTAGTCGTTCTTATCAGTTATTTGTTATTGGGTATGGAAGGGTTGAAGTGGGCCGTGACTTTTGGCGCAGTCCTGCTGCTCATCGGCATCAAGTGCACGCCGGGAATGATTCTTAAACTGTATAAGGCACAACCGGTTGTTCATGATGAAATTCCCGGCTTGCAGAAGCTGGTCTCGGAACTGGCGGATCATGCCAAACTCGCGGCCGTGCCGCAACTGTACTATGTGCCCAGTCGCACCATGAATGCATTTACTGCAGGCAACCACGACAAATCCTGTATCGTATTAACTGATGGCCTGCTGCGTACGTTGAACCGGCGTGAACTCACCGGGGTTCTGGCTCACGAAATCACCCATATCGGCAATAATGACAGCCAGGTAATGAGCATTGCCGATATGCTCAGCCGAATGACCAGTTTGTTGTCTACTTTCGGCCAATTATTGTTGCTGATCAATCTGCCGATGTTTCTCCTGGACAGTGTTATAGTGCCCTGGTCGGTAATCACAATGATGCTCTTCGCTCCGATTATTAATAGCCTTTTGCAGCTTGCTTTGTCGAAAACACGCGAGTTTGATGCGGATACGAATGCCGTTTACCTGACAGGCGATCCGGACGGATTGGCGAGCGCTTTATTCAAAATGGAATATTACGGCGCAGGCTTATTCGAATGGTTGTTCCTGGCCGGGCATGGCACACCCGAACCGTCTCTGCTGAGAACGCATCCTACCACTGAGGAACGGATGAAACGTCTAAAATCACATTTCAAAATAAGCAAAAATCCTCTCAATGATGCTTCCGATGATTCCAAACTGCTTACTATTCCTTTGCATATACAAAGGGTTCAACGCAGACCACGCTGGAGAATAGGCGGTATGTGGTATTGATTCTGGAATTGGTAATGACATGGAACAATCAAAGAATTGCAGGTGCGAATTCATTCGCGCACTTGAGGAAGTAATTTTATGCATGTTTCTTAGAAATATCCGAGAACTCCCGCCCCAATAGTTTTGCTGCGTCAAACGATGAAATCAAAAATGCAGGAAGCCTGCCAAATCCCCATGCTTCCCGCTGGGGATGGCTTTTTACTAAGGAAATGAGTATGTTCCAGTCCCGTACGGTACGCTTGCCATGCCGGCGCATATCTTCCATTGCTCTCCTTCTTTGGCAAGCGTCAGAGCATAACGGAAAAGCGTTTCAAAATTTTTTCCTTCACTTTGATAAGAAATCGGCAATTCTATAATCACACAGGCTAGCGTTGAAACTGCTTCAACATGGATATGACGATATTCGCCCCAGCGGATATAAAACCTATGTTCCCGATCGCGCCGCATGACTAAAGGAAGGAAGAAAAACCCGTCTTTTTCAGTAAAAATGCAAGAAAACGTAGCGGAGCAAGATAAAAATAACCTTAATTTTTTACTGGTTAATTTTTTAGCAGGCTGATAAGCTTCATTTAATGGATATGTGTTTGGCGGGAACTGTTTTTAACTGCTTAAGTCGAAGGTTTTGTTAATACAATGCAACAGGCGCGGACCGGATGTATTGTGAAAAGTAAAGAATGTCTGTTAAGGATGAGAGAGAAGTTGCAACGTCGGTTAATGCCGGCTAAGCGGGTAATCAATCATAAAGTAGAGGATAAATAGTCTGTCCTCTAAAAACCCACTAAGCAGTTGTCAGATTACACCCCAAGAGTTTGATCATCATTCATACACCCATCACAAAATCTTCAAACCATTGCCATATTTATTTTATTCAGGCGTTAAGAAAGAATTTTGCGCCATATTCGTTTAAAATAGTTGCGTTAGTATTCTTTCCGTTTTATATAGCGGCAAGTTATTTTATAAGTGAAATTTTCTGAGGTCATCTTATGCGTAAAAAACTTCTTGCCATTAGCTGGGGCACCGCGATGCTCCTTATGCCTCCCTGGATACAGGCAGCTAATGATTTACCACCTTCAGCCAAAGTTGAAATGGGAGAGGTGGAAGAGGTATGTTCTGACTTCACGCCAAAAGAATGGCGCCAGGAACAGGTTATTGATGGGGTATCGATACAAGAGTCGCGGTTATGCAACCCTGATAATCCTGCCGATATCGCCGCTTTTGTCAAAGGCACAAACGGCGTTTCCATGGAAACCTTGATGGAAACTCAACTGGCTGCTGATGCCATTACTATGTCGGACGACATGGACGGCGATGGCGACCCTGACAAGATTGTCATTAAACTTGAAGTCGTTGAACTGAATGGTCATTCTCCCGATAGCCCTGAGTTGACTACCCAATTTGATATAGCACCGGGCATACAGCCGACTTTCTGGGTTTTCGCCCCTAAAACACGCGATATGTCCACCCTGAGTTTGTACGAACCCCAGGCCAATCCGCTGCTGCGTGCGCCGTCTCCGGCGATTCGCGTCGAACAGGATGACGTAATCTGGCTGGTGCTGGAAAACACCCATTACCTGCCGCATTCCATCCACTTGCACGGCATCGACCATCCGTTCATGGATCATGGCGGCCATGGCAACGACGGTGTAGGCCAGACCAGCAACATGGATACCATGCCGGGAGAAACCAAAACCTATGTGATCAAGCCGCGCCAACCGGGCACCATGTATTATCACTGCCATGTCCAGCCGCATACGCATATTCCCATGGGCTTGCAGGGGATGTTTATTATTGAGGAAAACCGCCCGAACAACTGGCCGCAAACTTTCAACGTCGGCAACGGCCAGGTTCGTCATCCATCTGTTGCTGTCCTTGAAAAATATTCCCGTGAATACGACTTGCATTACCAGTCCGCGGATAAGGAATTGCATGAAATTGTTGCCAGATCGGCCAATGATCCGCGCCTGCTTGCCAAGCACCTGAATGTCGATTATGACGTAACTGAAGCCACCGATGATTACTTCATGCTCAATGGCCGTTCATTCCCTTATACATTAAGGGAATCGCTGATTGAAATGGAGACCGATAAGAAGGTCAAGTTGCGTATTTTGAATGGCCATACCGAAGCATTCGCTATGCACATTCACGGCCACAAACCGACGATCACCCATTATGACGGCGTCGATAACGGCCCGAGCTCATATATCATGCGCGATGTACATGCCATGGTTCCCGCTCAACGGATCGATCTGGAACTCAGCGGTATCGACGACGGTCTGCACAGCTTTGGCCAGGGTATCTGGATGTTCCACGACCACGTCGAGAAATCCTTTACAACCAACGGCACGGGCGAGGGCGGCGATATCAGCCTGGTGGTCTATAAAGACTTCCTTGATGAAAAAGGCATTCCCAAATCGCATGGCATGAGTCTCGCACCTTACTTCACAAAAGGTTTCTGGCAGAAAAATTACCCGATCTGGCAGGACTATGATGCATGGCGCAGTTTAGGCTTGCCTGAGATGAAGGGCACCGGCGATCAGAAAGCCGCGACTCCTGTACAAGCAGCAGGGCCTGTGAAGCAGGCGGCGGCAGCGTCCGCGCCGGCTGTTGAAGAAAGCTCAGCCGCTGGCAGACTGTTCTACGGTATCCTGATGGGACTGTTGAGCTATGTGCTGATTGTCAAACGGAAGTTCATTCTCGATCACTTGCGCAAGCTGACAAAACAACAGTAAAGGTGTAACCCTGAAGCGCCGGATTAAAATCCGGTGCTTAGCCAGACAAAAGCCATCGCCGGCATACCGGCGGTGGCTTTTTTTATGTCCTCTAGCGTCTGCGCAATAACGCATTCTTGAGCTGCCATTGGTCCTGCGGCTCGATGTCTTCCAGAAAATTGATTTTTCCCTGTGCGCCAATGGCCGTCGGGACGCCGTCGCGGTACAGAATGCGCCGGCTTGCCTGCGTCGGCACGCGCACTCCGGCCGTAATGATGCCGGTCAGATTCAACGGATCTGCTGCGCTGATGGCGATCAGATCGCCTCGTTTTGCCTGCTTGCGGATGTCGCGCAAAACGCTGACGGCCTCTGGCAGCGCATACTGTTCGCCGGCAAAGCCTTGCACGAAACGCCCGCCGCGCAGCTCGCCGCGCGCTTCCATGCGCCGGAACACATACAGCAACTCCCGCCAGCTCGGCAGGTTATTTTCCTGTTCCAGCACTTTCCGAAACACGACGCCATAACGACGCAGCAAAACCAGGGCAATGTGCTCGCAATGCTGATGGCGGTCGGTTCCGGCCGATACAGGCGAGCGGATCAGTGACCAGCGGCCCGCCGCCGCGAACGGATCGTAGAATGAATAACGCTGGCTGAGCCGGTGCTGGATTTTCTGGGCCGTAATCAGCGTGCGCAGTCCCTGAAAACTGTCTGCCGTGACCAGGCCCCAGGCGCTCAGTTCGGCCAGCGCTTCTTCCAGTTGCGACTTCAGCAGGCCGGTTTCGCTGAGCAGTTCCTCGAAAAAACTGGCGCCCCATTGCTTAAAAGCGTCGTGGACTTTTTCGGCCTTGCCCGACAATTCCAGCGCCTCGATATCGGGCAGCGGCGCATAAGCGCGCCAGTGCGGCAGATGCGCACGGGCAATGAAACTGAAAGCCGTGGTCTTGCCGGCGGGACTCTTGCGTTTCGGGGCGCCGGCGGGCAGGTGCAGGCGCAGCCAGCTGACTTTGCCGGCGCCGCACAGTTTATCGAGATCGGACGCAGCATAAGGTTTGATGCGCACCGGCAGAATATCGGCTTCCCAGCTGGCGGCCGGCAGACTTAAACCCTCAAGCTGCAATAAGCGCTGTTGCAGAGCGGTCTCTCCGGCGCCCGGATCGTCCAGTCCCTGCCAACGGAACAGGAAGCGCATGAAATCGGCCGGCGCGACCGGTTCGATCTCGCTGCGCAACTGCTTCAATGTATAGCGGTGGATGCGCGCCAGCAAGCCGCGCTCGCACCATTCCGTAGTCTCGGCTGCCGGTGTGAATCGGCCCTGAATCAGACTGCCTTCCTGTTGCAGGGCGAGCAGGGCAAGCTCAATCTCTGACGGATCAAGCCGCATCGATGTGGCCAGTTGCGCGGCCGTGACCGGTCCCAGTCCTTCCAGCCGGCTGCTCAGGATTTCGACCAGCGCGCCGTCGCGGTCTTCGGCTTCATTCGAATCCACAGGCTGGATCAACGGGTCGATTGGGGCGTCAGGAAAGACCCATTGCAGCGCTTTCAGCCGTTCAGCCGCGACCCACAGGCGCGTGTCGTCGGCTATGGTCATGACCGTAGCGCGCTTGGCTTTCATCAGTGTTTCCAGCAGCACGGGCCAATCGTGCGTGAAAGCTGACAGCGGGCCGCGCTTGCCTTCGGTTTCGGTCAGAAAGCCCAGCACCACCAGCGCGTCGTGCAATTCGTCAGGCGTGTGCGCCTCCGGCCAGGCTTCCATGCATACGCGCGCAATCGCTTCGGGATTCAGATGACCGGTTTCGGCGGCCGTTTGCGGATCCATGAAGCGGCGCTGCTGCACGGCCAGCGTGCGCCGTTCCTCGGCCGGAGCATCGTCCAGGAACGCATAGGGGCGCGCGTTCAGGATTTCCAGCGCCAGCGGCGAAGGGCTGGCCAGATCGCGCGCGACAATGTCGACCGTACCCTGTTCGATGCCGGCCAGCAGGCGCTCCAGGCCGTCGATGTCCATCAGTTCATGCAGGCAATCGGACAAGGTCTGGTTGACCAGCGGATGGTCTGGCACTTCGCGGTCGCCGGCGATATTCTCGAAGCAGGCGAGCTGATCGGGAAAAATCACCGCGATCAGATCCTCGGCATTGTTGCGCTGGAAATAGGCCGGGACTTTCTTGCCGGCGCGGTTGCGCGGCACGGCCAGCGCCGTGTTGGCGACCCAGCGCCAGCGCGTCGGGAACATCGGCGCGGCCAGCAGCGCCTGAACCAGGATGTCCTTTACGGTCGCGGCTTTCAGATACTGGGCGGGCTCTTCCAATGGAAAACTGTGCGTCGGTCCCAGCGACAATACGATATTGTCTTCGCTGGCCGCGGCCTGCAGCTCGAAGTTGAAGCGCCGGCAGAAGCGTTTGCGCAGCGCCAGCCCCCACGCCCGGTTGATGCGCGAGCCGTACGGCGAGTGAACGACGAAGTGCATGTCGCCGGTTTCATCGAAGAAACGCTCGAACACAATGCGCTGCTGCGTCGGCAGCACGGTCAGTGCAGCTTTGGCGGCGGCCAGATACAGCAGCAGTTGTTCGGCCGCGGCGGCAGGCAGCTGCAGCTCGTCGGCCAGATAACGGTAGGCCGCCTCCTGGCTGAGTTCGAGTCTGACGTCCAGCGTCGCGCGCAGATCCGATACTGCCTGTGACAATTCATCACTGCGGCCCGGCGCTTCGCCGAACCAGAACGGAATATTGGGCGGCTGGCCGTGCGCATCCTCGACATACACGCGGCCCTGCTCGATCTTGAGCATGCGATAGGAATTATTGCCGAGCTGGAAGATATCGCCGGGCAGGCTTTCAAACGCGAAATCCTCGTTCAGGGTGCCGACGAACAGGCCTTCCGGCTGCATGATCACATCGTAGTCGAACTGGTCGGGTATGGCGCCGCCGTTCATCAGCGCAGTCAGTTTGGCGCCCTTGCGCGGTCGCAGCAGGCCGTTGACGGCATCGCGGTGCAGGTAGGCGCTACGCCGGCCGCGCTGCGTGTGGAAGCCGTCGCTGAGCATCCTGACGACGTCGAGAAACTGCTTGCAGCTCAGCTCTCGGTAGTGCCAGGCGTTAGCGAAAGCTTTAAACAGCTCGGTTTCCTGCCATTCGCGGCAGGCGACCTCGGCCACGATCTGCTGCGCCAGCACGTCCAGCGGCGCCTCAGGCATCTGGATGCGATCCAGCTCATCGCGCTCGATCGCGGCCAGCATGGCCGTGCACTCGACCAGATCATCGCGCGACAGCGGAAACAGGCGGCCTTTCGGTACGGTGCCGAGCCGGTGGCCGGAACGCCCGACCCGTTGCAGAAACGTTGAAATCGCATGCGGCGAGCCGAGCTGGCAGACCAGATCAACGTCGCCGATGTCGATGCCGAGTTCCAGCGACGCGGTCGCGACCAGTGCTTTCAAAGAACCCTGTTTCAGGCGCTGCTCGGCCGACAACCGGTGTTCCTTGGCCAGGCTGCCATGGTGCGCCGTAACATATTGTTCACCCAGGCGTTCGGCCAGGGCCGCGGCCGCGCGCTCGGCCAGGCGCCGCGTGTTGACGAAGATCAAGGTCGTGCGGTGCTGTCCGATCAGCTCCTCCAGCCGGTTATAGATTTCGCCCCAGACTTCGGCCGCCATGACCGCTTCCAGCGGCGAGCCGGTGACTTCGATCTGCAGGTCGCGCTGGCGCACGTGGCCCGTATCGATGATCGTACAATCGGCTGCTGCCGTGCCGGTCAGATAGCGCGCTATCGTCTCGATGGGCTTTTGCGTGGCCGACAGGCCAATGCGCACGGGTGGCGTCGCGGTCAGCTGCGTCAGGCGTTCCAGCGACAGCGCCAGATGAGCGCCGCGCTTGCTGCCGGCCAGCGCGTGAATTTCGTCGACGATAACGCTGCGCACGGTGCTGAGCATGGCACGCCCCGAATCCGATGTGAGGAGGATATACAGCGATTCCGGCGTCGTGACCAGAATGTGCGGCGGCCAGCGCTTCATGGCGTGGCGTTCGGCCGGCGAGGTGTCGCCGGTGCGCGTCTGCGCGCGGACCAGCACATCGGGCAGGCCAAAGGCGGCCAAGCCCTCGCGGATGCCGCTCAGCGGCTCTTCCAGATTCTTGTGAATATCGTTTGACAGTGCCTTCAGCGGCGAGATATACAGAATGCGCGTTTCATCGGGCAGCGGCGATTCCAGCCCTTGCCGCACCAGTTGATCGATGGCGGCTAGAAACGCCGCCAGCGTCTTGCCCGAGCCGGTAGGCGCCGCGATGAGCGTGGATTTGCCGGCATGTATGGCCGGCCAGGCCTGGCATTGCACGTCCGAGGGCGCATTGAAATGTGCTTTGAACCATTGGGCGATAACGGGATGAAACGATGTTAAAGGCATGGCACTGACTGACTGGAGAGGATAAAATAGTTCGGTAAGGAGTTCAGCGGCATACAGAACTCAGCTTCAATCGCAGTATAGTCTAGCACTGAAAGAGGGCATCGGCTTGGCTATTGTCCAGAGTTTCCGGAACTGTTCTGCATTGATAGTCATAGAGGACCCGGATGATTGTATGGACAGGAAATGGTTCTGTCATTTACCGGCTCTTGTGGCTTAACAAGGCCGGGACGGTAAAGCGCTTCATGGGGTCCTAGTGAAAAATATTTATCACTTCAAGCTGTTGGAAATCATTGTATTGGAAATCTTTTTAATATTTCCGTCATATTTCTCAGCCTCTGTTGCAACTTGTGCTTCGATTAGCTCTCTATAGAGCGTCCCAATTGATTTAAGAATGTAGTAATCCCTCCGAATGATCAAACGCCTTGTTATTTTCCCCTCGATGCTCAGCTTGTTTATGTTAATGCTGGCTGTAATTTCAACCTGTACCCTTTCAGCCTGTAGCCCAGGAATTTACAAACCCGGCCCCAATGTCACCAGTGGGCAGATACTGGAAAACCGCTATGTGACGCCCGATGGCATCGAACTGCCGCTCAGACAATGGCTGCCCGAGAATAATAAGGCTTCAGCGGTGCTGATTGCGCTGCATGGGTTCAACGACTACAGCCATTTTTTGCAGCAGCCCGGTGATTTTTTCCGACAGCAAGGCATTGCCAGTTACGCTTATGATCAGCGCGGCTTCGGCGGCAGCCCGCGCCGGGGTTTGTGGAGCGGCATTGATGCCTATGTGCAGGACCTGGACTTGTTCGTGCGTCTGGTCCGGGATAAGCACCCGGGCCTGCCGGTTTACTTGCTGGGCGAAAGCATGGGCGGAGCTGTGATCATTGCGACAATGGCGCGCTCCTTGAAAACACCCGTGGATGGATTGATTCTGGCCGCGCCGGCTGTATGGGGCCGGGAGACGATGCCCTGGTATCAGCAGACACTACTGTGGGCGCTGTCACATACCATGCCCTGGCTGACACTGACCGGCAAAGGCGTCGTCAAAGTCACGCCTTCTGACAATATCGAGATGCTCAGAGAGCTCGGCCGCGATCCGCTGGTCATTAAGTCTACGCGTGTCGAAGCGCTTTACGGCCTGACCAATCTGATGGATGCGGCGCTGCACAGCGCCAAGGAAATACAAACTGATACGCTGGTTCTGTATGGCGAAAAAGACGATATTATTCCGAAACAGCCCACACTGCGTTTCCTGCAGGATTTTCTGCAAAACCGTCAGCAGCAGCGAAAAAAAGTCGCCTTCTATCAAAACGGTTATCACATGCTGTTGCGCGATCTGCAGGCTCCGGTTTTATGGAAAGACATCGTCGCCTGGATCAAATCATCGGGAGAGCCGCTGCCTTCCGGCGCCGACAAACATGCCGAACAGGTACTGGCGACCGCCAGAGAGGATGACAGTTCCTGAAAAAATATGAGGTTTTTTCGGTTTGACTTGAAAAGCATTCGGATTTAGGATGCCTGTCAGTTCAACTCTGATAAGGAGTTCGGCATGCGTCGTACCGACTTTGCAGTTCCCCGCAATTCGGCAATACCGTATCAGGCCCTTTCGAGCGAAGTGCTGGCTCAGTACCGGGCCGTCAGACGTGAAACGGAACAGTTGTGTGAGCCGCTCGCCATCGAGGATTATGGCATCCAGGCCATGCCCGATGTCAGCCCGCCGAAATGGCATCTGGCTCATACGGCCTGGTTTTTCGAGGCCTTTCTGCTGGTCCCTTTTCTGCCCGGGTACCAGGTTTTCTATCCCCGCTTCGCCTACCTGTTCAATTCCTATTATCAAACCGTCGGCAGTTTTTTCCCGCGCCCGCAACGCGGTTTGCTGTCCAGACCGACTGTCGAGGAAGTCTGCCGCTATCGCGCCCATGTCGATAGCGCGATGGCGGAGCTGGTAGCCATCGCTGACGCTCCCCAACGCGACCGGATCATTTTCCGTACCGTGCTGGGACTGCACCACGAGCAGCAGCACCAGGAACTGCTGCTGACCGACATCAAATACAACTTCGCGTTCAATCCGTTGCGCCCGGCTTATCGGCCAGCGCCCGACCATGCCGGGAAAGCGCCGGTTCCGCTGCAATGGCTGGCCTATGACGGCGGTCTGCGCGAGATCGGTTTCTCGGGCACGGATTTCGCTTACGATAACGAGATGCCACGGCACAAGGTCTATCTGGAAGATTTTCAGCTGGCCTCGCGCCTCGTGACGAACGGCGAGTTTCTGGCTTTTATCGAGGATGACGGCTATCGGCGCGCCGACCTGTGGCTCTCCGACGGCTGGGCGGCCGTGCAGCAAAGAAACTGGCAGGCGCCGCTGTACTGGGAAAACATCGACGGCCAATGGTGGATCATGACGCTGGCCGGGCTCAGGCGCCTGGACCGGAACGAGCCGGTCTGCCATGTCAGTTTTTACGAGGCCGATGCCTACGCGCGCTGGTGCGGCAAACGCTTGCCGACAGAGGCGGAGTGGGAGGTCGCAGCGCAGGACCGCGAGGTCCACGGCAATCTGCGCGAAGCCGGTATATTGCATCCCGTGGCCGCTGAATCCGGCGCAGGAAACGGGCCGGTTCAGTTGTTCGGCGATGTCTGGGAATGGACGCAAAGCCCCTACCGGCCTTATCCCGGATTTCAGCCGCTGAACGGCTCGCTGGGCGAGTACAACGGCAAATTCATGTGCAATCAGCTGGTGCTGCGCGGCGGTTCCTGCGTGACGCCGCAGTCGCACATCGCGGCCACTTACCGCAATTTCTTTTACCCTGCCGACCGCTGGCAGTTCATGGGCATAAGGCTGGCCGCCGATGCGGACTGAACTGGTCGAACCGCGTCTGCGCTTTTCCGACCTGAAGCCGCCGCCGGCCGATTTCCGGCGCGAGGTCGTCGAAGGGCTGCGGCGTCCGCGGAAGGCCCTGTCGCCGAAGTTTTTCTATGATCCCGAAGGCTGCCGGCTGTTCGAGGCGATCTGCGATTTACCCGAGTATTATCTGACCCGTACCGAAGTGGGCATTCTGACCGAACACGCGGACAGCATTGCCCGAACGCTGGGGCAGGGCGGCGCCCTGATTGAGCTGGGCAGCGGCAACAGCCGCAAGGTCCGGCTGTTGCTGGAGGCGTTGAAGCCTGCCGTTTACATCCCGGTCGACATTGCCAGAGAGCATCTGCTCACTGCCAGTCGCGCGCTGGCAGCCGATTGCCCGTGGCTGGACATTCATGCAGCCTGCCTGGATTATTCGCAGCGTTTCGCGTTGCCGTTTTTGTCGGATGCGCAAAGGAAGATCGTTTTCTTTCCGGGTTCCAGTATCGGCAACTTCGAGCCGGCGGCGGCGGAAAACCTGTTGCGCAGCGTAGCACAGTGCGTGCAGCCCGACGGCGGCCTGCTGATCGGCTTCGATCTGAAAAAGGATGCCGCTATTTTGAATGCGGCCTACAACGACAGCGCTGGCGTGACGGCCCAGTTCAATCTGAACCTGCTGCGCTACATTAATGCCAGAGCGGCGGCAAATTTCGACCTTGATCGATTTCACCACCAAGCTTTCTACAATGAGCTGCGAGGACGCATCGAAATGCATTTGTGCAGCGAATACCGTCAGCAGGTCATCGTGGCCGGCGAGACGTTTAATTTTCTGGATGGTGAAACAATCCATACCGAGAGTTCCTATAAATACGGGATCGAGGAATTCCAGACGCTGGCCCATAACGCCGGATTCGAACCGGACCGCTGCTGGTGCGATCGGGACAGCCTGTTTTGCGTGCACTACTTTGCCGTTAGAGCCTCTTAAATAGAGTCTCGGTTCGGGATAAGAAAAAAGAGCTGGTCTTTGTTATAAAAGAAAAAGACGTTTTCGACGTTCACCTTTTCCAACAAAAACCAGCCCAGACTGAACACACAATTGTTTTGCCTGAAACATGTGCAACGTTAATCGCTGAGCAAATGACCAAACGCTGGTAAACTGGAACGAATACGGCAGAGGGATAAAGCGCGCAAGATGCTGTCAACTTCACCAGCAAACAAAAAAACTTATAAAATAGTGTTAAAAAAACAATGAATAATTACCCGTTTATCTTCGAACAGCTGCATATAGAAGTAGCACGAAACGCTTCAGATGACTTCAATTTGTTCCATGATAAGTACAAATGGCTACAGATTGTGCATAACCCGTTCAAAGGCCCTATAGTGTTGGGTTTTCAACTCAATACCCTCATCGAATATCAACTGCGCCTGTATCGGGAAGCGCATCGTGAAAATAGGGTAATCACCGAAAATAATCTGCGCTTCAGCAATTATCAAGTCACTTTTGTCAACGCCGTCCGCCCTCGGATACCAGTCTATCTGGATATTAAAAAAACACTGATTAATACCATCCCCACCTTGACCCTCAGCAATCGCATTGTCATGAAATCGGACGACAAAACCGTGCTGCTGGGCTTTAAAAAAGAAACCCAGGCGCCGCTATTTTTAGCTGACACCAAACTTGACAGTCTGCCCGATCTTAATGAAGTTCCGGATTGCACCATCGTTCCCGGCACTGATTATTTTCTTAAACGGAAATATCTGAACAACGGGGCGGTTAAAAATTTTCTGTCCGGGTCGTTCGCCGAGCAATCCGATTATTTCGACGAGTTAAGGCATATTGCGCAGTATCCGGAGATATTTCCCTGCAGCCTGAGCTCGGGTGCCTTGCTGGAAAAAGCGCAATTAGAAAATCATGACTTTAAACTTAATCCCATGGTTTATACGTCTCATGAAATTTCAGTGGATCGGCACTATTTAAGCTCGCTTAAAAATAATGAAAAGCTGCATATTCTGGTGGATCAACGCCCGGAATCAAGGAACAATACCTTAAACCAGACCAATATCATGCGACGGACCTATAATTGTTACGGGTTGTTACAAAACAATGACGTCTTATTCAGAATCACGTTGAACCTTGTTTCGCTAAAAGACATACTCAAAAATCTTTCTTCTTAACCTCGGTCCGGTTTAAGCCGCTTGGAGACATGGCAGTCAATCGGCCTCAAGCCATTGAAGAGCCGGTTTTTATCTTGATGGGCATCAGCGGCCAGGCTGGCGATGCTACGGCCCAGATAACGAGCGAAAGAACGAGGCCGCGAGTGCTCAGGAGTGCCGGTCGCCTTGAGTTGATCATTGACCGGTTCAAGGATGCTGCGTTTTGGGAAAAAATGAGCATCGAAAGCGTCTTTTCCTTTTATTACAAAAGCCTCTTCTCCCGGGCTCAGGTCAAAAATACCGCATCATTCACCCAGAAAATCCCCACGTTGATGCTGCCACATGGCGTGGTACTTGCCTTTTTGGGCGAGCAACTGTTCGTGCGTGCCCTGTTCGATGATTTTGCCTTTGTCCAGCACGACGATGCGGTCCATGTTCAATATCGTGGACAGCCGGTGCGCGATCACGATGGCGGTCTTGTCCTTGATCAGCTCGAAAATGGCGACCTGGATCTGTTTTTCGGTCAGCGAATCGAGCGCACTGGTGGCTTCGTCCAGCACGACGATCGGCGCATCCTCGAGAAACGCCCGGGCAATGGCGATGCGCTGTTTTTCGCCGCCGGACAGCTTGACGCCGCGCTCGCCGACCAGCGTGTCGAATCCTTCGGACAATTTTTCTATGAACTCCAGGCTGCGCGATTTCCGGGCTGCATCGACCAGCCGCGCTTCCGGGATGTCATCGCCCAGCGTGATATTGTCGCGCACCGAGCGATGGAACAGCTCCGGCTGTTGCGGCACCATGGAGATCTGCTGGCGCAGGGCTGACAGCGTAAAAGCTTTGGCCGGCAGGCCGTCGAAAGACAGGCTGCCCTGTTGCGGGTCGAGAAAGCGAAACAGCAGTTTGGTCAACGATGATTTGCCGGAACCGGAAGAGCCGACCAGGGCGACCTTCTCGCCGGCCTTGATGGACAGCGAAAAGTGCTCGAACAGCTTCGGCTGGCTGGGGTTCGACGGGTCATAGCTGAAGCTGATGTTGTCAAAGCGGATTGCGCCTCTCGTGATGTTCAGCGGTCTGGCATCACTGGCATCGACTTCCAGGTCCTGCTGCCTGAAAACATCGGCCATTTCGGTAGCATCGGCCAGCGCCGTGAAAAAATTGCGGAAATTGCGCCCGAATTCCCACAGCCGTTGAATCAGCATGAGCATGATCGATTGAAACAGCACGAACTCGCCGACCTGGAAGTTGCCGCCCTGCCATTTCTGGATCATCAGATAAACCAGCAGCAGCTCTATGCCGAACGTCATCAAGCCCTGCACGGCGAAGGAAATGAACATCAGCAGCCAGGCGATCTTCTTCCTGCGGTAGACGAAATCCGAAGCCTGGTTGATCTGAGCCTGCTCCTTGGCTTCCAGGGCAAAGCTTTTGACGATGAAGATATTGCTGATGGCGTCGGAATAAGCGCCTCCGACTTTCGAATCAGCCTTGGCCACGGCCTGGTCGAAGCGCAGTTTCCAGATCGAGTAGGCGATGTTCCAGGTCACGAACAGAACCACCCAGACCAAAAAATAAACCGCGAACCGCGGCTGCTGCCGGTAGAAAATCACGAACGAAATAATGACCGCGACGATATTCATGAAGAACTGGAACAGGAACCAGTCCATGATGATTTCGAAAGACCGCGAGAAACGATTGGCCTGCTTGATTAGGCTGCCTGAAAAACTGTTCTCGAAAAAGGCGTATTTCTGTTTTTTCAGCACCTCGAAGCAGCGTTTTTCCAGCAGATTGACGCCGCCGCCATCGAGCGGCACGATCGCGACTTCCAGCAGGCGCCACGACAGCCAGACGCCGGCGTAGATCATGGCGATCGTTTTCAGGTTGTCCAGCAAAGAGGCCAGGGTCGCGTCGGAGTAGGGCGCCGCCAGCCCGTTGGCGATGTTTTTATAATAGAGGGGGGCCGATAAATCCAGCACGACGGCGCAGGTCAAAGCGGATAGGGCCAGCAGGAAATACCATTTTTTCTGCCAGACAACCCGGCCGTACTCTTTGAATATAATGTCCATTGTGTGCTGTTTAATGCTTTTTCGAGCGATTAATGTACCATTTTATAAACTTGAGCCTCTGTTGTTTTTTATATAACCCCAAGCTGGACGAGGTTTGCAACCTCATCTCCGTAGGGTCGGATTTATTCGACCCGAGACAGCATTGCGGGCTCTTCACGCCAGGTTTCCGCTAACGCTCCAACCCAGCCTGCCATCGTTAAAAGTGACAGAACAGCGGTAGGGTGAGCAACACGTACCTTCCCGGAACTGCAATGCTCAAGCAGGATGGGGTTTGTAACCCCGTCTCTAACGTTTCCGCGCTGTCTGAAGCAAGTAGCGTGCTTGACCGACGCCAAACGTTTCGGCCGGGGCAACAAGCCCCGGCCGGCTGCAAGATTTCGGGAAGCGCGGTCTTAAATATTATCTTGACCGCACGGCTCAAAGCCGGCTATAAGTATTCATACTTAACCTATTGAAATACAGACATAAAGGCCTTGATCCCAATGCCTACTAATAATAACCAGTCACATAAACACCGATATGAAAGTAGCTGAAACATATCCCGCAAATTCTCGCATCGGTAAGACTCATCAAGGTGTGAGGCATGAACATAAATAATTTTCGCGATATGGGCTCGGGCGGTACCGGGGGCATCATCAATCGTATCCAGACGCTGTTCATCGGCCTGTTGAGGATATGGACGATCCCTATTGTCCTGCTGTTGAGTCTTGCCTCCGGGTTTACGACTTACTACGGCATGTCCCATTTCATCACGCCATGGATCGCGCTGATCATTACCGTGGCGGTTCAGTCCATCATCGTCATCTGTTCGCTCGAAATTGCCGGCATCCACTGGAAAGCCAACCGGATTCGCTATATCAGCGTGCTAGCTTCTCTTTTAGTCGCCATCATCGCCTCGGTTTCATTTTCTTATTTTCAGTTTTACGAAATATCCGAAAAGGAAAATCTGCACATCAACCGACTGAATCAGGTAAGGGAGGAGGTTAATAATTACCTGAACAAAATCCTGGCCGTAAAAACCGGGATTCTCGAACAGCAGCGCGCGCAGTTGGAGGTGGCGTCGAAAGAAGTCTCGCAAGCCTATTTCGGCACGCACCCGCAGATTGCCGTCGAGTACAGAAACCAGGTCGGTGAGGGACCGTTCTGGAAACGCTATAACGATCTTTACCAGGCTAAAACGCAGCAATTGGCCCGGCTCGAACAGGGTTTCCAGCAGCTGGACGACGACATGCGCAAGTTGCAGGCCGGCCTCAGGCAGGTGAGCCTCGGGCAGGATGAAAGCAGCGCCTATCAGACGGTGCTGTCGAGCCTCAACGACGTACAGATCAGATTCAACCAGCTGGCGACAGGTTTAGGCCATGCCGTGCCCGAAGTGCCCGTTGTGATGTCCTATGCGCAGTTTGTGCAAGGCGTGCAGCCGTCGTTCCTGATGTGGAAAGACTTTTCTCCATTTGCGTTTATCTGCGCATCCATGATCGAATTTTTTACGGTGCTGCTTTCGTACCGGCTGGAGATGACGGCGCCCGGACCTTTGACCGAACAGGAGCAGGAGCTGATTTTCGAGTGCCTCAGGCAATTCACCGAGTTTCGGATCAATGAAAACGACGAGCTTGAAATGGTGATCGAGAAAAGCGAGCTGGAACGGGCCAGGCGCTATTCCGACTGGTCGAGAATGTTTGCCGTCGGATTATTGCTGAGCCGCGGTTTTCTGCGCAAGGTCGATGCCCGAACTGTCGAATTCGCGCCCAACCTGTATCCGTTGATCGCTCAGCGCATGGGGGATAAAATCCGCGCCATCAAGGCTGAATCCCCCGTTAAACTGGAAGCATTGCAGCAGGCCGGCCATGAATAACGATAACACTGATCTGGAAAAATGGCTGGGCGGATTTGGTTTCCACGAGGAAACGATCGGGCAGGAAAACTGGGACCCCGGCTTTGAAGCTGAGCGGCGCATCGTTCATAGCCGGCTCGGCTTTTACAGCAAGCTGTTCAGCCGGCCGGAGAAATTCGTCAAACGCTTTTATCATACCGTCTATCCGCTCACAATAGCCGATTGGTCCTTAACGGCCAATAACAAGCTCTATGATGGTTTCTGCACGATAACGACGCGGCTCGATATTCGCTTTCAGGCCTCGGTCAAGTACGCTACCGCCAACTGGGAGTTGTTGCCCGATATCAACCGGCATATCAAAGCGGCCTATGAAGGCCTGGTCAGGGATGTTATCGACAGGGAACTATTAAATCTGGACGACGGCGCCTGGATACAATCAGGCCTGAAGGATACGGAACAGAAAATAGCCCACGCCGTCAACGAGTTGCTGATGGTGCGCAACATCCAATGCCGGACTTTTTGCACACTGAAGCCTGCCTTCGAAGAATTTCCTGACGATGCGGGACTGGACGGCCGGTTTGCGCAGGAATCCGTTTATCTGAGCGTGGTTAAAAAGAATTTCGAATTCCGTGAAAAACAGGCGCAGGAGAAGCAGCGCCAGGAGCAGGAACTGGAAAACCAGAAATTGCTGCATGAACAACTGCAATTGCAGCAACTGAACAGGGAAGAGGAACTGCGAAGGCTGAAAGCCATTCAGGATGCTGAAAACCAGCAATTGCTTCTAAAGGACGAAGAAAAATTACAAGCCGAGCGATTTGACATGGAAAAGCGCCTGCATGCCGAAAAAATCAAACACGAAAACGCGTTGAAAGAGATGGCATGGCGGGCTGAAGTCGAGGAACAGGAAAAACGGCAGGCCCTGCATCGCGAAACCGAGCAGCAAAACCAGCTCAATCAGCTGGCTCACGGGGCGCGTTTAAAGGAAACCGCGCTGGAGGCCGAGATCAGGGAATTTGAAAAGCAGCAGGCGCGCTGGAACGAGGCCAAGGAAAAGATGCATATCGAAAGCCTTAAACAGCAGCAGCGCCTGCAACAAATGGATCTGGAGGCTGAACTCATGGCTCAGGAACGTCAGCAGCGGGAAAGAAGCAAAGTGCAGCAGAAACTGCAGACGGACAAAATTGAGTACGAGTCGCGTCTGAAAGGCATGCAGCTGGAAGCCGAAATCAAGGAACAGCAAAAACGTTTCGAAGCCACTGAAAAATCGGACGAGTATCTACGCCGCGAAATTGAATTGCTGATCCTGGAAAAACAGCGCGCCGAACTGATGCTGGCTGTCAATAAACCGGCCGACAAGCTTCTGGAATCTCCCGATTAACAGCATGAAATTTGGTAACAACATGATGTAAGAATCCATACTTCATTATTTGGCAGATGCAAAAATTAGGTTCAATGATATCTGAGGCTGATAGGCAGAGTTGTGCCATTTTCAGACAGTCAGTGAAGAAAATATAACGCTCTTTGAGCGTCGGGTTGCTGATAGCATCCCGACGTTGAAGACATAGAGGAAACGTTGTCAGCCTAGTCATTACCCGCCATTGAGCAACCACGAAAATTGCCGACTCCAAAATCACTAATCGTTCATTACACCACCGTCACAAACGACAATTTCCCAATGCCGGAACACTGAGTGCTGGTCATGACCTTGGCGACGGCTTCAAACACTGCCATTATCCAGCCGGATAATGGCGTTCATTTTTTCTCAATATTTACGTCATATCACCTATTTTTAAATAAAAAATAGGTGATATGACACACTTTTTCGTTATTGACTTTTCGGCTGTGACTGGAAAACCGTTGCCACGGCCAATTGGCTTCAATGCCAAAAATATTGTAATAAATTGATTTTTTAGACAAATATCCAAGCCACCCTCAAGACTAAAACGCGACAGCGAATTCATGGAATGTTTTTTGCTCAAAATCCAAACTGTTCGAGGACGGCCAAATCAGCAATCAACAGAACGAAGCAGGATAACAAGGATCATGATCAATAATCGGTATTATGCATTCAAATCAAGTGATTCAACCATGGACGGGCATTATCAATGACGACTGAATTAGTTGCCAATGATGCGCTGGCTCAGCTTTATCGCGAGCATCATTCCTGGCTGCTCGGCTGGCTGCAGAAGCGGGCACAGTGCCGCTTGCAGGCCGAGGATCATGCCCACGATACATTCATGCGTGTTATCGCCTCAAACGGTGTTCACGACATACGCGAGCCGCGTGCCTACTTAATCACCATCGCCAAAGG
This sequence comes from Methylobacter luteus IMV-B-3098, assembly GCF_000427625.1. Classification (GTDB taxonomy): domain Bacteria; phylum Pseudomonadota; class Gammaproteobacteria; order Methylococcales; family Methylomonadaceae; genus Methylobacter; species Methylobacter luteus. The sequence continues at coordinate 546,586 of NZ_KE386569.1, forward strand.
CTTGCTCATTAATCATTGGCGCAAATCGGCGATAGAACAGGCCTATTTGGAGAGAATCGCCGCCTATCCCGAAGCCTTGATGCCATCGCCTGAAGAGAATGCGATTATCCTGGCGACGCTTCAGGAAATGGATGATCTGCTCAATCAACTGCCGACCAAGGTGCGCAAGGCATTTTTAATGGCACAATTGGATGGCCTGACCTATGTCGAAATTGGCAAGCAACTGGGCGTAACGGATCGCATGGTCAAAAAATACATGTCCAGCGCCATGCTCCATCTTCTGACCACGGAATTTTAAAAACAAGTGTTAAAGTCCGACCGCACAGACATTCATCCCAGCATTCTTGCGGAAGCCGCCGAGTGGTTTGCAATATTAGGTTCGGGCCAAGTATCCGAAACCGAAATTGAGCAATGGCAGGCATGGTTGAACGCCCACCCCGACCATCAGGCAGCGTGGTCAAGGGTCGAGTTTTTTACCCGCAAATTACAAAACCTGCCATCGCAAGCAGCCTTTGCCGCCCTTGATCAGCCTGACCTTTACCGTCGACGTACACTAAAAGCCTTGGCAATATTTAGCGCTGTTGGCCTGTTCGGCTGGCAAATTTCCCAAGGCCGCTATTTACAGGCCTGGACGGCGGATTACCAAACGGCGATAGGCGCCATACAAACCATCACCCTGGCCGACGGCACGAAAGTTATCCTGGATACCGACAGCGCCTTCAATGTGGAATACACGCCCGACCTACGCAAACTGCAATTGGTATCCGGCGAAATCTACATCGAAACCGCGCCAGACAATGCCGGATTATATCGACCCTTTGTCGTCGATAGCCAGGAAGGCCGGGTTCGTGCGTTAGGCACGCGTTTCAGCGTCAGGCAGTTATCCGGCAACAGCCAAGTCAGCGTATTTGCCGATGCCGTCGAGATTCAACCGAGCGAACCGGAATCAAGCAAACTAACCCTGCATGCCGGACAAACCACGCGTTTCAATGCGGAACAGATCGAGGCCGCAACCGCCATGCGTGCTGACCGCCCTACCTGGACGCAAGGCTTTCTGTTGGCCGACAACATGCCTCTCAGCGAATTTCTCCTGCAACTCAACCGCTACCGGCACGGTTATATCACCTGCGATCCGCAGATTGCCGCTCTGCGCATCGTCGGCGCCTTCCCGCTCAACGATACCGGGCGCGTTCTGGCCATGCTGGAAGAAACCCTGCCAGTCAAGATCTCAAACCCACTGCCGCTGTGGGTGAAAGTATTGCCGCGTTAGGACTGATACAAGGATGCTCGTCGACCCGATCAGAGGAATATTACGGGAGTCTTATTCAACACCAAAGTCGAAACGGCTCGCGCGCCGATACCTGCCGGCATAGGCGCAACCAAGGACAGCGTTGAAAACGGCTTTGCGGCGCGCCGAGCTCAAGCCGCGGGCTAGACGGGAAGATTGCTTGGCACCCGTTCACTCAAGCGATTTCATTGCCGAAAGATCACGCAAACTACCCGAAACATATTTATGTAACACACTGGCCGCCAGTGTTTGATGGGCATATTGTTCACTGATGTTACGCATCAGTTGAATTGAAACGGATTTAGAAAGTGAACTGTAGGGTCGAATTCATTCGACCCGAAGCTCTTCCCCGAGGCAGGGCATAAATGAATTCCCACCTACACATGCGTACCACTGTTCAGATGACAAGGCGCCGCGAGTAACATCAGCTGTTCACTATCAGGGTGATGACCATCATCCAGCAAAGCTCACGAGAGATAAAGATTTAAAATTATTTTTCATGCAAAAACAATAGGTTAAAAATTATTTTAAATTTTTTCCATTTTTGAGTTCCCTTTTTTCGTTTTCGATTGGCAATAGGGATGAGAGCAACATTTTTTTAAAAGGGAAAACACCATGTCAAAGCGAAAAAACAACCGGAGTCTCGGGCGACAATCGTCCCGCTTGCAGCAAACCATCAACGGTTTGCTATTGGCTTCTGCTTTAATCGTCGTACCTTCCGCCATGGCGGAAGGTAATAGCGATAACGCCACCAAGCGCCATTACCACATCAGTAGCGGTACGTTAAGCCATGCGCTCAGCCAGTTTGCCGGTAGTGCAGGCATCCTGTTATCGGCGGATGCCCGATTGACTGATGGTAAAAGCAGTCCGGGATTGAATGGTGAATACACGGTGGAAGAAGGCTTCCAAAAGCTATTGGCGGGTAGTGGATTGGTTCATGTTTTTACCGCGGGTAATACGGTGACATTGAAAGTTGCAGAGCAACAAAGTCAAGCCAATCCTGTGACTTTACCGCTAGTGATGGTGACGGGGGACATGGAGCTAGATGTGAATGATCCTTATAACTACAGCTATAGCATCACTAACAGCTCGATAGTAGAATCTGAACGAAAATTAAACCGTGTCCCTGGCGCAACAACCGTCATTGACGGAGAACGCATTAAAGAAGGTGCAGCGCTGACTGTAAGCGATGCACTGGCGAACACAGCAGGTGTTTATGTGGGAGACCTTGGTAGTGGGGCCACCGGTGGGTCGCGCATTTCCATCCGGGGTTCCGACATCAATTCGTTCATTTCGCCGATACGGGGTTTAAAAATTCTTCGCGACGGACTGCCATTTACCAACGCTAACGGAGACACAGATACGGAATCGCTTAATTATTATGCGATTGATCATATTAATGTTTACCGAGGTGCCAGCGCCCTTGAATATGGCTCCAGCAGTTTGGGTGGTGCAATCAACTTCATCACACCCACCGGTTATACCGCTGATCGGCTCAAGGTAGGCATGACTTACGGCACTAACGGCTATGTAAGACCTTCCATTAGTGCAGGCGGCGTTTTGGGAAAAGGCTTTGATGCCTTTGGATCGTTCTCCTATATTGACACTAATACTACCCGAGCAAACAATCAGCAGGAGCAGTTCTTGGGTTATGGAAACATTGGCTATCGTTGGAACGAGAACCATGAAACCCGACTCTCCGTTGACATCCAAAATCATAATTACCTGTATCCAGATCCGATAACGAAACAACAAGTCAGCGATAATCCCAATCAAAACCCTACGACAGCCGTACCACCCACCGGTTTTCCTGTTTATCGTGTCGATTTACGTCATTCGATAAAGTTAGACGATGGGGATCGTTTTGATATTGGCGCTTATTACTTCGACAAAAATTTTTCATTCTCCTTTCCTTTTGGTTATTTTCGAGATCACTGGCAGGATGCCGGCTTTTCATGGCGACATGAGATCAACGGCGAGGTATTTGGCTTGAAGAATAAAGTGGTTTGGGGTGGGCTAAATCAATGGATGTGGATTAAAGACCGCAATTTTGATGGCACTACAACTCCAGACGGGGGCATCCAGAGAGGCCCCTTATTGAATCAAGAACGAGACCACTGGACTAACGTGGAAGCCTATCTGGAAGATCAATTAAGTCTTACCGATGCCTTTACTTTGGTTGTTGGCGGGCAAATCAACTATCGCAAGGTAGACTACAAGCGGGAGATAGGCTATGTGCCTAGCCCAGAAAGTCCGAGCAGTCAGGCTGATCAGGACTTTTTTAACTTCAATCCCAAGCTGGGCTTTACTTGGCAAGCCACAAAAGAAGCGCAACTGTACGGCAACTTAAGTCGCAGCGCAGAAACACCCCCTATGATTAATTTAAGTGATATGTTTCTACAGCCAACCCGAACTAGCCAGACAGCCAGCACCGTAGAAATCGGTACCCGTGGTCAAGTGGACTGGCTGAAATGGGATTTGGCTTTTTATCACGCCTGGTTGAATGATGAAATTCTCATTACCCCCACCCCTCCTTTTGGTAGCGGAGACTTCACGACTGCCAACGCTGGAAAAACCCAGCATACCGGCATTGAGTTAGCGCTTGAAAGTACAGTACCGCTAGATGTCATTACATCGGGCGACCAACTCAGGCTAAGTGGAAATTACACCTGGAATAACTTCCATTTCGATAGTGATAAGCGGTTAGGCGATAATCGTTTGCCCGGTATTCCTGAACATATTGCGCGTGTTGAGGCACTCTATCAGCATCCCAGTGGTTTCTACATTGGGCCAAACGCACAGATCGCCAGCTCAAATTGGGTGGATTTTACTAATACCTTAGCCGCCAGACCTTATACTTTATTGAATGCCAGAATGGGTTGGGACGACGGCAAGCATTGGAAAGTATTTGTCGACGGACGTAATCTTACCAACGAGTTTTACGCGTCTTCAGTTTTTGTTACTGGCAATGCCAATGGTTTGGATGCAGCCCTATTTAATCCCGGCCCGACACGCATGGTGTTTGGCGGCTTCGAGTATCGATATTAAGTATAAAGCTGGGTTGCTTGCTGTGTAACAACCCAACAATCATGGCTGGGATGTGTTGGGTTAACGATAAAACAGCGTAGCCCGCGCCATTCCCGTATTCCGCTGCGCTGCATACGGGCTACGTGCTTGACAACAACTAGACTGGATGCGTTGCGCGCATAGTCAGCCCGAGCTATAAGCAAAACCATGAAATTATTCGACCATAATTTACCGCAAGGCGAAGCTGTGAAAAGCCCGGATGCCAAACGAAACCGTCTAACAAAACTTAAAGCCCGCCGCAAGCATTGGCTGGACGTACACTTATGGTTGGGTTTGGCATTGGGTTTGTTTTTGTCCATTTTCGGCATCACCGGTAGCATCCTGGTCTTTCATGCCGAAATCAATGAATTGTTGAACCCGAATCTTTTGACGGTGAAAGCGCCCGAAGCTAACCCTGTTTACAAACCGTTGGCAGAGATTTTCCAGGCGGGCCGGGCAGCGATGCCCGAAAATGCCGCACATACATTTGCCAATTATCCCCGCAATAATGAAGCGGCTTTTAAACTGCATTTTTCCCTGCCATTGACGGGGAGACAGGAAGGCGTGACCGAAAGTTGGGAAGTCTATGTCAACCCTTATACCACGCAAATCGTCGGCAAACGCTTGATGGGCTCTTCCGACAGCCCATTCCCAAAGACCTTTATAGGCTTTATTTTCGAGTTGCATTACGCCCTATTTTTAGGTGAAGACCCTGGTTATCTGATTGTCGGCATCATGGGGGCTTTGTTGATCATTTCTATGCTGACCGGACTGATCGTCTGGTGGCCGCTGACCGGAAAATGGCGGCAGGCCGTCACGATCAAATTCAAGGCCAGCACTGAAAGGTTGAACTTCGATTTGCATAAGACTTTCGGATTTTATTCGATAATCGTGCTTATTCCAGTGTTGTTTTCAGGCGTTTATATGGACGTTCCACAGCATGTAGTGCCCGTATTGGAGCTATTTTCGCCAGTAACTTATCGTTACTGGTTTAAGTCAAAACCAACACCCGAGAAATCTTCGATTACCATGGCGGATGCGGTAAACATTGCCGAAAAACGCTATCCCACAGGGCGAGCCGATTGGATTTATGGCGCGACCGAGCCGACCGGGACTTATACCGTTTGTAAAGACGGCGTGGAAGAACCGGGGAGCTTGTTACACCGGCGATGTGTGGTGATCGACCGTTACAGCGGGGTAATCCTTGATGTTGACGATCCTGCAATTGGCACGGCGGGAGAGGTGTTCACGCATTGGCAATGGCCATTGCACTCAGGGCAGGCGTTTGGTGTAACAGGGCGAATTTTGGTGTTTTTGTCAGGGCTGATTTGTCCAGTGTTGTTTGTCACCGGCGTGATCCGCTGGCTGCAAAAGCGGCGAGCGGCAAAGCGCGGTAGGATGCGGTGAGGCACGAACCGCATCGATCGAGTTATTCTCCAGCCATTGCCGGAAATAACTCGACCGCATCACCCCGACTTTCAGGATCAATCCCATGCGCGACATATCTGTGAAAACTGGAATAAGGCCATTCTTTAACGCATTTTACGTATCCATGCTTCACCGGATTCCAATGAATGTAATCGACGTGCTGTCGATAATCCGTTTCGTCACGGATAAGGTGCTCCCAAAACCGCCTCTGCCACAAGCCTCTTTCTCCCCGTTTTTTCCGGCTTTGGGAAATTTTTTCGCCTTTTTCGATGTGACGAGAAAAATAAGCCTTGATTAAGCTCCATCGAACGGAAAAGTCAGAATCGCCATCGGGTAATGTCCAGATGCAATGCAAATGATCCGGCAATATAACCGCAGCCACTATCTCGAATGAATGTTTGCTTTTTACATGAGCAAAAGCGGATCGTAACGTGTCAATCCGGTCTATCAATAGGCCGTTGCCATGACGCTCGGCCAGGTTCACAGTGAAAAACCAGGTGCCTCCAAGGGTATCGAAAACGGCGATATTCAGTTATGGATTAAGCTTGTCCGGTTGGGCTTCTCGAACGATGCGGTTCGTGCCTCACCGCATCCTACCGCGCTGCATATCAAAGTCAAAGGCAAACAAGATATAAGCACGGTTATCGGTTCGGAGGACTATGTCACGGATTGCGAATTCATCGAATGATTGGAGATTCCAGAATAAAGATCGGCGACATGGCCTGCACTTCACACCGTATGATTTTCACATACGCGGCCAGGATGCCTAGAGTAAGGGGCTATCACCCTCTTGCAAAGTCGGCTATTTTAATCCCGCTGCGACGGGTAAATCTTGAGCTTGCGGACAGGTTAAGGGTTACCTAAACTATGCCGACCACCACTTCATTTTCAGCGCTTATGATTAAATCAACCGCCAGAATCATTGTCGGCTTGGCCGCGACAGGACTCCTCAACGCCTGTTCCGGACACAAGCCCGCCGTCCCCTCAGCCAACGCCATGGTCGTCAAGTCACAAGTTCAAGCCGCGCGGAAGATCCATGACATCCCGCCTAATAAACTGCCCGTCCAACGGACCGTGCAAGATGTTCTGCAAATTTATGGCCCCTACGCAACGGGCAAACTCAAATCCCATTTCGACAAGGCGAAGGTAAGCTATCCTCCCCGGGAAGTCACCTTCATCGCCTTGAAACAGGAAATGAAGCTGGAGCTCTGGGCCAGGGACGGCGGCGAGTTCCGTTTCATCCGCGATTATCGCATCCGCGCCGCCAGCGGTGTGTCCGGCCCCAAATTGCGTGAAGGCGACATGCAGGTGCCGGAAGGCGTTTACCGGATCGCGGGACTGAATCCGAACAGCCATTTCCACTTGTCGATGAAATTAAACTACCCCAACGAATTCGACCTCTTCCATGCCTGGCAGGAGGAGCGCGCCGATCCGGGGACGGATATTTTTATTCATGGCAAGGCCAAATCCCTCGGCTGCCTGGCCATGGACGATGAAACGATAGAGGAGCTTTTCGTCCTGACCGCGCACGCGGGCGCCGAAAATGTGAAAGTTGTGATTGCCCCGCACGACCCCAGAACTTTCCCTTTGAAAGCTGACATCGAAGGACTCCCGGCATGGACCCCGGAGCTTTATTCGCGGATCTCACGCGAAATTAAAGCCCTCTCGCCTAGGCCGAAGCCGGTGGCTGCCGCTGGGCTATGATCGCCCAGTCTGGCGTGTTTGCTTCGATTTGAACTGGAATGTTGGAATCGACAAGATCGACCCAAATCAGCCAATTGATTCAAATTTTTAATGTCAGTTGAGAGTCTTGTTCAGTCATTCGAAATGTAGCTTTTGGGAATTATCCCGCCCCGTTTATCATCCATGAAATGTTGGCTATACCGTGTAGACATCAAAGGTTGAAGTGCTATTCTTAACAGTCAACCAGGAAAAATATACGGTACACACATGGAAATCAGCTATCAATTGCAGGGATCCGATTTGGAAAACTTGCGCCGGCATTTGCTGCTGCGCCTGCGTCAGCAGACTGGCGGAATGGCCCAGCGTATAGGAATCGGGGTGTTTATTGGTGTCATTGTTTCGTTTGAATTACGTTTGCATGAACGAGAGAACGGAAATTGGTACCCCTATTTAATGGGGCTATTGCCCGTTGTGCTGTTTTTCGCTTCGGTGGTTTGGCGGCGGATCTGGCAACAATCCAAATACGGGCAGGGCTGGCTGGAACAGTATGTGGGGAACTACCTGCTCAATCTGACGCCTGCCGGCATTTCCTACAAGGCGCCGAATGGAGGCATGAGCTTTTATGCCTGGCCCGAAATACTTGGATTCGAAGTCTCTGAATCCGATCTGTATTTATACCTGCGCCGCGATGTGGCCATTCCCATTCCTCGCCTGGCATTGGGAGACGAGGCCAATGTCGATAATTTTGCCGAAAAGGTGCGTGATTTATGGTCGTCGCATCCCGACAACGCCGAAAAAACACTGCCGACACTACCTTCGCCCCGGAATTTGGTTTCGGCCGAGGCACTGGTTACGAACCTGCTGCAGGCGGCTCGCATCGTGTTCTTCACCGATTATGACCCGCGTTCTTTCCGCGTCTCTTTTGGCATATTCCTGCAATTGCTGCTGTTGAACCTGCTGTGCATCGGCATCGTGGACTACATCGACGCAAGGCCGGCTCCGGAATTCAATCTTTACGGGTTGAGTAAATTCGGCACCGCCACTTTATTGATGCTAGGTGGCGTCGCCTGCATCAGCAATTTGCTGATGCAACGCGCGAATATGCTGCGGCTGCTGGTCATCATTTCCGCGTCGGAAATCGTTATCCATCTAATCTACTTTTCGAGTTGGCTGGCCGCCGAACGTTGGTTGCAGGATTTTCCGAAAGTGCTGTGGGGATTATACATAGCGGCTGTAGTCTGGACATTGGCAGCTGTGTTCAGAATCATACGGCAGCTGTATTGTCAGCCAGCGCCTTCCGCACTACTTTTGATCAGTATTTATGCCTTTTTTACCCTATCCTTGGCTGGATTATTACCGTCGCATCGTTTGTATTACACTTCGGAAGCCGACGATGGTTCCGCGGAGTACGAGGCGGCAAGCCAATTGGATGAGGAAGACTTGTTTTATCGGCAACCGGGGCTGGTCGGTGATGAATTGGGGGCGTTGCAAACTCAGCGTAAAGGAAAGACAGACCTTTATTTTGTTGGTTTTGCCGGGCAAGCGGAAGAAAGGGTATTTTTCAATGACGTCAGCTTTGCCAGAAATTTGCTGGACCGCCGCTTTAACACTGCTGGCCGCTCTCTGGTGCTGGTGAATAATACCGATACCGTGTACAGCGCACCGCTCGCCAACCGGCACAACCTGGAGGCCGTTTTGCAGGGAATTGCTCAGCGCATGGATAAGAACGAAGATGTGCTGTTCCTTTATCTTAGTTCCCATGGCGCCAAGGATCACAGACTGTCTGTCTCGTTCTGGCCGTTAAGCCTGAACGATCTGACAGCCGAGAATTTAAAGGCCATGCTGGACAATGCCGGCATACGCAACCGGATAATCGTGGTCTCGGCCTGTTATTCGGGCGGTTTTCTGGATGTGCTGAAAGACGATAACACTCTGGTAATGACCGCCTCCAGCCGCGACCATGTCTCATACGGCTGCGGCGATTTTACCCGCTATACCTACTTCGCCGAGTCCTACTTCGTCAAGGCGCTTGCGACCGGCGATTCATTTATTACGGCCTTCGACCAGGCGCGCCATCTGATACAAGAACGGGAGCAAAGCGAGGGTCTGGATGCGTCCGGCCCGCAAATCGATGTGGGACGCAATATCGCCAGGATCTTGCGGAATTTGGAAGTCGCCCCCGGTAATACAGTGGGACCTGTCCAGCAGGGATTGCTCGAAGCAGGCTTATCCTTCGACCAGCGCGTCCAGCAAGGCCGGCGCTTCGAGCAGGACGCGACGGCGCTGGAATATGTAAAAAAGAACGTGTTTCCGGCCATAAACGCCGTCCTGTCCAAGTCGTTAACGGATTGTCTCAAACAACCCGATGCAAGTACGGAAAAATTCATCCTGGTCGCAAATATCATGCAGGACGGCGGGATTGAAAATGTAGACTATAAACCTGCAACTAATACGGCACAGTGTTACGGCAATTCCTTACGCATATTAAGCTTGCCCCCGCTCCCGAACGAGTTAAGCATCCTGCCGGTTTTTTTCGATATGACATTGCCCGGCTAAGGTTTTGCTATCAGCCGATTTGTAGTTGTTACTGTCAGCCATGAGCGAAGCCACGGCCATTAAAGTCATAGAGCTATTCGAGAAGCATGGAGAAGAACCTGGAGCTGATCTTGACGAAGATTACTTTTTTGACTTCTTAATGAAGTGTTCTTTGGGCAATTGTTCTACAGGTCTTTGCATTTTTCCCTACACCAAAAACGCTTCGGGAAAACGTCCAGCCTGTGTAGGCTGGGTTGGAGCTTTAGCGGAAACCCAGCATGGGCGGCCGAAATGCTGGGTTTATCAACCCAGCCTACCGCCGCTAAAAGTTGTGGTGCCCGGCGCGGCTAACGGGATAAAATCATCCGCGTAACATCAGTTCTTAATGAAGTGTTCTTTGGGCAATTGTTCTATAGGTCTTTGTATTTTTCCCTACGCCAAAAACGCTGCGGGAAAACGTCCAGCCTTATCGCTTCCGGGGACTACTCGGCTTCCCGTCTCGCAGCGAATGTACCGGTTGCTGCCTCTAGAACTGATCTTACTTTCTCAATTATCAATTTGCGAAAGCGCTGCCATCGCGCAAACAGATAACTCCTTTGCGCTTCCGCTTTCCACTTCGCTATTTGTCTTTCACCGTCACTTGAATCGGAAGGTTTCGTGCCGATCATTTTCAGCATCAATATTCCATAATCAAGGACTGATTTCGCTACCCTGAAAAATTGCCGAAACACCCCGCATTTCTGATCCGCCAAATCCAGGGTCTTTCCGCTATCAACGGCAAGTTTTATAAAAAGATCCCATTCCGATTGCTCGTTTCCGATGCTCTGGTCGTTAATTGCTTCCGGTGTATAAATATCCTTGAGAACCGGTAATATTGATTCTTTTATGTGTGTAAAATTTTTATGTGTTCCGGTTTTTAATAAATGGGCGCAACTATAAATAATACGACGCAGGAAGGCTTCTTCCTGTTCAGGAATTGCCTGTTTCAGTTTCATCAGCATGGAAAGGAATTGCAAGTGCATTTCGACACATGCAGCCGCATCATTTTTCATTCTTTTTGACCAGGATCCGTCTACATCTCTACGATAAACACCCATTGGCCTGTTTACATAATAGGCTCCGTTCCGCGAACCAAAAACTTGCACGACATGGTCGCCCACGGGAGATATCGTTGGATCAAACCAATCTTGAATCGACATTATCAGGCTTCGGCGAACCATGATGCTTGTTGTAGGCATAAAACCCATTGCAAAACGTATATCGCCGTCAATCACCTCTGATAGCGTAAATACCTTGTCAGTTGAAGAGTGGACATGGGACAGGATTTTTGTTTGTTGTTTTTCGAATTTGATATAACAACTATGGAAAGTGATATCGATGTTTTTCAATCTCGAAAGCACAGCCACTTGTTCACGTAGTTTCCCGGGATCAATCCAGTAATCATCTCCTTCGCAAAATGCTATAAACTCTCCCCGGCATGCAGCATTGACCTGACGAAAATTTCCATGCATCCCGACATTATGATCCGGATAAATCACTCGGATGAGATGCGGATAACGGCGTTGGTAATCCAGCGCTATCTCGCGAGTGTTATCGGTTGAACAATCTTCGCCAATGACCAGTTCAATGGGAAAGTCGGTCTTCTGCGCGATCACACCCTCGATAGCCTCGGCCAAGTACGCGCCATGGTTGTAAGTCACCATATTGACGCTGACAACAGGCGTTAATTTCATGACCGCCGGATCACTGACTTCGTTGTACTTCATTTCACCGGTCGCTTCTTGGTTCATTTGTTCATGCTCCTCAAGGTAAAGGTCAAAGGTTCCGCACGGGGCTTCCGCGTCGGACTAACAAAGTCCATGACTCATTAAATGCTGTTAAACGAAATAAACGGCAGGCTAGCAGATAAACAAACGCACCCAATCCAATCATAAGCCCAAGCTGAATGGCTGGATGAAATGTGAAATAAATATGAATGGGCCAGATGACTAATAACATCAATACGGAAACAGCCAGATAGGGCAGAATATCCAGAGTCTGTTTCCAGGCCGAATATCCGAGAAAAATCCCGGTGTAATGCGCGTTAATCGGAAAACACAGAACGCTCGCGGCAACCTGGCTCCAGGCTATAGCCAGTACGCCGTGGAAACTGGCTATTACAATGGTGATGATGGCAATGATCTTCTTCAGTATTTCAATACGAAAAAACAGGTTCGAGTGTCCCTGCGCCATGAGTACGTTGAGATTAAGCACATGCAGAGGCCACATCATCCCGGCGAGGCAAAGCACTTGCAGAATCGGCACGCTCGGCAGCCACTTCTCGCCGATCAGCGTGATCACGAGAGGCTCGGCCACTGCCATCAAGCCCAGCATGGCCGGAATGTTGAACAGCATAATTATCCGCAGGACCTTGCGCATACCCAGCGCCAACCGGGCCTTGTCGGCCGCGGCGGCGGAAAACACAGGGAAGGCCACCCGATTGAGTACGTTGGTCAGCACGCCCACGGGCAACTGTTGAATATTGTCGGCGCGCGTGTAGAAACCCAGTTCCCGGGCGGAATACAGCTTTCCGATAATCACGCTGTAAAGGCGGGTATATAGCGTATCCAACAGACCCGAGAGCAACATGAACCCGCCAAAACGAAACAGTGAGCGCAGGGAGACAAGGCTGAATATCCATTGTGGCCGCCACGGATGCCACAGCCATAGCAACGTCACCGAAATCAATGTCGAAACCAGGATTTGCAGTGCCAGACTCCAGATGCCAAATCCCTTCCACGCCAGGAACACCGCTAACGCACCGGACAGCAGCGAGGCTGTCGCATTGGCCTTCATCAGAGTCTTAAAATCAAGTGCCTTGGTCAGCAGCACTCCTTGGATGGATCCGAATGATCCCACGAATAGATTCAGGGCCATCACATAGGTCAGGCTCTGCAAGATTGGCTGCTCGAAGAAACCGGCAATCCATGGTGTTGTAAATAGAGTCGAGGCCATGCCATGGTTTTTTTCCTGCAAGGCCGGCTGCTCAAAAAACGCGGCAATCCACGGAGCCGCCAGACAGAGCGCCAGCGCTACAAGCAGGCCGGCAACCAGGTTGAAGAAGAACACCGTGGATTCATCCTTGCGCGAAATAGCCTGCCGCTGTATCAGGGCCGAGTTGAGACCGCTGTCGATAAACAGAGTCGCGATGCCTGTGAAAATGGACAGTATAGCCAGCAAACCAAACTCTTCAGGAGAAAGCAATCGCGCGAGCAGAATCGAAACAAAAAATTGAAGTCCCTGGCGCGAAAAAATATCCGCACCGCTCCAAAAGACTGCTGACAGAGACTTATGGGTTAAGGACATGTTTCCACCTCAAGCAGGGTTTTTCCAGCTCTAACATCCGCGCAATGGCAACCGTCTTTGCTATTCATTCTCTTCCCCGTCTTTTATTTCAAATAAAGATCCATGGTAACGAATGGCGCTTTAGTCTTGCCGGCAACAAACCCGCTCTTTTCATATAACCCGATGGCAGGCATGTTGCCGCTCGCCACCTCCAGTCTGACCTGGTGCATCCCCAAGGCTTTTATGCGCGCTATACACTGTCTCATCAAGCTCTTGGCGATGCCCTTGCCCGTCGACTCACGCAGCACGCTGACGCTGGTGATATAGGCGATGCGCTTCTTCGGATCGTTGCAATAGACAGCCACCAGCCCAACCAGCTTGTCACCAGACCATGCTTCGAACCTCGCTGCCTTGCCGGCGATCTTTTTGGCATAGTCGGTTATCTCAACCCGGCCGCTCAGGGGCGGCACGAAATCGGCGTCGCAGCTCAAGAGGTGCTCAGCGATCTCCGCCTCGGATGCCCTGTCCAAACGGTACTTGACCGGTTTGCTCATGTTCCCAGCTCGGCCAGCCCGAATCCGTAGCGCCCGAACTCGTTGCCGTTATAGAGCAAATACACCTTGCCGTCGCACTCGAACACATGAGGATAGCACAGCATATCCGCATCCCAGTCACCCGGCGTTACGTCAAGCAGCGGATTATTATCGTCCCGCGTCCAGTTCGCCAGGTCGTCCGAGAAAGCATGGCCGATACGATAGCCGCGATCCCTGTTATGCCTGAAATCGAACGATTGGCGATAGCAGAAGAACATGTGATGACGGCCGTCGATTCCGATTACTGTCGGCAGTGCCTGGCTTTCATCCGGCCCCAGTCTGTCCGGAATGATCTGCCGCGCCTCTTCCTTGGTCCAGCTGATGCCGTCGCTGGAGGTCGCATGGCCGATTTTGTAAGTACGGTCCGGCGCGGCGTCCGGAGAGAACTTTTTCCAGCCGGTGCCGAAGATGTACCACATGTGGAACACATCGCCGATGACTTTCACGAAACCGTCGCCGACCAGGCAGGGCTCATGCAGGGAGGCCGACAGCACCGGCCCATCGCCGATGCGCTGGAAGGTGAGGCCGTCGTCGAGGCTGATGGCCAGACCGATGGCGGTATCCACCGAGACGGACACCCGCCGGTTCCAGCCGCAGGTGTAGCCATACACGGCATCGCCGTGGCGCATGACGCTCATCGGAAAGATGCCATGCTCATCGAAGGCACCCAGCCCGCCGAGCGGAATGACGGTTTTGTCGGACACGCGAATCACATCGCGCAAGTTCTTCCGCATATCGACAAAGGCGATATGGCTTAAATATTTCCCGTTGTTCTTATCTACCGAGCGGGTGGAAAAATAGATGCGCACGAAATCGTCGAACACCAGTGCTTGCGGCGATTGCGCGAATTGCGCACAGTTGTCAGGCAATTTATGATGCGTCGGGTCAAAGATCTTGCCGAGCTTATTCCATTTCATCGCACTCATCGCTTACTCCAGTTTTCCATCCAGGGCGGCCAGACCGAAGCCGTGGCGGCCGACCTGATCGCCAAGGTAGGCCAGATAGGTTTTTCCATCCAGATCGAAAACGTGCGGATAGCTGATCATTTCAGCGTCCCAGCCTTCCTCCGACACGTCGATGCCTGCTTTCGTGTCATCCCTCATCCAGTCGATCAGGTTCGTGCTGGACGCATAACCGATGCGATAGCCGTAGTCCTTGCCCCGGTAATAGCTGCTGTAACGGTAGCAGAAAAACATGTGATATTTGCCATTGGCGTAGAATACGTCCGGGCTGGCTTGCGCTTCATCTTCCTCGACGCGGCTTTCGATCAGATCCTTGTTGATCCTGTTCCAGCGGATACCGTCAGCCGATGTCGCCATGCGTATCTTATAGACCGGCTCCGCTCGCCCATCCACCATCTTCCACTTGCGCCCGGCGATGTACCATAGATACCAGGTATCATTGAAACGCCTGATCTTCGGTCCGCTCAGTACGAAGGGCTCATCCGGCGAATACGGCAGCACCGGACCAGTGCCAAGCTTGGTGAAGGTATCGCCTCCGTCGCGGCTGAGCGCCATGCCGATTGCCACATTGAAAGGCACTGATTCGCAACGCGTCCAACCCGCATAATAGGCGCGTACTTCGTCGCCGTTGCGAATGACGGAAACAGGGTAGGTGCCGAACTCATCGAATTCCCCCAGCCCGCCAAGATTCAGAATCGGCTGTTCACTGACATGCCGCACCTTGAACAGATCCGCGCGGTCCAGATCGACATAGGCGGAGTAACTCACATACTGGCCGTTCCCGTCCGCCGGAGGGCGACAGGAAAAATAGATGCGCACGAAATCGTCGAACACCAATGTCGCCGGGGCTTGTGCGAATTCTTTCAACCAGCTGCGTCCTTCCACTTCTTGCGGCGTGAACACTTTGCCTAATTTTTTCCACCTAAACATAATTCAGATCAACTCATGGTTAGTCGAAATACAAAGTTTTGATGTTGGGCAACTCGGAAAATATCGCAATCCACGGGACAGATATGCACAGGAGCGATTGCCACCATCGTGCGCCAAATAAAATTCAGTAACAGGCATCCCGACCCTGTTCGGCTTCTTCTTAATGAATAACGAAAAAACTGATGCGCGACGATTGAAAATACAATGCGTTTGAATATGGCTGCTGTCTTTAAGGTGGAAGTTCCGCTCAAAATAGCCGCCCATGATTTTGGGGGGTAGCTCGCCAATAATATTATTCATAAACATCCCGATCCATATTGCCGTTATCAGTCATTTCTTCATGACTTTCAAAGCGAGGAATCACGTTATTTCAGAGTGTTTTATCAATCGATATTGTTTCAGGAACCTTCTAATTTCATCTAATGGGCAAAACATTAATACATCAATAATTGATAAAAAAGGGGTAAAAGGTTCAGTAAACTGATGGTACTGAACAGAATCAGGCCGAAGAAAACTCAGTTCAATCCCATATTCAACAAAATCTTGTTCTTGGTAGAGAGAGATTCCTCCTATCGGATTTACATAGTGACAGGAACCCAGACAGCGATTGATGTCGATAACACGATCCTGACATTTCAGCGCGTTGTTTTTTTCCAGTTCTGACGATAACAGAATTTGGCATTGAATCTTCAACAGGTCTTTCAAACGTCGGATAGCGTTGGTATTAAACTCGCTGACATTGTTTGAGCCGAAGTTCATTATGTCCGCAATAATGGGGTAAATATCCCTGAAATAAGGCGCCTTTCGATAAGCGCACTCGATACGCCGCAACAGCTTATCGCGCGTATCCTGGTCTTCGACGTAAGATCTCTGGTTTATAGGTAAATACCCCGAGCCTCCCTGAACGGGGACAGTCAACCAGGAAGGCTCCTGATTGACCAGGATGCGATTCCTGTTGATCCATCCTCCTTTTATGTACTGCACATCATCCCCGACGACAAATACATCGCTGCATTCCAGTAACTGAAAGTATCCGATGTATGGAAAAAGGTAGGGCTGCATGATTGTTACAATCATTTCCGCTGTCCTACGCTGACGTCAGCAAGCGTATTACTGAAGCAACTACATCTGCTGCGCTATCAGGCAAGGTTGCTCCTGTCGGCAACACGATGACCCGATCCGCCACGGCTTTAGTGTTTGGCAGCATCAATCCCGCATTGGGATAAAAGGCCTTATAGGGTTGCATGTTATGACATCCGGGCCAGAAATACCGTCTTGCCAGCACATTCTCCGCCTGGAGAGCGCTAATGATTTCATCCCGGCTTACGGGTAAATCATTGCTGACTTCAACCACCACATACTGGTAATTGTTTTGCTCACGGCCGTCATAAGGAAGGACCGATATCCCTTCTATCCCGTTTAGCCGCATGGAATACTGCTCGTAATTACGACGGTTAGCCTCGACAAATTCACCAATGGCACTGAAATTCACCAGACCCATTGCCGCAGCTACCTCGGTCATTTTCCCGTTCATGCCGGGATAGATCACATTGTCATACCCCGAGAACCCAAAGTTCTTCATCAACCGCATTTTGCCGGCGAGGTCATCATTATTGGTGACCACTGCACCGCCTTCGAAGGTATTAAAGAATTTGGTGGCATGGAAGCTGAAAACTTCACACTCTCCAAAGCCGCCAATCATTCGTCCTTTATAAGAGCAACCGAAAGCATGAGCAGCATCGAACATTAGCTTCAATCCGCACCCATCGGCAATTGTCTGCAACTCATCCACCGGAGCGCTATGCCCCCATAAATGGACACCGATTATTCCGGTGGTTCGCGGAGTAATCATTTTAAACACCGCATCCGGATCGAGCGTGTGTGTATTGGGATCGATATCCGCAAACACGGGTGTAATCTCTTGCCATTGCAGTGCGTGAGCCGTCGCAACGAAAGTGAAGGACGGCATGATCACTTCGCCTTTCAGTTCCAGGGCGCGTATGGCAATCTCCAGTGCGACCGTACCGTTGCACATGGCCACGCAATGCTTCACACCGAGGAAGTCTGCAATTTGACGTTCGAATTCCTGGACCAGTGGGCCGTTGTTGCTCAGCCAGCGCCGGCTAAAAATCTCATTCATGTACGACAGAAAAGCTTTTCGGCTTCCTATGTTCGGTCGGCCGACGTGTAGAGGTTCTGTGAATGCCGGCGGTGCCCCAAACAGGGCCAGGTCGGAGCGGGACTCGAAGTATTTTGTGATTCCTCTTGCTGTGCTCGGCCGGCCGGCCGGCAGCGGTTCAAGGAACGCCGGCGGTGGCCCAAACGGAGCCAGATCGGAATCGGAGCGGGACTCAAAGTGTTGCATGACTCCTCCTAATGTACAAAAGTTAACATTGAAATAATCAAATGCACTACAGCCAAGGTCCGCACGACAACTTTTTCAAGTGGCATGGCATACGAACTTGTATTCGTCCACATGCCGCCGCTGATCCCGCCGCTTTAATCAGGCGGCCTGGGAATCATGATGGTTGTCAGTGATGTCAAACATTAGCACTTCATTTAAAAAATCTGGATCCGATTACCAACAAAGGACTTTCTGAGCGTATGCGAACCTGTCCCGACACTCGGTGGAGGCGTCATAATCTTCAATCGGTTCATTGAGCAATCGAAGGATTAACTTTTTGTTTTTGGTCGTTTTCATGCTGATCATTATTCAAGAATGGGCCAGTTCCTGAAACTTAAGTCACCCAGTCAGGGAGCTATGGAACAGGCTCATTTGCACTATCAGTATTTTTGTTGAGAAAAGAAATCGATTTGATGAAAAAATGATGAGTTTTAGAGAATTTTTGATGTATTAAAATACCCGGAATAATGTTGTCCGGTTTTGAATATTTGCCGGTAAACAGCATCGGATTTGGCCATGAAAAATATTTATGGCTTTATTTTTCGTAATTATTTTTGCACCCAGTCTGGTAAAGCAGGCGCTGAAGAAAGTAGTCGCTGATGTTGCGCGGACAAGCGGTTCCTGCGTCAAGCGCCTGTAGGGTCGAATTAATTCGACCCGGGACGCCTTGCCAGTCATTCAGTGCGAATTAAAAAGTTTCCCATTGACCATCGGTCAGTTTCTTTCTGTCAATCATTTCTGCCTCAAAAGGGCAGGGGCCTTGCCGGATGATTATGAAATGTCAGCGGAACCTGATAACAAAAACTCAACAACAGGGTTTATATTCCATTTCGTCCGTTGCCCCAATAAATAAATATTTTGAAAAATATTTATTTATTGTGAATTGTATAAATCTGATAATTTAAACCGCTATAGGTTAGGTTATATCCATGCTTCTTCAGGCTCGCGGCAATTAAATATCCATCCATATCCACAGGCTTATCAGGATAATCAAATATTAGAAACACATAGGGTTTCGCACTGTTTTCAAATAGATAGTTTGACATTCTTTGTTCGTCTTCCTTGCCATGATAGGTCATGTAAAAAGGGGTCGAATAAGGAATCCTTGAATCCGTCAGATAAGTAAACAAATAGGCCTTGCTGCCATAAAACATAAAATTGGAATGGGGATCGGATTCCCGTAATTCATTTACCTTTGATATTACGCTTTCAATCTGATCTTTTCTTTCCCTGCTGGTTTTAATCCATTTTAACTTCTTATGATCAACCTCCGCAGTCAATTGCCTTATAGGTTGGTCCTCGTATGTTTTGCCTAGTCCTGCTTTATTGAAAATCGATAAGCCGATTACCAAAAGAGCCAGCAAACGTATATTAATAACGTCCTCCTTTCGCAGGAGAATATATCTGAATTTATAAAGTAAAATAGGCATCAGGAATATATATCCGGTGCTCAGTTTAAGCAGGCCTGTGTCGGAACCGAGAGCAGGTACAAACCCTAACATGATGCAGAATAAATAGACCGCAATATCATCCTGATTATTTTTATGGTAGGAATCGTACAACAGCACTAACAGAATCCATAAAATAATCGCGGAATAAAATAACGATATGTTCCAGTTATACGCAGGCGGAATTATACGGACCCGAAAATAAAGGATGATAATTATGGAAAGTATGACGCGGATATAATTCGCGGATAGAGAGGATGTTCTGAGTTTATCGTAAATCAGGGCCAGAAGAGATAAAACCGCCATCATTTCAAACAGTATAATCCCGTCTCGCAAGTCAGACTTTAATACATTAAATACAGAATGGGTGGCTCCGAGCTGGGGCGACGATGTTCCCGCGGCGATAAACAGTTTTCTTAATAGCAGAAAGACCGCAATAGAAGTAATTATGTAACACCCCGTCAAAACAATACCATTCCTGGCGGACAATTTTTTACTGTAAATCTGAAGGCATAAAACAGACATTACTGGAAAAATCACAACTATGCTTGGTAATCGGGCTGATGCAACTAATGCCGTTAAAACGCCTGCCAATAGCAAAAGTAAATATCCGCCATCTCTCAAATAAAGTAAAAAACCCGTTGCCGTCAACGATAAGAAGAATAACGATATGGTATCGTAATTCAATATATAACTATTGAATGTGGTGGAAAAAATTACAGCCAGCGCCAGATAACGCAGCTTTATTTTCAGTATGTAATCATTTCTTAATAAAAAAAATACCGGGATTATTATGGATATAATATTTAATAGAGTTGCAAATATTCGAAACGATATAATGCTGTCTCCAAAAATATTTCCCCACCATGATCCTATTAAGACTGATAAAAACGCCACATTGAAATATTCAAACCCATGCCCTGAGTAACCCATATACGTAAAAGGGCCATCGGTATAATCCAAGCCGTATCGAATGAATAGAAACGGATAAATAAATATAAAAAGAATATAAACCGGATATTCCAAATATTTTTTAAATTTCAAAAAAAACGTGTCCATATGGATTACTCCGAGATAGTGGTGTAATGGTCAATAAAGACCGGATACCTACTCAGGCAGCGTTTCTAAAAAATACCGCTCGAATTCGGCCGGGGATTGACAGCCCAATGTCGAGCGTGATCTGCGGCCGTTGTAAAAAGCCAGATAATCGATCACATTCAGTTTTGCCGTTTCTTGGGTTTTGAATTTTTCGCAGTTGAGTCGCTCATGCTTCAAGCTGCGGAAAAATCGTTTGGTCGGTGGTCGGGTCAACCGAAGGAAACCGCCGCGAAAGATTGTATCACCTCTCTGGTCACTGATTATCTTGTCTATGGATATGGTTAGGTTTCAGAGCGAACAGCTTGATCCGCGCGGACAAGCGGCCCCTGCGTCAAATACGCCTGTAAGGTCGAATTCACTTGTGCCCTATAGGGTATTCGACCCGGGACGCCTTGCCAGTCATTCAGTGCGAATAGTGCGAATACCCAAAGGGCACAAGTGAATTCGCACCTACAAGCGCATTGAGTTGCTTTCGGTAAAGGCGACTCAGGAACTGTAGTGCCCGTGTGCGGCAAACGGCATAAAAAAGCTGCCCGTGCGTAACATCGGTTTTATAAATCCTAGAAAAACTAAGGTATTTTCACCCTTTAAAATACAGTTTTCACCCGATAGCGCTTTTTTCTCTTTGCCTTTAATGTGCTTGAGCAAGCATTAAAAGGCACGATATTCCGGTTTCATGATTTCGATAATGAAACACCCGCTTAATCACTACAAACACCCGCTTTCTTATTTTTTGGGTAAAGGAATGAGTGTCTTTTTCGCCAATCGCAATTTTCCAAATGCATGGAGAAAAAATCATGAAATCAAGGCGTACTATTTTTCTTCCTTTCGTACTGTTGCCGTTCAGTTTTTTTCAAGCAGCGCAGGCGATTACCAACGGGTGTCCGGTCGAAGGGGCGACACCCATGAATATCGGCCCTCTCAACAATTCCCCGGACAGCGGCTTTCCGCTTTATGTCCAGGACTCTACCGGGCTGACCGTGGAAATGTGTCTGGATCCGGACCCGGTCGCGGCCCCGAACCTGTGCATCTCCGATCCGGTGATTCCAGGGAATGCCTTCTCTGAATTGATAGGGTTCGGAGCCGAAGGCTTCTGGGCCTCCGCCGATACCAGTATTACTACGAGTGCGGGCATTGACGCGCGTCTGGTATCCGGCGTCGAGGCCGCCTTCGTGACCGAAACGCCCAGGGACGGCGAGCAGTTTCCGTTTACGCGCCTGCGTATCCGCATCGATGTTCCGTTGCCCGGCATTTATACCGTGACGCATCCCTGGGGACAGGAGGTTTTTACGATCGAGACGGCGGGCGTAGGCGCCATCAACGAGAGCTTTGATATCGAATTCGCCGCCAATTCCGTGCATCAGGGCCGCATCGGGCCGATTCTGCGCTGGGATTCCGGGCTGCCGATCGATGACGGCCAGGGCGGGCAATACATCGGCGATCCCGGGCAACTCCATACGGTTACCGGCAGCCCCTGCGGCACCAATTTCTTCCGCATCGAGGCCGTCGGCCTGGATGGCGTGACGCCGCTCAATATCGACCCGGGCGATAGCGACGGCATCGGCGGCACCAGCAGCGTGCAGAACAACCTGTTCGCCGTCTCCGGCAAGATTTTCAGCGGCAATGCACCGGCGCCGTTAGTGGTAGACCGCACCAACTATGCGCGGGCGATCGACGATGCCGGGCAAGTCAACGCGTTTGTCGCTTCGGCGCCCTCCGCCGAAGTCACGTTAAGAGGGGAGCCCAATCTGCCTCCGGATGACGTGCCGCTGGATGGCAATGGACAAGGCTTGTTTTTCAAGAGCATCCCCGTGCAGGCCGACGTGTTGCCAGATTCAGTGGAAGTAACGGCCAAGAACAGCGGCAATGCAAATGCCACGCACATCAGCTTGCTCACCGATGCCGTGAATATTACCCGGGCTGAGTATAACGTGACACTACAAACCCTGACCATCGAGGCGAACTCCAGCGACAAGGCAACCAATCCGGCCCTTACGGTCTTCGGGTTCGGCGATCTGAGCAATGGCAATGGCACATTCAGCAATGTGATAGCCCCACCCGCAAAAGTCACCGTGACCTCGGCAAAAGGGGGAACAGACAGCGAAGATATAACCATCGTCCGGTAAAGGTGCGGCAATACCTGACTTGTGCCCACTCTTGCAACGACTGATAAAAAATACGGAGAAACCTCATGAATTCAAGGCTTAATATGAGTATTGTTGCCGTCCTCGCGCTGTTTGCCTGCGCTCAGACCGCTCAAGCGGTTCCCGACGGCTGTCCGATCGAAGGGGCGACGCCCATGAACATCGGTCCCATTAACCCCCAGAACGGTTTTCCTTTGACTGTCCAGGATTCCAGCGGATTGACTGTGGAAATGTGCCTGGACCCGACCCTGTGTATCTCGGACCCGCCCATCGCAGGCAATGTGTTCTCTGAGCAGATCGGCTTTGGCGCCGAAGGCTTCTGGGCCTCCGCCGACACCACTATTACTACGGGTGCCGGCATTGACGCGCGCCTGATAACCGGCGTCGAGGCCGCCTTTTTGACTGAAACGCCCAGGGACGGCGACCAGTTTCCGTTCACGCGCCTGCGTATCCGCGTAGATATTCCGCTGCCCGGCATCTACACGATAACCCATCCCTGGGGACAGGAGCGCTATACGATCGAAACACCGGGCGATCGCGCCATCAACGAGAGCTTCGATTTTTCATTTGCCGCCAATTCCGTGCATCAGGGTCGCATCGGGCCGATTCTGCAGTGGGATTCCGACCTGCCGATCACTGATGCGCAGGGAGCGGAATACATCGGCAATCCGGCCGTGCTCCATACCGTTACCGGCAGCCCTTGCGGCACCAATTTCTTCCGCATCGAGGCTGTTGAATTGGATGGCGTGACGCCGCTCAATATCGACCCGGGCGATAGCGACGGCATCGGTGGCACCAGCAGCGTGCAGAACAACCTGTTCGCCGTCTCCGGCAAAGTTTTCACACAACTTGAACCGACCGCGCTGGTGACCACCAGGACCACTTATGCCCGCCAGGCCGATAGCGCCGGTCAGGTGGACATCTTTGCCACTTCGGACGCATTGGCCGGTGTGACGGTCAGCGGCGGCGCGAACCTGCCGACCGGCGAAAATCCGCTGATTGGCGATGGCAACGGTCTGTTTTACACCAGCCTGCTTCTGGACAATGCCGCCACATTGCCGAGAGTGGTCAGTGTGACGGCCAATAGCTCCGGCAAGGGTCCTACCCGGTTGCTGAGTCTGTTGACCGATAAAGTCGATATTACGCGCGCGGAATATAATCTGGAATCGAAGGCCCTGACCATAGAAGCCGTCTCCAGCGATCTGCTCAACCCGCCGGCGCTCACGGCTTTCGGGCTCGGCAATCTGACCAATGGCAGGCTGACCATTCCCGATTTGACAGTGACGCCCTCCAAAGTCAGGGTGATTTCCACCGCCGGCGGGTCGGACATCGAGAATGTCGCCATTGTCGCGGGTCTATTGCCGGTGGCCGCCAACGATACCTACGGCACACTGCAAAATATCCCGCTTGAAATTGCCGCTCCCGGCGTGCTGGGCAATGACAGCGATCCCGAAGGCTCGCCGCTGACCGCTGTTTTGGGCACCAATGTCGCTAATGGCGTGCTGGTCCTCAACACGGACGGTTCGTTCAGCTATACGCCCAACACTGACTTTACCGGCCAGGACATCTTTACTTACACGGCGCAGGACGGCAACGGCAATTCATCCGGCTTGGCAACCGTGACCATCAATGTCAGTGCGGTGAATGCCGCTCCGGTAGCAGCGGATGACAGTGCGACAACGGCCGAGGATACGGCAGTGAATATAGCGGTGCTCGCCAATGACAGCGATGAGGACGGCGATCCCCTGACCGTGGCATTGAATCAGCCTGCCAGCAGCGGCACGGCGACTGTCAATGCGGATAACACGGTCAACTATACGCCCAATGCCAATTTCAACGGTACGGACGGCTTCACCTACACCGTTTCCGACGGCAAGGGCGGCTCGGCTGCGGCCACCGTCACCGTTACCGTGACAGCGGTCAACGATGCTCCGGTCGCGGTAAATGACACGGCGACGACCAATGCCGGCACCGCGGTCACTGTTCCTGTATTGGGCAACGATAGCGATGTGGACGGTGACGCCCTGACCGTAACGGCTGTCACTTCTCCTGCCAGTGGTTCGGCTACCGTTAACGCTACCAGCGTCATTTATACGCCGAACGCTGGCTTCAGCGGCACCGATACGTTCCAGTACACCATTTCAGACGGTACGCTGACGGCTACAGCCACAGTAACGGTGACGGTCAATCCCGTTGCCGTAACCGACCAGGTCACGGTGACCGTAGCCGATTTCCGGACGAGGGCCGTCCGCTGGACGGTCAGAGGCACGTCAGGGATAAATACCACCGTCACCATCCATCTCGGTTCCGAGACTGGAGCTGTTATTGGCACTGCGACGGCGGATCGGCGCGGCAGATGGCGTTTCGATAGCCGCGGCGGCGTCCCGATAGGAGACAATACGACTATCACCGTCGTTTCGTCAGGCGGCGGCAAGCTGACCGTCCCTGTCAACATCGGGAGGTAATAACGCGGTTTTAGCGTAACAGCAGGGAAATAAGCTGCCGTGCCGGGTGATCGATTCCGACATTCCGGTGCGGTGGCTTTTTATTTATTCGCTGATGTTGCGCATGGCGTCTCATCCCGTTTGCCGCGCCGGACACCATGGCCGTAGCCCGTAGGCTGGGTTGATAAACCCAGCATTTCAAAGCCGCCAAAGCTGGGTTTCCGCAAAGCTCCAACCCAGCCTACGAGCTGCGTTTTTGGCAGCATCTGAGCTCGGTCGTTTTGAGCGAGGTAGGATGCGGTGAGGTACGAACCGCATCGTTCGCGATCGATGCGCATCACTGCGTTCAGCGCATCCTACGAGCTCTGAATTTGATCTAACAACTTCAAACATTCCTTTGGACGGAACCTAACATTGATGGTCTCAGTTTGCTAATTTTTGCCTATAGATTGACTGATGAAATCCAATCAAATAGTTACCTTTCAAAATTGAAGTAGAGTTATCTTTAATGCTTCCTTATTTGTGCAATTGCATTCAGCTAGTCCAGCAAACAATCTCAAAAATGTTAAGTTTGAGTTTACGGTAGCGCGTAAGATACGTGGGTTTAAATAATCATTCGGATCAATATAGTCAGGAGTTTAATATGGGAATGGGAGATTATGGGGAACACTGCGAAAACTGCAATAGTTTCAATAGCAAGCGTCCAGATCGACGTTTTTGTGAGAGGCATAACTTCGTGATGCCTATCGTTTCATATTATGTTCTCTGCGCTAACTGGCAGTCTCAAGGAAGATCTCAGGAGAATAAATTTGTAGCGAGGTTGGAAAAGGGATTTCTTTATGCGTGGGATCCTTATCTTCGGCCGTCCCCTCAAAAACTAGATCGATTCGAAGCAATTCAAGACTTATTTATCGACCTAGATGTCACTGTAATTGAGAATCCTGAGCATGGTTTTTTAATCTATCTTCCACAGCGTAAAGACGCTTTTCCAGAACCTGGAGAGACTATCTCGATTAGTATCGATCTGGTTCCTGTGGAGTTTTTAATACGTAATATTGACATAACCGTGACCTATACGCGTCGGAATGCTGAAGGTAAGCTGGACATGGAAGATCGACACGAAATGGAACGTGTCGCTTTACCATTAAACAACGGTCAAGAAGTGCTAATTAACTGGCTTGATAAATACCATAATCTTGCTGAGGCAAGAAAGAAACATGCCCATAACTTGGCAAACCCACAGTTTTTTAACAAGAATAAGCCGCTTAGGTTGTTTGAGTATGTAACTGGCCATCCTAAGACTCGTAGTTATACTTTAAATTCGGGATTAGGTGTTCCTTTCATAGAGTAGTCTGGCATGACTCCTCTCTTTAGCCCAAGCTGGACGAGGTTTGCAACCCCATCCAGCCCGTAGGCTGGGTTGATAAACCCAGCATTTCAAAGCCGCCAAAGCTGGGTTTCCGCAAAGCTCCAACCCAACCTACGAGCTTTTTGAATGGCGATAATTAGAAATTTTTTATGTTGCGGTCCAGCATGTAAGATATGCAGATTTAGAAATCACTTGTTAAGAGGTAAATTTTGTTCTGGCGAAAACGAGAAAAATGGATTCAAGTTTTACCAAAGAATTATCGCAGCGCGGTAGGATGCGGTGAGGTACGAACCGCATCGTTCGCGATCGATGCGCATCACTGCGTTCAGCGCATCCTACGCGCTGAAAAAGGAGCGGAATGAAACGGTGGTTCACATTGTTGGCCGTGCTGCTAGTGGCGTTAAGTGTAGTGATTGGGTGGGCGAATCATCTAGATAATCCACTTCTGAATGACGTACGAGCAGACTTAGTCGTCGTGGAGAAGTCCAAGCGTGAGCTTACGGTATACAGCCAAGGTAAGCCGCTGAAGACCTACAAAGTAGCTCTAGGTCGAGAGCCTGTTGGTCCAAAACGTAGAGAGGGTGACAAAAAGACTCCTGAAGGGCGATACACGATCGATTACCGAAAAGCCAACAGCGGCTACTTCCGCGCTTTGCATATTTCATATCCAAGTCAAGCCGACGCTGAAATAGCCCATAAGGAAGGTGCGTCTCCGGGCGGGGACATCATGATTCATGGTCTTCGGAACGGTATTGGCTGGATTGGCAAGCTACACCGATTGACTGACTGGACGCTTGGCTGTGTAGCCGTTACCGATAGAGAAATGGAAGAGTTATGGCGGACAGTTCCGGACGGTACGTTTGTCGAGCTGAAACCATGAGAGCTCAGCGGTAGCTTTAAACGACCGATTTGTGTCTCATACTTGCCGTTAACAACCAATACCTGTCCGTCTCTTTATGGCACATAGCGGCTATTCATTTTCATTTATTAAATACTGTCGGCATTCAAAAGTTTCAAACTTTAATGTACGTCTACAGTTGTAAGCCCCATCCCCATTGCCGCGCGAATTTTTCGATTGCTTTTTGCATTGTTGCCTGGCCGCGGACGCCCCTGAATTAAAAAGTAAATCCCGCTTTTATAATCATGTATTCATTATTCATGTAGCTCAATATCAGGTGTCCACCCGAGTTTTTTTGATTTGCTTTTGCTATACGCTGGAATCGAGTGCAGTTCAGTCTGGCTGCCATTGTGGTCCTCAATACAAGTTTGCTGATGTCCGGTGCTCATGCCGGACATTAATCAGGCACAGCTTTAGTTGAGGAATGGGCGAGGATTATTGGTACTGGAAATAATCTTCATATAGCAATTCATGGATCTACCGCCTAGTGAAAGTAAATCCTATAACGAGGTTTAAACATGAAAATGAGACATACCGCTATTGCAGTCGCGCTCGCTACCGCGAGCTTATCCGTGCATGCCGATCTGGCTCGGGTCGGGCCTGTTAACGTGCCGTCTCCGCCTGGAAATGGCTTTCCTCTTTGGTATCAGGACCTGAACGGCATGGTTCTGGATCTGTGCTTGCCGGATGCCGATGATCCCGGCGCTGCGCAGCAGAATGCCTGTTTATTGGTCGGACCCGGCTTGCCCGATCCTCCTTACAGTTTTCCGGACAACTTTCCCGATGAGGCATTTTACTTTAATGCCACATCCGTGATGGATGTTGTGCCGGGAGCCAAGCGCGCCACCCTGGTGCTGGCGCTGGAGGCGGCTTTCTCGATAGGCCCCGTGGCCGTTGGCGATCAAGTGGTATTCACTCGAATCCGTGTGTTTGCGGGTGTTCCGGAACCCGGCATTTACACCGTGACGCATCCTTACGGCGTCGAAACCTTCCCGGTTGACGCCGTTTCCGGCGGCAATCGCGACATCGTCTTCAGCGAAGACGTCGGCGTGGCGCGCGGCGAATTTAACGGTGCGCTGAACAGCCGTGTCGGGCCTTTCCTGGAACGAGCCGACAGTCTGGGAACTCCGCTCGGACCGGTCACGCTTAACGGCGCCCAATTCCTGTCGGACGGGCTCAATACGGAATTCGTTACCGGCAGCCCTTTCGGCACCAACTATTTCGAGATCTGCGGCGTCCGTGACGACGGCACACCCATTGTATTGGGAGACCAGGGCGCGAACGGTACGTGTGTTCGTTCCGACCAGTTCAGCCTGATGGGCCGTCTGCACGATTTTGTGGCGAATCCGATCCCCAGCCCGCTGGAGATCTATAACGGGTTCTATAAACGTGACGCCAGCGGCACGCAAGTCGATGTGTATGCCCGCAACACCAAATTATTACCCAATCAGCCTGATCCCTCATTGACAGCGGCAGCGGCAAACATCCCGCCTGTCAAGATGATTCCGTTCGGCCCGGCCGGTCTCGGCCAGTTCCATACCCAGGGCCTGGTGGATCCCAGCGGCGCTCTGCCCGGTCCTGTATCGGTCATCAACAGCTCCGACACGCCGCCCAGTGTAGTGACGAAGGATGCGGTCGATGTCGTGACAGCGACTTCGGCGGATTACGATTACATCACTGATACGCTGACCGTCATTGCGACCAGTAGCGATAAGGGCTTCGAAACCGATCTGCCGCCTAAACTAAGACTCGACGGAAACAAGTACCCCAGCCATGCGGCAGTATCCAGCAATAACGCCGACGATCCTGCCGAAACGATACTGACGGCGACCGGCATCGGCACGCCGCCGGATACCGTTACCGTTCTATCGTCCGCCAATGGCAGTGAGATCTTCCCCGTGGCGCGCAATCGGGCGACAGGAAACGCTGTACCCGGTCCTGGCGTGCCGCTTGTCCTGGATGACAGCGCAGTGGCGGAAGCGGGCGGTCCGGCAATTGATATCCCGGTTACCGCTAACGATGTTGTGAACGCAACGGCTCCCATCACGTCCTTGCAATTGGTTGGACCTGCGATTCCGGCCGGTTCCGGGTCGGCGGCTGTTAATGGCACAGGCATCACTTACACACCGGGTCCTGTAAATGGCGACGTGACTTTCCAATATACGGCAACCAACAGCGCCGGTCAGTCCAATGTGGCGACAGTGACCGTTACGGTCGCACCGTCCGCAGAGGGTCCTGCGCCGATCGTCAATCCCGATGGACCGGTCAATGTGGCCATCAACCAGTCGGTTGTGATCGACGTGCTGGCTAACGACTCTGGCAACGGCGGTACGCTGAATACGGGGTCAGTAACGGTCTCCAACGTTACCGGCGGCTCGGCGAGTGCCGATGCGGCCGGCAGGGTGACTTTCGCGGCCGGCGCTACGGCCGGTGATTTCGGCTTCGATTACACGGTAGCCAATGACAACGGCCAGGTTTCGTTGCCCGCGCATGTTACGGTGACAGTTGTTAACCCTGAAAACATCCAGATAACCGCGGCGCAGTGCAAGGTCATTAATGCCGCTTCGGGAGAATGGCGAGTCGCCGGAACCAGTTCGGTATCAACTAACAACAACATCCAGTTGTACCTGACGGCATCTGTGCCAGCCGATCTGAATACCAATAAACTGGGCGCGGCGGTCCCTGTTGCTGCCGGTGCATGGGACTTCAGGGCAAAACCGGGACCCGCCTGCAGGACGCCGATCAGCCTGGTTTCGTCGGCGACAGGCGCCAGGAGGGAAAACATCGCTGTTACTATCAAGTAAGCGCCGGGAATCAGAAACCGGCTCCGCAAGGGGCCGGTTTTCTAAAGTCATTGACTGAGTTACGCGGACAATTGGCCCCTGCGTCAAGCGCCTGTAGGGTCGAATTCATTCGACCCGAGACGCCGATTGTGTTTTTTGTTTAGTGCGAATGAATTCGCACCTACACCGCTGTAGTGCTCGGGAGCGGCAAACGGCATAAAAAGCTACCGTGCATAACATCAGTCATTGATTTAAACAGCAGTCATATCAACCCACAGTATTCGGGCTCACTGTTGGGCATTGAGCAAACAGAAAAGCACTGAAACATAATTTCTTTGCGCGGTTTTTCAAAGTAATGTGAGGGGTGTCATGTTTAAGAAAACAGTCAAAATAACGAATTACAGCCAACGCGAGAGGATCATCGCCCGGTATATGCAGGAGGTCAACGATATTCAGAAAGCCGGCATTACCCGGCGCGAATTATTCAAGATGGGGCTGACAGCCGGCGTGGGCGGCCTGACCGCGATCGGCGGGCGTCACTTTCTACCCAATCTGGCTGAAGCCGCGGACGAAGTTTTGATCAGCCCGCCCTGCAAAAAGCCCTGGACGGAGCCGCTGCCGATCCCGAAGGCTTGCCAATCGGTCGGATCTTACGCCGGCCCTACGCCGGAAAAAGGTCAATGCGCTGAAAAACAGACGCTTTGGAATCCGGGAAAAAATGAGTTCGACGATTTCAAGGAAGCGCGCGACGAGGAACATCAGCGCTGGGATGAGCTGGGCGGCCTGGATGCCTGCACGAAATACGAGCTGATGGTCAGGGAGATTGACTGGAATTTTTATCCGGCGGAAGAATACCCGGCCTTTAACTCCAAGGTCTGGACCTATGTCGACATGAATTCGGATGCCGTCGGCGTGTTGCGCATCAATGCTCACTATGGCCAGCCGGTGCTCATGCGCATGTACAACGGCTTGCCCGAGGATGACAAGGACAATCAGGGGTTCGGCATCAACCAGTGCTCGCCGCACCTGCATAACGCCCATAATCCCCCCGAATCCGACGGCGGGCCGACCCGGTTCTTCGATTCCGGCGAATGGTGGGACTACTGGTATCCCAATGTGCGGGCAGGCTTCGCCAGTACGCACAGGAACGGCACTTATTACAATGGGCTATGGTGTCCGGGTGATTGGAAGGAAACCCAGAGCACGCTGTGGTTTCACGATCACCGTTTCGATTTCACTGCCGCCAATGTCTATAAGGGGATGGCCTCGTTCTACACACTGTTCAGCAACGATATCAACCTCGATACCGGTGATGAAACGACCGGTCTCAGGCTGCCCGGCGGCGAATACGACGTCCCTCTGCTATTCACCGATAAGGTGTTCGACCAGACCGGGCAGATGTTCTTCGACAACTTCAATCTGGAAGGCATCGTCGGCGACCAGCAAACGGTCAATTTCAAGATCAAGCCCTATATGGATGTCAAACGCCGCAAATACCGATTCCGTTGCCTGGATGCCGGCCCTTCGCGGTTTATCGAATTGTTTCTGAGCAATGGCGCCAAATTCACGCGCATCGCCAATGACGGCAACCTGCTGCCCAAGGCGCAAGTCGTTTCCAGCATAAGGCTGGGCGTGGCCGAAAGGGCGGACGTGATCGTCGACTTCAGCCAATATGCGCCCGGCACGGTGATTTACCTGGAAAACCGGCTGGAACAGCTCAACGGCAAGGGGACCAGCGGCAAGATTCTGCGTTCCGGCAGCAAAACGCAGCTCCTCAAATTCATCGTATCCGGCGATCCGGTAGTCGATGAAAGCGCGCCGCTGAGTACACTTCAGTCTCAGGTCATGGTGCCGTTGTCGGCCAGAACCAATCCGGTCAAGGTCCAGCGCCGGTTCAAATTTGATTCGAGCAATGGCGCCTGGACGGTCAACGGCAAGTTATTCGATCCCTCCCGAATCAGCGCCTACCCGGCGGAGGGCACGGCGGAACAATGGACGCTGAATTCGAGCGGCGGCTGGTCTCATCCGGTGCACACGCATCACGAGGAATTTCAACTGCTCAGCCGCAACGGCAAAGCCGAGAATCTGGCGATCGATGACAAGTCCCGCAAGGACGTGGTAAGAATCGGCGATGGATCCGTCGGCACGTCGGGCTCGGGCGAAGTCAGTTATTACATACAATTCCGTGACTGGTACGGGGACTATCCCTTGCACTGCCACAACGTCGTGCATGAAGACCATGCCATGATGATCCTTTTCCGCATCGTGCCGCCTGATGACTCGAAAGCCGGCAAGTAACGCGATTGAGCGAGGATAAAGCCATGAATAAACGAGATTTTATCAAAAAGATAACCGGTGCTTCTCTTGGCATCGCCGCATTGAGCGCCTTGCCTTCGAACTCGACCGCCGCAGGCAGTTTTCATCCGGTCAGGATGAGCCGGGACGAGCGCCGCAAAAAATCCTTCCCGAATGTGCCGCTCATCACGCATGAGGGCGAAGTCGTGCGATTTTACGATGATCTGATCAAGGACAAGACTGTGCTCATCAACTTCATGTACGCGCGCTGCGGCGATATCTGCCCGGGCATGACGGCGAATCTGAAGCGGGTGCAGAAAGCATTCGGCGACCGGGCAGGGCGCGATATCTTCATGTATTCAATCACGCTTGAGCCGGAACATGACACGCCGTCGACGCTGAAAGCCTATGCCGAACTGTTCAGGGTCAAGCCGGGATGGAAATTCCTGACAGGCCGGAAAAATGACATCGAATTGCTGCGCCGGCAACTGGGCTTTTTTTTCTCGGACCCCGTGCTGGACCAGGACAAGACCCAGCACATAGGCGTCGTCAAGTACGGCATCGAGCCGCTGGAACGCTGGGGGACATGCCCGGCCCTGGGCAATCCCAAATACATCGCCGAATATGTTTACTGGATGGAACCTCATGGTCAAAGACCGAAGCAGCCGGAAATGATCGGTTGATCCGCAACTATGGAGATAACAGCGCCACGGATGGCATGACTCATCAATAACTCAATATTACCTTAAAAATACCTTAAAAAATCTGAATGCAATAAAAATAATATCAATAATATCATGGACTTGGATTAATTTTTACTCAAATAATCATTAGAAAAAGATAATGTTTAGGTAATAGTGCTTATTTATCACGTCTGACACAAGCAGTAGCATAAAGTCGCAATGTGTCAAGTCAAAAAGAATAAAAAACAACACGTTCTTTCAAATAAAGTGAAGCATGTCCGTTTTTTAATACGCTGATACATCTGAGAGCGGGGACCGTGTTTATTATGCGTCTGCATGATGAGGCATATTTTATCCGTATGGCATTAATGAAACTTGTTGTGGCAAACTTTTAAAAACATTTTCTTACGGATTTCAATGTTTTTGGAAGTCTCGCAGGAGTGGAGAATTGTAAATGTATAAGATTGCAATAGTTGAGGACCAAACGATTATAAGAGCAGGATTGTACGCTGTGCTGAGCCAGGAACCACAGTTTAACGTCGTTTCCCAATCTAATAATCCCATTGATTTGTTTCGGCAAACCTGGCTTATTCCGCCGGATCTGGTGCTGCTGGATATGGTCATGCCCAAGATGAACGGCGTGGAAGCCATAGAAGAGATCAAAAAGCGCTGGCATGGCGCCAAAATATTGATTTACACGTCCAAAAACACGGAAGAGAGCATTTCTGACGCATTCCAGGCCGGTGCTGACGGGTACCTGCTGAAGAGTTCCACGACGGAGGAACTGATTTCCGCCGTAAAGAACGTTTTGATGGGCCATTACCACGTTTCGGATGCGATTTTGCCGAAGATCATGAACCGGTATCTTCGCGTGGAAAAAATGCGATCGACCAATCATTTGCACAACATTCTGACTACGCGTGAGCGCGAGCTGCTTAAGTTGATAACCGAAGGTTATAAGAATAAAGAGATAGCGGATAGTCTTTGCATCAGTTTAAAGACAGTGGAGACACACCGGACTAATCTGATGAAAAAACTCAATGTGCATAATGTGGCCGAGTTGATATCAGTGGCGGGCGAGATAGGCATTGTTCAGCCTGGCACGCGGCAGTTCCAGTCTATTTCTTATAGCTACCAATTGGCGGACTGACATGACGACCATCCGGGGATGCTGAAACAATAGTGGCCGCCGTTGAACCTATGTGTCGATTCGACCCGTAGGAGAGAGAGGGCATCGTCCCCGTATTAAGCTGGTAAATTGTTTCCAGTGTCTTGATCAGTTTTTTTCTGCTCAATTCCCTGCCTGTCCTTTGCAGTCCTTCCGTTAACAGTTTGGCCGCACTATAGGATACGGCTTGCGCGGTTAAATGGTGCGTTGAAAGATGGTTGCGTTTTATCAGCCGGAAAAATTCATCCGCGCCCGCTTGATCGGGAGGCGAAGAAGGCAAGGACAGAAAAAGCCTGTCGCTAAACGCCTCATTTAGCGCGTTAGGTCTTGTGAGTGAACCAGAGATAAATACGTAAGGTTTCGGCTTCAATTGTTCGGCGCTCTTCAATAGCAAGTTCAATTCATCATCAGCGCCAAAAAAGAAAATCACTTCCGGCGACTGTTTTTTAAGTTCGGCGGCAAACGCCTGGGGCTGGGGTTGATGCGGTGGATAGGCGAACCGGGCGACAGGACCTAAGCCGCGGTGCCGGCTTTGCTGTTCGATGGCTTCGGCGGTTCCCTGAATATTGACGTTTTCGGGGCCGATGACCACCGACGCGGCATTTTTCATGTGCAATACATCAGTTGCGTAATCCACCATGGCGCGAGCCTCGTTTTTAAGGCCCGGCAGCAGATAGAAAGCCGCCCGGCTACGGAGCGTGTTCTCCTCGGGAAACAGCGTGTAAGGGCCAATCTGCGGAACGCTCCGGCTCTCGCTCAGTAATAGAATGTCCTGCTCCAGGTTGCCGGCGAACGGCGCTATCAGGGCAAATACCGGCTCGGCTTCGAGCAGGTGGCGCGCGCTCTTTATTGTCGAGTTGGCTCTGCCGGTGAACTCGGCGACTTCCAGATGAATCTTGCGATTGTAAATGCCGCCTCGCGCGTTAATCTCGTCAAAATAAGCCGACAGCATGTCCTTCATGGCCAGGCCCATGCCCGCCAATGGCCCGCGCGTCGGCAGCAATGTGCCCAGCCGGATAGTCGACTCGCTCAGCCCCGGATCGGCATCGGTCGACAGTCGCTTCAGGTACGCGACCAGATCAGCGCCGTCGCCGGCGGACAATGCGTATCTCGGCATAATGGAATCCAGCCGGTTGCCGGCCGGATCGATGCCCACGGTAATAGCCGCGATGATCGTATCGGCCGTGAAAGCGGCATGTTTTCTGCCGTTGTCATGATTGTGCCCATAGGCCAGGGTCAGATAGTCATGAGAGATATCGGTCGGTACGATGCCGCCTTCCGGCCGCCCGCGTCCGTCCTCGCCATGGCAACCGGCACAAGGCACATCAGTCCCCGACAGTTCCGTCGATTCAGGCCCTACCAGCGCTTTGACCGGTTGGCCGGAAGGGCTGGCGCCGGTCAGGTAAAGCTGCTTGCCCCGCGCCTCCGAAGCCGTCAGCGGCGCGGCCGACAGGGAAGGGCTGAATAACATGGCCGATAACAGCGTAAAGCCGATCGTATTCAACCCGTTTAGTGGGGCATCAGGATTTTTCATGGCGGGCATTCAGCAGTTCATCAATTTTTGCGGCGATGGTGTCCGGGCTGGACAGGCCGTTAAAGCGCGTCCACTCGCCGCGGGCCGGGTCGCCTACCAGAATGACCGGCGCGTGGTTGGCATAATCGGCGCTATAAACGCCCAGCCCTTTGAGCAAGGCGTCGACCTGGGCCTTCTCACCGGTCAGCCAGAGCCATTCGGGCACGGCATGAAAACGCTCCGCATAGGCTTTCAGACGTTCGGGCGTATCCGTGGCCGGATCGATGCTCAGCGACACCAGGCGCACGTCCCGGGCCAGCTTGTCGCCGAGCCGGTCTTGCAGCTTCGAGAAAATGCCCGAGACGACCGGGCAGGATGTCTGGCAATCGGTATAGATGAAACTGAGCGCCATGATCCGGTTGCCGGCGACATCGCTGGCAAACCGGACCGGGGCGCCGTTTTGGTCCAACAGCTCGGCATTCGGCAATTCGACCGGGGCCGCTACCGCCTCGGGCGCCGGGTCCGGCACGACGGCAATCAGGGCGCCGGTTGCCAGCAAGGTGATGATGACGCCGGTTCTGAATTTGATAGTCATAGGCTTACTCCTTGATCTGGGCTGTGGCGAGGGCCGGCCGGACGGCGCGGAAGATTAGCATGGGCTGTTGCTCAAAGGTGAGGCTCAGTGACTGTGACTGAATAAACACTTGATAAACGCCCGTCTCCTGTGGCGTGATATCCGCCTGATACTGGCCTCCGCCCAGCGGTTTCGCCAGCAGCCGCTGCTGCCACAGGCCAGGGACGCGGACGATCAGCAGTTGCAGGTCGTTGACGCTGTCCTGAGCCGCATGATGGATCTTCACCCGGATTGGCACCGATTTGCCGACCGGCACTTCCTTGCTGTTCAGCAGATACTCCACCTTGACCGGCTGTCCGCCTGCCTTGGCGAGCTCAGGATCAGGCGCGATGTCGGCGGTAAAGCAATGATAGACCGTCGGATTGTCGAGCAGGACCGAGACGCTGTAACGGCCGGCCGGCGGCAGCTGCGCGGTGCCCGTATAAACGCCGGGCGCGGTTTCCTGCAGGCTGCGGTTGACGACCATGACCGCCATCGGATTCAGGCCGAAGTTCTCGAAATTGCCCATCGGCGCGGCCATGCCTTCCGTGTAGTAATAGACGGATTTATCGGCCGGATTGGCGACCACCACGGCATTGCGCTCCGGCGTCGGCACAATGGCATCGGCCAGCAGCAGGCCGGATGAGCCCGGGGCGGCCTGGCCGCCCGGAAAGGTCGACACTGCCGCCGGCGTATTCTTGGCCAGCGCATCCAGCTGCACCAGGCTCACGGTTTCGTTGCCGGTTGAGCGGATGTAAGCATAATGATCCGTGAACGTGATCTGGTCCGGCGCGGAGCCGACTTCGACGGTCTGGGCCAGGCGGTTCAGCGAAGCATCGATGATGAACACCTTGTTGTCCGTCTGGCTGAGCGCAAAGCCCCAGCGGCCATCGGGGCTGAACCGCAATGCTTTCAGGGGCTTGCCGGTCTCTATAGGTATACCGGCTTGCCCGTCCGCATCAATGACCAGCAGGCGGCCGTTTTCGGTGGCTGCGTACAGGGTTTTGCTCAATATTGAGAAAGCCAGCGCCGCGGGCCGCGCCTCACTTTTGATGGCCTTGTGGCTGGACAGTCGGGCGATGTCGATGACGGTCACGGTCTGGTCGTCGGCATTGCTGACGTAAGCGGTGCGACTGTCGGCATTGAAGGCAAACTCATGGCGTCCCTTGCCGGTAGCGATTGAGCCGGCCGCCTGGGCTTTTTCCGTATCGACGGCGCTGACGCCGGCCGAAGACTTGTTGTCGGCCGCTTCAAGGCCCACCCACAGATAATGGCCGTCCGGTTGCAGCGCCAGCCGGGTGGGCGCGGCGTTAAACGGCAGAAAGGCGGTCGTTTTCCAGGTGTCGGTATCGATAATCGCCACTTCACGGCTCAAGGGCGTGGCGACATAGAGTTTTTTCTGGTCCTTGCTCAAGACCCAGTCCACGCCGGGGCTGTTCAGTTTGATGCGCGTGATCAGCTTGCTGCCGCCGAAGCCGTTGATCGGATCGATGACGGAAATGCTGGCCTTGTTGTTCAGCGTCAGCACGAAATAGGAGTTGAGGTTGACCTCGGGCTGAAAAGCCAGCTGGCTTTGCAGAAAGGAATTGATGCGGTCCTTGCAGGACAGGTTCTGTTCCTGCGGGTTCTCGCGGTCCAGCCAGACGGCCGGGTGCAGACCTTTGACCGGTTCCTTGCCGGACGTATCCCGGACCGTGAATTGCAGGCGCGCCGGCTGACCCTCGCGCAGTACGGCGACCGGGCTCTTGCCGGCCTGGACCGGATCGATGGCCAGGGCGATGGACAGCCCTTCCTTGACCACTGCGTTGGCTGGCGGATTATTCTTCAACAGCGCCGGCCATTGATCGCTGAACGCGAAGGCCAGGCCGGCCAGCACGGTAAGGCACAAAGCTAAACTTCTATAATTGTTTATTCTCATAGTCATGTCTCTGTTTTATATAGTGTCCGATAACGATAACCCGCATGTATGAATCCGAAGATGATGCTTGCCTGAAGTTTGATGCTTGAACCCTCCGGCGGCTTGAATTCAAGCCGCTGGATTTTCTCCTGACTTAACAGTTCAGGCATTTGTCGCTTTGGACATTGGTATTGAGATGCCCCAACTTAGCCTTGCCATTCAGGAAATAGATTTTCTGTGTTTTCGCATCATACTTTATACAAATAGCGTCTGTGCTTTCCAGGCAGACCTTGGAGCCGGCTTTCATGCGGATAGCAGTCGGCGTCGCTCCTGTATCGAGGCCCACGATCAAATGCCTGGAATCCATTTTTATGCCGAAGGTGCCGTAAGCGTCCGAAGCCCAGTGCAGGCCCGCCCACATATTGCTGCCGTCGTCGAAGCGCACGCCTTCAGCCCATCCCCCTCCGGGTTCGCTCTGGATATTGACCGCGGTATTGCTCCATTTGCCCGGATGTTCGTCCCCGTAGCCATCGCGCGCATTTAAATTGATGCCGATGATGCGCGCGTCCGATGACGTCATGGGCGACATTTCGGCGTTAAAGCCGATCGTATCGCCGGTGCCGTACGAAATCCCTTCGCTGTGCTGCGCTACGGACCATCCATTTCCCCGGTTATACAGCCGGGACGTGATGCCGACCGCGTGGCCGTAATCGTGGGATGTATCCAATTGCAAATAAAACGGCCAGGGATAAACCGTGTTGTTCGTTTCGCCTTGCTCATAGATCAGCGCCATAATGCTGCTGGTCCCATTATTAAGCTCGTCGGTTGTTTTGCGGGCAAACTGGTAAGGTGAGTTCAGCGGCGGCATCTTCGGCTTGTTCGTGAACCATTCCAATCGTTTTACCGGGGTTGCGTTCCAAACGCCGCCAGCGGCTTGAGCCATGAATGGCATAAACGAGATTATTAAGAGTGCATACTTTTTCATGGGAATTCTCCGGTATTATTGATTGATAGAGCGGAGTACTGCCTGTTTCGCTGTCATGGCACGCCAGAGAGTGCAGCCGCAGGCCGGCCGCACTCCGATGCTTAACAGGCGTCATTTGATATGAACACTTCATAAAAACTTTGCCGAAAAGGAACGAAACCTGATCCATGCCGGCCCTTCACTTAATGGTTGCCAGCGGAACCGGGCAGTCATTGCCCACGCACATCGGCCGCATCATGTCGTTGTCCTCATGAGACAAAATATGGCAATGCCAGACATACAGGCCGGGACGGTCGAATCTGGCTTTTACCCGCGTCACTTCACCCGGGTAGGCGATCACGGTATCCTTGGAACCCAGCTCCCAGGCTTCGGGGCCGCGCGCGGCGCCTACTGCCGTTGCCGGAAGCAGGGGCATATCGTTCAAGTCAGATTGCAGTGGCTCACGATTTTGAACCTGGAACTGCACCAGGTGCATATGGATAGGGTGGGCATCTTCGGTGAAATTGTAGATTTCCCATATCTCCGTGGCGCCATTGCCGGGATTTTCGGTAACCGGATCCATCCAGGCGAAGGGCACGGGAGCTCCATCGCCATCCAATGTGCCGAGCATGGACGTGGTCGGGCCGAAGGGAATGCCGGCGGGGTCTTCGACAATATTCCGCAGGCTGTCATGGGCGTTGGTTTGGAAACTCGCGAAAACGGTTCCGGACTCCATTTCATTAACGGACACTTTGCGTATAGTCAGAGGACTGCCCAGATTCTCGGCGGGTAACAAGTGGGTTATCTGTTGCGGAGGAATCGATTCATCCGCCGAAGCAGCAGGCACGACCGTAAACTTCATGACCTGGCCGGTGGTGTCCGGATCGGCGAAGGCATAATCCACGCCGCCCACGCCGCCGCCAAAGGGCTCGTCGGGGCCTTCATTGATCAGGTAGAGCGGTGTTCCGCTCGGAACGTTGGTGAAATCCACGACCACATCGATTCTTTCGGCCGGCCCGATCAGGAGCGAACCCAACTGTTCCGGCCGGGTTTGAAAGCCGCCATCGCCTCCAACCACCCAGAACGGTACGGCTTCTGCTATGGGCCGGGCTGTCGGGTCGCTGGCAATTTTCAGAATCAGGAAGCGCGAATCGGAAGTATTGAGAATGCGGAAGCGATAACGGCGCTGCTCGACGTCAAGCCGCGGCCAGCTGTTTCCGTTGACCAGCATTACGTTAGAGAAATATTCCGGATTCCAGATGGGGGACACATCGCTGTCGCCGCCGGTTGCGGTTTTTTCTGGAATGAAGGGGATTTTCAGGTTGTTCTTCTTTACGCCTTCGAAGAACGCCCGATTGCCGGGATAGAACAGGCTGCCGTCTTTATTGAAGGCTCTATCCTGGATCGTCAAGGGAATCTCGTAGGCGCCTTGCGGCAATGATACGCTAGGCAGGTCCGATGCGCCGCCGCGCAAGATATAATTTCCGCTCAAACCGGCATAGACGTTGTTTCTGGTCATGCCCAGCGTATGGTCATGGAACCATAACTGCGTGGCGCGTTGGTCGTTGGAATATTGATAAGTCGCAGCGCCAGGCTCATCAGCCGCGCCATCAATCTGTGCCCAATGGGTTCCCCGGAAGGCATAATTGGCCGGGATATCCGATGCCGCGGGCAAAGTCCATGATTCGGGGTAGCCGTCGCTGCCCGGAACGACATCCGCGCCATGCAGGTGCGTAACCAAGGGCACGGGTCCGGCATACGGATTCGGGTCCATGCCCATGCTGTCCTGACCGCCAGGCCCTCCGGCCGGATTGGCCCAGTGTACGGTTTGATCGACCGGCAGCAGATGGGGAAGGAAGTTTCCATTGCTGTCCTTGAGATCATTGATCCATTTCACCCGTACCGGACGGTTGAACTTCGCCTCGATGGTATTGGAAGGGGAATGAAAGGTGCCTGGATCATTGCCGGAACCGTATGCCCACAGCGTCGTTTTAGGCAGCGGTGCAGGAAGAACCTGTTGTTCAATCTGGCGCGCGGCGATCTCGTAATAGTCGACATCGGAAGCGTTTCCATCCAGCGTCTCGGGCATTGACGGCGGAACAAACAAGGGGGAGATATACTTGGG
Organism: Methylobacter luteus IMV-B-3098; assembly: GCF_000427625.1. Lineage (GTDB taxonomy): Bacteria > Pseudomonadota > Gammaproteobacteria > Methylococcales > Methylomonadaceae > Methylobacter > Methylobacter luteus. The sequence continues at coordinate 588,241 of NZ_KE386569.1, forward strand.
AACTTTAGTTGGATCCAGCGTGCCGCCCGGCACTGCCGCCCAGGCAGCGCTCCCCATCCATGGCAACATAAGCATCAGTCCGACTCCGGCCAGAGTCCGCCGCTTGAATGGACATAAGGCTTTTTGCCTGGCTTTTTCCCGGTACTTCACCGTTTTGCCGGGCAGCTTTCTCGGGTTATGCGATTGGACTGCCGTCAAGAAAAAAGCATCGTTGCCGGTTATTTTATTATTGTACTCATGTACTTTATTAGACATGCAGACACCCTCAATACCGCCAAGTTAAAAAATTTATGTTTAAGATTAAACATAAGCATATGATAAAGAAGAAAAAATTAGGTTAGGTAAGATTCTCGTTCAATATCAGGGAACCAAGCCCGGATCATCGTCATGCATAAACCGGGCATGGTTTTTGTATTCACCCCTGTCCCTTTAACAGCCTGTTCATCGCCGCGCGACAATACCTTAAGAAATTATTAAAGGATGAACTGACTTTAGCTTGTAAAAGCAGCGTATGAAATCGGGTTAAACCCTGATTTTTAACTCAGGAAGTACCTTATTTGGTGGGCTACAGCTTGAGGAGGTAAGTGAACAGGTAGCGATGGGGCTGATAATCCGCTGGAGTTATCGATTGAACAGATGTGAAGTCATGCGCATGAAGTAAGGATTTGGTTAAAAATAATTTCCCGGTTTGCGAATGAAATTAGCTCTTATGTAGGGGCGAATTCATTCGCCCAGGGCGACTTAAGTCGCCCCCACAAATATATGTATTCATTGAAATTTAGGGAAGTTATTAATTGCCGCATCCTAAGCCGGGAAAGTATTAGGTGCGGATATGCTTGTCGATAATAAAAAGAGTGCAGCCGCAAACCGGCTGCACTCTTATACGCTTTAAAGGGCGCTATTCGACCCGTAATTTACCCCACAAGCCGCCGTCAAACTGGAACGATGCCTGATCGCGGTAGAGGTAATCGCCGGGCGTCGCGAAGACACCGCCGGCGCCGTTGGCCAACAGGAAGTTGAAATGGCTGCCCGGCCCGATACCGGCCTGAGAGCCATGCCATTCCGACCAGCTATTGTCGCCGATCACCGTTGAACCTTTGGTAAACGGCTCTTCCTGCCAGATGTGCCCGTGTTGCTGGAACACATGATTGCGAGGATGGCCACCGGGTTGCAGTACGCGCAGCCGGACCGGGTCGCCGGCCTTGGCCGTGAAAGTCGGCGTTTCCGCCTCGCCGGTCAGCACATTGCTGAAGTCAAAGCCGCGCGTTACTGACAACGGGGTATCCGGCGCAAACGGTATGCGGGTCCACATCGGCTCGGTCTTGTAGTTGAAGGCTCTCTGGCCGCTGTCCTCGGGATCTTCCGATTCGGCGAGGTTGGGCACGGGCACGCCGTCCTGCTGCAGGTTCAGGTCATCCTGGAACAGCAGCACATGTTCCCTGAAGAACTTGCCGTTCGCCAGGGTGACCGTGGCCGAAGCGCGCATGGCGGCGTCTTCCTGCCAGCTTGAGCTTTGCGGTTCGATGATCAACGCGCCGATCGCGCCTTTGCTGGCGTGTTTGATGCGGTCCGACGGCATCAGGTTGACGGCGCCGTATTCCACCGGCTCGGCAAAATGCTTCTTCTGTTTCGATCTGGCATCAGGATAGGGTTTAGCCGTCAGTTTGCCGGCATACCATATGTATTTGGCCACTTTGCCGGGCGCGGCGGTGACTGTATCGCCGCCCGGCAGGGTCCAGTTCTGGCCTATGCTCAGACCGGCGCCGCGCAGGGCGTCGAACTCCACCAGTTGCGGCGTCAGGCCGATGTGGCTGGAAGGCCGGATGTCGTTGTTGTTGAAGCCTTCGACGATCATGGGCATCGTGCTCCAGCCATCCTGTTGCGTATTGCCCAGGTTCGCGGGCAGGTGATTGAACAGGTCCAGCGTGATGCAGTCGCCGGCGCGGGCGCGCAGGATCAGCGGCTCGACCGGTACGCCGGGTTTCAGTTTTTTCCGGCTCGCGTCCAGATCGGCACCGCGCACGAACAGGATGGCGCCCGGATCTTCCAGCCCGGCCCGCTGGTTGTAAACCAGCGGGCCGCCCAGCAGATCTTTGGCCAGAAACGCATGCACCTGGAAGTTGACCTTGGGTGCCTGGGCCGGGCAGACGCCATGCGTCGTGATGCAGTTCTGCCGGCCACGTTTATCCACGGTACAGTTCACCGGCAGTACGCTTCCCTCCGGATTGCTCGGCAGTTTCGCCAGGGTCGGTCTCGGGTAGCGTTTCGAGTAAGTGCCTTTATCGTTGTAGGTCCGCATGATGCCCCACAGGCCGTTCCAGAGATCATCGGTCGCCATGCCCGGGAAATAGGCCAGATCGATCCATGGCGTGCCCGGATTGACGGAGTCTACGGCATTTACCTCGAACTCGAAGTGCTCGGAGATGCCCAGCATTTGCGAACTGCGGTAACCGGAATCTTTCAGGTCCGGTTCGAACAGCCATTTGAGGCCGTGCGCGCCGAAGTTGTGGCCTTCCTCATGGGCGCCCCCCAGAAGCCGTATCTGGACCTTGTCGCCGGCATAGGCTTTCATCAGCGGCGTGAACGGATCGCCGGGCAGGACATCCCGGGTTAGCGGCTGGGCAAAGAAGTCCGGCTGGCGGTTCAGGGCGGCAATGGCCCGGTCCGTGCGCGATTCCAGCGCGAACGACAGGTCGCCGGCCCGGCCCGGGGTTTGGACGTTGGCGCCATTATTGACCCGCAGCGCGATCGGTTCGTTGCGGTAGTTCACGGTCATGGTGCCGGGATCGTCGGCCGAAATGGCTTCGGGGCAGGGGCGTGGAACGCCGCCCGGACAGGGAACCGCGAGCTCTACCAGATCATGAAGGCCGGCCTCCTGTTTGCCGGGCGGATTGACCGCGGTGTCGTCGCTCCGGTAGGCCAGCGAGAAGTCGCCCATTTCCAGCAGGAACTCGCGGTAAGCGTCCTTGCCGTCGCCGGGCTCGATGATGGCCTGCCAGCTAGTGGGGCCGCCGTCGGTTCGGCCGCCCAGCACCGCGCCGGTCTCGTTGTGCTTCCAGGTGGAACCGGCCGGCTCGATCACCAGGCCGGCATAGAGGCCCGGATGCTGATGGGTGGACGGGCCGAAGTGGTCGTGCGTGAACACGGTGCGCAGGGTGCGGTCCTCGCCGGCATTGTTCAGCACGTCGTCGGCATACCAGCGCTGCACGGTGGTCTGTACGCAGGCGCCGTTGCCGCGCTGGAAGTCGCCCAGGCTACAGACCGGCGGTTTGTCGGCTTGCTCGCCGGTCGGCTCCAGCCATTCGCCCGCCTGTTTGTTGATAGCCTCCAGGCGTTCGTGCACTTCCTCGGGACTAAAGGTGCCGTCCTCATAGTTCCAGCCGTTGCCGGCGCCGTCCGAGGACGTGACGTCGAACTTGACCAGATGGATATGCTGGCTGATGGTGTCGGTCGGCGTCGTCACCTGAAAATCATCCTGCTGGTAAACGTTCGGCACCAGGTTGGTGTGTTGGAAGGTGATGCAGTCCCCGGTGTTGGCGCGGAAGAACATGGGTTCCGGCGGTTTAATTTCATCGACCGTATCCTTGACGTCGTCCCACAGGGTCAGGATGCGCTGCTGCGGGAAATGCCAGCCGGCCTTGTTCATCTTGACATCCAGCTGAATCACGGCGGCATGGTAGAAACGATCATTGCCGGAGGGCTGCTGGTTGTCGTTGATGCAGGGGTCGGCGTACGGCGCGCCCGGCTGGGCCGGCAGGCCGTTGACCTTGAAGGCGCCCGCGCCGCCTTCCGGCTTCGGCGTGCTGTAGGCTTTCGGGCCCGGCGTCACACCGTCGCCGCCATGGAAAATCATGGCTTGGCGCTCCCATAGCGTGCCGTTGTCGGGCAGTTTGATGGCCGACAGGGTGTTAATGGTCTTGCTGAAGTCGAGGCGGTTCTGCTCGCTGGTGGCGCTGCCGCCGATGACTACATGGCGCGGCAGGCCGCCGTCCTCGACCAGATCCAGGGGCGGCTGCGGCGGCCGATGGCCGGCAATGCCGGCGACATAAAACGGATAGCCCGGATTGCCGGAAGCCACGTCAGGCAGCTTGACCTGGCCGTCGGCAATTTCCACCTTGGCGCCGGGCTGCGGCGCCATGGCCATGGTCGGCAGGGGTACGAGCGCCGGGATCGGTGTGCCGGCCTTGATCTCCCGGTCGGGGAGCGCTCGGGCGCCGGGCGCCGGCCGGCCGTCGGCATCGAGTACGGTGCCGGTTTCCAGCACGTCGTGCACGCGCCATAGTTCCCACATGCCGCCGGCGAAATGCGGGTAGAAATGGCAGTGGAAGATCGAATCGCCCGGTGTCCGGTTGCGGTTGCCGCTGCCGTGATGGGCGATCTCATAGGTATAGCCGCTGCCCGGCCCGATGCTCTGGCTGTCCAGATAGGTCGAGTTGTCGCTGTCGGGCGTATGCAGCCATTGGTGGGCGTGCAGGTGGAAGATGTGATGCTCTTTCGGACCGGCGTGCAGGTTGCGGAACTTGACCCGGTCGTTCAGATAGCTGTGGTGCACGTTGGAGGGGTCGTCGGGGAAAAAGGCCTTGGTCGCGAATTCCGGGTCGGCAACCACACCCATGCCTTGCGCATTGATGCCCGCGGGCACGTCCACGACCATGGCCGGATCGCCGAGCACCCAGGAGGTCAGGAAGAACTCCTCATACTTGCAATCGACGCAGTCCTTCATGGGGCCGAGCCCCAGGCGGTTGGCGATGACTTCCGAGCCGACGCCGCCGGTGCCGTAGTTGATGCCGAAACCGTCCCGGACGCCGTGCAGGGTATGGCTGAGGACCGGATCATTGAACCAGTCCGGAAACGCCTGAACGGCCTTGATCTCATCGTGAAAGACGACCGTGAACTCGCGGAACGGATCTTGCCGGTCCGGATACACGGCATTTCTGGGCTCGACCGCCAGACTGAATTTGACCCGGTTAGGGCCGGTGATGATGGCATTGAGGTCCGCGTGGACGATCTTGTTGTTGCTGTCGAGCAGGCTCAGGATGGGCCGGCCGGCCAGCGGATGCGGCGTCGTGCCTTCGATCCGCCAGGTATACGGGGCGGCTTCCAGTGGTCTTGTGGCCGCAGCGGTCAATGAACCGCTTGAATCATCTGCATTGTCAGTGTCCGAGTCGTCGGGACTCCGGTTGGCTGAATCATCAGACTTAACAGTCGATCTATCATCTGTTTGAACGATGATGGCTGAGCCATCGGCATTAACGGCGGTGATGGTGCCTTCAAAACCGGCGGCGATCAGTTTTTTGCCCTGATCGCCGGGGATGAAGCCGGTATTGCTGGTCAGTTGGCTCATGGTCGCCTTAAAGCCGCCGGGTATGGCGGCCAGCGTCAGCACTTCCTGCGGCTTGCGGGTGTCCACGGCCGGGTAGACGGCCTGATAGTCGATGACCGGATAGAATTTGTCATCGGCTTTGGATAGGGTCGATGATGTCGCGGCCAGGGCCAGATCCTGTTCTGTGACCTGGCTGCGGTACCATTCCGCGCCCTTGTTTTCGACATTGACCGCGCCGAACAGGCCGTGCGCCAGCGAGCCGCCGTCGCCTTCGCCGCCGGTCATGGCCCCGGCGCTAAAGCCCAGGAACGTGCCTTCCTTCTCGGCGTAAAACGTATAGGTCAGGCTGCCGCCGGGGGGGACCAGCCCGCTGGGATTATTGCCGACATTGGAGGCGTCGGAGATGATGTCTTTCGGCTGCATGCCGATGACGTGAAACGAGGCCTTGCGCGTGGCGGGGCCGTCGTCATTGCGCACCGGCGTGCTGTTGGAGGGATCGCTGGGCTTGACCGGTTCCAGTAGAGAGCCGTTCAGGTTCGGGCTCAGCCAGTTGGTGAAGTGGACTTGCAGGCAATCGCCTTCGTTCACGCGCAAGGTCAGCGGCCTGGGGCGCTTGTCGTCCCGCAGCCTGGCATTGCCGGGGCCCGGATTCGGCCCGCCCGAGAGATCGACCACATCGGACTTCAGCGCGTAGATCATGCCCGAGGGGTTCATCGCGCCCAGACGGTTATAGTAAAAAAACTGGTCCAGAGCGACGACATCGGCCGACACCGTAGTCTTGCAATTGGCCTGTACCGGGCCGGCATAGGCCAGCGCCACGACGAGTAATGGAAGACAGGCGCCGCCGGTCACCTGCCAGCGTCTGGGTATGTTGCAGGCTTTTTCCTGCTTGTCACTGATGTGCTGAAATTTCATGACATCTCCCTATTTAAATTGAATAAATCATCGCCGCTTAAAAGTATCCTTGAGTCATTCGCTTTCGCGCGCAGCAATACCTTAAGAATTATTAATGGGTGCCCTGACTTTAGCTTGTGGAAACGGAGTATGAAATCGGGTCAAACCCTGATTTTTTACTCAGGAAATACCCGATTTGGTGAGTTCCGGATTGAAAGGCGGATGGACAGGAAGTAAAAATGACATCGCGCTTTGGTAGCAAAACCGAGAATGGCTGATAATCCGCTGGCGGTTTATCGATTGAACATATGATGAGCGGGGGGAAATTGCCGGTGCAAATTCATTTATGCCCTTTGGGTACTTGTGCCCGGTTCGCACTGTGCGGATAGGCTTGTCGATAATAAAAAGAGTGCAGCCGCAAACCGGCTGCACTCCAATGCGCTTTACGGGATGCTATTTGACCCGTAATTTACCCCACAAGCCGCCGTCAAACAGGAACGATGCCTGATCGCGGTAGAGGTTATCGCCGGGCGTATTAAAGATACCGCCGGCGCCGTTGGCCAACAGGAAATTGAAATGGCTGCCCGGCCCGATGCCGGATTGAGAGCCATGCCATTCCGAGAAACTGTTGGTGCCGATCACCGTTGAACCGTTGGTAAACGGCTCCTCCAGCCAGATGTGCCCATGTTGCTGGAACACATGGTTGCGCGCATGACCGCCGGCTTGCAGCACGCGCAGCCGGACCGGATCGCCGGCCTTGGCCGTGAAAGTCGGCGTTTCCGCCTCGCCGGTCAGCACATTGCTGAAGTCAAAGCCGCGCGTTACTGACAACGGGGTATCCGGCTCAAACGGTATGCGGGTCCACATCGGCTCGGTCTTGTAGTTGAAGGCTTTCTGGCCGCTATCCTCGGGATCTTCCGTCTCGGCAAGATTGGGCACGGCCTCGCCGTTTTGCTGCAGGTTCAGGTCATCCTGGAACAGCAGCACGTGTTCCCTGAAGAACTTGCCGTTCGCCAGCGTGACCGTGGCCGAGGCGCGCATGTCGGCATCCTCCTGCCACTTCGCGCCCTGCGGCTCGATGATCAGGGCCCCGATGGCGCCCTTGCTGACCTGCTTCATGCGATCGGACGGTATCAGGTTGACGGCGCCGTATTCCACCGGCTCGGCAAACAGCTTCTTCAGTTTCGACCTGGCATCGGGATAGGCCGCGGGTGTCGTCCTGCCGGCATACCATTTATAGCTGGCCACTTTGCCGGGGGCGGCGGTGACTGTATCACCGCCCGGCAGGGTCCAGTTCTGGCCTATGCTCAGACCGGCGCCGCGTACGGGGTCGAATTCCACCAGTTGCGGGGTCAGGCCGATATGGCTGGAGGGCCGGATGTCGTTGTTGTTGAAGCCTTCGACGATCATCGGTAGCGTGCTCCAGCCATCCTGTTGCGTGTTGCCCAGGTTGGCGGGCAGGTGGTTGAACAGGGTCAGGTTAATGCAGTCCCCGGCGCGGGCGCGCAGGATCAGCGGCTCAACCGGCACGCCGGGTTTCAGTTTTTTCCTGGAGGCGTCCAGATCGGTGCCGCGCACGAACAGGATGGCGCCCGGATCTTCCAGCCCGGCCCGTTCGTTATAGACCAGCGGGCCGCCCAGCAGGTCTTTGGCCAGGAACGCATGCACCTGGAAGTTGACCTTGGGTGCCTTCGCCGGGCAGACGCCATGCGTCGTGATGCAGCTCTGCCGGCCACGTTTGTCCAGGGAACAGTTGACCGGCAGCACGGTGCCTTCCGGATTGCTCGGCAGTTTCGCCAACGTCGGTCTCGGGTAGCGCTTCGAGTAAGTGCCTTTATCGTTGTAGGTCCGCATGATGCCCCACAGGCCGTTCCAGATATCATCGGTCGCCGCGCCCGGGAAATAGGCCAGATCGACAAATGGCGTGCCCGGACTGACGGAGTCAATGGCGTTTACCTCGAACTCGAAGTGCTCGGAGATGCCCATCATTTGCGAGTTGCGATAGCCGGAGTCTTTCAGCGAGGGCTCGAACAGCCACCTGAGACCATGCGCGCTGAAGTTGTGACCTTCCTCATGGGCGCCGACAATAACCCGGAGCTGGACCTTGTCGCCGGCAAAAGTCTTCAGCAGCGGCGTGAACGGATCGCCGGGCAGGACATCCCGGGTTAACGGCTGGGCAAAAAAGTCCGGCTGGCTGTTCAGGGCGGCAATGGCCCGGTCCGTACGCGATTCCAGCGCGAACGACAGGTCGCCGGCCCGGCCCGGGGTCTGGACGTTGGCGCCGTTGTTGACCCGCAGCGCGATCGGCTCATTGCGGTAGTTGACGGTCATGGTGCCGGGATCGTCGGCCGAGATGGCCTCGGGGCAGGGCCGGGGAACGCCGCCCGGACAGTTTTCGGCAACTTTTAGCAGATCATGGAGCCCGGCTTCCGCTTTGGCGGGCGGATTGACCGGGGTTTCATCGTCGCGGTAGGCCAGCGAGAAATCGGCCTGGTGCAGCAGGAACTCGCGATAGGCGTCCTTGCCGCCGCCCGGCTCGATGATGGCCTGCCAGGTGGTCGGGCCGCCGTCCGCCCGGCCGCCCAGGACCTCGCCAGTCTCATTGTGCTTCCAGACCGAGTTGGCCGGTTCGATCACCAGGCCGGCGTAGAGTCCCACCTGTTGATGGGTGGACGGGCCGAAGTGGTCGTGCGTTTTCACGGTGCGCAGGGTGCGATCCTGGCCGAGATTGTTCAGCAGATCATCGGCAAACCAGCGCTGCACGGTGGTCTGCACGCAGGTACCGCCGCCGCGCCGGAAGTCGCCCAGGGAACAGACCGGCGGCTTGCCGGCATTGGGATTTTCAGTGTCCTGCCAATCGCCGCCTTGAGCGTTGATTGCTGTCAGACGCTCAAGCACATCCTGGGGGCTGAAGGTGCCGTCTTCGTAGTTCCAGCCGTTGCCGGAACCGTCCGAGGACGTGACGTCGAACTTGACCAGATGGATATGCTGGCCGATGGTGTCGGTCGGCGTCGCCACCTGAAACTCATCCTGCTCATAAAGATGCGGAACCAGGTTGGTGTGCTGGAAAGTAACGCAGTCCCCGGTGTTGGCGCGCATGAACATGGGTTCGGGCGGTTTGATTTCATCGAGCGTGTCTTCGACATCATCCCGCAGGGTCAGGATACGCTCTTGCGGGAAATGCCAGCCCACCTTGTTCATCTTGACGTCCAGCTGAATCGCGGCGGCGTGGTAGAAGCGGGGCTTGCCGGTGGGCTGCTGTTTGTCGCTGACGCAGGGGTCGGCGTACGGCGCGCCCGGCTGGGCCGGCAGGCCGTTGACCTTGAAAGCGCCCGTGCCGCCTTCCGGTTTCGGCGTGCTGTAGGCTTTCGGGCCCGGCGTCACACCATCGCCGCCATGGAAAATCATGGCTTTCCGTTCCCACGGGGTGCCGTTGGCGGGCAGTTTGATGGCCGACAGGGTGGTCATGTTTTTGTCGAAGCTAAGACGGTTCTGTTCACTGACGGCCGTGCCGTCGGCGATCACATGGCGCGGCAGGCCGCCGTCCTCGACCAGATCCAGCGGCGCCTGTGGCGGCCGATGGCCGGCAATGCCGGGAATAAAAAACGGATAACCGGGATTGCCGGAAGCGACGTCAGGCAATTTGACCTGGCCGTCGGCAATTTCCACCTTGGCGCCGGGCTGCGGCGCCATGGCCATGGTCGGCACAGGTACGACAGCCGGGATCGGCGTGCCGACCTTGATCTCCCGGTCGGGCAGCGCTCGGGCGCCGGGCGCCGGCCGGCCGTCGGCATCGAGCACGGTGCCGGTTTCCAGCACGTCGTGAACGCGCCATAACGACCACATGCCGCCGGCGAAGTGCGGGTAGAAATGGCAGTGGAAGATCGAATCGCCGGCTGTCCGGTTGCGGTTGCCGCTGCCGTGATAGGCGATCTCATAGGTGTAGCCGCCGCCCGGCCCGATGCTCTGGCTGTCCAGATAGGTCGAGTTGTCGCTGTCGGGCGTGTGCAGCCATTGGTGGGCATGCAAATGGAAGATGTGATGCTCCTTGGGACCGGCATGCAGGTTGCGGAATTTGACCCGGTCGTTCAGATAGCTGTGGTTCACATTGGACGGGTCGTCGGGGAAAAAGGTCTTGGTTGCGAATTCCGGATTGGGAACGACGCCCATGTTTCCGTCAGAGTTGATGCCCGCGGGCACGTCCACGACCATGGACGGATCGCCGAGCACCCAGGAGGTCAGGAAGAACTCCTCGTACTTGCAATCGACGCAGTCCTTCATGGGGCCAAGCCCCAGACGGTTGGCGATGACTTCCGAGCCGATGCCGCCGGTGCCGTAGTTGATGGCGAAGACGTCCCGGACACCGAACAGGGTGTGGCGGAGTACCGGATCGTTGAACCAATCCGGAAACGCCTGCACGGCCTTGGCTTCGTCGTGGAAGACGACCGTGAATTCCCGGAACGGATCGAGGCGGTCCGGATACGCGGCATTTCTGGGCTCGACTGCCGGGCTGAATTTGCCCCGGTTGGGTCCGGTGATGATGGCGTTGAGGTCCGCGTGGACGATCTTGTTGTTGTGGTCGAGCAGGCTCAGGATGGGCCGGCCGGCCAGCGGATGCGGCGTCGCGCCTTCGATCCGCCACGCATAGGGAGGTGCTTCCAGGGTGGTGGCCAATGTTGCCGTGACGGTGGCTGAACCATCAGGATTAACGGCGGTGATGGTGCCCTCAAGACCGGCGGCGATCAGTTTTTTGCCCTGATCGCCGGGGATGAAGCCGGCATCGCTGGTCAGGCGGCTCATCGTCGCTTTAAAGCCGCCGGGTATAGCGGCCAGTGTCAGCTTTTCCTGCGGTTTGCGGGTGTCCACGGCCGGGTAGACGGCCTGATAGTCGATGACCGGATAGAATTTGCCATCGGCCTTGGATAGGGTAGATGATGTCGCGGCCAGGGCCAGATCCTGTTCTGTGACCTGGCTGCGGTACCATTCCGCGCCTTTGTTTTCGACATTGACCGCGCCGAACAGGCCGTGCGCCAGCGAGCCGCCGTCGCCTTCGCCGCCGGTCATGGCCCCGGCGCTAAAGCCCAGGAACGTGCCTTCCTTCTCGGCGTAAAACGTATAGGTCAGGCTGCCGCCGGGGGGGACCAGCCCGCTGGGATTATTGCCGACATTGGAGGCGTCGGAGATGATGTCTTTCGGCTGCATGCCGATGACATGAAACGAGGCCTTGCGCGTGGCGGGGCCGTCGTCATTGCGCACCGGCGTGCTGTTGGGAGGATCGCTGGGCGGAATGGGGACTTGTAGAGAGCCGTTCAGGTTCGGGCTCAGCCAGTTGGTGAAGTGGACCTGCAGACAATCGCCTTCGTTCACGCGCAAGGTCAGCGGCCTGGGGCGCTTGTCGTCCCGCAGCCTGGCATTGCCGGGGCCCGGATTCGGCCCGCCCGAGAGATCGACCACATCGGACTTCAGCGCGTAGATCATGCCCGAGGGGTTCATCGCGCCCAGGCGGTTATAGTAAAAAACATGATCCAGGGCGATCACATCGGCCGATACCGTAGTCTTGCAATTGGCCTGTGCCGGGCCGGCATAGGCCAGCGCCACGACGAGTAATGGAAGACAGGCGCCGCCGGTCACCTGCCAGCGTCTGGGTATGTTGCAGGCTTTTTCCCGCTTGTCACTGATGTGCTGAAATTTCATGACATCTCCCTACTTAAATTGAATAAATCATCGCCGCTTAAAAGTATCCTTGAGTCCTCGTTTTCCCGCGCAGCAATACCTTAAGAAATTATTAAATAGCGGGTTGATTTTATAAGGTAGAGGTACAGTATGAAAATCGGGTCAAACCCTGATTTTTTACTCAGGAATATCCGATTTGATGAGTTACAGCTTGAGAAGGTAAGTGAATGGGAAGTGGCAGGAAAGCATAAGGCTATACATAAGTCATTTAAAAATGACATTGCGCTTTGAAGGCTTACCCTTAAACTTAAAGGGCAAAGCCGCGCGGATATGCCTGTTCCCAGTGGAGGAGGCTGGGCGGGCCGAGGCCGGAAGCGGCTGTTTTTTAGCCTCCGCTTCCGTTCGGGAATTGACTGTCGTTGCAGGCAGTGGGAACGTCCGGGCCGCTTTCTATAAACAGCCTTGCCCGGCTTCCATGCAAGCTTTACTTTAGCCTGTCATCGGCGGTCATCAAGCGCGCCGCCAGTTTATGGTCGGAGAATTTTTCCAGGGCATGGCCGACCTGTTGACACTTTCCGCCTTGAGCTTCGTAGTCCCGGCTGAAGTCGTCGATAAATTCCATGACGGTATGATCGATCAGGTAGCCGTTTGAAAAATCGAACACCAGGGTTTTGCCGCCTTCAAGTTCGCTCAGCGCTTTTCTCAGCGGCAGAAAATTCGAAAACAGCGCCGATCCCAGCAATTTAACGACGATGGTCTGGCGGTCGGGCCGGTCAATTTTAAAATAAATGCGGAACATATTATCCAGCCAGACGCCGCGCATGACCTGAATCGCCAGCTTGGCGGCTATGCCGAGCGCCACACCGATCAGCAAATCCGTCGCCAGCACGCCGACAATCGTGATGACGAACAGGAACAGCTGTTCCACGCCGACAGACAGGACATGCTGGAAGGTTTTGGGCGATGTCAGGCGATAGCCGGTATAGACCAATAGCGCGGCCAGTGTCGCCAGCGGAATGCTATGGATGACATGCGGAAACAGCAGAAAAAATCCCAGGAAAATCAAACCATGGAAAAAATTGGCCCAGCCGGTTCGGGCGCCGCTTTCGATATTGGCCGAGCTGCGCACGATTTCGGCGATCATCGGCACGCCGCCCAGCAAACCGGCGACCACATTGCCCATGCCGACGGCGGCCAGATCACGGTCGAGATCGCTGGTGCGGTTATACGGGTCGAGTTTGTCCACGGCGCTGGCAACCAGCAGAGTCTCAAGGCTGCCTATCAGGCAGATGCCGATTACGGCTTCCCAGAATTCAACGGTCATGGCCTTGGAAAAGTCCGGAAAATAGAAGATGGACGTAAACTGGTCGGGAATGTCGACTAGAAATTGCGGCTGAATCAGATGTGCGTGATTGGCCAGATAGGCTTTGTCCAGAAAGAAAGCGTGGATGTGTTCATGTTGCAGACCGAAAAATTGCCCCAAACCCATGCCGGTTATCAGCACAACCAGCGGCGCCGGCACTTTCTTTAAGGTCGGGTGCCTGAGCAGCGGCCAGACAATCAGAATCGCCAGTCCGCTCAGGCCGATGAAGGCAACCGCGTGAGTAGGGTAGAGCATACTGTGCGGAATCTGGGCAATGGTTGAAAGAATACTGCCGAATTCCAGGTTGACGCCCAGCAGGACATGGCTTTGCTTGGCGATGATAATCAGGCCGATCGCGGCCAGCATGCCATGCACGACGGACGTCGGGAAAAACGAGCTCAATTGCCCGGCCCGATAGACGCCCAGCAACACTTGCAGGACGCTGGCAATGACGATTGCGCCCAGCGTATAGCGGTAGCCGGCCATCGCATCGCCTTCTCCCAGCGCCTGCACGGCGCTGTAGAGCACCACGATCAAGCCGGCGGCGGGGCCGTTGATGGTCAGATGCGAACCGTTGATCCGCGATACCAGAAGGCCCCCGACCATGGCGGAGATAATGCCGGCGGCCGGCGGAAAGCCGGAGGCCAGGGAAATGCCCAGGCACAGCGGCAAGGCCAGTAAAAAAACCAGGAAACCGGAGGCCAGATCGCGGCGCCAGTTTTCCGCCAGGCCTGCCAAACCGGTCTTGGGTAAACTAGATTGCATAGGTTTATTCATAAATTGGTCTTATTTTAAGAATCGGATTCCCAGGAATTGGGATGCTGTATATTTAAGTCGGTCTGCCATGAATGACCGGTTTGCGGTAGCCTTTGCAACCGATGCGCCTGACTTAGGTGGCAGAGTTGTCGAATTATAGCTTATTACCGGCTTTGTCGACGAAGCGGATAGGGCAGCAAGGGATTGCGTATTGATTTTTTTGATTTGTGACTTTAGATTATCGGATATGGCCCTATAATAGGACCAACATAACGGGCAAATAGCGAGGCATTTATGGCAAGCGTGGATTTTTTACATGAGGTTATTAACGATGAAGGCTATGTGGCCGCGAATTCGCTGGCCAGGGTTCTTCACATTACGCAGCATGACCTTGCCGAGGTGACGGGGCTGTCGCGCGACTCCGTTTCCAAGAGCAACCGGGTCAAGAGCAAAACGACACAGGCCCGATTGCGGGACACCGTCGAAATCATCAATCATGTAGCGGAATGGTCCGGCGGCGCAGGCCGCGCCTTTGCCTGGTTCCGTTCCCAGCCGCTGCCCTCGTTCGGCGATAAAACCGCCGAGGATCTCGTCAAGGAAGGCCGCGCGGCCGCCGTTAAAGCCTATCTCTCCCGCATCGCCGACGGCGGCTACGCTTGAAAGTACCCACCAGCCAATTCACCGGAATAGTTTATCGAGCCCATCATCCCATGTGGGCCTACACGCCCCTCTCAGGGGAGGGCGCAAAAAGGCACGGCGGGCGCTTCAACCGGCCCGGCAACAGCGCACTCTACACCTCACTGGACCCGACCACAGCCTGGATGGAAGCGCAACAGGGTTTCCCGTTCAAGCCCCAGCCCATGACGCTGGTGGCGTACCAGGTTGACTGCGCCCATATCGCCGATCTGAATGATCACAAAATACAACAGTTTATCGATTGCCCGCTAGGCTGCGCCTGGGAGGACATGGCCTTCCGTAACCTGGAGCCGCCGACCTGGCTGCTGGCCGATCGACTGCAGGCCTGCGGCATCGCCGGCATTCGGGTGCGCAGCTTCGCGCCCGGCTGCTCGACGGACAACCATAACCTGGTGTTGTGGCGATGGTCGGATGCGGAGCCTCACTCGGTGCAGGTCATCGATGATCTGGGCCGGCTGCCGAAGACGCCTGACTCGTGGGCTGGCGGGGTGGAGGTTGATAAGTAGACATGAATTTAAAAGCGATTTTTTAAAAATTCAGATTCCAGACTCGTATTCCCATCTGATGTTACGCAGACAATTGGCCCCTACGTCAAATGACGCCTGTAGGGTCGAACTAATTCGACCCGAGACGCCTTGTTAGTCATTGAGTGCGAATAGTGCGAATACCCAAAGGGCACAAGTGAATTCGCACCTACAAGCGCATTGGGCCGCTTTCGGTCAAGGCGGCTCAAGAGCGGTAGTGCCCGGGAGCGGCAAACGGCATAAAAAAGCTGCCCGTGCGTAACATCAGTTCCCATGACAGAAATCAATTGGTCATGCCCCCGATTGTGATAATTAGAATATTGATTGAATGTTCTACTTTGCTAACACAATTCAAATAATCGTGTCGAAATCGGCGAAGTAGCCAAAATGTCATGATCTCTTGAGGCCGCGCAGGGTAAGGGATCATGAGTCCGACCTTAAAAGGTTCTGCCATCACATCTTCCGCGGGAAGAAAGGCGGCTTGCTATGCAGACCCATAGAACAAAACCGGTATTCCTCGTTGCTCTGCTGATGATACTGATCATGGCGCCAAGGGCATGGGCCGATACGGCCTATGTCGCCAACGAGCAGAGTGTCACTATCTCCGTAATCGATACAAACACGGACACCGTAACCGCTACCATCGGTCTGGGCTCGGACCCCGCCATAACAGGCACGCCGCAGCCGGATGGACCGTTAAACGGCGAAGCCGACCATCACAAACCCTTCTATAACGGGCATGTGGACCCGCACGGGCTGTGGCTCACGCCCGACGGTTCGATCCTGCTCGTGGCCTGCCGCATCTCGGGGACTGTCGTAGCCATCGATACGGCGACCAACAACGTCCTCGGCTATACACCCGTAGGCCGGGAGCCTCATCTTGCCACCGTACACCCGAACGGGGACGAGGCCTGGGTGGCAGTTCGCGGCGAGGACTATATCGACGTGCTGAAGCTTGACGACGATGATCTCTTCAAGCCCGGCCTGCGGCGCACCGATCGCATGGAAATCACAAATACCATCAGCACCATGCGCGGGCCATCGATGGTCTCCTTCACCTCCAACGGACAGTTCGGTTTTGTGGTTTCCGGCAAGGAAGCGGTGGTCCAGAAGATCAATGCCAGTACACATAAAGTCATCGCCAGCGCGGCCGTGCCGGCACCCTTCAGCCCCTTCGGCCTGGTGACGCCTGACGACCAGGAACTGTATATCGTCCATAAGGGCGCGGGCACACTGTCGATATTGCGCACCAGCGATCTTGGCGCCATCACGACGTTAAATGTGGGGCCGCGCGCCAACCACATCTTCTTCGTCGGCGGCCTGGCCTATGTCACCATTGGCGGGCCGGCGCCCAGTCCCGGTAATCCCGACCCCGAGGGGAAGATCGTGATTATTGATCGCGCAACACGGGCTATCGTGAACCAGCTCACCGGACCGGCGTTCAAAGGCGAGCCGCACGCCATCTGGTCCACTGAGGACCAGAGCAAGCTCTATGTAGGCCATGAGCGCGGCAATCAGGTAACGGTCATCGTCGCCAACGGTCTCAATGATGCGTCCGATGATAAGGTCCTGACCACGATCAGCGACCCGTTCATCAAACGGCCGATCGATATTGTCGTCAAGCCGTAGCCGCTCCCAAGAAGGACAAGGAGCGGAGGGATTTTTGAACCTGTCGGCTGGCCGGGAATCTGCGCCTGCTTCATGACAAGGCCATGTATCCTTGACGGAAAGAGGCAATGCTTATTATTGACGAGGAGAAAATATGAAGAACTTCGAGAACATCCTCAAACAAACCGAGCAGCGCTATTTCAATAGAAACAGGGAGCGGAACGAAAAGACCAAGCTCATCAGAGAAGGAAAGATATTTGAGGCAAATCCGCCGGAATTGGTTGAAAACCGATTATCCCGCCTCAACGCCGATTCCAGTACGGCCAGGGCGATTATCGGCGAAGGATTGAAATTTACGCCAACCAAACCCAGTGTTCCTCCTCCCCGGAACTTTCCCATAGCGCTGGAGCGGATACTGGGCACGAACGATTTTATGGGCATCGGTTTTCTCGAAAAAGGCCTGTCCATCTCTCACGCTGTGGCGCGCGTACAGATCAAGAGTTCTCAAGGCGCTGTGGTCGGCTACGGGACGGGTTTCCTGGTTTCGCCCCGGTTGCTGATGACCAATAATCATGTTCTCGAAGCGCGCGAAGCTGCGACCGCCAGCCTGGCAGAGTTCAATTTTCAGGTTGGCCTTGATGGTCAGTTCAAGATTTCCCGCGTTTTCCAGTTCGCGCCCGAGGAGTTCTTTCTGACCGATCCGACGCTTGATTATACCCTTGTTGCATTGCGCCCGGACCCGGGCCTGGCCGAGTTCGGCTGGCTTCGCCTCATTCAGGAGTCGGGCAAGCTGATGGTCGGGGAGTGGGTTAACATCATTCAACATCCCAATGGTGAACCGAAGCAGCTGGCGCTTCGTGAAAACCGCGTAGTGGACGAGCTTGAGCGGTTCCTGCACTATCAGACAGACACGGCGCCGGGCTCCTCCGGCTCGCCGGTATTCAACGACCAGTGGGAAGTCGTCGCGCTCCACCATTCCGGCGTGCCTGAGCGCGACCCTCAGGGCAATGTGCTGACGACGGACGGCCGCCGTTGGGAACCCTGGATGGGAGAGCACCGCATTGCCTGGAAAGCCAACGAGGGAGCGCTGGTCAGCCGGCTTGTGGCTCATATCAAGAACCAGCGTTTGAACGCCGCACAGCAGCGGATGCGGACAGAAATGTTCGAAGCGGCTCCGCCATTCATTCATGTACCCGAAGTTGATTTATCGGCGGACAAATCCGGCATTCCGCTCCAATCGCAACCTGAATTAAACAGGGACGGCGGAATGACCTGGACGATTCCCCTACGCATCCATGTCAGCCTGGGCAGAGCAGTCCCGGCCGGAGTTGCCCCGATATCGGAACAGCCGTCTGAAACAGAGCCTGCCGCGCCGCCCGGAGAAGATGCAGCGCTCCGGGAAGCGCTGAACGAGCTGGCATTGGCCGAGACCCGAGCTTATTACGATGCGGAGACGGATGCGCGAGCGGCGGACGCGTATTATGCCGATATCCCTGCCAGCATCTCCGGCACAAGCCTGTTCGAGAAGCTTAATCAATTGCTGCGGTCCACGCACCGGACCCGGATCGCGTATAAACCGGCGCGCCATGTCTATCCCTGGGTGGATCTGCATCCGGACCGCAGGATACGCAGCATCTATTCAGGTCAGGATTTCGAGCCGGAAACGCTTATCCGCGAGGATTTCAGGATTGACCAGGAGCGCGCGGCGAAAATGCGCGAATTCCTCCTTAAAGAGAGCAGTCCGTCTCCTGAAAGAATCGCAGAAGAACTGGACTTTCTGGAAAGTCAGGCTCCCTACAATTGTGAGCATGTGGTTCCGCAGTCCTGGTTCGGCAAGCGCGAGCCGATGCGCGGCGATCTTCATCATCTGTTTGCCTGCGAAACCCGATGCAACAGTTTCCGCTCAAACATTCCCTACTACGATTTTCCCGATTTCGAGGAAGCCGTCATGGACATGTGCGGCAAGCGTTTAGGAGACGACAAGTTCGAACCGCTCAGAGGCAAGGGCGCCGTAGCGAGGGCGGCGCTGTATTTTATGCTGCGTTACCCCGGCGAAGTAGGCGATGAAGGCCGCGAAATGCAGGCGGATCGCCTGCCGACACTGCTGGCCTGGCACAGGGCTAACCTGCCGGACGAATACGAAAAGCACCGCAACATGGCCATCTACGAGAAGCAGGGGAACCGGAATCCATTGATCGACCGGCCGGAGTGGGCGGACAACGTCGAGTTCACGCTCGGTATAAGCTGAAGGCATAGCAGTAGGACTGCCGGAACGCACTGAGTTGTTGGCGATGCCGGCACGCAGCACCGTAGCACCGTAGGGTACGCACTGCGTACCTCTCCAAAGCCGCAACGAGTCAGATAGGGTTTGAAAAAGGTATGCGCTGCATACCCTACAAAACTTAGGAGATATTGCAATCGGTCAATTGTCTAAATGCAATTCAAAAACCCGGAGAAGCCGTTATGTCCGACAAAAAAGCCTCACCTGATTATCCCGTACACGAGTTTATAGCGGCACGTTGGAGCCCTTACGCCTTCGCGGGCCGGCCGGTTCCGGAGGACGATCTTCGCTCGCTGTTTGAAGCGGCCCGCTGGGCGCCGTCTTCCTATAACGAGCAGCCCTGGAGCTATATCATAGCGACGAAGGACAATCCCGAGCAGTTTCAGGAGCTTCTGTCCTGCCTGGTTGAGGGCAATCAGGTTTGGGCGAAGGCCTCGCCGGTGCTGGCTTTGGGCATCGTCAGCCTGAAGTTCGCGCGCAACGGCAAGGTCAATCGGGCCGCCGTTCACGACCTTGGCCTTGCCGCAGGCAACCTGCTGTTCGAAGCCACCGCCAGGGGACTAGTTGTTCACCAGATGATCGGCATTCTGCCGGATCGGGCGCGCGAGGTGTATGCGATACCCGAAGATTCGGAGGCGTGGACGGCGCTTGCCATCGGCTACAAGGGCGATATAGCCGGCCTGCCTGATAATCTGAAAGAGCGCGATCTGGCGCCGAGACAGCGCAAGCCGTTGAGCCAGTTTGTATTCAGCGGCAAATGGGGAAGTCCATCGCCGCTGGCGACTAAGCCGTGAGGCTTGGGAAAACGCAAGGCAACTTGCGTATCTGTGGCGACCATTCTGTCATCACGCACTGATGAAAGGGCGATTAAACCAGCCCATCCGGATGCAGATGGCGGATTAATCCACGAGAGCGCAAAAAAATCCTTTCAGCCTGTTGATTAGAGTCAACTAAAAGGCGGCCTGTCCACGTGAGCGGAACGAAAGCGGGATAGCCGGGTCAACTTTTGCATCAACTAGATGACGGCGGCATAAGAATATGCTAACACGCGAGCGCATCTCACCGCGCTCCGTTTCACTCCAACCATCATGGTCGAGGAGGATTTATGAGATTACGCCTGCTTTGGTTCGTGCTCGTTGCAATGATCTTTTCCGCACCCGCGATGAGCCACTCAAATAACGGTTCGAACAACAATCAACTCCCTGAATCGCTCGAGCAGAAGGTCCGGAATCTTCAAGCCGATCTCGAGGCGAAGGGCTACAAGGTCACGCGCGGCTTCTGGGACCTGTTCACGATCGAGGATTGCCAGTTCTCGATCGCCGTGGTTGGGAACTGTTTCGGGAACAACCCCGCGTCGCCTTATATCAATCCCTCCGTTCCGCTCTGGCCGGACGAATTCGTGGACGAGCACATAAAGGACCTGCTCGGACCGATGCCGGAGGACACCCAGGTCAACTTCCGCCTCGATGAGCGGGAGGCGCTGGTCGTGCTGGCGCAGCTTCCGCCGCCCGGGAAATTTTTCGGGATGCACACCTACGTCTTCTCGCGCGAAGGGATCATCGACCCCGCGAATCTGGTCTTCCAGTCGGTCACGGACCCTTTCCTGCGGGATCTGCTCTTTGCCGCTTCGCCGACACCTTCCCGCTCACAGGTGCTCGCGACCTTCGGCAACAGCATCAACAACGTCGTCATCGAGCGGCAGTCCGGAGCGGCTTTTGACCAGCAGCGCTTCTTCATCATCACGCCGGACGCGGTGATGGAGCGGGCAGTGACCGAGGCGCTGCTGCGGGCGGGCGTCCCCGATCGCAATCAGGTGTTTACCACTCCCGTGTCAACGGAGGTTTTCCGGGCAGGGCTAGGGCCCGAGGCGGATGACCTGTCGATCTTCATCCGCTATACACGTCCGGAGGACGAGGCAGCCGGTGAGCAGTGGCGTCAGCAGCTTCCGCTGGCCGTGCTCCGGGTGAGGGACATGAACACGGCGCGTCCCACCGAGCCTTATCCCAAGCCCGCTTATGATGAGCGGATCGCCCGCTCCGAGCTGGGGCTCCAAGGTGAATTCGCGGCTCTGATCGAGGCAGTCAAACAGCACTGGGGACAGACCTTCGCTCCCGAGCAGCCGTTCCAGAACTTGGAACTGGCCGTGGATCTCGTCGGGCAGCACTGCCTGGAACGGCCCATGAACTGCATTGGCGACAACCAGGACGAAGACTGGCGGCTCAGCCAGCGTTACAGCATCGATTCGGGCCAAGTGCTTGCCGTCATGGGTACTCTCAAAACGGCCACCGGCAATGCCACGTACTCAAGCATCGCGCTCAATCGCTCGTCGGTTCTCCAGGGCATCGGAAACGTCTTCGACGAAGAGCTCGCAGGGACTGCGTCGGCGTTCTCGGAAACGGTCGGCAACACCGACCCGTTTTACGTCCAGTACTTCGCGCGCGACTGCACAGGGCTCTCCCATTGTTTCGAAGTCACGGAGGAGATGATTCCGAAAGGCGAGACAGTGACATTCATCGAGCGGAACTACGTTGTTCCGGGTACGGCCCGGGGTGCCGATTCCAGGCAGATGCTGACCTCATTGGTCATCGTCTTCGATGGCAAGGCTCGGCCGCAGAGCCCCTGACCAGTATGCGGCTGTGAGCGTCCACAGAGCCGCAGAGAGGTTCCATGACGCAGGCGTGGCTGCAAAATACCGATACGTGGAGGTATACCATGCGTCCTAACGATCGTAAACACCGCAAACTCTTCAACGCTGCGCTCGCCGCCTTGTTGTTCGTGTCCTCGCCCGACATCTGGGCACTTACGATCGCCCTCAGTGATGACGACGGCTGGGATGCAATCGGGATCCAAGCCGCCAAGCGGGCACTGGCAGTCGCCGGCCATACCGTGGTCCTCGCTGGCCCGCTCAATGAGCAAAGCAGCAGCAGTGCGGGGCTCAACATGACGGACCTCCTGATTACCAAGCGCCGGGATGACGAGGGTGCGCTCGAGTATTCCGTGGCCATTGGCGACGGGACGGAAGGCGCCGAACCGGCGACCAGCGCTCTCGTTGCCATCGATATCGCGCGGCAACGCGCCGGCCGGCTGCCCGACCTGCTGGTGTCCGGCATCAACATCGGCGCCAACATCGGCGCTGCTACCCAGTTTTCGGGTACAGTCGGTGCCGCCATTGCCGCGCTGTCTCCCATGCTCAATGGCGCTGTCCCCGCCATCGCGATCAGCACCGATCCGTTGTGCGGCGAGTCCACGCCTGATTGCAGTGCACGGAATGAGGCCCATTTTGCGCAGGTGGCGGACTTTCTCGTTAATGTCATTGCCCACCTCGAACGTGAGGCTGGCTCCTTAGCGGGCGAAAAGGGCCTGTTGCCACAAGGATTAGGTCTCAACATCAACTACCCGCCGCTAGCCGAGCCCGCCGGCATCCTTGTCACACGGCAGGGTCGCACGGTCACCTTTATGGACGATCTGGTCGTGAGCTTTGGTGCCGATACGGTTACCGTCAACATCGGCTGTCGTGAGCCTTGCGCCGATGTACCAGTCGGCACCACGCTCCCGGGCGGGATCACGGAGATTGCCCCGGACGAGACGCCCGAGCTCCCAGGCACCGACACCACGTGGTATTCGAAAGGGTACATCACCGTTGTGCCAATCACGCCCGACTATACGGCCGACACATCGAGTCTTTTCCCTCTCAAGATAGATATTAAGACGGGTATGGGGAGGCGATAGGCGGCGATGTCCGTTCCTTGCATGAGGAAAAGGGCAGTTCCATGATGTTGGAATATGAGCCCGCGTAGGGCGCATTAGCGATAGCGTAATGCGCCGAATGGAAGCTAACATGCGGCGGAATACGCTACGCTATTCCGCCCTATGAGCTAAGATAGTTTGGTCAATTATTTGGACAATCTCGCCCTGATCCGGTCATAGGTTGCTTTCAGTTCTTCACCGACTACTTTAGCCTTTTCAATATATTCCTCAGAGGTTTCCACCGTATCATCGGCGATGTCTGCCGCTTTCTGGGTAAAAGCGTTCCAGTTTTTTTCGACCCCCTCAAACTCGTCCCTGGCTTCCATGGAACCTAAATGCAGTTTCAGCTTGATTTCATCACGCTCGGTTTTTAAGGATTCGAGCAACTTTTCAAAATCTTCTTTTAATGCCATGACATACCTCTGTTTTTGCTTGATTGACAAATCGGGGAACATTTTTCGGCGAAAATCGAGCCGCCTTTGAGATTAAGACAGAGTCTCTTCAGGTCTGTTCATTTCTCATGAGTTTAAGATGCTTTGGTACAAAGAACGGATGATTATGTGGCTGTTCTGGAAAATAGAGCGAATATTTTGATGTTCCAGGTGTCACAGAGGAATCAATTGATGCGAATCAACATCGAATAGTTGCGGCAGGACCATGAGGCACTGCAACAGCAGTTATTTACGGGGACGATTGATGTCAAAAGCAACCACCATCACGATTGACGGCAATGAAGCGGCAGCGCAGGTCGCTTACCTGACCAATGAAGTCATCGCCATCTATCCGATCACGCCGGCCTCGCCTATGGGAGAGTGGTCCGACACCTGGGCCTCGGAAGGGCGCAGGAATATCCGGGGCGCGCAGCCGCAGGTAATTGAAATGCAAAGCGAAGGCGGCGCGGCCGGCGCCGTGCACGGCGCCCTGCAAAACGGCGCGCTGACCACGACCTTTACGGCCTCGCAGGGACTGCTGCTGATGATTCCGAATATGTACAAGATCGCCGGCGAACTGACGTCGACGGTCTTTCATGTCGCGGCCCGCACGCTGGCGACGCATGCCTTGTCGATCTTCGGCGACCACAGCGACGTGATGGCGGCCCGGGCCACGGGCTTTGCGTTCTTGTCGGCCAATTCGGTGCAGGAAGTCATGGACTTCGCCCTGATTGCGCAGGCGGCAACGCTGGCCGCGCGCATCCCGATCGTGCATTTTTTCGACGGCTTCAGGACTTCGCATGAGATTGCCACGATCGAGCCTGTCGATGAAGCGACGGTTCGGGCCATGATCGACGACGATCTGATAGACCAGCACCGCCGTCGCGCCTTGTCGCCGGACCATCCGGTCCTGCGCGGCAGCGCCCAGAATCCCGATGTGTTTTTTCAGGCGCGGGAAAGCGCCAATCCCTATTACCAGGCCATGCCCGGTATCGTGCAGGCCATGATGGACCGCTTTGCCGGGCTGACCGGACGCCAGTATCGCCTGTTTGACTATGTCGGCGCCGAGGATGCCGAAAGGGTCATCGTGCTGATGGGCTCCGGTGCCGAAACCGCCGAGGAAACCGTCCAGCATTTAACCGCGCGCGGGGAAAAAGTCGGCGTGCTGAAAGTCCGCCTGTTCCGTCCGTTTGCCCCTGAGGCCTTGGTCGATGCCTTGCCGGCCGCGCTGCGCAGCCTGGCGGTGCTGGACAGAACCAAGGAGTCGGGTGCCGACGGCGAACCTTTATACAAGGATGTTTTGACCGCGATTACGCGCGACTATCTGGGCGACAATCCCCGATTCGCCCGGTTGCCCAAAATCGTCGGCGGCCGGTATGGGTTGTCCTCGAAAGAATTTACGCCGGCCATGGTCAAGGGCATCTTCAATGAACTGGCCAGGGAACGGCCCAAGCACCCGTTCACGGTCGGCATTATCGATGATGTCACGCAGACCCATCTGGACTGGGACCCGTCATTTCGCACCGATGCAGCCCAAGCTACGGTCAGCGCGGTGTTTTTCGGCTTGGGCAGCGACGGCACGGTCAGCGCCAACAAGAATTCGATCAAGATCATCGGCGATAAATCGCAGCTTCAAGCGCAGGGCTATTTTGTCTACGATTCCAGAAAAGCCGGCGCCGTCACGGTCTCTCATTTGCGGTTCGGTCCCGAGAAAATCCGTTCCAGCTACCTGATCGGCGATAACGAGGCCAGTTTTGTGGCCTGCCATCAGTCGGTATTTCTGGAGCGCTATCCCATGCTGGACAAAGCGGCTCCGGGGGCTGTGTTTCTGCTGAATACCTCTGTTCCCGCCGATCAGGTCTGGGATAGTCTGCCGCGTCGTTTTCAGGAGGTTATCATTGAAAAAAACATCGCTTTCTATGCGATTGATGCTTATGAAATCGCCAGAAACTGCGGCCTGGGGCGGCACATCAATACAGTCATGCAGACCTGCTTCTTCGCCCTGTCTCATATTATTCCGCTCGATGAGGCGCTTGACGAAATCAGGGCCGCCGGGCAGAAAACCTACGCCAAGGCCGGAAAGCGCATACAGCAGGCCAATCTTGACGCGATCGACGCAGCGCTGGCCAAGTTGCATCAGATCGCCGTGCCCCAACAGGCGGACAGCGCGATTGAAATGCCGTCCGCCGTGGCCGCCGACGCGCCTGATTATGTGCAGCGGCTGACCGCCGAGATGATTGCCGGACGCGGCGACTCCTTGCCGGTCAGCCGCTTCGATCCCGATGGCACCTTTAAAACCGGCACCGCCGCCTTCGAAAAGCGCAATCTTGCTCTCGAGATTCCGGTCTGGGAGCCCGATATCTGCATCCAGTGCGGCAAGTGTGTGTTCGCTTGCCCGCACAGCGTAATTCGCAGCAAGCTGTTTACCGCCGACAGCGTTAAAAATGCGCCGCCGACGTTCAAATCCGTGCCGGTCAAAAGCAAGGCCCTCGGCAGCGATCTTTTGATCAGTTATCAGGTCGCGCCCGAAGACTGCACCGGCTGTACCCTGTGCGTGCAGGTCTGCCCGATCCGCGACCGCGAAAATCCCGAGCGCAAAGCCGTCAATATGCATCCGCAGCCGCCGCTGCGCGCTCAGGAGCGCGAGAACTGGAACTTTTTCCTGCAAATACCGGAGCCGGACCGCCGCCGGCTGCACCCCAACAAGCTGCCCGAAGCCATGCATCTTCAGCCCTTGTTCGAGTTTCCAAGCGCGTGTCCGGGCTGCGGCGAAACGCCGTACCTGCGGCTGGTCAGTCAGCTGTTCGGCGATCACATGGTGATAGCTAATGCGACCGGCTGTTCATCGATTTATGGCGGCAATCTGCCGGCGACGCCGTGGACTAAAAACGCCGAGGGGCGCGGTCCCGCCTGGTCCAATTCCTTGTTCGAGGACAATGCCGAATTCGGCTTGGGCATGCGCATCGCCATCGATCAGCAAACCCAGTACGCGCGCGAGCTGCTGCAAAGCCTGCGTGATCAGGTCCGCCCGGAACTGGCCGATGCGATTCTCGATGCCGACCAAGGCGACGAGGCCGGCATCTACGACCAGCGCCAGCGCGTCATCGAGCTGAACCAGCGGCTGCAAGGCATCGCTTCCGATGCGGCAGGCCGCCTGCTGAAAGCATCGGAAAACCTAGTCAAGCGCAGCGTCTGGATTGTCGGCGGCGACGGCTGGGGTTATGACATCGGCTTCGGCGGTCTGGATCATGTGTTGGCTGCCGGCCGCGATGTGAATATTTTGCTGCTCGATACGGAAGTGTATTCAAACACCGGCGGTCAGACCTCCAAGGCTACACCCAGGGGCGCCGTCGCCAAGTTTTCGGCGGCCGGCAAGACTACCCCTAAAAAGGATCTGGCGCGGCTGGCGATGGATTACGAACAGGTCTATGTGGCCCAGGTCGCCTTTGGCGCCAAGGACATTCAGACCCTGCACGCGTTTCTGGAGGCCGAATCCTATCCGGGCACTTCGCTGATTATTGCCTACAGCCCCTGCATCGCGCATGGCGTCGACCTGTCGAACAATCTGCGGCAGCAGGATCTGGCCGTGCGCAGCGGCCACTGGCCTTTACTGCGCTTTGATCCGAGACGGGCGGCGCAGGGCCAGAATCCGCTGACCCTGGACAGCCAGAAACCGTCCATCCCTTACCGGGACTTTGCCATGACCGAGGCGCGATTCAGTATTTTGAGCCGCACGCATGCCGAGCAGTCGGAGCGCCTCATGCACCAGGCCCAGCGCGATGTGAACGACCGCTATCGGCATTACCGATTGCAGGCCGAGCAGCCGTCTGGCATGCAGAATAAAAATGAACAAGGAGACTGATCATGAGCAGCATAGACCTGAGTACAAACTATATGGGGCTTAAACTGGCCAATCCGCTGGTGCCTTCATCATCGCCCCTGTCGCGCGGCATCGATTCGGCGCGCCGCCTCGAAGACGCCGGCGCATCGGCCCTGGTCATGTACTCGCTGTTTGAGGAAGAACTGCGCAACGAAGAGAAAATGACGGCGCGTTTTCTGATTCATCAGACCATAGGTCACGGCGAAGCCGAGAGTTTTCTGCCTTTTGACAGTCATTTTCAGCAGGGACTGGATCAGTATCTGGAACATCTTGCGGCCTTGAAAAATACGCTGAACATCCCGGTCATCGCCAGTCTTAACGGTATTTCCCTGAATGGCTGGGTGGAAAACGGCAGATTACTCGAAGAGGCCGGCGCCGATGCACTGGAGCTGAATGTCTACTACCTGGATACCGATCTTTATGAGACCAACATGGATGTGGAAAACCGCTATCTGGAATTGCTGCGGGTGCTGCGCCGGCGGGTGGACATTCCGATTGCGATGAAGCTGTCTCCTTACTTCAGCGCGCTGCCTTATTTTATCAAGGAACTGGAAAACGAAGGGGTCGATGCTGTGGCGCTGTTCAACCGTTTTTACCAGCCTGATATTGATATCGATAACCTGCAAATCATCCCGCAACTGCATCTTTCCACCTCCGCCGATGCGCTGCTGGCCATGCGCTGGATCGCCATTCTTTACGGCAGGGTCAGATTGTCGATGGCCGCGACCGGCGGCGTGCACACTGCCGCTGACGTCATCAAGCTGCTGCTGGCCGGCGCCGACGTCACGCATCTGTGCGCCACGCTGCTGCTGCACGGACCGGAACAGCTGACGCGCATCAAAGCCGGTCTGATGGCCTGGATGGAACAGCATGAGTATGCTTCGGTCAAGGCAATGAAAGGCCGTTTAAGCCAGCAGTTTTGCGCCGATCCCGAATCGTTCGAACGCACCAATTATATTGCCGTGCTGGACAGCTACAGTTCTCCGCCGGGGATGCGGCGTTGATTTGCAGAGGTGCACAGCAGCAGGTGTAGGCTGGGTTGATAAACCCAGCCTTTCGGGGCCGCCCATGCCGGGTTTCCGCTAAGGCTCCAACCCAGCCTACACATGCTTTTCAGCTCAGTTATACCTGGCAGTTCCGTAAACGCTCCACAATTTCTTCATATCCGCGCAGATAATCGAAATGAACAGGCTTGCCGTCCAGGCCCTTATCCAGATCATGCCCGATTTCATCGAAATGGTCAGCGGGCCAGGGCGGGGTAATGGCTTCCCAGCCGACGCGCAGGGCTGACGAAACCGGCACCATGCCGTCGTTTTCCCCGTCTGTGGCTTTTGCGAGGTATCCATAGGTCGGCAGCAGCAATTTGCACGTCTTCAATGAACCATCGCGCCCGCTGCCGGCCACGCAGAAATAGTTGAGACGGGGGTTGTCGATATACGTGTCGTTGAATTTGCGTATAGGCTCGGCGGTTAAATCGTGCAAACCATCAAGCCAATGGAATTTATCGGCTATGTCGCGGATGACTCCCTCGATGGCGCCTACCAGGGGGATCTTGGATTCACCGTCCGCGAATGATTCGCAAAGATCGGCCAGCGGCGAGCCTTGATGCGGCGTGCCGATCGTGGTCAGCGAGCAGACCCGGTCGGCAATATTGCCGGGATTGGCCGGAGACAGCAGATAACGGCCGTCCAGTCCGCCCATGCTATGGGCGATGATATGCACTTTTTTGTCCGGGTCCAGGACGGGCGGTGCGCCGGTCTGGCCCAATGCCTTGAGAATCTGCCGCTTCAGTTCATCGCCGCGCACGTCAATGCCGCCGACAGGATGAACTTGAGTGACCAGTACCCGGGCCTGGAATCGGCTTTCCAGATGTTCTTTGATGCCGTTGAAGTAGTCGACTTGTAAAACAGGCAGGGTATCAAACCCGAGCAGACCGTGTGTCAGGATTATGTTCATATTGCACCTCAACAGATTATGGTGATGAGAAACCCATCCCTGGGCTTCTCTGTTGATCGCTCATTTTACCCATAAAATAGGCTGGGCTTCCGCAGGCACGCTGACGTCGGGATGGTTGGGTATGATTCTGGGCGTATAGTCCGACATCGGCCGTATTGCCGGGATGCTGATGCTGTAGACAAAACCGTTGACGGCACCGGGCAGCGCATGGTCGATGCGCATTTCATGAATGTTGTCCATATCGTTTTCCGCCGGTTCCGAGAACAGTTCGACTCTGACATCCTGCGCCGTTAAGTCGCCCAGGTAAATCTGCAGGCTGAAAAAATACTCGGCCTCGCGGTTTTCGATCTCGACGCGCGCGATATGAATTTTAGGCCACAGATCACTCAGACGGGACAGCCAGCGGGTCAGGGACTGGCCGGGCCGGACGCCGTTTGCGGCGCGATGGTGATGCTTTTCGGCCAGGGGCAGATAGAAACGGTCGGTGTATTCGCGCACCATGCGGTTGGCTGAAAAATAAGGCGTCAAGGTCGTCATGCTTTCGCGCATCCTGGCTATCCAGCGCTCGGGAATGCCGTTGCCGTTGCGTTCATAGAAGGCCGGCACGATCTCCTTCTCCAGCAAGTCGTACAGCATGTTGGCCTGGTCGGCATCGGTATGCTCGGCTTCGTGCCCGTTCAATGCCCAGCCGACCTCCGGGCGATAGGCCTCGGCCCACCAGCCGTCCAGCTCCGACAGGTTCAGGCCGCCGTTGACCAGGATTTTCATGCCGCTGGTGCCGCACGCTTCCCAGGGCCGTCTTGGCGTGTTGATCCACAAATCGACGCCTTGCACGAGGTACTCGGCCGTGATCATGTCGTAATCGCTCAGGAATATGGCATGATTGCGGATTTCCGGCCGCCGCATGAACTGGTTCCAGTCCTTGATCAGGCGCTGGCCCGGCAAATCCGCCGGATGCGCTTTGCCGGAGATGACCAGTTGAACGGGGCGGTGGATATCGGTCAGCAGGCGCGTCAGCCGGTCGGGATCGGTCAGCAGCAGGTTGGGCCTTTTATACGTCGCGAAACGGCGGGCAAAGCCGATAGTCAGCACATTCGGGTCGAAAAGGCGCAACGCCAGATCTTCCAGTTCACTGTCCGATAAATTGCTGTGCACATTCAGTTCCCGGCTGTATTCGTCCCTGACGAACTGCACCAGCCGGGACCGGTTCTGAGCGCGTAAGTGCCAGAGGTCCTGATCCTTGACCCGGCGGAATTGTTCGGCCAGATGCGCCGGGTCGCAAAACCAGCGGCTCTTGCCGCACAAGTTGGTCCAGAGCTCGTCGGCTTCCATGGAATCCCAGGCCGGGACATGGACGCCATTGGTAACATGCGTGACCGGTACTTCATATTTCGGCCAGCCCGGAAACAGGGGATTGAAAATATCCCGGCTGACCTTTGCGTGCAAACGACTGACGCCGTTGACGGCGGCGCTGCCGCGTATCGCCAGGTAGGCCATGTTAAAAGGTGCTGCCGGGCTGTTGTTGCCGGGAATTCTGCCGAAAGCCAGCAGCTCATCGAGATCGAGATTCAGTTCCTTGGCATAAAGCCCCAAGCTGTTCTTGATCAGCTCGGGGCTGAAGCGGTCAAAGCCAGCTTCCACCGAGGTATGGGTGGTGAACAGGTTGCCGGCGCGCGTCACCGTCAGGGCCGTCGCGAAATCGACGGCGTGTTTTTGCATGAAATGGCGTGCGCGCTCAAGGACCAGCAGTGCGGCATGGCCTTCGTTCAGATGGCAGACATCAGGGGTGATGCCCAATGCCTGCAGAACCTGCCAGCCGCCGATGCCGAGCAGGATTTCCTGGGACAGCCGGTATTCCGATCCGCCGCCGTACAGTTCAGCCGTGATGCAGCGATCCACCGGATGATTGGCCGGATCATTGGAATCGAGCAGGTACAGTTTGATGCGGCCGATGCGTGCCTGCCATACCCGCACCCATAATCGGGACGGCGTCAGCAGCTGTATGCGCAGCCATTCGCCTTGATTGATCCGGACTGGCGAGATCGGCATATCGCTGATTTCGCTGGCCGGGTAAAGGGCAATCTGATTGCCATCGGCATCGAAGGCCTGGCGGAAATAGCCTTTTTGATAGAGCAGGCCGACGCCCACCAGCGGCAGACCCAGATCATTGGCGGCCTTTAAGTGATCGCCGGCCAGCAGGCCGAGCCCGCCCGAATAGATAGGCAGAGCCTCGCTGAGGCCGAACTCCATGCTGAAATAAGCGATTTTTTGCAGGGCTATGTCTTGCTGCTGTTTCATCTGGAACCAGCGCTGTTCCGACAGGGACTGGCGGTGGGCCGAGACGATCGTGCGCAGTTTTTCACAGAAAGTTTCACTTTTCGACAGCTCTTCCAGACGGGCGCGCGAAACCGTTTGCAGCACCAGCCAGGGATTCCGGGTTTGCGCCCAGAATTCGGCATCCAGCTCGCGCCATATCTCGTCGGCGCCATGGACCCAGGAATAGCTGCAATCCCGGGCCAGCTCGTCCAGTCCGTCGAGCTTCTGCTCCATATCGGGGCGGAAATATTTGGGGATGGTCATGCGTTATTGGCTCCCTGGAATGGTAGTGTCAAAAACAGATTGTAAAGGCGGCTGAAGTCGCCCCTGCAAGTCTCCGGATGTTAACCTTTGCTGTTTCTGGAGGGTTCCTGTTGCTCGGCCCTGAGACGGAGCTCTTTGGTAATTGTCGTAAACTGCAATAGCTGGGCTTCGACCTTGCCGTTGAATGATGCCGGGGGATACTTGCCCTGATCGTCGGCAGCGCCGGCTTCCATGCCGGTCAGCAGTTCAAGCGCTTCATCCACGGTTGTGACGGCGTAGATATTGAACTGGCCGGACTGGACCGCGTGCACGACATCCCAGCGCAGCATCAGGAATTTGACGTTCGTGGACGGGATGATTACGCCCTGCGTACCGGTCAGGCCTTTTTTGACGCAGATATCGAAGAAGCCTTCGATCTTTTCATTGACGCCGCCGATGGGCTGCACATACCCCAGCTGGTTGACCGATCCGGTAATGGCAAGGTCCTGCCGTAAAGGCACCTGGGCCAGCGAGGACAGAATAACGCAGAGTTCGGCCAGCGAAGCGCTGTCGCCATCGACGTGACCGTAGGATTGCTCGAACACCAGGCTGGCGGACAGCGAGAACGGGCTGTTCCGGGCATAGCGGGAGGCGATGAAGCTCGACAGGATCAGCACGCCTTTGGAATGAATGGCGCCGCCCAGTTCGGTTTCGCGTTCGATATCGACCACTTTGCCGGTACCGAGGCGCGTTGTCGCCGTGATGCGCGACGGCTGGCCGAAGCTGAATTCGCCCAGTTGCAGCACGGACAGGCCGTTGATCTGGCCGGCCACCTTGCCTTCGGTATCGATCAGCACAGTGCCGCGCTCGATGTTTTCGTAGAGCTTTTCCCTGAGTTTGTCCAGCCGGCGGATCTTGTGGTCGATGGCTTTCTGGACATCGCTGTTGGCAATCAGGGTGTGGCCGTTTTCTTCGGCCCAATGGTCGGATTCGGTCAGCAGGTCCTTGATGCTGCGCAGGTGCGTCAGTAACTTCTCGGCATCGCCGGCCATGCGCGAGCTGTGTTCGATCACTCTGGCCACGGCATGCTGGCTCAACGGCCGCAGTTTTTCGCGCCTGGCGATCGTGGCCAGCAGGCGGGCATACTCATGGGTGCTGTTTTCGCGGGTAACGGACACATCGAAATCGGCGGCAACCTTGAAGAGATCGTGGAACTCAGGGTCATAGGCGCTTAACAGGTAATAAAGCAGCGGGTCGCCGAACAGGATGATCTTTAAATCAACAAGCGGTATGGGCTGCGGTTCCAATGAAGAGGTAGTGATCAGGCTGAGCGTTCGCTCCAGCGGTTCGATACGGATTTCACCGGCCTGCAGCGTTCTTTTAAGGCTTTCCCAGGCATAGGGCTGAAACAGGATTTTCCGGGCGTCGATAATCAGGTAGCCGCCGTTGGCCTTATGCAGCGCGCCCGGCTTGATCATCGTGAAATCGGTGATCAATGAACCCATGTGGGCCTGATGGTCCGTGTGCCCGATCAGGTTGCTGTAATTCGGAAGGTCTTCGTAAACCACGGGGGCGGCGCGCTTGTTGCTGAAATCGACGATCAGATTGACCTGATAGCGCTTCAGCGGGTTCGATTCCTGTTGAAAGTCCATGAAAGGCAGCACTTTTTCGCTGTGCGGAATGAAATCCCGTACGTGCTCGATAATGTCCTTCTGAACGTCATTCAGATAATTGATGACGTCGGGCTGCTTGCCATATTTTTCGATCAGCTCATCGATGGAATGGTTGACGGCGAGGGCGGCGACTTCACGATTCAGGGCCTGAAGCTTGCGTTTGGTTTCCTTGCGCCAGATCGGAAATTTTTTCAGCAGTTGCTGCAGGCGTTCCTGCAGATCGAAAATTGCGCTCTGTATTTTATGCTGCTGTTCTTTATCGAGCTTATTGAACTGCTCGGGCGTCAACCCGACGCCGTTTTCGTCGGCCGGCGCGAATGCGTAGCCAGTCACCGTCTCGGTCAGCAGAATATGGGCGATTTCGGCTTCCTCGCGCAGCTGATTCAACTCACTGATTTCCCGTTGGCGGGATTCGCTTTCGAGCTCGCCGGCGCGGGAGCGGTATTCGTCGCCATCGAAGGCGGCCGGT
Organism: Methylobacter luteus IMV-B-3098; assembly: GCF_000427625.1. GTDB lineage: Bacteria > Pseudomonadota > Gammaproteobacteria > Methylococcales > Methylomonadaceae > Methylobacter > Methylobacter luteus. The sequence continues at coordinate 622,074 of NZ_KE386569.1, forward strand.
ATGGCCACGCTCAGTTCGTCGATCAACTGCGCCATGTCGTGCTGGAAAGTCCTGCCTTGTCCGGCCGCCAATTGGATGGCCGAGGGCCTGGCCGGCTGACTGAAGTTATTGACATAGCACCAGTCCGAAGGCACGGGCCGGTGGAGGGCTTCGTGTTCAACCAGTTGCTTGATCGTGGTGAACTTGCCGGTGCCGGCAGGCGCCATCGCGAAAATGTTGTAGCCTCTTTTATTGATGCGGATGCCGAACCTGATGGCCTCTAGGGCGCGTTCCTGGCCGACGATGATGTCAATGTCTTCAAGCTCGTCGGTGGAATCGAATTTCAATTGTTCGATATTGCACGGCTTGTAAAGTTGCGAAGGGGCTAGCGGAGTATTTTTCATGGGATGAACCTTATTCGGAAACCTTGGTTTTTCTTGGTTGTTATATACGTTTCATATCCAGGTGCAGGAGAAACTTACCCTGTCATAAAGGCTCCAAATAACGGCATTGTCATGGTATAAAGACAGCCATGGCTTTATAAAGTTCTTAGCCTTATCCGGGCCTCGTTTCCGGATTATAACCCTGTTTGTTTGGCGCGTTTAATTTACCCGTTCCTCATGCTAAAGCGGAGCTGATCAGCCCTATGGAATACAAAGATTATTACAAAATAATGGGTCTCTCCAAGGATGCGACGCCGGACGAGATAAAGCGGGCCTACCGCAAACTGGCCCGTAAATACCATCCCGATGTCAGCAAGGAGGCCAATGCCGAGGCAAAGTTCAAGGAGTTGGGCGAGGCCTACGAGGTGCTCAAGGATCCTAAAAAACGGGCCGCCTACGATCAGGTAGGGCGCGGCTGGCAGGAGGGTCAGCCATTTACGCCGCCGCCCGACTGGGGCTTTGATTTCGGCGCTGACCAGGGTTTTGCCGGTACGCAGACGGGGGGCGGGTTCAGCGATTTTTTCGAAGCTTTGTTTGGCGGCGGTTTCAGGCGGGGACGAGACGGCGCCTATGGCAGGCAGACGCAGGCACAAGGCAGCGATCAGCAGGCCAGGATCCAGATCGATCTGGAGGATGCTTACCGCGGCGCCGTCAGTCTGATTTCCCTGAACGTGCCGCAAATGGACAGCCAGGGCCGCATGGTTTCAAACGTGCGCACGCTGAATGTCAAAATTCCGAAAGGCATCAAGGCCGGGCAGCGCATACGCTTGGCAGGGCAGGGCATGCCGGGGTTTGGCGGCGGCGGCAACGGTGATCTGTATCTGGAAATAGAATTCAAGCCCCATCGTTATTTTCGTGCCGAGGGACGCGATATTCATCTTGAACTGCCGGTCACGCCGTGGGAGGCGGCTTTGGGCGCTACCGTTCCGGTGCCGACACTGGGCGGCACTGTCGAATTGAAAATTCCGGCCGGCTCACAGGCCGGCAAGCAGTTGCGCCTGAAGGGCCGCGGTCTGCCTGGGGCGCCTGCCGGTGATCAGTATGTAGCATTGAAGATTGTCACGCCATCGGCCAGGACCGATGAGGCAAAAGCCTTGTATGAGCAAATGGCCAAAGTGATGCCGATGAATCCGCGCGCGGCAATGGGGGTATGAGATGAAAAAAGAGATAGTCGTGATTTCCGGTACGGTGCTTGATGAAAGCATGCGCTTTACGCTGGTCGAATTATGCGATTTTACCAAGATCAGTCCCGAGCGGGTGATTGAAATGGTTGAAGAAGGGGTACTGGAGCCCGAGGGTTCTTCTGTTTATACCTGGCGTTTTGACACGCATGCCTTGAAACGTCTGCAAATTGCCTTAAGATTGCAGCAGGATCTGGATATCAATCTGCCGGGCAGCGCGCTGATATTGGATTTGCTCGAAGAAATGGAACGATTAAAGCGATAATCGGTACCTGATTCAAAAGTGTTCTTCTCCTTTGCCGCCAGGCTCAAGATGCTGCCGCGGAACCCCTGTGATTCTATTCCATGCTGAAAAAACCGCCACAAAACATCTTTGCAGAGCACTTGCTGCAACACATGCCCGTTTCGACCTTTGTGCTGGATACCCGGCACCGGGTCGTGATCTGGAATAAGGCCTGCGAGCGGCTGACAGGGCTCAGGGCCGAGGACATGATCGGCACTAGCAGGCATTGGCAGGGCTTTTATGCCGAGTCCCGTCCCTGCTTGGCCGATCTGCTGCTCGACCGTTCGCTCGGAAAATTGGATAGCCTCTATGAAAAAGCCGGCGATTTCATGTCGGACACCGGCACGCTGCATACGGAGAACTGGTGCCCGATGCCGGACGGCCGCAGGCTTTATCTGGTTATCGACGCCGGTCCCATTGTCAATGACAAAGGCGAAATCGTCGCCGTCGTGGAAACACAGCGCGACCGGACAGAGCAGCGGCTGACCATGCAGGCGCTGGCCGAAAGCGAGCACCGGTTTTCGGCTATCCTGGGTTCGGTCATGGACGCCATTGTCGCGGTTGATCAGCAGCACCGCATCACCTTGTTCAATGCCGCCGCCGAAAGAATTTTCCGCTGTGCCGCCGACCTCGCCATCGGCCAACCTGTCGAGCGTTTTATCGCGCCGCATTGCCATACTTTGTTCAGGCAATTCCTCGGCTTTGACGAGCATGCCGTCAAGGCGCCGACCTGGGTGCCGGAAGGTCTGAGCGCGCGGCGCGCCGACGGCGAGGAGTTTGCGATCGAAGCCACTTTTTCGCCGCTGGAAACCAGCGGACAGCGGCTTTATACGATAATCCTGCGCGATGTGAACGACCGGCGGCTGGCCGAGCAGGAACTTAACAGGCTTCAGCTCGAGAAAGGCTATCTGCAGGAAGTGATCGACTACGAGCACAATTTCGGCGAGATCGTCAGCGGATCGAAGGCCATGCGCTCGGTCTTCGAGCAGGCCCGCATGGTGGCCCGCACGGACACGCCGGTGCTGCTGCTGGGCGAGACCGGCACCGGCAAGGAGTTGCTTGCGCGCGGCATTCACGATCTCAGCGACCGCAGCGGCGCGATACTGGTCAAGGTCAATTGCGCGGCCCTGCCAGGCGAACTGATCGAGAGCGAATTGTTCGGCCATGAGAAAGGCGCGTTCACCGGCGCGACCCAGCAACGCAAGGGACGCTTCGAGCTGGCGCATGGCGGAACCTTGCTGCTGGACGAACTGGGCGAGTTGCCGCCGGCGGCCCAGGGCAAACTGCTGCGCGTGCTCCAGGAGCAGGAATTCGAACGCGTGGGCGGAAGCGAGACCTTGAAAGTCAATGTGCGCGTGATCGCGGCGACTAACCGCAATCTCGCCGACGATGTCGTGGCTGGCCGGTTCCGGGCCGATCTGTACTACCGCCTGAACGTGTTTCCCATCAATCTTCCGGCCTTGCGCGAGCGCCAGGCCGATATTCCGCTGCTGGCCCGGTTTTTCCTGGCCAAATACGCTCAAAAGCTCGGCAAACGCATCAATGACATCGATGCTGCCTCGCTGGCCTCCCTGCAGCGTTACGCATGGCCCGGCAATGTGCGGGAGCTGCAGAACGTGATCGAGCGCGCCGTTATCCTCTGCCAGTCGACGGTACTGGAAATCGGCCCACTGCTCAATCCGTACGCCGATAACCATGACGGAGCAGGTCAGCCGGCCACCATGGAAGAGATGGAGCGCAATCACATCCTGCGCACGCTTGAGGATACCGGCTGGGTCATCTCGGGCGCCAAGGGCGCCGCCGCCTTGCTGGACATGAACCCGAACACCTTGCGCTCGCGCATGCTGAAGCTTGGCATAACCAGAAGCCGCCCGTAGCTGTTGGCCGATTTTGATCCAGAATGCGGGGTTACGGCAACGATAGCCATGGTCAGCTGAAAAAGGTATTCGGGAAAAACCATCCAACAGCAGGTCAATTTAATGCACTTAATATTTTTTCTGAAACTTCTATAGGAAATAATAATTTTTTTGGGGTTTATCACAATACTGCGTGATGAGAACAAATACAATTTTGGAGCACCCTAACGAGTAATGCAATTCGACTTTTTGGCATATGTACGCTTCATAGCTCATAGGGGTGGAGTTCCATGGATTTTAAAGCATCAAAAAATCTGGATTTCTTAAAAATTAAATAATAAGGCAGAAGTACAATGAAAAAAGTGAAATTAACGGCGGCTATTTTGGGATTGCTGTCTATCAGTCAAATTGCGAATTCCGCAACGATTACAAACGGAAACTTTGACTCCGGGCTGGCTGGCTGGAGCACTGAAGGGAATGTTACCCTGGATGCCGGCGGTTATGCTGTATTAAGTACAATCTCAGGCACAGACACAAGCGCCTACGGCGGAACCAATGGTTCAATATTATCACAGACAGTTAATGCTTTAGCCGGTGATATTATTTCGTTCAGCTATAGTTTTAATGCGGGTGATTATATGCCTTTGAATGATTTCGCTCTTGTCGCAGGCGATACTGAATATTTAGTATCAGATGTCGCGACAGTGGGCGATTTTGGCTCCAGCGGCTGGAAGAATTTTACGTTCACTGCCCTTAACGACTTTACTGATCTTAAGTTCGTTGTCAGTAATTTTGGTGATACTCTATTTGATTCAAGCCTTTATGTAGATAACATTGCTTCAGGTCCGGTTTCAGCTGTTCCCGTACCTGCGGCCGTCTGGCTGTTTGGTTCCGGCTTAGCGGGATTGCTGGGCTTCAATCGCAAGCGCGCTCAGTCATTAGCGGCATAAATATAACTGCTATTGCCCAACAAAAACCGCCTCTCGGGTATCCGAAGGCGGTTTTTTATTGTTTTTTTATTTTTCAATGCTTGAGAACAGGCTATCAGCCTGCGCATCTGAAATGCCGGATTGTTAAGCCTTGCAGGTATCAGCTTCGGGCTAACGCAGAGGAGGCAAAAGCCCACCTTTGGTTGTCATGCTGGGCGGGCTTGGTACAGTATTTTATTTGATTACGTAAGGCAGAAGGAACAGGGTCACGATATTTCGTTATTTGACGATATTGAGTAACCGCTGCTTTGGATTAGGGTTGGCTTCCCGCTGGCAGACGAACTTAATCCACTGATTTTATTAAGCTTGTTTTAAATGCTCCAGATTGGCAGGGAAATTGCTCTTATTGAATATCATAATATTCTAATAATAAGAGGTTTCCATCATGAGTATTGTCGGCAAGAAAGCGCAACCTGGCCTGGCGGCGTCACCGCGTGACAGACTGAAAGTGGTCAGGGCGGCGAGCCAGGGCGCCCTGAGCGGCGGACAGTTTTTCTTGCTCAACTTTGCATTGCTGCTGGGCAACGTGCTGGTGCTTTTCAATACCGGCGCGTTTGCTTCCATCAGTTTACACGCCACCGGCGGGCTGGGTGTCAGCCCGAGCCATGCAAGCTGGATGCAGACGTATTATTTCATCAGCATGGCGATTGCCTTGCCTGTCAGCTCATGGATGGCTGCGCGCTTCGGCAGAGTACGGCTGTTTATCGTAGCCATGATGCTCATGGCGCTGGGATCACTGCTTTGCTCCGTCGCGGATGAACTGGTCTGGTTTCTGTTGGGACGGGTTCTTCAAGGCTTTTTCGGCGGGCTGACGATACCCTTGTCGCAGACTTTGTTGCTGAATGAGTACCCCGAACCCAAAAAAGCCTTTGCCGTCGCGCTCTGGAGCATGGCTGCCCTGAGTCCGTTCACGCTGGGGCCGGCGGCGGGCGGCTGGATTGCCGATGCTCTGGGCTGGCGCTGGCTGTTTTATCTGAATTTTCCGCTTGCGCTTGTTTCGGCGGCATTGGTCTGGGCCTTGCTGTTCGACCGGACATCGAATCGCACTGATAAGCCCTTTGATCGGATGGGTTTCCTGCTGCTGGCTGTGGCTTTGGGCTGCTTGCAGACAGCGCTGAACCAGGGGCAGGATGCGGACTGGTATAACTCCGGGCTGATCGTATCGCTGGCACTTATCGGCCTGCTGGCTCTTGCCGGCTTCATTATATGGGAACTGGCCGAACGTCATCCGTTGCTGGATATACGCCTGTTAACACGCCGCAACTTCGCCATCGGTTCTATCGTACTGAGCGTGAGCTTCCTGCTCATGTACGGCTTGCTGTCGATTCTGCTGGTGCGCCTGCAGTCGGTGGCCGGCTATACCTCGTTCATGGTCGGCTCCGTGCTGTTGCCGCTGATATTCCTGGCCAAGCCGATGGCTGTGTTTTTTCACCGGATCGTCCATTACTTCGATGCGCGCTGGCTGGCCGGTTTGAATCTGGCGGCTTTCGCCGCATTTTGCTTCTGGACCAGCACTTACGATTTTTTTCGGCGCAACAGTTTGTTCAGCGATACGCTCGGGTCTCAGGTGCTGGAAGGCTTCTGTCTGGGCGGGTTGTTCGTGCCGCTCACGACGCTGTTCCTGTCAGGACTGACGCCGCGCCGTCAAAATCAGGCCGTGGAGTTGGGCGGTCTGCTGCGCGTACTGGGCGGCAGCATAGCGTCACCGCTGCTCGGCGTGATCTGGGAGCGGCGCGCCGCGTTCCATCAAAGCCGTTTGATCGAAACGCTGACGCCTTATGACATAGTGGGCAGAGAGACCATTGCCAGCCTGAATGCGGCCGACATGCCCGGTCAGATCGCCACGGCCAGGCTGGCCGAACTTGCCGGCGGGCATGCCGCCATTTTGGGGCTTAATGATACCTTCCGCATCGCGGCCTGGATATTTCTGGCGCTCGCGGCCCTGGTCTGGTTTGCGCACCCGGCAGGCCCTACGCGCCGACTCCTGCCCAGGCAAGCTGTGCGCAAAACAGCGCTGGAAGCGCTGGTTGAGGAGCCTTAACCGATGCGCAGGCAAATCAAAACACGCCGAAAAATAATCTGGTTATTGGCCGGCCCGTTACTGATCAATGGCTGCGCGCTGTTTCCGGAAGAAGGGGACAGGGCAAAACTGATGGACATGCCGAGCCTGGAGCAGACTGTACAATCCGGTCAGGCCGCCGAAAAGCGCGTCAGAGAATGGCCGAGAGCGCAATGGTGGCGCGACTTCAGGAACCCGGAACTGGATCGGCTCGTGGAAACGGCGTTGCGCGGAAGTCCCGCGCTTCGGGTAGCCCGCGCCAGACTTGGCCAGGCGCAGGCCGTGGCCGATTATCAGGCTGCCGAAATGTTGCCCAGCGTGGGTGCCAGCGCCGACTTGCATCTGCGCCGTTTTTCCGAGACCGATTTCTATGGTCCTACCGGCGGGACAACCGCTATGGGGGCTTACATTGACCCGCTCGTGTTTCGTTACCATCTCGATCTTTGGGGCAAGGACAGGGCCGCGCTGGAAGCGGCGCTGGGCAGGGAGCAGGCGCAGGCATCGGAACTGGCCGTGGCGCAACTGATTTTAAGCACCTCCATCGCGCGCGGCTATTTCCGGCTGTGCTCGGCCGAGGACGAGATCCGGCTGGCCCAGACGCTGGTTGCCAATGCCGAGGAAAAGCTGCGCCTCGGCAGGCTGCGCCGGGATAAAGGCATTGACACGCAAGACCCGGTCCATGCCGCCGAGCAGAAACTGGAGGCAGTGCGTCAGCGGGAGACCAGCCTGTACGCGGAAGCCCAGGTGCTGCGCAATCGATTGGCCGCGCTGGCAGGACAGGGACCGGATTGGGGCAAGGACATCGTCGTCTCGGAAAATGACTTTGCCGGACCTTTCCCGCTGCCCGAATCATTATCGATAGGTCTGTTGGCTCACCGGCCGGACGTCGCTGCAGCGCTTTGGCGGGTCAAGGCGGCCGCAAAACTGGTGAAAGTTGCCGAAACCGAATTTTATCCTGATGTGAACCTGGTGGGTTTTGCAGGATTGCACAGTTTGAATCTCAAGGATCTGTTCCTTTCCAATGGCGCCAGCGTGGCTTATTCGATTGGGCCGACCGTCACGCTGCCTATCTTCGAAGGCGGACGCCTGGAAGCGTCCCTGAAGAACGAACAGGCCGGTTACGATGCGGCCGTGGAGGGCTATAACGAAGCCTTGCTGGCCGCCGTGCAGCAAGTGGCCGACGCGCTGGCTCACTGGCGCAAAAGCCAGGCCCATGATGCCGCCCAGGAGCGGGCGCTGCACGCAGCCGAGGCGGAAGCCAGGCTGAACGTTAAGCGCTACCGGGCAGGCCTCAATGCGCGCGACGGCGAGATCGATGCGGACAGCCAGTTGATCGAACAGCAACTGAAACTCAGCGAATTACAAGCCGAACATCTTCAGGCCGCGGTCGGGTTGATCGAAGTCTTGGGAGGCGGATACGAAAACAAGGCAAATAACCATGAATAGCATGCAGGACAGCAAAATCAGCTCGCTCAAAACGGTTTCGAGAAATGAGCGGAAGCGCTTGCGGCGATGGCAGGCGCTGCGGGCGCGCCGGCTGGTGGCAGTCACTTCTATCGTCGGCCTGGCAGGGCTTATTTATCTGGGTTACTGGCACTTCCACACCCGGCATTTCGTGGTAACCAACGACGCCTATGTCACGGGCAATCTGGCTTCGTTGAAGGCGCAGACCAGCGGCACGATCGTGGACGTGCGCATTGACAATACCCAATACGTGCACGAGGGCGATGTATTGATGCGCCTCGACGGCCTGGATGCTCAAGTCGCGCTGGAGCGGGCGCAGGCCAATCTGGCCGAATCCGTGCGCCAGGTTGAAATCCTGTTCAGCAAGGCTGAGACGCTGCGCCAGCGGCTTGCCGAAAAGGAAGCCGTGCTCAATCGAAACCGCCGGGACCTCGCGCGTTACCGTAGCGTGGCTGAGGACGGCGCCGTTTCGGCGCAGCAGATCGAGGATACGCAGTTCGCCGTTCTCGAACTCGAGGCAGCGGTCCGGCAGATCCGCGCCGAATTGAGCGGGGCCGAGGCGCTGGTGCACGGCGCCGGACTGGCCGATAACCCCAAGGTCCTGCAGGCCGCTGCCGCCCTCAAGCAGGCCTATCTGGACCGGGTCAGGCAGGAAATCGTGGCGCCGGTTTCGGGATTCGTTGCCAAACGCAGCATTCAGCCCGGCGAGCAGGTACGCCCCGATACGCCGCTGCTGGCCATCGTGCCGCTGGATTATTTGTGGATAGAGGCCAATTTTCTGGAAAGCGAACTGACTTACGTGCAGCCCGGACAGCCGGTTGAAATCACCGTCGATCTGTACGGGTCGGATGTGGTCTATCACGGCGAGGTACTCGGCCTGGGAGCGGGCACCGGCAGCGTATTTGGCCTGCTGCCGCCGGAGAACGCCACCGGCAACTATATTCACATCAGCGAGCGCGTGCCTGTAAGAATCGGCCTGGATTCGGAGGAATTGCGCGCGCATCCGCTACGCCCCGGGCTTTCGGCCATCACGCGCATCGATACCAGCAAACCGGGACGCTCGGTTCTGGAACCTTTGACCACTACGCCGCCGGGAACGTATCTGACCGATGTCTATGATGCCCAGCTCGAAGGCGCCGACAAGCTGATTCATAAGACTATCGAGGAAAACCGGCTGCCTGATGTGGCAAGGAGTGAGCGTTGACAGGCTATTGGTCGGCCGCGGATAGTTCTATGCGGTTGAGCTGAATGTTCGGACTGCGGATGCGTCCTTTCTCAAGGATGGCTGGAGTCTATCATGGGTAAATGCAGAAGCATAACCGCTCTTGTATCCAGGCAGGCGTGTGTCTTACAGGTTGACTTCTACGTCTGATCTTCTAGTGTCGGCATGAGTTTTTTCATAAAGTGTCTGGCAGACGATGCACCGTTTTGCAGCAGGGTAAGCCAACAGGCGCTTGAATCCTATCGGCGAGTCGCAGTCCATGCAGTTTCCGTAATGGCCTTCGGCGATGCGTAGCAGCGCGGCATCGATGTCGTTGATTTCATGTACATGCCGGTCTATGCTGGCGAGATTGATATCAACGAGAAGGTCCGCCACTGACTCGTCTCCTGAGTCATGGACACTTCCAGCCAACTCCTTGTATTGTTCATTATCATAAGATAGCAGTTCCTCGCGTATTTCATGGCGCAGTTCCATAAAGCGGCACTTTAATTGTCTTTTAAAATTGTTGATCTGGAATTCGGATAATTTATGCATATTGGAATCCTTTAAGGATGATGATATGTCCAGTATTGAAAAAACCATCGATCAATAGCGACATAGACGGGGCGTTTAAACGTTATCAGGGTCACAGGAGCCGGCTTTTATCCAGACGCCATAATCGCAATGCAATAAGTTGTCGCCACTGCAGACATAAGAACCATGTTCATAACTTCTGTTATTGAACAGGCAGCTCTTGGCGCCGGGTTGCTGAAGCTTGAAATCCTGGGCTTCCAACGGATACTCTTCAAGGATTGGCGAAGTGGTTAATTCAGGATCAGGGGCCCCGACTTGAGGTTTATTAATGCGATCAGCCATGGTTGTATGCCTTAATCTAATGATCGAGATGCTTCAATATCGTGGCTTAATATCAGGATGGAAGACGCTTAATTGATAAGCCGGTTTGAGTTTTTTGCCAGCGATTGTCGTCATATCGATAAATTCCGCGGTTGTCTTTAATGTTCGCTGGCATCTTGCCGGTGTTCAACTGCAAGATGGCTTCTACCGCTGACTGCTGCAGGCTTGTTTCATTCCGTAGCTAATCCTCATTATTGATAATCGGGTCCCAAAAACATGAATAATTCAGCGAATAAAAACCCGATCCGGTTCGGAGTACTTATAGCGAATTGAGGACATTAAAAGTATTCGTAAGATCACTTAGATAATGATACGGATAGATAACGGCCGGATTTGTTTTTTACTATATCGGGTGATTAGTTGAAATGGGTGAATTTGAATGATGGGTTTTTATCTGAGGCGAATTCTGCCGGTTGGACTTTAGCATCAAGACGCTGGTGCGGTCGCGTCGACAGGAGACTTTATAAAAGAATAAGGAGAGTCATGGAAAAGAAAACATCACATCGAGGGCTTGATGATATTGGCAAAGCCTGGGGCTGGTTATTTGGCAAAAGTAGAAAAAGAAATATCGAAAAAACACAGCATGATGCCGCGGACGAGCAACAAATAGAGAACGCTGACGATGAGCAGACATCCATGAGAGCGGATCAGGATGACCAATTGGCATTGCCTGCGTTAATCGACAGGGTGGAATTGGAGAGGATATTTCCTTTTTTTAGAACGAAAGCCGATAGATATGGCATGCGCATAGCTTTTCTTGATGTGTTTGTGGGTGATTGCGTAAAAATGGACTCAATGCTGAGCCGGCAGGAATGCGAGCATTTGTTAAGCGAGATCCATGACACAATTGTCAGATTAAGCAGAAAAGACGAGTTTGCAGTGAAGCTGGACAGCGGTGAACTGTATTTGTTTGTGCCGTTTTTTCAGTCGGAGGAAGAGCTTTGCCTGCTATCGGAAAGACTGCTTAAAGGCATTGAAGAAACTATTCAATCGGCAGGCCGAAATATTTCATTATCAAGCCGCGTTGGCATATCGATTTACCCGAAGAACGGCAAAACGCTCGATGAATTGTTATCGGCAGCGAATAAAGCGCTTGGTAAGGCCGATACTGTCAAGCGTTCTTACCATTTTGCCGTGTAAGCCGGAGCATTCTTGGCTCAAGCGTGCAGATATCGACTAAAGCGCCTTCATGTCGATGCCGTTTGACATCGCTGCACAGGTCATTTCTGCCAAGTTCATAGGTAGTGACACTCATGTTAATTTACCGCACAATAAGCTATAAACAGGCTAATCATTAAAGGAAGGCTTTTTATGTTTCCAATCAGAGATGAAAATCCGACAGTCCGTTCGCCAGTAGCGACCATCACCATTATCGGTCTTAACATTGCGGTATGGCTTTTTATTCAGGGTGGCGGAAACGTTTTGCCTCTGATCAATTCATTTTGCCTTTACAGCCTGATTCCGGGCGATTTACTGGGTATTGCGCCGCCTGGTACGACGATTCCATTGGTTGAGGACATAGGCTGCGTCCTTGATGGCAAGGGCAGTGCCAAAACCTTGATCACGCATGCCTTTCTGCATGGCAGCTGGTTTCATATCATCAGCAATCTCTGGTTCCTGTGGATTTTCGGCGATAATGTCGAGGATTCGATGGGAAAAGTTCGCTTTATAGTCTTTTATCTGGCTTGCATCGTAGCGGCGGCCGGCGCGCAAATCGCCTCCGATCCGGCAGCGATCACGCCCATGGTTGGCGCTTCAGGCGCCGTGGGCGGCGTGATGGGCGCTTATGCCCGGCTGTATCCCAGGGCTTCTATTTACACCTTGATTCCGATAGGCTTTTTTATCACCACGGCGACAATTCCGGCTGTGTATATGCTCGGTTTATGGTTCGTGATTCAGCTGCTCAGCAGCCTGTTCGGTGCGGAAGGACCCGTCAATGTCGCATTCTGGGCGCATGCCGGCGGTTTTTTAGCCGGCCTGATACTGATAGGCCCCATGCGCCGCCAGGATTATATGGATGAACATCGCCGCCTGGGCGGCGAAGAATGAGCCAGACGCCGCTCATGGCCGATGCCATTAAAGTTCCTTAAACCGGAATTTAAGTCAAACAGACGACCGGTATTTCATTTATCGCGGTATAATTTGAAACCGAATCAGGCTGTTTCGTACATTTTTCTATTGGTACGAGTTTCTCCGTGTTCGCCCATACGGGCTTTTTATTATTTCTCAAGTGACAGAATTAGACTCTTTCTTCGGCAGTGACGGCGCGTTATCAAAGATAATTTCAGGTTATCATCCCAGGGCGGCTCAAGTTGAGATGGCCGAGGCGATCGCGCGTGCCGTTGAAGAAAGCCGGAATTTGATAGCGGAGGCAGGAACCGGCACGGGCAAGACTTTCGCCTATCTGGTGCCGGCCATTTTATCGGCCAAGAAAGTCATTATTTCGACCGGCACCAAGAATCTTCAGGATCAACTGTTCAATAAGGATTTGCCGGTTATCCGCAAGGCGATCAAGAAGCCTTTTGTAGCCGCGCTGCTGAAAGGTCGCAGCAATTATCTATGCACCTATCGGCTGAAGAACGCGTTTGAATCGACCTTGGGTTTCAACAAGGAAGACGCGGCGGCGCTGGCAAAGATCCGGTCCTGGGCGCAGCGCACCAAAATCGGCGATGTCTCGGAAATGTCCGAAGTCGCCGAGGCTGATCCTATCTGGTACCAGGCCACTTCGTCGGCGGAAAATTGCCTGGGGCAGGAGTGTCCCGATTATGCCGAGTGTTTTCTGGTCAAGGCCCGCAAAAAAGCGCAGGAAGCCGAAATTCTGGTCGTCAATCATCATTTGCTCTGCGCCGACTGGTCGATACGCGACAGCGGTTTCGGCGAGCTGTTGCCGGACGCCGACGTCGTGATCATCGATGAGGCGCATCAGTTGGCCGATACGGCCTCAAACTTTCTCGGCATTAATATTGGCGGCAGGCAGCTTAATGATCTGGCCAGCGATGCGCTGGTCGAGTATTTCAAGGATGCGACCGACATACCGGCCTTGCGCACGGCCTGTGAAGATCTGGACCACGAAGTCAAGGACCTGCGTCTGGCCTTCGGGATCGAGCTGAGGCGCGGCGAATGGCATGAAATTGAAAACAACCCCAAAATAGCCGCCGGCCTGACGGCCGTGAAGGAGCAGTTGCAGCGCCTGAACGACCAGCTGGAGCTGGCTTCGGTCAAAACCAAGGGGCTGGAGTCGTGTTTCAAGCGCGCCGAAGAGCTGCTTCAGCAATTGAAGATCATTATCGATGACGATAGCGGCAAATGGATTCGCTGGTACGAGGTTCACAAGAAAACCTTCACTCTGAGCCGGACGCCGCTCGATATCGCGGCCGAGTTCAGCTCGTTCATGCAGCGGCATCAGGCCGTCTGGATTTTTACTTCGGCGACGCTGAGCGTGGCGCACAAGTTCGATCATTTCTCGAATAACCTGGGTCTGATCGATGCGGCCAGCGCCAGTTGGGGAAGTCCGTTCGATTATGCCAACCAGTCGCTGTTTTATCATCCCAAAGGCTTGCCGCAGCCGAATGATCCCGAATTCATTCCGCTTATCATGAATTTCGCCCTGCCGGTCCTGCAGGCCAGCAAAGGGCGGGCGTTTTTTCTGTTTACCAGTCATCGCGCGCTGAAACAGGCCGAAACGTTGCTGAAAGACAAGCTGGACTACCCGCTGTTGGTGCAGGGCAGTCGTCCCAAAGGGTTGCTGCTGGAGCAGTTCAAAGTGGCCGGCAACGCCGTTTTGCTGGGCACCTCGAGTTTCTGGGAAGGCGTTGATGTGCGCGGCGAAGCCTTGTCCTGCGTGATCATCGACAAGCTGCCGTTCTCATCGCCCGGCGATCCGGTGCTGAAAGCGCGCCTGAACGCCATGGAAAGGCAGGGCCGCAATCCGTTTTTCGAACACCAATTGCCTGCCGCCGTGATTGCGTTAAGGCAGGGTATAGGCCGCCTGATTCGCGACGTCAAGGACAGGGGCGTGCTGATGGTCTGCGATCCACGCCTGTTGAAGCGATCCTACGGCCAGATTTTTTTAGACAGTGTGCCGCCCATGAAGCGTACGCGCGATATCGAGGATGTGCGGGCATTTTTTCAACAAGAGACTGAACAATGAAATTATTAGCGGTAGAAACGTCCACCGAAGCCTGTTCGGCGGCGCTATTCATAGACGGGGCCGTGGCCGAGCGTTTTGAAGTATCGCCCCAGAAACATACCCGGCTGATCCTGCCGATGATCGACGCCTTGATGGCCGAAGCCGGCCTGAAACCGCAACAGCTCGACGCCCTGGCGTTCAGCCGCGGACCGGGCAGTTTTACCGGCGTGCGCATTGCCACGGGTATCATTCAGGGCATCGCTTTCGGCGCCGATTTGCCGGTCGTGCCCGTGTCCACGCTGGCGGCCATCGCGCAGGATTTTTTCGATAGCTACGATGACAATGTGTCCTTTACGGCCATGGACGCGCGCATGGGCGAAATTTTCTGGGGCGTTTACCGGCGCGACGAGCGGGGCTATGCCGAATTGCTGGGCCAGGAAGCCGTCACGCCGGCCGATATGATCGAATTTCCGGAACTGGCCGGCGTTGGCGTCGGTTCCGGCTGGGGCGTTTATCAGGACATCTTGATGGCCAGGCTGACAGGACTCGTCGAACGGTGCGAGCCCGGCTTATTGCCGCGAGCCGGCGCTATCGCGCGATTGGGTGCATACGGTTTCGAACAAGGGCTGGCGGTCGATGTCGAACAGGCAATGCCGGTTTATTTGCGCGATAAAGTCGCAAAGAAAGAATCGGAGCGATAATACGCTATAATGATTTATCGTTTTTCAACCTACCGCATCAGGCAATGGCCCAATATTTCGAAATCCACCCCGAGAACCCGCAGCTGCGTTTGATACATCGTGCCGTTGACATCATCCGTAAAGGCGGCGTCATCGTCTACCCGACGGATTCATCCTATGCAATTGCCTGCCATATAGACGATAAACAGGCGCTGGACAGGGTCCGCCGCATCAGACAACTGGACGATAAACACAATTTCACACTGGTCTGTAAAGACCTGACGCAGGTATCAAATTTCACGAAGATCAGCAATGACGCTTACCGGCTGATCAAGGCCTTAACGCCGGGCGCGTTTACTTTCATTCTCGATGCCACGCGCGAAGTCCCCCGCAGGCTTCAGCATCCCAGGAAAAAAACCATCGGCATACGCATTCCCGATCACCCCGTCACGCAATTGCTGGTTCAGGAACTGGGGGAGCCTTTGCTGAGTTCCACGCTGATATTGCCGGGCGATAGCGAGGCGCTCACCGATCCCTACGAGATCAGGGACAGGCTTGAACATGAGCTGGATCTGGTCATCGATGCCGGC
Organism: Methylobacter luteus IMV-B-3098; assembly: GCF_000427625.1. GTDB lineage: Bacteria > Pseudomonadota > Gammaproteobacteria > Methylococcales > Methylomonadaceae > Methylobacter > Methylobacter luteus. Next base: position 637,843 of record NZ_KE386569.1, read on the forward strand.
GTCATTGCCTCCGAACAGACGACTATTATTGAATGTTCCGGTAATAGCTGCGAGATTGTCAGACAGGGCAAGGGACTTGCCCCCATGCTCGATTGATACAGGAAGACAAATTATGATGAATGAATTGACGCTGCTGCAGCGTGTAGTGGTTTGGGTGTTGCCGGTGGTTTTCGCGATCACCGTGCATGAAGTCGCTCACGGCTGGGTCGCGAAAAAATACGGCGATAACACGGCCTTTATGCTGGGCCGGCTGACCTTGAATCCGATAAAGCATATTGACCTGCTCGGCACGATCATTTTGCCGGGCCTGTTATTGCTGACCGGCACCGGCTTTATTTTCGGCTGGGCCAAGCCGGTGCCGGTCGATCCGCGCTATTTCAAGAACCCGCGCCGCGATATGGCGATCGTCGCGCTGGCAGGGCCTGTTTCTAATCTGCTGATGGCGATCGGTTGGGCCTTGTGCGCGCGTTTAGGCGTAGTGCTGAACATGGAGGTTGTAACATTGCCGTTGATTTACACGGGCATTGCCGGCATTTCCATTAATCTGGTGCTGGCGCTGATCAATCTGCTGCCGATTCCGCCGCTGGACGGCAGCCGTATTTTGACCGGCATTCTGCCTTCACGATTGGCCTGGAAATATAACCAGCTGGAGCGTTACGGTTTTATTATCCTGTTGCTGTTACTGGCGAGCGGTGCTTTGGGCGCGATTCTGGCTTATCCGATGTATATTGTTCAGCAGCTGTTTTTCTCGATTGCCGGGCTGTAGTTTTTTCAGATGAATCAAAATACAGCCGAGATTCTGGAAGAGCCGCAAGCCATTGCCATGGTTCATGGCGCGCCGTTTAATCAGTTGCCGGAAGACCTCTATATCCCGCCCGATGCGCTGGAAGTGTTTCTGGAAGCCTTCGAGGGGCCGCTGGATTTGCTGCTGTATCTGATCAGGAGGCAGAACCTCGATATTCTGAACATACCGATCGCCCAGATTACGCATCAGTATGTGACTTATATCCAGATGATGGAATTGCTGAACCTGGAGCTGGCGGCCGAATACCTGGTGATGGCCGCGCTGCTGGCGGAGATCAAGTCCAGAATGCTGCTGCCCCGGCAGCCGGAGGCGGAAGATGAGGAAGAAGATCCCAGAGCCACGCTGATCCGCAGGCTACAGGAATACGAAGCGATCAAGAACGCGGCCGAAGAGATCGACCTGATGCCCAGGATCGAGCGTGATCTGTTTGAAACGGCGGTCGATGTTTCCACGCTCAGCGTTGAAAAAATCCTGCCCGATGTGCAGTTAAAAGAACTGTTACTGGCCTTTCAGGATGTGCTGAAACGCGTGGAACAGCTTAGTCACCATCAAATTATCAAAGAACCGTTATCAGTCCGTGAACGAATGGCAACCATTTTGGAAAAACTTAAAGGAGCGGATAGCCTCCTTTTCTCGCAATTATTTATCCGAAAAGAAGGGCGACACGGGGTCGTTGTCTCGTTTCTGGCCATCCTCGAGCTCAGCAAAGAGCGACTCATCGACATCATCGAGTCAGACGCCATTGCCGAACTACGAGTCAGAAGCGCCGGCATCGCCTCCTGAACCAAAGAAAGAGCCTAAGCCCAGAAAAACCAAGCCGGTACCAAATCATGCGATTGACCCGAACATTCCTGTTATTCCCGAGGCTGTTGACGGGCCGCTTGTCGATTTAGACAGACTTAAGTCCTACGTCAAACACAGGAATCGACGCAGACAATGTCAACCAACACAATTGCCGGTATCGCCGCCCGTCAGTGAGCAACCAGAAGTCAACATGGAAATCAAACGCATAGTCGAAGCCATTCTATTCGCCGCCAGCAGGCCGATGACAGCGAAGCAGGTGCAACAGGTTTTCCCCGAGATCGAACAACCGGAACTGCCGGAAATCCAGTCGGCCATCGACGCCATTGTCGAGGAATACCGGTTCAGGCCTGTCGAACTGAAAAAAGTGGCCAGCGGCTATCGGTTTCAGGTTAAACAGGAACTGTCGCGCTGGGTGGCAAGGCTTTTTGAGGAAAAACCACCCAGGTACTCGCGCGCATTGCTGGAAACGCTGGCCATTATTGCCTACCGGCAACCGGTAACGCGCGGCGAAATTGAAGATATTCGCGGCGTCAGCGTCAGCAGCAGCATCATGCAAACGCTTATCGAGCGCGAATGGGTGCGGATAGTGGCCTATAAGGAAGCGCCGGGGCGGCCCGCCATTTACGGTACGACCAAACAATTTCTGGATTATTTCAATATTGCCTCGTTAGATGAACTGCCGACTTTACAGGAGATCCAAAATCTTGATTTGTCGATGGATAACGGGCAACAACCCATGCAGGTAAAGAGTGAGAAGCAAGAAACCAGCGAACAGTTCGCAGAAACAGCCGAATAACAAGAACGCATCGAAAAGAACCGAGCGCACGGCACCGGCGGGCGAGCGGCATAAAAAAGCCGCGCCTCGCGGCGGTTCAGGCACACGAAAACCATTCAGCGAAATCAAACCGGCCACGACGCCCAACATGATCGATGCGAATCAACCGGTAGAGGGCGAACGCATTCAGAAAGTGCTGGCCCGCGGCGGCGTCGGTTCCCGCCGGGAAATCGAGCGCTGGATCGAGGAAGGCCGGATCAAGCTGAATGGCGCGGACGTCAGCCCGGGCACCCGGTTAAAGGCCGGCGACTTTTTGCAGATCAACGGCCGGGTCGTGCATTGGGAGAAATTCGGCCAACAGCCTACGCGTGTGCTGCTGTACCACAAGCCGACCGGCGAAGTCGTCACGCGCAGCGATCCGGAAGGCCGCCCGGTCATCTTTGCGAAGATGCCGAAACTGGATGTGGGCCGCTGGATAGCGGTGGGGCGTCTCGATATCAATACCTCGGGCTTATTGCTGGTGACCAACAACGGCGAACTGGCCAATCGCCTGATGCATCCTTCCACAGCCGTGGAACGCGAATACGCCGTGCGAATTCTGGGGGAAGTATCGGACGCGACGATGGAGAAACTCAAGCAGGGCGTGGAACTGGAAGACGGCAAGGCCAAATTTGACGATATTCAGTTTGCCGGCGGCGAGGGCGCCAATAAATGGTATCACGTCATCGTGACCGAAGGCCGCAACAGGCTGGTCAGGCGCTTGTGGGAATCGCAGGAGGTCACCGTCAGTCGATTGATACGTCTGCGTTACGGGCCCGTGGTGTTGCCGGAGCGTCTGAAAACGCAAAATTTCTATGAATTGACCGGTAAAGAGCTGGATCTGCTGTTTGATTTTGCCGGCATGGCAAGGGAGGAAAGGACAGTTACAGCCGAACCAGAAGCGAAAAACAGTAAACCCAGACGGCGTTAACGTTAGCCGCGCCAGCTTGCTGCTATCGGCCCGTTTTGTGTGGTGGCGTTTTAACGTTATCGGGCCGATATCACTCGGTTCCTGCCGTTGTTTTTGGCTTTATACAAGGCGTCATCAGCGCGCTTGATGAAGGAATCAAGCGTGTCGTTGCCCAGCAGGGCACTGACGCCGAGGCTTGCAGTAACCTTGATCGCGTTCATGCCATAAGCCAGGATATGCCGTTCGATGGCAGCCCGTATTTTTTCCGCCAGTAGCTCCGCGCCGGCCAGATCAGTATCGCTCAGTAAAATGATGAATTCCTCACCGCCATAACGGAAAACAATATCGCTGCTGCGCAGACTGTTCTTGATCCATGCCGCAACGGAGGCGAGCATGAGGTCGCCGCAGTGGTGACCATAATTGTCATTAATTGCTTTAAAATAGTCGATGTCCAGGAAAATAATGGCCAGGTTTTTGGAGCTGCGCATGGCCAGTTTCATCTCCCGGTTTATCATGTCGTTAAAGGACGTCCTATTATGGGTTTGGGTGAGCGGGTCGATATAAGCCATTCTCAACGCCTGATGAAATAGCATCGCATTTTTCAGCGGATAGATCAGGCAGCCCAGCAGTGTTTCCAATAGCTTGATTTCGATATCGCTAAACCGGTGGTTACGCATCAGTTTTAGTTTGCCCAGCGGTTGTTGTCCGATTTTAAGGGCATAGCTGCAGGCATACTTGCCAGCAATGCCGCTTTTAACTTCCAGGCCGAACCCGGGATGGGTATAAGCGAAAGCACTGTGCGGAATCATGGCTTTAATTTTGCCGCTGAAAATGGCGATCAGCTCACTAAAGTCCAGTGTCGTCTGTAGCGCGCTGCTGATGTCGTAAGGGTTCGGGCTTGCCGCTTTGCTTGCTTCGAATGTGTTATTGCTGACTATGGCCAAGTTTACGGTTTTTTTCACCATATCACCTTTTCTCACCTTGGGACTTTACTAGTCTATTAGCTCAAGCCAGGATTGTGCCATTTTAAGAAAGTTAATAAAATACAATAAATTATGAATTTTATTCCTTGTCCGGATTATGCGATTGTGTCAGGAAGATGACAATTTATGGCAGCAGGAAACCGCCGATGTGAGGCAGTTTCTGATAGTGTTTAAAACAGCCGGCTTATTCCACGGCGATATCTTCATTCCAGAGTTGGGGTTTTTCCTGGATTAAACGAGCCATCAGTGCGATACACCGTTTGTCGTCAAGCACGACGACTTCGACGCCATGGCTTTCCAAAAACGCAATGTTGCCGGCAAAATTCTCATTCTCGCCAATAACAACGCGTTTAATGCCGAACTGAACAATAGTGCCCGCGCACATCATGCAGGGACTGAGCGTCGTGTACAGCGTGACGGCCTTGTAACTGTTGCGCCGTCCCGCTTGGCGCAGGCAGTCCATTTCGCCATGCGCGATCGGGTCGCCTTCCTGAACGCGTTTGTTGTGGCCTACGGCTAAAACCTTGCCGTCTTCAACCATGACCGCACCGATAGGCAGACCGCCTTCGTCGTAGCTTTTTTGGGCTTGGTCAAAAGCCATGGTCATGAATTTCAGGTCTTGTTCTTTAGTCGTCATATTGATCACCCCTTGTCTGTAATTACTTTATTCCGGCCTGCATTTTTTGCCTTATAAAGCGCGTCATCGGCTTGCTTGACCAGTTGCTCGATATTTATTCCGTCGCTTATCTGCGCGACACCAAAACTGGCGGTAATTTGCTGCTCATGTTTGAAGTGGTGCGCTTTGATTTGCGCCCTTAGTTTTTCCGCCAGAATGGCCGCGCGCTCAACAGTATTGTGCAGGCAAATAATCATGAATTCCTCGCCGCCCCAGCGCCCGACGATATCAGTGTGCCGAATGTGGTTTTTCAGAATATCGGCGATATCGATCAATACGGCGTCGCCTGTCAGATGGCCGCAGTTATCATTGATGGACTTGAAATGATCGATGTCCATCATAATGATACTGAACGGTCTTCGATAACGTTGATACAAATCGAATTGTTCCTGAAGAATATCATCAAGTTTGGCGCGATTGTATACCTGCGTTAACTTATCGGTTATGGACAGTTTCAGCAATAATTCATTCTGTTTGGCGATTTCCTTCAGGTACTTGGCTTGCACAAGATGGCGGTACAGCAGCAATAAACCGATCACGACCATGCCCGCCAATGCTTTCCAGAGCAAGCCATGGTCGGTGCCTTTCTCATATTTGACGGCAATCCATTTATTGATAATGGCCTGGTGCTCGATGGCCGGGATTGCGTTGGTCATTTTTTCAAAAATGGTCAGCAGCTTGGGATCGTCATTGCGAATGCCAATACCCAGTTCATGCTTATCATCAAATTTACCGGCAATTTTCAGTTCACTAATGTAATGGTTCTGTAGTGCATAACCAATGGTTGCCAACGAGTCCAGAAAACCGAAAAGCTCGCCTTGGGCGACCTTGTCCAGACCTTCATCGAGCGTGTCAAATTCAATAAGATCGATGGACGGATATTTGTTGCGCAGCAGTTCGGAAAAGGCATGGCCCTTGATGATGCCAAGCTTCTTATCAAGCACATTTTCAATATCGGCCACGAACAGCTCATCCGTTCTGGTTGCGATAACCAGAGGCGAACTCAGGTAAGGGGGGGTGAAATTCCAGTATTTTTTTCGTTCGGGCGTTGGCGCGACCAGCGATAAAATATCACATTTTCGCTGCCTGGCAAATTCCAGCGATTGCGTCCAGCTGCTCGTCCGCACCAGCCTGATCGGGGTCGGTATCATTTTTTGCAGTAAATTGAAATAATCGGCGCTTATCCCAATATGCCGGCCATGTTCAATCCTTTCATAAGGCATCCACTGCGGGTGTACGCACAGCGATATTTTTTCCAGGGCCTGTATGTAAGCGAGTTCCTGCTTTGAGAACAAAGGCTCTTTCGATACAGTCGCCGCATCGAAAAAAAAGCTGTTTAAGTCGGCGGATGGGGCAATCAGTTCCGCTGCTTTCAGTGCATCAAAGTTGTGCTGGACTAACTCTCTGTTAACAGAACCTATTTCCGCTATATCAGGCAATATTAATTTTTTGATGGCGGCGGCTTCATAAAGGAGCCCATCCATAGGCTTTTCCTGTGAATATTTTTTGTAAATAAGTTCGGCTATTTCTTCAGTATGGTCAAGCGCATATGCCCAGCCCCTGTTGCTGGCGGTGATCAATTTCTGCGCGCGTTGCTTTTGGTGTTCGGCAGTTGAATAAGTGGTAAAAAGATTGCCGTTATAGGTATGGATGCCATAGGCGGACGGATCAATGATATTGTAAGGTGTTTTCGATTGCGTGATCTGGTAGGGCTCATTCGATATAAACGCGGACATCGCATCTATATCGCCGCGAATAAAGTCATTCGCGCTAAATGAATGAGGAATTATCTGGAAGTCATCAGTCTTCATGTGAAAGGTTTTCAACAACAAGGCCAAGGAACTGCTATGCAATTGTTCTTCCGTAATCATGACCTTTTTTCCGGCCAGGTCATGGGGCGTCAATAGGGTTTGCTTGCTGATAAATACCAGCGCTGAGCGCTTAAAGTAGTTTGCCAATAGCACAATCGGTTTATTTTGCGCCTTGACGAAGGCCAAGTCGGCATCGGTCACACCATAATCGGCATGGCCGTTTAAAACTGCATCGACGACATCCATATCCGCTCTGCGTTCCTTTAGATCAACATCGAGGCCCGCTTCTTTATAAAATCCTTTTTCCTTGGCTGCGATGAAGCCGGCGAATTCAAACTGGTATTTCCAGCCAAGTTGAAGTGTAACTTTTTCTAATGGTGCTGACGATGTTATGGAACCAAACAAGATCAGGAAAACAAAGACGGCTATTTTCAATGTGGATTACAGGCTGATAATCGGCGTGGATAAACAGTGTATCACTATAAGAAACGAGGTAAAAAGTTTTAGACGTTTAATCGAGTCCAGCAACTTTTAAGACTCTTGCGCGTTAATTTTCCGATCAAGCCATCAGTGTCACATTTGTGAGGCGGGGTAGTCGGCGATCAGTTAATCGGTAAATGGATTGTGAATCGGGTCCCTTTACCTAATGTGGAATCGATAATCAACTCACCTTGATGATCCTCGATAATTTTGCGGGAAAGCGATAGCCCGAGGACTTTTTCAGTCGGTTGAGTGGTTAAGAAAGGTTCAAAGATTTTGCTTTTTATAGAGTCCGGGATGCCTGTCCCGGTATCTTCAATCTCTATCCGTAACCAGTGAGCATCTTTATAGCCGGTTCTAACAGTAATTCTGCCGAAGTCCTCAATGGCATGGGCTGCATTTGTGAGTAAATTCATGAATACCTGGTTGAGCTGTGATCCTATGCAGTGAATGGGTTTGATTCCTCCATAGTCTTTGACAATTTCTGCCTTATAGGTGAGTTCACTATTGATAATGGTCAGGATGGCATCAAGGTTTTCTTCAATATTGAATAGATCCTTGTCCTTCTTATTGATACGCGAGAATTCGCATAAATTCTGGACAAGCTTCTGGGATCGGTTTACAGATTCCATTGCGGCATTTGCCAAGCCATTTAAGTCATCGATGAGAGAGGCCGGGTCCTGTTGCTTTTTAAAGGCATCGAATGCCATGGCCTCAGTATTTTCATCCGGGAGCTGTCCGGCAAGGCGCTCGGCGATATCCGCAATGATATTCATATTCTGCAAATAGTGCTTCAATGTGTTCAGGTTGGCATGGATGGTGTCCAGCGGATTATTGATTTCATGGGCGATGCCTACGGCCAGTTGCCCTATCGCGGCCATATTCCAGGATTGAATTAAATGGTTTTTGGTTTCTTCCAGTTTTTGGTTTAAAGTCCATTGCGCTTCTTTTTCCCGGTTAAGCAGTTCATTGGTTTGCAGTAACTCCTGCGTTCTCTCTCTTACCATTTCTTCAAGTTGTTCCACGGATAGAGCCAGTGCCGATTCAACCTGTTTTTGTCTGGAAATATTCATGCCACAGCCCATAAAACCGGCGAATTCGTCACCTTCAAGGATTCTGGGTGCGGCATTCTCTAAAACCCACAGACAAGTTCCATCATGGGCAATCAACCGGTATTCAGTCTGTAACGGTGTTCGTTCTCTGAAGGCTCTGGCATATTCGGCCAGCAATCGATCCCGGTCATCCTGATGGATGCAATTCAGCCAGGCATCGGTCGAGCATTCGCAAGACGTTAAACCGGTGACTTGATGCCAGTGTTTATTGCAGTAAACAAGTCTGTTGCGTTCATCCTTGAGCCAGATAAAGGCGGGCAGGCAGTCGACAAGTGCTATAAACCGACTTTCTTTTTCCTGTAGAGTGTCGAGGGGAGGGTCTTCGATGATGTAGGATGCGGAGGCTTCGCCGATGGATTGTCCGCCATCGATCAGTGTTAATGCCATATGTTTATCGGCATCGAGTATATGATCAGTGAACCAGTTCATAAAAAAATTGAGCAGTTCCATTGAGATTTTTTTCGGATCAGTCGCGCACCGGAGTTGTTCCTTGGCGATTTTTTTAATAAATGCTCGATGTTTTACCTGATGGTCAAGAAAGAATGGCTCGGGATAGCCATTTTGGCGCATGAGGTTTTCTTCGGCATCAAAGTGATAGTAGGTATAAGCGACCAGTTTATCCATCGCTCTGATCAGAATTTGTTGCGATTCACCCAGGGTAATGGTCTCATTCAGCTTATTGATTAAATTGAACAGCTGTTTATGCTGGGTATCAATCTCATCAATACCTGTGCTAAATTTTTGTTCCCAGTTGAAGAAGAGCGCCATGGTTCATGTCGTATAAATTGATCGGTAGCACCAAGTTACAGTACCCGATGGCTTTATACAATCATGCAAGAATTATAATAATGTCAGTAAATGCTGGCAGTCTAATTTGTGAAGGCCGGAAACGGGTTGGTGAACAGCGAGGCGCCGGATAAACAGTTTCTGACCGCAAGCGCTGCGAGGGCAATATTGCCCTCACAAAAACCGGCTTTTGGTTAATAAGCCTGGATAAACGATATGACGGCGGTCGGCTAATATAACCATTTACGCATAAACCGGCGTCATAGGTCCGGTTACGGGGCTGGCAATATAAGTTCGGGCTGGTTGTCGTTTGGTGCCTGTCCAGACCTGATTAATACAAGCCTAATTGCAACTGCGCGACTTCCGACATCATCTCGCGTGACCAGGGCGGATCGAGCACGATTTCGACATTGACACTGGCGACGCCGGGCAGCGCGCGGATACATTTTTCCACATCGCTCTGGATGACAGGCCCCATGCCGCAGCCGGGCGCCGTCAAGGTCATCATGACATGCACATCGTTCAGTCCTTCACCGGCTGGGGTGACCTTGCAGGAATAAACCAGGCCCAGGTCGACGATGTTAACCGGAATTTCCGGGTCATAAACCGTTTTCATGACTTCCCAGCAGTTTTTTTCAACCGCTTCTGGACTGGTTTCCGATACCAGGGTATGCAGTTGATGCATATCCTTGCCCAGCGCGTCGGCATCGACGCCGGCAATGCGAACCATGTGGCCGTGTTCGGTCACGACGGTGTAGTTGTTGCCGAGAGACTGGTGGATAGTAACCTCGTGGCCTTTGCTCAAAGTCCCGGTATTGCCGTCGGGTATTGTGACAACATTGACATCGCGGGTTAAAACAACGGTTTCTCTTTCTGCCATAGTAGTTTGGTTATAGGTTAAAAGTGCGGGCGTCGATAGTCTGGCCGGTGATGCCAATGCTTTCAGCGCCAAATAAATAGACATAAACAGGGGCTAAGGATTCCATAGTAGGCAGCTTGTGTTTATCTTCCGCCGGATAAGCGCGCTTTCTTAGCGGCGAGTCAATAGGGCCGGGCAGCAATGTGTTGACGCGTATTTTGCCGAAAGCTTCAAGTTCTTCGGCCAGGATATTGGCCAGACCTTCCAGTGCTACTTTCGATACGCCGTAGGCGCTCGAGTAGGCCGGCGCGTTTCTGGCGGCCGAATCGGAGGTGAAGACGATCGAGGCGTGCGCGCTTTTATTCAGCACCGGCAGCAACACACGGCTTAACAGAAAGGGCGCGTTCAGGTTGACGTTCAGCGTATGTCCCCAGTCCTTGGTTTTCGTGACGGCAATAGGCGAGAAGGCGGCGAATTCCACGGCCGAATGCAGGACGCCTTGCAAGGAACCGTATTTTTCTTCGATTCTGTCGGCCAGTTCCTGATAGTCGCTTTCATTGGCGCCGGCCAGGTCGAAGGGGTAGATAATCGGTTCCGGCGCATTGGCGGCCACAATGGCGTCGTAAGCTTTTTCCAGTTTGGGAATGCTTTTATCGAGCAGGATAATGTGCGCGCCCTGTTTGGCCAATGCCAGCGCCGCCGTACTGCCCAAGCCGCCGCCTGCGCCGGTAATGAGGATGACGTGATGAGTTAACGGCATGTGAGTGACTTTATCCAGGTTGGAATTTGTTCGGGTGATGCTATCAGCGCATCGGCGCCCCAGGTTTCCGGCATGTCGCCCGGCTTCAGGTAACCGTACAGCGCGGCCAGCGTTTTCATTTGTACGTTTTTGCCGGCGGTAATGTCATGGATGGCATCCCCGATGAAGACGCATTCCTGCGGTTGGACGCCGGCCTGCCGGCAGGCTTCCAGCATCGGCTCGGGATGCGGCTTGCTGTTGGCCGTGGTATCGCCGCTGACGATGCAGGCGGCTCTCGCGGTGAGTTTTAATGCTTCCATTAGCGGGTCGGTAAAGCGCTTGAGCTTATTGGTCACGACGCCCCACTTCAATCCCTGCGCCTCGATGATATTCAGCGTCTCGGCCATGCCCGAGAAGAATGCCGTATGCTCGGCGATATTGCTCTGGTAGTGGTCGAGCATGGTTTTTAAAATGGCGGCCTGAAGTTCTTTGTCGGTATCGGCCCCCACGCTCTCTCTGACCATAACGGCGCCGCCGTAGGAAATAAAGGGGCGGATAGCGTCCGGCGCGACGGTCTCAAAGCTGTGCGCGGCCAAAGCCCTGTTCAGGCTGGCGATCAAGTCGGGCGCGGTATCGACCAGTGTTCCGTCGAGGTCGAACAACACGCAGGCTAATTTGAAGTCGGTCGACATCGGGAGGTTACTCAGGCCGTTTAAACGCAGCGAGGTAATTGACATCGATGTCCTTGCCAAGGCTGAACCGCTTGGTGAACGGGTTGTATTCGATGCCTACCATGCCTTGCAGCTCAAGACCGGCGGCACGCGCTGACTGGCTCAGTTCCGACGGCTTGATAAAGGTTTTGAAATCGTGCGTGCCCTTGGGCAGCATTCTAAGCACGTGCTCAGCCGCGACAATCGCCAGCAGATAGGCTTTCGGCTGCCGGTTCAGGGTCGAGAAAAACACCATGCCGCCGGGCTTAACGAGACGGGCGCACGCAGCGATAATGGAACCGGGATCCGGCACATGCTCGAGCATTTCCATGCAGGTGACATGATCGAAGCTCTCAGGCTGTTGCTCCGCCAGCGCTTCGGCGCTGATTTTCTGATAGTGCGTGTTGACGCCGGATTCCAGTCCGTGCAGATCGGCGATATCGATCAGTTCTTCGCTGAGGTCAATGCCCAACGCGTCGGCGCCATGTTTGGCCAGTCCTTCGGTTAAAATGCCGCCGCCGCAGCCGACGTCAACGATGCGTTTGCCGGCAATATCGGCATACTGCCGGATGAATTGGATGCGCAATGGGTTAATGTCGTGCAGGGTCTTGAATTCGCCTTGCGGGTCCCACCAGCGTTCGGCCATTGAACCGAATTTGTTGATTTCGTGCAGATGTACGTTGTCTGTTGCTGTCATCTTATGAACCGTATGTTGGATGGTTATAGTGTACTATATTAGTAGGTTATTCGTCATTAATGACTAGGACAGGCTGACAAGCGTTGACGCCATTCGTCGAGTTTTTGCCTTAAATCCGTTATATCGATCGTGGTCAGATTGCGCTGCCTTAACAGCCGTTTGCCAGCCACCCAGACGTCGGTTACTTGCTGACGACTAGCCGCATAGACAATCTGTGAAATCGGACAATATAGCGGCTGGGTTTCCAGTTGCGACAGATCGATGGCGATCACGTCAGCGGCTTTGCCGATGCTCAGTGAGCCGATTTCATGATCCAGACCCAGAGCCTTGGCGCCATTGATGGTCGCCATGCGCAAAGCGGTCATGGCCGGAATGGCGCTGGCGTCACCGGCGACAGCCTTGCCGAGCAATGCCGCAGTACGCATCTCCCCGAGCATGTCCAGGTCGTTGTTGCTGGCCGCGCCGTCGGTGCCCAGGGCGACATTGATGCCCGCCGCGAGACATTTGGCAACCGGGCTGAAGCCGCTGGCCAGTTTCAGATTCGATTCGGGACAATGCACGATATGCGCGCCGGTTTCGGCGACCAGGTTGATTTCGTCATCGGTCAGTTGGGTCATGTGGACCGCTATGAATGACGGACTGAGCAGACCCAGTTCATGCAATCGTTGCAGCGGACGCTGCCCGGTTTGTTGCTGTGCCTGTTCGACTTCATGCAGAGTCTCGTGCACATGCATATGTACGGGCAGTTCGAGTTCGTCGGAAAACGTTCTGATTTTGCTCAACGGCTCATCCGAGACCGTGTACGGCGCGTGCGGGGCAAACGGAGTCGAAATCAATGGGTGATGCCTGAGTTGATCGTGCAGGGCCAGGCCTTTTTCGATATAAGCTTCGCTGTTTTCGGCCCAGACTGACGGGAAATCGATCACGATCAGGCCGACGCTGGCGCGCATGCCATGATGCATGGCCTGTTGCGCCGTGATTTCAGGAAAGAAATACATGTCATTGAAGCAGGTCGTGCCGCCCAGGATCATTTCGGCAATGGCCAGATCGGTGCCGTCACGCACAAACGCTTCGCTCATCCATTTCTGTTCCATGGGCCAGATATGGTTTTGCAGCCAGTCCATCAGATGCAGGTCATCGGCGATGCCGCGCATCAATGTCATGGCCGCATGCGTATGGCTGTTGACGAAACCGGGCAATAAAGCGTGACTTTCCAGGTTTTCCGTTGTCGTACCCTGGTATTTTTGCCTGGCCATATCCGTCGGCAACAGATCGATAATCCGGCCGTCGTCGATAACCAAACTATGGTATTCGTATAGGGAGGCAGGAGAGGTTACGGATTCCGGTTCAACGGGTATAATCCAGCGCGCATGGATCACTGTATCAACTATCATAGGTATTCCTGTTATTTAGACGCGGAATTATAACTTTTTTAACTTAAATTTTGATAAATAATGACAAGACAGAATCAATTGACTGTACAAGCCCTGCAATGGACAGGCGATGCTTTAAAAGTATTGGATCAACGACAACTTCCCGAAAAAATTGTTTATGACGAATACAGCGATGCCGCTGGTGTTACAGAGGCCATTGCCACCATGCGCGTGCGGGGCGCGCCGGCAATCGGTATTGCGGCGGCATACGGGGTCGTGCTGTCTGTCATGCGGCATTATTCGGCGGGATCCGACTTGTGGCGGCAGCAGGTGACGGCGGATATCGACAAACTGGCTCATTCCAGGCCGACGGCTGTCAATCTGTTCTGGGCACTGGATCAGATGAAGGCGGTGTTGAATCAGCCGCAGGTTGATCCATTAGCGGCTGCGCTGGCCTGCGCCGAAAAAATCCACGCCGACGATATCGCCGCCAATCATGCCATGGGCGAATTGGGTGCCGATATTCTGGCCGGCGCCAAAGGCATCATGACGCACTGCAATGCCGGCGCTTTGGCGACAGGCGGCTATGGCACGGCGCTGGGTGTTATACGTAGTGTTTATCGACGGCAGCCGGTCAACGTTTATGCCGGCGAAACCCGGCCCTGGCTGCAGGGTGCGCGCCTGACCGTTTGGGAATTGGCGCAGGATGGCATACCGGCGACTTTGATCGCCGATTCGGCGGCGGCCTGGCTCATGAAGTCCGGCGCAATCGATTGGATAGTCGTCGGCGCCGATCGTATTGCCGCCAACGGCGACGCGGCCAACAAAATCGGCACCTATTCCCTGGCTGTGCTGGCCAGACAGCATGGCGTCAAGCTAATGGTGGCTGCGCCAACCTCGACAATAGACTGGAGCATCAAGAATGGCAACAGCATAGAGATCGAACAACGCAATCCGAATGAATTGCTGGCGCCTTGTTATATCAAGGACGATTCACTGGTCAGCGCCTGGAATCCGGTATTCGACGTGACGCCGGCTGAATTGATTTCAGCGATTGTAACCGAGCAGGGTGTAGTATTGAATCCGTCCGAACATGGGGTAGGGAGTTTAAAGCATGCAAATCAATAAAAAAGGCAATAATCCGGTACTGGCGGTCGGCTATTTCTTCAGGGGCCTGAGATTATTGACCAGCCCTCAGTTGCGCGCATTTCTGATCATTCCGGTCCTGATCAATCTGGGGCTGTACAGTATCATGTTGACATTGGGCTATTTTTATGTCGGCAGTCTGATTGAGCAATTTATTCCCGACTGGTTGCAATGGTTGAACTGGATATTGTGGCCCTTGTTTTTTATCAGTTTTTTTATTGTCGGTTTTTTTACCTTCACGATACTGGCGAATCTGATAGCGGCGCCATTTTATGGCAGGCTGGCGGCAAAAACGCTGGCCATCATCACAGGGAATGCAGGAGCCGTCGAAGAACAGCCTTTGACTAAAGTCATGACCGGGGAAGTCAAGCGGGTCGGGTATCTTGTCACGCGGGCTTTGCCGTTGCTGCTGCTGTCTATTATTCCCGGCCTCAATGTGATCGCGCCTTTTCTGTGGGCCTTGTTCGGTGCCTGGGGCATGGCGCTCGAATACATGGCTTATCCGCTTGAGAATGAAGGCGTGCTGTTCTCGGAGCAGAAACAACTGGCCAAGGAGATGCGTCTGGGCGCCTTGAGCTTTGGCGGCTTAACCATGGCAGGACTGACGTTACCGTTATTGAACATTGTCGTGGCGCCGGCCGCTGTCATTGGCGCGACTATTTATCTTCATGAAGTTAAACAAAGCTGAAAGCAAGGATTTATCATGAATAGGCAATATAAAGCGCATCCTTGGCATGGCATCAGTCCCGGCGATAATGCGCCAGTCACTGTGACGGCATTTATCGAGATAGTGCCGACCGATACGGTCAAGTATGAAATCGACAAGAACAGCGGTTATCTTATAATCGATCGGCCGCAGAAGTTTTCCAATATGGTGCCGGCGCTCTACGGTTTTGTTCCGCAGACTTACTGTGCCGAGAGCATTGCCGAGTTTGCGGAATTAAAATCCGGTAAAAAGGTCATCAGAGGCGATGGCGATCCATTGGATATTTGCGTATTCAGTGAGCGCACGATAACGCACGGCGATATCATTGTGCCGGCCATTCCCATTGGCGGGTTTCGCTTGCTCGATAAAGGCGAGGCCGATGACAAGATTATTGCGGTCATGAAAAATGATGAGTTTTATGGGCAGTGGCGTGATGTGTCGGATTGCCCCGAATCTTACATCAACCGCCTGAAACATTATTTTCTCACCTATAAAAATCTTCCCGACGAAGACAGTTCCTGCGAGATAACCAACATTTATGGACGGGACGAAGCGCAAGAGGTGATCAGAAAGGCCATGGAAGATTATAAAAACCATTTCGACCATTAAGCCATTTTTTGCCGTCAAGGCCGGGTCGATTCAATCGACCCGGCCTTGAACGTTTAAATTGCAGGAATCAGATGTGCGGACCTGCTTTGGTGAAGTCGAAATCATCACCGGCGCTGATGTATTTCTTGAAGTTTTCAATGAACATACTCGCCAGTTTTGCCGAAGTCGCATCGAAAGCCTCTTTATCGGCCCAGGCATCGCGCGGGTTGAGACGAGCATCATCAACGCCCGGCAATTCCTTCGGAATGAACAGGCCGAAGTAGGGGATCTTGTTAAACTCAGCATTGTTGATGCTGCCGTCCAGGATCGCATTGATACAGGCGCGGGTCGCTTTAATGCTCATGCGCTTGCCGACCCCGTAACCGCCGCCGCTCCAGCCGGTATTGACCAGATAGGCGTTAACGCCGTGTTTTTCCATTTTTTCGCCCAACAGCTTGGCATAGACAGTGGGATGCAACGGCAGAAAAGCTTCTCCAAAGCAGGCTGAAAAAGTGGCCTGGGGTTCGATGATGCCGCGCTCGGTGCCTGCAACCTTGGCCGTATAGCCGGACAGGAAGTAGTACATGGCCTGTTCTTTGGTCAGGCGTGAAACAGGCGGCAGAACGCCGAACGCATCACAGCTCAGGAAAATGATATTTTTCGGCAGACCGGCCTTGAGTGTCGGCTCATGGTTTTCAATATGCTCGATAGGGTAGGAGACGCGTGTGTTTTCCGTCTTGGAGCTGTCGAAGAAATCGACCACGCCGTCTTCGTCATACACGACGTTTTCGAGCAAGGCATGGCGTTTGATGGCGCCATAAATCTCGGGTTCGTTTTCCGGAGACAGGCCGATACACTTGGCATAGCAGCCGCCTTCGAAGTTGAAGATGCCTTCATCGCTCCAGCCGTGTTCATCGTCGCCGATCAGTTTGCGCGCGGCGTCAGTCGATAAAGTGGTTTTGCCGGTACCTGACAAGCCAAAGAATAAGGCGACATCGCCACCTTTGCCGACATTGGCGCTGCAATGCATGGACAGGATGCCATCCAGTGGCAGCCAATAGTTCATCATTGTGAAAATGCCTTTTTTCATCTCACCGCCGTACCAGGTACCGCCGATAATGGCAATGTTCTTTTCGACGTTGAAGATGCAGAAGACTTCGGAATTGAGGCCGTGCTTCTGCCATTTCTCATTGATCATGTTGCTGGCGTTATAGACGCGAAAATCGGGCGCGAAATGCTCGAGCTCTTCATCGTCCGGACGGATGAACATGTTTTTGACAAAATGCGACTGCCAGGCGAATTCGGTAATGAAACGCACGGACTTACGCGAATGCGGATTGGCGCCGCTGTAACCGTCGGTTACATAAATATCCTTGCCGGAAAGATAGTCGATGACGTCCGCATAGAGTTCGTCAAAAATCTCAGCCGATACAGGCTGATTGATTTTACCCCAGGCGATATGTTCACTGGAGGGAAGTTGCCGGACAAAATATTTGTCCTTAGGTGAGCGTCCGGTAAATTTGCCGGTATCGACCATCATCGTCCCATTGCTTGAAACCTTACCCTCATTATTGAGGACTTCGTGGTTAAACAGATCATCGTAACTGAGATTACGATAAACAGTGCCCACGCTCTTCAATCCCAAACTTTCTGGGCTCAATCCACTCATTAAAACCTCCCACAGATGGTTTTTCGCCATCGCTAAATATTAACGTCTAAACTGGTTTTGTTAGTCAGCCACAACAACTTTTTTGCTAAAGGATTTTTGCTAAAGGATTGAGAAGCAATTGAAAAGCTTCCCTTCATTGATGTCCTAAGATGCTAAAATCAGTAGAGCAGAATCTAATACAGCTGCATGTTGAGCTATCGACAAATGATATATCATTTTAACTTAAAGCTAAACTCCCGGATTAGGATAGATCAGGCTGTGTTGTGCCCATGTTCAAGCATTTATTCAGCAAGTTGGGCGACAAGGTAATTTTCAGCAACCGCTGTTAATCTAGCTTTAATAACCTGATTCTCAAGCGATTCGTTCTGATTTATCACACAGCCTACGCGCAGATAATTGGGCGTATAGCCAAACACCCGCTTTTTGCCGGCATCGAGCTCTTCGCTATAGCCTTCCCACAATACCGGAAACTCATTGCCGACATTGACTTCGAAAAACTGCCGCTTCATGATGTTGGCCAGTTCGTGAAGCTGCTGACTGCGCTGTTTTTTGATGTCATTGGATAACTGATCAGGCAGCGTGGCCGCCTTAGTGCCTTCGCGCGGCGAATAAGTGAAGATATGGATATGGCCGAAACCGGTTTGCTCGATGAAATCGAAACTGTCCCTCCATTCCTGTTCGGTTTCGCCGGGGAAGCCGACGATGATATCAGTCGTGATATTGAAGTGCGGGATATGCGCGCGCAACCGGTTCACGATGGCGGAAAACTCGTCGGTTTTGCAACGCCGCGCCATGCGTCTGAGCACTGAATCCGAACCGCTCTGCAAGGGCAGGTGCAAGTGCGGCATCAAGCGCGGGTTATCGAACAGCGCAAAAAAGTCGTCCGACAATTCCCACGGTTCCAGGGAGCCCAGTCTCAGTCGAGAGATGTCTGTTTCGGCCAGGATGGCCTTGATCAGGTCCGATAGATTATTGCCCAGGTCACTGCCGTAGCCGCCCAAATGCACGCCGGTCAGGATGACTTCGTCGATGTTCTGCCGGTGCAGCGCGTTGATTTCATCGATAACGTCCGCGACAGACCGGCTGCGCTCGATGCCGCGTGCGACGGTCACGATGCAGAACGTGCAGCGATAGCGGCAGCCGTCCTGAACCTTGACAAAGGCGCGTTGCCGGCCGCGCGTGAACAAGGAAATCTCTCCCGGTTCCGTCGACATGGCCGGCATGCTGTCCATGTTGAGCGCGGTTAAGGTTTTTTCGACCAGCTGATCCTTGTCTTTATTGCTGACAACCAGGTCGACGCCCATTAACTGCGCCGCTTCATCTTCGTTTAAAGTGGCATAGCAGCCGCTGACGACCAGTTTGGCCGCCGGATTGTCCCGGTGTATGCGCCGAATCAGCTGACGCGATTTTCTGGCGGCGTCCTGAGTCACGGCGCAGGAATTGATAACGACGAGATTGGCGGCTTCCGCCTGCCGCGTTATGTGATGGCCGGCTTTTTGAAAAGCCTGAGCCCAGGTTTCCAGTTCCGCTTCGTTAAGACGGCAACCGAGCGTTTTAAGGTGGATATTCATAAAATCATCCGAAGAACCAATAGGCAACAAAAATGGCGGCCAAAATGCCCGCAAAATCCGCTATTATCCCACAAGCGGCAGCGTGGCGGATATTTTTGATACCGACCGCGCCAAAGTAAATGGCCAGCACGTAAAAAGTGGTTTCAGTGCTGCCCTGCACGATCGAAGACAGACGTCCGGCAAACGAATCAGCGCCCATCGTTTTCATCGTGTCGATCATCATGGCCCGGGCGCCGCTGCCGCTGAAGGGTTTCATCAGCGCAGTGGGCAGCGCGTCGATAAAGCGGTCGTCGATCATGAACAGGGACGTCAGATAGCGCGCCAGGTCTGCGAGCAGGTCCAAAGCGCCGCTGGCCCTGAATACTCCGATGGCGACCAGCATGGCGACCAGGTAAGGGATGATGGTAATCGCAGTCTGAAAGCCTTCTTTGGCGCCATCGATAAAAGCCTCATAGGCATTGATGCCTTTATAAATGGCGCCGAAAATAAATGCGACAACCAGTGTGTACAGAATGACATTACTGATCAAGGCCGATTGCTCAAGCATTTGCTGCTGGGGCAGGCTTGAAAAATAACTGATGATGCCGCCTACAAGCAGGGTGAGTCCGCCCAGATAAGCCAGGACGACTTTGTCGAGCAGATTGATTTTCTGCACGAATGCCACGGCAAGCAGCCCACCCAGTGTGGAAATATAAGTCGCCAATAAAATTGGAATAAACACATCGGTCGGATTAACGGCGCCCAGCTGTGCCCGGTAAGTGAAAATCGTGACCGGAAACAGTGTGACGCCCGAGGTGTTGATAACCAGAAACAGTATTTGCGCGTTGCTGGCGGTTTCAGGATGCGGATTCAGCGATTGCAGTTCCTTCATGGCTTTAATGCCCATTGGCGTGGCGGCGTTATCCAGTCCCAGAGCATTGGCGGAGATATTCATGACTATGGCGCCTAGCGCGGGATGGCCGTTGGGGATATCGGGCATTAAACGGCTGAATAGCGGTGTCAGACCTTGGGTCAATAGCTGGATAAATCCGCTGCGCTCGCCGATGCGCATAATGCCCAGCCATAACGCCAGGACGCCGGTAAGGCCTATTGAGATTTCAAACGCCGATTTCGACAGGCTGAACATCGCGGCCATGATTTGCGCAAAAACCTGTTGATCTCCAAGGAAGAGCAGTTTAAACAGCGCAGTGAAAAAAGCGGCGATGAAAAAGAATATCCAGATGATATTGAGCACGATAGGCCGATGAGTAAAAACTGTGCGCTATTGTAATGCCGGAAAGCCGTGATTGTCTTGCTGGAATAAAAGGGGCTGTGCCAGGAGCGGCGACACAGCCAGAAGGTCTGATTGTCAAGTTAGCTGAACAAGGGAGAAAGTTAACCTGGACGACAATCGCATGGGATTATCTCGGAAATCAGTAATTCATAATGTGACTCAGGTCACAAAAAATGGTTATTGAATATCTTTGGCCAGTTTTTCAGCATAACCGGTGTAATTGCGGGGTGTTAGTCCCAGCAAGGCCGTTTTGGCTTCGGCCGGTATCTCCAGATTTTCGATGAAAGCCTGAAGCTGCTCGGGCGTAATGCGCTGGCCGCGGGTCAGTTCTTTTAATTTCTCATAAGGTTTTTCAATGCCGTAACGGCGCATGACGGTTTGGATCGGCTCGGCCAGTACTTCCCAGTTGGCATTCAGATCGGCTTCGATGGCTTCGGCATTGATCTGTAATTTGGAAATGCCTTTCAAGCTGGCCTGGATTGCGATGCTGGTGTGAGCAATGCCGACACCGATATTTCTGAGCACGGTTGAGTCGGTCAAATCGCGCTGCCAGCGTGAAACCGGCAATTTTTCGGCCAAAAATGAGAACAGGGCATTGGCAATGCCTAAATTGCCTTCCGAATTTTCAAAATCGATCGGGTTGACTTTGTGAGGCATTGTCGATGAGCCGATTTCGCCGGCAATCGTTCTTTGGCGAAAATAACCCAGTGAAATATAACCCCAGACATCACGGTCGAAATCGAGCAGGATCGTGTTGAAGCGTGACAGCGCGTGGAAAAATTCGGCAATATAGTCATGCGGCTCGATCTGGATAGTATAGGGATTCCATTGCAGTCCCAAGGATTCGACGAAGTTTTTGGCAAACTCGGCCCAGTCCACATCGGGATAAGCGACAGCATGAGCGTTGTAATTGCCGACAGCGCCGTTGATTTTGCCTAATAAGGCGACACTTTCCAGTTGCTCTTTCTGACGCAGCATGCGCGCGGCCACATTGGCGAATTCCTTGCCGGCAGTGGTCGGACTGGCCGATTGACCGTGAGTGCGCGACAGCATGGGCTGTCCGGCCGTTTCCACGGCGATTGCCTTGATCGCATTGATGCAGTCGGCGATTTGCGCGGCAATGACTGCACGGCCTTCCTTCAGCATCAAGGCGTAAGACAGGTTGTTGATGTCTTCCGATGTGCAGGCAAAATGAATGAATTCGCTGACTTTTTCCAGTTCGGCATGGCCGGCTATTTTTTCCTTGAGTAAATACTCAACGGCTTTGACATCATGATTGGTGGTTTTCTCGATGTCTTTAACGCGTTGCGCATCGGCTTCCGAGAAGTTATCGACGATGCTGTTTAATAATTGCTTGGCGGAATCACTTAGCGGGCTGACCTCGGTAATCTGCGGATGAGCAGCCAATGCCTGCAGCCAGCGCACTTCAACTTGCACACGAAAACGAATCAGGCCGTATTCGCTGAAAATAGGCCGTAATTCTTTCACTTTATCGGCATAGCGGCCGTCAATGGGAGAAATAGCGGTAAGAGCAAAATTAGTCATGGGTTAGTCCGAATGTTTTTGATATTTTTGTTACGAGGAAGCCATGCAGGTGCTAAGTAGCAGCATGGCTTCGCACTGAAAGGTTTTTAGATGTCATTCATTAGCTTTGGATTCAATAATGCCGCCGCCGAGGCAGATTTCGCCGTCATAGAAAACGACGGATTGGCCTGGTGTAATGGCTCTTTGCGGCTGATCGAAAACTGCTTTGCAACGGTCGTTGCCTATAGACTCCAGGCGGCAAGGCTGGTCCGGCTGGCGGTAACGCGTCTTGGCGCTACAGCGTATTGGCTGGGTTAACGGCTTATTGCTGCACCAGTCCAGCTGGCTGGCTTCCAGCACATTATGCAACATTAGCGGATGATTGTGACCCTGTCCGACGATAAGAACATTGTTTTCGAGGTCTTTTTCGAGAACATACCACGGCTCGTCCGGCGCATCTTTAACGCCGCCTATGCCAAGGCCTTGGCGTTGCCCCAATGTGTAATACATCAAGCCCTGGTGCGGGCCGATATATTTGCCTTCCGGTGTGCGCATTTCGCCGGGTTGGGTCGGCAGATACCGTTGCAGGAACTCCTTGAATTTGCGCTCGCCTATAAAGCAGATACCGGTGCTGTCTTTCTTCTTGTGGTTGGCGAAGCCGGCCTTTTTGGCTAGAGCCCTGATTTCGGTTTTATGCAGATGCCCTATCGGAAATAAGGTGCGAGCCAACTGTTTTTGCCCCAGTGTATAAAGAAAATAACTTTGCTCTTTGCCGGGATCGAGTCCTTTCAATAAGAAGTATTCGCCGTTTTTCTCGCTGACTCGGGCATAATGTCCTGTGGCAATGTATTCCGCGCCCAGATCTTCAATCGCGTAATTCAGGAAGGCTTTAAACTTGACGTGCTTATTGCAGAGAATATCCGGGTTGGGCGTGCGGCCCGCCTGAAATTCGGACAAAAAGACTTCAAATACTTCATCCCAGTATTCGGCAGCAAAATTGATGGTTTTTAATTCGATACCCAGTTTGTCGCAAACCTGTTGTGCATCAGCGAGGTCTTCCATGGCTGTGCAGTATTCGGTGCCGTCATCTTCTTCCCAGTTTTTCATGAATAAACCGGTAACCTGATGACCCTGTTCCAGAAGTTGTAATGCTGTTACGGATGAATCGACACCGCCGGACATACCGACGATTATGTTTTTACGCATGATCAAGATCGAGAAATGATTTTAGTAGTGATAATGGATGGCGTTGCCCGCTCAGGTATTCTTCTACCGTGATAAGCACTAACGGACTTCGCAAACGATGCTCTTTGGCGGCTATTTCGTCACGGGTTAACCAATGGGTGGCAATAATGCCGTCATCCAGTTTCTGGTTTAGGTTGTACGAATGGCATAGCCCGGAAAAACAGACTCTTACGAAACTCGGAAATTCCGGATTTTTTCGCCAAAGTTGAATCGATACAATGTGCTCCGGCTCAAAATGCCAGGCGGTTTCTTCATAAACTTCACGTTTGACGGCCGCAATCAAATCCTCATCCTTTTCAAGATGGCCAGCAGGTTGGTTAAATTGAATGCCATTGGAGGTTTCTTCTTCAACAATTAAAAAACGATTGTTCTGCTCAATCACGGCAGCAACTGTGACGTGTGGTTTCCAAACCATTGATGAATTCCAGCTGTGAAAAATGATATTTTACTTGATTTGGCTATCTTATGTTCGTAAAGATTTTTGAACTCTACTTGTGAAATAAGTCAAACTGGTGTCGCAAGTGTTTTCTAGAGACGAATAGTTAACGCTTAGGAATAAATTTTTTGCTATTCGGAAGAGTGGCTGTATTTTATTATGCTTAGGGTTGAAATTTACTGATATTGGCACTATGGTAGGCTCTTAAAATACTTAATGTTATTTGGTTTATATGTCTGATTTTGATCCATCTAAAGATAATGATGACGGTTTGGTTGTCCAAGAAGCCAAGCCTAAATTAAAACGACCACCTTTATACAAAGTCATCTTGTTAAACGATGATTTTACACCGATGGACTTTGTAATTGAGATTCTAATGGACTTTTTTGCTATGTCTGAAGAAAAAGCGACGCAGGTGATGTTGCAGGTGCATACGCAAGGTGTGGGTGTATGTGGTACGTATTCCAAAGATGTTGCTGAAACCAAGGTTTATATAGTCAACGAATATTCACGAGAGCATCATCATCCATTATTGTGTTCAATGGAAGAAGCATAGGTTGGAGAGATAAATTATGTTAAGCAAAGAACTTGAAATTACATTGAATCATGCTTTTAAAAATGCGCATGACAAGCGACATGAATTTATCACGGTTGAGCATTTGCTGCTGGTACTGCTCGATAATGCTTCTGCAGAGCCGATTCTAAGAGCGTGTGGATGCGATATTAAGTTGCTGCGCGCCCAATTGACTCAATTCATTGATGAAACTATGTCATTGATTCCGGAAGGCGTGCAACGGGAAACTCAGCCTACGTTAGGTTTTCAACGAGTCCTTCAGCGCGCTGTTTTTCATGTGCAGGCATCAGACAAGAAAGAGGTTTCCGGAGCCAATTTATTCGTAGCCTTGTTTAGCGAACAGGATTCCCATGCGGTTTATCTGTTGAACAAGCAGGATATATCCCGTCTGGATGTGGTTAATTATCTGGCGCATGGCATTTCAAAAGTAGAGCAGGAGAAAGAGTCTTCTGACGAACGGGCATCAGAAGTTGGCAGTTCAGACCCTGATGCTTCAGGCAGTCCATTGGATAAATATGCGGTCAATCTCAATGAAGAGGCGCTGCAGGGACGGATAGATCCATTGATCGGACGACAGCTAGAGGTCGAAAGGACCATTCAGATACTCTGCCGTCGCCGTAAAAATAATCCTTTATTGGTAGGCGAAGCGGGCGTTGGTAAAACGGCCATCGCGGAAGGTCTGGCGAAAAGAATTGTCGAGGAGGATGTGCCCGAAATTCTGCTGAATAGTACCATTTATGCCTTGGATTTGGGGGCTCTGGTTGCCGGTACCAAATACAGAGGGGATTTTGAGAAACGTCTTAAGGCCCTGGTCAGTCAGTTGAAGAAGGAGCCTGATTCGATTCTGTTCATTGATGAGATTCATACCATTATCGGGGCGGGATCTGCTTCGGGCGGCGTCATGGATGCTTCCAATCTGATTAAGCCAGTGCTGGCTTCCGGCCAGTTGCGCTGTATCGGCTCTACCACCTATCAAGAGTATCGCGGTATTTTTGAGAAAGATCATGCGTTGGCGCGCAGATTCCAGAAAGTCGATATCGCCGAGCCCTCCGTTGAGGATACTATCCTCATTCTAAAGGGGCTCAAATCCCGCTTTGAGGACCATCACGACGTAAAATATTCCGCTGAAGCCTTGCGTCTGGCTGCGGAATTATCGGACCGCTATATCACGGACCGGCATTTGCCCGACAAAGCCATCGATGTCATTGATGAAGCGGGCGCAAGGCAGCGTATGATGCCTGAGGCTAATCGCAAAGAAGTTATTGATGCTGCTGAAATCGAAGAGATTGTTTCAAAGATAGCCAGAGTTCCCGCAAAATCCGTTTCTTCCAATGATATAGATAAGCTGGCGAATTTGGAGAAAAACCTGAAAATGCTGGTTTTCGGCCAGGATGAGGCGATTTCGGCATTAGCTTCGGCGATAAAATTATCGCGTGCGGGCTTGCGTGAATCGCAAAAAACGATCGGCGCATTCCTGTTTGCAGGACCTACGGGTGTAGGTAAAACCGAAGTGACGCGGCAACTGGCGAAAGTACTGGGCGTCGAACTGATCCGTTTTGACATGTCCGAATACATGGAGCGGCATACGGTTTCGAGATTGATTGGTGCGCCTCCCGGTTATGTGGGCTTCGATCAGGGAGGGTTGCTGACCGAGCAAGTGACCAAGCATCCACATGCCGTATTGTTACTTGATGAATTGGAAAAAGCCCATCCGGATGTGTTCAATCTGTTGCTGCAAGTCATGGATCATGGTTCATTGACCGATAATAACGGACGTAAGGCCGATTTTCGGAATATCATTCTGGTCATGACCACGAATGCCGGAGCGGAAGAAGGCAGTCGTGCCTCCATTGGCTTTACCCAGCAGGATCATGCCACCGACAGCATGAAAGTTATCGAAAAAGGTTTCTCGCCTGAGTTCCGTAACCGTCTGGACGCCATTATCCAGTTTAAACCGCTGGATATTTCAATTGTCGGGCATGTGGTCGATAAGTTCATCTTTGAACTCGAGGCTTTGCTTGCAGAGAAGCATGTAGCGCTGACATTGGAACCCGATGCCCGATTGTGGCTGGCTGAAAATGGCTGCGACCCCAAAATGGGAGCAAGACCTATGGCGCGGTTGATTCAGGAAAAAATCAAGAAGCCTCTTGCTAATGATTTGCTATTCGGCAAGTTGGCGCATGGCGGTGATGTGCGGATTTATGTGGAAAATAATGATCTCGCCTTCGCTATAGAAAGCAGAGAGCTAAGTGTGCCGGAAAACAGCTAATCGATCAGGAAGCATGCGCTGTCCCATGAACAATGGGATTAGCGCATGCGGAATGTGATGCGGCCCTTGGTTAAATCGTAGGGCGTCATTTCAACTTTAACTTTATCCCCAGTAAGAATACGGATGTAATGTTTACGCATTTTTCCGGAGATATGCGCTGTCACAATGTGACCGTTTTCCAGTTCAACGCGGAACATGGTATTCGGAAGAGTGTCAATCACCTTGCCTTCCATTTCAATTTGGTCTTCTTTTGCCATTTGTTTTGATCCAGGTAATATAAAACCGCCAATGATAGCATAAGCTTGTTTTTAACAACAAACGTGTGTATCGAAAGAGGGGTTTGTTTAAAGGGTTAATTCAGTCCAACAATTATCAATAAATAACTGTAAAGGTTGATATTCACTCTTATAAGACATTTTTTTACAGTTTTTTATCCAGAAGCCCAGGTATAAATATTCCAGTTGTTGTCGTATTGCCTGTTCAATTTGCCATAGTACGGCATAAACGCCGAGACTGTAGCTGGAAAGTTCAGGATCAAAAAACGTATAAACAGCGGATAAGGCATTATCAAGGTAATCAACTACCGCTATGCCCGCCAATTCGTTATTGATCGAAAATTCCACAAAACGGGTATCGCACCACGAACTGCCCAGGAAAGCGAGATACTCATCGGGACTGGAATGTGCCATGGAGCCATCACCGTGTCTCATTTTCTGATAACGCATATACATATCGTAATGCTGTCGTTCAAAAACAGGCGGTTTAACGATGACTCGCGTTTGGCTGTTCTTTTTCAGGCAGCGCTTCTGGTTTCTGTTGGCCTTGAATTCATTGACTGCCAGCCTCGCCGGAATACAGGCGGAACACTGAAGACATTTGGGAACATAGACGTGATTACCACTGCGACGAAATCCCTGTTCTATCAGTTGTGAATAGACAGGCGTAGTCAATTGAAATGTCGGATGCACGAATGCGGACTGTGCCTGTTCACCATCCAGGTAACTACAATCGTATTCCTGAGTCAGAAATAGCGGGATAGAAATCGTTGTCATTGATGTTTCCAGGCAGATTTATTGGCGGAAATATCGCAATATTGATTAAGCAACTCTACAAAATAGGTTCGGTCAATTTCTTGGGCGCCCAGGCTTTCTAAGTGACTGGTATGCACTTGACAGTCTATTAGCTGGTAATCCCATGATTTAAGTTGTTCGACCAGACTGACAAAGGCTACTTTGGAGGCATTAGTCATGGTATGAAACATGGATTCGCCAAAAAAAACCCGGCCCAGAGCAACACCATATAATCCGCCGACCAGTATGCCATCGCACCAAGCTTCTACAGAATGGGCAAAGCCAAGTCGGTACAACTCATTATAAGCTTCGGTTATTTCATCAGTTATCCAGGTGCCCGAACTGTTTTTTCGGAGCGAAGCGCAGGCATTGATGACTTTATCAAACGCCTGATCGAAGGTTATTGAAAAATTGTTTTTTCGCAGGGTCTTGCGCAAACTGCGGGAAACAATCAGTTTGTCCGGAAATAAGACCAATCGGGGATCGGGTGACCACCAGAGTATGGGGTCTTCAGGATTATACCAGGGAAAGATTCCGTTTCGATAAGCTTTGAGCAATCGCGTTTTTGACAGGCAGCCGCCTACCGCAAGTAAACCGTCGGGTTCTCGTAGCGCTTTGCTTAATGGCGGGAAATCTTCATCCGGATCATTCGGATCTAGAATTGTCAGTTGCATAATGCAGACAAAAGATACAAGGCGGAAAATCATTTTCTACCTTGCGTCTTTGTATTTCTGCCTATCTCCTATGCTAATTCATCCAGGAATTTTTCTGCATCGAGAGCGGCCATGCAGCCTGCTCCAGCTGAAGTGACTGCTTGTTTATAAACGGAATCCATGATATCACCGGCAGCAAATACGCCTTCGACACTTGTTGCCGTGGCATTGCCATGAATGCCGCTTTTCACTTTAATGTAGCCATTTTCCATATCAAGCTGGCCTTCAAAAATGCTCGAGTTGGGCGTGTGGCCGATTGCAATAAAAACGCCGTGTACGTCCAGTTCCTTGGTTGAACCGTCGTGGGTATTTTTGATTCTGATGCCTGTAACCCCCATATCATCACCCAAAACTTCATCCAGCGTATGATTCCATTCGATGGTTACATTGCCGTTTTCCGCTTTTTCAAGCAACTTGCTGGACAGGATTTTTTCGGAACGGAACTTGTCGCGGCGATGAACAATAGTGACTTTTGAGGCGATATTCGATAAATACAATGCCTCTTCAACAGCGGTATTGCCGCCGCCAATGACCGCTACTGGTTTGTTTCTATAGAAAAAACCGTCGCAAGTCGCGCAGGCCGAAACACCTTTGCCTTTAAAAGCTTCTTCCGATTCCAATCCTAGATAACGTGCTGAGGCGCCGGTAGCAATAATTAGCGCATCACAGGTATAACTGCTGGCATCACCGGTCAATTTAAAAGGGCGGGCTGATAAATCGGCTGTATGGATATGGTCGAAAATAATCTCGGTATCGAATCGTTCCGCATGTTTACGCATTCTTTCCATCAGATCCGGACCTTGCAAACCTTCAACATCGCCGGGCCAGTTATCAACCTCTGTGGTAGTGGTTAATTGACCACCTTGTTGCATGCCAGTGATGATAACCGGATTCAGGTTGGCGCGCGCGGCGTAGACGGCAGCCGTGTATCCGGCAGGGCCGGAACCAAGAATCAAAAGACGGCAGTGTTTGACGTCACTCATCAAAAATCCTCCAAAGGGCAAAATAGACAAATCTTTAAGAATTATGAAGGCGAAATACTGTTTCGTAAACTTTATTCTCTAATGTTTCGAAGGAAATGCGCAGGCGCTTAGTGGGTATACTTCTAATGTAAAATATGTGATCATTCGCCTATAATTATGTTTTATTAGAAATATTATCTGACGAGTTATTACATGGCTGCTGTGATGGAAGAAAAAACTTTTCGGGGTTTGCGCGAGGTCGCCTTACTGGGGTTTTCAGCTGGCGCATTATTCTTTCTAATTTCGCTGATCACTTTTAGCAATGAGGATGCCGGCTGGTCGCATAGCGGCGCGGCACAAACAGTCACTAACGCATGCGGCGTCGTCGGGGCCTGGCTTTCTGATTTTGCTCTCAGTATTTTTGGTTTAACCGCCTATCTGTTTCCGGCCATGATCTCCTGGTATGGTTATCTGATATACAGACAGGGCACGTCAACAGGCAGCAAAGTCATTGCGGCACTGCGCTGGTCAGGACTTCTGGCCACCATTGTTTCGGGAGCGGCTTTATTTTATTTGCATCTGTTAAGAGTCAGGATTGAATTGCCGGGCAGCACAGGAGGCATTTTAGGCCAGGAGACCGGGGATGCTTTGCTGATTGTATTTGGTAATTCAGGTACGACTTTATTCCTATTAGTCGTATTATTGGCTGGCGTTACGCTGTTCACTGGGCTGTCCTGGATAACGTTGCTTGATATGATCGGTAAATCCACAGTCATACTCTGCCGTTTTCTAGGGCTTAAAATCATGAGTCTCTGGCAGATGAGCCCGCTCAATCGGATTGAAATATCAGTGAAACCTTCCTCTCGGGTTCAGGCGCCTGAGTTTCCCGCTGAGAAATCTGAGGTTAAGAAAAAGCCCAAGATGAAAATGTTGCCTGCGATCGAAGCAGTGCCCGTTATTGAAAAGACTGTGGGAAAAGCTGTACCTATTCTTGAAAAGGCGGAAATAGCCATCTTTGAAAAGGTTGAAAAAACAAGCAAAGTAAAAAAACAGCAGCCTACCGATTTTTCTATTGCTGGCGAAGGTGTATTGCCACCTTTAACGCTATTGGATGAGCGTGATACGCGCGTTAAGGGTTACTCCGACAGCGACCTGGAGGAAATGTCAAGACTGGTCGAGAATATTCTTGAGGACTTTAATGTCGTCGTGGAAGTCGTCGGCGTGCTGCCAGGTCCCGTTATTACGCGGTTTGAATTGCAGCCGGCTGCCGGCGTTAAAGTCAGCCGCATCAGCGGTCTGTCCAAGGATCTGGCGCGGGCTTTGTCAGTGACCAGTGTGCGCATTGTCGAAGTGATTCCGGGCAAATCGGTTATCGGCCTTGAAATTCCGAATCGCGAACGCGAAATGGTGACCTTGCGCGAACTGCTGGCCTCAAAGAATTTTGAAAAATCGAAATCCCTGCTGACGTTGGCTATGGGTAAGGATATTTCAGGTGCACCTGTCGTCGCCGATCTCGGCAAAATGCCCCATGCCCTGGTGGCCGGTACGACAGGCTCGGGAAAATCGGTCGCGATCAACACCATGATTCTCAGCCTGCTCTATAAAGCGACACCGGCGCAGGTGCGCATGATCATGATCGATCCCAAAATGCTGGAATTGTCAGTGTATGAAGGCATTCCCCATTTACTGACGCCCGTCGTGACCGACATGAAAGAGGCCAGCAACGCCTTGCGCTGGGCCGTTGCCGAAATGGAGCGGCGCTACAAGTTGATGTCCAAGATGGGCGTCAGGAACCTGGCCGGCTTCAACCAGCTGATTGAAGACGCCGAGGCTCGGGGAGAGACCATCAGAGACCCGATGTTCCAACTGGTCAGAGAACTCGAAGAAGGGGAGGAGTTTCCGATATTAACAACGTTGCCGAGCATCGTCATCGTCATCGACGAATTGGCCGACATGATGATGATTGTCGGCAAGAAGGTCGAAGAACTGATCGCGCGTCTGGCCCAGAAAGCCAGGGCCGCCGGCATCCATTTGATTCTGGCGACCCAGCGCCCGTCGGTTGACGTGCTGACCGGCCTGATTAAGGCCAACGTGCCGACGCGAATTTCATTTCAGGTTTCATCAAGGATCGATTCGCGCACGATTCTCGACCAGGGCGGGGCCGAAGCTCTGTTGGGTAATGGCGACATGCTGTTTTTGCCATCCGGCACCAGTATTCCGATTCGGGCTCATGGTGCGTTTGTCGATGACCATGAAGTTCATCGGGTCGTCGAATTTTTGAAGAAAACGGCTCCCGCCAATTACCTGGATGAAATCACGCGCGAATCGTCCGATTCCAGTGATGGCTTCAGCATGGGTGGCGGTGGTGGCGGTGGCGGCGCGGAGACTGATCCGCTGTATGATGAGGCTGTGCAGTTTGTCACCGAATCGCGCAAGGCCTCGATTTCCAGTGTGCAGCGGCGCTTCAAGGTCGGCTATAACCGCGCCGCCACCATGATCGAGGATATGGAAGCGGCCGGCGTTGTCAGTCCGGCCGAGTCCAATGGCTCAAGAGTCGTACTGGCGCCGCCTCCGGTCAAGGATTGATGATGAATCTTGCCATCATCGGTGTCGCCATGGTGACTATTGCCGTCATTGGCGGCGTTCTTTTTGTCAAACGGCACACCGAACAATCGCAAACACAAGTAAAGATGGTGCTTTTCGGGCTTTACTTCTGGGGGCTCATTTTTGTGCAAATAATTATTTTGGCATTGGCCAATGCCCTGAATCAGAAATTTCATTTTTTCCAATGAATGTGAGGCGACTTCGCTTAAAACGCCTAATTTTGGCAGTCGCCTTAATGCGATTGATTTGAATTATAAAACCCCGAACGACTTGGACAGATATTTGCTCCTCGGCAACTGCTCCTGCGTTGCTCTACTACACGCCATCCATGGCGTTATGCAATATCTGCATTCACTCCATCCAT
This sequence comes from Methylobacter luteus IMV-B-3098, assembly GCF_000427625.1. Lineage (GTDB taxonomy): Bacteria > Pseudomonadota > Gammaproteobacteria > Methylococcales > Methylomonadaceae > Methylobacter > Methylobacter luteus. The sequence continues at coordinate 670,116 of NZ_KE386569.1, forward strand.
GCAGTTCATGCAGGAGGTAGGTGCCCTATCGAATAAGCCCCATGTGTGGCGAATCCAGAGAAATGACGAGACATCTCCTGCCTTTTTAAAGTCTTCGTGAACTTCGTGTTCTTCGAGGTTAAAAAAACTCAAAATAACAATGGCTGATCAATCGCACGACTCCTCACTTTCCCTGTAGTCAGTCTCCAGCAGTTTTGCATGCGCGGCGGCGAGCCTTGCGACTGGTATGCGCGGTGCCGAGCAGGAGACATAATCCAGTTCGATATAGTGGCAAAAACGGATGGACTGGGGATGCCCGGCCTGTTCACCACAGATGCCGATTTTGATATTGGACCGGGTTTTGCGGCCCAGTTCCGCGGTCATCTTCATTAACTGGCCGACGCCTTTGACATCCAGCACTTCAAACGGGTTATCCTCAAGCAGCCCGACTTCGTTATACAGTGGCAGGAACTTGTTTTCGGCATCCTCTCGCGAGAAGGAGAAGGTCGCCTGCGTCAAGTCATTGGTGCCGAACGAAAAGAACTCGGCGACTTCCGCCAGTTGCCCGGCACGCGTACAGGCGCGCACCGTCTCGATCATGGTGCCGAATTTGAAATTCAGTTTGAGACCATAGCCGGCTTCAATTTCCTGCTGTATGGCGATGACATACTCTCTGACTCGTCTCAGCTCCTGTGCGGTAATGACTTGCGGGACCATGATCTCCGGAGCGATGCTAAGCCCTTGCTGAATGCAGAGGGCGGCGGCTTCGAGGATGGAACGGATCTGCATCTGGTAAATTTCAGGATAAGACATGCCCAGGCGCACGCCGCGATGGCCAAGCATCGGATTGACTTCGTACAAATCGCGGACTTTTTTCAGCATCAACTGCTTTTTGGCGATGGTTTTGCGAATGGCATCCTTGCCAAGAAGATTGAACGGTGCCGGCAGTTCATCATGTTCGCCCAGCATCTCCAATGTGACACGCTGACCTTTGGCAATAATTTCATACTGCTGGAGCGCCTGTATTTCGTCCTTTAACTGTTGCTCATTAGGCAGAAATTCATGCATGGGCGGATCGAGCAGGCGTACCGTGACCGGGAGAGGCGCCATAACCGTAAACAGCTGCACAAAGTCCTCCCGTTGTATCGGGAACAGTTTTTTCAATGCGGCTTCGCGGCTTTTTTGATTATCGGCCAGTATCATATCGATAACCAGCGGCAAGCGGTCCTTGGCATTGAACATCCGTTCCGTGCGGCATAACCCGATGCCGGCGGCGCCGTAATCGATGGCCAGGCGCGCGCCGGCCGGCGTATCGACATTGGCATATACCTTCAATTCCGCGTAGTGATCGGCCCAGGATAATAAGGTTTGGAGATCACCGGAAAAAGACGGCGTGATAGTTGGGATCTCGCCCAGATAAATCAAGCCGGAGCCACCATCAATGGTGATGATGTCGCCTTCCTGTATGTGGACATTGCCGACCATGGCCTGGCGTGACCTGACATCGATCTTGATATCCTCGGCGCCGGCTACGCAGGCTTTGCCCATGCCGCGCGCGACCACCGCGGCGTGAGAAGTTTTGCCGCCCCGGCTGGTCAGTATGCCCTGGGCGGCAAAAAAGCCGTGGATGTCCTCAGGTCTAGTTTCCTCGCGCAGCAGGATGACTTTTTCGCCGGCACGACCCATCATTTCGGCAATATTCGCATCAAATACACATTTGCCGCAGGCAGCGCCCGGCGATGCCGGCAGTCCCTGTGTCAGCGCGGGTATCTTGTTGTTCGGGTCCAGTTGCGGATGCAGCAATTGCTCCAGCAATTCCGGATCAATGCGCAATAGCGCCCGTTCCTTGTCGATCAGTCCTTCATTGGTCATTTCGACCGAGGTTCTGACCATGGCGGCGGCATTCATTTTGCCATTGCGGGTTTGCAGGCAGTAAAGCACGCCACGCTCTATCGTGTACTCATAGTCCTGAACTTCGCGGTAATGGCTTTCGAGTTTGTCGCGCAGTTCAACCAGCTGCCGATACATATCCGGCATTTCCGTGGCCAGTTCCTGAACCGGCTTGGGCGTGCGGATGCCGGCGACGACATCCTCACCCTGGGCATTGACCAGATACTCGCCGTACATTTCATTGGCGCCGGTGCCCGGATTGCGCGTAAAGCCGACGCCGGTCGCGCAATCATTGCCCATGTTGCCGAACACCATCGCCACGATATTCACGGCCGTGCCATTTGCCATTGCCGGCGTGATGCGGAATTCGCGCCGGTAATCGACCGCGCGTTTGCCCATCCAGGAATTGAATACGGCTTTAATGGACAGTTCCAGCTGTTCATACACGTCTTCGGGAAACGGCCGGCCGGTCTCATCGCGCACCACCTGTAAAAACAGTTCGCAGATTTGTTTCAGGTGGCCGGCGTCCAGATCTGTATCGGCCTTGATGCCGGCCTGTTTCTTGATATTGTCGAAATGCACATCGAACTTTTCATCGGCTATACCCAACGCAACTTTGCCGAACAGCTGAATAAAGCGTCGATAGGCATCAAAGCCGAAACGCGGATCTTGCGTTTCTTCTATTAGCGCTTCCAATGTGGTTTGGTTCAAACCCAGATTCAGGATCGTATCCATCATGCCCGGCATGGACATCGCCGACCCGGAGCGTACCGAAATCAGCAATGGTCTGACCGGCGCGCCGAATTTCTTGCCTGTCGCCTGTTCAACTACACGCGTCTGCAGCTTGACTTCATCCATTAAGCCAGGAGGCAGTTGCTGATTTTTCAGGTAATCCAGGCAGGCTTCCGTCGTGATGACGAATCCTGGGGGCACATTCAGGCCGATCTGGGTCATCTCGCAAAGATTGGCGCCTTTGCCGCCTAACAACACCTTATTTTTACCGTCGCCTTCGTGAAAAGAATAAATGTATCGAGTTGTCATGCCTGCTCCCTGAAAAACAGTGAAAATGAGTAGTTATTTGCCGGCTTGCACCTCGGATGCCAGCAGCGTCTTGACGTGAACAGCGACACTGGCAGCCAGAGCGTTCAGGTTGTAGCCGCCTTCCAGTATTGAAATCATCCTGCCTCCGCAATAGATGCCTGCAATCTCCATCAGTTCCTGGGTAAGCCATCGATAATCGTCTTCGACGAGCCTGATCGATGACAGAGGATCGTCCCTGTGCGCATCAAAACCCGCTGAAACCAGCAGCAGTTCCGGTTTGAAGGCTCTTAGCGCCGGCAGAATTATCCGGCTGTATTTTTGCCTGAACTCCAGGCCTGACTCGCCGGCGGCCAGCGGCACGTTAATGATATTGCCGACGCCGGTTTCACTCGGATAGCCCGTGCCGGGATAATGCGGTACTTCATGGCTGGAGGCATAAAGCACGGCGGGCTGCTCATAAAAAGCCGTCTGCGTGCCGTTGCCGTGATGGACGTCAAAGTCCACGATAGCGATGCGTTTGAGTTGATGATGCGTGCGGGCGTATTCGGCCGCGATGGCAATATTATTGAACAGGCAAAAGCCCATGGCCCGTTCGGATTCGGCATGATGGCCGGGCGGGCGCACCGCGCAAAATGCATTGTCGGCTTCATCGGCCAGGATCCTGTCGACCGCATCGCAGACAGTGCCCACAGCCCGCAAGGCGGCTTTGCCAGAGCCGGGCGAAAGTACCGTATCGGAATCCAGATAACGCAATCCATGCAGGGGCACGGCATTCAAAATGGCATCGATATGAGCTTGCGTATGGATCAGCCTGATTTGCTGCTCGGTGCCGGGCGGCGGCGACGCCCTGATCAAACCCGAAAACTCGGGAGCGGCCAGGGCCTTGGCTATGCTCCTGAGCCGGTCGGCGCTTTCCGGATGATCTATGCCCGTGTCGTGAAGCAGGAAATCGGCATGGCTGTAATAAAGTGTCTTCACGACGCCTCGCTTTCAAGAATCTGTTAAAATGACCTTCTTTTCTACCGATTTTCTGATTTATTTACAAGGAGCATCATGCTAGATCAATACCGCAAACATGTTGAAGAACGCGCAGCTGAAGGAATAGTTCCGAAACCGTTGAATGCAGAGCAGGTTGCCGGTTTGGTTGAGCTGATCAAACAGCCGCCGGCAGGCGAAGAGGCGTTTCTGCTCGATTTGCTGGCCAATCGCGTGCCGCCCGGTGTTGATGAAGCTGCTTACGTCAAGGCCGGTTTTCTGGCCGCTATCGCCAAAGGCGAAGTGATCTCACCGATACTCGATGCCGCCAGGGCCACCGAACTGCTGGGTACGATGCTGGGCGGCTACAATATCGCGCCGCTGATCGAATTGCTCGATAACAAGGCCCTGGCGCCGATTGCCGCCAAGGCGCTTTCGCATACCTTGCTGATATTCGACGCCTTCCATGACGTGCAGGAAAAAGCCGAAGCCGGCAATGAATTCGCCCAACAGGTGCTCAAATCATGGGCCGAGGCCGAATGGTTTACCAGCAAGCCCGAGGTGCCTGAAAAACTGACCGTGACAGTATTCAAAGTCACCGGTGAAACCAATACCGACGACCTGTCGCCGGCGCCTGATGCCTGGTCGCGGCCCGATATTCCGCTGCACGCCAAAGCCATGCTGAAAATGCCCCGGGAGGGCATCTCCAATGCCGAGCAGCAGATCGAAGAACTCAAGCAGAAAGGCTTTCCGGTCGCCTATGTGGGCGATGTGGTCGGCACCGGCTCATCGCGTAAATCGGCCACCAACTCCGTGTTATGGTTTACCGGCAACGACATTCCGTATGTGCCGAACAAACGCGCCGGCGGCGTCTGCATCGGCGGCAAGATCGCACCGATTTTCTTCAACACGATGGAAGACTCAGGCGCCTTGCCGTTCGAGTGCGACGTATCGAACATGCACATGGGCGATGTGATCGACATTTATCCTTATCAGGGCGTGGTCAAACGCCACGACAGCGATGAAATCATCGCCGAATTCTCGCTCAAGACCGATGTGTTGCTCGATGAAGTTCGCGCCGGAGGCCGTATCCCGCTGATTATCGGCCGCGGCCTGACCGACAGGGCGCGCAAGGTGCTGGGCTTGACGGCATCGACCGTATTCCGCCGTCCGGGCAGTCCGGCGGACACCGGCAAAGGCTTTACCCTGGCGCAGAAGATTGTCGGCAAAGCCTGCGGCATGGCCGGCGTGCGGCCCAACACCTATTGCGAGCCGCACATGACCACTGTCGGCTCCCAGGACACGACCGGCCCCATGACGCGCGATGAGCTGAAAGACTTGGCCTGTCTGGGCTTCTCGGCTGATCTGGTGATGCAGTCGTTCTGCCATACCGCCGCCTATCCGAAACCGGTTGACGTGGAAATGCAGCATACCTTGCCCGATTTCATCATGAACCGCGGCGGCGTATCCTTGCGTCCTGGCGACGGCATCATCCATTCCTGGCTGAACCGCATGCTGCTGCCTGACACCGTCGGCACCGGCGGTGATTCGCACACGCGTTTTCCGATCGGCATTTCGTTCCCGGCCGGCTCCGGCCTGGTCGCTTTCGCGGCGGCTACCGGCGTCATGCCGCTGGATATGCCAGAATCCGTGCTGGTGCGCTTCAAAGGCGAAATGCAGCCCGGCATCACCTTGCGCGATCTGGTCAACGCCATTCCGTACACGGCGATTCAGCGCGGTCTGCTGACGGTCGAGAAAAAAGGCAAGAAGAACGTGTTCTCGGGCCGCATTCTGGAAATCGAAGGCTTGCCGGATCTGAAAGTCGAGCAGGCGTTTGAGTTATCAGACGCTTCGGCCGAACGCTCGGCCGGCGGCTGTACGATACGTCTCAACGAAGCGCCGATCCGTGAATACATCAATTCCAACATCACGCTGCTGAAATGGATGCTGACCGAAGGGTACGGCGATGCGCGCACGATCGAGCGCCGCATCAAGGCCATGCAGGAATGGCTGGACAATCCGGTATTGCTGGAGCCCGATGCCGATGCCGAATACTTCGAAGTCATCGAAATCGACCTGAATGAAATCAAGGAGCCGCTCCTGGCCTGCCCGAATGATCCCGATGACATCAGACCGTTGTCGGAAGTCGCCGGCACCAAGATCGACGAAGTCTTTTTGGGTTCCTGCATGACCAACATTGGCCATTTCCGCGCCGCCGGCAAACTGCTCGATAAGCATGCCGGGCAGCTGCCGACCCAGCTTTGGGTGTCGCCGCCGACGAAAATGGACCAGTCTCAGCTGACCGAAGAAGGCTATTACGGCATTTTCGGCAAATCCGGCGCGCGCATGGAAATGCCGGGCTGCTCGTTGTGCATGGGCAACCAGGCCAGGGTCGCGGACGGCGCGACCGTAGTATCGACCTCCACGCGCAACTTCCCTAACCGTCTGGGCAATAACGCGAACGTCTATCTGGCCTCGGCGGAATTGGCGGCCGTATGCTCGATCCTGGGCAGAATTCCAACAGTTGAGGAATATATGCAGTTTGCGCGTCAGATCGATGAAACGGCGGCAGATACCTACCGCTATCTGAACTTCGACCGGATCAAGGCTTATCGGGAAAAGGCCGAAGCCGTAGAGACAGATAAGTAGCAGATCTTGCGTAGGGTACGCATCGCATACCTTTTCAGAGTCAACAAACTTTGAAAAGGTATGCGATGCGTACCTACAGAGTTTAACAGCAGCAAAACGTCCCGAGTCGAATTAATTCGACCCTACAGCTTGTTATTAACCCGTCAACGAAGCCAACATCAAAAACAAGCCCTGCGTCATTCTGGCAAACGGCTCATAATCGAGCTGATCGGGCGTATCATCGGGCATATGGTAATGGGGATACCGGTAAAGCGCCGTATCGGTCACCATAAACGCCTTATAACCGTGCCGCCAGAACGACGAGTGATCGCTCCAGGCGACACCCGGCACTATGTCCGGCGCCGCAATCGTCTCCAGCGGAAAATCGGTCGATGCGCAAAAGGCTTGGGCGCTTTCAAGCATGGCGCTTCGGGATCTCAGGTTGGACACAAAGGCAATGAAGTTGCCCGTATCGGGATAGAAGTACTTAAGCATGGGCGGGTAGGTCTGGCTGCCTGGATTGTCCTTGTAGCAGGCGATGGTTTCCAGCGCGATCATAAAGCGGATCGGCTCGCGGCGCCGCTTTGCGGCTTTTGCATACACCATGCTGCCCATGTCGTCACCGTAGAAAAAAGGCGGTTCTTCATTGACAAAAGCCACGAAACGAAGGCCGATATTGGGCTTCGCCTCGCTGAACAGGCGCGACAGCTCCAACAATGCCGCGATGCCGCTGCCATTGTCGTTGGCGCCGGGGCTACCGATGACCGAATCATAATGAGCGCCCACCAGAATGTATTCGCGGCTGCGGTTCTTGCCTTCAAGGGTGACTTCAAGATTGGTCCGCTCGACTCCTCGATCCAGGTAAACAAGCGGCCGGACCTCATAGCCCTGGTTGCGCCATTCCCCGGCAATATACTGTGCAGCCGCGTCCAATGCTTGCGGATGAAATATGTTGCGTTGCCCAATTTCACCAGCAAGCTTATAAACATGCGTTCGTAACCGTTCTTCGGAAATCTCGGCCATGCTTTTATGGACAGCGGCAGTGGCGGTCAGTTTAACTATTTTCTATTGTCGTTAGCATTTGTCAGGTTTCCTGGCTCTTATGAGTCAGTTTATGCGCATGATTTTCCCAGTTTTGACCGTCGAATTGCTCTATGGTTATCGAACGGGGCTTCGTATCCAGGCAGCGGACATTGATATCGTAACCGTCAGGGTTTGAGCGTGGAATATAAAACGGCTTTATGCCGCATATTTTACAGAACGTATGTCTGGCCACGCCGGTATTGAAGGTGTAGGTGGCGATATTGTCTTCCGGGCTGAATAACCGGAATTTCGATTTCGGCACGATCAAATGCAGGAAGCCCGACTTGGCGCAAATCGAGCAATTGCATTCTTCCACCTGTAAATCATCCGGCGCTTCCACTTCGAACCGAATCCCGCCGCAATGGCAGCTGCCTTGGTATTTCATAACCGATCCTTTTTACAGTTCCGTTTCAATATCCAATTCTTTGGGCTTGTTTCGCTTGATCAGGAAATAAACCACCGGAATTACGACCAGCGAGAACAACGTGGAAGCCACGATGCCGAATATAAAGCTCCAGGCCAGCCCCGAAAATATCGGGTCCAGCACGATGATCGCGGAACCGAATACGGCCGCGGCGGCGGTCAGGAAGATCGGCGTCAGCCTTATGGCGCCGGCTTCTATCAGGGCTTCGGTCAACGTCGTTTCGGCGTCGCGGTTGTAGGTGCGCTCGATGAAGTCGATCAGGATGATCGAGTTTCTGACCACGATGCCGGCCAGCGCAATCATGCCGATCATGGCCGTGGCCGTGAAATAGATCGGCGTTGGGTAGCCCGCTACCGGTTCCGTGAACAGGTTCAGCAGCCAGAAGCCGGGCATGATGCCGATGATGGTCAACGGGATCGCGATCATCATGACCAGTGGTATACCCAGCGATCCGGTCTGGCCGACCAGCAACACGTAAATCATGACCATGGCCGCGGCAAAGGCTAGGCCCAGATCTCGGAAGACGTCGACGGTGATTTTCCATTCGCCTTCGCCAGCCATGTCCGCTGAGTAACCGTCAGGCAAAGGATTCTCGTCGAAATAATCGAACATATCCAGTATCGCTTCAACAGGGCTGCGGCCGGCCATTTCCGCCGTCACGTACGACAGGCGATGCAGGTTTTTATGGTAGATGGTCGGATCGCCTGATTCGACGGTCATCTTGCCGATTTCACCTAGAGGCACCAAATGGCCCTGGGCCGATTTAACGCGCAGCGACAAAAGATCGGGTACGGTTGAACGAATGCCCCGGGGCAGCTGCAGATAGATTTCCAGCTGCTTGCGTTCGGTCATGATATGCACGGAACCCGCCGCCGAACCTTGCATTGCCAGTTGCAGGGTTTCTGCAACCTGTGCTGCCGTGATGCCGTTTAGGGCCGCTTTTTCGCGGTTCAGGCGGAAGTGTATTTTTTCATGCTCGGCATCGACCATGTCGTCGACATCAACCACGCCTTCGGTTTTGGCCAAGGCCGCTTTGATGCGGTTGGAGACGGTAATGATGTCCTTGTAGCTTGCTTCAGGCGGACCGTAAACTTCCGCAACCACGGTCGACAGCACGGGCGGGCCGGGCGGCAGCTCGACTATTTTAAGCTTGGCGCCGTACTCTTTGCCGATGCGTTCGACTTCAGGCCGTATGCGCAGGGCGATATCATGCGATTGCTGTGCGCGGTGCTCCTTGTCGATCAGGTTGATGCGAACTTCGCCGACGTAACTCCCCTGGCGCAGGTAGTAATGCCGGACCATGCCGTTGAAATCCATCGGCGAGGCCAGACCGATATAGGATTCATAATCGGTCACTTCATTAACGGTGGACAGGTAGCGGCCTAAAGCCCGTGCGACCTCGTCGGTTTGCTCCAGTGTCGCGCCCCTGGGCATGTCGATGACCAGTTGCAGTTCGTTTTTATTGTCGAACGGCAATAGCTTGAGCGGCACGGCACGCGTGGCGGCCAGCAGGGCAGAAGCGATGAAAGCAAGGATGATGACGCCGATAAACAGCCAGGCGCGCCGTGGCGAAACCAGCAGCGGCGCCAGAATGGCGTTGTAGATGCGATAACCGGCGCTTTTCTTCAGTTCGAACGGTTCGCCATGGCCTTTGCCGTAATCGCCTTTCAGCAGACGGTAGCTGGCCCATGGCGTCACGGTGAAGGCAATGATCAAGGACATCAGCATCGCGATTGGCACGTTGAAGGCCATCGGCGCCATATAAGGGCCCATCATGCCGGTGATGTAAAACATCGGAATGAAAGACAGGATAACGGCAAAGGTCGCGAGAATGGTCGGCGGCCGGACTTCATCCACGGCCGTAAGCAGCGCGCGCAACGGTGGCTCCTTGCGCATCTTATAATGGCGGTGGATGTTCTCGACGTCGACGATCGGGTCGTCGACCAGCAAGCCCAGCGACAGAATCAGCGCGAACAGCGTGACGCGGTTGATGGTATAGCCGAAGATCAGATCCAGCAGCAGCGTGACGGCGAACGTCATCGGCACGGCGATGGAAACGATGAACGATTCTTTCAGGCCCAGGCTTAGCGCCAGCAGCACGATGATGGTCAGGATCGCGATGCCCAGGTGCTTGACCAGTTCGTTGACCTTATGGTCGGCCGTTTCGCCGTAGTCGCGCGTAATGGTCACGAGAACATCGTCGGGAATCAGGGTGCCGCGTAATTCTTCCGTGGCTTTAATGACGTCCTCGGCGACACTGACGGCATTGCTGCCTTTGCGCTTGGCGATGGCGATCGTCACCATCTGTCTTTCTTCGCCGGCCTGAGGCAGATCGCCTACCGCCTGTCCGACCGTGTGCATGTGCTCGGAGGCGGGGCCGAAACCGATGCGCGTGTAATACTGCGTATCGGCAGGGCCGTCCTCGACGCGCGCGACGTCGCGCAGATAGACGATCCGGCCATTGATGCTTTTAATGACCGTCGCAGCCACTTCTTCAGGCGTTCGATAGAAAGGGCCGGCTTCCAGCAGGATTTCGCGGTTGTTATGCTCGAAGGCGCCGGCCTGCACGTTGATGTTGGCCTGCGTCAGCGCCTGTTTGATTTCCAGCAGCGTGGTGTTGCGCGAGGCCAGTTTACCCGGATCGGGATAGACGGAAATGCGCCGCTCGGCCGCGCCGACGACCCAGCTTTTGCCGACGTTTTCCACCGTGCGCAACCGCTCGATCACTTCATCGGCAATGCGCCGCAGGCTCATGGAATCATATAGCAGGTTTTGCGGCGACAGGGTCAGCATCACGACCGGCACGTCGTCGATTTCAACGGGCTTGACGACCCAGCCGGCCACGCCGGCCGGTATGATGTCCAGGTTGGCCAGCAGTTTATCGCGTGTTTTGATCAGGCTGTTTTCGCGGTCCTCACCGACCAGATAACGGACCGTGATCACGGCCTCGCCGGGCCTGGACATCGAATACACATATTCCACGCCGTCGATCTGCCGCAGCAGGACTTCCACCGGCGTCGTGACCAGCTTTTCGACTTCCTCGCTGCTGGCGCCGGGGTATTGCACAAACACGTCCATGACCGGCACGATGATCTGCGGATCTTCTTCGCGCGGCGTCAATATCAATGCGGCCGCACCGGCCAGCAGGGAGATGATCAGAAACAGCAGCGACAGTTGCGAGGTCGTAAACAGTCTGACGATACTGACCGTGAAGCTGTCTTTTTTTACAGGGTCGGCCGGTTGGGCCGTCTTGGGTTGATGCTCGCTCATTCTGGTGAACCGCTGTTGATCAGTATGGTTTCTCCGTCGCGCAGGCCCGACAGGACTTCGACTTCATCACCGTATTGCTTGCCGGTGCGGATATGGCGCGTATAAACATGATCGTCTTTAACGATGGTGACCGCTTCGAGCTGGCCGTAGTGCAGCACGGCGGATACCGGTATCAGGATGGCTTGATGCTCATCGGAACAGTTGAGCATCAGCCAAGCCAAGAGGCCCGGTTGCAGACCTTCGGTCTTCGGCAGCGCGGCCTTGACCAGTTGGGTGCGCGTTTCTATATCGATTTGGGGCGTAATCTCATCGATTTTGGCTTTTAAAACCTTATCCAGTGCGTCGACACGCACATCGACTGCCATGCCGGTACGGACGCGGCTGGCGCAGAAATTCGGAATCGCGACTTCCAGGCGCAAATCTTCGGGTTTTTGCAGGACCACGATAGGCTCGCCGGCCAATCCCATGTCGCCCGGCTCTTTCAGGCGCTGGGAAATGATGCCGTCGAAAGGCGCGCGCAGGCTGTTCTCTCCTAACGAGACGCGCAACTGCTCGACGGCGTTGGCCGCCTGCTTGACATTGGCCTGCGCGGCTCTGGAGCGGGCAATGACGGCGTCATAATTCTCGCGCGTGGCGGCCTGTTTTTCATAGAGGACTCTGATTCTCTTCTCATCGGCAATGGCCTGGGCAGCCTGTGCTCTGGCCGCAGCCAGTCGCGCATGAGCCTCATTCAGGCTGGCTGTCGCTTCGCGCTCGTCCAGCCTGGCGAGTACCTGACCTTTTTTGACACTGTCGCCGGCATTGACTTCGATGCTGATGATGCGCGTCGTGTATTTTGGTGCAATCCTGGCGACCGTGCGCGAACGGATCGTGCCGGGCCAGAACTGAACGTCATCGGTTTTTCTCTGGCCGACAACGAGCGTCCGGGCATTGGGCGGAACAGGTTTTGCCGCAATATCCTGAGTGCCCGGCTCTACTTTATCACCCGCGCCAATAAGGCCCAGTGCGTAAAGAATGACCAGGAAAAGCGCTATGATGGCGGCGGCCGGGATAAGCCATTTATGTTTCATGGCCGGGTTGTGGTCTGTCATAGAGATTCCTTTATTTCCAATTACCTAACGCTTTATTGAGTTCGGCCTCCGCCTGCAGGGCATCGTAACGGGCGGCGATGACGCGCGAGTTGGCCCTGTCGCGCGCGACTTCGCTTTCAATATAGCGCGTGACGGTGACGACGTCGGCCTGGCGCTGCTCGCTGACGAGGCGGAAGGCTTCTTCGGCGGATGCGACCGAAACGGTTGTTACGTTGACCCGATCCAATGCTTCCTGAAGCTTTAGGTAGGCGGTTTTTACGTCATTCTCGATATCAAGCTGTATTTTCCGGGCGATTTTTTGCGCTTCCGCAAGTTGTCTTTCGGCTTTTTTCACGTTCTCGCTGGTGCGGAAACCGGAGAAGACGTCCAGTTCGACCTGGACGCCGGCCGTGACATTGTCGCGACTGGTCGAGTAATCGAGATTCTTGCTGTCGGAACCGTAGCTGACATAGGCATCGGCTCTGGGCAGGTGAGCGCCTTTGGCGGAGCTGAGTTTGCGCTCGGCAATTTCAATCTGTTTTTGGGCGGCTTCCGATTCGGGGCGTTGCGCGATAGCTTGAGCTAGCAGGGTTTCAAAAGTCTTGTCGAGTTGCGGCGGCTGCCAGGCCGAAGTCTCGGCGATACCGAATGGATCACTGGCATTGATGCCCATCAGGGTTTTAAGTCCGCTTTGAGCCAGTTCTATGGCATTGGCGGCCTGGATTTCGGCATCCTGGGCTTCGGCCAATTGCACTTCCAGTGATAACACATCGGATTTAAGTACGGTTCCGGCGTCAAAGCGAGTGCGGCTTTGCTCCAGCTCGCTTTTTACTGCGTCAATGGAGCGCTGGGCTACTTTATGCGCTTCTCTGGCGGCCAGCACACCGTAAAAGGCCGAGGTGACCGATTGGATCAGCTGGTTGCGCGTCGCCGATTCCTGGAGTGCGGCCGCGTCCACGCCCAGCTCGGCGGCTAGTTTGTTTTGATAATCCTGGCCGCCGTTAAAGAGTGAATAGGTGGCGATTACTTCGGGGCGATAATTGTCGACACCGCCCGGATGGTTGAAGTCGGTGCCGCTGAAATCCAGCCGTCGCTGCGCGATAATCATGCTGAACGCGCGGGCAGGGTTGTCGGAATGTTCATAGGACAGCCGCGTTTTGACTTGCGGATAAAAACTGGCCAGCGCTTCTCCCACCTGGGCTTCGGCCTGCGCAATGCGCTCATGCATGACCTGCAGGCTCGGGTTGTTGTCCAGCGCGTAATTGACGGCCTGTTCGAGTGTATAGTGGGTGCTGTTTTCGGCGTCTGCCGTGGCGGAAAAGCCTATGCTGCTTAATAATAAGACGGTAGCGCATTTTGATAGATCAAACATAGTGTGTGCCGTTTTTTTGTTGTTATTTGCGGTCGGAAAAATCAGCCTGGATATGATTTAGTATATTAGAATTTATTAATATAGTCTATCAACTCTGCTCTCCCTTGTCTTAAATTATCAAACTGTAGTCATAACATTATGATTGAATTCGCTAAAAAAGATAAATTGTCTCTAAAATCGTGCATAGGCATTGCCGCGGTGCTGTCAGGTTATATAAGTTTTTCCATGCCTGTTACCGCCGCACAGGCCGAAAATGCCAAGCCGGTAAACAAAGCCTGGGCTCTACCGGCCTTAATCCTGAATGACCTCAATGGAAAAGAGCATAATCTGTATGAGTGGCGCGGCAAAGTCATCATGCTGAACTTTTGGGCAACCTGGTGCGGGCCCTGCCAGATTGAAATTCCGTACTTTATGAAATACCAGCAGCACTATGCAGGGCAGGGGCTGCAGATTATTGGCATCGGTCTCGATGAGACGCAAAAATTACGCAACTATGCCCGTACCCTGGGTATTAATTATCCAATCTTACGCACCGGCCCCGAGCAGCACTATGCGTTGCTGAATCAATGGGGCGACCCGTCGGCTGTTCTGCCCTTTACCGTTATCATTGATCGTGAAGGCCGGCTGGTCTTCAGGCAAATCGGCGTATTCAATGACGAGGCGTTCGAGACGATCGTAAAACCGCTGCTTGAATAATCGGGCGGACTCAAGCATTAAATATGATCCTGTATCTGCCATTCCAGCGGATGCCTGGCCATAACCCGCTCAAGATAAGCCGTCATTTTTTCGGCGATCAGGGCTTGCCTGACTCTATCTTTTATCGCCGCAAATTCTTTATGCTCGGCAGGCTTGCGGTCCACTATCATAACCAGATGCCAGCCTTTCGGTGTCTGAATAAGATCGCTGACCTGATTGTCAGGCAGTTTTTTCAGGACCTGTTCGATCGCATCGAAACCACTGCCTTCCTGTAGCCAGCCCATATCGCCGGCATGCTCGCGGCCGTAAGGGTCGATGCTGTACTCAGCCGCCAGTTTAAAAAGGCTTTCACCTGCCAGTATGCGCTGGCGCAATGCTTCGGCCTGTTCTTTGGATGCCGCCACAAGCTGGCCGATTTGCCGGCGTTCGGGTATGTAGCCGATATTCGGATGTTGCCGGAAATAATCAAGCAGCGCCTTGTCGTCGGGTATCCATTGCCGTTCCTGGTCCGCCAATAGCATTTTTGCGCTCAGATAATGCCCGTAATCGGCCATTTGCCCCTCGACGTCGATGCCTTCGGCAACTGCCGCACGCGCCAGAACCAGCAACTCAAGCCACTCGTTGACCTTGTCTTTGATCTGTTGAGGATCTGCGTTAATACTGCCCTGCGTCGGCATCAGGTCAGCATATCTGATGGTGTAATCGGCAGTTTCCGCCAGTACTGTATCGGCTTTTATATCTTTATTCAGGCGCTCGAAATAAGTTTTGATCCGGGCTTGCTGTTTAAGCTCGGCTATGCGTTTTTCCTTCAAATCCTTGAATTGCTGAGCAACATACGAGGCGCGGGCCGCAATGAGCGCATCGCTGCTGCTTTTTAAATCGCCTTTCAGTCGGCTTTCCAAGGCAGCAGGAACGCTGACTTGCTCGCGCAGATGCGTCAGATAACGTTGCGCCAGCAAAGACGTGCGAAAATTACTCATTTCCTGCCGGTAGGGCTGGGTTTCGGTTTTGCCCAAAGCGACGGCTTCCTGGTGAAGCGCTTCCGATCTGGCCAGACGCATCAGCATATCGCCGCGCAGATAGGCCTGGTCTTTTTCGTCCATGGATGGGAATTGACTGGCAAAAGGTGCTGCACTCATGGCTTTTTCCAGCTGTTGCTCGGTAACCTGGCCGTTGCCGACTTTGACCAGTACGGTGTCGGCAACGGCGGTGCCGCAGATTGCGCAGGAAAGCCAGAATAGCAGGCTGATCTTTTTTATAGGCATAAAAACTGTCTCATCGTATGCGCGATAGGCCGGCAGGAAATTTCCTGCCGGCCTATCGCGGCTATTTGGGATTTTTACCACCCAAATCAGGCGCATTGGCATGTATCCAGCTGATCGCCGCATCCAGGTCATCCTTGATTTTCTTGCCGTTCCAGGTGAGTGCTTCCGCGACAACCGGCACGCCATACTTGTTTGTTTGGTGACAGGTGGCGCACAACAGCGGGCCATGGCTGCCGTCCGGATTGTATTGCGGTGCCTGTTTATAGGTTGTGGGGTCAACTACCGGCGTTACCGGATATAAGCCATGGATAGATTCATGGCAGGACTGACAGGCAATGCCGGCATGTCCTTTCGAGTAGCGCATCAGGCTGTATTTGCCGGGCTGATTGATAGGGAAAGCCGCACCGCCCTGGCCTTCGACATAGGGTGGTGCATGGCAGTCCGCGCAATGCGGCTCGCCCGGTGACAGCCAGTAGTCACGGCCATGTGATGCCGCATCATAAGATACTGCTGTGACACCGTTTGCGTCATCCGGTACAGTCAGTTTGGACATTTTTACCGACGGATTGGCCGATAATATCGAGACATTGACATCGCCGTCTTCATCCTTAGTCACTAATGGCTTGCCGTCTTTCGTGGCAATGACGGCAATATCGGGCACCATGTGATCTTTGGCCCAGTTTTTCAGGATGCCGGATTTATCAGGCGTATCATGGCCGTCCTTATCAGGCACTACTTTAGGATCAAGGTATTGCTCTTCCAGTGTTCTGCGGTCGACGCCTATCGCTTTGGCGATTTCATCCAGTGATTGATTGCGGATGGTTTTGCCGGTTTGTTTAAAGGCATTTTCCAAATCATCGCGTTGATACAGTTCTCTGGAGAGCTGATTATGGCAGTTGGTGCACCAGACGCCGTTGCCGCCTTCACCGGTACCGATTTTAGAGACATTGGTCTGTATCCATTTGCCGATTTCATTCAGATGCTCGGGTGTACCGGCGCCGTCTTCATCCTTGTTGGGATTGGAATGGACATCGCGGCTGGCAAAGCACCCGCCTTTGGAGTCGCGATTATCGGATGAGGCATAAAAATTCTGGCCGTCCGGCGTGATGGCATAGCCGTCCATGGAACCGTCCTGCCGGTGCGATGGATGACAGCCGGCGCAAGTGCCGGTGCGTCCGTGTGAATCGGGCATGGGACGAATGGTTTGATGGAGCCGATGCAAGGCCTCTGATAGTGGCATGATCGGCGTGTCGCCTTCAATTTTCTGGCCGCCGGAAATGACTTCGGCGACGCCTTTCGATTGCAGCACGCCTATGACATTATCGGCATGACATTGCTGGCATAAAACCGGATCGGCGCCAAGACGGTTTTGCGTGTCACGGCTGGCTGGATTGTATTTAGCCGTAAACTGGGTGCCGTGGCGGGCATCGTGGATCTGTAAAATGGAAATGGATGTGGCCTTTAAGTCGGCCATGTAATCACTGGCGCCCAAGCCTTTCCAGAATGCTTTCTCCTGCTTATATAAAGTAAATGTATCGCCATTGGCGTTTTCATTGGCATGACAGTTGGCGCAGTTAGGTACATCGATCGGATTAGTACCGATGAATTTCACGGGCTTGCCGGAATGGCTGTCGATAATAGGCTGATTGGTTTTGGCATCGACCAGTCCTACCCAGGCTTCCTGATAAGGCCGGATATCGCTTTCCACGATTTCAAGCGGGCTTTTTTTCATCATTTCGTCATAGAAAGGCGTCAGCGGCAGGCCAAGCGCATCCCATATACCCGGATCAGTCAGCATAATGGGCACATTGTCGAGTACCGGCGATTTGGTATAAACAACGGTGCCGTCATCGCCCGTGTAATGCAGGTGTCCGCCTCTCATGGGGCTCGGCGCTGCCGCGCCGGCTGGGCCCATGTCGCGAGGGATCGGAATCTCGATGCCGATCCGCTGCTTTTCGCTGTCCTTGCTGGTTTTGCCGGGATTATCGCCTTTTAATCCCTTGTAGACATACAGATGCGTGAAATAAGCGTTAGCGACATTTTCATTATTGCCGTATTTGCCGTCGTGGTTAACGTCGTACGGTATGTTCCAGTAAGCCAGTTTGGTGCCTTCTGAAAACGTGTTGTCGATATGGCCGTATTCAAGCTTCATGCGCTTGTCGCCATCGACCAGAACGGTTGGATCGTTTGGGTCGGCGGCCAGTAGGCGAGGGAATTGATTCGGGGCTCCGGATGTTTTGATGACCTGGCTTTGTATGGAGTTGTAAGGCGGCAAAACACAACAATACGAAAAATCAAAGCCGGTACAGTGCATGCCCAGTTCATAATTGATTGTGATGTTGTAATCGTGCTTCGGCTTTTGCTCATTAGCCTTAAAGGTTTTACTATTGCCTGTTTTGGGCGCTTCCTGGGCGAGAACCGGCATGACCGATAGGCTGGCAGCCAGCACAGTGGTTAAAAGACCTGCATGGAATGGGTTCATGGTCTCACCATTACTGTAATTGCTGATAATATTGAGCAAGCTCTTGTATTTCTGCATCACTTAATTGCTGGCTGAGTATGCGCATACGGCTGTAGATGTCGTTGTGGCGTTCGCTATTTCTATAGGCTATGAGCGTGGCTGTGAAATATTCGGCCTGTTGCCCTGCCAGGGCCGGTATATCCATTTTCTCGCCTTGTCCTTTTGAGCCATGACAGGTGTAACACGGCGGCAGCGTGCGCCTGCCATCGCCTTCAAAAACCAGCCGCTCGGCAATTTCCAGATCTTTCTTGTCGGCTTTATTTCTGGGCGGCGGCAGAGAACTGTACCAGGCGGCCATATCGGCCATGTCCTGGTCACTTAATCCCGCCGCTA
Source organism: Methylobacter luteus IMV-B-3098 (assembly GCF_000427625.1). GTDB lineage: Bacteria > Pseudomonadota > Gammaproteobacteria > Methylococcales > Methylomonadaceae > Methylobacter > Methylobacter luteus. Next base: position 688,663 of record NZ_KE386569.1, read on the forward strand.
TTGACGTCATGAGCGTGTGAGTGCGCTGACCGTTTTTATAATCCTGTAACTGTTTATAGGTGTAGGTCGCCAGTTGGCCAGCCAAAGAGGGAAAGTCCGGTGAGGGGCTGACGCCGTTGTCGCCATGGCAGCCGGCGCATTGCGCGGCCAATTCCTTACCGCTCTTGCTGTTGGCCTGTTTTATGAAATTCAGCTTATCAGGTGTCCAGGCAACCTGGGAGGAGGGCTCAGCATGCGCAAGGCTTGCAGTAAAAAGTCCCAGCACTACTGTTTGAATCATTTTATTCATAATTAGTACCCCCATGCGCTTGAGCCGAACGTTTCTATAATGAAGAACTGGAGAATAGGGTAGCCGAAACTGATAAACATGAAGGCGGCAATGACCCAGTGCCAGATTTTGAAGTCATTCAGAAACTCGGGCAAGCGAGTGACCGGATAAATCGGTTCGGCATATTCGACTTCGCCTTTATAAACTTCAGTGGTTGTATTTAACTGGGTCTTCGCCAGATTGTAGACAAACAGGCAGGCCGATCCCAGCATCATCAGGCCGCCCACTATCATGACCAGCTCAAACGTATCCCAGGCCAGTGTGAGCGGGTCATTGTATTGAACGCTGGAAATGCGCCGGGGCTGACCTAACAGGCCCAGGATATGCCAGGCGGTTGACAGGACGGTCATGCCGATAAACCAGATCCATAGTTGCAGCAAGGCCATGTTCTGCGAAAACAGCGGCTTGCCTGTCAGTATCGGCCAGAGATAGTAGGCGATAGCAAAGTACATGATCACGGTCGTGCCGGCAAAGATCAGGTGGAAGTGGGCAGGTACCCAAGCCGTATTGTGAATCATGGCGTTCATGGCATAGCTGGCGTTCACGATGCCGCCGAAGCCGCCCAGCATCAGCATCAGTAGGCCCAGAATCATGGCCAGCACCATGGGATTACGCCAGGGCAGGGTGCCTATCCAGCCGAACAGGCCCTTGCCGCCGCGCAGTCTGCCGGCTATTTCCAGCGAGGCAGTTACGGCAAAGCCGGTCAGCAGTGTCGGCAGGGTCACGACAAAGGTGGCGATGCCGTGCAATAACTTCCAGCCTTTGGCCTGTTCCGGATCCATGTACAGATGATGGAAGCCAATCGGTAGGCTGAAGACGATCAGCACAATAAAGGAAACTCTGGCCAGTTCATCGCTCAGTATGTAGCTGCCCGCCTGCTTGGGCACAAACACATAAAAGGCCGTGTAGGCGGGGATCAGCCAGAAATAAACAATGGGATGCAAGGTCCAGGCAAACAGCGTACGCGCCAGGCCGGGGTCAAGGGTATCCATCCAGCCAAAAGCCAGCGGAATCAATTGAAACAGGACTTCGGCCGCAACCCCGACGCTGGTCCACAGCCATAATACGGCGTTGGACACGGTTGCAAACATGGCCAGAGGCACAGGCTGGCCGGGGTTGGCCTGCTTCCACTGGCCCATCATGACAATCATGATCACGCACCAGACCCAGGATCCGGCGAGCAACAGGGTTGCGCCGATATAAAACAGCGAATGCGCCATTATCGGCGGGTAAAAGGTATAGAGTACGGAAGCTGCTCCCGTCAGCAGCGGTATGGCCGCCAGAACTGTGCCCAACAGGGAAACGCCGAATCCGGCCCAGGCCAGTTTTATATTCCATACCGGCTGCTTCAGGCTGGTCGTGGCTGTGTAGTAGCCGAAACCGGGTATAAAAAATACCGTTAAGACATAAGCCATCAGTACGCCGTGGCTGCTCATCGAAGCAAAATAAACCCGGCTCGATTCAATGGCTGGCAGGAAACCGCTGCGCTCCAGGACTTGGTAGGCGCCCATGAAAGAGGCGATAAGGAATGCTCCAAAAGCAATCCACATATGGCTTAACGCCAGTTTTTTTTCTTCAGTATCATTCATGGCTGCTGTCTCCTTTAGAAGCTGTCTTTACCGGTGCGGCCCAGTGTTCTTTCGCGACGACCTTGACACTGCTCCACATGTGGTCATGACCCATGCCGCAGTATTCATTGCACAGCAACGGGTAATCGCCGGGTTTCGGGAAATTTGTCGTCAGCTGCGCGACATAGCCTGGGATGATCATTGTGCTCATATTGGTCATCGGCAAATGGATGCCGTGTATGACATCCATGCTGGCCCATCGGAACGTTAAAGGCGTACCGGAAGGCACGGTAATCTGTTTGGGATAGAAACCATAACGTCCGGCCACTATCCTGACCGTGATGTTGCCTTTGTCATCCACCTGAACGCCCAGATTGTCTTCGGCGAATTCCTCGCTCAGATGGAGGCTGGTTGAATTAATGGTTTCAACATTACTGGGGGGATTTATGCTATGAAAAATCGCATCTATCATGATGATGAGGACAAACAGGCCGGCCATGGCCAGTATCACATAGGCCCATTTCTTTTCCAACGGATCGATATGCATAAGGCCACCTTTAGTTTATAGCGCCACGCGGCAGAAATACGCCGTAATAGAGAAACAGCCAGGCAGCAACCATGCTGGCGCTAACGATGATCATGAGCGCCCAGGTGCCTACGGGCGAGCTTTTGATGATTTTTTCACGTTCTTCTTCGCTTAACTGACTCATAGCTTCTCCTCAGTTTTTTATTGTTATTGGGTTCTGGTGCAATACTGGAGATTCGGCCGGTTCGGCAGATGGATCGGATGCTTGTCTAAACTGGCAATTCCGAATGTAATTGCGAAACGGATGGAAAGTCAATTTATATTTATCTTTTTGAAATATAAGAAAAAAACTAAGTAATAATGCTTACTGTCAAAGCCTGTTGATTCGATTTATAATGGGAGGTTAATTTGGGTCCGTTTGAGAGAGAATCATGGAAATCAAACAATATATGAGCAGTCTCGGCCTTAAAGCCAGAGCAGCCGGCAGAGAAATCAGCCGGACCGAGTCGGGCAAGAAAAATCTGGCATTGTCGAAGATTGCAGAAGCCATTGACGCCGATCAGGACGTGCTGATCGCGGAAAATACCAAGGACCTGGAGGCCGGCAAGCAGAACGGTCTGGATGCGGCGTCACTGGACAGACTGGCCTTAACGCCGGCGCGCATTCAGGCGATGATTGAAGGTTTGAAACAGGTTGCCGCCTTGCCTGACCCGGTCGGTGAAATCAGCGATTTGAGCTATCGGCCCAGCGGCATACAAGTCGGGCAAATGCGCGTGCCATTGGGCGTGATCGGCATCATTTACGAGTCTCGTCCTAACGTAACCGTTGATGCGGCGGCCTTATGCCTTAAATCGGGCAATGCCTGCATTTTACGCGGCGGTTCGGAAGCGCTGCATTCCAATCAGGCGATTGCCGCGTGTATCGCGAAAGGACTGGCGGCGGCCGGCTTGCCGGTAGAAGCCGTGCAATGTGTCGCGACGGCGGACCGCGCGGCCGTCGGCGAATTGATTACGATGGATCGCTATGTGGACGTGATTGTGCCGCGTGGCGGCAAAAGTCTGATCGAGCGCATTTCCAGGGATGCCACGATTCCTGTCATCAAGCATCTGGACGGTATTTGTCATGTTTATATCGATGACAAAGCCGATATAGAGAAGGCTGTCAGAATTGCCGTCAATGCCAAGACCCATCGTTACGGGGTATGCAATGCCATGGAAACACTGCTGGTGGCCGAAGGTATTGCCGCGAAAGTACTGCCGATACTGGCCAATGAATATGGCGAAAAAGGCGTAGAATTGCGCGGCTGTCTGAAGGCCTGCTCCCTGATTCCGACGTGCACAAGAGCCACCGAGGAAGACTGGCGCACCGAATACCTAGCGCCGATTTTATCGATCAGGATTGTCGATGGGCTGGATCAGGCCATCGACCATATCAGCCAATACAGCTCCGGCCACACCGAAGCGATTGTCACGGAAGATTACACCCGGGCCAGACGCTTCCTGAGGGAAGTCGATTCCAGTTCGGTCATGGTCAATGCATCGACACGTTTTGCGGACGGCTTTGAATATGGCCTGGGCGCGGAGATCGGCATCAGCACCGACAAACTGCACGCACGCGGCCCGGTCGGCTTGAAGGGGCTGACCTCTCTGAAATACATCGTGCTTGGCGATGGGCATATCCGACAATAAATGATCGGTATCTTTGGCGGTACATTCGATCCGGTTCATTATGGACATTTGCGCTCGGCGCTGGAAGTCAAGGAGATTTTCGGGCTGACCGAAATCCGTTTGCTGCCCAGCGCGCAACCCCCTCATCGCGAACAGCCTGCCGCCACGGCGCTGATGCGTGTGCGGATGCTGGAGCTGGCCATTAAAAATCAGCCGGGGTTTGTCATTGATACCCGAGAGCTGGACAGAGCAGGCCAGTCCTACATGGTCGATACGCTGGAATCCTTCAGGCTGGAATTCCCCAGGCAACCGTTACTGCTGTTTATCGGCAGTGATGCGTTTAAAAATTTAACCACCTGGCATCAATGGCAGCAGTTGTTCGATTATGCGCATATAGTCGTCATGACGCGGCCCGGATTTAAACTGCAGGAACTTGACGATTATTTTACGGCCAAAAAGGCTAACCAGATAAAAGAGCTGACGCAAGCGCCGGCTGGCAGATTATTTTTTCAGCCGGTAACACAGCTTGAAATCTCGGCAACGGCTATTAGAGAAATGATTGCGGAAAAACACAGCCCGGGTTTTTTATTACCTGAGGCTGTCATAGAATACATCAGGCAGCACGCGCTTTATGAGAAATAAAACTCTCACAATTATTTAGTATAGGAATTTGAATGCAAACAGATAAGTTATTAAACATTGTCCAGACCGTTTTGGATGAACGCAAAGGGCAATACATCACCACAATAGATGTGCGGGGCAAAACCAGTTTTACCGATTACATGGTTATCGCTACCGGTACTTCCGACCGCCATATACAGTCTTTATGCGAATATGTATCGGAAAAAGTTCAAGAGAGCGGTTTAAAACCGCTGGGCATTGAAGGTGGTCAGGGTTCTGACTGGGTATTGCTGGATCTGGGCGATGTCATCGTTCATGTGATGACCGCTCAAGCACGCGAATTTTATCAGCTGGAAAAATTGTGGTCGGTTGATCATGCCAAAGAAGTGGGCTGATTCATCCGAGTAAGAAAATGATTTTGTCACAGAGGGCTTGAAGCCCTCTGTGACAAAAGAAATTAAACTTCTTTATGCGCCGCCTGCGTGTCGGGTATTGATTTGAACAGCTTGATGATCAGGTAAACAGCCAATCCGTAAACCATGGCAGAGCCTACATAAGGCGGGTAATACTTCATTACGCGAGCAATGTATTGAGCCCATGACAAGTCTGTATAACGTCCTGAGAACAGATAGAAACTGCCGTTCGAGATAATGAACGCAACTGACGTGGCCAGCGTCATCAGGCCGATAGAACTAGCCAGTTCGTACGCGTTCAATGATTTGAATTTCGAACAGTAGCGGCCCGCCGCCCACATGGCCGCATAGGTCGGAATCAAAAATACGTAAGCTGGGGATACGCACCAGCTGCTGGTGCCGTTTGCGATAGCGATATAATCGATCAAACCCGCCAGCAATAACAAAAAGACGAACAAGGCCTTTTTACGGTAAAAACCGGCAAAGAAAAAAACCGCCAGCGATGCGTCGGGCAGATGCAGGACATCGCCGAAATGATGAAAGCGGGTCAGCGCCATCAGCGCGATCAGCGGGATAGGTAAATACTCGACTTGCAGCCATTGTTTCATGTTCATATTGTTATCTCCAAATGGGTTAGTGATTAAAGTCCAGCCTATGGTCAGTTATTATAATGGATAGCAAGGAAGAAGTTCCTATCCGCTGTATTATAAGTACTGATTGTCTGATAATTTTTATCCAATAGATTATTGAGCTGCGCGCTCAGCATCCAGTTTTTATTGAAATGATAGGCTGACCGCAGGTCGACGGTGACATAACCGGCTACCTTGGTTTGGTTGCGCACATCATCAAACCGGTCGCCCTGGGCCAGTACATGAGTGCCCACGTCAAGCGATCCGAATGACCTGGACAGGTCAAACGACAGGGTTTTTTCAGCGCGGCGCGGCAGGCGGGCATTAGTTTCGCGGTTTTTGGGGCTTAACAGGTCGAGGCCCAGTTTGCCGTTCCAGCCCAACCACTGCTTGCTGATTTCGACTTCCATGCCGTCAATTTGTGCCTTGCCGATATTTTCCGCGTTGAAATCAAACGTGACCGGATTCATGACCGGCGTGATCAGATTATCGATATTGGTATGGTAGGCCCGTACTTCCCATTGCAGCCAATGATCGCCGGCAAGCCCTACTTCAAACGAGGTCGACTTTTCCGGTTTCAGTTCGGGATTGCCGAAATTCGGAAAATAAAGATCGTTAAAACTCGGCGCCTTGAAGGCATTGCCAAAGCTGGCAAAAGGGCTGATGCCATAATCTGAGTTATAGCGCCAGCCGAAATTGCCGGTAACATAATCGCCGAAAGCCTCATTTTCATCCCAGCGCAATGAGGCATTAATGAAATGATTGTCCAGCACGCGGCTATGTAATTCCGTGAATACGCCGACATCATAGCGGGATGTTTCTTTATAAGATGTTGTGCTTTCCACTTCATCGACACGATAATCCGTGCCGGCAATCAATTGATGAGCGTCGGATAACGTGAAATCGTTCAGCCAGGTGGTGTTCCAGCGCGTCGTGTTAAAGCGGCTGGCGAATGAGCCATCGGGCGCAAACTGGTCGCTGTCGTCGCGGCTTTGCCCTAAGCGCAGCGTTGACCGCCAGTCATCCATCAGATCGATGCTGGCGGATGTGCCGACAACCTGATCAACGAATTTGGTTTTATTCTGGGCGTTGCCGTCGTACTCAGTTTTCCCCTCGGTGCGCATGAAAAATGCTTCCACTTCGGCGTTATTGTCAAAGCGGTGGCCGAGCCGCGCATTCAAACCCGTGTTGTGGTAGCCGTCCTTGTCGGGCTGATCGAAGCCAAAACGCCCCGGAATCGGCTCACGGTTATTAAAGCCCTGAGAGTTGAAATGTGAGGCTCCCAGGCTGTACCAGCTGCTCTTCCATTTACCGCTGACCGTGCCGGAAGCTTTAAGCGTATCGTATGATCCGCCTCCTGCGTCCAGAGTGAAACTGGGCTTTTCTTCCTGAGTGCCCTTACGCGTAAAAATCTGGATAACGCCTCCTATCGCTTCCGAGCCATATAGACTTGATTGCGGACCTTTAATGATCTCCACGCGTTCGATCTGGTCGATGGGAATAAACTGAAACGGCGTTGTACCTAAAGTTGCCGAACCGACTTTAATGCCATCGATCAGAACCAGCACATGATCGGAATTGGTGCCGCGCATGTAGACGCTGGTATTCTGGCCGTAACCGCTTTGCGTCATATCGATACCGGTCGTGTTTCTTAATAGCTCCGGCAGGGTTTTGGATTGCAGACGTTCGATATCGGCCCGCGTATAGACCGTTGCCGCGGCCGCCAGTTGGTTTTTCGGCGTTTCCGTTCGTGTGGCCGTAACGACCATTTCGGGTAAATTGAGTGAATCATCAGCCTGAGTTTCCTGAGCCTGTAACGGGCTGTTAAAACCGGCCAATATTAATGAACTGACTATGAATTTTTGCATGTGTCCTCTGCGCCGCCCGCGCATCAAGGTGTTGTGTTATTACAACGGAGGACAAAAGAAGACGACGGAGATGCGCTGTCTTTTCGTAGACAGCCCTCCGCTGTACCGAATGATACTTTCGGGCCGGTCTCCGGGCTTATAAGTGGCGCGAGCCTGAATCGTCACCTTCCCATGCATGGCACAGTGGCATTTGAACGATTCTTTTACTTATCTACCGTTGCGGGGGCAGCGTCGGCTTTGGCATGACCTTACCGACTTCCCGTTTAACCATCAGCCATAAAACCTGATGGAACCAGAAAGCAGGCGGCAATTATAAGGGGTAATGGGGATAAAGCAAATTTATAGTAACAGCATAGGGCTCAAAAGATTGATTTTACGGAAAAATACAGGATGGATAATGGCTCTTCGGTTCAAAATAATAGTATTTATTAAGAAAGGATATATTGTTTATTGAGATAGGAAAAGGATAAGATTCAGGATGAGCTATATTGAAATTTTTTATTTCAATACTCTTATTCTGCTTTTAAATTTCTTTATCAAGCTTATTCATTTCACTTTTGATTTCAGGAGTCAGCTAATGCGTCTAAATTTGACCATAATGACAGCTTTATTACCTATCAATCTTGTTTTTGCAGGGGATAATCCCGTTTTACAGGATGATTTTTTAAAAATTCCGCATATTGATACGCCTGAACAAGTCGGGCAATATCAGGACGCCATGTTCAAGCGAAATGAGGACGATACTTGGGCGTTCTTGGGTATGACAGAAACCCGATTGGCGACAGTAGAAAAAGTCGAGGTAATTAAAATTTCCTCTCGTCCTGTGCAAATATTTTTAAAGGTGAGCGGCTACCTTCCTAATGCCTGCCATGAAGTTGAGCAAGTCGGCCAGCGCTTTGAACAACTTTTCAATATAGGAGAGCCGGGGGTTGAATATCCGGCGGGACAGTTCGATGTAGCGCTGGGACTTGTTCCATTGCAAACTTTTGCTGCATGCGCGGAAGTCATTGAGCCATTTGAGCGAACTATCCCGCTGCCTGTTTACGGGTTGAGCCATGGTAACTACTTATTTGACATCAACGGTATTGCCGGTTCGTTCCGGTTAGATAACGACAATAATCTGCCGGGAGCTTACGGATTGAAAGCCATCCCCATCCCTAAATTGGATAACATCATTCTCCCTAGAATTCAGTGAGCAACAATTACCCTTAATCAATTTGAAGTGAGCGGAATTCGGATGGCTTTCACTGATCTTTTCGAATTCCGCCGCTTAACTTGAATGTTAATTGAGCAGATTGCCGCTACCGCTGGCAATGACTGCAAAATACCGTTGAACGGTTGGACAGCCTGATTTCCTTTAAAATCTGTTGGCAGCGGGTACAAGGCAGTCCGGCCCGGCCATAGACATTGAGCTGCTGCTGGAAATAGCCGGGTTTTCCGGCTTCATTGACAAAATCGCGCAAAGTCGTACCGCCCTGTCCGATGGCTTGATGCAGGATCACGCGAATACATTCCGCCAGTTTCTGATAACGGGACAAGGAGATTTTCCCTGCCCGGCGCGCAGGGTGTATGCCGGCCATGAATAAGGCTTCATTGGCGTAAATGTTGCCCACGCCGACGACGATGTGGCTGTCCATAATGAATGACTTGACCGCTATTTTCTTGTTTCTGGACAATTCATGGAGCAGGCCGCCGCTAAAGTCTTCCAATAACGGCTCGGGGCCGAGGCTTTTGATCAAGGGGTGTTGTTCGGCCGGTTCCGTGGTCCATAACACCGCGCCAAACCGGCGTGGATCATTGAAGCGCAGGATAATGTCGTCGGCAAAAATAAAGTCGACATGGTCGTGTTTGCCTGCAGCCTGCCCGTTGGAAATGATTCGCAAACTGCCGGACATACCTAAATGCAGCAGCAGCGTGCCGGCATCGGTTGCAAGCAGCAGGTATTTTGCTCTTCTGGAAACGGCCTGTATGCGCAGGCCAGTCAAGGTCTGCGCGAGGTTTTCCGGTACAAGCCAGCGCAATCTGGGCTGGCGGATAATGACATGTCTGACGGTTTTCCCTTCAATATAAGGTGCTATGCCGCGTCGGGTTGTTTCAACTTCGGGTAATTCGGGCATGAAAGTAAAGCTAAGGATTTAAAGGTAATTAATTGTACTTAAAGCATAAAACCATGAAGAACGCAGAGGAACGAAGTTTCATTTGATTTTTCCCGGCAACTGCTCCTGCGATGCCTAAGAGCAAATATTTGCCCATGCAGTCGTTCGTGAGCTTCGTGTTTTACTAATCAATCTATTGAGATTTTGTATCTGTTTTTTATCGTTGTTTGCGTTTGCGCCAGATAAAAAAGCCGGAGCCCGTTAGCAATAAAGGTATGACAATCAAAAAGCCAAAGCCGATGACTGCAACCGATGTTTCCGTTAATTGCAGGCTTTTACCGGTAGCGGTTTTGGCCGGGATGTCGATGAATCGGTCATCATGAATCAGCCAGTTGACCATTCTGAGCCCCATGTCCAGATTGCCGACATTGCCGATATAAGCATTGGACAGAAAGTCGCCGTCGCCGACTACGACTATGCGTTGCTGCGTTTTTTCATTGACAGTGCGCGTCAACGCATAAGCTACGGACAGCGGACCTTGTTTTTCATCGCCGTCGGCATCAAAACGGACTTCTCCGCTGATAGAGCCGGTTTCTGTCCAGGACTGCTGTGCGCTGCTGAGCATGGCTTCCGCCTGGAAGTTCGATTCCGCATCCGTCGCCAGCGCCGCGGCAGCGGGATAGATTGTGGTGGTTTGAAAGCCTTTCGTGATGGCATGTTGGGCGTATGCCGCCACAAGGACAAAACTCGGATCGGTGATACCGTAAAGCTTGGTGTTGTCGTCCATGATGGAGCCGGGCAGCCGATGTATGCCCAGGCGTTGTTCCAACGTATCCAGATGCTTGGCATCAGGATCGGTCAGCACAAGCAGATTGCCGCCTTGCTCTATGTAGTGATTAATGATTTCAATTTCTTTGGGCAGCAGCGGCACGGCCGGCGCAGTTATGACCAACAAGGCGGAATTATCGGGAATGGCCGGCAGCGTAGCCAGATTGATAGTTTGAGCATTGATCTTGCGGCGGGCTAATTCCTTGCCGAACTGCTCCAGATCAAAATTGGCTTGTCCTTCAACGGAGCGCTCGCCGTGGCCGGTCAGGAATGTGATCCAGCGTTCATGGGCATTGGCCAGTTGCATCAGGGAATTGGTCAATGATGATTCATCGACAAAGGTCAATTTTTCTGTACGGCCCTGATAATCGATCAGAATGGCGCCGGCCGCGCCGATATTCAGCTCGCGCGTCTTTTCCGGCTGTGTGTCGGGATCTATAAAAGTAAGGCTCAGATCGGGTTTATGCCTTTTATAACGATCGACCAGTTGCGCGATCTGACTGCGTATCGGCTGGTCGGATTTCATGTAAACCGTGATGGCTATTTTGTCCGGCATGGAGGCGAGCAGCTTGACCGAGGCAGGGGACAGTGTGTTACCAGAATTGGCGGTTATGTCGGTTTCCAGCGTATAGCGGGTACTTAACCAGGCCAGCAGGCCGATGGCAACTAACAAAGTCAGGGTCAGAAACAGGTTTTTCAAGCGTATCCGCTGATGTATGCGTTGGGATATCTTCATTTTTGTAACCGGTCGTTATCGAGCCTGCGGATACTGAGCAGTATGAATGTACTGATAAACAGCAGAAAATAGATGATATCGACGCTGCTGATCAGGCCCGTTTGAATGTTCTGGAAATGCGTTAACAGAGAAAGATATTCAAACAATTCGCTGCGCTGGTCTTCGATGCCCGTGGTCCAGTCCAGAATCCACAGCACCATCAGCAGGCCGAACGTGCCCAGGGCAGCGACGGTCGGATGACCGGCCAGGCAGGATACGAACAGGCCGGTAGCGACGAAAGCCGATACCAGCAGCAATAACGCCAGCATGTTGGCGAACAGTTTGCCGAAATCCAGTTCCCCGCCCGCCAGCAAGGATAACGGCATCAGTGCCGTCAACAGGATCATCAATAGCAACAAGCCGAGCGTACCCAGATATTTGCCGATAATAATGTCGCTGTTGGAAACGGGCGCTGAAAGCAGCAATGACAAGGTTTTGTTTCGGCGTTCCTCGCAAATCAGCCGCATGGTCAATAGTGGAGTTACCAGCAATAGGATAATGGCCGCGTTGCCGAACAAGGGCGTGACGACCACATCGGTCAGTCCTGGCGCGCCTTCAATAGCGGCCAGCTTGGGCTGTAGCATGGTGAAAGTTTCAACTTGGGACAGGAACAAAAAGGCCAGAATGAATTGCAGGATAGCCAATATCGTCCAGGCCATCGGCGACAGAAAAAGCGTTTTAAACTCACGCGCGGCAATAGCTAGCATCATAAATCGACCTGTTTCGGCTCTTGGGTCAAGGTAATAAAGATATCTTCCATCGATTGTTTTATCGGTGTCAGCTCTTGCAAGCCCCATCCTGAGGCTATGATGGCTTCGGCAATTCGTTCAACTGTGTTGTCGGTCATGCTGTGATGGATTTTGATCTGGTGTTCGCTTACTTTGTCTATGGATGCTACACCGGGCAGCGTCAATAGCACTGCCGCATTAGGGATATGGCGCGTAGTGACCCGTACTATGCCTGTATTCATTTGCTGCTTAAGCCCGGCAATGGTTTCATTCAGAATCAGTTGTCCCTGATGAATGATTTGCACATGCGAGCAGGATTCCTGCACTTCATTCAGAATATGGGTGGACAGAATGATACCGTGATCCTGGCCCAGTTCGCGGATCAATGCGCGGATTTCGCGGATCTGGATAGGGTCGAGGCCCACGGTCGGTTCATCCAGTATGATGACTTCCGGGTTGTGCAGGATGGCCTGGGCGATACCGACCCGCTGCTGAAAACCTTTCGACAGATTGGTGATCAGTCGGTCGGCAACGTCATGGAGACCACAACGCTCTTTGGCCTTATTAATGGCGGACGCAATTGAATTGCGCGGAATGCCGTGCAACTGCGCGCAGTACTGTAGGAATTCCTGTACGCTAAGTTCGCGGTAAAGCGGCGGGGTATCGGGTAAATAACCCAGGCTCAGTTTGGCCGATTTGGGCTGGTCGAGCAGGTCATAGCCGTTGATTTTGATCTGGCCGGCGCTGGGCGCCAGATTGCCGCAAAGCATCTGCATGGTCGTGGTTTTACCGGCGCCGTTGGGTCCTAAAAAACCCAGAACCTCGCCTTTGGACAGGGTAAAGCTGACATCATGGACTGCACAATGTTTGCCGTAATAGCGATGCAGATGCTCGGCTTCTATAAGAGTTGTCATGTTGGCGGTTAAACTTGTTTCAGCAGGTTTTCCAGTTCGGTTTGGATTTTTTTGCGGAAAAACAGAAATTTCCAGCGGGTGCCGCCGCATTGTTTCCACAATATGGCTGAGCGAATGCCTGCCAGCAGCAATGCGCGTATTTTATTGACGATATCGGGCCTGGACAGATAAGCCGGATCACCATTGACCATGATTCTCGGTTGCAGGGTGCTGATCGTGCTGTGGTATATCTCGCCCAGGTTGGCCAGCACATTTTCATGCATTGGACCGAAATGCTCACTTTGGATCTGGGCTTTTTCCACGCCTTTTCGTATGGTTTTCATCATGTCCGGCCGGCTGGACAGTTGTTTTTCCAGAAAAACCAGGGACGCGGAATAACGCGCCTGCTCAGGATTGACAATTTTATAACCGGTCATTTGCTCATTGAGTTGTTCAAGCCCCAGTTTTATGCCAGACAGGCCGCCATAAATATCGATAACGCTGTTGGAATCAATTTTTAAAATACTGGCGATGCTGGCTTCCATGGCGACAGCATCGGCCGTGCCGGTTGTCGCCAGTTGTTGAACCAGCGCCGCTGTTTGCGCGATGCCGGCAAGTGCAATAGTTTGGTTGGTAATTGTGTTTAATTGCATGGTTGTTTATAGAGGTGGAAGCCGGGCAGTTTATCTCAATATGACATAGCTCAGAATATGTTTTGCCCAATTGATGCTTTAAATATAAGTTTTCACCGATATTTTTAGATCTGGATCACGAAAAGCTATGGCTGAATTATATAGTTAATGGCGCATTGCGGTATTTCTCCGACCAGCTGTTCGCCCGTTAATATGGCCGAAGTCATGCCGCACGTCAATGATAGCGGGCAAGCATTTTATTCAGTGCTGTCCGGGGCGGGAAAAAGACCGATCAATCGGCAGTCGCTGGCACATTTTGCACTAATCAACGCATTTTGTTGCACCGCTGGCGGTTCGCTCGATAAGGACGACCGCAGCAGCATACTTAATTTAGCGTTTTATTTCTTCTAATTTCAGATAAGAAACTAAATTTCTGAATTGTTGAACACAAAAATCATTGTTTGAATCAAAAAATCGGCTGGCTATAGAGTGGGCTTGAAGCTTTTATTTTTAGCGGAAATAATATATTCCCAGTTTTATTAGGGTAAATATAAAAGCAAATGAATATATTGGTCTGATCAATTTATATCATGCTTATCGGTTGTCAGTCGAGTATGATATTAAAGGTAAAAAGTATTATTTTAAGGAGAGCGAAATGACTGAATCTGTAACATTAACTGTCGCCGGCATGAAATGCGGCGGTTGTGAATCGAATGTGACAAATAAGCTGATGACTGTCGAAGGCGTATTATCGGTTCAAGCATCTGCCAAGGACAATGAAGTCAGCGTTGAATATAATGCTGAAAAAACGGATCTGAATGCGATTACGGAGGCCATTACTGATGCGGGTTTCAGCGTAGAGTAGCGGCGGATTTGCTGTAAGGGCATAAACATTTTTATCAGGCGGTGATTTATGAGCGTGCAAGATATTTCTGATTCGGCAGCGAAAGAATTGCGGTTGTCAATTCTTGGCATGCGCTGTGCAGGCTGCGTAAGTGCTGTTGAGAATGCCTTGGGAGCGGTAGAAGGCGTGGCATCGGTCAGTGTCAATTTTGCCGATCACTCAGCGATGGTAAAAGGGTACGCCGATCCCGAGGCTTTAACGCAGGCTGTCAGGGGAGCCGGTTATGACGCAGCCGTAATGGAAGGGCTCGAAGATATAACCGAACAGGAAGAGTTGGAACTGCAACGTTACCGGAATCTGATGAAGAAAGCGTCCGCAGCCGCAGTGCTTGGCGTGCCGCTCATGCTCGGCGACCATTTCGGTTGGCTGCCGGAAATCGGTTCGGCGATCGGGCAGTGGTTCTGGCCGGAAATCGCGCTGATCACCTTCGGAATTCTGTTTTATTCAGGCGGGCATTTTTTCAGCGGCGCCATCAAGTCGCTACGTTTGGGGCAGGCCAATATGGACACTCTGATTGCCTTGGGCACGGGCTCGGCCTGGCTTTATTCCACGATCATTATTGACTATTCCGATACGCTGCCTTCTCTGGCTCAACATGCCTACTTTGAAGCCGCTGTCGTCATTCTGGCCTTTATTAATCTCGGGTCCGCGCTGGAAATGCGGGCCAGAGGCAAAACCTCCGGCGCGATTCGTCAACTGATCGGCTTGCAGCCGCGCACTGCACGCGTGCTGAGAAATGGCGTGGAAATGGATATCCCGATCGAGCAGGTGGGGTTGGGCGAAACGTTGAGAGTGAGGCCCGGTGAAAAAATCGCGGTGGACGGCGTGCTCCTGGAAGGACATTCCACTGTTGATGAGTCCATGTTGACGGGCGAGCCGCTGCCGGTAGAAAAAACAGCCGGCTCGGAAGTTGTCGCCGGCACGATAAATCAGACCGGCAGCTTTCTGTTCAAGGCGACGCGCATTGGACGCGATACTGCATTGGCGCAAATCATTAAAAGCGTGCGTCAGGCGCAAAGCAGTAAACCCGAAATCGCCCGTCTGGCCGACAAAATTTCAGCCGTTTTTGTGCCGGCAGTGGTTGCGCTTTCACTGCTGACTTTCTTGATCTGGTATGCATGGGGGCCTGAGCCCGCATTGGGTTATGCCTTTGTGACGTCCATGACGGTTCTGGTTATTGCCTGTCCTTGCGCGCTGGGTCTGGCGACGCCCATTTCGGTCATGGTCGCGGTCGGTCGAGCCGCGCAGTCGGGGATTTTGATTCGCAATGGCGAGGCTCTACAGACGGCAGGCAAGCTGACCTGTATGGTCCTCGATAAGACCGGCACCGTGACCGAAGGCAAGCCTGTCGTTTCGACCATTGAAGCCATCGGCGACTACAGCGATGAGGCCATTCTGCGATGGGCTGCGAGTATTGAAGCGGGCTCTGAGCATCCGTTGGCGGCAGCCATTTTGTCGGCTGCGGAAGATAGAGAGCTCAAGCTGGAAAAAGTTAAAAAATTTGAAGCGGTTGTGGGGCATGGCGTAGCGGCGCAAGTTAATGAACAGTCCGTACTTTTCGGCAATAAGGCCTTGATGGATCAGAAAGGTGTTAAATATTCCAGATATAACAACAAACTGGAAAAGCTTTCAGCGTTGGGCCAAACGCCGATGTTGCTGGCAGTAGATCATAAGATCGTCGGCATTATCGCCGTGTCAGACCCTATCAAGGCAGATTCGGCAGAAGCTGTACAGCTACTGAAAAGCCAGGGTGTGCGTCTGTTAATGGTGACCGGCGATAATGAAGTCACGGCGCAGGCCATTGCGCGCCAGGCAGGCATTTCTGAGGTAAGAGCTCAAGTATTGCCGCAAGATAAGGCGGCTGTGGTGAAAGAATTGCAGCAGCAAGGGGAAATCGTCGGCATGGTGGGTGATGGCATCAATGATGCGCCTGCATTGGCTCAGGCTGATGTCGGACTGGCTATCGGTACCGGCACCGATGTCGCAATTGAAAGCGCTGATGTGGTTATTTTACAGGGCTCGTTATTGAAAGTGCCTGAAGCCATCGAATTGTCCAAAGCGACTTTGCTCAATATAAAACAGAATCTGCTAGGCGCTTTTTTCTATAATACAATCAGTATTCCGGTTGCGGCGGGTCTGTTGTATCCGGTCTTCGGAATTTTATTGAATCCGATGATTGCGGGTGCAGCGATGGCTATGTCCTCCGTGACCGTGGTTTCCAATGCCAACCGTTTGCGTTGGACAAAGTTCAGTGAGGGCAAAGAATGAAAAGCATATTTCAATCTGGCATTGTTGCAATGTTGCTGCTATTAGGTGGTTGCGGTGAGTCATCAAATGATAGGGGGCCGGCTACTGGAACTTATTCCCGTATCGAAGGAATCGTCACAGATAAAGACGGGCCGATAACCAGCGGTAAGATTATAATTAAGGATAAAAATGGCGCTGCAGTAACCTCGGTAGCCCTCAATGGAGAGTCCAGATATTCGGTGAATATTCCGGCTGACACTGCTTATCCGGTATTTTTGGAAATTGCCGGACATGATGAATTACTGGAAGCAGTAGTTATCGATTCCTCGGCAGTAAAACAGGATATCACCCCGATGTCTTCATTAGTAGTACGTTCAGCTCGAGATCTCGGTGGCGTCACAAAAGAAAACATGGCTAGAGCGGCGATCAATGCAATTTCGCAAAGCAAAACGGCTGGCGGTAAAGGCACGACGGCAGGTTTTAAGGGTGATCCAACCAAACAATATGGAGGTTGGCATTAAGCTTTAGTGTACGGACTCAATTTTTTAGTGTTAGAGGAGGATATATAACTGCAAACACTAGAATCAGAGTTGGTAAGCTCGTCTAAAGACTCATGCTGTTTAAAAATTAATGGATTCCTTGACGTTGCTGCAGTTTGTCTATATTAAACTGATTAGTTTCATAAGAGTCGGCATTATCGTCTCGACAATGGGGTGTTCTTCGGTCAATGCGGCTGAAATAGTCGTTAATTCAACAGTACCCTCAAAGCAATATACACTGGCAGACATTCGTGCCGTCTTTATGATGCGGCAACGATTCTGGCCTAATGGCGAGCAAATAAAGGTTTTTACTTTATCCGACAGCGATCTCCTTCATAAGGATTTCGTTAAAAATAATCTTAATATGTTTCCGCATCAGCTCAGGAGGATATGGGACAGAATGCTTTTCTCAGGGACAGGCGCGATACCCGTTCAGCTGGATTCAGAACAGGAAATGATTGATAAAATAGCCAATACCCCCTATGCAATCGGGTATTTAAATAACAGACCGGACAATGAAAAAATACGCTTGTTTGAATATCAATAACGGTATTTTGTTGTTGGGCTTGTTCTGCGTGTCCGGTATTGCGCAAGCCAATATTGTGCCTGATGAAATTGAGTTTCATGGTTTTTTAACACAGGGTTTTTTTCACTCATCTGATAACAATATTTTTGGGCAAAGTGACGATGGAATAACGCCCGGACTGACTGAAATAGGTCTGAATGGCTCTTATCAACCGATTGATCAATTAAGATTTTCAGCTCAAGGTTTATATCGACGTAATGGCGACGTAGATCGAGGCAGTGTAAGTCTTGATTATGGTTTGGCCGATTTGACGTTATTAAATTATGAAAGCAGCAGGGTCGGTATTCGCGCAGGCCGGATCAAGACACCGTACGGTTTATATAATGAAACTCGGGATGTTTCTTTTACACATCCCACTATACTATTACCTCAAGGAATCTATTTCGATCGCTCCCGTTCGTTATTGATATCTTCGGATGGCGGCTCGCTTTATGCGGAACAACGTACGCGTTATGGCGATTTCTCCCTTAAATTTAATGTCGGCGTCCCGTCAGGGAATAGCAATGAGATACGGTCAAGCATACTCGGATCCGAGGCTAAAGGTGAATTTCAGGCGCAACCAGCTTTTGCTGCGCAGCTTAATTATGAGATTAATGGCGGAGAGTATGTTTTTGCCGTGAGTTATGTGGATCTTGAGCTTGAATATCGGTCTGTAGCCGGTGAGACGTTTTTGAACGGCAATGCGCATGTTCAACCATTGGTATTTTCCGCTCAATACAACGGCGAAAAATTCTCATTAACAGGTGAATATGACTATCGATGGAACAACTTCAGTGATTTCGGAGCTGCTTTTCCGGATTTTAAATCGATAACGGAAAGCTGGTACGTTCAGGGCGGTTATCAGATTTTGCCACAGTTGCAGGCAAACGTTCGCTATGATGTTCTTTATAATGACATGAATGATAGAGGAGGGCGGCGTATAACTGAGTTAGGGGTGCCTAATCATATCGCCTATGCTAATGACTGGATGTTCGGTTTGCGCTGGGATCTGGCGACATCGTGGATGTTAAGAGCGGAGTATCATCGGGTTCATGGCACCGCATGGCTACCTCAGGCGGATAATCCCGATAGAAATTCGACCGTGCAGGACTGGGATTTGTATGGATTGCAACTATCATTTAGGTTTTAATTAAGCAAATGAATATTAAAGGAATTTTTATTAGCCTGAGATGGAAGTTAGCTATTCTGTTTGGTAGTGTCTTTTTGATATTACACAGTGTTTTTTCCTATTTTTCCTATCTGGATGCTATAGATAATTTTGAGATAGATCGGAGAAAAATTCAAAATAACCACATCAATGTTGCTAAAGCATTAACTGAAGACTCATTTCTGGTGCTAGAGCAATTTGGTGAGCTGTTATCATTGATTGATCTGCTCTCATCTCAAGAGAAGCTACGATATCAGGCATTATCAGTGGTGGATGAAACTTTATCGAAATGGCAATTCAGTTGGGATATGGAAAATGTCACTTTTTTTGATAAACAAGCCCAGCCTGTAAAGTCCTGGGGTAGTCAACTGGTTACCGTAAATTCGACTGTTAAACAGGTTCTGCGCAATGAAGCGCCGGCGCATCAGATTTTTTGTCCTCACACCTGTTTTCAACAGGCTGTTACGCCGGTCATGAAAGACTCGGAAACTGCCGGTGCTTTTAGCGTCATTCGGTCATTCGCTGATGTTATCATTAAATACAAGCGTGCAACGCATTCGGATATCGGTCTTTTAATTATTGATGAAGCGACAGGGGCGCATCAATGGCCGTATAAACTGTCCGGAATGACATTGCCTGAAAAAAATATACCGGTATTCGACTATATTTCCAAGAATTTTACGATTGATGAATTATTGGATCACAGCAAAACAATAAAATTGGATAATTCTGTCTTTGAGGTTAGAGTTTTCCCCGTTCATCAAGAGGCGGCAGGGCCACCTTTTTTTCTGTTTGTGGATGATATTACTGCCGATTTCAAAGGCTTTAACGAAGATCTGAGGCAAGTCTGGTTCCAAAGCATTATCAGTTTCCTGGTCTCACTCATGTTGTTGACAGTGGTTCTGCATTTATCATTACGACGTGTTACTCAACTTTCACAGGCCTTACCTTTATTATCGCAGAATCAATATGAGGAATTTAAAAAACAGATAGCATTTAAAACCTTTTCTAATTTTTTGGGCTACGATGAACTGGATAAGTTAAATGATATAGCCTTTACCTTATCGGACCAGTTGGAACGTCTGGAGTTGGAGGTGCGCAGCAATACGCTTAAGTTGCTGGAAAAAAGTCAAGCCCTCGGAAAAGAAAGGGACTTTATCCGACAATTAGTTGAAGTGGCGCCCATCATCATCATCACTCAAAAATTGAACGGTATAATTTTGACGATTAATCAGGCTGGCGTTGATGAGTTTGAGGCCGATAGCCGATCCATAATCGGTAAGGTGTTTGATGCTTTCCTGCCGGAATCGGATAAGGAGCATCTGAATAAATTAAATCAATTAAGATTGGGCGAGCGTTCTGGCCGATTTCAGGTTGACGGGCTTTTATTGACCGAATCCGGCAAGCTGCTGAATGTATCTTGGTTGCACACACTGCTGAAATCGAATGACGATAATAATGAAGCGGTGATTTTGACCTTAGGTGTGGACATCAGCGCGTGCAAAATTGCTGAAGAAAAAAACCTCAGAATGCCCACTTATGATTATTTGACTGGCTTGATTAATCGTAAGAAATTCCAAGAGGAACTTGCCTTTATTCTGACTTCGGCCCAGCGCTATGATCATCATGTTGCTTTGGTTTATATGGATCTGGATAAATTCAAAGATGTTAATGACAGCAGTGGCTATGATATTGGCGATCAAATACTCGTGCGCATTGTCAGAGAACTTAAGAACACTCTACGCTCAACTGATTTATTCTCCCGAATAGGGGGTAACGAATTTGCGTTAGTCATGCCTCATGGAGATTTAGAGGGCATTGAACGCATGGCTAAAAAAATTAATGAAGTAATCATGGAGCTGGGTTTCAGCTTTAACGAAAAAAATTATCAGCTCAGCGCCAGTTTGGGTATTGCCATTTTCCCTCAACATGGCATGACACCTAATGAGTTATTAGCTAATGCAAATCTTGCCATGTGCCAGGCAAAGGCTGCGGGCGGAGGACGATACCATATTTTTTCTCCCGATTTTGACTATCCGATTAGATTAAACCGGATGCTATATTGGCGCGAAACCCTCGAAGATGCTATCGCTAATGACAAGTTTGTACTGTTCTATCAACCTATCCTTAATATCAAAACCAATGCAATCAGTCATTTCGAATGTTTGATTCGGCTACGTCAGGATGATGAACAATTGATTATGCCGGTGGACTTTATAGGGCATGCGGAAGAGTTAGGCTTAAGTGGACAAATTGATCGATTGGTGTTGAAAAAAGTCGTGCAAAAACATATTGAACTTGAACGTCAGGGTCAGGATTATAAGCTGACAGTCAATTTGTCCGGGCAATCACTCAATGATCCGATGTTCTTTGATGATATTTCCCAGTTCCTAAATATGCCTGAGGTTAATCCTGCAAAGATCATTTTTGAAATTGCTGAAACAACGGCGTTTTCTAACTTGGCGGCTACTAAAATACTAATTGATAGGATCAAAGCCTTAGGTTCTGTTTTTGCTCTGGATAATTTCGGGGCCAATTTTTCTTCGTTCTACTGTTTAAAGCATTTTCCTATTGATTACGTCAAGATTGACGGCTCCTTTATCAGGCAAATCGATAAACGCGAGGACGATAAGCTATTTGTTAAAGCTTTGACCGGGGTTGCGCATACATTTGGCAAAAAGATAGTGGCGGAATTTACCGAAAATGAAGCTATTTTAACTATCCTCAAGGAGTTCGGTATTGATTACGCACAAGGTTATTATATAGGTAAACCGCAGCGCGGCTAAATTACCCCGGCGATCGATGAAAAACCTAAACAACATTCAGCTTTTTATGGATGGGACAGCTGTACAAAATTTTCTGAATATAGCCTGATAGTTTACAATACCCCATTTTATCCTGTAGCAGAGCAGATAACATCGCGATGTCTTTGTTGTTATCAAGACTTCTTGTTGGGATATAAGTTGAACAAAATATAAAGTAATTACATGAAAAAAATAAAATGCGCTGTTATTGGTACAGGCTATTTGGGGAAATTCCACGCACAGAAATACGCAGCACTGCCTGATTGCGAGCTGGTTGCCGTTGTTGATATTAATGAGGCGGCAGCTAGCGATGTTGCCGGACAATATGGTGCCAAGGCGCTGACAGATTACAAACCTTTGCTTGGTGAAGTCGATGCAGTCAGTATCGTCGTGCCGACAACGCTGCACCATAGGGTTTCAAAGGATTTTCTTGAAAATGGCGCGCATGTGCTGGTCGAGAAACCGATTACTGTAACGGTTGAGGAAGCCGACGAATTGATAGCGATTGCCAAGGCAAAGAATCTGATTCTGCAAGTGGGGCATCTGGAACGGTTTAACCCGGCCGTATTGGGCCTCGATAACGAGGAAAAACCGCTGTTTATCGAATCTCACCGCTTATCGCCTTTTAATCCCCGCGCCAATGATGTCAGCGTGGTGCTGGATTTAATGATTCATGACATCGATATTATTCTGGCGCTGGTAGATTCCGAAGTAGAGCGCATCGATGCTAGCGGTACGCCAGTGCTGACTCAGGGTACCGATATTGCTAATGCCAGGCTATTGTTTAAAAACGGTTGCGTAGCAAACGTGACCGCCAGTCGTATCAGCATGAAGATGGAACGTAAAATGCGCATGTTCCGTCCTCATTCATACGTGTCAGTGGATTTCCAAAACCGTGTTCTGACCAAACACCGTACCGGCACCAAGGAAATGTTCCCCGGTATTCCCGAAATAGAAACGGAAGAATCCGTTTTTGAAAGTGGCGATGCCTTGCTGGAAGAAATTAAGCATTTCATCAATTGCATTCATACCGGAGAAAATCCTCTGGTATCCGGCGAAGCCGGCAAAAGAGCGCTCGAGACAGCGATACAGATTACGCGCTTGTTAGGCGATAAATAACCGCTTTTTTGTATTACGCTACAAGATTTCTGAATAAATAAAAGGCAATAAAAACATGATACCAATGGTAAACCTGAAAGCTCAATACGCTGAAATTAAAGATGAAATTGAGCAAGGTCTGGCTGAGACAATAGCAAACTGCTCATTTATTTTAGGGCCTAATGTCCAGGCATTTGAAAAAGAAGCGGCCGAGTATCTGGGCGTCAAACATGCCATTGGCGTGGCTTCAGGAACCGATGCGCTGCATCTGGCGTTAATTGCCGAGGGTATCGGCGCAGGTGACGAAGTTATTACTACCGCCTTCACTTTTATTGCCACGGCCGAAGCGATCAAATACGTCGGCGCTAAACCGGTCTTTGTCGATATCGACCCGAAGACCTTCAATATCTCGCCGGAAGCCATAGAAAAAGCCATTACGCCAAAAACCAAAGCTGTTATGCCGGTGCATTTGTTCGGTCAACCGGCCGATATGGTTAAAATTCAGAAATTATGCGATCAGCATAACCTGAAGCTGATTGAAGACTGCTGCCAATCGTTTGGAGCCAGCATTAATGGTAAACAAACCGGTGCTATCGGTCATGCCGCCGGCTTCAGCTTTTTCCCGAGCAAAAACTTGGGGGCCTTCGGTGATGGCGGACTGGTTGTGACAAACTCTGACGAAACCGCTGCCAAAATTAAAAGGCTTCGCAACCACGGCTCTGACGTGCGTTACTACCATGATGTCATCGGTTATAACAGTCGTCTCGATGACATGCAGGCGGTGATTTTAAGAGCCAAGTTGAAACGTATTGATCAATACAATAAAGGCCGTCGTCATGCAGCGCATCTTTATTCCGAATTAATGGCCGATCTGCCATTGACGGCACCGTTTGAAGATGGCCTTGGCGAGCACGTTTATCATCAGTACACTTTGCTGTGCGATCGTCGGGATGATGTCTTGAAAGCTCTGCAGGACAAGCAAATAGGCTGCGCTGTGTATTATCCGGTGCCGTTGCATAAGCAAAATGTATTCAAACAGGAATGCGCGGGTTTGAGTCTGCCCGCGACCGAATCTGTTGCGGCTAACTGCTTCTCCTTGCCGATCTGTCCTTATCTGGCTGATGCGACTGTCAAGGAAATTGTCAGTGTTATTCGCGAGGTTTTGACCGCTTAAAATTATCGCAAGATTGATCAAGCGATAAGACTGATGCAATATCAATGAAGGCCGACTTTTAGTCGGCCTTTTGTTTGGCGGTCCCTAATATATTTATTCGATAGGTTATTTCTTGTCACAAAACAAACCATTCACTGTCCTGTTCAGCGCTGGCGAGTCTTCCGGTGATCAGCATGCTGCCAATATGTTTCTGGAGTTGCGCAAATATCAACCTGATATCCAAGGTATTGGCATGGGCGGAGCAAAAATGGCTCAGGCGGGTATTGATATTCGTTATGATTCGTCGAATATCGCCGTGATTGGTCTTGTCGAAGTGATAAAGCATTATGGCGAAATCCGTCGCGCATTAAAGCTCATGCAGAAAATAATTTCGGATGAGCGGCCGGATTTGCTGGTTTGTGTCGATTATAAGGAATTTAACTTCAAACTGGCGCGATACGCCAAGCAATGCGGTATCAAAGTACTGTTTTATGTCAGTCCGCAGGTGTGGGCCTGGCGTCCCGGGCGAGTCAAAAAATACGGCGACGTCATCGATATGATGGCTGTTATCTTTCCTTTCGAAACGGTTTATTACGAAGCCGAAAATGTGCCGGTTCGCTATGTTGGGCATCCGTCTGTGGATAAAGTCCATGCCCGGCATTCAAAAGAAGAGGATTTAGCGCGTTTTGGTCTGGATCAGAAACAGACGGTTATCGGAATATTGCCGGGTAGTCGGGCCAATGAGATCAAGCGCATGCTGCCGGTCATGCTGGAAGCCGCCGAAAAAATTCAAGCCGGTATGTCTGAAGTCCGGTTTCTGCTGCCGCAGGCCGATTCAATCAGTGATGCACTACTCGAAGAATTTCTGAGCAAGTCGCCGATTAAAATCACCACGGTAAAAAATCAGCCTTATGATGTGATTCAATGCTGCGATGTGGTTATGACGACCTCGGGTACGGTAACGCTGGAAATCGCTTTGTTAACCGTGCCCATGGTTATCACTTATAAGCTTTCGCCGTTAACCTATCTGCTTGGCAGATGGCTCGTGAACACGCCGTTTATTGGATTGCCGAATATTGTCGCCGGCAAGGGGATTGTACAGGAGTTTATCCAGCATGAGGCAACTTCGGCAAATCTGGTCGCGGAAGTTGATCGGATTTTGACTGACAAGGTTTATGCCTGCGCGATGCGCGATAATTTGGCTCAGATTAAAGCGCAGTTAGGCGAAGGCGGGGGGTCAAGAAACATGGCGGAACTCGCTTGGACTATGCTGTCTAAAAGTGAATAAATTTAACATCATAGAGGATAAAGCCTGATTTCAAAATCAAAACTACCCGAACGCATATCTCTATGTGATAATAAACAGTTTGATTGGGTGATACTTCCTTTCCAATATACAGGACATAAACAATGGACGAGAACAAGAAGAAGGCGCTGGGTGCAGCGTTGATGCAGATAGAAAAACAGTTCGGCAAAGGCTCTGTCATGCGTATGGGTGATGTGGCTGCCTCGCGTGATATTGAAGTGGTTTCTACGGGTTCTCTGGGCTTGGATATTGCGCTAGGTTGTGGGGGCTTGCCGCGCGGCCGTATCGTGGAAATTTATGGACCTGAATCATCCGGCAAGACTACCCTGACACTGCAGGTCATTGCTGAAATGCAAAAACTCGGCGGCACGGCGGCATTTGTCGATGCCGAACATGCATTGGACCCCGGATATGCTGAAAAAATCGGCGTCAATGTTGACGATCTGCTGGTGTCTCAGCCCGATACGGGCGAACAGGCCCTGGAAATTACCGATATGCTGGTGCGTTCCGGTGCTGTTGATGTCGTCGTCGTCGACTCGGTCGCAGCCTTGACGCCCAAAGCCGAAATTGAAGGCGATATGGGCGATTCCCATATGGGACTGCAGGCGCGTTTGATGTCTCAGGCATTAAGGAAATTGACCGCCAATATTAAGCGCTCTAATACACTGGTTATTTTTATTAACCAGATCAGGATGAAAATCGGAGTCATGTTCGGTAGTCCTGAAACAACGACCGGCGGTAACGCGCTTAAGTTTTACTCCTCAGTGCGACTGGATATTCGGCGTATCGGTTCGGTTAAAAAAGGCGAAGAAGTGATTGGCAACGAAACCCGCGTAAAAGTAGTTAAAAACAAAGTCGCTCCGCCTTTTAAACAGGCCGAATTCGAGATTTTGTATAATGAGGGGGTCTCGTTTCTGGGTGAATTGGTCGACTTAGGAGTGAATTACGGTTTCATTCAAAAGTCGGGGTCCTGGTACAGTTACGGCGATGAAAAAATCGGTCAAGGCAAAGACAATGCTAAAGCCTTCTTGAAAGAACATCCAGACAAGGCCAAAGAAATCGAAAACAAAATACGAGCCGAAGCGTTTGGCCGAAAGGCCGGGCTCAGTGAAGAGCCAGCATTGACTGATGAAGGCGAGTAGTCTTTATTAATCACCGCCTGTTGTGAATGACGTTTATAAGGAAATTAAAGAAACTTGCCTGCGATTACTGGGGCGCAGAGATCATAGCCGGAAAGAATTGCTCAATAAATTGACAGGCAAAGGTTTTGATAGGGAAGACATACTGGCTGTCATTGGTGAATTAGCACAACAAGGTTGGCAAAATGATCAGCGTTATGCGCAAAACTATGCCCGCTATCGTATGCAGAAAGGCTATGGGCCTGTCCGCATTGAGTATGAACTGCGACAAAATGGCGTGGACGAGATTGATTTAGACGCAGTTTTGCAGGAATCCGCCAATAGTTGGATGGATTTGCTGGAGCAGGTTTACAGCAAGAAATACAATCATAAAAAGAATCTGGATCGAAATGAGTGGGCAAAACGCAGTCGATTTTTGTTGCATCGCGGCTTTACTGGTGAAATGATCAGCGCTTTGTTTGATCATTTGAATATTAACAAGAATAAATTTTAGTTTTAAAAATCATTTATTTACCATTACCATGAAAAAAATGACTAGCTCAGAATTGCGCACCGCTTTTCTGGAATTCTTTCGTGAACGAGGACATTCTGTACAGCCTTCAAGTTCTCTGGTGCCCGGCAATGACCCGACATTGTTATTCACCAATGCCGGCATGGTGCAGTTTAAAGATGTATTCCTGGGCAGAGAGCAGCGTGATTTCAACCGAGCGGTGACTAGTCAGCGTTGCGTGAGGGCCGGCGGGAAGCATAACGATTTGGAAAATGTCGGTTATACGGCACGCCATCATACCTTTTTTGAAATGTTGGGTAATTTCAGCTTCGGTGATTATTTCAAGAAAGAAGCGATCCATTATGCCTGGGATTTTTTGACGAGAGAGTTGGAAATTCCGGCGCAGAAATTATGGGTAACTGTTTTTGAGGAAGACTCGGAAGCGGAAAAAATATGGCTGCAGGATGTCGGCATCGATCCGAACCGGTTTTCAAGAATCGGTGCCAAAGATAATTTCTGGTCAATGGGTGATGTAGGGCCGTGCGGGCCTTGTACCGAAATTTTTTATGATCACGGTGAAGAAATTGCCGGCGGTCCTCCGGGTTCGCCAGAAGAAGATGGTGACAGATATATCGAAATCTGGAATCTGGTATTCATGCAATATGATCGAGACAGCGAAGGTAATCTGCATGCATTGCCTAAACCTTCGGTCGATACGGGCATGGGGCTTGAGCGAATCTCCGCGGTAATGCAAGGCGTACATAGCAACTATGAAATTGATCTGTTTCAGAAATTGTTGCGGGCCGCAGCCGAGATTGCCGGAACCAACGATTTAACGCAAAGCTCGTTGCGGGTAATCGCCGACCATATCCGTTCCTGCGCCTTCCTGGTGGCTGACGGCGTCATGCCCTCAAATGAAGGTCGTGGTTATGTCCTTCGGCGCATCATTCGCCGGGCTATTCGTCATGGTTATCGTCTAGGCATTCGCGACGTATTCTTTTATAAATTGGTCGCGCCATTGGTCGAAGCCATGGGCGAGGCTTTCCCCGAGCTTAAAAATGGCCAGGCGCAAGTTGAACGCGTACTGAAAAAGGAGGAAGGGCGCTTTGCTGAAACTTTAGAGCAGGGCATGAAAATCCTCGAAGCTTGTGTAGCCAGAATGGAAGGTTCGGTGATTCCTGGCGAGACGGTATTCCAGCTTTATGATACGTATGGCTTCCCAGTAGATTTGACGGCTGATTTTGCCCGTGAAAATCATCTTACCGTCGATCATGCCGGTTTTGAAATGGCCATGGCTGAGCAACGGGAGCGAGCGCGGTTGGCCAGCAGTTTCGGGGCCGATTATGATCAGGATATTAAGCTGGATGTGCAGACTGAGTTTACCGGATACGGACAACTCGATGATCAGGTGCATATCATTGGCCTTTATCAAAAAGGTCAGCCGGTTGACAGTCTCGAAGAAGGTGACGAAGGCATTGTGGTTCTGGATAAAACGCCTTTCTATGCCGAATCCGGCGGTCAGATTGGCGATTGCGGTAAAATTGAAGCCGATGGCGCGATATTTGAAGTCACCGATACGCAAAAGCAAGGCGGTAATCTGTTTTTGCATAAAGGCAAAGTGGCTACAGGAGTACTGAGCAAAGGGCAACTGTGCGACGCGCGTGTCAGTGAGGCAGACAGAAAGGCAACCGAGCTGAATCATTCGGCCACGCATTTATTGCATGCGGCATTAAGGCAGATTTTGGGTGAACACGTGGCTCAGAAAGGCTCGCTAGTTAATCCGGAGCGCTTGCGTTTCGACTTTTCGCATTTTGAGCCTGTGACGGCTGATGAGATTATTGCTATAGAGCGCTTAGTTAATGAACAGATCCGTATGAACAATTCCGTTTCTGCGCAAATCATGTCAAAAGATGAGGCCATAAATGCCGGGGCCATGGCCTTATTTGGCGAAAAATACGGTGATGAAGTCAGGGTTTTAAAAATCGGCGAGTTCTCAACCGAGCTTTGTGGCGGTACACATGTTGAGCGGGCAGGAGATATAGGTTGCTTTAAGATAATCAGCGAAACAGGTATTGCTGCCGGTGTCAGACGTATTGAGGCGGTAACCGGAGGTGCTTGTATTGATTGGATTGAAAGTCGAGACAAGGCGTTGAACAATATTGCAGGGCTTTTGAAAAGCTCAGCGGAAAAGACGTCTGAAAAGGTCGAACAGCTGATAGAAAAAAACAGGTCGCTGGAAAAGCAGTTGGAACGCTTGAAAGCAAAACTAGCAAGTTCGGCAGGCGATGAAATCAGTTCTCAGGCTATTGATGTTAACGGTATCAAGGTATTAGCCATTAAGCTCGACGACGTTGATCCTAAATCCATGCGCGACATGGTGGATCAATTGAAAAACAAATTAGGCAGCTCTGCAATCGTGCTGGCAGTCGTCGAAGGCGACAAGGTCATGTTGTGCGCAGGCGTTTCCAAAGATCAGATGGGACGTGTCAAAGCCGGTAATCTGGTTAATTTTGTAGCGACTAAAGTCGGCGGCAAAGGTGGCGGCCGGCCTGATATGGCTCAAGCCGGCGGCAATGATCCGTCCAGGTTGGCTGAGGCATTGGCTCAAGTTCCGACTTGGGTCAAAGAGCAAATGAATGCTTGAAGATAAGGTTATAGTGAATGGCATTATATGTATATAAATTTGGCGGTACATCGGTAGGCTCTGTCGAGCGTATTAAAGCAGTCGCACAAAAAGTAAAAAAAGCACATGATCTGGGGGATCAGATTGTTGTCGTCGTATCTGCAATGAGTGGCGAAACCAATCGGTTGGTTGCGTTGGCAAAAGAAATGCAGCAGCAGCCCAACGAAAGAGAAATGGATGTTCTGCTTTCAACAGGAGAGCAGGTCACCGTTTCGCTTCTAAGTATGGCCCTGCATGCGATAGGGTGCCCGGCATGCTCTTATACGGGGGGGCAGGTAAAAATCCTGACCGATAGCAGTCATACGAAAGCACGCATACGCAATATTGAAGATATTCGCATGCGAGCTCATCTTGATGAAGGAAAAGTAGTGGTTGTCGCCGGTTTTCAAGGCGTTGATGAGCACAACAATATTACAACGCTAGGACGTGGAGGCTCTGACACAACCGCAGTCGCTTTGGCGGCCGCTTTAAAAGCCGATGAGTGTCATATTTACACGGATGTGGATGGTGTTTACACCACTGATCCCCGGGTGGAACCGAAAGCCCGCAGACTTGATAAAATTACCTTTGAAGAAATGCTGGAAATGGCCAGCTTAGGCTCAAAAGTATTACAAATTAGATCGGTAGAGTTTGCCGGCAAATATAACGTTGCTTTAAGAGTATTATCATCATTTACAGAAGGTAAGGGTACGCTCATTACCTATGAGGAATCACAAATGGAAAGTGCTTTAGTTTCCGGAATCGCGTTTAATCGTGACGAGGCAAAATTAACCATTACCGGTGTGCCTGATTTGCCAGGTGTCGCGTTTAAAATTCTCGGACCGATAGCTGATGCAAATATCGAAGTCGATATGATCATCCAAAATATTGCCGATGACGCGACGACGGATTTTACTTTTACCGTGCATCGTAATGATTATCCTAGAGCAAAAGCTTTGTTGGAAAATGTATGCGCAGAACTTGGAGCTAGAAAGGTTACGGGTGATGATAGCATCGTAAAAGTCTCAATTGTAGGCGTAGGCATGCGTTCTCATGCCGGTATTGCCAGCACCATGTTTAAAACGCTTGCAAAAGAAGGGATAAATATTAGAATGATATCGACATCGGAAATTAAAATATCCGTCGTTGTTGATGAGAAATATCTGGAGTTGGCGGTCAGAGCATTACATGCTGCTTTTAAATTAGATCAAGAAATAGAATCTTAGACTTTATTTATCTGGAAAAGCTGCTATAATTGTCGTTCTTGGTTGGATGCTGTGTAAGAACAGTGGTTTTTAAATAGACATAGGGAGAAGCCATGCTTATCTTGACTCGTCGGGTAGGGGAGACTTTGATGATCGGTGATGAAGTGACAGTCACTGTTCTTGGAGTCAAAGGAAATCAGGTTCGCATCGGTGTTAACGCACCAAAAGAAGTCTCTGTTCATAGGGAAGAGATTTACGAAAGGATTAAAAAAGAACAGGCTGAGTCCACAGGATTAACCGGTTCAGAAGAGTAACAGTTTTAGGAGAGATGGCCGAGAGGCTGAAGGCGCTCCCCTGCTAAGGGAGTATGGGTTTTATCGCCCATCGAGGGTTCGAATCCCTCTCTCTCCGCCACGTGTTTGAATGTTGATTTTAATTTTGAATAGAAAATAAAGTTGACAAGGAAGATGTAAAAAAGGATAATGTTCAGATCAATAAGGCGCCCGTAGCTCAGCTGGATAGAGTACTCGGCTACGAACCGAGCGGTCGGGAGTTCGAATCTCTCCGGGCGCGCCATTGACGAAGTTGAAAAGTTTATTCCCCTGTAGCTCAGTCGGTAGAGCGGATGACTGTTAATCATTAGGTCGGCGGTTCGAGCCCGTCCGGGGGAGCCAAGTAAAAATAAGGCCTTAGGTAATTTACCAAGGCCTTTTTTATTGCCCAAAGATTTCTATGGAAAACTGAGGGGCTCTTCAAAATGCATCAAATCGCAAAAAATCCAACTTGTTTTAAGCATTTAATTTAAATTGGTTTTTAATACCGGACTTTTAAGCGTTTGGTAGAAAACAATGTCAGAAGAACAGTCGTTGGTTACTACAATCATTCCACAATATTACCTGCGCTCATCATTCAAGATGAATGCTGGTGGATTTAGAGATACCCTTCCGATTTTATCTTTTATAATTATCAGCTGGAAAATACTGCGTTATGGGGCTTTAGCCTTAAAAGAAGACGGCTTTAAATGCGCTTGTCTATATGAATAACAACAAGAGACGCTGAAATGATAGAAGTGGTTGAGGTGTTAACCAGTCAAGGAACTGGGCTGATTCTACAGACGAGAAATGTTGTTTTGCGACTGGAGCCGCCTAATTTATATAGGCACAATTTTTGTTCTGTTTGATTTTTATTGGGATGTTTTGCAGTGAGATGGTTTGTACGTGCCGATCTTGACGGTTTTTTTGGCTTGGCTCTGGATAACCTTGTGCAATTGCTGGTTATTGTGGGGTTATGTGAACATGTCCTGGGTTTTTCAGAAGAGCTGATTTATCGCCACATTCTGCCCGGCGCTGCAGTTTCATTGTTGATCGGTAATGTCTTTTACGCTTATCAAGCCAAACAATTGGCAACGGCAACAGGGCGTCACGACGTCTGCGCCTTGCCTTACGGTATCAATACCGTGTCTTTATTTGCCTATATCTTCCTGGTGATGCTGCCGGCAAAAATGCTGGCAGAGGCCAATGGCGCTGAAAATCCGGAGCATATCGCTTGGCAGGCCGGCTTGCTGGCTTGTTTGGGTTCCGGTCTGATTGAATTAGGCGGGGCTTTTGTTGTGGAAAAGTTAAGAAAAGCGACGCCTCGGGCCGCTTTGTTG
This sequence comes from Methylobacter luteus IMV-B-3098, assembly GCF_000427625.1. Lineage (GTDB taxonomy): Bacteria > Pseudomonadota > Gammaproteobacteria > Methylococcales > Methylomonadaceae > Methylobacter > Methylobacter luteus. The sequence continues at coordinate 721,166 of NZ_KE386569.1, forward strand.
TCGACTTTATCGGGTATCGCTTTAACGTTTATCTCTTTGGGATTTTTATTTCGTACCTATGCGCATCCAGTCGTCGGCCTGGTGACGCTGGGCGTGATTTTCTTAGTCTATTTTGGCCGACTGCGTTTTCGCGGCAATATTCCGGGAGGCTTGGTAGCTGTAGTATTAGGAGCCTTATTAGCCTGGCTAATGGGACTGGCCCCAGTCGGCGACTGGCCTGATAATGAATTGAGTTGGTACTTGCCTATACCGGTACTTGGTGATTTATTCGAAGTGCTGGCTTCGGAACACAGTTTAACTTATCTATCGGTCATTATCCTGATGGGGCTGTTTAATCTCATTGGCTCCCTACAAAATATCGAATCTGCCGAAGCGGCGGGTGACAGCTATTCCACGCAGTCTTCATTAGCTATCAATGGTATCGGGACATTAGCGGCCAGTTTATTCGGCTCCTGCTTTCCGACAACAATTTACATTGGCCATCCGGGCTGGAAAGCGATGGGAGCTCGCGCCGGTTATTCGATTTTAAACGGTGCATTTATCACACTGATTTGTTTAACCGGCAGTTTGTCCTACATCGCCTGGGCAATTCCGATCGATGCCGGCATGGCGATTGTCTTGTGGATCGGTATTGTCATTGCGGCGCAGGCTTTTCAGGAAACCCCGAAAAACCATGCACCGGCGGTTGTGATGGGATTACTGCCCGGCATTGCGGCTTGGGGCGCTTTTATGGCGAAAAGTGGTGTCCGAGCGGCAGATTATGGTGGCGCTCCCATGCCAGCATTTTCAGATACGACGCTAGCGCGCTTTCAGCAGGCGGACATCTGGATTCACGGTGCCTTTGTATTGGAGCAGGGCTTTATTATGACTGCGATGATCCTGGCCGCGTTGACGGTCGCGATTATCGAACGTCATTTTATCAAGGCGGCTCTCTGGAGTGGCTCGGCCAGTTTGCTATCAGCTTGCGGTTTGATGCACTCTTACCGCTGGACTGTCAGCGATACGGCCCTGTCATTAACACCCGCGTAGGAGTGGTCTATGGCATATGCGCTCATGGGCTTAATATTTTTAAGTGCAAAGTGGCTGTGTGTTGATGATTGATGTAGGTGGTTAAGTATTCAGTGGTGCTAGCTATTAGCACATATCTTCAGTTTTCGTCTGGTGTATGCTGGATGTAGCCATCCAGATTTGAGTTGCCGATGACGGCCAAGTCGACGCCAGATTATTTTACCTAATTACATTTTTAATCTCTGGAACTATATAGCATTCCGGTTTGGATAGTATATAGCTAATAAACAAACTAACTTCACAGCGTTGTTGCCTTAAGAGCTAAAAATAGGGACGATATGCGGAAACTTTATAATCGTTAATTATGCATTGAGACGGGAACAGCAATGAGAGGGCAATGGCTAGGGGTCTATCAGGGAAGCACTGATGGGAAAATCATGATCAATATTGACGAAGTCGACGATCATTTTGAAGGCGTTGCATACCTGAATCCATCCACGCGCAGAATTCCCGCTTCAGTTGCATATCTATCAACAGCCAACAAGGATCATAAACAAAGTGTAACCGTAGATATCAAGCCAATCGACCCTCGAACAGGCTTCCAGAGCAACTGGGAAGACATTAAAGGACTCTATGAGGAGGGCCCCCTGTGTCAGGATAACTGTCGCCTCTAATTTTCATTGATTGACTATTAGAGGTAATGAAATTGAAAAAGAAGACTTATTATACGAAAGCTTTTCGCCAACAGGCGTTGGAGAAAGTTTATAACCGGGGCGATCGTACCGTTCAAGCGATTGCCGATGACTTGAACATAAACAGCTGGACGTTGAAGAACTGGATGAAATTACCGAAAGACGTGGTTGAGGGCCAAGCCGACCTGATGACAAAACGACCTCAAGACTGGAATCAGAGCGAACGTTTTCAACTGATCCTGGATAGTCAGGGCAAGGCAGGGGAAACATTGCATGCCTGGTGCCGGGAACAAGGGATTTTTCCGCATCATTTACACGCCTGGCGTAAAGCCTTTGAAACCGGCACGTCGGAGACTGCCGTCAGTCGCGCTGACTGGCGAGAACTGCAAGTGAGCCATCAAGCGTTACAGCGGGAGCTGAAGCGCAAGGAAAAAGCCTTGGCGGAAGCGGCGGCCTTACTGGTTCTGCAAAAAAAGTATCAGGCGCTCTGGGAGGAAAAGGACGCATGATTTCCCTGTCAGAGCGCCAACAAATTGTGTCTTGGCTAGACGAAGCCCACGCCGCCGGAGCCCGTCGGCATCGAGCCTGCGACTTATTGGGGATCACCTTGCGCACATTGCAGCGCTGGCAGCAATCGGGTGAAGTCGCGGAAGACGGTCGTCGCGGCCGCCAGCTGATTCCCGCGAACAAACTCAGTGAGCAGGAGCGTCAGTCCGTGTTGTCGGTAGCCAATTCGGCCGAATTTGCCGCGCTGGCGCCCAGCCAGATCGTGCCGATTCTGGCCGAGCGGGGTCAGTATCTGGCTTCGGAATCGACCTTCTACCGGATCTTGCGCGAGGCGAAGCAACTTCAGCATCGCCAGGCCAGTCGGGCGGCCACCGACTGCCGCAAGCCGAAAGCCCTGAAGGCCACGGCGCCCAATCAGCTGTACAGCTGGGATATTACCTATCTGCCCACGGCCGTCAAAGGGGTATTCCTGTATCTTTATCTGTTTATGGATGTTTACAGCCGCAAGATTGTCGGTTGGCAGGTGTACGAACGCGAAAGCAGCGAATGGGCGGCGGACATTGTGCGGGATATCGTGCAGCGGGAAGGCATCCCCCGTCAGCAGGTGACTTTGCATTCTGACAACGGCGGCCCCATGAAGGGTGCCACGATGCTGGCGACCCTGCAGGCCTTGGGCATCCTGCCGTCGTTCTCGCGACCGGCGGTGAGCAATGATAATCCGTATTCGGAAGCCTTGTTCAAGACCCTCAAATATCGGCCGGACTATCCGGTCCACCCCTTTGCGGATTTGAATCAGGCCCGACGCTGGGTGGCGGGCTTTGTGGACTGGTATAACCATGAACATCGGCACAGCGCCATTCAGTTTGTCACGCCAGATCAGCGGCATAGCGGACAAGACTTCGCGATTTTGAAACAGCGAAAGGCGGCCTATGAAGCCGCCAAAAAGCGCCGTCCGGAACGCTGGCGGAACAAAACACGAAATTGGGAGCCTGTACTTGAGGTCTATTTGAACCCTGACCAGAAGGACAAAAATATAATTCGGCAGGCGCTGAAAAAAGCGGCCTGATTTAACTGTTGAGGCGACAGTTATTTTGACAATTACCGATCGATTTACCAGCTTATTTATCCTTATCAGACTTAATAAGGGTGAGGCAGGGTTTTGCGAAAAAAAGGAAATATAGAAGTGCCTAGGGCTTTGAGGAATTGTGAAAGAATAGCCTAAAAATAAAAAACTCCCAAGGCCGTTAAGCCTTGGGAGTTATTAAGTTGCTACACGGGAAAGTAATCCGGGTAGCCTGTTAAATAGGTTGATTATTCGCATTGCAGGTGTCCAGCATTGGCCCGTTTACGGTTCAGGTTGACATTGCTGGCAATGGCCGCTGTTGCGAACAGTGTAGATGAGATAATAAATTCTCCTGAAACAAAGCCTAAAAGGCCGGTAGCGAATACAATCCCAGTTAAAATATCTTTATAAAAGTCGCTCATGTGTAAATCCTTATTAAAGTAGAAAATTTGAAAGGTTTTTTTAAATTGCAGCTCAAATATACGTTAGACTTTTATCGTTAACAATATTGCAAAACATATACATATTGTTTCTTATTTTTATACATTAATTTAATAGACTTTTAACTAAAACAGCATATAGTGATAAAGTTTGTCATCAGTCGCTCATTGCTGCGCATCTGTTGCAGTTCACCTGGAGCCTGCACCAATGATAATTGTATTTCTGTTCATTTTGGCATCAGGCTGCTGAGAATATCAATCGAGGCTATCGCCTAAGTAAAATATCGGCCAGTCCAACAGGCCACCTGCCCAGGATGAGAAACCATTAGTCCTTTATTTTTTCTGTCGCTCTATTTGGCGGCAGGCTCTACCCATTCTGGGAAATTCTGCGCATTGCTGACAAGGCTGAACCAATGTCACTGAAGTGATGGCGATCTAATTCCTAAAAAATCCCTTAGCGCAGGCACCCAATTTATTCTCCCAATCCATGATAGGGCGCTGTTCTTAATTAAGCCAATATGATGTATCACGAGCTTTCCATTGTCTCATTTTGAAGCCAGAGCTTATCAGTGGATTTTACCTTTGTCTTTTATGACAGATATTTAAATAAAAAATAACAACAGCAAAAAACAGACATGGAAAATAAAGTTAGTAAATAATAAAATACTAATATATTATATTGAGAAAGAAGCAATCCATGCTTTTCAGTTAGGGTTTGAGCTTTTACCTTTTACCTTTGTTTAAAGCTATCCGAGATACTCAACTGATGGGTTCTGTAGCTTCTGAGGCGTTTTAGATTCAGCTGTTACAGTAATTAGGCTAGTTTGCCCGCTCTGTCAGTTGACGCCCTGGTGAGGGATATAAACAACGTGTATGAAGGCTGTTATATGCAAAAACAAAGGATTAACGCGTTTCGCGATACAAGCAAAATGTTTGTCGATGAGTTAGGCAGCTTGCTGATAGATGTGTTTCACTATCTGGCCTTATTCGTTATCGGCGCCAGCGTAGTCTGGTCGGCAGTGGTCGCGTATGCCGGCATGATCAGTCAGGGGCATGCCACCATAGGCGATATATTACTGCTGTTTATTTATCTTGAACTGGGGGCCATGGTCGGCATTTACTTCAAAACCAACATGATGCCGGTGCGCTGCCTGATCTTTATCGCCATCACGGCACTATCAAGACTTCTTATTTCCGATATACAGGCGCATCACCAAGCCGATACGGGGATTCTGCTGATATCCGGATCAATTCTGCTGCTGGCCTTATCAACGCTCGTTATCGGTAAACCATTTAATAACCAATGAATATGTACGTCACGCTTTAACTCCCGATTTAACAATTAATCCATAGAGGAGGAGCCATGAATGGTTCAGCCAAGATAAACCGGATTCTGCCGCATCCCGGATTGCTACGATGGGAAATCGGCATTGCATTATTGATCAAAATTATTCTACTGACTGGCCTTTGGTTCCTGATTTTTCGCTGGGAAGGCAAACCGTCGCCGGCAAAACCCGATATCGCGCAACATCTTGCGCTGCCCGCCAAGCAACCTTCAACAATCCAAAGTCTTCCATCTCAATCCTATAAGGAGTTCAGCCATGTTCGGTGATGATGTTGTTATGCTGTCCAGAATGCAATTCGGTCTGACGGCGCTTTATCACTTTCTGTTCGTGCCGCTAACCTTGGGCATGACTTTTATCCTCGGTATTATGGAGTCGGTCTATGTCATGACCGGCCGCGAGGTCTACAAGGATATGACCAAATTCTGGGGCAAGCTGTTCGGCATTAACTTTGCCATGGGCGTTACCACCGGCTTGACGCTGGAATTCCAATTCGGCACTAATTGGGCCTATTACTCGCATTACGTCGGCGACATTTTCGGTCCGCTGCTGGCGAGTGAAGGCTGGATGGCATTTTTCCTGGAGTCCACCTTTGTTGGGCTGTTCTTTTTCGGCTGGGACAAACTCTCCAAGGTCCAGCATTTGGTCGTAACTTGGCTGCTGGCGATAGGTACTAGCGTGTCAGCCCTGTGGATTTTGATTGCCAACGGTTGGATGCAGCATCCGGTCGGGGCTGAATTCAATTACGAAACGCTGCGCATGGAGATGACCAGCTTTGCCGATGTCTTTTTCAACCCGGTTGCCCAGGTTAAGTTCGTCCATACGGTTGCTGCAGGTTATGTGACCGGCTCGATGTTTGTGCTGGGTATCAGTTCCTGGTACTTGCTGAATAAACGCGATGTCGGCTTTGCCCGGCGTTCGTTTTCAATCGCTTCGGCATTTGGCCTGGCTTCCATTTTGTCGGTGATCGTACTCGGCGATGAAAGCGGCTATACCTCCGGCGAGACTCAAAAGATCAAACTGGCGGCGATCGAAGCGGAATGGGAAACCAGCCCCGCACCAGCCAGCTTTACGGTGTTCGGCCTGCCTGATCAGGAGAATGAAAGAACCGACTTGGCGGTAAAAGTGCCTTATCTGCTGGGATTGATAGCGACCCGTTCCATTGATGAAGATGTGAAAGGCCTGAAAGACCTTCGCAATGAAAGCGCCGAACGCGTCAAAAGCGGCATGGTGGCATATGCCGAGCTGCAAAAGCTGCGCAACGGAGATAACAGTGAGCAGACCCGGCAGCGCTTTGATGCGCATAAAAATGACTTAGGCTACGGGCTGCTGCTGAAAAAATACACCGACCAAGTCGTGGATGCCGATGCCGAGATGATCCAGAAGGCGGCCAATGACACAATCCCGAAGGTAGCCCTGCTGTTTTGGACCTTCCGGATCATGGTCGTCTGCGGCTTTACCATGCTGTTTATCTTCGCCACAGCTTTTTACCACTGCGCGGTCCGCAATGCCGACCAGAAACGCTGGCTGATGCGCATGGCGGTCTGGAGCATCCCATTGCCCTGGATCGCGGCGGAAACCGGCTGGTTTGTCGCCGAGTACGGCCGCCAGCCCTGGACGATTTCCGGCGTTTTGCCGACGCATATGAGCGTTTCCACCCTTAGCATTGAACAGCTCTGGTTTAGCATTGGCGGCTTTGCGTTGTTTTACACCGTATTGCTGGTTATCGAACTGTACCTGATGTTCAAATATGTGCGCTTAGGCCCCAGCAGCCTTCATACCGGACGTTATTATCATGAGCTACTGATCGCTCAAAGCCACTAGAGCCATGCCACAATATTTAATGAGGACCACATTATGTTCGATTATGAAACCATTCGCCTGATCTGGTGGCTGTTTATCGGCGTCGTCGCCATCGCCTTTGCGCTCACCGAAGGCTTCGATTTCGGCATTTGTACTTTATTGCCACTTCTGGGCAAGAGTGATGTCGAACGCCGCGTTATCATCAATACGGTAGGCGCCACCTGGGAAGGCAATCAGGTTTGGCTGATATTGCTGGGCGGGGCTATTTTTGCTATCTGGCCTGCCGTGTATGCGACGCTGTTTTCGGGACTCTATGCAGCCATGCTGCTGGTGCTGTTTTCCTTGTTTTTCAGGCCGGCAGGCTTTGACTATCGTGGCAAGGTCAACAATCCGCTCTGGCGCAATGCCTGGGACTGGGGATTGTTTGTCGGTGGAACGCTGCCTCCGGTTCTGTTGGGCGTTTTGGTCGGCAATTTGTTGCTCGGCCTGCCGTTTCATCTTGATCAGGATTTGCGTTCGTTCTACGACGGTTCGTTCTGGGCCTTGTTGAGTCCCTTTGCATTGCTCTGTGGAGTGATCGGCTTGCTGGTGACTACATTTCATGGCGCCCTGTTTCTGAAGTGGCGCACGGAAGGCGTGATTCATAGCCGCGCTCAGAAGGCCGTGTCGGTGCTTGGTCCATTGCTGCTGATCAGTCTGGCAATGGCAACGTTATGGCTGGTATCGGCTGTCGACCGTCCTGAAATTACACAGATGGCGGGCGCGTCCGCGGCCTCGAATCCGCTCAACAAAACCGTTGTCGCTGCTGGCGCCGGCTGGCTGCATCATTTTCTTGCCAGTCCCTGGATGCTGCTTGCGCCTGTGCTGGGTTTCGCAGGGCTGGCCCTGGCCTGGCTGCTGGGCAAAGGGCAATCCACGGCCGGGGCTTTTTTGATGAGCAGTATCGGCATCAGCGGCGTGCTGCTGACGGTGGGCTTGGGGTTGTTTCCATTCCTGCTGATTTCAACCACTGACCCGCGCTCCAGCCTGACAGTATGGGATGGCAGCGCCAGCCACACTACGCTACTGCTGTCATTCTGGATTACCGTGGTGTTTCTGCCGATCGTACTGTTCTATACGCGCTGGGTTTACAAGGTGATTTGGGGCAGCGTCACCGAAGCGGCCGTGTTAAAAGATTCACACACACTTTATTAAGAGGGGAAACTCACATGTGGTACTTCACCTGGATGCTGGGCGCCAGCTTCGCTGCGGCTTTTGCCGTCATCAATGCCATGTGGCTGGAATCAAATTGCGATATTGATAACGAAGGCATTGAACCGTCTTGCGATGCTGTGCAAAAAGGCGATTCGTAGCCGAATAAAAGGGTTGGCGTAAAAACCAACCCTCTTTTATGCCTGAAACTCGAACATCTTCGTTTATAAGGAACTTCTCCGACCGGGAGGCAGTCACTTTGGAATCCGAGACAGCCGGCTTGATGCCGCGCTGAATATTGCCAAACCCTGATTAACTCAGGCCGGGAGATCCTCATGAAGCAGCGGGAAGTTTATCAGCACAAACTGCAAACACAGCTGGCCGAGTGGAGCGCCGCAATTGAGCAGTTGAAAGTCAGGGCGGATGAGGCTGAAGCCGATGTTAAAGTCGAGTATGAAAAGCAGATCGGCGATTTGCAGCAAAAACTGGATATCGCACAGAAAAAACTGGAGGAACTGCAGCAGGCTCGCGATGATGTATGGGAAAGCCTTAAGGCTGATGTCGAAGCCACCTCGGATAATCTGGGCGAATCAGTGAATTTGGCGACTGCCAGGTTTCAATAATCAAGAGATTTAGCAATCGGCGGCTGAAATATTTCTTAAGTCGGGAGAAGATCATGCCTTACAAGCGATTGAGTGACTTGCCTGATAATGTAAAAAATCATTTGCCCACGCATGGCCAGGAGATCTATCTGGCGGCCTATAATAATGCCTGGGATGAGTATAAGGATCCCGAGGATCGCCGTTATGGCGACGATGACAGGGAGACAGTAGCCCACAAAGTTGCCTGGGCGGCCGTAAAAAAGAAATACGAAAAGCGCGGCGATGAGTGGGTCGAAAAAGAAGATTAATTTGGTAGAAAACACTCTGCCAATAGCTCTATCCATCAAAACAAACACCTTGGTTTGAAATATTGCCGCATTCGTTAAATTAAATTGCACTGATTAAGCGTAACATCTCTCTTTTAGCCCGCAGTGATAGAAGCTATCAAAACCGAGCAAGGCAGCCGTGCAATATGGCTAATTATTTGACCAGCATCAGCCAGATATGACACAAACCGGTATCTTTAGTCCGTTTGTCTTGAAGATGAGCGAGATTCGGATTGTTTCTTGCGGCACGGGCTCCATTTCTGATGCGGACAGGCATTAAAAAAGGTGCTGTAGGGGTGAAATCATGCGATCCAGGCATGCCAAACGCGGCAAATGACAAAAAACCTCATTGTGGCAATATCAGTTATATAATGCCTAGCCGGCTAACCGGAACCGAATGGCGGCTTAAATTCCAGGGCTGCTTGAGATACGGTGCTCATCAGTCGAATATTTCCTTAATTGATCAACAAGCTTAAATGGGCATTATAAGAAAACTGGCATCCCAGACCGCAATCTATGGCATTAGCAGTATTTTCGGGCGCTTCCTCAACTATCTGTTGGTGCCGCTTTATACCTATTATTTCTCGGCGGCGGAATATGGCGTGGTGTCGGAGTTTTACGCCTATGCGGGATTTTTTTCCGTGCTGTTGCTGTTCGGATTTGAAACGGGCTATTTTCGTTTCCGCGATAAGGAATCGCCTGGGCGCGATACGGCCTATTCGACGGCGCTGATCTTTGTCGTTCTGGTCAATCTGGGCTTTTTTCTGCTTATCCGATGGCTCAATACACCGCTATCGGCAGCGCTGCATTATGCCAATCATCCGGAATATGTGCTGTGGTTTGCAATCATTCTGACGCTGGATGCAATGACGGCCATTCCTTTCGCACGACTGCGGGCCGAAAACAAAGCGCTGCGTTTTGCCAGCATCAAAGTGGCCGAGATCATGATAACGATCTTACTGAGCCTGTTCTTCATCGTTTATTGTCCCAAGGCGCTTGGGCAGAATCCCGGTTCCTGGGTAAGTCGGGTTTACGATCCGGCTGTCGGCGTGGGATATATCTTCATCGCCAACTTGTTGGCGAGCGTATTCAAATTTTTACTGTTGACGCCGCAGTTTAAAGGGCTGGCCTGGGGCTTCGACCGGCAATTGTTCGGACGCATGCTGCGCTATTCGCTGCCGATGGTCGTGATCGGCTTCGCCGGTATTGTCAATGAAATGCTCGATCGCGCCTTGCTTAAATACCTGCTGCCGTATGATGAAGTCACGAATCTGAAAATGCTCGGCATTTACAGCGCCTGTTACAAGCTCTCGATTTTGATGTCATTGTTCATTCAGGCTTTCCGTTATGCCGCCGAACCGTTTTTCTTCGCCTATGCGGGTAACAGCGATGCTCGCAAAGTCTATGCCGATGTCCTCAAGTTTTTTGTGATTTTCTGCGTATTCATTTTTTTGATGGTGACACTGTTCATCGATTTCTTTAAATATTTTATTGGCGAAGAGTTTCGCGCAGGGCTTGAAGTCGTGCCGATACTGTTGCTGGCCAATCTGTGCCTGGGCATTTATGTCAATCTGTCCATCTGGTACAAGCTGACTGATCGCACCGTGATGGGCGCTTTTGTATCGTTGGCCGGCGCGGGCTTAACAATCGTGCTCAATATCTGGTGGATTCCAACGCTGGGCTATATCGGTTCGGCATGGGCGACATTGGCCTGTTACGGTGCGATGGTGATTGTCTCTTATCTGTTGGGCAGGAAGTATTACCCGGTGGCTTACGATGTCAAGCGTGTGATCGGCTATACCAGTCTCGGCATCGCATTGTATCTGGCGCATGATCAATTGCCGCTCGATGCCGGCCGGCCGGCATGGCTGTCTGCCGGTGGATTGATGCTGGTTTATCTTTTAAGCGTCGCGCTTTTTGAGGGGCGCAAGGTAGCGCTAAAGCCGGCTTGACCAGAACCTCCGGCCAAAACTGGTGTCGTAAATTGTAGATTGGCGGTTTTTGAAAAACGGCGAAAAATTTTACAAATCCTTATTTTATAAGGGGTGCGACATGGCTTATCGGGGAACTTGGAATTGCGAACTCCTTGTGGTGTTATTGACCGGATGCGTGCTTGTCGGTTGCAGTACTTATGAAGAGCGTGTGTCGCCTGTACTTTTGCCGTCAACCTCTATCGGCCATATCAATATCAGAGGCGCCAAGATTGCAGCAATCCCTTATGTTAATGAGAAAAAGGCCAAGTCAGTATTCGGATACGATGTCAGAGGAATGGGGTTATTGCCCGTGCGCCTGGTCATCGATAACCAAAGCAGGGAAGAAGTTAATTTACAGCCGCAGCAAACGTTTTTGATTGATAATCAGGGCCGGGCATGGCCTTTGCTGACAACAGATCAAGCTTATCGCCGAGTCAGTGAAGATGTCGAGATTGGCGAAACGTTAAAAGGCGCCGTGAGGCCATCCGTATTGATGGGTGCGGCCGGTGCGCTGGCAGGACTGGCGATCGGCATCGTAAGCGGGAGCAATCTCGGAGATACGACCGGCAAAGGCGCCATGGCGGGAGCCGCTGCCGGCGCTTTATACGGTGGAGCCAGTACACATGACGAATACGGTCAGCAAATCCTCAATGATCTGGCGAGCCATTCCTTGCGTACCGATCGTGTGCTGCCCGGCGAACTAGCTTTCGGCTATCTGTTTTTCCCGGGTCGTGACGAAGCCAAGTCGGCCAATATGTTGCGCCTGGGAGTCATGCTGGGACGGGAATTGAAAGTCATGACCATTCCGTTGTTTGAGCAAGCAACAAACCTTCCATAAAAGCCGGCAGAAAAAGGTCGGTTGTCTTTTTCTGCCGGTGTCTGTTCTTATTTATTGGCCCGGTGATCGATAATGTCGTCAACGACGGCTGGGTCGGCCAGGGTAGATGTATCGCCGAGATTGCTGATGTCATTGGAGGCCACTTTGCGCAAGATCCGGCGCATGATCTTGCCTGAACGCGTTTTCGGCAGCCCCGGCGCCCACTGAATCACATCGGGGTGCGCAATAGCGCCGATCTCCTTTCTGACCAGTTCAACCAGTTCTTGCTTGAGTTTTTCCGTGGGTTCCACCCCTACGTTCAAGGTCACATAAGCATAAATGCCCTGGCCTTTGATATCGTGGGGATAGCCGACCACGGCCGCTTCGGCGACGTCTTCGTGCAGCACCAGCGCGCTTTCAACTTCGGCCGTGCCCATGCGGTGGCCGGACACATTGATGACGTCATCGACGCGCCCGGTGATCCAGTAATAGCCATCCTGATCGCGGCGCGCGCCGTCGCCGGCAAAATAATAGCCGGGATAGTTTCTAAAATAAGTGTCGACAAAACGTTGATGATCTCCATAAATCGTTCGGGCCTGTCCTGGCCATGAGCGGCTGATGACCAGAATGCCTTCGGCTACGCCTTCTTGCAGACGGCCTTCATTGTCGAGAATCTCGGGTTTGATGCCGAAAAACGGCAAGGTGGCGGAGCCAGGCTTCAGCGCAATGGCGCCGGGCAGAGCTGTGATCATGATGCCGCCGGTTTCGGTTTGCCACCAAGTATCCATGATCGGACAGCGGCCATTGCCGACAACATGATAATACCATTCCCATGCTTCCGGATTGATCGGCTCGCCGACGCTGCCGAGAATCCTGAGGCTGCTGCGGTCAGTGCGCGTGACGAAGTCGTCGCCCTGCGCCATCAGGGCGCGGATGGCGGTCGGCGCGGTATAGAAGATATTGACCTGATGCTTGTCGACGATGCGCCAGAACCGGTCGGCTTCCGGATAAGTCGGTACGCCCTCAAACAGCAATGTCGTGGCGCCGTTGCATAACGGACCGTAAATGCTATAGGAATGGCCCGTTACCCAGCCGATATCGGCCGTGCACCAGTAAATATCGCCGTCGTGATAATCGAAGACATATTTATGGGTCATGGCCGCATACAGCAGATAGCCGCCGGTCGTATGCAGAACGCCTTTGGGTTTGCCGGTGGAGCCGGAGGTGTACAGAATAAACAGCGGATCTTCCGCGTCCATGGCTTCGGCCGGACATTCGGCGGAAGCCTCGGCCATGGCTTCGTGATACCAGATGTCGCGATGCTCGTGCCAGTCTATGGCCGCGCCGGTGTTTTTGATGACGATGACTTTTTCAAGCCCGGGACAGTTGGCGGCCGCGCGATCGACATTGACTTTTAGCGGCGCGGTCTTGCCGCCGCGGTTGCTTTCGTCGGCGCAAACCAGGTATTTGCAGTCCGCATCGAGTATGCGGTCTTTCAGAGCATCGGCGGAGAAACCGCCGAAAACGATCGAATGCACGGCACCGACGCGCGTGCAGGCCAGCATGACGACCGCAGACTCGGCGATCATGGGCAAATAAATGCAGACGCGATCGCCTTTTTGGACGCCTTGCGATTTTAAGACATTGGCAAATTTACAGACCTGTTCATGCAGTTCACGATAAGTGACTTTTTTATCATGAGCCGGATTGTCGCCTTCCCAGATAATGGCCACTTGGTCGCCGCGCGTGGGCAGGTGGCGGTCCAGGCAGTTGAGGCTGACATTGAGTTTCCCGCCTTCAAACCAGCGGATATACCCCTTGGGGTAATCGAATGCCATAACCGTATCCCAGCGCCTGTTCCAGTCCAGAAACTGCTCAGCCTGTTCGGCCCAGAACGCTTCGGGCTCATCAATAGAGCGTTGATAAAGCGCTTTATACGTTTCGGCGTTAATATGCGCTCTGGCGGCAATTTCCGGTTGTACCTCGTAAATTTTAACGTCTGACATGTATTAATCCTTATTCGGCAAGCAGAGGCAACTATAGTGATGAGTATGAAGCGCTTTAATTAGTTTATCGGCTGATTGCACGCAATTTCTCCAAAAGGGTAGGGTTCCAGTGAGCGATGGCCCAATCAAGCAGTTCGTCGGCTTCGGCATGTTTAAGCTCGTTAGGGGGCTCTTGTTTTAATAAGGTCAGCAGTTCAAAGATCAGCTTGTTCGACGTTTTTAAGTCGACTGCCTGCGCCAGGGTTTGTTTGCTGAGTTTATAGCCCTGGGTATCGATGATGATCGGCACATGCATGTATTGAGGCGTAACAAGCCCCAGTTGCTGCTGCAGATAGATTTGTTTGGGCGTTGAATCGAGCAGATCAAAACCGCGTAAGACATGATTGATATGTTGCCTGTGGTCGTCAATCACGACAGCAAATTGATAAGCAATAATGCCGTCTTTTCTTTTCAGGATAAAATCCCCATGCTGTTCAGCCAGGTTCTGCGCGATCAGGCCTTGCAGTTCATCCTGAAACGAGATAGTGCGATTGTCGGTCTTGATGCGAAATGCATGCGGGGTATGCGGCGGAGGCGGCCTGTCACGGCAGATGCCGGGATAAATATCGGCCTGAGTCTGCTCTGGATGTGTTTCAGCCAGCATTTTGCGACTGCATGTACAGGCATAAATAAGCCGGTTTTCTGTCAATTCATGTAGGGCGTCTTCGTAAACGTCGAGATTATGACTTTGGTAGTAAACGCTATCGTCCCAATGCAGGCCGAAAATATCCAGCGTTTTCAGGATGTGGTCGACCGAACCCTTGGCATTTCGTGGGGTGTCGAGGTCATCGATGCGCAGCAACCATTTGCCTTGTTGCGATCGGGCTTGAAGAAAGCCGGCCAGGGCCGTATATAAAGATCCGAAATGAAGAGGGCCGGTAGGCGAGGGCGCAAACCGGCCGATATAAGGTTGATTGTCCTGCGACAGACTTACCCCATTTGTTTTTCCCGAATTTCATCGAGAGTTTTGCAGTCTATGCACAGGGTGGCGGTCGGTCTCGCTTCAAGGCGACGTACGCCGATCTCGATACCGCATGACTCGCAATAACCGTAATCGCCTGATTCAATTTCTTTCAGGGATTCATCGATTTTTTTGATCAGTTTACGTTCACGGTCACGGGTTCTTAATTCCAGACTGAATTCCGACTCCTGGGTTGCCCGGTCATTAGGATCAGGGAAATTAGCGGCGTCATCCTGCATATGGTGCACAGTACGGTCTACTTCCTGCATTAATTCAGCTTTCCAGTTTCTCAGAATGGTCTCAAAATGCTTCAGCTGAGCCTCACTCATATATTCCTCGCCTTCTTTTTCTTTATAAGGCGTAAAACTGAAAGGCGATGCGTCAGTTTTAGAACTATCGGTCATCCTTTAACTCCTAAGACAAGATAAATAAAACTGAGCATTTTTATCAGAATCATAATAAGATGGCAAGGATTTTTGGTATCATTAAAAGTTTTTGGCGAGTGACAAGATATGAGCGAACGACTGGCGGATCGGACTCAGACTATTTCTCCCTTTTATGTGATGGAATTGCTTCGACGCGCCAAGCAATTGGAAGGCCAGGGCAGGGATATTATCCATATGGAAATCGGTGAGCCCGATTTTGCTACGCCTCAGACCATTATTGACGCTGGTATTGAGCATATTCAAACTGGCGAGATTAAATACACGCCGGCCGCAGGCTTGCCCGAACTGCGGGAAAAAATAGCCGACTTTTATCGGCAGCGTTACGGTGTGGCCGTAGCCCCGGAGCGTATTTTTGTAACGCCCGGCGCTTCCGGTGCCTTTTTGCTGGCGCTGGGCGCCAGTTTGAATCCAGGGGAAGAATTATTAATGGCGGATCCGTGCTATCCGTGTAACAGTAATTTTGTCAAAGTGTTCGAAGGTAAGACCCGAACAGTGCCCGTGGATTCGAGCACCCGTTATCAGTTAACCGCGGAATTGATAAGGGAAAACTGGACGGAAGCGACTAAAGGAGTACTGATTGCCTCGCCGTCTAATCCTACCGGCACGATTATCGACCCGGCGGTACTAAATTCATCCATTCAGGCCGTCAATCAGCTAGGCGGATGTTTTTATTCCGATGAAATTTACCATGGCCTGGTTTATGGTAAAAATGCGACGACAGCGCTGGTATTCAGCGACGATCTGTTTGTCATCAACAGCTTTTCCAAATATTTTGGCATGACCGGTTGGCGAGTCGGCTGGTTGATTGTGCCTGATGAGTTTATTGAAGCCACCGAGAAACTGGCGCAAAATATTTTCATTTCCACTCCCACGCATTCTCAATATGCGGCTTTGGCCGCTTTTGATGAACGTACGCTTGATGAGCTTGAATTCAGGCGGGCAGAGTTTGCCGTCCGGCGTGATTTTCTCTACGACACGCTGCTGCGATTAGGCTTCGAGATTCCGATCAAGCCGGAAGGCGCCTTTTATGTTTACGCCAATTGTGCAAAATTCACCGATGACAGCTATCAATTCGCGCTGGATCTTTTAGAAGCTGAAGGGGTGGCAATCACGCCTGGCAAGGACTTTGGGGAATATGAGTCAAATCATTACATCCGTTTTGCATATACAACTTCCATAGATAGAATGGCCATTGCCATGCAACGTTTAGAAAGATTTATTAATAAAGGTTAACAATGTCTGTAAAACAAATTTCAGCGATTGAATTGAAAAATAAAATTCAAAATGGGGAGTCTCTGTTTTTGCTGGATGTCAGAGAACCGAATGAATTTCAATATGCCCGTATCGAGGAGAGCGTGTCGATTCCGCTGAATCAAATTCCGCAAAGACTCGATGAGTTGGACCGTCAGCAGAAAATAGTTGTAATTTGTCATCACGGCATACGCAGTCAGCAGGCTGCAAATTATTTGGATCATTACGGCTTTGAAAACGTTTCAAACCTGAGAGGCGGCATCGACGCCTGGTCTTGCGAGTGTGATAATTCGGTGCCGCGCTACTAGCCGGTTCTACACAAACAGGCTGAACGGTTCGACGATCACTTGTTCGCCGGCTTCTATGCCTGTGCAGTCGGCCGGCAAGATGATATAGCAATTAGCCCGGCTGATTGAGCCGAGCAGGTGCGAGCCCTGTTTTCCCGATGAAGCTACAAGCAATTCGCCGGCATCGTTTTGAGCCAGCATGCCGCGCTGAAATTCCTGCCGCCCCGGCGCTTTTTTCAATGAGCTTGTGCAAATGGCTGTCAACCGTAGGGGCTTGGTAAACGGTTCGCCAGCCAGTTGCTTGAGAGCGGGCTTGACTAGCTGATCAAAGGTGGCGATGACGGCAACCGGATTGCCAGGCAGGCCGAAAAAATAACAATCGCCGATTTTGCCGAAAGCCAGCGGTTTTCCGGGTTTCATCGCGATTTTCCAGAAATTGATTTGTCCACAGCTGGCCAGTACGTCCTTGACGAAATCGGCTTCGCCTACCGAGGCGCCGCCCGTCGTGATAATGACATCGTAATTTTTGGCTGCTTCAATAAGGCTTTCTTCCAGCTTGTCTCTGTCATCGGCAATCACACCCTTATCCGCCATGTTATATCCTGGATCAGCCAGCAATCCGTTCAGAATATAGCGATTGCTGTCATATATTTTTCCGGATTCCAGTGCCTGACCTATGGACGCCAGTTCGTCGCCGGTTGAAAAAAAAGCAATGTTTAATCGCCGTTTGACGGTAATCTCGTAAACGCCGGCCGAGGCCAGCAATCCCAGGTCCGCAGCAGCCAATTTTTTAGGGGATGAAATCAAACAGGCGCCTTGCTGAAGCTCCTCGCCGATTTCTCGGACATTCTGATAGGGCCGGGTTGGTGCCGGAAAGTGTATGGTTTGTCCATCGGCGCGTATATGCTCTTGCATAACGACGGTATCGGCCCGTTCGGGCAATACCGCGCCGGTAAAGATTCGGATGCATTGGCTCGGCTGCAGTTGTCCCTGAAACGGTCTTCCGGCCCAGGAAGTGCCCGTTAAATGCAGAGAAAAGGGCTGGTTTGGCGTTATGTCGCCGGCGGCCAAGGCATAGCCATCCATGGAAGCGTTTCTCTCATGAGGTATATTGACCGATGAATAAACCGGTTGCGCCAGCACGCGCCCCAAGGCGCTTTTTAACGTCACTTTTTCAAAGCCGGCGACAGGGCGCAGGGCGGCTTTAATTCTGCTTAGGGCTTCCTGGAGCGACAGTAGCGGATTTGTATCCAGGCTGCATGGGTCAATCATAATTTTTTCTCATGAATTGATTCAAGATGAATGACGCAATCACTTCAGGCCGGTTGATATCGAGCTGAGTCAGCTGGGGTGGCGTTTCCAGCGCACAATCCGAGGCGATCGCGATGATGTGCGGATCATCAGGATAAAGCAACGGTTTGTTGAGCAAGGGACGGTGCAATTCAATTTTTGGAAATGGCTCCGCTTTAAAGCCTTCGACCAAAATCAGGTCCAGCTCGGACTGATCAAACAACTTTAGCTGGTCGTCCAGTCTGGGCTCTTTTTCAGGCGTGATTTCGGTAATAATGGCGCGCCGGGATTTCGATATCAGCATGACAGGCGAAGCGCCAGCTGCCCGCAAGCGGAAGCTGTCTTTGCCCGGTTTGTCTATTTCAAAATTATGATGACTATGTTTGATTAAACCTATGCGCAGGCCACTGGATTTCAGAATTGGGATCAATCGCGCCAGTAAAGTTGTTTTGCCGGTACCGCTAAAAGCAGCGAAACCTAGAATTGGAATTTTGGCATTCTGCATGGAATCAAACATTTAAGCTGTTATCGTGAGATGGCTTATTCTAAGGTATTATTTATCGAACCACTAAGAAATAGCGGTTCGAAAACGGATATTAATCCCGGAGACAACATTGATTCGAATTTATCTGGTTTTATTGCTAATCATCATTTCATTTTTTGCCCTGCGCAGGTTTTTAAAAACGCCGCCCGCGCAAATAGCCCGCTATACCAAAATTCTCGGTCTCGGTATTGTCGGTGTGATTTTAATTTACTTGGGTGCGACCGGGCGTTTGAACTGGCTTTTTGCGCTGGCTGGCGTCGCCGTTGCTTTCATGTTCAGGTTAATACCGGTTCTGCTGCATTATGCGCCTCAACTGCACAGATTATGGGCTGAGTTTAATGCAGCCAAGCAAGGCACATCTTCATATCAGCGTGCATCAAGCCCTTCGGGAAAAATGACAATTGAAGAGGCCTATGAAGTGCTGGGATTGAAAATGGGCGCGTCAAAACAGGAAATCGTTGAAGCTCACCGCAAATTGATGCAAAAAATACACCCTGACCGTGGCGGCTCCGATTATTTGGCTGCGAAAATCAATCTGGCAAAGAAGATCTTGCTGGCCAGATAGCATATGTATTCCCGTTATGCCTGGCCGATTTTTATTGTAAGGCTAATACTGGTGTTTTTATTGAGCGCCTGCTCGGAACATGAGAACTTTGCGCCGGTAAAATCCTATGATATCTCATCTTCTGAAAATCAGACCAAGCCTGCAGAAACCAAGACAGAGGCGAGAGATAATGCGAAACAGGTCATTGCCGCCGGAACGAAATATTATGTGGTAAAAAAAGGTGATACCCTATATTCGATCGGCCTGCGCTCCGGTTATGGCTATCAACGCCTGGCGGTGTGGAACCATCTGGCGCCACCTTACACTTTAGTAACCGGCCGAAAACTGAAATTCTTCAATTCCAATCAAGAAGATAGGGCATCAATTCCAAAGGAGCCGAGTAAGAGCCCTGTCAAAAAAACAGGACGCAGTTCACAAAAAAAGCTAATTGTTTCAAATGTTAACAAAATAGTGTTAAAGTTAAATTGGCAGTGGCCGATAGAGGGAAAAATTGTAAAAAACTTTACTCAATCGGGCAACAAAGGGATTGATATAAATGGAAAAGTGGGACAGGAAGTCAGAGCTGCTGAAGCTGGAAAAGTTGTGTATAGCGGAAAAGGTTTAATTGGCTATGGTAATTTAATGATTATCAAACACAATGAAATGTACTTAAGTGCTTATGCCAATAATAGCCGTTTGCTAGTTTCGGAAGGACAATCCATAAAAAAAGGCCAGATTATCGCTTATGTTGGAAAAACCGGATCCGAGCAAAATTCGCTGCATTTTGAAATAAGAAAAAATGGAAAATCCGTAAATCCATTAAGTTATTTACCAAAAAAATAATGGTACTTCGACTCAGGTCGATTAGCCAAGAGGGGGGTGTATGCAGGAAGAAATGTGTGATGTATTGGACGACGATATTTGTGTAGCGTTTGAAGACGAACTTGATACAGATTCCGTGCTGAGCGAAGTAATGGAGGTTGATGAGGCAATTTCCATGGAGGCTCATAATGATAATAGCTTCGATGCAACGCGATTCTATTTGAATGAGTTGGGGAAATCGCAATTACTGACTGCGGATCAGGAAAAGTTTTATGGCAAAAAAGCATTGCGAGGCGATGAAAAAGCCCGCAATATCATGATCGAAAGCAATTTGCGCCTTGTAGTTAAAATTTCCCGCCGTTATCTGAACAGAGGGTTGCCGCTACTGGATTTGATAGAAGAGGGCAATCTGGGGTTGATTCGCGCCGTTGAAAAATTCGATCCTGACAAGGGATTCAGGTTTTCAACATATGCCACCTGGTGGATCAGACAGACGATTGAGCGGGCCATCATGAATCAAACCCGCACGATTCGATTGCCGATTCATATCGTTAAAGAAATGAACGTTTATCTCAAAGCTCAGCATCACTTGACCCAGTTAATGGACCGTGAGCCAAGTGCCGAGGATATTGCCGAATATCTAGATAAACCGGTCAGTGTAGTTAAAAAAATGCTCAAACTCAATGAGCGGGTCACGTCGGTGGATATACCCGGCGGCAAGGATTTTGACAAACCTTTGGTTGAGTCGATTTCGGATGCCGAAAGTATGTCGCCAACCGAAAAATTACAGGAAGACGGCATTAAGCAGAATATTGCCAATTGGGTATTTCAATTATCTGAAAAGCAGCGTGAAGTGATTTGTCGCCGATACGGGCTTTGTGGTTATGAAAACGCAACTCTTGAACAGGTTGCTCAAGAGTTGGGTGTAACCAGGGAACGTGTTAGAGCCTGTTCAATATCTGCTGAGTATGATAGATAATGAGGGCATGAGAAAAGTGTACCCCAGCGACATCAGTCGCGAACAATTTGAACCGATCAGAGCTCTGCTAGAAAATGCTCGCAAGAAAACCCGACCTCGTACAGTGGACTTGTATGAAGTGTTCTGTGCCATTCTGTACTTGCTGAAGAGCGGCTGCCAGTGGCGCATGCTGCCGAGCGACTTTCCGAAATGGCGCACGGTCCATCATTATTTTTCGTTATGGAGCGAGAAACCTGAAGGTGGAACCAGCCTGCTGGAGCAGGCATTAAAAAAATCAGGTTGGCGAGGCCCGTACCAGACAGGGGCGCAACGCCAGGACGAGTTTCTGCATCGTTGATGCACAGAGTGTCAAAAACACCGACTGCGCACGCAGCAAAGGTTATGATGCCGGCAAAAAGGTTTCAGGTATCAAGCGACATATTTTTGTCGACACGCAAGGGTTACCCCATGCAATTGCCATCACCACGGCGGACGTCAGTGATCGCCAAGGGGCGCTAAAAACCATTGAACAGAACTGGAAAGACTTAACTGAGGTCACTTCGCTGCTGGTCGATGGCGGCTATAGTGGCCAACCCTTCGCCGAAGCTGTTCAGAGTCTGCTTGGCGCTTCGGTGCAGGTGGCCAAACGCCATGAGCTTCATACCTTCGCTGTCATTCCGCAACGCTGGGTAGTAGAGCGTTCGTTTGCCTGGCTGGAGAAGTGCCGAAGATTATGGAAGAACACTGAGCGCTTGCTCAATACCAGCTTACAGTTCGTTAATCTGGCCTTCCTGGCGCTGTTGCTACGGAGATATTGAACAAGCTCTTAGACAAATTCAGATGGATTCATTAAAAAGATTGAAAGAAATCCTGGAGTTTAACGGTTATTCTTTCGAGGCGATTTTTTAATAATCGAATTTCTTTTGTAATGGCCAGTCCCGGTAATTAAAGACCTGTCCTTGTTGCCGGACTGCCTCGCAAGCGCTGAGGGAGATTTCAGCCATGACCCATTGGGCCTTGTTGAGTTCGCCGATTGCTAGAATGCCATTGTCAGGAAAGCCACGATCCACAGGGGTGTAAACAGCCGCCGCGCCGATATTGACGTCAACCGCTTCAGACCAGGACGCTTCGCCTACTGTTGGAGATTGAACAACATAGCACTGGTTTTCCAGAGCTCTTGCCTGACAGCCTATTTTGACCCGATGGTAGCCGGCGAGCGTATCTGTGCAACTGGGCACCAGGATCAGGTTGGCTCCGGCTTCAACCTGTTTTCGCGCAAGCATCGGAAATTCGCTGTCATAACAGACATTGATCGCGATTCTTCCGTATTCGGTATCGAAGCATTTCAATTCCTCGCCACTATTGATCAGCCATTGCTCGTTCTCAAAGCGGGTCATTATCAGCTTGTCCTGATAATCGAACCGGCCATCGGGCATAAACAGGAAAGCCCGGTTGCGATATGCGCCGGACCCTATTTCTACGGGAAACGTGCCGGACTGGATATAGCAGCCGTATTTTTGGGCCAATGTCCGAAACAGGCCGGTATAATCATCCAGCAGGGACTGCATGGATGCCAGTTGCTTGCTGAGCGATGAATAAATTTCCTTTGGAAATAGTGATGCCAGCTCCATGCTGCCGTACTCGGGAAAAAGCAGAATCTTCGCGTCCTGTTCGGCTGCTTCGCCGACCCAGCGCTCAATTTTGGTTTGATAATTCTGCCAGTTTTCCAGAAAACTGATGTCGTATTGGGCGGTAGCGATCTTAACCTTCATGTTTCAGCCAGAATGTCATCGGTTTAGGGGTTTCTTCAACATCGTCCAGATCTTTCCATCTGTAAGTCGTCGTTAATTCAGGATGTTTGAAATAGCCGCGTTTGTTCCAGAACTTATCGAGCGGCACATAATCGGCCGGGCGGCGAGGGTGATCAACAGGCCGTTCCACGCAGCAAAAGCAGATATGCTTAAAGCCGCCGAGCTCCCTCGCATGAGCCTCTCTTTCCTCAAAAAAACGCACGCCGATGCCGAGGCCGCGATAATTCTTGTTCAATACCGACTCGCTGCAATAGAAAACTTCATCCAGGCTGTAGCCATGTTCAATAAACGGTTTTTTAAGTTCATCCGTTTCATATTTCATCGGAATGGCAGTGGAGGCGCCGACTACTTTATCGCCGTCGAATGCGATGACGATAACGCTCTCCGGGCAATTGATATAAGTTTGAAGGTACTTTTCCTCATATTCATAAGTACCGTCATACAAATAAGGGAAATCATGAAACACTTCAATTCTTAAACGGGCCAGTTCCGGAATATAACGTTCCAGGGCTTTGCCGCTACATCTTTCAATGCGAATATTTTTGGACATGGGATGTAAATGTAGATAAAAAACTATAATTTTATCCGAACTTGTGACCGGATGCGTAGCTTATAAAACAAAAATATAGCCATGGCAGCGCCGGTGGTATCGGCGATCCAGTCAGCGACATCTGAAGTTCGTCCTTGGACAAAAGACTGATGCCATTCATCGTATACACCATATAAACTGCAAAAGGCAACGGCCAGTATAGGCAGTATAATAGGGTGATCGATCCAGTGCCTGAAGGTGCGCCATGCCAGCAGTGCCATAACGAAATAGACTCCGGCATGATGGAGTTTATCCTGATGGACAAACCATTGAGGGGCTGGCAGGGAAGGTTGATCTGAAAGCCAGTAAATAAGCAGGCAATAGGCTAATAGAAAAGTGAAATCCAAAATCTTATTCATTCTTTTAATGTCACCTTATTAATGAAAAATATATTCGAGTTTGCCGAAGC
Source organism: Methylobacter luteus IMV-B-3098 (assembly GCF_000427625.1). Classification (GTDB taxonomy): domain Bacteria; phylum Pseudomonadota; class Gammaproteobacteria; order Methylococcales; family Methylomonadaceae; genus Methylobacter; species Methylobacter luteus. The sequence continues at coordinate 744,888 of NZ_KE386569.1, forward strand.
ATGCTTGCATCGGACTGATATTGACGAAAAGTTAGCGCTTACGCATCAGGCTTGGCAGTTATTGCAAACGCGACGTTTAAGTTTCAATTCCGATCGGCCGGTATTGCCGATCCTTAATGTAAAGTTTCCTGAGCGACCGCAGTTATTGGCTCCGCGCCAAATGCCGCAACGGAAGCTGACCAATTCTGGGGGCGTCATTGCTTTTTTTCATGCTATTGCGCATGTTGAATTTGTCGCCGTTTATCTGGCCTGGGACATGCTTTACCGTTTCCGCGGCCTGCCCGATCAATTCTATCAGGATTGGCTGCGCGTTGCCGACGAAGAAGCTCAACATTTCGCATTGATTCGGGCTCATCTCCAAACCATGCAGACTGATTATGGTGATCTGCCGGCCCACAGCGGTTTATGGGAACATGCCACGGACACGGCTGATAATTTACTGGCCAGGCTGGCTATGGTGCCCCGTTGCATGGAGGCGCGCGGCCTGGATGTGACCCCGGCCATCATCGAAAAATTCAAAAAACTGGGCGACGACAAAAGTGTATCAATTCTGACGCGGATTTTAACCGATGAAGTCGGGCATGTGGAGTTGGGTTCCTATTGGTTTAAATTTGTCTGCCGTCAACAGGGCTTCGAATCTGAAGCTAAATATCGTGCATTGATCAGACAATACTACAAAGGCGGCAAACCAAAAGGTCCATTTAATCGAGAAATGCGTATAATTGCAGGTTTCTCGAATGCTGAACTGGACTGGCTGGAAAATTGATCAACATGAAATCACCTACTATTTTTGATTATCCTCTGTTTGCCTTGGGATTTAGGGCTTTTTTCGGATTGGCCGGTTTATCGGCGCTGATTCTGATCGTGCTCTGGAACGCTATTTTCAAGGGCGAGTTGGAATTGGGAAATTATTTTGCCAATACCTACTGGCATGCGCATGAAATGCTGCTCGGTTATTCCGTCGCCGTGATTGCCGGGTTTTTATTGACAGCGGTTAGAAACTGGACAAACCAGCCGACATCGACCGGCGATCAATTGGCCGGTTTGTGTCTGTTGTGGCTATATGGGCGCATCGTGCCGTTTTATGCAGGACTGCTCCCGGATGCTCTGATTGCATTGATTGATTTTTCCTTCCTGCCGGTTCTGGCTTACCAGGTCAGCAAACCGATCATGCAGGCCCGTAATTACAGAAATCTGATCTTTATCGGGCTTCTGCTTCTGCTGTCCTTGGGCAATGGCTTGATACATGCAGAGATTCTCGGTCTCCAGGAAAACAGCGCATGGCTGGGCATTCAGGTGGTCGTCGCGACTATCATTATCATGATTCTGGTCATTGCCGGCCGCGTTTTTCCCTTTTTCACGGAACGCGGCTTGCCGGGAACGCGGGCATTAAAAAATCCGGTCCTGGATGTCCTGTCGATTGTAACGGCGACGCTGGTATTCGGCTTGCAGTTCTATAATATTTCAGGTGTCGTCCTGGCATTGACAGCGGTGCTGGCGGTCGTCGTTAATATTGCTAGAGTATCGGGTTGGTATGTGCAGCGCATCTGGTATGTGCCGTTATTGTGGGTGCTCTATATCGGCTATGGCTGGATTATTCTGGGCTTCGCGCTGACGGCTTTTTCCGCTTACGGACTGGTAGCGCCGACTTTGGCCCTGCATGCTTTTACTGTCGGCGGCATCGGCGTATTAACGCTGGGCATGATGGCACGCGTATCGTTAGGCCATACCGGCAGAGCGCTTCGAGTTTCAAACGCCATGGCGATTGGATTTGTGCTGATCAATCTGGCAGCCTTGTTCAGGGTTTTATTACCGATAGCGTTGCCGGATTGGTACGGCATGCTCGTATACGTATCGACGCTATCCTGGTTGACGGCGTTTTCACTGTTTGTGTTTGTTTATGCGCCGATACTGACTACGGCCCGGATCGACGGTCAGGAAGGTTAGTTGAATGCACCGGCTGAATCCAGCGTTCAGCCGGTGAACTGCGGCTTATGCGCCGTAATGCGATTCGATATAACGCTGTACTATTTCCTGAAATTCCTCGGCAATCCGGTCGCCTTTCAGTGTGACCGTTTTTACACCGTCTTCATAGACAGGCGCTACCGGTGATTCGCCGGTACCGGGCAGGCTGATGCCGATATTGGCGTTTTTGCTTTCACCGGGACCATTGACCACGCAGCCCATTACAGCCACTTCCATGGTTTCAACGCCCGGGTATTGGCTGCGCCAGACCGGCATGCTGTCACGCAGATACGTTTGAATCTCCAGCGCCAGTTTCTGGAAATAGTCGCTGGTCGTACGGCCGCAACCGGGGCAGGAGATAACCATAGGCGTAAACGAGCGAAAGCCCATTGTTTGCAGAATTTCCTGGCCGACAATGACTTCCTGGGTTCTTGCCGAGCCGGGTTCGGGAGTCAGGGAAATGCGAATGGTATCACCGATACCCTGCTGCATCAGCACCGATAACGCGGCGGCCGAAGACACGATGCCTTTCGAACCCATGCCGGCTTCAGTCAGGCCCAGGTGCAGGGCGTAATCGCAACGTCTGGACAGTTCCTGATAAATGCTGATCAATTCCTGCACATTGCTGATTTTACAGGACAGCACGATTTTGTTTTTGGCCAGGCCGAGTTCTTCTGCCTTGGCCGCGCTTTCCAGAGCGGAGATAATAATCGCTTCACGGGTGATGGCCGGCAGTTCCTCAGGATTCGCCTTGCTTCTGTTTTCTTCCAGTAAACGAGTCAGCACCGATTGATCGAGACTGCCTCCGTTGACGCCGATACGGACCGGTTTGTCGTAGCGGCAGGCAAACTCGATCATTTGCTGGAATTGCGGGTCGCGGCTTTTTCCGCGGCCGACGTTGCCGGGATTGATGCGGTATTTGCTTAATGCTTCAGCGCAGTCCGGATATTTTTCCAGTAATTTATGTCCGTTGAAATGAAAGTCCCCAACAATCGGTGTATCGCAGCCCTTCTGATCTAACTGATTGCGGATATCAGCAACAGCTTTAGCCGCTTCTTCCGAATTAACCGTAATACGGACAAGTTCAGAACCTGCCGTGGCCAGTTCAATAATCTGATTGACGGTTGCGGAAACATCGGCCGTATCGGTATTGGTCATTGATTGAACCACGATAGGCGCGCCACCGCCGACTTTAACATTGCCGATTAATACTTGCTGAGTAATTTTTCTAGGGCTAATTGACATATAAAATCTTTATGGAAAAGGTTACGGTTATCTGAAAGAATAACCGCAATTATACCTTATACAGGATATTGAGCAGATTAAATCGTGAAGATTAATTATTTTTCTGATGTACATTTGGAATGCGGAGCATTGGAAGCGCCAGCTAATGATGCTGATATTATCATCGCCGCAGGTGATATCGGGATTCGTACACAAGGCCTTGAATGGCTGAAATCCTTGAACAAACCGGTTATTTACGTTGCGGGTAATCATGAGTTTTATGGCCAGGATCACCAGGAAACTCTACAGATGCTTAGGGAACAATGTAGAAGGACTAATGTGCAGTTTCTTGAGAACAGCGAGTTTTTATTTCAGGATGTGCGTTTTTTAGGCTGCACGATGTGGGCCGATCTGTTTGTCGAAGGTGAGGAAAAAGCAGACGCGTTAGGAAGGACACTAAATGATTTCAAGAAAATCAGACTTACAGGAAAACCATTCGGCAGTACTGATTTTACGCAATTGCACCAGATTTCAAAGGAATGGCTGGAGCGAGAATTAGCCCTGCCATTTCCCGGCAAGACCGTTGTAGTTACGCATCATGCGCCTTCCCAATGGAGTTGGGATGATCCACTGAATGACCTTAAAAAGTTAGCCTATTGCAATAACTTTGACTTAAAACCCCTGATGTATGAATACGAGATCGATGCATGGTTTCACGGTCACGTGCACAGTCCATCCGATTACCATATAGCCGGTGCCAGAATATTGTGCAACCCTCGTGGATATTCTGGCAAAAAAACAGTGCCGGGCTTTGATCTGAATAGAACCGTTGTTATTTAAACGGCTCTAACAACGCGTATTGAGCTTCATAGCTTGGTAGCTTCCGCATATTTACAACGAATTTTATATCAATAGAGAACGACACTGATGATAGCAATGCCTGAAATTATTGGCTATATAGCCGCAACACTGACAACGGCCTCATTTTTACCGCAGGCTATATTGACGATAAAAACCAGGGACACTGAATCGCTGTCTTTGAGCATGTACAGTATATTTACGCTGGGCGTACTGTGCTGGCTTGTCTACGGCGTTTATATCTCCGATACGGCCATCATATTTGCCAACGCGATAACGCTGGTACTGGCCGCTTCAATACTATCCTTCAAGATATACAATACGGTCTGCAAAAAAAGTTAGGTCTTTATTTCCCTTGCTAATGCTTGCGGCTGGCCTGAACCGCATTCTGTTCATTGATAAAATTCAAAATACGGCACATAACGTATAATAGCTTTATTTGCCTTGACTGTTCTGGATGTCGACTCTCGATCTGATTAAACAACTCACTTCCCGATTACCTCAATGCCTGGGCCAGGACCGGCACGGCTTCAAGCGGCAACTGGACCGGCTGCGCAGCGACTGTCAGAAAGGCAAAGATCCGGTCGAGCCACTCAATGCGCTGAGAAGCCGCATTGAAAGATCGATAGCTATGCGCAGCAAGCGTCTGGCCAGTATTCCTGCGATCAGTTTTCCCGATTTGCCGGTTACGGGCAAGAAAGATGATATCGCCGAGTTGATCAAAGCCAATCAGGTCGTAATCGTCTGCGGCGAGACGGGGTCTGGCAAGACCACACAGTTACCGAAGATTTGCCTTTCGATAGGACGTGGCGCATCCGGCTTTATCGGTCATACGCAACCCAGACGAATCGCCGCGCGCACCGTGGCCGACCGGATAGCCGAAGAGTTGGGCGAGACTATGGGTAAATCAGTCGGCTACAAAGTCCGCTTTAACGACAAGACCCATGCCGAGTCGTTGGTTAAACTCATGACCGACGGTATTTTGCTGGCCGAATCCCAAAACGATCCTTATTTGAGCCAATACGATACGATCATTATCGATGAGGCACACGAGCGCAGCTTGAACATTGACTTTTTGTTGGGCTACATGAAATGGCTGCTGCCCAAGCGCCCCGATTTGAAACTCGTCATTACCTCGGCCACGATCGATCCGCAACGATTCGCCAATCATTTTGATAGTGCGCCGATCATTGAAGTGTCGGGGCGTACTTATCCGGTAGAGATTCGGTATCGCCCGATAGAGCAACGGGATGAAGAAGACGAAACCAGCGACGATCTACAGCAGGCCATCCTCGATGCCGTCGATGAATTACAGCGCGATATCCGCGGCGATATCCTGATCTTCCTGAGCGGCGAGCGCGAAATCCGCGAGACGACCGATTCTTTGAAAAAGCATCATCCGACCCAGTATGAAATCCTGCCGCTGTATTCGAAGCTCAGCGTCAGCGAGCAGGAGCGCGTGTTCAAGCCCAAAGGCGGCAAGATACGCATCGTGCTGGCGACCAACGTCGCCGAAACGTCGCTGACCGTGCCGGGCATCCGTTGTGTTATCGATACCGGCCATGCGCGCATCAGTCGCTACAGCCATCGCAGCAAAATCCAGCGCCTGCCGATAGAAAAAATATCGCAGGCCAGCGCCAACCAGCGCGCGGGACGTTGCGGCCGCGTCGCCGAGGGCATCTGTATCCGGCTGTATTCGAAGGACGACTATCTGGCCCGGCCCGCATTTACCGAGCCGGAAATCATGCGCACGAACCTGTCATCGGTCATTCTGCAGATGACGTCGCTGAATTTGGGCGATATCGAGAAATTCCCGTTTGTCGAGCCGCCTGAAGATAAAATGATCCGTGACGGCAAGAATGCGCTGCATGAAGTCAATGCGCTCGACAAGCAGGGCAAACTGACCGATATCGGCAGGCAACTGGCCAAGTTCCCGACTGACCCGAAACTGGCGCGCATGCTGATTGCGGCCGAAAAACAGCATTGTTTGACCGAAGTGGCGATCATCGTGTCGGCCCTCAGTATTCAGGACCCGCGCGAGAAGCCGGCCGATAAAATGCACCAGGCCGATGCCAAACACGCAGCCTTCCGCAAGGAAGATTCGGATTTTCTAACGATCCTGAATATCTGGAATACGTTCGAAGAGCAGAAAAAGCAGCTGTCCAACAACAAATTGCGCAAATACTGCAGCGACAATTTCCTGTCCTATATCCGCATGCGCGAATGGTACGACATCCACGCGCAGATCATGCAGGTGGTCAAAGGCGAATTGAAAATGAAGCCGAATATGGTCGAGGCCAGCTATGAAGAAATCCATCGCGCGTTATTGCCAGGGCTGCTGTCGAATATCGGTTTTCGCCATGAGCAATACGAGTATCTGGGCGCTCGAGGACTCAAATTCTTCATTTTTCCCGGTTCCGGCCTGCATAAAGCCCGGCCGAAATGGATCATGGCGGCCGAACAGGTCGAAACCAGTAAGGTTTATGCGCGCAATGTCGCCAGGATCGAGCCGGAATGGATAGAGCAGTGCGCCGAGCATTTGATCAAGCGCAACTATTACGATCCGCACTGGGAAAAGAAGGCCGGGCGCAGCGCCGTCTATGAGCGCACCTTGCTGTTCGGCCTGACTTTGCAGGCCGGTCGCAAAGTGCCTTACGAGCGTGTCGATCCCAAGGCCGCGCGCGAGATCTTTATCCGCTCGGCGCTGGTCGACCAGGATTACCATACCAATGCACCGTTTTTTGTCGCCAACCAGAAGCTGCTTGAAGAGGTCGGCTATATCCAGCATAAGGGTCGTCGTGTCGATCTGATCGAGGATGAAGAGTGGCTGTATCAGTTCTACGACAAGAAACTGCCGGCCGATATCGTCAGCGGTATTGCGCTTGATCAATGGCGTAAAACCGCCGAACGGGAAAATCCCAAAATCCTGTTTCTGACCAAGGACGACCTGACCCGCGGGCACGATAATCAGGTCAACGAATGGGATTTTCCCGACAGTAAGAAGATAGGCAATCTGACGATCGTGCTGCAATACCGGTTTGAGCCGGGCCATGACGAAGACGGCGTCACGGCCATCATTCCCGTGCATCAGCTGAATCAGGTTTCGCAGGCGCCGTTCGACTGGCTGGTGCCGGGCATGCTGGAAGAAAAACTGGTCGCGTTGATCAAATCGCTGCCTAAAAACCTGAGAAAACATTTCGTGCCCGTGCCGGAAACCGTCAAGCAGTGTCTTGAAATCGAGCCCGATTTTAAAGGCTCGTTGTACGAATGGCTGAGTAACCGACTCAGAAAACTGACCGGCGAAGCCATACCACTCAATGCCTGGAATCCGGATGCGTTGCCGGATCACCTGAAAATGAATTTCAGGGTCATCGACGACGAGGGCAAGCTGCTTGATTACGGCCGCGACCTGAAAAAACTGCAAGGCAAATACACGCAGACGGCTGGCGAAAGCTTTGACCAGTTGGCTGCCGACGAATTGAATCATACCGGCTGCATACAATGGGCTTTCGACGATCTGCCCGATACCTGGCAATTCATGCAGAAGGGCCAGGCATTCGTCGGCTATCCGGCCATTGTCGATGAAGCCGACGCCGTCGGCGTACGCATTTTCGATACCGAGCAAAAAGCCGCGCGCCAGCATCAGGCTGGGCTCATGCGTTTGTTTCAGCTCTATCTGCGCAAGGAGTGCACGTACATCATCAAAAGCCTGCCCAAGTCGGCGGCCGCGGAATTGACCTATAACCAATTGCCCAAACATCCGATCATAGAAGCTGATGCCGCAGCGTCTTACAAGGACGATATGCTTTATTTGATCCTGTATGCGGTGTTTGTCGAAGGTAAAACGATACGCACGCAGCAGGCTTTCGAACAAAGTTTAAAGCAGCACAAGGGAGAACTGGTCGGGCTTGCCAATGAAACCGGCAAAATTGTGCTGGAGATCATGGAACTGTACGGGGCTATCAAAGCACAGCTAAAACGCTTCAATGCCAACGATCCGATGGTTCAGGACATCAATGAACAACTTAAGTTTATGGTCTATGCGGGCTTTATCCGCCATACGCCGTTCCAGCAGCTTAAAGCCATGCCGCGCTATCTTAAGGCGATCCTCTACCGCATCGATAAATTCGATAACAGTCTGCAAAAAATACAGGAAATAAACCGCTACTGGACACGCTACTGGAAAAACGTTGAGAAGCAGGCTAAAAAAGAGCCCATTATTCCCGAGCAGGATAATTACCGCTGGATGCTGGAGGAATTCCGGGTTTCGCTGTTTGCGCAGCAACTTAAAACGGCTTACCCGGTTTCGGCAAAACGCATGGAAAAAGCCTGGGATGAAAGAGGGTAATGCCGGACGATCATGAAAGGTTTTGACTCAACATCAGTTGCCCACAGGTTAAATCAATAACTTAGCGCGTATTTATCCGGCTTGAATCAGGCTTAAAGTTAGAAGTTAAGTTATTGATAATTAAAAAATAAATGTATTGATTCGTTTTTATACAATTTAACAAAACTGTAATAAAAACGGTAATTAAGCGATGAATAAAACAATTAATCCACAAAGTTATCCACAGGTTTTGTGAATAACCGCAAAAAAGCCTATCGGATGCCCGTCGATAGGCTTATATCAAAAAAAGCCGCATACCATTTCCCAATCTGAAGCACTATAAAAAGCTTAACAAGCCGTGGGTAAAGAGTAGCTTGATGATTATCAAAATGGTTTGGACTCAATATCAGTTGCCCACAGGTTAAATCAATGACTTAGCACACGCTCGTCTAGGCTCTAATATATGGGGAATTGGTCTGTAAGTTATTGATAACAATAAAATTACCGAATTGGTTCGTTTTTATACAATTTAACAAAACTGTAATAAAAACGGTAATTAAGCAGCAGATAAAACAATCAATCCACAGAGTTATCCACAGGTTTTGTGAATAACTTTTTAAAATGGCAATACGGATATTTTTATCCGAGGGCTGCTGAAACTGAAGCCCTGTCTAAAGCCGAAAGTGTATAATATCCGTCCATGAAAGACGCATACCGCCGGCTTTAAATCCGTTCTAAAAAATTATGCGCTTCGTGATAAAAATGTGTTTGGCTTTCAAGCTTTTTGTCTGTTTAGCGCCGCTTTACCGGGTTTGACACACGCCCCACTTACCTGATTCTGATAAAAAACACCTATGCAACCTGCGTTTGTTCATTTAAGGCTTCATACCGAATTTTCCCTGGTTGACGGCATCGTCAAAATCAAGCCGCTGGTCAAGCGTCTGGCTGAATTGAACATGCCGGCCGCCGCTGTGACCGAACACGCCAATCTGTTCTCGCTGGTCAAGTTTTATAAGGCAGCGCTGGGGCAGGGCATCAAACCGATCGCGGGTTCCGACGTACTGATATTCAACCCGGAAGAGCCTGCGACGCCTTTCCGTCTGACCTTGCTGGTCAACAATCACATCGGTTACATCACGCTGACCGAACTCATTTCCAAGGCCTATCAGGAAGGGCAGCATCAGGGCGTGCCGATGCTGAGACAGGAATGGATTGAAGCCAATCATGCCGGTTTGATTGCCTTGTCGGGCGCGATGAGCGGGGATATCGGCAAGGCCTTACTGGCGGAAAACAATGATCTGGCCAAACGATTGGCCGAGCAATGGGGTGCGCTGTTCGATCAGAGCTTTTATCTGGAATTGCAGCGCGTCGGCAAGCCCGATGAGGAGCGTTACATCGCAGCGGCTGTTGAGTTGGCTCTGGCTACCGATCTGCCGGTCGTGGCGACCAATGACGTCAGGTTTATACACCAGCAGGATTTCGATGCGCACGAAGTCCGGGTCTGCATCAACCAGGGGCGCGTGCTCGATGATGCCCGACGGCCTAAAGATTATACTGATCAGCAATATCTGCGCAGCAGCGAGGAAATGCAGGAACTGTTTGCGGATATTCCCGAAGCGCTGGAAAACACGGTCGAAATCGCCAAGCGCTGCAATTTGAAGCTGACGCTGGGCGAGAATTTTCTGCCCGATTTTCCGGTGCCGGCCGGCGTGTCGCTGGGCGATCATCTGATCGATTCGGCCAGAAAGGGTTTGGAAGAGCGTCTGGTGCAATACCCGGCCGTCGGCAAGGGCACCGATCAGGAAAATCGCCAGGCCTATTATGACCGTCTGGAGGTTGAGCTCAATGTGATCGTTCAGATGGGCTTCCCCGGTTATTTCATGATCGTTGCCGACTTCATCCAGTGGGCAAAAAACAATCAGATTCCGGTCGGTCCGGGTCGTGGATCGGGTGCCGGCTCTTTGGTGGCGTACGCGCTTAAAATTACCGACCTGGACCCTATCGAATTCGATCTGCTGTTCGAGCGCTTCTTGAATCCTGAACGTATTTCCATGCCCGACTTCGACGTCGACTTCTGCATGGACCGGCGCGACGAGGTGATCGATTACGTGGCGCGCCACTATGGCCGCGATCACGTCGCGCAGATCATCACCTACGGTTCGATGGCGGCCAAAGCGGTTATCCGTGATGTAGGGCGCGTGCTGGGTTTTTCTTATGGTTTTGTCGACCGGCTGGCCAAGCTGATCCCGTTCGAGATCGGCATGACGCTGGAGAAGGCGCTAAAAGACAGCCCCGACCTGAAACAACTTTACGATACCGAAGAAGAAGTCAGAACGCTGATCGACATGGCGCGCGCCCTGGAAGGAACATCCAGAAACGCGGGCAAGCATGCGGGCGGCGTGGTGATCTCGCCGACTAAACTGACCGATTTTACGCCGCTGTATTGCGAGCAGGGCGGCGGCAATCTGGTTACGCAGTTCGACAAGGATGACGTGGAAGCCGTCGGTCTGGTCAAATTCGACTTCCTGGGCTTGCGTACGCTGACGATTATCGACTGGGCGCTGCAGACGATTAACCAGAAAAAACAGCAGGCCGGCGAACCGTTGGTCGATATCACGACTATTCCCAGAGATGATCCGGCTTCCTATGAGTTGCTGAAAAACGCCCAGACGACGGCCGTGTTTCAGCTCGAATCCCGGGGCATGAAGGAACTGATCAAAAAGCTCAAGCCGGACTGTTTCGACGATATTATCGCGCTGGTGGCGCTTTTCCGGCCCGGACCTCTGGAATCGGGCATGGTGGACGATTACATCAACGTCAAACACGGAGCCAAGGCCGAATACGCGCATCCCTTGCTGATACCGATTCTGAAGCCGACCAACGGCGTTATCCTGTACCAGGAGCAGGTGATGCAGATTGCGAGGGAAATGGCGCAATATACGCTGGGCGGCGCCGATATGCTGCGGCGTGCGATGGGCAAAAAGAAGCCCGAAGAGATGGCCAAACAGCGTGAAGTGTTTACGCAGGGCGCCGTCGCCAATCAAATCGACGAAGGCATCGCGACCTATATCTTCGACCTGATGGAAAAATTCGCCGGTTACGGTTTCAACAAATCGCACTCGGCCGCCTACGCGCTGGTGGCGTATCAGACCGCCTGGCTGAAGGCGCATTACCCGGCTGCCTTCATGGCGGCCGTGTTGTCCTCGGATATGGATAATACCGACAAGGTCGTGGTGTTGATAGAAGAATGCCGGCAGATGAAGCTGACTATTTGTCCGCCGAATATCAACGTGTCCAATTTCCGTTTTACCGTCAACGACAAAGGACATATTGTCTATGGTATCGGCGCCATCAAGGGCGTAGGTCAGGCGGCCATTGATGACATGCTGAAGGAGCGGGATGAAAACGGCCCGTTTACCGGCTTGTATGATTTGTGCAAGCGCGTCGATTTAAGAAAAGTCAATCGGCGTGTGCTGGAGGCGCTGATCCGCGCCGGTGCGTTCGATGAATTTGACGATAACCGGGCCAGCCATCTGGCCGAGTTGCCCACGGTTTTAAGGGTGGCCGAGCAACACGGCAAAATGGCGCAAACAGGCCAGAATGACTTATTCGGCCTGATGGTCAATGCCGAGAATAATGTCGAGGATAATGAAGCTTATTCGACAGTCGTCGAGCCCTGGTCCGAACAGGATCGCTTGGCGGCGGAAAAATTAACACTAGGCCTGTTTCTGACCGGCCATCCTATCGATCAGTATGAGTCGGAATTGAAGGAGTTCACGCATGGGAAAATAGCCAGTCTGATCGCGAATGCCGACCGCTCTGGCCCTCAACGGGGCAGAGGCAAGATGGAAGCGCGCGTCGCCGGACTGGTCGTGGAAATCAGAACCCGTCAGACCAAGCAAGGGAAAATGATGGGGTTTGCCACGCTGGATGACAGATCCGGCCGGCTTGAAATCGCGGCTTTTAACGATATTTATGAAAAATACCGCGATATCTTTGCTCGCGATACGCTGCTGGTCGCCGAAGGCCCGCTAGCGGTAGACGATTATTTGGGCACGTTGCGCCTAACAGTAGAAAAACTCTACAGCATGGATCAGGCCAGGGACGCCTTCGCCCGGGGGATTCAGCTGACATGGCAGACGGAAGAAAATGATAATGTATTTATGCAGAAACTAGGTGTGGCGCTCAAACCCTTCAAGGGCGGCGGGTGTCCGGTGCTGATAAATTACCAATCGCGTTATGCGAAGGCAACCGTGCGTCTCGGCGATGAGTGGCGCGTACAGGCAACCGATGAATTGATTTTACGCCTGAAGCGTCTGCCGGGAGCCAGTGAGGTGGAAGTTAAATACAAGTAAGGATTGCCACGAAGCATAAGCCTTTGCTTCGTGGCAGTTAATATACAACCGATCGTTTAAGAGTCGGATCCGGACTCTTGTGTTACGGGCTCAGCTATCTTCGCGGCTACCGGTTCGGGAGCCGGTTTCGGTGATTCCGAAGCCGGGCTGCTGGTATTTTCACGAGTCTGGGGCTCAGGACGTTCCGCTCTTTCAGCAAAATCATGAGCATAAGGCCGTGATTCACTTCCGGCTTCCTTGGGCGCTTCGTCTGAAGCGACATTGGTATCGCCATTGGACTCAGCTCTTTTGTAATTGGGATTACGCGGTCTTCTGCGATTAGGTCCTCTTCTGCTTCTGCCGCTGGATGGTTTCTGCGGTTGCTGTTCCGCAACTGGCGCTACATTTTCGGTAGGCTTTTCTATGACTTCTGGCTCTGCTACAGGCTCGATTTTAACCGGCTCATTTTGGGTTTCAGTCAGACTGGTAGCCTCGGGATTGCGTTTACCGCTTCTGTCTTGTCCACGGCCATTACGCTTGGGGCGGGAACTGCGTCTGCTGTCGCGATTTCTACTCGGCTGGGCTTCGTCGGCTCCTCTGGTTTTTTCAGGGGCTCCTGTTGAGACTTCTTTCTTCTCGGGCTCTGCACTTATTAGAATGCTCGGGCCTATTAGTTTATACCAGAAGCGCTTGATCAGGCTGGCCGATACGTTCTTGTTTTGCATCGGTGCGGGGGATTCCGGTAAAAACTCCCTAATAGCTGCTTTTTCAGTTCTTTGTCTGACTTGCTGGGCAAATTCCGGAATTGTGATCTCTTCTTCTTTTATCTGTTGATAACTCGGTTTTTCTTCGAGCACATCTTTCTCTTTGATTCGCTCGATGTCATAAGCTGGTGTTTCCAGATGCTTGCTGGGCAGAATGACAATACTGACTTTTAGTCTTGATTCAACCTGTTCAATGGCATGACGTTTTTCATTCAGCAGAAAAGTGGCACATTCAATCGGCAAGTGGGCAATGACTTTTTCCGTGCCTTTTTTCATGGCTTCTTCTTCAAGAATACGCAGCACGGCCAGCGCAACCGATTCTACATTGCGGATAGTGCCTTGGCCTTTACAACGCGGACAGGGTAGTTGCGTGGAGTCACCCAGCGACGGGCGCATTCTTTGCCTGGACATTTCCAATAGGCCAAAGCGTGAGATACGGCTGGTTTGGATGCGTGCGCGATCAATTTTTAATGCATCGCGCAGGCGATTTTCAACGAGACGCTGGTTTTTATTCGACATCATATCAATGAAGTCGATGACGAACAGGCCGCCCAAGTCGCGCAATCTGAGCTGACGGGCAATTTCATCGGCGGCTTCGAGATTGGTATTGAGGGCGGTTTCTTCAATGTCGCTGCCCTTTGTGGCGCGCGCAGAGTTGATATCGATCGAAGTCAAGGCTTCGGTATGATCGATCACTAGTGAGCCGCCGGAAGGCAGGGGCACTTCGCGGCCGTACGCCAATTCAATCTGCGATTCGATCTGATAGCGGCTGAATAACGGAACCGAGTCCTGATAAAGTTTTGCTTTCGGCAAAAAGTGCGGCATGACCTGCTTCAGAAACTTTTGCACCAGCTTGAACGAGGATTCGTTGTCTATCAGAATCTCGTCAATGTTGCCGCGCAAGTGGTCGCGCAGCGCGCGTATGATGACATTGCTTTCCTGAAATACCAGAAACGGTGCGATTTGTTCGCTGGAAGTGCGCTCTATGGCTTCCCATAACTGCATCAGGTAGTTTAAATCCCATTGCAGTTCTTCGGCATTTTTGCCGCAGCCTGCCGTGCGCACGATCAATCCCATGCCGTCCGGAATGTCCAGCGCCGTCATTACTTCACGCAATTCGCTACGGGTTTCGCCCTCGATGCGGCGCGAAATGCCGCCTGCCTTTGGATTGTTTGGCATCAGTACCAGATAAGTGCCGGCCAGGCTGATATAGGTCGTTAAGGCCGCGCCTTTATTGCCGCGCTCTTCCTTTTCAATCTGAACCAGGATTTCCTGACCTTCTTTAATCTGATCTTTAATGGATGGACGACGACCTTCGGTTTCGGAGCCGTCTTGAGTTTGGCGGTAGGCGGGAGAAATTTCCTTAAAAGGTAAAAAGCCGTGTTTTTCAGCACCATAATTTACAAATGCTGCTTCGAGGCTGGGCTCTACGCGAGTAATGATGCCTTTGTATATATTAGACTTTTTTTGTTCTTTAGAAGGGACTTCTATGTCAAAATCATACAGTTTTTGACCGTCTACCAATGCGACTCGCAGTTCTTCTGCCTGCGTAGCGTTGATAAGCATTCTTTTCATTCAATTATCCTTGTGGTTTCCTGCTCCATTATCAGACTTTACTGATCAGACTGGGTTTAGGTCTAGTGCTAAGTAAGTTTGTAAGGTCAAACTAGATTCATTTTTCTGGCCAATAACGCATCAGACTTGTTTTTTACGGTTTTGTTTTTTCCGTCATCTAAGCGTTGCAGTTGGTATCTTGACCTTCAAGACGTGAAGGCAACGATAATTGGCACGGACAACTACTAAGCAAATAAATATTCTTTTTTCAGTCTTGTTGTAAATTCTGTCTTAAACAGGAGTTGTAAATCGTTCGTCATGGGTCGAACGCTACCCGAAAAATCTTATTTGAAGACTCAGCGCCGTAATCGGCTGTTTTATCTTCATTTGGGTTGCCGGCTCAGTTTCATCATGGAAATCTGCCGAGCAAAAGTATGTTTTTTATATTAAAACTTGCTTAATATAGCAACCTTATCGCTCTACATCAATTTAAAGAATCAATCATAACGAGATGCTGGTATTATCTATATCATGAATTCAGAAGAACAAAGTGCGCCAAAAGTTCAATTTGTCGAAATTACGGAAGAAAATAGTGATCAACGATTGGACAATTTTTTAATTACTCGCTTGAAAGGCGTCCCTAAAAGCCGCATTTATCGTATTGTTCGCAAAGGTGAGGTTAGAGTCAACAAAGGCCGTGTGGACGTTAAGTACCGCCTGGAAGCAGGCGATATCGTCAGGATCCCGCCGGTTCGGGTGTCGGAAAAAGCCGAGGAAACATTTGTCGGCCAGAATTTAAGGGATGCCCTGCAAAAAAATATTTTATTTGAGGATGATGCCTTTTTAATTTTGAACAAGCCTTCGGGGTTTGCGGTTCACGGCGGCAGCGGCATAAACTCGGGCATTATCGAAGGACTGAGACAGATAAGACCGGAGGCCCATTTTCTGGAGTTGGTGCATCGGCTGGACCGCGATACTTCCGGTTGCTTGTTGATAGCGAAGAAGCGCAGCGCTTTGCGTAAGCTGCATGAACTTTTCCGCAGTGATCAGGTTCATAAGACCTATATGGCACTATTGGCAGGCCAGTGGGCTAAAAAGCAAGCCGTGGTTACCGTACCTTTGCAAAAAAATGTCAATAAAGGCGGCGAGCGCATGGTGGTCGTCAGTCAATCCGGCAAACAGGCCGAAACGGTTTTCAAACGTCTGAAATTATTCCGTGATGCGACATTGGTCGAAGCCTCCCCGAAAACAGGGCGTACACATCAGATACGGGTTCACGCCGCCTGGTTAGGTCATCCTATTGTCGGTGACGATCGTTATGGCCTGGATGAGGTTAACAAGGCATTTAAAAGCAGAGGCTATAAACGCTTGTTTCTACATGCGCAAAAACTGAAATTCCAGCATCCGGTCAGCGGCGAGCTACTGAAAATCTTTGCCCCTCTGCCGCAGGATCTGGAAGAATTATTAAGCCATGAAGAGCAGATTTGATTTAATTATATTTGACTGGGACGGCACTTTAGTTGATTCCATTGATTGGATTGTCACCTGTTTACAGCACGCAGCAGTGTCTTGCAATTGCACTATTCCGGAACGGCAAGCGGCAAAGGATGTCATTGGCTTGAGCACCAAAAATGCGATACAGACTTTGTTTACGGGAGCCGACGAGGAAACCCGGAATCAATTAATGTCCTGTTATATTGAGGCATTTTTCGCCAGGCAGATTAGCAGGGATGATTTATTCGCGGGCGTGTATGAGATGCTGGTGCAACTGAAACGGGCGGGCTTTCAGCTGGCCGTGGCGACCGGGAAAAGCCGGGCCGGGCTGGACAAGGCTCTGCAGGCGACAGGAACCGAAGACTTATTTGATATTACGCGCTGCGCCGATGAGACCGCTTCAAAGCCCGATCCCGCCATGGTTCTGGACATTATCCAGCACGTGGAGGTGGCCAATGAACGGACTTTAATGGTGGGTGATTCGATTCACGACATGCAAATGGCGCTTAATGCGCAAATTGCTTCAATTGCCGTATCGTGCGGGGCACATTCAAAAGAGATATTGCAACAATATAATCCGTTGACATGCTTACAACAGCCGGCGGAATTACTAGCTATTATTGGAGGTTAAGAAAGTAATGGAAAATCAACAAGACAGTCAAGTTAAAGCAGGGGCTAAACAGGAGGCTGGATGGGAGCGCGAAGTTCTTGAAAAAGTGGCTTTAGCGGCCGTGACAGAACAGACGAGAGCAAGACGCTGGAGCGTTTTTTTCAGGTCTCTGGTGTTTTTGTATTTGTGTGTCGTGCTGACCATGTTCATGTATCCGAATGTCAGGGAGAATATGGTGGGCGATGGCAGTAAGGGGCACGCCGCGGTTATTGATGTAGTTGGAATGATAGCGGAAGATAAGGATGCCAATGCCGATAGCATCATTAAAAGCCTAAAAAACGCAGTAAAAGACAAAAATACCAAAGGCATTATTTTGCATGCCAATTCGCCTGGCGGCAGTCCGGTTCAGTCATCTTATGTCTATGATGAAATCAGAAAGATCAAAAAAGAGCGTCCTGACTTGCCAGTGTATACCGTAGTCAGCGATATTTGCGCTTCAGGTTGTTACTATATCGCTTCAGCGAGCGATAAGATTTTTGTCAATCAGGCCAGTCTTATTGGCTCCATAGGCGTTCTCATGGATGGTTTCGGGTTTGTTAACGTTATGGAAAAACTGGGCGTCGAACGCCGGTTGCTGACGGCGGGCACGCATAAAGCCATGCTGGATCCGTTTTCACCGCCTAAGGAAGACGAAACACGCTATATGCAGGGGTTGCTGGATCAGGTCCACCAGCAATTTATCGGTGCCGTTAAAGCCGGCCGCGGCGACAGGCTTAAGGATGCGCCCGAACTCTTTTCGGGACTGGTCTGGACCGGTGAAGAGGGTGTCAAACTTGGTGTGGCCGATGCATTCGGTAACGATGATTATGTAGCCAAGGAAATTATTGGCGTCGAGAATAAAGTTGATTTTACGCAGCAGGAACAATTGCTCGACAGAATCGCAGGCAAATTGGGCGCATCTTTCGGACAGGTTATCGGCAGTATGGCCAAAGGATTGTCGTTGCAGTAACGAATTCAGTTTGGATTCAGCATAATGGTTTAAAATCCTTTCCGCTCAATGTATTCTCCTGATTGTATAAGTCCGGGCATGGTTACTTTAAGCAATGGCTAAATAAATAATAACTTGAGCTCTGGATCATCCATGAGAAATTTGATTAAACTGCTTGCACTGGTCCTGCTATTCTCCAATGTCTGCTATGCGGAAAGCGCTATTATGCTGGCGCGTGTCAGCCTGGATCAGGCTACAAAGCAAATCATTAAAAAAGGCGGTAAAAAAGTGCTGGGGGCTCAAACTGAGATAATCAACGGCCGGGAAGTGCATGTGATTAAAGTTTTAACACCCGATGGACGTATTCAGCATTATCTGATCGATGCCGAGACCGGTGAAGTAATCAGTTAATTTAAAGAAGAAAAACATGCGTATTCTTGTTGTCGAAGATGAAGTGACGCTTTGCGAACAGATTCAAGAGTTCCTGGCGGATAAAGGGTTTGCCGTCGATACGGCCCATACGGGCAGCGATGGTTTTTATATGGGTAAGGAGTATCCGCTTGATGCGGCTGTTGTTGATATTGGGCTTCCTGATTTTTCCGGCATTGAGTTGATCAAACGGTTGCGCAAAAACAATATTAAAATACCGATCCTGATCCTGACGGCCAGGAGTCGATGGCAGGAGAAAGTGGAAGGGCTGGAAGCCGGTGCGGATGATTATCTGGTCAAGCCTTTTCATTATGAAGAGTTATTGGCCAGGATAAATGCCTTGATCAGACGCTCTGCCGGGCAGGCTCATCCCGTTTTAAGCCACGGTAATATAGAACTGGATACCGTAGCGCAGGAGGTCACCGTTTCCGGTATGAAACTGGAGTTGACGGCCTATGAATACAAGGTGCTGGAGTACCTGATGTTCCGTAAAGGCGAAGTTGTCTCTAAATCCGTTCTGACAGCACACATTTACGATGAAGACTTCGATCGTGACAGTAATGTCATTGAAGTCTTCATCGGCCGCTTGAGGAAAAAACTTGATCCCGACGGTACGTTGAAACCCATTGAAACATTGCGCGGCCGAGGTTATCGCGTGCCGGTCATTTCTTCATGAAGTAACTCTTTCTGCAAAGGCGCTTAATGCCCTTTTGCATATCATTTCTCTCAAAGGCGTTGAGTGCAAACTAGATCTTTAAGCTTTCGATTGCTGGCATCTGCCGGTTTGGTGCTTGCCGCCTTCTTTGCATTGGTGGCTGTTGTTCTTGAACAAAGCTTTCGCGAAAGCGCCGAACAGGTATTGAAGGAAAAATTGCAGGTTCAGGTTTATTCGCTTTTATCCGCTGCCGACCTTAAAAATTCCGGTCAATTGGTTATGCCTGCCGATTTGCCCGAACCCAGGTTTACCAATCCGGGTTCGGGTCTTTACGGATTTATTCAGCAAATAAAAAAGGGAAAGCCGGCATTGGTCTGGCATTCGGCTTCGGCAATCGGCCTGGATCCGGTGGCGCCGCCTGCTGGATTAAGTGCGGGTGAGTCGGCTTTTTTATTGGATGAGCAAGGGCGTTACTATGCGCTGCATTATGATGTGATTTGGGAAAGCCGGGCCCGTGTAGAGCGTGAATATACGTTCACCGTGACTGAGGATGCCGAGTTTGTGAGCGGTCAGGTGGATCGTTTTAAAGCGGCGTTGAGATTCTGGTTGCTGGCAATAGGACTGGTTCTGATTTTTATTCAGTTTGCCGTGTTACGCTGGAGCTTAAAGCCGCTGCGCGTTGTAGTCAGGGATCTTGAAGCTATAGAAAAAGGCAAAAAGACCCGTTTGGACGGCCGTTATGCGACGGAGTTGCAAGGCCTGGCCGGCAATCTGAATGCCTTGATCAGCAGTGAGCGGGCGCATTTGGAGCGGTACCGCAATACTCTGGCCGATCTGGCCCACAGCTTGAAGACGCCGCTGGCTATACTGCGGGGCTGTACTGAGTCTTTCAGCGATAATAAGGAGACCGTGCAAGAGCAGATTTTCCGCATGAATGAGATTGTCGAGTATCAATTGCAGCGGGCCGCCGCGAAAGGCGAGCATCAAATTACGCGAACAGTGGATGTGGCAGTCATTATTAAAAAAATCATCGCATCGCTCAGTAAGGTTTATATCGATAAAGGCATTGCTTTCGACGTTGATGTCCCAGAGCCTTGCCAGATCTATTGCGAGGAAGGTGACTTTTACGAAATCGCGGGCAATTTGTTGGATAATGCCTGCAAATGGTGTCGTCAGAAGATTAGCATCAGCGTTTCATTCAATGACCCAAAGGTCGGTTCTGGCTTTTCGGTGTTGTTGCGGGTTGAGGATGATGGACCTGGCATTCCTGCCGATAAGCTTAAGGAAATTCTGAAAAGAGGAGTTCGGGCCGATGAGAATATTCATGGGCACGGGATCGGCATGGCGGTAGTCTACGAATTAACGGGGCTTCTGGGTGGCAGGTTGGAAGGAGGTAAAAGCAAACCATTGGGAGGTATGAGTTGGCTTGTTTATTTACCATGATTTTGGCTTCACAAGCCTTTGCTACGGTTCTCCATGCGCCTTAAGAATTCGGTCAGGATCAATACGTAGAGTTCGTCGCCCAGATATTTGTCTTCAATACCGCTGTCGATGTTCGGATTGTCGTTTACTTCTATCACATAGCCCTTGCCGTCTTTTTCCTTGACATCCACGCCATACAGGCCGCTGCCTATCGGCTGAGTAGCTTTCAGCGCTGCTTCCAATACGGCTTTGGGTGCCTCAAAAGTCGGCAGGGTATCAAAATTTCCGCTATCGGTCCGACTGCCGCCATGGCGATAGATCTGCCAGTGATTTTTAACCATGTAATAACGGCAGGCATACAAAGCCTTGTTGTTGAATACGCCGATGCGCCAGTCAAAATCCGTATACAGAAATTCCTGAGCCAGAAGCAGTGCCGATTTCTGAAACAGTTCCTCGACCTTAAGATCCAGTTCTTGCCGATTATTAACTTTAACAATGCCGCGGGAAAAAGAGCCGTCCGGTATTTTGATGACCACCGGAAAGCCGGCTTCGGCTTCCAGTTTATCCAGGTGCCCGGCATTGCCTTTATGCAGCAGCCAGGTTCTGGGCGACGGGACGCGATGTGTGCGAAACAGATCGGCAAGGTAAACTTTGTTGGTGCAGCGCAGAATAGAGGTCGGGTCATCGATAACCACCAGGCCTTCGGCCTCGGCTTTTTTGGCAAAGCGGTAGGTATGATGATCTATGGCCGTGGTTTCGCGGATAAACAGGCCGTCAAATTCAGACAGGCGTATATAGTGCTGCTGTGATATCAGTTCGACTTCTATGCCCAGTTGCCTGCCGATTTTGATGAATTTTTTAAGGGCTGCACGGTTGCTCGGCGGCAGTTTTTCTTCCGGATTGATCAGAATGGCGAGGTCGTAACGCGCGGCTTTACGGGCG
Organism: Methylobacter luteus IMV-B-3098; assembly: GCF_000427625.1. GTDB lineage: Bacteria > Pseudomonadota > Gammaproteobacteria > Methylococcales > Methylomonadaceae > Methylobacter > Methylobacter luteus. The sequence goes on from NZ_KE386569.1 coordinate 766,454, forward strand.
CGTCCTTTGCGCCAGACTTTTTTGCTGAACTGGTCCAGGGCTTCGGCAAAGACCGTTTCCATTTCTTCACTCAGTCCGCGATGCGATATGGCTTTTAAACTGGTGATTTCCCATTGTTGCCGAAAACGTAGCGTGACTTCCAGAATCGGGCAGGGGAAACGTTCAAACAATAGCCTTGCCAATTCGTTAAAAGCCGGGTCGGACGTGGTGCCAAAATAAGTCAACAGGGTGACTTCGGTTTCCTGGTTTTGGCTTTTAAAAGCCCGCTTCAGGGTTCGGGACAAGTCTTCGAACGGCAGTCGGTATGAAGCGCTTTCAGTTTCTTTGCTGTAACTTTTAAAGGTGCGCGTCAGCGTTGGAGACAAGTCTTCAAGCTGAAGACGATATAACGATTTCTTGCCCAGATCATTCAGTACCTTGACAGAGGGGATAACGTGATGCCCTCTGGCTTCGGCCAGCAAAGAACAGTAATAGCCATCTGAAAGGTAACGATAGCTGCTGCAGAGATTGATGACGCGTGTGCGTAGTTGGGAGCCGCTTTGCTCGGTCGCCAGATAAGTTTCAAAGGCCATCACCTGATCACTTGGATAATAAGGTCCCCAGTCGGAAAGACTATCAACAACCAGAATGGTACGCGCCATAGCAAATAAAAGCCTCAAATAAGATAAACTATAATTTTGGAACCAGTCAGATTTTTCTACAAGGGGTTTTCTTTAGGACTTGGAAAAATATTTTATATTGGTCTGACTGGCGCTATGCTAAAGAAAATTTCTTAGGTAATCATTATGTCCTCTTATCTTCCCGTCGCCGTTCTTGATACAGAAGTTTTTCCTGTCAGCTATGCAGTTGGCAGGCGGCGCTGGCAGGCGGCACTAGCCGAATTGTCCTGCTCTAAAAAACATGTACCTTATCGCTGCGCCGGGGCGGGGCCTGAAGGTGAGGATTTATTTACCGATACGGCCTGGCTGGGTCCGGAGGACGCTTCCAAGGTGGTAGTGCTGATAGGCGGTACTCATGGAATCGAAGGATTTGCCGGCACGGCGGTGGAAATTGACCATTTGCGCTTGATTGCCGCCGGACACATCCGTATGCCTTCTGATACTGCCGTGTTAATGATTCATGCATTGACGCCTTGGGGCTATGCCTGGCTGCGTCGCTGTGATGCTGACGGTGTTGATCTGAATCGGAATATGGTCGATTTTTCCAAACCATTGCCCAGAAATCCGGGTTACGAGTCGCTACGCTCTGCTCTGTTTTTAACCGATGCAAGCCAAAGACAGGCGGCTTTTGCTGGCTGGGAGCGTCAATATGGGCGTGAGTCGCTTGAAAGCGCTATCAGTGCCGGACAATATGTCGATGCCAGCGGCCCTTTTTATGGGGGGCAGGCGCCTTCGCATGGCAGACGGGTCATTGAAGACCTTATCGATAAATATAGTCTGCAACAACGCGATTTGGCCGTTATTGATTTACATACCGGCCTTGGGTCTTATGGTTACGGTGAAATTATTTGCGACCATGAGCCGGATAGTTCAGGCACACGCGTGGCTTGCCGCTGGTATGGCGGTTCAGTGACCTTGCCCGCTTTAGGTACGTCCAGTTCGGTGCCCAAGCTAGGCTTGCTGGATTATGCCTGGCATGCCGTCATGAATGAAAGAAGTTGTTATATCACCCTGGAATTCGGTACGTTTAAAACCGATCAACTATTTGAAGTCTTGCTGCTCGATCATCAGTTGTGGGCGCGGCAGGATAATCTGCAGGCCCGTTCAGAGCACAGCAAGCATATGTTGCATCATTTCTGCCCTGATGACCGGGCATGGAAAGAAATGGTGCTGTTTCGGGCAAGGCAGGTATTTACACAGGCATTGCAAGGTATATCAGCTTCATGACTATTAACAATATCCTGATTCGGCATGCCGAATTAGATGATCTTGACCAATTGGTGGCGCTTGAGAATGCCAGTTTTGAAACCGACAGACTGAGCAGGCGCAGTTTCCGGCACTGGATAACGACGGAACATCGCGCTTTACTGGTTGCGGAAGTGGCGGGCGGGATCGTCGGCTATATTCTGATTATCTATCATCCCGGCACGCGTCTGGCTCGTATTTATTCGCTCGCTGTGGCGCATCAACAACGAGGCTCTGGTATTGCCAAATTGCTTATGGCAGCGGGTGAACAGGAGGCTATCGAAGATGGTCGATTGTATCTGCGCCTCGAAGTGGGCATCGACAATATAGCGGCGATTAACCTGTATGAATCGCTGGGCTTCCAGAAATTCGGCGTATATCATGATTACTATGAAGATCATAAAGACGCCTTGCGTTACCAGAAGCGCATACGCCGCTATCGGGAAATATTGGAGCACAGGCCCGTGCACTGGATGAGGCAAACAACGCCTTTTACCTGCGGGCCAGCCTCGCTGATGATGGCTATGCATGGGCTTAACAAATCCTATTTGCCGTCGCAGGAGGAAGAACTCAATTTATGGCGCGAAGCGACGACTATCTTTATGACCTCCGGCCATGGCGGTTGTCACCCGGTCGGTCTGGCATTGGCGGCAAAACGACGGCATTTTGCTGTCGAAGCCTGGATTAATCAGACAGGGCCGCTGTTTATTGATGGTGTGCGCAGTGAGGAAAAAAAGCAGGTCATCGAATTGGTCGATAATTGTTTTAAGCGCGAAGCCGAAGAGCAGGGTGTGAAAATACATTATGCCAATATTACCCAAAGCGATCTGATCAATGCGTTTAATGCCGGGGCGATACCGCTGGTGCTAATCAGTACCTTCCGAATGGACCGCAAAAAAGCGCCGCACTGGGTAGTTATGAGTGGAGTTGATGAGGATTGTCTGTACATGCACGATCCGGACCCGGAAGAAGGGCGTCAAAGCGAGGTCGACTGTCAGTACATTCCTGTTGCACGTGAAGATTTTGATCGCATGTCCTGCTTTGGCAAGAACCGCCTGCGGGCAGCCGTCATACTCTGGCCCACTTAAACTTTTAAAAAATATTACATCAGGGCTTGCATCATTAAGTAAGTTTGATCATAATAGCACCTCTTTAGCCGCTACGGCTGATTGTTTCATGGTAACCGTGTCGGTCCTCTCGCAACGATACGCTGTAAACCCCGCCAGGCCCGGAAGGGAGCAACGGTAGCAGCAGATTCGTGTGCCGGGATGTGGCTGGCATGGTTGCCGCCCAACTCTCTATAATCATCTTTCGAGCCTGCAATGAATTACCAGGTTCTCGCCAGAAAATGGCGTCCCCATAATTTCACAGAAGTTGTCGGACAAGAGCATGTCGTCAAGTCGTTAATGAACGCTTTGCAGCATGACAGACTTCACCATGCCTATTTATTTACCGGAACCCGCGGCGTAGGCAAAACCACAATCGCCAGAATTTTAGCCAAAGCCATCAATTGCCAGAATCTGCAGGACTTTAATCCTTGCGGAGAATGCAGCGTTTGCCGCGACCTTGATGAAGGTCGGTTTCTGGATTTAATTGAAGTGGATGCGGCATCCCGCACCAAGGTCGAAGATACGCGGGACTTATTGGACAATGTCCAATATGCGCCCAATCAAGGGCGGTATAAGGTCTACCTGATCGACGAAGTGCATATGTTGTCAGGGCATAGTTTCAATGCCTTGCTGAAGACATTGGAAGAACCGCCGCCGCATGTCAAATTCCTATTAGCCACCACGGATCCGCATAAAATTCCCGTGACGGTATTGTCCCGCTGTCTGCAATTTAATCTGAAGCGTCTGCTGCCAGGCCAGATTTTCAAGCAGATGGAATTCATACTCCAGCAGGAGCAGATTGAATCTGAAACCGCGGCTTTGAAACTACTGGCTCGCGCTGCTGACGGCAGTATGCGTGACGGATTGAGCCTGTTGGATCAGGCTATCGTCTTCGGTAACGGCAAGGTAAGCGCCGAACAGGTCGGTGCTATGCTCGGTACTGTCGCCCAGCAGCCTGTCGATGATCTGTTAACGGCCCTGGCTGACGGTGATGCTGCAGCCATTCTGAATAAAATCAATGAAATCGCCAATTTGACTCCCGATTTCAGCGATGTCTTGCAACAAATCCTGCGAGTCCTGCATCGTATAGCATTGATTCAGCAGGTGCCCGGTGCAATCGATCATGATTTTGATGCTGAAATGATCGCCGCATTAGCCTCGCGGTTGACGCCCGAAGATGTTCAACTTTATTACCAGATTGGCTTGATAGGGCAAAGAGATCTGGATTTGGCACCCGATCCGCGCAGTGGTTTCGAGATGGTCATGTTGCGCATGCTGACTTTCAGGCCGGTGGTGCAGGAACAGAGTCCTGCCAAGCCAGCCCAGGCTTCACGGGCAATTGTCAAGCCGGAGGTCAAAACGCCGCAAGCCCCTGTTGTCTCTTTTCATAAACCGGAATCCGTGCAAGAGCCCGCAATTGAAAGGATAGATAATAACTGGGCAGAGATGATTGTAGCCATGAAGATTGGCGGCATGACGCGGGAACTGGCCAATAACTGCGTTTTGGAAAATATTGATGATAAAGTTTGCACATTAATATTGGACCCGGGGCACAAACAACTGCGCAGTGCGGTCACAGAGGAAAAATTGCAAAATGCCTTGAGGCATTATCGCGGGACATCACTGAAGCTGGTGATCAATACCGAAAAAACAACGGTTGACTCGCCGGCGGTTCAGTTGACAAAAGAGCGTGAAGACAGGCAGCTGGCAGCCATTGATGCTATTAATTCAGACGAAAATATTCAGGCTTTGAAAGAACATTTTGATGCCAGAGTGCTACCCGGCACGATAGAGCCTGTTTAACAACACAAAGGAGAGAAATAATGAAAAATGCACTGGGTAATATCATGCAGCAAGCCCAAAAGATGCAGGAAGACATCAAAAAAGCTCAAGAAGAGCTTGCTTCCATGCAAGTGATGGGGGAAGCCGGCGGCGGCCTGGTTACAATCTTGATGACCGGTAAGCGAGAAGCCAGAAAGGTCACTATTGATGATTCTTTACTGGGTGAAGACAAGGATATGCTGGAAGATATGGTTGCGGCCGCCATTAATGATGCTGTCAATAAAGTGGCAAAAATGAAAAAAGAAAAAATGGCTGATATAACAGCCGGCATTCCATTGCCGCCCGGATTCCAGATGCCTTTTTAACATGCAGAAAAGAGGCTTGTTGGGACAGTTGATACAGAATTTATGCTGTTTGCCCGGCGTAGGGCCGAAAACCGCGCAACGCATGGCATTTCAATTACTGCAGCGTAACCGTGATGGCGCCAGAATTCTGGCCGAAACGCTATTGCGGGCTGTCGATGAAATTGGCTATTGCCGCGAGTGCCGCACGCTGACCGAAGATAATCTCTGCGAAATCTGCGCCGATAGTTCACGGGATGATTCCGTCATCTGTATCGTTGAGAATCCGGCCGATGTCTGGATCGTTGATCAGGCCACTGCATTTAAAGGGCGCTATTTTGTCTTGCACGGGCGATTATCCCCGCTGGACGGTATCGGTCCTGATGAACTCGGTCTGGATTTGCTGGAACAACGCCTCGCGGCAGGTAGCGCTAAAGAATTGATATTGGCCACGAATTCAACAGTGGAAGGCGAAGCGACAGCCTATTTTATCGGTGAACTGGCCAAAAAATATCATGTGCAGGCCAGCAGAATCGCCCATGGCGTACCCATGGGCGGTGAATTGGAGTTTATTGACAGCAGTACCTTGTCGCACGCGTTTAACGGAAGAAAACAGCTCTAAATCCAAAATTCAAGGGGGAAAATATGGCTGATTGTTTGTTTTGCAAAATGGTTGCGGGCGAAATTAAGCCCGATGTGGTTTTTGAGGATGATCATGTTCTGGCGTTCAGGGATATTAATCCACAGGCCCCCGTTCATATTCTCGTTATTCCCAAAACTCATATCGCCACATTGAATGATTTGGATGACACCCAATTGGCAGGTCGTCTGTTACAGGCCGTCATAAAATTGGCGAAGCAGGAAGGCTTGGCTGAAAATGGCTATAGAACGGCCATTAGCTGCAACAAACAAGGTGGCCAGGAAGTTTATCACCTGCATTTGCACCTGTTGGGCGGACGTCAGATGAAATGGCCGCCGGGCTGAGATTTGGCGCTGTATGGGCGTTTTTGTCGGCGCGGACGGTTTTTCATAAAAGCTGACAGGCGCTGCAATAAGGTGATTTATTTATTAATGCTCGCTTGATCTTCCAGATACTCGACTTCAACTTCAGTCTTGCCGCGCAAGCCGATTCTTTTTGCGGCTCCCCTCGATAAATCAATCAACCTGCCTTTTTTGAAGGGGCCGCGATCATTCACTAGTACATCAACGTAACGACCATTACGCAGATTGGTTACACGTACCTTGGTCGGTAACGGTAGTGTTTTGTGAGCGGCTGATAATCCGTTCGGTCTAAAGCGGGTTCCCATGGCGGTGCGATTGCCCGATTCCGAACCATACCACGTAGCGACGCCCCGTTCCTTGTAACCTTCTGCTGAAGGTAATGGATAGTAAGTTTTGCCTTTTACTGTGTAAGGCCTGTTATAAGGCGCGTTATGAGAATAAGTGGGCTTTTTATAGGTATAAGCCGGTTTGTAGATGGGTGGGGCTGGGATTATGGAGGCGCAGCCGCTGAATAGGCAGATAAGTAGCAATATCAGCCCGATGCGTCCATGCTGTAAATATATTTTTCCAATTTGGGAGAAAACTGTTCGCCGGGACATGCAATTTCCTATTAATTAGTAATGGTCTGATGCAGTTTTTTATTTTAAAGAAAGTGATTTAAAAAATGCCTTTCTTTTTTGTCTCAACCTGGATTGGAATAATGATAATTGCCGGTTTATTTTCTCTTCTGCTTATTTAACCCTATATCTTAAACCTTCATTTTTAGTTTTATCTTAAGAGACCAATCAGTTCTTACTGAGCGGCATTGATTTCTAATGCTTGGCAAGATATTTCATGACAAAATATGATTTAACTTATATGTGAGGAACCGCCTTTTTATGAAAATTGCTATTTTGTCTCGTAACTCTAAATTATATTCAACCGTTCGACTGGTTGAAGCCGCAGAAGCGCGCGGACATGAGGTACGGGTGTTGGATGTACTGCGTTGCTATATGAATATTACATCGCATAACCCATCCATCCATTATCGGGGCGAAGACCTGACAGGATTTGATGCCGTTATTCCCCGTATCGGCGCTTCAGTTACCTTTTATGGTACTGCGGTGTTAAGGCAATTTGAAATGATGAATGTGTTCCCGTTGAATGAATCGGTAGCCATATCACGCTCGCGCGATAAATTACGCTCAGTACAATTGTTGGCGCGCAAAGGCATAGGTTTGCCAGTAACCGGCTTTGCCAACAATCCGGATGACATCGAGGATTTAATCTCTCAAGTGGGTGGCGCGCCATTGGTTATCAAACTATTGGAAGGCACTCAAGGGATAGGTGTGGTGTTGGCCGAAACCCATAATGCGGCCGAAAGTGTTATTCAGGCCTTTATGGGGCTCAAAGCCAACATCATGGTACAGGAATTTATCAAGGAAGCCGAGGGCAGCGATATCCGCTGTTTTGTGGTTGGCGATAAGGTAGTGGCCGCCATGCGGCGTCAGAGCGCGGCGGGCGATTTCCGCTCTAATTTGCACCGTGGCGGAACCGCTTCATTGATTCGGTTAACGCCGGAAGAACGCTCTACCGCAGTGCGGGCAGCAAAAATCATGGGGCTGAATGTTTGCGGTGTGGATATGCTGCGTTCCAATCATGGACCGGTGATTATGGAGGTCAATTCATCGCCGGGATTACGCGGCATCGAGCAAACCAGCGGTAAGGATATAGCCGATTTGATCATTCAGTTTATTGAAAAACGCTTTGAAACGCTGGCAACAGGCAAGGATAAACCATTCAACCCCAGTCGTACACGTACCCGCGGTAAGGGTTAGTCGCTGGCGCGCTTGTAAAAGTCAACCAAAAGCTGGCGGGGCGGCGATGGGTATTTATTGTATAGATGAGTCAAAGGCGAATAGGGATAACGCTAAACTAATCCTTGATTATGATGTCTTTGTAGCAATAATTTAAACAATCCTTAAATAAATATTGACAAAATATGCAATCTGATTGTCTATTTAAGGCTAAAATCGTAACGGTAATATTTTTTCTTTCCATGTGTTCATGGTAGGAATTAAAAAGTTCTTTAATGTGAGTTTAAAAATGTCTAAAACATCCTCTAAATCTGTTGTCAAAACCAGTTCAAAAAATACCGCAGACATCGAGCATGATGACGAAGATTTGTTTGAAGATAGCGAATATGCTTCATTTTCCAATGGTGTTGAAAAGGGAACGATAAAAAGGGATGCTCGCAGAAAGATTGAGATCTATTGGGAAAAGAAGCGTTTAAAAGAGCAGTTGGACGGTTTCGATGAGTTTGAATTCGATGAGTCTGAATTCGACTTTTAGTTATGAATTGAAAAAATAACTGCCGAAACTTAATCTTCAGAAGGGCGACCGACTTGACTGGCCGCCCCAAGGATTGTGTTTACAGTTAGCTCCGCTTCGGCATGTGGCCTTTTGATGGCTCAAACAAGTTTTAAAGCCAGCTACTAAAACTTCATCTTCGTCAGGTACGGTCTTTGATATCGCGATAATGACGTATGGACTCACCAACATAGATCTGACGAGGACGATAAATGGCAACACGGTCACCGTGTATCATTTCACGCCAATGGGCCAGCCATCCAGGCATACGGCCAATAGCAAACAGAACGGTAAACATATTGGTAGGGATGCCGGCCGCGCGCAGTATCAGGCCTGAATAAAAGTCCACGTTCGGATAGAGTTTGCGTGAAATGAAATAGTCATCATTCAGCGCGACTTCTTCGATGCGTCTGGCAATATCAAGCAAGGGGTCTTTGATGCCGGGTTTGTTGAGCAGTACATCGCAATGTTTTTTCAATACGGTGGCACGCGGATCATAATTCTTATAAACCCTGTGACCAAAACCCATCAGACGCTTGGATGAATACTTGTTTTTGGCCTCATTGATAAATTCAGTGCCATCGCCGCCTTCAGCATGTATTTGCTCCAGCATCTTGATCACTTCCTGATTAGCGCCCCCGTGTCGCGGCCCCCATAGCGCGGAGATGCCGGCAGAGATAACGGCATAGACATTCGCCATGCTCGAGCCCGCAGTACGGACAGAAGAGGTGCTGCAATTTTGTTCATGGTCGGCATGCAATATCAGCAGCATGTCTATCGCGCGCACGATATCATCGTCCAACTGGTAATCGCGTACCGGCGATGAAAACATCATGTTCAGAAAGTTGCGCACATAGGTAAACTTGATGGATGGATAGACCAGCGGTTCACCTATTGATTTTTTATAGGAAAATGCCGCAATGGTGCGCACTTGCGAAACCAGATTCGCTACAATCTGTATTTCGGATGCTTCATCGAGGCGGTCGAAAACCGGATAAAAAGTCGATAATGATGCGACCATGGTCGCCAGAATTCCCATGGGGTGCGAGCCGCGCGGGAAGCCGTTGAAAAAATGGTGCATGTCTTCGTGAATGATTGAAGAGTCATTCAATGCGGTCGAGAAGTGTTGCAGTTGTTCGACAGTCGGCAATTCGCCATACAGTAACAGGTAGGCAACTTCGACAAAACGCGAATGTTCGGCCAGTTCTTCAATAGGATAGCCCCGGTAACGCAGAATGCCTTTTTCGCCGTCGATATAGGTAATGGCGCTCTCACAGGCGCCTGTATTTCCATAACCCTCATCTAGTGTCACATAACCGGTCTGGCTGCGAAGCTTGGAGATATCAATCGCTTTCTCACCTTCAATTCCCATATAAGTGGGCAATGTGTAAGTCTTATCATCCAGGGTCAATATAGCCGGGGTTAGCGGCTTTAATCTATCGGTCATATATACTAAATCTCCAAAACTAATGGGTAACCTTGTAATTGAAAAATTATCGCGGTTACTGCATGCTATTCTCTCACTAATTGTTCATTATATCCGGTTCTCTCTTCCAACTTTCAGTTTTCGTTAACTGTTTAAGCAGAAAGACCCTAAAACTTCAGTATTAAAAGTCACATGCTATCTATTATTCATATACTGATACTGGAACTCAACAATACCATGTCAATTTGATGACAAGGCAATAAAAGCTTTCACTATTTCGGCAGCGTTAGCCATGCCTTTATGCAGATGCTGCTCAATTTCCGCCATGGTAATTTCGCCTTCGGTTTTGCCGGCAGCCCAGTTGGCAACTACGGCAATCGTGGCATAGTCCATATTCAGTTCCTTAGCCAGAGCCGCCTCCGGCATGCCGGTCATGCCAACCAGGTCACAGCCGTCACGTTCCATGCGTCGGATTTCCGCGGATGTTTCCAGGCGAGGGCCTTGTTTGCAGCCATAAGTACCCAGTGGGGTGATTTTGATGTTGGCTTGGGCCGCGGCAGTGATCAAGCGGGAACGCAGCTTTTGGCTGTAAGGGTAGGTAAAGTCTATATGGGTCACTGCATCGTTGTCGTCTTCAAAAAAAGTATGGTTGCGTCCATAAGTGTAATCAATGATCTGATCCGGAATGGCAATGTGAGCGGGCGCCATGTCTTCGGCGATGCCCCCTACCGCGGCCACGGCAATGACTTCTTCGACGCCTAGCTCTTTAAGTCCCCAGATATTGGCCCGGTAATTGATTTTGTGGGGCGGTATGCTATGCGGATTGCCGTGTCTGGCCAGGAAAACCACTTCAGTATGGTTCAATTCTCCAGTAATGTATTCAGCCGAAGGCGACCCATAAGGCGTGGTGATTTGATCCCGCTTGATGATCTTCAGGTCAGGCATTTGGGTGAGTCCTGTGCCGCCGATGATGGCCAGTTTGGTCATAATATGATTTCCTCTATTTTATTCTTTGCAGGCATAAATGCCGGCTGCGTTGCGTAAGTAGCCTTTGTAGTCCATGCCGTAGCCGAACAGATAGCGGTCTTCGACTTTCAGGCCGATGAAGTCTGCCTTTACCGGCTTTTCATGATCGAGAATTTTATCGATCAGCACGGCGGTGAAGACGCTCTCCGCGCCTTGTTCCAGGCAATATTGGCAAATTGCCTGCAACGTAATGCCTTCGTCCAGAATGTCGTCGACCAGAAGGATTGTTCTGTTTCTAAGTGGCGTCCCTGGTTTAAGAATCCATTCGATGTGGCCTCCCGATGTCTGGTTTTGATAGCGGCTGGCATTGATGGCATCAAGCGTAAGCGGTATCTGTAACCGGGTCATTAATTTACCAGCCGTAACCATGCCGCCATTCATGACACAGAGGAACAACGGATTGCAATCGGCAAGCTCGGTGTTGATTTCTTGAGCCATTTTATCCAGGGCGGCTTCAACCTCTTGTTCGCTGTACAGTAAATCGGCGGTAGCCTGTACGTGTTTGATTTCTTCAAGCATGATTATAAGTTTGATTGATTTGAGCTGAAATTTTTTGCCATTTTTCGCAGTTCATTAACTGCTCGCGGTTCATTTGCGGTTTGCCGCGCATACTGTCGAGACGTTGTTCCCTGAGCGGATCCTGGGTGATGGGCAGCGAATCCAGTACCTGTTCCGCGGCACGCGGATTATTGCAGACCAGTATCATATCGCAGCCGGCTTGCTGTGCCAGCCTTGCGCGTTCGGGGAAATCGCCGACCGATGCGGCGCCCTCCATACTGAGGTCGTCACTGAAAACCGTACCGTTAAAGTTTAATTCCTTACGCAGAATTTGTTGTATCCAGAATGGCGAAAAGCCTGCTGGATTGGCGTCAATGTTCGGGTAGAGCACATGAGCGGGCATAATGCCTTCCAGTCCTTCAGCAATGAGTTGTTTAAACGGCAGCAGGTCTTTATTCCTGATACTGTCCAGGTCCCTTTCATCTACGGGCAGCGTAAGATGGGAATCCAGCGCAACGGCGCCGTGGCCCGGAAAGTGTTTACCCGTAGCGGCCATGCCGGCGGCATGCATGCCTTTTCTAAAGGCGCTTGACAGGCGGGTCGTCAGCTCATGATCTGTTGAAAATGAACGATTGCCGATAATCTCACTGATGCCGCAATCGATATCCAGCACTGGCGCGAAGCTGAAATCGACACCGACAGCCAACAGTTCAGAGGCCATGAGCCAGCCTGCGGGTTCCGCCAGTTCAGGGGCTTGCGCATAACAGGACGCCGGCGGCAGGCGGGTAAAGCCGTTTTGAAAACGCTGCACTCTTCCGCCTTCCTGATCAACGGCAATCAATAGATCGCCTTGACGCGCAGCACGAATATTCGCGATTAGCTCAGTTACTTGCTCCGGGCTTTCATAGTTGCGGGAAAAAAGGATAACTGCCCCGGTATTGGGATGGTTGATTATTTCTTTTTCATGCGGCGCCAGGGTTAAACCTTCAACATCCAACATGATCGGGCCGATAGTGTAATTACGTGTCATTGCCAGTTATTATTTTGAAAAGGCCTGTTCAGGTCTGCTATTTTGAGTTACACGGAGTTAATTGTGTCACTGTTTGTATTGTTATTGGGCTTTTTACTCATTCCGGCCTATACAGTTGCTGGAGATGAACAAAAATAGGGCTAATTATAAAGTATCTGGAGATGAATCCGAAGTTTGCTGAAAATCTGGCCGAACCAGGTGAAAAATTTTGATCAATGTTCAATTAATGTTCGAGAGTAAAAAACGATTGCAAACATAAAAAAGCATCTACCGGCATTAAGATGGCGCGAACTTATTAGGCTTTCCAGCGGCCGGCCATCTGATACGTTGCAAACCACCGAGGGCGAGAAGAATTGCGGCAGGAAAGCATTGCCGCGATTGCAAGACTCTGGGAAAGCACGAAAGTAGTAAAAGTTTTGAGATTGTGTTTTTTACCGAGTTCTTGGTTAATTCAGACGATTTCCTAAACGGTCTTTAATAAGCGTGAGGTTTTCCGCAATTTGCTGTGGTGTGTAGGGTATTGCATCAAATTTTCCCCAGACCGGCGCCGGCCAGGCTTTATCTGTCTGGTAACGGACGATATGATGAATATGCAGTTGCGGCACCATATTGCCGATCGAGGCGATATTCATCTTGTCGGCTTTATAAAGCGTGGCCAGGTTTTCCGCCAGATAGCTGGATTCTTCCAGCAGCAGTTCCCGCTCCGGTTTTGTCAGCTGATAAATCTCACGCAGCCCCGCTTTTTCGGGCACCAGGATAAACCAGGGGTACTGGCTGTCGTTCATCATCAGCAATTGGCATAACTCAAACCGGCCGACTTCGATGCAGTCTTGCCGGAGGCGGGGGTGTAATTGAAATGTCATGGTTTTTGGATGGCGATGCTTGAATTGATCGGAAAAATAGGTGTAATTTACTACTAATACAAATATAACAATAGTAAAAGGTAGTTTCATGTCCGCGCAAACCATTTCAATTCAAGACTTGCCCCATGAGAATAAACTGGCTGTCTCATTCCGCTTGCTGCTGGGATTGTATGCCATCATTCCCGCTTGTTTATTACTGCAGCTATTTGATGTAGGGTTGTTGCAGGGTTTTCTACAGCGCCATTTACCGAGTAGTCCTCACCATTTCATAGTGTTCCAAGTTGTTTTCGGCACGCCTCACATTGTTGCCAGCGCCATTGTCATGGCCAGCAATGTGGAATATCTGAAGTTTTATAAACTGAAAATCATTTTAATGACTGTCGCCATAGCGGCTTTTTTCGGCATAGGCAGTTTGTTTATTCCCTATCTGGTATTTTACGTGCTTGTCGCGTGCTGGACGGTATACCATGTGCTTAAACAGCAGCATGGCGTGGCCCGGGGAATCTGTCACCTGCCGGCATGGGCATTCTATCTGTTATTGTGGTTGAGCGTGGCGGCCGGCATCGTTGTTTATATCGGCATCTTTCTAAAAAACACCCTGGATGCGCAACAGACCGAATGGCTCAAGCATGCGGCCGCCGGTTTGTGTATCGGTCTGGCCTTGAGTACGGTTTTGTGCCAGCGCTATGTCACCACGTCATTTGGAAAGTTGTTTCTATGGGCTAATACCCTGCTGGTGCTGAGCAGTTTTTATCTTTACATTCAGCAGTATTATTTTCTGGCCATTCTGGTGCCGAGGCTGGTCCATGATGCGACGGCTTATGTATTCTACGTGACGCACGATTACAACAAGCATTACCAGCATCCACAAAATTTTATCTATCGCTATGCCGCACGCTGTAACGTGCATGTTTTTGTTGTGTTGCCTGCGATTTCCTTTGTGCTGGCGTTTGCTTTGCAGAACTATGGAGATGCCGCGGTTAATTTGATTACCAATTCTATTTTTGGCATAGAGTCCCGTAAGGTTATTACCGTCGGATTGTTGGGCTATCTGGCTTTAATGCATTATTACACGGAAGCTTTCACCTGGAAGCAGGGCTCGCCATATCGTCGCTTTATCGCTTTTACAAAATGAATTAGGGCCGATAAAAGCTCGTTTTGATGCCGAACGGTTGAGAAGCTTTCGGCATAAATATGGCTGGTTAGGGCAAGGAAGTGCCAGCCTGTATCGAGATGGATCAGATCTGTTTCGGACGCAATAAATTACCTGTAGCTTGATCTAATGTATGGCCGCTATGTTTGCCTGTTTGACTGGGCAACGGATAGCGGAGATCAGCAACCTGAGAAAAATATTTAAATCAGGGTATTCAGCGGAAGATGGATTTGGCGGAGGTTCAGAAGAAGTGAAGATGTTTGTTACAAGCTGTTCTTAACAATCTTAACAAGGCACGGGATCTATTTATTATTTATAGATAAATAAAAAGAAGCATTTAAAATTGAGTCGCCCTTGGACCTTAAATACCTATTATATCATCAGTAGATATACTGATTGACCTTAATTTAAAAGGATGAATAATTGTTACCAAGTAACAATTATTCAACTTAGCGCAATATAAATAACAATCACATCAACTCGAATGTGTTCGTTATGCCACGTTGTAGAAACGTAGACCAGCGTTCAATATTTTTCACTTTCTGTTGCCGATTTTTGCCAAGCTTAAAACAAATTCTGATTAAGAACAATGTTTTAGGAGTTGTTGTTGGTCAGTCTTGAAGCTGCTTATTGGATAGCAGGAAGCTGAGCGTTGACTAAAAAGAGCATATTTTTTACTGGAATGTAAGAATAATTATTCCTTTATGTCGGCTCTTATCATTGGTTTAGCTTGGGCTGATTTATTCAACAATGCCATTCTGAATCACAGTGCCAAAATTGAGATACTTTAGACTATTTAAATTTACCATTAAATTATAGATCACGGAGTAGCACATGCTGACAATTGATTTCTTTGGCCAAGCCTGTACAGCACTGCGATGCCATAAAACAGGCATTGAGATCGTGTCTGATCCATGGTTTTCAGGACCTGCGCACTTGAATTCGTGGCACGCCTTTCCGGAATGGACGGCTGAAGAGGTGGAACGGATCAGAAAGCGAATCGATAGCGCTACCCATATCTACTTGTCCCATGACCATGCGGATCACTTCGACCCGCAATTTCTGCGAACCTTAAGCCACAAGACAATTCTGGTGGGAGACTTTCAAAATGAGCGGTTTCGGAAAGAGTTGCGGAATCTTTCTCAAATCCATGAGGTTAAGTACTTACGCCATGGGGAAATCATCCAACTGGGCGATTCTGTGTCGGCCCAGCTTTTTATGCAACAACCGGCGTTCCACACAGATTCGATCCTGCTCGTTCATACAGAGGACGGCTGCGTTCTGAACGCCAACGACTGCGGTCTGAATACCGCCACGCTCCGGCGCATTGCACGAAAGCATCAAGTAACCGTCTTTCTCTTTACTCTCAATTACATGGCCAACGGCTACCCCATCTCTTACCTATTCAGTGGAGATCCCAATTTCGGTTCGAAAATGCAGGCCGTGCGTGATCAAACGTTAGACATATTCCGGCTTGCGATGCAGAACCTGAATCCAGCGCTTTCTGTAGCGTTTGCCGGTCCTGTAACCTACGGTGACTCGATCAACAATCACCTGAATCAGCACCCTGAGGCCTGCAACTGGTCGGCGATGGTTGACGAACTGCAAAGTGAAGGTCCAGTGATTTGGCCAGCACCATTCTCTTCAATCGAATGTAATAATGGCGCGTTGACCCGGTCGATGATCCTTGATTGGGAGCAGTTTCGTGCCCGGCCTCATATCTATAGCAAGCCATTAGCTGGGGTGAATCCATCCCGGGAACAAATCCTTCAGGCAGCGGAACGCTTTGTGAACAGGCTTTCCGGGGTATTGCACAAGACTGGCCAGCGAGTAGATATTCCATTGGTTTTGTCTGGAGTGGCTGCATTGGACCAGATCGAGTCAAATTCACCGGACTGGTCTCTTGAAATCGATTTCGATCGCCGCCGCGTCTGCTTTACGGACAAGCATCCTCTGTCGCCGCCTTATCTGCAAATTTTGGCGCCGACACAAATTCTGTACGGATTCCTGACCCTGCAGTCGAATGTTGATGACATCCTTTTATCCGCACGAGCACGCTTCAGAAGAGATCCGGACACGTTCAATCCAGTGCTGCATGACCTCTTGCGCTATGGAGGTGATGAGTTGTCAGCGCAGGCATTGATCAACTGGTCGATGCGTCTGCCGAAATGTGGCGAGTCAATTATCGTCGATGTAGACGGTGAGCCACGCCGCATCCCTAAGTTCTGTCCGCACGAGGGCGAAAGCCTGGAATCGGCGCAGGTCACGAACAGCCATCTCGTGTGCCCCAGGCATCGCTGGAAATTTGATCTTAATACGGGGCAGTGTGTGGTCGGTGATAATACAGTAAATCTTTATACCCTGGTGGAAGGGAAGGCATTGACTGAATAAGTCAGTTTCATAGCTGGAACTGTGGAATGATTTGATCGAATGCGTTGGTTCCGCTGCGTTAATTTTCGACAGGCGCGAGACGGGCTATCAGCAGGCGGAATCAGGCTGCCAAGGAATAGAACCTGCCCGTCGATCGCGATTACCCGTCTTTTCTGCATGAGTTCGATATCCCGCAGGGTATTTTGAGCTAAACGAAAAGGTTTGAACCCCATCATTAGTTGAACCATCCGTTTGATCGATCACCCGCACGGCATAGGACTCACCCGGATGCCCGATCACAGATGCCCGCACATGTTTAGTTTGGTAATACCTGGTCAGATACTGCAATTGCGTTGCCAGTAGTACGAGGTGAACCATTCACAGTCACATTAATACCGGCTCCAGGGCTTTCAAGATTGCCGCTGTCGTCCACAGAACGGCTCTTGAGCTTCACTAGGCCAGATGAACTGGGCTTCCAGGTATAGCTCCAGTTCTCACGACCAGTGGCCGGATGCCAGGTGATTCCATCATCGACGGATATCTCGACACACCCAACCACTCCGCCACCAGCATCAGCCGCTGTGCCGGTAATCGTGACAGAGCTCCCGGATTGCACAGTCGAACCGGCTGCCGGTGAGGTGACCGTCGAAACAGGATGGATAGTATCGGTCGACTGGCTCGCTGCTACTAATCCAGGTTGCAGACTTTGTGGCTGTATACCCATATCGGCCAACAGGTTTACTGTGGCCTGTTGCATTCGCAAATCAGGTGTTGTGTTTGCGCTTGGTGTGGCAGAGTCAAAATCGTGGTGCCCATCCAGCCCCCATGACCATCGGTTGGTTCCGGAGCTAAACACCAATGCACCGCTGCTGTGACGATAAAGTGTCAAACTATGAGTAGCTGTGCCTGAACCATAAATTAAACCATAATCGAGAAGATACCACTCTTTTCCCAGACTGACGGTAGTAGATGACATTCTGGTCAGGCCGGCAGGCGCGAAACCGTTATCAAGGGCCTCATCCCACTCATAGCCCAACACCCCGCGCGGAAGGGCAGCAACCTGACCCGGAGTCAATGTCTCAATGCTCGTGTTGCGCCAGAAGCGTAACTTGCTGTACGCCTCGGGTACGGTAATGCTAAGCGCATCTTGACAGCAATTGACAGTAAAAATTGTGCCTGTGAGTTGATTCTCGGGCCTGCCGCCATCCGCTGGAGGACTGAAACGGGGATCGCGCCAAGTGCCGGTCCAGATGTTCGGCAGTGGGTCAATCTTGGCGTTGGCCTCGGTCTCCTTGTATGTGACAAGCGTGCGATTCTGCGTGTTGGAGCCATCGATGCTTGGCTCCCAGCGAGTCTTCCAGTACATCTCGTTGCCAGTAAAGAAGGCTAGATGAACACCAGCATTCCGTGCAGCTTCGACATTGGCGCGCTGTCCAGCAGACCAGTACTCGTCATGACCAACGGAGAGGAACACCTTGTGTTCAAGGATCTCCGCCCCCCTGCGTTCGGCATCTACACCTGTGAAGTAGCTCATATCATACCCGTTGGCTTCCAGCCATCGCACCATGGGATACTCATCGCCAAAGAGCCAGGCTCTTTTGAATTCATTGCCGCGAGTACTAAATGGACGGTTATAGCTGACTTTATAAGCACGGCCGGCCGGGGACCCGACATAGAGACTGTTGCCTCCGTAGTCATTATAGGCCTGCCACGTCGTATCGGAAGTTTGGTAGAGCAGATCCGAGCCGCCGTCATCGTCTCGGACAATGAAGACAATATGGCTGGCTCCTCCCGTATCCGTACGAATGGTTCTCGCAAAATAAATTCCCGAAGTAGCATCGACCGGAATGGTCCAGGAAGCCGAGATCTTCCAATTGCCGCAATCGACGAGTCCCGTCGTCGGCTCATTAAGGCAGACAGGTTGAATTTGGGGCAAGACCACCGAGGGTTGTACCGTAGTAATCTTGCGAGCACCGTCACCGCCGTAGTAACCCATACGATAAATGTCGAGACGATAATTCGTGGCATCAGTATCGATTTTAAAGAAGACTGTCTGTCCTCGATTAACACTGATATCCGTTGCAAAGCCTTGGATGCTCGGATCACCGGCACCGGTTACATCCCACTCAGTTGATGGATTACCTGGCTTGCAATTCTCGGCTACGATGGGGTTGGACGGCGTCATGCAGGGATCGCTTGCCTCAGCGGCGGATGTCTGCTTGGTATCGAACTCTGGCGCAGCAGTCGCAGGAGTAGGGGAGCTCGTAGTTGCCGATACTAGCTTCAGAGCTGATGTTGTAGGCGAAGCTGGCGCAGGACGATTTGTTTGAGTTAGGGATTCGGGAATGGTCACGGATATATCGAAAGACAACCGTTCTAGTTCTGTCATCAGGTCCCACACGATGACTTTCCCCGTTGCACCCACGCTGGCTAGGGCCTTCTGATTAGAACTAAAAGCAACCTTGATTACAGAATCCTTATGTCCCGTCAGAAGCTGGGGTAGCTTACCGGACACGTCCCACAAAGAAACTAGCCCGCTCTCGCTTAGGCTAGCCAAAGTCTTACCGTCCGGACTGAACACCAGATCAGTGACATTACTCTTGCTTGGCAGGCCCGCCTGTTCCAGACCTGTGGCTATATCCCACAGCTTAATCTGAGCGTCCTGGCCGCACGTGGCCAGGGTCTTGCCGTCCGGACTGAACGCGAGTGCATCAATGTTATTTTGATGGCCGGTTAGGACCGGAATTAACGCAAGTGCGTTAACGCTGCCTTGATGACCGGTTAGAACCTGAATTGTAGAACCGGACTGCGAATCCCAGAGCGTGATGCGGGCATCCTGGCCCACGGCCGCCAAAGTCTTACCGTCCGGGCTGAATACCAGATCAGTGACATGACTCTTGCTTGGCAGGCTCGCCTGTTCCAGACCTGTGGCTATATCCCACAGCTTAATCTGAGCGTCCTGGCCGCCCGTAGCCAGGGTCTTGCCGTCCGGACTGAACGCGAGTGCATCAATGTTATTTTGATGGCCGGTTAGGACCTTCTGAATTAATGCGAGTGCGTTAACGCTACCTTGATGACCGGTTAGAACCTGAATTGTAGAACCGGATTGCGAATCCCAGAGCGTGATACGGGCATCCTGGCCCACGGCCGCCAAAATCTTACCGTCCGGGCTGAACGCCTGGTCGATGATAACGGCGCTCTCCGGAAGGAATAAGTGGATATTACCGGATACGAAATTCCATAGTCGGATTGAACTCTCACTTATGATAGCCAGTGTGTTGCCATTCGGACTAAAAGCAATACGCTTGATGGGACTTACAAACTGGCTCGGAAGCGTCACTCGCATTTGGCCAGAGGATACATCCCATAATATGATTTGCCCATCAGAATCCACACTGGCAAAGGTATTACCATCTGAGCTAAAGGCGACGAGGTCCCTGGAAGAAGCTTCAAACGCCTGATAGGCAGTCGCAGTTTCAATCGTATCCTTAGCTTGAGTATAGGCAGTCCAAATTAAAACAGTCAGAATGAGACCCGTTAGATATTGATATTTCATGTTCGGTTTCTTCATATCCATACTCCCGTACAACTTAATACTCAAAACGAGACGGCCATTAGTCAGGCATGCTTAAATATTTAGCCCATGCACACTTACAAAGAAGCTAATGCGCCGTAACAAGTTATTATCGATTAAATGCCTTGCGTCTTTACTAAGCCCATAGCCTTGGCCAGGAATTCATGCATTACGCATTACACGGCACCCCCGCACTTTAAGACGACCTTTACCATTTTTAATAAAAGCTTTAAATCAAGTATTAAAGACCCGCTTCGAATATACCGAATATTGAGTCTCGGTACCTCGTCCCTGCGCCTGCCAGAGCCCAGTGGATCCCAGGCTTCATCTTTAATATTCGCGCCAGACGCCATGCCTGGTATTTCTCGGCTTCGCAGGCCAGAGGCGGTCCCGGTTCGACCAGACTCTCATGTCACCCTTTAACGCGTTAAAAGCTGCGGCAGCTCATCAATACTGGTTTTTCGGATGAATTTTCCAACCTTGGTTATGTTGGGGTCAGATTTAATTTTAAAAATGGTTTTTCCACATCTCCTTGATCGACTTTTGCGATCACCTCGTCAGGCATTGAGGCTTTCAAATACTTATATTCCTTGGGTTTTTTGGTGATTTTGCCTAGTCGCCAAATTAAGCGGCATTATAGACCACGGATCTATCAAACAATGCGCCCGGCAACTGCTTCTGTTCGGCATCCATAAAGCCTGAAGGCCCCGAATGATCCAAGCCAACAGTAATGCTGACAGCCTGACCCCGTGCTTTGTAGAGTTACACTTCCTGTCAGGCTGAAGTACTAATAAGCTACAGGGCTGGCTAAAAAATAGAGTAGCAGCTGCACCTGTTGCAAGGCTTGGTAACGTTTTCACAATCGGTGTCCCATGACCGGCTCAAAAAAAGCGGGCCGCCTGAAAATATATTTAAAGTTACAGTTGTTGGCATATTAGACCAGAATCCTGCTCATATCCGGGTGGGCAACAGTTGTGTTAGCTCTATCATTACACCAGCTTAACCATTCTGACTATCGGTACAATTACGTAAATATTTTAGTACTGGCTTCAAAAATTTCAGAGAAACTCTATTTGGGCCTTGATATGGATTTTGATGAAGATAGATATCGGACCCGCAAAGGACTCAGAGCAGCGTACTGAGGGATGTCTCGCATGTGATTCTGATTATGGATGAAAAAAGGCTAAGTCGGCATTAAGATCAAGCGATTAAATGTCAGGTTGGGCAATGATAAAATAACTTAGGCACGGGCGTGGGCCGGATAATAAGCAACCGAAATTTACCCGATAAAATCAGATCAGTTAGACGGGCTAGCAAAAACCGCTATTCATATTCCTCCAAAGGTGGACAAGTGCAAACCACGTGTCGGTCGCCATAAACATTATCGATGCGTCCCACCGGCGGCCAGTATTTATCATCATGCTGATGACTCGCCGGAAAAAAGGCCTGCTGTTTGGAATAAGGCAGCGTCCATTCTTCCAATAATAAGCGATGCGTATGCGGGGCATTGCGCAGTATATTATTTTCAGCATCGGCTGTGCCGTCTTCGATGGCCTTGATTTCCTGGCGGATCGCAATTAGTGCGTCACAAAAACGGTCGATTTCGGCTTTATCCTCGCTTTCGGTCGGCTCGATCATCAGTGTATCGGCGACCGGGAACGAGACGGTCGGCGCATGAAAACCAAAGTCGATCAGGCGCTTGGCGATGTCGTCGACGGTAATATTGCAGGTTTTCTTGAACGCATGACAGTCGATGATGCATTCATGCGCGACCCAGCCGTTTTTGCCGGTGTATAAGATCGGGTAATAGGGCGCCAGACGTTTGGCAATGTAATTGGCATTTAAAATGGCC
Source organism: Methylobacter luteus IMV-B-3098 (assembly GCF_000427625.1). Classification (GTDB taxonomy): domain Bacteria; phylum Pseudomonadota; class Gammaproteobacteria; order Methylococcales; family Methylomonadaceae; genus Methylobacter; species Methylobacter luteus. The sequence goes on from NZ_KE386569.1 coordinate 788,733, forward strand.
GTCAGGGTCGCGCGTTTCAAACCGGCCGCGCCCATCATGGCGATATAAGCCCAGGAAATGGTCAGTATGCTGGCCGATCCCCACGGCGCTGCCGACACGGTGCCAATCGTGCCGTGTTTGCCTTTGGCCGGATTGACGTCCTTGACGACCGGATGGTCGGGCAGGAACGGCGCCAGGTGTGCGCGCACGCCAATCGGGCCAACGCCGGGCCCGCCGCCGCCGTGCGGAATGCTGAAGGTTTTGTGCAGGTTGAGATGGGCGACATCGGCGCCGATTTTTCCGGGCCGGCTCAAGCCCACCAGCGCATTGAAATTGGCGCCGTCCAGATAGACTTGCCCGCCATGCTGGTGGATCAGATCGCAGATTGCGCGGAATGACTGTTCGTAAACGCCATGCGTGGACGGGTAGGTGATCATTAACGCAGCCAGCGTGTCGTGATGCTCGGCGACTTTTACCTGTAGATCATCAAGGCTGACATTACCGTTTTCATCGCAGGCCACGACGACGACTTTAAGACCCGCCATAGTGGCGCTGGCAGGATTCGTGCCGTGCGCCGAAGCCGGTATCAGGCAGATGTTGCGTTGGCTTTGTCCCGTAATTTCGTGGTACTTGCGGATGACCAGTAACCCGCTATATTCGCCCTGGGAACCGGCATTCGGCTGCAGCGAGATAGCATCAAAGCCGGTCAGGTCGCAGAGCATATCCTCCAGTTCGGCGAACATTTGCTGATAGCCATGAGTTTGATACAGCGGTGCAAACGGGTGCAGGCTGTTAAATTCATGATAGGAAATGGTCTGCATTGCGGTGGCCGCATTCAGCTTCATCGTGCAGGAGCCTAGCGGTATCATCGAGCGGTCCAGTGCAATGTCGCGCCGTGCCAGTCGCCGCATGTAACGCATCATTTCGGTTTCCGAATGGTAGCGTTTGAATACCGGGTGTTCGAGGATGCCGTCGGTGCGCAATAACGATTCGGGAATACATTCGGTGATCGATGCATCAAGTGTATTAATGTCGGGCAGAGAGGCGACAGGCGATGAAAAAACCTGCCAGAGCGCCCTTAAATCATTGCGCGTCGTTGTCTCATCGAGCGAAATGCCGATATGGTCGGGGTCTACAACCCGCACATTAATATGGGCTTCGGCGGCATGCGCAGCGATGCGCCTGGCCCGGTGAGGCGTATGCACTAGTAATGTGTCGAAATAGCAGTCGCTGAGAACGTGATGGCCTAACTGCCTGATGCCGGCCGCCAGAATTTCCGCATAGCGATGCACGCGGCCGGCAATCAGGCGCAAGCCGTCGGCGCCGTGATAGATGGCATAAAAGCCTGCGATAACAGCCAGCAGCACCTGTGACGTGCAGATATTGCTGGTGGCTTTGTCGCGGCGGATATGCTGTTCGCGCGTTTGCAGGGCCATGCGCAGCGCAATCTGGCCGTGGCTGTCTTTGGATACGCCGATGATGCGGCCTGGCACGGAACGTTTATAGTCGTCCTTCGTCGCAAAAAATGCGGCATGCGGGCCGCCGTAACCCATTGGTACGCCAAAGCGTTGCGAATTGCCGACGACAATATCGACCCCGAAGGCGGCGGGCGGTTTCAGCAGGACCAGGCTTAACAGATCCGCCGCGACCGTGACCAGCGCCGATTTATTATGGGCAAGCGCAGTAATGTCGCTCAGGTCATGGATTTCGCCTTTCGAACCGGGGTATTGCACGATCAGTGCAAAGAAGTCGTGCTGCTTCAGATCATGATACGGATCGCCGACGATAACGTCATAGCCAAGGGAGTGCGCGCGGGTTTGAATGACGGCGATGGTTTGCGGGTGGCAGTCCTGATCGACGAACACGCTGTTAGCCGTGCTTTTCGATAAACGCCGCGACATGGTCATCGCTTCAGCCGCGGCTGTGGCTTCATCCAGCAGTGAGGCATTGGCCAATTCCATGCCGGTCAAGTCGATCACCATTTGCTGGAAATTTAACAGGGCTTCAAGCCGGCCCTGGCTGACTTCGGCCTGGTAGGGTGTATACGCCGTATACCAGCCGGGATTTTCCAGCACGTTGCGTTTGATCACTGCCGGCATGATCGTGCCGTAATAACCCATGCCGATCATGGATGTGAAAACCTGGTTGCGTGCGCGCATTCTACGCAGGTATTTGAGCACGGCACGCTCGCTGATCGTTTCAGTCAGTTTCAGCGGTTCATCACTCAGAATATCGGCCGGAATGGCTTGTTTGATGATGTCTTCCAGCTCGTCCAAGCCGAGTTCGGCGAGCATGGTCTGAATTTGCTGTTGACTGGGGCCGATGTGGCGGTGAATGAAATTGCCGCGCATTTCCAGTTTGTCCAGGTTAAGGCGAGGTGAGGGCATGGTTTTTATCTCCGGTAGCGATGGGGGATAAAAGGCAATTCTGTAACCTTGACCGGAAGCTGATGATCGCGAACCCGCGCGTATAAGGCATGGTTAGTGCCCGGTGCTGGATTGTGCAGCATCGCCATGGCGATCGGTCGGCCGAGGCTAGGGGAAAAACCGCCGCTGGTGACATGACCTATGGCGTCGTCTGTTTCATCGGTAATAATGCAGCCTTCGCGTATCGGTATCTTGCTTTCGACCAGCAGGCCGACACGGCTTTTTTCCGTGCCTTGTTGTAACTGCGCCAAAATCCTGCCGGCCCCCGGAAATTGGTCATGACCTTTCTTGATCAACCAGCGCAAGCCGGCTTCCACGGGCGTTATTGATTCATTAAGTTCATGTCCGTACAGGCACAGGCCCGCTTCCAGCCGTAAACTGTCGCGCGCGCCGAGTCCTATGGGCTCCACTGTTTCTTCAGCTAGCAATAAGCGAGCAAGATGGTCTGCCTGTTCGTTGGCTACCGAGATTTCAAAGCCGTCTTCGCCGGTATAACCGCTGCGGCTGATCGTACAGTGGATGCCGTCGATGCCATCTTCACAAGCATGCATAAAGGACAAATGAGTGGCCGCCGCGGAAAATTTCTGCATAACCGTTACCGCGGCAGGTCCTTGTAGAGCGAACAGTGCCTGATCGGCCATTTCTTTGAAATGACAGTGGTCAGATAAATGAGTTTTAAAATGTTTAAAGTCTTTATCCCTGCAGGCCGCATTGACAATGACCATGAGTCCTGAAGGCAGGCGGGTCACGATGATATCGTCAATAATGCCGCCATTGTCGTTGGTCAAAACGGTATAGCGCTGCTGAAAGAAGGCAAGTCCGGTGATATCGCTGGGTGTCAGTATTTCCAGCTCGCCAGCGGCTGAGTCACCTAGAATCAGGCATTGGCCCATGTGGGAAATATCAAAAAAACCGGCATGATTGCGGCAATGCAGGTGTTCGTGAAGTGTACCGTTGGGATAACGCACCGGCATTTGATAGCCGGCAAAAGGTACCATTTTGGCGCCCAGCTCAAGATGAAGAGGGTAAAGCGGCGTTTGTTTTAACGTGGTCACGATAATGTCTCCGCATGTCAGTACAATCCTAGTGTAACGCCGAGAACTCGTCAAACCAAGATAATCGACTACACTTAATAAATCCATGATGCCGAATGTGTACTTTAGGACTACAATAGCTCTAGCACATCTATATTAAGAGGAATTTAAATGTGCGATATTCATAGAAGTTTGCCTTTGGATCGGTTGAGCCTGAGGTATGTTAAGCTGTCTTTGCACGTCCCAAAACAGCCTGATATCCGTGCTAGCGAAAAAACAAACAACAACAGAAAGCAACCGTAATAAGCCAATGATTGATAAAGCTGATCCGCCTGACCCAGTAAATGAAAATAATCCGCCACGAATCGAGCGTCGGAATCAATTCCAAGGCACTTCTGGTTATCAGGGAACCGAACGCCGTAAGCAGTTCCGACGGGCCTCAGACTATCAGGCCGAGCATTTTCAGAATATTTTTTCCTCGTTCGAAACGTTCGGCCGACATGTTTTGTTGTTAGACAGTCAGGCGTACGTGCTGTATCGATCAAGAAGAGTCGATGCCCTTCTGGATAGCGATACGATACCTTTGCGGTTGGAGCCGAGATTCACTTTGCTCGACTCGCACAATGCAAAACAGTTCAAGGCATTTATCAACAGTTTGGCGCAATCAGTTACTTCTACAGTCGATTTGGCTCCCTCGGCACTTAATCATCGGCGAAATAGAAACTGTATTCTGCTGTTAGAGCGTGTCGACAGTTCTCCGTTGTTATTGAGCTGCTTTCCAATGCAGCAATCACCGGGCAATGGGGACGAACTGAAAATTATGGCGATATTGTGCGATCCTGGCTGTTATTCCGAGGAGCAATGGGGGGCATTTCAGGAATTATTCAGCTTGACAGCTGCCGAGTTGCGGCTCTGCCTGGCTTTGGCAGACGGCTTATCACTGGCCGAATATGGTCACAAATACGATGTCACCGACAATACCGCTCGCAGTCAGCTGAAGAAGGTGTTTGAGAAGACCAACACCCGGCGGCAGGGTGACTTGATGCGTTTGATATTTTTGCTGACGCGACTATAAAAAATAGTAACTTTTTGAGGTTTATCACCCAAATGGGTGATGACGGGCGCTAGAGTAAAAGGATATTCTTTCTGCGACCCGCTAAAACAAAGTGGGGAATAACATTTTTTGTTTACTATAAGATCCGGCAATATGAAGTTTTAATTTTTTTCAGGCTGCTAATGCCATTGTTGGCGTATTTATTGGGCTTCGGCCAAGACTGCAGAGAAAATATTCAAACTTTAAGGGGCCGGAGCAATAAGGGAATTATCATGAAAAAAATATTTTGTTCCGCTTTGTTCTGCTTGGCTCTGGCTGGAGCTAACACTGCAAATGCTGCTGCATTCACTTTCGATGGCAATATTGTAAATCACAATGATGTTGTAACTGTAAATTTCTCGCTCAATAATGATGCAAATAATGTCAGAGTATGGACAGACTCGTGGTTAAACGGCACTAATTTTGATCCAATAACAGCCGTGTGGAATGCGACTACAGGCGCGCTCATTGGTCAAAACGATGACAACGGCTCGATAGCGCCAGGTCAAACCATTTGGGATTCAGGACTTGTATTTAATTTTCTTGCGGCAGGTGATTATTTATTCACTGTGGCAAGATTTCCTAATTTCGCGAACGGCGGCAATATTTCCAATGGTTTTGGTTTGGACGGTGATACACCAATAGCATTAACTGGAGGAACTTATTGGAGAGTTAACTTAGATGGTGTTGACGGTGCCGACGTTAGCGCTGTTCCGGTTCCTGCTGCTGTTTGGCTGTTTGGCTCTGGTTTAATGGGATTGCTGGGTTTCAATCGCAAACGCGCTCAGTCATTAGCGGCATAAATCTTATAGCTGCTATTGTCCAACAAAAACCGCCTCTCGGGTATCCGAAGGCGGTTTTTTTGTTTTTATGCCTCTTCAATGCTTGAAAGCATATATCAACTTATATAGCTGATATATGCCCTGTAACCCGCAAGAACAGCCAATATCAGAAAAATTGCGCCGCTGATCTTGTGTAGCAGCACTAGCGGGATTTTCTGCAGAATGGTGCGACCGGCCAGAATACCCAAGGCCGATGTTGAGGCTAGGGCAGCAGTAGCCCCCAGCCAGACAGCGATTGGAGCGGCGGTACTGCTTAAGGCAACGACGGCCAGTTGCGTTTTATCACCGAATTCAGCCACTGTAATTAACAGAAACGTGGTAAAGAAAATACCGTGACCACTTTTTTCCTTGACTTCCTCGCCTTCATCCTCCTCGTCTACACGCAACGCATGAATGCCAAAGGCGCCAAACAAGAAGGCGACGGTGGCCGCGACGATATATTCAGGCAGCCAACTGGCGATGGCGACACCGAAAACCACGGCCAGGGTATTTAAGAAAGCGAAGGCGGCAATGGCGCCGAGCATAACCGGTAGGCCTCTGTGCCTTGATGCCAGCGTCATGCATACCAGCTGGCTTTTATCCCCGATTTCAGCCGCCGCGATTAGCGCAAAACTGGTCACTGTGACGGCCGATATTTCAGCCAGGTTCCCGGAAGTCAGTAAAGATAATAAGTCTGGTAAATAGTTTTGAAAAAAGTTATGCAGATCATCCATTTTTTGTCTCAGTAAACAGCATGAAGGCTAACGGTTACCCGGCCATATAGATATGGCGGGCAGCCGATGCATGTGATTTATTTATAATATAGGCAGGGTTTTTTATTAGCCCAGCAGATTATCAAGAACCATCATGATGATGAAGCCGATCATGAGAGCGAAAGTAGCGTAACGCGAACGACCATTGGAATGTGTTTCAGGAATGATCTCCTCGCTGATGACAAATAGCATGGCACCGGCGGCAAATCCCATGGCGATCGGCAATACCGGTTCGAACAAAGTGACCATGGTGATGCCCAGCAAGCCGCCTACGGGTTCAACCAGCCCTGTGACGGTGGCAATGCCTATGGCTTTCCAACGGTTGTAACCAAGACCCACCAGCGGTAAGGCAACGGCCAGTCCTTCAGGAATGTTTTGCAGAGCAATCGCGACAGCCAGAATCACTCCGTTTTTGATGTTTCCTGAACCGAAACTAACTCCGACCGACATGCCTTCAGGAAAATTGTGAATCGTAATAGCGATAATAAATAACCAGATTTTTTTTAACGAAGTCAGTTGCGCATCTGAAATGGCATCGAAATGAACATGCGGCAGTTGACGATCGGCATAATGCAGAAACAGCCCTCCAATCAGCATGCCCAGGGAAACAACATAGATGCCGTTGCCAGGCCAGATCAGGTTGCCGTAAGTCATGCCGGGAACCAGAAGGGAAAAGGCCGTTGCCGCGAGCATCACACCGGCTGCCGCGCCGAGCATGCTATTGAACAGGTTGGTTGAAATGTTTTTAAAAAACAGGGCGGGCAGAGCGCCGATGCCAGTCGCCAGACCGGCTAGTATGCTGGCGAGAAAGCCAATAACAACGATCTGGTCGAAAATCAGATATAAAGCGCCGAATAGGACTATCTGCGACAACAAAAACAGTCCGGCCACAATGCTCCAGCGCTTCAATGGCGGCATGGCTAGCAGTTTTTGATAATGCTCACTGGATTTTATGCGGGTTATTTGATGTTCAAAGTAGCGTTGCATTTTATTGACAGTATTTATAGTGATTGTCATAAGCGTTGCCTGCCTCAGCTGATCTGGATGATTGTAGTTATTGTGCATGGCATTATAGCTAAATGCCTTGCTGTTGTATGGTTATAAAAGCCCTAAGCAATTCAATAAACCTTATACCTGAAGCATCGTAATGTCATTGTGCGGATAGGAATATTTCCTTTTTTTCAAGCGCGGCTATGTCTTCCCAGTTGATTTGGCTATCATGCCGGCTCTTAACTTGGGGGGAAAATGAAAAAAAATCTCATTTACGGAGCGATCGGGCTTTTTAGCCTGTCCTCCTTATCTGCCGTTATGGCGGAAGAACAATCAAAAGTTACGCTGGAAACAATCGATGTTGTAGGCGTTACGCCACTGCCGGGCAGTGCCGTCGATGCCGCTAAGATACCAGCCAATATCCAGACGGTGACATCCGAGCAATTGGAGAAGGCGCAGAGCCTGTCATTGAATGAATATATTAATCGCTATTTGGGCAGCGTGCATGTCAATGAAGCGCAGAACAACCCGTTGCAGCCTGATATTTACTATCGTGGCTTTGTCGCCTCGCCATTGCTGGGATTGCCGCAAGGCTTGTCGACCTATGTGAACGGGGTCAGGTTTAATGAGCCTTTCGGCGATACAGTCAACTGGGATTTGATCTCCAAAGGTGCGATTGACACGATGGCATTGGTACCAGGATCCAACCCGATATATGGCTTGAACACGCTGGGTGGCGCCATAGCGCTCAAGACCAAAACCGGCTTTACGGCACCCGGCCATCAGTTGGAAGTCTACGGTGGATCATGGGACCGGCATTCGGAGGAATTAACTAGTGGCGGCAATAACGGCACCTGGGGCTATTTTGTCGATGTGCACAATTTTGGTGAACAGGGCTGGCGGGATTTCTCGCCCACGCGCGCCAAGCAGGTTTTAGGCACCTTGAGCTGGCAGAATGATCGGGGAGAACTTGATCTAACTCTGGCCGCTAACGATAACGATATGAAGGGCAACGGCGCGGCGCCTGAGCAGTTGCTGGATCTAGGCAGAAAAGCCGTGTTCACGCATCCTGACCAAACCATTACGCGCATGTTTTTCTCGGAATTGTCCGGCAGCTATGATCTGACAGATGACATTGAAGTAAGCGGTAATGCCTATTTTCGTCAGAACCGGATCAAAACTTTTAATGGCGATGACAGTGATTTTGATGACTGTGAAGATGACAGCGGCTTTTTGTGCGATGAATCAGGCGAATTTCCGGTTGTCGATATCAACGGCAACCTAGTGCTTGAAGATGACAGCGTGGAAGGCGCGACTAACAATACCAGCGCCACTAATATGCGCAGTCGGGGCGGCACCCTGCAGTCGATGTTTAAGCAGGATTGGTTCGAACATGAAAATAATCTGACGGTCGGTGCCAGCTATGATTATGCCGATGTGCATTTTGGTTCAGACACGGAACTGGCTCGCCTGACCGATGACCGCGGCACGATAGGCAGCGGCATTCTGGTCAGAGACGCCAGGGTACGCCTGAATACCAATACTGAAACCTATGGCTTCTATCTGAGCGATACATTCTCGGTGACCGACGATCTGGCCGTCACCTTGGCCGGCCGCTATAACCATGTCAGCATCACCATGGCCAACCAGTTCATTGACGGCGAAGACAAATTAAGCGGCAAGCATAGTTTCGAGCGTTTCAATCCATCAGCCGGCTTTACTTATCAGATTCTTGATAACGTCGGCATGTACGGCAGCTACAGCGAATCCTCGCGGGCGCCGACGCCGATGGAGTTAAGCTGCGCCGATGAGGATGATCCCTGCCGGTTGCCGAATGCGTTTGTTGCTGATCCGCCGCTGGATCAGGTCGTGGCCAAAACCTGGGAAGGCGGTTTTCGCGGCAATTTTGACAAATTCCTGGAAAAAGGCGATATGAAGTGGAATCTGGGCTATTTCCATACCGTTAATCATGATGACATCATCTTTAACCGTGGCGGCGACAGTATTAGTGAGGGGTTCTTCAGCAATGTCGGGCAAACTCGCCGTTATGGCATAGAAGCCGGCACTACGCTTAACTACGCGCAATTGTTCAGCGAGATTGATGACTGGCATTTTGCGACCAATTATACTTACTTAAATGCTCGATTCATGGATGGCTTTACTATTCAAAATCCACTTGATGAAGACGAGCCTGCCCAAGTGACGCGCGGCAATAGAATTCCGGGCATGCCTGAGCATATCTTCAAGGCGTCAATTGGTGTCGACTTGTGGAAACGTCTGTCGTTAGGTATCGATGGCCTGTACAGCGGCGATCAGTTCTTTAGGGGCGACGAAGCCAATACGACCCCAAAGTTGGCCGGTTACTGGCTATTTAATGCAAAGGCGGAATATAAAGTTAATAAACACTTGGCCTTGTTCGGCAGAGTGGATAATATTTTCGATAAGGACTATGCCTCTTTCGGCGTCTATGGAGAAGCTGATGAAGTCTTGGGTGATGCTTTTGATAGCGGCCGCTTTGTCTCGCCAGGCGCGCCAAGAGCTGGATGGATTGGTGTGCGTTTGAGCATGTAAAGCTCCAGATTGAGCAAGGATGCTCGAAAACCTGATGCGAAGGGTTTTGTATGAATTTCAGGCAATAAAAAGCCCGCATGAAGCGGGCGTATTGAGCGTTATTATTTTTATTATCTTGTTGTACTATGTGATCCTCGGTACAACTTAACTCAAGCAGAATTACTTAATTTTATTATTGTTATCAATAGCCTGAAAGGCTAATCCTCCTCTTAGCCGGTGGTTAAACCGGGCTCACTCCGTTAAGCTGGTGAAGATTCTATATCAAAAAAAATACTAGTGTCTATCAAAAAAAATGATTTTTTAAGATAAATGGTATCGGCTCGAAAATAGTTAATAGATACATTATGTTATGAAATTTTAGAGATTCCTAATGTAAGAAATGGCTGGCAAAGAGTGCCCTTGATTAAGCAACTGTTAAGGATGCATATGGTTGTTCTTTGTTAGTCGTTATTCAATTTTTACCGATTATGCCGGGCTTCTTCTTCCTCGTTCATAAAAAAACTGAGTCGCTCGTTAAGGATGGAGGACAGATAAAAATTAAGATCTTTCGACTTCTGAGCCAATTTGATTTGCAAGATGGCATCCCTGGTTTGCCCCGTCATATAGTAATATTCGGCAAGATAGCGATGCGATTCGGCCGGCTGTTTTAAATCGCTATAGGTTTGTGCCAGAAGTTGTAGATATAGGGGTTGTTGCTGGATCTTGGGATTTAACGCCAATAGATTTTTTCGGGCTGATTCGGCGTTGCCTGCTTTTAACAGAGACGTTATATATTCAAGCTTGACGGCATCGTTGTCCGGAAATTGTCGGACCGCTTTTTGATAAAGGGCAAGGGCTTCAGGGTAATGCTTCGCTTCAAGCAACGTGCGGGCCAGTGCGGCCGCGTATTGGGCTTGGTCGGGATATTCATTGGCCAATTGTTTAAAGATGGCTTCGGCCTCCTTGAATTTTTGCGCATGAAGCTGGGCTAAACCCATGCCGTAACGCGCAACCGTACGCTGTTCGCCGGTGCCTTGTGTTAAGCGTGATTGAAAGTATTTGATGGCATCGGCCGTATCGGTTGCGGTTATTACGCGCAGCTTGGCTTTGGTCAATTGATAGCCTAGCGAGTCTGGGTATTGTTTGTAAGGGTAGGTCTCCGCACGGCCGCGGGTGTCAGAAATACGTGAAGCGGTAACAGGGTGCGTTCTTAAAAACTCCGGAACATCCTGGCCGTAATAACGGCTGGATTGCTGTAGGCGTTCGAAGAAAGTGGGCATACTGCGCGGGTCGTACTGCGATCCCGCCAGCGTTTGCATGCCGACGCGGTCGGCTTCCGCTTCGTGTTCACGTGTAAAATCAATTTGAAGCTGAACACTGCCGGCCTGTATGGCCATGAGCGCGGCTTGTCCGGCTGCTGGAGATTGCGTGCCTAATAAAATGGCGGCCAGAGTTGCCGCAGCCGTGGGAATCGATAAGCGGCTTGCGGCTTCAAAAGCACGATATAGATGGCGCTGGGTCACGTGAGCAATCTCGTGCGCCATGACTGAGGCCATCTCGCTTTCGGCTTCGGTCATTAGAATGAGTCCTGAATTCACGCCGATATAACCACCAGGACCAGCAAAGGCATTGATCTGATTTTCCATGACAACAAAGAAATGGAAAGGATAGCCCGGTGTATCGCTATTGGTCGCGAGTCTTTGGCCGATGGATTGGATGTACTGCTGGATTTCGGCATCCTGGCTGATGGTAATTTGGCTGTGCAGGCTTCTGAAAAAAGCGGCGCCGAGTTCCTGTTCCTGTATCGGAGTAATCAGCGTGCCCGAGGAATCGCCCATGTCGGGCAATTCGATCTTATCAATCTCGACAGCTTGTTGTGTGGCAGGGAATAATGCCAGGCTCAAGGCTAGCGTTAAAGTGAATGGTTTAAATTTCATGGCGATGAGACTGAGCAAGGCAGGATTTGTTCCGATAATGATGAAATAATGGTGTGCTAGCCGATTATTGATGTTGCATAGGATTATAATAGGCTTGGATTGTCGCTATCAATAAAGTTGTTTTCTAGAACTCCGGGTGCATTTGTTCTATTTTTAACTATTCTTTTTAATTATGAAATTCGCCATTCAAATTAACACCAGCCCTTATCAGTCAAATGCAGGCCATACTGCCTATCAGTTTATTAAGGCTGTTTTAGCGCAAGGACACGAAGTATTCCGGGTGTTTTTTTATCATGATGGCATTTATCATGCCTTTAAGTATGCCATGCCGCCGGATGATGAACTGCAGTTCACGGCGCAGTGGAGCGAACTGGCTCGGCAGCACCGGATCGACTTGGTCGTTTGCATCTCTGCCGCTCAACGGCGCGGATTATTGTGTGCCGATGAGACTAAAAGGCAGGGGAAAGTCGATAATGATCTGGCGGAAGGCTTTCGTATTTCAGGGCTGGGGCAATTGGTTGAGGCTACGCTGGAAGCAGACCGTTTTATTGTATTTGGTTGAGAAAAATGAAGAAATATTTGTTCGTATTGCGCAAACCGGCACACAGCGGTGCTCAGGTTCAGGAAATGCTTGATATTGTTCTGACCGCGGCGGCGTTTGATCAGCAGGTCTCAATCCTTTTATTGGACGATGGTGTTTTTCAGCTAAAAAACGGCCAGCAGCCCGATATTGTGGGCATGAAGGATACGGCAGCAATCTTTAAAGCGCTGGAAATCTATGACGTGCATGATATTTATACGGAAGTCGAATCCCTGCAAGAGAGAGGACTAAAACCCGGGGACTTGTGTCTGCCGGTGCAGGAGTTTTACAGAAAAGACATAGCCGGGCTGATGAAGCGGTATGATGTTGTGTTTGCGGGTTAAGCGATGAGGCATGGAGTGGGTCATTTCCACTCCATGCTATTGGAACTATTGAGCCAGTTTTTTATACTTTAGCCGATGGGGGTTGTCCGCATCACTGCCCAGGCGGCGATGGCGGTCGGCTTCGTAGTCTTCGTAGTTGCCTTCAAACCAGACCACGTTGCTGTCGCCTTCAAACGCCAGCATGTGCGTGGCAATCCTGTCCAGGAACCAACGGTCATGCGAAATGACTACGGCGCAGCCGGGGAAGGCGAGCAAGGCTTCTTCTAATGCGCGCAAGGTTTCAACGTCAAGATCGTTAGTCGGTTCGTCGAGCAGCAATACGTTGCCGCCGGTTTTCAGCAACTTAGCCAAATGCACGCGGTTGCGTTCGCCGCCGGAAAGCTCGCCGATGCGTTTTTGCTGATCGGCGCCTTTAAAGTTAAAGCGTCCGACGTAAGAGCGTGAAGGAGTTTCATATTTACCGACTGTAATCATATCCAGTCCATCAGAAATTTCCTCAAAGACGGTTTTGTTCGGATCCATGTCGTCGCGCAACTGATCAACATAGGCCAACTGCACGGTTTGTCCCATCGTCAATGAGCCTGAGTCGGGCTGTTCCAAACCTGCCATCATACGGAACAGTGTGGTTTTACCTGCACCATTAGGCCCGATAATGCCGACGATGCCGCCCGGCGGCAGTTTAAAGTTCAGGTTGTTAAACAGCAGTCGATCACCGAAGCCTTTGCTGATATCATCGGCTTCGATCACTACATCGCCCAGGCGTGGACCGGGTGGAATATAAATTTCCTGAGTCTCATTGCGTTTTTGTACTTCTTGGGATGACAGTTCCTCAAAACGCGCCAGACGCGCCTTGCTTTTCGCATGGCGACCTTTAGGGTTCGAGCGCACCCATTCGAGCTCGGCTTTCATGGCTTTTTGACGTGAGGATTCCTGCTTTTCTTCCTGTTCCAGTCGACGGCCTTTTTGTTCCAGCCAGCTGGAGTAATTGCCTTCCCATGGAATGCCCGAGCCTCTATCCAGTTCCAGAATCCAGCCAGCGACGTTGTCTAAGAAGTAACGGTCATGTGTGACTGCGACAACAGTGCCGGGATAGTCATGCAGAAAACGTTCCAGCCAGGCGACCGATTCGGCGTCCAGATGGTTGGTAGGTTCGTCCAGCAGCAGCATATCCGGGTTGGATAACAGTAAACGACATAAGGCGACGCGGCGTCTTTCGCCACCGGATAATTTGGTCACATCGGCATCCCAGTCCGGCAGGCGCAGTGCATCGGCCGCAATTTCGAGTTTCCTATCCAGTTCCCAGGCTCCAGCTGCTTCAATCTTTTCCTGCAGATCTGCCTGTTCCGCCAGTAAGGCATCAAAATCGGCATCAGGATCGGCAAAGGCATTGCTGACTTCATTAAAACGATCCAGAATCGCTTTGGTTTCGGCGACAGCTTCTTCGATATTGCCGCGTACGGTTTTATTGGGGTCCAGTTGCGGCTCCTGCGGCAGATAACCGATATTGATGCCTTTCTGCGGAATCGCTTCGCCTTCGATTTCTTTATCGATGCCTGCCATGATCCTCAGTAGTGTCGATTTACCGGAACCGTTTAAACCCAGCACACCAATTTTTGCGCCGGGAAAGAAGGATAGTGAGATATCTTTCAGTATGTATTTCTTGGGCGGGACAATTTTCCCTACCCGATTCATTGAATATATGTATTGCGCCATATTTTTGCGTATCAGTTGTAAATTGATAAAGGGTAACCTGATGCTAGCTATTATTCCATGTTATTTATAAATTTTTAACAGTTGACAGGTATCGGATTAAGCTTTCTTCTCCTGACTTCATGACTCGATCATGGTTCCATGCAAAAACCGGTGCAGCTAATGTCGCAAATCGATTCATCCAGGGTTTACAGGTTTGCACATGCCATTTGTATTTAACCTGAGTGTAATGGTTAGCAGAGTCCGAACATAATTGACAACGACCATAACCCTGTAAATCGCCATCTACTTTTACAGCGACAAAACGGCAAGGTTGTATTTCAGTGACGCACAAATTCAACGTCAGAGTATACGGCAAGCAGGTGCGCCAGCAATAGCGCCTGATATTATTAAGGCCGGATGCATCCCCCGATTCTATTTCCTCAACAGATATTACATATTTCCACCAGAACGGCCAGTTTTCAGTATCTATCAGACATGACCAGACTGCTTCAATAGGAGCAGGTATGAGCCAGTTTGTGTTTAAGGAAAACTCAGGCATGGCAAAGATTCTGTAACCGGCTAAAGGGTTGGTAGTGTGATTTTTACTGATAAAACAGTAATTGCGCAGCCAGCAATCAGAGAATTGTGAGGCCAACGAGAAAGTCTACAAGAAAAACTTGCAGTCTCGCTAAGGGAGAATGTTAATAATAACTAACAAAATAATGCAACATGACAAATTTATCAAAAGTAAATTTGCGATTATTGCGTATGCGGATTAAGCCCAAAAGCCAACAGACTTTTGGGCCCGAATTACGGTTTTTACGCTGGGGTTACATTCTCAGCTTGCGGGCCTTTTTGGCCTTGAGTTACCTGCATAGTAACTTTCTGACCTTCGCGCAAGGTTTTGCGGCCGGTGCCGTTAATTGCACTGTGATGAACAAAAACATCTTTGCCACCTTCTTGTTCAATAAATCCAAACCCTTTTTCATCATTGAACCATTTAACGGTACCTACAACTTGCTCTGACATATTACACTCTTAACTTAAAAAAATCGCCAATTTCAGTTGGCGTTATAAATCCCAGCCTTAACAATAAAGCCGGCTCAAACATTTCACTGCATCCAATGGTAGCACTTAAAATACTGGCGGAGCAAAACTTAATCAATAATGTTTTGATCGGGCTGAAAACTCCTGTTGTTCGGCCTATAGCGGGATACAGAGAAATCAAAGCCAGTAGAAAGATGCGCATAAATGCTGATTACAGTATAGATAAATTAGATTTTTTAGCAATGAATTTAATTCTTCGATAAACATATTTTTATTAAGGCTCTCTCTGTATTTGGAGACGGCTCAATTAGCAGTCTCCGTAATTGCCGAAATCGTCAATCAACTTCAGTAAAAAGATTTCGATTAAAGCCAAATGGATTAAAAAAGCCTCTAACAGTTTACCTATGCTTCTGCTGTTGTCGTACAAGCCGATTGGTTGATTCAGTGGAAAGAGAATTACCAAAGCTTAAGTCGGTCATCAGTTCCATTAGCGGTTGGCATTTCTGCTGTAACTCATGGGTTTTTGGTGATTTCTAAAGTTCAGAGGTAGAGCGTGATGATAGCGGAGTCAACGGGACTAAAAGACGCCAATAAATAGTACATAAAACAAAATTCAGAATCTTATCAACAGTAATGCCCTGTAGGTGGCGATAAGTTTTTTCTTGCAACAATCCTGGCTTGAGATATAAATAACCTGAGTAATTACGCTAGGTAAGAATTTCTTAATAATTCCTAAATACAATTATAAAGAGCAGCTTCTTATCTGGAATGAATTGTTCGGATTCCCTCTGGAATTGCCGAGCCTGTATCAACTGAGTTTTGAGCAATTTTAAATTTCTGGCAGGTCAGTTGGAACGTTACCTTTGGCGACTGGTTTACGACCGGTTCCGAATTGATGAGATATTCTGGCCGGTTTTTCGAAAATACCGGAGTGTTGGTGATTGTGGCTAGTTTCTGCGTTATCGAAGTGAAGATAATGCTGAAACATGTGGAGGGTACGAGATTGCGATGCACTATCTCCTATGCGCTTATTAGGTATTCAGCAATGGCTTTTAAAGAAACTGAATGAAGAAAAGCAGATTAGGCATGGACGGATTTCATGCAGCTTACGCTTAGCTATGATTCGCAGGCTTATTATGATTTAAGGATAAATCGGAAATACTATGATCGCATCGCAGGGAAAATACTAGTTTGAACGGTCGTCTATTGTCATGAGCAATTTGCTTGGAATTGAGGAGAGTGAACGTGCGCTTTTCACACCTATCGGCCAATGACTAAGGTAGACAGTTGCATGAGGAAGAGAAAATCGGCAAGCAGGATTTATGGAGAGCCAATGAGATACAACAAACTTGCGCGACCTGAAGTACAGGCAAACCGCCGCGGCCAGATGCATGAAGAGTTGTTCAGGCACGCTCAGGTATTAAGGAAAATCAAACCATTTGATTGGGGCGATAGCAGATTAGGCATCAGGCGGAGTGATATTGATGTTTTTAAAGCGGCGGCTCTGGTCTTCAATCATATTATCCTGGTCAGAGCGACCAATCCCGAATCGCTGAAATACATAGGCAATAAGAATATGTATCCGAAGCCGATAGATTGCAAGGCAAAGACAGCCGATTGCAACGTTTATATACCGTTTGCCTGCGGTCCTGTTATCCATGCAAAAACTGCCGGTTTGGTGGTCGATCCAACGCTGGTGGGAGCACGAGCCTTCAAGGAAGGACGGTATGCAAAAGCTGTCGAGGCCTGGAACGATTTCCTTAAGGATAAAACGCCCGATGAAAGATCAAAGAAAATGTTTAAGCGGCACGGCAGCGAGAAAGGCTGTTTTGCCGTGGATACCGACATCAACAGTAAATATTATGGATGCCTGATGATTTCTACGGAGGATGAGTCACCCTGCTTTGGCAAGACGATGCCGAGGTGGAGGAATAGCCATGCTCAGTTGGAAGGTGCCCAGTGTTCCATGCGCATGCGATATATGTATGGTGATTATGATTTGTATGCTTTGCTTAATTTGGATAATCCGAACGAGCGCCGTTTGGAAAATGTAGTGTATGGCGTCAAGAATTATTACAGTCCGAAACTTGAAGCGATTCAGGATTTTATTAACAAGGGTATTGGCACGCCCATGATCCAGCATGGTGATCAATTTCGCTATAAGCATCAGAGTGATAAAATTTATGCTTTCTACCCGAATAATACTGTTTATATAATCGATGAGTCAACCGCCTCAATTGAAGAAATCTTTGAGATTATCTATGGGGTTGCATGAAATTGAGCTTGCGTATAATAACGCGAAATAAGCCTTCCCCATAGTAGCGCTGCATGCGCACAACATACTTTGCGACATGCTTAAATTATTGTCGGCTAGGAGCCGGTAAAATTATGTCCTTCCTTTGAAAATCATAAAATAATATATAAGCTCTCCGTTTTATCGTCCGAGTCACTCGTTTAATAATAAAGGGAGCTAGTGTTTAAAAAACCATCACACGCGCATGGCTGCGCTACCATCATGGGTAATCATGTTGATTGAAAAATGAAAAAGTAATCTCAAGGCTTTTGGTAACCGGATCTATGCGGATTTGCCATGGGGGCAGCTGTTTGATGGCCGGATATTTCCTTCAGTAATCAGATATGAACTAACAATGAAGTGCTCAGTCACATTCAAGTAAGACAGTAATAGGGGAAATTGTCGTCTTTCAGTATTTTTGATAGTGCTGAATAAGTACGATTTTATTTTCGTGGAATTAACCTTGGAGTGATCGCGGCTCCTGCTTATGTTGATTCGGTGCCTTCCCAGAGATATTTCATTATTGCTTAAAGCAGAAGGTGCTATTTACCTAAAGTATTAAGGAGATATTTCATGTTGAAAAATAAACTGTTTATGTCATTCCTTGCCTCTTTATTCATGGTTTCCTTGTCTTTCAACTCCATTGCCCAGTCCGAGTCAGAGCAGCAAGAGGAATCTTTTAAAGCTCCCCCTCAAGAGTTAACCGGCAGGATAGGTGATGTGCCTGTTTATTCTCATATCTATGGTGCTGATTTCATGACTGAGCAGGAGCGGTGCAATTATCTGCTGAAGCTGGATGGGATGAAGACAAAGGAAGAAAGGGATGCGTTTCGGAAGAAACATCACGAATACATAGACATGCGCCGTAAAGAGAAAGGTGGCTAAAATTGATGGGTTATTGATCAGCATCTGGCGGCATGGACGCCAGATGCTGAAAATACAAGGGCTGTGCTCGTCGATTGTATAGTCGGCGAGCAGAATTGATGCTTAAGTAGGGGAATTAAAAATCCGGACCGAATCTCGGAGCCTGTTCTTGACCGGCAGGTCGAACTCTGATTCCAGGCGACCGCCCGGATAAGCGTGGCTCGGGGTGAAGCTTGTCCATGCAGTTGTTTTATTTCTCCTGGCTAATCTACTCCGCCCAGCCTATGTCTGTCCGGACATTTTTGAGCTTAATATCATTTGCCAAGTAATCGATTGATCAATTCTAAATCCTGAGCAGTAATGATACTTGCCGATTGTTTTAATTTGAGTCCATTAATTAAATAATCGTAACGGGCACGAGCATAGTCACGCTTGGCCTGGTATAAATCCTGTTGGCTTCTTACAACGTCAACCATTGTCCTGGTGCCAGCCGAAAAACCTGCCTGCGTCGCTTCAAGTGCGTTTTGCATGGAGACCTCGGTTGCCTTTAATGCTTCCACTTGGCTGATGCTGGTCATTACTCCGCGATAAGCATCCTTTACTTGACGGTCAACTGAGCGGCGAGTCTCAGTCAATCTTTCGCGGGCTTGTTCATATTCATGCTGAGCTTGACGGGTCCGTGAGTTGATGGCGCCACCGGTGAACAACGGCATATTCAATTGCAAGCCAATCCGCTGCTGATCTCCGCGCAAACCAAATGAACTGTCATTGTCGGTTACCGAATAAGACCCGACAATATCCACTACAGGATAATGAGCACTTTGTTGTAGATCGATAGTCTTGCGAGCTACCTCGGCTTCATTTAATACTGCCAATATATTCAAATTTTGATTTTCGGCAATTTTGCTCCACGCATCAATATTATTAGGATCCGGTTGTTTTAACGGCAATTGCTGCTCTAGAGCCACTGGTTCAATTTCAATCGGTCCGACAATCTCGTGTAAACGTTCTTTGCTATTATTTACCTCATTTTTTGCTCCGATCTCATCCGCTTTAGCCCGGTCATAGGCTGCGCGTGCCTCATACACATCGGTCATCGCCATCATGCCAACTTTGAAGCTTTCCTGGGCTTTTTCCAACTGGCTGGCAAAAGCATTTTTTTCTGCTTGGGTGAACGTTAAGTTATCCTGTTCTGCCAATATATTGAAATAAGCTTCGGCAACACGCAGCATGAGATTTTGCAATTCCGCCTGGTATAGCGCCTCAGCCTGAGCTATTTGATTATCTGCCTGACCAAGTTGTACCCAGTAATCCCAATGAAATACCGGTTGAGTTAAATTTAATTCAAATCCTGTATTCCAGTAAGCTTGCGCACCTGAACCTTGATATGTCGGGCGTCGTTTTGTGTTGTTCAAATAATTCCGGGAATGATCGGCTGATAGATCCAAAGTAGGCAATAATCTGGCGATACCTTGATCATCGCTTTCACCGACGGCTAAACGATTAGCTTCTGCCTGTTTAAGTATGGGATCACGTTGTAACGCCAGTTCATAAACTTGCAGCAGATCCTGAGCGGCAACTGGCATGCTCAAGAGCCATAACAGTAAGCCATAAAATAGTATGCGGTATTTTTTATGCATTGTGCATGTAACTTTAAGAAATAAGCTCAGAGTCCGTTTATCATCTTTCGAGCAATAAAATCAGATTGGCTTGTTGTGCTAAGTCAGGAAGCGTGTGAACAGGTTAAGAAGTTAATAAATTCTTGAGCTGATACTTGGCAGGCGTATAAATTTTTAGATTATCTTTTAATGTTTCCAGTCTGGTGATTAATTGTTCAATATCATTAACCGGTAGCCTGTTTGGGTGACCGGCAATTTGTCTGGGGCTGAAGCGCCACCACTGTACTCGTTCCAAAGCGGCTATAGTTTGCTCAGGGAAGCGATAACGGATAATCCGCGCGGGATTGCCGCCAACAATGGCATAGGCCGGCACATCGCGCGTAACCACAGAGCCCGCGCCCACTACAGCGCCATTGTTAATTGTCACGCCTGCGTTAATGATCGCGCCATGGCCAATCCAGACGTCATTTTTAATTTTTGTGGTCTTTAGGGAAGTGGCAGGAGCAGATAAATTTGCCGGATTATGCATTAGGCAAGGTTCAAAACGAGTACCTACCTCTAAAATATTTTTATTTCCCATATATAAAAATGGACTTGTTGATAGCCAGGTTAGTGGATGATTTTGGCGTCCAATCTGCACACTTTCTCCGATTGAGCAATACCTGCCTATACTTACACCACATAGAAAGCCACTGACGATATAGCTGAACGCGCCCATGCTGCAGGCCTGTTCGATTGTGGTAAATTTAATTGAGCAGGGCGGTTCAAAGGTGAAATCACTTGCAATTGGCCGATTCGGAACATAAAAGTCCAATCCATGATTTTTTAGAATGGTTAGTTTTTCCGGTGTAATGTAAATCATGTAATTATAATGTTTGGATCAAGGTCCGGTTTATAAGTCTTTTCATGCTAGCCCTTTCAGTCACTGTTCCGTATTGCTCTGATTATTTCATATAGACGAGTAGAGGGAAGATGGGCCGAAGTTTGACAGGATGAATATAAGCTTGAAAGACGGTTACACCAGATATGATACGACAAAGGGTATGGATAAGGGCGATGCATTATCAAATCTCAGCACTAAATCAGCATGGCCGCCAGCCAAGGCGTTAGCTAAATAACATGTCGCTGACGTGGGGTCAAAAACGCCTATGCTGGTCTTTTTCATGCCGTTCCAATCGCCGATCAAAGGCTTTAAGCCAGGGTGAGCCGGGCCGAAATAAAAGCTATGGTCGATTTTATCGGCGCCTTCATTCTTGTTATGCAGATAGAACAAACCTTGTTCGGGACTATATAAGCCTATACTGTCGAGACCATCGCCGTCCCAATCGCCAACTAGTGGCAGCATGTCTGAATTCGGTGGGCCGAAGTGGAAATTCATGTCTGCCGATAAGCATTCTTCCAGTGTATTATGCAAGAAAAATACACCGGCTTCCGGCAAGTACAAACCGACCGAGTCTTTGCCATCGCCATTCCAATCCCCCGCCAGCGGTATGCTTGAGTGTTGGTTCGAACCAAAGCTAAACACGATGTCGCTTTTGTCTTCACTGACTTGGGATTTAATTAAAAACGTCGCGGTTTCAGTATCATAAAGTCCAATAGAGTGCATACCATTGCCATACCAGTCGCCTACAACAGGCATCATGATTCTATCGGTGTTAAAAATTCGGCTTTCAATGGTCTGCCGCTTGCCGGTCTGGCTATGATTAAGAAAAAACGCTCCCCGCGCAGAGCAATAGACACCGACGTCGCAGTGTTCAGGCTGATACCAGTAACCGGCTAAAGGTAAACTGTGATCGCTTAGGGCGGCTTCAAAAGGTATGCGCTGCTCTGTACCATCATGCCTTTTGATGCGTATCAAATTTGCTGTCGGATCGTATAAGGCAATGGTTTGCAGGCGTTTTTTTACGATAAAAATACGTCGCTTGGGATCAAATACTAAAATATCGGTTTTATTTTTCAGCGGCGCTGCTGCTTCAGTAATCGGTTCGTTAACAGCAGCCGAGTCTGATGATGTGCCATCGAACGATGGGGCATCCTGCTCCCCGCTATTATTGCTTTCATGACGGTCGCGCTTATTTTTTGTGAAAAGCTTTTTAATCCACTTCATTGATCTGGTAATAATCTTTAAGTAAATTGGGATAATCAACGCCTGGATGGTTGAGTGACAGCTGTGTTGATTTTATTTTTTGGGTCGCAAGCAATAGCTTTTGATTGATGGTTTTAGCGGTTGCATTGGCAGGTATAACCATACCGTAATTTAAGTCATTGATGCGCTCCGCCAGTGCGCCATAATTTAACGCCACTGGATATAAATGATTTTGCAGTCCTTCACTCAAGGTATAGCAAAATGTTTCCGGCCATACGCTGAGAAAAGCCGCTAATTGGCACTGATGCTGCTCAATCAACTGACTAAGTTGTGCCGAGTCCTGATAAGCGCCGGTAATGGTGACATTACCTAATTGCTGTAAAGAAGCGTCATCACAAGTAAAGCCGATGACGACATAATGCAAAGGCAGGCCTTCTTTAAGCGCGTGTCTGGCGCAGTCCAATAAGAGCGAATAGCCCTTATGAGGCCCAATCGCCCCGATAATCGCTACACTAACCGCTTTTTCCCTGTCAACCGGTGTTCTGGGTTGGATGACAAAGGGCGGCATGGGGTGAGGGCGTATGACGACATTATGTAAATCGAAGTGTTTTTGATATAGCCCGGCCGTGCTGGATGATGGGCAAAATATATTTTCGGCTTGCGCTAAAACCTGTGCCGCGTATTCTCGCCAGTTGCCCATTGACTGCTCGTGTTGCTGCCATAAATCGTCAAGGCCAACCACTTCTGGCAAACCGTTGAGTTGAATGCAACGCTGGCATTTTGCCACATCATATTGCGATTTCTCACAATAACGTCCACTTTCGTCAATCATATTGATGCGCGGGCAAAGAGGCAGGAAATCATGCGCGGTGAAATCAAAAGGGCAGGTTAACAGTTCCGGCAATTGCCAAATGTCCTTGGGAAATCCGAGAACCTGATGAAAATGAATACGCCCTATGCCAAGCTCCCGTAAATCGCTTATTAATCGCGGGTAGTCTTGGGGATAATGATAGCTTAAGCGCAGTTCGCCTTGTTGATCGCGCAATTCCCATCGCGTGCTGGTTAAAGCGCTTAATTCCAGTACCGGCTGGCCTTGTTGCGCCAATAATTCGGCCAAATGATCGCCATGTGTTTTTGCGCCCCCGCCTAAACTGTGCATTACGAATAACCAGTAATGATTAGACCGCTGTTGCAGCAGTTTTTTAATGACCGGATTGCGCAGTACCGCAATCGGATCTTGCTGAATAAAGCGTCCGACAGTTAGCGGATAGTCCGGATAGCGCTTGTTTAATTTGGGAAGATTTTCGGCGAGTAACTGCTGCTTGCTTTCGGCAAAGGAGACAGATCCGTGATGCAGGACAAAAACATCGGCGGCCAACACATGCCGCCATCCCAGCGTTGCAGCGCGCAGGCAAAAGTCGTTTTCTTCGCCATAGCCTTGTTGCCATTGCTGAACGTCTAAATAGCCGGTTTCCTCCAGCGCTTCACGTTTGATCCACATGCAAAAGCCGATCGCTGTCGGCAAGTCGACTATCTGTCCACTGTTGCATTCAGCGAACCATTGATCCAATTGCTGCGGATCGACATCGTCCGGAATTGAATTATCGGCATTAAATCTGGGAAAACTACAAATCGTCGCGTTATTGGAAAAAGGCGTTACGGTTGCGATATTGCTGTTTTGATGGCTGGCGGCGACCAGACGGTCCAGCCAATGATCGAAAACCAGCGTATCCGAATTGAGCAATACGACATCGCGGTCTTTATGTTGTCCCAGGCCGATATTCGCCGTTGCCACAAAACCGAGGTTTTTAGGGTTTTCAATAAGCGTAAAACCCAGTTCCTTGGCCATGGCTCTTAGCTTGTAAGTCAACTGTCCATTCGGCGAATGATCATTAATCACGATCAGTTCAAAGGTGGTATTAATTTGCGCCGTCAGCACACTGGTAATGCAGTCTATGGTTTGATCAAAACCTTGATAAACCGGCACGATAATGTCAACAATTGGCGCTTTATCCAAACAAGGCTCAGCGACAAAATGTGTCGGATTGATTTGCAAGGTACGTGGTAATCCAGGATTTTGACGCAATTGCTGAATCATGGGCGTAATAACATGCTGGCGAACCCAGGCATGTGCTTCAACGGGCGCTGTCAAACCGGCCGATAGCGAGCGCTCATCCTCATTATTATCAGTGGGTACGCCTTTTAATTGTTCGGCGGCATAAATCAGCGAACGTATGATGATGTCCTTAGGCGTTAAAATATATTTTTTGGCAATCACCCGTGTGTTTGTGCCCGCGATAAAAATCTCGATACTGTTTACCGCATCCAGGATCAGATCTTTTGGTAAAGTAACGTCAAAACCAATGCGGTCAGTCATGGCGGCTATTTTGGTAGAAACATCAGGTCGGCTGAGATGACAAGTCACAGTCGCATGCTTGACGCCGTTAATCACGACATCAATCATTGCCGGAATTTCGGGGTAGGCGGTATCGATCAGCCAGCCTGTCAGCTTGTCAAAACTTACGTGATCAATATATCCCCGGTATTGATGATGAATCTTACGGGTGGTGATCATGCAGGGTTTATTATCGGCATCGGCCAGGATAATTTGCAGCGTGTGTGGCTTGTGATCGAATACCAGGCGAGGCAAATCAATGCGCAGATCGAAGCGAGCGCCGCTGTGGTAGTCGCCGCGCCACAATAATTGGTTATCCAGCATGAGCGTCAGGCTATAAGCATGTTCACCAAGCGTGCGTTGCTGCACCCAGCCGAGCAAACGCGTCCCATGCTCTACCGTGAACTTGGAATCAAAACGCCCCGGCCCGATTTTAAATGGACTGCCCGCTAAAACTTGTTGGGTATCCGCGTAAACAAAAGTCAGCTCCTGTTTAGCATCAGCTAGCCAAGGGTCATTAAGCGGTAGGCTAAAAGCGCAGGCGCCGATATCGTCCAGGCCAATCGATTTGGCATCCTGATTAGCCGTCAAAGTAATAATTTTTTCCGTACCACATAGCACATCAATTTGCACCGGGCGTGTCAACTGGTTTTGATCGTGCGCCCAACCGACGATAACGTGGTCGAGCATTTTCTCGACACGGCCTTTATAATCGGAGCCAACATTTAATTCTTTATCGGCTTTGCTCGGTACTGTTACTGTTTTTTCCATCTCGTTTATCACTAACTATTATTCTTCACGAAAAGCGCGGCGCATATTATCGATAATAGGCTCCAGCAGAAAATCGATAAATGTTCTGGCGCGAGTCTGGATAAATGCCGCAATTG
Source organism: Methylobacter luteus IMV-B-3098 (assembly GCF_000427625.1). GTDB lineage: Bacteria > Pseudomonadota > Gammaproteobacteria > Methylococcales > Methylomonadaceae > Methylobacter > Methylobacter luteus. The sequence continues at coordinate 814,143 of NZ_KE386569.1, forward strand.
GCATGCCCGGGAACAGAATAACGTTATCGGCCAGTTGCGATAAGGCGGCTTCATCAGCTTGAATATGGCAAAGATAATAATAGGTGCCGCGATTCACCGTGTCTTCCAGAACATCACCGGAAATATAAGTCACTTTGCCGGCCAGCATAGGTGTTGTGCGCCTGTTATAAGCGGTTAATTGAATATGCGCTAATTGATCAATATGCACGTTATCAATATCGCCGGTGTTGATTTTCGCCTCTACGATCAGCTCATTTTGACGGGGCACGATTTCCAACAGATCTTCACCGGGACGGATAACGCCGCCAATCGTGCTGACTTTAAGATTAATCACTTGACCTGCGAGCGGCGCGGTAACGGCTGACCGTTCATGGGCATTTTTAGCCGGTCTTAACAGTTCCTGGACTTCCAACAGCTCTTTTTGCGTTTCTTTAAGCTGGTCATCCGCTTCTTGTGTATAAGTGTTCTCCAGATTGATAATTGTTATCCGGGTATTTGTAATATTGGCTTGAGCCGCGGCAATCTCGGCTTGTATTGAGCCTAACCGTTCATTTTTTTCCGACAGCAGACGTTCTTGTTCCCAAATTTTGGATTCTTCAACATAGCCTTTGCGCTGCAAAATGATGCTGGCGTCGAGTTGCTTTTTGATAGAACCCATTCCCGACTTAATCGCTTCCATTTCATTACGAAAGCCATTGATCTGGGATTGCGCCTGAGTAATTTCAAAGTTCAGCAAATTAACCTGATCAACAAAGTTTTTGCGCCTGGAATTAAACAGCTCAATTTCGCTGGCCAAGAGTTTCCTGGTCTTATCGCTATTGTCTTCTGTCAATTCCTGTGGAAATGAAACGCTTGCCGCATGTTTCTTTTGTGCTAATAAGCGTGCTTCCTTGGCTTTGCCTGCCTGATAACGATCTTCCAGGATATTAAGTTGGGAACTGGTTGTAATATCTTCTAAAATCAGCAAAGGCTGATCTTTTTCAACACGACTGCCTTCACGCACTAAAATTTCCTTAATGATGCCGCCTTCAAGGTGTTGAATGCTTTTGCGGTTAGAATCAATCTTAACAATGCCGTCAGCTACCACCGCGCCGTGTATAGGGGCAAGAAATCCCCACATTACAAAAATGGCGACAAGCAAAACGCCAAAAAATAGTCCGGCACGTACGATACGGGTTGACTCGCCAGACTCATCGATATGCACTTGCGGCAGGCTGTGTGTTAGTATTTTTGCAAGCATGTCAGATAGCCTTATGCCAATTCAAGTTGCGATAAAGTTCCGGTTTTTTGCGATAAAACATCGGTTTTCGGCCCAAACTTAATGATGTTGCCTTCATGTAAAACCAAAATTTTATCTGCGACTTCAACCAGGTTCGGTTTATGCGTTACTACCACGATAGTCGTACCGTGTCGTTTTAAGGTGTTTAACAGTCGCAAGAGCTCGAGCTCGGCTTCGCCGTCGAGATTGGAGTTCGGTTCGTCCAGCACCAGGAATTTAGGATCGCCAAATATCGCGCGCGCCAAGCCTAGGCGTTGACGCTGTCCGCCGGATAGTTTATTGCCTTTCTCGCCAATATCGGTGTCATAGCCTTGCGGCAATTTCAAGATCATGTCGTGGATACCGACGCGTTTGGCAGCATGAATGATTTCATGTTCGTGTTCTTTGACAGACTCCAGGCGAGCGATATTTTCCGCTACCGTACCGCTGAATAACTGAACATCCTGGGGCAAATAGCCAATCATTGCGCCCAAGCCATTTTTTGACCATTGGCTGACATCAGCACCGTCTAAACGCACAGAGCCATCGTTCGGCTTGTTATAACCTGTCAATAAGCGTGCCAGAGATGTTTTACCTGAGGCACTGGAGCCGATCACCGCCAGGCATTCGCCTGCATTCAGATTAAAGCTGACGCCGTTCAGGATATTACGGTCTCTGTTGAGGAAAAAAAACACGCGCTCGACTAATAGATTGCCTAAAGGCGCGGGCAATGTTAGTGCTCCATTGGTAGCTGCCGAGTCTTTCAGCAACGTATCCAGCCGGTTATAGGCGGCTCTGGCATCGATAAAGGATTTGCCGGCGGCAATCAATGAACTGATGGGGGCGATGGCGCGCCCCATCAGAATATTCGCGCCGATCATAATGCCGGGCGACAAGTTTTCATGAATAACCAAATAAGCGCCGATGCTCAAGCTGAAAATGGTTATATTGGTACGTACAAATTGCGTTATTGATTGAATCGTAGCAATTTTATTCTCGACCCGGTTTTTGCGGTCCAAATAGTCTTCGTTAATTAACCACCAGCGTTTGGCAATGCGTTCCTGCATGCCGAGCGCATTGACCACTTCGTTATTGCTAAACGCCAAATCGAGGAAGTTACGTGCGCCGCGTGAATAAGCGCTCACTTGCGACTGATTGTGATGGGTCGCTTTATGCTCCCAGTAGGCCAGTGCAATCAATATCAATACGACAATAACCGCATATAAGCAAAGAAAAGGATGAAAAAAGTACAGAATAATTAAATAAAACGGCAGCCACGGTAAATCAAACAAGGCTTTAACGCCTGTAGTGGTAATAAAATTCTGTAAAGTATCGACATCTTCCATGCCATAACGGGTCTGATTGTCCTTTTGTTTAATCTCCAGTATCTTTTTTAAGGTCGATAGGCCCAGTAAGCGGTGCAGGGTTAAGCTAAAACGGCTGAGCAGTCTGGTGCGCACGTTTTCCAAAAACGCCTCTATCATTAGCGCGGACACGGCCATAATGGCGAGCATAAACAAGGTCTCCAGGCTGCGACTGGAGAGCACGCGGTCTAGCGCATTGATTAAAAAAATAACCGGCGTTAATAATAAAATATTGATTACAAAACTAAAAATGCCTGTGTAAAACACAAAAGCCCGGCATTTTAATAACAATTCACGCATAGTGTGACTCGGCGGTTGGCGCTAACAGTTGTTGAAAGAGACGGGTGTAGCGGCGAATGGAAAAATGATGCTGATAGTATTGCTCAATGGTCTGGCGCGCGGTTTCGCCTAAATGCCGCATACGCTGAGGATGGTCGAAAACCTGATCGACACGGTCGGCAATATGTTGATAATCAAAAAAATTAACCGTCAGCCCGTTAATATCGGGTTGCAATACATCCATTACAGGCGACGTGTCAGAAGCAATTACAACGCAACCGCTGGCTAATGCTTCCATAAAAGACCAGGACAGCACAAACGGATAAGTCAGATAAATATGAGCAGAAGATAATTGCAGTATTTGTAAATGTGTTGCATAAGGAACGCTGCCGAGAAAGTGCACGCGATCCTGCGGTAAATTAACCGTTTTGAGCAGCAGTTGGCGATAATTCTGTCCGTCCGGCAAGCGCTTGCTATAGCTGACATCATCGCCGCCGGTGATAATTACATGGCAATGCGGCCGACGCTGGCAAATCAGCTCAACAGCTTTTAGCAGAGTGGGAAAGCCGCGATAAGGCTCTAAATTGCGCGCGCAGTAAGTCACTACCTCATCATCGCGGGTTAAGGTCACGCCCGTCGGCAAGGTGAAACGAATAGCCGGATCAGGCTTAACCTTGTCAATATCAATGCCTTCATGAATAACATTGATATGCGGTTGCCATATGGCCGGAAACAGGCTTTTCTGCCAGGCTGTTGGCGTGATCAGGGCATCACAGCTGCTCATGCCGAGCAGTAGCTGGGCATTGAGGGTTCTAATACGCAAGGCCTCATCGGTTGAAATAACATCCTCGGGTTCAAAACCGGCATCGGCACCCTGGGCATGGTAATAGAACTCGACATAGCCCAGTAATGGCGTATCAGGATAAATATCTTTAAAGTAAAGCGTTTCACCCCAGCCGGTATGTGCGACAGCCAGATCAAAATGAATACCTTGCCGTTTACAGGTTTGCAATATATTGACGATAGCTTGCCCTTTAATCGCACAACGCTCCAGGTCAAGGACATAACGGTGAGTGCCTGAATTGGCAGGTCTGGGCTGATAAGTATACAGCGTAACCCGGTTGTTCTTGTGTCGGGCCAGTGGCGCACTGGACTGGCAAATAGCGTAAACCTTATGCGATGTTTGTGTGCTGAAGTAATGAATAAGATGATCAAACTGGGCGGGTAAATCGTAGTGGATAAACAGGATGTTAAGGTTTTGCGCGTTATCCATGTATGCCTCAAATAAAAAACCCTGCCGGCGATACAAACTGGGCAGGGTTTTTTTTACAGAATTAAAACTTAAGACAATTCTACGTACAGATTACCTTCGCCATCTTCACCGATAGTGTAGGTGATATCATCCTGGTTGCCGACGCCTTCCAGGGTAAATGAAGAGCCGTCTTTTAACACAAATGTAGTATTGCCGTCGGCGTCTGGGCCTACGCTTTCAACATCGTCCCAAGTGATTTTGCCGTCTTGATTCGCATCGGCATAAACACGCAATTTGTCGCCAACGTTAAGATTGGTGAATGTAACATGAGAATTTTCACCTAAGCCCGGCTTGATAACGAAAAGATCATTGCCTTCGCCGCCATTGACTGTTTTATCACCAGGGCCATCAATTTCAATCACGTCATCGCCAGCACCCAGCTTGATGAAATCGTCACCCGCGCCAGTAGCTATCTGATCGTTACCATTTCCGGCGTCGATCCAGTTACTGCCGTCGTTACCGACGATGAAATTGTCATTATCGTTGCCTACGATATCAAGGTCTTGGTCGCCGGTTAAGAGAGCATGGTTGGCGTTACCGATATTCAAATTGATATCTCTAACAGAGGATGTGAAAACTTTCAGATCATCCACTGTGAATTCCTGAATACCTTCCTTCAAGCTGTCAATTATTACTGCCTTTTGCAAGGCGTTTTGTGCTACTTCGTTGAGGTTGTTAATAGATGCCATAAAAATCCCAAAATATATCCATTCAATAAAAATGCGTGTTTAATCAGTGTCAGAAATTACTCAGCTTGGCGGCATTGCAATTACACCATGCTAAATAGATTAGTATTATTAACCATATATTTTATAGGTATTTTTTTTATCACTAATCGTTATAGCGAATAGGTAAAATTGCGTATACACATCTCATTCCTTCTGTGCAATATAAACAAAGCACAAATATATTCAGCTAAAATTCAGTAGCCAAAAATATCAATTTTAAAATCAATAAATTGAGAATTTGATGAGCGAAAAGTTAGATAGGGCTCCGCTACAGCATGTTTAATTTCCCTAACAAGTATAGCATGGCTTAACACTTGCTTAACAGTATGTAAGATAAAAATTACGTAAAATTACTTATACGTCACAATAAATGAATGTTTTCAAAAATATAAGGTTTGATTTTTAATGGGTGAAAAATTGAGGCGGACCTAAAAATGTTAATAAATTAAGAATTGATGAGCAGAAAAATTGATATGAAATTAGGAGTTATATCCATTAGGAAGTCTAAATTCCATTTATTAGAACTTTATAATATATAATTTTTATGTTTCTTTATAACTTCTTATATTATCAAGCGATTGGCGAAAATAGGCTGTTATGCTAAACTAATCGTTTTGCCTTTTGGCAGATACTGCTATCGGTATCAAGTAAAATTAATGATTTGAATAGTTCAGAGAATACTATATGCAATCTCTGAATAGGTTAGTTATAAAGGGTATAAGCCATTGTCAACAGTAGATTATTTTTTAAAAGAAGATTCAAAGGAAATTAACGCCAATATTGAAGGCTACGTTGAACAAATAGGCGCAAGGGAAATCCTCGGCTGGGTTATTAACCGGGAAAATGAGCCGATAGCTTTGAGCTTGCGTATTGAAGATAAGGTTTACTCGGTTACTCCTTTATGGTCTGAAAGAGCGGATGTGGCGGCAAGCTTGGGCGAAGATTTTATCGAATCAGGCTTTATCATCACAATACCCGATGAAATTGCCAGTTTAATTAATGATGATCAAGACAATGGCAGCAGTATCGGAATTATGGCTAACGGTGTGCTGTTGGCCAATACCCAAGAGGTTGAAAAATCGATTAAAAAAGCAGCCCGGCTATCTGGAAAAGAAGTCCGGACTATCGAAAGCCAGGGCGTAATTGAGAAATGCGATCAATTCATCATTACCGGCTGGGGGTTGGTCAATGAAGAGATCGAAAATTCAATAGCATTGCTCTGCAACGGAAAACCGGTTGAATGCTCGGTGATCCGCAAGGAGAGGCAGGATGTAGCGGAAGCGCTGGGCGTGGATGAGTCCGAATCGATTCAGTTCGGCTTTGAACTGGAAATCCCCGGCTATATCTGGGAGGACGTTCCAGAAGATGAAGCATGTCAGTTACAAATCTATGACCGCTTTTTTAACCTCGTTTCAAATCCCATAGAACTTTCCCGGGAAAAAGCGGCCGATTGGGTCAGCGAAATCGGACGCATGAGCGAAAGCCAAAATAAACAATATTTGGCTTTATTGGTTTTGGAGCATATGCGTTATGGTCAATTTTCTTCGTTACTTGATAAAGAAACCGCATTGTTTGTACAAAATATTGCCAGACAAATGCAACTGGAAGACTTTGTTTTTGTTGGTGATACGCTGGAACAACATGAAACAGAAGAAGCCATAACCGAAGATGCAAACACGTTAATTTTCTGGAAAGCATTAAAACGACTTAATGCCCGATTAATTAATAGAGAGGAAGAGCCTGTTTTTGAACAAGTAAAAGCAGTCCACGATGAATTGCGTGGCGAATACAGGCATCGTTATATTTTAAGCGTCATTCCTCTCTTATGCAGGCAAAATGAGTTTTTTCAGTTGCGATTGTTAGCGGACTTCGCTTCATTGTTTCATTTGGATCACAGCAACAATGTTTGGGAAATGTCATTATCCATTGCGCCTTTGGTAGCGGATAGGCATGTTGGGCGGTCGAGCGATTTACTGTATCGGTTGGCGAAACAGTTGGATAGTGGTTGGCTTAATACTGAATGTGTTCGCTTTGCAGTAACTTATGTACAGAAACTGGAAGCAGAAGGCGATATTGATTTAATTACGGCCGAGAAATTCCGCTATGCCTTTATAGCATTGCTGGATGGCTTCAAAGGCAACTGGTTTTCTCGTTTACACGATAGAGAGCTGATTCTAGCGATGACCGCGCTATTAGCCGATCTCGAACGATATACCGACTATCACAAACGGGATATGGTGGCTGCAGCCATCCGCCACTACGGTCTATGTCCTACGTTTTGGCAGTGTCTTGCCGAGCAAGGGAATGTGTTCCTTGATCATGAGATCACTCGGGCTCAAGCCATGTGGTTTAAATTACGGAATGCTTTGGAGCATCGCGATTTTTCGACTTCCGAAAGATTGGAAGAATTACGTGAAGCCATCGCTTATTTTCAGCATAAGCATAATCCTGATGCATTGATTGTTCTGCGGGAGTTGGTGACCAACAGTTTGCCAAACTTCAATAAGGATTTATCTTCCATTGGCAAGGTTTTACTTGAGGAATTACTGTTTAGCGATCCCACCGAAGCCTTGCGTATTGCCGCCTTCCCGCTAGCAGGTGAAAATACGTTGCAAACTCATTTTCCTGAAACGCAAGAGGGAATTTTTAAGACGTTAAGGCAATTGAGCGAATGTGACAAAAGCAGTGTCTACGATTTGCAAAATAGTGCGGCAGCCTCACTCCTGGCCGCGCAAGCCGCTGCTGATAAACAGGATATTGCAGCTCTGAAAGACGCGCTTATCCAAACAAACGCTAAAGCAATCGCTTTATCTGATTGGCAAGGCCAGTTCTTGGGAGTCGATCTTCTGGCTAGTGTTTATCAATTAGCTTTTGATACGCCGGGTCTGGATGAAGGGGCCTACTTGCCAAGATTGGCGGAATTCATCCATAAGGCCAAGGATAATGCTGCTGCTACCTGGTATTTGCCTAACCCGGTATGTTCGGCTTTGTCGAGACTTAACGGCATTGCTGCTGATTCAATGTTACGGGGCTTTTTGCGCGAAATACAGAATGTTTTACGCCATAAATTTGGTGATCGTCATGATGAATTGTTCATGCCGGTTGCTAAACCAACCTTGTCGATCGCGGGCAAGGGTTGGCCGTATGATACTCTAGTTGTTATCTATTCCTGCCGTAAATATCTGGAAAGCCGGGTCGCCGCGATCAGGACTACCTGGCTGCAGGATTTACAGGATCGCGGCATTCCTTATGTAATATTGGTCGGAGATGGCGAGGATACGTTAGAGGATGATGTTCTTGCACTGAATGTTTCCGACAAGTACGAAGACCTGCCTAAGAAGACATTGAAACTCTTCGAATGGGTTTATACCAATACAGATGCTCAATACGTATTGAAGATAGATGATGATTGCTATCTGGATGTGGCTCGTTTCTTTGAAACACTGAGCTACCGCAAGCATTTTTACTATGGCCGCGTGCTCAGGCGCGGTATAGGTAGCATGGACAGGGCTTGGCATCAGTCTAAATCGCATACACATCATGGTCAGAAAGCTATCGATAAATCGCCCGAGCCGGCTATTTATGCCGATGGCGGTGGAGGATATAGTTTATCCCGTCTGGCTATCATGGAATTGCTAAAGGCGAAAAAAACCGATGCGGGCAAGCGTCTGATAGCTTGTTCTTTTATGGAAGACAAATTGGTAGGGGACTTATTGGCTTTAAGTCATATTCTGCCGTCCAATGAGGATTATGAGTCTTATCAACGTCGCCGCACTTTTGGCGAGGCAATGCCGGTAGCCATGTGGGAAAATACTTTTTTTCCCAGCCAAATAACACCGACTAAAGTGGTGCATTTGGATACAGAGCGTCATTTAGCGTTGACACATGAGAATATTGCCAGCAAAGCCTTATGGCCCAAAAAATTGTGGCCAACCTGTGATAAACCCACCATCTCTCTCAATAGTAATCAACTCGAATTGTTGACCCCTTTAGAAAAAACAATAGAGCTGTTACGCCATACTTTATTTGTGGTGTCAGTTGTCCGCAATGAGATGATCATGTTGCCTCATTTTCTTGACCATTACCGGGCACTGGGAGTGAAAGGCTTTATTTTTGTCGATAATTGCTCTGATGACGGTAGCCGCGAATATCTGTTTGAGCAACCGGATGTCATACTATATTCGGCTGATACCGAGTACAAGTATTCCAATTACGGTGTTTCCTGGCAGCAAGCCGTGTTAGGCAATTTATGTTTGGGAAAATGGGTATTATTGGCCGATGCGGATGAGTTGCTTGTGTTTCCAGGATGCGAAAACCGCCTTTTGACGGAATTTATCGACGAAGTCGAAGCCGAGGGCGCTGATGCGGTCTGGACGGATATGATCGATATGTATCCTCGGGGTGATCTTGACGACGCGGATTTCAAACAACAGTCGCCTTTTGAAGCGGCTCCCTGGTTTGATAATCCTGCCACGGTGCCCTGGCTATTAGGCAGTGGATGGTTCAGTAATATGGCTGGTTCCGTCAATCATTTAAGGCACCGCAGTATCCCGGATGCCGTTCCGCATGATTTTGTATCACAAAAAATTGCACTGATCCGCTATCAACCTTGGGTAAGGCTTTCCCAAGGCATACATTACGCGGCTAATCTTAATATATCGACGCGCACCGCTTACTTCGCCCATTTCAAGTATCATGCCGGCTTCAAAGAGAAAATTCGAGTGGAAATTCAGCGTGCGCAACACTTCAATAATGCTGCTGAATACCGTCGCTACACAGTAATGATCGCCGAAGGCAAAGGGGGATTTTTTAAAAAAGGTGTGTCAGTCAAGCACGACGGAAGCCATTCTTTTCAACGAAAGCGGAGCAAACAGAAGGCGATAAGTTAAATGCAATACAAAATTAACGATATATATATTCCTTTAAAAAGATGCCTTTTTGACAAATTAAACTTAATTTTTATTTGTCTTGGTTTAAAAGAAATGTGTGAAGACATTTTATGAATTTTCAGAGTGTTTTAATTATTACTTATGGACGCAGCGGTTCAACTCTATTGCAAGGCTTGTTGAACTCTATCGAGGGTTGTGTAGTACGCGGTGAAAACTACAATTTGTGTCATGGTCTGTTTCTCGCTTATCGAGCATTGCAAGAGACCAAGGCGCAGCCCAGTAATAAGGGCGAGTACTCTCTATCCGTTACTCACCCATGGTTTGGGGCTGCTTGGTTGGATGAACAACGATTTCTGCAGGATGCTCGGGAATTGGTCTATCATCAGTTGATGCCAGAAAATGCGGGAACGTTTCCACAATGTATTGGTTTTAAAGAAATTCGATATTTTCCTGCCAATAACAATTTGCACGCTTATTTGAATTTCCTCAGCAAGCTTTTTCCAAACCCCGCATTTATTTTTCTCACACGGGATCATGATCAAGTTCTGCAAAGTGCCTGGTGGAAAAATGAAGAAACGGTTAAAGCCAAAAAAGAACTTGAGCAATTTGAAGCAGCAGTTTCTGCTTATGGCAAAGAAAAAAACTTTGTTTTCAGGATTGATTACCAGGATATGACGAATCGGACTCGCAGGCTTAAAGAGTTGTTTGATTTTCTGGGAGCACCTTATATAGAAGAGAAGGTTGATCAGGTTTTGGCAGTCAAACATAGTTACGTTCCCACGCCGGTCAAAAAACAAGCTCTGGAAATGAGTTTGATAGAAGAGAAAATGCCGGCAAGCTTAGTGGAATTTTTTGTTGATCGTCTTAGTGAATCCATTAGCGAAAACGAGCCGATTATATTGAGCGGCGTAGCGGTACTTAGATCTGATGGCGAAGGCGAATATCGCTTGCTTGTAGTAAATAAAGATAAAGAATGTTCAGTCGTTTGGGGATTGCCTTCACCTATTGTCGGGGAAAAATATTTGTTTCCTCATGCTGGGTTTTCCCGATTCAAGAGTGAAGCGATTTCTATGTGTAAGGGCGAGGCTGCTGAGTTGTTTCTTTTAGACGAAAACGGCCAAAGAGAATGTTTGGCTAAACTGTCTGTAAACTAACATTCAATAAAAAATGATTATTATAGAAAAACTAAAACTCGGTTATCAGGACTCTCCTAAGATTGCGTCTACGTCGCTGTTTCACTGGCTGCATAATTCAATGTACGGACATTCTTATAGTGATCGTGTGAATAAACCCAATGTGTATATTCATGAGTATTACGGATTGGGTAAATGTCCTGATGTTCGGATAGTCAAGAATGACAGGAAATCTGTGGAGGAATATCAAACATTTTTTCGTTTTGCGATAACACGAGACCCGATTAAACGATTTATATCCATGTATTCGAACCGGATATTGCATCATCGCGAACTGTCGGCTAATTCAAACATCGCAAGTCAGTTAAAAATAGACGGTTTGGAATTTGATCCGGATATTAATATGTTAGTAACGGCGCTTGAAAAATATATGACAGTTCAAAAAAGTATTTTTCATCATACGCGTCCACAATTGGATTTTTTGGGGAATGATTTAACGATTTATAATCGCATCGCTGATATTTCGGATGTGAATAAAGTTATCGATGAGATTAAAGCGCATTGGATGCGTAATGGCTTACAGGAGTTGGCTGAATCCGCACCGGCTTTAGGCCGCGCGCAAACAGGTGGTGCAAAACTAGGTCTGGAGATACTTAATGATGAGTCATTCGATAAATTGTTGGAGTATTATCGCGGAGATTATGAAAATATTCCGACCGTAAGTCTGCAAGCGATAAAGAATGAATATCTAGAAGCAAAGCGGCAAAAGGCAAGTGCTAAATTGACCGTGAATAACGAAAATCAAAATAAACAAAAAAATGCAGGGATTAAAGTAAACAAGATAAATACTCCAATTGTGGCAGAATTTTGGTTACATTTACCGGAATCTGGCGTAGAAATCGGTGTTCCGTTTGTTCTTCAAGGCGCTTTATTAATGACGGCTGATACTAATACCGCAGACTGGCAATTGTACGTATCTGTTGACAATAACAGCAGCAGGTTATGTGATTGGTTTTTACCTTCGCCGAAGCTTGCCAATAGTTTTCCAAGTCATCCCGGAGCTAAAAATGCGAGATTCAACGCGGAAGATGTTGTTGTAGAAAAGGCTGAAACTGTTGATCTTTATTTGCAAAACACTTCGGGTGAACGTTGCCTAGTCCTTCAGATAAAACCAGCGGAAGCATTGTAAAAATTCCACAATGTAGCCGGTTTAAAAAAGTACATATGCAGAAAATATTTTGATGATAAGAAATAGGCTTTTCTATTCAAGGTTAATAATTTGGCTTGTATTGTCTTGGGTAATATTAGGACATTCCGTTATAGCTAGCGACAAGAAGGGTGTTGGACTGTTTGACCTGCATGCGGGTGATCGAATTAAGGCATTGAATGTGGCCTGGTATTACACCTGGAAGCCGCAGCCCATTGAGGGTGTGGCTGCAGAGAAATTTGTGCCTATGATCTGGGGAGGGCATCGCCTCGAGGAGGAATTTTCTACTTTGAAGGCACGCGGCATGGCTCCTGTGTTGCTGGGGTTCAACGAGCCCGATAGAAGGGATCAGGCAAATATGTCAGTGCAAAAAGCCATTTTTTCTTGGTCCCAGTTGGGGCCTTTGGCCGGTCGCCTCGGCTCGCCAGCGCCTTCCGGAGTGCTAGGCCCCTGGTTTGATCGTTTCTACCGCATGGCGCGGGAGAAGGGGTTGAAAATGGACTTCATGGCGGTGCATCTCTATAGTCCTCCTGATCCACAGAAGTTCCTGGCGAAAATAGACGCAGTGTATGAGAAATACCATCTTCCTATCTGGATCACCGAGTTTGCTGTAGCGGACTGGTCGGCGAAAGACAAGCCGGGGAGTAATCGCTATTCAGAAGAAGAAGTGCTGGCTTTCATGAAAAGCGTGCTGCCTGAGCTTGAAAAGCGGCAATACGTAGAGCGCTATGCCTGGTTTGGGGCGGGAAATCACTCACTCACTCACGAACAGGTACGTACTTCGAGGCTGTTCGAAAAGGATGGTACGCTAACACCGTTAGGGCAATATTATTCTCAGTTTACCGCTGAGAGCTCAAATGCAAAGTTTCTCCATTAATAAATACCGATAATAAATACCGATCGAATAATGCATAACGAGAAGCCTTCATTCCTGAAGAGTCTTAGTGGAGAACTGAGGGCAACGAGTTTTCGCGCACATGTTGATTAATACAACAAAATCTTCAATAAGTGGATAAAAAAGTATAGATGTACGCGCGAAATGGCTACTGACTTTGCTCATTTCAAGTGTCATGTCGGGTTCAAAGAACAAGTCCCTGTTGAATAATCGCAGTCAATATTTTAATAATGCATCAGAATATCGCCGTTATGCAGCTATATTGGTTGAGGAATGGGATTTTGACCAAAGACTGTGCCCCGAAATTGTTTGAAAATTAATTAAAATCTATAGATTAGATATGAGTAAGTCAAAGCCTAAGTCAAAACCCAAATCAAAGCCATTAGTTATATGGACATTCCGTAGGGCTGGAGGTGCCGATTTAGCAAATGCGGTCTTTAATTTGCTGGATTATCCTAAAGCTAAACATGAGCCTTTTAATTCTGATGGAATTTACGCAGACTTAAATAAAAATTGGTTGGAGAGTAAAAATATAAAAGAATTAAATGCAGAGCTGGATCAAATTTTCTCACAGGGAGTCTTGATAAAGCATTGCGTAGAGTTATTTGATATTGAATTCAACCTCGCTTTAGTAAATGCCTCAATTCGCCATGGTTACAATCATCTCTTTTTATATCAAAGAAATGTTTTGGATCGACTTATATCATTGCACTTTGCGCAAGTTACAGGCATTTGGGGTAACGAAATGCTTAAAGGTAAAATACCTGATGGCAGTCTCTACCAGGAACGAATTCCGGTGGAAGAAATGATAATGCACGCCCAGGCATCCAATAAAACTTTGGCTACTATCCGTCAGTATCTGCAAAATAAACAACAAGATTTTATTACTGTAGTTTTTGAAGATATCTATAATGTGGAGATATCCGTTGCAAAGAAAAAGATATTTAATCTACTATCAGGCCTTAAATTATTATCTTGCATAAAAAGCGAAGGTTCTTTCACAAAATCAGTTCTTGGTAAGAAAAGCCAAAAAGTAAGTGATAAATACAGTAACTTTATAAATTATGAAGAGCTAAAAGGACAAATTTCTCGGGTTAAATCTTTTGAAGAAACGTGGTCGCTGGTTGAATTAAAATCCGAAATATTTCCGTCTGTTGATGTGGAAAGAAGTTTTATTGATACTTTGCCTCGCTTTGTCGATTTGGAGGGCAATGTAAAAATTGGGGGAGTCGTTGTTCTCAACAAGCTTCAAAAAGAAGCTAAGAAATTAGTAGCTGTCAGTGATAGTGGAGCGCGTAATGTTGTTGAATGGGGAATCAAGTCGCCTCATATGCAGAAAACATTCCCGGACAATCCAAATGCGGAAAATGCAAGGTTCAGGTTTTTTCTGAAACCTTCCGATAGAACAATCAAACTGATGCTTGAAGATACGGGAAGTGATGCTAAGGAAGAGACCATTATTGCATCAATTTCTTGCAATAACTAAATAAAGTTGCTGTACAAAAAATTCAAAACATGAGTCAGAATTGGAATTAAATATGACAAAACAACCGCCATCAAATGCCATTGTCTGGCATCAGGCAACAATTACAAGACAACACCGTGAAGCATTGAATAATCATCGTAGTTCTATACTTTGGTTTACTGGATTATCTGGCGCTGGCAAATCGACTTTGGCGCATGCAACGGAAGAACGTTTGCACCAGATGGGGTGTCGGACATTCGTGCTGGATGGCGACAATGTTCGTCATGGACTGTGTGCGGATTTAGGGTTTTCCGATCAGGATCGCATAGAAAATATCCGTCGCGTCGGCGAAATGGCAAAGCTATTTATAGAGGCTGGCGTGATTGTACTGACCGCCTTTATCTCGCCGTTTCAGGCTGATCGCGCACGTGTGCGTTCCTTAGTTACTGAAGCCGATTTTCTGGAAATTCATTGCGATTGTGCTTTGGAAGTTTGTGAAGGACGCGATGTTAAAGGACTTTACCGGCGCGCCAGGATGGGCGAAATCAAAAACTTTACCGGCATATCTTCACCTTATGAACCGCCTGTTAATCCCGAGCTGCGAGTTAATACCAGCGAGTTGTCTTTGCAGGCTTCGGTGGATCAAGTTATTGAATTGTTGAAAGTCCGTGGAATCATAAAGGACTTTTAACTAATTTATTTATAAATCCTTAATAAAACTCATTTATCGATTCATCCAGCCTATCTATATTGATAGGACTTCTTTATTGCTTACTGAATTTTCGTCTGGAACTGCGCAATCCGTCTACTCATGCGTTTTGCGTAATTCCTAAGTAATTAACTAATCCGAGGAAACCATTATTGTGATAACTATTCAGGATCAGGGCAGCAACAATCAAGTTACCATCTATCCGTCCTACAAAGTGGCAAATTTCAACCTGAACATTTCAGGTAACAACAATGAAATCATTTTTGCTGAGCCTGTCCATGCTGAACCGTACAGCAATATTTCTATTTCGGTTTCTGGAAACAACAATATTCTTCATGTCGGATCAGTCTTCATCAACAAATTGGTGATTCATTGTGTTAATGGCCTGAAATGCACGATTGGCAATCGGAATAGTTTTCACGACGTCTATATCGCGACGAATGAGCCTTCGGAAGTGAGGATTGGGGATGACTGCCTGTTTGCCAATGACGTCAGAATATATCCTACTGATTTCCACAAAATATTGTCTGCCGGAAAGCGTATCAATGACCCGGAGCCTATAGTCATCGGGAATAAAGTCTGGCTATGTGAAAGATCCTTGATTTTGAAAGGTGCTGAAATTGGCGATGGCAGTGTTATCGGTGCAGCAGCGGTGGTCGCGCGCAAAATACCCAATAACTCAGTTGCAGTTGGTAACCCGGCGTCAGTAGTTAAATCCAATATTGAATGGGCGGTTTGAAATATATTTTAACTATATTGCCGTTGATCATATGAAAATCCTAACCAGTCCGTACGGTTCCTATGTTGAAAGCATCATGGGTGTCGGAATTATTATTTAGCTGAAAATGCTTGCCTTAAATCAATGATCGGGTAAAAAGTTTTTAAGCTATTTTTCAAATTATAGCAATCAAGCAGTCTCCTATATCAGGATGGTTGTCGTCCTCCTGCTAACGGGATAATTGGAAATAGAAAAGGGGAGTATCGGATTGTATTTACCGGGCAATAAAAAACCCGCTAAGCCTTACGACTTGCGGGTTTTTAGGGTTCTTTGCACTGCACGGAACCTAAAATTGGTACCGAGGGTCGGAATCGAACCGACACTGAGTCACCCCAATTGGATTTTGAATCCAACGCGTCTACCAGTTTCGCCACCCCGGCAAAGAGCGCATATTATATGTAGACTTTTTAGTCATGTCCAGTTTATTTTTTAAGTATATTCGTCAGCCTAAAACTGATAATATCGCGCGCCATGAAGAAAAGTGATTTTAATTACCATCTACCCGAGCATTTAATCGCTCAAAAGCCCTTGTCTGATCGCAGCGCCAGTCGTCTGTTATGTATGGACAGGGAATCAGGCCGCATAGCTGACAGGCAATTTATCGATTTCATTGATTTGATCAATGAGCGCGATCTGCTGGTTTTCAACGATACCAAAGTTATTCCGGCGCGGCTGTTTGGCAAGAAGCAAACCGGCGGCAAAGTCGAGGTTCTTATTGAGCGCATGCTCGATGCCCGGAATGCCATTGCCCATGTTAGGGCCAGCAAATCGCCGAAAGCGGGAACGGTGATTGAATTGGATAAAGGCCATTGCTGCATTGTGCTGGGCCGGGAAGATGATTTGTTTCAACTGGAGTTTCCAGGGACGAATTTATTCGAATTACTGGAGCAAATCGGCCATATGCCGCTGCCTCCTTATATTACGCGCGCCGATGATGAATCCGATCTGACCCGTTATCAGACGGTTTTCGCCAGAGAGGCGGGTGCGGTTGCGGCGCCGACGGCTGGCCTGCATTTTGATCAGGCTATGATGGATAAGATCAAAGCCAAAGGCGTGCAGACAGCTTTCGTGACCTTGCATGTCGGCAGCGGTACGTTTCAGCCGGTCAGGGTGGAGGATTTGTCCGAGCATTTGATGCACAAGGAGTTTTTCTCCGTGCCATCAAGCACTGTTGATGCCGTGCGCCAGGCCCGGGAGCGGGGCGGCAGGGTCATTGCTATCGGCACGACGGCGGTCCGGGCGTTGGAATCGGCGTCTAAAAGCGGCCGGCTTGAGCCCGGTTTCGGCGATACCGATCTGTTTATTACGCCGGGCTATCAGTTCAAGTCCGTTGATGCGATGCTGACCAATTTCCATCTGCCTGAATCGACACTGCTGATGCTGGTGTCGGCTTTTGCCGGTTATGAGCCTATTATGAATGCTTATCGGCACGCCATCGATCAGTCCTACCGTTTTTTCAGTTACGGCGATGCGATGTTTCTGAGGCATTAAGGAACCGTATTAAATTATCTTTACTCAACTGGGCGGATGGTTTTCCTATGTAGGTGCGGATTCGCCTAAAGCGCCTACTGTTGGTATCCGCACAGTGCGAATACCCGCAAGGGGCACAAGTGAATTCGCACCTACATTACCGATTTATTTTATGATTAATTACTAAGTAATTGTTATATGATGCGTTTTATATCAACTGCTCGTTAAGTAATGGCTAACAATCCCGACTTCATTTTCTCACCCGCTGTTCCGCAAAAAGATAGTCCCTCCATAGTCTGGTCCGGTTTGACCGGTTGCGGCGATGCGCTGGCGCTGGCTTCCGCGATTAAAAACGAAAACCGCCTGTTTGTCGTCGTCACTCCGGATAACCAGACCGCCTTGCGTCTGGAGCATGAGTTAGCGTTCTTTTTACAAAATGAGCATCCGATTCTGCACTTTCCCGATTGGGAGACGCTGCCTTACGATGTGTTTTCGCCGTTGCCCGAAATTATTTCGGAACGATTGAAAACGTTGGCGTTATTGCCGCAGGTCAAACGCGGCGCGCTGATCGTTTCGGTGACGACTTTGATGCACCGCCTGGCGCCGCGCGAGCATGTCCTGGCGCACAGCTTTGTGGTCAAGATCGGCGATACTTTCAATCTGGAGCTGAACCGGATCAAGCTCGAAAGCGTCGGTTATCAATGCGTGCCGCAGGTTTATCAGCATGCCGAGTTTGCCGTGCGGGGTTCGATTGTCGATTTATTCCCGATGGGCAGCAAGGTACCGTTCCGGATCGAACTGTTCGATGAGGACATTGAATCGATCCGCACGTTTGATCCTGAAAGCCAGCGCTCGCTGGAAAAAATAGATCAGATCGAGTTGTTTCCGGCGCGCGAGTTTCCGTTTACCGATGAGTCGATCAAGCATTTCCGTCAGGCTTTCAGGGATTACTTTCCCCAGGCTTCGCCTAAAAATCTCCTGTACCTCGACATCAGCAAGGGCATTACACCGGGCGGCATCGAATATTATCTGCCGTTGTTCGTCGAGCAAACTGCCTCATTATTCGATTATCTGCCTGACTCGGCGACTTTGGTCATGCCCGCCGCTTTTGCCGGTTTGTCGCAGGCTTTTTATGCCGAAGCCGAAGACCGGTTCCAGCAAAGAAAATACAACGTCGAGCGGCCATTGCTGGCCCCTGAACTGTTATTTTTGTCGGCGCAGGAACTGGCGCAAAGAACGGCTTCGTTTTCCCGCATTACTATCGAAAGCGGGGTCATCGTTGAAGGCAGTCGCGTTGATTTCAATTGTCATGCGTTGCCGGATTTAACGATAGATGCCAAACAGAAAGAGCCGGCACAGGCTCTCCAGCAGTTTGGCCGCGAGTTCGCAGGCAAAATACTGTTCGTGGCCGAATCAGCCGGCCGCCGCGAAGGCCTGATCGAGAAGCTGAGACAATACGGCATTAAGGTCAAGCAGGTGGACAGCTGGCAGGACTTTCTGCGCAGCGAGACATCGCCGTGCATTGTGGTCGCGCCTATGGATCACGGCTTGCGGCTGGACAATCCGCCCATTGCCGTCATCACTGAAAGCCTGCTTTCCGGCGAAAAAGCGCAGCAGCGGCGCCGGCGGCGGAGATCGGCGGTCCGGGAACTGGAAAATATCGTCAATAACCTGAATGAGTTGACGATTGGTTCGCCGGTCGTGCATCAGGAACATGGTGTGGGCCGTTATCTGGGCCTGCAGACACTGCAGATCGGCGGCGTTACGGCCGAATTTCTGACCCTGGAATATGCCAATAACGATAAGCTGTATGTGCCGGTCTCGTCACTGAATGTGATTGGCCGTTATACGGGCATGAGCCCGGAAAACGCGCCTTTGCATAAGTTGGGCGGCGATCAGTGGAGCAAAGCCAAGAAAAAGGCCATCGAACGCATCCGGGATGTCGCGGCCGAACTGCTGGAAATTCATGCCAAGCGGGCAATCAAGCAAGGTCATGCGTTTGATGTCGATAATGTCGAATATCAGGCTTTTGCCGATGCCTTCCCGTTTGAAGAAACACCAGACCAGCAAACCGCCATTGAAGCCATCCTGGATGATATGGCCAGCCCGCAACCCATGGACCGTGTCATATGCGGCGATGTCGGCTTCGGCAAGACTGAAGTTTCGATGCGCGCGGCGTTTATCGCTGTGCAAAGCGGCAAGCAGGTGGCTGTACTGGTGCCGACAACGTTGCTGGCGCAGCAGCATTATCAGAATTTTCGGGACCGTTTCGCCGACTGGCCCGTGCGCGTCGAGGTCATGTCGCGGTTTGTGACACCCAAGCAGCAGAAGGAAATCGCGGACGAGCTGGAGCAGGGCAAGGTCGATATCGTGATCGGCACGCACAAACTGCTGTCGAACGAGATCAAATACAAGGCGCTGGGCCTGGTCGTCATCGACGAGGAACACCGTTTCGGCGTGCGCCAGAAAGAGCATTTCAAAAAACTGCGTAACGAACTGGACATGCTGACGCTGACCGCGACGCCGATTCCGCGCACGTTGAATATGGCCATGTCCGGTCTGCGCGATATTTCCATTATTGCCAGCCCGCCGCCGAATCGGCATGCCATCAAGACTTTTATCAGCGAGTGGATAGATTCGCAGATCAGGGAAGCCTGTCTGCGCGAGATCAAGCGCGGCGGTCAGGTATTCTTTTTGCATAACGACGTCAAATCAATGGAGAAAATGGCGCTGGAACTCGCCAAGCTGGTGCCGGAAGCGCGCATTGAAATCGCGCATGGCCAAATGCCGGAACGCGAGCTGGAACGCATCATGCTGGACTTCTATCATCAGCGTTTCAACCTGTTGCTCTGCAGTACTATTATCGAAAGCGGCATCGACATCCCTAGCGCCAATACCATGATTATCAATCGTGCCGACAAACTGGGCCTGGCGCAGTTGCATCAGCTGCGCGGCCGCGTAGGGCGATCACATCATCGCGCTTATGCGTATTTCATTGTGCCGCCCAAAACCTTGCTGAGCAAGGATGCGGTAAAACGGCTGGAAGCGGTTGAGGCATCGGGCGATTTGGGCGCCGGCTTCATGCTGTCGTCGCACGATCTGGAAATCCGCGGCGCCGGCGAGTTGCTTGGCGATGATCAAAGCGGCCAAATTCAGGAAATCGGCTTTACGCTGTATACCGAACTGCTAGAGCGCGCGGTCAACGCGCTGAAATCGGGCAAGCAGCCGGAACTTGATGCGCCAATCGATATGGGACCGGAAGTCGATCTACAGACGCCGGCGTTGATACCGGAAGATTATCTGCCCGATATCCATGCGCGGCTGGTATTGTATAAACGCATAGCCAGCGCCGAAACGCAGGACGATCTGCGCGAACTGCAGGTGGAAATGATAGACCGGTTCGGCCTGCTGCCGGAGCCGGTAAAAACTTTATTCAGTGTTACCGAATTAAAGCAGCAGGCAGAAAAGCTGGGCATCAGAAAAATCGAGGCCAGCGCAGCCGGTGGCCGCCTTGTTTTCAGCGCGGAACCGGTTATCAATACCGAACAGCTGATCACTTTAATACAAACCGAGGCCCAGATTTATAAATTCGACGGCGCCGATAAATTAAGGTTTGTGAAGGCGTTTGCCACGACACAGGATAAGTTGGAATTTATTTCAGCGCTGCTGCAACGATTGGCGATTGAATAGAACGAGCGGGCAGTGTTTCAAGCCTATCGGCTCTATCTGGCGCCTTGTCCAGGTAGGGTTGATGGATGCCAGCGTCGACAGCCATGATGAATACCCATTCCCGCATAAAAGCCTCCGCTACAGGATTGTTACTGACTGCCGACTTTTTTTACAGGAATTTGAAGCAAACACTTAATTTGTTTGGCCTGAATAGTATTTAAGAGTTTATAAACTATTGCGGACTATTCTTTTTGCGCATGAAAATATTATTAGGGAACAAAACAAATAAAGGTCTAACTAATTAATATAAAACACTATTTTTTCATCAAAACAATCTCCAGGGTTACCTGTTAATTTAACGCGATATCAAATTGAACCTTTAGCTTTTGTAAGGTATTAACTATAGAGTATTTGAACTACCAAAACTCCATAGCTATTAAGTGATTCTTAGCATGAAATTTATCGGTTTTAAGAGAGGGTTTATGAAGATAAGAAGCAACATAGCAATATTAATAGCTGGTTCATTAGCTGTAGCCACGCCTTTATTCGCAAAGAATGGCGCTGATGATGGATCCAGCCCATCAAACGCATCGGGTACAGCCGGCACATCGGGCACATCAGGTACATTCGCTACAGCAGGTACGGCTGGTACGGCAGGTACAGCTGGTACGGCAGGTACAACTGGCACATCGGGTACAGCCGGTACATCGGGTAGATTTGGTACATCCGGTACATCAGGCGACATCGAGCCCAGGAAAAAAGTTGTAGCCGACTTTAGTGATAAGTTGATAGTTATACCTTGTGTTGATGTGAAAGATTCTCCATTCGACGGACACTACAACGTAGTGATGGCGCTGGCTGGCAACGGCAGCGGCTTTGACTGGAAGCTTAAACGCGCTGAAATGACAACAGATCCGGTCTGCGATTATCCATTCGACAACCAAATTGAAAGCGACGATGTGCTGGCCGCCATAGGCTTGCCAAGCGTTTCTGAGATCAAAGGCACGGATGGCACTTCCGGTACAGCCGGTACTGCCGGCACTGCAGGAACATCGCCGGTCACGAGAGATCCTGACCTTCGCAAGAAAGTGATAGTCAGTTTTGACAATAATCTGTTGGTGATTCCTTGCGTCGACGTGCAACATACAATCTTTGCCGGGCATTACAATGTTGTGATGGAAGGAAATCCGAATCGTGTTGAGGATTGGAAGGTCAGAGAGGCTAAGCCTACAACTTGTGATGGAGAGCCGGCCGGAGGAATTACGCTTGACGAGGTTTTGCAGAGCATCAATATGCCGAAATAATTTTATAAATCCATAAAGACAGCGTCATCCTTATATATCCTTGAGATTACAAATGCGGATGACGCATTTTTCTTGCGTTCGAGAGCATCGCAACAACGCTGACAGAGATCGCTGTCGAATCGCCCAACAATCACCGGATTTGTTCACCATGGGCAAAAACAGACGCAAAAAACAATCCACTTTCCAGAAAGAATTGCCGGTGAATATTTGTCGCTTCAGTTTCGTCGATGGCGCGCTTATCGAAATACTTGGAAACGTCCATGAATTCTATCTGGTGCAGTTTATCGATACGGCAAACAATGAAGTCGTGCACCAGGGCGAAATACAGAATAACCAGTGGATTCGTACGTCACGAAGCTATTTTACGAAATGGAAGATCAATATCTTCAGAAAATCCGATAATGCCTTGGTATTCAGTCATGTCTATGATTGTGAAGACCAGCGTGTCTATATCGCTCTGGAATCCCGGGCTCTGGGTGACACGATGGCCTGGTTGCACTCAGTGGAGGAATTCAGGGGAAAACATGCGTGCCAAATGGTCTGTTCGACCTTCATGAATGATTTATTCGCAGAAAAATACCCTGATATTGAATTCGTTGAGCCTGGCGTAGTCGTGCATGATTTGTATGCCATGTACCGTATCGGATGGTTTTATGATGCCGATGGCAATATTGATTACAACAAGAATGTCAGGAATTTTCGCGAACAGCCTTTGGGAGAAACCGCCTCCGATATTCTCGGCCTGAATTATTCAGGTTTCCGGCCTCGTATCAAGGATGCGGACTTACCTCGGCCCATGGTACAGGACTATGTCTGCATTGCCGTGCATGCTACGGCTCAGGCCAAGTATTGGAACAACAAGGCGGGTTGGCAGGAACTTGTTCAGTTATTGAAAGACAGTGGCTACCAGGTCGTGCTCCTGTCGAAAGAAGGTCGCGAGTATATGGGCAATAAAGCGCCGGATGGAGTCATTTACATTCCGGAAGGTCCCCTTGAACAGATTGTCAATTACCTGAAACATGCAAAGCTATTCATAGGAATCGGCAGCGGGCTAAGTTGGCTGTCCTGGGCTGTCGGTTGTCCGACCTGTCTGATTAGCGGATTTTCATACCCTTATTCCGAAATGAAAGATTGTATCAGAATTGCCGCGGATGAATCGGCATGTGGCGGTTGTTTTAATAGATACAGGCTCGATCCCGGCGACTGGAACTGGTGCCCGGATCATAAAAATACCGCCAGAGCGTTCGAATGTACAAAAACCATAACAGCGGAACAGGTTATGTCGGCTATTCGGAAAGCGGGGCATGTGCTGAGTCCAATCGAGTGCAATACCGCTTGAGGGACAGTCAGATTAGAGCGGCAAATATTATTCAGCCCCTATTCATCGGGTCAGGCTAAAATAAATCATCACATTAATCTTTATGATCAAGCGGGATGAAAAAAGGATGAAAAAAATATTGCTGCTGTCTGGTTTTCTCTTTGCCGCCGACACGGCCGAGGCAGCTTTCAGATGCGGGAGCTGGCTTATCACGAAAGGCGATCATGAAACAGAGGTTCTGCAAAAATGCGGTGAACCCCAATATATGGAAGAGCGAATAGGGTATCGCGGGAATCGCTTACGGCATCCTCGTGGCTCACTTGAAATTGAAGAGTTTGAACAAGTTATCATTCATGAGTGGATTTACAACTTCGGGCCGAGACGGCTTCAGCAACGCTTATTGTTTGAAAACGGCATACTGAAAGAGATAAACGATCTTGAGCATGGCTACTGAAAATAAATGATCGTACCCGTTATAAACTTTCCGAAAATACTAATCGTCATTTCATGCTGTCTGTATTTATCAGCATGCGCCGAGTTTAAGGAAGCGGGCAGAACCATAGGGCATACTTCGCGTGATGTCACCCGAGAGATCGGTCATGGCACGCGCGATGCCGCCAAATCAATCGGCAGAGGTACCAAAAGAGTAGTCAAGTCAGTGACTGCGGATGGGGAATAAATTCTTTGCGGATATTCATCAGGCTGGATGTAAAACGTCGATAGGTTTAATATCCCGGTTAGTTGAAACATTTTCGGGTTAAGCTGATAAATGCCGCTATTGAATGAAAGAAATGCAAGGATGAAAAACCTGATGGTTTATGGCTTGGCTATGCTGCTGAGTTTTTTCAGCAACCGGGTTTTAGCCGAAGGTAATGACTATCAGATTGAATTGATGGTTTTTGCGCAGGATATGCCCAATACAGAGGTATTTGATCAAACCGAAAGCCAAATCAAATGGCCGGCCGGCCTGACTGAACTGTCAACTTATAAACAAGCCGATACGATGGCGCTTGCCGATGCTTATGCGGCCTTATCGAAAGATCCTGTTTACAAACCTGTCATTCATATTGCCTGGCTTCAGACCATCGCGGAAGGCGCATCGAGCAGTCCTGTCCATATTCAGGGCGCGGAGGGGGCATTGAACGGTTTTATTCGTATCCAGCGCGGTCAGACGTTGCAGTTGATTGTCGATCTGGAGTACGCGCCCGGTCAGGCTAACAGTGAAGCGTTTATTTATCGGTTAAATGAAAACCGGCGCATTAAATTGAATGAGGTTCATTATCTGGATCATCCCAAATTCGGCGTTGTCGCAAAGATAAGTCAGTTATAGACAATGCAGGATTCAACCGAAGCTTTTCTGCAGCAAGCCGTCCGGCATGCTGTTGACACCAATGCACCCTTGAAGATTGTCGGCGGTAACAGCAAATCTTTTCTCGGCAGGGAATCGGGCGGGTTGCTGTTAAGCACGCTGGAGCATCAGGGTATCGTCAATTATCATCCCTCGGAACTGATCATCACCGCCCGCACTGGCACATTATTAGCGGATATAGAACAAACCCTGGCAGAGCAAGGCCAAATGCTGGCGTTTGAACCGCCGCATTTCTCGGATAAGGCAACCTTGGGCGGTGCAGTAGCATGTGGGTTGTCCGGTCCAAGGCGTCCCTTTACCGGATCGGCACGGGATTTTGTTCTGGGCTGTAAACTCATTAACGGCAAGGCGGAAGTCGTATCGTTCGGTGGCGAGGTTATGAAAAATGTGGCCGGTTATGATGTCTCGCGCTTAATGGCTGGAGCTATGGGCACGCTGGGTGTGTTATTGGAAGTGTCCCTGAAAGTGCTGCCATTGCCTGTGCTTGAGTTGACGACATGCTTCGAACTGAATCCTTCCGATACGATCAGCAAAATGACGATGCTGGCCGCGCAATCGCTGCCCGTTTCCGGATTAAGTTACAATGGCCGTATCTTATATGTCAGGCTATCCGGTGCGGAAAAAGCCGTCAAAGCCGCTATCGGTAAAATAGGCGGCGATGCGGCTATGGCTGACCGCAGGTTTTGGAAGTATTTAAACGAGCAGCGTCTTGATTTCTTTCAAGGCGACACGAATTTATGGCGCATTGTCGTGCCTCCTGCTACCGCGGAGCTGGATTTATCAGGCGTCTGGCTTTATGACTGGGGTGGTGGTCAACGTTGGCTGAAATCGGAAGAGCCGCCGCGACGAGTCTTCTCAGTTGCTGAAAACGCGCAGGGGCATGCGGTTTTATTCAAAGGCAAAGATCGTTCCGGCGATGTCTTTCAGCCATTAAACGGTAAGCTTCAGGAACTCAATCGGAACATAAAGCAGGCGTTCGATCCTGCCGGCATCTTTAATCCGAACAGAATGTACCGGGACTGGTAAATGCAGACCAACCTAGCCGAATTCGTTAAGAAAAAGCCAGAGCACGACGAACTGGAGGGCATCCTGCGCGCCTGCGTGCATTGCGGTTTTTGTAACGCGACGTGCCCGACTTATCAATTATTAGGCGATGAACTCGATGGCCCGCGCGGGCGAATTTATCTGTTAAAACAGCTGCTGGAAGGCGAGCCTGTCACGCGTCTGACGCAACAGCATCTGGATCGTTGCCTGAACTGCCGATCCTGCGAAACGACCTGTCCCTCAGGCGTCCGTTACGGACGATTGCTGGATTTGGGGCGGGTTATGCTGGATGAGCAGGTGGGGCGCGCAGCCGGGCAAAAAATACTGCGGGGATTAATCACGGCTGTTTTGCCTTATCGGAACCGTTTCAGTGCTTTGTTACATGGCGCCCGCCTGATCAAGCCGGTTTTGCCTCAAACGCTAAAAAATAAAATCCCTGATAAAGAAAAGGTGCCTGGTTGGCCTGAGGCAGTTCATGCCCGAAAAATGCTGATCATGCCGGGGTGTGTGCAGCAAGCGCTGGCACCGTCGATCGATGTGGCAACGGCCTGGGTTCTGGATAAACTAGGTATTTCCTTGATTCAAGTAAAGGCGGGCGTTTGCTGCGGCGCCCTGGATTACCATTTATCCGATCATGAAAAAGCCCTGGCGTTTGCGCGAAAAAACATTGATGCCTGCTGGCCTTATATTGAGCAGGGTGCCGAGGCCATTGTCATGACAGCGAGTGGTTGCGGCATCATGGTGAAAGATTACGGTGAGTTATTAAGGCATGATCGCGATTACGCTGAAAAAGCGGCGCGATTTTCGATGCTGGTCAAGGATGTCGGCATCGTGTTAATGTCGGAGGACCTGGCCGTGTTTAAGGCCGATAACAGAAAGGTCGCCTTTCAATCGCCTTGCACGCTACAGCACGGGCAGAAAATAACCGGGATTGTGGAAGCGATATTAGAAAAAGTCGGTTATCAGCTGACGGCTGTTGCCGATGGGCATCTTTGCTGCGGTTCGGCGGGCGTTTATTCCTTGCTGGAGCCGGCTTTATCCGAGCAATTATTGCGCAATAAACTACAGGCGCTACAGGCGAATGAGCCTGATCTTATTGCGACAGCCAATATAGGCTGTTTAAATCATCTGCAATCGGCCAGTTCCGGAAAGGTATTGCACTGGATTGAATTGTTGCTTTATTGAATAGTCTTAAAATGTAATTCAACCCGGAACGATGGTTGGGCATGGTACGAGTTTATTGTTTAAGCGCTATTCAGGTTATAATGTCAGCTTTTTATTAAGCTCTTGTTGATATATTCAGGGGTTCTTTTATTATCGGGCTCATGAATCGCCATTTCATCGCAATAAAGCCAGGTCGATTCCGGGCTTTTTATTTCCGGGTGATTTACTAATACACTATATGACACAAAAACTTTATATTCAGACCAATGGTTGTCAAATGAATGAGTACGATTCCGATAAAATGCGGGATGTACTTAAGGCTTCACACGGTTTTGAACTGATTGATGATCCGAAACAGGCGGATGTTCTGTTACTTAATACCTGTTCGATACGCGAAAAAGCACAGGAAAAAGTCTTCTCAGCCCTAGGCAAATGGCGAAAAATCAAAGACAAGCGTCCCGATGTCATCATCGGCGTCGGTGGTTGCGTCGCCAGTCAGGAAGGCGCGGCGATCCAGAAACGCGCGCCTTATGTCGATATCGTCTTCGGTCCGCAAACCCTGCATCGCTTACCGCAGTTGCTCGATCAGGCGCGCATGAAACAGGAACGCGTGGTTGACGTGTCATTCCCCGAGATAGAGAAATTCGATGCGCTGCCCGAACCCCGGGCCGAAGGGCCGAAAGCGTTTGTGTCGGTCATGGAAGGTTGCAGCAAGTATTGTACGTTCTGCGTGGTCCCTTATACGCGCGGAGAAGAGATCAGCCGGCCGCTGAATGATGTGATTGCCGAAATCACCGCACTGGCAGCGCAAGGCGTACGCGAGATCAACCTGTTAGGTCAGAATGTCAATGCCTATCGCGGCGAGATGGATGATGGCGATATCGCTGATTTCTCTTTACTGCTGCACTATGTCGCGGCCGTGAACGGTATAGATCGCATCCGTTTTACAACCTCTCATCCCGCTGAATTTTCCGACAACCTGATTGAAGCATTTGCCGAAATTCCGCAGCTCGTCAACCATCTGCATTTGCCGGTCCAAAGCGGCAGCGATCACATATTAAAGCTGATGAAACGTGGTTATGCACGTGCCGATTACATCGAAAAAATACGTAAATTACGCGAAGTGAGGCCGGATATTTATCTGTCTTCGGATTTTATTATCGGCTTCCCCGGCGAAACCGAGGCGGAATTTGAAGAGACCATGTCGCTGATTGAAGAAATCGGTTTCGATTTGTCTTACAGCTTTGTTTACAGTCCACGCCCCGGGACACCGGCGGCCGATATGCCCGATGACGTGCCCGAGGAGGCGAAAAAACAGCGTCTCGACCGCCTTCAGCAGCGTATCAACGAGATGGCGGCCGCGATTTCGGACAGTATGGTCAATACCGTGCAGACCGTTTTGGTCGAAGGCCAATCCAAAAAGAACCCTCTACAGATGCAGGGCAGAACCGAAAATAACCGCGTCGTCAATTTCATTGCTCATCCCAGGCTGATCGGACAGTTTGTCGATGTATTGATTACCGAAGCGCTAGCTAATTCTTTGCGGGGTCGTATTATGGATACTTCTGTCGATAAAATTATTCAACACAATTAAGTATTGACTGTTATGACATCTCAGGAAATTACCCTGTTGCCTGCCGATAACGTCAGGCTCTCTAATTTTTGTGGTCAGTTCGACTCTCATCTGCGGCAGATAGAAGCCCGCCTTCAGGTTGAAATCGCTAATCGTGGCAACCGGTTTAAAGTTACCGGTGCCGACAGTTCAGTAAAAGCCGCTTGTGCGGTCATGCAGAAATTGTTCGAAAGCACTGAAAAAGAACCGCTGACATCCGAATCGATTCATCTGGCCATGCAGGACGCCTCTATAGAACAGATTCTGGCAGCACCTGAAGACTCGGATAAGCCGAATGTTCTGATCAAGACCAAGCGCGGCATACTGAAAGGTCGCGGGGCCAATCAGCAGGAATATCTGCGCAAGATCATGTCGCATGATATCAACTTCGGCGTAGGTCCTGCCGGAACCGGTAAAACCTATTTGGCTGTAGCCTGTGCGATTGAAGCTCTGCAAACCGAGAAAGTAAGAAAAATCATTCTGGTGCGTCCGGCTGTGGAAGCAGGGGAAAAACTCGGTTTTCTGCCCGGCGATATGGCGCAAAAAGTCGATCCGTATTTACGCCCTCTTTATGATGCTCTGTATGAAATGCTCGGTTTTGAGCGCGTCGAGAAGATGATCGACCGTGGCATTATCGAAGTGGCGCCGCTAGCGTTTATGCGCGGCCGGACGCTCAATGATGCATTCATTATTCTGGACGAGGCGCAAAATACGACTACCGAACAGATCAAGATGTTTTTGACCCGTGTCGGTTTCGGCTCGACTGCTGTAGTAACGGGTGATGTGACACAAATAGATTTGCCGTCCGAAAAAATGTCCGGATTAAGGCATGTGCTTGAGGTCTTGAAAGATGTTGAAGGTATTAGCTTTACTTTTTTCAATGTGCGCGACGTCGTCCGGCATCCTTTGGTGCAACGTATCGTTTCTGCTTATGAAACGTATGAAAAGAAACATAAGGCGGATTGATGAACCAGATAGACATTCAGCGCATTTTTGAATCGGAAGGTCAGCCGGATGAAGCGCAAATCCAGGCGTGGATTGATGCGGCGCTTGAGGATGTCAGTCAGGACACCGAAATTGTCATCCGTATTGTCGATGAAGCCGAAAGCGCCCAGCTCAACGACCAGTACCGCCATAAAAAAGGCCCCACCAATATTCTCAGTTTTCCGTTTGAAGTACCGGACGGCATAGACTTGAATTTATTGGGCGATTTGGTGATTTGTGCGCCGGTAGTCGCCAGGGAAGCGGTTGAGCAGCACAAACTGCCGATTCATCACTGGGCGCATATTATAGTCCACGGCGTATTGCATTTGTTGGGCTATGATCATATCGATGAAGACGAAGCCGAACAGATGGAAGGCAAAGAGATAGAAATTCTGAAAAAATTGAACATAAATAATCCTTATATTGAGGTAACAGAAGCATGAGTGATGAACAACCCCCAAGTAGAAACTCCCCGCAGAAGAGTTGGGTAGATAAAATCAGCCATCTGCTGACAGGGGAGCCGCAAGACCTGGATGACCTTCTTGAAATATTGAGAGAAGCTAGGGAAAAACGATTGTTGGATACCGATGCCCTGACCATGATTGAAGGGGTTTTACAGGTGTCTGAAATGCGGGTCAGAGATATCATGATCCCGCGTGTCCAAATGGTGGTAGTGCCGCGTGATGCCGAGCTCGACACCATCTTTCCGCTGGTTTTGGAATCGGCGCACTCACGTTTTCCGGTTATTGAAGATGACCGCAGTAAAGTGGTCGGTATTCTATTGGCAAAAGATCTGCTGGCACATGCCTTGCAAAACAAGCATCTTAGAATTGAAGAAATCATGCGTCCGGTCAATTTTGTCCCGGAGAGCAAGCGCCTGAATGTTTTGCTGAAAGAATTCCGTACCAATCGTGATCATATGGCTATTGTAATAGATGAATACGGACTGGCGGCCGGTTTGGTCACCATTGAAGATGTGTTAGAGCAGATTGTCGGTGAAATCGAAGACGAATACGATGAGGAGGAAGATGAAGGTTATATCTCCCAACGTAATGAGAGCGAGTTCATGATAAAAGCCTTAACGCCGATAGAAGAATTCGATGAGTTTTTTTCCACGCATCTGGCGACAGACGAGTACGATACCGTTGGCGGATTCATTGTCAGCCAGATGGAGCATATGCCTAAAAAAGGCGAGAGCCTGGTTGTAGACAATCTGCGGTTTGAAGTGATTAGGGCCGATAACCGTCGCTTGCATTTGATAAAATTAAAAAAAATTGATTAACAGGAGGAAGGGGTGGGCATGAATGAACGAACAATATTGGTCACTGGTGGCGCGGGTTATATCGGCAGTCATGCTTGTGTTGAGTTACTGGCGTCTGGTTATCAGGTTGTTGTCATCGATAACTTATGCAATAGCAAAGTGGAGACTTTGCATCGGGTAGAGCGGATAACCGGTAAATCGCTACAGTTTTACGAAGCCGATATCCGGGACAAGAAGGCATTGGCAGAGATTTTTACTCAGGAATCCATCACTGCCGTTATGCATTTTGCAGGATTAAAAGCCGTGGGCGAATCCTGCGAGCAGCCATTGAATTATTATCACAACAATGTGTATGGCACGTTGGTACTGGCTGAAGCAATGTCCGAAGCTAACGTCAAACAATTGGTGTTCAGTTCTTCTGCGACCGTTTATGGTGAATCTGCTTCTGTGCAGTATTCCGAGGATTTTCCTTTAGGCCCTATCAATCCTTATGGCCGGACCAAATTCATGGTAGAGGAGATTCTGCGCGACCTGTCGGCGGCCGATACAATTATTGGGGCGCAATCACCATGGAAAATTGCCTTATTGCGCTATTTTAATCCGATCGGCGCGCACGAAAGCGGTTTGATCGGCGAGGACCCCAATGGTATTCCCAATAACCTGATGCCTTACGTTTCGCAAGTGGCGATCGGCAAATTGGCGCAATTATCCGTCTTCGGTGATGATTATCCAACCAGGGACGGCACCGGTATCAGGGATTACATTCACGTGGTTGATCTGGTTAAAGGCCATGTCAAGGCACTGGAAGCGTTACAGAGTGAGAAATTCAAGTCAGGCGGATGCAAGGCTTATAATCTCGGGGCAGGCAGAGGATATAGCGTTCTCGATATTATAAAAACTTTCGAAACAGTAACGGGGCGAACGGTGAATTATAAAATCGCTCCACGTAGAGCGGGGGATCTTGCCGAATATTTCGCTAATCCTGAACTGGCGTATAAAGAGCTTGGCTGGAAGGCAGAGAAAAGGCTTGACGATATGATTGCGGACACCTGGAACTGGCAATGCAAAAACCCGGAAGGGTATGCATAAGATTTGCTTTTTGATTATGTTGCTGATGCCTTGTAAAAGCTGATCAGTTCAATTTACTCGACCCCACAGAATCCCTGCTGTGGGGTATCTTATAACCGATATTTCTTCGTTTCCTTGCGAATTTCAGCAAAGGACTAGCTATTCGTTTTCCTGGTCGTGCTTACGCTCTTTGTTTTGGGCGCGGTTTTGGCTTTGATTGTCTTTCTGGATTTTCTTGCGCTCTTTGTTTTGGCGGCGGTTTTAGTTTTGCTTACCTTTCTGGTTTTTGTAGCGCTTTTGTTTTTGCTGACTCGCGAGGTCCTTTTTGTATTCTTGGCTTTGCTTACGCGCTTGATGTGATGTTGTACTCTCTTGGCGTGTCTAGCGTGGTTTATATGCTTTTTAATGCCATCGCCTTGCGCTAACAGGTTTGAAGTCGCTCGATGACTGCCGCAATCAAGTTGATAAGGAGGGGGGGTGATTGAACCGGTCTCTATCGAATAAATATCTCTTGATGGGTCGGTGCTAAAGCTCTTGGCAAAGCTGGCATCCATTATCTGAGTCATTAGCTGGTAGCGCTCCTTGCTGGTCTTTCCTCCTAATACCACGCCGATCAGCCGGTGACCATTCTGATGTGCCGAAGCCATCAGATTATAGCCCGAACCGCAGGTAAAGCCGGTCTTCATGCCTTCTGCGCCGGGATAATTCTTTACAAAAGCATTAATGCTGCGCAATGTGGCGCCCTTGTAATCAAAACTTTGGGCAGAAAAAAATTGATAATAAACAGGAAAATCACGCTGGATTCGCCATGCCAAAACCGCCAAATCCCGTGAGGTAGTGACTTGCAAATCATTAGGAAGTCCGGTTGCATTCATGAAACGGGAGCTGCTCATTCCTAATGAGTGTGCTTTTGCCGTCATCATTGCCCCGAAGTTCTCTTCAGTCCCCCCTAGTTCTTCCCCAAGAACAACAGCCGCATCATTCGCGGAGCGCGTGATCACAGCCAAAATAGCGTCTCTGACGGTTAATTTTTCTCCCTGCCTCAAACCTAATTTGCTGTTAGGCTGCCGTGCGGCGTGCGAGGAGGCAGTCAGTACATCTTGCAGACCAAGTTGCCCCTCTTTTAAAGCATCAAACGTCATATAGAGCGTCATGACTTTGGTAAGGGAGGCCGGGAACCAAAGTTGGTTGGCTTCTAGTTCATGCAATATGCTGCCGTTATCGGCGTCGATAACTATAGCGGCATGCCGTCCGTAACTGATGCTAGATACGAAGAATAAAAGGACGGGTATCAAAATAAGTTGAGTAAATTTCACGTTTAATAATTATATTATGGTTTTTTTTAATGAAATCAATAGCTAAAGCACGGTTACGGGTTACTTTTGCATTTGTTAAACCTAGCGAATAGTACAAGTGAAATTTGAGCTCGCATTATATCAGGTGAGCTAGATATATGCTGCCGGGATTGATGCGGAAATTTTCCGGGCTAAGTGTTTAGTTGGTTTGTGTTACTAATAATTACATCAAGAACAATTAGATATAGATATTCTGTCTTGCTAGTGTGTCTGTGGAGCTAAATTAACAGTCGCTAGCATTTAGCTGGTTTTAAGTATTAATCCGGTATAGTTCACTGCGAGTAAGGCTAGGTGATGCAGTTAACATAATTTTATACTAACTTTCCGTTTAGGGAAGGGTTGGCATTATCTGAAGCAAATAATTCAGCCGTGCAATTAAGGATGTTGTCAGACTAAATTTCTCGTTCATATTATTTTTATCGGAATAATTGGTGATGATGGTTTAAGAAAATTATGAAGGTAATATCCAATAACTTCTAAGAGCCTACAATTATAATTATTGCAATATTGGTATATTTTTTGCTTATTTTAAGTCGGTCTTGCACAAAACGTCCGGTTTTATGAATATTCTGAATAAGGATGGTCTTTAAAAATTTATTGGCATTCAATCAATGAGTTATTTTAAAAATAAAATAATATTTATTTTCAATGCAATAGCTTTATTTGGCTGGGTAAACTACTTATCTGCTGAGGCTTGCTAGGGTTTATGTGGCTCAAGCTAAACCAGTACAATAATCTCGGTCAACTTGACGAGGAAGCAGAGTTAGAAAAACCGATGATTATGACTCCCCTTTGATTTAACGATAATTATTCCAATATGAATTATTCCCTATCCAAAATTATGCATCTTGATGAGTTGCTGTTCGATAATCGTTTTATACACGAATTGCCCGGTGATCCTGAAGTTTCGAATAATCGCCGTCAGGTAATCGGCGCTTGTTATTCCCATGTGTCTCCAGCCAAGGTAGTCAAGCCAAAACTGATCGCTTATTCCAGAGAAGTTGCAGATCAACTGGATTTGGCCCTGGAAGCTTGTGAATCGGATTATTTTGCCGAGGTATTTACAGGCAACAGACTGTCGGCGGGCATGGAGCCTTATGCGGCCTGTTATGGCGGGCACCAGTTCGGCAATTGGGCAGGGCAGTTGGGCGATGGTCGCGCTATCAATCTGGGCGAAGTGCTCAATCGGCAAGGCCAGCGTTTGGTTTTACAGCTTAAAGGCGCTGGTCCTACGCCTTATTCACGCACGGCAGACGGCTTGGCGGTATTGCGCTCGTCAGTGCGCGAATTCTTGTGCAGCGAGGCCATGCATCACCTGGGCGTGCCGACCACGCGGGCTTTGAGTTTGACATTGACTGGTGAATGTGTAATTCGGGACATGTTCTACAACGGTAATCCCAAGGCTGAGCCGGGGGCTGTCGTGTGCCGGGTGGCGCCTTCCTTTACGCGTTTTGGCAGCTTCCAGATTTTCACGGCGCGCGGTGATATCAAGCTGCTCAAAAAGTTGGCGGATTATACGATTCGAACTGACTTTCCACATTTAGGCGAACCTTCGCCCACAGTTTATTTGGCCTGGTTTGAGGAAATCTGCCGTAAGACGGCCGAGATGATCGTGCACTGGCAGCGAGTGGGATTCGTTCATGGTGTCATGAATACCGACAACATGTCTATCCTGGGACTCACCATCGACTACGGGCCTTATGGTTGGCTGGAAAATTATGATCCTGACTGGACGCCCAACACGACCGACGCTTCAATGCGCCGTTATCGTTTCGGCAATCAGCCGCAGATCGCCTTTTGGAATCTGACGCAACTGGCGAATGCTATTTATCCTTTGATTGAAGATGCCGAGTTATTGCAACAGGCGCTCAACCTTTATGCTGAAAGCTTCGAGAAAGGCTGGGAGGATATGATGGCTGGTAAGCTGGGCTTGAGCGTATTCGATAATTCATTAACTGCAGAACTATTGATTATATTGCAGTTGGTTGAGACGGATATGACTATTTTCTATCGCAAGCTGGCTACGATGGATATCGATAATAGGACGCCGAATGATATCAGTGATGAAGTGCTGATAATGCCGTTGATGGAAGCTTATTATGTGCCGGAGCAATTAACTTCCGAATATAAAGAGCGCATTGGTCATTGGTTAAGAAATTACATGCGGCGGATGCAGAAGGACGAAACACCGGATCAGGAAAGGAGGATGCGCATGAATGCCGTCAATCCTAAATACGTGCTGCGAAATTACATGGCTCAATTGGCTATCGACAAAGCTGAGCAAGGTGATTATTCAATGATTGATGAGTTACTGAAATTGTTGCGGCATCCGTATGACGAACAGGTCGACAAGGAAGTGTTTGCGGTAAAGCGTCCTGATTGGGCGAGGCAGCGGGCCGGTTGTTCGATGTTATCGTGTAGTTCCTAGGCAAAGACAAGCCGAGTTTGTTGGCTTTATATATGATTTTTAATGGTTTGTAATGGGATTATAAAAACAATATTAACATTATAAAAGCAGGGGGATTTATACAATATCACTGGCATTTTGAGGCGTACCAAGGAATAAGATTGCGTGATTATATTGTGTAATAAAAGCTTACAGTATCAGTCGGTCTTTGTTGAGAAAAGCTCTCTTTTATGATGTAATGCCAGTGTTTTACGTCTTAATACGCCTCTTGTTTTGCCGTTCTTAAAATAAGGGGAAAGTTTTACAGCATTGCTTGGAGAATAGGCTTATTAACTATGCAATTTACTATTAAAAAAGGTTTGGATTTACCTATAACGGGAGAACCCAAACAAGTTATTGAGGATGGCAATGCGGTTAAGTCCGTTGCCATTTTGGGAATGGATTATGTAGGCATGAAGCCTACAATGATGGTCAGTGAAGGGGATGCGGTCAAGTTGGGCCAGATACTCTTTAGTGACAAGAAAAATCCTGGTGTTAATTTTACTTCACCCGGGGCGGGTGTCGTGAAAGCAATCAATCGTGGTGCCAAACGGGCTTTACAATCTGTCGTGATTGAACTGCAAGGCAATGCGGAAGAGTCATTCACAAAATATGAAGAGTCTCGGTTAAGTGATTTAGCAGCGGAACAGGTTAAAGAAAATCTATTGGCATCAGGCCTGTGGACGTCTTTGCGTACACGTCCGTATGGCAAAATTCCCGCGATTGACAGTACACCTCATTCTATTTTTGTGACTGCAATCGATACCAGTCCGTTAGCGGCTGATCCTGCCGTTATCATCAAGGCGCGCGGCAATGATTTTGCCAATGGATTAGCAGTTGTTTCCAAGCTGACGGCCGGTAAAACCTATGTTTGCAAAGCTACCGGCGCCGATATCGCTACAGGCAATACTGCATCAGTTGTCGTTGCCGAATTTTCCGGTCCGCACCCTGCGGGCCTGCCAAGTACACATATCCATTTTATCGATCCCGTTAATGCGGAAAAATTTGTCTGGTATCTGGATTACCAGGCAGTGATGGCGATTGGCGCATTGTTCACTACTGGTAAGCTCAATGTCGAAAGAGTCGTGTCATTGGCAGGGCCAACCGTCAAGAACCCAAGGCTGATTCGCACCCGTATTGGTGCCAATACCGATGATCTGGTTGCCAGCGAATTGGATGATGATGTTGAAAGCCGCGTGGTTTCCGGCTCTGTATTACATGGTCATCGCTCTGCGGACTGGGCTGCTTATTTGGGTTATTACAACAATCAGATTTCGGTGTTGCAAGAAGGCCGTGCTCGTGAATTGTTCGGCTGGATCGTTCCCGGTAAAGACAAATACTCCGCATTGGATATTTATACCTCAAGCGTTGATCGCAAAACTGGCCGCAAATTTCCATTAACAACAAGTAAAAATGGCAGCAACCGGGCCATTGTTCCTGTCGGCATTTATGAAACCGTGATGCCTATGGATATCTTGCCTACACCGCTGTTAAAAGCGCTGGTTGTAGGCGATACGGACCAGGCTCAATTGTTGGGCTGTCTGGAGCTTGATGAGGAAGATGTCTCCTTATTGACTTTTGTTGATCCGGGCAAACATGACTTCGGTCCCGTGCTGAGAGCGAATTTAACTAAAATTGAGAAGGAAGGATAATGTCGGCTAGAGATTTCTTAGATAGCATAGAGCCGCATTTTACAAAAGGCGGTAGGTTTGAAAAGTATTACGGTCTCTATGAGATGGTGGATACTTTCATCTATACACCCGCTGATGTAACACGCGGCGCAACGCATGTTCGTGACGGTAACGATCTGAAACGAACCATGACTTTTGTTGTAATAGCAACATTTTTTTGTATTTTGATGGCCCTGTATAACACGGGCTACCAGGCCAATGTGGCTATGGAAGCAATGGGACTGACAAAGGCGGATAACTGGCGCAGCATTCCCATGATGATATTCGGGTATAGTCCTTACAACCCATTGTCATGCTTGGTTCATGGGGCTTTGTATTTTCTGCCTGTTTACATTGTGACACTGGCTGTTGGCGGTATTTGGGAGGTCTTGTTCGCTACAGTGCGCGGACATGAGGTTAACGAAGGCTTCTTGGTTTCATCAATGTTATATTCATTGATTCTTCCGCCCGAAATACCTTTATGGCAGGTCGCTCTGGGTATTTCATTCGGTATTGTTATCGGTAAGGAAGTATTCGGCGGTACCGGCAAAAATTTCTTGAATCCAGCATTGACTGGTCGTGCATTTTTGTTCTTTGCCTATCCTGCCTCCATGTCAGGTGATTCAGTATGGATTGCCGTAGACGGTTTCACTGCTGCAACTCCTCTGAGCCTTGCCTCAGCGGGCGGCGTTGAAGCAATTAAAGAAGGTTATGGCTGGTTGCAGGCTTTCTTTGGTTTTATTCCCGGTTCTATGGGCGAGACATCCACTTTTGGCATTTTGCTTGGCGCCGCATTCTTGCTTTATACACGTGTGGCATCTTGGAGAATCATGTCTGGCGTCATGATTGGCATGATAACGTCATCGTTGTTATTGAACATCATAGGCAGTGAAACTAATCCGATGTTTGCGTTACCTTGGTATTGGCACCTAGTTTTAGGCGGCTTTGCTTTTGGTACTGTCTATATGGCAACAGATCCCGTAACAGCGGCTGGAACCGATACAGGCCGGTGGTTATATGGAATATTAATTGGTGTGATGGTAGTGATAATTCGCGTCATCAATCCTGCTTTCCCGGAAGGCATGATGCTGGCGATTCTGTTTTCTAATATGTTTGCACCGATCATTGATTATTTTGTCGTTCAGGCAAACATTAAGAGAAGGGTGAAACGTCATGCCTAACGCAGTTAAAAAATGTGAACATTACGAAAAATTTAAAGTTTACCGCGATAAAATCCTGGCCTTGCATAATGATAGTTTAGAAAAAACTATCGCTATCGCATTGTCGCTGTGTTTGTTCTGTGCGGTTTTGGTGGCGTTCGCGGCTGTCGCGTTGAAACCATTGCAAATCGGCAATAAAGAGCTGGACATGAAGAGTAATATTCTTGATGTAGCAGGTTTATTAGAAGCTGATACTGATATCGACAAAGCTTTTGACGAACAGATTGAACCTAAACTGGTCGATATTGAAACGGGTGACTACGTAGAGAATATGGATGTAGCGGCTTACGATCAACGTAAAGCGGCAAAAGATCCTGCGCAAAGTATCGCTATCCCTGCCGATAAAGATATTGCGCACATCCGTGCAAAAGCCAAAATTGCTAAAGTTTATTTAGTTAAAAAAGGCGATGATATCCAATCCATTATTTTGCCTGTAAATGGTTATGGTTTATGGTCAACTCTATATGGATTTATTTCCTTGGCAGCTGATGGACAAACTGTACAAAGCATTAACTTTTATGATCAAGCCGAAACACCGGGATTGGGTGGTGAAGTAGTAAACCCTAACTGGCGCGCCCTATGGAACGGTAAAAAGGTTTACTCTGAGTCCGGAGAACCAGCTTTAGGTTTAATCAAAGGTGTAGTAGACAAAAATAAACCGGGTTCCGAGTATCAAGTGGACGGTTTAGCCGGCGCGACGTTAACAAGTAATGGTGTAAGCAATCTTATTAAATACTGGATGGGTAAAGAAGGTTTCGCACCGTATTTAAATAAAGTGAGAACTGCTGGGGAGAATAAATCATGAGTGCAGTATTAACTGGCGAAACAAAAAAAGTATTGACCGAACCATTGGTCAATAATAATCCGATTACGTTGCAGGTTCTGGGGATCTGTTCTGCTTTGGCGGTAACATCTCAGATGTCTACATCACTGATTATGGCGCTCGCGCTGACATCCGTAACGGCTTGCTCAAGCGCGGCGATTAGTGCCATCAGAAACCATATTCCAAGCAGCATACGGATTATCGTGCAGATGATCATTATTGCGTCT
This sequence comes from Methylobacter luteus IMV-B-3098, assembly GCF_000427625.1. Lineage (GTDB taxonomy): Bacteria > Pseudomonadota > Gammaproteobacteria > Methylococcales > Methylomonadaceae > Methylobacter > Methylobacter luteus. Next base: position 854,164 of record NZ_KE386569.1, read on the forward strand.
TTGGTAATCGTGGTTGACCAAATCCTGAAAGCATTTGCTTTTGAAGTCAGTAAACAATTGTCAGTATTCGTGGGTTTGATTATTACCAACTGTATTGTTATGGGACGCGCTGAAGCGTATGCGATGAAAAATCCGCCTTTAGCGAGCTTCATGGACGGCATTGGCAACGGCTTAGGTTATAGCTTGATTCTTGTTCTTGTGGCTTTCTTTAGAGAGACCCTGGGCTCAGGCAAATTGTTGGGCTTTGAAGTATTCCATTTGTCAAAAGACGGCGGATGGTATGATCCTAATGGTTTAATGCTATTGCCTCCTAGCGCTTTTTTTATCATTGGCTTGATTATTTGGGCCATTCGACAAGCGAAACCAGAGCAGGCTGAAAAGGCGGATTTCAAAATCATGTCAATAGCTCATGGTGAAGGAGGGCATCACTAATGGAAGCTTATATTAGCTTATTTGTAAAAGCGGTTTTCATTGAAAACCTGGCTCTGGCGTTCTTCCTGGGTATGTGTACCTTCCTGGCGGTTTCCAAGAAGATTTCGACGGCTATGGGATTGGGCATAGCGGTAATGGTTGTGCAAACCATTACGGTGCCTGCCAACAATATTATTTACCATACGCTGTTAAAAGAAGATGCGCTGTCGTGGATGGGCATTACCGGTGTGGACTTAAGCTTTTTAGCGCTGTTAAGCTGTATCGGTATGATTGCCGCCTTGGTACAGATTCTGGAAATGATTCTGGACAAGTTTTTCCCGGCTCTCTATTCGGCATTAGGTATTTTCTTGCCGTTGATTACCGTGAACTGCGCCATTCTTGGTGGAAGCTTATTCATGATAGAGCGTGATTATAACCTCGGTGAAAGTGTTACCTATGGTATCGGCAGTGGTTTCGGCTGGGCATTGGCTATTACGGTTATTGCCGGTGTGCGCGAAAAACTGAAATACAGTGATATCCCAGCCGGTTTACAAGGTTTGGGTATTACGTTTATTACTGCAGGTCTGATGTCGCTTGGCTTCATGGCTTTCTCTGGAATCCAACTATAAGAAGGTAGCATAATGCTGGAAATTGCATTAGGGATTATTATTTTCACGGTCATCGTGATTGCGTTGGTATTTGTTATTATCGGCGCAAAAAATAAATTGGTTGCCTCCGGGGACGTTGAAATTCTGATCAATGATGAAAAGAAAATTCATGTGCCTGTGGGGGCGAAATTGTTAACGGCATTGGCTGATAACGGCTTGTTTGTCCCGTCAGCTTGCGGCGGTGGCGGTACTTGCGCTCAATGTCGGGTAAAAGTACATTCAGGCGGCGGTGAAATTCTGCCGACTGAAACATCGCATATTACTAAACGTGAAGCGGCTGAAGGCGAGCGTCTTTCTTGCCAGGTCACGGTTAGAAATAATATGGAAATTGAAGTCGAAGATGATGTTTTCGGCGTCAAGAAATGGGAATGTACTGTCAAATCCAACCACAACGTGGCGACTTTCATTAAAGAGCTGGTGTTGGAATTGCCTGAAGGTGAAGAAATCAAATATCGTGCCGGCGGTTACATTCAGATTGAATGTCCTCCGCATGTGGCAAAATATAGCGATTTCAATATTGAAGAAAGATTCCATGAGGATTGGGATAAATACAACCTGTGGCGATATGTCTCCGACGTAAAAGAGGCGGCTTTGCGCGCTTATTCAATGGCTTCTTATCCTGAAGAAAAAGAAATCATGCTGAACGTACGTATCGCGACGCCGCCTCCAGGTGCTCCTGATACTGTACCGCCAGGTATCATGTCTTCTTATATCTTTAACTTGAAGCCAGGCGATAAATGTATCGTTTCCGGTCCTTATGGCGAATTCTTCGCTAAAGACACCGATGCCGAAATGGTCTTCATCGGTGGCGGTGCGGGTATGGCGCCTATGCGCTCCCATATCTTCGACCAACTGCGCAGGCTGAAGTCCAAGCGCAAGATGACGTTCTGGTATGGCGCACGAAGCAAACGCGAAATGTTCTATGTTGAAGATTTCGATATGCTGGCCAGAGAAAATGACAACTTTGAATGGCATGTTGCTCTGTCAGATCCATTGCCTGATGATAACTGGACAGGTTATACCGGATTTATTCACAATGTGCTCTTTGAAGAGTTTATAAAGAACCATCCGGCGCCTGAAGATTGTGAGTTCTACATGTGCGGACCTCCAATCATGAACTCATCAGTCATTAACATGCTGTTGGAAAACGGTGTTGAACCAGAGAATATCTTCCTGGATGACTTTGGCGGTTAAGTAATACATGGTATCTCTCTCCCGCAAGAACTAATTTCTTGCGGGAGAGAGGCTAGTGGAATCACATGAAATATATCAAACAACGACGAGGAGTATGGCTTTGTCTGCCCCTCGTTTTTTTATTGTCAGCCTGTGGCAGTAAAACAGAGCAAGAGTACCCGTTCACTTATTCGGGATTAACAGAGGGTACGAGCTTCCATATTAAAGTCAGTAAGTTGCCTGAATCGGTGATTTCAGAGCAATTGAAACATCAAATTATGGATCTTTTGGATGAAATAAATGGGCAAATGTCTACTTATCTGGAAGATTCGGAACTGTCCAGTTTTAATCAAAATACCTCTACTGATTGGGTGCCTGTCTCTGCTCCTTTATTTACAGTGTTGAAAGAAGCGCAAAGAATCAGCCAGTTGACTAATGGCGCCTTTGATGTAACTGTGGGGCCTCTGGTCAATTTATGGGGATTTGGTCCTGATCCGACAAAATTTGTCGCGCCTGATGATGCGCTGATACAGGAACGATTGAACAAAATTGGCTATAACTATCTAAGTATTAAGGAAGAAGAGTCGTTAGCTGTTAAAAAAGCGATGCCGGATTTATATGTAGATTTATCGGCTATAGCAAAAGGCTACACAGTGGATCAGGTAGGTTTGTTGTTGGAAAAAAATGGCATAACCGACTATATGGTCGAAATTGGCGGCGAGATAAGAGTAAGAGGGCAAAATGCGAGTTCCGAGCCTTGGCATATAGCTATCGAGCAACCCACATCCAATGAAAGAGTGGTAGAGAAAGTGGTTGGCATTACTGATATAGCCATGGCAACTTCCGGCGATTATCGGAATTTTTTTGAAGCCAATGGAGTGCGCTTTTCTCATACTATTGATCCAAGAACAGGGCGGCCTATAACGCATAAGCTCGCATCCATCACGATCCTGAGCAAAACGACGATGGAAGCCGATGCGTTGGCAACAGCTATTATGGTGTTAGGTCCAGATGAAGGTTATAAATTTGCCGAACGTCATAATATAGCGGCATTTTTTATTATTAAAAAAGATTCGGGTTTTGACGAAAAAAGTACTCGAGCCTTTGCTAGCTTTACAAAATTAAAAAGGTAATAACATGACTTATTTTCTCGTGACTTTTGTATTTATGCTTATTGTCATTGCAATTATGGCGATAGGGGTTATTTTTGGCAGAAAGGCGATTAAAGGCTCATGTGGGGGCGCTAACAATGGAAATTGCGTCTGCGTTGAAAAATGTGATAAAAGGAAAAAACTGGAGGCCGAAGGGAAGGTTTAGGATGGCTCAGTGTGAATTTGTATAAGCAGGACGGCAAGCTCAAGGTGAAATAATAAATAACAATGAGGAGTTCGTTATGTTGGCTAAAATTACTGTTGCAGATTACATGACCAAACATTTGGTTACGTTGACTAAAGAAACCAATGTCTTTGATGCCATAAAGAAATTGTTGGCTCATAGGATTACCAGCGCTCCGGTGCTTGATCAGCATGATCACATAGTAGGCATGTTCTCGGAAAAGGACGTGATGCGGGTTGTTGCTGAAAATGTTTATGATCAAGGTATGGGCGGTAAAGTGGGCGAATATATGACGAAGGACGTAATTCGTGTTGATGCTGATTCATTCATTGTTGATTTGGCGGAAAAGTTTCAGCAATCAGACGCCAGAAGTTTTCCTGTTTTTGAAGATACTGACCTGGTAGGCATTGTCAGTCGCACAGATATTTTAAGAGCATTGGCTTCGCTTGAGTAAAATTAAGGATTAATTTTCATTGGATGAAAAACGGCACGTTTTTTTGGCATGACTATGAAACATTCGGAGCAGACCCGCGAAAAGACAGGCCTGTTCAATTTGCCGGCATTCGAACCGATTATGACTTCAATATTATAGATGATCCCTTTGTCGTTTATTGCAAGCCATCGGCGGATTCACTGCCGCATCCAGATGCTTGTGTTATTACAGGAATCATCCCCCAGTTTGCCGAACAGAAAGGCATTTGCGAAGCAGAATTTACACGACTGATTCATCAGCAATTGTCTCAGCCAAATACCTGTACTGTCGGCTATAACAGTATTCGTTTCGATGATGAAGTAACTCGCAATTGTCTTTATCGTAATTTTTACGACCCATACGCACGTGAATGGCAAAATGGCAATTCTCGCTGGGACCTGATCGATTTGGTCAGGGCGGCAAGAGCTTTGCGTCCTGAAGGTATACACTGGCCAGTTAATGAAGATGGAAGACCCAGCTTCAGGCTGGAAGAATTAACTCGGGCGAACGGTATTGAACATTTAGCCGCGCATGACGCGCTTTCCGATGTCTACGCCACTATAGCGATAGCCAGATTAGTTAGAAGAGCCCAACCAAAACTTTATCAATTTTTACTAAAGCACCGGGTTAAAGCTGAAGTGCATAATTTGCTGCAGCTCGGCAGCTTTAAGCCTCTCGTGCATATCTCGGGCAAATATGCAGCGCTTAAGCATTGTCTCGCCATAGTCTTGCCCGTGTGTAAACATCCGACCAATAGCAATGGCATTGTTGTTTACGATCTCTCTGTCGACCCTGAACCCATGCTGTCTTTATCTGTCGAAGAAATCCAGCAGAGGATTTTTACATCCACCGACGATTTACAGGAAGGCGTCGAAAGAATACCTCTAAAAACGGTCCACATTAATAAATGTCCGGTACTGGCGCCGGTATCCGTTATCAGGCCGGATGATGCTCAGCGACTGGAAATCGATTTGGCTTTCTGTTACGCCAATATTGAAAAGATTAAGGTCGCAACTGGTCTGGAGGCAAAATTATCGGCTGTTTTTAGTCTTGCCTACTCGGAGCAGGAATACGATCCGGATCTGGCGCTTTATAGCGGCGGATTTTTCTCTGAATCCGATAAACAAAAAATGGCAAGGATTAGGGGTATGCCGCCGGAGCATCTGGCTAAAGCGGCTTTTGATTTTACCGATGCCCGTTTGCCGGATATGTTATTCAGGTATCGGGCGCGCAATTACCCCGAAACCCTGACTCATGAAGAGATGCAGCGATGGCATGAGTTTTGTGTAAATCGGATAACAGGCCGTCAGGCCGGCGCCGGGATTCTACTTGATGATTATTTCGATCGTCTCGAGGAACTAAAAAGCGATAAAAATATTAATTCGGATATGATCAAGGCTCTGGAAGCGTATGGTATTGAGAAAATGGAGCGGTTCGGTGTTAAGTTCATTTGATGAAGGCTCTGCAAAATTCATTTCACATTCAATTGCGTCTGTCAAAGTGGACATACCGCTCATAAGATTGGTTTTGGAATGCGCTAACTAATGCTTGCTGCAGGGAGTTAGCATATAATGGATGGTTCAGTTTATATGTTTCCATAAGGAAGTTAATTATGAAGAAAATTATTTTATTTGTTTCAGCTTTACTGTTCTTTTTTACTTCAGTTGTTAATGCGCATGGCCCTGTACGTCAGAAAGCTGAAGAAGAAATCACTATCAATGCGCCTGCCGAAAAAGTCTGGGGTATCATCAAGGATTTCAGTGATATGTCTTGGCATCCTGGCATCAAAGATACCAAAGCTGATAAAGGCAACGAGAAAGGCTCAGTTCGCGTTTTGACTTTGAAAGACGGTGGAACAATTACTGAAGAATTGAAAAAGCATGACGACAAAAAAATGACGTATGCTTATAAAATTACTGAAATGAGCACGGCGAAAACCATCACTCATGCTGGTGCTGAAGAGAAAGTGCCCGTGTTGCCTGTTGACAATTATGCGGCCAGCATTGATGTAGAAGGTAAAGGCAATACATCGGTTGTATCCTGGAAAGCTGGTTATTACCGCGCTTACATGAACAACAATCCGCCTGCGGAAATGAACGAAGAAGCAGCTAACACTGCAGTTACAGCTATTTTGAAAGCGGGTCTGGAAAATCTGAAAGCCCTGGCTGAAAAGTAAGGATTAGCGAGTGTTCCGAGTGAACCACATGGCTGTAGCGATGGCGGTCGCTACAGCCTTCTTATCAGCATCGGTTGCGGCCGAGCCTTTCGCCTACATCAGTAATCAATTAGCGGACAGTGTTTCCGTTATTGACACGGAAAAGGGCACGGTAGTCGATACGATTGCCGTTGCCGGGAAGCCTGCCGGTGTTGCCGTTGCACCTGATGGTAACAGAATTTATGTTAGCGCCCCGGAAGCGAAAGGCTTCGCTGTTCTGGATGCATTAAATCGCAGGGTTATTGCTAAGGTTGCAGTCGGTGACGGTGCTCTGGGTATTGCCACAGCGCCTGACGGCAAGCGTATTTATGTGGCGGATTGGTATAAGAATACCGTATCAGTAATTGATGCGGATAGTTTGAAGATTATAGAAATTATTGCTGTGGGCCAGTCGCCGTCCGGATTGATGGTGAGTCCCGATAATCGCTGGTTATATGTGGCAAACCGGCTCGATAATTCGGTCTCGCAGATTGATTTGGACAAACTGACAATCAGAAATACGACCAAGGTGGGCGAGCACCCGTTTGGTCTGACCGTTGATGGTAAAGGCGAGCGTATTTATGTCGCTAATGTCGAAAGCGATGACATAACGGTATTGGAAAAAAGCCATCTCAAACGCATCGCAACAGTGAAAGTCAATAGCCGGCCATATGCTGCGGCATTGGCACGCGGTGACAGTCTTTTGTTTGTAACCAATCAGGACGACAGTTCTGTTTCGGTCATTGATACCGTCACACTAAAAGAAATCGCCTTGATTGATGTTGGCGATAAGCCGGAGGGAATTTATACGCATCCGGACGATCGGCATGTTTACGTGGCTAATTGGTTTGATAGTAATGTTTCCGTGATCGATGCACAGACACTGGAAGTGGTTGATACGATCCAAACCGGAGAAGGCAGTCGCGCATTCGGACAATTTATCGCCAGATAACATGGCTTCCGATAAATATCAGCAAATCGCTGAGCTATTATTTGAGGTAGAAATTCAGCTGCGACAGTTGAATTATTGGCAGGATGCGCTGCCTTCGGTTGAGGCACTTTCGAGTGAGTTGCCTTTTAGTCATGATATATTGGCGTTTCCTCAATGGCTGCAATTTATATTTCTGCCGAGAATGCATGAATTGATTGAATACGCGGCACCGCTGCCGACTGCTTGCGCCATAGCACCATATGCCGAAGAATATTTCAAACGGGGCGATGCCAATGTACAAACCTTGTTGGCGCATTTGACCGAAATTGATACACTGCTCACCGATTTGTAATAACGCGGAGCTGATATGGCTGAAACTGTAGATGAATTGACTGTAACGTATGAAGATGGCGGAATCGAGACGGTCAAAGAGCTGGACAAAAAAGTACTGACCAAAGGAGCCTGGGCTACGGTCATGTTCCGTTACCAGGATTGGGACCGAGCTAAAGGTGAATATGGCCCTGATAAATATACCATCCGCCGTTACCAGAAACGTAACGGTGAATACCAGCAAAAGTCAAAATTCAATATTTCCAGCAAGGAACAGGCGAAAAGCATTATCGCGGCGCTGGAAGAGTGGATGGAAAAAGAATAGTCTCAGGGTGGTTGGTTGGCAGGTGGATTGAAAATTAATCCAGCCACTCGATAATATGATCTTCGAGGTCATCAATCTCCGATTCCTTCATCGCATAACTGTTGATTGAAACCCCCGCTTCCTGCACGCTTTCGGCATTTCCCGAGATCAACGGATGCCATGCAGGAAGTTCTTTTCCATCGGTAAGCAGGCGATAGGCGCAGGTTGACGGCAACCAGTTATACTCGGCAAAGTCGTGCTGTTTTAAATCGATGCATTCAGGCACCACGGTGCAGCGCTCGGCATAGCGTGTGCACCGGCAGGTTTCCAGGTCGATCAGGTCACAAGCGACGCTGGTGAAATAGATGTCGCCGGTATCTTCGTCTTCCAGCTTGTTCAGACAGCATTTGCCGCAGTTATCGCATAATGACTCCCATTCTTCGGTTGTCATTTCAGTCAGTTTTTTGGTTTTCCAAAAGCTCATAAATGTATTCTTTCCATTAAGTAACACAGGCAGTCCTGCCTGATAACATGTTCGTCCAGCGTCAGCATGGAAGGCATAGTGTGATTTTTGTTTGTCAGTAACTCGCCGTTCTGAATAGAGAAACAAGTATCGGTGATATCATTTCCGTATTCATCCTGAGCGATGAGCGGTATCAGCGAGTTGAATCGGGACGTGCCCCAGACGGTGCCGGCTGGAATCTCGGTAAAATTCATGCGTTCAAGGTCTTCATTCAGCAACAGATCGGCATCGGCTTGATTAAAGCTGAAGCTGACTTTTTCATGCACCTTGACTTGGGCAACCGTATGAAAAAGGTCAAGATCCTGAGGCTGAACCTGATGCGGCGGCAATGCCGTAAGGTGTAGGCAGCTGTTCAGATATTCCAGCACATGCTCGACGCCATAGTGCTGGCCGGGGCGGCCGCATTCCAGGGTAACAGCCGGGCATATTTGCGCGAATGCGGCTGATTGTACGCCTTTAGGTCGGATAAAGTAGACAATCATCCGGCCAAATAAAGAAGCCAGTTGCAGAAACTGGTTGTCCAGCCTGTTGATACAGGCATAATGAGGGTTCATACCGGTATTATTATGTACGTCGATGCTGGCAAAAACACGGCGTTTTTTCATAATGGAAACAATTTCTTTTGCCATTTCGGTTTCCGCGCAATCGGGCAGTTCAGTGCCGGGCCAGATGCGATTGTAATCAGGTTGATTATCGAGCTTACGCATGTTTTTTCTGGCGGCGCTGACATTGCCGAAGAAAATGGACAATGAGCGTGGCAATGGCTGGCTTTGATATTTTTTAAGCAATAATTGCAGCGAGAAAAGCCCTGTCGATTCATTGCCGTGCAGCAATATCGATACAAACACAGGCTCTGCATGTCGACCCGCTAAATGGATCAGGGTCGGTTCAGGCAATATTTTGTGCAGGTTTTCCGGAGTGGCCTCCAGTAGGCCATCGGGCAAGTAATCTATTTGATTAAGGCTCAATGTTTTCACGTCGTTGCCCAAGTGCTGACAGGATTGCCAGTATTTTGATTTTTAAGATAGTTTCGCGTCATTTCCGTGAAATCATGATCGTGTTCGTAGATATATTGGCGCTGCCATTGAGAGCCATTTTGTTTATGGGTGATACGTTGCCGGATAACATCCAGGTAAGTGTCGATGTCAGTACGGCAAACGCCTAAAGACTCTAAACCTGACATCGCTCTGGACAAGAGTTCCATTTGGAATAAATGCGGCAGGCGCTGTTTATTACCGTCGAACCAGATAATATGGCTGTCCAGGCCGAAACGCGCAGCCTGATAAAAATTATCCTTGGCCTGGGCAAACGGCAGCGGCCAACCTTTGGCCATGATCTCATCGCAGATGTTCTGAGTAAGGCCGTAGTAAAATGCCGCATTGGCGATCGAATCGATCACGCTAGGGCCGGCTGCGGGCGCTCTGTGTTCTACCCGGATATGGGGCGTGCCATCGTCATCGAAACCAACTAATGGCCTGTTCCAGCGCCAGATAGTGCCGTTATGCAGCCGCAGATGCGCGAAGGCTTCGAGAGCGGCGTTTTGTTCGACAGGCAACAATACCGGAAAGTGATCGAAATTTTCCTGAAAGCATTCGATGATAGAGTGTCTTGCATAGTCTGATCCAAAGCTGACGCGTCTGATCGGACCTTGCGAAGCGCCTGAATAACCGCCGGATTCAACAGCCTGCTCGAACAGGGGAATGCGTGATTCATGCCAGAGTTCTTTGCCGAACAAGAAAGGAGCATTGGCGCATAACGCGACCATTGGGGCTGATGCAATGATCGAAGCGTTATAAAAATGATGCGCAATTCTTAGCGGCAGTTGAATATGCAGTTGAAATGACGTGGTGGCCGATTCCAGCATAACGTCGTCATGGTCGAATTTCAGGTGTTCCGCGCCAGCGATATCTATGTGTATCGGTCTGCCGCGCCGCGCATGCAGCACTTGTTCATTCAAGGCGCGGTATCGGTTCATGTTCGACATGTTGTTCAGATTCAAGTCTGACTGCTTCAATGTTGGCAGGATGCCAATCATAACGACATTGCTGTTTAGGGTTTGCGCGTGCTGATACGCCGCTGACCAAGTGGTCTGTAATTGTTCGTGCAGAAGACTGAAAACATCATTCGTCAGAGGCGTAGGTGTGCTGTTGAATTCTATATTGAACTTGGCAAGTTCCGCCGAAGCCAGCGGATGGTTAAGTGTAGTCAGATAATATTCATTAATCGGCGATGGACGCATGCTTTCATCGACCAGCCAGGCTTCTATTTCAAAACCGGCCACAGGCTGATGAGCGGAGCAGGCATTCTGTTCAATCAACCGGCTGAGCAGGCTCGTCTCTTGTTTGAGTTTCTGATGAAAACGTTCGAAGTCGCTCTTATCAAATTGAATTAAAGAGATTTCTTGGCCCATGATTGCACCAAATTAGCAGAGTTGAGTCCATCATACGGCGGTTCAGAAGCTGACGTCAATGCGCTTGGCAACGGATGCAAACAGTTCTGTTAGCCCCGGACTTCCAGCAGTTCCCATACTGGCTTGATATGAACGGGCAGGGGGGCGAGCCGACCTAATTCAACCCATTGATTTTCTGGATTGTGAAAGTCAGAACCTATCGAGCCAGTCAGTTCAAAACGTGTGGCGTAATCAGCAACCAATCTAATTTCATCAGCATTGATCCTGCTCGTCACTACCTCTATACCTTGGCCGCCTGCTTCCTTAAAGGCCGTCAGTAGTCGTTTCATCCAGTTGGCTGTCAGCTTGTAACGCAGAGGGTGAGCAAGGACGGCAACGCCACCGGATTCGGTAATCCAATTGATCGCCTGCCCCAATTCGGCCCATTGTGTGGATACATAAGCCGGTTTGCCTCGAGCCAGATAGCGATCGAAAGCTTCCTGTTGCGTTGACACATGATGCTGTGACAGCAGGAAGTCGGCAAAATGCGTGCGCGTAATCATGCTGTCGCCAGCCGCTCTCTTGACGGCTTCCAGCGCGCCGGGAATGCGCTTTTTCTCGAGTTTCTCAGCGATTTTTTCGGCGCGCTCCAGGCGAACGGTTTGCAGGGTTTGAGTGGCTTGAGCCAATGGAGCATAATCGGGATCGATCCCCAGGCCGACTATATGGAAACATTTATCATGCCAGTTGGCGGAAAGCTCGATGCCAGGTATCAGTTTAATGCCACTCGCTGCTGCGGCAGTTCGGGCTTCAGTGATCCCGGCTATCGTATCATGATCGGTTAAAGCCAGCGAGGTAACACCTTGCTCATGGGCACGTTTTATTACCTCCGTAGGCGATAATGCACCATCGGAAGCCGTTGAGTGACAGTGCAAATCGTATATTTCAACCATGACTATTGGTAATCTCCATAAAGCTTGGCGTAAAGACCCTTTTGATTAATTAAAGTTTCATGACGACCTTGCTCGCAGATTCTGCCATCTTCAAAGACGTAAACATGGTCGGCTTGTTTTACGGCGCTTAGGCGATGCGCAATAATGATAGTCGTGCGGCCTTTCAAAAAATTCGAGAGGGCCTGATGTAATTTATGTTCCGTTTCGCTATCGAGCGCTGAAGTGGCCTCGTCAAGTATCACGACCTTGGGGTTGGCAACTATCATCCGGGCGATAGCCATACGCTGCCGTTGGCCGCCGGAAAGTCGCATGCCATGACGACCAACTACCGTATCCAGACCTTTTTCCAGTTCGCTGACTGTATCTTTTAACTGCGCGATCGCTAGCGCATGCCATAATTCGGCATCCGTGGCGGATCTGCCCAGCGTAAGGTTGGAGCGGATGGTATCGTTAAACAGAATAGGCTGTTGCAGGACGGTCACGACATTTTCCCGGACGACCTCAAGGCCGATACGGTCAATGGCAACATCGTCAAAATAAATCCGGCCGCCGCTGGGCGGATAGAGACCGATGAGCGTTTGTATCAATGTGGACTTGCCGCCACCGCTGGCGCCGACCAGCGCCACTTTTTCGCCGGCTTTGATTTCCAGGTGTATGCCTTTCAGTATTTGCTCGTCGCCATAACTGAAGTGCAGATTGTCGACGCGTATGGAAACGGTTTTTTTGTTCAGAAACGGATTTTCCAGATGGGGGTAATGGGGCTCCTGCTTCAGTGCGTTCAGGCGGTTGATGCGTCTTAAAGCGGCTTTGGCCGCGTAAAACGCATATTGAATATTCAGTACTTCCTGGACCGGCGCCATCATAAACCACAGGTAGCCGAATACGGCAAGCATCTCGCCTATGCTGAGGTCGGAATAGAAAACCATGAGCATGGCGCAGGCGCGAAACACGTCGAAGCCGAACAGAAATACCAGAAAACTCATTCGGCCGGCCGCATCGCTTTTCCAGGCAAAATTCATTGAGTAATCTTTCACTGAACGGGCGGACTCAATCAGTTGTTGGCAGTAATGCTTCTCGCGATTGCTGGCTCGGATTTGATGAATAGCCTCCAGCGTTTCGGTCAACGATTGCTGAAAAACTTCGTAAGCGGAATTCTCCTTGCCTTTAAGATCTTTAACGCGCGAGCCTACGACACGTGTGAAATAAATCACGACAGGATTTAATAACAGGATAAACAGGCCCAGTTGCCAGTGCATCCATAACAGAATGGCGGCTGTGCCAATGATGGTCAGACCGGCTATCAGCAGTTTGCTGATGGTAGAGCCAATGAACGTATCGATCGTATCCAGGTCGGTTACCAGATGTGTGACTACAGTGCCGGTTCCAAGACTTTCATATTCGGACATGGAAATCGTCTGCAGCCGCCCGATCAGGTTTTTACGGATACGAAAAATGATGTCTTTGGAAATAACAGAGAACTGCCGGGCCTGAATGATGTTAAAAATAATCGCAATAATGCGCAGCAACAGGCTTGTCAGCAAAACAGCCGCAATATAAAGGATAGGCGTATGCCAGTGGGCTGGGGTCAGCGAATTGATGAGTTCAATGGTCATGCCGGGCTTGTTCAGCAGAACCTCGTCGACCAGCAGCGGCATCAACAAAGGCACCGGTACGCTGGCGATAGTCGCCAGAATCGCGATCAGATGCGTATGGATCAGTTGTTTTTTGTGCTCTGAAACGATTTGAAAGATATAATCCCAGCCGTAATATTGCGTAGCCTGTTTTGAGGGATGCTTTGTTTGCACGATAGGGTAGGATGTGTTCTGGAAACTCCTCATTATATCTATCCGACATCTTTAAGAAAATAATTAAAACTGTTGTTGAAAATATGAAGAAGAAATACTGGTACGGAAATTTGTTATTAATGTGTGTGCTGACCTTGCCAGTTACCGTGTCGGGGAATGCGCTGGAACAGCAACGAACTGATTTTCTACAAGCGGAAAAACTGATTGCCCAAGGAGATGACGAGGCATTTTGGGATATCAGTGAGTCTTTAAAAGACTATCCTCTATATTCGTATCTGCAATACCAATGGCTAAAGAATAACTTGCATCAAACAAGCAGGATTCTGGGATTTTTATCGGAATACAAAGATACGCGTTATGCCGGCTTGCTGAGATCTCAATGGCTGAATTATCTGGCGCAGCATGAAAACTGGTATGAATTTCTTCAACATTATCATGCAAGCGGCAACAGTGCGCTGGAATGTCAGTTTTACTGGGCTAAATATAAAACAGGCGATGCGCAACTGGCATTGAATGAGTCAAAGCGCTTGTGGACAGTAGGGAAGTCATTGCCTAAAGATTGTGATGCATTGATATCAGCATTGACCACGTCGCCCTTTTTTACACAGGAGCTGATCTGGCAGCGCTTTGAATTGGCATTAAAAAAAGATAATGTCCAACTGGCGGAGTATCTGAAACGTTTATTAAAGGATCAGGTTACTGCCGATGTTTGGCTGCAAATTCACAAAAAGCCCGCGTTAATCGAAAATAATGCTTTATGGATTAACCCGGACCAACAGGGCGGGCGTATCTTTGCGCATGCTATTGATAGAATGGCCAAAACAGATCCTGAGTTGGCAATTCAAATCTGGGATGACCGGAAGCGTCATTTCGCGATGGATGCGCAAACTGATCAGCGGCTGGAACGAAGACTCGCGCTGGCCCTGGCATTCACTAAGAATAAAAAAGCCTATGAACGCCTGAGTCGATTGGTCAATGTCGATGCGGAAGTCAGGGAATGGAAAGTCAGGGCAGCCTTGCTCGAGCAGAATTGGCAACATATTGCCGATGCGCTGGCAGGGCTGACGGATCAGGAGAGGCTGGAGCCTCGATGGCAGTACTGGCAAGCTCGCTCTTTGGCTAAAACAGGCGATGAGTTGCAGGCGCAGAATATCTACAATCATCTTGCTGAAGACCCGAGCTTTTATGGGTTTCTTGCTGCGGATACGGTTAGTAAGCCTTATCACTTAGCCGACAAACCGATTTTTCTGTCAGGAAATGAACTTGAATCGCTGGCAGAAGAAAGTGATTTTAAAATGGCCCGGGAACTTAATTTTTTGGGTCGCACTCCAGAAGCCCAGCGGCAGTGGTGGTTTGCCGTCAAAAAACTACCCAAAGAGCGGCTGATGACTGCGGCCAAATTGGCTCAGCAGTGGCAATGGGATCAAGTGGCTATTTTTACGCTGGCCAAGGCCGATTACTGGGATGACATGGGGTTACGGTTTCCGGTCAATTATTTAAGTGAAGTCAGCAATAATGCGTATAGACACAATCTTGATCCGGCTGTAATTTTCGGCCTGATTCGCCAAGAGAGTGTGTTTGACAGGTATGCCGAGTCCCCGGTCGGTGCCAGAGGGCTCATGCAGATTATGCCGAAAACGGGGCAGCAAATCGCGCAGGAGCTTCGCGATAAATGGCAATCTGAAGCAAGCCTGTTTGATCCCGACATTAACGTTAAGTATGGTACTTTCTATTATAAGCAATTACTGGACCGGTTTAAGGGCCATTTCGCACTGGCGACCGCAGCTTATAATGCCGGGCCCAGACGGGTAGGGCAATGGTTGCCTAGCGGTGAGACTGTGCCGGCGGATATATGGATAGAGACCATTCCATTCAAGGAAACCCGTAAATATGTATCAGCTGTTCTTTCTTACATCATAATTTATCAGGAGCGCATGCATAGAAAAGCGCTCAAAATAAAGGATTTCATGCTGGATGTGCTACCCGGCTAAAAATTGAGCTGATTTTTTTTAGTGTCTGTTAGATAATGCGCATTTGAAATAAGAATAATTATTAACTTAGGTACATAAATATTATGGAGAAACAGCATAGTTTTACGCGCGAAGAATTGTTGAAGTCCGGTAGAGGGGAGCTATACGGGCCGAAAAATGCGCAATTGCCTCTACCAAATATGCTAATGATGGACCGGATTACCCATATATCGGATGAAGGCGGCGCTTACGGGAAAGGCGAAATTATTGCTGAACTGGATATAACTCCTGATTTATGGTTTTTTGCTTGTCATTTTCAAGGCGATCCTGTGATGCCGGGTTGCTTGGGATTAGATGCCATGTGGCAATTGATAGGATTCTATTTATGCTGGATGGGCGGGCCTGGCAAAGGGCGGGCTTTAGGTGTTGGTGAAGTTAAATTTACTGGACAGGTTTTGCCAACCGCTAAAAAAGTGACTTACCGGGTCAATCTGAAAAGAGTCATAATGAGAAAGTTGGTTATGGGTATCGCTGATGCCACTATGGAAGTTGACGGTAAAGTAATTTACGAAGCTACCGATTTGCGGGTTGGTTTATTTACTTCTACAGAAGATTTCTAGAGGCTATTGTAATGAAAAGAGTCGTGGTAACCGGTTTAGGAATCGTTTCCAGTATCGGGAATAACCGAAAAGAGGTTGTCAATTCCTTAAAAGAAGGACGTTCTGGAATCGTTTTTTCTGATGTTTATAAAGAATTAGGCTTTCGTAGCCATGTTCATGGGCCTATCAATATAGATCAAGACGAATTTATCGACCGTAAAATAAAACGTTTTATGGGCGATGGCGCTGCGTTTAACTATATTGCCATGCAGCAGGCCATTGATGATGCAGGTCTTGCCGAGTCGGATGTGTCAAATGTCAGAACCGGTCTGGTGATGGGATCAGGAGGTCCTTCGACCTCGAATCTTGTGGATGCGGCAGATATTTTGCGCGAAAAAGGCATCAAAAAAGTAGGGCCCTATATGGTAACCCGAACCATGTCCAGCACCAATACGGCCTGCTTAGCAACACCTTATAAAATCAAGGGCGTCAATTACTCCATCAGTTCCGCTTGTGCGACTAGCGCTCACTGTATCGGTCATGCCATGGAACTGATCCAGATGGGCAAGCAGAATATCGTGTTTGCCGGCGGAGGCGAGGAAGTGCACTGGACCATGTCCGTCTTGTTCGATGCAATGGGCGCATTGTCATCCAAATACAATGACACGCCGACGACAGCTTCAAGGCCTTACGATGAGACCCGGGACGGCTTCGTTATTTCCGGCGGCGGCGGTGTACTGGTCATTGAGGAACTGGAACATGCCAAAGCCCGCGGCGCCAAGATATATGCCGAACTGACAGGTTACGGCGCAACATCTGACGGCTATGACATGGTTCAACCTTCTGGCGAAGGGGCTGTGCGTTGTATGCAGCAGGCTTTGGAAACTGTGCATGACAAGATCGATTATATCAATGCGCATGGTACTAGTACGCCGGTTGGCGATACCAAGGAACTGGAAGCCTTGCGTACAGTCTTTGGTGGCGGTAATGTGCCCTGGGTCAGTTCAACGAAATCACTGACAGGCCACGCATTGGGTGCTGCCGGTGTTAATGAGGCCATCTATTCTTTATTGATGATGGAGGAAAACTTCCTGAGCGCTTCAGCTAACATCACTCATCTGGATCCGAATGCGGAAGGTATTCCCATCGTGCGTGAGCGTCAGGACAATGTCACGTTAAATACCATCATGTCGAACAGTTTCGGCTTCGGTGGAACCAACGCAACATTAATCTTCCAGCGTTATAACGGATAACGCGTTCCATATCCGGGGTTCCAAGCGAACCCCGGTCTTTAATTACGTTTTATAAGTCAATACTATTCTGACCATGTCAGATTCAGATAAAAAATCCAGAACCCAATTTAACAAATTACAGAAACGGTTGCGTCATGGCGTAGGCGATGCAATTGCCGACTATAACATGATCGAGAACGGCGATAAGGTCATGGTGTGCTTATCCGGCGGTAAGGATTCCTATACCTTATTGGATATCCTGCTGAATCTGCAGAAAACAGCGCCTGTTGAATTCGAACTGATTGCCGTCAATCTGGATCAGAAACAGCCAGGCTTTCCCGAGCATGTCTTGCCCGAGTATCTTGAATCCATCGGCGTTCCTTACCACATTATCGAGAGAGACACTTACAGCGTCGTCAAGCGCATTATTCCCGAAGGCAGCACAACCTGCGGGCTTTGTTCAAGATTGAGACGCGGCACTTTATACGGTTACGCGGAAGCCAACGGCGTTACCAAAATAGCATTGGGGCACCACCGTGACGATATCCTTGAAACTTTCTTCCTGAATATTTTTTACGGCGGCAAGTTGAAAGCCATGCCACCCAAATTGCTCAGTGACGATAAGAAAAACATCGTGATCAGACCGCTGGCCTATTGCCGCGAGAAAGATATTGAACGATTTGCCGCATTCAAGAAATTCCCGATCATTCCTTGCAATCTGTGCGGCTCACAGGAAAATCTGCAAAGGCAGGCCATGAAAGTCATGCTGAAAGGCTGGGACAAACAGTTTCCGGGCCGATTGGAAACCATCTTTACCAGCCTTCAGAATGTGGCGCCTTCGCAGTTGGCCGATACGCAGTTGTTCGATTTTGCGGGGCTGAAACGTAGCGAGTTTGCTGGGGCGGAAGAACAGATCATTTCATTTAATACCGGGTTAGATGTATTAGCTCAATAAGGGCTATGGCAATAATTGTTCTTTTTACTGACTTCGGCCCGGCCGGGCCTTATACCGGGCAAGTGGAAGCGGTGCTGCGGCAAATGGCGCCTATGCACCCAGTTATTAATCTGCTCAGCAATGCGCCCGTTGCCAATCCCCGTGCAAGTTCCTATCTGTTGGCCGCGTTGCGGCACAGTTTCCCAGGAAACAGTATTTTCTTGGCAGTGATCGATCCCGGCGTTGGCAGTGAACGCAAAGCCGTAGTTTTGCATGCCGACGGACAGTATTTTGTCGGACCCGATAACGGTCTGTTAAACACTGTCGCCGCGCAATCCCGGCAGGTGCAGTGGTTTGAGATTATCTGGCGTCCCGAACAGTATTCGATGAGTTTTCATGGCCGGGATTTATTCGCGCCGATCTCGGCAAGACTGGCCTGCAATACCGCAGACGGTTTATTGAAGCCGTTTACCAGGCATGATCTGGACGCCTGGCCAGAAGATTTGTCTGAAGTGATCTATTTTGATCATTACGGCAATGCAATGACAGGCTTGCGCTATCATGAAGGTCTTGCGGGCAAATCGCTGACGGTTAACGGGATTGTTATGAAGCAGGCCGATACTTTTAGCGCCGTCGCTGAACACCAGGCTTTCTGGTATAGAAATTCCAGTGGACTGGTCGAAATTGCTGTCAATCAAGGCAGTGCACGGCACCAGCTCGATCTTGAAGTGGGTGTTGGCGTTTCTTTCAGCTAGTAACGCATCTGCCGATCCTAACTAACATACATTCATGGCCGAATCCTCAAATCGCTGGCAGTTCTGGATAGACAGGGGCGGGACCTTTACCGATATTGTGGCCCGCACTCCCGAGGGTGCACTTGTCAGCCGAAAACTCTTGTCCGAAAATCCTGAGCGCTATCAGGATGCAGCCTTGCAAGGCATACGCGAGATATTGGGCGTTAAGGATGAGACATTGCCCGGCGAAATAATAGAGGCAGTAAAAATGGGTACGACGGTAGGGACCAATGCCTTGCTGGAGCGACATGGCGAGCCTGCTGCTTTGATCATAACCCGTGGCTTTAAGGATTGTTTGCGCATCGGTTACCAGAATCGTCCTGACATTTTCGCCTTAAATATCCGTTTGCCTGAACAACTCTATCGAAGTGTTTCGGAAATTGATGAGCGGGTTAGCGCCCAGGGCGAGATTCTGGTTCCGCTCGATAAACAACGGGCCAGACAACAGCTGCAGGCCGTTTACGATGCCGGCTTTCGTTCCATAGCCATTGTGCTGATGCATGCCTGGCGGTATCCGGCTCATGAAGAGATATTACGGGATTTGGCCGATGAAATCGGTTTCCCGCAAATATCGGTATCGCATCAGGTCAGCCCCTTGATGAAGATTGTCGGCCGGGGCGACACAACTGTTGTTGATGCCTATTTGTCGCCACTGCTAAGACGCTATGTCAAGCAAGTCGCCAGTGGCATCAATGGCAGTCATCACGCGGCCCGGTTGCTATTCATGCAGTCAAACGGCGGCTTGACCGATGCCTCAAGTTTTCAAGGCAAAGACAGCATTCTCTCAGGACCTGCCGGCGGTATAGTCGGTGCCGTGGCTGTTTCGGCCAAGGCCGGGCTAGGAGTCTGTCGGACTTATCAGCATTTAAATCTCATCAGTTGTAAAATAGTGATGAGTTCAATCATTTTACCGCCATGATTTCTGATGAGTCGCTTTATTCAGTTTGATCGTAACCAACAGTATTTGCTTCCGCCGTCCGTGGACGAATGGTTGCCGGAAGACCACCTGGCACGCTTTATCGTCGAAGTGATCGATCAGCTCGATCTATCAAAACTGACAGGCCATTATTCTGGACGGGGTTCAGCGGCTTATCATCCGGCACTGCTGTTGGCCCTGCTGATCTATGGTTATGCGACCGGCACGTTCTCCAGTCGCAAGATCGAGCGGGCAACCTACGATTCAGTGGCGTTTCGGTTCATTGCTGCCAATCATCATCCCGATCATGACACCCTGGCTCATTTCCGCAAGACCTTTCTGGTGGAGTTGGAGGACTTGTTCGTACAAGTGCTGACACTGGCGCAGACGATGAAACTCGTCAAGCTGGGACAGATTTCGCTGGATGGTACCAAAATCAAGGCCAATGCCTCGAAGCACAAGGCCTTGTCCCATGGCCACATCGAAAAGCTGGAAGCGCAATTGCGTGAGGAAGTGCAGGCCCTGCTGAAAAAGGCAGCGGACGTTGATCAGGAAGAATTGGCCGACGGTATCGATTTGCCGGCGGAAGTCGCGCGTCGGGAAGATCGCTTGAAAGCCTTGGCGGAAGCCAAGGCCAAGATTGCCGAACGGGTTAAAGAACGGGACGAACAAGCCCAAAAAGACCACCAGGAGAGACTGGCTGACCGGGAGCGCCAGCGCCAGGCGGGCAAAAAACCCCGAGGCCAGGAGCCCAAGGCGCCCGAAACCGGCCCCCAAGCTAAGGACCAGATCAACCTGACCGACGAAGCATCGCGGATCATGCCGAGCAAGGACGGCTTCGTGCAGGGCTACAATGCC
Source organism: Methylobacter luteus IMV-B-3098 (assembly GCF_000427625.1). Taxonomy (GTDB): domain Bacteria; phylum Pseudomonadota; class Gammaproteobacteria; order Methylococcales; family Methylomonadaceae; genus Methylobacter; species Methylobacter luteus. Next base: position 874,955 of record NZ_KE386569.1, read on the forward strand.
CAGGCGGCCGTCGATGTTGACAGCCTGCTGGTGGTTGCCGCCACGCTCAGCCAGCATACCAACGACAAGCGGCAAGTCGAGCCGATGCTGAAAGCGCTGAACGCCTTGCCGGACAGCCTCGGCAAGCCGGAAATGCTGCTGGCCGACAACGGCTACTTCAGCAAAGACAACATCCAGGCCTGTGTGGAGCAAAAAATTACACCCCTCATCGCGCTGGGCCGGGAAGCCCATCATCTGCCATTGGCGGAACGCCTGACGCCGGATGCACCGGAACCTGAAAGCGATGACCCGCTGGTCAAAATGGCCTGGAAACTCAAAACCCAGAGTGGCCGCACGCTTTATGGTAAACGCAAAAGCACGGTCGAGCCGGTATTTGGGATCATCAAACAGGTACTGGGCTTCCGCCAATTCTCGCTGAGAGGTCTTGATGCGGTAGCTGGTGAGTGGAAACTGGTGACTATGGCCTTCAATTTAAAGCGAATGCATGTGCTGGCGGCCGGATAACGGAAAAATAACCCGAAATAGCTCTTGGTTGGGCAGAACCGAAGACTCAATGCCGCCAATAATCCATATCGGTCAAATAAGAATCATAATACTGAACCCTGTCCGACAGACTCCTAGACAAGATCATTGCCTTCGACATGGGCGGTACATCTACAGACGTCGCCCATTATGCCGGTGAATACGAGCGCAGTTTTGAAACGGAAGTGGCCGGCATAAGGATGCGGGCGCCGATGATGCATATTCATACCGTTGCCGCGGGCGGCGGTTCTATTCTGCATTTCGAAGCCGGACGTTATCGGGTAGGGCCTGATTCCGCCGGAGCCAATCCAGGGCCTGCGGGCTATCGCCGCGGCGGTCCTTTGACTGTCACCGATGCCAATATTCTGCTGGGCAAACTGCCGTCATTTCCCCATGTTTTTGGGCCCGAGGGTAATCTGCCATTGGATCAGGACAGGGTCAGGCAGTTGTTCACCGAATTGGCGGAACAGATAAATACCAATACCGGCGACAACAGAACACCGGAACAGGTCGCGGAGGGATTTCTGGCCGTTGCGGTTGAAAACATGGCGGCCGCAATTAAAAAAATATCGGTGCAGAAAGGCTATGATGTTTCCCAGTACAGTTTATGCTGTTATGGCGCGGCCAGCGGCCAGCATGCCTGTGCGGTTGCCGACAGACTCGGCGTTAAGCGTATCCTGTTGCACCCGCTGGCCGGAGTGTTGTCGGCTTACGGCATGGGCTTGGCTGATGTCAGATTGCTGAAAGAACAGGCGCTGGAGTTGTCGTGGCAGGAGACTTCGTTGACTGACTTGCAATCGATCATAGCAAGCCTTGAACAGCAAGGTCGTCAGGAGATGCTGGCGCAGCATATCGATGCGGATTGTATTGAAGCAACCGGTCGTCTGCGTCTTCGTTATCAGGGAACCGATACGGCTTTGTCTGTTATGTTTGCCGACAAGGAAACGATGTTTGACGAGTTCCAAAGCAAATACAAACAACAATTCGGTTTTGTTTATCAGGGCAAACCGCTGGTAATCGAAGCGGCTTCAGTGGAAGTCATCGGTCTCAGTGAACGGGTCGAAGATAGACAGTTTTATGCAGAGCATCCGCATGACCAGCCGTTGCTCGTCACGCGCGTATTTATGCAGAATGCTTTCTACCAGGCACCGGTTTACCGCAGGGAACAATTGATAGCCGGCGTGCCGATACCTGGCCCCGCCATTATTATCGAACCGACTTCGACTATCGTCATCGATCCGGATTGGCAGGGCGAAATAACCGCTCAGCAGGATTTAATCCTGAGTCGTGTGCAAACCAAGGCCCGGCAACACATCCTGGCATCTTCGGCGCCTGATCCGGTGATGCTGGAGATATTCAATAAACTGTTCATGTCCATTGCCGAGCAGATGGGTTTTGTGCTGCAAAATACCGCGCACTCGGTCAATATCAAAGAACGGCTGGATTTTTCCTGTGCGATTTTTGACGGAGAAGGGCAATTGGTCGCCAATGCGCCTCATATTCCCGTGCATCTGGGCTCGATGGGCGAAAGTGTTCAGGCCTTGCTGCGGGCAGAGCGAGCTACCATGCAGGACGGCGATGTTTATTTGCTGAACTCTCCCTATCATGGCGGCACGCATCTACCAGATATTACTGTTATTACGCCGGTTTATAAAGATGGCGAGCTATGGTTTTTTGTCGCTTCGCGAGGGCATCATGCCGATGTCGGCGGTATCGCACCTGGCTCCATGCCTTCCGATAGCCGGGACATAGAAACGGAAGGTGTGCTCAGCAGCGGCATGAAGATCGTCAGTGCCGGGCTTTTTCAGGAGCAGCAGGTTAGAAACTGGCTGCTGTCAGGAAAATATCCTGCACGCAATCCTGAACAAAATATTGCCGATCTGCAGGCTCAGATCGCTGCCAATCAAAAAGGGCTGCAGGAACTTAAACACATGGTCGATAGCTACTCGTTAGCTACAGTCCGGGCTTACATGCAGCATGTACAGGACAATGCCGAAGCAGCGGTGCGCCATGTCCTGAAGTCGCTTTCCGGCGGACAATTTGTTTACTGCATGGACGATGGTGTCGAAATTGCCGTAACAATCGCCGTAAACCGGCAAGCCGGAACGGCGACAATCGATTTCAGTGGCACTTCCAAACAGTCGGCAGGCAACTTCAATGCGCCGTCGGCCGTCTGTAAAGCCGCCGTGCTGTATGTGTTCAGAACCCTGGTACAGCATGATATCCCGCTGAATGCGGGCTGCCTGAAACCGCTGGAAATCATTATTCCGGAAGGTTCTCTGTTGAATCCGCGTTATCCTGCAGCGGTTGTCGCAGGCAATGTCGAAACCTCGCAATATATTGTTGATGCCTTGTATGGCGCATTAGGGGTATTGGCCGGATCACAAGGCACAATGAACAACCTGAGCTTCGGCAATGGTCAATACCAGTACTACGAAACCATCTGTGGCGGAGTGGGAGCAGGCGCCGATTTTGATGGTTGCGATGCCGTTCATACGCACATGACCAATTCCCGTATAACTGATCCCGAGATTCTGGAGTGGCGGTTTCCTGTTTTGCTGGAAGAGTTCTCGATAAGATCGGGCAGCGGCGGTGCCGGCAGGCGTAAAGGCGGCAATGGTGTGCGACGCAGAATCAGATTTATGGAGCCTATGACCGTCAGTGTTCTGTCCAGCCACAGGCTCAAGCCTACATTTGCAGTCAATGGCGCAGAGCCTGGAAAATGCGGCCGGAATACCGTTATATTGAAAAACGGCACGATAAAAAACCTACCGGGCTGTGCACAAATTGAAGTTCAAGCCGGTGATGTGATTCAAATTGAAACCCCGGGAGGTGGCGGTTATGGATGACTGCCAATGATGAGCTGGATTTTGGGATAAAAAACGATAAAAAAGTTGCTTTTTTAAATCGATCGGTTATTATATTCGGATCGCGGAGAGATGGCTGAGTGGTTTAAGGCAGCGGTCTTGAAAACCGTCGTGGGTTTGTAGCCCACCCAGAGTTCGAATCTCTGTCTCTCCGCCATTTCTTGCAAATCCTTTTAAATTAAGCACAAGCAAGTTGCTTAGTTTGTCAGAACTAACAGTACCAATTATCTATCATGGACGAGTCAAAAAAGACAGGTCAGACGGATAGATGAGCCAATCTTAAAACCTGCTTTACAGTTCCATAAAGACGATAGGTAATCGTTTTTACTTAATACTATACTGCTGCCTTTCTTCCTGGGTCCATCGGTTCCTGCCATTAGATTTCAATATCAAAGAAGTTTTCACCATCGATCCATTGATGACTTTAAAACGGAAGTTAATCTACTGAGCGGCCAGAGATAAATCAACAATCTATTTCACAGCGCTTAGCATTCTCTATTACCCGCTTAATTTTTTTGTTTTTACAGCCTGGGCTAAGACCAGATAGCTTAGCTTTGCCTTGCTCTATTTTGTCTGAAAAGACTTAATACATCAGGTCTTTGAAATTGTTCTTCATTCTGGCCTGATGTTTTGAGGCAATAAGGATGGTATTTATATAGGATATATTTATTTGAGTAATACCCTAAAACTTACTGTGTTAAGTTCGCATTAAGTTTTCAAGATGAAAATATATTCAAATAACTCAGATTAAGCATAACCGAGTTATTTTGGATATATGAAGAGTTTATTGAATTAAGCCCATCAGCCTCCAATGTTTGCCATTAAAGAGCCTCAAAATTGACCATATAAATCACTGACTCATTATTTTTTAATAATATTGGTGAGAAAAATTGGTAAAGACAGGTGCTGAAAGTGGAAAACATTAAAAACTGTTTAATAGATAAAATGTTTTGAAATGATAATCTTCAGTAAGGAAAAATAATATGAGAACAATAATAAAATTATCAATGATTACTCTGGCTTTCAGTATGGTTACTGCTTGCGCAACTACTTCGGATATTGAAAATTTACAGTCGCAAGTTGATGGCTTGGATGCTTCTGTTAAACAGGCGTCAGCTGATGCAGCCAATGCACAAACTGCAGCAGCTGATGCGGCTGCAAAGGCCGAAGCAGCAGAAGCGGCGGCTAATAGGGCAGCTCAACTATCCCAAGATACCAATGACAAATTGGATAATAATTTCAGAAGATCAATGATGAAATAAATCCTTAGAGCGGAAAGTAGCCTGACGGGAAAAACGCTTAGGCTTTTTGAGGTCGATTTCTGCCTATCTAAAGCTGTGACGCTGCGGTGAATAATTACTGGTAAATATAGTCAAAACTGACTGGCGATAATTAATATCTTATTGTTTTAGTTGATAATTTATTGTCATGTCGGTAAAAAATGGAAGCCGAAAAGGGAAGATATCGGACGCTGATTCACATGCTTGAGATAGGTTTTTTATATTAATCACTATCAACAACAGTTATTATGTTATGGCACTGGAAAATAGCAGTGCGGTAAATTGGAGCATTGATAGGGCGTTAATTCCCTTGAAATGCTCAACCGAAGAGTGCTTCAGATGAGGCGGCAACTGATGGAGTCAAGCTATTGGCTGGTTGTTCGGTTTGTCTGTCAGAGAAAGTAGAGACGCTGACTAATGCACTGATGAGGGTTATAAGAATAACTATGAGGACAGTAAATTGATTTCAACAAGTGTTTATATTTTAACGTGTGTTTTTACAACCTATGTCTTTTATAGAGCGCGTAAAAGTTAGTTCGCTTTAGCTTAGGCTGTAAACGATACTCTACGTGGGTACACTTGCGGATTTTGAACAATAGCTATGTCTTGTTAATGATGCAGCCATAGTATTGATAGTTTCTGCATTTGTGACTGCGTAGAGTATAACCTCCAAATTACCATCTGTAGTTTTTACTGTCGCCATAGTCGGGCGGCGAAATCAGCAGCAGCAAGCTCATCGGTCGGTACTTTTGGTTTTGCCGACTGCACCCATTTGTTTGGCCAGATTATCTTTGATAAGAGGCAATAAGCCTCATTGATCAATTTATTGCGGACGAATGAGGTCAGCGGTTTGGCCTGATACGTTTCCAATCGCAAATTTTCACATTCGGCGGCAATCAGTTCCTGCCGCAAGGTCTGGTATTGTTGGAAACCGGGCATTATCTGAGTGCAATGCCGGTGCAGGCGTTCGCCGAATTCATTGATACTGACGCTGAGTCGTCTGTCCTGAATGCGGACATAATCGCCCATCAGGTTTTCGATGATGATATTCAATGTTGCCGGGCTGATTTTTCGATTGAGGCTAGCTCCCCCCAAGATGATCAACACCGCTCTGGAATGGAGCGCTCGAAAGCTGCGTAAAGCTGCATATTACGGCTGTTCCGTTACTCCCGCCTCATGCATCGATAACAATTGCTCCAGAATCCTGCAGATATCAATCGGATCACTATTTCCTGACGGGTTCCGTGCACAGCTGGTTAATCTTTACTTAACATCAGTTTGGTTTAAGAGTTCAGAGAAAAGGTAATCAATCAGCGCATAAAATTTTTATGGAATATTAGGAATAGAATTTTCATGGAATTGACCTTTTTTTGTGAGTCAGGATGGAAAACTGTAGATTTCCGTTTCGTTGCGACGAATTCAATAATCACGATCACAAGTCTGGAAAAGGGCGATTAGGGATCGTTTGCGCCTGATTGGTTTCTGGCGCATGGTTTTTTGTTAAATATTGAAAAACCAAGCCCTTCAGAGGGGTTAAAATCCATTTGTGAAAAAGAATATTGATTAATCGGAATATTTGATTATTACCAATAAGTAATAATGTCAATTCGGAAGGAATCGCTAATTTATCAATTTATTCAGAAATCTATCGCTTCTGGCAGAATAAGATACCGTTCATAGATTGATTTTTAATTACTATTCTATGTTATTAAAGGTTTAAATATGGTAGATATATGAAAACCTTATAATCATGATAGTTTGCTGGAGTTCAAAATGCCCATCACAGTCCTGCTCGACTGGCTTAGAGGATTGAACCGGGAACTCTTCTATGCCGTAAACGGAATCCGAGGGGATTCCCTTGATTTTATAATGTTGCTTGGAACGAGGATCGGCGACTTCTGGAACGCACCGTGGATCATATCCGCGATGCTTTGTTTCATCGCAATTCGTCGTTTTTTCCCTAAATCAGCCGCGATCGATTGGCTTCCGGAGCAGCACACGCTTGTCAAGACCATGTTGGTCTTCCTGGCTGGCTTTGTTCTAGCTGCCATGATTGTGGCTCTCATAAAAATCGGTTATGACAAGCCTCGCCCATTGGCCGCGATGACCCTGGGCACTGTTCATGTGCTGGCTCAACGCGAGTTAAACCACAGCTTTCCTAGTGGACATGCTGCGTTTGCAATGCTCATTGTTTCAGTCTTCTGGCCCTATTGCCGGTACCGATGGAGAGCGTTGCTTGTCCTGTTTGCCATGTGGGTCGGCATATCGCGCGTCAGCGTTGGCGCGCATTTCCCGATAGATGTCATAGCCGGTTATTTGTGCGGCGGCGTAAGCGGATGGGTGGCCGCAAATGCTCTAACCCTTCTTTCCAGCGCACGATTTGTCAGCCGCCGAATTTAAATACTATCCATCTTTTGCCACTTCTGGCTGAACAGGTAAATCCAAAGCACAATGATGTTTCGCCCGAGCTGTGCCAATACACTCTATGGTGTATTGGCTGAAAGCCAACTTCCCTTTCTCCTTGAAACAGGCAAAGACTTTTTGAGCAATTGCTTCTTCCCGCCGGTCGTAGGATAAATACATCCTGATTAGGCTCAATGACTGCCGAATTTAACTCCCGGAGATTTCAAATGAGCATTCAAAGCGAATTACAAGCCACCATTTCCGATATGATTGTCGAAGGCAAAGGCATACTGGCCGCCGATGAGAGTTTGCCGACTATCGCCAAGCGTTTCAAAGCGGTCAATGTGGAATCGACCGAAGAGAACCGGCGCGCCTACCGTTCATTGCTGCTGACCACGCCGGGCTTGGGCGAATTCATCAGCGGCGTGATCCTGTTCGAAGAAACGCTGGGGCAGAAAACCGCTGACGGAAAACCTCTGCCGCAAGCGGCGGCCGAGCAGGGCATCGTGCCCGGCATCAAAGTAGACAAAGGCACAGTTGCGCTGGCCAATGCGCCGGGCGATCTGGTCACGCAGGGCCTGGATGGCTTGTCCGACCGGCTGGTGGCTTACAAGGAGCAGGGCGCGCGCTTCGCCAAGTGGCGCGAGGTCTATACGATCGCCGGGCACAATCCGACGGCGCTGGGCATAAAGGTTAACGCCGAAGTGCTGGCCCGTTATGCGGCCATTTGCCAGTCGCTGGGCATCGTGCCCATAGTGGAACCGGAGGTGCTGCTGGACGGCGACCATACCATCGAGCGCTGCTTTGAAGTCACCGAGGCTGTTCAGCATGCGGTCTTCCACGCCTTGTATCGACATCGCGTTGAGCCGGAATATATCGTACTGAAGCCGAGCATGGTCGTGCCGGGCAAGGACGCGCCGACTAAAGCCAGTCCCGAGGAAATCGCTGAGAAAACTCTGGCGCAGCTGCGCCGGACCGTGCCGGCTGCCGTGCCCGGGATTAATTTTCTGTCCGGAGGTCAGACGCCGGAAGAGGCGACAGCCAATCTGAACGCTCTGAATGCGATGGCCGACAATGCGCCTTGGCAGTTGAGTTTTTCCTATGGACGGGCATTGCAGGAGCCGGTGCTGAAAGCCTGGCAGGGCAGAGCGGAAAATGTGCAGGCGGCGCAGCAGGCGCTTTATAAGCGTGCTAAATTGAATGGCGCGGCGCGCACTGGCAGTTATACGGCAGAGATGGAAAAGAATTAGCATCTTCTGACTGAATAGGGAACTGTAGGGGCGAATTCACTTGTGTCCTTAGAGGTATTCGCCCATGGGTGACCTAAGCCGTCCCCGCAACAAGCAGTCCTATAGACAGCGCCCATTATCAAACCTCAATTACAAAAAGAACATCTTATGCAGGAAGTCATAATAGTCATCAACGCCGGCTCATCGAGCATCAAGTTCGCCCTATTCGCCGCCGACGGCAGTCAATATCCCAAGGCGCTGTACCGGGGGCAGATTTCCGGCATCGGCAGCGAGGCGCAATTTAAGGTTCAAGATGAGCGCCGCTCGCTGCCGATACATGACCACCAGGAGGCCTTGCGCGTCCTGGTGGACTGGCTGGACGCGCATGACGACGATTTGCAGGTGCTGGCCGTCGGACATCGTATCGTGCACGGCGGCAGCCATTATATCCGGCCGGCGTTGATCGATGAGGCTGTGATGTCAGGCCTTGAGGCGCTGGTTCCGCTGGCGCCGCTGCATCAGCCGCATAACCTGAGCGCCATTCGTGCCTTGCGGCAGCTGTATCCTGAAATGACACAGGTGGCCTGTTTCGACACGGCCTTTCACCATACGATACCCGAGGTCGCCCATACGTTCGCGCTGCCGAAATCCCTGTATGAAGATGGCGTGCGCCGTTACGGATTCCATGGCCTATCCTACGAATACATCATCAATGTCCTGCCGCAGCATTCGAAAACCGAAGCCGACGGGCGCGTCGTGATCGCGCATTTAGGGCAGGGCGCCAGCCTGTGCGCGGTGAAGAATCGGCAAAGCATTGCCACGACCATGACGTTTACGCCGCTGGACGGCCTGCCTATGGGCACGCGCTGTGGTTCGATCGACCCGGCCATCGTGCTGTACCTGCTGCGTGAAAAGCACATGACAATCGACGCCATTTCGGACTTGCTGCACCATCAATCTGGCCTGGCCGGCTTGTCCGGCATCAGCGGCGATATGAAAACCCTGCTCGGCAGCGATCAGGCCGATGCCCGCAAAGCCATCGAAGTCTTCGTCTACCATATCTGCCGCGAGCTGGGTTCCCTGGCCGCCGCGTTGGGCGGACTCGACACGTTGATTTTTACGGCCGGCATCGGCGAACGGGCGGCCGTGATTCGCGAGAAAGTCTGTAGGGGCGCCGCCTGGCTCGGCATCGACATCGATCCTGAAGCCAATGACAACAACGCGGCGCAAATCAGCCGCGCGGAAAGCCCTGTTTCGGTCCGAGTGATTCCAACCAACGAAGAACAGATTATCGCTTATCATACCTATACATTAACCATTGGAGGACATAATGAATAATAATCAGGCCCCATCGGCACTGCCTCTTTCCGAAGAAGAAGTCGCGCGCATTAACGCCTATTGGCGCGCGGCCAATTACCTGTCGGTCGGGCAGATTTACCTGCTCGACAATCCGCTGCTCAAGGAGCCGTTGCAACTGAAACATGTCAAGCCAAGATTATTGGGACATTGGGGCACCACGCCCGGCCTGAATTTCATTTATGTACACTTCAATCGCGTGATCAAAGCCCGCGACCTCAATGTCATTTATATCGCAGGCCCTGGTCACGGCGGGCCCGGACTGGTCGCCAATACCTATCTGGAAGGCAGTTACAGCGAGTTCTACCCCAATGTCTCCAGGGACGCCGAAGGCCTGCAGAACCTGTTCAAACAGTTCTCGTTTCCAGGCGGCATTCCCAGCCATGTCGCACCGGAAACGCCGGGTTCCATCCATGAGGGCGGCGAACTCGGCTATTCGCTCTCCCATGCCTACGGTGCGGCATTCGATAACCCCGATCTGCTGGTGTGCTGCGTAGTCGGCGACGGCGAGGCCGAGACCGGGCCGCTGGCGACCAGTTGGCATTCCAACAAGTTTTTAAATCCCGAGCGCGACGGCGCGGTATTGCCGATACTGCATCTGAACGGCTACAAGATCGCCAACCCAAGTTTTCTGGCGCGTATCGATAATGACGAACTGTGCGCTCTGTTCACCGGGTACGGTTACAAACCGTATTTTGTCGAGGGCGACGAGCCGGAAATCATGCATCAGAAAATGGCGGCCACGCTCGATGTCATGCTCCAGGAAATCGCCGATATCCAGAAAGATGCGCGCACAAACGGCTATTCCAGGCGCCCGCGCTGGCCGATGCTGATTCTGAGAACGCCTAAAGGCTGGACCGGCCCTGAGGTGGTCGATGGCGTGCCGGTCGAAAATACGTACCGATCGCACCAGGTCCCGCTTGCCAAACTGGCCGAAAATCCCGAGCATTTGAAACTGCTGGAACAGTGGCTGCTCAGTTATAAGCCGGAAGAACTGTTTGACGACAACGGCACGCTGATGCAGGAACTGGCGGATCTGGCTCCGGAAGGCGAGCGGCGCATGGGCGCCAATCCGCACGCCAACGGCGGATTGCTGCTGCGGGATTTGAAAATGCCGGATTTTCGCGACTATGCGGTGGAGGTGAAAAAACCCGGCACCGAGTCGGCCGAATCGGTGCGCGTGATGGGCAAATTCCTCAGAGACATCATGCGGGCCAACGAGGACCAGCGCAATTTCCGGATCATGGGACCCGACGAGACGGCCTCGAACCGGCTCGATGCCGTGTACGAAGCCACCGATAAGGTCTTCACCGGCGAGATTATCAGCACCGATGATCATCTGTCGGATGACGGACGGGTCATGGAAGTGCTCAGCGAGCATCAATGCCAGGGCTGGCTGGAAGGCTATCTGCTGACCGGGCGTCATGGTCTGTTCTCCTGCTACGAGGCTTTCATCCATATCATCGATTCGATGTTCAACCAGCATGCCAAATGGCTCAAGGTCACCAAGGACATTCCATGGCGCCGCTCCATCGCCTCGCTGAATTATCTGCTGACGTCGCATGTCTGGCGCCAGGACCACAACGGCTTCAGTCATCAGGACCCGGGCTTTATCGATCATGTCGTCAACAAGAAGGCCGAGGTGATCCGCGTCTATCTGCCGCCCGATGCCAATACGCTGCTGTGGGTGACCGACCACTGCCTGCGCAGCCGCAACAGGGTCAATGTCATCGTGGCCGGCAAGCAGCCGCAACTGCAATATCTGGATATGAGCTCGGCTATCAAGCATTGCACGACCGGCATCGGCATCTGGGAATGGGCCAGCAACGATCGTTATGACGAGGCCGATGTCGTGATGGCCTGCGCCGGCGATGTCCCGACGCTGGAAACGCTGGCCGCCGTCGCGCTGCTGCGCGAGTTTTTCCCCGAGCTCAAGGTCCGTGTCGTCAATGTGGTCAACCTGATGCGCCTGCAACCAAGGTCTGAACATCCGCACGGCTTGTCCGACAAGGATTTCGACTCGCTGTTTACGGACAGCAAGCCGATTATTTTTGCCTATCATGGTTATCCGTGGCTGATTCACCGTCTGACGTACCGCCGGACCAACCACGATAATCTGCATGTGCGCGGCTATAAGGAAGAGGGCACGACCACGACGCCGTTCGACATGGTCGTGCTCAATGATCTGGACCGGTTCCATCTGGTCATCGACGTCATCGACCGGGTGCCGAAACTGCGCTATGTCGGCGCTCATGTGAAGCAGATCATGCGCGACAAGTTGATCGAGCATAAGGAATATATCATCGAGCACGGCGAGGACATGCCGGAGATACGCAATTGGGCCTGGCCGGTAGGGTGAATGTGTAGGTCGGGTTAGCGCAGCGTAACCCGACGCATCGGGGTTGCAAATGTCGGGTTACGCTGCGCTAACCCGACCTACGTGGCTACGTGGCATTGGAAAACACCAACCTTTATGAAACGGAAAAAAAATACTCACCTGATCATCAATCTCCTGGCCATCGGCATGCTCATAGCCGGCCTGAGCTATGTCCTGCATCCCGGCCTGGGCCAGTTCAGTCTCACGATCAATGGTCAGCCGGTGGCCGATCCTTTGGCCCGACTGGCCGCGATCCCAACCTTGCTGCTTGCGATGTTGTTTACCGGTTTGCTCGTGCTGCTGGCGTTTTTGGGTGTCGGCATGATGCTGTTTCTGGGAGCGCTGTTATTTGCCGTGCTGGGAATTTTCATCATAGCGCCTTATTTGTGGCCGGTGCTGGCCATTATTTTTCTGGTGATCTTACTCATGTCTTTAGGGCGTGATAAACAGATCTGATTTTTGCCGATGAATATCTTTAAACGCGCGCGGGTTCGGTATGTTCTGCATCGCTACCCTGTCAAGTATGAGGCATGGGAAGCTGTTACGGGCAAAATGGCCGTGTTGCAGGGCCTGACTTCGGTGGAAAAAGCGCATCTGCGCGAGCTGACCGCATTGTTTCTGCACGAGAAAAGGATTTTCGGCGCCCAGGATTTTCAAGTGACCGAGGCGATGCGCATCCATGTGGCGGCCACGGCCTGTCTACCGATTCTGCACCTGGGAATCGGGCTATTTTCGGCCTGGAGCGACGTCGTGATTTATGCCGATGCTTTCCGGGTCAGCCGCGATGAGACCGATGAGGCGGGCGTAGTTCATCATCAGGATCTGGTATTAAGCGGCGAGTCGTGGGAACGCGGACCAGTGATTTTGTCCTGGGGCGATATCGAGCAGGACAGGCATCGCGGGCATCAGGGGCACAACGTGATCATTCATGAAATCGCGCACAAGCTGGACATGCTGGATGGCAGCGCCAACGGTATTCCGCCGCTGCATGTGTCCATGCCTGTGCCGCCTTGGACCGATGCGTTCAGCACGGCCTATGATGAGTTGAATGATCGCCTTGAGCATCATCACCCGGTTAGTGTCGATCCCTATGCGGCGACCAGCCCGGCCGAGTTCTTCGCCGTGTTCAGCGAATACTTTTTCTGCGCGCCTGACATTCTGCATGCGCATTTCCATGATGTCTACCGGCAGCTTCAGCTTTATTACCGGCAGGACCCGCTGAACCGGATTCGCGCCGATAAGGCGGCCGGGCAGACGACGCATGAGGCCGTGGATTAATGAATGAGCCCGCCTCGCTATTGATGTATGCCATACGCGGCCCTGTTATTCTTAAATATTCGGCGCAATTAGTACTGGTACAGGCCGGCCTGGTGATATTGCCGGTCCTGGCGCTGTTTGAGGTCGTCCCTGTGCTTGCCGCCGTGGGGCTGTCATCGGGCATAACACGGGCCGATCTACAGCCGGTATTGAAGCTGGTGCTGAGTTTCGACATGCTGGCGGGCCGTCTTGAAATTGTCGCCTTGCTGGTGTTCTTATATCCGAAAACATGGTTCGGAAGGCGGGTGAGGGAATTATGAGAACCGTATTTCCGGGTGGGGCGCTCGCTGGATTTCAAGCGGGTTATCACCAAGATAGAAGACTCCGAATTCAAGCATATCTGCGTGGAGCTGGGCTTGAAAGACACCATCGCGCCCGGCCAGACCATCGGCCGTTATCTGGCCGATATGATCGAAGGGCAGGATTTGCTGGAATTAAGCGCAATGATCAAGGATGAAGCAAAGGTGTTTTCCCTTATTACCCATCCCGAGCTTGAGGACGTCATCGGTTCGCTAGAGTTGCCCGACCAGTGCCGGATCATCTGTCTTTACCGGAATGGCAAATTCAAAATTCCTGATTCGGACTTTGATTTCAGAACCAATGATGAAGTCGTGGTGCTTACCCACAGTCGCAACCTTGGCTGGTTAAATGATCGGTTTGTCGGTCAGTCGGAAAGGAAGGGCGCCCGCTGAAATTCAAAAACCGTGGCAGCTGTTGTATTCAATAATCATGAGGAGGTGAACAATGACCGAAAAAATTGACATCGAAATACGGGAGATGCAGCAGAGAATGCAGGAATTTCTCAAGGCGCATTGGAAATTTTTCCTGGCGGAAGGGGCTTTTTTTATCATTCTCGGCATCGCGGCCATCATTGTGCCGCAGATCTTCACCATCGCCATCGCTTTATTCATTGGCTGGCTACTGCTGCTGGGCGGCATAGTTCAAATCGCCAGAGCCGTCCGTTTTATAGCGATGCCGGGCTTTAACCTATGGATCTTTATCGGCATTTTACAGGTGATAATCGGTTATTATCTGGTTGCGCAACCCGCGAAAGGCGTGCTGACCCTGACCATGCTGATGACGCTGTTTTTTGCCATGGAAGGCATCGCAAAAATTTCCCTGGCATTCATGATGCGCCCGCTGGCCCATTGGGTCTGGGTATTTTTCAGCGGCTTTACCGCCCTGATGCTGTCCGTCGTCGTCTGGGCCGGCTGGCCCGGCACGGCCGCATGGGTGCTCGGCATGCTGCTGGGCATTAACATGATCTTTCTCGGCGGCTCACTGGTCAGGATCAGCCTGCATCATGGCGGAAACGCCTGAGGTGATTATTTCATAACAGAAATTAAGAAAACTTGCCGTACATAGGCTTTTATTTTGGATTTTTAACGGGAAATACTATAGAATGCACGACTTAGTTTCCTATTCGGGGTGTTAGCTCAGTTGGTAGAGCAGTGGACTCTTAATCCATGGGTCCAGGGTTCGAGTCCCTGACGCCCCACCATATAAATCAAAGGCTTAGATGAAAATCCAAGCCTTTTTTTATGTCTGGAATAAAAAATGTCGCAAAAATGTCGCATTTACTCAAAACCTGCCGCACTGGTTGCCGATAATCAGCCCGGTTAATCCGCTGGAAATTCACTACATCGACAAAGCCCCTTAGTGTGGTGATGTGTCGCAAACGGTAAACAATTATTTCCTTAGTTGGTTTTCGTGCCAACTATCTACAGGCCTCGCCAATCATAGCTTACAGGCTGGCATGCTTCTTGGTATAGGTGCTGGTTCTTATTAGCGTCATATGACCACTGAGCCAATATGTGAATTATTGAATAGCAACTATCGCCCCCAACCGGTCTTTTACCACGGTTGTTCGAGTGGCGGGTTATTGCCGGATAACAGTCAGTCGATAAGATAATAAAGAAACCGGATACGATCCATACGGGAATATACTGCTAGTGATCTGAATGAAATTGCTGAGCTTATTGCCTAGAATGAGGCAATCATGGATGATATACAGAAACCGTTTAATAACTTGTTAGAGCGCATCTGCTGCTTAACCCTCTACTTGAAAGGGCAATTGCAAATGAAAGGATTACGACATGGCTAAATGCACAGCGCCAGTACGTGGACATAGCTCAGCGGCCGCAGCCGCAGCCTGCCCTGCATGCAGTTCCCGCAATAGATACGGCTATGGCGGCTACGGCTCGTCCTACTCCTCGTCGGGCAGCAGCGGGGCTAGCTATAGCAGCAGCGGTGGCGGCGGTGGCAAGTCCAGCAGCAGTTCAAGGCCGCGCTGGTCGAGAGCGGGTTCGTCCGTGTCGTACACGCCTGCCCAAGTGCAGTCACTCACGCCAATCCGCCAAACCGTTGAGACGCGAGCAGCGGAGCAACCTGACCTTCGTGACGTCTTCCTGTGCCACGCATGGGACGACCGGCAGGGGGCAGCCAAAGAGCTACACAATTTGCTCGTGGCAGCTGGTGTCAAAGTTTGGTTCAGCGAGAAGGACCTTGGCCTCGGCGTGCCAATGATGCGCGCCATCGACAAGGGCTTAGCGAATTCGCGAATCGGGCTTGTGCTGGTGACCCCTGCGCTGCTGGCTCGCCTCCCAAAAGAGAGCGTCGCCGACAAAGAGCTTTCGGCACTCCTGGCGGGTAACCAGCTCGTTCCCATCGTGCACAACACGACATATGAAGCTCTCCGCAATGTCAGCCCTTTGCTCGCCTCCCGAAGCGGCCTGGACACTGCAGAAGATTCAATGGAGGTGGTCGCGGCAAAAATCGCCGAGCTGGTTGTTCTCTAGCTTTATTGCTCACACAGCTAAATAGGGTGGGCAACGCTTTTCTGCCCACCGTTTTTATCGGCAAATGTGAGCATCTGGCCTAACATTGCGCTCAACCGGAGCGCGGCTATAGCAGTTTTGTTTTTTTCAGCTTTCCGGACCGCGCCCGGTTAGCTTTACATTATATCTTTAAGTTTAGGGGTTGAATTTGAAGCAACTGTTCAAATATTTGAGTGAGCCACGAGATCTATTTGAAGAGGGGTTCATTCGCCTAACTCAGCCAGCAGCTCTTAATGACCCATTTGAGGCGTCCTTTTGTCGTAAAAGCTTAGATGAATTGACGAGCCACTTTGATGATGCCACGGCGCTCGATCCTGAATTTGGAGAGATTCCTTTTTCTCAGTATATAGAGAACAGAATGCACCACATTGGCATCGTGAGCCTTTCGGAGACCAAAGAGAATTTGTTGATGTGGGCGCATTACGCCAATGAGCACAAAGGTCTAGTTGTAGGAATTGCAGATTTCCCTAACGAATCAATATTTCACAGTCTTTTCAGGGCGGATACTCTGATAAATTTTTCATGGGGAGAGGAGTGGTCTCCATTTAACGGCAAGCCTAAGCCGGTGTCGTATCGAAAAGGGTTGCGATATCGTAATGATAAATTCGATTATGACTACTCGAACATTTCTGCTGAAGGCGCAGATAGGATGCTTTATGACATATTCATGCAGAAAAGTGAGGAATGGATTTATGAACAGGAACATCGAGTAGTTTTGCGCGTGGAGCAAGCGGATAGAGTATTCGTTCCGAACATTGATCATGTTGCGAACACAAGGATTAGAGAAAGGATTAAGTCATCAGCATATGCAAGCGCGGGCGGAACAAAAGATTCCTGCATTGTAGATTTGTTAAATATAGAAGATGAGGCTGAAAGAGTGGCTGTAGCAATAGAACTTGGAAAATTAAGCCGCAACCCTAAAACTCTGTATCTAATGAGGCTATCCTCTAGCGCCATCAACAGTTGCTTGCTTGGGTTGAAATCAACTTTAAGCAAGTCGGATGTTCAAGGAAAACACGCTTGCTCAGCAGGATACTTGGGCATCTGGAGAGCCAAAAAGAATGAGGATTATTACAGTCTTGAATTTGAGCAGATATAACAATGCGTTGCACCGGACAAGCCGGTGAATCTGGCGTTATGTTACTCAGAGGTGATGAGTTATGGAAGAATTAGATAATGACTGGAGAATGCAGGATGTTCACTTTTCAGGTAAGGACTGGACGTCACCGTGGACGGGCCAAGTCGTACCAAAGGGAAGTCAAATAACGTTTCGCTCTATTACCCAGTTAACTAAAGAGAAACAGTTATGTATTGCGCTTCCAAATGCAACAGCTCTTTGCCTTAGCTCATCTATGAGAGCATGGAAGGAAGCTCAAGAAATTAGAAAAAAAGCGAATATTGATAGTTCAATAAAGGAACAAGTGACATTTAATACAACATCCGAGTCGTTTGATTATATTGAGCGAGTTATGGAGTCGATTGTAATGGCATTTACTGCTTTAGAAGCATTTGTCAATGAGAATATTCCTGATGACTATGAATATCACATACATAGAAAAAGCGAAATAATACTCGAAGTAATGGATAAGAAAGCCATAGAGCGTTGGCTTTCATTAGATGAAAAACTATCAGTCGTATTGCCAGAAGCAATATCTGTAGACTCGCCGAAAGGTAGGGCCGTAGGATGCGGTGACGAAAGGAACCGCATCAATCGCGAACGATGCGGTTCGTTCCTCACCACATCCTACAAGGCCGCTATTCAGGGCTGGCTTAACACAGCGGTCAAAGGGATGCACCGCCCTATGGCGGTTTTGAAGGTGGGTTTTTAAATCAAGTTCGGTGTCTTCGCTTGGCGTCCTTAAGCGCCGCGCCTCTTGCCTTTGCGTTGTACGAACAATTTATGACTTATAGCTGCCATTCGAAAATACTTATCGACAGGCTGGAAATGGCACAAGCGGCTATTCAAAAACTCGCTTATCCCGCATAGACTAATCTACGAACCTCGGCTTAATTGCCTATGAAGTTTGGCCAAAAAATAGCCAATTTGAAGGTTTTTTGTTATTAAATGTCCCATTAGTGCCCCATGGCTGTAAGGCATCATTTTTATATACTATTTTTAAAGGTATTTAGACAAAAGGACAATGGATTAATGCCATGGGTCCAGGGTTCGAGTTCCTGACGCCTCACCATATAAATCAAAGGGTTGTAGAAAAAATCTGTAACCCTTTTTTATTGTCTTTGAAAATGTAACCAATATGTAACCGGATTTTCCCAACGGGAACGTAACAGTTGCAGTTCGCCAGACTGTAGCCTTGCGCGATATTTGACCCAACAATTTTTAAAAACCGCGCGAAACTTTCCTCGTTTAACGAAAATTTGGCAGCATTTAACACTGCTTAGACTTCCACCGAAACCGACATCGCATAAGACTCAAATCGCCTTTCCGGCCAATCGATATCAGTACATACAAACTCAAGCTGTAGACTTGTCTGTATGTCATTCTGATCAACCGCCAGCAGAGAACTGGGTTGTTACGCAAGGGAAGGCGTATTTGCGCCGCAGACGCGAACACGATGGTCGATGGTATTATGATCAATCCGCTTGCAAATGTTTAATGCTGATTGACCCATGAAACTTCAGTTCTTGGAATCGTGTTCTTCCTGCTTATCTTTCTCCATTTTTCAGATAGTCGTAGTCGTCCTTGCTGTTTCTCAGGCTTATGGCTGATCATTGCTTCCGATCTTAGCCACGAAGGCATCAACACCGCCGCCTAAAGTCGGCTGCAGCGCGTTGGCTGTCGGAAAGTCAGTCGATTGGGTAGTCCCAGTTACATAGGCTTGACCCTTTCGATCCACGGCAATTTTTCCGCCAGCAGAACCTTCCTTCCCGCCCAAATAGGTGGAATAGCGCAACGTTAAACCATCGTCTGAGAATTTCGCGACAAAGACACTGCCATTACCCGATACATTGGCTTGCAGAGGGTTGACGATTGGAAAGTCGGACGAGACGGTACCTCCTGTCACATAGGCTTGGCCCTGCCGGTCCACGGCGATTCCACTACCCTGATCACCCTCTCTACCACCCAAATAAGTCGAATAGCGCAGTGCGCCAGTGGGTGAGAACTTGACGACAAAGGCGTCCTCACTACCGCCCAAAGCAGATTGCAGCGCGTTCTTGGTGGGGAAGTCGGGTGAACGTGTCCCCCCTGTCACATAAGCTTGGCCTCGCAGATCCACGGCAATACTGCCAACTATCTCACCATCGCTGCCGCCCAGATAGGTTGAATAGCCCAACGTCGAGCCACTGGCCGACAGTTGGGTGACAAAGGCATCACCAGGAGCCAGTCCATTAATAGTTGGCTGCTGGGCATTCTTGGTCGGAAAGCCGGGCGATTGGGTAAATCCCGCCACATAAGCCCGCCCCCGCAGATCCACGGCAATATCGGAGCCACTGTCATCATTGCCAGCGCCTAGATAGGTGGAATAGCGTAGCGCTCTGCCATCGGCCGATAACTTGGCGACAAAGCCGTCTGTATCGCCATCTTTAGTCGGCTGGAGGGCATTTTTGGTCGGGAAGTCGGACGAGTCGGTAAATCCCGTCACATAGGCTTGGCCTCGCAGATCCACGGCAATGCCATTGCCACCGTCATTACTACTTCCACCCAAATAGGTCGCGTAGTGCAGCGCTCTGCCATCGGCCGATAGCTTGGCGACAAAGGCATCACCTAGAACAATTCCTGTTTTTAAGTTTGGCTGTAGGGCATTCTTGGTCGGGAAGTCGGGCGAGTCGGTAAATCCTGTCACAACAGCCTGACCCAGCAGATCCACGGCAATGCCATTGCCACTGTCACTACTATTTCCACCCAAATAGGTCGCGTAGCGTAGCGCTCTGCCATTGGTCGATAACTTGGCGACAAAGGCATCTTTATCGCCGCTTTTAATCGGCTGCAGGGCTGTCTTGGTCGGAAAGTCAGACGAGTCGGTAGTCCCCGTCACATAGGCCCGACCCAGCAGATCCACGGCGATACCCGAGGAATCATCATTTCCACTGCCGCCCAGATAGGTCGAATAAACCAGAACCGGATCAATGATGAGCGGATGCGCGGCATCATAGGCAGCTACCTGAAAGCCCACCGTCTGGTCAGCCTTGAGCGCATAGCTACCAGCGATGGGCTGGCGGACACCCTCGATCTGCTGGTAGATAACCGGCTTATGCATGCGAAGGTCGCCATTTGCTGTGTGCAGAACCAGTTCACCCGCCGGGGTCACCTTGATATTATTGGCTCCTTGAAAAGTCAGCTTGATATTATGCGGATCGGCACCCGGCGCTACCACGAAGTCATATTCCAGTTGTCCCTGATTGCCGTAGTAAACTAGGTCCACGCCCGGATAAACGCCTTCATAGGCGACCTTGCCATAGGTCGGCACCTGCGTGTGCCATTGGCTCGGGTCCTTGCCGATCAGATAGTTGACATGCCCGGACAGGGGTTCTCTGCCGACGACCTTCGGTGCCGGGTTTGCTCCGGCAAGTTGCATTCGTAGTACAGCTCCGATCGTCCCGGATGTAGATGATGATTTGGCGGAAGACTGCGAAATCTTGGCCTTGGCTTGGGTCTTTTTCAGGCTCAGTACGGTTTCAGTGGGCGTCAGAAACAGGGTATAACCCTGGCCCCGTGCGAGGAACTTCACCTGGGCATCGGTCTGGCCCTGGTTAGCTTCAAAGCTGAGCGGCAGCTTGCCGTAATTCGATTGCACTTGGGCCCTCGTGCCGGGTGCTACTGGGCCAGCTAATGCCAGAGGGGATAGCAAAGCTAAACAGACTATGCCTGCAGCCATGCCGGTTAGCCGTCTGTCATCCCTGTTCACGTTCATGTATTGAGTGGGGCCCATGAGAATCTCCTATATCAAGGTGAATTTAACTGGTGTTATCAGCTTTTGGGGGATAAGGAGTCGTGATAGGGCTCTCAAGGACATCCCCACAGCCTAAAAAATCATCCCTTGACCTACGAAGGATGGATATTAGGCGCATTGGCTACAAAATCAATCCGTTAGAGCGCGTACTACCAAGCTTACACCAGTCATCAGATCATTGAAGTCTTGTTATCCTGGCCGATTGCCTATGCCCATAGGTAATGACCTTTTCGAGAATATCGGCCGTCTTCTTTGCACCGCTGGGCATCAATACTCTTAAGCCGATGGCATGGTCATGCGCGCTATTTCATAGGGCTTGGTTTGACGGTCTGGAATTTTGTGGAAAGAAATTGACTGTCCGGTTTTGGCGCATGGCGGTTATTCATTTTTTAATTTCGAGATAATATCGGCACGGGAAAAGCTGATATTGGTGATCACACAGCCGAAGGTCTTGAGCAAAAATCCAAACGTTGATGCAATTTTGTAAGGCTCACTGCGCTCAAAAAAGCATAACCGATTCCGCGCTTCTTACTTCAACAAATGTGGAGAAACCACCGTGAAAACATTGACTAAATTGGTCTTGGGAATGATGGGACAATTACGCCCCGGTCCCGTTCGGAGGAAATCGGCAGAATCGATCGCGCTGCCCCCGCCTCGGAAAACGGGAGGACTTCCGCTGATGGAAGCGCTGCTCAATCGCTGTTCGTCGCGTGAATTTGCGCCTGATGCTTTGCCATTGCAGCTACTTTCCGACTTGCTTTGGGCGGCTTATGGCGTTAATAGACCCGATGGCGGGCGTACCGCACCTTCGGCCTTAAATGCCCAAGAGATAGATGTTTATGTGGCACTTCCTGAGGGCGCTTATTGGTATGACGCTCGCAGGCAAGCGCTCGACCTTATGGTGAAACAGGACCTGAGACGAATAACGGGTTATCAGGACTTTGTCGATGAAGCGCCGTTGGATTTAGTTTATGTAGCCGATCACAGGCGTATGGCGATGGTACCGGTCACCCAACGCGAATCCTATGCTTCCGCGGCGGCGGGCGCCATTGCCCAAAATGTCTATTTATTTTCCGCGAGCGCCGGCCTGTCTACGGTCATTCGCGCATGGATCGACCGTGCCGCCATTGCTGACGCGCTGGAATTGTCCCATGATCAACAAGTATTGTTGTCGCAGACAGTCGGTTTTCCCAAGAGTGGCTCCAGGGATTAAAGCGCAGCAAGTTACATTTGCGGTTCTGTCGAAAAATTGACAAGCTTCCATTTTTTTCATACTTTTCATTTAACTACAAAAGGCTATTGATGTTTCTGACGGGAGCGGGATTACTCCCTTTCAACCGTTATTAGCAGTTCCTTAGACAAAATCTACATGTGTGCGTGTGTGCCGCTTCATTTTTCGAGGACTCTATGAAACAACAAACTTCTGCACGTCGAAGATTCATCAAGCAAGTGATTTTGGGCGCCAGTGCTCTGGCGCTTCCGCCATTCAATATCCTTGCCCGGCCTGCCAGGGAGCGTCTGGGCGTCGCCTTGGTGGGGCTGGGCCGCTACAGCACCCACCTTCTGGCCCCGGCCTTGCAGCGAACGAAGTACTGTTATCTTGCCGGAATTGTCACTGGGACACCGGCCAAAGTCGAGCATTGGCAACGGCGCTATGGCATTCCTGAGCGGAATATTTATGACTATCAATCGATGGATCGGATCGCCGATAACCCGGATATCGATGTCGTCTATATCGTGCTGCCCAATGCCATGCATGCGGAGTACGCCATCCGCGTCGCCAACGCCGGAAAGCATGTCTGGTGCGAAAAGCCCATGGCCATGACGGTCAAGGAGTGTGAAGCGATGCTCAAGGCCTGTCGGGATAACAAGGTCAAGCTGGCGATCGGCTATCGCATGCAGCATGAGCCCAATACCCAGTCAGTAATCCGCTTCGGCAAGGAGAGAGCCTATGGTCCGCTCAAAGCGATATCGGCCGCCGCCGGATTCTACTACAACCGAACCGACCACTGGCGGCAGAAAAAGAGCATGGGTGGAGGCGCCATGTATGACATGGGGGTTTATCCGCTACAGGCCGCGCGCTATTGCAGTGGTGAAGAGCCGATCGCGGTGATCGCCCGGCAGTCGACGGACCGCCCGGAAATTTTCAAGGATGTGGACGAAACGATGACATTCGACCTCGAGTTCCCAGGCGGCATCAAGGCGCATTGCGAGACAAGCTTCGCTAGGAGCATGAATTCCCTGCACGTGGACTGCGAAAAAGGCTGGTATCAACTGGAACCCTTTCAGACGTATAGCGGCGTCCGTGGATCAACCAGCGATGGCAAGACATTAGACGCCTTCCTGGGCAGTCAGCAAGCCAGGCAAATGGATGACGATGCATTCGCTATTTTACACAGTCAACCTCTGCTGGTGCCTGGCGAGGAAGGGCTGCGCGATATTCGGGTCGTGGAGACGATATTCTCATCAGCGAGAACCGGCCGGAGAATCATGATCTAAAAAGCGATGGCATGTAGGAAACCTGCCGGCACTCCAGCCACAGCAGGCAAGCTTGCTTGACGAGCATGCGGAGAAACCTGTTTTATCTACATTCGTTTAAATTTTGCGGCAGAACCTCGGCAGATTAACTTTTGGTCATCTGGCTATTTTGGCGCTAGATGTTTAGTCCCACGATGTGCAGGATGGGGTCGATTCTGAAGCGATCAGGGTCTTTTGTCCAGATCTGACAGATGTATTCGTAGGGTGTCAGCCCTTTGAGCATTTTGAGCCGCTTGGCGAAGTTGTAAGCCATAACGAACGCGTGCAGATGTTGCTTGAGTTGATCATGTGAGCCGTAGTGATACTGTTTTACAGTCGCCTCTTTGAGCGTTCGATTCATGCGTTCGACTTGGCCGTTTGTCCATGGATACTTAGGTTTTGTCAGCCGGTGATCAATATCGTTCTTAGCGCAAGCCAGTTCAAAGGCATGTGCACGGAAGATATGCCCGGCCTCCAAAGCCTCTTTGAGATCTTTTGCAGTGGAATGCCGATTGCCCGGTGTGGTGAAGTGCGTTCCGTTGTCGGTGAGAATGGTGTGGATTTTGTAAGGAACGGCGATGATAAGCTCTTGCAGAAAGTTTCCCGCAATTTGACGGGTTGCCGTCTCGTGAAGTTGTACGAAGACAAACTTGGACGTACGATCAATGGCAACAAACATGTAGAGCTTGCCCTCCTCAGTGCGCACTTCGGCGATATCGATATGAAAGTAGCCGATCGGATAGTCTTTGAATTTCTTTTTATCTGTGGCGTCTTTTGTATCCGGTAGGCGACTTATCCCATGCCGCTGGTAACAACGATGTAGAGATGACCGTGTCAGATGAGGAATGCTGGCTTGTAAACTGTAAAGGCAGTCGTCTAAAGACAGGAGAGTATGCTGCCGAAAGGCGACGCAGGCGGCTTCCTCCTCTTTTGTCAGAACTGTTGAGCGAACCTCTTTGGGACCCATCGGGGCATCTTGAACCGTTTGCCGCTTGCGCCATTTGGCAACCGTTTTCGGGTTGATCCCGTGTCGAGCCGCCAGTTTGTTCAGGCTCTCTTGACTATGTTGTATCGCTCGACGCACCGCCTCTGTCGTGCGGGCGCATCCGTGTAAAACTTGTCCCATAGTTCCTCCCGTTGTAGCTGGCTATACTTTACACCAGCACATCGTGGGACTAAACAGTTAGAGCCCTTATCCGTGGTGGCGTTATCAAAAAGGGGCCAATTGGCGGCATCCCGATGGCGGCGAACGCCTTGCACCGGCCAATTACCCGGTGACGTTGGTTACCTTGCTTGATGCGCAAGCCTATGCCCGCTGGTTGGGGAGCGACTTACCCACGGAAGCGGAATGGGAATACGCTGCCAAGCTGGGTAACCAGGGTAGCAAGCTGGAGCAAGAACCCCGCGACGGCCATGGGAAACCGCTAGCCAATTTTTGGCAAGGCCAGTTTCCGCGGCACAACAGCAACGAAGACGGCCATGTTGGCCTGGCGCCCGTGGGTTGTTATCCCGCTAACGCCGCCAAGCTTTACGACATGATCGGCAACGCCTGGGAACAAACCAGGGATATTTACACGGCCTCGCATCACTCTCCCGCCCCGCCACTGTTTGTCGTCACCGACGTCAGCCCGATGCAGCCGATGGTCGTTAAAGGGGGCTCGCATCTGTGCGGACGTGATTTTTGTGTGCGCTATCGGCCATCGGCAAGGGAAGCCCATGAGGCAAACTTGCCGATAGCCCATATCGGCTTCCGTACCGTGCAGCGGGAGCGCTAGCACTTTTACACGGCACTTGCTTATCCCTGACAATTGATCGTGACCGCCGACTGTGACACCGTATCCTTCCATTGCAACGCCTGCGACGCGTCAACCGCCACAAACAGGGCGAACAACTTATCGCGGCCAACACCCATTACACGCTTACCGGCGAGGACATCCAGCAACCAATGCCCGGCATTGGGCGCCGATAACCGCTGCACCATTCATGATCGTCATAAACCCGCCATGTGTGGCATGGTGCCTTTTGATGCGCTTTACCCCGATCCATTGCAGCATATCGTGCTGCTCAACAGGCGGTTTGACGCTGACTGTATTGTTGCAGGGAAACATGTTGAATTTCCGGTAGTGATTAAACAGCGACAAATAGTCAGCGATGACTTTGAAAATGCCTTGAGCAAACGCCGTGAGGCATTACGTCAAGATAAGCAATGGTGGGGAAATACGGTTTTTTCCCGGCTACAACGAGAACTACTGGGCAATTCGGCGCAAGATAACCGCATTCCAGCCAATGACGAACTACTGTCTTTTTCCATTATTCTCGCTTTGCAGGCACTGGCCAGCATATCCGAAACAACCAACACCCGCTGCTTACAGTATGTCGATAGCCAGCTTGCCTTGATAGACGCCAAAATCGCCCGGGCACTGGCAAGAAAATCAGCCAGCGACAAAAAAACCACCCGGCTGTTTCGTTCCTTTCGCGACGCATATTTAAAGTTTCGCCCGCAATTACTGGCAAATCAGCATTGTGATCGAAATGACGGCTGGCGACACGAGTGTTGGATCTATCCCATCAACTTGACAATCCCTATCCCGCATCGGATGCTTTGGCGGCTACATGGCGCGGCCAAAGCGACTTGATCCAGTTATTGAAATCATCCAGATAGGTATACGCTACCGGAATCACCAACAAACTGAGAAAGGTGGAGGTCACCAGTCCGCCAATCACGGCGATCGCCATCGGGCTGCGGAAGGATACGTCCGAACCTCCCGCGCCAATCGCAATCGGCAGCATGCCGGCACCCATCGCGATGGTGGTCATGACGATAGGGCGGGCACGCTTCCGGCAGGCATCGAGCAGGGCATCCGCTTGGGACATGCCATGATCCCGCCGCGCAACGATGGCATACTCGACCAGCAAGATGGAATTCTTGGTGGCAATGCCCATCAGCATGATCAACCCGATCAGGGACGGCATGGAAAAGGCTTTACCGGCCAATAGCAGCGCCACAAAGCCGCCGCCGAAAGAAAGCGGCAGCGCAGCCAGGATGGTGATCGGTTGCAGGAACTCTTTGAACAGCAGTATCAGCACGATGAATATACACAACACACCAGTGAGCATGGCGAGGCCAAAGCTCGCGAAAAGCTCGGCCATCATTTCAGCATCACCAATATTGATCTGCCTTACCCCGGCGGGCAGATTGCGAATGCTCGGCAAGTTCTGCACGGCCTCCGTCACTTCTCCCAGAGGCAAGCCGGAGAGTTCGACTTCAAAATTGATATTGCGCGAGCGATCATAACGATCAATAACCGCAGGTCCACTGGATAGCTCCAGATCGGCCACCTGATTCACCATCACCGATCCCGAGCCTGCCTTGCCTGATGGCACAGCTAGCCGTTCCAGTACCGAAAGGTCGCTTCGTCCATCCGCGGCCAGCCTCACCACCACCGGCACCTGGCGTTGGGCGAGATTGAGCTTGGGCAAAGACCAATCGTAATCGCCTAATGTGGCAATGCGCAGCGTTTCCGCGATAGCCGCGGTGGTGACGCCCAGATCGGCTGCACGGTCAAAATCCATGCGTACCGCGATTTCCGGCCTCACCAGCGCGGCGCTGGAGGCGATGCTGCCGAGGCCGGGGATGGTGCGAAGATCTCGTTCCACGTTACGGGCCGCAGTGCTTAAGGCCTGCGGATCATCGCCGCTCAGCACCAGAATGTATTTCTCGCCCGACCCGCCCAGGCCTACTTTGGTGCGCACGCCGGGCAGACTTTGCAGCGCCTGCCGGATGTCCTGCTCGATGACTTGCTTGCGCACGGGTCTGTCCTGTCGATTAGCCAGCAGAATCGTCAAGGTGGCTTTGCGCACTTCGCTGCCTTGCGAAGCGGCAAAAGGATCGCTGCCGGCTGAACCGCCGCCGATGGTGGTGTAAACCGATTTCACATAAGGCACGTTCGCCACCAGTTGACGGGCGGTTTCCGCCGAAGCCATGGTCTGGACAAGGGTCGCGCCGGGCGATAACTCGACGAAAACCTGGGTCTGCGGATTGTCATCCGGCGGGATGAACCCCGTGGGCAGCAACGGAATCAGAAACAGAGAGCCGATGAAAAAAGCCGCCGCCGCGGCTACCGTGGTCAGGCGATGTTTCAAGCACCAGGCCGCCAGTTTCATATAGTTTTGCATGATGCGCCCTTCCGGTGGCTCGGAGTGGCTGCTACCTTTCAACATATAAGCGGCCATCATCGGCGTCAACATTCGGGCCACTACCAGCGAAGCCAGCACAGCCAGCGCCGCTGTCCAGCCGAATTGCTTGAAGAAGCGCCCGGCAACACCGCTCATGAAGGCCGTGGGCAGAAATACCGCGACCAGTGCGAACGTGGTGGCAACCACCGCCAGGCCGATTTCATCCGCCGCCTGCATGGCCGCCTGATAGGGCGTTTTGCCCATACGCAAGTGGCGCACGATGTTTTCCACTTCGACGATGGCGTCGTCCACCAGAATGCCGACCACCAGCGATAACGACAGCAATGTGATCCCGTTCAGGGAAAAACCGAAATACTCCATGCCCCAAAAGGCCGGAATTATCGACAGCGGCAGGGCTACGGCGGAGATGAAAGTCGCCCGCCAATCCTTTAAAAACAGCCATACGACCAATACGGCCAGCAAGGCGCCCTCGTAGAGCATGATCATGGAACCCTGGAATTCTTCTTGGACCGGGGTGACGAAATTGAACGCTTCAGTAAATTCTATATCCGGGTTGGAAAGCCGTAATTCCGCCAACGCTTTTTGCACGCCCGCGCCTACCTCCACGTCGCTGGCGCCCCGGCTGCGCGTGACTTCAAAACCCACCACGGGTTTGCCGTTAAGCAAAGCCTGCGACCGGGGTTCAGCCACAGTGTCTTCAATCGTGGCGACCTGGTCGAGCCGAATACTGCGGCCGTCTGCCAGAGAGAGTTGCAGCGGCCGCATTTCGTCCACCGACGCAACATTGGCCAAGGTGCGCACTGGCTGCTCGCCGCTGCCCAGATTGGTACGGCCGCCGGCACTTTCTCTTTGTATCTCGCGCAGCTGGCGGGAAATATCGGCAGCCGTCGCGCCCAATGATTGCAGTTTGACCGGGTCCAGGGCAATGGTGACTTCCCGGCTGGCGCCGCCAACCCGGTTAACCGCGCCCACGCCGCGCACACTGAGCAACTTTTTGGCAACCGTGTCTTCCACAAACCAGGAGAGCGCTTCGTCATCGCGCTGGGCGGAAGCGACAGTAAACGCCAGAATCGGGGAACCGGCCAAATCCAGCTTGGTAACGACCGGGTCGCGCAAATCGCCGGGCAGGTCGGCGCGCACTTTGGAAACAGCGGAGCGCACATCGTCCAAAGCTTCCTGCACGGGTTTTTCCAGACGGAATTCGGCAGTAATAGTGACGCTGCCGTCCTGCACTTTAGTGGTGATGTGTTTTAGGCCCTGCAAGGTGGCGATAGCGTTTTCGATTTTACGCGCCACCTCGGTTTCCAGCTGGGAGGGCGAGGCGCCGGGCAGGGAGGCCGAGACCGTCACGGTTGGCAAGTCCAGGTCCGGGAAATTCTGAACCTTCATCGACTGAAAGCTCAACATCCCTCCGAAGCTCAGCATTACAAACAGCATCATCGCCGGAATGGGGTTGCGGATACACCAGGCAGAGACGTTCATTGCCGCATCGCCCGCACAGTATCCTGCTGCACCATCCGCACAACATCGCCATCGGCCAGGAAGGAGGCGCCGCTGGCTACCAGGCGATCATCCGGCTGAAGTCCCGAGCGTATTTCCAGGCTATCACCGGTTCTTCGACCCAACTGCACCTTGACCTGAGTCACTTTAGTCAGTTCGCCGTTTTGCTCGCCCAGTTTGAATACATAGCTGAAGCCTTCCCGCAGGGAAATCGCATCCTGAGGAACAAGGAGACCGGTGTTGATGCCGATTTCGAATTCACCCCGGGCGAACATCCCCGCGCGTAGACCATGTTGTGCAGCGTCGGGTAAATCCACATAGACCAGACCATTGCGGCTCTTGACATCCAGGGTCGGCGCCAGTGAGCGAATCTTGCCCTTGATGCTGCCGACATTGGGCACCTCGACGCTGACAGTGATGCCGGGCCTGAGTTGCGCCATTTCGGCGGCAGTGACTTCGCCCCGCCATTCCAGCCGGTTTTGCCGGACCATGCGAAACAATTCCTGTCCCTTTGCAGCGACCGCCCCCAAGGTGGCGCTACGGGAAGAGATAACGCCATCGTCGCTGGCTAACACCCGCGTATATTTCAGCCGCAGCAACTGCGAATCCAACTGCGCTTTGGCTGACTGCATTTTGGCCCTGGCGGTCTTTTCGCCGGTGAGATATTGGTTCACTTGCTGGCTGCTTAGTGCCCCGGAATCCGAAATCTGTTTTGCCCGTTCGGCGTTATCTCGCGCATCGGCCAAATTTGCCTCGGCTTCGGCTAGCGCCGCCCGGCTTTGGGCGACATCCGCCAAAACGCTTTCGTCAGAAAAAACTGCGAGAACCTGCCCTTTTCTTACTGCTTCGCCCACCTGCACATTTACCTCGGTCAAACGCAGGTCGCTTACTTCAGCGCCAATAATGGCCTCCTGCCATGCCGCTATCGAACCGTTGGCAGTCAGTGTCATAGGAATATCGCGCATGACAGGCTGGATTGCCGAAACATTGAGCGCAGGCTTGGGTGCGGAAGATGTGTTGGCGGCGGCAGGCTCGTTGCTGCATCCGGCAATAATACCAAAGCCGATCAGCACGCTTAAGGCTGTCAGAAGAGCGCCTATTTTTCCTTTTGTCATGATTTTCCTCCGGTGAAATCGCCTTGATGATTTAAAAATTGATCTGTTTTCTCGGATTTGCCGTCGCCCGGAGCAGGAGACGCCGCCGCGTCAACTTTCCGGGTATGTCCCGGTTCATCCCAGCTACCGCCGGCCGCGCGGTAGAGGGCAATCCAGGCGCTCACCTGTTCCTGCTCCAGTTCTTTCACGGCCATTTCAGCGGACAGGACGTTGCGCCGGGCCGTTTCGACATCGATCAGGCTGCCTAAGCCGGTTTGGTAAAGCTGCTGGACAGCCAGAAAATTTGTTCGATAACCGGAGACGGCTTTGTGGGACTGCGGCAGACGCTCGACGACGCTGTTCAAACGCACCAGGGCATCCTCTACTTCTTTTACCGCTGTGCGCACCTTGCTGCGAAATTTACTTTCGGCGGCCTGATACTGGATTCGGGCCACTTCAACATCGGCAGCCCGCTTGCCCGCATCGAACAGCGGCAGGCTCAGCGTCGGACCGATTGACCAGGTTTCCGCGAGAAAAAATGCCGCCCCGTTCATGTTTTGCAACGTTGGCGTGATGTTTCCGGACAGGCTCAGCTTCGGAAACCGTTTGGCCTGCTCGACGCCGATTTTGGCGCTGGCCTCCGCGACATCGCGCTCGGCGGCGGCCACGTCGGGCCGTTGCAGCAATACACGAGCGGGCAGGGAATCAATTCGGAATGCCGCCGGGCTGGGCAGCTTTGCTGCCCAGCCCGGCGCTTCGGTCAATAATTTACGCACTTCCGTTTCTTCCAGGGCAGTCATTGCGACTAGACCTTTTATCGAACGCTCGCATTGCGCCTGTTGTTGCAGCAACGTTCTGTTGCCTTCGGCGACGCTGGCATTGGCAAGCGCAACGTCCCCCGGCGCGCGAAATCCCGCTTTGCCTGCGATTTCCGAGAGCCTGGCCGATTCCCGGCGCGAATCGGTATCGGCCTTCAGTATTTGCACTTGAGCCTCACAATAACGATACTCCAGATAAGCATTGGCGACTTCCACTGCCACCGCCACGCGGGCATCGTGCCAGGACGCATTTCTCGATTCCAGCTGACTGAGAGCCGCCTCCTCCTGGCGCGCCAGGCCGCCGAAAAGATCGATTTCCCAACTGGATTGCAGCCCGAACGGGAATTGGTTCCATATGAACGGAGTTCCCCCGAAGGAAGCGGAGGAGCGTGTGGCGCTTGTTTTGAAATCTAAAGCGGGCAACAACGCGCCCTCGGCGCCGACGAGGTTGGCTCTGGCTTGCTCGATGCGTGCTCTGGCATCGGCCACGGAGTCGCTGACTTGTTGGGCTGCTGCTAAAAAGCGATTCAGGACCGGGTCCTGAAAACGATCCCACCACCGGCTTAAGTCCATCGGGTCGCCCTGGTGCGCAACGGGCAGGTTATTCTCATCAGGCTGGGGTGCCTGCCAGTTGGCCGCCGTCGGCAAGGGCGCAGTCTGGTAATCCGGCCCCACCGTGGTCAGCAAACCGCCGGAGCCGCACGCGGAAAGCAGCAAAGACAGAAGACTCGGACTCAGTGGCCGCGGATTATTATTGCTCATGCCTTGCCTCTTGTACGCGGCGCCGGACCTCGCCTTCGACCATCGACACGGCGTAACCGGCCAGACGTTCCGCCAGCACATCAATCGCTTTGGAGGTATTCAGCACTTGCGGTGAAATGGCCGAAACAACCTCTTGCCCGACATAAAAATACACGGCCATGCCAATGATGGAAAAAGCCAGTCGATGGACATCCGCATCTGTGCGCGGCAGGCCCAAATGTTGTTTGAGAATCGCAACGAGAGCGTCATGTTGCGGTTTGAGTTCGGCATCTATTTCCTGTTGCCGGCTCCCGGTCGGCTCGATCATTTCCCGGAAGTGCAGTTTCATCACCAGCCGGATCTGCTCGCCCTTTTTCAGGGGTTCAAGAAATTCCGCGAAAAACCTGCCAAGTGCTTCGGCCAGAGGCAGATCCAGGTATGTTGCGATATTGATGTAGCATTTTTTCTCACCCATGGGCTCGGTGAACACGGCACTATAAAGTCCGGCCTTATCGCCAAAGTAGTAGCGGATGGCCGAAATATTCGCCCCCGCCGCTTCACAGATTTCCCTGGTGGTGGCAGCCTCGAAACCTTTTTCGGCAAACAGGCGTAATGCCGAGGTGATGAGTCTGCTGCGCGCATCATGAGTTTCTGTTTCGGTGTTTTCGTTTTTTACCATGCCGCCTCGGTGAATTGCTTGCCAAAAAATAAATCAAACGATTGAATGATATCATGTCAATCAATCGTTTGATTGTCAATTTTGTGTATCCCTCGGAGGATTTATCGATAGCCGTAATCCGGTTGCTGAAAATTGGCCGGAACGAAGTTAATCTGGAAATCAACAGGGCAGCACTTGATCAGTTTGGTTAACGCCGGGAAGGTATCATTAATCATATTACTTCCTCGATTTAGCGGCCATCCAGGCACTGCCCGTCGATGACGCTGAAGGAACTGCGGCGCTGGCTGGAAGACGAACAAGGCTTAAGCATTTCGATCCCGGCCATTGACCCGTTTATCCGGCATATGCCGGGCCATCGCTATAAAGGATGATTTTCCCACGCAGGTGCGAATCCACTTGTGCCCTATGGGTATTTCGCACCTAACACTTCCCTGATTTATTCCATGCTCATTCCTTAGTCGGGAAGCAATAACCCTTCGGCACGACGGTGACGCCGGATTCCGAAACAACGAAGCGAGTTGCATCGGCGCCGGAGTCAACACCAATCCGCTCGCCGGACGGAATCCGCACATTTTTGTCGACGATGCAGCGCATCAAGTGCGTACCGGCGCCGACATGCACCCCGTCAAACAGGATCGAATCCTCGACTACGGCATTTTCATGCACCTGGACTTGAGGGAACAGGATCGAATGTCTGACCGTACCGCCGGAGACAAGCGTCCCGCTGCCGAGCAGGGAATTGACCAGTTGCCCTTCGCATCCAAGAGGTCCCGGGGCCATGCGGGCGGGCGGGTTTTGTCCGTGGTAGGTGCGGATAGGCCAATCGGGCTGATACAGGTCCAGCGGCGGAACCGGCGCGAGCAGATCCATATTCGCCGCATAGTACGAATCTATCGTGCCGACATCGCGCCAGTACCGGTCCGGCGTGACGCGGCCGGTTTCGCCGCCGAACCGGTAAGCGTAAACGCAATGCGTCTTGATGAGACCTGGAATGATATCCTTGCCGAAATCATGGCTTGATGCAGCAAGAGCGTGGTCGGCATGCAATTCGCGGCAGAGCAGGTCCATGTTGAAAATATAGATCCCCATGGATGCCAGCGCATGATGAGGATCGTTCGGCAGGGGCTTGGGATTTTTCGGCTTCTCGTGGAACTCGCGAATTTGACTTGTGTCCTCCACCGACATGATGCCGAAAGAGCAGGCGCTGGCAATCGGCACGGGCATGCAGGCAATCGTCAGCCCCGCGCCCTGGTCACGGTGAAACTGGAGCATTGCGGCATAATCCATCCGGTAGATGTGGTCTCCTGACAGAATCAGCACATAATCGGCATTGCTGCGCTCGAGCAGGTACAGATTCTGGCGGATGGCGTCGGCCGTCCCGGAATACCAGGATTCGCCGGTCCGCATCTGGGGCGGCACGGCCGTTATGAATTCGGAGAGTTCCGGGTTGAAGATGGCCCAGCCGTCGCGCAGATGTTTTTGCAGTGAATGCGATTTGTATTGAGTCAGCACCAGCACACGCCGCAATCCGGAGTGCAGACAGTTTGTCAGCGTGAAGTCGATGATCCGGTAATTGCCGCCGAATGGCACAGCCGGTTTGGCCCGATCGGATGTCAATGGATGCAGTCGCGAACCCATGCCGCCGGCCAGAATTATCGCCAGAGTTTTATCAAGCATCCGTCACCTCGTCAATTTAACCGAAAAATATAAAACATCCCGTCTGGAGCGAGGCAACCCAATCGATGAGTTTTCTTGCATCGTGCGTCTCCGCATAGTTTTCTCTTCAACTCCTGCATTATTTTGACCAATGGGATCTATGTTTATCAACATGATATAAAATTTTCTCTATTTCCAGCGGGAAAGTCTTGAAATCTTGTGAGCCTTGATTTTTCTGTAACTGATGTTACTCAGTTAGTTGAATTTAGATCGGTTTAATTAAAGTGTCGCCGGCGCGACGGCTTGATGGAATCGGATTTCACGAAAAACCTCCAACAGTCTGTGCAGGCCGGGTTGGAGTTTAAGCGGAAACCCGGCATGGGCAGCCGAAGCATCCGGCCAATCATGCGATTTTTAGTATTATGACCGGAATTTGCGCGGCTTCCCGCAAGGTGACATCATCTTTGGCGAAGCAGAAGCGATGAACTGCCCGATACACGCTAAACGATAAATCAGATATTAATATGACTTATTGTGAAAAGAGCCCCTTCTGCGTAATCGCGGGAGACAACGGTTTAATTTCGGGCATAGCCTTGATTGTGCGTCGCCAGATCCATCGTCTGTTCGATAAAACACCAGAAAGGCTTCTGCCGCAGGAAACCATGATTGGGTATGATGCGTTTGTCCACCTGAATCACCCAGTAAGGGTCTTGAGCGGACGAATTACCCTGATGTCGCAGCTGCAGACCGGCGGAAGCCGAACTTTCCGGGCCGGATGCACACGCCCTGCCGGCAGCAAATGCGTTATTTGACTCCAGCCGATGAGTGATGAACCGTTTGAAATGACCGATGGCGGTGGTCCCCAACTCCCATTCGGAAACGCCCGCCAGCGTCGCATCCGGATTCAAATCTTGCCCTGGTTCGAACAGGGTCGGCACGACTCTGCTCCAGGAAAACGCGGTCTTGGTCATGGTGTCCGCCTCCGACGTAGCGATCAGCAACAGCGGATTGGACTGGTCCGCGAACGGGGATTCACGCTTATAGTTTTCCGCGACTGCACGAATCCCGCTAAAATGCCTGGCCTCGAACGCCGGATTGACCAGCACCACCAGATCGCCGAAGCCGGCCGGTTGAGCGCCGTCCGCGTGAGTCAGGCGCTCCAGCAAAACGCTTTGCAAGGCGTTGAATATCACCGTAGCGCCCAGACTATGGCCGATCGTCAATAAACGGTTGCGCAGGTCGGCATCGCTTTTCACCACGGTTTCGACCTGTAACAGAAAATTCAACAGTTGGTTGCGGCCTATGGTTTCGCTGACCGCTTTCCTGTCCCAGAACGTCAACAGTCTCAGCCAGGGCAGATCCAGTGTTTCGCCGCGCCAGCCGACGTAAATGCCCACCACCTGATATTGCGGATTACGCTGTTTGATATCCCGCAGACTTTCCCTGAAACGGCGGACATTGCTATCAGTGGCGCTGGCATTATGATGCCAGCCATGGGTATAGATCACCACGTATTGCGGCTGCCGTTCGTTCTTCAACCGTTTCAATAACGTGTCCGCCTGCCGCTGATCGTAAAACTGGCCGCGATCGTCGATCTCGACAAACCCCAGGATATAGTCGTCCTGACTGTCGACCACCAGATTGGCCGCGGCGCAATTTTCGCCCGGAACCGACAGGCAAGGCGCATCGCCAATCTCGGTCCGAAAATAGTCCTTGGGCACGCAACCGGTGATTGGCAACAGCAACAGCAGCGCCAACAGCGATTTATTCATGCAGGGTGATATTCCCGGGCGATAATCGAAGAACAGTTCGCCCTATTGATAAACTTCTACACACAAAGGTCTCTCCGCCTGGTTTCTTCTCGACAACGCCAGACCGTTCGTCAAGGCAGATTCGTCATGGTTAAAGCTCAGCAGATTCCGTGCCGTCATTCAAATCGCCGCAATCGCGGATTTTTGCACTCGCCGTCCGCAACAACTGCGTCTAGCGCAACAGTATATCAGCAGATGCTGTTGCGCTGGCAACATCGATCACGTCCTGGCGGCGGCGCCGAGATGCTCCAAACCCGCATTTCGTCCGGCAAGCCAGCCGGCCTTCGCCCTGCCGAGGCGCGTGGCACGTGTCTTGCGGTGCAAGGGCTTCATTCATCAACTTTCAGCCGTTGCAAACCGGGCTTCGGTAAAAAGCGCCGAAATCGGCCTGCAACAGGAAGACAGAACACTAAACAGGAGTTTACATGCACAGATCGCTACACACCGCCGCCGCTCTGGCTGCGGCATTGACTACCATCAGCTGCAGTTCGCTGCAACCTCATAGCCTGCAATTGGCGAGCCGTACCGCCGGCGTTGGCGACCTGAGAGCCATCGAGTTTTCAGGCACTGGCCGCTGGTATCAATTCGGCCAGGCCCCCAACCCGGATTTGCCATGGCCGCCATTCCACCTCAAAAACTACACGGCCGACATTAATTACGATACAGCCAGCGCCCGAGTGCAGATTTCCCGCAGCCAGGTCATCGAGCCTGGCCGCAATCGTCCGGTGCCGGTCGAGCAGAAAGTCGAACAATTCATCAGTGGCACGACGGCCTGGAATCTGGCCTCGTCCGCGGCCAATCCCGTGCCGACCATTAGCGCCCAACCGGCGGCCGTCCATGAACGCAGCGCGGAAATCTGGGCCAGCCCGCAAGGATTCCTGAAGGCGGCGCTCGCTCATCAAGCCAGAACGGAAGCGGTCGGCGGCGGCTCCGAAGTCTCGTTCACCCTGGGCGGCAAATACCGCTATGTAGGCACCCTGAACGCCAAAAACCAGCTGACCAGCGTAAAAACCTGGATAGACAACCCGGTGCTGGGCGACACGCTGGTGGAAACCAGCTATAGCGATTACAAGGACTTCGGCGGTATCCAGTTCCCTGGCCATATCGTCCGCAATCAGGGCGGTTATCCGGTGCTGGACATCAATGTTTCAACCGTCAAAGCCAATCCTCAAGTGGACATAAGCGTGCCTCAGGAAGCCTCCAGGGCGCCATCAGCCCGCGTCGCCGCCAATAAACTGGCCGATGGCGTTTATTATCTTACCGGCGGCACCCATCACAGTGTCGCGATCGAGCAGAAGGACCACATCGTCTTGGTCGAGGCTCCGCAAAACGAGGAACGCTCGCAAGCCGTCATTGCCAAACTGAAGGAAACCATCCCCGGCAAACCCATCAAATATCTGATCAATACGCATGCCCACTTTGACCATGCCGGCGGCCTGCGCACATTTGTCGACGAAGGCGCCACCATCGTCACGCATCAGCCGAACCAGGCTTATTACCAGAAAATCTGGGTCAATCCGCACAGCATCAACCCCGACCGCCTGGCCAAATCAGGCAAGACAGCGAACTTTGAAAGCTTTAACGGCAAACATGTCCTGACAGACGGCAAACGCGACATCGAGATTCATTCGCTCGCCGACAACAGCCACAATGATGCGTTTGTGCTGGTCTATCTGCCCGCCGAAAAAATCCTGATCGAAGCTGATGCTTATACGCCTGCCGCAGCCAATGCGCCGGCACCGGCCGTGCCGAATCCGTATTCGGTGAATCTGTATGAAAGCATTCGAAAATTGAAGCTGGATGTCGACCAGATTGCAGCCTTGCATGGGCCGCGCGTAGCGACACTGGCCGACCTGCGCA
Organism: Methylobacter luteus IMV-B-3098; assembly: GCF_000427625.1. GTDB lineage: Bacteria > Pseudomonadota > Gammaproteobacteria > Methylococcales > Methylomonadaceae > Methylobacter > Methylobacter luteus. The sequence goes on from NZ_KE386569.1 coordinate 912,926, forward strand.
GCGCTATCGGCATCAGCAGGGCTTCCAGATAAGCCATCTAAAGATCGAGGCTAAAGGATGGAACCTTGGCCTTGATCCTCTTGCCGTGCATATGTGGGTTCTGTTGCGTTAGCTGAGAAGGCCCAGGTTCAGGTAGGGTGTCTCTCCGACCAATAGACAGCAATGGTCGAACATGACCGGCTTCAAAGGCCATCGCGTCGAAAAAGCCATTATTCTGTTGGGTGTCTGTTGGCACCTGGCTTATCCGCTGAGCTACCGGAATCTGGAAGAATATTGTGCCTGTGGATTGTAAAAATCAGACGTAAATTTAGGCGCCCATTACGCCGGCCACCTGACTGAAAGACACGCCGGCCAAGCTGCCGGTCTGGCCGAACAGCCGCATTGATGAACTGCCGCCCCTATCACTGGAGTTCATTGAATCGCTAAAGCTGAAGTAGCGCCGGATGGTAGGACTGGACGCATGCATTACCGCTGCTTTTCGGTAGAAAACAGGCCAATCTAGGGCTGGCTAAAACCATTAAACGCATTTTTGATGATGAGAAAAGCCGGCCAGATTGACCCGGAATCACTCGACGACTCCAGGCAGAAGGTGTACCGGCTAGCCGGCATCGAGGGGCCAGAATCATGCGAAGCAACGGCTGGCGAGCCAAAGCGGCCAGGAAATGTTTGAGGTGTATTACCACCGCAAAAGGCTTCACTCCCAATTAGCTATCTCATTCCGGAAGCTTTTGAAACAAAAAAAGTCGCTTAGTCGAGCGTCTATAAAATCCGGGTATCAGATAAGTGTTCTGACATCCGTAGCATAGGTGGGACGGCTGGATGTTTAGCATTAGATCTCCGCAACTGAACCAGTATGCAGATCTACTTAGGTGTTTGTACCAAGTTGTGATGTTGAGTAAAAACAAGGAATATGTTGAGCAACATTGAGGAGCAAGAACCATCTGGTAACGCGCTTAAGACGTTAAGCGTAAAGTGCTTCCTCGCATCCGTGTATTTCAGTACGCGATCTTTGGATTAAGCCAACTCGCTAAAAAATTATTTGAGTAGGCAATTCTAAAAACAAGATTCAGTGTGACAACGCATGTCTTGAAAAAAATAGAGGGAACGAAAAGAAAAGTAATTGCGGTTTTAATCAATTTAAAATTTATATAGATTTTATTTGATGGGCATTTTGAGCGATGGATCTATGCCGACTTCTATAAATGAGGATTTGGAAAGAGAAATTATTTATATATGTCGCCAAGACAGTAGCATGGGGATGAAAATGAAAAAAAGCGAAGATTTATTAGTAGAGTCAACGCCATTTCCCGACCCAATCGATAATCCGAGTCACTATCGGGATAATTTCGAAGAATTTTTTTATGATTCCGGCTTTATTGAGCAGCTGCGCTTTGAGAAGCTCCGGGCACAGCGGTCTAAATCCACGTTATCAATTATATTGTTGACTCTTGATAAAGAGATTGATGATAAACACATTAATATGAATAAGATTCTGGATATTGTTCGGTCAAAAACACGAAATACTGATATTTGTGGTTTTGTCAATCATAGAACTTTAGGCGTACTTCTCCCCGACACGAACGAGAAAGGAGCGAAGGAAATCTGTGACAAATTGCTTTATGAAAATAAGAATCCGCAATTCTCTTCCACCATATCGACTTATCCTGACCACCTATTTGAAAGCCTCGCAAAAAATGGATGTATTTATTCAGATACTTTCCCTTTCGAGCTGGAAAAAGCAACCGGTGCTTTATGGTTTAAATTGTTATTGAAAAGAGGCATCGATATCGTAGGTTCGATTATCGGTATACTTATTTTTATGCCCGTCATGTTAATTACGGCATTGGCTATCAAAGCAACGTCTCCGGGGCCTGTTATTTTCAAACAGGTGCGCTTGGGTAAACAGGGAACCCCTTTCACTTTTTACAAATTTCGATCCATGCATGTGAATATGGATGATCAAATACACCGTGAATATATCCGGGACTTTATCAATGGTGATCGTGCAAAAGCCAATCAGGGAGATGTGGAAAAACCATTTTTTAAAATTAAATCCGATCCCAGGATAACCAGAATTGGAAAATTCATCCGGAAAACCAGTATTGATGAGCTGCCGCAGTTTTTTAATGTGTTAAAGGGTGACATGAGTCTGGTCGGACCGAGACCGCCTCTGGCCTACGAAGCCGAGAAATACCAGGCATGGCATCTGAGGCGAATATTAGAGATGAAGCCTGGGATCACCGGACTCTGGCAGGTGCAGGGACGAAGCAGAACAGAATGGGACGACGCAGTGAGGCTCGACATTCAGTATATTCGGAACTGGTCTTTAATACTTGATTTAAAGCTTTTATTAAAAACGGTAAAGGTCGTCTTAAAGTGCGGAGGCGCCGTGTAATGCGCAAGGCATTTAATCGCCGATAAACTTGTTATGGCGCATTAGCTTCTTTGTAAGTGTGCATCGGCTAAATATTTAAGCATGGCCTGACTAATGGCTGTCTCGTTTTGAGTATTAAGTTGTACGGGGGCACGCGTGTGAAGGAACCGAACATTATTAATACTTATTAAGGGTGTCATCCTTAAGTTGTTTTCAAGATAACAAGACAAGCTAACTTAGAGGAAAAAAGAATGATCAAAGAGAATGTAATTTTAGGTGAAGGGGTTGCCATATACCATCCTGAACTCGTGAATCTCTACGGTTGCATTATTGGCGAAAATTCCAGAATCGGCACATTCGTTGAGATACAAAAAGGCGCTTCGGTGGGAGCTCGCTGCAAAATATCCAGCCACACTTTTATTTGCGAAGGCGTTGACATCGAGGATGGGGTCTTCGTAGGCCATGGTGTTATGTTCACTAATGATATTTATCCGAAAGCCGTCAACCCCGAAGGCGATCTGCAAACAGAGGCGGATTGGCAAGTCGTTAAAACCCGCGTTAAGGCTCGCGCCTCTATCGGCAGCAATGCGACCATCCTATGCGGCATCACTATCGGCGAGGGGGCTTTGATTGGGGCAGGCGCTGTGGTCACCCGCGATGTGCCCGATTATGCAATCGTCGCCGGCGTTCCCGCGCGGGTTGTTGGAGACGTGCGCATGCGGGAGAAGGAGGCTGCAACAGTGACAAGTTTGGCCTAGGCCATTAACTATGGGGATTAATGCAGGCCGCTGAACTATTGCTGCGCCTCGGCATAGATGAAATCGATGGCCTTTCTCCCCTGAGAAATCGAAATTGAAAATATAAGTTTGAGGCTGTTTACGGATCACCGCGTGTCCAGGATTTGATGATTTACTGGCGCTGTGCAAAGTGATCAACTTTTTAGCAATACCGAAAGCAATGCAGTTATTTCCATCTAATAAGGAGAGCAGGCATGTTTAAAATAGGTATTATTGGCTATGGGTACTGGGGCCCCAATCTGGTGCGAAATTTTGCCGAAACACCGGGACTTGAGGTGGCTGGCGTGGCAGACCTGGACCAGAAACGACTCGAGACCGTTCAGAAACGTTATCCGGGCGTGATAACCACAACGCGCTTTCAGGACCTGCTTGAGGATCCGTCCATCGATGCCATCGCGGTGGCGACCCCTGTCAGCACGCATTTCGAACTGGGGATGGCGGCTCTGAAGGCCGGCAAGCATCTATGGATAGAAAAGCCTATGACCGAGACATCGTTGCAGGCTCACAAGCTGGTTGATGAAGCCGAAAAGCGGAAGCGTGTGTTGATCGTCGATCATACCTTCGTTTATACGGGAGCGGTACGTAAGATGGCGGAAATCATACAGGCGGAAGATCTTGGCAATGTTTATTACTACGACTCGATCCGCGTCAATCTCGGCTTGTTCCAGCGCGACGTTAGCGTGATTTCCGACCTGGCTGTGCATGACTTTTCCATTCTTGACTATCTGCTGGGCGAACAGCCGGTGGAAGTATCCGTCGCCGGGACTAATCATTTCCCCGGTACGCCCGAGAATCTGGCGTACATCTCACTATTTTACGATTCAGGCATGATCGCGCATTGCAACGTAAGCTGGCTGGCGCCGGTGAAGGTGCGTCAGATCCTGGTAGGAGGCAGCAAGAAGATGATCACTTACGATGATCTGGAGCCGAGCGAAAAGATCAAAGTTTACGACAAGGGCGTCAGCTTCACCGATGACCCCCAAAAGATCTACCAAATGCGGGTCGGCTATCGCACCGGCGACATGTGGGCGCCGCAACTGGATACCACGGAGGCCTTGCGTATTGAGGGAGAGCATTTCGTCGATTGTATCGAAAACGGCAAAGCGCCGCTGACCGACGGTTCTCTGGGACTGCGTGTGGTGGAATTGATTGAGGCCGCGACCCGCTCGATGAATGAGCGTGGCCGATCCGTCAAGGTCAACGGAACGCGCATGTGGCAAGGGAGGGTAGTGGCATGATTCCATTTGTCGATCTCAAAGCTCAGTACGTCGGGATTAAGGATGAAGTTAACGCCGCCATCCAGGGCGTGCTGGAATCCTGCCAGTTCACTCTGGGAAGCGAAGTGGCGGCGTTTGAAGAGGAGTTCTCCGCCTATTGTCAGGGCCAATACGGAATTGGCGTGAACACCGGGACCAGCGCCTTGCACCTTGCCCTTCTCGCGGCCGGAATAGGTCCCGGCGACGAAGTGATTACCGTTCCATTCACATTTGTAGCGACCGTGGCGGCGATTCACTACACCGGTGCCAAGCCCGTGTTTGTGGACATCGATCCGCGTACCTTCACGATGGACGTGAAGGCGATCGAAAGCGCAATCACCAGCAGGACCAAAGCCATCGTGCCCGTGCACCTGTATGGTCATCCGGCGGACATGGACCCCATTCTGGACATTGCCAGACAACATGGCCTGACCGTGATTGAAGATGCGTGTCAAGCCCACGGCAGCGAATACAAAGGACGGCGCGTCGGCAGCTTGGGCGATATGGGCTGCTTCAGTTTCTATCCGGGCAAAAATCTCGGCGCCTATGGTGAAGGCGGCATGGTGGTTACCAATAATGCCGAATATACCCGTACCATCCGAATGCTTCGCGATTGGGGGGCAGAGCAGAAATACCAGCATGTGCTCAAAGGCTACAACTTTCGACTGGAGGGCATTCAAGGAGCGGTCCTCAGAGTCAAGCTGCGCCACTTAAACGCATGGACCGAGGCAAGACGGGAAATCGCCTCGTATTACAATGAGTTGTTATCCGGCAGCGGCGTGCCGACGCCGGAGGCCATGTCTTATGCCCGGCATGTGTATCACATCTATGCAATCCGCACCCGGAAGCGAAGCGAATGGCAACAGGCACTGCAAGCCAAAGGCATACAGACCGGCATCCACTATCCGATTCCCGTGCATCTCCTGCCTGCCTATGCCGACCTGGGCTATGTAAAGGGAGACTTTCCCCATGCAGAGCAGGCGGCCGAGGAAGTGCTTTCCCTTCCTATGTTCGCCGAGTTAAGCCGGGCTGAATGCCAGGAGGTCTGCGAGGCCGTCACGACGCTTGCGGAACAGGCAGCGGTTGAGTATGCCGCTTGACCAAGAGGAGACAGACGTGCAAAAAACACAGCCGCTGTTGATCTTTCCTTATAACGGCAACGGTATCGAGGCCTTGGATTGTATTGGAGACTCTTACCGATTTATTGGTTTTGTGGACGATACACCACAGAAGAGAGGGGTGGATGCGAACGGATATCCTGTGTTTGACAGAGACGCGTTCGCGCTGTTTTCGGATGCATGCGTTTTAGCGGTTCCGGGCAGTCCTGTTTCCTACCGGTCCCGAAGAGAGATTATTCAAGGCCTGGATCTTGCCGAGGAACGGTTTGCCAGGGTCATTCATCCCTCCGCCAGCGTATCACCCCTGGCCTCGATTGGCTGTAATGTCCTGATCATGGCGGGGGTGGTAATTACGAGCAATGCGCGTATCGGTTCGCATATCAGTATTCTGCCGAATACGGTAATCCATCATGACGTGGACGTGGATGACTGGACTCTCATAGGCTCCAACGTGACCATTGCGGGCAACACTGTTGTCGAAGAGAACTGTTACATCGGCAGCGGCTCAAACGTCATGAACGGCCTGCGCGTCGGAAGTGGGGCATTGGTCGGTTTCGGCAGCAATGTTATCAGTAGCGTCGCGACCGGTAGCCGTGTTGTGGGTAACCCCGCGCGCGAGATTGGAATACGCTCAAAGCGGCCATTATTTGCCGCCGCTGACCTTTCTTCTTCAAGAGAGGAGGAGGGCATTTTGAAAAAATGCAAGTGATGATCGCGTTCAAGTATGTCCAAGTGTATGAGTCAGGTAGAACACGCAGCATGAATCGCATAGGACAGGCTGTCCAGCAGCATTGCTTTGATTGGCCGTGGCGGTTCAATCGCAGTATTTTTTGAAAGTAAAAAAGAAGACAACAGAGAGGCTAGCTGACTAATGGACATTAAAAATTCGAACATACTGGTGACGGGGGGCTGCGGCCTGGTCGGTTCCACAACCATTGATTTGCTACTGCGGGACTATGCGCCCGCAAGCATCCTTATTCTCGATAATTTAAGCCGAGGGACACTGGCCAATGTTGAGAAGGCTTTGAAAGATCCCCGTGTCACACTGTTGCGGGAAGACATCCGTGATGTAGAGGCGACTCACAGAGCGATGCGGGGCGTGGACGCGGTGATCCATATGGCAACTCTTCGCATTACCGCCTGCGCGGGCGAGCCGCGCGAGGCGATGGGCGTCATGTGCGACGGCAGTTTCAATGTGCTGGAGGCCGCGCAGGCCGCCGGCGTCAAAAAGGTGGTGGCGGCATCCTCTGCATCGATCTATGGCCTGGCCGATACCTTTCCTACGCGTGAGGATCATCACCCTTACAATAACCGCACCTGGTACGGCGCCAGCAAAATCATGCTGGAAGGGCTGCTGCGTTCGTTCAATGACATGTACGGGCTGCCCTACGTGGCTTTGCGCTATTTTAACGTTTATGGTCCGCGCATGGATATTTACGGGAAATACACCGAAGTGCTGATCCGCTGGATGGAGCGCATCGCTGCCGGGCAGCCGCCGCTGATCCTCGGGGACGGCACGCAAACCATGGACTTCGTGTACATCGAGGACGTCGCCCGATCCAATATCCTGGCCCTGGAGTCGGATATTACCGACGATGTCTTCAATATCGCCAGTGGCAGGGAAACCAGCCTCAATGAACTGGCGGCGGCGCTGCTTAAGGTGATGGGCTCGGATCTGCAGCCGGAATACGGACCGGAGCGCAAGGTAAACCCGGTATCCCGACGCATGGCGGATACAACCAAGGCCGAACGACTGCTCGGATTTCGGGCGCAGGTCAGCCTGGAAGACGGACTTTCGCGGCTGGTCGACTGGTGGCTCACAAACAAAATGGGGTTGAGACACACAAACAGGATGGAGGTGCAGTTATGATTCCTATTACCAAGCCCATGCTGGGCGAGAATGAGGCGGAGGCCGCGCGGCGCGTCATCCTGAGCGGCTGGACCAGTCAGGGGCCGGAAGTTGCCGCATTCGAGAAAGAGTTTGCGGAATACGTGGGCGCGCCGCATGCTTGCGCAGTCTCCAGTTGTACCACCGCTTTGCATCTGGCGCTGCTGGCGGTAGGCGTGCAGCCCGGCGACGAAGTGATTACCGTCAGCCACTCTTTTATCGCCACTGCCAACGTGGTCCTCTACTGCGGCGCCAAGCCGGTATTCGTGGACATCGAGCCTGATACGTTCAATCTTGATCCCAGGCAGCTCGAAAGCGCTATCACGGATCGTACCCGTGCCATTTTATGCGTACATCAGATCGGAATGCCCTGCGATCTTGCGTCAATCGTCAAAATAGCGCGCCGTCATTCGCTTCCGGTTGTCGAGGATGCCGCTTGCGCCGTCGGCAGTGAGATTTTCTGGCAGGGTCAGTGGGAAAAAATCGGCAAACCGCAAGGCGACGTCGCCTGCTTTTCCTTTCATCCACGCAAGGTGATAAGTACGGGCGATGGCGGGATGATCACCACGGCGAACCCGGAATGGGACGCCAGGTTCAGGCTGTTGCGGCAGCATGGCATGAGTGTTCCTGATACCGTACGTCATGGCTCGAGCCAGGTTATCTTCGAATCCTATCCGATCGTTGGTTACAATTTCCGCATGACTGATATTCAGGCGGCGGTTGGCAGGGAGCAGCTCAAGCGTCTGCCGGAGATTGTCAGCAAGCGGCGGAATCTGGCGTCCCGCTACAAGACGCTTCTTGCAGAGATACCAGGGCTCGGTTTACCGGTTGAGCCGGACTGGGCGCGCAGCACCTGGCAAAGTTTTTGTGTGCGCCTGCCTGAAGGAGCGGACCAGCGACAGGTGATGCAGTCCATGCTGGATGACGGGGTATCGACCCGCCGGGGCATCATGTGTTCACATCGGGAAGCGGCTTATCCGGCCAATGCATGGTCTTGTGCGGGCAGGAATGCAGGAACGGATTGCACGGCGGAATCTTGCCAGTGCCTCCGGCACAGCGAGGAGGCGCAGACTCAGACGATTATCCTGCCGTTGTTTCCTCAAATGGGCCTTGACCAGCAGGATCATGTCGTAACGGCACTCCATGATGCCTTACGTGTTGTTATGTTAAATGAATAGACCTTCGGTTTAAGGCTATGGAAAATCAGACTAAAACACTCGCCGATTACCTTGATCTTGTAAAACGGCGTAAGTACTACATTATAGCGACTTGGCTGCTCATCAGCTTAACAGCCGTAATCGTTGCCTATAACATGCCCAAGGTTTATCGGTCAACGGCAACGATGTTGATCGAAGCGCCAATTCCGACAAAACTCGTCGAATCGACAGTATCCCAATATGCGGAAGAACAGATTCAATCGATTTATCAACGGGTCATGACGACTGATAACGTGCTTTCGATTATTGATTCGAATGGCCTTTACACGGATATCAGAGGGCTTTACCCAAAATATGAATTAGCGAATTTATTCAAAAAAAACGCTGAAGTTAAGTTGGTCACTTCCTCTTTAACGCCAGAGACTAATTCCGGAATGGCCGAGATCGCCTTTAATATTACATTTAGAGATGGCCAGGCAATCAAGGCAAAAGAGATAGCGAGCAAGCTGGCGGCTCTATTCATCGAGCAAAATGACAAGGCCCGAACTCTGCGCGCTACCCGGGCGACCGGTTTTCTTATGGAGGAGTCGGACAAACTCAACCGGGAGCTTCAGGAAGTTGATGCCAGGATCGCGAAATACAAGGAGCAGCATAACTTCAGCCTGCCGGAGCAAGTGCAAGGGAATCTGGCAGCGATGGACCGTGCGGAGAATGAACTGAGAGATACTGATGGTCAGATTCGCGCCACGAAAGAAAGGATGATTTTTCTGGCGGCGGAGTTGGCAAGAGCGCGACAGGAACTGCCTCCCAGGCTCGATGATAAAGCGCCGCAAAGCAAGGCTGATACTTTAAGGATCCTGCGGGCGCGGTATCTTCGATATTCCAGCATTTATTCGCCTTCACACCCGTCGCTGGTTCGCCTGAAACGAGAAATACAGGCCCTGGATCCCGCCTTTGAAGGGCAGTCGGTCGAGTCGGATATTCTCAAGCAGATGGCAGAGGCCAAGGACGAACTTAAATTGTTGAAAGAGACCTATGCCGGTAATCATCCGGATATAGCCAAGCGTAAAAAACAAATCGAAAGGTTGCAGCAACAATTGAAAAACATGCCGCCGCGCGCTCAGCAGGAGGATGCGTCCATGCGTGCCGTTAATCCGGCTTATCTGGATATAGAGGCACAGTACAAAAGCAGCCAGACAGAACTTCAGTCATTGATGCAGAAGCAGGATTATTTAAAAGCGAAACTTGAAAAAACGCAAAATATCCTCTTGCAGGCTCCTCAGGTTGAACTGGCTTATACCGATTTGATAAGAGAGCGGGACAACATCATCAAGAAATATACGCAGCTCAAGGAAAAATGGCTGGATGCCAAGCTCGTTCAAACTCTGGAAAAGCAGCAGCAAGGGCAAACCCTCACTCTCATCGAGCCCCCCGTCGTTCCTGTGAACCCGGAAAAAGCGATCAGAAGAATAGTGGCTATCGGCGGTTCTTTCATGGGCATCATTGCAGGTCTTGGCATTGCTTTTTTTGTTGATTTTCTGGAGCCTGGCGTTAGGGGATACAGGGCGATCAGCGAGGTTACAGGACTCATGCCGCTGGTAGTAGTCCCCTATATCGAGTCCCGGGCCGAGTTGGAAGACCGGCTTGTGAGGCAGAATCGAATGAAGAAAATTATGATCTGGGCGGGGGTGGCCTTCACCATGTTGGCTTCCGTTGTAATGTCCGTATTTTTTCTTCTGTCAGTGCAAACATGAAGCAAACCCAGAGATAAGCAATATGAAAATTATCATGCGGTTATGCGCTTATTGGAGAAAAATCGATGATTAACAGTGCTGATGCATACTCGCTCGACTCGATCCGATACACAAAAACGCATACGGTCGCTATTGATCCGGATGCGTTGCTGGATAATCGGGTTGTCATGGGGCTCCATAATGATCCTCGGGCGGATATTTTTCGTGTGCTCCGGACGAATGTCCTCAGGCAGCTTCGGGAAAATAACTGGAACAGCTTTGCCATAACCAGCGCGACGCCAGGTGCGGGCAAAACGTTTATATCCGTCAATCTCGCGATTGCCATGGCGATAGAGGGAAATCAAAGCGTTCTTATCGTTGATGCGGATCTCAGACGCCCAAGCGTAGGCCAGTATCTGGGTATCGAATGGGATTTCGGACTGGTCGACTGCCTGGAAGGAAATGTGCCTTTGGCGGATGCCCTGGTCAAGCCCGACATCGAGCGTCTGGTGATTTTGCCTGGCAAGGATTCCGACAGCAGTGCTTCGGAATTGATTTCATCCCGGAAAATGGTCAATCTGATTCAGGAGATTAAATCGCGCTATGAAGACCGGATAATTATTTTCGATATTCCGCCGCTTTTTGCAGGGGACGAAGCGTTATTGTTCATGCCTTATATCGATGCGGCTCTACTGGTAGTAGAGGATGGAAAGAATACGTCCGACCAGCTTCAACATGCCATGTATATCCTGGAGCAGACCAATCTGCTTGGGCTGGTTGTGAACAAGTCAAGGCAGTCGTTACCGGTATACCAGTATGAATACTCAGGTGAAGCCGTTTGAAATTAAAGGCTGATGTTACGCAGTTATTCGAATTTAAACTGCATTATTCAAGGCGTTGCTAGCGCGACGTTATTTGAATCGCGTTCTCGCACTATTCTGTTAAAAGCTCCGGTGCTCGGCGCGGCAAACGAGATAAACATGAGTAGGCTGGGTTGGAGCTTTAGCGGAAACCCGGCATGGGCGGTTTCGAAAATGCCGGGTTTATCAACCCAGCCTACCGCCGTTAAAAGCCGCAGTGCCCGGCGCGGATGGTCAACAGGCCTGAGCTATTGCATCACGTCGGGAAATAACAAGTCTGCGATGATTTCAAAGACATGATTTTCAAAAAAGCATAAGGAGTATCACAGAATGAAAATTACAGTCGTTGGCGGTGGCCGGATGGGGCTTCCACTTGCCTGCATGTTCGGCAAGCACGGAGCAAGCGTAACAGTGAGCGATATCAATCAGGCTCTCGTGAATTCCATTCACACAGGGGTTTGCCCTTATGAAGAGCCGGGACTGCCCGAACTCATGGATGATTTGCACAAGGCGGGCCGGCTTAGCGCCACTACCAATACCAGAAAGGCTTCGTCCGAGTCCGATGTTATCGTAGTCATCGTGCCCGCTCACCTGACTTCCGACCGCGATATCAATTTCAGTATCCTCCAGATGGCTTCGGAGGAAATAGGTAAAGGACTTCAGCCGGGAACGCTTGTTGTGTACGAGACCACAGTGGCCGTCGGCGGAACCCGGCGATGCCTGATCCCGTGCCTGGAACAAAATAGCGGTTTGAAAGCCGGGGTGGACTTCCATGTGGCCTACAGTCCGGAACGGGTAAAAGCGAACCATGTATTGGCGCGGCTTGAGACTACTCCCAAGGTTGTGGGCGGTTTAGACGCCGCATCATGCGCAAAGGCGGTGGCATTCTATGGACAATATCTGGGGGCGCCGGTCGACGACGTAGGCACCATCGAGGCGGCCGAAATGGCTAAACTGTTAGGCATGCTCTACCGGGACGTGAACATTGCCCTGGCCAATGAATTTGCGGCCTTCTGCGAAGTATCCGGTGTTGATTTCGAGCGGGTTCGCCAGGCTGCGAATACTGACGGCGAGGCGAATCTGCTTATGCCGGGCATAGGTGTCGGCGGTCATTGCGTGCCGGTTTATCCCTATTTTCTGACACGGGAATCGCGCCGATTAGGCCTGCCTCAACGCATATCGGAAGCCGCCCGCGAGATTAACGATTACCAGCCTGCCAGGCAATTGGAGCGGGTTGAAGCAAGATGGAAGAGCTTGAAAGGAGAGAAAGTGCACATAATGGGGCTGGGATTTAGGCCAGGCGTAAAGGTGGACATTTTCAGCCCAACCTATGCATTGCGGGACGAACTCCAGCGATCAGGTGCCCGGGTTACGCTCGAAGATCCTTACTACAGTAACGAGGAACTGCGCGACGCAGGGTTTGAACCAGGCTCGGCCGATAGGGCTCGCGTCGTTGTTCTGAGCACGGCCCACAAAGAATTTGCTGATCCTGATTTCGCTGCGTGGCGAAAGGCGGGTGTGGAGGTTGTGCTTGACGGCCGTAATTTCTGGAACCAGCATGAAGCCGAAGCCGCTGGAGTGCTCTACTTCGGGATCGGACGATCTTCGCGTGTAGAGCGCATTCCCCCTCAGACTGCCGCCATGGTGAACCCGACATATAACCGTTGAAGTGTTTTTTCATTCGGGAAGGATTCGGTTAAAAATAACTTTCCGGTTTGTCGATGAAATCAGCGCTTATGTAGGGGCGAATTCATCTATGCCCTTCGGGTACTTGTGCCCTTTGGGTATTCGCCCTGGGCGACTTAAGTCGCCTCCACACCTGTTGCTCGTCAAAATTCAGGGAAGTTATTTCTCGCCCTGTCCTAGATCAATACACCTTCCACCTTAAAATGCTGTAAGCAAAAGCACCTAAGTATACGTACGAATTTTACTGTTGTGCTTTTGTTATATGATTTATTTCAACCTCAGGTAAAAAAAGGGGGCCGATCCTAATACTAGATCAACGTTTCAGTTGAAAGCATGACCCAGACTAAATACTGTCTGAAAGCGATGTCGATAATTCTGTTTGCCAAGGGCTAAGGATAAAGAAGGTTCGTAAGCCCCAGAAAATATCTAAATCAGGATTTTGCCATGCAGACTCATTTAATAACCCGCATGCAGGCTTCCTGATTTATATAGGGAACATTGGGGATATGGAACCGTTCTTTGCATAACCGCAACTGCGACCGACATGCACCGACGATTGCTCAGAATCTGTTTGTCCGGTCAACTTATTGCGGTTCAAAAATGTTGGCTATTTCCCTGTTTAATGAGGAATCCTTAAATGATCAGCCTTTTAGGCAAAGGCCATAAACCTCATTAAACATTAAACAGGACTCTGCGCGGATAGCAAAAAATTCTAACAATTAACGGTAGCATAGCCGAAATGTTCGGCAATACTAAAAACGGAAGGATCAGTCTTCATTCACATGGACTTTAAGGCAGAGAGAAAAAACGATGTCGACATTACCACATATAAATAAGCCTGATTTTCCGGAAGAGGTTCTCGAAGCTCGGACAGGCACATTGCCGCACACAGAAGCTGCGGCACAAGCCGTTTTCCTGCAGGTCAATAGTGAAAGCTACGAATGGCTTGCCGGGAAGATTCAGACGCTGGATCGACAAAAGGAAGCCGAGGAAATCCTTTGTTGCATAGAGAAAGCGGCGCGTTTTGCGGCAATGTATCATACGGGCCGGTTCGCTGATGGAACGATTGAAAATGCAGCGTTGGAGATCGGCGCGGATCTGGATAAGTTGGCGGCCGGAACAGGAGATCTCTGGCTTCCGGCTGTGAGCAAGGACGACCGTCGTCGTGTCCTGCATGTGACATTCAACGTGCGCGAGGTGGGCGGACACACACGCCTCATGTACCACTGGGTGAGGAATGATCAAAGTTCCTGCCATTCGATATTGCTGGTTAACCAGCCAGAGGATATTCCAGTTCCGCTATGGTTGTTTGAGGCAGTTCGAAGCAGCGGCGGCCATCTTGTTACGCTCCCGCCGAAATCCGGCCTTTGCCAGAAGGCAAAATGGCTGAGGACGATGGCAAAGCAGAGCGCCGACCTGGTCGTGCTGCATACAATCTGGCCGGACGTGGTGCCGACTGTTGCCTTCGCAACCCATGATTGCCCACCGGTGGTAGTGGTCGACCAGTGCGACCATATGTTCGAACTCGGCAGTTCGGTGGGAGATATGCTGATCAGCTTGCGAACGTTGGAATCCGTACCCATGGCGAAACGGAGATGCTCGCCTAGAAATGCCGCCATCCCCATTCCTCTAGTGGATACCTTGGGTAATATGTCGCGCCGGGATGCCCGGCGGACTTTGGGAATTGATGAACATCAGATCGTGCTGCTGAGCGTCGGCCGCGACCTGAAATACCGACCCTGCGGGCCCTACGATTTTGTAGCGACTGCCAACAGGATACTCAATCGTCAACCGGGCGCCCATCTCTATGTGGTGGGAGAATCCGCGGCTGGAATTGCGCCTTATTTGCGTTGTGCAATTCATGACCGCCTGCATTTCGTTGGAAGCGTGGAAGATCCGTCATTATATCGCGCGGCGGCGGATATCTACCTGGAAAGCTTCCCGTTCGGTTCGCAGACGGCGCTGCTGGAGGCTGCGCTGGTCGGGCTTCCGGTGGTGCCCGCCTATGCGCCTTTGTGTCCGATGCTGGTAGCGCATGATGAGGCAATAAGCGACATTCTTACTAATCCGCAGGACGAGCGGGAGTATGTGAAGCGGGTGGAACTGTTGATCCGGCAACCGGAGGAGCGAGCCATGCTGGGCAAGGCGTTGCGGGAACGCTTGTTAACAGGTCATGTCGGCGAAGGTTGGTTAAATCGGCTGGCTGCCGTGTATCAGCACACCGATCGTCTGATGCAGGCGCACGATCCGCGGCCTATTCCCGTGTCCATCTGTGCAAATACAGACGCGGATATCGGTTTGAGTCATTGGAGCCTGATGGGGCACAGCAATATTTATTTTACAGCTACTTCGGAAGGGGGCGAGGAGGCAGTGCTGGTTCATAGCTCGCTGGTGACGAAGTGGGCCGGTGATTTTTCAAAGGCGCGCAGGTTTGCGTGGCGCGCCATCCAGCATAATCCATACCGATGGGCGGTATGGCGTCTCTTTCTGTCCACAATGCTGAGCGGAGCGAGAAGTATCATTTTGAAGGCGGTCAGTCATATCAAGAAAGAATGAACTTGTTGTATCGAGATTGGCATCTATATACGGATTAAAAGAGGTATCGTTGACGGAAGCTCCATTTAATTGAAAAGCTGAATTTGTGAATGGCCCGGGGCATCGAATCGATGACCGGGGTTTGTAGTTTGTACAGGAGTAATTAAGGATGATGCGGATGGAACCGCAGTTGATGGCACCTTATGTACATTGCTTCGTTTGTTTAAAAACTACTAAACACATACAAAATATATGTCTACTCCAATAGTATCGGTAGTAATGAGCGTCTATAACGGTGAAAGATTTTTGAATGAAGCTGTCGATAGCATCCTCAATCAAAGCTTTGGAGATTTTGAATTTATCATCATTGACGATGGTTCGACAGACAGTACTGGCCCGTTGCTTGATGCTTATCAGAAAAGAGACCCGCGCATTTGCGTCTATCACCAGGAGAACAGGGGGCTGGTTGAATCCCTGAATCGTGGGTGCAAGGCGGCACAAGGCCAGTACATCGCCCGGATGGATGCTGATGACATCGCTGTAAGAGATCGCCTCTTATGGCAGCTGAAATTCATGGAAGGGCATCCAGAGGTCGGTGTCGTTGGCGGTGCGATCGAGTTTATCGACGTTACCGGAAAATCATTGAGAACCAGTGTCAATCCGGCAGAGGATCGGGATCTTAGATCAGCGCTTCCTGATTGTCCGTTCTGGCATTCCACCGTTTTCATGAGAAAAGAAATTATCGACTTATTGGGTGGATATAGAAAGATCGTAATCGACGCTGAAGACCATGACCTGTGGCTGCGGGTCGCGGAACGCTATCAATTGGCCAACCTTGAGGCGGTGGTACTGAAGTACAGGCTCCATCCTTATCAGGTAACCGTACGAAAGTTCAGACAAATGGCCGTCAGCAGCCTTGCGGCCCAAGCGGCTGCGGCATTGAGGAAAAACGGAAAGCCCGACCCTTTGGACGGGGCCACGGAAATCACGCCCGGGATTCTGAACGAACTTCGTATCACCGAGGTTGCCCTGGAGGCTACAGTGGCTAGAAAATGCCTGTGGAGCATACAGACAATGTGCGAAATTGGCGAATATGCCACGGCTTTCAATATGTTACTTAACCTGTTTCAATCCTCTGGCTGGAAACATGCTGAAAAGCGGGTGGTTGCCGATCTCAGCCTTATCGCTGCACAACTCTATTGGCGCGAGGGTAGATTCATGAAAAGTATCAAAGCGGCTTGTCATGCCGCCATCACTCGGCCGAAAGTTTTGGGACGCCCGCTTAAGCAACCTCTACGCTGGCTTCGATACTGGTGCTGAAAATTCATCGTGGCTGTGCATCAGCTGTTTTTGGCGTCGTCACAAAAAGAATGGCATTTTGTGCGGAGCCGGGTTAGGCAGTGAAGATAATAGTGTAACTGATGTTACGCAGACAATTGGCCCATACGTCAAGCGCCTGTAGGGTCGAATTAACTTGTGCCCTGTAGGGTCGAATTCACTTGTGCCCTTTAGGGTATTCGACCCGAGACGCCCTGTTAGTCATTTAGTGCGAATTAATTCGCACCTACGCATGCATTGGGCCGCTTCCGGTCAAGGAGACTCAAGAGTTGTAGTGCTCGGGAGCGGCAAACGGCATAAAAAGCTACCCGTGCGTAACATCAGATTTTAAATCGGGTTAAACATCTAAATTTGTAAGGGGATCAGTATGAGGGATAAAGTTTGGGTGACTGGCTATGGGGGGTTCATGGGTGTTCATCTCGTAGACTTGCTGGAATCGAAAGGCGGCGAGGTGCTGGCAACCTACTTCCGCCCGACAACTGATCTGCGTAATTCAAATCCAAGAGGGCAGGTCGTTGAATGCGATTTGAGGGACCAGGCAAAAGTCCATGGTCTTTTGAAGGAATTCCAGCCGGAAAAAATATTCCATTTGGCCGCCCAAAGCTATCCGACAGTCTCATGGGATGATCCCTGGTACACAATTGAAACCAATGTCACTGGCACGGTAAATATATTTGAGGGCGTAAAAAAATTGGGATTGGATTGCAAAATTCTCAATGCCTGCAGCAGCGCGGAATATGGTTTTGTGACCGAAGACGAAGTGCCCGTGAGAGAAGATCATGCGCTAAAACCATTACACCCTTACGGTGTTTCGAAGGTTGCACAGGAAATGCTGGGCTATCAATATTATAAGAATTTTGGTATTGAATCGATTGCTGTCCGGATTTTTAACACAACCGGGCCGGGGAAAGCGAATGATGTCTGCTCGGATTTCACGAAAAGATTAGTGCAAATTGCCAAAGGGATCGACGTTGAGAAAAAATTGAGAGTCGGAAATTTACGGACAAGACGGGCGATAACGGATGTCAGAGATGTCATCAGGGCATTTGACCTGGCCATGAATACCGCAACGGTCGGCGAAGCCTATAACCTGAGCGGGGAAAAGGTTTATGAAGTGCGGGAGATCGTCGATATTCTGCGAGGGCTTGTCAGTTTCGATTTCGAAGTATGGCAGGACCCGGAATTATTAAGGCCCACGGATGAACCCATTATTTATGGCAGCAGCCAAAAGTTCCAGAAAGAAACGGGTTGGAAGCAAGAGATACCTCTGGAGAAAACTTTAAAGGATATGTTGGATTACTGGCATGGAATCCTGTAGCGTTTTTTATAGGGCGCCGTAATCGTTCCGTAAACTCTTCCCGAGAAATCCCATGAATGATAGATCCGACATAACCGCAGTCATACTCGCCGGCGGATTGGGCACCCGATTGAGGTCAGTCGTTAAAGATCAGCCAAAAGTGCTGGCCGGGATCGGAGGGCATCCGTTTCTGAAATATCT
This sequence comes from Methylobacter luteus IMV-B-3098, assembly GCF_000427625.1. Lineage (GTDB taxonomy): Bacteria > Pseudomonadota > Gammaproteobacteria > Methylococcales > Methylomonadaceae > Methylobacter > Methylobacter luteus. The sequence goes on from NZ_KE386569.1 coordinate 931,166, forward strand.
TTTGGATCAGTTAGCCTCCTGGCGAATCCGAAAGGTTGTACTTTGCACCGGATACCTGAGCGAGCAGATAGAATCGCGGTTCGGACAGGATTATCGTGGACTGCGGTTGACTTACTCGCGCGAACCGACGCCTCTCGGTACAGCCGGGGCGTTGCGACTGGCGCTGCCTTTGATCGATTCCGATACCGTGCTGGTTTTGAACGGGGACTCTTACTGCGCGGCGGATTTTGACGCATTCTGGCGCTGGCACAGCTTGCGCAGGTCGCTGGCGACTCTGCTTTTGGTGAACAACCCCGATACCCAGCGCTTTGGCAGCGTCCAGATTGCCGCGGAAGGGCAAATTATCCGCTTCGACGAAAAAAAGGAAGGCGCGAAACCCGGTTTAATCAATGCCGGCCTTTATCTTATTAAAAGGGCTCTTCTTAAGTCGATTCCCGAATCAGGTTCAGTTTCTCTGGAGCGGGAAATTTTTCCTAGATGGATTGGAATGGATTTCTACGGTTATCAGGTGACCGGTCCTTTTCTGGATATCGGCACGCCTGAATCTTATGCATCGGCGGAGATTTTTTTCGCCAATATCAATAAGCTCCAGCATGAATAAGCGTCGTTTCGTATTACTTGATCGTGACGGGACTCTTATTGTCGAGCGCAATTATCTTTCGGACCCGGCTGAAGTCCAATTGCTCCCAGGCGCGGCAAGCGGTTTAAGAAAAATGAGCGAACTGGGGCTCGGGTTAGCGGTGATTACGAATCAGTCAGCCATCGGTCGAGGATTTATTGATGAGCTGCGACTTAAGCAGATCCACAACCGGATGTGCGAACTGCTGCAACAGGAGAATATCAGTCTGGATGGCATTTATTTTTGCCCGCATCTGCCCGAGGACAACTGTGACTGCCGAAAACCCAACGTGGCTTTACCGAATATTGCGGCGAGCGAGTTGGGGTTCAATGTCCGGGATAGCTTTGTTATCGGAGACAAAGAGTGTGATATCGATATGGGACGACGGCTTGGCGCAACCACATTCCTGGTTCTTACCGGTTATGGAAAGAAGACCGATGCCAACCGGGCGGCACGCCCCGACTATGTGGCTGCCGATCTGGACCAGGCAGCGATCATGATTGATCGCTTGCTGCAAAACAAGCGTTCTCCCTAAATCTTGATTGCCAAGCTGATCGTGTGCAACCGGCGGGGAGGAGCAACCCGGCCTCAGCCGTTAAAAGCTCCGGTCCGGCCCGGCGATTATTTGTACCGGGTTCAAAATGTAGGTGCGAATTCATTCGCACTATTATTTTTCGGTGCGAATGCCCTAGGGGACACAAGCGAATTCGCGTCTACAACGTCCGCCCCTGATCAAGCCCATTCCCCATTGTTCTGAATAGATGTTAAGCAATATTGCTTAGGTATTCGTACCACTTTAATGTCAAGCAAAAATCAAGAACAATGACTCTAAGCCAATTGCATGAAATACAAGGACAACTAAGTTGGGAAGCTAGAGGTTCGGGTGAAAAATCCCAAAAGCCGGAGCGTGCTTATACAATTTGAAGGGCTGCCGCTTTACTGAACGGAAATTGAAGAACACATGCAAGCAGGGCATCAGAAAAAGATTATGACTATCAGCGGATTTGCGAGGAATACGAGCCAGAAACAGCGCTTTTTTAAAGCGGCCTTGAAGTGCGGATATTCATAAGAAAATCGATGCTGATCAAGTGGCGCGGTTTCACTGCGCAATTGCTGATTTGGACCCGGCAGCGATCATGATTGATCGTCTGCTGCAAACATCAAGGAGATTGAGGTATGAATACGCAAATTCAGATAAACGATAGGGCAAGAGCGCACCTGATTCAAAGTGCGGAGACCAAGCATCGGGTTGCGGAACAATGCATTGAATCCATAGTGAATGCCGCTCAATTGATAGCAGAATCATTCAAGTCAGGCGAAAAGTTGCTGTTGTGCGGTAACGGGGGAAGCGCCGCGGACTGTCAACACATTGCGGCCGAGTTTACGAGCACGCTGACGCAGGATTTCAGGCGTCCGGGATTGAAGGCTATCGCTTTAACGACAGACACTTCCTTTCTGACGGCTTATTCGAACGACTTCGGTTTTGAAGGCATTTTCGCCAGGCAAGTGGAGACATTGGGCGTTCCGGGCGACATACTGATCGGCATCAGCACCAGCGGCAACTCCAGAAACGTGATCCTGGCCGTGGAAGCCGCAAGGAAAAACAACATGCGAACTATCGGCCTGACAGGAAGCGGTGGCCGACTTCCCGACATGATGGATATCGCGATCACTGTTCCCAGCAAAAGCACCCAGCATATTCAAGAGGCGCACATTACGATCGGGCATATATTGTGCGATCTGGTGGAGTGTTGCCTATTTGATGGAAAATAAGAGGGCCAGCCAATGATTATGAGCAGAACACCCTTCCGGATTTCCTTTTTTGGCGGCGGCACCGACTATCCGCCATGGTATCGGCAGTACGGGGGAAGCGTACTGGTCACCACCATAGATAAATACTGTTACCTGGCCTGTCGTTATTACCCGCCTTTCTTTGATCATAGTTACCGCATTTCCTACATCAAGAGTGAAAACTGCCAATCCATTGATGAGATATCCCATCCTGCCGTGAAGGGGGTATTGCGCTATCTGAACTGGGATCGCGGGCTTGAAATCCATCATGTCGGCGATCTGCCTGCGCGTGGAGGCATGGGGTCAAGCTCCACTTTTACGGTCGGCCTTCTGCATGCGCTCTATGGACTGAAGGGCAAGATGCCCAGCAAGCAGCAATTAGCGATGGAGAGTATTCACATCGAGCAGGAAATACTGCGGGAAACCGTCGGATCACAGGATCAGACCTCAGCCGCCTATGGAGGTTTGAACCACATCATATTTTCTCCCAATGGTGAGATCTCGGTAAGACCCTTAACCCTTTCGACTGAGCGAATCCAGGAACTGGAATCACATCTGATGCTTTTCTATACGGGCATCAAGCGTACCGCATCCGATGTGGCGCAAAGCTATGTCAACAATATTGATGAAAAAAGCCAGCTCATGCATGCCCTGACTGCCATGGTCAATGAAGGCATTTCGATCCTGCATAGCGAGCAGGATATTGCGGAGTTCGGCAAATTGCTCAATGAAGCGTGGCAGATCAAACGCCGGTTCAGCGCCAAAGTCACTAATTCGCAGGTTGACGAGATGTACGGCCGGGCAATTTCGGCGGGCGCGCTTGGGGGGAAAATTCTGGGGGCCGGCGGCGGAGGCTTTATGATGCTGTTTGTTCCGCCTGATCGCCAAAGACAAGTGCGCGAGAAATTAAATAATTTCATCCATGTTCCTTTTAAATTTGAGTTCTCGGGCAGCCAGATCATTTTTTATGATTCGGAGCAGGATTTCTCCGCATCGGAAAAGGAGCGGAGGTCTCTGCCGATACAGCAGTTCAGGGAACACGACTCTGTGTAATCGTAGAGCCAGTATTGTCGCGCCCGATTCATGACCCAGAGTTAGCCTTTATGCTTAAGGAGAAGTCATTGAAAGTTTCGTTGCTTACGGGGGGAGGCGATAAGCCATACGCACTAGGCTTATTGGATGCCCTGGTATCCAAGGGAATGATTGTCGACTTCATAGGCAGTGATGAACTTGGGACTGCCGAGATTGTGCATCACGAAAATGTCAATTTTTTGAATCTGCGAGGCAGCCAGAACCCCGACGTATCTGTCCTGCAAAAATGTGCCCGCGTATCGAGATATTATTTTCGGCTTCTGCAGTATGCGGCGACAACTGACTCAGGATTATTCCATATTTTGTGGACAAACCGGTTTCCATTGCTGGATCGGGTGATATTGAATTTCTATTATAAGTTCCTGGGTAAAAGGTTGATCCTTACCGCGCACAATGTAAACGAAAAGGAAAGAGATGGCGGCGACGGCCTGTTCAACAGGCTCACCCTAAGGACTTTATACACCTTGATGGACCATATTTTTGTTCATACAAATAAAATGAAAGATCAGTTGAATAAGGAATTCAACGTCAAAGAGGCGAAAGTCAGCGTCATCCCATTTGGAATCAATAACACAGTACCCAGTTCTGAACTGACAAAACCAGAGGCGAGAGACAGACTGCAACTGGATGAACGCCATAAGGTAATGCTTTTTTTTGGAAATATCGCTCCTTATAAAGGTTTGGACAGTGCAATAGATGCTTTGGATCGCCTGAAGGTTAAAGATGACAGTTATCGGTTAGTAATAGCCGGACAAGTGAAGGGCTGCCAGGAATACTGGAATTTGATTGAGCGCGCTATAGAGGAGCGCAATCTTGGCGAGCATGTAATAAAGAAAATCGAACATATACCCGACGAAATTGTGGAGGTTTATTTTAAAGCCGCGGACGTTCTGATTTTGCCCTATAAATTTATTTATCAAAGCGGCGTTCTTTTCCTGTCATACAACTTTGGACTTCCGGTGATTGCGACGGATGTCGGCTCGCTCAGCGAGGATATTCTGGAAGGCAGGACAGGGATGATATGCCGCGCGGGCGATAGCACCGAACTGGCTAATACGATCGACAGGTATTTTGACAGCAGGCTTTTCAGAGACTCGGAAAACGCCAGAATGGATATCCAGGCGTTTGGAAACAGCAATTACTCCTGGCAGGAAGTCGCAAAAATAATTCACCCGGTATACGATTCCATGATGAAGTAGCGCGATTATGCTTTTCTAAGCAGGAAAGCTTTCTCAGGGTTATTGCCCTGTCGGCATGATCTTTTTATCCACATTTAAAAACACTACCCATATCAAATTGGGTGAGGAGAATTGGTTGTGGAAAGAAATGACATGAACAGCAAAGCGTCTTGGTACGATGATATCTACAAAAAACATAAGACTGGCGAGAAGGCGTGCGGCATCTCCGTGAATAATATGGAGAAAGCGCGGTCACTCGTGAAGCAGATATGGAAAAGCTTTAATCTTCGTCCGATGAGGGGTGAAACCTCGGTCCTTGATCTTGGGTGCGGCCTGGGTTTCGTTTCCGAGGCGCTCAGGGAAGCGGGCGGAAATGTGACGGGTATAGATATGTCCAGCGTTGCTATTGAGTCCGCCAGGACATCATTTCCATTAGTAGCGTATGAGTGCGCTTCATTTGAGGAAATTATTCACGGACAGCGCAAATTCGACATCATTTGGGCATTGGATTTTTCTGTGCTCAATACAGATGACATGGAGGCTATTGGTAATGATTTTATTCGTCCATGCCTTGATATTATGAATGATGACGGGATTCTGATAATCGGCTGGCATACAAATCTTACTGGTCAGCGGATTGATAACTGGATTCACTGGGATAATGCTTCAATCAGAAAATTAAAGGAGAACTTTCGGTTATTAGGCCCTCGGATCGTGAAGTTCAAATCAGAACTTCTGAATGGGATGATTCTGTATGGATATCGCTTCATCGTAAGGTATGGGATTTCGAGCCTTGTGAAATCGATACCTCTCTATTTGCTTTTAAGAAAATCATCAAATGACTTATATGCTTATGCATAAGGTCTGTTGTCAATTTAAGCGAACCGGGCACATGCAAGGTTAGGGCGGAGAATCGAGAACCATTATGCCACCATCCATTGCTCTTCTATTGTGCAGCGTATGTATTGTTGTCGCGTTCATTACCGACTATCGCCGGGAGCCCAATGTCTCGCACGCTCTTTGGGTTCCCTTGATCTGGCTGGCGATAGTGGCATCGAGGCCGGTTGGCGAGTGGATTAATCCCCGTGGCGAGTTCAGTTTGCATCCGGAAGAAGGAAGCGCTATTGATCAAGGTTTTCTGATTGTATTGATGTGCCTTGCCGCATTCATATTGCGAAAGCGGCATTTTCGCCTGACTCAGTGGTGGAGCGGTAATTTATGGCTTTTCCTGTTCCTGTTGTTCTGTGGAATTAGCATAGCCTGGTCGGATTTTCCCTGGGTGGCCTTTAAAAGGTGGGTTAGAGCCATTGGCAGTCTGATGGTGATTTTTGTCGTATTGACGGAAAGCAATCCGATTGCGGCCATAGGGGCGCTCGTCAGGCGATGTACCTATATACTCATTCCGATGTCTGTGGTACTTATCAAGTATTATCGGTATATGGCGGTTGAATACAATGTCTGGACAGGCCAGGAGTACCTCGCGGGCGTCACGACCGACAAGAATGCGCTTGGCCGGTTATGCCTGGTTGCCGGACTGTTTCTTTTCTGGGATCTCATCAAGACACGGCATGATAAGTTTTATGGCCTCTTGAGGCTCAATAGATACATTAACATCACTTTATTGGTAATGACGCTGTGGCTTTTGTTGAAATCCCATAGCTCGACTTCGCTCGGTTCGATGATCATTGGTATTTTCCTTGTCATCGGGCTCGGCTTCCCGTTCGTTAAAGCCAATGTAAAATACATTGGCACTTTCATCGTTTTGTCGATATCGACAATTTTTATTCTCGATCAGGTATTCGGATTAACAGAATATGTGGTGACAAAGGTTCTGGGCCGCAATATGACTTTCACCGATAGAAGCTTTGTCTGGAGGGATCTCCTGATGATGGACACGGCCCCGCTTCTGGGGGTGGGCTATGATAGCTTCTGGCTGGGAGAAAGATTGGCATTTTTTTCATACAAGCACCGGGTTAATGAGGCTCATAATGGTTATCTGGAGGTTTATCTTGAGCTTGGCGTGGCAGGCCTGGTTCTGCTTGGGGGATTTCTGTTTAGTACCTTCTACAGAGTAAAGCAATCCCTCATCGTAAACTTCGATTTTGGCAGGGTACGGTTCGCGCTATTGGTTATTTTTCTTCTCTACAATGTGACCGAAAGCGCCTACAAGGCATCGACCCTGATGTTTTTTATGCTGATCGTGCTTGCTATTGAGGTGCCGGGCCAATCATATTCGCAAAATCCCGCAAAAGCAGTGCCCAGTCCCGCGACGCCGACGAGCAGGCCGAGGCGTTTGGTCTGGCGTTACAAGAACAGCGGCCTCAAGGAACCCAAGAGCCTCTAGTTTGAATCGTTCACCACGAACGCGCGGTGGTCGCGAAGGCTTTGACATTTGAGTGTCCTTTACCGAAAGCGGCCCCATGCGCTTGTAGGTGCGAATTCATTCGCACTAAATGGCTGGCAAGGCGTCTCGGGTCGAATTAATTCGACCCTACAGGTGCATGGATAAATTATCTGAGTAACATTATAGGGTAACAGTATGAATTTATTCGTATTCTCTGTCGTTTCATGGAGTATCCCGGCTAGTCGTACCCCCAAGCAAGAAAGCTGTTGCAGGAGCGATGCCCCATGGCTGCCTGGCGATGCGCCCATCCCGGAAAGTTGTTTTTTAGCCAAATTCCCAGGTCAATATGTAACATCACTTAAGTATTCGCACCCATTGTAGGGCTGAGTCTGAATCTAGAATAATAACGCCTAAGGCAATGCACAAAAACGCAGCTAAATTGGGAAGCTAAATTTGAAGCGGTCAAGTCAAGGGGCTGGAAGTTTTTTAAATACGTTGAAAGGCTGCAGCTTTACTCAACAGAAATTAAAAAACAGACACAGCCGCCTATCAGAAATTGGTAAGCATTTATACACTGGAGCAGAAGCTCTAAAAGCCCCCTATAGACCATCAGATAGATTGCACGATTTTTTGAACGTACTCATAACGGCATAAAACGGAGCCTTGACTGTCATGTTAAGGCTGTTCTCAATCAAGCCCCGGATATTTTGGTTAGAAGCTAATGAATGCAGAACATCAGAGTCTACAGGCTGAAAGAATTTTAGTGACCGGTTCGAATGGATTCATCGGTACAAAAGTAGTTGAAACTTTACTCGCAAACGGTTTTATGAAACTGCGTTGTTTCGTGCGTCCATCCAGTCAAATCGGGCGCCTGGAAGATGTCTTGCGCAGATATCCGGCAGGGGGAGACGTGGAACTGGTTTCAGGCGATCTTCTTTCACGGGATGACTGCGCGCGAGCCGCCAAGGGCGTCTCAATTGTTTATCATCTTGCAGCCGGGTCGGATAAATCATTTGCCGGAGCTTTCATGAACTCGGCCCTGGCCACCCGGAACCTTGTGGAGGCTTTCCTGGAGCAGGGGCGCCCCAGGCGCTTCGTGAACGTCAGTTCGTTCGCTGTCTACTCGAACCTGCACATGAAGCGGGGCGCTTCGCTCGACGAGAACTGCCCATTGGAAGATGCGCCGCAGGAACGGTATGACGCGTATGGCTTCGGAAAGCTCAAGCAGGAGGAAGTCGTCAGGGAATACGGAAAAACATCGGGTCTGCCTTACGTGATCCTGCGGCCGGGGACCGTATTCGGCCCGGGCAAAAAGAATTTGAGCGGGCGAGTGGGGATCGATACGTTTGGTTTCTTTATGCTCATGGGCGGATCGAATCCGCTGCCGCTGACTTATGTCGACAACTGCGCGGAAGCCATTGTTCTGGCAGGGCTGGAAAAAGGCGTTGAAGGCGAAACCTTCAACGTTGTGGACGATGATCTGCTGACCGGCAGGCAATTCCTGTCTGCTTACAAGAAGCATGTGAACAGGTTTTTCTCAGTCTGGATTCCTTACCCGCTGGCCTATGGCTTATGCGTGTTGTGGGAAAAGTATGCCACATGGTCAAAAGGCCAGTTGCCCCCTGTCTTCAACCGGCGCCGATGCGCCGCGGAGTGGAAAGAGAACCGCTTCCCTAATGTAAAAATCCGTCAGAGGCTGGGCTGGGAGCCGCGAGTCAACATTAATGATGCCATGACCTCTTTTTTGAGCCAATTTGAATCAGGGAGTAAGTAGACTATGCTTCGTGCCGCTATAGTTGGCTGTGGAAAAATCGCTGATCAGCATATGCTGGCAATCCAGCGCATCCCCAATTGCAAAATTGTATCCCTATGTGACCAGGAGTTACTGATGGCCCGGCAACTTGGGGAGCGTTCAGGCGTTTCGGAATGCTTTTCCGATCTGGCCGTAATGTTGAAGTCGGTCTCGCCGGACATCGTCCATATCACGACGCCGCCCCAGAGTCACTTTTCGCTCGCTCAACAGTGTTTGGAGTCGGGAAGCCATGTTTATCTGGAAAAACCTTTCACGGTGACGGCTCGGGAGGCCGAAGCGCTGATTCAGCTGGCTGAAACCCGCAATCTGAAAATGACTGCCGGCCATAATTTACAGTTTACCCTTGAGATGCTTCAAATGCGCCGGCTGGTCAAAGAGGAATTCCTTGGCGGCAGGCCGGTCCATGTGGAAAGTCATTGGACCTATGATCTGGGGGACACGAACTATGTTGGCCCGATGCTTGGCAGCCGCGCTCATTGGGTGCGGCAACTGCCGGGACAATTGTTTCATAACATTATCAGTCATGGCATCGCCAAGTTATCCGAGTTTCTCGATGACGATATAACGGAAATTCAGGCCAGCGCCCATCAGAGCCCGCGGCTACAGGCTTTGGGCGGCGAGGAAGTCCTGGACGAGTTGCGGGTCCATATGCGGGATAAAGCCGGGACAACGGCGTATTTCTGCTTTTCCACACAGATCAAGCCGGGCCTGAACCATTTGCTGATTTGCGGCCCCCGGAACTCGATCATAGTGGATCATAGCTGTGGCGCCGTTGTCCGAAACAGGGACCGGGGCTTCAAGAGCTATCTGACTTTCTTTGTTCCTCCACTGCTGGGCGCCTGGGAACATTTAGGGAATGCGCGGCATAATTTCGCTAATTTCCTGGGCAGAAAACTCTATCAGGATTCCGGCATGACAGAGCTGATCAACTGTTTTTACAACAGTATTCAAACGGAAGGTCCGCCGCCTATTCCCTACCGGGAAATTATCCTGACAGCGCGGATCATGGATGAGATATTTGCTCAGATTTACGGCGATAGAAAAGCAAGCGGGCAATTGGAGCGAATACAAGGTTGAAAATAGTATGTGCCGGGCGTCGAAATTCATAATGCCAGACTTTTTAAGAGCATGGCCTTTGAAGGAATGAGATAGAAAGCCATTTTCTCATGGCGATGTGATAGGAGTATTGTGATGTCTTTAGTATCAATTTTAATACCGGCCTATAACGCGGAGAGGTGGATTGCCGAGACCATTAATTCAGCTCTGAATCAGACCTGGAACAAGAAGGAAATCATTATTGTTGACGATGGCTCAAAAGATGCCACTCTTCAGGTCGCGAAACGCTTCGAGTCCAGGCTTGTCAAGGTTATAGCGCAGGAAAACAGCGGCGCCAGTGCTGCCAGGAATAAGGCTTTGGAATCCGCCCAAGGGGATTATATCCAGTGGCTGGATGCTGATGATTTGTTAGCCCCTGAGAAGATCAGTCTACAGATGGCTCAGAGAGAAGCCGGCTCCAGCGATCGGGTACTTTACTCATCCGCATGGGCCCCGTTTTACATCCGCCCTGAATGGGCGAAATTTTACCCCAACTCGCTGTGGTCCGATCTGCAGCCCGTGGACTGGCTCGTGAAAAAATTTGATCAAGGCGTGTGGATGAATACCGCATCATGGCTCGTGAGCCGAAGATTGACGGAAATCGCTGGGCTATGGGATGAGCGGCTCTCCCTGGATGACGACGGCGAGTATTTTTCGAGAGTCGTCGCCGCCAGTGATCATGTGAAATTTACTGAAAACTCAGTGGTTTACTATAGGCAGAGCAATATCGGCAGCCTGAGCAGAAGTGTCTCTGAAAAGGCCTGCAACTCCATGTACCTGTCGCTTTGCCTCTGCATCGGTTATTTGCGGCGGCTTGAAGACAGTGACAGGACGCGGGCAGCCTGCGTCAGCTTTCTCCAGGGACGGCTTAATTATTTTTATCCCGAAAGGGAAGACCTGCTGCGCCAGATCTACGCGCTTGCCAGGGATCTGGGAGGCTATCTTGAACCTTCCCGGCTGAACTGGAAGTATCTGCCGGTCCAGGCGCTCTTTGGCTGGAAGGCGGCCAAGCAGATGAGCATTATCGAGTCGAATATGAAAATACGCGCTCATGTTCAGTACGAGAAATTGCTCACGGCGTCTTCTGGCAAATAACGGCGGGTTGCTTTGAATCGGATTTAACGGCAGCGAAAGCCGCTATATTCTCTTTTGCAGCCCTACGAATAAGGTGCTTATATGAACCAGCAGTCCACCGATAAAATCAGCTCGGTTCTTCTCCGGTTTATCGATTGGCTCGACAGCTATGGCGAGACTTCCTACGATCATCAGAGCTTCTTCGCCGGTCCCGTGGGAGGCGGAGCCAAGGCGCTGTACTACCGGAAGCCGAAGCTTGGGACCATGGCCGTTGCGCCGATTATTTTCTGCGAGGCATTCGTGCCATCCGCACGGCGGCTTTTCTGGCGCAAACAGCGCTTTCCGATTGCCGATGCCCATTACGCCATGGGCTTCGCATTGCTTGCGCGGGTGACGGGAGAAGAAAAATACTACGACCGCGCGGTCCACTTCCTGACCGTACTCGAAGAGACGCGGTGTCCGGGCTACAGTCACTCTGGCTGGGGATATCCGTTCGACTGGGTCACGCGAACCGGGGTCATGAAGACCGGCACGCCGCTCATCACGACGACTCCCTATGTCTATGAAGCCTTCTCCTATGTGCACAAGATGGATTATCAGGACCGCTGGCTTGAGGTCATGCATTCCGCGGCGGAGCATGCGGTCAACGACATAAAGGACAGGGAACTGTCCCCGGACGCCGCCACGGCGGGTTATAACCCGCTTGACTCGGAAGGCGGGGTGATCAACGCAAGCGCTTACCGGGCTTTTCTGCTGATGAGCGCGGCGGTTCAGTTCGGGCATGATGATTATCGGCGAATTGCCGAACGTAACCTTAACTTCGTTCTCGGGGCGCAGCAGCCCGATGGCGCCTGGTATTACTCCATCGATGGCGTCAGAGATTTCGTCGACCACTTCCATACCTGCTTCGTTCTGAAGGCGCTCGCCAAGATTGAGCAACTGACTGGCCATGAAGGCTGCCGCAAGGCGATCAAGGCAGGTACGGATTACTATGTACGGCATCTATTCGATGAAAAGGGCTTGCCGAAACCGTTTTCCCGCGCGCCGCGGCTGACGGTATATCGGCAAGAGCTTTATGACTACGCCGAGTGCATCAACCTCGGCGCTCTGCTGAACGGCCAGTCAGCAGAACTCGATGACCGGGTGCGGACTACCCTGGATGACTTGCTGAACCGCTGGCAGAAGCCTGACGGTTCCTTTCGGTCGAGGCGGCTCCTGCTGGGATGGGACAACGTCCCTATGCACCGCTGGGCGCAAGCGCAGTTATTCAGGAGCCTTTGCTTTCAGCTCTATTCAATGAAGAAAGGCGAGAGGGCCGCATGACTGATCAATGGATTTCTTTCCATGATTTTCGGACGGCGCATCGCATTCCGCCGGCATTTATGCTGCATTCTGACTCTTAAACTCTGGACTTCATATGTGTGGAATTTGCGGTCAATACAATTTCAAGCATCATCAACCGGTCATACCGGCCAAGATCAGGAACATGGCCAGGACCCTCATTCCCAGGGGGCCGGACGATGAAGGGTATTTCCTTTCCGGGCCGGTCGGCCTGGGTTTCAGGCGCCTGTCGATTATCGATCTGGAAGGCGGGCATCAGCCCATGTCGGATCAGGATGAGTCCGTCTGGGTGGTCTTCAACGGTGAAATCTATAATTTTCCCGAGCTGCGCCGCGAGTTGCAGGGGCTTGGCCACACCTTCCGCACGCGGTGCGATACGGAAGTGATCGTGCATGGGTACAAACAGTGGGGGGCTGATGTCTTCAAACATCTCAACGGCATGTTCGGTCTCGCCATCTGGGATGACAGGCACAAACGGCTCATTCTCTCCAGGGATGCCATGGGCATTAAGCTCGTCTATTACCGCGTCGATTCCGGAACCGTTCTGTTCGGGTCGGAACTCAGGGCGGTTCTCGCCGCCTTGCCGGAACGGCCGGAAGTGGACATGACGGCTTTGAACCTCTTCCTCCGGTATCGCTACACGCCTTCACCGATGACGCTCTACAAGGGCATCCAGAAGCTTGCGCCGGGTACGATGGCGATTTTCGAGAACGGATCATGGCGCGTGGAACGGTGGTATCAAGCCAGGCCGCAGCATTTTTCGCCGGCGAAATCGGATGCGGAAGCGAAAGAGGAACTGCTCGATATCTATAAGCGGGCGCTCAAACGCCATCTTATCAGCGATGTGCCCCTGGGTCTCCTCCTGAGCGGCGGTGTGGATTCGGGACTCCTGCTCGGATTGATGAGCCTTTATGGTAATGACTGGCTTACCTACACGGTAGGGTACGGGAAATCCGCCTATAAGGATGACGAACTATCCGATGCGGCCGAGACGGCGCGTATTTTTTCCGCCAAAAACATATCGGTGGAGCTCAGCAGAACGAGTTTCGAGCAATCGCTTTCCAAAATAGTTTCCATCCTCGAGGAACCCATCGCCGCGTCATCCATCGTGCCCATGTATTTCGTCTGCGAGCGCGCGCGCCAGGACGTGAAGGTCGCGCTCATGGGGCAGGGGCCGGATGAACTGTTCGGCGGCTACAACCGTCATCTCGGCGTCCATTATGGCGGCTACTGGAGAAGTATGCCGGACTGGCTGAGAAAGGGCCTGGAAGCAGGCGTCACGCATCTTCCACGGAACGAAACCCTGAAGAGGGGCGTCTATTCGCTAAGTACTGAGGATCGCATGCAGCGGTATCAGCAAGTGTTCTCGATCATGCCGGGCGACAGCGTTGATGGCCTGTTCAGAGGCGGCATGCTTCCCGAAAGCGCAGGGGACAGCATCTTTGAATTCTGGCGGGACCTGGAGCCGGAAATGGAGGGCACCGATGAACTCGGCGGTTTCCAGATCCTGGAAGTCAGATCATCCCTGCCCGATGAACTGCTCATGTATGCGGACAAGCTTTCCATGGCCCACAGCCTTGAAGTGCGAGTGCCTTTTCTCGACAGGGAAATCGTCGAGTATGCGGAGCGGCTTCCCGCGGCTTTCAAGGTCCGGCATGGCCAGCGAAAGTGGCTGCACCGGAAGGTTAGCGAAGGTTTCCTGCCGGAAGCGATCCTGAGAAGAAAGAAACGGGGTTTTGCCGTGAACGTCGTTGACGAATGGTTCCATAACTCGCTGAGCAACAATATGGACGGCCATTTGCTGGACAGCACTTCGCTGATGTTTCAGTTCTTGAGCCCGGAAGCCGTGCGCCGTCTTCTTGAAGATCATCGCTCGGGCAAGTCCGACAATCACAAGATGCTTTTCAGCCTGATTGTCTTCGAGGAGTGGCTGCGCTCGAATCAAACGGCGAGCTATCACGCCGCGGCATGAGAAGCGTCGCTGCAAGTTCAACAATAACTTAACGGATGAGGAACAGGAGACAAGACTATGTCATTTGAATATGTGCTCATCACACCGGCCCGCAACGAAGCCGATTTTATCGAAAACACCATCCTGTCCGTCATTGAACAGACCGTGCTGCCCAAGCGCTGGGTAATCGTGAGCGACGGTTCAACGGATGGTACGGATGAGATCGTAAAAAAATACATGGACGGCAGGGAATGGCTGGAACTCATACACCTTCCCGAGCGGCAGGAACGCAACTTTGCCGCCAAGGTACAAGTGTTCAATGCCGGCTTCGAACGGGTCAAGTCGCTGTCCTATGACGTGATCGGCTGCCTGGATGCCGATATTACTTTCGCCAAAGACTACTTTGCCTATTTGCTGGATCAGTTTGAGGCAATGCCAGATCTCGGCGTAGCCGGCACGCATTACATTGAAGGCGACTTCCATTCATATGACGACAGCTATATGAATATCAACCATGTCAATGGAGGGTGCCAGCTCTTCAGAAAAGCCTGTTTTGAAGACATTGGCGGATACGTGCCCATCAAGGGCGGCGGTGTCGACTGGGTGGCGGTGACGACGGCGCGCCTGAAAGGCTGGACGACCCGCTCTTTCGCGGATCGGGTGTTCTACCATCATAGAAAAATCGGTACGGCCGGAGGCAATGAGCTCATATCCCGCTTCAAGTACGGAAAGAAGGACTACTTCCTGGGCGGCCATCCGCTTTGGGAACTTTGCCGGGGAGGGTTCCAGATGACCAAAAAACCTTATCTGGTAGGCGGGCTGGCCCTGCTGCTCGGCTATTTCTGGGGCTGGGCGACCCGCTTCGAGAGGCCGGTCTCCGTGGAGCTCATGCAATTCTATCGAAAGGAGCAACTCGAAAGGCTCAGGTTATTGTTTTCGAGCCGCTTGCCGCGCCTCGAGCGCTAGTTTAGTCCGGCTCGTGAAGATTCTGTCTGGAAAGGCATTGACACATCACCCTGCGGAAGGAAACACTCTGACATGAGCGAGCCACTTCACATCGTCTTGCGCTGTACCGAAGCATTATTGCCCAAAGTCCGTTATGTGTTTGACACGCTGTTCATGGCCCGGGGCGTTCCGGTGGTGTATGCTTCCCGGCCGCCCTCAAGCGGCCCCTGGCTTTTGTATGGCACTGCCAGAGAGACCTCATGGCCGTTCAAGCGGTGCCTGGCTATCGCTCATTGTCCGGAGTCCTGGCGATTTCTCGATAGCCATGCCGATATCGAAGCCACCGTTAATATCGATGGTTTGACGACCATTTTTCCGGCAAGAGCCGCCGGTTGCGAGCCGCCGTCGGACATATCCTTCGACATCGCCGCAAACGCGTTTTATTTCCTGAGTTCCTGGTCCGAACGGCTTGGTCCGGACAAGGAACAGACGCGTAGCCTGTATTCGAACAGTATCTTTGCGCGTCTGAACGTGCCGCAGGATATCGTCGATCAGTATCTCGACTCTCTTATGAGACAGCTTCACGCGCTCTGCGACCGGCTTGGGTCCGGGAAATGGAACCCGCTCGAATGGCCGCAAGGCGCGACCTATGCGCTCATACTCTCGCATGATGTCGATTTCATTCCTGCCAACCTCATCGATATCGCCAGACAGGGCGCAAAAACCGTACTGCGGCACCTCGTTCGCCAACGCGACCCGATCGATGCCCTGCGTGCGGCGGCAGGATTGGCGCTTGCACTGATTCGCGGGCGCGATCCGTATGGTTGCGTGCCCGAGATTATTGAGCGGGAGACAGAACTGGGGACGCAGGCATCGTTTCAGGTGGCCGTCGGTCACAGGCATCCCCATGATGTCAATTACCGGATCGAGGACGATCGCGTCCGCGACTATCTGCGCGCTATTACCGACGCCGGTTTCGACCTGTGCCTGCATGGCAGCTACCGCTCCACCGAGAATCCCGCCTGGTATGCGGAAGAAGCGGCGCTTCTGGCGCGGCGCCTCGGCCAGCCGTCAGGTTCGCGCCAGCACTTTCTTTCATTTAACTATGACAACCTGTTTACGGCTCAGGAGCAGGCAGGCATCCGGTATGACATGTCCATGGGTTTTCCGGACCGCACGGGGCCGCGTGCCGGGTTCTCCTATCCTTATTTCCCTTATTGCCTCGAGGAAGATCGTCCTTATGACGTTCTCCAGCTCAACCTGTTTCTTATGGATGTCACATTGCGGGGCTATCTGGGGTTGAAAGGCGCAAGCGCGTGGGAGGCCATCAAGGATACGCTCGACGACCTCCGCGGCAAGCGGGGATGCGTCTCCACGGTCTGGCATCCCATCGTTTTCGGAGGCGCGCGCGATCCCGGTTATGACCGCTTGTTCTGGGACATGGTCAATTACACGCGCGAGACGGATGGATTGGCAACCGATGGAAGAACCATCAATGACTTCTGGCGAGGGCACGCGAAAACTTACGCAAGTTTTAATCAGGTTGCGCAAAAATGAATCAGAAACTGATATGACGCATTGAATGAATGGGGACAGGGCATGAATCCACGCGATGAACATGTCGTGAATTGAATAAAGACCGATCAGAGGGAGTACCTTATGGCATCAATTTTCATGGCAGCCTATACCAATTACCGCCGGGATCCCAGAGTAAAACGCGAGGCAGAGGCGTTGGCAGAGTCCGGGCACCGTGTGGTGTTTCTGGCCCGGCGTCAGCACGGGGAACCGAACCGTGAGATGATCGAGGGCGTGGAAGTCATCAAGACTCCGGGCTTGAAGAACAAGTGCACTTCGTTCGTCGAGTACATGGTCGACTACATCATATTCTTCTTGATGATCTTCGCGCACTTGTCGTTGCGTCCGTTGCGTTATCAGGCGATTCATATCAACAATATGCCCGATTTTCTGGTGTTCGCGGCCTGCCTGCCGCGTCTGCTCGGCGTCCCGGTGATTCATGACATACACGATTTGATGCCCGAAATCTATGTGGAAAAGTTCTCTTCGGGAGAAAAGCACTGGATCGTCAGCCTGATGAAAATACAGGAACGGTGGGCCGGAAAATTCGCCTCGGCCGTGCTTACTGTCGAGGATCGCTTGAAGGATATCCTGTCTGAGCGTGGCATCCCGCGTGAAAAAATCCACGTGCTGATGAATTTACCCGATGACCGTATTTTCGCGAAGCGCGATAGTTTGCCTTCCAAACCCGAGGATGCGCCTTTCGTGATGGTTTACCACGGCACTCTCGCCCGCCGTCTCGGACTGGATATCGCCATAGAAGCCGTCTATAAGGCCAGAAACACCGTGCCTCGCATGGAGCTTCGCATTATCGGAGCCGGCGAAGAACGGGAGCAATTGATAGCGCTGCGCGACCGGCTTGAACTGCAGGATGTGGTGAAATTCAGTGAAGGCTTTGTGCCGGTAGAGAAGATCCCGGCGATGATTCTTGACGCGGATGTCGGTCTTATTCCTTTGAGAATCAGCAGCGGCACGGACATCATGCTTCCCACTAAACTGCTCGAATACGTCACCATGGGAATCCCGTGCATAACGCCTAAAACGGGGACGATCTGCCGTTATTTCGATGAAGACATGGTGCAGTTCTTCGAGGCGGAAAACGCCGATTCTCTCGCCGAAGCAATCATTGCGCTTTATCAGGACCCCAGTAAACGAATCGCCCTGTCACGCAATGCGACAGAGCGATTCGCCAATATCTATAACTGGAGTGCGCACAAAAAGATCTATATCAATCTTGTGGAGCGGCTTCTCGGACGCAAAAACGCCCCTTATCCGCAAATGAAAGCAGGGCGCCCTGAACAGTGAAGTGCTCAGAGCGCCCTGAAGATAAGCATCCAGCCGTTGCGGCTTTCCATGCGAAGCTTTACAAGCCCATTCCTTTCCCTGTTTTATCGGCGCTTCCATGCATGAGTCCGCTTCCTACGGAAGTATTCTCAGATTGGTGGGCGGTGCCGGCGGTGTAGCGGGTGTCGACACTGTGCCTGATCCCGGGATTTCCCGGCCTTCATAGCGCTCCTTTGCCGGTACGGTGCCCGCCATCGGACTCAAATCCGGGCCTATCGACGGCCAGGGCAGGCCTCCGAAAAACGCGGGTTTAGCCGTCAAATAAAGCGAACTGGACATACTATGATCGGCAATACCCGACTCCCAATGAACCGATTGCGTGGCATAATCATAATTGCCATGCCGCAGCACAGTCGCTTTTGACTGGGCATCGCTGCTCTCGGAACCGCCATCGGTCGGATAACCCCAATTGTAGGCATAGGCTTCGCTGCCTGTTCTGCGTCCGCTATCTTCATAGCTTGTCCAGTTCTGATTGGGTTTGCCTAATACGTTACCGACAAAGTTGTAATAATGCTGAGCCTTTTCAATATCCACAGCCCTGAGCGCATTCGTAATGGTCTGCGCGGAACTCTCCCTGATGGCGTGATTTCGGAAAAAGGTATTGTATGAACTCGATCCGTGAGTAAAGTCAGCATGGATTTTATCCCCGATGTTGCCTTCGAACAGGTTCATATGGGAGTGCGCGCCATGGGGGAACATATCGGGCGCCAGCCAGTCGCTGCCTTGATAGGAGGCCAGGGAATAGTTATAGCCAAAGACATTCCCCGCGGCGCCTTCCTTGACCACCATGCTATGCCGCAGGTGATAAAAGACATTGTTTTCAATGAGGTTGTCCGTCGACCTGTTTGAGGCCACTACCCCATAGGCAAATCCGCCCATGTCATGGTGCATGCCGTCATTGAAATAACTATCTCTCACGGTGTTGCGAAAAGCGCGATCCAGATCGACATGCCTGAACTGGGCCTTCTTGCTTTCTATGTTCTTGATCCAGGAATAGGCGGAGGCCATCATTTTTATATTGGAATAGCCTTCCGTACCCGTAGGACTTATACGTTCTATGGATAAATCTTCAACGCCGGCATTCGTGGTCAGCTCCGCGCCTTGATTGAGTTTCCAGACCTGGGGAGTTTGCGCGGCGGCATAAGCATGATACAGGGGCGGATCTACAGTGAGAGTCGATCCATTGACGCCAGTAATCTTTGTAATCTGGCTTAAGGCCCGGGTGCCATTGTTACGGCTTTCGTCATCCACATTGATCACTTCGACGCCGTCATTTACTTGATCGATAACAATATAATCACCGACAGACAGAGAGGGATTGCTTGTGCTGGCGACACTCAGTGTCGTAGCCCCTTTGGACGGACTGCCGGATACGTCCGTGGCGACAGGCGCTGATGGCCAATTTCCTATCTGGATGCCATGCCAGTTGGCATAGGTTTTCAGATGAGTCTCCTTGGGTCCCGCGCCGCGGAGCACGATTCCTTTGGTAATTGTCAGTTGGGAGTTCAGGCGATAGGTTCCAGCCGGAATATAAACGACCTGCCCGACGGGGCACGCATCGATGGCGTTTTGTATGTTCGGCGCATCGTCATGGACGCCGTCACCCACTGCCCCGTATTTTGTAACGACGTTCGCGCAGACCGTTGAGCGAGCCGGAATGCCCCCAGGCACACCAGGATGCCAGGCTATCTGTCGCTCTGATGGGATAATTGCTGCGTAAGAGTTAGTGATCCCAGCCAAAAAAAAAGAGCACGGAATGACGAAAACCAAAAATAAGTTATTTTTTCCTGCAAGCAGTTTTCTATGAAACTGACGAATATTCATTTTATTTTGTCTCCAAATTCTACCGATTTGGTCGAGTTGGAAAAACTTCAGCTCGATTTGGCCTGAGTTGAAGTTTTTCCTGATCCTATATAAAAACGGTCGATACCGTTATTTTGGTTCTATCAGTAAACTCTAAGATTGCTTGGCGGCAATATTGAACCGGTTGAACC
This sequence comes from Methylobacter luteus IMV-B-3098, assembly GCF_000427625.1. GTDB lineage: Bacteria > Pseudomonadota > Gammaproteobacteria > Methylococcales > Methylomonadaceae > Methylobacter > Methylobacter luteus. The sequence continues at coordinate 951,322 of NZ_KE386569.1, forward strand.
AGTCGAACCGGTTGAGCCGGTTGAGCCGGTTGTTCCAGATACCATTGGATGAGGGTAGGTATAAGGCTTATAGTTCGGTTTGGCGGATTGATAGAAGTCCCGGCTCTCCTGAACGTTGGAACTGTTGCTGCCAACACGCATTGATGAGTCATTGCCCCATACATAGGCGGGATCAAGCGACTGATTCTTTCCGCGTCCTATCTGATAGGATGCCGGATAGCCTGAATCCTCCTCGACGAGTTCAATAGTGCCTGCGCCCTGATTTTGAGCACCTGCTTTATGGTTGTTGAAAATAACGCCACTTCCTGCCCGGATGGCCATGTAATTCGACTGATTACCATTCTCCACCACGTTAAAAGTGTTCTCATAAATCTCCCACCATCTCGCGCCTACCATGCCTGCCGTGCCATGCTGGTCGACCTGAGTCATATTCAGCGTATTGTGTCTGAACACAGTTCTGGCGCTGTAGTAACTCTGGACCGCGGAAGTTCCCCAGAAATAAGCCGGGCTGCCGCTTGCGCCTGTATTGTTGAAGGTATTGTCTTCGATGAAAACCATGGTGGGGCCGCCCGGAGTAACATCGTCATTCCATCCGCTCTCATTCCAGGTGCCATAGTTATGGATCATTTCGGATGCTCCGCCGCCACTCAGTTCATTGTGGTCTATTAATACCGGCGCGTTGCCTTCAACTTCAATCAGGATTGCCGTGCCGCCTCCGGATATTTTAGAGTGATCCAATCGTGCGGTGGCGCTTGAAGGTGAGCCATGAAAATAAACAGACTTAGGCGATGTAAAGTTAAAGTTGGTAACCCGTGTCGAAGTTGCGTCATTCTGTGTTACATCCACGGCTCCAGTAATCGTCGATCCTTTACCATCAAGGGTAATGCCTTTTGAGCCTGGAATGCTTACCTTGGAACCCCAGTCCGCAGAACAAGACGGGAGTGAAACCGTATCGCCGGATGCCGCCCTGTCTATAGCGGATTGCACGTCTGACTGGGAGCAGCCCGAAGCATTGATAGTCGCAGCCTCTGAGTAATTTGTTACGCCAACTGTTCCCAATAATAAGAACGCAAGACGACGGATTTTAAGAGTTGATGTATTCATAAAATTTTTCCTAGCTCTTTAATTGCATGAGCTTACTTGTTTTATTACCTACAACGATTAACCATAAAACATCAAAGATGCGCTATTCATGATCATGTTGCGTAGTCAATTGAAAGTTAAGGTTTTCGTCATGCAGGGCAATCGCGCTATCCCTTGAGTTTCAGCCTCCTGTTCATGCTGAATCAAGGACAATAAGAGGGCAAAAACATCAGCTTTTATTTAATCGCTGAATATATGCCACAAACCGGGCAGCTTTTAGAAGCCGCGAGCGCAAATATTGATCTGCATAGTTATAGGTTTGTTTTATCACCGTATGTGCTTATCAATGGCGCTGAAACAGATGCGGAATGATCCGTCTTCATCGCTAAAACTTAAATCGGCATGATTACTCATGCACTGACTATAAGTCTGGAGTTTATTGATAAGGGTTGCATACATGGGATAAATCGCTTTCATTACTTCAATTCATTGATGGCAGGTAGTGTTCTCAAAAATTTGACGTTATCTGTGAGTCAGCTTCTATGTAGCTCTGATTCACGCCGGATAGTCGAAGGATGCTGGCCTCGTTCAGCGAGGCCAACCTCCATCGCCATGCCGTTTAAACGGTCAGTGATTCAGGATTAATACCCATTTCCATACATTGACATTGACGCATTGGCTTTATAGCCGGCTTTCGAACCCGCCCATGTTTTGGGTAAGTTCTTCAGCATAGTGCGACCTGTGCTCTTTTCCATCAAACCTTTTCCTGATCCCACCCGGTCCAGGAATCCCACCTCTCCATTCGGTCCCAGTATCGCAATCCAGTAAGGTTTGCCAGGGCTCACAGCAACTCCGGCAACCGGAACTGAGTTCCATGCCTCAGGCTTAACGGTGTTCAATTTGCCTTGAGCGACAAGAGTCCCTGGATGTCCGTTATTATCCTTATAGATACCGGCAATCAGCTGCTTGGCGGTTGTGCTGGCGTCCAGATAAACCTTCACTTGGGTTATTACGCGGGCCTTTGCAGGCACTGTCTGGAACGCTTGTGCAATGCCCTGCGGTGCGTATTCGATCCAAGGTTCTTCGTTTTTGTCCCCCATAATAAACTTCGGAGGATTTGAAACACTAACCGCGGTCTTCAAGTTATTCTGGACTTCCTTGGCGTTCAAAGCTCGATTGTAAATCCGTACCTCATCAATATAGCCCTTGAAATACGCACCCCAATTATTGCTTCCTCCGATGCGCAGTACGCCGTCGGATGCTTGAATCAGGCTACTTGCCTCGCCTTTGGCGACTTCGACGCCATTCACATAAATCCGTCCATACTGTCCATCATAGGTCGATACTAAATGGCTCCATTGATTCGCCGGCAACTGGTTAGAGCCGGAGAGGCCATGGCGAGAACTTCCGTCATCGAAAGTGGAAACAGGCCGATTATCATCATCATTGGCATAAAGGTTGTAGGCCGCTCCTTCAGGACTTTCCTTTGCGATTACAGTTCTTCCGCCAGTTAGCGGAGACTGTGGATAGACCCATGCTTCGAGAGTCATGCCGGTCGAAAGATCCAATGATGCGCTGTCCTTGACTGTGACAAAATCATTCACGCCATCAAACTGCAGCGCTTTTCCATATTTACCTTTAGCGATTCTGACGGCTTCTTTAATAGTGCCGTGGTTGCTTTTACCCGAGGCATCCGCGACAGTATTGCCGCTGGCTTCCTCAAATCCATAGGCTGCCACCAGGCCGTTATTACTGTTAGCTGTAACTTTACCCCCGGTAGTACCCCCGGTACCCCCGGTAGTTCCTCCGGTTGTGCCCCCGCTAGTTCCTCCGGTTGTGCCTCCAGTAGTACCTCCGGTAGTTCCTCCGGTAGTTCCTCCGGTAGTTGTTGTGGCAGGCACTTTTTTGGTGACTTCATTAGAATAGCCACTTTCGGTTTTCCGACCCGCATCATAAGCCTTTACCGCGGCATAGTATGTGGCACCTTCTTTCGCTCCTGTGATTGTGAGCGTGGTCTTGTTGCCCACATCGATGTTGGCGGTGTATTTGCCGCTGGCTTCGCCATACGACACGATATAACCGCCGACATTGGCCGATCTGCTGGCATCCCAGGCGAGGTTCACGTTGGCCGCGAACAGCGGGCCACTACATAAAAACAGGGCGAGTCCGGCCGACCCAAAGCGCGGAAAAAGCTCGCGCAAGGAAGTACTTGTAAAATAATTGTTCATAATAATTTCCATGGCCCTCTTAAATTATAGGAATCGGGCTTAAGGTTAGTAGATGACTTTAAAATGTTATGGGGAAGGTCAACTAAACAAAATGCAGGCTAGTCTCGTTTTTCTTTTTATGAATAAAGGCGAAAAACAGAATTTGAAAAACAGCAAAGGCGCTATTCAAATTCATGCTAGCCAGTTGAGCATCAGTCTATTGATAAGTGTTTGTACTAATGGATATTTCCACTGAACAGCCGGATAATAAAATTGAAATCGTTGCTTATGGCCGTAATACAAAAGCCAATGGGTTTTAAAGGCTTCCACCACTCAGTCAATTGACTAGATAATCCCCATGAACCCAACATGTTAAAAGCTTCTAAAAGCGCTAATTAAGTTGAAAAAGACAGTAAATTTTTATTCCTCTTTGTAACTAAAGCAGGACTCATGGTAAGGGGCTTTAATTAAAACACTCTTAAATCTACGCAAAATTACCTAAGTAGAATCACCTAAATCGTTTTTGATTAACAAGATGGTTAGCCAGGCCCAGGCCTTGAGCGTTGGGATGGCTTATATTTGGTAGCCAATCCATTGCGGGAACTTGTCATGTTAATAAAGCGTATTCAACTTCAATCAGGGCAATTGATGCCTGTTTCCAAGTTTGCTAACGAAGCCTTTGGCTCGGTTATTCTGGAGAAATGCTTTAAATCACAGGGGTTTAGTTGTGTGCATTGCGACAAGATTGCATGAAGGCTTATGAAGGCTTATGTAAGACAGATCGATCGCGCAATACCTTGCTCCACTGTTCCGGCTAACGCTCCGATACCGAGGCATAACGTGAAGGCTTTCCTGTGGGGCTATAGTCACCAAGCCCTGAAACGATGCTTGATTCATTCGGCTGAAGCAATCCGCTAACCAGAAACTGCCATGACAAAAAAACATACCTACGGCCAGATTTTAAAATCTTCAGCGGTAATTGGCGGATCGACATTGCTGAATATTGCCATTGGGATTATCCGCACCAAGGCCATGGCAATGTTGCTAGGGCCGTCGGGCGTGGGATTGATGGGACTGTATGCATCGATTACCGAACTTACGATTAATATTGCCGGAATGGGCATTAATAGCAGTGGCGTGCGGCAGATTGCCGAGGCAGTTGGTTCCGGCGACACAGAGAGGATCGCCCGAACAGCCACAGTGCTGAGACGAGTATCGATTTTTCTCGGAATACTTGGGGCTGTTTTACTGGCGGTATTCTCCGGGCCCGTGTCCACTTTTACATTTGGGAATGATCAGCACAAGTTCGCCGTAACATTGCTTTCACTCGTTGTGTTTTTCAGTACGGTATCAGCCGGGCAGGGAGCCTTGATTCAAGGGATGCGGCGCATCTCCGATTTGGCCAAGATGGGGATATTGGGGACGCTCTTCGGCACATTCATCAGTATTCCCATGATATATTTCTTTCGTGAAGAGGGGGTGGCGCCAGCGCTCGTACTTGTTGCCGCGATGACGATCCTCACGTCATGGTGGTACAGCCGGAAAATACCTATTTTCACACCTTCAATAACAGCCTCTCAATTGGGACATGAAGCAGCCGCTCTGTTGAAGCTCGGCTTCGCATTCATGGCCAGTGGCCTGTTAATGGCCGGGGCCTCCTATGTGGTACGCATTATCGTTGTTCGCCAAGTCGGCTACGACGCAGCCGGATTGTATCAGTCTGCCTGGTCGCTAGGGGGACTCTATATCGGGTTCATTTTGCAGGCTATAGGCGCGGACTTTTATCCCCGTTTGACCGCTGTAGCCAATGACAATACCGACTGCAATCGTATGGTAAACGAACAGGCTTATGTCAGTTTATTGCTGGCGGGGCCGGGCGTGATTGCCACGCTGGTATTTGCGCCACTGGTCATAGCGCTTTTCTATACTCCCCAATTTCAAGGTGCCGTGGAAGTTTTGCGCTGGCTATGTTTAGGGATGGCCTTGCGTGTAATTTCATGGCCTATGGGCTGTATTATTGCGGCAAAAGGCGCTCAAAACTTTTTTCTGTTTTCCGAGGTGGCCTGGACTGTTGTCTACCTTGGCCTTGCGTGGGTGTGCGTGGGTTTTTTCAGCTTGAACGGTGTCGGTATTGCATTCTTTGCATCGTACATTTTTCATGTATTTATGGTTTATTTAATTGTCAGACGACTTAGCGGTTTTCGCTGGTCCGCTGCGAACATACAATTAAGTTTTCTCTTTCTTGCCTTGATCGGGGTGGTTTTCAGCAGCTTCTACGTATTGCCGCCATTGTTGGCGATGCTGGTGGGTGCGCTGGCTGTTTTGCTGAGCAGTGTTTATTCGGTTCAGGTTCTCCTTAATCTTGTCTCCCTGGCAGAGATTCCTCGCCCGGTGCTGAAGTTACTGCAGTGGTTCCGTCTTATATCTTCCAGTTCCAGTGAATATGACGGCCTGGAACCTATGGGCGAAATGGAGGCGGATGGCACAATTGTGGGCAATAAGCCATCAGCATGCATAAAAGCGTTGATAGTTGCATTTATGCTCTGCCTTGTGTTTTCCATGTGGATTTACCGGTATCAAGGAGGATATGGATGGTCGGCTGAATTGGGAGCTTTTGAGTCGAAGCTCGAGACGTTGCTATCAATTTTTTTGAGAAAATGAAGTCCGGCTCTGGTCGTTATATACAAGAAGGCGAGTACAGACATCGGGCATCTGTCCGGAATAACCGGCTCTGTCCTGTGCCGTTGACTATTTACGCTAGCTCTGCTGCATTTCCATTAATGCGGAATTGTTTCTTATCTAGCGCTATTTGGAAGGATTGTTGAATGAGTTCTATCGATGTGATAGTGCCTTGCTACCGCTATGGACATTTCTTGAGAGAATGCGTGAAGAGTGTTCTGTCTCAGTCCGTGCCTGATGTGCGTGTTTTGATCATTGATGATGCCTCGCCGGATAATACGAGTGAAGTCGCGGTTGATCTTGCGGGGCAGGATTCCAGAGTAAGCGTCTTACGACACTTTACCAATAAAGGACACATTGCCACTTTCAATGAGGGGATAGAATGGGCTTCTGCTGATTACTTTTTGCTTCTTTCGGCAGACGACTATTTATTGCCGGGTGCTCTAGGCCGGGCGATTGCTCTAATGGATAATCATCCTGAAGTGGGACTCACTTTTGGCAAGGCCATTATGCTTAATGATCACGCAATGGCAGAGCAGCCCATTATGAATGAAGGAAGTTGGCGCATATTGAAAGGATTGGAGTTCATTGAACTCAGCGGGGCGCGCAACATTGTATTTGCGCCCACTGTCGTGGTAAGAACGGAGCTACAGAAACGGTTAGGCGGATATCGCGCCGAACTTACTCATACGGGCGATATGGAGATGTGGCTGCGGTTTGCGGCACATGCTTCAGTCGGAATGTCTGAAGCCTATCAGGCGGTCTATCGTCGCCATTCTGATAACATGTCGCTCGAATATCTGGGCAAGTCTTGGTTGCCAGACCTTCAGCAGAGGGCGTACGCTTTTAATATCTTCTTCCAAACCTGCAGCGATGTTCTGCCGAATGCTCAACAGCTTCATCGCAAATTACTTTGGTTGCTTGCCTGCGAAGCGGTTGGTTTTGCAAGTGCTGCATTTAACGAAGGCAAAATGGAGGTTTCCGAAGCGATTTCTGAATTTGCACTCGGTATTTGCCCGGAAATCAAGAGATCGTTGCCATGGGCAAAGCTGGCCTGTAAACGAGCTATGAGTTACGAGACATGGCGCGCTTTGCAGCCGATTGTCGCCAAAATCCGCAAGTGATTGCTGTTGGAGCGACAGGCGAAATTGGCCTATGGCAGATGGGCGGTACGTTCAGTACCTGAATGGCAGTATGGACAAGATGTAAACAGGCTATGCGCCTGTGAATAATACGACGTTGGTTTTTTTTATTTTTCCCTCAACGTCCATTTATAAATCTACTTGGCTTTATAAAGATATGTCTGACTATGCTAACGTTTCTAATGAAAAAGAGGATTCAGGACGGCTTCCCCTCCCAATAGTGCTTGCTTGTGATGAGGCTTATGCGATGCCTTTGGCAACCACTCTCAGGTCGATTGTAGAGGCAAATCAAAACAGCTGGCCTCTCGATTTTCACGTTCTCGCGAATGGCCTCTCCGACAATACGCAACAGAAAGTGCTTAACTCCCTGCCCAAGGGATCGGCAACCATCCGCTGGGTGCCGGTGGACCTGGCGCTTTTCAGGAAGTTCTCGACCCTGTCGTACATTTCCAAAATGACTTATGCGCGTTTTGTAATTCCCGAGATTTTTCCTGACTGCGTATCGAGAGTCTTGTATCTGGACGCGGACATCCTTGTTCTCGACGATCTTCAGCCGCTTTGGGAAGCGCCCCTGGAGGGATTTATCGTGGGAGCCATACTGGATGGTCTGGACTCACTGATTAAGCGGGGAGAGCCAGGTCTCGACGGGGTGCCTAGAGTCCGGGAGTACTTCAACGCCGGTGTTCTTCTCATTGACCTCCAGCGCTGGCGGAAGGAACGGATCTCGGAGAAAGCGCTGGCATATCTCAATCAGTATCCCCAGTCGCCGTATTCGGATCAGGACGCTCTCAACGTCGCCTGCGACGGCTTGTGGAAAAAGCTGGATTCGCGATGGAACTTCCAGGATTTTTATGAGAAAAAAAGGCTCTCAAACATGATTCCGGCGCAGCGGCCCGGGATTGTGCACTTTGTGTGTAATCCGAAACCCTGGGACCCAAGCAGGCCCAACTTGAATGCTGCCTTTTACGATGCCTTTCGAGGCCGGACTTGTTTTGCCCGCACTCCCCTGGATAAGTTATGCGACACACTTCAGGGCTATTGGCATCAATTGAAAGATGTTCTGAGACAATACCCGTTTATTCGAGTCATCTGGAGCAAGGTTAGAGAGGTAAGATGGACGTAGCCGAATAAAAAATTGCTGAATTTTTGCTTTGGAGTTTTGACCTGCGCGCCGCTGAGAGATCCAAGGATATTGTTCCTTTATGCCTTTGGACATCTCTTCGCAATTTAATATTAACCGATCGAAGTCTGTTAGCAATTATTGAGATAATTTAACTTAGTTAAGAGCGGGAGAATCTCAACCATAAAACAGGATAAAAGCCAATGGTCAGTAAATCTCCTTTAGTTTCCGTTGTGATTCCAACTTACAATCGCGCACTCTTTGTAGGTGAGGCGATTGAAAGTGTCTTGAGTCAAACATTTACTGACTATGAAATTATTGTCGTGGACGATGGGTCCACGGATAACACCAGGGAATGCCTTAAGCGGTATGGAAACAGCATCAAATATATATATCAAGAGAACTCCGGTGTAAGCGCTGCGAGAAATACGGGTATAAAAAACGCCAGCGGTACATGGCTGGCCTTTCTGGATTCTGATGACAAATTCAGAGCGGAGTATCTTGCCATGCAAATGGAGCGGGCAGGCCAGTTTCCTGGCATATGCATGCAGACGACAGACTGCCAGACCTGCGAATGGGAAGTCAACCGGTGCACTTACTTCCGAATGAATGGGGTTATGGCTGAACTTAAAGGGCGGGACTATTTGTTGGTTACCGAGCCCTTTCGTTTTGTCGTTATGCATTCGCCATGGCAGGTAGGATCAACGGTTTTTCATCGCGATGCCATACAGAACGCCGGACTATTCGATACCACCTTCAATCTTTCCGAGGACTTCGATCTCATGGCGAGGGTGGCCCTTCAGGGGCCGTTCGGAATAATTGGGGAAGTGTTGGTCAATATGTACAGAAGGGAGGAATCAACCGAGTGCCTGACTGACCAAATCAGGAAAACCCCTATTCAGGCCAGGGAATCGGAAGAAAAAGTATACAAGAAACTGCAAGCGATTCAGACGCTAAAACATGAAGAGCGCAAGGCATTGAACGCACTGTTCAGCAGCAATCGGCGTGCGATAGGAAATCTCTTGCTAGAGCAGGGAGATATTGCCAATGCCAGGAGATCTTACCGACAGGCGTTCTTCGTCGACCGGTCAGTACGCTCTCTGGCAAAGTATTTACTCTCTTATTTCCCGGTAAACGTAAATCTGTGGGTGAGCCAGAAGTTAAGAAAAAAACAAACGCTGATTCCTGAGTAACGCTTACGGTTTTCCGGATATAGCTGCCGAGCCCATGATGCCATAAAGAAAATCGGATTATTTGATACGGCCTTCAATCTTTCCAAGGACTTCGATCTCATGGCGAGGGTAGCCTTCAGGGGGCTTTCGGAATAATTGAAGAGATGTTGGTAGACATGTACAGAAAGGAGGAAACGATTATGAACAATTATTTTACAAGTACTTCCTTGCGCGAGCTTTTTCCGCGCCTTGGGCCGGCCGGACTCGCGCTGTTTTTATGTAGTGGCCCGCTGTTCGCGGCCAACGTGAACCTCGCCTGGGATGCCAGCAGATCGGCCAATGTCGGCGGTTATATCGTGTCGTATGGCGAAGCCAGCGGCAAGTACACCTCGAATATCGATGTGGGCAACAAGACCATGCTCACTGTGTGCGGATTGGAAGAGGGCGCCAGATATTATTTCGCGGTGAAGGCCTATGATGCGGGCCGGAAAACCGAGAGTGATTATGCCGGCGAAGTCAGTAAGACAGTGTCTGCCGCAACGTCACTGGCGGCGGATTTCATCGTCAGTACAACAAGCGGCGATCCGGGGTTAGTGGTGAATTTTACACCGCTCAACAGTGGAGCAGCCACAAGCTGGAAATGGGATTTTCCCGGTTCAAACACGCCTACCGTCACGAACTCAACTGCCAGGGATGCCACCGCAACCTATTCGAGCCCGGGGACATACAGTGTAAGTCTGACGGTAACCGGACCCAATGAAACTGTCGCCAAAACCAAGGCGAACCTGATTAACGTGAAGGCTACAGGCGGAACTACCAAAGGAATCAATCGAAGGCATGACTGATCAATTCTGGAGTAAGGCAAGTGCGGACGCGTACGCCGTTGTGGCCTTTTGCATGGCTGTAGATCAGGTCATTACGTGACACTACTTAGGTATTGGTACCCATTGTAAGGTTGAGCAAGAATAAAGAATAATGATTATCGAGTAACGTACCTATAGACTGGACGACTAGGTTAGACCGCTAGAGTATAAATGGATAAGTTCGTGAAGTTAAAACATTTTTTCTGAAAAAATTTTGACAATGCCGTGGCCCAGTTCAGTAAAAAAGGCAAGAAAATGAATATCAGAAAAAGATCGGGAGTGTAACGGCCCGGAGCCGAATGCCATATCGTTAAATTTCAGTCGATAACTTGGCTTTGTATCTATAAACGAAAGTAGTTTGGCTTTTCATCTATAAATGAAAATAAACGAAGGAGTTTATATGAATATTCGACAAACATTATTAGCGGGTATAACGGTTATGTTTTTAACTACAGGCAATGCCTGGGCTCATGCGGATAACGATGCAAACCATGAGTCGAATTGGTTCTCTCGATCGACACTTGTACATTTTTGGCAGCATAAGCTGAGTTCCTGGCACCATAAGATACATGTCTGGCGTAATAAGATGTGGTTGATTGGGGATTATGAGCCGAAGCATTCTTATGCATCTACAGTTAACGGTGGAGGTACAGGCGGAGTTACAGTTGGAGGCACACGCGGCGTCGCTCCCGAAATTGATGCCGCATCCGGAACCAGTGCGATCGCTTTGCTAACCGGCGTTTTATTGCTGGCGGGCGAAAGGTTACGGTCCCGACGTGTTTAACATTTTTTAGTCTTGAGCGTTAAACCGGATCAGATAGTCATATTCTGATCCGGTACTTTTTACTTTAGCGATGATTTCTGACTATGTAATGCAATTTCAAGTAATCGCAACCTCGAAGCGATTAGCGATTCGCTGGTTGTTGCTTTTCACTGTCGTGGCGTTCGAACTCATAGCGATGACCGCCCGGTATGAAGTGTCTCCATTTTTAGCGAATGATGCCAGTTGGTCAGCGCGCCTGTTCTACTCCTCGAAAGAGATCTGGACGTTAAGCCTCTGGATTAGCGGCGCTTGTCTCCTTATCTTCAGTCCTCGGATCAGGAGTATCATCAGCGATTTACGAAAGCACTCAAGCAGGCATCGCTGGTTGATGTGGCTGGCTTTCCACGTTCTTTCTTTCGCCTCGTTCGCGGTTGTTACCGCACTTATATTCACAACGCCAATTAATCCCGCTCATCTCTCTGCTCCCTGGTTTTATGGCTGGATTGCGTTGTTAAGCGCAACTCTGTTGCTGTGGCTGTTTGCTCTTGCTCCCGGTTCTTTCTGGTTGCGACTGATCCGCCAGGAACATAAGACGCTGCTCATAGGCTGTCTGCTGGGAATAGGCGCCTGGATGCTCATGGGGATGCTCAATCGACAAGAAGCCCCGCTTGGTCAAAAAGAATTTTGGAATTCTCTGTCCATGCCTACTTTACAGCTCGTCCATGCCATGCTCGGCTGGGTTTATTCCGACCTCGTCTATCAGCCGGAGGGGTTCTTGTTGGGCACCGCCTCTTTCCAGGTTAAAATCAGTTATGCCTGTTCAGGTATAGAAGGCATTTCGCTGATTACTATATTTCTTGTGATCTATCTTTGGTTATTTCGCAAGAACCTGCGCTTTCCGCAGTGCTTCTGGCTTTTTCCTCTCGGTATAACAGTCATCTGGTTAGCCAACGCCGTGCGCATCGCCATGCTGATTGCGATCGGGGCATCCTTTTCTCCGGAGGTGGCGCTACAGGGGTTTCACGCACAGGCCGGCTGGATAGCCTTTACCTTGATTGCCCTCGGGGCGATTGCCTTGTCGAACCGAATGCAGTTTTTTGCTATTACCGAGCCAATCTTTCCAGTTGAGAGAACCCGTAAACCTCTTGCCGTCGCTTTGCTCGTTCCCTTATTGGTTCTGATGGCTGCCTCAATGCTGACGTCAGCTTTCTCCAGCGGCTTTAACGAGCTATATCCCTTACGTGTGACGGCTATCGCCGTGGTGCTTTACTACTTCCGCAAGGCCTATAATGGCCTCGGTTGGCAATGCTCCTGGCAGGCGCCGGCAATCGGGACTGCCGTGTTTCTGGTCTGGATGTTACTGGAGCCCGATGCCGACAGCAGCCAGACCGCGTTATCACAAGGCTTGGCGGAACTTACAAGCGGATCGGCAGCGGTCTGGCTGATTTTTCGTGTGCTCGGCTCGGTAATCGCCGTGCCTTTGGCTGAGGAACTTGCTTTCCGCGGGTACTTAATTCGTAAGTTGGTTGCGAAAGACTTCGAAAATGTACCGCTTGGGCAGTTCTCATGGTTTTCATTCATGCTCACATCCATACTTTTCGGATTACTGCATGAGCGCTGGGTTGCCGGGACCTTGGCCGGAATGGGTTATGCTTTGGCTCTATACCGCCGCGGGCAGCTTGGCGATGCCGTTATTGCCCATATGACGACTAACGCGTTGATTGCCATTTTTGTCCTGACTCAGGCGAAATGGTCATTATGGTCTTAAAGGATGATGAAGATAGAGATGATAAAGCTCTGTCGCACAATTGCTGATTTGAATAATATTGCCGATCAGGACTGTCGGGTTTATCAGCAAAACTACAAAAAACGATGGTGTTGAAATAGTGCGCATGATGAGAAGGGGAGTGGTTCATTGATAAAGAGAAGTTGGCTTACAGCAATTTGCCGCTCTTGCAGGATGAGTTTTTCTGCAATAAAGCTACTTGTGGCCTATCGATTATTTGCATCAGAGTCCCTTGAAAATCATCGAAATACATAAACTTTTTCACGCCATCTCCACAATTTTGAGTATAACGCTATGGGCACACAAAGAACCTTTCTCATTATCGGCGGCGGTTTGGTCGGGTTGGCAACTGCCTATCGGTTACTGGAACGGTTCCCGCTGGCGCGCATCACCCTGCTTGAGAAAGAAGCGGCCGTCGGCGCGCACCAGAGTACGCACAACAGCGGCGTATTGCATGCAGGACTCTATTATGCGCCCGGCTCAGCCAAAGCGAAACTGGCCGTCGTCGGCATTCGGCAAATGACGGAATTTTGCCGTACGGAAGGCATCCCGCATGAAATATGCGGCAAACTCGTTGTGGCCGTGACGGCCGAAGAACTGCCGCGACTGGACGAATTGCTCCGGCGCGGCATCGCCAATGGACTGCAAGGGCTGCGGAAAATCGAAGCGGCTGAAATCCGAAAAATCGAGCCCTATGTCAATGGCATTGCTGCTGTGCACGTGCCGGAAGAAGGCATTGTCGATTACCGGCAGGTCTGTGATCGACTGGCAGCGCGTATTCAGGAACGAGGAGGGCGCATTGTCACAGGTGCCAGGGTTGCAGGCCTCGAACGCAAAGCCGGCGCTTGGGTCGCCGCTACGAAAACGGAAGAATTCGATGCCGATTTCCTGATCAACTGCACCGGGTTGCACTGCGACCTCGTGGCTAAGATGGCAGGCGAGCCGCGAGATGTAAGAATTGTTCCGTTTCGCGGTGAATATTACCATCTCAAGCCAGAGGCCCGGCATCTGGTAAAAAACCTGGTTTACCCGGTGCCCAATCCGCAATTTCCATTCCTTGGCGTTCATTTCACGCGGATGATTCAGGGCGGCGTGGAGGCCGGTCCGAATGCGGTTCTTGCTTTTGCGCGCGAAGGCTATCAATTAACGAAATTCGACCTCCGTGATATGTTGGATATGCTTCTTTTTCCAGGACTGTGGCGTTTTCTCCGTCAATATCCTGCCATGACCTGCTCGGAACTGATCCAGTCGTTCAGCAAGACGCAATTTTGCCGTGCACTACAACGGCTTGTGCCTGACATTCGTATCGCTGACCTTGCGCCCGGAGGCGCGGGCGTTCGCGCGCAAGCGATGATGCCTACAGGGAAGCTGGTGGATGACTTTCATCTGGTGGTCCGTCAGGATGCCTTGCACGTCCTTAACGCGCCAAGTCCTGCTGCTACAGCTTCACTGGCAATTGGCGAACACATTGTCAGGCAGTTGCCGATTTAAAGAGCCGGGTAGAGTTGCTGGATGGAACATTCATTCGATAAGCCGCTGGAAAGAAATAACTCTCTTCCGGTAAAGATGATAAGCTTATGATGGAAGTTAGGGTTGCAATTAAAATGTAGGTTGGGAATATTGGCTATGCCTCGATCCCTGGAAAAGAAGAAGCTATTGCGGTTAGGTAAGATGTTTAAGTGCCGGTTTTTCATCCGGTTAGTGGTTTGAAGTTTTTCAACTCAGTTTAGTGGTCAATATATATTGATGAGTTAACGTAACGGTTTGGGAGAACAAGCAAATGAACACATTCACCTTGAAGAGTTTGATATTTCCATATTATAAAGGCAGTCTCTTGACTTTCTTTTTCGGTTGCATACTTTGGCTGCCTGGCCAGGCTTTAGCCCTGGCGAATGACAATTACCGCCTTAATCCGGGCGACAAATTGGAAATTACCGTTTGGGAAGAGGAAAAGTTAAAACAGAATGTAGTGGTGCTGCCGGATGGCACAGTTTCTTTTCCCTTGGTCGGACATGTCGCCGCAGCCGGTAAAACAACCGAGGAGTTAGTCAGTTTGTTACGGGAACGTCTTAGAAAGTTTATCCCTGACTCTGAAGTAAACGTCAGGTTGCTTGCCGCAGCTGGCAATATGATCTATGTGACCGGCGAGGTTGCCCATCCGGGAGCATTCGTGATGACAAGGCCCACAGATGTGATGCAAGCCTTGAGCATGGCTGGCGGACTAACAGAATTTGCCAAAAAAAACAGCATTATCGTGTTGAGGCGTGAAGCAGACGGTCAAGCTAAATCCTTTCCTTTCGAGTACGGTGATGTTGAAGACGGCGAAAATATAGAGTCGAATATTTTATTGCAAAGCGGCGATACTATTGTTGCGCCCTGAACTAATTTAAGGAAAGCATGTACTACAGACGAAAAATGGCAATGCTTGCGTTGGCCGGCATTGGTTTTGGAAAAGATATAGCCGCGGCCGAATGGGAATTGACAGGCGATCTGGGGCAACAACTTGAGTACAACGACAATATTTCATTGAACACTGTTCGAAATGACTCTGTCGCTGGATACATTTTGATGCCCAGCGTACAAGCCAGCCGAAAAACGGGGGTATTGGATATTGCCTTTGATGGACAGGGAGATATTCGCCGTTATGACGATTCGCTTTGGGACTGTGATAACTATAGGCTAAGACTGAACAATGAGTATCGGACCAGGCGCAACGAGTTTGGTTTACGTGCTGAATACAACGTTAGCTGTTCCTATGCGCAACAAATCACGGATACAGGGTTGCTTGTGCCCAATAGTCAGTCTGAAGAGTATCTGGTGGCTCCCCAGTGGAACTGGCAGTGGACAGCCCGCGATCAGTTGGTTCTGAATGCTTTGTACTCCAAGACAAGCTATAGCAACCCATCTAGCGGGATTGTTTCAGATGCTGACAACGTTTTCGCCAATTTCAGCGGCAATGATACCTACAGTGCCAGCCTGGGCGGGAATCATGAGTGGACTCGACGCTTTACCTCAACTGAAAGAATTTATTATTCCAATATCCAATACACGGGGTTGGACTCATCGATTCAAAATGCATCGGCTCAAAATGAATCGACTCAACATCTGGTTGGTTTTGAACTGGGTGCGAATTATGTAATCAATCGCGAATGGGCCGTTAATGCTAGTGGGGGACCGGTATGGGTTGATGGTACCGGACAGAATTTAGTCGGCACTCTGCCGGCACAAGACTCTTCGTGGACTGTAGGCAGTAACGTCAATATCAATTTAAGTTATAACGACAAACTGACTAAGTTCTCTACCGGTTATTCCAACTCTGTTGACCCGAGCGCCATCGGTCAAACGCTGCAAAATCACTCTGTCTTCGTTAAGTATTCTTATCAATTAACTCGGCATGTTCTGCTGGATCTCTCAGGCGATTTCATAAATAACCAATCGATCAACGGCAGTCAGTCGACCGGTAGCCAATTTGATCGTCTCTACTTCACTACGGCCGCCGGCATTGCCTGGGAGCCTACGAGAAACTGGCGGCTCAAGGGCAGCTACATATACAGCTGGCAGGATTACCAGCAAGACCTGGATGTGCAAAATTTCCAGAATCTGCAAGGTTTCCAGAATGTGGGAACGAGCGATTCTAATGCCGTGATGCTTTTTCTGAATTACTCTTGGGATGGAATCCGAAATTCCACTGGTAAAGGAACTGGAAAAGGAACTGGAAAAGAAACTGGAAAAGAAGTTAATCGTAATTATGAATAAACATTATCAATGTTGCGCTTCAAATAATGTTGACACTGTTGCTAACAGCATTATCCCGTTTTCAGGATAAAAAAACATGCAAGGACTATTATCGGTCTCTATGCGTTTCGCCGGGTATTGTCTGCTTGGATTGTCAATCCTATTGCCGTTAGCGTTGCAGCCCGCAAATCAACTAGCCGTTCGTTTCGTTATCGGCAGTCCCTTCAAAAATAGAAGCTTCCGGTTCACCAATGCGAAGCGATGCTTCAGCAACCGCAGACGGAACAGAATGGGCCTGGGCAGTAGCCTCGTGATGAGAAAAGTGCAATAAAAGTCTCCCTGCCTCGACTGCTTCAATTGTTGAAAGAAATAGAGCCGGCGGAAGAACCCGCTGTCGAGATATTTCCCCATCAGATGGTACTGTTTTCGCAAGCGCTCGACCTCTTGATGAGTCGATTCGAACACCTGTTCATCAATAAGCCCCTGGCTCTTCGCTGTCTGCAGATCCAGCAGGAAGGCCGCGTACATGGTTTCACGATTCCTGATGTCGCGCCGGAAACGCTGCTCGTTCTGTTCCAGGGCCTTGATGTCCAAACCGGACTGGTTCTTGCGGAGATACATATTGGTATCATGCAGGCGGTACTTGACCAGCGGTTCATTGATATAAAACAGCCCATTTACCAGCACCGACCGGAATCCGATGACGTCATCCTCATGGACAATATCGTCTGGCAAGTTTCCGAACGTGTTAAACAGGCTCTTGCAAAAGGCATGCGTGCAACCGAATAGGATCGGTTTGAGCGTTTTTGCATAGCAGACAGGATCGACCAGCTGAGCCATGAGTTGCCCCGGTTCGTACTTTTCTTCATTTTTGAAAACGGGATCGATCTCCTGACCATCGATATCGATCTGAATGAAGTCGGTGTGCAGCGAGGTGGCACGCCGCTCGGATTTTTCCCACGCCTCCCAGGAAACCAGGGTGCGCTGCGGCAGTGAAATGTCATCAGCAGCCTGAACAACAATAAATTCTCCGCTAGCCATTCCGACGACCGTATTGAAATGACCGCCTATGGAGCGACGCACGGGATTGCGGTTCAGCCTTATCTGATGTGGACCTTTGTAGCTTGCCGCCATCTCCTGCATGATGGTAAACGTGTTGTCATCGGAGCAATCATCGGACAGAATAATCTCGAGGGGGGAATATGTTTGTGCAAGGGCTGCCTTGACCGCCTCGCGCACAAACGGCTCTTGATTGCAGGCGAAGACGGCAAACGTTACCAGTGGTTTTTCAAAAGATCCGGTCATAAAAGGATTAGCCTCGGTTCGGGATTGGAGAAGAGTGCTAGTTTTGACCTGGTCGTCCTCCTTTAATCCGCCGCTTGCTTTTATAGGCGTTACGCCTACCAAAGGAGGTATAAGTGGACCTTCTTTATTTACATCAGTACTGCATAACTTATACTAGATGGGCTATATAGGCACTAATTTTAAGGGTTTTTTAAGAACTCTTCTGTTCCATGTGATGACTGTCCGCTTTCTGCTGATATATTGACGATATATTGGTCCTTCGGGAAGATCTTATGTGACTCTAAGCTGAGCTTAAGGTAAATCGAGAGTCACCCAACTGCTGGATTTTTTCGTGTTTAGTCTCATTGCTTCGTGAATTTCGTCTCTGACCTCCTTTGATTTGGGTTTAATGTTATGAATAACCGCAAACTCTTCATATAGTCGACATAGAAGTCTAAGGCTCGGCTTAAGAATGATTAACCACCGTTTGCTATTGAGATATGTGCAGTCGTATAGCCCGGAACTCAATACAGTTCGGATCGGCTCAATTAATAAAATCAGTTACGCACAATTGATAGGTATTAGTGCTTAAGTATTAGCGCTAATTGAATTAAACGTATAGTCAATCATACTGAAGCTCAATAGACATCTGTAAATACGCCCGATCCGGGTTACAACCTTGCAGGAGGTCAAAAAGTGTCATTGATAACCGTTGAAGTTTTAGACAAGGAAACCGGTAAAGTCAAAGCTATGCCGGTTGCTGTTAACCCTACGTTTTTACGGAGAGATGACCCGCCTGATATGCTTGATTACATACAGCGCATAATTGATCCTCGGCACAAGCCGGTTCTCAAGCCGTTAAGAATAACAGAACGCTATGGACACGGCTAACTCAAGCTAACTCATTGCCCGATAAAACCAAAGGGCAGAGTGCCTGTCTTCCGATCAATAAAATATGGAGCAGGAAATGGCAACTTTGAAATTGAAATAAGAAAATGGATAAGGCAGCGATTACAGAATTGTTAAAAAAGAATTCGCACTGGATCCACAGAGCGACAACATTCTAGTAGTTGGTCTGGGCAGAACTGTATTTCAGCGGCGCGCTACTTGCCAGATTTAGGGATTAAGTTCGCTTTCATCGATGCCCGAGCTAAGAACCGGATCAGTTGATCGGAAGAAACTGGAAGGGCCAGGGTATGAATTCTGATTTATGACTGGGTGATTTTGCTGGTCGGGTTAGCGTAGCGTAACCCGACCTACGAGGTTATTGTGCTTAAATTTACGCCTCGTTTTATCCCTAATTTTACTGCTCCAAAGACCTTGACATTACTTTTTTATACTTGAGGATACTTGGCACTTTTACGCACCAATGGCTTCCGCTAAACAAACAATAACTTTTTGAGACTTTTGCCGCACATCAGCATAGCGCATCTTTGCCAGATGCCGGCCGTTTCCGCAGGCTCATCAATCCCAGCAGCCCGCTACCCATCAGCCATATCGCACTAGGCACTGGCACCGAAGAAGGCGCTGTTACATCACCGTCACGAATAGCCCAGGCATACCACGTGCCGTCCTTAGGTACGTAATAGTTATGTACGCCGTAAAGAGTATCATAGATATATGCAGCATCGCCCCATTGCTGTGGATCCGGAACTTCGTCAGATGTCCAGTACGCACTAAACTGGAAATTGCTGAATAAGTCGTAATTGCTATTCTCCTTGATCACTTCGGTATTCCACGGCTCAGCACCCAATTCAACATAAAACAAATGATCCATTTCATCATAGCTGGGTAAGCGCCAGTCATCATAGCCCCCGTATACCAAATTGTCCGCCCAGTCCATCGCCTGATACCAGGTCATTGTCCCATTCAAATCGGCGTTTTGCATCCAGGTTCTGTTGGTGTCGCTATCGTAAATCAGATCAGATGTGCGTTGTGCTAAAGATGCCGCCGGGCTACCTGTAGACAGTGCCAATAAGCTGGTTGCCAGTATCGATATCAATAAATGTTTATTGTTTTTTTTCATGTTTTATCACAAATAATAGAGTATAGATGGGTTGTCTGAAGTTATCCGTAGCTATACGGCTACTCCTTCGCATCCATAAAGCGTCATGGATCACGAATGTTATTTCTTGGTCATTCCAGTAAGTGCAGAAACAATAGCATTTGTTATAGTGATAGACGCGGAACAGTTAACCAGCAAGAGTCTACCCCAGACAATTTACCGACACATCAATCGTGGCAAGCTTTCAAAAAGCGGTAATAAAAGGACCAGCATCGTCGAGTTGATGCGCGCCTATAGAGACTTTCTGGACTTTGATACATCAAAACTGCTCGCCTAGCGGATTGAATCAGTCTCAAAATGTACTTTACTCTTTATATTCATTCAGTTTCAAGCTGTTTCGATATTAATTGGCTTTGCACCGATAAATTTAATTATTGCATTAAATTAGCTATCCGATGAAGTTCTAAGGAAATTGCTCACAAGCCGGCCGAAAGCCTGCGCCAGAATCTCAGCGTTGACTGGTCTGAATGCGAAAGTATCCGGGCCGAGCTGCGGTCGATGGCAAAGCGGATACTGCGCAAACTCAAACATACGCCGGCTCAACAGGAGTCGGCGGTGGAACTGATCCTACAACAGGCGCAGGCACTGGGTAAGACGTGGGTTCCCCTTAATAAGGATAATCATAAATAGAGAGATCAGGATAAAAACGCGGGATCCACGGCTGGAGTTTGAAGATTTCAATATCGTTCCGAACTTCCAGCGCCTGCGCGGCTTGTCGGACTGCATTGGCCTGCAGCCAGACGGCGGCGACTTTTGCTTCCTCAATCCGGAAGGCGCGCTCTCTTTCCCAGGCTTCGGCCATGGCGGCATCCGCCACCCGGATTTCCTCTCTTTTTATGGCCCAGCGGTGTTGCGCGGCAAGCTGTCGCTGCTTGGGAATGTCGTTGATCACCATCGGCCGGATGGAAGGCTTATGAGGGCAGGGGTCTTGCTGATATTTACCGGGGGCGCATTTGTAAACCTGAGCGTAAGCGGAAGTCGGTAGCAAGACGAGCAGTAATAAAAATACTTTCATTTCATCCTCCTTTACAGGTGGTGTTTTGAGTATTTATGCAACTGATAGCGGTTGTAGAGTCGAATTCATTTGTGCCCTGGAGGGTATTCGACCCGGTAATAGCCCGCAGGAATTTATAGCAGACTGATGAAAAAGGTATGCAACCCCCTCCGTGGGGATAGATGCACACCCTGCCTAATTCATGGTCCCATGCTCTGCGCGGAAACAATAGGCTCAATCTTTATGATTGAATTATGTGGTAATTGTTCAATTTCTATCACTTCCATTGCCTGCCGACAACCGGATACCGAGAAATGCTCAAAGACTGCGCCTTAATTAGCCTAAAGCGGCCACCCGGCCTCAGAGTACAGCGACCAGCCCAATTTCGCCGTTGCGCCGTTCCACGCTGACGGCTACATCATTGCCATGTCGTCGAACAACCAGGTCAATGGTGGCAGTGCCGTAGCGTAAATCCCGGATACGTAGCCAATTGAGATAACTCGGAAGGCGCGGGTGATGTAATCGAAGTCGCGGGCGGGCGCTCTCAAAGCTAATGCCCAGCATGGCCTCGATCAGCATGAATATTGCGCCACTGGCCCAGGCTTGAGGGGCACAGGCGACCGGATAAAGTATCGGGCCTTGCCCCTGCATGCGATTAAAGCCGCAAAACAGTTCAGGAAGCCTGTGTTGATCGAAGAAAATGGAGGCATTGAACAAACCCTCGACAAACTTCAAAGCTTCATCGACAAAACCATAGCGCACCATGCCGGCGGCTGCCAGGGCAGTATCATGTGGCCAGACCGAGCCGTTATGATATGACATCGGATTATAGCGAGCCTCGCCAGCGAATATGGTTCTTAGCCCCCAGCCGTTAAAAGCATTTTCCCCAGTCAATTGCCTGACCAGCCGCGCGGCACGTTCCGGCTTGACTATGCCGTTATAAAGTAAATGCCCCGGATTAGAACTGCGGACTGCACAGGGTTTGCCCGTACCATCCAGAGCCAGGGCATAGATGTCGAGATCATCGATCCAGAAAGCTGTTTCAAAATCTTCCCGCAGGCGATCGGCTACGGTTCGCCAGTAGTGCGCTTTGTCTTCAAACTCAAGGCGTTCGGCAAGCTCCGCACCGCATTCCAGGGCTTCCCAGGCATACCCCTGAACCTCGCACAAGGCTATCGGCGGTACGGCATCGCGGCCATCATTATGAAATATTGAATCGTTTGAATCTTTCCAGCCCTGCTGGACCAGACCGCCCGCCACATGCTGGCGATAGCTGAGAAAACCATCTTGCTCCAGTTTCGTAGTGACCCAGTTCAGGGCTTCTTCGATATGAGGCCAAAGCTCCTGGATAAATGCCAGATCACCGCTACGCTGAAAATAACGGCCGGCAAGCACTACGAACAAAGGCGTTGCATCCACCGTTCCGTAATACCGGCGAAAAGGGACTTCATCCAGAGCGGGCATTTCGCCTTCACGCATTTCATGCAGAATTTTTCCCGGTTCGGCTTCTCGTTTCGGATCCTCCGATTCGGCCTGTGTCGCGGCCAGAAAGGCCAGAACCCCTCGCGCCAGCTCCGGTTGCACCCACAGGGTTTGCAATGCGGTGATCAGTCCATCGCGTCCGAAAGGAGTGGAGAACCAGGGAATTCCTGCATAGGGATAAGGACCGTAGCTGGTTGCCGTGGTTAGAATCTGCAAATCGGCGGTTGAACGGTTGAGCCATTCATTGAATTGTTGGTTATCGGTCCAGATCGACGCGCGGGACGCCCGGTCGGCGGCAATTTCACGGTTTTTAGCGTCAACGGCTTCCGAATGACCGAGCAGATAAAATCGGGCTTCGCCGTTAACGCATGAAATCAAGGATTCCAATTCGTAACTTTCTCCCGGTGCCAGATCGATCCAGAATTTCGCTTTATCGTTGACCAATTGATCGGGCTGCTGGTTAAAGCCGATGCGTGTGCGCCGGGTAACATGGTCCAGGCCTTCATAAGTCAGAATGACCGCGTTTTGCTCCAGGACCGGTTCTTTCTGCTTGCCCCGGCGCTCGCGCTCCGTGCCGCGCACTTCGAAGATATCGCTAAAATCGGCGTCGAAGTGATACTCCAGACAGAAGCGGTGCCGTTGATCATGGTAGTTGACTATTTTCAGGTGCTCACTGAGAGAACTGTCATGGGCGATCAATTCACGATGCAGATGCAGACTGCCTTTAGGAAGCCAAAGCACTTCGTCGCGAAACAGATCCGGCGTGGTCTGGTCGACCACCAGTCGGCTGTTGTCGAGCCGAACCATGGAATTGAGCAGCATCGGTTCGCGTTCGGCGAGTTTGATATGCCAAAACGACAAGTGACGGGTGCCGAGAAAATAAAATCCTTGTTCGCCGAATCCCACCCAGCTTATTTCGCCATGACGGCTGAAAACTCCAAAGCTGTCGCCTGATTTAAGCACCTTGGTCCGATCGTCAGCGCGCGAAGAAGTGGCCGAAATATACCAACTATTGTCTATTTGTATCGAACCTTCCATTTCATTCTCCGATTTATCGTTAAAGTTTGTCGGAAGTGCCGGTCGATGCAGTGGCTAGCCGTTGTTTCCAGATCTCGTTTGGCGATGTTTTCCGATTTTTACGCATATTGAGGAGGAATGCGCCGGAATCCGACAAGGCGTTTTCCTGCTGCACCATCAGCTTTTGATAAGCGTTGACATAATTTTTGGCCATCCGGTCCGCCGAGAAGCGCTGCTCGAAATAGCGTCGACAGACGCCGCGATCGATTTGGTCGATACGGGCTATAGCCGAAACGGCTTCTTCTTCGGATTCCACGATGTAGCCGCTCACACCGTCAGTCATGACTTCGGCTACGGAACCTCGAGGATAAGCGATGATTGGCGTACCGCAGGCCATGGCTTCAATCATCACCAGACCAAAAGGCTCCTGCCAGGCTATCGGGAATAGAAGTGCTTTTGCGCCGCCCAGCAATTCGTTTTTGCCCTGTTCATCCACTTCGCCGATGAATTCGATTAATGGATGATCAAGGTGAGGACGAATGCGGGTTTCGAAATACTCGCGATCCACGACGTCGATTTTTGCCGCCATTTTTAGCGGCATCCCGGCGCGCAGGGCAATTTCGATAGCCGCTTCGGCGCCTTTTTCAGGTGATATACGGCCAAGGAAGGCCAAATAATCGCCGGCATTGGCTTGGAAGTCGTATAAATCAACCGGAATACCGTTGTACACCGTATCGGTCCAACGTGCCATGGATAAAGGTTCGCGCTGATGATTGGCTATCGAAATTACCGGCATATCCAGGAATTCATCGAATAATGGCTTAAGGTCGGGTAAATCGAGCCGGCCATGTAAAGTTGTTACTTGCGGTGTCCGCATCTTCCGCGATAAAGGAAAATGGAAATAGTCGGTATGAAAGTGAATTATGTCAAAGCTTTCGGCAATATTGCTTACTTGAGCTAATTGCAACATATGGCAAGCCATGGGGTCGCGTTTCTCAGGAGCCAAACGCAAGGCTTCCGGAATAACAGCGTGTAATTTGGCGCTGGTGCGGGAATCGGCGCTGGCGAAGAGTGTGACTTCATGGCCCTGCTGCACCAGGGCTTCGGTCAGGTAGTGAACTACTCGTTCCGTTCCGCCATAGGCTTTTGGTGGAACGCTTTCATGCAAAGGAGCGACTTGGGCAATTTTCATCTGTATAACCTCTTGATATATTAATAAAAATTGTTTGGGTTCGGCAATGATATAGACAGGTCGGCTTTCTTCAGGCAGCAGGTTTTAAAGGCAGTACGATTAAAAGGATTGGTATTGCAAACGGTGAAGGCCGGGTCTGCATAACATTAAGTAGTCTGGGGACAAGATCCTCATATTTCAAGTTTTTTTGGGGGCGCCTCCTGGGAGTGGATAATTTTTGGCTCATTATATGCTTATATAACGAGGAGCTGAACACGGCAAGCAGGGCAAAAACTATCCGTGTGTCCTATTAATTCATGGAAACCTGTTGATCAGGCTCGAACTGATCAATATTTTTAAACAAAAATTTGATCTATGATAATTAATCCTTATGATTCCATTATGAGCCAATTGTTCAATAACCGCCGGAGATATGGCGTTTATTATCGTTATGACGTTGTAATTGGCAGTGTTTTTATCAATATTATCGGGAGTGTAAATGACATCATTCTGCCATTGGGAGGGCGATACGTTGGTGCTGAATATTCTGGGGAGGCCGCGCGCCAAACGCACGGCGATCGGTAAGGTCATCGGCAAGCAACTGGAGGTTCATGTTGCGGAGATGCCGGTAAGAGGCAGGGCTACGGCGCATCTGGTGCAGTTTTTGGCTGAGGAGTTCCAGGTCGATATCAGCGCTATCGTGGTCGTGTTCGGCGTGTACAACGTCAATAAACAACTGCGCATCACAGCACCCGGGCGGCTGCCTGCCGTTATTCCCCAACCGCCTGAGCGTGGGTCATAACTTCGGCAGTCAATCTGCGTATTTTGCTTACAAATGCTTTTTTATCGTGGCTGGATGTTGCTCAGTCAGCCGTATCTCAATCGATCTGTCATCCTTTAACGGCTACCGCATAAAAAAGACATCATTTTCATCGACGTTCGCTGGCCCTTCGACTTATTATGGTAGGCTGGATAAGGCGGCAAACTGAGCGTCTGCAGCGAACAAACTGTAATTCTTAGCGTAAAAGGAGTTAAACCACATGAGCATGACCTTAGTTATTGGCAACAAAAATTATTCTTCCTGGTCCCTGCGTCCCTGGCTGTTCTTGAAATACCATGGCATAGCCTTTGAGGAAATCAGAATACCGCTGTATCAGGCGGATTCTAAAAGCCGGATTCTTGGTTTTTCCCCATCAGGCAAAGTGCCGGGGTTGATCGATGGTGGACTCAAGGTCTGGGATTCGCTGGCTATTATGGAATATCTGGCCGAACGGTTCCCGGAAACGCAGGCTTGGCCTGAAGATCAAGCGGAAAGGGCGTTCGCGCGCTCGATATCGGCAGAGATGCACGCTGGTTTTACGGCTCTGCGTACGCATTGCGGCATGAATTGCCGACGATTGCCGGCGACTAAAAAAATGCCCGAAGAGGTATACAGGGATATCGAGCGTATCGGGCAAATCTGGCAGCAATGCCGGCAACAGCGCTGGGACAGGGGTCCCTGGCTGTTTGGCCAGTTTACAATTGCCGATGCCATGTTTGCGCCGGTGGCTTTGCGTTTTCATACGTATCAATTGAGTACCAACGCGGAAGCGCTAGGCTATGTAAATACGGTGCTTGAATATCCGGCCATCAGAGAATGGGTTGAAGCCGGCAAGCGTGAACTGGAAGTGATTCCTGCATTTGAGGACTAATCATGCCATTCAACAAAGAACAATACCTTAGCCGAATCGGCATCAGTCAGCCTCCGGCCACAGTAGAAGGGCTCGTCCGCTTGCAATCCGCACAACTTCAAGGCATCGCGTTTGAAAACATTGATCCGCTGTTGGGCGTTACTCCATGCTTGGAAACCGCTGCGATTATCCAAAAACTGATTTCTAAACAGCGAGGCGGTTATTGCTTCGAGCTGAACGGTTTGTTCGGGCAGGCCCTGAGTGCTTTTGGCTTTCACTATACGCCGATTCTGGCGCGTGTCCGTATGGGGCAGCCGGAAGGAGGGCCTCGCGCCCACCTGTGCTTTCTGGTCGAGACCGAAAGCGGCGTTTGGCTGGCCGATGCCGGTTTCGGCGGACCCGGATTTTCGATGCCTCTGCGATTGGAGGCCGGGTTGGAACAAGCGATGGACGGAGAAACTTTCCGTCTCAGGCAAGATAGTCTGTTCGATGAACTGGTGGTGGAGAAATATACCCCGGATGGCTGGTTTGCACTTTACGGATTTGACCGGGCTTCCGTCCGATACTGCGATCTGGAAGCCGCCAATGTGGTTTGTTCAAGCTGGAACCAATCGCCTTTCCCGTTTCATCTGATGATGAACCGGTGCATGCCGGGCGGGCGCGTCAGTCTTTTCGACACGAATCTCACTGAAATGCAATCCGGTAAGTCAGTGACACGCATCATTGAAACGCCGGCAGAACTTGGCAAGATCATTCGTGACAATTTCGGCATTGAGATCGGACAGGCAAAACTGGAAGCCATTGCCGCGCGTTTGAACTTTGAACGTGATGAGGAATTGGCGTGAGTACCGGATTAATGCCGCTAACGCCACTTTGGTTTTGAATGCTGTCGGGTGTCTCCTCTTCTCTTGCTTACTGTTTTTTCCTCATGCTTTGCGATCACAATAGAGCAGTTTGATCATCTAAGCTACTGTCTAATTTTTCGGGTCCATTTCTCCACCGACAGGCGTTGCGCGGAATTAGGTGTTATGACGCCTGATCCTCGCGCGTCATCCAGCGATCCCGTGGACGGGCGAGAAGCGGGGTGAGCTGGCGGATCGTTTCGGAATCCTGATATTTTTCCCGGACAGCGTCCGCATCCGCGCGGCTCTGCCATTTGGCGAGAGCGATGATGTGTCCCGGCGCATCCTGATCTATGAAAATCTGATGCGAAATATAGCCGTCAAAGCTCCGCATGTCCGACCATACCTGGCGCGTGAGGCGGAGGCCTTCTTCCTCTGTGCCGGGTTTCAGCCAGGTATCCCAAATTACCGTTATCATTGATTTTCTCCATTGTATTGTCGGCGCGATGCAATTTACCGTCCTAACGGACATCGTGGGTCGCCTGTTATTGATTCAACGCTGCTTTAGTCTTAAATGTGAAAATGGGGTTGAGTACGCAGGGTCTGGACCCTGGCCCCGGGCATATCGTATCGTCAAATTGCCGGGTTAATCAACGTAGTCAGTGATTTCATTCGCCGCGCCGCGAAACGCCTTTCAATGATGTAAGCGCCTGTCCGTCCCGGCTGTGCAGGACTGTCATGCCGCCATCCGTCTCCAGTATAACGGCGGCGACGCTTTCCATGTCCGGCACGCCCTGCGATCGTATGGCGGCGCGCACTTCGTCTTCGGTGACGCGCTCGCGCCGCAGCGCATCATGGAGGAACCGTCCGCCGGAAAACAGCAGTGTCGGCTCGGCTTTGACCAGATTGGACATATGGCGCGAACGCACTGACAGCCATGTAATGACGTATTGCAATCCGATCAGCAGCGTGAAGGCCGCAACGCCCTCGGCAAGGGCTATGTCCTTGGATAGCAGTACCGTCGCCAGGGTCGAGCCCAGCGCCACCGTCACGATCAAGTCGAAAGCATTCATTTTCGACAACGTGCGCTTGCCTGAAATGCGCAATAAAAATACCAGAGACAGATAAGCCAATACCCCGACGATGACTACACGCAGTAAACCGAACCAATCGCTGAAAAACATGATTTACACCCCTTAGCTGCCGCTTTGAACCAAAGTTCTCAACGTTTTTTGAAGACAATCGGCCACGCGCCGCCGGTCGGTTTCATTAACGATCTGCGCGGCGTCCTCGCCGATGAGCCGGGCATGCTGAACCAACACGGTACGGTCGTGGTCGCGGTGCAAATCAGGCGCGATTTTGGCGATGATTTTGAGAAGATTCAGCATCACATCGGGATTGTCCGCGCCGTAAAGGCGAATCTGGTCGAAAGCGGCATGCGCCAGTTCCTCGAAATCGAGCGTGCAGGCTACTACGCGCAACCGGCCGTCTTCATCCTGACGCAGCACCGTCGGCAGTTCGCGTCTTGCCACGCCGCGCAGCGACGCGCCCAGCCAGTCGATGCAGGTCAGGGCGGTGTATGGTTCATTGATGCCCGGCGAAAGCGCGTGGGCCGCGATTTCGACCAATTGCTGCACGATGTACAGCGCGTCCTGGTGCGGCGTGCGGTGCCGTCCCAGGCTGAAGCAAGCTTGCAAGCGGCTTTCAATGTCATCGGTCACGCTCGAAGCCGGCAGCGCGCGCAACAAGGGTTCCTCGTTCGTTACAAAAGCGCCGGGGCGTTTTTCCAGTTTCAGTATCAGATCATGTTGAGCCGCCAGACGCATTAACAGTTCGTCGTCCACGCCCTGCAAGTAGCCGTTGTTCGACGATGTCACGACATGCGCGGCCTGCCATCGGCCTTCATCAGGCAGCTGGCAGAGATTGGCATCGTCGCTTTGCGGCTGCCCGATATGTTCGGGAAAGAGAACCGGCAGCGATTTTTGAAAATCCGTGCCCACATCGGCGATAAGATTTTCG
The DNA here is from genome assembly GCF_000427625.1 of Methylobacter luteus IMV-B-3098. Lineage (GTDB taxonomy): Bacteria > Pseudomonadota > Gammaproteobacteria > Methylococcales > Methylomonadaceae > Methylobacter > Methylobacter luteus. Next base: position 980,416 of record NZ_KE386569.1, read on the forward strand.
GCCTGAATGTTTTGCGAGACATGGTGAATGAAATAGATCAGCACCGCCAGCGACGCCAGCGCCAGCAACATGCCGATGTTCACCGAAAGATACGGTACGAAGCTCGATTCCTCGATCGAGCGTTCCGAGCGCACCGTTCGCAACACGAGCAGGGAGTAGACAAAGGTGGCGATAAAGGTGCCGAGCGTGAATTGAACACCCCGGTCGGAAGTAAAGTTTCGCAGTACGCGCGGCCCGAAATGCGATGAAGTTTGCGCCAGCGCCGTCACGGTCAGCGAAAACACGATCGAAACCACCGTCATGATGGAGCCGGCGACGACCGATAACACGCTGCGGGCTCCTTCGGCGCCGCCCGACCAGACCCAGCCCATATCATGCACCCAATCGCTGCCGATGGCCTGGTCGATGGCAACGCTGCCCAGCGCAGCGCCTGCCGCGAGCAGGGCCATCAACGCCGGCAGAAACCAGAATGAGTCGGTCAGGACATCACGGATTTTGATCAGTTGTAGTTTCATGAGGCTTGGCGTTCTGTTCTTCTGAATGGGCCTTTTTCAAACCGCGCAGCGCATCGACGATGCGCGCCGGCCGCGGAGCCTGGCTTTTGCCTTGCGGCCAGCCCTCGCGCTGGCGAGAACGGTCGCCGTCGGTTTCCTCCGTCTGGTCGTGGAAAAGAATCTGCTGCGTCGGGAACGGCAAATCGAAGCCTTCGGATAACAGCGCGTTGACTACTTTTTCCAGGACGACATCCTGCGCGTTGAGACTTTCGAACCGGCGCGGCGGCTGCACCCACCAGCGCAAACGGATGTTGACGCTGCTGTCGGCCAGTGCGACGACCAGGGCATCGGGCGGGGGATCGTCAAGCACCTCGGGAATCTCGCGCACGGTATCGAGCAGGATGCGCTTAGCGCGGACGATATCATCGCCGTATCCGATACTGATGTCGTACTGCAGGCGTCGTTTCTTATAGGCGGTGTTTACCGTAACCGCGTTAGTGAAAAGATTGGAATTGGGAATCACGACACGCCGGCCGTCATAGGTTTTGATGAATGTGGCGCGAGTCTGAATGTCCTCGACCGTGCCCTCGAAATCGTTAAGGATGATCTGGTCGCCGATACGGAAGGGTTCGGCCAGAAGCAGCAGAATCCCGGCCAGAAAATTTTGCAGGATATCGCGGAACGCAAAGCCGATGGCGACGCTGGACAGTCCCAGAATATTGACCAGTTCGCCTGGCGTAAAGCCGGGAATGGCGATGACAAGGGCAATGAGCAAGCCAATGAAGATAATCACGCCATAACTGAGCCGGCCCATCACCAGACCCAGGTTATAGTGGCGGCGGTTGCGCTGCGTGATGGCGCGCACGGTCGCGCGGATACCCTTGCCGATGAACAGAAAAATGATAAAGACAACGACAGCGATAGCAAAATAGGGCAGCCTTTCGATAAAGCCGTTAACCATTGCCTGCACGGACCCGGTTGCTTCGCTAAGGTTGAACTTCATAACCTGCCTCCATAACAGTTTTTACGGCAAGGAGACCGTTTGGGACGGGATGCGGCCGCCCGGTTGCCGAATTGCCCGGGCTGAACAGGGAGATTTCATCTGTTTCCATCAATATCGGAGGCCCGGATGTTCAGCCGCTCCAAGAATCCGGTCGTGTTTACCTTATCTCTCCCGTTTTTGCATCATGTTATCGGAGCCTCTCGTAAAAGCGCTCACGCCGGCCCAAGGAAACCGTATTTTTGGACAGGGCGGCCGCAGGTAAATTCCGCCTACTGTGCGCGGCTTTATGCCAACCGGACTTCTCCTTGCCAGACAGCGCAAAAAATAGCGTTCGGTTGCTTCAATTCAGGTGCCCGGAAATGCAGCCATGCCGACGCTTCGGGTTGAACAAATCAACAAAAATTAAAGGCTGAAGTGGCCAATTTTCTTAATAAATTAAGAGGTTGTAAAATCAATAATGTAGAGGCTGAATATAAGTTTTTGTATATTAGCTTATTAGGAATATATTAACTTCATCCAGGGAGCGCTACCCGGATGCGAATGGGCGATCAACCTGTTCAGGAGCTGATCCTGTACATCAAATTACAGTGGTTGTGCGTATCTATAATTATTCAATGAAGGAATATCCTATGAATATTCTAAAAATAAAAAGACAGCAAAGGGGACATAGACTAATTGCCACCACGCTGCTGATGTTGGGAGCTGGTCAGGCTTTAGCTGATGACGGCGAGCTGGTCAGAAAGAGTATGTCGAAGGAAAGCGGCAATACGCCCGTCGCCAGCCATGTTCCGGAGGCCGAGCATGCCTTTACCGACATGATGAAGTTCTATGTGCCGGCCCAGGCCGCAGACGGCACGGTTGCCCCTGTCGAATACAAAAAAGACGACGGCACTACCGTGGAGACCCGGGACAAAGTCAAACCCTTGATAAGCACTTATATCTACGGCCCCGTCGAATCGGTGGAAGGCATCGGGTTTGTCGGGCATGGCAAGCGCGAGGCCTATGGTGCGGTGAGTCTGGACGACGGCAAAACCTGGAAGTCCACCAACCTGTCCGAATCCGCCGACAAGAGCTCCAGCGATGTGATCCGGACCGATATTCCGCTGTTCGGCGAAAGCGGCGCCTATCCGGGCGACGTGACCAACGTGCAGTTCTTCCAGGCGATGGCGGGCAATCGCGCGCTGGCCGTCTGGCCCAGCCGCTATTGCGATACAGGCGAGCCCAACTATGCACTTGCCAGCAGCAATCCTGCCCGCCGCGACGCCATAGCCGCCAGGTTGGGCATTGACCTTGCGGCGCCTTCGCCCGATGACCTGTATCTGGTCGACATGTTCGGCGTCAAGGGTAATCAGGGGTTTGTCGATTATGCCGAAGACAAATTCGAGCCGAACCATCCGGTCGGCCAAGTGCCTTTCTCCTGCTTGTGGGCGGCGCGCGGTGTTCTGGTGCAGGGCAACGACCCGCGTACCGAAGCGGCGGAATCCAGTTACATGCTGTGGTACAAGGCTGAAAGGCTGACTTCCGGCACGCGCGACGTGGCCCGTATTGAGGCCGAATGTCAGGAAGGCGCCGGTTGCGCCATAACCTGGCAGGAGGATCCCGAAGGGTTGCGCCCCGGCCAGGGCGAAGGTCCCGGCGAAGGCTGGAGCGGCGCCATTGCCAACAGCCAGACCGACGTCTGGTATTCCTATTTGCCCTGGGAGCATTTCGATACGGTGCAGAAACCCGACGACAACGGCGCGACCTTGCTGACGCTGCCGGAGTACCTGGCCTCGGGCGATACCTCTAAGCCCCAGGCGGGCATCCCTTTCGCGATGCCCATGCGGGTGACCGACAATGCGCGCTGCAACGTTACCAATCCGCAGCCTTACTGTAACGGCTCGGCGATTGCGGAAAATCATCCGGATGTCTTGAATCCGTTGCTCTATGGGCTGAAGGACATGTGTAAGACGACCATCCAGATTCCGACCGGAAAACAAGGCAAATTATCCGACATCTGCGTCACCGAGGACGGCCTGCCGCTGGTCGGCAACATTGCCGCGACCCGTCCGCGCATGTCGCTGCACGGTTACGACAGCAATAAGGACGGCATCAAGGACAGCGCGTTCGTAGTGTTCATCAGCGAGGAATCCAAGGGTCTGGGCGCTTTCGGCTTTACCGAGGATCAGGCGGCCGGCGTGCCGTGCGATCCTGAAGTCGACGACAACTGCCTGACCTTCGACGAAGGCAAGAATATCTGGTACTACTCGTTCAACATGGCGTTGACCGGCGACAAGGCCGGCAAATTCGCCGGCAAGACCAATCCGGACAGCCTGGTTGCCAATCTGGCAGGGCACGGCAACATTCTCAACCAGCCGGAAGTCAACTGGCAGACCGGCGAGTTTTATCCGGTGCGCAATACGTCCGACCTCTGGAACTTCGGCGCCTTTAACTACGAGCTGTGGAATACCGAGATCGCGCGTCGGGGCAGCCTGTTGATTCAGGATATCGCCAAGGCCGAAGCCAGCCGGAGCCGTTTGCTGGCGCTGCCGTCCTGGAAACAGGGCGTCATGAATCAGGGCGGACCGGCCGATGTGATGGTGCGCAGAATCCTGGCGCCTAGCAGTTGGCTCAATAAAAGCGTCAACCCTTACGCTTTCCGCAACATGGAGTGCAAAACCAAGCGTTATGGACGCGGCAAGGACGGCAAGCCGATGAATCCTTACTATCCGGACGGCCTATGCCTGGATACCCCGATCAATCTCTCGGCAGCGATACCGGATACCTGCACCGACTCTCAGGCGGGCGGCGATGCCCCTTGTCCTCAAGTGGATTTGAGCCAGGGCAAGACATTCGGCATCGGCAATACCAACCCTGTCCTTGAAGGCAATCAGGTTGAACCGAACACCACCAAAGTACTGAGCTGGCATCAATGTCCGGCCTCATTCACCACGGTGAGCGGAACGACGCTGAACTGCCAGAACGACCTCAGAACCGATGCATCCACGCTGTTCGACCAATCCTGGTACAACCCGCTGGATGTGGCCAAGGGTCATCGCGGTTATCTGGACGGGGATTTCGTGATGATGCTTTATGCCTGGTCGCCCAACTGGCGTCTCAATGCGAAAGGCAGCGACCGTTACGAGCTTTACATCCGTCGTTCCTTTGACGGCGGCAGCACCTGGGGCACACTGCCTAAAAATTACCGGCATCACGACAAGTCAAGATGGGCTGGCACGGGTACTGTGACCTGCGAGACGTTCCGTGCAACCGAAACAGGAACCGGAGAACCAGTCGAACCGCGTGTCTGCAATCAGTACGCGGCAGGTGCGCCTGAACAGGCGCGCAACGTCACGCAAATCAAGTCCATGAGAACCACGACACTGGATCCGCGTTTTGCGGCGACAGCGGAAAGCATCACTTCGGACTTGTTTGGCGCCGGCATTCCCAATATCGGCGGCGAGGACTTGCGGGATCCGTCACGCTACTTCATCGTCTACGAGACCGGAGACAACACCACCACGGCGCTGGGCGAACCTGAGCCGCTGGACTTGTTCTACAGCCGTGCGGTCATGTTCGGCGAGAACTATCAGGTCTGGGCGGAGGAGCATGATTTGACGCAGTGCTACCCTTCCAATCCGCAAGGCAATGTCGTACCGGCGGAGCATGAAAGCTCAGGCTTCTGCAACGAGTTCGATCAGCTTGACCAGGGCATCAAGGGGCTGGAAGCCAGCGAGGCAAGTCTTGGCGCGAATTCCGGCGGCGAGTTCATGTACGGCGTCTGGGCTCAGTTGCAGGCCGGCGATGAGGCGGCGGCCGAGTCCGACGCCATGGCGCGCAGGGTTTGGTGGCTCGACGACTACATCCCGCTCGATGCCTGGGTGTTTGGTCAGAGCGCCGGAACGCCGGAAAATCCCTGAACGGAGGCAGTTTTTGGTAAAGCATTCGGAGAATAACTGAAACTTTGCCAAATGACGGCGGATCGATGCCGGCATCGATCCGCCGTCGATTCGGTTCAACCAATTTTTATTGCCCTTATGCCGGGTTGATCAACCCGGTCTGTGGAGGAAGTTATGCACAGCAAGCAAATGGTTAAAGTATTAATGATCGTCTCTGCATTAGCATTCGCGGCATCCGGCCAGGCCGGTGGCGGCGGGGCGGGCAGGGGCGGCGCGCAACGCATGGGCGGAGGTTTCGGCCCGCAACAGGGACAGGGCCGCCAGGAACAGATGCGCCAGCGTCACGAATATCAAATGCCCGAAAGAGCGCAAGAGCAGCAGAGGCGATCTGAAGGACAGGGCGACAACCCGCCGGGGCAGTTTCAGGAAAGACGGGAGCAGCAAATCCGGGAAAGAATCCATCAGGATCAGGGCAGCAGCCAGCAGATCCGTGAGCGTAACGAACAGCAAATCAGGGAGAGAATTGAGCAGCCGGGCATGGAGCAGCGGCAGCAGCAAATGGAAAACATCCATCAGCGAACCGAAGATAAAGCCAGAGGCGATGTGCCCGGTGCTCAAAAGCGCTGGTGGTGGCCATTCGACGAATAAAATTTTATCTCCCGATTGAGTGAAAGGGCGAAGCACGGCGGGTGCTTCGCCCTTTTTTGTTTTAAATGTTTATCACTTTAAGCCTGCTCGCCTTTCAGGTATTGGCCGGAAAAAAGCGATTGTTCTGCTGAATTCCTGGAACTGATTGTGCGCTGCAGCACTCGATTGAAGTAATGAATGGCAAGGCTGATAGTCGGTCTAATGATTAAGTTATCGGCATTGTCAGATAAAAATAATGCTTAAGCTGAGCGGACCGCTCAGCTGTGAGGGGAGATTCCATGCTGATCAAATTTCCGTTTGATTCATTCAGGCCGGTTGCCGGCGAAGCCAGCATCGATATCGACAAGCCGATTCACGAGGTTTTTTCGTTTATCGGGGAGCATTTTTTCGACAACTATCCCAAATGGGCCCAAGAAGTCGTTGAATTTGAGCCCTTGGACGGCAAGCAGGTTTTTGTCGGCGCCAAAGCCAAACAGGTTCGTAAAGACAGCGGCGCGGAGGTTGAGTCAGTTTTTGAAATTACCGAATATCAACCGTTCAAACTGATTTTTCAAGGCCTGACCGCGCCCTACAGGCACAGCTATTTACTGGAAAATGGTAAAGAGGCAGAACCCACGCGCTTGACTTTTCGCTTTGAGTTGCTGGAACTTGAAGTTTTTATGCGCCCGTTTGAAAAACTGATACGGGCGGCCATTGAAGAGGGTGCGGAGAACACGGTTGAGAATATTAAAAATTTAATCTCCGCCGAATGCAACTAAGTCGACTCGCAATTATCAGACATACAGGAGTTTTATCATGGCGTTTATTATTGAAAAAGATAGCGGTCTGATTCCGCAAGTGCTTTCGGCTATTTTGGATGAGTGCGTTAACGGCATAACCCTGGCCGATCCCGATCTGGAGGATGCCCCGATCGTTTATGCCAATAAGGCGTTTGAACGTTTAACAGGTTACAGTCAGGCGGAAATCATCGGTCGCAATTGCCGCTTCCTGCAAGGCGATGACAGAGATCAGGATGCGCGCTATCAAATAGCTGAAGCGATCAAAAATCATCAAGTCGTTGAAGTGACTATAAGAAATTATAAAAAAGACGGCACATTGTTTCACAATCATCTCAAAATAATTCCGTTATTCGATAGGAAACACCGGCTTATCTATTATCTGGGTGTTCAGTATGACATCACCAGCCAGGTTAACGCGGATAATGAAATTAAAGCATTGACCAACTTGTTACACGCCATGCCGAACAAATCATGAGGTTTTATGAAGGTAAATCTATGAATGAAGCAGTAAATATCAAGAGTGACGGCGACCTGCTTTTTAATGAAGCTTTGTTTGGGCTTGCCATCCTCGCTTTTATTTTGTTGCTAATTATTGAGAAGATTAAGCCGTACCGGCACTTTTCTGCCAAGACTTATAAAGAATCGGTAGTGACCAATACCACGGCGTTTCTGTTTAACAATATCATTTTGACGGTATTAAGGGCGTCGTCACTGTTTCTTATCGCACAACAATTTGCGTCCTACGGATTATTGGGCGGTATGGAAAATGGCCCGCTCAAATGGTTGTTGGCTTTCGCTTTTTTTGATCTGGCCATTTATCTCTGGCATGTGGCGAGCCATAAATACGAATGGCTGTGGCGGTTTCATAAAGTGCATCACAGCGACAAGAGCTTTAATGTGTCCACCGGCTTTCGCTTTCATGTGTTCGATCTGTTGCTGGAAATCGTCTATAAGTCGATATTTGTCGTCGTCATCGGCGTCAATGCGTATCTGGTGCTGTCCATCGAGATTATCGAGCTGTTTTTCATATTCTTCCATCATGCCAATATCCGTGTGCCCAAGGAGGATCTGATCTCGCAACTGATTATTACGCCATCATTGCACAGGGCGCATCATTCGACCTTGCGCAAGGAGCATGACAGCAACTATGGCATTGTTCTATCGGTCTGGGACCGCCTATTCAGCACGCGAAAAGAGCTGGTGCCTGAACATATCGGTCTGGACCTGATTGAAGCAGAAAATTTTATACAGCTGTTTTCGCTGGCGTTTATTACCGAACGCAAGATCCGGCAATTGCTGGGCTGGATTCCAAAGGGCAAAAAACCGTGAATAGCCCGCGCCGGTCCGCTGGTTATCGCATTGGCATGCAGTGCTTGGCGCGGCGAGCGGGATAAAAACCGCCCGCGCAAATTTCGGCTATTAAAGGCATTTATTGGCTGTCGAGTTGAACGGAAACCGGTATCGGCTTTGCAAGGCTATTGAAAACCGGGGAATATTTCTGAGCCATCCTGATGAGTTCCTCCTTCTGATCCTCGGAAACATCGGCCTCGATTTTGAAGTACACCCGGATATTCTTATAACCGACGGGAACCTCCTCCGATATGCCCAGAAAGCCGCGAAGGTCCAGGTCGCCTTCGTATCGGGATTCCACTTTCTTGATTTCGATGCCCTTAGCGGCCGCGTGAGCGATAAGACTCGTCGTCAGGCACCCGGACAGGGCTACTAGAAGATACTCCACGGGATTCGCGCCCAGATTCCAGCCGCAAAGAACGGGCGGCTCATCTATATCAAAAGTCAATTGCTCGCGCGAGGTATCTTCATTCAGGGCGCCGTAAAAATCCTTGACTGTGGCGCAATTGTGGGTGCCGTCGATCCATGTATTGTTGGCGCGAAATTTGAATTGAGCAATTTCAGGGTTGTCCTTGATCTGTTCTATCGTATTGAATAACTGGTCTATGTTTACACCATTGATTTTCTGTTTCTGTGCCATCTTAATTTCCTCTTGCTGAGTAGTGTTGGATTACATTCTGATGTACGCAGTTAATTGATTTTTAACAGCCTGTGCAGGCTGGGTTGGAGCTTTAGCGGAAACCCGGCATGGGTGCTGCACAGCCGATTGCGTGTGGGGCGCCGAGAGTGGCCCCGAATCGATGCAATGGTTGTTTATGTTGGTTTTTCCGCCGTTTTAGCGGCCATTATTCAGTTTTTTGACTTGATTTCCATCCGTACCGTCGCTGATAGCTTGGTTTTCCAACTACAACCCCATTTTCAATTTGGCCAGCAAGTCCTGAAGCTCGGATTTAGGCGAAACCTGCGTTTGATAAATCGCCTGGATAGTGCGGCTGATTTCCGGATCGGTCAGGTAGCGGAATTTCACATGCTCCGCATCCTTCGGCACAGTGAATTCCGGCAGCAGCGCGACGCCGATCCCGGCCCGCACCATGTTCAGTATCCATTCCTCGCTATTGCTGCGGTAGGTGGGGTACAGATCGATGTGCCTATCCTGACAAACGCTTTTGAGCTTGTCGCGCAGTTCGCAGTTGAGCCGGTCCAGATAGGGTTCTGATTGAATGGCTTTTAAATCGATACGCTGCGATTGATTGAAGCGATGTCTGGCGCTGAAGGCGACGACATAGCGTTCCTCGTAAAGCGGCAGAAATTGATAGGCTCCTTCCTGTAAGTCTGTCGGAGCGCTAATCACCAGATCCAGATAGCCGGTATCCAATTGCGTCAGCAAACTGCTTTCGCTGTCGACGATCAATTCCAGCTCGATGCGGGGATAAGCCTGCTGATAGTCGGCAAAAACGGCACTCAGGCGATGCGAGCTGATGGTGGCCATCATGCCAATCCGCAAGGGAACGGTGTTCAAGCGGGTAAAGCGTATGGCCTCGGCTTTGATCGCCTGGGCTTCACGAAAAATTTGCCGGAGATTGGGTTCAACCAAACGCCCCAGGTCAGTCAGCCGGCAACCGGCTCTATCCCGGCTGAACAACTCACCGCCCAGTTCCTCTTCCAGTTTTTTGATCGCCTGCGTCAAGGAAGGCTGGGAGATATAGGCGGATTGCGCGGCGCGAGTGAAAGTGCCTTGGTCGCACACCGCCAGGAAGTAGCGAATCTGATGCATTTCCATGACTAGACGGCCTCATAGATAGGAAAAACCTATTGTTCCATAGAAAGCCTGTATTTTACAAACCCTATCAATAGGTTTTACATAGCCCAACCCGTCAACAACTATATGAGAAAGCTATGAAAGAAGCAAAATTGATTGTGATGTACCCGGTGCCTGCCGACCTGGCCTTGTTCGAACGGCGCTATACGGAAGAGCATGTGCCGATGGCTGTCGAAAAACTGGCAGGCAAAACCCGCTTCGTCGCTTCGCTGATTACTTCAACCGCGGGCAATACGCCAGCTCCTTTTCATCGTATCGCCGAAGTGTATTTTCCGTCGATGGCCGAGCTTGTGGCCTGCCTGCATTCCGAGGGCGGCCAGGAAACGGCCAGCCATGCCATGGAAATTTCCAGCGGCGGCGCGCCTTTATTTCTGATTTCCGAAGTCGAAACCTTCAATTTCCAGTAAGGCACGGCAGGAGTTTCCATGAATAAACACCATACCCCAGGCAATCGGCGGCACTGCCGCCGCAATTATGATATACGGTTAATATTGCTTTTTTTTCTGCTGGCCGGCGTCCCCTTCGCCGCGCAGGCCCATCGCGGCGCCGTCGATGAAATCGATGCCTGCAATATCCGCGTGGGTCTCGAACGCGTGCATTTTACAGCTTACACGCCGGCATTGTCAGGTAACAAAGAGTATTGCAAGGCGATTCCGCAACTCGGTCAGACCCATCTGGTTTTTGATTACGAGGGCAAGCAGCTGCGCAACTTCAGCGTCGAATTCGAGATTACCAAGGAACCGGATGGCACCCGGATTTTTTATCAGGAACCGCAAAAAATAAAAACCGGCACCACAACCGGCGTGGTCGATTTCCGCCAACACGGTGCGGGCAATTATCTGGCGCATATCGCCATCGTCGATAAGGACAAACGCCTCGACACCCATATTCCATTCTCGGTGGGTATTGAAGACGCCGACCAGAAAAGCTTTAGTCCGCTGCTGGCGACCACCCTTGGCCTGATGTTGGCGGTCTATGCGCTGATCAGATTCGTCCTGATGAAGGAAAAGTCTCAGGAAACCCCGAAAGCATAATCACCAAAGCACCGTCCCGAATCCGACAGACGATGCAATCCCCCGGAGACCCATGATGATCAACTTTTCCCGCTTAAAGCCCTATCTGACTTCGCGTAACAAATGGCTGGCGGTGTTATTTCTGTTGCCGGTTTTGCTGGCTTTCGTGTTGCTGCTTATGGACAATAGCGGCGACTTTGCCCAAATGGGCACGGCCTCTTACCGGCCCGAATCGGTCCAGGGCCGCTGCCAACCGGACCTGCTGATCGGCGAAGCCGGCGCCAGCCATGGCGAATCGACCCAGGATGGGATCAAGTACAACGTCCGCACGCCGCTCAATTACGACCCATCCATTGCCCACCCGCTGTTGCTGGTCTTGTCGCCGGCCGGCTCGAACCGGGCCAAAACCGAAAAGACCACGGGCCTGACGCTTCCGGCAACCACGGCCGGCTTCATCGTCGCCTATGCGGACCATCCGGAATTATCGCCTACCACAACCATTGAACTGGGCACTATTCCCAAGCGGGTGGCCGAAAAGTGGTGCATCGATGAAAAGCGGATTTTTATCACCGGTCATTCCGACGGCGGCACTTCGGCGATGGCTTTGGCGTTCATGGCCGGAACCCGGCACATTCCCGGCGCCATAGCTTCCAGCGCCGCCGGCATCGGTTATCAGGACCTGCGCGACCGCCAGTGCCCGAAACCGCTGCCGGTCATGATCATGCACAGCGCCAACGATCACCTTTTTCCCGGCTATGGTCTCGAGTCGTCGGGATGGTGGGCAGCCTGCAATAAGTGCGACCCGATCCCGGAAAAGCTGGTCAACGGTTGTTTCGGCTATTCCGGCTGCGCCGACGGCGTTAAAACCTGGTACTGCGAAGGCGATAAACTGCATGCGCAATGGCCGGCTATTAACGACACGCTCATCGATTTTTTTGCTTCATCGGGCCGTCGGCAACGATAGTTTCACCGGGTTGGAATGTTGCAGGCTGGATTTATCAATCCAGCCTGCACGACTGTGCGTCTACCCCATCAGTAAATACAGCAAAGCCAGATTGGTAAACAGCAACAGTGCCGTCAGGCCTTTCCAGAAACCGGTCGGGTTACGCTGCATGAGCGGCAGCCGCTCGTCCGGCCTCAGGAATTTCGGATTGGGCAGGGACAGGTCGAACAGGAACTCCGACAGGTCGTCATAGCGCAGTTGCGGGTTGATGGCCGTGGCTTTTTTCAAGGCGCCGTCTATCCAGGCCGGCACCATGATGTTGTGATAAATGCTGGGCACGTATTTCAGTTTCGCCAGGCTCGGTTGATCCGGTCGTTCCGGCATGTCCGGGCCGAAGGGCAGGGCGCCGTTCAGCATTTCATAGGCGATGACGCCCAGCGAGTACAGATCGGATTTGATGCTGCCGCGCAGGCCCAAATGATATTCGGGCGCGGTGTAATTCAAAGTGCCCAGCACAGCTGTATGGCCGATGTGCTCCAGCGGCGTCATTTCCTCGATGCCGGCGATCTTGACGGAGCCGAAGTCGATGATTTTAACGGTGCCGTTTTTATCGAACATGATGTTTTCGGGCTTGAGGTCCTGATGCAGCATTTCCATGCGATGAAAGGCGCGCAGCCCTTTGGCGATCTGCTCCAGTATTTTGCGCGTCTCCTTGATGTCGGCTTTCGGGTTGGTATCCATCCATTGCCTGAGCGTGGGGCCCTCCAGGCATTCGGTGACATAGTAAATGCCGCTTTTTTCGCGGTCGCTGCCGAGGGTTTTCAGGACATGATCATTATGAATCCGTTTCCCCACCCACTCCTCGTGCAGAAAATGTTCTATGTAGTGCGTGTCGTCGTCATACAGAATGGATGGGGTTTTCAGCACGACCCGCGTGCCGGTTTTCATGTCAAAAGCCCGGTAAATCTGCGTGCGCTTGCTGGCATGCAGTTCCTCTTCAATCCGGTAGCCGTCCAATACCATGCCGGGCTTCAGCGGCGGCGGGAAAGGCAGGTTGGCATGGCGGCGCAGGATTTCATCCTCTTTCGCCGGCGGCAGTTCCTCTATCCTGATCAGTTGGCAGGTTAAATTGTCGTCGCTTTTATTATCGAGCCCCAGCTGGACGATTTTTTCAGCCGTCAATGTTAAATCGGAGCTTCCCTGTAAAAGCCTTTTCAGGGTTTTTTCGTTGATGAAATCATGCACGCCGTCCGTCGTCATCAGGAACAGGTCGCCTTTTTCCAGCGGCAGCGCCTGGTAATCGACATCCAGCCGGGGTTCTATGCCCATTGCCCGGTTCAGGTAGCTCTTTTCCTGGCTGACCCAGACGCGGTGGTCGCGGGTGATCTGTTCGAGATTGCCTTTGCGCAGGCGGTAGAGTCTGGAATCGCCGATATGAAAAACATGTGCCGTGGTCGATTTGAAGACGCAGATGCTGAGCGTGCTGACCAGGCCCCTGGCGGACGCATAGCGGGCCTGCCCCTGGCTGTACAGCCAGGAATTGGTCGCGGAGAGGATCTTCTGCCCGGCATGGATCACGGACCAGGAATCAGGCGTGCTGTAATAATCCTCCAGAAAACCGACCACGCAGCAATGGCTGGCCTGCTTGCCGGCATCGCTGCTGCTCATGCCGTCGGCAATGGCAACGGCGATGCCTTTGTAGGTCAGCTGGGGCTCTTCAGGCACCAGTGCGCCGAAGAAATCTTCATTATCGGCCTTGATGCCTTTGTCGCTGGCATGGCCCAGGCTGATCCGGAGTTTCGCTGATGACATAACCGGCGTCCTGCCTAACTCACTTCAATGATGGCCACGGTGCCGTCTTCCTCAATCTCGACCATATGGCCCTGCGGTTCTTCGATGAACTGCACGGCGACCAGGACCAGCAGCGCGCCGCCGGCGATCACTATGAAAAATACGGCAGGTGAGACAAAAGACAGAATGGTCAGGAACAAGACGGCGCCGACATTGCCATAGGCGCCGACCATGCCGGCGATTTGCCCGGTCAGGCGCCGCTTGATCAGAGGCACCATGCCGAATACGGCGCCTTCGCCGGCCTGCACGAAGAAAGAGCAGGCCATGGTCAGCATCACGGCCGCCGTTATCGACCATTCCGACGTGATTTGCGACATCAAAAGGTAGCCCACCGATAACCCGGAAATAAAAAGCGTTAACGACAGCTTGCGGCCGAACTTGTCGCTAATCCAGCCGCCGCCGGGGCGGGCGACCAGGTTCATGAAGGCAAAGCCCGATGCCAGCAGGCCGGCCTGCACGGATGTTACGCCTTGCGATTCATGGAACGTCTCGAAGAAAAACAGGGGCAGCATGGACACGACGGCCAGTTCGGAACCGAAGGTAATCAGATAGGCCAGGTCAAGAATGGCGACCTGTTTGAACTTGTATTTATGAATCTCTTCAATCGGTTGCTGCAGGTGTCCCTCATTGACATGGATGATTTTGTAGACATTGTAGATGAACAGAAGCCAGATGCCGGCATAACAGCCCAGCGCCGCGGGTTGCGTCAACAGGTGCGCGCCGGCCGGCGACAGTTTCCAGGTCAGCAAGGTCAGGGTGGCGTAGAGGGGGATGTTCATGACGATGTAGAAGAACAAATCCCAGATGCTGCTGACTTCCATGGCGCCGGCCTTTTTGGGCTTGAAATAAGTGGAGCCCTTGGGCGTGTCCGAGACCGAGAAAAAATAGACGCCGGCATAAAGCAGCGAGATCGCGCCGGTGCTGGCGATCGCATAGCGCCAGCCATCGGGGCCGCCGTAAAGCAGCGCGAGCGTCGGCAGCGCCATGGCTGCCGCGGCGGAGCCGAAATTGCCCCAGCCGCCGTATATGCCCTCGGCAATGCCGACCTGCCGGGCCGGAAACCACTCGCCGACCATGCGGATGCCGATGACGAAGCCGGCGCCGATAAAGCCCAACAGGAAGCGCGCCAGCGCCAATTGTTCAAAGCTGGAGGCAAAGGCGAACAGGAAGCAGGGCGCGCTGCCGACCGCCAGCAGCGCCGAGTAAGTACGCCGGGGGCCGAACTTGTCGACCAGGATACCGATGACGATACGCGCCGGAATAGTCAATGCCACATTCAAAATCAGTATGGTCTTGATATCCGTCTGACTCATGCGCAGCGATTCGGCAACGGCCAGCATTAACGGCGCGTGGTTAAACCAGACGACAAAGCTGATAAAAAAAGCCAGCCATGACAGGTGCAGGATTTTGATATTGCCCGAGAAAGAAAGCAGATTTAATGTGGGTGAAGACATAATTATTTCCTGTTGAAAATTTTCTCCAGGAAACTGCATGTTGCATGCCAAGAGTGCAAACGGGGGCCGGCTCTGGCATCAAGCCTGATTGGTGAAATAGCGGCCGGCTCAAAAGCGGCGGGTAAGCACCAAAATCAGGCAGTCTGCCTGATTTTGGTGCGGGCATGGCGGGAAATGTCGTTGCTCGCTGTTAATTGACCTTGCCGGGCTTCAACGGCTTGGCATCCAGCTCGAAATCCATGCGGATGCGCTGCGCAACGGTTTTGACTTCTTTCTTGTTCTTGAACGGGCCGGCGATAACCTGATAAACGCCGTCTTTCTCCATTTTGCGCGCCGGGATCGGTGGTCCCTGATGCGACAGCATCGCGGCCAGCTGTTGGGCTTCAGTCTCATTGTCGAAGGTGGCCGCTAAAACAGCCCAATCGCTTTCCTTCAGTTCTTCGACAACAGGCTGGCCGTAGAGCTGATCAGGGTGATCCACTTGCACGGCCGCTGTCGTTAGCTCTTTTATATCAGGGCTGCCGGTCAGTATGGGTGTAGGGATGCCGTCCGCGCGTTCAAGGATGCGGTCGACTTTTTCAAAATCGATGGATACGTTTTGCTGAGTGCCGATCTGTTTCAGCTCATTGATCAATTTCTTCTTCAGCTTGGGTTTTTGCTTGGCCCATTTTTGCAGCGGTTCATGCGCTTCAAGGTAAAGCATCTCGTGATCCCAGGCCGTCAAATAAGGCTGATGAACAATTTGCACGGGCATCCCGACCTTGGATTTATTGAATAGAACCTCGATATCCTCGGGATAAAGCTGTACGCAACCGTGGCTGATCTGCATGCCGATGCCGTAGGGCTTGTTGGTGCCGTGGATCAGATATCCGGAAAAGCCGAGCGGCATGGCGTATTTGCCGAGCGGGTTATTGGGGCCGGCGCGCACAACTTTTGGCAGCGGATCGCCTTTTTGGGCATGCTCACGGTGTATCGACTCCGGCACGGTCCAGGCCGGGTTGGCCCTTTTAGAGATGATTTTAGTCGATCCCATTGGTGTATTCCAGCCTTGGCGGCCAATGCCGACTGGATAAGTGAATAAGGTATCCGGTTGTTTTTGAGGGTAGAAGAACAGCCGCATATTGGCCAGGTTCAGTACGATGCCCTTATGAGGCGCCTCGGGCAGAATAAAGCGTAAAGGCAGCAATACTTGACTGCCCGGCTGTGGCGTCCACGGGTCGATATTGACATTGGCTATCGTGATGTCGTTATAGCCCAGGCCGTAGTGTCGGGCAATATCGGGCAGGGTGTCATTCTCACGCGTATCGACAGTCGCCAGTGAGCCGACAATGTTCTGGCCGTCAGCCAGTTGGAAATTGTGGGGCTCAATGTTTACCTGTTTCGTCAGTGTGGGAGAAGCGACCGGCGGCTCTTCCGAAGGACCAAAAAACGGCATACTCTGACAGCCGGCCAGAACACTGCCGAGCAGTATGCAAGCTAATAATAGTGAAGGGCGAAAAGCTGCTTTGCTTGAATGGAGCGGGTTGATTTTTAGTTTTTCTTCTAAGGTAAACATCTATGTAAATTTAAAAGTATAGTTGTAAATACCCGAGGCGAGCTGAAAATATCGCACGTAGGCAAATTAGACAATAGCCTAACTTGTCTTAATTAAGAAAAAATTAATAAAAGATTAAGATTTAGTGAGTCCGGCGATTATCGGATAATAAAAAGCCTGACTGGGGAATTGATTTAATGAGAGGAAAAATAGATAGTTAGCTACACAAGGTAAGGATGTACTTGTAAATAAGCAGGGGTAACGACCCTTTAACAGTACTCCGCGGTTAAAGGGTCGCTCCCGTTATGAAGTTAATGTTTTTTGCCACCGCCATGGCTGTGCTGGCCGCCTTTACGACCTATTTCGGCCATATGCTCACTGCTTTGGCCTGATGCGCTTTTGCCTTTGCCGCCGCCTTCCCCCTCTTTACCGCCACGGGCGGCTTTGCCGCCTTTGCGGCCGGCTTCCCGGGCTTCTTCGGAAGTAAACTCATGAGCCGTGCCTTTTTCATGAGCGGCTTTGCCGCCTTTGCGGCCGGCTTCCCGGGCTTCTTCCGGCGTAAACTCGTGGGCTGTGCCTCTTTCATGAGCGACTTGACCACCTTTGCGGCCGGCTTCCCGGGCTTCTTCCGGCGTAAACTCATGGGCTGTGCCTTTTTGATGAGCGGCATGGCCACCTTTACTGGCTATCTCGCGTTGTTTTGCTTCATCCATTGATGCAAAACCGCGGGCTGATTTGCCCTGGCCCGAACTGCTGGTACCTCTTTGCTGAGTCATGATCGTGTCTCCTCAAACATTAAGATTAATTATTGGTTAGCCCTTATTTGGGGAATAAAACCAAACACATCTTCTTTTTTTGTATATAAAAAAAGAGTAATTAAAATATACCAACGGCCCAATGAAGTTCTGTGCGCTAGCGTACATTCGAGGTCTGCAACGATAGGCAGAATAAAAAAACGACAGGCTCCGCGCCTGGCAAGGTCTAGCAAGTGCTCTGGCTCATATCGCTAACCTATAAAAAATCTACTATGCAGAAGAGGGGATAACATTGTCTGATCACATTCAATTACAAATTCACCACGTCAGCATTATTGTGTCCGACACGATGAAGGCGCTGAGGTTTTACAGCGGCATACTGGGTCTGAAGACCTGCGAGCGCCCGGATTTGCTTTTTCCGGGTGCCTGGTTGCAACTCGGCGCACAGCAGATTCATCTGCTCGAAGTGCCTAATCCCGACCGGAATGAAGACCGCCCCGAACACGGCGGACTCGATCGCCATACCGCTTTTCTGGTCAATGATCTGGACGCCGTTCGGCAGCAACTGGAGCTGCAGGATATTTACTACACGTTAAGCAAATCGGGACGCCGGGCCTTGTTCTGCCGCGACCCTGACGGCAATGCCGTGGAATTGATCCAGGATTTGAGCGCTGTGACTTAAAACAAGGGCTGATCGCCTGATTTATGCCGTTTGCCGCGCGTAGGGCAGGGAGCGCGTATCTTCTCAGAGCCGTAATAATTGGGTGAATTTTGAAAGATATGCTGCGGGATGGGGCATGCCGCCCCGTCCCGCTCCAGGTGAATTCGACCCTGCAGTTGTTTAACATGTGCTAATAACACACGGGGAGACCCATGAACCGGTTAAACCAGTTAATCTCGACGCTTGCCGATCGGCCTTTTCATCAGGTGCAGTTGTTAAAGGATGACTATGACTTTCCTGGCTTCAACTTCAGGCTGATCAGGGTTCAGCGCAGTCCCGGCGCCCATCCCGCCTCGATCGCCTCGGTCACTGTATCCCGGCATGGCAGCGCCATTCCCGAGGCTTTTCTACAAGCCGAAGACGGCAAACTGGCCGTCGCCGATTTTCTGATTCGCCGCTTCCGCCAGGGCATTGACAGGTTCGCGCTGCAAAATCGCGGCAAGGAAGGCAGCGGTTCGTTCCATACCATCGAGTTAAGCCAGAAAATGCTGGAAAGGGACAGTGTTTTGATCGACCGGACCGCCATTGAACTGCGCTTCATGATCAGCCTGCCCGCCAAAGGGCGAGGCGGCGGTGTTTTCGATGCCGAGCAGGCGCGGATCATGATGAATCAGGAACTGCCCGCCATCGTCGATGCCACGTTTTTTTATGACCGTTACGACGAGCAAACCAGGGCGCAGCTGGAACAGTTTGTCGAAGTGCTAACCACGCGCACCGTCATCAGCCGGTTTATGCAAGAGCATCGGCTGGTCGCTTTTATAGCCGACGGCGCCCGGTTGCCGCGCAACAGCGGCATCGACGACAGGCCAGCGTCGGACGGGGCCGTAACAGCCTTCCAATCGCCTGATTCACTGCAAGTTGACATCCCGCTGCCGGATGGCCGCCGCCTGACCGGCATGGGCATCCGGGAGGGCATCACCTGCATTACCGGCGGCGGCTATCACGGCAAATCGACCCTGATGCAGGCGATCCTGGCCGGCGTCTACGCGCATGTGCCGGGCGATGGCCGCGAATGGGTCGTGACGCGCGAGGATGCGTTCTTTATCCGGGCCGAAGACGGGCGCAGCATCCGGGACGTGGACATCAGCCCTTTTATCGGCGACCTGCCGAACGGCCTGAAGACTGATCATTTTTCCTCGGACAATGCCAGCGGCAGCACGTCGCAGGCGGCCGCCATCGTCGAGGCCATCGAAAGCGGATCGAGATTGCTGCTGTTCGATGAGGATACCTGCGCGACCAATTTTCTGGTACGCGATGCCTTGATCGGGCAGGTGCTGGAGGCTTCGCTGGAGCCGATCAGGCCGCTTTACGCCACGGTACGGTCGCTCTGGAGCAAGCAGCGCGTGTCGATGATTTTCGTGGTCGGCGGCCTGGGGCTTTTTCTGATGAAAGCCGATACCTGCCTGCTGATGGCCCATTACCGCTGCCACGACATCACCGCCAAAGTGCGCGACAGGCTTGGCGCGATTGTCGATGAGGCCGCGCCGATCGAAGACCGTCCGTCAACGCGCCGGCTGGCCGCCGATAACTTTGACCCGGCTTATGAAAACAAGCGCCTGAAAAAGACGATCGCCAAACGCATCAAACCGCTGCGTAATGCGCCGAAGCAACTGGAGTACGGCATGGACCTGATCAATCTGGAGGCCGTCGCGCAGATCGCGGAAGCCCCGCAGGTGTTGGCTCTGGGCTATTGCCTGCTGGCGCTACGCTATAAAATCAATCAGCCCGCCGGCCAGCCCGAAACCATCGGGTTCTGGATAGAGCGGCTTTATGACGATATCGCCGAACATGGCTTGCCGGTCCTGGCGCCCGATTATCCCGGCACGCTGTCCATGCCGCGCAAATACGAACTGGCCGCCGCCATCAACCGGATAAGGTCGTTGCGGATTGCATAGTTTTTGTGATGGTGTGCGTAATTTGAAAGAGTTAAGCTTTGTGTGTTGTTTTCAGAAGATAACCACACGAAATATCAGCAGTCGATTGCACTGCCGATGGGTCGTTTTCAGAAGACGACGGCTTGGAATATTAAGAGCGAATTACACGGCCGAGGAATCCTCCCTGGTTGTCCGTATCCGAATCGTCAGAGGTGGACACGTATGTGTCAAAAGCAGCCTTTAAATCATTCAAAGCAGGCTTCGCAGCAATAATGCCAAGCCATAACTATCAATTATTATTTCAAGGTCGATAGAGTGTTGTAAGTATAGCGATTCCGATCACGGAAGCGCTCAGAAATGGACCCAGAAAATTGGACAACCCGTAAGCTGTATTGCTCAACAGCTTGCAGAGCTTTGCTTGCAACAACAGCGTAGTAGGGCGGTTTTGCACAGCAAACCGCCATTTCAAGCAGGCCAAGTATTATTGAGGGACGTTACGGTTTCAACACTCCGTTTGTTGGTGGATTGCCAAGGCAAATCCACCCTACGAATCATCCGCCATACGGGCCTATATCGGCACCCGCCCCTCCAGGAAGCGCATCAAACGGATGGTGGACAGCCTCAGCGAGGAGACGGATCGCCGCCGAGTGAAGCTGGATGCCGAGTATGTGGTGAAACGGCTTAACCGGAAACTGACGGGGTGGGCGAACTATTTCTGCCTCGGCCAGGTCAGCCCCGCGTATCGAGCCGTTAACAGCCATGCCATACAACGGCTACGCCGGTGGTTATGCAAGAAACACAAGGTTCGAGGCTTGGGGGGAAAGCGCTACCCGGATCAATACCTCTACGAAGAGTTGGGATTGATTAATTTGCCATCGCGAACCCATAACTTTCCGTGGGCGAAAACATGAGTGCTTGTCCGAGAGCCCGGTGCCTTAATAGGGCACGCCGGGTTCGATGAGCGGGATGTGAAAACGGAGTGATGGCTCGGCTATTGAGGCACCGCCAGACGAAAGGGGCGACAACAGCTAGGCTGAGCCTTAGGCCACCGCGTCACATCTCGACTCTACCATAACCTCAGTTCGGTTTAAGCATTCGAAATAAAAGGCAACCAATCGACATCGCGCAAATTGAGAGCCGGCTTTTTCTCCTGATAGGTATAGGCCACCAGACAAGCGATGATATTGGACAAATAGTTGCTCAAAGAACGATGCCGCGAGTGTTCAAGATCGCCAATATTCTTGAGTTGATCATTGATCGTTTCAATGATGCTACGCTTGCGCAGCAAACATTTGTCAAACACATCCATCACTTGCGGCTTCATGTTTTTCTTCAGCGTAGTAATCAGCGTGACATTCTGATGGGCCAATAAGTCAGTTAACTTCCTGGAAATATAGCCCCGGTCGCCAAACAGCTTTCCCGTCAATGATTTCACCAGATCGGGGACTGGTTTGCGATCATCGACATTGCCCGGTGTGATGCAAAATGACAGAATCTCGCCCTGGTCATTGACGATCAGATGCAATTTGAAGCCATAAAACCAGCCGGTCGACGATTTGCCGCGCCCGGCTTCCTGGGTGAAGGTTTTGTGCCGGGGAATACGGATATTCTCGCACACGCCCAGCGGTGTTGAATCAATAAAGGCAATACCTGCCGAAGCGCCTCGGCGACTGGCCATAAAGGCGGTGAGCGGCGCCAACAGTTTTGGCATCAGCTCGATAAAGCGATTATAGCTTAGCAGATTAGGAAACTCAGCTCGCCAATAGCGCTGCACATGCCTCAGATAAAACCATTTGAAGGTTCGAAAACCGGCTTGATGGTAAGCCACTAAAATCGTGATCATCTCGCTATCACTCATCCGATGGAGACGATGGCGTTTCTTCTTACCTTGGGTTAATTGATTTTTTTGCCAGTCCGCTATAAAGGTTTGGCAAAAATCGTCCACATCGCAGAATAAGTGTGTTAATTTCATAAAGGCAGGTTTTTGTTCGGAGAAAGTTAGCGTCGAAAACTTATTTTCTCTTTTATAACAAGAACCTGCTCCCTTTTTTATCCCGAACTCAGGTTACTTAAGCAATCGCCATTCTCTCATATTCCCCAAACGATATCGTGATGGATTCACTATCCAATCCGTTGCAGCAAAGATATAATCATCAAGTTCGTTGCGAACCTTAATTTCCGGGAGATAATAACTAGTCATATTTCGCGTATCTGAAGGATGTTCAAACCAAGAATAATAAGACCCTCCAACCTTGAAATATTTTTCCTCGGGAATCCTTCCAAGCAAATCCAATAATCTTTCCTTCTGAATATTGGCTAATTTTCGCCGGTCATCCGAAGTGGAAAATTCATGAATAAAATCTGCCGTCCAGGTCACTTGACCTCCTTGCAACAGAAACAACTCCGGCTCATATCCTTGAGGCAATATAATTCCCTGATATTTTAGATGCTCCCTATGAGAATAGCTCCTAATGGGATTGGACGTGTAGAAACGCTGCATTACATTGAGGAAAGGACTGTTCAATGATTGATCCTGAACCATTAAGCGCTGAAAAGCCAGAGCTACAAGCGCCGTTTTCAACCAACTTCTATCAATTCCATAAAAAATCTCATGCTGTTGATTGGCAATAGATCGGAGTAGATCGATAAGGCGTGGATCGGAAACACGACTTAAAGCCACGAGAGCTAAGTAGAATAAGCGCGGATCGCGCTCAGTCAAGAGAGATTCCAGTAGTTTTTGACCTTCCATACATCCGTGATATGCCAAAGCATAAGCAGCCTGGGTGGCTATCGGTCGGTCATGCCCAAGCAATTCCAACAGACGCGGAACGACTAGTTCTTGCGGGGCTGCCGCCAGCACATCGGCATGAAAAGCATCGCGATGCTCTATAATGTCAGCGATGAGTAAATCCAGACATTCATCCGTTAGATATTCCGCCCATCGGATAAGCCAACCATCGCTTCTTGTGGAACTCTTAGTCTGATCGATGCCTAAATAAGGGTGCCGATTCAGGCTGTTTGCAGTAAGGTGAATAATCCCACGAGGATCACCCAACTGGATCAGAATACGTGCAGCAATGACCCGATTCCCTAGGGCTCCAACTTTCAATTGATGAACGACTAGATCCATAACATTCTCCTCCACAATCAGATGAGGAAAGTCATCAAGCGTGTGTAGAGCCTTGCCTGCATCAAAGCCACCTCGGCTTTTCAATGCAGAATCTAAAAGCTTTCCAATATTTTCTGGTATGTCCACAATCATCTAGTTTTTTCCTTCAACCATGAACATTCGCCTAAGCCGTCTATTCCGATTGAGTACGGTCCGAAATAAAGCAGTTGTAATTTAAATACTACTTCCGTTGCTCCATTGCTATTTCTTACCTCTTCCATAACTGGCCGCCAATAATCTTCACGTGTAAGCTCGACATCAACATATGCTCTCACCCGTTTTTCCGGGGATTCTCCATCGTTTAACGCAAGATTGTAGCTAGAGGTAAGCTGAATTGACTCATCAGCGGTAGGGGGACAAGACGCTTTTGCTTGCGCATCAATTTGGTCCATTGGATCAGCCAAATAGACAGCATAAAAATCTTCATTATAATCTCCTCCCGGTGGTGAAGCATAAATCATTTTGCTGGCCCAAATGAGTGGTCCAAACTCTGCTCTGGTAAAATGTCGTAGTACTCTATTCGTTTTTGGGTAACGATTTTCTATTTCTTGAGCATGCGAGGAATAAATAACAAGCGCAGTAATGATAGCTGCTGCTAGCGAGCCAAATGCCCCACCAGCCACAGAACCTCCAGCTACTGTTGTGCTAGCAGCGGTTTCAGGTAAGACAATCCCCGATACTATTCCGTTCTGAAACGCCAAGCTTACTCCAGCGTTTCTAAGGGTGAAGCTCAGCATAAAATTATGAATTGGCGTTGCGACCGGTTGCGGCATGGGATAGACAAATTGTCCACTCGGTGAATTCCCACCATTCCTACCGCCGCTGATCAGATACGCCGCAGCACCGGTTTCCGGATCTTCGAGGAGATAGCCCAAGCCGGTGAAATTATCGACAGTAATATCGTGTTGTGCCGTAGTGACGCGAAGCCCCGCCGCCACCGCATTCTGCATGTCTTGGAGGTCCTCAGGGTCGGTCTGGATTTGGGCCAGTGCGGCGACGTTGTTTTGATCAATGGTATAGATTGCTACGCCTCGTTCGTTAGCAACCTTGAGCGCAGTGATTGTGGACATGGAATGGCCGGGGTCCAGAAGGAACGCCTGATCGAAAATGCTGGCTTCCAGGTAGGAGCCCACATACCCTGCCGCCAAGACAAAGCGCCGCTGCGATTCGGCATTACCGTCGGCAGGGGCCGCCATAATCAAATCTTCCTTGGCGTCCATCACCCGATTGCCATAGCTGGCTGAACGGGGGATTCCGAAGAAATAGCGGATGTTCAGCGGGCTGCCCGCCAATACATGCGAAGGCAGCTGGTAATGAATGATCCGGTTAGTGGCACTTATGATATCGTTGAATGCGAATTTCTCAGCCCACCAGGCCAAAGCGATCTGGTGGAACATTTCCGCCGTATAAGCTGCGAAGTCCGGACCGGTTGTGTTGTTCAAATCATGCTGACGGGTGCGCGCGTTGAAGAGATCGGCGGTAATCCCGGCCGGGTTGAGGCCGAGAGCAAAGAAATCGCCGGCAGTCACTTGATAATCGCGGTTATGCTGGTACCAAGGCGCTATAATGTCTACCGACAGGATGTGCTTTTCGCCCATCGCATAAGATCCTCCAGACGCCAACACCTCACCCTCGGCTTTAAGTACCGGTTTTACCTGAATCAGGTAAGCGGGCAGGCTATTTCGGTAATTGGCAACTGCATCATCAATAACAGCCTGATCGGCTGATGAAGCGGGATCATAAGTAAAGGATAGCCGTTTTCCAGCCAAGCTCGGCAGGCTCGCGCTATACGTAACGGCTGGGCTGTCCAGGCTACGATCCAGTGAACTGCCATAGAGGGTCAAGCGGACTTTATGTCGCAGGGCATTCGACAGCACGGCGGTTTTGGGGCCGGACACAAGAAGCGTATAGGGTAGAGTCCCAGCCAGAAAAGGCGATTTTTGTTCTGCGATTCTCTTAGTCCCGATCACATCGCCTACCGTGGCCTCGGGCTTTTGGCTATCGATGTAGGTCTTGATCTGATTCTGGTAGTCGGTCAGCGCTTGTTGGATGAGGTTCTGATCGATATTCTGCACCCAGCCTTCGGCTTCGTTAACTGTGGCGCCGGTCTGGATTTGATCGATCAGGCTTTGGACATCGAAAGGCACGGCATTCTTGAGGTCCATGCCATCCGTGTAGGTGTACTGCTTGAAGCTCGCATCCAGCGGCACCCAGGTGTCACCGGTTCTGTGGATGGCGCCTCGTGAGGGGATGAAATCCACGAACGCTTCTATCCAGACATGTTCCAGCTTGAAGGCGGTGATCTTGCCGCCTGAAACCAGCGCCACGCTGGGAATGCCGCCCTGGCCCAGGAGGCTTTGTGCCGCTTCCGGCGTTTTCACGCCGCCTACCCAGTTCATGACCTGATCGGCCGGGATCTGGATGGTGCCGTAGGCGTAGCGGGTCGGGATGTTCGAGGCGCGCAGCAGGGCGATCAGAAGACTGGCCGTGTCGAAGGCGTTGCCGCGCTTCGTCTGCAAAGTGAGATCGCTGCCCTGGATGGAGCCGTAGGTGGGCAGGAACTCGACACTATTGCGAACCCAGCTGTAGATTTCCACCGGATTATGGTGGAGCGCGGCGGCTTGGTCCCGGATGGCCTGGGTAATCTGCACATCCTCGTTTTCGGCGAGATCGTCCGGGGTCGGCGCGGCATTGGGCAGCGAATCAACTTGAGCGAGCATTTCCGGCGTGAGTTCGGCGGCAGCAACTTGCACAGGCTTCTTAAGACGGACGATCTCATCGAGTTCCTCTTTCTTTTCCTTGGGCGCGCGGACTTTATCGTCGGGCGTGCGGAAGGGCAGGTTGTTGGGATCGAAGGGCTGGCGAGACCGGGTTGTCTGTTCTTTCTGCAGGAAGTCAGCCAAGTCGGTCAGGGCGCGCTGTTCACGGTTGCGGTCTTTTTTACCTCGAGTCTTATGGAACTCGCCCAGCCGAGCTTTGAGTTCGTTCATCTTGGCGCGGTAATCGGCTACCACCTGCCGGTGGCGCTCTCTGATTTCTTCCGGGAGGCCGTGGGCGTCAAGGTGTTGCCCGATCGCCTGGAAATCGGCTTCAGCCTGATGCTCCTCCTTACCAAGCTCATCGGCTTGCTGGAGCAGGCGTTGCTCGTCATCGTCACGTTTTTCGCCCCGCTCGGCTTTGGCTTTCATGCGCAGTGCGGTGGTGCGAAGTTCATCCAGGAGATTTCGTTCCGGCATGGAGGCGGGCACTGCCTTGGATGTTTTTGCGGCTTGTGCGGCTGCAATAGTCGGCTGCAGGATCATGAGCGTAAAGGTGACCAGCACCAGGGTGGCTGTGCTGCGCATGAA
Organism: Methylobacter luteus IMV-B-3098; assembly: GCF_000427625.1. Taxonomy (GTDB): domain Bacteria; phylum Pseudomonadota; class Gammaproteobacteria; order Methylococcales; family Methylomonadaceae; genus Methylobacter; species Methylobacter luteus. The sequence continues at coordinate 1,007,048 of NZ_KE386569.1, forward strand.
GGCGGGGAGGCCGCGCAGGCTGTGAATCAACGAAGACGTTACGAGTTGCTTTCCCTGCGCTTGGCGTGTGGGGTGGACAAATTTAAACAAAATGGACATCCGAGCCTCTTGCAAAATAATGTAAAAACTATCCCCTTCACCGGAACGGGATAGTAAATAAGTTAATAAAATCGTTACTTGGGGTACTGCGCTTAAACGGTCGTATCAGGCCACCGCTTAAACTGCCGGGCCGGATCTCTGCCCTCCAGCCGGATCAGCTTTTTAATGGGGATTCTGTTTCACTGGCGCTGGCCGCCATTGCTGTTCAAGCCCTTGCAGCCAGCGGTCCAGTCCCAGCCGGTAGGCGCGGGTGTCCTGGCTCTCAATGGCGTTAAGCCGGTTCACGGCCTCGATCAGGCTGTCGATGGCCCCGTCGTAATGGCCAGCCGCGGCCTGGGCTAGCGCGTCCTGCAGGGACTTGACCGCCTTGTCTCTGGCCGTCCGGTCTTTGTGGCTGCTGAAGGTCAGCGCTTTGAGCCGGGCGATGAGATCGTCAGTGGCCTGCTGATCCAGCGCCGAGGCGACCGTCAGCGTCAGCGGGTAGCTGCCGTAGGGCTTGGCCTGTCCGCCCTGGGTCGTGCTGACCAGGGTGTCGAGGCTGTAGCTGCCGGTGAGGCCGGACAGCCACCAGGACAGGGTCAGGTCCTGGCTTTGCTCGATGCCGAGACTGAAATCCCAGGTGGCCTGAGTGCCTGTGCTGTCGATCAGCGCGGCCGGTTCGGTCGTGATCACTCTGGCATCCGCAGGCAGGGTATCGATGACCTGCAGACCGACTGCATGGCCCAGGTTGGCGACCGTGGTTCTGGCAACCACCAGCGCGCCGCTGGTGTAGGTGTCGGGCAATTCCGGCAGCAGGTCATCGAAGGCGGTCTCGATAATGGCCCGCCAGACGTCGGACAGCGAGGGTTCCTGCATCAGCGTGTCGACCAGATCAAAGGCCATGATCATGCCGCGGCCCTGGCCATAGCGGTGACTGACGATGGCAGGATTCACAGTCGTTGGGCCGTGGTGTTTCTGGCCCTCGCAATCATCACAGTCAAGGTTGTCCGGGAACCGGGCCTGCAGCGTACCGTCGCCAAGTTCAAGCTTGAGAGGACGGCCGCGCGTGTCGACAGCGCTCGCGGCGAACAGCGGGCCGGTGAACTCGACAGACTGGTTCGCCGACGCGAGCTTGCCGCGGTATTGCACGCCGACGACTTCGTCCAGCAGTTTATTGCGCTCATCGTGCATGCCGTCAATCAGCAGGCTGTCGCCCCGGTTGACGGCCTCGCGAATTTCTTCGGCCAGATTGTCAGGCAGCTTGTCGATTTCACCGGACAGCCAGTAGGTGTTGTAGCGGCCGCTGCGGAAGGCGCTGCGGAAGTCCTCGGCCGTGACGGTGACCCGATGCGGCAGGTTCAGCTGCGTGAGCAGGGCGTTGATGAATGCGGTCCGGCTGTCGAGGCAGCTGTTGTTATCATGATGTTTCCGATCGCTTCCGTGATCATGCTCATCGCGATGTGCTTTACCATCTTCGTGCTCATGGTCATCTTGATGTTTATGAGCGTCTTCATGGGCAGTGTGATGCTCTATATCATTTTCGTGTTCATAAGCATCGTGATGCCCTTTGTGCTCTTCGTGCTCATGGTCATCATGATGTTTTCTATCGTCCTGGTGTTCATGATCTCCGCCTTCGCTGTGCTTGCAGGACAGCAGCATCAACACGCGGTTTTGGGGCAGAAGCTGCTGTTTGACGTCGAGCTTGATTGAATCAACCACAGTAAAGCTGTGCTGAGCGAGCGGCAGCGACTGACCGCCTGGCGTGGCCGTAAGCACCACAACATAGGTCGTTTTGCCGGTCGACGTGGCCGGCCAGGAGGCTGCGGCGCTGAAGCTGTTGCCCTGGGCAATATCGGCACTGTAGGACCAGGTGGCCAGCACGGCTTCCGTGGCGGGATCGACGATGGACAAGGTGAGCGGCAGCGCGGCTACATCCGCATTGCCCAGGTTCTGAATCTTGACCGAGATCGATATGTTGTCGCCCGCTGGCACTGCCTCGGACGAGAGGCTGATCTGGCCTTTCAGGCCGCTGCCCGTCTCGCTGGTGGATTTGACAGTGAAGCTGGTGGTTTTGCGGCTCAATACCGTACCCGCCGCATCGCTCACAGTCTGTTCCAGCGTATAAACGCCGGGAGCGGCATTGTTCTGCGTATAGACAAACGTCAGATCGCGCAGGGCTCCGCCGAGCAATTGTGGTATCTGCTGGCTGCTGCTGTACACCGTCTTGCCGCCGGCATCCTTAACCGTTTCCCACACGGTCAGGTTGTCAAACAGCAGGTTGGTGGCCAGGTTATGGACCCGTGCGGTGATGTTGACGGAATCGAACGGGTTGTAGTCGAGCTTGTCCACGCTGACCGTGGCGTCGAGCGTTGGCTTGCCGTCGCTGCCCGCGACAATAAGGAACGGAGTCGAAGCCTGCGCCAGCACGACGCCTTCGGCATTTTCCAGCACCGCCTGCACCGTGTAGGCGCCCGCTATTGTGTCGCCGGTATTAAAGGCCTGCATCGGGCTCACTGAAACCGGGGAGTCGGGATTGATGACGATAGCCTGCGTCAGCACGTTCTTCACTAAAATCCCCTGCGCATCGAGAATATCCAGCTTCAATAATCCGTTTATGGCATGACTGTTGGGATTGGTCAGATCCGTCGTGATGCCGACCTCGGCTTGGGCCGGATACTCGGGCTTGTCGGTAGTGACTGTCAGGCCCACGAGGTTATTCGCGGCGAGTTTGGGTATCTCCAGCGGCACACGGATATCGCCCGGCACGAAGGTGTTCTTGAACAGCAGGAAGGCATCCTTCGCCATCGGCCGCACGTCACCTAAAGCCACGCCGTCCAGCAAGGCATCGAAGCGCACATCCTGTCCGAAAGCAGTCACGTCCTTCAGGTTCCATACATATTCAGTGGAACCGTCCGGCTGTACGATTTCCGAGGTGGGCGCGATGTTGAAGCCGCTGGCCGACTGCCCCGGCGGCAGCACGATATGCAAGTCGACGCCGATAGCGCCGCAGGTGACCGGCAGTTTGTAGACCTTATAGCCTTTATCCGTCCAGATGAACAGGTTGCCGGAAAAGCGGTCGTAGGAGACGAAATCCATATCCGTGATAGCCGGCTTGACAGTTTGCCCGTCCAGTATCGGATAGGCCAGGCCAGTCTTGCCGATCATCTGAACCAGCACATGCTCTTCGCCAGACTGCCCGACTTCTTTCCAGTTTAACGGCGTCAGGAAAACGTTGTCGGCACAGTCGCCGGCAACATTGATACCTTCATATTCGAAGTTCGGCTCCCCGGTTTTCGGGTCGGGAGCAAGCAGCGTGGAAACGCTGCCGTCGGGCGCAATCTTGGTGATGATATTGCCTCTGTTCTGGACATAGATATTATCGTGTCCGTCTATGGTCAGTGCGTAGGCCTGGGTAACGGCGGCACCGCCCAAAAACTCCTGGCTTCCGTCCTGTGCAAAGCGCAGGATACCATTACTCATCAGAACCAGCACGTTATCCCGGCTGTCCACCGCCATGCCGACAGGAGGTGAGGCGAGGGATGCGAAAGCCGCGTAAGTCCCGTCCTGATCGATACGCATCAGCTTCTTTGGATTGCCGGCGTAGGCATAGAGGTTTTCCCCGGAATCGATGGCCATGGCCGAGCCGCTGGCTATTCCGGGCAAGACTACAAAATCCGACATCTGGCCATCCAGAGCGATTCGTTTGATTACGCCGCTAACCGGCAGGTAAGCGTTCCCCGAACGATCCGCCGGCATGGTCTTGGGGGAAATACTGCCGGTCGAAAACGCTTCCTTCAGGTTGGCCGTATCCACTTTCGCGAGCGAAGTGAAATCGGCGCCTTTTATCTTGACCTGCAACGCCACATTGTTTGGTCCCGGCGCCAGTTCCGTCTTGTCGGTAGTTATGAGCCCGTAGGCATGCGGTCCCACATGAATCGCACTGGCCAGCATACCATCGACATTAGTCTGCAGGGGCGTGATCCTGACGCTGAAATCCCCGCCGAAGATCGGGGTCCAATGGCCGAAATCCAGTGAAATAGCGTCCCCGTCAACCGCAAGTTCAGGCACATCGGCAGTCGCTGTGTACACAACGGTGCCGGGTGGCGTATCGGTCTGCGCAGTCGGCATGATGACTTTATAGACGGCATCTTTCGGACTGGCAGTCGCATGAAGCGTATTTGACACATCAAAAGCCAGACCATCAACACTATTACCGGAAAGTAATGGACTTACGCTAAGGTCTGTCTTTTGACCCGAGCCATCGATTTGGGTAATGACGCCCGACTTCCCGCCTGCGTAGAGATGGCCCGCCGAATCGAAAGCAAGCGATCTGGGAGAACTCAGTCCGGCGACATAAAGCCCCAGCTTTTCATCAGCGTAATGCATGACCGCGCCATTGCTTTCAACCGCAACGTAAACGCCGCCATCCGGGCCGACGCGGACGCCGTATCCGCCTCCCAGGCCGGAAGCGTAGATATCCAGTTGATTTCCGTTAACCACGCGCACTGCGCTTGCACTGCCATCGGTCACATAGATATCTGATCCCAGCAAGGTGATGCCGTTGGCAGTGCTGCCGCCGGAGGCCACTTTGCTACTCGTCCCTGTAGCGCTCAGCTTGTATACCGAATCCCCGCCGGTGGCATAGATCTGGCCGGATCTGTCCGACACCAGATTACGGAACGCGGTACCCGTTGAGAATATGTCGGACTGTTTGCCATCGGGGCTGATACGCACCACATTCTTAAGTCCGGGGTTGCTGACATACACGCTGCCATCCCCATCGATCATCAAGCCTTGCGGGGAGCGCAAGCCGGGATAGTTAGCGATGACGTTGGCGCCGATATCGAGGGTAGCGACCCGGCCATCATTGCGCGAGGCGAAACTGATGGCGCCGTCAGGGCGGACCGCAATGCCGGATAAAGAAATATTGCTTCCGGTAGCGGTATAAAAAGGACTGACTGTGCCAGTCTCCGCCATCGTCGATAGCTTGTTCCCTGACGAGAGATATAAGGTGCCGTTGTGCCACACCAGATAGTCCGTTGCGGCTGAACCGATGAGCCGGGGACTTTGTCCTGAAGCCAGCGAGAAAATACGATTGTTCGAATCCGAAAAAATCAACTCGGAACCCGTCCAGATCAAGTCCTTGGGGTTTGAGAATCCATAAACCGCGGATTCGAAGGCACCCTGTTCGTTATAAGTGGAAACCCGCAGATTATTAGCTTCCACTACCAGCAGTTGCCCCGATGCGGTCAGTGCTATGCCGGATGGATTCTGCGGACCGGTGATGGTGTTCACCAAGTTGCCCGAGGCATCGAAGACCTTGACGCTGTTAGAGGTGCCGGTTGATACATAAAGTTTGCCGGAAGCGTCCGTGGCCATGCCCGTAGCGCCGCTGACGCTGATAAAGCCCGTGGTTGCCCCGGACGCATCGACCTTGACAATCGCGCCCGACGACAGGCGCGCAAAGAATCCGCCATTGCCATCGGAGACCAGTTCCCTTGGATTGGAGGGGAGGCTCGCAAACACTGAACTTGATCCGTCCAGGGCGATCTTGATGATGCGTTTGTTGGCGTTTTCGGTCAGATAGATATTGCCTGCCGCGTCCACGGCGACTCCACCAGAAGAAGAGGTGATGGTTTTCGTGAATACAACCGCACCGTTGGCATCGATTTTCTTGAGAGAGGTATTGCTATCTATGACATAAAAATCGCCATCGGAAGTAACCGCGAAATCGATGGCATTACTGAGCCCTTCCGCAACAATGCTGCCGCCGTTGGCGCCGTCCAGTCGGGCAATGAATTTCTGGTTCAACAGGTATTGATCCCCGGCGGCATCGGTACGTATCCGCACGGGACTATTGAGCAGTGTCTCGGCAAAAACCTGTTTTTGCCCGGAAGCGGTATCGATGCGCGAAATCCGGTTGGCCTGGTTTTCCGAAACATACAGATTATTGGCCGTATCCAGCGCGATCCCGTATGGGTTCTTTAAATTGGAAACCAATGTTGATTTGACGCCACCGCTGATTTTGCTGATCGACCCGGCCGAATAGTTGGCGACAAAAACATCGCTCGAACCGGAAACCGCAATTCCGCGCGGATTGTTAAATCCAGTGCCGATCACGCTGACATTGTCGTTGGCATCGAGCCGTGTCACGGTGTTATCCGCAGCATTGCCAATATAGAGATTGCCGGCTAAATCGTAGGTCATGCCTTCCGGCTTATCGGCGATACCTCTTGCAAATACGCTGACGGTTCCGTTGCTGTCGACCTTGGCTACCGTGTGGTCGCTGTTGTTGGTGACAAACAGATTGCCCGATGCATCGAAACGCAATTCATACGGATTGGCAAAGCCGCTGGCATAGATGGACATCTGGCCGTCAGGGGTTATTTTAAGCACGTTATTGGCTCCGCTGTTGGCCACATAGAAGTTACCCTGCGTATCCGTGGTGATGCCTTGCGGACGGTTCAGACCAGTCACGAACGGACTGATCTTGCCACCGGCAGCGATTTTGACGATGGAATTATCGTCATAGTTGGTCGCGTAGAGCGTGCCGGTATTGTCGAACACCGCACCGTTCGGCGTGCTCAGTCCGTTCGCCACCAGCACCGTTTTGCCGCCGGTGGAATCGATACGCAACAGCACGCGGCCGTTCGCATTGTTGCCGGTTACATAAATATTGCCGCTGTTATCCACGTCCAGGCCGTATTGGGCTGCCAGTCCAGTATCGATAACGGTCTGGGTTCCGTCCGGCGCGATTTTGATGATACGGTTCTGGCTGGACAGCACCAGCAGATTGCCGGCCTTGTCGAACGCGAGGTCCTGAAGCGTATTCGGAGAATTGATCGTGGAAATGGCAGCGAACACGTCCGCCTGTCCGTCGGGCGCGATTTTCATGATCTTGCGCTCGGAAGCGTTCGCCACATAAAGATGGCCCGCTGCATCGAACACACCTCCGTGCGGCGAGTTCAAGGGCGCGCCTTCCAGGAATGCTTTCAGGCTGGCTGTTTGCACCGCCGGTCCGCTGGTGTCCGGATTCTCCAGCGTCACAGCGACCTGCACGGTTCCGGCTTTAATGGTCTGGTTGCCGGCATTGACAATGTCGGCGGTAATATGAACCGGCTGCTCGCCGCTCGCCTGGGCGATGGGCGGGTCCAGCGTAATACCGCCACCGATCCGCGTTGCCGCAAGCACTGTGATCGCGACACTGTTTTCGACGAGTATTCTGCCGGACAGATCGCTGGCTCGCACGACCAGCGTATAAGCGCCGGGCGGCGCCGATAGGACGTGCCAGTCAATCGGCACGGTAGTGCTGCCGTTGGCGGGCACGGTAATCGGCAAATCGGGCGGGTTGGCAGCCCCAAGCCCGGGGTTCGCCTGGATTTCCTGCACGATATTACCGCTCGAGTCGATTACCAATGCGCGCACGGTGACATCGACATCCTGAAGCGTTGTGCTGTACAATGTCGCAACCGCTTCCACCTTGCTGTAAGGCTCATAATCCGAAGCATTGGTGGTCACAGAGGTAATGCTGATGCCGCTGGAGACCGCCTTATCAAGCGAAATGTCCAGCGTGTAATTGCCCGCTTGGCTCAGCGCTGCGTTAACGGTGCGGCCGAAATAGCCGGCTGCGGAAACGTAAAGCGTCACCTCAGTGTTGCTCAGGCCCGACAGCATATAGTGTCCGTTTGCATCGGTCACTGACTTCATGCCGGTGCCTTGCATCAGCACGACGGCGCCGCTGATCGCTTTTTGACTGGCGGCATCCATGACCGAGCTGGTTCACGCCCTGAGTTAGTCCGTCAAGCTTTTTCACTGATTTCGCCGCCTGGTTTTAGCAACGAGGAGCCCCGTTGTTCCAGCGCTTTGAGGTAAGTGGATTCATCATAGGGCTTACCGGTCTGCCAGCACCGGTAGAGGATACGTATCCATTTAAACGCCAGGGAACGCACAGCGGCTTGATAGGTTGAGCCCTTTGCGCGCTGCTGTCGGTAATATTGGCCCGCCCAGAATGATTTATTAATGGTCTGTGCCGCCCACTCGGTGAAGGTTTGTCGAAGAAAGGTCGGGCACTCCCACCGCCAATGCACCCAATGTTTCTTACCACTGCGCTCCGTTACTGGCGCAACGCCCGCATATTTTTGTAAATCTGCCGCACTCGGGTATCGATCTCGCTGCTCGCCAAACGCCACCAATAGCCTCGGCGCGAGCGATGAACCTGCGCCTGGCAATGCGCTAAACAAGGCATAATCAGGATGCTGACAGGCGATTTGCTCAATGGCCTGGTCAAATTGTTTAATCCCTTCCAGAGTAACGCTTAACTGTTCGATCAATACCTGTGCCTGTAGGCGATAGGGAATGATAATAGCCTCATCTAAAGTTAACGGCGTTGCAGTTTTGATCGCTGCCAGCCGCTCTTCCAACACCTGAGGAAAACGCATGTTATGTTGATGAAAAAAGGTGGCCAGCGTATTTTTTCGGGCCCGTTTGACTTGGGCCAGCGTTGGCCATTGGCGAATGAAAGCACAGAATAACGGGGTATCAATATGATCAAACCAGTCCAGGACTTGCGGATAATACTGCTTTAAGGCCGAACGCAGACGGTTGGTGAGACGGATTTTATCGTTAACCAAACTCCTTCTTTGCTCAACCAGGGATGACAAGGCTCGCATTTCCAGGCTTTGAGGCTGAAGGGGTTTAAAACGCTCGGGATGACGTAACAGTAGATCCACAGCGAATTCCGCATCCGTCGGATCATCCTTTGCCCTGCTCGGCGTAAAGGCTTCCCGATACTTGGCCAGCGTTCCAGGATTGATCGGATAAATGACAAAGCTATCAAATTTCTGCAGTGCATATACAATCGGACCTTTCGACAGTTCCACGGCGACCGCAATAGGTGAGCCAAACCGTTGAATTAAGGCTTGCGCCCAATCGTTGATCGATTCAACTTGATGGGGAATCACTGAAAACTCCCGCTTCGGGCTGTCTGCCGCTTGAAGGCAAACGTCATGCTTTCTGTCGGCCCAGTCAATACCGACAAAAGCTGTAAACGATGGCTTGTTAAGGCTATTCATACCTGATCTCCGGCGGGGNCGATTAACCAAGAGAAACATGCCTGCCTGAGATCTGCGAAAGCAATATAGGTGAGCCGATGCCGCGGCAAGCCCTGAGTATTCGTTAGTGATCCCAAGCGCACCCGTGGGCTCGAAACCAAACCGGTGAACATCTAAATGTTGGGGTCGAATTATTCGTAGCCCGCAGGTGCATGTCCTGCTTTACTGGCAGCTACCTGCCAGCTGTGCTGAGTATCACCTAAAACAGGACGGAAGGACTATACAAGGTCGAGGCCGTAGCGGATTCGGCCAGGCGTACATCGCCGATATTATTCACGCCGGCGATCAGCACGCCATTCAATATAGCGCTCGTGAAGCCGGATGCCTCCAGCGTCGCCGTGAAGGCGCCTGCGCTCAGGCTGGTCAAAATCAGGTTGCCATCGGCATCGCTGGTAGCGGTCTTGGAACCCACAGTCATTTTTGCACCGGCGATAGGATTATTGATAGTGTCCAGCACTCTGGCTTGCAGCTCCACCGTTGTCGGCGTCGTATTGGCAGGATACAGGCTGGGCGAGAAAGTAAACAACGCATCCGCGGCCAACAACTGCACATTGGCGGTTGCCGTATCGTAACCGGACTTGCTCACGGTTATTGCCGCCGATCCTAGCGGCAAGCCAGTCAATTGATAATCGCCGGCGGCGTTCGATGTAGCCGTCGTGTCGGTACCGTTTACCGTAACGACAATGGCTGCGCCGACGACAGGCGCACCGGTGTCGTCGCTGATTCGACCGCTGAGCGTGGCGGTGTTGGTCGCCGGCGATAGCGCAATAGTGCCCAGATTGTACAGGCTGCCTGCGGTAACGTTGACATTGCTGACATTGGCCATGCCGTAGCCGGCTTTGCTGATCTGTACGGTGTAAGTGCCGGGCATGACATTGCCGAGGGTGAATTTGCCATCCAGGCTGCTGACGCTCGTCAGCGCTGGGGCTTCCAGTAATTGTATCTGGACATCACGCAACCCTGTCTGAAGAGCGGCATCAATTACCGTACCGGCAATCTGTCCTGCCGTCGGTACGGCAGGGCCTTCAGATGCCTTGAACAAGGCACGCAATGCCAGCGCGGTCAGGTAAGGATCGCTGTTCCAGCTGCCGTCTGCTTGCTGGCTTGCGGTGAGCGCACTAACGGCGCCGCTGTAGCTGCCGGCATCGGATGTGATCTCGGCCAAAGCCAGTATGGCCATGGCACTGTCCAGGGTATCGGCATAACCGCCCGATTGCTGCATCGACAACAGCCACTGCTTTGCGCGCGTAATAGGTTGGGAAAGGGCATAGGACTGGCTATAGGCTTGCAGCGCCTGCAGGACATAACTGGTGACATACAGGCTGCTGCCGTTCGTTGTGGACAGGCCGAAACCGCCGTTGGTGTTGGCGGATTGATTGAGAAACCCAAGCGCGTTGGCGATCACAGCGGATGCCTTGTAGCCAGTGGCCTTGAACGCCAACAGCGCCAGGGCCGTATCAAGCGGGGCGCTTTCATGGTCGGGGATGCCCGCGAAGCCGCCATCCGCATTCTGTCTGGCAGCCAGCAGTGCGATAAAGGCATCCGCATTTTGCCCTGTCATGCTCATGGCAATAGCGCGCCGCGCAAGATATTCGGTATTGTCTTCCGTCTCCGTCGAGACAACATCAGCCAATGGTGCCGGGACGGTTGACAGCAACTTAAGCGCAAGCAGTGCTTCAGTGCGATTTTGCAAGGGTGTGGCCAGTGAAGTTGACTCGTTGGTGAGGTTGCCATTGGCTTGCACCTGGGCTTCCAGCCAGGCCAGACCTTTCTGAACTTCGGCGGAAGGAGCACTTTGAGCCGAACTGGCGAGCCAAAACAGTATAAATGTCAGGATACAGTGCCGACCCAGATTGCGGATAAATCTTTCCATGAATCTTCTTCCTTTGCTTTGTAAAATTATGAATTAAGTACCAACTGACACCCTCGTTCGCCCCGATACGGTCAAGGAGTGTTGATGTATCCGAGTGGCGGCAATTATTTAGTTCTTCAGCTAAACACGCTTTAAATTGCCGACCCTGCCGGACCAGTGGCTGGAAATTCCGCTAGCAGGGTATGATCTTGACTTTTGATCTCGTATTCTTGCTGGATGATTACCAACAGAGGCATAAAAATATCCTATGGCCAGTCTGCGCTTAGCGTTTCGATAGTGCCTGAAGAGATTGACGTGAACACCCATTGCCGCATCACCATTCATATCAGCTTGTATCAGTAGCCAACCATGGCTTGTGCTTGCATTAGGCAAGGCTGTTGAAGGGAAAATGAAAAGCAGAGAGCGGTGAAAAATAATCCGGTGAACGGATACTTGCTCTGGAAATTTGAATTTTGCTGTCCCAAATCCTTTTCTCCATAATAACTACAGCTATCATCCTGAAAGAGGATCAAAAAAAACCGATATTTTGGTAATTCCGTTATCGTGGAATCCTCACTTTTTTAGACCGGTTATTTTATGTATCACCCTGCAGATGGTTCGTCCTTATTTAAGATAAACTTAAGGTTTTACGTAAAATTACAGCGCGTTATTGCGCGCGTCAAATTGAATGCATAAAAATGTGATGGAGCTCAAATACATAAATTCCACCATCTGGCTGCTACTTTCGTTAAGCGCGGATTCTGCTAACAAAGAAATGACCAAAAAACAATTTTCGGAATTGATCAAAGAAAAATGACTGAGTATTAGTATTTAATTTTCCTTCATAAGGTTTAAACCACGGGCTTTAGCCGGTCAGCTTTAGCGGCGATAATTCGGCTAGGGAAGTGGCAATGGACTATAGATACGGCAGTCATATGGTTTACCCAATTGAATACCATGTTGTTTGGGTAACCCAATATCGTTACCAGGTGCTGAGTGGTGAAATAGCTGAATTTGATGAGGCAGACGTGCGAAGCGTTTGAGATACGGATTATAAAAGGCGTGGTCAGTAAAGATCATGTCCCTATTTTGGGGAGTGCACCGTCGAATATGGCGCCAAGCGAAATCATGAGGAGAATCAAGGAACGGACTTCGAGCTATCTGTTTGAGGCGTTTCCTCACTTGAAAAAGCGGTATTGGGGAAAACATTTTTGGGCGCGCGGCTATTTTTGCGCCACCGTTGGCCAGATGACGGCTGAAATGATCAAGCACTATTTGGAGCATCACTTTGAACCTAATCCAAACGATAATTTTAAAATGGAGCCTGATTAAAACGCGTCGTTTAGTCGACGCGTATCCGGACTTTCAGTTCGTTATGCGAACCCACCCGCTTGAGCGGGTGGTTGTTAAGTTGAAAGAGGTACGCAAGGCATACCTTTTTTTAAAACTTTCCGGTTTGTCACAGCCTTAAGAAGGCCCGCAATGCGTAGACTCTACGAAGCCAAGGATAAAAAAACGGCCCATGCATCACATCAGGTTATAATTTTAAATTTGATCAGTTAGAGGTAAGGGTGTGTTCAGGAGTCGGTTTTCGGTGAACAAATACGGGTTGTTTTTTCTGGCGTTGAGCGTTTTTTCGGGGGGCGCCATCTCGCGGCCTGTCGCCAATGCCTGGTCGCGGGTCACTACGCCCGCGATAACGGGCGGTGCCGCGCAGAGCATCGGCACTTATACCGCGGGCTGCCTAAAGGGCGCCATGGCGCTGCCTCAGGATGGCCCCGGTTACCAAACCATGCGCCTGTCGCGCGGGCGCGTCTACGGTCATCCCGACTTGATTCATTTCATCGAGAAACTCGGGCAGACGTCCGTTGCCGGACAGTGGGGCGTCCTGCTGATCGGCGATCTCGGCCAGCCGCGCGGCGGGCCAACCTTGACCGGGCATCGCAGCCATCAGACCGGGCTCGATGTCGATATCTGGTATCTGCTGTCCCAGGAAGCGGGAGCCAGAAGCCTGAGCCTCGATGAGCGCGAAACCTGGGGCGCGCCTTCCGTGCTGGCCGTCAAATCGGATGCGGTGGACGCCAATCGCTGGTCGCTGGCCAACGAAAAAATTCTCGAAGCAGCCGCGCGCATGCCGGAAGTCGAGCGCATCTTCGTCAATCCCGGCGTCAAACGCCAGCTGTGCGCCAGCAGGACAGCGCACGACTGGCTGCGGAAAATCCGGCCGTGGTGGGGGCATGACGATCACTTCCATGTGCGCCTCAAATGCCCGGCCGGCAACAGCCAATGCCAGGGTCAGGAACTGATTCCCGAAGGCGACGGCTGCGACGCCTCGCTGGATTGGTGGTTCTCGGCCGAGGCCCGCGAGCAGCTCACTTCCGGCAAGGCGCGCAAGCCCGCTAAAGCGCCCGCGCTTCCCGAACAGTGTCAGACTGTGCTGGCGGAATGAAAAATCGCGGAAGTCTGCATTCACTATATGCATGTCGTGAATGCAGACATTGCCTTCCTTAGCCTTTCAGCAGCGGCGCGCTTCGGGTTTGCTTATAGGTAATGTATCTGAAGACGCTGATCACGGCTTTTTCAAATTCCGCGACGGAAAAGACGAACGCCCCGGAAAGGGTCACTTTCAGCCATTCTTCCTGAGTCAGGTCGGTCGATCCGAACAGTTCCTGCATGGGGCCGGCATGGGTGTAGAGTACCTGCAGTCCCGCGCAGGCCGCGATGGCGAGCAGCACGTAACGATTGCCGAACAGCCCTTCGAGAGATAAAACGGACTTGAAGATGTATCGGCTGTTGATCAGGTAGAACATCTCGGACAGCACGACCGCGCTGACGGCCATGGTGCGTGCGGTTTCCAGGCTGGAACCCCGCTGCATTTCCCAGAGAAACAGGCCCAGCGATCCCACCATGAAGAGCACGGAAACCATTAGTATCCGCCAGAGGAAGAACCAGGACAGCAGCGATTCACGAGGATCGCGGGGAGGCCGGCGCATGACGTCGCGCTCCGGGCGCTCGAAGGCGAGGGCGAGCCCCAGGGTGCTGGACGTGACCATGTTGATCCACAGCACCTGGGCCGGCGTCAGAGGCAGCGTCAGTTCGAACAGGATGGCGGCGACCACCACCAGGGCTTCGCCGCCGTTGGTCGGCAGCATGAACAGGATGAATTTTCTGATGTTGTCGTAGATGCCCCGGCCCGCGCGCACGGCGTTGCCGATGGTGGCGAAATTATCATCGGCCAGCACCATGTCCGCTGCTTCCTTGGCTGCCTCGGTGCCCTTCAGGCCCATGGCCACGCCGACATCCGCGCGCTTCAGCGCCGGCGCGTCGTTGACGCCGTCGCCGGTCATGGCGACCACCTGTCCCGCCGCCTGCAACGCTTGCACCAGACGCAGCTTGTGCTCCGGGCTCGCCCGCGCGAACACGTCGACATCCAGGGCCACGCCGCGCAGTTGCTCGTCATCCAGGGTCTCGATCTCGGCCCCGGTCAGTGCCGGCCTGTCCCGGCCGATCCCCAGTCGGGCACCGATGGCGCGCGCCGTCTCGACGTGGTCGCCGGTGATCATCTTGACCCGGATGCCGGCGCTGTGGCATGTCGCCACGGCGGCCACCGCCTCTTCCCGCGGCGGATCGATGATGCCGATCAGCGCCAGCAGGGTGAAACCGTCTTCCAGATCCGAAAAGCGCACCTCGCGCTGCGATTCATCGACAAGCTTCGCGGCGATCGCCAGGAGGCGCAGCCCGCTGGATGCGGCCTCCCTGCCGCGGCGGTGCCAGTAGTCGGTGTTCAGCGTTGTCCCCAGGGCGCCGGCCTGGCGATCGCACATCTCCAGGATGCGTTCGGGCGCGCCTTTGACATAAATGCAGCCCCGGCCTTCGTGGTCGTGGTGGAGCGTGGCCATGAGCCGATGTTCGGATTCGAAGGGGATGGCGTCGATGCGCGGCAGGGCTTCGCGCTCCGACGCGGGATCGGTGCCGGCCTTGGTCGCGAACGCGAGCAGGGCGCCTTCGGTCGGATCACCCTCCACCTGCCAGACATCGCCGTCATGTCTGCGCAGCAGCGCGTCGTTGCAGAGCACGGCGGCACGGGCGATTTCGGCCAGTTCGGGATACTGGTCGGCCGGTACCGCCGCACCGCCCAGATGAATGGCGCCCTCGGGCGCGTAGCCCGTACCGCTGATTTCAAACGCATGATCGCCGGTGATCACCTGCTGAACCGTCATCTCGTTCCGGGTCAATGTGCCGGTCTTGTCGGAGCAAATGACCGTGACCGAGCCCAGCGACTCCACCGCCGGCAGATGCCGGATGATGGCCTTGCGTTTGGCCATGCGCCGCACGCCGAGGGCCAGCGTGATGGTCATGATGGCCGGCAACCCTTCCGGTATGGCCGATGCCGCCAGCGCCACGGTCATCATGAACATTTCCTTGGGAGGATGACCGTGCCACAGGACCCCGATGACGAACGTGGCCGCGGACATCAGCACGATGGCCAGCGCCAGCCAGTGGCCGAATTTGGCTATCTGGCGCAGCAAGGGGGTCGTGACCGTCTGCACTTGATCCAGCATCGCGCTGATGCGTCCCAGCTCGGTACGGATGCCGGTTTCGACCACCAGCCCCGTCGCCTGTCCGGAGGCCACCAGCGTACCCGAATAGAGCATGCAGGTGCGGTCGCCCAGGAGCGCGTCGGCCGGCACGGAATCGATGGTCTTTTCCACCGCCTCGGATTCGCCGGTCAGGATGGCCTCGTTCACGCGCAGGCCCTTGCCCGCGACGAGCCGCAGGTCGGCAGGCACCTTGTCGCCCGAGGCGAGCACCACGATATCGCCGGGCACCAGGTTCTGGGCTTCGATTTCGATGCGCTCGGCGTCGCGGATGACTATCGTGTGCAGCGAGAGCATGCCGCGTATCGCGTCCATGGCCTGTTCCGCCTTGCCTTCCTGGATAAAACCGATGATGGCGTTGATAAAGACGGCGCCCAGAAGCACGCCCGTGTCGACCCAATCGCCCAACAGCGCTGTGATGCCGGCGGCAACCAGCATCACATAGATCAGCACGTTATGGAACTGGAGGAGAAAGCGCAACCAGGCGGGATGCTTGCGGGGCGGCGGCAGCCGGTTGCGGCCGAAACGCTTCAGCCGTTGACGGACTTCTTGGGAGGACAGCCCGCGATGGCGATCCGAATGGAGGCGTTCGATGGCTTCGCCGGCGTCGAGGCCGTGCCAGTCGAGCGTTTGTTTGCCATGGTCGTTGTCTTTAAGCATTGATTCTCCTGATGATGGCCAAACTGTCCTGAAACGATTGGGCATGGTGTGAAACTGGTGCCGGACTGTATCCAACTGGCTCGGGCTTGCAGAAACGGGTCATGCAGGCTTAAGACCCGCAGCCGCGGGGTCGAATTCATTCGGCCCCGCGGCAGGACGGGGATGCCGCCCCCGGCCCGCCGGAAAAAAATACCTTTGTGGGCGACTGCCAACAGGGCGCTTTAGGCGAAATCGCCCCCACATAAGCCAGCTTCATCCACAAGCCGAGAAATTATTTTTAACCCAATCCTTAGCTATTGCTTAACATCAGTTATTAACAAGTTTAAGCATAACCGGCAAACCTTTCATGAGTCTTTCGCGGACTCAGCCTGATGCACGGGCGTACTTTGATCGGCAGCGGCGGCAGGCCGACGAAACCAGTTTCCGGAACGATCAGGCCATCGAGCCGATGGTCTTGCGAAAGCGCCCCAGCGCCAGTACGAAAAAGACGCCGCCGATCGCGAGCAGGGCGAGGAATTCCGGCCAAACGATGCCGAAGCCGGCGCCACGGTAGAGAATGGCCTGGGCGAGCGAGACAAAATGCGTGGTCGGCGCCGCCAGCATGAGGTTCTGCACCAGCTCCGGCATGCTCTCGCGCGGGGTCGTGCCGCCGGACAGCATTTGCAGCGGCAGCAGCACGATGATCATTAACAGACCCATTTGCGGCATCGAGCGCGCCACCGTGCCCATGAAAATGCCCATCGACGTGGTGGCGAACAGGTGCAGCGTCATGCCCGCGACGAACAGCCCGATCGAGCCCTCGATCGGCACTTCGAGTACGCCCTGTACGATAACAAGTAGCGACGCCGTCGCCACGACCACAACAACCAGTCCCATGGCCCACACCTTGGCCATCATAATTTCGAACGGCGTCAGCGGCATCACCAGCAAATGCTCGATGGTGCCGTGCTCGCGTTCGCGGATCAGCGCCGCGCCGGTCAGGATGATGGACAGCATGGTGATGCTGTTGATGACTTCCATGACCGAGCCGAACCATACCGAGCTCAGATTGGGATTGAAGCGCGCGCGCACTTCGAGCTCGGCGGGCAGGGTGGCGACGGCGCGGTGCCCCTGCATGAAGGCCGTCACTTCGCCGTTGATGATGTTCTGGATGTAGTTGTTGCCGATGAAGGCCTGCGACATGCGCGTAGCGTCGACATTGAGCTGGATCGTAGGCCCACGCCCGGCCAGCACGTCGCTCTGGAAATCGGGCGGAATGTCGAGCACGAAAGTGTACAGACCCATGTCCATGCCGGGATCGGTGGCGTATTGATCGATCATCGCCGGCGCCAGGAAGTGGGGCGGATAGAAGGCGTTGACGATGCGCGACGACAATGGCGAGCGGTCTTCGTCGACGATGGCGATGGGCGCCTTGTGCAGCGATTCGGGCACGCCGGTCGCGGTCATGTACACCTGGCCGGTGAACGTGAACCCGATCAGCGCCAGCATTATGATATCGCGCCCGAGACTGCGCAATTCCTTGACCCCGAGGTGGAAGATGTTGAGCAGGGTACGCATGGTTAACGCTCCTGCTTCTTCAGCAGTGCGACGCTCAGGGCCAGAATCACCGGAATGGCGATGGCGAGCGGCAGCAGCGAGGCGCTGAGATCGGCAAAGCCCAACGCTTTTGAGAAGGTGCCGCGGCTGATGTTTAAAAAATAAGTGGTCGGATAGATTTCGCCGATGAGGCGCGCCCCGCCTTCCAGTGTCGACACCGGGTCCATCATGCCGGAAAAACGCGTGGCCGGAAGGGTGGTGGCGATCGCCGTGCCGAAGATGGCGGCAATCTGGCTGCGGGTGAAGGCCGAAATCAAAAGACCGAGGCCGGTCGCGGACGTTACGTAGAGCAGCGCGGCAAAGGTCAGAAACAGGAAGTCGCCCTTGTGCGGCACGCCGAAAGCGAATATTGCCAGCGCACACAGCAGGAAGAAGTTAACCATGGCCAGCGCGATATAGGGCAGTTGCTTGCCGACCAGAAACTCCAGTTTGGTCACCGGCGTGACATACAGGTTGAGAATGGAGCCCAATTCCTTCTCGCGCACTACGCTGAGCGCGCTGAGCATGGCCGGGATCAGCATCAGCAGCATCGGGATCACGGCGGGCACGATGGCGGGCAGGCTCTTGACGTCGGGGTTGTAGCGAAAGCGTGTTTCGATGGACATCAATCCGGCCGGCAGGCTGCCCGTGTAATGGCGGCGCGCCTGCTCCATCAGCCAGCCCTGGTGCATGGCCTGCACATAGCCGAGCACGTTCTCGGCGCGGGTGGGCATCGCGCCGTCGATCCAGGCGCCGATTTTTACGTTATTGCCACGTTCCAGATCGCGGGCGAAGTTGGGCGGAATCTCCAGCGCCAGGCTCAGTTCGCCGCTGCGCATGCGCCGGTCGAGCTCGTCGTAATCGGTAATGGGCGGCCGGGCGATGAAGTAGCGCGAGCCGCCGAGGTCGAGTGCGTAATTCTGGCTGAGCAGGGTCTGGTCGCGATCGAGCACGGCAAAACGCAGATCCTCGACATCCATGCTGATGCCGTAACCCATGATGAACATCAGCAGCACCGTGCCGAACAGCGCGATCGAACCGCGTAAGGGATCGCGGCGCAGTTCCAGCGCTTCGCGACGGGTGTAGCTGAACAGGCGCAGCAGGCTGAAGCGGGCGGCATGGTCATGCGCCGGGGCAGGCGGGTGGGCTGACATGCCCGTCGGTATCTGGGTTTCGCCCACTGCTTCGTCGTCGAGCCCGCTCGCTTCTTTCAGATAGTCGATGAAGGTGTCTTCCAGCGTGTCGTGATCGCTACGCTCGACCAGCGCGGCGGGGCTGTCGCTGGCGAGCACCTTGCCGGCGTGCATCAGCGAGATGCGGTCGCAACGCTCGGCCTCGTTCATGAAGTGGGTGGAAATAAAGATCGTGACCCGGTCGCGGCGCGCGAGACCGATCATCAGCTCCCAGAAGCCGTCGCGCGCCACCGGATCGACGCCGGAAGTCGGCTCGTCGAGGATCAGCAGGTCCGGCCGGTGGATCACGGCCACGGCCAGCGACAGGCGTTGGCGGATACCCAAGGGCAGTTCATCGGGCAGCGTGTCCATGACCGTACCGAGCAGGAAGCGCTCGGCCATTTCGGCGACACGGCCGGGGATCTCGGCTTCGGGCAGATGGAACAGCCGCGCGTGCAGTTCCAGGTTCTGCCGCACGGTCAGCTCGGAATACAGCGAGAACGCCTGCGACATATAGCCGACGCGCTTGCGCGTGGCCAGGTTGCCGGCATCAACGACGCGGCCGAACAGCCGCGCCTCGCCTTCGCTCGGTTGCAAAAGGCCGGTGAGCATTTTCATCGTGGTCGACTTGCCGCAGCCGTTGGAGCCGAGAAAGCCGAAGATCTCGCCGCGCTCTATCTTTAAATTGACGTGATCGACGGCGACGAAATCGCCGAAACGCATGGTCAGGCCGTGGGCCTCGATGGCAATTTCCTGCGCACCGCCGGTGGCGCGCGGCGGAATGACAATGGCCTTGTGGCCCTGGCGCTTTGCCTCCGGCAGCAGCCGGATGAAGGCCGCTTCCAGCGTCTCGGCGCCGGTATGCGCGCGCAGCTCGGAGGCGGTGCCGGTGGCGAGTATCCGGCCCGCACCATCGCCACCAGCCAGTCGAAGCGTTCCGCCTCGTCCATGTAGGCGGTCGAGACCAGCACGCTCATGCCGGCGTGGCGCGCGCGCAGGCGTTCGATCAACTCCCAGAATTGGGCGCGCGACAGGGGATCGACGCCCGTGGTCGGCTCGTCCAGCACCAGCAGGTCGGGGTCGTGAATCAGCGCGCAGCAAAGTCCCAGTTTCTGCTTCATGCCGCCCGACAACTTGCCGGCGGGGCGGTCGCGGAACGACGCCAGCCCCGTGCTTTCCAGCAGTTCATCGATGCGCTGATGGCGCTCGGCCTGTTCGTGGCCGAACAGGCGGCCGAAGAAATCGACATTCTCGAACACCGACAGCGTGTGATAGAGATTCTTGCCCAGGCCCTGCGGCATGTAGGCAATGCGCGGGCAGACGGCGCGGCGGTGCGCGGCATCGGCGATGTCGCCGCCCAGCACCTCGATGCGGCCCTCCTGCATCGCCCGCGCGCCGGTCAACAGCGACATCAGGCTGGATTTGCCGACGCCGTCCGGACCTATCAGGCCGACCATGCGGTTGGCGGGAAGGTCCAGGCTGAGATCGTCGAGGGCGAGGTTGTCGCCATAGCGCAGGCTGACGCCTTGCACACGAACGACGGGCCCTACAGGCGCATGGCTATTCATCGCGACAGCTTGACCTCAAGCTCGGGAGGCCACTCGGCGTCCGGGTCGAGCTTGACGTAGGCCATGCCGGGCAAGCCGGTCTTGACCTGTTCGAGATGCCGCTTCAACAGCTCGGGATCGATCGCCGCGCGGATGCGGAACATCAGCTTCAGACGCTCGCTCTCGGTCTCCACCGTTTTCGGCGTGAACTGGGCGACGCTGGAGACGAAGCTGGCCTTGGCCGGGATCACGTAGTTCGGCGCGGCGTCGAGCACGAGGCGGATGTCGCTGCCGAGCGCGACCCTGCCTGCGTCCCTGGTGGGCAGGAAGAAGGTCATGTAGACGTCGGACAGATCCACCATGTTCAGCACGCGGCCGCCGGCGCTCAGCACTTCGCCCGGCTCGGCGACGCGGTACTGCACGCGGCCGTCGCGCGGCGACTTCAGTTCGCTGTCGTCGATATCGGCCTGCAGGCGCGCGACCGTCGCCTTGGCCGCCTCGATCAGCGATTGCGATTCCACCACCTTCGATTTCGCGGCCTCGATGCCTGCCTGTGCCGCCGCGACCTGGGCCTGCGCCGCGCTGACGGCCGCCTGCGCGCCCAGCACCTGGGCGCGGTCGTCATCCAACTGCTGCAGCGGCGCGGCGCCTTCGACGGCGAGGTTCTCCGAGCGTTTCAGGCGTTTGCGGGCGGCATTGAGTTCGGCGCGGCGTTGAGCGACGACAGCCTGGGCGGCATGATGCTCGTTTTCGCGTTGGACGACGACAGACTTCGCCGTCAGGTAGGCGTTCTCGGCCTGGCTAACCTGGGCCTGCGCTTCGGCCTTCTGGGCGAGCAGCACTTGAATGTCCATGCGCGCGAGCACTGCGCCGGCTTTGACGAAATCACCTTCACGCGCCAGAATTTCGACGATGCGGCCCGGCGTTTTGGTGGCGATATCGATCTCGGTGGCTTCGATGCGGCCATTGCCCGAGACAATGCCCTCGGGCAGACCGGCCGGACGCAGGGCCCACCATGCCATGGCTGCCGCAGCGATGGCGACGCCGGCGAAGATGATAGTTAGCGTTGATTTTTTCGGTTTGTTCATGGGTTCCTCAGGGATACAGGCGTTACGGCATCCGCGCCGCCGCCCAGTGCCTTATACACGGCAATCAGATTTGTGGAAGCTTGCGCTTCGGAACGGGCCAGTTCGATTTCAGCGATAAAAAGGGCACGTTGGGAATCCAGCACGTCCAGAAACGATATGACGCCTTCCTGATAGCGCAACTGGGACAGCCGGACGGATTCGCGCTGGTCCGCCACGGAACGGGCCAGCGTCTGCCGGCGTATTTCCTCGTTGAGGTAGTGGGTCAGGGCGGTTTCGGTTTCCCGGAGGGCTTCGAGCACCGTCTTTTCGAAGGCCAGATAGGCTTCCTGCTGCTGCGCCTTGGCCAGATCAATGCCTGCCTGTACGCGGCCGAAATTGAGCAGCGGCTGCAACAGGTTGGCGGCGGTGCTGTAAGAAAAGGCCGCCGACTTGAACAATCCTTCGATGTCGGTATTGCGCAGGCCCAGAAAGGCCGACAGCGAGACTTTCGGAAACAGTTCCGCAATGGCCGCGCCTTGCAGGGCGGTCGCGGCCGCGAGCTGGCGTTCGGCGATGCGCAGGTCGGGGCGGTGGCGGATCGTATCCGCCGGCGAAGCCAGAAGTTCCTGTCCGGGCGCTATCGGAACGCCGGTCGGTTCGCCCAGATCAGCCGCCAGCGTGCCGGGCTGCCGGCCTATTAGTACTTCCAGTTGCCGTAGCGCTGCAATTATTCCTGATTTCAGGACGGGAATCTGGGCGCTTGTGGACTCGGTCTGGGCTCGCGCTCGCACTGAGTCATGCCGTGTGCCGACGCCTTCCCTGAACTGCATCTCAGTCAGATGCTGCGTGTTTTGCTGCGCCGCCAGATTTGCGCGGGTGATGCGTAATTGGTTTTGAAGGCTGCGGTATTCGATATAGCTGCGCGCCAGATCGGCCGTCATCGTTATCAGGGCCTGGCCGTACTCCGCCCTGGCGGCGTCCAGATCGGCGGAAGCCGCCTCCAGCCGGCGTTGCTGTCGGCCGAACAGGTCAATTTCCCACAGGGCATCGAAACCCAGCTCGAACAGGTTGTAGCGGATGCCGGGCGCCAATCCGGGCAGCGGGTTGTCGTTGCGCTGGGCGCCCACCGTTGCATCCACTCTGGGAAACAGTTCCGCCCGGGTGGCCCGGCGCTCGGCACGGGCCTGTTCGATGCGGGCCATTGCCATCTTGAGGTCCAGGTTGTCCGCCAGGGCCCTGTCCATCAGGCGATCGAGCCGGACGTCGCCGAAGCTTTTCCACCAGTTTTTCAGGGTTTCCGGATCGATGGGCTTTAAGGCCGGGTCTTTTCCCGCCAGCCAGTCACTGGGCACAGTGGGCGCGGGTTCGCGGTAATCGGGACCTACGGTGCAGCCGCTCAGGCCGGCCAGGAGGCATAACCAAACGAGCTTATGCGGCATGGTTATGTTCTTTAAAGAATAGAGCAGCAGGAATGGCAGGACGTATGTAGTGGCAGATGGTGTTCATGGCATCGTTCAAACAACTTCCTTTGCATTGCATGTAGCGTTACCGCTTAGACTAAACCGCAGCGGTTAGTTCTGGCAACAGAAGATTATGAGCATTGCGGCTTCTTAGGAGCCGCGCTCGTCCGAGGACGCGCATTGAATCGCTTTCGGTAAAGGAGACTCAAGAGCCGCAGTGCCCGTGCGTACATCAGATTCTGATTTGCCGTGAATAAATTAATTTTTTGATGACCATTTTATGGTTGTTAACGGTCTGAAGAGGGTATATATGAAAATTCATAACCGGTAGGCAGTCGGATATAGCGAGTCTAAACCTCGTCAGGAGATGAAACCAATGATACTCCCGAAATTATTGATCACCGGCCACAGCGGTTTGATCGGCAAAACCCTGTGGCGCGGCTTGGCGGACTCATTCGAACTCTATGGAGTTGATATTTGCCTGAGCGAGCAGACCGGAAACGTATTTCGAGCCGATATTTCAAACCAGGAACAAATTAATGCTGTATTTGAACGCATCCCGGCGCTTGCCTACGTGGTTCACTTGGCAGGCGATCCGCGTGCCGATGCGGACTGGCAATCCGTATTAGTGAACAATATCGCCGGAACCAGGAATCTCTATGAGGCAGCCAGGGCGCACGGGGTCAAGCGGGTCGTATTCGCAAGTTCAAACCACGTTACAGGCGCCTATGAAGGTTTTCCTCGCCACCTGCATACCCAGGAGAACCCGGCCTTAATCACGACGCAGCACCCGATTCGTCCTGATGGCTACTACGGGGTCAGCAAGGCTGCCGGGGAAGCGATTGCCAGAATGTATTACGAGGTGCACGGCCTTGAGTCAATTTGCCTGCGCATTGGTTCAGTTCTGAAGGACGATGATCCTGCCAGGGATGCACGCAGTCAGAGTATATGGCTCAGCCACCGGGATCTCGTGCAATTGGTGAAGAAGAGTCTTCTGGCTGAAGTCCGGTTTGCGATTTATTACGGCGTTTCGAATAACAGAAAACGGTTCTGGGATATTTCCGATGCAATGGCGGAGATCGGCTATCAGCCAGAAGACGATGCTTCAACACGCTGATTGATTGAGATTTCAAACTTGCCGTAGAGCGCTGGCGGTTGAGTTTTTATGTTAGACAGTCGCCTGATGACGCAGGAGGAAAAAATGCGTAAAAGAACGAGCAAGAGATGTGCAACAACTTATAGACATTCTTTCACAATTACCTGCATTTTTCTGATAGCGGCCAGTCTGCTCGGAAGCGGGTGTGCAACCACAGACACTGCGCCGTATCAAACCTATCATCCCGAACTGGAATATCTGAAAGCGCTGCACCAGGCCGGGTCAGTCAAGGACCCTCAGCTCACCGCATTCCTGATGCAGCAATTCATGAATGCCAATCAGCTTCAGGCCGGCATCGCGTTCTTTGAATCCCTGTCGCAAAAACACAGCTCGCAACTTACTGCTGAGCAAAAGGCCTTATACCTGAGCGCTTTGGGCGTTTTGCGCGCCTCCCGTGCTGATCAGGAGCCGCTGCTGAGCCGGATCGCCTGGGTGAACGATACCGTCGACATGCTGGAAAACGCGCGAACTCTGATCCATAACGACAACTTTCTGGTGCGTTGGATGACGGGAGTTGTCTATGCCCAGCTCCCAGACCGGTTCGACAAGACCGATGCGGCTTTTGTCGATCTTCAATGGTGTATGGACAACATCGATAAAGCCCCTCATTCCGGTTGGTTGCGGGAGATTTTTTACCAGCTGGCCGTTCTGTACGAAAAGACCGGCGATCACAAGCGCGCCCGGGACTATCTGTTGGCAAGCGGCTATGATGGCTTCGACAAACCTATCACGCTGACTACGCCGTATGCGGTCAATGCCGCAAAAGGCCATACCTTCTATCCCAGGCGATTGACAGAGGTCGTTCCCGGAAAGGTCTTCAACCTATCGGGGTTCGAATTCACCGAGTATAACTTCATCGTCTCAAAGGACGGCAAGGAGCTGATAGCCATCGATGCCGGAACCAGACCCGACTCGACGCAGGCGGCCTATGAATTCCTGCGCAGCCGCGTCCCTGGCCTACCGCCGCTGACGACGGTGTTCGTGACCCACGCCCACTGGGACCATATTGGCGGACACCGCTATTTCCGTCATCTGGGCGCCCCGGTCAAGTTCTACGTCAGGGACAATTTCCGCAAGGAGCTGGACATCATCAGCAAGGGCAGTCAGGAATTTCCGTATTCGTATTTTTTTGGCAGTGATTTCAACGCAGGATTCATCGCTGATTTCAAACCCGATGTCACGGTTGGCCAGCGTACCGAGGTGATCGTGGGAGGGACGCGTTTTGAACTCATCCCTGTGCCGGGCGGGGAAACGGTCGATGGCATGTTCATTCATGTTCCCGAGCATGACGTCCTTTTCGTCGGCGATTTCATCATGCCCTACATCGGCGCGCCTTTTTTTGAGGAAGGCAACCTGCCAGGGCTGTTCGAGGCTATCGATACTGTCGTGTCCCTTAATCCCAAACACCTGCTCCACGGGCATGAACCGTTGACGCGCGTTTTTCACTCTCCGGCGCTGCTAGCCAGGCTCAAAACCAATCTCCAGTGGCTTCATCAGGAAACCATGAAGGATATCTGGAAATGGGCGGACCGCGCGGCGATTCATCATCGGAACCTGATGCCGCCATCCATTTATCAAAATTCCGAGGTGCAACTGCCTTTTCTCATCATGCGCGAAAACGTGATCAATCGACTCTACGATCAGAATGTCGGTTACTGGCAGCGTGATCAGCAAGGCATGGATACGCTAAGCCAAAAGGAATTCGGGTCATTACTGACGGGCTATCTGGATCTTTCGGAACAGGATCTGGCCGACGCCGTCGAAAAGATGCTGGAGAGCGGCGACCACGAACTCGCGGCGCGCACAACGGCATGGGCGCTGACTCAATATCCGTCCGACGGAAAATTACAAGCGCTTAAGGAAAATGCCTTCCTGAAATTGAAGGAGAAATACCAGGAGTTCAATCCCTTCAAGTTCATTATCTACTCAGAGTCTATCCGCCATGAAACGCCACAGTTGCAGCAATTTCAGCCTGACAAAGGTGTGAGGGATATTCCTGAAGCCGCGCCCTTTATGCCTGGCCGGTAGTTTGGGAATATTGTACTGGCTCGACTATACTGAAATTTGGTCGTACAAGTATTAATAAACTTTCCGGGAGTAAATTATGAATTGGTATCTTGAAGCAGTGAAGAATAAATATGCCGTGTTTGACGGACGGGCGCATCGACAGGAATTCTGGTATTTCATCCTGTTCTATTTTCTCATCTATTTCGCCTTGTCCATTGTTGATCAAGTGACAGGGACATTTAGCATGGAAACAGGTGCCGGTTTACTCAGCGGCATTTATGCATTGGCCATGCTGGTTCCATCGCTGGCGGTAGGCGCGAGAAGACTGCATGATACGGGACGCAGCGGGTGGTGGCAGTTGCTTATGCTGATTCCGATCCTCGGCGGTTTGATTCTGATTTTCTTTTTTGTGCTGGACAGTCAGCCCGGCGACAATCAATACGGGCCTAATCCCAAGTCCAGCTAGCAGCCTTTTTATCATTGATGCCGCGAGTTGCGATTACAGTTTTTCGCAACCGCGGCAGGTTTCCTCGTCAGTCGGTTCTATCTAAGGCAACAGTCGAGCAGGTCTTTCCAGGGCAACAGTCGACTCCCAGCCGCCGCCTAAAGCTTTATAAAGCGCTGCCAGCGCAGTCGCCGTAGCGGTTTCGCTCTGAGCCAACTGGTCCTGGTCCTGTAACAGACGCTGTTCGGTATCCAGTACGGTCAGGAAATCGGCTACCCCTTCCTGGAAGCGCAGGTGGGCCAATTCATGGGCTCTCTCGCTGGCTTTAGCCGCTGTGGTAAGCAGCGCCCGCCGGGCTCGCTCGCGATTGTAGTTCACTAGCGCGTTTTCCGTTTCTTCCAAAGCATTCAACACCGTCTGCTCGTACTGAGCCAAGCTGGCTTCGGCGCTGGCATCAGCGGCCTTGATGCGTGCATACACGCGGCCCAGGTCGAAGGCGGCCCAACTGATCCGGGGGCCAACAGAATAGGTGTCCGAACCCGCTGCGCCTAGGCTCGACAGGGTGCTGGACTCAAGAGAGATAGTGCCGACAAAGGTGACGCGCGGGAAAAGATCAGCCGTAGCGACGCCAATGAGGGCCGTTGCGGCAGCCAGTGTACGTTCGGCAATGCGTATATCAGACCGTCGGCGCAGCAGTTCTTCGGGACTGCCGATCTGAATGACTTCGGGAATTTTGGGCATTAGCGCAGGCTGCTCCAGTTCCTTGGTCAGCGCATCCGGCAACTGTCCGGTCAGTACGCCGAGCCGGTGGATAGTTCGGAAGATACCGCTCTCGAGCGGTGGAATGATGGCCTTCGTGGAATCGAGCTGGGCTAAAGCTCTTGATGTGTCAAGTTCCGTGCCGCGCCCGTTTTCAAGTCGCGTGCGCGTTATTTCCAGTGTTTGGGCCTGGTTTTCGGCGTTCTTTTGAGCTACCGCCAACTGGTTTTGCAGTCCACGCAATTCGAAATAGTTTCTGGCCACCTCGGCGATCAGGCTGACGCTGAGATCGCGAAGGCTGGCTTCCTGCGCCTCGACTTCGTCGCTGCTCGCTTCGACATTGCGGCGCACGCGGCCAAAGAAATCGACTTCCCAAAAAGCATCGAAACCGATGTTGTACAGCTTTAGCTCGCGTGGTACGAAAGCTCGATTGTTTAAGGAGGCGACGCTTCGTTTCTGCTCATTATAATTAGCGTGCGAGCTGACTATGGGAAACAGATTAAGTCCCGTTTCCATATAGAGCGCCCGTGCTTCGCGCAGATTGGCCCGGGCTGTATCAAGGTCGCGGTTATTCAGCACGGTCTGGTCGACCAGCGCCGTTAACTGTTTATCATCGAACAGCTTCCACCAGCTGACTTCCACGCCTTGCTGGGAAAATTCGGGCTGGACGCCATGGGCGAAGGTTTGGGGAACAGCGGTTGCCGGCGTTTCATAGTCCGGGCCGACCGCGCAGGCGTTCACCAGCGTGGCGGTCAGTATCGCCGTGATTATGCGGGATTTAGTTTTATGCTGGATCATAGTTCGGTACCGGAAGAGGGCTCATGAGTCGGCATGTTGCTGGCCTTGGGTCTGGACGGCCGCAGACGCTGCGCCAGAGCCTGTACAGTCACATAAAAGACCGGCGTCAACAGCAGGCCGAACAAGGTCACGCCAATCATGCCGCTGAATACGGCTGTGCCCAGCAGTTTCCGTGTTTCCGCGCCAGCGCCTTCGGAGACTACCAGTGGAAACACGCCCATGATGAAGGCGAACGAGGTCATCAAAATGGGGCGCAATCTGATTCGGGAGGCTTCCACGGCGGCTTCGAAGCGGTTAAGGCCGCTTTCTTGCCGCTGCTTGGCGAATTCCACAATCAAAATTGCGTTCTTGCTGGCCAGGCCCACCAGTACGATAAAGCCGATCTGCGTGAAGATATTGTTATCCATATGGCTCAACCACACACCGGTCATCGATGACAGGATGCACATCGGTACGATCAGGATCACCGCAAACGGCAACGACCAGCTTTCGTACTGGGCCGCCAGCGCCAGAAATACGAAGATAACGCTGAGCGGGAAAACGAGCAGGGCCACGTTGCCGGCCAAAACCTGCTGCAGACTGAGCTCGGTCCATTCGAAATCGAATCCGGGCGGCAACTCCGCTTTCATCAGTTGGTTCATGACGTCAATGGCCTGGCCGGAGCTGACGCCGGGCAGTGTGCCGCCATTGATTTCGGCCGCCGGATACATGTTGTAACGCGTAATCTTGTCCGGCCCGGTAATTTCTTTCACATCGACAAGCGAGCCGAGCGGCACCATGCCGCCTTGCAGGTTGCGCGTCTTGAGCTCGGCGATGTCTTCGGGCTTCATACGGAAATCGGAGTCGGCCTGCGCCATAACCTGGTAAGTCCGCCCGAAGCGGTTGAAGTCATTGACATAAAGCGAGCCCAGGTAGATTTGCAGGGTGTCGAACACTTCCTTCAGAGGCACGTCCATGGACTTGGCGCGTGTGCGGTCGACATCCAGGAACAGTTGCGGGACGCCGGACCGGAAGGTTGAGAACAATCCCACCAGGCCGGGCTGCTGATTGCCTTTGGCGATCAGTTCCGAGTTCACCTGTTGCAAGGCATCGATGCCGGCATCGGTTCGATCCTGAATTTGCAGCTTGAAACCGCCTACCGAGCTCATGCCCCGGATCGGCGGCGGCGCAAACACGGCGATATGGGCATCCTTGATCTGGGCAAGCCGCTGCTGGAGGTTTTTGATGACGGCATCGGCATGCAGATTTTCGTGGCCGGCCCGTTGCTCGAAATCATTGAGTCGGGCGAACATCGTGGCGACGTTGGACTGGCTGGAGCCGCTCAGGATCGAAAAGCCGGCATAGGCGTTCAGGTGTTTGACGCCTTCAGTCTCCAGAACGATGCGCGTCGCTTGCTGGACCACTTCCTGGGTGCGTCCCAGCGAGGCCGCATCGGGCAGCTGTGCATACAGGATCAGATAGCCCTGGTCCTGCTGCGGGATGAAGCCGGTCGGAACTTTTTCGAAAGCCAGGAAGTTAAGCCCATTGAGTCCTACATAGAGCACCAGCACGACTGCAGTTGTACGGATCAGACGGCCTACCAGGCGCGCGTAGCCTTCACTGAAACGGTCGAAAAACTTGTTAAAGCTGTTGAAGAACCAGCCGAACAGACGATCGATCACCTGTGTGAGCTTGTCTTTGTTGCCATGTGCCCGATCCAGCAGCAATGCGCACAAGGCGGGACTCAGGGTCAGCGAGTTGAACGCCGAGATGGTGGCCGAAACGGCGATAGTCAACGCGAACTGTTTATAGAAAGCGCCCGATACGCCGGTGATGAAAGCCGTCGGCACGAATACGGCGATTAACACCAGGGCCGTTGCGATAATGGGCCCTACGACCTCGTCCATAGCTTTTCGCGTAGCATCACGGGCTGACAGACCCATAGCGATATGTCGCTCCACGTTCTCCACCACAACAATAGCATCATCCACGACGATACCGATGGCCAGCACCAGGCCGAACAACGACAAGGTGTTCAGGGACAGACCCAAGGCGGCCATGATGGCAAACGTGCCGATCAGCGAGACCGGTACGGCGAGCAGCGGAATGATCGTGGCGCGCCAGTTCTGCAGGAATATCACGACCACGATCACGACCAGCAATATGGCTTCAAACAACGTTTTGACAACCGCATTGATGGATTGCTGTATGAATACAACGGTGTCATAGACCATGTTGTATTCAAGGCCTTCAGGAAAGCGTGTCTTCAACCTTTCCATGGCTTCGACAACTGCTTTTTTAGTATCCAGCGCATTGGAACCCGGCAACTGGAAGATGGCGAGGCCGACGGTGGGCTCGCCGTCCAGGAACAATCCTGAATTGTAATCCTTGGCCCCCAGTTCAATGCGGGCTACATCCTTGAGCCGCGTCACCTGTCCATCGGCGCCTTTCTTGATCACGATATCGGCGAACTGCTCGGCCTCCATGAGACGTCCGAGTGTGCTGACCGTGTATTGAAAATCGGTATTCTCCTTCGAAGGCTGCTGGCCGACCACGCCGGCAGCTACCTGGATATTTTGCTCGCGGATAGCGTTGACCACGTCGCTGGCGGTCATATTGCGCGCCGCGACCTGCTCGGGATTCAGCCAGAGCCGCATGCTGTAATCGCGGGCGCCGAATACCAGAATTTCACCGACGCCGGGCAGTCGCGCCAGAGTATCCTTGATTTGCAGCAACGCATAATTGCTCAGATAAACGCTGTCGTAGCGCTTGTCCGGAGAGACCAGATTGACGACCAGACTCAAATCCGGGCTGCGCTTTTTGACGCTAATGCCTTGGCGCCGTACTTCTTCAGGCAGTTTGGGTTCGGCCAGCGCCACACGGTTTTGCACCAGAACCTGAGCTGTATCCAGATCGGTACCCGGTTTGAATGTCACCGTAAGCGCCATGAAGCCGCTGTTGGTGGACTGCGAGGACATGTACAGCATGTCCTCGACACCATTGACTTCCTGCTCTATGGGCGTAGCCACGGTTTCGGCCACAACCTGGGCATTGGCGCCTGGGTAGGTGGCACTGATGACCACAGTAGGTGGCGCGATCTCCGGGTATTGGGCAATAGGCAGGGCGATCAGAGCCAGTCCGCCGACCAGGATGATCAAGATAGACAATACCGATGCGAAGATCGGCCGATCAATAAAAAAGTGGGTGAAGCGATTCATGGTTTATTGCTCTTTATGCTGCTCGGCGAGCGAGATACGTTCCGGATTCACCTTAATGCCAGGTCTGAGCTTTTGCAGGCCTTCGATAGCAACCCATTCCTCAGGCTTCAAGCCTTCTTTGATCACGCGCGATTGACCGATATGGGCGCCTAGAACCACTTTGCGGTATTCCACCTGGTTTTCCTGATTGACGACCCAGACGAATCGTTGCGCCTGATCCGTTGCGATGGCCCGATCAGGCAGCAGAATAGCCGGGTAGGGGGTGCTGCCGCGAACTCGCATGCGCGCGAAAAAGCCGGGGCTCAGCAAGTCATCCGCATTGGGGAACACGCCGCGCAACGTCACCGTGCCGGTAGCCGTATCCTCGCGCGGCGAAATATAGTCGAGTGTGCCCTGATGGGGGAAGTCGGTCTCGTCAGCCACGGCCAGTTGCGCGGGCGTTTGTCCTGCGCCAAAATCGCCGCCTCCGACTTGTTGGGCCAGACGCCGGTATTTCAGCACCGAGCGCTCATCCGCATCCACGTAAACATAGACGGGATCGGTGGAAACAATGAAGGTCAAACGCGTAGCATCAGCGCCGCCGCCGCTGACAAGGTTGCCTTCGGTGATCAGTTCACGTCCGATGCGTCCGTCTATCGGGGCGCGGATCTTGGTGAAATCGAGGTTCAGACGGGCTGTATAAACATTGGCTTCCGCGGATTGAACTGCCGCCGCGGCTTCGCGCAAGCCCTTGCTGCGGGCATCATGCTCCTCTTCCGAGATTGCTTTGGCGCGGAACAGGCGTTCGGCCCGCTCCAGGTCATTTTTGGCCAGCTCGCGCTTGGACCGTGCTCGCTCCAGCTCCGCTTCGGCGTAGCTCAGTTGAGCACTGAACGGTTTGGGGTCGATCAGGAATAACAGATCGCCTTTCTTTACCTTTTCTCCGGCCTTGAAGTTCACTTTCTCGAGATAGCCGCTGACTCGTGCTCGCACATCTACTGAACTGACGGCTTCGATGCGGCCCGTGTACTCGTCCCATTCGGTGACATCTTGCGCCAGGGGCTGGGCGATTTTGACGCCGGGCGGTTGGCCTTGAGCATTTTGGGATTCCGGACCGTTCTGGTTGCTACAGCCGGTTATCGCCACCAGTGTGACGAGGGTCAACAGTCCTTTCCATAGGTCTTGCATTGATATCTTTGGCGGGCCTGACCGATGGATGACAGTCGACATGCGCGTTGCTTTTTTCATCCCTTTTACACCTTGTCATTGAAAAGAAAAAATAAATGGTAAAGAATATTACCGTTTAATTTACGGTATGATCATGCCTCAAGTCAAATAATGTTTTATGAGTGAACAAATGATTAAATGCGGACGACCGCGCAAGGGTGAGGAGTGTCAAAGCCGTGACCGATTGCTGGATACGGCCCTCAAGCTTTTTCTTGAATACGGTTATGGAAGCCTGAGCCTGGAAACCATTGCCAGGGAGGCCAACGTGTCGATGCGCACTATCTATAATCAGTTCAGCGGCAAGGCCGGGTTGTTCGGCGCAGTTATAAAACGTGCCAGTGACCCGTTTATATCGGTCCTGTCGGAAGGTCTTTTAGAAGGTCAGCCAGAGGAAGCGCTAACTGCTTTCGCCAGGCAGTTTCTGCTCGGCATTACCCGACCGGATGCGGTGCGCATACGCGCCATATTAATAGGTGAATCATTACAATTCCCGGATCTCGCCATGCAATTCTATGAGCAGGGGCCACAGCGCACTCTGAATCATCTGGAGCAGTTTTTTATCCGGCAGCAACAAGTTGGCTATTTTGCCGCCATAGATCCGGGTTTACTCGCCGAACAATTCATAAGCTCACTACGCGGTGAAAGGGTTCTGAGACTACAGCTCGGCTTGGGTCCCACGCCTGATGAGGCGCAAATTGATATCTGGGCAAGGCAGGCTACAAGCTTGTTTCTGCGCGGTTGTCTGTCAGACGGAGCGGATGGTTTTAATGGGGATCAGCATTAGCGCCGGCGCAACAGGAAAAACTGAAGAGAAAAATCTTCCTGGGCACTCATACCCAGGAAGTCATCAAACGATAGTTGAGGGACGTAATATGAATGGAGCACTCAGGGATATGATAATTACATCAATCCCGCATTATTCCGTTTACGGTTCAGGTTTACGTTGCTGGCGATAGCCGCAGTGGCAAACAAAGTGGACGAGATAATGTACTCGCCTGAAACAAAACCGAAAAGACCTGTCACAAACACCAGGCTAGTCAGAATATCTTTGGATAAATCGTTCATTTTCATTTCCTTATAAAATGTTAATAGCGGTTCTTGTAAAATCTGGTACTACTATACGAGGTGTCCGTATTATTAACAATAACCGAAAAAAGAACTTGATTGTTTCTTATATGGCAATAAATTTGTAATACAGATTTAACATTTAAAGAGTAGCGCACATGAAATCAATAGCGTTCCATCTGGTCTAATTGCCGTTAAGGGCCAAAATTCAGGCTGTCATACAAATCGCTCTGTGCTTGGGAATTCAAGATGGTTAAGATGGCTTTTCTAAGTCCGAAAATTTCAGAAAAAATCTTCTTAATTAATAAAATCTTATTAATTAACGGTGGATACCGAGAAAGCCGTGATGGATTCTCCTAGAACATTTGCATCCCTGATCAATCAGCATTCCTTTAAAGGCAAAAAAACAGCGCCACTATGTAACTTTTCGTTTTTCCTCGGGGCCGGTTTCCCTAAATCATGGGACGAACGGTTTCCGCTGGAAAACCAGTTGTTTGAGTTCAAATATAAAGAGTGGAATCCAAGCGGCCAGGCTCTGGAGCAGTTTCTGACGCTCAATAATTATCAGGTGCATGGACTGGATATAACCTGCGAGCTCTTTAAAGACATCGTTTATCAGATCGGCATGATGAAAAAATATGCCGTCGTCAGGTCGAGATACCTGGATGAACAGAATATCGCCATCGTTGAAAACGAGCTCAAGGCGCTGATTGTCGAAAAATTTAAGAATATGGCGCCTTCATATCCTGTTAATCCTGATCTTGACAAATTTTGTTTCGATACTCAATTGAGCGATGATCAGCAGACTATCTTGCAGCTTTTTTCACGGCTGCTTAGAGATGCTGACGGCTCTGAGAGTTTGCCTGAAGGTGTAAGGCCGCATTTCATTACCACAAATTACGACGCCACTATCGAGGCTATTCTGGATAATTGCGCAGGACCGGATGAGTCGTTTTTACGGCATACCTATCGTGGCATCACGCCGCGGCAGTGTTGTTGCGGCAAAAACAGGGCCACAGCGATACACGATCATGGCTTTGTTAATAATCTGCTGAAAGTCAATGGCGGTTTTGAGATTTATGAGACCCCGTTAGGCTACGAATTTGATTACAGAGAGAAAGATTTTCGCAGCCTGAAATTAAATCCGCCGCAAATCATGCTGCCGTCGCATGAGCAGGATTATCAGCAAAAATATTTTCAGGCTATCTTTCCAAAAGTTATCCGGCTACTGCATGAATCGACTGTGCTGGTAATCGTCGGCTACAGTCTGCCCGAAGAGGATGCGTTAGTGCGGCTGATTCTCAAGCAGTTCGCGGAAGATCGCAGCGATGGCTACAACAAGGTGGTGTTCTACATCGATCTGGCGATCGATGATACGCAAATTCACAGAATCAATAAGATCTTTCACCATTCCGGAGAGCGAAGATGCCTAACGGTTATTCCCTATACCGGCAAGTTCTCGGCGTGGGCAAGAGCGGTATTGGAACATCTGAGTTAAATTACCGTAAAGAATTCAAGCCGGTCTTCATGAGGGATGCGCAGGCTTGTAAGTTTCCGAATGTTGTGGAGATCCTGCTCTCCGATTGTCCCTGTCTATGTAGTTATTACAAACAAATCGTCGGCCTGATTTGCCGTTGATACAAGTATCCGTTATATACCCCGGGCTGTTTCTCTAAAAGATTGAATTCCGAGAAATAATGAAAAGATTTTTTTTATTGATGATTAGGCTTTGGAGGCAACAGCTAAAGCTCTACTTTGCTGCCGCGATTATAGGGGCGTTAATCGGTATTTTCATTTTGGCGCCAAGTTATGATTATATTAGCTCGCGCGAGCGGGCAGCCAATCCGGTCTCGTCAATCGAGTATGTACTGCGTCAAGTCAGGGAGATGCTGACGGGGAAGATTGCACAGAATAATCTCATCGTGTTCTATGCGGAAATCGGTGCGATGCTTGGATTGTTGTCTTTGGGTCTATACACAGTGCTGCATAATCGCTTGCTGCGCATCGAACAATTAAAAATGGAACTGGATAAAGATTTGCCTTCGATTATCCTGCAGGGTGAAGGGCCTTTACTGGAGTTCAAGTCTTCATTGCGCTGGGATATGGCGGAGTCGCGCATAAACCGGGCTCTTGAAGGTGTTGTGCTGAAAACCCTGGCCGGATTTCTGAATAGCCATCAAGGCGGCACGTTGCTGATCGGTGTTGCCGATGATGGCGAGGTGGTCGGCCTTGAAAAAGATTACCAAACACTCAAAAGGCCTGACCAGGATGGGTTCGAGCAAACTATCATGACGCTTATTTCGACGAATCTGGGCGCCGATCTTTGCCCCTTTGTCCATGTTTTATTCCACGTCATTGATGATAAGGACGTCTGTCGCCTTATCGTGTCCCCCGCTGCCAGACCGGTGTTTTTAAACCAGGGCAATACGCCGAAATTTTACGTCAGAACCGGCGGAGGCACGCGCGATCTGAATATTCAGGAGGCATTGGGCTATATCTCCGGTAGATGGACGCACGCCAAGTAATTCATATAGCCCGTTTTCTGATGTTGCATAGCGGTTGATTGGCTATGCCGCTATTTATATAAATTGCTTGTTTCATCGGGTTTAGCATAATCAACGCCCACGCTGATCACGAAGCTCGAGACTTCTTCAATGTTCATGGCCGATTTGACGACCTTGTCTTTATGGACCAGAACGGTAAAACCGGACGTGGGATTGGGCGAAGTGGGAATGTACAAAATGTAGCTGTCGTTTATGCGATTGGTGACATAGGCGGGTACCCACATGCCGTCTTTGGGATATTCCACATACACTATTTCCCGCACTTGCGGGTCTTGAGTCGTGAAAAACAATCTGATCAGTTTCCTGGTGACTCGATAAATGCTGCCGATAACGGGGATGCGCTGGATCAGTCCTTCCAGATAATACAGTAAATGCGCTCTGTCATGCTTGAGCAGTTTGCCGAAATAAGCCAGTAGCTGTAACGGCTCGCGTTTGAAAACCGCCGGGCTCGCAATTATCCCGTTTTTCGGCTCAAATTAGCTGCGACTGAAAATCCGGCCCGGCTCGCATTAGGGGTCTTGCTCACTTTTGGTGATGATTTCTCAACCGGCTATCCCCATATCAAGGAGATGCATTTCCTTGTTCAACAGCTCCTCGCGTTACCCGATCTTCGCTTTGATGCCTGGCGGGTTGAAACTACGCAAACTCAGTTTGTACTGCAGTTAACCTCCCTACAGCCAACCCCTTCTTGCCCGGGCTGCCATCAGCCGGCGGCACGCCTCCACAGCCGCTATCAGCGCACACTGACGGATCTGCCGTGGAGTGGTTATGGCCTTCAGATTCAGCTCAGCGTGCGTAAGCTCTTCTGTGACAACGCTGCTTGCTCACGACGAATTTTCACCGAACGTCTGCCCGACCTGGCCGAACCGTGGGCACGACGCACGAATCGCTTGGCCGAACGTCTGACCTCTATCGGCCTGGCTTTGGGCGGGGCACCCGGGGCTCGGCTGAGCGACCGCCTCGGCATCAGGGTGTCTCGTCATACCCTGTTACGGCTGATACGCCGTCAACCTTTGCCGGACGGACCAGCGCCAGCTATTCTGGGGGTTGACGACTGGGCCCATCGCAAACGCCAAAGCTACGGCACGATCCTCGTCGATCTGGAGCAAAGCCGGCCGGTCGCACTGCTCGCCGACCGCCAAGCCGATACCCTGGCCGGCTGGCTGTGCGCACATCCCGGCGTCAAGATGGTGGCCCGGGATCGGTCCATCGCCTATGCGGAGGGGATTCGCGCGGGTGCGCCGCAGGCGATCCAGATGACCGATCGCTTTCATTTGCTGCAGAACCTAAGCGAAGCACTCGATCAGGTCTTCAGCGCCCATGGTTCCGCACTCACTGAGGTCAAGAAGCAGCTTAAGTCGGAACCGAGTATCCCTGCCGGCACCGTCACGGTGCCACCAACCCGACCGCCGCCTCTGGCGAGGCAACGGGCCGAACAGCGCCGGGCGCGGCGCCTCGCCCATTACACCCGAGTCTGGGAACTGCACCGCCACGGCTGGTCTGATCGCGTCATTGCCCGACAGTTGGGCATCGGCCGCATGACCGTGACCCGCTACCTTCAGGCCCCGGTCTTTCCGGAACGCAAGGAGCGCAGCGATCGGGGCAGAAGCCTCTTGGATCCCTACAAAGCCTACCTGGTCGAGCGTTGGAATGCGGGGCAGCGTGAAACCTTGGCGCTGTTCCGCGCGCTTCAAAGCCAAGGCTATGGCGGTAGCTATGCTACAGTAGCGCGCTACACCCGCCGGTTGCGAGAGGCCCAGGGACTCAAGCCTCGACAGCGGCCTCCGGGGCAACTGCCCAAAGTTAATCAAACTCGGCTGCGGGCGCTCACTACCCGACGTGTCACGCGGCTGGTATTGCAACGACCCGAACAACGCATCGAGGAGGACGAACGCTTGATCCTGCAGCTTAAAGCGCAACATGCGGAATTAGCAGCCGCCATTGAACTCGCCCGCGAGTTTGCCGCGATGGTCCGTCAACGGCAGCCCGACCGCTTTGATCACTGGCTGGTGCGCGCTGCCCAGAGTATCTGCCCCGCCTTGCAGCGCTTTGCCAAAGGGCTGCGCGACGACTATGACGCCGTGAAAACCAGCCTGATCTTGCCCTGGAGCAACGGTCCGGTCGAAGGTCACATCAACCGGCTCAAAACGCTGAAGCGGTCGATGTACGGGCGTGCGGGTCTGGATCTATTAACCCGGCGGTTTTTATTAGCCGCCTGATGCCTTTGCGGCCGGTTGTTGCTACGCCCGCACCTGACACGCCAGGCCTGTCCTAAGAGCCTGTTCAATATCTGCTGAGTATGATAGATAATGAGGGCATGAGAAAAGTGTACCCCAGCGACATCAGTCGCGAACAATTTGAACCGATCAGAGCTCTGCTAGAAAATGCTCGCAAGAAAACCCGACCTCGTACAGTGGACTTGTATGAAGTGTTCTGTGCCATTCTGTACTTGCTGAAGAGCGGCTGCCAGTGGCGCATGCTGCCGAGCGACTTTCCGAAATGGCGCACGGTCCATCATTATTTTTCGTTATGGAGCGAGAAACCTGAAGGTGGAACCAGCCTGCTGGAGCAGGCATTAAAAAAATCAGGTTGGCGAGGCCCGTACCAGACAGGGGCGCAACGCCAGGACGAGTTTCTGCATCGTTGATGCACAGAGTGTCAAAAACACCGACTGCGCACGCAGCAAAGGTTATGATGCCGGCAAAAAGGTTTCAGGTATCAAGCGACATATTTTTGTCGACACGCAAGGGTTACCCCATGCAATTGCCATCACCACGGCGGACGTCAGTGATCGCCAAGGGGCGCTAAAAACCATTGAACAGAACTGGAAAGACTTAACTGAGGTCACTTCGCTGCTGGTCGATGGCGGCTATAGTGGCCAACCCTTCGCCGAAGCTGTTCAGAGTCTGCTTGGCGCTTCGGTGCAGGTGGCCAAACGCCATGAGCTTCATACCTTCGCTGTCATTCCGCAACGCTGGGTAGTAGAGCGTTCGTTTGCCTGGCTGGAGAAGTGCCGAAGATTATGGAAGAACACTGAGCGCTTGCTCAATACCAGCTTACAGTTCGTTAATCTGGCCTTCCTGGCGCTGTTGCTACGGAGATATTGAACAAGCTCTAAGGATCTCAGTCTTCCAGTCGTTCGTTCAAAATCCAGTACCGCAGTCAATCGCTACGACACGCTGACTGCTGAGCCAGAATAACTTTTGAGTTTTGCATCACCAAAAGTGAGCAAGACCCCTAATGCGAGCCGGGCCGGATTTTCAGTGGCAAATAATTCGAGCCGAAAATCGGGCTAATTGCGAGCCCGGCCATTTTCAAACGCGAGCCCTTACAAGTAGCGCTATGGCTGCCATAAACAAAGCGATAGGCACTAATGGATTTTCGTATCGACCATGGACGAGTAATACAAAGTCTGCCAATAAATGTTCGACATAGATAACAATCTGGAACACTAAGGCGATAGGAAGGAATCCAGCCACGCCGATCAGCACGTAATCTATTAAGGTTTTAAGCTTGCTTTTCATGGCTTTTACCTCATGACGCCTGAAATGAGAACTTTTTTATCTTAACGCTATTGTCAATTTTGAGCTATTTAGTCAGGATTTTTTATAAAACTTAGACTGGCGCTTTCAGTTATTTTTACGATTTTTCCATGCCGAACAAAAAATAAAATTTGACTGGTTGATGATATTTATATATGGTTATGCATATATTCATAACTTAGATGCACATGATTACACCGGCTCAATTTTTTAAATCCTTGTCTGACGATACGCGCCTGCGCTGTATCACGTTGCTGCAAAAAGAAGGCAAACTCTGCGTCTGCGAGTTGACGACGGCGCTGGATCTGTCTCAACCTAAAATCTCGCGGCATCTGGCGCAATTGCGTCAATGCGGTTTATTGCTGGACAGTCGTGAAGGGCAGTGGGTTTATTATCAGATCAGCCCGAAACTGCCTGACTGGGCGTTTCCGATTCTGGAAAACGCGTTAATGGCCGCCGATAAAAGCGGTCAGCTTAAAAACGATCTGGAACGCTTGCAGAACATGCAATGCCGGCCTGAAGCAGCAGCTTGCTGTTGATGTATTTTTTACCAAAAACATACGCTTATGCGTATATCAATTTAAGGAGATTTACATGAAAAGATTCCATATACACCTGTCGGTAGAGAACCTCGACCGGAACATTGAGTTTTACAGCACCCTGTTCGGCTGTGACCCCACGGTGCGGCACGAGGATTACGCAAAATGGATGCTGGACGACCCGCGCATCAATTTCGCCATCTCCAACCGCGGCAACCGATTCGGACTCGATCATCTTGGTGTTCAGGCCGAAGACGATCAGGAACTGCAGGACATCAAACAGCGCCTGGATGCCACGCAACGGCCTGTCGAAACGCAGGAACAGGCAGCTTGTTGCTACATGCGCTCCGATAAATACTGGATCACCGATCCACAAGGCATTGCCTGGGAATCCTTCCATTCCTTGTCCGAGATTCCAACGTTTAACGATCAGAATGCTCAGTCTGATGGCGAAAATCCTTTTGTCTGCTGTCCACCCGAGACCACAACCGCCTGCTGTGCGCCTGAGCCGGCAACGACCTGTTGCTCTGACGAGAAGTCAACTTCATCCTGCTGCAGTGGATAACAAATATTAAGAGTTTGAGGTAAGAGCATGAATACATAGGTGTTTAATGCCAGTATTCAATTATTGCCATAATTATTTTAGTGCGAACGATTCAATCATATTCAGGGAAACACCATGCCAAACATCCTCTTCCTTTGCACCGGCAACTCCTGCCGATCGGTCCTGGCTGAGGCCACTTTCAATCATCTCGCCCCCGCTGGTTGGACGGCCATGAGTGCGGGCAGCAAGCCCACCGGACAGGTGCATCCGCGCTCGCTGGCTCTGCTGGACCGCGAGGGCATCTCGACCCAAGGCTTGCACAGCAAGTCGTGGGATAGCCTGCCGCATACGCCGGATATCGTCATCACCGTATGCGCCAGCGCGGCAGGCGAAACTTGCCCGGCTTACCTTGGCCCGGCGCTGCGTACCCATTGGGGCGTGGATGATCCAGCCCATGCGACCGGCACGGATGCGGAAATCGACGCGGCCTTCATGACCGCTTACCGCGTCC
This sequence comes from Methylobacter luteus IMV-B-3098, assembly GCF_000427625.1. Lineage (GTDB taxonomy): Bacteria > Pseudomonadota > Gammaproteobacteria > Methylococcales > Methylomonadaceae > Methylobacter > Methylobacter luteus. Next base: position 1,048,500 of record NZ_KE386569.1, read on the forward strand.
TGCGTGCTCGTATTGAAGCCTTTTTAGCGTTGCCACTGACCGAACTGGAAAACGATCCTGCCCGTCTGAAAGAGGAACTGGATCGGATCGGCACGCTTTTGCAATGACTATTTTTTAATGTTCCGTGGAGATCCAAAATGAAAATTATCCAGGTATTCGATCCCGCACTGTGCTGTAGCACCGGCGTATGCGGCGTTGATGTCGATCAGCAATTGGTCGACTTTTCCGCTGACGTGGATTGGGCGAAACAGCAGGGCGCGCAGATCGAGCGCTTCAACCTCGCCCAGCAACCCACAGCTTTTGCCGAAAACGCTGTCGTTAAGGAATTCCTTGAGCGTTCCGGCGCGGAAGCATTGCCATTGATTCTGGTTGACGGCGAAGTGGCTTTGGCTGGCCGTTACCCCAGTCGTGCGGAACTGGCTGAATGGCTAGGTCTCGCTGCGGCCTCCTCTATTTTTACGGAACAGGTCGCCGAGCTCGTGGCCATCGGCGCTGCTATCGCCGCCAATTGCGAGCCTTGCTTTAAATACCATTACGACCAAGCGCGTAAACTCGGCGTCAGCAACACGGATATGCGCCGAGCTGTGGATCTTGCCCAGATGGTCAAGGATACCCCCGCCCGGGCCATGCTGGATATTGCTCAGCGCTATCTTGGACCGCAAGTCTTGCCCCATGCCGGCGCGAAAGCGAGCCCATGTTGCAGCACGGCTTCGGTCACCACCGTCTAATAAAAATGCCATGTGTGTCTATCCAAGCGAGATATTAGGAGTCGCCTATGAAATTTCTTGACCAGCCGCCGCGCTTCCTGTTTTTTACCGGCAAGGGCGGGGTAGGCAAGACTTCGATTGCCTGCGCCACGGCGATACAACTGGCGGAAGCCGGACAGCGCGTGCTGCTGGTCAGCACTGATCCGGCCTCCAATGTAGGGCAGGTGTTTGGCATCAGCATCGGCAACCACATTACTGCGATTGCCAATGTGCCGGGCCTGGCGGCCCTGGAAATCGATCCGCAAGCGGCGGCACAGGCTTACCGCGACCGCATCGTCGGCCCGGTGCGAGGTGTGTTGCCCGAAGCGGTGGTGAAAAGCGTTGAAGAACAACTGTCCGGCGCCTGCACGACCGAAATTGCCGCCTTTGACGAATTTACCGCGCTGCTGACCGAGTCGGCGTTAACGGCCGATTATGATCACATTATTTTCGATACGGCGCCTACCGGCCATACCATTCGCCTGCTGCAACTGCCCGGCGCCTGGAACGGCTTTCTTGAGGCGGGCAAGGGCGATGCGTCCTGTCTGGGCCCCTTGGCCGGCCTCGAAAAGCAGCGGGCGCAATACAAGGCGGCCGTGGATGCGCTGGCCGATGAAGCCCGTACCCGGCTGATCCTGGTGGCCCGTGCCCAGCAGGCTACCTTGCGTGAAGTCGCACGTACGCATGAAGAGCTGGCGTCGATTGGACTGTCGCAACAATATCTGGTCATCAACGGCATCCTGCCGGTCAGCGAGGCTGGCAAAGATCCCTTGGCCGCAGCCATTTACCAACGTGAGCAGTCAGCGCTGAAAGCCATCCCGGACGCATTGAAAGCCCTGCCTCGCGATGAGGTCATGCTGAAACCATTCAATCTGGTGGGTGTAGAACCCTTGCGCCAGCTGTTGGTGAACATCCCCGCACAAGAGGAGGCTAACGTGGTCGCTCCCTTCGAACTCGACGTGTTCAGTCTTTCCGAGCTGGTCGATGAGATTGCACAGGACGGCCATGGCCTTGTGATGCTGATGGGCAAAGGCGGTGTGGGGAAAACCACACTGGCTGCCGCAGTTGCCGTAGAACTGGCGCATCGCGGCTTGCCGGTGCATCTGACGACCTCCGACCCGGCGGCGCACTTGGCCGAAACACTGAATGGTGCGCTCGACAACCTGACCGTCAGCCGCATCGATCCAGAAGAGGAAACCGAGCGTTACCGTCAGCACGTGTTGAAGACCAAAGGCGCCAAGCTCGATGGGCAAGGCCTCGCCATGCTCGAAGAAGACCTGCGCTCGCCCTGTACCGAGGAGATCGCTGTATTCCAGGCGTTTTCTCACGTCATCCGCGAGGCCGGCAAGCAATTCGTGGTGATGGATACCGCACCCACCGGGCACACCTTGCTGCTGCTGGATGCGACCGGCGCCTATCACCGTGAAGTGACACGCCAGATGGGCAAGTCCGGCCTGCACTATAGTACGCCGATGATGCAGTTACAGGATGCCAGGCGGACGAAGGTGCTGATCGCCACGCTGGCCGAAACCACGCCGGTGCTGGAAGCGGCCAACCTGCAGGAGGACTTGCGCCGGGCCGGCATTGAGCCTTGGGCCTGGATCATCAATATGAGTACTGCTGCGGCTGGCGCTCAATCGCCCTTGTTGCGCCAGCGTGCCGCCAACGAGCTGCGCGAGATCGATGCCGTGGCCAGCCGTCATGCCCGGCGCTATGCGGTCGTGCCATTGCTGAAAGAAGAGCCGGTAGGCGTAGAACGCCTGCTAGAACTGACCGACCCTATGTCATCACAAATCCGACGCCGCGAACTGGACCAGCGGCGCGACGTATAACCAGGAGGCCATTGCTGTGTCTACTCAACATAAAATCGCCATGAAAAAAGATAAAATTCCCATGAAAAAAGAGGCGGGCGTGCCGATGAGCGTGTTCGAGCGCTACCTGACCGTCTGGGTGTTTCTCTGCATCATCACCGGCATCGCCTTGGGCCAGTATCTGCCCGACGTTTTTCAAGCTATCGGGCGCATGCAGATCGCACAGGTTAATCTCCCGGTCGGGCTGTTGATCTGGGTGATGATTATTCCGATGCTGATGAAGGTGGATTTCGGCACGCTGCACGAAGTGCGTCAGCACGTCCGTGGCATCGGCGTTACCCTGTTCGTGAACTGGCTGGTCAAGCCGTTTTCGATGGCCTTCCTCGGCTGGCTGTTCATCCGCAATCTCTTCGCGCCGATGCTGCCTGCCGATCAGCTCGACAGCTACATCGCCGGACTGATCCTGCTGGCTGCCGCACCTTGCACGGCGATGGTTTTTGTCTGGAGCCGTCTGACCAATGGCGATCCGCTGTTCACATTGTCGCAAGTCGCTTTAAACGACAGCATCATGATCGTAGCCTTTGCGCCGCTGGTGGGTTTATTGTTGGGCATCTCGGCCATTACCGTGCCGTGGGATACGCTCATTACCTCAGTGGTGCTTTACATCGTGATCCCGGTGATTCTGGCCCAGCTCTGGCGCAAGACCTTGCTGGCGAAGGGGCAAACTGCTTTCGATGCCGCGATGGTAAAGATCGGACCGTGGTCGATTGCCGCCCTGCTGGCCACGCTGGTATTGCTGTTCGCCTTTCAGGGTGAAGCCATCCTGAAGCAGCCTCTCATCATTGCCTTATTGGCCGTGCCGATTCTGATCCAGGTGTTCTTCAACTCGGCGCTGGCCTATTGGCTCAACCGCGCAGTCGGCGAGAAACATAGCATAGCGTGCCCATCAGCCCTGATCGGCGCATCCAATTTTTTTGAACTGGCCGTAGCCACGGCTATTAGTCTCTTCGGATTCAATTCCGGAGCCGCGCTGGCGACCGTCGTCGGGGTACTGATCGAAGTGCCGGTGATGCTGCTGGTGGTGAAGGTGGTCAATGCCTCACGAGGGTGGTACGAAAAGCGTCCGGCATAAGGACCAAAAACAGTGAATAAAAAGCAGAGGGACTGATAATAGCCTCTCTGTTTATTGATCCGCCATTTTTATGGCCCTACAAAAATCCCACAAAGCTATCCCCATTGGTCGGGAGAGGGCACTCTTTAGACATCGTTGGGCAACGGCCATTTGACCGAACATTAGCGATATTTTATTGAGGTCCTTAAGTGCCTGTGCAGATACAAGAGCTTGCGAGTCTGGCAAAATTACATGCACTACGGGCAGCATCAATTTGATAAGGCAGGAAAATTCCGCAGAGGAAGCTAATGTTTCTTCTATCAGGGATTTAACTGCCTTACAAAATCGCGATTAACCCTTTAACGGCTATTTCAAAAAAATCCTCATCTTATATTATTATTCTCTAATAATGCTTAACTGTTCTGAGGTTTTTGTACATATTTTGTCTAATTATAATTAGACAATGGCCGGGCTACTGATTATCATTGGACCTAAATTAGGTGGAGAATTAGGTTAATGCCGTTTCTGAAGTGCCGCTCGGCTCATGCTCTGTTGATTGACTAGGTTAAAAATAAGCCTAATAAAATCAATATGTTATCATCCTATCTATTAGACTGTAATCTAACTAGGCTTACAAAGACGTCATTATTATGACCTATTTAGATAAACCATGGTCAAAACAAAGAGTTAAGCAGCGCCTGGTTGTATCGCTGCTCAGCTTATTTCACTGTGACTCCTCGCATGAAGTCGATTGCAGGAAATCATCAAAGTTATGGATCAAACCGGGTCAGTGATATGCCGAAAGCCAAACAATCCATAAAAAGAACGCTTCAAGAAATTAGTCAAAAAGCGCTTGGGTTTTTATGGCCGTCAGTTTTTTATGAAAAAAAACTCAACCGCTTCTATAACGCAATGTTCTTTTTAAAAATGACCTGATTACAGGTTTGGGTTTTAACATCGTGCTTTGCTAACGGAGGATGGAGTGCACGGGCAAAGCACAATAAAACCTGTATGGAACTGATAAGGAAAAAGGCGAGATACATTTTTTTAACGTATCTGTTCAATTCTGCAAGTTAATATAAGTAATTGTCTAGAATGATATTTTTATGCATAAAACCAAGCAGTGCCCATGAGCACGCAGACAGCGCCAAGGTGTTGATCATCCCGCAAAAGTCCGGAGATAAATCATGAAGAAATATTCAATGAATTTACTGCTTTGGGGCGTTGTTTTGATCGGTGCAGTGTTGGTAGTTAACCAGTTAAACTCAACCCCTCCAACGGATAATTCCATAGCCTACTCGAGTTTTATTGAAAAAGTTCAGCATCGACAGGTTGAGCGGGTGGAAATGCTGGGGAATCTCATCAGAGTCCGCACATCGGAAGGCCAAACCTATGAGACCATTAATCCTGATGATCCCCACCTTATTGATGATCTGCTCGAAGCCGGTGTCCAGATAAGAACCTACGCACCGGAACAACAATCATTCTTGATGCAATTATTCATTTCCTGGTTTCCCATATTGTTGCTCGTTGCGATATGGGTCATCTACATGCGCAGAATGCCAGGCGGCGGTGGCATGGGGGGAGGCATGAACTTTGGCAAAAGCAAAGCCAAAATGCTGACCGAAGACAAAATGACGGTCAAATTTGAAGATGTCGCCGGTTGCGAGGAAGCCAAAGAGGACGTGGTCGAACTGGTGGCCTTCCTGAAGGATCCGTACAAGTTTCAGAAGCTGGGCGGTAAAATGCCGCGCGGCGTTTTAATGGTCGGTCCTCCGGGCACCGGTAAAACCCTGCTGGCACGGGCTATTGCCGGTGAAGCAGGCGTCAAGTTCTTCAGTATTTCCGGTTCCGACTTTGTCGAAATGTTCGTCGGCGTCGGCGCCTCACGGGTTAGAGATATGTTCGCGCAGGCTAAAGAGCATGCGCCTTGCATTATTTTTATCGACGAGATTGATGCCGTCGGTCGTCAACGCGGCGGTGCCGGCACGGGTGGCGGCAATGAGGAGCGCGAACAGACGCTTAACCAGTTGCTCGTGGAAATGGACGGTTTTGACGGCAACGAAGGCATCATCGTTATTGCCGCAACCAACCGCGCCGACGTACTCGATAAAGCCCTGCTCAGACCGGGGCGTTTTGATCGACAGGTAACCGTCGGGTTGCCCGATGTACGCGGCCGTGAGCAAATTTTAAACGTACACATCAAAAGAGTGCCGGTTGCCGACGATGTCGAATTGAAATACATAGCGCGCGGCACGCCGGGATTTTCCGGCGCGGAGTTGGCCAACGTGGTCAATGAAGCAGCGCTGTTCGCGGCCAGAGCCGACAAGGAAGAAGTCAGCATGCAGGATCTTGAGAAAGCCAAGGACAAGATTCTGATGGGCGCCGAGAAACACACCATGGTCATGACGGAAGAGGATAAGTTACTAACCGCTTATCACGAAGCGGGACATTGTATCGTCGGTCAGAAATCGCCCGATCACGATCCGGTCTATAAAGTCAGCATCATGCCCAGGGGGCGGGCGCTCGGCATCACGATGTTTTTGCCTGAAAAAGATCAGTACAGCGCCAGCAAACGCAAACTGGAGAGCCAGATAGCGGGCCTGTTCGGCGGCAGAATTGCTGAGCTGATGATTTATGGAGGAGACCGCGTAACCACAGGGGCTTCCAATGATATCGAGCGCGCAACCGAGCTGGCTCGCAACATGGTCAAACGCTGGGGGTTCTCGGACAAACTAGGGCCACAGGTTTACGGCGAGGAGGGTGGTCAGCCTTTCATGGGGTATCCCGGTTCTCAGGGGAGCGCTGTTTCCATTAACGTTGCTCATATGATCGATGAAGAAATACGTTCGATCATCGACCGTAACTATCAACGCGCGGAAATCATTCTGCAGGAAAACATCGACATCCTGCATAAAATGGCCGAAGCCCTGATGAAATGGGAAACGCTGGATCGCCAACAGATCGAGGATTTAATGGCCGGCAGAGATGCCAGACCGCCTCAGGATGGGAACGATCATCAAGGCCGTCAGCCTAATTCGGACACCAAAGGGCAGAAAAAAGCAGAACCTGAAGCTGCACAGACTGCTGCGGACAAGCCTGCCGAGCAGATTTGAGGTGCCCTCATTCAGGGGGATATGCATCCCCCTTTTTTGAACCAAACTACTTATCCGGTTAAGAGTAGTCATGAAGCGGAGTTTGAGCGCGTAAACCATCCAGCATCAATTTGAAGTGGTCATGGTTCTGGACGCGCAGGGCACCGACCTCATCCAGAACGGTTTGATAATCGGCTGTCGCTCTCCCGCCTGCAATGAGAGCGACATCTTTCCCGATCAGCTTGTTCAGACGCCTTATCTCTCTGTTGATGACATGATCATCAGTTCTGAAACTGATATTGATTACCACCGCACGGGCACAGGTATATTTAGCGGCGGCGGCGATTTCTTCAGCCGGTAGGTTGGCGCCCAGATAAATCACGTGCCAGCCTTTGAATTCGGCAATAATCGTGGCGAGCAGGGCACCTATTTCATGCAATTGGCCTAGCGGCGTGCTCATGATCATGCGCGGAGCGTGCTTCGGACAGGGCGTGCTGGTCCGCAGGATATAAGCCAGGGAACGGAATGTGGCTGTAGCCATATGTTCATGCGCCGGCCTCAGCAAGCCGGCCTGCCCACTCTTGCCGATTTTATTCAGCAAAGGCGTCAGCAAATGTTCGATAAAGGGCATAGGCCCCAGTTCGGCAATGGCGTTCTCGCAATGACCTTCCAGTACCGTAGCCTCGAAAGCAACGATGGCGCTAAAGCATTTCTCCAGGTATTCTTCCGCCAGCTCACGACTGCCACCGCGTATTTGCGTGACAATCTCCAGCGACTGTTTTGTCGTGTGGATGTCTTTTTTGAGTAAGGATTGCAGTTCATCCAGAGAGAGTCTGGCAATCTGGCCGATACTATGACCATTGCTCGTGGCCTGATTGAGCAATTTTAATCTGACGATATCCTGGTCGGTATAGACACGCTGTCTGCCCGCTGTACGGGAGGGAGTCACAGCCTCATAACGTTTTTCCCACGCTCTGATCAGGTCGGTTTTGACGCCGGAACGCTTCGAAACGGTACTGATTAAGTATTGCGCTGGCTTGGTCTGATCTTCATTCATGTATGAGAGCGTGATAGGGTTTTTTAAAAAAATTATAACACAGCACTTTTACAAAAATTTGACGCAGGACAATCTTTAAAGCCTTTTAATACATTGTATTGCCTAGTTATTGAATAGACTCCGCTTAATATTTGAGATTCTCTTGATTGAGCGATTATTAAGCTCATCGCAGGGAGAAGGTTACAATTTTTCCAGAACTAAAACATCCGATTGTTGATCTGAGACAGGACACAGCCAGTTATTTTTATTTGGAAATGGGAAATTAATAAGCGAATTTTGATCCAAAGTCGTAAGTATCTTTGAACAGGTGCTTGCTAATAGAAACCTCAAAATCATGAGGAGGTTGAGCGATGAGTCTATTTGATGCTGTTCTAGGAAAGCAGAATGCGGACATGGTTGCCCAGTTGGCGCAAAGCGTCGGTATTGATCAAAACGATGTGCAGAATATCGTCAGTCAATTGCTGCCCGCCGTCTCCAGAGGGATCAAATCCAATGCGGCGAGCAGCGAGGGCTTGCAAGGGCTATTAAACGACCTGAAGACCGGGAACTATCAACGTTATCTTGACCATCCCGAAGCGTTGCAGGAGGAAGAGGCCAAAGCCGAGGGAAACGAGATTTTAAGCCATATTTTCGGCAGCAAGGACGTCAGCCGCAATGTGGCGGCTCATGCCGCCCAGGAAACAGGCACGGATACCGGTATTGTCAAGAGATTACTGCCCCTGGTGGCGGCAGCGGTCATGGCCGCCTTAAGCAAACAAACCTCCGATCAAACCGTATCCACCGGTTCGGCGCAGAGCTATGGACAAACCGGCGCCAGTCCGTCGGGCAATTGGCTCACGTCTTTCCTGGATGCGGACAAGGATGGTGATATCACCGATGATTTATTGAATCTTGCCAAGAAATTCTTTTAATAGCTTTTTCACAGCACCGGAGGATGACATGGGATTATTAGACTTTGTTAAAGATATCGGCAGCAAACTGTTCAATAAAGACGACGAGGCCGCGGGTAAAATTACGGATCACATTATGGCCAGTAATCCGGGCATTCGCGACTTAGGCGTTACCTACAAGGACGGCGAAGTAACTCTGATCGGCACGACCGATAGCGCGGAGGCGGCGCAGAAGGCCGTGCTGATGGCCGGGAATATCAAAGGCGTCAGTAAAGTCGTGCCGAAAATCGACGTCGTCGAGGCGACCTCGGCGGGTAAAGATGCCGCATCGGCGCTGGAACCTTCAAACGTCGAGTACTACGTGATTGCCAGCGGCGATACGTTATCGAAAATTGCTCAGAAGTATTATCACGATGCCAATCAATATCCGCGTATTTTTGAGGCGAACCGAGAGGTCATCAAGGACCCGGATTTGATCTATCCAGGGCAGAAAATCAGAATACCGTTAAGTTAAATAGTGTTTGTCTGTTCGTAATGCATCCTGCATGTTTCTTCATCTGATCGGGTGAAGGAACATGTCTCTTGTTGGTTGACCGAAGAGATAACCGGGTTGATGGATATAAAGCTGGGCCAGATGCAAGAAAGTCTGCTCATCCAGGAGCTTTTTTAATATCGCCATTAATTTCTTCAGCAAAACCGTACTGGAGTTTCCGGCTTGCTTTCAAACATCTGATGCGTCCGGCCATACTCTATAACCGCTCAGATCTTCTGTTTTATCAACTAAAAAACGTGCCTGTCTAACCGGGAGCCTTTAATGCTAGGAATCTTGCGTAACAATTAGAGTCTAGTGTTATGAGGAAAACAGATATGATCAGACTGATTTTTGCAAGCACAGCCCTGAAGGACTGGAACGCCGAAGAGCTGCTAGCGCTTTTGAAAACCTGCCGCACCAATAACAGCGCCAGAGATATTACCGGCGCGCTGATCTATTTACACAGGACTTTTTTTCAGATACTGGAAGGCGACGAGGAAACCGTTAATGAAACGTTTGAAAAAATAAAAAAAGACAGGCGGCACAAAGACGTTACCTTGATTGAAACAAAACCGATTGCTGAACGGGAGTTCCCTTACTGGAGCATGGGGTTCGAGAACCTGGATGAACGTGAGTTAAACAGTTTCAAAGAATTTCCCCATTTTTTTGACAAGGAATTTACGCCGGCGGGCATCGCAACGCATAAAGGCATTATCGGCCCGTTAGTCAATCTCCTGCGAGTCAAACTGATCAAGCACGTGAGCGTGACGAAGCATGAAGAGCTGCCCATGGATCATGAAGATCCGTTTATTCAGCTGCTGCATCGCACGATTCGCTCAGGCGTCAAGTTCCTGGCCGTGCTGATGACTTTTGTGATCCTGCTCAGTATTGTCGATGTTATTTACGTGATTTACGAAAAGATGACGACGCCGCCTTTTCTGTTGATGACCACTGATGAAATCCTGGATACTTTCGGGGCATTTTTGGCCGTACTGATCGCCATTGAGATTTTTTTGAACATCACCTTGTATATCCGCAGTGATGTGATTCCCGTCAAGCTGGTCGTTGCGACCGCTCTGATGGCGATTTCGCGAAAAGTTATTGTCTTTGATTACAAGCATTTACCATATGAATATGTCGGCGCATCGTCATTGGTTGTCGTGGCGCTGGGCATTACATACTGGCTGATTCATAAAAAGGAATAGCCCCTGAAGCTGCGGATAATCAGTAGTTGCGATGGATTCAATATATGCTGTGCCGTTTTTGGAGGGCAAAAAGCTCAAATTCCGCGCCAAAAACAGGTAAGATGAAAAAGGAATGTGAAAAAACCTATTAACCTCTAGCAAACTGGAATGGTTATGGCAGGCAAAACTGACCTTCTTTATCCGCTTCTGATCAGCGTTCACGGCCTGATTCGAGGCCACGATCTTGAACTGGGCCGTGATGCCGATACTGGCGGTCAGACCAAATATGTCGTCGATCTGGCACGGGCTCTGGCGCTTCGCGAAGATGTCGCTCGTGTCGATCTGGTAACTCGGCAAATTATCGATCCCAATCTGAGCGCCGATTACGGCGAACCGATAGAGCGGCTTCAGGACAAGGCTCATATCATCCGTATCGCAGCAGGCCCGGACGGTTATTTCCGAAAAGAGGAACTCTGGGATTATCTGGATATATTCGCCGATAATCTGCTGCAATGGCTGCATCAGCAGCCGCGCATGCCCGATGTATTGCACAGCCATTACGCCGATGCCGGTTATGTGGCCATGCGTCTTTCCCATCTGACCGGCATTCCGCTGATCCATACCGGACATTCCCTGGGGCGCGACAAACGCCGCCGGCTGCTGGCGACAGGGCTGCACAGCGATACGGTCGAACAGAGTTACCATTTGTCCCGGCGCATCAATGTCGAAGAGGATGTGCTGGCCAACGCCGAGCTGGTCATTACCAGCACGCGCAATGAAATTGCCGAACAGTACGAGCTCTACGATTATTACCATCCTGAGCGTATGGTAGTCATTCCACCCGGCACGGATCTGGATCAGTTTCATGCGCCGGACGGTTCGGAGGAAAACGCGGAGATCTACAAGAGCCTGACGCGGTTCTTGAACGAACCTGAAAAGCCGATGATCCTGGCGCTTTCGCGCCCTGATGTGCGCAAGAACATCAGCACCTTGGTCGAAGCATACGGCGAATGTCCAAAATTGCAGCGACTGGCCAATCTGGTCATCGTGGCCGGTAGTCGTGACGATATCCGTGAAATGGACGAGGGCGCCCAGTCGGTGCTCACGGACATTCTGCTTTTGATTGATTATTACGATCTGTACGGGCGTATCGCGATTCCCAAACATCACAGTCAGGAAGACGTGCCGGCCATTTACCGGCTGGCGGCTTTGTCGAAAGGCGTGTTCGTCAATCCGGCATTGACCGAGCCGTTCGGCCTGACCCTGCTGGAAGCGGCCGCCTGCGGCCTGCCGCTGGTCGCGACTGAAAACGGCGGTCCGGTCGATATTATCGGCAATTGCCATAATGGCGTGCTCATTGATCCGCTTGATAAACAGGCGCTGGCTGAGGCGCTGCTGACGCTGCTCAAGGATCAAGGGCAATGGCAGAGATTTTCCGAAAACGGTCTGGTCAATGTCCGCAAATATTATTCATGGCAGGCCCATGCCGAGAAATATCTGAACAACATCAAGCCATTGCTCGGCCAGCAAATGCCGCTGCCCAAAGTCGCCCGCCCCCGCGTTTCCCTGCGCTATCAGGATCGGGCCATCTTTACCGATATCGATCAGAGCCTGCTCGGCAACCCGGAAGGCTTGCAGGAATTCGCCCGCTATATTCGCGACAGGCGCCGGCATGTCTTTTTCGGCATCGCGACCGGACGCAGGCTCGATTCAGCTTTGGCGGTGCTGAGGAAACATCGTATCCCGACACCGGATGTATTGATTACCAGCCTCGGCACGGAAATCTATTATGCACCGCATATCACGGCCGATACGGCCTGGACCCGACATATCGACCATTACTGGAATCCGGGCGCCATCCGCAGGATCATGAGCGAAATACCCGGCCTGACCTTGCAGCCCAAGAGCGAACAAAGCCGTTTCAAGATCTCGTTTTATTACAATGCAGATATCGCGCCGTCCCCGGATGAGATCAATGCGCGGTTGCGTCAGGAAGAAAAGGTCGTCAATGCGCTGCTATCTTTCGGGCAGTATTTCGATATCGTGCCGGCGCGCGCCTCCAAGGGGCTGGCGTTGCGCTATTTCGCCCAGCAGTGGAATATTCCGCTGGGACGGATACTGGTCGCCGGCGGATCGGGCGCCGACGAGGACATGATGCGCGGCAACACGCTGGCCGTCGTCGTGGCCAACCGGCACCGCGAGGAACTCGCTCAGCTGGATGAACCGGAACGCATCTATTTCGCGCAGCAACCTTATGCGCTGGGCATTATCGAAGCCATCGAGCACTATGATTTTTTCAACAACAATGACTGAACGATTGTTAATCTGCACCGATCTGGACCGAACACTGCTGCCGAACGGCAACGCGCCGGAATCGGTCTCGGCGAGAGGACTGTTCGCGGCGCTGGCCGCGCGCCCGGAAGTTCGGCTGGCTTATGTCTCGGGCAGGCACAGGGCGTTGGTGGAACAGGCGATAGCCGACTACAAGCTGCCGCAACCCGATTTTGTCATCGGCGACGTCGGCACCAGCATTTATGCGATAACGGCCGATGGCTGGCGGGAATGGCCGCAATGGATAGAAGCCATTGCGCCTGACTGGGCAGGCCGCGAACATACCGATATGCGGCGGCTGTTCGAGCACTTGGCCGACCTGAGGTTGCAGGAAAGCGTCAAGCAGAACCGTTTCAAGCTCAGCTATTATGTGCCGGTGGAGGCCGATCTGCCCCGGCTCATGGCAGCCATGCGCGGCCTGCTGGCAGAGCAGGCCATCCGGGCCGATCTTATATATAGCATCGATGAGGCCGGACCTGTCGGGCTACTGGACGTGCTGCCGGCCAGTGCCACCAAATTCCATGCCATCGAATTTTTGATGCAGGAGCTTGGATTCAGCATCGAAAATACCGTATTCGCCGGCGACAGCGGCAATGACCTGCCGGTGCTGACCAGCCCGATCCGGTCGGTGCTGGTCGCCAACGCCAGCGCGGAGGTGCGCAAAGAAGCCCAGGAATTGGCAGCGCTGCGCTCGACCGGCGGCGCGCTTTATCTCGCCAAAGGCGGCTTTTTGGGCATGAACGGCAACTACAGCGCCGGAATTTTGGAAGGTGTGGCGCATTACCTGCCGCACACGCAACAATGGATGAAAATTAATGACTAATAAACCTATCACAGTGTTCGGCGAAGTGCTGTTCGATCATTTCCCCGACGGCAGCTGCGTGCTGGGCGGCGCGCCCTTCAATGTGGCCTGGCATCTGCAGGCTTTCGCTCAGGCGCCGCTTTTTATCAGCCGCGTCGGTCGGGATTCATTGGGCGATGCCATTGAATCAGCTATGCGGACATGGCGCATGGCTGTGTCGGGCCTGCAACGCGACGGCGAACATCCCACCGGCTCCGTGCAGGTCATGATCGACGATGGCGAGCCCCGTTATGCGATCCTGCCGTCGCAGGCCTACGATTTTATCGCCGCTGATGAGCTGGCTGCGGAGAATTGCGGGGGGGTGCTTTACCACGGCACATTGGCGGTGCGGCATGAAGTATCGCGACAGGCGCTGGCGGCGTTAAAGGCCCGGCATCGCGGCAAGATTTTTCTGGATGTCAATTTGCGCGCGCCGTGGTGGGACAAGGAGTCTGTGCTGCGATTGGTTGATGACGCCGATTGGGTCAAGCTCAATCATCATGAACTGGCCGCGCTACAGCCATTATCGGGCGATATCAAGACCGATATGCGCGCGTTTCAGGCGGCGCATGACCTCGATGGCTTGATCATGACCCGCGGCGACCAGGGCGCGCTGGCGATCGATGCGGCGGGAAACCAGATCGAAGTAACGCCGGCAGAAACATTGGAAGTCGTCGATACGGTCGGCGCCGGCGATGCCTTCGCCGCCATCCTGTTGCTCGGCCTGAATCTGGGCTGGAATGTAGAATTGACCATGGAGCGCGCGCAGTGCTTCGCTTCGGCCCTGGTTGGCCGACGCGGCGCAACGGTTCAGGATGCTAGCTTCTATCAGCCGTTTATAGAAGCCTGGGCACTCAATCAGTAGCCAGAGAGAAAAAATCATGTACGAACAAATCTCCCACTCATTACTGAACGAAATTCTGGAAGAACTGCAACCGAATATATACGAACGACGACGGGAATTGCAGCATTTTTATACGCGCCTGGGCGCTAACTTCTACGCCATTCATAATCTTTTTGAGCTTCTCTACGGCCAGCGCGATGATTTCAAATTCCAGATGACGCGCCTGGTTGAGGTGCTGGTGCGGAAATACATGAATCGGTCGAGAAAACTGAAAGATCTTGATCTCGCCCGGGAAAAGGACCACAACTGGTTTCTAAGCCAGCAGTGGGTCGGCATGGCGCTTTACAGTGCCGGTTTCGCCGGTAATTTACGGAATATGGCGACGAAGACGGCTTATTTTCAGGAGTTGGGCGTCAATCTCGTACATATCATGCCGATTCTGAAGTGCCCGATCGGCAAAAGCGACGGCGGTTATGCGGCCAGCGATTTCCGTATGATCGACGAGCGGGTCGGTACGCTGGATGATCTGCAGGCGATCGCCGAGGAATTCAACAAGCGAGATATCCTGATGGTGCTGGACGTAGTCGTCAACCATACCTCCGATGAGCATGAGTGGGCGCAAAAGGCTATTGCCGGCGACACAAAGTATCAGGATTACTACTACATATTCGAGAACCGCGACATCCCCGATATGTATGAGGAAAGCATGCCGGAAATTTTTCCGGAATCCAGCCCGGGCAATTTCACCTGGAACGAGACCATGCAAAAATGGGTCATGACGGTTTTCCATGATTTCCAATGGGATCTGAACTACAGCAATCCGGCCGTTTTCATCGAGATGATCGACGTCATTCTGTTCTGGATCAACCAGGGCGCCGATATCATAAGGCTCGATGCGGTGGCCTTTTTATGGAAGAAAATGGGCACCATCTGTCAGAACGAACGCGAAGCGCATCTGCTGCTGCAATTAATGAAGGACTGCTGCCAGGTCACGGCGCCGGGTACGCTGTTTATCGCTGAAGCCATTGTCGCACCGGTGGAAATCATCAAATATTTCGGTGAAGACGCGATCATTGCCAAGGAATGCGAGATCGCCTACAACGCCACGTTGATGGCGCTGCTATGGGATGCCATCGCCACGCAGAACAGCAAGCTGCTGACCCAGGGCCTGAAAAGCCTGCCCGATAAACTGGAGCGCGCCACCTGGCTGAACTATGTGCGCTGCCATGACGATATCGGCCTCGGGTTTGATGACAACGACATTCGTGCCGCCGGTTACGAGCCTTTCGCGCACCGACAATTTTTGATTGATTTCTTTACAGGCAATTATCCGGGCTCTTTCGCCAATGGCGCTCCCTTCATGCGCAATGACAAAACCGGCGATGCCCGCATCTCAGGGTCACTGGCATCGCTGGCAGGTCTGGAAAAAGCAACCCAATCCGGAAATGAACAGGAAGTCGCGATTGCTATCGATAAGATCCTGCTGCTGCATAACTTGATCATGGCCTTCGGCGGCATTCCGTTGCTGTATTATGGCGATGAGATCGGTACTTTCAATGATTACGGCTATCTCAATGATCATGACAAATCAGCCGACAGTCGCTGGATACACCGGCCAGCAATCGATTGGGAACGCGCCGAATTGCGCAAGAAACAGGGCACGATAGAGCACACGCTGTTCACCGCGTTAAAGAAAATGATCGCGATACGCAAGGAAACTACCGCCTTTGCCGACTTTAACAATCGCCATCTGATCGATACGAATAACGAGCATCTGTTTGCCTTCATGCGTTTCGATCACAACCGTCCTTCGGAACGCGTTCTGGTCGTGAGCAATTTCAGCGCCGAAGCGCAGTCTTTGGATCTGCAAACCCTGGCTCAGGAAGGGTTCGGCAATTCCGTTGAGTTGACCGATTTATATTCGGGAAAGCGGCCTACTATAGAGGAGGGCAGGTTGATTGTGCAGCCTTTCCACTTTTATTGGCTGAATGAATATTGAATGTTTGGTAGGAATGGCGTTTAAGCGACTGATACTACACATTTAATTGATACATTCGTCAAATATACTGTAAGGTCGAAATCCTCTCATGATGGCAATTTATTACATCCGACATCAATTACGGAAAGCCGGGTATCTGGACTGCCGAAGTTGTTGAGAATGAAAAAATTATCCACACTGCGACATTTGGCTTAATTCCAAGAAGCTTAAGAAAAACAGGGGGTGATGGACAAACTGTCATAGTTGCCGAGGACGGCTCGTTTGAATCACAACCACTATCTGTTCAACTTATAGACTATGACGGAAGCACTCCATACGCTGGAGAAATCGTTACATTTGCGGTGGAATCATCACCCAAAGGAAATAAAGGCGGAGGACTAACGCCATCTAGTGCAACTACTGGTGCCGATGGCATAGCCTCGGTCAATTTTACGCCCTACAAGATGGACAACATCGTACATCTGCTGCTATTAAAGTCGGTGTTGATCAAATACCAGTTAGAGTGGCTGAGTAACGACATGAAAGAAAAATACAAAGCAGCATTTATTATTCCTGTTGATACCCAAAAAACACTAGGTGAAGATGGGTGGGAATTTGAAACATCTAAACGCCTCTCATCGGAGCTTAGCGTTTTTTTAGCCGACGCGCTTAACCTTAGATTCTTGGAAAGCTATGCTGACTCTGGTATCTATATGAATGACAATATTAAAATGACGATAACATATGATCCCAACAAGCTTATAGAGTTCGTTTACTTTCAGCTTGTTGGAGATGCACTAAGTACGCTGAAAACTGTATTTGCCAGAGATATATTTGAGAATTCAGAGTTATTTATACCCTGAAACAAGCCGCCCATCAGGCGGAATCGTCCACAGGTTCCGCCGATAGCTAAGGCCATATGGCGGATGAATCGTAAGGTGGATTTGCTTTAGCAATCCACCAACAAACGGAGCCTCGCAGCCGTTATGTGTTCTAGAAATGTAGCCGGCCTGTTTGAAATGGCGATTTGCTGCGCGAAATGGCCGTATTCGACAATCCATTGTTACGTTTCGGACGGATTACTACCTGTTGGTTGGTGTGGCGCTCCTGACGATTTGCCGACAGCGTTGGAATGAAGCTTCGGTGTGGAGAAATAAATCGTACGGCGTATAGTGGTAATGATGTGTAAAAAATTGATAGCTGATGGATTTTATCCTGATACGGAAGCTAGCCGGACATTATTCTGGGAAGCTTTCAACGCTATGACTTATTATAATTACCCTGAAATATCATTAATAGAACAGCTTTTAGATAGCAAATCTCACAAGAGTAAAAATGAGAATGTGAGCCATTCATTATCGTTAGATGAATAAATTACGCGAAACACTTAAGAAAGAGCTTGATAAGCGCAACTGGAACGCCTATGACCTTGAGAATAGGTCAGGCGTACCGCAGCCTACTATTCACAGATTTTTAACAGGGAAGCATGAGGATTTAAGATCCAGGAATGTTGGAAAGATAGCTAAAGCCTTTGGTATAACGGAGTCGCAATTAAGAGGACTTGAGCCAATTCCAGAGATTGACGATCAGGCTACAAGTGACAATCGGTTGCCAGGCTCAAATCGATTAATGGAGACGCTACCCAAGGTTAATGAAAGAACTGTCTCAGAAACGGAACGATATTGGCTACAAATTATCGATATGTGCAATCGTTTGATTTGCGAAGGGCTTTATTCTGATACGGAAGCAAGTCGGAGAGATTTGTTTTATGTCGCTTTTGACTTAATGACTAGATTCAACTATCCAGACATATCGCTGATCGAAAATCTCTTACTTAATAAAGTTCGCAAAACCGGAAATGAGAGCGTAAACCATCTATAACATGGCCGTATGACGGATGAATTGTAGGGTAGATTTGCCTTGGCAATCCACCAACAAACGGAGCCTTGCAACCGAAGTGTTTCGCAATATTACTGGCCTGCTTGAAATGGCGATTTGCTGCGCTGGAGATGCTCTTTATGAAACAGGGCCATAGGATGATGATATGGACTCTTCTCCACTGCCACGGTGCCATGCACCCAAGAATAACAAACGGCGCAAAGAGGCGCCTGAAATGAATCGGCCGTGATTCGGATGAGACGATCGATTCTTCTGCAAGAAAGCATTATCCCAGCTTGCGGTACAGGGTGCTGCGGTCCAGGCCGAGTATCCGGGCCGCCTGAATCTTATTGCCGCTGGTTGCTTCCATAACATGGCGGATATAAGCCTGCTCGATGTCTTCCACCGTCCATCCCTGCATCATTGCCAGTTCCAGAAAACTCTTGTCGCTGAAAGGAATTTTCGACGCTTGTGCTAAATCCTCTATAAAAAGCGTGTCATGTTCGGCAAGCACGATGGCCCGTTCCAAGGTGTTGGCGAGTTCCCGGACATTGCCCGGCCAATGGTAGGCTTGTATCCAGCGCAATACCTCCGCCGAAATATTGACAGGCCCCTGTTTGCCGAGACGCTGGCAGATCGTATCGATCAATGTCTTGATCAACTCGTTAAAATCCTCCTTGCGCTCTCGTAAAGGCGGCACTTCAAGACTGATTACATTCAATCGGTGATAAAGGTCCGAGCGGAACAGTTTGTCGTTGATGCGTTGCTCCAAAGGCTGGTGGGTCGCAGCGATCAGGCGGACATTGACTTCCTCTTCTTTGGTGTCGCCGAGTGCGCGGATTTTTCCGGTTTCCAGCGCTTGCAGCAACTTGGGTTGTATTTCCAAAGGCAGTTCCGCGATTTCATCAAGAAACAATGTTCCGGAATCGGCTTGCAAAAACAGTCCCGGCCTGTCTTTGCTGGCATCGGTAAAAGCCCCTTTGCGGACGCCGAACAATTCGCTTTCCACCAGGCTGTGCGGCAATGCTGCGCAATTGATGGCGATAAAAGGCCCTTGACGATTCGGGCTGTTATCATGAATCCAGCGCGCCACCGCGCTTTTGCCGGTGCCGCTTTCGCCCGTTAAAAGCACCGTCGAATTCACTGCGGCAGCCCGTTTTGCCAGGGTGATCAATTGTCGCATGCAAGCGCTGCGGGTGATAAAAACACTCGTGTCGCTATTTTTATCATCGGTATAGTCGATTTTTACCGCCGTACGTCTCATCTGCCGGTCTTCAAGCGCACGGGTTACTGCGGAGTAAAGCTCTTCTATACGAAACGGTTTGGTTAAAAAGTCGCAGGCGCCCGCACGCATGCTTTGCATCGCCAGATCGATGCTGCCAAAGGCGGTAATCAGTAATACCAGTTGTTCGGGCCGTTTATGGTGAATGGCGGTAATTAATTCAAGACCGCGCATGCCGGGCATGACCACATCGGATATGACGAGATCGAATGGCTCTTTTTCTATAGCACGGAGTGCTTCGTCGGTTTGCGTGAATCCGGTGACCGAATAACCCTCATGCCGCAGCATGTCGAGCAGATAATCAACAATGCCGGGATCATCATCGATCACCAGCAGGCGAGTGTTTTCTACAGTCATGATGGGTTTTTCCATGGTAAATGAAGGATAAACCGGCTGCCGTTGCCGGATTCTGTTTCGGCAATGACGCTGCCTCCCATTTCGGTAACTAACGTCTTGACCACGGCTAAACCAAGACCGGTGCCGCCTTGTTTGCTGCGGGTGGTGAAGTAGGGTTCGAAAAGATAGGGCAGATGTTCCGGCGCGATGCCTGTTCCCGTATCGCTTACGGTAAGTCGCAGCGCCGGTATTTCATTATCGGCATAAATAATTGAATCCTGGGATAAATCGACAGTGATCGAGCCTGTGCCGACGATGGCGGCCAGCGCATTGGACAGCAAGTTTAAAACGATCTGTTGGATGCCATCTTTATTGATCAACAAAAGGGGCAATGTTTCAGGGTGCGTATAAGTCATGATCACCCCTTGACGCCGCGCTTCAAAACCCAGCATATCAATGACTTCCGCTATAGCCCGGATGACATTGCAGAGCACGGGTTCGGATGAGGGGCGCGGGGCGAACTCCAGAAGGCGCTGGACAATTCGCGTGATACGGTCAGTCTGATCGACCAGAATACTGGCTATCCGCTGCACCTCTTTCAAATCCTCGCCGCCGCCAGCCAGCGCTCTTGCCCGGCCGTTAATGATTTGCAAAGGCGAACCGATTTCATGGGCCAGTCCTGCCGATAGCTGGCCGATCGTTATCATTTTATCCGCATTTTGCAGCGCCCGTTGCAGTTGTCGCCTCTGTTGCGTTTCGGCTTCCAGCCTGCGGTAAGCCGAAAATAATTGCGCAGTCATCCGGTTAAATTCCTGCGTCACGGAAGAAAGTTCGTCGTTACCGGTTGTCGGTAAGGGCTCTGGCGGTTCTCTGCTGTTCCTGAAAGCCAGCATGGCTTGACGGAGTTCTCGTAACGGACGGGAAATATAAATGTGACCTAAAAAGAAACAAAGCAGGGAGGTAAATAAAATCAAGGAAAAAAAAGACAAAAGAATATAAGTTTTCGTTTTACTTAAATCCTCTTTCATCTTTTGCAACGATCGCACCACGGCCAGATTGCCTGGCATATCAGTTGAAGCCTTATTGAAAGGTAACGACAGCACCAGGAAATCGGGCTCATCCGCGGGAAAATAAAATTGTTTCGTTTCGCCATCAAGTGCAGCCTGGTATAAAGCCTCTTTTACTTTTTCCGGCCAAACCACGCTTTTTGCATCCGAACGGATAACGTTACGATTTTGAATGTAGATACGCACATCAATAGAAGGCTTGAGGCGTTCTAACTGTTGCAAAAGTTTTTGCACGTCTTCCATTTGCTGGTCCCGTATGGCGTTTTCTACCGAAACAAGCAAACTGTGGGCCAATAAGCGCGTTTCTTTTTCAACATCATCCCGTAAATCCTGTGATTCGGTTCGAAGTTGATACGTTCCATAGATGCCAAAAACTATCAATGTCAGGACAAACAGGGAGAAAGTTAATTTATAGATAACTGACATTGAAGTATTTTGCATCTGCTTGTTGCAAAATGCAACATTTGTTCAAGCCCGCAAATCTGCTAGATGAGCTAACTATAAGAAAGACAATGTGATTTGTTTTGCTTATTTTGGCCTATTTTTTGCTTATTATCTAAGACAATCAATAATTTCATTACTTGCAATGCTGTCAACAACAACTCATTTATTCATTTGTACCAGTTTTCTGAGAACTGCGTCCGCCTTTCAGCATTCAGTTTTCCAATTTAAGCATGCGTTAATAGAAAAAGTAAAAGCTGGGTTTAATGAACAGAACAAAAAAAATTTTATACCTTAAATTTCATCTGTTTAAAAAACCATAATCCTAACAGCACGAAGAAAATCCGTACGATTCTCTTGCTGTGTCAGAAATTCAATTGCCTAAACGACTTCAAATGAAAAATAGCCAAATATTGTTTCTTGCATTGTGCCTGATCACGGCATCCTGCACCTCAAAAAAAGAAACCGATACCGTCGAAATCCATCAGGTGGTAACCCCCCTATTAAAGGACACTACCTACAGTAACGAATATGTAGCCGAGATTCAGTCGGTGAAATATGTAGAGATCAGAAGCAAAGTTAAAGGCTACATTGGAAAAATTCATGTGGACGAAGGCCAGCGGGTAAAGGAAGGGCAACTGCTATTTACGCTTAACTCTCTGGAATTTGAAAAAGAATTGCAAAAAGCCAATGCGGTTTACAAGAATGCCATTGCCGATCTGAAGGCAGCCCAAGTGGAATTAAAAAACGTGAAGCGGTTGGCGGAAAAAAACATTGTGTCCAAGGCGGAGTTTGCCGTAACAAAAGCCAGAGTGGACGCATTAAAAGCCGATGTGGAAGAGGCTTTGGCAAACAAAGAGCAGACCGCTTTACAGCTTTCATTTTCACAAATAAAAGCGCCCTACAACGGCATTATCAACCGGATTCCGAACAAGGTCGGCAGTTTGATTGCAGAGGGCGATATGCTGACTTCTATTTCCGACAATCAGGAGGTCTTTGCCTATTTCAATCTGTCGGAAATCGATTATCTGAATTACATGACCGCTGGCGAAAAAAAGACAAAAACCGTGAGTTTAAAACTTGCCAACAATGCTCTCTATGATTACGAAGGAAAAATAGAAATGATCGAAAGTGAATTCGACGGCTCAACCGGTAATATTGCTTTCAGGGCAAGATTTCCGAATCCGGATGCCATTTTAAAACACGGAGCGAGCGGCAAGGTCATTGTCAACAAACAGCTTGAGAACGCCTTGCAAGTTCCTCAGAAATCAACGTTTGAAATTCAGGACAAGCTTTATGTTTTCGTGGTCAATCAGGAGGGTGTGCTAGAGCAAAGAAATATCGTTCCCAAAATGCGCTTTACGGATTTTTATGTCGTGGAATCCGGCTTGTCAAAAGACGAAAGGATACTGTTCGAAGGCGTTGAGAATGTAAGGGATGGACATAAAATACATCCTGTTGATGTTGATTTAGCAAATGTGATGTCGCTAGACGTTAAAGCTTAACTGGGCGGTAAGGATCATCATGACTGCTAGATTTATTCATCGTCCGGTACTGTCGATCGTAATCTCCATTCTTATCACTTTGATGGGATTATTGTCTTTAACTCAACTTTCTGTCACACAATTTCCCGATATTGCTCCGCCGGAGGTCAATGTTACGACAAAATTCACCGGCGCCAATGCGGAAGTTGTCGTCAAGGCCGTAATAACGCCGCTCGAAAGAGCGATCAATGGTGTGCCCGGCATGGCTTATATGTCGTCTGTCTCCGGCAATGACGGCAGCGGCGAAATACAGATTATTTTTAAGGCCGGGACCGATCCGGAAGTCGCTGCTGTCAACGTTCAGAACCGGGTGTCTTCGGTGCTGGATGAGTTGCCCGCGGAAGCGATTAAGGCGGGGGTTATTGTAGAGAAAGTGCAGAACAGTATGCTGTTGTATATCAATATACTCAGTTCGGATCCAACGTTGGATGAAAAATTTCTTTACAATTTTACTGACATCAATGTTTTAAAAGAACTCAAACGAATAGAAGGGGTAGGTTTTGCCGAAATATTGGGGTCCAGGGAATACGCCATGCGCGTATGGTTGAAGCCAGATAAATTGGTGATGTACAACATCTCGGCTACTGAAATAATTGAAAAGCTGAAAGCCCAGAACGTAGAGGCGGCGCCGGGTAAAATTGGAGAAAGCTCAGGCAAAAAGGCGCAGGCGCTTCAGTACGTATTAAAGTATACCGGCAAGTATAATACCAGGGAGGCGTATGAGAATATCGTCTTAAGCGGCAAGGAGAATGGCGAAATACTGCGCCTCAAAGATGTTGCCGAAGTCGAATTCGATTCTCAGGATTACAACGTGCTTTCCAAGGAAAACGGCCAGCCCTCTGCCGCCATTTTGTTAAAGCAGCGTCCGGGCAGTAATGCCAAGGAGGTAATCGACAATATCAAAACGACCATGACAAGGATAAAGTCAACTTCCTTCCCGCCGGGCATGGACTATACCCTGAGTTATGATGTTTCCGAGTTTCTGGACGCCTCCATTCATGAGGTCATTAAAACTTTAGTAGAAGCCTTCCTGTTGGTTGCCTTGGTGGTGTTTGTCTTTTTACAGGATTTTCGCTCCACCGTCATACCCATTATTGCCGTGCCGGTATCGCTGGTCGGCACCTTTTTCTTTATGCAGCTCATGGGGTTTTCTCTCAATCTCATCACCCTTTTCGCCCTGGTGCTGGCCATCGGTATCGTCGTAGACAATGCCATTGTGGTGATTGAAGCTGTGCATGCCAAAATGGAGCATTCGGGAATCGGTGCGCGAAAGGCAACGGAACAAGCGATGCGTGAAATCAGCGGGGCGATTATCGCGATCACGCTGGTGATGTCGGCCGTGTTTTTGCCGGTGGCCTTTATGGAAGGCCCCGAGGGCGTTTTTTACCGGCAGTTCTCCCTGACCATGGCGTTTTCCATCGTCCTTTCGGGGATCACGGCGCTGACACTGACCCCGGCGCTTTGCGCCTTGTTTCTCAAAAATATTCATAATGCTGAACACGCTGAAAAATCGGGTCTGCAGAGATTCTTTGCGGGATTTAACAACCGCTACAACAAGCTGTCCGACAATTACAAAAAACTGATCGGCGCAATCGCCAACAGAAGGCTTATAACCTTTGGCATATTAGTCGGATTTTCCGGAGGTTCCGGCTTGATAGGGACTTATATTCCTTCGGGTTTTATTCCTGAAGAGGATCAAGGAACCATATATGCCAATATCACGGCGCCATCGGGAGCAACCCTTGAGCGCACCGAAAAAGTGTCGGATGAAGTGCAACGCGTCGCATCGGGTCTGGATGGCGTGAGTTCGGTTTCCAGTCTGGCAGGGTTCAGTCTGCTCTCCGAAGGTACAGGCGCCGTTTATGGCATGAATCTGATCAGTTTAAAAAACTGGGACCAAAGAACGGCTTCCGATAAGGACATCATCCGTGAGCTTGAAGAAAAAACCCGGCATATCAAAGATGCCAGCATTGAGTTCTTCACGCCGCCGCCGGTGCCGGGTTATGGCAACTCCAGCGGCTTTGAAATGCGCTTGCTGGACAAGACCGGCTCGGGCGATCTTCAAAAATTGCAGCAAGTGGCCGATGACTTTGTGGAAGAACTCAACAAACGGCCCGAGATCGTGAATGCCTTTACCACCTTCAACGTCAGTTTTCCGCAGTTTCTGCTGCATGTTGACGGCGATAAGGCCGCGCAAAAAGGCATCACCGCGGAAAATGCCATGAGCACGCTACAGACACTGATCGGCAGCGAATATGCCACCAACTTCATCCGTTTCGGCCAGATGTACAAAGTCATGGTGCAGGCATTGCCCGAATACCGCGCCCAACCTGACGATCTGATGAAACTGTATATCAAAAACGAGACGGGGAACATGGTGCCTTTTTCTTCTTTTCTTCGCGTTGAAAAAGTCTATGGCCCGGAGCAGGTGACACGCTACAACATGTACACTTCCGCCATGGTCAACGGCCAGCCTGCGGCAGGGTACAGCAGCGGGCAGGCTATCGCCGCAATCAAGGACGTGGCCGCGCAAAAACTGCCGAAAGGCTTTGGCTACGATTGGGCGGGATCGTCCAGGGACCAGGCGCAGGCGGGCAATCAGGCTGTTTATATTTTCATGATTTGCCTGTTGTTCGTTTATCTGCTCCTCGCCGCGCAATATGAAAGCTTCCTGATGCCCATGCCGGTTATTCTTTCCCTGCCGATTGGCATATTCGGGGCCTTGTTTTTACTGATGGTCATGGGCCTGGAAAACAATATCTACGCGCAAATCGCCATGATTATGCTGATCGGCATTCTCGGCAAGAACGCCATTCTGATCATTGAATATGCCACGATGCAGCACCGGCTGGGGAAAACGCCGCTTGAAGCGGCTATCGAAGGCGCCGCACTGCGTCTGCGTCCTATTTTGATGACATCCTTTGCATTTATTGCCGGCCTTATTCCGTTGATGTTCGCCTCGGGCGCAGGAAAGATAGGCAACAATACCATCGGCTCGGCAGCGGCCGGGGGAATGCTTTTCGGGACAATTTTCGGGGTGATTGTCATTCCGGGGCTCTATGTGGTGTTTGCAAGCATTGCAGATAAGCACAAGCGCAACGGAAGAAAAGAAGAAATTGCATTCTCTGAAACTATTTGAAATTAAATGAAGAATAAAATTTATTACCCCTTGGTCATTTCGTTTTTGGCCGTAAACATCAATGGTTGTGCATCGCTCGATACCAATGTGTCCATTCCGGAAAAGGCGATACCTGTCAGTTTTCCAAATCAAAAAGATGCAACCACGACTATTGCAGACATCAACTGGCGACAATACTTTACCGATCCGCTCCTGGTAAAGCTGATCGATACCGCTGTGGCCAACAACCTCGATTTGCAGATGGCCTTGCAGCGGATTGAAGTTTCACGTTCAAGCGTGAAACTGGCAAACGGCGCCCTGCTGCCGAAAGTGGATCTGAGTATAGGCGGAGGAGTCCAAAAATTCGGGCTTTACACCATGGACGGAGCGGGCAATGCTTCCACCGAAATCACGCCCGGCCAAATCGTGCCCGAAAATTTGACCGATATGTTCGTGGGCCTGCAGGCATCCTGGGAAGTCGATGTCTGGGGTAAGCTGCGCAACCAGCGCAAGTCGGCGGTTTCGGGTTATCTGTCAAGCATCGAAGGAACCAACTTTGTCATTTCAAATCTGGTTGCCGATGTCGCGATTCACTATAACGAACTGCTGGCCTTGGATAATGAACTGGACATCATCAGGCAGACCGCCCTGAAACAGCAGGAGGCGCTGGAGGTCGTAAAACTGCAGAAAGAGGCCGGCAGGGCGAATGAATTGGCCGTGCAGCAGTTCAGGGCCCAATTGCTCAATACGCAGGTATTGGAAAAACAGGCGCTGCAACAAATCACGGAAACCGAAAACCGGCTTAATTTCCTGCTGGGACGCTATCCGCAGTCCATTGATAGGAAGAAGGAAGTGTTGTTCGAAGCAGCTCCTCAACAAATCGCATCGGGCGTTCCTTCGCAATTGCTGGCGAACCGTCCCGATGTTCGTGAAGCCGAACATCAGATTGAGGCCAGCAAGTTTGATCTGAAAGCGGCAAGGGCGGCTTTTTTCCCGAATTTTAATATTACGGCGACCTTGGGTTATCAGGCATTCAATCCTGAGTTTTTATTTCAGACGCCTGCATCACTCGCTTATTCACTCTTTGGAACCATAGTGGCGCCGCTGATCAATATGAATGCGCTGAAAGCACAGTTCAACACTGCAAAAGCCAACCAGTTGACGGCAATGTATAACTATCAGGAAACCATTTTGAACGGCTATGTCGAGGTGGCAAACGAACTTTCCAATATTAAGAATCTGGAACAGATCCATTCCCGGAAAAAGCAACAAAGCGAGGCATTGAAACAGTCGGTTGAAACATCTGACGAACTTTATAAATCTGCCAGGGCAACCTACCTGGAGGTGCTTATCGCACAGCAAAACGCATTGCAGGCCAATCTAGAGTTAATTGATGTGATCAAGCGGCAACGGATAGCAACCGTTAAAATTTATAAGGCGCTAGGAGGAGGATGGGCGTGATAGTTTCCCCGCGCTTATACTCATCCTGGATTCTGGATCAATTGCCTTTTATGGGTTTAACAATCATGACTGATGTTACGCAGACAATTTGCCCCTACGTCAAATGCGCCTGTAGGGTCGAATGAATTCGACCCCATAGGCATCAACTTAATGAAATCTAGACATAGGTGCTTGATTTGCTGCAAAATTAAGGGATCTACAATGATGTCAATGAAAGTATTAATGAACATTTTTTCAAAGATTGCACAGGCACTGCAGTACGTCCTGACCGATAAGGCGAATGAACTGGCAAAAAAAACGGCTTCATCCAGCGCAGCCGCAAAGTAACCGGCTCGAATTTTGTCAAGGCACTGCTATTTGCCTGGCTACAAAACCACTCGCCTTCCGTTGAAGGTATCGCCAGGGCCGGTTACAGCCATGGCCTGAGGATTTCCGCGCAGGGGCTGGACAAGCGTTTTACCCCAGCGGCCAGCGACTTGATGAGAAGCGTTTTGGAAGCGGCGATTGCGCAAGTGATTACGGCCAGCCATGAGGTCGATATTGAACGATTGAACCGTTTTACAGCGGTCTACCTCTCGGATACCCGCACGGTCACGTTGCCCACCGAGCTGGAGACGGTCTGGCAGGGTGTGGGTGGCTCAGGGAATGCCAGTAAAGCGGCCGTGAAGATCGACACCTGTCTGGAGTTAAAAACAGGCCAACTGCATTTGGGCTTGTTGCCGGGCCGTCATTCGGACAACCGCAGCCCTGTAGCCGAGTCGGTTTACGAACCGGGCAGCCTGCGCCTGCAAGATCTGGGCTATTTCAACCTGGCCCGCATGAAAGAGCAGGATCAGCGCGGCGAGTATTGGATTTCCCGCCTGCAACCGCGGACGCAGGTGTTGACGCTGGAGGGCGACCCGATTGACGTGCCCGCCTATTTGCACGCCTTGTCAAAACAAGGCGTCGTGCGCCATGAGCGGACGGTCAAAGTGGGCGCAGCCGAACACTTAAAGGTGCGCTGGCTAATATGGAAGCTGCCCGAGGAAGCCGCCGCACGGCGACGGGCAATAATGCTGGAGCGTGCCCAAAAACATGGCCGGATGCCTAAGGCGGAGAGCCTTGCGTGGTGCGACTGGCAGATGCTGATTACCAATGTTGAGCCCGAAAAACTAATACAAGACGACTGTTTGTTGCTGTATGGGGTCCGCTGGCAAATCGAACTGATGTTCAAGCTGTGGAAAACCCATGGACGGCTGGGCTATTCCCATAGTGAAAAACCGCAACGAATCCTTTGCGAGCTATACGCCAAACTCTTGGGTGTGCTGGTTCAGCATTGGATCGTATTGACAGGGCTATGGCGACGGCCTCACCGCAGTCTGGTCAAGGGCTGTCAGATGATTAAAGAGCAATCGGCACGGTTGGCGCACTGCATCGACGATTTTGATGTCTTGGTCGAGCTACTGAAGGAATTAGCGGATCGATTCGAACAGGGCTGTTCGCTCAACTCCAGGAAAAAGAAGCCTAATACCTCACAACAATTGGAAGCAGGGGGTGTCTTTTTCTAAAGTTGATGCCTATGGGGTCGAATTCATTCGACCCGGGACGCCTTGTTAGTCATTTAGTGCGAATAGTGCGAATGAATTCGCACCTACAAGCGCATTGGGCCGCTTTCGGTCAAGGAGACTCAGAATCCGTAGTGCCCGTGAGCGGCACACGGCATAAAAAGCTACCCATGCGTAACATCAAATCTTAACCCTACGGTGCAAGCGCTGCGTTACCTTCTCCCTTTCGGAAGAAAGATAACGCAGCGGTAATTGTGCTCCGGCTTTTTAATGAGCCGCTTCAGGGAATCCTACTCGGTTTTGCATATTCCCAGACAATCCTTGTCTCCCCGGGCGGGATCACAGCTATCATTTGGATCATCGGCGCAGACCTGGTGGGGCGGACACTGAATTCCGGCTATCCCGCCGCAGGCCTGGGGGGCTGGTGATGGGCATTCACCCTTATGGTCGATAGAAACGCCTGCCGAAGCTGCTTCACATGCATTGCCATAGGTTTTGCCGTCGCAGCCGCATACCGGGTCAAATTCTCTTGTACAAGCCGAGGGCTTGGTCTTGCAAGTGCCTTGTGCATCGGCAACTTTGCATTGACCGACGCCAAAATCGCAATACTGATGGTCAGGGCAGGTTAGCCCCCGGATAGTGCCACAAACCGCATTCTCGGAGGGTGTGGGTTGCGACGATTTATCCTCGCAGCCCGCCAGAACGAGAGCCATACAGAAACCGACGAATGAAGTGATGAAAGTGTTCATGGCTTTTATCTCCGTAACAGGTATCTATTAGTAAAGAGTATATAAAAAGCTCCTTGATGGGCGCGCGTGGTTGTTCTGCGTCAGGGTTCATGAAGCGTCCATTGCGTCGGTCCCGTTCTTGGATAGGGCGCAACTGTCAGAGAAACACCCTGCCTCGGCAACGGCATCAAGCCTTGTGGCGGTTCGAAGCAGGGGCCTGTAGTGCATGGATTTGTGCTGTGTCGGCATGCGAGCATAGGCATAATAAGTTATTATCCAAGTCGGCATAACTTATATGCTAGAGGAATTGCGCTGTCAACAATTCTCTGAAAGCTGTGTTTCCAAGCGGAATAACACCCATTTATGTACGATAGACGGGCAGGAGCAACACTCGATTGTCGTTGAGACTCATTAATTGTTTTCGGCCAAAGCTATTTGTATATTCGTTCGAAATCCGACACACTGAACCCGTTCATGCGCTTTTCGCCAACAAGAATAACGGGTACTCCCTTGCCGCCAAGCTGGTCATACATGCGTTTAGCGCGCGCATCTTTCTCAATGTCATATTCCGTATAGGGTATTCCGTTATCCTGAAAATATTTGCGCGCTTTTTTGCAATAAGGGCACCAGCTCGTTGCGTACATAACCACATTCTCAGTTGTTTTGTCGTCCGCGAGTTCATTAGATGAATTTATTGCATGACTGGCGCTTTTGACATTAATCGATACCTCTTTAACAACATGATTTCTGCTCGGAGCGTCACTGAAATGCGTTTTTCCTGACTCATCAGTCCATTTGTAAACTTGAGCGGAAGCGGCGCCTGCAAGAAAAATTAAGATAAACAACAACGATTGCTTGAAAAGAGACTTATTACTTTGCATAAAGCTATATTTGAATTCGTGAGAGCTGGATAACAGAAGAATGCCGGCATTAATTCTTGTTAAAAAAGTTGCGCATTTTCTGTATTAAATTTGTTTGCGTTTTTTCCCACTGAGCCAATGTAACGCTGATATTGTCGCAATGCCGGCCTCCATTCTGTAAAGCTAGGGTTACAAGATGCTCAGCGCCATCCTGATCCAGTGGATGATCCTGAAGAATAGCCGGAATCCGGTTTTTTTCTATGAATTGCCATAAGCCGTCGCTGCATAGCAGGAATAGATCCCCATTTTTTAGAGCGTCTGCATGAATATCGGGCTCCGGTTTCTTGGGGCCGCCCAGGCGTTTGTAGAGCTGGTTTTGTAAAGATTTGGCCTCATTACTGTTTTCTTCAATGGCACCTTGATCAATCATCAGCTGCATCAGTGAATGATCCAGCGTTTGATTGATCAACAGGCCCTGCCTGTAATGATATAGGCGCGAGTCGCCGATATGAGCCCAATAGGCCTGACGTTTGTCGATGTATAACAAGACGCAAGTTGTGCCGGGCGCCAACGAAAGATCCGTTTCAAGCTGATTGATCCTTTCATGGGATCGAGTGCAAATATCTTCGAGAAATAACTCGGGGTTGCGGATTTTGTTTTTTTTGAAAGCCTGTTCTGCGGTATCCACGACAATTTGCGCTGCCTGGCCCCCTTTGGGAATCCCGCCCATGCCGTCGGCGACGACCATCAGATGTCTGTTCCCATCTTTTGCGTGGAATATGCCTATGCGGTCCTGCTGTTCACTTCGTTTGCCTATGTTAATTGCTTGTCCAAATTTCCAGGGCATCAGTGACTCCTCTTTTTAATGTATTGTCATCCATTGTTCAATTGAAAATGGATTTGATTTTTCCGAACAGGCGCTTGGGGGCATCCGTAAATGCATTGGTTTTTTTTCTGAGTGCTAATAATCTGGATGAGTCCGGATAAATGGAAAGTCCTTTTTTAATATTGGCTTTGGCAGCGGTGTAATCAAAAGCATCCAGATTAGACTCAGCGAGGTCCGCATAGGCATTTGCAATTTTGGATTTGCCTTGTTGAGCCTCAGCATTGTTAGGGTCCAGGAGCAGGACTTCATGAAAATAGAACAGGGCGTTATGTCTTGAAGGCGAAGTCAATCTGTAATTCTGTAAGGCCTTTCTCGCTTCGGAAAGATAAAAATCAACTTTATCCTGCATGGTGGCGTACAGTGCTCCGACGTGTGTTATCCCCTCTGATGCAACAGCATTGTCTGGATCCATCTTAAGCACCAGATTGTAGGCATCGTATGCCTGTTTCAGAATTGGCAGGGATGTGTTCGGATTATCCAGAAGAGCTTTTGCCTGAGCCAGTAGCTGTTGAATTCTGTTGTTGTCTAATAAAGCAGATGCTGTTTCGGTAGCAGTGCTTTTATCCCGGACGGGATCCTGGACGGAATCAGCTGAAGAGTTCTCTTGCGGGGCCGGCTTTGTATTCAGGTAAGGGTAAAAATAAATAGCGGCCGATAGTATGGCGGCGCTTGTCACGCCAAACAATACGGGTTTGTATAGGGGTTTTCCCGGCTTGATTGTCTGGTTTGTCGATAACGGATTTTTAACTGACGCTTTGGTTTTTTTTTCAGTGGAGGAAATGATTTTACCGATTTTCTTGCCCAACACATGGCTGGAAGCGGGTTTCTGTAGTCTTCCAAGATAGTCGACTAAATCAGCGGCAGAGTCGAATCGATCATTCGCATCCCTGGCAATCATCAAATCCAGTAGTTCCTGATATTTTGCCAGGCTTTTGGGTAGCGGGGGGGCTTCGGTCGTTAAATGCGCAATGATGATTTCTATGGGAGAATCGCCTTGAAACGGTTTCTGGCCAGTCAGCATTTCGTAGAGAATAATGCCGAGGCTATAAATATCCGTTCTCGCATCGAGCGGTTTCTGCTCAGCCTGCTCCGGGCTTAGATAATGGGGACTGCCGATAGCCGAGCCGTCCATGGTTAATGAGGTATCGGCCTGTAGCTGTTTGGCCACGCCAAAATCCGTCAGGACGGGCGTACCGTTTTTTCTGAAGAGAATATTTTCAGGTTTGATATCGCGGTGGATGATGCCCTTCTGGTGTACAAAGTCGAGACAATGCGCGATCAGTTTAATCAACTGTATGGCTTCATCCGGCGGCAAACCGGTATCGATGCGCTGCTTGAGATCGCCGCCCTCAATATACTCCATTGCCAGAAAGCATCGTCCATCGACCTCTCCCAAATCATGAATGGTAATAATATTGTGGTGGTTCAATGAGGCAATGATCTTGCCTTCATTGAAAAAACGCCTGATTTGCGCTTCGGTATCAAATCTTTTCAGTATTTTTAAAGCGACAGGGCGATCAAGAGACTTCTGTGTCGCTAAATAAACAGAAGCCATGCCGCCTTCGCCCAAAAGTTTCTGGACTGTGTAGCCGGGAACGTGGATAGTCAATGTCAGTTTTTCACTATTGAGAGTAAGGGTTTAACGCCTTTAATCAGCGACTCATTATTTATTTGTGAAATGAAACATTGTTCCGCGGATTTCGATGTCATCGCCATGCCTGAGTTTGATCCTGGTTTTGACTGTGCTGCCGTTATGCCGGGTTTTTCCGCGTTTTTCCGGAACCAGATAATATCCGTCGCTTTGACGAACGATTTTGGCGGCGATTTTTGGAGCAAACCAGCCGCCGGTCTGGAAATCGCAATCCGGGGATTTGCCGACATTAAACCGGGTTTTGGATAATCTGAATTTCCGGCCGCTCATCGCGCCGCTCGAAACTTCAAGGTAGGCATTATTTGCTTCCTTTTCTTTTATCAGACTTTCCAATTTGGAAACGTCAACCTCCACAGTAGCCGATTGGGCGCTATTGTTTTTTTCAATTGAGGATGTTGAGTTTGTCGTTTCAATGGAAACAGGTAAATCGACCGCGATGAATCTTAATTTGTGTTTAAAAATACTTATCTCGTCTCCAAGCTTTAATTCAGTCTCCGATATCCGCTCGCCATTAACATAAACGCCGTTTTTGCTATTCAGGTCATGAATGGTGTATTTGTCGCCGTTCTTTATGATTTCGGCGTGATTACCTGAAACACCTGCGTTGTCGATCACCACATCATTATCCTGATTACGGCCAATTCGGGTGATGAGAGATTTCACTTCATGTTTGGATCTGAGTTCATCGTTAAAGTAGATATTTAGGTAGCTCATGGCGGAGTCTGTTTGATCAAAAAAATCAAAATGAAAAGTATAGGATAAAAATTATTTATTTGGTGTTTACTGCCTCCTAAAATAAACATAAAGCCAAAGTCAAAAGTTATCGGTGTGCCCAATATTGACCATCAGCCATGATAAAAAACCGCATACCGGATAGAAAAAACGGTGTGTGGACCAATGTCTTTCAGATAACGGAAGCTTCCGGAACTGATTTTTTGTATTTTCCAATCCCTTAAAACGATGAACTGTCTACTGGTTTGATAATTTTTACGACAGAACCGGATAAAATCACCAGCGATGAGGCTTCTCCGCTAACGTAACAGAACCCCAAAGAGCAGTCGGATAAGCCGGCCGGTTCCGGAAGTCTGAAAATTTTCAAAAGCATCTTAAGGAATGAAAAATGAAATTGCGGACAGGGTTAAGCGCAACAGTGATCTTCACTGCGGCTTTCATGGTAATGGCGACAAGCCGCCTGGCGATGGCCGATGAACGCGATGCCATGCTCAAAAACGGCGGTTTCGAGTCTCTCCATGATGCCAAACCCGGTCCTGATGGATTGGTAGAGGGGTGGAAGCTGGATGCAGTCGGGGAGATTCCCTTGAACTGGAAACCAAACCCGGCTTATCCAGGCCAATTGCTGATTGGCGCCGATGGTCCGCACT
This sequence comes from Methylobacter luteus IMV-B-3098, assembly GCF_000427625.1. Lineage (GTDB taxonomy): Bacteria > Pseudomonadota > Gammaproteobacteria > Methylococcales > Methylomonadaceae > Methylobacter > Methylobacter luteus. Next base: position 1,083,098 of record NZ_KE386569.1, read on the forward strand.
CAGGTTCGCGATTTGCCCGGATACTGGCATCAACTCGCGGCGCCGCGCATCTGTATCAGAGCTGCCAAGGCTTGCAGGCGGGCAAGTGGTATCGTATTTCCTTATGGGCCAGAGGCGGCGCGTTCGCAGTGCAAACCTACGAGTATTTCCAGAAAGGCCCGGTCGGAGGTCAGACTCTGTTGCAGGAATATGCCGGCTCGAAATGGCAGCAGTTCTCCGTCTTCTATCAGCCTGCCGGCGAAGGGTATCAGCGTTCGGCATTAGTCATTTCCACGGCTTCCCAGGCCGGTATCGATGTCGACGACATCCGCGTGGAATCCGTGGATTTGCCGGAATTGCCGGCTAATGCGGCGGACACGGTTATTCAGAACGAAGCCGTAAAGTTGAGTTTATCGCCTTCCGGTTTTTTGACTCACTTTGTCAGCCTGGCTTCCGGCAAAGACTACGTTCCCAATGCAGCCAGGCGGCCGATGCTGACCGCTTCCCGGGCAGGCATGCAAGGCATGCCGGTAACCCGGATTTCCCGGAAAGACGATGTCCTGACTGCGGAGTTCATCGATCCCCAGGTCAAGGTCAGTTTGCGCGTTATTCCTGCGCAGCAACATTTCACCTTCGAAGTGCTGAGCGCCGAACCGGCAGACCTCGATGCCCTTTACATCGAATTTCCTTTGCAGCGCCTTGAGACCGTGGCACCAACCTTCAACGCAACTTACGATAAAGAGTTCGGCGCGTCTTTCTTCGGCATCACCGAAAATACTGTCAACCGTCCACTGTCGATAAACAATTCGATACAATTGCTTAAAGGGGAAGCTCATCGCAGCCATGGCATCGCCGGCGCGAAATTTTCGCTCGTGGCGGCGCCCATCAAGGACTTCAAGTCCGCGATCCGGGAAGCCGAGCGCGCGGGAGGCTTGCCGTCTCCTGAACTGGACGGAAAGTGGGCGCGTGATTCGGAATCCGTTCAAAAATCCTATCTGTTAGCCACCGATGCATCGGAAGACAATATCGACGCGCTGATCGACTATGCCAGACTTGGCGGATTCGGCGCCATCATTTTCCTGAAAGATAACTGGCTGGATACCCACGGCCATTATCGGATCAATACCGATAATTTTCCGCACGGTCTTGACGGGGTGAAGGCGGCGGTGGCGAAGATTCACGCTGCGGGGCTTGAGGCAGGCGTGCATGTGTTTGGCCCTTCGATTTCGCCGAACGATTCCTACATCACGCCGAAGCCGGATGATCGTCTGGCGACGGTTCCCGTTCCGGCTCTCGCCGAGGCGCTCGATGAGAAAGCCACTACCATCACGCTGTCGGCCAAACCCGGCTTGCCGCCGACAGGCCCACGCAGCAAGGAGTTTCCAGGCCCGTACCTGAGGATCGGCGATGAGATCATCCGTTATGAAGCCGCGGAGCCGGGCCCACCGTTTCGGTATGTTCGTTGTGTGCGCGGCGCATTGGGCACCAAGGCAGAGGCTCATCCCGCCGGATCGAGCATAAATGGGCTTCTCACGCTGTGGGGATATTTTCTTGTCGATCCTGACAGCACGCTCGCCGATGAGCTTACCCAAACCTTCGCCGATGTCTTTAATAATGCGGATTTCGACATGGTGTACTTTGACGCCAGCGATGGCATCATCGATGCGTATATCGACAGCTGGTACTATCTCAACCGTATGCACCTGGCCTATTACCGTAAATTCAAGAAGCATGTGCTCTATCAGGTCAGCAATGGCCCCGGAACCGACTTGCGGTGGCACATCGTGCCGCGTTCGGCTTCGGCGGACGGCCATGGCGACATCAAGGGCTATCTCGATGAACGCTGGCCCGGGATTCTGCGCATGGATGCCAATTTCACCCGTCCCGATATCGGCTGGTATTACTGGTTCAAGGACATGCGGCCGGACCAGCTCGAGTATGTCGCCGCCAAAGCGCTGGGCGTGGACGGGTCGATTTCGCTGGAGACGTCGCGGACGGCGCTCGAGAGTCAGACGCAGTCACGCCAGATGATGGATACCCTTCAAAAGTGGGAACAGTACAGGCATGCACAACCCATCTCCCCGTCGGTCAAAGCCAGGCTGAGTGAACCGCGGAAGGATTTCAAGCTGTTTGGCGATGCAAGCGACGGTTGGCAGCTCTACCGAGCCTTATACCAACCGGTGAGATACGTGGATGTGCTGGATGGCAAACAAAATACCTGGATCATCCGCAACGATATGGCAAGTGACCAACAACTTGGGGTGGAGATCATTGCAGGCAGGATGTCCGGAGCACCAGTCGCCTATAATAGCCCGGAAGCGGTTACGATCGAACGCTTTGAAAACGCTGCCGACTTCCAGATGAGCGATCGCAATCACTATGAGAAGCTCGTGGCTCATGCTGATAAGGTGGTGTCGCCCAACGGACCTGTACGTGACGGAGTGCGGCAGCGCTTCGAGACAACCAAAAACGATGTAAAGGCCGGCGGGAGCGCCTTGCTCTATTCGGCAGTAAACAAAGGGAGCTATGGAGGATGGTCGGCAATCGGCCGGCGGTTCGAGAAGCCTCTGAACCTTACGGGAAATAACGCATTGGGCGTCTGGGTACTGGGCGACGCCAAGTACGAGCAGCTTCGCATCCAGCTCAGCGATTCAAAGGGGCATAATGTTGATTTCCAAGCCATTATTAACTTCTCGGGTTGGCACCTGTTGACTTTTCCCTTCCCGGCCGGTAGTCAGTTCGACTGGGCGAATACGGAGCATCTTCTGTTTTATTTCGACGCCATACCGGCCAAGACGACAGTCCGTGTCGCACTCGACGGTGTCCGTGCGTTCCGAACCCCTGCATCAGGGCCTTCGCTCGATCGGCCAATTATCACGGTCAACGGAGAAAGCACGGTATTTCCTGAATCGTTGGCGGCGGGGCAGGCATTGACTTCGGAAGGGCCGGGCGAAACGATTCACTGGCCCGGAGGCATGGCGCCAGGAAAGAAGGTCGAATTTTCCAATCTTAGACTTAAACTGAAACCGGGCGAAAACACGGTAACCTTTTCCTCTGCGAAACCGGATGCTTTCCCCGGCGGCATCCGTATCCTGCTTTACCATATCTGGCCGATGGAGAAGGAGTGAGACAAATGTGTTTACAGAGCGAGGCCGCCTTTATCAATCAACTCCGCATAACCTTTGGTGAAATCGGGATAGCGGAATTGATAACCCAGATCTTTTAAGCGCCGGTTACTGCAACGCTTGTTCATAACTGCATCCGTGCCGACCGTTTTGACGACAGGCGACGGGCAATGCATGCGTTCTGCCAGCCACGAAACCACATTCCATAAAGGGGCCGGGTCATCATCGCTGGCCAGATAGCAAGGTTCCAGTTTGCGCCCCGCCAGTCGTTGTTCAAGCAGAAAGGCCAGCACGCCGACGCAGTCCTGCTGATGAATCCGGTTGGTGAAATAGGGTGGTTCTTTTTGGATGGCAGGGGATTGCGCGGCCATTCTTAACAGCGACTCGCGGCCTGGGCCGTAAATGCCGGAGAAGCGTACGATGATGTTATCGGGATTGGATTCTATCAATCGCTGTTCGGCCTTCCGGATCAATTGACTCGTAACCGTCTGAGGTTCAGCCGGCGAATCTTCATCGACCCATTCGCCGCGGGACTGCGCGTAAACACTGGTCGACGAAACAAAAATCCACGGGCACTCGGGCAGCTTGGCCAGCAGATTATTCAGACCGGTCTCGTAAATGGCGCGATAGTCCGACTCACTGCGCCCGTCGGGCGTAACGATGAAAAACAGTTGGTCGAAGTCCATATCCATCGCATCAAGACCTGTGCCTGATGCGATGTCGGCAGCGACATAGTTAATCCGGCCTTCATGGGATGGCGGATGACGTTTGAGACCCGTTACCTGATGGCCCTTGTCGGACAACACATGAGCCAGGCGCGTGCCCAGATCACCGCAGCCGACAATCGCTATGTTTGCCATGGCTATAGCTGATTGATCAGCCGCAATTCATGAGGATAGGGCGACATGTAATAGGAATCGTCAATATAAGGGTCGGGCGCCTTGCGGAAATGGTGCCTCAGCAATGTCAACGGCACAATCAGCGGCACTTCGCCCTGGCGGTAACGTTCAATGATTTCGCAAAGCTCGGCCTTGTCATCGGCGCTTAACTCTTTTTTCAGATAGCCCTGGATGTGCTGGAGAACATTGACATGATTGCCGCGGCTGGCGACTTTTCTGAGCATCGTCATCAACAGCAGGCTATACCGGTCGGCAACCTGTTCGATATTATCCTGGGCTGCGCCGGCTGTTAATTGGCCCAGTTCCTGGTAGTCGCCGTGGCTCATGATGATCAGCTTATGCCGGGCGTGAAAACGGGTCAGATTGCGTACCGTCAACCCTTCTTCCAGCATTAGCTTCCAGCGGTACAGCACATAGACGCGCTGAATGAAGTTCTCGCGCAGGCCGGCATCGCCTAACCGACCTTCTTCCTCTACCGGCAGCAGCGGATTGTTGCGCATCATGATCTCGGCATAAATGCCGATGCCGTCCCGCTTGGGGATATTGTCGGAATAAACCTTGACCCGCTCCATGCCGCAGCTCGGCGAATCCTTTTTCAGGATATAGCCGCATAGATCGGCATGTTGCGCTTTCAGTCGTTCGGCATGGCTGCGCAGCCGCTCCGTTACGTCGATCTCAGGGTCTTTAACGCCGATACAGCGCACCTCGCCATTGACCTTGACCAGATGGATAGTCGGGCGCGGTATGCCGAGGCCGATTTCAACTTCCGGGCAGAACGGCCGGAAATCGAAATACTCGCCGAGCGTGCCGGTGATATAGGCATCATGCTTATGGCTGCCGTCATAACGGACATTTTGACCAAGTAAACAACTGCTGATACCGATGGGGATTTTTTTCATAATATATCAATAGAGTAAGCTTGGTTGGCGCACGGCATAACCCTGATTTGCGGTGCCTAGTGTTAATCACACCATTGAAATTCGCAAGGGACGCCATCATTGTTACCGTCCGTGTGCTGATTTGGGCAGTTTTCAAGAAAAAAAGTTGCTTCTTCGCATGAAGTCATTTGCGAGCAGTGATCCCTGCCATCACAGCTGAATTTATTATTTTTTGCCGGCTTGCTCGAGACTGGATGGCTTACGCTTTCAATCGCTGCTTGAGGAGCAGGTTGCTCGGCGGGTTTATCCGGTAAAGGAAGGGATCTGACAGCATTGAGACGGGCATCTTCTTTCGGCGCGGTTCTGACCTTTAGTTCCATGGTCCAGTCCGAGTCTTTATCGACTGAAAATTGCTGTGCGTCCTGAGCGCACACCGAGTTGGAGTAGATCGTTTTGCCGTTTACGACGCATTTATAAGCGGCAGTGGCATTCAGGCTGAATAGCGATAATGTGATTGTCAGTAATAATTTCATTTTTGTTTTTAGTTAGAGATGATGGCGACAAGCACCGAGTTTGATTATTTTTCAGCCTTGCCGATGATATTTCACAATCCGGTCAACTTCGCTTTTCGATCCTAAAATCACGGGCACGCGTTGATGCAGGTCTGTCGGTTTGATGTCGAGTATGCGCTCCCGTCCGGTCGAGCAGACGCCGCCCGCTTGCTCGATAATAAAGCCGACCGGATTGGCTTCGTACATCAGGCGCAGTTTGCCGGGTTTGGACGGATCTCGCATATCCAGCGGGTACAGAAAGACGCCGCCGCGCGTCAGAATCCGGTAGACCTCGGCAACCAGCGATGCGACCCAGCGCATGTTGAAGTTTTTTCCGCGCGGACCTTCCTTGCCCTGCAGGCACTCATCGATGTACTGCTGCACAGGTGCTTCCCAGAAACGCTGGTTGGATATGTTGATGGCGAATTCACTGGTTTCATCGGGAATGGTCATGTTCGGATGCGTCAGGATGAATTCGCCGATATCCTGATCGAGCGTGAAGCCGTTGACGCCGTGCCCAGTCGTCAGAATCATCATGGTCGACGGACCGTAGAGCACGAAGCCGGCGCATACCTGATCGCAGCCTTTTTGCAGGAAATCCTCCAATGTCGGATCGATGCCTTCCCGGCAGCGCAGTATCGAGAAAATAGTGCCGACGGTCAGATTGATGTCAATGTTTGAAGAGCCGTCCAGCGGATCGAACAAGGCTAGGTATTTGCCTTTAGGGTATTGGTCAGGGATCTTGATGATATCGTCGACTTCTTCCGATGCCATGCCGGCCAGATGACCGGTCCAATTCAGCGCATTGATCATGATATCGTTGGTGATGATGTCCATTTTCTTTTGCACTTCGCCCTGCACATTCTCGGATTCGGCGCTGCCCAGCACGCCGATCAGGTCGCCTTGATTGACGAGATGCGATATTTTCTTGCACGCGGTCACGATATCGTTGAGCAGCAACGTGAATGTGCCTGATACGCCTGGCAACTCGCGCTGCTGTTCGATGATGAACTGAGTCAGAGTGATACGATTGGCCATGTTTTATACCTCTATTAGTGCGTTGTTCTTTATGGTCTGGTTCGGCCGAACCAGGCCGGTTAACTAGCCGAAGGTCGAGCCATTCCAGCCCCAGTACTCGGCCGGGCAGTTGCTTAACTCGATATAGACGCGATCCGACGGGATCTGTAGCGTATCGTTCAGCAACCGGCACAGTGAAGACGAGATGGCTTTGGCCTGCGCCGTCGTCAGGCCGATGCTCTTGCATTCAACATAAGCCACTGGCTGATTATTGCCTGCGAAAAGCATGGCTTTTCCACCTTCGACTTGCACCATGACATAGCGTTCCGGCTTGCCGGTTTGTTGCGCCATCAATTTTGACAGTTGATCCAGCAATTGCGGCGATTGTTCATCAGGGATGGATTCGGTGGTGCTTAGTTTTAAATAAGGCATGGCTTTATCTCCGAATAAGGATGCGTTTTGAATCGGGTTAAAGTTTATCGTAAAAAGTTGATTAGTGAAGATGATTCACAATCCGCCTGGTTTTTGTGTCTGATAAATGAGATGCTCTCTTGTACGCTAGCGATAGGCAAAACGATGACCATTAAATCTCTTTTATATACGGGTTTTATTACGATGACTTTAATTACTGCCAGCCATTCCAGTGCATCCGAGAAAAAACTGGCCCTATGCCCAAACAGTCCGAACTGCGTTTCGAGCCAGGCCGCGGATGAGGAGCATTTTATCGCCCCGTTTAAAATTATCGGCAAGGCGGAAGATGCCTGGACGGCAATGAAGCAGGCGCTTGTCAGTCAAAACCGCACTGTTATTACCGAAGAAACGGAGGATGCGCTGCACGCGCAGGCGACCAGTCTGGTTTTTCGTTTTGTTGATGATATCGACGCCATACTCGATGCCAAGGCCGGGCTGATTCATGTTCGTTCCGCATCACGCGTCGGTTACAGCGATCTGGGCGTCAACCGCAGGCGTATGGAGGCTCTGCGGCTTGCGTTGCGGAATGTCGGAGTTATTGAGTGAGTTCCGGAATTGTCCCTTCAGGTTTTCAGCATCTCTTGCTTTATTAGCGCCTGCTTCAATGCCGAAACCAGATCAGGGTATTGAAACTCGAAGCCTTGCGCCAGCAGTCGCTCGGGTATGATGCGCTGGCTGCCTAATACCAGTTCCGACATTTCGCCGAGCAAGGTTTTTAACAGCCGGGCCGGAACCGGAAGCAGGGCGGGGCGGTTCAGGCAGTATGCCAGCGTTTGCGTAAACTCGCGATTGGTGACCGGGTTGGGAGCGGTTGCATTATAAGCTCCCTGCATGGAATGATCGCTGATCATGGCCTGGGCAATCGCGATCCAGTCCTCGCGATGTATCCAGGACATCCATTGCCGACCGCTGCCCAGGCGGCCGCCCAGCCCTAAGCGGAAAGGCAGCAGCATGCGCTTCAGCAAACCGCCGTCTCCGGCTATGACCAGACCGGTTCTGATCAGACAGACTCTGACCCCGAACTGTTCGGCTTTTTGGGCTGCCTGTTCCCAATCGGCGCAAAGCTGGTGCGAGAAGTCCGGGCGCGGCGCCGATTGTTCGGTTAAGACGGCATCGCCTTGATCGCCATAGTAACCGACCGCCGAACCGCTGATCAGCAGATCCGGTTTGGCTGCCATGCGTTCGATGCTGTCAACGAGCTGTTCGGTCAGGTTGATGCGGCTGTCCCGGATCAGTTTTTTTCTGGCTGCGGTCCAGCGAGCGTCAAAAATGGGTTCGCCAGCCAGATTGATGATGACTTGGTAGGCGTCTTCGGCTTTAAGCAGTTTAAGATCTCCCAGTGCGTTTACACCGGGACCGCAGATTGCGGCGACTTTGTCGGGGTTGCGGCTTAAAACGGTGACAATATAACCCAGTCGGCTCAGGTGTTGCGCCAATGCATGGCCGATAAAGCCGGTTCCGCCTGTGATCAATACATTCATGGTCCTGCCCTCATTGTGTTTTTTCTAATAGAGCCGATACTGCCGGATAAGTTGTCTATTCTTTTTTTGGAATAATTGCTTCTTCAGAAGGTTATGAGCTGAGGATTTTTTATCTTAAACAAGAGTCAAATTTACTAAGTAGCATTGAGCGTCCGCTTAATTGGTTCGTCTTGTTTGTTATGTTCTTGACTTTAAAGAACTTTAAACGATCCTCCTCGGTAAACCCTCCTTGGCGGTCTAAGAGGAGGGTCTTTTTTTACTTGATGAATGACGAAGCAAATGAGTAAAGATATGACATCAAAAGTATTTCAAGGCTTAAAATTTCTTCTTATTGCGAACTTTTTCTTTCCGTTATTGGGTTAGTGATAGGCAGTCTATCGTCAGCATCAGGCAGTGATGCAATTTTTGAATTTAATCCGGAGCTTTATATAATCCCTTGCTCAATAACCTGCGCAATTATGATGATATGTCTGGTTTTTCTGAAATAGGCGTATGCATTACTGTTTTTTATAAAAGATTTCAAGCGATCATTTTGACCGGTTTTTTCCTGATTTTAATCACGGGTCATTGAAATTTTACAGGCAGATAAATGAGGTGCCGATTGATCCGAATTACCCTCTGTTTTTACTGTATATTGGTATATCGCATATTCTGTTTGTCATGCTGGCGAATATAGAAAAACTTTTGTAAACCAGTAGCGCGAGATATCGAAGTAACAGTTCGGGCGCTATCATTGAGCGCCATTGGCGGGCTTGAGATTATCCATCCTGGGTTATTCGGATATTTGTATGAATCATCTGAAAACAAAGACACGCATCCGGCAAAATGCACAACGTGTTTTAGGGCTGTTTTATCTGTTGGCGCTGACGGCATGTGCCGAGTCTGCTTTGTTTGCAGTAAATTCACTGGCCCGGACCGATAACTTTGTTGCTATTGAAGATATTGCTTATGGCGAACATTCGCTGAACCGTCTCGATATTTATCTGCCCGGCCAGGGTCAGGCTTTGCATGCCACGGTTGTCTTTTTTTACGGCGGTTGCTGGGGCGGATGTGAGACCAAAGACAAGGAGTATTATCTGTTTGTCGCCCAGGCTTTAACATCACACGGTTATGCGATCGTCATACCGGATTACCGCCGTTATCCGGAAGTCAGATTCGATCAGATCATCAATGATGCCAGGCGGTCTGTCGAATGGGTCAAGGCGCATGGCGCTGAATACGGAGCGGATTCCGGAAATATTTTCCTGATGGGGCATTCGGCCGGCGCGCATCTGGCGGCCATGCTGACGCTTAATGAGGACTATTTGCGGCCTGAAACCTATCAGGGTATAAAAGGATTTATCGGTCTGGCGGGCCCTTACGACTTTTTACCCCTTACAGAAGCCTATCAAAAAGAGATTTTTGGACCCGAAGAGAAATATCCGGCCTCCCAGCCAGTCAACTTCGTTCAAGGTACTGAGCCTCCCTTGCTTTTGCTGTACGGCAACAATGATGAAACAGTAAAGCCAATCAACATCAAAAGCCTGAGCCACAAAGTCAGGGATGCGGCAGGTTGCGTGGAAACGCGGCTATATGATGATCTTGATCATATTGATCTGTTGGCGGCGCTGGCATTGCCGCTACAGGATAGCAAGCCGGTTTTATCCGATATTATTGCATTTCTGGATTATTACACCCAGTGGCAAACATCCTGTAAGGCGTTATTAACCAGAATGCATTAAATCTCTTGTTAATCTAATCAAACTATAATTCCTGATAGGAGTCAGCCGATATTAAGCCGATATCGATATTGTTTTTTTATCTGATCTCATATTTATCAGCCAAGCTGTATTTTAAAGAACTCTGAGTCAAGCTATGCTTAAATCTTCCCGACATGATAGAATTTAAGCATTTATTAATCGGGACAGGATTTTTCTTCCTCTTCACTGATTTTTCAATCAGACTCTTTTTCGCCGTTCAGCATGCGTTAAGCCTGAAATTGAAAAAGTGATGTTATATTTGTTTTTGCGTTTGAGAAAATTATCAAAATGAAATTGCGTATATTATTTGCCTTGTCGATTGCATTATCAGTCGTCGGCGGCAAAGCCAATGCCACGACCTACAACTGGCCGGAAAATCCCAATGATACTGTCATCACCGAATACCCTGACGGTGTGCCTTTAGCCCGGGCGGAGCAAGAGGAAACCTTGCTGGATATGGCTAGAAGGTTTAATTTGGGACAAATGGAAATAGTACGTCTGAATCCGGACGTTGATCGCTGGCATGTGAAAAGGGATGAAATTATTCGCATCTCCAACAGACGTGTTCTGCCGGATTCGCCGCACAAGGGCATTACACTGAATATCTCAGAGTATCGTATGTACTATTATCCGCCAGAGGTGTCCGGTATGCCCCGGCAGGTGATGTCGTTCGCGCATGGCGTCGGCCGGCAGGACTGGAAGACGCCTCTGGGTGAGACGAAAGTTGCTCGCAAAGTTAAAGACCCTGTCTGGCATCCGCCTGAATCAATCAGGCGCGAACATGCGGCCAACGGCGATCCTCTGCCGGCAGCCGTGCCGGCTGGCCCGCATAACCCCTTGGGAGCCTATGCGCTGTATCTGGCACTGCCTGGTGAATATCGCATACACGGCACCGATATCGATAAAATCTTCGGCATAGGCATGCAGATCACGCATGGTTGCGTGCGTATGTATCCTGAAGATATAGAGCAGCTATACGGTATGGTGCCGGTGGGAACGCCCGTTTATATCGTCAAACAGCCTATCAAGGTGGGATGGCTGGATAATAAGCTCTACATAGAGGCACACCCTGATTTAGAAGGCGAGGAAATGACACGGGATCAGCGTTTTGAACTAGCGCTGAGTCTTATCCAGAAAGCCAATGATGGCGAAATACCCGAGTTTGACCAGCAAACGTTGAACGAAGCCCTCACTAAACTGGACGGCGATCCGATAGCAATCTACGAAAGATTGCCGCCTTTGCCCGGGGAAGAGGTTACAACCGCGCAGCAAGAGTCGGCTCAAACGCCCGCCAACAATCCGACTTTGACAAAATATTACCGCGGCCCTCAAAAACCGCCTGCATACTAACCATTATTTACAAATCATGGCTATTCGGGGCGGCAGCGTAACGCACCGAATAGCCTGTTTCTAAAGTTGTCATTCAATGCCGTATGCGATTCCTGGTCCGATATTGATGTTCATTTCTTTCCCGCTTAATACATAAGCTTATGTTCGGCAGAGTCGAGCAACCTGACATTGCGTGTAAATAGTATTCTTCAGGGTTAAAACGCGTGGTATTGACAAAATAAACAGCCATACATCTACTTCTTGTTCTTATGACGAGTGTCGACATTATTACAACCAAAATGACCATTCAGATTTTAAGGGCAATGTTTATTGCAATGATACTTTTTGTATAATCTGCAATAGATTGACTTAGTGTTTTTTAAAACGCCATTTCACCTCTGTCATCTGGTAAAGTCTCAGGCAATTTTTTATTTCTAAAGCCAGGATGGGCATTTGCAGCTCATTCTGAAAATCAGGATAAATAAAGTTCACGACTTTTATAAAGAAATCGCTATCATATCGCTCTAGCGGGAAGTGAGCGTAAGCTTGTTTATTAAATTATTTATTCTTATGAGGATTTCATGAAGCAATTGCTGTTTTGGGTTTGGTTTTCCGTGTTGTTAATGAGTGGTCAGACAATGGCTGCAGATCAGTCGACAGCTACAGAAAAACCGGCAGTTGCAGACAAGCCAATAGCTGCCGACAAGCCGGCCGCTACAGAAAAGCCGGTATCTACTGACAAGCCGGCAACTACCGATAAGCCGGTTGCTACAAGTCCAGATCAGCCGGCGGCAGCCGATAAGCCGGCAACAGCAGAAAAGCCGATAGCCGAGCTTCAGCATAAGGAGAATACGCCTGTTCCCCCATCCAACGAAAGAATGCAGTGTGCTGCTTTCAGCCCTTATGTCGGTGATCTTAATCCCGATCACGGCGCCCATCCATCCAGGGAGCTGATCAATGAACTGCTCGACAAACTGGTCAAGGAAACACGCTTTCGTTGCATCATGACCTACGGCGTCATGAACGGGCTGGAATATGTCTTTGCGGCAGCCGAAGCCCGTAATCTCAAAGTAATCGCCATTATCTGGCTGGATGATGACGTAGCTGTCAATACGCAATCGATTAACAGCGGTATAGAAGTCGCACGGGCTTTCCCGCAAACGATCTTAAAGCTGAGCTGCGGCTCCGAAGTCAGGACACGGCACGGCAATGCCTTCGATGGCGAGATCACGCGTTGTATTGACAGTCTGCGTAAAGCGGGCGTGACTCAGCCCATCACAACGATAGATACCTGGTGGGAATGGTGCAACCGCTCATGGCCTTGCAAGCAATCCAGTTTCGGCAAAAGCGTGGACTGGATAGGGACCAATATTTTTCCTTGGTGGGAAAATAAACATTCAAAAATTTTCCCCTGCGTACCCGCCAAAAAAGCGGCGGACTTTCATATTGCGCGGCTCAAGGACCTGCGGAAAACCTATCCCAAGAAAGACGTGATTCTGACCGAATTCGGCTGGCCTAATGGACCGGCGGGCGGCACGGAATACAACGTTCATACCAAACAGCATTGCGGCGTAGCCGGCCGGAAAAATCAAATGAAAGTCGTCAACCAGACGTTTAAAAAATTGGCCCAAAAGAACTGGTCCGGCGTCGTGTTCGAGGCCTTTTCGGAAAACTGGAAACCCAGCAATGAGGGCAGCTTCGGCAGTTACTGGGGACTTTGCGAAGGAAAACCGCCGTATACTTGCGCCAGGGGATTAAACAGTAAATAACCGAGTAAACGGCTGAGCTTGGGGGCTCAGCCGTTTTAAGCCATGGCAGCTGATGATCGGGGGGGGGGCTGTTTTTCTGAAAAACGGCAAACAATCTCGGCTGAATAGCAAGAAATGGCTTGGTAATAATATCTTAATAAAATTAATAATAGAGGAGCATCCCATGCGTTTCCATAAAGTGAAGATTGTTGCTATCGGCTTGTTGCTGTTGGATGGACAAGCTGTCCAAGCCGCAACGGACACCACTACCTTTCAAGTCACCGCGACGGTAAATGATGCCTGTACTGTTTCCGCGACGGACCTGGCCTTTGGCGTCTATGACCCTTCGGCGGCGGACGATGAAGACACCAGCACGATCACGGTTACCTGCACCAAGTCTACTGACTATGACATAGGATTGAATGAGGGAACGGCCTCGGGGGCTACCGTGACAACACGGCAAATGATCGATACAGTCTCAACCGATCTGCTCAATTACAGCCTTTTCAGCGATACCAATCGCACGGTTAACTGGGGCAATACGGTCGGTACGGACACAGTTGCCGTGGGAAGCGCTACCGGCGCCGCTGAAAATCATACCGTCTACGGTAGAATCCCCACCGGTCAGTATGTGACGGCGGGAAGCTATAGCGATACGATCACCGTCACCGTTACTTACTGATAGCGATGCGCAGCAGGGATGCCGGCTTGCCGGCAAAGGCATGCGCGCGCCTGATTCTGGCGGTGCTGTGCTCACTGGTCTGTTCAATGGCCCAGGCCGGCTCTTATGGCATTAATCCGGTCAAGCTGACCTTTTCCGCGCAAAATTCCACGCAGGTCATGACGGTGCGCAACGACGGCGCGCAAGCCGCGGTCTTGCAAGTGGAACTAGCCGCATGGTCGCAAGCGGATGGCCAGGATGTTTACACGCCGACGCGGGAATTGCTGGCGACCCCGCCTGTCTTCACCCTGCCGGCCGGGGCATCGCAAATTATCCGGGTCGGATTGCGCCGGGCGCCCGACGCGGAACGCGAACTTGCCTACCGGATGTTTCTCCAGGAGGTGCCGCCTCCCGCGAAACCCGGCGGTGTTGATTTGCAAGTGGCGTTACGCATCAGTGTGCCAATATTTGTCGCGCCTGCCCGCCCCGCCAAGCCGATTCTGCGCTGGCAGGCCGTGCGAACTGCCGAGCACTCGCTCAAAATCGGGGTAACGAATACCGGCAACGGACATGATCACCTTTCCGCTTATAAAATCTATCGGGCAGGCAGCGATGAGCCCTTTCTGTCTCAGCAGCTTTTTGCTTATCTGCTTCCTGGCGAAACGCGCTATTGGTTACTTACCACCGATGTGATGCCCAATTCCGGAGAATCACTGCGCGTTTTGGCCAATACGGACAGCGGCGCGGTTCAGGCGGATATAGTTGTTGATAAACCCTAGCTCTGTCTAGAGCGGATGAATTTTTTTTTTTGCCTGCTGCTTTTAATACAATCGGCTATTGCCGAAGCAGTTCCGACAAGCGATGAGCCGGCTCCTGCCAGGTATCCAGCTATGCAGGAGTTGCTGCTGGCGGTCTACATCAATCAAGAGAATCTGAACGAAACCGCGCTGCTGCTTAAAATGGAGGATGCCCTGCTGGCGAGCGGCGAAGACATACAGCATTGGCGCTTGCGACTGCCGCCGAAATCAACACTATCCTATCAGGGGCAAGAATATTATGACTTGCGGACATTTACCGGCATTTCCTACCGGATAGACGAGGCCAGGCAAGCCTTATTGATTGAAGCTGAACCCGATGCTTTTTCGGCCACCCAGGTCAACGGCGCCGCTTTGGAACTTTCCATGCCCGATCCGTCTTCTCTCGGCGGTTTTTTCAATTACGACATTTTTGCGCAATCCTTCGAGCAGCAATCCTTTCGGTTGGACAGCCTGATGGAGTTGGGATTATTTAACGGCTGGGGCGTGGGAGTCAGTAATTTTTTAGCCCGGGATATTAGCGATGAAGCCCGGCTGATACGTCTGGATTCCACCTGGACGATCGATAAGCCCGACCAACTCGCGAGTTTCAGGATCGGTGATTCAATCAGTAGTGCAGGTGCCTGGGGGCGTCCGGTGCGGTTCGCAGGCCTGCAGTGGGCGACAAATTTTCAGACTCAGCCCAGGTTTATCACTTTCCCGATGCCCAGCATGGCAGGGGAAGCGGTGCTGCCTTCCGTTGTTGACGTCTACGTCGATAATAACCTGTTACTGAATCGCGAGGTGCAGCCGGGGCCTTTTACCGTCAACAATATCCCCACCATTACCGGTTTACGCGAGATGCGCATGGTGGTTCGCGATATGCTGGGTCGCGAACAAATTATCAGCCAGCCTTATTACGCCAGCCCCGGCTTGTTACAGAAGGACTTACAGGAATTTTCCTACGAAATCGGCCCGATCCGCAAAAACTACGGGCTGAAAAGTAACGATTACGGGCGCTGGTTCGCCGTGGGCACCCATCGCCTGGGTTTCAGCGATTACTTTACCGGCGAGTGGCATGCCGAAATTCTACAGGGTCAGCAAAATATGGGACTCGGCGGTATTTACTTGTCGCCGTCCATAGGCGTTTTCGACGCTTCTATAGCGGGCAGTCATAGTCAGAAGGGATCAGGCGCCTTGCTGGCTGTGGGTTTTCAGCGGCAGACTTCAAGATTAAGCTTCGGCGGGCAGGCGCAGGTCGCCAGCAGCCGATTTACCCAGCTTGGTCTGGCCCAAGATCGCCCGGCGCCCAAACTTTTAAGTTCATTGCACCTGGGTATTTCGACTGGCGGGTACGGGAGCTTTAGCGTCAATCATATCTATCAGCAATACCGTGATCAGGGTAACATCAACCTGATCAACGCAAACTATAATTTTACAGTCGGCGAGGGATGGTTTTTAAACCTTTCCGCATTCACCAGTCTGAGCGATGATGCTGACAAAGGCGTCGCGCTGGTGCTTAATCATACGCTCGGAGAGCGAACCAGTGCCAGCCTCACGGCGGGGCTGCAAAATGATTCCGCTACCACGTTCATGCAGGTACAGCAAAATTTACCGCCGGGCAGTGGGATGGGCTACCGGGTACTGGCGGGATATGACGGGTCGGAGCGTATCGAAGCCGGCATTGCCCTGCAAAACGATATCGGAACTTATAATCTGGATGCCTACCGGTTTCAGGGGCGAAACAATTTTCGCGGGAGCGCCAGCGGCGGCTTGGCGATCATGGGCGGAGACGCCTTTCTTTCCCGGCGCATAAACAGCAGTTTCGCTGTCGTACACATACCGGACTATGCCAATGTGCGCGTTTACGCGGAGAATCAGCTCGTGGCGACGACCAATGCGTCGGGTAACGCGCTGGTGCCCATGCTCCGGCCCTATCAGGAAAACCATATCCGGATCGAACAGGCGGATCTGCCTTTGGATGCCCAGATCGATACCTTGACGATCAATGCCCAGCCTTATTTCCGAAGCGGCTTTCTGCTGAATTTTCCGATCCGGCGGTCGCGGGGCGCCACGATGACCATTGTCCTGGACAACGGCCAGCCGCTGCCGGCCGGCGCCATCGTGCAGATCATCGGTCAGCCTGAGGAGTTTCCGGTGGCCCTGAAAGGCAATGTCTATATCACCGGACTTGCATCGGACAATCATTTGCGCGTACTCTGGCATGATCAAAGCTGCCAGCTCGAAGTCTCTTTTCCCGAAACCGAAGAACCGCTGCCCGATCTGGGCACTTTTACCTGTCATGGAGTCTCGCCATGAAGAAATATCGCAATTATTCGCTTAAAAAGCACCGTCAAGACAATCCGCGAACTGGATCAACCGATTTGTTCTTCGGCTTGACAGCCGCCCTGCTGGGCATTGTCTTGTCATTGACGTCAACGCCGGCGGCGGCGCTCGGACTTAGTTGCAATGTTTCCGCGACAGGGGTTGCCTTCGGCAATTATAATCCTACCAATGGCGCGCCGACCGATGCGACCGGAAATGTGCATGTTTTCTGTACCGTGCTTCTAGTCAGCGTGGGGGCACAAACTAACATCAGTCTCAACAAAGGAGGGAGCGGTTCGTTCGTTCCCCGAAAAATGTCCAGCGGAGCCAATCAGCTAAATTACAATCTATACAAGGAGGCCAGCCACATCACGGTCTGGGGGGACGGAACCGGCGGTACGGGTATCTTTACGGATAACACAACGATTGCGGTGCTTGGCACTTCCATTGACCATACCATTTATGGCCGCATCCCGGCGGGCCAGTATGTGGCGGCGGGCAGTTATGCCGATACCATTACGGTAACGGTGGAGTTTCATGAAGGGTTGTGACAGGGTCTTTGCTAAATTCAGAGAAGATTATTTCATTTTAACTCTGAATCGGAGCAATCTTAATAAAATAAGGTCCAATTTTTTGACATTGTTGATTATTTCATATTGCGCAATTAATGGGGCCTTATCATGCCATCTACAGCCGAATTGAAAGCCAAACTGGCCGCCGCTCTGGAAGCCAAGGGCCCGAATTACCAACCCCGCACGCATCATCTGGAAAACGGCAAGCCAATTTATACGAACCGGCTGATTTTTGAAGATTCCCCTTACCTGCTGCAGCATGCCCACAACCCGGTGGATTGGTTTCCATGGGGCGATGAGGCGTTTGCAATAGCTCGTCTGGAAAACAAACCGGTTTTTCTTTCAATAGGTTATGCTACCTGCCATTGGTGTCATGTCATGGAGGAGGAAAGTTTTGAAAGCCTGTATATCGCCAAAATCCTCAATGACAACTTCATCTCCATCAAGGTAGACAGGGAGCAGTATCCCGACATAGATCAGATTTATATGACGGCAGTCACGATGATGACAGGTCATGGCGGCTGGCCGATGTCGTCATTTTTAACGCACCAGGGCAAACCCTTTTTCGGCGGCACTTATTATCCGGCGGAAACATTTGCCGATTTACTGTTGCAGATCATAAAAGTCTGGATCAGTCAGCAGCGGACGCTGATCGATCAGGCCGAGCAACTGGCCGATGCCGTGAATCGTGTTACGGCCACCCAGCGCCAGCTCAGCAAACTGGACGTTTCGTCCATGCGGGCGGCGGTCGATCAATTGCTGGAACACTACGATGCCAAGGACGGCGGCTTCAGTCCGGCGCCGAAATTTCCCAGCGAACCGGCTTTGTTGATGCTGCTTCAGGCCTATGAGCGCAATCCTGAACCGGCGCTGTTTTCCGCTTTGAATCACACGCTGTCGGCAATGGCGCAAGGCGGTATCTATGATCAGATTGGCGGCGGCTTTCACCGTTACGCCACCGATAAACACTGGCTGGTGCCGCATTTTGAAAAGATGCTCTACAATCAGGCCTATCTGGCCCGAGTCTATGCGCATGCTTATAATCTAACCGGCAATCCGATTTATGCGCGGATCGTCAAACAGACGCTCGACTATGTGCTGCGTGAGATAACGACTCCGGAAGGCGTCTTTTATTCCGCGACCGATGCCGATAGTGAAGGTCATGAGGGTACGTTTTTTATCTGGACGATAGATGAAGTTAAAACCGTGCTGTCGCCTGATGATGCCGCGTTTATTATAAAAACCTTCGGCCTGACGCCGAAGGGCAATTTTGAGGGCAAGAATATTTTTCATCTGCCGCGCCCGTTGGATGAAGTCGCCAAGGAAGAAGGCATCAGCCTTGAACAATTGTTTAACAGGCTCGATCCGATGCTGGAAACACTCAGACGCTACCGCGTGCAGCGCATCCCGCCGCTGACCGACAATAAAATCATTGTCGCCTGGAATGCCATGCTGATTACAGCGCTGGCCGAGGCTGGCGACAGGTTGGCTGAACCGCGCTATATCGATGCCGCCAAGCGCGCTGCCGGCACGCTCTGGAAAAAGCAACGCCCCAAGGACGGCGTGTTGTGGCGCGTCAGTCTCGATAACAAGTCATCGATTTCCGCCCGCCAGGATGACTATGCGCATCTCAGCGAAGCGTTGCTGGCGCTCTATGACATCAGCGGCGATCCGTTGTATCTGCAACAAGCCCAGGCGCTTGTCGATGAAATGCTGGAGAAGTTCCTGGACAGCGTTTCCGGCGCACTGGTCATGGGGCGGGAACGGTTATTATTCCATCATCCCAAAGACAGCTATGACGGTGCATTGCCTTCCGGCAATGCCGTTGCCGTGCGAGTGCTTTCAAGGCTGGCCAGGCGTACTGGAGAGACGGCCTATGCTGACCATGCGGCAAGGATTGTTCAGGCTTTTGCCGATGGTATCAACCGGCAGCCTTCGGCTTATGCTTATCTGTTGGCGCAATTCGATGAAATGCAAAATGGCGAGACCGGACCTCGTCAATATGCCGCGCGCGGCGCAGTTAAAATCGAAGCAAAACGCATAAAGCAACTGCACAAAAATCTTGTGACAGTCGATCTGGAGATCAAGGAAGGTTGGCATATCAATGCCCATGAGCCGTTACAGCAAACGCTGGTAGCCACGGAACTGGGCTTGGCGGACGGTTCAGCATGGACTGTCGATGCGGTGACTTACCCCGAGCCAGTTTTAAGGACACTGCCATTCGACAAAAATCCATTGGCGCTTTATGAAGGGCGGGTGCACATGCGAGCCGAGTTGTCCCGTCATGACGAAGAAATCCACGAGCCCGTTAAGCTGAACCTGCAATTTCAGGCTTGCGATCAGGAAGCATGCCAAGCTCCCGAAACTGTGATCTTAACGGTATATTAACAGCGCTTCAATATCATCAAGCATGGTTCTGTAGTCGAGATAATTGACGGTTATGGACGAAATTCTACTGTTCTGTCCCAGTACCAGTGACGGATAGGAACAGACGCCAAGGCTCCTTGCCGTTTTGATCTCCTGTTGCAATTGCCTGTCAATTTCATGACTGCGATAGTCAAGTTCGAATTGCTCTTTGTCTAAGCCCGACTGAATGGCGCATTCGAACAGTGTGGCATCAAGCGCCGGGTTTCGGGCGCGTTGATAATAAGCCTCCTGAATGCAGCTCAAAAGTTTGTCTTCAAGTTCAGCGCTCTGCTTTCTAGCCGCCAATAATGACCGGCAAGCCGGATAGGTCGAACGGATGGGCGTGTTGTCGCTCCAGAATGCAAAATTGAATTTGACGCCCGGAATCGTTTGCTCGATGCGATGCCACGCCTGTTGAATGCTTTGTTGCAGGGCAGGGGGCATGGGCTCTGTGGTGTCAGGGGCCAGCCCGCCCAGCAATCTCTTAAAATGAATTTCCGGCGGCAATGCCTGCTTCAGTTCTGCAAGACTGGTCCTGAAAGCGTAACACCAGCTGCACAGCGGATCGTGTATATAGTATAAAATTGCGTTCATTTCCATTATCCATGACAGTTAAGAAACATGCCGGCCGATTTAAACAAAATCTGTAACATTGCCGATCTTGAAGCCAGTCAGTGCCGGCAATTTAATTATACCGATGCGTCGGGAGCCCTGGTTGAGGCGATGCTGGTAAAAACGGCCGGTACGGTCAAAGCCTATCAAAATGCCTGTCCCCATTGGGAAGTGGAGATGAACTGGAAGCCGGATGAGTTTCTGAGTCCCGAGCAGACTCATATCATCTGCGCCGTTCATGGCGCCTTGTTTAGACTCGATGACGGCTTGTGTGTTTTCGGGCCATGCGTCAGACAGAAATTAAAACCGATTCCTGTGCAGGTTTTGGACGGGGCTGTTTATTTACCGCCACAGGCGCGTCAATTGCCGATAGTTTAACAGCGGATTTCTTAACACTACAGTTGTAGATTATCTTGCCGCCTACGCCGCCGGTAGTGGCAAGAACGGGCCACGGGGGTCGCCGTATACAGCATCGCCGGTGAGCCAGGCCAACGGCACCTGCGCGGCGATGGTTCGCTCGTTCATTCCTCTTCAATGCATAGAAACCACAGGCATTGGACTGCGCGGACGGAATGAATATCCTTCAAATTACAACTGTAGTACTAGGTAATCATACTGATTTATCGCGCTCTTACAGCAGGAAATAATACTAGAGTAATCTTTATGTTCATTCAGCGGTCGTGAGGCAATGATTAAAATCAAAAAAGGCCTGGACCTGCCTATCAAAGGCGGACCCGAACAGATTATTAAAACCAAATCCTTTCCGAAAACCATTGCGATGCTCGGCTTTGATTACATCGGGTTAAAACCGCAGATGGCGGTCAAGGAATTCGACCCTGTCATTAAAGGCCAGCTATTGTTCACCGACAAAAGAATGCCGGTGGTACGTTATACCTCACCCGGGACAGGTTATATAAAGGCAATCAACCGCGGCGAAAAACGCGTCTTGCTGTCAGTCATAATTGAGCTGACGGAAAGTGAGGAAGAAGTCTGCTTCGAGTCGTATGCCGAGAATCAGCTTGGCTTACTAAGCCGCGGTCGGATCATTGATCAATTGCTGAATTCCGGACTATGGACGGCATTGCGCGCACGGCCGTTCAATAAAACGGCAAATCCTGAAACAATACCTCAATCTCTCTTTATCACTGCCATGGATACCAATCCGCTGGCACCGGCTATTGAGCCTCTTTTAGCTGGTCATGAGCAGGACTTCATCAACGGTACGCGCATTCTGGCCCGATTAACCGAGGGAAAGGTCTTCCTCTGCAAATACCCGAAAACTTTAATGCCGGAGATGGACATTGAGAATCTGGTTGTCGCCGAGTTTTCAGGCCCGCACCCGGCCGGCAATGTCGGCACGCATATCCATTTTCTTGATCCCGTCCATCTTGGCAAGATGGTCTGGCATATTGGCCTTCAGGATGTGATCGCGGTCGGCAGACTGTTTACTACCGGCCGGTTATATGTGGATCGCATCGTTTCCATGGCTGGCCCGTCCGTCCATAAGCCATGTCTGATCAGGACCCGGATCGGTGCCTGCCTCGATGATCACTGTCGAGGCGAATTGATTGGGGATGATAATCGCATCATTTCCGGCTCGGTGTTATCCGGCCACAAGGCCGAGGGAGCCATGGCATTTCTGGGTCGCTATCATCAGCAGATTTCGGTGTTGCCGGAAAACCGGAAACGCGAGTTTTTAGGCTGGTTGAATCCTGGCCTCATGCTTTATTCGATCAAAAACGTCGTGCTATCCAAATTTATTCCCGGCAGGACCTTCAATTTCACGACCTCGACACACGGGGACGTTAGGGCCATTATTCCCAACGGTAATTATGAGCGCGTCATGCCGCTCGATGTGATGCCGCTTTTTTTACTGCGCGCGTTGGCTGTCGCCGATATTGAAGAAGCGGAGAGCCTTGGCTGCCTGGAATTGGCCGAAGAAGATCTGGCTTTATGTTCTTTTGTATGTCCGTCTAAACTGGATTTCGCGCCACTGCTACGCCGGAACCTGGACATGATCGAGGAAGAAAGTTTAGGGAGCGGAATTGCATGAGTGAAGAGCCTGGAAAATTCGCCGCACTTTTCGTCAAAGGCGGAAAATGGCAGAAATTAGGCCCGCTGTATGAAGCGATAGATACCTTTTTATATACGCCAGGCACCGTTACACGTGGCGCCCCGCATGTGCGTGATGCCATGGACATGAAGCGCATGATGATTACAGTCGTCGTCGCACTGATACCGACAGTTATCATGGCTCTCTACAATACCGGTTTGCAAATCAATCTGGCGCTGCAACAGCAAAGCGCCGAATATGCCCCAGGCTGGCGCGGTGCCTTGCTGACCCTCATGGGCATCGGTAGCGATCCGGCTAGCGTGCTCGATAACATGCTGCTGGGTGCGCTGTATTTCTTGCCGGTCTATATCATCACTGTACTAACAGGCGGCTTCTGGGAAGTGCTGTTCGCCAGCGTCAGGCAACAAACCATCAGCGAGGGCTTTCTGGTCACCAGTCTTATTTTCGCACTGATTCTGCCGCCAGCCATACCGTGGTGGCAGGTCATGATGGGCATATCGTTCGGCGTAGTCATCGGCAAGGAAATCTTCGGCGGTGTCGGCATGAACATACTCAATCCGGCCCTGGTCGGCCGCTGTTTTTTGTTCTTCTCCTATCCTAGGCAAATGTCCGGCAATAAGGTCTGGGTGCCGGTCGACGGCTATAGCCGGGCCACGCCTTTGGCGGAACTGCCCGATCCTGAACTGGATCTGTCTGTTTCCTGGCAGGATGCCTTTTATGGCTTCATACCCGGTTCCATGGGCGAAACATCGACATTGGCGTGCCTGATCGGTGCGCTCATCCTTATCATCAGCCGAGTCGGTTCGTGGCGCATCATGGCCGGCGTCGTGCTGGGCATGGCTGGTTTATCTCTGCTGTTCAACTATGCCGGCAGCCTATCGAATCCGATGTTTCAGGTCACGCCGCAATGGCATCTGGTGCTGGGCGGATTTGCCTTCGGCGCGGTTTACGTGGCTACTGATCCGGTATCGGCTGCGCATTCCCTGCCCGGCCAGTTCGTTTACGGCGTGCTGATCGGTGCCTTGACGGTACTGGTCAGAGTCATCAATCCGGGCTTTCCGGAAGGCATCATGCTGGCTATCTTATTCGGCAACGTGTTTGCGCCGACTATAGACAGGCTGTTCGTTAGCCGGCATATCCGAAGACGACAGCGGAGGCAATCCGTCAATGCAGAAAGATAGCGTCAAGCATGCTGTCCAGGTCGTATTGGGCGTAAGCCTGATCTGTTCTTTATTTGTATCCGCTGCCGCGATATTGCTGCATGCCACGCAGACACACAACCAGCGCCAGGACAGAATCAGAAATATTCTGAGCGTTGCGGATCTGTATGAGGAAGGCGCCGATCTTGATGCAATCTATGAACAAAAAATCGAGCCGTTGATGATAGATTTGCACTCGGGAGAGGTTGTCGATCAGGCAAAAGTCGACGAAACACTTAACATTGAGACCTTTGATATTGAAGCGCTTGCTTTTGATCCAGATTATGGCGAATCCATTCCGCCGCAATACGATCAGGCCAAGATAAAGCAGCGCCCTAAATACATGGTGGTCTATCTGGTCAAAAACGGCCAGCAGCTGCAAAAACTGGTTCTGCCTATTTACGGCAAGGGACTGTGGTCTACCCTGTACGGTTTCATAGCGTTGGATAAGGATTTGCGTACGATTACCGGTATCACGTTTTATGAGCACAAGGAAACGCCGGGGCTGGGAGGCGAAATCGACAATCCGCAATGGAAAGGTAGCTGGGAAGGCAAGCAGGCGTTTGACGATCGGGGTCAGGTGATTGTCGAAGTGACGCGCGGTGAAGTCGAGCCGGAGTCAAGCGATGCCGACCATCAAATCTCGGGCCTTTCCGGCGCCACGATCACCAGTCGCGGTGTCAGCAATCTGGTCAGATACTGGCTGGGCAAGCACGGTTATGGGCCGTTTCTGAATAATCTGGAACAAGGGCGGATACCGGAAGATTTCGCCCTGATTCGCGGACCGGAGTAGCTCATGCTGGACCATTATCTGAGCCTTTTTCTGACCGCGATTTTTGTTGAAAATCTGGCTTTGGCTTTTTTTCTCGGTATGTGTACGTTTCTTGCCGTCTCTAAACGGATGGCGACGGCCGTTGGCCTCGGCATTGCCGTCATTGTTGTGCAGTCGATCACCGTGCCGGTCAATAACCTGATTTATCAGCATGTCCTCAAGGAAAATGCCTTGGCCTGGTTGGGTCTGCGTGGTGTTGACCTGACTTTTCTGGGGCTTTTGACCTATATCGGCGTTATTGCCGCCATCGTGCAGATTCTGGAGATGTTTCTGGACAAATATGTCCCGAGACTCTACATCGCACTCGGTATTTTCCTGCCTCTGATCACGGTCAATTGCGCCATTCTAGGCGGCAGCCTGTTCATGGTGGAGCGAAATTACAATTTTATGGAGAGTGTGGTGTTCGGCCTTGGTTCCGGTACTGGCTGGGCGCTGGCCATCATCGGCCTGGCCGGTATTCGTGAAAGAATGAAATACAGCAACGTGCCCGAAGGTCTCAAAGGGCTCGGCATCACTTTTATTACGGCTGGCCTGATGGCGATGGCCTTCATGCTGTTTTCAGGCATCGAGCTCTAGCATGACGACAAACTGTTTAGCCAATGTGGGGGCGACTTTAGTCGCCCGGCGTGAGTCAGCATGAGCGATATCAACCTCATCATGATAAGTATGGCTTTATTCACAGTTATTGTACTGGTGCTGGCTTTTATCGTGATGCTGGCTAAAGACCGGCTGGTCGCCAAAGGCAACGCTACGATTACAATTAACGATGATCCGGAGCTTGGCTTGTCCGTACCCATGGGCGGCAAATTGCTGAACGCACTGGCCGATAATGAAATCTATATTCCTTCGGCCTGCGGCGGCAAGGGCACATGCGGGCAGTGCAAGGTCATAATTAAGAAAGGCGGCGGTGATCTTCTGGACACCGAGCGGGCCAAACTAAACCGGCAACAGATCAATGCCAACTATCGGTTGTCTTGTCAGATCGCCGTCAAAAGTGACATGAGTCTCTGCCTGCCGCCGGAACTGTTCTTGATCCGTAACTGGGACTGCGCAGTACGCTCCAATCATAGCGTAGCGACATTCATAAAGGAACTGGTTCTGGAACTGCCGGCCGGCGAGGATATGGAATTCAGGGCCGGCGGCTATGTTCAGGTTAATGTGCCGCCTCATACTGTCAGATACAGTGATTTCGATATAAAAGAACAGTTTCGGCCGGAATGGGACAAATACAATCTATGGCAATATGTGTCCAAAGTTGACGAGCTCGTCACACGTGCTTACTCCATGGCCAATTACCCGGGAGAAAAAGGCATCATCATGCTGAACGTTCGCATCGCCTCGCCGCCGCCTTCTAATCCTGATGCTCCGCCCGGCAAGGCATCGTCTTATCTCTATAATCTGAAACCCGGAGACAAGCTCAGCATATCAGGCCCGTATGGTGAATTCTTTGCAAGGGAAACTAATAGCGAGATGATTTTTGTCGGAGGCGGTTCCGGTATGGCGCCTATGCGTTCACACATCTTCGATCAGCTGAAGCGATTGCACAGCGGTCGAAAAATATCTTACTGGTACGGCGCTCGCAGTCTTGCTGAAGTCTTTTATACCGACGACTTCAACCGGCTAGCACAGGAGCACGACAATTTCGAGTGGGTTGTCGGACTGTCGAGTCCGTTGCCTGAAGACAACTGGACAGGACCAGTCGGATTCATTCACCAGATCCTGTTCGACCAATATCTGAAAGATCATCCGGCCCCCGAGGACTGTGAGTATTACCTGTGCGGCCCGCCGGTAATGATTGATACCGTGGTGAGCATGTTGATTAACCTTGGCGTTGATTCAAGGAATATTTTGTTTGATAAGTTCTAAGAGCTTGTTCAATATCTCCCCGGCAACAGTGTCAGGAAAGCCAGATTGACGAACTGTAAGCGGGTATTGAGCAAGCATCCAGTGTTCTTCCATAATCTTCGGCACTTTTCCAACCAGGCAAACGAACGCTCTACCACCCAGCGTTGGGAATGACGGCAAAGGTGAGAAGCTCATAACGGCAGGCCACTATAGCCGATCAACAGCGAAGTGACCTCTGCCAAGCCTCCAAGTCTTGTTAAATGGTTTTCAGCGCTCCTTGCGATCACTGACATTAGCTGTTGTGATGGCAACCCTTGCGTGTCTACAAAAATATGCCGCTTGATACTGACAGCTTTTTGCCGGCATCATAACGTCTGCTTCGTGCAAAATCCGTGTTCTTGACGCTCTGCGCATCAGCGATGCAGAAACTCGTCAAGGCCGGTGCCCCTGTCTGGTACGGGCCTCGCCAACCTGATTTTTTTAACGCCCGCTCCAGCAAACTGGTTCCGCCTTCAGATTTCTCGCTCCACAACGAGAAATAATGATGGACCATGCGCCATTTCGGGAAATCGCTCCGCTCCGGCAGCATGCGCCACTGGCAACTGCTCTTCAGCAAGTACAGAATAGCGCAGAACACCTTATACAAATCAACGGTGCGAGGTCGGGTTTTCTTGCGGGTATTTTCCAGCAGGACTCTGACCGGCTCAAACAGTTCGCGACTGATAGCGCTGGGTTACACTTTTCTTATGCCCTCATTATCAACCATCCTCGGCAGATATTGAACGGGTTCTTAGTGTCCTGGTTTCGTATATAGCGTCAACTATCTTTCCGTAAAGCCTGATTGTTAATTTATGGCTTTTGCTCATGAATTAATTTATTTGCAGTATAATTCGCCGGTTGTCGTGGAGGGGGCGTGACTGGATTTCGGCAAAAGAACTCCCGGACATACCGGATACCAACAAGATAATATCGGGCAATCAGTCATGAAGAGTATTTAACGTTTTGGCGCATAAAGTAGATAAACAGGCGTTCGGTTTCAGAGGCTAAAGCAGTGGTTATTTCTGAGAAACAAAAGAAAATTCTGGCTATTCTGGCGGATGGCGCATTTCATTCCGGAACCGAACTGGCTCGTGCCATGAAGCTCAGCCGTGCAGCGGTGTGGAAGCAGTTGAACAGCCTGACTGAATTGGGATTGCATCATTCGGCAGTCAGGGGCAAGGGTTATCGGCTGGACAAACCGCTTGAATTGCTGATTCATGCCGAAATCGATGAAGTACTGAGCGACCGGACCCGCGAGTTGATTTCATCACTTGAGATTCATGACAGGATCCATTCCACGAACAGCTATCTGGTGGATCGCGGACAGCATGACGCGCCGTCCGGCACTGTCTGTTTTGCAGAGCATCAGACCGCAGGCAAAGGCAGGCGGGGACGGCAATGGGTGTCGCCGTACGGCAGCAATATTTATCTGTCGATACTGTGGCGCTTTCAGCAGGGGCCGGCTGCCATTTCAGGCTTGAGCCTGGCTATCGGCGTAGCGGTCATGCGAGCTTTAAAACAGCATGACATCGAGGATGTCGGCCTGAAATGGCCCAATGACATCTACAGCCAGGGTAAAAAACTGGGCGGTATTCTGGTTGAAGTTTCAGGTGAGACAGGCGGACCGTGCCTGGCTGTGATCGGGTTGGGCCTGAATTTATTCCTGCCCGAATCCGAAGCTGAGAGTATCACGCAGGCGTGGACTGATTTGAGCAAAGTGACCGGACGGAAACGGCTATCCAGAAACAGGCTGGCCGGCCTGCTGTTGGAGCATTTGATCTCAGTGATCTCCGGTTTTGAAGACGTCGGCATTAAAGGGTATGTCGATGAATGGCGCGGCTATGATTGTCTGAAAGATAAAGCGGCGACACTGTTTATCGCCACACAGCAATTCGACGGCATTGTCGAAGGCATAGATGATGACGGACTGTTGCTGATCAGGCGCCTGGATGGCGATGTTCGGGCTTTTGCTTCCGGCGAAGTCAGCTTTAGCGGTTCTTTGTGATGAATTTGCTAATCGATATAGGCAATACCCGGCTGAAGTGGGGCATGGTCAAAGACCATCGGATCATTGCCGGACGGTCGCTTGTTCATGATCAGGTGACACGGCATGAGCTTGTGAGCCTCTGGGAAAAAATCCCGCCACCTCAACACATCGCCATCGCCTGCGTCAGCGCAAAACACTTGCTCGAACAGGTTCTATCGGTAGCGCTTGAGCTTTGGCCAGGCGTGGATATTGTGCCTGCCAAGTCCCAAGCGCGGGCATTCGGCGTGCGCAATGCCTATGAAAATCCGGAAAAACTCGGTGTTGATCGCTGGCTATCGCTGATCGCTGCCCGGCATTGCTATCCGGGACCGGCCTGCGTGATCGATTGCGGCACGGCAATAACCGTGGATGTGCTTGACGCGAATGGCAAGCACCAAGGCGGCTTGATCAGCCCCGGGTTGATGCTGATGAAAAAATCGCTTTCACTGGGAACCGAGCAGCTACAATTCAGTGAAGCGCATCATGCGTTCGGACTGGCGACGAACACGGCAGCGGCTATCTATAGCGGCACTTTATCGGCCGCTGTCGGGTTGGTCGAGCATGCAGTGGCCCGGCAGCCGGAAAATATGCAAGTGATTTTAACGGGCGGCGATGCTGATCTTATTGCGACACAGCTCGTTTTCAGGCCCATTATCGACTCCGATATCGTGCTGCGTGGATTGTCCATAATCTTGAAGAGTAACGCATGAAATTTTTTTTATTTTTAGTGGCATTGGCCAACGTCGGCCTGGTTATGTGGGAATACAAACAGGGCGCTTTTGAACCATCGGTCGATATCGCCGAACAATACGCTTCACTGGACCAGGAACAGATTCTATTGGTCAGTGAATTAAAAGAAGTGCATCGAACTCAGGCGCTTGAGCCCAAGCCTGAAATCGCAGCGGGTATGGAGCGAGCGCCGGCGACCGGGGCCATGCAGGCATCGGCTAAGGATTCAGAGTCATCCGGCAGTAATCCGCAGATCGAGCAACTGACCCCGCCAACCCAGGCTAATCTCGCGATAGCATCGGGACAACTGGCCGAAAGTAGTGCCGAGCGGCATGTTGAGCAGAAAAAAGCGGAAACGGCAACATCCGAGTCTCGTCCTGATAAGGAAAAATCAGATCAATCTGCATCTGAATCAAAATCTATTCAGCCAACAATTGCCGCGACTGAAAAAGCGCAAAACAACGATGCTGCAAGCGAGCCGGCCAGTTGTTACGAAGCCGGTCCTTTCGTCAATGGCAATGCCTATCAGCTCTGGAAAAGAGAGTTGAATGCAGGCAGAGAGAGCATTAAAACGCTCAGCCGCGATGGCGAGGCGATCAGCGACTATCTGGTTTACTATCCGGCGGCGGAAACCAAGCAGCAGGCTGAAGCGAATCTGAAAATGCTCAAGGATAAAGGCATCAATGACCTTTGGCCGTTGACCAAGGGTAAAGATAAAGGTCAGATTTCGTTAGGCGTATTCAAAAATGAAAGCCGGGCCCAGGCTTTGAAGGGCCAGTTGCTTGCCAAGGACATTCAGGCCGAAGTCAAGCCCCGGTATATCATTAAATCCCAGAAATATGCCCAGATTAAAGCGAGCGGCAAGGTGCTGGAACGCTTGAATGTCATGAAACAAACTTACCCGGCTATTGCCGTCAAGCAAATCAATCAGTGCTGGTAATCCGCGAATCGTCAGGCTTTAAAAGTGCCGGTCTGTTTGCGGAATAACTCAGGCATATAAACAGGAAGAACTGTACGCCGAAAATCAGGTTGGCCATTAATAAATGCACAGGTTGGGCAACTGCCGGCATGCCCAGTCTGTCCAGCGTAACGCCCGCAATGATCGCGGTCACAATCAGTCCGATCAACGCGAGGCCGGTGCGCAGCAAAATGCTTTTTTTGTCGACTGACTGGTAAATCTTCCAAACCAGCCATAGGTTGGTAAATAAAATGATCGACGAGAAGGATCTGTGGATATAAAAAATGACCGGAAAGCCGTCGCGCCAGTACTGGCGATCGATATAGCCGTGCTCATGCGCGATAAAATCCACCGCTTCACGCACCTGAGTGCCCATGGCGACTTGGGTTAAAGTCATGACCATGGCGATAATCAGGACAGTCTTGAACTTATCGGGCAACCCTTGGGTGTCTATCCGGCCTATAAAGTCGCGTTGCGATCGGGCGATCGTATAAATAAGCAGGGCGACTATGAACAAAGCCAGCAGCATATGCAGTGTGATCATGATGGGCTTCAGATTGCTGGCAACCACGGTCGAACCCAGCCATCCCTGAAAACCCACCAGAAAAAAAACACTTAAGGACAAATAAAAGACGATCTTGTCGGTTTTCAGGTAAATGCGCGATGCCCAGAGGGTCAGGAAAATCAGGAATCCGACTGACACACCGACCAGACGATTGGTATATTCGGTCCAGGTTTTTACCGGATTGAATTGCGTGCTTTCATAGCCGCGTTCGGCATATATTTCGTGATAATTGGCAGGTAACTGGGATTCCTCGGTGGGAGGCACCCATTGTCCGAAGCAGGTCGGCCAGTCGGGGCATCCCATGCCCGCGCCGGAGGCTCTTACAATCCCGCCCACGAGAATGACAAAATAAACGGCGAAAATGGTTAAGGTGCCCAGGCGGCGAAAACGTAAGGCTGCTTGTGTATTCATCATAGTTTTATTCGGGGTACTGCTGTTTAGGAAAGCGTGCTCTTTGCTCATTCAATTTTGTCTGAAATACTTTTTCCGTTATTTCAGCATCGGTTGCAGGACTCGGTCTGCCAAAAGCGGGAACTGTAGAGCAGTCAATCCGGCATGCCGGATGATCAGTTCCCGCGGTGCTCCGCAAGAGATCTATTTTGCACAATATCGACATAGCACGCGTTAGGTTCCAAAATGCGAGCAAAGCATGACGTCTGGCATCAAGTTCCCTTCGAACATATCAAGGAAACCCTGATTGGTAGTAAATCGCATTCTCAGCGAGCTATGTCACTAAATGGATGAAATTATAGCGCCAATAACGTGATCTTGTCCTGATCCTGATTGTTTAAGGCAAGATTATAAGTATTCGCATCAGACACTTGCAGAACGATAAGCATTCTGTAAATGTTTTGTCGGGCTTGCGCCATGAGCACCGCGCCAACCGTTTGTTCCATGCCGGTGCTCTTATCGATGATTGCCATATTGGGTTCGGGCGCGGTTGACGAAGAAGCGCATTCGGCTAGAAACATTTCTCGTTTGGTTTTGCCGAGATAATGAGTCCGGGCCACAATTTCCTGGCCGGTATAGCACCCTTTGTTGAAACTGATGCCGCCCAATTTGTCCAGGTTGAGCATTTGCGGAATGAATTCCTCGGATGTCTCGGGCGCCAGCCACGGAAGTCCGGCGATAATGTCCAGATAGCGCCATTGCTCGGAGCTTTGAGGCTGGAAACCATGATCGCCAGTCCATACAGTCCAAAGTGTCGCGGCCGTCTCCGGCTCTGAAATGACCAGACACCTGTTCTGTCCGGGCGAAAGGTTGATAAAGGCCGCGTCCTGCTGGCTGGTTGCAAACAACTGTTCAGGCAAGGATAAGCCGCCTGGTTGCCCGCTGGGATAGCTGAGCCCGATCAAACATAGTTCATCCGAACTGTCGGTTAATTGCACATCGGACCGCAGAATATACTTTTGCAGTCTGTCTTTGACCGATCCCAGCAATGCTTTAGGCAGAACCAGAAGGAATGCATCGATTTTTTTTACAAGTAAGAAAGTGGTAATGACGCGCCCTTTCGGATTGCACAGGGCCCCGAGGCTGCTTTGGGTCTCGGTAATTTCATCGATATTACAAGTGATCTGTCCTTGCAGGAATTTTGCCGCATCATTTCCGGCAACAGTCAGAACAGCCAGGTCCGGGATGGCATAAATTTGTTTATCGCTATCAGGCGAAATGGAAGGAAAAACAATATCGCCCTCATCTTTAAATGTGGCATGTTCAGCGATTAGAAAATTTTTCCAGTTTCGGTTCATGGATGAGATTTAATGGATGGATAAGAGGGATAGCGATTATAACGTGCTTTAAACAAAGACAAAAATAAGCCTGTTTCACAATCTGTCATGCCTAAATTAGGTATTGGCTTATCAGCGGTTGACAAGGTATTATCAACTTTCACTATGGCTTAATCGTGATGTGTTATGGACCAACAGAAAAGAATCCGACCGCTTTCCCCTCATCTTCAGGTTTACAAGTTACCCTTGAATGCAGTTGCATCCATTGTTCACCGTATCACTGGTGTCGTATTGTCGGTGGGGCTGCTGCTGTTTGTAGGCAGTTTGCTGACAATCAGCGCAGGGGGGGATGCCTATATGGCTATGCAAAACCTTATGAACCATGCCTTAGGCACTCTGGTTCTATGGCTATTTATTTATGCGCTATTCTTTCATTTGTGCCACGGCGTCAGGCATTTGGTCTGGGATGCAGGCAGCGGGTTCGAACGGGAACACATGGACAGGAATGTCTATATCGAGCTGATAGCATCGATCATTCTGACTGTCGCCAGTTTTTTCTTACTTTAAGCAGAGGCTATTATGGATTATCGCACACCGCTTGCCAGAGCCCGCGGTCTGGGGTCTGCAAAGGCAGGAACTGTTCATTGGTGGATGCAGAGAGTCACGGCTGTTGCGCTCATTCCACTGTCGCTGTGGTGGCTGACGTTCATCGGTCATCTCTTAAAGTCGCCTTATTCCCATACCGTAGCCTGGCTGTCCAAACCTTTAAACGGCGTGCTCATGATCGCCTGGGTTCTGGCGGTTTTTTACCACGCCGGCTTGGGCCTGCAGGTAGTCATAGAAGACTATGTTCATACTGAATGGCTAAAGATTGTTTCTGTGTGGATGGTCAAGCTGACATTTGTTTTTCTGGCGTTGATCGCTGTGATGGCAATCTTTAATATAAGAGAAATGGTATAAGGCATGTCGAACGATTATAAAATTATTGAACATAGCTACGATACCGTCGTCGTAGGCGCTGGCGGCGCAGGTTTGCGCGCGACTCTCGGTATGGCGGAAAAGGGATTGAAAACGGCCTGCATCAGTAAGGTTTTCCCCACCCGCAGTCATACCGTCGCCGCACAGGGTGGCATCAGCGCGGCATTGGGCAATATGGGCGAAGACGACTGGCGCTGGCATATGTACGATACTGTTAAAGGTTCCGACTGGCTGGGTGACCAGGATGCCATCGAATATATGTGTCGCGAGGCCATCCCGGCCATCATCGAGCTTGAGCATTACGGCGTGCCTTTTTCCAGAACGTCGGACGGCAGAATCTACCAGCGCGCGTTCGGCGGCATGACCACGCATTTTGGCGAAGGCACGGCCCAGCGCACATGTGCCGCCGCTGACCTGACCGGTCACGCTATCCTGCATACCTTGTATCAACAATCGCTCAAACATCAGGCCGAGTTTTTTGTTGAATATATCGCCCTTGATCTGATCATGGAAGATGGCGTCTGTAAGGGGGTGCTAGCCTGGTGTCTGGATGATGGCAGCCTGCATTTATTCAGGTCTCATATGACCGTTCTGGCTACGGGCGGCTATGGACGTTGCTATTTTTCCTGCACGTCCGCCCATATCGTGACCGGTGACGGCAACGCGATGGTGCTGCGGGCCGGATTGCCATTGCAGGACATGGAGTTCGTGCAGTTTCACCCGACCGGCATTTACGGTGCGGGTTGTCTGATTACGGAAGGCGTTAGAGGCGAGGGCGGCTATCTGACCAATTCGGAAGGCGAGCGTTTTATGGAACGCTATGCACCGAATGCGAAAGACCTCGCCTCCCGCGATGTCGTAAGCCGCGCCATCATGCTGGAAATCAGGGAAGGACGCGGCGTAGGCAAGGAACGCGATCACGTTTATCTGCATATCGAACACCTGGACCCGGAAATCATCAAGGAACGCCTGCCCGGCATATCCGAAACTGCCCGGATTTTTGCCGGTGTTGACGTTACCAAAGATCCTATTCCAGTTTTGCCTACCGTGCATTACAACATGGGCGGCATTCCGACCAATTACAAGGCCGAGGTGATCACCAAGAATGGGGATGATTCCGAAGTCGTGGTGCCCGGGTTGATGGCGATAGGCGAGGCGGCCTGCGTGTCTGTCCACGGCGCCAACAGGCTGGGTTCGAATTCATTGCTCGACCTGATCGTTTTCGGACGGTCGGCGGCCATACGGTGCGCCGAGCTGATCAAGCCAGGAACACCCCATGCGCCTTTAAAACAGGGTGCCTGCGATCAGGCTATCGCCCGTTTTGACCGCATCCGGTATGGCAAGGGCCCTCTAAAAACGGCTGATGTGCGTTTAAACATGCAAAAAACCATGCAGACGCATGCCGCGGTTTTCAGAACCGGCCCCGTGCTTAATGAAGGCATCGAGAAGTTAAGGCAAGTTGTCGATTCCTTTGCTGATATCGGGATCAAGGATCAATCCTTGATCTGGAATACGGATCTGGTTGAAACACTGGAACTGGACAATCTGTTAAGCCAGGCCATGGTGACAATTATCGGAGCGGCGAACAGAACGGAAAGCCGGGGAGGGCATGCCAGAGAAGATTATCCCGAGCGCGATGACCAGAAATGGCTGAAGCATTCGCTGCTCTGGCTGGATAAGAGCCGGATTAAAATCGATTACCGACCCGTGCATTTGTATACCTTGACTGATGCAGTTGAAGTCATTCCACCTAAGAAGAGGGTTTACTGATGGTTGAATTTGCCTTGCCTAAAAACTCGGTGCTTAAAAAAGGCAAAGTTTTTTCCGCACCTGCGCATGCCAAGCATATAAAACAGTTCGAAGTTTACCGATGGGATCCCGAGAGCGGTGAAAATCCGCGCATCGATACCTATGAAATCGACCTCGACGACTGTGGGCCTATGGTGCTCGATGCGATTATCAAGATCAAGAATGACATCGACAGCACCTTGACCTTCAGGCGATCGTGTCGGGAAGGCATTTGCGGCTCCTGTGCGATGAATATTAATGGCAAAAACACGCTGGCTTGTATCAAGGCTATTGAGGATTATCCGGGCACGATAAAAATTTTCCCGTTGCCGCATCTGGCTGTTATAAAGGATCTGGTCGGTGATCTGAGCCATTTTTTCGCTCAGTATGCTTCCATAAAACCCTGGATAGAAACTCAAACACCGCCTCCTGCGGACAGGGAGCGGTTGCAGAGCAAAGAAGACCGCAAAAAACTTGATGGTTATTATGAGTGCATTTTGTGCGCCTGCTGCTCAACCAGTTGCCCGAGTTATTGGTGGAACAGCGAGCGCTTTTTGGGACCGGCCGTTTTATTGCAGGCCTACCGCTGGCTTTCGGATAGCCGCGATGAATATGCCGGCGAGCGGTTGGATGATCTCGAAGATCCCTTTAAACTGTACCGGTGCCATACCATTATGAACTGTACCGATACCTGCCCTAAAAACCTGAATCCAGCAAAAGCAATTGCCGAAATTAAAAAGATGCTGTTAATACGTCAACAGGGCTGATGGTTCCAGAGGAAAAACTGAGATGGCTCTGCCGACGCGGTTCGCTGGAGCTGGATATGATGCTTAACCTGTATCTGGACCGTTGCTATTTAACGGCGGGGCATGATGAACAGCAACTGTTTCAGGCGTTGCTGAATTTCAGCGATGGGGAGCTGTTGATGTATCTGATGGGCGAACAATTGCCTGAAGAAAAAGGAATGGATTCTCTTGTCAAAAAAATACGATCCCTCTCTGCTGCTGAAACTTAAATCTTCTAAACGATTAAAGCGACTGCTTATTTCCGCTCATGTGCTTGCGCTGGGCGCGTGTCTGGCCAATGCCTTGCCGCTTGCTATCAAATTGAGTTTGATGGCGGGCATTGGGCTGCATCTTGGGATTGTCGTCAAGCGTTTAAATGATTCGCTGCAAACAATCAGGTATACCGAAACATCAGGCTGGGAAATTTCCAAAGATGATGACTTTGAGCCGATCCGGATTTTAAACTCAACGGTTGTCACCGTATACGCGGTATTTTTACACGTGATAATACAGAGTGCAGGCAAAAAGAATATTGTTATCTTAAACGATGCCTTATCAGAAGATGACTATCGGTCTTTTATCGTGAAATTGAGAACTACAGTCATAACCAGGGACAAATAAGATAACCAATGAAGCTAATTCTGAAAGTTTCAAGGACAGGACTTATACATTAATCGCCTTTTAGGCGAAGCCGCACCCCGCATTGGATAAATAGGCTTTTTAGATTAAAGCGATAAATTGTATAATTAGCAGTTTGTTTCAGCTTGAACCTCTTGCTGTACTCCTTTCCTGTACCACATTCTATTAAGAGAACCCTATGGCATTGTATTGCGGAATCGTTGGTTTGCCCAATGTTGGAAAATCAACCCTGTTTAACGCATTAACCCGGGCGAAGATCGCCGCCGAAAACTATCCATTCTGTACGATTGATCCTAACGTGGGCGTCGTTCCCGTGCCCGACAATAGAATGGAAAAACTGGCAGAAATTGTGAAACCCGAGCGGACACTGCCTACAACCATTGAATTTGTCGATATTGCAGGATTGGTCGCCGGTGCATCGAAAGGCGAGGGTCTGGGCAATCAGTTTTTAGGCAACATTCGTGAAACCGATGCGATAGCCCACGTCGTACGCTGTTTTCATGACGACAATGTTGTTCATGTGGCCGGTAAAATCGATCCCGTTTCCGATATAGAAGTCATTAATACCGAACTGGCATTGGCTGATATGGCTACGGTTGACAGGGCATTGCAGCGCGTATCAAAAGCCGCCAAATCCGGCAACAAAGAAGAACTGGCGAAAAAACAGGTGCTGGAAAAAGTCGCCAAGCACCTGGATACCGGCGAGCCTGTGCGTGCCATGGGGCTGAGCGATGACGAGACAGCGTTGATAAAAGACCTGTGCCTGTTAACGATCAAGCCCACCATGTATATCGCCAATGTTCAGGATGACGGCTTCGAAGACAATCCCTTGCTGGATAAGGTCAGAGCGTTTGCCGACAAGGAAGGGGCTGTCGTCGTGCCGATATGCGCCGCGATAGAGGCGG
Organism: Methylobacter luteus IMV-B-3098; assembly: GCF_000427625.1. Lineage (GTDB taxonomy): Bacteria > Pseudomonadota > Gammaproteobacteria > Methylococcales > Methylomonadaceae > Methylobacter > Methylobacter luteus. The sequence continues at coordinate 1,120,774 of NZ_KE386569.1, forward strand.
AAATTGCCCAGTTGGATGACGACGAAAAGAAAGAATTCCTCGACGATCTGGGCCTGGAAGAACCGGGCCTGAACCGCGTCGTCAGGGCCGGCTACGCGCTGCTGAATCTGTCCACCTATTTTACCGCCGGCGTAAAGGAAGTCCGGGCCTGGACCATTCCGACAGGCGCAACCGCGCCTCAGGCGGCCGGTGTTATACACTCGGATTTTGAAAGAGGCTTTATCCGCGCCGAAGTGATCGCCTATGAAGACTTCATCGCCAATAAAGGCGAGCAGGGTGCCAAGGACGCCGGAAAATGGCGTCTTGAAGGCAAGGATTACATCGTTAAGGACGGCGATGTGGTACATTTCAGATTCAACGTTTGACAAAACAGGAGCGGGTATATAAAATGCCCGCTCTTTTAAAGGCCTATCCAGAGGCGATGTAGCTCAGCCGGTTAGAGCGTGGGATTCATAACCCCAAGGTCGGTGGTTCGATCCCACCCATCGCCACCATTATCCTTATCTGAAGTTTTACAGTTGCAGTATCACCGGATGCTCGGCTTTACAACATAAAGACCTTCCAGAAGGCGATGTAGCTCAGCCGGTTAGAGCGTGGGATTCATAACCCCAAGGTCGGTGGTTCGATCCCACCCATCGCCACCATTTTTTAAAGCCCATTCTTTGCGGTATGTATGACGGAAAATTCTTGAATACCTAATCCGTAGCAAATCATAATAAAGCCTATTTTGATTTGATCTTTTCTGATCCTGGTTTTTATTTGTCTTACCCAAAGCCTTATTAAGCATTGAATGACCAAATCCCTCTCGCATGTTATAGGCTTCGATGACGCTCCGTTTTCACGCGCGCATAGAGGGGATGTGCTGCTGGTGGGCGCGGTTTATGCCGGCCTGCGGCTGGATGCCGTGCTGAGCGGCAAAGTCAGGCGAGACGGCGCTAACGCCACGCGGAATATCATTAAGCTGATCAGCGGCTCGCGTTTCGCCGGCCATCTGCAACTCGTGATGCTGCAGGGCATTGCCTTTGCCGGTTTCAACGTGGTCGATCTGCCGCTGTTGCACAAGACGCTCGGCCTGCCGGTGCTGGTGGTCATGCGCAGGCGTCCCGATATGCAGGCGATCAGGCAAACCTTGCTGAATCATGTGCCCGGCGGCCAGCGCAAATGGCGGCTGGTCGAACGGGCAGGGCCCGTGGAGCCGGTCCGGCAGGTATTTGTGCAGCGGATTGGGCTTACCTTGGCCGATGCTGACCGGACGCTACGGTTTCTTGCCGTCAACAGCCATATCCCCGAGCCGCTACGGACGGCCCATCTGATCGCCGGCGGTATAACCCTGGGCGAAAGCCGGCATCGTCCTTAATTTGTAGGCTGGGTTGATAAACCCAGCATTCGAAGCCGCCCAAGCTGGGTTTCCGCAAAGCTCCAACCCAGCCTACAAATTAAACAGCCAGCCTCTGTAACTCATCAGCCAGGTCGCGGCTTAAACGGTTGAGGCATTCGTTGAGCGCTTTTACCATGACAGCGTAGTCGGTAGTCGATGTCGGTTCACGGTAAGAGACCTGCCGGTTCAATACCGTCCCATCATCGCGCGTTATCTGCCATTGCGCGGTCAACCCGGCCTGTCCTTGCGGGTCTGCATGAAATTCGAGAATATTGATGGACAGCCGGAAACTTGTTCGTTCCGCCGTATTCGAATTTTTAGAAAATACCACTTCGGCTGGCACGAGAAGCGTGAGATTTTGAGCCAACACACGGCTGATATTGTGATCCAGCGCTTCGGCCCAGCGATTGAGTTCGCTCAGGTGATAGGCGTTTTTACCGGTGGCGGTCACAATCTGGGGTCTGTCCACATAGTCTGGAATGCGAACGGATTTCAGGATAATGACGGGCTTTTGGGCGGCTCCGGTCGGCCTTTTGTGCTCAATGCCAGTGATCGGCTCAAGCATATAGAATTGTGACGGAGACGTTGCCCCGCCTATGCAAGCCGCAAGGGACAGGAGCAGAACGGACAGCAGCGGAAGAAAAACAAGCCGGTTCATGGGCATGGTCGATATCCTCTAGTTCTCTTTTCCGGTAAGCACCGCTTCCGGATGGCGTTCCAGATAGTCGGTCAGATTCCTGACGGAGCGCGCGGCATCCTTGAGCGCTTCCAGGGTTTCGTCCAGCGCCGATTCAGGCCCGACGGCGCCGTCCAGTTTCGCCATCGAATCCTGCGCTCGGTCAAGAGCTGCGGTTGCGGTGCTCAATGTCTTGTCGGTATTAGCGACGATGGGCTTGAGATCTTTGATCAATGTGTTGGTGCTGACCATTGTTTTATTCGTATTGGCCAGCAACGGCTCCAGATTATGATTGAGCGTCTTGACCGTTTTCTCCATTCCCTCCAGGGTACTGGCCAGGGCTGCGGTAGATTTCTTGACGTCTTTGGAAGCGAGAAAGGTTTTGATTTCGCGCAAGCTGGCCGATAAATCCTGGACTATGTCTTCCAGCGGTAATGCGTTTAGTTTTTTTGCCACTTCCGAGGCCGTATTGCGGATTTCGTCCACGGTCGTCGGAATGGCGGGCAGTTCCAGCAATCCCTGGTATTCAAGACCTGTAAACACAGGCGGTTTATCACGATGCACATCGAAATCTATGAAAAGCAGACCCGTCAATAAGCTTTGCATCTCGAGACGGGCACGGAAGCCCGCGGCAACAAGTTTGTCCCGGTTCTCCTCCCGTTCTTCACGCGTCATTGCCTTGGGAAAAGCCTTGCCTTCCTTGCTGGTTAAGGTATTACGGTCGATCTCTATCACTACCGGCTTATATATCTTGGTGGCTTTCGGATCAATTTGCAGAATGATCTCTGTGACCTGGCCGATTTTGACGCCCTGCATTTTTACCGGGGCACCTATATCCAGCCCATTGAGCGAGGAATCAAAGAAAATGACGAAGTGGACTTTGTCGGTCTGTAAAAACCGCCCGCCGCCGAATATGAAGACCGCGACCAGCAAAAGCGCCAGAGCGCCGATAGTGAAACCGCCGATTGCTACAGGACTGATGGGTTTACTCATGGCAGCGTTGCTCCCTTCTAAGGACAGGGCGAGAAATAACTTCTCTGAATTCTGATGAGCAGCCGGTGTGGGGGCGACTTAAGTCGCCCTGAGCGAATTTATTCGCCCCTACATAAGCGCTGATTTCATCGACAAATCGGAAAGTTATTTTTAACCGAATCCTATGCGGATTTATTGACATTGCTTTCGCCTCGGGTCAGAAACTGAATGATTTTGGCATCGTTGGATTCGGCCAGCAGCTTTTTGGGCGAACCGGTCGCCCGCATGGTCTTGGTATCGGGATCGAGAAAAACCGAGTTGGTGCCGATAGCGAAGATGCTCGCCAGTTCGTGGGTGACGACAACAATGGTCGCTCCCAGCGTGTCGCGCAGGCTGGCGATCAGGTCATCCAGCAGCTTGGCGCTGACAGGGTCGAGTCCGGCCGACGGTTCGTCGAAGAACAGAATCTCTGGATCGAGCGCCATGGCCCGGGCCAGTCCGGCACGTTTTTGCATGCCCCCGCTGATCTCGGACGGGTAATAATCCTCGAATCCCGCCAGACCGACCAGGGCAAGCTTGTAGGACACGATGTCGGCGATTTCACGGCTTCCCATACCGGTGAATTCGCCCAGCGGCAACGCGATGTTTTCTGCCAGCGTCAGCGAACTGAACAAGGCGCCGCTCTGATACAAAACCCCGATGCGCCGCATGATGTTGATGCGTTCCTCATCGCTGGCATGCCAGAAGTCTTGCTGCTCGTAGAACACATCGCCCTTGGCGGGCCGCTGCAGGCCGATCAAATGCCGCAGCAGCGTGCTTTTGCCGCAACCGCTGCCGCCCATGATGATGAAAATGTCGCCGCGATCGATCGTAAAATTCAAATCCCGCTGAATCACGAAATCGCCGTAAGCCATGGTCAGATTCCTTACCGTGATATGCGGCGTATTCATGGCTCTGTTTCCGGTCAAATACCGAGCCGGTCACAGATTAACGTAATTACCGAATCGGCAACCACGATGTAGACGATGCTGTTCACCACGGCTGCTGTTGCGGCATCGCCGACAGCGGAAGCGCTGCGTCCGCACTGCATGCCGCGCATACAGCCGGCCGTTGCGATCAGCGTGGCGAATACCAGGCTCTTGAACAGACCGATGCTGAAGTCGGTCAGATCCACGGCTTTTTGGGTTTCATTGTAGTACTGGATCAAGGACACATCGAACGCGCTGACCGTGACCATCGCCCCGCCCAGAATGCCCATCAGGTCGGCATAAAGACACAGCAGCGGCATCATCAGGATCAACGCCAGCATGCGCGGCAGTACCAGGAACTCCATCGGCGATATGCCCATGGTTCTGAGGGCGTCGATTTCGCTGTTGACGTTCATGGTGCCGAGTTGCGCGGCATAGGCGGCGCCGGTGCGCCCGGACATGATCACGGCCGTCATGAGCGCGCCCATCTCGCGGACCGTGCCCAGGCCGACCAGATCGGCGATATAGATCTGGGCGCCGAACATGGCCAGCTGCACGGCACCGACGAAAGCCAGAATCAGGCCCACCAGCAAGCTGATCAGCGTTACGATCGGCAAGGCCGCTGGACCTGCATCCTGTATGCACAAGAACATATCAACAGTACGAAAGCGCGCCTTGCCCCGGATCAGCGCCATGAAAGCCAGCACGGTCTCGCCGATAAAGGCAATTAGCCCCTTGGCATCTTTAAGGCCTTTCAGGACCGTTTTGCCAATTTGGCCCAGCGTGGATTTTTTTTGCTCCGTGCGGCGGTCCCCGGCTCGTTCAGGCACCGCGCGCGCCAGTTTGAGCAGTGCCTGTACACCCTCGGGTAATCCGGACGCATCTATGTCGATATGATGGGCTTGGCAATAATCGATGACCCTGAGGAGATAAGCCGGCAGTCGGCTATCCCAGCTTCCAAGCTCATGCGCCTGCAGTAAAACAAGGCTTGGATTTTTAGATGCGTCCAAATCCGCGAGCACCTGTTCGGCTTGCTTGATTGTTGCGCCATGATCCCAGTTGCCGGTCAACTGTACAGCCACGGTCGAATCGTCAATCCGGATGAAATTGACCTGGCCCGATGCAGTACTGGCAGCGCTCACGTCATACTCCTGCGAGCATTGCCGCTAAAGCTTTCAGCGGTCCAATGGATGTAGAGGTTTTTTTCATGATGCCTGTTTTTAACATAAATCGTTTCCACTTTAAGAAAAGTCCATGCAAAAAATTTATACCGCTGCCCGGATCTAACTGGACCGCGAATATCGGTAAGGCACTGATTAAGACAGCAATGGCGGCTTTTATATCCGTTGAGATTTCGTTGGTGTCAGTGATCACATCATTGAATAAAACAATTAATGTTTGCTTATTGATAGGGATGAGCATTTTAGACAGGATTTGTCTATAATCCGCGCTCCAAAAGCACGTTATTTCCCTGCATTAATTTCTCGTTTATAAAGCTGTTTCTACTATAAAAAAGATGAACAAAATCCCGCTAATGGCACTGTTATGGCTAATGGCCTTTTATTGCCCGGCAAAAGCCTATGCCGATAAGGCACCCAGAATAGATCCGATTCAACTGGAACGCCAGATTCACCAGCAGATCAATCGTGAGCGGCAAAGGTACGGTCTGGCGCCACTGGTTCAGGATGAAAAATTGACTGTGATAGCGCGTAATCACAGTCAGGATATGGCGAGGTTCAATTTCTTCAGCCACATCAATCCGCAGGGTGAAGGTCCAGCCGAGCGCGGCAAACGTCAGGGCTGGGACAAAAAAAAGCAGACTGGCCCCAATACATGGAAAACCGGTTTATCTGAAAATATTTTCCTGAACAGCCTTTACAACAGAATAGTGATAACGACCCGAAACGGCATTGCCGTCGGTAGGGAATACATCTGGAAGAGTCAGGAAGAGCTCGCGCAGACGACGGTGCAAGGCTGGATGGACAGTCCGTCGCACCGCCAAAATATTCTGTCGCCGCTGATCGACCGGCAAGGCATCGGTGTCGCTATCTCGGGCAATGATGTTTATGTGACGGAGGATATGTTTTAGTCGTTACTGGGTTCGCTTTTTTCAAACAACGGCACAAATTCCCCGTACCCGCTTTCTTTCAGCTTGTCCGCCGGAATAAAGCGCAGCGCGGCTGAATTCATGCAGTAGCGTTTGCCGCCTGTCGCCTGGGGGCCGTCATCGAAGACATGGCCCAGGTGGGAGTCGGCCAGGCGGCTGCGGACTTCGGTGCGCGTCGTGAAAAAGCCGCGATCTGTTTTGGTCGTGATGCTGTCCATGCTGATCGGTTTGGTAAAGCTCGGCCAGCCTGTGCCGGAGTCATATTTGTCCAGCGAACTGAACAGGGGTTCGCCCGAAACCACGTCGACATAAATGCCGGGCTGCTTGTTATTCCAGTATTCGTTGTCGAACGCGCGCTCTGTGCTTTCGCGCTGAGTCACGTCAAACTGCAGCGGCGTCAGACGGCTTTTGAGTTCTTCCTGCGCGGGTTTTACGAATGAGCGGGCATCCCAGGCTGAAGCCGTGGCGGCGCATAGCGATAATGTCAGCAATAAAATGATCTTGTTCATGGTAAACCTCCGGAAAATGGCATAAGCGGCTATTGATTAACTGATGTTACACGGACAAGTGGCCTCTGTGTCAAATGCGCGCCTGTAGGGTCGAATTCATTTATGCCCTTTGGGTACTTGTGTCCTTTAGGGTATTCGACCCGGGACGCCTCGTTAGTCATTCAGTGCGAATGAATTCGCACCTACGCGGGCATTGGGCCGCTTTCGGTAAAGGCGACTCAAGAGCTGTAGTGCCCGGGAGCGGCAAACGGCATAAAAAGCTACCCGTGCGTAACATCAGTGATTAAGTTGGGCGCCATAACGGCCATAAAACCACTTCAATATGAAAGGCGTCAGCAGGGTGGTCAGGGCGACCACGATGATCATGCCTGCATAAATCGCGTTATTGAAAATATTACTTTCTTTGCCCAGCTCGGCAAAAATCAAGCCGATCTCGCCGCGCGGCACCATGGCTATGCCGATCGCCCAGCGTTGAAGCCGGGAGCCTTTGATGAATAAAGGGCTCATGATTTTGCCCGCAACAGCGGCCACAAATAGAGTCGAAGAAAATACCCAGACAAAAGGCGAGTTCCATTCGATTTCACGCAGATTAAGCGATAAACCGACCGTGACAAAGAAAATGGGCGTAAACAAATGAATGATCGGCTTCATCTGCGCTTCTATTTCATGGGCGAAGTCTGCATCAACCGCCAAAGACGCGCCAAACGGCAGAAAAAACCGGCGCGACAAAGCCAGTCCCGCGCTGAAGCCGCCGAGCAGTTCGGGCGCTCCTGCGGCATGGGCGAGCCAGGCAAAAAACAGCATCAATGAAACAATTGTGCTGGGAATCAAGCCCGGCACATCACTCACGTTACCGAGATGCCTGATGATGAACGAGATCAGTTTTGCGGCGATGGGCGCCAGAACAAAAAAAACCATGATGGAAAGCAATACCTTGCCGGCATTGATCAGATTGACGCCTCCGCCTATGGAAAACTCATACAATAACGCCAGCATAACCACGCCGAGAATATCATCGAGCACCGCCGCTCCCAAAACCACCTGACCCTCGGTGGAATCCTGGCGCTTCAGGTCCGCCAGTACTCTCAATGTGATGCCGATGCTGGTGGCCGTCAGCGTTCCGCCTATAAACAGAGCGGTCAGCAGCGGCAGCTCAAAAAATCGATAAGCCAGGAGAAAACCCAAAACAAACGGCATACTTAAACCGGCGAAGGCAACCACAAAGGCCTTGGCCCCTGTTTGCGCCAGACGCCTGACATCGGTTTCCAGGCCCACTTCAAACAGCAGCATGATGATGCCGATTTCCGCCAGCAGCTTAACGGCCTCAACCGGCTGGACCCAGTTCAGCAGGCTAGGGCCTATCAGCACACCGGCCAGCAGTTCGCCAATAACACCCGGCGCTTTCAGGCGAACGGCCAGTTCGGTAAACAGACGCGCCGACAGCAGAATGATGAGCAGCGTTAAAAAATAATCATGGACCGCCATTTGAGATGCCGTAATCCATTAGTCAGCTGGAAACAGGCCCGGTTTCAGGGCTCTCGGACTCGTTTCAATGAGTAATAAGTATTGCCACATAAGACAATGCCTGTTTTCGGTAATTCATATATGGATGGGAAACGAACAAAAAGAAAGGCAGAGGAAAAGCCTGTTCTAATGTTCGATCCCTTGGAAAAACGATAAAACGCTTAGCTTGCAACACCGAGGATTACTGCCCCGGCTTTGAATACGGCAGTTGCAGGCTGGCCTTTGCGCAAGCCCAGCGTTTCCACGCTGTCATTGGTGACAGTGGCGGCTATCTTTTCTCCACCGACTAATTCGATATCGACTTCGGCATTGACCGCCCCCGGTTTGACTTGAGTGATCGTTCCGGCCAGCTGGTTGCGGGCAGAAAGCCGGTAACCGCCGAAATCGGTGACAATGATGATTTGCGGCGCCTTGACCAGCGCGATGACCTCCGTGCCGGTCTTGATTGCCAGGTTTTCCACCGAATCCTTGGTGATCGAGGAGACAATAGTGGCGCCTCCTTTCAGTTCGACATGCACTTCTGCATTAACCGCGCCGATAATGACTTCTTTGACAGTGCCTTTGAATTGATTGCGTGCACTTGCTTTCATGATGAAACTCCCTATTTATTGTGGATTAATTCAAGATCGAGGTGCCCTTGATTTGCACATAAACCCCCATGCCGACCCGCAAACCCAGCAACACCGTGGACTTGCGCGTGATGTGCGCCAGCAATGCCTGATTGCCGACCTTCAGCCGCACCACACTTTGCCCACCGTGACCATCGGTCAGGCCGGTGACGGTCGCCGGCAGTACATTGAGAATGCTGGTGGCACTGGGCAACTCAAGGGCGATACTAGCATCGCGGGCATAAACTTGCACGCGCAGCGGCGTGCCGACAGCGGCATCGATCGCCGGCAGGCTGAGCGTGCCGCCGGCAAAAGCAACGCGGGTCAGATGGTAATCGGCTTCATGTTCGATGACGGTTACCGGCCAGACCGTGGCGGCCTCCCTGTCATGAGCCAGCGGCACATCGAGACGGCTCAGCGTTTCCGCCAGCGGCCCCGAAGCCAGCGCCCGGCCGTCGGCCATAATCACCAGCGTGTCGGCCAGCTGCGCGACTTCCTGCTGGGAATGCGTGACATAGAGCACCGGAATGTTGAGTTCCTGATGCAAACGGTTCAGAAACGGCAGGATTTCCTGTTTGCGTTGGAAATCCAGCGCTGCCAGCGGCTCGTCCATCAGCAGCACCTCGGGATTCAGCGCCAGCGCGCGGGCGATGGCAACCCGCTGCCGCTCGCCGCCGGACAAACGGTCGGGCATCCGTTTGAGCAAATGGCCGATGCCCAGCAATTCAATAATTTGGTGCAGATCGGCAGCGCTTGAAGGTTTATTGATCCGTTTCAGGCCAAACTGCAGGTTTTCGGTCACCGTTAAATGCGGAAACAGACTGGCCTCCTGAAACACATAGCCCAGCGGCCGTTTATGGGTCGGTACGAACACGCCGCGCTCGCTGTCCTGCCAGACCTCGCCGTTGATTTTAAGAAGACCCTGCGGCGCGCGTTGCAGGCCGGCGATGCAGCGCAGCAAAGTGGTCTTGCCGGAGCCGGACGGGCCGAACAGTACGCTGATGCCTGAACCGGGCAGGCGCAGATCGACGTCGAATTTGAATTCGCCGTAATCGAGAAAAAAGCGGGCGGTGATAGTCTGGGTCATTTGAGTTGATGGGCGACAGGGTGGGCTTTCAATGCGCTGTACATCAGCAGCAGCACCGAGAACGAAAACGCCAGCAGGCCGCCGGCCAGCCAGTGCGCCTGATCGTATTCCAGTGCTTCGACATGATTGTAGATCTGCACCGACACGACCCGTGTTTTATCAGGAATATTGCCGCCGACCATCAGCACCACGCCGAATTCGCCGACCGTATGCGCGAAGCCCAGGATCGTCGCGGTCATGAAACCGGGGCGAGCCAGAGGCACCACGACCGTGAAAAAAGTATCCAAAGGACCCGCGCGCAGAGTGGCTGCTGCTTCCAGGGGGCGATCGCCGATAGCGGCGAAGGCGGCTTGCAAGGGCTGTACGACGAACGGCAGTGAATACAGGACCGATGCCACGACCAGACCGCCAAAGGTGAAAGGCAAGGTACCCAGGCCCAATTGGGTCGTCAATTGGCCGATAGGCCCGCTTGGCCCCATCAGTATCAACAGGTAAAAGCCCAGCACGGTCGGCGGCAACACCAGCGGCAAGGCGACCAGGGCATTGCAGACGCCTTTCCAGCGCGAAGTGGTACGCGCCAGCCACCAGGCCAGCGGCGTGCCCAGGATCAGCATCAACACGGTCGCCAGCCCGGCGACTTTACAAGTCAGCCACAGGGTGGCGATATCGGCGGAGGTTAGCATAACGGGGCCTTATTCATCACTTGGGTAAACCGAAGCCGTATTTTTCGATAATAGCCAAGGCCGTCGGCGATTTGAGGAAATTCACCAAAGCCAGGGCAGCTGGGTTTTCGGCGCCGGTTTTCAGCAATACCGCCGTTTGTCGGAATGGGCTGTGTAGCGTATCCGGAATGATCCAGCCCGAACCGCTACCGATTTTTCCGCTCGCGATATCGATGACTTGCGCCAGTCCCACAAAGCCGAGTTCGGCGTTGCTGGTGCTGACGAACTGAAAGGTTTGGGAAATGTTTTCGCCTTGCACGAATAAAGGGCGCAGCTTTTCCAACACGCCCAGATGCGCCATTACTTCTTCCGCCACCACACCGTAGGGCGCATGGCTGGGATCGGCCAGTGCCAAGTGCTGGAAGCCGCCTTTAGTCAGGACTTGGCCTTGATCATCGACGTATCCCGGCTTGGCAGACCAGAGCACCAGCTTGCCGATGGCGTACACGAAACGACTGTTGGCCACAACATGGCCGGATTTTTCCAATTCCAATGGGTATTTCTCGCTAGCCGACAAATACACTTCGAATGGTGCGCCGCTCTGGATTTGTGTATACGCCTTGCCGGAAGAGCCGAACGACAGTTTGGCACTGTGGCCGGTGGCTTTTTCAAATTCAGCGGCGATTTCGGTCATCGGTTTGGTGAAGTCGGACGCCACTGCGACCAGCGTGGTTTCGGCGTGTGCGATCGCGTTGACCGAGAACAGAAACAAAGTCAGAAAAATGCTCTTTGAAAACAGATACAAAGTCAGCAGGACGCTCTTTAAAGAATTAAATAACATGGCTTATCTCCAAAATAAAAAGGCTGTTGCAGCGGGCGATTTCCCTCCCGCCTGCCGGCAAGTGCCGGCTTTAAACAAGCGTCGCGTGGGCGACATGATACTAAAACCGAAATAAACTCTGCACGTAGAAATAATCAAGATCCTTGGCATCCGGCGCCAATGGCGCATCCTTGGCGAATTCGCCTTTGAACAGATGCGCCCAGCCGGTTTCCAGATTCAGGCTGCTGTTGATGTCCCAGCGCGCCGCCAACTCCAGTTGTTGGCCGATAAAATTGCCGGTATTGCCGGTTCTGTCGCGTAAGTTGGCGGCGGTCCAGGCGTCTTTGTCCTCGGCCAGCCAGAAAAACTTGTGGCTTAGAAAGGCTTGTACATTGGATCGCGGCTTAATGCCGATCCGATAGCCCGGCGTGTTGATGTTGCTGCGGGCAAATGTGCCGTAGATGCCGGTCGGACCGTACTGGAAACGCCGGGCGCCAAACAGGGTGTCGAAACGTTCATCCTTGCCGTCGTTCGGATCGCGATCGCCGCTGGCATAGTCGTATTCGAGCGACAGGCGCGGGGACCACGGCAGATTGAAGGTATAGCCGACATTGAAACTCTGATACCAGGCCTGATGCTCCAAGTCTCTACCGTCGGAGGCTCTTTTACTGGAACGCACCGTGCCCAGCTGGCCGATGGCTTCCAGCTCGAAATCGAACTCCTCTTTGGCGGGCTTCCTGTAAACCCGCATGCCGGGCGTGAAATAGCGGCGATTGCTGGTGGGGTTGCGGTTCCTGTCGCCTTCATCCAGATGGTACAAATACAGTTCGGCGTTGGTTTTCCAGGGTAAATCGTAGATTTCCAGAAAACCGCCGGAGAACCAGGCCTGGTATTCCGGTTCATCGAAACTATGGAAATGGTCGAGCAGTTGCGCCGAATTATTCGGATAACGGCCGACCGGCATCGTAACGAAGGCAGTGAATTGCCAGTGGTTGTAGTCGAGAACCCGCAGCCGCAAACCGTCGAAAGTGTTGATGGTATTGCGGAACACATTGCGGGCCACCAGACGGCGACTGCCGAAATTCAGGGTCTGCCGGCCGGCGATGACTTCCGCCCCCAAGCCGCTGTAAGCTACGTTCTGATCGGCCCAGGCCAGATAGCCCTGGATAAAATCGGCTTCATCGACATGGGTATTGTTGAGTCCGGAGCCTTCATCCGCGCCGAATTGCCGCGCATCGAGAAATTCGCCGCCGACGCGCCAGTGGCCGAAGCGCGCTTCCAGAGACAGGTCGATCTGCATCGGAATCTGCTGGTCGCCGCCCTGGCTGCCGGCCTTGAAACTGCCGTCCAGGGTTTCATAGCGGGTGCGCTGTTCCAGCGACACTGACAGCCAATCCGGCAAGTCCAATGCATCGTGCAGATTCCAGACCGGCTTCTCATAGTTACCGTAGCCGGTCAGTGCATCCCGCATTTGACTGGAAAACGAAGAGAAGGGTGGTTTGGTGTAGCTTTTCTTTTCTTCTGCCGCCTGAGTAGTATTGCTGGCCCCCATGTAAATGCTGCTGACGATAATTAAACTGAGTGTATAGCCGGCAGTAATGCCGGTAATATGCTTTCTTTGCACAGTCAAACCTAATAATTATTGTAAGTACGAAATCTGTATCGCAACACTTACTTTGAAAGCTCCCAAAATAAGCATCGCTCTAGTTTAATTCGTTATATATATAAGTATATAACGCTAATAGCTTCTATGCAAATAATGCGCCATTTATTGATGTTGCAACTATATCTTTGATTTATATTGGTTATTGTTGTTGAGTCAGAAAATAAATAATGTTGGGTTTCAAACATTTTGTTATGTTTTGTAGGTTGAGTGAGAAAGCGATTATTCAATCTTGTCTTTTCATCCATAAAGCGTCTTGAACGATGGTAATGCCCGGTTCTTCCTCAAGGTGTTGAATGGCGGGAGACAAGGCGGTTGGGAAACGTAACACGCTTCCGCCTCCCGGCCGAAATGTCCGGTTTTCGAACAACGCCAGCAGATAATGAATTTGACGTATGAACATAATGGCAAGCGACTGAGGGCGGCTGGTCATTCAAGCAATAAGCCGCCGCTGCTAGCCGCTCCGGTTGCATCGAGGTAATAGTGGCCATCGCCATGGCTGACCACCCGTTGATAGGGCAGGGCGTCAAGCTCGGCGAGGTAAGCAATGGCGTGGGTTTTGATCAGGCAATAAACAACGTCGCCCTCCTGCAAAGCCATGTCCCGGCAGGAGCCCTGCGTGATTTCGGCCAGCAGCGTGCTGCCGCAATCGACCTGGACGATCAGGCTTTCTCCGCTGGGAATCAATGCGCAGATGCGTCCCTTGATCTGGTTTTGGATCGATATGCCGTCGATATAGCGGCGCGATAGGGCTATGTCGTTGGCGCGTATCGACACCTGGGCCTGACTGCCGATAGCCAGATGCGGCCGTAGCGGCAGGGTCAGCGGCAGGCCGAAACTGTGGGCCAGGCTGCAACCGCCCAGATAATCGTGACGGCTGATCATCACCGGCAGAATGTTATCGATCCGGCGGATACCCAGATAACGCAGCATGCCTTGATGTTTGGCGGCCTCGAGCAACGAACCGTTGTGCAGCACTTTGCCTTGTTCCAATACGATCAGCCGGTCGGTCAGCTCCAGAATCTCGCCCAGGGATTGGCTGGCGTACAGTACCGGCAAGCCCAGTTCATCCCGCAGGCGGCTCAGAATCGGCAGCAGCTGTATTCGGTAACCGTTGCCGATCGCGGCAAAGGTTTCATCCAGCAGCAACAGTCGAGGCGATTTCAGCAGTGAACGGGCCAGTGCCACCCGCTGGCGTTCACCGGCGGAAAGCAGTTCGATCACATGATTGAGGATAGGCCCCAGTTCCAACAGCTCGATCAAAAAATCCAATTTGAAAATACTGCGGTGTTTCAGCGTGCGGTTATAGGCGGCGGTCAGATTGTCGCGGACGGTTTCCGCCGAATCGGTGCGGTCGGTCTGCAACACGGCGCCTACAGGTCGCTGTTCGCGCGGCATCATGATGCCTTTGCGGCTATCGAACAGAATCTTGCCGTCCAGCACGATATGCCCGCTTTGCGGTTGAATAGTACCGGCGATCAGGCCGAGTACCGTGCTTTTACCGGCACCGGATCGGCCAAACAGACCGGTACTGGTGTCGTTGATCGACAGGCACGTGCTCAGGTTGAAATGTCCTTGGCGCAGTTTTACATTCATTTCTAGCAGCATGTTTACCTCCATTAATTAACGGGCCGACCCGGCCGCAACCGAAAGTTGGTTTGCGGCCGGGTCGTACGAGACATCAACCGGAGACGGACAGAATCACCGACCCGGCTTTAAACACCGCGGTAGCCGGCTGACCTACGCGCAAACCCAATTTTTCGACGCTGTCGTTGGCGACGGTGGCGGCGATTTGTTCGTCGTCGGCTAACTTGATGTCGACTTCGGCATTGACCGCGCCGGGGTTAACCCGGGTTACCGTGCCTTGCAGCTGGTTGCGGGCGGAAAGCCGGTAGCCGCAGTAATCGGTGACGACTGAAAAACGGCTTTTGTTGAGCTTGGCATAGGCCCGATTCGATTCATGGTTCAAAACTCAACGGTTCTGTTGCATCGCCTGCCGGAATTTGAAGCGCAGCTTTTATAACGATTCCAAAAAGCGGATAAGCGCCAGGCGTCTGCCGACGGGTAACTCGGCAAAACGTTGCCGGGCGGGCAATGCTTCGCCCCCATGCCACAGCACGGCTTCCGTCAAGTTGCGCGCGCGGCCGTCATGCAGGAAATAACTGTGCTCGTTGATGCGCGCTATCCAGCCGATTCCCCACAACGGCGGCGTGCGCCACTCCCGTCCGCTGGCCTGAAAGTCGGGCCGCCGGTCGGCCAGGCCCTCGCCCATGTCGTGCAAGAGCAAATCGGTATAGGGATGCAGGGTTTGCCCGGACAGGGCCGGCAGCGGCAGAAAGTCATCGGTCGTCAAAACCGGTACGTGGCAGGCGGCGCAGCCAATGGCAGAAAATGTTTGTTCGCCTTGCTGCACCACCGGATCATCGGCATTGCGACGGGCCGGGACTTGCAACAGGCGCAGGTAGCTCAGCACGGCATCGAGCTGGGCATCGGCCAGTTCGGGCTGCCGGGCGGACGGCGACTGCTGGCAGGCAAGCTGGACAGCGCTGCAGTTTTCCTCCGGATGCAATGATGAGGTAATCCCCATGTCGCCGATAAAAGCGCCGGCAATTTGCTGCTGGAGCGTGGCGACATTGGCCTTGAGCCCGAAGCGCCCGATGGCCGGACGCTGCCGCTCGGCATCCCAGACATAATTGGGATGGCCATTGACGCCTTGTTGCCGGCCTTGTTCAGCCAATTGCAGGATAGTCTTTTCAGAGACGGCTTCCAGTAAGCCCAAACCAAATACCGGCGGTCCGACGCGCGGCGAGAACCGGATGTCGGCATCTAACGGCCCGTAGTGCAGATCGGCGAATTGGTATAGCGGCATCCTCAAGCTGATGGTTTCGCCGTCCGGCAGCGTCACGCGCTCTTCGCGATAATCGACGCTTACCTGTCCTTCACCGGGTACGCCGGGAACGCCTTGTTCGTTCAGCTGAGTGCCGTAGACAGGATGCGGCAAGGGGCCGCCGTGCGGGTCTTGCCCCGGCAGGCTCAGGCGCACCAGCATCGAACGCATGGCCTGCTGCGGATTTTCCGGCGGCTGCCCGCGTCCGTTCTTGGAATGGCAGGACAGACAGGACAATTGGTTGTAAAGCGGGCCGAGCCCGGCGATTTCTATATCCTCTGCCGGCGGAATCACCCAGCTTTGCTGGAATAAACTGCGTCCCTGCAGAGCTTGGTTTAGTTGTTCCTCGTCGACTTTAGAATAAATGCGGCTGAACGCTTCCCGGCTTGCATCTTGAGCAACCCAGAGGTTTTCCGCTTGCGCAGCTTGCATGGCCGTCCCCAGTAACAAACACGGCAAGAGTTTAACCACTGGCATTGTCAACGCTCCCATTGCGCCAGCAATCGTTCGGCTTCCTTGTATCTGTCGCCGATTTCAGCGCGCCACGCCTGTTCCAGTTTATTCGCCTGTATTTCGGCATCGGCGTCATTGGCACGTGTGTGCTTCATGAAGATTTGTTGCGTTTTTAAGTCCTGAGCCTTTTTGCCATCAATCGGTACGGCGGTCAGTAACCGCCTTATGTGCGCAATTCGCCTGTCTGCTTTGCCGCCGTCTTGCGCTTCCAGTCTGCGCAATTGCTGCCAGAGACGTTGCGCCGTTTCATGATGTTCGGTCAGCAGCAGTTCGAACAGTGCATTATCCAGCGCCAGGCGCTGCAACGTCACATTTCGGTCGTAAACGGGCGGATGACTGACGGCCGCTTTGAACGGATCGAAATAACCCTCCGGTTTATCCGCGTAAACAGCCGCGCGCACCGGAAGCTTACGGACATCCGGATGAAACAGCAGTTTTTGCCCGGTTTCCGACAGCATGAAGTTCACGAAGCGCCGGGCCGCTTTCGCATGTTGTGTTGCTGCGGCAATGGCGATGTGCGCGGGCGAATAGGCGACAGATTCCGGATAAATCATTTGCAGCGGTGCGCCGTTCGCTTGCGCCGATGCGGCGAAAAAATCGATACTCGGTGCGATGCCGCGTTCGCCGGAACCGATAATATCGGTAATGAAAGCCGGGCCGGGGGGCAACAGTTGCGCATTGGCCGCGATCTCCGCCAACAAGGCCCACCCGGATTCCCAGCCGTATTGCTGCAATATGCTGTCGATCATCAGCGGTACAAAATTACCGCGCTTGGATGGCACCGGCAAGGCAATGTGTCCGCTGTAGCGGGCATCAGTCAAATCCTGCCAGGATTTCGGTAGAGGCAGCCCATGTTTGCGCAGATATCCCGGATTGACTGCGAAGCCGAAGCCGGCAATTTCGGTCGCGCAGTAATAACCGTCCGGATCGATCAGCGGCAGTGCGCCGATATTGTCCGCCAATCCGGTCCGGTCGATGGCGAGTTTTTGCCAGGCGCCTTCCTGCTTCAACTGCAGAAAATTATGCAGCGCGGCTGACCAATAGACGTCGACGCCGCCCTGCGCAGGCATGCGCAAATACGGCAGCGCATCGTGCCTGCGCCATAACACCTTCAGGTCGATATCGGGGTTATCGCGCTCGAATGCTGTTTCGAAAAGCGCGACGACTTCCTCAGGATAAGCGGTCAATACCGTCAGTGTTTCTTTGGCCGCCGCCTCAAAACCACTCAAACCCATCATCAGAACAAGTAAAAGACGAAATTTCATCGAGTTGACTCCTTGGCTCAATAGCGCATTGTGAGGTTGGCAAAATAATTGCGTCCCGGCTCCGGAAAGCCCGCCATGTAGGCGTAGTTTTGATCGGCGACGTTATTGACGCCGAATTCGGCGCTGAGGTTTTCGTGCACCGGAAGCGTCGCCTTAAGAGTTCCGATAACAAAATCAGGAACGATTTCACTAGCAATTCTTGTGCCGGGCGTATTGCTGAAGCGTTCCGAGTTGTATTCCGCGCTGGCCAGCAAACGCAGATACCGGAAGGGCTGGTATTCGACATAAGCGAACACCTTATGCCTGATGGTATCGAGCGGCTTGATTTCAGGGTTGGTGATATTGTTGCGATCCAGCCAGGTATAGTTGAAATGCATGCGCCATTGCTCGTTGATTTCGGCAGTCGCATACAGCTCGATACCCAGATTTTCCTGTTCGCCGATGTTCTGCAATTGAAAGCACGGCGGACGGGTACAGCTACTGCTCGGCAATATCACGCTCTCGATCGTGCTGTCGATTTGGCTGAAAAATACCGCAGCACCGTAATCGAGCAACCCGAACGCCCTGCCGTCCATGCCCAATTCGTAATTCAGGGCTTTTTCCGCCTGCAGATCGGGACTGGGCAAGGCACTGCCGAAACTATAGGAATAGCGATCCTTTATTGTCGGAAACCGGGTCTTGTGGGCCAGACTGGCATGCACCGTAAAATCCTCGAGCAATTCGTAAAACGCGCTGCCTTGAATATTGTAGGCATCCTTGGTTCCACCCAGCGGAAACGAGACGATTTGATTATTGATCAAATCCTGCGCCTGCAGGCGTTTTTGCTGCTCGTAGCTGGCGCCGGCCACAAACCTAAGTGCGTCGGTAGGCGTATAGCTGTCTTCGATCGCATAGGAATAGTACTCGTCGGCAAAACGCTGACGCGGCTGACCGATATCGCCGATTTCACGATGCACATCCTGTTTGTAGTTGAATCCGAGTTTGATTTCATGGTGGTCGAACCAGGTCGTGTCGTATTCAAAACCGGCGCCGAAGGTATAGTCGTCATATTGGCTGTTAAAGGCATAAGGCCTCAACATGGTGCTATAAGTGGCGTCATCGAACGACACCAGACTGTTTTCGAAGGTATCGTGATAAGCGCGCAGTTTAATCGTATGATCCTCGGCAAATTGCGTGCGCGATAGGAAAAACACGCTTTCCTTGTCCCAATAAGGCCAGCGCCAATAGCGGATACTCGCGTTTCGGTCCTTGCCGGCATAGGGCGGCGTATCCTTGCGGCCACTTTGATGGTTAAAGCCGACCGCGTATTCGTCGGTTTCGTTCGGTGTCAACCCTAGCTTGACACTGCCTTTATAGTCGGTATTGCCCGAATTTTCGCGTATGCCGCCATCCTCAGTCGTCGTCGGCGTGAAATCATCGGATAAACGCCAGAACTGCCGGTCCAGATAGGAAGCGCCGCCTTGGATATACCATAAGCCCTGGTTCGAGCCGAAGTTCAAAGCAGTCTGGTAATAATTGGCATCGAACCGGGAATCCATGCCCATGCCGGTTGTCAGATCGCCTTCCAGCTTCCGGGACGGACGCCGGCTGACCAGATTGACGCTGCCGCCCAGCGTGTTCGGGCCATAGAGGACGGAGGCATTGCCTTTGCTGACATCGATTTGGCTGATGTCGAAGGTCGTAAACCGGTTCAGATCGACATTGCCGTCGTAAGGCACATACACAGGAATGCCATCCATGAACAGCGGCACCTGCCGGGAATTGAAGCCGCGCAGGTAAATCAGGCGCTCGTTGCGCGCGCCTAAATTCTGCACCGATACACCGGGCAGCAGGTTTAAGGCCGAAGCGACATCGTAGCGGTTGTTGCGCGCTATGTCCTCGGCCGTAATGGTTTCCTTGTCTGAAGGTTGTTCTTGTTCCACTTTTGCGTTAACTTCGATAACGCCTAAATTAAAAACATCGTCGTCGGCGGGTGCTGCCTGGGAGAAGGCCGTTATTGTTAACAACAAAGGAGAAAAGCGCATTATCTTGCCTGTTAGTGCTGATAGTATATAGCTCGGTTTTACACACGTGCCACAGCCATGAATGGCTTATAATCCCGAGCTTTACTCTCGCTTCGATGCTTATGGTGGTGTAAAACAAGCGTTATTTGTTTAAAGCAGAGCTATTTTAATTCGTTATGTATTTAAGTAAATAACGAAAATTGGCAACAGGCTATTCCTGTTCGGGAAATAATGTTTCACTCAATTTTTGCGAGGCAACCAAGACTAATGACCAGCGACCCAAACCACGACGATTTTCCGACCGCCTGGCTCGAGGGCGAATTGCGACTGGCCGGCATACTGGACAGCCGTATGATCGGCTTGCTGAGGGCCATCGATGAAAGCGGCTCCATCAATCAGGCGGCCAAACAGCAGGGGTTGAGCTATAAAGGCGCCTGGCAGATGATAGAGCGCGCCAATAATCTGGCGCCCAAAGTCTTGATTGCCACGGCAACCGGCGGCAGCAAGGGCGGCGGCACGCGCCTGACCGCCGCCGGGCAGGCGCTGCTACAGCTGTTTACCCGGCTGGAGCAACAGCACCGGCAATTCCTGCGGCAACTCAATCAGGGGTTGGCGGATGATCCCGAAATGATGCTGCTTCTTAAGCCGCTGGCGATCAAAACCAGCGCCACTAACCAACTGTTCGGCACCATCACGGCCATTCAGTCCGGCGCCGTCAATGCCGAAGTATCGGTCGAGTTAAAAGGGGGGGAGCGGATTGTCGCCGATCTGGGTTTGTCAATGCTTGACCGGCTTGAGATCAGCGTCGGCAAGGATGTGCTGCTGCTGATCAATGCCCCGGAGATTGGCATTGTGACCGAATTCGATCATCAGCGTCTGTCGGCGCGCAACTGCCTGCACGGCGCAGTGATTCGCGTGCAGCGGGACGGCGTCGATGCGCAGGTTGCGCTCCGGCTGCCAGGCGGGGACAGCCTCGTCGCCACAGTCGCCCAGGCCAGCGTTGAATCCCTGGGGCTGAAATATGACGTGCCGGTCAGTGCCGTGTTTAAGAGCAATGCCGTGATGCTTGCCGTGGGGGATGCCTGAAGAGTCTCGGTCACCGGCGCAATAACAAACTTGCCTGCAACCTTGATGGCGAATCTGGCGTCATGGATTTACGCTACCAGGATCTGAAACGGCCTGTGTCAAGATGTACGAAATTGAGGTGTCTATAA
The DNA here is from genome assembly GCF_000427625.1 of Methylobacter luteus IMV-B-3098. Lineage (GTDB taxonomy): Bacteria > Pseudomonadota > Gammaproteobacteria > Methylococcales > Methylomonadaceae > Methylobacter > Methylobacter luteus. Next base: position 1,141,630 of record NZ_KE386569.1, read on the forward strand.
TACCCGACCCCGCCACGGTGCAGTGCCAGCGCGGCGTTTCTGATCTTTCGCGTATCCAGTCCTTTCACGTGCAGATCGATAGCCCGGCCTTGCATGTGCAGACTGTGTTTTGCAGCGCCGCACCGGCACCTTTTACGCAATCGGGCATTGGTGCGCGGGGAGCGGTAACCTGAGGAACAATAGAAAGGCCGATTGATGCCAAGCATGATTTTCAGGTCATACAACTGATCCAGCAAGGCCGGATCTATAGGATGAACCGCGTCGTTATGGTAATCACGCAGCAGATAATTGATTTCCCGCAGGGCACCTTCAATATAATGGCCCTGTTCAAAGTAGGTCAGCTTTAGCTTGTCACCGGTATGTATATGCTCAAGGGCGAGCGTTTTGTGCGAAGGGTTCACTTTGCCTGCTGCATTTGCGATCTCTGTCTCACTCAGTGTCAACAAAGAACTGCATGCCATCATCCTCAGAAATCTGCGCCTTGATGCTATAAAACTGCCTGCATCAATTTCCTGGCTTGTCGATAGATACTGGTTCACGTTTTATTTTTTAAATACAACGGATAGTTCTATTTGCTAAGCCTTTGACTAGCGGATATTAAATAGATCCTGAATAAACATTCACATGGCTATTTCCATGATATTTGTCATTAAGCGGTCAAATATTTGATGACCGTAACATCAGCTAAAAAACCAGGGCGAAGCCACTTAATCCGGGAGATGGCGACTGTAAGACACCAGCGGTACGGGGTTTGCAACCGCGTTCCCAACGTTTCTGCGGTATCCGGGCCCGGTGGCGCATTTGACCAATGCCAAACATCCCGGACGGGGCAACATGCCCCGTCCGGCTGATGGGGACTTCATGGATCGTCATGCGCGGGCAGGTGCCCTGGGTAAATCAGCTCCGCCGGCGGGGCAGGGAAGCTTCGGCCGCATCACGGCCAAAACGGCGTCGGCACCACAACTGGAAGCGGTCCAGATAGAGATATACCACCGGCGTCGTGTAAAGCGTCAGCATCTGGCTGACGATCAGCCCGCCGACGATGGAAATGCCCAGCGGCTGGCGCAATTCGGCGCCGTAGCCGGTTCCGAAAGCCAGCGGCAGAGCGCCCAGCAGGGCCGCCATGGTCGTCATCATGATGGGCCGAAAGCGCATGAGACAAGCCGTGAAGATGGCGTCGTGCGAGTTCAGTCCTTCGTTGCGTTCGGCATCGAGCGCGAAGTCAATCATCATGATGGCGTTCTTTTTTACCAGGCCGATCAGCAAAATCACGCCGATCAGGGCGATGATGCTGAATTCGGTCCCGAAAGCGAGCAGGGCGAGAAGCGCGCCGACGCCGGCTGACGGCAGCGTTGACAGGATCGTCAGCGGATGAATATAGCTCTCATACAGCACGCCCAGCACGATATAAATCGTGGCCAGCGCGGCCAGGATCAGCCAGGGCTGGTTGCGCAGGGATTGCGCGAAGGCCTTGGCCGTGCCCTGAAAGCTGCCGTGTATCGAATCGGGCACGCCCAGTTGATTCATCGTTTCCTCGATAGCTTGCGTAGCCGTCGACAGCGAGGCTCCGCCCTTGAGATTGAACGACAGCGTGGCCGCGGCAAACTGGCCCTGATGGTTGACGGTCAGCGGCGCACTGGTCAGATCGTAGCTGGCGAACGCCGACAGCGGCACCTGCCTGCCGGCCGGCAATTCCGGGTTGGGCGGAACGCTGACGTACAGTTTATCCAGCGTGTCCGGATGCTGCCAGTATTCGGGCGCCGCTTCCATCACAACGTGATACTGGTTGAGGGGCGTATAGATGACCGAAACCTGGCGCTGGCCGAAAGCGTCATTCAGGGTCGAATCGATCAGCGCCTGCGTGACGCCCAGCCGCGAGGCCGCGTCGCGGTCCACGTTCAGGAAAACCTGCCGGCCTCCTTCCTGCTGATCGGTATTGACGTCCGCCAGTTCCGGACGTTGCGACAGCGCTTTCAAAATCCGCGGCGTCCAGGTGTGAAGGTCTTCGAGATTTTCGGCCTGCAGCGTGTATTCGAACATGGCCGCTGCGCCGCGCGCGCCGACCCGCAGATCCTGGACCGGCTGCAGGAACAGGCTGGCTCCCGGTTCCTTGGCGAGTCTGGCGCGCAGGCGCTGCATGATCTGCTCGGCTGTCAGCTCGCGTTCCGTAATCGGCTTGAGGGTAACGAACATGAACCCGGTATTGCTGCCGCTGGTGAACCCGACCACATTTTCAACATCCGGCTCCTTGCGCACGATCTCGGAAAAATCGGTCAGTTTCTGCTGCATGGCGGCCGATGAAATGCCTTCATCGGCCCGAAGGGCGCCGGCCAGCCGGCCGGAGTCCTGCACCGGAAAGAAGCCCTTGGGCACGATGATGTAGAGATAGACATTCAGGATGATCGCGCCCAGCAACAGCACCATCATCAGCGGCCCATGGTCCAGCGCCCAGCGCAGCGTCCGTTCGTAGCCGGCGAGCAGGCGGTCGAACTGCCGTTCGCTCCAGTGATAGAGCCTGCCGTGCCGCCGGTCCTCGGCGCGGGCCAGCCAGCGGGAGCAGAGCATCGGGGCCGTGGTCAGCGAGGCCACCAGCGAAATCATGACCGCCGCCGAGAGCGTGGCCGCGAACTCCCGGAACAGACGGCCGACGATACCGCCCATCAGCAGGATGGGAATGAACACGGCGATCAGCGACAGGCTCATGGACAATACCGTGAAACCGACCTCGCCGGCGCCTTTGATGGCGGCCTGAAATGGCGGCAGGCCTTTTTCGATGTGGCGCGTGGTGTTTTCCAGCACCACGATGGCGTCATCGACCACGAAGCCCGTGGCGATGGTCAGCGCCATCAGGGACAGGTTGTTCAGACTGTAGCCGGCCAGATACATGACCCCGAAAGTGCCAATCAGCGACAGCGGCACGGTAATGGACGGAATCAGGGCCGAACGCAGGTTGCGCAGAAACAGGAACACGACCAGAACCACCAGCCCCATGGAGATCCAGAGCGTCGTTTCCACCTCATGCAGCGATGCGCGGATGGTGCCGGCCCGGTCCATGGGCACCGACAGGTCGATGGACTGCGGAATGGAAGCCCGAAGCTGGGGCAGCATGGCCCTTACCTTGTCCACTGTCGCGATGATGTTGGCTTCAGGCTGCTTTCTCAGTATCAGAATCACGGACGGCTTGCCATTGCTGATGCCGGCGTTGCGCAAGTCCTCCACGGAATCGACGGTCTGGCCGATATCGGCGATGCGCACGGGGGCGCCGTTGCGATAGGCGACGATGAGCGGCAGGTAATCGCCGGCCTCGCTGACCTGGTCATTGGCATAGAGCTGCCAGTGCCGGCTGTCGTCCGCGACGGAGCCCTTGGGCCGGTTGGCATTGGTGGTGGCGATCGCGGAGCGGACATCCTCGAAGCCGATCCCGTACTTTGCCATCGTGTCAGGGTTGAGCTCCACCCGGACCGCCGGCAGCGAGCTGCCGCCGACGTCCACCTGGCCGATGCCCGGAATCTGTGAAATTTTCTGCGCCAGAATGGTCGAAGCCGCATCGTAAAGCTGGCCGCGGGTCTGGGTTGCCGAGGTCAGGGCGATGATCATGATCGGCGCATCGGCCGGGTTGACCTTGCGATAGCTGGGGCGGGTCGGCAGGTTCGTGGGCAAGAGGCTGCTGGCCGCATTGATCGCGGCCTGCACATCCCGAGCCGCGCCATTGATGTCCCGGTCGAGATCGAACTGCAGGTTGATGCGCGTGGAGCCCGTGGAACTCGTCGATGTCATTTCGTTGATGCCTGCGATCCGGCCGAGAGAACGCTCGAGCGGCGTGGCCACCGTGGCGGCCATGGTCTCGGGGCTGGCGCCGGGCAGCGCGGCCCGCACGGAAATGGCCGGGAAATCGACTTGCGGCAGCGGCGAGACCGGCAGTTGCAGGAAGGCGACCAGGCCGGCCAGCGCCAGTCCGATCGTCAGCAGCGTCGTCGCCACGGGACGGGCGATGAAATGCGAGGAGAGCATCGTCACGGTCGGGCCTCATTGTTTTGAGTCCGCGACAGCCGCTGGCTCAGCCTGTCGAAAGCCAGATAGATGACCGGTGTCGTAAACAGCGTCAGCACCTGGCTGAGAATCAGCCCGCCGACCATGGTGATGCCCAGCGGATGGCGCAGCTCCGATCCCACGCCCGTGCCCAGCATCAACGGCAGGGCGCTGAGTAGCGCCGCCATGGTCGTCATCATGATCGGCCTAAAGCGCAGCAGGGCCGCCTGAAAGATCGCCTCCCGCGCCGGCTTGCCTTCCTTGCGCTCGGCCTCCAGGGCGAAGTCGATCATCATGATGGCGTTTTTCTTGATGATGCCGATCAGCAAAATGATGCCGATGATGCCGATAATGCCCAGATCCGTGCCCGACAGCATTAGCGCCAACAAGGCGCCGACGCCGGCCGACGGCAGCGTCGACAGGATCGTGACCGGATGGATATAGCTCTCGTACAGCACGCCCAGCACGATATAGACGGTCACGATCGCGGCCAGGATCAGCCACAGCGTGTTCGTGAGCGAGGCCGTGAAGGCGCGCGTGGCGCCCTGGTAGCTGCTCTGTATGCTCAGGGGCAGGCCGATTTCCTGCTTGGCGGATTCGATGTTTTCGATCGCTTCGCCGAGAGCCGCGCCCGGTGCAAGGTTGAACGAAACCGTCGCGGCCGGGAACTGGCCCAGATGATTGATGATGAGCGGGACCGACTGCTCAGATATTCTGACCACGGCCGGGAGCGGCACCTGTGTGCCGTTCGAGGAAGAGACGCGGAGGTCTTTAAGGGCCGCCGAGCCTTTCTGATATTCCGGTTTCACTTCCAGCACGACGCGGTACTGGTTCGACTGCGTGAAGCTGGTCGAAATCAGCCGCTGGCCGTAGGCGTTGTATAACGCGTTATCGATATCCTCGGTCGTGACGCCGAGACGGCTGGCGCTGTCGCGGTCTATCGACACGAAGGCCTGCAGCCCCTGGTCCTGAATGTCGCTGGTCACATCGGCCAGATGCGGCTTGTGCGAGAGCTGCCCGACGAGGCGGTGCGTCCAGTGGTTCAGCTCTTCGAGATCGACCGCTTCCAGCGTGAACTGGTACTGCGTGCGGCTGACGCGGTTCTCGATGGTCAGATCCTGCACCGGTTGCAGGTACAGCGTGATGCCGGGCACTTCGGCAAGCTTCGGTTGCAGCCGCCGGATAACCTCCGACGCGTTGATGCCGCGCTCGGCCAATGGCTTCAGCGTGATGAAAAAACGCCCGCTGTTGAGCGTGGGATTGGTGCCGTCCACGCCGATGAATGAAGACAGATTCTCGACGGCGGGGTCGGCCAGCACCACCTTGGCCAACGCCTGCTGGCGCCGCGCCATGGCCGTAAAGGACACGGTCTGCGGCGCTTCGGAGATGCCCTGAATGACGCCGGTGTCCTGAATCGGGAAAAAGCCCTTGGGCACGATCACATACAGGAACACGGTCAGCGCCAGCGTCGCGAACGCCACCAGCAGCGTGATGGCCTGGTGATTCAGCACCCGGTTCAGCGTCCGGCCGTAGCTGTCTGTGAGTTTTTCGAAGAACCGGCCGCTGCTGCGGTAAAAGCGGCCGGACTGTTTTTCGGAAACCGGGCGCAGGATTTTCGCGCACATCATCGGCGTCAGCGTCAGCGAGATAACGCCGGAGATCAGAATAGCCACGGACAACGTGATCGCGAATTCGCGAAACAGGCGGCCGACCACGTCTTCCATGAACAGCAGCGGGATCAGCACGGCGACCATGGAAACCGTCAGCGAGATAATCGTGAAGCCGATCTGCTCCGAGCCCCTGAGCGCGGCTTGAAGGGGCGTCTCGCCCTTCTCGATGTAGCGCGTGATGTTCTCGACGACGACGATGGCGTCGTCCACGACGAAGCCGGCCGCGATGGTCAGCGCCATCAGCGTCAGGTTGTTGATGCTGAAGCCGGCCAGATACATGACCGCAAACGTGCCGATCAGCGACAACGGCACGGCGACGCCCGGAATGGCGGTCGCGGACAGATTGCGCAGAAACAGGAAAATCACCAGCACCACCAGCGCCACGGCCAGCAGGAGCTCATGCTCCACATCCCGCACGGAGGCGCGGATGGTCGTCGTGCGGTCGCTCAGCGGCACGATTTCCAGGGCGGTGGGCATGGCCGTCTGCAACTGGGGCAGCAGCGCCTTGATGCGGTCCACCACGTCGATGACGTTGATGCCGGGCTGGCGCTGGATGTTAACGATCACGGCCGCCGTCTCGTTGGCCCAGGCGGCCAGGCGCACGTTTTCGGCCGCATCGCTGACTTCGGCTACATCGGACAGGCGCACGGGCCTGTCGTTGCGGTACGCGATGATGATCGGCCTGAATTCGTCTGCCGAGCGGAGCTGGTCATTGGCGTCGATCGTGGCCGCGCGCATCGGGCCGTCGAACATGCCTTTGGGCTGGTTGATATTGGCGCGCGCAATGGCTGTGCGCAGGTCTTCCAGGCTCAGGTTGTAGGCCGCGAGCGCCATCGGATTGGCCTGGATGCGCACGGCCGGGCGCTGGCCGCCGCTGATGGTGACCAGGCCGACCCCCGGCAATTGCGACAGTTTCTGCGCCAGGCGCGTGTCCACGAGGTCTTCGACTTTGGTCAAGGGCAGCGTTTTCGAGCTGACCGCCAGCGTCATGATCGGCGCGTCGGCCGGGTTGACCTTGCTGTAAATCGGCGGCATGGGCAGGTCGTCAGGCAGAAAGCTGGTGGCCGCGTTAATGGCCGCCTGCACTTCCTGTTCGGCAATGTCGATCTCCAGATTCAGATCGAACTGGAGCGTGACGACCGATGCGCCGCCCGAGCTGGAGGACGACATCTGATTGAGCCCCGGCATCTGGCCGAACTGGCGCTCCAGCGGCGCCGTGACCGACGAGGTCATGACGTCCGGACTGGCGCCCGGGTAGAGCGTGACGACCTGAATGGTCGGATAGTCGACCTGGGGCAGGGCGGAGATCGGCAGCGTGCGGTAGGCGACGATCCCGACCAGCAGCAGGGCCACCATCAGCAGCGTCGTGGCGACCGGGCGCAGGATGAAAATGCGGGACGGGTTCATGACGCCGGCCGTGCGGGCTCTCGCGTGACGAGCTCCACTTTGGCGCCTTCGCGCAGCTTGTCGGTGCCATCGATCACGACCCGTTCGCCGGGCTCAAGCCCCTCAAGCACGGCGACCTGCCCGCCCTCGGCAGGACCCAGCGTCAGCGGGCGCACGCTGACGGTCTCGTCCTCCTTCACGACATACGCAAACGTGCCTGGCGTGCCGCGTTGGATGGCCGACCCCGGTATGATCGTGACGGCCCGCAGCGTATCGACGGTCATCCTGACATTGACGAACTGGTTCGGAAACAGGGCATGGTCCTCATTGTCGAATTGTGCCTTGAGCCTGATGGTGCCGGTTGTTGTGTCGATCTGATTGTCCACGGCCACGAGCCTGCCCTGGGCCAGACGGGTATTGCCCGAGCGTTCGTAGGCCTCTATCGGCAACTTCTCGCCGGCGCGCAGCCGTTTCATGACGGCCGGCAAGTCATTTTCAGGCAGCGTGAAGACGACCGTGATGGGCTGGATCTGCGTCAGCACGACCAGACCATCGACATCGGAAGCCTGAATAATATTGCCCTTATCGACCAGCCGCAGGCCCAGGCGTCCCGTAAACGGGGCCTTGATGCGCGTATAGGCCAGCTGCAGTTTGGCATCCGCGATTAGTCCGCGGTCCGTTTCCACCGTGCCCCGATACTGTCTGACCAGCGCCTCCTGCGTGGCGGTCTGCTGCGCGGCGATGGAATCCTGTTCCAGCAGGGTCTGGTAGCGTTCCAGGTCTATCTGCGCGTTCTTCAGCAGCGCCTCATCGCGCAGCAGCTGGCCTTCGGCCTGCATGAGCTGAGCCTGGAACGGGCGCGGGTCGATTTCCGCCAGCAGATCGCCTTCGCGCACCATCTGGCCTTCCTCGAAAGCGACGCGGATCAGCTCGCCGTCCACGCGCGACCGGATCGTCGCCGTATTGAGCGCCGTCACCGTCCCCAATCCATTCAGATAAATCGGGAAGTCGCCCCGCGTGGCCGCCTCGGCCACAACCGCCACGGTGGAAAAATCTGGTTTGCCCGGTTTTTCATCAGCCTGTTGTTCTGGCTGGTCGGGGCGGAGCTTGACAAGATAGGCGGCCGCCATGATGGAAAGAATGACGGCCAGTCCGATGAGAAGCAGCTTCAAGTTACGCGATTTCATTTAATGGAGCGCTTCCTTAATAGAACAGAGATAAAAATTTCAATATTAATGCTCAACTATGATACGCAATGGCTAAAGGTTTTATTGGGAAAGTCACAAAGGTTTTAAGAAAAAACGCTTAATGTCCTCCAAATGCCTGCAGACGAGGATTTGTACCCCGCATAGACATCAGTTCAAGGCATAAGAGCGCGAAATTCATGGAGAAAATTGTAATACTTCAAACTCGATCCGACGATTTTAACAATTAATCGTGATTAAGGCAGGTACTGAATGTATTGATCGATTGCTGAGGGATATCTCAACATGGTCGTGAATTGCACAGGACGCCTAACGTAAAGGTAAGGGGTGTGCCGCAGAAGGTGGTTAAACGAAGCCAACAAAACCGATTCAAAAGCGAACCTTCAAAATCGCCAACGGGCGGCGCGTTGCTTTGACCGCTGTGTTAGGCAAAATATGTAAATTCAATAGGATGTGCCGACGAAGGAGGCGCATCACTCGTGATGTCATCAAATCAATATGGAAAAGCGTAGGGCGGTTTCGCGCAGCAAACCGCCATTTCCAGCAGGCTGGCAATATGGCGGAACATGACGGTTTCAAGGCTCCGTTTGTGGTGGATTGCCAAGGCAAATCCGCCCTACGATTCTGACTTCGGGCAGAAGTTCAAGCCGCAATTCGAAAGCGAAGAGGCATAAGGATCTATAAAAACCACCTCTATACGCTGCTCAAAGGACATTCAATAAGCGCAATCGTAGCCGGTGTTTGTTGCACTGTTTTCATTTTTTGCCCTTTCATATTTTTCGTCTTACTGCATAAATTCTGCCGCCTATTGCTCTCCAGTAAGCCATCAATTTTATAAATGGCATCATGAGGAAACATCATTTAACACCCCGTCAGTACTTCAGTACTGTGTGTTGGAACTCAATCAAAATTAGGGGATTAACATGAAAACGCTCACCCAATTGACCTGCGCACTGTTATTGGCAAGTCTCGAGGCTTTGGCAGATGATAGCTCGCATTTTGACGTGTTAGCGAATCTGGAAACAGGTCCGGGCAATGTGACGGCGACTGCTGACGGACGAATCATCATGAGCCAGCACCAGTTTTATCAACCCGAATATACGGTCGTTGAGTATAAGGATCAAAAACTGGTGCCATTTCCTTCGCACGACTGGGCGGCCACAGACTCGACTGCATCCTTGAAGTTAGACTCGGTATTAGGCATACGATCCGATGCCAATGGCGTGGTGTGGATGTTGGACAATGGCATGCGGAGCGGCGTGACACCGAAACTGGTCGGCTGGAATACCAAAACCAATAAACTGCAGCGTTTGATTTACCTGCCAGCCCCTATTGCGCCAAAAGATGCGTTCGTCAACGATTTTGCTTTGGATACCCAACACAGTCACGCTTTTATTAGCGATCCGGCGGGTGGCAATAACGCTGGATTGATTGTGGTCAACCTATATACCGGTGCCGCGCGGCGTGTGCTGGAAGGCCATGCCAGCGTGCTCCCGGAAAATGTCGATCTCATCATCGATAACGTGCCCATTCAGTTAGCAGCCACGTCAGGCGAAAAAGTCAGGCCGCACATAGGTGTGAATCCAATCACCGAAGATTTGACCAACGAATGGGTTTATTTTGGACCGATGCATGGCCTCAGTCTTTACCGGATCAAAGCAGCCGACCTGATTAACGAGAGTTTAACCGCCGAGCAGCTCGCCAACCGGGTTGAGCGTTATAGCGACAAACCCATTTCCGACGGTATCAGCATCGACAAGCAGAATAATATTTATTTGGGTGATCTCGCCAACAATGCCATTGGCATCATCGGTTCTGACCGCAAATACCGACAATTCGCCCAAGACCTAAGATTGTCCTGGGTCGATTCATTCAGTTTTGGCCCCAATGGGCAGTTGTATGCAGTGGTCAACCGATTGCATCGCTCTGCCACGCTGAACGGTGGGGATGCCCAGTCGAAACCGCCTTACTATTTGTTGCAAGTCAAAGCCCTGGCTGCCGGCCTACAAGGACGTTAAAGCTCAATATCAAGCGAATCTATCATTCGGCCTATTGCTGCGATTTGTTCGCGCAGCCAGCAATGGGCCGGATCTTTTTCTCGCAACGGGTGCCAGATCATAACCAAGTCGTAATCCGGCAAATCGAGGGGCACCGGTAGAATATTCAATGCGACCATTTTGCTAAACGCCACGGCCAGGCGATAAGGTAAAGACAAAATCATGTCGGTCTGCGTAACGATCAAAGGCGCAGACAAGAAATGCGGCACGATCAGCTTAATCCGACGCTCCAATCCCAGTTCCGCCAATTTGGCATCGATGACTCCGACCTGGCTACCTGTTCGCGAAATGAGCATGTGCGGAGCGTCCAAATAGTGCGCCAGAATCGGATTGGCGGAGATGTTGGGATGATTTTTACGTACCACACAAGCCATGCGGTCCCTAAAAAGATGTTCACAAATCAAATGCGCAGGGGGCTCGAGTACCGAGGCAAAACCCAACACCACATCCAGACTGCCATTTTCCAACTGCGTCAGCGGAAATGCTGATTCGGTACGTTTGATATGGATGTCGACGCCGGGGGCGGCTTGCTCGATTAAGCGGGATAAATCGGGTAGCAGCAAAAATTCCATGTAATCGGTCGCGGCCAGCGTAAATCGACGCTGACTGGAGGCCGGGTCGAAGGCTTGCGGCGGTTCCAGCAGCCTTTCCATTTCCCGCAACAAGTTGCGTACGGGTTCCACTAAAGCCAATGCACGATCAGTTGGCTGCATGCCGCTTGGCGTTTTGACTAGCAGCGGATCGTCAAGCTGTTGACGTAAGCGATGCAAGGTATGGCTCATAGCCGATTGCGTGACAAACATGCGATCAGCGGCCCGCGTGACATTGCGTTCCTGCATCAGCACATCGAAAGCCAACAATAGGTTCAAGTCGAAGCTGCGGAGATTGGACATGTTCAATCCTCACCAAAAATACAGGGTTTATGGTAACCAAAATTCAGAATGACCGGCATGAACAGTCTTGATAGCGGGATGAACCTTATACATTTAACAGCCGGACGATTTTCACCTACCTTATCCCTCAAGCGTGTCGTCTAGCCTATACGGTTTACCCCCTCAGGCCAAGCCTCGGCTGGCGACGCGCCCAAATGATCATGCGACGACTGTCGTTCATTATAAGACTTTAGAGGGATTCACTATGTCCGCACACATTCCTGTTTCAACCTTCAAGCCATACCGGGGCGAAAAAGCCCGGCTGGCGCGCGCCTATGACTATCTAATTTTGGTCCTGGCGCTGTTTTTATTCATCGGTTCGTTTCACCTGCATTTCGCACTCACGGTCGGCGATTGGGACTTCTGGGTCGATTGGAAAGATCGCCAGTGGTGGCCTTTGGTGACGCCGTTGATCGGCATTACGTTTCCGGCCGCCGTTCAAGCCGTTTTGTGGGATAAGTTTCGTCTGCCTATGGGGGCTACCTTATGTGTCGCGGCTTTACTGATTGGCACCTGGGTCACCCGTGTCTTTGCCTATCACTACTGGAACTATTTCCCCATCAACATGGTGTTGCCAGCTACGATGCTACCGGGAGCCTTGGTCCTGGACGCATTGTTAATGTTAACTAACAGCCTGACCATCACTTCCATCTTTGGCGGCGCCGCGTTTGCCTTGCTGTTTTACCCTACCAACTGGCCGATCTTCGGCATGTTCCATCAACCGGTCGAATATGCCAATAGCCAGCTCACCGTTGCCGATTTGTTCGGTTTTCAATACATTCGCACGGGCATGCCGGAATACCTGCGCATCATCGAGCGCGGCACCTTGCGAACCTACGGCCAATACGCAACACCCTTGTCAGCCTTTTGTTCGGCGCTGTTGTGTTCACTGATGTATCCCTTATGGTGGCATATCGGCAAGTGGTTTGCCAGCACCCGATACCTGACCAAAATCTAAGGAGAAACTGCCATGAAATCACTATTTAAACCTTGGGTATTAGCTTTAGTTTGGTTGAGCGCGTTATCTGTACTCCAGATGCCCACCGCCCAGGCCCATGGCGAAAAAGCCTTGGAGCCATTCATTCGCATGCGGACTATACAGTGGTACGACGTGCAATGGTCCACGCAAAAGTTCAATGTCAACGATGAAGTCAGTGTCAGCGGCAAGTTCCATGTCGCCGAAGACTGGCCGATCAGCGTCCCCAAGCCGGAGGCTTCATTTTTGAATATCTCCACACCCGGCCCGGTTCTGATTCGGACTGAGCGTTATTTAAACGGCAAACCCTGGGTCAACTCGGTCGCGTTACAGCCCGGTGGCGATTACGAATTCAAGGTGGTTCTGAAGGGCCGTCTACCGGGGCGCTATCACATCCACCCGTTTTTCAACCTGAAGGATGCCGGACAAGTCATGGGCCCCGGCGCCTGGCTGGAAATTGGCGGTGCAGCCTCTGACTTCAGCAACACTATCAAGACTATCAGCGGCGAAGCCATCGATATGGAAAGCTTCGGCCTGAGCAATGGTATTTTCTGGCATCTGTTTTGGGGCTTTCTGGCTGCCGCTTGGTTGATCTGGTGGGTGCGTCGGCCCTTATTCATCAGCCGTTATCGCATGTTGGAGGCTGGATTGGAGCATGAGCTCGTCACTAAAAATGACAAACTGATCGCCAAGCTGATACTGGCAGGCGTGCCGGTTTTAGTGCTGATTCTGAATGAGATCACGGCCAAACGCTACCCGGATGCCATTCCGTTGCAGGCCGGATTGGATCAAATTTTACCGCTACCGGCTCAGGTCAATGCCGGCACGGTCAACGTAGATACGCTGAAAGCGGAATACAACGTCGCACAACGGTCCATGGTACTGCAAGTCAAAGTCGACAACCGCAGCCAAAGCCCGGTACGCATTGGTGAATTCTCGACCTCCAATGTCCACTTCTTAAACCCTGCTTTGAGTTTGAGTGGCGTTATGACAGGTGATGATGACATCACAAGCCCAGGGCTTAGTATCGACGATGACAAACCGATAGAGCCGGGCGAGCAGCGGGTGGTTACCCTTGTCGCACGCGATGCAGCTTGGGAATCCGAGAAACTCGATGGCTTGATTCGGGATGCCGACAGCCGCATTGGCGGATTACTTTTCCTGTATGACGAACTGTTGGGCCAACGTTATATCTCCAGCATTTCCGCCGCCGTCATACCCAAATTCAGTTAATTTTAGGAGGCTAACATGGCTACTACATCTGAACATGTCACGTCATCGACAGAAAGCATGAAATCATTGCCTTGGTATCTGATCGATTTACCGCGATATTTGAAAGGCTTTGGTTTATTGTCTGTCATATACATCGGCCTGAGATTGTATCAGGGCGCATTTGCCGTATCCTCAGGCCTGGACTCCACTGAGCCGGCTTTTGAGCAATACTGGATGCGGCTGTTTTATGTCGAACTCGTTATTATTACCTTGGTTGCCAGCGGATTCTGGGGCTACTTATGGCTTTCACGTGACCGGCAGTTGGATCAACTGGAACCCAAGGAAGAAATTCGCCGCTATTTCACCCTTACCATGTGGATCAGCATTTATACCTTTGCGGTGTATTGGGCGGGCAGTTATTTTGCCGAGCAAGATAATTCCTGGCATCAGGTGGCGATCCGTGACACGCCGTTTACGGCCAACCATATCATCGAGTTTTATTTTAATTTTCCGCTCTATGTCATTCTGGGCGGTTGCGCCTGGTTGTACGCCAGAACCCGCTTACCGTTATATGCTAAAGGCATTTCATTACCGTTGACGTTAGCGGTATTTGGTCCGTTCATGATACTGGTCAGCGTGGGCTTTAACGAATGGGGACACACCTTTTGGTTTAGGGAGGAGTTCTTTGCTGCTCCGATTCATTGGGGTTTCGTGATTGGCGTTTGGTTCGCTTTGGGCGTCGGCGGCATCTTGCTGCAAGGGGTTACCCGGCTGATTGAACTGTTAGACAAAATCGAAGATGCCGAGTAAGTCCATCATGAGCATAACCGCGGCCCTCGCTCAACCGCGTCGGTTACATTATGCTTGGGTCGTATTAGCGGTGACATTCCTGTGTTTGTTTGTCGCCGCTGCGCTTCGCGCCGTACCGGGCATCTTAATGTTAGCCTTGGAACACGAATTCGGTTGGAGTCGAGATGCAATCAGTGGCGCAGTAGCTCTCAATTTATTGTTGTTTGGTCTATCCGGGCCGTGGCTGGGGCGATGGATGGATATCTATGGAGCAAAGTGTGTCTGCTTGATCAGTATTGCGCTGCTAATCTTGGCAGCGGGGCTGTGCACCCTCATTAAGGAAATTTGGCAGTTCTACGTGCTCTGGGGGATCGTCGCTGGCATCGGAGCCAGCGGCACCTCCATTGTGTTGGGCTCTGCTTTGGTCAACCGCTGGTTTGTGGAACGACGCGGTCTTGCTCTGGGTATTCTCGGCGCGGCGTTTTCCTCTGGGCAGCTTATCTTTACGCCATGGGTGATGCAGATTGACATGGTATACGGTTGGCGGCCTGCACTTCTGCTCTTGACGGGACTGATGGGTTTGTTGGTGTTGCCGTCGTCAGCATTATGGCTGGTTGACGAACCTGCGCAGAAAGGACTAAAGGCTTTGGGCCAGAATGAAGCGGCAACCCGGACTGCAACGGCTGAGTCTAATCCAATGCATACAGTAATCGTTCAAGGCCAGTTTTGGTTATTGGCGATTAGCTTTGCAATCTGCGGCTTTACAACCTCAGGGCTATTTCAAACCCATTTGATCCCCCATGGTATCGAGCATGGTTTTACCGAAATCACCATGGCAATGTCGCTAGGCTTGATGGGGGCAACCGACATATTAGGCACCCTTTTGTCAGGCTGGCTGTGCGACCGCTTCAACAATCGTCGGCTATTGGCGAGTTACTACATGTTACGCGGCATCTCTTTGATCGGATTGCCGTTTGTCGAATCCAACGCAGAACTCATGCTGTTTTCTGTGGTGTACGGACTCAATTGGCTTTCCACTGTTCCGGTCACTTCAGCGCTGACCGCCGATTTGTTCGGTAAACGCAATGTTGGGGTAGTATTTGGCTGGATCTGTTGCGCCCATCAAATAGGGGCGGCATTAGCCGCTTATTCGGCAGGTTTTCTGCATAGTGTTCTCGGGAATTACAATCTGGCGTTTTTATGCTCGGGACTATTCGCATTATTGGCAACGCTCATTGTCCTGAGGATTCGCGTTTAAACATTTGTCATCGTCAGTTTTACCGCACCAAATCTGAAAATTATCGATGCCAACTAAGCATACACATGCAGACTTCCAAGGAAATAAGGTTTGGAGGACCGGTTTAGGTCGTTTTTTGCCTGTGGATTGACTGACGTAGTTGTGCCAAAACCGGACTTTCAATAATTATTAGTGAGGGTCAGATGAAACTTTGAAAACTGTCATTCAACGTTTGTATTCACCGGCCTGCACTACTTTTCGCCCAGGCCGGTTGAGCGCAGGGTTAGACAGCAATGCCCCAGACTCCGGCCCATACTGCAAACGGCAACTCGATAAAGCCCTAAGCAACGGTTATTGCTGTGATGGTTGGAGAAACGTAGGCCGCTAGTAGTTGATAAGCCTGGAGATGATACCGGAATGAAGGCGAAGCGCATGGACAGGCTTGAGGGATGCTCTTTGATGAACCAACGTTGTCTTTGTCGATCAGATTGATTATAAAGAGATTGATTATGAGGACCTGGATAATTTGCCAATATCAAAGCCTATTGGATGGAATCCTCTTTTTTGGAAGATGAAGAAAAAACTGTCCGACATGGAATGGTTGGCAAGGGATTTGAATAAAATTTAAGATTGGTAATTTGTATCCGGTGAGATGACAAATCATTTCAAGGAGACAAAAATGAACACAAAGATAATTAATGCTGCTATCGCTTCTTTAGAAGTGTCCTTGAGTATAAGGAAAATACACCTACAGAAAGGGGCAGCTATAGCTGGAAATCTATTGTTGGGACTCATCAAATTTTCAATGATATCTGCGCCCTTTTTATCTATGGTGATGATGATCCTTGCCTTATGGGGGGTTGTAGGAAAGACAACCTATACCGATCTTGATGCCATACAGAAAAAAGACATCGCGTTTGATACCAGAGAGGCTAAAAATTACCTGGTCAACGAGACAAAAAATATTAAGCAATGTTCTGAGGAGTTGAAGAGTCCAGACATTAGACCGGAAAGAGAAAAACCGAAGCCAAGTAAAGTAGACTGGGAACATATTGTTTAAACCTTTGAGCTTGCGTTAGTCTTCTCTGAAAAGACTTAATCTTTCAAGGGTTTTACCGGTAACCTCAGCGCTTTCTAAATTTTGAGCTTGCGTTGATGAAAAGCCTGAGCGGACGGCTGATGAGTAATCGTGAGAACGCCTGCATGAGGTAGCTCGCGGGCCAATAATTTGAGCATCTTCTCTTCGTCATTAGGGGGCAGCGAGTCGAGGGCTTCCTGAATGAAAAGCCATTGCGGTCGATGTAATAACGCGCGAACAACACCCAAATACTGCTGCTGTTCGTTTGACAACACGTCTTCCCAGGCATCGACCTGGTTCAATTGATTGATCAGGGCTTTTTGACCCACCTGCTCAAGCTTTTTTTCTACTTCGGCTTGGTCAAACGCTGCCTTGGGTTTTGGGTAGCAAATGGCATCAAATAATGATTTTGCAGGAAGGTATGGCTTTGGCGGCATAAAGAATGTCGACTGACCAGAAGGTACTTCAATCTGGCCAGATCCCCAAGGCCATAAACCGGCAATCGCTTTAAACAGCTTGGGGCCATTGTTGGCCTGATCGGAAATCAGCACATGCTCTCCCGCTTTGATTTCACCATTGAAAACGATTGAAAGCTTTTCTCCTTTCAGATCTTCCAGCCTGACGTTATTAAACGTTAGCGCCGAAACATTGGCTTCATTCACACGGATCTGGCGTGAATTCAGCGGTGAAATGTCATGCTCCAGATGATCAAGGGCGTCCATGAGCCCTAAAACCCGCTCGACCGATGTTCGCCATTTGGCGATTTGGGCCATGTTATCGACCGGCCACGACAAAGCGGAAACCATGTGCTGAAAGGCCTGGACGGACTGAATCAACATGCCTAATGAAATTGCACCGGCTATATAACGAGGCGATGCAACTAAAATCGGCAAGGCCATGGATGCGACTGAGTAACCCGACGTAAATAATTGAATCCGAATCCAAGCGCTCGTTTGTTCGGCATAGGACCCGATAATTGCTCGAAACGAATCTAACAGCCGCTCTTGTTCGTTGGTTTCGCCTCGAATCAAGGCGATGGCTTGAGAATTATTTTGAATATCGATCAGATTGTGCCGGAAATCAGCCTCTCTGGTTTGTCTTGTATGAGTGGCCGATGTCATCGGTTTCCCCATCCACCAGCCTAAAATCGAAGCGCAGATTGAGTAGCTGATCGAAATCCAGACAAGATATCCCATCACTGGAATCAAAACGTTTCCAAACTCAAATACAACTTTTCCGGAAATGCCCCAAAGAATTTGGCTAAAGCTCGCCAACATCAGTAAACAGTAAAACAATGAATGGCTTAGCGCTATAGCGTCTTCAGTAGCAATACGAATATCTTCCGCGATGCGGCCGTCCGGATTATCATGATCACTTGGGGACAAAAAAGTTATCTGATAATGGCGGCCTTGTTGAATCCACTTGGAAATGACTTTTTCGGTCAGCCATGTCCGCCATCCAATCAATAAGCGCCGTTTGACGATTAAATGGACTGTAGCGATTGTTATGCTGCCAATGAAGATCAGGATTAATATGACGGCCTGGCTTTTTACGCCAGCCATTGATCGTTGTTCAATCGCATCAAAAAGAGCGGCATTCCATTGGGTAATATAGACAGCCAGTTTAATTTGCATCACCGTCAGTACAATCAGCAAGACAGTCTCTGCCCATATTATTAAACAGTTTTTGGATGTCCAGTAAGAGCCGGCCAATTTCATAAACGTAGTAAAAAAATTTTTTTTATGATTCATTTATGATCACCTCCCGAGACGTAACTCTGTTTAGAGATTGCCTCTATCATCTTATATTGACGAGCAAATCATAACTTGAAATTGAATTTGGGGTCGGTCAAGTTTCTGTATGACGGCTAGCATGACAGCGTACAGCAAGGGATACGGCAGCGAACATCAGGTTCCAGTTGATCATTTAGATTATTCGGCGAAGGCTATCTGACATTAACGACTGTCCGTCATCCGGCACTAATCCGCCGATTAAGCCACTGTGGTGAAAGGCCGATTTAGGTCGCTTTTTGCCTGTCGATTGACTGACGTAGTTGTGCCAAAACCGGACTTTTGTAATTGATGCCGAAACCGTAAATTTCTGATCAAATGCCTTCATCCGCCGGCCTATTCAATGCATTGTGGTTGATGTCACTATTCGGCCATTTTGTATTTTCATCCGAATTGGATTGCTGATTGACTCTCTCCAGGGTATTGGCAATGTATTACCGGAGGAGGATACTTAGGATGACCCTTTTCCAAAATAGGCACAAATCATGACCACTACTAAAAAGCTCAAATGGCTCTTATCGCTAGTGCTAATTTTCGGTGGATTTACGATTTATAAGTTATTTGAGGGGCTGGTCCATAATCCTGCCTATCAAGAATATGAATGGATATTCAAAATCATTTCGGAATTTGGCCTGTTCGTATCCGTCGTCGTTTCGGTTGGTTACTTTCATCACTGGTTTATCGCTGCTGAAGAGCACAAGGAAGCCGAAATAAGTTTGCGTGAAACCCTTTCCAAGTACGTCGATAGTATTTTGCTGAATTCCGTTAAAAGAGGATTTTCCGGTATCACCAATAAAGAATTCGATTTCAGCCAAATTATGCAAGGATTAAAACCGGGGGATTATGTCTATTGGCTGATCACCTTCGACCCTCGCTTCAAAAACAAATCGCGGGAACTGGAGAATGGGATAAAAAATGGCGTGCATTTCAGGATGTTGATTTTAAAAGCTGATTGCCGCATCGGCGAATTGCGCGCAACGGAAACGACCGGCTTTAACCCGCACGAATTCAACGAATACTCCAAATTATTCAAAGTTACACTAGAAGATGTGATTAATCGTATAGGAAATAAGATAACGGGGTCTTTAGGCGTTTTTGTTTACGACGGCCTGCCCTGCATTCCTCTATTCATTATCATCCGCAAAGAGTCCAGAAAAGTTGAAGTTTATAGCAGCTATTATTTAACCGAGCCGGTTTCGAAAATGCCTTATCTGCATTGGGAAACGGGGCTTAATTTCAGCGAGCAGACTTCGTTCGAATCGGAGTGCTGGAATATGGCAGAGCTGTTTCTCGACTATTTCAAGACACGATGGGAGATGGAAAAAGAAAAACTTTATGGCACCATAGGAAAAGAAGTCGCCGAAAATAAAGATTTTATTTTTGCTCCAGCCTCAGCCAGAGAAAAATGTATTGAGCTTTTTATTGAATAAAATAACTTTCTCAAATTTTAGCCAATTTAACTGGAATGGAATAAATCCGGCAACTATTTTGGGAAACGCATAGCAATAGATAAAATCATGTCTAAAGTGACTCAGTATCGCCGAATGTCTCTTTTGGGTCCAGGGTGTGTCAAAACGTAGAAATCGAAAAGTCAGTGGTTTAATGATGCCAGTTATCGAGCTGAATACCGATCACTAAGGAGCTAATCATTAAGAAAGCGCTCATTTTAAGCCGTTTAGTGGAGTAATTTTCACTTCAGATAGATATAGTCACGCGTTTTGACACACCCTCGGTCGAACTGAGACAGCCAATATCCTGTGCCGTTGAAGCCAATTTTGTAAATTGGCAGGACAGGTCCAGGCTTTCACATATCATTCGGGCTTGCCTGCGTTTTTCTGAAGTTTCTCCGCATTCCGCAATTCATGTTGCAATTGTTCCGGCAGAGCCGCCAGGCCCGCACAGGGTTTTGGCCCATCCAGCACTTTGAGCAGAGCGGCCGCCAAGCCAAAATCGGGATCATTGTCCTCGGCGTTATCGAGGCTGCGTCTTGCAATGCCCGCGGCAATTGAAACATCCGAACAAGCCAGTTCGATCAGCTTCGGGTGCAGCACGTTGGTACGATAAGCGCTCAGTTGCGCCGGATCATCGTATTCGCATTTCAATAAGGCTCGATTATCGCTGTAGCAGGCTTTTCGGCTGGCCGCTTTGCCTGGTGACAGGCCGGTGTCGGCGCGCTTCATACGTGCCTCGAAGGCGCTGAATTTTTCAGCGTCCAGCAACTGTTTGAGCGCCGCTTCCAGCTTGCGCTGCTGCTGATCGTCCCAATCCGACCACGAACTGCCTGCGATAAATAGGCCGTCGAGATTGGCATCCGTCCACTCGCTCCCCTGAAGCTGTGCCTCAAGCAATTTTGCGCCCTGCAGTTCCCCCGAGGTCAAGTCCGCGCCCTGCAAATCGGCGTAGACCAGGTTCGCGCCTTGCAAATTCGCCTTGCGCAGGTTTGCGCCCTGCAGTTTCACCCCGCGTAGGTCCGTACCCTGAAGATCAGCTCCGCGCAGATCCACAGCCTGCAGATTCGCACCGCGCAGATCCGCGCTCCGCAGGCTTGCCCAGCTCAGGTCCGCGCCCTGAAGATCGGCTCCGCGCAGATCCGCTCCCTGCAGATCCGCCTCGATCAAGCCCGCGCCCTGGAGCTGCGTCCCGCCCAGGATGGCGCCCTGAAGTTGCGTCTTGTCCCAGCCGATCACGCCCTGGAGTTTCGCTTTCAGCAGGATCGCGCCCTGCAACTGGACATGCCGGATATCGGCCTTGGGCAGCATGGCCCCGAAGAGATTGGCAAAGCGCAGATCGCGATTCTGTAAATTAAGCCCGTCGAATTCCTTGAAGGCCGCGTCGCGAATCTGTTTGTTCGGGTCTGTTGCACGCGTCAGCAGAGACAGGGAAACCTCTTTCGGTACGAGCCGGGCTTCTCTAAGGTTCAGGTTGCGCGTAAAAAGATCCAGATTGAACCAGGAGCAGGGACCAAGCACTACCTGAAGAATAGAAGCATCGGTCTTTTCAGCCTGTGCCAGTGAAGTGCAGGAAACAGCATCATATTTATGGGCGGCAACGCTCAGCCATGACTCGGGCATTCTTCGGATCAGCCAGTCTTCTAAATAAAAAGGAGTATCCTCAGGCGAGTCATTCCGGGACTTGTCATTCGCCGGAGAGTAATAAGTCTGCACGGTAATGCTGCCGGGGACCACCGCGACAATGCTGATCAGAACCACTAACGGCACCGAGATCAGTAATACAACCATGCCCTTGGGTTCAGTTCCGGTCTGCTGCATGGACGGAGGGACGATTTCACGAAAGTGCCGGTTCGGCCAATGGCGCTGAATCAAGCGCGCCAGTCGGTTCCATCCGATGATAGTTAAATATCGAATCCATGCAGGCCAATAACCCACCAGCCTGAAAGCAAAGCTTTGCCACCATTCCCGCGCCCTGTCCTCGGGCGAGGCGATGAGCGGCCACAAGGCGAGCAGCATGGCTGCATCGGTCCACACCGAGAGGCGTTGAGACCAGGTGATGGCTTCGTCGTGAAACGGCAGAAAGCGAATCTGCGCCGCCAGCAACATAAACAAGGGCAGGGCAATGATCGTAATGCCGACTATCAGGGACAGCAGCCAGCGGATCAGCCAGACATCGGAGCGCCCTACAATGAGATGCGTGAAAGGGAAGATGAACAGGCGATCGCGTATTTGTTGCCCGGTTGGCGTGGCGGGCAGGTCGCGGTCCAGATTCCAGAGCTTGTTGGAGAGCAGTTCCAATTGCATGAGCAGGTTAAAATGCAGCAGGACCACCATCCACGGCGCGAAGGCGTAAAAGGTGGTCAGCGGCAATTCCACATCCAGAATCGGCAGTTTGACCGGGCTGATGCGAAGCAGGTCTTCGTGCGTGGTGCCCCAGACGATGATGCCGAGATAGGCGGCAAACGCGATGAATGCGATATGAAGAGCTGACACCGACTGCGATGCGGAGTTGGCCGCTTCCAGCAGTTTTTCGATATGCGGAGAGGTTTCTTGTCTGGGTGGCAATGCAGGGCTGGACATGGCGGTTAACGCGGATTATTGCGGTAGTTGATTTTTGAGTATAAATCAACTGAGTTAATTCTTTATTATGAATAAAGTTAAAAATTTTAACTGTACAACCTCATATGCTCACCCTTCGACAAGCTCAGGGCGAACGGAACAAGTCTTAACTTAGTAATGAGCATTGAATAAATCAGGGAATTGTAGGTGCGAATTTATTCGCACTGTGCGAATAAATTCGCACCTACATGTCCATGCCGGCACGCCGGCATTGTCTCGGGTCGAATGAATTCGACCCTACAGCTGGCGGGACGGGACAACATGCCCGTCCCGCCTGAATAGGGTCAGCTTTTGCGGTCAGCTACAACTGGCGCATGAAAGCAACCAGATCCTGCTTCTCCTGGGACTCAAGTTTAAGCTGCAATACGAGATTAAAAAACTCCACCGTATCTTCAAGCGTAAGCGCCCGGCCATCATGCAGATAAGGCGGGCTATCCTTGAGGCCGCGTAAGGTGAAAGTCTTCATCGGGCCGTCGCCGGGCTCGTCTTTCAAAAAGCGTTCAAGATGCAGATCGTGCATCTGGTGGTCAAGATAGGCCGGCGGGGTATGGCAGTTGCTGCACTGGCCCTTGCCGAAGAAAATCTTCTCGCCATTCAATTCATTCTCGGTCGCCTTGGCGGGATCAAGCCGGCCAGTCGCAGGGTTAAGCTTGGGCGCGGGAGGAAAATCGAGCATATTCTGCAACTGCGCCATGTGGCTGACATGGATGCGGTCGAGGATCGGGAAGCCTTTTTTCATGGCGTGGATCGGATCGCCGTTGAAGTAGGCGGTGCGGAACTCGAACTCGGTGAAATCCTCGACCGAGCGCAAACTGCGCTTGGAACCGTGGATCTGCTGGTTGAACATTCCCCGAAGGCTCGTGGTATCCAGCCGGAAGCGCCGCTCCTGTGGCCGATCGTCCGGGTTCAGGTGAAACTGCCCTGTGGTGTGGCCGTTGACATGGCAATCGAAGCAGGTGACGCCGAGGCTGGGCTGGACGCTCTTGCGGTCATCGGTCGGATTGAATTCCTCCTGCGGAAACGGCGTTAGCAGAAACTGCAGCCCGTTGAGCTGAACGGGGGTCAGGATGTCCTTGAACAATCGGTAGAAATTATTGATCGACACCACCTCCCCGCGCGATACATCACCCAGCTCGGGCCGGTTGTGCAGGAAAATAGCGGGTGGAAACTCGGGCAGAAACGCCTCGGGCAGGTCAAATTCCACATCGAAGCGCTCGAGCCGCGGAAACATCTTGATCTGCATCTTGGGGAAAACCTGTCCGCCATTGGACTGCAACGGATGCGGCAGCGAAGGGTAGGGAAAAACTCCGCGCTCCTTGATTTCATCAGGTTCCAGCGACGCCAGCTCATCCCAGCTCATATCGTCGGCCAGTCTGGCGGTAGGTCCCACTACCAGGGGCTTGCCCCGCGACATCTTGGCCTCCGGGTCAAACTTTGGCTTGAGATTATACCGGCGCTCCAGCAATTCTTTCTGGGCCGACATCACAGCCGCTTTATTATCAATCTCCTTCTGCATGATAGCCGTAGGTTCCTGGAACGGCTTGTCGGCGTTCAGCGGATCCCTGTAGAAATCGAAGCCTGAGATTTTGCCTTGCTTCGGTTGTTCCTTGAAAACTGACGAGGAGGGGTTGGCCTTGGTCGCATTGAAAATATCCGAGTGGTCATGCTGGCTTTTCTTCTGCTCGGCGCGCTCGATGGGCACTTCTTCCGGTGTTTGCGCAGCAGCAACAGCATCTTTGCGCGTGGCGGCGTCCTGAGCCAGGGCAAGCGTGAACCAACTGCCTAGAAATGCGCCTATGAAGAGTCTGCCGCAGTTAACAAAGGTCACATGCAGTGAGCGGTTCGATACCATAATCGTCTCCTTATTCTATTGTAGGCAATGATTAGAGGAGTAAGAGATTTAACCGGTTAAGCCTACAACATGACATTATGGGAGAGTGACGTCTAGTGGTAAGAAAACCTACACGTAAGCAATGCATTGCAGGTCAAGTAAACTTCCCAATGCCCATTTGAACCATTGGCTTCTTGTTCAACTTTATTTCGCCAGTCAATCAAACCACGTGAATTGATTGGCGAAAATGCTGTTGATGCCGGCATGCGGATGCTAAGCTTCTTTCCACACCCGCTATAGGAGAACGCGATGGATATGGCCCACAAACAACTTCCCGACCCCGTCCGGACACGGCTGCTCAAGGCGGCTCTGGAATGCTTTTTAGCCGACGAATACCACAAGGTTACTACCCGGCTGATTGCCGAAAAGGCCGATGCCAACATTTCCATGATCCGGTACTACTTTGGCAGCAAGGAAGGCCTGTACGAGGAAATGATCCGGGATACGCTGAGCCCGTTGCTGGATGTGCTGGACGGTCCGATGCTGTCGTCGACGGAGGGATTCACGAGCTTCCTTCGCCTCTATTACGACACTATGACTAAACGACCGGAATTTCCCAAGCTGATCCTGAAGGTGCTGGCGCTGAACCAGGGTCCGGGGCGGCGTTTTATCCAACAGTTGCTGGAACGAGGGCGCACACGGGGCGCTCGGAAAGTAGTCGACTTAAAAACGCAGGGGCTGATCGATCCAACGGTAGACCCGGACATTCTCAGGATGGCATTCGTCAGCCTGGCCATGACGCCGATGCTGTTGAAAGACATTTTCGAGGAACAAATGGGCCAAGCGATGGATGCAGCGTTCATCGAAGACCTGGCCCGTTTCAATGGACGGCTTTTTACGATGGGCCTTGCGCCGGCCATGCACGAATAGGGGATGATATGTCGTTACAGAAAAATGCCGGAGCCGTTCGGCGGTTTTCCAGATTGATGAAATTCGCCGGCTGGCTGCAAAACATCCCGAACCGGATTACGCCGCCGCCGTTTCGCCTGATGCAGATCGGCTCGGCGTTCTGGCAGTCGCGGGCACTTTACGCCGCTGCCCAGCTCGATATAGCCACAGTGCTGGGAGATGAACACCTCACGGCAGATGAAATTGCCGCTCGCGTTTCCGCGGACCCCGATGCCACTTACCGGTTGCTTCGGATGCTGGCGGCACTGGGTGTTTTCGAGGAAGTATCGCCTCGCGTGTTCAGCAATAATGGTCTTTCCGCCTATCTGCGGGAGGACCATCCGAAAAGCGTGCGCGCAATGATTCTGATGCACAATTCGGAAGAGATGAGCCGGCCATGGTACGAACAACTGGAAAAGGGTGTACAGAGCGGGGATGTGCCATTTCAGCTTGCGCACGGACAGGAACTGTTTGGTTATATGGATAGCCATCCCGAATTCGATCGCTTGTTCTCGCAGGCGATGGACTGCGTGGAAGCGCTGACCGGCGACAGCTTCGCGCTGGACTTCGACTGGGGGCGTTTCGAGCGCGTTATTGATGTCGGCGGATCAAAGGGCAGTAAATCCCTTGCTATCCTGAAACGGCATCCGCATCTGAAAGCCTTGGTGGTGGACCGCGCCCAAGTTGTCCGTGAAGCGGAGCAACATTGGACAGGGCGCGAGGCGCCGGCGCTGCTCGCCCGCCTGAGCTTTCAGGCCGGCGATCTATTCGAATCGGTTCCGGCAGCGACGAGCGCCAGGGACATCTACCTGCTCAGCGCCGTCCTGCACGGTTTCGATGACGATAGCTGCGTCAAGGCCCTCCGCAATATTGCCGGCGCCTGCGCCGGAACGGGCGCCCGCATTGCCCTGATGGAGATGGTTCTGCCCGAATCGCGGCCCGACCTTGCCAGTGCCTCACTCGACATGCAGCTGTTCATGGGTACCCGTGGCAGGGGAAGGACGCTCGAGGAATGGTTGAGATTGTTCGACAGAAGCGGCCTGGTACTGGAAGAGCAAGTGGGCCTGCAATCGTTCGCGAAGATACTTGTGCTGCAGTTGGGACAATGAACTCGATAGGATGCGCCGAGGTACGAAGTCAGGGACTCGGGTGATAATCATGCGGCGCAATACGCTGGCGCTATTGCGCCCTACGGATGGCGCCTTACCGGGTTAGGTGGTAGGAAGAACACCGGCGGCCTCCAAGTCCTTGCGAATTTCTACGACTTTCTCTGAAATGTTGGTTGTGAAGCGCTTCTGAATAATTCCTCCGAAATCAGAAAACATGGAAGTGCCTTCACGCAAGAGAAGCATCACGTTGCCACGACCGAGACGTCCACAGAACCAACCGAGTTCGTAGATGACGTTAGGCCGCGCTTGGAGATAAGTTTCTCCACCGGACGACACTTCGTCGTCTGGCGTGAATACTGCGATCGCATAGGAGCAAGTTTCCGCATAGTGCTCGAACTTTTCAATTACGGTCTTTGCTCCGGCGTCGGGTTGCTGCATCAAAATGATTGGATTTAGGTGAAACTCTGTCTGGATAATGTCTTTCAGCTCTCGCCATTTTGCTTCATCACGTCCGTGGATAAGAAAAACATTCTCCCTTTTTCGAGCGACCTCTTGGTTCTGTTTCTGACTGAGCATCTCTGGATTCCTACGTAGTCGTGTCAAAGAGGCGCGGATGACTGCTAAAATGTTCTCGACTCCCTTCAAAGATGCAGATCCTAGATAGCCAAACCCGTTCTGGAATTCATGTGCTATCTGAGCCGAATACGAATTTCTACCTAAGGCGTCGTTGTATAGATCAATCAACTCATGCACGTACTGTCGATAGAGGGCTTCGTCCCCTTCAGCGATATAAATACCGTCTCGCGTCCTCTTGAATGAAATGTGAATGCGGGCTAGTTCCGCTTCGTAACGCTCGACTTCAGCAATCACTTGCTCGGGTGTCATGTGTACTCCTAAGCCTAACAATTATTATCTAAATCTGGATATTCTACATTCTTTCACAATCTGAGCATTTAATTAAAATATCCATCAAATGCAAACTCGGCAAGGCACAAACCGTAGGGCGCAATAGCGCCAGCGTATTGCGCCGCATGAGTGGCACCCACGTTATACCCCAATCCCCATTTTGAACCATCACCATTTTTTTAACTCTTAGTCATGCAAGGAGCATGAGTGATCATCGGATGTCGATGTTTGTTGAATTTACCCGGACGCCATCCCCGACGGTGTGGCTACTGTTTTTTGGTTTATTGATTGACAGAGGCACTCCCTGATGAACATTGAAGCCATGCTGGCCTCCGACCTCCTGCCGCTCATCATCTATTTCGTGGCCGTGCTCGCCGTTACCGGCATCATGCTCGGGGGCGCCTATTTTCTGGGACAGCGCCACACTGCCAAAGCCGCCGACGAGCCGTTCGAATCGGGCGTCGTGCCGGCGGGCGACGTTCATATCCGCTTTTCCATCCAGTTTTACCTGCTCGCCATCTTTTTCGTGATTTTCGATATGGAATCGGTGTTTCTGTTTGCCTGGTCGGTAGCCTTGCGCGAATCCGGCTGGGCGGGTTTTGTCGAGGCTTTGATTTTCATCGGCGTGCTGCTGGCCGCGCTGGCCTATCTGTGGGCTGTCGGCGCGCTCGACTGGCGCACGAGGCGGCAGCGCATCGATATCCAAAAGTCCGGGCGGGAGTGAACCATGAACTGGCATCTGACCAAAGCCGAAAGCGATACCGCGCCAGGACCGGGCCGGCAAACCTATGAACAGGCGATGCGCCGCAACTTTCTGCTCGCCAGGCTTGAGGACATGGTGGCCTGGGGACAGGCCAATTCCGTCTGGCCGTTCAATTTCGGGCTGTCCTGCTGTTATGTGGAAATGGCGACCGCCTTCACGAGCCGCCACGACATCGCCCGCTTCGGCTCCGAAGTCATCCGGGGATCGCCGAGGCAGGCCGATCTGATCGTCATTTCGGGCACGGTGTTTCGCAAGATGGCGCCGGTGGTCAAGCGGCTGTATGACCAGTTGCTGGAGCCGCGCTGGGTCATTTCCATGGGTTCCTGCGCCAACTCGGGCGGCATGTATGACATCTACAGCGTCGTGCAGGGCGTGGACAAGTTCCTGCCGGTCGATGTCTACGTGCCGGGCTGCCCGCCGCGCCCGGAAGCTTTGTTGCAGGGTCTGATGCTGCTGCAGCAGGCCATCGGTCAGGAACGGCGGCCGTTGAGCTGGGTGGTCGGCGATCAGGAGGTGATCAGGGCGCCTCAACCCAGCTTTCGCGATCTGTTGACGGAAGAAAGGATGCGCGCCAAACAGCTCAGAGGGCCGGATCATGTCTGATCGGGTCGTGCGCGAACTGTCCGACCGGTTCGGCGATGGCGCCTTTGCCGTGCAGCCGACAGCCGACAGTATCCCCACGTTCTGGATCGCCAGGGAACGTATCCGCGATTTCCTCAGGTTTCTGAAAAAAGAGGCGGTCTCCGGCTACGCCATGCTGTTCGACCTGACGGCCCTGGACGAGCGTCAGCGCACGCGGCGTCAGGGCCAGCCCACCAGCGACTATACGGTCGTTTATCATCTGCTCTCTTTTGATCGCAACGAGGATATCCGTCTTAAGGTGGCTTTGCAGGAAGAAAGTCTGTCGCTGCCGTCCATCTGCGATATCTGGCCTTCGGCCAACTGGTACGAGCGCGAGGTCTGGGACATGTTCGGCATCGTCTTTGAAGGCCATCCCAATCTTAGGCGCATCCTGTTGCCGCCGACCTGGACAGGGCACGCGCTGCGCAAGGACCACCCGGCCCGCGCGACGGAAATGGAGCCTTACAGCCTGTCCGACGAACGCGAGGAAAGCGAACAGGAAGCGCTGCGCTTCGTGCCCGAGGAATGGGGCATGACACGGCAAGGCGAGGACAGCGATTTCCTGTTTCTGAACCTCGGGCCCAATCATCCCAGCGCGCACGGCGTTTTTCGCGTTGCGTTGCAACTGGACGGCGAAGAGATTATCGATGCCGTGCCCGATATCGGCTATCACCACCGGGGCGCGGAAAAGATGGGCGAGCGCCAGTCCTGGCATACCTATATTCCTTATACCGACCGCGTGGATTATCTGGGCGGGTCCATGAACAACTTTCCTTATGTGATGGCCGTGGAGCGGCTGGCCGGCATCAACGTCCCGGAGCGCGCGCAAGTCATCCGGGTCATGATCGGCGAATTCTACCGTCTGGCCAGCCATCTGCTGTTCTATGGCACGTTTGCTCAGGACATCGGCCAGATGTCGCCCATCTTTTATATGTTTGCCGACCGCGAGAAAGTATTCGACATCATCGAGGCGATCAGCGGCGCGCGCATGCATTCCAGTTATTTCCGCATCGGCGGCGTGGCCCTGGACCTGCCGGGCGGTTGGGACAGACTCGTGAAGGCGTTCGTCGATTATTTCCCGGCCCGGCTCGATCAGTACGACAAAATGGTCATGAACAACAGCACTATCAAGCGGCGCACGCAGGGCGTCGGCGCCTATACCACCGCCGAAGCCATCGACTGGAGCGTGACCGGAGCGGGACTGCGCGCCACGGGCTTTGAATGGGACTATCGCAAGGCGCGGCCTTATTCAGGGTATGAAAACTACGAGTTCGAGATCCCTATTGGCCGGCATGGCGATTGCTACGACCGCTGCGCCGTGCGCATCGAAGAGATGCGCCAGAGTGTCCGCATCATCGGGCAATGCCTGAACAACATGCCGGCAGGCCCCCACAAGTCCGATCACCCGTTGACCACGCCGCCGCCCAAGGCGCGCACCCTGCATGACATAGAAACCCTGATCGACCATTTTCTCAATGTCAGCTGGGGACCTGTGATTCCGGCCGGCGAAGCCTGCGTGACCGTCGAAGCGACCAAGGGCCTCAACGGCTACTACCTGACCAGCGATGGCGGCACGATGTCTTACCGCACGCGCATCCGCACGCCGTCTTTCCCGCATCTGCAGATGATTCCGCAGATGTGCCGAGGGCTAATGATCGCCGACCTGATCGCGATACTGGCCAGCATCGATTTTGTAATGGCTGACGTGGACCGCTGACATGACTGAGAAACCCGCCGTGTTGACTGCCGTCGAAATAGAGGAGATAACCGCCGAGATGTCACATTATGCGGACAAGGCGGCCGCTTCCATCGAGGCGCTGAAAATCGTGCAGAAATACCGGCGCTGGGTTTCCGATGACTGCCTGGTCGCCGTGGCGCAGTTGCTGGGCATATCGCCGGCGCAACTGGAAGGCGTAGCGACGTTCTATAACCTGATCTACCGCCAGCCCGTGGGCAGGACGGTCATTCATTACTGCAACAGCGTCAGCTGCTGGATCATGGGTTCTGAACAGGTCGAAGCGCGCCTGTGCGAGCGGTTACAGGTCGAACCGGGCGGGATGTCCGCGGACGGTGAGTACACGGTATTGCCGATCGTCTGCCTGGGCGCCTGCGACCACGCGCCGGTCATGCTGGTCGGCGATCAGCTCAGGCACGATGTCACGGATGATGTCATTGACGAGATTTTAGGCAGGTAAATCATGGAAAACATGGACAAGCCGCTAACCCAGAACATTCAACCGGATCGCGTTTTCGCGACGCTGGCCGATTACGAGCAGACCGGCGGCTATCAGGGTTTGCGCAAGGCCATCGCGGAACTGCCACCTAAGGAGGTGCAGCAATGGGTCAAGGATGCGGGACTTCGGGGGCGCGGCGGCTCGGGATTTCCGGCCGGGGTCAAGTGGAGCCTGATGCCCCTGGACGATGCGCATCAAACTCGCTATCTGATCGTCAACGGCGACGAGATGGAACCGGGTACGTTCAAGGATCGGTTTCTGCTGGAGAGAGACCCGCATCAATTGATCGAGGGCACGATCATCGCGGCCTATGCCATCCAGGCCCAAACCGCTTACATTTTTTTGCGCGGGGAATACCATCTAGCCGCGCGGCGCATTGAGCAGGCCCTGCAGGAAGCGCGCGCCAAGGGCTATCTGGGCGAGCACATACTGGATTTGGACTTCAGCCTGGACATTCACCTGCATACCAGCGCCGGGCGTTATATCTGCGGCGAGGAAACGGCGCTGATCAATTCATTGGAGGGCAAGCGGGCCAATCCCCGCGCCAAGCCGCCGTTCGCCGTGGTCAGCGGGCTCTGGGGCAAGCCCACCGTGGTCAATAATGTCGAAACCCTGTGCAACGTGCCGCATATCATCCGCAACGGGGTTAACTGGTACAAGGGACTGGGGCTGGGCGCAGACCAGGGCACCAAGCTGTTCGGGGTCAGCGGCCGGGTCAGGCGGCCGGGCTTGTGGGAACTGCCCATGGGAACGCCCATCAGGGAGATTGTCGAAGAGCATGCGGGCGGCATGCGGGACGGTTTCTCGTTGCGCGCTTTTCTGCCGGGCGGCGCTTCGACTGATTTCCTGTTGCCCGAACACCTGGACGTGCGCATGGATTACGATGCCGTTGCCAAGGTCGGCAGCCGCATGGGCACCGGCACCATGATCATTCTCGATGACAAGACCTGCCCCGTGAAGATGGTGCTGAATCTGGAACAGTTTTTTTCACAGGAGTCCTGCGGTTGGTGCACGCCTTGCCGGGACGGATTGCCGTGGACGGTCACGTTACTGAAGGACATCATCGAAGGGCGAGGCCGTCTGGAAGACCTCGATACGCTGTCAAGGCTCACGGGCATGATGGCGCTCGGCAATACGTTCTGCGCGTTGGCGCCCGGCGCCATGGAGCCGCTGCAAAGCGCGCTGAAATTTTTCCGCAGGGATTTTGAGCATTACATCGCGGGTGTTGCTCCGCCTCCCTCAGTGAAAAGGCTGGTATGAGGGAGAATGTATGTGCATCAACTTAATCCAGGGGAAGCTGATGGTCACTATCGAAATCGACGGCGTGAAGTATGCAGGGGCGAATTCATTCGCCCAGGGCGACTTAAGTCGCCCCACAAGCGAATCCAGGAGAAGCTGATGGTCACTATCGAAATCGACGGCGTGCAATACCAGGCGGAAGCCGGTGAAAGCCTGCTGCCAGTCTGCCTCGCCCTGGGCCTGGATCTGACCTATTTTTGCTGGCATCCGTCCCTGGGTTCGGTAGGCGCGTGCCGGCAGTGCGCGGTGATGCAGTACCAAAGCCCGGAAGACAAAAAAGGACGTCTCGCCATGGCCTGCATGACCCCCGTGACCGACGGCATGCGCATTTCCCTTCAGGCCGAGCAGGCCAGGCAATTCCGCAGCGACAACATCGTCAACTTAATCCAGGGGAAGCTGATGGTCACTATCGAAATCGACGGCGTGAAGTATGCAGGGGCGAATTCATTCGCCCAGGGCGACTTAAGTCGCCCCACAAGCGAATCCAGGAGAAGCTGATGGTCACTATCGAAATCGACGGCGTGCAATACCAGGCGGAAGCCGGTGAAAGCCTGCTGCCAGTCTGCCTCGCCCTGGGCCTGGATCTGACCTATTTTTGCTGGCATCCGTCCCTGGGTTCGGTAGGCGCGTGCCGGCAGTGCGCGGTGATGCAGTACCAAAGCCCGGAAGACAAAAAAGGACGTCTCGCCATGGCCTGCATGACCCCCGTGACCGACGGCATGCGCATTTCCCTTCAGGCCGAGCAGGCCAGGCAATTCCGCAGCGACAACATCGAACTGCTGATGATCAACCATCCGCACGATTGCCCGGTCTGCGAGGAAGGCGGCGAGTGCCATCTGCAGGACATGACGCTGATGTCCGGCCATACGGTACGCCGTTATCGCGGCCAGAAGCGCACGCATAAAAACCAGTACCTCGGCCCGTTCATCAACCATGAAATGAACCGCTGCATCGCCTGTTACCGCTGCGTGCGCTTTTATGACGACTATGCCGGCGGCAGGGATTTGCAGGTTTTCGGCATGCACAACAATGTTTATTTCGGCCGCTTCGAGGATGGGACGCTGGAAAACGAATTCAGCGGCAACCTGGTCGAGGTCTGCCCGACCGGCGTCTTTACTGATCGGACTTTCAGTGCCCGCTACACGCGCAAATGGGATCTGCAAACCGCGCCTTCGGTGTGCGCGCACTGCGGCCTGGGCTGCAATACGGCGCCCGGCGAGCGTTACGGCGAGCTCAGACGGATCATCAACCGCTATAACGGTGAGATCAACGGCTACTTCCTCTGCGACCGGGGACGCTTCGGGTACGGTTTCGTCAACAGCCCCGACCGCATTTTAAAGCCGCGCATTCATGATCGCATGGACATTCCAATTGAGGAGGCTGAACAGAAGTTGCGTGACTGGCTGACTGATTCGACGATCGGCATCGGCTCGCCCCGTGCTTCTCTGGAAGCCAATTTTGCCCTGCGCAGCCGGGTCGGCGAGGAAAATTTCTATCTCGGCCTGGATGACAATGAGCAGACGATGCTCGAAGCGATCGTCGATATTATGCGTAACGGAGGCATCCGCTCCCCGTCACTGCGCGAGGTCGAGCAGGCCGATGCCGTGCTGATTCTGGGCGAGGACGTGACCCACAGCGCGCCCAGGCTGGCGCTTTCGTTGCGTCAATCGGTGCGCAATGCCGCGTTCGATCAAGCCCGGAACCTGAACATAGCGCCCTGGCTGGACAAGCCCGTCAGGGAGCAACAGATAGATCACCGCAGCCCGCTGTTTATCGCCAGCGTTTGCGCAACGCGTCTGGATGACGCTGCCACGGCCACTTACCGGGGCAGTCCGGAAGACATTGCCAGGCTGGGTTTTGCCATTGCTCACAATCTTGATTCCCATGCACCGGAGCCTGCCGGTTTGAACGATGATGCGCGCGCACTGGCCGTCACTATCGCCGACAGCCTGAAACAGGCCAAGCGGCCATTGGTGGTGTCAGGAACCGCCAGCGCCAGCCTCGCCATTATTGAGGCTGCCTACAACGTGGCCAAAGCGTTGCCTGCGCAAAACAGGCAACTGACTTTCACGGTGCCGGAAAGCAATAGCCTGGGTCTTGCCATGATGGGCGGAAAACGCTTGCGGCAGGCTTTCGAACGGGTCCATGCGGCCGGGCGCGTGATCATCCTCGAGAACGATCTCTACCGGCGCGCGCCGCTCTGGGATGTCGATACCTTCCTGCAGGCGGCACAGCAGGTGGCGGTCATTGACTGCCTGAACAACAGGACGGCCGAAAAAGCCACCCTGCTGTTGCCTGCCGCGACGTTTGCCGAATCCGACGGCACACTGATCAATAACGAGGGCAGGGCGCAGCGTTATTTCCAGGTCTATCCGGCGCCGGCGCCTGTGCGCTGCAGCTGGCAATGGCTGTTGGCCGACATGAAGGAGCTGAGCTTCGACAGGCTGACCGCCGCCTGCGCGGCCGCTTTTCCGGTGCTGGCGGATATCAGGCAGGCAGCGCCCGGCGCGGGCTTTAGAGTCGACGGCATGAAGATTCCCCGTCAGCCCCATCGTTACAGCGGCCGCACGGCCATGCAGGCGCATATCAACGTCAGCGAGCCCCGGCGGCCGGCTGATCCGGAAACGCCATTCACGTTTTCGATGGAAGGCGCGACAGCCGATGTGCCGGCCGCACTGGAACCGGTTATCTGGGCGCCCGGCTGGAATTCCAACCAGGCCGTCAACAAGTTTCAGGACGGGATCGGGGGACATTTGCGCGGCGGCGATTACGGCGTCAGGCTGATTGAACCCTCTGGCGAGCGGGATTGGTTCAGAACTATCCCGGAGCCTTTCAAGCCGATAACTGGCCAGTGGCGCATCGTGCTGTTGCAGCACATCTTCGGCAGCGAGGAGTTGAGCTTGCGCTCGCCGCCGGTGGCCGAGCGCTCGCCGGCTGCCTGCGCCCTGCTGAATCCTGCGGATGCCAGGATGCTGGGCGTGCAGGCGGGCGATAACGTCGAAATTCACTGTATTTCCGGCGGGCCGTTCATCGTGCTGCCAGCGGGCATCAAGCCGAATTTACCGGCCGGCCTGCTGGGCATAACGGCCGGATTGCCGGGAACCGAGCGGTGTTGTCAAACGCATCACGTGATACTGAAGAAAGCGATCGGGGAGGGGCCATTATGAATACCGGGCTTGGCGGTGCCATGGACATTATCGGCATCCTGCTGTCGACGATTCTCGTGGCGGCGATGCTGATCTGGGTGGAGCGCCGGCTGCTGGCCGTCTGGCAGGACCGCCTCGGACCCAACCGGGTCGGTCCCTTGGGGCTGTTTCAGGTCGCGGCGGACATGATCAAGATGTTCTTCAAGGAGGACTGGATTCCGCCTTTTGCCGACAAACTCGTGTTCGTGCTGGCGCCCACGATCGTGTTCATTACCATGCTGACCGGTTTTGCCGTGATTCCGTTTGCGCCGGGCGTCGGCATTATCGATTTCAATTTCGGGCTGCTTTATTTTCTGGCGCTGACGTCCCTGTCCGTCTACAGCGTTGTGCTGGCGGGCTATGCCTCGAACAACAAATACTCGATGCTGGGCGGCTTGCGCGCCGCGGCCCAGACCGTCAGCTACGAGGTGTTCATGGGCATTTCCATCATGGGCGTGGTCATGCTGTCCGGCACCTTCAATCTGCGCGGGATCGTCGAGGCCCAGCGCGACGGCTGGTTCATCCTGCCCCAGTTCGCGGGTTTCGTCGTGTTTCTGGTCGCGTCCGTGGCCGAAAGCCGCCGGGCGCCGTTCGATCTGCCCGAAGCCGAGCAGGAGTTGATAGCAGGCTTTCATACCGAGTATTCGGGCATGAAATTCGGCATGTTTTTCGTCGGCGAGTATCTCGGCATTACCCTGACTTCCGCCATGATCGTGACCTTGTTTTTCGGCGGCTGGCTGGGGCCTTGGCTGCCGCCGCTGGTCTGGTTCTGCCTGAAAACCACTGTCGGCATCCTGTTTTTTATTCTGTTGCGCGGATCGCTGCCCCGGCCGCGCTATGACCAGCTCATGAGCTTCGGCTGGAAAGCCATGCTGCCGGTGGCATTGCTGAACCTGCTCATTACCGGCGCCGTGGCGCTTTATGGCACATAAGGGAGAGATCATGCTGAGTCAATTACGCACATTATGGGAAGTTCTGAAACATACCTTCACCAAACCCGACACGATCGAATATCCCGAGCAGAAGCGGGAATTGTATCCGCGCTACCGGGGGCGCATCGTGCTGACGCGCGATCCGGACGGCGAGGAGCGTTGCGTGGCCTGCAATCTGTGCGCCGTTGCCTGTCCCGTGGACTGCATCGCGCTGCAGAAAGCCGAAGACGAAAACGGGCGCTGGTATCCGGCCTTTTTCCGCATCAATTTTTCCCGCTGCATTATGTGCGGCTTTTGCGAGGAAGCCTGCCCGACCTGTGCGATTCAACTGACGCCGGACTTCGAGATGTGTGAATACGACCGCCAGAACATGGTTTATGAAAAGGAGCATCTTCTGATCGACGGCACGGGCAAGTACCACGATTACAATTTTTACCGCGTGGCCGGCATGACGGTCGGCGGCAAGGACAAGGGCCAGGCCGAAAACGAGGCGCCGCCCGTCGACGTTAAAACGCTGTTGCCATAAGGAGTATTGATATGGAATTGGTACTGTTCTTTATCTCATCGGCGGTCGCCGTCTTCGCGACGGTCATGATGATCACGCGCGTGAATGCCGTGCATGGCCTGCTTTATCTGATTCTGTCGCTGCTGGCCGTGGGCGTCCTGTTTTTCCTGCTGGGCGCGCATTTCGCCGCCGTGCTGGAAGTGATCATTTATGCCGGCGCCATCATGGTCATGTTCGTCTTCGTGATCATGATGCTCAATCAGGGCGAGAAAACCACGGAGCAGGAGCGCGCCTGGCTGACGCCGGGCATCTGGACAGGCCCCTCGGTGCTGGCGCTGATTCTGTTCGCGGAAGTCGTGGTCGTGATTGCTGAAGGCGGCAGCGCCGGAACCGGGCAACTGGTGGATTCCAAGCAGGTCGGGATCGCCTTGTACGGCCCTTATCTGCTGGCTGTGGAACTGGCGTCGATGCTGCTGCTCGCGGGGCTGGTCGGCGCCTATCATCTCGGCAAGCCCATGATGGCTAAAAGGAGGGATGTATGAACGGAATCCCGATGGCGTATGGTTTGTCGTTGTCCGCCGTGCTGTTTGCGCTGGGACTGGTCGGCGTGCTGGTGCGGCGCAATCTGATTTTCATGCTGATGTCGCTGGAAATCATGTTCAACGCGGCGGGGCTTGCTTTCGTCGTGGCCGGGTCGCGCTGGGGACAGGCGGACGGGCAGATCATGTTTCTGCTGATTCTGACGCTGGCCGCCGCGGAAGTCGGCGTCGGCCTGGGATTGGTCATGCAGGTTTTTCACCGGTTCCAGACATTGGATGCGGATGCGGTGGATGAGATGAAAGGGTAGACGATGTAAATGTGTAGGCTGGGTTGGAGCTTTAGCGGAAACCCGGCATGGGCAATCCTAAAATGCTGGGTTTAGCAACCCAGCCTACAAAATGAGCGATTTGATGAGGCATTAAGGAGGACAGGTGATTGAATGGCTTTGGCTGGCGCCGTTGTTTCCATTGCTCGGGTTTTTGATCCTGGTATTGGCCGGCGATAAATTATCCGGATCGGCAGTGGCGTGGGTCGGGGTCGGTTCTGTCGGGCTGTCGGCCATTGCGGCGGCGCTGGTCGGCGCCTCGTTTCTGGCTGGCGATCTGCAGCCTTACCGGCTGGTGCTGGGTTCATGGATGGCTGTCGACGATCTGTCGCTGCCTTTCGGCTTTTATCTGGACGCCTTGTCGGTCACGATGCTGTTCGTCGTGACCGGCATCGGTTTTCTGATCCATGTCTATTCGGCCGGGTTCATGGCTGATGATGCCGGTTATGCGCGCTTTTTCGCCTATATGAATCTGTTCGTCGGCGCCATGCTGGTGCTGGTCTTGGCGGACAATCTGGCGATGCTCTATCTGGGCTGGGAGGGCGTAGGGCTCGGCAGTTATCTGCTGATCGGCTTCTGGTATGAGAACCCGGACAACGGCTATGCGGCGCGCAAGGCTTTCGTGATGACGCGAATCGGCGATACGTCGCTGGCGCTCGGCCTGTTTCTGCTGTTTACGCAGTTGCACACGCTGGATATTCAGGCTGTCTTGCAGGCTGCAGGCCAGTGGCAGGCCGGAAGCTGGCTGCCGGTGGCGGCTTCCGCGCTGCTGCTGGGCGGCGCGGTCGGCAAGTCCGCGCAGTTGCCGCTGCAAACCTGGTTGCCGGATGCCATGGCCGGTCCCACGCCGGTCAGCGCGCTTATCCATGCCGCGACCATGGTGACGGCGGGCGTCTACCTGATCGCCAGAACCCATGGTCTGTTCACGCTGGCGCCTGCCGTGCAGTACGCCGTTGCGCTGGTCGGAACGGCGACTTTATTGATAGCCGGCTGTTCGGCGCTGGTCCAGACCGACATCAAGCGCATTCTGGCTTATTCGACGATCAGCCAGATCGGCTACATGTTTCTGGCGCTGGGCGTCGGCGCTTGGTCGGCGGCTGTTTTTCACCTGATGACCCATGCCTTCTTCAAGGCCTTGCTGTTCCTTGCCGCGGGCGCGGTCATTTTCTGTTTCCATCATGAACACAACATTTACAGAATGGGCGGCTTGCGCAAAGCCATGCCGGTCGCATTCTGGAGCTTTATGATCGGCAGCGCCGCGCTGGCCGCGCTGCCACTTACGTCCGGCTATTACAGCAAGCACGATATTCTGCTGGAGACTTTCGATGCCTCGCCCGGCCTGTGGGCGGCCGGCTGCCTTGGCGCGCTGATCACGGGCATTTACAGTTTTCGTTTGGTATTTGTGGCGTTTTTCGGTCCCGAACATCATGAAGTCGAGCAGGGCATCAGCTGGAGAATGGGGTTGCCGCTGATCGTGCTGTGCGCGCTGGCGCTGTTGGGCGGGCTGCTGCGGATACCGCTGGATTCGGTGTTTCCTGCAGGCGTTCAGGCGCATCGCGGTTGCACTGTTGTGAGCGCTCTGACGATTGCTGCGCCAGTGGCCGGTCTGGCGATCGCGGTATTGTTTTATCTGACCGGCACGTTTTCGGCGCAGAGGTTG
Organism: Methylobacter luteus IMV-B-3098; assembly: GCF_000427625.1. Lineage (GTDB taxonomy): Bacteria > Pseudomonadota > Gammaproteobacteria > Methylococcales > Methylomonadaceae > Methylobacter > Methylobacter luteus. Next base: position 1,180,919 of record NZ_KE386569.1, read on the forward strand.
GTTTCTTCCGAATGGGTCAGAGGTTTGCAGCGCTACTGGTTTAGCGGTTGGGGACTGGATAGCCTTTACGGCACATTGCTGATACGCCCTTTCAAGGCTATTGCCGGACTTAACAAACACGATGTGGTGGATAAGGGATATACCGCCATGGCAAGGCGCGGTTTTTACCTTCATTACATGGCCAGTGCCATACAGACGGGGCGGCTGCGCTGGTATGTGGCATCGATGGGTCTGGGCACCGTGCTGATCATCGCCATAGGATTGCTGTCATGATGCTGCTGGCGCTGATTGCGGTTTTGTTTGTTGGCGGGCTGGCGGCTCTTGTCGCCGGGCGCTGGAGTCCTGCCGCTCCGCGCTGGACCGCCTTGGCGGCATTGGCGGTTGAGTTTGTGCTGGTGCTGTCTCAGTATGCGCTGACCGCCGATAATTCATCGGTCTGGATAGCCGATCTGAAGTGGCCCTGGATTTCCCGTTTCGGCATCGGTTTTCATCTGGCGATGGACGGGGTTAGCCTGACGCTGGTCATGCTGACCGTTCTGCTCGGTTTCATGGCGGTCAGTTGCTCCTGGACCGAGATCAAACAGCGGCCGGGTTTCTTTTACTTCAATTTGCTGATGTGTCTGGCCGGGACCGTGGGCGTTTTCCTGGCGCTGGACCTGTTCCTGTTTTTTTTCAGTTGGGAGGTCATGATCATCCCGATGTATTTTCTGATCAGCATCTGGGGGCACGAAGACCGCACCGCGGCGGCCATCAAGTTTGTGATTTTCACGCAGGTGAGCGGCCTGCTGATGCTGCTGGCCATCGTAGTCCTGGCGCTGATTTATCGCGGCGAAACCGGCACTTACAGTTTTGATTATTTTGACCTGCTGGGCATGCCGCTCGATGCGGATGCGGCATTCTGGCTGATGCTGGGCTTTTTTATCGCCTTTACGGTCAAGCTGCCGTCGGTGCCGTTCCATACCTGGCTGCCGGATGCGCATACGCAGGCGCCGACCGGCGGCAGCGTCATTCTGGCCGGCGTCATGCTGAAAACCGGCGCTTACGGCCTGCTGCGCTTTGTCATACCGCTGTTCCCCGAGGCGGCGCATCAGTTTGCGCCGGTCGCCATGTCGCTGGGCGTCATCAGCGTGCTTTACGCGGCCATGATGGCGTTCGCCCAATCCGATCTGAAACGGTTGATCGCCTATACCAGCATCAGCCATATGGGTTTTGTGCTGCTGGGCGTGTTTTCCTGGAATCTGCTGGCGTTGCAGGGGGCGGTCATGACCATGCTGGCGCACGGCATCAGCGCCGCGGCCCTGTTCATGATCGCCGGCGCCTTGCAGGAACGCCTGCATACGCGCGAGATGGGCAACATGGGCGGGCTTTGGGCGGCGGTGCCGCGCCTGTCGGCCATGGCCCTGTTTTTTGCTATCGCTTCGCTGGGTCTGCCGGGGCTGGGCAATTTTCTGGGCGAGTTTCTGGTATTTCTGGGGGCTTTCAAGGTCAGCATGACGTTGACAGCGCTGGCGGCGCTGGTCATGATCCTGGCTCCGGTCTATGCCCTGATCATCATACAGAAAGCCTTCCATGGTCCGTTGCCGCATCCGCGCCCTGTAGTCGATTTCGGCCGCCGGGACATGATCGCCATGGGACTGCTGGTGATCGCCAGCGTCTGGCTGGGGCTGCATCCGCATCGGGTGCTGAGCGGGACGGAGCCGTCGTTGCAGCAGGCCATGCAAAGTTCTGCCGTTATGGAATCGACCGATGAACAGTAGCCAATTGATCGCTTTTTCGCCCGTCATCTGCGTCGCCGCCTCGGCGGTCATCGTCATGCTGATTATCGCCGTCAGGCGCCATTTCGCGCTGGCCTGCCTCATGGCCGGACTCGGCATTCTGGTTTCCCTGCTGGCGTTGACGGCGGCGGGGCGGCAGGGGAGCGTTCAGGTGACGGCTCTTACCCGGATGGATGCCTACGGGCTCTTTGCCATGGCATTGCTGTTGCTGTCAGGGTTGGCCGTCATTGCCTTTTGTTATGATTATTTCAAGGATCACGAAGGAGAAAACGAGGAACTGCTGTTTCTGATACTGACAGCGCTCCTGGGTGGCTCCGTGCTGGTGACGGCGAGCCATTTCGCCACATTTTTCATCGGTCTGGAAACGCTCAGCGTGTCTTTGTTCGTGCTGGTCGGTTATGTGCCGGGGCAATCGCGATCGCTGGAAGCGGCGACCAAATACCTGGTTTTGTCGGGCGTATCGTCCGCGTTATTGCTGATGGGCATGGCGCTGATCTATTCGGAATGCGGACAGCTCAACTTCAGCGGCATTGAACAGTATCTGGCCAGTCAGGAGCTATTTAATGCCATGGTACTGATAGGCATTGTTTTTATCGTGGCCGGGGTGGGATTCAAGCTGTCGCTGGTGCCGTTTCATCTGTGGACGCCCGATGTCTATGAAGGCGCGCCGGCGCCGGTCACGGCCTTTATCGCCACGGTCTCGAAAGGCGCTGTTTTCATGCTGTTGCTGCGCTTTTTTCTCGACAGCGGCAGCTATTCCTATGCTTCAGTGCTGACTGTTTTCACGGTCATGGCCGTTCTGTCCATTCTGTTCGGCAATGTGCTGGCGCTGCTGCAAGATAACGTCAAGCGCATGCTGGCCTATTCATCCATCGCGCACATGGGCTACCTGCTGATTGCTTTCATTGCCGGAAGCAGCATAGCGCCGAACCTCGTCATCGAATCCGTGACTTTTTATCTGGCCGCTTATTTCATCACCACGCTGGGCGCTTTCGGCGTCGTGTCGATCCTGTCCACGCCGCAGGCAGAGGCGGTGGAACTGTCGAGCTATCGCGGGCTTTTCTGGCGCCGGCCGGGGCTGGCGGCAGTCTTCACGCTCATGCTGCTGTCGCTGGCCGGCATTCCGCTGACGGCCGGCTTCATCGGCAAATTCTATCTTTTCGCCGCTGGCGTCGATGCCCAACTGTGGGGACTGTTGCTGATGCTGATTATCGGCAGCGGCCTGGGGCTTTATTACTACCTGAGAGTCATCGTGGTCATGTCGATAAGCCAGGCAGCGGACAGCCATGCCGGCCCCGTGGCGGCTTTGGGACGAATGTCCTCTGCGACGCTGGTCTTGTTGACGGTGCTGCTGGTCTGGCTGGGTGTTGATCCCATACATCTGATGAGTTTGATTCAGGGGTTGTAACGGATGTTGTAAATATTATGAACTGATGCAGTGCAGGGTCGAATTAATTCGACCCGAAGCCAAATTTCCGGGTGACAGTGATCAGCAAACCGATAATATATTAGCTATTTGCTTGTCGATAAGACGATAAGAGCAGGTAGCGCCCTTGAACGAAAATACAGAACCAAACCTGAGCAAAACACTGGAAGCGGTTTACCGCACCGAGTCGCGGCGCGTACTGGCGACATTGATTCGTCTGCTGGGGGACTTTGATCTTGCGGAAGAAGCCTTGCACGATGCATTCCAGGCCGCGCTGGAGCAATGGCCGCGTGACGGCATGCCCGCCAATCCCCGAGCGTGGCTGGTCTCAGCTGGTCGTTTCAAGGGTATTGACGGTATTCGGCGACATGCCCGTTTCGACGTGCTGGACGATGTTGCCGGGCAAGTCGACACCGCCGTCTTCGAAACGGCAGCAGGGGAAGAAGAGAGTGTCGAGGACGATCATCTCAGGCTCATTTTTACCTGTAGCCACCCAGCTTTGGCGCTGGACTCTCAGGTGGCTCTAACCCTGCGAGAGGTAAGCGGGCTCACCACGGAAGAAATCGCCAGCGCGTTTCTTTCTACGCCGACGACCATCGCGCAGCGTATTGTGCGGGCTAAAGCGAAAATCCGCGACGCCCGAATTCCCTACGAGGTTCCTGCGCATGAGGATTTGCCGGATCGGTTGGAGGCGGTTTTGCGGGTAATCTATCTGGTATTTAACGAAGGTTATTCAGCCTCTGCCGGCAGTGAGCTGACGCGGCATGATCTCTCGGGCGAAGCCATTCGTCTTGGCAGGCTCCTGATCGAACTCTTGCCACAGGAATCAGAAGCATCAGGCTTACTGGCGCTGATGCTGCTGCACGACTCCCGCCGCGCCGCGCGCACTTCACCGAATGGCGACTTGATCCTGCTGGACGAACAGGATCGCGTGCTTTGGAACCGCGAGCAGATTGCAGAGGGCTTGACGCTGGTTATGCAGGCATTCAGATCACACAGCATCGGTTCCTACACACTGCAGGCAGCCATTGCGGCGGTTCACGCCGAAGCCTCCAATTCCGGTGAAACCAACTGGACGGAAATTATCGGACTTTACGATCTGCTGCTACAGGCGAATCCCTCGCCTGTGGTCGAACTGAATCGCGCGGTGGCGATCGCCATGCGTGACGGGCCGGAAGCAGGTCTCTTCCTGATCGACGCCATACTTTCACGCGGCGATCTTACAGATTATCACCTGGCACATTCGGCGCGAGCGGATCTGTGCCGCCGGCTAGGACGAACCGGGCAAGCCGAAGTCGCTTACCGGCAAGCGCTCAGCCTTGCCCGACAGGAACCGGAACGGCGTTTCCTCGAACGGCGATTGGCCGAACTGAAAAATTAATCGGCGCGTTGTCGATTTCGGGTTCCGTCAATCGACTATAGGCGTTATCCACGTTTTTCAACTATAAATTTAAGGAGTGAGCCATGAAGTATCTATGCCTGGTCTACAGTGAGGAAGAAAAACTACATTCACTGCCGGAAAGCCCGAAGGATGAGGAATGTCTGGCTTATGACGAGGCGCTCCGCATGAGCGGGCACGGCATCGCCTCTGAGGCTTTACAGCCTGTTCAGGCCGCCACCACCGTGCGGGTCCGCAATGGCAAGGTTTCCATTACCGATGGCCCCTTCGCCGAAACCAAGGAGCAACTGGCCGGGTTTTATCTCATTGAGGCTCGGGATCTGAACGAGGCGATCCAGCTGGCCGCGAAGATCCCTCCGGCACGCGTGGGCAGCATCGAGGTGCGGCCGATCCGGCCGATTCGGGAAATGGCCCAGGCTGAAATACACCCCAACCTGGAAATATCGCCTCTGCCATAAAATATTTGTGATCATCGTGTCGATTTCACGTCGCCTCGTTCGACTAGTAAGCAGAGCCGGCGGCAAGATCGCCAGAAAGCTCGATCCCAAACTTTAACTGACAGGAGATAAGACAATGCGATTCATGATTATGGTCAGGGCCACTCAAGACTGTGAAGCCGGTGTTATGCCCGAAGAGAAACTGATAGCTACCATGGCAAAATTCCACGAGGAACTGGCAGAAGCCGGCATGCTGCTTGATGCATCGGGGCTTCAGCCGAGTTCGAAGGGCTGGCGTATCAAGTATTCAGGGGATAAGCGCACCCTGATCGACGGGCCGTTTGTTGAGACCAAGGAGCTCATCGCCGGCTATACGCTTATTCAAGCGAATTCGAGGGAAGAGGCCATCGAGTGGACCCAACGCTTTCCCAATCCCGCCGGTGAGGGAAACGAAGCGGAGATCGAGGTGCGTCAGTTATTCGAGCTGGATGACTTTGGTCCCAGCGAGGCGATCGAACGCTTTCGCGAGCTGGAGGCTGAGGCGAAGATGTAGGCAATCTTTACTTGGCAAAATAATCCGTCGATTTCACTGCGCCTCGTTCGATTATTGAGTGAAGCAGGATTTAGACGGTCGAATTCGTATACAGAACTGTTCCAACATTAAAACCTAAATCTGAAGGAGAAATCTCATGCCACAAGTAAAACCTGTTCCGGACTGGATGCACACAGTAACGCCTCATTTGATTTGCGACGGAGCCGCTGATGCCATCGAGTTCTACAAGAAGGCGTTCAATGCCGTTGAAATGATGCGCCTGCCGGGTCCGCAGGGCAAACTCATTCATGCCAGCATTCGAATTGGTGATTCAGTGGTCATGCTGGCCGATGAATTCCCGGAATGGGGTTCATTCGGACCCAACTCGCTCAAGGGCTCGCCAGTCACCATTCATCTCCAGGTCGAAGATGTCGATGCGCTCTTCGAGCAGGCCGTCAGCGCCGGGGCGGAAGTCAAGATGCCGGTCCAGGATATGTTCTGGGGCGATCGCTACGGATATCTTGAAGACCCGTTCGGTCATCACTGGGCAATCGCCACGCACGTTCGCGATGTAAGTCCGGAGGAACTGCAGGAGGCGGCGCTGAAAGGCTGCTGCTAGCTTTATCAACTGTGACAATAGGGTATAGGCAAGGACGTCGAGACCGGTCTTACCAATCGCAGCCTCGAAGAAGTGTAATGAAATCGAGGCTGCGAAATTGAGTTTTCTTGATACTGAGGGTTAAACACCATGCAAAAAATCACCCCATTTTTGTGGTTCGATGGCAGAGCCGAAGAGGCGATGAATTTTTATACGGCCATTTTTAAAAATTCCAGGATTGGAAACATTACCCGTTATGGAGAAACGGGGCCAGGCCCTGTGGGAACGGTCATGTCCGCGACATTCCAGCTCGATGGACAGGAATTCATTGCCCTAAACGGTGGTCCGCACTTCACTTTCTCGCCGGCCATATCGTTTTTCGTGAACTGTGAGACACAGGAAGAAGTCGATGAATTGTGGGAGAAACTTTCCGCGGGCGGTGAAAAACAGCAATGCGGCTGGCTTAAAGACCGGTTCGGTGTGTCGTGGCAGATCATTCCTTCCGCTTTAGGCGAGATGTTGCACGGCCCGGATGCTGAAAAATCGAAAAGAGTCATGCAAGCCATGCTGAAAATGGACAAAATCGACATTAAAAAATTGCAGCTCGCCTATGAGCAATCATAATAAATAGAGTGTTTCGGGTCGAATACCCATAAGGCACAAGTGGATTCGACCTTACAGGCTGTGGCGCTCTGCGGCAAACGGGATAAACCTTCCTGCGCAACATCAGCTGATAATTATTCAACGTTCCGATTAAATTGCTTGAGGCAATATCAACACAGCTGCTGCCGGCTATCTCCGTCGAAGCCAGCCATTAAATAGTCCGGAAGCCAAATCCTGGTTGAATTTTCCCGTTCGGAAAATGCGCCTATGTTTGATACCGAACGGAGGTAATCGAGCAATCGGTTCATTTTATGGAAAATTGAGTTAAGGACAGAATTACCATCAGAAAGCAGTGAGGCGAAACCGGAAAGGAGGGCGTTGAGATGGCCAATAGCAGAGACCGCGCGGAAATGTCCGATGCGCTGGTGCTTTTTGGCGTGACGGGCGATCTGGCCCAAAAAATGATCTTCCCGGCGCTTTATGCGATGGCGAAGCGGGGCGGCCTTAATGTGCCGGTGATCGGCGTCGCGTCATCGCAGTGGAGCCAGGAGCAGCTTCGGCAGCGGGCAGCGGACAGCATTCAGGCATCAGGCAAGATAGATGACCGGCAAGCCCTGAACCATCTGCTCTCCCTGCTCCGGTACGTGGCGGGAGATTATAATAATGCGGGCACGTTCGACGCGCTAAAGCAGGCTCTTGGCGAGGCCCGGCGGCCGGTGCATTATCTGGCTATTCCACCTGCGTTATTTGCGACCGTCATCAAAGGGCTCGGCGCCACAGGCCTGGCAGACCAGGCACGCGTCATCGTCGAAAAGCCGTTCGGGCGCGATCTGGCTTCCGCGCGGGAGCTTAACCGCATCGCGGGGTCAGTGTTCCCGAAAGAGTCGATCTTCCGCATCGATCACTTCCTCGGCAAGGAGGCGATCATGAATATCCTTTATTTCCGCTTCGCCAATTCATTTTTGGAGCCGATCTGGAACCGCAACTGCGTGGCCAGTGTTCAGATAACCCTGTCCGAGGATTTCGGCGTAGAGGATCGCGGTGCATTTTACGAAACCGTCGGCTGCCTGCGCGACGTGATCCAGAATCATCTGTTCCAGGTCGCTGCGCTGCTGGCCATGGAACCGCCGGCCTACCGGGGCTTTGGCGCCGTGCACGGCGAGCAGGCCAAGGTCTTCCAGGCCATGCGCCCGCTGCAGGCCGACGATCTGGTGCGCGGCCAGTACACGGGCTACCGTGATGAACCGGATGTGGCCGGGGATTCCGACGTGGAGACGTTCTGCGCCGTGCGGCTTTTTATCGACTCCTGGCGCTGGGAAGGCGTGCCGTGGTATCTGCGTTCCGGCAAATGCCTGGCCGAAACGGCTGACGAGGTGCTGGTCCAGCTCAAGCCGCCGCCGCAGCGGCTGTTCGCCGACTCGATGCCGGCGGACGGCCGGGCCAATTATCTGCGCTTCAGGCTTTCCCCCAACTGCGCCATCGCCGTGGCCGCCCGGGTCAAGCGGGCGGGGAAGGAATTCGTCGGCCGCCAGCGGGAACTCTATCTGTTTGATGAGCAACTCGATGAGGAGTCGCCTTATGATCGGCTTTTGGCCGATGCCATGGCAGGCGATGATGCACTCTTCAGCAGTGAGGAAGCGACCGAGGCCGCCTGGGCGGTGGTCGATCCCGTTCTGAAGTCGCATCACCGGGTTCACGCTTACTCGCCCGGCAGTTGGGGGCCGAAAGAGGCCGATGCGCTTATTGCCGCCGATGGCGGTTGGCTCAATCCCGCGCGGCAGGGGCCGAGGTCATGACGGCGCCGGACGGGATTGTCTTGTTGCCGGCCACGGAACCTATCGGCGGCCTGATCCGGCTTTTTTTACGGGAGTAACCTCATGACCGATTCAGCTCAACTCGACCAGCTTTGCATCAATACCTTGCGCACACTCTCCATCGATGCCGTGCAGAAAGCGAAATCCGGCCATCCCGGCACGCCGATGGGCGCGGCTCCGACAGCCTACTGCCTCTGGCAGCGCTTTCTGCGCTACGACCCGGTAGATCCCGAGTGGCCAAACCGCGACCGCTTCGTGCTTTCGGCCGGCCACGCCTCGGCGCTGCTTTACAGCTTGCTGTATCTCTGCGGCGTCAAGGCGGCGAGCCCCAGCTACAAGGAATCCGACCGGCTGGCCGTGACGCTTGAGGATCTCAAGACCTTTCGTCAGATCGGCAGCCGCTGCACGGGACATCCCGAATACGGCTGGACTTCCGGCGTGGAGACGACCACGGGGCCGCTCGGGCAAGGGGCGGCGACGAGCGTCGGCATGGCGATCGCGGAACGCTGGCTGGCGGCTACTTACAACCGCCCCAACCATGATCTGTTCGACTACAACGTGTATGCGCTATGCAGCGACGGCGACATCATGGAAGGCGTCTGCGCCGAGGCGGCGTCCCTGGCCGGGCACCTGAAGCTTTCCAATCTCTGCTGGATTTACGACGACAACGACATCACCATCGAGGGCTCGACCCGCTTGACTTTCACAGAGGATGTGGCGGCGCGTTTTTTCGGCTACGGCTGGAACGTCATTCATGTCAGCGATGCCAATGACCTGGAGAGGCTGGCGCGAAGCTACGAGATCTTTCTCGACACGGATGATTGCCCCACGTTAATTATCGTCCAGAGTCATATCGGCTATGGCGCCCCGAATAAGCACGACACCAAGGAAGCCCACGGCGAGCCGCTAGGAGATGAAGAGGTGCGGCTGGCGAAGGAATCTTATGGCTGGGATCCTGACGCCCAGTTCTACGTGCCGGACGAGGTTCCTGCGCACTTCCGTGATCAGTTTGGGCAGCGCGGCGCAGCGGCCCGCTTGGGTTGGGATGAACAGTTTGCAGCCTATCGCCAAAAATTTCCTGATCTTGCCGAGCAGATCGACCGGATGCAGCACGGTGACTTGCCGGACGGCTGGGACAGCGACTTGCCGGACTTTCCTGCCGATGCGAAGGGCATGGCGACGCGCGAATCGTCTGGCAAAGTGTTGAACGCGATAGCCGGCAAAATGCCGTGGCTGCTGGGCGGCGCGGCGGATCTCGCGCCGTCTACCAAGACGCATCTGAGCACTGAGCCGTCTGGCGAGTTTCAGGCGCCGGGGCAGGGCGGCGATTACAGCGGGCGCAATTTCCACTTTGGCTTGCGCGAGCATGCCATGTGCGCGATCGCCAGCGGGCTGAGCCAATCAAAACTGCGGCCTTACGCCGCAAGCTTCTTCATCTTCACAGACTACTGCCGCGCGGCGGTGCGGCTTTGCGCGATGATGGAACTGCCAGTCATCTATATCTGGACGCACGATTCGATCAGCCTGGGCGAGGATGGGCCTACCCATCAGCCTGTCGAACATCTCGCTTCTTTCCGCGCCATGCCGGGCATGGTCCTGATTCGTCCGGCGGATGCGAACGAAGTGATCGAGGCGTGGCGCGTCATCATGCAAATCAGGGATCGTCCCGTCAGCCTGGTGTTGACGAGGCAGGCGGTGCCGACGCTGGACCGCTCGCAATACGCGCCGGCGAGCGGCGTGTCGAGAGGCGCCTATGTGCTTGCCGATGCCGTGGACCAGTCGCCTGACGTGCTGTTGCTGGCGACGGGCAGCGAGGTCGCGCCCTGCGTCACAGCTTATGAGCAACTGGCATCGGAAGGGATCAAGGCACGGGTGATCAGCATGCCGTCGTGGGAGCTGTTCGAGGCTCAGAGCCAGGAGTACCGGGACAGCGTGCTGCCGCCGTGGGTTAAGGCGCGCGTCGCCGTCGAAGCGGCATCCAGCTTCGGTTGGGAGCGCTACGCCGGCAGCGATGGCGCCCGGTTTGGCCTGCATGCCTTCGGCCTCTCCGCACCGGCGAAAGTCGTCGCCCATCACTTCGGGTTCACGCCGGAAAACATTGCCGCCGCGGCCAGGGAGCAAATCGCGCAGCACCGCAAAAGCAGTGCAGGCGGCCAAGAAGATTAGCATTGAAAGATATCCCGCTCTTAATCGCAGCGTCTGTCGTTCGGACAGCATCTGGCGCTGTGCGTTATTAATACACTTATCAGCATCGTAGGCAGTGTTCAGTCTGCGAGTCCAACCACCAGTCTTTATGAGAAATTGTGCATTGTGCATTTATATCATAGACATATATGAGAATGCTCTTCCTGTTTGCTTTGAACAAACGATCATATTGGGCCAGCTTGACCCTAATCAAATAGGGCAGACAAAGAATCCTGATTTCTTAAATACAATACTATTATATCATAGACATAATAACGACAAGATAGCCATCCAATACTTCCAGAAACAGAATTCGCGCCAAATCACTCGACACACTGTCATAATGATAATGTGGTGAGGATATGAATTATGATTGAGATAGATGGTGCACAAGGGGAGGGCGGTGGTCAGATGCTGAGAACTTCATTGTCCTTAGCCGCAAGTCTTAAGGAGCCGGTACACATCAAAAATATCAGGCAGGGCAGAAACAAGCCGGGGCTGATGCGTCAGCATTTGGCCAGCGTTAATGCAATGGCCGAAATATGCAATGCTCAGGTTATTGGTGCGTTCGTCGGTTCCCAGACAATTGAATTTATACCAGGTGACACTAAGGCCGGTAACTATCATTTTGCCATCAGCAGCGCCGGCAGCAGTACGCTAGTTTTTCAGACCGTACTGCCGGCATTGCTGTTAACCGGAAAGCCCTCGCGGTTGGTTCTGGAAGGCGGAACGCATAACCCAATGGCGCCCAGCTTTGATTTTATTCAACATAGTTTTTTACCGGTCCTGGAGCAAATGGGTATTGAATCGAATGCCAGGATAGAGCGCTATGGCTTTTACCCGGCAGGAGGCGGAAAATGGACAATAACCATCAAACCGCCTGAAAATTTCCATAAAATCATGCTGGAAAATCAGGGAACGCTACTCAGAAGTCAGGCAAAATGCATAGCGTCGCGCATACCCGGCCATGTCCTGATCAGAGAAAAAAAACAATTATTGAAAAGGCTGGATTGGCCTGAAGATAGCATTACATTGGCGACAGTTGAATCTCCAGGGCCTGGCAATATTATTTCTCTCCAGGTGCATTATCCGGACATTACAGAAGTGGTCGAAAGCATCGGCGCGCGCGGTATTAGTGCGGAACATGTGGCAGACAAAGCTGCCGATGAGCTATGCCGTTATCAGTCCATTGGAGCACCTGTCGGCTGCCATCTTGCTGACCAGCTTCTGCTGCCGTTAAGCCTGGGCGCCGGCGGTTCGTTTGTGACCGGGCCTTTATCCGGGCATACCCTGACCAATATCGCTGTGATTCGGCAATTCATCGATGTAGAGATCAATGTAGTGGAAATCGAACCGGGCAGACAATGGCGCGTTATTGTGAATGTATGATCAGATCCTTGCGCAGTATAAGCTTGGGGCTGATTCTGATACAGATCGGCTGCACTCTAATAACCGCCGACCAGCCGCCGCGTATTACGCCAGGATCTGACATCAAACCCGCTTTCGCCATACCCACCATACGCGAGCGCATGATTTACCTGGCGCGACAGGAATGGATGCTGTTTGGTCAGCCCGTAGCCGATTACACCCGTCAACCACCGGCGCTGACTTATCCTTTCGGAACAACGATCAGCCATGAAACCCAGGCGCCGTTTTTCTCACGCGTGTTTTTATACTGGTACACTGTTTCGTCATTGCCGATGGTAGGTTATGAGGGGGAAATGCGGCCCTGGTCAGGCGCTTTCATCGTTTGGCTGGCGCGTAGTGCCGGTGTGCCTGAAAGCGACCTGCCTTCCACAGTGCTGCATTGGGATTACATCGAGCATGCCCTGTCAGCCGATAAAAAAGCCCGATTCATCGCCCGCGATGCGAGGTTCTATTCGCCCAGGCCGGGAGACTTGCTTTGCGCGCCTCGCGAAGAGGGCTTCATGCATGAAGTTAATACATTTACACGACTGCGCCGCGGGCCTTATCACTGCGATATAGTGGTGGACCGTCGACCGCATGAGCTGGACCTGATTGGCGGCAATGTGCTCGATGCGGTCTCTCTGACTCATGCCGAACTGGATGCTCACGGTTACGTATTGCCCAATGCCGAGCGGCCCTGGCAGGTTGTCATCGAGCAGAGAGATATTGAATCCAAACCTTAAACTCGTGGAGGCACCAGCGAGGCAGGCAAAGCCGGTGAAGCGGAGCAAGGTCTACCGACAAGATCTGATTGATCACCCGCAAAATGGCTGGTCGCTGTCCGGGCTTGCCCAGAGCCTGCGCCGGCAAGGTAAAACTAAAGAGGCTGACGATGTCGAGCGGCAGTTCAAACATGTCTGGGCTGATGCCGATGTAACACTGACAAGCTCGCGCTTTTAGTTCATCAATCGACCAAAATAACGGCTAACAGCCAATAGATAAATAAGCATGGATAACTATATAAAAGATATTATATCATAGACATATTAATTGTAATTTAGACAGACAGTCAATGAATACAGACAAAAAACCGGTTAAAGGGACGCATGTATTTTCAGTCGCCCCGATGTTGGACTGGACAGACAAACACTGCCGTTATTTTCACCGCCTGATTTCACAGCACGCCTTGCTATATACTGAAATGGTCACAACTGGGGCATTGTTGCATGGAGATCATCACCGGTTTCTGCAATTTGAATCCGTCGAACATCCTGTCGTGTTTCAACTGGGCGGCAGTCATCCAAAAGATCTGGCAGTCTGCGCAAAAATGGTTGAGGACTATGGTTATGACGAGGTCAATCTAAACGTTGGTTGCCCCAGCGATCGGGTTCAGAATGGTCGGTTTGGCGCCTGTCTGATGGCCGAACCGGAGCTTGTCGCCGAGTGTATGGGAGCCATGCGGCAGGCAGTTTCGATTCCGGTGACGGTTAAATCGAGAATAGGCATTGACGAGCGCGATTCTTACGAAGAATTGTTGCGTTTTATAGCGATTGTGGCCGATGCCGGCTGCCGCACGTTTATCGTTCACGCCAGAAAAGCCTGGCTGAACGGCCTGTCGCCCAAGGAAAATCGGGAAATACCGCCGTTGCGCTATGATATGGTCTATCAACTGAAAAATGATTTGCCGACGCTGGAAATCATATTGAACGGTGGTATTACAACATTAAATCAGACTGAAGAGATTCTGAAACATGTTGACGGCGTCATGATAGGGCGGGAAGCCTACCATAATCCATATCTCTTAGCCGACGTCGACAGGCGTTTTTTTGCCGAGCCCCATGAGCCCAAGTCTCGTCACGAAATTGTGATGCAATTGATTCCTTATATTCAGCTGCAGCTTAAAAACGGTGCCCGCTTGAATAATATCTCGCGGCATATTCTGGGGCTGTTTCATGGTGAACCCGGCGCTCGAGGCTGGCGCCGGCATATCAGTGAAAATGTCAGCAAGCCCAATGCGGATGAAAATGTCATTTTGGACGCATTAAAATTCATTGATCAATGATGTATACTGGACAGCCATTTATATAATTGAGACTGAGAACTATGGAAGAGCATTTTTCCAAAATTATCGAAGCAGTCGGTGAAGACTTAAATCGAGAAGGCCTGATCGATACACCCAAACGCGCAGCCAAGGCTTTCAAATTTCTGAATAACGGCTACGATAAGACGCTGGATGAAGTGCTTAACGGCGCTATTTTTACAGCGGACACCGAAGACATGGTTATCGTCAAGGATATCGAATTGTATTCTTTATGTGAGCATCATTTGCTGCCTTTTATCGGCAAATGTCATGTCGGTTATTTACCAAAAGGCAAAGTGCTTGGCTTGTCTAAAATCGCCCGTGTTGTTGATATGTACGCGCGACGCCTGCAAATTCAGGAAAAACTGACCAAGCAAATCGCCGATGCGATTGAAATTGCAACCGGCGCCAGAGGCGTCGCCGTGGTTATTGAAGCCAAGCATTTATGCATGATGATGCGCGGCATTGAAAAACAGAATTCAATCATGACGACATCGGTAATGACCGGTATATTTCGTAAAGAAATCAGTACCCGTTCTGAATTTTTAAACCTTATCAACCGGTAAGTTTTTGCATGCCGCCTCAAAGCGCCACTTCTATTACCAAGAAAACAGGCATGCTACTGGTGAACCTGGGGTCACCGGCGGCGCCTACCGCCTCAGCAGTCAGGCGCTTTCTTAAGGAATTTCTTGGCGATCCTCGCGTAGTCAATTTACCGCGCCCTCTATGGTGGGTGATACTGCGCTTTTTTATTCTGCCTTTTCGTCCGCGCAGGTCGACAGCCGCTTATCGTAAAATATGGGATAAAAAGGGATCGCCTTTAGTTTTTTTGACGCGCCAGCTAACCGAACAGATCGCTGAACGATTAAACGCTAAAGGCGTTATAACCGATTATGCGATGCGCTATGGCGAGCCTTCCATGGCAAAGCAGTTAAATGCTTTCAAAAAACAGGGTGTCGAAAATCTGATTATCCTGCCACTTTATCCCCAGTACTCTTCAACAACGACAGCATCCGTTTATGATGATCTGATCAAGGAATTGAACCAGTGGCGACATCTGCCCAGTTTTCAATTTATCAGCGACTATCACCAGAATGAGTATTATATTACGGCCGTTGCAGACTCTATTGCGCAAGCCTGGTGCAAACAAGGCAAGAATGACCTGCTATTGATGTCCTTCCATGGCCTGCCTGAGCAGTTAACCAAGTGGGGCGATCCTTATTTTCATCAGTGCCATAAAACCGCCGCCTTGATCGCCGGGAAACTTCATCTCGACAAGGACCAGTGGCGTGTTGTATTCCAGTCCCGATTCGGCAAGGCGCAATGGCTCAAACCTTATTGCGCGGAAACATTGCAAAATCTTCCCAAACAGGGTGTTAAAAAAGTTGATGTGGTTTGTCCGGGATTTGCCGTGGACTGCCTGGAAACTCTGGAAGAGATCGCCATGGAAAATAAAGCTCTGTTTGTTGGGGCCGGAGGCGAGGTCTATCGCTACATTCCGGCTCTCAATGATTCAAAATCTCATGTTGATGCTATAGTTAAGCTACTCGAAGAAAAAATTTGAGAATTATCGACATAAGAGGATACGATCAAAACTGTGCAGTATGTGGCCTAGTGCACAACCTTGCTTTTACCGGCGTTGGCATGGAGTAAGAGTCTGGCGCCTCGAAAGAAAACATCATGCTATCCGGTATTGTCATTGCTGCGGTATAGTTTTTGGTGTCCTCAGTAAAAAAATAAAGAGCTAATGCGATGAAAGAAACCATATTACAAAGTTGGCAAGATGTTATTTGGCCTGCCGTTCAGTCCAGTAAACCGCTGAAGACCGGCGAGGGCGTCATTGATGAACGTTCCTTCAATACGATCGAAGTCAACGAGGTGTTTAATGCGATCAATCATGCCTCAACACAGGTGGGGCAAGCGGTTCTGTTTCGCTCTTTAACGCAGCCGCTGGATGTTCTGGAGGATATTAAAGCCAAACAGGAAGCTGTCGAGGAACTTCGCAATAACCCGGAGTTAAAAGATAATATCGAGCACATCGTGCAAAACGCGGCGACGCATGAGAAAAACTTTTACTTACTATTATTCGGTGAATTCCTCGGATCTTTTGGCACAGCCAAGGAAGAGCATGAAATAGAGGGCTATGGTTATCTACAATATAAGAGAGGCATTCGTCTTATGCTTGAGTTGGTTGACCAGATTCAAGCCAGTGAGGCACCTAAAAGCCGCTATCTCAACAGTATTTTTGAAAAAATAAAAGCTTTTGCGGAAACCCGACCTTATTCTCTGATGGAAGGTCCCGCTTATATTACTGAAAATGGCATTCAATCCAAACAGGAGAGAAAAGGCTCGTTTTCTCCGGCCATTATCTTTAGACCTCGCATCTTCAAACCCCTTTTGCTGGCATTGGTTTTCGGCATCATTTGGGTATTGGCGCATCTATTTCCGACAGATATGTTCAGAATTTCAGTGGAAGCCATCCCAACCATTTCCATTTTTTTTATTCCGCTGTTAATGGTTTATTTTCCAGTAGTTGGTGGTTTCGATAGGGATAGTTGCATTATCCCGTTAAGAAACGAGTTCAAAAGCTCGCAGGCGGTGGGCGAAACTCTGGATGCGCTGGGACAACTGGATGAATTGCTTTCGTTTATAAAATTTGCCGATGTTTTTGGGGGCGATCTGGTCCTGCCGAAACTGATTGAGGCCGAGCATCACCGCATCAATCTGGTTGATGCCAGGAACCCGGTTTTGGGCAAAGAAAATCCTCGTTATATTGGCAACAATTTTGCTTTGGAGGATGACAAGTTGGTCCTGGTAACTGGGCCTAATAGCGGCGGTAAAACCGCATTTTGCAAAACTATCACTCAAATTCAATTGCTGGCGCAAATAGGTTGTTACGTACCTGCCAAATCGGCAATTCTTACTGTAGCCGATAGAATTTTTTATCAGGTGCCGGAAATTAGCCACTTGGATGATGGAGAAGGGCGCTTCGGTACCGAACTGAAAAGGACCAAGGATATCTTTTTGGCTACCACGGCTAAAAGCCTGGTTGTGCTGGACGAATTATCTGAAGGTACGACTTTTGAGGAAAAGATGGAGTCATCCTCCAATGTGCTTAACGGATTTTATCGAAAAGGCAACAGCACTATATTAATTACTCATAATCATCAACTCGTCGATGATTTTGTCAGCAAGGGCGTTGGTTTGCCCAGACAGGTCGAGTTTGCTAACGATGCTCCTACCTATAAACTTATCCCCGGCATTTCCCGCATCAGCCATGCTGACCGTGTTGCCAAAAAAATTGGGTTTTCAAAAGAAGACATAGACAACTATTTGTCCGGCTCCAAATAAAAAAAACAGCACTGCTTCTGGTAGTGCAATCAAGTTTTTACTATCCTTATAGGGACAGCAAATTAATATTCGAATCTCTCGCATAGCCCCATAGGTATGGGGCTATATCGGTATTTGTTTGCAAAAAATGCCGCGTATGCGGCTTTAATTCTGATCAGGGAAAATAACAAAAATGATAAGAGTCGCTGTTGTTTTATTGTTTACTTTGCTTATTTCCAATCAAGTACTGGCTGATGTTTATAAATATGTTGATTCTGAAGGGCATGTCTATTATACGGATGATCCTAAAAACAGCCTCTATAAACGCATCATTCGCTCAAGACCCAAGAGTTACTCAAAAGCATTGCCTTTCGTAAGTGTCAACAAAAAGAAATATGCGGATATGATTGCCCAGGCTGCTGTCAGGCATCAGGTCGATGCGAAGTTACTGCATGCTGTGATCCAAGCGGAGTCGGCTTACGATGCCACCGCCGTTTCATCTGCCGGTGCAGTCGGATTAATGCAATTAATGCCAGCTACCGCAAGGCGTTATGGGGTTACCGATCGCCGCGATCCTGATCAGAATATCAATGGCGGAACACGGTACTTAAAAGATTTACTAAGAATGTTTGATTCGAACTTGAATTTGGCTGTTGCAGCCTATAATGCCGGCGAAAATGCGGTAATAAGATATCACAATTCAATTCCTCCATACCCCGAAACACGTAATTATGTGAAGCAGGTTCTGGCTCTCTATAACAGATAAATATTTTATGGCAGAAATTACTGCGAATTACCTGGTTCAAGATAGTCTGGAACTGTTCTCTTTGCCTGATATCTATTTTCAGCTTCGCGAAATGATTAACAGTCCTCGTTTCTCGATGAATGATATCGCTTTAGTTATAGCCAAAGACCCTGCATTAAGCGCACGAGTCCTGAAAATCGGCAATAGTACTTTTTATGGTGATCAGGCAAGAATTGATACGATTTCCAGGGCGGTCGCCGTCATGGGTAACGAAAACCTGCGCCATCTGGTTTTTGCAACAACCATAGTTAATTCATTCAACAAGATCCCGAATGACTTGATGGATATGACGTCCTTCTGGCTGCGCAGTCTTAATTGTGCGGTAATAGCTCAGTTACTGGCTAAAAAAAGTGCCGTACTGCATTGCGAGCGGTTATTTCTGGCTGGTTTACTGCATGATATAGGGTCATTGATTTTATATGCCAAATTACCAGGTAAATCACTCCAGGTTTTACTAGCAGCCGATCACAAACGCTACCTTGTGGCTGATCTGGAGCAGGAGATAATAGGGTTTACCCATGCCGATGTCGGGGCAGAGTTGATTAAATCGTGGGGACTGCCGGATTCATTATCTGAGGCAGTACTCTATTATTTAACTCCAGAAAAAGCTCTGATGCACAAACTTGATACCCACTTATTATTCCTGGCTACACGTTTGACAGATAGCATCCAGCAAAATAAATCCGTGCCGGAAATACTTGCAGAGGTTTCCGACGAAACCTTATCCATAGTCAGGCTAGGTGAATCGCAGATCGCTGAAGTTATAAACCAAGCCGATGAGGAATTTGAACAAATGTTCGAATTAATAGCGATCGATAAGCGCTTTCATTAAAGCACATACACCCCAAATTTTTCCAATAAGGAAATTAATTTAATTAGCGGTAAGCCAGTCAAGGCATTCGGATCATCGCCTTGAATTTTTTCAAACAATGCAATGCCCAGACTTTCAGATTTAAAACTGCCTGCGCAGTCGTAAGGCTTCTCAATGTCGACATAATGTTCAATTTGTTGTCGTGTCAATGTTTTAAAAAAGACTGTGCTGATATCCAAATCAGTCATGTAATGCATTGTATTACTGTTTATAATGCAGATACTGGTAAAAAATGTAACGGTATTGCCCGATGCTGCCTGAAGTTGCTTAATTGCTTTGGCTCGATTACCCGGCTTACCTAATTGTTTGTCATTGATCACAGCGACTTGATCTGAGCCAATAATAAGATGGTCGGGGTGCTTTTCGCATAATGCTTGCGCTTTTAGTTTTCCTAAACGTAAGGCAAGAGTTTCCGGTGCTTCATTCTCTAGCGGTCTTTCATCAACTTCAGGACTGATGGCCTTAAAATTCAAATGAAGTTTTTTCAATAAAGCTTGTCTATAAGGCGAACTTGACGCGAGAATTAAGTTATTGATTTTCATATTGGCAATTGTTGTAAGTTTGACGCAGTTATTGATTCCAGATATTATTGTATAGTTATGTTAGATCGATTGCCTGAATATATAGACCCTTTACAGCTCGCAGATAAACGTGCTGAATTGAAGGGAAAAATACCTTTAAACAGCATGGATCGTTTAGCGGAAACACTGCTGAGCGACACCGGGACTGTTGCTGTGGATCTTTTTTTTGGACGGGAAGGAAGACTGGCCAAAATTGAGGGACACATAGAGGCGATTCTGGAGCTTGAATGTCAAAACTGTTTGCTGGCTATGGAATGGCCTGTCAGTGCTGAAATCAAACTGGGTATTGTTACCTCAATAGATCAAGCAGATAGGTTGCCCGAAGATTATGAACCGTTATTAATTAAAGAAGAGAAAACTTCTCTTAAGGATATCGTTGAGGACGAGTTATTACTTGCTCTGCCAACTTTTCCAAAGCATCAGCACGCTTGTTCAGTGCCGGATGCAAACTTTAACAAGGACGCTTCATTATCCGATGAGGAGCAGTCAACCCCTGAAAATCCTTTTTCCATCTTAGCCAAACTTAAAAAAACTGGAGATTTATAATGGCAGTACAAAAAAGTAAAGTATCACGTTCAAGACGTGGTCAACGTCGTTCACACGATGCTTTAACCAGCAGAGCATTATCTCAAGACCCGATGACCGGTGAAACTCATTTACGTCACCACGTTACTCCAGACGGTTTTTTCAAAGGTCGCCAAATTGTAACTACTGGCGACGAAGATTAATCAATCTTTCTCCCTTTTAGAATGATGATATGCCGAACCCAATCTTCGGGTTCGGCTTTTTTCAATAACTCCGGAGTCATTCGTAAGCGTGAGTTTAACAATTTCGATTGATGCGATGGGCGGGGATTATGGTCCCGAAGTTACCATTCCAGCATCGTTGGATTGTTTAAAAAGCAATCCAGACTTAAAACTGATTTTAGTGGGCGACGAAACTGTTCTGAAACAACAGTTAGCACAAGCATTAATTGATTTCAAGGACAGGCTCTCTATTCAGCATGCATCGCAGTGCGTCGGCATGGATGAGTCACCATCTAAGGCGCTGAAAAACAAGAAAGATTCATCAATGCGAGTGGCTATCAATCTGGTTCGTGACGGTCAAGCCGATGCCTGTGTCAGTGCTGGCAATACCGGAGCATTAATGGCGACTGCTCGTTTTGTTCTGAAAATGATTCCAGGCGTTGATCGCCCCGCCATTATTTCTACTTTACCGTCAATTTACGGGCATACTCACGCGCTTGATCTCGGTGGCAATGTAGACTGTAGTGCTGAACATCTTTTTCAGTTTGCCGTTATGGGCACTGAGTTGGTTAAAGCCGTGGAAAACATTGAAAGCCCGAAAGTCGGCCTGTTAAATATTGGCGAGGAAGATGTAAAAGGTAATGAGCAAGTTAAGGCGGCGGCAAAGCTGCTGGAAAACTCATCATTAAACTATATCGGTTATGTAGAAGGCGATTCTTTAAATGCGGGCAATATCAAGGTCGATCTGATCGTAGCCGACGGTTTTGTCGGAAATGTTGCACTGAAATCAATTGAAGGTGCGGCCAAAATGATCGGAACTGCGCTTAAAGAAGCTTTTGGCAGGAATATTTGGACCAAGCTGGCCGGATTGCTTGTTTACCCGGTCCTTAAGTCATTTAAAAAACGCATAGATCCGCGGCTCTATAATGGCGCCAGTTTTCTGGGACTACGCGGGCTAGTTATCAAAAGTCATGGCGGAGCCGATGTGCTGGCTTTTAAAACGGCCATTCATCTTGCCGAAGTAGAAATCAAAAAAGATGTTATCAGAAAAATAAGCGAGCAGGTTGAACAAACTTTGGCCAGGAGAGAGAGCGCATGACCCGTTATTCAAGAGTAATCGGTACCGGTGGATATCTGCCAGAAGAAGTTCGCACAAACAATCATATATCGCAAACCGTCGATACATCCGATAGTTGGATTCATGAACGCACTGGCATTAAAAGTCGCCGAATTGCAGGACCGAATGAAACGGCTTCAAGCATGGCTGAAATTGCGGCGAGACAAGCCATAGATGCGGCGCAAATTGATCCTGAAGAAATTGATTTAATAATTGTAGCAACAGGAACTCCCGATCGCGTTTATCCCAGCACAGGCTGTCTGTTGCAACAGCGTTTAGGTATTAAAAATTGTGTTGCTTTCGATGTGCAAGCAGCATGTTCAGGTTCAATTTTTGCCTTAAGTATTGCTGATCAATACATTAAAACAGGCGCAGCCAAGAAAGTGCTTGTTGTCGGTTCTGAAATCTGCTCACGCGTTGTCGACTGGACCGACCGTAGTACTTGTATTTTATTCGGCGATGGTGCAGGCGCCTTATTGCTGAGCTCTTCAAATGAAGCCGGTATTTTGTCGACTCATATCCATTCCGATGGCGAATACGAAGATTTGCTTTATTGTCCAAATCCGCAGGCGGCTACCGAGCATAATAAAGATGAAGCCGGATATATCAAAATGCGCGGCAATGAAGTATTTAAGGTCGCTGTAAATACATTAGGCCGTATTGTCGATGAAACGCTGGCGGCCAACAATATGCAGAAATCCGATGTGCATTGGCTAGTTCCTCATCAGGCCAATATACGTATCATTGCGGCAACGGCAAAAAAATTAAAAATGCCCATGGATCATGTTGTTTTAACACTTGAAAATCAAGGCAATACATCGTCTGCTTCAGTGCTCCTCGCGTTTAATGAAGCGGTTCGTGACGGTCGTATTCAGCGAGGGCAAGTAGTGCTGCTTGAAGCATTTGGCGCAGGATTTACATGGGGCTCTGCATTAATTAAATATTAAAAACAGACGTATTAATGAATAAGCAAAATTATAATTTGGCTTTTGTTTTTCCAGGGCAAGGCTCCCAATCTGTCGGCATGGTGGCAGCACTGGCCGAGAGTTATCCGGAAGTGAAGCAAGTCTTTGAACAGGCATCCGATGCGCTAGGCAAAGATTTATGGTCTATTGTATCTTCAGGACCTGAAGACGAGCTTAACCAGACCCAAAACACGCAACCCGCCATGTTGGCGGCTAGCGTTGCCATCTGGAAAGTCTGGTGCAAGCAGAGTGAGATCCGTCCGGCCTGGGCAGCTGGCCATAGTCTTGGCGAATATACTGCACTGGTTTGTTCGGAGGCTATGTCTTTTGAAGACGGAATAAAACTGGTGGCGGCAAGGGGCCGGTTTATGCAGGAGGCTGTGCCCGCCGGTGTTGGTGCCATGGCGGCAATTTTAGGACTTGAAGATCATCAGGTTGTTAAAGTATGTGCCGATGCGTCAGAAAATGAAGTTGTTTCAGCCGTTAACTTTAATGCCCCAGGGCAGGTTGTTATTGCCGGGCATACGGCGGCTGTCGAAAGGGCGATAGCAGCTGCAAAAGAGGCTGGTGCCAGACGGGCAGTACAATTACCGGTCAGCGTCCCGTCTCACTGCGCACTGATGCAGTCAGCAGCTGCGAAACTGGAGGAACAATTGCAGAATATAGCCCTCAATGTGCCCAAAATGACGTTGATTCATAATGTAGACGTTGCGGCGCATAGCGCACCTGAAGTCATTCGAAACGTACTGAAGGAGCAGCTCTATAAGCCTGTACGTTGGGTTGACAGTATTAAGTTTATGCACGATCAAGGCGTTACTCACTTTGTTGAGTGTGGTCCCGGCAAGGTATTGATTGGATTAAATAAGCGTATCGCTAAAGATGCAGGACATATGGCTATATATGACCCGGAGACTTTAAATAAAGCATTGGAGCAGTTAAATGACTAAGCAAGTAGCATTAGTGACAGGCGCCAGCCGTGGCATTGGCAGAGCAATTGCCGAAAGATTGGCCGAGGATGGTTTTTTTGTTGTCGGCACAGCAACTTCAGATAACGGCGCTGATTCAATTTCCGCTTATCTTGGTGAAAACGGCAAGGGTTTAAAACTTGATGTGGCTAATCCTGAATCGATTGCTGAAGTCGTTAAAATAGTTAGTGACGAATATGGCGTACCGACAGTGTTAGTCAACAATGCGGGTATTACGCGCGATAACCTGCTTATGCGCATGAAGGATGAGGAGTGGGACGATATTATCAATACCAATCTGACTTCAGTTTTTCGCATGAGCAAAGCCGTGCTGCGCGGCATGATGAAAGCGAAAACAGGTCGCATCATCAATATATCATCCGTGGTAGGAGCCACTGGCAATGCGGGGCAAGCCAATTATGCTGCGGCAAAGGCAGGCATGATCGGTTTTGCTAAATCCATGGCAAAAGAAGTGGGTTCGCGCAATATCACCATCAACACGGTAGCACCCGGGTTTATCGATACTGATATGACTAAGGAGTTAGGGGAGGATATTAAAAACTCCTTATTAGCCTCTATTCCTTTAGCTCGTTTGGGCGAAGCCAAAGAAGTTGCCCACGCCGTCTCATTTTTGGCTTCAGAAGGTGCCGCTTATATCACCGGTGAAACCATTCATGTAAATGGTGGCATGTTTATGCCTTAATATTGTGAGATTTTTGCAATATAAAGTATAATCCCCCCGCCGTCTGGAATTGCCGGAGACGGGATTTCTAGTAAAGTTAATAACAATACTATTGTAAGCTTCTAACCAAATACTGATGAACTTACATTGTTTGAGGATAATAATTATGAGTAACATTGAAGAACGAGTAAAAAAAATTGTAGCAGAGCAATTGGGCGTTAAAGAAGATATCGCTACTGATGCTTCATTTGTAGATGATCTTGGTGCTGATTCTCTGGATACAGTTGAACTCGTTATGGCTCTTGAGGAAGAATTCGAATGTGAAATTCCAGACGATGAAGCTGAAAAAATTACAACTGTTCAACAAGCTATCGATTACGTAGAAAAAAACGCGCAATAGCCTGCTTTTAGTGGATGAACCCTCTCGTTCATCCACTATATTTGTATAAAGTCTTTATTCCCCCCTATACATTTCTTACGGTACATTACATTGAGCAAACGTCGAGTCGTAATAACTGGATTAGGCGCTGTCACGCCTTTAGCTAACACTGTCGCAGAAACCTGGGACGGTATTATTAACGGTAGAAGCGGCATCACTCCAATTGATTCTTTTGACATTTCTCCATTTGCCACTACATTCGGCGGCGTCATAAGAAATTTCGACATTACTCAATACATTCCTGATAAAGATGCCAAACGTATGGATGCTTTCATTCATTACGGCATTGCGGCTGGTTGCCAGGCTATTGAAGATTCAGGCATTGAAGTGACTGAAGCTAACGCTGATCGCATTGGCGTGGCGATTGGTTCAGGTATAGGAGGGATTACCGGAATTGAAGAATGCTATGCGACTTATGAAAAAGGTGGTCCGCGTCGGATTTCGCCATTCTTTGTGCCGGGCAATATTATCAATATGATTTCCGGTAATCTTTCAATCAAATACGGATTAAAAGGCCCCAACTTTGCCATTGTTACTGCCTGTTCAACAGGTACGCATAATATTGGCGATGCAGCACGCTTAATTAAATACGGCGATGCCGACGTCATGATTGCTGGTGGCGCAGAACGTTGCACAACCTCGCCAACGGCGATGGGTGGCTTTGCCTCGGCAAAAGCTTTATCGCGCCGTAATGATAATCCCCCAGCGGCAAGCCGTCCTTGGGATAAAGATCGAGACGGCTTTGTTTTGAGTGATGGTTCCGGCGTGGTTGTTCTTGAAGAATTGGAGCACGCGCAAGCGCGTGGTGCAAAAATTTACGCCGAAGTGGTTGGTTATGGCATGAGCGGCGATGCTTATCATATTACTACCCCATCTGTGGGGGGAGAAGGTGCAGCTCGTTGCATGCGCAATGCATTGCGTGATGCCGGCTTGAATGCGGATCAGGTTGATTATATCAACGCTCACGGTACCTCGACTCCTGCCGGCGATATCGGAGAAACCCAGGCAATGAAAGCAGCTTTAGGCGAACATGCTTATAAAGTTGCCGTCAGTTCAACAAAATCCATGATAGGGCACTTGTTAGGCGCAGCCGGTGGCATTGAAGCTGTGCTCACAGCCTTAAGCATTAAAAACCAGATTGCTCCCCCAACTATTAATCTGGAAAATCAGGATCCTGAGTGTGATCTTGATTATGTGCCCAATACAGCCAGAGACATGAAAATCGATATAGCCATATCCAACTCATTCGGTTTCGGCGGCACTAACGGATCCATAGTTTTTAAACGTTTCGAGTAACGTACAACATATTGCTAAATACGTGATGCTTCTTGCTGATGATTCTGGTAAATGGTGAACGCAAGCAGCATATTGAAATATCTGACCGCGGCTTTCAGTATGGCGACGGATTATTCGAAACGATAGAAGTTAGAAACGGACAGCCTGTATTTCTTGATCGGCATTTAAAGCGCTTAAATACAGGTTGCCATCGGCTTCATATTCCCTGTCCCGATCCTGAACTTCTAACCGCTGAAGCTTTAAGTCTCTGTAAGAATTCGAGTCTGGCTGTACTCAAACTGATTGTGACTCGAGGTTCCGGCGGGCGAGGCTATCGTCAGCCAGACTTGATTCAACCTACCCGCGTACTAAGTCTTCATCCTTATCCCGATTATCCTCCTGCGTATAGAGATCAAGGCATTGTTGCCCGTTTCTGCGATACTCGTTTAGGTTTAAATCCATCATTGGCGGGAATCAAACACATGAATCGACTCGAACAGATATTGGCTCGGGCCGAATGGAATGACCCAGCTATTCAGGAAGGAATTATGCTGGATATCAATGATCATATTATCGAAGGAACCATGACCAATCTTTTTTATGTCAAAAATGGTTCAGTTTATACCGCATCATTGTCTCAATCGGGTGTCGCTGGCATTATGCGCGGTATTATTATAGAAATATTATCAAACCATAATATTCAAGTATTTGAAAAGTTATTTAATAAAAATGAATTTTTATTGGCTGATGAAATCTTTGCCAGCAATTCAATCATTGGCTTATGGCCAATCAATCAAATTGGAAACAATCATTTCTCAATAGGTCCAATAACCAGACGAATACAATCTTGTCTCGACAGACTTAAAAGCGAGGCGGAGGCGTCTTTACTATGACCAATAAAATCATCGGATTTACATTATTGATCTTCAGTTTTACAGGTGGATGGGCATGGATGGACTATCAAAGAGCTGTAAAAATCCCTGTCGTACTCAACAAACAGGTTTATGTAGATATCGAAAAAGGTGACTCATTAAATCGGATCACTGACAAGTTAGTCGAGCAAAACGTGGCTGTTAAGCCAATCTGGTTTAAAGTCTTTGCTTACACAAGCGAATCAGCCAAAAAAATTAAAACCGGAGAGTATGAATTAACGCCCGGTTTAAGCATACCGGAAATATTAGCCTTATTCGTTCAAGGTAAAACCAAACAATATGCGATTACTTTTCCAGAGGGTTGGAGCTTTAAGGATATATTGCGGGAAGTCCAGAATAACCCTCACCTTGAGCATACTTTAAATAGCGCTGATCTCGAAGCTTTAATGCTGAAATTCGGAACAGATGCGAAACATCCTGAAGGCATGTTTTTTCCCGATACCTATTTTTTTGAAAAACATATGACCGATGTTTCTTTGTTAAAGAGAGCTTATGACAAAATGCAGCAGGTATTGCAACAAGAGTGGCTTAATAAGGCCGAAAATTTGCCTTTTAAAAATCCTTATGAGGCGTTAATTCTCGCTTCAATTGTAGAGAAGGAAACCGCGGTAATTGAAGAAAGGCCTTTAATCGCCGGCGTATTTATTCGCCGACTTGAAAAAGGTATGCTGTTACAAACGGATCCCACGGTAATTTATGGCATGGGTGATCATTATAAAGGGGATATCACCTATGAAGATTTAAAAAATACCACCCCTTATAATACTTATGTTGTTAAAGGTTTGCCGCCCACCCCGATAGCCATGCCAGGGAAAGAAGCTATCTATGCATCTTTACATCCTGATACCGGCAATAGCCTCTATTTTGTATCTCGAGGGGATGGGACGCATATCTTTTCGCCAACATTAAAAGATCATAACCGCGCGGTTGATATTTTCCAAAGGAAGAAAAAATGAGTAGAGGGAAATTTATTACCTTGGAGGGCGGAGAGGGCGTAGGCAAGACCACGAATCTGGCTTTTATAAAAAAATATCTACAAGATCATGGTATTGACGTTATTGTTACGCGTGAGCCCGGCGGTACCCAATTGGCAGAAAAGATACGACAGTTGCTATTGGATTCGAGTAGTGAGAGCATTTCGGAATCAGCAGAATTGCTACTGATGTTTGCGGCAAGAGCACAGCATATCAAGCATGTGATTGAACCTGCGCTGTCAGAAGGAAAATGGGTGCTCTGCGATCGCTTCACAGATGCAACTTATGCGTATCAAGGAGGTGGTCGAAATATGAGTATCAATACCATAGAATGGTTGGAGAATCTCGTACAAGGTACTTTGAGGCCCGACTTGACGTTATTACTTGATGCGCCTGTTGAAATAGGCTTTGGAAGAGTAAGGACTCGGGGAGAATTGGACCGGTTTGAGTCGGAAAGAGTCGATTTTTTTGAACGCGTCAGGCAAGCTTATCTGAGACAAACCGCTCTTTATCCTGCGCGAATCAAACTCATCAATGCGAATCAACCATTAACTGACGTGCAAAATTCACTGGTTGATGTGCTTCGACCATTAATAAAATGATGTCAGTAAACCCATTATTTCCCTGGCTGCAACCTAACTGGGAACGGCTATATAATTATATTATTCAGGAACGTGTTCCGCAGGCTTTGCTGATTACCGGTAATAAGGGAATAGGCAAACTGCATTTAGCTAACCAGTTCGCTTTTTCACTGCTTTGTGCAGACCCGCAGACCGATGGTTTGAGTTGTGGTTCCTGTGTCAGTTGTAAATTGCTCAGTGCTGCAACGCATCCTGATTTTATTAATATTCAGCCTGAAGAAGCCGGCAAAAGCATTACCATTGCCCAAATCCGCAATTTAATCACCCAACTGACCTTAAAACCTCAATTTGAGACTTATCGCGTTGTTATTGTCAGTCCTGCCGAGCAAATGAATCATGCAGCAGCCAATGCCTTTCTAAAATGCCTCGAAGAGCCGACAGAGCGCACTATCATTGTTTTAATTACCGATAAACCGGCAAAATTACCAGCCACTATAGTCAGTCGATGCCAGAAGCTGATCATTAATACTCCCACTAAAGACACGACGCTTGCTTGGCTTAAGCAGCAAAATGTTCAGGAAAACACGGAACTGCTATTCGGACTGGCTAGGGGAGCACCATTATTGGCCCGACAATATGCGGATGAAGGCTACATTGGCATGCGTCATGAATGCTTCAAGGCATGGATGGGTATAGCAAAGCAACAGTCCAATCCCGTCATTGTTGCTGAAACTTGGCATAAATTACCCGAATCCCCATTGTTATTCTGGGTTACATCCTGGATTGTCGATTTAATTAAATGTTTTTATCCGGCAAATATTGAAAATTTATATAATCCGGACTTGTACAAGTCCTTGAAAGAACTGTCTCAACAACTAGAATTAAAAAGCGTTTACAAATTGTATGACATATTATTGGCAACTCGCCAGCGATTGGATTCGCCAATCAATAAACAACTGATGTTCGAAGAGATTTTAATTAAATGGTCTGAAATTAACCTGAGCAGATAACACCATGGCAGAATCAGCACCCAGACAAGGTATATTGTCACTTTCAATCAAAGATAAAAATGCTTTATACGCGGCTTACATGCCTTTTGTAATAAACGGCGGTTTGTTTATTCCAACTAATCGGGAATATCAGATGGGTCAGGAAGTATTTATGCTATTAAATTTAATGGAAGAAACCGAACGACTTCCTATCGCCGGAAAAATAATCTGGAAAACACCTCCAGGATCAGAGGGCTATAGAGCAACAGGGATCGGTGTGCAATTCAGTGACCAGGATGGTGGCATGGCTCGCAATAAAATAGAAACCTATTTGGCAGGTGCTTTAGGTTCTGACCGGTCAACCCATACCATGTGATTTTATCGAATGCTTATTGACTCTCATTGCCACCTGGACCGCATTGATCTGGGACCGTATCAACTAGATTTTTCCCGTTTCATGAAAGAAGCGGAAAATAACCAAATTGAACATATGTTATGCATCGCCATTGATTTGGAATCCTATCCGGCCATGCATGCTCTGGTTTCAGATTATTCTCAAATATCACTGACTGTCGGCGTACATCCCAATGTTCAGGACGGCAAGGACCCGAGTATTGATGAGCTTATCGCTTTAGGTCAGGAGAAAAAGGTTATAGCAATAGGGGAGACCGGACTGGATTATTTTCGTAGTGAAGGCAATCTTGATTGGCAACACAAACGTTTCAGAAATCATATTACTGCAGCCAAAACTCTGAAAAAACCACTAATTATTCATACCCGCGAGGCCAAACAAAATACCTTGCGAATTTTAGAAGAAGAGGAAACTCGTGACGTAGGCGGGGTTATTCATTGTTTTACCGAAGACTGGGATTTTGCCGAAAGAGTGCTGGATCTGGGTTTTTATATTTCTTTTTCCGGTATTGTGACGTTTAACAGCGCTAAAGAAATCAAGGAAGTGGCAAAAAAAGTACCCACGGACCGCTTTCTTATTGAAACTGATTCGCCTTACTTGGCGCCGGTTCCGTTTCGCGGAAAACCAAATTATCCCACTTATGTACGTTATGTGGCTGAACATATAGCTGAATTGAGAAACACAAGTTTTCAACAGATCGCGAAACAGAGCACAGAAAATTTTAAAAGACTTTTTAAATTAGAACTTAGCTAAGCTAATAAGGTTTGATGCCGCTTACCATAATTATATTGATACTGCAATAGAAAGAATTATTTAATGCGGTTTGTTTCAATTCCATGCGCCATTGATCCAATTCTTTTTGTGTAATGATATTGTCTGTTAAAGCATTATTTTCAACGGTTTCCTGTAGGGACAAAGCGTAAAATAATTCCAGATCATTAGTATAAAGAGGAAAAACATCGACTTGAATGTCATTAAAATGCGCATTTTTGAACATCCGATATAAGCTTCGCCCTGAATAGCCATTTGTGAGAAAATTTTCCAGACGATAATTTGATAGTAATTGTTCTGTTTTTACTGATTGACAATCAATAGACAGGCTTGCCCAATCCGTATCTATGATTACTACGTTCCCTCCCGGTTTTGTGACTCTGTATATTTCGCCAAGTACCTGCTCAGGATTGTTTAAATGCATGAAAAGTCGTTCACTTCGGCAACTATTAAAGTAGTTATCTGGAAAAGTTAACGCACTGGCATTTTCATGTTGAAAGTGGACAATGCGATCCATCTTTAAAATTTCCACTTGCTCCAATGCTTTTCTTAACATGGATTCATCGTAATCAACACCTATAACAAAGCCATCTGGCGATACGAATCGACTCATTTCAATAGCATCAATGCCAGGGCCGCATCCCAAGTCAAGAACCGTATTACCTTGCTTAATTTGCATTTTTTTATAGCTAAGCTGCTTGATAGGTGCAAAAATTTCGCCTGCTTTTTTTAGATAATCAACGTCGACAGGACCTTTAAATTCAGTCATATGATTTTTTCCTGTTAGGATAAATGTTGTTTTTCTTCTATATTTATCTATAGAAAATAGTCTAAAATCTCATCATGATTATATGAGTGGATAAGATATTTAACTAAATTAATATTTTATATCAATTAATCAATAATTTACCATAGGTGAGTCGATGTTTGAACGCTTACAAAAAAGGGATATGGATAGCTATGTGGAAAAAAGAAGATATAGGAAATCACTATTCAAAATATTTTCAGATGGTCAATGTTAATACTCAAGAACTAAAAACAATCGCCTATAAATTACGCCATAGCGTATTTCATGAAGAATACGGTTATTATGAATTAGGAAACTCTCACTATAAAAATATGGAAATTGACGAATATGATGAATATTCTCTGCACAGTCTGCTATTTCATAAACCAAGCAATCAAGCTATCGGTTATATCCGATTGATTCCTCAGATAAAAAAGCATTGCAATCAATTGCCAATTGAAAAGTATTACGGGAAACCCTTTGATTTTAGCGCTACCCGTGTAAATAAGGTGGAGAGAGCAAACATAGGTGAAATTTCACGAATGGCCATTATGTCGTCCTTCAGACGGCGGCTTTCTGATAACTATCGTATAGATCAAGAGCCTGTTAAACAGGCTGAAAATATAGTTCATCCAAACCAGCGCTATCCAATCAATTATTTGCCCATGTGCCTTATGTCAGCAACCATGCATTTTGCATTTAAGGAAAATATGGAATATGGTCTTGCAATGGTAGAGCCAAAACTTGCAATTTTATTACGTCGTCTTGGTGTCCAATTTGATCAGATAGGTAAACCTTTTGAGTGCTTTGGGACACGGGTACCCCCCTGTGTCAGGATAGTTGTCCTCTCCCGCTAACGGGATAATTGGAAACTAGACAGGGGACGGAAAGAAAGCTCAATGCCACATTATTCAGCGGAACGCAAAGCGTCTGTATTAAGAAAACTGTTGCCACCCCATAACCGCTCAGTACCGGAAGTCGCCCGAGAGGAAGGGATTTGTGACCAGACGTTATACAATTGGCGTAAACAAGCCAAACAACAAGGGGTGCCCGTGCCAGGCAGCAGGAAACAAACAGAAGACTGGTCGCCGGAGGCAAAATTTGCCGCCGTGGTGGAAACTGCGGCCATGACCGAACTGGAACTGAGCGAATACTGCCGCCGCCAGGGCCTTTATCCCGAACAGATCCGGCGCTGGAAGGAGGCCTGTATTCAAGGCGCACAGAAGGCCGGAGCGCAACAACAGCAGCAACGACTGGAAGCGAAGCAGGACAAACAGCGCATCAAGGCGCTCGAGAAAGAGCTCAACCGCAAGGAGAAAGCCCTGGCGGAAGCGGCGGCTTTACTGGTGCTGCGAAAAAAGTTGACCGCCCTCTGGGAGGCAAACGAGGCCGATTAACCTCGTACCCGGAGCGGCAACAATTAGTGACCTGGATCCGCGCAGCCATCTCAGCGGGTGTCCGGAAGCGTTTGGCCTGCGCAGAGGCGGGCCTGAGCCTGCGCACCTTCCAGCGCTGGACGCAGGAGGCCGGCCAGATTAGTCAGGATCAGCGCGCGCAAGCGCAACGTCCGGCGCCTGCGAACAAGCTGTCGGAACAGGAACGGGCCCAGGTACTGGCTGTCTGTAACCAGCCGGACTATGCCGACCTGCCGCCCAGCCAGATCGTGCCGAGACTGGCGGACCAGGGCGTGTATCTGGCCTCGGAATCCAGCTTTTATCGCATTCTGAAGGCGGCGGATCAGTTGCATCATCGGGGCCGTGCGAAAGCCAGACAGAAATCCCGGCCGCCGACCACACATCAAGCCCGAGCGGCCAATGAAGTCTGGACCTGGGACATCAGTTATCTGCCGAGCGGCGTGCGCGGTCGGTTCTTTTATCTGTACCTGATCGTGGACATCTTCAGCCGTAAAATCGTTGGTTGGGAAGTGCACGAGCAGGAGTGTGGCGAAGCGGCGGCCGCTTTGGTACAGCGCGCGGTCTTGGCCGAGCATTGCTGGCGCAAGCCCCTGGTGCTGCATGCCGATAATGGCAGCCCGATGAAGTCGCAGACGCTGCAGGCCAAGCTTTACGAGCTGGGCATTACGCCTTCCCATAGCCGGCCCCGGGTCAGCAATGACAACCCGTATTCGGAAGCGCTGTTTAGGACCTTGAAATACTGTCCGCAATGGCCCTCGCAAGGCTTTGCCTCCCTGCTGGTCGCGCGTGAATGGATGAGCCGCTTCGTGTCTTGGTATAACGAAACGCATCGTCACAGCCAGATTCGGTTTGTTACGCCGGCACAGCGCCATCGGGGCGAAGACCGGGCGATTCTTAACCGACGTGATCAGGTCTATGCCCAGGCCAAAAAACGGCATCCGGCCCGCTGGTCAGGCGCCACAAGAAACTGGACGCCAGCAGGCCCTGTTACGCTGAATCCGGAACGGAACGAGGCGGAAATAAAACAGGCTGCGTGATCAAAAAACACGACAACTATCTTGAAAAACACCGGTACCTTATGTGTTTTATCGAGAAAGCACTTATAAAAATTTAACTCCAGAGTTCCGTAGCCTGTTTGATAAAATAAGTAGAGAATTAAGTGAACAAAATGTAATAAAAAATATTACTTATATTAATGCAAGATAAAACTAAGAAAAAAAGCAGATTCCTGAGCCTTACCTGGAAAGCAATTTTAGCCGTTAGCATAGCCATTCTGATATCTTCAGGCAGTGTTTTTATATTTGGTAATCTAACATTAGAAAAAAATTATTCTCAGGAACGAGACAGGGTACATCGCTTTTATCAACAAGCATTCAATAGTATTCTGCAACAATCAAAACTTGATCAAATTGATATTACGTGGATCATTCCCGCTGTCATTAGTCTTGACATATCATCTCAGCAGGCATTAAACCAGATAGAAAAAATCATTAATGCCAATTGGTTCAAAATAGAGCTTGAATCTGATATCAAATCTGCTTATTTATTTTCAAAAAAAGGGGATTTATTAAATAGTTGGGGGGATACAGTACTAAACAAGGATATTTTTTCACCATGGCTTAATTACGTATTCGAAAATGAAGAGCCTT
The DNA here is from genome assembly GCF_000427625.1 of Methylobacter luteus IMV-B-3098. GTDB lineage: Bacteria > Pseudomonadota > Gammaproteobacteria > Methylococcales > Methylomonadaceae > Methylobacter > Methylobacter luteus. The sequence goes on from NZ_KE386569.1 coordinate 1,215,460, forward strand.
TTGAAAGGATTCTCTGTAACATCAATTGTGTGCAATATAAAGCTTATCCTTTTTTACATAATGGAGAATTTGCCGGAGTATTTATATTTGGAAGAGACCTAGCAGATATGGTGCTAAGAATGAAAGCTATTACCGGAAAGGAAATTGGGATTCTGGTGCAGAGTAACGAAAATAAAACAGTCTCAACAAAACCAATTCTTGATAAATGGTCAAAAGCTATCATTGCGTTAACTGAATATGAAAAAAGCTTCCCACTTTTGTTGGCCGTCATGAATAAATTACCGGATGGCTTACCGGCAAAAAATGCACGTTTCGAATACAATAACAATGAATATGAAATAATTGTTTTTCCATTTAGTAATGATAATAGTATTGCCGATCTTATTATTATCGATAATTTAAGTGAAGAATTAATCGACATTAATAAATCATCAATGTTATACGCGCTAAGTGGCATAATAAGCTTAATCTTGGCAGGTCTGATTCTATTACTTTTGTTAATTAAACCAATGAGGCGTTTGAATGCATTTATAGCTTTACTGCCTTGGATAGCTAAGAAAAATTATTTAAAAGTAAATGAAATTATGCCGGTTGCCTCTGGACATAAATTATTTAACGATGAAATTGATATATTAAATAATGCCACACAAGATTTAATTCTTACGTTGAAAAATTTAGATAGAGATGTCGATTTGCGTACGCAACGTCTGGCAGAAAGGAGTGTTGAACTGCAACAAGAAAAAAATCTCGTCTCCAATATACTTAATACGGCTCAAGTTATTATTATTATAATTGATAGTAATGGAAGAATTGTAATGAGTAATAAATATGCAGAGAAACAGATAGGTTATAATGAAAACGAATTAAAACAGCAATTATTCATCGACCTAGTTTTTGGGCATGAGGATATAAGAGCTATATCAAATGCTATTGAAGAAATATCTAACCAGCAACGAAGATCTTTTCGCTATGAATGTATTGTATTTTCCTCTAAAGGAAATGAATTATATATATCATGGTTTTTTACGCTTATAAAAAATAATAAAAAAACTGAAATATTATCTGTTGGTCTAGACTTGACTGAACGCAGAATAACGGAAAAAAAATTATCATGGCTTGCGGATCATGATCCATTAACTAATTTATATAATCGGCGCCGGTTTGATCAGGAATTGACGCACGCACTGACTATTGCTACTCGATATAATCAAAAAGGAGCTCTTATTCTTTTTGATATAGATCAATTCAAAAATATTAATGATAGTAGTGGTCATAATGTGGGGGATGAATTATTAATTAAAGTAGCCGATAAACTACTTTCAATAATTCGTGATACGGATATTGTCGCTAGATTAGGCGGCGATGAATTCGTGGTGATCTCATATTGTATTGATCAGGATCATGCAGAGAAAGTCGTGCAGAAAATATGTACTGAGATTGCCACCGTTAAAGTTACGGTTAACAATATCGATTTAGGAGTAACTATTAGTGCGGGTATGCTGATTTTTCCGGCCCCCGGTTTCTCTCCTCAGGAATTGATGGCAACCGTAGATATTGCCATGTACAAAGCAAAACAGATGGGCAGAGGAGGGTGGTGCCTTGCTTCCATGGATGATTTAGCCAGGGATGAAATACGGCACAGAGTAAATTGGAAGGCAAAAATCGAAAAGGCGTTAGAGGAAGACCGATTCATTCTTTATTATCAGCCCATTATGAGAATAGCCGATAAAAGCATTTCCCATTATGAATGTCTATTACGGATGATTGATGAAAATGGAGAAATTATTCCGCCAGGCATGTTCACTGGTATTGCCGAACATTTCGGGCTAATTACTAAAATAGATCAAAGAGTTATTGATCTTGCTTTTAAAAAGCAGTCTTTATTTCTCAAACAAGGACTGGATATTCATTTATCCATTAACCTGTCCGGTGAAATGCTTTCTAATCCTAATGCATTCTCTATTATTGCTGATCATCTTGATAAATGGAATGTTCCGGCTCACAAATTCATTTTCGAAGTTCTGGAAACCCAAGCCGTTACAAACATACAAGCAGCCCGCGACTTCATGACTTATGTAACAAATATAGGCGGTAAATTTGCTTTGGATGACTTTGGGGTTGGCTTTTCATCAATGAGTCATCTTAAACAGTTGCCCGTTCAGTATTTGAAAATCGATGGCGGCTTTATCAAAAACCTTGCTAATAATAAAGAAGATCAGCTTTTCGTGAAAGCAATTAATGATGTCGGGCAGGGGATGGGAATAAAAACAATTGCTGAGTTTGTTGAGAATGAGATGATACTGAAAGAATTGTCAAAAATGGGCATAGATTACGCACAAGGCTATGGTATAGGCAAGCCTATGCCTGAACCAGAGCTTAGTCTACGTATCGATCAGTTTGAGTCTGAGATGGAAGCCATTTGAATTTAGAAATCATAAGACAACATCACTGCATATAGATCCCAATGCTGTACTGTACGGGCTGGATCTGGGTTTTCTAAACTAGATATTGTTCCCGTACCGTTTATGCGGTGATATTCTGTACTAAGAAGCAAACCAGGAATTATTTTATACCGCAAACCAACAGTCCAGTCTTTAGCAAATCTTGAATAAGCCGGTCTACCATATTGCGCGGCAAATTTATTCCCATCTTTATCATCTGTATCCCAGATGAGCTCATCATATCGAACCATACCCTCCAGATAAGAAGTGAACTTATAAATACCTTGAACATAGTATCCTTGACCTAATATCTTGGAATCAGGAAATAGACCGAAATTGTTCAATCGTAAATCTCGAAATTCATATTCTGCAGTCAAAGACCATTTTTCGGCATTATACTGAGCAGAAAAAATCAATGGATGAAATTTGATTTGACCTGAATTTAAGTTGTTCGGCGCAGGTGCAGGGGAGAAATGAGCGTTAACCTCGGCATAAGTAACCACAAGTCGGACTTCGCCACCCCTCCATTCATAATTTAAGCGACCGCCCCAAGATAGATCGCCCTCTATTTCTCCCGGAAAATTACCTACAATCGCTGGTTTTAAATCAGGATCCTCGCTACTACGAGGACTTGTAATACCGAAATTAAAAGAAAAATCACCCCAATCGGTGTTTTGTTCGCCATATAAATAACCGCCATCAGCGGATAACGCGAAATTTCGATTAACATCAAAATAAATCGATTGTGGCAAAAATATACCAGGCCTGGTGGATGCGACATCCCGGGTTTCATTATATAAACCTAGTGGAGTTGGAACTCTTCCAGCCTTAATGCCCAATAAATTATCCTCGGAAGAGTATAGGTGATAATCAGCAAGCCCATAGTCAATACGTAAGCCTTGCTCATCCGTTAAACCCGCGTCTCGCCATACTACCTGCATCGCTATCTGTAAGTCAGGAAAGATACGCCATGAACCGTTGATACCTAATTCCCTGAAATCCTCAGAAATATTATCATCGGTTGTTCCGAAGAAATTATTATCCGATGTATGAATCAATGCTTGAGAAAGGAAACCATGTATTTGTATTGAATCCGGTAGCCAATTTTTTTCAGCAGCAATTGTATTGTTGGAAATAAAAGGGGTCACCATCACTACACTGCAGATGAACAGTTTTTTAGAATTATTTAAACTAAATTTAACAACATACATGTCATATTTCCTTATTTAACAACCAATTGCTTAATATTATTTGTTAAGTCTTTTAAATTTAGATAGCCTACGGATCCTGGCGTATTTGCTATTTTTTCAATCATTTCCTCTTTGCTTTCTACAAGAATTGGAGCCTGACCTGATCCGCTAAAGACTAGCTTGTTCCAATTTCGACGCATTTGGTGAGGAAAAACATTTAATATCTGCTTGCAAAACTGTCTATGTAATTGGTCATCATCATTTAGTACAAAAACTGTCACGGCAGAACCATCATTCCAGCGAAGTAATCGCATCTTAAAAATCGCACTTAATCCATTTCGGCTAATGGTATTTTGCTGATTAGCTCTATTGATGACAGGAACGACAATATTTTGTTGTTGGTCAATTAGAGGAGGCGCGGCTGAAGCAAATTGATTCAGCAAAAAGATGGATAGAATGAGCACGAAACTCATTCTCAATCTTAATTGAAAGAATAGGGCGATTTGTTGCAAACTGGATAACCGGTTAATAATAGAGTCGTTTCTTATAGAACAATCTAATGAGAATTGTTAATCGCAATATAATTCTATTATAGAGAGCGCTTTCTTTAATTCTTCATTTTTATTATAAAAATGTGGCGATAACCGTATTCCACCACCGCGTAAAGCACAGACAACACCATTTTCCTGCAGGTATTTATAAAACACGTTATTTGAGATAGTTTTATGTTTGAATATTATGATACCGGAATTTAATTGATTTTGCCGCTGAGATAATAAAACCAGTTGCTCGTTTCCATTAATCTGATCCATTAAATATTGCGTTTTTTCTATAATCAAAGACTCAACAACTGCCATTCCCGTCTCCAGCAATAAGGACAGGCTTGCAGAAAGAGCGTGAATCCCTAACATATTAAGACTGCCACATTCAAAACGACGGGCAGTAGGGTGAATTTCCCACAGTTTATTTTCATAATTATAGGTGTCTTTCATCATATGCCAACCATATTGAGTCAGTTTTAGTTTATCTCTAGCCTCTGGCGTAGTATAGAAAACACCCAGGCCTTCAGGGCCCAGCATCCACTTGTGCCCATCAGCCATCACGAAATCAGCTTGATAAGCCTGTACATCAAATTGAACAGCACCCAGGCTTTGAATAGCGTCGATACACAACAAGATATTGCGCTGTTTACAAAATGCGCCTATTTTTTCCAGATCCAAACGCAGACCCGAAGCAAACTGTATAGAACTTATTGTTAATAAACGGGTATTATTATCTACAAGTGCAAATAAAGCATCCTCAGGAGAAATAGAATTCCTTAAATCAGCTTGACGAAATTCAACACCTTGTTTTGCCAGAGACTGCCAAGGTAATCTGTTAGAGGGAAATTCTTCATTACTGCTGACAATGTTGTCGCCGGATTGCCAATCCAGGCCGTAGGCTACAAAAGATAAAGCTTCAGAGGTATTTTTTACCAAAGCAATATCATCCACAGAAGGTGCATTTAATAACATTTTCAGCTGTGTCCGTAATTCGGATTCTTTTGCCAGCCAGTCGGGATAAAAATATGAACCGTATACTGTATTTTGTTCTGCAAATTTTGCAACGGCTGCGCTGGTTCTTTTAGGCCATGGCGATACAGCAGCGTGGTTTAAATAAATTAGTTCATCAGATAATGGAAATTCCGGATGTTTCATAGCAATAATCCTGAAAGTAAGTTTAATAAAAATGTTCGCATAATATATATTATGTTAAATTATGATATATTTACATTAATGCCTGGGTTAATCAATAGTGTCGATCCACCGACAGCGATCGTTAACAATACTGGATGCCATATTATTGCCAATGCCCTTAGCAATTAGCGCTATCACTCTGTCATCGGTATCGTAGCCTATATGCGCATTGATAGGATTGGCCAGCTTGCCCAAGCCAAAAGCATCAAAAATAGTAGCGACATTAATATTAATATTAGTTACATCAATGCACAGCCTCGAATCCAGGTATTTTTCTACAAATCCTCGAGGTACTGCATAACTGAGAAGATCATTGGGATCGCTAAAAGCAATAATGGATGTTTTAGCGAGCATGCGCTGATCGTATCTTTCCCCTTGCGGCTGGCAATAAGCCGCTTTTTGATTACTTACATCCGGCAACTTACGTCCTAGCTGCAGCATAGGCAGTTGATTGGACATCATATAAATGGGGATTTCCTTGTCTTTTAAGGCATCAACCAACTCTATAGCTTGAGCAGAGTTATCTTTATGGTCATTGCGGTTATCCAGTAAAGAAGCAATTCGCTGCATGCCATCAATCGCAATACGACTACCAAGGCTATGAGAAATAAAAGCATACTGGTCATTATGTATGTTTGTCGTTACTGAGTTTTCATTAAATGAACAAACTTGTGTTACATCATTCGGCAGGTTTTCCCAATTGCTTTTGGTCATCCAGCAAAATGATTGTGTAAATGAAACCAGAATCTCTTCCCTGCTGTCTCCCAGATAAATGATGGGATCAGGTCCGGTGTCATTAGAAAACTTTTTCATCAAATCATTGATTTCCGCTCGGCGAAAGGAATATTCTCCTGAATTATCATACGCCAGCACTTCTTTTTGCTTGGCTGTAATAAAAGACCAGGTTAATTCATAAAACATTAACTCCTTGCTTCTATCCCTGCTTAGCAATCGGTTGATTCTTAAGTTGCCGAGATTTTTGGTGGCATCAAGCGGATCCGTCAGAGTAATGTTTTTGTATTGTGCCGACATGACCGGTAACTCCAGTTCTTTAGCCAGCTTCTCTATAAATTGTGTCGAGTATCCGGGTAAATGGTCCCCCACTCCATGCACCATGAGTACTTTCATTTTGCCTTTCTGATGATCCAGAAATGGCATGATTCCACTAAAGGATTTCCCCCATACTTCACATAGGCGAGTATCAACGGCTTGCTGTTTTTCCATGACAGCTTCAATAACGCCTTTGCCGAAACTCGAACAACTACTTAATTCGGCGGCAATAATAGGTAAAATGAAAATTTTAAATACTGGATTCATACGATATATTGATATTAGTAAAGCAAGTATCGGTAAAACAAAAAACCATCAATATTATCATTTACCCATTAAAACTGATAATCGAACTCTACGTATAAGCATTTCATGGAAGTATGAAAAAGCACTCATTATTAAAAAAACTATTTGGTTTTATTATTGTTTTAACCGGCATTACGCCGTTAAAATCCCAAAATCTACTGGAAACCTATGAACTGGCGTTGCAAAACGACCCTACTCTAAAGCAGGCTCAGGCAAACCAACTCGCAACTGATGAAATAAGGGATCAAAGTATTGCGCGTTTTTTGCCTAACATTTCAGCCACAGCCTCCAGTAGCAGAGAGCGCTTGCACAATAAAAAAGCCAAGGATCCCCGGTTCATTGATTTCCGGGGGATACAAGTCAACCAGGAATACTGGAACCATAGTTTTTCCCTGAATTTAGCCCAGCCCTTGTTTCACTGGGAACACTGGATCCAACTCAGTCAGTCCGATAATGAAATTGCCCAGGCCGAAGCTTCTTATCAGGCGGAACTGCAGAATCTGATGATTAAAATAACCGAGGCTTATTTCAATATCTTATCGGCCCAGGATAATCTGGATTTTACCGTGGCGGAAAAAGATGCTATCGCTCGACAGCTGGAACAGGCTAAACAACGCTTCGAAGTTGGTCTTGTTGCCATAACCGATGTGCATGAAGCACAGGCTGCCTTCGATCAGGCCAGTGCCAGCGAGATAGAAGCCACTAATGACCTGGATAATCAAAAAGAAGTATTAAGGGAAATCATTGGTGACAATGAGGCCTTATTGGATCCGCTTGACGAAAAATTGCCCCTGGCCAAACCTGAACCGGCGGATATCGAGAAGTGGAGCAATTCAGCGGAAATGAATAACTTCAGTATCATTTCCGCATTCAATGAAGCGGAAGCCTTTCGCAAATCGATTGATCTGCAGCACAGCGGGCATCTGCCGCAACTGGATCTGGTCGCTTCTTACGGTGTATCGGATGTCAACAGCAGTTTTGGTTTGCGTGGCGATACGCAAACGGTCGGCGTGCAATTGAATGTGCCTCTGTTTGAAGGCGGCGCGGTAAATTCACGTACCCGTCAGGCTGGCCACGACTATGAAGCCGCCAAGGAGCGATGGATTGCGACCAGGCGCTCGGTAAAACGTCAGGTAAAAGATGCCTTTCGTGGCGTTATGTCCAGCATCGGTAGAGTAGAAGCGTTAAAAACGACAGTCATCTCGGCCGAGAGCGCCCTGGAAGCCACTGAAGCGGGCCTTGAAGTAGGAACCCGAACCATGGTGGAAGTATTGGCTGAGCAACGAAATTCATACCGGGTCAAACGGGATTATGCGCGTAGCCGCTATGACTATCTGATCAATAGTATCAAATTAAAGCAAGCGGCCAGCACACTTACCGTAGGTGATCTTGAACAAATCAATCGTTTGTTAGTGGCAAATACCGATAAAAACAGAGATTAGAAAGTAGCCCCTTATCAAGCTGGTTTTATAGCTGTCACCAAGGCATTGGCTTCCATTCTATGGCTCAAATTAATCTGTGAAAATCCAATTTCTCGTAGTTGATTTAGCGCCAGCGATTCACGCATGATATGATTTTCGGATTCATCATTGAATAAATGCACTATCCAACTCTCCAATAAATCAAGCTTATTGGCTTTCGTCAATATTTTGAAATAGCCGCTGACCTCCTGCTGAACAACACGTGTATGTCCGGAAATATCGTCCAGGCTATAACGATCTCCGTTGATGAATTGCCCACCAGGCTTTAGAACCCGAAAAATTTCCTCTATCACTTTCTGGCGATAAGTATTTTGAAAATTGTGCAAAGTATAGGCAGATGCCACGATATCAACGCTATCCGTTGCCAGATTTTCTAGTGCGGTCAATGCGTCATCGCTACAAAAAAACAATCTTTCCTCGTCCGCCCATTTTTTCAGATGCTTTTTGGCTTGGCTCTGCATAGTTGGTTCGTTATCGATACTGAAAACAGTCGTTGCCTCTCTGGCGGTTAATATCGATAGCGTGGTAATACCTGTTCCTCCGCCTAATTCAACAATTTTCAATTTATCTGTACTTCTTTCAGGATATTCAGCTACCATGGCGCCCACGAGACGGCTCATTTCTGTTGCTAATGGACAGATCAGATTGAGCATTTCATAGTCCTGCCCTATTACGCCGGAAAACATTGCATCATATTGGGATTTTTTATCGATCATAATTTTGATTGTTGCTTGCGTTCATAAGCAGCCAATTGTTCGGCTGTTGCTTCACTTTGAAATTTATCCTTCCACTCGTTATAGGGCATACCATAAATCACTTGCCTTGCCTGTTCGTAATCCATATCAATCCCTCGCTCTGCTGCTGCCGCCACATACCATTTTGCCAGACAATTTCTGCAAAAATCGGCCAAAATCATTAAATCAATGTTTTGTACTTCGGTATGTTTCTGTAAATGGCTGACTAATTGCCTGAATGCAGCCGCTTCTAGTTCTATTTGTGTATTTTTATCCATAGACGTTCTCCGAAAATATTGGACATTCTAGCAGAAACGCACATCGAGATATGTACATTCATGAGCAAAGATTTTACAATACCTCGTCATTATGTTCGCATAGCAGACGGTTCAATATATGGAAATTCATAGTTCATCGTTAACTTTTTTGCCCATTGGATATAACCGGCAATCCATTGACAAAAACAACAATGTGCAGAACAAAGACGAAGCCAATGAACTTTCTGTTATTAAAAACTCTCATAACCATCAGTTCGATCGGGGGCGTTCTCCCGATAAGATTAAAAAAACATTCAAGAATACCGGTTCAAGCCTGGATTTAATAAACCGGCATAACACTCATATATCAACTGACACGCGTACTTTAAAAGCGCAAAATGCTTAAACCAGGACATCATCAACTCTTGCTGAATCAACGTGTCGCATTGATTACAGGAATAGACACTTATGTCTGACAACCTTCATTTCCAGCTATTATGAATCAGCTTTTCGAATTCTTCCCTATCATTCTATTCTTTATTGCGTTTAAACTTTACGATATTTATGTTGCTACTGCAGTCGTTATCGTAGCCACTATTATTCAGGTCGCCTATACCTGGTTTAAACGCCGTAAAGTTGAAACTATGCAATGGATTACATTAGCTCTGATTCTCGTAATGGGGGGCGCCACCATTTATCTACAGGATGAGCAATTTATCAAATGGAAATTATCCATTATAGAATGGTTGTTCGGTCTAGCCTTTTTAGGCAGCCAATTTATTGGTAAAAAGCCTTTCGTTGAAAGAATGATGTCCGGCAGTTTAACGTTGCCGGCTTTGATCTGGAAGCGATTGAACATTATGTGGGCCAGTTTCTTTATCAGTATCGGTTTTATCAATCTGTATGTTATGTATAACTACAATACTGATGATTGGGTGACTTTTAAAACATTCGGGGTACCGGGGTTAATGATTATTTTTATTCTGGTACAAATGATTTTTATCTATAAATATATTCCCGAGGCAGAGGAATAAATCATGTTATACGCAATTATCAGTGAAGATGTAGCGAATAGTTTGGAAAAAAGAATGACAGCGCGTCCGGCCCATCTTAAAAGACTGCAAGAGCTTCAGGATGCCGGGCGATTGATTTTAGCCGGTCCGCACCCTGCTGTAGACAGCGAAAACCCCGGTGAAGCCGGTTTTACCGGTAGCTTGATTGTGGCTGAGTTTGATTGTCTGGAAGCAGCCCAGCAATGGGCCAATGCAGATCCCTATATTGATGCAGGCGTTTATACACAGGTTACAGTTAAACCTTTCAAAAGGGTCTTGCCTCAATGACAGCCAATATTATAAAACAATTATTAAATGAAGCCTTTCATCCTGAACTGCTGGAAATTGTAGATAACAGCTCAGCTCATGCCGGGCATGCCGGAGCACGTAGCGGCGGCGGTCACTACCATGTTACGATTGTCGCCGATGCGTTTGAAGGCAAATCTTTAGTTCAACGGCACCAGCTAATCTATAAAGCGCTGGGCGACATGATGAAACATCAAATTCATGCTTTAGGCATTAATGCTCTCTCACCCTCTGAACATAAAATATAAGGAAAATAATAAATGAAAAAAAAGATTATCCCTTTACTGCTTGCTGGTACGGCACTGGTTTCGATTTCAGCTTGTAATGAACAAAAAACCACTGATGCTACTCCTGCTGCTCCCGTTGTTGACAAAGCAGATGCCGTTGCTGTCGTAAACGGAAAATACATCAGTAAAAAAACACTGGCGGAGTTAGAAAGTGAAGTTGCTGAGCGCGCACACGGACAGGCTTTTCCTAAAGATAAATTGATAGAAGAGTTGATCCAACGCGAATTACTGGTACAGGAAGCCTTGAAAAAAGGGCTTGATAAATCGCCTGAAGTTGTAGAGCGTCTCGAAACTCTTAAAAAATCATTATTATCGCAGGCTGTTCTGCAAGACTATCTAAAAACCAATCCAGTCACTGAAGCAGAAGTAAAAGCGGAATATGATAGTAAAGTTGCCGCTGAAAAAGGCACCGAATATAAAGCGCGTCATATTTTAGTCAAGACTGAAGCAGAAGCTAAAAAACTGATTGAAAAACTAGACAAAGGCGCAAAATTTGACGAGTTGGCAACCAAGAACTCTATAGATACATCATCTCAAGGCGGCGATTTGGGCTGGTTTACTGCTAACCAGATGGTTGCGCCTTTCTCTCAAGCAGTAGAGAAACTGGAAAACGGCAAATACACCAAAGCACCGGTACAGACACAGTTTGGCTGGCATGTTATTTTAAGGGAAGATTCACGCCCGCAAACACCACCTCCATTGGAATCGGTAAAAGAACAGCTGACGCCTTATCTGCAACGCAAAAAAGTCCAATCCATGATTGAAAACCTGCGCAAACAGGCGCAAGTAGAAGTTCTGGTTCCGACAACAGAAGAAAAACCAAAAGCTGAAGGCGCAGCTCCTGCTGGCGAACCAGCCACTACAGAACAACCAGCTGTCGAATCAGCACCAGAGCCTGTAAAACCAAGTGATGCTCCAGCTGAGAAAGCGGCTCCTGAGGCTGGAAAACCAGCAACTCCAGATAAAAAATAAGCTATTTATTAAAAAAGGGCGGTTTTTTCCGCCCTTTTTTATGCTAATTTTTCCATGTATTGCAAAATAAACTGCACGCTGCAATTCCCTCTAAATTCATTAATGTCCAACTTGTAAGCTATTCTGCAAGATCTCAGTCCTAACCATTGCTCAGGATGATCCACATAAAAAGCGATAGCATCGATTAACAGATCAGTAGATGGTTTTTTCAGCACCAGTTTAAGATGGCGTTGTCCGACGATGCGGGATTGAATTACGTCAAATATCCCATCAAACACTGGCTCGGGAAACTCCTGTCCCCAAGTACCGGCGTTTTGTAATAAAGCGGCAAATTCAATCGAGATCTCATTTTCGGTTAACTCGCCATCCGAATAAATCTTCAGCTCCAGATCAACATTATCCAGACGCTTTCTTACCATTTCATCAAAGGCCAAAGCAAAAGGCGGGTAATCGTGCATTTTCAGGCTCAAACCAGCTGCCATGGCATGACCACCGAATTTGCTTAGTAATTTAGGGTGCTCGGCGGCAATATCACTCAGCACGTCCCGGATATGAACGCCTGGAATTGAACGCGCAGAGCCTTTTATTTCATCTTTACCAGCCGATGCAAAGGCGATAACAGGTCGATGCAGTCTGTCCTTGATTCGCGAAGCCAAAATACCAATCACGCCCTGATGCCAGTCTGCATTAAACAGGCAAACCCCGGCGGGCAAGTGCGGTTCATCAAGGGTTTTCATTTCCTTTAATAAAGCTATAGCCTCTTTTTTCATTTGCCCTTCAATTTCCCGTCGATCATTATTCAGATCATCGAGCTGAAGTGCTATTTCCTTTGCTTGTACCGGATTTTCGGTTAACAAGCACTCAATGCCTAATGACATATCATCCATGCGCCCTGCAGCGTTGAGCCTTGGTCCTAGCGAAAATCCCAGATCCGATGAGCTGATGGATTGAGTTTTTTTGCCTGATACCTCAATCAGCGCGTTTACCCCAGGATGGGCCCGCCCCGTGCGAATCCTTAAGAGACCCTGATAAACCAGTATTCTGTTAACTCGGTCCAAAGGAACCACATCGGCAACTGTGCCTAAAGCCACATAATCGAGTAACTGGGCTAGATTCGGTTCCTGGACCTTATGTCGCTCAAACCAGTTCTGTTCTCTTAATCGGCTACGCAGAGCCATTAACACATAGAAAATTACTCCAACACCAGCCAGTGCGCCACTCGGAAATTTATCATCGGATAGATTGGGATTGACGATAGCGTCGGCAGCCGGTAGTTCATGCCCAGGCAAGTGATGATCTGTCACCAGAACTTTTAACCCAGAATCCTTGGCCGCTTTGACACCGTCAATACTCGATATGCCATTATCGACGGTGATGATGATGCCAGGCTTTTGCTGCTTGACCAGTTCGACAATTTCCGGAGTCAATCCATAACCGTATTCGAACCGGTTGGGGACTATAAATGAAACCTGCCCTGCCCCCAGTAATTGCAATCCTTTGACAGCCACGGCACAACTGGTAGCGCCATCCGCATCGAAGTCGGCTATGACGGAAATTCTTTGCCCTTCATTAATTGCGGTGACTAGATGGGTGACCATATTTTCCATGCCTGATAACAACCATGGTGATGGCAGTTTTGCTAACGTCCTATCCAGATCGGCTTCCGATGTTAAACCCCTGGCTAAATAAATACGCTCCAGAACAGGATGAAGTTCGCCAAATTGAGGACGTTTTTTACCTATAGGTCTGGTAACGATGGTTTTCTTTACACCTGGATAATACATGGAATTCAATAATCGGCAGAGTTAGCGCTACAGAGCTTCAAAATATATTTGAGCAAAAATACAATTAAAATCAAAATCTTAATGGTAATTTATTTGGTGTTGCCCGGTAAGCCACTGTTATGAGAGAAGCAAAAAGAACTCATTATAATTGATTGATGCAGCATCATAGTCATCAATTCATTTTAATTCCTTCATCTTCTTGTCATTTCTCATACTTATTATTCATGAAGTCCGCTTAGAGCATTGCGGTGACCCAAAATTTATGAAAATTGTACGGAAAATAAGCATGAATAAAAAAATTTTAACATCCCTTCCCTTACTCGCGGTGGTAGGCAGTTTTCATCCTGTCATTGGTTTCGCGGATGAGATCAATGGACCAATGGCCTTCAAACCGATCGCGGGTTCCGCTTATAATGAACTAACCAGTGATCCTGCTGTTTTAAATGAATCGACCTGGTTGATTCCCGAAGGATTCAAACAATCCGTTATTTCTGACGAGTCCAATTTAAATATCTATATTAATAACGATTGGCCCGACATGAATACGGTCAATGAAGCTAAAAAGCAGGCTGGCCGCTACTTATATCGTACTCATGAAGTCCGTCCAGGCAATGATCAGCGTAATGATGGAAAACTCGGTGGGACAGTTTCCGTTATTGACTTAAAAACGGGTAAAGCCAAGGAACTGGTGGCAAGAGAAGATTGGGAAGCTCTGGACGGCATTATCTGGACGCCTTGGCATACCATTTTGGTTGCCGAAGAAACAAATTCAGGCGGTTATCCTGATCCCGACTATCCACATGCATCATCAGGTCTGGTTTATGAAATCGAACTGGATAAGGACGATCTCACAATAGCAAAAAAAGTGACTGCGCGCCCATTGCTTGGCTCAATTGCTCATGAAGGGATCGAGATCGATGATGAAGGCAATGTCTATGTGATCGACGAAGACCGCGCGCCGGGCGGATCCATTTTCAAGTTCGTGCCGAACACCTACGGTGATTTGAGCACTGGCAAATTGTTCGCATTGCGTGTTAAGGATGGCGTCCAAATCGGCGAAGCGGAATGGGTGGAACTGCACCTGGATCCAGTCACATTTGATGCGCAAGCGGCAGCAGAGCAAGTCGGAGCAACCAGCTACTGCCGTCCAGAAGATTTGGAGCGCATCGGCAAGACTTTATATGCGGCATTAACCTGTGAACCTCGTATTGGAGGCAAAGACGGTCCTGGTGCCGTGTTATCCATCAGTCTACATGAAAGACCGATGGTCAGTTACTTTGTTGAAGCTGGCGTCAATATTGCGGCGGAAAATAAATCTGCTGGTGTAACCGGTCTTAAAAGTCCTGACAATCTAGCCAATGGTTCTGACGGTAAACTGTGGATAGTCGAAGATAACGCGCCCAGCGATATTTGGGTAGCGGAACCCGATAATGACGGTGATGGACATGCCGACGGCGTGCATTTGTTTGCATCGATGAAAGATAAAGATGCGGAAGGAACCGGTATCTATTTCGGCAAGGACCCGCACAAGCTGTTCGTGAATGTCCAGCATTCCGGAACGGGTAATGATAAAACGATGGCAATCACTAAAATCAGGAAATACAGTGAAAAGGATGAAAGACATAACGAGGACCGTGATTGATTCATCCAATTAAATTAACGCAGTAATAAATACAAAACGAGCCGCAACTATTAAATAAGCTGCGGCATTTTTATTGCTCGTTCTTAGGCTTTTCCGACCGACTGCGCGCTTCAATATTCAACTAGCTCAAGCTGGTCGAATAAGTGGCTAGAGAGAACAGCTCCTAAAATAAAAAGCCGACAATAGTCGGCTTTTTATCAGTCAGAGACAGTCAAAATTACATATTATCCAGAATCGCCTTTTTAACGGCATCCAGATTGGCTTCAATCGTAACAGGATGAGCTGCCGCGCATTGTTTGATTGCACTGTCGGGATCTTTTAAGCCATTACCGGTTAAAGTACAGACAACTTTGCTGCCTTCGGGAATCTTGCCTGTACTGATGTCATGCAAAGCGCCTGCCAGTGAAGTAGCTGATGCCGGTTCGCAAAACACGCCTTCATATTGAGACAGCATTTTCTGGGCCGCCAGAATCTGTTCGTCCGAGAATCTGTCGAACCAGCCGCCGGATTCTTTTTGCGCCGTCCAGGCCAGATCCCAGGATTGAGGATGGCCGATGCGGATGGCCGTAGCAACCGTTTCGGGCTCATCAACCATTTGGCCGAGCACAAACGGGGCCGCTCCAGCCGCTTGATAGCCACACATGACTGGACGCGTATTGGTAACAGCTTTATGTGTCGCGTTATCGGTTGAGTATTCCTTATAACCTTTCCAGTAGGCACTGATATTGCCGGCATTGCCGACTGGCAGACAGTGATAATCTGGCGCGCGGCCAAGCTCGTCAACGATTTCAAAAGCCGCTGTTTTCTGACCTTCAAGCCTGAACGGATTGATCGAGTTTACGATAGTGACTGGTGCATGATCGGCCACTTCTTTAACCAAGGCCATGCCTCTATCAAAATTGCCGTTGATCTGGATGATTTCAGCGCCATACATCAACGTCTGCGCCAGTTTGCCCAAGGCAATTTTGCCTTCGGGTATCAACACGAAAGCCTTAATGCCGGCACGAACAGCATAAGCGGCGGCGGCAGCTGATGTGTTACCAGTCGATGCGCAGATGATGGCCTTGCTGCCCTCTTCCACGGCTTTAGTCACGGCCATCGTCATGCCCCGGTCTTTAAAAGAACCGGTAGGATTCAAGCCTTCATACTTGACGTAAATATCGACATCTTTGCCTATCAGTCGAGGTATGTTTTGCAGTTGAATAAGCGGAGTATTGCCCTCACCCAGACTGATCAGACGAGTGGTTTCACTGACGGGCAGACGGCCTCTGTAATGTTCGATGAGACCGGTATAACGTTTACTAATAGACATGTTTTTTTATTTATCCCAAAGTTTCTAGGCGGATTCGATTGACTTTACCGTTAACCATCGGTAAAGCTTCAATTTCAGCAATGGCCGCATTCATTTCTTTTTCCAGCGTGATCTGAGTCAGCATGATAATTGGCATGAATCCTTTATCATCCAGTGCTTCCTTCTGAATAATGGCTTCAATGCTGATCTGATGGTTGGCAAGAATTCTTGTCACTTCCGCCAGAACGCCGGGTTTATCCTCGGCATGCAGACGCAGATAATAAGCGGTCTTAAATCTGTCCGGTGACAATACCGGTATATCCGCCAGCGAGTCGGCCTGGAAAGCTAAATGCGGAACCCGGTTTTCAGGATCGCCGGTTAATGCCCGCACGACATCAATCACATCAGCGACCACGGCAGATGCAGTTGGTTCTGCGCCGGCGCCGGCGCCATAGTATAAAGTGGGGCCTACCGCATCACCTTTAACAAGCACGGCATTCATGACGCCGTCGACATTGGCGATCAGGCGGCGTGCCGGTATCAGTGTCGGATGAACTCTTAATTCAATACCTTCAGGCGTTTTGCGGGCGATACCCAAATGCTTGATGCGGTAACCGAGCGCTTCGGCATATTCGACATCTTCACGTGTGATTTTGGTAATGCCCTCGGTAAAAACCTTATCAAATTGCAGTGGTATGCCGAACGCAATGGATGCCAAAATCGTCAATTTGTGGCCTGCATCGATGCCTTCCACGTCGAATGTGGGATCGGCCTCTGCATAACCCAAAGCTTGTGCTTCGGCCAAAACATCGGAAAAATCACGGCCCTTATCCCGCATTTCAGTCAGAATGAAGTTGCCGGTGCCGTTAATAATACCGGCCAGCCACTGGATTTGATTGCCGCTTAATCCTTCGCGAATGGCTTTAATAATCGGAATGCCGCCGGCGACCGCGGCCTCAAATGCTACCATGACACCTTTTTCGCTGGCTTTGGCAAAAATCTCATTACCGTGCAAGGCAATCAGAGCTTTATTGGCGGTAACAACATGCTTGCCGTTGGCTATGGCTGTTAAAACCATCTCTTTGACCGGACCACAGCCGCCAATCAGTTCCAGGATAATGTCTATTTCCGGATCATTGATGATTTCAAAAGGGTCCGTCGTTAAAGCTATACCTTGCGTATCGCAAATGCGCTCCCGATTTAAATCCCTTGCCGATGCGCGAGTGATGATGATTTCACGACCAGCTCTGCGTGCAATTTCCGCCGCATTGCGTTTCAAAACATTGACCGTACCGCCCCCGACAGTACCTAATCCTAAAACCCCCACTTTTACCGGTTTCAAATCAAACTCCTGCACAAAGCATCTTTCTAAGTAAATTTAACATTATATAACGTTGTCTTTCTTCAACATATTGCGAATACCGCGAACGGCTTGACGGGTTCTGTGCTCATTCTCAATTAATCCGAACCGGACGTGATCATCACCGTGCTGACCAAAACCAATGCCCGGAGAAACCGCCACTTTAGCTTCCGCTAACAGTTTTTTCGAAAATTCCAACGATCCCATTTCCTTGTAGGGTTCCGGAATAGGCGCCCAGACAAACATCGTAGCCTTAGGCTTCTTAACCGGCCAGCCAGCTGCAGTTAAACCATCACACAGCACATCGCGACGCCTTCTATACATGTCGGCAATTTCAATCAGGCAATCCTGCGGACCTTCCAGCGCAGCAATCGCCGCAATCTGAATAGGCGTAAAGGTGCCGTAATCCAGATAGGATTTGATGCGTGCCAAAGCGGACACGAGCTGCTTATTGCCGCACATGAACCCGACACGCCAGCCCGGCATGTTGTAGCTTTTCGACAGCGAGAAAAATTCGACCGCTATATCTTTTGCCCCAGGCACCTGAAGAATGGACGGCGCTTTATAGCCATCGAACACGATATCGGCATAGGCAATATCATGGACCACCCAGATCTTGTGCTCTTTGGCCAAAGCGATGATCTTTTCAAAAAAGTCCAGTTCCACACACTGGCTGGTCGGATTGCCGGGGAAATTGAGGATCAGCATTTTCGGCTTGGGCCAGGAATCGATAATGGCTTTCTGCAGTTCCTCAAAGAAGTCAATGCCGGGCACTAAGGGTATGTGCCGAAGATCGGCTCCGGCAATGACAACACCGTAAGGATGAATCGGGTAAGCAGGGCTGGGCACCAATACGATATCGCCAGGCCCTAAAGTTGCCAATGCCAGATGCGCGAGACCTTCTTTCGAGCCTATCGTGACAATGGCTTCGGTTTCCGGGTCCAGATCGACATCAAAGCGGTTTTTATACCAGTTGCAAATGGCTCTTCTGAGTCTGGGGATGCCTTTGGAAACGGAATAACGATGCGTATCCCCTCTCTGCGTCGCTTCAATCAGCTTTTTGACAATATGATCGGGGGTAGGCTGATCCGGGTTGCCCATGCCAAAATCGATAATGTCCTCTCCGGCTGCACGGGCTTTGGCTTTTAGTTCATTAACAATGTTAAAAACGTAGGGAGGTAAGCGACTTATTCTATGAAATTGTTCCATTAACAGCCCTTGAGAATTCAAGTATATAAGTAAAAATTAAAAAACAGCCTAAAGTACTGTTGTTACTGAGTTATGTCAAATATTTGGCAATGCCGTAGACTGGTATTGAAACGGGAATCGCGAAGTTTAACGTTGTGCGGACAATGCCCGCTCCACGCGTATTAAATCTTCCGGAGTATCGACTCCCGCAGGCGGCGTCTGAGCTACGACTTTTACCCGGATAGGTTCTCCGTGCCACAGAATTCTGAGCTGCTCCAGAGATTCCACCGACTCGAGCGGGGACGCTTCCCATTGGCAGTAACGGTGTAAAAAATCGATCGTATAGGCATACATGCCGATGTGCCGGAGATAAGGCATTTTTCCGGAAGGCGTGCCGCCGGAATGAGTAAAGCTTGCTCTTTCCCATGGAATGGGTGCGCGGCTGAAATAAAGCGCCAAACCGGCTTTATTCAAAACTACCTTAACGGCGTTAGGATTGAAAATTTCTTCATTATCGATGATTTCAGCAGCCAGCGTGGCTATGCCCGCCTGTTGTTGACCGGCTAATGCCGCAGCGACCTCACGAATATAAGCCGGGGGTATCAGCGGCTCATCACCCTGCAGATTGACGATGATCTCATCATGATCCCATCCGCACAGTCTCGCCACTTCCGCAATTCTTTCCGTGCCGCTTTGATGATCAGGGTTTGTCATGATGGCTTTGATACCCAGATCATCAACCGTCTGGAGAATTCTCTCGTCATCGGTTGCGACGATAATTTCTTCGGCATCAGCTTCTTGCGCTCGTTCACAGACATGCGCAATCATAGGTCTGCCGGCTATGTTCAGCAATGGTTTGCCAGGCAACCGAGTGGATGCGTATCTTGCGGGGATAACAACCTTGAAACGCAGGCTCATTTATGTAAAGCGTCGATTTCTTCAAGGCTTAATTCGCGCGCTTCATCTTCAAGCATGACCGGAATGTCGTCGCGGATAGGAAAAGCGAGATGATCAGCTTTACAGATTAATTCCTGTTTGGCTTTATCGTAAATCAGTGGGCTTTTGCATAAAGGACAGGCCAGAATATCGAGTAATTTTTTATCCATTGTTTTTTGCTTTTAATAAATTTAATAATTGTTCGGAAAAACCTTGTTCCAGAACAGCTTTTACCGGCACATACCAGTGCTGAGCCCCTGCAAAACCGGTACATTTTACCGCATCTTTTTCGGTCATTAATACCGGTTTATCATCATTGAATTCAACATCATGCCGCTCAAATTTATAATGATCCGGAAAGCTGCGTGTCGCACATGATATGCCGGCAGAGGTCAACAGATTGAAGAAGCGCCCGGGATTGCCGATGCCTGCCAACACATGACATTCCACACCACTGAAGTCTCGCAATAATTTTTGCTGACCCGTGACCAGATTGATCGCATGATCGCCGATAAGTTGCATGGAATATTCCCCGGCTTCCTTTTCGGCGCCGTTGACAATTCTGAAATCGACGTTTTGCAATCTTTCTATCGGCTCTCTCAGCGGTCCTGCAGGCAAACAATAACCGTTGCCAAAGCGCCGCTCCCCATCAATAATGGCAATCTCGATATCTCTTGCCAGTGCATAATGCTGAAGACCGTCATCAGAGACGATAACATTGCAATCCGTCTGTGCCAGCAACAGATTGGCAGCATCGATACGGACGGGGCCAACGGCTACGGGACAAGCCGTCTGCCTGGCCAGCAGCAGGGCTTCATCGCCGACCTGTTCAGCGATGCTGTTCTGGTCAACCCGCTGGGGCCATGACTCAGACAGTCCGCCGTAACCTCGACTAATGATTCCTGGCTTATAACCTGCTTCTTTAAGCAATAAGGCCAGCCAGATCACGAACGGCGTTTTACCCGTCCCGCCTACCGTGATATTGCCCACGACAATAACCGGAACAGGCATGGACTGTTTTTTCAACATGCCCAGGCGATACAAGAATCTGCGAAATCTGACCAGATCACAAAACAGAAAGCCCAATGGGCACAGCCATACGCCGATAAACTGATCTTTATACCAGATATCCTGCGCCCATCGAGCCAGCGTTTTTTTCATTTCCCAGTCTTCGATTCTTGCGTTGCAAACGTGATATGCGTAAAACCTGCCTGGCCCGCACTATCCAGAGCCGAAATGACAGCCTGGTGCGGTGTCTTGCCGTCAGCATTGATAACAAAAGGCAGTTGGGAGGAATGTGCTGCAATTTTATGTAATTCCTGTTTTAACGTATCTATTTTCTGATTAACCAGTTCATGCGGCAGACCATCTTCGCCTTTCAGGTAATAAACACCATCCGCATCGATAATTAAGGTAATCATCTTTTCATGCGCTTCAGCTTCAGCTCCATTGGCCTCCGGCAGCTTCACATTGACTTCTGTTTGTCGATTGAAAGTAGTTGTTACCATGAAGAAAAGCAGCAACAAAAAGACTACATCGATCATGGGCGCCATGGAGATTTCAGGCGTTTCCCTTTTTTTACGGCGAAAATTCATCAGGCCTCCTCACGCTCTCCGTGCAGGACTTCGATCAGTTTTAACGCTTCCTCTTCCATATTGACGACATATTCATCGACCAGTCTTTCAAAGTAACGGTAAAAAATCAGGCTGGGAATGGCGACAGTCAATCCAGCTGCCGTCGTGACCAGTGCGACAGAAATCCCCCCCGCCAAGGCATTCGGATCACCGACACCATGTATCATAATGCCGGAAAAAACCTCAATCATGCCGAACACCGTGCCTAATAAGCCTAATAATGGAGCAATTGAGGCAATAGTGCCCAAAGCATTAAGAAAACGATCCAGGTCATGCACAACCTGGCGGCCAGCTTCTTCAATACATTCCTTCATGACTTCGCGTCCATGATTGATGTTGGCGAGGCCTGCGGCCAGAATGCATCCCAGAGGCGAACTGGTTTTCAAACGATGAAGAGCCATTTTATCAAGCTTGCCTTCGCGAAACAGATTCCATACCTGCGGAACGAGATCCGGCGGTAAAATCTTCTTTTTTTGTAGAGACCACAAACGTTCAGCAATGATACCCATTGCGCCAATTGAACATAGAATGATTGGCAGCATCATCCAGCCGCCATTTTTTATCACTTCAAACACGTTATTTCCTAAAAGTCAGTATTGTTAACTAAAAACCACATGCACAAGTATAGGTTACACACTGTATCAGTGCCATTTTAACCTAAAGTGGCGACCGTTGAGTATTTTCAAAGCCAATCCATAGATAAGCGATGATAAAGGCAAAGCCGCAAGCTACGGCCGCCATCGAATAAACGAATGCGGGGCCCATGGATTCCCAGTAATAACCGCTGTAGAGACTGCCCATCATGCCGCCTACCCCGTAACTCAGGCTACTGTATAAAGCCTGGCCTTTACCCTGATGCTGCCGACCGAAATAAAGATGAACCAAATGAATAGCCGCAGCATGAGCTGAGCCGAATGTAGCGGCATGCAGCAACTGGGCAAAGATCAGCAACCATAAGTTATCCGTACACCAGGCGATCATCAGCCAACGGGCGACAGCCAGCACGATGCTGAACAGCAAAATATGCCGCAATGAATAACGCTTTAACAAGCGCCTCATGTAAATAAATAAAACGATCTCCGCACAGACGCCTAAAGCCCAAAGTATTCCCGTTATTGTTGTCGAATAATGATATTGCTTCAGATAAATGGAATAAAAAACATAGTAAGGGCCATGAGCAATTTGCAGCAGCAGATAAACGATTAAAAAGGCTAAAACTTCCGGCTTTTTCAGGATCTGCATAAGGCCGACAGGCTCAGTCTCGCGGTCTGAGGCATGGGCATCCGGCGTCATTAAGGTAACGATCCAGATTAAAGCCAGCAAAACGGTAATGACAGCCGGAAGCATTGAGATGGGCTGCTTTTCCAGCAACCAGCCTATGCCCAGCACAGTGGCAATAAATCCGACTGACCCCCATAGTCTGATCTGGCTATAACGATGAGGGTCGCTCTTTAAATGAAATAACGTTACCGCCTCAAACTGCGGCAAAGCGGCATTCCAGAAAAAACTGAAACCGATGGTAAACCAGGCAAACCAGAGATAATCGCGATCGATTAAAAAGCCGGCAAAGATCACGGCGGCGAAAAGCGAGGCGATGCGGATAATGCGCAGACTCTTGCCGGTATAGTCGGCAACCCATCCCCACAGATTAGGCGCAATGATTTTGGTGCCAACCAGCAGCGCCGACAGTTCGCCAATCTGATCGGCATTGAAGCCGCTATCTTTCAGATAGAGGCTCCAATAAGGCAAAAAACCGCCCAATGTTGCGAAATAAAAAAAGTAGAACCCTGACAGACGCCAGTAAGGAACAGACATGAAAGTCTTTATTTATACGCCACAAGCTATGGCTTCATAGCTTGTGGCGTTAATGTTGGTGGTTATTGACAACGGCTTATCTTAAAACCGGCAATCCTGAATGGACATCGGCGTTCTGCGCCCGATGCCGCAACAAGTGGTCCATCAACACGATCGCCACCATCGCTTCCGCTATCGGCGTTGCGCGAATGCCGACGCATGGATCATGACGGCCTTCCGTAATCACCTCAACGGCTTCGCCTTGACGATTGATACTTTTACCAGGCAAACGCAGACTGGACGTAGGCTTCAGCGCGATACTGGCAACAATCGCCTGACCGCTGGAAATGCCGCCCAGAATGCCGCCCGCATGGTTGCTCAAGAAGCCGTCCGGCGTGATTTCATCGCGAAACTGCGTGCCTTTGCTGTCAATGCAAGCGAAGCCGTCGCCTATTTCCACGCCTTTTACGGCATTGATGCTCATCAATGCATGAGCCAGATCGGCATCGAGCCGGTCAAAAACAGGCTCGCCCAGACCGGGCGGAACATTGGTTGCCACGACATTGACTTTGGCGCCTATCGATTCGCCTTCTTTGCGCAGGGCATCCATGTAAGCTTCCATTTCCTCTATTTTATCCGCATCCGGACAGAAAAATGGATTGCTGTCGATAATATCCCAATCGATCTTTTCTATTTTTATAGGCCCCAGTTGAGACAAATAGCCTTTTATCTCGATGCCGGCCTGCTCTTTCAGATATTTTTTGGCGATGCCGCCGGCCGCTACGCGCATGGCCGTCTCGCGGGCCGATGAACGGCCGCCGCCGCGGTAATCCCTGATGCCGTACTTGTGCTGGTAGGTATAGTCAGCGTGCCCGGGCCTGAAACTGTCGGCGATTTTTGAATAATCCTTGGAGCGTTGATCGGTATTTTCAATCAGAAGTCCGATAGGCGTGCCCGTCGTCTTGCCCTCGAATACGCCGGACAGGATTTTAACTTCATCGGCTTCGCGGCGTTGTGTCGTGTGTCTGGATGTGCCGGGTTTTCTGCGATCCAGATCCTCTTGCAGGTCGGCTTCGGTCAATGACAGCCCCGGAGGGCAGCCGTCAACGATACAACCCAAGGCAGGGCCATGACTTTCACCGAACGTGGTGACAGTAAATAATTTTCCTATGGTATTTCCAGACATTATGCTAAAGCCGCTAAGAATAGTTCGTGATATTGATTAACCTGTTCAGCCGTCAGCAAGAACACGCCATCTCCGCCGCGCTCAAAAGCCAGCCAGTAAAAAGGCACCTCAGGGAATGCGTATTGCAATGTTTCCGCGCTGCTGCCGACTTCCACGATCAAAATGCCCTGCTCCGTCAAATGACGGCCAGCTTCAGCCAGAATGCGCAGCACGATATCCAGCCCTGATTCGCCGCCTTTAAAACCCATGTCGGGCTCGGCGCGAAACTCGGCAGGCAACTGCTCCCATTCGGCATGGCTGACATAAGGCGGATTGCTGACGATGATGTCATAGCGATGATCAGGCAGTTCCTTGAATAAATCCGATTGATACAGCGTCACCGTATCGGCGATCTGGTGTTTCGCCACATTCATTTCAGCAACGACCAGCGCATCGTCAGACAAATCGACCGCATCCACATAGGCGTCGGGAAATGCATAAGCACAGGCGATAGCGATACAGGCGCTGCCGGTGCACAAATCCAGGATGCGCTCGACCAGATCTTCCTCCACCCAGGGCTCGAATCGCTGCTCGATCAACTCGGCGATCGGCGATCTCGGCACTAACACTCTCTCGTCGACATAAAACGACAAACCCGCAAAAATAGCCTCATGGGTCAAATAAGCGGCCGGCTTTCTTTCGATGATGCGCCTGTCGATGATATCTATGACGTTTTGACGTTCTTTTAGCGTTAAAATAGTCTCCAGATAAGCATCAGACAGATTATAGGGTTGATGAACGGTATGCAGGACCAGAGCCGCAGCTTCGTCCAGCGCTGTCGCCGTGCCATGTCCGAAACAGATTCCGGCTTCGGTAAACCGGCTGGCGCCCCAGCGGATATAATCACGAATGGTCGACAGTGTGGTTAAAACATCAGATGGTGTTGTTTTCATTGATTAACAGGAAATATAGAGAGAACATCAATCTCAATTAAAACGGGGATTTTAAACTAAACTTTTGTGGCCTGTCCGAATATTCAACAAACAATTCATACGCAAAATATTACGGACACGCAGTAGTCATGTTGATGCTATCAGTGCCTTGACTGCCCATCAAGTTACCGGTTTTGATCCTAGAACCATGCTGGCCGAGTTGATCATGATATAGACATCGGCCTATTTTGACCCGTGTCGATAATCATCCTGATATTGTTTTTCCAGTCCTAAAGATCTCGTCGAATCGAGTAAGGAAATCTGCGCGCGGCTTATCCGCCGATTTTGAAGATGTGATCTCCTTAAAAACTCGCGGCTTTGGCTCTCGCTTTTCTGGCGCCGTCGAAATCCTGCTGCATCACCCTGGCATTGGCGATTAATAGCCAGCTTTGTCTTTTCAAACGCGTATCTTTGGACGCCAACAATGCCGATTTTTTCGCCAGGTCTTCCGCCAGGCGCGGCTTGGATTGCTTGAGCCTTAACTCCGCCAGTTTATAAAACAAGACTGCGTTGCGGGGCTCTATTCTGATGGCGCGCTCAATGACAGCGACGGCCGAGTCAAGGTTGCCTGACTGACTGTTTTGGTCTGCTGCTGAAACAAGAGCGCCTACAGCCGGCGATGGCGACAGAAGAGCTACCGGTTCCAACGGTTGTATCGTTTCCGTATGCACTGCGGGAGGGGCGGCAGGCTCCGGATATGAAGGTACATCAGTACTTGGGACTGATTCTATCGGCGGCATTGTTTCCAGCGGCGCTGTAGTGATCGGGCCGAAGTCTTTAAGTGGTTGGGTTTCTACGATCGGAGCCGCCGGGCGTTTAGCCTGTTTGATAGTCTTGGGAGGCTTCGGCTTGGGCACAGTGCTGACATGGATATCCGGTTGCCTTCCATATACCGGCGCTGGCCGCTGAGAACCATAAAACTCGGCACAGCCTGTAATCAAAGTAGGTAGGGAACAAACTAAAACAAGTCGTTTAATTGGCATTGACATTTTATATTAAAATAGCTCTATGTTATTTGATTGGTTCCGCTGATGAGCTTCTTTTTACCCAAGTGCCTCATCTACGGATTTACCTTGTAAAATAGCGTCGAGCATCAGCTTTTCAGATTTCATAGGGACATTGTACCCGGATATTTTCCTGAAAGGACTGTCACTCCTCGGGATTATAAAGGCATTCCGAATTTTCTACTAATTGCCGCCTTAAATTCAATGCCACGCTTAACAACTTTCATATCTTGACGAATAAACTGGATCAGGCATTGGTATAGCTTGAAATCAAGTATTGCAGGTTATCCCTGTCCAGCTTTTGATTGTCTACTTTGAGATAAGCGACCGCCTCTTCGTAATGTAAGGTCACTTCTTCTACCCCAATAATTTTCATCATCTCCGCCATAAATTCGTTGGCTTCCTGCTCCGTCAGCTTTTCCAGTGAAATGAGCAGGTTCGCCCAATAACGGGGCGGCTTCATGCTGAAGGATAAAAGCAGCCAGCTGCCGGCAGCGGCGGCGCAAAATAAAAATACCGCGCTGGCGCCAAACTCGCCATAACACCAGCCACCCGCCGCGCCACCTATTCCCGCGCCCAGAAACTGACAGGTCGAATAGGCGCCCATGGCTGTGCCTCGCAAATCAGCCGGTGCGGTTTTGGAGATTAATGACGGTAAGGTCGCTTCCAATAGATTAAAACCGCAGAAGAACAACCAGAGGAATCCAATTATGGCAGGCAGGCTGTTGAACTGCATCAAGCCGAGATCAGCCAGCACAAGTGCAGCAATGGCGCCTATAAAAACGCCTTTCATCTTGCGTTTTTTTTCTGCCAGTATGATGAATGGAACGATAACGGCCATGGAGGTAATGAATACGGGCAGATAGACCTGCCAGTGCTGGGCGGGTAACAAGCCGGCATCACGCATCAGTAAAGGCACGATGACAAAGCTGGCCGTCAGAATGGCATGCAGGATAAAAATGCCGTAATTCAACCGCAGTAATTCAGCATTTTTCAGCACATGCGAAAATTGCGTCGGCACGAGTTCCGCATCGCGATGTTTTTTGGATTGCCGGGGATTGGGCACTACAAATAGGATGATCAATATAGCCAGCAATGCCAGTCCCGCAATCAGCCAGAATATGCCGTGCACGCCGATAAAACTCGCAATCACGGGACCGGCAGTGATGGCAACGCCAAAGGATACGCCGATACTGGCGCCGATCAGCGCCATGGCTTTCGTGCGGTGCACTTCCTGTGTCAAATCGGCCACCAAAGCCATGATGGCGGCGGCTACCGCGCCAGCTCCCTGTATGGCCCGGCCCAGCAGAACGCCATGGATAGTAGTGGAAACGGCGGCAACCACACTGCCGGCAAAAAACAGCAATAAACCGATGACAATGATTTTTTTGCG
Organism: Methylobacter luteus IMV-B-3098; assembly: GCF_000427625.1. GTDB lineage: Bacteria > Pseudomonadota > Gammaproteobacteria > Methylococcales > Methylomonadaceae > Methylobacter > Methylobacter luteus. Next base: position 1,243,455 of record NZ_KE386569.1, read on the forward strand.
GCCAAACCGATCCGATAGCAAGCCAAAAGGAATTTGCAGAAGCGACTGGCTGATGCCGTAAATGCCAATGGCCAGACCGACTAATGAAGGTGTCGCTCCCTCAAGCTGCTCGGCGAATAACGACAAGACCGGCATAATCAGGAACAGGCCGAGCATGCGGAAGGCATAAATGCTGGCCAAAGACCAGGTGGCGCGTTTTTCCGATGGGCTCATCGGACTCGTAATGTCCTGCACTTTTGTCAAAACCAATTTCTCCTTTGTAATCGTTGCGCTTAAAAGTCGCCCATTATAGCAATCATTTCGGCGCATTCACGTATTTGTGCCATACCCAAGCGCTTTCTGAGTTAGTTTGTATTAGGCCGTTTTTGAACGTATATTATGCGGTTGTTTAGATTGACGGAATCATTCGATGGATATCATTAGCATCCGCGGAGCCAGAACGCATAACCTGAAAAATATCGATCTCGATCTGCCCCGGGACTCACTTATCGTCATCACCGGCCTTTCCGGTTCAGGCAAGTCATCACTGGCTTTTGACACGATTTATGCCGAAGGCCAAAGACGTTATGTAGAATCGCTTTCCGCCTATGCCCGTCAGTTTTTATCGATGATGGAAAAGCCCGATGTCGACCATATCGAAGGCCTGTCGCCGGCCATCTCGATCGAACAGAAATCGACTTCGCACAACCCACGCTCAACCGTCGGCACGATTACGGAAATCTACGATTATCTGAGACTGCTGTACGCGCGCGCCGGCACGCCGCGCTGCCCCGAGCACCAGGTTTCGCTGGAAGCGCAAACGATCAGCCAGATGGTCGATCAGGTTCTTGCCCAGCCTCAGGATCAACGCTGGATGCTGTTGGCGCCGGTCGTCAGTCAGCGCAAAGGCGAACATACCCAGTTGCTCGACGACCTGCGCGCGCAGGGGTTCATTCGCGCCCGCATCGACGGCGTCGTGTGCGATCTGGACGAAGCGCCGGCACTGGATCTAAGAAAGCAACACACCATTGAGGTCATCGTCGATCGCTTCAAGATCCGCGACGATATCGCTTTAAGACTGGCCGAATCATTCGAGACCGCCCTGCGCATGGCCGACGGCATCGTTATTGCCGCATGCATGGATGACGGTACGGAACTGCTGTTCTCCGAGCGCTATGCCTGCCCGCATTGCGGATACAGCCTGAACGAACTGGAGCCGCGCATCTTCTCGTTCAACAACCCCAAAGGCGCCTGCGGCAGTTGCGACGGCTTGGGCGTGCGGCAGCACTTCGATCCCGAGCTGATTATTCACAATCCCGACATCAGCCTGGCCGGCGGCGCGGTTCGCGGCTGGGACCGGCGCAACGCCTATTATTACCAGATCATTTGCTCGCTGGCCAGGCATTACGACTTTGACCCGGAAGTGCCTTTTTCGCAATTGCCCGGCGATATCCAGTCCATGATTCTATACGGCAGCGGCAATGAAACCATCGAGTTCAAGTTCCTGACCGGCACCGGCGGCGCCAAGAAAAGGCGTCACAGCTTCGAGGGCATCATCGCCAACATGGAGCGGCGCTATCACGAGACCGACTCTCAGATGGTCCGGGAAGAGCTGGCGAAATATTTGTCCAACAAGACCTGCAACGTCTGCGATGGCGCGCGGCTCAATATCGCGGCCAGAAACGTTTTCATCGAAGACCTGCCGATCCATCATCTGACGCGCTTCCCTATCCGCAAATCGCTGGATTTCTTCAGTCACCTTAACCTGAGCGGCAAACGCGGCGAGGTCGCCGTAAAAATCGTCAAGGAAATCCAGGAACGGCTGGAGTTTCTGGTCAACGTGGGACTGGATTATTTGACACTGGACCGCAGCGCCGAAACGCTGTCCGGCGGCGAAGCGCAGCGCATACGCCTGGCCAGCCAGATCGGAGCAGGTCTGGTCGGCGTCATGTACGTGCTGGACGAGCCCTCGATTGGCCTGCACCAGCGCGACAATCAGCGCCTGCTGAACACCTTGTTCCGCCTGCGCGATCTGGGCAATACCGTGATCGTGGTCGAGCACGACGAGGACGCCATTCGTTCGGCCCAGCACATCGTCGATATCGGCCCCGGCGCGGGCGTGCATGGCGGACGTGTCATCGCCCAGGGCACACTGGCGGATATTCTCGCTAGCGAAGACTCGCTGACGGGCCAGTATTTATCGGGCAAGATCGACATTGCCGTGCCCGATTCCTTGACGCCTGTCGATACAGATAAACAAATCGTCGTGCGCAACGCGCATGGCAATAATCTGAAAAATGTCGACATCGCCTTCCCTGTCGGCCTGCTGACCTGTGTCACGGGCGTGTCCGGGTCCGGCAAGTCGACATTGATCAACGATACGCTGTACTGCCACGCGGCGCGTTTAATCAACCGCGCAGGCGCCATCCCCGCCCCTTGCGATGCCATCGAAGGACTGGACTACTTCGATAAGGTTGTCGATATCGACCAAAGCCCGATCGGGCGCACGCCACGCTCGAATCCGGCCACCTATACCGGCCTGTTCACGCCAATACGGGAATTGTTCGCCGCCACGCCTGAATCGCGCTCGCGCGGCTATACGCCCGGCCGGTTCAGCTTCAACGTCAAGGGCGGCCGCTGCGAAGCCTGTAAAGGCGACGGCGTCATCAAGGTGGAAATGCACTTTCTGCCCGACATCTTTGTCAACTGCGACATCTGCCATGGCAAGCGCTACAATCGCGAAACGCTGGAGATACGCTACAAAGGCAAAACCATCAATGAAGTGCTGGACATGACCGTCGAAGACGCGGCGGCCTTCTTCAGCGCCGTTCCGTCCATTGCCCGTAAACTCGATACGCTGACCGAAGTCGGCCTGAGCTATATTACCCTGGGGCAAAACGCGACAACCCTGTCCGGCGGCGAAGCGCAACGCGTCAAGCTCGCCAAGGAACTCTCCAAACGCGATACCGGCAAGACTTTGTATATTCTCGATGAGCCGACTACGGGGCTGCATTTCCACGATATCAAGCAGTTATTGTCGGTCTTGCATACTCTGCGCGATCACGGCAATACGGTCATCGTCATCGAGCATAACCTGGACGTCATCAAGACGGCGGACTGGGTCATCGATATGGGCCCCGAAGGCGGCGACGGCGGCGGCACGCTGGTGGCCGAAGGCACGCCGAAACAAATCTCCGAAAACCCGGCCTCACATACCGGAGTTTATCTGAAGCGTTTTTTTGAATGATCGGTATGGGCCGACGTCAGCCTGCAAGGATTCAACGGAAACTTAGCCCCCACGCCCACTGTCAGATTTGCTGATGCTTTCCAAAGGCGAACCATTAACATAACGCTATAGAGAGAGGATGAGTCATGAGCAATCAGACATCAGAGAATAAACCAGGCACCGACTTCGGTATATTTTATCCGCTCGGCTATCTCGTCGTCGCGTTTCCGAAACAGGAGGATGCGCGGCAGGTACAGCAAGATCTCATGGCCGGCGGGTATGACCAGGCCGATTGCGAGTTTTATACATGCAAAGAAGTGGCTGATGCGGCACAACGTAATCTTGCTGATAATAAGGGCTTTCTGGCGCGATTGGGCTGGAGTGATGAAGCGGTAAAAGCCCATCTGGAAGCCGCCAAGCAAGGCTCCGCGTTCTTGCTGATCTATGCGCCCAGCGATACGGAAGCAGCGCGCGCGATGAACGTCATCCGTCGCGTGCCGTTTGATTTTGCGCATCGTTACCAGCGCTTTACGATCGAAGAAATTAAGTAGCTCCGACTCATGAGCGACAAATCAAACAGTACTCCGAAGGGTTCGGTTTTGTACCTTTCCCATGGCGGCGGCCCCCTTCCCTTGCTCGGCGACGAAGCGCACAAGGAAATGATAGCTCTGCTTAAAAAAGTGACGCCTGTTCTTGGCAATCCCTCGGCTATTTTAGTGATCAGCGCCCACTGGGAAGAAGACAAACCAACCATTACCAGCGGGGCGTCCCCTTCCTTGATCTATGATTATTACGGGTTCCCGGAGGAATCCTATAGGATCGAATATCCAGCGCCAGGCGCCCCCATGCTTGCGGGCAAGATATTCGATCTCTTGAAAAGCCATGGCATTGACGCAAGCCTCACGGACCAGCGAGGCTTTGATCACGGTTTATTCGTGCCGTTGAAGATCATGTACCCTGACGCAAACGTTCCTTGCGTTCAATTGTCCCTGGTCAAGAGCTTGCGGCCTGATGAGCACATCCGGATTGGCAAAGCCTTGGTCGGGCTGTTGGAGGAGAATGTGCTTGTCATCGGTTCCGGGTTTTCGTTCCATAATCTCCGGGCGTTTTTTGCGCCATCGACAAAGGAAACGCAAGCCATGAATGAAGCCTTCGAGCGGTGGCTGATTGACACCTGTTCAAGCCGTCAGTTAAGCGAGTCTGAGAGAGAGCATAGGCTGATCAATTGGGAAAGCGCTCCGGCCGCAAGGTATTGCCATCCGAGAGAAGATCACCTGTTGCCTTTACATGTCTGCTATGGCATCGCCGGCTCAGCGGCCAGGCAAGTATTCAGATTCGAAATAATGGAAAAAAAAGCGAGCGCTTATCTCTGGTGAAGCAGAGCGATTGCCGCCATCTCCTTTCACCGAGCGACGATCTCCCCATTAAAATCCCGCACCGAACAAAAGCCGAGCGATTGTGTCGAATGTTGTGATAACAAAACAATAATCGCGAACTCTCGGCGGTCGCCACCGCCGACCTGAAGGTACTTTGATATGCATAAACCGGCTGGCAGATGGACGATGCCATGAACGCACGCGGAAGCATTACGCGGCATATTTTGATGTTTTGCCTGGCCACAGGTCTGATCGGAGGATGCACCCCGCTACCGTCGCTCGACGGCCGAAGTATTTCCACGGCGCTTTCCGATACCGAGTCCAATGCCACCCGGCTCGGCAAGGCGATTTCATCATCCATTGAGGCGCATCCCGGAAAGTCCGGCATTCACCCGCTTCCGAACGCGCACGATGCGTTTGCCGTGCGGGCTTTATTGGCTCAGGCCGCCGAGCGTACCCTTGATATCCAGTATTACATCTGGCATTGGGACATGACCGGCATCCTGTTGCTCGAAGCCCTGCATGCCTCGGCTGACCGCGGTGTGCGCGTGCGGCTATTGCTCGACGACAACAACACCTCTTCCGAGCTCGACGCAATGCTCATGGCGCTTGATTCCCACCCGAATATCGAAGTTCGCCTGTTCAACCCGTTCATGATCCGCAAGCCGCGCGTGATCGGTTATATCACCGACTTCTCACGGGCGAACCGGCGCATGCATAACAAGTCCTTTACCGCCGATAACCAGGCCACGATCATCGGCGGCCGCAATGTCGGGGACGAGTACTTCGGCGCGGCGGAGGGCGTGTTATTCGCCGATCTGGACGTCATGGCCGTGGGGGCAGTCGTCAAGGAGGTGTCAAACGATTTTGACCGATACTGGGCCAGCGAATCGTCATATCCCATCGATCGTATATTGTCGCCCGCTGACCCTGCCATGATCAAAGAGCTTGCATCGGCCGCATCGATGGTCGAGAGCGATCCGGCCGCCGTGGCTTATATGGATACGAGACGTAACTCGGCTGTGGTCCGTAAACTGGTTCAGGGAAACCTGGAACAGGAATGGGTTGTAACCCGTATGGTCAGCGACGATCCGGGCAAAGGACTTGGCCCGGTCTCGAAAGACTCCCACCTGACCCATGAGCTTAACGAGATCATCGGCGAACCGGAAGCTGAAGTGGAGCTTGTTTCGCCTTACTTCGTGCCGACCGCCGCAGGCGTCGATGCGTTTGTGGCTCTAGCCAGTCGGGGTGTGGACATCAAGGTATTCACCAATTCCCTGGAGGCCACGGATGTGCCTGTCGTACACGCCGGTTATGCGAAGTGGCGCAAACCGCTGCTGGAGGCCGGCATCACGCTTTATGAAACAAGGCTGTTATCCCCGGAAGCCGAGAGAGATCGGAGAACCGGCATACTGGGCAGTTCGGGTTCGAGCCTGCATGCAAAAACATTTTCGGTGGATCATTCAAGCATTTTCATCGGCTCGTTCAATTTCGATCCTCGTTCGGCAAAACTGAACACCGAGTTGGGCTTTGTGATCGATAGCCCGACATTGGCAAAACAGATCGACGCTATATTCGATGGCGGCATTCCCGAGAATGCCTATGAGGTACGCCTGTCCGATAACGGGAACTTGTATTGGCTTGAGAATCGGGATGGAAAGTCGGTACGGCATGAGACGGAGCCCGGCACGAATTTTTGGCAACGTGCCATGGTCTCTTTTCTGTCATGGTTGCCGATCGAGTGGCTTTTATGACCGGGATGGGATGTAAAAGTCCACAGCGGAACATAAAAAAGGCGTGTCGAACCTGTCCGACACGCCTTTTTTGTACCCGATAGGGTAAAAACGGAAATTAACCTTTTACTGAACTGGCAATTTCATTAAACGCTTCAACTCTTGATTTGCCTGTGGTTACCAGATCAACGCCTGTATCGACTACCATTTTGCCAAGCCCAGGTATCTTGTAAACCACCATGACCAAATAGCCAACAACCGGAACAGCGATAAAAGCCGCGATAAAACCGTTAAGGCCAATGGCCGACATGAGTTTTATGAGCAGTGCAATCGCATCCAGCGGCAATAACACCATGGCGCCGAAATAGGCCAATACCATGAACGTGAACAGTACAAAAACTACAAATTGAAGCAGCCTTACCAATGCAACATTAATATTTTTCATATTATTTTTTAATTTCCTGATAGAACTTAAGAAGCCTTTTTTAGTCAGAAAGCGTTCTGACTTTCATTGATTTTTTATCAAAAAGCCCCACTTTTTGAGATCGGCAATTATACCTTAAAGCCGTCAAAATAATTTATTTTTCTTCCGCCAACTCATTTCGAATAAACAACCGATACAGGATAGTACCCGTCACAAAGCCGCCTAAATGCGCCCACCAGGCCACATCGACCGTAACACCCTCAAAAATGACTGACGTGGTTGCATCGTGTAACTGGATAATGACCCACAGCCCCAAAAAAGCAATGGCAGGAATATGGATGACAATCGGTAAAAGGAATAAAGGGACCCAGATGATGACCCGGGCGAGCGGATAGAGAAAGAAATAAGCCGCCAGTACACCGGCAATAGCGCCCGATGCGCCGACAACCGGTATGGCAAGGCGGGGATCGAAATACCATTGAAGAAATGTTGCACAAAGCCCGCAAAGCAAATAAAAGATCAGGAAAAATCCATGTCCCATTCGATCTTCCACATTGTCGGCAAAAATCCACAGAAAAATCATGTTTATGGCCAGGTGCCACCAATTTCCATGCAGGAACAGGCTGGTCAAAAAAGACAAATAATAGTCTTCCGGCAAACCGAAACTGACGCCCCATTGCGGATCTGAATAACGGATGGGCACCATGCCATACAGATAAATAAGCCGGTAACTCAACTCATTCGGCATCACTTGCATGGCAACAAAAATAATAATGCAGATAGCCATTAATCCCCAGGTCACCCAAGGCCTTATATTGCAGGGCGCTGTATCTCTAATTGGTATCATTGCTTCCCCTATTGTTGATTTTAATTACCGAGTAATCCTGGTATTCCTAGCTCAAGCTTATCAGTTAAAAATACTGATGAGCAATGAATCTGCATTTATTGATAAGCCCTTGGACCAAAAAGTTTATAATGCCGGAAAAAATAGCTTCTTCTCATCTTTGCCTTGCGGCTACCGTTAACAATCCATGCAACCGACTTCAATAGACACCCCCCTATCCTTTTCAGATTTATCCCTTGACGAGCGTTTGCTCATGGCGTCAAGCAAACTGGGCTTTGAGCAGCCCACGCCGACTCAAGTGCAGACTATTCCACCAGCCCTGCAACATAAAGACCTGCTGGTCAGCGCCGAGACCGGCAGCGGCAAAACAGCCGCCTTCCTGCTGCCGACCTTGCATCATTTGCTGACGATTCCCGCTTCGCATGCAGGAACACGTGCACTGGTGCTGGCGCCGACCCGGGAACTCGCGCGGCAGATTTTTCAGCAATGCAGGCACTTGTGCGAATTCACCGAGCTGCAAGCCGGCCTGATTACCGGCGGCGATGACTTCAAACAACAGCAGAAAACCTTCCGCAAACATCCCGAGATCATCATTGCCACACCTGGACGGCTCCTGGAACTGCTGGAGCAGGACGCGCCCGATTTTGATGAGCTGGAAGTGCTGGTGCTGGATGAAGCCGATCGTATGCTGGATATGGGTTTTAGCGACGACGTCTTGTCCATCGTTGAGCACTGCAATGCGCAAAGACAAACGCTGCTGCTTTCCGCAACGCTGGCTCATCAAGGCGTCACGAAAATAGCCGCTCAGGTACTGAAAAAACCTGAAGTGGTCGCCTTAAACAGCCTGCACGACGAACACGGCAATATTGAGCAGCAAATTGTTCTGGCCGACGACAATGATCACAAACAGAAACTGCTGGCCTGGCTGCTGCTGAACGAAACCTATGACAAGGCGCTGGTATTTACCAACACCAAAATTCAGGCCGACAGTCTGCGCGGCCCGTTGCGGGGCCAGAAGCTCCGTGTCGGCGTGCTGCACGGCGATCTGGATCAGAAAGACCGTAACCGTGTTTTGGAATTGTATACGCAGGGCGATATCAACATTCTGATTGCCACCGATGTCGCGGCGCGCGGTCTCGATGTAAAAGGCATCGATCTGGTGATTAATTTCGATATGCCGAGAACCGGCATCGACTATATCCATCGCATCGGCAGAACGGGACGCGCCGACGAACTGGGTCTGGCGATTGCCCTGGTGAAAAGTACCGAATGGAATTTAATGGCCGGCATCGAGCGTTTTTTAAAACAGAAGTTTAAACGCCGCACGATCAAGGAAATGGAAGGCAAGTATAAAGGTCCTAAAAAACTTAAAGCCTCAGGAAAAGCCGCAGGCAGCAAGACAAAAAAAGAACCTAAAAAAGAAGCTGTCAAAAAGGCCAAAATGCGTCATCGCGACAAGAAAAATATCGGCAAACGCCGCGCCCCAAGCAATAAGCCTTCCACAGAGCAAGTCCCCACTGATTAATCAGTAAAAAATCAGACGGCCGATTTATCGGGCTGCCTGATTTACAAAATCGCTCGGTTTAAGTCTTCGTTAAACCGAGCGTCATACAACTCATGACGTCTCCTCATCGCCTGAATAATCATGCCCTCGCAGGTCAGCCGTTGCATAACAATAACGTCCAGTCATTTACGAAAAATCAGATTGATAATCAGCGTCAAAATCAGGCTGACGATGATCATCGAGGTAATCGGAAAAAAAATAACCCGTTTTTCATCCCTGATATGAATATCACCGGGCAGCTTGCCAAACCAATTGATCAGCCCGGGAGCATAATTGAAAACAAGCCCGGCAACGATCAGGATGACGCCAATGATCATCAATACTTTACCGGTTGTCATAGGTTGCCCTCCATTACGCTAAGCCACTGTTTTTAATTCTGCGATTATAACCACTTATTACTGCGCTCTTAGTCGGTATGTTTACTTAGGCGTTAATGCGAATTTTATTTTTCTATTCAATAGGCTATTTTACCTGACAATTCATGCTACCTGGAGGCTTCAAGCAGGTGGCAGGCAAACTCGCCCATTTGCTGAAGGCACCAACAGCTATTTTAGAGGGGCTATGGCAATAACCGATCCATCCACTGAAGCAGCGGCAATGGCGCAAGACAACCCCCGCTTCACGATTAAAGATTGCACACTTAAAAGCCAGGGAAATGGGGATTACCGTGAAAAACTTTGTGCGTGAAAATTTCCTGCTGACCCGCCAGCTGCGCGAACATCTGACATTGATGTTCGCGTTGCAATATGGCGCCGTTGACTGTATCGAGCTGGGCTGATGGCTGTCAAGCGCCGCCATCTGATGCCTTTCGGCGCGCAACTCATGGATGACGGCCGGGTGCGTTTTCGCTTGTGGGCGCCGGGGGCCGACAAAGTCGAGCTCAGTCTGCTAGGGCTGGATCCTGAAGAACATCTGCCGATGACACCGGAAGACGAAGGTTGGTTCGGCATTATCACCGAGCATGGCAGTAGCGCTTATTACTATCAATACTGTATTAACGAGGCTGTTTATGTTCCTGATCCGGCCTCGCGCTATCAACCGGAAACCGTGCATGGCGCCAGCCAGATCGTCGATCCCAACGACTGGGACTGGCAGGATCAGGACTGGCAAGGACGACCCTGGGAAGAAGTCGTCCTGTACGAGCTGCATATCGGCACGTTCACGGCCGAGGGCACATTTGCCGCCGCCAGGCAGCAGCTCGATTATCTGGCCGAACTGGGAGTAACGGCTCTGCAGCTCATGCCGATCGCGGACTTTCCCGGCACCCGCAATTGGGGCTACGATGGCGTGCTGCCTTTCGCCCCGGCCACGGCTTATGGCACGCCGAACGATCTGAAGGATTTCATACAGGCGGCGCACGCCAGGGGCCTAATGGTTTTTCTGGACATGGTTTACAATCATTTCGGCCCCGAAGGCAATTACCTGAATCAGTATGCGCCGGCATTTTTTACCGACCGTCATCAAACACCCTGGGGCGACGCGATCAATTTTGACGGCCCCGGTAGTACCTGGGTGCGCAACTTTTTTGTTCATAACGCCTTGTACTGGCTCGAAGAATACCATGTTGACGGGCTGCGGTTCGATTCCGTCCATGCTATTTTCGATGACTCCGATCCTGCCCGTCCGCCACTTTTTGAGTATCTGGCCCAGGAGGTGCGCCATGCTCATGGTTATGACCGCCATATTCATCTGGTTCTGGAAAACGACAACAATGCCGCACATTATTTAAGGCCAACCCCGGCGAAGCAGCATAACAGCCATTACAATGCCCAATGGAATGACGATATTCATCACGTGCTGCATGTGCTGCTGACCGGCGAAACCAGCGGTTATTATCAGGACTATGCCGAGCATACGCTTGAACATCTCGCCCGTTGCCTGACCGAAGGTTTTGCCTACCAGGGAGAAATCTCCTCCTATCGGGACTGCAGACCGCGTGGCGAACCGAGCGCCGATCTGCCGCCTACGGCCTTCGTGGTTTTTCTGCAGAATCATGACCAGATTGGCAACCGTGCTTTCGCGGAGCGCCTTTCCGCGTTATGTTCCCCGAAAGCGTTGCGCGCGGCCACGGCGATTATTCTGCTGGCACCGTCCATACCTCTCTTGTTTATGGGACAGGAATGGGGCGCATCTACGCCCTTCCCTTATTTCGTCGATTTCACGGCAGAACTGAGTGAGAAAGTCATACAAGGCCGGCTCCGGGAATTTGCGCGCTTCCCGGACTTTAATGACTCGCTGAACATACCGCTGCCCAATCAGATCGACACTTTTCTGTCAGCAAAACTGGACTGGCATGAACTGGAGCAACCGTCTCACCGGCAATGGCTGGATTACCACCGGCACCTGTTGGATCTGCGCCGGCAGTACGTTCAGCCGCGTCTATCCGGCATGGCCGGCGGGCAAGCAGAGTATCGGTTATTAAGCGAGCGAGCATTAACGGTGAACTGGCGATTGGCCGATGATTCGCAACTGGAGTTAATCGCCAATCTAGGCGATGAATCGGTGACGATCGATAGCCCCAGCACTGGTGAAGTCATTTTCAGAACCGATACAGCGATAGCCGATCTTCAGCCGCCATACACACTACCCCCTTGGTCAGTAGTCTGGCTGTTAGCTGAAGGCTGAACGGTCATGGCGCCGGTCAAGGCGATTCCTGATGCCACTCCGGTTACGTTGTTGATGGCCAGTTAATAACTTGAATAAAAGAATGCTCAAAAATGATGAAAGCTCAGCAATGTGTGCTACCGTACAGAACTCATCTGTTTTTAAGCGTAGAGTTTGAACCAGATAAGGCAGAACAGTTTATCTTAATGAAAACGAACCTGTTTAGGAGGAAATATGGATATTGAAGTTGGCGGTTTTCTAGGTTTTATCGTACTCGTCCTGGATATCTGGGCCATAATTAGCATTGTAAAAAGTGCTGCTTCAACTGGAGCGAAGGTTTTATGGGTGATTTTGATTTTACTGCTGCCTGTTGTGGGTTTGATAATTTGGTGGTTTGCAGGGCCGAAAGGTGATTAATTGATTTGTTAAATGGAGATAGAAGCTTAGCCAGTAGTTTGGGTTTTAGCCTCGATGACAACGGGACTAAAACCTTTCCGTCTGGCTTTTTTTCTTCTATTTTGAAAGAAGTCACTTTACATGCGGCATCTTCCTAACACGACTGGCGTGTAAAATTATTTACAATATGTCTATGATATAATAAACTTTTTATTTTATATTTCTCATAGCCTGTGCCATCAACTTTATAGTGAAGTTGGTAGTTTTTTCCACTGGCTTCCCAGGATGAGAACGAAGGGATATTTCAATGTTTTTTATCGCGCCTTGCGGATGAGCCACAATCCGTAAATGATGCTATTGAGAATCAGGACGATTATTCCGAATGTGATTTGTATTTGATGGGTTAATCCAGTGGGATAAATTACTGGCATGATGTAATGATCGATAAAATCGCCGGAATAAGTATCTCCATCAGCGGATCTAAGCTTGTTTTCAAGCGGTGTCAGAGGACAAATGCCGCCGCTGAGTTCGATAAATGCCCCCCATGCGGCAGCCGGTAAATGAAGCCATGCGAGCCACCGCCATTTGAAGATGAACAGGCCGCCGAAAACGACAAATAAAATGAAGGAAAAATGCAGCAGTACGACCAGATCGGCAACTAATTGATTTGACATTGACTCTCCTTAATGAGGCACTTGAATTGGCTTGGAGTCTGACGGAATCGCCTCGTTCATGAATTTTGCTTACATTCGGCTATCTTTTAAATTTAAGTGGGTAACAGCATTACAATAGTCCCTTCCCTACTCAGCACGACAATTATTTTATGAAGACAATTTTAATAACGGGCAGTAATTCGGATATTGGTATAGCCGTTGCAAAAGCCTTGTCCAACCATCCATTGCAATTGGCTCTACATTATTATTCAAATCAAGCTAAAGTTAGTGAGCTTCAAGCTTGGCTGGATGAAAAAAATGTCCAAAACCGCCTTTTTCAATGCGATCTGACAGAGCCCAGTCAAGCCGAGTCTCTGATTGCTCAGACCTTGGCGGCATTTGGCTCGCTTGACGTCTTAATCAATATCGTCGGCCCTTTTACGTATAAAGACATTCTGGAGGTCACTCCGAAAGAATGGTTCGATGATATTAATCTGAACCTGCATACCTGCTTTAACACCACTCATTATGCACTGAATGAACTGCGTCGTAACCAAGGCCAGATCATCAATTTTGCCTTTTCCGGCGTGGAAAACATCAAAGCATGGACGATGTCGACCGGTTACTGCGCTGCTAAAACGGGTGTTGCCGCATTAACTAAAAGTCTGGCTGTCGCTCTTGCTCCGCACAAAGTGCGCGTTAATGCGATCTGCCCCGGACTTGTCGAGGAAGGTCATATCAGTGCGGAAGAGCGTCAGCAAATGGCAAGTCAAATCCCCTATGGTCGCCCTGTGCGCCCCGACGAAATAGGCCAAACTGCTGCATGGCTGGTTTGGAATAGCCCGGAATCGATGACCGGTTCATTGATTACTGTTGCCGGTGCCTGGGAGTACTAATCTCAATGGATTGACTTGATGCTTAAAGCCCAAAACTGATTATTCAGTTCTCCTTGTTAGTTGATCAATACTTCGGACAGTTTTAATGGAGTAGAACCATGAGCAAACTCTGGGATAATACGGTTTCCGACATCGAACAACCCCAGAAATCAGCTCATGGAAGAGATAGTAAACTCAGTTTTAACCTCAATGTCCAGCGTCAAAAAGCCGCAAAGACTATTTCTGATGGGGTTGTTTTCAGTGTTGAGATTGTTTCAAGGCAAGGCGACGTTTCGTAACCTAAGCCGCTACAGCGAAATGCATGAAAAACGTTTTTCGCGTTGGTCCCGTCGAGCCTTTGATTTTACTCACTTCAATGCCCGATTACTTGCTCATGAATTGCCCGAAGCTCACGAACGGATAGCCGCCATTGATGCCAGTTTTATGAAAAAAAGCGGGAAGCACACAGAGGGTTTGGGGTACTTTTACCATAGCCAGGCAGGCAAAGCTGAAAAAGGCTTGGAGATTTCGCTTATTTCACTCGTTGATTTGAATGCCAATACCGCCTATGCCATTGATGCCCGACAAACCGTGGATGTTGAAGAACAGAGCCGGGTGGACCTCTATGCCCGGCATTTTCGCGAGGTTGCCCCGGCGTTGAAAAAGGCTTCAATACGCTATCTGGCCGCCGACAGCTATTACAGCAAGGTGAAATTTATTGATGCGGTTTGCGAACAAGCGTTTGATTTGGTCGGTAAACTGCGGATTGATGCGGATTTGTACTGGCTTTACCCAGGCGACTATAAAGGCTGTGGACGCCCGAAAAAATACGACGGAAAAGTCGACATCGTGTCCGAGAAAGCGCGTTTTGGCTATCACCTCACACTGGAGGGCGGTGTCGACCTGTACAGCCAGGTGGTCTATTGCAAACGCTTTAAGCGAAACCTCCGGGTTGTCTTGCTTCATAACAGGCAAAAAGTCAAAGAAGGCCATGCGCTTCTGTTCTCAACGGATGCGGCTCTGGATCCTGTCACAATCCTTCACTACTATAAAGCGCGTTTTCAAATCGAATTTTTGTTTCGTGATGCCAAACAATATACCGGGCTCATGGATTGCCAAGCCCGCTGTAAAGAAGCGATACAGATGCATACCAATGCGTCATTGACAGCGCTGAATCTCTTGAAGCTTGAATATCGACGTCAAAAACAGACGACGCAGGAAACGGTGATTTCCATTGCCTCCTGGAAACGTAAAAAATTCAATCAACACTTGCTGTTACGCCTTTTCGACAAGTTAGGCCTGAGCGGAGAGTGCGAAAAAATAGCCCAACTATTTGACGAATTCAGTGATTATGGGACGATTGCTGCGTAAAAGTGTTCGAACTATTGGTTGATGGGGAAACTTTTTAATTAAAATGTCTATGATATAATATTCTTTAATTTTATAAGCATCATCATGTGGTAATGTGATAAACATTATGAAGGCGGATGCGGATAAGGTAAGGATTAATTATGTCTATGATATAATTAATATATTGATTTAAATACTCATCTTTCGTCACGGATGGCATCACTTTAGATCAATTTTTAACCGGCTAATTTTGGCCCGGCTTCCAGCTCGTTTTTTTGGGAACTTTCAAACCTGGTTTTCAGCCTCGATCGCCTGTCATTGAATCAAGCGCCAGCATTGAACCTGATAATTCAGTAAGGAAGGTCACGTTCGCGCCCATGGGCGCGAACGTGCTAGTTGACTCCATTATGTTTCAATCGACTTATGGTATTGAACACCAGTTGACTCGCGAGATATCAGATTCCAGAGCCGTATGCTCCATGCTTGTCTTTTTTCAAGCCCTTCTTTTCCCATGGACGCCATCAGTCAGGTTCACGGCTGATCATTGCTTCCGATCTTGGTCACGAAGGCATCATTAGGAAAACTACCGCCGAAAGCAGGCTGCAAGGCGTTCACGGTCGGGAAGTCAGATGAACGGGTCTCCCCTGTCACATAAGCTTGGCCCTGCTGATCCAGAGCGATCCCGAAACCCTGATCATTTCCACTGCCGCCGAGGTAGGTCGCATAACCCAGTGCCGAGCCATCAAACGTGAGCTGGACGACAAAGGCATCTTGTTCACCGCTTAAAGTCGGCTGCAAGGCGTTTTCGGTCGGGAAGTCGGTCGAGAAGGTGAACCCCGTCAAAGAAGCCCGGCCCATCTGATCCACGGCGATCCCGAACCCCTGGTCATTTCCGCTGCCGCCAAGGTAAGTCGCATAGCGTAGCGCCGCTCCGTCGGCCGTGATCTGAGCGACGAAGGCATCTTGTTCACCGCTTAAAGCCGGCTGCAGGGCATTCTCGGTCGGGAAGTCGGTCGAGCTGGTTTGTCCCGTCAGTGAGGCTTGGCCCTGCTGATCCACGGCGATTCCAAAGCCAAAATCCCCCCCGCTGCCGCCCAGGTAAGTCGCATAATTCAGCTCCGCTCCATCAGGCGAGAACTGGGCGACAAAGGCATCGGAATCTCCGCCATATGTAGGTTGCAGGGCATTCTCGGTCGGGAAGTTGGGCGAAGACGTCTGTCCCGCTACAGAGACCTGGCCTAGTTCATCCACGGCGATGCCCCAGCCCCTTTCAGAGTCACTGCCGCCTAAGTAGGTGGCATAGTTCAGCGCTGCCCCATCGTCCGTGAACTGGGCGACGAAGGCTTCTGTTCCACCGCCTGAAGCCGGCTGCAGGGCGTTTTCGGTCGGGAAGTCGGTCGAGCTGGTTTGTCCCGTCAGTGAGGCTTGGCCCTGCGGATCCACAGCGATTCCGAAGCCCACATCAAATCCGCTGCCGCCCAGATAAGTGGCATAGCGCAGCGCTGCACCATCGGCTGTGAGTTGGGCGACAAAGGCATCTCCACCACCGCCATATGCTGGCTGCAAAGCGTTCTCGGTCGGGAAGTCGGACGAGAAGGTGAACCCCGTTACAGAAGCCTGACCTAGTTCATCCACGGCGATACTAAAGCCTCCGTCGGCGACGTTGCCCAGACCCTCGCTGGATCTGCTCCCGCCGAGGTAGGTGGCATAGCCCAGCGCCGAACCATCTGCCGTGATCTGAACAACAAAGGCATCGAGATTGCTGCCGATAGCGGGCTGTAGAGCGTTTTCAGTCGGAAAGTCGGTCGAAGAGGTTTGTCCTGTCACATAAGCCCGGCCCTGCTGATCCACGGCGATGCCCTGACCAATGTCAAGCCCGCTGCCGCCGAGGTAGGTCGAATAGACCAGGACCGGATCGATGATGAGGGGACGTGTAGTATCATAGGATGACACCTGAAAACCCACTTCCTGGCCTTCCATGACTACATAGTTGCCTTTGATGGGTTTGCGAACTCCGCCTGTTTCCTGATAAATGGCTGGCTTGTGTATGCGGAGTTCCTCGCTCATCGCGCGCAGAATCAATTCTCCCGCCCGATTCACCTGGATGTGATCGGCGCCTTGAAAAGCCAGTTTGACCTGTCGGGGATCGGCGCCTGGCGCCACCACAAAGTCATACTCCAATTGTCCCTGGTTGCCGTAGTATTCCAGGTCCACGCCAGGATACAGGTCTTTGTAGGCAACCTTGGCATAGGTCTGCACTCCCGTGACCCATTGATTAGGGTTCTTGCCGGTCAGGTAGTTGACCTTTCCGGGCAGCGCTTTCTTACCCAAAATCCGGGGGGCAGGATTTGCCCCAATGAACCGCATCCGCACTATTGCCCTGTTTGACTCCCTCGAATCAGAGAATTTTACGTTAGGCGGAAATGAAGATGAGAATTTTCTGTTGGGCGGAGTCGAGGGCGAGAATTTTCTGTTGGGCGGAGTCGAAGGTGAGAATTTTCTTTTAAATGGAGACGAGGGTGACGAAAACCTTCCATCAGATGGAGACGAAGGTGAGAATTTTGCGAAAGATGAAGTCTTGGCCTGGGGTTGAGGCTTTATCAAGGATAGCACGGCTTCGGTGGGTGTCAGGAATAACGTGAAGCCATGACCCCGTGAGAGAAATTTCACCTGGCTATCCGATTGCCCCTGATTAGCCTCAAAACTGAGCGGCAGCTTCCCATAATTCGATTGTACCTGAGCCTTCACGCCCGGAGCCACCGCCAGGGCGGCTGATACAGAATCGGACATCAAAGCCAGACAAACCATGCCTGCGGCAATGCCGCATAGACGCATACCATCCCTGTTCGATGCGACAAATTGAATCGGTTCCATGAGAACCTCCTATGTTAAGGTGTTTTTAAACCAACGACAGACCTGTTTTGAGCCTGGGAATTGAACGCCAGGGGGCACGGAAAAGCGCTAATAATGTGGCAAACGAGCAGGTGAAGGCCATTTTTATTGCGCATATGTTGCCCTCCAGGACATCCCCCAGCCTGAAAAAAAATCAGCCCTTAACCTGAGATGGATTTTGGAAATAAAATAGTAGGTATACTGAGCCGCACGGTCAATACGTTCAAGTGCGTAATGGAATACTCATCCTTAACAATCAGATGCTCGAATGGGCGCCTGCCAACAGCAGGCGGAGTCACCTCCACATGTTGCGTAAGCCTTGTTAAATTTATAAGTTATGACGCTTCGGGCTGAAAGCCAACGGTGGACGCTCCGGGCGAATTCGGCCACCCGTATTTGAATAAGCTAATTTATATACACTCCTGATATGTCTATGATATAAATGCAATCTGTATAAAACGCTAAAGGAGATTTTATGCCTACTATTCACTCTGAGCTCAGAGCCGAGCTGGATCAGGTTTTAAAGCAATTATTGTCTGAGCAGCAGGCGCTGAGTGACCGTCTGCTGGAGCAAAAACATTTTCCGTTATGGGCGCAGCATCTGGATGCGCCCGCGGATCGCGAGCAGCTGGCGGCGTTTGTTAAACTGGTTGTCTATGCCAATGATGAAATGAAGCCAGGGGATACGCTGAACTATATTGGCATGTGCGGAACCGATTCAGCCACAATGGACCAGATTGAGCAGGTCAATCAATTGCGGTACACCTTGCAGCGCGTGTTGATGCGCATGGACAAGATTTTGGTCAATCAGGATGATCTGAAAATCCCGCTATCAAAATTTGCCCTGGAGCGTTTAGGGTATGCCCGCTTTAGTCGGCGCCAAGCGAGCCGGAAATTTTTCTATTTTCCGCATGCCCTTGAATCCGTTTCCTTTACCTGGTTCCGCTCCCGCATGGTATCGAGGCTCAACGTATCCGATGCGCAAAATCTGCTGGAAAAGAAAATTAATGGCGGTGGCGACGCCGCCTATATAGCCGGATTGAAAATGCAACTGAAGCTGCTGGCCACGATTCCGTTCGACGAACCATTGGCGCAGGTTTCGCCGCCATCCAATCATCCGCGCGCCAATATCGCCTGGTTCGATGAGGATGGCGTTTTGCGTCGGAAGGTCTGCATGGCGGTCGGGCCGATCTTTTTTCTGGCTGCCAAACATTCCGCCCTGCCCCGCTTTCGGGCCTTATCGGAAAATCCGGAAAACAAACCCTTACGGCTCAAGCGCATCGATGTCGAAATACAGGATGAGGTTTTTCTGCCGTCCATTAAGGTGCATCGGTATTTACCTGAACTACGGGAGAAAAAGAAAAACGAACAAGAAGATAAGCATTCTGCCGGTTGATTTAAATAGCCTGCAAGGAAAAACCCGGGCTGTCTGGGACGCTTATTCCAGGATGAGGTAAGACGTCGCCATGCCCGCCTCGATGTGATCCGTTACATGGCAATGATACATCCATTCTCCGGGATTGTTGGCATTCATATCGGCCGTGACCATGGAGGCTGGGAGCAATTCAATGACATCCGTACGGCGCGCTCCGGGCCCTTCCCCGACCCTGACAGTCTTGCCATGCCAGTGCGCGGTATGCAGATCGATTTCGTTCCCCATTGCCATAACGTGCCAGCGGACTTTTTCGCCATTTTTCATAATCAGCCCCTTCAAATTGCCGAAGATGTATCCATTGATGCTGTGCATCAGGCCTTTCTCTTCGCCTCCGGCTTTATCGAACACGAAGAATGCCGTAAAGAACTCACGGTCTACATCCCGTGGGCTGCCATCAGGATTGGCAAAGCCTTTCCGGGTAATCACAATCGGACCTAACAATCCGCTATTAATATTCGAGGACTCATCAAAATGGGTATGGTACCACCAGACCTTGGAACTGAGGTCTCCCTTGTCAGGACCACTCTCCTCATCAGCCATCCAGGTATAGTTATAACAGGCGCCCGGCTTTACTTTCGCGCCGCCACCAGGTTGAGAGCGACTGTTTACACCGACATAGTGAGCCCCCTCATCTTCTTTGTTGTACCTAAGGGCATGGGGATGCATGCTGTATGCCCCCTTGCTCGAGCGATTGCAGAAATGCACGATAATGGTATCGCCGACCTCGGCGCGAATAATGGGTCCCAGTATGCCCAGCCATTCAGGCTGAGTTACTTTGGTAGCGAAGTTACTGTCCGTGTACTGAATATAACGGGTTGAAGGAAAGCTGTGACTGCTGGCCCATGGTTCAGGAATGCTGCAGGGTGAATCGTGGCAATGGATCAGGTTCCGGTTTGAAGGAGCGAAATCCCAAATCGTGTCCTCTGCCGCTATAAAATATTCGCGTGTTATTGCCGATGCGGGTGATACTCTGGCACTAATGAAGAGGATAAGCATGACAAAAAGTATTTCATGAATTTTCATGATAGATCCCTTTAGTTTTTATATAGGCAAGAGCTTGCTTTTATAAAACGGTAAATAGAAGCGACGACCATGGCCTAATACGATATAAAGCTCAATTGGCAGATTGACCGTCCTGTCATGCCAACCCGGTTGAGTTCATATACTCCAGTTTTTTTTCATAGCGCCATGGGAACGTTTTCAAGCGTTAAGGGGTTTTAACGCACGCTTTATCTATCAGGGAAAATGAGAGTTTATGTTCATAATGGATAAATCTTTAATATCGATCTTTCTACTTAAGCCTTCTTTTTCAAGGATAGTAATGCTTAGCTTCATCTAAAAATATACGCATAAATGCCTAAGCGATATTACTAAACGACGTCACGTACGGGCCGTTTTATCCCATTTGCCACATTGGTCATTCACTGCAGTTCTTGAGCCCCGCAGGTGCGAATGCGTTCGCACTGGCTCATGCCGATGTCCGGCGCTGTCCTGGGTCGAATACCAGACGTAGGCGCTCCAGACGAATTCGACCCTATACCTGGACCCGACTTGAATAAGCGCCGCGCCAGGGACACTTTATTTAATTTAATCGATCTAAATTCAAGTAACTGCAACTAAGACATATTGTGTTATCTAATCCTTTGGAGAGAAGCTATCCATACCGGGTCAGGATTCGGTTCAAAGGTTAAGATTTGCAATGCGCAAAAACTGCCGGTAGAGTTCCGGCTCTTACCTTTGACTGATTGAGTTACCTTAGGAGCCATGCACTATGAACATTTATCCGAAACTCCGCATGCTCGGCCTGGGCTTGGCGGGCGGACTGTTTTGCCTGTCCGTATCGGCGGCCGATCTTGATCGCGCGGCCATAGAAAAACTGCTCGCTACAGCGAGCAAAGCGCATCCTGCCGATCTGCGCAGAAAAGATCTGACTGACCTGGATTTGTCAGGGCTGGACTTCCGGCATGCCGACCTGTGGGGCTCGGATCTGCGCAGAAGCAACTTGAGCAACAGTAATTTATCGGGCCTGAATCTGGATTTGACGGTCATGTCCAAGATCAATCTTTCCGGCGCCGATCTGTCCAATGCCAGTATTTTCGGCGTGCATATGGGCGGCGCCAACCTGAGCCATGCCAATCTGACCGGCAGCCGGTTTATCGCCAATCTCGACAGGGCGAACCTGAGCCATGCCAACCTATCGCATGCCGACTGGGGCGTCGATATGAAAAATCAGCCGATGGGCCTGATGCGGGTCAGCCTGAACAACGCCAACTTGACGGGCGCCAATCTGACCCATGCCAATCTGAATAAGTCCTTGATGCGGATGGCCAATCTTTCCGGGGCTAATCTAAAAAATGCGATTCTGTTTGACGCCGACCTTACCCGCGCCAATTTTTCCGGCGCCGACCTGACAGGCGCGGATTTGTCGGGTGCGCATTTGAAGGATGCCGATTTTACCGGCAGCACGGTGACCGGCACGCAATTTACCGGCGTCAAGGACAAATCGACGTTTCGCGGACTGGATTCCAGCAAAGGTATCGAATCCGCTGTGTTTGATTAATCGCCGTCCACCTACTCAATAATAAGAAAAATCAACTATGCTAAAACCCCGCACAATAACCACAGCAGCGGCATTGCTCGGCCTGTTGAACAGCATGGATGCGATCGCCGGCTCAGCTCCGCAATCCGTGGAGCTTTATTTCGATCAGAAGACCAAGCAGATTGTCGCCGAACCGGGCAAAAACCGGATTAAACTGGGCGCGTTTCTGGCAGCCGAGAGTCTGGAGCAAAAAATGCAGGAACTGACGGCCATAGAAAGCCGGCTGGACGCCAAGTCCAAGGCTTTAGATGAGAAACTGAAACAGCTCGAAAAGCTGGAGTCGGCGCCGGCTATGGCAACTGTCGCGCCGCAAAAAGCCGTGCCGGTAAAAGCGGAAAGCGCGCCTGTACAAGTTACGGAAGAAAAAAAATCCGCCGAGACAAAATCCAAATCGTCCGACAAATTCCCTGTCACAGCCAGTTACGGCGATAAAGGCTTCGAGCTCAAGACCACGGACGGCAGGTTCGCCATGCAGATTCAAAACCGCCTGCAGTTCCGCTATGCCAATCCGTTCGACAGCGATCCTCGCTCGATCGAGGATCTGGAACGCGGCCAAAGCTCCTTCATGGTGCGTCGGGCACGGCTCAAGGTCGGCGGACATGCCTATTGGCCCTGGCTCAAATATTATATGCAGTATGACTGGAGCCAACCCGTCCTGCGCGACTTTTACCTGGACATCGGCAAGTTTCCCTGGGCGCAGCTTCGACTCGGCCGCGGCAAGGTCATCTGGAACGACGAACGCGTGACCTCCTCCGGCAGGCAACAATTCGCCAACCGCTCGATCATCAACGATATCTTCACGGTCGACCGGCAGCAGGGCGCGCAACTGCACGGCCGCATCTTTCCCGATGAATGGTACGATTTCAGCTATGCCGCCGGCGTCTTCACCGGACTGGGCGTGGGCGAGCGCAACAACGATGACGACAACATGATGTATTCGGCACGGCTGCAGTGGAACTGGCTGGGCGATGAACTCCCCTTCTCCCAGTCCGACGTTGAATTCCATGTAAATCCGGCCTCCAGCCTGGCATTCGCGGCCGCCACGAATAAGAGCAGATGTACCGCCTTCGAAACAGCGAGCGATAGCTGCCGCGCATTGCCCGGTTTTGAAGTCGGCGATCCCGGACAATTCCGCGTCAACCAGATGATGGAGGAATTCCGTTTCAAATGGCGGGGTTTCTCGCTTCAGCATGAATTTCACTGGAAGCAAGTGGAAGATACGCTGGCAACTGTGGGCGATGCCCGAAGAAGAACCGACCTCACCGGCAGTTATGTGCAGGCCGGCTATTTCCCTCATTATCTGATCCGTGAAGTGCCCAGACAACTGGAGTTTGCCGTCCGCTATGCCTTCGTCGATCCCAATGTCGATCTGTCCAATGATCTTCAGCAGGAAGTCACGGCGGCGATCAACTGGTTCTTTTCCGGACACTCCAACAAACTGACCTTCGAAATCAGCCATTTGAGCGTTGAAGATCCCGTCAGCCTTATGGAACAATCCGAGGAAAGAGCCAGGATGCAGTGGGATATTTCTTTTTAATTGATGTTACGCACCTGCAAGGTCGAATTCACTTGCGCCCTATAGCGCTTCGACCCAAGCTATCCACAATGCTTTATATAAAGTTTCCGCAATATCTGAGTGAAAAGACTACAGTTACTCACGCAAAACATTTCGGCCGGGGCAACATGCCCCGGCCGGCTGTGAGCGCAACAACCGTAATAAAAGACGGCCCGTAAGTCACATCGGTTAATGAACAACAATTTTCTCGGCCTTACGCTCCTCATACTTGCCGATCGTCAGTAAATCCCATACCAATAACCCTAAGCCGGCCGCCGTCACCAGACCAAAGATCATGCGCCAGTTCATGGCGTGCTGGAACGAGGGCTGGTTCTGCGCGGCAAAATAGCCGGCCCAGGTCGAGCCTTCCACGGCCCGCTCGATAAACGACTGCTCGTAACCGGCGATCAGCAACGCGACGGTCATGCCGACTACACCGGCATTCAACAGGCCCAAGGCCCATTTCCAGCGCCAGGCATGCCGGGTGCCGGCGGCCATCCAGACATTGCCGCGCCAGTGCTGAATCGCCAGATAGAAGAAGGCGATGTTGATCGTGGCGTAAGCGCCGAAGAACGACAGATGACCATGCGATGCGGACCACTGCGTGCCGTGCGTGTACAGGTTGATCTGCGGCAACGTATGCATGAAGCCCCAGACGCCGGCGCCGAAAAAATTACCGAAGGCATGGGCGATAACCCAGGCCAGCGCCGGATGATTGACGGTTTTGAACGCGTGCACGCCGGAATCATAAATGGCGTGCACGACCATCGCGACCAGCGGAATCGGCTCTAGCGCCGAGAAAAACCCACCCACCGACAGCCAGTATTCGGGCATACCGATCCAGAAGTAATGATGCCCTAGCCCCAGGATGCCGGAACCGAACATCAGTGCGACTTCGATATACAGCCAGGTCTGCACGATCTTGCGCCTGGCGCCCAGCAGTTTTATCAGCGACCAGGCCATGATTACGCCAACCAGCACTTCCCAGGTCGCCTCAACCCATAAATGAATCACCCACCACCACCAGTACTGGTCATGCGTGATGTTGGTCATGTAAAACATGCCGGCCAGGTAAAGCCCGATCAGCGCAATCAGGTCCAGCGTTAAAACCCCGGCAATGCCGGACCATTTGCCCTTGCTGAACGTCGCCACCACGTTGTAGGAAAAGACCAGCATCACCGCTGTAAT
Source organism: Methylobacter luteus IMV-B-3098 (assembly GCF_000427625.1). GTDB lineage: Bacteria > Pseudomonadota > Gammaproteobacteria > Methylococcales > Methylomonadaceae > Methylobacter > Methylobacter luteus. Next base: position 1,268,148 of record NZ_KE386569.1, read on the forward strand.
GCCGAGATCAGCCCAGCGCGGCGCTTCGATATACTCGCGGCCCTCGTTAATGAACCAGAGACTGGAATCCTTGCCCGGCCCGATCTGAATAAACAGATAAACCAGCACCACCAGCGTAACCGCGCCGGTCAGCACCCAGAAGGCGATATTGGCCCACTTCAGACCGACAATATCGGTGCCGCTTTCGTCTTCGATCAGCCAATAGATAGAGCCGATGAATCCATACAGCATCCATACGATCATGGCGTTGATATGCACCATGCGGTTGACATTGAAATCCAGAATGCCGTACAGAAAATCGGGGTAAATGAACTGCAGGGCCGACAGCAGGCCGAACAGAATCTGGGCAACGAATAAAATCATCGCCACGGTGAAATATTTAACGGCCAGTTGTTGTCCGGCAGTTAGATTGCCACTGTCCAGATTCACCCAGACTTTGAAATCGTTCAGAAGTCTGCGCGCCTTATCCAGTACCGAAGCGGGTTTAGGAATAACGTCGTCCAATTGGGTTGTATTCATGATCACTCCTCCGCTTCAATGGTTTTAAAGTTATACGGAAAGCCATTGGTATCGATGCTCGACATCCACTTTAAAAACGCGACAAGGCCTCTCGCTTCCTGCTCGGTGATGCCCAGATTGGGCATTTTGCGATTGCTGCCGAACGTCCGGGCGTTGCTCTCGGGATTCATCAGAAACTTAACCATCAAATCCTCGCGCAAGTCTTTCGAAAGCCAGCCCTGATCCAGCCAGGCTTTGGTCAGGTCAGGCGCAAAATAAGCGCCATTGCCCAGAATGGTGTGGCAATTCATGCAGTTCCTGGTCTGCGCGGTTTTTTTGCCGAGATCGACCAGCTCCGCGGCTTCCTGTTCGGTCATTTGCTTGCCGAATAAAAACTCATCTTCGCCGATAACCGGCACTGATTTATTGAGCTCCTTGTTGAACTGATAGTCGATTTTTTTATTGATCACAGCGTAAGCCGGCACCCGCTTGCCGCCCGCCGTGGTTTGGCTCAGCGAATCCATCGTCAACACGATTAAAATCACAAACGATACGGCCGTCACCCAGATAGCCGTCTTTTTCCAGAATGATTCCGAAGCCCATAGCGGTGTTTCGTTCATTGCTCGTCCTCCTGTATTTTTGTTTTTATTGGGGTATCCACAGACTGTTCATGCGTTTTAACGCACAAATGCCAGATGCCGATAGGCGCAAAGAAATAGCCGACGCCCATCGCCACGGAAATAATCAGCCAATATCCTTGAAATTGCGCGGCCCGTGTCAGTTCAAGCACTGATGCAATCAGCACGGCATAAGAGGCTAGAGCGGCTATTTTGATGCCGATATGCGCATTGACTTTGGACCAGGCGAACAACAGCGCATAAGCGGCCCCGGCCAGAATGATCAGCGCCGAGGAAAAGAACGTGATAAAGAAGTCTTTTAAAGCAACGGGTTCAATCATAGCCGGTTAAAACGAAATTAATGATTAATAAACCGTCAATAAAAAACGGTGACTAGCCGATATTAATTACTACTACCAACTAAATATAAATACGTTAACTGCTCAAGCAGTGATTTTCACCGGCGGCTTAATCAAGGGAAGTGGAAGCGACGTGAAACGCATCCGCATAAATATCTTTCAAACTCGCGCCATTAAGGTAGGCCTGCCTTTTAGTCTCATTGACCATTTCCGGATGGCCGCACAGAAAAACGCGCCAGCCCTTCAGGTCAGGCAATTGACTTAAGGCAACGTCATTAGCGCGGCCTATCGCCACGCCTTCGGGTGAATCGCCGCGCGATACGCAAGGCGTATAATGAAAATTCGGATGCTGCCGTTCCAGTTCCAGCATTTCTTCAATCCAGTAAAGCCCATCCATTTCACGACTGCCATGAAATAAATGAATATCTCCGGTATGCCCTTGTTGCAGCGCTTCGGTTATGATGCCGACTAACGGAGCAAGCCCGCTGCCCGTACCGATTAGCAGCAGGTTCTGTTCGGGCCTGTTTGGCAGATAATAGCAAAGCCCCTGCGGATCCGAGACTGCGATCCTGTCGCCGACCAGCAGTTCCTGATGAACCCATTCGCTGAAACGGCCACCTGCCAGTCGGCGGATATGGAAAGTCAGTTTTCTGTCATGCGAGCGGCTGTTCGCGATCGAGTAGCTGCGCATCAGTCCGTCGGCTCGTTTGAGATTGACGAACTGACCGGCATAATAATCCAGCGGCTCCTCGCATTCGATTGTCAATAACAGCGTTTCCTGATTCAGCGGTTTTTTATCGACAACGGTGCCTTCGGTATAAAACTCCGGTTGTTGGCTTAGGGTAATGGCCATGTCTTGTTCCGGATAGCATAAACAAGCCAGAAAATGCTTCTGCTTGCGCAATACGTCCTTCAAGCCGCATTGCGAAGCCATGGGCGGCTCAACGTCCAGACTGCGCACCATGCAACTCTGGCAAGCGCCCTGCCGGCAACTGTTCGGAACGTCGATATTATCGCGTAGCAAGGCATCAAGAACCGTTTCGCCTTCGTAACAAAAACTGACTTGATCGCCTAACGATATTTTTTTCATGGTCACTACCCAAGCTGTCTTTAATTATTTGCCCAGAACATCACTGCGCGTGCTTTCCGCAATAGCGGCAACTTGCGCGATTAATTCCTGTGGAACATTCAACTCCTGTAAAGTTCCACCTAGATGTTCCATAACCGCATCAAAATGGGAATTGTCCAAGCCCATCTTGACCAATCTGGCGTGAGCGTTGCGCATATCGGTGCCGTTGTAGTTGTTAGGACCGCCAAAAGCCATGGTTAAAAAAGCTTTTTGCTTTGCGGCTTGCTGTTCCATATCGGTATTGTCAAAAAAGCGGTTGATTCGGTGATCGTTCAAGACTTTGCGATAAAAAATATCGACCGCCGCATTGACTGCCGCTTCGCCGCCGAGTTGATCGTAAAGTGTAGCTGTAGGTGTTTCACTCATCTCTGATACCTTATAAAAATTATTATTAAAAAACCTATGGAGCATTGATGCTCGAAAATTAGTTTAGTATCGATACAGAACTTTTGCAATATTTATATGACAAAAGCTATTTACATACACTATAATTTTTCAAGCCTTACCGATTATTTCCTTTATTTACAGCTTTCTTTCAATATTAAAAAATTAAAAAATCAACCGAAATGCCTGCAAAAAATTTATATGACTGAAGAAACGAGTTCCCGACAAGACCAGATATTGAAGCTGTTGCTGAACTCACGGCAAGGCATGAGTCTTGACGAAATCGCCGCCGCGTTGAATATCTCAAGAAATGCCGTCAAGCAGCATGTCGTCGGCCTTGAAAACAGCGATTTTATCAAAAAAGACGCATTCAGGATCACCGGCGGGCGGCCGTCGCGCAATTATGTGCTGACTGAAAAAGGCATTAACCGGTTTCCCAAGCAATATGCCTGGTTCTGTAATTTAATGCTGGCCGAGCTTAAGGCAGAGATGGGCGAAGAAGCTTTCCGACGCTACATGGCGAGACTCGGGGCTAAATTCGCGCAGACACTTATGCCGCAATTCAGCGACAAGGGACCGGTCGAACGAATCGCCGCACTAATCAAGACGATGCAGACGCTAGGCTATCACGCGTCGGAAGATCAGACCAATTCGACACCCGTCATACAGGCATTTAATTGCGTATATCACGATCTTGCTCAGCAATATCCGGAATTATGTGAGTTTGATCGCGCATTCATGTCCGCCCTGCTGGATCGCCCGATCGAGCAAACCAGGTGCATGGCATGCGATGACTGCTCCTGTCAGTTTCTTATCAAAAATAAATGACCCGATATTCTCTCACCGACCCTGCTGATCTGATTTATCGCTTATTAGTCGGCGCCAAGCCCTTCTTCCTGCAGCGCCCTTTTTACCGCGGGCCTATCGGCGATTCTTTTTTTATACTGCACCAGTGATGACCACCGTGAAATATCGATCGACATCAGTTTCGCCCATCGCAGCACAACAAATAAGTAGGCATCCGCGACGGTAAAGTCATTACCCAGCAGGTAGGGGTGCGCGGAGACATTGTCCGCCACCCATTGAAACCGGGAGGCCAGCGTTTCGCGAAACAGTTTTTTTGCCTGATCGGGCATATTGGCATTGAAGAGCGGCGAAAAAGTCTTGTGCAGTTCAGTGGAAATAAAATTCAGCCACTGTTGCAGATTATAACGTTCAAACGTACCAGTCGTGGGCGCCAGTTTTTTCTCGGGTACCCGATCGGCGAGATATTGGATAATGGCCGGCCCTTCGGTCAGTTTCCTTCCGTCATCCAGCACCAGGACCGGCACATAGCCATTGGGGCTGACGCTGCGGAAATCTTCGCCGGTTTCAGTCATTTTTTCCCGCAGGTCAACTTTAATGAGTTCATACGGCAGCTCAGCCTCGCACAAGACAATATGCGGCGAGAGCGAACATGCACCAGGACTGTAGTAAAGTTTCATCGTCAATCTCCTGAAAGGTTTAACAAAGCATTTATCTGACCGACGGCATCAGTTTTTGTGCTGCCAATGCAAGGCTCCATATACCATTTAAGGAGCCAAACTTTTAAATTGGATACTCTCTTCCTGAGACTTGTTCAAAAATAACTGGTCAAAAAATTTGTGATTCACAATTTGGGAATTGTTTATGACTGACACTGAACTCTGCCTGATCTGTATCGGCCGAACCGTTATATTGCTGCTGGCCGCCAATGGCGCACCGGTTTTAGCCCGCCATTGGCTGAAGGACCGGTTCAGCCTGCCGGTGGATATGGGCCTAACACTAGGTGACGGACGCGCGCTGTTTGGTTATAGAAAAACCTGGCGCGGCATTATCGTCTCGGTTATCACTACTTCGCTTGTTGCAACGGTTCTGGGAATGCCTGCGCTTGACGGCGCCTTATTCGGTTTGGCGGCCATGTCGGGCGATCTGCTGGCCAGTTTTATCAAGCGCCGGCAGGGCTATGCCGAGAGCAGCCGTGTCCGCAGTATCGATACAATCCCCGAATCGGTCATGCCTGCGTTGGTGCTTCATGCGCAACTGGACCTGAATGTGGCGGATATTTTAGCGGTTGCCTTGACTTTTTTTCTGATCGACGTTCTTCTCTCGCCTGTTCTGTATCGGCTTAATATTAAAAACCGTCCCTATTGATTTACACTGAGCTTTTGACTCTATCGCCGTGGCAATGCGATGGTGATTTTACATGAACAAAACCGCGACAGAATTTTTTCAGGAAGCGTTATGGATCAGAGGTTTATTACCTTAATTTAAAGGCGGTCCGTTTTCCATTTGTAAGGCGGCTTCACGACAGCGAAACCGCCTTTTATGGTTTTAGTTACGTACTGTCAGATTCACCAACTCAACCTCGCCAAGAGAAGATTGCAAAGTAATCTGGGTTGCACCGCCTAGATCAGTGGTGGTTCTCAAAGTAAATATGCCGGTCAGCGGATTGACTGACATGCTGCCGATAGGGCTTCCCGCCGTGGTATTGCCTATAAATACGTCGATTGAATGATTACTGAGCAACGAGCTTGTGCCATCAATGCGCAATTCACCTCTGCGGGTACGGAATTCCGCCCGTCTCACAGTGAGGGTTTCCTGCACTGGCGCGACCGTCACGTTGAAGCTTTCAGCGGTCGATAGCTGACCGTCCGTCACCTGCACGGTTACCGAATGGGACCCGACCTGATCAACAGTTGGTGCCCATGCGATCTGGCCTGATGTTCCATCAATAGTCATGCCATTAGGCGCGGCCGACAACGAGAATGTGAGTGCATCGCCTTCGGCATCGCTCGCTTGTACCTGTAAACTGAAGGACTGACCTGCGGTCACGGTTCGATCTGCAATCGCCGTGATCGTCGGCGCGGTATTTGTGCCGCCGCCACCTGCGCCATCGACCGACACGGTGAAGGTGACAGCGTCAGAGTCCTGACCATCCGTCGCCTCCGCGGTTACCGAATGGGTTCCAACTTGTTCAGCTGTTGGCGTCCATGCAATCAGACCTGACGAACTGTTAATAGTCATGCCGGCCGGCGCGGCCGACAATGAGAAAGTGAGAGCGTCACCTTCGGCATCGCTCGCATCCACCAGTAAGCTGAAAGACTGACCCGCGGTCGCGGTTTGCTCTGGAATATCTACAATCACCGGCGCAGTGTTAGTGCCGGTGCCAGGGCCTGTGCAGGCAAGCACAACCGGCGGCGTTACACCGATTGCGATAGCGGGTGGCTCTGCAGGTGGAAAAGCCAGCACCGTAGACGTAAAGTTGCCGGTCGCATTTGTCCCGCCGCCATTGCCGTTCGGACGATCTGCATTCGGGCTGACAAACGAGAAAATACGATCTCTGACATTGGGAAGACTAGTATCGACATAGTTCGGATCATTGTACTGCCCTGTTGGAAGTTGCGCTTGCGTACGCGGATCCAGACCTTCAAATGGATAAGGAGTTAACGGCTGAACCTCTGGCTCGCAAGTAGGGTCGCATCCGCCGGGGCTGAGCCGGCGATCCAGCGTCCAGGGTAATGCGGTAAAGAAGTTTGGCGAGGCAAGCCCATTGAGGTTGATCTCGTTGAATTCAGGAAAAGCGACGCCGCCAAGTCCCACGCCGAAGGGGAAAAGATACTGTCCATTGGTGGCCGCTTCACCTTTAACGTCCAGCGTGACGAGGCCGGGATTAGCCAGACTGTTGCCGGTACGCGCCTGAATTTCGCGCGGCATCGGGCTCAAAATACCGAATTGATCGGCGATAGCTGCAGCAGCCGTGCTATCAGTTCCACCACCATTTGGGCAGACATTAAGCGGTGCGAAGCGAGGGTCCGCTTGCAAGTGAGCGCACGGATTGAGCTTGGGATCGGCGCCAACCAGGAAATCGACGTCATGGCGGATCTTAAAAATGTTCGCGCCACCGCCTCCGATGCCCTGTGAACCGCAAGCAGTGGGATCGCCGTCGGCAGCGTTACAGCCAGCCACCGAGGCCAGAGGGAACTCATGCGGTTCATTATTAATTGGATCATAGTGAATCGACCAGATAAGCACATCGGTGGGCGCCAGTGTGGCGTAGCCTATGATGAGGGTGCGGGCGCGCTCGTTCTGGAAACCGCCGACATCCATTTCCACTTCATCCAGGAACAGATAGTCTGGCTGGCCTGCTTTTGTGGTCAACGCTTTCGCTATCATGCTCGAATGGGCGGAGAGAAAATGCACGCCATTGATCGTCTCGAAGTTACCCTCGGCAGTAATGTTGTCGCCTATCATGACAGGCGCGAATCGGCGCGAGTCATCGACCGGCTCGCCGTTATTGACAGTACGGTTGGTTGTCGGACAGAGCAGATCCCCAGAACCATCGGCGCCGGCCTGAGTGGGACCGGCAGCCTGGCCTCCCTGTATGTCGGCAAGTTGGGGCAATCCCGGAAACTGGCGCGTTGTTGCGCTTGGAATACACAGCGGATAGCCGGTGCTGAAGACGTTGGTGTAGTTGTCGGCGTCCAGGGTGAAACGCGGGTCCGGACTGCAGTTCGGGCTTCCGGCTATACAACCGGCGCCCTGCTGGACAGTATGCCGTCCGTCCGGGTCGTTCAGGCGCACCATGACGCCGGTATCGGGCTTGTTGGGGTCGCCATTGAGACGGAAATAGCCGTCCGTGTAATTGATGAATGTCACCACGCCGGTGACTACCTCGCGGCCTTTTTCGATGAATACGTCACCGGTAATGGCATTGCCGGGAACCGAGCGGTTCGCGGCAATCGTGGCGAAACCACCGGTTTTGCTGACGTTGCAAGTATCACTCTTGGCTAATCCGCTTTCTCCGGCGCTAACGCAGGCTTCAGGCGCCTGATCGAAGAGTTGCTTCAGCGTCATCCGGTTCGCCGGCAAATCCAGCAACAGATTTCTGGGGATGATGACGACCTGTCCGCCAACGACAATCGTGCCGCCCGACCAGAGATCGGCGGGATCGTTGAGAGTCAGCTTTTCGATTTCGCCGCTGACGTTTGACAGAACAGGTACTGTAGGCAGTGCTGCGGCAGCCGGGAGTGCGCTTATTAACGGTGTCGCCGTTAATAAGAGGGCTGCTCTCATTTTATAGGGTATTATTGATACGTTCATGGCTAATCCTTAATTATTGTTATTGATGTATTTATTGAATAATTCCTAAATAGTTATGATGTCTTCATATCATCGGCCCTAAAGTTAAGTTAAAAGAGTTCCCATGCTTAACAACTATATTTCTGGTCACCGTTATCCTTCTAATTAAAATGATTCGCATGAATCAAATCGGGCCAGATGAAAGCAAGATACAGGCAGTGCCTTCCAAGTTATCAGTGGATGAGTATGAGTTAGCTAATTAAGTGATAATTAATAACTATTTAAAATACGTATTACTTACTAGGCAAAATACTTATTAAATACACGCTGTTTATTAGGTTTAGATACCTATTCAAATACGGCTTTATTATTAAGGTCCGCGCTTCAGGAATCAGTATCCTCCGATATATTTAAATATTTTCAGGAATATATTTCCCCAATACCTCGATATTAGTTAACTCCCAGCGAAAACACTAACAAAAATCCTACGCCGCACGATTCAGTACCCAACCCGTGCGCGTCCGCTCGAACGGCGCCCAGACATTGAATATGCTTATTGTCCAGCGCCTCCTTCGCTATTGGTCGCAATGGCGCCGCCAACTTGCTTGGCCGAATCGGCCATATAAGTGATCAGGGCGTCCACATCAGCGTCGCTGAGCCTCAGATTCGGCATGGCTACCTCGTTGTACTTAACAAATAATTGCGTCGCGATAGGGTCTTTTTCCGCCAGCATCTGATCAGGCTCCTTCAGCCAGCGCGCAAGCCAGGCGTGGTCCCGCTGCTCAGTCACGCCCGACAGCCCTGGCCCCAGTCCGTCTTCCGTACCCAGGCTATGACAGGAGTCGCAGCGCGAACGATAAAGATCCTCGCCCCGGCTTAAGTTGGGCAGGCGCGGTGCTTCGGCATAACTTACTGATTCTGGCTTAGCCGTATGCACGCGTTGGAGCGAATAGCCGAGCAATCTAGCCAAAACCTTTGGCTCGTCGAAGGGCGAGCGTTTGATCCACTGCCCGGTAGCCTCATTGCCGACGATGAGATTAATGTGGTGATCGCCGGCTTTCTCGCTTGGCTCCTCCTCACTGTAAAGGCCCAGTTTTTTGCGCAGCAGCGTGATATCCGCCCTATTCCCGGTCAGAAATGTCCAGCCCGGCCCAACCCTGAACTTCTCGGAATACGCCTTGAGCGCCGCCGGCGTATCGTGCTCGGGGTCTATGCTGATCGAATAAAAGAAAACATCGCGGCCTACGCGATCGCCCAGCGCCTTTTGGACCTGGCGCATGCTGGCCGTCTCTGCCGGACAGGAATCCGAGCAATGCGTAAAAATGAAATTGATCGCCACCACCTTATCCTTGATAAGGTCGTCATAGAAGCGGACTGTATTCCCATTCTGCGCCACCAGAGGAATATTGGGAAAATAGTCCGCTCCCCACCGCGAACCCGCAGGAGCGGCCCAGGCAGGACCGCTCCCAAGCATCAGTGCGGTGCAGACGAACAGGAAAATGACAGCCATTACGCTCATACCTTCTGATACGTGCCGCGTTTTCATCGTCTACTTCTCCTATCAGGACTCAAGGCAGTCATTGGCAGTTAGCACTAGGGCTATCGCATCCGTCCAGATAGGTCGGCAAAACAAATGAAGGTTCATAAGAGACTCCCTCCCATCCCGGAACAGGCGTAGGCAGCACTATGGGTTTAAGTGGATTCAGGATATCCCACCGCATCAGCATGGCTTTGTCCTCGTGCTGGGTGTTATGGCAATGCTCCATGTAGGTGCCGGCAAATTCCCTGAAACGTATGGCCACATCGACACTATCTGTCGAATCCGACAGAGGGCCGATACGATAGACGTCTTTGCGCGCCCACTTTTCCCATATCGGCGGCTCCACACCGCCACGCTTCAGGATTTGCCCTTCCTCGAAATGCACGTGGACCGGATGGCTCCAGCCATTACCACCGTTTTTGATATGCCAGATCTCGGCGGTACCCTCGACCGGTGCGGCCGACAGCCGGTGCGGATCCATAGTGAGACCGCGTCCGCCATCGGTCCTGATGGTCCAGGGCTGTTCGTCGGTACCGCTGCTTCGCCCGAACTCGAACTTCCTGTGTATCGCGTTATCGAGCTCCGCCTTATCAAAAGTGGGCAGCGGAATCATCTTCAACCCGCCGTCTTCGTAATCCGCCGGATTCATGCTGAAGTCCGTGCAGCTGATTGGCCGCCCCCTCCGCTCGCATGGGCGCACGCGGAATTCGAGGAACTTGCCGACGCCCGGATCACCTTTAATGCCATCGGCTTTGTAACTGCCATTCAGGACATTCGCCAACGGTATCGCCTGTTTCGGACCTCTACCGTTTTCGTGCTCCAGCAGGTTGACGAAGTAGAGCTTTTGGCCAACAAAGTTTTTGAAATCCACGACGATATCGTAGCGCTCGGCAATGCCCTGTGAAGGCAGATCGGCGGACTGGGCATTGGGGAATGGCACTGCATGCTCCATGATGTTGCCATCATTGGCAATCATATGAGACGGCACGCGCTGGCCCTGCTCGTTGACCAGGGCGATCTTGAAGTAACGGGACACACTGCCGTTCAGGATACGGAAGCGGTAGCGGCGGGCGCGAACATCCACATAAGGCTTGTAAACCCAGTTGACAGTAATCCGATCGCCGAGGAAGCCATCCGTGTTGAAGATATTGAAAGAGAGCTGACCATCCTGATCCCAGGCCTTGTCGGCGAGCAACAGATTGACGTCATAGTCCCGGTTGCCCCAATCGAGGGCATTGCCGCTGGGCAGGCAGAGATTTACATTTTGCGGATTGGCATAGTGGCAGCCATAGCCGGGCTTTCTCCTGTCACCTCTTGCCTCCTTTATGGATTTCGGCTCTCGGCCACGGTCCACCGCGCTGTAATAGTTCATCATGGCCGCATTGCCCTTGTAGACGTTCTGCGCCGTAAAGTCGAGCATGTGATCGTGGAACCAATGGGTGCTCATCGTTTCCCGCCAGTCGCCGCGTATCTTGATAATGCCGCCATTACCGTCGGGATAACCGGCCTTGGTATCGCTGGCTGGATTATTGATGCTGTCATGCCCCGCCAGGATCATCGGCCAATGATAATCGTAGAATTCGCCCGGATAGAAGAAGGCCGCCGTGTAACCGTCACTCTCGGCCGGACTGTGGCCGTTATGCTCGTGCGTGCTGATGGTATAGCTTCCAAAGCCTGAGTTAGCCAAGGGATCCATCGGCAGCGCGTTGTAATGCCGGAACAAGACAGGTTCGCCATAGCGCGCCATGAGTAGCTTCGGCGGGAAGGTGCCGTCGAAAGTCCAGAGCGCCTCGGGTTTCTGGACGGGCATCTTCGGATGAATTCTGACTTCGAGTCCTTTCGTGGTTCCGTTGAGGGTGCCGTTGAAATGATAAAGCCCGCCACTTCCGAATTCCCCTTTGCTGTAGCCGTGCCTTTGGTATTGGTCTCGCAACCCAAGGTTGGTGCGCGCACCGGTCTGAGCGCTCTGGAAGTAGACTTTGGGAAAGAATTCATCCCACCGCTGATGGGCAAAGTACTTCCCTGAAGGCCGCCCTTCCAGGACGGTTTTACCGAACGTGCCTGCGCAATCATTAACCAGGGTTGCCCAGGCGTTGGGTAACGCATCATTTGCTGCTTCGGTGGGAAAAGGATGCAGGGGTTCTTTAAGGAAATCATCGAGATCCTTGCCGTCCGGGGTTTTATCGCAGTCAATAGGCCCCGGAATAGAGTTCGTGTTCGAAGGCGGACTGGCCGGCATCGTCCGCAAACCGAACTCCTCGAACATCAGCAGCGGAGCGCTGAATTCCGTAGCTCCAAATAATGGACTGGGCGACGCCGTAGGAGGTACCGCAGCCACGCCTGTTGGAATATCGAATCCCGCATAGGCCGGCCCGGCGACTGTACCGAGAAGACAAGCTAGCGCTGCAACTGGGTCGATATGCTTCCTTGCGCGGTCGTTGTTAAATCCCTTGGGCAAGACAGATGAACAGCGAACCAAGACCTTCCCGTGCTGGCTGGAGTTTACTATTTTGTTGATTTTCTTGAACATGATAAACCTCCGTTTTTGTTTCTAAAATTGGATTCTATCCACTGCCTGTCCTCTTCATGCTGTCGGTGATGTAGGGCGGCATTCAAATTCGTACCTTACTTAAGGTAAAAACCGTTTCGCCCCTGATCAAATTTCAACCGGTAGGAGGGCAGTTTTCTCTCGGCGCAAACAGACGGGTTCGGCCGAGGTAATTGCATCGGGTAAATCTTCCATCCACTGCGTGGTTGCAGGGCCAGGCGGAATAACAATAAAGCGATAAGAACCGTTGCGATGTCGGTCACGACACCGCGCGGATCTTCTGATAAATTCTCTTTGTTGCCGTTGGCGATATCCTTGTCAATTAACAGGACCGATAGTTAAGCGCCTGATTATTTTTCGCCGCCAACACCGGATGGATCCTATTTATACCTTTGCGAAAACTCCTGGCGCGCTGCTTCTGTCAACAGCTTGTAAGCATCTGTTATGCTGTCATGGCCACTTTTTAACAAAAGGTCCTTCCCTTTAATTAGCTTTTCTTTTTCATCTTCTGTTGAAGCGCTGGCCGCTGCGCCAGATTTCTCTTTTGCGGCTGCTATATCCTGCTTTGCGGAAGCAATTTTCTGGTCATACGCAGAAAGCAGCTGCTCATGGGCCTTAGTGTTTTTTCCCGATGCTTTAAGGGCATCTATGCGCTTTTGGATACCTAAAGAAGCCGCATCGGCATCCGATATAAGCTGATTTTCCTTTTCTGCAAGAATCTGTCCTTCCGCGCGCGCCACAGTGAGTCTGCTTTTTATCCATTCAGCCTTTATTTTATCGGCAACGTTTCTAATGTCCTGCTTAGTTGCGCTCCTGTTAATCTCTGGCTTGAATGCCTCAAACATGTCAATTTCGGCACTAAGCTCGGAAACCAGGCTTTTTCTTTCCGAATCGCTCAGAGCAGTTATGTTTTCTATCCTGGTCCTGAAGGGTCTAAGCTGATTCAGGCGATTATTAACTTGCGTTAAAAGATAATTTTTCCCTCTGCCAACCATTGTTTCCATGCTGTCGAGACTGCCTTTTTTTTCACCGAAAGCCTTTCCCGCGGTGAAGCTATCACCTTTTGCAGTTGCAAATTGTTCTTCTGCCGCCAGGCTCTTCTCCTGGACTGCCTGTGTTTTTGCAATCGACGTGTTTTCCAGGAAAACCTCATCTACAAATGAGAGCGCAAGGAATGCAGAAGCGGAAATAATGGCTGTACATAATGTTATTGCGAAATATTTCATAAAAAATACCTTAAGTTTCCAAATCAAGATCCAATAGCGCCGATATCGTGTTCGGCTCCTTTGAGCTTGCCATGCCTTAGTCGCGGCGCCTTTCGGGAGGGTGACCGCGGGAGCGGCTTGGGAGCCGTCCCGCGGTCTGCCACGTAGCGCGCTACGACTGCTACATTACGCTTTCCATGTTAGCGCCCCCTACCCGTTAAGGTGCCAATTGGGGCTGGAGAGGCGTTGCTCACCACTGTCAGTGTCCGCGTGTACAACTGGGCAGCGGTCGGACTGAAGGTGACTCTGAGATTGCAAGCCCTGCCCACGCGAACTGGTGTGCCGCAGGTGCCCAGGGTGACCGTGAACGGCCCAGGCGCCACACTCGCAGAGGTGATGACGAGCGGGTTAGTGCCCGTGTTTCTCACCCGAACGTTGCTGGTGACACTGGCACCGATCCGTATCCCCCTACCGCCGCCGAAAGTTGTGTTGGCGATGGTGGCGGTCGTTGTTGTGGCGGCCGGATCTGGTGGTTGGGCCGTGCCCGTGCCGCTCACTGTGACGCTGAAAGGTGATCCCGCCGCGTTGTGTGCGATAGAGACAGTGGCCGTCTTAGGGACGTCGGAGGTGGGAGAGAACTGCACAGTGACAGTGCAGCTGCCAAGAGGTGCGACAGTGCCACAGTTGTTGCTGGCTAATGAGAACTGTGATGCATCAGCACCGGTTATTGTGACTCCGGATACCACGAGATTGCCGTTCCCGGTGTTGCTGACCGTGATGCTCTGCGGCGCCGAGGTAGTGCCGACGGCCTGATCCCCGAAAGCCAAGACCAGCGAGGCGGGCGTCACTTCGGCGACCGGCGCGATCGCGTCAGCGACGCTGATCGGAGCGGCACGGACATCGCAGGTGTTTCTAAGAGCGCCAGGCGTTGCACAGAAGCTGAGCTGTTCGATATTCCACAAAATATCGGTGCCATCGTTGACGCCACCACCACCACCACCACCACCACCGCCGCCACCGCCACCGCCAGTGTTGTCGCTGACAGTTACGCTGCCATCGGCATTGAGGGTAATGGTGTAATTGACCTGCGGCCCTGAGAACAACGCCGTATCGCAGTTGAGCGGTGTTGCGGCGCCACAGTCAGCGGAGGGAACGGTTGGGGTCAGGATCTCCCGCACAGCCACGATGTTGCCCGGATCGACGAGGCCCGCGAACACGGCTTGTTGCAGGGTCATGCCGTCAGTGCCAGCACCGAAGTTTCTTCCTGTAAGCTCTTTGTTCTCCATGAGGTCGGTAGTGCCGATTTCAGCGCCCGCGCCATCACGAACACTGAGCCGGACATTCAGGTAACGGTCGCCGTCAAGAATGTCATTAGCGCCGCGACCTTCGAGCTGATCACTGCCTTCGCCGCCGAGGAGGATATTGCCCTCGCCCCAGACGAAGTCTCCCTTCAACAGACAAAAGTTGGTCACGGAATTGGCAACGACCGAAGCCAATGGCGTAGCCGTACCTGCAGCCAGTGGCGGAACCAGATCATCGAGGCCGGCGATGCGGTCCAGACCCGCCTGATCGAGCGCGTCACAGCCGATGAAGCCGCCGCCGCCAATCTGACTGGGGATAATATCGTCGCCACGCAGGGTATCGTCAAACTTCCAGCCGGACAGCGCTTCAATTTCATTGTACCGATCGCGAGTTTCGTTCACTGGTGGCGTATTAAGGATCAGCAGAGCCAAATCAGCATTTTGAGGCTGTGGATCTCCCACTCCAACAACCCAGTCATAGCCAGAGCCGCCGGCGTTCTTCTCTACACCAGGGCCGGCCACGCCAATGTCGTCACCACCCTCCATGTCATAGTCGTCATCGCCGCCCTGACCGATCAGGATATCATGGCCAGGCAGGTTAAGGTCATTGAAGAACAAGGTGGAACTGTCACCGATCAGGAGATCTGGCTGGTCGCCTCCCTCTTCCCAATCGTCGCCGCTGTCACCGAAGACGGCATCTATACCCTGCCCGGCAATGGCAAAGTCATCGCCTGGGCCGCTAAAGGTTTCATTGTTATTGCCGCCGCCGTTGGTGAAGTCCTTACCATCGCCGGCCATAATGATGTCATCGCCGATGCCGCCGTCGATGGCGTCGTTGCCGGGACCGCCTTTGAGAATGTCGTTGCCTGCAAAGTCGGTGATAATGTCATTGCCTTCGCCGCCGAGAGCCACGTCGTCTCCGCCGCCGCCTTCGATCCTGTCATTGCCCAGGCCGCCCCAGAAAGTGTCGTTATCGTTGCCGCCGTAGAAGTCATCGGCAAAATCAGTACCGTTGTAGACACTCTGGCCATTGATGCCCACCGGATCGACATCGTTGACCGCCCGGTATCGGATCGTGCCGTCAGGTTCACGAAGCAACAGGAGATTTTCGTTACATTCCGAGGTTGGGTCATCGTTGACCGAGCCAGGGCCGGTGATGTCACTGCCTGTATCCGCAGGGAAAGTAAGGTTGCCAAGCTCGAACTTGCAGTCAGCTGTCGCGAACGGATCAGCCTTCAGGGTGTGCGCAGTAGTATTGCGCATTATCAGCTCAGCAAACGAATTACCCTCAAGCTGGGTCCGCAGGTTCATGCCTGGCGTACGGGCCAGATAGTAGAACCGGTCGCCGTTCTGGAGATCAGTGAGCTGTTTCTCGAACACATAGTTGAAAGTAGGCCCCAGCAGACCGCCAAACAGGTTGGTGTTCTCGGCAAGCCCCCCCATCCAGAGGTCGATATCATCAACACCGGTTTGAGATACGCCATTCGCGTCATTCGCCCAGTTGCCCGTGCTGAACATGAAGTCGGCACTATCCTCCGGTGGGAAGATGTTATCGGCGCTTTCATTTACAGTTGTGTCAGGGTCGTCATCCAGGAAGCCATCCGGTCCGGTCAAAACTGTACCGTTGACGATCTGGTCAGCGGCAGCACGTTTGCCCTCTAAGGTTGTCGCGACAACAATGGTTGAATGTTTGCCATATGCCGCAACGAAGTTAACCAGCGAGGCATGGTGCTTAAGCGCTTGGTCGAAGTCAATCCAGTTTGCATAGGGCGTCAACTGACCATCGTTTGTCGTCGCGAAAATTTGCTTGCGAACGTTATTTAGAGAAGGAATACCCTCACTGCGGGCACGCGCCATATTGATGCTAGGCAGGTCAAGTGGTAGACCCAGCAGGTGGTTACGCATCGTTTCGGTCACGAATTCGTCTATCTCGTTACCCGTCTGATCCGACAACCCCATGAGGATGGCGGTGGCGGCATCACGGGAGTTGATTCTGATACCGTTACCTCCATCGTTGTATGCCGCCGGGTTGAGGAATCCGTCAAACAACGGAATGTCATTGCGCGGCAGCGCGCCGGCAACTACTGATTCAGGCGTGTTTACGCGCGGGATCGTATCGGTCAGCATCGAATGGCCGAAACGGTAAACCGCATGGGCAAACTCAGCCGTAATTGCCGGATTGAGATCCGTCTGGTTGAAGGCGAAGGGTTCGAAAGCGTTAATCGCCGGCTGGACCTTGCGCGCAAACTCCTCGAACACCAGATGCTGATATTCCATTTCAGTGACGAAACGGGCAGCCTGGAACAGACGCTCTTCATAGGTAAAGGTCTTATCCGTCCCTGGGGCAAGATTGACGTTCTTGAAATCCGCCAGCAGTTCGGCATTCTCGGGCCGGGTCAGCACACCATCAGTTGGGCTGGTGAAGTAATCGATCAGACGATTATGCTCGGAGTGGAAAACCTGGTGGACTGCGGTCAGCGCAATATTCTCGTTGCAACGACCGTCGCCGCAGATGAAGTGCTGATCGAGCAGTTCATCATCGTACTCGCCGGCTGCAGCTGGATCAAGGCTGCCGCCAGCTGTGGTATCTGCATCAGGTGCCTTTGGAGCAGTGACAGCTCCCGGATCTGCACTGTGCGCGATATCATTCAGGAATGCCGTTGCGATACGATCCACGTTCGCTGGAGCAGCAACTGGTGCGCTCAGATTGCCCTCGACGAGGCCGGTAGCCGTCACATACTGAGGAAGACCGTTCGGGCCGGGGAGGAAGTTACCGTACTGATCGGCCGCTATCATGGGGATGTCGCTGACGTCCGCGTCGACAAGCTGAAGACCGAGTTTGGTCGCCGCCTGCTCCTTGATCATCGCCCAAGTGGGTAAGCCGCCATCGGTCTGTTCGAGGAACCTGCCTGTCGCAACCGGTTCGCCTTCGGCATTTAGAACATACTCGCGAGTGAAGACCTGATGCGATGAATGTGAGGTGTAAGTCTGGCTTTGATCCACGAACGGGGTATCCGTATTCGGAGCGTTACGGAAACCGTCAGGGCCTTGTTTGATAGTGCCCCGCGTCAGGACCATGAACCGCTGCTGAAGCGGAAGATCATCGGCATTGCCGAAAATGTGGTCCGGGCCGGCGACCAGCGGGTCGTCATTCTTCAACGGGACAAAAACCTGTCCATTGCCGCCATTAGTGATCTTATCGAGGCCGTGATCGAAGAACTGGCCGAAGATTGTAAACAGCGAGTTGAATGGCGGTGAAAGGCCGACATCAGTGGTAACGTTTGGGATAAACAGGGTTTGATGCTCAGGCACGCACCCCTCTGGCAACCCATCGGTGCCTCCTGGAGTTGATGGCTCCGTAGTACACGGAAAAACCCCTTCATTACCCTGAGTTCTAGCCGGAAAGCCTGCCACGTTGACGGCGGCCGGGTTGGTTGAAGTCTGATCAACAATCAAGTTACTTATTATGCGCGGCTGGGAATCGAAAACAAAACCACTGGTCTGGTTGTAGTTTGTGTCACTCCCTGCTCCTGGGAAACCTTGCGGAATCTGGTCAGCTGCCTTATTGAAATTGGGCGTGGTCAAGCGCGGGAATGTCTGATCCGAGGCGCCGAATTTCTCCTGTCCGGCTTGGAGGTTGTTGCAAGTCCCATCTACCGTCCGAAGCCCGAGAGAAAGGAGTGGGCTGCCGATCTGATTAGGCCCGTCGCCTAGCAGCGCTCCGCAAGGGCCTGTTGCCTGTGTGGTATTCGCGGCGTGATACTCAGCGATCTTAATTTGCTGAAGGATATAGGCCAGGTCGGAAGCTGTGACCGTGAAGCCCGAACCGACCTGTGCGGGATCCACTGCGGCAAACGAGGGAGCTACGCCGACATTCGGCATGGCCATGAGCAGCGACATCAGCGCGGCTAAAGTCCTCTTACCTTTTGGGGCAAGTCTTTGTTGAGTTCTGATTAACATTTTCCATTCCCTATAGTGATGGATGGACTAGCCATCTGGAGGCGTCCATGGACGTCAAACTGGATCGCCGGTGGGATTCTGCACAGGTTCTCACTGGACAGAAGTCACCTGGCAACAGCATCGCAGTTAAGCTAAATATAGATGTCATGACTACATACTCCTTACCCAAGATTATTTCAGGTTGAAACATCATTTCCAGCTTCAGCTGAAGGATGTTCCGTTTTTCTCTACAATTCTTGACTACGGCAGTAGGTTATATTTAGATTCAACCTCATACACTACAGTTAACACTGTACTTCAATCTAAGGAAATCCTGTATTTATGAGTTAGGGTATGAGCAAAGATGTAATTTCGATCGGGATGTTTTCTGAATGTAATTTTTGAACGTGTTTTTTTTGCGAAAATGCGGAGAGGCGCTTCCGGCCCGGCAAGAGAAAAAGTGAATGCATTGCTTTGTGGATTTGTGAAGTGCGCTTTATCCAACGCACCGACACTCAATTGTAAAGGTTAACTCTTTTACCACAAGCTCAGCCATACGAGACCTGGACAATAGGGATTTTATAAAGTTCGTAAAAAGCAGGCGCAACACGGAGAATTGCTTGAAATTATCAGACTGGGTCGCTCACGTTGGAAAAGTCAATAATCCAAGCCGAGGAGAAAAAATTGGCTACGATATACTCGCCCGGATTTACCCATTGCCCGACCTCGTCCAATACGGCTGAATCGGAAGTAATTGCCAGTTTATCAGAGCGGATAATGAATTGGTCGGGATTGTTCATTAAAGCGGTCTGCCAGTTCCAGCCCCTGGCTTGAGCCATATCGCGCACCATGACCGCCAGGCGGCCGCTGTTGGAAACGGGCTTGTCAAAAATCCACAGGATGTTTTCCGGTCTGAAAAATTCAAGCGCCTGACCGACAAGAGCGATGGCGTTGCCGGTTTCATGGACCTGCCGGTAAGTGCCATGGATGCTGGCGATGTCGCGGATACAGCCATCCCGGCAACGCAGCACGACGCCGCCGGCCATGATTGTCTCGACCGTGATGATCAGGTTGAGCCCGTCAATGACCAGTTGCCGATCTTTGATGGCCTCAATCGGCAGGCATTTGGCTACTCTCAATTCCCGGCTTTCATCCGAACAGGCCGCCCTGGAAATAGCCAGGCGCTGGCGTTTGAGCAGCTGATAGTGATCGCCTACCAGCTTGATGGCTGAATGCCGGGCATAGCCGCGGTTGAATAACCAGCAAAGATCATAAACCGCCTTGCGCAAACGCAGCAAATGCTCGCCGCTGAATAGCGCTTTATCGCCCAGATGCGCGTTTCGGTGCCTTTGCTCATGCGTATTCATGTTTCGCCGCCCGGCTCATGCTATTGCATCGGCTTTGCGTCCATGTGCTCCTGCCTGCCGGCTATCAGCATGCGCGCCAGCCTGCGCAAGCCTTCCGAGGAAATCTGCAGGCCGAATGGCGCACCCAGGTTCTCAAGCTCATACATGACATCGGTAGCGGCTATGAACGTCAGATATTGCATGCCCTGGATACCGGGCACTTCCCTGGCGACGGTTTTCAGGACAGGCGCCAGACGCTCCCAGGTATCGGTAAAGAATACGCGGACCGGATCGGCACCGCTCGTGCTCTGTCCTTTCAAGCCGGACTGGAAAGCGGCGCGCGAATCAAGCAGAATTTCCATCAAGGTTTCACGCACTTCCTGCGACTGGGTATCATCGGAGGCCTTTTTGATCGCCGACGTCAAAAACTCATCCCATTGCTGCCATGTGGCTGCCCATTGTTGTTGCTCCGCTTCGCTGAAGGCCGGGGCCGGCGCTTGTTTGACCGCCATTTGAGCCGGCGCATCGAAGGCGAGATTGACATTGATGCCGTCATCCTGGGCCTGAATAGTGTTGAATTTCAGCGTGTTCAGCATCTGCTGAAATTCTGCGGCGTTCTCTCTGGGCAAAAACCTGGCCAGCGTTTGCTGAATATCGACACGGGATTCATTCAGATCCACTTTGACGGCTGCGAGTCTGGGCTCGACGACGCGGGTAATCAAATCCTGCAATTTATCAATGGTCAACTGGCGGCCTTGACTGTCATAGGCGTTGGCTCGGGTGACAGGAAAAGTCACGACCGACTGTTCGGCATTCAGGGTCGGTTGCTGGAAGGTCTCCAATACCCCTGCCCAGTCCAGCATGGGCACGCATTGTCCGCCAAATCCGGTCCCGAACCGGGCCTGGACTTCGTTTAACAGCCGGACCTGGCCGTTTTGTCCGCTGACCTGTGGATTGGAAAACTTCAAATAACTGCATCCCTGCTTGTCATTCCAGAGTTGGGCGGTGTGGTCTGCGCCTTTGTAGAGCTGCGTAACCAACGCTTTCTCGATCATGCTGTAATCAATCTGCAGCGGCACAGAGATTTGATTCGCCCAGCCGCTGTTTGAAAAAAGCCCAGAGAGACTGAGCATAATCATTGTGAAATATTTTTTCATGCATTTTTCTCCGGAAAATCAATAGGCGGCAGTTGGCCGCCCTACTCTGGTGCCTTATTGTGTTATATGAGCCGCTGTTCCCTGCCGGGCGGCAACATCGGCTGTTACAGGCTCAGGTTCACTCGGCTCCATAGGCGGATGCTTGGGACGAGTAAACTGGCGACCTATAAACAGGTCGTTGCTAACGACCAGCACATCGCGCAGCCAATCGGCGGATGCCTTACAACCTGCTGAATAAGGTGGTTCCTTGCAGAGATCTACTTTCTGGTCCTTAGTCAGATTAAAATGCAGGCCGGGCAATGGTCGTACCCGCATATCAGGCATTGAGTCGGTGTAGTCCATGATCGTCGGCTCATTGAAATTCAGCAGGTTCAGCACGAATTTGGGCACCTGATAAAGCGGCATGCTGCCGAATTTAACCGGTCCGCGTTTGCCGTCGATAATCAGCATCGGCGTGCTGACATAGAACTTGAACATATCCGGCGTAAAGTCGCTGCGATTGGCCGCAAGCACGCCTGAATCGACATAGCCGGCAAAATTTTCGCCCAGGAAAGGCAGGTGATCGCCGAACAGTACGATAATGCCGTCCGGGTCCCGCTTGCGCATTTCATTGATGAAATCCATCATTTCGCGGGATTTGTAATAGACCGTGTTGGCATAACTCGATACTTCCTCTACCGGAGAAGGCGATGACACTTTATTGGGCCTGTTTTCACTTAAAGGGTAATTCCAATGGCCGAAATAGGTCACGATGTAATCCAGGACAGGCTGATGCGCATCCAGCGAGGGCTGGATTTTCTCCATGACCTGACGGTACAGCGATTCATCGGACAGAAACTCGCGATTCATGTCATCCTGCATAAAATCCTGTAGTGACCAGTAAGTCTGGAATCCGATGCGCCGATAGGCATTCACGCGATTCCAGAATACCGGCACATTGGGATGGGAAGCCATGGTTTTATAACCGTTTTCGGCAAGAATATGCGGCAGACAGGGCACATCGTTCAGCAGCTGGCGCTCGAACTTGACGTTATCCTTGACGACTGGAAACCCGCACAGGACTTCAAATTCCGAATTAGCGGTATAGCCGCCGAATACCGGCGCCATGGCATGAGAATACCCCGCGCTTTTCCAGAGCTTGCGAAATTCCGGCGACAGCGGATTCTGCTTGTACTTGGCCTTCTTCAATTCATTCGGGTCCCAGAAAGACTCCAGCAGGACAATATGCACATTGCGCGGTGTAAACGCTTGCGTGCTGGCGACCTTTTGCGGCACAGTCAATTGCAATTTTTCGGCCGCTTCCTGAGCTATATCCTGATCAGGCACCACGTCAGCCTCGGCAATACGGCGCGCGCTCTCCTGAATGCTGTAAACCGTCGCGCCATGCCATAAGTAGTTGGAACGCTGATCCCATACCGAGTTGCCGAAGAATTTATCGAGGGGACCGACAATAGAATTAGGCTCATAGACCAGAGTAATGCCAAATAGAAACACAGCTACACTAGCTAGATAGGAACTCCAGTGCCGCATGCTGAAGTTGTACAGCAATAAACCGGCGATGGCGGCCAATGGCACAGCCGCGGCAAAAAACCGCCACCCATCAAGAATCAGCAACAGGGAGCGTAGCGCATAAACATCGTCCGGCATGATCGGGCCGCCGAAAAAAGATATCTTTATGGCATTGCCGACATACAGTATGCCCATCACTAGGGCCTGGATCACCAGGAAAATCCACAGGCGTCTTGAAAAAGCGAAGAGTATGTAACCGATGATGACCTGTAGCAGGTAATCGTACGGTATAGCTTTAAAGTGGAATTCTACATCGAACTTAAAAACACTGATTAGATAACACAACGCGTACAACACCGTTGTGGAAATAACGGGTAAAAATCTTAATAACATAGCTATTGAAAAAAATGAGATTCCTGGAAACAGTCAAATATGCTGCTGGTCGAGTTTAGTCTATTATAACCATCCTTACTGCTCGCTGAATCATCTTCATTTATTTTTCATTATTGCCCGCTTCTCTTTATCCGTCATAGAATGCCCGTTTCTTATACTTAATTTTGGGGTTTTCAATGTCAGATACAATTTGGTTCAGAACCGGCGAAGCGACGGTATTTTCCAGCGAAGGTCAAGGCACGGACGCGATGCCTGAGATACTCATAGGCGATGTCAAAGGCCCTGCGGGTCACGCATTCGCCAATCTGATGGGACAAACCGAAGGCCATACGCGTATGTTTGCAATCCGCGCCTGCAACCAGCAGGTACGACCTGCCACTATCATGGTCCCGAAAGTCACGATCAAATCCAGCGCTTATGTGAATTTATTCGGCGGCCCCGTGCAATCGGCCGTGGCCGACGCAGTGCTGGACAGCGTCATAGAAGGCGTTATTCCGGCTGATAAGGCCAACGATCTGTGCATTATCGCGATGCTCTGGATTGCCCCTGAATGCGCGGCGGACCCGGATGTGGATCGCAAGGATTTATACCGCACCAATTATGAAGCCATGAAACTGGCTATTTCGCGCGCCATGAGCAATTCGCCCAGCATTGAAGAGTTGATTGCCAACCGTAATAAAATCGTCCACGAAATGTACGACCCTGAAACTGGCGAGTCTCAGTGGTAATTTTGGATTGATCATTCTGGCTCCCGTCACGCATCGCAGGATGGGAGTCATCTTTATCCGCCAGGTACTGGATAAAGGCAGGATGGATTCCATACCATCAGATTCGGCAGTCGGATGATGCTTGAGTGTTTTTTGCTTAATATCCGCTAGGCAGGATCGGTTCCATACCCTCAAATTCGGCAGTCGGATGATGCTTGAGAATTTTTTTCTTAATATCCTCTATCCGTTCGCGGGGAATATCGATCAGAACGAGCAATTCACCCTTTTCAATAGCTTCCTCAAACTGTTTCAGCTTGGTATTTCCGACATTCATACCCATCAGACCGCCGCCCAGCGAACCAATCGTTGCTCCAGCCATGATGGCGCCCAGTATGGCGCCTCCGGCGATCACAAATCCGGAGAAAGCCAAGCCCGCCAGACCGGCTAATAATCCACCGGTGCCCCCTAAGAGAGCGCCTCGCTCCAAAGCCGGAATAAAATCCGTTTTCTGCAACAGGGAGGCTTCAGGCATATCTTCCAGCGGCGTGTCCCGTTTGGCGAGCACATGGATATGCCGCTCCGGTATACCTTCAGCACGCAGCTCGTCGACAATTTTATGGGTCGTTTCAATATCAGGAACTAAAAAATATATTGTTCTCATGACGTTTCCAACTTGATCAGACGGTAAACGATCCGGATTTCTGTTTTAACGACAATGAAACTGGAACCTAAATCCGCTTATTTTTATTATGATGAATCGGCAATTTTTATCAATTAGTGCGACTACCTAAGCTATCCGTGTGTATTCAATACCGGATAAGACGACGAGACTCTCATGCTCCTTGTAAGGTTCATGGTATATTTAGAGTCTGACTATTTCATCACGAAGCACGTGGAGCAAACGAAGCGTTTGAAATTCAATTACTTGCCACTATTTTCTAATACGATCATGAGGTGCAGGGAGAAAATCCCCTGTCTTTTCTTCGTGAGCTCTGTGGTTTCATGAAATATCCAGGTTAACCGTTAATATCTCCGCTTTATCGCTAATTTATCCGCTTAACAATAGTTGGACCATGAGTAGAATTGAACTTGATGCCTGCGCCCAATGCGATTTGTTATTGAATCCGGCCCGACCTGCCGTGGGTGACAATGCGCGCTGCCCCCGTTGCGGTTATCTGCTTCAGCGTCCGCGCAAACAAAGCATCGAACGTACCTTTGCGCTGTCTGCCGCCGGCCTGATACTGATTTTGCCGGCCAATCTGTTGCCACTGGTTGGTATAAAAGTGCTGGGCAACACGCGCGACGGTACGCTATGGTCCGGCGTGGTGACGTTGTATCAGGAAGATATGTGGGCTGTCGCCATACTGGTGTTTTTATCCAGCATTCTGTTTCCTCTGGCAAATATTGTTTTGTCCCTGCTGGTCAGTGGTCATCTTTATTTTCGGAAGCCGAACCGGTTTTTGCCCCGCTGGATGCGCTGGCTGCAGCATATCGAAGAATGGGCCATGCTGGAGGTTTACACATTGGGCATTATTGTCGCCTGCGTCAAGCTGGCATCAATGGCTGAACTCCGGTTCGGCTTCGGCCTGTATGCCTTTGTTACTTTACTGATTGTTAACGCCATGCTGGCCAGCAGTCTGGATCAATACCTGTTCTGGCGACGCATAGAACAACTGAACCATAGCCACGCCCCATGAAAACTGAAACGAGCGCACTGGCGCAAGGCCTCATTCGCTGCCATGACTGCGGCTATCTGACAAAAATCCCCGCGGCAGGCCGGCCTTCGCATTGCCGGCTTTGCGGCAGTTCTCTGCATGATCGTCTGCCGAACAGCATGCAGCGCACACTGGCGCTGTTGATCAGTGCGTTCCTGCTTTACATTCCGGCCAATATTTACCCGATTATGACGGTCACGCAATTAAGCGCCGGCGAACCGCACACGATCATCGGCGGCATTATCGAACTGATCAAAAGCGATATGGTGCCGATCGCAATGCTGGTCCTGGTTGCCAGCATTCTGGTGCCGTTACTGAAGCTGCTCGGCATCGCCTTGCTGCTGCTTTGCGCGCATTACCGCTGGCAGGTCGATGCCCACAAATGGACGGTCATGTATCGTATTATCGCCTTTGTCGGCCGCTGGTCCATGCTCGATATTTTCATGATTTCCATCCTCGTTTCTCTGGTCGATCTGGGCGGCATTGCCCGCGTTATTGCCGGACCCGCAGCCACGGCATTCGCTGCCGTCGTGGTACTCACGATGTTTGCGGCCAAAAGTTTCGATCCACGTCTCATCTGGGACAGCCAACGCTAACTAAGTATGAATAATCTGAACGACTCTTACCTCGCTACAGACGTAACGCTCAATAAAAAATCCGAATTACCGCTTGTCTGGTTTTTGCCGCTTATTGCGCTGCTGGTCAGCGGCTGGCTGATTTATAAATCGAATAGCGAAAAAGGCCCGGTTATTACGATCTCCTTCCCTACGGCGGAAGGACTGGAAGTCGATAAAACCAAAATCCGCTACCTCGATGTCGAGGTCGGTAAGGTGACGGCCATTTCCATTAACGACGACAACAAAACCATTCGCGTGACGGCGCAGATGAACAGTACGGCCGCCGGCTATCTGAAGGAAAACACCAGTTTCTGGGTGGTACGGCCTCAGGTCGGTCTGGGCGGCGTTTCCGGACTTGGCACACTGCTGTCGGGGCCCTACATAGGCATGAAACCCGGTAATGGCCGCAAACAGGAGCATTTTACCGGGCTCACCACGCCCCCCTTGCTGAAAACCCAGGTCGACGGCAAACAATTCATCCTCGAAACCAACAATCTGGGTTCGATGCGCCCCGGCACGCCGATTAATTTCCACGGCATTATCGTCGGCGAAGTGCTCAGCCATGAGCTGTCCGCTGAGGCCAATGCCATACGCCTGACCGTTTTCATCAATGCCCCTTATGACCAGTTTATAAGAAAAAACACGCGTTTCTGGATAGACAGCGGCGTCGATCTGTCGGCCGGCGCCGACGGCTTTAAAGTCAGGACCGGACCGTTGATCTCCCTGCTGAGCGGCGGCATCGCTTTTCGGGCATCGGCTCAGGATAAAGCCGCCGACACCCAGCCTGAAAACACATTGTTTCCGCTGTACGATACCTATGAGCAATCGACCCAGATCGTCTATGCCAACACGTTGAAATATGTCATGTACTTCAAGGGCTCACTGCGCGGCCTGACCGAAGGCGCGCCGGTACAATTGCGCGGCATCCCGATCGGCAAGGTTACCGGCATCAATCTGGAGATCGACAAAAAAACCGCGGAAATACGCGTGCCGGTCATCGTGGAACTGGAGCCGGACCGCATCAGGGAAGTGAATAATCAACCCGGAATCAGCGATGAAGACGTGATGGATAGATTGATCAAGAAAGGCTTACGCGCGCAGTTACAAACAGGCAGCCTGCTGACCGGACAACTTCTTGTCGATCTTGATTTTTATCCGGACAGCAAAATTATCCAGAGCGCCAACACCACAACTTATCCCCAGTTTCCAACCACGGCCAGCTCTCTGGATCAGTTTACGCATTCGGCCAATATCATCATGGATAAGGTTGCCAAACTGCCGCTGGATAAGCTGACCCAAGACATCGATACCACACTGGTATCCTTGCAGGGTACGTCAAAAGCGGCAACCGACATGCTCAAATCGGCAAAGGGCACGCTTGGCAACGCTGACCATACGATAACCTCTGCTCAACAGGTGTTAAGTACCCTTGAACCCGGCTCCACGGCGCGTTACGAACTGGAACAACTGCTTCGCGAGCTTTCACAGGCGGCGAGTTCGGTCAGGCAACTGTCTGATTATCTGGAACAGCATCCGGATTCATTAATTCACGGCAAGAAAGAGGAATAAATGCGCATGAAAATTTCAAACTGGATATTGACCGGCAGTCTGTTGTTGCTGTCGGCCTGTGCGTCGACGCCACCGACAAATTTTTATGTACTGGAACCTCTAAGCAAGCCCTCGGCATCAGCGACAAGCGCGGCAAAAAAACACCTGATCGGCGTAGGCCCCATTTCTATCCCGGCATTGATTGAACGTCAAAAAATAGTAACCCGAACGGCGGCTAACGGTGTAGAAATCGCCGAATTTCATCAGTGGGCTTCCCCATTGAAAGAAAACATCACTCAGGTATTGACGCATAATCTTTCACTGTTGATGCCTGGCGACGTCGTTCGGTCCTACCCTTGGGGCGCATTCGGCTCGGTCGATTACCGCATTATCGTGGATGTCGTCCGGTTCGATACGCAACCTGGAAAGTTCGCCAATCTGGAAACCAGCTGGGCCATCATGAATGAGAAAAACCATCAAATCCTGACCCATGGCCGCTCCAGAATCGAACAGCCGCTTTCCGATGCGTCGTATACGGGCACGGTGCATGCATTGAGCGCGCTGCTCGGCGAATTCAGCCGGGAATTATCGCAGGCCTTGGTCAAGATAAAATAATCATCCATCAACCCCGGGCCTATTCTTCAATACAGCCTGGTGTATGGGAACAACTTTTCCGGTATGCCTTGATGGAATCGGATGTATCGTTTTCTTATACAAGGCCAGGATGCGTCTGACATAATTCCGGGTTTCTTCATAAGGCGGCACGCCCCGATAGCGTTCGACAGCCTCTTCGCCTGCGTTATAGGCGGCCAGCACCAACTCCACATTGCCCGAGAAATGATGGATCAGCCAGTTCAGATAGGCGGTGCCGCCTTTGATATTCTGAACCGGATTCCACGCATCCTTGACGCCAAAACGCTCGGCAGTAGCCGGAATCAGTTGCATCAGTCCCTGCGCATTTTTGTTGGATAAAGCCTTTTGATTGAACGCCGATTCAGTCTGGATGACAGCCAATACCAATTTGGGATCGATGTCATAAACCGGTGCGATTTCATTGACCCAGGACTCGACAATTTTCCGCTCGGGACTGTTGATAAATGCCTGGGGCAAAACGAATGCCTGAGACGGGATTTGCAGTTTTGGCCGGCAGACTGCGTCATAAAAGGCTTCGGCATCCTGATAATCCTTTACCACGCGCCGGGAATAGGCATCGCCCATATCGGCAGCCCTGAGGTAATACTTGAAGGCTTTTCTACAATCTTTTTTGACGCCGCGACCTTGTTCGTAAGAGGCCGCCAGTTTGCGAATACTGGCCGACGCCCGATCAACTTCGGCCGCATGCGCCCCTACAGAAGAAAGGATTAATAGCCCGGCGATCAACAGTTTGTTCCAACTCATACTACTCTCCGCTCTCTGCTGCACGAGATTGATCCAGGGCATGTGAGATGCCAGACCTGTAATGGTGTTGTTTCTTTATAGCGTTGAGTGTAAGCGCAAAAGAATCACTGACTGATAATTGTGAAATTTACTGACACCCAACTTAGTTGGTGTTTCCAAAATAATGTCATATTCCTTTGACTGATAAATATCTTTGAGTTCATTCTGTAGCGTAAATCATTTAATCCACTTCTGCCTAAGCTTTGGCCTGTTCAAGGCCAGCCACTGAATGGCGAGAATGGGAATGGCGGATTCAATCATACGGTCTTCCAGCATCTGATAGACTTCGTCAAAATAAACGGCGCGCACGAAGATGTCCTCGTTCTCGTGATCCAGGCCATGAATGCCGCCGACATGGGTGCTGTCGACCTTGCCGCAGAATAAGGTAATCCATTCGGAAGAACCGCCGGGCGTGGTGTAAAATTCATTGATCAGCATCAATTCCTGAATTTCACAGCCGGCCTCTTCGATCGATTCCCGGTAAGCGACTTCCTCGGCCGTCTCGCCCTCTTCTATGGCGCCGGCGACAATCTCCAGCATCCAGGCTTTTTCAGGCTGCAAAACGCCGCCCACCCTGAATTGCTCGATCAGCACCACTTTATCGGCATCGGGATCATAGAGCAAAACGGCCACGCAATTGCCGCGCCTGAACAGCTCGCGGTCTATTTCGGCACTCCAGCCGCCGGCGAACAAGGTATGTCTCAAACGGTACTTTTCCAGCCGGAAAAAGCCCTGATAGCCGACTTCCCTGTCAATAATCTCAAATTGTTTTTTCATTCCATCCATCCTGCTACAGGTTATTTTTTATAGGTCACTCTGTAGATAACGCCCAGCTTATCATCGCTTATCAATAGACTGCCGTCCGGCATCTCCAGCACATCCACCGGCCGCCCCAGCACCTTGTCCGCTTTGGTTAACCAGCCGCTGACAAAAGGCTGTTCCAGAACCGGTTTGCCCCGGCTGAATTTTATCAGCGCAACGCGATAACCCTGCGGCTTGGTGCGGTTCCAGGAGCCATGCTCGGCGACAAACAGCTGATTTTTGTACGCGGCCGGAAACTGTTTGCCCTTATAAAAACGCATACCTAAAGCCGCCATATGTGCCTTGATTTTCCAGACTGGCGGAGTGAATTCCTGACATTCTCTATCGCCGGCAAACTCGGGATCCGGTATATCGCCGCCGTGGCAATACGGAAAACCGAAATGCTGGCCTTTAACGGTCCATTTGTTGATCTCTTCGGGAGGCATATCATCGCCCATATAGTCGCGGCCATTATCCGTAAAATACAGTGCTTTCGAAACCGGCTCCCAATCGAAGCCGACAGTATTCCTGATGCCGCGAGCGATAATTTCAGCTCCCGTGCCGTCAGGGTTCAATCGTCCCAAAGAGGCATAAATCTCTTTTGGAGGATTGCAGATATTGCAGGGAGCGCCGACCGCCGTGTAAAGCTTGTTGTCCGGCCCGAAGCGCAGGTACTTCCAGCCGTGATGCTTATCCGATGGCAATTTGTTGTAGATGGTGACTGGCCTGGGCGGATTGTCCAGATGCTGGCTGATATTGTCATAGCGGATAATACGATTGACTTCAGCGACATAAAGCGCGCCATTTTTATAGGCTACGCCATTGGGCATGTTTAAATCCCTATCGATGACGTAACGTTTATCGGCAATGCCGTCACGATTGGTATCCTGCACGGCATAAACATAGCCCTGATCCAGCGTGCCGACAAAAACAGTTCCGTTATCACCTAATGCCAGGGAGCGGGCATTGGGGACATCGTCGGCAAAAATGGATATGCGAAACCCGGGCGGCAACTGTAGTTGCTTGATGACATCCTGATGACGTCCTGATTGTGAAAAAGCCAGTCCGGCGTTAAACAGAAGCAGGCCGGATAACATTATTTTTATAAAAAACATGATGATACCCTCCATAATTAAATTTTTATTTATATTGTCATTCCGGAACTCTATTGAATTAATTTATTCCGTCCCTATATCAATGGCAACTTTTCACTATTCAAGGACTTTTGACCATGATGCGTATTCTTCTTTTTTTAGCGACTAACGTTGCGATACTGGCTGTCATCAGTATCGTTTTTAATATTTTGGGCTTGAGCGGCACACTCGACGCACACGGCGTGGATCTCAATCTTAACGCCTTGCTGATCATTTCGGCAGTTATCGGCATGACAGGTTCAATAATTTCACTGATCATGTCCAAATGGTCCGCCAAAAATGCCATGGGCGTTCACGTGATTGAACATGCGCAAAACCAGACTGAGCAATGGCTGGTCGATATCGTCGCCAAACATGCCAAACAAGCCGGCATCGGCATGCCTGAAGTCGGTATCTTCCAGACGCCGGAGGCAAATGCATTCGCTACGGGCATGAACAAAAACAGCGCCCTGGTCGCAGTCAGCACCGGCCTGCTGCAAAACATGAATGCCGACGAGGTGGAAGCGGTTGTCGGTCATGAAATCAGCCATGTCGCTAACGGCGATATGGTCACGATGGCATTGATGCAGGGCGTGGTAAACACCTTCGTTTACTTTTTCGCCACCGTGATCGGCCATGTGGTCGATCGGGTCGTCTTCAAAACCGAAGAAGGGCACGGCCCGGCCTATTTCATCGTGCAGATGGTTGCGCAAATTGCGCTGGGCTTTCTGGCCACCATGCTGGTCATGTGGTTCTCTCGCTATAGAGAATTCAGGGCCGATGCGGGCGGCGCCAATCTGGCCGGACGCCAAAAAATGATCAATGCGCTACGGGCTTTGCAACGCGGTCACGCGGAAGACCTGCCCGGTCAACTGGCTGCGTTCGGCATTAACGGCGGTGGCGTGCAAAAATTGTTCATGAGCCATCCTCCGCTGGAAGAGCGTATTGCCGCACTGCAAAACCAGCGCTGATTTTATTCACCCAAGCCGGGCAGATCGCTGTCCGGCTTTCTTAAAAGCCTCCGCCAAATAGTTCCATCATCACCGACGAATGCCCGCCTTTTCGCTATGGCATCGCTTTGGAAATCCGATCGACCTTCTTCAGCAAAGCAGGCATCCTGTATTCGCCATGCATGGATTTAATGTGAAACTTTGCCTCGGATAACGGCATACCAATACTTGTAATATAGAGCGGTCTTCTACTCATTCCCCTATAGAGCTCACATTCCTGAGTTATACCTTTAAATGGCCTTTTGGCGACGCCCAGCACTCTGACTTTTCCTTGCAGTGCGTCATACAGATGCTTACCCAAGCCCGGCCTTGATTTGCCGTCCAAATAGACAAACCCATCAATGACTATTGAATCAGCTACGATTTGATGCTCTTCGATGAGCTTCAGTATGCAAGGCAGTTCCCTGCGGTAAAATTGCCCGGGTATATAATTTTCGATATCGTCGAGCCTGCTCCTGAACACGCTTTTCTCGTTTTCATCCTGCCAGTTTTCAAAGGCAATGCCCGCAATGGACGCGCCACTATCCCGATAGTCAACATCTACAGCCAATATCATCGGTTGAATTAATTACCGTCGGCCTCCAGCGCTGACAACTCAGCCATAGAATTGATATTAACAAAGATGTCAGGCGTATCACTGAAGTCCGCTTTCACCATGTTCTGCTGTTCCAGCCACAGATCGAGTTTACGCTGGCCGCTTGCGAGATATGCTTCCAGACTGTTTTTTAGCACGGTCCTGATGACCATAAAAACCGGATGCAGACGCTCGCCGTCAAAGGCCACGGCAACGTCGGCCCCCTGTTCGGCGCGCGCTGACAGCAGTTTCCGCAAATGTTCGGCCGTCACTAAAGGCGAATCGCAGGGCATGATGAGCAGCACATCCGCGTCGGCGTATATCATGGCGGTTAATACGCCGGCCAAAGGCCCGTCGAAGGTGTCGGTTTGATCGGCCACGACCGGCAAGCCAAACTGCTGGTAGCGCTCTCGGTTACGGTTGGCATTGATGATGAGCTGGTTGACAACGGGCATCATGGCGGCGATGGCATAACTGATCATCGGCCGGCCTTTGAAATTGACCAGTCCCTTGTCCTGGTTGTTCATGCGCCTGGCCTGTCCGCCGGCGAGAATCACGCCTGTTACTTTTGTTTGACTGTTCATAATGATAAGCTTGTTTACCCTTGAATTAGGTGACCTATAGATGTTTCAACGATCCATTTTTTTCAGTTGCCTGCTGGTTATGGCGGGATGCGCATCGCAGCCGGTCGGCGAATTTATACCGTATTATCAGGTGGAGACAACCAAACCCTACGATGATGTCCTGGCTGAACTGGAAAGCGCCATCGCCGAAAACAATTTCAGAATAACCGGACACAGCCGCATCGGTAAAGTCATACGCGATCGAGGTACCGCGGATTTTCCCGACTATGACACGATACAGTTCTGCAATCTGACGCATGCCAAAACACTGTTATTGATGTCGCCGCATTCGGTCAGACACATGCCCTGCAATGTAGTCATGTATAATTACCAAGGCAAAACCATCGTATCGACACATTTGCTGCCTACTGATACTGAAAATCCGGAATTGAACGAATTCTCCGCTAAAATGAACGAGCTGTTAAAACAAATTGTCGATTTTGCCATCGAACAATGAGCGATAAAACACTATGGCAAATACAGCTTTCAAGCAAGCCATCCTGCAAACGTTGGAGGCGTATGAATTGCACGACCGGCATTGGCTGCTGGCCGGTTCTTATGCCGACGACGATCCAATAGCCACCGCTCCTTTCGCCGAGCATACTTTTTCACTTTCTGACTTATGGGAATAAGAAACTATCAATGAAAAACATCAATTCAATTTTAAGCGCTGCCTTACTGACCCTCTTTGCAGGCTGCACCGCCACGCCGGAAAAACCCGCCGAAGAGGCAGCGGCCGAGCCAGCGCCTTTCGTCAGCGATTATCCTACCCGGGATCGCGTCGAATACGTTCTGAACTGCGTGGCCAAACACGGCGGACTGACTTACATCACCCAATACGCCTGTGGCTGCAAGATCGATAAAATTGCCGAGAAGCTGAAATTCGAGGAATACGAGGCGGCGCAAACCGTTTCATATTTGCGCAAAATGCCTGGCGAGGGTGGTGGTGCTTTTCGCGATCCTGAACGCGCCAAGGATCTGCGCAAGCGGCTTAATGAAGCCGAGGAATATGCAGAGAAAAGCTGTTTCGTAAAATAAGGCAAGGTAGAGTGGCCGACGATTAGCCGCCACCTGCCACACTTAAGGCATGAAACCACGAAGAGTATAAAGGACACGAAGTATTTGCTTCGGACCTCTTCGTGAACTTCGTGTTTTCGTCCTGAAGCAGCGTTATCTAACCGTTTTTGGGATATGCAATCACTAGCCGTCATCAAGTTGACGAAGCTTGGAATGTTTTTGGGGTGAGAGTAGATGACCGGTTTGAAATTCCAAACCTGAATCGGTACATAAAAGTCAGGCACTCTTTGGTCCATCATTGAACATTGACCTACTGATCTATCACCTTTTGCCCAAACTCTTGAACCGAACTGAGGTTAATTAAACTTGGGTAATAGGGTCGATATTTTAGAAAAAAAATACAAGGCGAAAAAATCTACTTTCACCTTGTATTTTAAAAGACTACAACGGCACAAACCGACTAAATAGTTCGGCTGTCAGCGAATTGCCGAAGACTGTGGGACTGTGATATTCACCGAATCAGTGATTCCGTTACCTGATGTATCAGTACACTGAACATTGGCTGTATATATTCGATCACTGCCTTGCCCAGAACGCTCGGCCCGCAATTGCATTGCGAGATCGCCAATGACTTCCCAGTCAGAATCGGTATTCCCATCACCCAAACCATTGGCTGACTCATTGCTGCTGACAGAAACAATCTTACACACGGGCGGCGGTATGCTGCACCAATCCGTCGCGGTTGCTTTTACCGATACTGCAATCATTTTATGGTTTGCCGGCCATAAAATATTTGGAGTGGCTTCCAGGCTATTGATCACGGGCGGTTCTTTATCCTCCGCATTGATTGCCGCCAGGTCATGCTCGTCCACTAATCCATCATTATTCACATCCAGTGCCGGATTGAATGCGGCATCATCCGCTTTGCTGCCGAGCGAGATTTTGACCAATGCAAAATCGTCACAATTCACTATGCCATCGCGGTTGGCATCGCCAGGGAGAATCGCATCAGCCACATTGCTTTGAACCACAGCAAAATTAATCGCCTTGGGATTGTTTGATTGTATCGCAGTGAAAGTCAGTGTATCCGGCGTGCCGACCGCCGCCGTTAAAGGCGGATGCATTACCACTCTGACATCGGCGCTGCCGTTTGCCGGAATGTCTGCCGACTTGGGTGTCAGGCTGACCTGATAGTTTTTGTCATCAAGCGCCGAAAAGTTAAATGTGGCATCGGCTCCATAATTTTTTATCTGAAAAATATAAGGAGTATCCTGTCCGCGGCCCATGTTTACTGCGACTGGCGGAACAATGGCAAACGATTGCGGCGAGAATTGGGATGCGCGTACACGCTGGAATGGCTGTCCGTTTGCATCGTTGCCCATGGCATAGACAACAAATTCTTGTGCGGGAACAGTTAATTTCCCCAGCAGTTCGTTGTCATCAGCATCGGGCGATTCCAGTTTGAAAGATTGTATGGCTTGCCCGCTCCGCGTCCGAAACTCGAAAGAGACGGATTGCGGCTTGCCCGACAATCGTGCGATGGCCTCTTGTGTTTTGCCCATAATGGGGAAGCCGGTGATAGGAAAATATCCCTCATGCCCCGGACGTCCTCCTGGCTCGACAAACCGGAAGGCATTGAACATCAGAGCGCTATCGCCATTGACCAGGGCCGAATAATCGCCGGTGCCCTGGATCGAAATTCGCCAGTTGCCGGATTGCGGCGCATCGATCGAGTAAATTTTTGCAGAGCCTGCCGCCGTCGGGATAGACGGCTGCATGACTCCAGGATCATTGGCGGAGACAATGCTGCCGTCAGGGCGGATTACTGAAATACTGGAAACACCGGTACTGGTCACCGAAACCGTGATTCGACTGGTTTGAAGATCCACGGGAAAGTAATGATCGACTACAGTAGTCCCCAATGGCCCGGCAACTGCCATAATATCCGCGGCATTACTACGTGACAGGAGATTCGCCAACTGCGAAAAGCCTGCGGTTTTTCCTGGCTGCAGGAGGAACGTTTGTCCTCCGGAACTGTTGGAGATAGCGAAATAGGCCGGATCATAAGGCGAGCATCGCCCATAAAGACCATTAAAAACTTTGACATCCTTCTGCTGTGCGACAGTACTTACTTGTGGTTCGAGATAAGCATCTTTTGCGCTCGCATCCGTGTACATGAATAATTCTCCTCCGCTGTCCGAGGCGACCAATGCATCATATTCGCCTCTCATTGCCAGTTCGGGACAATCACCGCCATCCCATGGGTAAAGGTTGTTCAGCGCATCCAAGAAGCGATCGGAGTCGTTTGTAGAAGTCAGCGGTCCTGTGGAGGGGTCGTTAAAGGGAGACAGAATATAACGCGTTGGTTCATCCGGAGTGCCAAACCTTGAATTCAAAATGTTTTGAATATCCGTTCGTACTCCATTGATCACCGATCCCATGCTGCCAGTGGTATCGACAGCGAACGCCAGTGATGGGCCAATGCCAAGCAGACTTTTGAATTCACGGTCACTGACTTGTTCCTTGATCGCATACAGCGCTTCAACGGTAGCGTTATGCGCCACCGTGGACGCCGCCGGGTTATCATCTGCATGAGGCGAAACACCGACGGGGACTGCACCGGCCATAACAAAACAGGTGCTCGAATCCTTATTGATGCCGCCATAGCCATCAGTATGGTCAAAGGAACCTCCATGGGCGCATTTTTTACCAGGCTCGTATAAATGTGTTCTGTCCTGGTCAGAAAAATACCCGCTGGTCAGGTATGAAGATGTCAAATTGTCAGCGAAGCAAAGATCCAGCGCAGGTGCATCGATACATGTCTGCGCATCCTTTGGCGCAATGTTGGCAATAACGCCTTTGCCAAGGTCGGGATGCGGTATGTTGTTGCCCAGTTCTATCCAGTTACTGTGCGAATAAAAATCCTGCAGCGTATGAAAGGCTTCACCAAGCGACTTACGGGCAGATCCCGCGTCTTCGTTTCCGAGCGCATCGACTGTTTCCTGGAATAAGCTTTTGGTCAGGTCGCTGCACGCCTGCAAATTCTCCGCATCGCAATGCCGTGCGCTTGTCGAGGCATAAACGTCATCTACCGAAGCGTTGGCGTCCGCGATCTGTTCTCGCGCATAGTCCATGGTTTTGGAGAGTGGCCAGGCGCCGGTACCAAAACCGTACTCGGCATAAAGCACGTCGAGCGCATCCCGGGTCATCTGTTTATGGCTTTTTCCACCCGTCGCTGCGCCTTTGAGTCCGCCGGGCACAAAGGCTCCGGCATCTATCGGCAGAAGTGTCGTTCCCCAGATTGTCGCGACAATTGAGAGCCGTATAAAATGAAATGGCTTTTGTATCACAAGTTTCTCCTGATCTTAGTGATTCTTTACTGTGGATATTGGCGATAATTACCGCCAAATTGTTGTTGACCTTACCTCAATTGCATCTAACTCATCTTTCCATATTGCTTTTTCAGCCTGTGAGATCGTTGGATCATGGTAAAGCCGTAATACCGGTACTTTTGCTTTCTCTTTAAAAAAAGAGAGTACCCAAATAGCGGAATTGGTTTCCGCATTCAAAAGTCCTTTCCCTTGCGCCACATCGGCGCGGATAATGTTGATCAGAATAGGAATATCGGCGTCGGTAAGTTGCTCGAACACCTCGGTAACATCATCTTCGTCTGGCCATTTATAAGGCTTGGTAAGGGAATGGGTGCCAAACGACCAGGAAAGGTTGTCGCGCAGCAGCTCGCGTATTTCCGCTTCGCGTTGAGTGGCGCTGACGGGACGGGGATCTCCGCTAGCGCAACCTTCGCCGACGAATATCGCAACAAGTATGCAAGCAGTACTCAATAGGCGTGAAAAATAACTGTGATTTATGTTATTAGGCATAGCTGTAAATGCTTATTAACTGGAAATGGGGTTAGTAAAAAAGATAAGCGGCCTAACCCAATAGAAATTTTTGCTCTTCTTATAGAAGGCAGATTGGCCGCATCGAAAATTTCGGTCCTTGTCCAGCCTGATTTTTCAGAAAACGTCTATTTGACTATGGTAAGGATAGTCCAAGTGTAGATTATTATTTCCTGGCTGATGAGAATTAACCAAATACGAAGAGCTTATTTAAAAAGGATTGCAATAAACGATGCGGTGCAAGATCGATCTCCATGCAATTATATCTATAGTCCAGCCTCTATCTGACTTAGCCTGTATCAGTTCTGGTGGGTAAATCCATTATTAAGTCAGAGGGTTTAGACTATAGTTGAATTTAAATGGCCACTCAACATAGAAGCTGGCTACGATAGCCTATTATGTGATAGACATCACAATTTATTGCATGCCAACGACCCGCTTGCACTGCAGTTCAGGTCTTACTTTGGATTATATTGATTGAGCAGGTATTCGCCAAGCTTAAGGCGTTTCTGCGCAAAGCGGCGGAACGGACTTATGAAAATCTCTGGCGCATATCGGCCAATTAATGGCTCGTTTTCAGACCGACGAATGCCTGAATTTCTTCAGGCATTCGGGCTATGCTTCTGATTAAATAATAAATGCCCCAGTAATCTGGCAACATTTATATTGATTATACGGATGAACTTTCAGCTCAGGATCAGGGATTGAGCGTATAAGTTTCACTATAGCTGTTGCCGGCCGTACAAGCATCGCGGCTGGTCGGACTTTCACATGAGGTGTCTGCAACCTCGGCCTTCAACACACCGGCTTTGTCCGGGACAAAATAAAACCTGAAATTAGGGTCGGCACTGATCGCGATATCGGTCTTGGCGGTCAGGATTGGCTTGTCATTAAATGAAACGCGCACTTCTTTGACGAAGTGAGATTTCTTCACGAACCGTGTGACCTGATCCATCTGCATACCTGTAATATTCGGATGACTGATCAGCAACTGGGCCAGATTTGGCTCGCCGACTTTAACCCCCTCATCGAGCCTGAATTTCATTTTGCCGAGACGCTGCATGGCGGCATCGAGATCGGCGCCTATCGGTGCGGAACAACCGCCGCTGGCCTTAACGAACTTCTTGGCCATAACCAGCCTGCCGTCATTCATTTCGGCAATAGCGCGGATGTTACTGTAGGTATTGACGCGAATCCGCATCGCCAAATCGGCTTTGCCGCTTTCCGGCGTAAATTCAAACTCCCCGACGTAAGGAAACGGGTTTTTATCGACCAGCACCAGGATTTTTTTAATGTAGCTGTCTTTGGCTTGAGGTACCTTGCTTACAATCTTTATCGGCACCAGCGCCGGATCTTCGGCCCGGTAAGGCGCTTCGATTTCTATGATGCCATTGGACTCTTCAATCGATTTACCGGAAAAATACTGATCTTTCAATTTGTTATTCCATTCGGCCTCATCGCCTTCAGCCAAAGCCAGAGCCGGCATCAGCAGCAGAACAAAAAGCCAGGATCTTATTTTCTGTTTCTTCATGCTATAAAAACTCCAATCGCTAAATAAAACACCGGCAAGTCCTTAAAACTGCCGGCATCGTAAAATCAATTTTCCCATTCCAGTTCGGCAAAAGCGGTGGTGACGTTTTTGCGGTGGAACTGGTCAAACAACTGCCATTGTCCCTTGGCCGAGTAACCGACTGTTTCAACGGCCTCTTCCAGATATTTGCCCTGCCTGATCATGACCCTGATTTCCGTCAGCAGCATTTCCAGATAGTCTTTTTCAGGCTGCATGCTTTTCGGCCAATCCTTGACTATCGGCCCGTGGCCCGGAATCACGGTCTTATAAGGATGACTTTCCAGCTTTTTAAGCTCGGCCAGCCAGCCTTTCAGGCTGCCGTCTATCACAGGCAAATGCTCTATAAACAGCAGATCGGATATCCATAAGGTATCGGTCCGTTCATCATAAACGGTCAGATCGTTATCGGTATGGGCCGCGGGATGAGCCGTCAGTTTTAATGTGCGCCCGCCCAGATCGAGATCCAGATGATCCTTAACGGCTATATCGGGCGGAATAATGTCGCTGGCCCTTAACTTGACATCGATCTGATCGGCCGCCTTATCGATATAATAAGTGCCGCGTGTCGCCATGGCCCGAGCCAGCTTCTCATGGCCGACGAACTTGACCCCTTCCTCTTTAAAGGCAGTATTGCCGTAGATATGGTCCGGATGGACATGCGTATTGATGACATAGCAAACCGGCTTGGAGGTAATGTGTTTGATCGCCAGTTTCAAGGATTTGCCCTGCTCTGGGTTGCCGCCCGTATCAATAACCGCCACGCAGCGTTCGCCGACGATAAATCCGATGTTGGCGATAGCGCCATGATTTTTAGTGTCGGGCAACTCATGCACGCCCAAATGCACGTAAACTTCTGGAGCGACTTCCGTTACCGACAGGACCGGCGCGGCTGTCGCGTAGGCGCTGCCTATCAATAGAATTAAAGCCAACAAAAATCTCATCACTTACCTCTAGTAAAAACCTGAATCTTATTTATTTAAGGCATAATTCCAAAAATGCCTTGGTGACCCGGGACTGAATGACCTGCTTAGGCGCGACAATATTCAAATGCCAGACCAGGCCATTCGGGGGATTGATGCGCCGCGCCACCAGACCTTTAGCCTCATGGCGCAGCGCCTGGGAAGAGGCGAAACCGATGCCCAGCCCCGCCCTGACCGACTCCTTGATGCCCGAAACCCCGGTCACTTCGATACTGACGGGCGCAACGATACCGGCCGCCGCCAATGCCCGTTCGACCACGTGTCTGGCCCCCGAACCGGGCTCGCGCCAGATCACCGGATGCTGGGTGAAGACCTCCAAGGGCACGCTTTCGGGGTACTCCTGCGCCACGCTATGATCCTCCGGCAAAACCAGCACGATTTCATCATCCTGCCACGGCACAACCTCATAATTGCCGGGCAGTTCATCCTCGTTCACCGGCCCTTCAATAAAACCCAGATCAAGATCGCC
Source organism: Methylobacter luteus IMV-B-3098 (assembly GCF_000427625.1). GTDB lineage: Bacteria > Pseudomonadota > Gammaproteobacteria > Methylococcales > Methylomonadaceae > Methylobacter > Methylobacter luteus. Next base: position 1,309,273 of record NZ_KE386569.1, read on the forward strand.
CAGGTTGCGGATGATTTCCGCCGTATCCCAGGTCTTCATAAAAACCTGAACGCCCGGATACAGCTTCTGAAGTTGCACAACATGTTGGGGCAAATAAAAGCTGGCGATCGTGGTCGTGGATCCCAAGCGCAGAAAACCGGTATTGATCTGCTGCAAGCAGCGCACATAGTCAATAGCCTGATTGAAATCGTTATCCATTTTCTGGGCATATTCCAGCAAGCCTTTTCCGGCCGGCGTCAATTCGATCTGATGGCCTTTGCGCTCATAAAGCGCCTCGCCGACCTCGCTCTGCAGCAGCTTCAGCTGTCCTGATACAGCCGGTTGTCCCAGATGCAGATGCTGCGCGGCCAGCGTAATGCTCTTGAAACGGGCAACGACGGCGAAAGTAAGTAAATGATTGGGATTCAATGCAATTTCCTGATAATTTTTCTCGAGTATTTTTAGTTTTCTATTGAAGTTCAGGATTGTTAAAAGACTCGAACATTAGCCTTTAATAATATCATTATTCGTGATATTTACTTTAAAAAATTGACAATTTAAAATCGATATTCATGAGTCAAAACTGATACCGCCTGTAAGGATTAAAGCTAAGATGACATTCATTAGCTGTAACAGCCTGCAAATATAAATCGCAGGATCTGCAAACAGCCATTTTTTCGACCCGGATTAATTGCCAATAGGCCGGCATTATTTGCCAACAGCCTGCAAACATCGCTCAGGACCCACATTGTGCGCCAATAAGAAATCAGAGAGGAATCCCAATCGCCAACAGGCTGTTCTGCAATTCCTGTGTCCGGGCTGGAGTCAGGTTGCCCTGCAAGAATGACCGTATTTCAGCGGGTTTGGTATCAAGCAGTTCAGCCAGGGCCTTGGCATTGTAGCCATGCCGGGTTAAGCGCGGCCCTAATGCGTTGATGTATTTTGCCAAATTGATGCTTTTCAGCCCTGGTTTGATTATGATTGATGCCAAAAACTTTCTGTTTTTGGCATCAATTACGGAGAATTCTGCTGAGAAATAAGCGGAAATTGGCTTCACGGAATTTTCTGGGGTTTGGCCTTATATCCCCTATCTGGCACTCATCTGGCAGGCGATGGTATCAGCCCTCACTTGCAGCCTGGTCCTTGATGGAAAATCAGCTCGGCCACCGGTTCACCGCCGATCAGATGTTGATGAATGATGCGATCGAGGTTGGTATCGTTGACGTTGTAATACCAGACCCCGTCCGGTTGTACGCAGACGATCGGTCCCGCTTTGCAGGAGGCGAAACATGACACCCGGGTACGCTTGACGCGCAATGCGCCCTGATCCAACCCGGCAGCCTTGAATTTAGCGCCCAGGCTATCGAACAGCGCCTGCGATTCACCGTTCAGCGTGCAGCGCGGACCGGTACACACCAGCAGGTGGCGTCTGTAGTCGCTCATTTTGGGTTTTTCCGGCATTACCGTCTCAGTCATCGCTTGTCACCTCTTCAGTTTTCGTATCTTCGACAGCGACAATAGCTTGTCCATATTGCTCACAAGCGCTACGGTAAGCCTTGAGCGCGACGGCATCGAATGCCTCGCCGGCCTTCACCAGCAACAGCGAGAAAACTACTGAACCGCGAGCATCCATGCAATAGATGCCGTGTTGTCTGTCGCCTTGACTGAGAAACCAGGCGCTGGCAATGCGCTGACGGTCGACATGCAGATGGCAATACGCATTCGTCATATTCAGCCAGTCGCCACGGCGAGTGAAATCCTTAGCTTCCAACAGCAATTCGGCCACTGCGCCGGTCTCGCTGCGGATCACGGCACGTAGCTGCCCCCAGTCTTTGGCGGCGTTCAGCACCGCGTCGATCTGGTCACCAGACGTCCATCGCGCTTGCAGATCGCCCGTCTCATCATCAGGCTGCGCCGCGGCAATGGCGGCCAGAATCTCGCCTAGCGGCACGTCAAAGTGCGCGGCCGTCTCACGCAGCGTAACGGTCGGATTTTCGCGCAGATACCTGCGCACGCAGGCATGCCAGCCAGTCAACCCCATACTCAGGGAGCGGCCCGCCTGTTCGCCGGTTTTCGCCATACCGGTCAGGTTGTCGTATTTGTTGGCATAACCGCGCGGGGTGATCATCAGGCCATCGCGGGCAAACGTGCTGCTATTGCCGATCAGTACAGTGCAGAGCATGCCGATCTCGCAGTCGGCCATTTGCGCCAGCGTGGTCATCTGGATCGTCTGGCGCTGACGATAGCCGGACTTGATGATCGCGACCGGCGTTTCTGGGCGGCGATGTTGTAGCAGGATGCGTTGTGCCTCGACAATCTGGCCAGTGCGCCGGCCGCTTTTGGGGTTATACAGTGCCACGACGAAATCTCCGCGTGCCGCCGCTTCCAGCCGTCGAGCAATAGTCGGCCAGGGAGTGAGTAGATCCGATAGCGAAATCGAACAAAAGTCATGCGTCAGCGGTGCGCCGACCAGCGCGGCGCAGGCATTCAGCGCTGTGGCGCCGGGTATCACTTCCACTGTGATGTCGCTGTCCGGCGTCCAGCCGGTCTGCAACAGCACTTCGTAAGTCGGCCCAGCCATGCCGTAAACGCCGATGTCGCCGGATGAAATCAACGCTACGGTCTTGCCCAGCAAGGCTTGATCATAAGCTTCGATACAGCGGTCGATCTCTTCGGTCATACCCTTGCGCACCACTTCCTTGCCTTCCAACAGTTCCTGCACCAGTTTGATGTAAGTGGAATAGCCGATCACTACATCGGCCTCGGCGATAGCAGCACGGGCCCGATAGGTCATATGTTCCGGCGCTCCGGGGCCGAAACCCACCAGCAAAATTTTGCCTTTCTTCATGCGTTGTTCTCTTTCATGCTTGCGATTGATACCGTGACGTTCTTGCCATCCTCGCCGCGGTATTTGTGTTTTTCCAGTAGCAGTGCGCGCATATCGGCGTCTGCCGCCAGCAATGCGGCCGCCTCAGCGACGGCAGGCGTACCCATGTACTTGCGCACGGTTTCGGAAGGGTTGGGCACCGGCACTTGCGCCAATTGCTGCGCGGTAAAAAAATACAGCGGCCAGTCGTGCTCGTCAGCCAGTTGCAGAATGGCCATCTCGTCGTTTTTCTTGTCTATACTGGCTGCGCCCGCGATAGCGGTTTTATCCAACCCGGCCAGAGTCAATGCCTGTTCGACTGCCGTGCGCAGAGTGGCTAAAGAGGTGTTGCGGTCACAGCCCAGGCCCAGTATGACTTTCATCAGTCCTGCCCCAGTGGCGGCCGGTAGACTACCAAACGTTCGGCGAGCTGCTCCCACAGTTCCGGGGCGATGTCACGGCGGGTCACCCAGAGCACCGCCTTGAACCGCGACAAATCGACTGCCTCGAAACGCTCGAACAGATGAATATTGGCAGGTAGCGGCGTGGGTCGTATCCACCAGTTTTTAGCACCCGCTTCCTGTACGAAAGCAATAGGCTCCTCGTTGACGACATGCGCCGAGACGCGGGTAATGTTGATTTTCGGTGCCTCGACCTGCCAGCCCAGCTCACGGCCGAGAATATCCACCGGGATGGTCTTGCCGACATCAGAGGCGGTGGTCAGCACCGCTTCGGCACCCAGCAAAGCAGCTACATGTTCGGCGAAGGCATTGGCGCCACCCACGTGTCCGGACAATACCGGGATCACATAACGCGCTGCGTCATCCACGACCACGACGCCCGGGTCTTCGTCCTTGGATTTAAGGTGCGGTGCAATCAGCCGTACCACGGCGCCCAGCGAGATAAATAGCACCAGCTGATCATAGCGCACGAACAGGCCGCCCATATTGGCGCTCAGTGCGCCGGGCAGTACTTCAACAGGATTGCTGATGGCGGGCAGTTCGGGGGCGAATTTTTCCGATACGGTCAGGCACGCATCCGGCAATTGTGCGGCCAGGCGCAGGGCTTGGGATAAGCCGTGCTTGGTAATCGCTACCAGCGCGACACGGGGCTGTGAGGGTGTGATCATAAAGTCTCTTCAGTGGATTCAGATGTTTTTTTGCGGCAGCCGCGGATCATTTCGCCGCGCTGGCGATCAGGGTTGCGCACCAGCAGCAGCGACAAATAATTCACCTTCTGCCCGCGCAATTGCAGCACGTCGCGTTCGATGCGCTCCTGAGGCGTGCCAGCCTTCTCGACAAAAGCAGCATCAGCCAGCAGAGCCCGTCGTTCCAGCAGATCGAGAATATCATCCAACAAAGGTTTCACCTTCAGCAGCACCAACGTGTCGAAGTCATTGAGCAGGCGTTCGATCATGGCGATGCCGTAACTGGCCGGGATAATCGCCACGGTTTCGTCGGTGTCGGCCAGCGGCATGGCCACACGGGCGGCGGCGGCGTTAAACGATGGCACGCCGGGAATCGTTTCGATGACGATGCTTTCGTCCAGCGCGCGCACAGTGCGGGCCAGATGGCCGAAGGTCGAATAGGTGGAGGCATCGCCCTCGACCAGGAACAGCACGTCCTGACCGGCGTGCAGGCGGGCCAGCACCGTTTCGGCGGCACGCAGCCAGTAGCCAGCCAGAATATCGGCGTCATGGGTCATCGGGAAAATCAGCGGCGAATGCGCTTCAGGCAGCGTCAGCCCCGCGCGCAATGCAATCTGCAGCGCATGGCTTTCGGCGTCCTTGCGCCGCACCGGATAAGCCCAGTGCGCGTCAGTCCGCTGCAACAATTCCCAGACATGCCGGGTAATCAGTCCCGGATCGCCGGGGCCGAGTGAGGCGCCGATTAGCCGGCCGCTTTGTGGTTTAGTCATAGCTTTGTTCCAAGTTTTGCTCACTGCAATCCGGTTCGCACTGATGAGCGCAGACAATCCAGATCGGGTTTTCTGCCTGCATGCGGTGCATATTCAAAATAGGCTGGCTGCGTGCGGCTTGCAGTTGAATCACATCCCATTGCGCCCCCGTCGCTTTTAAGGTGTCGATCGCGGTGGTTATATTTTCGAAGGTGGCAAAATTCATCACTAGATTGCCTCCCGGACGAAGCCGTCGCAGGCAAAGCGAGATCAGCTCCCTTAATTCGCCGCCGGAACCGCCGATAAACACTGCGTCCGGATCGGGCCAGTTTTCCAGTCCGGCCGGCGCACGGCCATGCAGCAATGTATAGTTGCTGGCCCGCAGGCTGGCCCGGTTACTCAGGGCAATCGCGGCATCGGCTTCGTTTTTTTCGATGGCATAGACATGGCCTTGCGGGCACAATCTCGCTGCTTCCAGCCCGACCGAGCCGGAGCCTGCGCCGATATCCCACACCACGCTGTCCGGCAATAAAGCCATCCTTGCCAGCGATACCGCCCGGACTTCCCGTTTGGTAATCAGCCCTTTGTCGGGCTTGCGCTGGTTAAAGCGATCATCGGGCAGCCCAAACAGGGCTTCGCGAGCGGCAGGCTGACGGCGGCGCAACAGGACGATATTGGGATCGGCAAAGCGGCGCTCAGCGGCCGCATTGATGGTCAGCCAGTCAGAAACCTGCTCCTGATCCTGCAGCAGGCATGCCGCTACGGCCATCTCGAACTCGTCCTCTAGAGACTCGATTTGCAACATCCGAGCGATGCGTGCAGGGGTGTTTTCCGGGCTGGTGAAGACAGCGGTCAGATCCGACTGGCGCAGTAAAGACAGTAAAGGGTACAAGCCATGTTCCGGCGTGGCGCCAATAGTCCATTCGCCGGCGTCGCGATGGTGCACCGAACTGATGCGAACGTCCTGCCAGGCCAGGCCCAGCTTTGCGCAGGCCAGTTGCAGTGTGGAAAGATTGGGCAGTATGTCCACGCCTGTACGGCCGAGCTTGTTAATAAGAAAACTGGCAATGCCATGGCATAAAGGATCGCCCGTCGCCAGCACCACGACCTGCTTGCCGGCCTCACGGGCCGCACTTATCCAGACAGGAACTTGCGGCAAATTGCCGGTCAGATCATGACGTTCGGCATCGACGCGTATTGCATCGGCAAATAATGCCAAGGTACGGTGGCCGCCAATCACCAGATCGGCAGATTGCAGCTGCGCCAGCGCTTCCGGCGTTAAGCCTGCAGCGCCATTGTCCAGTACGCCGATAATCCGGCAAGGATGGGTCATCTCAAACATCTCCTTCAACTTCGGCCAGTTTTTTGCCGTCAAAATCGCACATCAGCACCCGCAGGCGGAATTTGCCGGTGTAGCGCTGGCTCAAGGTGGCGATAACCCGCCGACCCAGGGCCGTGTAAAATTCGGTAATCAAGCCCAGCTCTTCCATACGCTCGCTGGCATAGCGGGCCATTTCCGACTGCCTGATGTCGTCGCAGATGTCAGCCGGCGCCCCGATTTCGGAGGCAAGTTCCGCCAGCAACTCGGTATCTACCGCGCTGCGGTTGGCGTGCGTGATGGTTTCGCCCTGGGCAATCTTGGTCAACTTGCCGACCATGCCGCCGATCACGACCTTGCGAATGCCGCATTCGACCACAGTGTCCAGCGCGTACTTGAGAAAGTCGCCCATCTGCACGAAGCAGGCTGGCGCCAGTTCGGGAAGCTCCTGCATGGTGAATTTCTCCGTACGCCCGCCGGTAGTCAACACCACGGTATCCTGATCCTGGCTGGCGGCCACTTCAATGCCCTGAATCACGCTAGCCCGAAACGCCGCCGTGGAATAGGGGTGAACGATACCGGTAGTGCCGAGGATGGAAATGCCGCCGATAATGCCGAGGCGGTAATTGAGCGTTTTTTTCGCCATGTCTTCGCCGCCTGGCACGGAAATGGTCACTTCAATTCCTGATCGCTCCAGCAAGGCGCCTGCTGCACTGCGCACATTGGCTTCGATGTTGCGCCGTGGCACCGGATTGATGGCCGGCCCACCTACCTCCAGCCCCAGGCCCTGCATAGTGATCGTGCCGACGCCTTCGCCGCCTTTCAGCACTACCGCCCCGGGCGCCTCCGGCAACAGCCGCACCTCGGCGGTCAATGGCGCTTTGTCAGTGACATCAGGATCATCGCCGGCATCCTTGATGACGACAGCGTGCGCGGCATCGCGATCACAATATCCGTTACAGACGGCAAAGCGTACTTGCTGGCCGTTGGGCAGGTCACAATCGACCGTCTCAGGCACGGTACCGTCCACCAGGCCTAATACCGCCGCCCGTGCGGCTGCCGCGGAACAGGCGCCGGTGGTGTAGCCTTTGCGAGTGCCTTTGGCTTTTTTTTCCATTCGCCAGATCAGCCGGACGCTTTTTGCTTCGCTTCGGCCAGCGCCAGCAAGGCGTGAATCGCCGCCACTACCAAGGTAGAGCCCCCTTTGCGGCCGTCAATGACAATCCAGGGCACCTTGTCTATCTCGCTCAGTACCGCTTTGGATTCGGCGGCCGAGACGAAGCCCACCGGCATGCCGATCACTAGGGCGGGTTTGATCTGCCCGTCGTTGATCATGCGTACCACTTCCAGTAGCGCAGTCGGCGCATTGCCGATCGCGATGATGCCGCCATCCAGCAAATTCAGCCGCTGCGCCTTGCGCATGGCCTGCACGGCACGGGTGCTGTTTTCGGTTTTGGCCTGAGCAATCACATCCTCATCGGCGATGAACTGATGCGTGACGACGCCAAAATGATCTAGGCGTGGCTTGGACAAGCCCACACAAATCATTTCCACATCGGCGACGATAGGCGCACCTTGGCTGATGGCCTGTAAACCGGCGGCCACCGCATCCGAATGAAAACGGGTCAGGCCGTTGAATTCAAAATCCGCCGAGGCGTGGATGATGCGCCGCACCACCTGCCATTGCTGCTCGCTGTAGCGGTGCGGCCCGGCTTCGTGGTCGACGATCGCAAACGAGTCGTGCTCGATCTGGCGGCCTGCGTCGGTAAGTTGTTCGGTAACGATATTATTCATAAGATAACCTGCTTAGGCGTGATGATGGCTATGACCGTGATCAGCGGCGAATTCGCGGTATTTGCAGCCATCGCATTCCATCATGGCAGGGGATTGCCTATGAGTGGCCTCCTCGATGCGCTGTTCCAGCACAGCGAAAATTTCGTCCTCAAATCCCAGATAATCGGCCTGGGCAAAGTGGATATGCGGATACTGAGTTTGCAAGCGCGCTATCTGTCGATGGATGCGCTCGATCAACGTGCCGGTGAATAGGTAATACGGCAGCACCACAATCTGCCGCATGTCCAGCTTAACCTGACGCTGCACCGTCGATTCCAGACGTGGATGGGTGATGCCGGTAAAGGCAATGTCCACCATCGGATGCTCGCCATCCTCGTACAGCCAGCGGGCCATTTTAGCCACTTCACCGTTAGCGACACGGTCGGACGAGCCGCGACCCAGCAGAATAACCCCGGTATTGCGTGGATCTGGCATGTCCAGGCTCGCCAGGGCTTTACGCAGGTTACGCTTGAGAATAGCCAGAACGTCCTCGCTGGCGCCCAGATGGCGGCAATAAATAAACTCAACCTCTGGATGCCGCAGGCGGGCATGTTCGATATGCTCGGGTATCTCCATCTTGACGTGGCCAGCAGCATTGAGGATCAACGGTACCACAACAACTTGGCCGCTGTGTTGGGCCGCGCGATCCAAACCTTCGTGAATCAGCACGTCCGCAAACTCGATAAAGCAGACTTCTATGCGCCGTTCCGGCTGGCGGGCTCGCCATTGCTCGGCGAAGGCTTCGACTTCGAGATTGCCGGACAGTTCGCGCGAGCCATGCCCAATCAATAAAATGGTTTGCTTATTCATTTTCTGTCTCATGATTTGATGGCCTTGCGGAAACGGTGCGAAAATCCGGCATCGTAGAGTTTTGAATGGCGAATTTCGGGCCAATGGCGAGCGCCCAATGCCGGGCTGGCGATGATCATCGCTTGGCTGTTGATTTTCTCGGCGCGACACTTTTCGCGAATATCTTTAAGCGTTCCTCGAACGATCTTTTCTTCGTTCGGCCAACTGGCTTTTTGCACCACCAGAATCGACGCATCTTCGGCCCAGCCTGCGGCAAGCAAAGCCTGTTGCACGTCCGACAGCAGCGTTATGGATAGAAAAATGCACAAAGTGGTGTGATGCGAAGCCAGAGATTCCAGATCCTCGCCTGCAGGCATGGGCGTGCGCCCGGCCACGCGGGTGAAGATCACGGTTTGCGTTATCTCGGGCAGCGTCAGCGTTTCGCCGGCCGCGGCAGCCGATGCCATGGCCGAAGACACGCCCGGCACTACAGCCCAGGGTATGCCCGCTGCATCGAGCGGCCGCGCCATCTCGACCAGTGCGCCATAAAGCCCGGGGTCTCCAGTCTGAAGCCGCACCACGGTTTTATGCTGCCCCGCCTGTTCTATCAACCAGCCGGTAATCTCTTCCAGAGTCATATCCTTCGAGTCGCGGATCAGGCAGGAGGCAGGAGCGTATAAAGTAGCGGCCTCGTTGACCAGGGAGCCGGCATAGAGCACGGCGCCGGCCTGCTGCAGTAAGCGCTGGCCTTTTACGGTGATCAGTTCCGGGTCGCCGGGACCTGCGCCGACGAACCAGACTTGGCCGTTGATGGCTTTGGTTTTATTAGAAAGAGTCATTCGCTTTTGTCTTGCAAACGGTTAAATATCAGTGCCGACAGCACGCCCAACACCATCCAGAACACCGCATTACTGAGCGCACTGGCCCAGCGGAACTGATTCTGCAACAACGCCGGCGCCAGGCTTTCAGCTGTCTCAGGCTGCGGTGCGCCAAGCAGATGGGGTATCAGCAACAGCAGTAGGCCGGTCATCCTTAACGGCCAGCGGCTTTGTAGAAAAATCAGCCCAAGCCCGCCCGCCGTAGCCAGCGCCGTACCCAGCCACCAGTATTGCCTGGGCATCAGCGCTGCCGCTGTCGTACCCGGCAAATCCGGTGGCAGGCCTATGGCCGGAGCGGCGAAAAATACCGCATAGCCGGCGAGCCCCCAGGCCAGGCCCTGCCATATGCCTGTTGGCTTGCGCAAAGCGTACAGCCCAGTCAGCATAAGCGCAAAACCGACGGCCATTACGACATTGCTGCCGGTCGTCGAGAGTGTTCTCTGCCAGCCGTCTTCCGGTTGCCAGGCCGCTTCATCGTGGGCATGGCCGGCGGTAGGCTCATGAAAGACTGCTTCAGCAGCCGCTTCATAGGTTTCCGCCTGCAGAATCAACGGCGTCACCCAAAAAATCTGTAACAGGGATAGCAGTAGTGCGGCCATGGTGCCGGCCAGCGCAGCGGAGAACATGATGTGCTTGAACATGACGGTGCTAGTGGCAAGGAAAGCCGGTTGCGTGACGGGTGTCGTGCGTGGCGTTATGCACTTCGGTCATTGGGGCAAAGCCGATGATCAGCAACAGTGCAAAGCCCAGCGCAATAGCAGACAAGGCAGGAATCAGGCGTGCAGCGGTTAAGCCGGAAGCGTGTCTGGAATGGGTTTCAACGAGCATGTCGGGTCTCCTGATAAGGTAAGGGGCTGGAGTCGACTGCCATAGAGAAACACGGATGCGCAAATACAGCCATAGCTGCAGACTGGCATACGGCTCCCCTCCGGAGTCGGTATCCTTCATATGACCAGGCCGGTCTTCTGGCTTGCCGTCATCTGAATCATCCGCCTTCCCACACTAACCGCGCAGTGGCATATGAACGATTCATCAGGCTTACAGCAGCGGGGGCTGCGCCGGCTTTGACTGAGGATAAACGCTCAACGCACCGGACTTCCCGTTTCACCCTGGCGCACAAACCGCGCACCAAGGCACCTAATCATTCAGTCCAGTATAAACTAATTGGAGCGTTAATTGAATGTACCCCTTACTTTTACTGTTGAAGCTGGGCTGCATTTGTTATCTCGAAACGCCTAAGAGCCTGTTCAATATCTGCTGAGTATGATAGATAATGAGGGCATGAGAAAAGTGTACCCCAGCGACATCAGTCGCGAACAATTTGAACCGATCAGAGCTCTGCTAGAAAATGCTCGCAAGAAAACCCGACCTCGTACAGTGGACTTGTGTGAAGTGTTCTGTGCCATTCTGTACTTGCTGAAGAGCGGCTGCCAGTGGCGCATGCTGCCGAGCGACTTTCCGAAATGGCGCACGGTCCATCATTATTTTTCGTTATGGAGCGAGAAACCTGAAGGTGGAACCAGCCTGCTGGAGCAGGCATTAAAAAAATCAGGTTGGCGAGGCCCGTACCAGACAGGGGCGCAACGCCAGGACGAGTTTCTGCATCGTTGATGCACAGAGTGTCAAAAACACCGACTGCGCACGCAGCAAAGGTTATGATGCCGGCAAAAAGGTTTCAGGTATCAAGCGACATATTTTTGTCGACACGCAAGGGTTACCCCATGCAATTGCCATCACCACGGCGGACGTCAGTGATCGCCAAGGGGCGCTAAAAACCATTGAACAGAACTGGAAAGACTTAACTGAGGTCACTTCGCTGCTGGTCGATGGCGGCTATAGTGGCCAACCCTTCGCCGAAGCTGTTCAGAGTCTGCTTGGCGCTTCGGTGCAGGTGGCCAAACGCCATGAGCTTCATACCTTCGCTGTCATTCCGCAACGCTGGGTAGTAGAGCGTTCGTTTGCCTGGCTGGAGAAGTGCCGAAGATTATGGAAGAACACTGAGCGCTTGCTCAATACCAGCTTACAGTTCGTTAATCTGGCCTTCCTGGCGCTGTTGCTACGGAGATATTGAACAAGCTCTAAGCCCATGCCGACAACTTATAGGCACCAATGAAATTCTGGTCTCAGATCACTTCCTGATAGGCGCAGTGCATGTAAACTAACGTATTATCAAACTCTTGAATAAAAGTAAAAGTTATAGGGTAGGTGAAAAATGACAGAGTTGAATGCTTTGCCCGGTTTCTGTATAGGCAAAGCGGACACTGGCGATGAGCTAATACAGGAATTATTGAATAGCTATTCCCGATCTAATTAAGAGACATTCCTGTGAGTGTTGTTATGTCAAACGTCTGACTCTTCATTAAGCTTTCGTTAGAAAGGGATCGTGACAGTTGCCCGAGCCATGCGTGGTTCAACTGGATGTTTCAGAATACCCGTCTGCGGCGAAGCACCAGCAGGATAGGCATATTGATAAGCGTAAGCAATATCGTTGGCGGTCGAATCGAAAATATTGAAAATATCGACTTCCAGTTTATATCTTTTTTGCTGGAAGCCCGCCCCTAAATTGACGATGCTGGTCGAGCCGGACCAGAATGCACCGGAGGAATCCAGCGGCATGTCATCAAAGTGGCGCAACCGTACCGTGCCGAACAACCCGCTAGGAGCAACCACTGTAGCGCCCGTTGAGATAACTGTGCCGACGGAGTTTGGGACATAGTTGTTGGTTTCACCCTCTGGCATCGCCACATACCGTGCCGAACTAAAGGCAAAGTCCGCATCCAGCGTCAGCCAATCGGTCGGCTTATAGTCATTGATCCATTCAACGCCGTATCGACGGGATTTCCCTTTGACTTCAGTGGTACCGGCATCGCCCGCAAACACCAGCTCCTGATCGCTCTCCAGCCACCAGAATGCCAGGGTGCTGTTCAAGCCTTTGATAACGTTGCTGCGAATGCCTGTTTCAGCGCCGCGGGACTGCGCTAGAGGCGAGATCCTGGCGGCACTGCTATCTAGTGCTGTACCGGTATTGGGATCGAATTGCAGCGTCGTACCACGCGCATCGTTGGAATGATAGCCGAAACCACCATTGATAAAGTATTCAGTCTTGTACCAGGGGCCGATGACCAGGCTTAGCTTCGGGCTGACCAGCGCTTGCCCTCGACTGCCCGAATTTGCCGCCTTGACATGAGGATCATGCGTAGCCGTGTCGAGCACTGTGACATCGTCATGGATAAAATCTCCTCTTAAACCAGCAATGGTACGCACTTTTTCATGCCAATAGGTCTGGTTCTTGAGATAAATCCCGGCAGTGGTTTCACTGACCTTGCTGTGGCTGACTGTACTGAGATAGTGCCGACCGACAGTGTGATCCAAACCTATGCCCATGATTTCATCATGGCGAAGCTGGAACCCCACGGTGTTGTCCATGTCAAAACCGGCCAGCTGGCTGTAGCGGGTATGTTCGATATTGCCACCCGTCTGTACCCGATGTTCAAACTGGTGAATTTGGTCACCGTTGACCGGATCGTCCAAATAGCCGGTAAAATTGGAGAATAAATCCACATCGTAGTACAGCGCATAGATATTGGCCTCGTTTTTCCAGTTATCGCCTTTGTTCCAGAGATTAGTTGAAAAACTGTAGCGGTTGGTTTTGCCGCCATCCGTGGGATCCATAGTGCCGTAAAGGTCGAGCGTGCCGTTATCAATTAAGGCTTGAGGGATCTGGTTGGTTGCCGTCCAGCTATTGGTATAACCCTTACCGTTAACCGATAATCCCCAGTTGCCTTTATCAAGCGTGTAACGCAGCAGGCCGTTAATTTTTTTTGTATCCTCCGGTTGCTGCCAGACGCCGTTATAGAAATTGAACTCGCCAGCGTATAGTAAATCGCCGCTGCCGACTTGGTTGGAATTAGCGACTAAAGCACGGTAATAACCGAATTCGCCGCCGGTGAACTTCAACAGGCCTGCAGGCAATTGGTCCATCGAGAACATTTTCGAATAACCGGCTGAGGAAAAATCGCCGATTTCCGCATAATACGGGCCTTTGCCGTAATCAATCTTCTTTACCAATTCCGGGATGACGCTGTTAATGTCCATATAACCCTGTCCATGGGCATGGGTAGGCATGTTCATGGGAATGCCGTCGACGTAGGTCGTAAAATCCGTGCCGTGATCGAGATTGAAGCCGCGCAGGAAATACTGATTGGCTTTGCCGGAACCACTATGCTGGTTGGCTAACGCCCCAGGTACTACTTCCATGAGTTCGCCGTTACGGGACATCGGGCGGTATTCGAGTTGTGCCTGGCGGACTTCGCCCTGCGACGCTGAGCCAGTCGTACCAATAAGATCATTTTCTCGCCCGGCTTCGACGACCATTTCTTTTAGTTCCACAGGTTGAGAATCGGCGTTAACCATGGCGCAGCTCAGGCCCAACGATCCACCTATAGCCAGGCAGATTTTAGAGTTTTGTTTTGTAATACGCATGGCAACTCATGTCCTGATTTTCAAACTGGACAAGACAACCATCCTATCGTGGAGATTTTTGGGTGTTTCCTGCGTATGTAACCGGGTAGCAATACCAGTAAGTGATAAGCTGCCGAAGATAGGCTCTTGCATGTTGGTCCTCTGCGCCGCCCGCGCATAAAGGTTGTAGTACACAACAGAGGACTAAAGAAAAATGAGAGATGACGCAAACGCGAAGCTGCACTGTCATTTTCGCTGGCAGCCCTCCGCTGCATCGAATCAAACTTTCGGGCCGGTCTCCGGGCTTATAAGTGGCGGAAGCCTGAATCGTCACCTTCCCATGCATGGCACAGTGGCATTTTTAACGATTCTTTTACTTATCTACCGTTGCGGGGGCAGCGTCGGCTTTGGCATGACCTGACCGACTTCCCGTTTAATCGTCAGGTAAAAAACCTGACAGAACCTGAAAGCAGGCGGCAATTATAAGAGGTAACCGAGATAAAGCAAATTTCCGGCGTAATGCTTGATGTCAAAAGCAATGACAATTCTCGGCAACTTATCCATGTCATGGCGCTGTCCATGTAACGCCTCATTAGTCACAGGTTGCCACCGCATGAAACAATGCCGGCCTATTGGCAATTAATCCGGGTCGAAAAAATGGCTGTTTGCAGATCCTGCGATTTATATTTGCAGGCCGCCACAATTAGCCATCGACATGCCAAGAGTTTGATGTTACCAGCATGCATCCTGATCGGGCTCAATGGTTGCGCTTCATTGTTTGTCGCTTTAGGTAAGCAGAATCAAGAAAATTACTGGCAATATGATTCAATACAGAATATCAACGCCTTTCTGATTCAAGATAATTTATTGACTATCTGCTTTACGGGCTTTAACACAGCAACCCAGGAACGTAAATCTTTGTCTTTCGATATATCGGTTAGGCCCGGTGAATCGCATGAGATTACCAGTGCTAATTTTAAGCATTTAGTAGGCGATGAAACTTATGGTGAATATATAAGGATACCGAGTAATCACATTCACTCCGGCTGCAAAACCCCGTCTAAAAGACCGACAGTTCCGGTTATGACATTCAATTTCACATCCTGCAATACAAACTCTGATATGACAAATGATGATGGATTTCCCATCGGTGCATGTCCTGAGCTACAGCAGGATTTTCTTTCCCTACATGCCAAAGACAAATCGATACAACATGCGGTATATCAGATCAAAAAATCCAGGCCATACTTAAGCGACACAACGGCAAGCGGAGGCAATATCACTATGATGGCTTTCGTTTCTGTGTCCGGACTGAAAAGCGAGCCCAACAGATTAATGTTTTCTCCAGAACCTCAGAGAGTGCGCGTCAAGGGTATCAGTTATAAGGAACCGCTCGCACTTGTCTTTGATATTGCAACATTTCCCTTACAAATACTGATATTGGGTGCAATTTTCCTGTTGACTGATCACTAATGAATACAAGCGTGCACGCCTGATAGGCGGTTCCAAACCATACTCAACGGACTCCCATCAGTTTGAAATATTCACTTTCGGAAAAAATATCCCGGTTATCCTCAACGCTGTCCAGATACACCCTGCCCTCCAGATGATCATACTCATGCTGAAAAATCCGGGCAACGAAACCGTCCAGTTTCAATTCCACCGAGTCCCCCTGCTGATCGGTATAACGGATCAGGATCTCCCGATGCCTCGGCACCAGCGCGCGTATGCCCGGAATGCTTAAACAGCCTTCCCAGTCTTTTTCTTTGTGGTCCGACAAGACTTCAAATTCAGGGTTGATCATGACCGTCGGCTCCATCCGCGGCGCATGGGGATAGCGAGGCGTGGGCCGCGATGCCACAATCATGATCCGTTTTGATTCGCTGATCTGGGGCGCGGCAATGCCGACCCCCTGAGTACCGGCCAACGTGCTCTGCATATCGGCGATTATCCGCCGGACTTCAACGGCATGCACATCCGCAACCGTTTCCGCCTTTTTTCTTAAAACCTCGGCACCCAACTGGGCAATCTCGCGCATGGTCGTCACCTCTTAAGCCAGCAATTCGTTCAGGAGCATGGTCTGGGCCTGTACCGGTTCCTCATCGGCGGTCTGCGTGAGCCGCTGATAGCTGCCGTCGGACTGCAGAACCCAGGCCTGGGTATTATCCTGCAGATACAAATCCAGATCATGCAAAATCCGGTTATGCAGCCTTTTGTTTTCGATAGGAAAAAGGATTTCAACACGGCGGAACATATTGCGATTCATTAAATCGGCGCTGGAGGTGTAAACCTCCTGATTACCGTCGTTTCCAAATGCGTACACGCGGCCATGCTCCAGAAAACGTCCGATGATGGATCGTACTTCTATGTTTTCAGAAACCCCGGAGATACCCGGCCTTAGACAGCAAACTCCCCGAACGATCAACTTGACGACAACCCCGGCCTGCGAAGCGCGGTAAAGAGCCTGAATACATTGCTCTTCAACGATGGCGTTTACCTTGATGATGATTTTTGCCGGCTTGCCGTTTTTGGCATGGCGTATTTCGCGTTCGATTTTGTCGATCAGCCCGCTGTGCAAAGTAAACGGCGATTGCAGCAATTTATTCAACTTGGTCACTTTACCTAAGCTGGTCAATTGGGCAAATACGCGCCGGACATCCTCGCCTAATTCCTTATTACAGGAAAACAGACCGTAATCGGTATAAATCTGCGCTGTTTTAGGATGATAGTTACCGGTGCCCAGATGCACATAATTGCACAACTGGCTGCCTTCCCTTCTTAGCACCAGGCACATCTTTGCATGCGTTTTATAACCAACCACGCCATAAACCACATGCACGGCCGCTTCCTGCAGTTTGGATGCCAGGTTGATATTGGCTTTCTCATCGAAGCGTGCGCGCAACTCGATAACGACGGTCACTTCCTTGCCGGCTTTGGCCGCTTTGACCAGGGCGCTGACGATGGGCGAGTCCGCGCCGGTGCGATACAGCGTCTGCTTAATCGCCAACACATCCGGATCGACGGCCGCCTGCCGCAGAAATTCGACAACCGGCGAGAACGATTCGAACGGATGATGCAGCAGGATATCATGGCGCTTGATTGCCGCGAATATGTCCTTGTTGCGGGCCAGTTGCGGCGGAACGGAAGGCTTAAAAGGCGCGAACTTGAGATCGGGTCTGTCCACCAGATCAATAATTTCCTGTACCCTGTTCAGATTGACCGGACCATGCACCAGATACAGACGGTCGCGAGTCATGTCGAA
Source organism: Methylobacter luteus IMV-B-3098 (assembly GCF_000427625.1). GTDB lineage: Bacteria > Pseudomonadota > Gammaproteobacteria > Methylococcales > Methylomonadaceae > Methylobacter > Methylobacter luteus. The sequence continues at coordinate 1,326,555 of NZ_KE386569.1, forward strand.
GCGGCCCAGTAAAAAATTAACGGTTTCATCCGGACAATTGGCATCAATTTCCAGACGCACTTCATCGCCGTAATTGCGCATGGCCAGTTCGCCTTCGACAGCCAGCAATAAATCGTCTATCGCATCATCATCAACGAAAAAGTCGCTATTACGCGTCACACGGAACTGGTAACAGCCCTTAACGGTCATGCCGTTGAACAGGTCGCCCACGAAGGCGTGAATGATCGACGACAAAAACACAAAATCAGCCGGTCCGCTGCCTGTCTCCTCAGCTGGCAATTGCACAAGGCGCGGCAATGCGCGGGGCGCCTGTAAAATTGCCCTGCCGCTATTGCGGCCGAAGGCATCCTTGCCGGTCAGGGAAATAATGAAATTTAAACTTTTGTTGAGTATGCGCGGAAAAGGGTGCGCCGAATCGAGGCCGACGGGCGTCAAAATCGGCAGCAGTTCATCATTAAAATAATTTTCCAGCCATTTGTGCTGCGCTTCAGTCCATTTGCTGCGGCGGATAAAGCGGATATTTTGCTCTTTGAGATTCGGGATCAGAATTTCATTAAGAACGTTATATTGCTCATCAACCAGCTGATGGGCATTGATCGAAATCTGCTCCAGCTGTTCATGCGGCGTCAAGCCATCCGGCCCTATCGCCTTGGGGTCCATAGTCGCCATCTGCAGAACACTGGCCACCCTGACCTCGAAAAACTCATCCAGATTGGAACAGGAGATGCACAGATAATTGAGCCGCTCCAGCAACGGCACATTTTCATCCTTTGCCTGCGCCAGGACCCGCTTGTTAAACTCCAGCAAACTCAACTCGCGATTGATATACAGCTCAGGTTTATGAAGATCTATTATGTCGTCTGTTTCATTTATGTCCATTTTTTAACTACACCTTAAGCTGTCAGGATGCGATACCCGTGATAAAAACATGTCGGTCGCTGATTTGCTCGATTTTCAGATCCAGACCAGCTTGTGCTATTTGTCCGGCGATTTCTTCCATGCGAAACGCCGCCAGTAAAGATTGATAAAAATCCCGTTTGAGGATATCAGGCTCATCAGCCGCATAGGTGCGCACCATCGTTTGTGCCTCGTCAATGCTGGCCGGGCGTAATAAATCCATAATGACTATCTGTGTACCCGGTACCGCAAATCTTTTAATGACGTCCCAAAGCACCATGGGATCAGGCAAATGATGCAGCAAGCTATTGCTGAAAATAATGCCATAGCTGGCTTGCGGCAAGCTTACATGAGGCAATAAACCCTGAATAAAACTTATGCGCGGCTTCAATGCATCATCTATCAATAACTTACCATAATTTATCATGGCAGCCGAACCGTCGACAGCATGCACCCTGGCCAAAGGATAAGCCCTGGCAAAACGGCAACTGATATCACCGGGCCCGCAGCCTAAATCCAACGCCGTACCGCTGAAATCAGGTTCGTTAACGAAGGCTTGCAGGCGCTCTATGAACTGGCTGTGCGGCACTTCAAAGTCCGCTTCGGCATAGGCCTTGACCTGCGCTTCATCTTCCATCAATTCCGGTTCCAATACTCTTTTCATTGGTCGAATCCCCTTTTCCCCTGCAGGCCGCCGGTATGGACGGCAATAATACGCTGCCCGGGCTTGAAACAGCCTTGGGCTATCAAATCGTAAAGCCCGTACAGCATTTTGCCGGTATAGACAGGCTCCAGCGGAACATGCGTTTTTAGCTCGAAAGCCTCTATAAAGGCCATCAATTCGGCATTGACTTGCGCGAAACCGCCGAAGTGGTAATCCGGATTGATTTGCCAGTTAGCGTAAGGGCGGCTCAGCAACGATTCGACATCGGCCGTTAAAAAACCTGCGTTCTTTAACGCCGCAAAACCCATGACCGATACACTCTCCGGAACGGCTTCAATGATGCCGGCCAGCGTCGTGCCGGTGCCGCATGGCACACAAAGCATATCGTAAGGCATATCAATTTCCCGAACCAGTTCCGCCACGCCTTTTAAGGCCAAAGTCTGCGCCCCGCCTTCGGGCAGCCAGTATTGCCGGGATTTGATGCCGGGCAAATCCTGCCAGTCTTTATAATGCCGGAGATCTCTGTAATCGGAACGCGAGACAAATTTCAGCTCCATGCCCCAATTCCGCATATCGACCAGAGTCGGGTTTAACGTGTCCGGTTGTTCGCCGCGAATAAGCCCTGTCGTTTTCAATCCCAATTCTCGCCCCACATAAGCCAGCGCATGCAGATGATTGGAATAGGCCCCGCCCATACTGATAAGCGTATGCGCGCCTAGCGACAAGGCATGGTCCAGAATATATTTGAGCTTGCGCCATTTATTGCCGGAGATGACCGGATGCAGCAAATCGTCGCGCTTGACCCATAGCTCGATTCCGTAATGGTCAAGCATCGGATCTTGAATCCTTGATAGAATGGACTTGTCGAAGGTTTTTTCCAGTTGAATCAGTTCCGGGTGCATTTATGTGTGGACGTTTTGTATTGATCGCATCAGAGCAGCAGATTATTGAACATTTCAGCCTGCGGCGTCTGGCTAATTATCAACCTGACTATAACATTCCGCCAGGACAAAAAATTCTCAATATCGTTCAACTTGAAGACGGCAGCAACAAAGCCGCCTACCTGCATTGGGGATTGATTCCCTCCTGGTCCAAGGACCGCGGCATCGGCAATCGATTGATCAATGCCCGGGCCGAAACGCTGATAGAAAAACCATCGTTCAGATCGGCCTACAGGAAGCGCCGCTGCCTGATTCCGGCAACCGGTTTTTATGAATGGCAGCGCACCGAATCGGGCAAGCATCCTTATCATATCCATTATCCGGATAACCATTTGTTTGCTTTTGCAGGACTTTGGGAGCACTGGAAAAATGAGACGGAAACGATCTATTCCTGTGCCATTGTCACGACAGCGGCCGACGCTAAAATCGCATCGATCCACGACCGCATGCCTGTCGTCATCAGGCCCGAACAGTACGCCAGCTGGCTGGATAAAAAAACCGAAGCGGTTGATGTCTTGTCTTTTGATCAGTCAGCCGCTTACCGCGATATGCTGCTGACGCCGGTCAGCAATCGCGTTAACAATCCGGTGCATAACGATGCGGGCTGTTTATCTTGAAGGATTTATTCGTAAGAATGCCGGTTTCGAAGTAAAAACTTCTAACCGATAAGGAAGCTTTAAAGTCTGGTGGGTGCTGAGGGGTTCGAACCCCCGACCCTCGCCTTGTAAGGGCGATGCTCTCCCAGCTGAGCTAAGCACCCGACTTAGAGCCCGGCATTTTACACAACGAAAAATAAAAAGCAAGCCTGTTTATGAGGATATAACACTCAATTAAAATATTTTTTAAAATATTGCCTGAAAATCAATCCCGCCGCGCGACCAGATGAATATAGCGCCCCATCTCGCGATAAGTCGGCATCCGGCAATGGCGGTATTCCAGCTCAAACAGCTCATCCAGATCACTTTGCTCCCGAACGGCACGAGTCAGGTAATCATGAAACACGCGAATGCCGGTATGGGCCGTTACGGCAAAGCCCCATTGCCGAAGCTGATCGATAACCTCATGGGGATATTGCGGATTGGGCGGCGTCAGATTCTTGCCCTTGCCCATATAGCTGTCATCGAGCAGATGTTTCCAGCGCCATTCACCTTTCAGGGCATTGGTATAAATCATGGCATTTCGATTATAAAACAACAGCGACAGCGAACCTCCCGGCTTGACCTGATTGGCTATTGTCTGTAAAGACGGCATGGGATCGGCCAGCCATTCCAGCACGGCATGAAACAGCACCAGATCAAACTGGGGCAATTGCGGCGCCAGCGTTTGCGCGGCGGCATGATGAAACTGCGCCGATAAACCGGCCTCGGCAAATTGACGCTCCGCGCGCGCCAGCATTTTTTCCGACAAATCGCACAGCGTCAGCCTATGTCCCTGTTCTGCAAACCACAGACTGATCTGTGCAAACCCGCAACCGGCGTCCCATACCGTCAGCGGTTCATGCCGGTAAAAGCTGTCAAGATCTTCCTTGACCAGCTTAAGCCGCCAGTCGCCTTTATGCGTGTCATAGATTCTCTGCTCAAACTTTTTGATCAGGGAGTCAAAATTTCGGTCTTGTTGCGGTTTCATTCGATGGGGAAGTCAGAGGAAGTATGATCAGAAGCAGGATACGCATTTATTCCGCGGAGGGTATCGCGCACCATTTTTAAAACGTTTTTAGTGAATCAAGCCCAAAATGGTGCGCTATGCGTACCCTACCGGACTTGCTGTCCTGCGAAGACTCACATTGTAACTGATGTTGATTCAAGATAAAAAAAACCTGCCCGAAGGCAGGTAAAAAGTAGAACAAACAGGACCCGCTTGTTCTTCACCAGGAAGGAAGTAATCTACTGCAAAAAACTCTAGCGATGTTTCTCCATGCGTCTAAAACTGGAGTCACGGTTTTCATGATGGGTACTTTTTCGTATCCTGAAAAATACTCATTGGCTATTCAATCTGGTAACAACCGCTGCTTACGAACAGCTTCCTGCTACAGTAACGCATCATGACGTGACTTACATTATTAATACAGCAATAATCTTGCCAAGTTCTATCTTCAGTTTTATCAACGCTTTCAGGTTATCGAATGGCAGTCGTTTGTTGGAAAAGCAACAAAGATTGTTGATTTTCTGTTCATGCAGGAACAGCGCGAAGAGAGCGACCCCTGGCTCTTGACTGTTTAAGGTAGAGTACGCGGCAGATTACAGGCTCTGCCTGCTCTGCTTGATCGCCCACGCCACATCCGCCGCCTGCCGGTTTTCCCTGACATCATGCACGCGAAACATCTGCACGCCCGCCATGATGCCTAAAGCCGTGGTCACGGCAGTGGCGATCACCAGCTCGGACGGTTCCGATACATCGCAGATGGTGCCCATGAAACGCTTGCGGCTGGTGCCCAGCAAGACAGGATAGCCTGCAGCCACGAACGCATCAAGATGCGCCAGCAGATCGAGATTGTCCTGCTTGCGTTTGCCGAATCCGATGCCCGGATCGATGGCTATTCTTTTCTTTTTAATGCCGGCCTTTAATGCCGCATCAATTTGCTGATATAGCGCGGCCAGCACATCCTGCACGACATCGTCGTAATAAGGATTATCCTGCATGGTTTTCGGCGTGCCCTGGCTGTGCATCAAGATAATCGGCGCATCGGTTTCGGCGGCCAGCGCCAGGATAGCCTCATCATCACGGCCTGCCGAAATATCGTTGATGATGTCGGCGCCGGCCTCAAGCGCCGCTCTGGCGACGGCACTCAAGGTCGTATCGATACTGATCGGAATATCGGCCGATACCTGTCGCCTGATCGCGGCAATCACCGGCACCACACGCTGTATCTGTGCATCGGCGGCAACCGGTTCGGAACCCGGCCGGGTCGATTCGCCGCCTATGTCGATAATATCGGCGCCTTCGTCCAGCATGCGCCGCGCCTGCCGGACAGCGGCATCGACGTCCGAATACTGGCCGCCGTCGGAAAAACTGTCCGGCGTGACATTCAAAATCCCCATAATCAGCGGTTTGTCGATATGGCCGAACATGCTTGATCTCCTGTGCGCATTGCTGTGTGTTTATTCAGGTATAATAAAAAAGTCATTGATTATAACGAAATCCTTTCGACCCTGAATAATGATTAAACCACGTTTAGCCTGGGCCATTACCGGCTCCGGCCATTACATAGAAGAGTGCCTGGATTTCCTCCTGACCCTGGATGATGTCGACTTGTATATCAGCCAGGCCGGCGAGGAAGTGCTTAAAATGTACGGCATCGATCTGAGTGATATCCGCGCGAAAATGCCGGTGTATCGCGATAAAGCCGCCTCGGCGCCGCCGGTCGGGCATTTTTACAAGGGTCATTATCATACCTTCGTAATGGCGCCGGCTACGTCTAACACGGTTGCCAAATGCGTGCTGGGGATCGCCGATTCGCTCGTGACCAATTTATATGCGCAGGCCGGGAAATGCAGAGTGCCCAGCATTGTCTATCCTTGCGATACCGCGCCGGAAATGGAGACGACGGCGCCGGGCGGAAAAGTCATGGTTTATCCGCGCAGGATCGATCTGGAAGCCACCGAGAAACTGCGCACATTTGAATACACGACGGTCGTTGACAATGTCGACGAACTAATCATCAAAGTGAATGAACGGCTTAAGACCCTAAAATGAGCGAACACATACTCTTTCTGACCGGCAGGCTGGCGGAAAAACAGCTGCACGCGATCCTCGGAAAAATGCAGCCGGCCTTCACCTACACGGTGCATGAACTGGGCCTTAAAGTCGCCGCCCTGATGACCGCAGACATGATAGCCCGGCGCCTGACCGATACGTTCGGCGCCGACCGCATTCTCGTGCCGGGGCGCTGCCGCGGCGATCTGGACACGTTATCAAAGAATTTGGGCATTCCGGTGGAACGCGGGCCGGAAGAATTGAAGGATTTGCCGCAGTTTTTCGGCCAGGCGGCGCACAAGATCGATTTAGGCCGCTACAGCGTCAAAATCTTCGCCGAAATCACCGATGCGCCAAATATCACCGTTGAAGAAGTTGTCAGACGCGCTTATTACTATAAACAAAACGGCGCCGATGTGATCGACATAGGCTGCCTGCCGAGCACCGATTTCCCGCACATGGAAGACATCATCGGCACGTTGAAACAGGAAGGCTTCACGGTCAGCATCGACTCGCTCGAAAACGACGATTTGCTCAGGGGCGGCAAGGCCGGCGCGGACTATCTACTCAGCCTGCACGAGAGCAGCCTTTGGATCGCCGACGAAGTGGAATCAACACCGATTCTGATCCCCAAAAAACATGAAGATCTGGCTTCACTGGACCGGGCCATTCAAGGCATGCAGGCCAAAAACCGCGCCTTTATCGTCGATCCCATTCTGGATCCCCTGCACTTCGGTTTTACGGCTTCGATCGTGCGCTATCATGAAGTCAGGAAAAATTATCCCGATATCGAAATGATGCTCGGCGTCGGCAACATTACCGAGCTGACGCATGCCGACACCATGGGCATGAATGCCCTGCTGCTGGGCATTTGCTCGGAACTCAATATCAACAGCATTCTGGCTACCGAAGTCAGCAAGCATGCCTGCCGGGCCGTCAAGGAAGCCGATCTGGCGCGCCGCATCATGTTTGCGGCCAAAGAGCACAATATGCTGCCCAAACATATCGATCCGGGTTTGATGGCCCTGCATGAGATATCGCCATTCCCGTACCAACTGGAAGAAATCAAGGAACTGGCCTCGCAAATCCGAGACCCCAGTTTCCGCATCCAGATCAGCGCCGAAGGACTGCATATTTTCAACCGCGACGGCTTTCACAGCGCGACCGATCCGTTCGATCTGTATCCCAAACTGCAGGTTGAGAACGACGGCGGCCACGCCTTTTACCTGGGCGTCGAACTGGCGCGCGCCGAAATCGCCTGGCTGCTCGGCAAGCGCTTCACTCAGGATCAGTCCTTGACCTGGGGCTGCGCCGCCAACACGACGGAACCCACTGTCGACCTGCACACCTTCAAGCCGGCAGGCACCACCTTGCAAAAAAAATAATGATCCAAGAAACCATAGTCACTACCGTAAACAGCTCGGGGGCAGCGCATATCGCGCCCATGGGCATACATGTTATCGCCAGAGATGGTGTGTATACCGCAAGCCCGTCGGGAACGGGCGCGGCCACTAGGGCAACAGGCACACCAGCCGATGAATTGATCATCCTGCCTTTCCGTCCATCAACGACGCTCGACAACCTGCTGTCCAGCCGGACCGCCGTAATCAACTATTGCGATGACGTGCGTATTTTCGCCGGTTGCCTGACCGGGCGGCGCGACTGGCCGTTGAAGCCGGCCGAGAAAATCAACGGCCAGGTACTGACGGCGACATTGGCCCATGCCGAAGTTGAATTGGTGCGCGTGGAAGAGGATCCGGTCCGGCCGAAACTGTTCTGCAAAGTTATCCATAGAGTCAATCACTCGCCATTTCAGGGCTTCAACCGTGCCCAGTTTTCGGTGCTGGAAGCGGCGATCCTGATCAGCCGTCTGCATAGGCTTCCGCTGGAAAAAATTGAATCCGAAATAGACTATCTGCGCATCGGCCTTGAAAAAACCGCCGGCGACCGGGAACTGGAAGCCTGGGGCTGGTTGATGGACATTATTGATGCGCATAAAAAGGAGGTGGATGAATGACCGGAATGCTTGCCAGCGTCAACAGCCTGGACGAAGCCGCCCTGGTGTTGGGCGCACAGGTAGACATTATTGATCTGAAACAACCCGAACAAGGCGCTCTGGGCGCTTTGGAGACCGGGGTCGTCAGGCAAATCGTGACCGCCATCGACCACCGCTGCCCTGTCAGTGCGACGGTCGGCGATTTACCCATGCAGCCCGAACTTGTTTTCGAGGCTGTCAAAGCCATGGCTGAAACGGGCGTCGATTACATAAAGATCGGCTTTTTTCCCGGCGGTGACTGGACCGGAACCGTAGCCAAATTGTCGGCACTAACCAGGCAACACGCCTTGATCGCGGTATTATTCGCTGATGCTCAACCCGACCTTTCCATTATTGCTGCACTGAAAAATGCCGGCTTCAAGGGTGCCATGCTCGATACCATGGACAAGCAAAAAGGCTCATTGGTGCAAGTCATGGACGAAACCATTATCGGACAATTTGTCGCGCAAACTAAAGCCTGTCAATTGCTGTGCGGGCTTGCCGGCTCTCTCAGACTGGCGGATATCGCCGGTTTGATGCCTTACCAACCCGATTACCTGGGCTTCAGGGGCGCATTATGCCAACAATATAACCGTACCGCGCAATTGGACACAGAGGCGATTGCCCGTATCAGACAGGCCATTGTCGATGCCGCCTAAAACCACTATCACGACCAAGATCCTGATCGCAATGGTGATCGGGCTGCTGACGGGCAGCCTGATCAACGCCTTCGGCAAGGATGCCGTTTTTATCCAGACTTATCTGGTCGACGGCCTGTTTTATGTGGTTGGCGCCGCATTCGTCAATGCCTTGAAAATGCTGGTCGTGCCGCTGGTCACTTTTTCGCTGATTTGCGGCGTCTGCGGCATCGGCGATGTCAGCGTGCTGGGCCGCGTGGGTCTTAAAGCACTGGCTCTTTTCATTCTGACCACATCGATTGCGATTACGCTGGCGCTCAGCGTCGCGGCCTTGATCGGCCCCGGTAAGGATTTTGCCAATGCGCATCCCTTGTCAGACTTCACGCCGCCATCGGCGCCGCCTGTCACGGATGTATTGATCAATATCGTGCCAGGCAATCCCGTTCAGGCTTTTGCCGAAGGCAATATGCTGCAAATCATTTTCTTCGTCATCGTGTTTGCCATCGCCATGCTGATGACCGGCGATACAGGCCGGCAATTAGCTCAGTCGGCCGAGAAAATGAATGAAGTCATGATGAAGGTCGTGACGCTGGTCATGGATTTCGCCCCGGTCGGCGTGTTTTTCCTGATGGCCAGGACCTTTTCCGAACAGGGCATCGGCCTGATCATGCCGATGATCGGCTATTTCTCGGCGGTCGTCTTTTGCCTGCTGCTGCACTTCTTAGGCACTTTCAGTCTGCTGATGATCTTGATGGCCAAACTGAATCCTCTGGTGTTTATCCGAAAAATGCGTTCCGCGCACATTTTTGCGTTCAGCACGGCCAGTTCCAATGCCACGATCCCGGTTAACCTTCAGGTCGTCGAAAAGCGCCTCGGCGTCAACAATGCCATTGCCGCGTTTACAATCCCTTTGGGCGCGACCATCAACATGGATGGCACGGCGATCATGCAAGGCGTCGCGACCGTGTTTATCGCCAATGTCTATGCCATCGATCTGAGCCTGAGCCAGTATGTGACTGTGATCGGTATGGCGACATTGGCGTCGATCGGCACAGCCGGCGTGCCCGGCGTCGGCCTCGTCATGCTGGCCATGGTGTTGAATCAGGTCGGGCTGCCTGTGGAAGGCATCGGTTTGATCATGGGCGTGGACCGAATTCTGGACATGCTGCGCACGGTGGTCAATATCACCGGCGATGCGCTAGTCACCTGCATTATCGCGCGAGGGGAAAATGCGTTTGATGAAAAGGTTTTCAATGACCCTGAAGCCGGCGTTATCGCGGAGATTGAGCTCCCTCATAAAAAGACGCAGCCATGAATTAAATGTCTTTCAATAAACGGTTTTTCTCGTCGTTTTCGATCCGTTGCCTGAAGTCGTTGACCACAGTCATAAACCGCTCGTCCTGCCTGATATCCGGCAAATGATTCTGCCCCCGCCGCTCCAGCGCATTAATAACATAAGCCATCGTCACTTTATTGACATCGACAGCGGGAAGATAAACCTCATCGGCATCGTCCTCGGTTTTAACCTGGACAACAATCTGGCACGCCATCAGTTCCAACAGAACGCTATGGACAACATAGGCGGGAATAGCCAGTCTGGATGCTATTTCAACCGCGCTTAGGGGATTTTGCTGTTCAACAAAATTCTTAATGATCAAATGCGCTATTTTCAGCGCGACAACTTTTTTCAGAAAAACACTGATGTCTTCAACTTTGTTCTTGCCTTGGTAATCCTCGTAATTCTGCAGATAAAAACTGATCTCGCAACCGAACAGGACGATCATCCAGCCGATCTGCAGCCAGATGATGAACAAAGGCAAGGCGGCGAAACTGCCGTAAATGGCGTTATAGCTCGACACGCCGATTTGCAGGCTCAGATAGGCCCACTGCACCAATTGATAGACAACACCCGTAATCACACCGGCGATAATGCCCGCCTTATAATCCACTTTAAGGTTAGGCATAAAAATAAATGTAAAAGCGAAGAGCGCGGACAGAATGATGACCGGCAATAAACCCAGTAATCTAAGCACTAGCAATGTACCTACTTCCGGCAAGTTGATAGCCTCTATCAGCCAGGTTATCTGTGTTTTCAGAAATACGGTAATACCGCTGGAAATGACCAATAAAACAGGGGCCAGCAGCATGACTGACAGATAGTCGCTTAATTTACGCCCTAGCGGCCTGCCTTTGTCTATTTTCCAGATATGGTTAAACGATTTTTCGATATGACCGATCAATTTGATCACGGTCCAAAACAAGACAACGATACCGATACCAGCCACCACCTCGCCTTGCGTACTGGCCAGCATATTTTCCGCAAAATCGATTAATTTCAGCACCACCGCATCCTGGCTTGGCATCTGCTCGAGTAATTGCTTCTTCAGTGTTTTTTCATAGCCGAAGCCCTTGGCGATGCCAAACAGCAAGGCGATAACCGGTACAATCGCCAATAGCGAATAAAGCGTCAAGGCGGACGCTCTTAAAGGTCCCAGATCGCGATTGAATCCTTCATAGGACAAGAGAATGACTTTTGTGAATTTCAGCAGTTTCGCCTTGAAAGGCGAAAGCCGCTGTTCGCGCTGTACCCAGATGTCTTCTTTAAAATAATCGATGAAATTGAGATTCATGAGCTGGTCCTATGCTGTCGAATTCCGTTAAATATGACTGCTTGAAGCGCCTCTAATTCAAATCAATGCGAATCCTTGCTGTAAATCGTGTCAATGAGTCTTTTAAACCATAGCGGCCGAAACAGTACGATAAACAAGCCCATGCCGGCAGTGATCGGAATCGGGCCGATATCCAGTATCATCAGTAGCAACAATGTAAAAACGCATTTGATTCTCGTAGCCATAGGGCGATCGCTCATGAAAACACCTGGTCGAAATAGAAGTCGATGAATTGAAAAGATTGTAAGGCAATCCGGTTGCCAACAGAAGCTACAACGCATAACGTCATTTAGCGTAAAATATAAAGGTTGAGCGGCCGTGTTTTGACAATAGCGCATCGCTAAGTCTTTGTCTATCTTGATGCCGGGACTAAATTCAGGATGAATGCCGCTCTCATTAACGCCACGAATTAACCTATGATCCGTTTCCGACGTACTTGTTGCCATTGGCGCTATTCGTCAGCCGACGGCGATTATTCAAATGTTACCAGGACAAAAACCGGGCAGATGACTGAGGAAGACAGATTATTTCAACAAACGGGCCGCCGATGCTTTGATGAGCGCCTTGCCAAGGTATTCGGCAACAGGACCTCCAGAAGCGTGCCTTTTTATAGTGCGATTCGACGCATCCAGCCCGATCATATTTAAGGCTGGCCATGTCTGACGAGTTTATATTTGTTTATGGCACTCTAAGGCAGGAATTTGCATTGCCTGTGCATGATTTGATGAAGCGATATTGCCAGTTCCACGACCAGGGCAGCCTGTGCGGCCATCTCTATCAGCTCGACAGTTACCCCGGCGTCGTCGAATCGACTCATGGTCGTTGCCGCGTGCATGGAGAACTCTATCGCATCATTAACAAAGATGAACTTTTCCTGCTGCTGGATGACTATGAGCAGTGCTCGGCTAAGTATCCAAAACCGCATGAGTACGTCAGAAAGCAGATTGATATAACGGTGCGCGACGGCACTGTCCGTCAGGCATGGGTTTATATCTACAACCGCGCCGTCGCCGGACTGGCCCGCATTCCCTCGGGCGATTACGTCGCCCATCTACGGGGTTTTGGCAAAGTCCGATACAATGCCGGTTAAACTATTTATCAAAGATTTATTGCGGTTGGCTGCTTGATTATCAGAATTTCCTTTCTACTGTTCCTGCTCTCGCTGCCGGTCTTGGTGCTGGCGGAAATACTGCTATGGCTGAACATTCCCGGTTTGCCTGAACTGATCACCAAATTGGGATCAGCGATGCTGTTAAGCGCGCTGGCTGTCCTGATCATTACTGCATTGCTGGCCATGCCTAAAATAATCATGCGCTCTGTTTTGAATTACTTGTCTGCCGGAGAGCGCCTGCACCGCCGGCTGCTGTTTGTTCAGGCCCAGCAGGAGCGCATCAGGCAACTGTTTCATTTCAGAACATTAAAAATAAAATACCTGAATGAATTGCGTAGAAAGCGCCTGTTAAAGGCGAACAACCGCAAGCACATCCGATCTTTATCGAAATCCATTCATAAGGATCTGCTGGCGATCAAGAAAGAATTGCCAAAAACCACTTTCAAGCAATTACGGCAGGACAATATCCGCTATCGCAAGCAGCAGGATATTGAGTCTCTGCTACAACTTCAGCAAAAAATTTCCACCTTCATCTAGCGCTTATGTCTGTTTTAAAAAACTGGGTACTTAACCTTGCCAATCTTTTTCATGCGGTTAAAAAGGACAACCTGGACTGGCAGGAGGCCAATCAGGAACAACAGGCCAGACTCAGGCACGCACACGTGTTGGCCGAGAAAGCGCTGGAAGCCGACCTGAAAAAGCGCAGCGTGCAACTGGAACACGACATTGCATTGCTCAGGACCAGGCATGATGCCGAGCTGGCCATGTTCAAAACCAAGTGCCAACAGGACATCAAGGACTACAAGCAGTATCTGGACTCACTCGATCAGCTCAAATCGTCGATCCGTACCAGTTACACGCATCTGCCAGAGGCAGTCGCCTTCACGATCCATCATCACGCGAAATACCTGCTCAATCAGATGTGGGAAGCCGAGGATTTTGAAGAGAAAATGCAGCACGAGATGCGTCTGATCAAGTTCATGACCACCGTGCATGAAGATGCCCGGTTGCATCTGGAGGGAAAGACGGACGATAAACTGCCTGAGAAAACGCTGAGTTTGATTCAGGAGCTGTGAATACTTACAAGCTCACCTGACGATTTGTATATGCATCCATTAATTGTAAAACCCCGAACTTGATGTGCCGCCACCAATAAGCTAATTATCTAAGCCCTTACTGCTCGAGGGTGATTGTTGCATGAAAATTAAGCCGGGTTGGAACAAAATTTGACTCGCCCCTAATATTTTTAAAGCTAATCGATATCGGCAAAATGCTGATCTTGCCTGGAGAAACTTTTGAAACAGTCTTTTTATGATCTAAATTATTCTGATTTAGAGGCAGTTGTAAATCAAAATAACTTAAACCCCTCAGTGGCGACAGTTCTTTTTAACTGGTATTACAAGAAAAAAGAAAACACTCAGTGCCATAATAAAATTTCTAAATCCTCATTGGCCTTTTTTGAACAAAATTTTGATTTTTCTCTACCCGAAATCGATACAGTTTATGAGTCACAAAGAGATCGATCAGTAAAATTTCTTTTTAAGCTTAAAGACCATCATAAGGTTGAAACAGTCCTTATCCCGTTTAACAATAAATATTCTATTTGCCTCTCATCGCAGGTTGGCTGCGCAATGAATTGTTCTTTTTGTTTTACCGGAGAGCAAGGGCTTAAAAGAAATTTGACCACGAGTGAAATTGTTGGGCAATTTCTAAAGGCTTGGCGCTGGTTGGCAACAAACAGGCCTGGAGAAGAGAGGATTTTAAATATTGTTTTTATGGGACAAGGCGAGCCTTTACATAATTTTGATGCCGTTAAAAAAGCGTGTGAAATTTTTTTATCTCAACATGGAACTTCAATTGGCGTTCAAAAAATTACTGTCTCAACGGCTGGTTATATTCCTGGGCTTAAAAGATGGAGTCAGGAAGTTCCTGGCGTGAACCTTGCGCTATCCCTTCATTCACCGTTTGAAGAAAAGAGAAATGAACTTATCCCCATTAATAAAAAATATCCACTAGATGAGGTGTTGGCCTATATTGACAAGATACCTTTAAATAAAAAGCAATTTGTTACTTATGAATATATTCTGATAAAGGATTTTAATGACTCTCCAGATGATGCTAAAAAACTGGGGATGATGCTGGCCGGCAAAAGCGCTTATATAAACCTGATTCCTTTTAATTCATTCCCGGGATCACGTTACACGCGTCCGGATTTGGATAAGGTTGAAAAGTTTAAGGAAGTTTTGGATGCTTTTAAGATCCCGACTTTAATAAGAGGTGCTAAAGGTGATGACGTATTAGCAGCATGCGGACAACTCAATTCCAATAATCAGTAGGATGCGCTGAACGCAGTGATGCGCATCGATCGCGAACGATGCGGTTCGTACCTCACCGTATCCTACCGCGCTTGATCAAGTTCATGACCACAGTGCATGAAGATGCCCGGTTGCATCTGGAGGGAAAGACGGTCGATAAACTGCCTGAGAAAACGCTGAGTTTGATTCAGGAGCCGTAAAGGTTCATAGGGCGGCCGGCTGGCCGCCCCTGCCCTGACTTAAGGGTTCAGTCTGGCTTTCAAAAAGTCGATGATTTCCGTAAACGGGATTTCCATGCTGTCCTGCTCCGTTCTGGCCTTGTATTCGACCGTGCCCGTATCCAGGCCGCGGTCGCCGACGACGATGCGGTGCGGAATGCCGATCAGCTCCATGTCCGAGAACATGAAACCGGCGCGGACTTTACGGTCGTCGAACAACACCTCGATGCCGGCCGCCTGCAGGTCCTGATACAGCTTTTCGGACGCTTCTTTCAGACGCTCGGATTTGTGCATGTTCATGGGGCAGAGCGCGACCTGGAACGGCGCCAGACTGTCCGACCAGATAATGCCTTTATCGTCGTGATTTTGTTCGATGGCCGCCGCCACCACACGCGAGATGCCGATGCCGTAACAGCCCATGATCATGGTCTGGTTTTTGCCGGCTTCGTTAATGATATCGGCTTTCATCGCAGCGCTGTACTTGGTGCCCAACTGGAAGATATGACCGACTTCAATGCCGCGCGCCAGCGTGATCGTGCCCTGACCGTCCGGGCTGACATCGCCTTCAACAACCGTGCGCAGGTCCTCGATTGCGGGCACCGGCAGATCTCGCTCCCAGTTGACGCCTTGATAATGCTTGCCGTCCTGGTTAGCGCCGCAGACGAAATCGGACATCAAAACCACGCTGCGGTCAGCGATAATTTTGATGTCCAGGCCTATCGGGCCGAGTGAACCGGGTTTGCTGCGGCAGGCGCTGTAGACTTCCTCGTCGCTGGCAAAGCTAAGCGGCGCGGCAATGCCGTCGATTTTTTCAGCCTTGATCACGTTCAGTTCATGATCGCCTCTTAACAGCAGCGCCACCAGCGTGCCCTCTTCTTCGCCTCTTACTATCAGGGTTTTCAGGCATTGCTGCGGCGAAATGCCGAAAAAGCGGCTGACCTCTTCAATGCTGTGCTGATCGGGCGTATCGACCAGTGTTAATTCAGCCGTCGGCTGGGCGCGCGATCCGGCCGGCATGACGGCTTCGGCCTTTTCGACATTGGCCGCGTAGTCGCTCTCGGTCGAGAAGGCGATGGCGTCTTCTCCGGAATAGGCCAGCACGTGGAATTCATGCGAGACGGCGCCGCCGATGGATCCAGAGTCGGCAATCACTGCACGAAACTTCAAGCCCAGACGATTGAATATATTGCTGTAGGCCTGATACATGACATCGTAGGTTTCCTGCAGCGAAGCCTGGTCAAGATGAAACGAGTAGGCATCCTTCATGACGAATTCGCGTGAACGCATGATGCCGAAGCGCGGACGAATTTCGTCGCGGAATTTGGTTTGCACCTGATAATAGGTAATGGGCAACTGCTTGTAGCTTTTGATTTCGTTGCGCGCCAGATCGGTAATGATTTCCTCGTGCGTGGGGCCCAGGCAGAAGTCGCGATCGTGGCGGTCTTTCAGGCGCGCCAGTTCCGGCCCGTACTGCTCCCATCGACCGGTCTCCTGCCACAGCTCAGCCGGCTGCAACGCCGGCATCAGGACTTCAAGCGCGCCGGCTTTTTCCATTTCCTCGCGCGTGATCCTTTCCACTTTGCGCAATACCCGCAGCCCCAACGGCAACCAGGTATAAAGACCGGCAGCCAGTTTACGGATAAGTCCGGCGCGTATCATCAGCTGATGGCTGGCGATTTCGGCATCGGCCGGGGTTTCTTTAATGGTATTGAGTGGAAATTGAGTAGTACGCATTCTGTTTTTGAAAGATGAAAAAATTGAAAAATGCTATTTTACAGATTTAATACGGTTTTAGTCATCCCGATATCTCGGCTTGCCTGCCTGGCTGTAAAAAAACAGATAGGCCACTGAGTTTTTAAGGTAGACTTAATAAAATTTAACTACAGCTTATCAATGAGGCCAATGACTACACTAAATATGTCAGTTAAAAGTTGGTTGCCTATCATTGCAACTACTGTAATTTTCTATACGGCCGGCATGCTGACGCTGCCATTATCGCTGCCTCCCAGTTATGCGACGGCCATTTGGCCACCGGCGGGTATCGGTTTGGCTGCTGTTCTGTTATGGGGCAACCGGGTCTTGCCTGGCATATTTGTGGCTGAATTGCTGATACACTATGAGGTCTATGATATATCGGCATTATTGGCATCATCGCCGGAATCAGCCATTTCTTTTCTTAGTCCGCTTAATAGCGTGCTCAGAGCCTGGCTGGGCAGTACCTTGGTCAGAAAACTGGCAGGCTTTCCGAATGACTTGATTTCAACCCCTCTGATTATTCTGTTCTTTATGCTCGCAGGCCCCGCGGCGACCTTCCTGCCGGCCGTCCTGAGTGTGTATTCTCTATTTCTGACCGGCGTTATCATCGAACAGGATCTGGGTTCTTCGTTTTTAACCTGGTGGCTGGGAGACTGTGCCGGCATTGCCGTCTTTACCCCGCTGTTTTTCGTTGTTTTTAACCGCCGCCATAGAATTTGGCGACAGCGTTTGTTTTCTCTGGGCTTGCCATTGGTCGGCATTTTCATTCTGATTTCAGCCGGCTATTTATTTGCCCAGCAGAAAGAGACTGAGCGCCTGCATAAACTTATCGATCGCCGATCCACTATCATCCGCAACGATCTGCAACATGCACTCCAACAGCATCGGATGGTTTTGCAATTAGTTAAAGGATTAATTGACCTCCCCGGATCGATATCAGAAGACAATTTTCAGGCTTTCTCGCGTTCCATTCTTAATCAACAGACAGATATTGCACGGCTTGAGTGGCTTGAAGCATCCGGCAATAAAAACGACCCCTCCTTCATCAGCAAATATAGGGCGGACAACAAGGAAACCGCCGAATTTAAATCAGTGGCTGAAATAGCAAACGGACTAGCTATAGGGACGCGCGAATTGATTGTGACGGGCAAGCACGAATTCATGGTTTGCCTGCCTGTTTTTCACACCGATACAAGATTGAAAGGTCTCGTAGTCGGCGTTATCAATATTAAGAACTTTGTCGGAAAGGCCATGGACTGGAAAAACTATCCGCATGTTGTGGTCAAGCTTTTTGATGACACAAGTTCAGCCGCGATAACTATTTTTCAATCAAATGATAATCGGGCATTACACGATCCATTAAATTTGACCGCCTTCACAACCGTGAATCTGGCAGAGCATCAATGGTTTCTGGAGATTGCGCCCGACCAGGAATTTCTCAGCGATCATTATTCCTGGTCTGTCTGGCAGTGGCTTGCAGGAGGCATGGTATTGACCAGCTTTATGAGTATCGGCTTGTTGGTATTGACAGGTCATACCGAAAAGGTGAGATCCGAAGTCGACAAGCGCACTGAGGAACTCAATCAGAGCAATATAAAACTGGCTGCCAGCGAACAACAATTCAGAAAACTGGTGCAAACGCAATCGGCCATCGTCTGGCGCGCGGATCCGAAGTCATTCAGATTCTTGTTTGTCAGCGATGAAGCGGAAAGCATATTGGGTTATCCGGTTGACAGCTGGCTTAATGAAGCCGATTTTTGGCGGCAGCATATTCATGAGGATGACAGAGAAGCCGCGACCGCTTATTGTGCGGAAGAAATCCGGAATCTTCGCAATTACGACTTTGAATATCGCATGATTGCGGCCGACGGCCGCTGCGTCTGGCTGCGTGATGTGGTTCATCTGATCATCCACGGTGATAGAGTGACGGAAAAGGTCGGTTTCATGATTGATATCACCGACCAAAAGAAGGCTGAAGAACAATTGCGTCTGGCCGCAACGACTTTTGAAAGTCTGCAAGGCATCATGATTACCGATAAGAACGCCAGAATCCTGCGCGTCAATAGGGCCTTCACCGAAATTACCGGCTATTCAGCCGAACAGGCTGAAGGGCAAAGCGCTAACATCCTGAAATCGGGATATCATGATCAGGCGTTTTATGACGAATTTTGGCGGCAACTGCAAACCCTCGGTAAATTTGAAGGAGAAATATGGAATCGGCGCAAGAATGGAGAAATTTATCCTGAATGGCAAACGGTTACCGCTGTTAAAAACGATGCCAATGAAGTCAGCCACTATATAAGCGTTTTCTCGGATATTACCGAGCAGAAAGAGGCCGCCAATAAAATTCATAAAATGGCTTTTTATGACTCCTTAACGGGTTTGCCCAATCGACGCCTGCTGCTGAACCGGTTCGAGCATGCCCTGGCCGTAGCCAGAAGACATCGGCGGTATGGCGCCGTCATCTTTCTGGACCTGGATCACTTTAAATTACTGAATGACTCACTAGGCCATCAGGCCGGTGATGAATTGTTGATACAGGTTGCGGCGCGCCTGTCTTCGGTGCTTAGAAAAGAGGACACCCCGGCCCGTCTGGGTGGAGATGAGTTTGTTATACTGCTGCATCCTGACCTGGGCAGTTTAACGGTAGCGGCGGATCATGCCATTGCCGCCGCTGAAAAGATCAGAGCCGCACTAAATCAGGCCTTCTTTCTCAAGGATTATCAGCATCAGATATCAACCAGCATCGGTATTGCCTTGTTTCCCGATAACCATGAAAGCACGGATATCATTTTACAACAAGCCGATACCGCCATGTATCGTTCAAAAGCCAGCGGCCGCAACACGATCAGTTTTTATCACCCCAGCATGCAGGAAGTCGCTGATTTGCGCATCAACATGGAAAATGATTTGCGGTTTGCTATCAAGCAGACCCAATTCAGTCTTTACTATCAACCTCTGGTTGACAGCGAAGGCGTCGTATTGAGCGCGGAAGCGCTGATTCGATGGCGACATCCCAGTAAAGGCACCCTACTGCCGATAGATTTCATTTCTATTGCTGAAGAAAGCAGTTTGATTTTGGCGATAGGCCAATGGGTATTGGTGGAAGCATGCTGCCAGATTAAAGCCTGGCAAGCGACGGGAGTTAATTTGCCGCATATTTCCATCAATGTCAGTTCCCGCCAATTCAGGCAGCCCGATTTCGTTGAACAGGTAAGACATGCCCTGACCAGTAACGGAATCGCACCGTATCTGCTTGGTATTGAGCTGACTGAAGGCGTGATGATTGATAATATAAACGATACCATCGCCAAAATGAGAGCCTTAAAAGCATTAGGAGTCTCGATTGCCATGGATGATTTCGGCACCGGTTACTCTTCCCTGTCCTATTTGAAAAAACTGCCGATTGACATTTTAAAAATAGACCGCAGTTTCGTCAGGGACATTTTAACCGATCTCAGTGATGCAGTGATTGTAGAGACCATTCTTGGCATGGCCAAACACCTGGGCTTGCATGTCATTGCCGAAGGTGTGGAAACGGCGGAACAGTTCGACCTTCTGAAACAGCAGGAGTGCCAAAGCTTTCAGGGCCATTATTTCAGCCCGCCTCTGCCGGCAATCCAATTTGCGGAAAAATACTATAGCTTGTGGCGCCGGTCCATAAGCCTTTAGAAAAAACCGATAGCCATGACCTGAACCACAGACTCATTAATACCGCTTATGCCAAACTTGCTGTACCAATAGGAATATTCGGTGCCCACATAAATCTTATCGCTTTTCCAACCGAATAAATCCCCTAAATCCAGTAGTAATTGCAGTTGCAGAAAAACATTAAAGCACCTGAAGCATTGGTTTCATCGGCGCGAAAATCGGTAAAGCCTCTGAACCCGAATTTTGTCGAGACAATCTGAAAAGGCAAATCCCACACAGGCGTGATCTGGATACCGTATTTGTTGCTGACGCTATCGTCTTTATTAGGAGAATGACATTTTTTGTGTTTTCCATCGTTTACTGCTTTTTTCCCAGTTTCATTTGTTTCAGATAATGCACGATATCCTTGGCATCATCAGGCGTAATGATGTTCTCAAACGATGGCATTTTCGTGCCGGCTCTATACTCAGCCGCATTGCGTATGAATCCGGCCAGTTCCTGTTCCTTAAAATATTCGGTAATGTTTTTCGGGATATTCAGTTCCGGACCGACCTCACCTCCGGCAAGATTGACCGAGTGGCAGCGAATGCAGTAGCGGCTGAACAATTTAAAACCATTTTTAGTCCGGTCATCGGTTTTGGCGGGCGCGGCGGCGCCGAAATAAGACTTGGTGGGCTGCAGCGACAGCGAAACCAATTGAAATGGCCAGGGAAATCGCCACTCGTCCAGTCCTTTTTTTGGCCAGACCAGGTAAAACGGTGACGGCGTGATAGTTTGCTTGCCGAATTTAAATTCCAGCCATTTTTTGGGCTCGGCGGCATTGTCCTTGAAAGCGATAAAGCCCTTTTCGTCCATGGCATCCTGATAAGCCATGGACACATTATAGCCATCGGCCGCTGTAAACACGACAACCAGCTCATCGTCTTTTAATGAAGGCGGCACGGGAATTTTGTTCAGGATTGCCGACAGCGAATAAGCTTCGTATTCCTTCGCTGACTTGTAAACAGGATCATGGCTGATTTTTACCGTTTCCGATTTAGGCAGTTGCGCGGGATCGGCTTTAAGCAGATTAAAATTCGGCCAGTCAGCAGTCGGGCTTACCTGGGGCAATGCTAGTAACAATACAAAGCTGAGTAATTGTCTTATGCCTGTCATGTCAGAGTCTCTTTTTTTGTTTTTGTTAAGCGGGTCTTTCCGGAAGAAATGGTCTGATTGTTTTAAATCATATCACCGAGCTTTTTACATCACCATGATAGAGGCGTAATGGAGCTGTTCTTAATAAGATCAGGCCCGCGGACAATAATTTGTTTCTCTTCCCGCACATCCATTAATATTTTTATCAGTTTGTTTTCATCGAGCGGCTTGGTTAAATAAAAATCGAATCCGGCTTTCAGTGCTTCCGTTATCTTATGTTCATCGGCATAAGCACTGATAGCGGCAATTTTTAGCGGATTATGCTGACTTCTTATAACTTTCACCAACTCCAGGCCGGTCATGACAGGCATATTGAGATCTATGAGTGCCATCTGATAGTCCTGTTCGCTGATTAATTGCAAGGCTTCCTGGCCGTTCATGGCAGAATCGACGACACAACCATACTGCTCAAGCATATTAGCCAGTAACAGCAAATTGATCTCGCTATCATCGGCAATCAAAACGCGCATAGCGGTATTTCTTTCGGTCTTCACCTGTTGATCAGGGATTGCGCCATACTGATTTCTAGTACTGATCGGCAGCGGCAGTGAAACTGAAAAAATACTACCTTTGCCGGGCTGACTGGTGACAGTGATTTCCCCTCCCATAAAATCAACCAGTTCGCGGGTAATGGCCAAGCCGAGACCCACGCCTTCCCTGACAAAGTCAGAAGCATTGATTTGCACAAAAGGAGAAAAAATCTGCTCCAGATCCTTTTGGGCAATTCCACAGCCTGTGTCCCCAACAGAGACAACCAGATTTCCGTTATGGTAGCTTGAATTGATGCTTACGCTGCCATAGTCTGTGTATTTGATGGCATTGCTGAGCAAGTTGACAAGGATTTGCCGGATGCGTGTTTCATCACCTTTCAAATATTGGGGGCTGACTTCATTGTTGACAATTAAAGTCAGGTTTTTTTCATCGGCTTGCAGCTTGAAAACATCAACCAGATTGTCCAGCAATAACTCAAAGTCAAAATTGCCGATATCAATCTTAATTTTATTGGATTCAATCGCCGAAATATCGAGAATATCGCTAATCAGCGTCAGAAGATTATCGCTGCATTGTTTAATGATATTGACGTGCTTTTTAACATCCTCAGGCAGGGATGATCGCTTCTGCAACAGTTGTGTAAAGCCTAATATGCCATTCAACGGGGTGCGCAACTCATGGCTGATATTGGCCAGAAACTGGTTTTTGGCATTATTGGCCGTTTCGGCAGCATTTTTTGCCTGCAGTAATGCTGCCGTCCGTTCCTCGATAATGGATTCGGTCCGAAAATAACGTCCTGTTAGTATTAAAAGACCGACGCCGAGCAAGCTGGTAAATAGCAATCCACTGACTAAAACCCACCACATGGGCCAGTAAATGCGCGAATTTTCCAAAACCGAGTTATGGTAAAAGCTCAATCGCCACTGGTGGTCGGCGACAGAGAATGCGTATTCTTCGGAAGCTTTGTTGGTGGATTGGTCGCCAGCATTGGAAAAAATGATTTTTTTCTGGTTCTCTGCGCCTTTAGACGTGCTGACAGTAAAAAAGCTGTCTGCCGTGTTCAATTCGTTGAATGATTCGCGCACCAGTTCATCAATAGAAATCCTTGTTACAATAGCCCCTCGCAGTAGTTTTTCATTGTTTTTTGCTTTGTTGAAAACCGGCATTACCAGTATGACCTTATCGCCTTCGACTGAGAGATAGCCAAATTCGGAAGAGGTAAAATCCCCCTTCAGCAAATGATTTGGATTTGCCGAGAATACCTGCTGATCGTTTGAATAGTCGGTAATTCGCTTATTAAGTATGGATGTGAATTCAATGTTGCCAATTCCTGCCGACAAATGGCTTATCCATGTCAGCGATTCTATCTCTTTAAAAGGAGACAACGCCTGCTTGGTAAACAATATGAACTCCTGATTTTCAACATTATCGGAACCCATGAAAAAAATCCGGACGCTGTTAATGGCGTGCAGATCGCCATCAATACGATTTTTTAAGGCCTGAGATAGCGTGATGACCTGATTTTTGAATTTTTGCTGACGCTGTTGCTGATCTATTTCTTGCATATACAAGAAAAATACAATAACTAATGCGTTTGCCAAAACAAGCGGTATGCCTACTGAAGCCAGGCGCTTGCGCCATATATGTTTCGGCTGCGCAAAAATGATCAATGTCAACGGGGTGAATACCAGCACGCCCATGGTATCGCCAACCCACCAGCTAATCCAATTGACGGGAATCTCGGATGCCGAAATAATACCGTCCAGGCTCATGGCGATCATGGCTATGGTTGGCGGTAACAGACAACTTAAGGGGCCACCCAGCAACATGAAAAGCACAATGCTTTTATCCTCAACTAGCGGATTTGGAAAGCCGACAAAGCGTTTTATCAGATAGGTGCCGGCAAGAGCACATGACACAGCCCCCAAACCGGTTACCGCATATACAATCAGTGATTCTTCCTTAAAACCAAAGGCCCACGCACTGATACAGAAATTGCCTATGAATATACCGGGCCAGATCCGCTTGCCCAACAGGAGCATTGCCGCCAGGGAAATACCGGAAGGCGGCCATAGTGCGCCGGCATTACTGGGCGGAACTTTAAGCATTTGGCCTAATAAACCAGAAACAAAATAGGCTCCGGCAATAAGCCCGATTAAAAATAGATATTTTGATGTACGGATCATTGCAAAACCGAAAGTCATATTCTGATTATTAACAACGTAAAAATGGTTTTGTTTACGTTACGCCCTATTTTTTTAATAGCATAACTGAGTAAAAGTAGCATAACTGAATAAAGGTGCCTAAATAGCTGCTAACAAGAAAAATGCCATTAAGGTAAAATAGTTCTTATCCCATCACACTGACCCGCAATATATAAGGTCCCCTAAGCGAGGCCTCTCGGAATAAACTACATGTTGAGAATCACTGAACTTAAACTCCCGCTCGATCATCCGGAAAGTATGATCAAAACCGCCATTCTCGATCGGCTTGGCCTCAGTGCAGAACATTTAATTAATTATACGATATTTCGTCGCGGCATTGATGCCCGCAATCGGGATTCAATTTTCCTTATTTATACTATCGATGTTGAAACCGACAATGAGCAGGGTATCCTGAAACGCTTGCATGATGATCCGCATATTTCCTTAACACCGGACACTACTTATCGCTTTGTAACCCGGGCGCCCATGGATTTGTCCAGTCGGCCCGTTGTAATCGGCACCGGCCCCTGCGGACTGTTTGCAGCTTTAATTCTGGCCCAAATGGGTTTTCGACCCGTCATTCTGGAGCGCGGCAAAGAGGTTCGCGAGCGCACTAAGGATACTTTCGGCCTCTGGCGCAAAAGCGTATTCAATCCTGAATCGAATGTTCAGTTCGGCGAAGGCGGCGCCGGCACTTTTTCCGACGGCAAACTTCATACCCAGATCAAGGACCCTAATCATTACGGCCGCAAGGTGCTGACAGAGTTCGTGAAAGCCGGCGCGCCTGCTGAAATTCTCTATGTCAGCAAACCGCATATCGGCACCTTCAAACTGGTATCGATGGTAGAACAGATGCGCGCGACCATCGAGTCATTGGGCGGCGAAATACGCTTTCAAAGCCGCGTGGACGACATTGACATCGACAACGGACAGGTGCGCGGCGTCAAACTCGCCAACGGCGAAACAATTCGCTGCGATCACATCGTGCTGGCCGTCGGCCACAGCGCACGGGATACCTTCAAAGTGCTTTATGATCGCGGCGTTTATATTGAAGCCAAGCCCTTTTCCATCGGCTTTCGCATCGAGCACCCTCAATCGCTGATCGATGCCTGTCGTTTTGGCAAAAATGCGGGGCACCCCATGCTCGGCGCCGCCGATTACAAACTGGTTCATCACTGCCGCAACGGACGCTCCGTTTACAGTTTCTGCATGTGTCCCGGAGGCACGGTGGTAGCCGCCACATCCGAGACGGGCCATGTCGTGACCAATGGCATGAGCCAGTATTCGCGCAATGAGCGCAATGCCAACAGCGGCATTGTTGTCGGCATTACGCCGGATGATTATCCGGACCATCCGCTGGCCGGAATCGAGCTCCAGCGCCGACTGGAAGCCCATGCCTTTGAGTTGGGCGGAAAAACCTATGAAGCGCCGGGACAGCTGGTGGGCGATTTCCTGGCCCAGCGACCCTCGGTTGCGCTGGGCAGCGTGCAACCCTCCTATACGCCGGGCGTGCATTTATGCGATCTAAGCTCCGCCCTGCCCGATTACGCCATAGAGGCGATACGCGAAGCCATACCGGCTTTCGACAAAAAAATAAAGGGATTTGCCATGCACGATGCAGTGTTGACCGGCGTTGAGACACGAACGTCATCCCCCGTGCGCATCAAACGCAACGCCGACTATCAAAGCCTGAATACCAAAGGGTTGTATCCGGCGGGAGAAGGTGCGGGCTATGCGGGCGGCATTCTTTCCGCCGCCGTGGACGGCATCAAGATAGCCGAAGCTGTGGCTTTGGACATAGTCCGAAACCAGGAAAAATAACTTAAAAGGTCGGCAGGGTATGGGGTGCGAGCCGTATATAACGCACCCTATTTGAACTATTTTGATCGCTTGGTAGTATTAAATACAAATGAGGAAACAATGCCGCGCTTGTCAAACCGAATGAGAAGATCTTCCGTGCTGGCATCATCGAACAGACTGTATTGGTAAATGCCATAGGTCCAGGTTCTCAAGCCATTTTCCATGCCGGTCCTCCAGGGATTGCCGAAAGTGGCGCGAATATCATTCTGAGTCGTTTCGCCTATCCTGATAGTTGAAACCTGGCCAGCCGGAAACTCATGCCCGACAGTGGCGCATCCTGCAGCAGATGAAAGAAACATAACCATAATCAGGCCTCTGAGCGTTTTTCTCAATAGTCCGGAAGAAACTGCTGTATATAAAATGTCAATCTTCATCATTAGCATTATTAACTTTAAAAAATAAGTTATCCTGATATTAAAATGAAAATCTGTCAAATTTACTGCTTATATATGTGAATAAATGCATCTTTTTTATACATGCACGCTATAAAGAAAGAAAAATAAATGGCTCTTATTGGATTCCAGGGAGATACCCAACCATTGCTGAAAGCTTGAATTTGAGGTTCAGTATCCCCAGATAGGACGGATGATTACCTTACCTCAACTATTAGACAATGCCAAATGCTTTGAAACGATTCGCGTCCTGCGCTGGCCGGATAAAGTCTCTTGTCCCCATTGCGGCTCAGAAGCCATAATCAAGCAGGGCAAGGATGATACCCAGTCTGAAAGGCAGCGTTACAGCTGCAAGGCCTGTCAGCGCAAATTCGACGATTTAACCGGTACGATTTTCGCGGGTCACCATCAACCCTTGAAGATCTGGGTGCTGTGCTTGTATTTTATGGGCTTGAACTTATCGAACGCGCAGATTGCCCGTGAGCTGGATTTAAATGAAACGGACGTTCAGCCAATGACCCAGCAGTTGCGGTCAGGGATCGTCAGCAAAAGACCAGTGGTGGTGCTGGAAGGCGAAGTCGAATGCGACGAAGTTTATGTGGTAGCCGGGCATAAAGGCCAACCGGAAGCCGTAAAAAAAAGGCCGAAAAGGTCGGCGTAACCGCTTAAAAGGTGCGCGTGGACGCGGTACGCTGGCCAAGGAAAAGCCGCCGATATTGGGCATGATTCAACGCGGCGGACCAGTGGTCATTCAGATGCTGGACAATGTTCAGCAAACGACCATCCAGCCTGTGATTCAAAGCACCATAGCGCCGGGTACGCTCATTTACACCGATGAATATGCGATTTATGACCGCCTGGAGTCATGGGGATACGCGCGAAAAAGCGTTTGCCATGGTGCCGGGGAATATGCGCGCGATGAGGACGGTGATGGGTTTTATGAAGTGCATGTGAACACAATGGAAGGGTTTTGGTCGCTGCTGCGTTCCTGGTTACGCCCGCATCGCGGGATTTCTCAAGCGCATCTGCCCATTTATTTAGGCTTTTTCGAGTTTGTCCATAACGCCAGAAAACGCGGTAAAGCGTTATTAAGTTCTCTGTTGGAGCTGATTATCAGCTAACTCCCTGGAATCCATTATGAGCCAAATAAATAAGCTTATGCATGGATTTGGTTTTAATTTAAACTTCGCCAATAAATTTCCTTATACATGAAAGTATTACACTATCTCCAAAAAACGGGTCGTAATTTGATTATCGCGGACGCACCTTAATCTGGAATATCTCATTAACCCAGCAGTATTTAGATTATTTTTAATGGCTATCAGGCTCTCATCAGATATAAAACTTTTCAGTACCTTGACAAAAAAATCCCGCCGCCTGCAAAACAGAAACTTACGGTCATTGCCACTAAGGCTCATGCTACGGAATATAACGCTTTATCTGCTGCTGACTTTTCTGGTTACATCTATCGCATTCTGCGCATTATTACGCTGGTTACCCGCACCCACATCGACATTCATGCTCTACCGGCATTTTGAAGATTTAATCGATGATCAAACGTTTAAAGCTATCGACTATACCTGGGTCAGTTCGGAAAAGATTTCCTCCAACGCTTCGGCGGCCGTTATCGCTGCTGAAGATCAGCGTTTTTTCCAGCATTCCGGATTTGATCTGGATTCCATACAGTCTTCAATTGATGTCTATATGGAGGGCGGCAGACTGAGGGGGGCAAGCACGATTTCCCAGCAGGTGGCTAAAAATTTATTCCTGACTCCGGCAAAAAGTTTTTTTCGTAAAGGACTGGAAGTCTGGTTTACGCTGTTAATTGAAATAATGTGGAGCAAAGAACGAATACTGGTCATGTATCTGAACATAGCCGAATTCGGCGATCATTTATTCGGCATAGAAGCCGCCAGTCGCCACTATTTCGGCATTTCCGCAAAACAGCTTAACCGCTCTCAGGCCGCGCTGCTGGCGGCCACTTTGCCCAACCCGATAACGCTGCGCGCAAACCGCCCGTCGAATTATGTACTCAAGCGGCAATACTGGATTCTCAAGCAAATGCGGAATCTTGGCTATCATCATATAAAAAACGGGTAATGTTATTAACCATATAACGGGCGCAATACAATAAATTTCAACCAAATCTGGCATTAACCGCCTGATCAAATTAAAATAGAGGGTTTCTTATTGAGCTTGAATTAATCTCACTCAATAAATATACCGAGGCACCCATTCCTGACGGATTATTAATGACTGATTATAAACTGACCCACCTCAAACAGCTGGAAGCTGAAAGTATTCATATTATTCGTGAAGTAGCCGCCGAATTCGAACGCCCGGTGATGTTGTATTCCATCGGCAAGGACTCCGCCGTCATGTTGCATCTGACCATGAAGGCATTTTATCCCGGCAAGCCGCCCTTCCCTTTGATGCACGTCGACACGACCTGGAAATTCAGGGAGATGATCGAATTTCGCGACCGCATGGTTAAAGATCTCGGTCTTGAGCTGCTGGTTCATGTCAACCAGGACGGTGTCGATCAGGGTATCGGGCCTTTTACCCATGGCAGTAAAAAACACACCGATGTCATGAAAACCGAAGGCCTGAAGCAGGCGCTGAATAAATATCGCTTTGATGCCGCTTTCGGCGGTGCCCGGCGCGACGAGGAAAAATCCCGTGCGAAAGAACGCGTTTATTCCTTCCGTGATAAAAATCATCGCTGGGATCCAAAAAATCAGCGCCCTGAGTTATGGAATATCTATAACGGCAAAATCGACAAGGGCGAAAGCATTCGCGTGTTCCCGCTTTCCAACTGGACCGAGCTGGATATCTGGCAATACATTCATCTGGAAAACATCCCGATTGTGCCGCTGTATTTCGCCAAGGAACGCCCCGTCGTCAACAAGGACGGCATGCTGATCATGGTCGACGACGACCGCATGCCGATCGACCCGAACGACAAGGTGGAAATGAAAATGGTCCGCTTCCGCACCTTAGGCTGCTACCCGCTGACAGGCGCTGTCGAATCGACCGCCACCACACTGCCTGAAATCATTCAGGAAATGCTATTGACCACAACCTCTGAACGCCAGGGACGACTGATCGACCACGACCAGGCCGGTTCCATGGAGCAGAAAAAGCGCGAAGGGTATTTTTAACAACACCCGCCACTGCAACCAATAACAGGAATTCAGAGAAACAATACTATGTCACACCAATCAGATTTAATCAGCACCGACATCAACGCTTATCTGGCGCAACATGAGCGCAAGGAATTATTGCGCTTTTTGACCTGCGGCAATGTCGACGACGGCAAAAGCACACTGATAGGCCGCCTGCTGCATGATTCCAAAATGATCTATGAGGATCAGCTGGCCGCGGTTCAGGCCGACAGCGTCAAATCCGGCACTACAGGCGCCGGCAAAATCGATCTGGCCCTGCTGGTTGACGGCTTGCAGGCGGAACGCGAACAGGGCATCACAATTGATGTCGCTTACCGCTATTTTTCCACCGCCACACGCAAATTTATCATTGCCGATACGCCGGGACACGAGCAGTACACGCGCAACATGGCTACGGGCGCCTCGACCTGCGATCTGGCCGTCATTCTGATCGATGCGCGCTATTGCGTGCAGACCCAGACCAAACGCCACAGCTTTATCGCTTCGTTGCTGGGTATCAGGCACATCATCGTCGCGGTCAATAAAATGGACCTGGTCGGCTATAGCGAAGAAACCTTCAATAACATCAAGGCCGATTATCTGGCGTTTACCCGAACGCTGGATCTGCATGACATCACCTTTATCCCGCTGTCGGCGCTGGACGGCGACAACGTGGTCAACAGCAGCGACAACATGCCCTGGTTTACCGGCGTGCCGATGATGGAAGCGCTGAATACCATTGAAATCGCCAATGACCGCAATTTCGACGATGCACGCTTCCCGGTCCAGTACGTCAACCGCCCCAACCTCGACTTCCGCGGTTTCTGCGGCACGGTGGCGTCGGGCATTTTCCGCAAAGGCGACCGCATTACTGCCTTGCCTTCAGGTAAAAGCAGCAAAATCAAAGCCATCGTAACTTACGACGGCGACCTCGACCAGGCCTTTCCTCCCATGGCCGTAACCTTGACCCTGGAAGATGAGATCGACATCAGCCGCGGCGACATGATTGTCGGTGAGGAAAAGGCGCCCGCAACGGTTGCGGATAAATTCAAAGCGAGCATCGTCTGGATGGCCGAACAGGCCATGACGCCGGGCCGTCAGTATATTATCAAGCTGGCCACCCGCAGCGTGCCCGGCTCCATCTCGATGATTCATCACCGCATCGATGTGAATACCCTGGAACATCATGACGCGAGCGAGTTGAAACTCAACGAGATCGGTTCCTGCACGGTTTCAGTCAATGCGCCCGTGGTATTCGACCCCTACAAGCGCACTAAAGGCACCGGCTCATTCATCATTATCGATCGCCTGACCAACGGTACGGTCGGCGCCGGCATGATCACAGGCCATACGGAAGATGAAATTCAACAGCCGGTCAGCGTGGCGGAACGGGCGGCTCGATTCAGCCAGACGGCCACGACTATCGCCCTGACCGGCGCAAACGGCAAGGAAATGGCTTATCAACTGGAACGGAAATTATTCGACAACGGCCACGCCACGACCGTTCTGGAAACCGAGGATGCGGCGCCGCTTATTCAGGCTGTCAAAAATGCCGGATTGATCTGTCTATGCGTGAACAGCAATGCCGAAGTGTCTGATATGGCTTTTGATAGTGATAAATTATCTATTGATGCTATTTACGCGGCTTTAAAAACTCAAAAAATTATTTATTAATCAATATAAGCAAAGAGGCGCATATGCGCCTCTTTCATTGTTCATTTATCATTGCCAACTGTAGTACGCATCGCGTACCTTCTCAAAGTCCTGATGAGACGATAGAAGAGTAGTACGCGATGCGTACCCTACAACTACAACTGCATATCATGTAGGTTCAGGATTATTCCGGCTCGCCTTTTCAACAGCAACCTCCAGCGCATCATCCACCTTTTCCAGCCAGACAAACTGGAGCTGATCACGGACCGCTTCCGGTATTTCCTCAAAATCCCTTTTATTGCGTGCAGGCAGCATGACCGTTTTGATCCCGGCGCGCGCCGCGGCAATGACTTTTTCCTTGATGCCGCCGACCGGCAGAACCAGTCCGCGCAAACTGATTTCACCGGTCATAGCCACATCGTTTTGCACGATTCTCTCGGAAAATGCCGAATACAAAGCTATGAACATTGCCACGCCGGCACTGGGGCCGTCCTTAGGAATAGCGCCGGCAGGCACATGCACATGAATATCCGTCTTTTCAAACAGTTCCCGCCCCAGACCGAACTCGCCCGCCCGGAATTTGACCAGACTCAATGCCGCCTGGGCACTTTCTTTCATCACGTCACCGAGCTGTCCGGTCAAGATCAGTTTTCCGGATCCGGGTATGCGGGTCGCTTCGATAAACAGGATATCGCCGCCGACGGGCGTCCAGGCAAGCCCTGTCGCAACACCAGGCACACTGGTGCGCATGGCCACATCGCTTTCAAATTTTCTCGCCCCCAAAATGGCCGGGATTTGCTCGGCATCGATCTGTTCCTGAACCACGTTGCCTTCGGCAATGTTCATGGCAACATGACGGAACACAGCGCCTATTTCGCGTTCGAGGTTCCGGCAGCCGGCTTCACGCGTGTACTCCTGAATGATGATCCGTATGGCCCGATCGGTAATGGTGCATTGCTCAGGCTTTAAACCATTCGCCTCCAACTGCCTGCCGACCAGGTAGCGCTTGGCGATCTGCTCCTTTTCATCAGCCGTATAGCCGGATAGCTCTATCACTTCCATGCGATCGCGCAGGGCGATAGGAATATTGTCCAGGACATTGGCCGTTCCGATAAACAGGACATGGCTCAGATCAAACTGCACCGCCAGATAATTATCGCGAAAAGTCGAATTCTGTTCCGGGTCAAGCACTTCCAGCAGTGCCGCGGAAGGATCGCCCTGAAAACCCGCGCCGATCTTGTCCATTTCATCGAGCATAAACACGGGGTTATTGGTGCCGGCCTTACGAATGGACTGAATGATTATGCCCGGCAGCGCGCCCAGATAAGTGCGCCGGTGCCCTCGAATTTCGGCCTCATCATGCAGACCGCCCAAACTGGTTCGTACGAATTCGCGCCCTATCGCACGGGCAATACTGCGGCCTAGGGAAGTCTTACCGACGCCCGGAGGCCCTACGAAACAAAGAATCGGGCTCTTGCCTTCCGGATTCAGCTTGCGCACGGCCAGATATTCCAGAATACGCTGCTTGATCTTGTCCAGCCCGTAATGATCTTCATTAAGAATGTCACGCGCCCTGTTAATATCGATATCGCCTGTGCTGGAAACTGACCAGGGTATTTCTATCAGCCAGTCCAGATAGGTGCGCAACATGGAATACTCGCCGGCCGCCTCCGGCATTTGCCGCAGGCGATTCAGTTCCTTGCGGGCATGTTTTTCCACTTCCTCAGGCATTTTGGCTGCCGTGATGGCGTTGTTTATTTCCTCAATCTCGACAAATCCTTCCTCGCCCTCGCCCAGTTCCTTCTGTATGGCTTTCATTTGCTCTCTCAGAACAAACTCTCGTTGGCGCTGCCCCATTGTTTCCTGGGTCTGCTCATTGATTTGATGGGAGAGTTTCAATACTTCAATCCGATAATTGAGCATCTCCAGTATTCTGTCGATGCGTTTCTGGACATCGAATAGCCCCAGTATCTGCTGTTTCTCCTCGGATTTTGTAATTAGATAGCTGGAAATCAGATCCGCCAGCATAGGGGGCGAATTGATCAATTGAATGGCGCTAACCAGTTCATCGGGAACTTGTTTTGATAAATTCAGCACTTCCAGTGCTTTGTTTTTAAGCGTTACAACGCGAGCCTCGATATCCTTCGTTGTTTCGTCGGATTCCTGATAAGCCTCCCAGCGCGCCACCAGAAAGGGATAACCCGGCAGGAATTCCTTTACCCGGAAACGCTGAATGCCTTGGCAAACGATATGGTGGTTACCGTCGGGCGCTGTCAGATAACGCAATACTTCCGCCACAGTACCGACCGTATACAGGTCATTGGGCATAGGATCCTCATCCTTGTCATCCCGGCGCAACAGCAATCCGATCGACCTTTCGGTGCGAACCGCGTACTGCACGGCAGCAATCGATTGCTTACGGCCAATCACCAACGGCAGGACGACCTGAGGGAACAGCACAGTGCCGAGCATGGGCACAATGACTAAGGCGTCACTGGGAATGGATATGTTGGAGGAATCATCCTGAGCTTGTTGGATTGTGGCCGAATCCTCTTCGGACTCGCTCTTTGAACCCAGAATTAAATTCTTAAGGTCCTTGATCCGCATATGTAATCATCCTATTTTCCGCAGTGAAATTAACAGGCAGCCATTCGAGAACTCGTGCGCACTTAATTTAAAGTGCCCTTCAGGGAGTTCAATGCTCCGTTCAAATCGACCGTAGGGAATCTCCAATCGCTGAATCTCTGCCCCGACATCTACCGGCAAATAGCGCCGTCCGCCTACGATTAAGTGGCCCTCCTCAAGTGATACACTGATATGCTCCGGCTCAACTCCGGGCAACGCGACCATAATTTTGAATTCATCCAGGGTTTCATAAATGTCGATCGGCGGCTCCCACGCCCGATGTTTGACTTGCATGGCAACGGGCCGGAAAAACTGCCGATGCAGTCGCTCTGCCCGATCCAGCACTTTGCAGGCTTCCGCCCACATTGATAATTCAAAATTACGTAATGGCATAATGTCTTAAATTCAGATAGTCGGTTATACATGCTATGTGAAGTAAAACAAATAGACCACCATAGCACGGGTATGTTTCACTCAGGGTGTGACAGAAGGACGAAATCAGAAAAACAATTTATTCGTCTATTAACATCAGATTTCAAGATTGCAGATTTATTCAAAGTATTCGCGCGCTTTGAAGTGCCTGAGCCATGATTATTTTTTAGTTATATCCGATAAATAACGACAGGGTAATCAGTAACATTACTTAGGTAAGTACATGTATATCATGATATTTTTTTTCATCGTAGTATCGAATGTTATTATGAAAAACCTACTGATGAAAGCAAAGTAAAGCCATGCCGCCTTCTTGGGAACATTTTGCACATGAAGCCGATATGGGCATACGCGGAATTGCGCCAACCCTCGAACAGGCGTTCGAACAGGCGGCACTGGCCATGACGGCAGTCATTACCGATCCCGCCAAGGTTCTGCCTTCGGAAGCGATTCCGATACACTGTTCAGAACCCGACAACGAGTTTCTGTTTCTGGACTGGATCAATGAACTGATTTACGCCATGGCTGTTCGCCGCCTGTTGTTCAACCGGTTTCAGGTGTCCATCAATGACGGGGAATTAACGGCAACGGCCTTCGGCGAAGCCATTGATCGGCAAAAACACCAGCCTGCCGTGGAAATCAAAGGCGCAACACTTACCGAGCTTCATGTTTATCAACAACCGGACGGCTTATGGGTTGCCCAATGCGTCGTCGACGTTTAAAGGATACTCATGGATACTTCTCAATTCATACAGCACGATGAAACCCGCTGGGAAATTCCGGCTCAAGGCCCCATGCGCGTTCCGGCGATCATTTATGCCGATGAACAGTTGCTGCGCAATATGGACCAGAAAGTCTATGAACAGATCACCAACGTGGCCGCATTGCCGGGCATTGTCGAAGCGGCCTATGCGATGCCCGATGCGCACTGGGGTTACGGCTTCCCTATCGGTGGCGTCGCCGCCTTCGATCCGGCACTGGGAGGCGTCGTTTCGGCCGGCGGCGTAGGATTTGATATTTCCTGCGGCGTGCGCACCTTGCTGACCGACCTTGTCATGGCCGATCTACAGCCTCATAAGCAGCAGCTGGCGGATGAACTCTACCGCACCGTCCCGGCCGGTGTCGGCAGCACCGGGCGCATCCACCTGAATCATGACGACATGATTGCCATGCTGAAAGGCGGTGCCTCATGGGCCGTTGAACGGGGATTTGGGGTCGCCCGCGATCTGGAATTCATAGAAGAACGCGGCTGCATGGCCGGCGCCGAGCCCCAATATGTGTCTTCCAAAGCGCGGGAGCGGCAAAAAGACGAGATGGGCACACTGGGCTCCGGTAATCATTATCTGGAAGTGCAACGCGTCGTTGATATTTACGATCAGGCCCTGGCCAATGTTTTCCGCCTGAAACCCGATGCCGTCGTCATCACTATCCACTGCGGTTCCAGAGGACTGGGCCATCAGATCGGCACCGAGTTTCTGAAAGACATGGCCATGGCGGCGGCTCAATACCATATCTCATTGCCTGATCGGGAACTGGCCTGTGCGCCGCTGGATTCGCCATTGGGCAAACACTATCTGGGCGCCATGCGCGCCGGCATCAACTGCGCCCTGGCCAATCGCCAGATCATCACGCATTTGACCCGCAAGGCTGTGGAGACGGTATTTCCCGGCCTCCACCTCGATCTGCTGTACGATGTCTCGCACAACACCTGCAAACTGGAGCAGCATTCCATCGATGGGCAAAAAAGAAATCTGTTCGTTCATCGTAAAGGCGCCACCCGCGCTTTTGGCCCAGGCCACCCCGACTTGCCGCCGGAATACCGCCATGTCGGACAGCCGGTGCTGATAGGCGGATCGATGGGAACCAGTTCGTATGTACTCTGCGGGACAAGCGACAGTGAACAGCGTTCATTCAGCTCGGCCTGTCATGGCGCAGGCCGAGCCATGAGCCGTCACCAGGCGACCCAGCAATGGCGCGGCCGAGCATTGGTTGATGAACTGGCAAACCAGGGCATCATTATCCGCAGCGCATCGATGCGCGGCATCGCCGAAGAGGCGCCTCTGGCTTATAAAGACGTCCATGCCGTCATCGATGTAGCGGACCGTGCCGGCCTGGCGAAAAAAGTAGCCCGGCTGGAGCCCGTTATTTGCATAAAAGGTTAATCGTGTGTCGCGCTTTTATATAGGCACCAGCGGTTGGAATTATCAAGAATGGCAGGATAGTTTTTACACCGGCATTGGCCGCAAGGACCGCTTGAGATTCTATGCAGAGCGGCTGCCCGCCGTGGAAATCAACGGGACTTTTTATCGTTTGCAAACTCCCGACACTTTTAAAAAATGGGCCGATGAAACGCCGGCAACCTTCAGATTCGCTATCAAAGCCAATCGCTATCTGACTCATCACAAGAAATTAGTCGATCCGGCCGCGTCGGTGCTGATTGAGAAAAGCCATGCCGAAGCGCTGAAAGAAAAACTGGCTGTCGTGCTCTGGCAGTTGCCCGGCCTGGTCAAAAAAGATCGGGTCAAGCTACAGCAGTTTATTGCCGCTTTACTGCAATGGCAGAGCGTACGTCACACTGTGGAATTCAGGCACCGCTCCTGGTTTGATGACGAAACGGCACATTATCTGGCTGAAGCCGGCATTGCTGTCTGCCTGTCCGATGCCGAGGCCTGGCCTATGTGGGATCGCGTTACCACGGATCTTGTTTACATTCGCCTGCATGGCCATACGCAAACCTATGTATCCAGTTACAGCACGCCGGAATTGATGCAGTGGGTCGAGCGTATCGAGCAGTGGCTAAGGCAGGGCAAACAAGTGCATGTTTATTTTGATAATACGGCTAAGGGTGCAGCCCCCCACAATGCGCTTGAGTTGCAGAAACTGCTTCGGAACAGGATGTAGGGTACGCATCGCGTACCACTTTTCTACAGTGCGTTAAACCTCAAAACGGTACGCGATGCGTACCCTACATTGGATTGTGCCTGTCCGGTTGATGAGAGGAACTCGTATTCCGCCCTTCGACCAACGGCACGAAAGCGACGCTGAGA
Source organism: Methylobacter luteus IMV-B-3098 (assembly GCF_000427625.1). Lineage (GTDB taxonomy): Bacteria > Pseudomonadota > Gammaproteobacteria > Methylococcales > Methylomonadaceae > Methylobacter > Methylobacter luteus. The sequence goes on from NZ_KE386569.1 coordinate 1,364,205, forward strand.
ACATCCTGAGTTTCGATTTTTCCATCCGGTTTTTTCTCCACAACCATCAGTTCCTGAGCGCTGTAAGGCAGGCCTAAAGGAATGACCAAGCGGGCGCCTGTGTGCAATTGATCAATCAGGGACTGCGGGATATGCGGCGCCGCAGCCGTGACTATGATGCCGTCGTAAGGCGCATGCTCCGGCCAGCCCAGGTTGCCATCACCGGTGCGAATCTCTACATTGTTATAGCCCAGTTCATGCAGATGGGTACGCGCCATTGTCGCCAGCTCCTCAACGACTTCGATGCTGTAGACCTGCCTGACCAACTTCGAAAGGATGGCTGCCTGATAGCCTGAACCCGTACCAATTTCCAGCACAACGTCGGAGGGCTTCGTGTCCAGCAAATCGCTCATCAAGGCGACAATGTAGGGTTGCGATATCGTCTGTCCAAAACCTATCGGTACGGGGCCATTCTGGTAGGCGTATTCGCGCAAAGCCTTGGGTATGAATTTGTGCCTCGGCACCTGCTTCATGGCGGCCATGACGCGATCGCTCAATGCCGCCTTGCCGATCATACTGCGGGTTAACTTGACCTCCCATTCAATGTCCGACAGCATTTGCCGCATCTCTTTCATTTGTCATGCCCTCGCTATTTGTGCTCGTCAATGCAGGCGAAAACGACGGCCCGTAACTCATGCCAGCAGCCCGGCATGAGCGGGAATACGCGCCGTCCCTATCATTCCGTATCATGATAAGAATGGCGCGGCTTGTGCCAAGCATCGAAATCCAGTGTAGGTATGAAGAAGCTTATACCGCATTATTGAAAGCCATATAATTCGAATGACTACTTACGCGGTTATCTTTGATTCAGCGGTTTTGAATGGGGAGGATCAGCTCAAAAAGATCGGTTGATGAAATGCAATTTCAAGCTGACTTAAATTTATGGAAAGCAATGCTCCCTTGATCATGGAAATTGCACCGAGGCTTTTGTTTTTAAATGAATATGTTTTTAAATGAATAAGGCTATTTATCGTAAACGTGACCGTCCACAGTTGTTCTCGTCGAGGACCGGGAGCGGATTAACTCAATTCGCTTCATGCGATGTGCGGTTAAAAATCGAAATCAAGGTCAAAGTCATCAAATTCGCCGAGTTGTTCTTTTAATTTTTTTTTCTCCCAATACATTTCAATTTTTCTACGCGCGGCCATCTTTTTGGCTACCTTGTCATTTTCAACCGGCATCATGATGTAATCCTCGCTTAAATCGAAATCCTCGATATCCAGGTCAATTTCACCTTTGGCTTCATTGGCCTCGGATTCCGGCGCGGATTTATCCGGAGTGGCGTCATCTAACAGAGGTTTATCCGATTCAGCTTGAGATGCTTTTATATTCATTTTTTAACCAACCATAAAAAATTGTTTTTAGTGTTTACAACAATGCCTGAAACGCAAAATTATACAAGCATCATATTAAAAATGTTACTCGAACGAGAGATGATCATTGTAGTCTGAAACAATGAATAAACTATGTAAACAGACTGGATCAAAAACGCTCCGCTTTCGAGTGGCCGTTACTTATATCGTATTTGTGCGCGCAACATAATTAGTAAATGTACTTAAGTCAATACCCTGTTATTTATTGCCGGGACGCGATTGCTCAGTCACGTTATTAAAGGCAATATAGAAACAGTAAGATACCAGTGATAGATGCCTGTTTATCCGGGTCCAATAATTCAAAACCCGGTATTATTTTGGTCGCAATAGCCGCTAAAGGATCAGATCATGGAATTTCCAGATGGCATTCCTCCCCTCTTGATTGAATTTGCCCTGACCGTGGCATTCTCTTTTGTCGTCGGTCTGGAATTTCGCCGTTACCAGCGCACGAACCAGTATAAGTTCCATTTCGGCAGCACGCGAACCTTTGTTCTGATCGGCTTATTGGGATTCATTCTTTATACCATTGATACCACGCATGTGTTGTTTGGCATCGGCCTGTTTCTGCTCGGGAGCATGCTGCTGATCTATTACTGGCGGTTATCCTCGAAAGAAATGCTGTCGCTGTTCAGCGTTCTGCTGGCTCTTTTGATTTATCTGACTGGGCCTATTGTCAGCATTTTCCCCAGATGGTTTCTGATACTTTTTATCGTATTGCTGGTTTTAATACTCAGCGAGAAGCCGCTGATTCATCGCATCTCCGATAAACTGGCCAGTGAAGAAATCGTAACCCTGGCCAAGTTCCTTGTTATTTCCGGCGTTATTTTGCCATTGCTGCCGGATGAGCCCATCGCACCGGTAATGCCCGTTACCTATGACAAGATCTGGCTGGCGGTGATCATCGTTTCCGGTTTCTCTTACCTGAGCTATCTGGTCAACACTTATTTTTTCAAGAGCCGCAGTCTGATGATAACCGGTGTTTTGGGCGGACTTTATTCCAGCACCGTCGCTACCGTTGTTATCGGGCGCCGTGCTCATCACCTGGCGGAAGCCGCGCCCTTCGTTTCATCGGCACTGATTATGGCAACCGCCATGATGTATATCCGATTGCTGATCATTATTTTACTTTTTGCCCCGGTTGCCGGTCAGCGCCTGCTGGCTCCGTTTCTTGCAGCCATTCTATTGTCTATCTGCACTGTCTTTGCCTTGCTTCGTTTCAAGGCTGATTCATCGCAACCGTCCGAGGTGAACATTATTGAACACCCGCTGGAACTATCAACCGCCATTGTGTTCGCGCTATCGTTTATGATCTTTACTTCCATCACGCAGTTCGTAACCAGCAATTATGGCGGTCGCGGCCTGAATTTTCTGTCTATCATCGTCGGTTTTACCGATATTGATCCTTTTATTCTGTCGTTGCTCAGCGGCGAATTTACCGTTTCCGATTCGGCCATTGTTTCCGCCGTAATACTGGCAAGCGGCAGCAATAACCTGCTGAAGGCGATTTATGCCGTCGTCCTCGCGCGTAACCGCTCGGTGAGGGCGGCGGCTGTCTGGCTGATATTTTTATTTGCGGTTTCGATTTTGTATGCGTTTAAGATCAATGCGTGATTTGATACACACTGTATAAAAACACCACGAAGAGCACGAACAACTGCATGGACGGGAAATGATCCTGTCATTTCTCTGCATTCGCCCCATCCACGGGGCTTATGCAGGAGCTATTGCCGAGGACGCGAAGAAATATAAACTTCGTGTCCTTCGCGCTCTTCGTGGTAAAAATTCCTTACTTGATAGCAGCATCAGCCAACAAGAATAAACTTGTGTTTATAAGAAAATCGCCAAAAATTCCGCGCACCGTCTGGACCCTGGGCTACGTCAGCCTGTTCATGGATTTGTCTTCGGAACTGGTCCACAGCATATTGCCGGTATTTCTGGTTACTGTGCTGGGCGCCAATGCGCTGACTGTCGGCTTTATTGAAGGCATTGCCGAGGCGGCCGCGCTGATCGTAAAAATATTTTCAGGCGCACTGAGCGATTTTTTTAACCGCCGGAAATGGCTTATTCTGGCTGGCTACGGCATGGCAGCGCTTACCAAGCCTTTGTTTCCTCTTGCAAGCTCCGTGGAAACCGTATTCACAGCGCGCTTTCTGGACAGAATCGGCAAGGGCATTCGGGGCGCACCGCGCGATGCCCTGATTGCCGATGTAGCGCCTTCAGACATTCGCGGCGCCTGTTTTGGCCTCCGCCAATCCATGGACACGGTCGGCGCGGTTCTCGGCCCTCTTGCAGCCATAGTGTTGTTATATCTTTACCACGGCGACATGAAGACGGTCTTGTGGTTTGCCGTTGTGCCCGCGGCAATCACGATTATTTTAATCATGGCCGGCGTCAGGGAACCCCGCCGCTAAAGCCAGGCCGCGCCAATTCCGCTCACCCTTGCGGCTGACTTTTCTGAAGGCTTTTTCCAAACACTACTGGTGGGTTGTCGTGATAGGCGCCGTCTTTACGCTGACCCGGTTCAGCGAGGCATTTCTGGTACTGCGAGCCGAGCAAATGGGCCTGTCTATCACCTGGATTCCCCTGGTCATGGTCGTGATGAGCCTATTCTATGCGCTATCGGCTTATCCCGCCGGCGTTTTATCGGACCATGTGAGCAAGAGCTACTTGCTGGCCGCGGGCCTTGTTCTGCTGGCTTTGGCTGATCTGATACTTGCCCGCGCCGATTCGTCTCTTGCAGTCATGTGCGGCGTCGCTTTATGGGGACTGCATATGGGATTTACGCAAGGCATTCTGGCGACGATGGTTGCCAATGTCACGCCTCAGGAATTGAAAGGGACGGCATTCGGACTGTTCAATTTTGTAACCGGCCTGTTCATGCTGCTGGCCAGCGTCATTGCCGGATGGCTATGGGACCGTTATGGCGCGGATATGACGTTCTATGCCGGCGCGGTGTTTTCGGTGCTGGCAATGTTGCTGCTGGTATTCCATAAAAACCATAAACGGGCAGCACCTTAAGCCTGGGAGAAAACAGCGCTCGGCTTTACCGTGTATGGCAGGTTGATTAACTGATGTTACGCATGGACTGTTTTTTATCCTGCTTGTCGCGCTGGCGACAGATTCTTCATTGAACTAACAGGACTTCGTCGCCTGAATAGTGATGCGTGTGTGTAGGTGCGAATTTACTTGTGCCCCTTGCGGGTATTCGCACTATTTATTAACGCCCATATCTCGGGGAAGCGTTTCGGGTCGAATTAATTCGACCCTACAGTTGAATTCAAACAACCGTCGCGCTGACGGTACTTTTTAAGCCCGTCTCAATTCAACTGATGCGTAACATCAGTGATTAAAGTAAGGTTTGTTCATCCACGCTTTTCGCCAACGCTTGCAGTTCGGCAGAAATGATCACTGGATAGTCGGGCGTATCACTAAGCGCGCGCAATGCTTCTGGCAATCGGCTTAACTGCCCTTTGGCATACTCCCTGGATTCCATCAGCGAAGGCTGCGGCAGCACGGTCCGTCCGCCCTGCATGACCCGTTGCAGTAAGGGCTTTCCAGTGCACGGGGCGTTTTCAACCGTCACGGTATCGCCACACATGAAGCCACTGTCGTCATAATTACGATAAACCTGTTTGCGCCCGGGCCAGGTTGCCTTGCCTTCCGAGCGTTTGCGCCTGGCGATGCCCGCATATTCCTGTAGCTTATAAGCGCAGTCGAGATAAGGCGCATCGGCCGAGGTATCCAGGTGCGTGCCGATGCCGAAGCCGTCTATCGGCGCCTGTTGGGCTATCAATGCCGCCAGTTTGTATTCATCAATACCGCCGCTGGCAAAAATGGTGGCCTGCTGAAGGCCGCCCTGATCGAGAATCCTTCTGACCTTTATGGCGTGTTCGGCCAGATTGCCGCTATCGATACGCACGCCCTTGATTTTTATGCCCTGCGCATGCAGCGTATCGGCCAGATCGACGACTTTCCGCGCAGCCGCTTCGGTATCATAGGTGTCGATCAACAACACGACATTATCAGGATTGGCTTTTGCGAAATCGATAAAAGCCTGGCTTTCGCGGCTGTATGTCTGCACGAAAGAATGCGCCATCGTGCCATAAATCGGGATATCGAAATACATGCCGGCATTCACCGTCGCGGTACCGCCGAAGCCAGCCAGATAACTGGCACGTGCCGCCAGCAGCGCGGCTTCGCTGCCATGCGCACGGCGCATGCCGAAATCGACCAGTAGCTTATCCGGCGCGATCAATACCGAACGCGCGGCCTTGGAGGCGATCAGGGTCTGGAAATGCAGCAGATTGATGAGCCTGCTTTCGACCAGTTGCGCTTCAGGCAATGGCGCCGTGATGCGCAGAATCGGCTCATGCGGAAAAAACACTGTCCCTTCAGGCATCGCATGCACATCGCCGGTAAATCTGAAAGCTTCAAGCCGATCAAGCACGGCCGGCTTGAAGCGCCCGGTGCCGGCGAGCCAATCGATTTCATCCGGGGAGAATTGCACTTCTTCGAGATAAGCCAAAACCTGAGCCAGCCCCGCCGCAACCATATAGCCCCGGCTTTTAGGCAGTTTCCGGACAAAAAACTCGAAGACAGCAAGCTCTTCCCTGTTTTGCTCATAATAGCCCTGAAGCATGGTCAACTGATAGAGATCAGTCAACAATGCCCTGTCGGCGATCATAAAATCATGGAAAGGGTAATGGGCTTAGCGCCCTTTTGAACCATTTCATCGATGGCTTTTTGTCCATCCCGAGGCTGAACATTGATGGCTCTCACGGCATCGGTTAACAAGAAGACTTCATAGTCGAATGCCAGTGCATCGCGCACCGTGTTTAAAACGCAATAATCGGTGGCAAGTCCGCCGATGAACAAGCGTCTGGCGCCAGCACTGTCGAGTTGCTGCTTGCAGAGGGATGTCTCAAAAGCTGAATAACCGTCGCGCTCAACCTCACTACCGGCTGAGATAATCCGCACGGAAGCAGGAAGATGCAACTCGGCCGAAAACTCCGCGCCTCTGGTGCCGGCAACGCAGTGTTCAGGCCATGGCCCGCCCTGTTCAATAAAGGAACTGTGGTTTTTCGGGTGCCAATCGCGTGTCGCAAATATGGGCAGCTCTTGATTGATGAACCGTTCGATGTAACCATTCAGAACCGGTATAACCTGTTCGCCACCCGGAACGGCCAGACGGCCGCCGGGCAAAAAATCATTTTGCAGGTCCACTATGACCAGAGCATCGCCTTCAGCTAAACTGATTTTTTCATATCCGCTGTGTGTGTTGCTCATAAATCACCGCAGGCGCTGCCATGGCTTCAGCAGACCGGTCGGGTTGAGCATGGCAAGCATCGCAATTACCCGATCCGGGCATATCAAAAACCTTATCATTAATCAGTTTAACATCTTGAGGCATAGTCGCCCGGGCTTGCGTAGCGATTTCAGGCGTGGGAACACTAAAGGCGTCAATACCGGATCTGATCATCAAGATCCCCCCGCATAACAGTAGAACGGATAAGGCGATTTTTATTTTGATATTCATTATCGGTGCCTTGGTTTGTGGCTTTATCAGCAGAGTTAACAAAGTAAAAATGCTAATGAATTTTTAAAGTCAAAATAACGCCCGTCACTGTTCTGTCTCTGGATGAGGTTAGAGAATTTTGAAAACTCATTTCATTTATGTTGATTTATATCGAAAAGCAATTATCCAGTAAATCAGTATAAAAACTTATACGAGATGACTTTTAGCGGATGTGAAGGCAAATTCATTCACCTTTATTGACTTAAACAGATCGCAATAAACCACAACGGGGCAAAGAAAAATGGCAAGCGATGCATACCCTGCTCCACTAACTTTGCAAGTCATCGGTGCAAATGAACCACAGATGGTGGTTTTGCACCTTCCTTTTTTAATTTCACGGCTACCGGACCAATTCAAATCAATATTTTACTCACCAAATCATAAGCTTAAATATAATTATTTAATTGGCATGATAAGTGCCTTCACAATAGTCCGAAGCATTTCATTTTTACACTGTGAGGACTTAACCATGATCAAGACTTCGCTACCGGCATTACCTGAAACCGGCCTGGCCGGTTTGAAAGAGCACTGGCGCAGCGATTTGCTGTCGGGGTTTCTGGTTTTTCTTATTGCATTGCCGTTATGCCTGGGCATCTCGATGGCGTCCGGATTTCCGCCTTCGGCGGGGATTCTTACGGCCATTATCGGCGGCCTGCTGGTGTCGCGCATCAACGGTTCCTACGTGACGATCAACGGGCCGGCCGCCGGCTTGATCGTCGTGGTTCTGAGTGCCGTGCAAACGCTGGGAGAAGGCGATGCGATGGCCGGCTACCGCTACACGCTGGCGGCGATCGTCGTTGCCAGCGCGCTGCAGATTCTGATGGGGGTCTTTAAGGCCGGGCGCCTTAGTTCATTTTTTCCGGCGTCGGTCGTGCACGGCATGCTGGCCGCGATCGGCATCATTATCATGACCAAGCAGATTCATGTCATGCTCGGCGTGACGCCTGAAGAGGGCAGCCTGTTTTCGACCATGGCACAGATTCCGCACAGCCTGCTGAGCCCCAATCCGGAAATCGCGCTAATCGGCCTGACCGGACTGGTTATCCTGATCATCTGGTCGCTGTTGAAAAATCCCAAATTGAAAATGATTCCGGCGCCCATTATCGTCGTGCTGGTCGGCATGGGACTGGGCCGCTATTTTGATTTGAATCACGAGCATATGTATCTGTTTTTGCCGGATGCGCCTTTCATAAGCCATCATGAGGCAACGGTCGGACCGAGGTTTCTGGTCGCGATCTCCGACAAGTTCATGTCCAGCTTCTATTTTCCCGATTTTGCCAAGGTTGCGACGGTTGAATTCTGGGAAGCCGTGGTCAGCATCTGCCTGGTAGGCAGCCTTGAAAGCCTGCTCAGTGCCGTCACGGTGGATAAACTGGACCCTTACAGACGCCATTCCGATCTGGACCGCGACTTGACGGCGGTAGGCATTGGCAACCTGGTCGCCGGCCTGATAGGCGGCATGCCGATGATCGCCGAGATCGTGCGCAGTTCCGCCAACGTCAACAATGGCGCCAAAACCGGCTGGGCCAATTTCTTTCATGGCGCGTTGCTGTTGCTGTTTGTCGTGCTGTTCCCGCGCCTGATTCACAGCATTCCCCTGGCAGCCTTGGCGGCATTGCTGGTTTATACCGGTTTTCGTCTGGCCTCACCCAAGGAATTCGCCAAAGTCATGGGTATCGGAAAAGAACAGTTCTTTATTTTTATGGTCACAATCACAGGTGTTCTGGCGACCGATTTATTGATCGGCGTCGCTATCGGCATTGTGGCCAAGCTGGCTATCCATATTGCACGCGGGGTCTGGCTCAGGAATCTGTTCAAAATTCATTTTTCCATCGAACGGCCAAATAGTGATACCGTGGTGGTCAAGCTGACAGGTTCGGCGATTTTTTCCAATTTTCTGCCATTGAAAAAAGCGCTGGCTGCGCTGGAACCGGGCAAATCGGTTGTTTTTGATTTATCGGACGGGTATCTGATCGACCATACAGTCATGGAGTTCATACATGATTACATGCATAACTATGAAGCGCATGGCGGCCACTGTAGGCAGATAGGCCGGGCTTCGGAAAAGTTTTCAGATCATGCGCTGGCCGCACGGTTGATGACGGCCGACGAAAGAAAAGGCTAAAGGTTTAGCCAAAGAATGGGCGATCAACCGATCGCCCTGTCCTGAATCGCTTTACGGAGAATTGAATGATTCTTGTATTGGCTTATTGTTCTGTCCTGTTAAGCTTTGCTTCCTGCCTGCCGGCGCTGCTGATGTATCAGCGCCATAATCTGCCGGCCTTTAACCGGCAGTGGATCATTAATCTGGAAGAGCAGCATTTCCCGATTCTGATGCGGCGAGCCGTGTTTGGCTTATTGGGCTTGTCGGGTCTTTTCGCCATACTGGCCGGTCTGGGCGTACTGATCACCGGCGAGGTGATGACCGACCGGATCAGTCTGGGCCTGCCCTGGCTGCCCTGGCAGGTGCGCTTCGACAATCTGTCCGGCTTCTTCTTTTTGATCATCGGCATTGCCGTTAGCGCCGTCAGCCTTTACGGCCCTGGCTATGTCTCGACCTATGAAGAAGGCCGGCATCCGTTTGCGGTCCTGAGTTTATTTACCGGCCTCTTTGTCGCCGGCATGCTGCTGGTGCTGTTGGCCGATGATGCCTTCTTTTTCATGATCGCCTGGGAACTGATGTCAGTCGCCAGTTATTTTCTGGTGGCGTTTCAGCACGAAAATCCGGCCAACCGGCGCGCGGCTTTCCTTTATCTGTTGATGGCGGAAATCGGGGCGCTCGCCATTATTCTGGCTTTCGGCGTGCTGGCCAGCTTTGCCGACGGCTTTACATTCGATGCCTTGCGCGATGCCCGGTTATCGACCACCTGGGCCAGCATCGCGTTTGTGCTGGCGCTGTTGGGTTTTGGCATGAAAGCGGGGCTCGTGCCCGTGCACGTCTGGCTGCCGGAAGCGCATCCCGTGGCGCCGTCGCATATTTCGGCTTTGATGAGCGGCGTGATGCTGAAAGTGGCCTTGTACGGCCTGATCCGGTTCTGTTTTGACCTGATCGGCGAGGTGCACTGGCAATGGGGACTGGCGCTGATGATATTGGGCACGGTCTCGGCCCTGGGCGGCATTCTGTACGCCATGATGCAGACCAATCTGAAGCGTCTGCTGGCCTACAGCTCGGTAGAGAATATCGGCATCATCTTCATGGTGCTGGGCCTGTCGATGATTTTCATGTCACAGAACCAACCGCAACTGGCGGCGCTGGGTTTTCTGGCGGCGCTGTTCCACGCTTTCAACCATGCCTTGTTCAAGAATCTGCTGTTTCTGGGCGCGGGCATTATTCATCATCAAACGCATGAGCTGAATATCGACCTGATGGGCGGCCTGATCAAGCGCATGCCGAAGACCGGCATGCTGTTCCTGATCGGCTGCATGAGCATTTCGTCGTTGCCGCTGTTTAACGGCTTCGTTTCGGAATGGCTGGCTTTCCAGACCGCGCTGCAGGTCGATGTCATCGACAACGGCGTATTGCGCAGCCTGATTCCGGTCGCGGCCGCCTCTCTGGCATTAACGGCGGCCCTGGCGGCGGCCTGCTTCGTCAATGTTTTCGGCATCCTGTTTCTGGGACTGCCCCGCTCACGGCATTCCGACAAAGCCCAGGAAATTACCGATCAAGGCATGCTGGCAGGGCCTGCCCTGCTGGCCGGCCTGTGTTTTCTGTTCGGCATCTTTCCGGGCCTGATGCTCGGTTTGATCAATGACGTTGCCGGGCAAGTGCTGGGGGCATCCCTGCCGGATGGCGCTACGCTCAGTTGGCTGCACCTGGCGCCCGTTTCCGCCGACAAGGCGTCCTATTCGGCGCCGCTGGTGCTGGTCGGCGCCCTGATCGCAGCCGGCATCTGTTTCCGGTATCTGCGCCGGAGCCCTGCAACAGTCATGCGCCGGGCCGAAACCTGGGACTGCGGCTTTGGCGGTCTGACACCGCGTATGCAGTACAGCTCCAGCGCCTTCATGATGCCTTTCAGGCGTATTTTCGCCAGGGTCTGGATCATCGACGAACAGGTCAGGAAAGACAGCCAGGGCGCCATGAATCAGGATGTCGCGGCGATTCATTATTCCCTGCAGATACAGGATCACAGCTGGCCGCGCCTGTACCAGCCGATTGAACGGGCCGTCAACAGGACGGCCAGACTGGTGGGACGCATTCAGACCGGCAATATCCGGACTTATCTGGGTTATTCGTTCGTTACCTTAATCGTTATGTTATGGATCATTAGTTAATGAATTGGTTATTGGCAGTTTTACAGACCGTGCTGTTTGTCGCGCTGGCGCCCCTGCTGGCGGGCTGGATCAAATGGTGTAAATGTCGCTTGCAGAACCGCAAGGCGCCGTCCTTGTTCCAGCCTTACCGGGACTTGCTCAAGCTGACGCGCAAGCAGCCGGTGGTCTCGGATCAGGCATCCTGGATCTTCACGACCTCTCCGTACATCATCTTCTCGGCCATGGTGCTGGCCGCCAGCATCGTGCCGCTGGTGGCCGTTGACCTGCCCACCTCGGCCAACGCCGATGTCATCGTGCTGATCGGTTTTTTTTCTTTCGCCCGGTTTTTTCTGGCATTGGCCGGCCTGGACATCGGCACGGCTTTCGGCGGCATGGGTTCATCGCGTGAAATGACGATATCCTCGATGGCTGAACCGGCCATGCTGATGGGTATTTTTGCGCTGACCATGTCCGCCTCCACGACTAATCTATCGTTCGCTATCGACTTTGTGCTCAATGAAGGACTGGTACTGCGGCCGTCATTCATTTTCGCCCTGCTTTCGCTGATGCTGGTCGCGATTGCCGAGACCGGGCGCATACCTGTCGATAATCCGGCGACGCATCTGGAGCTGACCATGATCCATGAAGCCATGATCCTGGAATACAGCGGCCGCCATCTGGCCCTGATCGAATGGGCCAGCCAGTTGAAACTTATGCTGTACGGCGTACTGATCGCCAACATCTTTTTCCCGTGGGGCATTGCCGAACGAATTACGGTTGAGGCATTGAAATACGGCCTGCTGGCCATCGTCGTCAAACTGGCCTTGCTGGCGGTTCTGCTGGCGCTGTCGGAAACGCTGTTTGCCAAAATGCGCCTGTTTCGCGTGCAGGAATTCCTCAGTTTTGCTTACTTGCTGGGCTTGCTGGGCATGTTGAGCCATATTATTCTGGAGGGGGCCCGTTGATGAATATAGAACAACTGGATTTTTACACGCAGGCCGTTTTATCGCTGGCGGCATTGGTCGGGCTCACGTCTTTTCTGATGCTGGGCCAGGGGCGGCTGTTACGGCTGATTTTCGTATTTGCGGTACAGGGTTTTTTATTGGCTTTGACCACGGCCGTGGCCGCCTACAGCCTGAATATTCACCATTTGTATATTTCCGCCGTGCTGACGCTGGTTCTCAAGGTGATTGTCATTCCGTGGATGCTGCGGCGACTGGTGCTGCAAATGAACATGCACCGTGATGTCGAGGCGTTGAAAAATAATTCCGCAGTAATGCTGGGCGGCGCTAGCCTGATGGTATTCAGCTATTACATACTGCACCCTATCGTGCAGACCTCTTCTATCGTCATGCTGAATGCGCTGGCGGTCAGTTTGTCCGTGATGTTATTGGGCATGCTGCTGATGATCTCGCACCGGCAGGCGGTCGCGCATGTGGTCGGTTTTATGTCGATAGAGAACGGCCTGTTTTTTGCCGCCATTGTCGCCACGCACGGCATGCCGATGGTGGTCGAACTGGGCGTGGCATTCGATGTGCTGGTGGCGGCTGTGCTGTTCGGCATCTTTTTCTTTCATATCCGCACCAGTATCGATTCGCTCGACGTCGATCTGCTGAACCGCTTGAGCGAGGTGGATAAATGATCGCGGCCTATCTGGTGCTCTTGATTCCACTGACCGGCATGGCCTTTTTCGCGTTGGCCGGACACCGGGCCGATTCCGGTATCTGGAATATCCGCCTGAACGCCATCAATCTCGTTGCCACGGTCTGGCTGGCCGTTAACGTGCTGCGCGAAGGCACGATTCTGTCATCAGGCAAGGCGTTTCTGGTCGATCCGTTCAACGTCTACCTGATCGTGCTGACGGCTTTCGTCGGCCTGACCACGGCCATTTTTTCCGCGCCTTACATGGAGCACGAAAAGGAAATCGGCAGGCTCAACGATGCCCGCCTGAAGCTTTACCATGCCATGTATCAGGGCTTCATGCTGTCAATGTACCTGGTACTGACGACCAACAACATGGGCATCCTGTGGGTCGCGATGGAAGGCGCGACGCTGGCGACGGTGCTGCTGGTCAGTCTTTATCGCACGCCCGAATCGGTAGAAGCGGCCTGGAAATATTTCATCCTCTGCGGCGTCGGCATCGCGCAGGCGCTGTTCGGCACGATTTTGCTGTATTACGCGGCCGAGCAAATAGGCAGCGAAGAAAATGCCCTGCTCTGGTCGGTGCTTTATGAGAATGCCGGCAAGCTCAATCCCGAAGTGCTTAAAATCGCATTCGTATTCCTGCTGATCGGCTACGGCACCAAAATCGGCCTCGTGCCGCTGCATAACTGGCTGCCCGATGCGCACTCCGAAGGTCCGACGCCGATGTCGGCGGTTCTGTCCGGTCTGCTGCTGAATGATGCGCTCTATGCCGTCGTGCGCAACAAAATGCTGGTCGACGGCGCAACCCATTCCGATATGGCCGGTTTCCTGATGATGGGATTCGGCCTGCTGTCGTTCCTGGTTGGCGCCCTGTTCCTGCATCGGCAAAAAGATATCAAAAGGCTGTTCAGTTATTCCTCGATCGAACACATGGGCATGATGACTTTTGCTTTCGGTATCGGCGGCCCATTGGCGACTTTTGCCGCCTTGCTGCATATGACCGTGCATTCCTTGACCAAGTCGGCGATTTTCGTAACGGTCGGTCATGCCTCCCAACTCGCCGGCACGCAAAGCATGGAAAAAATACGCGGATTGATTAAAACCCAACCGGAAGTCGGCTGGGGCCTGTTGATCGGCACGGTTTCTATTGCCGGCTTTCCGCCATTCGGCGTGTTTACCAGCGAGTTTCTGGTGCTGCTAGCCACAATGCACAGCTATCCGTGGCTGGCGCCGTTGTTGTTGCTGGGTATAGGCATTGCCTTCGCGGGCCTGTTCCGGCATATCCAGCCGATCGTCTATGGCGACAGGCCCGAAGGCCAGCAGCCGATCAAAGCCAACCTGTGGCCGGTCATGATTCATTTGGGTCTGGTGCTCTGGCTGGGCCTGGCTATTCCGGGCTTCCTGGCCGACTGGTTTTCACAGGCGACGATATTAATCTCGGGGAGCGCGCCGTTATGAGTTATTCAAATTCCAGCTGGAAGGTCGATTTTTTAAAGCAGGCTGATGAGGTTGGCATCACAGTCGAACAGCTCACTATCGGCCCGGCAAGCCTGTGGCGGATTGTCAGCAGCGACTGGCAACGATTCGCGGAGCTGGCCTTGCAGCAAAACCTGCGCTGGGCGGCCGGCTGGGCCGAGCAGGAGCAGGAATGGTTTTTAATCAATGCCTGTTTCGAAAAGCAGGGCTGTTATGTTCTGCTTAGGACAAAAGTACATAACCCGAAACCGGAACTGCCTTCGCAGGCCACGGTATATCCGGCCGCCAGCCGCAGTGAACGCCATACGCAGGATATGTTCGGCCTGAATTTCGTGGGCCATCCCGACAACCGGCCCTGGACACGGCACAAGGCCTGGCCCAAAAACAGCTATCCGTTGCGCAAGGATTTTCCTGTTCAGGGCGAACCGGAAGCGGTCACGCCGCCCGATCGGGATTATTCCTTCGTCAAGGCCTACGGTGCGGGCGTTTATGAAATTCCGGTCGGCCCGGTTCATGCCGGCATTATCGAACCCGGCCACTTCCGCTTTCAGGCCATGGGCGAAACCATCTTGAATCTGGAAGAGCGCCTCGGCTATACGCACAAGGGCATCGAGAAAATCGCCGAAGGCCGAACGCCCGAACAGCTGGCGCGTCTGGCCGGACGGGTTTCCGGCGATACTACGATCGGGCATTGCTGGGCGGCCTGCATGGCCATGGAACAGGCCGCCGGCCTTTCCATTCCGCCGCGCGCGGCCTTGATACGCGGCATTCTGG
Organism: Methylobacter luteus IMV-B-3098; assembly: GCF_000427625.1. Classification (GTDB taxonomy): domain Bacteria; phylum Pseudomonadota; class Gammaproteobacteria; order Methylococcales; family Methylomonadaceae; genus Methylobacter; species Methylobacter luteus. The sequence continues at coordinate 1,379,337 of NZ_KE386569.1, forward strand.
CCGAGCGTGAGCGGATCGCCAACCATTTGGGCGATATGGGCGCGATCTGCAATGACGTCGGTTTCGCCTTTGCGCAGATGCAATTCACGCGCCTGCGGGAACTGTGGCTGCGCTGCAATGCGCAACTGTTCGGCCATCGCCTGCTGATGGACAGGATTGTACCGGGCGGCGTGGCCTGTGATTTATCCGAGCAGGCCGGTATCGCGATCAAGCGGGGAATATACCAACTGAAAGTTGAATTGGGCGAAATCCTGCCGGCGCTGGATTTGAACTCGTCTCTGGAAGACAGGCTCTACACGGCCGGCTACCTGCCCGAAGAGATCGCCGCCGCTCTCGGCACATTGGGTTTTGTCGGCCGGGCCAGCGGACAGGATTTCGATGTGCGCCGCGACGCACCTTACGCGCCCTATGACCGGCTGACTGTCAAGGTGCCGGTGGAAGCGCAGAGCGATATCGCCTCGCGCTTCTGGGTCAGATACAAGGAGATCAGCGTTGCCCTTAAACTGATAGGGCAATTCATCGATCTGCTGGCGCCGGGCGATCTGCTCAGCGACTGGAAAACACCCGAAGCGGGCCGTGAAGGTCTGGGCATTGTCGAAGGCTGGCGCGGTGAGATCATTACGTATGTCCGTTTTGATGCCGACAATGCCATCGCCCGCTTCTATCCGCGCGATCCCAGCCTGCTGAACTGGCCAGCGCTGGAAAAGCTCGTGCTGGGTAACATCGTGCCGGATTTTCCGGTCTGCAACAAATCCGTGAACGGTTCCTATTCGGGCCATGATTTGTAGGAAAGACTCATGCTGAGACTATTTAAAAAAATTCTGACCACCGGCGTAGTCACCGAGCGCGTTAAAGCACCGAAAGACGATGAACTGGAACAGCTCGGCATCGAGATTAAAAGGCATATCGACCGGAAATTCTCGGGCAGTATCGCGATCAGGGAAGTCGATGCCGGCTCCTGCAACGGCTGCGAGCTGGAGATCCATGCGCTCAACAATCCCTTCTATGACATAGAACGCTTCGGCATCCATTTCGTCGCCTCGCCTCGGCATGCCGACGTGCTGCTCGTGACCGGCCCGGTATCGCGGCACATGCAGACCGCTTTACTGCGCACTTATGAGGCGACGCCCGATCCGAAGTGGGTTATCGCAGCCGGCGATTGCGCCGCCTGCGGCGGTGAATTCGGCGTGTCCTACGCCAGCTGCGGCGCAGTATCCAACGTCATCCCGGTGGACATGGTGATCCCCGGCTGCCCGCCGACGCCGTTGGTCTTGATGAAAGGCTTGTTAGGGTTAATGCACAGGCAGAGGTAGGGTACGCATTGCGTACTATTTCTACTTAATAAAGGTACGCGATGCGTACCCTACATGAGTTTCCAATCAGCCGGTATAATCCCCCATGATGCAACGCGGCAATAGCTGTACAGCATCCCTTGCCTTTTACAAAAATAAAACATGACGTTAAAAACAATGAAGACATCAAAAATGAGGCTGATTTTACCGCTGCTGATCGGCCTAACGCTTTCGAACCCGATAGCCGCCAAGACGGCTGAAGACTTCCAGACCTGGGGCAATATCACGGCCATGGGCAGCCTGGGCGTCCTCAATCCCGATCTGAAAAACTACAAATACTGGCTAGAAGGCCAGGGCCGGTTCGGCGAGGATACCTCGCGTTTCTCTCAGGGTATGTTGCGTACGGGCCTCGGTTATGCACTGAACGACAATACCAGCGTCTGGCTGGGCTATGCCTTCATTCCCACCGAGGAACCTTTCACTGTCTCGCCTGTTGACGAGCACCGCATCTGGCAGCAATTGTTATGGAGCGATACATTTTCGTTCGGCACGATCACCAGCCGCAGCCGCTTCGAGCAACGCTTTGTTCAGAACGGCGAAGATGTCGGCTGGCGTTTCCGGCAGTTGTTGAAACTATCGACGCCGTTGCCCTTCGCGACCGATTTCAGCCTGGTGCTTACTGACGAGTACTTCGCCAATATCAACCGCACCGACTGGGGCGCCGACGACGGCTTTGACCAGAACCGCGTGTTTGGGGGCGTCGGTTACAATTTTAATAAAAACACCCGCACGGAAATCGGTTATATGAACCAGTACATCCGCAAAGCCGTCGGGCCAGACAGGATGAGTCATATCCTGTCGGTTAACTTGTATTTGAATTATTGAAGCAAATGGCGCAAGGTAAAACTTTCAGTTCTTGCCTTGCATCTCAAATCCTGATCCCGAATGAAATCAATTTTCTACCGCCCTGTGCAACTGCGCGGCCTGGCTTTTTTAGCATTGCTATTACTGGCGCTGGCTATACTCGGCGGCATGATCTGGCGCAATCTGCATCGCTTTGAGACGGTTTTATCCTACGTCACTTATTCTCACCGCATTCAGAACGTATCGGTCGGCCTGCAGCAATCCTTGATCGAGTATCTGACCGAAGCCGTACCGGTTGCGCCCTCCGAGGCCTTGGCCAGAACGCTGGAGGAAATGGATGCGTTAATGACCGATAACCGTCATTTGTCGGAAAAAACCCGGCAAAGTCTGGAAACGGTCAGGGACTTGCTGAGCGATGTGGGCAAACTGGACCAGTTGGAAAAAAACACGCGCCTGATCACGGCGCTGAAGGTCATGAGCGAAACGCTCGAGAACGAGTCCCTGCAGCGCGAATACTTGCTGGAAAACATCAGCCGTACCACGGAGACCGAACTGTACCTGGCGCTGGTCATCCTGGCCTGGACGTTGATCGTGGCCGTGCTCTTTCTGCACAGCCGCATCCTGCATCCGCTCAACGATTTGAAGCAGCTCCTGCAACGGTTGACGGAAGAGAACTATACGCCGATCACGACCGACCACCTTGACCCGCTGCTGCTGCCGGTATTCAATAGTTATAACGAGATGGTCAAGCATCTGGCGGAACTGGAGGAAGCCAAGCGCCTGCATGCCCAGTCCCTGCAACAGGAAGTCAAATTGGCTACGCAGGCCCTGCTGGAGCAGCAATCAAGTCTGGCGCGGGCGGAGCGGCTGGCGGCAATAGGTGAAGTGGCCGCTGAACTGGCGCATGAAATACGCAATCCCCTGGCCGGCATTCAAATCGCGTTCAGTAATTTCCGCCGCGAAATTCAGGCGCCCGACCAGCAGGAAAGACTGGATATGATCGGCGAGGAGCTGAAGCGACTGGCCCGGCTGCTCAACGAGATGCTGGACCAGAGCCGGCATTCGCCGGAGCCGGCGACCGAATTCGATGCGGCAACACTGATCCGCGATCTGGTCACCTTGACGCGCTACCAGATTGCCGAAAGCGTGCGCCTGGAAATCGATGCACCCTATCCTCTGCCGGTCCAGCTGCCCGAGAGCGCGCTGCGCCAGGCACTGCTGAACCTGATCCTGAATGCGGCCGAAGCGCTGGAAGACGAACCGGGCGTGGTCAGCATCAAAGCGCGCAAGGATGCGCAAGGACTCCATATCGATGTCATAGACAATGGCCATGGCTTTTCAGAAGATATACTGAACTATGGCATTCGCCCGTTCCGTACCAGTCGCCAGCGCGGCACCGGACTGGGACTGGCTATGGTTCAACGCTTTGTCAAAGATATGGGCGGCAGCATCAGACTCACCAATTACCAGCCGCATGGCGCCTGTGTGTCTATCGTTCTGCCGAATAGTCACCTTGCCGGAGATCAATCCTGATGGAAACCCTGCTGATTATCGAGGACGAAAAACTGTTGGGCTCGGAGCTGTCACGCCACTATCGGCAATCCGGCTGGGAGGTCATGCTGGCGACCTCGCTGGCCGAAGCCGAGGAATTATTGCTTAGAGATGAGCTGGAGCCTTTGCTGATTCTGTCCGACATGAATCTGCCGGACGGCAATGCGCTGGATTTCATGGAAAAGATGAAAAAAAACATCAGCCATGCCGAATGGCTGTTTCTGACCGGCTACGGCAGCGTGCCGGACTCGGTCCGAGCCTTGCGTTTGGGTGCTTATGATTTTCTGGAAAAGCCCTGCGATCCGGATCGACTCGACCTGGTCGTCAACAGCGCTGCCCGCAGCGCGGCGATACAGCGCCGGGTTATTGACCAGACACGGCAGGAGCATAGGCGCTATTCGCCGGAAGCCTATGTCGGATCGAGCCGGCAGGCACGCAATGTCCGGGAATTGCTGGCGCGCCTGACCAAAGTCCCGTTCAGCGCCCTCATCATAGGCGGCGAAACGGGCACCGGCAAAGGGCTGGTTGCCCGCATCCTGCATTATGGCGGCGCCAGGGCGCAACACCCGATGATCGAAGTCAATTGCGCCGCTTTGCCGCGCGAACTGCTGGAGTCGGAATTGTTCGGCCACGAACCCGGCGCCTTCACCGGCGCCTCGGGGCGGCATCGCGGCCTGTTGGAACAGGCCGACGGCGGCACGCTGTTCATGGATGAAATAGGCGAAATGCCGCTCGATTTACAGGCCAAGCTGCTGAAAGCGATCGAGGATCACAAAGTCCGGCGGCTGGGCGGCGAGAAGGAAATCACAATCGATGTCCAGATCATCGCGGCCAGTAACCGTGATCTGGAGCGGATGATACGGGACGGCCATTTCCGCAGCGATCTCTATCACCGCCTGAGTGTTTTCCGCGTGATGCTGCCGCCTTTGCGCGAAGCCAGGGAGGATCTGGACGAACTGGTGCCGCTATTCGTGGCCGAATACAACGCCAAGGCCGGACGCCATGTCAAAGAGATTCCCGAACAGGTCTGGGATAAATTGCGCGCTCATTACTGGCCGGGCAATGTCCGTGAACTGCGCAATGCCATCGAACGTTGCGTGCTGTTCGCCGACGGTCCGATTTTTCCGGTCCAATGGCTGCAATTGCCCGGCCAGGAAAGCGCGGCTTCGGAAAACATGGCTTCCGAACCGAAAAACAGGATTTGTCTGCCGTTGGACGGCAGCATGGCGTTGGAAGACATGGATCGTTTCATTATCAAAACCGCCCTGGAAAGGGCCGACAACAATCTGGCCGCTGCAACGCGGGCATTGGGCACAACGCGGGAAACACTGCGCTACCGGGTGCGTAAATATAATATTAAAACGACGGATTGATTTAGACTGAACGGCTCTGAATATTGCTACATTGAAAAAGAACAGAGCAGTCCGGCACTGATTTGCTGAACTGCCCTTCCTCTGAGTGCTTACGGTTTATCTAGGGTAGCCGTATTGCTGAGGATAAGTGTTTTGCTGAGGGTAACCTTGTTGCTGAGGATAGCCGTAGCTGCCCCCCTGCGGATAACTTTGCTGCTGATAACCGCCTCCCTGCGGATAACTTTGCTGTTGCGGGTAACCCTGCTGAGGGTAATTTTGCTGCTGATAGCCGCCACCTTGAGGATATCCTTGCTGCTGGTAGCCTCCGCCTTGAGGATATCCTTGCTGCTGTTGAGGGTAACCCTGTTGCTGTTGAGGATAACCTTGTTGTTGCTGCTGATATCCGCCTTGCGGTTGTTGAGCGCCTGGCTGGCTGCCGGCAGTCGGATTGGCAACGATAGCCAGTTCCACGCGACGGTTCTCGGCCCGGTTAGCATCATTGGTATTAGGCAGTTTCGGCATACGCTCGCCCATACCCTGCTGGGTGATACGCGAGTAATTCACGCCATGCTGAGATAGATAACCGGAAACACTGGTAGCCCGTTGCTCGGATAATTTCTGATTGTAATTATCCGCCCCGACATCATCGGTGTGGCCAGTGATACTGATTTTGGAATCCTGATACTGATTTAACACATTAGCCACTGAATCCAGAGCGGATTGAGCTTGCGACGTCAAGTTGGACGAATCGAATCCAAACGTAACGTTGTTCGGCATGGTCAGGGTCAGCGTATTCTCGGCTGTTCTCTGAACCTCGATACCGGTTCCCTGCAGCGATTCATTCATCTGCTGTTCCTGACTGTCCATATAGGCACCAACCGCCGCGCCTAACGCGCCACCGGCCAAGGCGCCCCAACCGGCATTCTTAAGATCGTTACCCCCAAACAAAGTACCGGCGCCGGCGCCTACCACTGCTCCCAGTCCCCCGCCTTTAGCAGTATTGCTTATACGTGATTGACCGGTATAGGGATCGGTAACACAAGCTGTCAATAAAGCAGAACTGATACCGATAACTAATAAACTTTTTTTCATAATTGCACAGCCTTTGGCTAATTTTTATAAAAATATTTATGTATCTATCTGAGACTTTTCAGTTAGAAACGAATTGATAATTATAGAGCAACCTCAGCATTTTGAGTTCACAATGGGCTATTGTTCTTTGCACTTTTAAGCATTTAAGAAGTAATGATTGATGATCTTTTATGAATTCCGGCTGAATGTCACCATTAAAATCATGTATGAAACTTTTCATTTGAATCACGAAAAATAGTGTTCAGCATCGGCATGGCAAAAAGAGTAATTGAATGCATAAGTATTCGTACGAATAAAATCTCTCTACTCCTTTTGTTAGGATGATCCCCGTCGATTAGCAATAGCTCCCATGCTTTTCGACAATTTTGTCTCTACTTTAAAAAGACCACCTCCCACCAACCCCCCACAATTTCTGGTGGTCTTTCTTTTTTATCACCCGTTATCTTTTTAAGACTTCCGCTCCATTATCGCTTAATCCTGTTCAGCAATAAAAGCACCGCTGCCCCTGCAAAAAACGAAACCAGTAAAGTCCCCCAGGCGCTTTTATCCCAGTCTACCGTATAAGAATCAGCATTGACAGCCGCCGATATGCCCGGAATACTCGGCAAATCGCCATCGCCGCCGTCCACTTTCAACTGCGCCTTCATGCCTTTCTCCATGTGCTGAGGCACTTCGCAATGGACCAGATAGGTCTTGCGCTGGCTGGGCACGATAAAAGAAGCCGTCTTCTGGCCCGGCCCGTAGATTTCCATCGTGAACATGCCTTGCGGGTAAATATAACCCGGCAGATCGTGAATCATGAACTGGTGCCGGATCTTGTCCTCATTGATAAACGTGACATTAATGCGCGAACAGGGCGGCGCTTCCCATTGCTGCTGGTCGAACGCGTACATGATGCCGTTGAATTTCCTGGCCTGTTTATGACCGGCGCGGACCGTAATATTGACATCGCCGGCGATCTTCTTGCAGTCGCGCGGCACGTTATCGGTATTGCTATTCATGATCATGCCGGTTTCGTCCATCATCATGCCGTTATGGTTCATAGCCGCCATGACCGGCTGAACACCGGCTATCGCCATTAACAAAATAAGAGGCTTAACAAAACTCATTCCGCTGCTCCTTTCTTAAAGCTGCGCACGAGGTAGAACACCAGCGCGAACAGCAAGCCGACCGTCAGGCCGAAGGCGATGATTTTCAGATAATTCGGGGGCAGAGGACCTGCTTCGCCCAGTAGTTGCACAAACTCGCCCGTGGCCCACATGGGTTTTTCGCGCGCGTAATAAGCGCTGGTAAAGAACTGATCAAACATCCCTTCGTGCAGTTTCGGCATGCCCTGCTCATCGATGTAATCGCGGTACACGACTAAAGAGATATTACCCCCCGGGCTCACACCGTCATTGGTCGCGCCGACCTCGACATGATCGTGAAACATCCAGACACCCTCGCCATCGTTGTGGAGGCCGTCATTGGTCGTATCCAGCTTGATATCGACGCGCTGCGCCGATGCAATATCGACCACATCGCGGATGACCTGCATGGTCTCGGGCTGTTTGATGCCGTCGTAATGCGTGATCGTGGCCTTATGACCGTGAAAATGCAGCGCCATGGCCGAATTCTGAGCATTAGCGACGCGCAGTTTGATCTTTTCATTGGGTTCCGTGACGATCAGATCATCACGCAACGTATACGGGAAGGCATGGCCGTTCAGCAGGAAATAGTTTTCATGCGATTCGGCCATGTTGTATTCGCGGTTCATTTTTTTCTCGATCAAGCGAGGATCGTTGGCCTCCTGGATGATTTTGGCCAGACGCTTGTCGACGGACTGATAATGCAGGTCATATTCCTGATTGTATTCCTCTTTGACGCCAACAGACGGATGCCGTACGTGTCCTCCGCCAATATTGAAGGTCTGCACCCAGTTGTTCGGGCGATTTTCTTCCACGATGAACATACCGGCCATGCCCATCATGAAGTGTTTGTCGGTCTGTACATGGCAGTGATAAAGCATGGTGCCGGTCGTCCGAGGCTTCATTTCATAAGTGTGGCTATCGCCCGGGAAAACGCCCATGTCGCCAGCGCCGCCGTGCGCATCGCCGTCGTTATCGTTGCCGGACGCCGTTTTCCAGGGGTGGTCAACGCCGTGAAAATGAATCGTGTGCGGGAAATAATGCGAGTTTTCCAGCGTGATATAGACCTGATCGCCCTGCTCGACGCGAATCACCGGCGACGGCGCGCGCAGGAAATAATTGGCCTGGTTGGAGCCGTAATTCTTCACGGCCATGTCACTGGTCTTGGGCGCGAACACCCACAGCCCCGGCTGCACGCCCGGCAACACATCATAACTGGGGATCAGAAAATCGCCGTCGGGCGATCTGCCGTTAAGCTCGATGACTTCCAGCTTGATGCGGATCACATCGGGGTCGCCGTCGCCGTCCAGGTCGTCGGTTTTGGTCAATGCGTCTTCGGACAGATGCGTGCTCATCAAGGTAGGCATCGAAATGTTATTGACGCCTTTGACGAAAGCAGCGATGTCGTATGGATTGTCGGGACTGCACGCCAGCGATTCAGCGATCTCGACGCCGTCAATAGTCTGAGCCTGGCGCCATTCGGGGTGTTCGTCCTTACAGGGTTTTTCAAAGCCGGACGGCTTGCCGGCCATGTTAGGGCGCGTGGACGGCGGATTCAGATCGGCTTCCTCGAACTTGCCGGGTCTTAACCAATATGCCAGGGGAATTAATAAAACGATCAGGAGAAGACTTAATAAACGTAAGTATTTATTCTGCATTTTTAGACAACTGTACAGCAAGATTCAACTAAACACGCCACTATACCGAAAATTTCCCGGCAGGGAAGCATTAGTTCATCATGATATGGGATAAACGCCTCATCCTGATTCCTGAATAAGAATAACATCTGTTTGCTTTCCTCAAGACCATGCGCTTCCTGTGAGTATTTCTACCGACTATAAGCAATTTTACTGATTTCAGAATAGCTGAATCGGTGCCATGATAGTTTATTTAACAAATGCCGCCTAAACATGATTCTGGTTCAGGCTCTGTTTAAACGCCGCTGTATTGACGTATGATTACTTAAATTTATAGGCCGGCTTATCCCAAGCCTGTCCTAAAAATCATTAAATGACTTCGGCAAAAAATATAACGAAAAACGAGCCTACCTGTTTTTGAATGCAAACTTTTATACCCACTCGATTGCTCGTCAGGTATCCGCAAGTTTACCGCTTGACACTAGCGCTCATCACTCCCGTTACCGCAGCGATCCTTCAGCAATGGTTCTGGCCCTATATCCTGCCTTACACCTGGTTGCTGCTATATCCGGCGGTGTTTTTCAGCGCATGGATTGGCGGCTTTTGGGCGGGGCTGATGAGTACGGCGGTAGCGACGCTGTTAGGCCTTCATTTTTTTGTTCATCCCGAAGAGCCCTGGCCTGTGCAAAATCTGGAGCGCAGCTATTCTATTGCGGTATTCGCTGCCATGGGACTTCTTATCAGCATCACGCACGAGAAGCTAAAGCGCAGCCAAAGGGCATGGGCAACCAATGCCAATCAGTTGAAAACCCATCAAGCCCGATTGACACTGGCTCTCGCATCGGCCAACGCCGGCCTGTGGGAATGGGATGTACAAACCAACCAGCTATTTTGGTCTGATAATCTTTGGTCGATGTACGGCCTCGAACCTTCAAGCCCGCCTTCGTATGACAATTGGTTAGGGAGCGTGCATCCCGATGATCAGGCCGCGGTGTTTGCCACTCTGAATCATTGTGTAACGGCCGGCCTTGAAATCAATCTGGAATGGCGGGTGGCCAATCTGCCGGGAAATCAGGAGCGCTGGCTCATGTCGCGCGGCCAAGCGGTTTTTGACGAACAAGGGAAAGCCGTTCTCTATCGCGGCATCGTGCTGGATATTACCCAGCGCAAGCAACAGGAGCAGCTCATCGAAGAGCATCAGCAGCGTCTCGATTTCGCCCTGTCAACCCTGGAGGCCGGCGCATGGGAGTTGAATCTGCAGGATCGCACGGTGCACCGAACGTTATTGCACGACCTCATCTTCGGCTACCAGAAACGCTTGCCCGGATGGACCTTTGAGCAATTCCTCGACCATGTATTGCCTGAGGACCGGGACGCCGTGCAGCAGCGCTTCAATAAGGCCATACAGATGCGGACTGACTGGGACTTTGAATGCCGCATCCGCCGTACCGATGGCGAAATACGCTGGATTTACGCCAAAGGCCGCCTTAAGCTGGACCAGATGGAACGGCCCGTGTCCATAGCCGGCATCGTCCAGGACATCAGTGGACGCAAGCAGGCCGAAGAGTCGCTGACCAGAACCCACACGCTCCTCAACGCCCTGATGACGCAAGCGCCCATGGGCTTTGCCTATCTGGATCTCGAGTTACGTTATCTGCTTATCAACGACAGTCTCGCGGCACTCAATGGCCTCCCTGCCGCCGCTCATATCGGCCGACGTGTCCACGACATCGTGCCGACGCTGGCTGCCACGGCGGAGGACGTAATCAACCTCATTCTGGCGACTGGAGAACCGGTCAAGGACTATGAGTTCAGCGGCGAGATCCCCACAGCGCCCGGCGTAACAGGCTACTGGAACGAAAGCTGGTATCCCTTGTATGACGATACCGGCCAGATCACCGGCTTCGGAGCGATGGTCGAGAACATTACCGAGCGCAAACGGGCCGAAGAAGCCCTGCGCGAAGCCGACCGGCGCAAGGATGAATTCCTCGCCATGCTGGCCCACGAATTGCGCAACCCGCTGGCGCCGATCAGCAACGCCGTTCAGATCATGAAGCGGCCGAACCTGGACGAAACGCGGCTGGCCTGGTGCCGCAACGTCATCGACCGCCAGGTCGAGCACCTGGTCCAGATGGTCGATGACCTGCTGGATGTCTCGCGCATCAGCCGCGGTAAAATCGAACTCAAGAAAGAAATCCTCGAGGTAGCGGCTATCGTGCAGCGTGCGGCAGAGACCACTCAGCCATTGATCGAGGCTCGGCATCATGCCTTTACGATACACCAGCCGCGGAATCCGCTTTATGTTGAAGGCGATCTGGTGCGACTGTCTCAAGTCGTGGCGAATCTGCTCAACAATGCGGCGAAATATACCGATGAAGGCGGATGCATCGGGCTGACCGTCGAGCAGTCAGGCAATGACATCCTGATCCGGGTGCGCGACAATGGCCGGGGCATCGAGCCTTCGACGCTGCCCAGCCTGTTTCAATTGTTCTACCAGGTGGACCACACCATCGACCGCGCGGAAGGCGGCCTGGGCATCGGACTGGCCCTGGTCAAAAGTCTGGTAACGATGCACGGTGGTGAAGTCCGGGCTCACAGCGAAGGCCGCGGCCGAGGCAGTGAATTCGTCATCCGCCTGCCCGGCCTGCGGCGGGCGCCGACCGTTCCGATTGTCGATTCAACAAAACCGGAATTCATAGAAGACCCTTTGCGCATTCTGGTGGTCGATGATAATCGCGATGCCGCCCAGAGCCTGTCCATGTTATTGAGCGGCGAAGGACACACCGTCGGACTGGCCTATGATGGACCTAGCGGTTTGGAAACTGCGCTGGCTGAACGACCGCAGATCGTGCTGCTGGACATCGGCCTGCCCGGCATGGACGGCTACGCGGTCGCACGGGCGTTACGGCAACAGCCCGGCCTGGACAGAATGCAGTTGATCGCCTTGAGCGGCTACGGGCGGAAGGAGGACCGTGAACAGGCGCGGGCAGCCGGATTCAACGGTTATTTGACCAATATAGTCCTTCCGTCCTGTTTTAGGTGATACTCAGCACAGCTGGCAGGTAGCTGCCAGTAAAGCAGGACATGCACCTGCGGGCTACGAATAATTCGACCCCAACATTTAGATGTTCACCGGTTTGGTTTCGAGCCCACGGGTGCGCTTGGGATCACTAACGAATACTCAGGGCTTGCCGCGGCATCGGCTCACCTATATTGCTTTCGCAGATCTCAGGCAGGCATGTTTCTCTTGGTTAATCGACCCCGCCGGAGATCAGGTATGAATAGCCTTAACAAGCCATCGTTTACAGCTTTTGTCGGTATTGACTGGGCCGACAGAAAGCATGACGTTTGCCTTCAAGCGGCAGACAGCCCGAAGCGGGAGTTTTCAGTGATTCCCCATCAAGTTGAATCGATCAACGATTGGGCGCAAGCCTTAATTCAACGGTTTGGCTCACCTATTGCGGTCGCCGTGGAACTGTCGAAAGGTCCGATTGTATATGCACTGCAGAAATTTGATAGCTTTGTCATTTATCCGATCAATCCTGGAACGCTGGCCAAGTATCGGGAAGCCTTTACGCCGAGCAGGGCAAAGGATGATCCGACGGATGCGGAATTCGCTGTGGATCTACTGTTACGTCATCCCGAGCGTTTTAAACCCCTTCAGCCTCAAAGCCTGGAAATGCGAGCCTTGTCATCCCTGGTTGAGCAAAGAAGGAGTTTGGTTAACGATAAAATCCGTCTCACCAACCGTCTGCGTTCGGCCTTAAAGCAGTATTATCCGCAAGTCCTGGACTGGTTTGATCATATTGATACCCCGTTATTCTGTGCTTTCATTCGCCAATGGCCAACGCTGGCCCAAGTCAAACGGGCCCGAAAAAATACGCTGGCCACCTTTTTTCATCAACATAACATGCGTTTTCCTCAGGTGTTGGAAGAGCGGCTGGCAGCGATCAAAACTGCAACGCCGTTAACTTTAGATGAGGCTATTATCATTCCCTATCGCCTACAGGCACAGGTATTGATCGAACAGTTAAGCGTTACTCTGGAAGGGATTAAACAATTTGACCAGGCCATTGAGCAAATCGCCTGTCAGCATCCTGATTATGCCTTGTTTAGCGCATTGCCAGGCGCAGGTTCATCGCTCGCGCCGAGGCTATTGGTGGCGTTTGGCGAGCAGCGAGATCGATACCCGAGTGCGGCAGATTTACAAAAATATGCGGGCGTTGCGCCAGTAACGGAGCGCAGTGGTAAGAAACATTGGGTGCATTGGCGGTGGGAGTGCCCGACCTTTCTTCGACAAACCTTCACCGAGTGGGCGGCACAGACCATTAATAAATCATTCTGGGCGGGCCAATATTACCGACAGCAGCGCGCAAAGGGCTCAACCTATCAAGCCGCTGTGCGTTCCCTGGCGTTTAAATGGATACGTATCCTCTACCGGTGCTGGCAGACCGGTAAGCCCTATGATGAATCCACTTACCTCAAAGCGCTGGAACAACGGGGCTCCTCGTTGCTAAAACCAGGCGGCGAAATCAGTGAAAAAGCTTGACGGACTAACTCACGGCGTGAACCGGTCAACTTTGATGAACTGCATTACGCCTTGGCTCAATCATCCTTTGATCATTGACGGCCAGTCCGTCTGTTAAATCTCCGGCACGGATTAAATAGTTCTGACTCAGGCTTTATTTCATACTCATTGCCAAGGGACAAAAAGCACGGCGTAAACCCATCCTTATGCTATCTATATCCGAACGGCATCATGCCGTCGAAAAAGAAATCATCAAAATCATCCAGGTCGGATTTTTTGGGAATCTTGTAGCTTTTTAGCCATGCTTTCAGCGCAGCAGGATCCTGAAAGGTTTCAAGCTCTTTCCGAATGGCGTCTATATCTGTCTTAACTGATTTAAGATCATGTTTCAGTGATGCAATCAATTGCCTGGGAGTCAGAAGCGCATAGAAAGGCAGATTTAATTGCAACTTAAATATCTCTGCAATTTGATGAACTTCCTGATCCAGCTCAGACAACTGCTCTTTCAATATCTTATTGAAATGTTTCAGACGACTGTCAGCCATTTGGCTCAAATGCGCGGGATCGATCTGCTCAATTTCCAATTGCAACTCCAGTAGCTGCAATAAGTCTTTTTTGCCGTAAGCGGTATTGACGCGCTGCATCAACTCCGTTTTGCGGACGCGTTCCTGTTCATCCGGCTCGCGGTCGGGATGCAGTGTGGCGACTAATTTACGGTAAACCTCCTGGACCGACTTACTTGCCAGCGCCTCTTCCTCTCGTTGGCGCGCTTCTTTTTCCAATTGTTTTTTGGTTTTTTTACGCTGTTTAACGGGGGCGTCCAATTGCTCTTTTAATTGAGCTTCTGCCTGCGCTTGCAGCTTTTCCTGCAAGTGAGCGTGCAATTTTTCCGGCGAACTTACATCGACGTCATCTCCCAAATCTACATTGAACATGCCTTCCGCGATGCTTCTCATGAGTTCGCCAACAGCGGCTTCAGTCTCCTGGTTGATGGTATCGTAATCTTCACCACTATATTTGTTGAACAAGGCTTTCAGTTCATCGTTGTTCAACTCGGGAATTAATTGCTCACATGCCTCGCAAATAAAATGCTTAATTTTCAATTTGTCGGTTTTTTTGAATAGCGGCTTGTCGTAAGACTGATCCAATAACTTGGCCCACTCAAATTTCTGGTTATTCAAGATCTCTACAGCAGGGTCGTATTCCTGCTCAACTATTTGATGATACAAAGGGATGGTTTCTTTCCACTCGATCAACAGCTTTTTTTGACGGTCAATTTTTTTAGTCAGGCTATTGAATTGTTTTTGGGCCGCGGATAAGGTTGTTTTTCCATCGGTTTTTGGAGCAATTCGGACGATTTTGCGTTTGGATTGAGCCATGGTTTAAATCTCATGATTGAGCGGACAAAAGGCTGGCGGCGTTTATGAGTGCTATTTTATCAAAATAATTCGACTGATCCTTCCTTAATGTCTCTGGCCTGCGATTGAGTTTTTCGGGCGCCGTAGCCCGGTTCCAGTTGCCGTGTTGATGGATTGCTGACAAATTGTTCAAAAAACCACCAGGCCTTGCACATCACAGCCATAAATTCATAATAAAAATCAGTACATTAACGATAAAAAACAGCATGGCATTTAAATTGCTACATAGAGAATTGCCGGGTTATCAACATCCCTCTGATGTGCGTACTTGGGCCTTTTTCAACAGTAGCGAGGTATTGATATGTTCGAAGTCATTCTGCTTGTTCTCGTCATGTTTGTCATGGCGGCATGCGCTTTTTTTCCATTGGGTTACAGCATGGTGTTTTTTTCGAAATCCGCCCAACAATCCACGGTCGCCAATCAAGTGGAATCGACGGCCGATTCTGAGCTGAGAATCCTCGAGGAATCAAATCATCTTCTGACTCGTCTGATAAGTGAAATCGAGTCTTCCTTTGGGCCCCGCCCAACCGACTCCGTCTTGCGGCGCCATTACAACACCCTGGTCGCCTCTGAACTGGAGACTCGTTTGGCAGCTTTGGCTAAGTAAACCAAAAGCACCAAAGTCGGGTTACGCATCGCGAACCCGACCTGCGGCTTCGTAGACTTTGCGTTATCCAACCGACAATAGATCAGCCAATCCGGATGACATGAAATCCGGGCTTGGACGTACTCATCGGTTTATGTCACCTTTCCTGCATCCATCCGATTTTTTTGTTGCATTTGTCGCGTAACCGACATTTCGTTTGATTTTTTTCTTCACTTACCGACATCATTTCCCGCACTGTTACAAAGGTTTTTTGGCCGGCGTCAATCCGGTATGGATGTTGCTATGGTCTTACGGAGCAGTGTCGACGGGAGATATAGTGTCAGTCACTGCGTTGACAAACAGGCACTGAAAAATGTTCAAGCGCATCTATCGACCGTGCATTCTTCACGTAGCCGGATAACAATGCCAGGAGTTCCTGAATGAATGAAACCTTTTACGATGTCATGCGCAGGCAGGGCATCACGCGCCGCAGTTTTCTCAAGTTCTGCAGCCTGACCGCTGCCTCGTTAGGGCTTTCTCCCGCTTTCGCTCCCAAAATCGCGCATGCGATGGAGACCAAGCCGCGCATTCCGGTGCTGTGGCTGCATGGCCTGGAATGTACCTGTTGTTCGGAATCCTTTATCCGTTCCGGCCATCCCCTGGCCAAGGACGTGATCCTGTCTATGCTGTCACTGGATTACGACGACACCATCATGGCGGCCGCCGGGCATAACGCCGAAGCCATCGTCGACGAGATCGTGGAAAAATACAAAGGCAATTACATCCTGGCCGTGGAAGGCAATCCGCCGCTGGCTGAGGATGGCATGTACTGCATCATCGGCGGCAAGCCCTTCGTCGAACAGCTCAAATACGCGGCGGAAAGCTGCAAGGCCATCATCTCCTGGGGCTCCTGCGCATCCTGGGGTTGCGTACAGGCCGCCAAACCCAATCCGACCCGGGCTACGCCAGTGCATAAAGTGCCGGGCCTGGCCAACAAACCGATCATCAAAGTCCCCGGCTGCCCGCCGATTGCCGAAGTCATGACCGCCGTTGTGGCGTATTTGCTCACCTTCGACAAACTGCCGACGCTGGACAAACAAGGCCGCCCGCAGATGTTCTACAGCCAGCGCATTCACGATAAATGCTACAGACGGCCGCATTTCGACGCCGGCCAGTTCGTCGAGCACTGGGACGACGAAGCCGCCCGCCAGGGCCATTGCCTGTACAAAATGGGCTGCAAGGGGCCCACCACCTATAACGCCTGCTCGACGGTGCGCTGGAACGAAGGCACGTCATTTCCGATTCAGGCCGGCCACGGCTGCATCGGCTGTTCCGAAGACGGTTTCTGGGACAAAGGCAGCTTCTACGAGCGCCTCACCGACATCAATCAATTCGGCATCGAAGCCAACGCCGATGCCGTCGGCGGCACTGCGGCGGCCGTGGTCGGCGCCGGCATCGCCGCGCATGCGGGCCTTACAGCGCTGAAACGGGCTAAACAATCAGGAGCAGAACAACAATGACAGTCAGAAACACCCCCAACGGCTTCCATCTGAACGACGCCGGCCGCCGCGTCGTGGTCGATCCGGTTACGCGCATCGAAGGCCACATGCGCTGCGAAGTCAATATCGACGACGACAACATCATCCGCAATGCCGTCTCCAGCGGCACCATGTGGCGTGGCCTGGAAGTGATACTGAAAGGCCGCGACCCGCGCGATGCCTGGGCTTTCGTGCAGCGCATCTGCGGTGTCTGCACCGGCACCCATGCCCTGACCTCGGTGCGCGCGGTGGAAGATGCCCTGAAGATCAAGATTCCTGAAAACGCCAATTCGATCCGCAACCTGATGCAGCTCAGCCTGCAGGTGCAGGACCATCTGGTGCATTTTTATCATCTTCATGCCCTGGACTGGGTCAATCCGGTCAATGCTTTAAAAGCCGATCCCGCCGCCACTTCGGCGCTGCAACAATCGATTTCGCCGCACAACCCCAAGTCCTCGCCCGGCTATTTCCGCGACACGCAGAACCGCCTGCTGAAATTTGTCGAATCCGGCCAGCTGGGTCCGTTCAAAAACGGCTATTGGACCAACCCAGCCTATCTGTTGCCGCCGGAAGCCGATCTGATGGCGGTCACGCATTACCTGGAAGCGCTGGATTTTCAAAAAGACATCATGAAAATCCGCACCATCTTCGGCGGCAAGGACCCGCATCCGAACTGGCTGGTCGGCGGCGTGCCGTGCGCGATCAACATCGACGGCATCGGCGCCAACGGCGCGATCAACATGGAGCGGCTGAATCTGGTCTCGTCGATTATCGACCGCACCATCGATTTTATCGATCAGGTCTACATCCCCGATTTACTGGCCATCGCCCAGTTCTACAAAGGCTGGCTATACGGCGGCGGCATTTCCGGGCAAAGCCTGCTGTCCTATGGCGACATCCCCGATAACGCCAATGACTACTCGGCGGCCAACCTGCTGATGCCGCGCGGTGCGATCATCAATGGCGACTTGAGCAAAGTCCATGAAGTGGATCTGACCGATCCCGAGCAAATCAAGGAATTCGTGCCGCATTCCTGGTACAAATATCCGGACGAATCACTGGGCCTGCATCCCTGGGACGGCGTCACCGAGCCCAATTACCGCATAGGGCCGAAAACCAAGGGCAACCGCACCCACATCGAGGAACTGGACGAATCCGCCAAATACTCCTGGATCAAGGCCCCGCGCTGGCGCGGCCATGCGATGGAAGTCGGCCCCCTGGCGCGCTATGTGATCGGCTATGCGCAAGGCAACAAGGAAATCACCGAGCAGATCAATTTCGTCCTGAAAACACTGGACGTGCCGGCCACAGCCCTGTTCTCGACCCTGGGCAGAACCGCGGCCCGCGGCCTGGAGGCACAATGGGCGGCCGGCAAGATGCGCTATTTCATGGACAAGATGATCGCCAACATCAAGGCCGGCGATCTGGCCACGGCCAATGTCGAGCGCTGGGACCCGGAAACCTGGCCAAGCAGCGTCAAAGGCGTCGGCTTTACCGAAGCGCCGCGCGGCGCATTGGGCCATTGGCTGAAAATCGAGAACACCAAAATCGCCAATTATCAATGCGTGGTGCCGACCACCTGGAACGGTTCGCCGCGCGACGAGCAAGGCAATATCGGTGCTTTCGAGGCGGCTTTGATGAACACCAAGGTCGAGCGCCCCGAGGAACCGGTGGAAATCCTGCGCACCCTGCACAGTTTCGATCCTTGCCTGGCTTGCTCCACGCATATCATCAGCCCGGAAGGCACCGAATTAACCCAAGTCAAAGTTCGCTGAGGAGAATGTATGAACAGTTTGAACAAAATTAAATTGCAATGCTTATCGTTAGCCGGCTTAGTCGCGTTTTCGCATGCCGTATCGGCGCATACCGGCTTGTTGCCAACCGATGGTTTCAGCCATGGCTTCCAGCATCCGTTTTTGGGCCTTGACCATTTTCTGGTAATGCTGGGGCTGGGGTTATGGGCGAGCAGCCAAAGCCGCTTGCTCGCTCAACAGGCGATAGCACTGTTTTTGTTATTCATGCCGGCAGGCGCCCTGCTCGGCTTAGCCGGGCTTGATCTTGCCTATGTCGAAACCGCCATTCTGGTCTCACTGTTGTCGTTCGGCATCGCGCTCGGTTATGGCACGAATAAACTGCCCAAGGCGATTATCTTGCTGTCAATCGCCATCTTTGCCGCTATGCACGGGCTGGCGCACGGCAGCGAAATGCCGGCTGCCGCATCGGGATATGCTTATGTTGCCGGAATCGTCTCAGGCACTGCGTTACTGCATTTTTCCGGCTTGATACTGGGCTTGCTCATCCGGCGCGCCAATGCGGCCGGCTTGATCCGCATCTATGGCACCCTGACCGGCCTGACCGGCGCCTGGCTGTTGTTCGCATAAGGAAGCCGCCATGAATCAGCCTGCATCTTCCACTCAAGCCGTTTACGTCTATGAAAAACCGGTACGGCTATGGCACGGCCTGAACGCCTTAGGTATCGTCGCCTTGACCATCACCGGCTATTTGATCGCCGATCCGCTCGCGTCGATGGGCGGTGAAGCGTCTGATCACTTCCTGATGGGCTATGTCAGGTTCGTGCATTTCGCCGCCGGCTACCTGTTGGCGATAGGTCTGCTGTTTCGACTGTACTGGGCCTATGCTGGCAACGAGCATGCCCGGCAAATCTTCCTGCCGCCGTTGTTGAACCGGAATTTCTGGCAAGGCGTCGGCCATGAAATTCTGTGGTATGCCCTCCTCGTCAAGGAACCGCGCAAATACACCGGCCATAACCCATTGGCGTTGCTGGCCATGCATTTCGCCTTCGTTTGGGGCACGCTGTTCATGATAGTCACCGGCTTTGCGCTGTACGGCGAAGGCACGGGGCGAGGCAGCTGGCAATACGCGCTGTTCAGCAGTTGGGTGCTGCCGGTTTTCGGCGGTAGCCAGAGCCTGCACAGCTGGCATCATCTGGTCATGTGGCTGATCGTGTGCTTTGTGCTGATCCACGTTTATGTCGCCGTGCGCGAGGATAAACTCTCCCGCCAGAGCATTTTGTCGACGATAGCGACCGGCTGGCGCACCTTCAAGGACGACAAACCGCTGGACGACATCCATTGACCATGAACATTTTACTGCTGGGCATAGGCAACGTGCTGTGGGCGGACGAAGGCTTCGGCGTTCGCGTGATCGAGCGCCTGCAAAAAAACTACCGTTTTCCCGATCGGGTCAAAGTCATGGACGGCGGCACCCAGGGCGTTTATCTGGTCGAACATGTGCAGGCCGCCGATGTATTGATCGTATTCGATGCAATCGATTACGGTTTGAAGCCTGGCACTCTGAAACGGATCGAAAATGACGACGTGCCGCATTTTCTCGGCGCCAAAAAGATGAGCCTGCATCAAACCGGCTTCCAGGAAGTGCTGGCGATGGCGCAAATGCTGGGCAGTTATCCTCAACACTTGCTGCTGATCGGCGTGCAGCCGGAAGAGCTGGACGACTACGGCGGCAGCCTGCGGCCATCGGTCAAGGCGCAGATTCAACCGGCGATCGACATGGCGCTTGGTTTTCTGAAGGCTTTCGGCATTGCCGCCGAAACAACCGACACGGATGGCGATCTGGCCGACCCGGTGCTGAACATGCAACGCTACGAACAGGAACGGCCAAAGGCTGACCAGGCCTGCCGGATCGGCGATGAGCGCATCCTGCAATCCGACGCGTTTGAGGTGCGCTCGCCGCAACCTGCGGACGAAAACACATTGCAGGTCGATGTCGATTACCGGGGCAAATACTGATGTGCATCGGCATCCCCATGCAGATCATCGAGCAGCGCGGAGAATCGGCGCTCTGTGTCTACCGCGACCAGGAAGGCCTGATCGACATGATGTTGGTCGGCCCGCAGCCGGTCGGCACCTGGCTGCTGGTTTTTCTCGATACCGCCCGGGAAGTGCTCAGCGAACAAAGAGCCCGGCAAATCGCCGATGCGCTGGAAGCCCTGCATCTGGCGATGCAGGGCGACAGCCAAATAGATCATTTATTTGCCGACCTGGTCGACAGGGAACCCCAATTACCGGAGTTTTTAAAACCATGACATCGCCTCTGATTGAACAATTGCAGACCCGGCACGGCTATCCCTTGCTGGATGCGGACAGTTACGATCATTTCGTTTACGGCGCCGAAAACGTCGTGCTGTTTTTCTGCAACGATCCCGTCCAGTTTCCGGAAAGCCTCGATGTCGCGGTGATCCTGCCGGAATTGGTCAAAGCGTTTAGCGGGCGGCTGCAAGCGGCGATTATCGCCCAACCTATCGAACGCGAATTGCAGGCGCGCTTTCGCTTTACCGGATGGCCGTCGCTGGTGTTTTTGCGCAATGGCGAGTATTTAGGCGCCATCACCGGCATCAAGGATTGGCTGGAGTACAGGCAGGAGACCTTGCGGATTCTGGCCGCCACACCCGGCGAACCGCCCGGCTTCGATTTGGACAAAGTCTGTGGGGCACGATGAATTTTGGAATCCGTAGTAGGGTACGCACCGCGTACCTTTCCCAAACGTTCCAGGCATTCAAAATCTAAACAAAGGTACACGGTGCGTACCCTACATTAATAACCAGCCAGCGAAATTAATAACCCTGAAAAACTATGACCTCAATCTCCCTCCCTATTTTCGGCCAAGGCAGTCAACCGCCTGAAGAAGACGGCGTCGAGCTGGACTACCTGCAAATGCCGCAGGAAATGGCGACCTACAGCATGCCGCAGGTTTCTGCGGAGTTAAACGCGGCGGATTTGGCGCAGGCAAAAAATGTATTGCGGCAATTACAGCAGAATCTGGCTGCGTTTCCCTCCGCTTCCGGGCCCAACGACCTGACAGCGCTGGATCAACACAACCGGCAATTCATCAACGAGCTGCTCGGTGAAGGCGAAGTCAGCATGATTTGTTCCGGCGGGCAAGATAGCCGCATTCAGGAGTCGGTGCTGGCAGGCGTCTGGCGTTTGCAGCAACTCGATGCCCGGCAACAGGTCGTCGCCGATGTGCTGGAAGTCGGCATTATTCCGCGACTAATCGCGCAGTCGGCCTTTGCTGGCGCAGCCGGCCAAATCGACACGCATTGGACGGCTCTGCCGGAAGGCGTAATGAACGCGCCGCCGCTGCTGGCCGAGCTCAACGCGAAAATCGCCGGCTACCGGCCGGGCGGCGAAGCGCATGTCATCAACTTGAGCCTGTTGCCGCAAACCGAGCAGGATCTGGCGTTTCTGGAACAACGGCTGGGCAAGGGCTCGGTGACGATACTGTCACGAGGCTACGGCAACTGCCGAATCACTGCGACCGGCACCCGTTTCGTCTGGTGGGTGCAGTATTTCAATTCGCAGGACACCTTGA
Source organism: Methylobacter luteus IMV-B-3098 (assembly GCF_000427625.1). Classification (GTDB taxonomy): domain Bacteria; phylum Pseudomonadota; class Gammaproteobacteria; order Methylococcales; family Methylomonadaceae; genus Methylobacter; species Methylobacter luteus. The sequence continues at coordinate 1,401,674 of NZ_KE386569.1, forward strand.
TTCTCAACACCCTGGAAGTCAGCGACGTGCCCAGCGTGGCCTGCGCCTCGCCGGAAGACATAGAAGACAGCCGCGAGCGTTTGCAGGAAATACTGAAGGTTTATCTATGAACGACGCCTTTTTCGCCGGCGCCTATGGTGGCGACGCCTCAAGATTGCCGCCGGAGACCCGGCTGGAGTGCAAAATCTGCTGGCATGTCTATGATCCGGCAGATGGCGACGAGGTCTGGCAAATACCGCCCGGCACGGCTTTTTCGCAGTTACCCGAGCACTGGAGCTGCCCGCAGTGCGGCGCCCCCAAACGGGATTTTCTGGTGCTGGACGATTGAGTATGCAGTGGCAGAATGGCGAGCAGATCAGGCTCGCGCTGGAAACCGTATTTAACGACATTCTGGAAACACGCCTGCGCGGTGTGCCGGTGATTAACCCCGCGCTTTCAGTGCAGGCCGTCGGTTTCGATCCGTTTAACGAAGACTGGCTGGGCGTATTGATTACGCCCTGGTTCATGAACCTGCTGTTGCTTTCGGGACCGGATAGTCACTGGCGCGAACAGCCGCCCGGCAGCAAATTCGAGCAGCTTTTTCCGTACGGTATATTCGAATTTACGCTGGCCCACGAAGCGCAATTAGGGACTTATGCGCTGTGTTCGCTGTTCTCGCCTATGTTTCAGTTCGACAATCAGTCAGCCGCTCTGGGCGCGGCGCAATCCGCCTTGCAAGGTTTGCTAACCGCCCCGGCAGCGCGCGTTGTCAGCCGCCGGAATTTGCTGCGCGGCTCTTTCGGAAGCCGTGAATGACACCGGCCGGCACTATCCATATCGAGCTGCATCACCGTGCCGGCCAAGCCAGTGAGGTGCGCATCGTCTCCGCTCGCCCCGAAGCGACACGGGTATTGCTTGGCAAAACCCCGGAACAAGTCCTTGCCAGCGTACCGCTGCTGTTCACATTGTGCGGCAATGCGCAATGCTACGCGGCGCTGCAGGCCTGCCGCGCCGCAGTGGGCATGGACGCCGAACCCGAACCGGATGCGGCTCGCGAGATGCTGGTGCAACTGGAAACCTTGCGCGAGCACGCCTGGCGGATTTTACTGGACTGGCCGGGACTGGTCGGCCTGGAACCGGATAAAAAAGCCGTAGCGTCGCTGTTGAAATTCGATGCGCAGTTCAAGCGGCATCTGTTTCGAGATGGCGAGGCATACAAGCTCGACAGCCGTCTCGACATCGATGCCATGCCGCTAATGCGATTGGCAGCCGAATTGGAAGCACTGATCGACACCTCTATTTTCAACGGTCGGCTTGACGGTTTTCGGGCGATAACCGGCGAAGCGCAGTTGCGCGACTGGCTGTGGCAAAACGCTGCGTTACCGGCTCATTTGCTGAACGACTTGTATGTACAGGATTGGCCGGCGGTCGGCCGAAACGACATAGCTTGTCTGCCCGAACTGGATAACGAAACATTGAACCGGCAGATGCAACAGTACGATTTGACGGTGTTCTGCCGGGCGCCGCATTGGCAAGATCGCTGCGTTGAAACGACGCCGCTGAACCGGCAATGGTCGCATCCCCTGATCGCCGAATTGCGAAGCCGTTACGGCAACGGCCTGATGGTGCGCTTCCTGGCCTGCTTGCTGGAAGTAGCCGCGATACCGCTGCGGTTAAGTCGATTGACCGGACGAAAAGCTAAGCCTGCGATCGCCCCGAATGCTGATGGCATCGGTTTGGCCCAGGTTCAGGCCGCGCGCGGCCTGTTGATTCATCGCCTGGAATTGCGACAAGGGCGAGTGTATGATTACCGGATCGTCGCGCCTACCGAATGGAATTTCCACTCCGAAGGCGTTATCGCCCAAGGCTTGAAACAATTAAAGACCGAAGATCCGAACGCGCTGCGGCGGCAGGCGGAACTATTAATCAACGCAGTGGACCCATGCGTACAATACAATTTAAAGCTGACGGACAGTGGTAGCGAGGCAGAAGCCCATGCATGACAAATCTGTTTGGAACAAGTTTGCACTGGCCCGAAGGGTGCATGGCAGGGACAGCCATGCATGAGCTGTCGCTGTGCGAAAGCGTTTTACAAATACTGGAGCAACAGGCGGAAGCCCAGCAATACCGCAAAGTCAAAACGGTCTGGCTGGAAATCGGTGCGTTGTCCGGCGTCGAGATCGAGGCGTTGCGTTTCAGTTTCGATGTTGTCATACAAGGCTCGCTGGCCGATCATGCCCGCCTTGAAATCATCGAAGTGCCGGGCCAGGCCTGGTGCTTGCCGTGCGGGCGCAATGTGGCCGTGCAGCAGTTATACGATCAATGCCCGCGCTGCGGCAGCCATCAATTGCAGGTCAACGGCGGCGATCAAATGCGAATCAAAGAACTGGAGGTAGAATAATGTGCGGCGTATGCGGCTGCGGCGAGGGCCATTCCCACTCGCACGATCATGACCATTCCCATGATCACCATCATCACGACCATGACCACGAACACGACGCGGCGCATGCTCACGCACCGGGTCTAAGCCGGGTGCGCATGGTGCAGATCGAACAGGATATTCTGGCCAAGAATAATCGTTATGCCGCTAAAAATCGCAGCTATTTCGGCGAACGCGGCATGCTGGCCTTGAATCTGGTTTCCAGTCCCGGTTCCGGCAAGACCACGCTGTTGACCGAAACCATCGCCCGGCTGAAAGACGGCATCGCCATCACAGTGATCGAAGGCGATCAGCAAACCGCCCGCGACGCCGAGCGTATCCGCGCCACCGGCGTGCAAGCTGTGCAAATCAATACCGGCAAAGGCTGCCATCTCGACGCGCACCGCATCGGGCATGCGCTGAAAAGCCTGGAGCCGGACAACCATAGCCTGTTATTCATCGAGAACGTCGGCAATCTGGTCTGCCCTTCGTCATTCGATCTGGGCGAGGCGCACAAAGTGGTGATCCTGTCGGTCACCGAAGGCGAGGACAAGCCGATCAAATACCCCGACATGTTCCATGCCGCCGACCTGATGATTTTGAACAAGACCGACCTGCTGCCGTATCTGGATTTCGACAGCGAGCAATGCATCCGGTACGCGAAGCAGGTCAATCCGCGCATCAAGGTATTGCCGTTGTCGGCCAAAACCGGCGAAGGTATGAACAACTGGCTGCGCTGGCTCAAGGCCGAATTGGAATTGCAGCGTATTGGATATGCTTAATGCTCGCTACCGTAGGGTACGCACCGCGTACCTTCTGGATTTTGATCGAGCGATTTGAAAATGGTACGCAATACCCTATAGGGCATAAATGCGTACCCTACATTTGAGGAAACCGAAATTCATGTGCCTAGCCCTGCCTGCCCAAATCATCGCCATCGATCCCGATACGGGGATGGCGACCGCCTCGGTCGATAACATCAAGGTCGAAGTATCGCTGGCCCTCGTCGATGATGTCGCGGTCGGCGACTACGTGCTGGTGCATGTCGGTTATGCGCTGAATAAAATCGACGAGGACGAAGCCCTGAAAACCTTGGCCTTGTTCGCCGAAGCCGGATTGACATCCAACCCATGAAATACATCAGCGAGTTCCGCCAGCAAGACCTCGCCCGGCAATTGGCCCAGGCCATCGCGCAAACTGTCGATCCCAACCGGCACTACCGGCTGATGGAATTTTGCGGCGGCCACACCCATGCCATTTTCCGCTACGGGGTGCAGGACCTGATGCCGGCCAATGTCGAATTTATCCACGGCCCCGGCTGCCCGGTCTGCGTATTGCCGACAGGACGCATCGACAACGCGATCCAGCTGGCCGAACGGCATGACGTGATTCTCTGCACCTATGCCGACCTGATGCGGGTGCCGGCCACCGGGCGCAACAGCCTGCTGAAAGCCAAGGCCGGCGGCTGCGACATCCGCATGGTTTATTCCACGCAGGATGTCCTGAAAATTGCCCGCGAAAACCCGGCACGGCCCGTGGTGTTTTTCGCGATCGGCTTCGAAACCACCACACCGCCGACCGCCGTCGCCATTAAGCAGGCGCAGGCCGAACGTCTGACCAATTTTTCGGTGTTCTGCAACCATGTGCTGACGCCTGCCGCGATGCAGGCGATACTGGACGCACCGCAACCGGTCGCGTCGGCAATTGCTCCCGGCATTGCTCTACCTCCTGCATCCATGCAGTCGATCGATGCGTTTCTCGGACCTTCCCACGTCAGCACGGTCATCGGCAGCCAGGCCTATGAGCCATTTGCCGAGCACCATGCCAAACCCATCGTCATCGCTGGTTTTGAACCCCTGGACGTGATGCAGTCGGCGCTGATGCTGATCCGCCAGCTCAACGAAGGCCGGCACGAGGTCGAAAACGAATACAGCCGCGCCGTCACCCGCCAGGGCAACCTGAAAGCGCAAGCGCTGATGCGGGAAATATTCGAGTTGCGGCCACAATTCGAATGGCGCGGTCTGGGTTTGATCGCCGACAGCGCGCTAAAACTGAAAGCCGATTATGCTGATTTCGACGCCGAGCAACGTTTTGATATGCCCGCGATCCAGGCATCCGATGTCAAAGGCTGCGAATGCCCGGCCATCCTGCGCGGCGCGAAAAAACCGCAGGATTGCAAGTTGCTGGGCACGGTCTGCACGCCGGAAAATCCGATGGGGTCGTGTATGGTGTCGTCGGAGGGGGCTTGTGCGGCATATTGGTCGTATGGGCGGTTGAGTCGTAGGTCGGGTTAGCGCAGCGTAACCCGACATATCAAGCGGCAAATGTCGGGTTACGCTGCGCTAACCCGACCTACACTGGATGAATTCATGAAGCCCAGTAGGGTACGAGACTGTGAAAGTATTTCCCCACCCAAGCGATTCACCGTTTTCCGACCGCCAATTTTTGGGGATTTGCGGGAATTTTCCGTCTGACCGGGCCATTTTTTCCAACCAGAAGTCCCTTTCCGCTCATTTTCTAGGCCAAAGCGGCGTTATTGGCCCCGTTCTCCGTCCGTTGGGCGCAATAATCCCTGAACTGATCGACGCCAAGCATGTTTAACACCCGCGTGAGGTTGTAGCACAAAACCATCAGGCCGAATTCGCCCCGGCATTTTTCCAGGCCGCGCACCCAAAAGTGGTGTATCCCGGCACGATGCTTGAGGGGGCCGAACGGGTGTTCGACCAGTTGGCTGCGGGTCTTCATTGCCGTTCCCGCGTTTTTCATACGCTGCAGGTGCCGTTCGACCACGCCTTCGTGTTCCCAGCGTTCGATCTTTTTATAGCGGCTTTTGGGGCTCAGGCATTGGCTGCGCAGCGGGCACGCCTTGCAAGCGGACACCTGGCTTTTGTATGCCTGGATGCGCTTGCCCTCCCGTTCCTGCAAGCCGCCGCAAGGGGCTAACACGTCGCCTTGCGGGCAGCGGTAGCGGTCCACTTCCGCCTCGTAGTGGAATTGATCGCGGGCGAAGCGCCCGGCCTTGGCCGCGGCTTTTCCCTTATTCGGGACCGGCACATAGATTTCAAAGTCCTTTTCTTCCGCCTGCCGGGCCTGTTCGCCGCTGAAATAGCCTACGTCGGCCAGACCCGTCAGGTATTCGGAGTGCAGCACTGCTTGCGCTTTTTCCAGCATCGGCACGAGTTGTCCCGTGTCGTTGCCGTCCTGGGTGACCTCGCTAGCGACTATCAGCTTGTGTTTGGCGTCCACGGCGATCTGCACGTTGTAACCGGCGGTGACTTTGCCGTGTTTGCTCAACAGGCGGGCATCCGGGTCGACCGTCGAAATTTGGCGGTCCGCCGATTGCTCCAGGCGCTCCCGCAAGGCCTGTTTTTCAGCTTGCTTCGCCTTAAGCCGGGCGATCTTCTCGCCGAGCGCCCCGTCTTCCACCAGACTCCCAAGTCCCGCCCGGTCATCCGCCGCGTCCTGTTCGGCCAGCGCACGCTGGTAGTCCTTGATTTTCTTCTCCAGTGCGGCCAATTGGTCATCCAGCTTTTTGGCCGTGTAACTGTGGGCCGTAGCGGTGTCGCCCTTGAAAAAGCTGCCGTCGACGCCGACCTGTTCACCGCCGTACAGACCGAGTTGCTTGCACAGCAGCATGAAGTCCTTGTTGCTCGCCTTCAGCGCTGCGCCGTTGTCCTTGCGGAAGTTGGCGATGGTTTTGTAGCACGGGTGCAAACCCTCGATTAGCCACATCACTTCCAGGTTGCGTACTGTCTCGCATTCCAGACGCCGGCTGGAATGGAGGCGGTTGAGGTAGCCGTAAAGGTACAGCTTCAGCAGTGCGCCCGGCGGGAAGGGCGGTTGCCCCACCTGCCCCCCGGGACCGGTGTTTTGAAAGCCGAGGGTCTGCAAGTCCAACGTCTCGACGTAGGCGTCGATGGCCCGGACCGGGTTGCCTTCGGACACGTATTCGTCAAGGCTCGGCGGCAGGAGCATCATCCGGTGGCGGCATTGGCCGGTTTTGTAGCGGCGTATCATCGTTTCTTTTTTATCAAAGGGATAATGGCGTATTATACTTTGCGGCCTGGACGGAACGGTTGGATTCTTTCACAGTCTCGTACCCTACATTTAATCTTTCTTCAAACTTTGGGATAGTTTTAAACCGTTGCAAGAGCGCCATTTTTTTAATACGAGAATCTATTCAGTGCCCAAGCCCTACACATCCCCTTTAAACCTGACAACCGGCAAAGTCGACCTGAGCCACGGCGGCGGCGGGCGGGCGATGGCCCAGCTGATCGACGAGCTGTTCATCAAGCATTTCGATAACGATCTGCTGCGGCAGCGCAATGATCAGGCGCTGTTTGCCATCCCCGCAGGACGGCTGGTGATCAGCACCGACGGCCATGTCATATCACCTCTGTTTTTCCCGGGCGGCGACATCGGCTCGCTGGCGGTGCACGGCACCGTCAATGATGTGGCAATGTCCGGCGCGCGGCCGTTGTATCTGGCGGCCGGTTTCATCCTGGAAGAAGGCCTGCCGCTGGCCGACCTGGAAAAAATCGTCGTCAGCATGGCGGCGGCCGCCCGCCAGGCCGGCACGCCTATCGTTACAGGCGATACCAAGGTCGTGGAACGCGGCAAGGGCGACGGCGTGTTCATTACCACGACCGGTGTCGGCATCGTGCCGAAGGGCGTTACTATTTCCGGCGACCGCGCACGGCCGGGCTGCGCGATCCTGGTCAGCGGTTCGATCGGCGATCACGGCGTCGCCATCATGGCCGGACGGGAAAACCTGCAATTCGACACCAGCATCGTCTCCGACTCCGCCGCGCTGAACGGCCTGGTTGCCGAGATGGTCGCCGCCGCGCCGGACGCTATTCATTGCCTGCGCGACCCGACCCGCGGCGGTTTGGCGACGGCGTTGAATGAACTGGCCCAACAATCCGGGGTCGGCATGGCCATCGACGAGACGCGAATTCCCATAAAAGCCGAAGTCAAAGCCGCCTGCGAAATTCTCGGCCTGGACCCGCTGTATGTCGCCAACGAAGGCAAACTGGTGTGCATTTGCTCTGCCGTTGCCGCCAAGCGCCTGCTGGCGGTGATGCAGCAACATCCCCTGGGCCGCGACGCAGCCATCATCGGCGAAGTCATCGACGACGAGCACGGTTTCGTGCAGATGACCACGGCTTTCGGCGGGCGGCGCATTGTCGACTGGCCGGTCGGCGAACAGTTGCCACGCATCTGCTGATGTCCGGCAAGGCGATTCGCGTTCGCGGCGTAGTGCAGGGCGTAGGCTTCAGGCCGATGATCTGGCATCTGGCCCGGCAACACCGGCTGACCGGCTCGGTATGGAACGACGCTGAAGGCGTGATGATCCACGCCTTCGGCAGCGATGAAGACATGGAGGCCTTCATCCGGCAAATACCGCTGCAACTGCCGCCGCTGGCTCGGCTCGACAGCCTGGAGGTACAGTATTTAAACGCAATGCCGGATGACGAGTTCCATATCGTTGCCAGCCGCGAAGACCACAGCGTTCAAACTCCGATCGCCGCCGATGCGACCACCTGCCCAGAATGCCTGGCCGAAATTGCCGACCCCGCCAATCGCCGCTACCGCTATCCGTTCACCAATTGCACGCACTGCGGGCCGCGGCTGTCCATTGTGCGGCGTATGCCCTACGACCGTTGCCATACCAGCATGGCGGAATTTGCGATGTGCCCGCGATGCCAGCAGGAATACGACGATCCGGCCGACCGCCGCTTCCACGCCCAGGCCAATTGCTGTCCCGACTGCGGCCCCAGGCTGTGGCTGGAAGATGGCGGCCGATCTACGCTGAATTGTAACGATCCCATAACACACACGGCTGAATTGATACGCCAGGGTTTCATCATCGCGGTCAAGGGACTGGGCGGCTTCCATCTGGCCTGCAATGCCGTCGATCCGGACGCGGTTGCCCGACTGCGGCAACGGAAGCAACGCTACGCCAAACCGTTTGCATTAATGGCCCGCGATGCGGAAATGATAGCTCGCCATGCCCGGCTGAACGAACAGGAAACGCGGGCTCTGCATGATAAAGCCGCGCCGATTGTACTGCTGGCCGCGCATGGCATGGCGCTGGCGCCCGGCGTCGCGCCGGATGACGATAAGCTGGGCTTCATGCTGCCCTACACGCCTTTGCATAGTTTATTAATGCGGGAGCTGGATGCGCCCATCGTGCTGACCTCCGGCAATATCAGCGACGAACCGCAATGCACCGAAAACGACGAAGCACGGGAAAAACTGGCCGGCATCGCCGATTACTGGCTGCTGCACGACCGGACCATTGTCAACCGGCTAGACGATTCGGTGGTACGACTGATGGATGGAAAAATCCGGCTGCTGAGGCGCGCGCGCGGTTACACCCCAGAGGCATTGCTCTTGCCGGCAGGTTTCGAATCAGCTGATAACATCCTGGCGATGGGCGCGGAATTGAAAAACAGTTTCTGTCTGCTGAAGAACGGTCAGACGATCGTTTCCCAGCACATCGGCGATCTGGAAAATGCCGCCGTGCAGCACGATTACCGCAATGCCGTCGCGCTGTACCGGCAGTTATTCGGTTTTAATCCCAAACGCATCGCCGTCGATCTGCATCCGGGTTATCTGTCCACGCAATACGGACAAGCATTGGCGGCGGCCGAGCAAGCTCAGTTAGTCGCCGTGCAGCATCATCACGCCCACTTGGCCGCCTGTCTGGCCGAGCATGGCGTACCCTTGGAAACGCACCCGGTGCTGGGAGCGATCTTCGATGGTTTAGGACTGGGCGATGACGATACGTTGTGGGGCGGCGAATTCTTGCTGGCCGATTACCGAAATTACACCCGGCTCGGCCATTTTCAGCCCATCGCCCTACCAGGAGGTACTCAGGCCATGCGCGAACCCTGGCGCAACACTTTTGCGCAACTGCTGCATTACTTCGATTGGCCAGCGCTGCAACAGGAATTCGCCGAGCTGAACATCATGAGGTTGCTGGCAGGCAAACCACTGGATACATTGGCGACGATGATTGCCAGAAACATCAACTCGCTGCCCGGCAGCTCCTGCGGCCGCTGGTTCGATGCCTTTGCCGCCGCGCTGGATCTGCACGGCGAACAGGTCCATTACGAAGGCCAGGCCGCGATTGCGCTGGAAAGGCTGGCAACGCCGCTGTTTGCCGATGAACAGCCCTACCCGCAAGCCTGGGCTATCGACAACAGCGTCGGCCTGTCGGTGTTACGCTGGCAAGGCTTATGGCAGGCCGTGCTGACCGATCTTAAGCGCGGCACGGATAAAGTCCGCATCGCCGCCCGCATCCATCATAGCCTGGTCGCTGCGACCGTTGAATTACTGCTCCGGCTCAGCCGCCAAGCCGGCGCCGACTGTATTGTGCTCAGCGGCGGTGTGTTTCAGAACCGGCTGCTGCTGGAATCGGTATCTCAGCAATTACGGCAGGCTGGCAAAACCGTCCTGTCGCCGCAACGCTATCCGCTGAACGACGGCGGCCTGGCATTGGGGCAAGCCGTGATTGCCGCTGCGCTAAGCATTAAAGGAAAGTGAAGAACTGATGTTACGCGTGGACTGTTTTTTCATGCCAACCGTGCTGGCGACAGATTCTTCATGCCACTCGCAGCACCTCATCGTCTGAATAGTGGTGCGTGCGCGTAGGTGCGAATTCATTCGCACTGCCTGATCTCGGATTGTTTCGGGTCGAATACCCTACAGGGCACAAGTGAATTCGACCCTACGTAATTTCGCACTGATGTTATGCATCAGTGCGAAATTACGGGTTCAGTAATCAGTCCGCATTCAAAGCGGACGACCTCTGGACATAATATTCGCGGCATTCGCGTTCCCGGCCGCGAACGACGCGCTTGCCTTGCAGCGGGCCTTTGGTTTCGGTCACGACCGTGTACTGCCCTTCATGATGCTGGTCGTCATAAAAGTAAATGACGACCCAGTCCTTGATCCGGTTGAGCTGATGGGCGCGCGGAGTATTCGAGTACAAGGCCGTGAAATGCCAGCCATCCCGCGTTTTGTGCATGATAGGCAGCCAGGCTTCGCCCGATGGATTGAAGCGCTTGGGCGCGATTTTCGGCAGCTCTTCCTCGTCGGCCTTCGTCAGATAAAGAAAATCGATTGCCAGCAATAACTCGACCGGCACCTCGACGGCAGGCGCTTGTTGTCTTTTACGCGGACGGCGATAGCCCAGGATGCGATCCAGCCAGGCCTGAACCATTTCGGCTTTATTCCTGCTAAAGCCCGGCACGGTCGATAGCCGTCCGTCATGCGCGGCCATTTCCAGTTCTTCCAGCGTGTCGACATGCAGTTTTTCTATCAGCCGATGCGCCAGGGTCGGTCCTATGCCCGGAATCTGTTCAAACAGCTCGATGGGATCATGGCCGGTTTTCAGGCTGTCCAGCCGGCTCATACGACCTGTGGTCACATATTCACAAATCGAACGGGCAATGCCCACGCCGATGCTGGGCAGATCGTCCAACCCCTCAATGCCCTCTTTTTCGACGATCTCGGAAACCGGCCGGTCAAGTTCGTCAATAGTGATCGCGGCCCGCAAGTAGGCGGTTGAACGAAACGGATTGGCGCCCTGCTCTTCAAGCAATTTGGCAATTTCCCGCAATCTATCGGAAACTTCTTTATTTATCATAAAGCTATCCTCGCGCCCATTATAGTCTGTGACTCTGAAGCGATTCCTTAAGTTCTGATCGCGGCGAGAATGGCCTGATTTTTTGCAATTTGTTAAACGAGCCTAAGTCTTACAGTGTCAGATTAAAGCTTTCATAAGCAAATTTATCGCGCAGCATCGGAAATAAAATACAATTAAACTTAATCATTTCACAGCGAGGCACAGATAATGGCCAACATGCAATCTCCCACGATGCCCAATCCTTCCGTTATCGTTCCGGTTAATCCGGCTATCGAAGACTACATGCGGAGCCTGACCGGTCTTACCGATCACCCGGTATTGGCCGAGATGGAGGACTATGCGAAGCAATATAACTTCCCTATCGTCGACCGTCTGGTGGGGATTTTTCTGGAAACGCTGGCGAAAAGCATCGATGCCCGGCGCGTATTCGAGTTCGGCAGCGGTTACGGCTATTCGGCCTACTGGTTCGCGCGCGCGGTAGGCCCTGAAGGCAAGGTGATTTGCAGCGACGGCGATGCCGTCAACCGGCTGAAAGCGCAGGGCTATCTCAGCGCCGCCGGTTTATGGGACAGGATTGATTTCCATACCGGACTTGCGCAGGATATCTTCGCGCAAACCGAAGGGCTGTTCGATATCTGTTACAATGACGTCGATAAGGGCGATTACCCTGAGGTATGGAGAATCGCCCGGGACCGCGTCCGCCCCGGCGGCCTGTATATCGCCGATAATGTGCTGTGGCATGGCCGCGTGGCCATGGAAAATTTTGTCGATATTGTGCCCGGCTGGACCGAGGCAATACTGGAACACAATCTGTTAATCTTTAATGATCCCGATTTCGACAGCTTTATCAACCCGACACGGGACGGCGTGATCGTTGCGCGCAAAAAAACGGCTTGATAGCAGGATGCACGCGGCCGGGTGTTCAATCATGGTTTTGCATGGCCTTGGCCAGTCGCCGCATCTGTCCGGAATCCAGCCATTTCTTGCACCAGACGTTAAGCGCACGCGCATCGCCCTGCATCAACTTAAACTCTTGCCGAGCCACTCCCGGCTGTTCCGTAGGCCACCAGGAATGCGTCTCCAGTTGCCTTTGCAAATATTCGCGGGCGGCTTCATAACTGGACTCGGTTATTCTCGTGTTGCGTGTCGCCATCTTAATCACCCGTTTGTGCTGATTATGGACTAGATAAATTTATGGCTATTGGAAACTCAAAAATCCATCAAGTTCCTGATTAAAGACAGTTTATTTAAACCTCTAACACTACCCTTTTCTTCCTTGAATACAATGACCTGCAACCTGTTAACCGTTTCCGCTGGAATCTGATGCGCATCCCGTTAGCCTACATCAGCATTATTTTAATTTGGGCCACTACGCCGCTGGCTATCAAATGGAGCGGCGAAGGCCCGGGCTTTTTGTTCGGCGTGGCAGGCCGCATGAGTATCGGCGCCGCCTGCGTGGTAACTTTGCTGCTGCTCATGCGACAGCGCCTGGCCTGGCATCGCCAGGCTCGGCTGACCTATCTGGCCGTGGCCCTGCAAATCTATGGCTCCATGCTGGCGGTTTACTGGGCCGCGCAGTTCATCCCTTCCGGCTGGATTTCGGTGATATTCGGCTTGTCGCCCTTGATCACGGCGCTGCTGTCCGCCATCTGGCTGAGAGAGCGCAGCCTGACGCCGGGTAAATTGCTGTCTTACGGTTTTGGCATTGGCGGTCTGACGATCATGTTCGGTTCGGCCTTGCAATTCGGCCCGGAGGCGGTGCTGGGCATCGCCGGCGTGCTGGTTTCAGCCTTCCTGCAATCGGCCAGTGCCGTCTGGGTGCAGCGCATCCAGGCAAAATTGCCGGCCTTATCGCAGGTAGCCGGCGGCCTGCTGCTGGCCGTGCCGGCCTATTGGCTGACCTGGTGGCTAACTGACGGGCAGTGGCCGGCGTCTTTGCCGCCTGCCAGTCTGGCCTCGATCGTCTATTTGGGCGTCATCGCGACGACAATCGGCTTCGTGCTTTATTACTATGTGCTGACCCATCTGGCCGCCACGCGCGTCGCCCTCATTACGCTGCTTTCGCCGGTGCTTGCGCTCATGCTGGGACATACGGTCAACCATGAGCCTCTGACCATGAAGATCGCGACCGGCACGGCGTTGATCCTGGCGGCGCTCTTCATGCATGAGTATTTCGACAGAATAGTTGGCTATCTGGTCAGAAAAACGACAGCGAAGCGCCTGCGTTCTTCGGCATGAGCTTGCCCGCCTGAAACTAATCCGGCCGACTATCTGTCTTTAGTGATTTAAGCTCAATTCATGAACTTAACAGGAGAAGCTGAAATGAAAATGTCAAAAATAGACAAAGTACTGGTAAGTGAAGCTCTTGTGGGTGAAGGCAATGAAGTGGCTCATGTTGATCTGGTCATGGGGCCGCGCGGCAGCGCCGCGGAAACGGCGTTCTGTATCGCGCTGACCAATCAGAAACGCGGAGACAACGCTTTATTGGCGCTGGTGGCCCCTAATCTCATGGCCAAGCCCAATACCATCTTGTTTAATAAGGTGGAAATCAAAGACGCAAAACAGGCCACGCAAATGTTCGGACCGGCCCAGCGCGGCGTCGCCAAGGCGGTCACCGACAGCGTAAAGGCGGGCGTCATACCGATAGAGCAAGCCAACGATATCTTTATTTGCGTCGGCGTTTTCATCCACTGGGACGCCAAGGACGACGATAAAATCCAGGACTGGAACTATGAGGCCACGATGCTGGCGATCAAGCGTGCCGTTGAATGCCAACCGTCGCCCGAGGAAGTGATATCTCAGGAAGATGTCGTGCATCATCCGCTGGCGGCTCATGATTAATTAGCGCCGCCAGCGCATTTCCGTACGCATTCAATATATCAAGGCATAACCACGAAGGACGCGAAGTTTTCTTCTCTGATTCTTCTTCGTGTTCTTCGTGGTTCATCAACCAGTTTATAGATTACAGGCCGTCATATTCATCATTGACTTCGTCGTGCTTGATATGATGTTTTTCATCGACGGCTCTGATGGCCAGATTGCACAAAAATCCCACTACCAGCAGCCCGGCCATGATATGCATGGTCATATTGTAGGCATCGGCCTTGGCAACACCCTGCGCAATCTGGCTTTCGCGCAGGTAATTGACCAGCACGGGCCCCGCGACGCCGGCCGTTGACCAGGCCGTCAGCAGCCTGCCGTGAATCGCGCCGACGTATTTGGTGCCGAAGATATCAGCCAGATAGGCGGGTATGGTTGAGAATCCGCCGCCGTACATGCTCATGATGACCGCATAGCAAGCGACGAACAGCGCAACATTATGCATCTGGCCGGTATAAGGCACGCTGGAGTACAGCGCACAGCCCAACACGAAGAAGATGAAATAGGTAGTTTTCCTGCCCAGATAATCGGATAACGTGGACCAGACAAAGCGCCCGCCCATATTGAACAGACTCAGAAGTCCAACGAAAGCCGCGGCTCTTTCTGGCGTGAACTGGTCCTTGAACATCTCCTGGCTCATGGCCGAAGCCTGACCCAGCACACCGATGCCCGCCGTCACGTTCAGGCATAATACCAGCCACAGCAGATAAAACTGTGGCGTTTTCAGCGCCTGATCGACATGCACGTGGTTGTTCGTGACCAGTTTGCTTTTCCGCGTTGACGGTTGATAACCTTCCGGCATCCAGCCTTCAATCGGCAGCCGGATCGAGAACGCGCCCATCATCATAATGACCAGATAAATTCCGCCCATCGTCATGAATGTTTCTGCAACGCCGACCGATGTCACTGATGCGAAATGTTTCATCAGAAACACACCCAGAGGCGCGCCTATCATCGCGCCGCCGCCGAATCCCATGATAGCCAGTCCGGTCGCCATGCCGCGACGATCGGGAAACCATTTGATCAATGTCGAAACCGGAGATACATAACCCAGCCCCAATCCGATACCGCCCAGAACGCCGTACCCCAGATACAGCATCCAGATCTCATGCAGCCAGACACCGGCCGCGGAAATAAAGAAGCCGCCGCTAAAGCACAAAGCGGCGCAGAACATCGTGACGCGCGGCCCGACTTTCTCCAGCCATTTGCCGGCAAAGGCCGCCGACAAGCCCAGAAATACGATGGCCAGGCTGAATATCCAGCCCAGTTCAGTCAACTTCCAGTCCTCGGGCAAGGATTCGGTTATGCCCAGCACTTTGGTTAACGGCAAATTGAATACACTGAACGCATAGACCTGCCCTATGCACAAATGCACAGCCAAAGCCGCAGGGGCAACCAGCCAACGATTAAAACCCGATTTTGCAATCGTCCTGTCTCTTGACAAAAAAGACATCGATCCCGTCGTGTTCATAAACTATTTTTTCCTGTTATTGTTTGTTTTGTATGAGGGCCGGCCTGAATCCGACAAATAATGCGCCCCCCCCCGGCGCTAACGATGGTATAAAAACCGGGAGGGCTATATTTTACTGCACGCGGCTATATTTTTAAATTTATGCGGAAAGGCAGTGATTGAGGCTTTTGAATGGTTCTGGGAATGTCGGCCGGAAGATACGGCTTAAAAAAGCTTGCCCGAAAGCATTTTGGGTCGAATAAATTCGACCCTACAAAATTTCGTGGCCTTCGTGATGGAAATTTTTTAGTTATTGCGCAGCATCAGCTAAAGATGTTTTATTGATTATATTGAGCTTATCGGATTCGATTCCGATCAAGAGGTCGCCCTTCAGCAATCCGACCAACTCCCTGCCGGCCATGCTGAAGCGCCAGCCGTGCAATAAAGGACAATCGTCATCATCATTGAACAGCAGCACTTCCAGGTCTTTGCGTGTGGCAAGAATGGCCGGGTTCAACGAGTTTTCTTCGGCCCGTATTCTGACCAGTGCCGTTAAAATATCCAGTATGGCTTCCTGCTGCTGCGTTTTTCTGGCGGGCCTGCCTTTTTCATTCAAAGGAATGGGCGGGCGCTGCTTGGCGTCATTGATCAACTGGCACAGCACTTTTCCGTAGCGATTGACGGTGCGTTCGTTAATGCCGCGCACCTCGGCCAGGGCGCTAACGGTGCCTGGTTGAAGTTTTGCCAGTTCAAGCAGCAGATCATCACGCATAAGCCAGCTTCTGGGCCTGTCTTCAGTCTGAGCAGTACGTTCGCGCCATTCGCACAGCGTCTGAATGATCGATAGCTGTCTGCCTGTCAGTTTGTTTTTACCCTTGACTTTCAGCCAGGCTTTTTCCGGTGAAACCAGGTAGAGTTCGGGATCTTTCAATAACTCAAAATCACTTTTCAGCCAGTCAAAACGGCCGAGTTCCTGAAGCTTCTCGCACATGATCATGTAGACCTGACATAAATAAATCACGTCATCGGCGGCATAGCGCAACTGTTCCTCGCTTAAGGGCCGTACGGTCCAGTCGGTTCGCGTATGCGCCTTACTGAGATTGATATTCAGGAAACTGGAAACCAGCATGGCATAACCGGGATTATCCTGAAAGCCCAGCAGGGGTGCGGCTATCTGGGTATCGAAAATCGGCTCGGGAATACAACCTTTTAATTGAAAGAAAATCTCCAGATCCTGCCGGCTGGAATGGAAAACTTTAATGATCGAAGGATTGTACAAAGCATCGAAAAGTTCGTCTAAATCAGGCAGAGCGATGGGATCGACACAGGCTACCCATTCGGGCGTGGCAATCTGCAACAGGCAGAACCTTGGAAAATAGGTTTTTTCTCTTAAAAACTCGGTATCCAGCGCCAGCCAGGGCTCTTTTAAAATCTGCTGGCACAGCGCGCTCAGCTTTTCAGGGGTATCAATGTATTGAATAGTAGTCATAATAAGTACAATAACAGTTTTTTTATCTTTAACCTACCCTTGGCGCCGAATTTGATCGAACAAGCCGCATATCGACAGGTTGATGGTAAAATCTTTTAATTTATAGTCTGCCCATATGAAATACCGCATTATTCCCGTCACGGCCTTTCAGCAAAACTGTTCCTTACTGATCTGCGAGCGAACCGGCAAGGCGGCTGCCGTCGATCCGGGTGGCGATATCGACCTGATTCTGGAAGTAATCGACAAGGAAAAAGCGGCGCTGGAAGCCATTTTGCTGACGCATGGTCATATCGATCACATCGGCGGCACCTACGAACTGGCCTCTTTGCTTGATGTTCCCATTATCGGCCCCCACCGCGACGACCAGTTCTGGATTGAGGCAGTTGCATCCCAATGCCAGGCCTTTGGTTTTCCTGTCTGTCACGGATTTACGCCGACACGCTGGCTGGCGCATGGTGATAAGGTCGCAGTCGGTGAAGAAATACTGGAGGTATTGCATTGTCCGGGGCATACGCCCGGCCATGTGGTTTTTTATCACCGTCAATCGCAACTGGCGATTGTGGGGGACGTGCTGTTTAAAGGGTCAATCGGCAGGACCGATTTCCCTAAAGGCGATTTTCATACATTGATCAGTTCCATAAAAAACAATTTGTGGCCCCTGGGCGAGCAGGTCGCGTTTATTCCCGGCCACGGCCCGATGTCCACCTTTGGCGAGGAAATGCGTCATAATCCTTATGTCAGCGTTTAGCCGCCCGCGCCGGATACATCCGTATTCTGGCTATCTGACTGAGGATTACGCTGACGCCCCCGCCGAAAATTACTTTTTCCACGCTTTTTACCGCTGCGCACTTTCACACGCGTTATGTTCAATTTCTGCTGATTGATTTCCACCGCTTTCAGGTGCTGAAATATATCCGGCGGCATGCCGGCCGGCAATTCAATAATGGTATATAAACCGTGAATATCCACTCTGTTGATATTTTTCTTATCGACGCCGGATTCTTCCACCAGGACCTTCCTGATTTCTTCTACCGTAACCAGATGGGCTCGACCCACGTCCAGGCGATAGCGCACCATCCTGACAGGCGGCAGATTGAGCTGCGGCAATATTCTTATTGCCGGCTTTTGCTCTTCCCATAAATCAACCGGTAGTCTGCTCACTGCCGGCTGATTTAAATACACCAACGCTGCAGCGCAGTCCAAAATATCCACATCCAGTTCAGCGGCTATTGCGCTGATTAAGATACGATGAGACTCCAGATTCTCGCTCTTTAGAATCTGCCGCAAACGATTTTTCAACGGTTCGGTCTGGTTGACCACCGGCTCCGCCGTTACACTATTCCTGTCATTCATCCTGTTCTACAATCGATCACTGTTAACCGCGCTACTTTAGAGCCTATCCTGGTAAATTTCCACAAATGCTTCATCACGCAATCTGCGCATCCAAAGCTCGGTTTCTTCTTCAATTTTCCGTTTACGTATGGCATCCCTGACCATATTTTTTTTGAACTCCGTGCTGTTGTCTTTGTTTTCCCGCTCCAGAACCTGAATCAAGTGCCAGCCGAACTGTGTTTGCACGGGTTCGCTGATTTCATTGACGGACAGTTTTTCCATGGTTTCTTCAAACGGTTTGACCAGGTCACCGGGACCTACCCAATCAAGACTGCCGCCTTTTAATGCCGAGCCTTTGTCATCGGAATGAGCGCGCGCCAATGCCGCAAAATCCTCACCGTTGGCCAACCGCTCTTTCAATGCCAGCAACCGTTTTCTTGCTTCGGCATCATCGACCAGTTCATTGGTTTTTATCAGAATATGGCGAACCTTGGTTTTGGTTACCATATGCTGATCCAAAGAGCCTTTTTGCTCCAGTAATTTAACGATATGAAAACCGCTCGGACTGCGAATAGGATCGGCTATATCGCCCGGCTTCATTTTACCGACCTCCTCGGCAAACATCGTCGGTATGTCGCCCATGGAACGCCAACCCAAATCGCCACCTTTCAGGGCATTGTCACCATCTGAATGACTCATGGCCGCTTCGGTAAAATCCTCGCCCGCGCGCAGTTTTTCAACCAGATTATCGGCCTTCGCCTTGGCTTTCTGTATTTCCTGAGCTGACGCGGCTTCCTGAACGGCGACCAGTATATGCCCGAGATGGTACTGGGTAGACTCTTCGCCAATCTTGTCCTGCGTTTCCAGGTAGTGTTCGACTTCTCTGTCGGTCACTTTAATGCGTCCGCCTATTTCCCTGCCCCGTAGCTGACTGATGATAATTTCATTACGTATATTGTCCAGAAAGCTTTGATAGCTAATGCCCTGCCTTTCCAGTTCGGACCGGAATTCCTGCAAATTCATGTTATTTCTTTGGGCAATCTCGGCAGCCTGGCCGTTCAGCATTTCCTCACTGACCGTAATGCCGGCTCTCTCCGCCAACTGACGCTGCAACTTATCGACAATCATTCTTTCCAGCACTTGTTTGCGCAGGATAAAGCTAGGCGGCATGACGGCGTTACTGGCTTCGATTCGCTGCCTGACAGCCGCCACCTCCCGCTCCAGTTCACGGTCAAGAATGACATCATCCTCAACGACAGCGATTATTTTGTCCAGCTCTTCAGCGTGCGCGACAAAACTGCTGAAAAACAAACTACATAACAGTACAGGTGCAATCAATCTTTTCATATTTTCTAAAAAATTATCTTTCCGGCTTGCGGTAACCATAAATATTCTGTTCAAAGAACTCATCGAGTTTTTCTCCGACACCGGTCAGACCTTTAAGCTCTATCTGGAAAAATACACCGGTCTGGCTTTCACCTTCCGGATCGAGCCTGCTTAGCTCAACATCACTGGCAGCAGTATTGCCAAATGCATCAGTGATTCTTGTATTAACCCAGCGCCGGCCGATCAGGCGGAAACGCCAGCAACAGTTCTCTTTCTCGAAGCCGATAAAGCTTTCCCGCGTAGCGTTATTGAGCAAGGAGTATTGCCAGCGTCCCACCGCATACCAGTTATCGTATATGGGCCAGTGAAATGAAATATCACTCTGGATAATGTCATTTCGCCGATCAGGAAAAGTCACTACGGTATTCTTTCTATACCGGTAGCCTATATTGAAAATCTCGCCGGGCTGATTAACATAATGAAACATGATATCGCCTCTGACGATGTCATTTATGTCAGGACTCCATTGAAGACCGCTATCAACCGATACATGATCCGTAAACCGGACATTTAGTTCACTCACCAGGTTCGAAAAGCTGCTGGTTTCAATCGGCCTGTTAACCGTGCATAACGGTGAGTAATAGTTGCCGCACAAGCCGACCTCCCTATCCCGGAAGTAGAAGATCTCGCCGATATCGAATCTTGCCCTTTCTTTGCCGGTTTCAGGATCAACCAGACGCGAAGTAACAGCGGCCGTAACCTGGTTGGCATCCTGCACCCTGTCGTTACCGCTGAAGCGGTTCTCCCTGAACAGGCTGCTGAAGTTGAAATCATAGAGCGAAGTATCGAACAACGGAATATCGTCCTGATTATCCTTGGGAATATATAAATAGAACAACCTCGGCTCTATCGTGTGCATATAGGCGCTCTCGCCTAAATCGATTTCGCGCTCAAAAAACAGGCCGCCGTCGATAGAGGCTATAGGCAGCGTTCTGGAAATGGAATCCGGCTGGCCTAGATTTCTTGTTTGTTGTTCGCTTAACTCATATTGCGTGTGCTGCAAGGAAAGCCGGGGCCTTAAAAACGCGCCGGATGTTTCCAGCGGGAAACTGACCGACGGCTTGATGTTGAATCTCTGGCCATTTACCAATTCTTCATGTTGAAAATAAACATACTCGGCATTCATGGCCGTATCGAGCGGCATGAAGTCGAAACTGCGGTTCAGATTCAATATACTTTGCGGCAATCTCCGATAAGGACGATTTCGCTGCGGTATCGCTTTATCAATCGCCTGATAATTCTCAACCCGATTGACGAATGAAATGCCTTCATCGTTATAACTGACATCCGCCTGACTATGTAAATAACTTAAATTGGTCAAGCTCAGCGCATTGCCCAAATCGTTGAAATAGTCCTTATCAGATACATAACTGAGGTCCATCTTCGAAGTGAGATGCGGCGTAAATCGGGCACTGTTTAAGAGCCTAGCGAAATACCGCGACTGTTCCCGTAATGAATCGTCTGGCAAAAATTCGAGACTTAGCTTGCCTTCCGTTATTTCGGATAGGTAACGAAAATCCCCTGCCAGCAACACGCCTCTTTTTGACAGATAACGCGGCCTTAAAGTCGCATCATAGTTAGGCGCGATATTCCAGTAATAAGGCACTGAAAAATTGAATCCCGCTCGTTCCGTATTGCCAAAAGAAGGCGCCAGAAAGCCGGATATCCTTCGGTCATCGATAGGAAACGAAAGATACGGCGAATAAAACACAGGCGTACCTTTGAACTCCAGCCAGGCGTTTTTGGCTGAGCCTTTACCGGTCGCATCACTCAGTTTCAATTCGGACGCATGGACCACCCAGTCCTGATTGCCGGGACGACAGCTGGTGTAAGCAACGTCTTTATAACGCGACAAGGTCTTGCTGTCACGGTAAACGACTTTCGCCCGGCCCCTGAGCGGTGCGGACGGCGATATAAACATCGTATCCCTCAATCTACCCTGATCAGTGGCCAGATTGAGCACGGCCGTATCGCTGTACAAGGCCAGCTCATCTTCGCTGTAATAAACATCACCCTGCAGATCGAGCGTTTCGGAAACCGTATCATAGCTCGCGGCATCCGACAGGATATGCTGATCGGCCCGACGAATCTGGACGTTGCCGAAGTAGCTGCTGATTTCAGCATCGAAAACTTCCGAGTAGTCCGACCGGACCTCCAGCGGGGACGTTTCGCGCAGGTGTTTTTCCGGCACAAACTCCGGCGATACCGGAACATCCACCGCACAATTTGCCCACGGGTCATATTTCAGCTGTGTTTGTAAGGTATTAAAGATTCGTTCCTGTTGTAAATCAAATGCCGAATCCAGCAGATGAAATTGAGCCTCATCCGTTGCAACAACCTGCGCCTGACCTTTCGGATCGGCGCCAACCAATTTACAACTCCAGTTTTGGTTTTCTTCACCGGGCGCACAACTCCATCCCGGGCGCTGTTGCGTATCGGCAGCGCTGGCAGTTTTAGTGTTTTTTATCTCAACAGGAACGGGCTTGTTGGCATCGGTTACGACCGGACGTTTGACTACAACTTGCCGCTTATCCTGTTCGGATATAACCGGCTGTTCATCCGCCGCGGGTTCGGTCTCAGCCGGTCCGACCTCTTCAGCAGGTTTTGCCAGAACCGGTTCGGTTTCTTCGACAGGCTCGGAGGGAGTCACGGGCCGCTCCGCTTGGATGGGCTCAGGGATAACCGGTGGCTGAGTTTCTTCAATCGGTGCTGGTTGAGCAGGCACCTGCGCTTCAGTGGTTTTATCGGCTGGTTTTGCTTCGCCAACACAAACCCATCCCTTGCCGTCTTTGCTTTGTTCGCAATTCCAGGCTGCTTCATTGGCAAAACCGACAGGTGTGTAGAAAGAGGGTAAAAAGACCAGGAATAAGCGGCGACGCATAGAGGATAGAAGTTTAGTAGCTTAATGAATCACAAATCGAATAAAATGCCGAATTCAACATTTTACCTTAATTTACCGCAGCATTATAACTAAACTCTTCTATTCCCCATGATGCCTGAAGACTTAAGAGCGATATCCATGCTCGATTGGCTCGAAAATGATTTGTTATTAGCTATCCACTCTTGTGAGCCTGCTTCCAGTGATGCCAGCTTCCGGCGCTACTTTAGAATTAAAGTGCCGAATGGGCAATTCATCGTCATGGACGCTCCGCCGCCCCAAGAAAACGTCGAGCCTTTTATAAGAATTGCTAACCTGCTGACGCGTTCCCTGGTTAATGTCCCGACTATTTTCCAGCAGAACCTCAGTGACGGATTTCTGCTACTCGAAGACTTCGGCTCGCAGTGCTTTCTTGATCAATTAAATGAGCATACCGCCGCTGGTTTATACGAAAGCGCTTTCGACAGCTTGTTTAAACTGCAAACCAATACGCCGAAACTCGATAGCGGCCTGCCCGTTTACGACGAACCGCTGCTGAAGAGAGAACTGGCCATTTTCGACGACTGGTTTTTAGAACGGTCGCTGGATATCACCATGCCGGAGCCACTGCGAAACACGGTGCATGACATATTGATTGCATCGGCGTTGGAACAACCGAAAACTTGCGTTCATCGCGATTTCCACTCGCGCAATTTAATGGTGCTGAACGCCGATTCGCCCGGCGTGATCGATTTTCAGGATGCCGTCATCGGGCCTGTTACCTATGAC
Organism: Methylobacter luteus IMV-B-3098; assembly: GCF_000427625.1. Lineage (GTDB taxonomy): Bacteria > Pseudomonadota > Gammaproteobacteria > Methylococcales > Methylomonadaceae > Methylobacter > Methylobacter luteus. The sequence goes on from NZ_KE386569.1 coordinate 1,424,911, forward strand.
TTGGTGTCGTTACTGCGCGATTGCTATATAGCCTGGCCCGAACGACAAGTTGAGCAATGGATGACCCAGTATTACCAACGGCTTCTGCAGGCGGACCTGATCAATTGCGATCTGGACCGTTTTAAACGCTGGTTCGATCTGATGGGCATGCAGCGGCACCTGAAAGCCATCGGCATTTTTTCGCGCCTGCACATTCGGGATAACAAATCCGGCTATCTGAAAGACATACCGCGTACGCTGAATTATGTCACCGCCGTCTGCGCCGCCTACCCTGAACTGGCCGGTTTTGGCCGGTTTCTTCACGAACAGGTCTTGCCCAAACTATGAAAGCCATGATTTTAGCGGCCGGGCGTGGCGAGAGAATGCGCCCTTTAACCGACCACACGCCTAAACCCTTGCTGTCTGCAGCCGGTAAACCGCTTATCGAGCATACGATTACACAGCTTGTCGCGGCCGGCTTCCATGAAATCATCATCAACCACGCCCACCTGGGCCGGCAAATTGAAGAGCGTCTCGGTAATGGCGAGCGATTCGGCGCCGCCATCAGTTATTCACCCGAAGGCGAAGAAGGTCTGGAAACGGCCGGCGGCATCATCAACGCCCTGCCCTTGTTGGGCAATGATACCTTTTTAGTCGTCAATGGCGATATCGCCACGGACTTCCCGTTTGCTGAACTGAAAAACCTGAGCATTGATCTGGCTCATTTGATATTGGTCGGCAATCCCGAGCACAACAGATCGGGGGACTTTGGCCTCGACAGTGCCGGCAATATCGTTGAAAACGGCGTTGAGAAATTTACTTTTAGCGGTATCGGACTCTACAAGACTGAACTATTCAGCCATATGCCGGTCGGAAAAAGTAAATTGGCGCCATTGCTGCGCGCAGCCATGTCGGAGCGCAGAATATCAGGACAAAAATTCGACGGCTTCTGGATGGATATAGGCACGCCGCAGCGCCTTAAAGAACTGGACCTTTACTACACGCAAAGAGAGAGCAATCATGACTGATCATATTTATAAAAAAATAGAGCTGACAGGCTCCTCAACCGTCAGCATGGAGAACGCCATCGAAAATGCCGTCAGCAAGGCCACTAATACCCTCCACGATCTGCGCTGGTTTGAAGTCGTCGAAACGCGCGGCAATATAGAAAACGGCAAAATTGCCCACTGGCAGGTTACAATAAAAATCGGATTTGCACTGACCGAATAAAAATTTTAACCGCAGAACTCTCGCCCTATCATCCAGGGAAAATAATAAATTGCTGATAAGGCAGATTACTAATCGGTCATTGTGATTGATGGGCTTGTACTCAGCCCATCTTATCGTGCCGGAATGCTAGAACTACCCATGTCTTCTCTAACGACCTGGATTACGGACTTTCTGCGTATGATTTTTTCGACCAGTGCCCGCACCGTGCGATCTGTGCTCATTACTACTTTTACATCCCTGAAGCTTCGGAAAGACTAATTGCCTGGAGCGGCTGCGTATGATCCAAACCATTATCCTGACCCAGGAAGTTGTTGAGTCAGGAAATTCATGGGGCTAAGGCACAGACAGCTGTTCCTCTTCTACTCTAGACATTGCTTCTCGAGCAATACCCATACCGACGCAGTAAAGTCTCTTCATCCATTACAATATTCGCTACGAAGCGCTGAATATCTTCCTCACCAATGTTCTGACTCTTGATGAAGTCGGGCTTTATGGGGTAATACCGCACACCTCCGGCATGCCTCCATCTCCTATGTGTAACAAAGCGGAATCCATCCGCAAGCGATTCATCACAGGAGCACGAGCGTAATAGCCATCATGCGAGTGATGAGCGCTTAGTCCCAGCCGACGGGTTGATACCCGCGCTCCTCAAGACATCTGTTTACGAAGTTTTCAAAAGCGGGACTGCGTTCCGTCTTTCCGAATATCCAGCGCAGCAGTCCGATGGTCGCGCCGCTGGCCGCTCCAATCGCCGACCCGGAGCCTGCCGAGCCTACTACCGCACCGCCCACAGCGCCCGACGCAGCACCCACGGCAGCGCCACCAAGGGTGTTGGTTGCGGCCCGCCCTGCCTCACTGCCGCCGGAATCGGCACCGGCAGCCTCTGCCAGATGAATGCAGTTCGCAATATCACCTTCGGCGGCCACTGGACCAACGGTGTTTAAATACTCGTTGGGATAAAGAACCGGGCGGGTTGATGTGCAGCCCCCCATTGTCAGGGCAATGACAGGAATCAGAAAAAACTTAAACATGAGAAACTCCTATTTCAGAGGATGATTAGGGGCACGATTTTGTGCCATACAACCTTTGGCTTACGTCGCGGGGATGGAATGATGTTCATGCGCAACCTGTCCATTGACCGTCGATCTTTCATAGACCAATTTGCACATAGTTAGGTTCTACACATAGCGGCAGGATAGATCGAGTGGCTTCATGTCATCGCCCCGCCCCTCATTCAAATTTTTGTCAGTTGGCATATGTTAAGTAAGCCGCGTTAAAATGATGCAATAAGCGACTCACCTCTACCTAATCCCATGCCTGATGTTACGCATGCCATCGAAAAAAGCTTATCCTTCTGGCCATGAAAATAAAAACTTGAGCCATGACATAGTGACGCCAAGAGGGCACCCATCAGATACGTGATTATTGTATTTTTCGCCAGAGTGCATAGCCTCCTGCTTGCCTTATCTTGAAGATATTCACTGGCGCGGACTGGGGGATCACGATCCAAGCAATGTCTCTAACCTATCCTGCATTGTTTGGAGAGCCACCCTGTTTTTGCCCTGAAAATTCGGGCATCCGGTAATTCTCATGACCATCATCCAACTAAACCGGGATGGAGGCGTTCCGGCCCAATTTTGATTAAAGTTCAATGTTAGCTACAAATTTCTAAAAATAGAAGCTTATAATATGTTTGGCATTACAGGTTCAGCCCGATCAGAAATAAACAGGCGAACAGAGAATTCATGAATATGCTTGAGGCGGTAGACCTGCCGTTGCCCCTTATTCGCTCAATCTCTGGTTTATCAGTAATGATACTAATAGAAATCCAGTCAACAAAATGAATAATGACTGCAAAAGTGAATACATTTGAGTGAAAAAAATAATAATAAGAGTTCAATTAAAACAATGATCGAGCAGATAAATTTTTATTTAAAAATCCTGCCGATACCGCGGGTATCCCTGGTTTTGACACGATTGATTTTCCCGGCATGGTCTGTTGCCGCTTTCAAAGATCAATGCGCTATAAGGAATCTGGATTTACAACATCAGTTTTCCTTAATAAAAATATATCAAAATCGAGCATGACTACGACGAACATCGAAAAGACCGTTTCGCCAGGCAAAGAGCCGCCTACAATGTCTTATGCATTGCCGCTCCTGGGGCATATGCTCGAATTTGGCAAAAATCCCTTTGAATACATGATGAAACTGAGAAATACTCTGGGAGAAATTGGCGAATTCCGTATGTTTCATCAAAAAATGGTGCTGATGACCGGCCCGGAAGCGAATGAAGCTTTTTTTCGCGCGTCCGACGCCCAATTGGATCAAAGCCAGGCGTATAAAATCATGACGCCAATTTTTGGCAAGGGCGTGGTTTTTGATGCGCCGCCGCATAAAAAAGACCAACAGCTTAAAATGCTCATGCCGGTTTTACGCGATAAGCCGATGCGCGGCTATGCCCAAGTGATCGTCCAGGAAGTCGAGCAAATGATTGCCAGCTGGGGCGATACCGGGGAAATTGATTTGCTTGAGTTCATGAAAGAACTCACCATTTACACCTCCAGCCACTGCCTGCTTGGCGATGAGTTCCGTTATGAACTGAATGAAGAATTCGCCAAAATTTATCACGATCTTGAAAAAGGCGTAAATCCTCTGGCCTTTGTTTTTCCCTATCTGCCCCTCCCTGTTTTTCGACGCCGTGATAAAGCGCGCGCCAGACTTCAAGAACTGGTCACCGGTATAATTGCCAAGAGAGCGCAGAAACCGGAAAAAAGTGAAGATGCGTTTCAATTACTCATTGATGCCAGCTATGACGACGGCAGCCGTTTATCCGCCCATGAAATAACGGGCATGTTAATCGGCACCATATTCGCCGGGCATCATACCACAGCAGGCACGGCAGCCTGGACCTTGCTGGAACTGGCGCGCCGGCCCGACTATATGCAACGGGCCCTGAATGAACTGGATGCACACTTCGGCACTGACGGCGAAGTGACTTTTCAATCCTTACGCGAAATTCCGGTACTGGAAAATGTCATTAAAGAAGTCTTGCGCTTGCACCCTCCTCTGATATTTTTAATTCGCAAGGTGATGCAGGACTTTCATTTTAAAGATTATACGATCAAGGCCGGAAAATACGTTTGCGCATCACCGCGCGTATCGCATCGCATCGCTGATGTTTTCCCGGACCCGGAAAAGTTTGATCCTGATCGCTATTCAGAAATACGCCAGGAAGATGCCAAACCCTTCAGCTGGATTGCCTTCGGCGGCGGCAAACACAAATGCAGCGGCAACGCTTTTGCCATGTTGCAGCTCAAAGCCATTTTCAGCATTTTGTTACGCCGGTTTACTTTTGAACTGATCGACAACAAAGACACTTATCAGGATGACTTCACCCAAATGGTGGTGCAACCGGTATCACCTTGTCGTGTTCGTTATATAAAACGCACGGACGTTAAATATGCCGCTGATGAGTCAATGAAAAATGCCGCCCAGGAAAGCGTACAAACTGGCTCGAGTTTTCAAATAACAATTGACAGGGAGCTTTGCCAGGGGCATGCAACCTGCATGACTGAAGCGCCTGAGCTTTTTCAGGTGGACGATGCAGGGAATGTAACCATTTTAAAAGAAAGCCCGCCGCTGGATTTACTGAAAAAAGCCCGACAAGCCGAAAAATATTGCCCGACCAAAGCAATTAAAATTGAATTGAACCAAACGCACTAAAGAGATAAAGCATGGCTGCATATCCCAGAGCAGAACTTGAAGAAATGGTTGACCGTTGGCTGCAGGCGAACCGCAACGCGGAAAAAGAAGGCAATTGGCCCAAATACCTGGGCGCGATGTATACAGAGACGGCTGAATATCGCTGGAATATCGGCCCCAATGAAGAATTTGTCGCGCGCAGCCGTAAAGAGATAGAAGAATGGGCTTTAGGCGTGCAAATGGAAGGCTTTGAAGAATGGCGCTATCCGTACCACCGCATTTTAATTGATGAGAAACAGGGTGAAGTGATAGGCTTATGGCGTCAAGTGTCGCCTGCGCTACGAGAAGACGGTACACATTATGAAGTGGCAGGCATAGGCGGCTCCTGGTTTCGTTATGGCGGCGATTATAAATGGGAATGGCAACGGGATTTTTTTGATTTAGGCAATGTGAAAGCCTTGTTTTTTGAATTGGCTGCCGACGGCAAACTGGACCCGGCCGTGAAAAGAAAAATCGGCAAATTGGCTAAAGGGCAATTACTGCCTGGCCATGAGCGTTTACGCCAAAAGCCCGGCTTATGGAAAAAACTAAAAGGCTTTATGGTAATGGTACGCATTGCCTTATTTGATAAGTAAACAAATCCAAGACTTGCAGGCACCAACTTTTCAAAGGATGGTATCTGTCGCTTAACCAAATTAAAAGGAATCTCATAAACATTTATGTTGAATGTAAAACCGGGTTGGAAAAACTGGCAACTACTCACTGAAAAAGGACGGCAAATTTGGGCATTCAAGCCCAGTTCAAATAATATCAATGCGCATTTACAAAATGTCGATAACATTACAGACGAAGAAATAGCTCAGTTTGCTAAAGATTTTCAGTTTGATAAATCCAGCAATCCCAATTCCGGCGACAAGGTGTTCAGAAATACAGCCACTGATACTAAGTTCCAAAATTTTACAGGGGAAATACCTCAGTCAGCGAATCCCGACAAGCAAAAAATCATCGGCGCGCTCATCAAAGGAATGAACTATTACTCTTACTTGCAAACTGAAGACGGTCATTGGCCGGGTGATTACGGCGGACCGCTGTTTCTCTTGCCCGGCTTACTGATCGCTTCCTATATTTCAGATTCACCGTTTCCCAAAGCGCATCAGGAAATGATGAAGCTTTATTTATTCAATCATCAGAATAAAGATGCCGGCTGGGGCATGCATATTGAAGGCGAATCGACCATGTTCGGCACCGTCATGCAATACGTGTCGTTGCGTCTTCTGGGAGTCGATAAAAATCATGAGCAACTGATCAAGGCCAGGACGTGGATTAAAAACAATGGCGGTGCAACCGGCATCCCATCCTGGGGAAAATTTTATCTGGCTGTGTTGAATTTATACGACTGGCAAGGCTTCAACAGCCTGTTTCCCGAAATGTGGCTATTTCCCAAATGGCTGCCGGTCCATCCCTGGCGCTACTGGTGCCACACCCGCATGGTTTACTTGCCGATGGCCTATTGCTATGCCCAGCGAATTAAAGCGCCCGAAAATGAACTGATTTTGTCATTAAGAGAGGAAATCCATAACGAGAATTTCGCCTCTATTAACTGGCCTAAACAGCGTGATACGGTATGCGAAAAAGATTGTTACACCACCCCGTCCCCGGTATTGAAGTGGATGAATTTTTTCACCAATAATTATGAAAAGTTCAAAAGCGCCTGGTTAAGAAAAAAGTCCACGGACTACATCTTAAAATACCTCAATGCCGAGGATGAGCAAACCAGCTACATCAATATCGGCCCCGTCAATCAAGCCATTAATTCCATTTGTATCTGGCATGCTTACGGTAAAGATTCTGTGCAATTTAAAAAACATGCAGCGCGTTGGTATGATTATTTATGGGTTGCCGAAGACGGCATGAAAATGAATGGCTACAACGGCTCGCAACTTTGGGATACCGCTTTTGCAACCCGCGCCATGCTGGAAAGCGACCTGGGCAAACTATTTCCGGCAACGATTGCAAAAAGCTATCGATTCATCGAGCTATCGCAAATCAAGGATGAACACCCGACGCATGCCGAGTTTTTCCGCCATCCGATGATCGGCAGCTGGCCATTTTCAACCCCTGAAAACGGCTGGCCGGTTGCCGATTGCACAGCGGAAGGCTTAAGCGCCACTTTGGCCATTCATCATTCTGGTCTGGTTAAGCCGATGGTTGATGAGCAACGTATCAAACAAGCCGTTGACGTCATACTTTCTTATCAAAATACCGATGGCGGCTGGGCCACTTATGAATTGACGCGAGCGCCTAAATGGCTGGAAAAACTCAATCCTTCCGAAGTGTTTGCCGATATCATGATTGATTATTCATGGACGGAATGTACCGCGGCCTGTGTCATTTCTTTGCTGGAAATTCAAGAAACTTATCCCGGCTTTAAAACCAGCGAAATACGCAAAGCGATAAGCACAGGACTCAATTTTATCCTTAACCAACAAAGGGCGGATGGTTCCTGGTATGGCGGCTGGGCGGTCTGTTTTACCTATGCGACCTGGTTCGGCGTGGAAGCGCTCAGTAAGGCCAAAGGCAATGGTTATTATGACGATGCGACCTTAGCGGCCAGCATAACCGGCGCCTGCGCCTTTTTGCTCGATAAGCAAAAAGCGGATGGCGGCTGGGGCGAGACTTTCAAATCCTGTTCAACGTTGGTTTATAGCGAGGCGGCGGCATCTCAAGGGGTTAATACCGCCTGGGCTCTGCTGGCGCTGATGGCCGCCGAGTTCAGCGAAAGGAAAGTCATCGAATCAGGCATTAACGTATTGTTGAATAAACAAAGCGCTATCGGCGATTGGCCACAGGAAAGCATTTCCGGCGTTTTTAACTATAACTGCATGATAACTTATGCCAATTACAGGAATATCTTTCCTGTCTGGGCATTAAGCAGATACTACAGGCGGTACGTTCAAGGATGATAAATGAATCAACGCTGTTTAAAGCACTCGTCTCCAGGGGCTCAGTATGAAGTCAGAATTCGACATCTGCATTATCGGCGCAGGCATGGCGGGGGCCACCATCGCTGCTCATCTTGCCCCCAAAGGCATCAAAATCGCGTTAATCGATCAGAGCTTTAAAGAGAAAAAGCGCATCGTCGGCGAATTGTTGCAACCTGGAGCCGTGCTATCGCTTGAGCAAATGGGGCTCAGGCATTTACTGGACGGCTTTGAAGCACAGACGGTCGGAGGATACGCGCTGCTGCTGCAAGGCGAGGAAAACACAACCATTCATTATCCGGGTCACCATACAGGAATGGGCCTGCATAATGGCCGGTTTTTGCAGCAGATAAGAGCCTCCGCTCTGCAAAATGAATCGGTCAGGCAAATACATGGCAAGGCGCTGCATCTATTGGAAAACGAAAAGCATGAAATTGTTGGCGTCAGTTTCCGGGAATCGCTCACGTCCCAGATAAAGTCCATTTATGCCCCCTTAACCATTACCAGCGACGGATTCTTTTCAAATTTCAGAGAGCATCTCAGCAATAATGAAAAAACCGTGACGTCTTATTTTATCGGCTTGATTTTAAAAGACTGTGAAATGCCTATTCCAAAACATGGGCATGTGTTTTTGTCGGGGCCATCGCCCTTTATTTGTTATCCCATTTCCAATAATGAAGTCAGGCTTTTAATTGATTTTCCGGGCGGACAGCTGCCGACCAAATTGTTGCTGCAAGCGCATTTGGATGCCAATGTAGCGCCTTACATTCCCGAATGCATGCTTAACAGCTATGCGCAAGCCTTGCAAGAAGGCGGGTTCAAGGTCATGCCTAATCATTACATGGCGGCAAGACCCATAATACGGAAGGGGGCAGTAATGCTGGGAGACGCTCTGAATATGCGCCATCCCATAACAGGCGGCGGATTGACAGCGGTATTTTCGGACATCCAGATATTGAGTTCCCATTTATTGGCTATGCCCGATTTCAGTAATACCGATTTGATTCATGAAAAAATCGAAGCCTATTACCGTGACAGGCAGAGCGCCAACGCCAATCTTAATATTCTCGCCAATGCGCTCTACGGTGTCATGGCTAACGATTTACTTAAAATGGCGGTATTCCAATACCTGCAGCGTGGCGGGGCTAACGCGCAGGAATCGATTGCTATTTTGGCCGGCCTGAACAGGAACCATTATTCCTTAATGAAACAATTCTGTTTATTAACGGTGTTTGGCGCTCGCAATTTACTGCGTCATAACATTTTGAATTTACCTAAGGCGATAAGACTTCTCTCGGATGCGTTTATCATCATTAAACCCTTGATAAAAAATGAGGTTTCGTTAGCGGCATTTTTTTATCATTATTTCGAGAAAATAAAATATCTTACTTATTTCGGTTATGGCGCAAATACTCAAAAGCCTTAAGCCGTGCTATTTGCGTTCTGGACGAAGCTATCCCTCTAAAGCCATGGACTGCTTTGGGTTAAATCATGCCTGTTACCTGGTCAAAGATTTAAAAACAAGAACGATGACATCCGAACGCCTCGACCTGATCTTTCTTCTCCACCCTTGGTGGCGTCATCCGGGATTAATGCGATGAGCGCCGGCATAACGCTCGTTACAGGCGCTACCGGTCACCTTGGCGCTAACCTGGTTCGCCGCCTGCTCGAAGAGGGCGAGCAGGTGCGGGTGATGATGCGCGCCGAACACGACAACGGAGCACTGGACGGCCTCGACGTGGAGCGTGTGTTCGCTGACCTGCGCAACAGCGAGGCAGTGTCCGCTGCCGTGCGCGGCTGCGCACGCGTTTATCATTGCGCTGCCCTGGTTTCGACTATCGAAGGTAATGCGGCCCATAAGCGCGAAATATTCGACACCAACGTCCGAGGTACAATCCATGTTCTTCAGGCGGCCGAGCGCCACAGCATCGACAAGGTGGTCGTGTCAGGATCGCTCAGCGCCACCGGCTACGAGCCGGACCGTTCCAGCCATGAGGACATGCCGTTCTATCCCTTCGATCGCCATCTGCCTTACGGCTTTACCAAGCATCTCACCGAGCATGAGTGCCTTAAGGCCCACGCCAATGGCCTCAACGTGGTGGTCGCCACTTCCTGCGCCATCATCGGACCCCACGATTACGTGCCCTCGCGCATGGGCCGCGTGCTCATTGATTACGCTCACGGCTCTCTGCGCGCTTACATTCCCGGAGGCTTCGAATGGGTATCCGGCCGGGATATCGCCGAAGGCCATTTATTAGCCATGCGGCATGGGCGTTCCGGGCAGAAGTACATTTTCAGCACCGCCTATGCCAGCGTGGACGATCTGATGGCGCTGTTCCGGGAAGTCACCGGCCGCCCGGCGCCCCGGCTGCGGCTGCCGCCATACCTGATGGCCATACTGGCCGAAGTGACCGACAAGACCTGGTACAGGGCATTCCCCCATCTGCCCAGGCGCTTCACGCCGGGTGCGGTGCGCTTGCTCCAGATGCGGCGCCGGGCCGGCCACGACAAGGCGAAACAGGAATTGGGCTACCAGCCCACCCAATTGTCCCAGGCAGTGCGGGAAGCCTACGAAGATTTCGTACGCAGGGGCTTGATTGTCCCGTCCAAGTAAACAATCCATCCTTGCTTAACCACGAACTGGAGCCCCAGACATGAACAATGAGCAGATGAAATCATCGCCCCCCACCTTTGCAGAAGCCAAGAACTCGCGGCAAAAGGCCCGCGCTGCCGGCATGGACCCTGATCGCTGGTATGTGGTGGAATACGAGAGCGCGGTTAAGAAAGGTCAGGTGAAAGAAGTGACCTTCTGGAACACCTCTATTGCCTTGTACCGTGGCGAAGACGGCGAACTCGCGGCGATGCAAAACCGCTGTCCGCATCGTCAGCTCAAGCTAACGCATGGTGCGGTGGATCAGTGCAATCTGCGTTGCTCCTATCATGGCTGGTCCTTCAACAGGAAGGGTTGGCTGGAAGACTACTCCCACGACTGCTTCGGCAAACCGCTCATCAAAAGACAATTGCGGACTTATCCCGTGCAGGTCCGCTATGGCCTTATCTGGCTATTCCCTGGCGATCCGGAACTGGCTAGCGAGCGCAAGATTCCGGCAATTCCCGAACTCGACGGGGACGACCCGTGGGCCAACTTTGTCTCGGATTTAACTTGGCGCACCCACCATTCCATGGTGATGGACAATATCTGCGATTTCTCCCATGCTTTCCTGCACCGTAAATATAAGCCTTTCATTGATGCCAAACTGACTCACCATGAGGCCGATGACGACAGAGTTTACCTGACTTACGACGCCTATATGGCCGGTGGCCGGATTTCCGGGATTTTCGTGGACCGCAACCGGGTCAATACCCGTTCCATCGAGCTGTGCTACGAATACCCCTATCAATGGACTAACACTGGCGACAGCATCAAGAATTGGTCGTTTATGTTGCCTATCGACGAGCGGAATACCCGGGTATTTTTCCTGTTTTATTTCGATGCCCTGAAGATTCCGCTGATTGCCATGAAAACTCCGAAATGGCTGACCCAAATAGTGTTGAATATCGCTAAGCCCCTGGTGTTCAAACCCATACTCGAAGAAGACGGCGTTGCCCTGGAAGCAGAGCTGTTAGGCTACGAAACATACTGGGATGCCCCGCCTATCGAACTCAACCCCGTGGTTCCGATGTTCCAGCGGCTAACCGCGCGCAAGTGGGAGGAGCATCTGGCCAGAAAAGAAGCGGCGCGGGTCTCTTGCGCGGATTGATTAACGGAATCTCATGCCAATAAAAATCACCCAACGTATTGCCAAGATCGCCGAATGCTTTGCCCGAAATCCTTGGTCGATCCTGGGAGCCGCTATGGTGCTGTCGATACTGGCCCTCTGGGCGACGCTGCAACTCCCGGTCCATACCTCGCGGCAGGCGCTGCTTCCCCAGGACACGGCGGTGGCGAAGCGCTTCAACGACTTCCTGGAGAATTACGGCGCCGCTTCGGATCTGATGGTGGTCCTGGAAGGCGCTCCGCGCAACGAATTGGAGTCCTTTGCCAACGATCTGGCCGCCCGGCTTGAGACAGAGCCCGAGATCGGCCAGGCAACCTCCCGTCTTGACATGAGGTTTTTCCTGAACTATTCCTACCTGCTGATGCCGACCGAGAGCCTGGATAAGCTTGCCGAGATGGCGAGTCCGCCCACCCTACATGGCGAAAGGATGGAAGCAAACCTGCGCAAAGCGTTGAGCTGGAGCAAAGACCACCCGCCGCTGGGCGGGACGGACACCGACCTGCAAGCTGCCGAAGCCAGCCTGAACTTGGCGGCATTTTTTCTGGAAGAATGGCAGCGCTGGCTGTCCTCTGAAACCGCTCCGGCCGGCTTGGACTGGAGCCGCCTACTGGCCAAAAACGCGGCAATAGGCATGTCCGACGGCTACTTTGCCTCGCGCGACGGGCAGATGCTGTTTTTGTTCGTCCACCCGAAAAACCCTTCCGGAAATTTCGATAATCTTGGCCCCTTCGTCGACAAGGTCAAGCAGGTGTCGGCGGACCTGGCTAAACAAGCCAAAGCCGCAGGCCGCACTCCGCCTACGGTGGGACTGACCGGGCTACCGGCCCTCGAATACGAGGAATACGTCAATATCCAAAAGGATATGACCCTGGTGACAATCACCTCCGCCTGTCTGGTCGCCGCATTGATCCTTCTGGTGGTGCGTAGCGTGCGCTGGGCCGCGCTGATTTTCATTCCTATGGGACTCGGCGTGCTGTGGAGCTTGGGCCTGGCCTTGTTCACCGTCGGCCATCTGAATATTATCACCGCTGCCTTTATCGCCATTCTGTTCGGACTGGGGGCGGACTACGGCATCTTCACCTCCTCGCGTATCGCCGAGGAGCGCCGCACAGGCAAGCCTCTGGTGGAGGCGATCGGGGTGGGCATCGGCTCATCCTTTATAGCGGTGCTAACGGCAGGGGGCGCCTCGCTGCTGATCTTCAGCGTTTTGGCCACGGTCGATTTCCCTGGCTTCGCCGAACTGGGCGTGGTGGCGGCCATGGGCGTGCTGATGATCCTGATCAGCACCTGGATGGTTCAGCCCGCACTCTACGCCTTGCTTCCGCCCAAGCTGAAAGAAATTAACTCGCTAGTCACGCCGCTAGCTTCCGCAAGACCTGAGAAATACAGCGGCGCGTTCCCCAAACACATTGCGGTGGCTCTGGTCATATTGGCCATAGGCGGCGCTGTCTTTGGCGGATTGAAGGGTTTCACCATTCATTTCGATTACGACGTGCTGGCCATGTTGCCCAAAGATTCCCAGGCAGCCAATTATCAACGCCGCATGGTGGCGGAAAGCGACTATCAGTCTGAGGTCATCATTTTCACCGCCAAGGATATGGCCGAGGCTCACCGGATCACCAACGAGGCGGGCAAACTCAAGACGATTGCCCAGGCGCAGTCTTTGGCCGGTCTTTTTCCTGCGGATGCCGACGAACGCCTCCACAAGGCCGTGAGCATCGGCGAGGCGTTCGCCCGGACCGACTATGCCCAGCAGGTCGCAGAACTCGACCGCGCCGGCTTATCACCAAAATCATTTGAGTTACTGAAGGCTGTGCTGGGAAACGGCACCGCCATCATCGACGAAGCCCAGGAGCAGGCATTCTCCGCCGGTCATGCCAACCTGGTCGAGAGTTTGGAGAAAGTGCGCGAACAGGTTTTGGCCATTTCGGCCAGTCTCGCCGCTGACAGCGAGCTGGGTCGTGTGCGCAGCGAGAGCTTCTTGCGCGCCTTGTTATCCGGTGCCGATGCCGGGCTTAACATCATTGACATCTGGCGGCAGGCCCGGCCCCTTACGCCGGAACAGTTGCCGCCTGCCCTGCACGAGCGCTTCTTTGCCGCTGATGGCAGTATCGCGGTCTATGCCTTCCCGGCAAAATCCGTATACGATCCCGACAACCTCGACGCCCTGATCAAAGACGTCTATAACGTCTCTCCGGAAGCGACCGGCTTCCCGACCACGCACCAGGAGTTTTCCAAGGCCGTGGTGGCTAGTTTTACTCACGGCACGCAATTGGCTCTGGCGCTGTGCCTGCTCTGGGTCATGGCGGCGACACGCAGCCTGCTTGGCTTCGCGCTGGCGGCATTGCCCCTGCTGATCGGCGGCGGCTGGATGCTAGGGCTGATGGCGCTGAGTGGCATTCGCTATAATTACGCCAACATCGTTGCTTTGCCTTTAGTCATTGCGCTGGCGGTCGATTATGGCGTTTGGTTCAGCTACCGCTGGAGAGAATTGAATACGCGCACCCCCTTGCAAGTCAGCCTGGCTGTCGGCAAGACAATCGGGTTGGCCGCGGGTACCTCACTGGCCGGTTTGGGCGCCATCACCTTGGCCAGTTACCGGGGCGTGGCTTCTTTGGGGCTAAGCATCACCATCGGGCTGTTGTGCTGCCTGACCGCAACCCTTCTAGTGGCTCCGGCTATCGGGCAATTATTTGATTCCAAGAGAAAACCATAATGCGAAAAATTTGTCTTTTTATTGTTAGCCTGTTGGCACCCCTTGCCGTATGTGCCGCGCCCAATCCCGAAATGATCGTGGTCTGCTACCCTGGCGGGTCGGTCAATGTCAAGGATGCCAACGGAGCGATGAGTTCCATGCTGCGAGTGGTGGAGCGCGTCGGTCAGTGGCAGGAGAACAGCTTCAACAGCGTATTCAGCACCAAACCGGACGAATGCAGAAAGCTGATGACCGAAAAAAATCCCAAGTTCGCGATCACCTCCTTGGGCCTCTATCTGGAATTGCGCAACCAGCACAACTTGTTGCCGGTAGCCCAGCCCAAGATCAAAGGCCGCACCAGCGAGCGTTACCGGGTAATGATCCAAAAGGATAAGTACAAGAGCCTGGACGAACTGAAAGGCAAAACCTTGGGCGGGACGGTACTGGAAGAACCCTCATTCATCAGCAAGATCGTTTTTGCAGGAAAATACGATTCCGCCGGTTTCATCCTGAAACCGTCCAATCAGGCCATCCGCGCGTTGCGTTCCTTGAGCAAAGGGGAACTGGACGCCGTCATCTTGAACGAGCAACAATTCGGCGGACTTGGGTCACTTCATCTGGAGAAGCCTCTTGAAGCTGTCTTCACATCCGAAGAAATCCCGCTTATGGGAGTGGTGGCTAACAGCGTCACTACGACTGAGGAAGAACGCACCCGCTTCGGCAAGGCGCTAAAAGAGATGTGTACTGACGCCGAGGGTAAAAAACTATGCGAACTGTTCGGGGTGGAATCCTTTGTCAACGTGGACGAGGCCGTGTACGAACCGATGGTTAAACTGTGGCATGAAGGGAAATAAGACTTTGAGCGACGCACGCCTTCTTTCCGCCATTCTGATACTGTCATTCATGAGCGGCTGCGCCGGCCTCCCGCGCGACCGTGTCCGGCTTGACCGGCTTTCCGACTGCCCCAACCAAACCGCTGACACGCTAAGCGCCGAACAAAATAAGCTCGGCCCCTTGAGTGACACCCATGCCCTGGCCTGCGCACTGAACGTCCTGCGCGACACCCAGGATCATGCAGTGCGCCGCACCGCGCTGGGTAGCCGGCTCTGCCTGCATCTGGCTGAGCGCGAACTCAACTCCGAAAAACGCGAGAAGTTCGCCACTGAGGGGGTGGATTTTGCCGAAGCCGCCCTGGCGCAAGGAGGCGACGGCGACGGAGCGGTGCATTACTACCTGGCGGCCAACCTTGGCCTGGCGGTGCGCGAGCACATCACGCTAGCCATGGAAAATCTTGGTCGACTGGAAAGCGAGATGAAACAGGCGGTGGCCTTGAGCCCGGATATTGACGATGGCGGTCCGCGGCGCCTTTTGGGGGCGCTTTATCTGAAAGCGCCAGCCTGGCCCAATGGCATAGGCGATCTCGACAAGGCGCTGGAACTGCTGGAAAAGGCGGTCAAGGACCATCCTGGGCACCCGCTCAATCACCTGTTTTATGCCCAGGCGCTTTGGCATGACGGTGACGAGGCTAGCCTGAGCCAGGCAAAAGCCGAATTCGCGCTGGGGGAAAAGCTATTGGCGGAGGGCAATTGGGGCTACAGCAAAGAGCCCTGGCAAAAGGAATTCGCCGAATTTGCACAGGAGCTTGGAGAGAGCGGCCCGTCGCATCAGTAATCAAATGTGAAGCTCGCGTAGGCTGGGTTGGAGCTCTAGCGGAAACCCGGCATGGGCGCCCCCAAAATGCCGGATTTATCAGTTCGTGTAGGCTGGGTTGAAGCTTTGCGGAAACCCAGCTTAGGCGGCTTCGAATGCTGGGTTTATCAACCCAGCCTACGCGCTCCATACGGCAAACGGGATAAAACATCCCTGCGTAACATCAGTTAATCACTGACATTGACCCAGGACACCGCAAAGGCGCTTAAAAGACTTGAGCATTTTGTCTTTCAGTATTTGCCGGCCGATTATATGCTTGACATCGCTGGCTATTCCTCTCACCTGGTCGGTATAGCTGCGCACCTGCTGAAAGACCACCGTGCCGTCGCGATAGGCCAGACAGCCGGTTATCCACTGGCTGGAATTGTATGAATGCGGCGCATAGAACTCCCGAGTCAATGACAAGACTCCGCCGTTCCAATCAGTACTGATGCGGTGCCTGAGGATAACCGCCGGACGACCTTCCACTTTTTTTTCCACCCAAGGGAAGGCCTCGTCCGCTCCTGGCGGCAAAGGTTTTGGATAATCCAGCCAAGCCTTGTACAAGGCCGGAAAGTAGCTCGCCAGGACGACGCTTGCGTTTGCGGCCTGGCGAAGTTCCAGAGAAGGCTTGGAATCCCGATTTCCTTCCCGCACATACGGCGCTATTGCGTACGTTCCTCCGCGCCGGTACGCTTCAAAGCGCTGGAAGAGGACCTCACGGTAATGCTGTAAGACCGCATCTTCGATGGCCTCAGGGGACGTCTGCCTGAGCGTTTTGAAGCTGTCAATCTCAGAGGCGGACAGATTGAATTCGTCGCCCGGTTCGGTATCCAATAAAGCCTCGATTTCTGCCCGGGACAGAACGGCGGATGCGAAGGAAGCCGCTCCGCCGTGCTCGGTCAATAACCCGTACGCAGTGACATCAACATCTAGCGGGTCCGGATTTTCCTGCCGCAACTGTTCGGCCGCCCTGGCCAAAGAAACCGGCAGATACCAGACGATGCCCATGGCAAGCTCGTCGGTACTGCTTTCACTCAAAGCAAAAGTGACAGGCTGACCTTGCGCCAGTTCGGCAATCTGCCCCCTGTCCATTCCCAACAGACTCAATGTCTCTTCGACTGTCCGGGATTCAGCAAAAGCGGGCATTGCCCGCAGGAAAATACTTACACTCAATAGCCACGCGATAGCGATGGCATGATTCGGTTTTCGCGGCATAGGAAAATAAGACATCCAACAGTTGCGGGTTGATAATACATTTGGCGCATTCACGGAGGCGAACATTTGATTCGATACAAAAATATCCCTGATAATTCCCAAACCCGGCATTTTTTTGAGTACAAGGACACAGCCACAGCATGAGATAATGGCGTAGCCGTCAACTAAATAATAAAGCCGAATAACACAGCCATTTCAACCTGGATTATTCAGCGTCAAAGGAATATTGGCTAACTATAAAACCGAACAGCGCCCGATGCCTGCTATCGGAAACCGGCTTTTCATCAATTAATTCAGGATAACCCCAGTGATAAAACCCGACCTCTTATTCGAACACGTATTAACCCATTATCGCGGGATATTCGCCACCCTTTTCCTGCTGCCTGTTTCGGCAGTCTATGGCGCCTATGCCGGCATCCGTAACTGGATTTCCTTTCGCCTTAACAGTGCCCCCGCAAAACACGCTGACCGGGTTGAAGCGGTGATTCGGCAAATCGCGGACTGGAAAATGCAAGGCGCGGAACAAAAACTTTGCACCGCAAGATCAGGCTGGAAAACCATGAGCGAACTGGTGCCAAAATACAAGCTTTCACACCGCAGGATCGATGTTGGAATGTATGACCTGCTTGAAATCGACAAGCAGCGCCAAATCGTGCGCGTGGAACCCCTCGCGACCATGGGCCAGATTTCGCGCAACCTCATATCCCGAGGCTGGACGCTGCCCGTGGTGCCGGAACTGGACAGTTTGACGGTGGGCGGTTTGATCATGGGTTTCGGCGTGGAAACCAGCAGCCATAAATACGGGCTATTCCAGCACATTTGCGAATCCTTCGAGATTGTGACGGCGGAAGGGAAACAGGTCAAATGCAGTCCTTCGGAAAATCCAGAGTTCTTTTATCAGATTCCATGGAGCCATGGCACCCTGGGCTTTCTGGTGGCAGCCGAATTGAAGATCGTTCCGGTCAAAAAGTACGTCAGGCTTCACTATCAGCCTGTTTATACCCTTGATGATATGGTCAGCGTTTTCGAACGAGCCAGCCGCGATGCCGAAAACAACGATTTCGTGGAAGGCCTGGTTTATGGCCGCGATCAGGCGGTTATCATGGTCGGCAGACTCGTCGATGCCGTGGGCCCGGACGGATCTTTGAATGCCATCGGACGATGGTATAAGCCCTGGTTTTACAAGCATGTCCAGAGCCACCTTGGGCACCGGAAGGAAGGCGTCGAGTATTTGCCGGTAAGGGATTATTTTCACCGGCACACCCGCAGTTATTTCTGGGCCATGGAGGAAATCATTCCGTTTGGAAATCATCCCGTTTTCAGGGCATTGCTGGGCTGGGCCTTGCCTCCCCGCATCGAATTATTGAAATACACGGAAACGCAAACCACCCAGCGGCTTCGGGAAAAGTTTCATGTGATTCAGGACATGCTCATGCCAATCCGGTATCTGAAGCAGTCCATCGACTATTTCGACGAGCATTTCCGGTTATATCCCTTATGGCTTTCGCCGATGGCGATCAAGGATAATGGCGGACAACCCGGCTTTGTTCACCCTTTCAGGACAGAGGAAGGCGCCGTGGACGAAATGTATGTGGATATCGGCGCCTACGGCACGCCGGGCAAGAAGGATTTCGATAACGCCATCGCCCTGCCCTTGCTGGAAAAATTCGTCATCGACCATCGGGGCTACCAGGCCTTATATGCAAGAACCACTATGAGCAGGGAAGCTTTCAGAACGATGTTCGACCATGCCGGCTATGACCGGTTGCGCGAGCGGTTGCCCCATTGCCGGCAGGCTTTCGATGAGGTGTACGACAAGGTTTCATCGAAAGGCAGGGTTTCGCCGGTCGAGATGAGAAAGCTGGAAAAGGCAGGCTGAGAACTGCCTTGTAGGGTACGCATTGCGTACCCTTTTCAAAGTTTTCCGATGAACCAAACCTCAAAAGGTACGCGATGCGTACCCTACTGGCCTCTTTATCTGGTGCCAGAAGTGGCCGATGTCGCCACTCCTAAGCCGGGCAACATGCCCCATCCAGCGACAACATAGCGCGGATCACTTCACCGGAATCGGCAAAAACTGTGACCATTCCACATCCCCGCCGGCTTCATCCTGATTCGGCAGCTGCGCTGTGCTCCAGCCGCCGCCCAGGGCCTTGACCAGCAACACAGCGGCGACCAGGCGCTGGCTCAAAAGATCGACGGCCGTGATTTCATTGTTGAGAGCGGCGGTCTGGGCGGTATTGACGTTCAGATAGCTGAGGGTGCCGGCCTGATACTGATTGGTCGTCAGTTCGACGGCCTTGCGCGCGGCCGCGACGGCTTTTTCCTGCACCTTGATTTCCTGTTCGAGAATGCGCAACGCCGCCAGATGGTCCTCGACTTCCTGAAAGCCGACCAGCACGGTCTGGCGATAGAAGGCCACGCTCGCATCATAGCTGTGGATGGTCTCGCCCAGGGTCGCGCCGCGCGCGCCGCCGTCAAACAGAGGCAAGGCCAGCGCCGCGGGGCCCAGCGCCCAATAGCGGGCCGCATTGGTCAGCAAATTCGAAAACGTGCTGGCCTGATAACCGTTGGTCGCAGCCAGATTGAGGCTGGGATAATAAGCCGCCTTGGCCACGCCGATCTGGGCATTGGCCGCCGCGGCCAGACGCTCGGCCTCGGCGATATCGGGCCGGCGCTCCAGCAGTTGCGAAGGAATATTGACCGGAATGGCCGGAATCTTCGCATTGAAGGTCACAACCGGAATGGTCAGCTCCGCAGGCGTTTTACCCATCAATACAGCGATGGCGTGCTCCAGCTGCGCCCTCAGCACGCCGATGTCGATGGCCTGCGCCCTGGCCGATTCCAGCTGGGTTTCAGCCTGAACCACGTCGGACTTGCCGGCGACGCCGACGGCGTAGCGGTTCTGAGTGATCTTCAGCGTCTGGGCAAAGGCCTCGACGGTATCATTCAGGAGCTTGATCTGCTCATCGAGCGCGCGCAACTGAAAGTAATTCTGGGCCAGTGTGGCCTGCGTCAGAAGCCGCACGGCCTGCAGGCTGGCCGCACTGGCCTGGGCGGCGGCCTCATTGGACTCCACTTCCCGGCGGACCTTGCCCCAGATATCGGGTTCCCAGGCAAAGCTGATAGCGCCATTGAAAAGACTCCTTACGCCGGACACGGCCACGCTCTGGCCGCTGGCCGCGCGAAAGCGATTGGCCGACAGACTTCCCGAAACGATCGGGAAATAAGCGGATTTCGCGCCCTGCACCAGCGATTGCGCCTGTCTGAACTGCGCTTCGGCCTGAGCGATGGACTGGTTGGAAATGTCGACTTGCTGTTCCAGGGAATTCAGATAAGGGTCATCAAAAATCTTCCACCAGTCGCCGGAAATTTCATGGTCGCGCGGCTGTGCCTGCTTCCAGCCCTGTATCTCCTTGAACTCGGCCGGCACCGGCATGGCGGGCCGCTTATAGTCCGGTCCAACCGTACAGGCGACGGCCGGCAAGCAAACGATAACAGTCAACAACTGTGATTTCAGTCCTTTCCTCATGATTTATAGTCTCCTGGCGTATCCAAGAGCGCGGATACTGAATGCCTGGCCTTGCGGCTAAAGATGCGGCGGACCCTTGCTTCAAAGCGGTCCAGATAAAGGTAAATGACGGGAGTGGTATACAAGGTCAGAACCTGGCTGAATAGTAGACCGCCTATGATAGCGATACCCAAGGGCCGGAGCAATTCCGACCCGTAACCCGTGCCGAAAGCCAGCGGCACAGCGGCCAGCAGGGCGCCGAAAGTGGTCATCAGAATGGGCCTAAAGCGCATGCGGCAGGCCTTGCGAATCGCTTCTTCCGCGCTCAGGCCGCCATTGTGCTCGGCATTGATGGCGAAATCGATCATCATGATCGCGTTCTTCTGAACAATGCCGATCAGCAGGATCACGCCGATCAGGGCGATGATGCTGAATTCCGTTTTGAACGCCAGCAAGGCCAGAATGGCGCCGACGCCCGCCGACGGCAGGGTTGACAGTATCGTCAGCGGATGAATATAGCTCTCGTACAGCATGCCCAGCACGATGTAAATCGCAATCAGCGCCGACAAAATCAGCCAGGGCTGGTTTTCCAGCGATTTCTCGAACGCTCTGGCTGTGCCCTGAAAACTGCCGTGAACCGAGGTCGGCACGCCCAGATTGTTCATCACTTCATTGATGGCCTGCAGGGCCGTGGACAGGGAAACACCCGACGCCAGATTGAACGAGATGGTCGAGGTCGGAAACTGGCCCTGATGATTGACCGACAAAGCCGTGTTGGTGTACTCGTAACCGGCGAACGCCGACAGCGGCACCTGAGATCCGTTCGGATACTGGACGCTGGGCGGCACGCTGACATAGATATTTTTCAGGGCCTCGGCATTCCGCGCGAATTCAGGCGCCACTTCCATGACCACGTGATACTGATTCAACGGCGCATAAATGACCGAAACCTGACGCTGGCCGAACGCGTCGTTCAGGGTCGAATCGATCAGCGCCTGCGTGACGCCCAGACGCGATGCGGCGCTCCGGTCGATTTGCAGCAAGATCTGCTGGCCTTTGTCCTGCTGGTCGGTGTTGACATCGGTCAGCTCCGGCAACTGCTGCAAGGCCCTGACGATTTGCGGCGTCCAGGTTCGAAGATCCGAGAGCTGATCCGCCTCCAGCGCGTAATCATAAGTGCCCGACGACGGCCTGCCTCCGATGCGCAGTTCCTGCGCCGGAAACAGGAACAGACTCGCGCCGGGCACATCGCCAAACTGGCGGCGAAACTTGTTCATGAGCTGGTCGGCGCGCAGACGACGTTCTTCCACCGGCTTGAGCATCACATACAGACGCCCGCCGTTGGTGCGGTCGCCTTCCGTATTGCCCAGCACCGTCTCGACATCCGGATCCTGTCGTATGATCTTGATAAACGCCGCCAGTTTTTCCTGCATGGCGCGCGATGAAATCGTCTGATCCCCCATCAGGCCGCCCAATAGCCTGCCGGTATCCTGGGCCGGGAAAAAGCCCTTGGGCACAATCGAATAAAGATAACCGTTCAGCCCTACGATGATCGCCAGCAACAGGAGCACAAGCTTTCGGTGCTTCAACACCCAGGCCAGCGATCTGTCGTAACCCGCTGCCAGGCTGTCAAACCAGCGTTCGCTGACATTATAAAAGCGTCCGTGCCGCTCAGTGGCGCCGCGTTTCAGCCACAGCGCGCACAGCATCGGCGTCGTGGTAAACGACAGGATCAGCGAGACGACGACCGCGGCCGACAGGGTCAGGCCGAACTCGCGGAACAGACGCCCGACGATGCCGCCCATCAGCAGAATCGGAATGAACACCGCGATCAGCGAAAGACTCATGGTCAGCAGGGTAAAACCGACCTCTTTCGCGCCCAGCAGCGCGGCCTTTCCGGGCGATGCGCCCTGCTCCAGATGCCGGGTCGTGTTCTCCAGCACGACGATGGCGTCATCGACGACGAAACCGGTCGCGACGGTCAGCGCCATCAGCGACAGGATATCGAGGCTGAAATCGAATAAATACATGACGCCGAAGGTGCCAATCAGCGACACGGGCACCGTGACGACGGGGATCATCGCCGAGCGCAGATTGCGCAGAAACAGGAACACGACCAGGATGACCAGCGCCACGGCGATGATCAGGCTGAGCTGCACCTCTTTCAGGGACGCGCGGATAAAGGCGGAGCGGTCCATCGCGATGGTCAGATTAATCATGCGGGGAATGGACGCCTGCAATTGCGGGAACAACGCCTTGACCTTGTCGACCGTCGCGATCACGTTGGCGTTATCCTGCTTGTACAAGGCCAGCATCACGGCAGTCTTGTCATTCAGGTAACCCGTGCTGCCCAGGCTTTCCGCTGAATCAATGGCCGTACCGACGTCGGAAAGGCGCACGGGCGCGCCGTTGCGGTAACTGATGATGAGCGGCAGATAATCGCTCGCGGTTTTGGCCTGGTCATTGACGAAAATCTGCCAGTGGCGGCTGTCATTCTCGATGGCGCCCTTCGGCCGATTCACGTTCGTTGCCGTGATGGCCGCGCGCACGTCGGCGAAGCTGACCCCGTACTTGGCCAGCGCGGCCGGGTTCAGCTCCACGCGCACCGCCGGCAGCGAGCTGCCCCGGATAGAGACATTGCCCATGCCTTCGACCTGCGAGACCTTCTGGGCGATGATGGTCGAGGCCACATCGAACAACTGGGCGCGCGTCAGAACATCCGAGGTCAGCGCCAGCATCATGAGCGGCGTGTCGCTGGGATTGTTCCGGCGGTAGCTCGGGCGGGACGGCATGTTGGCGGGCAGCAGGCTGCTGGCGGCGTTGATCGCGGCCTGCACGTCGCGTGACGCGCCGTCGAAATCGCGGTCGAGATCAAATTGCAGGTTGACGCTGGTGGAGCCGCGCCCGCTCGATGAAGTCATCTCCGTGATGCCGGCGATATGGCCCAATGCGCGCTCAAGCGGCGTCGCCACATTCGCCGCCATCGTCTCGGGACTCGCCCCCGGCATGGAAGCCTGGATCGAGATGGAAGGAAAATCCACCTGCGGCAGCGCCGCCACCGGCAACTGGAAATAGGCCAGCGCGCCGGCCAAAGCGATGCCGATCGTCAGCAGTGAAGTCGCGACCGGGCGCGCAATGAAATGTGCGGACAGTGACACGGCTACTCCTTGCCGGCAGGCAGTGCGATGGGTTCGGGATTGCTCCTGAGACGCCGGCCCAGTCGGTCGAAGGCCAGATAGATGACCGGCGTCGTGAACAGCGTCAGCATCTGGCTGAAAATCAGCCCGCCGACCATGGTGATGCCCAGCGGATGACGCAATTCGGAGCCGACGCCGGACCCCAGCATCATGGGCAGCGCGCTGAGCAGCGCCGCCATGGTCGTCATCATGATCGGCCGAAAGCGCAGCAGGCAGGCCTGATAGATGGCCTCGTGCGCCGGCTTGCCTTCCTTGCGCTCCGCCTCCAGGGCGAAGTCGATCATCATGATCGCGTTCTTCTTGACGATGCCGATCAGCAGGATGATGCCGATGATGCCGATAATGCCCAGATCAGAGTCCGACAGCATCAGGGCCAGCAGCGCGCCGACGCCGGCCGAAGGCAGTGTCGACAGGATCGTGACCGGATGTATGTAACTCTCATAGAGCACGCCCAGCACGATATAGACGGTCACGAGCGCCGCGATGATCAGCCACACGGTATCGGTCAGCGAGGCGCTGAACGCCTGCATGGCACCCTGGTAACTGGCATGCACGCTCAACGGCAGTTCGATGTCCTGCCTGGCCTGCTCTATCGCATCGATGGTATCGCTGAGAAACGCGCCCGGCGCCAGGTTGAAGGAAATCGTCGCCGCCGGGAACTGCTCCAGATGATTGACGACCAGCGGCGCAAACCGCTCCGACACCGTTGCAATCGTCGACAGCGGCACCTGCGTGCCGTTCGAGGACTGAACCCGGACATCTTTAAGCGCCGCGATGCTGTTGCGGAATTCGGGCTTAACCTCCAGCACGACGCGGTACTGGTTCGACTGCGTGAACAGCGTCGAGATCTGGCGCTGGCCGAAGGCGTTGTAAAGCGCGTTGTCGACCGCCGCGATGGAGATCCCTAAGCGGCTGGCGCTGCTGCGGTCCACCGATACGAAGGCCTGCAAGCCCTGATCCTGCAAATCGCTGGACACATCGGCAAACACGGGCGAGCGCGCGAGCCGGTCCACGAGCAGGCCGGTCCAGCGGCTCAGTTCGTTCTGATCCACCGATTCCAGCGTGAACTGGTACTGCGTGCGGCTGATGCGGTTTTCGACGGTCAGATCCTGCACGGGTTGCAAATACAGCGCGATGCCCTGCACCTGATCGAGTTTCGGTTGCAGCCTCCGGATCACTTCGACCGCGCTGATGTCGCGCTCGTCCAGCGGTTTCAGGTTGATCAGCAGGCGTCCGGTATTGAGCGTCGGATTGGTGCCGTCGACGCCGATCAGCGAAGCGACGCTATCGACGGCCGGGTCTTGCAGCACCACGTCGGTCAGAGCCTGCTGCCTGTCCGCCATCGCCGGAAACGAGATGCTCTGCGGCGCTTCGGTAATGCCCTGTATGACGCCGGTATCCTGGATCGGGAAAAAGCCCTTGGGTATGACGATGTATAAAAGCACGGTCAGCGCCAGCGTCGCCATGGACACCAGCAGCGTTATGCCCTGGTGCCGCAGGACAAAACGCAGCAGCCGTCCATAGCCGTCGTTCAGACGATCGAGAAGACGGCCGCTGGCCCGGTAGAACCACCCCGCGCGCGCCTCGTCGACGCGCCGCAGCATTTTCGCGCACATCATCGGCGTCAGGGTCAGCGAGATCACGGCCGAAATCAGAATCGCCACGGCCAGCGTGACGGCGAACTCCTGAAACAGACGCCCGACGACATCGCCCATGAACAGGAGCGGGATCAGCACGGCCACCAGCGAGATCGTCAGCGAGATGATCGTGAAGCCGATCTGCTCCGAGCCTTTCAGCGCGGCCTGCAACGGCGTATCGCCTTCTTCGAGGTAGCGTGAAATGTTCTCGATGACCACGATCGCATCATCGACCACAAAGCCCGCCGCGATGGTCAGCGCCATCAGCGTCAGGTTGTTGATGCTGAAGCCGGCCAGGTACATGAAGGCGAACGTGCCGACCAGCGACAGCGGCACGACCACGCCGGGAATGGCCGTCGCGGACAGATTGCGCAGAAACAGGAAGATCACCAGGATCACCAGGCCCAGCGCCAGCATCAGCTCTTTTTCGACGTCCTCCACCGACGCGCGTATCGTGGTCGTGCGGTCGGTCAGCACCGCCACGTCAAGGCCGCTGGGCAGCGATTCCTGCAACTGCGGCAGCAGTGCCTTGATGCGGTCCACGACTTCGATGACGTTGCTGCCCGGCTGGCGCTGAATGTTGACGATCACGGCCGCCGTCTTGTTGGCCCAGGCCGCCAGGCGCACATTTTCGGCGTCTTCCCTGATGTCGGCGACGTCGGACAGCAGCACCGGCCTGCCGTCGCGGAAAGCGATGACCAGCGCTTCATACTCGGCAGCCGATTTCAGCTGATCGTTGACATCGATCGTGGCCGAGCGGCTCAGCCCGTCGAACATGCCCTTGGGCTGGTTGACATTAGCGCTGGCGACGGCCTGGCGCACGTCCTCCAGACTCAGGCCATAAGCCGACAAGGCCGCCGGATTGGCCTGGATGCGCATGGCCGGCCGCTGCCCGCCGCTGATGCTGACCAGACCGACGCCGGACAACTGCGACAGTTTCTGCGCCAGGCGCGTATCGACCAGGTCTTCCACGCGCGTCAGCGGCAGCGTGCCGGAGCTGACCGCCAGCGTCATGATCGGCGCGTCGGCGGGATTGACCTTGCTGTAGATCGGCGGCATGGGCAGATCATTGGGCAAAAAGTTGGTGGCGGCGTTGATCGCGGCCTGCACCTGCTGCTCGGCAACGTCGATATTGAGGTTCAGGTTGAACTGCAGGACGATGACCGAAGCGCCGGACGAACTGGTGGACGACATCTGGCTCATGCCGGGTAGCTGCCCGAGCTGGCGCTCCAGCGGCGCTGTGATCAGCGACGACATGACATCCTGGCTGGCGCCCGGATACAGCGTCACGACCTGGATGGTCGGATATTCGACCTGCGGCAGGGCCGAGACCGGCAGTTCCCGGTAGGCGACGATGCCGATCAGCAGCAGCGCCAGCATCATCAGCGACGTGGCGACCGGGCGTAAAATAAACAGACGAGAAGGATTCATAAGGTCAGGCGTCCTGTCCAGGTGGCGGGGGAAAATTACTTTGCATCGCTCCGCTTGGGCCGCCCCTGATCGCTGTCATTCGCGGACAGCAGAGCGCCCCCGGCGAGGGTGCCGCCATGATCCATCACTTTGACCGGGGCGCCTTCGCGCAGCTTGTCGGCACCCTCGACCACCACCCGTTCATCGGCTTGCAGCCCTTCCAGCACGGCGACCTGCTCGCCATCCACGGGCCCCAGCTTCACGGGCCGTGTGTTCACGGTCTGGCCGTCCTTTACCACATACACGAAGCTGCCCGAATTGCCGTTCTGGATCGCGGCGCTGGGCACGATGGCCACGCCGCGCAGCGTGTCTATCTTCATCCGGATGTTGACGAACTGGTTCGCGAACAGCGTTTCATCCTCGTTATCGAACTGGCTCTTCAATTTGACCGTGCCGGTATTCAGGTCGATCTGATTATCGACGGCCAGCAGCCGGCCTTGCGCCAGCTTGTTTTTGCCGCCGCGGTCATAGGCTTCAACCGTCAGGGCCTTGCTGGAATGAAGCTGTCTCATGACCGCCGGCACCTGGTCTTCCGGCAGCGTAAAGACTACGGCTATCGGCTGCGTCTGCGTGATCACGACAATGCCGTTGGTATCGGACGCCTTGACGATATTGCCCTGGTCTACGATGCGCAAGCCCAGCCGTCCGGTGATCGGCGCGGCGATCTTCGCATAGCTCAACTGTAGTCTGGCATTGGCGACCATGGCCTGGTCCGCTGCCACGATGCCCTGGTATTGCTTTACCGTGGCTTCCTGCGTGGCAACCTGCTGAGCGGCGATGGAGTCCTGCTCCAGCAGGGTCTGGTAGCGTTCCAGGTCCAGCTGCGCGTTCTTCAGCAACGCTTCATCACGCAGCAGCTGGCCTTCCGCCTGCATGAGCTGAACCTGAAAGGGCCTCGGGTCGATTTCAGCGAGCTGGTCGCCTTCGCGCACCAGTCCGCCTTCCTTGAAAGCGACGCGGACCAACTCGCCGTCAACGCGCGATTTCACCGTCACCGTGCGCAAACCCGTGACCGTCCCCAAACCATTCAGGTAAACCGGCACGTCGCCCTCCCTGACCGGCTCGGCCACAACCGCCGCGACCATCCCCCCGCCGAACTGGCCGCCCCGCTTTTTCTCGGGCGCCGCCTGCGCGGGATTGCCGATAAACGGCTTGACGAAATAAGCCGCCGCCGAGATCAAAAGAATCAGCGCAGGCCAGGCCAGCCAGTGAAATCTTCGCTTCGGTTCTGCCAGATGCGATGCCTTGTTTTCTTCCAACTTCATGAGTAGTCCGGGTTCACGTTTGGTTAATTAATTTCTTGCCGATGTTGCGCGGATTAAAAAAGCCGAAGCCCGGGCATTCAAGGGCTTGTTGCCTTTGGATTGTAGCGGTGAAACGCGCAAGCAATTTGCAGCAATTGTGCAAACAATGAGGAAACTTTGTTAGCGCGTCTTCGAACATACCGGTCTATTGCAGGGCTTCGTCCGGCCGAACGCAGGCAATGCCGGGGGAACGATAAAAATGTCATGATTTGTACTGCCTGGGATGCGGCTCTATTGTTAATACCTGACCGCCAGTTGATCGCACAACAGCCCCGCTCCGCCAATTATCTCCGGATTCTCCTTGCCCATACCGCGGCTGGACAGGAAAAAGCTTAGAGGCTCTTTCGGCGCGTCAGCCCTGGAGGCGTCCAGCGCCGGGCTTGAAGGGTGGCTTGAATCCGCTGCGAGCGCCAGCGGTGCGTTTAAAAATAGCGCCAATAAAATAACTGGATTGTTTTTCATATTATGATCGGGTTTTCTTGTGTGTAGGGCCGAATTCACTTGTGCCCCATGGGTATTCGACCCTAGGAGTTATGTAGGCTGGGTTGTAGCTTTAGCGAAAACCCAGCTTTAGCGGCTTCAAATGCTGGGTTTATCAACCCAGCCTACCGCCGTTAAAAACCGTGGCGCTTTGCACGACAAAGGGGGAAGGCCTGTCCGCAAATATCATCAGTTCCGTAGGGCACGCATTGCGTACCATTCTCAAAGTTCGCAAATCTTGAAAATGGTACGCAATGCGCACCCTATTTCTATAAGCAGAAATAGTGCCAACGTTTATGCCGACAGCGCATCATGACGTTGAATTGATTTAATCAATTGATTACAAAGCCTATAATTTTTCCGCTCCATCCTTGCCGGCGCCGTCGCTTTTCAGCCGGCCATCCAAAATCCCGGAGGCCCTGCTGCTCACGCAGCAATCCGGCAGCAAATGGTGTTGTTAATTCAGCAAATTCATCGATCAACCACGAAGCGTTGCCTTCGCGAGCTTCGTGGTTAATCAATGCGGCCGCTCTCAGCCCGCCGCCTCCGAAGCGACCTGCACCTTGCGGCCGGTTTTCCTTTTGATGCGGAAAGTCTGGCGCAGGCGTCTCCAGCCGACCACCAGCGAGCTGGCGCCGAGAACCGATCCGAACGCCACCCATGTCAGCATCCAGGCATCCCAGATCGGGCGATGGTAGAGCCAGCCGAAATCCCAGTGATGCAGGCCGGAGTACAGCCAGCGGAAAACCCGCCGGCTCCGATCCAGCTTGGCCAGCAGCCGGCCGTCCCGCGGATCGAGATAAAGCCGCGTGCCGGCATCGTCAGCCAGCGTTACCAGCAATACCGGCAACGGTTTTTCCACCAGCCCCTGGTGGTGCCTTGGGTAATAGTAGCTATCGTAGTCAGTCAGGATGGACAGCCTCTCAAGCCTGGTATCGCCGGCCAGACGCTGCACGCCAGCCACTAGCGATGCCTGGCTGAATTGCGGCGCGGTATTGGTCGCCGATTGCGGCTGCCGCTGCCCGTCACGCGTGTAGGACAGCAGCACGGCTTCATCGCCCAGGCTTCGCCAGCCCAGCTCGACGATGTCCGAACCGCCGTCAATCGGAACGGGCCGCCAGTCGCGCATTGCAACGGGCACCTTGCCGCCCGAGTAGCGCACCAGTTCCTCGCGGCTGGGGTTTGCCGGCGAGAACCATTGCCCTGGATTAGTATCGATAAACCCGCTGATGGCCCAGAACAGCACCACAGCGCCGCCGATCAGACCGCTCCAGAAGTGCCACTTGAACCAGAATTCCCGATAGGGCTGAGTGCGCCCCTGGGAATAAGTCGGCTTGCCGCCGAAACCGGGCCGCCAGCGCAGCCAGCCGATGATCAGCCCGGTCAGCGTAGCGATCGTCGCCGACAGGCCCAGCCACAACTGCACGTCATGACGTATATGGCCGAGGCCCATGGAATCCAGGGGCTTAAGCAAATGCAGCCAGTTGCCCGCCCAGTAGAAAGCGCGGTCCACGCGCGTGGACGCATGCAGCACCTCGCCGGTGCGCGCGGAAATGTACAGTTCCTCTCCGGCGTCGTTGTCGATGGCGATGTGATGGAAAGGACTCAGGGCATCCTGGTTACGTATCATGACCGTCTTTTCAACGGTTTCCAGATGCATGACATCACTCGCGCCCCCCGTCCAGTTTTGCGCGATTTTCAGGGCCTGCCCCACGGAAATGTCATGCAGCGAGCCGTCGATCGCGGACAGCGCGAAATAGTGGCCATGATCATCCTCGATCAGCCACAGCGGCTCTCCGCCGCTTCGCACCAGCCTGGCGTCGGCAATGCCGGGCTCGCCTGCCGTCAGCCTGTCGGCGCTTGTTTCGGCAGGGGCGTTGCCTACGGCCCTGGGCCCATGCGCCTTTGCCGCTTTTCGCTGCCCGACGCTTCGGTCCCAGGCTTCGCCAAGGCTCAACCAGCCAGCTTCAGGCGCCAGGGTTTCGGCATGGGCCAAACGCTGGCTGCGGCTTTGCGCGGCCGGCGTGGTATACATGATCACCAACCCTGTAACGAACCAGAAAAATATGAACAGGGCCAGGACGATGCCCAGCCAGCGATGGACTTCAAACAACAGGCGTTTCAAGGCTTTCATATGTTTCCATTCTCAAACATAAACAATCAGGGAAGAATTATTGGGAATTTTTTTTACTGAGGGCCGCCAACTGCTCTACCGCTTCAAGTGCCTTTGCAACATTCTGGACCGGCTTGAGCCCGCCCAATATCGCCGCTATCTTGCCGTCGGGCGTGACGATGAAAGTCGTGCGCTCGGCAAATCCATGATTGATCTCTTCGCCGCGCGTATCCTTTTTGCCCGCCGCGGCCTCCCTGACAGTCAGACCGAAGGCCTTGCTGACCTTGCCGTCCGCATCGGAGGCAACGGCCACCTTGCCGGCGCAATACTCGGGATCGGCCGAAAAGACGTTGAGCCTGTCGATGCTGTCCAGCGACACGCCGATAATCGACGCGCCGGCAGCCGTGAATTTATCGTGATTGACGGCGAACGTATGCGCTTGCAGATTGCAACCGCCTGTATAGGCTGATGGATAGAAGTAAACCACCACCGGGCCTTTCGCCAGGGATTCTTTCAGGGAATAGGCAAAGGGCTTGCCGGCCAGGGAAGCCTGCGCCTCGAAATCCGGCGCCGCGTCGCCTTCTTTCAGGGCGGCGGCAGCGGGAAGCGCGATGGCGCCCGACAGCAGGCAAGCCAGTAAAAACTGTTTCATGAAGGTCTCTTTAATAAAAAGTGTTTAAAGGGGTTTGTAGGTATCGTGGCAGGCATCGTCGCAAGAATTCGAAATTTCAATGGCCTTGTTCGACGCTGACTCGTAATCATTCGCTTCAATAAATTTCACGATGGCGGCCGCATTGTCCTGGTATATCCTGGAATCGGCCACGGCATCGGCGGCATTGCCCCGTTTTTCGAAAAAGCCTTCAACCAGCTTGAAAGCATCCTGAAGTTCCTTGGCCAGGGCAATGGCGGATTCGTTGTTCTTGTTAATGATGCTGTCCTGCAAGTTATGGGAATTGTTGTCTATTGTTTCCATCAATTCTTCGAAATCGAATTCGCTCTCGGCAGTGACCGCACTGCTGGCTAATAAGAATATAATTCCGAAAAAATTAATCACTTTATGCATATTCAATCCTGTAGACGGCAGCGATCGCCCCGTCATGTATTCTATGTAATAACTGTTTATCAATCGCTCCGACCCCGGAAGGCAAAGATTCCGGGGTCGAGCGGGCCCTTCCTAGGCGATAAGTTCCTTGATGACCTTGCCGTAAACCACGGTAGGCCGCTCGGACCGGCCCATGTTCTTGTAAATGACTTTCAGGTGATCCAGACCCAGTTGGTTCAGGACTGTCGCGTGCAGGTCGTAGGTATCGACTTCCTTGCCTTTTTCGGCCTGCAGACCGATTTCGTCGGTCGAACCGTAAGTCGTGCCGGCCTTGACGCCGCCGCCCGCCAGCCATTGCGTGTAACCCCAAGGATTGTGGTCGCGTCCGTCGCCGGACTCGCTCCAGGAGGTTCTGCCGAACTCGGAAGTCCAGACCACCAGCGTGGAATCCAGCAAGCCATTGGCTTTCAGATCCTTGAGCAGGCCGGCGATCGGCTTGTCGACGATACGGGCATGCTTGCCGTGGTTTTCTTCGATGTGGTCATGGGCATCCCAATCCCGGCTGTCCCCTTTTATATCCGTTGGTCCTGATACCACCTGAATAAAACGCACGCCGCGTTCAGTCAGGCGCCGTGCGCGCAGCAGCAATTCGCCGTAGGGCCGGGTGACTTCATCGTTCAGGCCGTACAGTTCCTTGACGGCATCGGATTCCTTGCTCAGATCCACCGCTTCCGGCGCGGTTTCCTGCATGCGGTAGGCCAGTTCGTAGGATTCGGTGCGCGCCTGAAGTTCTGTATCGTCAGGATATTGGGAGCTGTGTTTCTGGTTCAGGGTCTTCAACAAATCAAGCGCATGGCGTTTTTCGGATTTCGCCAGATATTCCGGATTATTCAAATGCAGAATGGGTGAATTGCCGGGACGGAATGGCGTGCCTTGATAGACCGCCGGCAGGAAGCCCGAACTCCAGTTGGTCACCCCGCCTCTGGGCTCCCGCTTGTCGTTATAAAGCACTGCGTAAGCGGGCAGATTCGGATTGGCGGAGCCCAGCGCATATTGCACCCAGGCACCCAGCGTTGGACGTCCGGGATTCAAGCCGCCCGAATTCAACTTCAATATTGAAATATCGTGCGTTGCGCCTATCGTGACGCTGGATTTGATAAACGCAATATCATCGGCGTGCTGAGCCAGGTTCGGCAGAAGATCTGAAAACCAGGCGCCGCTTTCGCCGTGCTGTTTCCAGGTGCGGTTGGTCGCGATCAATTTGTTCGCGCCGCCGCGCGTACTGGTCTTGATGCCTTTCAGAAATGAAGCGGGAACCCCTGTGCCGGCCAATTTGACCAGTTCCGGTTTGTAATCATAAAGATCCAGCGTGCTGGGCGCTCCGGCCATGTGCAGCCAGATGACCGTTTTAGCCTTGGCCGGGAAGTGCGGTCCCTTCGGCGCCAAAGGACTACCTCCCGCCAATGCATTGACTGCCTCTTCCGCAAACGCGCTGGAAATGACTCCGCCGCCGGGCATCAAGCCGCTCAATGCCAATCCACCCAGGCCGTAGCCCGTTTTTAACAAAAAATCCCGACGTGACTTGTTGTTCATAATGCAAACCTCTTGTATTAAATTAGTGTTTACCCATCGAATTTCGGTTATTTGAACCGCCTCCCCCATCCTCTCTAGCAGGGAAAAGGAGGCAAAGTGCCGAAATTCGATGTGCGATAGGTCTATCCTGTTTTTAGAACCGGTATATGAATTCGTTCGAGTTCGCTACCACGTGCACCAGGTCAACAAATGCCGCAGCCCTGATAGGATCGGTCAGTTGTTTGCCTTCCACGCCGGTTGGCACGTTAATTTCGAACTTGCCCGCCGTTGCTTTTTCCCGGATGACTTTTTCCTGGCTGTCCAGAAACGCTTTCAAAGAGTCTTTCTCAATATCGTCCGGACTGCGCGCGAACAATATTTGATAAAGCCTGTCCAGCCGATTCGATTCATCATCGCTCGCCTCGTTGATGACCCGACCCGCCAACGATTTAGACCAGTCGAAGATCAGTTCACTATTGAACAGCGTCAACGCTTGCAATGGCGTGGTAGTCACTTCGCGTTTGCTATGCGCTTCCTGCGGAGAGGCCATGTTGAACGACTCCAGAATCGGGTAAGGCACGCTGCGCCGGGTGAAGACATACAGACTGCGACGGTTGTGGTCGTGCCAATCCTTCGAAGTTTTCCAGGAAGGATCACCGTTGAATGTACCATCGTTGGTCTTGATGACTTTGGGGAGTGGGGGATAAACGCTAGGCCCGCCAACCTTGTCTTCCAGTTTTCCGGCCGCAAGCAGCAACGAATCCCGTACTTGTTCCGCCTCCAGCCGCTGACGAGGAAAGACAGCCAGCAATTTGTTGTCCGGATCGGCTTTACGCGCATCGGCGCGGTGATCCGACGATTGCCGGTAAACGCTCGACAACAGGATCTCGCGATGCAGTTTCTTGACGCTCCAGCCATCCTTGACGAATTTATCGGCCAGATAATCCAGCAATTCGGGATGCGTAGGCTTTTGTCCGGCTTTGCCGAAATCGCTGACTGTTGCCACGATGCCGCGTCCGAAATATTCGTCCCAGATCCGGTTGGCGAATACCCTTGCAGTCAACGGATTGGTGGGACTGGTCAGCCATTTGACCAAGGCGGTACGGCGTCCCGATGAGAAAGGCAATGGTTTAATTTCGGGCTTTTCGTCCGTGATAGCAGCAGGAAACGCGGGCTGCACTTCCTCCAGAGGTCGCTCGTGATCACCGCCTGCCAGCACATAGGTAGGTGGCGCGTCGGGGTAGCCCAGTTCAGTCATCGCGGAAATGGTGTTGGAACTGGTAGTGGGTTTCAGGTCATTGAACTTTCTCAGCTGCTTATTCAGCTTGTCGTACTCGGCCCATAGCTCTTCATGCTTTTTACTATGAAACGCAGGGTCGGTACTGGTGGCTTTGTCCTCAAAATAGGTCGTATAGGCAGCCTCATTAAGCACATTCTCAAGACGGTGGTTGACCCAGCGGTCCAAAGGCGTCCATTCGCTCTTGGGCTTGAAAATCGCTGCCCTGGAGTCAGTCAAATAACGCTCCTTGTGATATTTGAGCGCCGCTTCCCTGTCGGTGTCGATAATCGCTTTCTGTTTTGCGCGAATGTCCTTGGTAGCGGCCTCCCATTTGGCCCATTGCTCTTCGTAGTTGCGTTCGATCTCGCCTTTTTTCGCGGGAATATTGTCGACGGCGTTGATGTTGGCAAAAAACGACTGTAGCGAGAAATAGTCCTTCTGGCTGATCTTGTCGAACTTGTGGTTGTGGCATCTCGCACACTCCAGCGATTGCCCCAGAACGACCTTGCCCACCGTGTCGGTGATGTCGGTGGTGATCTGGTACTTGCGCTGAACCAGATCGCGCGAGTTGCTGTTGTCCGGGAACTGCGCCATGAAGCCCGTGGCGATCAGGCCCTGCTCATCGTCCGGCCACAGCTCGTCGCCGGCCAGCTGTTCCTGGATGAAGCGGCTGTAGGGCTTGTCCTGGTTGAAGGCATTGATCACGTAATCGCGGTAGCGCCACATGTTCAGCCGGTCGTTATCGTTCTGAAAGCCGGTGCTGTCGGCATACCGCGCCAGATCCAGCCATTTGCGGCCCTGGCGCTCTCCGTATTTGGGCGATGCCAGCAGGCGGTCCACCAGCTTTTCGTGAGCATTGTCGGACGTGTCGCTGACGAAGGCGTTGACTTCTTCCGGCGTCGGAATGACGCCCCAGACATCCAGCGTGGCGCGCCGGATAAAGGCGGCACGATCCGCATCCGCGGACGGCTGAATACCTTTTTCTTCCAGCTTCTGCAGCACGAACGCGTCGATCGGCGTCCGTACCCAGGCTTGCTGCTTGACGGCGGGGATAACCGGCGCTTTCACCGGCTGGTAAGACCAGAGCTTTGACCTGGGTGAAGTGTCTTGCGCTGTTTGTGTTGCTTGTGCGGTTTGCGGTGCCTGCGCTGCTGGCGTTGTTTCCGCAGATGACGTTGCTGCCGCAGCTTGCGGCGCTGGCGTTGCTTGCGGCGCTGGCGTTGCTTGCGCGACTGGCGCTGCTGCCGCAGCTTGCGGTGCTGGCGCAATCGGCGTTATTTCCGCGGCTTGCGGTGCTGGCGCGGCTTGTGCTGCCTGCGGAGCGCCGGCATTGGCGCCCGCTGGTTGCGCGTCTGCCGCCATGACATCACTTGTCATCGCCGCCGCAAGACTCCACAAAACGGCAGGATATAGTTTTTTTCTCATTAGACTTACTCCAGAAATAAAAAGCCTTAGGACCTTGCCGGCCTCATTGTGCCTAAACGGCCGCAAAGATGAGGCCTTACCAGGATTAATGTTTTTCTTATGTCCTCGACTTAACTTATTTTTTCGGAGCCGGCGGCACGATTTTGGTCAGCTTGCCGCCTTCTTCTTCATAGTACTGAGCACCAGCCCAGCCGGCCACTTGGAAGCCTTTGCCGGACAGCAGGTCAGCCGCTCTGCCGGAACGGCCGGCGTGATTCGAGACGGTCACGATAGCCCTGTCCTTAGGAATAGACGCCAGGTTGTTTTCCAGCTCGGCAAACTGAACGTTCAGGTACACCGGGAACCCGCCAATTTTCGAAATTTCATCAGGGCGCCGCAGGTCGATGATGAGCAGCTGATCAGGCTTGGCCAGCAGGGCATCCAGTTTGGCGCGGTCGATTTTAGGAGATTTGGCCTGATAGGGTTGCGCCTTAGGTGCGGCCTCCCCGGCTTTCCCGGCATGGTCATGGCTTGCCGCAAAGGCAGTAGGCGTAGCGAGGATCATCAACAACAACAGTTTTGTTACTTTTTTCATTATTACTTCTCTTAATTTCAAATAAATAGTTAAACGCACACCGGAATGTGTAATCATCAAGGTTGGTCATGAGTCATATCGCAACTTCCATGCCAGAGAGGCAAACCCAGCCATTGCGGGCAATGCGTAGCGCCGAAAGCGCTATATTCATTGGTAAAAGACCAGAATTCCGGCCCAGTCCCTCTTTGAGCGGACTTGTCAATTTTTGCCTGTCCACATAAATCCGCTGGCCAACTGCTGAAATAACAACAACCCATCAACATCTCATGTGGATAGATAAACAACAGTACCGCCATGGATTAGCATCGCGCGCCAAACAGGCGGTTTTCAATTGAAGCCGGCCTGCGCCCGACCGACAATGGGAAATCTTGCGAAAAAAAGGGCTCAAGGGAAACTTGAGCCCATGATGAAAGCCTGGTTATCCCGATGAGAGGGCTTGTTACTGCCCGCCGCCAAGCACCAGGCCGAACCGGCGCGAACAGGCAGGCACTTCCGCCCGGGGCAAATCGATTGCTATAACTTACCGCTTACCACTACGCCAAACCAGCGAGGTTCAGGCATCTCATATTTGTCGCGGGCCTCGCGCTCAGTCCTTCCTATCACCGGGAACACAGCCGACATGATTTTGGTTTGCTCCGGCGAGCGCCCGTATTTGACTAACTTGCCTTTCAGCTTCGAATAGAAGGCTTTGGCGTCTTCGAACGCGCCCTGCGCACTGAACACCATGTCTGCCGTCTGTGCGGCCAGTTCCATGGCGGCATCGGATCTCCCTGACTGAGCTATGACGGGATAACCATAATAAGGAGCGGCCATATTAAGCCCCGCATGCGTTAAATAGTTTTGCTGGTCGTAAACGTAAGCTTCATATTGCCAGCTATCCCAAATGCTTGAGAGAACACGAATATATTCGCCGACATTCTCGAAATGAGCGCTGTATCCGATCTGCCTGCCCGGACCGGAATACTCGGGCTTTGCATTGCCGGCGACCAGATTGCATCCGGCACGGCCGCAACTGATATGGTCGAGCGAGGCGAATTTGCTGGCCAGATTGTATGGATCAGAATGAGCAATGGAAGCGGTTGCGATGAGGCCGATGCGTTCAGTGGCGTGGGAAAGCGCTGTCAGCAGCGTGACGGCTTCGAAACGATCCGCCGGACCGGATAGATTTAAGGCTTGATCGGAATTTTCGGAGAGATCCACGGTATCGGCCAGGAATATGGCGTCAAATTTGCCGCGTTCGGCTGTTTTTGCGATCTGTATGTAATGCGTCAGATTCAATTCTCCGTATGCCGATGCATCGGTATGACGCCAGGCAGCCAGATGACGACTGTTGCCGGACAGGAATACGCTCAGTTTCAGTCGTTTTTTTTCGGTTCTCGTTGCGCTCATGGCTGACTCTGCTTTGTTATGGCTATGCCTTTTGCATAGCGCAATAACTATGCCATTATTCAGTCCGGATCAGGCAAGGCCGACGGAGCGGTTGACACGGCATTGCTGCTGTTTAAGCAGCATTTCCTGGTACAGACCTGTTGCTGTAGCAGCAGAGTCAAGGAATCATGCCGGCATCGGCTGAGAAGTAAAAGTTAATCTCTACTTCACCCTGGGCATTGAACCATTAAGACACAAAGCGGTTATCAAACCCGATTAACCCTTCTCAATCACTTCACTCTTCAGGACATCAAACCCGTCGAATGCAATGTTCAGACTGAGTTTCAGATTGATGACGCTGGCGACAGCGGTACTGGTAAAGATGCAGATCATGATGGCGATCTGGTATTTCACGGCTATCCAGGGCTCGCTCCCGCCCAGGATTTGGCCGGTCATCATGCCGGGCAATGAAACCAGCCCCATGGTCGCCATGCCGGCAATGGTCGGATTGATGGCCGCCTTGATGGCGGCGCGAAAGTAAGGGAGGACGGCTTCCCAGCGCGTTGCGCCCAGCATCAGGAAGGTCTCGTATTCCTTCTCGTTTTTTCGCAAGGCGGAATAGAACCGTTCCAGCGCGATGACGTTTCCTTGCAGGCAATTGCCGAGAATCATGCCGGCCAGCGGCACGATATACCGGGCGTCGTAATAGAGCGCCGGCTGAATGACCAGCATCACCAGATAGGCGGTGGAGAAGAGTATGCTGGAGGCGACAGCCGTAAAGGTAGCCAGGAAGAAATAACGCGCTTTGAGCCCCGCGCGCTGCAGGATGCTCAAATCGGCGACCAGCAGCATCAGCAGTATCCACAAGCCGTTGAGCCAGGGATCATTAAGCTCGAACAGCACTTTCAGATAAATCCCGACCAGTGATAACTGGACAGTCATGCGCAGAATGCTGATGCCGATATCCCGGCTCAAACGCAGGCCAATCAGCCAGAGCAGCAGCCAGGGCAACAGACAGAGACCATACAGCAGCGCCATCCGGGGAAGAGTGATATCCAGTGTTTCCATTGCGGTTTTCCTAACTGATGTTACGCAGTCAGTTGAGAT
The DNA here is from genome assembly GCF_000427625.1 of Methylobacter luteus IMV-B-3098. GTDB lineage: Bacteria > Pseudomonadota > Gammaproteobacteria > Methylococcales > Methylomonadaceae > Methylobacter > Methylobacter luteus. Next base: position 1,464,265 of record NZ_KE386569.1, read on the forward strand.
TTAATAAAGTGCCGCTAGCGCGACGGTTGTGTTAATCGGGTTTCACGAAAAAATCCCTGTTTTTCGCCTTGATAGGCGACTATGTCATGCAAATCGTCAATCCTGACGATTTGTCGCAGCCGAAGGCGAGTTACTTTCTTTTAACAGCCTGTGTAGGCTGGGTTGGAGCTTTAGCGGAAACCCGGCATGGGCGGCCTCGAAAATGCCGGGTTTATCAACCCAGCCTACCGCCGCTAAAAGCTCTGGTGCTCAGCGCGCCCGCGGCGCTTTATCAAATGGCCTTCTTCAAGTTCAAAAACGAGATCACAGCGTTCGATCCAATCGGGATCGTGAGTGACTGACAGAACGGTCAGGCGGGCATCGGAGAAAACCTCGAACACGGCTCGTTTGCTTTCCGCATCCAGCGCGCTGGTCACTTCGTCCAGCAGATAAAGGCTTTTGCCCAGCAACAAGCCGCGGGCCAGCGCAATCCGCTGTTTTTCCCCGCCGGAAATACGGCTGCTGTCCTGGCGTAAAATGTCCGCAGACAGCTGCAAACGCTGCAATATCTCAACGATTTGGTCTTCCGTGGGCTTATGGTCGCGATGCGATTTAAACTGAAAAGGCAACAGCAGCGCTTCCCGCACGCTTTCAGCGCCCAATATCGGCTCCTGTCCTATATACGCGATACGGCTTCGAACAGCCTGAATCGATACGGGATCAAGCGGTTTTCCCTGAAAGTAGACACTGCCCTGTGTCAGCGGATTCAGACCCAGTAAAGTTCTCAGTACACTGCTCTTTCCGGAGCCGGACTTGCCGTATAACACGGCTTTTTCTCCAGCGAAAAGGTCAAAACTGATGTCCGACAGCAGCGTTTTTTCATGGATACAGACCGACACATGGTCAAATTGAATGATAGGGGGCATTGCGCGATTGTTCCGAATTTGCCGGCTGACGAAGTAGGGGTTCAAGTCCATTAGTTATTAAGCCCATCCGCTACAAACACAATATTAAGCCTGATCGGACTTATCAGCATCCCTTGGCATGGACTTGTTTCGAATTAGCCTAGCATGCGTAGGCTGGGTTGGTAAACCCGGCATTCGAGGCCGCCCATGCCGGGTTTCCGCTAAAGCTCCAACCCAGCCTACGCGTGCTTCTCTGTTAATCGTGATGATTAAAGCGGCAGATTAAGGCACAGCACGCGTAGGCTGGGTTGATAAACCCAGCATTCGAGACCGCCCAGGCTGGTCACGAAGGATGCCACTTCGATCTCAGCAGGCAATGCCGGCAGGCACCGCTGTTTAACAAAGATCGTGCAAGGCTTTGATCCGGCAGTAAGCCAAATTTGCGGCTTTGCGCACGTCCGGGTCCGAGTCGCTTATGGCCTCAAACAACGGATCGATCGATGCCGGATCGGAAATTTCTCCCAGCGCCAGCGCGGCCTCCTTGCGCAAATTGCTGACAGGATCAAAGAGCAAATCGCACAATGCTGCAACAGCGCCACCCTCCCTGAGCCGCCCGAGACTATGGGCGGCCTTGAGGCGCACCTGCCAGTGGCTGTCGTTCAAAGCGGCAATCAAAGCGGGTGCAAGTTCCTGTAGCCCCAGCTTGCCGATTACAGCGGCCGCGACCTCGCGCACCTGCCAGTCTGAATCCGCCAACGCTGATTCCACGGCTTTGCTTACCAGGGTCTCGGCGGAAAAACCTATCGCCCCGACGGCGGCTCGCCGCACTTCGGCATCGGGATCGCTTGTTGCCAGCACGACCATCTGCGGGAGAGCCGAGTGGGCTTTTAACCAGCCCAGCACCGCTACGGCTTCCCGGCGGACGCGGGCCTCTTCATCCGGCAAAGCCTTGACCGCCGGCAGCGTTGCGGCAGGCAGGCGCAATTCGCGCAGCGCCCTGAAAATCCCGGCGCGAACGCCGGCATCGGTATTGTCTGCCTGCTCCAGCAGCAACGCGCCGACCGCCGGATTTTTAACGGCGCTCAGCGACTGGGCCGCGGCTTCCCGCACCGAGTATTCAACATCTTCCAGGGCTTTCAGCAGTCCGGCAACCGCATCCGGGCTGTCCTGGGCTTCGAGCGCTCTTGCCGCTTCCAGACGCACTTCCCTGGCGGGGTCCTGCAATGCGGCGATTAGAATGGGTTCGGCGGCATCCGGGTCCAGTTCGTCCAGCAGCGACATCATCGCAACACGTCGCACTACGGGATCAGTATGAGAAAGACGATCAGTTAATGCAGATTCCATGGCGGTCACCGTAACAAATAGGGAATATCCACTGTAATGGCCTGTGTGGGGCAGTCCTTCTCGCAAGGAAGGCAATACCAGCACTCGTCGTATTTCATGCCGGCCTTGCCCGTTGCGGGATCTATGGCCAGCACGTCCAGCGGGCAGACATCGATGCATACCGTACAGCCTTTGTCGGCAATGCAAGCCTCCGGATTCACTTTAACCGGAAAATCGATCTGACTGAACGCCATGGTTATCTCCTGCATGAAATCGTTTCTCGGGGTTGAATGCGCAATTGCTGGTAGACTTTCTTTTCGGTTTCCTCCAGCTCGACCAGATAGGGCTCCAGCGCCCGCTTGAACACCTGCATGTTGCCGCTGTGATCTTTCTTCACCTGAACATGCACCTGCCAGTTCGCATCGTTGCGATCGGGATAGTCCTGCCGATAGTGGTAGAGGCCCCAGCGGCTTTCCGTGCGGAACAGTGAGGCGCGAGCGGCCATTTCGGCGCAATCAAGGATAAAACCGACTTCCGCGGCCCGCATGAGTTCATGCGGGTTCGACACGGCCATTTTTTGCAGATCGGCGCGGATGTCTTCAAAGCGTCTGAGGCCGATTTCCATGCGCCGCGCCACTTTGGGCGGTTGCAGGTAATCATTCACCAACCGGCGCAATTTAAATTCAACCTGGGCCGGCGAAAGCCCCTGCCCGCGCGCGAGCGGCGCGAAAATGCGTTGCCGTTCCGCTTCCACTTGCGCTGCATCGACGGCCGCCAGTTCGATACCGGCACAGTAATCGGCCGCCGATTCGCCGGCCAGCCGGCCATACACGAAAGCGCCCAGCATGTAATTGTGCGGAACGCAGGCTAAGTCGCCCGCCGCATACAAGCCCGGCACCGTAGTTTCGGCGCGCTCATTGACCCATACGCCGGAGGCGCTGTGGCCGCTGCATAGGCCGATTTCGGAAATATTCATTTCGACCATATCGGTCCGGTAATCGGTGCCGCGCCCCTCGTGAAAGCGGCCGCGGCTGGGCCGTTCGTTGCCGTGCAGGATATTTTCGATGTTCATGATGGTTTCCTCGGCCAGATGGTTGATCTTCAGAAAAACCGGTCCCTTGCCGCCCGCCAGTTCCTGATGGAATTCCTGCATCATCTGCCCGCTCCAGTAATCGGACTCGATGAAGCGTTCGCCCCGGGCATTGGCCGTGTAGCCGCCCATGGGGCCTGTGACGTAGGCGCAGGCTGGGCCGTTGTAGTCCTTGATCAAGGGGTTGATCTGGAAGCATTCGATGCCTGACAGCTCCGCCCCGGCGTGATAAGCCATGCTGTAACCGTCGCCGGCATTGGTGGGGTTTTCATAAGTGCCGAATAAATACCCTGATGCGGGCAGCCCCAGGCGTCCTGCCGCCCCGGTACACAAGATCACCGCTTTGGCGCGGATGACGGTGTAAACACCCGTGCGGCAATCAAAAGCCAGCGCCCCTGCGGCCCGTCCGTCAGGTGCAGTGAGAACGCGGGTCGCCACCAACCGGTTAGTGATATCCACGCGCGCCTGCTTCAGCTTGCGGTACAGCACTTTCTTGATGTCGTGCCCTTCCGGCATCGGCAGGACGTAGGTTCCCATGTGGTGAACCTTTTTGACGGCATAATCGCCGTTCTCATCCTTCTCGAATTTGACGCCCCAGCTATCCAGTTCTTCGATCATGGCATAGCTGTTTTCCGCGTAGGCGAACAGCGTCTTCTGGTTGACGATGCCGTCATTGGCGACCGTGATTTCCCTGACATATTGTTCCGGGGTGGCGTGCCCCGGAATGACGGCATTGTTGAGCCCGTCCATGCCCATCGAGATGGCGCCGCTGCGTTTGACATTGGCTTTTTCCAGCAGCAGCACTTTCAGCGCCGGATTTTTTTGCCTGGTTTTGATGGCGGCCATCGGGCCTGCCGTCCCTCCGCCGATGACGAGGATATCGACTTCTATATTATGAGTTTGCATGATTTGACTCGGGTAAAAAAGCTGTTATGGGCAATTCTAAAGTTCGATTTTCAGCAGCCGTTCGGCATTCCTGAACAGCACGTTATCCAGCACCTGTTCATGCAGGCCCAACGTCAGAAAATCATCGACCGTCTGGCCCATGGCCCGGAAAGGATACGACGTGCCGAACAGCAACTGATCACGCATGAAACCATTGGCGGCCCGGACATACAGATTGCCGCCGGGCAGGAAAATATACATATCCGGAACGACGTGGACGTTTTCATGACGAAACGCGACGCCTATCATTTCGTTCACGAAAGGATAGAAGCCGTGGTAGCAGACAATCGGCAAGCGGGGAAACGCGCGGGCAATCCCGCCCACTGCCGCCGGATTGGCGTGTTCCAAATTCGGCGTTGTCGGACCGGACATCAGAAAAACCGGTATGCCCAGCTGATCGCAGGCTTCATAAATCGGATAGAGCGAAGGATCGTCCGCCTTGAGCGCAGGGCTGCCGAATCCCGGCTCGATATTGATGCCGGCCAGCCCGAGCTGTTTGACGGCGCGTTCGATTTCATCAAGCGCATCCGGTTTCTGCGGATCGACCGAGGCGATACCGATGAGCTCTTTATGGGGCGCTGTGATTTCCAGAATCCGGTCATTGGCAATCGACAAGGCAGGCGTATCGCGCCCGACCACGACGGCCGCCGTAATGCCTGCTTCGCGTACTTCTTCGACAAAGGCATCGACTGTTCCCGAGCGGACAAAATGCGCGTCATTTTTCGAACCCATGCGCCGGTTAAGCCATCTGGCGGCCTCGTATTCGGCGGTACCGGGCGTGGCTCCGTAAAAGTCATGCAGAAACGACGGCCGGCTGCGCATATCTATTATTTTTCTTTTCATATCTGTCTCAATTCGAAATTAACCGGGGCCAATGCCCGTCTTAAGCTTTATAAATCAGCCTGTGTAGGCTGGGTTGGAGCTTTAGCGGAAACCCGGCATGGGCGGCCGAAATGCTGGGTTTATCAACCCAGCCTACAGCCGCTGTAGGGTACGTATCGCGTACCTTCTCAGTGTCTAAATCAAGCCCCAAAAGGTACGCGATGCGTACCCTACAAAGCTTCGTTTTCGGCAGTGCCGGGCGTTGCGCCGTAAAAGTCATGCAGAAACGACGGCCGGCTGCGCATATCAATTATTTTTCTTTTCATCTGTGTCTCAATTCGAAATTAACAGGGCTGCCCGTTTTACAGGCAAAATTCTTAAGCGATCTCCGGCGTATTCAGCCTGTGTAGGCTGGGTTGGAGCTTTAGCGGAAACCCGGCATAGGCGGCCGAAATGCTGGGTTTAGCAGCCTGACCTCCCTCGCTGCCCTGCCAAAATCAAGGCGAAATCCACTGTAGGGTACGCATCGCGTACCATTTTCAAGGCATTTCAAGAATTGAATCCAAGAGAGGTACGCGATGCGTACCCTACGATAATATGCTTTGTGCCGAACGGTACCCTTTCACAGGGCACCGTTTGGCCACGATGCAGTTTGCCGGATCATTCGCGAATACGGATCAGGTCGTGGCAGCCCTTGCAGGATGCGCCGACTTTGCCGAACTGCGCCTTGATCGCGCCAGCGTCGCCCGTGGCGGCCACTTTCGCCAATTCATTGGCTTCCTTGATAAAAGTGGCGTCGAGTTCCTTGGCTTCGTCCTGTTTCTCGAAGAATTCAGGCCGCAGGCGGGATTGTTTCCAGCCGATGCCCTTATCCGTGCCCGGTCCGTAAAGATTGATCAGGCCGGAGTTGGCGATCGCGGCAATGGCGTTAGCGGCCGCTGTGATTTGATCCTTGTTGAAGGTATCGGGATGATCGACCACCTGGCTTTTGATTTTCCCCGTATTCCAGCTCAAGAACGAATAAGCGGACTGCCGGAATCTTATCTGCTCTTCAACCTCACCCGACAGAGCTACCGTTGTTACAGTGGTCAGCGCTAATGCTAATGGCAGTTTTATTTTCATTATGTTTGGTTCCTTTGGTGTTTTACAAAAAATAGAGTTACAGTGTTTTACCAACCCAGTCTGAGCGCCGCGGTTTGCAGGCTTTCAATAGGTTTGAAATAGTCCGCCAGGTCCCCGCTCCAGATGCCCCAGACCAGCGTGCTGGAAATCGCCACGGTCATCAGGAAGCGCAACGCGCCAACCGATGGCACCGAAGATGCCAAATCTGTAGGCACCCGTTTTTTCCCCGTCAGCATCGGAAGCACCAGATTGTTCTTTTTGACCAGGTGGTGAAACGCAATGGCGATCAAATGCAGTGCCAGCAATACCATCAACACGTCCAGCGCCAGGGCATGGATACCGCTCAGCCTGTCGCTCAGGGATTTATCGACCAGATTGAACAGAGGCCCCTCGAAAGCAATGTCATCGTTGGCGAACAGACCGGTGCCGACGAGCGTCGCCAGCACGGTCAGCAGCGCGATGACCGACAGCGCCCCAACCGGGTTATGGCCGACGCCTTGCCAGTTGCCTTTAAAGTAGGCGATAAGGCGCCCGAAAGTCGGGAAGAAACTGGCGAAACGGGCATGCTTCGTGCCGACAAAGCCCCAGAGAATACGGAAGATCAGCAAGCCCAGAATCAGAGCGCCTATGGGCCCGTGCCATTCGGTCAGATCGCCGCCGAGCTTGCCAGTGACATAAGCCCCTACGACGGCCACGACGAGCAGCCAGTGAAACAGCCTGAGCGGCCAGTCCCAGATATGAACGGTTTCTTTCATGACTGTCTCCTCCTTATCCTGAATATTTGACGGTGCAGCCGTAAGGTTTGGTGCTGGACTTGGTGACGGGCTTGCCGGCGGCCAGTTCGGCCAGTGCCGCGCTGACGTAGTTTTCGGCTTTGGCAATGTCCTCTATATCCGCCGACGGGATACTGTCGATGCCGCCTTTGTAAACCAGCACGCCTTCAGGATTGATGATGAAGAATTGCGGCGTGTTGGTGGCCTCATAAAGATTGCCGATTTTGCCGTCCGGATCGAATACGGTGTTGGTAGGCGTGGCGCCGCGGTCGGCATTGAGTTTTTTGGCGGTTTCGCCGTCGATATAGCCCTGCTTGCCGGGCGCCGATGAGATGACTTGCAGCCAGACGATGCCTTTGGCGACGGCGTCTTTTTGCAGGTTCGGAATGTTGCCGCTCTCGTAATGCTTCACTACGAACGGACATTCATGGTTGGTCCATTCCAGGACCACGGTCTTGCCGCGCAGACCGGCCAGATTGACGGTGCTGCCGTCGGCGGCTGTGCCCGAAAACACAGGTGCCGGCTGGCTGACCACAGGCGCGGCAAGGGCTGCCGTGGAAGCCAGGGCAAAAGCCAGACCCATTATGGCGCTCCGGTAAGGTTGATTTAAAAACATGACTGACTCCTTATGGTTAATAGGGAAACGGCAATTGCCATTAAATAAAAACGGTTCCAGCTCTGGCTGTTTAAAACACCAGCAGGGCCAGACAGGCTCCGCCAAAGGTGAATCCGCACAGCATCCGGACTCTTTTGTCCAGCATCCAGGGTTTCCAGGTGCTGATGGCGCTTTTGTTGCGTTCCGCGCACCAACCGGAAATCCCGGTTTTCATTCTGTTGTTGATGGCTCCCAACAGCTTCGCCAGGCGATAAAGACCATATGAAAGCATCCCCAGCATCAGATAAAAAACAATCACCTGGGTGGTATGGCGGCTCGTTTCGAAGACATGGTGAATCACTTCATCCAGAATGAATTCAAGCAATTCATAGGTGTGGTACACGACCCACGCCAACAGATGAAAAGTTTCAACCGGCATGACCACAACCAGCATAAAAACGGCGGCAATCATGACTATGTGTATTCGATGAGTGTTCAGCATATTCGCCCCGGCATTGAAAAAACCCACACGCATTTATCGTTCCCTGACCGTCACGCCGCTATCCGGCGCGGCGCCCAGATAAGGCAGCAAATCCATCCATTGATTTGCTGCTGAAATTGATCCTTCAACCGCGAAACGGAAACTGCCCTACAACTTTGCAGGTCTGCGAGGCTCCATAATCTGGACTTGATCACCCCGCTTTCGCCTGTCATCATCACTTTTTCAGCTCGTTCGCTTCCTTATGCGGCGTGCAAATTCCTTTGCAGCCCAATGTTCTTAATAACCTTTCACTGATCAACTCTGGGAAACCGCCCTGGCTGATGCTTTGATAAATTGCGTAACGACCGCCGGCGTCAGTATCTGCGGCAGCACAACCGGACTCGCCGCCGCGCCGCCGGGATAGTAGACGTACAGCGGCACGCCGCTACGGCCGAATTTCGCGAGTATTCGGGTGATTTCAACGTCACGGTTGGTCCAGTCGCCCTTCAGGTAAGTGATGCCGGATTGCCTGAACGCATCGATTACCGAACGCTGACTCAGCGCGACTTTCTCGTTGACCAGGCAACTAATGCACCAGGCCGCCGTAAAATTCAGAAACACCGGCTTGCCTTCGGCACGCAAGGCATTGAGGCGCTCGGCCGAATAGGGCTCCCAGTGGTTGTCAGCACTGGCGGTTGACGACCGGGTTTTCGCGGCGAAACTGGCTTCAACGCCGAAATAGCCGCCTGTCAACGCCACCGCCAGCGCCAATGCGGCAAGGCCTTCGCCACTATGCCGCACTGCACTGCCGCCGGTTTTGGTGGATTCATAGAGCCAGGCCGCGAAAGCGATTGTCACCATGCCGCCCAGCGCGACGGCAACGGAATCATTTCCTGCTTGTTGCGCCAGTACCCAGACCAGCCAGACGGCCGCCGCGTACATGGGAAAAGCCAGGCCCTGCTTCACCCGTTCCATCCATAGGCCGGGCTTCGGCAGGCAACGTTGCAGGAACGGCCAAAGGCTCAGCAGTAAATAAGGCAGGGCAAGGCCCAATCCAAGGCTGAGAAAGACGGCCAGCAGTACCAGCGGCGGTTGCGCCAGCGCAAAACCAATGGCCGCACCCATTAACGGGGCCGTGCATGGCGTGGCGACGACGGTGGCCAGGACGCCCGTGAAAAAGCTGCCGGTATAGCCGGGCTTTTCGGCCAGCGAGGAACCGATGCTCGTTACCGAACCGCCAATAGAAAAAACGCCGGACAGGCTGAGCCCGACCGCGAACATCAGATAGGCGACGGCCAGCACGAACAGCGGCGACTGGAACTGAAAACCCCAGCCGATCTGCGCGCCGCTGGCCTTCAACACATTCAGCAGCGAGCCTAGCAGGGCGAAACTGAAAAGCACGCCCAAGGTATAGGCCAATCCATGCAGACGTGTTTGCAAGGGGTTCTGGTGAGCATGCTTCGCCAGGGACAGCGCCTTGATGGAGAGCACCGGAAACACGCACGGCATCAGATTCAGGATCACGCCGCCCAGCAGGGCCAGAATCAGCGCCGATGACAGCGCCAGATCGGGTTCCGCTGCCGGCGCACTATCGACCGCTGCGGCACTGACTGGCGCATTGATGATAAATCCGCGCGTCACCGGCCCATCGCTGCCGTTTTCCGTCACCGCCAGCACGCCGTTCAGTCTGCCGCCGCTGGCGGTTGGCGCATCATCGCCCGGCTGTAGTTTCAGTTCGATCGTGCCGCCGCCGACCAGCCGAGGCTGGTCGGCATTGTGCACAATCCGGCCCCATTCGGACGGGTAAAACCAGATGTTCTTGATGTTGTCGGGCTGCAATCCCGTATCGGTGATCCGTAGCGTCAGGCCATTATTCCCGCTTGTGACGCTGACCGGCCAGGGACTGGCCACCGGCAGACTGGCCTGGGCCTTGCCGACCAGCTCACTGCCGCGCCCCTGATCCTGGCCGGGCGCGACGACGGGCAGATCCAGTGCCAGTTCAACCCGTTGAGGAATGCAGATCTCCTCGCAAACCAGCCATTTAACCTTGGCCTTGATCGGAAAAACGCCACCGACTATAGCGTCCTCCGGCACCTTGATGCTGGACAGCAGCGTGACTTCGTGTTCATAGCCGTAATTGGTCACCGGGCCCAGCGTAATGCGGCCCGGCGTCGGCCATTGGATAGGACCGGCCGTAGCGCCCGCGGGCAGATCATAGTCAATTCGGGTGGCCAGACCGGAATCACCGGGGTTGATCCAATAAGTATGCCAGTGGGGGATGATTTCCTGATGCACGCCCGCCTGAATCGTATCGCCCGGACGCACGGCATCGACAGAGGCGATCAGTTGCGCCCGGACTTGCTCGGTAGCGGCTTCAGACGGGCCTGCATCCGCATCGCAAGTCAGTGCGAGTAAAGCGATAGGTATGAAACGAAGTATCAGCATGGAAACCTCCCGATGGTCAATCAAACGTGAAGCAGGCCTAGACGCGCAGATGGGTATTGAAGAAATGGATGGTGCGCTCCCAGGCCAGCTTTGCCGCCGCTTCGTCGAAGCGCGGCGTGGTATCGTTGTTGAAGCCGTGCTGCACGCCCGGATAAATGTGCGCTTCATAGTTGACGCCGGCGGCTTTCAGGGCGGCCTCGTAGGCCGGCCAGCCGGCGTTGACGCGCTCATCGGCGCCGGCAAAGTGCAGCAGCAGCGGCGCCTTGATTTTAGCCGCCTCTTCCGCTGCCGGCTGGCCGCCATAAAAAGGCACGGCCGCCGCCAGATCGGGAATGCGGGTCGCCAGGAAATTGGAGATGCCGCCGCCGTAGCAGAAACCGACCACGCCCACTTTGCCGTTGCCTTCCGGCAGTTGCTTCAGCACCTCGGCGGCCGCAATGAAGTCGGCCCGCGTCTTGTTCTGATCGAGCGTCTTGAAAAGCTCGCGCGCCTTGTCTTCGTCGCCCGGATAACCGCCCAGAGTGAACAGGGCATCCGGCGCGAAAGCGATAAAATTCTCCAGGGCGACGCGCCGCGCGATGTCTTCAATGTGGGGATTCAGGCCGCGGTTCTCGTGCACCACCAACACCGTCGGCAGCTTGCCTTCGAACCGGGCCGGCTGCACCAGATAGCCTCGCAGCGTGCCATAGCCGTTCGGCGACGGGTATTCAACATAGCTCGCCTTGATGCGCGCATCATCGGGGGAAATCTGCTGCGCCTCGGCGAAATTCGGGGTCAATGCCTCGAGCAGACCTTCCGCGGTCAGGCCCAGAACCGAGTATTTGGCCACCGATGTCATAAATCCCCGCCGTGATATGTCGCCGTGGACATATTTGTCGAAAAGTTGCAGCACTTCCGGATTGAAGTCATTTGCTGTTTTACGCGTCATTGAAAACTCCTTAAGTAATGTCCTGATAAAATATGAAAGATCGGTTTCAGAGCCCTTGGCAGAGACTGCCCGGATTTATCCACGGTTGGACACACAGGGATTTGGAAGGGACGCACTCATCCGGGCTTGTAGCCGAAGTCTCCGCCAAAAGCCCTGAAACCGAATTCATAAAACTCTTATTTTGCCCGGCCGGCAAAACCCGCCGCCAGCAAAGGAATCTTATAGGCCGCGCCGCGCCCTACCACATAAAGCGTTTTCTTATCCTTGCCGGCAAAAGCCAGGTTCTGCGGCTTTTTAGGCAGGGAGATAACGCCTAACGCTTCACCTTTGTTGCTGAAAACTTCGATGCCGGCATTGGACGCGACATACACCCTGCCCTCGGCATCGACAGCCAGACCGTCCGCACCGCTGGACCAAACGTTTTCGGTGTTTTTCCAGCCTTCCAGCTTGGCGAAATTTCGCCTGTTCTGGACTGAGCCGTCGGCGGCGATGTCATAGGCGAGAACGTGCTCGCCCAGGGTATTCGTCACGTAAAGCACTTTTTCGTCAGGGCTGAGCTGAACGCCGTTCGGGCGCTCGATGTCGTTGGCGATGCGTTTCAGAGTGCCGTCGGGCGCGATGTGGAAAAGCCCCGGTTTTGAAGCCGGCGGGTTTGGATTTTCCTTGGTCGGACGCGTGCCGCTGTCGGTAAAGTAAAGGCTGCCGTTCCCGGCCAGAACCAGGTCATTGGGCCGCTGAAAAGGTTGCCCTTCGAAATTTTCGGCGAGATTCTTCTCCTGCCCCTGCGGATAAATGACGCCTACCCTTGGATTGGCGACCTGCACGGCGATCAGTTCGCCTTTCGCATTGACGCCAAGGCCGTTGGCGCCGTTCGTGTTTTCCAGATACGTCGAAACGGTATTGTCAGGCCCGATGCGCACAATACGTTTGGCATTGGTTTCGGTGAACAGTAGACTGCCGTCCACCAGGCCGACAGGCCCTTCCGTGCCGTTGAATCCGTCCTTGATCAACTCGATGACGACGCCGCCGGCAGACACGCCCGGAATTGCCGGGGTGACAGGGTCGTCAGCCTGAACCGAGGCGCTAAAGGCAATCGTGCTAATAAGCGGGACTAGCTTGTTAAGTATTTTTTTGGGTAACATTTTTCATCTCCGAATGCGTATAAAATTATTGAATTCAATTTTTTCATTTCCTGGCACAGGCTTAATATTGGATATACACCTATCAAATCCAGATATTCCTGCCACCACCAATGAACGAATCATTCAAATTATTTAAAAACTACTGCTAACCCTTACGCCAAACCACTGCGGCCAATTTGGCTGCCAAGTATTCCAAGTTCTGGCAATGGGTTCTTGATTGTTAAAAACATTCTTTCCGACTACTGATACATCAAGCAGTTTGTCAACACGACCAATACCAATAGAAAAATCCGTAGTGGTATTGGCTTTAATGACACCGTATGTTGATAATGAGTTATCCGAGTTAAATGCGCTGGTATAAGTAGTGGTAAAACTGGTATGGAATTCAGCTTTATCAAAACCTACCCTGGCCAGTGGATAACGAACTTCCGGGCTGATACTGAATGTAAATTGAGCGGAACCGGGAAGATTTTCGCCCGTTGCGTCGTATGACACCGGCGCGCCAGGATATCGCAGCTCAACCGGTGTTACGGCGTTGGTAAAATCGGTATAAACCGCATCATTCCAGGCTCCGGAAAAATTAATCGCGGTATAGGGAAGTCCGGTATAAGAACCATCGATTTCCACGCCCATAATTCGAACGCCTTCCGCATTGCCGCTGCCAGAGATGAATACAGGATCGGCATTGGGATTCGTTTGACGATCTATGTTGGTAGTGAATTCGTCAAATACCAACGCCGGTTGCTGATAATCCTCTATATCCATCCAAAAGAAATCGGCATGCAAGGCCAGTGTGTCGTCGAATAGATTTGATTTGAAACCTATCTCGTAGGCATTGGTGGTCTCTTCTTTAATTTTCTGAATTGCGCCATTCGGGACATCAAGGAACCCTGGCTTTTGGCTAAACCGCCAGGACACATAACCCGTCAGATCTTTATTGAATTTATAACTCGGACTTACGAGGAAGGTAGGCTGGATATCTTCAATGACTCCATTTTGATAACCCCAAAGATTGCCTATACGTCCATTACGAATGGATTTTGCCGCACCAATCTGGCTTTTTTGCGCATCAGTCAGATCCGCGTAATTTTGCTGATTAAAATATTTAAGTGCCGCCGCGTTAGCTACTGCAACCTGTTTGGGATCCGCTAGCGCACTCTCGGGCATAACGCCTGCATTGTTTGTCTCAAAACCGCCTAATTCGACTCCATTTACGGCAGCCCTATTCAAGAGTGAACCATTTCCGCTATCGGTTAAGACTTGGTTGGTTGATAGTTTGCGTTTTTCGTAATTGACCCGAGCGCCGGTCGTGATGTTAAAAGCATCGTTTACATGCCATTCCGCTTGTCCGAACAGTCCCACGGAATCATTTTCTATATTACGATTACGCCATCTGATCACACCATCGACAGAATCCGACATCAATTGTCTGCCGTTGTTATCGGCATCCAGCACACCGTATTGGCTATTACTTGCGTACCAGGCGCCTGCGTCCTTGCCATAAGAAGCCCAGTTGTTGTACTGCATATCGCGTTTCAGGTAGAGCGCGCCAGCTTGATAATCGACCAGATCTTCATAATGCGAACCGACTCGAAATTCCTGGGTAAAATGCAATAATTCAGGTACATGTCCGCCAGTAAATCCGCCTCTGTTGACATCGAAAGGCGTACCTTCATCATTGGCGGCCCGGAATTCAAAATCTCTGAGCGAGGTAATCGAGGACAGTTTGAAATCGCCTACATGCCAATTAAGGTCAATCAATCCACCTTTACTGGCCGTTTGAATGGGCTGGCTACTGTCCTGATCAAAGGCGCCGGTGCGAAAGTAATTGGCAAGGGTATAATTTGGCTTGGCATCCCTGAACCAACGCCTGCTTGACCGTGTCTCAAATGACGAATTCAAGGACGTATTAGGCGTACCGTTGGCAAATTGACGCGGCAGTGGCGTGAAAAAATCATTGCCATTAAATGACTCATCCTGTTGAACATTCGCGTCAAAGCTGATACGGGCATTGAAATCTTCGGTTGGCGTAAACAACAGCTGGAGCCGGCCCGCCGCACGATCTCTGTTGTACCAGGTCTGGCGCGGATTCGATACATTTTCGTACGCCCCATCGGCTTTGTTGACGTGAATAGCGCCCCGCCAGGCCAATAAATTGTCAATCACGGTGCCGCCGCCGGCCGCATCGGCAATGTACGTATCATAATCGCCATAGGTCAAAGAAAAATTGGCGTCTGGCGTAAAAGACGGATGTCTGGGCGTAATCGCAATTCTGCCCATGTTAAAATTTTTGCCAAAATCGGTACCGGTAGGTCCTCGATCCACCTGCACATAAGCTAAGTCGTATTGATCAAAACTTGTCAGCGGATTGTATACATACGGCACGCCATCGAAGACGGTTCCAATACTGGGGTCCATGGCATCGACCAAACCCTGTTTTCCCAAGCCCCGTAGCGATAAACTGCTGGTGCGGGCATTGCCTGGGTCGAATTTGACGTTACCTGAGCGTTTTAGAATGCCTTCCATGTCGAATGCTAGTTCCCGCGACAATTCCTGTCCTGTCCGCACCGAGGTGGAAGTCGGAACGTCTTTTAGTTTTTTAAGCCGCGGCTGCGCGCGCACCACGACTTCGCCAAGGTCTTCAGTCTTGTTTTCTTCAACAGCCGCTTCTTCTGCAAGTGTTTCTTCAGCAGTCTGAGGTTTGGCCAAGGTATCTTCAATGACTGGAGCCTCCTCAACCTTCATAGTTTTTTTAAGAGATTGGTTCTCCCTCCTCGCCGCTTCCAACTCTTGCCTCAACCGGGCATTCTCGGTCGCAAGGTCCTGATCATCGGCGAACGCATAATCAGGCGTGAATAAAAATGTTCCGGCAATAATGATTGCCGCGCCGCTTAACAGTTTGTATTTGTTGGTATTCCCGGCTATTTTTGTTGTGTGGCCTTGCGAGGCTTGTGAATCTTCAATTGAAATTGTCTTATCTAAGTTACCGTATGCTATCAGCAACATTAGTTCCTCGTTCAACAACGCCAGCTCATCATTGTTTTCCGACTGTCGCCAATCACTATTACTACTCATTGTCACTACTCATTAATAATTATTCTTAAAATTTGCGAATTTCCCGGCAGTTGACGGGCATTCAATTTACTCGGGGCCGAGCGTCCCTGAACCGGCCCGGAGGGCCGGTTTAACCGCTTCCCACTCAATGATTGATTTATTATTTGGCGATGGTCAGAACCGACAGCTTGGCGATTCCGGCCCGCTCTATGGATGACATCACCTTGGCCACGATCCCGTATTGCACGGCATCGTCCGCGTTCAGATTGAGCGCTATTTCAGGATCGGCGGCCTTGCGCGTTTTCAGTTCGTTTTCGAAGGATTCCAGCGGAATTTCGGTCTTGTCGATAAACACTTTCCCCTGCGCATCCACGCTCACATAGACCGCCTCTTTCTCCTCGGGCGGCGCCGTTTCGGCGGTTTCCGGCAAATTGACATGGATGGCGTTGGTCAGCAAAGGCGCGGTCACGATGAACACCACCAGCAGCACCAGCATCACGTCGACCAGCGGCGTGACGTTAATTTCCCCCATGACATCATCGCCGCCATCATCTTTCGTATTAAAGGCCATCAGGCATGCGCCCCCTTCGCCGTTAATTCTTCATCATCAATGACGTGCTTTCTGCCGCTGGTTGCGTCGTTGACGCGAGGCGCCGCCGTATGGCGGGCGGAAGGACGTTTGATGATGAACGAGGTTTTCAGGGCGAGATGCACGAAATCGATGGCGAAGTCGTCAAGAAACGCCCAGATCACTTTGTTTCTACGGATAAAGAAGTTGTAGGCAATAACCGCCGGCACCGCGACGGCGATCCCGACTGCCGTCGCGATCAGCGCTTCGCCGATGGGACCGGCCACCACATCCAGGCTGGCCGATCCGCTTTTGCTGATGCTGGTCAGCGCGCCCATGATGCCCCAGACCGTGCCGAACAGGCCGACGAAGGGCGAGATGCTGCCGATCGTCGCCAGAATCGCAAGCCCGCTTTCCAGCGATCCGCGCTCCTTCTGCATCTGCTGGCGCAGTCGCCGGTCAAGCAGTTCCTGGCGATCGCCTGTATGCTCCAGGTCATGCGTCGTCGTGCCGCCATCGGCTTCTATCAGTGTCGAGAAACCGGCCTGAGCGACTCTTGCCGCAGGACCCGAATAATTTCGCTGCTCGGAAGCGGCCTGGAAATCCGGCGCGCTCCAGAACTGTTTGCCGAAGACGCGGTTATGATGAGAAATCCGCAGGTGCTGTATGCCTTTGATCAGGATCAAGGCCCAGGTCGCCACGGAAAATCCGATCAGAATCCAGAGCGTGCCGTCGACAATGACGGCCGATGTGATGTCCGAACCGATCGGAGCAATACCATCTGCCGCGGAAGCAACCTGTTCCGTGCTCGCAGTCGCAGCCTGGGCGACGCTTCCGGGTGCGCCGGCCACAACCCCTCCTGTGTTCACGGCGCCGGACGCTGCCTCGGTAACTCCGGGCGCAGTGCCGGGTGCCGCGGGACTGGCAATACCAGCTCCCGTTGGCGTTTGCGAAACTGTAGATGTGGTTTGTGTCATTAATGAATCCTCAACTCAAATTAAAGGTGATTGGAACTGTTACCCAGCCTGCGATCGGCGTATCGCCTCGCTTTGCCGGGACAAAAGACCATTTTTTAACCGTACTGACGGCAGCATCGTCCAGCACCTTCTTGCCGCTGGACTTTATGACGGAGATGTTGTCCGGTTTGCCGTCGGGCTTAACGTGCACTTTCATCAGCACACGCCCTTCCCAGCCCCGATCCATGGCGATCTCGGGATATTCCGGGGCCGGGTTATTCAGGTAATCGGCGCCCGCGTGCGGCTGCGTCACCTTCTCCTCGACTGGCGGCGCAGGCGGAGCCGTTACAGGAGCCGAACTGACCGGCGCGCTATTGTCGGTTATGGTCGGTTGCGGCGTTGGCTCAACGATTTCCTCGACCGGTTTAGGCTTGACCTTCGGCTTTTGCGGCTTAAGCGGCACAACTTTTTTCTGCGGCGGCTTGGGCTTTGCCTTGGGTGGCGGAGGGGGCGGCGGGGCGATGGGTTTCGGCTGCGGCTTGACCAGCGTGATTTGCACCTTTGGCGGAACCTTGGGCTCAATAATCTCTTCCTGCGCGAAATCCGCCCCTTTAAAGTGATCAACCAGCGTGGCATGGATGAAAATGGACAGCACGCCCACAACCAGATAATCGATAAGCTTCCGATCGCCTTTATCGGACTCGAACCTGAAACTGCCCAGAACAGTACCAGTCCCCGCATAGGGCGCAAATGAGGCATCGAATTCATTGGCGGCAGTTTTGAAAGGAAAAATACGCGCCAAATTGTTTGGAGAAGTTATTCCTGGTTCAACTTGCTGAAAGTTCATGACAGGGCGGTTCATACTGTTCACTCAGTTCCTTGAAAGACACGGGATCTGTGCCAATTCATTAGTAATGTAATTGCAAACGAGGCCACGCCTTGGGCGGACTGGTCTCAATCGACTTCTAAACTGCCTAATCACAAACCGTGCCATATCCGCCGCAACCTGAACGCGGTTAGTCACAAAACCAATGAATTCAATAGCTTCAAAAACAAACACCCGGCCCGGCCGGCTCGTCAACCACGGGTTTGGTTATCTGCCTTGCTGCACTCTCAGCAGCAAGCTGTTTATCGAGTGCTGCCTCAGCAACAGGCCGGAGTTTGGGAAATAAAGTCGTAGGGTACGCATTGCGTACATTTCGGAATCGCAGAGCCGGCAACTTTTGAAGATGTCCGGCCACTGGTTCGACCGATTGAAGTGGAGTTTCTCTGGTGAGACCCATTATCAAACCATGAATGGCCTGTTCGGCAACACGTTAAAGCCCTACTCGCAACTGAAAGCCGAATACAAAACCATCAAAGAGCAGCGCCGCCACTTTGCCGTTACCAAGCACGTGCCCTACGCCAACGTCCGGGACTTCAAGACCGTGCAGTGGTATCCGGGTAAACATCCCTGCGAGAAACCGCTGGATCTGATGCGGCACATTATCGAAGCCAGCTCCAGGCGTGGTGATGTGGTTCTGGATACTTTTACCGGCAGCGGATCCATGGCGATCGCCTGCCGGGAGTTAGGCCGGGCGTTTCATGGATGTGAAATGGGTGAAATAGAGTTTAAGGGAGCTGTAGAGCGATTGTCCTAACGAAGTTTAAGCGCACCTTAACGCTAATTTTTTACGACCGTCTTAGTTCGACCCCTAGCTGCCCGTCATCGCGTAAATAGACCGTCCGCTTTTAGCTTCACAGCGGACAGCCAGTTGAAAAACAGTAGGCATACAATAAAAACCAACCCATCCAACTAGTGCCAACACGGGGGTAATTTATAGTTGTCAGATTATCCTCGAATAAATTTCAAATCGCTTGTAACGAAATCGCCCCTTCTTCCGACTGATAAGCCAGGAAGGCAATAAATGCTTTTCTAATCGTCCGTCAATTCAAACTACGCCTCTGATCCATATAAATTTGGCGAACTTAGAGACGGTGGGACATTGACGGATAAGAAATTAGAAGCCCTATGTGGCTTATGGCAATTATTCGAGGTAAATCTGAGTTATAACTAATAACCGTTGCATAGATTTACCTTCCATTTGTGGCCAGCCAGTAATAAACAATCTTCTAATCTTCAATAATTTTTGAGCCTTGATCCCAACCGCCTCCAAAAGCCCGATAGAGCGAAACAACAGCCACCTTAATTGCGGTGTCGGATTTGGTTTTTTCATCTGACAAAGTTAATTCATTTTTTTGTGCTTCCAACACCGACAGATAATCCCCAGCGCCTTGCTGATAGAGTAAATTCTTTTGTTTATATCCGGTATTGGCGGCAGTTTGGGCTTCTGAAAATTGGTGATATTGGATATCCGCAGTTCGATAAGCGACGTAGGCGTTTTCGACATCTTCCACAGCGAGCAGGAAAGACTTTTCATAATTCGTTGCGGCTTGCTTTAATCGGCTGTCGGCCGCGCTAATATAGGCTTCGATTCGTCCGGCATTGAAGATCGGCGCGGTCAATCCTGTACCGAGTGTGTAAATGCTTTCCGCGAGACTGGGAAAACCTCCCACAGCAATGGCGCCGTAACCTGCACTGGCAGCAAGTTGTATTTTAGGGAATAAATCCGCACGGGCAGAACCTAATTTGGCGGCTGCCGTAGTGATCTCTGTTTTAGCCATTCTAAGATCAGGTCTTTGTACCAGCAAATCTGCAGGCAATAAGGTTGGCAAGACTGGCAAGTCGATAGGTTCACTTTTCATCTGACTTAATCTGGCTTCTAGTTTGCCTGGCGATTCGCCCAGCAACACGCTCAAACGATGAATCAATGTCAATCTGGATTGAACAAGTCCTGACAATAGCGCTTCCGAACTTGCCAATAATGCAGTCTGGCTAGAGACATCGGAAGAATTAGCCAAACTTGCTTGTTTGAAGGCTTGCAATGCTCTCAGTTTTTCGCGGTTAACATCGATTATTCCCTTTTGGATTGTGATTCTTTTCTGCACCCCCCTCAGTTCCAAATAGTTGGTTGCGACCTGAGCCAATAGACCTACTTGAACGGCTCGTAATGCTTCTTCAGCACCTAACGCTTGGGCCAGTACAGCTTCCGAATCCAGGCGCCTACCGCCGAATAAATCAATTTCCCATCGTGCCGTCAATCCGCCGCTAATGACATCGCCCGTGGGTGTTATCAATTCAATGCCGCGGCTACCAGGAACACCAATTATCCGGTCTATTTTCTTTTCCCGGCCACCGGATGCAAACAAATCGACACTGGGATAAAGTGCAGATTTGGCAACCGTTGCCAAAGCCTTTACTTCCTTTATGCGTTCATCAGCAATTTTTAGATCATGGTTGGCTGACAATGCTTGTTTTATCAATCCGTTTAATAACGGATCGTTGAAGCCTTGCCACCATTTTGCTAAATCCAGCTTGGATGATGCTGATTCAGGTTGGTTCTTCCAATGCGTCGGCGGCATAAGGCTTACCTGGTCGGAAACTCGGGTAGGTGTGCAACCGCTTAGCACGAAGAACAGGATGGTTACGGTGCTTATGATGTGGCGATTAGTCATGACATTTACCGGTTTAGCTCATTCAGTTTAATTCTGTTGGCACAGGCTTAGGCGTTACCTTAAACCAGGCAGCGTACAGCGCGGGCAGAAAGAACACGGTCAGGATAGTGGCGACCGTTAGCCCGCCCATGATGGCGATGGCTTGAGGACCGAAGAAATCGTTACGGGATAGGGGGATCATGGCTAGGATAGCAGCGGCGGCGGTAAGCAAAATCGGACGAAAGCGCCTGACCGTGGATTCGACAATCGCGTTCCAGGTATCCAGTCCGGCTTTTTCATCCTGTTCGATCTGGTCGACCAAAATCACCGAATTCCGCATAATCATCCCAGCCAGCGCGATAATGCCAAGCAGGGCAACAAATCCAAACGGCGCACCGAATAACATCAGGGCAAAGGCCGCCCCAATCACGCCCAAAGGCGCAGTCATAAAAACCAGGAAAGTACGCGACAGATTGTGCAGCTGCATCATCAACAACACCAAGGTGGCAATGACAACTAGCGGTATCCAGATCAAAATCGACTTTTGAGCAATCCAGGTATCTTCTTTGGCTGCGCCTGTTTCAATGGCATAACCTGCGGGCAACTGGGCTTTAATTTTTTCCAGTTCCGGTTCTATTTGTGCGGCAACATCGGGTGCCAATTTGCCATCCGCAACATCGGCACGTATTGAAATTGCCGGGTATCGGTTGCGCCGCCAGCGTATGCCGTCTTCGAAATCGATTTTACTACTGACTAATTGCGCAAGAGGTACCCATTTTCCGGTTACTGTCGGGACGCTTATGCCAGGCAAGTCATCAACGGCTATTCGTAATGGATGTTCCGCCCGCCAGACAATATCGATCAATTTATCGTCCTCACGATACTGGCCGACCGGAATCCCTGAGTAATGAGCCTGCAAGGCTTGGGCAAGATTGCTTGTAGAAACGCCGACAGCCCGTGCTTTGCTTTGATCGAGATCAAGGCGTATTGAAGGTATGTTCTCATGCCAGTCATCGTTGACATCAACCGTATAAGGATTGGCACGTACGACATCGGCGACGCGCTCAGCGATTTCCCTAACGGTTTGGGCATTATCCCCAAATACCCGAAACAGAATCGGATAATCCATTGGCGGCCCCACATTGAGGCGCATGACCCGGCCTCGTACCTCGGGAAAGTTTGTGGCGATAGCTTGCCGGATGCGCTGCATCACCTTTTCACGGGCAATATTATTTTTAGTCATGACCACAAACTCCACCAGGTTGGTATTCGCCAATTGCTGCACAATCAACAGAAAAAACCGAGGCGTGCCACTTCCCAGATAGCTCGCATAGTGAACGACATCGGAATCTTTGGCCAGAAGCGCTTCCATGTGTTTGGCGACAATTTCGGTTTGTTCGAATGAACTGCCTTCCGGCGACCACAAATCGACTATTAGTTCAGGGCGGTTCGAAAGCGGGAAAAACTGTTGCGGTAGTTTAGTCAGAACCAGAACACCCGCACCGAACAATAACACCGTAGCCAATATCACCTTGTTGCGGTGCTTAAGGCAAACGATGATCCAGTTGCGTAGACGTCCATAGAAGACGGTATGATAGAGGTCGTGATGTTTGTCGGCACCTACTTGATTGGGTTTCAAGATCAAATAACCCAAATAGGGCGTAAAAATGACTGCACCAAACCAGGATAGGATTAACGAGATACCGACGACTTGAAAAATGGCTACGGTATATTCTCCGGCGGACGATTTAGCAAGCCCCACCGGAAG
Organism: Methylobacter luteus IMV-B-3098; assembly: GCF_000427625.1. Lineage (GTDB taxonomy): Bacteria > Pseudomonadota > Gammaproteobacteria > Methylococcales > Methylomonadaceae > Methylobacter > Methylobacter luteus. The sequence goes on from NZ_KE386569.1 coordinate 1,486,695, forward strand.
AAAGCCTGCCACAGTAATTAAGGTTCCGGTCAGCATGGGGAATGCCGTGGCACGATAGGCATAAGTTGCGGCTTGCAGACGATCCAGGCCTTCTTCCAGTTTTCTGGCCATCATTTCGATGGAGATCATGGCATCATCTACCAATAGTCCAAGCGCCAATATTAAAGCTCCCAGCGAAATACGATGGATTTCCATGCCTGCCAGCAACATAACCAACAAGGTGGCCGCTAGTACTAGCGGCACCGTCAATGCGACCACGGAACCGGTACGCAACCCCAGGCTCATAAAACTGACCAACAGGACTGCTGCCAAAGCCTCAAAAAATGTACGCAGGAATTCCCCGATGGCCGTATCGACAACCTGCGATTGGTCGGCCACTTTTTCCACATCCACACCGATGGGCAGGTTATGCTCTATTTCTGCCAGTGCCTTATCCAAGGCTTTACCGAGTGCCAGGACATCGCCGCGCTTGTTCATTGTTACGCCCAGCCCGATCACTTCTTTACCGTTAAAGCGCATCTTGAATTTCGCAGGCTCGTCGTAGCCTCGCCTGACGCGGGCGATGTCTTGTACCTTAAATGTACGACCATTGATTCGAAGCGGCATTTCGGCAATTTCATCGATTGATTTGAATTGGCCGGACAGACGAATCTTTAAATCTTGTCGCCCCGTCAAAACGGTTCCGGCGGATACCAAGCTATTTTGGGCTTGAAGCACTTGCGCCACGGAAGCCACATCCAAGCCCAATGTGGCCAGATGTTTGTCGGAAAATTCAATATAGATTTTTTCATCCTGTACGCCGATCAAGTCAACTTTCTCGACATTTTTTACTCTTAGTATTTGCTGTCTTGCCTCTTCCACGACTTCTTTTAACTCGACATAATTTAAGCCTTCGCCCGAAAAAGCGTAAAGCAGGCTGTAGGTGTCGCCGAACTCGTCGTTAAAGAACGGGCCAATCACCCCCGGTGGCAATGTAAGCTTGATGTCACCGATCTTCTTCCGAACCGAATACCAAAGCACCTGAATCTCTGATGGCGGAATATCTTCCCTTGCGTTAACAAAAATGACGGATTCGCCGGGCTTGGAATAGCTGCGAAGATAATCAAGATTGGGTAGTTCCTGGAGTTTTTTCTCCAGGTGATCGGTGACTTGCTCCTCGACTTCTTTGGCGGTTGCACCCGGATATAGTGTTTTGACCACCATGACACGGAACGTGAATTTGGGATCTTCGCGCTGTTCCAAAATAAAATAAGCAAAGATTCCGCCCAGCAGCAAAAGCACCATCATAAAAGCAGTAAATGCCCGATGCTGTAATGCCCATTCGGTGAGATTGAAGTGGGTCATGGCTGCTGTCCCTCGCTTTTGTTAACCACGACGCTACTGGTTTCCGGCCAGGCTGTTGTTTCTATCGGCAGACGAATGACTTGTCCTTCGCGTAAGCGATGCACGCCCGCACTAACCAGCAATTGCCCAGGCTCAACCCCCTTTACAGCAATACGATTCTCCGGTAAAGCCACTCCCAATTGGACGGGAACGGCACTTACCGAGCGCTTATTTTCGTCAACCACCCAGACTTTGGTTTGGTCATGTTTATCATGTGGCGCAAACACCGCTGATAAGGGAATACCCAAAACTTCCTGTTCCCTAGAAGATAACTGAACTGTAACCGACCTGCCCAATTTCAGATCTTGTTGGCTACTTGATAATGTTGCTTTAACCCGGTATGTCCGGTTGGCAGGATCGGCACTGACGGCTATTTCCCTGATATATGCTTCGATTTGCCGATCTTGGTTATTCCATAAAGAAACGAACAGACTATCGCCAACGTTGATTTGGTTTATCCTATCCTCAGGTATATCAAAATGCACTTCCTTGCCATCTTCCTTGGCTAGAGCAATTATCTTTTAGATAAAAACATGATATAAACTAACCTCTTGTTAAACGAAATGAGCCATTTTTATCATGCCCAAGCCTTATTCCGAAGATTTACGCAGCCGGGTGGCTGAAGCGGTTGCCGCAGGCCACACCGTGCGGGCCGTGGCTTTACAATACAAAGTCAGTCCGGCCTTTGTCTGCCGAATGCACGCCTTGTGGCGTGAAACCGGAGCCGTTCAAGGCAAGCCCTTTGGCGGCTACAGACGCTCGCGGCTGGAACCTTATGAAGCCGCCATCAAGGAACAGTTAGCGAGTAGTCCGTCGATGACCTTGCAGGAACTGCAGGCTTGGCTGGGACGCGAACACAGCCTAAGTGTTTCGATCTCGGCCATTGATAAGTTTATTAGGCGCAAGCTGGGCTATCGCTATAAAAAAAACGCTGGTCGCCAGTGAGCAGCAACGCGCAGATGTCGCGATGGCCCGAGAGCAATGGCAAGCCTGGCAGCAAACCTGCGATCTGTCAAAGTTGGTGTTTCTGGATGAAACGGGCGTCTCCACGAACATGATCCGTCGCTATGGCCGGGCCTTGGGTGGCGCCCGCTGTCGGGATGCGGCACCGGCAGGCCATTGGCAAACCCTGACCTTCATTGCCGGCTTGCGTGCCGACCGGCTCACCGCGCCCTGGTGTCTGGACCAGGCCATGACGGGCGAAGCCTTCAAGGAATATCTGCGCTCGCAACTGGGACCGACCTTGAAGCCCGGCGACATCGTCATCTGTGACAATCTGTCCGCCCATAAGGTGGCGGAAGTCCAGTCCATTGTTGAAGCGCACGGGGCGACGATCCAATATCTGCCGCCCTATAGTCCTGAGCTGAATCCGATCGAGCAAGTCTTCGCCAAACTGAAGGCGTTGCTGCGCAAGGCCGCCGAGCGCACTTACGACAAGCTCTGGCAACTCATTGGTAAGCTGTTGGATGAGTTTCAAGCGGATGAGTGCCTCAATCTCTTCAGGCATTCAGGCTATGTTTCTACGTAATAGATAATTGCTCTAAACTCAATACCGGTTGTCCTGCGCTAACAACTTGCCCAGGTTCGGCGTGTACCGCAGTAACCACGCCTGATTTATCTGCAGTCAAAATCGCATAGCGTGTTTGGTTTATTGTTTGAGACAACTGTGCTTGCAATGCGGCTACCCGTCCCTTGGCGGCAATATACGCGGTTTCCCGTTTATCGAGATCAGGTTGGCTTATTACTTTTTGTCTCAGAAGTTCACGGTGTCTCGTCAGTTCATCAGCGGAAAACTCCATTTCAGCCTTAGCGGCGGTTAATTGGGATTTAACCGCCTGGGCAGACAAGTGGTAATCGCTGCTATCCAGCTTTGCCAAAACGTGGCCTTTGCGGATAGGGTCGCCAATCTCCACCGGTCTTTCGAGCATTTTTCCACTCACCCGGAATGACAAAATAGTTTCAATTCTGGCTTTGATTTCTCCAGGGTAAGTCCATGTGCCATGACTTGGGGTATTTTCGACACGATAAGTTTTAACGGGCCTAATAGGTGCGCTGTCTTTTTCATCCTTGCCGCCGCATCCTTCCATGATGGCCATGAGGCTTATCCAAAACAGTACCCTTATAAAATAAAGCAGCTTTTTTAATGAAATTATTGTTTGATCCGAAAACATGTATATACACCTTTTAAGGTTTGTTTTTACCCGATTTTCTAACTTCTGTTCGATGCAGGATTTTCAGAAACATTGCTTTTTTGCGGGTTGCTTAATTGATAGGTACTGCCTTTATACATTCCAATCGATCGCATAAAAATACGATTTTTTAGTAGCCTAACTACTAAATCGCCAAGGTTGGCAGATAAGCTGTCCCCCAAAATCACTAATCGTGGTTGCCAAGGAATAATGCAACGCGCTTTCTTGTTAAGAACAGTTTTTAATATTTTGTTAGCTACAATTGCTGCTGGCAAGGGTGTCATGTACCGAAATGATGCTGGGATTTCCTCTTGTGCGAAACCTTCAAAAAAATTTGTCTGAGTCAAAGCTGGATGCACAGTGGCAACTTGGATGCCCGTTCCTTCCAGTTCCTGACGTAACGCATCGGAAAATGCCGATATTGCGTGCATTGCAGTCGAGTAGGCCGCAAAACCTGGAAACGCTTTTCGGCCAACGACAGAAGAAAGATTCACGATAAACCCATTTCCTTGCTGACGCATGAGCGGTAGCACTGCCTGCGCGCAGTAAACTTTGCCCAAATAATCAATTTCGAATAGTTCGCGAATATCTTTAACAAAGTTCGAGCTTTCAATATTGCCCGTTGCCGCGCTACCTGCGTTATTGATTAGGACATCTACCCTACCGAATTCTTCAACAACTGCACTAACTAAAGCTTGGACTTGCGCTTGAGATGAAACATCCGCCGGTATAACACGTACATTGGGATTAAATTTTCTGGCTTCATCAGCCACCAAGTCCAGTTTATCCTTAGATCGTGACGAAAGAATAGTAATGGCTCCTTCACGGGCAAAGGTGAGCGCGGTTTCCTTGCCGATGCCGCTTGATGCGCCAGTAATGATAACCACGCGATTGGCAAATTTTGGTTTACTGTTCATTGTTATCTCCAATAGATGTATATACACATAAATAATTAAAAAAAATCTAAGCTTGCTTCGTTATATCTATTAACTCACTAATACCGGCCATTAATTGATCCATACGTTCCCTTTTCATCGTGTTAGCAATTTGAGTTTGTGCTTGTAACCACAATGGATAAGCCTTGAGTAAGATCGCTGAACCTTGTTCAGTGATCGAAATGACTCGTGTGCGCCGATCTTTCCCTGGAGAAACATTGACCAGCCCTTGTTTTTCCATGACTTCCAGGTTACGGGTGAGCGTTGTCCTGTCCATGACGGTTTGCTCTGCTAATTCGGTAATCAGTACTTTACCTTTAAGTTTTAAGGCGACTAATAGGGAATATTGTGTCCCCCTAATCCCTACCGGTCTCAACATGTCATCGTAGAATTGGCTGACTGCACGGGTCGCTTTCCGCAAATTGAATGCCGTGCAATCAAGACAGCAATGCAAATCAGGCAGGTTTTCTGAGGTATTCATGAGTTATTAATCTAAGTGTCTATGATGGCGAGTTACATAGGAGTATATACACGTAATAATTGTTGTCAAGCATCACTTATTAAATGCTGAGACTCAACGAATCGGTGTAGATTTTGTTGCTATCCTAATTTGAAGAACGCGATTCGGACGCATACTATCAAGATTCCTGATGACTGAGGCTTGTGGTTTGTCCTTACGCCATCTTTGTTAAAGGTTGTCTGATGCCTGCCCATATACACAGGTCTGGCAATGGGCGGCAGAGCTTGGCGGGCAGGCGTCGGACAAGCCTCAAGGGAGGAAACCGCGGACGACACCACGGTGAGTCAGCGCGGTTTGTGCCAAAAGGAACATGCCCTTTTCATCGCTGATTTTAAAAGGTTTTTCTTGAGGTTTAGCGTTCTTGCAGGCAGTATCTGAGAGAGGCATTTGGAGGTATTTCCATTGAGAGTATCTAAGGTACCCCTACCCCCAAGCATAACTGTATGTCAACGAATCTGGTTACATTTCATTGGACAATAAAAAACCCACGAAGCCTTATGACTTGTGGGTTTCTGTACAACCTTGAATCAGGTTGGATTTGGAATTGGTGGTGCGGCGTCAACCGAATTAATAAAATAATTAATTGATTTATAATATAAATTATAATTTTACATCCACCAGTTACTGTAAAAGTTACTGCATTTTTTCTCTGTAGCTCTGCTTTTTGACCCAAAAGTCATTATATCCTCTATGCCGCTTGTTTATTTTTTGTACACGCAAAAATGACCGCAACACTTGCCGAATTTTTTAAAACAAAACAGCATATCTCATCCTCAGCCTTTATCTCATAATTCCGTTAGCTTCAAACAAATTCTTCAGCCCTACAATTCGTTTTCTGAATTGCTGGTAGCATTACAAGATTAAGTTAATTTACTCTCAATAATTACAAAACAAGTTAACTTGTCAAGATAGTAAAAACTTAGCCTGTGCTTTTTGGTAAATTAGAGTTTCTTAATTACATTTCAAAAGACTATTAAACGTCTTCCTTCTCAAACATTCTTCTTTAGATAGCTCGGGTTGTTTATATAAAGAGACTGTTTCTTTAGATGGTTGAATTAAAGCCTTTGTACATTTGGTTTCAGAATGTTCTGTTTGTTGGCTACATTCGAAGCGAATACCTTGACATTCTGCGCTGAATACAGTACTTCCAGGAATCATTTTATAATCCCAATTAGATATTTTAATCTGATTCGATGGGCAACCTATTGAACCTGCCGCTGCATCTTGAGCCATACGTGTGACGGAACAGCCTGTTAAGGTTATTGTTGATAAAAGGATTAGTTTTTTCATTGTCATTTCCAGTTTATTGTCTTTCAAAATCTTTTTACAAATATTCTTATATCAATGAGTTTCTGAACATGGTCTGCACCGTGTAGGAGAGAAAGGTACTCCGTGGAGGGTTAAGTTAATGCGTAAACATAAGAGGCGAGCTATTTCTACACACCAGATTTTCTGGGTAAAAAGACTTTTTTAGTAGAACTACTAAGTAAATAGTAAGTTAACTTTAGCTAATTTAAATGCATCATTGAATTAGTTCAGGCTTGATCTGATAACTTCCAAAATTAGTCTCAATTAAATCTGGCATTGTCTAGCTGAATTCGACCAAAGAAAACTTTCAGCATACTTGAAGCCAAAACATAGGCTGGATAATGCTTTTTTGCCCACCACGCGCTACCGGTGCATATTCTGGCCCAACCTGAACACCTATTCTGATTCAATCTGAACACTGATTCTGAACGAAGTTGAACATTGATTCTGGTTTCAAGCTGAACACTTTTTGGAGCATTTCCAGAATCGGTGTTCAAGTTGCCGGAATGGCTGTTCAGATGGCCAGAATCCTTCCTAACGCATTGTTTTGTTAAACCTTAGTATCCTGTTCCGATTTTTGGAAAGGATATGTCAGCCCAACGAATTGCCATGCGAAAAATCAGAGAAGTTTTACGACTGCGTCTCAGTGCCGGATTGAGTATTCGGCAAATCAGCGCCGGCACCAAGATCAGTGTCGGCAGCATTCAAAACATCCTCAAGCTGGCCGAGCAGCATCAGCTCTGCTGGCCGCTGCCGGATGATCTGGATGACCAAGCCCTGGCGTTGAGGTTATATCCAGGATCCGATGCCCGGCCTGCCAGAAAATTTCAGCAGCCGGTGTGGTCGGAGATTCATCAGGAGCTGAGGAAAAAAGGCGTGACCAAACAGTTGCTGTGGGAAGAATATACCCGACAGTATCCGAACCGCTGTTACAGCTACTCGCAGTTCTGCGCCCGCTATGCCGACTGGCTGAAGCGGCAGCAGCGCTCCATGCGGCAAATGCATCGGGCCGGCGACAAGCTGTTCATCGATTATGCCGGTCCGACCGTGCCCATCGTCTGCGCTGGCGGCGAGATCCGGCCGGCCAGTATCTTTGTCGCGGTGCTGGGCGCTTCCAGTTACACCTATGCCGAAGCCACCTGGAGCCAGAGTCTGCCGGACTGGCTAGGCAGCCATGTGCGGGCCTTCGAGTTTTTCGGCGGCTGTCCGGCGCTGCTGGTGCCCGATAATCTGAAAAGCGGGGTCAGCAAGGCTTGCCGCTATGAGCCGGAGCTCAATCCGGCCTATCAACAGCTGGCCGCCCATTACGGAGTGGCAGTGCTGCCGGCCCGGCCTTACAAGCCCAAAGACAAGGCCAAGGCCGAAGTCGGCGTGCAACTGGTCGAACGCTGGATCCTGGCCCGGCTGCGCCATCAGACGTTTTTCTCGCTGGCCGAACTGAATCAGTGCATTCGAGCCCTGCTGACCGAGCTGAACGATAAGCCGTTCAAGCAGTGGCCGGGCAGTCGCCGGCAATGGTTCGAGCAACTCGATCGGCCGGCGCTGGCACCGCTGCCGAAACACGCCTATCAGTATGTCGCGATCAAGACCGCCAGGGTCGCTATCGATTACCACGTCCAGTACGAGCACCACCTGTATTCAGTCCCGCATCATTGCGTCGGCGAACCGGTGGAGATTCATGCCGGCGAGCGCTTGATCGAGGTTTATTTTCTGAATCGGCGCATCGCCACCCATGTCCGCCAGTTCCATCCCGGCACCACAACAGAACCAGCGCATAGGCCGGAAAAACACGCCGGGCATCAACAATGGACGCCGGGACGGCTGATGAACTGGGCGCAATCGCTGGGGCCTGAGGTGCTGCGCTGGGTGAACGCTCAGTTAAACCGTCAACAGCATCCGGAACAGGCCTACCGCGTCTGCTTGGGTTTGCTGAATCTGCAGCGTAGCTATCCGCCCGAACGTTTGAACCGGGCCTGCGCCCTCGCCAATCGGGAGGGCCTGTATCGATTGAAAAACATCAAAGCCATTCTGCTCAGTCACCGNGATCAGTTACCGGATCCCATGTTTGTGCAAACCTCTTTACTTCCCCAGGATCATGAAAATATTCGCGGACCTGACAGTTTTCACTGAAGTCCGTTGCCCCATAAACGATTAACCCAAGGATTACCCAAAAATGATTGCACAAACCCTCAGCCAACTGCGGCAACTGAAACTGACCGGCATGGCCTCGGCCCTGCAAACGCAACAGGAGCAACCTGGCCCCTATGAAGGCCTGTCTTTTGCCGAACGCCTGCAACTGCTGGTCGACCAGGAAAACCAGGAACGCCAGCAACGCAAACAGGAACGACTGATCCGGACGGCCCAGTTTAAACTCAAAGCTCACGCATCAGGCATCGATTACCAGCATCCCCGGGGGTTGCAGCAAAGCCAAATGGCGGCATTGCTGCAGTGCGACTGGATCCGCAAAGCGCAGAACCTGTTGCTGACCGGCCCCTGCGGCAGCGGCAAGACTTATCTCGCTTGTGCGCTGGGTCATCAAGCTTGCTTGAAAGCGTACAGCGTGCGCTATGTCCGGCTCTCCCGCCTCATCCTGGCCCTGACCCAGGCCAAAGCCGACGGGAGTTACAGCAAACTGCTCAAAACCCTGGCCAACTTCGATTTGCTGATCATCGACGACTGGGGGTTGGAGCCGTTAAAAGCCGCCACCCGCAATGACTTAATGGAAATCATGGATGATCGGCATGACCAATCCGCCACCGCCATCCTCAGTCAATTGCCCACCGATCAATGGTATCAGTCGATCGGCGACAACACCCTGGCCGACGCCATTTTGGACCGGTTGGTGCACAACTCGCACCGGATCAATCTGAAAGGCGAATCGATGCGTAAAAAATTGAATTCCTTGACTCAAGTTGAACACTTGGGATAAAAATTCACTGCCACGGATGCGTTAGGATTTTAACTGTTCAAATTGTCCAGAATCGGTGTTCAAATAAATCAGAATACGCAACCGGTATAAATGCAGTTAGTAATTTATCCATATGTAGCGCTTTATTATACGTTTTTCCTCGCAGTCCACTGTATGTGCTCTCTTGAAAAGGCAGATTCACTATTAATTATAAACTCTGATAAATGTGATTCATCCTGCACCGAAACAGACTCGCCTTTAATCAATATTATTTCATGAGCAGCTAAAGAGTAAGATGAATTAAGTTCATTGTATTTTTTAGCCTGAACCCAAGTTAAGACTGCACTTGCTGTTGTAGCGACAACTTCAATAGGGAAAAAACTTGCTGGCTCCTTGATTCTGTAAAGCAACATAAGTACAGCAGTGGAGTGAAGTAAGATTGATACAGTAAACCATTGTTTGGCGCGACGTTTATTAAATTGTGACTTTTTTGAATACCAAATTGACTGGTTATCAATGCGATCGCTTTTATAGATAGACAATCTTTCTTGCCACGGTAACGCACGAATAGTGACCATTTTTTGCGATATTGCTTCCCCCAAGTCAGGAGTCCACTCAAGTGCGCTGGATAAAGATCGATTTTGATCAAGGATTGCTTTCAAATCCGACAAAAGCTCCCTTTGAGCTTGCTCTTCACTTACAGCCTTGTCATATGGTTCGGCTTTCATTATCCAGCGCCAAGTACGCGTTTTAACTGATTCTGCAACGGCACGACCGTTGTACCAAATATCCTCTGGTTTCTGAACTTTCAGCCAAACCAGTATTCCTAACGTAATGAGAAAAAGTACAGCTGACGCGATTGCGCCATAAACATTTTGAGGCCAATTAAAAGATATGAATGCTGCTGCAACGAGCAGAAATAAATAAAATCTTAGCGCATTAAAATAATAACTTTGCGCATTCAAAGATGCGCTATCGGCTGCATTGTATAAAGCGGGAAAATCATTTTCCTCCATCTGCATTTTCTCAATACCCTAAATTCTTATAAACGTGATCTCTGTAATGATAATTATCGTTATCGCCAGGCATCTCATAATTTTGAATTGCATATGCAACTATATTTGGTGAAAAAGGAACGAAGATAGCTCCGATATCTCGTATTATAGGTGGGCAAGTATCTCTGACCATTGCTCTTGAACCATCAATGTTCACAGCAATAATTGTGCATCCTTTTTCAATAGCCACCTCTGCTTCCCATCTGACATATTTATATTTGCTCTTTGTATCCTGACCTATAAGCATGACGTATTTGCCAGCCATATTTATTCTTTCTCGACACTTACGCTTGATATAAGATTCGTTTTCGGAATTTACTTCACTTTGAAGCTGACAGTTAGCGAAATTGAAATCGATATTTTTGTTTGCTTTCCACGCTTGCATCAGACGATAGTAATGAATATCTGTGCTACTAAATCCAACAAATGTTCTTGGTAATCCCATTAAGCCTTCCTTTGTTATTTTTACTAAATTTTTCTAATATTCTTCGTCTATTTCGATTGCTCATATCTGGCTAAGTTTTCAAAAAAGTGGTTTCGCTAGATCCTTTATGTCCTATTACGACAATTAGTTTACCAAGTGCGTCTCCTAAACCAGCTTTATAAATTATTGCCGGTCAGTTTTTGCTGTTACTTACGGAGAAATATTGAGCACTATTATTCCTTAAACTCCCATCAGGGAGCTAAACCAAGATAACAGACATGCCGCTCTGGCGCGAAATCTGAAAGAGAATCAAAGGGTGCATGTGAGCGCTTTGTTGGTTACTTAGCGTAGCTTCTGATTGCTTTAACGATACTCTCAGTATTCCATCGAATATCAGTAATTGATCTCGACGAAACCACTCTTGATATGCGTCCTTGACCGAAAGGAATTACCCCAACAATAGGTACATCAAGCTCTATTGCTTTGTCTAGTTCCCACTCCATCCAATCGCTATAGCTTGCATATATGCCAGCCAAGCCTAATACAATATTAGAGTTTGAGATATTTTCAGTGAGCCGACGTTTAATATAGTATGCATCTGTCGAGTTAATAGGCTTGTCTCTTGAAGCCTCCTCAAACTCCACATTAAAATACCCTCTCGCATTTAAAAGATTCCTTAACCTTTCTAATTCATAGGAATATTTCCATGAGTGGCTTACAAAAATTCGATAATTTTTAGCCATAATCATTCCTTATTAATTCCATCAAATGTTGCTTGTTTGTTAGAAATGTTTCTTTCTCCCATTCTACAGAAGTTAATTCCATGAAAATTTTTTCAAACTTTCTCCCCAAAACATCATTTCCTAGCCCATAATGGCAGTTGGCTAAAGTAGCGTATGCCCATTTATAGCTGCCATCAACTTCTTCTTGAGAACTTATTTCCTCAAGTGACTTAATAATTCGCATCCTTACCTTTCTTGCGGCAATTTTATTAAATGTCTTCTCTTCTTTATCTTCTTCAAAATTACCCAACATATTTAGACATAAGGCATAATTCTCCCCTGTATAATAATCTGTTCTGATATTGAATCCTTTTTCATAAAATTTACACGCTCTTCTTAAATACTCAGGATCATTGCTTACAAGCCATAATCTTTTGTAAATTGCTCCCGTTATCCCCAAAGTTTCAGGGTCATTTATATCACCATCAGGATCCAAATTCTCGATAATAGCTAATGCGTCAGATAATGATGACAACTCTGTTGGCTTTTTCGATTTATATTTTGCCAATGCATGTTGTTGAATAAAATAAGGTTCACTTGAGATTTTTTCGGATGCTTTTTTCCAATGCTTACATGCTTCTAAAAAATTTCCTTCATCCATAAGATTTTTTGCTTTTTCAACTATTGCAAATATATGAGTTTCTCGCTCAGCTAATTCGTCAATAATTTTTTTATATTCAGCAGGTGGAATTTTAGGAGGAGTTATATCTTTTATGAAGTCATAGAGAGGACTATCTATGAATAAATTGCGCTCAGTTTTTTTAATGAGCTCAGCCAATTCGCCCTGGCAGCGCTTCGCTTCATCTGCACCAATATCTTCACCAAGATGAGAGTAGTGGAATATTCGTGTGTGATCCAAATCAAATGGGATTTTCCCTTCTTTCTCTTTGAGAATAATTGTAGTAAATGGCCTTACACCATGCCGGATACCAAGCTCATAAATTGCATTCGGATTATAAGTTGATATATCAGCTACGACCAAATCGGCATGCATTAGTAGAGCATACATACTTTTATCAATTAATCCAGAATCCTGTATTTCATCAGCTCGGACACACTGGTAACCAGAGCGCTCAACGGCTGGTTGAATGATATTCTTATAGGTTTTGTTGAGATCTAAAGTTTTTCCTGTTGAGGGATCTGTTTTATTACCAAATCCCATTATAACGAAACATATCTTCTTTGATTTTGCCATTCTCTATCCCAATTTCATCTCACTACATATAATCTTGAACTCATAACAACTAGTTATAAAATTTATATATACCTTTCATCCTCTTGGCGTTAACAGCAACAAAGTTGTAAAGTTAGTTAGGTTTACTAACGGTATTTCACCCTAGAATGGCGTACTATGTAGCTCTGAATATAATGATAATTCTAGTTATCTTATATTACTTGGCCTAGTTATTCGAAGTTTTATTGATAGAAATTAACTAACAGGCTCGACGGTTAAAGTCATTCAGTGAGACATTAGTTCTGATTATTGAACAAGCTAAATCACTTTTTTGACTTAATTATATTTTAATTGCTATTTTTCTATGAAGGTGTCTAATGACTGATTTGCCATCTCCATTGATGAATTGCTTCAGTCGCTACTGCATCGGTTAACCATGCACTCTTTTGAATAATTTTAGTGTTTTGATTATTAGGTAATTCTGGATCACATAGTTGTTTGCACATATCTATCAAACTTTTATAAGGTATGGGCGACTTGCTAAATAAATTGCCATTACGATACCATGCTAGTTCATTAATTTGTGTTTTGACTAATCCAGCGTAAATATATTTTGAATAGCTTAGATTAAGTTCTATATTAACATATTCACGAAAAACATCCGCTTCTACGATAATATTTGAAATATTCATAATATCTAAGATAATCCTCATAACAGATTTTATATCCATGTTGCTGAAGGCTTTTTCAGGAGTGGTATAAACCATTTGATCAACGCGTACTACTTTGCCTTCTTCAATTAGATTTTGTATATAATATCTGCCATGAGCTGTGCTTTTACTTCTAAGTCGTTCGGCAATTTCCTGCATAGTCATAGCAACTTTTGATTCATTCAGCACTTTTATAATAACATTCGCTTGAGTGACGGATTTTACATCTTGATCAAGGCTTACATTGTCTGTATTTGATTTGCCACTAAAATAAAGCCCATATTCTTCTCCATATTCTCTGACTAAATGACGTAAGGTAAAATAATCTATTTCACTTCGATTACCTTTACTTTGATAATAATAATCATGTAAGTGCACTGTATTCGATTGATGTAGCTTAAAATGATCAAGCAAGTGTTGCATGATTACAGGAATATTGAACTGTCCAATATCAAGAAATAGCAAGCTTCGATAAGTACCTTTAGCGCATAAATAAATATACTCAGAATCACTAAAACCACTACCTATATGTTTTGTTTCATCAAATGGAGTTGATGTATAGGCTTTTTTATTCACTATCCTAACAATATCTTTCCAAGGTAGTCCTTCTGGATGAGAGACCAAGGCATGTGCAACGGCTTCAGCTTTACTAAGGTTTTTAGGATAAATACCTTGTTCAGTTATTTCAATTCTACCATCTTTTTCAAGATTTTTGATGCCATTAATTGATGAAGCCTTACTGTAACCATAGTTTGACATCAGTTCATTGATGATTATTTCTTGAGCAATGGGTGACGTGTTATTACAAAACAGAGAGTTTATAGCTTTATTATTAATTTTTGTATATATGATTCTACTAATACTACCGCTTTCAACTTGACAGCATAATTCCATAAAAGCATAGAATAATTTATCTGTTTCAAAGCACTTAGCTAAATTGGGGAGTAATGCTGTTAAATCTTCGGTCATTTTTTCTCGAATATTCGCCCATAATACTTTGGGTTGTATTCTAAAATTTAATAGTAGATTTTTATTAATAGATTTTTCAAGTTGTTGTACTCGTTGTCTAGTTAAATTATAGCGGCTTCCAAATTCTTCAAGTATTTCATGTTCTTTATTAAATCCCCAGCGTGAAAGCGCAATATCCATTTTCATTTCATCTAATGTCCATAAATAGCCTTCAATATCTTCTATTAAGATATTATCAATTTCATTAAACTCAAGAAATGTAATGTCACTACATATAAATAGACATCTCTGTTTTATAATATGATCTGTTATGTTTTTTGGTAACACACTGAGTTCATTTTTTATCTTATTCTGTAAATCGTTTAGAGCATTTGTAAATAACTTACCGAAACCGGCTTGTTTAACTAGTTCAATCTTATCAATAGTTAATATTGTATTCACGTTACGAATATCAATATTTCCGTCATAAAATTTTTCTATCTTTTTTAATTGTTTTATTTCTTTTTCACTTAAATAGCCATAATTTACATAAAGTTTTGAAAGTATACTTTGAGACGGTATTTCTACATCTATTTCTTTATTATCACTATCAAGCTGAGTAGAGACTAAAGGTAGTAAGTCCTTTTGTAAGGTTATCAGTGAATTAATATATGATTTGCCTATTGTAGGCAATTTTGAAAAACTATCAGCATCAATATTAATAATATCCTGAACCGTCTCAACATTACACATGACTGAGGAAATTTTTTTTATGAGCTTTTGATATTTTGGCGATAAGTCAAGCCGATATATTGGAGTTTCAAAATCGTAGTCATCAACAGTTGATGTAAAAATATCTTCTTTAAAAACAAAGTTTGGTTCTTGTTTTAGTTTATTTAGAATATGTGGCAGTTCTTTTTTAAATTCAATCAGCGTTTCAACGTATAGCTTTCCAATGCCCTGGCATTTTGAAAATTTGTGAGGTTCAAGGCTAACAATATCTCCAACAGTTTCAGCAATAAATCTTTCACCTAATAAATTATTAAAGCCATTAATCCCTATTATTCGCTTGATCAATTTTTCATAATTACCAGATAGTTTAAGATTAGCTAGAGGTAATTGATGGTATTCAGAAGTATCTATCTCAGTATTTTCACACATAAAGCTATACTTAATTATTAATTATTAATTATTTTATCCTGTAAACAACTGAAAAAACGGAACTCTGAATTAAATACTTTCTTGATTTCTGCTCTATCTTCAGCTGGAATTTTTAGTAAATCTTGTCTAGTTTTAATAATGGATAGATATTTATCAATTAGTAACGACTGATTATTTATTTCAATAACCGTTGAGCTAATTGGTAACTCTGAGTTAGTGGTTTTTATGGTAGATTCAAAAGTGGATTTATCTATTATGTTTTTTTCTGATAAATAATTTTCTAATTCACTTTCACTGCCCAGCAAAAACCTGACTTCTAGTTCAGAGCAAGCGAGTAAGAGTTATAACTGAATCTGGTGTTTAAAGAGTTGAAAAGAAGCGGCGTATCTGGTTGATTTGTTGTCGCCAAACAAACAAGCAACCCAGGAATACGCCACTATGAGCAAGCATAACGTTATTGAGTTGGATGGGCGAGCAGAGATTTCGGACCCGCTGACTGAGCTATTGAAAAACGGAGCAAGACAGTTGATTCAGCAAGCCGTAGAAGCTGAACTGCAGGAACTTCTGGAAGTCCACAAGGACAGACGCCTGGCCAACGGCAATGCGGCCGTGGTCCGCAATGGTTACCTTCCAGCGCGTGAGATTCAAACGGGGTTGGGGCCGGTCACAGTTCGCATTCCCAAAGTCCGCGCCAAAAGCGGGGAGCCTGTCACTTTCCGTTCCGCCCTGGTACCACCCTACGTTCGCAAAACACGCTCCCTGGAAGCGGCCATCCCGTGGCTCTACCTGAAAGGGATATCCAGTGGTGAGATGGAGGCGGCGTTGGAAGTTCTGGTGGGTCCTGATGCGAAAGGTCTCTCCGCCAGCACGGTGTCGCGCTTGAAGCAGACCTGGGCGCACGAGTACCAGCAATGGCGGGAAACCCAACTCGACAAGGATCGCTGGGTCTATATCTGGGCTGACGGAATTTACAGTGGTCTGAGAGCGGAGGATGCCAAGCTCTGCGCCTTGGTGGTAATCGGGGTCAACGAACGAGGCCAGAAGCGCTTTCTGGCGATAGAGGACGGTGTCCGGGAGTCAACACAGAGCTGGCGGGAAGTGCTGCTGAAACTAAAGGCGCAAGGCATGAATGTTCCCAGGCTGGCTATTGGGGATGGCGCCATGGGTTTCTGGGCTGCCCTGGAAGAGATGTCAAAGAGCGTTGAAAATTTTCCAGTAAAGAGCGTCGAAAAGTTTCCAGTCGTGTTGTAGGGTTATCGGCCTTCAGCCGCCTTTTTTCGCTGCTTGAACCGATAGGAATCATTACCTGTTTCCAGAATATCGCAGTGATGAGTAATTCGATCCAACAGGGCCGTGGTCATCTTGGCATCACCGAACACCTGCACCCATTCGGCGAAGTTCAGATTAGTGGTGATGATCAGCGAGGTTTTCTCGTACAGCTGACTGATCAGATGAAACAGCAAAGCGCCACCCGATGCCGGGAACGGCAGATAGCCCAGTTCATCGAGAATGACTGCATCACTATGCGTTAACCGCTTGGCCAGAGTGCCGGCCTTGCCCAACTGCTTTTCCTTGTCCAGTTGATTGACCAGATCGACAGCGTTGTAAAAACGCACGCGTTTGCCCTGGTGAATGGCTGCTACGCCCAGGGCGGTCGCCAGATGGGTTTTACCGGTGCCGGTTCCGCCCACCAGTATCAGGTTGGTGACCTGCTCCATGAAGCCGGCCGTTGCCAACTGCTCAATCCGCGCTTGCTCCAAAGGCGTTTCCTGCCAATCAAAGCTCATCAGATCACGGTGATGAGGAAAGCGCGCGGCTTTAAGCTGATAACTTAGGCTGCGGGCCTGTCGGTCAGCCTGTTCCGCTTCAATCAGGCGATCCAGCCAAACTTCCGGCATGACGGGCTTTTGCTGACCACTGTATTCGGCTTGCCACTCGCTCCAGGCCGCAGCCATGCCATAGAGATGAAGATCCTTTAGGCGCATTGCACGATCAATGGACATGGCGTGAACTCCGCAAGGTATCGTAGCGGCTGCAATCAGCTACCGGCTCCAGGGCCAATGTCGGCGTGGATGGCGATGTGTCAGTCAACGGTTTAGGCCTAGCTGCATCAGTTAACCGGCGCATTTCATTGAGCACAATCGCGGCGCTGATGATCCCGGTTTGCAAGGTCAGGTCGCACGCCACTTCCAGTGTCTCCAGGCCATCATCGCCTAATGACCTGGCCATCAGCAACAGATCGACAAACGCGCGATCACCTTGGTCTTGTTTGAGAATGCGGTCCCGGACCACTTTAACCGGTGCCGGCAGATCCCAGGCCTGAAACGGCGCACCATGCCGCAGTGCTCCCGGCTTTTTCTCTAATACCGGCAGGTAATGCCAGGGATCACAGACCAGCTGATCACGGCCAAAACGACGGATATGTTCGGCAATGACCTGACCTTCGGCCACCAGGCGCACACGATCGGCCGTTAAGCGCACTGACACCACCGCATTAGCCCATTGGGCCGGCACGCTGTAGCGATTACGGTCAATACGTATCAGGCACAACTGTGAGACCCGCCGTACCTCTTCCACGTAGCCATCAAAGCTGGCCTTGACTGGCATTAACAGCGGCTGTTCTTCGGCAAAGCAATCGGCGATAGTGCGTGAAGGTTGTTCGGGATGGGGCCGTCCCGCCAATTCCCGACAGCGTAGCGCCAGCCAGGCATTCAGGCTGGTAAAATCGGCGAATTTGGCCAAGGGCGTAAACAGCCACTCCCGGATATTACCCACCTGATTTTCCACTTGGCCTTTTTCCCAGCCCGATGCCGGCGTGCAGGCCACCGGCTCAAACAGATAGTGATTGGCCAAGGCCAGAAAACGGCGATTAAAGCGACGCTCCTTGCCGACAAAGATCGCGTCAACAACAGCCTTCAGATTATCGTAGATCATGCGTTTTGGTACGCCACCGAAGTAAGCGAACGCCTGGCGGTGTGCATCCAGCACCATCTCCTGGGTTTCTCGCGGATAGGCGACCACGAACATCTGCCGGCTGTAGGCCAGGCGAAAGTGAGCCACTTTAATGGTCTGCGTCACACCGCCGAGCTCGACGGTTTCCTGGCTCCAATCAAACTGGCAGGTCTCGCCCGCCGGAAAGGCTAACGGTACAAAGGCTTGTTTGACGGCGGGACTGCTGACTTGCTGTTTCTTCCAACGCCTTACATGGCGTTGTACGGCCGTATAAGAGCCGCGGTACCCCTCAACCTGGAGACACTCATACAGTCGGCGGGCAGTCCGTCTCTGTTTACGCGGCAAAACCGCTTCCTGCTCCAACCAGGTGTCCAGTTGGTAATGGAATGAGCCCAGCTTGGGATAAGGCTGATGTTGGCGCTGATAAACCGGCGCTTCAAGCGTCTTGAGATGCTTGCGGATGGTGGGGCGGGAGAGCTTAAAGGTCTTCGCCAGAGAACTGATGCTTTCTTTACCTACATGATGACGCCGTCTGAGTTCGGCAATAAGGTCCATTTCTAACACTCCAGGATGCTCCGGTCAAAAACCGGTCATTAAATAACCTGGGGTGGAAACTTTTCAACGCTCTTTTCCCCAGGGCCCTGGAAAGTTTTGCACGCTTTTTAACAGGAAGAGATCTATGGTGAGACCCGCCAACAACGTTGCTGGATGCACAAGACCCTGAATATTCTGAATTGCCTGCCGAAGTCCAGTCAGGCCAAAGCCAAGCAGGCACTCCATGAGATTTGGCAAGCTGAGACCAAGGAGGCGGCGGAAAAAGCCTTTGACTTGTTCGTTCAAACCTATGAGGCCAAATACCCAAAGGCAACACAGTGCCTGCAGAAAGACCGGGAGGAATTATTGGCGTTTTACGATTTTCCAGCTCAGCACTGGCAAAGCCTGCGAACCACCAACCCGATCGAGTCTACCTTTGGGACTATCCGTCACAGAACCAAGCGATCCAAGGGGTGCCTGACGCGTGATGGCATGCTGCAGATGATGTTCAAATTGGCGCAATGCGCGGAGAAAAACTGGCGGCGTCAGCGAGGGTTTGATTACCTGGCGAAAGTGATTGACGGAGTGAAATTTAACGATGGTATTGAGGCAATAGAATCAGATCAGATCGCCGCTTGATTCAGGCCCTTGAACACCAGATTTGACAATATCTCAGCGAGTAAACCGTTATATTGATTAGCTAAACTAATGGCTCTAAAGGTTGGGCAGATGTGGTTCTGTTGATAAAAATGCTGTGCATAATCTAAGCATAAGGTACGAAACAAGCATTGATCATATTGTCCAGTTAATGCTGCTTCCAAATAACCAAAATATGAATCAAAGTGCGTAGCGATTTGATCAACACTGATATCCGTCAGAACGCTTTCTATTTCATGAAGCTCAGGGATTCTATTGTAATCACTATAGTATCTTTGTAATGCCTCAATAGCTTGCATGCGTGATTTTAGGCGATACTGTAATTCCTCTATTAGCTGTAAAACTTGCGCTGCGGACTGACTATAATTCACTTCCAACGATGAGTTATGTAAGATTTCATTTTTACCAGATGTCGGTTCCCAATTATCTTTTTCAATTGGAATTCTGTTTACTTTCTTACTAAGTTCATGGACTTCATTCAAACGCTCTAATGACCCAACAAAATCCAATACATGAACATACTCTTTGTTTGGTGTTTTACGTAAGCCCCTACCTAACTGTTGCAACCATACCGTATGAGATCCTGTATAACGCATAAAGACCAGAAGATTAGTTTCTGGAATATCAACACCTTCATTAAACAAGTCGCGCACTAAAATATAGCGATAACTACCTTCACGAAAATCACGAATATTTTGCCAGCGTTGCTGATCATTCATTCTTGAATGGACGAAAGTTGCGCTACCGGCGGGGAAAAATTGAATAAGATAGTTCATATGCGCGATACTGCGACAAAAGACAATGCCTTTAACATTAGGGATTTGTTTGTCTTGTATCGTTTGCTCTATTATGCGAACAACTTCCTCGTCTTTTTTATGCAGAAACAGGCGCTTGTCTAAGTCACTAATTGACATGCCACGATCAAGTTGATCTATACGAGATTGATCCAAATCATCGAGCAGAACTAAATATTTCGGGAATGCTAATTTATTATGGCGCAATGCCCATGCTAAATCGTATTTACCAACATGCCCTGCTGAACCACCAAAAAATGCTAATACATCTTTATTGTCTTCACGAAAAGGCGTAGCGGTAAGACCTACCAGTAATTTAGGACGAAAATGTTCAACGACAGTGGCATAAGTTATAGCGGGAGTATGATGGGCTTCATCAACCACAACCACATCAAATGTTTCTTTTTCCAGTAAAGTTATTTTGCTAAATAGTGTATCGAAACTACCGAAAACAAAGTCAGTATCTTCTGGATCTGCACCACCAAAACAAGCAGAAAATGAGTAAGTGCCAATGCCAAACACGTTTTTAAAAGCGGTCACAGACTGCAATAGAATTTCAACTTGATGTGCTAAAAATAGCACACGCCTAGCCTGGCCTTGTTGCAATATCTGTTTAAGTAAGTGAGCAACCGTATAAGTTTTACCTAAGCCTGTTGCCATCTCAATCAATAAACGGCCTTTGCCTTCGTTAAAACGTTTCAAACTTTCTTGAATAACAGTTTCTTGATATTTTCTAGGTTTAATTTCGCGCCCAATTTCAGAATGCTTTTGGATCCATAAGTTCTGCAAACCATCACGATCAATTAGCTCAACGCCAAGCCTTAAAGCTCGAACTTTTACTTCTGAAGTGAAATAAGAATTTGTTACTAAAATCATATTAGTGACATTGGCAAGTTTAGCGCCTGTCACTAACTGATTTAAAGATTTAACATCAACAGTTATTCCTGCTGCTCGCTGTTTAACCTCGATAGCAAATTTACGCTTGTTTTTATAGGCAAAAATATCGACACCACCATCACCATGCTGAAATTCTTGGCCAACTTTGGTAATGATTGCATCGCTCCAGCCAGCAGCAACAAACACATCACGGACGAATATTTCAAAATCAGACGGAGAAAGGGAATCAACTTTTTTGAAGTCAGAAATCATATATTTTTATTTGGCTCTTATTGGATTCCAGGGAGATACCCAACCATTGCTGAAAGCTTGAATTTGAGGTTCAGTATCCCCAGATAGGACGGATGATTACCTTACCTCAACTATTAGACAATGCCAAATGCTTTGAAACGATTCGCGTCCTGCGCTGGCCGGATAAAGTCTCTTGTCCCCATTGCGGCTCAGAAGCCATAATCAAGCAGGGCAAGGATGATACCCAGTCTGAAAGGCAGCGTTACAGCTGCAAGGCCTGTCAGCGCAAATTCGACGATTTAACCGGTACGATTTTCGCGGGTCACCATCAACCCTTGAAGATCTGGGTGCTGTGCTTGTATTTTATGGGCTTGAACTTATCGAACGCGCAGATTGCCCGTGAGCTGGATTTAAATGAAACGGACGTTCAGCCAATGACCCAGCAGTTGCGGTCAGGGATCGTCAGCAAAAGACCAGTGGTGGTGCTGGAAGGCGAAGTCGAATGCGACGAAGTTTATGTGGTAGCCGGGCATAAAGGCCAACCGGAAGCCGTAAAAAAAAGGCCGAAAAGGTCGGCGTAACCGCTTAAAAGGTGCGCGTGGACGCGGTACGCTGGCCAAGGAAAAGCCGCCGATATTGGGCATGATTCAACGCGGCGGACCAGTGGTCATTCAGATGCTGGACAATGTTCAGCAAACGACCATCCAGCCTGTGATTCAAAGCACCATAGCGCCGGGTACGCTCATTTACACCGATGAATATGCGATTTATGACCGCCTGGAGTCATGGGGATACGCGCGAAAAAGCGTTTGCCATGGTGCCGGGGAATATGCGCGCGATGAGGACGGTGATGGGTTTTATGAAGTGCATGTGAACACAATGGAAGGGTTTTGGTCGCTGCTGCGTTCCTGGTTACGCCCGCATCGCGGGATTTCTCAAGCGCATCTGCCCATTTATTTAGGCTTTTTCGAGTTTGTCCATAACGCCAGAAAACGCGGTAAAGCGTTATTAAGTTCTCTGTTGGAGCTGATTATCAGCTAACTCCCTGGAATCCATTATGAGCCTTTTATTTTTATAGGAGCTTACGCATAGTCCTTGAGGGATGTAACCTTAACCTAGCATCTTATTAACGCTAAACTTAAGAATTTTAACAACAAATAAATACAAATACCTAAATACTTGGGAACAGAAATCTAAATACTAAATATTTATTAGCTAGTACGATTTTTGTCTAAGCTATTTGGTCAGTGGATATGGTAAAAAATAGAATAATCTTATTGATGCGAGCATACGAACGTTTCTAAGCGTGTAAAATAAACATACTTCATGGCTATGTTAAAAAGTGTGTAATGTTTGTGTAAGTGTCGTTACACGCATTCGACTCAACAGTCACGCGGCTTGCAAGCATTTTGTGTAACAATGTAACACGTATAACCTTAAGTGTTTCTCTATCAAGATCAGTAGGAAATATTAATATTAGAAAAAAATAGGTATATCACATTACATATATTACACAATATATCTCTATCCCTTATGGCTGTAAGGCTCAGCGTGTGTAATAGTCCTTTACACAACCACTACACACGCTATGCACTGTTAGAAATTTATTGACCTAACGAATACTTATCAACCCCGCTTTCATTGCTTATAATCAATAATCCAGCTTCTACCATTTCCGTTAGTGTTGCACGAACAGCTTTTGTCTTATTCCCCGTTAAGTTCTTAAAAGGTAATGTTCCGCGCATTGAGTTACTAATTTCTCGGAAAGTGAGAAGTCTTGGACGTTTCTCAAAATATCTTAAGATAGCAACATATTCTGCTTTTTGACCAATTATCCCTTTATCAATACAGAGCTTTAAATTAGCTTCCAGCATGGAATTAGCAATGTTTATGGCTGATTCAACATGCTTGATAGCTATAGTTTCGCTCTCTTGACTATCTAAGATATGTAAATTAGCCGCTATTTTCATGATCTGTATATTGATCTTTCCTGCCGCGCCTCTTAATGATATATGAGAATATTTACCACCATCAGCTAAATGTAATTCGATGGTGTTTCTGTATTCATTAATTAAAGCATGTCCATCCTTGCAGATCTTTAAGCTAATCAAATTACTGTATTCTTTTTTATTAGCTAGAACCTCTTTACCCAAGACTTCACAAATCGACTTATATCTAGCAAGTAAGTCAGTATTGATAGATGTTTCTATCGTATGATCTCGTGTACCTAATTTATGCTGTTCTGAGAGCAATAAGAATCGTTCACTTAAACCTGTTCCATTGGACTGCTTGAGTATTGTTTCAATGCTTCCTGGTTGGGCAAATAAGACGGCTGAACCTACAACATGACCGCTATAACCATCACGACTCACTCGCAAAGAAGCTACATAGCCACCATCAAAACCATTAAGCAATAAATCATTGTTGCTGACCTTACCTTCGCCATAATTAAGTCCCAGCATTGAGTTAGCTAATCCCTGTTCACTGGCTATAGCACTAAAAAAACCATGAGTATGTTTCAAGGTTTCTTCTAACGCTTCGGGTGTAGAGTTAGTTACGAAAAATGGATGCTGTTTCTTTGATAACTGATCAAGTTCATCTTGCTCTTCCTCGGTACACTCTTTCTTTCTTCTCAATGTAGCCAGTTTAGCTCTAATTTCTTTGAAATATTCATCTTGGGCTTTATTGAATGGATCTTGGAATATTGAATTGGAGCGTGATTTCCCTGTACCACTAGGTTGTTCTGCTACAACATATAAACCAATAGGTAATGAGCCATTATGCTGATAGTCCACCTTGTACTTTCTGCAAGCGATAGAGCTAAACACACCTAATCCGGTTAAGAAGGTAGTGTGTTCTGGTAGATGTGTAGCTTTAGCAACATCAACGGCAAGTTTTTTTAGTAAATGGGAATCATCAATAAACTGTAAGAATTCAACAGAACAATGATGCTGCTCACTATCTAAAACAGCATTGTAGTTCTGGGATGGTTTACTAGGTAAAGTATCTTTATCTTTAGTTATTTCTAGTTGGGGCTCCGCTTCTATGTGAGCTTCTTCAACTTGTTGTTCAGGTTCAAGATGTAGTTTCTCTTCAGTTAATTGTTTATCTCTACTGTTCATGCTAGTTTCCTTAGGCATGAATCCACCGCAAGTAATCCTACAAAGTACGCTATAATGCGCTTGCACATTTGAGGTATTAAATAAGGGAAACCCATAGCCTATTAATAGTAAGTTATGGGTTTTTTTATGCTTGATTGATTGAAGTGATCAGGTCTCGAATATCTTCCACACGCCAAGCCGTTGTTCGTTCTCCAAGTTTTACTGGCTTGGGATATTTGCCCGACTTCACGCCATTTAAAAATGATGTTCGGCTTATGGGAATAAGGGCGGGAGTACTGGTTTTTTTGTTGCCTACGATTTGCCAGATTCTTAAGAATCCGGTTTCAGGTAGTTGATAGTTTGTTGTTGTATTCATGTTTCACCTTATCAAATAATTGAATAAGGTTAAGCATTGTAGGCATTTTTTTTGCTGTTTGAAGAGATGGAATTTGAGGTAATTCGTTCCGGTATGATTTAAGCCTTCTTACATACCGGAATGGTTTTAGGCTTTTTTCATTCCAGTTGTTTTTTCAAAGAGGGACTGTGCTGATAGTGCTTCATATATCTTGTTTTTGATCAAATGATCTGCTTCTGGCTTGGTGACTTTACGTAATCGCTCAACTCTATCGACATTATACTCTTCAGGAAAAATTAACCCCGCCATTTTATTTTGAGTAATTTTTTTTCCTTCTAATCTGGATATAAACATTAAATCAAGGTATGGAATAATGCTAAATTTAATCCAATAATCAAAATCTGCCTGCTTAAATAACTTTTCTGGGCTTTGATGTTTAACCTCTTTTCGATAATTTGTTAGCCAATGGTTAAAGTCTTCTTTGATTTGCTCATCAGTTGCATATAGATCAATCGCCACATATGCTAGATGATGGGAAGTATTCCACCCTTGCCTGACATTAATATCGTGTGAAGTCGAGGCAATTTTTGTTAAATTTTTATCTGGAATAAGATCTGAATCACTGTCAAAGCATCTAGCATCATACTCAGCCACATGCCTGCAAGCCTCCCACACTTGTGGAAGATCATCATCTACCAGTAGAGCTAGTTCATAAGAAGAAAGGCTATTAACAGAGGTTGTTGAAAATGGATCGCCTTTTAATATTGAATTAACTTTATAATCCAAGCCAATATTGTTGGTTCCGTTATATACAATGCCTTTCCTTAATTTTGCTGCTCTTGGCAACAAGAAGGGATAAGGAATTCTGGTGTCCATCCACCAAGGACAATCACGTTCAGTCATGCCGTAATGATTAGCATAACGAGCACCCAGCACATTTGCCCATCCATCAATTGACAGTGTTTTTAACACTTCATAATTCTTTATATCAAACCAGCTAGTATCAAGCTCTTCAGCCATTAGTAATACCTAGTTAAAGTGAAAACATTAGTAGAGAAATAATCGGAAATAGGGAATGAATTCCGTCTATTACCCATAAAGCAATCCGATTAAATTGATTAGATTAGCTTATCCTTGCTTTCTGAATGGGATTACATCAGCATCAGCCTTTAAGCTATCCAGATAATCAGCCCATGTTTGCATCATTTTTCGACGCTCTGATAAGTGCGCTGTTCTATTGTATGCTCTGCCGTTCGGGTCTTTTACTGCATGAGCTAACTGATGCTCAATAAAATCCGGTCTGAATCCAAGTACTTCATCAAGAATAGTTCTAGCCATAGCCCTAAAACCATGCACAGTCATTTCTGTTTTATCAAATCCCATACGACGTAATGCTGCCAATAAAGCTACGTCCGACATTGCCCGCGATCCATTTGGCGTTCTTGCTGATGGAAATACAAAGCGCCCATTTCCAGTCAGTGGATGAATATTAGTTAAAATTTCAACCGCTTGTTTTGATAGAGGGACAATATGCTGAGTCTTTGTTTTGGTAACCAAATAACGCCATTCTTTAGTTTCCAAATCGATATGCTCCCACTCCGCTTGTCTCAATTCGCTGGGTCTGACAAATACCAGTGGCGCAAGTTGTAAAGCAGATTTAACGACGAATGAGCCGTTGTAATCATCAATAGCTCGTAATAACGGCCCTATCTGTTGTGGGTCTGTCATTGATGAAAAATTGCTACCGTTAACAGCGGTTAAAGCACCTTTCAATGCCTGAGTTATATCGCGATCAACACGTCCACTTGCTTCAGCATAGCGAAATACTTGTCCGCAGGTTTGCAAAGCTCTATGAGCTGTCTCAATTGCGCCCCTGCTCTCGATACGCTGCAATACTGTTAATAGCTCTGGCGCTTTTATGTCGGCAATGAGCTGCCTACCAATCCAAGGAAATATGTCACGCTCTAGCGAACTCAATGTTCTTTTTCGATGACTCTCTGACTTATTAAGCATTCTCTTTTCGTACCATTCCTTAGCCACATGCTCAAAACTATCAATAACTGCTAATCCAGCATCAAGACGTTTTTCATTTTCAATCACTAATTTTTGAGCCGCTTTTGTTTCCTTCCGTGTATCGCTTGGGTTTACACCATTAGCAACGTTGGTACGAGCTTCATCTGCTTTGCGTCTCGCATCTGCTAATCCGGTAGAAGGATAGACACCTAATGAGAGTGTTTTACGCTTACCTTGGAAACTATAATCGAATCTCCACCATTTAGCGCCATTGGTTTTGATAAGTAGATATAGCCCACCACCGTCATTAAGGCGTTTATCTTTGTCGCCCGGTTTGGTGCTGCGTATTGTGACATCATTCAGTAATTGTTTCGCCATGCAGTAACTCCAGATGCAGTAACAGTAAAAATTTCCAGTTACTGTAAAACTTACTGCATAAATTGTCGATTGTTACTGCATTTTGTTACATTTCTTTGGACAATAAAAAACCCACGAAGCCTTATGACTTGTGGGTTTCTGTACAACCTTGAATCAGGTTGTATTTGGAATTGGTGGAGGCGGCGGGAATTGAACCCGCGTCCGCAAGCACTCCGCCGTAAGGTCTACATGCTTATCCCGCGCTTTTGATTTAACTGTTGACTACCCGTCGGGCCAAGAGGATCAACAGCGATTTCGATTGGATTTAGCGCTTCAGGCTCCGAACTAAGCCCTGACGCGATCTTATGTAATATGATCCCTGAATGTTCCGAAGAACTCTGCGCGCATAAGCACACACAGTCAGAGAAGTGGTGCAGGTTTTAAGCTGCTAAAGCCACTGAGTAGTTTTCGTCGTTTGCGAATACTTTTTTTCTGTAGGATTTACGAGGTGTACAGTCCTCGGCATGCACTTAAGGTTTCGCTACCCACGTCGAAGCCAGGTCGCCCCCTTAACTTGTGTATTGTAATTGATAAGAGTCAATTTTCCTAAAAAGATTCCGTTCATTTACAAAATTATTTTTCAGCCCTCTGAAAATCCGTTTAATCTAAAACCCTACTCAATTAACATTCGGGTTAAAAGACCTTTGTCATTCATGGGAAGTTCCCGTCGCTGATCATCAATTCTGCACTGTTCGATGATGTCGGCAACCTGCTTTACCTGCTCGGCATGTTGATGACTGAAGTTCTCTATGGTTTCAGACACTTCGTATTCAATCATGCTGAGCCCGTTAATCAGTCCTTTGTGAAGCCCCCGTAAGGCCGTTTTTTCCAGCGAAGGTTTCATTTTCTTCAATATAAAAAACGGCGTCAGCCAGGTAATGGCGATCAGCAAGATGCTATGAATAGCGAAATTGACGCCCAAATATTCCTCATTACCTGCATTGCTGGTGTAATATACGGTGAACAGCTTGTAACCGACCCAGATGATGGCTGCAAGAGGCAGCACGATCTCGCACAAGCGCATGAACTTTAAAAAGACGCGGTGCATGACATTGCCGGGATTGGCCAGCGCCTGCCGCACAGCCAGTTCACTCTGGGCCTGAATGATTTTCGGCGCCTTGTCGCGGATCGGGGCCAACTGCTTTTTAAGCGGCGCAACGGGAATGCCTTGCTGGTCGACATTCAGCACGAATTCGTCCAGACCATCATCAAATCGTGCGCAGGCCCACTCGTCCCACATTTGCACGTTCGAGCGGGTTGGCGAATATTTGCCCGTAGCCGGATTGGTGATTAAATCGGCCGCGTGTTCGGCATAGTAATTGGCCAGTTGCTGTATCGGCCAGACCATGCCCTGCTGCAGGATGTCGGAGGTGCGCTGCCATTGTTCCTGCCACAGTTTCGGCGCTTGCTGCACAGCCTGGCTGGAGCCCAGAAATGGCATGTGGCGCTGCAGCCTTTGTTTCAAATCGTCCTTGCGAACCTGCAGGCCTCTTTGTTCGAGTTGCTCGATAACATGCTCGGTCGCCAACGATTCAATCGTGGCTTTTAACGATTCAAACTCATCGGCCTGGAGGTCTTCCGCGCAAATCGTTTTAAAGATGATCGGTTCCTCAAAGCCGGCTTTGTGCAGTTGCTGCTTGAAATCCTCATATTGGGCGGTCTGTCCCCTATCCCACTGATTCAAGACAAACAGCCAGGCATGGCGGCCGCCTTCGGCGAGCAGTAGACGCCAGGCTTTTTCATCCCTGTAGCGTTCGGGACTGACCACATAGACGAGCACGTCGATATGCGGCAGCCATTCCAGAACCAGTTGCTTGTTGCTTTGCTCGATGCTGTCGAAATCCGGCATATCGATCCAGATGATGTTTTTTTTCGATTCCTCATCATGCTGGGCTAGTTTGATGCGCTCGACAGGCAGTTTCTCGGGCAGGTGCTGTATGGCGACGCTGCGATGATGGTACAGCGTGACCTCGCGCGATGTCGGCCGCTCTATGCCGGTCCGGGCAATCGCCTGACCGGCCAGGCGGTTCAGCAACGAACTCTTGCCCACGCCGGTGCCGCCCATGAAGGCCACGATCAATGGCCGGGAGCCGCCATGCGCGAACAGGGATTCGGGCGTTCTTGCGTCGAACTCGCATAACTGCCTGGCCGACTCTCGGTCGATCCAGCCTGAGGCGGCGGCCTGCTCGGCCCAGTGTTTTGTCTGTTCTACTAAGTCAGAGTAATCGTAAGCCATGTCGCTTTTCTTTGAGTTGGTGTTCGGCTGCCTGCAACTGCTCGGGCGCAATATTAAACTGAGTAAGGTGTGTTAATTGCTTGGGCAGTGCGGAAAGCCTTCTGCCCATGCTGTCTATGAATAAGGCTTGTTTGACAGTATTGAGCTGATGCTGTTTCAGTTCCGCCTCGGCTCTGTGCACATAACCGCCGATGGCGCTTTCGGCCAACAAAGAGGTAACTGTCAGCATCGCCGGCGCAATGATCAGGTCATGCATGCCGATGCCGCCTGTGTTCAAGGCCAGCGCAATGGCGGCCGCATCGGTCGTGGCGCGCGTGGCCCGCAAGCTGTTCAGGAGCACCGGCTTTTCCTGCAATTTGCGATACAGCTGTTGCGCGGTGTTTTCCACATCCTGTTGAAAAGCGATATGGTAGTTTTTCGCGGCGTTGCTGAAATCCTGCAAAATATCCGGGCGTTGACTGCGCAACAGGCTGCTGGCTTCTTTCCACCATGGGTTTTGCCGGTTCTGCTCAGCCCTGTCCAGAAGACGGTCCGCCATCTGGATCAGCATGTGCTCGGCGATTTGCTTTAACAGCGCGACTTCGTGGCTGCTGTCGGCTATGTGCTGTCTTTTGCGCCCCAGCTTCATGACTTGTCTGATCGGCCAGGTCAGAATTCTGCGCGTGCCGGACAAAATACCCGCCAGGCCCGGTATCTCCAGCAAGTTCAGCAGCTCGGCCAGGGCGTATTTAAAAGTTTCGTAATGATGCGGGTGATTCAGAAAATCACGCTGATAACTGTCCAGCGCCTGCTTGATCAGTTGGTCGACCAGTTCCTGCCAGTCCTTTAATGCCTGGTGCTCGGCGACGACCGGCTCGACCCAGTACTGCCAGTTCTTCTGGAGCAATTCCTGCTCGTAGCGCGGTTGCTTCTTATGATTGACCTTGCGGGCAAGTTGGATCAGTAGTTTCTGCCGGGATTCCGGCCAGGCCGGCATGCCAGTCTGCTTTTGATAATACAAGGGCACGACTTCCGGGAATTCATCGTTTCTGGCGTGCTGCCATTTTTCTTTCAGTGAATGGATCAGCAAGGTTTCCGAGCCTTCAACGAGCTTGTTCAGGCAGATAACCGTCGGCTGATGCAAATCTTCCAGTACGGACATGATGTCCCAGACCGACTGGTCGGCGTATTTTTCCTTGCTGACGGCCAGAATGATAATATCGGCCAGAGCAATCGTCCTGATCAGTCCTTCGCGATAATTCGCGGCATCTATCGAATCAAAATCAGGCGTATCCCAAAGTACGCTGGGCGGCAAATACGCTGAATCCGCCGTATTTTCAGTTAATAGATAACAGTCGTAACGGTCTGCTCGCGCATGCGCCTGCTGCAATTGCTGGAATCGGCCAAAATAACGCTGCAAGTCGCTGCAATCCTTCAGGCTGATGCCGTTACAAAAACCTTCGGGATGCACGGTATAGCCGGCCAAAGGGCTTACGCCGGCCACACTGCTGTTTAATAACAGGTTGACAAGTGAACTCTTTCCTGCCTGGGTCGGACCAATAACAGTGATCTGCAATGGGTGTTCAGGGGTAGATGCTATGAGTTGGCCTTTACGCATAAAGGCTTCCGCCATAATAAGCTGATCTATCCGCTGTTGATAACTTGTTTTGGCAGATTCATTGCCCGGTTGACTCAAAACGGCTTGGTAACGCTGTTTTAATAATTGGATAAATTCCAGCATAGAAAGTTAGCTTGGGTTTATAATAACCGACCATTTTACTTTGTTTGGTGACAGGGTGTAATGCAATAATTATAAATAACGCAACTTGGACCCGTACTTTACTTCGAGGTTATCTTATGAAGAAACTATCTGCTCTGCTGATTATTCTTACCTGCACAACATTAATTGCCTGCGGCAACGGCATGAAAATAAACGGCCACAATGCCCGCACGGCTTATAAGTCCGTCAAAGTGATCAAAAATCGCCTCCCTGCCGAACAACGCATCGAATTCGAGGTCTCTTTCTGGACTATCCGCGATTCTTTCAAAAATGAAGGTGAATTTCTTGAAAAGGTTGACGGCAAAGAGCCTCAAGAAATCATCGATCTAGGCAAGGAACTTTATCAAGAACGTAAAAATGCCGGCATTGAGGCCTATACCCAGTATTCGAGCTGGGATGAAATGATTGCCAAATTCGGCCAGGAACGAATTAGCCAAGAAAAGGGAACTGGCAAAGACCCTCGCGACAAGGCCAACGACATCCTCTATAAACTAAAATAAGGCCAATGGCCTCATCGGCCAGGCAGCGCTTTTTGTTCAACCAGTGTTGACACAAACTGATTAGCTTCGGCAATGGTTTGCTCCATGGCATGAATCAGCTGCGATATGTCTATGCCGATTTCTATAAACTCATGCCTCAATGCCGCAATCGCCTGGGCATTGAGGTTGTGTTTAAGGTATAGCACCTGATCCTTGAATGCCAGCAGCACCGGCTGGATTTTGGCTTCGGCCCTGCGCATGGACTTGATCAGCCGGGTATAATTTTGCCTGGCTGCCTTCAACTGTTGTTTGCTCTGGTTACGCAAGGAGCGGTTCGTATATTCATCCAACTCTCTTTCCCACTCGATAAACAGCGCCTCGCTGACGTCTTCTATAGCTCTGATTCTGTCGCTGACGGCCTCGGATTTGGCTCGGCAGAATTGATATTGCCTGTTTAACAGATTGTATTTATGGTCCAGCGTGGTCTCGCTGACGTTGACCAGCGATTTAAAACGCTCAAGCGCATCTTCAAACTCATCCCGAGTATCCTGCAAGCTGACACACGCTTGCTCAACCTGTGAGACGACAATGGTACGCTTGTGATCGCCTATCGATTCCCTGGCGCTGTAATAAACGTTGCGGAATTTTTTAGAGAAAAAACTGCCGAGTGAATCGAGTGATTTTCTTATCAGAAAGCTCGTTAATGATTGATTGTATTCGGACATTAGAAACTTCGATGATTAATGATTTTTACTGTAAACGGCGCTCGCGCTGTAAAGCCGTAAAACGCTTTATCGACAATGCCGTGCTCGACTAGTTCATCAATGCCGAGACTGGCGTCAATCATTGCTGACTTTACCAGAATCAGCTCATCCGATGAAAGCATTCCGGCCAGCCAGGCGGCCAGACTATCCGATGTGATGTCCCAACTGGCCTCGACGCCTGTCTCATCAAGCTCGACGATATCGGGCGACCAGATTACGATTTTTTGCCTGGCCAACTGCGCCTGAATCCCGGCAATCGAACCAGAGATTACAAAATCGGGCTTGAGGCTTTTAAACAACAAGGCCATCTGCTGCATTGCCAGCAGCGCCATCGCATGCGCCGTGCCGTCATCGAACCGCCAGTGCTGTTGGGCCATTCTGACCTGGTCGGCAAAAGCACCGCCGCCGGGCACAATCACCACACCGCCCGCATACGCCTGCTCGATCGTGTTCAGGCATGAAACCAGCGCGCCCGACTCAGCCAGACTGCCGCCCAGTTTGATAACGATCATTCTTGCCTAAACCGCTGTAGCAACCGGATCATCGCCGCCGCCTTGTCAAAACATTCCTGATATTCATCTTCCATGACGGAATCGTTGACGATGCCGCCGCCCGCCCAGAAGCGGATCATATTTTCCGAATGCACCAGCGTTCTGATCGCGATATTGGTATCCATATTGCCGTCAAATCCCAGGTAGCCGATAGCTCCGCAATAAACGCCGCGCCGGTTGGGTTCGAGCTCTTCGATGATTTCCATGGCACGGATCTTGGGCGCGCCGGTAATCGAGCCACCTGGAAAACAGCTTCTTAACAGATCCATCGCGTACTGATCATCAGCCAGTTCGCCTGTGACGGTACTGACCAGATGATGCACGGTGGCGTAACTTTCCACATCGAACAGGACCGGCACCTTGACCGACCCTTTTTTGCAGGTCTTGCTGAGATCATTGCGCAGCAGATCGACAATCATGACATTTTCGGCGCGGTCTTTCTTGCTGTTTTTAAGCTGCTGAATCTGCTCCTGGTTCTCCACGACATCCTGCCTGCGCGGACGCGTGCCCTTGATCGGCTTGGTTTCCACGATACCGTTCGTCACCTTCAAAAACCGCTCCGGCGACGAGCTGAGAATTTGCGCCTCGGGCAGGTTCAGATAGCCGCTGAACGGCGCGGCATTCAATTCACGCAGCGCCAGATAGGCGGTCCAGGGATCGCCTTCGCAGTCGGCAGCGAAACGCTGGGTCAGGTTAACCTGATAGCAATCGCCTTCTTTCAGGTAATGCTTAATGCGGTAAAAAGCCTTGGCATAGGCTTCCTTGTCCATATTGGCCTTAATATCGCCGAACACTTTGAATGGCTGATCATGGCGATCAGCTGGCAATGTGCTGAATTGCCCAATTAAAGCCCGCCATTTTTGATCATTGTCCACATGCCCGACCAGCGTGCTTTCTTGCCGTTCATGGTCGACGATGACCGCCCAGTCATAGATGCCGACGGCCATTTCTGCAATATGCTCGGCGTCTTCGGCGATAACGGGCAATTTCTCCAGCCGGCGGGCCAGATCATAAGAGAAATAACCGATGGCTCCGCCATTGAAAGGCAGGCCGTCGATGACCGGAAAATTCCCGATTAACTGCTGCTTGACCAATAAAAACGGATCTTCAGTCGATTGCACGGATACGCCGCCACGCGTAATCCGGGTTGTATCACCGTGCGTGACCAGCGTACATACGGGATCGGCCGCGATAATATCGTACCTCCCCTGCCGGCTGTAAGGATAACCGCTATCGAGAAAAACCGACCAGGGACGGCCGGCGATCGGCGCAAAAAGCGCTGCACTGTTTTTAAAATAAGGAAGCGGAGAATGAAGTTGTTTCGATGACGACATTTAAATTGTGTCTGGTTGGGATAAACGGATCAGCAAGTTGCCTGCTCGCAGCGCAGCCAGTTGTATGAGTATGTGAAGGGCATTGACAAATGGATATTCAGATTGAATGAAATTTTATAACAGTCGCCCGAATTAACAAAGCTCCCCGGCCAGACAGGCAACGGCAACGGCCGGCGCACAGTCGGACGCGGACAATCCTGTCCGGACAGTCGAGATTTGAAACAAGTCGCTGAAGTCAACATAAGGGTAACCCAGATTCAGAGCGATCTGTCTCACCAGAAAACACCCTACCCCGGCGCCGATAAACGGGCTGCTTTGAGCCAAGTTATGGCGCGATAGCTGTCTTTCGCAGCTTCGTTGTATTTTTTGTAGTTGTTGCGAGCGAATATGATCAGCAAATTGCCGCCAACGCGATAGCTCGTCGGCATCAAAATCGCAACCTATCATGCGCGACAGCCGCCTGGCGCTGGCCATAACGGTTTTTTCCACGCCATCGGCGGTTTCAGTTTGATCATGCAGCTCATTGAGCTCGCCCGTGACGCGGTAAACATCGGCCATTGTGGCAAAATATTCGGCCATCAAACCGATTTCGTGACCTTTATCGAACGCCGTCCGCGCAACCGCCATAACCGCCGTTCTGACGATGCCGGTATAAACCAGCTCTTCGGAAATCAGGCGCTGATAGTCGGTATAGCCGGCCGCCTGCACCTGCCTATCACGCAGAAGCAGAATATCGGTCGTCGTGCTGCCTATGTCGATAAATAAACCGCTTTCGAGCTTTCGAGCGGCAAATGAGGCACTGGCCAGCCAGTTGGCGGATGCAATGGCTTCGTAGTGTTTTTCCTCAACGGCTTGAATATCGAGCATGCCCTCTTTACCTGCGAAAATCCTGATTTTGCCTTCGGAAAGCAATGTCTTCATGGTCTTGATGATTTGACTGACGCCGTCATCCCTGCTCTCAAACAAATCGACCAGCTCGCCGGTCATGGTAACGGCGTGCAGATAATTGGCCTCAGGTAATTGCGATAAGACCGCGTTGACAGCCTGATGCAACTGATCCATGCCTTTCCATAACGGACAGGCTTGCTGAAACACATCGACAATATCGCCATCCTCATTGACGACGGCCGCCTTGACATGAGCCCCGCCTATATCCCAGCCAATTGTATTAAGCTGCATCTGATTCCCTTACTTTTACTGCAATTGATTGATTACGCGCCGGATTTACCTGGGGTTCGCCGTTCAGCAAACGCAGAACCTGCTGCGCGACATTAATGCCAAGGCCATCATAGATACCCGTGAATGACGTGGTCAAACGCGGGTTTATTTCCAGCACATGGATTTGCTCTGCGGTTTCAATCAGATCAATGCCCGCATATCCCCATAATTCAGGGAAAGCCTGGGCTATAGCCGCTACTAAATTTTGGTATGGGCTAAAGTCAGCCTGATAATTAACCACGCATTCTGTTAGCTGATACTGTTTGTTGATGATCTCGAAGCGCTGCAAATTAACGCATAACAGCCAGCCTTGACCCTGCTTGAACAAACAGGACAAGCTGGTCTTTTCACCCTGAATGTGGGGCTGAAAAATAAATCGGGTTTTATCCTGCGACTGCGACGAGATTGCCGCGAAATCCTGCCTATCCTCAATCAGATAACTTTCCGCGCAGCCTGCGCCGTCAATGGATTTGACGATCCATTCTCCGGAGCGATATTCGGCGGTATCGAACGAGTAAGTTGCAATAGTCGCAATATCGTGCTGCATGAGCCGTTCATAAGTCCTGAGTTTATTGCCGGTCATGGCCACGGCACTGGCCGGCGACGTCAGTAAAATTCTGCCTGACAGATCAACCGTTTGGCATAATGCCTGTAAAATCCCGTCAAATTCCGGTGCGACAGGCCATACCGCATCGCACTGCCCGGCCAGGCGCGTAAATTCTTCGATAACGTCATGCTCCGGACCGATGATAACCGTAGACTTTCCGACCGTATTTACTGATCCTGCCAACTGCTCATCGAGCATCACAACCGGCTCGATACCGTCTATCGCAGTCAGATTATCGAGCAAAGCCTGTAACATCAGGCGGCCTTCGCGAGCCAGCGAACCAGGCAACGCCTGCTTATTAAAGCCGCCGCCCGTGATATACTCAAACACCAGAATTTTCACAATTTAAACAATCAGCAAGAGATTAGCCGCTCAAGGCCATGAATTAATTTGCCTATTGTACCATTTACCGCACCTCCCTGTTTTACGGCATAACAGTTATCCATGAAAATAATCCCGGTCATCGATTTGAAAGACGGCGTCGTCGTGCATGCCAGACAAGGCCGGCGCGATCAATATCAGCCCATCAATACCCGCTTATGCAATTCATCGGACATCGACAGCGTTATCGAGGCATTTTTAAATCTTCATGACTTCTCCACCTTTTACATTGCCGATCTGAACGCGATCATGCACCAGGGCGGCCATGGGCGACTAATTGATGAAATGCTGGCTCGTTTTCCGAAGCTGACTTTTTGGGTGGACAGCGGCTATCAAAGTGGCAGCCAACAAAG
The DNA here is from genome assembly GCF_000427625.1 of Methylobacter luteus IMV-B-3098. Lineage (GTDB taxonomy): Bacteria > Pseudomonadota > Gammaproteobacteria > Methylococcales > Methylomonadaceae > Methylobacter > Methylobacter luteus. The sequence continues at coordinate 1,523,825 of NZ_KE386569.1, forward strand.
CGTACGACCCGGCAATTATATGTCGGTGCTGGGCAGCGAATCTTTTCGCGACGAGACAATCGGCGAAATTAAAGCCTTTGACAATAATTTTGTTCTGTCTCTGGATTATTCTTTGACCGATGCACTGGGGGCGAAATCATTGTTCAGCAACCCGAATCTGTGGCCCGATCATATTATCATCATGACTCTGGCGCGCGTGGGCAGTCATAGCGGCCCGGATCTGGATAAACTAGCTCGGTTTTGCAGGCAATACCCGGACAAAAACTTTATCGCCGCAGGCGGCATCAGGAACAAACAGGATCTGCTGGACTTGAGTGAAATAGGTGTAGAGCAGGCGCTGGTCGCAAGCGCGCTGCATTCAGGTCACCTGAGCGCCGACGATATCAGAAACCTTCAGGCAAAAAAATACCCCGACGAGTCGGGGTATTTTTAATATTCTCAGTAACTAAGTAAATCTTAGTTAGCAGCGAATGGATGTACAGCAGTTGCTTTACCTTCAACAACTTCTTTAGCTGTAGGCAAGCCAGCAACAGCGCGAGCGATAGCTTCTTTAGTAGCTTCGTAGTTGTACTGTTGGATTTTAGCGTCGTCTTCAGCAGCCCAGTGAATGAATACACCAACAGAGATGAACAGGTCATCAGCTTCGTTTGCCGGAATAGTGCCGTTTTCTACACTGTCAGCAACAGCCATAGCAACACCACGTTGTGCTGGGCCAAACATTTGAACTGCTTGCTTAGAACCTTTGATTGTTACTTTGTTGAACATAACAGTAGAAGGTTTAACCATCAGGTTAGGAGCAACAACAGCCAGCAAGCTGGAGAAGCCGTCTTTGTTGTTTGTTAAAGTGTTAGCAAACGCAGTTTCAGCAGCTGAACCTCTTGGGCCGATGATCAGGTCGATGTGAGCAACTTCGTTGCCTTCGCCAACTAAAGATTCACCAACGCGTAAGTTATTAATTTTAGCCATGCTTGATTTTCCCCTGTGTAGAAAAAATGATAAAGATTAGATTAAATCTAAGGACATCAAATGTCGGATTATTTGTTTTTAAACAAATTCGTTGTTGAAGATTGATCAAAAGCGATTAAAGCTTTCCAATCAAATCCTCTAAAAATACTGTCAGTACTGTCGCCACAGTTAAATCGGCCGTTGTACCCGGGTTAATCCCATTGAGTTTGAACTCCTGATCGATACGATAAAGCAACGGCTTAAGTTGTTCCGGATCGTCAGTTTTGAATAACTCCTCACTAAGCAGAGCCATCCTGGCCGCAACCATTCCAGTGTATCGGTCTCCGTACTTTCTTTCGATGTGGCTATCAGGGAATTGACTGAGCAAATCGGCATATACTGCTACCGCGGCCCAATTTCGGTCTCCCCACCGATCAAAAACGCCATTATACCTTAAAACTGAAAAATCGAAAATATCTTTATAATCCGTAACGTATTGCAGCGCGATACGATCTTTGGAGCTGGCTATTTTCATAGCCTCGGTCAGGGTCACGGAGGGCTTCTCATGGACATCCTGCTCCTCGGACTTGCCCAACCCGCCCGGCGATGCCAACGCTATGGCTTTAAATACCCAGTCGGCATCTTCCACCGTTGTATTGGCAATAACGCGGTGCACAGCCTGTCTCAGCGTCACGCCTGAACCGCAATAGCTGATCGCCTGAACCAGCGGCGCGCACAGCAGCAGAATACCCAGATTGGTGTTACAGCCTACCGCCGTTCGCGTCGCCTTGACGGCGTAATAGATTTTCTCTCCCAACGAATAATCCGGATCGCAGAGAGGGCCCGCGCTAACTTCGGCGCTGGCTATGAAGTCCGCTACGGTCATGTCATGACCATCGACATAAATACTGACATTGCCGGGCTTGAATGCCTCCAATTCCACTTCGCAGGCCAGTCGGTACAGATCGCTAATTTGCTTTGAAGAAATCATGAAACAGCGGCAATGGCTTCAGGCCTGTTTTTATTGATGCGTCGGTTTATCAAATCGTCCACCAGCAATTCGGCGATACTGATATCGCAAACGCTTTGCAGCCCTTTCCAGGCCGGAATGCTGTTCATCTCGATCACAGTGTAATTGCCTTCCCTGTCGCGGATAATATCCACACCGGCATAATCCATAGCCAATGCGTGTGTCGCCTTGACGGCCAGATCGGCCATTTGAGGGTCCAGATCGATCACTTCGCATTGAGCGCCGCGCGCGACATTGTTCAGCCACGACTTGCCGCGTCTGCGCATGGCCGCAACCGCGCGGCCGTTGATGACAAAAACGCGATGATCCGAGAATCCGGCGCCGTCGCAATGCACAAAGCGTTGCAGATAGTAAACGCCGTGGCTGCTTGTTAACCAGAACAGGTCAGTCGTTTTTTCGATGCGCCGAATGCCTTCGCCCTGCGAGCCGAACAGCGGCTTGCTGATCAGCAGGTTGCCTTTTCTCAGCTCTTCCTCGGCAATGCTCAAAGCCTGCTCCCTGTTCCGCAAAATCCAGGTCATCGGCGTGGGCAGGCCCGCATTGTGCAGCAAGAAACTGGTCATGCCCTTGTCGACACTGCGCTCAACGGCCTGCCCGTCATTGTAGACGGGGATATTCATCGCCTTTAAGGCATGCAGAACATCCAGATACATCACGACCTCTTCCAGCGAACCGCCCGGCACGCCCCGGACAAAAACCGCATCAGGCAACTCCTGCTCGAAGCCGGGAATCAAAACCGGAATCCGTCCAGGCTCGATAGCGAACTCGCATTCGGTTAGCGATACATATTCGCTGCTATACCCCCGACCGGCGAAAGCAAGACGCAACTGCTTGCCATGCCAGCCCGGATCATCGGTAAAAATTGCTATGCGACCCACACACATACTCTCAAAAAAGGAAAGCCGGGTTGGACAACCCGATAGATGCCGCGAAGCCTTTGACGCTTCGCGGCAAGATGATTTGGCGTTAGGCGCCGAATGACTGATCCAGCAAGGCATTGTCGAGCTTGCCGGCGCGAAAGCTTTTGCCGGACTCGACCGCCGTCACGATCACGCTGGCCGGACTGAACAGCATGGCGTCGATTTTAAAGAAGTCGTATTCATACTGTTTGAAGATATCGGCGAAAGGCTTGCCGTAATCCTTGGACGTTGAGCTGGGCAATTCCTGCGCCAGTTTTTCGGCGGCCTCGTCGCTGCCTTTGACGAAAATATGCACCTGCCCTGCGAACAGGATGGCATCGTTCGTGCGACCCATGGCTTTAACGAAATTCGGATGCGGGGGGCAAACCGGCGCGCTGCCGCTGCCGTCAACGATGTTTTCCAATGGAAAATGCAACGCATGAGCCTTGTGCATGGCCACTTCCAGCACGCGCGCCACAACCTGAACGCCGCCGGCCAGACTGCTGGTCGGCGTCACGATGATCGTCAGCTTCGACGGATCGACCTTGCAGGCGGCCGCGACTTTTTCAACCAGCTCAACAGGCGGAATCGCATCGTTCTCGATCACCAGTACCGTCGAATCGGCCTCGTCGCGATAATCCAATTCCTTGTAAAGTTCTTCAACCGGCTCTTCCTTGCCGTCTTTTACCTTAGTCGCCATGGCGCGGGCGGGACCTGATCCCAGCGCGTAATATTTTTCATGCGACAAACTCCAACCCGCGTACTGGCTGCCCAGACAACCCAGTACCGGATTACCTGTATGCACGTTAACGGTCAACGGCCAGTTAGTCGTATAAGGGCTGTGGCTGATCGTGACAGTGCCCATGCCGCCGAGGCAGATTTCAGCAATGATGCGGCCGGCTTCGATACCGCCCGGCACTTTGATTCCAGCATCAACGATCGTGCAGCCATTTGCCAGTTTTTCTACATGGACTCTTAATTTATCCGCGTTATCAATTAGTTGCTTGACTAATGGCTGGGTCAATTTATTAACGCTTGCTGTATATTCCATATCGGTCGATACCTTGATGTAATTTATTAACTATAATCTGTTGTCTAATCGACAGCTTTTCCAAAACCTGCCGCGATTTTTCCGCGTGCGCAATAATACTGCAAATCGGCTGTTTTGCGCCAATTAATGCGCCGGATTCAGGCAGATCCATGCACCATGGCGGCCATGCGAATACTTTAGGGATGCGCAAATCCGATAACGCGTAAACAATCTGATAACCCGCACAGCCGGTTTGTGCCGAGAGACCGGCAATCAGCTCGCCCTGACTGGCTCTGACATGCCTGACCAGCAAATCCCGGTCGTACAGTTGCATGCTGGCCGGCGGCCGCGCATTGATTTCCAGTACGTAGCCCTGCCCTTCGGCCTGTATAAAGTCGAGAGAATTCAAGCCCTTCAGCGCAAAAGTCGGCACGAGCTTTTTCAGCCAGTCCGTTACCAATGCTTTACATTCATCCGGCAACTCACTGTCGTTGATGATTCCTGAAAAAACAAACGACTGCCTGTCATCCAAAGCCACCGACCACTGCCTGTTAAAACCGATGACCTGCGGGCTGCCGCCGTCCGCCAGAAACAGCACGGAATTTTGCCCGCCTTCAATATAGCGCTGCCAGTAGACCCCGGTTGAAGATTCCTCTTCAGCGCGCCAGCGTTGGATGCCTACGCCGCCTACCCCCTGCAAAGGCTTTATCAGCCAATCTCCGCCATATAAAGGAGGGTTAAAAGAAACGTCCGGATAAGGAATATTCAGATCATGCAAACAAGAAAAAAACGCTTTCTTATCCTGGACTCTTGCAAAAACGTCGACCCGGTTCCCGAGAATTTCCAATCGGCTGACCAGATAGCGCAGACTATCCGGATAGCATTCAAAGCCGCTGCCGTAAACGACATGGGCAACACCGTAGCACTCGATCAAATAGTCTACGGCTGCCTTAATATCGGTTTCGGCCAATGATTCGACCCGCCGATAGGCTTCGGCCCCGGCTTGCGTATCCTGATCGGCAAAGCGGTCTATGACCAAAGGCTTCAGGCCAGCCGTTCTTGCGGCCTGCACCAACATGCGCGCCGAACTGGCGATGATAAGGATATATTCGGGAATGACAGGATCGGCCGTCACCGGAACAAGGACGGCTTCTACATGATAAAAATATCGCCGCCGCTATTGCGGGCGCTGGCGACAATAAAGCTCAAATTGTCAAAATGAGCGAATTCCTGTCTGGCATGCCTAACCAGAGACTCCGCAAAGTGCTCACCGTCCACGGCGCAAAACCCGGTAGGCCCCCATGAAGTCTGGCCGATGGCGACGGCGCCCTGGCGATCAAACCATCTCATTGCTTCGGCCACTTCCAGGCTGGTGAAAATTCCACCCTGCGCCGAGGCAAAATGCTCACCGACCGATTTTTGCAGTTGCGTAATGACATCGCCGAACTTGACTATGTCTTTCTCGGCCACGGACGGCAGCCCCTGCATCAGCAACAAATAACACAGGCGCGCGGCTTCCTGCACAGGAAATGGCGGCAACCCTTCAAAAGCCTGGATTTCCTGCTGACCGTGCAACCCCTGCCCGCGCTGATCGAAGACCAGAATAAAGCGCCAATCGTCCGGCACATCCATATGCGCCAGAACCGGCGGCGTGATCGTTTTTTCGCCTCTGCCGCCGTCGACAACCAGTCCGCCCTGTTCGAAAACACCGATGCCAATGCCTGAACGCATGCCTCTGTCGGTCAATTGCGCAATTTCCCTGACAGTCAGCCCCAAGCCGTAAAATTCATTCAGCGCGGCGCCGATCGCCAGGGACATTTGCGTGCCCGAACCCAGCCCGACATGCTCAGGGATCGCCGCTTCAATCGTGATATTGAGCTTGTCGGGTACCTGTAACGTGCGGCACAACATGGCTGCGCATTTCGCGGCGCGCTGTGCGGCCGGCCCGGTAATAGTGAATTGCTCAGCGGAAGTTATTGATAAACGCGTGCTGATTTCATTGAGCGCAATGCCAATGCTGCCGAAATGACGGCCCAATGATCCGCTTAAATCGATAAACCCCATATGCAATCTCGCAGGGGCAATCACTGAGACTTTAGAATGTTGTACTTTCAAAAGTTAAAAATCGCTTGTGGCAGATAAGTGATAAAAATTATACATGATCAATCCGCCGATATGTGAACTAAGAAGCTGTTTTAATGCGGACTGGCCAAAGTCCGCCCTAAAGTCCAATTCCAGGTACTGATCACATCAGCCAACTGCGCCAAATTTTCCATCATGACATCGCATAACTCGACCGTGCGCGGGTCGACAGGCAATACCGACGGGATCAATACCGAAAACGCGCCGGCTCTGGACGCCGCCTCGATGCCGGCATGGGAATCTTCGACAACCAGGCACCGGCTGATACTCACATCCAGCAACTCTGCCGCTTTCAGGAAAATTTCGGGCTCCGGCTTGCCCTGCTGAACATGGTCACGCGTGATCACCGTCGAAAAAACATCCCCGATGCCGGCAAACTCAAGGCACTGATAAGCGTTGACCATCGGGCTGTTCGTGGCCAGGCAATAAGGTATCTCAAGTTCGTCAATAAGAGCGAGCAACCGATTAAAGCCTTTTTTCGTGCTGATGCCATGCGTATTGACATATTGACGCCAAAAGTCGGCGCTTAACCGGGCAAATTTTTCCAGATTGAAACCGCCCCCGCAGAAATCCCTCAGCCTCTGCCCGACAACATTGGAATGCAGGCCCGACATGGACAGACAAAACGCTTCCGGGAACTCATGGCCCATGACGCGGGCCGCCTGCTGCCAGGCAGCCACGTACGTGGTCTCGGTATCCAGCACCAAACCGTCCATGTCAAAAATAATCGCGCTGAAATCGGGTAATTTATGCATCCGGGCTCTGAATAACCTTAATATATTCGCCATGCGCTTCGCGACTGGAACCGACGACAATACGCCTGGAGCCCTGGTCCATCTGCTCCAGCAAACCCGATACCTCCACCGTTTCGCCGCCTAAAGCCTGCACCGTATAAGTGGCGGTAAAGCTGACGATCGTATCGATATGCTCATGATCCACCTTGAACTCGGCCGGATAATCAAAGGCGCGTGTGGCATCGGTTATCTTGCATTGCAATGTGGCCGTCCCGCATTTCTGATAATTGACAGACGCGGGCTTCACCTCATTTTCAACAAAATTCAAATCGAATTTCCGCCCGTTAATGATCGCCTTATTGTATTTGCGCCGCTCGTGCCAGACATACTCGCCATAACTCAGAGCGCATGAGCGGCGCTGAAAGGCTTGTTCCCAATCATCGTCATTGAGTTCCTGCAAATGCCCCAGTCGAATCAGCTCGCGTGTGATCGCCCTGGCTTCATTAAAAACATCCCGTCCGTAACAGACCAGGTCAATATCGGAACTTTGCTTCTGAACGCCGATCAGCAGCGAACCGGTCACGCCCGTCTTCATTAAATCCACGCCCTGCTGTTGAAACAAATGACACAACTGAAGCAAATCCTGTTCAATCGCATCCGGCTCATTCATCTGAATGATACGCTGTAATCTTCGCCGGGGCTGATGATGTTTGGTTATGCGGGCTATGGGCACCGCATGCAAATGCGCATCCAGAACACTGGAATAATGCAGATAATCGGAATGCTGCCGTTTCAGCAGGGCATTGGCTTCGGCAGTGTCGTATTTTTTCCAGCCCGAGGCTTCCTTGACGTAACGCAAAAAACACAGCACCTTGCCCTGCTCCAGGGGTTGCGCCACCACGGCAAAAATCAGCCCTTCGGCCGTTTCGATAAAATCTTTAGGATAAATCATTTAGTTACAATTCTGGCGGGTTTAACAGGCTCTTGTCGCATTTTAGTGTAGAGAGAAAATATTGTATCGGATACATTGCAATGATTCAGCAACTCTTAGAAAGTTCGAATATTCTTGTATTCGGCCAGCAATATTTTTGTACAGGCGAGATTAATTCATTTTTGATCTGTTTGTACCCGAGGGCCTGGGCGGTATCCGATCATTCCGGCGTTGATGAATTTATCAACCTGTCCGCCCCTTCGTTGCGGAGAATATGTTTACTGATGATATATCAGCCTAAGCCTCGTAGAACAGTTTATTCCTATGGACGAAGGAAACCTGCATTTTCGGTTGGCAACCAGGCGTACTCGGCTCGATTTGGCTTTATCCCCACGGATGTGGGGAACAGGTACTGCTTATCTGCCGTTTCAGGTGTTTCTACGGTTCATGCCCACAGACGTGGGGAACAGTGGTCACAGGAGATCAGGCCGCCGAAATACGCCAGCTCAACCCCGTCCGTAAACCGGGAGATATTCTAATAAAAAGTGATTAAAAAAAGATTAAATCGGTTTGATTTATCTCCACGAACGTGGGAAATAGGCCGGCAATTTGAATGCTCAATCGCCGCAAGGTGGTTCATCCCCACGATCGTGGGGAACGGCGCTTTGACTTTCTTGCGCGTTACTCCAGTCAGCGGTTCATCCCCACGCTCGTGGGGAACGGTTTTACCTGCGCTAATGTTGTTGTCGAATTGGCGGTTCATCCCCACGCTCGTGGGGAACGGGCTTTCCTTTGGCTTTGGCGTTACCGTCTGCCCGGTTCATCCCCACGCTCGTGGGGAACGGATAACTTAGCCTTTATCTGTGATTCATGAATGCGGTTCATCCCCACGCTCGTGGGGAACGGTTTAAAATCCTGAAGTGTCCCGGGCCCTGCGACGGTTCATCCCCACGCTCGTGGGGAACGGTGACTGAGCGTTATCTATCATTGCCGCGCATTCGGTTCATCCCCACGCTCGTGGGGAACGGTCCTTAGCTTCATCCAATTCAAATTCAAGCTGCGGTTCATCCCCACGCTCGTGGGGAACGGAATCGATCAGATAAGGCAGGCCAAGCAGCAAACGGTTCATCCCCACGCTCGTGGGGAACGGATGCGCCCTACGTTTAATAGGGCGTTTAGATGCGGTTCATCCCCACGCTCGTGGGGAACGGAATAAACTCATGTGGTCCGGGATGATTAACGACGGTTCATCCCCACGCTCGTGGGGAACGGTTAATAACGTGCCTATCATCCTGGGCCAGCTTTGCGGTTCATCCCCACGCTCGTGGGGAACGGACTTATCTTAACACACTGTTAATTAAGCGAAATAATCGCTTCCTATTTTCCACCAAATAAAAAGCCGATTTTTTATCGTCGAATTGTTAAAGAGCATTTTCATCCTTCTGATCTTCCGCAGGATAAAAAGAGACCAGTTTGAGGCCGTCGAACTCGACCGGCAGACGGCGGTTTTTGCCCAGGGTCATGAAGTCAAAACCTGATTCGGTATTGGTGGACCAGACCATGACGGCATTGCCTTCTTCAATACCTTCCTCGATCTGCGACCAGATCATTTCCCTGACCTTAACCGATAAATCGCCGACATAAACGCCGGCGCGGATTTCGATCAGCCAGACGGCCAGTCGGCCTCGCAATCGCTGCGGCACGTTTTCAACTACGATGACCAACATCGCCGATACTCTCAGGATTAGGAATGGCGGGCGCGATCGATTCCTCGGCCGGCTTCGGCAACTCCAGCTCGCCGGCCGCCAGCACATCCTCTATGGTGGGAATGATTTTTCTGAGGATTTTGGTTTGCCGGAAAATATCGCGGCACATCAGCCGAACTTCGCGCTCGGGATCGCGATAATTCTTGGCGGCGATTTTGAAGGCATGTGGAATGATGTCGTCGAACTTGAACAAATCGGCTATGTCGTAAACGAACGACAAAGGCTTGCCGGTATGGATAAAACCGATGGCGGGGGCGTAACCGGCCGCCAGAACCGCTGCTTCGCAGATGCCGTACAGGCAGGCCGTCGCCGAACTGACGCAACGATTGGGCATATCGCTCATGTCCCATTGAGACGGATTATAATTGCGCCCTTTCCATTCCACGCCGGCCTGCTTGGCCAGCAGTTGATAAATCTTCTTGACGCGGGCGCCTTCTATGCCGCGCAACTGTTCGACGCTGCGCCTTTCCGGCGGCTTTTCGCCGAAGCGGATCTCGTACATTTTGCGCACGACTTTCAGACGCGCCGCATCATCCAGCGCCAGTTTAGCCTGGTAAAGCAGACGGTCGGAGCGCGCCCCGCCCGGCTGGCCCGCCGCGTATAGCCGCACGCCGGCTTCGCCCACCCAGACCAGCAGTGTCCCTGCCCTGGCGGCCAAAGCAGCGGCATGATGGGAAACCCGCGTGCCGGGTTCCAGCATGATGCAGGCGATGCTGCCGACCGGGATGTGCGTGCGTATGCCGGTCTCGTCGATCACGACAAACGCGCCGTCCTTGACGTCGATCTGGCCTTTTTCGATGAAGACCATGGAGACGCGTTCTTTCATGGCGATGGGTTTGAGGGGTGGGAGCATATTAAATCCTGTCAAGCTCTGGCTATGGAAAGCAAACCGCATCCGAAGGCTTTGGCCGGCCCAATGCCTTGCCTGATTTCCTGACTCAGGACTTCGGCATTGGTAACTGTCAGTATGCCGTCGAACATCACGGTTTGAATTTTGCCGCTGCGGCCTTCTCTGGCTTTGCGGAAATACAATACCGGTTCGGGTTGCACGATCAGCGATTCCAATTGCGCAAAAGATTGCAGCTTGCGCTCCAGCCAGGCCTGTTGCTGCTCTTCATGCACTAGCGGCACCCGCACGGTTTTGGTAAAGGTTTTGCCTTGCTTTTCAATCGTGCCCTTGCTGCTGTCCTTGATGGTTTTGATCGGATTGGCCCGCAGTCGGAAACGCAGCCTTTGACCATTTTGAATGTTTACAACGTACTCGCGCCAGTTGAGTATTATCGGACTTTGCTCGACGCTTTGCGGCTGTATGGTCGATTGCATCAAGATATGAGTGCCGACGCCTCTTTGCAATTGTTCAACGCGAAACAGAAAGTCACGGTCCGCATCTTCATGCCCGGGAAACAAGCGCCATAATGCCTGATGAAGCTGGTAAGGATTTTGTGCCTGCGGCCAGGGAATATGAATTTTACTCAGGTACATGAACCGCTCCCTTGGTTGCTGTCATAAATACGGTTCGTGTAGAAAATTGCCGGGGCTGATGAATGATAGGCACATCCCGCTTTCTTAAAGGAATAGCGCTGTCGGTTTCCTCTTCGCTGTAAATAACTCCCTGGTTAATGCCGGTCTGGGCCAAAGCTGACAGCGCCGATTCAGCCGATAAAACCGTTTCAAACAGAGGCCTGCCAAGCGGACAGCTCCGTCGGCCCAGTACTGGCGTGTAAACAGGCTGCCTGACAGCGTGCTCAATCGTTTCCAAGGAAATAGCCGGCTCTTCATTATTCCATACGGCAACGGTATAACAGGCATCCTGCCAATATTCCCGCCAGGTCTGAATGGTGTCGTGGCTTTTCAGGCCGCGATAATCCTCCCGTGCATCCTTGACGGTATGGTAATCGGTCATTTTTTGGCCTTGCCGATCAACGCGCACGGCAAACGCTACACTATCGGCCAAGGCTTGCTGTTGCTCATGATCGGTACGCTCGATGCCCAGGCAGGCTCCCAATAGTCCAAGCAAGGCACTGCGGCCGGGAAAAAGTTCGGAAGGACGCAAGCCTTCAAAACTCTCCCTGCCCCAGGCCTGCATTGGGCCTTGCAGTTTTAATATCAAATGTTTACGCATGGCATCGCTTCCGGTTAGCCTTCACCGTTGTTTCTTACCCAACTTTCAAGCTCGGGCAGTGATCGTTTGGCATTAATGCCAGCCGGTAGCTCTACGCCATCCAAAGTGAATTCAGCACAATGTTCATCCAAGCCATACCCTCGATGCACTTTATCCCAATAGCTGTTCAATTCAGCAATTGATGGCTCTCTAAACCCGCCTTTGTGATCGGCCTGTATGGGCTTTTCAAAGGCATTGGCCAAGGAAACCGGCTGATCGGAAAAGCTGACCAATGCCGCATCCGCCGGATTATGCGCGGCAAAGCTTTGCTGCTTGGCGCCAGGTACTTCGGTTGCCAGCATGTGCAATACGTGGGCTGCAACCTCCAGTGCTTTCCATCTGCTCTCTACTGTTTCAACGGCTTTCATATCAGGCAACAGACCCATGTTCACCTGCAACTGCTTAAGGTTAAGGCTGGCGTAGCGGTAGAACACACCAGAAGAAAATTCCTGAGTATCCAAATGGCCTGAGCCTAATTCCTGCAAATCGTCCACGGCAGTAAACCAGTCGATGTCCGCATCGACGGCGTGGGTAGTGATGGCATGGGCAACGGCCAGGGCGCCGTCGATCTTGCCGACTTCACTCATCAGGCCCGATGTCGCCATGCGGCCATACAAAGCTATATCGAGTCCTTTAGCCAGCGCTTCGCGGAACGCCAGACTATCTTTCTCGACAATCTTTTGCAGTTTATTTTCTGCCGTTCCTTCTTGTTCAAGCTTTTGTATTTGATTGCAAAAATAAGCAATTTCTTCTATCACCCAGGGAGCAACGGCATCGTTTTCAACTTTATTGTCGGAATCCAGTTTTTTGCCGCTGATTAACTCAATGGCTTTTTCAATCAAAGTATTTTCGAAGCGACCACTCAATGCTTCAGTAGCAATAATTTTCAAATTATTCTTTTCAACATCCCATAAATGCTTCGTTCTAATGCTAGGCTCGCCCAAGTTTTCACGAGAATAATGGCTTTGGCGCATCGTGCGCTTTAAACTCTGGCTGGAAATCCGCACCCGTCTTTTGCCGCCAAAAATAGCGGATTTCTGCATATTCATGTCATCGCGATTCAAGCAGGATGGGCTGTGTGAAATCAAAACGTGAAAGTTGATAAAATTCTTGTTCATTTTTTTGCATTCCTTTAATTAAGCCGATATTCCGGATTTAGTTATTTTTGTAATAGAAGAAATCTTCCAGTATTTTTCGTTTTGAAAACTGATTCGGGTGATCCCACCACCACAGTGCATTGGCCATTTGCGGCCAATCAACGGCAGGCTGGCCGGCTAATTTCAACAGACGGCGCAATTGGATCAAATCGTTGGGCTCCTGTGAACGGATCACCATGAACAGACGTTTTTCACTAATGTCTGCTTTGGCTAATGCCTTTCCCAGAGAATTACCATTTTCCTGATGCTTAATCAGTGGCAGGCAATACAGCAGGCGTTGCATGCCTTTATGAGACTTGTTGTCCTGCAATACCTGGTAAAAAGCGGGTATTTCAATCAGGTCGCCCGGATTCATGACTCTCCTCAATTCCGCTTTCGGGCCGGGCTTTAACCCTTGATAACGTGCGTATAACGCCAGAAAATCGGGCGTTTTGTTTTCTCCCTCACTCATAGGGTTCCTCCTTGGGGTTCAAGTTCTTTCAGGGATTTGTGTAAAGACCGCCTTGCCAGCGCCAAGGCTTTCAGCATTTTGGGTTCTTGCTGATAAGGTTCGGTGGACTGATTGAATAGGCTGATAACGATAGCCTTGAGCTGGTTATTCAATGCTTGCAACTCATCTCGCGGGGCTTCGAATTTAATAGTCGCAAAACTGTTATGCATCAAATTTTCCGTTCGCTGGTAATAGGCGGCCTCAACAGAATCACAAAGATTGACGCCGGAGCCGTTCACTTTGTCCTTGATTCCGAGGGCAAAAAGATACAATGCTTTTCTTAAGGCGGTTTTATAGGCCAGGCCGTCGTCAATAATCTGTTGAATCACGTCGCCATGCTCTGCCCAGCCTTGCGCCAGGCTGAATAGCTCATGCCGGCGCTCCAATATCGTCGCTTGATTGTTTCGATAGCCGCCGATGATGAGTTGAATCCTGTCCGCCGCCATAAAGGTTCTGGCTTGCTGAATAACCGGCGCGGTTTGCTGGCCTTCCTTGTCGTCTTGCTTATCAACTACTAGCCGGCTCATATGCGTCCAGGTCGGTGCCGTGGTTGTGAACGAAGGAAATTTTTCTTCTCTTTCGCCCTTTTTTATGGCAAAAGTCCGTGCTGATAAGGGATGCGCCCAGACACCTTCTATCGTATAGTTGAATTTGGCTTTATTAAAGCCGTTATAAACCGGCTCATAACATCCGCAACAACTGCAATTTGCCGAACCGTGAGAAGGCAATAATTCAAAATGGGCAGGCTGCCATAATAAGCCCCGATTCAGGCCTATGGCGGAAACCGGTATTTTGGCGTCGGCTTTTATTCTGTCCAGGTAATTTGGCAACTGGTCTTTTGTCGCTTGATGCCAGGGCATAACGGATTCCGCCGTTTCCTCGGTAAGGACATTCAACCAGACTGTTTCTCTAAGAGTGCGGCCTTTAATCAGGACCGTGATCGGCGTGCTGCCTCGCAAACCTCCTTTAAAACCGCCTCCCATGCTCGGACAATTATTGGCGGCATTAAATAACGCAATGGCCGCACAACCACGGCACAAGGCTTCAGCCAAGCCTTGCGGATTGACAAAAGCTTTATTCGTTCCATCTGCGACTCCGGCCAGTAATTTATCCATCGGAGTCGGTTGCGCCGCTTTTACGCCTCGGATTTGCATGAACGGCGTTTCCGGATGCTCCAGATCGAACCAGTCCATTTTCCCTTGGCAGGCATCGGCGTAAGCTTCAGGCGTGATCGGCTCTTTGATGTATTGCCCCAATGCTTTTTTATCCTTGGGAATGAACAGCACTTGTGTCATGGCGCATAAAAGCTGCAAACAAGCCAGTTCCATGTCGTCGCGCGGCAGGCATAGTTCGCCGGTTTGTTCGCCGCAAAGCAGCTGCTGCAGGCTTATTTTTTGGTAGCTGCCTTGATGCTGAACCGGTATCCATGTGTCTATCAGTAAATTCATGGGTTTTCCTTCGGTTGTTCCATACGATTTAATCCTGTGCTGGCTTGGTAAAGATAGATGTAATCGCCCTGTTGCGCGACGAAGTGGCCTTCCTCGGTTGGTTGCATGGGCAGCCAGATAAAACCTTCTTTATCGGCTTCCGGCAACCTGCCGTGATTGCCCCAGTTTTTCGGCACGGCGACACTATTCAGGTTTATGGCTTCCAGGCGATCGCTCTCATCCAGCTTGTCTATCATGTCGCCATTCAATAAACACCGTTCGCTCTGAGTATTAATATAATAAAGGATCAGATTGAGGTTCATTTCGCCGTCGCGGGTTAATGCGGCAACATTGACATCGTTATCATCAAGACCGGGATTTCGTCTTATGTTTACCAGTGCAGCGTATCGGCTCGATTCGCTGTCAAGACTGAATTGCTGGTAACTTTTCAGCACCCATTCCGGTTCATCGGGCCATGCCCCTTCGCTGTAAACAGCTTCAATCCAATCCCGATACGCTGCCGGAAAACTGATCTTGGCTTCGGTTTCCTGCTCCGCTTGCTGCAAGCATTGCTGGGTACGCCACAGCACCCGGCTGTTGCCGTAGATCAGTTCGTGCAATTCATAATCGTCTTCGGTGGGTAATAACACGGTACAAACCGGCTCTGCACACCGTTCCGGCCTGCTGCGGCGGTGTCGATGCAAGCGACCCATGCGTTGAAACAGCAAATCGACCGGACAAAGCTGGGTGATCAGCCAGTCAAAGTCCAGATCCAGTGACTGCTCGACTACTTGAGTCGCTATCAATAAATGACCTTTGGCTCTGGCGTTTTCCGGCTTGGGTTCCGCACCAAATAGATCGAGAACAGCCTGCTCTTTTTGCTGGCGATCAGCGAAGATAAATCGGGAATGAAAAAGCAGCAACTGATCTTCGGCGAGTGCTTCTATTTGTTCAATTCTCGCCTGTAATTGGCTGTAAAGTTGTTGTGCGACCGCGACCAGATTGCAGACCAGACAGACTTGCGCGCCTTGAGCTACGGCATCAAGCAATCGGCGAATAAAACTATTATCAGGCAATAGATGGGGTGTTTTGATCAGTTCCAAATGAATCGATGTCGGTTTGGGCTGTTGATCGGGCTGTGCCGCCAAATCGTATGCAAAGCTTTGTCCAGTACTGTAATGGCTAATCAGCGGATAAGCTTTGTCGGTAGCGGCTGACTTGCAACCCCATGCCTTCGCCAGCTGCTCTTTTTGCCGGGACGGCAAGGTGGCTGACAATAAAATAGCGCTGCCTCCGGCAAGGCGTTGCTGCTCCAGCACGGCATCCAATAGACCGTACATATAGCTGTCGTAGGCATGGACTTCGTCAATGATCAATACGCTGCGGCCGATCCCGAAGCCGCGCACAAACTTGTGCCTGACCGGCAGTACCGAAACCAGTACTTGATCGATCGTACAGACGCCGATTTGCCCGAGAAAAACCCGTTTGCGGCTCTGCGCCAGCCAGTTGCCGCATTGGACCCAGGCTTCTTCATGGCCTTGAGCAGTGTGCGGATGGCAGGCCTGTTTTAAGTTTATGAAATTCTGCTCATACTTCGCCCGGCCATGCGCCAGAATCACGTTGGCTTCATTAGCAAACAGCAATGGCGCCACTTTCTCCAATCGCTTTAACATGGCATTGGCAGTCGCCTGAGTCGGCAGCGCGAACACGATGCTGTCAGCCAAGCCCAACGCCAATAATTGCCATGCATAAGCCAGAGCCGCTTCGGTTTTTCCCGCTCCCGTTGAGGCTTCCATCAGCGTTAAGCCTTGTGTTTTTGGCAGTTGTTCAATGAGACACTGCACTTGCCGTGGAGAATAGCCATTCAGTAAAACATCGATACTTTGATAAGGCTTGATTTGGCTTATGACTCCGGCTTCCTGCAACGCTTGCCTGGCAACCGCCAACCGCGCTTCATACCACCTCTGCAAATCATCAGACGGTTGATCGTCATATTTGAAATAGTCGGATGACCCCAACCAATCGCTTACCGAACAAAAACCTGCCAGCATTGTTGCAGCCGATTGGCTGTTTTTGGTTTTTTCCAGTAAAGGCGGAGTATCGTTCAGCGATAATCCCGTCGGAGTAAGAAAAAGCCGCTCCAGGGCATTAAGCCATTGCAATCTCGCTTGTTTGAATGCAGACAGCAAGCACGCTTCTGCAATTGGCGGATGATGATTTTCTTTTTGAGCATCATCCGGCACGATGCCGTGATGGCCCATAACAGGCGCCAACCAGCTATACCAGGCTAACCAGTCATCGTTGTCGTCAAAGTAAAAGTCATCCTCTGCTGATGAAAACCGCTCCTTTAAGTCCTGATAAAACCAATACAGCCCGGCAGGGCCATGGCAATAGTCTTTGATGGCCTTCCCATTCAGTTGGACAAGCATGCTGTCTGATTCGGTATTGACAACTTTCCAGACTTCCGGCGCCTTGCGTTGAAAACGAAGATCAAATTTCCCGTAATCATGCAAAGCGATAAAAAACAGCACCCAGGCACGGGCTTGTTCTTCCGCTAAACCGGTAATTTCGGCAAAACATCGCCTGATATCGGCACTATACTGCCACCATTGATCGGCCACCGCCGCCACATCCAGACAATGATACGGCAACAAATGATAAGCCGGCCCGTTCTCTTTATCGGGCCTGGCTTTCCCCCAATACCTGTAATACAGCGCTTGCGCCATCTATCGCCCCCTTCTAACGATTTGCCTGAGTCTCCATCCATGGCTGCCGCATCATTCCGTGCCGCGCATTTTATATGGTTATAAGTTTCCGGCGCCGCCTGTATTTCCTGCATGGCAGCCTGTCTTAACGGCCTCTAACACAAATGGCACCGAATTATCGCCAGATCGCCCAAACTGAGACTGATGAGAAAATTATTGCAATTTATCCGGGGTGATGCAAAATTGCCTGTTTTTTTTACCGGATGAGAGAACAGACTATCATGCAAAAAAATATCGGCATTCGCCTCAGTTTAGCTATCGCCAGTTTGCCTTTACTCCTGATTGGTTGCGCCGGCGATCAACCGCCGCCGCCATCACCGATTCTCTCCGGCGATCAGATGATGCGCGAAAGTCAGGGCATGGCACAGCTGGGCAGTCGCTGGCAGCAAGGCAAACGAATGGTCGAGCAAGGCGAGAATCTGCAAGTCGAAGGTCAGTCGAAAATCGATGAAGGGCGCCGGATGACTGAAGAAGGCCAGAAAATCATGCGCGAGACCGAGGAAGGCTATAAAAACATCAAACAATAACTTCTTAATCAGTGATGTTTTGCCAAGGTGAAATGGCTATCCTGACGCCAGATTGCCCTCTTTCTGCATAAGGGCGGAAGCCATCAGACTGGACTCACTGATCGCTCAGCCCGGTTTCGGCACGCCTTTAATGTTTCTTCAGGACATGGCTAGCGCCTGCCGCTGACCAGCCTCGTTCAATCTCATCATTATAAAAGCGAAAAGCCGTTTGCAACCTGCGGGCGGCTTCATCCGCGGCACCTGCCACCTTATCATGCCTGGACGGACGACTGAAGTCGCCCCGCATACCTGCAATCAGCGGTTGTGAAGTATCGATAAAGCTCGTTATCAACGGCAACAGAGTGGCAGCAAGACGAGCGTTGCCAGTCTATGATTTCGCTATGCGAGCCAACGCAGTCGCCGCCAGATGTCCCGGAATGCTAGCCGGCTTCGCACTTTTCCAGCATCGAATCTCCAGCCAGACAGCCAGCGGGTCAGTTTATGTGTACTGAGAGCCCAGCTTCGTGCATCAATTTTTTTCCCTGTTAAAGAGAAAAATTGAACCAAATCGATTGCTCCGGTTACAAATTCAGTGTATCGCGATTCCATACGGATATCAGCGTACGAGTTCGCTCAAAAAGTTACTAGAACCTCCCAAATAACAACAAAGAGTGTAGTAATCATATGACGCCATACCGGACCGCTGACATCGCGTTTTTTACTACCGCCGCGAAATCGCTGGCGCTTCTCGCTATCCTGTTCGCTCTCGTCGCTGCCGATACGTCTGCACAAGACAAGCAGGGAACGCAAGCCGGACCTCCGGAGGGAGCCAGCGTGCTTCCGCTCAGGGAACACTACCAGGACCTCAAACCCCACTCGGGGGCAGCGCTGCCAGGCTGGCTCACCGGCAAGGAAGAGAGCCGATGGGAAATGCCGGCCAAGAATTATGCGGGCACGCGCTACAGCACTCTGGACCAGATCAACACGGAAACCGTCAAAAATCTCCGGCTGGCCTGGAGCTTCTCCACCGGACAGACCAACGGCCATGAGGCGGCGCCCGTAGTGGTCAACGGGATCATGTATGTGATCACACCCTATCCCAATATCGTCTATGCCCTGGATCTTGCCAAGGGCGGCGCCTTGAAATGGAAGTACAATCCGCTGCCGCAGGCCGCAGCCCAGGGCGTGGCCTGCTGCGACGTGGTGAACCGGGGACTGGTCTATGCCGACGGCAAGATCCTGTTCAATACGCTTGATACTCATGCCATTGCGCTCGATGCCGAAACCGGCCGGGAACTCTGGAAAACCAGGCTCGGCGACATCAACCTGGGCGAAACCATCACCATGGCGCCCCTCGTGGTCAAGGACAAGATGCTGGTGGGCAACAGCGGCGGGGAAATGGGCGTGCGCGGCTGGCTGAAGGCCGTGGACATCAACAGCGGCAAAGTCGCCTGGACCGCCTACAGCACCGGGCCTGACAAAGAGGTCCTGATCGGTCCCGATTTCAAGCCCTTCTATGCCAAGGACCAGGGCACCGATCTGGGTGCAAGCAGCTGGCCGCCGGATATGTGGCGGATCGGCGGCGGCGCCGTGTGGGGCTGGATCTCCTACGATCCTGACCTCAATCTCATTTACTACGGCACCGGCAATCCCGGTCCCTGGAATCCCGACCAGCGCCCCGGCGACAACAAGTGGACCCTGACCATCTTCGCCCGCAACCCGGACAACGGCCAGGCGGCCTGGGCCTACCAGATCGAAGCCCATGATCTTTACGATTACGACGGCGTCAATGAACTGATTCTGCTGGACCTGCCAGTCAACGGGCAGATGCGCAAAACGCTGATCCGGCCCGAGCGCAACGGCCACATCTACGTGATGGACCGGGCCACCGGCGAGGTGCTGTCCGCCGAAACCTACGCCCACGTCAACGTCACCAACGGTATCGACCTGCAGACGGGCGAGCCGAGGAAAGTGGCAGACAAGAAGACCGGCCTCGGCAAGGCGGTCCACAACATCTGTCCGGCGGCGCCCGGCGCCAAGGATTGGCAGCCTTCCGCCTATTCCGCCCAGACCGGGCTGCTCTACATCCCGCACAACAACCTGTGCATGGACATGCGCGGCACCGAGGCCAACTATATTGCCGGCACGCCGTTCGTCGGCGCCGAAGTGAAGATGCACCCCGGCCCCGGCGGCCATCGCGGCGAATTCTCGGCCTGGGACCCGGTGGCAGCCAAAAAAATGTGGAGCATCAAGGAACTGTTCCCGGTCTGGAGCGGCACGGTGGCCACGGCCGGCGACGTGGTTTTCTACGGCACCATGGATCGCTGGTTCAGGGCGGTCCATGCCCGGACCGGCGAAATTCTCTGGCAGTTCCGGGTGGGCTCCGGCATCATCGGCCAGCCCGTCACCTATCTGGGCCCGGACGGCAAGCAGTACGTCGCCATTCTCGCCGGGGTCGGCGGCTGGTCCGGCGCCATCGTGCCGGGCGAACTGGACGCCCGGGACGGCACCGCGGCCCTCGGTTTCGTCAATGCCATGAAAGACCTGCCCAAACACACGAACAAGGGAGGCGCGCTGTATGTCTTCGCCCTGCCCTGATTGCAGCCGCATTCCCGGCCGGCTTCTGGCCGGCGCCCTGCTCGCCTGGAGTCTGGCGGCCCAGCCGGCCTTAGCCCGCCAGCTGCGGGTCTGCGCCGACCCCAATAACCTGCCCTTTTCCAATGCCCGGCAGGAGGGCTTCGAGAACCGGATCGCCGAGATTCTGGCCCATGAATTGAAGGCGACGCTCCATTACACCTGGTGGGCCCAGCGCCGCGGCTTCATCCGCAACACCCTCAAGGCCGGCAGTTGCGACCTGGTCATGGCCGTGCCGGCCGGGTTTGAAATGGTCGATACCACCGCCCCTTATTACCGCTCCACGTATGTGTTCGTCCATCGAAAGAACAGTCCCTACCGGGTCCGCTCCTTCAGCGACCCCCTCCTGCGCAGCGCCAAAGTGGGGGTGCATCTGATGGGCGATGACTATGCCAATACGCCGCCGGCCCACGCCCTGTCCCGGCACCATATCATCGACAACGTGGTCGGCTTCCCGATTTACGGCGATTACAGCCAGCCCAATCCGCCGGCGCGGATTCTCGACGCCCTGGCCGAGGGGCGGATCGACGTGGCCATCGTCTGGGGCCCTCTGGCCGGCTTCTTTGTCCGCCGGGAGCCGGTGCCGCTGGCAATGACGCCTGTCTCGCCCGCCCTGGACCAGGCCTTTCTGCCCATGGAGTATGACATCGCCATGGGCGTCCGCCACGGCGAAAAGGTCTTCAAGGCCGAAATCGAGGCGGCGCTGAAGCGGCGGCATGACGATATCCAGAAAATCCTCGGCGCCTACGGCATTCCTCAGGTCGCATCCGCCGACAGGCAGGGGGCTGAGCAATGAAACTCTGCCTATTTCAACCAATTGTGAAAGCCGGGCTGGCGGCCCTGCTGCTGATTCTGCTGGCGGGCTGCGAGCGCGAACAGCAGGCCACGCGGGAAGGCCCTGCGGCCCGCATGGCGCCGGCCGGCATGCCCATGGTGGACCTGCAGCCGGGCCTGCCCACGGAGCGCCCGAAGATAGCCAATCCTTATGAAGGTCAGGTGCATGCCATCAACGAGGGTAGACGGCTCTACGCCTGGTTCAACTGTATCGGCTGCCATGCCGGCGGTGGCGGCGGCATGGGGCCTCCGCTGATGGACGATCACTGGATTTACGGCAGCGAGCCTGCCGCCATTTTCGCGACCATCATGGAAGGACGGCCGAATGGCATGCCGTCCTTCCACGGTCGGATTCCGGAAGATGATGTCTGGAAAATTGTCGCCTACGTCCGCTCCCTGAGCGGTCTGGGCACGAAGCTGCTTGAAGGCACCCGGAGCCTGCCCTTGCAGGACGAGGCGTCCGGCAACCTGAAGCAAGGGCCCAAGGAGCTGAAGCAGTATCACAAGGAGGCCGCCGATGACTAGCGCATGGCCCGCCATGAACCTTCACAGGCTGCGCCCTGTCAGCCTTGCCTTAAGCGGCGCCCTGCTGACGGCCTGCGCAGGCCGTCAGTCCGCCCTGGACCCTCAAGGGCCTGTAGCCGAACGGATCACGCTGTTTTTCTGGATCATGGTCAGCGTGGCGGGAGTCATCCTGGCGCTGGTGCTGATCCTGCTGCTGGCAGGCCAGTTCCGCGGCTGGCGGCAGAGGCAGCACAGGCCCCTGACCTATATCCAGAGCCGCAATCTCGTGATTGCCGCAGGCCTGGTCATGCCCGTCGTAGTCCTGCTCGCCTTCAGTCTTTCCAGCGCGGCGACCGACCGTGTGCTGGCCAAGCCGCTGCCGGCGGATGTCCTCACCATTGAAGTGATCGGGCGCCAGTGGTGGTGGGAGGTGCACTATCTGGACAGCCGGCAGAACCGCATCGCCACCACCGCCAACGAAATCCATATTCCGGTAGGGCGGCCGGTACGCCTGCTGCTGAAGGCTGCCGACGTCATTCACAGTTTCTGGGTACCCAATCTCAACGGCAAAACCGACCTGATTCCGGGCAAGACCAACACCAGCTGGGTCCAGGCCGACCGGCCGGGTACTTTCCGCGGCCAGTGCGGGGAATTCTGCGGCCTGCAGCATGCCCGCATGGCCTTTCTCGTGGAGGCCCAGCCGGTCGCGGAATTCCAGACCTGGCTGGACCGCCAGAAGCAGCCGGCGGCAATGCCTGTCGATCCGGCTCTGGCGCGCGGCCAGGAAGTCTTCCTGTCCTCCCAGTGCATTATGTGCCACTCGGTGCGCGGCACCAGAGCGCAAGGCCGCGTAGCGCCGGATCTAACCCACTTCGGCAGCCGGCAGACCCTGGCCGCCGCCTCCATGCCCAATTCCCGGGGGCATCTGGCAGGCTGGATTCTCAATCCCCAAGGCATCAAGCCGGGCAACTTCATGCCTCCGACCCAGCTGGCTCCGGACGATCTGTCCGCCCTGCTGGATTATCTGCACAGTCTCAGGTAAGCGGCCGAACCATGACACAACATGAAAGGACCCAAGTCATCGATTCCAGCGAGGAGACCCGTCTTTTGACCGAAGTCTGGCGCTCGCCGCCGGGCTTTTTCGGCTGGTTCACGCATGTGAACCAGACCAGCATCGGCAAGCGCTTCATCATCACCGGATTCGTGTTCTTCATCCTGGGCGGACTGCTGGCGGCGCTCATGCGCATCCAGCTGTCCGCGCCGGAAAACAATTTCCTGCCCCCGGACCTGTACAACCAGATCTTCACCATGCACGGCATCACCATGATGTTCCTGTTCGCCGTGCCGATCATGGAAGGCTTCGCCATCTATATCGTGCCCCTCATGCTGGGCACCCGGGATATGAGTTTTCCCAGGCTCAATGCCTTCGGCTATTACGTCTACCTGATCGCCGGCGTCGCGATGTACCTGGCCCTGTTTCTGAACATGGCCCCGGCCGTGGGCTGGTTCGCCTACCCGCCGCTGGCCGACGCGAAATACTCGCCGGGCATGGGCGTGGATTTTTACGCCACGGTCGTCACCTTCATGGAGATTTCCGCGCTGGTAGCGGCAGTGGAGCTGATCGCCACCATCTTCAAGCAGCGGGCGCCGGGCATGTCATTGAACCGCATGCCCCTGTTCGTCTGGGCCGTCCTGGTCATGTCCTTCATGATCGTCTTCGCGATGCCGCCGCTGATGGTGGGCAGCGTCATGCTGGCGCTGGACCGCACCGTCGGCACCCACTTTTTCGTTCCCGGCACCGGCGACCCACTCCTGTGGCAGCACCTGTTCTGGTTCTTCGGGCATCCGGAGGTGTATATCATCCTGATTCCGGCCCTGGGCATGATCTCCGACATCATCACCACCTTCACCCAGCGGCCCGTTTTCGGCTACACGGCCCTGGTACTGTCCCTGGTCGCCATCGGCTTCGTCGGCTTCGGCCTCTGGGTACACCATATGTACACGACAGGCATGCCCCATCTGGCCTCCAATTTTTTCACCGCTGCCAGTTCCATGGTCGCCATCCCCAGCGGCGTGCAGATCTTCTGCTGGCTCGCCACCCTGTGGGGCACCCGGCCCCGCTTCGCCACGCCCCTGCTGTATGTGCTCGGCTTTTTCTTCATTTTCGTGATCGGGGGCTTGTCCGGGGTCATGGTGGCCTCCGTGCCGTTCGACACCCAGGTCCATGATACCTATTTCCTGGTCGCCCATTTTCATTATGTCCTGATCGGCGGCGGGGTCTTCCCCCTGTTCGGCGGTCTGTATTACTGGTATCCCAAGCTCACGGGCCGCCTGATGAGCGAAACGCTGGGCAAGGTCAGCTTCTGGCTTACCTTCATCGGCTTCAACCTGACCTTCTTCCCCATGCATTACCTGGGCCTGCAGGGGATGCCGCGCCGGGTCTATACCTATTTCGAGCCGCTCGGCTGGGGCGACATCAACCTGTTCGTGTCGCTGTCGGCCGGGGTGCTGGCTCTGGGCTTTCTGAGCTCTTTTATCAACATCTTCTGGAGCCTGAAGCGGGGCGAGCCGGCCGGGGACAATCCCTGGCATGCCGACAGTCTGGAATGGGGCTGCCCATCGCCACCGCCCGCGTACAATTTCCGCCATATTCCGGTGGTGATAGATCGCCATCCCTTATGGGAATACCAGGAAGGCCAGGACATTCCGGTCGTGACGGGCATCCGCTCCGACCGCCGGGAACTGCTGGTCACCTCGCTCCTCGATGCCCATCCCCAATACCGCTCGGTGATGCCGGGGCCTTCCGTATGGCCGCTGCTGCTGGCCGTGGCTGTGGGCATCGGCTTCGGCGGCTTCATGTTCCACAACATTTTTCCGGTGGTGGGTTTTGTGCTCAGCTTTATCGCCCTGGCCGGCTGGTTCTGGCCGCGGGAGCTGACGAAAGAAGCTCGGGAGGAGCCCTCATGAACACGTTTTCCGCGATTGATGCGAGCAAACTGCCCAGCTATGCTTTCAGCCACTGTGTACCGATATGGTGGGGCATCATCGGCCTGATTGTCGTGGAGGCCACTGTCTTCGCCAGTCTGGTCATCAGTTTCTTCTACCTGCAAACCAATTTCCCCACCTGGCCGCCGGACGGCACCCAGCCGCCGGAACTGCTGAAACCGACCCTCGCCACGCTGGTGCTTCTGGCCAGCGCTATTCCCATGTACTGGGCGGACTCCTCCATCAAGGAAGGCAAGACGTTTCCTTTGAAGGTAGGCCCTCTAATCAGCATCGCCCTGGCCCTCGTCTTCCTGATCATGAAGGCCATCGAGTACCGCGACATCGGCTTCCGCTGGGACACGCACGCTTACGGCTCCGTGGTATGGGCCATTGCCGGCTTCCACAGCGCCCACGTGCTGGCTCTGATCCTGAAAACCGCCGTCGTCACTACTTTGGCCTGGCAGAATTATTTCAACAGCAAACGGCGCATCGGCGTTACTGTCAACGGGCTCTACTGGTATTTCGTCGTGGTCGTCTGGATTCCTTTGTACATGACCATCTACTGGGCTTCCCATCTGCTGCAAAGCTAAGGAGATCACTTTGGAAAAGCGCGACCCCTTATCCTATTTCATGCAGCACAAAGGCATCGCTGCCCTGTGGGGTGGCGTGCTGCTGGCGCCGTTCGCCTGGGCCCTGCAATTAGGTGTCGGTTATGCCCTGGTCGATCGGATCTGCGAGAGCGGCCACAGCTTTCTGCATCACCTGCTGGCCCTGGTCGCCCTGCTGATCGCCGCCGCCGGCCTCTATCTGGCCTGGCACAGCTGGCATATTGCGGGGCCGCAGTGGCCTGACAGCGGCGGCGATCCGATCTCGCGCAGCCGCTTCATGGCCCTGGGCGGCCTGATGCTCTCGGTTTTTTTCACGGTCGCGATCATCGCCCAATGGCTGCCCACCCTGATTCTGGACCCTTGCTCAAGATGACCGGCCTTAAGCTTTTTGTCCGTCGTCTGATTCTGTCAGCCCTGGCCGCGCCCGCCGCCGCGCATGCCCACTGGGAAACGCCTATCGACCGGAACAGCCTATGGACAGCCTGGAACACGGACCTGGCCGTTCTGATCCCGCTGGGATTATCGGGAGGCCTTTACGCCGCCGGTCTTTTCCGTCTCTGGCGGCATACCCGGATGGGCGGGGGCATCCGGCGGCGCGAGGCGGCGGCCTTTGCCGCAGGGTGGCTGACGCTTTTCATCGCCCTGGTTTCGCCACTGGACGCCCTGAGCAATGAGCTTTTTGCGGCCCATATGGTCCAGCATGAAATCATGATGCTGGTGGCGGCCCCTTTTCTGGTAGTCAGCAAGGTCTTTCCGGCCTGGCTCTGGGGCCTGCCGGCAGGCTGGCGCAAGGGCGCTGAAATTCTGGCGAGAAGCCGACCCCTGGCTGCCCTCTGGGCTTTCAGCACCCGGCCTCTGATCGCATGGCTCATCCATGCCTTGATCCTGTGGCTCTGGCATATCCCCTTTCTTTTCCAGGCGGCGTTAGGGAATAATGGGATACACATCCTCCAGCACCTGGGTTTTCTGGTTTCCGCGCTGCTGTTCTGGTGGGCCATGGTGGAGCGACGACAGGGTATCGCCAACAGACTGATGGGAGCCTTCTACATTTTCACCACGGCTATTCACACCAGCATTCTCGGCGCCCTGCTGACTTTCACTTCCAGCCCCTGGTATCCTGTTTATGCCGTCACGACGCCCGTCTGGGGCTTTTCGCCCGTCGAGGACCAGCAGCTCGGCGGCCTGATCATGTGGGTGCCGGGCGGCGCTGTCTTCGTGATCGTGACCCTGCTGTCGCTGATGCGTTACTTTCAGGAGGCTGAACAGGGCTCGCGGCAAAGCCGGGATCTGCTTCTGGACAAACGGAGATGAGTATGGGAGAGGCTATGCCGGCAAAAATTCTCGCTCTGGGTATTCTCCTCCTCTGTCTGGTCGGGCTTTCGGCCTGCGTTCCGGACAAACAGGACAAGCTGCAGTCCCAGGTGATCGGCGGCGATCCCGGGCGCGGCAAAGTCGCACTCTACAACTATGGCTGCGGCAGCTGCCATACCATTCCCGGCGTGACCGGCGCCAACGGCCTGGTCGGCCCGCCCCTGGCCGGAGTCGGGAAGCGCTGGTATCTGGCGGGCGTGATTCCCAATACGCCGGACAACATGGTCGCCTGGATCATGAATCCGCAACGGATCGATCCGAAGACGGTCATGCCTGCCCTGAATGTACCGGAAGCGACGGCCCGCGACATGGTGACGTACCTGTACAGCGCCTCGAAATAGCAGCCCTGCCCAGCACTTTCATGGTATTGACGATGGATTGCAGAGCGCTTCAAGGGTTTTCATGTTCAGCCGCCCTCGCGAAATCCCGGATATAACGTCATGCCGCCATCGATGTAAAGGGTCGTGCCGACCACATAATCGGAGGCATCGGAGGCCAGCCAGACCGCCGCATGACCGATATCCATCGGCTCGCCTATCCGCTCATAAGGAATCAGTTTAAGCAGCTCCCTTTCCGCTTCAGACGTCTCCCAGGCCGAACGGTTGATCGGCGTACGGATCGCTCCCGGTGAAATGGCATTGACCCGGATTCTCTGATGGGCGACTTCCTGCGCCAGACTTTTCATGAACATGAGCACTCCGCCCTTCGAGGCAGCGTAATTGATATGCCCGGCCCATGGAATGACATCATGCACCGACGACATGCAGATGATTTTGCCCATAGCGCTGGATAACTCGGGAATCAGGCCGCGCCGCAGAAATTCCTTGACCGCTTCCCGCGCGCAGAGAAACTGGCCAGTCAGATTGACGGCCAACACCTTATTCCACTGAGCCAGCGTCATCTCGGCAACAGGCGAGTCGAGCTGGATGCCGGCATTGGCGACTAAAATATCGAGACTGCCCCAGCGTTTGATGACGATTTCAAACATCAGCTTGACCTCTTCTTCACAGCTTACATCAGCCTGCACGGCGAAAGCCTCGCCGCCGCCTGCCTGAATCTCGTCGACCAGTTTCTGCGCGTCTTCGGCATCGGACACGTAATTGATCGCCACGCGCGCACCCGCTTCGGCCATCGCACGGGCGACCGCCGCGCCGATGCCGGAGCTGCCGCCGGTGATTAAGGCACGTTGTCCGCTTAATGTCTTTTCGATCAGTAATGGCATGTCTGGGCTCTCACTCTGGTTGATAAATTGTCCATCCGAAAAATTTAAGGCAGCCCTGCACCCGGTACGGCGACTTCGGCAACCTCGATGCGCCCCGATTTCATTATCATGGCCTGGTACGGATCATCCGTTTCGGCAGTCGTCACGAACAAGGTTCGCCGGTCCGGCCCGCCCAGCATGCAGGCGTAAGGGATGCCTGTCGGGCGAACAAGGGATAAAACATCACCGCCCTGGCTGACCCGAAGCACCGAACGTGTCGCGGGACTGGCGACCCACAGCGCGCCATCTTTGTCCAGACAGATGCCGTCCGGCGTCGCATCACCCAGGCTGGCCCAGAGATGGGGCGAATGCAGCAGGCCGTCGTCGCCGATCAGGAAGGCGGTCAGGCGGGAGGCAAAGGTTTCCGCCACGATGAGCGTAGTGCCGTCCGGCGTAATAGCGCTGCCGTTCGGAAAGACCAGCCCTTGCGCCGCTATCCGGCACTGACCGTCGGGCTCAACCGCAATGAGATGGGTTTCAGCCGGCGGCGCGCCGCCATGCAGGTCGTAGCCGAAATTGCCGACATAAGCCCGGCCTTCAGCCGTGACGACCATGTCATTGCAGTGGAACGGGGTCAGGTCGGACAGATCGGCATGCAGAACCAGACTATGGCCGATTATGCGATAAACCGCCCGCTCGCTCATGGCCACGACCAGCGGCGTGCCGTCGGGCAGCCAGCCCAGGCCACCCGGCAAATCGTCCATTTCCAGCCGGCATTCGGTCTGCCCGTCCGGCGTGACGGTCATGACGCATTTGCCGTGCTGGTCGGTGAACCATAGACGATCATCCCGCCAGCGCGGCGCTTCGGGAAAGGCGAGGCCTGTTACAAGTACTTCGGTGTCATCCATCGTAATTCTCCTGATTATTCAGCGCTTGTTGCGCCATTCTTTGCATTTTTGACAAGCATTAACTTCTTTAATTTAAAGTCAAGTGAGGAAAATGCCGGTCCCGAAAAAAACTGTGGCGCTCTGGCTATGGCACGCATCCTACTGGGCTAAAAGGTTCAGCCTGTAGGCTGGACCGGGGCTTAAGCGGAAACCCGGCTTGGGCAGCCCTAACCCACCAGGTCGAATGAATTCGACCCTACAGGCCTAGATAAACCATTATTGCATCCACAATCGCGTCTACAGGCTGGTCGATATCGACGATCAAGCCATCGCCGGGCAGATCCAGAGTTTCCAGCTGGCTGGCCAGCAGATCCGGCCCCATGAAGTGGTTGTGCCTCTGCGTTAACCGCTTATGCAGGGTTTCATAACTGCCCGTGAGAAAGACAAAATGTACCCGCTCCGGATCCGGACGCAACAGTGCGCGGTAGCGTTCCTTCAATGCCGAACAGGTCAGAATGGCCCGCTCACCTCTAGCCAGGCAAGCCTTGATCTCATCCCGCAGGCGAAGCAGCCAGGGTTCTCTGTCGGCATCATTCAACGGTTCGCCTCGCTGCATCTTGGCCACATTCGCCGCAGGATGATAATCGTCGCCTTCGATGAAGCGCCAGCCCAAGCGTTCGGCCAAGGCCCTGCCCACCGTCGTCTTCCCGGCGCCGGAAACGCCGGCGATGATCAGCACGAAGCCCGGCCGATCGGACAGAGGAGATTTTCTGTCATCAAATTCGTTATTCATGTCTCTATAGCTTCCGGTTCAAAGGAAATAGTTTCAAAAGGCTTTTGCTTCGGCATTTAACGCGCTACAGACAAGATCCGGCAACAAATACGCATATATCGCCAAGGCTGCTGACAGATGCCGGAGCGGCATTGATTTTAATGAAGCCATGCTGCCGCAAAATAATGTTCAGGATCGATAACCATTGTTTAGCCATCATCTGCTAAGCCCCGCACTCTTTTTCTCACCCTGCCGGCTCCTTTTCAAGCGACTTCTGGATATGCCGAATCATTACAAACCGAACCACGAGAGACCCTGCCAAACACAGCATTTCATACTGCCAACCCCAAACGAAATCGCATAAAACCCGGCTGCGATCAGCATATTGCGCAGGATGAAACTGCCCAGCATCCACAATGCCTGATAC
This sequence comes from Methylobacter luteus IMV-B-3098, assembly GCF_000427625.1. GTDB lineage: Bacteria > Pseudomonadota > Gammaproteobacteria > Methylococcales > Methylomonadaceae > Methylobacter > Methylobacter luteus. The sequence goes on from NZ_KE386569.1 coordinate 1,554,031, forward strand.
TGCACCGCAGGCAGGCGGCGCACGGTGAGCCAAAGCCCGTCAAAGTAAATCAGCCTCAGAGTAAGGCTCCGGCGTCCAGATAAACGTTTACGGTCATTGTCGCTCCTTATCGATCCATCGTCGGGCGTTAATACCGCCTTGTGTTACACCTGCAAACAGCAGGGATTCGGCTTGTGTTCTGCCGTCATTGCTCCTGCATCTGCGTAAACTGCCGCAACACGCCGGCTTCCAGGCGCGCCAATGCGCTGCGAGTCAGCCGCGTCCCGCCCCGCTTCCGATACAGACATCAGCACGCCCGGCGCCGGTACAGCGGCGAACCGCGGCATTTATCTGGTGCCGGCTACAGTTGACTTGTGCCAGACCAGATCGACTATGTCTCTGACCGTTACGGCTTTTTCCGCCTCTTCATGTTCAATGATGATATTGAATTCCTTCTCCAGCGCGGCCACGATTTCCACATCGGCCATCGAGTCCAGTTCCCAGAAAAAGGCAAGATTCGTGGAAAAATCATCCTGATCCGTCAATTGGGAAAGATCGGCTTCCAGATGCGCTTCCAGGATGCGCTTGACGCCGATGACAACCTGCTTCGGAACGCCCTCCTGCCGGAAATAGCGTTCATAAAACTCATCATCCGAATGGCTTGGTCTGCCGGCGAAGGCCTTTGCCATGGCATTTGCCTTCTTGTATCGCGGCAGCCAGAGCAGCACGGCGATAAAGGCGATGGTTTCCAGGGTAATAAAAGCAGTCAACAAGTTCATGGGTAATAATTCCTGTTATGAGGCCTGAACAGGCGCCCCGCCCTGATGCCGGTCGCGCGCCAGCAGCAGGTAAAAGGCCGGCACCACGAACAGCGTAAACAACGTGCCGCCGATACCGAGGCCGGTGACAATCACCAGGCCGATATCGAAGCGGCTGGCCGCGCCCGGCCCTGTCGCCAGCAGCAGCGGAACTACGCCGACCAACGTTGATATCGCGGTCATGAGGATGGGCCGTAAGCGGATCCCGGCCGCCTGCTCGACGGCATCGCGTTTGGACAAACCTTCCCGAATCTGCAACTGATTGGCGAATTCGACGATCAGTATGCCGTTTTTCGCCGTCAGGCCGATCAGGGTAATCAGTCCCACCTGCGTGTAAATGTTGAGCGAAGCGAACCCCAGCATCAGAAACGCCAGCGCGCTGGCGATAGACATCGGCACCGAAGTCAGAATGATGAGCGGGTCGCGCCAGCTTTCGAACTGCGCAGCCAGTATCAGATATATAACAAGCAGGGACATAAAGAAAGTAATGATCAGCTCGCTGCCCTGCTGCGCATACTGGCGCGAGCTGCCCGTGTAATCGAAGCTGTAGCCGCGTGGAAACTGGTCGCGGGCCAGTTGCTCCAGATAAGCCATGGCATCGCCCAGAGCCACGCCCGGCGCCGGCGATCCTGAAACCGTCAAACTGTTAAGCTGCTGAAACTGGGTTCGCTTGCTCGGCTCCACCGATTTTTCGATGCGAACCAGCGACGAAAGCGGCACCTGGCCGCCCGATTCCGTGCGCAGGTAATAGTCGCTGAACTTGCTGGTATCGAGGCGGGACGGATCGTCGACCTGCGGTATGACCTTGTAGCTGCGCCCCTGCAGGTTGAAGCGGTTGATATAATTGTCGCCCAGCAGTGCGGCCAGATTGCGGCCGATGTCTGCCATCGACAGGCCCAGGTCGGCGGCCCGGTTGCGGTCGATCACCAGCGTGGCCATGGGCCTCGTGAATTCGACTTCCTTCATCAGGAAGGAAAACTGGCCGCTGGCCGTGGCCGAGTTCACCAGTTGGTCGGCGATCTGATCAAGCCGCGCATAATCGGCATCGGCTTGTATCACGAACTGCAAAGGCAGGCCGCCGCCCGATCCGGGCAGGCTCGGGCGCGGAATCACGGCCGTCTGAAAGCCGGCGATGTCATCGACCTTGGCCTGCAGTTCCGGCTGAATGTCCATTTGCGAGCGCTGCCGCTCGGTCGTCGACGGCATTTTAAATCCGCCGAACACGACGTTGTCGTCGCCGCCGAAGCCGAGCAGCAGAAAGCTTTCGTTGTATTCGGGAATGGTCTCGAAAACTTGCATCAACTCGCGAGTGTAAGCCTCGTTATACTTCAAGGTCGCGGTCTGCGGGCCCGTGGCCATGAAAAACAGAATGCTCTGGTCTTCAGTCGGCGCCAGCTCTTTCTGCGTCAGCTCGAACATGAAATAAATGCTGACCATCACGGCCAGCGCGAAAGCCGGCAGCACCAATGAAAACTCCAGAACCTCATGCAGCACGCGCCGGTAATGCTCGGAAAGGCGGGTAAACAGACGCTCGACAGCACGCTCGAACCTGCCCGCCGCGCCTTTTTCCTTCAGGACTTTCGAACTGAGCATGGGCGCCAGCGTCATCGCCACAATGGTTGATACGATCACGGCCGCGACCAGCGAAAACGCGAATTCGGTAAACAGGGTGCCGACCAGGCCGCCCATGAAGCCGATCGGCATGTAGACCGCGACCAGGGCGACGGTCGTGGCGATAACCGGAAGCACCAGCTCGCGCATGGCATCAATCGCGGCCTGAAAGCGCGGGGTTCCCAGCTCGATGTGGCGGTGCACATTTTCGACAATGACAATGGCATCATCGACAACCAGTCCGATTGCCAGCACCATCGCCAGCATGGTCAGCAGATTGATCGAAAAGCCCGCCAGCAACATCAGAAAAGTGCCGCCGATCAACGACAGCGGCACGGTCACGGACGGCACCAGTGCAGCGCGCACCGAGCCCAGGGACAAATAAATGATTACCAGCACAATCGCGATGGCCTGTACCAGGGTCAGAAAGACTTCATCGATCGAATCCTGAATGAACTGGCTGGCGTCATAAGGCACCAGCACATGCAGGTCCTCGGGCAGTTCGGCCTCAAGGCTGTCCAGCGCCTTGCGCACGTCCTGGGCGACGATCAGCGGATTGGCGCCGGGCGCCTGTTCGATGCCCATGAATATGGCGTCCTTGCCTTTGTACCAGTTGATCGAATCGTAGTCCTCGCTGCCCATTTCGGTATGGGTGACATCGCCGAGGCGCACCAGCGTGCCGTTGCGATTGCCCACGACCAGCCGCCGGAAGTCCCGCTCGCGCGTCACATCGGTCGTGGCGCTCAGGTCCATCATGACGTAGTCGCCCTTGGTCTGGCCCGCGCCCGACAGGTAATTGTTGGTGCGCAACACCTCGGCCACGTCATCGGCGGTCACGCCCAGCGCCGCCATGCGCCGCGGGTCCAGCCAGACGCGCATGGCGAAGGTTTTGTTGCCCAGCAGCTGCGCCTTGCCGACGCCGGCCACGGCCTGCATCTTGGGCTGGATGACGCGAATCATGTAATCGGTGATCTGCGCCGGCGTCAGCGCGTCGCTGTACAGGGCCATATACATCAGCGCCGTCCGGTCGCCGGTCTGCGAGGTGATGACCGGGTCTTCGGCTTCCACGGGCAGCACGTTGCGCTGGCTGGCGACTTTGGCCTGGATTTCGGCGACCGCCGCGCTCGCGCTGTAGTTCAGGCGCATGTGCGCCTCGATCGTGGAGCTGCCCTGCCGGCTGGCCGAGGACAGGTAATCGATGCCGTCGGCCTCGGCGATGGCCTGCTGCAACGGCGTCGTGATAAAGCCCTTGATCAGATCGCTGCTGGCGCCGGGATAGATCGTGGTGATGGTAACGACCGTATCCTCGGTTTTCGGATACTGGCGCACCTCCAGCACGGCGATGGAGCGGATGCCGACCACCAGGATCAGCAGGCTGATGACGCTGGCCAATACCGGCCGCTGGATAAACAGGTCGGTAAATTTCACGATTCGTTCTCGCGTTCGCCGGGCGCGGGCCTGTCGTCGATGCGGACCGGCATGTCGTTGCGCAGTTTGACCTGTCCGGCGCTGACCACGCGCTCGCCGGCCTGCAGGCCCTCGACAATTTGCACGCGGCCCCCGCGCGTTTCGCCCGTCTTCACTTGCCGGCGCTGTACCGTCAGACCCTGTTCGCCGGGCTCGACCACGAATACGGAATCGCCGTAGGGGTTATAGGTGATAGCCGTATCGGGCAGCGTCAACACGTCCTGTTTCCGACTGGAGAGGACCTGTACGTCGGCAAACATGCCCGGACGCAGGATCTGTTCGGGGTTGACCAGCGTCGCGCGCAGCTTTATCGATCGGGTCCCGATATCGATGAGCGGATTCATGGCGCTGATCGCGCCGTTGAACAGCTTGCCCGGGTAGGCTTGCACCGTCACGGTCATTTTCTGGCCGATAGCCAACCCGCCCAGATGCTGTTCGGGCAGCGTGAAATCGACATAAATGGGATCGAGCTTTTGCAGCGGCACGATCGCCGAGCCTTCGGCCAGATACTGGCCTATGTCGACCAGACGAATGCCAAGCTTGCCGTCAAAGGGTGCGCGGATGCGTTTTTTGGCGATCACCGACAGTTTGGCCTTGACGGCCGATTGAGCCTGGGCCAGTTGCGCACGGCTCTGATCGTAGTCGGACCGGGAGACGAATTGTTTGCCGATCAGCTTTTCGTATCGCTCAAACCGGACCTGCGCCAGTTGCGCATCGGCCTGCAGGCCTTTGAGTTCGGCCTCGTCTGTCGATGTATCCAGCGTTATCAGCAACTGGCCTTTCCTGACCGGCTGTCCCGACTCGAAATGAATGGCCGTGATTTTGCCGGCCAGTTCGTTGCTGACGTCAATGCCCGATACCGCGACGAGGCTGCCGACGCTGGTCAAATAAGGCTGCCACTGTTCCCGCTTGACTTCGGTGACCGCCACGACGGCAGGCGGCGGCGCCTGCATCTGGCTTTGCGCCTGTCGGTCCCGATAGAACTTCCAGCCAAACAACCCGCCGAAAATCAGCACGGATAACGTAACGATAAGGAGAATTCGCTTGATCATCGATTCCTGTAATGAGTGTCCGTTGTAGCTCAAAAGCGCGAGGATTGGCTCATTATAAGTTCTAATAACTGCGCCGATTCAAGGTTTTTGTTAACTGATGTACGCAGTTGCAGGGTCGAATTTACTTGTGCCCAGGAGGGTATTCGAGCCGAGACAACACTGGCGTGCCGGCATTAACAGACAGTGCGAATAAATTCGCACCTACATCGCATAAAACATTCGTGCCGTTGGCCAGGAATAACCAATTTAACCAATTGATTTTTATTAAAATAAAATACCGAATGTGGCTTGTTATGTTAGCAATTGACAAGGAGACTGCCTGCCATTAATCTCAGCAACTCGATTGCAGGGAGTGCTAACACGTCGATTGGTTACGGCGTCTTTTTAATGATGCTCCTCTGGGGTAACCTGAGACCAGAACTGGCCAATGCTGTTGTATGGCGCCGGACTGGGGGCTGCTTTCGCACTGAATCGTTTGTTTGTCTTCAAAGGCGCACTCTTCAGTCTTGGAGCGTTCGTCCGATTTTCAATCGGTTTCGTTTCCGCTTTTTCACTAAATCAGGCGATGCTGCTTTATTTGGTTAGCGTGCTCGACATTAGGCCGGAAATCGCTCAGGTGTTTGCCATGAGTACATATACCGTGTTTTTTTATCTGATTAATAAATATTTCGTTTGGAAATAAAAAATATAAACCTTCGGAAGTATTTACCTCAATCCACTCCATAAAAAATGAAAGCCATTCCATTTAACCGGGCACAAACGGCAACCTTAAGAGGGTTCGACCGCATTGCGGCGGCCCTATCGCTAATTTTGCTGATCAGTGTCTATTACTTACTGCTAAATCTTAAAATATTTGGTCATGACGAAGTCCATTATTATCACGATTTCACTTTCAAGTTAAAAGAGGAAGGCCGGTGGATAAACTTTCTTCTTCATCATTGGTTGCGCCAAGTGCCATTGGCGATACATGCAGTATTGTTCGTCTGTGGCTCATGGCTAGTACTTTTTCGCATAGCAAAAAACCTCACGAGAGACATCGGATATTCGGTGGTGATCGCATCCGTTTTGCTTTTGAGTCCCCCCTATATACAGCAAAGTCTGTGGCCGGCAACACTCCTTCCTACAACCCTGGCATTATTGGCATTGAGCTGGCTCGCTGACAAGGGCGTTTCCCATAAAGTGATTTATCCGCTTGGGGGCGTCTTGCTGTTCGGCATGATGCAGAATTGCTATTTTCTTCTTCCTTTATTTTTTCTCCGGCGGAAAGAGCTGGAGCATAAAGACATTGATAAGCCTGGATCCTATTTATTCAGCCATTTGTTTTATTGGATTTCGGGTGCAATTGCGGGGGCTTTGTTCTCGTCTGTCGCAGTATTCATTGCTACGGGACAGGTAGGGATTGTGCCCGCGGAATGGAGACACGCCGCGCCTGTTCACGATTTGAAGAGCCTTGCTCGAAACATACTTTATGTTATCGAAAGCTTCAAAAAACAAGCTTTCCAGCTTTGGAAAAATGGCTCTGGTAATAGTCCCTTTTATATTTCCGGATTAATTTTATTATGTGCTTTTCGCCTTCAATTCTGGCGTTCCGATTTTTCGCGAATCATCATCCTTTTGGCGGTAGGCGCTGCTTTTTTTGCTTTTTCCGTTCCATTGGCGCCGGTTATACAAACCCGAAGCTTGATAGCTCTGTCTGTGGCAATGCTTATCGTGCTGCTTGTTTCTAATCAGCCATCTCTTAGAATTCACTGGCTCAGCATCATTTTATTACTATGGACGGGGTGGAATCTTTCGATCGATGGCCGATCATATTTGAGCGAGCATAAAACCAGGACGGAATCTGTCATGCGGAAAATGCAGACTGTGCTTCCCGATCATCCCTCAAACTATGAGACTGTGGCTATTTTTGGACAGATGGATAAGCGTTACAGGGAAGCGCAAATCTTCAATTCTCCTCCGTATACCAGGTCCATTGTTTTTGCTTCCGGTGCCAAGGATTATTGGGATTGCAGAACAAGCAGCAAGGAATGCGATGTGTTAGCTCACAAGTTTAATCTTGCATCGAGATCCATAAATCAAGCAATCGAATTTATCGGCACAAGCGACAACGTTGCGGTTATTCTTTTAGGGGGTGGAGCAGTTCGCTACAAACCCACTGATGCATCCTCTCCCAGATGACGCATGAAGCCGGCTGACCTTATGCTGCTTCAGGCGACGATTAAATCCTGCTCGGCGCCTTAATGAGCAGCTTGTTCTCGACTGATTTCACGTTTGGGTGACGGCGCGCTATTTCCAAAGCTCTATCCATCGCCTGCTGTGAATTAACAATGCCGCTGAGCGTAACCACGCCGGCAATTGTCGTGACGTTGATATTGGACAAAGCAAGCAACGAATCGTTAAGAAGGTCAGCCTTGATGCGGCTGGAAATAGCTGCGTCGTTGAAGTATTCCCCGGCCTTTTCGGTTTGCTCGCCTAGCGACCGTTGAGCGCCTTGCACGGTTTCACCCGCTCTTGATGCAGCCTGATCAATCTGCCTGCCTGTCCTTTCTCCGAACCCAGGCCCATCCTGCGCGCAGCCGGGCAATGCGATCGCTGTTGTCATAATGACGAGAGCAAAAACGCCATCAGACACGCTGATTCGCCGATACACTTTTTTTGTTTTCATGGCCTAGTCTTTTCAGTCTCCTGACTATATGAATACTTGTCCATCCGCCCGCAGTAATCCTATGTTCAGGATTACTGCTTATGCAAGTCTCCTCCAAGGTCTAGATCGCCCCCAACAGGAGCAAAATCAGAAAAACGACCAGGATCAGCCCGAGTATTCCGCTAGGTCCATACCCCCAGCCTCGACTATAGGGCCAAATGGGAATCGCGCCTAAAATAATCAAGATCAAAACGATCAGTAATATAGTGCTAGTTGCCATAGCAGTTCTCCTTTAAAACGTGAACTTCAGTCCAGAAGATGGATTTCGGTTTGGAACATTACATAAAATTAACGATTCATCAATCCCAGAACCCCAACGACAATTAAATAGATAGCCACGAAATAATTTAAAAACCTGGGCACTATCAATATTAATATGCCTATTATCAAGGCCAGGATAGGTTCGATATTCATGACAGTCTCCTTTTTAAGCAAGCGTTTCAGACCCAGCGCAGCATGTTCATCATCGAAAGATCAAAGTCAGTCTCGCCTGCTGACGGCTGGCACAGCTTATATTTTTACTTCTGGTTTGCATCGCGCGGGAATCATGCTCAGAAACAGTTTAGCGCCAGGATCGAATGCCGTCTGTACAATACCGCACATAGCATGCTATTCAGGGACTGAAATTTTATAAACAGGGCCTTCATTCGGACTCGTCGGACACAGCAGGCTGGGGCTTGCATCAATTGCTGTCAGGCTTCCGGTTACAATAGATAGACTAAAAGTTATTTATTAAAAATTCTCATAAAGTTCCCTTAAAAAGCCAGTTAGATACCGTATTGGCTGTCTAACCGGCTCAGTTGACACAAAATTTTGAAAGCTCTCTTACTATTTAAATAAGCACCTAAGCCCGCTCCATGGCGGTTATCTCTCTGACGCCTGCCTGTTGCCTCTCAACATCATTCTCTTTTGATGCCACTACCACCGGGGATGGCATCTCTCATCATATTGTCACCACCGGGACCGGTGGTATCTTTGTTGATATTTTCACTGTCAGGAGCAGTACCCTTGTCTATATCCGGGCTGATACCTCTTTCACCGCTTGGAGTAGTGTCTCTGTCCATTGGATCACTGCCGGGACGATCTGTGCCTTGCTTGATTCTATCGCCGCCCCGCTCCAGTGTATTGCTGCCTTGATTGCGCACCCTGTCGTCCGTATAGCCTGGTGCCGGCTTGGTGCCTCTGCCGGAACCCTGACTTTCAGTGCCTTGAGCCATTTCCCATTTACCCGATTGTCCCTGGCCACTTCCGGATTGCATAGGCTGATTGCCCGCCCCTTGCTGTTCTCCCGCATGAGGAGGATTGCCCATGTAAATCAGACTGGCGCCGAAAACCAAAGGCAGCCAGAACTTTTTTACAGTAAATTCAACCGTATTGATATTGATAGCGGTCACTGGTTTTGTAGCTATTGTATTCGATGCCTTTTCTATAGCTTTCATGATAGATTCCCCTATTCAAGAATATTGTAGACTTTCAATGTGATCTAAAAACAGTGTCTAACTGCAATATTGCTTCATAGCTTGGATTTGGCTACTTACTGTAAGCGGAGATGCCGCTAATCAGGATTATAAATTCTCGCTTCAACTACCAGGACTTTATTAACGTTCATATCGGGATCTGGATGAACGGGCATCCCGGCAAAAACACCAGGATGCACTAATGAAGATTAGTTACAGAATCTATTGAAGTCAGTGCGTTGCCGCACATTTATAAAGTCACTTTAGAATGACTTCGTTTGATCCCACATTCACATCGCCGGTAGCAGTCACAACAATGCCCTGCTTGCCTTTGTTATTGGGATCCAGCAGTTCAATATAATTTCCCGTAATCAGTATCCGGTCCGATTTAACCGTATCCTCGGTCCTGACGGGTACTTTAATGCCCGTAAAACCAAAATCCTGGGCATGCGTGATGGTATTGTCCAGAATCTGCAGATTCGTGCAGGACGCGCAGCCGATGCCGACATTGCCGACATTGGTGACCTTGTTACCGGCAATCAGCACATTGCTGAAGGCCTCCTCGGTCGCATAGCCGGGATCGACACTGATGCCCCAGCACGTCTGCTCAGCCGCCCCAATGGCTTCAAAAACCGTATTGTCTCTAATGGTCAGATTCTTTACGACACCATGCACCACCAGGGAGACGCCCGCGCATTTGCCGGCAACGAAAGTCGATTTAGTCAAGGTATTGTTGGAAACCGTAATGCCGGAATTACCATTTTGAGCAGATATATAAATACTATGGTTGAATATTTTCCTGGCAAAGCCGTTATTGGTGAACTTGTTGTTGTCGATCACACAGTCATTGCAGCCGCCCAGCCAGCCCTGGCCGTTATTGTTAGTGATTGACGAGTTCCTCAACTCGATATTCTCATTGACCCGATTGGCGCCGGGATTGGCTGCATTAGCGCCCGCCGAGTACATGCCGATATCAAAGCCATCAATAATAACGCCATCGATTGTTACGAAATCCACATCGTTGAACAGGAAGAGGCCGAACCCAGTGCCCTTTCCCTTGAGTGACAGATTTTTGATGACATAGCCTTCGTCATGGTCGGCATTGCCCCCATCCTGGAAATTCAACACGCCGTTGGCGCCACTGCTGGTAATGACCGGTAATCTAGCAGTTGTGGCGGGCATATTAGGCGGTATGTAGTCAGCGATTGTGCACGGCGCATCCGCAGCGCAGTGTTGATTGAACAATCGGGGAAAAGAGGAAGTAAACGTCCCGTTCCGGCAGAACAAAATGGCATCCCCGGCATTCAGGGCGCTAAATCTTGACATGGCAAAATCAAAGGTTGCCCATGGCTCAAAAGGTGATAAACCAGTATTAGTGTTTGCCCCATCATTGCAGACATAGAAATTCTGCGCCTGGACTGGACCGGCAAACAGGCCAAGCAACAGTAAGCCTGCCTTAACAGTAAATAGATATTGCTTTATTGTCACATCTCGAATCAGCTTGATACCGGTATGTTCAATCACATTCATGCCGATAACAGTCAATGGCTTTGTAGCTACCGTATTCGATACTTTATCTATAGTTTTCATAGTCGTTTCCTTTATATAAAAACATTTCGAATCAAATGTAACCTGAAAAAACAGTTTCTAACTGCACATTGCTGCATTGCCTAGGTGTGGCCACAAAAAGCGGCATATAACTTGATGTGTACTTAGTGATGAGTCTGAGTACGCTCAGAAGATAGAATGCGGATATTGCTGAGGTCTGTGCGCTATCACACATAAGGCATCTTTATGCCTAACCGATGTTGTATAGCAATTTTGAATTCAGATGGTTTTAACGGAGTATTCCGGGTAGACAATTCCTGAATCGGGTTTCGTGCACCTGACGGGCAGATACTGCGAAAAAACCTCCCTGTTTTTTTCACAAATTTCGATCATTCCCGCTGGAACTGCCGTACAAGGCGCAAGAACAGATTGAAAAAGCTCCCGCCTGGCATCAGACGGGAGCTATCTCAACGGAGGATGAAATCATTTGATCCCACATTCACATCGCCGGTAGCCGTCACAACAATACCCTGCTTGCCTCTGTGATTGGGATCCAGCAGTTCAATATAATTTCCCGTAATCAGTATCCGGTCCGATTTAACCGTATCCTCGGTCCTGACGGGCGTCCTTATTCCCGTAAAACCAAAATCCTGGGAATGCGTGATGGTATTGTCCAGAATCTGCAGATCCGTGCAGGACGCGCAGCCGATGCCGACATTGCCGACATTGGTGACCTTGTTACCGGTAATCAGCACATTGCTGAAGGACTCTTCAGTCGCATAGCCGGGATCGACACTGATGCCCCAACATGTCTGCTCAGCCGCTCCAATGTCTTCAAAAACCGTATTGTCCTTAATGGTCAGCCCATTTACGACACCATGCACCACTAGGGATACGCCCGCGCATTTGCCGGCAACAAACGTTGATTTGGTCAAGGTATTGTTGGAAACCGTAATGCCGAAATTATTGGAAGCCCCAATATAGATATTATGGTTGAATATTTTCCTGGCAAAGCCATTATTGGTGAACTTGTTGTTGTCGATCACACAGTCATTGCAGCCGCCCAGCCAGCCCTGGCCGTTATTGTTAATGATCTGTGAGTTCCTCAACTCGATATTCTCATTGACCCGATTGGCGCCGGGATTGGGTGCATTGGCGCCCGCCGAGTACATGCCGATATCAAACCCGTCAATCGTGAGGCCGTCGACTGTTACGAAATCCACGTCATTGAACAGGAAGATGCCGAACCCAGTGCCCTTTCCCTTGAGCGACAGATTTTTGACGACATAGCCTTCGTCATGGTCGGCATTGCCCCCATCCTGAAAATTTAATACGCCATTAGAGGTGCTGCTGGTAATGAGCGGTAGTTTGGCATTGGTAGATTTTGTAGATGCTGCTGCATTAGGCGGTATGTAGTCAGCGATTGTGCACGGCGCATCCGCAGTACAATGTTGATTGAACAATCGGGGATAAGATGAAGTAAATGTCCCGCCCCGGCAGAACAGAATGGCATCCCCGGCATTCAAGTACTTGAATCTTGACATGGCAAAATCAAAGGTTGCCCATGGCTGATAAGGTGACGAACCGCGATTACTATCCGAGCCATCATTGCAGACATAAAAATTCTGAGCCTGGACTGGACCGGCAAACAGGCCAAGCAACAGCAAGCCTGCCTTAACAGTAAATAGATATTGCTTTATTGTCACATCCCGAATCAGCTTGTTACGGGCAGATTCAACCTTGCTTATGCGGATAGTTGTCGATGGCTTTATCTCGGTTTTATTCGATATCTTCTGTGTGGTTTTCATAGTGGTTTCTCCTAATATGAAAACAATTGTAGAATCGAAAACGAATCAAAAAAGCTAACTGCGTCACATAATGAGTACTGCAAGGCCAGCAAAACAAGGAGAACGCAATAAATTTTAATGTATTTTTAAAAACGCACCCGCTCAGCCATGCCACTGAGGATGTGCTCTAAAGATGAAATGCCGAAATTGATGAAGCCGATGCACTATCCCGCATTAACCATTGCAGCAGCGACTATCGGCCTGTGATTTGGCCGCGATGATCCGCTGGCCATAAAGAGTATTGCCCTGATGGACATTGGGAGTCATCGGACAAATAAGTATATATGGATAAATGGAGGAAAGGCGCTCACTGATTACGGTGAGCGCCTAAATTGCCTGTCAATAACTTATCCGGTGCGTCCGGATCATCAAGTCCATTTGTGCCCGACAGGCCCATCGCTAATTTCCTGATAATTTTTCTTCCGATTTCGTCATGATCCTTCGCGAGGACGCTCAGACGAGGCTGAACCACATGGCATGCAATTTAAAGTCAGTGCATTGCCATGCTCGCCATTTGCCGACAGCTTTCAGCACACTCACGGCAAGTAGACGCACATTCTTCCATATCTCCGATGCTTTCACAGTCCATGGCGCAGGCCTCGCAGATTTCCGCACAGACTTCACAGGTGCGAGTATGGAAACGGGAACTGCTAAGCATGAAGCTGGCTGACAACTGACACATCTCGGCACAGTTCACCATCAGGCGAAAGTGCTCAGGCTCAACGTGCCGTCCACCCATTTCCAGACATTGATTCATCGCGGTTTTCCAACAAACCCCGGCGCAACGATTACACATCTCTATACACGACTTCATGGACTGGAAAGAAGAAGGAGTAGAGGTTTTTCTTTGTTCAGGCTGAATACTAGACATGGTAGGGATTCTCCAAAATTTAGAAAGACAAGCGCCACCTGAAAAGGCACGCTACTTGTAGAAAACCAGGCTTCGCCACGCACATTACGTCAAACCTGATAATCAATTTAACCCGAAATAGCAATTTCAGTCAGTGCGTTGCCGTACATACAACACTTTTTGTGATATATAGGACGAATTTTTCGATAAGCTTCCTGCCTCTTTCATGTGAGTTTGGTAGTGGCAATGCCTACGCCCCGCCCTGATTGATCGTGAGCTTTTCACCGGTCTCGGGACGAAAAGGCTCAAGGCTTTCATGTTGTTGCCATTCATTTCTTCATTCATATTGAATCCCTTCCGTAAAATGTAATAACAACCTTCTCAGCCCTCGGCCGATCAGGCCAGTGTAAAAAATAAAAGATCCGAAATATGAATATGGCTTTGGATTGCGAGGCCCGGACATGAAATCGGGCCTCGTCTTCATACCTGAACAGGAACTAAGGCATTGGGCCGCGCTGCGTCTGCTCGCTGCCCGGCTGGCCCTTGCGCATTGATGCGCCAACCATGCCCATATCCATCTGAAGTTCCTGCTTGCGCTGACTGAGCCGTTGACCTAGCGCGGCCATATCGATTGAGGCTTTTTTGAGCATGGGAAACATCTTGCCTTCTTCTTCCTTGATGTGGTGTTCAACCATCTCTTTCAGTACCGTGACTTTAGCGTCATAGTATTCTTCCTCGGGCGCCATCAACACCAATTGTTCAATCTGATCCTTGGTTGCCGCATGTTCGACAGCCGCTTCATCCATGATGTCCAATTGACCGATCGCTTCCATGGCGGCCGGATAGAAGATTTCCTCTTCGAGCTTTGCATGAATTGTCAGTTCCGTGCATATCTCCATCGCAAGGTCCAGCTTTTCATCCTCGGCATTCTCATCGGCTTTGATTTTTTCGAATTCCTCGAACAGCTTTTTTACCTTGTTGTGATCCTGAGTGAGCAGCGCTATGGCATCCTGTCCACTACTGCCGCCGGCTGACTGCTTCTCTGCCTGGTTCATAACGTTTACCTCTATAAATTTAAGAACGGAAAGCCAACGATGCGCATTCCGAACTCTATAATTTTCATTATGGCCATTTGACGATTAAAGTTCTTCACGAACCTCTACATCAGGGACCGGTGTTCCGACAATACCGCCCAAAGCGCCCGCTATAGCGCTCAACAGAATCACGATAAAACCCCATAAGGCCGACCATGATACCGCTTTGGCCGTGCTGTCAGCCGCTTCCCGGGCTGCTTGTTCAGCCTGTTGATAGGTCCTTTCCCAACTGTTGACCCGACTCGTCGCTTCATCCACGCTCATGCCCGTGCGTTCCACGAGCAGATTAATTAGCGCTGTACGATTGTTTTCCTTGGTCCCCGTATCATCAGCTGTCAGAAAACGTTCCAGCGTCGAATTGAACTCTGGGTCTATTACCTGTGGTGAGCCGGGTGCTTGCCGAGGGGAAAGCACGGCCCTCGCATCTTCTTTGATATCGTTCCATGGCACGACCGAGGATGCAGTCTCCGCCATGCCACGAGCGCCCGTGCCTAATACACTGGCGGTACCGCTCACTACCGAGCTGATGGCGCTGCCCAACAAATAAATGGTGATCAGCGTGGTCAGCGCCCAGACCAGCAAGCCATGCAGCAGACCGTCAAGATGGCGCAGGTAGCCGGAGAACTGGGCCGCAACCCAACCTCCGATGACCAGCGAAATGAAACTCGAAACAACCCACCATAAACCGGCGCCGATGCTGAATGCGCTCGCGCTCGGCGTACCTCCTACCCGTAACGGGTCAATTGTGCTCATGCCAATGCCGGTGCCCAGCATGCTCAGTAGCACCTGAACGCCCAAGGCGACAGCGACGCCGGCAAAAACCGAGGCCCAGGATACGTGTTTTATCCATCGTGTGCGCCCTGGTCTGCGAGGTGAGATGCCGGGTCTTACATGCGTTTCTTCATAGGATACATTGCTCATGACCATATACTCCAAAGCCAGTTAATCGAAACAATGAGCATCTACTCTAGCAACTGCCGACGCCGACTATGTCATGTTCAAATAGCTGCTCAGCTTGTATTTTGTTCGTTCTATATCTTTCGATCTATATCTATAGATGCTCAAAGTTTACTCAATAACTGGTTATCTTGTCGGTACGCTGACGTACATAAATATGCCGGCATTTTTTGCCGTCGGATTATCTTGTCCAAATTTATTTCTATGTGTGCAACCGTACCGATTATTTTAAATTTTGTAGGTATCCTCTTACGGTAAGATGCTGGAGGTAGTCGTTCCAGTTATATTGAACTTCATTATTATTGAGGAGGCGAACATGAGTTATATAGATCGTGACACTTATGGCATGTACAAGGGCAGACTCAGCGATGAGGGCCCTGGGCCGCGATTAATGGGCGCAGACACGCTGCTGGGCAACGATGTTTACAATAGCAAGGGCGAAGATCTGGGTGATATCAAGGAATTCATGCTGGACATGACTTCAGGCAGAGTGGCTTACGCTGTACTTTCGTTCGGAGGCGTGTTAGGGATTGGCGATAAACTGTTTGCAGTCCCTTGGGATGCGTTAAAACTGGATATAAAAAACAAACGTTTTACGTTGGATGTCGACAAGGAACGTCTGGAAATGGCGCCAGGATTCGATAAGGACCGCTGGCCCGACATGGCCGATGAAACCTGGTCAAGAGAAGTCCATTCATTTTATGGAACAAAACCGTATACGGCAGAGTCTATTCAACAACCGTATTCAAGTGAAACTGGAACTGGCACTACGCGTTCCGGTGAATCCGGTCCTACATGTCATTAGCTGTTTTTCTGTACCGCGCTGCCTCGGCAGTGCGGTTTTCTCTCGGTCATGCGAGAGTACTTTTCTTAAAATAAAAAACAATTGGAAGGGTGTCTATATGAATATGAAATTGTCTACTTTATTGGCTGGTATTGTTCTGAGCTTAGGCTCTGCTGGCGTTTATGCTGAAGAAAACCACATGAATGAAGCGCTCAAACATGCCGAGGCTGCTGCTAAACTTTCTGATGGAAAGGGTGTCGCTCAGCATGCTGAGCAAGCGAAAAAACATGCGAAAACTGCCGATGAACATCTCGATGCCGGCATAAAGAGCCTGGAAAACGCCATTGAGCATGGCAATATGGGACATGGTGATATGGCTCAGAAAGCCGCCGAAGAAGCAGTAACCCACATCAAGGCCGCTCAATAAAATTATTTTAATCAGAGCAACTGAGCAGCGGCGGAAATTAGACCGCTGATCTTAAAAATTCTAAGGAGTGTGGTTAACCTGAATAACTTTTTGGGGTGCCTCCTACCACTTGTCACGCAGTCAATTCTCAGCGTGAATACGACCTCGGTTTTATTCCGAGGTTTTTTTTGCCTTTTTTATGGACCTGGTTATCTTTTAAATACCAGGACAACATAATCGATTCGTTAGACTGGAATACTGGTTAAAAATCATAATCGACAAATAAAGCAAAATATCCGCGGAACAAATAACAGGGTTTGACTTGTCCTGGCTAATGTTGAGAACAATAAGGCAGTGTGAATATCCGGGACAGCCAGGCAATTCTGTAGCCTTTAAAATTCTGAATTTGATCCGACAGCTTTAAACATGAGTATGGATGAACCGGACATTGGCTGTCCGGTTCATCCATGATGTGACAGTCGCAACGCTCACTTCGGAAAACAGTAACTCAGATGGCAGCTTCTCAGATAAATCGCGCGGCCGCCGGATTAAATGACTGACCTCACACTTTGAATCTCTGGAACACCATGCGCTTGGAACTCCTTCATCAGAAGCGCCATACAGGCCAGCCAAGACCAGCTCGCGGCGGGTCGTTCCATAACAATAGCGATGATCTTGTACGAAGCTTCGTAGTTGGAATAATTTTTTGAAAAAAATCTTGCGGGTGTGCTTGAGGCTGGTCGATTGCCGCGCAATTATCGGAGATAATCTTTCCCAATCCAGGATGTTTACAGCGATTTGAGGCCTTTGACGATAAGTTGTGCGGTAAACTCAAGGCCGATGAACCGTCGGCAAACAGAACGATGTGAAGCCCGCTCGATCAGTAGCGGGGCTGGCGTTACCTCAAGACAATCAGCCTGAGCCGCAAGCCGGCAAATCCCCAGGATCGGTAGCCGCTGGCGTTAAAACTTACTGGTGCCAACTGGATTGAAACAGACTAGACAGACGGGTGTTGACTTTTTTTAACCTTGGGGGCAAATCCTGTTTTTGATGCATCCTCCGGAAAAAAGGTATCCATAATCCAGACCAGCGGCAATGCCTGATATAAATTACGCGCCACGGACATGAAATTCATAGCCTTTTTTAAAGGCCTCTCATTGACATCTGACTTGGCCCCGGTAGGCCGTTCTTTTTTAGCCGGGCGCTTGGTCAATTCGCCCACAATAAAACCGACCTCGCCAGCCAACAATAAAGTGGTCGGCAAGGTCATTTCATGCCGAAGATCCTTGACTAAAACATCGGTACGAACATGGACAATGCGTTGCCAATCCATAATCCGCTGTTCAGTCTCTTCGATTCGCGCGTTTAAAGCAGCCAGATTCTCTTTGCCGTGATTATTGTTTTTGCCTGTCTTCATGTGAACCCTCCTTACCCCGAAGACTACGAACTGTCTCTGGAAATAATAAATAGCGACTCCTGCTCCGTATGAACCAGAACAGCAATAACGCAACCACTAAATTAGCGCCGGCGATCAACAGGACGGCCTCGGTACCGCCTACCATATTGCTCTCGATCAGCGCCAGCGCGGCGGCGACCATGAGACCGATCCAGACGCCGATCAGTAAAACCGCCATGACGACCCCTGCCACGATCATGCTCACCAGACTTTTGCCGGCCCGTTTTGTTTCCAGCGCGGCAAGCTTTATATGATCATGTGTCAGCCCGCGCAGTTCCTGCCATAGCAGTCGGACATCTTCCAGCAAGTCGGCATGTATGCCCGGCTTGCCGGAAGTGACGGAGTGTACAGGCTTTTCCTTTGGAGTACGGATAGCCATCTATCATCTCCTGTGTTCCAAAGTTTGCGTCGTTATCTGGCTCAACATGAAGCCGGCCGCCAACGCAATGCCCATCGAGGTGAATGGATGCTCGCGGATGTAATCGCGGGCATCTTCCATCAGTTGCTCTTCCATCTCTTTTAACTGCTCGCCTTTCTCGCCGAGCGCCTCGGTAGCCTGACTGGTGACGCTGGCAATTTTCTCGGCTGCTTCTTCCGCGGCGCTTGATAGTTTGTCTATAGTTTCCATAGTCGTTACCTTTGTTGAGATTGTTATAAAATCGCAAAGCCTTAAAAAACAGGCCCTAACGGAACCTTAGCGGATTTTTTTATAAACAAATTTCCAGGATTATCTGCCTCTGGACTGCGCCTTCTCTAAAATGAGACTCCCATATTCATGCTCTTCCAGCTTGCCGGTTTTGCCGGCATCAACCGTATCAAAATGCCTGAGCAGCTCAGGATAGTCCGCCAGTTCATCCTTGGTCACATAGTGATCGCCATTCTTGTCTGCTTCCGCAAAAGTCGGCGATTTTTTTATGGCTTGCCCCTCTTCCATGGCGCCCGAGCCCATGCCCTCGGAATGTGCCGATTGAATGATACAGACAAGGCTGGCGCCAAAAACAACAGGCAGCCACAATTTTTTCTTGAAAGAATTAAAGGTTTTCATATTGACCTCAGCCGATGGTTTAATCTGCAAAAAAAATCTATCAACCGTACTGAAACAGTTTCCAGACCATAATGCCATGTACCCATTGACACGTTTTCAAAATATCACCCCATTTCAACCTCAACCGAGGCCGGGACAATCGTTGAACCAGTGAAAAAACCACATGGACAAGTTAACGGATTGCCCACGCTCATTCACTAGAAGGTACTAACATCCGGCCAGGCATCTAACTGCTGAGCAGCCGATTGATCGCCCGGATATTCTCCTGCTGTGAAGCCACATACTTCGCCTGAATCAGCGCGCTCACCTCCGAAGGAATCTCGGGGTCCTGCGCCGCTTGCTCATAATCGTCCAGGCCGCTTTTTTCTCCGGCCAGCAATGCATTCAGCATGGCATCCTTACCCAGCAACTCGGCGCCGCTCATGACGGCTTCGGACCATGATCCCCATAAGCCGGAATCGCTGGTAGGGGTGCCGCCCATTTGCTGAATCTTTTCCTGCAGCTCGGAAACGGCTTCGGTATGTTCTTCATATATGGGCTCCAGATAGGCGATTTCCTTGCGTTGATTCTCTTCTTCGAATTTTTCCAATGCTTGATGATAGGTCTCTGCCGCGGATAATTCGTTCTTTAGCAACTTCTCAACTTTGTCAATGCTTGCCATATGAAACTCCTGATCTGATTTGGGTTAAAAAACAATCTAATGATATTTTGCTTCAACTTCACCCGTGGTTGAGATGTCTTCGGCATTGGCTTCCTCAAAAATGTCTTTCACTTTTGAGCGCGCTTCCGACGTTTCCGTATGGACAGAAATCAGCGCATTGCCGCCGTGAATTCTGCCTTCATAACGCTTGGCCTCATACTCCGGAATACCCATGCCGATCAGAGCGCCGGCCAGGCCGCCGGTAGCAGCACCAAGAGCCGCACCGCTTAAAGCGCCCATGATAGGTCCTGCGGCAATAAATGGCCCTATACCCGGAATAGCCAGCGAGCCAATGCCCGCCAGCCATCCCAATATGGCGCCTGTACCGATGCCTATAGTGCCCCCAATAGCCGTGCCTTCGGGTGATTTGGTGTGTTTTTCATGACCGAATTCATGCTCACTGGTTTTATCCGGCAGCAGCACGGAAATATCGTTATTGTCGAAACCGGCCGCTTTCAGTTGACTGACGATATGTTCCACCTGGTCGTTAGTTTGAGCGATACAAAAAACTGCTTTATTCATGACATTCTCCTTACAACCGGTTACGGCGCTTTAATTTCAAGTTGGTTGTCAACCTGAGTCACGCCTGACGTTTTCTGAGCGATGGATTGCAGTTTGGTTTTTTCCGCCGCGCTGTTGACGGGCCCGCGTAAAGTTACCATACCGTTGCGCGTGATAATCTTCACATTATGAGCGTTGACAGACAGCGACTCATCGTCGGTAATGGCTCTGCGAATATTTGCCGTGACCTGGAGATCGCTCTCATTTTGAAGCTGGTCTTCAGGTGTCAATGTTGTATCGCCTCTATCGCGTACATTGCGCTCGGTATTTTCGGCAGGGTTGCCGGTAGTCCCAGCTTCGGCTCTGGTCAGACCTGTGATCAGCATTAAACCGGCCGCCAATGTCAAGGTCAGTAGTGATAATCGTTTTGACATAGTGATTCTCCTTAAATAAAAACTTTATTAGTTTCGAGGCCCATTTGCCCTCCCAGCCAGCCTTTCCATTTACAAAACAATTTCTCATCAGTAACTTAAGATTAAGAACAATAATTGTCGCGAGCCTATCCACTAAGATGCACAGCTTCCGCCATTTCTGAAAGCAAGGTCCGGTTACAGCGCTGGAAAAGAAAACTTTGGCGATTCTGGTAAATTTGCATTGACCCATGACGGCGCTACGCTCTTGCGCAACGCCGTCACCATTAACATTAAGTCGACGCGTTGTCGGTGTCCCGTCAAATGCCTGTCTTTCTCAAGAAGATCCGGACAACTTAATCGGTCTTGCGGCAACGCGTAAACGTCATGTACATCTTTAATCGCTAGGGTTTCTTTGCCTCCCCTTTTTTCTAAAGATGGCTGTTTTTTATGAAACACGCCGGGCTCGATCTAGCGATGGCCCATCAGGCGGCTCAATATAAACCCGCTGCCAAGCGCTATGCCTAACGATGTCACCGGATTTTCGCGTACATACTCGCGCGCATGCTCCATCAGACGTTCTTGAGCATCCATCATTTGCTCGCTCTTCTCGCTGAGGGTTTCCGCGGCTCTATGAGTGACTTCGGCGGCTCTATCCACGGCTTCATGTGCGCCGGCTTTAACGCGTTCAACAGTTTCGCCGGTATTACCTTGTCTTGTCGTTTCCATAATGTTCTCCAGTATTGATAAGTTATAAGATCATAAAGATCTCAAAAAAAGTGCCCGTATGTGACACATGCTGTTTGCTCCGCTTCTGGATGCCGAGACTCAGCGGCCAGAATCATTGGAGTAGAAGTTAATTAAAGATCAGATAAATAATGACCAGCACAAACACTGGTACACCCAATAACCATCCAAGCACATATTTACCCATAATATGTCTCCTAAACAGGTAGGACTTATTGCCTCTATCCCCGTTTCGTGCCTGCCAGTTACTGACAGGCTGGAATAGTGGTAACAAGATGCTGTCATCAAACTATTTTTTCCGCTATTTCACGCGGCTTAACTGTGATGCATCTTGTATGACATGATAGATATAAAATGCCGTATAGTCGGTTCGATAACGCACATAAAAATTCGTGCTGTACCCTTGCTGGCGGACGTGGTTGTATACCGCGACCTTATGTCGCGGAAAGAGGTCTAATGATTGCCGTAGCTGATTCGGTATATCGCGCCCGATTTGTCGTCGGAAACCATCAGTGCACCGTCCGGCGCGACGATGACGTCAACCGGTCGTCCCCAGGCGGAATTTCCTTGCAGCCAGCCCTCGGCGAAAGGCTCGTACTTCACCGCCTCATTCCCGGCGAACGTGACCATGCTGACCCGGTAACCCAGCTTGGAACTGCGGTTCCACGAACCGTGCTCGGCGATAAAAATACGGTTCTGATAGGAGACCGGAAACTGATGCCCCGTATAAAACCGCATGCCCAACGCCGCGACATGAGGGCCCAGCCTTTGCGCGGGTCCGGTGAATTCTGAACAGGGATTGCGAAGACCGAATACCGGATCGGGCAGTTCGCCGGCATGGCAATAGGGATAGCCGAAATGCATACCCGCCACGGGCGCATGATTGAGTTCGTCGGGCGGCGCATCATCACCCAGCAGATCGCGGCCATTGTCGGTAAACCACAGTTCATGCGTGTCCGGATGCCAGTCATATCCGACCGAGTTGCGTATGCCGCGCGCGAACACTTCAGCCTTGCCGTTGCTGTCGATGCGAATGATGATGCCGTAGCGATCAGCCTCCGGCATACAGATATTGCACGGCACGCCAATCGATACATACAGCTTGCCGTCGGGTCCGAAATGCATGACGCGCAAGCCGTGGTGGGCATATTTGAGACCAAGGTCATAAATGACCCGGGGCGCCGGCGGCTGGGCGAGACGGTTTTCCACATCATCGAACCGCACTATGCGACTGCGCTCCGCCACATACAGAGAGCCATCCCTGAAGGCGACGCCATGCGGGTTCTGCAAGCCCTCGGCAATCACGAGCACGCCACCTTCATCACCGTTGCGCGCAGGGATGGCATAGACCTTACCTTCTTTATAAGTACCGACAAACAGCGTGCCCTTGTCTCCAAACGCCAGGGTCCGCGCGCCGGGCACATTGTCCTCATATATTGAGATAGAGAATCCGGCCGGCAGCGATATCCGGTCCAGTCGGGCACCGGGCGTAAAGGAACAGGCGCTCATTGAGGTCAGCAGCAGGGCCATGCAAGCACCCTTGTTCAGTCTGACAACCCCTGACCGAATGCTGCTTTTAAAGCAATGATTCCGCATTAGGGCTCCTGCACAATAAGATCATTATCCACGGATTCCACGTCGTCGACCTGTTCGGTGATAGCCTGCGCGCGCTGTTTCTGATCCGGTAACGATACCGTGCCGCTAAGCCGGACAGTTCCCAGATAGGCCTCGACCTGGACAGGCGCGCGCCGGATTTGCGGGTCGGCAAGCAGCGCACCTTTGATTTCGGCGATCAACTCCTGATCTTTTTGATATTCCTGCTCCTGAAAATAAAGACGAACAAGTTCGCCATATCCACAGCCGGCGATCT
The DNA here is from genome assembly GCF_000427625.1 of Methylobacter luteus IMV-B-3098. Lineage (GTDB taxonomy): Bacteria > Pseudomonadota > Gammaproteobacteria > Methylococcales > Methylomonadaceae > Methylobacter > Methylobacter luteus. The sequence goes on from NZ_KE386569.1 coordinate 1,577,334, forward strand.
GGGCTGAAGCGGCTGACAGCGCGATGAGCGTTGCCAGGCTCGATAGTTTCACGAACCCGCTTCCGCCGACCGCCCCTGCAATAGATCGACCAGTTCGTCGGCATGCTCCTCCTCCACGGCCAGGATGCCTTCGAGTATGTTGCGCGTGGTCGGATCGCGCTCGCCGATGTACTGGACCATCTCGCGGTAGCTGTCGATGGCGATGCGCTCCGCCACCAGATCTTCCTCGATCATATCGACCAGCGAATCGCCTTCGACGTATTCCGCATGGCTGCGGCCGGACAGGCTGTCCGGCGAGAAATCGGGCTCGCCGCCCAACTGTACGATACGTCGCGCAATCTGATCGGCATGCCCCAGTTCCTCATTGGCGTGCACGAGAAACTCGTCAGCGATACTCCTGGACTGGATGCCCTGGGCCATAAAATAGTGGCGGCGGTAACGCAGCACGCAGACCAGTTCCGTGGCCAGCGCGTCATTGAGCAGTTTGATGACTGTCTGCGCATCGGCCGCATAGCCGGCCGTTACCGCGCCGTCGTCAATATGCTGGCGTGCTTGCTGGCGCAGGGTCTGGACATCGGTCATATGATTTTTCTTGGACATGGAGACCTCTCTGTTCGGCATCTGATCGTGCGTTTAATAATAATCCGCGGGCCTCTGCTTACGCAGTGGCCCGTGGTCCATCAAACTTATCTATACCCAGTCTCTCTAAGCCGCATATCATTTTTTACCGATCTGACACCCTCAACTCTTTGAGCAACCTCGACCGCTCTGGTGATAGCGTCCCGAGATTCGACGAAACCGCTTAATTGCACATTGCCTTGATGTGTTTCAACGTTGATTTCGGCGGAATCCAGGCCAGGCTCGTTAAATATGGCCGCTTTCACCTTGGTGGTAATGGCGCTGTCATCAAAGTACTGGCCGGTGGCGCTTCTTCCGGCCAGCGTATCAGAGCCTTCATCGGTCGTCGCGCACCCGGCTATCAATGCCAACATCAGAGCCAGAAAAAATGCTGAACAATGCTTGATTGATTTCATAGCTAATTCTCCAGATGAATAATTAAATGATGACGGTCAATTCGATCACGATTTATACCCGGATACTAGATGGCGCCTACCCTTGGAGCGAAACGGCAATGCATCGTCAGGCAAAGGCTATGCGTCAATATGAGCTATCTGTTTGCGATGTTTGACCCATGCCATCCAGGCTTAATAAACAACATACCCAAAGGATTCAGTTATTTCGGCAGAAAACCGGCTCTGTCGCAAAGACTGAGCGTAATGCATGACCTAAAGTAACTCTAGATCTAAAATTAGACGACGTCGGTTCGGTGTCGAACATAACGTTTTGCGTTATTTACTGATGCTATGCGACTGCAGGGTCAAATTGGCCTGGAACGCCTGCTGTCGGCATTCGACCTTAAAAAGTCCGGGATACCGGAAATGACATGCCCTACGAATACCTTCCGGGGCACAAATGAATTCGCTGTCTGTCGCTCCGCCTCTTCCTTAGCTCGCTTAGCGCAATCGAACAACACCAAACTATCGATCAGCGCGGCCTGCAAACTGCCGCAAAAAACTTTTCCGCCTTGATGGCGGCCATTCCGGGATTCAAAGCCCATTATTTGGTTTTCAACCCTAAAAAATAACTGAAATTCGAAGTAAAGTCTGTGCGGTTTCGAACAGATAACTGTTTATTGAACCTTACCTTTTTGTCATGTTCTACACGCTTAAACGGGCTTTTACTTTAGAGTGAGCTCATTAAATGCTTCTTTGACTTTTTGTGTTTATATTAAAAAATCCTTAATAAACATAACATTAAGTATTCGTGCTTATTGTCCTAATCCTTCAGCCAAAGGACAATGCCTCGCAATTCAAACCAGCCAAAGTTTAATTATGTCCATGCATAATCCTCGACAAAATTATCTTATTAATGCATTGCCTCCGCTCATCTTCGAACGCTTGGCGCCGCACCTGGAACTGGTTCCGATGCCCCTCGGGGAAGCACTTTACGAATCCGGCGACCCTTTGCATCATGTCTATTTTCCTACGACTTGCATTGTGTCGTTGCTTTACGTGCTGGAAAATGGCGCTTCGGCCGAAATTGCCGTGGTCGGTAATGAAGGCATGGTAGGGGTAGCCCTGTTCATGGGGGGCGGAACCATGCCTAATCGGGCGGTCGTGCAGAGCGCGGGGCACGCCTATCGTTTGAAGGGGAATATCCTCAGGCAGGAATTCAATCGTTCCGGCGGACGCCGCTATGGCATGCTGCATCAATTGTTGTTGCATTATACGCAGGCATTGATGACACAGACATCGCAGACAGCCGTCTGCAACCGGCATCATTCAGTAGACCAGCAATTGTGTCGTTGGTTGTTGCTGAGCCTGGACCGACTGCCCTCGAATGAATTAACCATGACCCAGGAATTAATTGCCAACATGCTCGGCGTACGGCGCGAAGGCGTCACGGAGGCGGCCGGCAAGCTGCAGCAAGCGGGGTTAATCCATTATAGCCGCGGCCATATCACTATAAAGGACAGGCCTGGGCTGGAGGAGCGGGTCTGCGAATGTTACAAGGTGGTCAAACAGGAGTTTGATCGCTTGCTGCCTTCCGACCACGCTCAGATTCATGCCCAGTTCCGTTCGGTAAGATATGCCCGCTAAGCCGGAAAACAGGCTGTGGAAGCATTTCGCGAGAAATAATCAGACACGCCATGTACCTTGCTTTCACAGCCGCGCGCTACTGATACCGATTTAAACGATGAGACCAGATATAGTCGGCCGATTGATAATAAGCCATTTCTTCCTCAACCAATCGAGTTTCCGAATTGATATCGACGGATCGATGCGCGCCTAAGGGATCGGCTATCACATCAATCTTTTGCTGTGGCGACAGATACACCAGTTTGTTACCTTTAACCAAGCCCAGTTTCTGGTAATTGCTGATCAGCGCCCGGCCCTCGTCCTTACGCATGCGCATCAGATCGCGTCCGTAAAACTGGCTTTCATAGCTGAAGTTCAAAAGCCCCAGGACCGTTGGCGCGACATCGATCTGGCTGGACAAAATATCATTGCTCTGGGCCGGCACATGCTTGGGCGCATAAATGAATAACGGAATATGGTATCTGTCCAAGGGCAGATCCACTTTGCGGGCACTGCCGGCGCAGTGATCCGCGACCACGACGAAAACAGTATCGTCAAACCAGGGCTTGGTCCTGGCCAGACTGATGAATTCCCGCAGCGCGTAATCAGTATATTTGACCCCGCCTGTGCGCCCTGTACCTGATGGAATATCGATCCTGCCGTCCGGATAGGTATAAGGCCGATGGTTGCTCGTGGTCATGATCTGAAAGAAAAACGGCTTGCGGTTTTGATGATCCAGGTCAGCTTCCTTGACTGTACGCTTGAAAATAATGTCATCCGACACGCCCCAGGCATTGGAAAATGTCACTTCCTCGTCAGTAAAATCAGTTTGATCCACGATGCGGTAACCGTTGCCGGCATAAAATGCGTTCATATTGTCAAAGTAACCGCGGCCGCCGTATAAAAAAGCCGTATCGTAACCGCGCTGCTGGAACACATGGCCTAAATTGAACAATTTGCTATTGTCCGGCCGCTTGACGATCGACTGCCCAGGCGTAGGGGGAATCGACAGGGTCAATGCCTCAAGCCCCCGGATCGTGCGCGTGCCGGTCGCATAAAAGTTGGTAAACAAGAGTCCTTGTTTGAACCATTCATCCATGAACGGCGTAATGTGCTCGGTATTGCCGAAGGCGGTTAAAAACTCGGCGCTCAGGCTCTCAACGGTAATCAAAATCACATTCAAATGTTTTTCCTGGCCGGGTTGCCTGACCATGCGCTTGATGTCATACAATTTCTCGCCGACAGCCGGCAAAGGCTCTCCCGCCAATTCGGACCTGATTACACCGGATAGCTGTCTGTCATCGCCCAATTTGTAGAAATGCCGGTAGTCCAGCTCATTATTCCGAAATGCCGCGAAGAACTGGTAAGGACCATTGGCGGCCAGTTCATTCAGATAGGTATTGGCGGAAAACTGATGCGATGACTGCCCGACCGCGATATAGCTGACTAGCGGCAAACTCAGCAAGGCAGCCGTGATTTTCAGCCTCAAAGCAAAAGGTTCGCTGGTATTAAAGCTCTTCGACAGAAATTTTCTCGTCGACAGGAAACAGACAGTCGTCACGAACAAAAGCCCCGACAGAATCCAGCCCAGCGGATACGATTCAATAATGTTGTTCACCACCTCGTGGGTATAAATCAGATAATCGACGGCAATGAAGTTGAACCTGACCCCGAATTCGTCCCAGAACGTCCATTCAGAAGCCTCGACAAAGAACAGTGCGTATAAACTGATAAAAAAACCGGCAAAGACAATGATCCTGTTGATTTTGCTTTGGTAGGCCGCGTTCGGCAGAACCAGCAGGTACAGCGAAAACGGAATCAGCAGATAACTGAAAAAAGCCAGGTCATGGCCAAGACCCAACAGAAAAGCCAGGGCTATTGAATAAAACGAAACGTCCAGGTCAGCCAGTTGTTTGATCAGCAACGCGACCCTGAGCAGGGCAAAACTGATCAGGTTAATCAATAAAAAAAGTAAAATACCGGTGAATCGTGATTTCTCAAATAATCTTTTTGCTATGTCCATTGCAGTTGTCTCCTGAAAAACAGCATGAATAATATGAATGAAAAAAACCAGCATACGGCCAGCGCAAATAGGTCATGACTTAAAAAATGCGCGCCACGCATTTGCTGAGCAACGCCGTAGACAGTGCCTAAAATCAGGCCAAAATACAGTCCGTAAGACTTATAGTCCGGCTTAACCAGAAGCAGAAAAAAGTAAAGGCTGAGGAAAGTGAATCCCGAACCGGCATGCGCGGCAGGAAAACAATGCCCTGCCTTTAGGTGGTTGCCCATGTAATCAAACAAACGTATGTAGGGTTTATCGCCGCCGAACAGCACCAGGCTCCAGGGGCAATCAACATGCGTATGGCTTTTCAACAGCACGATAATCAGCGGTCCGCTGATGCCCGAAACCAATAAAAAAAGCAGAGGCCGGCGATAAGGATAGAGGGCCGAATTTGATCTGAACGAAATGAGCCAGCTCAGCATGGTGGCTGCCGCCAGCAAATAAGTTAAATACCGGCCGCCACTATGCAGAACGTTTTCGACTAGCCAGTGTTCTTTATACGGCCATTGATGCAGACTGGCATTATAAAAATGCCTCGTAATCCATAAGTCCGCGCGGAAGAACTCCAAAACTGCAAATACAACCGCGAACAATAAAAACGGAACGATAAAATGGACAATGATAAATTTATCGAAATCCAGCCTGATTGGTTTGAGCAAAGCTTATTTCCTTATTAAAATTAAGGTAATATTATAAAAAAAGCTCAGTTAAACCATAATTAACGTATCGTTAATTTTGCGTTAAGAAGTATGGGAATATAAAAACCACTTTTTTTTTATGGTTATTGTGTTATAGTTAGCCCGCTGTTTAACTTAACAGCATTTTTAAATATTCATATATTCTCATAGGTAAATGAAATGATCGAGAAACAAGAAAAAGATAATTTCTGGCTGTATGTTGGCGCTGGCGTACTTGCTTTTGGTGCTGTAGTCTTCATGATCAAAGGTGGTGAGCACGGAAAATATGAAACTGCAAAAAAATTAATTGCGGAAGATGCTCACAATTCAGCTTACGCTATTGGTCATGACGTCAATAAGAAATACGCTGAAGACGCAAAATAACAATTACTAGAGGAGGTTCGCTTTTTCGGTAAGCCTGTGATTAATTACCGACAAAACGACAGAGCTTTTCACACCGGTTCCCAAACGCCCGTTTGGGAACCGAAACTGTCAGGAAATTGAGGACGAATTAAACAGCCATTGCACTTGCGTGCCTTGATCTTTAACGCTGTCGATCTTCAGTTGCCAACCGTAATATTCACAAATGCGTTTGGAAATAGCCAGTCCCAGGCCGCTGCCCTGGCTGGACGCTCCGCGATAGCCCCGTTCAAATATCCGGTTAATCTCATCCGTATCGATACCCTGCCCTGTATCAGTCACCGCAAATGCATGCTCATCAAGAGATATGGTCACCGTGCCCTGGCTGGTATAGATAAATGCATTCCTTATCAAATTACCCATCAACATGGAAATAATGGGCGGCGAAGCATTAATGCTGGGCGGTCCGTTAACTCGCTTGATGACCTTCACCTGCTTATCCAACAAGTTTCTATGGTCTTCTATCAGCCGATCAATAATCGCGGTCAGTTCGATTTTATCGGTTGCCTCGCTTGTCGACACGGGACTGCGGGCCAGACGTAACAAGGTAGCCAGCCGTTCTTTCATTTCAATGGCCGAACGTTGAATACGTTCTATGCGTGGCCTGATGTCATCGGGCAGGTCCCGCAACAGCAGTCCTTCGCTGGCAGCCATAATGATAGCCAGAGGAGTTCTTAACTCATGACTGGCGTTACCGGTAAATTCCCTTTCACGCTGGACCAAAGCCTGCAGGCGCTCCTTATAGGCATCGAACTCCAGCGCCAGCATCCCGACTTCATCATTGGTATAGTCCTCCGAGAGATACTCGGTAGAGTTTTCCGGGTTTAGCGTTTTAATGCGCCGGGCCAGCGTCGCTATCGGCTCAATCACTTTTTTGGAAAGCCAAAGACCGTACCAGGTTGCCAGCCAGAGAATAATGAATACGGCGGCAACCAGATAGGTTATGAGATTGTATTCAAGGGTTTCAAAACCGGTGTCATCGTAGACTATATAATAGTGGGTCTGATTATGCGCTTTAATCACGACATCATAGACATGCTGGCCATGCTCAACATCATGAATACCTTCCGGATAGGTCGACAGAAAGCTGATTTCATCCGGCAATTTGCCATCTTCGACTTTATAGGCAGTCCAGTTTTTCGACTGTTGTATTGATAAAGCCGGGTTACGATCCGCCAGCTGAATGAAATGTTCCAGTTCCTCGACCAGATAAGCTCCCATCACCTGCCTTTCCAGTGATTCGAAGGCCAGTATCAGGAACGTGATCATAAACAGGCTTAGCAGGAGTCCCAGCAAGGGATAGGATAGAAATATCCGGGATCTGATCTTATGATGGTATGGCATTGCCTGGCTTCAATTGATAACCCACGCCTCGAACGGTATGCAGCAACGGTGAGCTGAACGGCTTATCAATGGCGTGGCGCAAATGATGAATGTGTACGCGTAGCGCCTCGCCATCGGGAGGAGTGTCCCCCCATATGCTGTATTCAAGATGCTGCCTGGACACGACTCGTGGTGATTGTCTCATAAGCAGTTCCAGAATCTGGAATTCAATCGCGGTCAGTTCGATCGTTTTTCCGTCCCGTCTCACTTCGCGCGTTTCAGGCGCCAGTTCCAAATCGCCGACAGTCAACATCGACTGTTGATGCAGGCCGGTAGTGCGGCGAGCCAATGCGTTAAGCCTGTACTTTAATTCCTTCAAAGAAAAAGGTTTAACCAGATAGTCATCCGCCCCTCGTTCAAAGCCGCTCAGCCTGTCATCCAAAGTATCGCGAGCCGTCAGCATCAACACCGGCACCCAATTGCCGGCATCCTGCCGCAGGCGCCGGCACACTTCCAGCCCATCCATTCCGGGCAGCGTCAAATCCAGAATAATGGCATCATACTCGTTGACCACGGCCAGATGGAGACCGGTAATCCCATCGGTTGCGGTATCTATCGTATCGCCCTGAAACTCAAGAAAATCGGCCAGTTCGCTGCATAGATCCTGGTTGTCTTCAATAATAAGCAAGCGCATATTAGGTGGGAAGGCCGATAAACAGCTAGCGCCTTTTATTATTCTTCTCGTTCTTTTTTGATGATATTGCCTTTGTTGTCGACCGTAACGCTCCAGGTCTGATTGCCAGAGACTACGGACAAATCATATTCCTCACCCGGACCATTAGGATTGACGATTAATATGGCCTCTTTAATTTCAAACTTTGTAAAAGCCGATTTAAGATTGTCATTAACGGGATCGGGCATCAGGTTCGAGGAATCGATTTTTTCGCCGCTGACATAAAAATGTCCGTCTTTTCTATAAAGTTCGATTTGCTCGCTCTCACCGTCTTTAAAATGGACCTCATACACGTCCTGACCAAAATGTGTTTTTTGTTCAGCCTTGATACCCGCGGCATTCGGATGCCGTTTTTGAATCTCTGCCATTATTTTTTCGGGAAGAGCTTCTTCAGCCGCAACCGAAGGATCGGCGGCGAAAACAGGCGTAGCCAGAACTAAAAAACAGAGGTTTAAAAGATATTTACGCATTTATATGACCTGTAAGTAAAAATATGAACCTGGTAGTGCCGGTGCTGGGTCGTATTTTTTTTAAAGCACTTCCATAAAAAGAAATGGACACCGCAAGTTAAAGAAAAACAATAAAAGCCCAATACGATGGAGCCAGCTATTTTGAATAGCGAAGCCCGCGTATATTACCCGCCTGAACCTAACTTTCCAACTTTTCATAGGCTGGCCGAATCCAGAGACGATATATCGACAGATAGATGTTTCTACAGTGCAGTTATTTTAGGAAGTATCGAGAATATTTGTTACACTTCGCGTCCGTAAATGCTTACAAATTAAGAAACACAGCATTTCGGCCATAATGCACATGCACCTGTTTGTGGTTGCGTTCTTATTGAACGCCATCAGTATGGCTTTAATTGATGAAAAGAATTATAAAACAGATGGCGACGGACAAAGGTCTATGTCGCCGTTTGCTATTGATAAAAGAGAAACCGCTCTGACTGTCATGCGTCACGTCATGCCCTGCATCAAAATCAAGCACCTCATATCCATTTCGACTCTATCATCAATGGCGATGCTTTCAGCTTTAAAAGCAATTGTGCAATCACCAAAAGCATGGCGGGTACAACATGCATGAGAGCGTGCAACCTCGGCACGAATATATTGCTGACGGCATGAAGCAAGCGGAGCGATACACTGCCCTCGCCGGTCTGCTTGTTGGTCCGGAAGATAGACAATATGGGACGTTTTTTAACAGTTCTTCAACCTTCATTGGCAATCCGTGAAATCTTTCCTTGCCCAAGTATTTACAGGTAAAAGCATCCTGAATCAATTACGGGGTTATCGCTGGTCTGATTTGGCCCAATTGATCAGTTTAACGCTGGTTTATGCGCTGACGGTAACCATCGTCCTGACCTATTTGACTACCGATGCAACAACCATTTCCATTATCTGGATCCCTGCCGGTATAGGATTGGCCGCGCTATTGATCGGTGGCCTGAAATACTGGCCGGCCTTATTGACTGGCTCCCTGCTCGCCCGACTCGCACTCGGAAATGCCATGCTGCCGTCGATATTCACCGCGTTGAGCAATACCATCGAACCCTTGCTGGCAGTCTGGATACTCAGGCAAGAATCCGCCTGGAAACGATGGGCTCCGCATCGATTCGATCCGGCATTGATGCATCCGTGCGATTATTACTGGCTGGCGCTTGCCGGAGCCATTGCCGCCGTTGTAGCGTCGCTGATCGGTGTCGCGGCATTCTGGCAGGCCGGCATTATCACGGCACGAATGATACCGGACAGTCTGCTGCACTGGTGGATGGGCAACACGCTGGGCATTATCCTGGTGACGCCATTGCTACTGGTATGGCGACAAACACCCTCTGACTGGTTTAAGCACCAACGCATATTTGAAACCCTAGCCTGCTTCGGCCTGGCTTTTTTGGCAGGCCAGTTCATCTTTCTTGACTGGTTCATTGACGCCTTGGGCAACTTCGCCAACGGCTTTATTATGTTCCTCTTCGTCGCCTGGAGCGCTGTGCGGTTCGGCCGGCACGGCGCTCTGCTAATCATCGGCATGACGGCATTGCAGGCGCTGCTGGGCGCGGTAAACGGCATCGGTTATTTTGATGCGGACATCGCGCAAACCGGGCTGGTCAATTTATGGATCTATATCCTCGAATTGACGGTAGTCGGCATGGCTCTGGCATTAATTATCACGGCACGCACCCAGGCCGAAAACGAGCTGCGCGTCAGCAAGGAACGCTGGAAATTCGCACTGGAAGGCGCCGGCGACGGCGTATGGGACTGGAACCTGCAAACGCATGAAATCTTTCTTTCTCCGCGTTGCAAGGAAATACTCAACTTTCCTCTGGATGAACAGAAAAGCAGCGACCAGGACTGGAAATCAATCACAAACCCTGCCGACTATGAGCGTCTGATGAGCGACCTGCAAGCCTGTCTGGAAGGACGGACCACCTCTTTTATCAGTGAGCACCGCATTCGGTACCCGAATAATAACTGGAAATGGCTGGTCACGCGCGGCATGGTAGTCAGCCGCGATGCCGCCGGCAAGCCGCTGCGCATGATCGGTACGCACAGAGATATCAGCAAACGCAAGCAGATGCAGTGGTCACAGGTTCATACCATCCTGGAGGCGTCACCGGAGTGCATGCTTCTGGTGGACAATGACGGTATCATTCTGTTCGCCAACCAGGTCGCCGCACAAGTCTTCGCTTACCCCATCTCCGAACTGATCGGCCTTAACGTTGACATGCTGGTGCCGATGTTCGCCAGCGCCGGCCATAGTGCCGAATTCATGCGTATCCCTCACCCGCGGTCAACAGATATCAATAACCGGCTATCCGCCATCCGCAAGAACGGCACAGAGTTTCCCATCGAGATCAGCCTGAGCCCGGTCGAGCTGGATAATCGACTGAACGTCATTGCCAGCATTATCGATATTACCGAACGCAAACACTTCGAGCAGAAACTGCAGCTTTCGGCCATGATCTATCGGGCCATCGGCGAAGCCATCATGGTCGCCGACCCTTCCAACCGCATTATCGCCATCAATCCCGCTTTTACGCAGCTGACCGGTTATACCGAGCAGGAAGCGATCGGCCGGTCCACCAAACTGCTCAAGTCCGGCCGGCATGATGCCGCCTTTTATCGGGATATGTGGCATATGCTGGAAAAGACCGGCCGCTGGCAGGGTCAGGTCTGGAACCTGCGTAAAAATGGCGAAGAATACTTCGAATGGTTGATGATCAACACGATTTATGACAGCGACGGTGAAGTACAGCAGCGCATCGCCATCTTCTCGGATATCACGGATCAGAAACTGGCCGAACAAACCATCTGGCAGCAGGCCAATTTCGATCCGCTGACCGGCCTGCCAAACCGTTGCCTGTTTCAGGATCGCCTGGAACAGGACATCAAGAAAAGCCATCGCACCGGCCTGCCGATGGCATTGATGCTTCTGGACCTCGACCGTTTCAAGGAAGTCAATGACACCCTGGGCCATGACATGGGCGACATCCTGCTCAAGGAAGGCGCCCGACGCCTGAGCAGCTGTGTACGCGGAACCGATACCGTGGCCCGTCTGGGCGGCGATGAGTTCACGATTATTCTGAGCGAACTCCATGATCCCGCCAATGTGGAACGCATCGCCCAGGACATCCTGAAAGAACTGGCTGAACCGTTCCATTTGAAGCGCGAAGTGGCTTATGTCTCGGCCAGCATCGGCATCACCCTCTATCCGAACGACGGCGCCAACATCGAAACATTGCTCAAGAATGCCGACCAGGCCATGTATGCGTCCAAGAACCAGGGCCGCAACCGCTACAACTATTTCATTCCGTCCATGCAGGAGGCGGCACAGAACCGCATGCGGCTGGCCAACGATTTGCGCGGCGCACTCGAAGCCGACCAGTTCAGCCTGGTATATCAGCCGATCGTGGAACTGGCGACCGGCGTCATCCATAAGGCCGAGGCGCTGATTCGCTGGCAGCATCCCAACCGCGGCGAAGTCAGTCCGACCGAATTCATCACGATCGCCGAGGAAACCGGCCTGATTATCGACATCGGCGACTGGGTCTTCCGCGAGACCGCCTGCCAGGTCAAACACTGGCGAGAACGGCACCATGCGGATTTCCAGATCAGCATCAATAAATCGCCCATCCAGTTCCATAACAAGAGCAACAGCCATGCCGCCTGGTTCGAACATATGCGGCAACAAGGACTGTCCGGCCAAAGCATTGTCGTCGAAATCACCGAAGGGTTATTGCTGGATGCGAGCACGACCATCACCGATCAATTGCTCGATTTCCGCGATGCCGGCGTACAAGTTGCTCTGGACGATTTCGGCACCGGTTACTCATCGCTGTCCTACCTGAAAAAATTCGACATCGATTACCTCAAGATCGACCGGTCCTTTGTCAGCAACCTGGCGCCCGGCTCCGACGACATGGCGCTCTGCGAGGCGATTATCGTCATGGCCCATAAACTCGGCATCAAGGTGATCGCGGAAGGCGTGGAAACGGTGCAGCAGCGCAATCTGCTGAGTACCGTCGGCTGTGACTATGGGCAGGGTTATCTGTTCTCAAAACCATTGCCGGCTGTTGAGTTTGAAAAGCTGCTTGCCGCCGGCTGACCCCCCCTCTAAATAACCTTTCCATTTTGCAGTTTTTTGTTTAGCCCGGCATTTCGGCATTTGCTAAACTTACCGCCATCGATAACGCACTCGCGGGTAAAGTGTTTTGAATGGATTACTGATTTATCGCCGGCCTGATTTAACCGGATTTATTGGCCTGGCGTTTGTATACGCGCTGCTTGCCATCACCATGCTTCATTTATTTTCAGTCAATGGCGTGATCTCTGTCATATGGCCGCCCAGTGGCCTGGCGCTCGCCGCGCTACTGATAGGCGGCAAGAAATACTGGCCCGGCATTTTTATCGGTGCCTTCACCGGCAGCATGGTGGGGAGCGGCTCTGCCTGGATATCCTTCGCCATTGCGTCCGGCAATACGCTGGAGACGCTTGCCTGTCTTTGGCTACTGTCTCGTCCGGGCCGCTTCGATTCTGCACTGGCTCATCCCCGGGATTATCTTTGGCTGATTCTGACGGCTTCCGCCGGCGCCTGCGTGAGCGCATTGACTGGCGTAACGACTTTACTGCTGACCGGGATACTGGCACAGCAAACAATGATGCCAAACCTGCTGCATTGGTGGATGGGCGATATGCTCGGCATCATTCTGGTAACGCCGCTGATCCTGATATGGCGCAAGGCGCCTCACGGCTGGCTCCAGTGGCGTCGCACGCTGGAAATCGCGTGTTGTTTCGGCTTGTCTTTTATCGTTGGCCAGATTGTCTTTATGAACTGGTTTCATCACATCCTGGGCGATTTTGCCAAGGGCTTTCTGATATTCCCTTTCATCACCTGGAGCGCTGCGCGTTTCGGCCGCCACGGCGTTCTACTGGTCATCGGCATGACGGCGTCGCAAGCGCTGCTGGGCGCAATACACGAGACCGGCTATTTTTCCATGGATATCGCTCAATCGAACCTGAGCAGTCTTTGGCTCTACCTGTTAATGCTGACGATAGTCGGCATGACGCAGGCTTTGACCATTTCCAGGAGCCGGCAAAGCGAAGCTGCGCTGCGCACCAGCGAAGAGCGCTGGAAATTTGCCCTGGAAGGCGCCGGCGATGGCGTATGGGACTGGAATGTCCAGGCCGGCGAAGTTTTCTTCTCCGAGCGCTGCCATGAAATATTGGGATTTACCGACAAGGAGCGAGAGAACCAATACCGGCACTGGAGATCGACTATCCATCCGGAGGACTATGCCCGCCTGATGAAAGACCTGCACGCGCATTTGGACGGCGCGACTCCCGCTTTCAACAATGAGCACCGCGCCCGGTATCGGGATGTTGGCTGGCGATGGCTGCTGACGCGCGGCATGGTGGTCAGCCGCGATGCCGCCGGCAAGCCGCTGCGCATGATCGGCACGCAAACCGACATTACCGAACGCAAGCAAGTGGAAATGGGCAATCGATCGCGCAGTCATGTGCTGGAATTGGTGTCAAAAAGCCTGCCGCTGCCGGAGATACTGGGCGCCCTGGCGCTGCACATGGAATCGCAAAACCCCACCCTACTGTGCTCAATTCTGCTGCTGGATGACGAGGGCAAACATCTACTGACGGGGGCTGCGCCCAGCTTGCCGGATTTTTATAACGCCGCCATTCATGGCCTGGCCATTGGCATGGGCGTAGGTTCTTGCGGCACCGCGGCCTTTACAGGCCGGAATGTCATTGTCGAGGATATTGCCTCTCATCCCTACTGGCAACCGTTTAAGAAACTGGCCGCCAGAGCCGACCTGCATGCCTGCTGGTCGGTTCCCATCAAGGCCTCTGACGGCAAGGTGCTCGGCACCTTTGCCGTCTATCATCGCGTAGCCAAGGCGCCGCTTGCCAAGGAAATCGACCTGATCGAACAGTCCGCCAAGCTGGCGGGCATTGCGATCGAGAGACAATTGGCCAGCGATGCGCTACGCGAGAGTTCGCGATATTTGCGCACCATCATTGAAACATCCCCTGAATGCGTGAAGATAATCGACCGCGATGGCATACTGCTGTCCATGAATGCAGCCGGTCTCAAAATGATCGAGGCGGAGGATGAGACCAGCGTTATCGGGCAGAATCTCTATTCCGTTATTGCCCCCGAGCACCTGGATGCCTTTCGGGAGTTAAACGAGCAGGTCTGCCAGGGACAAAAATGCACGCTTGAATTCGAGATCATCGGCTTGCAGGGCACGCGCCGGTGGATGGAGACCCATGCCGTGCCTTTTTCGGGCAAATCGGGCGATAAACTCGTCCAATTATCGATCACACGCGACATCACCAAGCGAAAAGAGGCCGAAGCATTGATCTGGCAGCAGGCCAATTTCGATCCGCTGACCGGCCTGCCAAACCGGCGCATGATGCATGACCGTCTGGAACAGGCATGCAAGCAATCCCGCCATACGTGCCGACCGCTGGCGGTGATATTTCTGGACCTCGACCGCTTCAAGGAAGTCAATGACACCCTGGGCCATGACATGGGCGACATTTTGCTGATCGATGCGGCACAGCGCCTGCGTCGTTGCGTGCGCGAAACCGATACCGTGGCCCGTCTGGGCGGCGATGAGTTCACGATTATTCTGAACGAACTGGACGATGCCGGCATCATCGAACGCGTCGTGCATACTATTCTCAAGAAACTGGCTGAACCGTTTCAGCTAAGAGACGAAGTGGCTTATGTCTCGGCCAGCATCGGCATCACCCTCTATCCGAACGACGGTGCCAGCAGCGATACGCTGCTCAAGAATGCCGACCAGGCCATGTATGCGTCCAAGAATCAGGGCCGCAATCGCTACAACTATTTCATTCCGTCCATGCAGGAGGCGGCACAGAACCGCATGCGGCTGGCCAACGATTTGCGCGGCGCACTCGAAGCCAACCAGTTCAGCCTGGTGTATCAGCCGATCGTGGAACTGGCAACCGGCGTCATCCATAAGGCCGAGGCGCTGATTCGCTGGCAGCATCCGACTCGTGGCATGGTCAGCCCTTTCGAGTTCATCACGATCGCCGAGGAAACCGGCCTGATTATCGACATCGGCGACTGGGTCTTTCGCGAGGCCGCCTGTCAGGTCAAACACTGGCGAGAACGGCACCATGCGGATTTCCAGATCAGCATCAATAAATCGCCCATCCAGTTCCATAATGAAAGCAACAACCATGCCGCCTGGTTCGATTACCTGCAGCAACAGGGCCTGACTGGCCAAAGCATTGTTGTCGAAATCACCGAAGGGTTATTGCTGGATGCGAACACGGCCATCACCGATCAATTGCTCGAATTCCGCGATGCCGGTATGCAAGTCGCCCTGGACGATTTCGGCACCGGTTACTCGTCGCTGTCCTACCTGAAAAAATTCGACATCGATTACCTCAAGATCGACCGGTCCTTTGTCAGCAACCTGGCGCCCGGTTCCGACGACATGGCGCTCTGCGAGGCGATTATCGTCATGGCCCATAAACTCGGCATCAAGGTGATCGCGGAAGGCGTGGAAACGGTGCAGCAGCGCAATCTGCTGACCGCCGTCGGCTGTGACTACGGGCAGGGCTATCTGTTCTCAAAACCATTGCCGGCTGTTGAGTTTGAAAAGCTGCTCAATGATTTAAACGTAGTTCAGACGATCAATCTGCATGATGAAACCGGACGGACTACCAAGATGTATATTTAAAGGACTTGTTACGCGCGCTTTTTGTGGTAGAAATCCCTGAGCTATTGCGCAGCATCAATTTAAAACCCTTTGATTTATTTTTTTACGATCTTATTGAGTCTTATCACAAAATCCAGTTTCATTTCAGATAACCTGGATGCAGCAATCGCTCTAAACTTGTGGAGAAAAGCATGAATACGCAAGAACTAGTTAAAGTCTGGGATCTGCCTGTAAGAATTTTTCACTGGCTGCTGGTCGTGGCTTTCTTTATCGCCTATCTGACAGAGGATGATTTCCTGGCCCAGCATGTGTGGGCCGGTTATCTGGTTTTTGGATTACTGATTTTCAGATTGATTTGGGGATTCATCGGTAATGAATATGCCAGATTTTCAAATTTTATTTGCAGTCCCGCTCAATCGATCAGCTATATCAAAGACGTAATAGCATTGAAGTCCAGGCGCTACCTGGGCCATAATCCGGCCGGAGCGCTCATGATCGTGCTTTTGCTGGTCAGTTTGCTGCTGACCGTTATTTCGGGTTTTGCGGTTTATGGAGCCGATCAGGGAGCGGGCCCTTTGGCCGGAATTGGCCCTAGTCATGAAAAATTATGGGAAGAAATCCATGAATTTTTAGCCAACTTCACGCTGCTGCTGGTCGTTGTGCATATACTAGGTGTCGCCATTGGAAGCTACATACACCGTGAAAGCCTGGTAAAAGCTATGATTCATGGCTACAAGCGTCCATCAGACAAAAAGTCCGAGGATATTGATTTTCACTCAAACTAAAAAAATGGCCCACACCCAACAAGCAACCTCAAGATCGGAAACCCTCATTTCCGTTTTGAGCCTGCTCGGCATCGGCGCTTATCTGGTATTGCGCTACGCGCTCGATACAGGCCACGGGATTTATACCCTGTCTGGCAGTGGCTCACTGACGGCGCCGGACACCGGCCTAGTCTCCGGGCAATTCAGTTTTCGCATCTCGCAGGTAGAACTGCCGCTGATCGCCGTTCTGATACTGGGCGGCGTGCCATTGCTTTATCAACTGATCGCCAAGCTGCTCCAGCGCGACCTGGGCGCCGATCTGCTGGCCGGCGTTTCCATTGTCACGGCCGTCCTGCTGCATGAATATCTGGCCGGCAGCCTGGTCGTGCTGATGCTGGCCGGCGGCGCGGTGCTGGAGTCCTACGCCGTCCGCCGGGCCTCTTCGGTGCTGGAAGCGCTCGCCAAGCGCATGCCGTCCGTCGCGCACCGCAAATCGGCCGATACTACAGTCACCGATATTACCACCGAGCAAGTCGTTATCGGCGACACCTTGCTGATTCTGCCGCATGAAATCTGTCCCGTCGACGGCACGGTATTGGAAGGCGCCGGCACGATGGACGAATCCTATCTGACCGGCGAACCGTACATGATGTCGAAAGTCCGTGGTTCTCAAGTGCTGTCCGGCGCCGTCAATGGCCATACGGCACTGACCATCCGCGCCGACAAGCTTGCCGTCGACTCACGCTATGCCAAGATCATGGAAGTCATGCGTTCATCCGAGCAGCACCGCCCCAAGCTCAGACGCCTGGGCGACCAGCTGGGTGCGATTTACACGCCGGTGGCGGTTGCGATCGCGCTGCTGGCCTGGCTGGTCAGCGGCGACGTGGTCCGCTTTCTGGCCGTGCTGGTCATCGCCACCCCCTGCCCTTTGCTGATCGGCATCCCGGTCACGATCATCAGCTCCATTTCACTGGCGGCGCGGCGCGAGATCATCATCAAGAATCCGGCCATTCTGGAGACTCTGGGCACCTGCCGCACGGCGATTTTCGATAAAACCGGCACGCTGACATACGGCCGCCCGGCGCTGACCGCCCTGATTCCCGGCAACGGCCATGACGAACAGGACGTGCTGACCTTGATTGCCAGCCTGGAGCGCTACTCCAAGCACCCGTTATCGAGCGCCATTCTCAAAGCGGCCGAAAAATCCGCTTTGCCCTTGTTAAATGTCAGCAATATCACGGAATTGCCTGGCGAGGGTCTGAGAGGCGAAGTGGACGGAAAACGAGTCCAGATCACCAGCCGGCAGAAATTTCTTGCCCTTCAGCCGACGGCTTATTTGCCGCCTGTCTGCGGCGGCCTGGAATGCGTCGTATTGATTGATGACGCTTACGCAGCCACGCTGCAATTTCGCGATGAAGTGCGCGCCGACAGTTCATCCTTTATCAACCACCTGCGGCCCAGCCATCTGTTTGACCGGGTCATGCTGGTCTCGGGTGATCGGGAATCGGAAGTCCGCTATCTGGCTGAACAGGTCGGTATTGAACATGTTTACTTCGGGCAGAGTCCTATTCAGAAGCTGGACATCGTACGCCAGGAAACCAAAGCCGCTAAAACCGTATTTCTGGGCGACGGCATCAACGACGCGCCTGCCTTGACTGCCGCGACCATAGGCATCGCCTTCGGCCAGAACAGCGATATTACCGGCGAGTCCGCCGATGCCGTGATCATGGACAGCTCTCTGCTGAAAGTCGACGAGCTTTTTCATATCGGCGAGCGCATGCGCGCTATCGCACTGCAAAGCGCCATTGGTGGCATGTCGCTTAGCGTAATTGGTATGATAGCGGCTGGAATGGGCTATCTGACGCCGGTCGCCGGCGCCATTACCCAGGAGATAATTGATGTCATTGCAGTATTGAATGCGTTACGGGCAGCGATGGCACCGAAAATGCTTTCCGATTTTTAGTACAGCGAGTTTACAAACTTTACCAGAGAGAATACCGTTAACTTTAATGAGATTGGGCTGAACAATGATAACGACCATTTTATCCCCTAATACCCCGCACTCTCGGCAACGGCCCGTTAACCACCTGCAGGCGAGCCATCATTTTTATTTGCCGGGAGTTTTCCACTGCTTGCGAAAACTGCTGTTATTCGGCTTTATGTTCGTAGTGCTGTGCGATAATTCCATAGCCATGAGCATGCCTTTGAACGATCATGATCAAGCCAAAAAACTGCTCGATGACGGCATCGTGCAACCGCTTGAAAGCATTCTGGACCTGTATGCCGAACACTATCCGGGGCCGGTTATGGATATCAAACTGGAAACAAAAAACAAGCTGATCTTCTATAAAATAGACATCGCCGACAGAGACGGTATCGTGCAAACATTAACCATTAACGCGCAATCCGGACAACTGATACAATCCGACCCATTACTATTAGCGAAAAAAAAGAGCTCTAAAAAAATGCGACCGCTACAAACCGAACATAACAGGATTTGAATAAATTGAAGGAACAATTTGCATGAAATCATTGCAACGACGCCTCAGCGTTGCTTTAGTGATTAGCTTAATCATTATATTTCCAACTTTATGGTGGCTGACCGACAGCACCATGCAGGACATAGCCGAAAAACATGTGGTATCGCATCTGGCGCAAGAAGCCGAAAGCGTGCTGGCTGCAACCCAGGCCGATAAAACGGGAAAAATCACGCTGGAAACGAAACAAACCAGCCCAACCTACCTGCAACCTTTTTCAGGACAATATTATCAGCTGCACAGCGATGGCGAAGTGATACGCTCACGTTCACTATGGGACATGGAGCTGGCTATTCCGGACTTGGCCGAAGGCGAAAAGCGCCGGCTTTATCTGTCCGGCCCACGACAGCAATCCTTGCTGGTCATGGCCTACGGTTACAACAGGCACGACCGGCCCCTTGTCGTTGCAGTCGCTGAAGATCTGTCGCCGACACTGGCGTTCATCAAGCCGTTTCAATCCCGGTTCATGTTGATTGCACTGGTTATGCTACTGCTGCTGATCATCGTGCAGATCATTATTCTTAATAGCGTATTTCAACCTTTTAAACGCATAAAGCGGCAGGTCAATGCGCTGGAACAAGGCGAAGTAGACCGGCTCGATACCGACGTGCCCAAGGAAGTGTCGCCACTGGTCGAAGCAATCAACTGGTTGCTGGATGGGCTGGATGCGCAGGAACAGCAACCCGTGCAACTCTCGCACAATTATCTTAACGCGCTGAAACACGTGATAAAACCGCCTGTAGCCGAGCTACAGCAATTGCCTGACGAAAAGACCGGACAATCCGGGCCTGACACATATCATTCATTGCAGGCGCAAAATGCCGATGCGGAGCACGTATTTGAGTCAGCTTTCTGGGTCGACCCGGACCCATCGATTATAGGAAGCGATATTGAGCGGGAAATATTGACCCTGATCAACGTCCTGGAAAGCATGTATCAGGAAAAGAATCTGGACATCACCTTTATCATGCCGCAAACCGACGTCTTATTGACTGGCAGTGAAGACATGCTGGAGTTGTCCGGCAACCTGCTCAAAAATGCCTGCAAATGGGCTCAATCCAAAGTCAGGCTAAGCGTTGAAATCGATCAGACTATTCACCTGAGTATTGAAGATGACGGGCCGGGCATTTCAGAAACCGGCATGATCGATCTTGCCCAGCAGAACATCGTGCTGGATCAGGCCACCAGCGGTTATCTCCTGGGCCTGACCACGGCGCGATTGATCGCTCAACAGCATGGCGGACAACTGAAACTTCGCCAATCCGACGACCTGGGCGGACATTGCGTGGAAGTCGTTTTGCCCCTGGCTTGACCGTTGTAACCCTGTAAGCCACGACTGCACGGCCAGAAAATGATCCCGTCATTTCCCTGCATGCGCCCCATCCCCGGGACTTATGCAGGAGTCGTAGGGTACGCATCGCGTACCTTTAGAGCCGTTGTAAATCGACATATTTTGAAAAGTTATGCAGTTCATGTCCTTCAGTTCCTCATGTTCTTTGTGGTAAACAGACAGACTTTCGGCTTAAGTCATTACTTTACCACGTTGATTCAACTTTTTATCCAAGGATAGACCATGCCCAGCCACCACCCCGAAACGCATCGCACCCATCGCATCGGCTGGCTGCGCGCCGCTGTTCTGGGTGCCAACGACGGTATCGTATCGACCGCGAGTCTGATCGCCGGCATTGCTGCCTCCAATGCGCCCCATAACGAGATCGTATTGGCCGGCGTGGCGGGACTGATGGCCGGCGCCATGTCGATGGCGGCGGGCGAATACGTGTCGGTCAGCTCCCAGGCCGATACCGAAAAAGCCGACCTGGCCCGCGAGCGCAGAGAACTCTATGATGATGAGCCCCATGAGAAAAAAGAACTGGCGGCTATTTATGTCCAACGGGGACTGGAGCCAGTCCTGGCCGAACAGGTTGCCGAACAACTGATGCATCACAATGCTCTGGAGGCCCATGCCCGCGACGAACTGGGCATCTCGGCGACCGTGAATGCCCGTCCGGTTCAGGCCGCGTTGACGTCGGCCGCCACGTTTGCCGTTGGCGCGCTTTTACCGCTGCTGATCGTACTGATTGCCCCTGCCGCTTATTTGATGGCATCGGTAATAACAGCATCGCTGCTGTCCCTTGCCCTGCTCGGCCTGCTCGCCGCCCACACCGGCGGTTCAAGCCGGCTCAAGGGCGCTTGCCGCGTCACGTTCTGGGGCGCGTTGGCCATGGGCCTGACGGCAGGCGCCGGCGCTCTCTTCGACACCGTCGTCTGATGCCCTGGTCCGTCTATATCATCCGTTGCAGTGACGGCTCGCTCTACACGGGCATCACCAATGATGTCCAAAGGCGCTTTCATGATCATGCCTGCGGCCTGGGCGCCAAATATTTTCGCGGACGCCAGCCCAAGGAGTTGGTTTATGTTGAAACCGGGCATGACCGCAGCTCCGCCAGCAAACGCGAAATCGCCATCAAAAAACTGCCCCGCCTCCATAAATTGCGGCTGCTTTCCTCAGATTTGAACCGAGTTATCGATTTTATTTTATGAAAATTCTGTACCAGGATGACCATTTCGTCGCCGTCGACAAGCCGGCCGGCCTGCTCGTGCATCGCTCCGATATCGACCGGCATGAAACCCGTTTTGCCGTGCAAATGCTGCGCGATCAGCTCGGCCGCCGAGTGTTTCCGGTGCACCGGCTCGATAAACCTACCGCAGGGGTACTGCTGTTCGCACTGAATCCCGAGGCGGCAAGACAAATGATGGCCGTATTCATGGGCGATAGCATCAGGAAAACCTATCTGGCCGTCGTGCGTGGACATACCGCTGAAACCGACACCATCGATTACCCGCTGAAGGAAGAGCTGGACAAGATGACCGATGCCAAAGCCGACCCGGACAAGCAAGCCCAGACCGCCGTGACCCGTTACCGGCGCCTGGCGACAGTCGAGTTGCCCCATGCGGTGGGGCGCTACCCGAGCTGCCGTTATTCCCTGCTGCAACTATCGCCCGAAACCGGGCGCAAGCATCAGATCAGGCGGCACATGAAGCATATCTTCCATCCCATCGTCGGCGACACAACGCATGGCGATGGCCGTCATAACGATTTTTTCAGAGCGCATTTCAACTGCCATCAACTGTTGCTGGCGGCAACCGGCCTGGCGTTTACCCATCCCTACTCCGGTGCGGAGATGAATATCAAGGCTCCCCTCGATCCGGTTTACAGCCGTGTCATTACAGAGCTGGGCTGGGGACATTTGTTCGCGGATTCTTAACTGATGCTACGCACGGGCAGCTTTTTCATGCCGTTTGCCGTTCCCGGGCACTACAGTTTCTGAGCCTCCTTTACCGAAAGCGACCCAATGCTCGCGTAGGTGCGAATTCATTTATGCCCTTTGGGTACTTGTGCCCTTTGGGTATTCGCACTCAATGACTAACAATACGTCTCGGGTCGAATGAATTCGACCCTACAGGCGAGCATTTGACGCAGGGGCCACTTATCCGCGTAACATCAGCTTGTAGGTGCGAATTCATTCGCACTGAATGACTAACAAGGCGTCTCGGGTCGAATGAATTCGACCCTACAGAGCTTCATGTGCTCGACAACCGCTCCTGCGTTGCTAAGCCACAAGGATGTGGCGAATGTCGAAAACGCATGGAGCGGTTTTCTACCTACCTCCTGCATCCCTGCAGTCGTCGGCAACTGCTCCTGCGTTGCTCTACCTCCTGCATCCCTGCAGTCGTTCGCGGTTAATTTGAGCAATCTACTTCCTCTGACTTTTATCATATACAGCACTTATTTAACCGGTAAACTCCCAGTAAATTTTCCCTGATTTGGTCATGGACAGAGGTATTTATGAAAAAGACTTCCCTTTGGAAAGACGATGCCGAAGCAAGCTCTTACGACTCCCTGCAGGAAAATTGGAATGTAGACGTCGCCATTGTCGGAGGCGGCATTACCGGCCTAACGGCCGGGCATTTACTGGCGAAGGCCGGTAAAAGTGTCGCAGTGCTTGAAGCGTTGCAGGTCGGCGGCGGCACGACCGGTTTTTCTACCGGCAATCTTTATTCCATTGTTGGAGAGCAGCTCCAGAAAGTCCGGTCCAAGTTTGACACGGAAACGATGCGTGCCGTCGTCGCGTCCCGGACCGCCGCTATAGAACAGATAGAAAACACAGTTCATGAATTCGCTATTGCTTGCGACTTTCACAGAAGGCCCTGGCGTTTAATATCGGAAACTCAAGACGACACCAGCAGCCTGCAAAAGGAATATGAAGCCTGCCTGGATGCCGGCCTGGAGGCTTATGTAGATTCCGCTGCGCCCTTGCCTTTCACTATCAGCGCCGCCCTTCGCATTGAGAACCAGGCGCAGTTCAATCCCATGCAGTATGCAAAGGCACTGGCCGCGCAGGCTCGGAAGGCGGGCTGTGCGATATTCGAACACACCCCGGTCATCCGCATTCAAGAAGGCTCGCCGAATATTCTATACACGGCAAACGGAACGGTAACGGCGGGCAAGGTCATCCATGCGACGCACTCGCCGAAAGGCGTCAAGGTCGTTCACGCCCTGTTAGGGCCATACAGGGAATATGCGATTGCCGTAAAACTGAACTCAGGCAATTATCCCGAAGGCATTTTCTGGACAATTCTCGGGACCAGTCACCATTCCATACGCTCCTACACCAGCAGAAGCGGCGAAAACTATCTGCTTGTTCTAGGCGAGCCGCATAAAGTCGGGCACAAAAAGGACAATGAAATCTGCTTTCAAAACCTGGAAACCTATATCAGAGCGCGCTTCGATGTTAAATCCGTCGAATACCACTGGAGCGCACAGAATTACAAATCAGCCGATTATCTGCCCTATATAGGCGCCATTAATCAGAAGTCCGGCGTTTACATCGCTACGGGCTTCGCCACGGACGGACTGACGTATGGCACACTGGCCGCCATGATCATCAGCGATTTGATTCTGGGCAACGAAAACCCCTGGTCGAAGCTTTACGATCCCCATCGACGCAATCCGCTTAAATCGGCGGGCCGCTTCATAAAAGAAAACGTTCACGTTTTCATGGACTATATGAAGGATATGCCTTATCAGGCCGAAGCCAAGCGATTTTCCTCGATTATGCCCGATGAAGGAAAGATCGTTGAAATAAAAGGCGAAAAATTCGCCGCCTACCGGGATGAAGCCGGAGAGCTGCACCAGGTTTCAGCCGTTTGCACGCATATGAAATGCATCGTCAACTGGAACGAGGAAGAAAAAAGCTGGGATTGCCCCTGTCACGGCAGCCGTTTTACGGTTGACGGCCAGGTGATCGAAGGACCGGCCATAATCAATCTGCCGAAAATGGAAGTCAACAATCAGCATTAATTTTTGGAGAGCCAGGCAATGATCATCGCAGCCATCGTATTGTTTTCACTTGCCGCCCTGCTCGGCATTTTCCTTTTGACCTTCGTGCTGAAAGGAAAAGAAACGCCCAAAGCCGTTACCTTCACGCATGGGCCATTGGCAGCCATAGGGCTTATCCTGCTTATCATCTATACGTTCCAGCACAGCCCCGCTCCCATAGCAAGCCTGATTTTATTCGCCATCGCCGCGGCCGGCGGATTCGTCCTGATTGCCCGCGACCTTACCACCAGTTCCGTACCTAAATGGCTGGCCCTGCTTCATGGACTGGTTGCCGTGGCCGGCTTTATTTTGCTGTTGAAATTCGCGTTCTGACAATAATTGCAGGGCTCAATTGATCATCGATCCGGGGTGCATCAAGATGTGACTATGCTTGGCTGACGCCCAGCATTTCGGCGGATGCGGATGCAGTGCAGGAGCGACTTCAGTCGCCCGTCAGAACTTTAACCTGATGGCCCGGCATTCTGTTTTCTTCAATGATCCGCTCTATCAACGGCTCCACGCCGTCCAGCTCATTATCGTAAATGCCGGTCCGGTAAGCATCGCCGTCGGCGCGGGCCGAGGACGTCAACAATGGCTCGCCCTTTTCGCTGATATTGACGCGCGTCAACGTGGACAGGCCGGGCTGCAGGGGATTTTCCTTCAGGTCCTTGGGGTCCAGTCCGATGCGCACCGGCAGGCGCTCGGCGATATGAATGAAGTTGCCGGTCGCGTTGTCAGTGGGCAGCAGCGCGAACGTACTGCCGGTGCCGGGATTGAGCCCCTCTACCCGGCCATGGTAGATCAGATCCTTGCCGTAGGCGTCGACCCTGATTTCAGCTGACTGTCCGGGGCGGATTTCGGCAATCTGGGTCTCCAGAAAATTGGCTTCGATCCAGAGATCATCCAGCGGCACGATCGCAAGAAGAACAGCGCCGGCCTTGACGTTGTCGCCGACCTGAACGCGGCGCTTGGCGACATAGCCCGATGCCGGCGCGATCACGTTGCGGCGGTGGTAATCCAGATAGGCACGCCGCACATGGCTCTTGGCTTTTTCGACAGCCGGATGGCGCTCGATCGGAATGCCCTGAACCTGGGCTTCGACACCGGCTTTTTCGGCCCGGATTTCCTGAATCGAGGCTTCCAGTTCACGAATCTTGTCTCGCGCGTTCTGCACCTGCTGGTCGGAAACCGCGCCGTCCCGCGCCGCCACCAAATAACGCTTGAGATCGTGCTGAACCTGATTCAGCGCGGCCTGCCGGGCGATGATGCGCTGGCTCAGCGTATCGATTTTCGCGGTCAGCGTGACGATGTCGCGCACGGTCTCGCCCAGTTCGGCTTGCGCCTGCTGCAGCGCGATTTGAGCAATGTTGCCGTCGAGCCGGACCAGCACGTCGCCTTTTCTTACTGGCTGCGTGTTTTCGGCCAGAATCTCGACGACGGTTCCTTCGGTCTGCGCCTTCAGCGTGACCAGGTGTCCGGTGATGAAAGCATCGTCGGTGGACACCCAATTCCGGTTGATATACCAGAAATAGCCGAAATAGCCGACGCTTGCCAGCAAAACGATCAACGTAACCAGTTTCAGCCGACGGTTACGCCGGCGCATGATTTCTCTGGGTCGAATGGTGTTATTGCGCATATCTGATTTTAATGTTCCCTGGTACCGGCATAGCCGCCGCCCAATGCCTTGATGACCTGTACGGCGGCCTTGAAATGTTCGCCTTCCAGAGCGGCCAGCCTAAAACGCTGCTCGTATTCGACGGCGCTCGCCTCCAGCAATTCGCTGCGATCATTGAGACCGGTACGGTTGAGCGTTTGCGCGAGGCGGCTGGTTTCGGTGATGGCGTCCACAGTCTGACGCTGTTCGGCCAGACGCGCGTCGATATCGCGCCAGCGGGTCAGGGAGTCGGCCACTTCCTGAACGGCGTGCAGCAGGCTGTTATTGTATCGCTCGACGGCTGCGTCATAAGCAGCCTCCCGATAACTGAGTTCAGCGCGCAGCCGGCCGCCTTCGAAAATCGGAAAATCGATGGAGGGTCCGACCGCGTAGGCAAGGCTTGAGCCCTGCAGTATGACATCCGTCATGCTGACGCTGTGCAGCCCGGCGAAAGCGATCAGGTTAACATCCGGATAAAAGGCGGTCTTGGCGACCTTGATGTCCTGGGCCGCAGCTTCCGCGTGCAGCCGTGCGGCCGTGACATCGGGACGGTGCGCCAAAAGGTGCAGCGGCAAATCACGGGGCAGAGCCAGACGCTTCGGAGAAACACCGCGTCCGACCGCGATATCCCGCCCCCAGTCAGGCCCCTTGCCGGCCAGCGTGGCCAGCAGATTCTTTTGCAGCTCGACCTCGGCGCGGACGGCGGCCGCGATCTCGCGCACCTCGCCCAGTTGCGTCTGCGCGTACAGCAACGGCGTCGTGGCGGCAAGACCCGTGTCCACGCGCACCTGTTCCAGTTTCAGCAGATTTTCCCGGTAAGCCACGATCCCCTCGATCATGCGCAGTTTTTCCGTGGCGGCCACCAGATCGAAATAGCCGTGCGCAACCGCCACGGACAGCAGCAGCCTGGCGTCGGCCAGTTCGGCCCGGGCGGCCAGCGCCTCGCCGACGGCCGCTTCCAGGGCCGCCTTGTCCTGCCCCCAGAAGTCAATGTGATAGCGCAATATAAACGGGTTGATCATCAACTTCCGGAAGTGGTCGCCGGCGAGCTTGGCCTCGGTGCTGTTGGCCGAGAAACGCTGCGCGCTGAAGCTGACGTTGGCGTCGACGGTCGGATATAGCTCGGCCGCCTGCGCATCAACCATCGACTGGGATTGGCGCAGGCGCGCTTCCGCGGCCTTGAAGCCCGGATTGTCAGCCACGGCCGCTTCGATCAGGCGATTCAGCTCCGCGTTGCCGAAGGCTTTCCACCAGTCCTGTTCAGGCCATTTGCCGTGTGATGGCAGCGCTTCGTGCGATGCGGACAGGGTCTGCTCCATGGACGGCATGGGGATCATTTCGGCGCGCTTGGTTTCTTCCCCAAACCAGGCGCAGCCGGACAGCGCTATTAATAGGACGGTAAACAGCAAGGCGCGGCTTGCATCGTATCTGCTCATTACGGCTCCTCTGCGAGTAATTCCTGGGCTCTGCGGCGCAGGGATTGTTCCGGCGTGCGTTTGGCGGGCTGCCGGGTCGGATATGCGAACCAAACCAGAATCGCCATGCCGACAAAGATGCAGCCGGCTATCCAGTAGGCATCGTTGACGGCCCGAATGGCCGAATCGCGCGCGGCCAGTTTCGCGAACTTGGCGAAGGCCAAGGACTCGGTAAAACCGGCCTCGACCAGGATAGCCAATGACTGATCGTAAATCGGGTCAAAAATAGTGTGCTCTTCGGCGAAGCGCGTCATATGGAACGGAGCCCGGCGGTAGAAAATAATGCCCTGCGCCGCAATGCCGATGGCGCCGGCCGCGATGCGCATGAGGCTGGCCAATTCCACGGCCCGCCACTGGCGCTCCGGCGGCAGCCCGTGCAAAAGCAGCGCCGTCAATGGCACAAAGAAACTGCCCAGGCAGACGCCTTCCAGCAGCTTGGGCCAGAACAGCTGATCATAGGCATCGCTCACATCGAACCGGCTCAGCCAGAAATAAGTCGCCGCAAAGCCCAGCAAATTAAAAAAAGCCAGCAGGCGCGCATCGAAGCGCTTGACGATTTCATGAAACACCCCAGAGATAGGTTTCGCGAAAATCGCCATGGGCAAAAACACCAGTCCTGCCAGCCAGGAGGAATAACCCAGCGATAACTGAAGCTGTACAATCAATAGCGACAGAAGCCCCTGAAAGCACAAAAATCCGGTAAACATGATCAGGGCGCCGATCGTGAAATTCCGGTGCGCGAACAAGGTAAGATCCAGGAAAGGGTGCTTGATGCTCAATTCCCAGACTATCCAACCCATCAAGGTAATGACGATAACCGCCGTCAAGGTTGTGATATAAATTGAATTAAACCAGTCCCAGTCATTGCCCTGGTTCAGCAAGGTCTGAAAACCGCCCATTATGACGACCAGCAGCACAAAGCCGACCGTGTCGAAACGGCGCTGGATCGACTTGTAGCCGCGCTGGTACAGCAGCGCGCCGACAATGCCGGCAATCGCCAGCGCAATCGGGATATTGAACACGAACAGCCAGCGCCAGCCCAGATTGTCGGCGATCCAGCCGCCAATCGGCGGTCCGAACGTGAAAGGTGTCAGGGTAAACAGGCTCCAGACGCCGATGCCTAAGGATTTTCGTTTGTCCGGATATTCCTTGATGATCATGGACTGGCCCAGGGGCAACGTCAATCCGCCGGAAAACCCGAGCAGAATGCGCCCGGCCAGATAAACGTATAGCGACGTGGCATAGGCGCAGATAACCGAGGCCAGCGCGAAAACGACGAAGGCCGCCACAAACGGACGGTATTCGCCGATGCGCCGCGACAGCCAGCCGCCCACCGGAAAAGCCAGGGCCAGCCCGATCATGTAATCGGTCTGGGTCCAGGTGGCGAAGCTGGGCGGGATGCCCAGCCCGCCGGCCACGCGCGGCAGCATGGCGATATAGGCCCCGGCATTGAATATAACCACGGCATGCCCCAGACCCATGCAGAGGTTAAACAGGCCAAAACGCCAGCCGCGCAGCCGTTTACTGTAGATGATCGCCATGAATTCCTGATTTCTCCTTATACTCGAACAGCCTGTCCTTTAAGTATTGCTTCCTGCAAATATCGGATTTATTCCCATCCGTGATGACGCATTGTATCGACAAATATCGATTCGATACAACCATGCCATGCCTCTGGTTTTACAGCGTTGCCGCCCAAACCTCACTTCAGTTGCCATAAGGCGGCTCGTTTTTCAGGCTTGCCGTTGCCTGGGCCAGACGTCCCTGTGTCAGACCGATTTCACTAAAAGCTTGATCAAGAAGCCGCGCACCGGTTTCGGCAACCAGCGCCTTGAACGTTTCGGCCTCACGGCTCAGCAGGGCTTGCGCCGAATCCTCGGCCGAGAAGGCGCGCTTTTCGGTTCTTGCGATCACTCGTCCACTTTGCGGATCGATCAGTTTGATTAAGACCTGTATTGAAGTCTGCCCTGCAAAAATTTTATAGGTGCCGATGCCCAGTTCCAGTACGGCATCGACCGGTTCTGTAGCACGATAATCGACCGGAGAGATAGCCTGCCCGTACCACTGTTCAACAGCCGCGCGCCAGTGGCCGACGTAGGCGGTTCGATCCTGTATCGGAAGGCGATAATACTGTTTGCTCGGAATGGCCTTGATCCCATGCGCACTCAGTTGCGATGCCGCTTCCTGCGCCAACGGAAAGGTCGGCGTCCAATTTTCTGACAGAGCGGCGACTTCTTTTAAGCCTGGCTCCTGCCCTTGTGCAAAAGTCACTTCGGGAACAATATCGTCACCGCCCAGCAAGCCTGAAATCAATACGCCGCCGGGATTCCTGTAGATTTTCTCCTCCAGGAACAGAGGCAATGCCATGTTTTTAAAATGCCCATACACGGGCATGCGGGTTTCGAGCAGATCGGGAATCACCTCGAGCGGCGGCGATTCCACCGGCACGACAAGCACTGTGCGGATTTCATCGGTCACGGCGGTCGGCGGCTTTATCGGTTCAGCGGCGCAGCCGCTTAATATAAACAGCAACAGCGACAGCTTTATAAATAAGAAGTCAGGCTGGTTAGCCAATATTTTTCCTGCGGTTTGGTTAGTCAATTTTTTAATCATTGCTCTTCTCCAGACAGGGTTAATGAGTTTTGAGTTCGGGAAACATTTGACATAAAACACACGATATAAAGCCAATGAAGATGATCGATGTGATACAGCAACATGCGTGCCAATTTGTAAGTTATTGTATATATTGATTTATTTTTAGAATTCAGGTTATGGCGTTGTCTAAATGACATCGCTTTTTCCAGGCAGCGGTTTTGAACTGAAGAAAAGGTACGCGATGCGGACCCTACTGCCGGCTCTGCGTATTCGTAAAGGACTGTAGGGCACGCATCGCGTACCTTTTCAAAACCAGCCCGCACTCCAGGCTCCGGGAAGCCGTGAATTTCGCATGAGACAGTGAAAACATTACCCGACCAGGCTAAAAATGATTTGCACAGAGAATATGGATAACGAGAGAAAAACCCTATGGATAATATCAGTCGGATAAAGCTGGACATTGACTTGTCTTATTGACACACTTTGCATCAAATTGACTACATGTTGTTAAACAATGACTAAATCTCTGGAATTTAAAACCATGGAAGAAGCCATCCGCGCCGTCGTCTTGAGCCTGACAGCAAACCTGTCCATGAAGGACCGTTACACCGAGTTCCTGAACATTTTCGCGAAAATCACCGGCAACCATGCCTGTGCCCTGCTGCGCTATCAGGACGGCGTCTTCGCGCCGGTCGCGACCTTCGGCCTGCTGCCGGAAGTGCAGGAACTGACATTCCGGCCGCAACAGCACCCGCGGCTGGCCGCCATCATGCAATCGCGAACCCCGATCCGGTTCGCTGCCAACGACCCCAGGCCCGACCCTTACGATACGATGCTGCTGAATGACGCCGGCGGCCGGCTGGGTGTCCATGCCTGCGTCGGATGCAGCCTTTATAACGAGAATACTCTGTTCGGCGTACTGTCGGCAGACTCGCTGGAACCCTGTGCGTTCGATCATATCGATGACCAGGTCTTCCAGACTTTCGCCGCCCTGGCCACCGTGTCATTGCGCTACGAAACCTATATCAGCACGCTGGAGCGCCTGGCAAGGCACCGCGAACTGGTCGCCAGCGAGCTGGTCAACGAGACATTGCAGCGCAGCAATCAGGCTCTGGGCGAAAGCCCGGCCATGCAGCGCTTGAACCGCGAAATCGACATTGTTTCCAAATCCGACCTGACGGTCCTGCTGCTGGGTGAAACCGGCGTCGGCAAGGAAGTGGTCGCGCGCGTCATCCACGCCCGCTCGCTAAGGGCCGGCCAGCCCCTGGTTTATGTGAACTGCGCGGCGCTGCCCGAGTCGCTGGCCGAGAGCGAACTGTTCGGGCACGTGCGCGGCGCCTTCAGCGGCGCCAACACTGACCGCGCCGGCAAGTTCGAACTCGCCAGCGGCGGCACGCTGTTTCTGGATGAAGTCGGCGAACTGCCGCTGTCGATTCAGGCCAAGCTGCTGCGCGCGGTCCAGTTCGGGGAGATCCAGCGCCTGGGATCGGACAAAAGCCACCGCGCCGATGTCAGGATCATCGCCGCAACCAACCGGCATCTCGCCGGGGAAGTCAAGGAGGGCCGGTTTCGGGCCGATCTTTACCATCGGCTCAGCGTATACCCGCTGCATGTGCCGCCGTTGCGGGACCGCATAGACGACATTGCGATACTGGCCGATTACTTTCTGGCCCAGGCCCGGGCGCGCCTTGGCCTGGAACAGGTCGGCCTGGCGCCGGCGACCATCGAGCTGCTCAACACTTATCCCTGGCCCGGCAACGTCCGCGAGCTGGAGCATGTCATCCTGCGGGCCGTTCTGCGCGCCGCTTCGATTCAGGGACGATCGGTGATTCTGGAACCGGGCGATCTCGACATCACAGCCGAAAACGAAAATCATACGGACGATACGCCCGCCAGGACCGCCGAGCTGCCGCTCGCCCAGGCGGTCGACGTCTTTCAGCGCGAACGCATTCTTGCCACGCTTGCCAAAGCCGATCAAAACTGGTCGGAATCAGCACGCCGCCTGGGCCTGGACCGGGGCAACCTGCACCGGCTCGCCAGACGGTTGGGAATAAAGTAACTGCTATTGCGAACATTGCCGTAGGGTACGCATTGCGTACCTTTCTGAAGCCTACGAGCTTTGTGATAAAAAAATCCTTGGTTTAGGTGTAATATCATTATGATTAAATCCGCACTCAAAACAGGAAAACGCCTATCATGAATGTCTCAAACCGAGCCAGAATAACATGCGCCCTGGTCTTGATTGTTTTTTCAGCGCTGGGCATAGGCCCGATCCCGATTACCAGCACGATCGGTTTGCTTGTTGTTATTTTCCTGCCTGCCTGGTTCAAAAAGCTCGTTGATAATATTTACGCCGACAAGGAATAGCCTTGCTAATCAAGACATTGAAAAAATGGCTGAAGCCGGCTTTAGCCGCATTCATCGGCCTGTTTACGCTCGCGGAGCTGGCTTACTGGCAGGGATCTCGCAATATGTCGGCTGGAGCCGCTTCAGGCAACTGCGCCGTGCTGGTTGCGGGTTTTCCCTCGAACGCGGACGGCAGCCTCCATCCGATGCAACGCATGCGCGTGGAAGCCGGCGTGGCGGCCTATCGGAACCGTGCCTGCGACAGACTGATCGTATCGGGCGCGGCTGCCCATAATGAGCACGTCGAAGCGAAGATCATGGCCGCATTCGCCCGCGAGCTCAGCATTCCCGACGATCATCTCATCATTGAAGACCAGGCGCTTAACACATGGCAGAACGTCAGCTGTTCACTGCCTTTCCTGGAAAACTATGATCGGATCTTTGTGGCCTCCGACACGCTGCATGTGCATCGGGCAAAGCGTTATCTTTGCCGCCAGAAACCTTCCTGGT
This sequence comes from Methylobacter luteus IMV-B-3098, assembly GCF_000427625.1. GTDB lineage: Bacteria > Pseudomonadota > Gammaproteobacteria > Methylococcales > Methylomonadaceae > Methylobacter > Methylobacter luteus. The sequence goes on from NZ_KE386569.1 coordinate 1,610,661, forward strand.
GCGATCGCGTGCAAGTCACTGGCGGTCATTTGCCGCTCAGTCTCGTAGGTTGGACGGTTCCATTTGCCCTTCATGAGCTCTATTCCTGGACCCGCGATATTGCGGTTTATGAACGGTCGAGCTCGGGCAATGTGCCATTCTGCCCGGCTCGTCATTGATGCGCGGGAAAGCTTCGGTTCTACGGGTTTACAATCCGATGTTACGCATTAATCGAATTGAGACAGATCTAACAAAGTACCGCCAGCGCGACGGTTATTTGAATTCAACTGCAGGGTCAAATTCACTTGTGCCCTAGAGGGTATTCGACCCGAGATGCCTTGTTAGTCATTGAGTGCGAATACCCAAAGGGCACAAGTGAATTCGCACCTACGCGTCGCTACCGAAGCAAACAGGATAAAAAACAACACATGCGGTAATTGTCAAAATAACTGTCGCCTCAACAGTTAAATCAGGCCGCTTTTTTCAGCGCCTGCCGAATTATATTTTTGTCCTTCTGGTCAGGGTTCAAATAGACCTCAAGTACAGGCTCCCAATTTCGTGTTTTGTTCCGCCAGCGTTCCGGACGGCGCTTTTTGGCGGCTTGATAGGCCGCCTTTCGCTGTTTTAAAATCGCGAAGTCTTGTCCGCTATGCCGCTGATCTGGCGTGACAAACTGAATGGCGCTGTGCCGATGTTCATGGTTATACCAGTCCACAAAGCCCGCCACCCAGCGTCGGGCCTGATTCAAATCCGCAAAGGGGTGGACCGGATAGTCCGGCCGATATTTGAGGGTCTTGAACAAGGCTTCCGAATACGGATTATCATTGCTCACCGCCGGTCGCGAGAACGACGGCAGGATGCCCAAGGCCTGCAGGGTCGCCAGCATCGTGGCGCCCTTCATGGGGCCGCCGTTGTCAGAATGCAGGGTCACCTGCTGACGGGGGAGGCCTTCCCGTTGCACGATATCCCGCACAATGTCCGCCGCCCATTCGCTGCTTTCGCGTTCGTACACCTGCCAACCGACAATCTTGCGGCTGTAAACATCCATAAACAGATAAAGATACAGGAATACCCCTTTGACGGCCGTGGGCAGATAGGTAATATCCCAGCTGTACAGCTGATTGGGCGCCGTGGCCTTCAGGGCTTTCGGCTTGCGGCAGTCGGTGGCCGCCCGACTGGCCTGGCGATGCTGAAGTTGCTTCGCCTCGCGCAAGATCCGGTAGAAGGTCGATTCCGAAGCCAGATACTGACCCCGCTCGGCCAGAATCGGCACGATCTGGCTGGGCGCCAGCGCGGCAAATTCGGCCGAATTGGCTACCGACAACACGGACTGACGCTCCTGCTCACTGAGTTTGTTCGCGGGAATCAGCTGGCGGCCGCGACGACCGTCTTCCGCGACTTCACCCGATTGCTGCCAGCGCTGCAATGTGCGCAAGGTGATCCCCAATAAGTCGCAGGCTCGATGCCGACGGGCTCCGGCGGCGTGGGCTTCGTCTAGCCAAGACACAATTTGTTGGCGCTCTGACAGGGAAATCATGCGTCCTTTTCCTCCCAGAGCGCCTGATACTTTTTTTGCAGAACCAGTAAGGCCGCCGCTTCCGCCAAGGCTTTTTCCTTGCGCTTCAGCTCCCGCTGTAACGCTTGATGGCTCACTTGCAGTTCTCGCCAGTCAGCGCGACTGACGGCAGTCTCCGACGTGCCGGTTTCAAAGGCTTTACGCCAGGCGTGTAAATGATGCGGAAAAATCCCTTGTTCCCGGCACCAGGCATGCAATGTTTCCCCTGCCTTGCCCTGACTATCCAGGATCAGTTGAAAACGTTCGCTCTGATTCCAGTCTTGAGGTCGTTTTGTCATCAGGTCGGCTTGGCCCTCAACCACGTTTTTCGGTAATTTCATCCAGTTCTTCAACGTCCAGCTGTTTATGTTCAAGTCATCGGCAATCGCTTGAACGGTACGATCGCCCCGGTTATAAACTTTCTCCAACGCCTGTTGGCGAAAAGCTTTCGTATAATAAGTCTTCTTTTTCAATTTCATTACCTCTAATAGTCAATCAATGAAAATTAGAGGCGACAGTTATCCTGACACAGGGGGCATGCTTAGCATCAGTTATTAATCAATTATGCAAGACTTGGACAAAATCTTTGAGGCTCTCTCAAAGTCGGCTTTCCGCCGCAAATTCCACCTCCAGGGCAAGGACCTTGTTTACCTGCAAACCAAAGGCCTGCCCACAGTCATCGCTCACGCCCGAGACTTCATCGCCAAGCGCCTGGCGCCGGCCGTGATTGAAAATGACGGCAAGCAAACTCCATTCCGAGGACACCCGGTTTTTGTCGCCCAGCATGCGACCGCCTGCTGCTGCCGAGGCTGCCTGGAAAAATGGCACAGAATCCCGAAAGGCCGCGCCCTGACTTCAAACCAGGAAGCTTACATTATCAAAGTGCTTGAGCGCTGGCTTCGAAATGAAATGGAAATGGGCTCTTAAGGAATGTGCATAAAATAACTTCTACAAGTAGGCAGAGGATTTTCCAATGTAAGCGCGGATTTATCCGCGCAGTGCGAATACCCTATAGGGCACAAGTACCCTAAAGGGCATAAATAAATTCGCACCTGCAATTTTCTGATTTATTCCATGCTCATTACTAACTTGCCACTAACCGGCAATAGCCATTGCAATGCTTTCGACGGATAGCTCGTCATAGACCAGGCTGTTATGTCATAAGTAATGGCACGAATTGAAATCAAGCCAAAACCATGAATAATTGCCTTGCTATCCAGTAAAAACCTGATAGGTTCTTTATCAATGAGCGGCAAGCGCATTAACTCGAACAAAAAGCATTAGTGCGCTTGTTAATAGCCGATTATTTAGAGCGCCAGGCAAGCAAAGAGGAGAATTCTTTGGATTCTTTAGATTTGGTCAAGCTCACTCCACTCATGAAACGCACTCGCGGTAGCCCTGAAGTAAAAATCGGACTTATCGATGGACCTGTCGTTACCCGACATGCCGATCTGGCAATTGACTATCTTCACGAGATTCCCGGAAATAACGGCGCCGCGTGTACACAAGCCGATAGCGCCGCGTGCCTGCACGGAACCTTTGTCGCCGGCATCTTATCCGCAAAACGGAATTCATCCGCCCCCGCCATCTGCCCCGATTGTTCTCTCCTGATACGTCCCATTTTCTCAGAGACAACCCTGGGGCGCGATCATATGCCAAGTGCGACGCCGAAGGAACTTGCCGCGGCAATCATAGAGTGTATCGAAGCCGGCGCACGCGTAATTAACTTGAGCCTTGCCCTTGCGCAACCGTCCATCAAAGATGAACAGGCGCTGGAAGAAGCGCTCAATCAGGCCATCAGGCGAAACGTGGTTATAGTCGCGGCGGCGGGCAATCAAGGCGCTCTCGGCAGTTCCGCCATTACCCGTCATCCATGGATCATCCCGGTGGTCGCGTGCGACCTTCAAGGCAGGCCAACGAACGAGTCGAATCTGGGCAGTTCGATCGGCAGGCGGGGTTTGAGTGCGCCCGGTGAGGGCATTACCAGTATTGGCGCGAACGGCAACCCGCTGACTTTGGGAGGAACAAGCGTCGCGGTGCCTTTTGTGACGGGCGCCATCGCGCTGCTGTGGTCGGAATTTCCTGCCGCGACTGCGGCGCAAATCAAACTGGCCGTCACTCAAGCGTTTACACCGAGGCGAGCCTCGGTAGTTCCGCCTTTGCTGGACGCTACGGCGGCCTACCAAATCCTGTTGTCGGCGAATGCAAAGAGGCAAATCTCATGAATGAAGCAAGCAAAGACAATGATTCGCCAAGCCGGATCGAACGCCCGCCCCATATGGTGCATCTGCCTGGATTTATCACCGACGAAGAAATCGGGCTTGGCGATGCGATCAAGCGAACGACCTCTTATTTTGGGCTCAAGCCCTGCGGCGGCTGCGAGCAGCGAGCGACTGCGCTCAACCGCTGGCTGGTTTTCACCAATGGACATCAAAGGTAGGGGAATCGTCTGACTTCGGATTCTCTTGTTTATTAAGCCTGTTAATACGCATGATTACTAAGGAGCAGATATGAATGACCAAGCTGAAACAATGGACAAACCCATGGAGCAACCGACTACGACAAGTAACGCAAGAGCCGTCGTGCCCTACCCTGAGGCTCATGCGGATGCATCGATCGCTCCGCAAGCGCAGGGCGGAACCTGTGGCTGTGGCGGAGCAACCGGCTTGAGTTCCAATGGCACTGGAACGGTTCCTTATGTCTATGCCATCGGCCGGGTGGAAGCACGCTTCCCGAACCTTGCCGCGGAAAAGGAATTTGCCCAGGCCACCGGACGCACGGATACCGCCGGAAAGACCGATCAACAGACCTTCCACGCCGTGCTGTCCAAGCGCGAAAACCGTTACCTGGTGCGCCAACTGTGTTGGGTGCTGACCATTCAGGGATTGGAAACCTACCTGCTGGCACCGCGCGATCCGGCGGATATCGATTTGCTGGTGGAAGCCATCCGCCCAGCCCCTAGCCCTTATGACATCGATGTGGTCATCGGCCTGCGCGGACCTATCGCCCCGCCAGAGATGTGCAACGGTTTGATGATACCCATCGTTGCCTTTGACCAGATTTATTCCTTTGATCGCGACGCGCTTATCAAAGCCATTCCGAAGCCGGAAAAAGCTAAAGCCGAGCAGTTCGGGCCTGCGGCCGAGGAATTATTCAACCGGATCATGCAACTGACGGACAACGCCGGCGCAACCGACGAGCACCGCGCCCTGAATTATCTCGCCATGCGCTACCCCGGCATCTATGCCAAGACGGCGGAAGAGTTTGCTGGAGACTTTTCGCTGACTGGAGTGGAAGTACGCCCATCGCCTTTGAGCAGCACGCGCAATATCGTCGATGTGATCTTCTCCTATACCAACCGCAATACCGATTTTACAGAGAAGTTCTTTGTGCGCACCGACGTGACCGAGGAGTTTCCATTCCTGGTCGCCAAGATGTCGCCGTACTATGACCGTTAAACCTCATCAGTCAAAGAGGACGTATAAAATGAACGCCATGAATATGCCTGGATTTACCGCGGAAGCCTCGCTTCATAAGACGAATGATCATTACCGCTCGATAGCTGGCACCTTCGATACGCTGGCCGTGGCCGCCTTGGCACCCGCCCTACTCTTCCGACGCAACACGAACCCCGCACCGGACATCGATGTCGACTGCAATACCTTTCCCGATAATATTACATGCAACGAATGCAACAGCTACGGTCCGGGAACGTTAGATTGCTGTAATCTTCGAAGGCCTGGAGATATCTGCATCATCAAGGATTTACGGATTAAGTGGTGACGCTGGGTTTCCGCAACGCTCCAACCCAGCTTACGAGTTATTAGCGCATGGAGAGTAAATGGCATTTAACCTTGCACCTCGTGCTCTGTGGTATGCAGTCGCCCACCTGGAACGTACTCTTTGCTTCAGCGCATTCCGGGCGGACTACGGTTGTTGAACCTAAACCAACCATAAAATCAGGTAAGTCAAATGAACATACCAAGTTTTAACGCAGAGGCTTCGCTTTATAGAACGAATCGCTACTATCAACTTACAGCGGTTCTGGCTGCCGGTATGGGTGATCAAATATCGCCTGCGATATCGAAAGGGACGCATTGTGTTCGCGATCCCCAATGCCCTAGCGGGTTTAGTAAGTTGTTCTGTTCCGATTATGACCTGGATTCCTGTAGGGAAACGGGCGTATGTTGTACACCGAAGCCTCCGCCACCGCCGCCTCCAAGCTGTCCTCCGGGGCGAGAGTCCTGTACTGACGGAGGCACCAGAGGATGTTGTCCGACAGGCACGCACTGCTGTAATGATAACCACGGCTGTTGTCAGAACGGTTGGCGTTGCAGGAGCCTATTTGGCCAGCACTTCTGTAGCCCAATTTAAATTTTTCTGCTCTGGCCTGCCGGCGAGCAAGACGCGCATCCTTGCGCGTCTATTATTAAAATCCTGAAACCAGGAGGTGTAATATGAACATGCCTAAATTTAATGCCGAATCATCGCTTGGTCCTTCCATGGCCACATACCAGGGAAAGGCTATTTTTAGTAGAGCCGGCTCGGGTGAAGTATCTCTGCAGCAATTCGGCGCCTCATCCTTTAAGGGGCGCTTTGGCATGACAATGAGGTGCTGCGGGTATTCCACAGTGCTACACCGGTTCGTCTGCACATCACAGGACGTATCTCCGCTTGAGCAATGTCAATGTCAACGGGATTTTTTTGGTCACCCTGTGATCATCTGCCGTCCGCCGGTTATCTCGCCCGACTTGGGCTGAAATTTGCGTAGCTCGCAGGCTGGATTGATAAACCCGGCATTTCGAAGCGCCGGAACCGCTCCATCGCTCACAACTGATCGTTAAACTTAAACCAGGAGCCATGAAATGAATATACCTGGATTTACCGCTGAAGCCTCGGTCTATGCGGCAGCTAATTACAATTCGGTAATCGCAGTTGGGGTTGGGGAGAGCGGAATAGTGCACCCACAACTCGTTCTCCCACCCTGGACGCCTTGTTCCTGGTTATTTTTTTGTTGTACCGAATTTGGCGACCAGTCGTGTTGCAGAAAGTGGCGTTTGCAATGTGTTCCTGAGTGATTGTGAACTCATAGCATATAAGCTCGTAGGCCGGGTGGATAAACCCGGTATTTCGAAGCGCCTTATGCCGGATTTCCGCAAAGCTCCAAGCCAGCTTACGGACTAAACAATATTCCAACGATGCATTGCCCTTTTAGAGTCACCCAAAGGAAATGCCAATGTTCAGTTTAAAAACCATAACCCGCATCATGTTGGTATCCTCCCTGCTTCTTGAGGCAACCGGCACCGAAGCGGCCGACTGCAAAGAAGGCGGCGCTTATGTCCTTTACGCCAACGATCATGGCAAAAGCGATGAATCCAGCAATCTGTACGCTCTCAACCTTTATCTGAGAAATCCTGAGCTGGCCTACCCTCTGGACCTGGGCGAAACCAGCGTCAAGGAAATGACCGACCTCGCGTTTCTTCCCAGCGGCAAACTCTTCGGCGTGACGTTCACCCGCCTGCTCATCATCAATACGGTTACCCAAAAAACCGAGTTTGTCGGCGGCATTATTGGCGAAGCCTATTTGAGCGAGGAGCGCTGGATCAATTCCCTGGCCGCAAGCCCTGACGGCCAGCTATACGCCGCGACGCGGGACGGCGAGTTGCTCACGATTGATACTGAAACCGGACAAGGCACTAAAGTGGGCGTTTACGGGAGTGATCTGGGCTCATCGGGCGATCTGGTTTTCCTGCCGGACGGAACCTTGTTAGGCGCCGCCAAGCGGCTCAATACGCTGGAGGAAACAACCGACTTGCTTGTCCGGATCGACCCGCATTCAGGTCTGGCGGAAATCATCGGCGACATCGGCTTCAAGCAGGTATTCGGCCTGGCAGTCGGACCACGGGGCGAACTTTTAGGCGTTGCGGACGGAAACGGCCAGCCCAGGCTGATTGAGATCAACAAAAATAATGGCGAAGGCAAGCTCATCGCGCCCATACCCGACACCGACGGCATGTGGGGCATGATCTCGCGTGATCTGTGCGCCGACCGCTCCTGAAAACCTTGGATTGCATAATACCGTAAGCATCCGGATATGATCGAAATCAGGCTCAGATTCAAACGCAGCCTAATATTGAACCTGATCAACAGAAACCATGTCTTTTATAGTGCAGTCTTAATATATGGTGTTTTCATTTTGTTTTAACTTAACGTGAAGTGTGATTATGAAACATTACCCCTTACTATTTGTTGGACTTTTATGTTTTTCCACAACAACGCCAGCCTTTGAAAAAGCCAGCCCTGATCAGATGGCTAAAGTGCAATACCGCCAGCAGCAGATGGTGCCCTATTCTTTGGACCAAACCCTGCAAACCTTTTCCAAGACCGTCCACGGCGGTGTGCAACATGTCATCGCCAAATCGCCGGACAATACCCGGGAAATAAAATCGATTCAGGCCCATCTGCAAAAAATTGCCGATGAATTCAGAAAAGGCGATTTTTCCGTGACGGAACGCATGCACGGCCCCGATATGCCGGGTCTCGCCCAGTTAAAAAGAGCTGAACCCGACGATATAAAATTTGAATATAAAGCGTTGGCAAACGGCGGGCAGATTCATTACTCAACCGAATATCCCCAGTACGTTCAGGCGCTTCATGAATGGTTTGACGCCCAGATGAGCGAGCACGGCAATGTTATCGTGCCGGAACACAACAAGCATCATGCAACGCCGGCGGAGTAAACTGAAATCGGGAGTCTGACATTGAAAGGCCGTTGAAACGGCCTTTCAATGTCAGCGGCGGACAAGCGCAGCGTTACCTGTCAACCAGACACTGACTTCTTCATAGCGGGTGTGAATCACTGATGCTACGCATGAGCCATTTTCTATCCTGTTTTGCCGCGCCGGGCGCCACAAATCATGAATTTCCCCGGCCCAAAGCGCCCGAATGCGCTTGTAGGTGCGAATTCATTCGCACTAAAATGACTAACAAGGCGTTTCGGGTCAAGTACCCTTTAGGACAGACCCTGCTGTGGCGTAAGATCAGTAAATCATCACAAAAAATTGACGCGTCACATCCATTCCTTCTCCTCGACCGCACCCGGTTGTCCCCATAGCGCGCTCAACGGCAGGTCTGATAACGAATATGCGCCTGCGTGCAACGTGGCTAATGATTGCGCGGCAACCAGCATCATTCGTGCGGCAAGCCCGGTCTCATCAAAGCGCGCTTCCAGCAAGAAAGACGCATGGCCGGCCTCACCCGGTTTTCCGTGGCGTTCCAGCACCACGCCGCGATTTGTCTCCTCCAGCGTGTCAATGCTGGGCACCGGAAACACCAGGGTTTGTTCATCCAGGAACAGCGGGTCATTTACGATGATGCGCTCCACTTCGGCCGCATCGGCCGAGGCTTCCAATTCAACATACACATAGCGTTGAACGATTCCTCCTATCGGCTTGAGTTCTGTGGCCAAGGCTTTCCTGACGCCTTTTATGCCTTCCGCCGCCAAACTATGGTGCAGACTCGCTCCTGCGTGCAGAGTGGTTTCCGTATGCCCGTGCGGCGCCAGCATCGCGAAATAGCCGCGAAACAATGAGAGTACGCCCGGATCGCATCCCGCGCCAACGATAGCCGGCACTTTGTGGTGCAACGCAACCCGATGAATTTCCGACTTGTTTCTGAAAAAAGGTTCGCCATGAAGACGCGCGCATTCCACGATGGGAATGCGGCTTTGCAAAAGGCCTTGCGCTACGCCCAATACCGCATCGGGAGGCACGCAGATCAGCGCGGCATCCACATTTTTAAGCTCGCTGATATGGGTAACGACAGGCACGTCCACACCGGGATCGGGAGATTCGTCGGTACGCTGCACAATACCGGCCAGCGCCGTGGTCTGGTCGGCGGAAATGGCCTCGACACATTTACGCCCCAGACGCCCCAGCCCGATGATGGCAAGCCGCATTTTTTTCATAGTGTTTACCCCGTTTTGTCGTTGGGTCAGTGTTGAAACGGTGTTTCTTCACTCCCCTGTTGCGATGCAGAAGCAAAACTGATGATTATTTCCAAAGCCTGTTACAGTTCTTGAGTATATATAACTTTCATGCCAATAAAATCCGTAAAATGCATTAGCACCGGCCTATGTGTACCCGCATGAATGGTTCCGCTTCAGCCATCAAATGCGGCAAGCTGGCTTTGCCAAACAGGATTCATGCTCGAAGACCATTAAATTTGTCACGCCTGTCATCCATCACTGATAATACTCAGCATTTTCCCCAACAAGCTGAAAGGATCATGCTCGACGACATCAAGAAAACCCTGTGGGCGACAGCCGACAAGCTGCGCGCCAACATGGACGCCGCCGAATACAAGCACCTCGTGCTTGGCCTCATCTTCGTCAAATACGTCTCCGACACCTTCGCCGCCCGCCGCGGGCCGAACTGGAACGCAAATTTGCCGACCCGGCCGACGATTACTATCTCGATGATCCCGAACTGATTCCCGATGAACTGGAAGACCGCGACTACTACAAGGAAGTCAACGTCTTCTCGGTGCCGGAAACAGCCCGCTGGGAAGCCCTGCGCGCTTGCGCCAAACAGCCGGACATCGGCAAGCGCATCGACGAGGCGCTGGCCGTCATTGAAGCCGAAAATCCCAAGCTCAAAGGCATCCTCGACAAACGCTACGCCCGCGCCCAGTTGCCGGACGGCAAGCTCGGCGAACTGGTCGATCTGGTCTCCACGATCGACTTCGGCGAAAACGCCAGCCAGGCCCGCGACGTGCTCGGGCAGGTCTACGAATACTTCCTCGGCCAGTTCGCCAGCGCCGAGGGCAAGAAGGGCGGGCAGTTCTACACGCCGGCCAGCATCGTCAAAACGCTGGTCGCCGTGCTCGCGCCGCACCACGGCAAGGTCTATGACCCGTGCTGCGGCTCGGGCGGCATGTTCGTGCAATCGGAAAAGTTCATCGAAGCGCACGGCGGCAGACTGGGCGACGTGGCGATCTACGGCCAGGAATCCAACCCGACCACCTGGCGGCTGGCGGCCATGAACCTCGCCATCCGCGGCATCGACTTCAATCTCGGCAAAGAGCATGCCGACACCTTCACGCGCAACCAGCATCCGGACCTGCGCGCCGACTTCATCCTCGCCAATCCGCCGTTCAACATCAGCGACTGGTGGCACGGCAGCCTGACCGGCGACCCGCGCTGGGAATACGGCGATCCGCCGGCCGGCAACGCCAACTATGCGTGGTTGCAGCACATGCTCTACCACCTCAAACCCACCGGCCGCGCCGGCATCGTATTGGCCAATGGCTCGATGAGTTCCAGCCAGAACAGCGAGGGCGACATCCGCCGCGCCATGGTCGAGGCCGACGTCGTGGAAGTCATGATCGCGCTGCCCGGCCAGCTGTTCTTCAACACGCAGATTCCGGCCTGCCTGTGGTTCCTTACTAAACAGAAAACCAGCCGTCAGGGCGAAGTGCTGTTCATCGACGCGCGCAAACTCGGCCGCATGATCAGCCGCGTGCAGGCGGAACTGACCGATGAAGTGATCGAACGCATCGCCGGCACTGTTGCCGCTTGGCGCGGCAAGGAAAATGCGGGCGAGTATCAAGACATCCCCGGCTATTGCCGCAGCGTCAGGCTCGCCGAAATCGCCGAACACGGCCACGTGCTGACGCCGGGCCGCTACGTCGGCGCCGAAGCCATCGAAGACGACGACGAAGCCTTTGCTGAAAAGATGCAGAAACTGACCGAAAAGCTGGGCGAGCAGATGGCCAAGGGCGTGGAACTGGATCAGTTGATCCGGCAGAAGCTGGCAGGACTGGGCTATGAGATCTGATTTACCAACCAATAATTTTGTAGGTCGGGTTAGCGATAGCGTAACCCGACCTACACGGCTGATCCGGAATAAACTGGCAGGACTGGGCTATGAGATCTGACTTACCAACCAATAATTTTGTAGGTCGGGTTAGCGATAGCGTAACCCGACGCATCGAAGTCGTAAATGCCGGGTTACGCTACGCTAACCCGACGCGGCTGAAGGGCGTAAAAGCATAGCGTAACCCGGACAATAGCCATGCAATACCGACGCGCATTCATTCCAGGAGGGAGTTTTTTCTTTACCGTAGTCACGGAAAAACGTAGACCGGTGTTTAACAACGTGGCAATGGTCGAAGTCCTGCGCGACGCATTTCGCAACGTGCGCAAATCCCGCCCGTTCGAGATCGACGCGATGGTAGTAATGCCAGATCATTTACATTGCCTATGGACATTGCCGCCCGGCGATAGCGATTACGCTACCCGTTGGCGATTGATCAAAACCCGGTTTACCAAACATTGCGACCCGGCGTTGCGGCGATACCGCAATGCCTCTCGCCAATCGCGAGGCGAACAGGCGGTTTGGCAACATCGGTATTGGGAGCATGTGATACGTGACGAAACCGATTTTGAGCGCCATGTCGATTACATCCATTACAACCCGGTCAAACACCGTTTGGCGTCATCGCCGATCGATTGGCCGTATTCCAGTTTTCGCCGTTATGTTGAAGCAGGCATATATCCGCCCGATTGGGGGCGAGACGGCATTGATTTCGAAGGTATAGGTCATGAATAAACAGCACCAGCACGAAAATGTCGGGTTACGCTGCGCTAGAGCAATTATCTTTTAGATAAAAACATGATATAAACTAACCTCTTGTTAAACGAAATGAGCCATTTTTATCATGCCCAAGCCTTATTCCGAAGATTTACGCAGCCGGGTGGCTGAAGCGGTTGCCGCAGGCCACACCGTGCGGGCCGTGGCTTTACAATACAAAGTCAGTCCGGCCTTTGTCTGCCGAATGCACGCCTTGTGGCGTGAAACCGGAGCCGTTCAAGGCAAGCCCTTTGGCGGCTACAGACGCTCGCGGCTGGAACCTTATGAAGCCGCCATCAAGGAACAGTTAGCGAGTAGTCCGTCGATGACCTTGCAGGAACTGCAGGCTTGGCTGGGACGCGAACACAGCCTAAGTGTTTCGATCTCGGCCATTGATAAGTTTATTAGGCGCAAGCTGGGCTATCGCTATAAAAAAAACGCTGGTCGCCAGTGAGCAGCAACGCGCAGATGTCGCGATGGCCCGAGAGCAATGGCAAGCCTGGCAGCAAACCTGCGATCTGTCAAAGTTGGTGTTTCTGGATGAAACGGGCGTCTCCACGAACATGATCCGTCGCTATGGCCGGGCCTTGGGTGGCGCCCGCTGTCGGGATGCGGCACCGGCAGGCCATTGGCAAACCCTGACCTTCATTGCCGGCTTGCGTGCCGACCGGCTCACCGCGCCCTGGTGTCTGGACCAGGCCATGACGGGCGAAGCCTTCAAGGAATATCTGCGCTCGCAACTGGGACCGACCTTGAAGCCCGGCGACATCGTCATCTGTGACAATCTGTCCGCCCATAAGGTGGCGGAAGTCCAGTCCATTGTTGAAGCGCACGGGGCGACGATCCAATATCTGCCGCCCTATAGTCCTGAGCTGAATCCGATCGAGCAAGTCTTCGCCAAACTGAAGGCGTTGCTGCGCAAGGCCGCCGAGCGCACTTACGACAAGCTCTGGCAACTCATTGGTAAGCTGTTGGATGAGTTTCAAGCGGATGAGTGCCTCAATCTCTTCAGGCATTCAGGCTATGTTTCTACGTAATAGATAATTGCTCTAACCCGACCTACGGGGTTGGAGTATGAGTTCTAATTTACCAACGGGTAAATTTGTAGGTCGGGTTAGCCCGATAGGGCGTAACCCGACGGATCGGAGCCAAGTGGGCGCATCGGGGCACGAAAATGTCGGGTTACGCTACGCTAACCCGACCTACGGGGCTTCCCGAGCGCCAATAGGCTATTTGGCTATTACACAAATACCAGTCGCGATTAATCAAGGGTATATTGCAATGTTGCCAAGCGGAGCACTTCCACCGCTGTATCTTCTATTTTGGTGCAAGCAGAACATGGATGTGATCAAAAATCATGCAAACGGTTCTACCTTTATGGAAATCAGCAAAAAAGTATTTCGACCATTGGCGGTAGTTATTCCTAAAGACCAGATAATTAAAGAATTCATTGAAATTGTGGATCCGTTGTTTGTGCGTATAACTGAAAATAATAAAAAAGCCCAAACCCTTGCTACTCTCCGCGATACTTTACTGCCCCGCCTGATCTCCGGCCAACTGCGCCTGCCGGATGACAATACCAGTCATGAATAATGTTTCCTCTCGCCTTTGTGGTTATCGAAATCCTCTTTATCTATACACATCAAACCTGACATATATAAAAAAACCTATTTTCTATACACGTCGATGTTACTATATTTAAAAAATGGCATTTTCTATACACATCATAGCCAGGGAAACAGCCGATGCATTCCATTACCCCGCTTGAGCGACTGGACGCCACGCGTTTTGAGTCGCCTGCGATCCTTAAAAAGCTGGCGATCAGCAGCCGCCGTCTGGCCGAGCTGAAAGGCATCGCCGGGTCCATCCCGAATCAGGAGATCCTGATCAATACGCTGGGTTTGCAGGAGGCTAAGGACAGCTCGGAGATTGAAAACATTGTCACCACGCATGATGAGTTGTTCAAGGACGACGTATTACCCGAGGCGTTCGCCAACCCGGCCGCAAAAGAAGTGTTGCGCTACCGGCAGGCCTTGCGCGTGGGTTTTGAGCAGGTCAGGCGCAACGGGCTGCTGACCGCGAACCATATTATCGGGATTCAGGCCGAGCTGGAGCGCAATCATGCCGGCTTTCGCAAGCTGCCGGGCACGGCGCTCAAGGACGGCGGAGGCCAGACCGTTTACACGCCCCGCAGGAACCCGCCGAGATCGTGGCCCTGATGCGCGATCTGGAACGCTTCATCAATGATGCCGAACTGTTCGCCGTCGACCCGTTGATCAAGATGGCGCTGATTCATCATCAGTTCGAGAGCATTCACCCGTTTTACGATGGCAATGGGCGTACAGGCCGTATCGTCAATGTGCTGTATCTGGTGAAGGAAGGCTTGCTGGATATTCCGGTGCTGTATCTGAGCAGTCATATCGTGCGCACCAAGGCCGATTACTACCGCTTGCTGCAAGCCGTGCGCGTGGACGATGGCTGGGAGGATTGGGTGCTGTACATGCTGGACGCCGTGGAGCAGACCGCCGTGCAGACTATCGCCACCATTCAGGCGATCAAGGCGGCGCTGCTGGATTACAAGCACCGCATCCGTGCCGGTTACAAGTTTTACAGCCAGGATCTGATCAATAATTTGTTTATGCACCCCTATACCAAAATTGAATTCGTGCAGCGTGATTTGCAGGTGTCGCGCATTACGGCAACCAAGTACCTGGATGCGCTGGCGGAGGGCGGCTTTGTGCAGAAACAAAAAATGGGCCGTGGCAATTATTATGTCAACGTCGCCCTGAATGCGATTTTGATGGGCAATGCAGGGCAAAAAGCATGACCGAAAACCAACTGGAACAGGAAACCCTAAGCTGGCTGGCCGAGGTCGGCTATGCATCCGTCTATGGCCCGGACATCGCGCCGGACGGCGATGCGCCTGAGCGCGGCAGTTACATGCAGGTCGTTCTGGCCGAGCGTCTGCGCAACGCAATCCAGCGGCTCAATCCGCAGGTGCCTTTGGCCGCCCGCGAGGATACCTTGCAGCAGGTCCTGAATCCGGATACGCCGGCTCTGCTGGCGGCCAATCGCCACTTCCACCGCTTGCTGGTCAACGGCGTGCCGGTGCAGTACCAGCAGGAGGGCGAAACCCGGGGCGATTTTGTGCGCTTGATCGACTTTACCGACAGCGCCGCCAATGAATGGCTGGCGGTGAACCAGTTTTCGATTAAAGGCCCCAGGCATACCCGCCGGCCGGACATCATCCTGTTCGTCAATGGCCTGCCGCTGGTGCTGCTGGAACTGAAGAATCCGGTCGATGAGAGCGCCGATATCTGGAAGGCGTTTGACCAGATCGAGACCTACAAGGAACAAATCCCGGATGTGTTTCAGTACAACGAGGTGCTGGTGATTTCGGACGGGACCGAGGCGAGGATGGGGTCGCTGTCCGGCACTGCCGAGCGCTTCATGCGCTGGCGGACCATCGATGGTGTCACGCTGGACCCGCTCGGCCAGTTCAACGAGCTGGAAACGCTGGTGCACGGCGTACTGGCGCCGGCTTATCTGCTGGATTATCTGTGCTTTTTCGTGCTGTTCGAGGATGACGGCGCGCTGGTCAAGAAGATCGCCGGTTATCACCAGTTTCATGCCGTGCGGTCGGCCATCAGTCAGGTCGTGTCCGCCTCACGTCCCGGCGGCAGCCACAAGGGCGGTGTGGTCTGGCATACGCAAGGTTCGGGCAAGAGCATCACCATGACCTGCTTTGCCGCGCGCGTGATGCGCGAAGCGGCCATGGAAAACCCGACCATCGTCGTTATCACCGACCGCAACGATCTGGACGGACAGTTGTTCGGCGTGTTTTCGCTGGCGCAGGACCTGTTGCGCGAGCAGCCGGTGCAGGCGGAAACGCGGCAGGATTTGCGCGCCAGGCTGGGCAACCGTCCCTCGGGCGGCATCGTGTTCGCAACCATTCAGAAGTTCATGCCCGGCGAGGATGAGGATAGTTTTCCTGTGCTGTCCGAGCGCCGTAACATCGTGGTGATTGCCGACGAGGCGCATCGGACGCAGTATGGGTTTGAGGCAAGGCTGACAGCGAAATCCTCTGTAGGTCGGGTTAGCCCGGCGGGCGTAACCCGACAAGATGCCGGCGAAACGTCGGGTTACGCTGCGCTAACCCGACCTACAGGTCCGGGGGCCGCTGTTCAGGATGTCTGTTACCAGTCCCGCTATCAGGTTGGTTACGCCCAGCATCTGCGCGACGCTCTGCCCAATGCGACCTTTGTGGCCTTTACCGGCACGCCCGTTTCCAGCGAAGACCGCGACACGCGCGCCGTCTTCGGCGATTACATCCATGTCTACGACATGCAGCAGGCCAGGGAGGACGGTGCGACCGTCGCGATCTACTTTGAATCACGCTTGGCGAAGCTGGCCCTGAAGCCCGAGGAAATGCCTCAGATTGATGATGAGGTTGATGAGCTGACCGAAGACGAGGAAGAAAGCCAGCAGGCCAAATTGAAAAGCCGCTGGGCGGCGTTGGAAAAAGTGGTCGGCGCCGAACCGCGCGTAGCCCTGGTGGCGTCCGATCTGGTCGCGCATTTTGAGGAACGCAACAAGGCCCAGCCCGGCAAGGCGATGATCGTCGCGATGAGCCGGGAGATTTGCGTGCATCTCTACAACGAGATTATCAGGCTGCGCCCGGACTGGCATGACCATGATCCGGAAAAAGGCGCTGTGAAAATCGTGATGACCGGATCAAGCAGCGACAAGGCATTGCTGCGCCCCCACATCTACAGCAAACAGGTCAAGAAGCGCCTGGAGAAGCGCTTCAAGGACCCGGCCGACCCGTTGAGACTGGTGATCGTGCGCGATATGTGGCTGACCGGTTTCGACGCGCCGTGCATGCATACGCTCTACGTCGACAAGCCGATGAAAGACCATAACCTGATGCCGGCGATTGCCCGCGTCAATCGCGTGTTCAAGGACAAGCAGGGCGGCCTGGTGGTGGATTACATCGGCATCGCCAATGAGCTGCGCAGCGCGCTGAAGGAGTACACGGCCAGCAACGGGCGCGGACGCCCGACCGCGGATGCCCGTGAGGCTTATGCCGTGCTGGAGGAAAAACTCGATATTCTGCGCAGTCTGCTGCATGGCTTCGATTACAGTGATTTCCTGACCGCCGGCCACAGGCGGCTGGCGGGCGCCGCCAATCATGTACTCGGTCAGAAGGATGGCAAGAAGCGCTTCGCCGATACGGCGCTGGCGATGAGCAAAGCGTTCACGCTGTGCTGCACGCTGGATGATGCCAAGGCGGTACGCGAAGAAGTCGCGTTTTTTCAGGCCGTCAAAGTGATCCTGACCAAACGCGATATCAGTGAAAAAAAACGGACTGATGACGAACGGGAACTGGCGATAAGGCAGATCATCAACTCGGCGGTGGTATCGGAAGATGTGGTCGATATTTTTGGCGCGGTGGGTTTGGACAAACCGAACATCGGCATTCTCGACGACGCCTTTCTGGCCGAAGTGCGCAACCTGCCCGAGCGCAATCTGGCGGTGGAGTTGCTGGACCGGTTGCTGGAAGGCGAAATCAAGGCGCGCTTTGCCGGCAACGTCGTGCTGGAAAAGAAATTTTCCGAACTGCTCGCCAATGTCGTCAAACGCTACCAGAACCGCGCCATCGAAACGGCGCAGGTCATCGAAGAGCTGATCGAGATGGCCAAAAAGTTTCGCGAGGCCGCCGGACGCGGCGAGACACTGGGTCTGAGCGAGGATGAAGTGAGTTTCTACTATGCCTTGGCCGACAATGAATCCGCCGTCCGCGAG
Organism: Methylobacter luteus IMV-B-3098; assembly: GCF_000427625.1. Taxonomy (GTDB): domain Bacteria; phylum Pseudomonadota; class Gammaproteobacteria; order Methylococcales; family Methylomonadaceae; genus Methylobacter; species Methylobacter luteus. Next base: position 1,628,631 of record NZ_KE386569.1, read on the forward strand.
CTGTCCGACGAAACGCTGAAGAAAATAGCCCATGAGCTGACCGAAAAAATTTGCGCCGCAATCTTACCGTGGACTGGTCGGCCCGAGAGAGCGTACGAGCCAAGCTGCGGCTCATGGTGAAACGCATCCTGCGAAAATACAAATATCCGCCCGATCAGCAGGAGTCGGCTGTCGAGTTGGTTCTGCAACAGGCGCAGGCATTGAGTGAGAACTGGGCGTGAAGACGATGTTAAGCGGAGGAATTAAGGTGCCGCAGAGGCATGGCCTGACTGGTGTAGTTCAAACCTGGTCTGGCAGGCGCCCGGTTTTTTAGCAATGTTTGTCGGGCTGAAAAATAGACCATCAGGACAAAATCATACAAATATTTGATGTTATTTCACTGATGTTACGCACGGGTAGTTTTTTATGCCGTTTGCCGCTCCCGAGCACTATAACTCTTGAGTTTCACTGACCGAAAGCGGCCCAATGCCCGCGTAGGTGCGAATTAATTCGCACTCAACAAAAGCCATATCGCTTTCTGGAAAGCTTGGCGGGCGTCTCGGGTCGAATACCCTATAGGGCACAAGTACCCAAAGGGCATAAATGAATTCGACCCTACAGAGGCGCTCGATGTACGGGCAAATTGTCTGCGCAACATCAGTTATTTCACAGATTGTGCCCCCGCTAGGCACAAGCCTTGTTACGCCACGAAGGACCACTTTTGGCGCATTTCAGAGCATTATCGAGGGTGTAAAAAACGCCCCAGCATCTGAGGCATCCGTTTATCAGGTGATGCACGGAAAATTGACGTTCCATACGGATGATGAAAGGTGATTCTAAACCCAGTCCGTTATGAAAAACCGGATTGACTAAATAACCATCGACAAGATCTTCCGCCAAATACTCAGTATTATCATCAAGTTTAAATTTATTCATAAGCAATCAAAGGTATCCCGTAATATGAAGTAGTATATTTTAATGTTCTTAATCAGAGAGAGATATTGTGTCTACTACTTACCTTATTAACTGATGTTACGCGGGTAGCTTTTTATGCCGTTTGCCGCTCCCGAGCACTACAGCTCTTGAGCCTCCTTTACCGAAAGCGGCCAAATGCCCGCGCAGGCGCGAATTAATTCGCACTCAACAAGAGCCATACCGATTCCAGGAAAGCTTTGGCGGGCGTCTCGGGTCGAATTAATTCGACCCTACAGGCGCTTGACGTATGGGCAAATTGTCTGCGTAACATCAATTATTAATCCAGGATTATGCGTAAGGCCTAAATCGGAGGGAAATTGATTATGGATAATTTTCGACGCTGTGCTGGTCATATTTGTGCTCATCGAGAGCGATAACCGCAGACAAAGAGCATGAAGATTGTGAGTGAGCCTGAAAGCAGCAGGCTCAACGCTTGCTGAATTGTTTCTCTGTCAAGGTTGAAAAACGCCTTAGCATTATAATTAACTCGCACATAATTAAAATGTAAGGCGTTCTTTTTCAGTTGTGTCTTGCTGGCAGGAATGTCTCAACCGACAGAAAGAGGCATTTCCTGCTTTTTTATTTAGTCTGCGTATGCAGAGCTACTGGATGAGGCAAATGCGACAATGCCTCTAGCACTACTCGACGCACTAGCCGCTGCAAAATCAAATTTTCTGGAATCAAAAGCAACGGCGGACGTGGAAGTGTCTACTTTACCGAACAATGCAAAGCCCACGGCGTCAGCGCTTGCCCATGCCTCGCCCGCATTGACTTTATCCATCTGGGCGTCAGTCAATGCCATGGGTTCCTCGGCAAAAGCAGACCCCATACCTAATACCAATACACTTGCAGCAATTGTTTGTAATAATTTCATAACAGAAATACCTCGCGTTAAAAATTACCTACAAATACCTTAATTGTTTAAAAGTTAAGGCGGTTTTTTTTAGCCTCTTCCGGCATAATGCCGTGAAACATGCTAAATTCTTCAATTAGCGCTTAAGTAAATTGATTTCAATGCTTAACTGATCCATTTCCGCACCCGAAAGTAAAACAGGCTTTAATGGCATTGTTGCTGCTCCAGCAATGAAACGCCCTTTATCGTACTGTCTCAAATCCACTCAAATAAGACGGTAAGAAGGTACAGAAATTTATTTTGAATGAGATGTATGCTCTTAGGGGAACTATTATCCATTTTTTTGAATGGATTGTTATTCGTATGGTTACTGTCAAGCTTAGCAGTTATTGGGCCAATAGCGGTTATTCTTTAGATAATGCCTTATAAGTCTGAATTCCAATTTCATTATTTTTTAGATTAAATACAGACTCCTACAGCCTGGATTGTGGCCGGTCCACGCTAAAAAGCCAGTGCGTTTGCCTGATCCGCCCTGCTTTTATACATGAAACAGATGTTATTCCATTCTGGTACAAGCCGCTAAAGCTATTGTTGGTTGTATATTCAAGCCTAACGTATAGACTAAGCCGAATTAAATAGGAATTTGTTCAGCAAGGATGAGTGAATTCCAAACCTGGTGATGGACGCTTACCGACCTGCCGCCCGCCGACGGCGACCCGATCGCGATCGCTGAATCAAACTGATCGGCATTGGAGAAGGTGGAACGTTATCGCATCAGCGGCAGTCATCTGGAAATAATGGATGCGGCTGGAGCAGCAGCCTGCCATTTTAATCAACAAGGAGCCAACCCATGAAGCAAACCGTCGACGAATCGCTGGCGTTCTCCCTGGTCAGGGATGATCTGCCGTTTCGGCTCCAACGCCGCGTGGGACTGATTCCCGAACAGGGATTGGGCTTGAGGCGCCGGGCGGTATTTTTCGCTTTGCTCACCTGGCTGCCCATCGTCATTTGGGCCATAGCGACAGACCGAATATTGCCCGGCGCCGTGGACGATCCGCTACTGAGGCACTTCGGTGTGCATGCGCGCTTTTTGCTCGCCGTACCGCTTTTCATTCTTGGCGAGGGAATGGCGCACCAACTGAGCACGACGCTGATTCCCTATTTTCTGACCTCGGGTCTGGTGCAACCCGCTCAAAGGCAGGATTTCGCGAACATCATTAGGGATATAACCCATCTGCGCAACCGGCCCCTGCCCTGGGTTGTGATCGTCGCGCTTATCATTGCCTGGACGGTGTTGGGGCCAGTGACCGCCAGTTCTGACTTCGGCCATGAAGTCAACTGGGCCTCAAACGACGGCGCAGGCCGTCTCGGATTCGGCGGCTGGTGGTTTATGTACGTAAGCCGCCCCCTCTTTAGCGCCCTCCTGCTGGCTTGGCTTTGGCGTCTGATCCTGGTTTTCGTCCTGCTGAAACGTATCTCCCGGCTCGATCTCGATATCGTACCCACTCATCCGGATGGAGCCGGCGGCCTGGGCTTCCTGGGACGTCTGCCGAATGCATTCAGCCTGTTCGCCTTCGCGATATCGGCGGTGCTGTCTTCGCGCCTGGCCCATGGTGTTGTTTACCATGGAGCTGACCTTCAGGCCTTAAAGACAATGCTCACAGTTTTTCTGGTCCTCCTGGTCGTTATATGTCTGGCGCCGCTCCTGACCTTCATCGGACCTCTCGCCAGGGCCAGGCGCCGTGCTTTGCTGGAATATGGCGCCTTGATCGGCAACCACGGGCGTCTGGTGCGCCGGCGCTGGATTCTGGGGGAAACGGAAGTAGACGATCCGCTCTTGCATGCGGAGGAACTCGGGCCGGTAGCCGACACCCTGACACTTTATCAGGCGATCAGGAGTATGCGTATAACGCCTATCAGCAAGTTCTCATTGCTTGCCATCGCAATTCCGACCCTGATTCCCATAGCCGTGCTGTTCTCCATTCAAGTCCCGATCAAGGATATTCTGCTGAAGATCGTCAATATACTTATCTGACTGATGTTACGCATGGGTAGCTTTTTGTGCCTTTTGCCGCTCCCAAGCACTACAGCTCTTGAGTCGCCTTTATCGAAATCGGCCAGATACTCGCGTAGGTGCGAATTCATTCGCACTCAACAAGAGCCAAAACGCTTTCAGGAAAGCTTGGCGAGCGTCTCGGGTCGAATTAATTCGACCCTACAGGGGTGCTTGACGTATGAACCAATTATCTGCGTAACATCAGTTATCTAATCATGTTGGTTATCGGCGAAGAAAGCATTTCTGCCGAAGACTCCCCTGGCGGGATGGGGTTTATTAGAGCAATGTTTAGATTTTGCCAGCCAGTTTTTGATGCTACTGACTGGCAAATATTTGCCGTTATTTCAACTCGGTCTTGATAAGCATAAATCGCCCTAAAAGACTGGGAATCTTCTCATCGGGCTATGTTTTGCTCTTAAACAACAAAGGTTTATTTCATCATCGATCTTCTGAAACCGCTATCCAATTTGCTATTGGCATCTTGAGCATATTGAGCCGCCCGATTAGCCGCGGCTTCTGCGGCTTCGGCCCTTGCCGCCGCGTCAGCCGCCGTGGATTGTGCGTTGGCCGCATCAGTTGATGCCTGAGAAACTTTGGAATTCAAGCCATCAATTTGCGATTGTATATTTTCAACATCTGAAGTGGTCGCGCAAGCCGCAACCATACTGAAAACCAGGGTAATCATTAATAATTTTATTATTTTTTTCATATATTTCCCCTTACTGAAGATTAACGTTAAAAAAACTTTATCTATTAAACAGTTTTAATGTTTTCCTCGTTCAGCGCCTATCTTTACCAATTTCTCTCGTCAATGGCATTCAAAAAAACAATAAACCAATGATTTTAACGCTTTTTATTGGCAAACATTGGATAAGCTTAATTCAACAAAGTTTCATCCAATAACCCGATTATGCTTAATCCGAGTTATTTAAATACGCTTTTATCTTGAAAACTTAATGCGGGCTTGTCCAACGGATTTCAGGATATTTTATAAAATAATATATTCCGTAAAATACTATCCCTATCGCCACTAAACATCAGACAAGTATCAAGGCTAATTTCACTGATTAAGGTTATTGATGCGAGTTGCCGTTGTAATCGTTTTTCGGGATCAAACGGCAAACCTCACCTGCCAGCATTTACCGACCAGCGCTTAATCCCGCCCTGTTTGACAAAGTGAAACAGCGGCGCGCCCGCTGCTTGACTCAGTGTTTCCGATCGCTTTTTCAGCCATCATTATCACCATCCGCCGGCATCAAGCGGGATGGGGATAATTCGCCAACTCAGTTTCTCATAGCATTTGCCCTGATGATTCAGCGCTTTATCGAAAGAAATTGACTGGTTGCTCCTGAACCAGGCTGGCTGCTATTCATAACCGGCCCCATTCTCGGGAAAGAACCCCGGCGGGGTCTTCTGCCAGCGGTAGCCGTAGCGAGCCAGGTTGTAGCCGGTATCGAACAAGACGTTCATCACCTGACTGTTGAATTCATCGCTTCGGTTCGTATCCAGTTCATCGGGAATGTGGGCCAAATTGAAATCGAGCCCGTCCCGTTGGGCGATGACGTAAATGCGGTAGATATCCCCAACGCCCTGGGCCTTGATGAGCGAAGCGACAGAGCGTGGGGCGATGGAACGCATAACCGGCTTCACGGCAAGCCAAGTGGGCTTGAGCCGCGTGTTGCGGATAACGAAGACCCGCGGTTTCCGGAGGGGTCGGTCATGTCCCAATATTTTCCTGCCAGCCGGCAAGTTCAACATAGGACCATAGAGAAACACCTGATTGGTCACGCCTCCGTCGACATGCATTTCGTCGTAGCTATTCCCACCGGCTTCGACCGGAATATATATCGGGGGAAAGACCACCGGCACAGCGGCGGATGCAATCATGACCTTACGGAACAGTTCGAGCGCATCAGAACGGCCCGACGCCGCGATGGCGCTCATGTTCCAGATCACGGGACGCTGGGCATCCAGGGCGGTGGTGCCGATATAGAGCCGCCGCCCCTTGAGATGCTCAGCGGCGATATCCTTGAGCATCTTCTCGTCGACATATTCCGTGGTGAGCTTGGCGAGGGGATCATTCAGAGCGATGGCATCCGTCTGCACCATGCCGAAGAGGGATTTCAGCTTGAAAATCTCCTTCGAGGAAATAGTTGTGTAGATCTTCTTCAACTTATCGTCGTAGGCCGGCCCCAAAAACGCGAACGGCGCAGTCAATGCCCCGGTGCTGATCCCGGTGACCAGTTTAAAGCTCGGGCGATTGCCGGCGGCGGTCCAGCCACACAGCAAGCCCGCGCCGAAAGCGCCATCCCCGCCGCCACCGGATATCGCCAGAATGCTGACGATATCGCCCTCCCGGAACAGGCCGCTCCGCTGTTCCTGCCGTAAGGATTCGATCAAGTCCTTTTGGAACGCCGGGCTGAATTCATCGCCCCAGGCCCGCACGCCGGGCATTCCCGGCATTTTAACCTGCGCCTCGACCTGCTGCGGCGGCGGAAAATGGGGCCGGAGAGCGGCGCAGCCGGTCAATGTCATGATCGAGGCCAAATACACCTGCAAAGAAATAAATTTGACCATTGCAAAACTCCTTTAAAATCCAGCGTCATTGAGAACATACCAATCTAACTTTGATGCCACAGCATGAATGGCTTAATTCAACCGCATCGATCTTTACCAGTACCCTGTCAACCCGATAAACGGTCCGCTCATGATTACATTGGTTTCAATGATGCGCTTCTTCAAATCCAGGCGCAGAGCCCTGTAACCGGCTTCCAGCGAGGTAGGCACGCCGAACAGAGTGGTTCGGTAGCCGACCATCCCCATCACGGACCCGGCGAAATCGACGTCGTCCATGCCAAAGCCGCCGCCGTTACCGTCCACCTGCACGAACCACTCCGGACTGAATTCCACGGTGAACCGCCCGCCGATGAGCGGGCTGGTAAGGCTTTCGCTGGCCGAGGCGCTGCCTATGCCCCTGAACTCAACCTGATTGTCCAACCAGATGGTTCGCCCGCCGGCATAGACCTCGAGCATGTTAGACCGCGTCTTTTCCGCCCAATGGCCGACCTGTTCCTTCGCCGGAGTGCCGAACAGCCGGTACATGACTCCGTACTCCATGATGCCCAATTGGCTCGACAGTCCCTTGCTGATCCCTTGGTCAAATCTGGGCTCGAAATCCAGATCCATATAATTGCCATCCACATACAACCCCAGCCGCTCGTAATGTGTTTCAAACCTGCCCATAAAGGCTAACGGGAAGTTCCTGAGCTCTTCGGCAATATCGATAAAACTGGCATCGACCGACTTGTTAAACCGCCCAGCAGAGAATTTACCGTCCACACCGGGCATCCAGCCATAGAGCGTGAGATTGAAAGCCCAGGAATTTTTGACGTCGCCCTCTTCAGTAGCCATGGCGCCGTGGGGGCTGAATGTCGCCACTAAGCCTGCCACGAGAATCAACGCTTTGCAAAGCGTGAAAAAACCGGTTTTTAGGGTCATGCCAGCCTTCCTTATTTTCTGATTAAACGGTTCTTGATAAGTTTTTTTTCGAGCATCTTCGGTCTTTTCTCGATTGATGCATGGATTAAAGTCCTCCGCCGAAGCGGTATTGCCAGACAATCCCGGCCGCATCGAAATTGGTGCCGGCACGGGTAGAAACACCTGTGCTGAAATATAGCTTGACCGAATTGTATCGGGTTATCGGCAACGCGAGTGTGGCGCCCAGACGCGTATTCTCCAGCCTGTTGTTGCGTTTTATGCCGTCCACGGTCGTCTGTCCGCCTGTATAAAAGGTGCCGTCCAATGCCGCCCAGATGCCGTGACTGAAGCTGTAAATGAGGTGCCCTCGCATGGAGTAGATCGGGTCCTGTTCGCGGACCTTGCCGCCGAAGAAGTCATCATTGTCGGTGTAGAAGCGGACGCCGCCGATCAATTCCAGCGTCACCGGCCCCAGATTCTTTGAGATCCCGACCTCCGGTTTGACTGACCAGCGATTAGTGCCCAGGTTGAGCAGCTTGCCGGCATCGTACTGGCCACCGGGCGCAGTCACCTCGAGACTGGCGCCGATGATGGTGTCCTGCTGGTAATTTTTGAAGTCTTCCAGCGAAAGCGCAGGAGCGCCGTATAAATTGACCGAAAAGCGAGCTCTTGGATCGGCTAAGCCGGATACGTCGCGTTCCCGGAGCTGCCCTAGGGCAGTGGCGCTGACCGAGGCCCAGGCATAAGGCAGCACCACATCGAACTTGGCGGATTTTCCCAGGAAATCAAGAGAGCGGACATAGGCAAACGCGGCGGAATGGACTTCGACTTGCGTGTTTTCTATTGGCAGCGCCGGATCGATCGCCACGCCGCCCTCCAGGTGGCCGTAGCCGGCGATGAGGAAATTAAGCCCGACGGGCGTGTTGGCATAGGTGCGCGGTTCGAGTTCCTGACCGTGCAAATCGGACGCCATTACGGCGAGGCACACTGCGGCAAACCGAACCATTGCGAGCCTTCGCGCCGGGAATTCTTCTTGTATTCGGCCGGGCATCCGCCCACTGAGATAGCTTCCCATATCACTTGATTAGATCCACCCCTGTTCTCTGAATTTCACCCGTAGTTGATCGGCGATCTCCTTGGCAGTTCCCTGAGCGGCGTCGCCGATCGTCGGAGGACCTTTCCTTTCTCCTTTTAGTTTCGACGTGCCATCGCCGATAAGATCAAGGGGATTTCCGGTCTCAACGAGGGTTGCCAAGCCCGCCAGTCCACCCTGCTTTTTGCCGTTTCCGGGTTCGAGCAGTCCTTTTTCAAGCCGGTGCAGACCCTGATCCGTCTCCAGATAGCCCTCGACCACCGGCCTCAGATCGGCAGTTCCGGAATCAAAACCGATCAGCACACGCTTGCCGGCGTTACCCGAATCAATGGAGACGAAATAGCCTTTGATCACAAGGTCACCAGCCTGCGGCGCCGGTTGGCCCATGGCCTGCACAGCCGGCAACCCCATGTCTTGAATCTCCACAACCAAGTTCCGCGCGACGTGAACGCCCAGTGTGCGACCGGTCTCGATTTGCCCCGGAGTCTGCGGTATCGGGTGTTCGACAGACAGGCCCGCCAGAGCGGATTCAGATGGAACATCGGCGAGGGTCGCGGCAAAGTCATAGACGACAATGCGATCGGGCCGGGCAATCATTTCACCCGTGTACGATTGGCGCTCGTTAAAAGCGGTGGACGAGCACCCAGCCAAAACGGCCAGGATGAGTAAGCTTGGCGCAGCAAGGTTAAGCTGTCTCATGACACGCCTCCTATGGCAAACCAAATGCGATGAATTGAACAAGGAGCCGGGGTAATTTCCCAGCCCGATAATAGGGTTAAAAATTTCGATTCGTTTCTACAGAGCGGGAAATCCCTCTCTGCACTTACGGTCCCTGATCAGGGCGGAGGCACGGGCATATAAATTACGCCGCCGCTACCATAAGCCTGGGTATACCAGGTAGAGCCGCACTGATAATAAGTCACGCCGGAAACGACCTTGGTAGTAGCCGCGCAAGGCAGACTCGCGTAGCCTGAGGGCGGTGGGGCGGTCTGGACTACCGTCGTGGATGGCGCGGTAGAGGCCGATGACTCACCCGCCGCGTATCCCCCGACGGCGCCCAGCGCGGCCGCGCCGATCGCCACGGCCGCGACTTCGCCATCGTCCCAGTCGTCATGGTCATAGTAATATCCTGACGGCGGATAATAGCCTGAGGGTGGATAATAACCACGAGGATAAGACTGCGCGGCTTGTTGCCGACTTTGCTGCGCTTGCTCCTGCTGCGCTTGTCGGCTCTGCTGCGCTTGTTGTCCATATTGCTGGCGGCTCTGCTGCGCCTGTTGTCCGTATTGTTGCCGGCTCTGTTGCAACTGCTGCCTGTCGTATTGCGGAGGGTTCTGCTGTAATTGTTGACGCCTCTGTTGCGCTGAGCCGGTGTATGCCTGACGGGATGCAGCGCCTGCCCTGCTGCCCTGATAGCTTGAGCCGCGGGAGGCAAAGCTGCCGCTAGCCGCTGCCCCACTTCGTGAGAAACCGCCTCCTCCGCCGCCACGGAAGCCTCCGCCGCCTCCACGACCACGGGCGACAGCATCATCCACGGACCCCACGGACCCTATTAGTAAAACGATTGTGGCCATAGCAACTGTAACGAATATTGAAGGTCTGATGTTCATTTCTGTCCCCCGGTTTGTTCCTAGGCCGCTCCCCTCTGAAGCGCGGCCTGTGGCAACTGCGCAAGGAATGAGATCTTCCTCGCCCCCTCGGGCGGAGTGAATGCGAACTGGGAATCCTGGACTTCGGGCGAAAAGTTCCAATCGGCAAACTGCGCCCGGAACTGAGGCTGCCCCTCGGCGTTCTTGTAAGTCAACACCACGCGTAGCGGCAGCGGCTGCGCGCCTTCCGTGATCCAGACCTGATAATCTACCGTCTCGGTGCGCCCTGCCAAATGATGCGCAGGCACTCCATAGATTTCAGTCCTCTCTACATAGTCGAGCGACTGGGTCCGACGCTTGAGTTCATCCGGAAACCGGCTGACCAGGAGCATGGCTAGCGGCAACCTCATGTTGAGATCCTTGAGGAAATACATGACCGCCTCATCTATGCCGCCGGGTTTGGAGGCCTGCGCATAGACGTTCTGGGACGGGTTGAATACCGTGATGTCCTTGCCGTCGTACAGGACGACGTGCCTCTCGCCATCGCTGTGCTCCGCTTCAACGCGCAGCCCGTCGGGCCGGCTCAAGATGACCTTTCGCGTTTCGCCGAATTCAATCTTCTGGCCGGATTCCTGGACAGTGTCATAACTGGTCCGGAGGTTCACGCTGAATCGCGGGGACTTGGCCAGAAACTCGGCCATGCGCATGAGAATAGCATCCGGCTCCGCCACGGTTTGCAGCGCTGGCGCCTGGGCTGCCGGTGATTCCGGGCGCGTGACCGCCCCTTTCTCCGCGCAGCCTGCCACTACCGTCAGAAGCGCCACGCACAGCACAGTGCGTATTTCCGGATGTCGTATCGTCTTCACGGATTACCTCCTTCGAGGACAGGGGTTGAAACTTTGCCAGCTCGTTGCCTTCGTCCACTACCTTCCAGCCGATCATGGCTTCTCTGCTTTATTCCCATCATCCCTTCGAACCGTTGACACCGTACTGCACCCTTCGTTCCGATGCGATGATTTCAACTTTGACAGATCTTGCCCTCTTTCAGATGGAACCAAGCAAGAGCATGTTTGCCAAAACAAGGCGATCGTTGTTCATTTTTTGCAAACTTTTGAGATAAGGGGAAAAAATGACCTACATCAAGCTTACCTCGTTCACATTGATGACTTTGGCGGTTAGTCTGACATTTACCTATGGATCAGCCGCGGCCCAGCCTGCCGCTCAATCGTCCGAAAAGAAGCCCAATATCGTTATCATCTGGGGTGACGACATCGGCCAGTCCAACATCAGCACTTATTCAAAGGGGGTGATGGGCTACCGGACCCCTAATATCGACCGGATAGCCAACGAAGGTGTCACTTTCACCGACTATTACGGCGAACAGAGCTGTACAGCAGGACGTTCCGCTTTCATCACCGGACAGAGCGTATTCCGCACAGGCTTGAGCAAAGTGGGGATGCCGGGCGCCGACCTGGGTCTTCGCAAGGAAGACCCAACCATCGCCGAGTTATTAAAGGCCCAAGGCTATGTCACTGGCCAGTTTGGCAAGAACCACCTGGGTGACAAGGACGAGTCCCTGCCTACCGCCCATGGTTTCGACGAGTTTTACGGGAACCTCTACCATCTCAACGCCGAGGAGGAACCGGAATCGCCGGACTACCCGAAAGAAGCCGATTTTCCCGAATTCCGCAAGAAATTCGGCCCGCGCGGCGTGATTCATAGCTTCGCCAATCCCGACGGTACTCAGAAGATAGAAGATACGGGGCCACTCACCAAAAAGCGCATGGAAACCATCGACGACGATATTGCCGCACGCGCCGCCGAGTTTATCGACAAGCAAGCCAAGGCCGGCAAGCCTCTATTCGTCTGGGTCAACTTCACCCACATGCATTTCCGCACTCACACGAAACCCGAGAGTCTGGGCAAGGCCGGGCGCTGGCAGAGTCCGTATCACGACACCATGATCGACCACGATAAAAACGTGGGCACCGTACTGGCCAAGCTTGATGAGTTGGGCATCGCCGATAACACCATCGTCATGTACAGCACCGATAACGGCCCGCACATGAACACCTGGCCGGATGGCGCCATGACGCCTTTCCGCAGTGAGAAAAACACCAACTGGGAAGGTGCCTACCGCGTGCCGGCCATGGTGCGCTGGCCGGGTCACATCAATCCCGGCACGATCTCCAACGACATCATTTCCCACCTGGACTGGGCGCCAACCCTGCTGGCCGCAACCGGTGTGCCCGACGTCAAGGATAAGCTTCTCAAGGGCTACAAGGCCGGCAGGAAAAACTTCAAAGTCCACCTGGACGGTTATAACCAACTGCCGCGTCTGACAGGTCAGGAACAAAAAAGCCCCCGTCAGGAGTTCTTTTATTTCTCCGACGACGGCGACCTGACGGCGTTGCGCTACGATAACTGGAAGCTGGTATTCGCCCAGCAACGGGAACCAGGTACGCTGGCAGTATGGGGCGAACCATTCGTCAAAACAAGAATTCCGTGGCTGTACAACCTGCGCACTGATCCTTACGAGAAGGCGCCCATCACATCCAATACCTACTGGGATTGGTATCTTGATCATGCCTTCCTGCTGTTGCCAGCTCAGAGCAGCGTTGGCAAATTTCTGGCAACGTTCAAAGACTATCCGCCCCGCCAGAAAGCGGCAAGCTTCACCATTGATCAAGTCATGGAGCAATTGCAGACGCCGCCAAACAGGTGACAGCCGTTTGACAGGTTAATCTCGGCTGCCGAAAAAAACCGGCGGCTGCGTTTTTTACGTATGTTTTTGCGGGAGCATCCTGAAGCCGGCCCACCCCCTAAATAGACCCCCTATCATTACAGTGTGGGAATGGTTGAATGTTTGCTTGAACGTTTTAAATCTGGAGGCTTCCATGCCATTCAAAATGAAGGACTTTGTTTATTGGTCGGGACTTTACAACGGCGGTTTAGCTGTGATCCTGCTGTTTCCGCCGGTCTACCGAATACTCGGCCTCAATATCCCGGCTCCTTTGTGGGGCTGGCTACTTGCCGGTTTCCTTGGATTTACCAGCGCGGTTCTGATCCTGTCCTCCCGCGACCTCAGCCATCGCGCTTCCTTTGTATACTGGGAATCATTGTTGCGCTACGTTGCTGCACTGTTACTTGTTCCAGCGGGTCTTTTCGGTGATCTGGGCTTGATTGCCGTGCCGTTGGGGCTGACGGATCTGGTAATTGGCCTGGTTTATATGATCGGTTTGCCCAAGGAACTCGATGTTCCCCATCGTTCCTTGTTTTGGGATAGGCTTGACTGAACCCCTGCTGTTCAGATCAAGGTTTGTTTTATACACGCAGCTTAAACGAATTCTATGGCTGGCCTTTGCCAGGCAAGGCTGACACCGGTAAGCCACGGTTTGAAAAAATCCAGGGAATCCGCCTAATGTTCGAAGATAGGCTCGATTCGACTTATATTTTGCGTCGACAAATATTATAGAGACCACCATGAATCAGTTATCCCGCATACATTTAATAAGTTATGGCTACCGCATTATTCTGTGGCTCTTATTGTTGTCATTCTCGATGGTTACTCATGCCCGAACCGCAGACCCCTTGCCCTCCTGGAACAGCGGACCGGCCAAGACAGCTATCGTAAAATTCGTCAAAGAGACGACTCAAAGAGGCGGCAGGCATTTCATAGCGCCCGCCAAACGCATCGCCGTGTTCGACAACGATGGCACCCTGTGGTCCGAACAGCCTCTGTATGTTCAGCTCGCTTTCGCGCTTGATCGAGTCAAGGCGCTTAGCCCTCAGCATCCTGAATGGAAAGACACGGAGCCGTTCAAATCCGTGCTTGACGGAGACCTGAAAGGGGTGATGGCAGGCGGTGAGCGCGCTTTGCTGGAACTGGTCATGGCCTCTCATGCGGGCATGACCACTGAAGAATTTGCTCAAATCGTCAAAGACTGGCTCGCTGAGGCAAAGCATCCGAAATACAACCGGCGCTATACCGAACTGGTTTATCAGCCGATGCTCGAATTGCTCGTCTATTTGCGCGGCAAAGGTTTCAAGACGTACATCTTATCCGGCGGCGGCATTGAATTCATGCGACCATGGACCGAGAAAGTTTATGGCATCCCGCCGGAGCAGGTTATCGGCAGCAGCATCAAAACCAAATTCGAATTTCAGGGCGGTAAACCGGTGCTTATGCGCCTGCCGGAAGTCGACTTTATCGACGACAAGGACGGCAAGCCAGTGGCTATCAATAAATTCATAGGTCACAGACCAATCGCCGCATTCGGCAATTCCGACGGCGATCTGCAAATGCTGCAATGGACGACAGCCGGCGATGGCCCTCGTTTCGGGCTTCTCGTTCATCATACCGACGACAAACGCGAGACGGCATACGACCGGCAATCATCCATTGGACAGCTCGACAAAGCGCTTGATGAGGCCGGGCAGAAAGGCTGGACTGTGGTTGATATGAAAAAAGACTGGAAGCGGATTTTCCCCTGAAGAATCCTTGAACGGGCGCCCATTCCCGTATTTCAAGCAGCGTTTTATCTTAAACTGCCCCGCCGGAGTCCCATGGAAATCTTCAGATAATAAGTAATGAGCCTGGAATAAATCAGAAAATTGTAGGTGCGAATTTATTTATGCCCTTTAGGGTACTTGTGCCCTATAGGGTATTCGCACTGCGCGGATAAATTCGCACCTACACCGGGAAATTCTCCGCGTACTTGAGGAAGTTATTTTATGCCCATTCCTTAATTTGCAACTTAAAGTTCTGAAGTTATTGAATCCCCGTTCCTTAGTTTCTTCTATTAACCGGAACAAGATAAGCGCAATGACATCCAATGTATGACACAAAGTAACCGCTTGAAGTAGATGTTTGCTATAGGTAGTGTGAAAAGGATAGGAAGGAAGACTACAGAAATACGCCACAAAAAAGGAAGATGCTCTTCTTCAAATTGATAGAGCAGCGCAGGTATAAATGCGCTTTTCCTGTTGTAGAGAATTTATTTCCCATTAAAGCAGAAAAAACCGAGGATATAACTTATGCAACTCAAACATCTCGCCCCTTTCTTATTGCTCGCTTTATTTGCCACTGGCGCGGCAAAAGCCGACGTGACCGATAAAGATTTCGTAGCACAGAATACACAAAACCTGATCAATCTCTGTACGGCATCGCCGCAAGACCCCCATTATCGGGATGCCATCCATTTTTGCCACGGTTATCTGGTTGGCGCTTTTCATTATTATCAGGCCGCGACTGCGGATAAACGGGAACTGAAGTTATTATGTGCTCCGGAGCCTAAGCCCTCGCGCAACGAAATAATCGATATGTTTATTTCATGGGCTCAACGACACCCTGAATACATGAACGAAATGCCGGTCGAGACGGAATTCAGATTTTTAACCGAAAAATGGCCCTGTAAAAAAACCTATTAAAGGGGATATGACATGAAAAGATTTTTGATTTTAGTTATGGCGGTATTGGCCACTATTAATTTGGCCGGTTGCGCCGGCATGTCGGAGACTCAGCAACGCTCTGTCACCGGAGGTTTGAGTGGTTCTGCCGCCGGAGCCGTCATCGGTGCGATGGCGGGCAATGCCGGCCTGGGGGCGGCAATCGGTGCCGCTGCCGGCACCACGGGCGGTTTTTTGTATGGCAAACACAAGGAATCCGAACAGCGGGCCTATCAACAGGGGCAAAGGGACGCCCTACAAGCACCGCGTTAGATATAAAAAAGCAGCACGGCAGGATGCAGTACGATACGGTTCCTATCGTCACCGCATCCTGCCGGTCATATCCGGTTACGGATTGATCCGGGTGATCTTCGACCCTTCCAGATTAATACCCGCCATCAAGCCTCTTTGCCCGAATATGAATGCATAGACATCATCCTTGAGAGTCGTGGTACTCAGATTGCCCGCCGCACCAGCGTCCAGAACAGCCACTGTCGGACCTATGCCGAGTTCAAACCCCTCACTGCGATCAAGATAGGCAAGCGCCTCATCATTCATAAAGAACAGTGCATAATCAAATGATTGCACCCCGGCTTGCAGACCGAACGAGCCGGCCACGATATTGTAATAGCCCGCTGTCTGGCCCCTCTTGCGCAAAGCGCCTTTCCCGTACTGAGCGCCGCCGATGAAGCCGGCCTTGACGATATTCGGAAACACCAGGATACCCTTCGCCTTGGACGCCAGCAGTTTGGCCGAGGGCGCGGTTTCGTAGAGCTTCGCCAGGGCGGCGTCCACATCGCGGTCGATCTGAGCCGCATCTATCGCATCGGCTTGCTTGCCGCCGGTGGATTCGCAGCCGGCCAGCATCAAAACGGCAGTCAACAACAAGTTGATCATTAGTGTCGGTTTCATGTCTTTACTCCTTTCGTTTCGGAATATTGCATTGAATGGTGCTGCGTTTATCGATTGCTTACCTCCTTCGTCAACTGAGACCTCAGTTCGTTCAGTGAAAGATCACCCGGCGTCCGCGTCAGTGCGGTCTCGACGATGGCCCTGGCCTCCCGCGCATGCCCGGCGCTTTGCAGGGCCACTGCGTAAACATAGCTAAAGCGGGCATCATCAGGCGCCAATTCCAACGCCCGTTTCAGTGAGCCCAGAGCCGCTGGCAGATTCTTCCGCCGCACCTGCAGCAACCCAAGACTGTGGTGCAGAATAGCCGCTTTCGGCTGGCGCGCCAGACCTTCTCGCAGCAGAGACTCCCCTTCTCTATCGCGGTTCGTCTGGCGGTAGAGATCAGCCAGATTGACGTAAGCCGGCAGCCAATCCGGATCGATGACGAGCGCCTCCCGGTATGACTGTTCAGCTTCCCTGGATTCGCCGCGCGCCGCGTGGAAATTGCCCAGATTGACCTGTGCGGCCGGTTCGTCGGCGTTGAACCGTAACGACGCCAGATACTCGTCGATGGCTTTACTGAAATCAGCGCGTTCGCTCGGAGGCACCTGTTCGGCGGGAATTCCAGCCAGCGCGCCGGCAGTGAGCATACGCACCGCCCTTACCGGATCCCGTAGCAGCGGATGGACAAGTTGCCAAAGCTGCTCCGGCGGCAGCGGCGCCAAGGACTCGACTACGGCGGCGCGCACTCGAGAATCGGCGTCGCCAAGCGCTTCGGCCAGCACCGGAAGCGAATTTCCGCTCAGCCAATGGCTCAGTTCCGCAGCCGCCGTAGCCCGTGCGATAGCCGGCTGTTCCTTATCGCGCAGCAAGGCGAGCAGACGCGCCTCGGCATCCGTAGTCCTCATCCTTGCCGCGTGCAGGGTCTCGGCATAATTCTGATAACCCTTGGGATCATGGCCGTACCATTGCCGCACTTTGCCCGCCGCCCAGCGGTCCGGCTTGTTCGCGTGACAGTTCATACAGGCATTTGGCGTCCCGAGCCGCACCGAAAGGTCCGGGCGCGGGATACGAAAGCTGTGATCGCGGCGGGGATCGGCGACCATGTAGGTCTTGGCCGGCATGTGGCAGTTGACGCACTGGGCGCCGTCAGAGCCGGTGCGGTGGAAATGGTGCTTTTCGGTAGCGTACTTGTCCTGGTTATGGCATTGCAGGCAGACCCCATTCCCGGGCGCGCGCAGCTTCAGACTGTGGGGCTCGTGGCAATCACTACAGGTCACGCCGGCCGCGTACATCCTGCTTTGCAGGAAAGAGCCGTATTCATAAACCTCGCCCTCGATCTGGCCGTCGGCATGATACAGCGTCTCCTGCAACAGCGAAGGCAAATGGGTATCCATCAGTGGGCCATGGCGGTAATCGCCGGATAGCTGAGCGCGCCGCGCGTGACAGCGGGCGCAGACCTGGATTTCCTGCTCGGAACCGCGCGCGGTACTGCGATGGGCATTGCCCGATTCCGGATCGATCGTCCATTGAACTCCCTGGCGTTCATTCAAAAGGACGGTCAGGCCCCTGGTCCCGGCATCGATGCGCTCGTAGCCAGGCTTGCGCTCGGCCCAGGCCACATGGTGCGAGCCGGGTCCATGACAGGCTTCGCAGGCCACGTCGATCTCTGACGCGTTAGTGTTATAAGTGCGGCTGGCCGGATCGTAGTTCTTTTGCAGGTTGGTCGAATGACACTCGGCGCACATGAAGTTCCAGTTCTGCGAGCGTTTCGTCCAGTGCAGTTCGTCTGTATGATCGATTTTTTCGTTCGGATAGAGATGAAACCAGCGCTGGCCGCCCTGCTCCTTCGGCCGGCTGTCCCAGGCGATGGAGAGAGCCTGAAGCCGCCCGCCCGGAAGCTCGGCCAGATACTGCTGGAGCGGCGTAAAGCCGAAGGTGTACTTGATCTCGAAATCGTCAGGCTTGCCGTCCGGGCCGTCGGTGCGCACCCGATAGCGCTCGTCCTGACGGAAGAATCGGGTAACCACGCCGTCCTTCCTGAATTCGGCGTCGCGAAAATCGCCGAGCACCGTCTCGTCACTCGCCTCCTGCATGGCGAGGTCGTGGTGCGAGCCTTGCCACAGGCGATCCTGTTCGGCATGGCAGCCGGCGCAGGAGTGACGTCCCACATAGCTGGCATCGGTCTGGATCGGGGGCTGTACGAGAACCGGTGGAATGGCCGGAAGCTCGAGGTACGCGAGCCATCCCGCCGTAAGTACCGTGACCGCCAGCACGATACTTACGGCCAGCAAGTACCTGTTACGTATGACTGCGGCCATTTCCGTGCGCCTTGTACTTCGCTCGCAATGATTCTTGCCGAACCTTGCGAACGCCATCCTGGCTCATGAACGTATCCATAACTCTGCCTCATCCAATGAAAGCAGCGGAAAAAACTCGATCTCGGTGGTCCGCAGTCCCTTGCCGGTAAACATGAAGACCTGCTCTTTCCAGAGTTCGTCGCCCACAATCGCCATCTTTACAATAGAATCGCCATAGCCCGTCAGGAAGCCGACATCTTCCCATTCCTCCGCCTTTTCCCAGCCTTCAAAATTCTCAGCCATCACCAGCAGCCTCGGTTTCAGGCCCTGATCAATCAAATCACGGGCCACTTGCTGCAATTCCTTCTGGTCAGCCAGCCTCATAACGCCCGAAATGCGGGCACGTATGATCTCGTTATCGATTTCCAAAATTTCGTAAGCCATTGATTAACCTCTCTTGTCATTATTCTTGGGAACTGAATTCCGCCTTCTTATCCCTTATCCGGGGTCGGCGTCTCTTCGGGAGATGCCATGACCAGTCTGCGAAGCGTCCCTTCGCCGAGACGGCGGTCGAGCCCCGCGTACAGGTGATACGCAAAAAACGCCAAACCGACGCAGAGCACTTTGGCAAGTATGAGGTTGCGATCCTTATGCTCCCACACATACGAGATAGCCTGCGCGAGCGTGCCGGTCTCCCGATAGGCATGAAATAGTTTCTCCAGGTACAAGACGATAAACGTCACCAGGATATAGATCAGCGTCTTATACAGAGCAGCCAATCCCGGAGAATAGTTGGCGTCGAAGCGGCGGCCGGCATGAGTCTTGTCGAGAATGATCACGATTTTCGCGGCGATGAGCGCACTGATGGCCGCCGTCGAAAGGACTGAAACTTCGATCTGGTAGTCAGCCAGCAGTAGTTTCTTCAACGTGAGGAACACACTGAAACAAAAGAAAAAGTAAAGGGAAACCAAGCCTATTTCTTTGATTTCATGTTTCAACATGGGTGCCAGATTCATAATTTTTTCTCTTCCCAGTGATCAGCAACTTCATTCACATGCACATGGATTTCTTTAGTCCTGCCGGGAACAGTAGAGTGGCCACAAAGCGCACCATCGAATCTCCCGGCTTTTCCTGGCAGAACTAACGCCCATTCTGCCGGGCTCATTTCACCTCGACAGTCACTTTCTCGATCTTGCCGGTGAAGCGCGTTTGCGGGCCTTCGCCGATTCCGTCGGCCACCGGCGTGGCGTCATCGATGCCCACGTCGGCCGTTTCGTCGGCCGAGAATATCCTCGGTTGCGTCCGGTCGATACGGCCTTCGGCGACTTTGCTGCCGTTGACGGACAGCGTCCCGGTTCCGCCCTTGCCCACTCCTCCGCCGTCGTAGGCGAAGTCGAACACCACCGTGGACTTGCCGGTCGGCAAGGCTTCCGGTGCATCCACCGTGTATCGGTTCAGGCCGAGGAAATTGTAGGTGTAAGCGGGCTTGCCGTCCTTTAGGTACAGGCTCCAGCCGCCGAACCGTCCGCCTTGGGCGAGAATGACGCCGTTGGCGCCGCCCTCGGGAATTTCCAGCTCGGCGGTAATGCTCTTGGAATGGTTTTTTACGTCGATAAAGACATTTTCCATCATGCCGGTCATACCCTCGCCGAGGGTCAGCGAGGTGCGGCCGGCCATCACGTCGGGCCGTCCCACTACGGAGGCAGTAAAACGCTCAAGCAGACGGTCGTCGATCGGCAGGACGTTGTACTTGACCGCCTCACTCATGAACAGCTTCTGCATTTCCGCAAGCTTCTGCGGATGCTCTTTCGCCAGGCCCTGGCTGAGGCTGAAATCCTTGCGCACATCATAGAGTTCCCAGAGGTCTTCTTTCAGGGGGTGACGGGATTGAGACTCCCAGGGCGCCCGGTGCACGGTGCCGGCCAGCCAGCCGTCATGATAAATGGCGCGGTTGCCGAACATCTCGAAATACTGGGTGACATGGCGGTCTTTGGCCTTGGCGTCGTCAAAGGTGTACGCCAGGCTCACCCCTTCGATGGGTTTCTGTATCGTGCCGTTAACCACTTTGGGTTCAGGAAGATAGGCTGCTTCGAGGATCGTAGGAACGATGTCGATCACGTGATGGAACTGACTGCGGACTTCGTTTCTGGCCTTGAACCCCTTGGGCCAGTGAATGACCATGCCGTTGCGCGTGCCGCCGAAGTCCGAGGCCACCTGCTTGGTCCACGCGAACGGCGCGTCGAAGGCTACCGCCCAGCCTGCCGCCATGTGCGGATAGGTTTCGGGCCCGCCCCAATGATCCAGATGCTTGAGTTGATCTTCCACCGTCTCCTGCACGCCGTTGAAGTAGGTCATCTCGCTGAACATGCCGTTCATGCCGCCTTCGGCGCTGGCGCCATTGTCACCTTCTATATAGATGAACAGGGTGTTGCCCAGCTCGCCCAGGTCCTCGAGCGCCTTGACCAGGCGGCCGATCTCGTGGTCCGTGTGTTCGGCGAAACCGGCGAAGACTTCCGCCTGGCGCGTGAACAGCTTCTTCTCGTCCGGCGTGAGCGTGTCCCAGTCCTTGATGGCTTCGGGCTTGCTGGCCAACCGGGTGCCGGCGGGTACGACACCGAGCTCGATTTGCCGCCTGAGCGTCTCCTCGCGCTGCTTGTCCCAGCCCTGGTCGAACGTTCCCTTATACTTATCGGCCCACTCCTTCGGCACGTGGTGCGGCGCGTGGGTGGCGCCGGGCGCGTAGTAAACGAAGAACGGCTTGTCCGGCGTCAGCGCCTGCTGATAGCGGACCCAGGCGATGGCCTGGTTGGTCATGTCGGTGGTGAAGTGGTAGTTCGGGTCATGCGGCGGCTCTATCTTGGTCACGCCGTCGTAAATCGACGGAGACCATTCGTTGGTTTCGCCGCCCAGGAAGCCGTAGAACTTGTCGAAGCCCTGCAGGGTCGGCCAGCGGGCGAAAGGCCCCGAAACGCTGATTTCCCAGGGTGCCGTTTCATGCCATTTGCCGAAAGCGCCGGTGCTGTAGCCGTTGAGCCGCAGTATCTCGGCCACTGACGCCACGCTGTTCGGCAATACGCCGGTATCGCCGGGAAACGCCGTGGCGGTCTCCATGATCGAACCGGTGTTGCCGGTGTGGTGGTTGCGGCCCGTCTTCAGGGCCTGCCGGGTCGGCGAACACAGCGCCGTGGTATGGAAGTTGTTGTAGCGCAGGCCCTCCTGCGCCAGCCGGTCCATTGTCGGCATGGCGACCGGGCCGCCGAAGGTGCCTGCCGTGCCGAAGCCCATGTCGTCGATCAGCACAATGACCACATTGGGCGCACCGTTCGGCGCCTTCACTTCGAAACGCGGCGGGGCCTTGGCCTTGCGGGCGTCGAGTTCCTTGATCGGCGGGTACTCAGGTTCGATAATGGGCAGCAAGGTGCGATCAAGCTTGACCGCGCCAGGCACAGCCGCCCCAATTCCGCTTGAGTGAAGACTGGCGAAAGTAAGCAGGACAAATAAGGCCACGAACAGACATGTTTGTTTATTCATTTTTCTTATCCTTTTTCGGAATGTCTATGCTTCATCGATCAGGGATAAAACTAATCCGATCTGGTGGGCTGCACGTACTTAAAACAATCTCAGCATGAGCAGTGCTAGATGAGTTGACATCCCAGCCGCCTTACCAGTTCATAGATATCCTGTCCAACTGAGCATCTGTGGCAAAAAACCGGCCTTGATCAAACTTCACATTAGTAAAGTATTTTCTCCTCCTCATCGCCATATTCTGTCACTTGATCACCTGACTTCAAGTCAAAGCCCAATAACCGCTAAGTTAGACAGTAATGGCACGAATAGAAATCCAGCCTAAAATAGGAACAATAGCTGCTTGAAGTAATGGAAATCCAGCTTGGCCCAAGATAAATAATCACCATCCGCGCAAACTTCCTATTAAACAGCGCTTCGTCGGCAACCGGCTATAGGGTTTGTCCGACGAGAGACCAGGATGAAAAAGGAGATAATGCAATGGCGACATTCATAATGGCAGGAAAATATTCGGCTGATTCCGTGAAGCAAATCAGCGTCGACCGCATTCCAAAGGCCAACCAGATCGTTCAACAATGCGGAGGTTCCATAATAAGCACCTATGCCACGATGGGAAAAACAGACATACTGGTGATTACGGAGTTTCCCGGCATAGCCGAAGCAATGAAGGCTTCAGTT
Source organism: Methylobacter luteus IMV-B-3098 (assembly GCF_000427625.1). Lineage (GTDB taxonomy): Bacteria > Pseudomonadota > Gammaproteobacteria > Methylococcales > Methylomonadaceae > Methylobacter > Methylobacter luteus. The sequence goes on from NZ_KE386569.1 coordinate 1,651,495, forward strand.
GACTTGAATAAGGCAATGGGAATTTCTTTTGCCACTCACTGTTCCAGCGCTTCCCATCGAGGATTTCGATAAGTTAATCGGCGGCTAGCTGTGCCGGGATGCTGACGGATCACGGCAACTGGCAGCCACAAAGATGACAGCATGATTTAAAGAAACATCTATCACCTTTTAGCGGAGGTTCAAATGAAACTATCAGCATCAGTTATCCGCATCTTAGCCTTTCTTGGTTTTTTTGTATTTGCCAGCCCAGCCCTACAGGCACAAGGCAACTTTGATTCCCCGGAGGGCAAGACGAACAGACCAGATGACACTGTGAACAGCTTCGGTGCACGAATTGCCGGTACTTACCTTGTGATACATCAACCGTCCGAAGGCCCAACCCGAATTTTAAACCTTTTTGCGGACGGCAACATAACGGGTATGCAATCTGTTCAGTTTGGCGGGGACGTTCCCGGCGAAGGTTTCAGTAATCAACATGGTACGTGGAAAAGCGTTGGAGAGAATAAGATTGTAGCTACGGTCCTGGATTTGGACTATACCCCCTCAACGGGTGAGTTCCTTGGCACTGCAATTGCCCACTATAACCTGCAATTCGACAACACCCTTCAAACTTTCACAGCCACCGCACAGGGACAGATTTTCAGTCCCGGCGTAGATCCGCTGAATCCTGGCGACGCTAAACCATTTTTCGAATTTAGCGATAACTTCCAGGCGAAACGCGTCACAGTCAGCAACTAAGGGTTAAAGATTGTGTTGATGAAGAGTTTTGCCCATGAATGTGACCGGCAGTAAGAGCTTTTGGCCCATCCATGATGATTATCTCTTTTTTCAGGAGCAAAGTACGGAGGCAGACGAGGATTTACGTTCCTATATGCCCCACGTGCATGCTTTAGCGACTGGAAGCGGCCCAATCCGCATGCTGGATTTTGGATCCGGCTCCGGGCGATTCACCCGCCAATTTCTCGGCTTGGCTGGCTTGCCTTCGGACCGGTTGCGGCTCTCTCTGGTGGAACCTGATGAGGAATATCGTCAACAGGCCATCGAACAACTGCAACCCTTCACTGTTCATCCAGTGCAAACTTGGCCAGCACTGCCTCCCCATTCGGATGCCCGCTTTGATCTAGTGCTGGCGAATCATGTTTTTTATTATGTTCCGGATCTTGACGAAGTGCTGGCCAGCCTTCTTCGCGCTTTAACACCTTCCGGACTTTTTCTAGCCGCCATGGCCGGAAAGAGGAACACACTGATCCAATTCGCGACCTACTGTTTTGCCTTGATCAACATGCCCTACCCTTACCACACAGCAGAAGACCTTGAGGCTAGCCTGGACATGCAGGGCGAAGTTTACCGCAAACAGGCCATGCATTATGAACTGGCTTTTCCGGATGCGGAGGAGAACCGATTGAAAGTCATGCGCTTCCTGATGGCAGACTATTTCGATGAAATCCCGCGCCAACCTATGGCGGATCTTTTCTCGCCTTATACCCAGACCGGCCGGATTGTGATTAAGACGGGGCATGAGCAGTTTGTTATTCAGCGCCAGGCAATGAGGGCCACGTAAAAGGTTGGAAATATCTGAAAAGTTACTCTCCCTTTAATCAGCTTATTATCTAGTGGAGGTTCAAATGAGACTATCAACATCAGCAACATCAGTTATTCGTACCTTAATGATTTTCGGCATCTTCGCACTGTCTTCCCCGACGTTTTCCGGAACGACCGAACAGATGCCGCAAGGCAACTTCGGTGCACAAATTGCCGGCACATACCTGGCGATGCCTCAATCGGCTGATGAATCAACCAGAATTCTGAACCTTTTTGCGGACGGCAATCTGGCGAGCATACAGTCCGTTCAATTTAAGGGAGAAGTGCCTCCCAATGCTTTCAGCAATCAGCATGGCACCTGGAAAAGCAATGGAGACAATAAGGCTGAGGCTATCGTTTTGAGTATTGTGTATGATGCGGCAACGGGCGCGTTCTTAGGCACCACAAAATCCCAATTCGATATGCAGTTCGATAATACGCTGCAAACTGTAACCGTCTCTGTAAGAGGGCAGGTTTTCGGCCCCGGCATAGACCCGCTGAATCCCGGTAACGTTCAGCCAACCGATGAATTCAGCCATAACTTCCAGGCGAAACGCGTCCCCGTCAGCGGCTCAGAGACTACCGCTGATAACTAAAACGCCAGCGCTGGCAGTCAAAATAATTGAATGGGCGATGAAAAGAGGCGCAGCACTCAAGGATATGCCTCCTTCCGAAGCTATACAGATCAAGTAAAAACAAACGCTGCCGGAGGTGTGGATGCCGAGGCTGACTTTGCCCACCCGGACCGCACCCGCAGCGCTTATAGAACGTTTAAGTTTCTCCCGGGCGAATGCAGAGAATTTTTAATGTTAGACACGAACTTGTCTAACCGCTCGGCAATTTCCGTAACTCAAGCGTCGAGCTGTAATTGATGCCGCCCCTGGAATCGCGACAACTTCAGTAGGCGGTATCAGTAACCGAACGAATAGAAATTCAGGCAAAAGTGTGAACAATAGTCACCACAGTTCCGGAAATCTGACTCGGCTCCGCATCAATAACTGACCGCCCAATCAACTCGGCCTGCGCCTTGCTCACGCTCCATTGGCGGTTGGTTATGCGGCGCGGTGCGCTGGTGTTCGGAATATTTCGTAAGCTGAACTGTAAAGAAACAACAGAATGGAAGTGACAGCCGCAACAGACAAAAACGAAATTGCCTAAAACTTCCGAAGGAGTACGCAAATGCCGAATGGTAACTGCTCTGCCCGCAACTTGCCGTTTCTGGACGGCTTTTCAGCAAAGGATCGTCAGTCGGTTGAAGAAGCCATCAGCCAGCAGGATGCGCAACGGTATAAAGCCAGGGAATTGCGCATCCAAAAAGCGGATGAAGCCGTTGAGGATACCCGCTGCCGATTGCATGATCTTCTGGGAGCCGACAAACTGGCTGAGTTGAGAAAGGAGATTAAACGCGAGCGCCTGGCCTTCCGTGACCTCTGGCAGCCGCCGGAAAGCTTGAATCATGACTTCACCAGGCAACATAAGGCGAGCAAATGGAAAATAGACAGGCTCATACGCAATACCGGCGCCAATCCCGAGCAATTGGAAAAGATCGGCAAAGAGTTCCGGCAAAGGCTGGAAGCAATACTGTCCGTCGTTGATGGCAAGGTAGTTCCGGGATACAACCTGCCGAAGCATCTCGACACATGGATAAACCTGTCGCCGCTGCATAAGTTTCCGCTGCCCTGGGGTTCGATTCCGCCAATAGATGACCCATCCGACCCACACCGGTGGTTCTTGTTCAGGCCGCCTTTCTTCGGGTTCCTCTTTAGCTTCGTTCCCGTGGCTAGCAACAACTTCCTGGTGGATCGGCTGCTCTTTTTGGAGCCGTCCGTCGGTCTGGTAGGAAACGAGAGCACTATGGATTGTAACGACGCCGGAAATTTTGATTATGCATCGGCAACTGCCGAAGCTCAGATCGCATTCGGGTTCGAAGCGCCCGCGACCGGTCTCGTGGAAGTCCTCGTTGATGCTCAGAGCACAATTGACACCCACTATCTGGAAATCGATGATGAGTTCGGGTTTTCGAGTGCATGGTGCAATCAAAACAACTACCTCATGATGAACGTTCTTCACCCGAATGTGCCAGAACCTTCACTGTCCCTGATGTCCAATCTTTTTGAAGAGACCGACGGAGATGACTTATATGCGAATAGAGAAAATCTGACCCGCGGCCAGCACTACTTTGCCCATTTATTCAGTTCCGGCCCCGTGCCGGCGGGGCAATCCGTGGTCGTTACCGTAGGAACCAGGACTTTCGATATAGCGAACGCAAACGATATGGAATTACACAGCAGGACCAATTTCCAATGGTTCATCAACTCAGTGGAGGTTCGCATCGCGCCTTGAGGTCAGACAGAGTGAGCAAACACGAAGCGTTTTTCTGCCGTAGCAGAACGAGGCAGCGCATGGCGCTAAGCGTTTTGGATCACAGCCGGCATCATCAAGTTTTTTAGGCCATTAAACAAATAGCCGCTTTTCAATCACTATTTTACGCCGGCGAAAATAGCTGAAAGCCGCCGTTCCGGTTAAGGAGTCGGTGTCTTGAAAACATGGCATTACTGGTAACCAAGAATTATTAGGACGTGCCGGCAACAAGAGGCGCAACGAGCAAGTACGCGTTTTTTAAAGCCAGACGGGGCACGCTCTGCACTCATGCACCCTGCCCGGCTTATGTTCCACCTATCCTTACCCGCAGAATCAGAGCCATCAGTAATTGGACGGATAGTAATAGTACGGATAGAAAACCGGCTTAAAACATGAACAATGACCGATAGCCGCTACAGTAGCGGAAATCCGGTTTGGCTCAGTATCAACAACCAGCCGTCGCATCAACACGGACTATAGCCATGCGTTGCGCTTCGTCGGCAGCATGTTTTGGGATCAGGGAACCGGGACTCTCTCGCCGCCCTGCCCGCTCTTCCTAATCGAAGATGCCGACAAACCATAGCGATGCCCGTGACAGTCCAGATGGCAAATGCGAAGAGTTGCCCGATAAACTGCCAAACCTTCCGAGCCATCAGGCTGACCACTATGCGATCAGACCGTTGAGTTGCGTCACTGGAAAGCAAACATCGCTCACAACCGAAGCAGCCAGGAGGGGACTCGTGACTACGATAATCAATTTCATCAGCGGCCTGCTTGTCATCGCCATGCTTCTCCAGGCCACTGGATGCCAGACGGTAGACACAACGCATACGCAGGACGTCGGCAGTCCAAAGTATCCGCCGTCCGATCCGTCGCAGGTTCAGATTCTGCGCACGGAACCGACGCGTCCGCACGTGCGTCTGGGCGAAGTCAGGGCAGAGCCATCAAGCGAGAGTGTCGATGTGAGCAAAATTGAAGAGGCTTTGCGCCAGGAGGCAGCCAAGCTGGGCGCTGACGCTGCGGTCGTCGTCTATGACCGCACCGAGGTCACCGGCGCCTGGGTCACCGGACCGTGGCGGGATCGGTCCGTTCAGCCGATCGAAGGTCGTGTCGTGATCGCCATAGCCATCAAATACCAGTAACGTGGCCGAACTCGGGTAACGGCGATGCTCAAATAACAGCAGTACGTATCGCCGGCCGAACAAGCGCAGGGAAACAGCAGCATCAAGCAACGATAGGAGATTGCAATGCATACAACCAATCTTCAACAACAGCAGTTGGGCGCATTACTCGGGCCGTTGTTCATGGTTTTCATTTTGCTGGCGCTTTCGTTCGACATCGCTTGGGCAAAGACGCCAAACGGCACGGTGCTACCGGCACCCGAACCGCCTTTCAAGGGCAAGATCGGACGGACCTACAAGGATTCAAAACCCGACAAGATTCCGACTATCAAGGCACCGGCCGGAGCCCCGAACGTCCTGGTCGTTCTGATCGATGATGTCGGATTCGGCGCATGGAGTACCTTCGGCGGCCAGATTCCCACGCCCAATCTGGACAAAATAGCGCAAGGCGGTCTGCGCTACAATAACTTCCACACGACGGCGCTGTGCTCGCCGACCCGGGCCGCTCTACTGACGGGGCGCAACCACCATTCGGCCGGCACCGGCACGATCACGGAAACCGGCACCGCCTATCCCGGCTATAGCGGCCAGATCCCCAAGAGCACGGCAATGATTTCGGAGATTCTGCACCAGAACGGTTACAGCACCGCCTTCTTCGGCAAGAACCACAATGTCCCGGACTGGGAAACCAGCGTTTCAGGCCCTTACGACCGCTGGCCCGGCCTGCAGGGATTCGATCATTTCTATGGCTTTATCGCCGGGGAAGCGAATCAGTGGGCTCCGGCCCTTTATCGCGATCATCAGCCGGTGGAAATGCAAATCCCGAAAGGCCAGGAAGGCCGCTACACGCTCAACGATTCGCTGGCGGACGAAGCCATCAAATACATTTTTCAGCAGAAATCGGTCACGCCCGATCGGCCGTTCTTCGTCTATTATGCGCCCGGCGCCACCCATGCGCCGCATCACGTTCCCAAAGAATGGCTGGACAAGTTCAAAGGGCAATTCGATCAAGGCTGGGACAAGTACCGCGAAGAAGCCTATCAGCGCCAGCTCAAACTGGGCGTTATCCCGCCTGATACGAAGCTCACGCCCCGGCCCAGAGAGATACCGGCTTACGACTCGCTGACACCGGATCAGAAGCGGGTGGCCGCGCGCCTGATGGAAGCGTTCGCGGCTTATACCGCCCAGACCGATTACGAAGTGGGGCGCGTTCTGGATGCCGTGGACCAAGTCGGCCAGTTGAATAACACCCTCGTATTCTGGATTATCGGCGACAACGGCGCGTCCATGGAAGGCCAATTGTATGGCTCCTTCAACGAGATGGCGGCCTTAGGCGGCATACAGGAGGATTCGGCTTTTATCTTGCAGCACCTGGACGAGATCGGCGGACCCAATGCCTACAACCATTACCCGGTAGGCTGGGCCTGGGCTATGAACACGCCGTTCCAGTGGGGCAAGCAGATCGCCTCGCATCTGGGCGGCGTACGCAATCCCATGGTGATTGCCTGGCCGGATCGCATCAAGAAACAAGGGGAGCTTCGCCCACAGTTCCACCACGTGATCGACATCGCGCCTACCATCTTGGAGGCAGCGAAGCTTCCGGCGCCTATGGAGGTGAACGGCGTCAAGCAGAAACCCATTGAAGGCGTCAGCATGCTGTACAGCTTCGATCAACCGACCGCCAAAAGCACGCGCAAAACTCAGTACTTTGAGATGTTCGGCAACCGGGCGCTGTACGAGGACGACTGGATCGCCGCCGCTCGCCATGGGCGGCTGCCGTGGACGACTGGAACATATGATTTCGACAAGGATCAATGGGAGCTTTACGACCTGACACACGACTTCAGCGAAGCTGACAATCTCGCCGCAAAACATCCCGGCAAGCTCAAAAAGCTGCAGGACGAGTTCTGGGTGCAAGCCAAAAAGTTTCAGGTTCTACCGCTGGACGACCGCCTGGTCGAACGCGTCGATCCCAGCTTGCGGCCCAGCTTGATCGAAGGGCGAACCCGGTTCACCTATTATCCGGGAAGTGTACGGATTCCGGAAAGCTCCGCAGCCCCAACCAAGAACGCATCGCATGTCATAACGGCACACATCGAGGTACCCCAGGGCGGGGCTGACGGCGTTCTGGTCGCCGAAGGAGGCGTAGTCGGCGGCTTTTCCCTTTATATCAAGGATGGCCGGCCTGTCTACGAATATAATTACTTCTCTCAGACCCGCAGCAAAGTGACCGGCTCAGAAATGCTAGCGCCAGGGCCGGCTACTATCCGCATGGAGTTTCGCTATGACGAGGGCGGCGTCGGCAAAGGCGGCACTGCGACACTCTTCGTCAACGACAAAAAAGTTGGTGAAGATCGCATTGAAACCACCAACTGGGGACGTTTCTCGGCAGACGAAACCTTCGACATCGGCGAAGACACGGGATCACCCGTGAGTGCGGACTATGCCTCGCCGAATGCGTTCACCGGCAAACTGAAGAAAGTGGAAATAGACGTCAAGCCAGCCAACCTGACCGCTGCCGATCAAGAAAAACTCCGGAGCATGGCGTTGAAAGCGGAGCGCACTGTGGAGTAAGAATCAGGGCCGACGCTGGAAGACAGGTGGATGCGGAGCTGGCGGGCAAGACGGGCATCGGCAGGCCATTAACCGCCGAGCAACACTGCATTCGTCAGACAAACCACAGGGTGGTATCATGAAATACCTGTGCTTGGATTACTTAGATCCCCAAAAAGCCGAGATCGATGCTGTCATGAGTGAATGCCAACCCTACTTGGAGGAATTCCACAAGAGCGACCGGGTAATCCTTGACGCTGGCCCCGCCTTGGAGGCCAAATGCCTGTGACGCGTGAACGAATAACTGAGGATTGCCGACGGCCCTTTTGTCGAAACCAAAGAAACGACAGGCAGCGCGTTCCTTATAGAAGCGCAGGACATTGAGGAAACGGTCCGGCTGGCTTCCCTGCATCCAACCGTGCAAGTGAGTGCGGGCGAGAAGTTTGGCTAGGGGTGAGATCCGTCCAATCCACTACTTCGAGAAGACGGAGCCGGAAGTCTAGCACTGCTGGCGTCTCGTAATAACAAGGTGCCACAAACTCTGGCCCAGCCTGAATCTTCCATCAAGCGGACGTTTAACACCTGGCTTCACCTGCTGCTGGACGCCGCCTATATGAAACGCTAGGGATATAATAATGAAGCAATCATTGAAATTCAGCCAGTTCGGCGCCGACGACGGGCAAATAGTAATCTATTTTCATGGTGCGCCTGGCGCGCCGCAAGAATGCAAAATTTTCGATCTGGACGGGAAAAGTCACGGTTTGACGTTTATTTGTTTTGATCGGTTTTCTGTCGATTCCTCGGTAAGCGGTGAAACGTATTACAAGCTTCTGGCCGGGGAAATTTCAAAGAAAGCCGCAGGGAAACGAGTAGATGTCATCGGATTTTCAATCGGCGCCTTTATTGCGCTACAGACGTGCCGTTACATGACCGATGGAGTCAAAAGTCTGCATCTGGTTTCCGCAGCCGCGCCGCTGGAGACTGGAGATTATCTTGAAGCCATGGCCGGCGGACAGGTTTTTAAGTTAGCAAAAACATTTCCTGCCTTGTTCATTTTATTGTCTTACTGGCAAAGATTAATCGCCCTGTTTTTTCCCGACGCACTCTTCCGTTTTTTGTTTGCCAGCGCCGCCGGCCATGACAAAGCATTAACGGCCGACCGTGAATTTCAATCCGGCATCACCCAGGTATTGAGGTTGTGCTTTGTTGATCGCGTCCGAGGCTACGCGAGAGATATTGAAGCTTATGTGCATCCCTGGAAAACCATACTCCCCGATGTCTCAGCCAACACACACATCTGGCACGGCGCGGAGGACAATTGGTCGCCGAAGCTTATGGCTGATTACTTGAAATCAGCGATTCCAGGCTGCACCTCGGCCAAAATATTTAACGGCCTGTCACACTACTCCTGCCTGTACCAGGCGGCACCTGAAATATGCAATCTATTGGGCAAGGCATAACATTGCGGCAGCTTACAGACATCATTAGACAACACGAAAAACATGAAACATTTTCTCGGCAATAGGGCCCATAGGATGAGCTGAGGAACGAAGCGCATCAATCGCGAACGGCGCGCCCTTTGCCTATACTTACAACATCAGTCAAATATTTACACACAGCAAATTTACCAGAAAGGATACTCATGAATACCGCACTATTAATTATCGACATTCAAAACGACTACTTTCCTGACGGGGAAATGGAATTGGCTGGCGCTGTAGAAGCCGGCACACTTGCCAGCCGGGCACTTGCAGCGTTTCGTGAAAAGTCATTGCCTGTCATCCATGTTCAGCACATTGCCACTCATCCTGGTGCAACGTTCTTTCTACCCGACACGCCAGGCGTCGAAATTAACGATTGCGTTTCTCCAAGGGCCGGGGAGTTAGTTATCCCGAAACACTTTCCGAATGCGTTCCGTGACACACCCCTGCTTGAGCATCTGGAAAGACTTGGCATAACTCGTTTGGTGGTTGTTGGAATGATGACGCACATGTGTATTGACACTTCAGTTCGAGCGGCGGCCGATCTTGGATTTGAGTGCTTCCTCGCACATGATGCATGCGCAACCAAAGCGCAGTCTTACGGAAGCGTCACCGTGTCTGCACAAGGTGTTCAAGCTGCATTTCTTGCAGCAATCGATGGTGCCTTTGCAAAGGTGCTTTCTGTAGATGAGATCTCTTCATTTGTCTGATTGCTCAGTGGAATAAGAACCACTTCTGACGGGTTCCACCATGAGTTTGTACACAACCTCGGCCGGCTTTAAACAATTATAGCCGGCCAAAACCGGATGATCGGGTTGTAGATATATGGATGGGCGGAACAGCGCTGCCCAATTTCTTCAATGCCTTAATAAACGAGCCTTGAGTCAGAGAATATTTCCACGGATCAGCTGTGCAGCGGCTTTAAGGACTCAAACTCCAGGTTATCAGTAATAGTACCTATAGAAATCCAGTGAGCAAAAAACAATAATCGCTGAAGCGTATGCATTTATGGCTCACGCACATACTCTTCCAAGGCAGGAGTCCGATAATTATGAAAATAATAACAATAACAGGGGCTCAATCATGATAATGATCGAACAGATAAATTTTTATTTAAAAAAATTCTGCAGAGATAATCCAGAAATCCTCGGTTGCGCCGTGATTAATATCGAGGGAATGATTACTGCCTCTGCCTTAAACCATAAGATTGATGAAGACCTAATTGGCGGGATAAGTTCTACAATGTTAGGCGTTGGAGAAAGAATCTCGTCCGAACTGATGAACTCGGATTTGGATCAGGTTTATGTTCGCTCCCCTAATGGTTATGTAATGCTCAACGCAATCGGCGATCAGGCTTTATTACTTGTCCTCGCGGCTAAGCAGGCCAAACTTGGACTGATTTTTCTGGAAATACAGAGAACAGTGCAAGAAATAAAATACGTTCTATAAGTCGATAAGCGGCACAATCATGACAAGCTTTATTCATTATCCGCAACAGTTTCCGGTTTCTTTTTATAGAAGAAAGACTGAGCATTGTGGAATCTATTGATAATAAGAACAGGAATTTAAACATGGCAACTGAAGAGCGTGTTATAAAACCGCATAAAAATATTGATGTTGAAAATGCCCTTAATGTTGTACGCCCGACACTGGGAAATAACGCCGGAGTGGCTTTGTATCGTTTATTGAGGCTTGTAGCGCTGGAAGACATCATCGGCAGGGGCGCATCAGGAGCCGCTTACCTGGCAGGGAAAAAACTCGGAGTATCATTGGGACTGACTAAATTGGAAGATTTTCTTCAATTGTGTAAGGATCTCAATATTGGCATCATTGAAGTGCCTGTCGCCACAGAAACGAAAGTTCATGTTGATGTCTATGAATGCGTCACCTGTAGCGGCCTCGAAGCGGTCGGGCGTCCAATTTGTCATTTCGAGGGCGGATTAATTGCCGGCGCAGTCCAAACCATTACTGGTCGCAGTGCGCGCGCACGGGAAGTTACCTGCATTGGCGGATTGGGCGACAAAACATGTGGCTTTGATATTGAGATCGGATAGTCCTTTCTAAAAGGAATTGAAGCAACCCAAGACCGACCCCGCCCCAACATTATACATAAGGGATGCTTCATGCAGATTCGACACGAAAATAAGAAAGATGCGGCAAGCATACAGGCGGTGAATAAGGCGGCCTTTGAATCAGCGGCGGAAGCCGGCCTCGTTGACGCGCTACGCGAACAGGCACACCCAGTGATTTCTCTGGTTGCGGATGATGGAGGGGCAATTGTGGGACACATCTTGTTTTCGCCCGTTGCGCTCTCAGGACATCCCGAACTGAAAATCATGGGCCTCGCGCCAATGGCGGTATCACCAGCGCATCAGCGAAAAGGCACAGGTTCTGCGCTCGTGCGCGCCGGTCTTGAAGCGTGCGGAAAACTCGGATTCGGCGCCGTCGTTGTTCTCGGACACCCGGAATATTACTCTCGGTTCGGCTTCTTGCCTTCCACGCGCTTTGATATTGACTGCGAATACGAAGTGCCGGAGGATGTGTTCATGGTCATGGAATTGCAGCCGGGTTATCTCGTCGGTGCAACAGGCACCATCAAGTATCATGTTGCGTTCAGCAACCTATAACAAGGCGCTCCGGCCGGCCGACCTCACTTTTCCCGGCTGAGACTGGCGTTACCGCTATTCAAAATACATACAGTCCCGACCAACAGCCGGTCAATTTCTTTCAGTAAAGCTCCAATCATCAGACCAAACACTCCGAAGTAGCCCTCAGAGTCATGATTTCCAGAAGGCAGGGTCTTCCAGCCTACATGACATGCTACTAATAAATTTATTTTGATTGATTTTTAATCACCATTTTATGGCTATTAAAGGATTGAATATGGAGGATATAGGTTTTGACGAAGTCAAACTGTAACTCAACAGGAGATACTCCCATGCGCATTCGAAGCCTCGCCACGATTTTGGTTTTCCTGTTTTTATTTTCTATGACACTTACCGCTCATTCCGACACTACGTCGATTGAGGCCCAGGTGTCGCCGCCACTGGGCGCGCTTGGTGGCTGTTCTCAGGAGTTCGCTGAACATCGGATCCAGCATGGAACGAACGGATTGTATGTCCGCGAGTACGCCGGCACAGAACCGCCCGTTGTTCTGATGCATGGCTTTCCCGACAACCTTCACCTTTACGACCGCATAGTGCCCTATCTGTGCGGCCGACACTTCGTCTTGTTTGATTTCCTCGGCTGGGGACGTTCGGACAAACCCAAAGGCTACAGTTATACGTTCGACGATCAAAAAGCGCAACTCGATGCCGTTATTCAGCAACTTGCGTTACAACAACCGCTTCTGGTGGCTCATGATGCCTCCGGACCGGCCGCGATCAACTGGGCGCTCGACCACAACCAGGAGACCGGCGGCCTGGTCCTCCTCAATACCTTCTACCACCTGGCGCCTTCCCTCTCGGCGCCTGAAGCGATCGCGATATTCGGCGACCTGCTCGAATTGCGAACCGCGCCCGTCGTGCCGCCGACCAGCCCTTGGAGTTTCAAGCGCCTGAGCCAGGCGATTGCCAATGATCCGCAAATGTTTCGGTGGTTGTATTTCTGGCAGGTAGGCTCCTTTTTTCGCGACGATGGGGTGCGAGAGCGATTCCTGCCACGGCTCTATACGCAGTTCGCCCAAAAACCGAGCACCATTCCGGCGTTTGTCGAGCTTAATCACGACCTGGGAAATTCGATACAGGCCAACACGAAAAGAGCCCCAGAACTTGCCGCTTTCGATGGCCCCGTGCGGATCATCTTCGGGGCGAGCGATCCTTATTTGAATGCCGAACTCGCACAGGACTTCCATAATGTCTTTCCCACATCGGATCTGTTCTTGCTGTCAACTGCCCGTCACTACGTCCAGATGGATGAACCGGCGCAAGTCGCACATCTGATCCTGACCGCCAAGACCCGATAAAATTTTTGTCGCGCACGGAGCCGGGCAATCGGGTTCCGGCGCAATCACTTGCTGTTCCAGGAGGGCAGATCATGAAGCAGTCACCTTACCGGCTAGGATTCACCACGCTTGAAGCCGAGGCTAGCATCGATGATTTACCCGTCCACGGGACCGTCCCCACGTGGCTTCAGGGCACTCTTTTCCGAAACGGCCCGGCCAAGTTCGAGGTAGGCCAGCAGGGATATAATCACTGGTTTGATGGCCTCGCCATGCTTCACCGATTCGCGTTCTCCGGCGGCCGCGTTTCATACGCCAACCGCTTCCTTCATAGCCGATCCTACCGGGAGGCCATGGAATTCGGGAAGATCGGCCGGCGCGAGTTTTCGACCTGTCCCGTGCGCACGCCTCTTCAGCGCGTCGCCGACTTCTTCTTTCCGAAATTCACCGATAACTGCAGCGTCTGCATCAACAAATTCGGGGACGAGATCGTGGCTCTCACCGAAAGCCCGCAGCCTTACCGGTTCGATCCGGAAACGCTGGAGACGCTCGGCGCCTATGCCTATCAGGACGACCTCGTCGGGCATATTTCGACCGCCCACCTGCACTTCGACTTTCAGCGGATGCGCCACTATGGCTACCTGCTGGAGTTCGGCCGGCAGAGCCGGTATCACCTCTACAGCATGGCAGCCGATACCGGGCGACGAGCGCGGGTAGCCTCCATCCCGGTGCGGAAACCGGCTTATATGCACTCGTTCGGGATGACGGAGCGCTACCTCGTTCTCACCGAGTTCCCGCTGGTGGTAAATCCGCTCAAGCTGCGTTTCAGCGGGCAGCCCTTCATCCGGAATTACGAATGGGAGCCTGAGCGCGGCATTCATTTTCACATCATCGACAAAGAGTCGGGGCGCCTGATGAAGTCGGTCCGGTCTTCACCCTACTTCGGCTTTCACCATGCTAATGCCTTCGAAGAAAACGGCGAGGTCGTGGTGGACATCGTGACCTATCCCGACGCCGGCATCATCGACCTGCTCTACCTCGACCGCCTTAGGTCGGGCCACCAGCCGCTGACGGCACTGGGGAAGCTGACGCGTTTCCGCATTGACATGAGCGGCGGGAAGAATGTCACGAGCGAGACGCTTTCCGAGACCCCTTTGGATTTTCCCCGTATCGACTACCGAAACCACGCCGGACATCCTTACCGCTATATTTACGGCGTAGGTACCGAAATCCCCGGCAACTTCAACGACAGACTGGTGAAACTGGACCTCGAAGGACGGAAGACGGCATCCTGGCATCAAAACGGCTGCTATCCGGGGGAGCCTGTGTTTGTGGCCGCTCCTGATGCGTCGAAAGAAGATGAGGGAGTCATCCTTTCGGTTGTCCTGGATGCTATGAAGGAAGCTTCTTTCTTATTGATCCTGTCGGCATCCAGCTACGAGGAACTGGCTCGTGCGGAGGTGCCGCACCCTATTCCCTTCGGGTTCCATGGAAACTATCTCACCGGGGGGAGCGGGCCACTCTCGTATCGGACGCTCCACAGTTAAATTTTATGGCAACGGCGCGGTGGCGAGCATAATCCAAAACGGTCTGTTATAACCCGACTATTCAACGGACCAGCCAAAGTGAACCGCTGACATTGGTCATTTATCACAATTCGGAATAAACACCCGAATGACCGGTTCACGCCCTGAGTTAGTCCGTCAAGCTTTTTCACTGATTTCGCCGCCTGGTTTTAGCAACGAGGAGCCCCGTTGTTCCAGCGCTTTGAGGTAAGTGGATTCATCATAGGGCTTACCGGTCTGCCAGCACCGGTAGAGGATACGTATCCATTTAAACGCCAGGGAACGCACAGCGGCTTGATAGGTTGAGCCCTTTGCGCGCTGCTGTCGGTAATATTGGCCCGCCCAGAATGATTTATTAATGGTCTGTGCCGCCCACTCGGTGAAGGTTTGTCGAAGAAAGGTCGGGCACTCCCACCGCCAATGCACCCAATGTTTCTTACCACTGCGCTCCGTTACTGGCGCAACGCCCGCATATTTTTGTAAATCTGCCGCACTCGGGTATCGATCTCGCTGCTCGCCAAACGCCACCAATAGCCTCGGCGCGAGCGATGAACCTGCGCCTGGCAATGCGCTAAACAAGGCATAATCAGGATGCTGACAGGCGATTTGCTCAATGGCCTGGTCAAATTGTTTAATCCCTTCCAGAGTAACGCTTAACTGTTCGATCAATACCTGTGCCTGTAGGCGATAGGGAATGATAATAGCCTCATCTAAAGTTAACGGCGTTGCAGTTTTGATCGCTGCCAGCCGCTCTTCCAACACCTGAGGAAAACGCATGTTATGTTGATGAAAAAAGGTGGCCAGCGTATTTTTTCGGGCCCGTTTGACTTGGGCCAGCGTTGGCCATTGGCGAATGAAAGCACAGAATAACGGGGTATCAATATGATCAAACCAGTCCAGGACTTGCGGATAATACTGCTTTAAGGCCGAACGCAGACGGTTGGTGAGACGGATTTTATCGTTAACCAAACTCCTTCTTTGCTCAACCAGGGATGACAAGGCTCGCATTTCCAGGCTTTGAGGCTGAAGGGGTTTAAAACGCTCGGGATGACGTAACAGTAGATCCACAGCGAATTCCGCATCCGTCGGATCATCCTTTGCCCTGCTCGGCGTAAAGGCTTCCCGATACTTGGCCAGCGTTCCAGGATTGATCGGATAAATGACAAAGCTATCAAATTTCTGCAGTGCATATACAATCGGACCTTTCGACAGTTCCACGGCGACCGCAATAGGTGAGCCAAACCGTTGAATTAAGGCTTGCGCCCAATCGTTGATCGATTCAACTTGATGGGGAATCACTGAAAACTCCCGCTTCGGGCTGTCTGCCGCTTGAAGGCAAACGTCATGCTTTCTGTCGGCCCAGTCAATACCGACAAAAGCTGTAAACGATGGCTTGTTAAGGCTATTCATACCTGATCTCCGGCGGGGTCGATTAACCAAGAGAAACATGCCTGCCTGAGATCTGCGAAAGCAATATAGGTGAGCCGATGCCGCGGCAAGCCCTGAGTATTCGTTAGTGATCCCAAGCGCACCCGTGGGCTCGAAACCAAACCGGTGAACATCTAAATGTTGGGGTCGAATTATTCGTAGCCCGCAGGTGCATGTCCTGCTTTACTGGCAGCTACCTGCCAGCTGTGCTGAGTATCACCTAAAACAGGACGGAAGGACTATAAAGGGTTGATTTTTGCCTGTCGATTAAGAGAATGGTCACTACCTTGGCAGCAACTTAACGAATAAGGTTAGATTGTGGTTCGCTTTGCTCACACAATCTAACCTTATTCGTTATGCACTACATAAAACCACGCACCAATGTAAAAAGCGCGGCGATTGCTAGCGCCCATCTGACTACCTCACTGATCAAGCTGTGCATCCTCATTCGTCGCTCGCTCTTAGGACTGACGGCGGACCAGTGTCGCGAGCATTCAATCTTGGAAATACTTAGCCACATGCCGATGAAATAGATGGACGTTACCGCAAACCATATGTAGCCCCAAGTTTCAGCATGTTCTTTCGTAATGTGGTTTGTTACGACCACATGCGCTACCAGTAAAGCAAAGAACCCTCCCATGAGACTGATGGCTAGCTTCGAGATAGGCGTCCAGAGCCGTGTTCCGCAGCCAGGACAAAGCCTCACGGTACCAGATGACAGTCTGAGCCCGTACGCTTTTTCTCGGACGACGCTGCGTCGATCGGAAAAGGCAATCGACGCTCCACAGTTGGGACAGGTGATTTGAGTCGAATTCATGGCGCCTAACTAGTAATTATATGGTTTCCCTATATCTTCAGTCTTTCGAGTCATTTCTGCAACAAGTCTATAGTATTAGGCAAGATCGCTAACAGCCTATCATCCTAAAATCGGGTGAAACAGATCCAGATATCATGGCATGTAGTTGGGATCCATATGAAAAGTATAAATTAGCTGGGGAAACTGAGAGTCTGCTGACTGGTATAGAGCAGACCCTCAATCAATTAATACGACAGGCAGCAAGGAGTTGACTCCGGGCTTTCGCAAGTAGCGCAGTTCATTCTTTTAGCGCGGCTCACATAGCCCGAAATAATGCATGAATTGGCAGTTAAAAAAACCGTAAAAGCAGTCCACCGGGCTTTTTTTGTGCTCTCCAGCAGATTCGCGAGGAATGGCGCGGATTTTTGTAGACTTTAGCTCAATCTAATGCTTTTATTTCAGCATCAGTGAGCTAAGAAAACCGACCAGACTCGGAGACTCAAACAATCCAATGAATCCAGTGTATTACATTAAGTATGCCTATTCGTGACTCTTTTCGGTTAATTTTTTTAAGATTAGCTCCCTTATCCTTCATTCTTTGGCTTCCGGTTTCGCAAGCGGACTGGCATGGGGATATAAAACTCCTGTCCGATTATGTCTATCGGGGGTATTCTAAAAGCAGAGGAAATCCTATTGTTCAGGCAAATATTGACTACCAAGATACTAGCGGATGGTTTGCCGGACTGGGCGTATCCCAGGTTCGCTTTGATGATCAACAGTACGCCGATCGTGCCGAGATTGAAATAAAACCCTACTTGGGCTGGAGTTTGCCGCTTTCCACGGACTGGAGGGCGGAGTTATCGGTCAGCGGTTATATTTATGATAATAAAATCTTCAATCATTCCGCTGATTACGCGGAATTTTACGCATCGCTGCATTATCAGGGCTGGCTAAGCGCCAGAGCATCCATCGCGCCGAATGCCTATCAGCGGCATGCCGATGTCGCCAATTACGAACTCACTTATCGTCGTGATTTATTGGATACCGTACAATTTTCCGCCGGCCTGGGCTATAACCAGGCCGGCGCGTTGCTTGGGCACGATTATTTCTACTGGAATGCCGGCTTCTCATGGTTTGCAACACCCTATTTATCTATAGATGTCCGTTATGTTGATGTTGCCCTCCCTAATCAAGAGTCCGAAGATCATCATGATGACTTTTATCCCCGGCAGCAGGAAAACAAGTACCTGTTCTCTGTCACGCTCGGGTTCTAAAAATATTTAAATGCGATTGAACCTTTTGCTTTATTGACGGAATATAGCTAGTAAGACAACCGATGATATCGGAAGGAAAACAGGTTAAACCATGTTGCGTTTAGTGCGTAATCAAACACCACCCATACCGGATAAGACTGCAACCGAAGTCGATGAATATGCATTGCTCCAGCGTATAGTCGAAGGGGATACGCTGGCGTTTGAAACGTTTTACAAGCTTTACTATCCCAGATTGTTCCGGTTCATTTTGCGTATTACCCGTCAGCCGGACCACATCGAGGAGTTGATACAGGAAACCTTGCTACTGATTTGGGAGAAGCCGGAACGCTTCAACCATAGTAGTAAAATTTCAACCTGGGTGTTTGGCATCGCGTATCGCAAGGCGCTTAAATCAATGTCCAGAGCAGCCAGAAGCAGCAATAATCTGGATGTCGATGAATACGGAGAAACCATAGCCGATCCATTAGCCAATCTGGCCGAGAATACCGAAACTCAAGATTGGCTGAATTGCGCGCTCGATATCCTGCCTGCCGATCAGCGTGCCGTGATCGAATTAACCTTTTATCACGGCCTGCCGTATCAAGAGATTGCCAAAATCCTCGACTGTCCGGAAAACACTATCAAAACTCGTATGTTTCATGCCCGCAAAAAGCTTCAGGCATTTGCGGAAGCAAAGGGGAATTAAGACCATGAACCAATTGACATCAATTAGCCAGACCCAACATCAAGAGGTCCAGTTTTTATTGCCTTGGTACGTGAACCAAAGCCTGCGGCAACATGAACATCGTCTGGTAGAAAACCACATTCGTCATTGCCTGCCATGCCGCAGGGAACTGGATAGTCTGCGCAAATTGGCCGAAGCTGTGACAATCGCATCCGATCTGGATCTGGCCGCGGAAACATCGTTCGCGGGCCTGCGGACAAAGCTGCCGGCAAGAGCCCCTGGCAGAGCGCAATCAGCCGCATCAGCAAAAACAGCGACACCCGGCAGAATCGGCAAGTTCGCAAATCAAACCGGTGTTCGTCTTGCAATGGCCGCGTCCCTGTTGCTGGCGGTTATTCCGTTAACCCTGCATACAGTCCAAACGAATACGACAGACCATTACTACACGCTTTCAGCCGCAAAACCCGAATCAGCTACCGGCAAGGAATTGCGAGTAGTTTTTGCCAAATCGTCATCTTCTGCGGAAGTCGCCGCTGTTCTGGCGGAAATACACGGCCAGCGCATCGGTGAACCCAACAGCGTTGGCGCCTTGACGGTACGGCTGGAAGCCGGCGGAAGCAGTCCTCGCCTGGAGGAAGCCATCGCCTTGTTACGAAGTCGCCAGGATGTGCTGCTGGCTGAACCTGTCATGCAGCCATGAAACTCGTCCGGTTTACGCTGCTGCTCGCATTGGTCGCGCTATTGACAACCGGCTGCGCCAATAAGACTGATTACTCACGCTTGGGTGACAGCCCAAACGTTGACGAAAGGCGCCTGCTAGTGACCTTTGTCGACCGGACCATCAACCGTAATTTACCCGGCAATACCCAGGACAGTTACCGGCTGCGTGGTCAATACAATAACTCCAGCTGGAGTGAACGTGTTGCCCGCCATCTTGCCGAGCGTTATCAATTGCAATTTGTCGCCCAGTGGCCAGTTACAGAATTAGGGGTCAGCTGTGTGGTTTATGGAGTCCCCGAAACATTGCCTTTGCGCCAGGTAATGGCTGCTTTGCAAAAAGATCAGGATGTTTCGTCGGTACAACAAATGCAGACTTTCAATGTGCTGGGCAATCAACATTCGGCTATCAAGCCCTACAGCGACCCGTACTTGCATTTGCAAACCGGCTTTCAATCATTGGGCATAGCGGAACTGCACAAATTCAGCACCGGCCAGGGTATACGCATTGCACTAATCGATACCGGCGTTGATGTTGATCATCCTGATTTGAAAGGTCAAATCAGCTATTCCGAAAATGTGGCGCCGGAGCCAGGTGATCACAGTCTGGCAGAGCTTCACGGAACTGCTGTGGCTGGCGTATTGTCGGCACGTGCCGATAACGGAATTGGCATTGCCGGCATCGCGCCGGAAGCCGAAATTCTGGCTTTTCGCGCCTGCTGGCCGGATAACCCGGGTTCCTTGGCTGCACGCTGCAACAGTTTTACCCTGGCCCTGGCGCTCAATCAGGCCATTCGCCTGAAAAGTCGCATCATCAATCTCAGCTTGAGCGGCCCTGAAGATCCTTTGCTGAAGATGCTGATTGAGAAAGCGCTGAGCGAAGGCATCATTGTCATTGCGGCTGTTCCAGGCAAAGATCAAATCGGAAGCTTTCCGGCCAATGTGCCTGGCGTGCTGGCAGTAGGGCGTGGTGGGGAAGCGGAAAATTTAAGCTTTATTGCCCCAGGTCAGGACATTCTTACGACAGTCCCCCATGGGGCGTATGATTTTATGAGCGGCAGTTCTTTTGCCACACCGCATGTCGCAGGTCTCATAGCTCTACTTCTGCAACTTCATCCTGATTGGCAAATCAGCGATATCAAAAATCATCTCAATAGTGAATCAAGCTTATTAACTACACATACGCCGAATGCCTCATCGCTTAGAGATGAGCGCAATGCCACCCCTAACTGATTTCGTTAAATAAGGCGGATACGTTTTCCCTCGCATATTCTACTTACCGACTCTAGTAAACAAAATATGCGGCCACAATGCCTTCAGCCGGCTCAAGGTTTACCCGCCAGATCAGATAGAATCATCCGTAGTGCCTGTGAAATCTATTATCTCTAATTAGAGCAATTATCTTTTAGATAAAAACATGATATAAACTAACCTCTTGTTAAACGAAATGAGCCATTTTTATCATGCCCAAGCCTTATTCCGAAGATTTACGCAGCCGGGTGGCTGAAGCGGTTGCCGCAGGCCACACCGTGCGGGCCGTGGCTTTACAATACAAAGTCAGTCCGGCCTTTGTCTGCCGAATGCACGCCTTGTGGCGTGAAACCGGAGCCGTTCAAGGCAAGCCCTTTGGCGGCTACAGACGCTCGCGGCTGGAACCTTATGAAGCCGCCATCAAGGAACAGTTAGCGAGTAGTCCGTCGATGACCTTGCAGGAACTGCAGGCTTGGCTGGGACGCGAACACAGCCTAAGTGTTTCGATCTCGGCCATTGATAAGTTTATTAGGCGCAAGCTGGGCTATCGCTATAAAAAAAACGCTGGTCGCCAGTGAGCAGCAACGCGCAGATGTCGCGATGGCCCGAGAGCAATGGCAAGCCTGGCAGCAAACCTGCGATCTGTCAAAGTTGGTGTTTCTGGATGAAACGGGCGTCTCCACGAACATGATCCGTCGCTATGGCCGGGCCTTGGGTGGCGCCCGCTGTCGGGATGCGGCACCGGCAGGCCATTGGCAAACCCTGACCTTCATTGCCGGCTTGCGTGCCGACCGGCTCACCGCGCCCTGGTGTCTGGACCAGGCCATGACGGGCGAAGCCTTCAAGGAATATCTGCGCTCGCAACTGGGACCGACCTTGAAGCCCGGCGACATCGTCATCTGTGACAATCTGTCCGCCCATAAGGTGGCGGAAGTCCAGTCCATTGTTGAAGCGCACGGGGCGACGATCCAATATCTGCCGCCCTATAGTCCTGAGCTGAATCCGATCGAGCAAGTCTTCGCCAAACTGAAGGCGTTGCTGCGCAAGGCCGCCGAGCGCACTTACGACAAGCTCTGGCAACTCATTGGTAAGCTGTTGGATGAGTTTCAAGCGGATGAGTGCCTCAATCTCTTCAGGCATTCAGGCTATGTTTCTACGTAATAGATAATTGCTCTAGCCATCTCAAGGCGGATATCTCTCTATATTCTGGTTCCACAGCCTGAAGTATTTAGCGGAGTTAAGTGATGCCACTAATACCGGGCTCTTTAGATTCTCTGATTAACGCTTTGATCAATGCTCTTTGCACATCGGGATCGTTTTTATTCTGTACAAGCCATTTAGAAAGCGTTTGGCAATTACAGTCGATGAATATTGCCACCTCCATGATATTAAACCCATTCTCAATGTATTTGATAATGTCGGCTTTCTGATTATCTATGCAGCATACCCCAATTGGCCTGCCTAATATACCGCCAAGGGCTTTTCTGGCTTGTAATGAGCTTTTTATGCGGTTTGAGATCATTTGTCGTTCCATTTGAGCTGATGATAGGATGAAAAAAGTTCAGCCATGCTTCTGGATAATCGGCTAATTCAAAAACAATCTAAATTACACTTAGTAAATCCCTCTAAAGATGGATAGGTTCAAAAGAGATATATAAATATTGTCGCTGCCGTTGATACATGGGTTCTACCCTTACAAAACCTGAGCTCTTGCCTGAACTGATTGATGATATGGAGCGGAAGCGCAGTAGGCCATGAGAACGATAATAGTGGACGGCATGAATAGCCTGTCTATTCTCTGGCTGGCATTGAAAAGTCATTGCCATATAAAATATAAAAGTGTGACAACCTGCGCACAGCACGCATAAAGATTAGTCAACTATTAATGATTGACTCCACAGTAACCGATATTCTGCTCAATATTCGTTACCCTCATTCCACCCGCTGCTCGCCTTCTGCGTTTTGCCACAAGTCTGGGCCGTACGGCCATTTAGAGACCGGTATCTTTACCCGTGTTTTTTGACATTGAATGCCAAGACAACCTGTCTTGCGTGTTAGTGCATATCAAGTGTTTATACGTATTGTGTACTCAATTCACGCCATGGTAGTTTTACTGAAAATCCTATAGATTTTAAACTGCATAATTCAAAGTCATTACTGATTAATCCGTTTTCACGTAGGTCGAAAGAGCTTGCTTTTCAAGCATTTTTTACCTAAACCATCCGACAATCACAACAAAGACTTTATTTTATGAACATTATCAAAAACACAGCGTTAACTTTATTACTGGGTTTCTCTTCAGGCGCAACCAGCGTTATCGCTTATGCGGAAGAAGCCGCCAAAAGTTCAGTTTACAGCCCGAATGAAGCCATTATGCATATTGAAGCGGCTAAAGTCGAAATCATCAAAAACGATTTCGTGCCGCCCAGCCAGCATATAAAAGAGGCACGCGCGGCTTCCGAGAAAGTAACGGGGGATCCGGACACCGTCAAAAAAGCGCACGCATGCATCATTCAGGCGCAAATCAAAACAAAACAGGGTGATATACAAGGCGCGACAGAGGAGTTGAACAAGGCGTTAGAGCTGTATAAGTCACTCTAATTAGAAATCGGGGATACGAATCCGCCGATAAGTTTGGGTGCTGACGGTGACAGGGATGCTGCCCGTCGTAACGATCCAGGCCGTTGCGTCTGCGACGCTGATGCCGGGAACGGCGGCCTTGATGGCAGCATATACGCCCGCTGCGTGCGGGGCTGCCTGCGATGTGCCGGCCATCTGCCTGGTGGCGGTTTTCGAGGCCCGGTCCGCGGATCTGATCGCTGTCCCCCCGCCGCCGCCTGGAGCCAACAGAATCGGTCCGGTGAAGCTGGCCGGGTTGCCGATGTTTGCGAAGTCATTGACGGATGTGCCGCTTGCATCGCTCATAACTGAACTTACCTTAATAGTCTGAGGGACGCAGGCCGGCCAACCGACCCCGTTACGTCTCCCTTCGTTCCCTGTAGCGACTACGACCGGAACCCCCCGGGAAGTCAGACTCTTGATAGCACTCGTGATATAGGCATGCAAATCCGGACAATCCGCGGAAGAAAGTGAGCCACCAAAGCTCATGTTGACCACATAAGGATTATTCGTGCCCGGCTTCGTGGCCGACAATACGGCGTTGAGGACAGCCAGAATGTCCGAGCTGAATGACACCGCCTTTAAGTTCGTTGTGTCATACGAGAACACTTGAGCCGAGATCAGTTTAGCGTCGGGCGCAACCCCCTGAAGATTCGATGGCGAAACTCGAGGACTGCGGCGGCCTGCGGCAATGCCGGCAATATGTGTGCCGTGCGAGCAGTCATGATGGGAGGAGGCAGACAACGCCAAAGATTTGCAGACTTCCAAGTCTCCGAACGGCTCTCCAGAGCCGGCCAGACCCAACGGGCTGTCGCCGGCGCCATTCTGTCTTGGGCAGATCGAACGATAACCCTGATTATTCGTGCCGAAACAAGCCTCATAGATGACCTTGGTCACACCGTTCATTTTGAAGAGCTCGTGATCTTTTCGCACGCCGGAATCGGCAATGATGATATTTTGACCGGCAGCGCGATATCCGGCGTCCCATGCGGATTGCATGTTCATCAGCCCGGTGCTGGTGGTCAGCGCTGTCCAGGCTGCGGGCCGGTTCAATTCGATGCCGAGAATTCTCGGGTCGGCATTTTTGTACAACTGCGTCAAGGAGTCATACGGAAGGCGCATATGGAGAGCCCCGATTTCGGGATAGCTCGCCACAACTGCTGATGACAGCAAAGCATCGGCATTAGCGAGGATATCGTCAAAAGCTCGCTGATTGGCGTCGGCTTGAGCCTTTAACGCTGTAGCCGACATGAAACCTGTCTTCGCGGAAAAAATTGCGCCGCCGCGCAATGTGATAACCACCTCCGCCGAACCATCCGCCTGTGCGGATGCCAGCACATCAGCCGGCCATTGGGCCGGGCGAGGGTCAACAAAGCCTATCGGCCGAATTGCCCTCACATCAACGCTTTCACGTAGCCCGTAGAATGCATTCTTGTCAATTTTTACCCGAAAACTTGGTCTGGGCACAGCAGCCAGGAACGGACTGAGATCAAAGTTCTTGAAGGTCCGGGCGAGCTCATGCGCTCCGATATCGCTCAAACGCTTGATGATCTGATCCGACAGCTCCACTGATGGTCGAAATACAGTCCTGCCGCTCCTGTCGATGTCGTAGTCGCCTTCATCGACGTTCAGAAACACCTCGACATCGGCAAAGCCTTTTGCATTGATCGCGGTTTCGATGGCGTCGAGGCTGCCGTCAATGTCATGCGCCCGGATGCGGTACATATGCGTCACATCGGGCATGAAGGCTGCCGCGCTGGCGCTGTTGGCCAGAACGCGAAGACCATTCGTATTCACATAGACCCCAATCTGGCCGATGCCGTTATTCCAGTATCCTGATGGCAACGCGTCCTGGCCCAGCTCAGCCAGCAGAATCTCCGCTTTCGACTCCATCTCCGCTTTTACGGAGAGCGGATCGCTTTTCATCGCCTCCAGTGTCACCGTGTCATCCAGCGTCACCAGGACACGGGCCGCGCCTTTTGAATTTGCCTCATCGAGCAATTTTGCATAGTCGCCGGGGTCGGATTGAGCGCCGAAGGCAATGGACGTCGCTAGCAGGATGGACAGCGCCAGCATGGCGCGGCCGCAGGGAATCCTGCCGAACGATGAGCAAAAGGCTCGTTCTGTCGTGTCGTTACCCATTACTGTTGGTTCAAACATAGCCATAATTATTGTTATTCCATAAGGGTTATAATTATTTCTATTCCAAACTAGTCCGGAGATCTCATAAAAAGGGAAATCCTGTGGAGTTCGATAAAATTCGGCTGCTTAAATTCAATCCAGACAAGAACCTGTCCATGACAACTTGTATCGCAGCCCAATAAATTCCTGCCGTTAAACGCTGCAAAATAACAGCCACCCTGTAGCATCCAATACAGACCTTGTTTGACCGTCACTGAACAACATTATTCGTTTTAATTCCGCTTTATATCAATGACAATGCCATTTTGCTGATTAGCGGCCAGCAAGTGCTGTTCCCGACACGTTGATGATGGGATAAGGAAGAAGATCAGAAAGCCGAACAGCCCCGCTCAAAATGTCTTTATATAAGCCCGTTCAAAATAACCGCCCTCGCCTCGATCCGTTCGTTATTTTTAGAGGCGCGTTTCAAGAAGCCAATGAAATACCCGAGTTAGTGTCCCAAAAACAATGTACCGATTAATCGGATCAGCCCGGGAAATGGCTCTTCCTTAAATCCCCCTTAAATCTTCCTTAATTTCAGTTGCTTACCAGGCAATCTTGACAAATTACACCATTTTTAGTAGTCCGACAGAAGCATTAAACGCCAGAAATTTTTGCTGAATTATGTATGGCAAAAACATTATATTTAATGAGGTTAATAGCGCATTTTTTCCGACGATTGTGTGTATTATCAGAAAATAACCTTTCACAGAAAGAGGTTATTCCGTCAACTCCCCCACCTATTAAACCGGCTATTACCGACCAGAATTATCGTTACATTCATTCTTATTTTGTGATTCGGTTCACATTTTACGATTTCCATTTTAGAAAATATTTTCATTTGGGTTTATGCTCTATCCCATGTAAGGAACAGCCGCGAGAATACTTGTTATTCCTGGGATTCGGACTGGGAAGTCCAGCTATCTACATACAGATTTAAGTTGAGGTGGAAAAAGTCCATCACGGAAATGCTTTCAAGGGTGTAGATAAATAAATGAGCACTTGCCGAAAGGTTTAAGTAAAAAAACAAGTCTTGGTGAGAAGACTTGAATGCACAAATTAGCCTCAAATAAAAAGAGAGATAAAAACTCCGACAATTTTAAAAGCCTTTTTGAAGCAACATCAGACCGTTAGTTTTGGCACTAGAACAGCCAGAGCAGTTTTCATGGAACGGGATGCGTTATGGGTGTTTCCAGAATGACCACATCCTGCCAGAAGCAGTGCTTGATTCAAAGGCTCATGAGCCGGCAAATAACCAGCCGGACATTAAAAACAAACTTGGCCCGCTCTGCATGACAGCATGACTTAAGTTGCCGGCATTAGCTTTGAAATTGTAACCGCTTAGGCGCTATGCCAGGTTACCGCTCATATAAATACAGGGTCGCAAGCCGCCTGAGGCTTGTGGATGCTACAGCAAACAGCCTGACCGCTATTTGCCCGATGCATTCGGTTTGTCATTGCCGACATCCCCATTTTTATCAGCCGGAATTTATCGGGCAGACATCAATATGCATGCCAGACAAGCCGGAGGCAGTTTGAATTTTCCATCAAATCGTAGTTATAAAAAATGAGGCTGAAATGCGAGCAGATATACTGACTTCTGTATTAATTGAATTAAACGGGACTTCGACGGATATCGAAGCGTCTGGAATTATTTCAACGGATGGCTTGATGATAGCAGCCGCGTTACCGGCCGGCATGGATGAAGACCGGGTTGGCGCGATGAGTTCGGCGATGCTGTCGCTGGGCGATCGGACTGCCCAGGAATTAGGCCGCAGCACCCTGGAACAGGTTTTAATAAAAGGCGATCGCGGGTACGTATTAATGACACATGCCGGAGAGGAAGCCGTATTAACTGTGCTGGCAAAGCCCAACGCAAGACTCGGCCTGATTTTTTTGGATGTCAGCAGAGCCGCTCAAAGTATTTCCGATATGTTGTAGAGCCACAAAACAAGATGTTTTTATACAAATATATGTTCATTAATAACATATATCTGATGCTGAATACCGACTTGCGTGTATTTTTTCCAGATACGCATAGAGTCTGTTAAACCCAGTGTTCCGGTGATATGCATGTACTCAATGTGTTGAGATCGGGCACCCGTTATCTGTATTAATTAAAAATTATAAAAATCAGATAAGGAAATAATAATAAAAATATGAGGAAACCCTATGCAACAGACTTTTCGACGAGTAATAACTTATTTGCTGAGTCAATACATCACTGTATTGTCGATATTGGCATTAGTTAACTGTTTAACCTATTTCGTTCTCACGACCGATTTATTAGAACAGGAAGGAAATATCGCTTTAGTGAAGCTCAGCAGTGATCAAAGCCGCTTGATCAGTGATATCAATTTTCTAACCTTGCAGCTCAGCCATACTACTGACCCAGGCAAAATTACTGCTATCCGTAGTCAAATTCTTAATGACCAGGTATTACTCAGAGATACTCTTGCCACATTAGAAAACGGCGACCGCTTCGTTCGTCGAGCCGACAAAATGGTTCGTGAGAAAGGCGTATTACCCAGTGAACTTAATTCAATATTTTTTGGAGAACCGATCGAATTAAGCCGCCAGATTAACAACTATCTCGAAGTATCAAAAAGCATAGTCATTGCCTCAAACAAAAAAGAAGAACTGGATCAGGCGGCATTGTTCAGGCTGCATTACGAATTGTCGCCACCCGTGCTGGAAGGTATCGAGAAAGCGACCTCAGCCTATCAAAAGCTGGGCGAGCACAAGCTGCGTAACACGATGAGTCTGCAAAACATCATCTTCATTATCGCATTAGGCACATTGGCCCTGGTTGGCTCTGTTCTACTGAGGCCTCTGATTTCAAAACTGCAAGAAACCACCTTCAGAATCCAGGAAGAGAAAAATTTTGCCGACAACGTGATTAACACGGCGGAGGCGCTCATTATCGGCCTTGATCCGGCAGGAAAAGTAACCTTATTCAACCACTATGCCGAAGAAAGCGTCGGTTGGGAAGAAGATGAAATCAAAGGTAGGGATTTCTTCGAACAGTTCATTCCAGCCCAAGAACAGGTGGTCCTGAAACAACTGTTTAACGGCATGATGGATGGATCAATCGAATTCGCGGATGAGGTTGAAACGCAGATGATGATTCGCAGCGGCGAACACATCAATATCGTCTGGCATACGACGGTCGTGCATGACTCAAGAACCCGCCGGCCGATCATGTTCCTGGCCACGGGTCTGGATATTACCGAACGTAAACAACAAGAACTCCAACTGCAACAGACGCATGCCGAACTGGAACAAATGAGCGCCCGTTTAAAAGGAGAAGTTGACCTTGCGGCGACATTGCAGCGTTCCATTTTGCCGAATCCCATTATCCAGCTGCCTGGCGTCCAGGGCAAAGCCAACCTGCTGACATCCAGTGAGGTGGGCGGCGACTATTATGACTATTATGTCGTTGACGGACACAAGACTGTATTGCTGGTCGGCGACGTCAGCGGCCACGGGGTTGCGGCCGGCACCATGGTGAGTGCCGCGAAAGCCGGTGTTTATCCGCTGGTGCATACCGGCGTCAGCAATCCGGCTGAAATTCTGCAATCATTAAACGAAACCATGTTGGCTACAGCCCATCAATCATTATTGATGACGATGGCTTGTATTACACTGGATGCAGTGACTGGCAAGCTCATTTTCGCCAATGCCGGACACGTATTGCCCTATCTGTGGAGACGCCAGGAACAACGATGGGAGATCCTGGAAGCTTCGGGCCTGCCGCTGGGAAAAAGTATCGATTCGGATTATTTCACGCCTTCCATTGAATTGCAGATGGAAATAGGCGACCGTATTTTCATGTTTACTGACGGCCTGGTAGAGGAAGAATCCCCTGATGGCGAAGCGTTCGGATTCGATCGGCTGGAAAACCTGCTTAACCAGTGCGGTGAAGTCGAGCCGGAAATTTTCCACAGCCGCTTGATGGGCGCATTGACCCAGCACTGCGCGGGAAGCACTTTTACCGATGACATCACCATTCTCGTCATCAACCATAGTGACCGTGTCATGCCGGTGGCCACCTCAGTGGAAGAAGCCAGCGACATCATTCGTCTCTCGGATACCTTTTATCGGCGCGGCGATCACCCTATTCCGCGCATTTCCCGTGAATTCGTGGTCTTTTTTGCGGAACAGGAATATGCGGATCTTCTGTCACGGTTCAGCCAGGATGGTATTTGCCGGGTTCTGCCGCGCAACAACAAAATCTGCCTTGATATCGGCTGGGAAAAACTGCTGAATCAGCATCATCATTCCATTAATGATGACTTATATACCTTGCTGCCCGCCTCTTCGCTGAGAAAACAGTTTCAGCTGACGCATACTGAAGACAAGGTCTTTATCATGGAAGAAATACAAGCCTGGCTGACCGATCAGCGAGTAGCCCAGGAAGAGCATCTTGAAAGCTTGATCGTCGCCATGGATGAAATGATCGAAAACAGTCTGTACGCGGCGCCCCGTGACGGAAAAGGCGTCCCCTACTACAAAAAAGGTGTATCGCGCGAACTCTCGGAACACGAAGAAGTGCGCATTGACATTGTTCTGACAGATAGGCACATGGGATTAATGGTGACCGATAACTGGGGCACATTGACCCCCGCCGTTTTCCTGAAAAGCATTTCTCATGCGATGGATTCGGGCGTTGAAGCCGGCATAGGGGGCGCCGGTCTTTATATGCTTTGGCGTTTGTCGGATTATTTTCAAATTCGCATCCTTCCACAACAAAGAACGCAAGTTACCACAGTATGGGATCTGAGCAGTCCAGTCAACATGGACACCAGTTCCGGATTTCAGTTTCTGTACCACAGCAAATACGATGCAGAAAACAAGGTAGGAGTCTAATAATGACCATTTCAACTTCACTCACAATCAAGCAGATTTCCAAGAACAACAACCAATACAGCTTTGATTGCGCCGGCTCAATCGACGCCCATGCCACACCCGCCTTCAGCGTGTTCACTTCGTTACCGGCCGAAGCCTCTGTCACACTGGATTTCAGCAATATTGAACGCGTCAATTCCATGGGATTATCATTATTGCTGAAACTGTTCGAGGAATGGGAGCATAGCGGCACGCGCGTGGAAGTACAAAACCTCAATCGAATGGTCAGCATGCTGTTTAAAATCACCGGCCTGGGGCGATTTGTCAAAGGCGCTACAGGCCAGGACAGCTCTGGCACGAAAATGATTGACCCCGCGCCGCCCGCGCATGCGCATAAAGCCGATACCGACGGCGAAGCGCCGGCCACCAACTCAAAATTAAATTTTGTCGCCAGTTTACAGACCGGCAGTCAACTAAGCGGTTGGTACCTGTTGAATACTTATCTGCAGCGGCGCCTGCAGAAAGTCATACATTTTGAACAGGCCCAGGACGTTAAAAACATCACGCCCGACATATTGTTCAGCAAGCCCTTTGAAGCCTGCGCCATGATGAAAAAAGGCTTCATCCCCTTGATGCGTCCCATTGCCGAAGCGGACGAGGTCGTCATTCTCTGCCGTTCCGACGATAAGCGGACTATGTCCGACATGAAAAACGTCAACGTTGTCACGGCAACGGAAGCGAGTTTTGTTTACCTGTTAGGACGGTTCCTGTGCGATGAAAGCCATGTCGATTCGTCGAAGCTCAATTACCATTTTGCCGGCAATGAAATCAAAGCGCTGCAAATGCTGATCAGAAAACAGGCCGATATATTGTTTGTGCTGAAAAAAACCTACGAGAACCTGTCATCGCTAAGCCGCAACAGCGTACGGCAACTGGACGCCAGCGACACCAACTTTACCTTTCACTTATTCAGCATCGCCCCTCACCTGCAATCGGAAAGCGACGCTTTAGGCACTGTCCTGGAGGACATGACAAACGATGAGCAAGGCAAGCAAATACTGCAGGATCTCCAGTTTCAAGGCTGGTGCAAACCGGAACAGGATGAACTGAACATGCTGCAAATGGTATTTGATCGCTATGTAGAGAGCTAGGCTAACCTCAACCAAGACAGCGGTAGCATGAAAGCGGGACGGGGTTTGCAACCTCGTCCCTAAAGTTTGTGCGGCATCCGAACCAAGTGGCTACACTTAACTAACGCAAAACTCTTCAACCCGGCACCATATCCCATCCGCAGGGTTTTAATACATACGCCGCCTGAACAGCCATGAGGCACAGATCAGGGTGACTATGCTAATCACGGCCAAAGGCCAGTATTGCGAAATCAATGCGGATGCCGACAGCCCTTCAAGAAAAACGCCTCGGACGATCACCAGAAAATAGCGCAAGGGATTGAGCAGCGTAAGATCCTGAACAAATGACGGCATGTTGGCAATCGGCGTCGCGAAGCCGGACAGAATAACGGCCGGGACGATAAACAGGAATGTCCCCAAAAGCCCCTGTTGCTGAGTGACAGACAACGATGAAATCATCAAGCCGATGCCGATGACGGAAAGGACAAACAGAACCACTCCCAGATACAGCGCCGCCAGACTGCCGATCATCGGAATCCTGAACCAGAACACGGCCATGAAAATGATGAACGAGGCTTCAAGAATACCGATGATTGCCGCCGGCAAGGCCTTGCCGACCAATATCTGAAAAGGCGTGAGCGGCGTCACCATCAGCTGGTCAAAAGTGCCCTGCTCGCGTTCGCGGGCAATTGAAAGCGCCGTGACGACGATAGTCACAACCAGCGTCAGCAGTCCCACAATGCCGGAAACGATAAACCACTGGCTTTCCAGATTCGGGTTGAACCAGGCCCTGATCTCCAGTTGCGCGGGGGGCAGCGGCAGGTTGTGCCGCTGAGCCCAGTCCAGATTGAACGCCGCCACGATGCTTTGCATGTAATTCAGGGCGATCATCGCCGTGTTGGAGTCGCGGCCGTCGATCAGAATCTGCGCCACGGCAGGCTTCTGGCCCGCATACAGGTCGCGGCTGAAATGCGGGCCGAGATGCAGTACGGCCAACACTTTCTTCTCATCGAGGGCTGGCGCGATCTGTTCCTGATGGGTGATTCTCAAAACCTCCGTAAACGCCGGCGCCGCCGTGAAGCGCTCGATAAAATCGCGCGAGGCGATGCTCCGGTCCTCGTTATAAATCGCGATGGGGATATGATTAAGGTCGAAAGTCGCGGCATAGCTGAATATGAAGAGCTGGATGACCGGCGGGCCAATCAATATAAAGCGGCTTTTCCTGTCCCTGACCAGAGCCAGAAATTCCTTGATCAATAGCGCATGAATCATGGCCCACATGATCACTCCAGCCGCTTCGGGGCCTTCTTCGCGGCCAGCCCGAAAAACACGGCCGCCATCAAGGCCAGCGCCAGCGCATTGGGCAAAATGACGGGCCAGATGTCACCGGCCAGAAACACGGTTTGCAAAATCGCGACGAAATAACGTGCGCCAACCAGATAAGTGAATGCCTGAATGACCGGCGGCATGCTGTTTATATTAAAAATGAATCCGGACAAGAGAAAAGCCGGCAGATAAGTGGCGATAATGGCCGCTTGCCCGGCGACGAACTGATTTTTAGCGATAATGGAAATCAGCAGCCCCATGCCCAGAGCGACCAGCAGAAATAACGTGCCGGTCAGCAACAATACCCAAAACGAACCGCGCAGCGGCACGTCGAACAAAAACACCGCCATGGCAATGGACAGCAGCAGCCCGCCCATGCCGAGCAGATAGTACGGAATCAGTTTGCCCAGCAGGACTTCGCCCATCGTGACCGGAGTCGCAATCATGGCCTCCAGCGTGCCGCGCTCCCATTCGCGGGCTACGACCATGGCCGTCAACAGCGCGCCGGTCAGCGTCATGATGATGGCAATCAGGCCCGGCACCAGAAAGTCCTTGCTTAAAACTGCGCTGTTATACCAGATCCGTTGCTGGGCGATGACCGGTCTTGACAGCGTTGTGCCTCGCATCGCGGCCAGATGACTCAGCCATTCATTCCATGTGCCCTGGACATAGCCCGAGATCAGGCGCGCGGTATTGGCGTCCACGCCATCGACGATGACCTGGATGGCCGGCGAGTTCTGCTTGAACAACTGGCTGCTGAAGTCCTCGCGCAGACGGATAATAGCCGTGATCTCCCGTGCCAGCAGCGCATGTTCCGCAGCCGCCATGTCGGCAAAATGGAATGATTGAAAATACTCGGAATGCTGAAAGGCCGCCGTGAAACCCGTGGTCTCGGGCGTGGTTTTATCCACAACCCAGCCCACGGGCACCTGCCTGGCGTCCAGTGATACGCCGTAACCGAACAGCAACAGCAGGAATACCGGCAATACGAAGGCAATGGCCAGACTGCTGGGATCGCGCCAGATTTGCAGAAACTCCTTGGCGATCAGCCCCTTCAGGCGCATGCGTTTTTTTACTCTTGAATCGCTCATGGCCGCTTTGCCTGTATCAGTTGGATAAACGCATCCTCCATGGTCGGATCGGGCAACGCCTCCGTGCGCGCCTGCCGTTTGATTTCAGACGGCGTGCCGCTAGTCAGAATATCGCCTTCCGCCATGATCACCAGGCGGTCGCAGTATTCGGCCTCTTCCATGAAATGCGTGGTGACCAGCACTGTGACCCCGGTCGCAGCCAGACGGTTGGTCCGGTTCCAGAATTCCCGCCTGGCCAATGGATCGACGCCGGACGTGGGCTCGTCGAGAAACAGGATTTCCGGCTCGTGCATCAATGCGCAGGCTATGGCCAGACGCTGCTTGTAGCCCAGCGACAAATCGCCGCTGTTGGCGTCCTTGTGCGCCTCGAGCTCAAATTGCTGCAAGGCCCACTGGATTCGATCGTCACGGCGGGCGTTACTCAGACCATAGACGCTGCTGAAAAACGCCAGATTCTGGCTCACGCTTAAATTCGAATAAAGCGAGAACTTCTGCGACATGTAGCCGATCCGTGCGCGGGCCCTGGCCGCCGCTTTGCGCAGATCGACGCCGGCGACCTGCAGTCGGCCGCTGCTGGCGGGCAGCAATCCGCACAGCATGCGAAAGGTCGTGGTTTTGCCGGCGCCGTTTGCACCCAGCAATCCGAAGACCTCACCGCGCCTGACCGTGAAACTCAACCTTTTAACCGCCTGAAAGTCGCCAAACCAGCGGTCGACGCCGTCAACGCGAATGATTTCCTCATCGGCGACAGGCACGGATGCTTCCGTTATCCTGTTTGCCTGCCGGACCGGCGCCCGGCGTTTGTTCAACAGCTCTATAAAAGCATCTTCCAGACGGGGGGCAATCGGCTCGATCCGGGTTCTGCCGTTGTCTGTCTTTAGCAATGCCGCATTGACTGAGTCCTCGCTGTCGCACACGATGCGCACCGCCTCGCCCTGAATGACCGCATCAGTAATGCCGGGCTGGCCGCTCAGGCGGTTTTGCAGATCGCGGTTGGAAAGATCGGGATGCGTGACTCGATAACAACGCCCCTGAACTTTTTTCCTGAAAGCATCCGGACTGCTGTGGTCCAGCAATTCGCCCTCATCCAGCAACATGACTTCCATGCAACGCTCGGCCTCGTCGAGATAGGCCGTGCTTAACAACACAGTCGTGCCGCTCGTCTTTACCTGCTGATCGATAATGCTCCACAACTCCCGTCTCGATACCGGATCGACCCCGACGCTAGGCTCATCCAGCAACAGCAGTTGCGGCTGGCTGAGCAACGTGCAGGCCAGCCCCAGTTTCTGCTTCATGCCGCCGGACAGGCGGCCGGCCAGACGCTTGGAAAAAGGCGTGAGATTCGTCATGCGGGTCAGTTCCTGAAAGCGTTGCGTCCTCTCCTCCCGGCCGATGCCGTGGAGGTCCGCATAAAGATTCAGGTTCTCCGCCACGCTGAGGTCTTCGTACAGACCGAAGCGCTGCGGCATGTAACCGATCAGGCCACGAAGCTGCGCGGCTTGGTTACTGCTGTCGCGTCCGAACACGGCGACACGGCCCGAATCCGGCAGCAACAATCCTGCCGCCAGCCGCATCAGCGTGGTTTTGCCGGCGCCGTCCGGCCCGACCAGGCCGGCTACCGTGCCTTTCGGCAGCGCCAATGACACATTCCGCAAGGCATCAACAGTGCGCCGGCCGGCAATAAAGCATTTGCTGACGGCCTGAAATTCGAGCGCGAAGACAGCCTGATCGCTGCGCGAATCAGGCATTACCGCTCCTTACAAGGAGGAGTCGCACTGCTTTCAGAATCTGAGGCGAAGGAAATGCTGACCGTGACCGGCATGCCAAGGCGCAATTCGTTTTGCGGATTGCAGGCGAAAACGCGCACCTGATAGACCAGGCTGGTGCGCAGTTCCGGCGTTTCCACGGTTTTCGGCGTGAACTCGGCCGTGGGTGAAATGAAACCAACCCAGCCGTCGTAGACTTTATCGGGATAGCTGTCCGTTTTGACCCGGGCTGGCATGCCGTATTTCAGTTTGCCCAGCTGCTTCTCTGGCACATAGATTCGCGCCCAGACCGGATCGATCAGCGCCAGCGTATAAACCGGCGTGTTGATATTGGCCATATCGCCGGGCTCCAGAATCCGGTCCTGGATGATGCCGTCGGCAGGCGCGTAAAGATGGGCATCCTGCCAGGCTTTTTTCGCCAGGTCGAATGCGCTTTCAGCGGCTTTCAGCAACGCCCTGGCTTCGGCGATGTCTTCCACGCGCGGGCCGATAACCGCAAGCGCCTGCAGTTCTTTCAAGGAACGCATTCTCTCTCTGGCCGCATCCAGTTCCGCTCTGGCACGGTCCAGTGACTGTATCGGCGCCGACTTTCGCCGAACCATCTCCTGCATCCTGTCAAACTCCTTTTGGGCAAATGCTACGGTTGCCTGCGCCGATTTGACATCCGCCTGCGTTTTGCGAATATCTTCAATACGCGATCCGGCCTCCAGCCTTGCCACCACCTGGCGCTGGGCCTCGGCTTTGGCTTCGGCGCTGTCCATCGCATACTGAAAACGTTCCAGATCCTGTACGGCCAGCAACTGGCCTTTTTTGACCCGGTCACCTTCCCTGGCGTATATCGCCGCGATGTACTCGGTGTCATGAAAAGTCAGTTCAACCTGGCGGATATCGATATTGCCGTATAGCGTCAGACTGTTTTCATCTGCCGGCTCGGGACGGCTGGCATACCAGCCGACAACCGCGATGCCGGCTATAACAACCAGGATAATGATGATTTTCAGTGGTCTCATGCTGTTATTTAAGTTAAATGAAGCATCCCTGCAGGCTGTTATCGTTGAAGACCGATGGTTAGCCAGACAGACAGGAGGAAAAGTTCACTTTGTAACTCAAGCGGGACGGAGTTTGCAACCCCATCCCTAATGTTTCAGATCGGCAACCTGTCCATCCGCATGGGTTCTCGTCTGGTTTAGCGACAGCACAAACGTTTGGAACGAGGATGCAAGCAGCGCATATCGGGCCTGCGTAATACGGAATTTCGAGACGCCGATGCTCCGTATCGCGTTTCATTTTATGCGGGCTGCTTGCGTCACTTACAGCCCGGATGTTCGGCGCCGCTATTAGGAAACCGATTTGGATGCGAGACGGTACACTTTATACTCGGCGCGTACAGGTAATTGATCCGGCCAATCGGGATCCACTTCGAACACGCTCTCAACATACGCCAGATCGATTTCAAAGCCCGACGAATACAGCGTCCTGATTTCTTCGCCAACACCAAACGCTTGCTTGAGCGTCTCTTTTTCTTCGGCATCCTCGATAGTCAGCAAAAAAACCTCGGAAGATTTCGGTGTAATCAACCGCAAGTGAGCGACATAATGCCGGCGGATATCTTCAGGGAGCGCGGTGAGGGCCGCCCGGTCATAGACCGTATCGATATTTCCCAGATCACCTTCGGTCAGCGAAAAGTAATCTCCGCATAAAATGCTGATTCTTCCATGTTTCCAAAGGGTAAATTTGCCGACACGCCGCCGTGATGGCTTGAGGCGGTTTTCAAGGAAAAAGGCCTGGACCGCGAGAGGGCTGAGCTCAACACCGACGACTTCGTATCCCTGTTCGGCAAGCCAGATCATATCCAGACTTTTGCCGCATAAAGGTACAAATACCCGGCTTCCCCTTGCCAGATTAAGGCTTGGCCAGAATCTGGCAAGAAGTTGATTAACCGCGCTTTGATGAAAATCGATTCGCCGTTCGCGCCATAGTTGCAACCAGAGTTTATTGTCCCGATCGATCATGATTGCCCCTCCGTCATAACCATAAGTTGCCGAAGGCGGCCAGTCGGCCCAAGGAAATACATGCAAGTTCAGTCCCCAGGCGATCTGAATATTGCTTTAGGATAAATAAATAGCAATGCGGGTAGTCCTTAGCATCTATGCAGACAGCATCGTACTTGATAGGGTAATCGGGCATGGCGAGTTCTTCCCATGTATTTAAAGTTTTGTGAAAAGGAAAATGTCAGATCGAACGGACACAAAACTTTGTGAGAAGAGGTATGAAGGTCGAATAGGCACCCGTAAGGTTTATTAGAGAGTACCACGTCCGGTATCTGAAGTGCCAAGTAATTCAGGGTTAAAGGTGGAAAAGCTTCGCTAAAGAATGAATGGGGGTAAGTAACCAAGACGTATCTCAAGCGGGACGGGGTTTGCAACCCCGTCCCTAACGTTTCTGCACCGTCCAAGCCAAACAGCTATGCTCAGCATGCGCATCATGTCGAAAACAATCTGATAAGAAGTGGAGAAGCCGGATTAGCCGACGACCAAAACCAATGCTCAGGCCGGGAAACATAGCCTTTCCGAACCGGATTTTCATGAATATAGTTAAGCTTTTGAAGATAGAAAGTAGGATTTTCGATCTTCTTCGGTGCATTAGTTTCCATCCAAAACCGGTAACTACCCTGCGCATCAACAAATAGTTTCAACACATTCGGCTCCGTGGTTTCAAGATTGCGTCTGAATTGACCGGAGGTGAACCGCTTGAAATCCCGTAAAAATCCCGCCATATCCGGCGAAGTCGCTATGAGATGGATATGGTTCAGCATAAAGACATAGCCGTTCAATTCCAGCCCTTTGTTGTCTTGGCAATAACGGATCGAATCGGACAGAATCTGCCAGCGGTTATGACGGTCGAACAGGTAATACCAGCGTTGAACGGTTAGCGTGAGAAAGTAAGTGCCGGCATTAAGCTCGGCGGCTACGCGTCGAGATGGCATGGCGAATCCTTTCTGGTTGAATCGTGGGCAATCATGTTTTTCCCTGCTCCATGTATTATAAAGACAACAGTAGTTCAAACATTAAACGTTAGGAGCGGGGTTGCAAACCCCGCTCCGCATGAATATTCCCTTTCGCTGGGTATTATAAAGGTAACTGTAGCTCAAACCTTTGGGATGGGGTTACAAACCCCGTCCTGCATGAGCATATAAATCCTTTCTATTAATAGCTAACCATTCGAAGAAGCGAGGACCTTCAGACGGAAGAGAACGGTCGTGAAGTATTAGATTTATTAAGGCGCGCACGATGTACTGAATTGCCTCGCCTTCAAGATCGACACTGATCGTTTCTTCATCTTCCATTTCCTTCCAATGCTTCAGCCAGTTTCTTGCCCTATTCATATGCATTTGAGAAATAACCTTCTCAGGAAAAGCTAAGTCAGCGGCTAATTTTTTCTTCACAAGCGAAAAAACTGATTGATCTCTGAGGATTTCGCCAATGATCTCCTCAGCAGCACCAGCCAAGGTTATTGCTGGAACGAAGGCATGATGATCCAAAAATAGACGGATTGACCAGTCGAGCTGATCTACAGCAGCATCAATCTTTGAGAGGAAGCAGTCCATAGTTTCTAATGTAATGTATACAATATTTGTTGTCTTAAAAAAAACCCAACTTTTGCTCTCAGCACTTCAGCGTCATTCCCATGAGCGTAATGGCGCAAGCTGAGCTATCATCCCTTTTAACAACACCGCTTCACACCCCGCCACTTCTCATCCTGCCACTGCTTGAAAAACTCCTTCTTACTCAACGGCTGGCAATGGGCACAGTCAGGGCCGGCCTGATGATGCATAGCAAAGTGCTCCAAATAGCACTCATAGGCGTCGTCGCCGGAAAGGCGACGCACGATCTGCCAGAACGATTTGAGTCGGCTGATCATCAATCCCTCGCCCATTCTGCCGCCAACTGGCTCGGGCTATGCGGCACTTCGGTCAGCGGCCGCACCGGTTTGCCGGCCAGGTGGCGGCCGCATACGCGCAGCATGTCGAATACGATCGTCCACAGCAGTGCGACGAAAAACAGCGTCAGCCAGGCATCCAGGTGCAGATTGAAGATCAGTTGCGGCGCGATGGAGGCTTTCTCGGGCGGTAGGGTGCCGGCTGCCAGTTTGTCGGACAGGTCGTTGGCGGCCGCAAAGAAGCCAATGCGGATGTCGTCGCTGGTGATTTTTTGCCACGAGGCGGTGCTGGTGATGATGACCAGCCACAGCAGCGGCAGGCCGGTCACCCAGGCATAGTTGAATTTGCCGGACTTGACCAGAATGCCGGTCGCCACGCACAGCGCGATAGCCGCCAGCATCTGGTTGGCGATGCCGAACAGCGGCCACAGGATGTTGACGCCGCCGTTCGGATCGATGACGCCGATATAGAGGAAATAACCCCAACCCGCCACAACCAGCGCACTGGTCAGCATGACCGAAGGCGCCCACGAGGTTTCGGCCATTTTCGGCCAGACATTGCCGAGCATGTCCTGCAGCATGAATCGGCCCACGCGCGTGCCCGCATCCAGCGTGGTCAGAATAAAAATGGCCTCGAACATGATCGCGAAGTGATACCACAAGGCCAGCAATCCGTTACCGAAGGCGCTGCCGAAAATACTGGCCATGCCGACGGCCAGCGACGGCGCGCCGCCCGTGCGCGCGAACAGGCTGGCTTCGCCCATCTGGCTGGCCAGCGTCTGCATTTGTTCGACAGTCACTGGAAAGCCCCAAGAGGAAATAGTAGCGACGGCAGCGGCCGCTTCCTTGCCGACGATGCCGGCCGGGCTGTTGATGGCGAAAAACACGCCAGGATCGAGCACGGTCGCCGCGATCATGGCCATGACCGCCACAAACGATTCCAGCACCATGCCGCCGTAGCCGATCATGCGGATATCGCGTTCATTGGTCAGCAGTTTCGGCGTCGTGCCTGAAGATATCAGTGCATGAAACCCCGAGATCGCGCCGCAGGCGATCGTGATGAAAACAAACGGGAACAACTTGCCGCCGAAAATCGGGCCGGTACCGTCGATGAATTGCGTCACGGCCGGCATTTTCACGTCCGGTTGCAGCATGACGATCGCCACGGCCAGCAGCGTGATGGTGCCCAGCTTCATGAATGTCGATAAATAATCGCGCGGCGCCAGCAGCAGCCAGACCGGCAGAATGGCGGCTGCAAAGCCGTAAGCCATGACCCACCAGGCCAGCGTCAGTCCTTCATGATCGAACAGGCCGCGCAATGTCTCACTGGCATCGATCCAGCCGCCGCCCGCGACCGACAGCAGCAGCAACGTCACACCCAGGGCCGACGCTTCCAGCACCAGGCCGGGACGAAGATGGCGCATGTACAGGCCGACGATCATCGCGATCGGGATCGTCGCAGCCACCGTGGAGGTCGCCCAGGGACTGTGCTTCATGGCATTGACGACCACCAGCCCGAGCACGGCGATCAGGATGATCATGATGAAAAACGTGCCGATCAAAGCCGCCGTGCCACCCAGAGGCCCGAGTTCGTCGCGCGCCATCTGCCCCAGGCTTTTGGCATTGCGGCGCGTGGACAGAAACAGCGTCACCATATCCTGCACACAGCCACCCAGCACCGAGCCGAACAGCAGCCACAGCGTGCCGGGCAGATAGCCGAACTGCGCCGCCAGCGTCGGCCCGACCAAAGGACCTGGGCCTGCAATCGCAGCAAAATGATGGCCGAAGACGATCCATTTGTTGGTCGGCACGAAGTCGCGGCCATTATCGAGACGTTCGGCCGGCGTCGCGCGCGTCTGGTCGACGACCAGCACGGTCGCGGCAATCCATGCCGCGTAAAAGCGGTAGGCGATCGCATAGACGCACAGCGCGGCGGTAATAAACCACAGTGCGTTGATGCTCTCGCCGCGGTTCAGGGCGATGCCGCCGACCGCAGACGCGCCCAGGATGGCGATGAGTAGCCAGATGGCGTTTTTTAACAGGTTGTTCTTCATAGTTTTTTAGAGATTATTATG
This sequence comes from Methylobacter luteus IMV-B-3098, assembly GCF_000427625.1. Taxonomy (GTDB): domain Bacteria; phylum Pseudomonadota; class Gammaproteobacteria; order Methylococcales; family Methylomonadaceae; genus Methylobacter; species Methylobacter luteus. The sequence goes on from NZ_KE386569.1 coordinate 1,693,202, forward strand.
ATTTTATTTTTCTTAAACAAATGCTGGAGCCGGTCGCTACTATAAATGCCTTCTGATTTCCGCCAGCACTTTCTCCAACAAATCCGGCTGCCCGGTCTCAAAACTGGTGGAGTCGGTCTCCCTGCGCAGCCAGGTGAACTGCCGCTTGGCCAGCTGCCGCGTGGCGACGATGCCTTTTTCGACCATGGTGTCGTAATCGTAGTCGCCCGACAAATAGGACCAGACCTGGCGATAGCCGACCGCCCGGATCGAGGGCATTTTTTCTGTCAGGTCGCCGCGATTGAACAGCGCTTTCACTTCCTCGACCAGGCCCTGCTTCAGCATTGTTCTGAAACGCTGGGCGATGATGTCGTGCAGGATCTTTCTGTCCGGCGGAGCGATGATCAGTTTGATTTTCCGGTAGGGTATGTCTTGCGCCTGGGCTTCTCCGAAGAAAGAAGTCATCGGCCTGCCGCTGATCTCATAGACTTCCAGCGCACGCTGTATGCGTTGCGGATCGTTGGGATGAATTCGGGCCGCCGCTTCGGGATCGACTTTGGCCAGCCGCGCATGCAGGGCTTCTTTGCCGAACTGTTCCAGTTCCTGATCGAGCTTTGCCCTGACGGCTTCGTCGGCTTCGGGCAGCACGGCCAGCCCGCTGCTCAGGGCGTTGAAGTACAGCATGGTGCCGCCGACCAGTATCGGCAGTTTGCCGCGTCCGGTGATATCGGCCATCAACCTCAAAGCCTGATCCCTGAACTGGCCGGTCGAGAAGGATTCCGCCGGGTCCAGTATGTCTATCAGGTAGTGCGGAATGCCGCCTCTTTCCGCCAGCGTGGGCTTGGCCGTGCCTATATCCATGCCTCGATACACGAGCGCTGAATCAACACTGATGATTTCGCCGTTGAGCCTTTGGGCCAGTTGCACGGCCAGGGCGGTTTTTCCCGAGGCCGTGGGGCCCATCAGGAAAATGGCCGGAGGATGAATGGGTTCTTGCATATTAATAATTATTGTCCGCGCAGAAAGAATTTGTCGAGATCATGGGTCGACAATTCTATCCAGGTCGGCCTGCCGTGATTGCATTGGCCAATTCTTTCAGTTTGTTCCATTTCACGCAGCAGGGCGTTCATTTCGTCGACTGTTAAACGACGATGCGCGCGCACGGCGCCATGGCAGGCGATCGTAGCCAATAATTCATTGATTTGTTCCTGCACTCTGGTGCTCATGCCGTGCTCGATGATGTCGGCCAGGACGTCGCGTATCAATGTTTCCGTATCGGCATTGTTCAGTAACGCCGGCGTCGAGCGCAGGAGGATCGTCTCGGGGCCTGAACGGTTCAGATCGAAGCCCAGCGACATGAAGAATTCGTGCTCTTGCTCCGCCAGATCCGCTTCAGCCGGGCTGACTTTTATCTTGATGGGCAGCAACAGCGGCTGACTGGGCACGTTGCCGTTGTGATACTGCTTCTTTAAGCGCTCGTAAGTGACACGCTCATGCGCCGCATGGGCATCGACCAGGATAATGCCGTTTGGGGTCTCGGACAGAATATAGATGTTGTGCAGATGCGCGATAGCGTAGCCCAGAGGCGGCGTACCTTTTGTTTGCGCTACTGGTTGCGCCGGTCTTTGAGCGGGTTCGGGTTTCGGATACAACGCGGCATACGCCTGTATCGTTTCCTCTACATTCAAAGGCAAGGATGCCTGTTGCGGCCCTGGGCTGTAAACCGATTTATGACTTTCGACTGATTTTACCTGCGGCTGGGGCGTAAATTCCTGCACCGGTGCCGGAGCCTGCTCCTGATGCCCCGGCCTCAAATCGGCCAGTGACCGATGCAGCGCCGAGAACAGGAAATCATGCACCAGCCGCCCTTCCCTGAATCTGACTTCTAGCTTAGCCGGATGCGCATTGACATCGACCAGCGCCGGGTCCAGCGTCAGGAACAGAACAAAGACCGGATGCCGCCCGTGAAACAGCACGTCCTGATAAGCCTGCTTGACGGCATGGGCGACCAGTTTGTCCTTGATCAGGCGGCCGTTGACATAGAAGAACTGCATGTCCTGCTGGCTGCGCGAAAAGGCCGGCAGGCCCACCCAGCCGGTTAAATGCAGGCCTGATGATTCGAAATCGATTTTGACGGAATTATCGATGAAAGCCGTTCCGCAGATGCCGGCGATGCGCCGCTCCTGTTCGATTTCGGTGGCCGCCGGTTTCAGGTTCAGGATTTCCCGCTGGTTATGCGTGAGGGTAAAACCGATATCGAAACGGCTCAGCGCCATTCTTTGCACCAGGGTTTCGATATGCGCGAATTCGGTTTTTTCGGCCTTTAAAAATTTGCGCCGGGCCGGCGTGTTGTAGAACAAGTCGCGCACATCAACCGTCGTGCCTTTCGGGTGCGGATCAGGTTGCGGATCGAAATCGCGCTCCGAGCCGTCGGCAGTGACGCGCCAGGCGCAATCGGCGCCATCTGTGCGTGAAATCAGCGTCAGTCGGGCCACGGAACTGATGCTGGGCAGCGCCTCGCCGCGAAAGCCCATGCTGACGACCTGCTCCAGATCCTGCAATGTGGCGATTTTGCTGGTCGCGTGCCGCGACAACGCCAGCGGTAAATCTTCCTTTACTATGCCGCAGCCGTCGTCCCGGATTTTAATCAGACGAGCGCCGCCCTGCTCTATATCAATGGTGATTTGCCGGGCGCCCGCATCAAAGCAGTTTTCAACCAGTTCCTTGACGACAGACGAAGGCCTTTCAACGACTTCGCCGGCGGCAATCTGGTTGACGAGTTGTGTGGGAAGAGAATGAATTCGCATAAACAGCCCGAATCAAAAGGCGTATTTTATATGACTTGGGCATTGACTGGGGAAAATTTAACGGCTGAATTTACGCCATTGGAGAAAATGGGCGACCTGAGGAAGGTCGCCTTGTGCCGGGCTTGTTACATATTTAATTCAGTATCAGCTTCAGCCATGTGCGTATTAATCGGTGTGTGTTGCTGGCTGAAATAGCTCACAATCCCTTTAAAAATAGCCATCGCCATCTTCGATTGATACGCGCTGCTGCGCAATTTCTGTTCTTCCGACGGATTCGAGATATAGGCGGTTTCGACCAGAATGGACGGGATATCAGGCGATTTCAGCACCATGAATCCGGCCTTTTGTACCGACTCATGATGCAACTCGCCAATCTTTCCAAAATAATTTAAAACATTCGCCGCCAGGTCCACGCTCGCATCCTGGGTGGCGGACTGAGACAAATCCAGCAATACCGACGCTAGCACATCGTCTTTATCATGAAGCTTGACACCACCCACCAGATCAGACGCATTCTCGCTGTTGGCCAGCCAGCGCGCGGCTTCGCTGGATGCGCCTTTTTGAGATAAAGTAAATACCGAAGCGCCTTTAACAGTGGGATCGTCAAAGGCATCGGCATGTATGGAGATAAACAGGTCCGCTTTGGCCATGCGGGCAATTTGCATTCTCTTGCGCAGATTGACGAAATAGTCGCCATTGCGCACCATGACCGCGCTCATGCCGGGCTGTCTGTCAATCAACGTTTTAAGGCGGCGGGCAATCGAAAATACAACGTCTTTCTCCTGGGTGCCTTTATATCCTTGAGCGCCAACGTCTTTACCGCCATGTCCCGCATCTATGGCAATTATGATGCCTTTGCCTTTTTTCGCAGCCGCCTTACTTTTGAGTGACCTGTTCGCTACTTTTATCGGCCCGGCTGACTTGTCCTCAATGGCTTTTTTAATGACCGGTTTTGACTCGGCTGGTTTCGCGATATCGGCTTTGCTGACGACTGTTTTGGGATCGACAGTTTTGCTGGCAACGGATCGGGTTGCGGCTGATTTAGCCGCATCGGCGACAGGCCCTTTATCGGTCAGCTCCACAACCAAATGCGAGCCATCCTTGAAGCTTTTGGTATTGATCTGTCTTTTTAAATCAAAGACAACTCTTAGATCAGTGTCGTTTCTGAGTGCCGTGCGCACCCGGTGAAACAGTGGATGTGATGCAGGGGGCTGGCTTAATGCCTGCCCTAAATGAACATCCAGGATATCGATCACTAACCGTGATGGATTTTCAAGCTGAAAAATTCGGTATTTAGGAGCGGAGGTCAAATCAAACACCATGCGCGCCTGATCGGTACCTGTAATATAATTCAATGAATCGATGTTGATTTGCTGTGCATAACCGGCTACAGATAATAACTGTAATCCAATAACAGATAAGACCTTCCAGTAATTTTTCATAGCTATGATCCCTAATGACAACAATCTTGTTTAAATTATAACAGTATGTCTTTGTTTTTCCACTCCCTTATAGACCTTTTTTGATCATTTTCAGTTCCAGTGAACGGCCGGTACCTTCCGGAGTCATCGTGATGACCACATCCGGCTCCGGCAGATAGCCCTTGCCCATGTCGGGCCATTCGATAAAACACACGGCATCCTGAGCGAAATAGTCCCTGATGCCTATCCATTCCAGTTCCTCCGGATCGGCAACCCGGTATAAATCGAAATGGAATACCTGGCGATCAGCCAGGCTATATTCTTCGACCAACGTATAAGTAGGGCTCTTGACCGCGCCGGAAAAGCCTGCCGCGCGCAGAAAGCCCCTGACCATGGTTGTTTTTCCTGCCCCTAAATCGCCCTGTAAAAAAACTAGGCATTTCGGTGGCAACAGCTCCCATAACTGCGCGCCGAACTGCTCTGTTTCTTCAGTATTGTTTAAATGTTGTTTCATGAATTTACCAATTGCCTGAGAGGGTCCATTAAGTCGCTGGCCAACAGGCCTCTTTCTCCGCCTTTTTCCACCGCGAGATCCGCCGCCAGACCATGAATATGCACGCCTTGCTGGGCCGCGTCTTTCAGAGCCAATCCCTGAACCAGCAAACCCGCAATCACACCGGCGAGCACATCACCCATGCCGCCTGAAGCCATGCCCGGATTTCCGGAGGTCGAAACAGCCAGTTCATGGTCTGAGGCGATCAAAGTGCCGGAGCCTTTCAGAATGGCGACACCGCCGAATTTGGCCTGCATTGCCGCGGCCGAAGCGAATCTGTCCTGTTGCACCTCGACAGTGGAACACTGCAATAAGCGCCCGGCTTCGCCGGGGTGCGGCGTCAAAATCCAGTTGGGCTTTGCAAAGGGGGCTCGGGCCAATAGATTCAGACCATCGGCATCGATGACCAGAGGCTTTTGAGAATTTACCGCGACGCTGAACAGCTCACTGGCCCAATCGCTTTGTCCCAGACCCGGCCCGACGATGATGACGTCGGCTTTTTCCAGCAGCGGCCGCAGTTGTCCGGCATTTCTTACGCCATGACACATTAGTTCCGGCCTGTTCATATTCATGAGCCCTGCGTGCTCAGGCCGCGTCGCGATGCTGACCAGCCCCGAACCGACGCGCAAGGCCGCCTCGCCAGCCATTCTGGCAGCCCCGGAAAAACCCTGATCGCCGCCTACTATCAGTACATGTCCGTAATGGCCTTTATGCGCGCAGCGCTCACGATCCGGCATGCGTGTTTTAATGACTCGAACCGTCCTGGATGGCACCGCTTCAAACACATCATCGGGCACCGCAAGGGACGCATAAAAAATCTCGCCGCAGTAATTGGCCGCCTGCCCGGTAAACAACCCCTGCTTCAATCCAATGAAAGAAACAGTGCATTCCGCTTTCACGGCACAGGCCATTACGTTGCCGGTATCGGCATTCAGGCCCGAGGGAATATCGACGGCTATGACATGTTTTTGATGGGTATTGATGAACGCAACGGCTTCTGCATAAGCACCTGTTACCGGTCTGTCCAGCCCGGTGCCCAAGAGCGCGTCTACAGTCACGTCGGCCTCAATATCCAGATCAGACTGAAACTGAACCACCGTTCCCTTGGCCTCGACGAATTTCAGGTAGGCTGCTAGAGCGTCGCCTGTCAACTTCCCTGGATCCCACACGCAGTAAACGGTCACGCTGAGCCCGGCGTCCATCGCCAGTCTGGCAATGATGTAGCCATCGCCCGCGTTATTGCCGGAGCCGCAAAATACCGCTACCGACCGCGCATAAGGCCATTTGTTGCGAAGGCACTGAAAAACCGCATATCCGGCCCTGCTCATCAATTCAAAGCCGGGAATGCCGCGTTCCTGAATGGCAATCCGGTCAAGTTCCCTGACTTGCGCAGTCCGATAGAGTTTTATTGGTAATTTATACATAGTATCAAGCTCCAAAAAGCTTATCACTTGCATTTGAGTGTGCAATCATAAAGAATTTCCCTAACTGTATATTTTGTACCTCATCTATTATATTTCCTGAATTCATCGATGGACACAACCAGCGTTCAAAAAATGGCTGCCCTCGCCCGGCAAATCAAACAATGGGGGCAAGAACTGGGGTTCCAACAAGTAGGCATTACCGACACCGATTTATCGGGTGCGGAAGCCCATCTGCAAAACTGGCTTGTCAATAACTTTCATGGCGACATGGAGTATATGCAGCGCCACGGCGACAAGCGCAGCAGGCCTGCCTCGCTGCAGCCGGGAACCGTCAGCGTGATTTCCGTGCGCATGGATTATTTGCCCGAACCGGCTGACGCCCTGCACAAGACACTCGAAGATCCTTGTTCAGCCTATATTTCGCGCTATGCGCTGGGTCGCGATTATCACAAAGTGCTGCGCAACCGCTTGCAGAAACTGGCCGACAAAATACAGCAGGACTATGGCCCGTTCGGTTACCGGGCTTTCGTCGATAGCGCGCCGGTTCTGGAAAAAGCGCTGGCCGAAAAAGCAGGGCTGGGCTGGATAGGCAAGCATTCGAACCTGATTAACAGCAAGGCGGGATCGTGGTTTTTCCTCGGAGAAATTTATACCGATCTGCCCCTGCCGGCCGATTCCAAGGCGGCATCGCACTGCGGCAGCTGCTCAGCCTGCATGACCGTCTGTCCGACGCGGGCGATTGTCTCGCCTTATCAGGTGGATGCCAGACGATGTATATCCTATCTGACGATTGAGCTGCACGGTTCGATTCCTGAACAGTTCAGGCCGCTGATAGGCAACCGGATCTATGGCTGCGATGACTGCCAGCTGATCTGTCCGTGGAACCGTTTTGCGAAAATAACCGATGAACAGGATTTTCATCCCCGACATCGGTTGAATACCCAGCAATTGCTCGCTGCCTTTGCCTGGAGCGAGGAAGAATTCCTGGCGAGAACCGAAGGCTCGGCCATACGCCGTATCGGCCATGAGCGCTGGCTGAGAAACATTGCCGTCGCTCTGGGCAATGCGCCCGCATCGCAGCTTGTGATTGATGCCTTAAAGGCCATGCTCTCTCATCCTTCGGAACTGGTGAAGGAGCATGTACGGTGGGCTTTGGACAGACAACTGGACCGGTTATCAACCGATTAACGTTTGCCAAGCCGCTGTTCGGTTTCCAGCACCCGTTGCGTGGTCTTGAGCACGGTATCGGGATTTAAACTCATCGAATCAATCCCGATTTCCACCAGGAACTCGGCCATTTCAGGATAATCCGACGGCGCCTGGCCACAAAGGCCGGAATGCCTCTTGGTACGCCGCGCACCTTCAACGGCCAAGCGAATCATCTCTTTTACGCCGGGGTCGCGCTCGTCAAAATCCTCGGCGACAATGGCCGAATCGCGGTCCACGCCCAGGGTAAGCTGGGTCAGGTCGTTTGACCCTATGGAAAAACCGTCAAAGTGCTCGGCAAAGGCATCAATCTGGATGACGTTATTGGGGATTTCGCACATCACATAGATTTTGAGACCGTTTTCGCCGCGCTTCAAACCGAGCTTCGCCATATACTCGAGCACGCGTTGTGCTTCCTGCACGCGCCGGCAGAACGGAATCATCAGGATGACATTGGTCAAACCCATGTCATCGCGCACGCGTTTCATGGCAGCGCATTCCAGCGCAAACCCTTCGGCATAAGCCGAATGCGTATAGCGCGAGGCACCGCGGAAACCGATCATCGGATTGGCTTCATCGAATTCAAACCAGCGCCCGCCCAGCAAGGTGGCGTATTCGTTGGTTTTGAAATCCGACATGCGTACGACGACAGGTTTGGGATAGAACGCCGCAGCGATCGTGCCCACGCCTTCCGACAACTGCTGGATAAAAAATTCTTCAGCCGTTTCGTAAGCGCCGATTAATTGCTTGAGTTGCTCGCGCTCGTTCGAATCCTGAACCTTGTCCGGATGCAGCAAGGCCATCGGATGCGCCTTGATGTATTCGGTAATGATAAATTCCATGCGCGCCAGACCGACGCCGTCATTAGGCAGAAAACTGGTTTTGAAAGCCAACTCGGGATTTCCGATATTCAGCATGATTTGGGTTTGCGGCCGCTGTAGATTGGACAGGTCGGTGCTTGTTATTTCGAAATCAAGACGGCCTTCATAAATCTTGCCGATATCGCCCTCGGCGCAGGATACGGTCACCAGCGCATCGTTTTTAATGACGGTCGTGGCATTATCGCAACCGATCACGGCCGGCACGCCCAATTCCCGTGCAATAATCGCCGCATGGCAGGTGCGTCCGCCGCGGTTAGTCACAATCGCCGAGGCAATTTTCATGACGGGCTCCCAATCGGGCGTGGTAATGTCCGCTACCAACACATCGCCGGGATTGAATTCGGACAACTGCTCGAGTTTCTCGATAACGCGCGCCTTGCCGACGGCAATCTTACTGCCCACCGAATGCCCCGTGACAATGGGGGTGGCTTTTTGCTTGAGCGCATATTGTTCCAGCATCATGCCGCGCTTTTGTGATTCTACAGTCTCAGGCCGGGCCTGAACAATATACAGCTGGCCGTCGATGCCGTCCTTGGCCCATTCCATATCCATGGGCCGTGCCTGGCCGGCCTTGGCACTGTAGTGTTTCTCGATTTTAATGGCGTAATCGGCCAGCGTCAGGACATCCTGGTCGTTGATGCAAACATGCCCGCGCTCCTGGGCCGATGTGACTATATTGCGCGTGGATTCGCGCGTGCGCCCCTCGCTATAGACCATCTTGATCTTTTTCGCCCCGAGCGTGCGCCTTAATACCGTCCGATAACCCTGCTCGAAAGTTGGTTTATGCACATAGAATTCGTCCGGATCGACGGCGCCCTGCACGACATTTTCGCCCAGACCATAAGCAGCGGTAATGAAAACCACATCGCTGAAACCCGATTCGGTGTCCAGCGAAAACATGACGCCGCTGGCATCCAGGTCGGAGCGCACCATTTTCATGACGCCGATCGACAGCGCCAATTTGAAATGATCGAAGCCTTGATCTATCCGGTAATGAATGGCCCGATCGGTAAACAGGCTAGCGAAGCATCGCTTGCAGGCATCCAACAAGGCCTGATCCCCGCGTATATTCAGATAAGTATCCTGTTGACCGGCGAAACTGGCGGTCGGCAAATCCTCGGCCGTCGCCGAACTGCGTACCGCAACACTCAAATCCTCGCCATATTCCTGCTGCAGCTGAGCAAATGCATTCAGAATCTGGCTTTCAAGATCTTCCGGCAGAGGCGCGGCATAAATGATTTCCCGCGCCTTGCGCGCCCGTTTGGCAAGATCGACAACATTATCCGAATCAAGCTCATCCAGAGCCTCATGGAGAGGCTGCCAGGCATCAGCCTGATCCAGCACATAACGATAAGCCTCTGCTGTGATAGCAAAGCCGTTGGGAATCTTGATACCCTGTGGCGTCAATTCACGATACATCTCGCCCAGTGACGCGTTTTTTCCGCCGACCAGAGGCACATCATCGATAGTTAATTCGTTAAACCAGCGGATGTAGTTCATTTGTTCAGACATTATGTTTATTCTCCTTTAGCATATTCCCCGGCTGCCTTGTGACGTGGGTTGTAAAGAAGGTACAGCATTTATCAGCCTCGGCCAATAATTTTGTCGGAAAAGAAAAAACCTTAAAAATATTGTGTGACAATTTGCCACATTATCATTCTTTTCCGGCATTGCTAGCATATATTATGCGCTCTTACTTGCCTTTGGCTTTGAGCAGGGAGCTTAAAATAGATTATTAAGCTCCCTTTTTTTGATTTTCCCGCTTGACTTCCGGTTCATTTTTATCAATCAAGCACATACAATCTTTTCCACAAATCCTGTGGATAACTCTGTGCATAAGTTCCAGATAACTGCGTTCAGACCCTGCCCTGCCTATGCTTTTATTAGATTGTAGCATTTTTGTACAAAAATAATAATAATTATTTATCAATAACTTACAACCGAATAATTTTGATAAGTAATGCCTGTTTTGGAATCAAATGCCGTTCTTGCACTATAAAAATACTCTGTGCATAAACAGAACATGCTAAGCTTATTGAAATACCTAATGTCAAGCATTTTAATATAACTATAGAAATTTCAGACTATGCCATTCTTTATTGCACTAAGCCTCGCCTTCAGTTTTATAGTCCAAAGCGCCAACCCATTACAAAGCCTGTTAGGCTCTTCGACATTCAATTATATTGGCATAACATTGGCTGCCGGCAGTATTGTAGGAATACTTTTGAAAAAATTGCCAACGAAAATCTGGTATGACGTCTTTGCGGGCGGCGCGTTATTAGCCTGGTTTAGCTATTGGAAACCTTTATTTAATGATGACTCGCCGATATTTTTCTTCTATCCGCTTTATTTCGCTTTTATGGCGGCTTTTGTGTCGTTGTTTTTTATTCAGAAATGCCAAGTCATCGATTATGAGACTTTCTGCTATATGAAATCCTTCTCCGAAGGAAATAAACTGCCGCCCTGGCTTGTAATGACAGGCGTTTTAGTGAGTCTGGCATTGCATCAGCATTACCTGCTGTTCCCGATTATGATGACCCTTCTAATTATACGCTTCGCTTTAACAAGTTGTATCGAACAGCACCTGACGAACCGATCATAACTTTATATAAGCTTGCCTTGGTATGAGATATCCGCTGCTTACGGACTGAATATTTGAAAAACCAAACAACAACGCCTACCTGTAGTGACTCAAAACAGTCCAGAAATCGTTTGGCGTTATCACCGTTAAAAACCCGGCAATATTAAGAAAATCTCCTTCAATAACGTCGATATTCCCCATCACCATCCGGATAATAAACACCCATAGGTCGATCAAAGGTATATTTAGCAGGCTTCATGATTAACAAATTAGCTGTTTTTTCAAACGCATCGTGAGGTGGAGAGATAGCTGCAAGGGCCGTAAGCGGACTAATCGCCACAAAAACAGCCGAGCCAGTCACTGTAGCGATGAGGCCCAATGGTCGGTATAAAATAACATCGATCAGATAGACTGCTGGAGGCTGCTGGTCTTCAGCATGCGCTGTGTTCATCACCGCAAATATTATGATAGCGAGGATCAGAATTTTTATTTTCATATAGTTTTACCTTAACCTCAGTTCGGGATAAGGAAAGCAGGCAGATTTTATGTAAAAAACAGGAAAAATAGAGATTGCGACAGCCATTTTTTTCCTCAAAAACCTGCTAACCATGAAATTAACACATGCTTTTGCGATATAGATGATTTTTGCCGGACATTTATCCTGTACAGTAAGAAAATAAATAATAAATGGCGAAAAGAAGCGGAATCACTTACGTCATGAATTATGACGAGATACTCACCCTGTTGGTACATTTCCATCAACCGGGTTACCGCACTCTCTAAGTGGTTTTTATAAAAACCATGTGGAAGCACTGGCTGTCAGTGTTTTCCCACCTCTTGCACTACCATTCGTTTATCAAGCTTTTGTCCAAAGAGTCGTACCGCTAACTGCTTTTCACGAAATCCCACGTCATGCGCAACCTCGCGATGCATTGCTTGATTCTACGTCCTTGCGGATCTATAAAAATATTTGTATTCGTATCATAAAAAACTCATTAAAGAAGCGGGCGGAAAGCCATCGATGGGCCGATTTATTATGGGTTTAATACATCAAATCATCAATGATCAAAGCAAAACCCTGCCATTTTTCATAACCCGGAGCAATGTGTATGATTGAAAATCGGTACCCCATCTGGTAAAGGATTTGGCCGGCAGGCTGTTCATTCGGCGACAGGGGCTATATTTCGAACAAATTAGCTCACCTGTTGGAAACATGAAATATTACATTGATTACTGCTTTGAAAAAGAACATGAAAGCCTGTACTATCGACGTACTTGCCAAGTTACTCCCGCGTAAACGCAGCATCATTGAAATCCTCAATGATCAGTTGAGAAACATTTTAACCTGAAGCATTCCCGACATTGCCCTTTGCTCAACTGACTCTCAAATATGGTGGCGGTTTAAGTTTACTTTTATCAAAAGAAAAAACCGACCCTTAACTTACGCAATGCTAATTTATTATCTTTTGTCCAAACTCTTAACCTAACTGTGGTTATCGATAGATATTTTTTGCCGTTCAACATCTTGAATTTCATCTATTGTGCAATAATTTTTCATTAACTATTTTGAGTTACTGTAAAGATCTCAGTATAAATTGCCGAGCATACTGTATCGCGCATACTTCATTGGACAATAAAAAACCCGCTAAGCCTTATGATGACTTGCGGGTTTCTGTACTTGGCTGGGCTTCTTAAAACCCTGATTTGGTGCCGATGGCCGGATTTGAACCGGCACGACTTGCGTCACCACCCCCTCAAGATGGCGTGTCTACCAATTTCACCACATCGGCTAAAGAATGATTAGAATGTGTTATTAAACACTGTTTTGAACTATTTTTCCACTTTATCTTTAACCTGATCAGCAGGAGTTGGCGCTGGTGCTGCTGGTATTTTTTCTGATCCGGACTCAGGTATAGTAGGAACACTCTTCTCTATTGTTTCATCTACCTTAGGAATGCCTGACGTATCCTGCTCAACTTCAGGATTACTCATCAGATCTACAGTCTTTCCCTGTTGGCCGCTCAATACAGCAAGCCCTAAGCTAGTCGTAAAAAACAAAGTTGCCAAAATTGCTGTTGCTCGAGACAAAAATGAAGCAGCGCCCTGAGCACCAAAAACGGATCCTGAAGAACCGGAACCAAAAGCAGCACCCGCATCCGCTCCTTTACCTTGTTGCATTAATACTAATCCAACAACGCCTAAACCCAACAACACATGAACAACAATGATTACCTGATACATAAAAAAGTCTAAACTACTCTAAGTCGAATGATAAATCTGTAAAAGGATCCGCAATCCAGCGAAGCCCCACCTGTTAAACTGCTATCAATATTCTCATAACAAGCAAGTCTTTTCCCTATCCGGCTTAACACTACCTAGACACACATATTTGTATTTCGTCGGTAATAACCTCATTTTTCTAACAGTTATAGCTGTTGATCCTAGGGATTGGGTCTGCTCATCCGTTGCTGTTTCTTAAAATTCCCACAACCAGAGACTGGAGCATTCTTGCCCTCAAGCAGAAAATAAACGATGTATGATATATGCTAATAGCTTATAGTTCAAGTTCCTATTGCTCTCTTAACGTCGCCAGCTAGATTATTTGCATAATCTTTTACCAAGTCTTCACTTTCTCCCTCTACCATTACACGAATCAAGGGTTCTGTCCCCGAAGCTCTAAGCAGTACTCGGCCATTATCACCGAGTTTTTTCTCAATGGATTTTACCGCTTTTTGTATAGCTTCATCCTTAGCTGGATCTACTTTTTTACTTGTTTTGACATTAATAAGAATTTGCGGATATTTCTGCATTCCGGATTTCAATTCGTACAAATTTTTCCCACTGCTTTGCATTTCCGCCATAACTTGTAACGCCGCAATGATACCATCCCCAGTTGTGGTTCTATCCAGACAAATGATATGGCCGGAATTTTCACCGCCTAAAACACCATTATTCGCAGTCAACATTTCCATTACATATCGGTCACCTACTTTCGCCCTCATCAGGTCTATACCCAGCTTTTTCAAACCATGTTCCATGCCCAGATTTGTCATTAATGTGCCGACTACAGGACCGGATAATTGGCCTGATTTCAGTCTGGATTTAGCAATGATATAGATAAGTTCATCGCCATCGACGATTTCACCTTTATGATCCACCATTATGACCCTATCGCCATCACCATCAAATGCGATGCCTAAATCCGCCCGATACTCTAATACCGCTGCAGCCAATTTCTCTGGTCTAGTCGATCCGCATTCGTCGTTAATATTTAGCCCATCCGGCTCTGCGCCAATCGTCACGACTTCTGCGCCTACTTCACTAAACACATGCGGAGCTATATGATAAGTTGCCCCATGAGCGCAATCGATTACAATCCGCATGCCGTTAAAATCAAGCCCAGCGGGAACACTTGCCTTGCAAAATTCAATATAACGTCCAGCCGCATCGACCAACCGTTTCGCCTTGCCTAATTTTGATGACTCTACCGTAGTCATCGCCGAGTCAATGTAGTGTTCTATTTTTTTCTCTATTTCATCAGGCAATTTTGAACCCTGTACCGAGAAAAACTTCACACCGTTATCGTAATAGGGATTGTGAGACGCGCTGATAACAATACCTGCGCTCGCTCTTAAAGTACGAGTTAAGTAGGCTATACCTGGCGTAGGCATAGGCCCCAACAGTCGAGTATCGACACCCGCTGCAGTCAAACCAGCTTCCAATGCGGATTCAAACATATAGCCTGAAATACGCGTATCTTTACCAACCAAAACAAAGCCGTGCCCTTCCTTTGCAAAAACACGTCCGGTAGCCCACCCTAGTTTCAGCAAAAAATCTGCCGTGATGGGAGCCTCCCCCACTCTGCCTCTAATGCCATCGGTTCCAAAATATTTTTTTGTCATAATCCTACAAACCTCTACCTGAAAAATGTAGAAACATTAATGCTTCCATAGATCATTATGCGATAAAAACATGCTTTATTCTCGGATTCAGTTCACCTTATCGGGCTCATCGCCAATAATTACGCATAAAAAAAGGAGAGATATAAATCTCTCCTTTCATCTCAACCCAGAGAATTGTTAGATTTGCTCGGCTGCGCCTCCAATTGGCTTCTCCGTTTTTTTATCATCTGCTCCTTTGGACTCATCGGCTTTAAGATCGGCATGAGGAGGCGTATCATCCCAACCTTGAGGTTCTCTGACTGGCCTACGCGCCATCAGATCATCAATCTGATATTTATCAATAGTCTCATACTTCATTAAAGCTTCCGCCATAGCATGCAGAATATCAATGTTTTCCTTGAGAATTTTTTCTGCACGCTCATAGTTCCGGTCAATAAAAGAGCGGATCTCTTCATCAATCGTATGAGAAGTTTCTTCCGCAACCGTCTTATGCTGCGTTACCGAACGTCCCAGAAAAACTTCACCTTCTTCTTCGCTGTATGCCAGTGGGCCCAAACGTTGAGATAATCCCCATTTAGTCACCATATTTCTGGCTAATTCAGTGGCTCGCTCGATATCATTGGAAGCACCGGTACTGACCTGCTCCCAACCAAAGATCATTTCTTCGGCAATACGACCACCATATAAACTGGAGATCATGCTATCCAATTTTTGTTTGCTGGCGCTGTATTGATCTCTTTCCGGCAAGAACATGGTAATACCCAGCGCACGCCCCCTGGGCATGATACTGACCTTGTAAACAGGGTCATGCTCAGGAACAAGCTTTCCGACGATAGCATGGCCAGCCTCGTGATAGGCCGTCATCTTTTTTTCCTTCTCGCCCATAACCATGGAGCGTCTTTCAGCGCCCATGATCAACTTATCCTTGGCTTTTTCCAGATCCGCCATATTAACCAGACGTTTATTTGATCTGGCCGCAAATAAAGCCGCTTCGTTAACCAGGTTCGCCAAATCGGCTCCTGAAAAACCTGGCGTACCCTGGGCTATGTATTTAACTTCAACATCATCAGCTGTAGGCACTTTCTTCAAATGCACATTAAGAATCTGTTCCCGTCCTCTTACATCAGGCAGGCCCACCGTTATTTGACGATCAAATCTACCGGGACGTAATAAAGCCTGATCCAGTACATCGGGACGGTTTGTTGCCGCAATGACAATAATACCTTCATTACCTTCAAAACCATCCATTTCAACTAACAACTGGTTTAGTGTCTGCTCGCGTTCATCATTTCCACCACCAAGACCAGCACCTCTCTGACGACCGACTGCGTCGATCTCATCAATAAAAATAATACATGGTGCATGCTTTTTCGCTTGTTCGAACATATCCCGTACACGCGATGCACCTACACCTACGAACATTTCCACAAAATCCGAACCGGAAATAGTGAAAAACGGCACTTTGGCTTCGCCGGCAATAGCTCGGGCAAGTAGGGTTTTACCTGTTCCTGGAGGACCGATCATCAGTGCGCCGCGAGGAATTTTACCGCCCAATTTCTGATATTTTGCGGGGTCTCTGAGAAAATCAACCATCTCAACGACCTCCTCTTTAGCTTCATCACAGCCCGCCACATCGGCAAAGGTCACTTTAATCTGATCTTCCTCAAGCATACGGGCTTTACTCTTTCCAAAAGTCATCGCCCCTCGACCACCGCTTGCACCGCCTTGCATTTGCCGCATGAAGAATACCCAAACAGCAATAAGCAACAACATCGGCCCAAAAGACACCAGCAACTGCATTAGCATTGAAGGTTGCTCGGGTGGTATGGCCTTGATTTCGACGCCATTCGCTAACAAATCATCAACTAAATGAGGGTCTTCCGGCGCATATGTTTTAAACCTTTCACCACCCTGCATTTTGCCTTTGATAACGTTATCGTCAATCATGACCTGCTGAACTTGGCCCGTTTTCACCGATTCGATGAATTGTGAATACGATAGCGATGAATCGCCACGTTCACTCTGCGGACCAAAATTATTAAAGATGGACATCAACACAACAGCAATGACGACCCACAGGATTATATTTTTAATCATATCGTTCAATTTACACACCCTAGGCCCGAACGGCTCTCGGTTTAAAAAACTGACTAATTATATCAGGAATAATTTTCTGACAGCGTCTATTTATCTGGAATTCACCCATTATGAAAATTAATTTTCACCATGCCTAGTAATCTCCTTATCATCTAAATATAAGGGCTATAAACAATTATTTAAACCCTTTGGCCAAAATATAAACTTCATTACTTCTCGGTCTTGAGGCTTTTGGTTTTCTAATAACTACTTTTGAAAAAGATTTCTGCACTTCTTGGTAAAATTCTTCAAATCCTTCACCATGGAACAGTTTAACCAGAAAAGTACCACCTTTTGTTAGCACTGTTTTTGCCGTTTCCAAAGCCAGTTCTCCCAAGTAAATGGATCGTGGTTGGTCTACAGCTTTATTGCCACTCATATTCGGCGCCATATCTGACATAACCAAATTAACCTCTGCACCATCTAGAACGGCATATAACTCATCCAGAACGGCCTGTTCGCGAAAATCTCCCTGTATAAAGTCAACACCTTCAATCGGTTCCATCGGCAAAATATCCAATGCAATGATCTTATTCTTTTTCCCGATAATCTCTCGCGCAAACTGCGACCATCCACCGGGGGCCGCACCTAAATCGATAATATTCATCCCCGGCTTGATAATTTGATCTTTATCCTGAATCTCATCCAGTTTAAAAACAGCACGCGATCTATAACCTTTAACTTGAGCCATTTTGACATATTCGTCATTGAAATGTTCCTGCATCCAACGACTGCTACTTTTACTTCGTCCCATTGCTATTTTTTAGTGTAAAATTAAGTTTTTGATTTAGGAATAAAGAGTGAATTCTGCAGATAAGAAAAAACTCCGGGCTCAGGCTCACAGCTTAAAACCCGTGATCATGATCGGCCAATCCGGACTGACGGCGGCGGTCATGGCGGAGATAGAACTGGCGCTAGATAGCCACGAACTCATTAAAGTAAGAATACGTGCCGAACGGGAAGATCGCAAGCAAATTAGCGAGGAAATCTGCATGGATACGAGAGCGGCACTGATTCAAACTATTGGCCAGATTGCTGTCATTTACAGACTGAACCCTGATAAGTAACTCAAGCTCAAGGCTAAAAATTAACAGCGTCGCAGTTTATATCTTTAGCCTTGCGCCTCAATTAAATATATTTAATTGAGATAATCTCATATTCGACATTACCGCCCGGCGCCTTAACCGTAACAATATCTTCAACTTCTTTGCCGATTAACGCCCGTGCAATAGGCGATCCGATGGAGATGCGTCCTTCCTTGATATTGGCTTCATCTTCACCGACAATTTGATACGTCACTTTCTTTTCCGACTCTGTATCTTCTATTTCCACTGTCGCGCCGAAGACCACCTTTCCATTCGCATCCAGTTTAGTGACATCAATAATTTGGGCATTGGATAATTTTGCCTCAATTTCGGCAATACGCCCTTCGGCGAAGCTTTGTTGCTCACGCGCAGCATGATATTCGGCATTTTCCTTTAAATCTCCGTGCTCACGCGCAGATGCTATAGACGCAATAATGCGCGGACGAACCACCGATTTCAATTCGTCCAATTCCTCACGCAATTTTTCTGCACCCTTCACGGTAAGCGGTACTTTATTCATTCTGCTACAACTCCAAAAATATTACTCATCCATCCCTTAATATGGGAATTCAAAACCTGCCTAATGCAGATCAATTATTAATTAAGTCAGGCTTTTATGTAGATCCTGAAGACTATTGACATTGCCGGCATCCAGTTCGCCAAGCGCGTAACAGGCTGCTCTAGCTCCTGCCATAGTCGTGTAATAGGTTACACGATGCTGCAAGGCTTCTCTGCGCATGGTAAATGAATCGGAAATAGCTTTTTTACCTTCCGTTGTATTAATAATCAACTGAACCTGATCATTTTTTATCATATCGACTGTATTAGGCCGACCTTCATTGACTTTAAATACGACTTCACAAGGGATACCGGCTTCCTTAAGGAACCTTGCCGTGCCGCCGGTTGCGACAATCTCATATTTCTTCTCTACCAGCATTCTTGCAATATCAGGCAGTTTGGGTTTATCCGCATCGCGAATACTGATCAGTACTTTACCGCTATGATTCAAGTTAACGCCGGCAGCCCGCTGGGATTTGGCAAATGCTTCTCCAAACGTCTTTCCAACCCCCATCACCTCACCGGTAGATTTCATTTCAGGCCCCAGCAATGGATCTACGCCCGGAAATTTAACAAACGGGAACACGGCTTCCTTGACAGAATAATAAGTAGGAATACGTTCTTCAGTAATGCCTTGCTCCGCCAACGATTGCCCCACCATGCAACGCGCCGCGATTTTGGCCAGCGGATAACCGGTCGCTTTGGATACAAACGGCGCAGTACGCGATGCCCTTGGATTCACTTCAAGCACATAGATATCCTCTCCCTGAATCGCAAACTGAGTGTTCATCAACCCTCTTACACCCAGAGCCTCTGCCATTTTGGCGACCTGTTCGCGCAATTTGTCCTGAATCTCGGGCGCCAGATCGTATGGAGGCAATGAACACGCCGAGTCTCCCGAATGGATGCCGGCCTGTTCGATGTGTTCCATCAAGCCGCCGATCAATACACGTTCGCCATCATAAATGGCATCGACATCCATTTCGACCGCATCATCCAGAAATCGATCGAGCAATACCGGCGAGTCATTGGAAACCGTAACCGCTTCCTTCATATAGCGTTGCAGGCCTTCTTCGTTGAAAACGATTTCCATGGCGCGACCGCCCAATACATAGGAAGGTCTCACAACCAAAGGATAACCCAGTTCTTTTGCCGCATTAAGCGCCTGCTCGACAGAACGCGCTGTCGCATTGGGCGGCTGTTTTAAATCCAGCCGTTCCAACAGTTTTTGGAACCGTTCACGGTCTTCGGCCAAATCAATCGAATCGGGCGATGTACCAATGATCGGAACCCCGGCCGCTTCCAGCGCACGGGCTAATTTTAGAGGTGTCTGACCGCCATATTGAACAATGACCCCTTTGGGTTTTTCCAGTTCAACAATTTCCAGCACATCTTCCAGCGTCAACGATTCAAAGTATAATCGATCGGATGTATCGAAATCGGTGGAAACTGTCTCGGGGTTGCAATTGATCATGATCGTTTCATAACCATCTTCACGCAACGCCAATGCTGCATGCACACAGCAATAATCAAACTCGATGCCTTGTCCGATTCGGTTAGGCCCGCCGCCGAGAATAATGATTTTTTCCTTATCGGAAACACGCGCTTCGCACTCTTCTTCATAAGTTGAATACAAATAAGCCGTATCCGAGGAAAACTCAGCCGCGCAGGAATCGATGCGTTTGTAAACCGGGCGGATATTCTGTTTATGCCTGACGTTGCGCACCTCGGACTCGGTCGTATCGAGCAGTTTCGCCAGTCTTTGATCAGAAAATCCTTTACGCTTTAACCGATAAAGCTCGCCTTCTTTCAACGTCGACAAGGTTTTAGTCGACAATGACTTTTCAGTCCGCACCAGATCTTCAATTTGCGCTAAAAACCACGGATCGATCTTGGATGCCTCATGCACTTCTTCCAAAGTCATGCCGCTTCGGAAAGCGTCGGCGACATATAGCAAACGATCCGGTCCCGGATGGCGCATTTCACGTTGCATTTTTTCGCGCGCATCATCAGCGCTCAAATCGACAATTTCATCGAGACCACTGATGCCAATTTCCAGACCGCGCAAGGCTTTCTGCAGCGACTCCTGGAAAGTACGGCCAATCGCCATAACTTCCCCTACCGATTTCATTTGCGTGGTCAAGCGATCATCGGCTTGTGGAAATTTCTCGAAAGTGAAGCGCGGCACTTTGGTGACGACGTAATCGATCGTCGGTTCAAACGATGCAGGGGTTGCGCCGCCCGTGATCTCATTTTGCAACTCATCCAATGTGTAACCGACCGCCAGTTTTGCCGCGACTTTGGCAATTGGGAAGCCGGTAGCCTTGGAAGCCAGCGCGGACGAGCGCGATACGCGAGGATTCATCTCGATCACGACCATGCGTCCGTCTTCAGGGTTGATCGCCACCTGTACGTTGGAACCGCCGGTATCGACGCCGATTTCACGCAATACTGCCAACGCGACGTTACGCAAAATCTGATATTCCTTATCAGTCAGAGTTTGCGCCGGCGCCACGGTAATCGAATCACCGGTATGCACGCCCATCGGGTCAAAGTTCTCTATAGAACAGACGATGATGCAGTTGTCTTTCGAATCGCGCACGACTTCCATTTCATACTCTTTCCAGCCAAGCACCGATTCCTCGATCAGCAATTCATTAGTCGGAGACAAATCCAGGCCGCGCTCGCAGATTTCCATAAACTCTTCCTTGTTATAGGCGATGCCGCCGCCACTGCCGCCCATCGTGAACGATGGACGGATGATGGTGGGATAACCGACTTCCTGCTGAGCTGCCAAAGCTTCTTCCATTGAATGCGCGGTCTTTGAGCGGGCCACTTCGAAACCGATTTTTCTCATGGCCTGATTGAACAATTCACGGTCTTCGGCTTTATTGATCGCCTCTTTAGTCGCGCCGATCATCTCGACGCCGTATTTTTCCAGCACACCATGCGCATCCAGCGCCAGAGCGCAGTTCAATGCCGTCTGTCCACCCATCGTCGGCAAGATGGCATCGGGACGTTCTTTTTCGATAATTTTTTCTACGGTTTGCCAATCGATAGGCTCGATGTAAATGGCATCGGCCATATCCGGGTCAGTCATGATGGTGGCCGGATTCGAATTGACCAGAATGACGCGATAGCCTTCTTCCCGCAACGCTTTACAGGCTTGCGTGCCCGA
Source organism: Methylobacter luteus IMV-B-3098 (assembly GCF_000427625.1). Taxonomy (GTDB): domain Bacteria; phylum Pseudomonadota; class Gammaproteobacteria; order Methylococcales; family Methylomonadaceae; genus Methylobacter; species Methylobacter luteus. The sequence goes on from NZ_KE386569.1 coordinate 1,714,913, forward strand.
ATAATCAAATTCACAGGCCTGACCAATAACAATCGGGCCTGCACCCAGTAATAAAATCGATTTTATGTCGGTTCTTTTTGGCATTTCGTTGTTTTGCTTTGCTGATTATTGACTGGCTTATTACTTATTGACCTGATCCATCATCTTGATGAAATCATCAAACAATGATTGCACGTCGTGAGGACCCGGACTTGCTTCAGGATGCCCCTGAAAGCTCATGGCCGGGCAATCGATCCGTTTGACGCCCTGTAGGCTGCCGTCAAATAAAGAATGATAGGTGGCGACTAAATTGGCAGGAAGAGACCCTTCATTAACCGCGAATCCGTGATTCTGACTACTGATCATCACGCGGCCTGTGGATTTTTCCTGTACAGGATGGTTGCCGCCATGATGGCCGAACTTCATTTTTTCGGTTTTAGCCCCGCTGGCTAAAGCCAGTAACTGATGTCCAAGACAGATGCCGAATACCGGAATTTTCTTGGCTAAAAAAACTTTGATCGCCTCAATCGCATAGGTGCATGGTTCCGGATCGCCAGGACCGTTGGATAAAAACACGCCGTCAGGATTCATCGCCAGCACGGTTTCCGCCGACGTGGTCGCAGGCACAACCGTAATGCGGCAACCACGATTTGCCAATAGCCTCAGGATATTTCGTTTAACGCCGAAATCATAAGCGACAACATGCCGGGTTAGATTTTCAGCCTCTGTATGACCGTTTTGCAGATGCCAGACATTTTCAGTCCATTCGTAAGCCTCGGCAACGGTCACTTCCTTAGCCAGATCCATGCCTTGTAGCCCCGGAAAACTTTCGATTGCCGTTTTGGCTTCCTCTATATCGACAGTTTCGCCTGCCATAATGCAACCGCGCTGAGCACCTTTATCGCGCAACAGACGCGTCAACTTACGCGTATCGACATCAGCGATAGCGACAACGTTGTTATCGATCAGATATTGTTGCAAGGTTTTTTCATTGCGCCAGTTACTGGCCAGTAACGGCAGATCCCTGATCACTAAACCGCTGGCAAAAACACCGACTGACTCATCATCCTCGTCGGTTGTACCGACATTGCCGATATGCGGATAGGTTAATGTAACAATTTGCCGGGCATAAGACGGATCGCTGAGGATTTCCTGATATCCGGTCATCGAGGTATTAAAAACGACTTCTCCTACGGAACATCCATCGGAACCTATGGATACACCGTTAAACACCGTTCCATCTTCCAACACTAACAATGCAGGTTTACTCAAACACGTCACCTCAAATGTGCAAAACGGGATGACCCCCTAAGGACTCATCCCGTTATAAAAAACAAAATTCTGCTTATTTTACGAGATTATAGCGTTTTGGTCATTAACAATTTTTCAAACCCAGAACATCCTGCATGTCATAAAGACCGGTTTGTTTATCTTTCAACCAGAGTGCCGCCCTTACCGCGCCATTGGCAAAAGTCATGCGGCTTGTGGCTTTATGCGTAATTTCCACGCGCTCACCTTCGTCGGCAAACATAACCGTGTGTTCACCAACGATATCGCCGGCACGGATAGTTGAAAAGCCGATGGTTTTTCTGTCCCGCTCACCGGTATTGCCTTCACGGCCATAAATCGCACAATCTTTCAAATCCCGGCCTAACGCGGCCGCAACCACCTCCCCCATGCGCAAGGCCGTGCCTGACGGCGCATCGACCTTATGCCGGTGGTGCGCCTCAATGACTTCAATGTCAGTATAATCCCCCATCACCTTGGCGGTCATTTCCAGCAATTTGAGCGACAGATTGACGCCAACACTCATGTTGGGCGCCAGCACTATCGACACTTCTTTGGCCGCTTCTGCAATCAGGGCTTTTTGTGCATCACTGTATCCGGTCGTACCGATCACGATTTTTTTGCCGGCCTGACGACAGATATCGATGTATTCCATGGAAGCATCGGGACGAGTGAAATCGATCAGCACATCGAACTGATCAACGACAGACGCCAGATTATCAGCGATTTTAACGCCGACAGCACCGATGCCCGCCAATTCGCCCGCATCCTTGTCTATTGCAAGGCTTTCAGGGCGAGAAACCGCAACGGAGAGCTCAGCCTTGTCAGCCAATGCCGCCGCCTTGATCAGGCAAAGCCCCATCCGTCCTGTTGCGCCTATTACAGCAATACGAATCATGGTGCTTATCCTGTCAATTTATCGAAAAAACTTTTTACGCCGTCAGTCCATGAATGTTCCTGAGGACTGTGATGCTTACCGCCGCCTGACAGGGAATCACCTAACTGCTGGATCAACTCCTTCTGTTCCTTGGTCAAGTGAACCGGCGTTTCAATCTGTACCCGGCACAACAAATCACCGACCGCACCGCCGCGCACAGGCTTGACGCCTTTGCCGCGCAATCTGAACAATTTTCCGGTTTGTGTTTCGGCAGGAATTTTCAGCATCACCTTGCCATCAAGTGTCGGCACTTCTATCTCACCGCCTAAACAGGCCGTAGCAAAGCTGATCGGCACTTCGCAATAAAGATTGGCGCCATCACGCGTGAAAATCTCATGATCTTTCACCTGAATCTGCACATACAGATCGCCAGCCGGTCCGCCGCGTTCTCCGGCCTCGCCTTCTCCGGCCAGACGAATACGATCGCCGGTGTCGACGCCTGCCGGCACCTTGACGGACAAGGTTTTGGTTTCCTGAACACGGCCCTGTCCATAACATTTACCGCAAGGATCCTTAATCTGCTTGCCCGTGCCGCGACATGTCGGACAGGTCTGCTGAACAGAGAAGAACCCCTGCTGCATTCTGACCTGACCATGACCATGGCAGGTCGAGCAGATAACCGGACTGGAACCCTTTTTGGCACCTGAGCCATTACACTCACCGCAGACAACCAGCACCGGCACCCGAATTTTAGCCTCGGTTCCGGCAACAGCTTCTTCCAGTGTCAATTCGAGGTTATAGCGTAAATCCGCACCACGCTGCACGGAACCGCGAGCCCTTCCGCCGCCGAAAATATCGCCGAATACATCACCGAAGATATCGCTGAAGCTCTCGGCACCGAAACCACCGCGGCCGCCCATGGACTGATCAACGCCGGCATGACCGAATTGATCATAAGCGGAGCGTTTTTTAGGATCTGATAAAACTTCGTAAGCTTCCTTAATCTGCTTGAATTTCGTTTCAGCCTCAGCCTGATTGTCTTTATTCCGATCAGGATGATACTTCATCGCCAGGCGGCGATAGCTTTTCTTAATCTCTGCATCACTGGCGTTTCTCTCTACACCGAGAAGCTTATAGAAGTCTTCTTTTGCCATGTTCCAATCGTTAGTTTCGTCTTGTTTCGTTTAAATTCATTCCCGAGGACTCACTCAGGAGATGTAAGCATGCCATAAAGTTATCAATAACCGCGCCGGTAAAGGCGCGGCATGAACCGTATATTTTACTTCTTATCGTCGTCCTTGACTTCTTCAAATTCGGCATCGACAACACCCTCATCAGCTGCATGCTGTTCAGATGCTTTCGCTCCAGCAGACTCGCCGCCTTCAGCACCTGCTTTTTGCGCATAAACGCGCTCGGCCAGCTTGCCTGACAGCTCGGTCAAGGCATTGGTTTTGGCTTCAATTTCAGACTTGTCATCTCCTTTAACAGCGTCTTTCAGAGCATTGATCGCACTTTCGATCGAGCTTCTTTCATCAGCACCGACCTGATCACCCAGCTCTTTCAATGACTTTTCCGTGGCGTGAATCATACCATCGGCATGGTTACGCGCCGCCACCAGTTCCGCCAGTTTACGGTCTTCATCAGCATGAGCCTCGGCATCTTTAATCATGCGCTGAACTTCTTCATCCGATAAACCGCTGGACGCTTTAATGACAATAGATTGTTTTTTACCGGTTGCCTTGTCTTTAGCTGACACGTTCAGAATGCCGTTGGCATCGATATCGAATGCCACTTCAATCTGCGGGATGCCGCGCGGCGCCGGCGGAATATCAGACAGATCAAAACGTCCCAGTGATTTATTGGCAGCCGCCATTTCACGCTCACCCTGCAGAACATGAACCGTTACCGCAGTCTGGTTATCATCGGCAGTAGAGAAAACCTGTGAAGCATTGGTTGGGATTGTGGTATTTTTTTCGATCAGTTTGGTCATGACACCACCCATGGTCTCGATGCCCAGCGATAATGGAATAACGTCCAGCAACAGTACGTCCTTAACTTCACCGCCTAAAACACCGGCCTGAATCGCCGCCCCCAAAGCTACCGCTTCGTCCGGGTTAACGTCTTTACGCGGCTCTCTGCCGAAAATGGTTTTTACCATTTCCTGTACTTTCGGCATACGGGTTTGACCGCCCACCAGGATCACGTCGTCAATTTCGGATGCTGACAATCCAGCATCTTTAAGCGCCATTTCGCAGGGGCCTTTCGTGCGATTAATCAACTCTTCAACCAAAGATTCCAGTTTAGCCCGAGTCAATTTGACATTTAAATGCTTAGGGCCCGATGCATCAGCAGTAATATAAGGCAGGTTAACATCGGTTTGCTGGCTTGAAGACAATTCAATCTTGGCTTTTTCCGCCGCTTCTTTTAGACGTTGCAGCGCCAACGGATCATTATGCAGGTCAACGCCGCTTTCTTTTTTGAATTCTGCCGCCAGATATTCAATGACTCTCAAGTCGAAATCTTCGCCACCAAGGAAAGTGTCGCCGTTAGTCGACAATACTTCAAACTGATGCTCGCCTTCTATCTCGGCAATTTCGATAATGGAAATATCAAACGTACCGCCACCCAGATCATATACGGCAATTTTGGTATCGCCTTTAGGCTTATCCATACCGAAAGCCAGTGCCGAGGCCGTTGGCTCATTGATGATCCGCTTTACGTCTAATCCGGCAATACGACCGGCATCTTTAGTAGCCTGACGTTGTGAATCATTAAAGTAAGCAGGCACCGTGATAACGGCTTCCGTGACTTCTTCGCCCAGATAAGCCTCGGCGTCTTTTTTCAGTTTCATCAACACACGCGCTGAAACTTCAGGCGCCGCCATTTTTTTGCCATGCACTTCAACCCAGGCGTCGCCATTTTCAGCTTCGACAATTTTATAAGGCACCATTTTGATGTCTTTTTGCACAACATCGTCTTTAAAACGACGCCCGATCAAACGCTTGATGGCAAATAGCGTATTTTTAGGATTGGTTACGGCCTGACGTTTAGCCGATTGACCTACCAATACTTCATCGTCACTGGTAAAAGCGATAATTGACGGCGTCGTACGGGCGCCTTCGCTATTCTCGATCACTCTCGCTACGCCATTTTCTAAAACCGCAACGCAAGAGTTTGTAGTTCCTAAATCTATTCCAATAATTTTAGCCATTGAAGTCTCCAGACTTGAATATGTAAATGTTAAAAGTTGTTCTTAATATGGGGATTGTTTTATGGTGTTCAAGCCTGTTCATCAATGCTCTGTGTATCTGCGGCCGGTTTTTCGGGCGCTTTGGCAACCACGACCATGGCAGGACGCAACAAACGTCCGTTCAACAAATAACCTTTTTGGAAAACGTTAACCACGGTATTAGGCTCGACGCCTTCCACGGCTTGCATGGTCATAGCCTGATGGTGCTCGGGATTAAAAGGCTGGCCGACCGGATCAATCGTTTCAATGTTAAATTTGGCGAATACCGATTCAAACTGTTTGATCGTCAATTCGCTGCCCACGCGAAACTTCTCCACTTCAGGGCTATCGCCAGTAGCCGCCTGCAGTCCTAGTGTCAGACTGTCCAATACCGGCAGTAACTCTTTGGCAAACCCTTCCAGCGCAAACTTATGCGCGCTCTCCAGATCTTTTTGTGTCCTTCTTTTCAGGTTTTCCATCTCAGCTTGGGCACGAACTGCCTTCTCCCAGTTTTCCTGAGCTTTCTGCTCAGCCTGTGTCAATTGCTGCTTCAGTTCTTCAACAGTTGGTTCAGGCAACAATTGCTCTTCGCTAACAGCCTCGCCAACCGGCTCTTCGTTTTTGGCCTCGGTTTCAACCTGAGATTCAGGCACTTCCTGATCATTACTCATTCGCTATAGCTCCTCAAAATATGAAATGGGTTATCGCGCCTAACTGCACGAAAGAAAACAGATGCTACTTATGATGGGGACGATGATTTTGGATTCAAGGCAGCGCCTAACAATTTTGCAGTAATATCGACAAACGGGATGATTTTCTCATAAGCCATGCGCGTCGGCCCAATGACACCCAGCACGCCCACCACTTCATCACTGATCGAATAAGACGATGTGACCAGGCTGCAGTGATCAAATGCCTGATAGCCGGATTCTTCACCAATAAAAATTTGCACGCCTTCGGCTGTCATGCACTGATCCAGCAGATGAATTACATCCTGCTTCTGGCTGAAGGCTTCAAATAATTTTTTCAGACGGTCCATATCCGCCAACTCCGAAAAACCCATTAAATTGGTTTCACCGGTCAGCACGTAATCTTCTTTGTCATTGTTCTGCTCGAAGGTCAGCTGCGCCATTTTGATTGCATCAAGCATACCCTGATTCATGCGCGTCTGAGCTTCCTTCAACTCTTCAAATACCGCTTGCCGCACTGAAACCAGACTGCGGCCGCAATAGACTGAATTTAAATAATTGGCCGCCTGCTGCAATTCGGAGGCACTGAATGCCTTAGCCGTATGAATGATTTTGTTGTGGACTTCCTGCTCATTGGTAACAAAAATCACCAGTACGCGCGTATTGGATAAAGGTAAAAACTCAATATGCCGCAGGTAGAGCGTCTCCCGTCTGGGTAAAGTCACGACCCCTGCCATACGGGTCAACTCCGAAAGCAGGCGCGAGGCGACGCCGATGACATCGCCATTATTGTCAGTAACGGATAAACCCTGATGCAGTCGAGTCAAGTCTTCCGATTTCAGAGGCTTGACTGTCAACAAGCTGTCTACGAATAATCGATAACCGCTGACCGTGGGCACACGTCCGGCAGAGGTATGCGGCGAATGCACCAGCCCCAAATCTTCAAGATCGGCCATGACATTGCGGATGGTTGCAGGGCTCAAGCTTAAACCCGAGTCTTTCGACAAGACCCTTGAACCAACCGGCTGACCATCACTGATATAACGCTCAACCAGCGTTTTCAATAATTGCAGCGACCTTTCGTTTAAAACCTGACTAGTACCCACATCAACCTCTAAAAGATCAGAATTAGCACTCCACCTAGTCGAGTGCCAGCGGCGCAAAATATCAGCTCAACGGTCTGTTGTCAATAAAGACCCTTTTTATAAAACTGTCTATCAATAACGCTCTATCGCCGCCGCTATCGAGAACCAAAAATATCCTTCATCAGTAAAACTGGTTGGTTTACCGAGGTTTTTTTGTATAATCCAATTCATTTGACTTGTATCCGGCAATGCAGAGCCCTTTCAAAACCATCGGCATCATAGGCAAACCCAGTGACCCCAGCATTGCTGAGACCCTATCGGTCCTTTACAAATTTTTAAAACACCAGCAATTCACTGTCAAGATTGCTCAGGACAGCGCCCAGTTTATTCATAACGAGCCCGAATCCTGTCCCATCGACAAACTGGGCCAATATTGCGACCTGGTTATCGCCATTGGCGGTGACGGCACTTTTTTGTCGGCCGCGCGGGCCATCGCCGAATATGATATTCCTTTGATTGGCATCAACCTGGGCCGCCTTGGTTTTCTGGTGGACATATCGCCAAACGAGCTACCAGACAGATTGAGCCACATGCTCCAGGGTCATTATATAGAAGAAAAACGCTGTTTATTGCGCACCAGAATCATCCGCGAAGAACGAGTCATCCATGAAGAAACAGCCGTCAATGAAGTGGTGATTCATCGCTGGGTAACGCCCAGCATGATTGAAATCGTGACCAAGATTGACGATGTCTTTCTTAATTCTCAACGCTCCGACGGCCTGATCGTTTCCACGCCCACCGGTTCGACCGCCTACTCCCTGTCCGCGGGCGGGCCAATTCTGCATCCTTCGTTGAATGCGCTGGTATTGGTGCCGCTCAATCCCCATACCCTTACCAATCGTCCGATCGTCATCGATGACTCCGCTGAAATTGAAGTCAGCTTCTGCCAGACCAAGCAAATCAATGCTCTGGTTACCTGCGATCAGATTGAAATACCCGCCGTACTGATCAGCGATAAAATTTTGATTAAAAAAGATCCCAAACCGATTAGAATTCTGCACCCCGAGGACCATGACTTCTTTCAGATACTGCGGGGAAAATTAAACTGGAGCACTGGTTATCATATTTAATCCTTATGCTATTGAACCTTAATATCATCGACCTTGCCGTTGTCAAATCACTGGACCTGGATCTTGAAAAGGGCATGTCCGTGCTCACGGGCGAGACCGGGGCCGGCAAATCCATTCTATTGACCGCATTAGGGCTCGCCCTGGGCGATCGGGCCGATTCAGGCTATGTGCGCCCAGACTCCAAGCGCGCAGAGATCAACCTGGAGTTTGATTTGGCCGATGCCCCCGAGGCTCAGCACTGGCTGAAGGAAAACGATCTCGATGACGAGCACCACTGCCTGATTCGGCGCATAGTCAATCAGGACGGGCGTTCCAAAGCCTATATCAACAATCGCCCGGTTACATTGCAGACCCTGCAGGCGCTTAGCGAAAAGCTGGTTGAAATTCACGGTCAACATGCGCATTTGACCTTGCTCAATAGCGATGAACAACGCCGCCTGCTGGACGTATACGCAAAAGACCAGCCGCTTCTGGATCAAGTCAACGCCTGTTATCGGCAATGGCAGCAAGCCAACAAGGAACTGGAAACGCTGATTAAAGCCGGCAAGGATAAAGCCGAGCGCGAAGAATTATTGCGTTACCAGATTGAAGAACTGCAACAGCTTGACTTGCAAAACTTCAATTACCCGGCCCTGTCGGAAGAACACAGCAAACTGGCCAATCTGGGCCAGATCTTAACAGTCGGCCAGAGCCAGGTTGATATACTCTATGAAAACGACGAGCAATCAATCAGTCAGATGCTGGGCCATAGCCTGAATGAACTCACGCATATCGCCCGCTTTGCGCCGGAACTGAACGAGATCTGCTCGCTGTTATCGGAGGCGCAGATTCAGACCGAAGAAGCGGCCCAGCAGCTACGCCGTTTCCTCGAATCTCAGGAAGCCGATCCGCAACGCATGGACATACTGGAAAACCAGATCGCCATCATTCAGAATCTGAGCCGCAAACACCATGTCAAGCCGGACGAGTTACCCGAACTCTCAGATAAACTGGAACAGGAACTTGATGGATTGACCCACAGCAGCGAGCGCATCGAAGCCTTAAAGACCAGTACAGCTCAACTGCTCGAACAATACAATCAACTGGCCGTACAACTGTCAGAGCAGCGCAAGCAGGCCAGTAAAAATCTGGCACAGCAGATTTCAGCCATGATAAAGGAACTTGGCATGCCGCAGGGCGAGTTTCTGGTCGACGTCACAGCGCTGGACCTGGAGACACCCAAGCTGAACGGCAGAGACAAGATCGAATTTCTGGTCAGCGCCAACCCGGGCCTGCCGGCCAAACCGCTTGCCAAAGTCGCTTCGGGCGGCGAATTATCCCGCATCAGCCTGGCCATTCAGGTCACGACCAGCAATGATAAAACCACGCCGACCATGATTTTCGATGAAGTCGATACGGGCATCGGCGGCGGCATCGCCGAAATTGTCGGACAAAAACTGCGCAGCCTGAGCCAAAACCGCCAGGTCATGTGCGTGACGCATCTGCCGCAGGTCGCATCGCAAGCGCACTATCATTTATATGTTGAAAAGAACAACAAAGCCGATATCACGTCATCCAATGTCAGAGTACTGAATGACGAGGAACGCGTTCAGGAAATTGCCAGAATGCTGGGCGGCGTCAACATCACCGCCAACACGCTGGCCCACGCCAAAGAAATGTTATTTCAATCCACTGCCGGCCATTAATATGCCGGCAAATTCAACCACAGGGTACCAAAATCAATGATCCGCTTTCCAGCCGAATGGGAAAAACAGTCCGCCGTATTAATCGCCTGGCCGCATGCAACCGGCGACTTCAGCAATCGCCTTGATGCTGTCGAACAAAGCTACGGTTTTATTGCCGAAACGATAAGCCTTTATCAGCGCTTGTTCATCGTCTGCAAGGATGACGCCCATCAGCAGCATATTCAGACTTTAATCAAAAACAACGGCAATATTACGTTTCTTCATGCCGTAGTCAATGACATATGGGTCAGGGATACGGTTTTCCTGACTGTGGAAGAAGATGGCTGCATGAAACTGCTCAACTTCAGATTCAATGGCTGGGGCGGCAAATACCCGCATCAGGCCGACAACGCACTGAATCATGCATTGCTGAACTACAGCCCGTTCAAGAATGCCGATTATGCCGATATAGACTTCATCCTCGAAGGCGGCAGCGTCGAGAGCGACGGCATTGACACGATCATGACCACGCGGCAATGCCTGTTGAATCCGAACAGGAACAAGGAACTGTCGCAGCAGGAAATTGAACAGCGACTGCTACAGTACTTCGGTGCCCAAAGAATCTTATGGGTCGATCAGGAAAATCTGTCCGGCGACGATACCGATGCCCATATCGATACGCTGGCCCGTTTCTGCTCGGCCACGACCATTGCCTATACCGGCAGCGATGATCCCGAAGACAAGCATTACGCGAGTTTGAAAAACATGGAATCCCAACTACAGGCCTTCCGCACCCAATCCAATGAAGCCTATGAACTGGTGCCGTTGCCGATGCCGAAACCGATTTTTGATGAGGACGGCCAGCGCCTGCCAGCCAATTACGCCAACTTCCTGATCATCAATCAGGCTGTCATGGTGCCTGTCTATGACGACCCGATGGATGCCGTTGCCCTGGAACGACTGGCCGGTTGTTTCCCACATCACAAGATCATCGCCACACCATGCCGCCCCCTGGTGCATCAATACGGCAGCCTGCATTGCATGACCATGCAGTTTCCTGAAAAAGCGTTTGCTGTTATTGACTAATAATCAAACTGCAATTGCTCAGTGACAACTAGAATATAAGCACCCGATATATATTAGGTGCTTATATTATCGACAAAGCCGTCTACATAATAAGATGATTTAAATGAACTTGAAGTACAAGCGCTCATTCAAAGCCTTAAATACTTCTATGAGCGGGTTTATTTAAAGAGCAATCATAAAATATGAAATACGGTCTCAAAGATCAAACCATAGCCCAGATAAATGCCGTTTTTGCCAGCCATCCCGAAATTGAACAGGTCATCCTCTACGGATCGCGGGCGAAAGGCAATTATAAGAACGGTTCAGATATCGATCTCGCATTAAAAGGGCGCAAACTGAATTCGAGAGTTATTGACAGAATAAACTTTGAACTCGACGGTCTGTTTTTACCTTATTGTTTTGATATTTCCAATTTCAGTCATATAAACAACGCCGACCTTATTGATCATATCAACCATATAGGTGTTATTTTTTATGAATCCGCAAATGCGCCCCATTTAAACCGGCAAAACACCCACCATGACTAAAACCTGGTTGGCAGTGTTTTTTTCGGTGCTGATATGGTCAGCCATCAATCCCAAAGATTACCCGACCTGGCTGCTTGAAACCTCGCCGGCCCTGATCGCCTTGGTTATTCTTATCGCGACCCGTCGGCGTTTTCCGCTGACAAATCTCGCCTACGGCCTGATTTTAATTCACAGCATCATTCTGATGATAGGTGGCCATTATACTTATGCCGAAGTCCCGTTATTTGACTGGCTGAAAGTAACATTCGAACTGGAACGCAATAATTACGACAAACTCGGCCATCTGGCCCAGGGCTTTATCCCGGCCATCATTGCCCGTGAAATATTGATCAGGAATCAGGTCGTGAAAAGCCGTAAATGGCTAAATTTCCTCATTATCTGTATCTGTTTAGCTATCGCTGCCTTTTACGAACTTATTGAATGGTTCGTTGCCTTAGTCAGCAAGGAAGCTGCCGAATCATTTTTAGGCACGCAGGGTTATATCTGGGATACGCAGTCCGATATGGCATATGCACTGGGCGGCGCGATTTCGGCAATTATAATGTTAAGCCGTATTCATGACCGGCAAATAAGCAAAATTGCCGCCAGACAACTTTAGCCTTATTGATTTTTTCAGCTTTCACTGAACTTAATAGCGCTACTGCCTATTTTTAAATCGTTATAAAATAATACTGTTGTTAAAACCTATTCAAATTAATGCATCATGAAATCAAAATTAATCGTCAGCGCCGTTCAACAGCCCTGCAATGAAGACAGACAGACAAACCTTGATTTTTCCATTGAGAAAATCCATGAAGCGGCCGCGGCCGGCGCAGACCTGGCCGTACTGCCGGAACTGCATCTGGGACCTTATTTCTGCCAGAACGAAGATCATAATAACTTTTCACTTGCCCAGCCTATTCCCGGCCCCGCTACCGAAGTCCTATCGGCAGTGGCTAAAAAGCTGGAGATCGTTATTGTTTCAACCATCTTTGAAGAAAGAGCGCCGGGGCTTTATCACAATACCGCTGTTGTTTTTGATAAGGATGGCAGTATCGCCGGTAAATACCGAAAAATGCATATCCCGGATGATCCTGGCTTTTATGAAAAATACTATTTCACGCCGGGCGATATTGGCTTCAAACCAATCCAGACTTCGATCGGTAAATTAGGTGTCTTGGTCTGTTGGGATCAATGGTTTCCCGAAGCAGCCAGATTGATGGCTTTAGCCGGCGCGGAATTATTAATCTATCCTACCGCGATAGGTTGGGACCCGCTGGATACGCCAGAAGAACAAAAACGCCAACTGGATGCCTGGACTACCATTCAGCGTTCTCACGCCGTTGCGAACGGCATCCCGGTCATATCCTGCAATCGTATCGGTTTTGAAAAAGCGCCTGATTCGGAGAAAGGTATAAATTTCTGGGGCAATAGCTTCATCGCAGGGCCTCAAGGGGAAATAATTACTCATGCCAACGAATCGGAGGTAAAGTTATTAACTGCCGCCCTTGATAGTTCAAGTGTTGAGCGCGTCAGGCAAATATGGCCTTATTTGCGTGACCGAAGAATTGATGATTATGGGGATTTAACAAAACGCTTTATTGATTAAAAATACTGGCACAAGGCGAAAACCACAGATGTTTTGCCTTGTGTCCCAGAGAACATCTGATTTGGTTTGGATAATCAAACTTCAAACTCAGAACGATCATGACCTGCATCAAGCAGAGTCTGCATCCATTTTGGCGTAACTCCACGACCAGTCCATGTCTTTTCAGGATCCTGAGGATGACGATATTTAATCGGAACCTTAACGCCCTTGCGAGCGGATCTTTTATCACTTTCATAAATTTCCACGCCAACGTCAATCGATGCCGCCAGCTCTTTAATCTGAGCGATGACTTCCTTACGTTTATTCGCCTGTTTAGTCTTTAATGCCTTTTCGGCTTTTTCAATAACAGCCTGCAATTCATTTTCTGAAAGATTTTGATACTCTGCCATTTTAAGATTTTGATAATGGGACTGGGTCATTTTCGCTCCTGGTAATAAAATATATAACAATCATATCATGACTAACTAATACTATAAATAGTAAGAATTACGTATCTTAATCTCAAATAATCATTTATAACCATATATTTTTTTAATTCTGAGTCTATGACATTAATTAATAATAACCTTAAAGCTTTTTTTATTTAATATATGCCCAGACTCATCAATAAGTCTAACGCCCCAATTACCTACATCATTATCAGTAAATAACATACTGCTAGATGCCCTCCATCTATTGCCTAAGACATTTATCGGGTGTTTAAAAACAGCCTTTCCATTGTTTGACCATTCATGATAGAGCGTCCGACCTTTTAATTCGGTTAATTCAGTAAAATAATAAACGCCGACGGCTTGTTTTTTATTGACCTTGACTGGCAGATTTAGTTCTCCTGCAGGCTCTTTATTATTAATTTTATGAGTCAATAAAGCGCGAGAAACATTTTCATTAACGATTGGCGAACTTTGTTTTTTTGTTACGTTTCTATGCTTAACTATTACCGATTGCTTTTTTCCTTTCTCCTCATTCTTAATACTAGTTGATTGCTTTTTCCCTATCTCTACAGCTTTAATACTACCCGGATGCTTTTTAGCTTCCGGTTCAAATGTATTATTAACAGCTTTAGACTTATCCTCAGGCTTAATTATTATCGGCTGTTCTTTTATATATTTATTATCTTTTATTTCCGGCTTGGCCACAGCATCAACATCCGCATCAGACAGTGGCGCATCAGCCGTTTGAACATCCGGCTTAATAAAAAAGTACAACACGGTTAAAAGCAGGACGACAATAATGCTGACGGCAAGCAATATTCGTTTGACATGCCACTCTGTTATCATCTCAGGGTCAGAGATATAATTTTCCGATTTTTTTCCCGATTTAGAATAATTAACTCTAATTACAATGTTTTTTTTGTCTCTCATATTTTTTATCTCAACGACAAGCAGATGAAACTTTATGATTGCCTTTGCCACTAATAAAATGAACCGTATTCTGGCTGGACAACATCTAACCAAGTACTATACCACTGCGGACAGAGTGGAAACTGAAAACCCGTTTTGAATAAATTGGATAATCCTAATGAGTAAGCTGCTTAAACTTTTTCAAGATTCCTCTAGCCTCTATGGCAGCAATGCCAGTTTCATTGAAAGCCTGTATGAAAAGTTTCTGGAAGACCCCGAATCAGTTGAGCCTAGCTGGCAGAAAGAATTCAGCGCCATTCATGACGGTGTCGATTACGAAGCGGCTCACAGCCCTATCGTGAAACGCTTTGCACAGCTCGCGATTAAATCCCAGGGCCGGCTGGCCGAATTACAAGGTTTCACGGAAGAAAGCGTAAAAAAGCAATCGGCCGTTGCCCGGCTTATCAACCATTACCGCGTCAGCGGGCATCAGATCGCCCAAAATAATCCTCTGGGAAAAACATCGCCTCCGCCTCCCGATTTTGATCCGGCTTATTACGGGCTGTCCGCGCCCGACATGGATACTCTGTTCGATGCGGACATGCTGCGCGGCATTGACAGATTACCGCTGCGCGACATCATAACCAGTCTGAAAGAGATTTACTGCGGCAGCATTGGCGCCGAATACATGCATATTGTCGATACGACAATCAAACGTTGGATAAAAAACCATCTGGAAAGCCCGAAATCCACTTTAACGATAGGACCTGAAAAAAAACGCTGGCTGCTGAAACAACTGACTGCAGCTGAAGGCATAGAAAATTACCTGCATACCAAATTTGTCGGTCAAAAACGTTTCTCACTGGAAGGCGGCGAATCGCTGATTACGGTTCTCGACGAACTCGTTCAGGGATCCGGGGAAAAAGGCGTTAAAGAAGTCGTGATCGGTATGGCGCATAGAGGCCGCCTCAATGTGCTGGTAAATGTTCTCGGCAAAAGCCCTTCCATTTTATTCGATGAATTCGCCGGCCTGCCCAAGTTATCGCCCGGTGTCATTTCCGGCGACGTCAAATATCACATGGGTTTCTCATCCAACATCGCCACGCCCGCCGGCCCGCTACATTTGACGCTGGCGTTCAACCCGTCGCACCTTGAGATCATCAACCCGGTCGTGGAAGGCTCGGTAAAAGCGCGTCAGGACAGGGCCGGCGCGGACGGTAAGAATGCAGTCATTCCGGTATTGATCCATGGCGACGCGGCGTTTTCTGGGCAAGGCATCATCATGGAAACCCTGAACATGTCGCAAACCCGCGCCTTTTCGACCGGTGGCACTATTCATATCGTCATTAACAACCAGATCGGCTTTACCACCAGCAACCCTGAGGATGCCCGCTCGACCCTTTATTGCACCGATGTGGCCAGCATGATTCAGGCGCCGGTTTTTCATGTCAATGGCGATGATCCCGAGGCCGTCAATTTTGTTACCAAACTGGCGCTCGATTTCAGGATGACTTTCAACAAAGACATCGTCATCGACCTTATTTGCTACCGCCGCCTCGGCCACAATGAAGCCGATGAGCCTTCAGCCACGCAGCCGCGCATGTATAAGAAAATCCGCAAGCTCAAAACCACGCGACGGATTTATGCGGAACGCCTTATCAGTGAAGGCATCATTACGGCCGAGCAAGCCGCCGAAATGGAACAGGAATATCAAAAGCAGCTCGACGCCGGCCAGGTCGTTTCAAGGCCCGTGCTGGACAAGAACCATTACTCATACACGACTCAATGGAATCCGTTCCTGAACGGAAGCTGGGACACACCCTGCGATACGTCCGTATCGATAGACCACATTCGCTTCTGCAATGATCGCATGCAGCGACTGCCGGCCGGCTTCGAACTGCATCCGCGCGTCGCCAAAATCATGGACAGCCGTCGTAAAATGGCTGCCGGGGCCATGCCCCTGGACTGGGGATTTGCCGAGAACATGGCCTATGCGACTCTGCTGATGGAAAAATACAATGTGCGCCTGACCGGCCAGGATGTCGGCCGAGGCACGTTCTTCCACCGCCATGCCGTCTTGCATAATCAGCTCAACGGCAAAACGCACACGTCGCTGAAACATCTGGACAAGGACCAGGGCCAGGCGCAGATTTTCGATTCATTACTATCGGAAGCTGCTGTACTAGGTTTCGAATACGGCTATAGCTCGACCGTTCCTAATACGCTGGTCATCTGGGAAGCGCAATTCGGCGACTTTGCCAATGGCGCGCAAGTCGTCATCGATCAGTTCATCAGTTCCGGCGAGACAAAATGGGGCAAGTTGAGCGGTCTGGTCATGCTTCTGCCGCATGGCTTCGAAGGCCAGGGACCGGAGCACTCATCCGCCAGACTCGAACGTTATCTGCAACTGTGCGCCGAACACAACATGCAGGTCTGCAACCCGACTACGCCGGCACAGATATTTCATTTGCTGCGTCGGCAATTGATCAGACCGTATAGAAAACCATTGATTGTCATGACGCCTAAAAGCCTGCTCAGGCATAAGCTCGCCGTTTCCACTTTGGAAGACCTGACTGACGGGCAATTTCAGCCCATCATCGGCGAACAGGATCCGATCAATCCGAAAAAAGTCACGCGCTTTGTCCTGTGCTCCGGCAAGGTTTATTATGATCTGCTCGAAGCGCGTCGCAAGGACAATCTGAAACATGTTGCCATCACACGCATAGAACAACTGTATCCGTTCCCCGTCGACGCCTTCAGAGCGGAACTGGCGAAATATCCCGCCATGAAAGAATTCGTCTGGTGTCAGGAAGAGCCTCAGAATCAAGGTGTCTGGTACCAATCCAAACATCATTTCGCAGACAGTCTTGAGCCACATATCACTATGACCTACAGTGGCCGAGAGGCATCTGCCGCCCCTGCGGTGGGAAATTTCCGCGTCCATATAGAACAACAAAAAGCCGTCGTTGAATCGGCCTTACACGGAAAATCATCAGGAAAATAACATGAGCATCGAAGTCCTAGTCCCCAACCTGCCCGAATCGGTTTCAGACGCCACACTGGCGACCTGGCACAAAAAGCCTGGTGATAGGGTCGATAAAAACGAAAATCTGGTCGATCTGGAAACCGATAAAGTGGTTCTTGAAGTGCCCGCGCCGGACTCAGGCATTCTGCGCGAAATACGCAAGGAAAACGGCTCGACAGTGGTTGCTGGCGAAGTACTGGCCGTGCTGGAGCCTCAAGCCATGCGGGAACCGCAGGCCGTTCAATCCCAGGAAACCGAGGCTGTTGAAACGGCCGCGCCCGAAACGGATGAAGCCTACAGCGATGCGACTCCGGCATTAAGCCCTTCTGTACGACGGCTGATATTTGAAAAAAATATCGACCCTGCCGGCATAAAGGGCACCGGCAAAAACGGCCGCATCACCAAGACCGATATACTCGATTACCTGGAAAGCCACAAACTGCCTGAAGCTGAAATCGAACCGCCAAAGCCGGAAGTCGTACCCGCGCCGGCCAAGCCAGAGATACCTGCCAAGCCGGAGAAGCCCAAACAAGCTGAGCCGGCGGCGCCTTCTTTAAATCTGCGCCCGGAACAGCGGGTGCCGATGACGCGCTTGAGGGCGAAGATTGCCGAACGCCTGTTGCAGGCCCAACAGAACGCAGCCATGCTGACGACGTTCAACGAAGTCAATATGCAAAACGTTATCGATCTTCGCGATCAGTACAAATATCGGTTCGAACAAAAGCACCATGTCAAACTGGGCTTCATGTCATTTTTCGTCAAGGCCTCCATCGAAGCGTTAAAACGTTTTCCGGCCGTTAATGCCTCTATTGACGATAACGATATCATTTATCACGGCTACTATGACATCGGCATTGCCGTCACGACGCCGCGCGGTCTGATCGTGCCGGTCCTGCGCGATGCCGACCAACTTGATTTTGCCGGCATCGAGAGAAGCATTGCCGATTTCGGTGAAAAAGGACGCAACGCCACTTTAGGCTACGAAGACCTGAAGGGCGGCACATTTACTATTACCAACGGCGGCATTTTCGGCTCAATGTTATCGACACCGATACTGAATCCGCCACAGTGCGCCATTTTGGGCATGCACGCCATCAAGGAACGCCCTATTGTCGAAAACGGTCAGATTGTCGCCCGACCGATCATGTATCTGGCCTTGTCCTACGATCACCGCCTGGTCGACGGACGCGATGCCGTGCAGTTTTTAGTGACGATTAAAGAATGTCTGGAAGCGCCCGCTCACCTACTTCTTAATATTTAAGAAGGCCATAATTATGCCAAAGCAACAAATCCATTATGATGTCATCGTCATTGGCGCAGGACCCGCCGGTTATGTCAGCGCCATTCGATGCGCACAGCTCGGCTTGAAAACAGCCTGCGTCGATAACTGGCGAAATAGCAAACTCCAGAGCAGTCTGGGCGGCACGTATCTTAATGCCGGCTGCGTTTCCTCGATAGCCTTGCTCGAGTCGGCAAAAATTTATCACTTGCTGAATCACGAAATAGACAGTCATGGCATTCATGCTGAAAATATTTCCATGGATATCGCCCAAATGATGCAGCGCAAGGACAAAATCATTGAAACGCTCAGCAATAAAATCGTCGACATTTTTGCTCATCACAAAATCAGCCGCATCCATGCACAGGCAAAAATGCTCAATGCGCGTCAGGTAGAAATCACTCCGCTCGACCATTCGGCGCCATCCATTATTCAGGCCAAGAATATCATCCTGGCCGCCGGCTCATCCCCGATCGATTTATCCTGCGCTCCAATCGACAATGAATTCATCATTGATTCCACAACCGCTTTAAGCCTTAACAGCGTGCCCAAAAAACTGGGCATCATAGGTGCCGGTGTCATTGGCCTTGAGTTAGCCAACATCTGGAGCCGGCTCGGCTCCGAAATCATTTTGCTGGAAGCGCAGGAAAACTTTTTAACCCTGCCCGATCAGCAAATCTCGCGCGAAGCCTATCGCATCTATACGCAGCAGGGCCTCGAAATGCGTTTAGGCGCACGGGTCGTTTCCACCAAAAAAAGCCATAAAAAAGTGACTGTCGAATATCAGGATAATGAAGGTCTGCATTGCCTGCGAGTAGACAAACTGATCGTTGCTTCAGGACGGAAACCCAATACCGAAAACCTGGCCGCCGAGGAAGCGAATTTAATGCTCGACGAAAACGGCTTTGTTCATGTCGATGAAAATTGCCTGACCACCCTGCCCGGCGTCTATGCGATCGGCGACTTGACCTCGCTCGGCCCCATGCTGGCCCATAAGGGCATAGAGGAAGGCGTCTTTGTTGCCGAACAGATTGCCGGCATTTATACCCCGATCAATTACGACATTCTGCCCAGCGTTATTTATACCGAGCCTGAAATAGCCTGGGTTGGCCAGACCGAGCAGGCCCTCAGAGCCATAGGCGAGAACATCAAGATCGGGACTTTCCCGTTAAGTGCCGCCACCCGGTCGCACGTCATGGGCAACCCCGAGGGCTTGGTTAAAATCATTGCCCACGCCGATACCGATACCATACTCGGGGTTCATATCATCGGCGCCCAAGCTTCCGAACTGATTGCCGAAGCTGTGCTAGCCATGGAATTTTCGGCCTGCAGTGAAGATCTGGCCCGAACTATCCATGCTCATCCGACCATTTCAGAAGCCCTGCAAGAAGCGGCGCTGTCTCTTGAGAAACGGACACTGCATTTGCCAGTAGGCAAATTGCCCTCATAAGGAACATCGTAGCCAGGAATAATTGAAAGCCTTGAATCTCAAAAAATTTCTACCACGAAGGGCACAAAAAGAAAATTCAAGGCAAAAAACTTCGTGTTCCCGATTACTGTTCCAGACGCAATTCCACTTTCTGTATCCGTGCAGTCATTCACGTCCTTCATGCTTTTATGCGTTTACGCATTGGCTACTACCACTGCGGGCAACTCACTCACGCTCCAGTCCATCAACCCGCTGAAAGCCTCTCGGTAAAGCCGATCCTCTGTTGGCGCGGCTGCCTGAGTAATGCTCGATATCGGCCGGTTTCAGGGTTAAATGGCGTTTGCCCGACAACACTTTCAACTGACCGTTCTCCGGAAGTGTAATCACCGCAACCACCTGATCCTTGCCAGCAGTCAGATCCGATGTCGGGATCTGGATCAGCTTGTTGCCCTTGCCTTTCGCCAGCGCCGGCAGCTCGGCCACCGGAAAAATCAGCAACCGCCCCTGCAGGGTGACGGCGGCGAGCAGATCGGATTCATTGGCTACCCGCGCCGGCTTCAATACCTTGGCGCCATCGGGCAGCGTGATCAACGTCTTGCCGGCTTTATTCTTGCTCAACAGCTCCTTGAGCTGAACGCGGAAACCGTAGCCGGCATTGCTGGCCAGCACATACCAGTCATCGGGATTGCCGGCGAGCAGATGAGTGAAAAAGGCGCCAGACGGAGGATTAAGGCGTCCTGTCAATGGCTCGCCCTGGGTTCGGGCCGACGGCAGATCATGCGCGGACGTGCTGTAAGCCCGGCCGGTCGAATCGAGCATATAAATCGGCTGAGTCGTCCTGGCCTTGACCGCATCGAGAAAACCGTCGCCGGAGCGATAGCTCAGACTGGTTACATCGATGTCATGGCCTTTAGCCGCCCTGATCCAGCCTTTCTGCGACAGAATAACCGTCAGCGGTTCATTGGCGATCAGCTCGGTCGTATCCAGCGCCTGCGCAGCCTGTCTTGCGACGATCGGCGAGCGGCGATCATCGCCGTATTTCTCGGCATCGCGCTCGAGTTCCTTTCTGATCAGGCGGTTTAACAATTTCTTGGAACCCAGGGTTTTTTCCAGCGCGGCCCGCTCTTTTTCCAGTTCATCCTGCTCGCCGCGGATTTTCATCTCTTCCAGCTTGGCCAGATGTCTCAATTTTAATTCGAGAATCGCCTCGGCCTGCAGGTCGCTGAGCCCAAATCGCGCCATCAGCACCGGTTTGGGATGGTCTTCATTGCGGATAATGGCGATGACTTCATCGATATTCAGGTAGGCGATCAGCAAGCCGTCAAGAATATGCAAACGGGCCAGCACCTTATCGAGTCGGTGCTGAAGCCGGCGCCGGACCGTCTCGGTGCGGAACGTCAGCCATTCGGCCAGGATGTCTCTCAGCCCTTTGACTTGCGGGCGACCGTCCAAACCGATCATGTTCATGTTGACGCGATAGCTTTTTTCCAGATCCGTCGTGGCGAACAAATGCGACATGACCGCCTCGACATCCAGCCGTTTAGACTTCGGTATGACCAGCAGGCGGGTCGGATTTTCATGATCCGATTCGTCCCTCAAATCCTCGATCATCGGCAGTTTTTTGGCCAGCATTTGGGCTGCGATCTGCTCCATCAATTTGGCGCCGGATACCTGATGCGGCAAGGCTGTGATGACGATATTGCCGTCTTCAAGTTCGTATTTGGCGCGCATTTTTACCGAGCCGCCGCCGCTGATATACATTTTCCGTATCTCTTCGGCAGGCGTGATGATTTCGGCGTCGGTCGGATAATCGGGGCCTTTGATATGGTTGAAAATGGCTTCCAGCGAACTGTCGGGATTATCGAGCAACTCGATGCAGGCATTGGCCACTTCGCGCAGGTTATGCGGCGGAATGTCGGTCGCCATACCGACGGCAATGCCCATCGTGCCGTTCAGCAGCACGTTCGGCAATCTCGCCGGCAGTAAAACCGGCTCTTTCAGCGTGCCGTCGAAATTGTCGGTCCAATCGACCGTGCCCTGCCCCAACTCGCTCAGCAAGGTTTGCGCATAAGCCGTCAGCCGCGATTCGGTATAACGCATGGCCGCAAACGATTTCGGATCGTCCGGCGAACCCCAGTTGCCCTGCCCGTCGATCAACGGATAGCGGTAGGAAAAATCCTGCGCCATCAGCACCATGGCCTCGTAGCAGGCCGAGTCGCCGTGCGGATGGTATTTGCCGAGCACGTCGCCGACCGTTCTGGCCGATTTCTTGTATTTCGCCGCCGCCGTCAGGCCGAGTTCCGACATCGCGTAAACGATGCGCCGCTGTACCGGTTTCAAGCCGTCGGCGATATGCGGCAGGGCCCGGTCCAGAATCACATACATGGAATAATCCAGATAGGCTTTCTCGGCAAAATGCTTTAACGGCAGTTGTTCGTAATTCTCTTGTACACCCACGATCACAATTCATCCTTTGGTAAATCAACATGTAACGCGCGGCTCTTCTCCATGAATTCCTGACGCATTTTTTTGCGCATTTCTGCGGCTTCAAATAATCTTTTTTCCACTTCGTTCTCTATCTGTAGTTTGGGGATTTCCTGAGGTCTGCCGTTTTCATCGACGGCCACCATGGTGAAATAGCAGGAGTTGGTGTGCCTCTTTTCTTCCGTCATCAGGTTTTCGGCCACGACCTTGACGCCGATTTCCATCGAGGAGCGCCCCACGTAATTGACATGCGCATTGAAAGTCACCAATTCGCCGACCTTGATCATCTGCTTAAAAAAAACATGGTCCAGCGATGCGGTCACGACATAGCTTTTGCAATATTTCGCCGCGCAGGCATAAGCCACCTGATCTAATAGCTTCAATAATGCGCCACCGTGCACATTACCGGAAAAATTCGCCATGTCCGGCGTCATCAGCACGGTCATGGCCAACGACTTCTCTTGTTTATCCATTTTATTTACCCGACTCGATAAGGCTATGCGGCCTTTATTTACGACATGAGCAATCCGGAAAATGCCCTATTGCCCTTCCCTTACGGCTTTATTCTACCTGAAGGCTTCCTATAAAAGGTCTAAGAATGACGATACAGACCGATGACAGACTATGAGTCGATAGGCTTGAACTGTCAGCCCATTTTCAGACCGGCATAGAAACCGGCTGCGCCGCTGACGCCCTTGCTGGTAATATTCGATAAGCGATCGATCAGAAAATTGCCGGACTGCTGTGCGGCTTCGGTAGCCGCGCTGGCGGCGTTCTGCAAGTGGGCTTCACTGACACTGACGATGCCGTAGTATTCGGACACGAACAGCAGCACCACCGCCGCACCGCCCATGAACAATGCCACCTTCAGCATTTTTTTGGCGAAATAGCCGACCGCCAGGCCGATGATAAAAGGCGCTCCTACATTGGGGATCATGAAAGCCGAGGAAAAAATATCGGTGGAGGATGCGCTGTTGATTGCTTGATCACTGCTCATTTTGTGCTTCTCGTACGGTTATTGCTGACTCCAGCCAGACTGGAAAAAGCCGACATTTTAATCATTTTCAAGCCAGATGCCAGTTCATTAAAGGCAGCCTGTTAAATAAACCCCAGTCGTAAGCAGCACCACCTATTGATTTTGATCTGCCGGAAAGAAAAAATAATAATGTCTTGATCTAACAGAAGTTGCTTATGCACTACCCCATCAAAGTACCTGGCGCCGATTCGGCCGGCATCGTTGAAGTCTTCTCGCCTTATGATGGCAGGCGTGTAGGTTCCGTTGAAGCCATTGATGAATCTGGAGCCGAACAGGCATTGAAAAACATGCATGAGCTGTTTCGCGGCCGCAAAAACTGGCTGCCCGCCCATGAGCGCATCGCCATTCTGGAGCGTGCGATCACGCTCATACAGGCACGCAGTGAGCAATTTGTAACCACGGCCGTGGCCGAAGGCGGCAAGCCTTATCAAGACACTCAGGTTGAGCTGTCACGGGCGCTCGACAGCATCAGGAGCTGTATTGATTGCATGCGCACGGAACGCGGCACGGAAATTCCGATGCAGTTGAATCCGGCCTCCATGCATCGACTGGCCTTTACGCATAGGGAACCGATCGGCCCTGTAGTGGCGATCAGCGCTTTCAATCATCCTATCAATTTAATCGTCCACCAGATAGGGCCCGCGATCGCCGCAGGCTGCCCTGTCGTTATCAAGCCGGCGCGCGAAACGCCTTTGTCGGCTTTTGCGCTGGTGGATATCTTGCGCGAGGCGGGCCTGCCTGGGCACTGGTGTCAGCCCGTTGTAGCGAATGACATGAAAGTCGCCGAACAATTGGCGATCGATCCGCGCGTCGCCTTTTTAAGTTTCATCGGCAGCGCCCGTGTCGGCTGGATGCTGCGCTCAAAATTGGCGCCCGGCACGCGTTGTGCACTGGAGCATGGCGGCATGGCGCCGGTCATTATGGCCGAAGACGCCGATCTCGAACGGATACTGCCATTACTGGCTAAAGGCGGCTTTTATCATGCCGGACAAGTTTGCGTGTCGGTGCAGCGCATTTATGCGCATGAATCGATAGCCCGAAAAGCGGCAGAAGAACTGGCGGCATTGGCTGACAAAATGACAGTCGGCGATCCGGCTAAGCCAGACACGGATTGCGGCCCGTTGATTCGGCACAGCGATGTGGATCGTATCGAAGCCTGGGTGAATGAAGCCGTTGCCGAAAACGCTGAACTGATCACCGGCGGCCAGCGGCTTTCGGACTCGCTGTATCAGCCGACCGTGTTATTGAATGCGTCGCCAAACAGCAAGGTCAGCCGGCAGGAAATCTTCGGGCCGGTCGTGTGCGTTTACGAATACAATAGTCTGGATGCAGCCATCGAACAGGCCAACGCCCTGCCTTACGCCTTTCAGGCCTCAGTGATCACGCAAAATATCGATACCGCCCTGTATGCCTACAAGCATTTGGCGGCATCGACCGTTATGATTAATGATCACACGGCTTTCCGTGTAGACTGGATGCCGTTTGCGGGCTTGCGTGAGTCAGGTCATGGAACCGGCGGCATTCCCTATACGTTCCGCGACATGCAGATCGAGAAAATGGCCATCTTCCATTCGCCGGCTTTATAAAAGTTATGCCACTATATCCGCCAGATTACCTTTAGTCTCCAGCCATGCCTTCCTGTCCTGCGCGCGTTTTTTCGCCAGCAATAAATCCAGTTGGGCATTGGTATCGTCGTCTTCCTGAACCGTTAACTGCACAAGCCGGCGCGTATCGGGATTCATGGTTGTCTCGCGCAATTGCCCCGGATTCATCTCACCCAGACCTTTAAAGCGCTGGACATTGATCTGGCCCTTGAGCTTTTCGGCCTTGATGCGATCCAGAACGCCTTGCCGCTCGGACTCGTCCAGGGCATAAAACACTTTTTTGCCGACATCGATGCGGTACAAAGGCGGCATGGCCACAAAGACGTGCCCGGCTTTGACCAGCGCCGGAAAATGCTGATAAAACAAGGCGCAGATCAAGGTAGCAATGTGGTTGCCGTCAGAATCGGCATCGGCCAGTATGCACACCTTGCCGTAACGCAAGTTTTGCAAGTCGTTGGAACCAGGCTCGATGCCCAAAGCCACGGCGATATCGTGGACTTCCTGCGAAGCCATGACCTGATTCGACTCCACTTCCCAGGTATTGAGGATTTTGCCGCGCAACGGCATGATCGCCTGAAAGTCGCGCTCGCGGGCCTGTTTGGCCGAACCGCCGGCCGAATCGCCCTCGACCAGAAACAATTCGGTTCTGGCGATATCCTGCGCCGAACAATCGGCCAGTTTGCCCGGCAAGGCGGGACCGGCCGTTATTTTCTTGCGGACTATTTTTTTATTGGAGCGCAGCCTTTTCTGGGCGCTGGAAATAATGATTTCGGCGATCTTCTCGCCTTCGGCCGGATGCTGGTTCAGCCACAGGCTGAAACTGTCCTTGGCCACGCCGGACACGAAAGCCACGCATTCGCGGGAACTGAGCCGTTCCTTGGTCTGGCCTGAAAACTGCGGATCTTCCAGCTTGACAGAGAGCACGAAATGGCAGTTTTCCCAGACATCCTCAGGCGCCACCTTGACACCGCGAGGCAGGATGCTTCTGAAGTCGCAAAACTCGCGCATCGCTTCGGTCAGGCCGGCCCGCAGACCGTTGACATGCGTGCCGCCCTGTGCCGTCGGCACCAGATTGACGTAGCTTTCGGCCAACACCTCGGCAGGATTTTCAGTAGCCCAGACGACGCCCCACTCTACGGCCTCATGGCTCGCGGCCATATTGCCCATGAACGGCTGCTGCGGGTAGAACTCGATATCGCCGACACGATCCAGCAGATATTCCTTCAGCCCATTCTGATAACACCAGACAGTTTCTTCCTCCGGTTGCTCGACCTTCAGCGTTATTTTAAGGCCCGGACACAACACCGCCTTCGCGCGCAGTACCTGTTTCAGTTTGGTAACGGAGATTTTGCTGGAGTCAAAATACTTTTCATTCGGCCAGAACTTCACCGAAGTACCGGTATTGTTGCGTCCAACCGTGCCGGTTTCGGTCAGTTCGGTTTGCTTGTCGCCATTGGCAAATTCCATGCGGTAGATTTTGCCGTTGCGCTTGACCTCTATTTCCAGTTTCTCCGACAAGGCATTGACGACCGAGACACCGACGCCATGCAAGCCGCCGGAAAACTGATAGTTTTTATTCGAGAATTTGCCGCCCGCATGCAACTGGGTCAGGATCACCTCGACACCGGGTATGCCCTGCTCGGGATGGATATCGACCGGCATGCCGCGGCCGTTGTCGGTGACCGACACCGCGCCGTCCTTATACAGAACGACGTCGATGTTGTCGGCATGCCCTGCTATCGCTTCATCGACACTGTTATCAACGACTTCCTGCACCAGATGGTTGGGCCGGGTGGTGTCCGTATACATGCCGGGGCGTTTGCGTACCGGCTCCAGTCCGCTTAAGACCTCTATGGCCGCCGCGTTATATTCACTACTCATACTTCGTAATCACTCGCAATCCGATTTCATATATAATGGTGGGTTCAATCTGTACATCGTATCATTAAAATATTTTTACCACATGCCGAAAAAGAAAAGCCCGACTTCATTCGAAGACTCGCTCGCGGAACT
This sequence comes from Methylobacter luteus IMV-B-3098, assembly GCF_000427625.1. Taxonomy (GTDB): domain Bacteria; phylum Pseudomonadota; class Gammaproteobacteria; order Methylococcales; family Methylomonadaceae; genus Methylobacter; species Methylobacter luteus. The sequence goes on from NZ_KE386569.1 coordinate 1,742,264, forward strand.
TGAACAGTTGGTTACGCAGCTGGAACAAGGCGATATTTCGCTGGAAGAATCGCTAAAGTCATTTGAACGCGGGGTCAATCTTACCCGCACCTGTCAAAAAGCCTTGCAGGAGGCGGAGCAGAAAGTTCAGATCTTACTGGAAAAAAACGGCACTCAATCCCTGGAGCCCTTTGCTGATGAGTAATGCGTTGAAAGAATATCTTAGTTTTTGTCAAAACCGTGTAGAAAAGGCTCTGGAAGCTCGTCTTCCCAGCGAAAACATACTGCCAAGGAAACTGCATGAGGCCATGCGCTATTGCGTGCTGGACGGCGGCAAACGCATGCGCCCGATGCTGGCTTACTGCACCGGCAAGACACTCGGCATTGCTCCGGAAATGCTCGATGGACCCGCCTGCGCGGTCGAATTCATCCACGTTTATTCTTTAATCCATGACGACCTGCCGGCCATGGACGATGATGAGCTCAGGCGCGGCAAGCCCACCTGTCATGTCGCTTTTGACGAAGCGACTGCCATTTTAACCGGCGATGCCCTACAGGCATTGGCATTTGAAATACTGGCGCATGATCCCTCTATGGCTATCGATGCCGCAAACCGGCTCAAAATGATCACGATGCTGGCAAAAGCCAGCGGTTCTCAGGGCATGGTCGGCGGCCAGGCCATAGACCTCGAATCCGTAGGCACAAAACTGAGTCTGCCGGAACTTGAAAACATGCATATCCATAAAACCGGCGCTTTGATCCGCGCCAGCGTCAATATGGCGACACTGGCGAAGCCCGATATCGACCCGACCATGGCGGCCAAACTTGATCATTATGCCAAATGCATCGGCTTATCTTTCCAGGTCAAAGACGACATTCTTGATGAAGAAAGCGATACGACCACATTAGGTAAAACCCAAGGCAAAGACAAGAACAACGACAAGCCTACTTATCCTGCCTTGCTGGGCCTGGCAGGCGCCAAACAGAAAGCGCAGGAACTGCATGAACAGGCCATTGACAGCCTGAGCATTTTTGGCAAGGAAGCCGACCTGCTGCGCGACTTGTCGCTTTATATTATTCAACGGGATCACTAATTACCTATTTGATTACTCAAGAATTAATCTGCATAATCACACGACTGTCAAAAAGAAATGCCGATTAAAGGAATTGATTTATACATGTACAAACCCGGTAATTATCCTATCCTGGATACCATCAATTATCCCGCCGATGTCCGCAAGCTCAGTAAAGATCAACTGCCGGGCCTGGCCCGGGAGCTGCGCGAATACCTGACCCACACGGTCAGCATTTCCGGCGGCCACTTCGCGGCCGGGCTCGGCACGGTCGAGCTGACCATCGCCCTGCACTACGTGTTCGACACGCCGGCCGACCAGCTGGTCTGGGACGTCGGCCATCAGGCCTATCCGCACAAGATCCTGACCGGCCGCAAGGAGGCCATGCCCACCATCCGCACCAAGGGCGGCGTCTCGGCCTTCCCCAGCCGCGCCGAGAGCGAGTATGACGCCTTCGGCGTCGGCCACTCCAGCACCTCGATCAGCGCCGCCCTGGGGATGGCCATCGCGGCCGGCCTGAAGGGCGAGGACAAGCAGATGGTGGCCATCATCGGCGACGGCAGCATCACCGGCGGCATGGCCTTCGAGGCCATGAACCATGCCGGCGCCCTGGACGCCAACCTGCTGGTGATCCTGAACGACAACGAGATGTCGATCTCGCCGCCGGTCGGGGCCATGAACAATTACCTGACCAAGATCCTGTCCAGCCGCCTGTATGCCTCCGTGCGCGAGGAAAGCAAGAAGGTGCTGAGTAAGATGCCCAGCGTCTGGGAGCTGGCGCGCAAGACCGAGGAGCACATGAAGGGCATGATCGTGCCGGGCACCCTGTTCGAGGAACTGGGCTTCAATTACATCGGCCCGATCGACGGCCATGACCTGGACATGCTGATCTCGACCCTGGAGAATCTCAAACAGACCTCGGGACCGCGCTTTCTGCACATCGTCACCAAGAAAGGCAAGGGCTACGCCCCGGCCGAGAAGGACCCCTTGGCCTATCACGGCGTGCCGGCCTTCGATCCCTCGAAGGACTGCCTGCCGCAATCGGCGCCGTCGCCTTACCCGAGCTATACCGAAGTATTCGGCCAGTGGCTGTGCGACATGGCCGGCCAGGACGAACGCCTGCTGGGCATCACGCCGGCCATGCGCGAGGGCTCGGGGCTGGTCAAGTTTTCGCAATGCTATCCGCAGCGTTATTTCGACGTCGCGATCGCCGAGCAGCATGCCGTGACCCTGGCGGCGGGCCAGGCCTGCCAGGGCGCCAAGCCGGTCGTGGCGATCTACTCGACCTTCCTGCAGCGCGCCTATGACCAGCTGATCCACGATGTCGCCCTGCAGAATCTCGACGTGCTGTTCGCGCTGGACCGCGCGGGGCTAGTCGGACCGGACGGCCCGACCCATGCCGGCAGCTTCGACCACAGCTTCCTGCGCTGCATCCCCAATATGCTGATCATGGCGCCGGCCGACGAGAACGAATGCCGGCAGATGCTGACCACGGGCTATCAGCACGAGGGACCTGCGGCCGTGCGCTATCCGCGCGGCAAGGGCCCGGGCGTGCCGGTGCAGGCCGGGCTGACCACCTTGCCGATCGGCCGGGGCGAAGTCCGCCACCAGGGCGGGCGCATCGCCATCCTGGCCTGGGGCAGCCTGGTGGCGCCGGCGCTCGAGGCCGGCAAGCATCTGAATGCGACCGTGGTCAACATGCGTTTCGTCAAGCCGCTCGATACGGACCTGATCCTGGAACTGGCCAAAAGCCATGACGTGTTCGTGACTGCCGAAGAGAACGTGCTGGCCGGCGGCGCCGGCAGCGCCGTCAATGACTTCCTGCACGCGCAGAAGATCCTGATGCCGGTGCTCAACATCGGCCTGCCCGACCGCTTCGTCGAGCAGGGCACCCGCGAAGAACTGCTGGCCCTGTGCGGTCTGGATGTGCGCGGCCTCATCAACAGTATCGAAGCATTCTGCGCTTAACCCGCAAATCGTTCTAATCTCAATCTCTAATTACAACAAAAACAATGGACAGACTTAAAAACAAAATCCGCGACATTCCCGATTTCCCAAAGCCGGGCATCATCTTCAAGGATATTACGCCACTGGTAAAAGATCCGGCCTCATTACGCCTGGCTGTTCATCAATTGCTGCAACCATTTCTGGGCAGAGACATCACGGCCATTGCCGGTATGGAAGCGCGTGGCTTTATTTTTGGCTCGCTCGTTGCCTGGGAAATGGGGCTTCCATTTGTACCGTTAAGGAAACCGGGCAAGCTGCCTTATGACGTACAAAGCGTATCTTATGACCTGGAATATGGCTCAGCCTCGTTAGAGGCGCATATTGACGCCTTTGATGCAACCGATCGCGTATTATTGATTGATGACCTGCTGGCAACAGGCGGAACCGCTAAAGCCAGTTGCGAACTGGTTGAAAAACTGGGGGCAAAGGTTGAAGCCTGTGCTTTCGTGGTGGAACTGGACTTTCTGGAAGGAAGGTATAAACTCGGCAATTACGAAGTCCATTCTTTATTGCACTTTTAGAGCTACATCCTTGTAGCTCCTTATAAATATTATTTGAATTTCAGTTGATCTATTTTATTGCTCGCTTCTTCAAATGACTTGGCTGTCGCGTCAAATGACTGGGCCGTGCTGCTGAATGAATTAGATACCTGTTCAAATTCTTTATTATCGGCACTTAACTTCAGAGCAAAGGCTTTTGGGTTGGTTGTATTGCCCGAGGCATCCTGCTCGGCAGCCGCAGTCTGGCCAGAAGTCGCATTTACGTCGTCTTCAAGCGCCTCTTCCTCGAAGTCCAGTAAGTCGTCAGACACATCGACTTTGCCGTCCGCAGCCAAACTATGACGCCATTGCAAAAAAGACTCACGGGTAAATACATACGGATCCAGCGCCGCTTCATCAATAAATTTCAAAGCACCTTCAGCATTTGCCCGAGAATTCAGCATCGAAACCAGTTGCACTGGAGCGCCTACATAAGTTACAGGATTTGCCGCTGTGTCAAATATTGAACCTGGAATACCACGCGCAGTAGTAGGCCCTAAGAAAGGCAACACCAGATAAGAGCCTTGTGGCACGCCCCAGACGGCCAAAGTCTGCTCAAAATCCTCCTCATTCTGCTCCAGGCCGAATTGCTTGGCGACATCAAACAGCCCAGCCAAGCCTACTGTCGTGTTAATTGCAAACCGCCCGGTATCGTGAGCGCTTTGCTGGAATTTAGCCTGTAAAACATCATTCAACACGATATTGATGTTTTTCAAGTTATTGAAAAAATTGAATACACCTGTTTGAACAAACTGCGGCGTTATGAATTTATACGCATCTGAGATAGGTTTAGCGACATAGTCATCAACGGTATCATTAAAAACATACATTTTTCTGTTGAAGCCTTCATAAGGATCAACCGGATTCGCTTCAACTTGTTGCTCAACACCTCCGGTGCTTGCACAACCACTCAGAGTGACAGCTGCTCCGATAAGCATGCCTGACAAAGTTTGTTTAATTTTACCGTACCGGTTGCCGTTGAGTTTGTTCATTAACATAAAACCTACTGTTTTGAATAATTATCAATTTTTTCGTTGATCTTGGCTATTAGGGCATCGAATCCTTCACGCTGCAAAATAGCGGTGTATTCTGATCTTTTTAACGCCAGATCACTGACACCATTGGCTATGATGTTAATAATGCGCCAGCTAGGACCTTTTTCCTTCAGCATATAATCGAACTTCACATCTTTTTCACCGGGAACTACCAGATGAGAATGTACAACTACCCCGCCTCTTGCGGTTTCTTCTTCCGAATCAAATACAAATGATTCTCCTGAATATTCTTTAAAATTATGAGCATAAGAAGCAATACTCAGACGACTGAACACATCCACGAGATTTTGTTGCTGATCTTCTGATAATTTTTCCCATTCTTTACCAACAACAATACGAGCAATTTTTGTCAAATCATGACTATTGGAAACCGGGTCTTTAAGTTTCTCATACCTGCCGGCATAGCCTAACTGCTTGCCGTTCTTCATAACTTCGATAAGTTCCGCCTGGAATTTTTCTACCACTTGCCTTGCTGTGGCCGCGCCTTCTTCCTGGGCATAAGCAGTTGCCGTTGCAAGGAAATACCATACCAGGACCAATGCCAACTTTATACTTCTTAAAACCATAATCAAAAAACCTCGTAATTATAAAGCATATTTATATCTTTTGATAAACGCGTCCTTTCCATCTTGAACGCTCTCCTTTCCAGTAACGTATCGCAGAAGTCCAGGTCATCAATAAATAAAGACTCGCTATCAACGGTAAAGCAAACCCCCAGGCCGGATTGAATGCATAAAATCGCAGAACCGGACTGTATATCAGCACCAACAACAAAATAGCCAGAAAACAGAATAGAGCTGCTTCGCCTTGAAAATAAAATAAGCCGAACAAAGGCAGGCAGTACATTATCAGCATACTCACTGTGCAAATCAGCAATAATGCAGTCGAATAATAAAGCTGCGTATAGGCCGTACGCGCTACCATCTCCCATATATCGCGCAATGTTCCATAGGGACGCTGACTCAACACACCGTGTGTCAAGCCCATCCAGATTTTGTATCCGGCCGATTTTACCGTTTTTGCCAATGTGCAATCATCAATAAGCGCGTCTTTAATCGAAGCCATACCCCCGATTTGGTGCAATATATGCGTTTCCACAAAGATACATCCACCTGCCGCCGCAGCCAATTTGCTATCAGACCTATTAGCCAAAGCGAATGGATAAATCATTTTAAAAAAGAAAACAAACGCAGGCATCAGCAGTTTTTCCCAGAACGAGTCAAACCGTAATACCGCCATCAGAGACACAAAGTTAACGCTTTCCGCCGATTGCTTGTCTTTGAGACTTTTGATCATGCCGGGGCGCAATACTATATCCGCATCGAGCAATAAAGTATAAGGTGTTTGCACTTGTTTGAGCCCTTGCTCCTGAGCCCATAACTTACCTGTCCATCCAGCAGGCAATGAGCCGGATTGAATAATTTTCAAAGCGTGCAGGTGGGACTGATGAATGATTGCAAGCGTTCCATCAGTAGACTCGTCATCAACGACTATGACATTAAGCCCCTGCCCCTGATGCTCCAGAGCAGCCAAAGTCCTACCGATAAAATCTTCTTCATTACGCGCCGGGATAACGACGGTAATGTCGCTGAGATCCGCCTGTTCATAACCAGTCGAATCTGCTTCCAGTACTTCTTTAACGCTCCAGGGACGCCACGGCAGCAGTAAAACAATTAACCAAACCACTGCCGCCACAGCGGACAAATAAAAGCCAGCATCAACCATTATAATTATTCGACCATCTCAACTCTGACTGGAATACCGGAAATCGTTGGCACAGGCTTCTCATGCACATAGTCCGGCTCAGGTTCAGGCACCATAACCCCTTCGGTTCTTGGCCCGCGGATTGCTGTGAACATAGCTTTTATTGGATGTTTTAACATATCCTCAACGGCAGTGGCCTCATAGCCACAGTGAGCCATACAGCTAGCACATTTAGGATTCTTTACAGTGCCGTACTTATCCCATGGCGTACTGTCAAGCAACTCCTGGAAACTCTCCGCATTCCCCTCGTCAGCCAGTAAATAGCAAGGTTTTTGCCAGCCGAATACGTTACGCGTCGGATTACCCCATGGCGTGCAATTATAACTTTGATTGCCAGCCAGGAAATCCAGATACAATGAGGAATGATTCAGTTTCCATTTACGGTTTTTGCCGATTTTAAATATACCCCGGAACAAATCCTTAACGTCTTTACCTTTAATAAAAACGTCCTGTTGCGGTGCCCGCTCATAACTGAAGCCTGGTGCGATAGTAACGCCTTCCACCCCTAGTTCCATTGCATAATCAAGAAACTCGGCCACTTCTTCTGAATTTTCGCCTTGGAACAAAGTACAGTTTATCGTGACTCTGAAACCTTTATCCAATGCCAACTTTATGGCTTCAACGGCTTGATCAAAAACACCTTTCTGACATACCGAGGCGTCGTGACGATCTCGCATGCCGTCGAGATGAATGGAGAAAGACAGATAAGGAGAAGGCTTGTAATCATTGATCTTCTTTTTCAATAAAAGCGCGTTCGTACATAAGTAAACGAACTTCTTGCGCGCCACAATCCCCTCGACAATTTGCGGCATCTCTTTATGTATCAGAGGCTCGCCGCCTGGGATTGATACCATTGGAGCACCGCATTCATCCACTGCCTGTAAACATTCTTCAACAGATAGACGCTTATTCAGAATATCGTCAGGATAATCAATTTTGCCGCAACCCGCACAGGCTAAATTGCAACGAAACAGAGGTTCCAGCATAAGAACCAAAGGATATCGCTTAACTCCTTTCAACTTTTGCTTAATCAGATAACTGCCTACAGCCAACTGCTGACGTAAAGGAACTCCCACGGGCAAACCCTCCAAAAAATTTCAATAGACTGACGGTAGCCATAACACAACGACCACCCTGGATTTATTTTTATAAATAATAAGCGCGTTGCAATAAAACAACAAAAAGATAATATTCACTGAAATACAACCTTTTCTCTTTTCAGCATTATGGCAAGTTCAGCAATTCGAACTGACCTTTCATATAATACAAACGCTTATCTATTGTTGAGTAGAATACTATCTTTTATTAACCGACTCCAGTTTTTACGATAAATTATGCATTAATGCCTCAATGCAAAATATCGCCAAGCTGTTTTGCAAAAACACAACAGACAGACTTAAATCTCTGTTTTTATTCTCAATAAATATCCTAAAAATTCTGCTTGCCTGCCATATTAGCAACAAAACAACATTGCTTTGCAAAATACCAACAAACAGTCTATTATTGCTCTCAGTACTACAACTTTTTATTAAAATACTGTAAGTAGACATAAAAAAAATTATGAACGGAACTCAAATTTCCCTGGAAAATCCAAAATCACTCAGCAAATTATCTGATGATGAATTTCAGGCTTTATTGCTTGAAGGTGTATCCAGAACATTTGCGCTAACCATTCCCCAATTACCGGAAAAACTCTACAGTGCCGTAGCCAATGCCTATCTGTTATGTCGTATAGTCGATACCATAGAAGACGAAACCTCCTTATCGCCTGAGCAAAAGAAGTATTTTTGCTCGGAATTTATTAACGTTGTTAAAACCGGCGTTAATTCCGAACCATTCGCTGTCGAACTTGCCCCGCTACTGTCGGCCCAGACCATTCCGGCTGAACACACGCTTATCCATGTATTACCGCGCGTCATAGAAATCACGCACAAATTCGATCCGGATCAAATCGAAGCATTGGCTTGCTGCGTTGAAACCATGGCTGAAGGCATGCCTATCTATCAGGCCATGGACCTGCGAGGCGGCCTGGCCACACTGGCAGACATGGATAAATACTGTTATTACGTCGCAGGCTGTGTAGGTGAAATGCTGGCCAAACTTTTTTGTCATTATTCACCGGAAATTGCACAACATCGCGAGCAACTGCTGACCTTGTCGGTCTCTTTCGGCCAGGGCCTGCAAATGACTAATATCCTGAAAGATATCTGGGATGACGCTCAACGCGGCGTATGTTGGCTGCCACAGGATATTTTCACCGAAACCGGGTTTGATCTTAAAGACCTGACACCCGAAACCAATGATGAAAATTTCAGAAAAGGATTGGAGCATCTAATCAGCATTGCCCATGGCCATCTGCATAATGCCCTGATTTATACACAGCTAATTCCTGCGCATGAAACCGGCATCCGTAACTTCTGCCTATGGGCGCTCGGCATGGCCGTATTGACGTTACGAAAAATTAAACAAAATCTGGACTTTACCCAATCCAGCCAAGTCAAAATTTCACGCAACAGCGTCAAAGTTACCATTCTTGCCACGAAGTTAGCCGGCCGCAGCAATAGCATGCTATCCCTGTTTTTCAATTTAGCCGGCCGAGGACTCAAAACGCCCGGCTGGACCTATACAATGTCATCCTCAAAATCCAAGTCAGATCTTTAAGGACACACCCATGTTTACTGAAGCAATTACAGCGATAAATATCAGCACCGCACCGAGTTCATCGACTGCTATTAATTCTCATGCATTGGATCTCAATAAAGCCATAAGCAAAGCTCAAGAAAAATTATTAAGTCTGCAGGACAAAGAAGGCTTTTGGGTATTCGAATTGGAAGCGGATTGCACGATTCCGGCCGAATACATCATGATGATGCATTATCTGGGCGAAATCGACGAACTGTTGCAGGCAAAAATAGCCAATTATCTGAGATCCCATCAGTCTAGAGATGGCAGCTATCCGCTATTCATGGGCGGCGCCGGGGACATCAGTTGTAGCGTTAAGGTGTATTACGCTTTAAAAATGGCCGGCGATTCTATCGATGCGCCGCATATGGTGCAATTGAGAAACTACATCCTGAGCCAGGGCGGCGCCGCCAAGGCCAACGTTTTTACCCGTATCGCATTAGCGACCTTTGAGCAACTGCCCTGGCGCGGCGTGCCTTATATCCCGGTTGAAATCATGCTGTTTCCGGACTGGTTTCCCTTCCACCTAGATAAAGTTGCATACTGGTCAAGAACCGTCATGGTTCCGCTGTTTGTGCTTTGCACATTGAAAGCGACCGCTAAAAACCCGAAAAAAGTTGACATACTGGAGCTTTTCATCACCCATCCTGACGAAGAGCAGCATTATTTTCCGGAAAGAACAACTTTAAACAAATTTTTTCTGGCGCTGGATAAACTGGGTCGTAAAACACGCCCATTAATTCCCAAAAAAATGCATGCGCTTGCGATCGAAAAAGCCAAAGCATGGTTCATCGAGCGCCTGAACGGCGAAGACGGTCTCGGAGCTATTTTCCCTGCCATGGTCAATGCTTACGAAGCCATGCTGCTGCTGGGCATGCCTAAAGATCACGAACTGGTAATAACGGCACGCAAGGCCATAGACAAGTTATTGGTTATCAACGAGCATGAGGCCTATTGCCAGCCCTGCGTATCGCCGGTTTGGGATACCGGGCTTACCGCTCTCGCCTTGCTGGAGGCCGACAAGCCCGGCAACAGTGAAAGCCTGACACGGGCCTATGACTGGCTGAAAAGCAAACAACTCTCTGACGAACCGGGCGACTGGCGAATTTCCAGACCCGATCTGAAAGGCGGCGGCTGGGCATTTCAATTCGCAAACCCGCATTATCCCGATGTCGACGATACCGCGGTCGTGGCGTTTGGCATGGCCGAATCAGGTCTGCCGGACCTGGATGAATCCGTACGCCGTGCCACCGATTGGATAGTAGGCATGCAATCCAAGAACGGCGGTTATGGGGCATTCGATGCGGATAATAGCCATTATTATCTGAATGAAATTCCTTTTGCCGATCATGGAGCCCTGTTAGACCCGCCAACCGCCGATGTCAGCGCGCGCTGCGCCATGCTGATGGCACGTGTAGCCAAGGATCATGAGGAATATCTGCCGACCCTGGAACGGGTTATCGACTATTTGCGCAGCGAACAGGAAGCGGACGGATCATGGTTTGGGCGCTGGGGCACCAATTACATCTACGGCACCTGGTCGGTCTTGCTGGGATTGGAACAAACCAATCTACCCAAGGACGACCCGATGTATACCAAAGCCGCGAAATGGTTAAAAAGTGTGCAACGTGAAGACGGCGGCTGGGGTGAAGATAACCACAGTTATCATGATGTCGGCCATAGCGGAAAATACCGTTTCAGTACGGCTTTCCAGACAGCCTGGGCACTTCTGGCACTAATGGCGGCCGGCAAGGCTCATAGCCCTGAAGTAAAAGCCGGCATCGATTTTCTGCTGCGCAATCAGCAGGCGGATGGCGTCTGGAATGACAAATGCTTTACGGCCCCCGGCTTTCCAAGGGTTTTCTATTTGAAATACCATGGTTACGACAAGTTCTTCCCGTTATGGGCACTTGCCAGATACCGCAACGAACTTAACAGACAGTGATTATCGGAATCGTTGTTGCTTTACCGGAAGAACTCGGCACCCTGACATCGAAAAATTTCGAGAAAGGGCACTGTGTTTTTATATCCGATAAAGCACTCGTTGCTTATTCAGGCGCCGGCCCTGCAAATGCACAAGCGGCAGCCGAACTGCTGGTTTCCAGAGGCGCGTCCCGACTGATCAGTTGGGGATGCGCCGCTGCTCTCGATTCATCATTAAGGCCCGGCGATCTTACCCTGGCTGATTCGTTGATAGATACGGATAATGTTCGGATGGATATAGCCTCGGACTGGCATAGCCACACCAGAAATATCTTGTCAGTGCATGGGGTTGTTCATACCGGCTGCCTGGCTGAAAGCCGTCACATTGTTTCATTGGGTAAAGATAAAAAACAACTGCATGCCAAAACCGGCGCCATTGTGTTGGACATGGAAAGCGTCGCTGTCGCAAAAATTGCCCGGCAACACAGTTTGCCTTTTCTGGCGATTCGCGCAATTGTCGACCCGGTGAACATGAACCTGCCCAGAGCCGTCCATCGTTCACTTAACGATCAGGGCGATGTGGTTTTAAGCAAGTTATTGATATTTCTCGCATTGCATCCGATTGAACTACCCGGATTGATCAAACTGGGCCTGCATTTTAATGCCGCCAAGAATAAATTAAAATTGGTTGCTCAACAGCTTGATATAATTAACGCCTTTGGCCAATCAAGCATAATTACGCAAAGTTTCCATGAATAACGCAGTAGACCATTCAAACACCCTGTTCATCACCTTCGCCTTTTTACGTCGACTCGGTGATGGTGGAGTAGGTTATTTACAACTGCCCCGGCTTATATTCCGCCACTCGAACAGATTTGGCGGCTCCAGGGCAGCAGTTATCGTCCAGCGTTATCACGTTCACCCTCATTTGCTCTTGGATACGCCTGCCCGCTTTTAGCACCTGCCCTAACACAAGCAGCAAAAGAATTTTATTTTTCGAGGTACTTAATGTCTTTCAGCATCGCCGAACTTTTTTCCCAACACAGCACCGATAAATTTGAACTGCACGAACAACACCTGAACAACCAAATGGTCAGGGTTTTAAAAACTATCGGCTATGACCGTCATTACAAGAAAGCTGTCGGTCAATATCTTTATGACCAGGACGGCACCGAATATCTGGATCTGCTGAGCGGCTTTGGCGTGTTTGCGATCGGTCGCAATCATCCTACCGTGGTCAGTGCATTGCATGAATCCTTAACGCTGGAATTGCCCAATCTGGTGCAACTCGATGTCTCGGTGCTCAGCGGCTTGCTGGCCAAGGAAATACTGAAAACCACGCCCGACAACCTGACCAAGATGTTTTTCTGCAATTCGGGCACTGAAGCGGTCGAAGCAGCGATTAAATTTGCCCGCTACGTCACCAAACGCGAGAAAATCGTTTTTTGTGAGCACGGTTATCATGGCCTGACCATGGGCTCGTTATCACTGAACGGCGAAGAAATTTTCCGCGAAGGCTTCGGCCCGCTATTACCCGGCTGCAGCGCCATACCGTTCAATGATCTCGAAGCGCTGGAAAAAGCTTTAAGCAATAAAGACGTAGCGGCCTTTGTTGTCGAACCCATTCAGGGCAAAGGCGTCAATATTCCGGACGATAATTACCTGCCCGAAGTCGAGCGCTTATGTAAAAAATACGGTACGTTATTCGTCGCTGATGAAGTACAGACAGGGCTGGGACGGACCGGAAAATTCTGGGCGATCGACCACTGGAACGTTAAACCCGACATGATCTGTATGGCGAAAGCCCTGTCAGGCGGCTTTGTTCCGGTCGGCGCGGTCGCGATGACATCGAAAATCATGGATACCGTTTTTAACCGCATGGATAGAGCGGTCGTGCACGGATCGACTTTCTCCAAAAACAATGCAGCAATGGCGGCAGGCCTTGCCACCCTTCACGTCATGAAAGCTGAAAACCTGGTCGAAAACAGCGACAAAGTCGGTACCGATATCATCAACAGCCTGAACGCTATGTCAGGAAAGTATGAGTTCCTGAAAGAAGCGCGCGGCAAAGGCATGATGATTGCGATCGAATTCAACTCGCCCAAAAGCCTGACACTGAAAGCGGCCTGGGCGATGCTGGAAGCGGCCAATAAGGGCTTGTTCTGCCAGATGATCACGATTCCGCTGTTTAAAGAGCATCATATTCTGACTCAAGTTGCCGGACACGGCATGAACGTGGTCAAGCTGTTACCGCCATTAACCTTAACGCAAAAAGACCGCGATCATATTGTCACGGCTTTTGACAGGGTCATCGCCGACACCCACCAGATACCTGGATCAATCTGGGATTTAGGCAAAAATCTGGCAAGCCATGCTATGAAAAAATAAAAAGGGTAATGATCAATGAAAAGTGCACTCCAAATAGGCTTATTAACTCTATGTCTGCTTCAGCTAGAGACTGTTTCTGCTCATGCCGTGGTAACGGATAATTCATTAAAAATTGCACCCATTCACGCCAATCAGACAGAAAAGGTCGAACTGACATTCAACTCCCAGGTTGAATTGGGGCTGTCCCAAATTTTCCTCGTGCGTAAAGGCGATCAGCATGAATTATTAAAGGCGACACAAGGCCAGCAGAACGGCCGCATCATTGTAGAAGTCCCGCCATTGGAGCCCGGCGATTATGCTCTCCGGTTCAAAGTCTTCGCGGCCGACGGGCACTTGACAGAAGATGTTATTCACTTTGTTGTATCTCAATAGGTTGTAGTAATGGAAGCCATAGCTGACTTTCTCGATTCTCTGGTTGGCGGAGTTGACCTTGTTTGTTTTTCACTGGCAATAGGCAGCTTGTTCTGGGGACTTTTTGTTCTGTGCCCGTGGCGCAGCCACGATGGATATACGACCGCGCTGCTGGATAAAACCATCGCCCTTTTGTACAAAGGCGGTTTTGCCCTGGCGATGATCCAGCTTTTTAAGATCATTCTTAAAATCTGGTTGATGACCGCCATCCTGGAGAAATGGCCATTTCCTGAATTCGCCGAAACCACGCAATTCATCGGCGGACTGATTCGTATGGTATTAACTTTGCTGCTGACTGGCTATGCCTACCTGTACCTGAGTAAAAATCCTTTTTCCCAGTATCATTGGATAACTGCCGGTCTTATAGCGATACCGATGATTATTTCCGGAGCCTGGCTGGTGCATGCCGCCGGTCGCTTTGAAAATCAGGCATCGTTGATGTCACTGACTGTTGCGCACCAACTGGCGGCAGCGGCCTGGATAGGCGGCGTCTTTCAACTGGTCAACATCTGGTTTTTGCGTCGCCACCAATTGATTCCGGCTGAACTCTGGCCCATCATGTTGAAACGATTCTCAATGTTCGGCCTGGCCTCGGTCGCTATGATTTTAATCTCGGGTCTGCCGATGGCCTTGCAATATATCGACACCTGGAATGGTTTTATTGGCACCGGCTACGGCAACCTGTTAATGGTTAAAATCATAATGCTATCGATCGCCCTGGGTTTTGCCTGGCTGAACAGGAGCGCCGTACTGCAATTCGGCACCTCCGGCAATAACCATGCCTTAAACAATCGGGTGCCTTTTTACATTGAAGCGGAAACCCTGGTATTAGTCATTTTGTTATTCACGGCCGCCAGCCTTGCTTCACAGCCCCCTTCAATCGATATCCCGCACTTGACGGCTACCTGGCAGGAAGTTTTAAACACTTTTGCGCCACGCTTTCCCCGCACCAGTTCACCTACTCACGAAGCGTTGCTAGCCGGGGAAGCGGGCCGTGTCGCTATCGTAGGCCAAATCCCCTCGGAAGCGGCAACGGCATGGTCGGATTACAACCACAATATTGCCGGTATATTTCTGACCGTGATGAGCTTAGTTGCGATGCTTTCCTATACGAAGCGTTTGCCGTCCGCATTTTCCATTTTTGATAAATTTTTATCATTAACCAGATACTGGCCTTTCGGTTTTGTCGCATTGGGCATCTTTCTGTTTTTCCGCAGTGACGCCGAATCCTGGCCACTGGGCCCGATAGGATTCTGGGACAGCACCTTTAATAACGGTGAAGTATTGCAGCATAGAATTGCAACCTTACTGGTATTTGTACTGGGCGTTATAGAACTGCGCGCCAGAATGACCAAAGACACCACCAGCAAATTGCCTTTCGTATTCCCTATACTGGCAGCATTCGGCGGACTCATGCTGCTGACACATTCGCATGTCGGGTTTCAGGCTAAAAGCGCTTTTCTCATCCAGGTGGGCCATACCTTGATGGGCGTCTTTTCACTGGTTCTGGCATGCGGACGCTGGCTGGAATTAAAACTGGACAGGCCGGGCAAAGATATTGCCGGGTTTGTTTCTGTTGCCGCCCTGTTTCAGATCGGACTCATTCTGATGTTCTATCGCGAACCTCTCTATTAATATGAATACATTACATCAATATTCCCTGCTTAAAGACATCAACTCGCCTGATGATGTCCGCAAGCTCAGTAAAGATCAACTGCCGGCCCTGGCCCGGGAGCTGCGCGAATACCTGACCCACACGGTCAGCATTTCCGGCGGCCACTTCGCGGCCGGGCTCGGCACGGTCGAGCTGACCATCGCCCTGCATTACGTGTTCGACACGCCGTCCGACCAGCTGGTCTGGGACGTCGGCCACCAGGCCTATCCGCACAAGATCCTGACCGGCCGCAAGGAAGCCATGCCCACCATCCGCACCAAGGGCGGCGTCTCGGCCTTCCCCAGCCGCGCCGAGAGCGAGTACGACGCCTTCGGCGTCGGCCACTCCAGCACCTCGATCAGCGCCGCCTTAGGCATGGCCATTGCCTCAAACCTGAAAGGCGAGGACAAGCAGATGGTGGCCATCATCGGCGACGGCAGCATCACCGGCGGCATGGCCTTCGAAGCCATGAACCATGCCGGCGCCCTGGACGCCAACCTGCTGGTGATCCTGAACGACAACGAGATGTCGATCTCGCCGCCGGTCGGGGCCATGAACAATTACCTGACCAAGATCCTGTCCAGCCGCCTGTATGCCTCCGTGCGCGAGGAAAGCAAGAAGGTGCTGAGTAAGATGCCCAGCGTCTGGGAGCTGGCGCGCAAGACCGAGGAGCACATGAAGGGCATGATCGTGCCGGGCACCCTGTTCGAGGAACTGGGCTTCAATTACATCGGCCCGATCGACGGCCATGACCTGGACATGCTGATCTCGACCCTGGAGAATCTCAAACAGACCTCGGGACCGCGCTTTCTGCACATCGTCACCAAGAAAGGCAAGGGCTACGCCCCGGCCGAGAAGGACCCCTTGGCCTATCACGGCGTGCCGGCCTTCGATCCCTCGAAGGACTGCCTGCCGCAATCGGCGCCGTCGCCTTACCCGAGCTATACCGAAGTATTCGGCCAGTGGCTGTGCGACATGGCCGGCCAGGACGAACGCCTGCTGGGCATCACGCCGGCCATGCGCGAGGGCTCGGGGCTGGTCAAGTTTTCGCAATGCTATCCGCAGCGTTATTTCGACGTCGCGATCGCCGAGCAGCATGCCGTGACCCTGGCGGCGGGCCAGGCCTGCCAGGGCGCCAAGCCGGTCGTGGCGATCTACTCGACCTTCCTGCAGCGCGCCTATGACCAGCTGATCCACGATGTCGCCCTGCAGAATCTCGACGTGCTGTTCGCGCTGGACCGCGCGGGGCTAGTCGGACCGGACGGCCCGACCCATGCCGGCAGCTTCGACCACAGCTTCCTGCGCTGCATCCCCAATATGCTGATCATGGCGCCGGCCGACGAGAACGAATGCCGGCAGATGCTGACCACGGGCTATCAGCACGAGGGACCTGCGGCCGTGCGCTATCCGCGCGGCAAGGGCCCGGGCGTGCCGGTGCAGGCCGGGCTGACCACCTTGCCGATCGGCCGGGGCGAAGTCCGCCACCAGGGCGGGCGCATCGCCATCCTGGCCTGGGGCAGCCTGGTGGCGCCGGCGCTCGAGGCCGGCAAGCATCTGAATGCGACCGTGGTCAACATGCGTTTCGTCAAGCCGCTCGATACGGACCTGATCCTGGAACTGGCCAAAAGCCATGACGTGTTCGTGACTGCCGAAGAGAACGTGCTGGCCGGCGGCGCCGGCAGCGCCGTCAATGACTTCCTGCACGCGCAGAAGATCCTGATGCCGGTACTCAACATCGGCCTGCCCGACTGGTTCGTCGAGCAGGGCACCCGCGAAGAACTGCTGGCCCTGTGCGGCCTGGATGTACATGGGCTGATCGAGCAAATTGAGCAGTTTTGCGCTTAGAATTAGACAGGAAAATACTTTTCTGGATTTTGACGAGAGCACTTGTAGGGCGAATTCATTCGCCCCAGAGCTTACCACCTCACATAAGCGCTGATTTCATGTATAAATCGGGAAATTTTACCACCCTATCCTAACAAAGTTTTCATGAAAGCTTTAGCCGCGGCAAGCACGGCTAAAGCTCTAATCGTCATCGGCATCAAGTCGGTCGCTATCTGCGCGGCGAACGGATGACGGCTCGCCTCGTGTGGGACAATGTCCGCGACCAAGTAATGACGCCCCTGACCGGATACTTGGTCTTTGACGATACCATACTGGTCAAGAATTGCTCGTGTCGGATCGAACTGGTCCGTCGCCAGTACAGCGTTAATGCACATAGCCTGATCCGGGGGATCGGTGCCGCGAGTTGTCTCTATAATTAATCATGGAACCGATGTTTTCTGGCGATCGACTACTGGCAGTATGATTCCGCAGGAACTGGTAAATCAGGGCTCGATCATGTCCGTGACATGTTGACGAGCGCCGTCCATCACAAGCGGCTCCTTTTTCGGGTGGTGTTTATGGATAGCTGGTATTGCCACCAAAGAGCTGATACTGTTGATCGAATCACTGTACAAAGTCTATGATTGCCCGCTCATGGCTAATCGGCAAATGGATAATTCCGATGATACGCGACCTTATCGGCGCATTGATGCGCTAAACTGACACCTGACGGAGTTCGGATAGGCCAGAATGTTTAAAAACAAGGGCTTTCCCAAAGGCCACAAGATGCGTTCGTTCCGGATTGAGCTGTCCATCCGCCGCACGGTTCGGTCGTGGCCAGCGACCGCATAAGAGGCGTGCAGCTATCTCTTGCAGTTTGTTGCCATCTTTGAAATTTATTATTGCCATAAATTCATTACATAGACTCCAGTAGCTAATTTTTTGATGCCCTAAAGGATGAATTGTTCTTTCTGCTGCGGTATTATTTATGACCTTGAGTCTATAGTTCAAATTACCTCATCTTGCTGATTAATGATATGCAGCAGCCCACATGAACTATAGGCCGACCACGTTACTTGTTAACCTAATTAAACCAAGAAAACAACATGATAGAAAAGCGCAAGGCATTGGCGCTGGGGTAATTATTGATGATAAGGCATAAAAAATAACAAAAGGAAGCGACATGCATAAACTATCCAACTTCTCTCAAGGCAAAGATAACAATTTCAACCTTATCAGAATTATTGCGGCGCTTGCCGTGTTAATTTCTCACGGGGTTACATTGGCCCCGGTATCCGGTAAAGCTGAACTCCTTAGAGAAAGCATAGGAATGACACCAGGAGGAATTGCAGTCGATACTTTTTTCATCACTAGCGGTTTTCTCGTTACTGCAAGTTTGTTAAATCGATCCAGCCTTGTCGAATTTGTGTGGGCCAGGACATTGAGAATATACCCTGCTCTGATAATAATGTTGCTTTTAACCGTCTTTGTTCTTGGTCCAGCCTTAACATCACTACCATTAAGCGAATATTTTTTAACGCGTGAAACCTATACTTATTTGCCAAGAAGCTCAACGCTTTTTATCAATGTAGCGAGACAATTACCGGGTGTATTTAGCAACAATCCTGTTCCTAATACCAATGCATCGCTATGGACTTTGCCCTATGAGGTGAGAATGTATGCGACATTGGCTGTTGCATGGCTTGTGCTGAAAATAATGCCTAGACGCAGAGTAAAGGCGTTAAAAGCATTGATCATCATTTTTGCAGCACTATCGGGAATCTATGTCTTTGTCGATCATTTTTATTTATCTCCAGGCACTAGATATGCAAGACTCCCTTTTATGTTTTTTACGGGCGCATCTTTTTATGTTTTGAAAGATCGGATACCCATTTATCACTGGCTTTTCTGGACCTTATTAAGTGCCGTAGTTTTTTCTGCTCATGATAAAGACCTGTTTTATATTGTCTATAGTTTATCGCTCGCTTATATCGTTTTTTTTCTAGCCTATATTCCGTCGGGATTTATTCGCCGATATAATTCACTAGGCGATTACTCATACGGCATTTATATCTATGCATGGCCGGTTCAGCAATCCGTTGCAGCATTGATCCCAAGCGTATCAATTCTAAATATGATTTTGACCTCCGGTGCAATAACGATTCTGTTAAGCGCAGCAAGCTGGCATTTCATTGAAAAGCATGCACTCAAACTTAAGGTCATATGCGTTGAGCGCACCAGGCGGATAGTGAGATTTGCTTAAACATCACCTGCCCACCTCGCCAGCCTAGCAATTGACATGTTGCGCGCGGCGATGGTCTGCCCCTGGCACCGGGCAACAAGCTAGAGCAGTTATTGTATAGATATAAACATGATATAAACTAACCTCGTGTTAAACGAGATGAGCCGTTTTCATCATGCTCAAGCCTTATTCCGAAGATTTACGCAGCAGCCGGGTGGCTGAAGCGGTTGCCGCAGGCCACACCGTGCGGGCCGTGGCTTTACAATACAAAGTCAGTCCGGCCTTTGTCTGTCGAATGCACGCCTTGTGGCGTGAAACCGGATCCGTTCAAGGCAAGCGCCCTTTGGCGGCTACAAACGCTCGAGACTGGAACCGTATGAAGCCGCCATCAGCGCCCGGTTGGCGAACAGCCCGTCGATGATGCTGAAGGAACTGCAGATCTGGCTGGAACACGAACAAAACCTAAGCGTTTCGATTTCGGCCATTGATAAGTTTATCCGGCTCAAACTAGGCTATCGCTATAAAAAACGCTGGTCGCCACTGAACAGCAGCGCGAGGCTGTCGCTATAGCCCGAGAGCAATGGCCTGCCTGGCAGAAAACCTGCGATCTGTCGAAACTGGTGTTTCTGGATGAAACGGGGCTATCCACGGATATGATCCGTCGCTATGGCCGTGCTTTGGGGGGTGCCCGCTGTCGGGGATGCGGCGCCGGCGGGTCATCGGCAAACCCTGACCTTGATTGCCGGCTTGCGTGCCGACCGGCTCACAACCCCTTGGTGCCTGGATTAGGCCATGACGGAGAAGCCTTCAAAGAATATCTGCGGTCGCACAGTTAGGACCGACCTTAAAACCCGGCGATAGCGTCATCTGTGACAATCTCCCTGCGCATAAGGTGGCGGAAGTGCAGGCCATTGTTGAAGCGCACGGGGCGACGATCAAATACCTGCCGCCCTACAGTCCTGAGCTGAATCCGATCGAGCAGGTCTTCGCCAAGCTGAAGGCGCTCCTGCGCAAGGCGGCAGAACGCACTTCCGATAAGCTTTGGCAACTCATGGGTAAACTGTTGGATGAGTTTCAGGCTGATGAGTGCCTCAATCTCTTCAGGCATTCAGGCTATGTTTCTATGTAATAAATAAATGCTCTAATATTCGACGCAATGTCTTCTCCGGTGTGACGGTCCGACCGGCGCGTGCAGATGATGCATCTGTGGAAGACCGTCGCTAGTAGCGAGCAAGAGCTTGTCATAGGTATGACGACTGCCATCGATGATCTGTACTTGCTGATTAGCCGTGTCAATCGCTACGACACGCGCTGCCAGTTTCAAATCGATATCGTGCTCTTGATAGCACTCGGGTGAACACAACGGAGGTGATTCTTCGGATGCTACGTCGGCAAGATAGCCTAGAAAATTTTTGGCGATCAGGGAATCGACTCATCCGCGCTCAGCATCGTGATTCGACTATCGTAATCCTCCCGGTGCAGCATCTCCGCCGCCGACAATAACGATAAAGCCTGTTATATCGATCAATAATGCAGACAGTTGTTTCCTGATCGACTCAAGCTTTTCCCGAACATGGACAGTACCCCTGCTGCTCCATGCGCCAGCAGGAACCCGGGTCCAGCGCCATGGTGCGCCGGCCTCTCCGGTACGCAAGTTGAAACAGGCATGATGCCATGAGCAACAACCCGTATCCTGCACGAGCAGTCCTCCGCCCAGCGGGGCATCGTAATGCGTGCAAATATTGCCGATCACAAAGAGTTCGTCGCCCTGCCGCGTCAGAAGCACCTGCTCGCCATGCGCATGGCCAAGCAACGGAGGCACCATCGGGAATTGTGGAGAAAGCCACGCCTCCGGTGAAGTCAGGTCCGCTCAATTTTGTAATGGTTCCGCTCATTTGATTCCCTTGCCGATGCGTGTTTTTATACTGTTTTGGTTGTTGATGTCTGCCCTGATTCGCGCGGAACTTTTACTGCTTGCAACTTGGATACATTGTATCCAATCGATTTCTACGTCTGTATGATAACTCGCATAACGTTCTACCGATGTTTTTCACATGGCTCTTATTGGATTCCAGGGAGATACCCAACCATTGCTGAAAACTTGAATTTGAGGTTCAGTATCCCCAGATAGGACGGATGATTACCTTACCTCAACTATTAGACAATGCCAAATGCTTTGAAACGATTCGCGTCCTGCGCTGGCCGGATAAAGTCTCTTGTCCCCATTGCGGCTCAGAAGCCATAATCAAGCAGGGCAAGGATGATACCCAGTCTGAAAGGCAGCGTTACAGCTGCAAGGCCTGTCAGCGCAAATTCGACGATTTAACCGGTACGATTTTCGCGGGTCACCATCAACCCTTGAAGATCTGGGTGCTGTGCTTGTATTTTATGGGCTTGAACTTATCGAACGCGCAGATTGCCCGTGAGCTGGATTTAAATGAAACGGACGTTCAGCCAATGACCCAGCAGTTGCGGTCAGGGATCGTCAGCAAAAGACCAGTGGTGGTGCTGGAAGGCGAAGTCGAATGCGACGAAGTTTATGTGGTAGCCGGGCATAAAGGCCAACCGGAAGCCGTAAAAAAAAGGCCGAAAAGGTCGGCGTAACCGCTTAAAAGGTGCGCGTGGACGCGGTACGCTGGCCAAGGAAAAGCCGCCGATATTGGGCATGATTCAACGCGGCGGACCAGTGGTCATTCAGATGCTGGACAATGTTCAGCAAACGACCATCCAGCCTGTGATTCAAAGCACCATAGCGCCGGGTACGCTCATTTACACCGATGAATATGCGATTTATGACCGCCTGGAGTCATGGGGATACGCGCGAAAAAGCGTTTGCCATGGTGCCGGGGAATATGCGCGCGATGAGGACGGTGATGGGTTTTATGAAGTGCATGTGAACACAATGGAAGGGTTTTGGTCGCTGCTGCGTTCCTGGTTACGCCCGCATCGCGGGATTTCTCAATCGCATCTGCCCATTTATTTAGGCTTTTTCGAGTTTGTCCATAACGCCAGAAAACGCGGTAAAGCGTTATTAAGTTCTCTGTTGGAGCTGATTATCAGCTAACTCCCTGGAAGCCATTATGAGCCTTTCACATTTGCACCCAATCAGAGCATCAACCTTATTGAACCACCCGTTCCATACTTCACACTAAGTATTATTTATAGTCATCAAAAACACGCAAACCTCGTGACCGAAACCCGTTATCCATCTCTCGAAGCACTGCTGACGGCCGTGCGCAATTGCCGAGCATGCGAGAAGCATCTGCCGCTCGGCCCGCGCCCCGTGCTACGCGCCGAAGCAACGGCCCGCATTCTCATTGTCGGACAGGCACCCGGAACACGCGTGCATGCGACCGGCATTCCGTGGAACGACGCTAGCGGCGAGCGCCTGCGCATGTGGATGGGCATAGACAGGGATGTGTTTTACGATACCTCGCGCATCGCGATCATCCCCATGGGCTATTGTTATCCGGGGCGCGGAAAGAGCGGCGATTTACCGCCGCGCCGCGAATGCGCGGACCTATGGCTGAACCACTTGCTGGCCGAACTGCCCCGGATTGAATTGACGCTGCTTATCGGCCAATACGCGCAACGCCACTTCCTTGGCGATCGCCGCATGTCGTCATTGACGGAAACAGTCAGGAACTGGCAGGCGTATGCGCCGCAATATCTGCCCTTACCCCATCCATCGCCACGCAATACGCTGTGGCTCAAGCGCAATCCCTGGTTTGAACAACAGCTTCTACCCGTACTGCGCGCCCGGATCAGAGCGTTTCATGCAAGCAGAGAAGTTGAAGCGTGAACCTCAACCTATCGTATTAACCATCGGGCATTCCACGCGCCCCTTGGCTGCGTTTATCGACCTGCTCAAGGCCCATTCAGTGACCTGCCTCATTGATGTGCGCACCGTGCCACGCTCACGCCACAATCCGCAATTTAACCGTGACACTTTTTCTGAAGCGCTTGAATCTGCCGGCATCCGCTATAAGCACGCCATCGGTTTGGGAGGTTTCCGCCACACTAGCCCTGAGTCTCTTAACCAAGGTTGGCACAACGATGCGTTCCGCGGCTTCGCTGACTACATGCAGACCGAGGAATTTGCTGAA
The DNA here is from genome assembly GCF_000427625.1 of Methylobacter luteus IMV-B-3098. GTDB lineage: Bacteria > Pseudomonadota > Gammaproteobacteria > Methylococcales > Methylomonadaceae > Methylobacter > Methylobacter luteus. Next base: position 1,765,911 of record NZ_KE386569.1, read on the forward strand.
AATCTGGCTGATCTTATCGAACAGGCAAAGCAGGAACGCGTCGCATTGATGTGCGCCGAGGCCGTGCCGTGGCGCTGTCATCGCTCGCTAATCGCCGATGCATTGACAATACGCGGGATTCGCGTCGAGGAAATCGTCAGGGAAGCGCGCCGGCAACTGCATTTATTGACGCCTTTCGCCAAGGTGAATGGCACGACAATTACTTATCCGCCCTATGAAACATAAAAAACCCGCGCCTGATCCGCTCCAGGAAATCACCTTCCTCCGACATGAAATTATTTTTCACTGGCCAGATAAAAACCCGATGCTTTATATCTAATCATCAACCCTTTCTTATCCATGAGCGGTATCAGTTTAAGTCTGAACCAATGCAATTCGGGATCAACTACAAGGAATATTTATGTCGCGACTCAGTGATTACTTCGATTATAAAACGGATAAAAACGGCAACCCTTATGTGGAGGTTGCCGCTCGTGGTATTGTCCTGTTGCGACTGCCGGCAACCAATAAAGGCACCGCCTTTACTGAACAGGAACGTATTGATCTTGGCCTTGACGGTTTGCTTCCGCCGCAAGTAACCACTCTTGAAATCCAGGTAGACCGGCTGTACACGAATTTTCGAAGACAACTTGATGATATTTCAAAATACCAGTTCCTTCGAGCTGTGCAGGATCGTTCCGAGGTGCTCTTTTACGCGCTGCTCGAGCGACATCTGGAAGAAATGACGCCAATTATCTATACGCCGACGATCGGGCTGGCGGTTCAGCAATTCAGCAAGATCTATACGACGGCTCGCGGCCTGACCTTGTCGGCCCAGAATATCGGCCGGGTGGAAACCATTCTCGACAACTATCCCCTGCATGACATTCGAATGATCGTCGTTACGGACGCCTCCGCCATTCTCGGCATCGGCGATCAGGGCATGGGCGGGCTGACCATTTGCGTCGGCAAACTGGCGCTTTATACCGTCGGCGGCGGACTCTGCCCCTTTCAAACCCTGCCGGTCAATCTGGATGTGGGCACGGACCGGACAGAATTGCTTGAAGATCCTCGCTATCTGGGTGTGCATGAAAAGCGCCTGCGCGGTCAGTCCTACTTTGAACTGGTGGATAAATTCGTCAATGCCGTGCAAAAAAAGTGGCCGAAGACCATCATTCAATGGGAAGACTTCGCCAAAAATGTGGCTTTTGACGTGCTGCAAAAATACCGGCATCAAATACCCTGCTTCAACGATGATATTCAAGGCACGGGGGCCGTTGCGCTCGCGGGGCTGTTATCGGCTTGTCGCATAAAAGGCGAAGCCCTTTCCGACCAGATTATTGTGGTAGTCGGCGCGGGCGCCGGCGGTGTCGGCGTCGCCAGCGCCATTCAGGAAGGCATGGTGCGCGACGGCCTGAGCCGCGAGCAGGCGCGCCGGCAGATGTTCGTCATGGACGGGCGCGGTCTGGTTGTCGAGGGGACCACGACCGACGCTTATAAACTGCCGGTCGCGCAATTTGCGGATGTTTATGAGAACTGGCCGATCAACGGCGAACTTCCCACTCTCATGGAAGTCATCAGCAATGCCAAACCCACCGTCCTGATCGGGCTTTCAGGCATCGCCGGCATATTCAACGAGCCTATCATCAAAGCCATGGCCAGGAGCAATCGGCACCCTGTCATCTTCCCGCTGTCGAACCCGACAGCCAATTGCGAAGCCATTCCCGAGGATATCGTTGCCTGGACGCAAGGCCAGGCAATCGTCGCGACAGGCAGCCCGTTTGCTGATGTTGAATATGGCGGCCATAGCCATCCTGTCGGCCAGGGCAATAATGCGTTTATCTTTCCTGGACTTGGTTTTGCCGCCGTATTGGGAGAATGTTCCCGGATCAGCGATGCCATGGTGCTTGAGTCCGCTTATGCGCTGGCCGATTACACGGCTGAGCATTATCTGGCATCCGGCCATATCTATCCCCCTATTGCGGACCTGCGGAAAGTCAGCGTCGTCGTTGCGGCGCGCGTCCTTGCCAGGGCGCTTGAAGACGGCTCATCCCCCCGCCAGGACCTCAAGGGAATCGATCTTGAAGCCTATGTGCGCTCCAGATTCTGGAAAGCCGAGCACCTGCCTTTCACTTACTCGCCTCCGAATAAATAAAATCTTCACATCCTTCGAATGAGGAAATCTTCATAACATTTGGATTGTTGCCAAACGACATCCAGTCAGATGAAAACCGCGGTCTTCCCAACTCCGCCCAATACTTACCATCACCGGGAAACTCGGATATAGAAAAATACTGTACATTATAAATGATAATGATTATCATTTAGAAAAACAAAACGAGGGTCTACTGATGAAATTTTTATTTTCCTTTTTTAGATCGCCCCTGACGGTGAAGCTGGAAATCGAACCGAAATGTCTAGCCTCTTTAATGGAGAAAGGTCAAATCCATGCCACGGATTTCAGATGCCTGGACCTCGGTTCAAAACAAATCGTCTGGAAAATGCTCCTGTCGCTTACCAAGTCAAAAATCGACCAAGGCGCTAAGTTGCTATAAGGCCAATGAAAATGCTTGATATGGCTGAATAATTTCTTATTTACAACTCAAAGGACCCAAGCTTATGACTAAAAAGCCCTGCACCCATGAATACCTGGCGACAAGCGATACTGGCACAGTTTTGATGTGCCGTGAATGTGGCGTGGTGTATCTGCATATGCAAAACATATCATTGCGTTTCGATGTGGAACAATTTTCGAAATTCGCAGCAATGATGACAGAAGCATCGAAAAAACTTGGCGCAGAGTCCACTGAAAAACCGCGCAAGAGCCCGAAGCTTACCTTGGTTCATTGATACTCGCCATCCTTGAAGCGTCTTAATGCGCTGAGGTATAGCTCGCCCTGTGCGGTGAAAGCACAGGGTAAAACATTGTCGCCATGATCTATGACGATATACCACTCAAGGCCTTATGCTGCCTGTCGAGTCCCTATGGAAAATTTACGACGGTTCCCTCAAGGCCAATCGCCAAGTGGCTGATTTCTGTTGTGCGCAGTCTTATCGGCGCATCAATACGCTGGACTGGCAACTGATAGGGTTTCCCTGGTCTGGGTTCGGCTTAAGGAACTGGCTTGCTCGGACAGTAGCCGTACGGTCTATCATTCCAGTCTCCGTACCAAATCGCGCTCTTGCCCGGCAGGAAAGCCTCGTACAATCCAGTAGTCATGATATGAGCAGTCAGTTTGGGTGCTTTGCCGGGGTGGAGATGGTCCTTCAAGGCGGAGTCCGGGTCGTCTTCCGTTCATCGCTGGCGGATTTTCGCCACCATCGGCGCCGAAACTGTCAGGGCCTGGATGATGCCCTGATAAAGCAAAAAAACCAAGGCCGGTCAGAAAAAAACCGGGGATAAGCTGCGCGGTGCCGCCGTGTCCACTTTCCGAACGGTTGAAAAGTCCTCGGTAAAGGTCGTGCCGCAATTCCTGAAAGCTTATTCGGCAGTTCGGACCGTGGACTATTACCGAACCCGTATACAGGCTTCCGCTATACCAAGAGCACGCATTATGGCCTGGATTTAACTCGCGAAAGCCGGATACCCACCTAGCGCCGAGCTAATCTTCTGCTGATCGCCGCCCTGATCACCTTCGCACTTTGGCTCGTTGACCTCAGCCTAAAAGTTTCCGTTACTGAACGGCAACTCAGGATCAACAGTGATTAAAAGCGTTCCCCCTACTCGGTTATTTTTCTCGGCCGAATAGCATGCCGCTATGTCTCCTTTGAGCTATCGCAACCTATTTAGAACTGACGCAAGCGCTGTCAGTCGGCTATTTCGATACACTTGGGAAGCAATAATTCGTGGAGATGCATCTGGAAATAACTCTAACTTATCGTTGTTGATAATCATTCTCATTAGTGATAGCATTATTTACGTTATTTATCCGGCTTGCTTCATATCACTATGAAGGTTAATGACTTCCTTTATGGTCCAGGTTCTGAAACATGTCTTCTCCAAACGAACAACGATAACAACAACTGTATTCTCAAGGAGCTACATCATGAAACACGCGGCCACCCGCATGGCGATCACCTTAGCCGGCAGCACTTATCTAATCTCATTCCCACTAGCCGCTGCGGAGCCGGACCAAGAGCCTGCTGTATTGGAAGAAGTGACAGTCGAAGGAGACTGGCTGGGAGCCCCCACCAAGGAAACTGTTCGCACCTATCCTGGGAGTCGTTCCATGGTCACCGACACCGAGCTGCAGCAAGCCGGCGCCCGCACATTGGAAGATGCCTTGCGCCTGGTGCCGGGTGTCCGCGCCCAGGATGAAACCGGTACCGGCATTCTGCCGAATATCGGCATGCGCGGGTTGGATCCCCGGCGCAGCACACGCACGCTGGTGCTGGTCGATGGCATTCCTATGGCCCTCGCCCCTTACGGACAGACGGGCTTGTCCCTGTTCCCTTTGACCATGCAAACGGTAGAAAGCGTCGACGTGGCGCGCGGCGGGGCGGCCGTGCGTTATGGACCGAACAACGTGGGCGGTGTCATCAATTTCATCAGCAAAGCGATCCCGAATAAGTTCAGCGCCACCGCGAGAGAGGCCTTGACGATTTCCACCGACACCGGCAACGTGCTGACCGACACCTACCTGCGCGCCGGCGGTTTCGTGAGCGACAACCTGGGCCTGCAATTCCAGGCCAATACCGTGCTAGGCGATTCGTCGCGCGCCCATTCGGAAACGGAAGTAGAAAACCTGGCCCTGGATGCTCACTGGTTCATCACGGATAACGCTTCCATCAAGGCCGGCATCCAGTATTACAATACCGATACCGAGCTGCCGGGCAGCCTGTCGCCCCAGGCTTACGCGCAGGACCGCTTCCAGTCGCAGCGGCCGTACGACAAGTTCCAGGGCGATACCATCCGGGGACATTTGGTCTATGACCAGAATTTCGATCTTTTCGGCCGGCCCGCCGAATTCAACTGGACCAATTTTGCCCATACCAGCGACCGCGAATTTACTGTCGGCTGCGAACTGAACGCTGCCGCAAGCACATGTAACCTCGATCCGTCCAAGCCATCCAATGGCGTGCAGACCAGTCCGCGCACCTTCACTGTCTTTGGCACGGAGCCCCGTCTGACTGTCAGCGCCCAGACCGGCTGGCTGGGCCACAAGTTCACGCTGGGCGGGCGTTATGTCAACGAAGACGTCGATCAGGGCGTCGACCGGTACCGCCTGGGCACAGATGACGTCACCCATGCCCAGAACTTCCATTTCGATACCGATGCCTTCGCTCTCTATGCCAGCGATACCTTGAGCGTCTGGAACGAGCGGCTCAGTATCACGCCGGGCTTGCGCGCCGAGTGGATCGAGCAAACCAGCCACAACAGGTTGAGAGACATTGTCGTTGACAGCCACAGCAACGAGCTATTGCCCGGCGTCGATGTAGGCTTTCACCTGTGGCCGGATAAAGTCTTCCTGTTCGGCAACGTGCACAAATCCTTGCAGCCCGTGCAATTCACGCAGATTACCCTGGAAGGCGATACCGGTGTAGAAAAGGCCTGGAACTACGAAGCCGGTCTGCGCGTATCGCCACTGGCGGAGCTCGACGCCACATTCACGTATTTCCGTTTCGACTTTGATAACCAGATCGTCAATGTCGTGGAAAACGGCACCACCAAATTCCGCAACCTTGGCCAAGCCGAGCATCAAGGCTATGAAACCGAACTGGACTGGCGTCCGTCTTTCCTGGCCGGCCTCGATCTCAAAGCAGGCTATACCTATGTGGATACGCGGCAGAAGAATGATCTGTTCAGCGGTACGTCTCAGGTCGCGTTTCAAGGCAATGAAGTGCCGTTCAGTTCGCATCATCAAATCACCCTGCAAGGCAACTACCGTATCGACACGGTCAATTTCAACGTCAACGGCTCGTACTTGAGCTCTGCCTACACCGATGCAGCCAACACTGAACTGGAAAGCGCCAATGGCGACCGGGGCAAGATACCGGGCTACTGGCTGTGGAATGCCCAGATCACGAAGGACTTCCGCCTGGACAAGACCAACCTGCGGGTCGGCCTTGCCGGCAACAACCTGTTCAACGAGGACTATTACTTCCGCGGTGTGGATACCAGCCTCGGCAGAATGCCGGGACCGGGCCGCTCCGTCATGCTCAGTCTGCAAATGGATATATAAGGAAAAATTATGCATAACCAAGAATTGATTCTGCTGACCCATGTCCCGACCGAATCGGTCAACGAAGGTTTTCTGCCGGCGGCGCGCCGCCTCGGTCTGTCGCCGGTGCTGTTGACAGACCAGGCCGAGGCGCACCGCCAATATTTCAGCCAGAGCGGGCTGCCGGCCTATCCGGACGCCATCATCGCCTGCGATGTGTTCAACCCGCTCGCGGTTATCGAGGCGATCAGCCGGCGCGGGCACAAACCGGCGGCGGTTTTTTCCAACAGCGATCATCTGCAAACCAGCACCGCCATCGCCGCCGAATACTTCGGACTGTCCGGCAAGGACTGGCGCGTGGCCTACCGTGCCAAAAACAAGGCCGAAATGCGCGCTTACCTGGCCGAGCAAGGCATCGAAACGGTACGGCACGCCGTGGCATGGGCGCCGGACAGCTTGGCGCAGGCCGCGGCCCGCGTGTCTTTCCCTTGCGTCGTCAAACCGCGCGAAGGGGTCGCCAGCCAGGAAGTCGGACTAGCGCAGGATTACGCCGAACTCGCCGCCCATTGCCAGGCGGTCTGGCAAACCCGTCCCGGCCAGGCGATGCTGCTGGAGGAATATATCGTAGGCCCCTTGTGTACGTTGGAAACACTGGGTGATGGCAAAGGGATGCGTGCGCTGGGCGGATTTCACGTACGCCTGTCGGCGCCGCCGCATTTCGTCGAGCTGGAAGCCGAGTGGAGCAGCGAACTGGCGGAGCAGCACGAGGTGCTGAGCCAGATCGCCCGTTTCGGCATCGGCTTCGGCGCCTGCCATACCGAATTTGTGCTGACTCCTCAGGGACCGCGCCTGATCGAGATCAATTACCGCTGTATCGGCGACCGGCGCGATTTTCTGCTGGAGCAGATACTGGGCATCCCGCTGTTTGAAACCGTGCTGCGACTGCACCTGGGCGAACCGCTGCCCTCCCTGTCATTGACGCCGCGCGCAGCCGCGATCCGTTATCTCATCCCCTCGGCGGAGGGCCAGCTCATTAGCGCCCCTGCCCCCTTCAGCCATAACGGCGCGACAGTCGACGTCGCCCTTCGCGTGCTGCGCCGAGCGGGTGAAACCGTGGCGATCACGCATTCCAACAAGGACTACCTGGGCATCCTGACCGGTGTCGGCACAAATGCGGATGCGGTGCGCCAAGTGCTGGCGCAAGCCAGCGGCGACTTAGTCTGGGAGATCCGTTCATGAAAAATCAGCAGGCCTATATTTGTCGGCGCGTTGTCGATGCGCTACTGCGGGAAGATGTCCGGGAAACGGTAAGCCGGGGCCGCATTGTCCCGGCGGCTGACATGCCCTTGCCCGACCTGCCGGTGCAACCCGGCCACTGGCTCGCCGTCGACCATCTGGGTGACGGCTGCCTGTGGATTCCGGTCCGGCCTTGCGCCTTCATGCAGGCATGGGCGCTCCACGATCTGCCGTTGATTTGGCAAGGCGGCGACGGCTATCGCCGACTGGACGATATCGTTGCCATTCTGGCGCTGTTCCGGCAAGGGCTGGATCAAGCCTCGGCCACGCACTTCGACGACTATGCCCAGGAATGCCTGACCGCCGTCGAGCACGGCGCCCTGTGCGCGCAAGAGCGGCAGCGTTATTTTACCGAAGCAAATCATACCCGCCTGTATGCAGGTCTCAGCCCGCGCTGGCAGGAACGGCAGTTGCACTATGAGCGGCTGGCTGCATTTCTCGATCATCCCTTATATCCCACGGCGCGCGCGAAGCTGGGTTTGTCCCCGGACGATCTCGCCGCCTACAGTCCCGAATTCCAGCGCCCCTTTAAGCTACGCTGGTTAGCCGTGGCCAAGGCTATCCATTTCGGCCCGGAGGCTAAGGCAAGCCTGCAAGGCCTCTGTCCCAATTTTGAAGAAGTCGGGCTCGATGCCCAGCTAAGCAGCAATTACACCCTGTTGCCGGTTCACCCCTTGTCCGCGCAACAACAGTTCGATGACCTGGCCGAAGCGCACGGCTTACAGGGCAAGCTCCTGCTGGCGCCCAAGTCTTATCTGGATGTTCTGCCCACTTTGTCGGTACGCACCCTGGCCGTGCAGAGCAGGCCGGGACTGCACATCAAATTGCCCATGGCCATCCGCACCCTGGGCGGCAAAAACATACGCACCATCAAGCCCAGCACCATCGCCGACGGCCACTCCATGCAAAGCCTGCTGGGCCGCATAGCGGTCCAGGACGCCGACATCGCCGGTCGTTTGCTGTTGACCGACGAAAGCATGGGGGCTCACATCAACCATCTGCCCGAACTGGGCTACATCCTGCGCCGCTATCCGTCGGGACTGGAACAGGCTACGGTGGTGCCGGTGGCGGGCCTGCTCGCAGAAACGCCCCAAGGCCGGCTGGTGGCGGAAGAAATGGTGCAGCGTTTTTTTGCCGGCCGACTGGAGGATTTCCTAGACGCCTATCTGGAAACAACGTTGCGCACCCACCTGGTCTTATGGTTGCGCTACGGCATCGCCTTGGAATCCAACCAGCAAAATTCCATGCTGGTGCTCGGCACCAAGGCGCCGTCCTTGCGCCTGCTGCTCAAGGACAACGACGCACCGCGCATCCACGGCGCCCGCCTCGCCGCCCGCTGGCCGACACTGGCTGCGTTCGTGGACGGCTTGCAGGATCGCCGCATCATAGTGGACGACGAGTTGCCTCTGGCGCAGATGTTCACGACCATCACCCTGCAGCTCAACGTGGCCGTCCTGATTGAAGGATTGGCAGATATCGGCCATTTGTCCCGCCGGCAACTTTATGGCTGTGTGCGCGACAAAATAGCAGCGCTGCTCACGGAACTGGCGCGGTGCGGAGAAAACACCGATCTGGCGCGTCGTGCCCTGCTGGAAGACGACCGGCAGTACGTCAAATACCTGCTCACTGCGGCCAGCCTGAAACCCAAGACTGCAACGGGCGCCGCCGACGTCAATAAGTTCTACGGCAAAAGCGGGCCTAACTTTCTCAAGGAGAGTTTGTGAGCATCGCCCAGCGCCGCATGGTGATGGTGGTCATGTTCTGCCACTTCATCGCAGCTTTCGCCGCCCTCGGCATGCCGCCCTTCTTCGCCCTGATCCTCAGCGAATCGCTGCACAGCAGCGGCACTTATCTGGCCGGCTGGTTCTACGTGGTGCCGACGATTTTCACAGCGCTATCCAGTCCCTGGTGGGGCATATGGGCCGACCGTATCGGCAAGAAGATCTCGCTGCTGCGCGCGCAACTGGGATTGTCAGTCAGTTTCCTGCTGGCCGGCTATAGCGACAGTACGGGGCTATTCTTTCTGGCTCTGGCTTTGCAGGGCATGCTGGGCGGCACCTTTGCCGCTTCCAATGCTTATCTGGCGACTATGGCCAGCGGCCCCGCCCTGGCCCGCAGCCTGACACTGATGCAAGGCTCCGCGCGCGCAGCCCTGGTTGTGGCGCCCGCCGTGCTGGGGTGGTTCGCCGCATCGGTTCCGCCGATAGAACTGTACCGCTACCTGGCCCTGCTGCCGCTGGCTGCGGCCTTGCTGCTTTGGGCACTGCCCGAAACAGCGCCGGGCCCATCCGTTGATGATCGACCTCAAAAAACCAACGCCCGCCCACTGCTGCTGTCGGCAAACAACATTTACGCGCTGCAATTTGCCTTCGTATTCGCCACTGTCGCCACATTCCCCTACTTCGTCCCTTATGCCCAAGGTCTGGATTCAGTTTCTGTCGAACTGGCCGGCTTGCTATTCGGCGTGCCTAACCTGCTTTACCTCGTCACAGCCGGCGTCCTGTCCGGCCGTTTCGGACAACGGCTGTCGCCGGCAGGGCTGGCGTGGACGTTCCTGTTAATGGCCGTCGCCCTGTTCGGCCAGGCCCAGACCCAAAGCCTGACGGGCCTGATCCTGTGGCGGGTACTGATGGGATTGGCCATGACCGGCGGCTTTATCGGGCTGCATGCCCTGATCGCGGCGCTGGTGCGCGAAGGCCATGCCGGACGCACTTTCGGCTGGCTGGAAAGCGGCTCGAAGTGGGGCGCGGTAGCAGCCGGGCTGGCCGCCGGGGTCATGGTGGACAGATTTGGCCCACAGGCACCTTTTTTACTCGGCGCCGGCATTATGGCCGCTGCTGCCGGCTGGCTGGCGGTTTCAGGCTTTTGCCGCTGGCGCCCCGAAAATATCTGACACTCTGGAGAAAAACCATGGGAAATCAAGCTCTGCAAACTTTTTATCAGACTTGCTCGGCCGAGGATCAGGCTGGCCAGCGCAGTCTGGAGACATTACTCAATTGTTATTGCCGGGAAGTCGCCGGCCCGGCCGGCCAGATCAGCATTGGCCCCCTGTTCGGCCAGGGCGATTGGCCCATGGCGTTGCGCGCGGCACTGGGGCAAGGCGGCGGAAAGGCCATGCACATCCTGCTGCCGCACAGCGGAGAGCGTCTGTTAGTGTTGGTCGGTCAGGCATCGCCGACCGGCAACTACCGTTATCATTCACCTTTCTACTACAAGTCGCCGGGCCGGCCCTGGGCGCCTTTGGAGTGGCGCACTTTGGCGACGCTGCTGCTGCGCGACCTGGCAGTCCAGAATGACATACCGTTCAATGAGGAACTGCTGGAACAAATCCGCGACAGCGTCGCAGTGACCGGCGCGATTCTCGCCGAGCCGCAACCGGCAGCCCCCAGCGACGCCTTGGCGGCCTATGTGGATTCCGAGCAGTCCCTCGCGTTCGGCCATCCGTTCCATCCCGCCCCGAAGAGCCGGCAAGACTTCTCGGCTGCGGATCTGCGATGCTATGCGCCGGAACTGCGCGCCAGCTTCCCGCTGCATTATTTTGCTGTGCGCCGCGAACACTGGCTCCAGAATTCGCTGCTGCCGGAATCCACCGATGCCCTGCTGGCTGCCCAGGCGCCTGCCGGCCTGCAAGCGGACGATGATTTCGCCTTGCTGCCGGCGCATCCCTGGCAAGCGCGCTATTTATTATCCCTGCCAGCAGTGCGGGCGGCCATCGAACAGGACCGGCTGCGCGACCTGGGTTCGCAAGGGCCGGCCTATTTTGCCACCTCATCGATACGCACGCTGTTCCATCCGGACAATCCCTATTTTTACAAGTGTTCCCTGCAGGTGCGCATTACCAATTGCGTGCGAAAGAATGCTGTTTACGAACTGGAAGGGGCGCTGCAAGTCACGCGCATCATGCAGACCCTCTGTCCTCGCCTGGCGGCGCAATTTCCTACCCTGCGAGTGCTGGAAGAACCGGCCTACGCGTCGGTACGGCTGAGCGACAATGAATCCCAGGCCGAGCGGGAGGCGACGGAAGGCTTCGGTCTGATCCTGCGCCAGGGACTGGACCCGATAGATACCGGAACTGTGACGCCGCTGCTCGCCGGTTCGCTGTTCGGCAATCATACGCGGGGCCAGGCGCGTCTGTCGGACATCCTGGACAAGCTGGCACAAAAGCAGGCCGCGCCGCGGGATGCGGTAGCCGAAGACTGGTTCTCGGCCTATGTGGAGCAACTGCTGCCGCCAGTGCTGCATTGTTTTTTCGACCACGGCATCATCTTCGAACCGCATTTGCAGAACGTGCTGCTCGGTTTGACCGAGAACTGGCCCAGCCACATCTGGCTGCGCGATTTCGAGGGCGTCAAACTGGTAACAGGGCGATTCAATGCCGTTTCGCTCGATGCCGTCGACGCGAGGGTGCTACAGGCGCTGTTTTACAGCGACGATCAGGGTTGGAACCGCATCGCTTACTGCCTGCTGGTCAACAACTTCTGCGAAGCCGTAGCGCAGTTGAGCGTCTTGCACCCATCCCTGGAACAGCGCCTGTGGCGTATTGTCGGACACCAGTTGCGCCGCTACCTGGCTCACCACGGCAACCCGAACGCGGCACGACGCATCAATGCCCTGCTGGCCGGCGCCCCTTTCCCGGCCAAGGCCAACCTGATCAACCGTTTCTACAAGCGTCCCGATCGCAACGCCACCTATCTGTCATTGCCCAGCCCATTAGCCTACCTGGGGGATATCTGACATGAAGGAACCATCAACCCGCGTGACGGAAGCCGCCCGGCGCGCCTGTAACGATGAGCCGCTGTGCGCCTATATCTACGATCTGGCATCGCTGGACCGGCATGCCGCCGGTCTGGCCGCTTCGCTGCCGGACAATTGCGAGCTGTTTTACGCCGTCAAGGCGAATTCCGATCTGCCGATCCTGCAAACCCTGGCCCCTCATGTCCACGGGTTCGAGGTCGCATCGGGCGGCGAATTAGCCTGGGTACGCGCCCATTTCCCGGATGCGCCGGTGATTTTCGGCGGACCCGGCAAGCTGGATACGGAGCTGGCCGCTGCTCTGGAACTCGGCGTGGAATTGCTGCATGTGGAAAGCCTGGGCGAGTTACGGCGGCTCGCCTGGCTGGCTTGGCGCGCGGACCGGCAGGTTGATGTGCTGCTGCGCATCAACCTGCCCCTGGATGACATGCCAGTCACCACCTTGACCATGGGCGGCCAAGCCACCCCGTTCGGCATAGATGTCGGCCAACTGCCCGAATGCCTGATATGGCTGGCGCAGCATCCAGAAGTTCGTTTACACGGCTTCCATTTTCACCTGATGTCCCATCAGCTGGATGCTAGAGCGCATCTGATCTTGCTCGAGCGCTACTTCCGCCAAGTGCGGCAGTGGAATGAGCAATTCGGGCTTGCCATTAATCATATCAATGTAGGCGGCGGCATCGGCATCAATTACCGCGAGCCCGACCGGCAATTCGACTGGCCGGCGTTCAGCAGCGGCCTGGCGGCCTTAGTAAAAAGCGAAAGCATGGCGGACTGGCGCATCCGTTTCGAGCTTGGCCGCTATATGACGGCGGCCTGCGGCTATTACGTTATGCAGGTGCTGGATATCAAGCAATGCTTCGGACGCTATTTCGTGGTCGGCCGCGGGGGCACGCACCATTTCCGCACGCCCTATGCCCAAGGCCACAGCCACCCGTTTTTCGTGTTGCCACAGGAGCACTGGCCCTATCCGTTTCCCCGGCCCGGTGTGGAACAGACCCAGGTCACCGTAGTGGGCCAGCTCTGTACACCGAAAGACGTATTGGCCAGCAATGCGTCGGTGGAACGGGTGCGGGTCGGTGACCTGCTGCTGTTCCCCTATGCCGGCGCTTATGCCTGGCATATCTCCCACCATGATTTTCTGCGTCACCCGCACCCGCAGCACCTCTATTTATTTTCATAGGAGCCGTCCCATGCTGCAGACCAATAAGCTAAAACAGGCCCTGCGCAGCGGCCAAGCAGTATATGGACTGCTCAATTCCATACCGGCGCCCTTGCTGGTAGAGATGATAGGCTATGCCGGCTACGACTTCGTTATCCTGGATCTGGAACACGTGAACACTAATCCGGAAACCCTGGAAAACATGATCCGGGCGGCGGAATGCGCCGGGCTTACCGCTTTGGTGCGCGTGCCGGGTATGGATGCCGCCGCGATTCTGCGCGCCCTGGACAGCGGCGCGCAAGGCATCGTCGTGCCCCACGTGCAAAACCGTGCCGAAGCGGAAGCAGCCGTCAGCGCCAGCCGCTACCACCCGCTGGGCCAACGCGGCATCAGCGGCGGCCGTACAACGGGTTTCGGCCGCCTGGATCTGCCGAGCTATTTCGAACAGGCCAACGCCGAGCTACTGGTCGCAGTCATGATCGAGGACCGGGCCGGCGTGGAAAACATCGACGCCATCGTCTCCGTGCCGGGCATCGATCTGGTGCTGGAAGGGGCGATCGACCTGTCCCAGTCTTACGGCGTGCCCGGACAGGCCCAGCATCCGGACGTGCAGGCCGCCATCCTGACTATCGCCGATGCCTGCCGCAAACACAACGTGCCATTCTGTGCCATACCGCGCCTGCCGGAACAGGGCGAATACTGGCGGCAGCGCGGCGTTCATGCCTTTCTGCTGGGCGATGACCGGGGCGTCGCCTTCCGCGCATTCAAGGCGCACCTGCAAAGCTGGAAAAACCAGTCATTACCATGAACGCGGCTATTTCCTCCAGGAAATTGTGGTTCGGCCATCTTTACTTAGGAATTGCGCTTGCCCTGCCCCTGCTGATCATTGCCGCCAGCGGCATCGTGTTGAGCTTTTACGATGACTTGCGTTACGCCTCGCCGCCTTACCGCCTGGCAGAACCGGTGCGCCAGCCGCGCGATGCCGGCGCCCTGGCCGAATCGATTCGGCGCCACTTTCCCCGCCACCGCCTGGAGGTGCTGTTTCTGCCGACGGCTCCCGAGCATAGCGCCAGGGCCAGACTGACCGGGCCGGAACCGCTGCTGGTGTTTATTCATCCCGGCACGGCCGCCATCCTGGCGACCAGGAACGGCGCCGATCCGGACGGACTGGATTGGCTGCGGGAACTGCATCGAGGCAGCGTATTGGGCCTGCCCGGAAAGATTGCCGCCAGCATGGCCGGTCTGGGGACGCTGTTTCTTTGGCTGATGGGGTTGTGGCTAGGGTTCAGGCGCAGGGCAACGGTAAAACGGCAGCGGGCAAAGCTTTTCCCTGGACTCATGGCGATTCATCGGCAAACGGGATTGCTGCTGGGCGGTCCTGTTGCCGTTCTGGCCTTGCTGGGAGCGTTGCTCAACTTTGCCGGCCCTTTGATGCAATGGCTGGACCCGCCGCCGACCATCACAGAGCCCGCTTCCACGCGGCAGATGCTGCCGCTGCCTGGACTGATCGATGCTGCGGTTGAAGGTTATCGCAATGCTCCGCTGGAGCGCATCTACTTCCCGGCCGACGCAAGCCAGCCATGGCGTTTTCGGTTCCTGGACGGCAGTTGGGAGTTTATGGACGGTCAAAGGGGAACGCTGCTAAAACTCAAAACGCCTTTCTCTCACTGGACCATGCTGCTGTATCCCCTGCATAGCGGCAAATTGCCGGGCATCTGGGGCCATTGGCTGCTGGTCCTTTGCGGCATCGCCTTGCTTTTCCTGCTCGGCAGCGGCGTGCAGCGCGGCTGGCGCATCATCAAGCCGCGCTGCCGTTAGGTATCCTTGTGCAGGTCAAGCTCAATTCAATCAATTTCATGTGAGTAAATAGAACAAATTTTTGTGCATCCTGTCTAATTTAGTATTTTAAAAAGGAAGGTAAAGGCCATGGCAACACATCATGCGGTTCCGGGGGAAATTGTCGACCTTGCCAGTTGGGCTAACGATCTGCCCAATGAAAAATCAAAGGTCATCATAAAAACAGATGCGATGGAACTGGCGCGCCTCGTCGTGCCCAAAGGCAAGGAGTATCCCAGTCACCAGGTGCCTGGGCCTGTGGTCGTCCATTGCGTTCAAGGGAAGATTGAGTTGACTGCCATGAGCAGGACGCAAGAGTTGCATGACGGTCAACTGCTCTATCTTATGCCGGGAGAACCGCATTCGCTCAGAGGCGTTGAGGATGCGATCATCCTGCTGACCATCTCGCTTACGAACTGATATCGCTTTTGCAGGGCTCTTCATCCACGGGGCATCCGCTGATAACCTTTCGCCCCGTAAACATGGCGGAAATAATGCCGCCGCCTTCTCTTAACTCGGTAACAATGACCGCCGCCACATGCAGAATGACGATGACGGCCAGTATATAAAAAGTGTACAGATGCACTACTGCAACAGGTTTCCGGTAAGCGCGCATGGCTTCGTAAGCGGAAGCGCCATACATCTCGGGCGCATAGGGCGCCAGCGAATCCGGAGCGACGCCGGGCGCGGCCACCCATTGCGCGATCCAATGCCCGATGGGCGGCTGGAATAGATCGGTGCCCGCCAGCACCAGACCGGTGACTGCTTGAGTTGCCATGAGCAGAAGCATTGCGATTACCGACAACCGGCCTATCGGATTGTGGCCCAGGTATTGTTCGGGCTGGCTGGAGAAGAAGGCCGCCGTATAGCGGCGTAACGCCTGAAAATAGCCTCTGCCGCCGGGAAGAATGGAGCGCCACCTCGCATGACGGTTGCCCCAAAACCCCCACACGATGCGCCAGAGCAGATTGAGCGCGAAGACGTAGCCGATCCAGGCGTGAACCGTTTTAAGCATCACTTTACCGGCATTGTGAACCCCAAGATCGCCGGCGTTGAGAATCACAAGCCCCACAACCGCCAGGGCCGTAACGCAAAGTACATTAATCCAGTGAAACCAGCGGATGCCTGCATCCCACACTCCATAACATTTCAGTTCTGACATACCCATTCTCTATTTTTCTATTCGAGGATTCATCCGCAATTACAGCCTTTGCAAATGACTGTTGATTTGTAATCGTTTTTATCTATCCAATAAGCTATTATCCAGTTCCGCATTGTTATATGCCAGCCATGTGCGATTGCCGAGGGACTTTATGAGCCGGATTTTTATCAGCCAGATATAGTTTAGATGACATCTTGCCCAATATATGGCATCAAGCGATATTTACCGTCCGTCTTTATAGACTATTTGATTTATTCAACGAAACAGACTGGAGCCAAAATAAATGCTGGAAATAATTCACATCCCTGTCCTGAACGATAATTACATTTATCTGATCCACGACCCCGCATCCGGTGAAACGGCCGCCGTAGACCCGGCCCTTGCTCAACCGGTGCTGGATGTCCTGCATGAAAAAGGCTGGCGCCTGAAATACATTCTGAACACGCATCACCACGGCGACCATGTCGGCGGCAATCTGGAATTGAAGGAAAAAACCGGCTGCACGATCATTGCGGGCCATTTCGATAAGGATCGCATCCCCGGCATTGATATTGGCGTCAATGAGGGCGACCGGATTTCGCTCGGCCGGCATGTGGCCGACGTTATATTCACGCCCGGTCATACCCGTAGCCATGTGGTTTATCATTTTGCTGATGACGATGCGCTGTTTTGCGGAGATACGTTATTCGTGATGGGGTGCGGCCGCCTGTTTGAAGGCACGGCCGAGCAGATGTGGCATTCACTACAGAAACTGAAAGCCTTGCCCGCTTCCACGCGCATCTATTGCGCGCATGAATACACGCAAGCCAATGGCCGGTTCGCTTTAAGCGTAGAGCCTGATAACCGGCAGTTAGCGCAAAGAATGGACGAGGTCAATCGATTGCGGGCGAAGCACCTGCCGACTGTGCCTTCAACCCTGGCGCAGGAATTGGCAACCAATCCTTTTTTCAGGGAAGACAGTCCGATGCTGCAAAAAACCATCAATATGACGGGTGAAGCACCGGTGCGGGTGTTTGCGGAAACCCGAAAGTTGAAGGATCGGTTTTAAAACCCGGCGACCGCGAATTTATGCCTGCTCCCAGGCTCTGCTTTCAGTTCCTTGAAGAAGAGCGGGAGCAAGGTTGTTGGAATAGATCAATGGGCGAACAACCATCCCTGATGGCTCAATCGGCCTATTACAGGGGCCAGTAGAATGACAACGAGGCCCTCTTTCCACCGCCTACCCTGGCCTTCTGGCGCATGACACTCCCATCTTTCTCGGCGAGAACGGTATAATTTCCGGGCTTGAGTCTGGCAAAAAGAAAAGGGCCGTCGGATACGGTTTCAATAACCGTGTTGCCTTGCGCATCGGCAATCCTGACATTGACGTCGGCAAGAAATTCGCCTGTTCCTTTAGCGGCGAACAGCAGGTTCAAATTGTAATCGCTTTTCATGGCTTCCATGGCGTTACGCTCGCCCTCGCCAATGCCGCCGCTGACGAATGTCACGTCGCCTTGCGTTTGGGGCTCTGGCCAGTCTTCTTGTGCAAAAGCCTGCAGGCTGAATAGAAAACAGGGCATAACCAGCGCGTAGAATAATCGTTTCATAAAGAGTTCTCCTTGATCATTAAAAGATGCGGGATGCATGGGCATTAAATCCAGTCCCAAGGAAAAATATTCTCCAAATATAACGAATTTACATCCGCCTGTCTGCTCGGTAGCGTACAAACTGTGAGCAGGTACTTGACGCCGGACTTTGCTGCCTCCCGGAAAACTGAGCTCATTGACAATACGATTGGCGTGGATCAGTCAAGGCATCACAAAATAATTCGTTTTATAACGGAAACAATCCGTTTTTAATTGTCATAAATCACCAATAGACTGTCATCGTGTTGAACGAGAACAGTTGCTATAACGTAAAAGCTATCCCGCGCAATCTCGTCTACAAGCCTTTATTTCGAATGCGTAAAAATTCGACACAAAACCGGAGGTAAGCCATGGCATCAACTGTGCCCAACGTTGTTTTCAAAACCCGCGTCCGCGACGAAAGTGTCGGAGGCGATAATCCTTTTCGCTGGCAGGACGTCACTACAGATGACGTTTTCGCAGGCAAAAAAATCGTGCTGTTTGCATTGCCGGGCGCCTTCACGCCAACCTGCTCCAGCGCGCACCTGCCGGGTTACGACGCCAGATACTCGGAAATCATCGATCAGGGTGTGGATGAAGTGTACTGTTTAGGCGTCAACGATGCCTTTACCATGTATCAATGGGCTAAGCATCTGGGCATTAAACACGTAAAAATGCTGCCTGACGGCAATGGGGATTTTACCCGGGGCATGGATATGCTGGTCAAAAAAGAAAATCTGGGGTTCGGCTGTCGATCGTGGCGTTATTCCATGCTGGTCGATGACAAAAAAATCATCAAACTGTTCTGCGAAGAGGGAAAAACGGATAATTGCCCGGATGATCCGTTCACCGTCAGCGATGCCGATACAATGCTCGACTATTTAAAGCACCATTAATCCGCTGTACGGACCGGACGGGCGTGAGTCACAATGGCCCGGTCCATCACTGGCCGTAGGGTACGCAGTGCGTACCTTTCAGAGCTGATTAGCCGATTAATCCTGAGTCTTTCTCGACAAAGGCCTTTTGAGGTCGTAATGATAAATAAAGCCCGGCAGGGCAAAGACCAGGAACAGGCATAACGTCGTGACATAAAACTCCCAGCCCTGAACATGCCGGGTACCGGTCAATTTGTACTCGAGGCCGACAGACAGGCCTCCCGCCACCGCATACATCACCAGCCATTCCAGCCAGCACAGCCAGGCGCTTTTGTCCCGTTTAAAAACCACCAGAAAACGGTCGTTGACCCACGGTACATTGGCTGCGACGAAGGCAGCCAATATCAGAAAGCCATAAAGTCCTGCCGGCGTCATCAGCCTTTCGGCCTCATATGCGGGAACAGCAAAACATCGCGGATTGACGGGGAATCCGTGAACAGCATGACCAGACGGTCGATGCCGATGCCCTCGCCCGCTGTCGGCGGCATGCCGTGTTCCAGCGCGACGATGTAATCGGCGTCGAAATGCATGGCCTCATCGTCGCCGGCTTCTTTTTCCTCGACCTGTTTCTGGAAGCGCGCCGCCTGATCTTCGGCATCATTAAGCTCGGTAAAGCCGTTAGCGATTTCCCGGCCGCCGACGAAGAACTCGAAACGGTCCGTGACATGCGGATTGTCGTCATTGCGGCGCGCCAGCGGCGACACTTCCACCGGATAAGCCGTGATGAAAGTCGGATTCATCAGGCGATGCTCGACGGTTTTTTCAAAGATTTCGATCTGTATTTTGCCCAGTCCATAGCCATCCTTGACTGGAATGCGCAATTTTTCCGCGACTTTAACGGCAGATTCGCGGTTATCGATATCGGCCGGCGTCAAATCGGGATTGAAGTGCAGGATCGAATCGAACACGGTCATGCGGTCGAACGGCTTGCCGAAATCGTACTGCTCGCCCTGATAGGTGATAACCGTCTGACCTAACACGTCTTCGGCCAGACCGCGCAGCATGGCTTCGGTCAAATCCATCAAGTCCTGATATTCGGCATAGGCCTGATAGAACTCCAGCATGGTGAACTCGGGATTATGCCGCGTCGACAGGCCCTCGTTGCGGAAGTTACGGTTGATTTCAAACACGCGCTCGAAACCGCCGACGACCAGACGCTTTAAGTACAGTTCCGGCGCAATGCGAAGAAACAGGCCCATGTCCAGCGCGTTGTGGTGAGTCACGAAAGGCCGCGCTGTGGCCCCGCCCGGAATGGCCTGCATCATCGGTGTTTCCACTTCCAGAAACTGGCGTTCGATCAGGAACTGGCGAATGTAGGCGACGATTTTGGAACGCACCAGGAATGTACGGCGCGATTCATCGCTCATGATCAAATCCAGATAACGCTGACGGTATTTGATTTCCTGGTCGGCGATGCCATGGAATTTTTCCGGCAGCGGGCGCAGGGCCTTGGTCAGCAGGCGGATGTCGTCGACCTTGACGCTGAGTTCATTGGTCTGGGTTTTGAACAGCACGCCTTCCGCGCCGATGATATCGCCGATATCCCATTTTTTGAACTGCTCGTTGTAAAACCCTTCCGGCAGCGTATCGCGGGTCACGTACAGCTGTATCCTGCCAGACATGTCCTGAATATGACAAAAGCTGGCTTTACCCATGACGCGGCGCGTCATCATGCGGCCAGCAATCTTGACGCGAACAGGTTCCGCTTCGAGTTCTTCCTTGGATTTTTCGCCATATTCGGCCAGCACTTCGCCGGCGACCACGTTACGGCGAAAGTCGGTAGGGAATGCGATGCCGTTTTCACGCAATTCATTCAATTTGCCGCGGCGTTGTCTGATCTGTTCCTGTTCGTCCCGTTCAATTTCTGACATGTGTATTTTGACTCTTATCGTTGTAGGGTGATCGCAGACTTTGCGCCCACCATGGGTATCTATTTTACAAGGCAGACAAAACAGCGCTGCCCACGCTACAAATTTCTTACAGTCCGCTTTTCAGGCTGGCTTCGATAAACTGATCCAGATCGCCGTCCAGCACGGCCTGCGGATTGCCGGTTTCGACGCCGGTGCGCAAATCCTTGATACGCGATTGGTCCAGCACGTAAGAACGAATCTGGCTGCCCCAGCCGATGTCCGATTTGGTATCTTCCAAAGCCTGCTGAGTTTCGCTGCGCTTGCGCATTTCCAGCTCATACAGTTTGGCTTTCAACTGCTTCATGGCCGTATCGCGGTTTTTGTGCTGCGAGCGGTCGCTCTGGCACTGCACGACGATGCCGGTGGGGTTGTGCGTGATACGCACGGCCGACTCGGTACGGTTAACGTGCTGGCCGCCGGCGCCGCTGGCTCTGTAAACGTCGACGCGCAAGTCCGCCGGATTAATATCGATAGCGATATCGTCATCGATCTCGGGCGAAACGAATACCGACGCGAACGAGGTATGGCGGCGATTACCCGAATCGAACGGCGATTTTCTGACCAGGCGGTGTACGCCCGTTTCGGTGCGCAGCCAGCCGAAGGCATAGTCGCCTTCGAATTTGATCGTGGCGCTTTTGATGCCGGCGACATCCCCGTCCGACTCCTCGATCAGCTCGGTCTTGAAACCCTTGCGCTCGCCCCAGCGTAAAAACATGCGTTCGATCATCGAAGCCCAATCCTGCGCCTCGGTGCCGCCGGAACCGGCCTGAATATCCAGGAAGGCATTGTTGGCGTCCATTTCGCCGGAAAACATGCGGCGGAATTCAAGGGCGGCGACTTTTTTCTCCAGTTGTTCCAGATCGTCCACCACCGTATCGACGGTTTCTTCATCATCTTCTTCCACAGCCATCGCCAGCAGTTCTTCCGCATCAGCCAGGCCATGTTCCAGTTCATGAATCGTATTGACGATCGCTTCCAGCTGACCCCGCTCCTTGCCCAGGGCTTGCGCCACTTCCGGGTTATCCCAGATTTTCGGGTTTTCCAGTTCCCTTAAAACTTCGACCAAACGCTCGCTTTTGGTTTCGAAGTCAAAGATACCCCCTAAGGGCATCGCCACGGCTTTTCAGGTCGGCTATTTTATACTTAATCGGATTAATTTCTTGCATGGAGTGTTTTTAAACAAGGCGTTCGAAATCGGAGGCTATTGACAAGCTCCGGCCAATGAAAATTCAAATAAAAGGCGGAATTATAAACTATAACCCGACCATGTTCATACAGAACTTAATGACTGATGCGCGGGGATAACTGTATTAAATCAGTTTGGCAAAGCGTTTCAGGTCGAATTCCAACAGTAGGCGCTCCAGGCGAATTCGACCCTACAGGCGAGTCGATAGCGTCAATCCCAGCGATTATCCCTGACCTGCACTTTGCCGTTCTCGATGCGCACCGGGAAACAGTCGATATCTTCATAGGCGGGCGGGGCTTTTACGGCGCCGGTTTTCACGCAAAAACGCGCGCCATGGCGCGGGCAGACAATCTCGCAGCCTTCCAGCTTGCCGCTGGCGATTTCCGCGCCGTCGTGCGTGCAGACATCCTCGATGGCATAGAACTGGCCTTCGATTTTAAATACGGCCACATCGGTGCCATCGACATCGACGACGACATGCTCGCCGTCAGCCAGTGCGTTTTGATCGATTACGTTTATCCAGTCGGACATTTTTCACCTTAACTATTTAATACAAGCAGGAAAGGTACGCGATGCGTACCCTACGGCTACGATGCACTACTTTAAATACACATCAAACCTGAGCAATTTACCCTGAAAGCTCTCACTCGGCTTACCGCCCAAGGGTTCGGCATAGTCCGGACTTTTCACCACGACACGTTTTCCGGCCGCTTTCAAGGCCGCTTCAAAAAGCTGTTCCTTATCCTGATCATCACCCAGCAGATCGCGCAGCACCATCATCGATTTTTTGGCCAGCGCCGATTTTTTCCGCTTGGACGGAAACATCGGGTCCAGATAGATGCAGTCAGGCGGCGTTTCCAATGCATCCATGATTTCAATGGCGTTGCCGGCCAGCAGACGGGGCGGCTCCAGATTCAGGCGCTGCATCCAGTCCAGCCCGGCCAAACGCTTGAAACCGTCGGCCAGCAATTCGGCCATGACCGGCGAGCGTTCTATGCACAGCAGTTCGTAGCCCATGCGGAAAATATGCAGGCTGTCCTGTGCCCAGCCTGTCGTCGCGTCGACGACGGTGCGGGTTTTGCGTCCGAGCGCGTGAGCCAGTGCGTCCTGCTTCGGCGCCGGCCATGAGCGCTGCTCGCCGCTGCGCGGCTCAATATCGACGAATAAACCGCCTTTTTTGAACAGTTCCCGATCGAGCAGTTTCAGCGCACCGTCGCGCCAGGTCAACAGGAAGGCTTCGGGAATATCTCGCGCAGGTGCCTGATAAAGCGGCACGCCCAGCCGTGCGGCCAGTTGCTGAAACGGCAACAGATCGCCATTGCCTTCATAAAGAACGGCAAGCTGTCCGATATACGGCTGGTTGATTGTGTTCATGCCTTTCAAAAATCCGGTAGAGGTGCCTAAGGAATCTTAGCAACGCGTGCCAATGCTGATATCGCGGCTGTAGGGTCGAATTAATTCGACCCTACAAGGCAAACGAGCGGTCGTCCTTGCAATTTGTGTACCCAGGCCAAGCGCTTATATTATGGCTTATTCCGTAGAAATCGATTTTCTCTCGTTCTTCAGCGCCGCATCGAGCGTATGCCAGGCCAATGTTGCGCATTTCACGCGCGCCGGATATTCGCGCACGCCGGCCAGCACGGCCAGTTTGCCGACCGCGGCCAGGCTGGCCTGTTCGTCCTTGCCGGTAGTCATTTCATGAAACTGTTTGAACAACTCTTCGGCTTCCTGCTCGGTTTTGCCTTTAATGATTTCAGTCATCAGCGAAACCGATGCCGTGGAAATGGCGCAGCCTGATCCCTGAAAGCTGGCATCCGCGATCACATCGCCGTCCATTTTCAAGAACAGCGTCAAACGATCGCCGCACAGCGGGTTAAAGCCTTCCACCTGCCGGTCCGCATTTTCCATGACGCGGAAATTGCGCGGGTTCCTGTTGTGGTCAAAAATGACCTCCTGATAGAGGTCGCGTAAGTCATCAAACATGTTTGTTCTCTGTAAATTCGGTATAAAAATGGAAACAAAGCCCGAACGGATTAGCGACCGGCTTCGCGCATTACAAGCTTCAGCCAAATACCTCAATCAAGGATTTCACCCCCTGCATCAACACATCGATTTCTTCCTTGGTGTTGTACATGGCGAACGAGGCTCTTGCCGTGGCCGGAACCTCGAAGAAATCCATCACCGGCATGGCGCAATGGTGCCCTGCCCTGACTGCGATGCCCAAACTGTCCAGCATGGTGCCGATGTCGTGCGGATGGATTTTATCGAGCACGAAAGACAGAATCGCGCCTTTGTGCCCGGCCTCGCCGATAATGCGCAGCCCTTTGATCTGCCTGGCCTGTTCAGTGGCATAAGCCAGCAACTCAGCCTCGTAAGCCGCAACGGCATCCATGCCGATTTCATTCAGATAGTCGATGGCGGCACCAAGCCCGACCACATCGGCAATACTGGGCGTGCCGGCTTCAAACTTGTACGGCAACACATTGTATTCCGTCTCTTCGAAGGTGACCTTGCGTATCATGTCGCCGCCCCCCTGATACGGAGGCATGGCTTCCAGCAGCGCCTGTTTGCCGTATAACACACCGATACCGGATGGACCGTAAAGTTTATGGCCCGAGAAGGCGTAAAAGTCGCAATCCAGTTCCTGCACGTCAACCGGCATGTGCGGAATAGCCTGCGCACCGTCCAGTAATACCGGAATGCCCTTGCTGTGCGCTACGGCAATGATCTTCCTGACCGGATTGACCGTACCCAGAGCATTGGACATATGCACGATGGAAACCAGCCGGGTCTTATCGTTCAGCAGTTTTTCAAATTCGTCGTAAATCAATTCGCCTTTATGATTGATCGGCGCAACTCTTAGCACCGCGCCGGTCTGCTGGCACAGCATTTGCCAGGGCACAATATTGGAATGATGTTCCATGCGGCTGACCACAATTTCGTCGCCGGCTTTGATATTAGCCCGGCCGAAGGTCTGAGCGACCAGATTGATGGCTTCCGTCGTGCCTTTGACAAAAATAATCTCTTTGTCGCTGGCCGCATTGATAAATTCCTTGACCTTGATGCGCGCCGCCTCGAACTGATCGGTGGAACGCACGCTCAAGGTGTGCACGCCGCGGTGCACATTGGCGTAATCGTGGCGATACAAATGCGAGATGCTGTCGATCACCACGTTGGGCTTCTGGCAGGTGGCGGCATTATCCAGGTAAACCAGGGGCTTGTTGCGGATTTTCTGCGCCAGGATAGGAAAATCGGCCCGAATTTTTGCTACAGGGAAATTGGTCATAATTTTAATATTTCGAAAATTTACGCGTCGCTTAATCAGCAATGCCACAGACTATTTAACTTAATTAACTTGAACGATGCCGTCTGCATGAAAGTCAGCCCGGCTTACAGCCATTCCTTCTTAACGCCTTCCTGAGGGAAGCGCGCCAACACCTGCTCCAGCACCCTGTCGTGCAGGCCTTTGATCTTGACCTTGTCGACCATCTCATTGGCAAACGCGAAAGTCAGCATATTGCGGGCCGTCTCCTCATCGACGCAGCGCGATTGCAGGTAAAAAATCGATTTTTCATCGAGCTGGCCTACCGTCACCCCGTGCCCGCACTTGACGTCATCGGCATAGATTTCCAGCTGCGGCTTGGTATCGACCTCGGCATCATCGGACAGCAGCAGATTGCGGTTATTCATTTCCGAATCGGTGTTCTGCGCATCTTCCGCCACAATTACGCGCCCTTGAAACACGCCCCTGGCCCTGTCATCGAGCACGCCTTTGTAGACTTCACGGCTGATACCGCGCGGCTTCAAGTGAATGATGCGCGTATGGTTGTCGATATGCTGGCGTTTGCCACCTAAAAACAGGCCGTTCAACTCGCATTCGGACGCATGATCGAGATCGGCATGGATATCGCTGCGCGCCAGCAGGCCGCCAAACGCAAAGTTATGATGCCGGAAGCGCGCATCGCGCTCCTGCTTAACGTAGATGCCGCCGAAATGGTAGGCTTTCTCGGACTCGCTTTGCTGTTTAAATAGGGTCAGGTCCGCATTAGGCCCAACGAACACTTCGGTAACGGCTGCCGACAGATAAGCCTGATCCAGACCGACGAACGCCTCTATGACTTGCGCTTCGGCCATGTCATCGACAATGACGATATTGCGCGTTGCAGCCAGCGTATCGGCCTGCGTGACAATGTGCAGCAGCTGCACCGGTTTTGCCAGTACCTGTTTGGCCGGCACATGCACAAACAGCCCATCGGTAAACCAGGCCGTATTGAAGGCGATGAAGCTGTTCTCCTCACCCGCCGCGGCACGGCCCAGATGCTGTTCCAGTGATACAGATTGTGCATTCAACGCCTCGGCCATGCTCATCACCGAAACCGCTTCAGGCAGCCCGTCCAGCACTGACAGTTCCGCCGAAAAATGTCCGTCAATCAACACGATCGACCAGGCATCTTCCAGTTGATGCTGTTTCAGCCAGTCCGCATCGACCGTATTGGCCGTTAAACCGGTAACCGGCTTAAACAGCTTCTTCTCGATCGCGGACACATTCGTGTAACGCCATTCTTCTTCGCGCAGCGAAGGAAAACCGTGCACCGAGAATGTCGCCAGCGCCTCGCTTCTCAACTGCTGTAGCCAGGGCAACGACTGCCCCGGCAAAGCTGGCGCTATGGTTTGATATTCAGCCGTATAACGGCTTGCTGTTGCTGTAGTCATCAAGCAGCCTCAATCCAACTGTAACCTTTCTCTTCCAGCTCCAATGCCAACTCGGGGCCGCCGGATTTGACGATTTGCCCATGAGCCAGTACATGCACGAAGTCCGGTTTGATGTAATCCAGCAAGCGCTGATAGTGCGTCACCATGACAAAGGAACGCTCCGGCGAACGCAAGGAATTGACGCCTTCCGCGACGATTTTCAGCGCATCGATATCCAGGCCCGAATCGGTTTCATCAAGGATGCACAATTTAGGTTCCAGTATCGCCATCTGCAGGATCTCATTGCGTTTCTTTTCACCGCCCGAGAAGCCTTCGTTAACGGCGCGGTACAGAAACCGTTCATCCATTTCCAACAGGCGCACCTTGTCCTTGACCAGGGTCAAAAAATCCATCGCGTCGACTTCCGGCAGGCCGTGATGCTTGCGGATAGCGTTCAGCGCCGCTTTCAGCAAATAGATATTGCTGACGCCCGGGATTTCGACCGGATATTGAAAGGCCAGGAACACACCTTCACGCGCCCGGATTTCAGGAGCCATCTCCACCAGATTCTTGTTCTGATAAGTGACAGAGCCTTCCGTGACGGTATAACCGCTCTTGCCCGACAACACATGCGACAGAGTGCTTTTGCCGGAACCGTTCGGCCCCATGATGGCATGAATCTCGCCGGCATTGATCTGCAGATTAATGCCTTTAAGAATGGGCTTGTCGCCTACGCTGACATGAAGATTTTCTATGCTGAGCATATTTGTTTTACCTGATTAAATTAAATTTCTTTTTTGGACCGGATTATTGCCAATCCAAATTACTAAATTATTTGATGGGTTTTACACCCAAGTCTTTGCAAATCTTATTAGCCAAAATGTCTTTGATCTCACTATGCCGAGGGATGGCTGAACGGCTATTTTGCGATGGATTGTGCCACCATGAATGCCATCCGCCTTCTCTCAACAGTTCACAACCTTGTGCTTTCAAATATTTGAGCAACTCCGTCCGCTTCATATAGCAATGCGTTCTTCTCTATAATGCGCACCCGCATTTGCTAAAGCTTCTTCTCGATTGAATGCCAATGCTTCCTGCAAGGTTACTTTTAAACTTTCCAGTAATTCGTCATGCGTTGCTTCCTGGCAATTGACGCCGGGAATCTCCTCGATCCAGCCTATCCACCAATCGCCTTCCTGCTTTACAATCGCGGTATATTCATTTTTCATTTCGCAACTCCCAACAGCCTTACCCTACCGAACCTTCCAGACTCAGCCCCAGTAGAGCCTGTGCCTCGACCGCAAATTCCATCGGCAGTTCCTTGAACACTTCCTTACAGAAACCGTTCACGATCATCGATACGGCATCTTCCGCCGACAGGCCGCGTTGCTGGCAGAAAAACAGCTGATCTTCACTGATCTTGGATGTAGTCGCTTCATGCTCGACCTGCGCCGAAGGTTGTTTGACCTCAACATAAGGGAACGTATGCGCACCGCATTTATCGCCGATCAGCAAGGAGTCGCACTGGGTATAGTTGCGCGCATTCTCGGCGCTTTTCAGCACCTTGACCAAACCGCGATAGGTATTCTGCGCGCGGCCTGCCGAAATGCCCTTCGAGACAATCGTGCTGCGGGTATTTTTGCCGATATGGATCATCTTGGTACCGGTATCGGCCTGCTGAAAATTATTGGTCAGCGCGACCGAGTAAAACTCGCCGACAGAATTGTCGCCGGTCAAAATGCAGCTGGGGTATTTCCAGGTGATCGCCGAACCGGTCTCAACTTGCGTCCATGATACTTTGGAGTTTTCGCCACGGCAGTCGGCCCGTTTGGTCACGAAGTTATAAATGCCGCCCCGGCCTTCCTTATCGCCCGGATACCAGTTTTGCACGGTGGAGTATTTAATCGTCGCGTCTTTCAATGCGATCAGCTCGACCACGGCCGCATGCAACTGATTCTCGTCGCGCATGGGCGCCGTACAGCCTTCCAGATAACTGACATGGCTGCCTTCGTCGGCAATGATCAGCGTTCTTTCAAACTGCCCGGTATTGGCGGCATTGATACGGAAATAGGTCGACAATTCCATCGGGCAGCGCACGCCTTTCGGAATGTAGACGAATGAGCCGTCCGTAAACACGGCCGCATTGAGTGCGGCAAAGAAGTTGTCGGTATGCGGCACGACCGAGCCCAGATATTGTTTGACCAGCTCCGGATAGTCGCGCAGGGCTTCCGAGATCGGGCAAAAAATAACGCCGGCTTCTTTCAGCTTGCCTTTAAACGTCGTCGCCACCGATACGCTGTCAAACACCGCATCGACAGCCACGCCGGCCAGCCGCTCCTGTTCATCCAGCGGAATGCCGAGTTTCTTGTAGGCTTCCAGCACCTGCGGATCGACTTCGTCCAGGCTTTTCGGACCGTCTTCCTTGCGTTTGGGCGCCGAATAGTAGCTGATATCCTGATAGTCAATCGGATCAAAATGGACGAAAGCCCAGGCCGGCGACTTCATGGTCTGCCAGTGGCGGAATGCTTTCAGCCGGTACTCGAGCATAAACTCGGGCTCATTCTTGACCTTGGACAGTTTATGAATGACCTCTTCATTCAATCCGGGCGGAAACGTGGTGGTTTCCAGCTCAGTCACAAAGCCCTGCTTGTATTCCCGACTGATCAGGTTCTCGATTTCTTTCGCACTTGTTGACATAAAAAACTCTAAATTTAACGATATAAACTGGCCACCGGAATGAAAACCTCTTCCGGCACGACGGCAGGTCTGATCATATCCGCCAGAGTCACTGACTCCAGTGCGTTATGAATCGTCCGGTTAATCACACCCCAGTTGCTGCGAATATCGCAGCCCGTAGCCTGCTCGCAGCCCTGATGGGAAATACTGCATTCGGTCAGCGCAATCGGTCCTTCCAAAGCACCGATAATTGCCGCCACGCTGATTTTTTCAGGCACCCTGGCTAACGCATAACCGCCTTTGGCGCCGCGCGTGGACATCAGCACGCCCGCTTTCACAAGCAACTTAAGAATCTTGCTGACCGTCGGCAAAGCAATACCTGTTGCCGCCGCTATTTCCATAGCCGCATGCACATGCGATCGATCTCTTGCCATAAAGCTCAAAATGACCGTTGCATAGTCAGTTAATTTGCTCAACCGTAACATACCTACTCCTCTAATTAAGGACTATTTTAGTCCTATTTAATTCCGTAGTAAAGAACTTGGTTATTATCAAGGCGCTAAATCGCCGCAATTAACGACTATTCCAGTATTTGCTTTCCACTGTCCGCATACTCTGTACAGCTAGCGATTCTTTATCAGCTTCGACGAAAATCGCGCCTTGATCGGCGACGTTCAGCCATTTCGCTTTTATGTCCTGATAGCGCTTCAACACGAACTGATGGGGAAAGCCGAATTGATTGCGGTAGCCGGCCGGAATGAGTACATAATCGGGCTGAACGGTTTGCAGGAACATCGGGGTTGACGAAGTTTTACTGCCATGGTGCGCCGCAATCAGCACATCGGCCTTTAGCTGCTCGCCATAAACCCCGACCAGCCAGGATTCCGCCGCCGCTTCTATATCGCCCGTCAATAACACAGAGTTCTTTTCGGACTGAATCTTCAAGACGCAGGAATTATCGTTTTCCGAAACAAAGCCGGGCGGGCGCGGCGACAATACCGTGAATATCACGCCGTCCCAATCCCACGACTGCGCCGCCGCACAGGCGATCGGCGAATGACTGCTTAGCTGCTGTGGCACACTGGTAAGCACCTGTTCGGTCTCGATGTCTGCCAATAATGATTCGGCGCCGCCGATGTGATCGTTATCGCCGTGACTGATGACCAGACTGTCGATCTTGTCGACACCCTGCTTGCGTAAAAAAGGCAGCAGCACGCTCTGCCCCATATCGCTTTGTTCGGAAAATTTCGCGCCGGTATCGTACACAAGCACATGATGGGATGTTTGCACGACCGCCGACAAGCCTTGACCGACGTCCAGCAAGGTCATTTTGAAATTGCCTGTTTCAGGCTGTTCCGGTTTGGTAAAGACCACGGGCAGAAACATCACCAGTCCCAGCCAGCGGGCCGGCATGCCTGCAGGCGCCAGCATGATCAGAACACCGGGTATGGCAAAACACAATGCCCAGACCGAAGGCTCTGCATGATTTATCGCGGACAGCGGCGCGGACGCCAGCTCATTCAATATCCACCATAGCCCCTGTAGCACGGCATCAACAAGAAAAAGCAGTTTACCGGCCAATGCCGACGATACAAACATCACCATCACCGTCAGCAACGACAGCGGCACAGCCAGAAAGCTGACAACGGGCACCGCAATCAAATTTGCCAACGGCGCAATTATTGAAACCTGCTGAAAAAAGAATAACAACAGCGGCGACAAGGCCACAGTCGTGGCCCAATTTATCTTTATAACCCCTTCAAAATAGCCGGGCTTGCCCAAGCGCCCGGCAACGGCATAGACAATCACAGCCACAGCCAGAAATGAAAGCCAGAACCCTGCCGACAGGACGGCTAACGGGTCCAGCAGTAAAACCGCGAACATGGCGACAGCCAACGTATTTAAAGAATGGGTATTGCGCTGCAGGATAATGGCGGCCATAAAGATAGCCAGCATAACGACCGCGCGTTGCGTCGGTATCGAAAATCCAGCCAACGCCGAATACAGGATAGCAGCGGCTAATGCCGACAGCGCGGCAACCCGCTGAGGCGGCCAGGCTAACAGGTTCGTCCATGCCCAGAGCCTGAGCACGACAAAATAAACCAGTCCGGCAATCAATCCGATATGCGAACCGGAAATCACCATCAAATGGAGCGTGCCGGTCTTGCGAAAAACCTCCCACTGCTCCTGCGGAATACTGCTGCCATCGCCAATAGCCAGGGCTTTTACAAGCGCCAGACTCTGTGTATCGCCCGGCAACTGCGACAACCGGTCGACTATGCGCTGCCGTCCTGCCGAAATGCTGTACCAGGCGGGCTCATCCGGCAACAGAGCGGGCGCCGGATTATTGCGCACATACCCTGTCGCACCGATACCCTCAGCGAACAGCCAACGCTCATAGTCAAACCCGCCGGGATTCAAATTGCCATGCGGTCGCTTCAACTTGACCGTAAACGACCAATGCTGGCCTGCCTTAATCTCATGCCTGGGGTAATACCAGCTCAATTTAACTTTCGAAGGCAGATCACGGGTGGAGTCGGTAATAACAAAATCGAAGCGGGCGCGTTTTTCATCCTGTTCCGGCAAATCGGCAATAACGCCTTTAACCGGTATATCGATCCCTTCCAATGACTCGGGCAGACGATCCGACAACCTGTTCATTGCAAACAGCACAGCCCATGTAATGCCCAGCATAAAAAACAGCCCTCGCCAGAAGCGCAGCCATGCCATCAAGCCAACAATAACAACCCCTGCCATTAGCCATTGGATAGCCGGCAATGTCGGCAACTGCTGGACCAGCAAAACGCCGGCTAAATATAACAGTGAAGAAACAAGCATTCAGATACCGGTATTTTGAGGCCAACAAAAACCTGATAGACTTGAAAAGATTAAGTGACTTTCGATGCAAACACGATGCCTAAAAAACTGATACAAAAATACCTGCCCAAACCCGAAGCAATTAAAAACCACAAAAATCTTCAGTTTCTCGGCGACAGACTGCATGACCCTAATCTCTGGCATTTGAACCGCCGTTCCGTATCCATTGCTGCTGCCGTAGGTCTTTTTGTAGCCTGGATTCCAACACCGGGACAAATGGCCATTGCGGCCGTAGTGGCATTTTATCTCAGGGCCAACCTGCCGATTTCTGTCGCGCTGGTCTGGATAACCAACCCTCTGACCATGCCGCCGATGTTTTATTTTGCCTATCTGGCCGGGCTCTGGGCTTTGAATGAGCCTGCTCCCAGCGAAGACTTTGAATTCTCGGTAGACAGCATCATGTCAGGGCTCGGCCATGTCTGGGAGCCGTTTCTTGTCGGCTGCCTGATTGTGGGCATCATGACTTCTGCGGCCGGATATTTCGGCGTCAAAGAATTCTGGCGCTACCATGTCATGAAAAAATGGACTGAAAGAAAGCAAAGATAAGCGCGAGTAGCAAGGTTAAACAAGCGGATGGCTTGTTTAACCTTCATCTTCAGCCAACTATCACGCCGTCTTCCATATGCAGCACCTTACCCATCCTTGCAGCCAGCTCATGGTCATGGGTCACCACTAAAAAACTGACATTCAGCTCCTGGTTCAGCTCCAGCATCAACTGGTAAGTCTGATCCGCCGTTTTGCTGTCCAGATTGCCTGTCGGTTCGTCGGCCAGAACGCATTTGGGCTTATTGATCAAAGCCCTGGCTATTGCCGCACGCTGCCTTTCTCCGCCCGATATTTCCCCCGGCTTATGTTCGATGCGATGCCCCAACCCTACCCGCTGCAATAACTCTATAGCGCGAGCACGCGCCTCTTTTACCGACAGGCCTGCGATCAGCAATGGCATCGCCGCATTTTCCAATACCGTAAACTCGCCCAGCAAGTGATGAGACTGATAGATAAAGCCCAGGGAACTGTTTCTTAACTTGGCCAATCTTGCCGCGCTGACTTTATTCAGATTAACGTTATCGAGCACCACCTCGCCGCCGGTGGCTTTTTCCAAGCCGCCCAGCAGATGCAGCAGCGTGCTTTTGCCCGAGCCTGATGCGCCCATGATGGCGACACGCTCGCCGATCCCAATGCTCAAATTGACGCCTTTGAGAACTTCAACGTCCAGCCCGCCCTGGTTATAACGCTTGGTCAATTGCCGGCATTCCAGAATGCTAGTCTTATTCATATCTCAGAACTTCCGCAGGATTTATTTTGGACGCCTGCCAGGCAGGGTAAATCGTCGCTGCCAGCGACAAAAAGAAGGCCATGCCCGCGATCGCATAAACATCTGTCCAGACCAGCTTGGAGGGCAACTGACTAATATAGTAAACATCAGCCGCCATGAATTGAACCTGAAACAGTTTCTCAATGGCCGGCACTATCGTTTCAACATTTAACGCCAACGCGATGCCGCCTACGGTACCCAAGAACGTGCCGACCGCGCCGATGACCGTACCCAGCACCATAAAAATACCCATGACCGAACGCGAGGTGAGCCCTTGGGTTTTCAGAATGGCGATATCGCCGCGCTTGTCCGTGACCACCATAACCAGTGTCGATACGATATTAAAAGCCGCTACAGCCACTATCAACAGCAGGATAATAAACATGACCCGTTTTTCAGTCTGAATGGCGCGGAAGAAGTTGCTGTGCGCCTGCGTCCAGTCACTCACCCTGTATTCATCATAAAAGTCGGTAGCCATGGCGTGGGTGATCCTTGGCGCATTAAACAAATCGTCCAGTTTGATCCTGAGTCCTGAAACCGAATCGCCCAAACGGAACAATTTCGCCGCATCGTCAATATGAATAATGGCCAGATTGCGGTCGTACTCGTACATGCCGACCTGAAAAATGCCCGTCACGGTAAAACGCCGCATCCGGGGCAGAATACCGGCCGGCGTGGGATTAACCTGCGGGCTGATGACAGTGATTTTATCGCCGACGATAACGCCCAGATAACCCGCCAGCTCCGCACCCAGAACAATGCCGAATTCACCGGGGGCCAGTTGAGACAACTGCCCTACTTTCATTTTATTGGCAACATCCGAAACAGTGGACTCATATTCAGGCAAAATTCCGCTCAGCAAAGTGCCGCTAACGCGTCGACCGGCATTAATCATGACCTGTCCGTCGATAAAAGGGGCGGCCGCCTCTACATGCGGATAGTCCTTGATTTTCGGCTGCAATTCCCGCCAGTTATCCAACTGGCCGTCCTTGCCGGTAATCGTGGCGTGCGCCGTCATGCCGAGAATCCGTTCGCGCAGCTCGGCTTCAAAACCATTCATGACCGACAAGACCGTGATCAGTGCCGTGACCCCCAGGGCTATCCCCAGAATAGAAGTTAATGTGATAAAGGAAATGAAGCGAGTACGGCGTTTAGCCCGCGTATAACGCAGGCCGATATAAAAAATAAGCGGTTTAAACATGAAGTTTGTAAGTTAAAAAGGATCAGGATTTTCTGCAGGCGGAACAGTAGCCATACAAATGGAGACTGTGGTCGGTTAACTCATAGCCCAGCTTCTCTGCAATTTCTTTCTGCCGGGCTTCAATAAGCTCATCGGTAAATTCGTCCACTTTACCGCACTTCATGCAGAGAATGTGATCATGGTGATCACCTTTGGCCAATTCAAAAACAGAATTTCCACCCTCGAAATGATGCCGAGTCACCAGACCTGCGGCTTCAAACTGGGTTAAAACCCGGTAAACCGTGGCCAGGCCGATGTCCTCATCCTCGCTCAGCAGGATTTTATAAACCTTTTCAGCCGTTAAATGATGTTCATCAACCTGTTTTTCTAAAATTTCCAGAATCTTGACCCGAGGCAACGTGACCTTAAGGCCTGCATTCTTTAAATCTTGAGTTTCCAACATAAATCTCCGATTTTTGCCTTTCAAGTAGCAGTTTTATATGGGGGATTGCACATTGTAGCGTTTTTTTGGCATGAAGCGCATGACTGTTTTATAGGATAATCGTTTAACATCGGGTATGATTTAGTCTTTTTTCAAATTATTCTGCCGCCTCAAATGGGAAAGCCGCTTTTTTCTTTGACTCTGTTGGCCAGCCTGACGCTTGCCTCATGTTCCACCATTCTAAATAATTTACCCGGCATCTATACCTTAGACGTTCAACAGGGCAATATGATCGATCAGTCCATGATCGATCAGCTACGCCCCAACATGAGCAAACGTCAGGTACTGTATATCATGGGTTCGCCCATGCTGACGGATGCTTTCCACCAGAATCGCTGGGATTACATTTATTCCAGTCAACCCGGCGGCGAGCCCAGAATGCAAAAAAAGATCTCATTGCTATTCAAGGATGATCAAGTCATCGGCGTACAAGGCGATTTCAAGCCCAGTTCACTGCCTGTGATTAAGGAGTCGACTGAAACCACAGTGGATTTGCCGCCACGGGAATTAGAGAAAACCTTATGGGAAAAAATCACCGGCCTGTTCGGCATCGATGCCGATAACATCGACGATTCGACTGAATCCAGTCCTGTAAATTCAGAACCTAAAATAAATGATTCTGATACCCCAATGAATTAAATCACCCGAAGCATCATCAAGCGCACTGTAACTGTTATCCTTTTGCAGCCCGCTGCCGTCTCGCTTCTTTGGGATCATGGAGCAAAGGCCGATAAATTTCCACTCTATCGGCCTGTCTTAGGATTTGATCCATCCTGCAAGCATTGCCAAAAATACCCGCCTTGATCCCGGACAATTCGATTTCCGGAAATCGGACTAACACGCCTGAGGCCTTTATGGCCTGTTCAACAGAAGAACCTTCGGGCACTTTAAGGGCCAGAATCACCTGCTCTTCAGGCTTGGCATAGGCGACCTCGATATCAATCAGCAGCTCAGTCATAAATTTCCTTGGCCCGCTGGGTAAAAGAACTGACCATGGTGTTGCATATCTGGTTAAATACCGCGCCAAATGCTAGGTTCGCCAGTAAGCCCGGCATTTCAAATTCCAGATTCAGGGAAATCTTGCTGGCATCCTCGCGCAGCGGCATGAAATCCCATGTGCCTTCCAGATAAGAAAAAGGCCCCTCCAGCAAGGACACCGTGATTCTGCCGCCCTCATCAATTATATTTCTCGTTGAAAAGGATTTCTTGAATCCGCCTTTGGAAATCAACAGCTCCGCTTCAACAATATCACCCTCGCGTTTAAGGATCCGGCTGCCGCTGCACCAAGGCAAAAAACGCGGATAGGCTTCGATATCATTAACCAGATCAAACATCTGCTGCGCGGAAAATTTCACCAGCGCGCTTTTTTCAACAACGGTCATTTAGATAACCCCAACCACATTCAGAAACACCAAAAAAACAGCTGCGGGCGCAATGTAACAGACTAAAAACTTCCATATCTGATAGCCTTGCATGCTGGATATTTGCAGTTCCTGCTCACTATGCTGCTGTTTCATGATCCAGCCGGCAAATACCGCGATCCCAAAGCCGCCGATGGGCAACATCAAGTTCGCCGTCAAATAATCCACCAAATGGAAAATGCTTCTGTCGAAAATTTTAAATTCAGACCATACATTAAAAGAAAATACGGTCCCCAGTCCCAGTAACCAGGTTGCCAAACCGGTCCAGACACAGGCCTTTTCCCTGCTTATATCCTTATTTTCAACCAGCCACGCAACAGCCGGCTCAATCAAGGAAATAGAAGAAGTCAAAGCTGCAAACATCAGCATCACAAAAAACAGAATACCGAATAGCCAGCCGCCAGTCATATTGCCGAAAGCAATCGGCAGCGTTTGAAAAATAAGGCCGGGGCCTGAACCGACTTCCAGTCCGTTGGCAAAAACAATAGGAAAAATAGCGATCCCGGCCAACAAAGCCACGATCGTATCGGAACCGGCGATCAGAAACGCCGTTTTTGCTATGGACACATCCTTGGGCAGGTAAGACCCATAAACCATAATAGCCCCCATACCCAGACTCAGAGTGAAAAACGCATGTCCCATGGCGGTCAACACAGAATCACCGGTAATCTTGCTGAAATCCGGCGTAAACAGGAACGCCAGCCCCTGATCATAAGCACCCGTCGTCATGGCATAACCAACCAATAAAATCATCAGCACAACCAGGCCCGGCATTAAAAAACGCACCGCTCTTTCCAGTCCGCTCTTTACGCCACGAGCAACGATCATCATGGTGGCCAGCATGAACAAGGTATGCCAGAAAACCAGTTGGACAGGACTGCCAACAAAGCTGTCAAACAGCCCTTTTATCTCTGTCGCATTCGCACCTGAAAAACTGCCGGTGAAAGCCTTCAAGACATAAGCGGAAGCCCATCCGGCAATAACACTGTAATAAGAGAGAATCAGAAAACCGGCGAGAACCCCCATCCAGCCCAGATAATGCCAATTGGTATCGGCTTCAGCTTCGGCGGCCAGCGTCTCCATGGTATTGATAGGACTCTGCCGGCTTCGGCGCCCCATCATCGTTTCCGCAATCATGATAGGTACACCGATAAACGCCACGCACAACAAATAAACGAGAACAAATGCCCCGCCGCCGTTCTCGCCGGTTATATAAGGGAACTTCCAGATGTTTCCCAAACCGACCGCCGAACCTGTGGCTGCGAGGATAAATGCGAAACGTGATGACCATTCCCCATGAATTGATTTTTTTGTATCCGTCATTTGAGTGCCCGTTGTCTCTATTAAAAACTCATTTTTTTCAGTAAATCGAGTAAAATAGCAAAATTATACCCTTACGTCAGTCTAAAATCTCAACCAGCACACTATGGCCGATAAAAAGTCCAAAAAAAATAAAAATCAGCAAAACAATACAATAGCCCAGAATCGTCAGGCCACTCATGAATATCATATTGAGGAGCGATTCGAGGCCGGTCTTGTTTTGGAAGGCTGGGAAGTGAAAAGCCTGCGCGAAGGCCGCGTACAACTGAAAGAAAGTTATGTCACCATAAAGCGAGGCGAAGCCTGGCTGGTCGGTGCGCATATCTCAGCATTGGCTTCGGCATCGACCCATGTCAACCCAGAAGCAATCCGCCAAAGAAAGCTGCTGCTGAACCGTCATGAACTCAATAAGCTGATCGGCGCCGTGGAACGCAAAGGTTACACGATAGTCCCGTTGAACATGCATTGGAAAAAAGGCCGCGCCAAGCTGGAAATCGGCCTGGCGAAAGGCAAACAACTGCACGACAAGCGCGCCTCCTCGAAAGACCGTGACTGGCAGCGCGAGAAAGCACGCATAATGAAGCACGCTTAAGGTAAAAATGAATACGCACCCCAATCTCCTGTCAGTGGAAAACAGCCTGCTGATCGTCGTCGACTTGCAGTCCAGGTTATCAATAGCCATGCCTGAACCGGATGGCGAACTAATGACCGTTAACGCCGGTAAGCTGGTTGAAGCCGCACGCCTGCTGAATATTCCTGTACTGGTCACCGAACAATATCCTAAAGGCCTGGGCCCTACCGATGCGTCTATTGTTGAAAGACTGCCCGAAACCGCACAGATTTTCGAGAAAACCGGTTTCTCCTGCTGCGCTGCCAAAGGCTTTAACCAGGCGCTGCAGGACAGCCAGCGCAAGCAAGTCATACTGGTGGGACAGGAAACCCATGTCTGCGTTTTGCAGACTGCTCTGGAGTTGCTGCACGCGGGCTATCAGGTTCACGTAGTCATGGATGCCGTCTGCTCGCGCAAGACGGAACACAAGCACTACGCATTGCAGCGCATGCAGCAGCAAGGCGCCGCTATTACCAATTATGAATCGGTGTTGTTCGAATGGCTGAGGAACTCCGCTCACCCCGATTTCAAACGCCTGTCAGGTTTTCTTCGTTAATTCCTTGAATCTTGCTCATGTCACTTACAGCATTTATTGAAAAAATAAAAAACAACGTCCCCGTTAGTTTTGACGAAACCATAGCCGTCATTACGGAGAATTACCAATACCAACCGACGGAATTCAGCAACGGCCTGAACGATAGTGTCGTCACCAATCCGGCCGGCACTAACGAAGGCTCCTGCAAAATTTTTGCCTTCGCCCGCCTCAACGGGCTCGATCAGCAACAGACATTAAATCTGTTCGGCGATTATTATCGCCTGGATGTTTTAGATGACCCGAACGGCACGGGCCACGCAAATATCAGGAATTTCATGAAATACGGATGGGACGGCATCAGTTTTAAAGGCGAGCCACTGGCCGCGAAATAGCCACCGCTTACAGCATCAACCTAATCAGATAACCATGCCTGTGGATTTTCTGATCATCGGCCAGGGACTGGCCGGCAGCCTGCTCGCCTGGGAACTGATACAGCACGGCTGCAAAGTCGTCGTTATCGATAATGGACGTGAGAATGCCTCACAGGTAGCCGCCGGCCTGATCAATCCGGTTACTGGCCTGCGCTTCGTAAAATCCGATGATGTCGACGATTTATTGCCTGCTGCAAGGCAGTATTACTCGGCGTTATCAGCATTTTTCCGGCAGCCTTTTTATATTGAAAAGCCTATGCTGCGGCTTTTTCGCAGTGACGCCGAATTAAAGCATGCGCAAAAACGGCTTAATGATTTCAGATATGAAAATTATTTAGGCGCCGTCACAACATCTGACAATGTTATCCCCTTTCTGGAAACGCCTTTCGGTTTTATGGAGCAAAAACAGACCGGTTATTTATTGACCCGGCCATTATTGCGCTGT
Organism: Methylobacter luteus IMV-B-3098; assembly: GCF_000427625.1. Taxonomy (GTDB): domain Bacteria; phylum Pseudomonadota; class Gammaproteobacteria; order Methylococcales; family Methylomonadaceae; genus Methylobacter; species Methylobacter luteus. Next base: position 1,805,898 of record NZ_KE386569.1, read on the forward strand.
CTGAAAGACTTTTTTATTGCCAGAGGCTGTTACAGACTGGCTGAATTTGATGACCGCGACATTCAACTCGAACCTTCATTACGCTGGCAGGATATTTCACCCAAACAGATCATCTTCTGTGCGGGTCATCACGCGAGCCGGAACCATTGGTTTTCCTGGCTGCCTTTTCGGCCGGCAAAAGGCGAAATATTAACGCTGCTACCTACTGCCGAATTACCGGACAAAATCCTTAACTACGGCAACTGGCTGATCCCTTTAGACAACCGTCAGGTCCGTATCGGCGCTACCTTCGACCGCGACAATATAAACACGGACACCACCGATACGGCCCGCGACTACTTATTGGCGGCGCTAAAGCAACTCGCGCCTACGCTCAAGACCACCTTGACAAACCAACAAGCGGGCATCCGGCCCTGCACACAGGACCGTAATCCCTTTCTCGGCTACCATCCCCGGCACCCGCAAATCGCCATTTTCAACGGCTTTGGCGCCAAAGGCAGCCTGCAGATTCCCTGGCATAGCCAGCGTTTTGCCGAGTCATTGTTAAATAACGCGCCCTTGCCCTTATCCTGCAATATCCAACGTTATCATGAAACGCATTTCCCTGGTTAAAGAAGCCCATAAACTTATCAAAGACAGGCTCCAGCCGGGGGGCATTGCTATCGATGCCACGGTAGGCAATGGCCATGACACACTGTTTCTCGTTGAGCAAGTCATGCCGGCAGGCAAGGTTTACGGCTTTGATATACAACAAGCGGCACTGGATTCAGCCCGGTCCAAATGCGGACAATTAAGTGATCCCGAGTGCCTGACGTTAATTCATGCCAGCCATGCGCTCATGGCCGAAAAAATCCCCGGGCAGCATCACGGCAAAATCAGCGTTGTCATGTTCAACCTGGGCTATCTGCCGGGCGGCGACAAAAGCATTATCACGCGCACAGATTCGACATTGCTGGCCCTGAACAGCGCCAGCTGGCTATTGGCAGCCGGAGGACTTATCACGATCCTTGCCTATCCGGGCCACCCAGGCGGCGATCAGGAAGCTGATCAGGTCAAACACTGGTGCGGCCAACTGGATACGAATCAATTCAGAGTCAGCACTGTTTACAGCACGGAGCACAAAGACTCAGCCCCCATACTTTTTATGGTCAGCAAGATGTGCTGACAAACCCGGATCTAAGGCTCGTATTTTATAGCTATGGCGCGAACGCTATTCAGCGAAACGCCACGGAAACTGACAGAATTCGTATTTAACGGCGAATCAATAGGCACGTACACCTGACTACGTTCACGGGCTGGCCCTAAAACTATTGCATCCGCGCCCATTTGCCTGGCTTTTCTTACAAGGGCATTGTTTGCCTGATCGCTTGTGCTGACTTCAAGTTCCCCGATTGCAAAATATTTGCGATCCCGAGGCCAGGTGTTCAAAACCTCGACGTCAGCAGTTGGCTCGAATGTGTCCATGGTATATTTCACCTCCCGCACTTGCGGTTGGCTGCAGGCAGTCAGTACGAAAAGCACAACTAACAGGGTTAATATATACCTCATGGCTATGCCTCCATAGAATGGTATATTGAAGCTACTCCCTTTTCAGACCTGATGCCATAGGCATAAACACTGACAATAGGTCATCAAATAGCGCTATCTCTGCCACTTATACAAAGATTTCACGACTTGAAAAAATGCGTTAAAACAAAACATCAACAGAGACAATCTGTTATCATTGCGCTCTTTTTTATCTCTATCCAGTCTCAATTTTTAAGGACAGACAATGTCAGAATTTAATAACGTATCGGTTGTCAAAAAAGCCAATGTCTACTTCGGCGGCAATGTCAGCAGCCGCACCATTCGTTTTGACGACGGCTCGGTAAAAACCCTGGGGTTCATGCTGCCCGGCGAGTACACATTCAATACGGCCGACAAGGAATTGATGGAAATCATCGACGGCGACCTGGATGTGCGCCTGCCCGGAAACGAAGAATGGCAATCCGTCAAAGGCGGCGAATCATTCGATGTGCCGGCCAATGCCCAATTCACCGTCAAGGTCAAAACACCTACCGACTATTGTTGTTCATTTATAAAGTAACGCATGGAAAAAGTCGCCATCTTTGTCGATGTGCAGAATATCTATTACACCGTCAAGCAAAGCTATCAGCGCCATTTCAACTACAATGCATTCTGGAGCCTGGCAACGGCCGGCAGAGAAGTGGTTGCGGCGTTTGCTTATGCCATCGACAAAGGCGACAGCAGACAGCAGGGGTTTCAGCAGATACTCAGAAATATCGGCTTTGAAGTCAAACTGAAGCCCTACATCCAGCGCAGCGACGGTTCGGCCAAAGGCGACTGGGACGTCGGCATTACACTCGATGTCATCGAATATGCGCCCAAAGTCAATGTCATTGTTCTGTTATCGGGTGACGGCGACTTCGACCTGCTGCTCAACAAAGTCCGCAATGCCTATCACATAACTACGGAAGTCTACGGCGTACCGGCCCTGACAGCGCCATCGCTGATTTGCTCGGCCGACCGATTTATAGCCATTAATGACCAACTGCTGCTATAAACGGAAAACCAACCGGTCGTCTTTACGCATTTTCTTGAATCTTATTTACACTCTCGGAACAAAACCTTGATTTCTACAGCTAACATTACCATGCAGTTCGGGGCCAAGCCCCTGTTTGAAAATATTTCCATCAAGTTCGGCGACGGCAACCGCTATGGCCTGATCGGCGCCAACGGCTGCGGCAAATCCACTTTCATGAAAATACTGAGCGGCGATCTGGAACCCACCTCCGGCACCGTCATGACTACGCCCAACGAACGACTGGGCAATCTGCGTCAGGATCAGTTCGCGTTCGAGGAATTCAGCGTTATCGACACCGTCATCATGGGCCACAAAGAGCTCTGGCGGGTCAAACAGGAACGCGACCGTATCTATTCGCTGCCGGAAATGTCCGAGGAGGAAGGCATGCAGGTTGCCGAACTGGAAGTCGAGTTCGCCGAAATGGACGGCTACAGTGCCGAAGCCAGGGCCGGCGAATTGCTGCTGGGGCTCGACATCCCGCTCGAACAACATTACGGCCTCATGAGCGCCGTTGCACCGGGCTGGAAACTGCGCGTCCTGCTGGCCCAGGCCCTGTTTGCCAATCCCGACATCATGCTGCTCGACGAGCCGACCAACAACCTCGATATCAACACGATCCGCTGGCTGGAAGGCGTGCTGAACGAGCGTGACTGCACCATGATCATCATTTCGCATGACCGCCATTTCCTGAACAGCGTCTGCACGCACATGGCCGACCTGGATTACGGGGAATTGCGTGTTTATCCCGGCAATTACGACGATTACATGACTGCCGTGACCCAAGTGCGCGAACGCCTGCTGGCCGACAACGCCAAGAAAAAGGCCCAGATTGCCGAGCTGCAAACCTTCGTCAGCCGTTTCTCGGCCAATGCCTCGAAAGCCAGACAGGCCACCTCGCGCGCCAAACAGATTGAGAAAATCAAGCTGGATGAAGTCAAGCCGTCGAGCCGGGTCAATCCATTTATCCGTTTTGATCAGGCCAAGAAACTACACCGTCTGGCATTGGAAGTTGAAGGACTGGGCAAAGGCTATGGTGAACGACCGTTGTTCAAAAACCTGAATCTGATGATCGCCGCCGGTGAACGCGTGGCCGTCATCGGCCCTAACGGCATCGGTAAATCGACGCTGCTGCGCACGCTGGTCGGCGACTTACCGCCTGATATGGGCGAAGTCAAATGGGCGGAAAATGCCGAAGTCGGTTATTTCGCCCAGGACCATGCCGACGATTTCGCCGAAGACATGCCCCTGATTGAATGGATGGGCCAATGGCGCAAGGAAACCGACGACGACCAGGTCATACGCGGCACATTAGGCCGTTTGCTGTTTTCGCATGACGAGATCAAGAAATCGGTCAAAGTCATCTCCGGCGGCGAACAGGGCCGCATGTTGTTCGGCAAACTGATCCTGCAAAAGAACAACATTATGGTCATGGACGAACCGACCAACCACCTCGACATGGAATCAATCGAATCGTTGAATATGGCGCTGGAAAACTACCCCGGCACATTGCTTTTCGTCAGCCACGACCGCGAGTTCGTCTCGTCGCTGGCGACACGCATTATCGAACTGACGCCGAACGGCATCGTCGATTTCAACGGCAATTATGAAGACTATTTAAACAGCCAGGCTGTCTAAGGCGCGGGAGCAAGACGGCGAAAGTTGTCTTGCTCCGATTAGCCGGGGCCGACTGCAAGCCGCTTCAGTTCGGTGATTTTGTTATTTATTAATACAAATTAACGGTTTCCTGTATTTCTGTCGCGCTTTTGGTTAAAATAGCGCCCTTTCGAATCTGGACGAGTGAGCAGTGACAGTGACTTTAACAACGCTACCTCACTTGGCTTTGAGCAACCTGTAAACATCCTGCGCGTTTTATCCAAACCAATGGTTTTTTCAGTCGCTGCGGGGTGAAATTAACTATCCGTGGCAGATCGCTCCTGCGCCCCGGCACGAACCCTCCTGAGTAAATTACTTAAGAGTAGTCACGACAGAAGTTTTTTATACAACTAGAGTACAAACATGACTGATTTATCGCTTTACAGAAATATCGGTATCTTCGCACACGTTGATGCTGGCAAGACAACCACTACAGAGCGTATTTTAAAGCTCACCGGTAAAATCCACAAAATCGGCGAAGTTCACGAAGGCGAATCAACAATGGACTTCATGGAACAGGAAGCTGAGCGCGGCATCACCATCCAATCGGCCGCCACCACTTGTTTCTGGAAAGACCACCGCTTCAATATTATTGATACCCCGGGCCACGTTGACTTTACCATCGAGGTGTATCGTTCCTTGAAAGTGCTGGACGGCGGTATCGGCGTGTTCTGCGGTTCCGGCGGCGTGGAGCCCCAATCCGAAACCAACTGGCGTTATGCCAACGATTCCAAAGTCGCCCGTCTTATTTACGTCAATAAGTTGGATAGACTAGGTGCCGATTTTTACCGCGTTGTCAAACAAGTCGAAGACGTGTTGGGTGCGGTGCCAGTCGTGATGACACTACCTATCGGTCGCGAAGACCAATTCTCCGGCGTGGTTGATCTGTTAACCCGCAAGGCTTGGATTTGGGATAACTCCGGCGACCCGATGAAATACGAAATTACGGACGTGCCTGCCGATATGGAAGCGGATGTGGAAGAATGGCGCGCAAAACTGATCGACCAGGTTGCCGATCAAGATGACGAAATCATGGAAAAATATTTAGAAGGCGAAGAGCCCAGCATTGACGAGATCAAGCGCTGCCTCCGCAAGGGCACCACTAAGATGGATTTCTTCCCGACCTATTGCGGTTCTTCGTTCAAAAACAAAGGCGTACAGTTGGTGCTGGATGGCGTTATTGATTATCTGCCCAGCCCGACTGAAGTCAATCCACAACCCGAAGTCGACCTGGAAGGCAACCCGACCGGCGAACACGCGCTTGTCGATGCCGACCGTCCATTGCGTGCATTGGTCTTTAAAATCATGGACGACCGCTTTGGCGCTTTGAACTTCATTCGGATCTATTCAGGTCGTCTGAAAAAAGGCGATACCTTGTTGAATACCTATACCGGTAAAACCGAACGGGTCGGCCGGATGGTGGAAATGCACGCCGATACCCGTTCCGAAATTGAAACGGCACAAGCCGGCGATATCGTCGCGCTGATCGGCTTGAAAAACGTTCAGACCGGACATACTTTGTGCGATCCTGATAAACCAGCTACTCTGGAGCCGATGGTATTCCCTGATCCCGTTATCTCTATCGCCATTTCGCCTAAAGACAAAGGCAGCAACGAGAAAATGGGCATTGCCTTGGGTAAGATGATACAGGAAGACCCTTCATTCCGCGTTGAAACCGACGAGGAAAGCGGCGAAACCATCATCAAAGGTATGGGGGAGTTGCACTTGGATATTAAAGTGGACATCCTGAAACGTACTCATGGCGTTGAAGTGAACGTCGGCAAGCCACAGGTGGCTTACCGCGAAACCATCACCAAACGAGTTGAAGACGACTACACCCACAAGAAGCAGTCCGGTGGTTCTGGTCAGTACGCGAAAATCAACTACATCATCGAGCCGGGCGAGCCAGGCAGCGGTTTTGTGTTCGAATCAACTGTAACCGGTGGTAACGTACCGCGCGAATACTGGCCAGCTGTTGAAAAAGGCTTCAAAGCCAGTATCGACAAAGGCGTGTTGGCAGGTTTCCCATGCTTGGATTTCAAAGTAAACCTGACCGACGGTGGTTTCCACGCGGTTGACTCGTCAGCTATCGCTTTCGAAATCGCCGCTCGCGCAGCGTATCGTCAGTCCATTCCTAAAGCGGCTCCGCAATTATTGGAACCGATTATGAAAGTGGACGTGTTTTCACCTGAAGCGAACGTTGGTGACGTGATCGGTGACTTGAACCGTCGCCGCGGTATGATTAAATCGCAAGATGCCGGTATTACCGGGGTGCGTATCAAAGCTGACGTGCCGCTGAGCGATATGTTCGGTTATATCGGCGACTTGCGCACCATGACTTCTGGCCGCGGCCAGTTCTCGATGGAATTCTCACATTACATGCCATGCCCTAAAAACGTGGCTGATGAAGTGATTAAAGAAGTCAACGAACGTAACAAAAACAAGTAAGTTAAAAAGGTACGCCGGGCAGGCAATCTGTCCGGCTGCATTTTCCTTCCTGATCAATACCCGCCCTTTCCCTGCCCTTCAACTTCGGGCGTCTTTGCAAATACCCAAAGCAGCTTATAGAGCATCAAAATGATGCATATGTATTATTTTGGTGCATTCAACGGCTGCCAACCGATTTAATTGCCTCTTTTATCATCGCACTGCTTGAGCATTTATCGCTTGTGGCATAACTGATGCATAAACAGAATAATAAAAACTCAAAGTTTAGATTTCTATCATGTTCACAGGAAAAAGGCTATGAACAGCAATATGACATTAGGCAAAACAGTAAAAACGTCGTTTCCATGACCGGACTCTTCAATTAAATTTACTTTTTCAATACACTTTAATACCTAAGCATCGTTATTTTCAGCATCTCATGAACATTACCATCACAACCCCGGCTCTTTTATTCCCTGCCATTTCGGTCCTGTTTCTGGCTTACACGAACCGTTTTCTGGCCATTGCCAGCCGCATTCGGGAGCAGCATAACCTGTTCAATAAAACCCAAAGCCCCGTGGCCAAAAAGCAGATTGAAAGCCTGAGGCAACGGATACGCTTCATCATTGCCATGCAATTGCTGGCAGTCATTGGCATTATCGGCTGCATACTGGCAATGGGGCTGATTTTTTATGGGGTGCAAAGTTACGGCAATATCGTATTCGGTATTAGCATGGTATTTATAGTGCTGTCATTGCTGGCATCCATCAGTGAATTATTAATCTCGACCAAAGCCCTGAACATTGAGCTTGAAGATATGGAAGCGAAATAAAGCCGCTGGCTCACTCGATAACCGATTCGATTAAATGTCAGTTAATCAATCTGCTGACCTATGATGAATTGAATAGGATGCAGAGAGCTTCAGCCAAAGTCTCTCTGCACTGACGAGGTCAAAACAAACCTATTTATTAAATAACCCCTTAAGCCATGGCCAGCCATGCTGCAGCCATTTGTCCTTCAGGAAGGTGAACCCGCGCTTGGCGGCACACCAGGTTTTATTCACACCACTTTCTTCGCCCCCGCAGGTCAAACTTTCTAACCATGCTTGTACCTTCATACCAGGGCCTTCAATAAACACGGGTCTGAACAGCCACATTTCCAGGATTGAAGTAACCCACATAAACGCAAATGAAACGCCCATGCCAGTACCGGCCAGAATCACCAGCCAGGCGAACGTCGGATGAATCTTAGTCAGCCACCAGGACAGAATATCGGCCAGCAAAAATACGTAAGGCATGCCGATAGCGACGGATTTGTAAGGTCTGGGCGTGGTTTCGGAAAATGCGAAGATCAGGCCCACAAACATAAAGATGAAACTGATGCCAAACAAATGGATATGCGAAACCCGTGTCAGTGAAGAAAAAGTCGCGCCTTCATCCTGCGTCGTCAAGGCTTTCAACTGTTCGAAATCCGCAAAATTCGGAATGCCTGAAGCGTCTTTGTTATGGCATGTGACGCAGCGTGTCTCGATAATTTTTTCAACGCCGGACGACTGATAGTCATTGATCGGCGCGCCATCCCGAACCCATTGTATGATCTGGAAGCGCTCCGCCTCGGGCGCCATCCCTTTCATTGAACCGTTCAGTTTTGTCTCCACCACCGTGCCCGAACGGTTGCCGTAATAACTGTAAACGATATCATCGATGGACAGACCGAACTTTCCATCAGCCATGCCGTGCGTAAACAGAATCTGAATCAGCGCAACAACATAACCGATGCCGACTGTGCATAGATAACCGGTGAACAATACTTTGACAGGTGTATCGTGATCTTTTAAAGGCGTATATTTAATCATTTCAGTCCTTTTAGGTTAGTTTGAAAGAGATACGGACTCAGCCTGAAGCCAATAAATATCCGGTGTTAATCAGGCCCATGAATCCAATTTATTAACCGCTTGCCATCTTATACCGCATGTTATGCCGCCAATATTTCAAAACTTCCTGTTTGATAAAAAGATTTGCTTAATCGTTCCGTATTGTCAGTCATTAACTCAGACGCATACTTATCAGTATGGCATAATCAGGCGCTATTTCTAAACAGAACTCAATAATATACCTTCCGTCTTGCTGCTCAATACACATAAACACCCAACGACACCAACAGCAACGCCGCGGGCGATAGTGTTCCAGGGCGCTTCGAACGTGCCTTTCTGGGCTGCGAAAACTGATCAATTCAATCCTGGCGAATTTGACTTTGCGCCGCCTCGGTAACTGCTAAATTATACGCATCTTTAAAAGTTCCCGGACATAGGTTAGCCTGAGCGGATTGAATCCGGGGGAAATGAATCAGTTGCGTGAGCTGACTGGCATCACGAGTCAACTTCAGCCAGGCGGTTGCCACGGCCTCATCGAGTGCCTCGCGATTGGCCTAGACGCGGTTGCTCGAGTGCCGTTGCCGCAGTTCCCGCCAGAGCCACTCGGCCGGGTTCAATTCCGGTGAGTAAGCAGGCAAGTGCAGCAAGGTCAGATTGTCGGGAATGACCAGGGCGGCGCAGCGATGCCAGCCAGCCCCATCCAGAACCAATAGCGCCTGCACGTGGGACGCCAACCAGTCCCACCAAGCCTTAGGCATTATAGCGCTGCACCCACGGGTAAAGCTGGCTCTTGCCGAGCCCGAAGCATCCTTGATCTTGCGCCACGGAATGACCGAGCGCCAACTGGCGTATGGCCAGAATGCGGCAACGCACTCGACCTTCGGATTCGTGCCGTGCGGCGCTATCCAACTCAGCCACAGTGAGCCGATACTGATACCTTTAAGATGATATGAGACATGGCATTTCTCTGGAAACTCAACACTATTCAGCTTAGATTCCGGAGATTTCATAAGACCCATATTAGAACTGAGCGAATGAGGGCGAGTGAACCGCCCTCCCACACGCATTCACGTGAACAGCTTCTAAGGCTGTGTTGGAGCAGCTGTTACATTATTTTTGTCGGCCATCGCCATTTTAGGCACTGGCACGGAACCCGGATTATTTGCAGTTCGATTCACCAAAGGCGAAAGCGTGGGCTCCAGAAACTTCACTATCTGTACCGGCAGTGAACTGGTGAAGTGATACTGTTCGGCATTGGGTCCGGCCACATAAGCGGTGATAACGCCAAAGAACCGGTCACCGATGAAAAACGTAAACGTGGCGGCGCGACTGATGAATTTCGACTCAATCAGGCGACCTCCCTCTCCCCATACCTCGCGGCGATGATCGCCGGTGCCGGTTTTCCCGCCTACAGTCAGAGGTTTGCCTTCCAGATCGGTATAAACGCCCCTGAGACGCGAGGCGGTTCCGCCCTCCACAACGCCAGTCAGCGCGCCGCGAGCCACCCGCGCGACTTCAGCCGGCATGACGCGCTCACCTTTACCGGGCGATCTGTTCAGTAATGTCTCGTACGGTGTGGCCTCGGCATAGTGCAAGCTTTCGAATCGAATCAGCGGCTGTCTTATGCCATCATTCTGCAAAATGCCCATCAGCTCCGCCAAGGCGGCAGGCCGATCGCCGGAAGCGCCGATAGATGTCGCGTAAGAAGGCGTCAATGCCTGGAACGGATAACCGAGACGTACCCAGGCACGATGAATTTCTTTAAATGCCTCGGCCTCCAGCAACGTCATGATACGCCGTTGTTGAGCATGCTTTCTTTTGCTTTTGAGCAGCCACCGGTACACGGCCTGCCGCTGTTCGACGCCGGCGGCAAGAACTTCGTCGCGCGCGGCATTCGGGTGTTTGGCCAGATAACCGACCAGCCAAAGCTCAAGCGGATGAATCTTGGTGATATAGCCCTGATCCTGCAAGTCGAATTTTGCTGTTGAATATTTCTTGTGCAGCTCGCCAATGTCTTCCTTGGCTAGAATGGACGAGGGCAGATTCGCTTTCAGATAAGCGTTGAGATCATACTCGTCGTGATCCGGATAAATGGCCTGGTACAGCATGGTCAGCCGCGACGCTTTGGCCTTGACGCGCTGGGTCAGCAGGGCCAGGGCTTCTTCCGCGCTTTTGCCTTGGTATTTGGCATAAAAACGCCGTAGATAAACCAGTCCTTCGCGATCGGCAAAACGCTCCAGATAGGCTTGCCTGCGCGGGTCTTCTTCATTCTCAAGCCAGCGGGCGACGCCCTCGGGCCTGTAAAGATGATGATAGACCACATCGCGCATCAGGCGAATGAAGACCAGATTCACGGAATCGCGCAAAGCATGGCGCACCGACATGATTTTAGCGTTTTCTTCACGCGTGAAATTCTCGAAATGATGAATGCCGCCGCCGGTGAAAAAATTTTCGTAAGGACTGGCCGAATAGCGCCGGTCCAGCGCCATATTCAGCAATTCCTCCAGACCTATCTGAGTATGCAGCCGAAGCTGCTCGATAACCCATGCCGATAAATAATCGCGTGGATGCAGTTCGACTTTTTCCAGTTCCTGAGTCGGGCGGTCTTTATACTGATGGTACAGACCGCTGATAAGCTGCAAATAATGCACCATCGTACGCAACTTGGCGGTTGAACCAAGATCCAGGCGAATGCCTTCATTAATATCAAGAGGCTGATCAAAATTATCGGTTTGAACGCGCAGCAGATTGCCTTTTTCACTGCGTTCAAACAACATCAGGCTATAGACGACGGGAGACAGATCCTGATTGTCGCCCAGCAACCTGAAGCCTACCGCGCCGGCGGCACGGGCTGTAGCCGGGTCGCTCAACCGGCGTAACGCATTCCCGACGGCTTGCTGCGTCTGGTAGTCGATAGTAGTCGTGGCCGTTAAATCCTGGCGATCCAGTTCATAGATGGACTTCACGCCCGTCGCTCTAGCCAGACGTGTTCTCAGCACGGTCTGTGTTTTTTTCTCGGCCATGAATTTGGCAAGAGACGAATTTAGACCTACAGGGCGGGCAGTGGATACTTTTAGTGCGGCATCACGCAACGCTGGCGAAATAACGCCCTGGCTCGCCATCGCCCGCAAATATCGATCGGTCAATGACTGAAGCGCCTGATAGCCCGGACCCAATAGATAAGAAGGCCGCCTTTGAGATAGGAGAATACTGAGAACCTGCCGGTAGGCTTGCGCCTGCTTCTGACTGATATTTTCCGAATTGATCGCGCCCGGACTGAGCATTCTGTTGACTTCGTTAAAATCCGCACCGAACCAGGCCGACAAGCCATCACCCAAACCATGGACTTCTCCCAATCTCGGCGTCGCGGCTAGCGGCATGGAATTCAGGTAAGCCAGGGCGATTTCTCGCCGCATTTCGCGCGTATCAGGTCCTAAAAGATAGGCGCGCACCGATGCGCTGCCCATCTGGCGAAACTTGTCTATCAGAGATTTCGTATAGCCATCAGGCGAGTGACGGTACTTTTCCAATTGCGTAGCTAATGTACTGCCGCCCGGCACATTGATATCAGCGCCCAGTTTCTTCGCCATTAATTGCAGTCCGGCAAATCCCAGCCGGTCCCATTCAACGGCGGGGTTTATGGTGGTATTCGTTTCATCCAGCAATTCCCGGTTCTCGATAAAAAGCAACGTGTTCAGCACCAGAGGGGGAATGGATTCGAAGTTGGGGTAACCGTAAGTTGGATAAACCGCGCTGAACAAAACCTGATTGGCCTGATCAACGATGCGAAGCCCGGCCTGAGTTTTCTCGCGATAGATGGGGAATAGGCCATAATCGACCAGTTGAGTCAGCATCGGAGACGAGGCCGCCTGGGCGGAAATGCTAAAGCCTGCCTTTTCAACACGCTGAATCATATCCGGCAGCATCGCGTAGCCTAGCCGCAAATCATAAGGACCATGATCAGGGTAACGAATCGATGAACTGCGACCGGGCTCTAGTTTGAAACTCAGTTGCTTGCTTATTTCGGAAAGATATTGGGCTTGATATTTGGAGGTTTTAACCTCTTCTCTGATAACTGTTGCAAAAACAATACTGATTCCAACCAGAATGATCAGAATTGCCAGACTAAAAAACCGATGAATTATCCGTTTATTCGTTTGCATTCCTGATAATTTCCTTCAAAGCAAAATAAGCGCACTCTTAGTTGCGAGCATAAGAAAGTAACGAAACCGACACAATATTTCCACTCGATGCTGTTATTTAAAGTCATTTTTATATGTATCGATTCGATTTACTTACAATGCCCAAGTTTTCAGATGAAGAATATACTATTAATATTCAGGTGTTAATAAGTGATGTTACGCAGTATTAAATTTCTGTAGTTCGTAGTTAAATTAGTGCGGGCGCATTGCGCAACACAGTATAGCGGTTTTTTATTTGTTTTCTTGAATAACCCATTTGGCTTCTGGTTAGAAATCTTCTTCAAGTCTATCTGATAGTGCCGCCTGCGCCTCTGATATCAGGCAACTAACAAAAACGCGCTACGCACTCGCTGCATTAGCGTAACAGATTTAGATGCAGTAGGTAATATTTCCAGGTAACTATAGCCATTTTCGACATCATCAAACGGATAGCTTAAAAAATATCAAATAGTTATAAGAAATACAGCCACTGATATTACGCAACGGCAGGGTCCCTGGAGCGCCTACTGTTGGCATTCGACCCAAAGTGCCTTCAATGCTTTATAAACGGCTGCATTGTTGTTAGTGCGAATACCCTCCAGATCACAAGTAAATTCGCATCTATGAAGACTATTCAATTGATGAGGTTACGGGGGTGAGTTGGAAAAGATCGGTTTATGAAGTATCGCTTGCACAATAAGCGGGATAAAAAAGGCCCGTGTATAACATCTAATAGTGATTAAACACTCCAATCAGCATTGCATTCACTAGGATAAGACAATGACCAGATCACACATCGTTTTGCTGATAATTATAGCCGTGCTGATAGGCGCTTTTTTCTATTCCGATCTGCAGCAATTGCTGACCCTGGAAACTTTAAAGGCCAAGCACCAGGCCCTCCTTGCTTATACCAATGCCCATCCTGTCAAGGCTACGATCTTTTACGCGCTGATTTATATTGCCGCGACCGCCTTGTCCCTGCCCGGCGGCGCGCTGTTAACATTAGCCGGCGGCGCGCTGTTCGGCTTGCTATGGGGAACATTGATCGTATCGTTTGCATCCAGCATCGGCGCCACGCTGGCTTTTCTGGCCGCGCGTTTTCTGTTTCGCGACCTTGTCAAAGCCAAGTTCGCCGAACGCATCAAAGCCGTGGATGAAGGCATGGCGCGTGACGGGGCTTATTATTTGTTTACCTTGCGGCTGGTGCCGGTTTTCCCGTTTTTCGTCATTAATCTGGTCATGGGATTGACAGCCATCACAACCCGCACCTTTTACTGGATCAGTCAACTGGGCATGTTGCCTGGTACGGTGGTGTACATTAATGCCGGCACACAACTGGCTAAAATCGATACTTTGTCGGGCATATTCTCCCCTGCTCTGCTAGGATCGTTTGCCTTATTGGGACTTTTTCCTCTTATAACACGCAAAGTCGTTTCGGCCTTTCAAGCCAAACAAATTTACAAAAAGTGGGCTAAACCCGACAAGTTCGACACCAATCTCGTGGTCATAGGCGCGGGCGCGGCAGGACTGGTTGCCGCTTATATTGCCGCCGCTGTCAAGGCCCGCGTCACGCTGGTTGAAAAACACAAAATGGGCGGTGAATGCCTTAATACCGGCTGCGTGCCATCGAAAGCCCTCATCCGTTCGACGAAATTGCTGGCGCAGTTTCACCGCGCTGCCGAATTCGGCATCAACGGCATTAAAGCCGATTTTGACTTTGCCGGGATTATGGAGCGTGTGCAACGTGTGATTGAAACCGTCGCGCCGCACGATTCGGCGCAGCGCTACCGGGAACTCGGCGTGGATGTCATTGAAGGAAGCGCCAGGATTATTTCTCCCTGGGCGGTTGAAATTACGACGCCGGAAGGCACGCGCACCTTGACAACGCGTTCCATCGTCATTGCCACCGGCTCGCGACCTTTTGTTCCTGCGATCCCGGGCCTTGACAACATCGATTACCTGACGTCCGACACGATCTGGAATTTGCGCGAGCAACCCAGACGTTTGCTGGTACTGGGCGGAGGGCCTATCGGCTGCGAACTGGCGCAAGCTTTCGCCCGCCTTGGAACACAAGTCATCCAGGTCGAAAAAGCACCGCGCCTGTTAACGCGAGAAGACGCGGAAGTTTCCACGACTATAATGGAAAAGTTCAGTCAGGAAGGCATAGACGTACGCCTGGAACATACCGCAAAGCAATTCCTTGCCGAAAACGGCGAGCACATCCTGATTGCCGAATATCGGGGCCAGGAAGTGCGCATCGTCTTTGATCGGCTACTGCTGGCTATCGGCCGCACAGCCAACACCGCCGGTTTCGGCCTGGAAGACATCGGCGTGGAACTGGCGCCCGGGCGTACGGTGCGGGTTGATGAATTTCAGTCCACCAATTATCCGAATATCTTCGCCTGCGGTGATGTGGCAGGTCCCTATCAGTTTACTCATACAGCCGCGCATCAGGCCTGGTACGCATCGGTTAACGCCCTGTTCGGCAGCTTCAATAAATTTCGTACCGACTACTCAGTGATTCCCTGGGCAACCTTTACCGACCCGGAAGTCGCCCGCGTCGGTCTGAATGAGCAGGACGCCAGGGAACAAGGCGTTGCCTATGAAGTCAGCATTTATAATATTGATGACCTGGACCGCGCTATTGCCGACAGTGCGGCGCACGGTTTCGTCAAAGTGCTGACCCCGCCCGGCAAGGATAAAATTCTGGGCGTCACCATAGTTGGCCAGCATGCAGGCGACGTGATCGCGGAATTCGTGCTGGCCATGAAGCATGGTATTGGCCTGAATGACATCCTGCGCACTATTCATATCTATCCGACCATGGCGGAAGCCAACAAATACGCCGCTGGCGTATGGAAGCGCCGTCATCAGCCGGAAACATTGTTGAAGTGGATAGCGCGCTTCCACGCCTGGCGGCGGGGCTAATGCGACTTTTTCATATAACTTGTCGTTATTTATCATCCGATAAGCTTGCCAATCGCATTGATCTTGTGTTTTCGCAGTCGCCATCTGCCAAATGACGCTTCGTTTATGCTGAAATGGATCACCTCTTCGTCTTTTCTGCCGGAGATCGCTGTGGAATGCAGACACAGTACGCATTCCCTACTGCCGGCATCCAGTTTCTGGACGCGATAAAAAACCCTCTGCCCGCCCTGTTCGACGCTGACCATGTCATTGACATGCAGCGCCATAACAAACTCAAGCTGTTCTGCCTGGCCTGTTTTAGCGATCGGCTGTTTCTGTTTGCCAATGCCCCAGGCTCGATGATTCGCTTCCGTCATGGCCGTAAATTCACCGATATATTGGCCGGTGTTTTTATTTCTGAATATTTCCACATGATGAAAGCTGCCGTGGTAGGCCAGCCATTTAAAAACCCTGCCCTGCTTGTCCCCTGCACCGGATTCGGCTGGATCGGGCTTGGGCAATGTGGTTTCCGATCGCAGAATCCGCACCCGTCTGATCGGGGTTTTGCCGTCTTTATGATAAATCGTCACGCCTTCCGCGAACGCCGCCTTGGGTTTGCCATTGTAGCGTTCCAGATGCTGCCGGACGATATCCTTAACCACGGGATCGACAATTTTATTGACCTGTGTAAATGTCCCATCCAGAGGTCTTCTATAGACCTTGCCAGCCCCGATTTCTTCATGCGACAGAGCACTTGAGTCAAGCAACGGCGCATGCGCCACAATCATATTATCGAGCGCATGCTGTAAATCCTCGCGCAAAGTCTTCCAGGCCGGTTCAATAGGTAAATCGTCCAGATTCAATTGGGACTGCTTCTGCTCAAGGTCTCTGGCCGCCTCGACCAGATGCGTATACAACGGCCGATCAATGCAAGCGACGACTAGCGCGTCAACCGCATGATGCCGATAATCGGCCCGATCTTTTGCCGATGCGCCACCAGCCAGATTGTTCAATCCCCATTGCTGCCGGATCCATGCGGTCGTTAAGCCTTTACTGACCGAAATATCCGTCCCCAGTTGTTTCAAATAACCATGCGTTACACGGTTGATATAGCGCGCATCATTGAGTTGCTTGTTGACAAAATCCTCTTTCCGCACCATTGCCGTCGTCATGAAAAAACGCTTTTTTTTCGGCGTAAGAGACCTGTCCCACCGGTTGAGGTTTTGTACAATTTTATTCCATTGTTCTTTATGATCGCCAAACGCATCAATAGGCGTTTTTTGGCCCTTGTTGCTGTTTTCCTTGCGATAACACAGCACTTTGTTCATATAAGAATCGTCCAATGATTCGCTGTAAGGCAAAATGTAGCCAATCTCAACTTCGGAGCCAAACAGAACGGATGAACTGATGCGCAGACCGGAGTAGGCGCAGCGCCGCTGTTGATCCCGCCATAGCCGGTATTTTAGTTGAACGGTTTTGTCAGAGAAGCCGGCCAAGTCCAGATGCGGGTTCCGTCGCTGAATGTCCTGATACCTCAGCATCGCCTCCTCATTCGCCCGGGCATTGGATTTTTGCTGCCTGATGAATTCTGCCTGGCGCCTGGCATTCATGTCCAGATCACGCGCCATCCGGATTCTGATCGCATCGGGCTTGCCGTATTCGGCAATCAGGGCATTGATCAGCCGCCTGAGCTCACGCAGTCCTTTTCGCAAGACAGGATTGGCGGTTTCGGGCGGCGCGCCCAGTTTGTTCCTTATTTCCCTCTCCTGAATTTCCTGGCCGTACCCCGCACTAACCCGTGCATCGGAGTAACTCTGTCCCTGATAAAGGAAAGGCAGCAGCTTGTTGATGGCTTTGACGGAAAGGTGGCAATGTCCCGGCTCAAACTCCAGCAGGCACAGACTGGCAACAGTAACCGGGTCAAAGCCCCAGTGCTCGGCCAGCCGTTTCTCCAGAACCGGCTTCTTGTTGATGGTCAATAAATCTTCAACCAGTACCTGCTGATTTTCAGCGCCCAGATCATCCCATGCACTCAGAACTTTTCTGATCCGGCAGGCAGTCACGTTGCCTTTCAGCATTTTATTGCTGCGTTCCAGATTGAATTCCATGGCTTCGTCAAAGCCCAACGCCGCTCGTATCATCGGGAAGGTCACCTCGGCTTCGGACTCAAACAGCGAGACCAGTCTGCCTTTTTGCCCGGCTGACAAAAACGCTTCATGTTCAGCGCAATCCTCACGGTATGTCAGGCTGTTGATAGCCTGCAAATAGCGAAAACGCTGGCTTTCCAGCCGTGCCATACCGGCCGGCTTGCGTTTGGGTTCCAAAGCGCACCTGCCAACACGGTCGGTGCGCGATTTAGGAAGCCTTTGATAAAAGATGATGCGTTCCACCTGCTTTTTGACCTGTTCCGTCAACAGGACATGATGGTATTGCTGCTGTTGCCAGATCAGTTCCAGTTCATCTTGATACATTTGCCTATCCGTGCGCAAATGCATGCCAAGGGCTCGATTGCGCTTGCAGTCGCGAAGGTCCAGCCTCGACAGATATTCGCCCAGCGTCCGGCAGCCCGTCTCTTTGATAGCCGTCCTTTATCGCCTCGACATCCTTTTTAAAGGCCATTTCTTCCTTGCCGCGTTCGGCGTGGTCCTCACCCTCCCCCAGCTCGGCCAGAACCGCCAACGCATCAGGGTCATCGACCATATCGCCCAGCAAGGTTTTGCGGCTGCGCGGAAGGCTTCCATGGTGGACTAAATGCAGGATCACCCGGCCCAGTTCGTGCCTGGATAATTTTTGATCCAGCGCTTTTGCACGCAAATGATAGGGGTTGCCGATCTGGTTCAGTATGGCTCCCGGTTGAGACGATGTCTGCAACTCCTGCGGTAGCAGGTCCAGCTTTAACAAATAATTGAGCATCCGTTGCTTTCGTCTGGCTCTGCGCTGAAGAATGCGTCGGATTAATCCGGCATTGCGGCGCTCAGCATCTTTAGAAGAAGGTGCTTTCTCTTCAAGGGCTTTGCTGAAAATCCGGCAACCCAGATCAATTATCCTATTGGAACTGCCGTGCATTTCTTCGAGCAATGCCCAGCCGATGGCATTTGCACTCAAATCCAATCCCAGAACTCTCTTGCTCATTCATAATCCTTGTGTATAATCCAGACGCTGATGTAACCGATAAGGCCTATCGTTAACTTTTCATACCCATGGAATTGTTTTCCGTAGGCAGCGCTTCCAAGCGACCAGAGCCCTCGCAAAGTAAAACTTAAGGGGGCTTTTTTATATCCATCGATTTGCTACTTTTTATTATTTCCCTATCTCTTCAATTAGCCATCCGACGGTCTGTTTTTTTGTCATCAATTCGCGGTAGCCGATGTGGCCGGCAAGTTTGTTGATCGGATTCTTGGAAAGTAAAAATGTGACATACTGTTATCTGGCTTTCGCCGCGTATTTCATAAAAATGAATTGCAGCCGATCATTTCAATATCGGTGCCGACTTTGCTAACAGCAAGCGCTTTTCCACTTGAATTTATAATTGCTCGCGCCTTATCAAAGTGATCCTTTACCGCCTTTGCCATGGCTGAAATAACCTGGTTCAATTGCCCGGCATCATGAGCCGCAAGCCCTTGTACTATAAGCAGGCGTTACAGACTTTTATTATATAGCGCTTGAATTGCGAGTCTGAGTTTGAGGTCACAATATTGAATATGCGCTTCCGGCATCCATGGCCTGTTTGCCACCCAGAAACACCCTTCGTAGTTTCGGGTATGCTGATAAACGAACTCGATAAAGGTGACGGCATTTCAATCCGAACAAACACAGGCGAGTCTTACTCTGTTATTCAGCTTATGCTGGCGGATGGCGGGTCTGTTCAACGTCTTATTCACTTGGCCGCGAACGGGAATGCCTCATATACGGTGCAGGGAAGCGCCGCCGCGGACGAGTCGGGAAAGCACTATTTCGATCACGGAAAGTGCGTGTATATCTACGAAACGCGATAAAGAAGAGCCGCGGAGTACCTCTGTCAACGCGCGCGGCCGGCGCGGCAGACGGGATAATTAATCTGTTGCCCTTTCAGTCGATACAACAGGATTCATCGGGAATAATAATGATAGCCGCCTTTCTGCTTGCTTTGGCATAAGCGCTGGGCGGCGTTGATGGCCTCTTCCTCGGTATCGAACCAATCCTTGCGCACGGTGCCGGGCGAACCGACACGGCCCCATTCGCGGATCAGCGACCAGTCACCGAACAGCCCCGGCATGATGATCAGTTGATAAAACCGGTTCATGTTTTTGTCCGCCTCGTTCCGGACCAGATAAATGCGGTTCATTTCAATATCGCCTTCAATTGAAAGTGCTTTTTCCAGGCTACATGGGCGATTTGTCCAGCGTTCATAGCAAAAAATCAGCCCTCCGGCAGTCTCGATAATTTTAAAACGGGATTAGAATTTATTCCGCCTGACGCGCCTGCGGGGGCATATCATAACCATTCCGCAACAAATGTGTCATGAAAGAATGGCGCAACCGACAAAGCAGACTCATTAATGCTTTGAATTTGCTCGACAATGCCAACAAGTTAGCCCAGGTTTCCTGATGCCCGTCTTTAAGGTATTATTTGGGGATTATAAATGCATTACCCATCTTCTGTATCAATTCAGGCCGTCCACCAAGCGGCGCTTTAAATCCAAGAGACCACCCATGATTTCATTAAATGAAGCACAAGCCAAAGCGGCGGCGGCCTACAATGCCGCTTCCGACCTGTTCGACCATCCGGCCAATACTTTCTGGAACCGATTCGGGCAAAGCACCATCGACCGGCTTGATCTAAAGCTTGGCTCATCAGTGCTCGACGTATGCTGCGGCACCGGCGCATCAGCACTGCCGGCGGCCGCACAAGTGGGGCTGTCAGGCCAGGTAATCGGCATTGATCTGGCAGAGAAACTGCTTGAACTTGCACGCACGAAGGCCGGCAATAATAATTTAAACAATGTTGAGTTTCGGGTCGGCGACATGCTGGCTACCGGCTTTCCCGACGCCAGTTTCGACGCGGTGGTTTGCGTGTTCGGGATATTTTTCGTGCCCGATATCCCGGCCGCTATCCGTGAACTGTGGCGAGTCCTGCGTCCGGGCGGCAAACTCGCCATTACGACCTGGGGGCCGGATTTCTTCGAGCCGGCCAATACGGCGTTCTGGAACGCCGTTCGCGATGTCAGGCCCGACCTGTATAAAGAATTCAACCCATGGGACCGCATCTCGGAGCCTTCAACGCTCAATGAAGTGCTGGTCGAAGGAGGCGTGCTCAAATCATCGATAGCGGCCGAATCCGCCGTTCACGCCATTGCATCGCCGGATGACTGGTGGACAACGCTGCTCGGATCGGGATACCGCGGCACGATCGACCAGATGGATTCGGACGCGATAGACTATGTTCGCCGGGCCAGTCTGGCATTCATAGCCGACGCGCGGCTACAAGACGTTCAGGCGAATGTCATCTATGCCGTTGCCGAAAAGCCTTGACCCAGCGCTGGATCGTGAAACAATCATTCGTCTGGTTGGAAAAGCGCCGATGATTTCAGAAAAATTCCGGGCGCTTGCCCAATACCGGCCTGCAATTCGTTACTCTGGCTTTCCTGGCACTGTGGCTGCGAAAATTTTGAACAGGCTCTGATAGGTTTGGCCGCCGCCAAATCATGATCCGGTTCCGAACCTGTCATCGATAACCTTGTGGCTCCATACCACTTCAGCATCTGATTCCTGGCCATTAAAGCTTCCGTTTCGCTGATTTCGCCTGCCAGGTCATGGCGTTCATCAGGGTCTTTTGCCAAATCGAACACCTCCATCGGCGCAGAATCAAATTTGTATATATACTTCCGCGAGCCCTTACGCATGCCTATGGCTATTCCCTCCAGAATGCAGCTATAGTAGAGCTCGCGGTCCTTCGGATTGTCCCTGAGAAGCGAAAGCCCGGGAGGCAGGTCACCGTTAGTGGAAAATCCAAGCATGTCTGCAATGGTCGGGAGAATGTCGACCTGCTGCCGGGGGCCAATGATTTTCCCTCCGTCGTGGAATAGAGACGGCGCAAAGATGAGCATTGGAATATGCAGTTCTTCTTCATACATAGAGAGCGCACGCTCCTTAGTGCCGCGCTCGCCGAAAGGCTCTCCATGATCGCCCAGCACAAAAAATATCGTGTTCTGGAATAACTCGCGGCGTTGAAATTCATTAAACAGCCGTTTAAGAAAATCGTCTATATAAGCGATACAATTAAGGTAATTATTGTAATCTTCGTTGCCACTCCCTATAAATTCCCGTTTTTTCCAAGTCGACGGAAAGGTGTATTTTTCGTGACCTACGTTTGTCATAACGGTCAGAAAAAACGGATTATGGTCTTTTCTTTGGGTATCTACCCAAGACATGATGGGGTCAATCATAACCCTGTCTTCAAGGCCAAAATAATTCACATGTTCATATGAAGTTTTACCATAGTCTTTTTCAGATACAATCTGGTCGAATCCCATATTGAAGAGCAGTTGACCTTCATTTTCGTAATTAAGATGAGTTGGAACAAAAAATGCTGATTTATACCCGGTCTTTCGCAACAACCTTGGAAGGCTTGCAAACTTCGGATTACCGGCCTCCCGGTAGGCCCAATACATTAGCGCAGAGTTAATGCTGGGATACATGCCATTCAGCACGCTTACCCATGCCGCGGATGTTCTTGGAATAACCGCATACATCTCATTGGCAACTAAGGATTTTTTACTTAACTCACGTAAGAATGGAGTATTTTGAAGCGACGGATTATAAACGCCGGTTGCATCGGCTCGCACGGATTCCAGCAGTACGACCACAATATTTAAGCGCT
This sequence comes from Methylobacter luteus IMV-B-3098, assembly GCF_000427625.1. Lineage (GTDB taxonomy): Bacteria > Pseudomonadota > Gammaproteobacteria > Methylococcales > Methylomonadaceae > Methylobacter > Methylobacter luteus. Next base: position 1,828,381 of record NZ_KE386569.1, read on the forward strand.
GTGCGCGGGCAGTCGGAACAAACTCAAGGTTCAACGCAGCCTGTCTTAGCGCTTTTCCCTCCTTGAATGCCTCAGTGGGTATGTCAGGTTGAAACAGCAGCTCCTGGCCAAAGTTAAGGACAATATTTCCTCTCAGTCGAATATATTCCTGACCGATGTGCTCGGGCGCAAGGATACCGGCGAGCAGGACCAGCCAGATCACCTTTCCTGCGTTGAACACTGACTTGTCTTGCTGCCAATTGATCCACGGATTCCTCGTTACTAATCGACTGATCAAGGGGCACAGCAATATTAAAAAAGGAGGTGCCAATATAGCAACGATGGTTTTCCAATTGACTTCGTCCCTTACCATATCCCACAGATCGTCGGCATTCGCAAGAAAGTACATTAACATCGACGCGTTGCCGTTCATGCCTGTTTTAAGATAATGGGCAAGTTCCAGACCGGCAACAGCCAAAATGGTTGCGCTTAAACAGATGAACAGCGAGAACACCAGCTGTCGCCATCGGTTGGGCACGACACTAAGAGCAAGAGTAGAAAGCAGGCCATACCCGACTAGAAAAAAGATGTCCGTTTGGTATATCCCGGACAGAAATTGAATATCTGACAGTGCATCTCCATACACATGGACAATCTGATACGCCCAGGAAGATTCAATTCCCGTTAGATTCTTCCCCTTTATCCCGGTCCAAAGGACCTTGGCCAAAGGCAAGGCAATCAATGGCAACAAAAACAGCAGGATTGCGCGCAACCAGCGCCGGATCGAAAGTCGCTGCCATAAGACGAAATAAGCTGCCAAGTACGCAACAGCAAGAAACGCCAGCGGCGACACCAGGAAGATGCGTATTCCTTCAAAGAGGGTCGGAGGTTCCCAACCCAGTGTTGATCGGGTAACAGGCCAGAGCGCGAAGAGAATTTTGTAGGTTTTGATTCCAATGATTCCTATTAGCGCAGGTATAATGATTGCGCTGACCATGCCTAGTGTATCGCTGGAAACCGGCAGTTTCGCCACGGTTAAGATGAAGTGTTTCTGCTTCTTGAAAAACTCTCGATAACTTATGTTCATGCAATATCTCCTTGATGTTTTGGGTTTAGCTTCCGACTCGGAAACCAATCCCATTTCCGATGGCAAGAGCCAGCGTCAATCAAAATTCCATCCAGGGGTATTCGGGCAGCCTTAGTTATGCAACAACGTTCAGCGTGCTTCCAGCCGACGTTCCTTTTTGGTTCTCATTGGTCACTTTCTTTTGCCGGCCGCAAGAATGGCCGACATGCCGCCACCAATTTCACATACTTGTTACAGAGAGCCGAGCGTTGTCCAAACCAAAAACCATTGGTTTAGTTGCTCAATCATTTGTTACGCGTGCAATTCGGCGAATCTATCTCCCAAACTGAGTTGCATATTTCCACCACCACTATTGTTTTAATTTTGTACGCATCTTCCAAAGACAGGGTCAGCCCTTGTAAAAGCACTAGCTGACAAAATGGTGTAATATTTATCGGCTATCATACGGAAGGCCTCTATGCCTGCGTAAGTTTTGAAATGTTGACTCATGCGCTTCATTAAAAGTTCAGCGCTTCTGCCGAGCATCAGTTTATGTCGAGATAATTAATCGTAGTTTGCAAAATCCCCGTACTTTGAATTGTGTCTGGGAACTAGGGGATTCAGGCAAAAGTCATCCATTCCGTGGCTGAAAGCCTTGAGCCGACATAATGCGCTGAAACTCAAGATCAGCCATGTTGGCGGATCAACGCTGTTAGATTCCCCTTCCAGTTTTCTTTTCCCCTGAATAATCATCAGAAACTGCCTTGTCGAGTCAAAACAAGCTTGCAATGGAATTATTATTTAAATATTCTGACTAAATAAGTAGGTTAATAATTACATTATTACTATTACAATTACTACTATGACAACTACCGCTGGCAGCAACTCGTCCAGAAATTAGCAGGACTTTCATCCAAGGTAGCGGTCGCCATGTTAGTTTAGATATTTTTCAGACGGCTGTTGCTTTTGAGCCAATCACGGAACATCGATTTTGAAAACATTACCCGGACTTACAATAGAGATAATGCAATCACTACTCCATTTTCCAGCCAACCTTAATAGCTTTTCAGCATTTAAGCTCAACGGGACATATTGCCTCATATGAAATTCCAGATCAGACAGTTTGCACTCATACTGGCTTTGGTCATCCTGAGCCTTCCCGATCTCGTTGGCGCCGAACAGAGGCAGTCCCTGCGTGTCGGCTCGGAAACCCGTTTTCCGCCTTATGCCGATATCGATGATCAGGGGCAGCCGACTGGTTTCACTGTCGAGCTGTTCGCCAGGGTTGCCGAAGTGATGGATATTCCCGTCACCTTCCAGTCAGACCGTTGGAGCACGGTCTGGCAAAAGCTCAAGACGGGCGAGATAGATGCCCTGCCACTGGTGGCGCGCGTGCCGGAACGCGAAGGACTGGTGGAGTTCACTGAACCGCACACGATTGGCTACGATGCCTTCTTCGTCCGCAAGGGACATGCCCCTCTCGAGTTTATTGAGCAGGCCCGGACTTTGAGCATTATCGTCCTGCGCTCGGACGCCTCTCACGACGCCCTTGCCAGCCGCGGCTTCAATCAGCAACTGGTGCTCGTAGATAATCTGACCGACGGCTTTCGCCTGCTGGCTTCAGGCCACCACGACGCAGTGCTGGCGCCGCTGCTGCAAGGCAACATTCTGTTGCATAAAACCGGCCTGGAAAAAATAGTCACGCCCGGTCCACTGCTCAAGGAATACCGACGGGAGTTCTGCTTCGCCGTACGCAAAGGCGACACTGAACTGCGTGACCGTCTCAATCAGGGCCTGGCCATCGTCAAGGCCAACGGGGAGTACGACCGGCTCTACAGAAAGTGGTTCGATATCGATACCTCCTTCACATTTCCGGTCAAGCACGTTGTTTGGGGCACTGTGATTATCGCTGGCCTATTGACTTTGCTAGGCCTGTGGACCTGGCAGCTTCGCCGCCAGGTGGCTTTGCATACTGCCGAGCTGGCTCAAGCCTATTCAGCCGTGCAAGCCGAACGTCAGCGACTGCATGATGTGCTTCAGGGACTCCCTGTCTACGTGGTGCTACTGACCCAGGATCACAAGGTAGCCTTCGCCAACCGATTCTTCGAACAGCGCTACGGTAACGCCCAGGGGAAACTCTGCTATGAATATCTGTTTAACCGCTGCGAGCCTTGCGAGCGCTGCGAAACCTTCAAGCCGCTGAAGACCAATGCGCCGCAGGAATGGCGATGGACCGGTCCGGATGAACATGTCTACGAGATTCATGATTTTCCTTTTACCGATACAGATGGCTCGCCGATGATCCTGGAAGTAGGCATCGACATTACCGAAATGAAACAGACCAAGCAGGCGCTACGCGAAGCCAATGCGTCACTGGAGCAGCGCGTGGCCGAGCGTACGGCCGAACTGGAGGCTGCGCGGCGAGAGGCCGAGCAGACTCGCGATCTGCTGCGGGTAACCATGGACAACGCACCGACGCTGATGTCTTATGTTGATAGAGAATGCCGATACCGTCGCGTCAATAAAAATTACGAATCGTGGTTTGGCTCTACCCCTGAACAGGTGTGTGGGCATCACATGCGGGAAATTCTCGGTGAGACAAGTTGGCAAACTCTTCGCCCTTACGTCGAACGGGCTCTGGCCGGAGAGCAGGTCGAGTTCGAACTCCAGGCGCCCTACATCGAGGGCGGCCCACGCTGGATTCACGCAACGTACTCTCCGGACTTCGACGCCGAGGGGCAAGTGCGCGGATTCGTGACGCATGTGCTCGATATCAGCAAACGCAAAGAGGCCGAGGAAGCACTGAAGGAGATCGACCGCCGCAAGGATGAATTTCTGGCCATGCTGGCTCACGAACTGCGCAATCCGCTGGCGCCGATCAGCAACGCCGTGCAAATCATGAAACGGCCCAATCTGGACGAAACGCGGCTGGCCTGGTGCCGCGATGTCATCGGTCGCCAGGTCGAGCATCTGGTCCAGCTGGTCGACGACCTGCTGGATGTCTCGCGCATCAGCCGCGGCAAGATCGAACTCAAGAAGGAGCCTCTCGCGGTGTCGGCTATCGTGCAGCGGGCGGTGGAAACCAGTCAGCCGCTGATCGAGGCTCGCCGTCATGCATTCACCGTACACCTGCCGCCTGAGCCGGCCTATGTCAAAGGCGATCTGGTCCGGCTGTCGCAAGTCGTGGCTAACCTGCTCACTAATGCCGCCAAATATACCGACGAGGGCGGCTACATCAGTCTGAGCGTTGAACCGGCAGACGACGAGATCTTCATCCGGGTCCGCGACAACGGCCGGGGCATTGAGTCTTCCGCACTGTCCAGTCTGTTTCAACTGTTCTATCAAGTGGACCACACTATCGACCGCGCGGAAGGCGGTTTGGGCATTGGCCTTGCGCTGGTCAAAAGCCTGGTGACGATGCACGGCGGCGAGGTCGGGGCCTACAGCGAAGGCCGCGGCCAAGGCAGCGAATTTGTCATCCGCCTGCCCTGCCTGCGGGAATCACCGGCCGCTCCTGTTTCCTATCCGGCAGATTCGAAGCCGGATGAAGGTTCGCTCCGCATTCTGGTGGTCGACGATAACCGCGATGCCGCCCAGAGTCTGTCCCTGTTGCTGAACAGCGAAGGGCACGAAGTATTGCAGGCCAATGATGGCTATACGGCCCTGGAAACCGCACTGGCTGAACGGCCGCAGGTCGTGCTGCTCGATATCGGCCTGCCCGGTATGGATGGCTACGCGGTTGCGCGGGCGCTCAGGCAACATCCCGCGTTGAAAATGACGCATCTGATCGCGCTGAGCGGATACGGACGCGAGGTGGACCGTGAGCTGGCATGGACAGCCGGATTCAACGATTATCTGACCAAACCGGTCAACTTTGACGAGCTACTGTGTGCCCTGGCCCAGCCATCACTTTCCGGCGCGGCACAGGACTAAGCCAAGCCGTAATAATTTCAATCCTTGAAGGTTATTACGGCTCTTCAGTTTTAATTAAAGAGAGACTGAAACCGATCTATTGATTTATGGAGGTGATCAGAACCTTATCAATTCGAGTTCCGTCAATGTCCACCACCTCAAAACGCCAGTCGCCGTATTCAAAATTGTCCGCCACATGAGGGACTCTTTCGAGATAGAACAGGATGAACCCTCCGATGGTATTGTAGACATTGGCCATCTCATCGGGAAAATCGGTATCTATATCAAGAATTGACTTCAGCCTTGCAATTGAGACACTCCCATCAATGAGCCACGAGCCATCATCGCGTTGAACCACATCAGGATCAAGTTCGGACTCGACTGTCGGGAAATCGCCGACAATGGCCGTCAAGACGTCGCTGAGCGCAACAAGGCCTTCCATTTCACCGTATTCGTCAACGATCAAGGCAAAATCAGCATGCTCTTCCCGGAAAAGCTCCAGAAGATGAGTGAGCGTTATGGAATCAGGAACGTACAGCGCTGGGCGCAATGTTTTCTCAATATCAAACACGCCTTCCATCATCGACTTCAATAAATCACCGCGGTGCAAAATCCCCAGCACATTCTCCAGACCATCCCTGCAAACCACTACGCGCGTATGCCGGCAATCTGCAATTTTCCGCTTAATCTCATCCTCCGCAGCCGCCAGATCGACAGCGACAATCTCCTGGCGCGGCGTCATAATCGCGCCGACGCGCAGTTCATCCAGTTTCAGCACATTGGCAACCAGCCTTTCTTCGCTGGCATGAAAAACGCCGGCTTCGGAGCCCATTTCCATCAACAGCTTGATTTCTTCGTTGGTGACCGACTCCTGGCGGGGACGGTGAGCACCGATGATGCGCAACAGCAAGTTTCCGGAAGACGACAGCAGCCAGACCAATGGACTGGCAATTCTGGCCAGGCCGCTCATCGGGCGGGCGATTACAACCGCAATGCTTTCCGAATGCAGCAAAGCCAATCGTTTGGGAAAGAGTTCGCCGATCACCACGGAAAAGTAAGTGATTAAAGCCACCGTCAGTGTCAGGGCGATGCCTTTGGCGTGAGGCGCGAGCGCCGGAATTTTCACAAGCTGCTCATAGATAGGCGCCGACAATGCATCTTCCCCCAACGCGCCGGTCAAAATACCGACAGAAGTGATGCCCACCTGAATAGTAGACAGAAAATGAGAGGGTTCTTCGCGCAGCTTGAGCGCGGCGTTAGCGCCTGATTTACGCTCGGAAGCCAGCTTTTGCAAGCGGGCCTTTCTGGAAGAAACAATCGCCATTTCCGACATTGCGAAAAGGCCATTGATAAGAATCAAAATAAGGATAAGACCGATGTCCATTATGTGAGCCGCCTCTTACCGTTACCGGTGCGACCGAGGAGTTAAATGAATTAGAATGATACCACATCGTCTGATCGTGGTAATGGAACTGGCAGGCAACTAACCTTTCGAATCAGACAGCTAATGAACTTTCAAAGGTGGGCCCATGAAAGCGATGCTATTAAGGCAGCTTTGCGATTTAAAAGATAATCAGGCGCCGCTTGAGTGGGTGGACCTTCCCGTTCCCGCTCCCGGCGACAGGGAAATTCTGCTCAAGGTTTCCGCTTGCGGCGTTTGCCATACTGAACTCGATGAAATCGAAGGCAGAACACCGCCACCGCATTTGCCGGTTATCCCGGGGCATCAGGTCGTGGGCCGCGTTGACGCGGTCGGCGGCAAGGTACAGCGTATCAAGAAAGGCGACCGGGTCGGTATCGCCTGGATCTTTTCCGCCTGCGGGACATGCAAGTTCTGCCTGGCCGGCTATGAAAATCTGTGCCCGGTCTTCGAGGCCACCGGCCGCGATGTCAACGGCGGGTATGCGCAATACATGACTGTCAACGAGGACTTCGCCTACCTGATTCCTGACGCTTTTTCCGATCTTCAGGCCGCGCCTTTGCTGTGCGCCGGCGCCATCGGCTACCGGTCGCTACGGCTGACAGGGCTTAAGGACGGGCAGCGTTTAGGCCTGACGGGATTTGGCGCATCAGGCCATCTGGTCCTGAAGATGGCCAAATACCGCTATCCGAACAGCGAGGTGTTCGTGTTTGCCAGAAGCGCCGAAGAACGGACGTTCGCCCTGGAACTGGGCGCCGTCTGGGCCGGCGAAACTGCCGAGAGAGCTCCCTGCAAACTGGACAGCATCATTGACACGACGCCGGCCTGGCAGCCGATCGTTGAGGCATTGGCGAATCTGGAACCGGGCGGCCGGCTGGTGATCAACGCGATCCGCAAGGAAGGCGACAAGCAGAGCTTGCTGCAACTGGATTATCCGCTGCATCTCTGGCAGGAAAAGGAAATCAAGAGCGTCGCCAATATTACCCGAGCCGATGTACAGGAATTCCTGAGCCTGGCCGCTGAAATGGATTTGAATCCCGAAATTCAGGTGTTTGCCCTGGAACGGGCAAACGAGGCATTGATCGAACTGAAAACAGGCAGAATCCGCGGCGCCAAAGTGCTGAGAATTGATTGATGACCTGCATGAACAACCTGGATCTGCAACAGTAGGGCACGAGACTGTGAAAGTATTTCCCCACCCAAGCGATTCACCGTTTTCCGACCGCCAATTTTTGGGGATTTGCGGGAATTTTCCGTCTGACCGGGCCATTTTTTCCAACCAGAAGTCCCTTTCCGCTCATTTTCTAGGCCAAAGCGGCGTTATTGGCCCCGTTCTCCGTCCGTTGGGCGCAATAATCCCTGAACTGATCGACGCCAAGCATGTTTAACACCCGCGTGAGGTTGTAGCACAAAACCATCAGGCCGAATTCGCCCCGGCATTTTTCCAGGCCGCGCACCCAAAAGTGGTGTATCCCGGCACGATGCTTGAGGGGGCCGAACGGGTGTTCGACCAGTTGGCTGCGGGTCTTCATTGCCGTTCCCGCGTTTTTCATACGCTGCAGGTGCCGTTCGACCACGCCTTCGTGTTCCCAGCGTTCGATCTTTTTATAGCGGCTTTTGGGGCTCAGGCATTGGCTGCGCAGCGGGCACGCCTTGCAAGCGGACACCTGGCTTTTGTATGCCTGGATGCGCTTGCCCTCCCGTTCCTGCAAGCCGCCGCAAGGGGCTAACACGTCGCCTTGCGGGCAGCGGTAGCGGTCCACTTCCGCCTCGTAGTGGAATTGATCGCGGGCGAAGCGCCCGGCCTTGGCCGCGGCTTTTCCCTTATTCGGGACCGGCACATAGATTTCAAAGTCCTTTTCTTCCGCCTGCCGGGCCTGTTCGCCGCTGAAATAGCCTACGTCGGCCAGACCCGTCAGGTATTCGGAGTGCAGCACTGCTTGCGCTTTTTCCAGCATCGGCACGAGTTGCCCCGTGTCGTTGCCGTCCTGGGTGACCTCGCTAGCGACTATCAGCTTGTGTTTGGCGTCCACGGCGATCTGCACGTTGTAACCGGCGGTGACTTTGCCGTGTTTGCTCAACAGGCGGGCATCCGGGTCGACCGTCGAAATTTGGCGGTCCGCCGATTGCTCCAGGCGCTCCCGCAAGGCCTGTTTTTCAGCTTGCTTCGCCTTAAGCCGGGCGATCTTCTCGCCGAGCGCCCCGTCTTCCACCAGACTCCCAAGTCCCGCCCGGTCATCCGCCGCGTCCTGTTCGGCCAGCGCACGCTGGTAGTCCTTGATTTTCTTCTCCAGTGCGGCCAATTGGTCATCCAGCTTTTTGGCCGTGTAACTGTGGGCCGTAGCGGTGTCGCCCTTGAAAAAGCTGCCGTCGACGCCGACCTGTTCACCGCCGTACAGACCGAGTTGCTTGCACAGCAGCATGAAGTCCTTGTTGCTCGCCTTCAGCGCTGCGCCGTTGTCCTTGCGGAAGTTGGCGATGGTTTTGTAGCACGGGTGCAAACCCTCGATTAGCCACATCACTTCCAGGTTGCGTACTGTCTCGCATTCCAGACGCCGGCTGGAATGGAGGCGGTTGAGGTAGCCGTAAAGGTACAGCTTCAGCAGTGCGTCCGGCGGGAAGGGCGGTTGCCCCACCTGCCCCCCGGGACCGGTGTTTTGAAAGCCGAGGGTCTGCAAGTCCAACGTCTCGACGTAGGCGTCGATGGCCCGGACCGGGTTGCCTTCGGACACGTATTCGTCAAGGCTCGGCGGCAGGAGCATCATCCGGTGGCGGCATTGGCCGGTTTTGTAGCGGCGTATCATCGTTTCTTTTTTATCAAAGGGATAATGACGTATTATACTTTGCGGCCTGGACGGAACGGTTGGATTCTTTCACAGTCTCGTACGCATCGCGTACCTTTTCAGAATCACAGCGGTGCTAACCATTTCGAACTCAAAAGCAGATTTAAAACTTACAGATGATACTAATGTCTTTTATATATTGAATTCGGATTCCTTAGCAACAGTAGGGCACGCAATGCGTACCTTTTCAGAATCACAGTGAGTCGGCAAACTTTGAAAATGGTATACGATGCATACCATTTTCTACAGAGCTTGATAGCTTGCGACAAGGACATGCCCATGACCAGAATCGACAGCAGCACGACAACCTCTTACACCTGCCCCATGCATCCCGAAGTACAGTCGGTGCAGCCGGGGAATTGCCCGAAGTGCGGCATGGCGCTTGAACCTGTCGAGAGTCCTCACCCCTCGTCCCGCACCGAATGGACCTGCCCGATGCACCCCGAGATCGTCCGCGACGAGCCGGGAAACTGCCCGATCTGCGGCATGGCGCTTGAGCCCAGGACAGTCGAGGCCGAGCAAGCCGAGCAGAACCCCGAGCTGACGGACATGAGCCGCCGGTTCTGGTTTGCCGCCGCGTTGACCGTACCGCTGGTCATTGTCGCCATGGGCGACATGCTGCCCGGCCGGCCCGTCTCACAGCTGTTCTCGATGCGGACCCGCACGCTCATCGAGCTCGCGCTCGCAACGCCTGTCTGCCTGTGGTCGGCGTGGCCTTTTTACGTCCGCGCCGTACAATCGGTGAAAAACCGCAGCCTCAACATGTTTACACTGATTGGGCTTGGTGTGAGCGTGGCCTATGTCTACAGCCTGATCGCCGCCTTATTCCCGGACATTTTTCCCGCCTCGTTCCGCGAGCATGGCGAGGTTGGCGTCTACTTCGAGGCCGCCGCCGTGATCGTAACGCTTATCCTGCTCGGCCAGGTCATCGAGCTGCGCGCCCGTAGCCGGACCAGCCAGGCCGTCAAGCAATTGCTCGGCATGCAGGCAAAAACGGCGCGACGCCTGGCCGACGACGGTACCGAGTCAGATGTGCCGTTGGATGCGGTGCAGGTCGGTGACCGGCTGCGTGTGCGGCCGGGCGAAAAAATACCGGTGGATGGCGTCGTGCTGGAAGGCGCCAGTTCGGTGGATGAATCGATGGTCACCGGTGAGCCGATCCCGGCCGAGAAGCACGAAGGCGACCGCGTCATAGGCTCGACCATCAACAGCACCGGCGGTCTGGTCATGCGCGCCGAAAAAGTCGGCGCCGAAACATTGCTGTCGCGCATCGTGGCGATGGTGGCCGAGGCGCAGCGCACCCGCGCGCCGATTCAGAAGCTGGCCGACGTCATTGCCGGTTATTTCGTTCCCATCGTGATTGTAATCGCGGTTATCACCTTTATCGTCTGGTCCCTGGCCGGGCCCGAACCGCGCATGGCTTACGCGCTCATCAACGCCATCGCCGTGCTGATCATTGCCTGCCCGTGCGCCCTCGGCCTGGCGACACCCATGTCCATCATGGTGGCGACGGGCAAGGGCGCCAGCGCCGGCATACTGTTCAGGAATGCCGAAGCCATCGAGTTGATGCGCAAGATCGACATGCTGGTCGTGGACAAGACCGGGACGCTGACCGAGGGAAAGCCGAAACTCGTCAGTATCACGACTGCCGATGGCATTGGGGAAAATGATCTCCTGCGCTTCGCTGCGAGCATTGAACGCGGCAGCGAGCATCCGCTGGCGGAAGCCATAGTAAAAGGCGCTGAACAGCGAGGCGTCGAGCCGGACCGCGCCGAAGATTTCGAGTCCGTTACCGGCCAGGGCGTCAAGGGTCGTGTTAATGGCCGGGACGTCGCACTCGGCAACCGCGCCCTGATGGACAGCCTGGGCGTCGATCCGGGTCCACTCGCAGCCCGCGCCGAGGAACTGCGCGGCGATGGCCAGACCGTCATGTTTATTTCGGTCGACGGCAAGCCGGCGGGACTCGTCGGCGTGGCCGATCCGATCAAGGACAGCACGCCCGACGCCATCCGGACCCTGCACAACGAGCGCATCCGCATCATGATGCTTACGGGCGACAGCCGGACCACGGCCCAGGCCGTCGCAAGTAAGCTCGGCATCGACGAGGTCATGGCCGAAATCCTGCCCGACCAGAAGGCCGACATAGTCAAACGCCTGCAAGACGAAGGCCGCATTGTGGCCATGGCCGGCGACGGCATCAACGATGCGCCGGCACTGGCTCAGGCGCATGTCGGCATCGCGATGGGCACGGGCACGGATGTTGCCATGGAAAGCGCCGGCGTCACGCTCGTGAAAGGCGATCTGCGCGGCATAGCCCGCGCCTGGCGGCTAAGCCAGCATACGATGGCCAATATCAAACAGAATCTGTTCTTTGCTTTTATTTATAATTTTGCCGGCATTCCGATTGCCGCCGGCGTCCTGTTTCCGTTCTTCGGGCTGCTGCTCAGCCCGATGATTGCCGCAGCCGCCATGAGCTTCAGCTCAGTATCCGTGATCGGCAACGCCCTCAGATTGCGTGGCGTGAAATTGTAAAAAACACCATTCCACTTTCTGCAAGCGCAAGGCATAAGATAGCCATGCGCGTAATTCCGAAAATTAACTGTCAATGATAAGTGCCGTATTTTTTATTGAAAAACCTGCCTCAATCTCCTATGCTCAGCGGTAAGGTTTTCATTTGTTATAAAAAATCTTGCTATTCAATTAATCCTAAATAACTCAAACTATAAAGGGAACTGTATGAAGATCGGTATACCCAAAGAGATCCACGAGGGTGAAAAACGTGTAGCTACAACGCCTGAAGCCGCTGAAAAAATCATTAAAATGGGCTTCGAAATCTGCCTGGAAAGCGGCGCCGGCGCCGGTGCCGATATTTCTGATGAGGCTTATAAGGAAGTCGGAGTCAAAATTGTCAAATCGGCGAAGACGCTATGGGATGAAGCCGACATCATCATGAAAGTCAGGCCGCCCGAACGCCATCCTGAACTGGCCATGGATGAGGTTGAACTCCTGCCCGAAGGCGGTCATTTGATCAGCTTTATCTGGCCTGCGCAAAATGAAGACCTGATGCAAAAACTGGCCGCCAAAGGCGCGACCGTGCTGGCCATGGACAGCGTGCCGCGCATATCCAGGGCGCAAAAACTCGATGCGCTCAGTTCCATGGCCAATATCGCCGGCTACAGGGCCGTCATTGAGGCGGCGCAGCATTTCGGCCGATTCTTTACCGGCCAGATTACCGCCGCCGGCAAAATTCCCCCCGCCAAGGTGCTGGTCATCGGCGCCGGTGTCGCGGGACTCGCCGCCATTGGCGCGGCCAAGAGCATGGGCGCGATTGTCAGGGCTTTCGACACGCGGCCTGAAGTCAAGGAGCAAATTGAAAGCATGGACGCCGAGTTCCTGATGCTGGATTTCAAGGAAGAAGGCGCCGGAACCGGCGGCTATGCCAAAACCATGTCCAAGGAATTCATTGAAGCCGAGATGGCGCTATTCGCGCGCCAGGCCATGGAAGTCGACATCATCATCACAACGGCCCTGATTCCGGGTAAACCCGCGCCCGAACTGATTACCCAAGGCATGGTCAAGTCCATGAAGCCGGGCAGCGTCATCGTCGATCTGGCGGCCGAGCAAGGCGGCAATTGCGCTCTGACCGAGAAAGATAAAGTCGTCGTCAGGCACGACGTCACGATTATCGGCTATACCAATCTGCCCAGCCGTCTGGCCAACCAGTCCAGCCAGCTATATGCCACCAACCTCAGGCATTTCCTGACTGAACTCTGCCCCGAAAAAAACGGCATACTCAACGTCAACATGGACGATGAAGTGATATGCGGCGCGACGGTCATCAAGGAAGGCAAGATAACCTGGCCGCCACCGCCGCCAAAAATATCGCTCACTCCTCCTCCGCAAACAGACGCACCCGCCTATCCAGCCGTCCTGGCACAACAAAAGAAACCAGCCATCCCTGATGCCATCAGGCCCTTTATACCATTAGTTATCGGCGGGCTCGCCCTGTTTGGTATCGGCTCTGTCGCGCCGGCTTCTTTCATGTCGCACTTTACCGTCTTCGTACTGGCCTGTTTCATCGGCTATCAGGTAATCTGGAATGTGACGCCGGCGCTGCATACGCCGCTGATGAGCGTAACCAATGCCATCAGCGGCATCATCGTGATCGGCGCGCTGGTGCAGATTTCGGCGCCGGGAAATCTCGCCATGATCCTGGCCGGCCTGGCCATACTCATCGCATCCATCAATATTGCCGGCGGCTTTTTAGTCACGCGCCGCATGCTTGAAATGTTCAGAAAATAAGGGGAAGAAGATGTCTCAAAGCTTAATTACGATGTCTTATCTGGCCGCCACGATTCTGTTCATTTTGAGCCTGAGCGGCTTAAGCCACCAGGAAACCGCCCGGCGCGGCAATTATTACGGCATGATCGGCATGGCCATCGCCATCATTGCCACTACTTTAACTTTAAACGGCGCGGTTAATGCCTATGTTGTTTTAATCCTGGCCTTGCTGATTGGCGGCTCAATCGGCGCCATGGCGGCCTTAAAGGTTGAAATGACGCAAATGCCCGAACTGGTCGCCATCATGCACAGTCTGGTGGGTATGGCTGCGGTTCTGGTCGGCTACGCCAACTTCATGGATCCCGGCGCCGCTCTCTCGGGTGCCGAGAAAACGATCCATGAATTGGAAATTTACATCGGCATTCTAATCGGCGCCGTCACGTTCTCCGGCTCGGTGATCGCCTTCGGCAAGCTCAGCGGCAAAATCAACGGCAAGCCGCTCCTGATACCGTTACGGCACTGGTTGAATCTGGGCCTGTTGATTTTCGTCATCGGTTTGGGCCAGGTGTTTCTTGAACAGACCGAAAGCGGTGGAGGCCTATACCCGTTACTCATCATGACTTTCATCGCGCTGATTTTCGGCGTACACATGGTCATGGCCATTGGCGGGGCTGACATGCCTGTCGTCGTGTCGATGCTGAACAGCTATTCCGGTTGGGCCGCCGCGGCTACGGGATTCATGCTCAGCAATGATCTGCTGATCGTCACCGGCGCCTTGGTCGGCAGCAGCGGCGCCATCCTCAGCTACATCATGTGCCGAGCCATGAACCGCAATTTTCTCAGCGTCATCGCCGGCGGTTTCGGCACGGGCACGGGCGAGGCGGCCGCCGTTGAAGGCGATGTCTACCCTATCGATGCAGAAGAAACCGCGCAATTGTTGCTGGCGGCCAAAAACATCATGATCATCCCCGGTTACGGCATGGCCGTGGCGCAGGCCCAGCATACGGTCAATGACATCACCAAGCTGCTCCGGGAAAAAGGCAAGAAAGTCCGCTTCGGCATCCATCCGGTGGCAGGGCGCATGCCCGGGCACATGAACGTATTGCTGGCGGAGGCCAAAGTGCCTTACGACATCGTTTATGAAATGGATGAAATCAACGAGGATTTCCCCAACGTCGATGTCACGATCGTGATCGGCGCCAACGATATCGTGAACCCGTCGGCGCTCGATGATCCGAATAGTCCGATCGCCGGCATGCCGGTGCTGGAATGCTGGAAAGGCGGCACCACGGTTGCGCTTAAGCGCAGCATGGCATCGGGTTACGCCGGCGTCGGTAATCCGTTATTCGTACTGGAAAACACGCGTATGCTGTTCGGCGATGCCAACGACACGATGCAGGCGGTGTTGAAGGCATTGCAGGGTTGATCAACGTATAAGGCTCAAGGTGAAAGCGGCATTTCTTGGGTCTTATTCCTCACATTTCCGGCCTTTAGTTTGTTCTTCAGTATTCCCCGTCCGCAAGTGCGGGGAATGCTTTCGACCAGCTCTGCGACCGCTGGGTTATACAGGACAGGTTTTCTTGATTTTATCGGGCGCGGATTCGCCGAGCATCCGCGATGTTCAATTGCCTGGTTTTGTCGGTTCATGCGACGGATTATACTTCGCAAACGCATACGACGGCACAGCACGGCCAAACTTCCCATCGGCCTACAAAAACTCAGCGAGTCTACAATAGAATTTGAATAAATATACCCAAAGCCAAGGCATCAGGGAATAATCCAGTAATTATGCCCTTACCTATTGATTAATTAGTTCCGCTAGCCTAGAAGGGTCATTAATCACTATTTGGTTACGACTGGTCTTAATGTACTTTTTCGATACCATCTGTCCCAAGACTCGAGCGATTACCTCGCGTGTAGTACCAAGGTGCGAAGCTATTTCCTGTTGCGTCATTTGAATCTTGGCATCTGCAGAACTGCGAAGTAGCAAAAAACTTGCGAGGCGTTTCTCTAAATTGTATGAATGCACTTCCTCGAGTTCTGCCATCAAACGAAAAACGATGGTGGAAAATGCCTGGACGGTCATGTTACGCACTGCTGGCTCAGATTCAAACAATATTCGATATAGCGGGCCAGGGATAACTGCAACGCTAGTGTTGGGCTTTGCCTCAACCCACGCAGGGTACAACAGTTCATTAAAGATGCAATTCAGTGCGAGAACGCAAGTTTCACCGGGATTGATTAAATATAGCGTTGCTTCTTTTCCGCTGGGTGTTAGCGTAAAAACCCTGAGTTGCCCTCCCACTACAACATAGGCGCCTGATACCCGCTGACTTTTTATAAGCACCGTAGTCTTCTTGGAGTAATTGACGTAATGAAGTCCACGGCCTAACAATGACTTGCTGATATTCGATAAGTTATCAAATGGCTTAAAGTTTTCAAGCTCAGCAGTGGACTTCGTATTTTCCAAAAATATCCCCTTTGCTTAATAGGTTACGCCCAGCTTTTTAGCCACGGCCTTGGTCTCGGTAAGGTGTTGCTCGAACCCAGGCAAAACCTTTTTAACAAGAGCGCTGAATTCGGCATTGCTAATTGCTGGTAGCAGCGTTCCCTTAACAGCATCAATGACAGATTGGTGAAAAGCAATTTCATGTTGCAAGTACGCTTCATCAAACTCAGAACCCGATTTTGATTGTAGTAATGCAACTGTCTTTGCATGATCTGATGCACTCGCGTCGTTGTCAGGTGGAATGGGAACAATATTCAGCTTCTTGGCAAGATCTCGTCCCATTTGTTGTACAGCTATATGATCTGTCGCCACCATTTTACCAAGATCACGAATTTCTTTTGAGTGTCCGTACTTCACACCAAGCCACCCCGTGGATATATCTACAGCGTTGGCTTGATCGAAGATAGCAAGAATCGTGGCATCGTCTAGTTTTCCACTTGCGACCGCGTTGCTACTCGAAAATACGATCAAGGCAGCGAAACCCGCCACAATTAGTGAATGATTAAGTTTCATAGATTAACTCCTATTTATGTACGCTACGAACATGTAGCAGTCAAAATAATAGAGAGAATCAAACCTTTTATCTGTAGCAAATGTTACAGAGTAAAGCCTCCTGCCTAATCGGGATAGGAAGAAGCCTCGCGGCTCCTCCCTCCCACACCACCGGGCATACGAATCACGTACGGTTTGATGATTCCTATCTGCCGCCCCGCCAAGGCGGTCAGCTCCATTTGTGCAAATACCTTCGCTGGCAACGCCAGCGATAACGCCGGGGTCTTCGACAATCGCCACGGGCCGTGTGCGCTTTTGCTGGTGTTTCACGCTTCTCGCACGGATACACCGCGTTTGCGTAGTTCCCGATAGCCCGATTTTCCCCATTGTTTCCAGATATAACAGCGTAGCTTCCGTCGTATCCATTTGTCGATGTCGCGCAACGGGCTCATTATTTCGATGATATCAAAGTCAGCTTTCCATCCAAGCAGGGCTTTTCTTAATTCTGCGATAATCTGTTCCAAACGGCGGCCTCTCGTACGACGGGTCAGTTCGCGAATACGGTCTTTAAGTTTTATTAAGGCTTTGTCGGCTGCTTTCAGTTTACTCCCGTTGCGACTGACGGTGAAGCCCAAAAACTTTCGGTTATCGGGACGATCCACCGTGCTTTTGAGCGGATTGACTGTGAGCTTCAGCCTGTCACTCAGCCAGTGTGTTACGCTTGCCATCACCCATTCCCCCGCACGTTTGCTTTTAACGACGATATTGCAGTCGTCAGCATAGCGAGCAAAGCGGTGGCCGCGCTTGTGCAGTTCCCAATCCAGTTCATTCAATACGATGTTGGATAATAGCGGCGACAGTGGACCACCTTGCGGAACTCCCATTGTGTATAGCGGAAGGGCGTCTCCTGTTTCCGACCCGTTTAACAAGGTATGACTCAAAACTTGATGTAAGTCTGCAAACAAAGGAGTGCAACTTGGCATCATTTATTTTCTGTTTTTCGATTGGAACATCGTTTAACTCTTTATACGCCTCTTCTTCAGACAGCCAATGATCGTAAACAGCTATAGCTACTTGTTGGTAGCCGTCCGTACTTTCATTAGAGGCGATAGTGGCTAAGCCAGGAAAACACTTAATAACCACCCGCCCAAGCGGGTGGGTTCGCATAACGGACTGAAAGTCCGGATACGCGTCGACTAAACGATGCGTCTTAATCCGGCTCCATTTTAAAATTATCATTTGGATTAGGCTCTAAGTGATGCTCCAAATATTGTTTGATCATGTCATCCGTCATCTGGCCAACGGTGGCGCAAAAATAGCCGCGCGCCTAAAAATGTTTTCCCCAATACCGCTTTTTCAAGTGAGGAAACTCCTCAAACAGACAGCTCGAAGTCCGTCCCTTGATTCTCCTCATGATTTCGCTTGGCGCCATATTCGGCGATGCACTCACCAAAATAGGGATATGATCTTTACTGACCACGCCTTTTATAATCCGTATCTCAAACGCTTCGCACGTCTGCCTCACCAAATCTCTTACTCGTTCAGCTATTTCACCACTCAGCACCTGGTAACGATATTGGGTTACCCAAACAAAATGGTATTCAATTGGGTAAACCGTATGACTGCCGTATCTATAGTCCATTGCCACCTCCTTGGCCGAATTATCGCCGCTAAAGCTGACCGGCTAAAGCCGGTGGTTTAAACCTTATGATGGAAAATTAATCAGGTTAGCCTGAGTTTTCCTATCTAGGTTTTGAAATCGACGATTAGTCACGGGAATCTCTTATGCTCTAACGTGGATCTAAAGGGCGGGCGCGATAGCGACCGTCCCGCTTTAGCGAAATGTTATGCGCATTATTCTGCAAAGCCTTCGTATCTTGGAGCAGAAAGGCCCGCTTCATACCATGAAGACCTATCGTCCCAGAAGATATTGTGTCCAGGGAGGATACACGGCTTGGAATCGAGAGAACCGGCAGGAATAAAAAGCTTCGTACCGCTTTTGTTTAGAAACGGCAACCCAGAGCCGCATTCAACGCAAAATACTTTAGTGAAGAGGCGTTCACCGAGATAGTCAAAACGTTTGACATATTGAGCGCCAGAAATCCATGTTATCTCTGCCGGCTTCGCCTGAATGTTTGCCGCGAAGGCAGATCCTGTAACCTTCCTGCACTGTTTACAATGGCAAAAGTAAAACTGCTGGAATTCTGAAGTGATGGAATATCTAACCTTCTCACAGAGACAACTACCCGTTACTACAATTTGATTCATCGTCGATTCCTAATGCACATAACGATCAAGGTCAAGGACGCTGCGCGACGCTTTATCGCGCAACGTCCCCTGCACCATCGGGTTAGCCGTCGAGTTCTTTGACATAGACGCCATATTCAACTCCGTGGATTGCTGGTGTGCCGGATACCCACTTGAACCCCATGCGTTGGTACATGGACAAGGCAACATGCATGAGTTCGCTCGTGTGCAGAGCGAAGACTGACGCGCCGTCGCGCTTGGCACGACGAAGACATTCTTGCGCCAATGCGCGGCCGATACCACGCCCTCGAAAATCGGGCGCAACGACAAGCATTCGCATGATCGGCCACTCTGGCCGAAAGAACTCCGCTTTGGGCATGCCCGGGCCGACATACGCGACAGCGCCCATTATTTGACCTTCGACTTCAGCAACAATAATTTCGCCAACATCGGCTAGCGCGGACATGTTTCCGATTTTTGCTCGAAATCCCGGCCAGTTCTGATACGAGCTCTTGAATTGCTCAAAGGCCCGCAGAGCCAGAGCATTGACTTGCGCTGAATCGCTTGGCAGAAAGTCGCGGACTACGAACATGGATGCTTTCGACGGCTAACGCCAAGCTAAGGGGTGCGCAGCGAAGCGGAGCATCCCTTTGAGCGACGCGTTATGCCAATTGTTGTTTGAGTTCATTAATTTTTGAACACGCAGATTCAAACAGATTGTAAACTGGTTTAGTCGCTCACGATGGTAGTTCCATGTCGCGATCAGTGCGGACAACGCTGAGATACAAGCTGCAATTGCTGAGATAACAACGACTGGTTCAAGAGTCATAGAGTATTTGCCCAATTGCCTAACGTGGAGTTGGACGAAGCCGCTAACGCGGAGAAAAAGCCCCATCGCCCGATTATTTATAGAATGTAACCTCAAGCCCTCACTGCGAGGGATCATTCCACGACGAATCATGAGGTTACTCGACAATGACATCATCATCCGAATCCGATTTCAAGCGCAATTATCAAACCCATCTTAAACACCTTAAGCTCAAAGGGCTCCAGCCCAAGACGATAGAGGCTTACGCCCGTGCCATCCGGCGTAGCGGTCAGTATTTCGATGAACAAATCGATGACCTGTCCGAACCGCAGTTGACCGATTATTTTACCGATTTGCTGACATCGCATTCCTGGAGCGCGGTCAAGCTCGATCTGTACGGCCTCAAGTTCTATTATACCCATGTGCTGCGCAAACCCTGGGCAGCCCCCCATCTGATCAAGCCGCCCAAGGCCCAACGCTTGCCGGATATTGTTAGCGTGGGAGAGGCTCAGCAACTTTTCCTGGCCACCCATGTGCTCAGTTACCGGGTTTTCTTTTTCACCGTCTACAGCTTGGGTTTGCGCCTCGGCGAGGGCTTGCGCTTGCAGGTGGGCGATATCGACGCCGAACGTCAGCGCGTGCATATCCGCGATGCCAAGGGCAACAAGGATCGCCTGGTGCCCCTGCCGGCGGCCACATTGTCCTTGCTGCGCCGCTTCTGGCAGGTTCATCGTAACCCGGTGTTGCTGTTTCCCAATCGCCATGGCGGCCTGAAAGGCGCATGCCGTGCCACCACCCCTCTGGATCGCGGCGGCGTACAAACGACGCTACGCAAGGTGGCTCAAGACTGTGGCTTAAAAAAAAGATTTCCCCGCACAGCCTACGTCACAGCTATGCCACGCATCTGATCGAAGCCGGCGTCGATCTGCTGGAAGTGCAGAAAATCCTCGGCCACCATAGTATCCTCACCACTGCCCGCTATACCCATCTGACCGACGGCACGAATCAGAACGCCAACCAGGTGACCAATACCTTGATGAATGGCTTTGCCCTGGACTGGGGGAAAGTGAAATGATCCTGCTGTCATCGATCATCGAAACCTTTGAATCTGAATTTCTGGAACGTTATCAGAGCTTGCTACTGCCCAGCCACCGTCAGGCGCTGGCCGCCATGAAGCACTGCCGCACCTCGCACAGTCCCGTGATGCTGGCGCAATGCGATGACTGCGAGAGCCAACGCTACGTGCCGCATTCCTGCGGTCATCGCAGTTGTCCCCACTGCCAGCAGCACGAAAGCCAGCAATGGCTGGAACGCCAACTGCAAAAGCAGGTGCCGGCCGAGTATTTTCTAGTGACCTTCACCTTGCCCAACGAACTCAGAGCGCTGGCTTGGCAACAGCAACGCACGCTGTATGACTTGCTGATCCGCTGTAGCTGGGAGACCGTCAAAGCCTTCACGCAAAACGACCCACAGCTTCAGGGGAACGCCGGCGCCATCACCGTGCTGCATACCCATTCTCGCCGCCTTGATTACCATCCCCATGTGCATCTGGTGATACCGGCGGCGGCCATTGACCCGAACAAACGGCTGTGGCGCACCAAAAAAGGCCAAGATCAGCACAGAACCGGTTATCTGTTCAATCACAAGGCCCTGGCCAAAGTCTTCCGTGCCAAACTGCTCGAGGCTATTGCACAAGCAGGGCTGGCACTGCCCGACCGTTACGATCCACAGGGAGGTGGGGAGTGCAGAAACCGCAGGGAGCGGGTTTCTGTCCCCAAAAAATGGGTCGTCGACGTCAAGTCCGTCGGCCGCGGCGACCAGGCGCTGGTCTATCTCGGACGCTATCTTTATAACCACAGGGAGGTGGTGTATGCAGGTTTTGCAGGAGCGAAAACCTGTCAAAGGCGTCATTCAGGAAAAGGCTATTATCGCCTGCCGGGACGGCCAGGTGACTTTCCGTTACCGGGACAGCAAAACCCGGCAGAGGCGCACCCGAATCCTGCCCGGCGCCCAGTTTCTGTGGCTGATCCTTCGGCATGTCTTGCCCAAGGGCTTTCGGCGGGCCCGCAATTTCGGCTTTTTACACCCCAACAGCAAACGCCTGATCCGCCTGCTGCAAGTCCTGCTCGGTGTGAATCCGAACCAGGCCCTGGCCTGGCCTCAAGTGCCGGTGCTGCGGCGGTGACATGCGCATTGTCAAAACGCAGATGCCGCCTTCCTCCATAAGGCTGGCAGTGCCAACGGGCTAGCGAAACCGAAAGGAACAGGTTATGTAAATCCATCCGTCATTCCGGCCCGGCCTGAATCGGCATGTTTGCGCCGAGGCCTGCGCTCGGCTCAAATTCGGGGCTTAATACGCCTGAATGCATCCCTTTCCGGATGTTATTGCCGTCATGGCGACCCTATTGGCTTGTTTTTGAGCCTTAACGCGTCAGACAAGCCACCGCATCCCACAAACGCCGAAAAGCTATTTTCTTATATTAAAGTCAGATCCGTATCACCGGTGCGTATTCTGATTTATTTGAACACCGATTCTGGACAATTTGAACAGTTAAAATCCTAACGCATCCGTGGCAGTGAATTTTTATCCCAAGTGTTCAACTTGAGTCAAGGAATTCAATTTTTTACGCATCGATTCGCCTTTCAGATTGATCCGGTGCGAGTTGTGCACCAACCGGTCCAAAATGGCGTCGGCCAGGGTGTTGTCGCCGATCGACTGATACCATTGATCGGTGGGCAATTGACTGAGGATGGCGGTGGCGGATTGGTCATGCCGATCATCCATGATTTCCATTAAGTCATTGCGGGTGGCGGCTTTTAACGGCTCCAACCCCCAGTCGTCGATGATCAGCAAATCGAAGTTGGCCAGGGTTTTGAGCAGTTTGCTGTAACTCCCGTCGGCTTTGGCCTGGGTCAGGGCCAGGATGAGGCGGGAGAGCCGGACATAGCGCACGCTGTACGCTTTCAAGCAAGCTTGATGACCCAGCGCACAAGCGAGATAAGTCTTGCCGCTGCCGCAGGGGCCGGTCAGCAACAGGTTCTGCGCTTTGCGGATCCAGTCGCACTGCAGCAATGCCGCCATTTGGCTTTGCTGCAACCCCCGGGGATGCTGGTAATCGATGCCTGATGCGTGAGCTTTGAGTTTAAACTGGGCCGTCCGGATCAGTCGTTCCTGTTTGCGTTGCTGGCGTTCCTGGTTTTCCTGGTCGACCAGCAGTTGCAGGCGTTCGGCAAAAGACAGGCCTTCATAGGGGCCAGGTTGCTCCTGTTGCGTTTGCAGGGCCGAGGCCATGCCGGTCAGTTTCAGTTGCCGCAGTTGGCTGAGGGTTTGTGCAATCATTTTTGGGTAATCCTTGGGTTAATCGTTTATGGGGCAACGGACTTCAGTGAAAACTGTCAGGTCCGCGAATATTTTCATGATCCTGGGGAAGTAAAGAGGTTTGCACAAACATGGGATCCGGTAACTGATCNCGGTGACTGAGCAGAATGGCTTTGATGTTTTTCAATCGATACAGGCCCTCCCGATTGGCGAGGGCGCAGGCCCGGTTCAAACGTTCGGGCGGATAGCTACGCTGCAGATTCAGCAAACCCAAGCAGACGCGGTAGGCCTGTTCCGGATGCTGTTGACGGTTTAACTGAGCGTTCACCCAGCGCAGCACCTCAGGCCCCAGCGATTGCGCCCAGTTCATCAGCCGTCCCGGCGTCCATTGTTGATGCCTGGCGTGTTTTTCCGGCCTATGCGCTGGTTCTGTTGTGGTGCCGGGATGGAACTGGCGGACATGGGTGGCGATGCGCCGATTCAGAAAATAAACCTCGATCAAGCGCTCGCCGGCATGAATCTCCACCGGTTCGCCGACGCAATGATGCGGGACTGAATACAGGTGGTGCTCGTACTGGACGTGGTAATCGATAGCGACCCTGGCGGTCTTGATCGCGACATACTGATAGGCGTGTTTCGGCAGCGGTGCCAGCGCCGGCCGATCGAGTTGCTCGAACCATTGCCGGCGACTGCCCGGCCACTGCTTGAACGGCTTATCGTTCAGCTCGGTCAGCAGGGCTCGAATGCACTGATTCAGTTCGGCCAGCGAGAAAAACGTCTGATGGCGCAGCCGGGCCAGGATCCAGCGTTCGACCAGTTGCACGCCGACTTCGGCCTTGGCCTTGTCTTTGGGCTTGTAAGGCCGGGCCGGCAGCACTGCCACTCCGTAATGGGCGGCCAGCTGTTGATAGGCCGGATTGAGCTCCGGCTCATAGCGGCAAGCCTTGCTGACCCCGCTTTTCAGATTATCGGGCACCAGCAGCGCCGGACAGCCGCCGAAAAACTCGAAGGCCCGCACATGGCTGCCTAGCCAGTCCGGCAGACTCTGGCTCCAGGTGGCTTCGGCATAGGTGTAACTGGAAGCGCCCAGCACCGCGACAAAGATACTGGCCGGCCGGATCTCGCCGCCAGCGCAGACGATGGGCACGGTCGGACCGGCATAATCGATGAACAGCTTGTCGCCGGCCCGATGCATTTGCCGCATGGAGCGCTGCTGCCGCTTCAGCCAGTCGGCATAGCGGGCGCAGAACTGCGAGTAGCTGTAACAGCGGTTCGGATACTGTCGGGNATATTCTTCCCACAGCAACTGNTTGGTCACGCCTTTTTTCNTCAGNTCCTGATGAATCTCCGACCACACCGGCTGCTGAAATTTTCTGGCAGGCCGGGCATCGGATCCTGGATATAACCTCAACGCCAGGGCTTGGTCATCCAGATCATCCGGCAGCGGCCAGCAGAGCTGATGCTGCTCGGCCAGCTTGAGGATGTTTTGAATGCTGCCGACACTGATCTTGGTGCCGGCGCTGATTTGCCGAATACTCAATCCGGCACTGAGACGCAGTCGTAAAACTTCTCTGATTTTTCGCATGGCAATTCGTTGGGCTGACATATCCTTTCCAAAAATCGGAACAGGATACTAAGGTTTAACAAAACAATGCGTTAGGAAGGATTCTGGCCATCTGAACAGCCATTCCGGCAACTTGAACACCGATTCTGGAAATGCTCCAAAAAGTGTTCAGCTTGAAACCAGAATCAATGTTCAACTTCGTTCAGAATCAGTGTTCAGATTGAATCAGAATAGGTGTTCAGGTTGGGCCAGAATATGCAACCGGGCTTGTCCAACAACCGGTTCAGATTGTGGTTCGCTTTGCTCACACAATCTAACCTTATTCGTTTGAACCTCGATACCCGTGGATCATCTTGTACAACGTGCTCCGCAATATGAAAGAATTCTTTAATGGCTGAATCGTTTAAAGCCGCTTCGCGAGGCAACATGCGACCTAGAAATTCTGTGCCCCCCAAAGGGACTGTTCAGGGTCAATGACCGCAAACTGAATTTGATCTTCTGTTGTTCGACACTCAAAGCCGACGGAACGTCGTTGATCTGGTATGCCCCCTTCGGCCCATCCACCGAGACCGATAGCCATTGTTACGCCTCTCTCCAAGTGTCCGATTGTCCAACTGGCAAAGTAGACGGCGTAAGCGTCATTGTTGTTGTATACGAAGCCATACACTGTCTCGGTTTTGTTACCGCAGCACTCACAGTAAGTAGATTCCTTCGCTTCACCTGGCTCGATGGTTATTTTCGCCACGTCACTTTCCCTCATGAGGTATAATGTGGAATTAACCAGCCTGCGCGGCTCTTTGCGCAGATCCGGTTGAATGATGGGTTAGCAACATGTTCGGTACCGTGCTGCGCCAAGGGTGTGCGGTCTCTAGTTGTCCAGCAAGCTGGAACAAAAGCCGGTCATTGCCCTCTGCGGCCATGAAGTGCGCGCCGTGCGGCAGGTTGTTGCGATCCCAATAGAGAGGAACGGACATTGCTGGTTGCCCTGTCATATTGGCAATGGGGGTATATGGTGTCTGGAAAAGGGACTTCTGAATGACAGAATCCAAAAACTTGTCGGAGCAAATTTTTCTTCCCAACCCTGTTGAAGCGAGAAAGCGGATTGCAAGCCGTTCCACGGGATTGGGATCAAGAGCATTGGACGGAAGCGGCGGGGTGGCTACGGTTGGCGTCAGGATGACGTCGTACTCATTGTGAAGTTCGGACATGCGGCTGGCGGCTTTCTTCCACACGTCCAGGGCCCAAGCCACGCGCTCGTCACCTATACCGCTACCAACTGTTGCCATGAATCGGGTGTTCAGCTCGATAGGCATGCTTTTCTCCTGCATCCCGATCAGACGCGCCATATCGGTGACATCTCGCGCCGTGTATCGGAAAACGACGGTCAAAAAGGCGCGCATCAGCTCGCTGCCATCGAAACCCCAGATCGGGGTGCCGATGTGATGGCCTAGCTGTTCGCAATATTTCGCTGCGGCCTCTGCTGTGGAAATGCAATCCGCATGGACGGGCGTGCCTGTTGGAGACTGAGTAATCAGTCCAATCTTCATGCGGGGCGGTGTCTGCATCGCCGCGTGAAGGGATGAATGTTCCGGTGGACTGAGTGTCGAATATCCAGCATCGGTATTACCAACCATCACGTCGAGATAGGCAGCACTGTCGCGGACGCTCAACGTGGATACATGGCTAACGACCGCGCCACCCCATGCTTTGCTGAGGTCTTCAAATCGGTTCAGACCGCGAGAGGGTTTGAAGCCAAATATTCCGCAATACGAGGCTGGAAAGCGGATTGAGCCGCCCCCATCGCTGGAATAGGCCATTGGAACGACTCTAGCGGCAACCGCAGCAGAGCTGCCTCCACTCGACCCTCCCGAATTCAGCTTTGGATTCCAAGGATTTCTGGTTTCACCGAAAGCGGCGGGAGCGGTAAGCGACGATGCTCCAAGCTCCGATGTGTTGGTCTTTCCGAAGACAACCAAACCTGCCCGGATGATTCTGTCGGCCATGCCGCTGTTGGCATCGGGAATGAATCTCTTCATCGCATTGCTACCGTTTGACAGTGGATAACCGGCAAACGGCAGCCTCAAATCCTTTACAAGAAACGGAACTCCACAGAAAGGCGCATGGAGATCTGTCTTTGCCACCAAGGAGTCTGCCAGTGAATCCATCGAGCAGATAACCGCATTGAGGGTGGGATTTACCGCGTGCAGGCGCGTCCTGGCTTCATGCAATAGTTCCTGTGAAGAAACGTGACCCGTGCGCACTAATTCCGCAAGGCCTAAAGCATCAAAATCTTGGTAGTTCGAGAGTCCGCTCATTGGTTTCTATAGCCGCTAACGCCAAGATCAGCCGTCAAGGGGCGCATCGCGGCCCGAGGTCGGCTGGAGCGCGACGTGTTATGCGATTCGCTCCATTCTTCGTGGGTAATCCGATACAACCGCACCTCCTTTCCATGAAACCGCACTTCCCTGAAGCTACGGAATCCCGCTTTCTCGGCGACTCGCAAT
Source organism: Methylobacter luteus IMV-B-3098 (assembly GCF_000427625.1). Lineage (GTDB taxonomy): Bacteria > Pseudomonadota > Gammaproteobacteria > Methylococcales > Methylomonadaceae > Methylobacter > Methylobacter luteus. The sequence continues at coordinate 1,855,325 of NZ_KE386569.1, forward strand.
GAGGCAATGTTTGCGGGCTCGATAATTGCCACCACTGACCCGCACTCTTTTACCCTGAACGCATATGCGAGACCTGCCCCCGCCGACTCGGTGGCGAGGCCTTTGCCCCAGTATCGCCGTGCTAGACGATATCCAAGACTGGTTTCTTCCTTATCTCCGACATGCTCAGGGCCAACTCCGCAGAAACCAATGAAAGCGGAAGTTTCCTTTTCGATGAGCGCCCAGGGCCCGATTCCGTGCGACTTGTAGCTCACCGAGCACCATTCTATGAATTTCCGGGTAGCCACCTCATCACACACGCCACAAACCGAATGCTTCATGACCTCTGGATCGCCAAGAATCTCCATCAGTGCAGGCACGTCACCCGGAGAAAGCGGTCTAATCAGCAGTCGTGATGTCGCGCCAATCTGCTCCATTTCTCCCTCACGCATAACGTTCGCCATAACCGGCGAGCAAAAGCAGAGCGAAGCGGCGCTTTTGTACGTCCGTGTTGATGGCGTTGTTAGCTCTCATTACGTAACAGATACGTTTTGTACCAAGATGTTGCCATTGACGTTGATGAGACGGAGAAACGCTATGTGCTCGCCGTTGGATTTTGTGTACTTCTGTTTCCAGAAGATGGCGGCATCCGTTTCCTTTCTAAAAACTGCAACGAACTCCCTTTCCGCAAAGAAACCGAGTTTGGCTTGGTATTCCTTGCACTGCGCTTCCAGATTCTCTTTTGTAACAATTGCCTTTAATTGATCGGTGAAGTCTCTAATGTGCCGCTCATGATCGATGTCGGTCGAGGCTTGCATGAGGTTGTCCATTATCGGATTGGCGATTGCTAGGATTTCAGATTCCGACATCTTCAGCCAGTTCATGGTGTGTCCTTCTGAGAGCTAAGGGGCGTGCCGCCCACGGGAGGCGGGCGGAGCCCCAAAGCTTGATAAATTACAAAGCTTTAAAACCGCCATGAGGCGGCACGTCCCTTTGAGCGCCATGTTAGGCTTTTAGCTTTACTCTGACCCCAGTTATTCCGTTTGATTGACAGGCTACAGGCCACAACACTTTTTATACTTTTTACCACTGCCGCATGAACAAGGTCTATTTCGGTCTCTTCCACTTTGGTTAGGTGGCGCAACATCAACTTTTTCTTTTTCGGCGCTTTTAACTACAACTGATTTTATTTGTTTAAGAAACAGACGAGGCGATTTATCTGGAAACAACTTATTTAACCAAAATGTATCTAGCGCACATGCTGCAATACCTGCTGGAGTGCTTTGTACGCCAATAGCAGTTGTAATGACAAAACGAAGCGTTTTCATGAGATAAGAATCTGCAATGCTAGTTTGCTCTAACGAATCTTTAAAAGCATTAACAATATCCTCATGAGAGTTTTGCGGCTGAAATGTACTTAGCCATTTTCTGAAGTTTTCCGCAGATTTTAATTCTCGTAAATCAAGAAGTTGTTCTGCTGTAATTTTATTATCAGCAAACGCCAATCCAACATCAGGAACTCCTAAAATTTCTTGAATTTGGGCAAAAGCTTTTTGTCCTTCAATTGGCATACCTACGCGCTGTCCTTTAGCTTTTAAGAGAGAAAGCGAGTAATCGTCTCCGGTAATTTCGTCAACTTTCAAATCCGAACTTATCCCTAATACAAAATTTTCAAATGCAGCATGAAGAACAGCCCCAATTTCAGATTTATCTTCTTCGGCATGAGGGGAATATATCCTTATTTGGTTAGGTTTGATTCCTTTTAGTTTATTTAGTGGTCTTCCATTATTTCTGATGCTTAGAAAATTTCTTAAATAAGGACTTCTTTTAATATCGCTATAAGTTTCAGCTACAAATGTTTCAGCTTTAATATTTGAAGTCACTGAAACTACTTTATCAAGCAATAAGTTAGTAATAATTCTTTTTCTATCTGCATTTGCTATTGGGGTTGAGAATCTTAATACAGTATCAATGCACTCATCAAGAGGGGCAAAATATAAGTTAAAAAGATTAGAATTATGTTGTCCATATTGATCCGCTACAGAAAAAAAATTTAATCCATTTCCACCATACATAAACCATTTATCATATCGAGCAAGTACTAGAACATTACTTTTTACTAGGAGTCTGTCGGACAGGGTTCAGTATTATGATTCTTATTTGACCGATATGGATTATTGGCGGCATTGAGTCTTCGGTTCTGCCCAACCAAGAGCTATTTCGGGTTATTTTTCCGTTATCCGGCCGCCAGCACATGCATTCGCTTTAAATTGAAGGCCATAGTCACCAGTTTCCACTCACCAGCTACCGCATCAAGACCTCTCAGCGAGAATTGGCGGAAGCCCAGTACCTGTTTGATGATCCCAAATACCGGCTCGACCGTGCTTTTGCGTTTACCATAAAGCGTGCGGCCACTCTGGGTTTTGAGTTTCCAGGCCATTTTGACCAGCGGGTCATCGCTTTCAGGTTCCGGTGCATCCGGCGTCAGGCGTTCCGCCAATGGCAGATGATGGGCTTCCCGGCCCAGCGCGATGAGGGGTGTAATTTTTTGCTCCACACAGGCCTGGATGTTGTCTTTGCTGAAGTAGCCGTTGTCGGCCAGCAGCATTTCCGGCTTGCCGAGGCTGTCCGGCAAGGCGTTCAGCGCTTTCAGCATCGGCTCGACTTGCCGCTTGTCGTTGGTATGCTGGCTGAGCGTGGCGGCAACCACCAGCAGGCTGTCAACATCGACGGCCGCCTGGGCATTGTAGCCCTGCACGAAGCCGTCCTTGCTCGGCATGATCCGCGATGCTTCGTCGGTCAGGTTGATCTGGTCCTTAGCTTGGGGGCCGGTTTCGGGCGCCTTGGGCTCCTGGCCTCGGGGTTTTTTGCCCGCCTGGCGCTGGCGCTCCCGGTCAGCCAGTCTCTCCTGGTGGTCTTTTTGGGCTTGTTCGTCCCGTTCTTTAACCCGTTCGGCAATCTTGGCCTTGGCTTCCGCCAAGGCTTTCAAGCGATCTTCCCGACGCGCGACTTCCGCCGGCAAATCGATACCGTCGGCCAATTCTTCCTGATCAACGTCCGCTGCCTTTTTCAGCAGGGCCTGCACTTCCTCACGCAATTGCGCTTCCAGCTTTTCGATGTGGCCATGGGACAAGGCCTTGTGCTTCGAGGCATTGGCCTTGATTTTGGTACCATCCAGCGAAATCTGTCCCAGCTTGACGAGTTTCATCGTCTGCGCCAGTGTCAGCACTTGTACGAACAAGTCCTCCAACTCCACCAGAAAGGTCTTGCGGAAATGAGCCAGGGTGTCATGATCGGGATGATGATTGGCAGCAATGAACCGAAACGCCACTGAATCGTAGGTTGCCCGCTCGATCTTGCGACTGGAGAACGTGCCGGTCGCATAACCATAGATCAGCAGGGCCAACAGCAGTGCCGGATGATAAGCCGCTGAACCCCGTCCAGAATAATGGCCTGTCAGTTTTGATAGATCGAGCTGATCGATCACTTCGACGATAAAGCGTGCCAGGTGGTCTTCCGGCAACCATTCGTCCACGGACGGCGGAAGCAAATACTGTTGGTTACGATCAAACTGAATAAAGCGACTCATCAGAAATCATGGCGGTAAAATGATTGAACTCATCACTATTTTACAACTGATGAGATTTAAATGCTGATAAGTCCGACAGACTCCTAGCTCATCAAATATATCTTCACCCAATAAAATACGAAGAACTGGCAGTATTTGAAGATTACCTGTAGGTATAAATATTTGGTCATAAAGCAGGATGTAATTAGCTAATGAGCGTTTAATTTCGCTCGATGCAACCATAGCATCAGAAACTTTATTCAAATTTTGAAAAACTGGCCAAATGCCTAAATCAGTAGCAAAAACTTTTCTCAAATTAAAATCTCAATTTTGAAGCCTAACGCCTAGCTCACCCGACGAAAACCGCATAGCGGTTTTTGGTCGGGTGAAGCGCCGTGTTATACATTTTCATGGCTCAGTTTTGGCTTGAGATACTTTTCTATTTTCTCGATTGCCGAAACGAGATCTTTTTTGTATTCATCCGGCTCATCGCTCAAATCGTCATACATAATATCTCGAGCTTTCTTATCTATATTTCTTATTGCCTCTTTTGAGGCTTCAGCGGTATCTGGATTTATGAGTTCAATGTAGTGGCGAATTCTCGTAAACAACTCATGTTCAAGATCGAAAACCTTTTTGAATAGTTCTTTCAGCTCGACACCCCAAATTGCTTCCGCTTCCAGAAGGTCGGCATATAGCGATGTCCTTTCTATTTGAACTTTGTCCCATCTTGCCTGGTAGGCTTTAGAGGTGCCGTAGAATCGCATTTGTTCGGGGGACATTTTTGCTGCTTCATCCTCTGGGGGTGAAGGCATTTCGTATGCCCACATGGCAGGATGCCTAACGCCATTAATTGCATCTCTATATTTGAATACTGTCACCAATATTCGCCGCGACAACTCGTACTCAGATTGTCCCTTCAGTTGACGTTGCCAAGTACCCAGACCCTGTACAGCTACAACCGCACCTGTTATTGCTGCACCAGATAGCACGAGATCTTTTAGCCGCGACACTATTTCTGTGCAGGTCAATTGATGCTCCTTTTAGGTATAACGAGAAGCTCAGCGGCGCCGAAAAGGCGCTAGCCTTTTTGGCATCCGATGGAGCGACTGGTTATGTCTTTTCATGTGGCATGCCTTGGATGAACCAGTTAAATGTGCCGACGGACGTGACCACATGTTCGGAGTCCTTAACTTCAACGCTGACCGTAATAGACGATCGCTGTTTCTTCCCGAACTGCTCTTTGAAGGCTAAAACGGCTTCTTCCGATACTGAAGGGAACGCGAAAATAGCATTGCCCGCCGGCTTCTTAAACTTGATATGCGATTCTCGCAGTAATGGGATAGCTTTCCCGACAAGCTCAGGAAACAGCAGTTGCAGTGCTTCACCGCTCGCCGTCTCCGCAAGTGCGAACTGCGCGCTCGCGTGAACCCCTTTCAAGTGGTTTTGGATCGAGGCGCTGAACGGCAACTCAAGCACGCCTTCCTCTGTTCGGCATATGCCGACCTTCTCAATGAAGGGGATCCCGATTACATCCATGCCAGATTTCTCCTCAGACATAACGTTAAATTAAGGGGCGCGCTTTAGCGCGTCCCGCTTGAATAAATTGTTAGGCGGCGGGTTGCTCTGCAGATGCAAATTGCAGCGATTGGTACGGGGTAAACAGTCGCACAGGAGATCCCTCTAGCGCCTTGACTAGCTCAGGCGGCGCATTACCGCATACCTCACCAGATGCAGTGCACGTCTTTAGCATGGCATCCATCAGTGCGCCGATATTACTGAGATGCTCCATTAGAGATTGCGAATCACGATACCTTTCGAGAACGAGGCATTCAGTCTGATCTTGGTTGAAATACAACTCGTACTGCAATGTGCCCGTATCTTTCGTTCGAGCCACTTCCATACATTGAGAAGAAACTCGCTTGAACTCTTCAAGCTTGCCATCATGAATCTTCAGCCTAGCTATGCCTTGGATCTCGTTCATCATTTTCAATACCTCCTATGGTTAGTTTCCCGCCGCCTAACGTTTAAGATAACTGGCCCCGGCCTTCGCTGAGCTTAACCGAAGTCACAAGCCTACAAGCTTGCACAAAACCCGATAAAGAACCCTAGGCCGGGTTCCGGTTGATCGCCATGTTAGGCTAAAAGTCACCACGAACTATGGACGACCAGTTTGGGGGTTCCTCTTCAATTATCCGCAAGGAGGCTGGGAGAGATTCCCGCAAAAAGATAATAGCTTCTGTCGTTCGTCCCTTTCCAAGAGAGCGTATTACATCCCGACGCTCACCCGCTTTGGTTTGCACCCGAATACGCCGATCCCTGATCGGACCAACCACGCGAATCGATTCCAAATCTGTTAATGCAAATGCATTTTTGCCCATTACAACGCGATCGTCAAATACAATGTCCTCTGGGCCGATCACGATCAGAGGAGATTCGCCAACTGGCCCGTAAGATAATCTCCGCCATGCGTAAGTAAAAAAGCCAAACGACGCAATCATTGCGCTCCACCACCTTTCAGCCGCCAATGCTACGACCAATACGCTTCCCAGCACAATTATTCCCAAAAGGAGCAAATGTGCAGAGAATCGTGGATCTGACCGATAGAATATTCTCTGTTCCATGCAGCGTTTTTCGTGGAGCCTAACGTTGCAAATAACCGGGCGCGAAAAGCGCGTAGCGGTTTTTGCGGTCCGAGTTAATTTGCCTTGTTATGTGGCATATTTAATTTAGCCAACAACTCATTGAAACTTTCATTGGCATTTTTATGAGCAGTATCGATTAGTATTCTACCCTCATCCCAGGAATCATATTCTCGTTCTTCTACTTCTTTCCAGCTCGGCAAATCCATACCGGGAATATCACACTCCCTCTCTTTAATTCTTTTTTTATGCTCTTCTGTATCTGAGCATATAACTTCTATGTTTGTATAAAATGAACTATTTGAAAGGGCGACTTCCTGCCACTCACGCCGGGTTAATTTTATTGGATTACAAGAATCAGCTACAACACTATTTCCGAGCATCAAATTATCAGCGGCTATTCGATACGACAGCCGATATCCCTCCCCCTCTACCTTAAAACCACATAGATCACGCATACCTTGCTCGATGGTATCAATTCTCAAGAACACTGCCTCTACATGATTGGCAAGAGACTTGGCTAGAGTAGTTTTTCCAGTACCAGGTAACCCCGAAAATATATACAGATGATTCCTTTCAGATTTCACGATTCACCCTTTGCCACATAACGACCAGCGTAACCGGCGCCCAACGTAGCGCAGCGTAGTTGGGCGTCCGAGTTGACGCTGTTGTTAGCTGATTTAATGCTGAACACGACGCACCCCTACCAAAACTCCGTCGTCCGACAACGCGATATCCAGAGAGTCATAGTCGATACGAAACCCCGACCACATACCAAGGTTGTAGCTGAGCAGGTTTTTGACGTCTTCGACATCAGGCTTTCCAAGCAGCGCGACAACTTCCATTCTTTTCATTCCCTTGCGCAAATGCGACGCTACTAAGTCTTCGTACATTTCTCCACGAGGATTATCTGGGTCCATATTTTCGTAGAAGGAAACCCACACCTCCCGATCAAACTCACGATTATTGAACGGGTCATCCGCGAGAGTGAAGTAGATGTAGCCGAAGAACGCCACAATTCCGAGGATGCCTGCCGCCAGCAGACCAGCAATTCGTTTTAGCAGCTTATTCATGGGCATATTCAGCTAACGTGAAGCTAAGGGGTGCGCAGCGAAGCGGAGCGTCCACTTGAGCGCAGGGTTAGCGGGCATTTTCTAGCACCTCTTCACCAGACTTAACCCAACTTTGCAAAAAGGTTTGATCAGCCGTAAACATACCGGAAAGCGTTGGTCCAAGACTGAAATTGTCGGGGCTAAATTTGTACACCACCTCTAACGCGCCGTTTTTGTGCAACGCAAAGTGGAACTCAATATTTTCTTCCATGTTACCCCATGAAGCCTCGACATTTTCCCCAACCGATGCTTCGAGATACCTTAGGGTTTGAATGAAACTACTCCATTCCTTCTTTTCAACCGTGCATGAAAAGTTGCCTTCAAACTTAGGCGCACGAATTTGAACAATGGTCTTCATCCACCCCTCACTGTCTGGGGAGGAGAAAGTAAAAATTGATTCAAGACCGTGGCCGGAGATCTTCATTCTTTGCTCGCTAACGTTCGCCATAACCGGAGGCAAAAAGCATAGCGACGAAGGAGCGACGCTTTTTGCCGTCCGTGTTTATGGCGTTGTTATGAGTCATATTACGATACTCATGAGAACACCCAAGACGCCTGGTATGAAAATGGCCTTAAAAATGACGGTGTGTACCTCCTGTGGGAACGAACCTCCATCCCATACCGGGAGATTCCCACCAAGTTCCATTAATGCCGCCCACCCGACCAATGCGGAGCCTACATATGCAACGAATTTGCTTGGGTTGAATGGAAGGGAAAAACTCAATTTCTGTAAATAGAATGCCGCAAGAAGCGAAACTGCGCTAACGACAACCATAGTCCAAAAGGACGACCAAAGTGCCTGTGAAATTTTATTAGTCATCTCGGCGTACCCATTTTGGTAACCAACCTCCCATGACCGCAGTATCTCTTCTCCGCGCTCTTGTTCCAGTTTCTTTTGATCCGGGGCCTCCAGATTGGCAGCCATACCATCACTTACAGCCATGTCTAAATATTTCTTCCTGGCAACGAAGAAAAAAAGCGCTCCCAAATAAGGATTTTGACGTTGGTAACTGAAGCTCATAGTGCGGATGACTTATAACGCAAAGCTAAGGGGCGCGCCTTTCACGGAAGACTAGCAAAGCCGCCGAAGCTGGAAAAACAATAAACCTTTAAAACCGCCACGAAAAGGCGGGTCCCGCTTGAGCGCAATGTTAGCCATGCCTTTGCACCAACCGTATTAACTGCAACCCAATAATAAGTAGAATGCCTAGATTAGTTAAAACTTGGCTTATTCTGAACTTATTTATGTAGCTCGACGGATACCCCAAAGTAGTTAATTTTTTCACTTGGCGTAAATAAACCGTACCGAGAATTACAAACAAATAAAAAAGTGAGAACATAAGCGACTCTACCGCATATTGCGGGTATTGGCCGATAAACAAGTACGCAATGGTAAATGGGGATACGTATAAAAGAAACGCAATTGGATTCATCATTTTTTGTTTCTTTGAAAGTTCGAAATACTTGACATCAAGTTTTTTACCTTCCTCGACAAGTATTTTAAGTCCCCAATAAAATAGTCCAAGACCAGTAAGCATAACAAATAGATCAAGATTAGTTCGCATATTAAATTTCTTTAAGGCTAACGCAGAGCTAAGCCGACCGCTAGAGCGTAGCGGAAGCGGGTCGGCTTGAGCGCCGGGTTATGCGTGATGTTTGATTTTACTTCCATACACTTTTTTGATGGGAATCGAGTCCAAATCTATACCTTCCAAGCACCGGACATTGACCGCCCATCCATCGAAAGGCTTCGAACCTTCGAGAATTTCTTCAGGCGTTGGATCACTTGGTCGTCTGAAAGGAAGGATGCCACACGTGGGACAAAAGAAATCTTTCGCCGTTTTGCTTCCCCATTGATACAAAACAAGGTCTTCCCATGGGGTAAGCAAATTTAGTTTCTTTTTCGGAATCCGATGATTCAAGGCTCCACGTTTTTTACAAATAGAGCAATCGCAAACACGCACGTGATCTATTTCAGCTTCAATCTCGAAGCGAACCCTTCCGCAATGGCACGAACCGTTGTATTTAGTCATTACACATAACTCTCCATGAGGCATAACGTGAAGCTAAGGGGCGGACGCGATAGCGGCCGTCCCGCTTGAGCGCAAGGTTATGTTTCAGCATGCCGCCTCCTACAAAATGCACGAACAACGGCGGCAACAATGCCAACGACTATGAGCCAGGCAACAGAGTAAATAAGAAGGACTGGGAGAACCAGTGGATTAAAAAGTGAATACCAAATGTATTCAGACTTACTGCATTCCCAGTCAGCATCCAATAACCCGCAATGGCCGTTGTATCCGTCAGCGATAAACCAAGCCTCTAGCGCTACAAACCCTATGATCGGCGCCACGGCAACAAACCACCACGAAATGCGTTTGCATTGCATCCGCTGTTTATCCTTCTGCAACATAACGATAAGTAGACACCTTCTCAGGTGTATATAAAATTGAAATCGCAGGTGTATAATGCCACTCTCGCAATCCGTTAGGCGTGATTCTATAGTAATCGCTATATTGATATCAACCTTATTTATGCAAACTCAAAACACCCCTCCAAAACTCCTTGATCAGGTCCGCGAGCGTATCCGTGTCAAGCACTATAGCATCCGTACCGAAAAGCAATATGTGCAGTGGATTAAGCGTTTTATTCTGTTTCACGGGAAACGCCATCCTCAAGAGATGGGAGTGTCAGAGGTGGAAGCTTTTTTAACGCATCTGGCAGTGGAAGGAAAGGTGTCGGCCTCAACGCAAAATCAAGCCTTATCCAGTTTGCTGTTTTTGTATAAAGAGGTGCTGTTAATCGATTTGCCGTGGCTGAATAATGTCGTGCGCGCCAAGCAGCCGCAACGTTTGCCGAATGTGTTGACGCGCACCGAGGTGAGGGCTGTATTGGTGCGGATGAGCGGAATCCATGGCTTGATGGCCAATCTCCTGTACGGTACGGGCATGCGCTTGATAGAGTGCGTGCGCCTCCGGGTGAAGGATGTGGATTTTGAACGCGGCGAGATTTTGATCCGCGACGGCAAGGGCGCCAAGGATCGGGTGACGGTGTTGCCGGATAGTTTGCTGGATGCGATGCATGCGCAATTGGCGTTGCATCGACAGTGGTACGAGCAGGATTTGGCGCTGGGCAAGATAAATGTCTGGCTGCCCGATGCCCTGGCAGTCAAGTACCCCAACGCTTCAAGGGAATGGGGCTGGCAGTATGTGTTTGCCGCCAAAATTTATTCGGTTGATCCTCGCGGCAAAACTGAACACCGTCATCATGTTGAGGAAAAACAGGTACAGCGGTATGTTAAAAAAGCGGCCTTGGCGACGAATATCGCCAAGTCGATTTCGCCGCACACTTTGCGTCACAGCTTTGCAACGCACATGCTGCAGGCCGGCTACGATATTCGTATGGTGCAAGAGTTGCTAGGCCACAGTGACGTGGCGACGACGATGATTTACACCCATGTTTTGAACAAAGGCGGCAAAGACGTTATCAGTCCGCTGGATCAATTCTAGCAAGTGGCTTGAAGGCGCTTGCGGAACCACGATTCCTCATGCTCGATCTCTCGTATTCCGCAAACTATGGAACATGCATAAATTAACTTTCCCAGTATCTGCACAGTGCGAAACCCTCTGGGGCACAAGTGAATTCGCACCTACAACCTGAGTTATTTCATGCTCATCACTATGCTGCTTTATAGCTCTCTGGTCGCGCTGAATTTAATATCAGGCCAGCGTTCTTCAGTCAGTTGCAGGTTGACCCGACTGTTGGCCAGATAAACCAGATAACCGCCGCCGTCTTCGGCCAGGTTGTCGAAAGCTTTATTCCTGAACTCCTCCAGTTTGCTGGGCTTGTCCGAACTGACCCAGCGCACCGTCGAAACAGACACGGCGTCGTACACGCATTCGACGTTGTATTCGGCTTTCAACCGGTAGGCGGTCACGTCGAACTGCAGCACGCCCACAGCGCCCAGGATCAGATCATTGTTTTTCAGCGGCCTGAATAACTGCGTCGCGCCTTCCTCGGTCAACTGCACGAGGCCTTTTTGCAGGGCTTTAGCTCTCAGCGGGTCTTTCAGCACCACGCGGCGGAACAATTCCGGCGCGAAATACGGTATGCCGCCGTATTTGAGGACTTCGCCCTGTGTAAAGGTATCGCCGACCTGAATCGTGCCGTGATTGTGCAAGCCGATGATATCGCCCGGATAGGCTTCCTCGACGCTTTTGCGCGTGTCGGCCTGAAACGTGATCGCATTGGCGACCTGAATGTTTTTGCCGATGCGGACATGGTTGATCTTCATGCCTTTATCGAACTTGCCGGAGCAGACGCGCAGGAAGGCCACGCGGTCGCGGTGCGCGGGGTCCATATTGGCCTGGACCTTGAATACGAAGCCGCTGAATTTATCTTCTTCGGGCGAAACGGCGCGTTGTATGGCTTCGCGCGGTCTGGGCGATGGCGCATATTCGGCGAACGCATCGAGCAATTCCAGAATGCCGAAGTTGTTGATGGCGGAACCGAAAAAGACGGGCGTCTGTCTGCCGGCCAGATATTCATCCAGATCGAACTCGTGGCTGGCGCCTTTCACCAGGTCGATTTCGTCCCGTAATTCTTGCGCCTGATCTTGCAGCAGTTCATCCAGCTTCGGATTGTCCAGGCCTTTTATGATTTCGGCTTCGGCGATTCTGCCGCCATGCTGCGGGCTAAACAGATGAATTTCATCCTTGTACAGATGATAAACCCCTTTAAAACGCTTGCCCATGCCGATAGGCCAGGTCATGGGCGCGCAATTGATTTTCAGGACATCCTCGACCTCGTCCATCAAGTCAATCGGCTCGCGCCCTTCCCGGTCCAGCTTATTGATGAAGGTCAGAATGGGCGTTGTACGCAGTCGGCAGACTTCCATCAGGTTGATGGTTCTTTCCTCGACACCCTTGGCGACGTCTATGACCATCAGAGCCGAATCGACGGCCGTCAGCGTCCGGTAGGTGTCCTCGGAGAAGTCTTCGTGCCCGGGGGTGTCAAGCAAATTGATAATGCAGTCTTTATGCTCGAACTGCATGACCGAGGTCGTAACGGAGATCCCCCTTTCCTTTTCCATTTCCATCCAGTCAGACGTAGCATGGCGCGCGGCTTTTCGCCCTTTTACGGAGCCGGCCAACTGAATGGCGCCGCCGAACAGCAACAGTTTTTCGGTCAGTGTGGTTTTACCTGCGTCAGGGTGTGAAATAATGGCGAATGTGCGCCGACGCCGCAGTTCTGAAAGTAATTCTGACATGCCTTTGATTTAGTGGAATTTGCTAAGAAAACTGCCAATTATAACTTATTATTCAATGTGATGTATTTTCAATATAATGCATCAATCTAATGACAGGAGTTTTTATGATTTTTCTTCAGCGTTTTATTTTAATTGGTTCAGTGTTCTCTTTGACTGCCTGCTCAAGTATGTATTACGGCGGTCTGGAAAAAATAGGGATTCCTAAACGCGAGGTCATGGTTTATCGGGTGGAGAAGGCTCGCGATACGCAGGAAGAAACCAAGGAGCAATTCAAGTCGGCGCTGGAACAATTCACTGTCCTGACTAATTTTAAAGGCGGAGATCTTGAGGCGACCTACAACAAGCTCAACAGTGAATACGAGGATAGCGTCAGAAAAGCCGAGGAAGTCAGAAAGCGCATCAGCGACATCGAGGACGTTTCCGGCGCACTATTCAGCGAATGGGAAAGTGAGTTAAGTCAATACAGCAATGCCTCGCTGAAGCGCAGCAGCCAGCAGAAATTGACGGCGACCAAAGCGCACTACAAGCAACTTATCACCGCCATGAAACGCGCTGAAGCAAAAATGGAGCCGGTGTTAAGCGTGTTCAAGGATCAGGTCTTATATTTAAAACACAACCTGAATGCTCAGGCGATCGCTTCGTTAAAAGGGCAATTGGGCCTGGTGCAATCCGATGTATCGGCCTTGATTGCGGCCATGGAGAAGTCGATTCATGAAGCCAATGCCTTCATTAAAACCATAGATAGGCAATAAGCCCCTACCCCCTGCGCAGCATTTCGGCTGCACAGGGGGTAGCACATTACTTTCGGGTCTGGGTTCGCCAGAACTGGACTATTTCATCGACATTCAGATCGGCCGGACCTTCCCGCCAGCTGGTAAAATAATCAACGTCGTTACTTTTCGGTTCCGGATTAGGCCGATAGATCTGCACGCGCGTCGGTAACGGCGCCGCCTCACCCAGCACCAGCGCCTCGCCCCTGCCTAGAGAACTCAGGATGTCGGTTAAATCGCCTTCGGCTTCAGGAACCAGTCGTCTAATGTAGGCCTGGTCGTCCGGATTCGATGTACGCAAACAGATAAATGAACTGCATTGCGACAGCATCGTTTCCGACAATTCGGTAGGCCGCTGGCTGACAACGCCAATCGATACACCGTATTTACGCCCTTCCTTGGCGATACGTTCCATCATCTTCTTAGTGCCTTCGAATGGGCCGTTCTTCTCTCTGGGAATATAGGCATGCGCCTCTTCGCAGATTAGTGTGATCGGAAAATCACGCCGACGCGGATTCCAGTAATTGAATTCATACGCCAGGCGGCCAACCTGGGCGGAAACAGCCGGCCTGACGTCGGTCGGCACGGAACTTAAATCGACCACGGTAATATTGGCTTTCTTATTGCCGAGTCCGACAAACTGCCGCAGCAAATCGGACATACTTTCGGAATTGTTGCGTATTTTCGGTTTCAGCAGGAAATCATAACGGACGTCGTTGAACCGGCTTTGCATTCTGATCAGGAATTCGTCGAATTGGCCGAACAAGGCGCCCTGCACTTTGCCGAAGTCTTTCCGCTCTTCGTTGGCGGCCTTGAATTGCATGTACATCTCGGCCAATGAGAAATAAATCGGCGTATCGATCGACACCGTCGACAAGCCGATCCTTTTGGCTTCCTTGCGTTTGAGTTGCTGCAACACTTCGCGCAGGAATGACATTTGCAACGTGGCGCCTTTGTCGTCCCGGTCTATGAACAAATCGACCAGTTCGGCATAGGTCATCATCCAGTACGGCATTTCCATTTCCATGGCATCGACATAATTGACCAGCTCGTCGGGAAACGCCGATTGAATCATACCGTCATTATCTTTCCAGCAATACTCGCCGTGCAGGTCCAGCATGATGATATGGCTTTTGGGCATCGCCTTGATCGTATTCTGAATCAGACTCGTGACGGTCCATGACTTACCCGAGCCCGACTGCCCGACGATGGCGAAATGGCGGCCAAAAAGCGCGCGCGGATCCAAGCTTAAGTGATAATCTTTATGCGAGGCCAGTTGGCCGATAAAAAATTTGTACTCGCGAAACTTCGAGAAAATAGCGTTGATTTCATTTAAGCCCACCGCATAGACTTTCGCGCCCGGTGTCGGGTAATGGCGCACACCTCGAATGAAAGTACCGTCGCTCTGAATCTCGCCGACGGGAATCAGAGAGATAAACCGGTCCGACTTGCGTCTGTCGTCATTGTCGAAGTGGTCTTTTTCCCACATCTTGAAGACCAGCGCCAGAACGCCGATATTGGCCTGCCGGATAACGACATAAGATCCGATATGACCAGCCAGTATTTCTTCGTCGCCTACTTTGATGATAGGTGAGTCGTTTGAATGCTCTTCGGTTATTCTGGCATCCATGCCGTCGCCACGGACTTCGGATAAATAGCCGATCAGGATATCGGATTGTTGCTCGGACATTGTCATACTCGTCTATGAAATAAATATAACAAGCTTAGTCCAGTTTCCGAAAGGCACAAGACATAAGGCATCAGGCGAAAACCCTATTGTCCCTCATTTGGATGTTTTTGAATAAGGACGCTCAGGAATCAGCGCTTAGGGGTTAATCACTTTTCATCGATCCATTCATAAAGCTCTGTCAAAGCCGGATCGCATTTGCAACAACTGGTGCCACAGGATGATTCCAGCGGCATTTTACGAACTCTGCCTTTGCTGACCCATTTGTTCAGCATACCGCGCAGCGCATCGGCATCGGTGCCAAAATGATTAACCAGGTCTATCAGGGCAACCCGGCGCTGCTGTTGTAAATAGCTTCTCAAATCAGACAGTATCACTATAAGGCTCCCGCGTAATTCTTGCGCCGCTATTTCTTCCGAATAACCACAAGCCGAACAGCACCGACCCAAAGGCCAGTATCAATCCTGCCATCCAGGCCAGGGAATATTCAGGATGCCGACTGTAAGTCATGGCTTGGTAAAAGACAGTGGCCGTCATATAAGCCATGCCTGTGGTCCAGAACACGACAAACACTGTCCAGCCCAGACTGGTTTCCCTATAGATGGCGGCAGTCGCTGCCACACAAGGCGCATACAATAAAATGAATAACAAATAGGCAAAGGCTCCGGACTGACCGTCAAAACTGTTTTGCATGGCCGCAAAGGTACCGGTATTGACCTTCTGCTCACTGGCGGCTGAATCGATATCACTGACCTTGCCAATATTCAGTCCCAACGGGTCCAGTAGATTATCAGCCACAGCCTTCAAGTTTTCAGGCACGGTCAGGCAGGCGCTGACCAAAGACTCTTTAAGATCAAACTCTGCCTTATCTGTCGCATCCTGTTCAGACGTTCCGAGTTGGCTGTATAAAGCGTCAAGGGTTCCGACCACAGCCTCTTTTGCCAATACGCCGGTAAAAATACCGACCGTTGCCGGCCAATTGTCATTATCAATGCCCATCGGTTTAAAAGCCGGGGTCAGACTTCGGCCGATCTCGCTCAACACTGATTTATCGCTGTTTTCCTGGCCAAAGCTGCCATCCGTGCCCCAGGCATTAAGAAAGTTGAGCACCAGCACCATGGGTACAATAACCTTGCCCGCATTGAATAAAAAGGATTTAAGCCGGTCCCAGGTCCGGATAAAAACTCCGTTCAGAGTCGGCATATGGTAGGTCGGCAATTCCATGATAAATGGTGCGGATTCGCCTTTAAATAGTGTATGGCGCATGATCAAGCCAGTCAGTACAGCCACGATGATGCCCAACAGGTACAAACCGAAAACCAGATTCTGGCCGCCGACGGGAAAGAAGGCCGCTGCAAACAAGGCATAAACAGGCAATCTGGCGCCGCAAGACATGAACGGATTCATCAAATTAGTGAGAATTCTGTCGCGCTGATTTTCTAGGGTCCGCGTCGCCATAATGGCCGGCACATTACAGCCGAAACCGACGATCATCGGAACGAAGGATTTACCCGGCAATCCGATCATGCGCATGAACCGATCCATGACAAAAGCCGCCCTGGCCATATAGCCCGAATCCTCCAGAGCCGAAAGAAACATGAACAGAAAGCCGACGATAGGAATAAAAGTAGCGACGACTTGGATGCCTCCACCAATGCCGTTAGCCAACATGACGATTAACCATTCGGGCCAATTCAGCGCCGTCAGCACCTGGCTTAAGCCATCGACCAATAAGGCACCTACTGCTTGATCAAAAAAATCAACAAAAGCGCTGCCGATATTTATCGTGAACATGAACATCGCGTACATGACCAGCAAAAAAACCGGAATGCCCAGAAATCTATTCAGGACGATATGGTCGATTTTATCGGTCGTGTGCCGGCTGATTTCATGCAGTTTGCAGACTGCCCCCTGGGTCAGCTGGTTGACAAACCCGTAGCGGGCATCGGCGGCAAGGATATCGATTTCATCGTCTGCCATCGCTTCTACCCTCCGCTGCAATTTTAATACTTCGGGCAATAGCTCGTTGCCTGCCAACCGTTTGGCCAACGTATCGTCTTCCAGCAATCGAACGGCCAGCCAGCGCCGATCACACTGATGCTGTTCCGCTGCATCAAGCAGGAATGATGACAGGTCGTCGATAGCCTGCTCTAATGCAGGCGGATACGTTATTTTTACGGTCGGCACCGGCTTCGCCATAGCCGAGCTGTTGATGGCCGCTTTTAAAGCTTTAATGCCACCTTTCGTCGAGGCGCTGATGGGAATTACAGGGCAGCCTAATTGCTCGGCAAGAAAATCAACATCAATTTTAACGCCTCGCTGCTTAACGACGTCCATCATATTGAGCACTAAAATCATCGGTACCCGCATTTCGATCAACTGCGAGGTTAGATAAAGATTTCTTTCTATACTGGACGCATCGATGATATTGATGATTAAGTCGGCTTCCTTGGATGCCACATAATCGCGCGCGACTTTCTCATCCAAAGAGACTTGATCATCAGCGGCTTCTAGAGAATAGGTTCCCGGTAAATCAACCAGTTCAATAACCTTATTATCGAATATATATTCGCCGGTTTTTTTCTCGACTGTAACGCCTGGCCAATTGCCAACATACTGCCTGGCGCCGGTGAGAGCATTGAAAAGTGTGGTCTTGCCGCAATTGGGATTGCCTACCACGCCCACCGTGAAATCGGCTCTCATCAAATTTTCTCTATCAGCAGAATCGCGGCTTCATCCTTACGCAGGGTCAATGAAAACCCGCGCAGTTTGATTTCAACCGGATCACCCATGGGAGCAAAGCGGGTAATACTAAAATCGGTACCCGGCGTCAATCCCATAGCCAGCAATCGTTTACGATAGGCTTTACCTGATGCGTCAAAGCCGACTATTTTCCCTGAGTCTCCAACAGCAAGATTTTTTAAGCGTAACCACATAATTTAGCCTTGGGTATTAGGAGTTGTTGAAACATGCAAATGGAACAGACTCTAATCAATAATCGTTCTCATTAAGAATGACTATATCACAATAACCTAACACACTCAAAAACTCGTATTCCATTACTATGGATCAAATCAATTTTCACCGACTTTTTCAGTGATCAGATGAAAAATGAGAGAATAAAATGAAAGGTCAGAGGAACCACAAAGGCATGGCTAAATTTTAGCAATTTTTAGTTTAAATAAAAGCGAACCGAGACTTCAGCAGCAAGATCAAAAAGCTAGCGATACTGTCGACAAATAGCTCAAGAATGAGCGCCAGCATTAGAGAAATCAAGAAAGGCGGTGAAATATAAATTTATTTGCACCGGAGATGTGGAAATTGAATAAAGAAAAATCAACGCAATGAAAAAACATCAGAAAAATTAATACTCTAACAGCTATTATAATTTCCGGCTTGATTCATTGCGCTGATGGTTATTCAATCAATTATTTTGCATTTTCCGCGCGACTCATCAACTCTGTCGCGAAGTTCTTTGCCCGGTTTGAAATGCGGTACATATTTTTTTGCTAATGCCACAGAATCACCCGTTTTAGGATTACGACCCATGCGCGGCGGGCGTAAATGCAGGGAAAAACTGCCAAAACCTCTAATCTCAATGCGTTCACCGGAGGATAATGCCTGATTCATTTTCTCAATGATGCATTTTACTGCCAGTTCCACATCTTTTTGTGCAAGATGAGGTTGTTGTCTAGCAAGCGCTTCAATCAATTCGGATTTTGTCACATTCTATCCTGTGCAAATAAAATCAAAAGGGGTATGCATGACCGCATACCCCGTATAGTTTTTATTTTTCCATTTGTTTAAAGATATCGCCTAGGGTAGGCGTACCAGCTGATTGCTGGGAATAATCCTTAATAGCATGAGACTCTTCGTCCTGATCTTTAGCTTTAATGGATAAAGAAATAGTTTTGCTTTTCTTATCCACACCGATGAATTTAGCTTCAAGCGTATCGCCTTCTTTCAGGAAGGTGCGTGCATCTTCGACGCGATCGCGTTGAATCTCGGAAGCCCGTAAATAGCCTTCGACATGATCTACTAATGTGACAACGGCGCCTTTGGCATCAACTTCTTTGACAGTTCCGGTGACCAGGCTGCCTTTCTCGTGAGTCGCCAGGAAGTTTTGGAACGGATCCTGCTCAAGCTGTTTG
This sequence comes from Methylobacter luteus IMV-B-3098, assembly GCF_000427625.1. Lineage (GTDB taxonomy): Bacteria > Pseudomonadota > Gammaproteobacteria > Methylococcales > Methylomonadaceae > Methylobacter > Methylobacter luteus. The sequence continues at coordinate 1,874,503 of NZ_KE386569.1, forward strand.
ATACCCAGAGAGATACGCTCACGCTCGGAATCAACCGCTAAAATAACAGTTTCCAGCTCGTCGCCTTTTTTGAATTCGCGGACAGCTGCTTCGCCGTCATCTGCCCAAGAGATGTCGGACATATGCACCAGACCATCAATGCCGCCTTCCAGACCGATAAAGATACCAAAATCAGTGATCGATTTAATTTTGCCTGAAATCTTGTCGCCTTTGTTATGAGTCGCCGCAAATTCATCCCAAGGGTTGGTTTTGCATTGTTTCATGCCCAGAGAAATACGACGACGCTCTTCGTCGATCTCCAGCACCATGACTTCAACTTCATCGCCCAACTGTACGATCTTGGATGGGTTAACGTTTTTGTTAGTCCAATCCATTTCAGACACGTGCACCAGACCTTCCACGCCTTCTTCGATTTCAACGAAGCAACCGTAATCAGTCAGATTGTTCACTTTACCGAATACGCGGGTTCCGGCAGGGTAACGACGGTTAATGTTTTGCCATGGATCTTCACCCATTTGTTTCATGCCTAATGAAACACGGTTTTTGTCTTTGTCGTATTTCAAGACTTTAACCTGGATTTCCTGACCGATTTCGACACACTCGGAAGGATGACGCACACGACGCCATGCCATATCGGTAATGTGCAACAGACCGTCAATACCGCCCAGATCGATAAATGCACCGTAATCGGTCAGGTTTTTAACCACACCGGTAACGATTGCACCTTCTTCCAGGGTCTTCAGTAATTCTTCTCTTTCCGCGCTGTATTCTTTTTCTACAACTGCACGACGTGACAGAACGACGTTATTGCGTTTCTGGTCGATCTTGATAACTTTGAATTCCAGATCACGATTTTCCAGGAAAGTCGTGTCTCTGATTGGGCGCACATCAACCAATGATCCTGGCAGAAACGCACGTAATGCACCGACAGCAACGGTGAAACCACCGCGTACTTTACCGGTAATACGACCGGTAATCGTAGCTTCTTTTTCAAATGCAGTTTCCAGTTCAGACCAAGCTTTGTTTTTCTTCGCTTTATCTCGGGAAAGAAGTGTAGCGCCTAAACCATCTTCAAATAAATCAAGGGCAACTTCGATCTCGTCACCGACTTTAACTTCCAGTTCGCCGTCATTATTCAAAAACTGCCATTTTGGAATGACACCTTCTGATTTAGAGTGAGTACTAACGATGATCATATCGTTTTCGATATCGACCACGGTACCCATTAACATGGCGCCAGGACGCATTTCTGTTTTGGTTAGACTTTCTTCAAATAATTCCGCAAAGCTTTCGCTCATTTTCAATTTTCCCAAGCCTGTTAAAATTCGAACAAGCCTTCTCGTTGTCAAAGTTAAAAAAATGCTGCATATAATGCATGCAGCTGTAAAAAAATCCTTAACGGATCAAATTTAGTATCTCTTCAATGACCGAATCAATTGTCATATCAGAGGAATCAATATAAAGCGCATCGCTAGCCATGGCCAATGGAGCCGTTTTTCGTTCCGTGTCACGACGGTCGCGCTCTTCTATCTCATTTGTCAAGAGCGAAAGGTTAGCATCAATTCCTTTTTCTATCAACTGTTTATATCGTCTTTGGGCTCTTTCGGTAGCGCTGGCCGTTAAAAATACCTTTATTTCGGCATCAGGAAAAACCACAGTCCCCATATCGCGTCCATCAGCCACCAGCCCCGGCATTTTCCTGAAATCCCTTTGTTTTTGTAGCAACACGCGGCGCACTTCCGGTAAAGCGGCAATAACTGAAGCCGCATTGCCTGTACTTTCAAGGCCCAGTTGAGAGGTAATATCCTCGCCATCGAGCTTGACGACCAACTCATCATCACACTCAAACTCTAACGACATGGATTGCGCTGTTTTTACAATCCCGGGCTCATTAGTCAGTTCGACATTCTGCTTTAATACGGCAATTGCCAATGAGCGGTAAATAGAGCCGCTATCGAGATAATGCCAACCCAGTTTTTTTGCCACGGCCCGACTGACCGTGCCTTTACCTGCCCCGCTAGGCCCGTCGATCGTTAGAACCGGTATAGCCATTACATTTCTCCACAAACCAGATCGAGCCCCAGACTCTTGACCAGATCCTTGAATTCCGGAAAAGACGTATTCACATTCTCGCAATCATGAATGGTAATAGGCGTGGCAGCGCGCAGTCCGGCGATTGAAAAAGACATCGCGATGCGGTGATCGCCATGTGAGATCACTTCGCCGCCGCCTATCGGCCCGCCCTGAATAATCATGCCGTCCGCCGTAGGTTGCGCATTGATGCCCAAAATTTGCAGGCCATCGGCCATCACCTGAATCCGGTCCGATTCCTTAACCCGGAGTTCTTCCGCGCCTGTCAAACGTGTTTGTCCTTCCGCGCAGGCAGCGGCTATGAATAGCACAGGAAATTCGTCGATAGCCAGCGGCACCAGCGCTTCCGGTATTTCGATGCCTTTTAACGGGCTGTAAACCACATGCAGATCAGCCACCGGCTCGCCGCCAACAACACGCTCGTTAAGCACTTCGATACGAGCGCCCATCAGCTTCAGAATATCGATCACGCCAGTACGCGTCGGATTAATGCCGACGTGTCTTAACAACAGGTCAGAACCCGGCGCGATGGAAGCTCCGACCAGGAAGAATGCCGCCGATGAAATATCGCTGGGCACGTCGATATCGGCCGCCTTCAGATACCCGTCGGAATTAATGCTGACCTTGCTTCCCTGCTGTTTTACAGGGTAGGAAAAACCTGCCAGCATACGCTCGGTATGATCGCGTGTCGGGGCGGGTTCGGTCACGCTGGTTTCGCCTTGCGCATACATACCGGCCAGCAACAGGCATGATTTGACCTGGGCACTGGCCATCGGCATGACATAATCGATGCCGGTCAATTGCCCTGCCTTGCCGGTAATATGCAAAGGCGCCGTGCCCTTCTCTGTCGTTTTGATATCGGCGCCCATCGCCGCCAATGGCTCGGTGACCCGCTTCATGGGTCTTCCTGATAGTGATTTATCGCCCGTCAGGACCGAATTGAAAGGCTGTCCTGCCAATAAGCCGCTCAACAGACGCATGGAGGTACCCGAATTGCCAAGGTACAGTTCCTTCTCAGGCGCTTTCAAGCCGTGCTTGCCGACGCCGTGAATTGTCAGTTCGCCATTGACCGGCCCGTCAATCTGGACGCCCATATCACGGAAAGCCTGCAATGTTGCCAATGCGTCTTCCGCTTCAAGAAAGCCCTTGACGTGCGTCACGCCTTCAGCCAGTGCGCCCAGCATAATCGAGCGGTGCGAGATGGATTTATCGCCCGGCACGCGCGCCTCACCCTGCAATCTGCCGCCCGGCTGTACTTTAAATGTTATTGTTTTCGACATTATTACCTTCAAACTGATCAAGAAAGCGTTGCCGCGCATTTCGGGCATACGTGAAAGTTTCAAAAAGCTGCCGGCTGTCATCGTTTGCCAGCATCTGTTCTATTTTATCCAGCTCACTCTTCAATTGTTGAATTAACGGAATGATTTGGTCCTTATTGGCCGAGCAGATATCCAGCCACATGGTCGGATCGCTGGAGGCAATACGTGTAAAGTCCCTGAAGCCGCCGGCGGCATACTTGAAGATTTCGCTTTGCTCATCCTTGCGTCCGAGCATGTCCACCAATGAATACGCCAGAACATGAGGCAAATGGCTGGTCGCCGCCAAAATCGCATCATGGTGGTCAACATCCATGATGGATACAGAAGAACCCAGGCCTTCCCAGAAATGCTGGATTGTCTGCAATGCATCCAATCGGGTATTTTCGACTGGCGTGATAATCAGGCGCTTGTTCAGAAACAAATCGTCCACAGCGGCTTCCACGCCGCTTTGCTCCGCCCCGGCAATAGGATGGGCCGGCACCAGATTATCCGGCACGGCACCAAAAACCTGCCTTGCCGCAACAATGACGCTGCCCTTGGTGCTGCCTACGTCGGTATAAATGGCTTTTCCCGTCCAGAACGGCTTCAGCAAAGCCAGAATACTGGGCATCGAGCCGACAGGCGTGGCAATCACGACGCAGTCGGTATCTTCCAGCGCCTTCTCGATATTCAGATAATAATCATCGATGACCTGCAGCCGTTTCGCCGTCTGCAGATTGTTTAAATCCTGCTCGCGTCCATAGCCGACAATCTGCTTGCTTAATCCGTACCGCCTTGCAGCCCGCGCCATGGAGCCGCCGATCAGGCCGACACCGATAATACAAAGTCGGTTAAACATTGTTTAACACATCTGTTAACGCATCGAGAAAAATCCGATTTTCCTCTTCTGTACCTATGCTGATACGCAAATGGCTGGGCATTTCGTAATTGGCTATGGGCCTGACAATCACGCCTTTTCTCAGCAAGGTTTCATAAGCTGGCTGTCCGGGCTGTTTTAAATCAACCGAAACGAAGTTGCCATGTGAAGGAATCCACTCCAGCCCTAGCGTTTTGAAACCGTTCGTTAACTGCTGCATGCCTTGCGTATTGACGGCGATCGTGCGCTGCAGATGCTCAGTATCGGATAAAGCGGCTTCCGCAGCCGCCAAAGCCAGCATATTGTTATTGAAGGGCTGCCGCACCCGATTCAGTATATCGGCAAGTTCGGGGCTCGATAAGCCGTAACCTACGCGCAATCCGGCCAGCCCGTATGCTTTCGAGAAGGTGCGCGTAATCAGCAGGTTTGGGTATTTTTTCAGCCAGCCAATCGAATCGACGGGATCAGTGCTATTGACGAATTCATAATACGCTTCATCGAGCACGCACAGGCAGGTTTCCGGCAAAGCCTTGATAAAACGCTCCAGGCTGGCCTGATCGACCAGTGTTCCGGTCGGATTATTGGGGTTGGCGACAAAAACAAGCCGCGTTTTTTCGGTAACGGCTTGCAGCATCGCATCCAGGTCATGACCGTAATTCACGGCCGGCACGACCACGGCCTTGGCACCGACCGCTTGCGTCACGATCGGATAGACCGCGAAGGCATGTTGTGAGAACACCACCTCCAGTTCCGGCGTTAAAAAAGCGCGGGCGACCAATTCCAGAATCTCATTGGAACCATTGCCCAGCGTGATCTGGCTGGACTCGACGTCATATTTACGAGCCAGCGCCTGCTTCAGGTTAAAGCCATTGCCATCGGGATACAGCGCCAATTGCGGCAAAGTTGCCTGAATGGCATCCAGCGCTTTTTTTCCCGGTCCCAGGGGATTTTCATTGGAAGCCAGCTTGATAATCCGTGCCAGCCCCAGCTCCCGCTCCAGCTCTTCAATCGGTTTGCCGGGGACATAAGGAATAAGTTTTTGAACACCCGGTACGGCAAGATTGTAAATAGTATTAGTGTTATTCATTGATTCTGCTCAAGGCACATCCATAAGATAAAAATTAAAGAACGGCTTTAGGATAAGAGCCCAGGATATTGAGCATATGCACATTGTTTTCCAACAGCGCCAGAGCCTGAGCCACATAGTCATCCTCACAATGACCTTCAATATCGATAAAGAAGACATAATCCCACAAGCCCTGCCGTGAGGGCCGGGATTCGATATGCATCATGCCAATGCCGAATTTTGCAAAAGGTTCCAGGATTTTGTGCAAGGCGCCGGGCTGATTGCCTGTAGAGACCACTAGCGAGGTTTTATCGTTGCCCGTGGAAGCCGATGTTTGCTGGCCGATAATGATAAAGCGCGTCGTATTGTTGGGTTCGTCCTCAATATTCTTTTCCAGAATATTGAGACCATATAGCTCGGCGGCTACCTGACCGGCAATAGCGGCAGCCTGTATCTTGGTCGACACCAGCCTTGCCGCCTCGGCATTGCTGTTGACGGCAATGCGCTGAGCCTGCGGTAAATGCCTATCCAGCCACTGCCGGCATTGGGCCAGCGATTGCTGATGGGAAAAAACCTCGGTAATATCGGCCAGACTCTCCACATTCCCCATCAGGTTGTGGTGCACCCTGATTTCAACCTCGCCGCATATTTTCAGCGGAGACGAGAGAAACCGGTCCAGGGTATGGCTGATTACGCCTTCCGTGGAATTTTCCACCGGCACGACACCGAACTGGCAATTGCCGCTCTCGACCGAATTAAAGATTTCGTTAATGGTGGCGGAAGGCACGGTTTTAACGGCATGCCCGAAATGCTTGAAAGCCGCCTGCTGGGTAAATGTGCCTTCAGGCCCTAAAAAAGCCACATCGAGCGGCTTTTCCAGCGCCAGACACGCTGACATCAATTCCCTGAAAAAACGCATGGCGGTATCATCGGACAAAGGCCCCTTATTTAATTCCTTGATACGTCTCAAGACCAGGGATTCGCGATCAGGCCGGTAAAAAGTGCCATTCTCGCCTTGTGCAATCTTGGTTTTGGCGACTTCCATCGCACAGCACGCGCGCTGATTGATCAATTGCAGAATCTGCTTATCGATCGCATCGATTTTATCTCTTATTTCAGAAAGTGGAGTGACTGAGGTCATTAGGGCGGCTCTCGTTTAATGGGTTCTTTCAAATTCTGCCATAAAATCGCATAGCGCCCGCACGCCCGCCTCAGGCATGGCATTATAGATACTGGCGCGCATGCCGCCGACCGAACGATGCCCTTTTAATTCAAACAAACCGTTCGCTTCGGCCGCCGCAAGAAACGGCTTATCCAGATTCTGATCGGCCAGAATAAACGGCACATTCATTCTTGAACGGCAGGAAGGCTCCACCGGATTCCGATACAAAGACGATTGATCGATAGCCTTATATAACAACTCGGCTTTGGCAATATTGCGCTGTTCGATGGCCTCGACGCCGCCCTGCTCTTTCAACCATTTCAGCACCAGCCCGACCAGATACCAGTTATAAGTAGCCGGCGTGTTCAGCATGGAATGATTTTTTGCCTGTTCGGCATAATTGAAGACCGGAGGCACTTGATTGCCGACATCGCCTGTCAGATCGTCCCTGACGATCACAACCGTCACGCCGGCTGGCCCCATGTTTTTCTGCGTACCGGCGTAAACCAGACCGTATCGGCTCAGATCAAATTTGCGCGATAGAATATTGGAAGACATATCCGAGACCAGCGGCAAACCGTGGCTTTCGGGAATATCGGAAAACTCCACGCCATGAATGGTTTCGTTGGCCGTATAGTGCAGATAAGCCGCCTGCTCATCCAGCACCCAGCCGGCAGCATCGGGAATATTCGTGAAGTTTGACGCCTCCGAGCTCGCGCTGATGATGACCTCGCAATAGTTTTTCGCATCCTGCATGGCTTTTTCCGACCAGGCGCCGGTATTGACATAACAGGCTTTGGTCCTGCCGCGCAGGATATTCTGCGGAATAAACGAAAACTGGGCCGTTGCACCGCCCTGCATGAACAAAACCCTGTAATTGTCGGGAATAGCCAGCAAGGCTCTGAGATCGTTTTCGAGTTCTTCGGCAATGATGGAAAAAAACTTGCCGCGATGACTCATTTCCATGACGGACATGCCGCTGTCGCGCCATTCCATTAATTCTTCCTGAGCCTGACGCAATACCGGCTCGGGAAGCGCCGATGGACCTGCACTGAAATTATAAATTCTGGACATTAGGATTCTTCTCCGGATTCAACTTCATTAGACACTCCCGTTTCCGATTCCATCACATCTTCGTCTTCTTCGTCGGCTAGTCCCCCTTCAATACGATCGACTCCGACGACTTTCTCTTTTTTATCCAGACGAATGACTGTGACACCCTGGGTATTTCTGCCGACGACCGAAATTCCGTCAACGCGCGTACGCACTAGCGTACCGGCATCGGTAATCAGCATAATTTCATCATGATCATTGACCAGTACGGCTCCGACGACTGCACCATTACGCTTCGACGTTTGAATAGCAATCAAGCCCTGGCCGCCGCGTCTGTGGCAGGTGAATTCTTCGAGCCGGGTGCGCTTGCCGAAACCGTTCTCGGTAATGTTCAGCACCGTGCCTTCTGTCGCGATAATCAGAGAGATGACTTTCTGCCCTTCCTGCAACCGGATGCCGCGTACGCCGGACGCTGTTCTGCCCATGGAGCGCACATCGGCTTCATTAAAGCAGACAGCCTTGCCGTCGCTGCTGAATAATAACACGTTCCTCTGGCCGTCGGTCACGTCCACGCCGACCAGAGTATCACTTTCCTTCAAATCAATCGCGATCTTACCGCTGGTGCGTTGACGCTCGAACTCCATCAACGGCGTCTTTTTGACCGTACCGCTGGCCGTTGCCATAAAGATGAATTTATTATCGGAAAACTCCCGGATCGGCAACATCGCATTGATTTTCTCGCCCTGCTCCAGCGGCAATAAATTCACAAACGGCTTGCCGCGCGAGGCCCGGCTAGCTACTGGCAATTGGTAGACTTTAAGCCAGTAAACCTTGCCTGACGACGAGAAGCACAAAATCGTATCGTGCGTATTGGCAACGATCAGCTTGTCGACGAAATCGGTTTCCTTGGTCGCCGTCGCCGACTTGCCGCGGCCGCCGCGCCGCTGAGCCTTGTAATCGCTCAACGGCTGAGCCTTGACGTAACCTTCATGCGACATGGTCACGACCATGTCTTCTTCGGTAATCAAATCCTCATCGGACAAATCCAGATGCGTCTGAATGATTTCAGTACGCCGCTCGTCCGCATATTGTTCCTTGATGGCGACCAGTTCTTCCCTGATGACCTCCATCAGTCGCACATCGCTGCCGAGAATCGCCAGATATTCATCAATCTGTTCCAGCAACTGTTTGTATTCGTTGACGATCTTGTCCTGCTCCAGCCCCGTTAAACGGTGCAGGCGCAGATCGAGAATAGCCTGAGCCTGTGCTTCGGAAAGACGGTAAGCGCCATTGACCAGGCCGAATCCGGGAGGCAAATCCTCGGGCCGTGAACGGTCGGCATCGGCCCGCTCGAGCAGCGAAGAAACCAGTCCTGCGTTCCAGGTTCTGGCCAACAGCCCTTCCTTGGCCACAGCCGGATTGCTGGCGGCCTTGATCAGATCGATCATCTCATCGATATTGGCCAAAGCGACGGCCAGACCTTCCAAAATATGCGCCCGTTCACGCGCCTTGCGCAGATTGTAAATCGTCCTGCGCGTGACGATTTCGCGGCGGTGATCGATGAAAGCATTGAGCACCTCTTTCAGATTCAGGCAGTGCGGGCGCCCGTCCAGCAGCGCCACCATGTTGATGCCGAAAACGGTCTGGAACTGCGTCTGTTTGTAGAGATTGTTCAAGATGACTTCCGGCACTTCGCCGCGGCGCAGCTCGATCACCATACGCATGCCGTCCTTGTCGGACTCGTCACGCAGGCCGGAAATGCCTTCGAGCTTGCCGTCCTTGACCAGTTCGGCGATTTTCTCCAGCAAACGCGCCTTGTTGACCTGATAAGGCAACTCAGTCGCGATAATCGCCTGCCGGCTGCTGTCGCCTATATCTTCGAAATGGCAACGCGCGCGCAAATAAATTTTGCCGCGTCCGGTCGTATAGGCGCTGTAAATGCCGGAAGCGCCATTAATAATGCCCGCGGTAGGGAAATCAGGACCCGGAATATACTGCATCAATTCGTGAATCGTGGTTTCAGGCTGGTCGATCAAGGCCAGACAAGCAGTGATTACTTCGGACAGATTATGCGGCGGTATGTTCGTTGCCATACCGACGGCGATACCGGATGAACCGTTGACCAGCAATGTCGGAATACGCGTCGGCAGTACCGTAGGCTCGGACTCCGATTCGTCATAGTTGGGCGCGAAATTGACGGTTTCCTTGTCGAGATCAGCCAGCAGGTCATGGGCAATTTTCGACATGCGCACTTCGGTGTAACGCATCGCGGCGGGTGAGTCACCATCGACGGAGCCGAAGTTGCCCTGCCCGTCGACCAGCATGTAACGCAAGGAAAAAGGCTGCGCCATGCGAACAATCGTGTCATACACGGCCGTATCGCCATGCGGGTGATATTTACCGATGACGTCGCCGACCACACGCGCCGACTTTTTATAAGGTTTGTTCCAGTCGTTGCCCAGTTCGCTCATCGCATATAAAACACGACGGTGAACCGGCTTAAGACCGTCTCTGGCATCTGGAAGGGCTCGACCTATAATCACGCTCATGGCGTAATCGAGGTACGACTGTTTCATCTCGTCTTCGAGATTGACCGGGATAATTTCTTTAGCGAAGTCTGACATTGATCCGTATATATACGTAAATGCCGCGCACGGAGCGGGCATGATTTTCCTTCATAAAGCAACCGCGCCGCCTTCAAAATTCCTTTTGGCCGACACCGGTTACATGAGATTAATAACCGGTGAATTATAACAAATTATCACTGTAGAGTCGAAGTGTTGCGGCTTTTACTTAAAGGAATAACTCCGCCAGAAAATTTTGCATCGTCTGCCAGGAGCGCCGGTCGGCAGCGGGTTGATAAACCATGCCTGAATCAGGATTGTTGGCGACAGGATTGGTAAACGCATGCATCGTATGACCATAGGCGTGCAACTGCCAGTCCGCTCCGGCTTCGGTCATTTCCTGCTCGAACGCCAGCACCTGCTCGGGCGGAGCCAAGGGGTCGTCATGGCCGTGCAGCGCGAGCACTTTTGCTTTAATGGCGTTGCCCTGGGTATTGCCCGGCGCGCCCAGCAAGCCATGAAAACTGATCACGCCTTTTATGTCGACACCGGTTCTGGCCAGATCCAGCACGCACAAGCCGCCGAAGCAAAAGCCGATCGCGGCGATCTTGCTGTCGTCTACCCAGGGCAGCAACTTGACGGCATACAGGGCCGCCTGCATGCGTTTTTGCAGCATGGCCCTATCCTCCATGAGAGGCTGCATCAGCCTGGCGTTCTCTTCAGGGCCCGAACCCAAAATCCCCTTGCCGTACATATCGACGGCAAAGCCGACATAACCCAGTTCGGCGAGTTTGCGCGCTTTCTCGGCGACAAACTCATCCCTGCCCGCCCAGGTATGATTGATTAAAACCGCCGGGCGACGGCCTGATAGAGCATCGTCAAAAGCGAAAAATGCTTCCAGTTGTACATCGCCATCCATATAACCTACGGTATTCGATATGATTGCCATTGTGCTGTCATCCTCATCCAGTGTGTTGTAAGTATGCTGAGCTGCCTATAACCGGCCCGCTTCCTGCAAGCTTTTCAGGAAACCTTCCGACGCGTCTTCCACCATGTCCAGCACCCGTTCAAATCCGTAGTCGCCGCCGAAGTAAGGGTCCGGCACTTCGCGCGTTTTCAGATGCGGCGCGTATTCGAGAAAATATCTGATTTTGTCTTTATGTTGATCGGGGCAGGCGTTGAGCAATATCGAATAGTTTTCGTCATCCATGGCCAGCAGAAAGTCGAAATCCTCGAAATCGCCCATGACAACTTTTCTGCTCCGTAAATGGGTCAATTCCACGCCGCGGCCGCGTGCCGCTTTTTGCGCGCGCAAGTCAGGCGCTTCGCCGACGTGATGACCATGCGTGCCGGCGGAATCGATCAGAAAATGCCGTTCCAGATCGCGTTCCTTCAGCATTTTCGCAAAAACGCCTTCGGCAGTCGGTGAGCGACAGATATTGCCCATGCAGACAAAGAGAACTTTGATTTTTTTCATGATTTTACCGATTAAAAAAATTAGCCGAATATTATATTACGTAGTATTCGGGGAAGATACGACAAAGCTTCTTGCCTCAAGTCTTTCAAAGCGCGGATTGGCACAGCCGGTCAATTTTTGATAACAACTCGGCATATTCCGGCGCTTCCGGACGCGCATAATTCAGATTCTTGAATAACCCGGTCAAGCGTGTGAAGTATTCGCGCGCGTCATCCCGGCCTGCGAATCGGTAATCCGCGCTGACCAGATCGATGATTTTCCTGAAACTGTCCCTTTGCCGCTTTATCGGCACGGCCACATCGACTTCGTCGAACGCATCCTGCTGCAAATACACCATATCCAGGAACTGGGCCTCCTGATAGAGCACGAAATCGTTCAGCGTAATACCCTCCTCGCCGGCGACCTGTATCATCTGGTAGATATTATCGCCTCGCTTCAGCAACGCCAGCATGGCTGATACGTTCGCCATCCAGCCCGCCCCCAGGTGTTCTTCATACCAGGGCTTCAGCTGGTCCAGATAGCGCGACCAGGACAATAAAGGGTCGACGGCCGGATAAAAGCGCTTATAGGCCCTGTCGGCACTGAGCCCTAAAAAGGTTTTGACCGTGCCCAGCGTGGACTGCGTCACCGGCTCCTCAAAATTGCCGCCGGCCGGCGATACCGTGCCGATCATGGTTAAACTGCCGGTGGAGCCGTCCTGGGTCAGAATAACGCCAGCCCGTTCATAAATATTTTTAATGGCCGAATCCAGGTAAGCCGGAAAAGCCTCTTCGCCCGGGATTTCCTCCAGCCGGCCCGAGGTTTCGCGCATGGCCTGCGCCCACCGCGATGTCGAATCGGCCAGCAGCAATACATTCAAGCCCATCTGCCGGTAATATTCGCCCATCGTGATACCGGTATAAATGGAAGCCTCCCGCGCCGCGACCGGCATTGACGAGGTGTTGCAGATGATCACGGTCCGGTCCATCAGCGATCCGCCGCCACGGGGATCGGACAAATGAGGAAACTCGGTAATCGTCTCGACAATTTCGCCGGCCCTCTCGCCGCAGGCCACGATGATAACGATATCGACTTCGGAATTTCTCGAAATCAGATTCTGGAGCACCGTTTTGCCGGCCCCGAAAGGTCCCGGAATACAGCCTGTGCCGCCTCTGGCAATCGGGAAGAAGGTATCGATCAGGCGCAAATGCGTGATCAGCGGTTCAACCGGGTACTGCTGCTGAACCACGCCGTTTTTTATCAATTGCTGCGATAATGGCCTGCGCACCGGCCAGCGCTGCTTCAAGGTGACAGCGTGCTCCTTGCCGTTTGCCAGCTTGATAATCGCGACAGGCTCGTTGACCGTGACCGAACCTTCCTGTATCCAGATGACTTTAACCTGACCTGTTACGTCAAACGGCACCATGATTTTATGGATAAAACCGCGCTCCGGCACCGTACCGATCACGGCGCTGGCGGACAACACGGCTCCGACCTGAACAGCCGGCGTAAACGCCCATTTGGCATTGACATCGAGCGCCGGCAGATCGACGCCGCGCGGCAGGAAATAACCGAATTCCGTCGCCAGTTGATCCAGCGGGTTCTGCAAGCCGTCATAGACCTCTCCCAGCAGGCCCGGCCCCAGCTCCACGGATAGCATCTCGCCGCTTTGTTCTACAAGATCGCCCACGCCTATGCCGATGGTGCTTTCATAAACCTGGGCGTCGGCCTTTCTGCCGCGAATTCTCAGGACCTCTCCTTTCAGACGCTCGGCATGTCCGGCCTTGCCGCGGCCTGGATGAATATAGATGACTTCGTTTTTAGTCAGCGGATAATCAACGCCTTCAAGCGTTTCGATGGAAACAATATCATCCTGAACCGCAATGATTCGGGCGGTGGTCAAATTTTCACGATTCATGTTTTTCCAAAATTCAGTGCGCGCCGGTCGTTAAGATCAGTCATTCAATACCAATTTTTCGATCCCGGCATCAACCAGTTGATCAAAGCGCTCGGCGGCACTCGCCGCATTGTAGTTAGTCCAGCGATGGATCACATTCCATCGCAAGACATAGATCACCACAGCCGGAAAATCGAAATAATGCTGACTGCCTTCCCGCGCATAATATTGCCAGACCAGATTCAGCAACAGCTTTTCCAGCGCATAGCTTCTGTTTTGCGCAATCAATTCCTGCGCTTGTGATAGCCAGGGTACTTGGTAACCGACGCCGAAATCATGTTCATGCCAGTTTTTGACGATAAAAAACGGCCATTTGCCAAAACCGGCAAATGCATGTTTATCCGGCGCCGGCAGGCCGGCATGCCGTTTTCTTAACGCCGAAATGAGGGTTCTTAACTCCAGACGCCAACAAATCAGTTTTTTCAGAAAGTCATCATGGATCAATGCCATTGTTTCCTGGCTTTTCTTTATAATCTGCTCATCGGTCCTGCTTTCGGCATGCGCCCAGTGCAATAATTCCTCAATATGCCGCAAATCGTCGGCATCGCGGGCTTCCAACAAGGCCAGTCGTTTATCCAGCTGAAAGCGCGAAACGGGCGTCTGCGTGGTCGAGAATAAATCCGGGGCATGCGGCGGCAGACTCGCCAGCAGCATCGTATATTTAAAACGCTCGCCGATCACTTGATAATGCCCTGCAGCAAGGCCCGAAACCGCGGCTGAATATGATCCAGCAATAGCGCCGCCACTGTCTTGTCCGAGAAATCGATCACGATGTTGTCCTCCTCCAGCTTAATCAGCAATCCGCTACTCAGATCATCGGACACCTCGAATTTGACGCCCTCGCGCAGCAGATCGGCCGCTATCGAGGCCGTTAAACGCGTTAAGGCGCCTTCTCTGAGTTCTTCCGGATTCCGGCGCAATTCTTCAACACCGATCACATCTTCCGGCAACTGAATGACAACCTGCCGGTTACTGTCGATGTCCGTTTTATCGCGAACACGTCCCGCCAGGGCCAGGATCAGCTTTTCCAGAAAGTCTTTCTGGGCCATTTGCTTGCCGACCACGCGCGTAACTTCCTGACTGAAACTGCCCAGTAGCGTATCGCGCAATTGCAGAAATACATCCCTGGCCGCCAGTTTCAAGGCGTCCTCGCCGGCCGCTTTCATGGCTTCGGCCTCGGCCCTGGCCTCATTGACCAACGACTGTGCTTCAAGTTGCGCCTCTTTGATAATCCATTCCGCCCTTTTCTCCGCATCGATGACGATACTTTCGGCCTTTTTCTGTCCGGCGGCGATACCTTCTTCTTTAAGCCGCTCAATCAGCGCTTCGACGCCTGATGATGCAAAAGGTAACTTTTCATTGTTCATGATCCATACCTTCAGGTTTTCGGAATACCGTCAGCCAGAACCAAAGCGAATATAAAGGTGAAAACGGCAAAGCCTTCAACAATCGCGGCCGGCGCTATGGACAGCCCAAAAATCTCGGGCTTGGCTTTGGCCGCATGAATGGCCGAAGCGCAGCATTGCCCCTGGTAGATGGCACTCAACATCAATGCCAGCGCGGACAAGATGCCAATCGCGAAAATACCCGGGGCAATATTGGCGGTAATGGTTCGATTCAGCGTAAACATGACGACAATGCCGTAAATAACCTGAGAGGAAGGCATGGCCGAAACCCCGACATAACGGCCATAGCCGCTTTCGGAATCCAGCATGGCGCCGATGGCGGCCTGCCCTGCTATCGTACAGCCAATAATACTGCCGATCGCGCCCAGCGCCATGGGCGCAAATAAGCCCATCCAGCCTAGAAAAATAACGATAAATTCAGTCACGATATACTCCTTTTTTAGAAAACGGCTTGAACGGATAGCCCTCGTCAGAGACGCTCCATTTATAAAACTCGATAAAGTTCAGCCTTAAACCATGCAGGACGCCGCTCATCAAGCATAACGCCAGATTCAGAAAATGCCCGAACAACAGAATTAAAATGCTTAGCAACAGCCCCACTCCGGGCACGGCGTGATAAGCCTGTTCGGCGAACCGGTTAAACGTCAGCGCCAGCGAAGCCCCTGCCAGGCCAAGCGCGAACAGGCGCAAGTAGCTCAGCACATTGCCGAATATCTCAGTCAGTCCGGTCAGGCTTTTGAGTCCGTCCAGAAAAACCCAGAACCAATCCAGCGGCTTGACGATAGCGCGCTCGCTGCTGAACATCAGCAGGCATAAACCGCCCGCCGCCAGAGCGCCATACCCTATCTGTTGAACCGTATCATTCTGCTGGTTTGAGGCTTGCCAGACCAGAAAGCCGCCGATCACAACGGCCAACCAGCCCAAGGGGGCCAATGCCGTTCTCTTGCTCCGGCGTTGATAGGCCATGACAATGTTGGCCAGCGCGATATGGACGACGCCGACGAAGATTGACAGACGCATCATGGCATCGAAATCATTGAGGTCCAGTAACTTTAGTGTGCCCCAAACACTATCCGGCCGCGGGCTGTAGCCGAAATAGCTGCCTACGATGATGCCCCAGATCAGCGCGGCCCCCAGCGTGACCACAGCCAGCATGCGCAGGCGCAGGCCTGCTTCCGATTGCCCCAAAGCCCGCCACTTGCCGGCCAACAGCAGCATAAACAGCCCCGCATACCCGGCATCGGACAAAATCATTGCAAAAAACAGCGCGAACGAGAAAAACACAGCCACGGACGGGTCCCAATCAAAATAGCCCGGCGTTTGATAAAAACTGATGATTTCCTGACCGCCCGCCAGGCTTTCTGGGTTTTTCAATAAAGTCGGCGGCATTTCGCCAGCTTCGGGATCCGCAGCGACCAACGCCAGCTGGTGCTGAATGGCAAACTGCCCAAACGTGGCAAGCTCCGTCTCGGGAGCCCAGGCCTGGATGATAAAAATATCATCCCTGTCGAGCGTGAGCGAATGCGCGACCAACAAATTGCATTTATCGGCGACCTCGTCAAGATTGGCTTCAATCAAATCTATCCAGCGCGTCAAGGACTCTCTTTCGGCCTGTAGGTCCTGCAAGGTCAGCTCGATATGATTGAGCTGGCTTTTTAACCGGGACAGAGGAACTTTACCGGCATGCGTTCTGGCAACAGGCATGATCGACGCAGACGGCTCCTGGTCGGCAATCACGACTATATAGCTGTATAAATTATCCTTGTGCACCACCTGCCAGATCAGATCCACGGCCCACATACGTTTCATGAGCTGCTCCGGCACGATGTAAAACCAGAGCTTCAACCCGCGCATGAGTTCCTCTTCAGGCAAACGGAAATCGCCCCATGGCTCGATTTCCTGAATGCGTTTCAGCAACGCATCGCGCTTATCGAACAGTTTTCGCCTGTCAGCCTGAATATCCAGCACCGCCTTGACCACGCTGTCCAGATCAAAATTCTCGGCATCATGCACTTGAAGGCGTTTATAGGCACAGCGCTTCAAATACTTCAGCGCCTTGCCGACATTTTCAACCAGTTTTGAATACGCGATTTCAGCCGCGGCCGAGCCGTCGTCCTTCAGTGCAATAAGATGAACGCCGCCCAGTTTTTGCAGTTCTTCCAGAATAAACGATTTTTCACTGATTAAACTGCAGAAAGTAAGCTTTTTTAACCTTACGATGGCCATTAGTGCTGACGTTTTTGCTTGGTGATTTTGGCTCTGACGACATTGGCTCTTTCCGTATCCGACAAGAAGATACGTATCTTTTTTATATTTCGCTCCGTCCTGGGAATCAATAACTTGTCGAACAGGTTAACACGTTGAGTGACTTTTTTAACGGCAACATCCAGAATCTCCAGGCGTTGCCGGTCAATTCTTGACCGGATCTTCAGTTCCATCATGCGCTTTAACTGAATGACCGTCGCATCCACCCAATGCGGTTTGGCATAGGTTGAATAGGGTTGGATATGGATGTCGATATGCTCAAGCACAGGCACATGAATGCCGACTATATTCTCATCGCCGACCTGGACGGCAGAAACAGTCACCAGACCGTGCAAATCAATCCGGGTATCGGAGAGCATGGACAATTCTTTGCTCACGAAGTCGCGGCACTGCTGCATCATCTGTTCGGTTTCGGCCAACTTTGCCGTGGCCTTGTAACGTTCGACCAGCAGTTGCCGGCGCTTTAAATCCAGCGACGGCAAATATTGCCTGTAGCGCTTGAGCAGGGCAGTTTCCTTATGCAGCGCGGTTTTACTTAACGACAGCCTGGCCATGCCTATCCTTGGGGAAGTATTTGTCGATCAGCGCCTGCTTCATCAGCAGCTGGTCTTCGGTAAAACATTCGGCCAGGGTCTGCCAGCTCAGATCCAGCGCGTCCTCAAGCGTCATCGAGACATTGATGTCCATGAACCGCTCGCGGAACAATTTGC
This sequence comes from Methylobacter luteus IMV-B-3098, assembly GCF_000427625.1. Classification (GTDB taxonomy): domain Bacteria; phylum Pseudomonadota; class Gammaproteobacteria; order Methylococcales; family Methylomonadaceae; genus Methylobacter; species Methylobacter luteus. The sequence continues at coordinate 1,892,408 of NZ_KE386569.1, forward strand.
CGAACTTCAGCAGTTTTTCGTCAAAAGACGACAGTTCAAACGCCATCGCCTGCTTCTGCTCGGCCTCATTGGCCGCCGAATAAAAACGGATCATCGTATTCATGATCTGGGCATGATCCTCGCGCGTGACTTTGCCGATCACGTGCTGTTTCAGCCGCGACAGCGAGCCGAACGGATCGAGCATGGCATGATGCAGATAAAACTGGCCCTCGGTGATATAGCCGGTGTTGTCGGGCACCGGGTGGGTCACATCATCGCCGGGCATCGTCGTCACGGTCAGAATCGTCACGGTGCCCGCGCCTTTGTAATCGCAGGCTTTTTCATAGCGCCGGGCCAGCTGCGAATAGAGGTCGCCGGTATAGCCGCGGTTGGACGGCACATGCTCCATCGACACACCGACCTCTTTCAGGGCGTCGGCGTAAGCGGTCATATCGGTCATCAGCACCAGCACGCGCTTGCCTTCTTCCACGGCAAAGCGCTCGGCGATGGCCAGGGCCATGTCCGGCACCAGCAGGCGCTCGACAATAGGGTCGGACGCCATGTTGCAGTACATGACCGTGCGGGCGAATACGCCGGCCTGCTCGAACCGGGTCTTGAAAAAATGGTAATCATCGAAAATCAGCCCCAGGCCTGCAAACACGACGATATCGGCATCGGCCTGTATGCCGATGCGCGCCAGAAACGGGTTATAAGGTTCGCCGGAAATCGAAAAAATGGGGATTTTCTGGCTTTCAACCAGACAATTGAACAAATCGATCATCGGCACGTTGGTCCGCATCATTTTGGAAGCCAGCACGCGCTTCATCGGATTGACGGTAGGCCCGCCTATGCCGACTTTCGGGTCGGGTTCCAGCTTGGAGCCGCCGTCCATGGGCTTGCCCGTGCCGGTAAAAACGCGGCCCAGAATGTTCGGCGAATAAGTCACCTGCATGGCATGACCCAGAAAACGCACGGAAGCCGCCGTGGAAATGCCCTGTGTACCTGAAAACACTTGCAGCGACACATGGCTGTCGTCGATCCTGATCACCTGCGCCAGGGATTCGGCGCCGTTATTGTCCTCGATCAGGGCCAGATCGCCGAAGCGCGTGCTGATATCGTGCTTTTCCGTAGCGATCTGCACGGTAATAATATTGCCGACAATGGCAATAATATTATGATGCCTGACCATGCGTTCAATCACGGGCGACTCCAAAAAAATAAAGAATTAAGGAATTATAACCCAGGAAGAAATGGCTTGGCTTACTGTTAAGTTTCAACGGCTTTTGTATGATCTTACAGGATATAAACAAAGCCCGATTCGAAATAACGAATCGGGCTTTGGCGGAAACCGAACGGCATTATGGCCTAACCTGCTCCCAGTTCCACGTCGACATTGTGCGGCCGGCGATCGTCGATCAGCGGTATGACGCCCGGCTCTTTGGCCTCAATGCCGTCGATCAGGACACGAACTACCCGCACAGGCTTTTCGCCGATGCGTTTGATGGTGATGTGGTATAGCGTCTCGCGGTATCGGTAGTGGATCTTGTACGACTGCCAATGGTCGGGCATGCATGGGGACATATGCAGCTTGTCCACTTTCAGTTGCAGGCCCAGCAGGGTTTCCAGAGACAACCGGTACAGCCATCCCGCGGCGCCGGTGTACCAGGTCCAGCCGCCTCGCCCGGTATGCGGCGGCGCGCCATAAATATCGGCCGCGATGACGTACGGTTCGACCTTGTAGAGATCTCTCTGCGACGCCTGACTGGTGCGATTGACGGGATTGAGCATGGTGAATAATTCCCATGCCCGCTCCTTGTCGCCCATCATGGCGAATGCCGTTGCGGTCCAGATGGCGGCGTGCGTGTACTGTCCGCCGTTCTCGCGCACGCCGGGCACATAACCTTTGATATAGCCGGGCTCGAGATCGGACTTGTCGAAAGGCGGCGTCAGTAACTGGACGATCCGCACATCCCGCCTTACCAGCCGTTCATCAACCGCTTCCATCGCCTGATGGGCGCGCTCCGGATTGCCTCCGCCCGAAATAATGGCCCAGCTCTGGCTGATCGAATCGATCTGGCATTCGTCATTGCTGGCCGAGCCCAGCGGCGTGCCGTCGTCAAAATAGGCCCGGCGGTACCAACCGCCGTCCCAGGCATTGGCTTCAATATTGAGAAGCAACTGCCCCGCCCGCTCCCGGCAAATTTCGGCAAAGCCCTCATCGGACCGGTTGCGGGCCAGATCGGCAAAGAGTCTGAGATTATCGTACAGGAACCAGGCCAGCCAGACGCTCTCACCCTTGCCTTCCCGTCCGATCAGGTTCATGCCGTCATTCCAGTCGCCGCAGCCTATCAGCGGCAGGTCATGATCACCGAAGCGCAAGCCATACTTGATGGCACGCACGCAATGCTCATAAAGACTGGCGCCTTCGGACGATTGCAGCGGCAGGTCGTAATAGGCTTCTTCTTCCGGCCCCAATTCCCTGCCTTCCAGAAAGTACACGAACTCATCGAGCACGCCGGTATCGCCGGTCGCGGCGACGTAACGGCACGTCGCATACGGCAGCCATAAATAATCATCGGAAAAATGCGTGCGCACGCCCTGCCCGCCCGGCGGATGCCACCAGTGCTGCACGTCGCCCTGGATGAACTGGCGCCCGGCACAGCGGAGCAACTGCTCCCGCGCCAGCCACGGCGTCGCATGGATCAGCGCCATCGTATCCTGCAACTGATCGCGGAAACCGTAAGCGCCGCCCGATTGGTAATAGCCGCTGCGTCCCCAGATCCGGCAGGACAGGGTCTGATAAATCAGCCAGCCGTTGGTCATCACATCGAGCGCGCGGTCGGGCGTTTCGACATAGACCGCGCCCAGCGTCCGGTTCCAGTGAGCCCAGACGGCCTCCAGCTCCTGCCGGGCACTGATTGAGTCGCCGAACCGCTGGATCAGACGCTGGGCGCCTTCGGTATCGTGGCTGGCGCCGATCACGAACACGACCTCACGCTCCTGTCCGTTCTCCAGCTCGATATGGGTCTGCATGGCGGCGCAGGGGTCCAGGCCTGCCCCGGTCTTGCCCGACAAATGCGTGCGGCACAGCGCCGCCGGCTTGGCCAGCGAACCATTGCGGCCGATGAATTCCATGCGGTTGCCGGTCACCGTGTGCACGAGCTCGCTGATTTGCACAAATACGACCCGGTGCGCGCTTTCGCGGCCATAGGCATTGCGCGCGAACAGCGCTCCGCTGTGATGATCCGTTTCAGTGACAATATGCATCTGGTTGGCGTGCCGCCATTCGCCCATGACCAGTTCCCAATAACCTGTCAGCGACAAGCGGCGGGGACGGCCGGAGTCATTGCGCAGCTTGACGACGACAAATTTCACCGGCTCATCCATCGCCACGTAAGTCGTCAGCTCGGAATAAATGCCCGCTTCGAAGTGCTCGAATATGCTGTACCCGAAACCGTGCCGGCAAACATAACCGGACTGGCCGCGCGCGGGCAGCGGCGTCGGCGACCAGAACCCGCCGGTCTCTTCGTCACGTACGTAGAAGGCTTCGCCGCTGGTGTCGCTGAGCGGATCATTGTGAAACGGCGTCAGGCGGAACTCATGGGCGTTTTCCACCCAGGTATAAGCGCCGCCGCTCTCGCTGACGACGGTGCCGATATGAGGACTTGCGATGACGTTGGCCCACGGCGCCGGCGTAGTTTGCCCAGGCTCCAGAGTAATGACATATTCGTGCCCGTCCGGCGTAAACCCGCCCAGCCCGTTGAAGAAAATGCGTTCGCGCGCCGGCAAGGGATTGATAACCTCGGCTACCGGCTGCCGTACAGGCGCCAGCGCTTCCGGAAAATGCTCGGTCAGCATGCGGCGTTGTATCGAGCCCTGGCGCCAGCGTTTTCTGCGTTCCGTGAGGCGCTCCGACGCGACGCGCTGCTCCACCTGCTCGGCCAGTGACCCGGCGTTATCGACCAGCACGACGCGGGCAACGGTCTGAAACAGGACCCGGTCCTCTTCAGACAGATCCTCGGCGCGCCGTATAAAAACTCCGCCGGGCTTATCAAGCACCTGGGCTTCACTGCCTGTGGTATTAACGAGGCCCATGATCTGGTCGTGCAGCACGGCGCGATAGCCCGAGAAGTCCTCGTTCAGGATCACCAGATCGGTAGTCAGGCCCTTCATGCGCCAGTAGGCATGCGCCTGCAGCACCTGCTTGACCAGATCGATGCGATTGACATCGCCTATGCGCACCAGCACGATGGGCCAGTCGCCGGAGACGGCGAACGGCCAAAGGCCCGGCTGGCCCAGCTGATTGCGCGCGATAACGCTGGGCGGCGCGCGGCGCAAGGCATTGCTGTAAATCACGGAAGTCGCCAGCCGGCCGAAAATCTGCGCATCGGCTTCGGTGGCGTTAAGGTGGCGCAAGACTTCCTGACTGTGAAACCAGGCCATCTCGAAAGCTCGTTCGATAAAATGCCGGTCGCGGTATTTGTCAATCAGCTCAAGAGCCGCTTCGCGCGTATCGGCGGCGCCGGTAATGACTTTCACGACCGCCGAGCCATCGGTCTCTATGCGCAGGGCCTGGCGAATCGCGACGATGGGATCGAGCACCGGACCGTCGGTATTAGACAATGCCGAGCTGTCGTCGAATGCGGCAGGGTTGGCGGCCGTTCGGCCCCGGCCGATGAACTGGGCGCGATCGGTCTCGTATGACGGCTCGCCGGCGGCGGTGCCTGTGACCGTGATCATATGGAACATCCAGGGGGTATGCTCCTCCGGCGTACGGCGGCGGCGCGTGCAGAGTATCGCCTGCCGTTCGGGCAGGATTTCGGTTTGCACGAACAGGTTGCTGAAAACGCGATGCGCCAGATCGGCATTCAACGGCGCCAGCACGACTTCGGCATAACTGGTGACTTCGATATGACGCGCCCGGAGCGACAGATTGGTCAGCGTCACGCGGCGGATCTCGACATCGTCCTCGGGTGAAACGCTGATCTCGGTATGCGCTTCGATCTCCTGATCGCGGCGGCGATACTCGGCGCGCGACTGTACGAAAATCGCCTCGTAATGATCGGCCTTGCGCAAGGTCGGATGATAGGCGCTGGACCAGTACTCGCGCGTATCGCGATCGCGCAGATAAATGAATGCCCCCCAGTTGTCGGCCGTGGTGTCTTCGCGCCAGCGCGTGACGGCCAGGCCGCGCCAGTGGCTGTAACCGCCGCCGGCCTGGGTCGCCATGACATGGTACCGGCCGTTCGACAACAAATGCACCTCGGGGATCGGCGTATTGGGATCGATGAACACGCGCAGGATCTCGCCTTCCTCAGCAACGGGAGGACGCGCGGAAGCACTGACTTCGGCCGCATGCGGATGCAGCGTATAGCCTTTCTTCGGCACGCGCTCCTGCAACAGCAGATCGGTCGCCCGAACCAGCGGGTCGGACATGAACCGGCGCTGCATGGGCTTGTCCAGCAGCACATGTCCAAACGCCAAAAAGCTCATGCCTTGATGATGCGCCATGAAATTGCGCACAATCGCACAGTTCTTGCCGCGCACGACGCGCGTCGGCGTATAATCGATGGCCTCATAAAGCCCGTAACAGCCAAGAAAGCCCCGTTCAACCAGCGTTTGCAAATTACGGCAGGCCGCTCTGGGCGTGACGGTCAGTGCCAGCGCCGTAGCGTAGGGCGCGATGACCAGATCATCGCCCAGGCCGCGCTTGAAACCCAGTCCCGGTACGCCGAACGCGCGGTACTGATAGGTCTGGTGCATATCGGTCAGGTTATAGCACGACTCGGAAATGCCCCAGGGCACATTGCGCTGCCGGCCGTATTCTATCTGCCGCGATACGGCGGCCCGGCAGGTTTGCTCCAGCAGCGTGTTCTGGTAATTGGGCATGATCAACTGCGGCATCAGATATTCGAACATCGAGCCGCTCCAGGAAATCAGGCTGACGTCGCTGCCCTGGCTGGTCAGCAGACGCCCGAGCGTAAACCAGTGCTTCTGCGGCAACTGTCCCTGTGCGATCAGCAGAAAACTGACCAGGCGTGCTTCCGACGCCAGCAGGTCGTAGCAGGCCGGATCGCGGCGCCGCTCGCCGACGTCGTAGCCGATGGCCAGCAGATCCGCATCCGTATCGTAGAGAAATTTAAAATCCATATCGACCAATTGCCGGCAGCGCGCGATCAGCTCATCAATGAATCGGATACGTTCCCTTGCCTGCTTATGATGAAGGCCTGCCGCAGGCTCAATATCTGCCGCCCCTGCTTCGGCCAGTTCCTGCAGCGTCGGGATGGTATTGAAATGCCGCAGGTCGGGCACTAGCGTATTAAGGTCTTCCCGCAGTGAAGCAACCTGCTGGTCCAGCGCCTGCGCCCAGTAATGCTGTTCGCTTTCGGTATCGGCCGACAGGGCGTCGAGCAGTTCCGCGGCGGCATGCTGTATTTTTTCCAGCAACGCATCGGCTTCGGCCATGGTTTGCGGTTCGCTGTCCAATTTACGCGAGACAAATAAATGCTGCAGCGTTTTAACGAGCCTGGCCTGGACCGGCGCGGACGACTGTGGAATGTACTCGGCCAGCACCTGAAACGTATCTTCCAGCCCTTGAAAGGCATTGGCGGACAATACCGGCTGGGATTTCAGCTCAGCCAGTCCAGTCTGCAGCGTCAATATACTGCCGACCAGATTGCCGCTATCGACTGACGACACATACTGCGGGTGCAGTGGTTGCAGCGTGCGCGTGTCATACCAGTTATAAAAATGGCCGCACTTATAATTACAGCCTTTGCCGTGCTGGTAGCGTTCCAGCTTTTCCATGGTCGCCACGGTATTCTCGGTACGGTACAGCAATTCACCGGCTGAAATATAACCGAAATCATGGGCGGCCAGATTGGCTGCCAATGCCATGCCCATGTTCGTGGGCGACGTGCGCGAGGCAATGACCGGGGCCGGGTACTCCTGAAAATTATCGGGCGGCAGCCAGTTATCGAGCGGCGCGACGAATTGCGCAAAGTAGCGCCAGGTCCGCCGTGCCAGCGAGCGCAGGAATATCCGCTCATCGGCCGTCAAATCGGCTGCCGGCGGCGCCAATGGCTTACTGATCCACCAGCCTATGACCGGCGATACCAGCCAAACCAATAGCACGGGCGCTGTAAGCAGCCATTCAATCCATCGGCCGCCATCCCATACGAATGTCAGCGCTACGGTCAATCCCGCCGCCACGGCTGGCGCTATCCACATTTCCAGAAAGAAATCGTTCAGCGTTCTGCAGGTATTCCGGCGCGCATAGGATTCAGTGTGCCAGAGCAGCAGTCCGCGCCGCGTAAACAGCATGCGCCCCGCCGAAGACAGAATGGCATCCAGGCAAATCAAGGTATCGTAGGGCAAAAGAACCAGCGTCAGCAGGGCTAGCAATACCGGACGCATGGCGGATTTATTGACCAGAATCAAATGCGCCAGCCACTCGCGGTCTCCCGGTTTGCGGATCAGTTCAATCCCGGCCGCCAGCAACGGCTGAAAGAACAGGATGGCCATCACCAGCAAAGTCCAGAACCATGCGGGCATAGGGCCGAACAGCCAACCGCCTGCCAGCAAGGCAAGCAGAGCCGGCGGCACCAGGCTGCGCCTCAGATTATCGAAAATTTTCCAGATCGATAAGAGCGAGAGCGGGTTCGGTTGCCGCTTGCCGTTCGGCCCCGGGACCCGCGGCAGCAGCCAGCCGGCCAATTGCCAATCGCCGCGTATCCAGCGGTGCTTTCTGCTGGCTTCCATGACGTAACTGGCCGGATGCTCTTCAATCAGATCGACATCGCTCACCAGACCGGAGCGCGCATGACCGCTTTCCAGCAGATCATGACTGAGAATAAGGTTTTCAGGAAAGCGTCCGTCCAGGGTCAGACGAAAAGCATCGACGTCATAAATACCTTTGCCGATAAACGAGCCTTCGCCAAAAATGTCCTGGTAGACATCCGATACTTCGCGCGTATAGGGATCGATCCCGGCCTCACCGGCGAACAAACGCGTAAACATCGACTGACTCGCGCTGAACAGGCTGATCGATGCGCGCGGTTGCAGGATGGCGTAGCCGTCCGTTATGCGCCGCTTCTCGTTATCGTAGATCGGCCGATTGAGCGGATGGGCGATGTTGCCTACGAGCGCATGCGCCGCATCTCTGGGCAGCTGCGTATCGGTATCCAGGGTAATGACGTATTTGATCGAAGGGAGAATGGACGGATCGCCTACCAGTTCTGAAAAAGCTGCGTCTCCCTCGCCTCTCAGCGCTGCATTGAACTGTTCCAGCTTGCCGCGCTTGCGCTCATAGCCCATCCACACGCGTTCGTGCGGGTTCCATATCCGCGGCCGGTGGAATAGATAAAAGATGCACGGCCTGTCGTCCCGGTAGGTCTCATTAAGTGCCTCGACGGCTGTGCGTACCAGCATGAGTATCTCTTCGTCGCCCGGCTGCGTTTGCTCGGGCGCATCGCTGAAATCGGTCAGCAATGCAAAGAACAGATTTTGGTCGCGATTGCCCAGATAGCGTATTTCCATGGCTTCGATGAGATCGGCCACATCCTGCGGCTTGCTCAGCAAAGTCGGCACCACAACCATCGTGCGGTGCTCGGGCGGAATGCCCTCTGAAAAATTCAATCGCGGCGGCATGCGAGGCGGAATGCCCATCATCGCGAACTGATTGACCAGCGGCACGGCCAGCGACATGCCGCCGATCATGCTGCAGACGGCGAAGAACCAGAATCGCCAGTTGCCGGGGCCTATGCCGTCCAGCGACATCAGTACAAACGATGCCATCACGGCAGTGAGGAACAGAATGGAGCCAATATAAATACTCAGGCGAAAACGCCGTAAAGTACGGATAGCGTGCATTAACCAGGTCATGTGATAGTCGACCTTTCGCTCAAGCGGGTTTCGGCCTTTATCGATCAGATAGAAGCCTACATGCGCGGAACGGTCAGCCGCCGTCGAACGCTCGGCAGCGGCCTGCGCGAGTGCAACCGCTTCGCGGGCCACGTCCGATTCGCTGTGCACGCTGCCCTTCGCTATTTTCTCAATGATGTGCCGATACAGGTCGCGCGTGGCAAAATCCTGCTTGCCGTGAATGCCGGCCGGATCTTTTCGCAGGGTTTGCTCCACGATGCTGAGCGTTTCGACAAAATCCTGCCAATCCATGGCGCTGATAAACCGCAGACTGCCGATGCTGTTGGCGATGGAGATCTGGTTGGACGCAGCCGTATGGCTGGCGTCCTGGATTAATTGCGAGGCATTGGCGCCTTGTTCGAGTAACTGGTTTTCGATCCAGGTTTGCACAAAAGCCAGCGCAGTGCCCTGAATCTGGAGCCGTGCATTGAATTCTTCCACGAACGATGCCGTTAATGGCACATCGGCAGCCGCAAACTCGGCGAGCAATTGCGCGAGCTGTCTCGGGTCCTTTTCGGCCATCTCCAGCATGCGGTCCGTCCACATGACGGCCGTGTTGTACTCCTCGCGTCCGCGCGCTATGCGCAATCCGACACGACGAAGATTTTCCAGCAGGGCCAGGCGCAGCATGATCGGAAACGCCCATAATTCGCCCAGCTTCAAGGGTTCAACGGTTTGGTAGGCGGCGATGAAATGGGAGGCGTTTTCGCTGTCGACCCGGCCATCCTGATGAGAAATGAGTTCCAGAGCCAGTTCATAAATACGCGGAAAGCCGGCCGATTGACCAGCGGCCAGCTGTGGCAGTTCCCGACTATATTTGCGAGGAAGATGACGGCGCGCCAGATGGATCTGCTGTTCGATAAGATAAAAATTATCGAGTAGCCAGGCCTCTGCCGAGGCAATGTGCTGTTCCTCGTTGACTGCCGCGGTGACTACATCATAAGCCTCCAGCAGAACGCGTTCATTATCGGCCAGGCGCGGCAATAAGCGGTCCGGCCCGGGCCGGGGATTGATTCGATGCTGGCCGGCCAGCACCACCGCATATCGCTTCAGTTGTTCGATGCTGAACAGTTCCGAGCGCAACAGCTCAGTATCCCTGCCGTTATGATAACCCTGTCGCCCAAGTGTAGAAAACCCAAACTCTTTGAACACTATGCTATTCTCCTTGCTCGAGTTCGACCCGGATAGATCTGGTAATTCTGCGCCCTTAGAACTAACTCGTACTATCCCGATACCGGCATTACTTCTCGGTCGGGCACCTAAGCCGACTGATGCTTGTGCAACGGTTATAAGGTAAGCATGAACTGTTTAATAGAACATTTCCTGAACTCAAGCCTGATTAATGGTCCGGGGCTTTTCATTCAATGCGCAATGGAAAACTTCCGGATTAATTTTAAAGACATAAAGCGAACATTTTTTAACAAACTGTTGATTAATCCATACAAACCAAATCTGATAAATCTTGTCATCAGCCGAGAAATAGCAAAGTTAAATCGAAATTCTTTTCTCAAGGGTTCCTTGCCAAGTTTATTGATAGTTCTATTTAAACCTTAGACTCATTATTCCAGTTGTTTTCTCCATCTCATCAGGCCCTAACAGAAGATTGCACGCCCAGGGCCAAGAATGTTGACAGACTTAAACCGGACTTCGACCCTGAATAATGCGTATCACGATCACGATCAGCGCGAGAACCAGAAAAATGTGAATAAAACCGCCCAATGTGTATGAAGACACCAGACCGAGTAACCAAAGAATAATCAGGACAACCGCTAAAGTTTCAAGCATGTCTACTTCTCCTTTAAAAGGCCATCAATAGATGACGATATAGCTCACGTGAGCAAGATGGCTGTCACGAGAAACCAGCCAAGGATACTTAAAATATTGATATAAATTCTCCCGGCCATAACCGGAAAAGGTTTTGGAACAAAATTTTTATCCCGGACACATCATTTCAAACGCTTGCCGGTCAAAAGTAAAAATGGGCGCCAAGACCTACGTATTCGATTTTATTGATATAGAACTGGCCGCTCGGAGCATGTCCGTTGAAATATTCCAGAAGAATCTGAAAATGCCGTCCCATCACATCCAGGTTTTCAAATTGAACGCCGGCGCGCGCTGACACATCGGTTTGCCAATCGTTCTCTTCGTAATTTTTGAGGTCCACCGCCACGATTGGTCGCATGGCTGCAAAATCCAGGCGCCATGGGCTTCTGAACTCAATCCCGTATTGCACCGACCAGGGGCTGAGCGAAGCAGGCTCCTTATGAAACAGGCCACCGCCGCCGCCATACAAACGAATACCGTAGGGAAGCTCATAAGAAAGTTTCAGATCTATCCCTTCGAAACTCAAGTTCACACGCTGCAATTGAGTCCGCAACAGAAACTCGTCACCAAGATGAGAACTCTGATGGAAGAGCCGACCGAAAGCCGAGAAATCGCCAATACGCATGCTCGAATACACCGCTCCAAAAAAATCGGTATTGATTAAATCCGATGAGGGAGCATCGAGATTGAAGTCACTGAAGACGCCGGCTTGAAGCCCCGTCTCCCACTGTCCCGCAAATCGTTGTCCGAAACTTAAGTTGCCGCGATAAAACGGTATCGTTTCGCCAAAGCTGACTGTTGCTATATTGACAGTATCATCAAAATCACCACTGACACTCGTATAATGATAAGCAGCTGAAAAATGAGGCCAACGCGGATCAGCCAGTAAAGACTTGAACAGATGGCCTGTCGGCAGAAATCCGGTCTGAAGCGTCACTTGTCCGCCCGGCTGCGTCGTTTCATAAACCCATGTTGCAGAAGGCGTTGACGGGCTTGATGCCAACTGTTTTTCATTATCTACCGTCTCAACTCCGGCAACTCCCGGAATACTCGACAATGCGTCCATGACCTTGGCTCGATCTGTCCCCGTTAAATCATCTGTGCGAACCTTGATAATGCCATTTTTTACATCTAATGCAGGATTAGCGAGCCTGAACTCGCGCTGAAGTATGCTGGCAGCGTATCCGGCAATATAAGCATCCTCTACCGGCGCCGCCTCGGCGCCGGGAAGGCGAAGTAAAATAATGATGGCTATTAATAAATAGCGCACAGAACTCATCTTATCTTGATACCGGACTAACGACCAGATTGTTCTCTACCGATTTCACACCCTTAACGCTACGGACTATTTCCAGCGCCCTGTCCGCACTTTGTTGAGAGTTAAGGACACCGCTCAGCTTGACGACGCCTTTATCGGTAATTACATCAATCTTGGTTGCACTCAACAAGGGATCGGCTACCATTTCCGCTTTAATTTTGGCGGTAATGGCGGAATCGTCCATATATTCTTCGACTGATCCGGATTTCTGTCCCATTGCCTCGTCTCTCTCTTCCATGCTTTCCTGTCTCTGTTCAGTACCCTCTTCAAGTCTCTCCTGGGTTCTTTCAACGGATTCATCGACCTTTTTACCTGCCTCTTCAGCCGGCCCTTCTTGTTTACAGCCGGTCAGACCGATGACTGCGGCTAACAAAAGAGTTACAAACACATTTGAAAAAATCATTGGTTGGTCATTTTTTATCTTCATGAGTTATTCCTTAATAAAGTGGTTGTTAAAAGTCTTGGCTATTTGCAACTTGATGATTGCCAATTGGTCAAGGTTACTCCTAATTCCCAAGTTCCTAATCATGACTGGATCCTGTTCATAAAGAACAGAACCAATAAAATGTTCGGCCTCAATCCGATCCTATCGACGTGTCCAAAAATCCAGCATCCGGCATACGCTGGACCGGGATTATTCCTAATAAGGTATAGCCATTCCCGGCCTTAAATCAGCGCTGACTTGCCTTCAACCTCTATCGCGGTTAAATGCAAACCTTCATGGTCCAAGATAATCGGCGTCAGCCCGATACTAACGTAGAGGATAATCCCATACATGGCGACATGGCCGTGGGAATTACATACATACCAGAAGAAGAGGTATCAATTAAGGACGTACCCATTGATCTGCTCGTACTCCTGCCAAAAAGAAAATCAAACTCACGCGCTTCAATCCGAAGCAATCCCGACCTTATCCATTCAAGGTCGGGCTCAGCCAAAAGTTTAATCATGACGTCCTTGTGAAAGGGGATTTTTGATGAAACACCGCCTATGTCTTGGCATTGCCATCAATATGTCTGATTCATCAGACGTATCATCCTCTTTCTTCCTAAGATAACCCTTGATTAATGGATTCGTTGTTCGAAATCCCGAAGCCGTCGTTCCGCCTCGTCTTTTTCAATCCCATAACGTTCCTGGAGCTTGCCTAGCAACACATCCCGTTTGCCTGCGATCTGATCGATTTCGTCATCGGTCAAGTCACCCCAAGCCTCTTTTACCTTACCTTTCAACTGTTTCCAGTTGCCTTCTATTTGGTCCCAAGCCATCTCTATTCTCCTCATGGTTTGTGAAAGAACGAAATTTCCTATAACAGGAAACTGAGCTTAGTGGCGAACAATTGTGCGTTTCGCCGTACATCTTAAGGATTTAATATAAGTGAAGAACCCAAAAAGGTCTGTACGGTGACACACATAAGCATCCAGCCTTTAAGGGACTATAAAGCTTATCAGTAAGTAAAAGCGAAGCTGGTCCGTTCTTTAGATCGTGACGGATCAAAAAGTTTCCAGTTCCATCAAATTAAGAAACACATGTGCCAGCCAGGCCTGGGCGGAGTTATGTCAGTGAATAGGCAAGACAGGACGTGATGGGTATATATACGGGAACAAAGCGGGAAGCGCTAGTTTTTAATATCAGTCTCCACAAGCAGCGCATCAACACTTTTATGTTCAGCGTAAAATACGCTGTATTCATCATTTAGCTGAACTCTATTAACTTGCTCATCATGCGCTCCACCCGATTATCCCAATTTTCGGCTTTTGCGGCATTGATCCTGATAGTACTTTTTTCCAGGTTATCCGTTTCAAATGTCCTATCAATGTTATGCACGAATGCATCGTAAGATTCTGAAAGCATGACAAGATCCTCCCATCTTTCGGTGCCGGCAACCTTTGTTGAGACGATGGGGCGGCCGGAAGCCAAATATTGAAACAGCTTTAATGGGATCAGGGATCGGCTATAGTCATTATCTTTGTGCGGCATAAGGCAAATATCCAGATTTCTGAGGAAGGAAGGCGTTTGTCCATAAGGAACGGACCCGATGTACTTTACATTCGATAGCTTAGTAATGCCTGAAGCCTCGAGTATCCCCCCGTCAGGTCCCGCTATGAGCAATAAATAATTGGGCCTTGAAAGAGCGATATGGCGTATCAATTCGATATCAGTAAGTTGATAAATAAAATCCAGATAACCCAGCCTGGGCTGGATATTGTTTTTGATAAATGGAAAATCAGAAGGACCGGCTATAAATCTTTCGCTGACGCCATTTTCGATAAATAAGCAATTTTTATTAAGCTTGGAAAATACAGAATGATTATTGGCTGAGGAGGTAATAACCAGATTGGCTGATTGAGCCAATTCGTTATATTGCATCATGGAAAATTCTATATTATGGTTTACATCTACTCTGAAATTATTAGTATCAACTATTTGGGTTATTAATATTTTATGAGGGATATTATTTATTAATTCAGGAATGAATTTATGCGGTGGATAAACCCACAGCACAGTATTTTCTTTTCGGTATCCTTTAAAATAAAGATATAAACGTAACAAAGCCAGCGGTGAATAACGATAATTGAACCATTTCCTTAATCGATATCCGATACCGCTTTTATTAATGGATTGCCAGAAAGGGGTAATAACCATCAGATTTTTAGTATGTCTATGGATATTGGCCATGAACCGTTGGTCTTGGGCTTTAACAGGCGGGAGGATACAGGTAACTTTATTAATATCAGGATTCTTGGCAAGAGCTAAGGCAATTTCTTCGTAAGCTCTTCCATATTTGCCCCAATCATTCGTGAACCAGAACAGAATAATATTTTTTTTAGCTGTCATTTTTTTGCCCAAAGTTAATTTGTTGCTATGCGAATATACAAAAAACTAATTTTTAGACTTCCTTATCCGCAGCGAGCGGGCATGCCTGTTACTAACACCTGCAAGTTTGAAAAAATGTCATGCTTATGCAGCATTTTTACGCCAGCTGTTAATGACCTCGACAACAAGAATAATTACCTTTGCTCATCGATATTGCTTCGTCGGATACCGAGCCCCCCTGGCCTCTTGCTTCAGTCAGAATCAATAGATACTTCCGACTATTTTCCACCCGTATCGATGTGTTTTTCGGCGGCACCCGAACACCTGCATTAGGCTTTCCCCTGTAATTTCTGAAAAATGGCAAATCAGAGGCGATAACTCTCTTGGAGAACGTTAACGCTGCAAGAAGCACGCTAATCCTGATAAGGCGACGACAGTGTATCGCTTCATCCTGGATTAAAGTCTCCAGAGTTTAACGCCTTTCGGCACATCCTCTCTTTCAAGCTTGGCTTTGATATCTATGACTATGCCCGTCTCGTCGTTTAATAAACTCACCAAATAAGACCAGTCCTTAGCTAAAAAGTAATCATGTGGCACAGCTAAAAGCACGGCATGAGCGGGTTTCAGCTCATCTTCAGCTGATAATTTAACCCCATATTCCTCCATTATTTCATTCGGATCCGACATGGGATCAAACACCTGCACATTAATGCCATAGGTTTGCAATTCTTTATAAATATCAATGACGCGTGTATTTCTTATATCGGGAACGTTCTCTTTAAACGTAAAGCCTAAAATAGTGACCACACTGCCTCTGACACACTTTTCGGCCTTGATCAATTCCTTTACAGTCTGAGCTGCAATAAAGGTTCCCATGCTGTCATTAATACTGCGTCCGGACAGAATGACTTGCGGCGTATATCCTAAAGTTGCCGACTTATAAGTAAGATAATAAGGATCAACTCCTATGCAATGCCCTCCGACCAGTCCGGGATCGAATGGCAAAAAATTCCATTTTGTTGATGCCGCGGCTAATACATCTCTCGTATCGATATTCATTTTGTTGAAAATCAAAGCCAATTCGTTCATTAACGAGATGTTTAGGTCTCGTTGAGTATTCTCAATTACCTTGGCGGCTTCCGCGACTTTAATCGTAGCGGCTCTGTGTACGCCGGCCGTAACCACGGATTCATAAACACCTGCTACAGTTTCTAGCGTTTCAGGCGTATCTCCCGATACCACTTTCGTGATAGTCTTAAACGTATGCACCCTATCACCCGGGTTAATTCGCTCAGGCGAGTACCCGACATTAAAGTCAATGCCCCAGATTAACCCCGATTCCTGCTCCAGAACAGGAATGCAATCTTCTTCTGTAGCTCCCGGATAGACTGTCGATTCATAAACAACAATATCGCCTTTTTTAAGTTGCTTACCCACGGTTCTTGAAGCCTTGATTACCGGCCTCAGGTCTGGTTGTTTGGCTTTATTGACCGGTGTAGGCACCGCAATTATATGAAAATCCGCCTTTTTTAAATCTTCAGCATTGCAGGTATATAAAATATTGGCTTTCTTCAAATCTTCCGCATCCACTTCATTAGTGCGCTCAATGCCCTGTTTTAGCTCCTCAATGCGTATCGAGTTTATATCAAATCCGATAACCTGTTGATTTTTAGCAAATTCTACTGCTACAGGCAATCCGACATAACCTAAACCAACTACTGATATTTTTCTGTTATGCATACTTATCTCCCAATTTTGTAAAAATCTCTATACCACTCAACAAAATTGTTAATTCCGGTTTCTAATGAAGTAGCGGACTTGTAGCCCAACTTATTTACTAAACCAGAAACATCCGCATAAGTATCAGGAACATCTCCAGGCTGTAGAGGTAAAAAATTCTTTATGGCTTCCTTATTCAAACATTTTTCGAGTATTTCGATGAATGTCAGTAAATTGACGGGATTATTATTACGAATAAACATAAACAAAGACATATCCGGTCGGCTCTGCGGTCCATACACAGGAAAAAACCGCAGGCCCGTAGTCGTCAGGTTATAAAGATGACTGTAGGTGTGAGCCATCAGCTCATGCGCTTTTTTAGTCGCTACATACAGCGAAGCAGGATGATCGACATTGTCGTGGGTGGAAAAGGGCATTTTGGGATTTGCGCCATAAACAGAACTGAAAGAAGCATAGACCAAATGCTCAAATTTCACTGTGCCAACATCCTCTCAATATATCGATAAAACCAGCTAAATTGGAATCCACATAGGCATGCGGATGAGTCAATGAATATCTCACTCCTGCCCGAGCCGGCAGATGCATGATCTGCATTAATACTCTTTTCATTTATACAAGTTACTTAATTCTGTTGGATGATGAATTACCGTGATGCTTTCATAACTATTAACAATAATTATTTCAATTTAAGAAAAAGCACTTCACTACTTTATTGCTTCTTTGACTTAAAAATACTCTCTATATATAGTTTTTCAATAGGTGATATAGCGTATCTTGACAAGCTTTTAGTGTTTTTTTGCTCACTTTTCACCCAAAAAATCATTTAGCGCATCGCATATCAACTGGAACGGAAGCATGATCATTTCTGGTACTTGAACTGAGAAGCAAGCGGTGTACTCCGTTGGAAAAGGTTTCCCCCCCTGTGTCAGGATAGTTGTCATCCCATTAAAATCAGGCTCTAAATGAGAATCTATGATGGGGGCAACAAGGAATCAAGAGTGCGCCCAAATTGGCTATCGGCGATGGCGAATTGGGATTTTGGAAAGCGGTGAGTAAACTCTGGCCGGAAACCAACCAGCAGCACTGCTGGGTGCATAAGACCGCCAATGTCCTGGAAAAGCTGCCGAAAGCCATGCAGTCCAAGATCAAAGCGGCTCTGCACAGGCCATCTGGCAGACGGAAAGGCGCTGATCAAGCATTTAACCGCTGTCTTGAACGGTTCGAGCTGAAATATCCGAAAGCGATGACGCGCCTGGTCAAAGACAAGGAGGCTATGCTGGCATTTTATAATCATCTGGCCGAGAACTGGCAGCATATCCGCACCAGCAATCCGATCGAGTCGGTCTTTGCCATCGTCAGGCTGAGAACGACCAAAACCAGGCATTAGTAGCCGGACGACAATATTGGCAATGGCATTTAAACTGATAGAAACGGCCCAGAAAAAATGGCTGCGCTTAAGAGGCTATCAACAGTTAGCCGAGGTCATTGCCGGCGTGAAATTCACCAACGGCATCAAACAAACCGGAGATCAACAACAGGAAGCCGCTTGCTTTTCCATAAACCGGATTTGACTGTAACTTGGTAATACTCTGCTAATTTAACAATGTCATGGAAGTTTTATATTCACAAAGATGATTTCAATCTCTTCATTACTAGCAGGTTGATGTATCAAAACCTGTTTTTTCCAGGATTGCTTTATGAAATTTTTCCGCCTCGGAGGTATGCTCGCTTAAACCTAGATCAGGAGAAATTGTTCCTGTAAACTGGCGTATACCACTCGTTTTCCTCTCATTCACCACTTCCAGAATAGTTTTCCATCCAATTTCATGTGTATCGGTGGCAAAGGCAAAAACCATCGCTAAGTCGCAAATGTTGTTAATTAGTCGAGGCACTCCCTCAGTGTAATAAAATACAGCTGCACAAGCAGATTCCTTAAACACTGAAGTCCTTCCACCGGCTGCCTGAATACGATGTGCTATGTAATTCTTTGTTTCTTCAAAATTAAGGGGCTCTAAATGATATTCAATGGAAATACGTTGAGCAAATTGAGCGAGCTCGGGCAAATTAAGTTTATCAACCAGTTCCGGCTGTCCTGCTAATATAAGTTGCAGCACTACGTGAGAACTCACATTGATGTTGGACAGCAATCTTAATTCTTCAAGTGTTTCAATATCCATATTCTGAGCTTCATCAACAATCAATACGACACGTCGTTTTTTTTGACTTTGTTCAGCTATAAATTTGACAAAAATTTGATAACGCTCGGATTTATCCTTAGCGTCATGCTGGATATTAAATGAAGCCAATACCCATGTTAGTAGATCGCCAAAGCTACTATGTGTGTTAGTGATCAACCCTACGGCGCATTGATCTTTAATTTTGCCTAACATGCACCTGATCAATGTTGTTTTGCCTGAACCTATCTCGCCGGTAATCACTGTAATGCCGGCTTGACTCACTAACCCATAATTAAGTGTAGTTAAAGCTTTTTTATGCTTAGAGCTCAAATACAGAAACCCAGGATCAGGTATAAGAGCGAATGGTTTTTTGTTAAGTCCAAAAAATTTTTTATACATATTTACGGCAATAAGTTCTTAGTGGGAGCTTATCATGAAAATCTCACTGAGAGCGTGACTCAGATGATCTTATTATGCTGTACTTATTGGATAAGCTGATTCTATAACAGATCAATGGGTGGACATCAAAAGATCCAACCAAATTCAAGCATTCCTAATATTTAGGAATAAAAAACAAACTTTATACACTGCTTTCTTTGTTTTTTATAGCGTACTTTTTGAAATTTAAATAACTCTCTCAGATTGAAATTTCCAAATGTCGCGGAGATATTATTACAATGCACAAACAGTCTAGATTAAAGAAACTTTTCTCACTAAAAAGGCCACTATTAATGTGACCTTTTTGTTTTATTATGGGTAATTTAGCTATCCAGAACCTTAAGTAAGGTCTCTATAAATGGCATTGACTTAAATTTTTTGCGTTTTAGTCAAATTTTTCAGGTAAGCTAAAAAGTCATCTTTTAGCTCTTTGTGCAGCAATCCATGTTCTACTGTTGCAATTAAAAAGCCCAGTTTGGAACCGCAATCATAGCGTTTTCCTTCAAATTCATAAGCCAATACTTGTTCGTCAACCAATAGATCAGCGATCGCATCAGTTAATTGAATTTCGCCTCCTGCGCCCCGGCCTGTCTTTTTAATTTTGTCAAAAATAGCCGGAGTAAGAATATATCGGCCTACAACCGCCAAATTTGATGGTGCTGCCTCTGGTTTAGGCTTCTCAACAATAAGCTCTACAGGCGCATATGCACCTGAAGATTCTCCCGTTTTCACGATACCGTAACTACCTGTTTCAGAGGGGTCAACTCTTTCGACACCAAGAATAGAAGTATGTTTTTGTTCATAGAGACGCACCATCTGCGCCATACATCCTCTGCCGGCATCCGCAATCAAGTCATCCGCCAATATAACGGCAAACGGTTCATTGCCTACTACAGATCTGGCACAATATACGGCATGACCTAGACCCAATGCTTCAGATTGGCGAATAAAAACACATGAAACATGCGCAGGTAAAATATCCCGAATCATGTTCAACGTTTCAAACTTACCTTTTGCTTCAAGCTCTTTTTCAAGTTCGTAAGCTTTATCGAAATGATCCGGTATAGCTCTTTTATTACGACCGGTAACAAAAATCATAGTATCAATACCGGCTGCAACAGCTTCTTCTACAGCGTATTGAATCAGCGGCTTATCAACGATTGGCAACATCTCTTTCGGGCTGGCCTTGGTTGCTGGTAAAAACCGCGTACCTAACCCTGCAACAGGGAAAACCGCTTTAGTAATTTTTTTATTCATTCACTTTTTCCTTAACTTGTATAATAAATCGATAATTTTATTTATCGGTTTGCAAATTTAATCAAACCGAACAATTTATATTCAACTGCATAACGTTGCAAATACCGAACAATTTATATTCAACTGCATAACGTTGCAAATATAGAATCATTTATTACGCCCATAAGAGTCTTCAAAGCGCACGATATCATCTTCACCCAAATAACTACCCGATTGAACTTCGACCATTTCTAGTGGAATGATGCCTGGGTTTTCAAGGCAATGCACTGTACCCAAAGGAATGTAAGTAGACTGATTTTCGGAGAGCAAGATTTTTTCCTCGTCCTTGGTCACTAAAGCCGTACCTTTTACCACAACCCAGTGTTCTGCACGATGATGATGTTTTTGTACAGATAATCTGGCTCCGGGCTTAACTACTATGCGTTTAGTCTGGTAACGCTCACCGCTATCCACGGAATCGTAATGTCCCCAAGGCCTATAAATTTTACGATGCAATTCCGCCTCACTGCGCTTAAGTTGTTTTAGCTGAGCGACAATATCTTTTACTTCCTGCACTCTGTCTTTCGGCGCAACCATCAATGCGTCAGCGGTCTCTACAACAACCAAGTCGCGCACTCCAATAACAGCAACCAATTTATTTTCAGCGCGTATGAAGGAATTTTCGGTATCAACGGTCAATACATCACCACTAATGGCATTGCCAAACTGATCTTTATCGGCCACATCCCATAATGCCGACCACGACCCTACATCATTCCAACCAGCGTCCAATGGAATCACTACAGCTTTATCAGTTTTCTCCATCACTGCGTAGTCAATGGAATCTGCCGGGCATGCGGAAAAGAGCGCTTTGTCCAAACGGGTAAAATCCAAATCCACTTTAGCGGCATCAAGTGCACGCTTGCAAGCCGATAGCATATCCGGATTAAATTTGTTGAGTTCTTGCAGAAAAGTATCTGCTCTAAAGGCAAACATTCCGCTGTTCCAGAAGTAATCGCCGCTTTCTAAATAATACCTTGCTGTGTCTAAATCGGGTTTTTCAACAAAAGCCGCGACATTAAAAGCCTCCCCTTGTTGTAAAGCATCACGCTTGATATAGCCATATCCGGTTTCAGGCTCCGTAGGTACGATTCCAAACGTAACTAATTTCCCCTGCTCTGCCAGAATCTTTGCTTGCGCAATAGCGTGATGAAAGACTTCCAGGTCCAATATGACATGGTCCGCGGGCAATACTAACAAAACATCATCTTCGGAATCCGCTGTCAGGGCCGCCATAGCGACAGCCGGTGCGGTATTTTTACCCATAGGTTCCAGGATTATTGCGGACGGCTTAACGCCAATTTCCCATAATTGCTCAGCTAACATGAAGCGGTGATCTTCATTGCAAACAGCGATAGGCGCCTTCATTCCTGCGACTCCACTGAGCCTAAGCACTGTTTCCTGCAACATAGTATGATCAGAAATCAACGGCAGAAATTGTTTAGGAAACTGTCCTCGAGATAATGGCCAAAGTCTTGTACCGGAACCACCGGATAAGATAACGGGAATCATATCTTTTTATCTTCCTTTGCTTTGTTAAAAGTTATAAATCCTAACCAAAAATAATTTTAACACTTCTTTATTAAGCCTAGATTGTTTTCAATCAATCGTGGAGTATCACATCAGTAAGACAAAACTTTTTAGGATAAGAGAAATTCTGCCTAGCAAAGCCAGTGATGCGGCGGAATAGTCGCTAATCAGCGACAATTTATTGAAACTATTCCATATATCGCTCGCACAGGCTCAGCTTAACGAAACTTGACGGCAACTTTTGGTCGTTGGCATAAAAACTTACGCACGTTATCATCACTGATCATGTAGGATAAAAAATCGTGTAATGCTTTGATTTGATTACCATACATGTCCCAAAAACGCCAATAATGATGAAGAGGTGATTTATGCATTGACGGGATTGCGCAGAGCAATTTTTTATAAATTGAACAGTTTTTGCCGTACAACATGCTCCATGATCTAGCGCTTGGCAAGAATTTACCAAGCCATGCTCGATTTGATGATTTATTAATTTGGTGAAGTATTGTATGAGCTTCATTTGAGAATGAAGCTAGATAAGCTGCTGAAATTTATTCTGCTTGGGATAATGAATCAGGAAGTATTATCTTTAAACTTCAAATTGAAGATTCAAGGCTATTGCATGACCACTTCGCTACGCAGCCATAAAGATGAAACAAAAAAGCCGCGAATGTTCGCGGCTTTTTTTAAATACATTGGAGCGGGAAACGAGATTCGAACTCGCGACCCCAACCTTGGCAAGGTTGTGCTCTACCACTGAGCTATTCCCGCGTTTTAAATATTGTATAAATGGAGGCTGCGAGCGGAATCGAACCGCTGTTGATGGCTTTGCAGGCCACTGCATAACCACTTTGCTACGCAGCCTTAAAGGTAAAATAAAAAAGCCGCGTACATTCGCGGCTTTTTATAAACACATTGGAGCGGGAAACGAGATTCGAACTCGCGACCCCAACCTTGGCAAGGTTGTGCTCTACCACTGAGCTATTCCCGCGTTTCAATTTATTTAGTCATTATAGAGTTTTTCTTAATAATGTCAACTTTTGTTTTTATTTATTGAACATTAATTGATAAAACCCAACCGTCTTTACCTTGACATTCGCCTTCCAACATTTGAACTTTAGCAAAAGCATTTTTCTTGCCAGAAAAGTCCTGCAGATCCGTAACAGTTACAGGAGTCCCTTGAGGCATATGCTTGCAGACCCCGGTTCTGTCGTCTTCTTCTGTATCATCATATGCTGCTATAGTGCCTGGCACGGCGACCAAACGAATGGTTGCTGCTTTATCATAGGTATTTGGGCTCTTTAAAACATATTTTTGTCCCACTACAAGATTTTTGATTGCAGGTCCGGAAACAGAGCTCGAGGAATCTCCGCCGCTGGCCATTATGATAATTAGAAGGACTACTACCCCTCCAATAGCCCCAAAAAATACTTTTGGATTTTTTTCTTTTAAATTCAATATTGAAGAAACCAGATTTCCAGCTACACTTTTCATTGAGCTTTCGCTTTTGTTAACATTTTCTTCGATTTTGTTAACGTTTTCTTCAGTTTTGTTAACATTTTCTTCGTTACTCATTTTTCATCCTCACGATATTGTAATTTTATTTATTATATTTATTGAGACTCTGCCCAAACTATCATCATCCGCTTGCTCAGATAATCCAAAAGCGAGATTTGCCTGACTAAACTACTGAACTATAAATAAAAATTTTACGATCTTTTATTTAGGCAAGAGCTTTCATTTCACCCAACCATAGCAATTTTAAAAATCGACAGTCCATTATCAAATTTCCAAATTAATACACCAACTTACCACGATGAAAAAACTTTTCAAGTGCTATGTAGGTTCTTATTTTATCTAATCAAATAAAATCATAGCCTTTTTTAGTATGAGCCGGTTTTTCTCTTTCCGTTATACGTTGATATTCAAATTGCCAATAACCTAGCCCGACATTTTTTCTGTTTTTCAAGACGACAGGAAAGTCTTCCTGTTGTGTAAATAAATGAATAATGTCGCCTTCTAGCATACAAGTATCAGTAATAATATAGATTTTTTCGCTTTCGTGCTCGTTTCCTGTATAAAGCAAAGCTTTCTGTAGCTCATCCTTTTCCGAAGCATCCACCGGCCTGTAAGTTACAGCAGCAGATTGCTGTGCCAACAATTGCATGCCAAAATCAATCTTTCCACTTTGTTTAGCTACAACTATCTTGTTGACTATGCCTAGGGAGCGCTTGTGCTCCGGCATATCTGTTTTTCTAAAACTAACCAGACTCCCCACAGATAAAACACCTGTTTTTTCAAATACACAGGATAATAATTGATCGGAACCTGACTGGGCCAAAAACTCCAAATTTTTTTCAGCATCCGCTTCCGATGAACTCTGTAGCTCGAATGACGCATCCAAGCCAATAGCAATATATCGATCTAATCTGTCGCTAAAAAAAAGAGTTCCCTGAAGATCGATTCCCGACCATCTTTGCCCCAGGTAATCAAGTAGTTCTGACGATAGCTTTACACTATTATTTTTCGGCACATACATTGAGCTAAATCTTGCATCGGTCGCGCTAATCGACTTTTCCTTCTGCTGTAAGTTTTTAATTAGCCTAGTAAAATCTATATATAGCGCATCCAGATCATTTTTAGCATTCATATTTTCCTGATAATGCGGTGGTTTATCTTCATCCGTTGAGACAATACATTGCATCTGTTGACCAGCAACAGCCTCATTTTTCAAATTTACTAAAAAATGTATTGTTTCTATGAAGTTATAAACCAACAAGATCTCTTTTTGCATCAATCCTGTCGGATCGGCAAGACTGAGCAGCAGAATCTGCTTATAACATTCTTCAGGAGTGCTTGCTTTATTGGACTGGTTTGTGCCATTGACTATTTTAGTCCTGTCTTTTTTTATTTCGACACTGAGTTTATAAAGCGAATGGAGATCTATCCATACCCAGTCTGGAATAGACATCCCCATGAGAAAATGATTAATGACAATGTTGCTTAATCCTCTAATACAGCGATGAATTGCCAATGCCGCATTCTTCCCTTGGAACCAGCTCACATTACGCCGAGTCAAGCCTTTGAGCACTATCCAGTAGCCTATAGAGAATTCCTTTTCAATTGAGACTAATACATCGAGAATTTTCCCGTCATTGTCTTCTTTCGGAAATCCGGATTTTATAAGTCTTGAACGAAGATAATCCTCAATAATAAGTACGCTAGGTCTTACAATCTCCAGAGCATCCAACCTCATCTGACTATCCATCTCGATGGAGTTACAATCTTTGATAAAATCGTAAAGCAGACGTGTGGCTAAACCAGGATTGGCTGTGGGCAATTCGGTAATCCATTGCTGTAATGCCTTACTTGAAAATTCTTTGAGGCGCCGAGGATCATTCTGTTGCGCTGGAATCACCAGATAGAATGAGTTCTTCACATATTCACCGATATTAACTTCGCTCTGTAATAAACGACCAAGCCATTCAACCCATGCTTAAATAACGCTCACCAGTATCATGAATAATGGTGACAACTGTTTTTCCCGGCCCCAGTTTTTTAGCCACTCTCAAAGCAGCACAGACGCTGGCTCCTGACGAAATTCCAGCCAGAATGCCCTCCTCTTCGATTAATCGCTTGCGCACTGCGAATGCCTCATCCGTGCTGACCAATTCAATAGCATCCAATAAATCCACGCTCAGATTCTTGGGGACAAATCCGGCGCCGATACCCTGAATTTTATGCGGACTATGTGTACCGCCCGATATAACGGGGGACTCAACGGGTTCTACCGCAATCACCTGAAAATCTTCTTTTCTTTTTTTGATAACATCGGCAACCCCTGAGATCGTTCCCCCCGTGCCGACGCCGCACACAAACGCGTCAATGTTCCCATTGGTAGCCGACCATATTTCCTGTGCCGTCGTCTGCCTGTGTATTTCCGGATTAGCGGGATTCTCAAACTGTTGAGGCATAAACGCACCCGGCGTGCCGGCAACGATTTCTTCGGCCTTATTAATAGCGCCCTTCATGCCTTCGGGGCCGGGAGTTAAAACAATTTCCGCCCCGTACAACGCCAGCAACTGCCGTCTTTCTACCGACATGGTTTCCGGCATGGTCAATATGCACCGGTAACCGCGCACTGCGGCAACCATTGCTAGAGCAATACCTGTATTGCCCGATGTCGGCTCGACTATCGTACCGCCGGCCTTAAGCCTGCCCTCTCGCTCGGCCGTTATAATCATGGCCAGGCCAATCCTGTCTTTAACGGAGCCGCCGGGGTTGCGAGATTCAAGCTTGACCAATACATCAGCTGAATCAGCCTCGGTAATATGCCGCAATTTCAATAAACTGGTATTGCCAATCAATTCACTAATATCCTGAGCGTAAGCCATGTTTTTTCTCCTATAAATTTATTGATCTCGACGATGAGATAATTTTAGACCAAACTAGCAAATCGGTTTAGACGAGAGAATCGGCTATCAGCCGCCTCCCTTTCTCGTCATCATGCCTTTTGATGGATTATAACCAATGATCGCCGCTGTCATAAAAATAACAAAGGCGACAAATGTATAAATAAAAGCTTCCTGATTAAACTGCTCGTACAAGGCAAATCGCGTTAACTCAACCGCCTGGGAGAAAGGATTGTATTTAGCCAGGTTATACAGCAGTTCACTGGACTCCTTGATTTTCCATAAAGGATACAGCGCCGTGGACATGAAAAACAGCGGAAAAATTACGAAATTCATGACCCCTGCAAAGTTTTCGAGTTGTTTTATGAATGAAGACAACAATAATCCCAGAGCGCCCAGCATTAGTCCGGACAGCATCAATGCCGGCAATATCCACAGATATCCCTGCCACGGCGCCTGGATGTCATAAAACCAGGCAATCGCTAAAAACACATATACCTGCAGGATGGATACTGCCGTACCGGCTAATAATTTGCTGAGTAATAAAAAACCTCGTGGTAGCGGGCAAACCATCAGTATCCGCATGCTGCCCATTTCCCGGTCGTATACCATCGATAATGAACTCTGCATGCCATTGAACAGTTGAATCATGCCTATCAGGCCCGGCGTAATGTAAACTTCATAAAGAATATAAGTTTCATAAGGCGGTGTAATGGCGAGGCCCAATGCGGCTCTAAAACCGGCAGCAAATACGAATAGCCAGACCAAAGGCCTGACCAGAGCGGAGATAAAGCGCTCACGTTGCGTGACAAAACGCCACAATTCACGCCAGATGATGCCCCACATTGCGCGCCA
This sequence comes from Methylobacter luteus IMV-B-3098, assembly GCF_000427625.1. Taxonomy (GTDB): domain Bacteria; phylum Pseudomonadota; class Gammaproteobacteria; order Methylococcales; family Methylomonadaceae; genus Methylobacter; species Methylobacter luteus. The sequence goes on from NZ_KE386569.1 coordinate 1,919,713, forward strand.
GTAATGCAAAACATTCATGCCTGCTCTCCTTGCGTCAATTTGTAGAAAGCCTCTTTAATCGTTGCGGCATGGGTAATTCCCTGAACTTCATCAACGGTGCCCTGGGCTTTAATGCGGCCTTTATGAAGCACGATCAAGCGATCCTCCGGATAAATTTCATCAATTAAATGACTCGCCCACAAAACAGCCATCTGGTGCTCAACTGCCAGCCGGTGCACATGTTCCACGATATCATGACGGCTGGGCACGTCCAGGCCGACGGTGGGCTCATCCAATAACAGCAGCGACGGCTTATGCAATAACGCTCGCGCAATCTCGACCCGTCGTCTATGCCCTCCATTAAGCTCCCGTATTTGCTCAAAACGGCGCTCAACCATGTTCAAGCGTTCCAGCTCTTCCTGAATCCGTTGTGCGGCCTGTTTGCGGCCCATGCCGTGCAAAGCCGCGTGGTAACGCAGGTTCTGCATCACCGTCAAATCCATATCCAAGGTGGTCTGTTGAAAAACCACGCCCAGTTTTGCCAATGCCTTGCGCGTTTGCCGCTTGATATCGAAGCCGCATAATTCGATGCGGCCGCTACGGGTATCATATAGCCGCGTAATCAATGAAAATAACGTGCTCTTGCCGGCGCCGTTTGGCCCTAACAGGATTGTGCACTCCCCCTGTTGAATCTGGAAACTGACCTGATCAAGCGCTTTCTTTCCTCCGTAGGAAAAGCTTAAGTCTTGAATTAACAATGCTATCGGCGCACTCATGGCTTGACTGCGACTCCCCAGGGATAAAGCCCCACACCGACCGATTTAGTCACTTTCTGGTTCTCCAGATCGATAATAGAAATATCGTTACTGGTACCGTTAGTGCTATAGAGTCTTTTTTGATCGGGAGAAAAAGCCAGATTCCAGACCCGCTGCCCGACCAGCAGATATCTTTCAACCTCAAACGTCTTTGCATTAACTACCGCGACACGATTTGCAGGTCCCAAGGCCACGTAGCCTCTGTTTCTGTCCTTGTCGATCACGACGCCTACCGGCTGAATTTTATCTTTAGTGACGCCGGCTATTTCAAAGCTGATGGTTTTGATGGCCTGTTTCGTGTTAGCGTCCAGAATCGTTAAAGTGCCGGCCATCTCCGATGTCGCCCATAACTGCTGACTGTCGGCTGTAAAGTTGACTGCACGGGGGCGGGGATCAACCAGGGTGTTGTCGGTAATCGCCATGCTTTTCGTGTCGATCCAGTGCAGCATGTTCGTCGTCTCGGAGGCACTGACCACCCAGCGGTTATCAGGGCTGACCGTAATGCCTTCTGGCTCGACACCTACCTGAATCTGTTTGACGGCTTTTTTGCTGGCGGTATCGATCACGGTTACCAAACTGTCATCTTCATTGGAGACATAAAGCCGGTCGCCGGCCGGATTCAGCGCGAATGTCTCGGGATCCTCGCCCGATGGCAATTGGCCTAGCACTGCCAAAGTGTTTGCATCCACGATCTTGATCGTATCGTCATCGCTGGTGGCAATATACAGATAGTTATTATCTGGACTGATGGCGATGCCGCGCGGGCGCTGACCGACAGGCACTGTCTTGATTAATTTGCCTTCCATCGGATCGACGACAGCCAGGGCATTATCCTTTTCCAGCGTGACGAAAACCGTCTCCGCCTGTACTGAGCCTATTGATGCCATCGCCAAAAACAGCATTAAAAAATTTTTTTTCATGTGGATGCCTCACTTACATGTTGATTCGGACTGATCATAACCCAGGGTGTCGAGTTCGGTTTTCGGATGCAGAAAACCTTCAATCGGCGCTACGGCGACCAATGATCTGGGCGCCGCCAGCAAAATCGGCTGCCTTAACTGACCATTCCAGGAGCGGAAAGACAAGGGATTGCCTTTATAGCCCTGCAGCGCAAACTGCTCACTCAATAAATAATCCCTAACCGGCTTCAATTCATTGGATTTCGTACGCGTAGTCGCCTCGCCTATGGCCCTGACAGCCAGATAAGCCGCATAATCCTGCTCTTCCATCCAGCGACCGGTCTGCTCCTTGAAGCGATTTTGAATCTGTACGGCGCCCCACTGCTCATGCGTTCGATGCCATGACGTGGCAATCAGACCCTGAGTTCCGATTACCGGCCGTGGATACCAGGTGCGGTAATCAAGATATTCCCCAAACACCCCCTGTTCATCGGCAACGACCAACACGTCATAATCATCCACCTGGGTAAATACAGCCACATCCGATTGTGCTGTGCGTCTGGCATCATAAGTATGCTCCCAGGTTTTTTCTTCCACTATTTTCATGCCGAAACGCTTGGCGGCGCGCCTGACCGCATCGGCAAACAGGCGATCCTCGGGATTGGGACCAATGACCAGAAACCACTCAGTCCAGCGTTTCTTCATCATATATTGGGCTAACGCATCGGCCCGCATGGCTCTGCTGGGCAGCATGTGCAGCACGTTTTTGCGGCATTGCTCGTTGCGTAAGGCATCATCGCGCGTGAATGCATCGAACAACACCATTTGCTGGGCTGCAGGCAAATCGGCAATGCTGGTCATCTGTTCGGCTGGCAACGTGGTCACGACGAATTGAAACTTTTCGCTGATGTCTTTGTTGAACACATCAGCAACGTTACCGCCGATCGGCACGATGAATTTTTTCAGGACAAATTTCTGCCCGGTGAACTGGCCTGTCGTATTGTTATCGCCAATCGCCAGCTCTGCCCCTAAAACGCCCTTGTTTTCGATAAAAGGGTCCAGATTGGATAAAGGCGGAGGCGCTTTTTGCTCTTGCGCCAAATATGCGATATTGACTGTCTGTTTAGCTTCCGCATAAACCAGGCCTGCAGTAAGCAATTGAATAATAAATAAAAGTTTAATAATTATCCGAAGAGACTGGCTATCAAACACGGTATTTCCTGACAATAAAAACGAACAAGTCATCAATTTTAACGGATTCATCGACTTTTTTTTGCTTTTCGTTGAAGTTCGCGCAGAACGTTATATTGAAATTTGCCAATTTACGACAATACTTGAATTTATCTTAATAATAACAACCATCACACCATGGCCTCTAATGACACAAAAGCTGCCAATAAATTTTTTTACCTTAATCCATCAAAGAAGCAAATGGTCAATAATCGCATTGCTACCCGCTACATAAGAAAAGACATTACAGTCATCCTCAGTAAAAACAGTTTGCTTAATTTTGCTCGCGAAATTCCGGTTGACTTAATTGATATCAGCAGCAAAGGCGTCTTAATCCGCAGCCATAAAAAACTCAATATTCGTGACAAAATAACATTGAAGCTCAAATTTGATCGTGGCAAAACATTTAAAATCGAAGGAACCGTGGTCCGCAAGTCAACTCTCTCGAACATTCGATATGGAATCAAATTCAATCGCTATAATGACGAACTTGGGGATTATTTGCTGGAAACTCAGAAAGAATTAATATTCAGATAAGTCCCATTTCGTAACGCTCTGGTAAAATATCCAGTTCAGCAGCGCCATGCAAGTTCAACCGCTTCAAGCGCTGCAAATGCAAGGCAATAGACATCCGCATGGTCAAACAACGATAGCGACTACTTAATCCGAATGGCACACTTTACATTAAGCGGCATATACATTTACCCGGTAAAATCATTGGCAGGCATCAGCGCGTCCCATTGGCCCGTAACCGAAACCGGACTTCTGCATGACAGAAAATGGCTGCTTATCGATAGCAACCGGCAATTTCTGAGCCAACGCAGACTGCCGCGAATGGCCCTAATTAAAACGGCATTGACCGAAAACGACCTGATCCTGTCCGCGCCGGACATGAAAAACCTGGTGCTGCCGCTGATGCCCGCTGACGGCGAAATCATCAACAGCACCATCTGGCACGATCAGTGCGATGCCCGCAGCGTATCATCGGGAGCCGATCGATGGCTGAGCCGTTTTTTAAACACCGACTGCAGGCTTGTATACCAGCCCGATGACGTGGTCCGCCAAGTCGACCCCGATTATGCGCATGCCACTGACCAAGTCTCGTTTGCCGACGGCTTTCCTTTCCTGATTATTTCAGAGAATTCGCTGGTTTCATTAAATCATGAAATGGGACTGGATTTACCGATGGCTCGCTTCAGACCCAACCTGGTCATTGCTGGCTGCCCCGCTTATGCTGAAGACAGCTGGCGCGAAATCCGCATTGGCTCTATTGATTTTAGACTTCCCAAAGCCTGCTCGCGTTGCTCGGTGCCAACAATTGATCCTGAAACCGCACAAACAGGAAAAGAACCCCTGAGAACGCTTAACCGCGTCAGAAATTGGCAAAATAAAGTCTACTTCGGGCAAAATGCCCTGCACAATCAGTGCGGCGCGTTGAGTATCGGCGATATTGTCCAGGTCAAATTGACCGGCCCGAATCAGCCGCCGATTTAACCAAAATCCGTAAAAGGCGGCCTCAGCCGTCTTTTTATGTCAAAAGGACGACTAAAATCGTCCCCGCATTTAAACTATGCCATTTTTTAATGACTCCCCGAATAAGCCCCAGCCTTTTTGCCCTATTTTTATTGAAACATGCCTAAAGCCCTTCTTTTCGTTGTTATTCTGCTTTTATCTTACGGTTTTTGGCTAAGCGATGAATTTAAAGGCATTGCGATGGGCATCTCGATTTTTCTCTTCGGCATGCTGTCTCTGGAGCAAGGCTTCAAGGCTTTTACCGGCGGCATGCTGGAGCGGATTCTGCAAAAAACCACGGATACGACCTGGAAAAGTCTCAGCTTTGGCATTGTGTCAACGATGTTGATGCAATCGAGCACCCTGGTTTCGATTATCACCATTTCCTTTTTAAGCGCCGGCCTGCTTGATTTAATAGCGGGCATCGGCATCATATTCGGCGCTAATCTCGGGTCGACTACCGGAGCGTGGCTGATTGCCGGGCTAGGATTGAAAGTCAAAATTTCCGCTTACGCCATGCCCATGCTGGTTTTCGGCGTTTTATGCAGTTTCCAGAACAACAAACAGTTAAAAGGCATTGGCTATATCTTGACGGGATTGGGCTTTCTTTTCCTTGGCATTCACTATATGAAGGAAAGCTTCGAGACTTTTGAAAATACGATCAAGCTGGCCGATTACGCCATCCCGGGCTTAAAAGGACTGCTGATTTACACATTAGTGGGCATCATCGCCACCATGATCATGCAATCCAGCCATGCCACGCTGGTACTGATCATCACGGCACTATCCGTACATCAAATCACTTATGACAATGCGCTGGCGCTGGCCATCGGCTCCAACATCGGCACGACCTTCACCGCCGTCATTGGCTCACTGAGCGCCAATGTCCAGGGCAAACGACTGGCCGGCGCGCATCTGTTGTTCAATCTGCTGACCGGCATTATCGCCCTGATCTTCATCAGGGAATTTATCATTGCCGTTGATATGATCAATGCCGCATTAGGCATCGCCGCCGCGGACAATACGCTGAAACTGGCGACTTTTCATAGCTTGTTTAATCTGGTCGGCGTTGTCATTATGCTGCCTTTCATGAATCATCTGGCCGCCTTGCTGGAAAAAATATTCGTAGAGAAACGCCCCAACCTTTTCAGGCCCAAATACTTAAATTCGTCCGCCACAGGCTTTCCTGAAACGGTCGTCGAGTCGGTCAGACTGGAAAGCATTCATTTGTACGAGCACGGCATCCATATCATCCTGCACACATTTGGCTTGCGCAAACGCAATCTCTCGGATCAATCTGATCTCAAACAACTGATAGAACATAACAACGGGCCCGTTGAATACGATATCGATGCGGGCTATGAGAAAAGAATAAAAGGCATCTACAGCGCCATCATTGCCTTTATCAGTCAGGCCAATTTCACATGGGAAATGAAACAATCGTCCAAACTCACCTGGCTGCGCGATGCCAACCGGATGCTGGTGGAGGCCATTAAAGATACCAAACATTTACAGAAAAACTGGGGGCGGTCCAGAACTTCAAAAAACCAGGCCACAAGAGACGAATATAAAAAAATCGCTTACCAGATAGTCCTGCTGATCCAGCAGATTGAAAAGTTCAGACAGGAGATTGCAGAGAACGAATTACCGCTATTGTCACTGGATGTTTTAAAAGTGTCGATTGAAGACGAGGATATGCAGATGAACCGCTCCATTGATACCTTGATTCGGGAGCGAAAAATCACGCCTGAAACCGGATCGTCTTTAATCAACGACAGCACTTATATGTACAACATCAAGAAAAATCTGATCAAAACTGCCGAAACGCTATTTGTGCATGACAATGCCAACACTATGCGCATTGAACAGCAATTAGCCCTCAATGAAGCCGAGATCAAGGAAATCGTTCAAGCGGTGGATGCGCCCATAACAGACAATCTGTAGATTAGGATTATACTCGACAGTACTTTTTTAATTCTTGCTTCCACCCGCCATGAATAAAGAAAAGCTATTGCATAAATTACAAGCCTTTTTTGACCCTGCCCAAAAAAGGAAAAAACGCCATATAGAAGAGTTAAAAAAGATCCTGAGGAAACTCAAGAAAAAAGAACAGAAGATCACGGGCAAAATAGAACAGGCTGATGATGACTGTTTGAAAAAACTGTATCAAACCGAACTGGAAATCATCCGCCTGCAACGCAAAAAAGGCATCGACGTTCTGCAACAGCTTAGGGAACATAAAGGCTCGTCCGACTAAACCGCTCTCTACCACGCTTTTTTCGCGTCCGGTGCGGTCTTTACTAAAGCGAGCGCGTACAGTAGTATGCTCGGCAACGATTTCATCAAATCAAAAATTGCATCTAATAGTTTGTAATGCAAAATACTTATAGAAAGTTTGCTGATCAGCTTATTGGCTGATCTGACTACAGTTCCCGACTATTAAATCAACTTCCATAACGCGACAACCACATACAGACCTCATGCCCACAAACGAAAATCTGCCATCGTCAAATTTTATTCGCCACATCATCGACAACGATATCAAGGAAAACAAAAATAGCGGAAAAGTCGCCACCCGGTTTCCGCCTGAGCCCAATGGCTATCTGCATATCGGCCACGCGAAATCGATCTGTCTGAATTTCGGCATTGCCCGCGAATACAACGGCACTTGCAACCTGCGCTTCGATGACACGAATCCTGAAAAAGAAAGTGATGAATATGTACAATCCATTAAACGAGACGTGCAATGGCTGGGCTTTCAGTGGACGGAATTACGCCATGCCTCGGATTATTTTGAACAACTGCACGACTATGCCGTACAGTTAATCAAAGATGGCAAAGCTTATGTTGACAGTCTGTCGGCCGAACAAATCAGAGCCTATCGGGGCACCTTGACCGAACCAGGCAAGGAAAGCCCGGACAGAAACCGGTCCGTAGAAGAAAACCTCGATCTATTCAAACGCATGCGCGACGGCGAGTTCGCCGACGGCCAATACGTGCTGCGCGCCAAGATCGACATGGCATCGCCGAATATCAACATGCGCGATCCGGCGCTGTACAGAATCCGCCGCGTCCATCATCAACGCACCGGCGACGACTGGTGCATCTATCCGATGTACGATTACACACATTGCATTTCCGACGCGCTTGAAGGCATTACGCATTCGCTGTGCACACTGGAGTTTGAAGATCATCGTCCTCTTTACGACTGGGTACTGGACCAGCTCAAAACGCCCTGCCATCCGCAACAAATAGAATTTGCCCGCTTGCAATTGGAATACACTATCGTCAGCAAGCGCAAACTCAACCAGCTCGTCACTGAAAAACACGTCAACGGCTGGGATGATCCGCGTATGCCGACTGTCGCAGGTCTGCGCCGTGCGGGTTTTACGCCTAAATCAATACGTGATTTTTGCGAGCGCATCGGAGTAACCAAACAACATTCATGGATAGAAATGAGCATGCTGGAATACTGCATCCGCGAAGATCTCAATGAAAATGCGCCCCGCGCGATGGCGGTACTGCGGCCTTTGCGTTTGGTCATCGAAAATTATCCCGATGACCAAACCGAATACATGGAAATCAGCAATCATCCTCAGAAGCCCGAATTCGGCAAACGCGAAGTTGCCTTTTCCAAAGTCGTGCTGATTGAACAGGATGATTTCGCCGAAGTGCCGCCGCCAAAATTCAAGCGTCTGATAGAAGGCGGCGAAGTCCGTCTGCGTGGCGCTTATGTCATTAAATGCAGCGAAGTCATCAAGGATGCCAACGGCAACATTACGGAACTGCGCTGCACCTACGACCCTGACACGCTGGGCAAAAATCCGGAAGGCCGCAAGGTCAAAGGCGTCATACATTGGGTCTCCGAAGCGCACGCACGGCTGGCGGAAGTGCGCCTGTACGACCGCCTGTTTAAAGTGCCCAATCCGGATAATGAAGAGAACTTCCTTGATGCATTGAACCCCAACTCGCTGGAAGTGCTGACAGACTGCCGCGTCGAATCCAGCCTCGCTGATGCGAAGCCCGAAAGCCGCTACCAGTTTGAACGCACCGGCTATTTCTGTCTGGATGCCGACAGCGTTGACGGCAAGCTGGTATTCAACAGGACAGTGACCCTGCGCGATAGCTGGGAAAAAGACTGATTGCTTTAAAACTCAATCCGTTCTGACCAAGAGTTGTCCATACTATGGACAACTCTTTTCTTCACTCTGGCTTAGAGCGCATGCAAACCGTCAACTGGCTATATGCACTCTAACGCCCAGGATTATTGCTGTGCCTATAAGTGATGAGTCAGCGTGCGTTTTTGGCGTTGGCTTCTATCAGCGCAGCCATCGATTCGGCCTCAAAGTTTCCGCACTCCCTCAACCCCGAAATGACGCTAATCTGGTTCTGCTCCGGCTGGTTTTGGCTCACCTTCCATTTGCCTGACAGTTTTGTAATGGTAATTTCGATGCCGACGATAGCCTCGATCAACTTCTCCGTAAACTCGTAAGGTGCATCCGATACTGCCCATGGATTGGAAAAAGCCGCTTCATTATGCGCCGTCAGCGCCTCAAGATGAGAACGTAACCATGAAGCATCGTCAATAACGCGCAGCCAACCATAGGCATGAACAACGGCATAATTCCAGGTAGGCACTACTTTTCCGTTTTCCTGCCTGGAAGCGTACCAGGATGGGCTAATATAAGCGTCCGAACCGTGAAACACAGTCAGCACCTCAACATCTTTCTCCAGATCCGACCACATTGGATTAGAGCGGGCAACATGGCCGCGCAAAACACCGAACGGCGCCGGTTCGGCTGATAAGTGCAGCGGAATGTGATTTGCGTTCAGTCCGCTTGCGGATAACGTAATGAGCGTAGCAAGAGGCCGGGCACGAACCAGATCATGCATGACTTCGATTCTGGGCTCATCAAAATGCTTCGGTATATACATGGATTTTCCTTCTCAAAATATTTCATTAAAAACAGGCAGGAACAGAGTGCGTGCAGATAAAGCGCTTTTGATAGGGAACCGTATCGTATAAAAGCCCTTGCCTGCGTCATTTTTTCCAATTTTACAATTTTGAAGAATCGACATATTTCTCGCCGTTAAAAATGTAAGTCACATTCTTGGCGGGAACTATGGAGACGCCGTCCTCTCCGCTTTCAGTGCCGGTGCGGGTAACTAGCAAATCCGGATAATCGATATTCTTGCCCGGAACAATTGACAGGGTTCCTGTATAACGCCAGCACGGTATCGAGCCGCCTTTATCGGAAGGCGCCGGCTCAGATGCCCCATCACAAGCACCGGAATTATCTCCATCCGTTTGCACGTATCCGAGATCGCGCCAGTTGTTTTTCGAATAAGCGAACAGCGTCTTTCCTGACTCGAAAAAACCGCCCATGCCGCCTCCGGTCTCAATCATGAATGCGATGTTATCCGGAGACAGTTGAAGTATTTCGGCTTGTTTCACTTCCGGGGCATCGCCCCACTCACCGAAATCGCCAAATTTTGGCTGCTTCGATATGACCTGCCAGTCACCATCTACCTGCTTGTAAGTGATAGAGCCCACTTCAACACCCTGGGCATGAGTTTTAACTATTGCACCGGATTGCGGGTCGACTTCCTGAGTTTTCATGAATATGACATGAAGCTCATCACTGCCCAACTTGAATGATTGCTCAAACCAGATGCTGCTCAGTTCATTAGTCGAGATTCTGACTTTTCCATTTGAATCGGTAACGTCGAATAACTCTTCCAAGGCAGTTGTATGATCAGGGGTAACAGAAAGGCCTTGCGATAAGAAAGCCGAATTTTGACCGTCCTCTCGGCTATAAAAAAATACAGAGACAGCTATGGAAATAATCAGTGTTCCAGCTAACGCGGCAATGAGACGTGTTTGTTTCAATGATAATTTTTGGTTCATTTTCTCTCTTATTAAATCCGTTAATTAAAAGATTAAAGCCTGACGCTACGGGAGAACAGACCTCAAAAACATGTATTAATTTTTCATGTCAAGTTAAAGATTACCTAATTTGCCGAGCAAATTTACAAGACTCTACTGCTCAAACATTACTTCATCCTTATGCGACGAGCATATTTTGATCGTAAGACTGTACAATTACCAGGAAATAGAAAAGCTCTTTAAAACCAGTTAATCCTGCACAAAAAACCTCTGCGGCATTTTTTCTGTTTGTCACATTACTGTAATAAACTCATCCTATTCTTGCTGGTTAATCAGAAATTTCCAGTAATTATTTTTCCCTAATGCATAATGAATTAATCGCCATTCTCGGCGACCAAAAACTAACTCCTCATTTCCAGCCTATCGTGTCTTTAGCTCAAAAGAAAATCATGGGTTACGAAGCATTAATCCGCGGTCCCTACGACAGCCCGTTGCATAGCCCACTCAATCTATTCGCCGCCGCCGAGCGCTTTGATTTAAGCGCAAAACTGGAATTCATCTGCCGGGAAATCACTATCAAACGCTACGCAGACTTAAACATTAATGAAAAACTGTTTATAAACGTAAGCCCTTCCTTACTTTTGCAACCAAAATTTAAAAAAGGCGAAACGCTGAGATTTCTGAAGGTATTTGGCGTTGACCCCCGCTCTGTGGTCATTGAACTTACAGAACATCAACCGACTGATGACTATGGGTTAATGCGCGAGGCGGTCAGCCATTATCGGAACATGGGTTTTGAAATTGCACTGGACGATCTGGGCGCCGGCTATTCGGGGTTAAGGCTATGGTCTGAATTACTTCCTGACTATGTAAAAATAGACAAACACTTTATTCAAAAACTGGATAAGGACCCTGTCAAGCTGAATTTTGTCAAATCCATTCTAAGCATGGCGACGGCGTTGAACTGCCAGGTCATTGCCGAAGGGATCGAAACAGCTGATGAATTCAAGGCCATAGAAAAAATTGGCATTGCTTATGCCCAAGGGTACTACTTTGGCAAGCCAATGGCGGCCCCGATTGAAAAACTCGACAATTCGCTATTTGCTACTAGCCATGCCGGACATTACGAACCCAATCTGTTTAGCCTGAGAAAAGCCTCTTATTTAGCCAGATACATAAAAGCCGGCTCATCAAAAACAGCCATCAGTGAAGCATGACGAGTAACTATAATTAATGCAAATCAGCTCGCTACTCTAAAACTGGCTTCAATGACGACGCATAAATTGCCGTTGAAGCCAATTTGTTAAGATGAAGCCTTAATCTTCCATTCTGCCAATAAAACGATAAATTGCTGCGCCAAGCAATGCGCCAATGATAGGCGCCACCCAAAACAGCCACAGTTGGGCTATAGCCCAATCCCCGACATAAATTGCAACCCCTGTACTGCGCGCGGGATTTACCGAAGTATTGGTCACCGGGATACTGATCAGGTGAATCAAAGTCAGACAAAAACCGATAGCGATAGGCGCAAAACCTTGCGGTGCGCGTATATCTGTCGCGCCAAGAATAACGAGCAGAAACACCATTGTCATAACGACTTCTGTGACTAAAGCCGACAGCAGAGAATAGCCGCCCGGAGAATGGGCTGCATAGCCATTGGAAGCAAAACCTGCTGAAACATCAAACCCTGCTTTACCGCTGGCGATCAGATAAAGAACGCCTCCGGCCACGATGGCACCCAAGACTTGAGCAACGATATAAGGCAACAATTCCCTCGCCGGGAATCGACCGTCAGCCCAGAGCCCGATAGAGACTGCGGGATTCAAATGACAACCGGAGATATGGCCGATTGCGTAAGCCATGGTCAGCACCGTTAAACCGAAAGCCAGCGCAACCCCTAGAAACCCGATGCCGAGATCAGGAAATGCGGCAGCCAGTACCGCACTGCCACACCCGCCGAGCACCAGCCAGAATGTCCCGAAGAATTCAGCAATATATTTTTTCATACTCATCTCCTTTTTGTGGTTATTGTTGTGTCCTACGTAATAACTAAGCGGCCATCACGGCGAACAGGATATAAGTTTGTTTATAAAATAATACATCTAAATATGTGCTTAGTGACCAAGTCTAAACTCTAACAGTAGCATGTCAAGAAATTAATCATCGCCCTTTTTCAAACCCAAAAAGGTGCCTTGCTCCGCTATTTCACTCTCTTGAGACAGGGATGCAGAAACAAAATTATTAAAATCGAAGAACTACTTGTGATAGCGTAATTAATCATTCTGCATCAATCTGGACAAATCCCTCCCGATTCGGCATTTTCACTTCAGGCAGTGTTTCGGCATTCAAGACGTCGGTCTCCTTGATGATGCCGTTCAGATAGAGCAAATAAGCAGTGACGGCATACAACTGATCATGGCTCAGACTGCCCGGCGCATTTAACGGCATCGCCCGGCGCGTGAAATCGAAAATTGTCGTCGCATAAGGCCAATAAGTGCCGATTGTTTTATCGGGCGGATTATCGATTAATGAATGCCGGGCTCCGGCCAGTTCATCCGCACTGCCGCCTGTGCCCTCGACGCCATGACAGGACAGGCAATAAGCTTCATAAACCTGTTTGCCTTTTTCGGCATCGCCGCTGCCTTCGGGCAGCCCTTCACCGTCAGGAAAGACATCCATGTTCCAGCTCTCTATCAGATCCTTGGATGCCGGTTCATCCAGATGGGGACTAATTTTTTCCGCCTGTGCCGCATGCCAAAGACATAAGCAAACACAGGCCATCAAACTACGCATAAACATGACTGACGCTCCCTTCCGGCGATATTTCCCAGCTGACGATGGCGTTGTAGTGAAAATAGCCATGCCGGCCACATTGTGCGATCAATGCGTCACGCTCCGGCTGCACATAGCCGGTCTCATCGATGGCCCGGCTTTTCAGCACCGTTTTTTCGCCGTTCCACTGCCAGGGAATCCTGAAACGCGTAAAACATCGGGACAGCACCGGCTCTTGAAGCTGCGCCTCGGCCCAGGTCCGACCACCATCCGCCGAGACTTCGACCTTGCTGATCCTGCCGCGCCCGCTCCAGGCCAGGCCGCTGATCTGGTACAAACCTTTGTTGTCGAGTTTGTATCCGAGTGACGGGCTGGTGATCAGCGATTTGGCGTCCATGACAAAGGTAAACTGCCGCGATTTGCCGGAAGGCATCAGTTCGGTGTATTTCGCGGTTTCATTTCTGGCCATGGCCGGTCTGTTAGTAATATGTATCCGCCTTAACCATTTGACGTTCAGCACGCCTTCCCAACCTGGCACGATCAGGCGCAGGGGATAGCCGTTCTCCGGCCTGATGCGTTCACCGTTTTGATAGATGGCCAACAGGCAATCATCGAGCGCTTTTTCCAGGGGAATGCTGATATTCATGACAGCGGCATCGGCGCCTTCCGCTATGATCCACTTCGCTCGGCCTTTAACATGGGCTTCATTAAGCAATATCCGCAAAGGCACGCCCGTCCACTCACTGCACGAAGCCATACCGTGAAAATAGCCGACAGCAGTTTGAATTGGCTCGTCGCGCCAGCCGGCATTGCTATTGCCGCCGCATTCAACAAACGCGTAGCAGGACTGCATCGGGTAGCGCAGCAGGGCTTGCATATCAAAGATCAGAGCCTTATTCACCAGGCCGTGAATCAACAATTGATGCTTATCGGGATCAATCTGCGGCACGCCATTGTGATGGCGCTCAAAATGCAGCCCGCTGGGCGTGATGATGCCTTCCAGATCCTGCAATGGCGTCCATGATACCCCGTTGCCGGGCGCCATGCTGTTGCCCATGGTCCAGCGAATGGTTTTGCGTTCATGCGGAGAAGGCTGACCGTAATTGGAAAAAGGCTCGCCCGGTTTTTGCATCCACGGCAAACGCTCATTATCGCCAGATAAAGCAAACGCTTCGGGCGCCAAAGCGACAGCAACCGAAAAAGAAAATCCGCGCTTTAAAAACAAGCGCCGATCCAATAAACCACCACCTGCAATGGGTTGTAAATCGGTTTGCCGAACCATATGTCAAAACTCCCGCCAGTTGTTGATCGATAAACTGTTTATTGCAAAATAATAAGGCAAAAATACAGTTTAATTATAAAATAGGCGTCATTTTTTAACTTGAACGATAGGAACACTATGAACCAAGACAGCATCAAATTGATAGAGCAATACTATGCCGCTTTCAACAGCGCGGACATGGCCACTTTTCTGAGCCTGCTCACTGACGACGTCATCCATGATATCAACCAGGGCAAACGCGAAATCGGCAAGGAAGCTTTCAAGCAGTTCATGGCCGGCATGAACAACAATTACAAAGAGCAGCTCGTAGACATGGTGATCATGGCGACACCGGACGGCAGCCGCGGCGCGGCTGAATTTGTCGTCTTAGGCGAATACCTGAAAACCGACGAAGGCTTGCCTGAAGCAAAAGGCCAAAAATACCACCTGCCGGCCGGCGCTTTTTTCGAAATCCGCGATAACAAAGTCGCGCGCATTACCAACTACTACAATCTGCAAGACTGGATTGCGCAAGTCAGCAAGTAATTTTTGCGGCTTTCTCCTGAGGCGGAACCGTGCAGTAACATCTGCCGGGTAGATACGAATCGATTTTAGTTTGAGTGTGCTCCATGAAATATATCCTTAGCCTGTTCCTGACTTTATTGCTGGCCGGTTGCGAAAACGCGCCAGGCGAGCTTGAACTGGACGGCTTGGCCCAGGGCACCAGCTATCATATCAAGTTCGTCCCGGCCGAAAACACTGATGCCAACGCAGTGCATCGAGAAATCGATGCACTGCTGGCGAAAATCGACCTGCAGCTTTCCAACTACCGGGATGACTCGGAAGCATCCCGTTTCAACCAGCAGCAAAGCACCGATTGGATAACGGTTTCTCCAGCCCTGCCGGAACTGGTTTCCATTGCCCAAGCAGTGCACGCCAAATCTCGTGGCTGCTATGACCTGACCGTAAAACCGCTTCTGGAGGCCTGGGGCTTTTTCAAACATGAAGATCGCATACCCAGCGATGAGGAAATTATTGCCGCCAAAACCAAAATTGGCCTGAACAAGATCGAAGCCGACAGCGATGGCGGACGCTTGCGCAAAAAGGATGGTGCGGCTCAAATCGATTTTTCCTCCATTGGTCAGGGCTATTCCATCGGCCAAGTGGCAGCCCTGCTGGAAAGCCGGGGTATCACCAATTACCTGTTGGAAATCGGCGGTGAAATGAAAGTGCGCGGCAAAAAAGCCAACGGCGCCCATTGGCGTGTAGCGATAGAAAAACCGGTACCCGGTGGACGACATGAGATGCAACGCATTATCGAGGTACCGACTGATCGCGCCATGGCCATCATGACCTCAGGCAGTTACCGCAATTTCTTTGAGAGTGGTGGTAAAGTCTATTCTCACATCCTCTCTCCGTCGACCGGCAGACCCGTGGATCATCATCTCCTGTCAGTGAGTGTATTGCACGACGATCCCACCTGGGCCGATGCCTGGTCCACGGCGCTGTTGTGCCTGGGCGAAGAAGAAGGTCCCCGACTGGCCGCAGAGGAAGGATTGAAAGCTTTTTTTATTTATGGAGAAAATGGCAGTTTAAAGGAAATTATCAGCCCGGCCCTGAGCCAGGAGCGCTTCGTCGATTTGGCACAATAACTACGGCTCAGTTGAAACAACTCTCTATGTTTCTTGGATTTTATGCAATGAGAATTGCTGCGCCAGCGCATCAATCCGCTCATGGAGGCAAGCGGACTCCTGAAAAATCCGTTCTTTACAACTATTGATATGTAATGAAATATGTTAACAAAAGACATTAGCTATGCCAGTCGTACTGACTCAAAAACCCGGCTCTCAGAAAGCGCTTCTTGCCGGATTCTTCGCAACACTGGCTCCCCATCCCTCAAATTTTGCTGAAAAGCTGAGCCATGGCGCCTCAACTCACAGACTTTGTCACTGCCTGTTGCTTATAAAAGCCATCTTTCTAGGATTTCTGACTCTTGAATGCTGGAGATTTACTCATGACTGGCTTGAATGCTTACAGATACTGAAGACTGATACTATGGTGCCGACGCATTGCTGACTTTAAACGATGTTGTTTTACCGGCGAAGTTT
The DNA here is from genome assembly GCF_000427625.1 of Methylobacter luteus IMV-B-3098. GTDB lineage: Bacteria > Pseudomonadota > Gammaproteobacteria > Methylococcales > Methylomonadaceae > Methylobacter > Methylobacter luteus. Next base: position 1,936,176 of record NZ_KE386569.1, read on the forward strand.
CATAGTCTTATCGGCACCCAAGAAGCACCAACCCCACCTTTAATCACCACGTTATTGGCTTGTCAGAAATTTGGCAATAATGCTTTATCGCCTAATATGTCATTGCAGATTCTACAAGATTACAAACAGCAGATTTCTGAGACGATGAACTGTTTATTGCCTAGGCAATATTAAAATTGTGGCTGCTAATTAAAAGTCAAATTGACCCAAACTACTGTTTGTTTTTCCCAACCAATAAAAAACCCGCTTTAACGGCGGGTTTTTTATTATAAAAGACAATTAATCTTTCGGCTTCAACTTACTTTTTTAATCACCGATCCAGATTAACTCAACGCGGCGGTTCATCGATTTACCTTCTTCTGTGCTATTGTCAGCTACAGGGAAGTCTTCGCCGTAACCTTTAGCATACAGCTTGTTGGTAACACCTTGGCTCTTGAGGTATTTAGCAACCGCTTGCGAGCGTTTTTGTGACAATTTCATGTTATAAGCACTGGTTCCTTCGCTGCTGGTATGGCCTTGTACTTCAATATCTTTTTTATCTGCTGTGGAAATCAGATTCGCAGCGACGCCATCCAGAATAGTCTTCGCATTTTCGGTCAATTGGGCCGAGTTGTGCTCAAAGTTTACGCCTTTCAGTTCGATACTCATTGGACAGCCATTGAAATCAATCTTGCTGCCTTTCATCGTATCAGGGCATTTATCCAGGCAGTTGTTGACACCATCGCCGTCTGAATCAAGAGTCGAACAATCTGGTTCTGGAGCTGCTGCAACCGGCGCCACATATGGCTCTGGTTTTACTGCTGCTTTTGGCTTGTCGCCAAACGGAACAACGAAACCAACGTTAACAGTCATGTCATGGTATTCGTCGGTACCAGGACGAAGCTGAGCATTGAAATTGTTGTTGTAACGGTAGCGCACATCGCTGCGTAACAAGAAATTATCGTGCAGCTCATAGGTAAAACCGACGCCGCTCTCACCGATAATGGATGCACCGCTATCGCCTGGAACGCTGGTATTCATTCCGCCGACACCCACTACTGCATAAGGTGAGAATTTATCACGGAAGAAATAATATTGAAGATCAGCCGAACCGCCGGTCAAGTCCCAGCGTCCGCTTTGTCCGGTATTGGCATTGGAATAACCGCCAAAGCCCTGGTAAAAGCCTCTCAGCTCGATGTTAAAATGTTCATTGAGCATTTTGCCGAAGCCCATACCGCCGCCCCAGCCATCTTTTGCATCCCGGTCACCGCCGGTTTTAATAAATGTACCGAAAGGGGCAACATACCAGCGATCATCAGTGACCGATTCATAATCCCGATGCTCTTCAGCCTGCGCAGCCGACATAATGCTCATGCCTGACAATGCAAGCGCAAGTAAGTGCGTTTTTACCCTAACATTTTTATTTGCAATTCCAGCGTCAGTTTTAACGCCCAACTCATGCATTTGTGCCATTTGTTTTTGTTTGTACTCATCTTGTGTTTGCATAGCTTAATCCTTAAATGTTGATTTGCGTTAGCATGTTAATTTTTATTCGGCCTGCACTGCTCCAAATGCCGATGCTCGACAAAGAACGATCTTCCTTTCGGATAGTATACCCGTTGTTTAAAAATAATAAAATGTAGTTTAATCGCAACAGTTAAAAAAGTATGAGCAATAGCGCACACAAAATGACTGAATCATCCCCCTACAGCTCGAGCTTAGTTTATTTTGATTAATTTATGCTTACCATTCTGGCACTTATGATGGTTTACAAAATATAACTAAAAGTTTGGCCCGCGAACTGAGAGTTATCCGTTTAACAATGCCAGATACTCTTCTTCATTAATAACGCGGACGCCTTTCTGCATGGCCGCATTGATTTTTGAAACTCCTACCTCGGAACCTGCCACCAGATAATCGGTTTTTCCCGTGACTGAATCCGCGACTTTCGCCCCTAAACGCTTGGCTTCTTTTTTCATATCATCGCGTTTGCCATGCAGCATTGTACCGGTAAAAACAATCGTTTTACCTGAAATCGGGCTGCTTGTTTGCTGACGCTCTCTTACCAAAGGCGTCCGGATCAGATTGAAGCCTAACTGATAAATTTGCATAAAGTCATGTTCGACTTTTTTAAGGCACTCGACTACCGCTACGGCGGTTTTTTCCGCGAATCCTTCAATATTGGTAATATCTTCAATCGTCAATTTGAAAATATCGGTCAGATGGTAATGCTGCAGCAATCGCTCGCAATTACCCAGCCCCATTCTGTAAATACCGAATGCGCCTAAAAAACGCCAATCCTCTATCGCTTCGGTTCTGCTGCGTTGTAATTGATCCAATAGGTTTTGGGCGGTTTTATCACCAAAGCCCATGCTCTGCAGTTGACTCAAATTCAGTTGATAAACCGCATAAACGGAATTGACCCCTGCGGCATGCAGTTTTTCGATCGTTTTGAGACCAAATCCGTCGACATTGGCCAACGTCCTGAAAAAATGCTCAATCGTATTTTCAATTTGCGCAGGGCATTGCGTCGTGTTCAAACAATACAAATAATCACTGTCCCAGACCAGTTCGCTACCGCAACTGGGACATCGATCCGGAATCTGTGGAGGGTGCGGCGTAATGACGCGTTCAATTTTGGGTATAACGAGGCCGCTGCGAGTCAATTCAATAATAGTGCCCGGACCAATGCCCTGCTCTTTGACCATCCCATAATGATGAGCTGTCGCCCTGCAAATCATGGCACCACTGAGTCTCGTAGGCTCCAGCTCAGCAACCGGGTTGACACGTCCGGAACGCGAGGTTTGCGGCGTAACGCTCAGTACTTTAACGGTGGCTGTCTCGATATTGTTTTTGTAGGCAATCTGCCACCGGTGGTGATGCCGCGTTGCGCCCATGTGTTTTTTTACGGCGTCATGCGTTACCTCAAAAATTACGCCATCGACGTCATAATCAACCAAAGAGCGGACTTCAGTGACAATCTCATGGAAGTTCGCTCTTATCTCCGCGGCGGAACCGCACCAGTCTGGTAGCTGCGAAAACGGATAGAAAACCGCAGCATGACTTTGTATGGCTTCTAACGCATGCGGTTCCAGTTCTTTTTCCCGGATGATGCTGGCCTGGAAATTACGGGCATTTTCAAAATAATCGGCCAGATAAGTATTGAAATAGCTTTGACCGACGACGATTTCGCCTGCACCTTGCCCTCTTTTTCCGTTACCGCCAACGATCAGTCCGCGCTTAAAAACCCGGCTGATATCGGTGCCTTTGCGGCCATCGCCGCGCGTATACAAAATCTTCCCGTCATCATAAGCCGCATAACCGTCCAGTTTCGAGGTGGCTCTGAAAACCAGTGAGGAAGGATCAATATTGATTTCCTCGGCGGCTTTTTCTATGCGTGTCAGCCATCGATTAATCTCTTCCTGCCTGTAGGCTTTATCAGTGGACAGCATTCTCTCCGGCAAAGTGACCGTCTTGCCGACAAAGGCTTTTTCCGGCTCGACCGTTTCCAGATAAGGATGATGCGGATGCCTGCGTTGCAGCTCGGCCAAAAAAACCGAATCATAAAGATAATCGGAAATAAGCGGTTCGCCGCCGCGATACAACACGTTGCAGATTTTTAAAAATTCAAGCAGTTGCTCATCCGTGAGCTGGCTGGCGTCTGCTTGTGCGGCGATTTGCTCTGTAAACTCCGGTGATAACGCAGTATCTGAGTCCGCTTCATGGAGAATTTTCAACTGTTCACTGTTAAGCATCAGTGCTTACAGACTCTGCCGAATCATTTGAATTGTAGCTTCCGTCAAAGGCTGTCTTTGATGATCCCGGATTACGCCATTCAGCTCCGAGGCCAGCAATTGAATTGTTTGTACGTAATCGTCAAAAACAGCCTGCGCATCATCGACCGCTTCAGGCTGCATAAAAAATACGATGCCCGGACAGTAGAATGTGTCCAGATTTTTGGACGGAAACGTACCTGACTCAACCATACTCGCGACACCAAAATCGACCAGTCGGTTGGAATCCAGACGTTCAAAAATTTTCAAACTACCATATTCAAGCCCGACCATTTCAAACGCATTCACCAGATCCACGCCGTTGAAGCCATCTTCGTCCCTGGCAATCAGACTGAATTGGATGATTTTGGGCGCGACAAACCGGGGCGCCTGCTCATAGTCATCATCTTCCAACACATAGTAATCGTCATCTTCTTTCTCATACTGGTCTGATTTTGCTGCATGATAAGCTCCGCGTTTGTCAGAACCTGAAAGCGCAATGCCAAGGTCGTCGTCATCCTCATCCTCTTGGAATGATTGCGGCTTGCTAACACCTTTCGAGGCATTTTCATCCTCATAAAGCCCCATGTCATGCTGCGTTTTTCTGTTTCTGATGAAAGCCCACAACAACATACCGATAATGACAAGCAAACCGGTTGCAATAATTACAATTCTCAATATTTCTTTATCCATTAGTTTTCCGCCAAACTCACTGCTTCTTCAATATCTACCGCGACCATCCGGGAGACGCCCGGCTCTTTCATAGTAACACCTGCCAACTGTTTTGCAATTTCCATCGTGGCCTTGTTATGGGAAATATATAAAAACTGAACAGATGCTGACATTTCCTCAACCATTCGTGAAAATCTTCCGACATTTGCATCATCCAAAGGTGCGTCAACCTCGTCCAGCAAACAGAAAGGCGCCGGATTGAGTTCAAAGATCGAAAACACCAGCGCTACCGCCGTCAATGCTTTCTCTCCGCCTGACAACAAATGAATGGAACTGTTCTTTTTGCCGGGCGGCCGGGCGATAATATTGACGCCAGTCTCCAGCAAATCCTGCTCGGTCAGTTCCAGATAGGCCTGACCGCCTCCGAACAGCTTGGGAAATTTCTCCTGCAATCCGGTGTTTATTTTATCGAAAGTTTCCTTAAAACGCAGTCGGCTTTCCTTATCGATTTTACTGATTGCCTGATCCAGCGTTTGCAGGGCCTCCATCAGGTCCGCGTGCTGCTCGTTAAGAAAATTCATGCGTTCCGACTGCGACTTGTATTCTTCTATGGCTGTCAGGTTAATCGTGCCCAGGCGCTCAATCTGGGTCGATAAATCGTCGACTTTCCGTTTCCAGCTTTGTTCTTCGGCCTGCTCGGACAGGTTTTTCAGCACCTGCTCGGCATCGGCATCGGTCTCCTTGAGTTGCTCATTGACCGTTTGCTGGCGCACCTTGCTTTCCTGCAGTTCAAAGCGAATCTTATCAAGCGCTTCCTTCTGCATGTCCAGCGCTCTTTGGGTTCGAACCTGCTCTTCCGATAGATGGGCAATCACTGATTCGATTTCTTCCTGAGATTGGCGCTGCGTTTTCAGATCCGTCTCCAGCTTATCCTTATTTAAATAGAGCTGCTCCAGTTGCTTTTTCTCTTGGTCCAGCGGCGCCAGGGTTTGCTGTAATTTCTGCTCCAGTTCAGCAATTCGCGTAACCGCTTGCTGATGTTGCATCTGCAAGCGTTCAATCTGCCTGGCGGTCAGGTTTTCCGTGGATTTTAACGATTCAACCTGCGCCTTGATGCTGTAGACCTGCTGCCGGGCTTCATGGACGGATTGCTCGGTATCATGCTGCCGGGATTGCAGTTCCTGATTGAGCAAATCCAGGCTTTGCCTTTTCTGCTCCAGCGTTGCCAGAGCCTGTTCGGCTTCTTCCTGCAGCAGGCGGGATTCTGCAATCAATGCGGCGTTTTCGGTATTCTCATGAACGATATCTTCTATTTCGCTACTGACTTGGGCGAGCCTGCGCTGCTGATGCTCCCAGCGCGCCGAGTAGGCGCTGAATTCGGCATTTTTAAGCGATAACTCCGAGCCGAGACTGCTATCCTGCCGCTGCATGGACTCGCGATTGACTTCCGCCTCTTTTAAGCTCGCTTCAGTCACCTCCAACTGATCTTCGAAGCCTTCAATTTCAAACTGTAGTTCTTCCTGTCTATGCTTCAACAGGCGCAACTCCTTCTCGCGCTGCAGCACACCGGTTTTACTGTCCTTGGCGCGAATAATTTTCAACCAGCCCGGCCCGAACCAGGTCCCATCAGGCGCAATAACCGATTCATGAGACTTGGTCTGGGTTGACAGGCTTCTTGCCGCTTCGGCCGTGTCGGCGCAGTAAACGCCGGACAACAGATCGCCTAGATCCCATGGAGCCGTCACTTTATCGAGCAATCGTATAAACGGCTCGCCTGTTTCAGCCGGTTTTCTGCGACCGGTTTCGATAAGCGTCAGCGATTCATTTGCCAAATGCGGTAATCCCGCCATGACAGAATCGGCGCTATCGATGCAAATCGCTTCCAGATAACTGCCCAGTACGGTTTCCACAGCCGTTTCCCAGCCTGAGTCGACTTCCAGGAATTCAGCCAGGCGCTGACTATCAGTCAGATTCATCTGCTCCAGCCAGGCGCTCAGATTTTTATTATCCTTGCCCATGGCGTGCTGCTGCAACAGTTCCAACGAGGTGATCTTGCCTTTTACGCTGTGCATCTCCGAACGCCGTGCATGCAATTCATCATGCAAGTGCTTGACCTGTTGCCGCTGGTCGCGGATTTGCTGATGAAGCTGTTCCAGTTGGCTTTGCAGATCGGCGCGTTGCGATTCAATCAGCTCAATGCCGGCATCCAGCGTTTCGATATCCGTTTGCAGCTGGCTAGCCGACAACTCATCACGTTCGCCGTTTAATTTATCGAGGCGGATCTGCAATTGCCGGCTCTGGTTTTCAAGTTGCACGGTTTTTACGCGATGCACTTCGGCCTGCTCTCTGTACTTCGCGCTTTCAGTGCGGTACGCATCCCATTGCTGCTGCCAGGATATCCGTTGATGCTGCGAGTCCTGCTGAAGCTGCAGAACTCCCTCTTGCCTTTCCTCTGAGACAATCAGGGATTCTTCGGCCTCTTCCAGGGCCTGTCTGATTTCTTCCAACTGCTGCACATCGGCCTGGAGCTCATTTAACGCCTGCTCGGCCTGCTGGCGAGAACGGTTGATTTCCAGTTGGGTTTCTTCGTGGCTGATTTCATTGTGCTTGATCGCTTGTTCGAGACCGCTGACTTCCGCGACAACCTGATAATATTCGCCCTGAGAACTGTTGGTGTGCTGCTGCTGGACTTTGTGCTCTACGCGCCTGTCCTCCAGACTGATATTGATATCTCGCAGCTGAACAAACAAGCGGTTATGCTCGGCCGCCACGTCTTGCAGTTTCGTCTCCAACTGCTGCGCAGCCTGATGATAGGCATTCCAGCGCATCGCCAGCAACTCCAGTCTGAACTGGCGTTCCTGCTTTTTAAGTTCGGTGTATTTTTCGGCTTTTTCGGCCTGCTTTTGCAGGTGTTTGAGCTGTTTCTCGACTTCATCGCGCAGATCGTTCAACCGTTCCATATTTTCACGCGTATGCTTCATGCGCGCTTCGGTTTCGCTGCGCCGTTCCTTATATTTGGAAATGCCGGCCGCTTCTTCGATATGGATTCTCAAGTCCTCGGGCTTGGCCTCAACCATGCGCGATATGGTGCCCTGTTCAATGATGGCATAGCTGCGGGAACCCAGCCCCGTGCCCAGAAATATGTCGGTGATATCCTTGCGCCGGCAACGCGAGCCGTTCAGCATATACAAGGACTGGCCGTCGCGGCTCACTTGGCGCTTGATGGCAATGGTGTCGTATTGCGCATACTCGCCGCCCAGCTTGCCTTCGCTGTTGTCAAAAATCAATTCGACGGAAGCCGTGCCGACCGGTTTGCGCCCGGAGGAACCGTTAAAAATCACATCGGCCATGCTGCCGCCGCGCAAATGCTTGGCGGAACTCTCGCCCATGACCCAGCGTACCGCATCGATGATATTGGATTTACCGCAGCCATTAGGCCCGACTATCGCCGTCAAATTGCCAGTGATTGGAATAACTGTCGGATCGACAAACGATTTGAAACCTGAAAGCTTGATTTTTTCCAGTTTCATAACTGGTATGAATATCCCTGCATTTGAATTAAAATAACCGCTTATTATTCACGATATTCAGCTGAGTTTCGACTTTTTTATTTACTTTTATTTACCAAGCAACGATGACAACACGACCCAGCAAAGACCTAGAAACTTTCGACAACCCGCAACGGGGCCGCGATTATACAATACGTATAGACATTCCTGAATTTACCTGCCTGTGTCCTAAAACCGGCCAGCCGGATTTCGCCAAGATTACGATCGAATATGTACCTGCCGCGCTTTGCGTGGAATTGAAATCGCTGAAGCTATATATGTGGTCTTTCCGCGAGCAAGGCGCTTTTCATGAAGCCGTCACCAATGAAATCCTGGATGACATCGTCAGAGCTATATCGCCCAATTTCATGCGCATCCGCGCCGAATTCAACGTCCGGGGCGGCATTTATACGACAGTCGTCGTAGAACACAGAAACAGCGACTGGCGCACGCCGGAATTGGTCCGTTTGCCTTAATTCGGATATGCCCAAGACCCGTTACACCAGCGATATTGCCGTCGCCTTGAAGTACGACGGCAAAAGCCAAGGTCTTGCGACCGAACACATTCTGCAAATTGCCGAGCAACACGGAATCCCGCTGCAAGCCGAGCCGGAACTGTTTTTTAAGCGGCAAAATACTCGATATTACTGATTCATGAACATAAAAGAAGCCCTGACGACATTACCGCAATACGCTCTGCCCCACCATACCTTATCTCAAATGATGAGCGCGCTGACGCATTCTGAAAACCGGATCTGGAAAAACCTGTTCATCAGACAGATCATCAGGCATTACGGCGTCAACATGGACGAGGCGCTGGAGCAGGACATCGATGCCTTCAAAAGCTTTAACCATTTCTTTACGCGCGAACTCAAACCGGGTGTCCGGACTTTCTGCGCCGACAGAAACGCCATTGCCTGTCCTGCGGATGGCGCCGTCAGCCAGGCCGGCGCCATTACCGACGGCGATATCTTTCAGGCCAAGGGCAAAAGCTTTACCGCCACGGATTTGCTGGGCGGCAGCCCGGAGCGCGCCGAGCCTTTCAACAACGGCTCCTTCACGACGATTTATCTGTCGCCGAAAGACTATCACCGCCTGCACATGCCACTGACCGGCACGCTAAAAGAAATGGTGCATATTCCTGGCCGTCTGTTCAGCGTCAATGCGGCCACGACCAATTCCGTACCAGGGCTGTTCGCCAGAAACGAACGCGTCGCGGCCATTTTTGACACGGAGATCGGCCCGATGGCGCTGGTGCTGGTCGGAGCCATTTTTGTCTCCAGCATAGAGACCGTCTGGCATGGCGTCGTATCGCCGCCCACCATAACATCCGTGCGCAGCTGGCAATACGAAGAAGACGCTCCTACCCTGAAAATTGGCGAAGAAATGGGCCGCTTCAATATGGGCTCCACGATTGTTATTTTATTCGGCAAGGATAGAATGCAGTGGGATGCTGAATTCAAAGCCGGAAAAACGGTGAGGCTGGGTGAACAGATTGGCAGGGCTTTGGGTTAACCACCAAGCAATGTACAGCTTAAGGTGGGCGCTGAAAGATGAGCGCCCTGACTCAACTATAAGTTTTTCTATAAACCATCAAAAATCGGAACGATCATGGAAATGATGGCTTATAGCGCATGGTTTTCTGCTGATAAAGGACGCGGAAACGGATGAGGAAGAAAATCCGACCTTAGCTTTGCAGGAACGAGCCTGCCAGGAATTCAAGCCCGCCACATCCTGTGCTAACAGGATGTGGCAAACTCTAGCGCCTGACTCCCTCACAGCTTATAAAACAGTATGCTCCTGGCAGATTTTTTCACTATCACTCTGACTTAGCGGTCCCTTGGTTAAATCACACTTATAACCTTCCGGAGTGTTCGTAAAATATTTACACGTGTTGCACAAACCAAAGGACTGCGATTTGTTGGCTTTTTGCAACGCCGAAAGCGCTTTAACAAAAACATCTTCATGATTGCTGAAATCAATCGCTCTCAATATTGACGAGGCCTGATTGAACAATTCCGAAGGCCGGGCCTGTTTCAAGATAGCATCACCCTCCGGCAGAAGGTCAAGATGCACCATACGCCGGTCATTCGCATCAGATGTCTTTTTTATAAAGCCTTTTTTCACCAGCAGAAGCAAGGTTTGCGACACCGTCCCGCGGGTCATGCCCAGGTAACTGGTGACGGCGGCCGGCGTATCACTGTAACGGTTGCAGCGTGATAAATAGTCCAACACCTGCAAATGCACCGGCTGAAGGCCTAATTCCGTACATCTTTTGCGTTCTTCCGAACGGATCAAGGCGGCCATCCGTTCGATCAGCTCAAATACATCAACTTTTTCCATAGAACCTATATAAACATTCGTTAATTAAGTTGACAACGAAAGATATCTTAACATATTCTTGCCCCGTATCGAATCGATACCATAATAAATTTGAGCGAGAATGTCTCCCGAATTCTTTGCCATGCGATATAAAAGTCATCGTTTCCGTTGCCAGATCGCATGAATACTGGCTCGGGAGTTTCAATTCATCACGAAAATCATAATATCCTAAATTCAAACGTAGTTATTGTGCCGGCGGTTATGCCGCCGGTTTTTTTACAGGACTTAAGTTATGCCTATCTCACATGTATTCGACACTTATGCAAAAACGGCCAAGGGCAGGATTATGCACTTTGATGTAGTTCTTGATGAGAAAGACCAGGAAAAAGCGCTGAATTATGCCAAAGAATGGCTGCAAAGCATAGGGCACGAAGACGCGACCGTCACTCAGGAGAATTGCTGTTTTTGTCACAGCGCGGAAGCGCCTGCCGATTTAAGACAACAAATCGACACGCAAGGCTATGCGATTTATAAGCTGGAAGGCTGCCCAAGATAAAAAATATCGATCTGGGCTTTCAAGTTTTTGAAAATATAAAGCCAGTTCCAATTTTGCTATTTCATAAGATTATTGACGATATCTATCGGCAACGGAAACACAATCGTCGACGATTTGTCCCCGGCAATTTCAGTCAGGGTTTGCAGATATCTAAGCTGTATGGCTTGTGGCTGCTGGGCCAGTATATTGGCCGCGCCCAGTAGTTTTTCCGATGCCTGCATTTCACCTTCCGCATGAATAATTTTCGCCCGACGGGTACGTTCGGCTTCGGCCTGTTTGGCTATCGCCCGGACCATGCTTTCGTCGAGATCGACATGCTTGATTTCCACATTGGCCACCTTGATGCCCCAGGCATCGGTCTGCTGATCCAGGATGGTTTGTATATCTATGTTCAAGCGGTCGCGTTGCGCCAGCATTTCATCCAGTTCGTGCTGGCCCAATACGGAGCGCAATGTCGTCTGGGCCAACTGACTGGTCGCCTCAAGAAAGTTCTCAACCTGAATAATGGCTTTATCCGGCTCGATGACTCTGAAATAGACCACCGCATTGACTTTTACAGAGACGTTATCCAGAGAAATCACATCCTGAGAAGGCACATCCATGACGATAGTCCGCAAGTCAACGCGCTCCATCTGTTGAATCAACGGGATCACGATAATCAATCCGGGCCCTTTAACCCCATAAAAACGTCCGAGAAAGAAAATAACGCCGCGCTCATATTCCCGCAGGACTCTAAAGGCACTAATTAAAATGACTAAAAGAATGCTGCCGAATATATACCAGAAATATGTAAGCATCACTTGTACTCCTCTTTAATCGGGCTAATCAATAAAGTCAGACCGTCCAGACCTGTTACTGTTACTCTCTGTTTTTTACTTATCGGACTGTCGCTGCGAACCTGCCAGATTTCACTATGAATACGAATCATGCCGCGATCTGTAAAATCCTCCAGCGCCACGCCTGTCGCGCCTATTAGTTCTTCCCTGCCGCTTACAACCGGCGCCTGCCTGGATTTGAACAATAATCCCAAGGCCAGGATAAAAAACGCAGCACTGCTCAGGGCGACGGCGCCGATAATCGCCGGATTGATGCCGAATCCCGGCTGATCGGTATCGATAAGGATTACCGAACCCACAATAAATGCCAGCAAACCTCCGAAACCAAGAATGCCGACGCTGGGAACAAAAGCTTCCGCGACCATTAAAGCTATGCCCAGCAGGATTAACGCCATGCCGGCATAATTGATCGGCAATAACTGAAAAGCAAACAATGCAAGCAATAGACAGATGCCGCCTATTGTGCCGGGCACAATGGCACCGGGATTGGAAAATTCGAAGATTAAACCGTAAATGCCGATCAACATCAACAGATAAGCAATATTAGGATTAGTAATGACGGACAACAGCTCGCCGCGCCAGTCCAGATCTATTTTTCTTATCACGGCTCCGTCGGTCTGCAATATCCTTTCCTGACCCAGCACATTGACTTTGCGGCCATGCAGTTGCTTTAACAAATCGGCCTGATCGGCTGCGACCAAGTCGATAACCCGTTTAGCCAGTGCTTCTTCTGCCGGAATGCTTGCCGCTATACGAACCGCCTGCTCGGCCCAATCGGCATTTCTGCCACGCATCTGGGCCAGACCGCGGATATAGGCCACGGCATCATTGACAGCCTTGGTGGCCATGGGATTCGATATGCCTGGCTCTTCTTTTTTAGTACCTTTGGCATCTTTATCCTCCTTTTCATCATCGAAATCGTCCGGGCCTAGCATTTGCACCGGCGTGGCCGCGCCCAGGTTGGTGCCCGGCGCCATGGCCGCGACATGGCTGGCATACAGAATATAAGTACCTGCACTGGCGGCACGGGCGCCCCCAGGGGCCACATAACTGACAACCGGAACCGGCGAGGCGATGATTTTTTTGATGATGTCGCGCATGGAGGTATCCAGACCGCCGGGCGTATCCATGCGAAACAGCACACAAATCGCACCTTCCTCGGCGGCTTTATCGAGATTTCTGCTGATATAATCGGTAATGGCAGGCCCTATCGCGCCATTGATGTCAAGCTGAATAACCGTTGCCGCTTTATTTGGCCGACTGCCATCATCTGTTTCGGCTTGGACTGTGAAAGCCAAAATCACCAGGAAAACAAAAAAAGCCTGCCTCATCATAATCATTGATTTTCTCTGCCATTGGATGCCATATAAAGCCGCTTCAGTATTTTTGCGCTAGCCCCTCAGTATTACTAAAGTATTGGACAATAAAAGCGGCATTAGTTCGAATACAGCCGGCTCCCATCAATACCGGCTTGATTTTTGGTTTTAATCAGGGTTAATGTTTCAGATATCGCATTTAACTTCTTAGGGCTGTATGACTAAAAACCAATTGCGCGTAATGACCTATAACATCCACAAAGGCTTCAATATCGGCAACCGGCGCTTTGTTCTGCATCAGATACGCGACGCACTGATTGACGCAGGAGCGGATTTGCTGTTCCTGCAGGAAACGCAAGGCGCGCACAGTTTGCATGAAAAAAAGATACTGGACTGGCCCGACCTCTCACAGTCGGAATTTCTGGCCCATGGTCACTGGCCGCACTATGCCTACGGCAAAAACGCAATCTACAGCGAGGGTCATCACGGCAATGCCATTCTCAGCAAATATGATCTGGAATTCTGGGAGAATGTGAACGTTTCACCCTATCCCTGGGCCAGCCGCAGCCTTTTGCACGGTGTGATTCACGTTCCCGCAGTCAACAAAACCGTACATATTGTCTGCATTCATTTCGGCCTTATAGGCACTGAGCGCCGACGTCAGGTCGAGACATTATGTAATCGCATAGACAGTCATATACCGCATGACGCGCCGTTAATCATAGCCGGTGATTTTAATGACTGGATGGGGTTGATCGAACGGCATTTTCACGATCACCTGGAATTAAAAGAGGTATTCCAAACTCTACATGGGCGTCATGCCAGAACTTTCCCGGCCTGGATGCCGCTTTTACCGATGGATAGAATTTATTACCGGGGCCTTGAGCCGGTCTCCTGTAATCGACTGGGGCAACTGCCCTGGCGCATGCTGTCGGACCATGCCCCACTGTCTGCAACTTTTCAGTTATGACTATGAATCTAAAGCTCAACCCGGAATTATTGACTCTGCCCAATCTGTTGACCTGCTTTCGATTTGTGGCCGCGCCGGTGTTGTTATGGTTAGCCTGGCATGGCCATAAGAATCTGTTTCTGATTTTATTGGCTGTATCCTTTCTCTCCGATGCGCTGGACGGTATCGCCGCGCGTCTGACCGGGCAAGTGACTCAATTCGGCGCCGTACTCGACAGTTGGGCCGATGTCATTATTTATTTAGTCATCGCAATCAGCGCATGGTGGCTGTGGCCCGATGTCGTAAAGCGAGAGCTGATTTATGTGGTTCTGATTATCAGCAGCTACCTGATACCTTCCATTGTAGGCATGGTCAAATTCGGCTCCTTTACCAGCTACCATACATGGACGGTCAAATTAGCGGCGGCGGCAATGGCGCTGACGTTGTATGTATTATTCTTGGGCGGTCCGGCCTGGCCATTCAGAATCGCCGCGGTCCTCTGCACGCTGGCCGCCGCCGAAGAAATTGCCATTACGTTAATACTTACCGAAAAGCGTTCAAACATATCGTCTCTCTGGAGTGTTTTAAAACATTTGCCTCAACCGACATCGACCACCAACCAGCACAATAAATGAACTCCTCTCAAGAAGTCATCCTTGTCACCGTGTGTCGGGCAATATTGCCTAAATGAAGGATATTTGCCTCGACTGTTTTCACTCGCGCGATGAAATCATCAGTTGCGCCCAAGAAGTAAAAGGGAAAATCCGGCAATAATTGTCTGAAAGGGCAAAAAAAACAGCGGCAATTGCACAAACACAGCGAGTATTTCTAATATTTCGCAACCAAATATAAAGTCATCTTGTCATTGTTATTGGTATCAATAATAAAAAGGGGATTTCTAATGAATGAGCTGACCAGTAAAAAATGTGAAGTCTGCCAAGTCGGTGCGCCCATGTTATCCCAAGAGGGCATTGATGAGCTTATGCCGCAACTGAAGGATTGGATAATAATTGAAACGGATGGTGTCCGGCATCTGTCCCGAACATTCAGATTTAGTGATTTTAAAGAAGCCTTATCCTTTACCAATAAAGTCGGTGCCCTGGCCGAACAGGAAGGTCATCATCCATCGATTACAACGGAGTGGGGGCAAGTTACGGTCTGCTGGTGGACCCGCAAAATAAAAGGACTGCATCTTAATGATTTTATTATGGCCTCCAAAACTGATACGCTTACTCAATCTGTCAATGAACGCAATGTATTTAAAAAGTACCGTCAAGGTCTGGGTACTCACTTCTGGTGAGCCATTGCCCTTATCGAACGGATAAGCACCATTAGCGACCGGAATTTCAGAGGTTAACGAGAGCACCATTATGAAACAGTTACATCGGAAAGACCTGTTTGGCTGGTCGGTCTTTGATACAGAGCGCAACCTGGACTTCCATAGCGTGCTATGGGTGCGTGATGGCGGCAATGTCCTGATCGATCCCTTGCCCATGTCCGCACATGATCACAGTCATCTGCAAAGGCTGGGCGGCGCCAGCTTCATAGTCATCACCAATAGCGACCACTGCCGCGATGCCGAGCATATTGCCAGTGAAACAGGCGCCATGCTCTGTGGCCCTGCTGCCGAAGAAGACACTTTCCCTCTTTCCTGTAACCGCTGGCTTTACGATAATGAAGAAGTCGTCCACGGTCTGATCGCTTATGAGCTTGACGGTTCTAAAACACCGGGAGAGCTTGCCCTGGTTTTGGAACATACTACACTGATCACTGGCGATTTAATCCGTTGCCATATTGGCGGCGAATTATGTCTTCTGCCGGAAAACAAACTGGCGGATGTGGACAAGGCCATTCAATCGGTCAAACGTCTGGCTGATTTACCAGGCATTAAAGCCGTATTGACCGGCGATGGCTGGCCGTTGTTTAATCATGGCGGTGAAGCGCTGCATCGTCTGGCCAGATCGCTCTAGATATAAGTCCTTCTGGCAATACCGGTCCGATCCTTAGCCGGATCACGACAAGCGTTCCTGCATGGAACCAAATTAAGCGTTATAAACAACAGCCCCTGACAACGGAATTCAGTGTCCTATAATAATGATTAGAATTGTTGGCTCAAAGTTATACACTCTTTTATTTTTTATTTTTATAAGCTGTTTTATCGGTGCATATAACACGATAAATTTTGCAAGCACGAGCAATACGGCAACCGCCAAACCGCAAACGCAGCCTGTCGACCTTAATCGGCAATTTCGCCCGGTTTCCTATCATAACGATGTCAAACCCATTCTGGACTCGCGCTGCGTCGCTTGCCATTCCTGTTATGACTCGCCTTGCCAGCTTAAATTAAGCTCGTTTGAAGGCATAGACCGAGGCGCGAGCAAGAAGAGCGTTTATGACCATGAAAGAATAACCGCACAGGAGCCGTCCAGGCTGTACATTGATGAAACCACGACCGCAGGCTGGCGAAAGAAAGGTTTTTTCCCCGTTCTGAATGAACAGACCTCCTCACCCGAGGCCAACCTGAACAAATCGTTGATTGCAAAATTGTTGCAATTAAAGCGCGACAATCCTTTGCCATCCAGCGGCAAATTACCAAATACCATAGAGCTTGATCTGGAACGTTCCTTACAATGTCCCAGCCTCGACGAGTTTGAAGAATACCGGCACGATCACCCGCTTTGGGGCATGCCCTACGGTTTGCCGCCGCTCACCCAGGATCAGGAAAATACGCTTTTAAGCTGGTTGCAGGCCGGGGCTAAAACCGATATTCAGCCATCATTATCGGCTGCCGCAGCCACTGAAATTGAAAAATGGGAGCATTTCCTTAACGGCCCTTCATCAAAGCAGCAGTTGGTCGCCCGCTATATCTATGAGCATCTGTATATCGGCGATTTACATTTTAAAGGTCACCCGGCTACTGAGTTTTACAAACTGGTCCGCTCCAAAACGCCTTCGGGTCAGACAGTCGAAGAACTGAAAAGCATCCGTCCATTTGACGATCCGGGCATCGAGCGGTTTTATTACCGGTTACGCCCCATTACCTCCACCATTGTCGATAAAGATCATTTTGTTTATGAATTAAGTGACGGCAAAATGCAACGCTTGCAGGAACTGTTTCTCAAGCCGGAATTCACCGTAACAAAACTGCCGGGCTATGGCCCGCAGTCGGCCGCCAACCCGTTTAATACCTTCAGCGAACTGCCGGCCATCTCGCGCTATCAATTCCTGCTCGACGATGCGCAGTATTTTTTCTCCGGTTTCATTAAAGGCCCGGTTTGCCGGGGCCAGGCCGCGGTTAACGTTATCCGTGACCAGTTCTGGATAGCCTTCATTAAGCCTCAGAACGACTTTATGCAGGAAAGCACTGAATTCCTGGCTGCAAACAATCACTACCTGCGCATGCCTGCTTCCGAAGGCGAAAAAATCGGCTTAATTTCGTGGCTCGACGTTAATAAACTGCAGCAGCAATATGTCGATAAAAAAGAAACTTTCATTCATAAAGCCCTGTTAAGGCATCATGATGTCGATTTCAATCTGATATGGGATGGCGACGGCCATAATGACAACGCCTTGTTGACGGTCTTTCGGCATTTTGACAATGCCACAGTGGTGAAAGGCCTGGTGGGCAAGACGCCGCTGACAGCCTGGGTCGTCGATTACCCTTTATTCGAACGTATTCATTACCTGCTTGTGGCCGGTTTTAATGTCTACGGCACGGCCGGCCATCAGGTGACTACACGTTTATACATGGATTCGTTACGCATGGAGGCTGAAAATAACTTTCTCCGGTTTATTCCGGTGCAACATCGAAAAGCGATGCGCGATTCCTGGTATCAAGGCATTGATGCCAAACTGTTCGGTTTCTTCGACAAACCCTTGTATGGCATCGACAAGGAAACGGCTATCAGCTATCAGACCAGCGACTATAAAAAGGAATTTTTTGAACGGACCCAGCAGCGTCTGGGTCCTGCAGGCGGAGAACCTGATTTGATCAATCGCTGCCTGAAAGAACCGTGCATCAGAGCGAACAGTTCTCCCGATCAGCAGCAGGCAGATGGCATGATGCGGCAATTAGCCGATCTCAAAGGATATGAAATCGAAGCCTTGCCTGAAGTATCGTTTCTGCGTATAAAAACGGCCGATCCTGAAAAAGACCTCGTCTACACACTGATCCGCAATCAAAAACTATCGAACGTTTCCTTTATCTTCGCGGAAAATCTGAGGCGACAGCCTGAGCAGGATACGCTGACCGTTGTGCCAGGGTTTCTCGGCAGTTATCCGAATATATTTTTGAGCGTATTAATACAGCAGGTCCCGGAATTTATTGAACACCTGAAACATGCTAGGACCGGTGCAGAGAAAGACTTGTTTTACAACCGTTATGGTATTCGTCGCAATAATCCGCAAATATGGCAATATTATGATTGGTTTAATCAAAAATACCTGCATGAACAGCCTGGAACAGCCGGTTTTTTCGATATGAACCGCTATGAAAATTTGTAATCTTAAAGAACCGACAAGCTGATCTCCCCTTATCCTTAGTGCCAGATGCACCCGGCTAAGTTGAACTTTCTAAAGTATCAGCCTGTCCTTGATGAAAATTGCTCAGTACTAGGTAATTAGGACATGAAAATAGTTAATTTGCGCAGGGGCTCACGACGCTCATTTATGGATCGACGCAAAACTGAAAGACGCGTCTGCCCATACGAATTCGGTTCGCAGGAATGGGTGGAACATATACAGAAAAATTACCTGGCATGGCCAAAGTCTGATCGCCGAAAAATGGAAAGGCGCACCGAAGACCGCCGAGTGCTGGATCGAAGGCAACAGCAGCTTCCAGACCGGAGCCGCTACGAAAAGAAACACCCGTGGCTCGTGCTTGCTCCGGAGGAAAGAGAACTGATTAAAGCCTTATACCTAAACGACGAAGAGTAGCTGGTTTATAGGAGAAAAGTCTTGCCCTCTTCAACAAAGACTATAAGCTGTTAAGTCAAATCGGCTGTCTTTTACTAGGGATCCTGATTTTAGTTGAAATGTAAACGAACTACTGTAAAGACTTGCACATTAATCATTTATTTCTTGTATAAATAACCACTACCATGAATTTGCAGCATTTTTTCATGACATAAGTTGAACCATAAAACCTCCCGTTCAGCTTAAATTAATTGTGCCGATGGAGATAATGCGTGAATACATGGTCTATATTGATGTCGTATTGATAACATAACAAACCATGTGGGGGTTGTGATGAGCATATTTGAACGCTACACGTCCAAGTTTGAAGAATTGAAGGAAGAAGAATTAACGCTTCCTGAATACCTGGATCTCTGTAAAAAAGATCCGTTAACTTATGCGAGCCCTGCTGAGCGTATGCTGGCGGCTATTGGCGAGCCGGAACTGCTCGATACGCATAACGATCCCAGGCTCAGCCGGATTTTTTCCAACAAAGTCATAAAAATTTATCCCGCATTTCGCGAATTTTATGGCATGGAAGATGTCATCGAGCAAATAGTCTCTTTCTTCAGGCATGCAGCCCAGGGCCTGGAAGAAAAGAAACAGATCCTTTATTTGCTCGGCCCGGTCGGCGGTGGTAAATCATCACTGGCTGAACGGCTTAAAGCGCTGATGGAAAAAACACCTTTCTATGCCATTAAAGGCTCTCCTGTGTTCGAATCGCCATTGGGTCTTTTCAATATTGATGAAGATGGCGATATTCTTGAAAAAGATTACGGCATCCCCAGACGCTACCTCAACACAATCATGTCGCCTTGGGCAACCAAACGGCTGCATGAATTCAATGGCGATATACGCCAATTCAGAGTCGTACGCATTCGACCTTCCATCCTGAGACAAATTGCCGTCGCCAAAACCGAACCGGGCGATGAAAACAATCAGGATATTTCATCACTGGTGGGCAAAGTCGACATTCGTAAACTGGAAAAATACTCACAGGACGATCCCGATGCCTACAGCTATTCCGGCGGCCTGTGCCGGGCCAATCAGGGCTTGCTTGAATTCGTTGAGATGTTCAAGGCGCCCATCAAGGTTCTGCATCCGCTGCTGACTGCAACGCAGGAAGGCAACTACAAAGGCACGGAAGGTTTTCCGGCGATACCATTCCAGGGCATCATTCTCGCGCACTCGAACGAATCGGAATGGCTGGCATTCAGAAACAACAAAAACAATGAGGCGTTTCTCGACCGCATTTATATTGTCAAAGTGCCTTATTGCCTGCGTGTCTCGGAAGAAATGAAAATTTACGACAAACTGCTGGAAAACAGCTCATTGCATAATGCGCCGTGTGCGCCCGGCACTTTGCAAATGATGGCGCAGTTTGCGGTGTTATCGCGATTGAAAGAACCTGAAAACTCCAACATCTTCTCCAAGATGAGGGTTTACAATGGCGAGAATCTGAAAGATACCGATCCTCATGCCAAGTCCTATCAGGAATACCGCGATTATGCCGGTGTCGATGAAGGCATGACCGGCCTGTCCACGCGTTTTGCATTCAAGATCCTGTCGAAGGTATTCAACTTCGATAACACTGAAGTTGCAGCCAACCCGGTTCATCTCTTGTATGTCATCGAACAACAGATCGAACGTGAACAGTTTCCGGTGGATGTTGAAGAAAAATATCTATCCTATCTTAAAGGTTACCTGACACAGAAATATATAGAATTCATCGGCAAGGAAATCCAAACCGCTTATCTGCAATCCTATTCGGAATACGGGCAAAACATCTTCGACCGGTATGTGACTTATGCCGACTACTGGATACAGGACACCAACTACCGCGATCCCGATACCGGCGAGATGTTTGATCGAAGCGCCTTGAATGACGAGTTGGAAAAAATCGAGAAACCTGCCGGCATCAGTAATCCCAAAGATTTCCGCAATGAAATTGTGAACTTTGTACTACGGGCGCGTGCCAAACATGGCGGCAAGAATCCGGCCTGGACCAGTTATGAAAAGCTGCGCACGGTGATCGAAAAGAAAATGTTTTCGACCACTGAAGATCTGCTGCCGGTAATTTCATTCAATGCCAAGGCATCGCCTGAAGATCAGAAAAAACATGAGGAGTTTATTGATCGCATGGTTGAAAAAGGTTATACAGAGAAGCAGGTACGGTTACTCAGCGAATGGTATTTAAGAGTACGTAAATCGTCTTGAAACTTGAGGAGAAATTTGTGACTCGAATTGTAGATAGACGCCTGAACGGAAAGAATAAGAGTGCCGTTAACCGACAGAAATTTATTCGCCGTTTTCGCACCCAGATTAAAAAAGCGGTTGCCGACGCTGTAACCGAACGTAGCGTGACCGATCTGGATAAAGGTGAAAAGGTTTCTATCCCTGCAAGAGATACCTCGGAACCTTTCTTCCACCACGGCCAGGGCGGTTATCGCGAAATCATTCATCCAGGGAACAAGGAATTTCGTAAAGGCGACAAAATCGAACGCCCCGAAGGCGGAACCGGACAAGGCAGTCAAGCCTCTGATACCGGTGAAGGCCTGGATGAATTCGTCTTTGAACTGACCCGTGAAGAATTCATGCAATTCTTCTTTGAAGATCTTGAATTGCCTAACCTGGTCAAGACCAAACTGGCGACCATCCACGAAACCAAAAAAGTGCGGGCTGGCCATACTAGCGAAGGTAATCCGACTAATATCAATGTTATCCGTTCATTACGAGGGGCATTGGGCCGACGTATCGCTATGCGCGCGCCTCATATTAAGAGAATTGCGGAAGCCGAAGCAGAACTTGAGAATTTACTCAAACGCCACAACGAAACCGATGCTGTGGTTATTGCACTGCATGAGGAAATCAAGCGGCTCAAGAAAAAAGTCGAGCAGATTCCCTTTATCGACACTTTTGATTTGCGTTATGACAACCGCATAGACAAGCCTAAACCGACTACGCAAGCGGTCATGTTCTGCGTTATGGATGTCTCGGGCTCCATGGGGCCTGAGGAAAAAGACATGGCAAAACGATTCTTCATGCTGCTGTATCTCTTTCTGACCCGAACTTATGAAAAAATCCAGGTTGTCTTTATTTCCCATCACACCGAAGCCAGTGAAGTAGATGAGGAAACCTTTTTTTATTCAAGGGAAACCGGGGGCACGGTGGTATCCAGCGCACTCAATTTGATGAGCAAGATTATTCAGGAGCGTTTCCCGACCTCCGAATGGAATATTTATGCCGCGCAAGCCTCGGACGGTGACAACTGGGATAACGATTCAAAAGACTGCACACGAATCCTATCCGAGCAAATCATGCCTTATATGCAATATTACGCCTACATCGAAATCACCGAGGATAGGCATCAGAACCTCTGGCATGAGTAT
Organism: Methylobacter luteus IMV-B-3098; assembly: GCF_000427625.1. Classification (GTDB taxonomy): domain Bacteria; phylum Pseudomonadota; class Gammaproteobacteria; order Methylococcales; family Methylomonadaceae; genus Methylobacter; species Methylobacter luteus. The sequence continues at coordinate 1,958,469 of NZ_KE386569.1, forward strand.
CTGACTCTGAAAAGCAAATGGAGCAACTTTGCCATGCAGCGCATTGCAGGGGTCGCCGATATTTATCCCGTATTCCGCAAACTTTTTGAGAAGCAAAGCTCATGAGCAGAAAACCGCTATCAGAGACATCGGAATGGACATTTGAGCTGATAGAAAAATATCACGCAGAAATAGCCCGTATTGCCAATAATTTCGGATTGGACACCTACCCGATTCAACTGGAAATCATTACAGCCGAACAAATGATGGATGCCTATGCCTCCGTCGGTATGCCCATCGGTTACAGTCACTGGTCGTTCGGCAAGGAATTCGTTAAAAACGAAAAACGTTACAAAAGAGGCCAGATGGGATTGGCTTATGAAATCGTGATCAATTCCAATCCCTGCATCGCTTATTTAATGGAAGAAAACAGCATGACCATGCAGGCATTAGTTATCGCGCATGCCGCTTATGGACATAACTCCTTTTTCAAGAAGAACTATTTATTCACGACCTGGACCAGTGCGGATTCCATTATCGACTATCTGCTGTTTGCCAAAAGCTATATCGCGGACTGCGAGGAACGCTATGGCGAAGAACAGGTTGAGGCCATTCTCGACTCTTGCCATGCCTTGAAAAGCTTTGGCGTAGACCGATATAAACGTCCATCCAAATTGTCCCTACAGGAAGAACAAGCCCGGCAGCGAGATCGAGAAGCCTACCTGCAATCTCAGGTTAATGAGTTATGGCGTACCATACCCACTAAGGAAACGCCGCGCAGCGACACAGAGGAAGAAGTCCGCTTCCCCGAAGAGCCTCAGGAGAATATCCTTTACTTCATCGAAAAAAATGCCCCGTTCCTGGAACCCTGGCAACGTGAAATCATCCGCATCGTACGCAAAATTTCCCAGTATTTTTATCCCCAACGACAAACGCAGGTAATGAATGAAGGCTGGGCCACCTTTTGGCATTATACGATTCTGAATCAGCTTTATGATGAAGGCTTGGTAACGGATGGTTTTATGATTGAATTTCTGCAATCACATACCAACGTAGTTTACCAGCCACCCTTCGACAGCAAGTACTACTCTGGCATTAATCCCTACGCGCTGGGCTTTGCAATGATGAGCGATATCCGCAGAATCTGTGAAAACCCGACACCTGAAGATAAACACTGGTTTCCGGAAATAGCCGGCAGCGACTGGAATAAGACTCTGCATTTCGCTATGCAGAATTTTAAAGATGAAAGTTTTATCAGCCAGTATTTATCCCCCAAAGTCATTCGGGACCTCAAACTGTTTTCTATCCTTGATGACTACAGGGAAAGAGAAATCGCGGTGACCTCGATCCATGATGAACAAGGCTACCAATATATCCGCCAGGCATTGTCGGAACAATACAACCTGGGCAGCAACGAACCCAATATCCAGGTTTACCACGTCGATCGTAAAGGCGACCGTTCATTGACTTTACGTCACACCCAATATCACCGTTTGCCGTTAGCCAAAAGTGCAGATGAAGTGCTAAAACACGTCGCCAGACTTTGGGGATTTGATGTCCGGCTTGAAACGCTTTCCGAGGATGGATCGGTGCTTACTACATTTGAATGTCCTCTTTAACCTCAGTTCGGCTTAAGCCTTATGAAGAAATTGTAGTAAATTGACTCAATGCTCGCGTAGTGCGAATTCACTTTTGCCCCCTGGGTATTCTCACTGCAACTGCATGTTAATGTCCCCTTCTCTCGCGCTCGGGCGCCTTGGATCGAATACCCCTATTGGGCACAAGTGAATTCGATCCTACAACTTCATTTATAACCAAAACCCGCTCTCTTTTCTTATCCCGAACTCAAGTTGATCTTTAGCTTAATTTAGCCTTGCCATGTATCAACCTTGACCTGTCAATGTAATCACCGGTGATTCTGAACACATTTGTCGTCACATACCGTAACAACCTGGATCAACCCAGAACATTTCAGTTCTCGAGCAAAGGAAACCGCAGCCATTTAGTTGATAATAAGCCTGCGAAGTGAGCGCATTGTGAAAAAGGGCTTTAGCCCGCATTGTCACGACTAAAGCCCTTATGAGTTTTATAAAGATCTATTGTGGTTTAACAGGTACATCAAACCTGAATGGAATGGTTACGTTAAGGAAATAATCGGGTGAGTCCTCTGTCAACCCAACACCGCCCAAAACAGAGAAAAATAAACTGCGGCCAATGGTCGATGACGCACCCGCAGTAAAGACGCTTGCCACGCCGTCGCTACCGGGTACTTCAACATTATTAACCTTGGTCTCTTGAATAAATGACTGTTGTAAACCGACATTTAAAGATGTCTGTGGACTGGCGGCCAATATTGCGGAGATATTGAAGTCGACTTGATCACCTGGCTCTATGCCATCTTCCTCTAAAGTTGTTTTATAGGCGACTGTTCCGGTAAAAGCCAACGGATCCTGACGTTTTAAAAACGTCAATGATCCAATGAAATCGTTAAATCCGATTCCCGTTGCAATATTGTCCTGAACCATATTGCCACTTGCCGAATCCCATGTAAATCGGGCTATCACATCCGGAAGCCAATCGCTTTCATGCATCAAGGTTTTGGCAATGCCGACACTGACATCGCCGAATGTTTCAGTATTACTTCTTGTCTCACTAGGAAATGCTCCCAGTGCTGAAGTGGTGACAGATTGATCGATAAATCGACTAGGAACGCGTACTTCAAACTGAGATTCAAAAGGCAGGCCAAACAGTAAATTTGCACCGGCATCGATTTCATCCCGGCTGACGCGTTGACTTCCTACCAGAAATCCTCCTGTAGCGTTCGCCACCAAAACAGGTGTTTCGGATTCTCTTCTTATATAAGTAGCGAATGGCTGAACTTCTGCCTGACCAAAGGGCAAAAGCAAAGCACCGGTTTGAACTAATGTACGTTCTAGTGCGCGTTGAGCCGCATCTTCATCGATTTCAAAACTACCGGGTGCCGAACTGGCTTGTTGTGTCTTGACCGGTGCCTTTTGAACTTGCGCCTGATTAGCAGGCGACTTTGCCAAGATGGCAGGACTGCTGGCACCAGGATACCGACCGGCCTCAGGGGCTGTGGCACGTTGTTCCAAAAGTTGTACCCTGCGCTGAAGATCAGCAATTACCTGATCCCTTTCAGCAATTTTTTGTATCAGTGTATTTTGTAAGCTTGATTCCGATATTTCATCTACTGTTTTCCCTGACGCATAACTCCAACTCGATACCAGCATTCCTGTGCCAATCATCAAGATAAGTCCTGGTGAAATTCTCCAGGGTGGAAAGGAACATTTCGACGCATTTATTCGATTATTATTATTTTTTACGGCCATAACTTACCTATCGTGTCATAACAAACTCGCGTGATCTAGGCTGCAAGCGATTGGGCGGCTCAGCTCCATCAAGCCTAGTAATTACAAAACCGACCTTGCCTATTTTAGGAAAATCGATTCTCATCTTTTCAAACATGTCAATAAGCATTGTCCGGTTGCCCCACGCAGGATCGGCTAGCAGTACGCGGTTGCCCTGTATCCCTCGAAAGATGACAAAATGGTTATAACCCATGATATTTATCGGAACAATGACTGGAGCTTTTTTTATAAGATCATCGAGCGTGAGTTTACCATAGCCAATCCCCTTATAACCATGACCATCTGCATAACGCTTAAGATCCAGCAACGAAAAACCCTGTCTGATATTAACCAACCCCGGATATTTAATATATTCTTCCCTTTTCATAAGAACAGTTGCAACATCCTTTTCTGTTACAAAATCGCCATGCTGATAATTTAAAAGCGTCGTTAAAGTTGCCGCCCCACAGCTTAGATCCCATTGTTGTATAACGACATTTTCGTGTCGCATTTCTATAAGCGACTTCACGGTGCGGGCTTCGGAAACTTCCGAAAAGCTTCCTATCAGACATATCAACAATCCCAGTTTTTTAGCTGTTAAAAAACCCGCATAAGGCAGTGTCAGTAACTTTTGAATACATTGGTTTATGCCGGAGATAATATTTTTTTTAGGTCTGTTGAGGCTTGAATGAAAACTCTTCATTATTACCGCAAAAATTGATGCAGGAAAAAACTTGCGAATAATTAAACAATAAATATTTTTTATATAAAAAAATAAAAACATTTTCATCTCCTGTTGAGTTATTCCATTGGGTTCATAATGGAGTAGGGAGAAACTGTTTCTCAATATCTGATGTTACGCTGTTAATTGGCACATTCATCAAATGCGCTGTAGGTAAAGAGATCGCTAGAGGAATGGCATGCGCCACTCATCTGTAACGTTTATGCCCTATAAGATATAAATACACATCAATATAACTCGTTAGTTCCCAAGCAGAGCATGAAAACGATAGTTACCTGACATTAGTCAATATTTTCTTTCTTTGTCAATAGAGTTGTGGAAAAAGAAAACGCCCCGCACTAATATAATGCGGAGCGTGATTCAAACGTATAGTGCGCTATGAGTGGGAATCGCCTCTTCCCTAGACAAAAGAGGCGTTTCCTGCTTTTTCTTTTTTAAAACAATGTGGCTGCTGAGTTAGATAAACTGGCTGCCACTGCGCCATTAGTGGAAAGACCTGGGCTAAATGAAGAAACCGCTACGGCTGTGCCTTCTCCAGATGAAAGAACAATTCCGCCTTGGGGAAGAACAAGAACATTGGATTTTGTAGCAGTAATGCCGAGCAGATTAGAAAAAGCGCCTGCAGCGCCAATGCTTTCAGCGGCGCCTTGAGGAATGACTACGGCACCGGCATTAATGCCATCCATTTCGGCAGCGGACAAAGTCATAGGCTCCGCACTTACGCCGCCTGCGATTACCAACATTGAAGCACCTGCTAACATACAAGTAAATTTATTCATCTTATTTCTCCAAAATATTGAGTAACGTCTTTAATTGGTCCTACAACTGGACAGCGCTTATAAAGCAGCACCTGCCGACTTCGATATAGAGAATGCGAAATCCTTGGTGATCTGGCCACCTTGTGTCGGATATGTATTAAGCACGATAACACCTGTACTTGTTTGAGTTGTAGTTGCGGCAGACAGCAGACCAGCTGCAATAGCTCCTGCGTCAGCTACTGCAAGACCAGCTGCGGTGACGTTGTCCATTTGTGTTTCTGTCAGTGCTACCGGCTCATCAGCGAATGCAGAACCCATACCTAAAACCAGTACACTTGCAATAATTGTTTTTGTTAATTTCATAGCAAAACACCTCGTTAAATTTATCTAACAAATACCTTAAGCGCTCTAACACTTAAGGGGGTTTTTTAGCACGTCCCCAGGCATAATTCAGGGGGACATTCTAAATTCTTGAAATCTGAACAAACCAGGCTGATACTGGTGATTAAAATACTGTCTTAAAACGGAATGGCGGTCGGTGCACTGACTGCAACACCAACACTTCCGCTTAGGCTAACCAGTTGACCAGGCCTATTAATATCCAATTGGATGCCATGAACATTTGGCCCCGTCAGCCCCGTATTTGATGTGGTGGATGTACCCGCCGTTGATCCCTCACCCACACCACCCGCTACAGCTATACCTCCAGCAGCAGCAGCACCAACACCCGGCAGTCTACTGCCAGGGGCCACTACCAAAGCTGTAGTATAGGTTTTTGCGAAAGCTAGAATAGGGGAGTAAGCCACAGCCGCCGCATCAGCATTGGCAGCACCGGCAGTCACCTGGTCCATTTCACCTACTGTAAGCAATGTAGGATTTGATGGCATTGTTTCAGCTCCTGCAACTGAAATAGTTGCCGCGCAAGCTGGTATTAATATATAAGCAATTTTCTTAATCATTAGTTAATCCTCAATTTTATGATCAGCTTAGAAACATCCCGACTAATCAGCAGTTAACTTAATGCTTTCATATTAAGTATATATTTAAATATATACTGATTCGATTCATTAACTACTTACTTAAATATTCGAGTTGGAATTTATAATACTTGTTTTTAACTTTATTACTATTAGTAAGACTACTAGCTAGTAATACAACTTATTATTAAATTCAACCCTTCTCTAAAGCTTATATTAAATTATTAATACGGCAACTGTATTAATCAGTCTCTATATTCGAGTTTGAACTTATAATACTTATTTTTAACTCTATTACTATTAGTAATATTACTAGCTAGTAATACAACTTATTATTAACTTCAACCCTTATATTGAGCCAATTAACTATAGGCTCAGTTACAGTATCAGTTAAAACGTCTTAAAAATAAATAGATGAAATCCCAAAAACACATAGATGAAATTTAAAAAACTACTTAAAAAATCATAATGTTAACTTTATTTTTTTATTAACACATTTATATTAACTTCAGCCCTTTTATTAATTTTTTATTAAATTATTTGCACAGCTACAGTATTAATTAATCCACTCCAAAAAGCCATAGATAAAAGCCCAAAAAACCATAGATAAGAGCCTAAAAAGCCATAGATATAATTTCAAAAAACGCTTAAAAGCTCAAAAGTGTTAATTTAGTTTTTGTTAACGCTTTATTTAGTATTGACTATTGTAATGACCTAGTTTTTTTCAGGAACTGAAACAGGCCGTTTAACCGCTGCTTTTTCACCCAAACTTTTGAGCAAAATTCCATGCAATTTGGAATGCAGGGCAAGATCAATACTAACGATACAGTTCGCTCTCATAGCGAATAATTTCCTTATCCGCATAGTCATGAAGCTGAATCCAGCTTCATGTTTCAAGCTCAGAAAGGAGTTTTTATACCATTGTGAAGCGGGTATCTTGATATCAAAACAGAAAAGACAAGCTCAACCATATGAAAAATAAAATAAAAATACCATGACAACCATCTTGCGCTCTGTCGATGATTTCATTACTACATTCTGAATCACTTCAGAATACCGAATAACAGCTTAATTTAGTATTTGCTTATTCTGTTGCTTGGAAGCTCTCAATACCACGTTAAAGCACCGGCATACCTATTATTTTTTAAGCCTTTGATATAGACATAAAAAAGGATTGGTACAGACATTTCATGGCCAATACTTAATAAAAGAGGAGCAGACTAATCAATATATGACGAATTAACATAATGAAAATATTAGAAATTTTTATTTCCAGCTATTAAATAGCTTGATAATTTGGATAGTACAATACTTACAACATTATTTTTATGCGCCTTCTTTCAAGAAAAACAACGTAAAAAATCATTTTTCTTATGAAATGGGAGGGTTAGTGAGGGAATGGCATTAAACAGAAAGAAGAGTTGATGTGATTAATAAACCAATGAGGATTATTGATCCCTGTTTAACCAATACCAGTTCTCGACAACTGGATTCGTACGACGTCCTTTTTGCTCGGGAGGATAATTTTTTGCCAGATAAGCCAGTATTTCCTGTTCGGTTTCCGCAGTCAGTTGACGTAATCCTTGCGTTTTTTGCATCCAGCGAATCGTTTCCAGCCAGCCCTGACGGGTCGCTTTATTTTGTATGATCAGTTTTGCCGAATGGCAAACAGTGCATTCTGATTTTACCGTGTCAAATCCCTGATCAATGATTAAACCTGTTTTAGCATCTATGTTCTGTTGCGCCATCAATTGCTGGGTAAAAAATAGCAGTAGGAAGCAGATTTTAATTCTAACAGTTACACCCATGCCCTGCTCCACCTAGACCACTTTGACGGCAATACGATGACAGGCATTATTCAGATAGCCTTTCGGGTTCCAGCCGGGTACAACCATAGGCTGCATTTTTCCGGCGCTGTTGGTCGCCCTGGCCCAGACCTCGTAATAACCCGGACCGGGAAAATCAAGTTCCGCCTGCCAATGCTGCCAGGCCAGCCTGTTTTTAGGCTCCTGTAAATTGCAGCGCTGCCAGGTTATGCCGAAATCGTTGGAAATATCCACAGCAGATACACTCAAATCTCCGGCCCAGGCATGACCTCGCAGAGGCAGTTTCTGGCCAACCTTGATCATTGCTCCCGTTTTTGGATACGTAATCAGCGATTTGACCGGCATGGATTCGATAATACACATATCCTTTTCCGTAACCTTGTCTCCAGGCTCGACGGGATGGCAGGGCAGCTTATAAGACAGTCCGGTCATTTTCTCGCCGTCATGAACTTTATTACGAACGACAATTTTATTGAGCCATTTTCCGGACGTGGAACCCGACCAGCCGCCGCAGACCAGCCTCAGTGGATGGCCATTCATAATGGGTATATCCGCGCCATTCATGGCCCAGGCGATCAGCGTTTCATCTTCAAGCGCCTTGCTCATCGGCACGCCTCTTGAAATCGGCTCATGGCCGGGTTTGCCGCTGATGTGCGCATCGCGCCCGTAATAGCCTATATAAACGGCATCATCCTTAATGCCAATCGATTCCAGCACATCCCGAAGACGCACGCCGGTCCATTCCGGACATCCGACAGCGCCGACAGTCCATTGCCCTTCGGGAACCGGTGGATTAAACTCGCTTCTGCCATTACCGGCGCATTCGATCGTTAATTGATATGTGTAATGCTTGAATTTACGTTTCAAGTCCTCAAGGCTGAACTGGGCGTGGGATTTGATGGATTCGCCTTCGATGCGCAGCATCCAGGCGGCAAGGTCAATATTTTGAGGCGGGATGCCGTTATTGCGGATGAATAACTTATCGGCCGGCGTAACAAAATCATCCAGTAGGTGGGCTGGCGTTTCTGCACTGACGGGCCTGTCGTTCACCACAATCAGTCCGGGATGTTTGCCGGCAATATTAAAAGAGTCAGAGGTATCGGCAAAAGCGGCCGGTATCAGTCCGCCGGGCATGTTATCGGCAAAAGGAATATTGGCGCCCAACGCCGCGCTCATCGCCCACAATCCGCTTTTCTTCAGAAACCCTCTTCGGGAAATTGGATGGGCTTCCCGTCCCCAGATCAACTGATCAGCCTTCTCAGGATCCTCTTTATACAGTTCATGAATACCTTTGTGGAAGTTACTGTTTTTCACGACCGATCCTTCCAGCCTGTTAATGAAGCTGGAGCTAATTCATGGAGTTTGAGCGTAGATTCTTACAAGGCAAGCTTGAACAGACATTATTGACCTATATTAGCTAATGAAGAATAGGTTCGAACACTTACATTCTTTTGGCTAATATGAATTAGGCGTCAGCGTTTATGATTGCTTTGCCAGATAGAAACCAATACCCAGAAAAACCCCAGGGTTGCGCATGTAAAGCCGAGAAACGCGAAGGCTTGAATGCCGAATATGTAAGGCCCCCTTTCTATCGTCGTGATAATGGAGGAACCGATAATGAGCGCGGCGGTTATAATGCCCATGGTTAGCCTACTCATGGCATTATCGTTCTTATTGACGTAATAATCGAAATGCCTGACGTTGATATCGACCTGGAGAGCGCCTTTACGCGAAGCATGCAGCAGCTTGCGCATATCTTTCGGTAAATTGGATACCATATCGGCAACACTGATCAAATTACGCCAGCCGCGCCGGGTGATAGCTTCCGGCCTGTAGCGTTCCATCATGATTTGCTCAAGATAAGGCGCCGCGAAAACCAGTGTATTAAATTCAGGATTAAGATGTCTGCCAAGGCCGTCCAGGGTAATATAAGCCTTGATCAGCAAGGCCAGATCCGCCGGCAGAATCAGATTATGATCCCTTAACAACGCCATCAGGTCAGTCATCATATCCGTCAGGCTCAAATCCTTGACCGCAAGCGAACTGTACTGGTCAACAAATGCTTCTATCTCCACGGTAAGCGCCTGTTCGTCCACCGTCGGATTGTCCGACCAGTCTTCAAGAATCTCAACCACTCTGGCAGGCGCATGGTTGACCATGCCGTACAATAAACTGACTACCTGCTCCCGGCGCTCTTCGGTTAAGCGACCGATCATGCCGAAATCGATGAAGGCCAGTTTATTACCGTGCAGATAAAACACATTTCCCGGATGCGGATCGGCATGAAAGAAACCGTCTTCCATGATCATCTGCATGACGGCCCTGGCGCCTCGATCAGCCAGCAGCTTTCTATCCAGCCCTTCACTTTCGACGGACTCCAGGTCCCTGCCAGGTATGCCTTCAATGTACTCCTGAACATTCAGTCTTTCACCGGTCCACTGCCAGTAAATTTTAGGAACTCTGATATTGACATCGCCGCTTAAATTGAGAGCGACCTGTTCCGAATTCCTGCCCTCACTGGCAAGATCGAGTTCCCGGCGCAAGGATTGGTTGAACTGACGCAGTATGTTCCGTGGATGAAAACGTCGAAGCTCCGGCTCTTCGGATTCGGCGATATCCACAATACGTTGCAAAAGCCGCAAATCGGCTTCAATGATTTTGCGCAGGCCGGGCCGGCGGACCTTCAAAATAACCGGTGTTCCATCCTTGAGAAAGGCTTTATGAACCTGAGCGATGGACGCAGCCGCCAATGGTTGTCTGTCGACATATGAAAAAATATCATCAATGCGGCCACCGATGTCTTCTTCAATCTGTGGAAGCAATTCTTCAAATGGGATGGGAGGCGCCTGATCCTGAAGTTTCTCGAATTCAGTAATATAGGCTGGCGGGAATACGTCGACGCGGGTGGCCATAATTTGCCCCAACTTGATATACGTGGGCCCCAAATCCTCGAGCACGCGCCTGATGCGTTGCGGGGTTTCGAGCCTCACATATTCTTCCACATGCTGCCAATGCAGCACTCTTCCCGCTCGTTCCAGCGCCTGACCCATGCCCAGGACACGCACAAAGCTGCCAAACCCATAACGTATCAGTATGGTAGCTATATCTTGAGCGCGGCCCAGATCCCTGGCTGCGTTTAACATTTGCCACAGCATGTATTCCGCCGATGTTTATTTTTTGGCCTGAGATGACCGCAGACTTTCAGCAATGCCCGCTAAAATGCCGCTGCCAATCTCGGCTAATGCGGTAGTGGCCGCCACCGTGCTCGATATAAGCGTGCCTGTACTAATCTTCGGCAGATCCTTCAGCGCATCCATGGCGATGGAAGCCTGCTCGCCAACAGCCGTACCGCTTTGCCGTGCGTGCGTACTAAAATCATTGACAATGTCGGTAACGATTTGATTACCGTCTTTGGCAATTCTCTTTACCGTATCCAGAAACAGTTCTTCCAGCCGCTGTATATCGTCAGTGGCCTTGTTCAAATCATATTGAGAATAGTCGCTGACCTTGGAAGCCGCCTCCTGGATAGCCAGTTTCGATGCTTCCGCAGCCTTCGCCAAGGCGTCATCCAATGCCGAGACTGCCTGTGTAAAAGCTTCCCTGGAATATTCGCCCCGGTCTCCCATCGCATCGCCGATGCCTTTAGCGACGGCATCCGCCACCTTGGTGATATTTTCCATATCCAGTTGCCGTTCCGTCAGCGCTTTGAGGGTAATATCCTTAACTCGCTGATAGATATCCGAACCCGAATCGACCGCGTCGCGGACTGCTTCCTGTACATCTTCATGTTGGTTTGATTCAGTCATCGCCGTTCTCCAAACGCCTGTAAAATTAAAATACCCTTTTTATTTTTTAGAAAGTAAAGACGCGGTAGGGTTCATAGTGGTTTATATTCAAGTCATACAAGTTCTATGCCTGCTAATACTGGCAAAATACAGCTATTCCAGTTCTATCCCTCCCTTAATGCTATAAGTCAGGTTTATAGCGGGAATATCAAGCGTCATTGAGACATCAAGTGTCTCGGAACCGTCCAGTTTTCCCGATTCAATCGCCTGGGCAACAGCGTGCTCAATTTCCCGCTGCGATGTCACGCCGACTTTCTTGAGATATTTTCTGATTTCCATGTTAAAAGTATCTTCATTCATATCGACCTCCGTGGATCAAACTTCGAAATTATGTACTTTTGTAATTGTTTATACGGCGATTCTGGCGTTTAATCGTATTTGATATATTTAAACCGCGGATCGTCAGGTGTGCCTTGTAAAGCACCGCCTTCCTTGCCGGGTTGCCAGCAAATCACTTCCTCGATTTTTTTAGCCAGTTCAAAATCCTTATTGGTAATGCCCTTGGCCTCATGATTCATCAATTTAACGATCACAAAGGCATATGAAATGCTGAGATCGGGATGATGAAAAGCTGCCTCGGCCAGATGCCCGATAGTGTTTACGACCATCAGCGTGGCTTTCCAGCCGCTGGTTTTGTATTTGCGGCGGATCCAGCCGTTTTCGAGATACCAGTGCGGCAACTCTTCTTTCAGTCGCGCTTCTACTTCGGTATCGGTATAGGTTTCTTCTTGTTTGCGCTCTCTCCAGCCCATAAATGACCTCCTCTCATATTTGATTACTAATTTCAGTTTATAAACTAAAGTTAAAAAACAAACCAGCAATTAAATCCTGAAAACTATCGGACCGTGCGAATCGTGAAACAATTAAAATGATTTTATATATTTTTGTTGCGTTAACAATACCCTAGGTAATTAGCCCAATTGCGCCATCTTGAGTTATCGGAAACAATGCCATCCTGTCCAGTGTTAAAAGGTAAATATAAGTTAACTTCCGTTTAAACAATGAAAAGGACGGCTTTATGTTTAATAATAAATTGATAAATTTTATCAACTTCCTGATCAGTCTCAGCACACTGGTACTGCATTTTCTGATCAAAGAATTGTCTGTATCCTTAAAACATACCAAAAAACATACCAAAATTCGACATCTTAACCGTTTGCCTCTGCCCGAAAAGCAGGATGAAGGCATATAAAAAACAGGTCGACTTCTAATAATCAGGCAGCCAGCCTGATACCGAGATAATCCGATGGGGCTAAGAAACAAATCTTAAGCCTCATTGACCTTCCGAACCTCCCGGACCTTCCGTTTCAGGCTCGAGTTGAGCGGCTCCGCAACCTTTCTGATAAAAAATAAGCGACGGCGGGAATGGCACGATATCAATGGTCAAGGTTGTTTCTTTTTGAAACGTATCAGCAGGATCCGCTACGGCATTACGGAAATTTATAGTCAACTGTTTGGCCAGTTTCTGCTGTGCCTCATCCTCTCCCAAGACAAAAGGGTCTTCGGCAAGATTAGTGGCTTCAACAGCTTCCTCCAGGGCATCGATTGAGAAAGCCTGTATTTTATTCTCGAATTCGGCGAAGATTTGCGGGCCTTTCTCGGTCTTGATCCGTTCTATGTCGTCAGCATCGGCATAGACCAGGAACACGCCTTTAGCGCCTTGAAAGTCATTTTTGCAGACGCCGCCGTCCATTATTCTGACCAGCTTCAGGGATTTATCGCCTTTGGTGATGGTAAGCGGCGGATTTTGACCGGACATGTCCACTGTGCCTTCAGGCATAACTGGCGTCTCTGTGGTTGCAGACACCTCTGCGCCTTCCTCCTCTTTGACTTCTTGAGTCGCGCACGCCGCCAGCATAATAAATAGCATACCTGTCAAAAATTTTACGCTTGCCTTCATAATTACTCCTTTTGTGATTGTTAGCGGCCGAGACGTGTCATCCGTCCTATTATAATCGTTAAGAAACCTTCAAGATAAGATATAGATTGAGCTATTTAGCCAAATAGCTTCGGATAGATTGGCTGGCTTTTTAGAGCGTTAGCGTGCCATTGCGATAGTCGCGAAAAGCCTGTTCAATTTCTTCATGGGTATTCATGACAAAAGGGCCGGATTGAACGACAGGCTCCCGTATCGGCCTGGCGGCCAGCACTAAAAACCGGCTATCGTAATCGCGTGTCTTCAGCTCAATGTCAGTGCCTGGCGTTAACAATCCCAGTTGACCTGTCATTAATGAATTGCCGGGGCCGCCGACATTGAGATCCCCCTCATAAACATAAGTCAAGACGGTCTGCTGTGCGTCCACGGGAATATGAATACCTTGCCCTTTAGTCAGCAGGACATCGAAATAAAGCGGTTGAGTGGCAACGCCCATTACCGGCCCTGATACTTTTCCGGCGTCCGACACAAATTCCCCTGCAATCACTTTCACATAGCCATCATTGGCAAGCGGGACGATAGGAATCATTTCAGCGCCGAATTCCTGATAGTGCGGCGGTTTCATTTTTTCACTGGCCGGCAGATTGATCCATAGCTGAAAGCCGTGCAGCAAGCCCTGCTCCTGCTCGGGCATTTCCGAGTGGATAATGCCATGGGCCGCCGTCATCCACTGTACTGATCCGGGTTTCAAATGCCCTTCATTGCCCAGATGATCGCGATGACGCATCGAGCCCGCCAGCATATAGGTGACCGTTTCAAAGCCTCGATGCGGATGTTCGGGAAATCCGCCGATGTAATCGGCGACGTTGTCGGTGGCGAATTCATCCAGCAAGATGAACGGATCGAGCAAATCCTGCCGCGCACGGCTTAAGCAGCGTTTGAGCTTGACACCACTGCCATCGGATGTGTCGAATGCGGTAATAGTATCTGCAAGTTGTCGCGTCTTTGAGGTCATGACATTGGCCTTTTCAGTAATTACCAGTCTACGGGCAAGACGGCAAGGGATTGCCGCTATTTACGCGTAGACTGTAGGCCTAAACGTTTGTTCCGGCAGCCGGGCTAATCATGATGAGCCTTGAAATGCCCACAGCAAGGCGCCCCAGACCAAAAAAATGACACCGCCCGCTTTACAAATAATCGCTGCCTTAACAGGCAACCATTTTTCGACAATAACCAGCAGGGTAATCAGCGCCATGGCCGGCAGATTCATCACCCCGACGGCAAACATGATCAGCATCTGCGCCCAGCAGCAACCCAAACAGGTCGCCCCATGTCTGAGCCCCATGATCAGCACGCCCGCGACACCTTCGCGCCATTCATTGAGCAGAAAGCCCATAGGGGACTTGCAATGCGTCAGACAGGCGTTTTTTACCGGCAGAAATTGATAAATACCAGCCAGGAATAATACGCCGACGGCCAAGGCCGTACTCTGATTATCCATCATCGGCGACAGCCAGGACCAGCCATGAAACTGCCATTGCAGCAATGTCAAAACACTGCTGAACAGGAACCAAACTAACAAGTAGGCCAGACTGAACAGGTAACTGAGCCGATAAGGCGCTTTTGCGCGTCGTTGGCAGACGCGATGAAAAGCCAGAATCATAGGAATGGCGGACGGCAGCATCATAGCCGCCATCATGACCGCCCACATGTTGTAAACCAGCGCGAAATCCGTAAAACGCCAGGCCGCCGTCTCGGATGGCGGCATCCACATCTGCGACATCGGCAGTGATTCTTGCTGCCAGTGCTGATGGAAAAGCCAGCCCCAGGCAACAAGAATGACCGCCAGTAACGTGCCCAGAACACGCGTTTGCGCTTTAAACAAAATGATTAAGGCCCGTAGGTAAATGCCGAGAAAAAGCCGTTACGTTCGGAAAACGTCCAGTCCTTGTCATAATCCTGATAGCGGTAATGCTTCGACCGGCTGACAATGGCCGGATGGCTCGTCACCACGCACAAAGGCGGATTGTTGATCGTTGCCGGCCCGCCAGTAATGCCCGCGATGCTTTCTATCTCGGCCTGGGCTATGCCGGGAATGGTCAGTTGCCGGCTGATGCCCTGCCCCTGGTAATCGATTTTTACTTTTTTAACGCCCAGCATCTCGCCGACGAAGCTCGTCAGAACAGCCGGATGCCCGCCTTGCTGGCCGCTGAAAATCTGCACAATCGCATCAAGCTGGCTTTCGGTCGCGCGCTCATCGACATACAAAGCCGCCTGCCAGCCGCCGTCTATCATCAGTCCCGGCGCATAACAGGCCAAGACGACATTCAAGCCATCCAGAGATTGACCGTCCAGATGCCCCTGGTCGATATGCCAGGCCACCAGCAGCTTGCAATCGCCCTCGGTCGGCGGTTGCAGCCAGACACATGGACACGCCGTTTCGCAGTTACAGGTTTCAAAATAATCGCCTTGCAAGGACCAGTTCTTTATTTGCGGCATAACGCTCTCCTAAAACGGTTCTTTGAACGGTCGCAGATCCAGTTCGTGCGTCCACGCGCTCGGATGCTGCTTATGTACAGCCCAATAAGTCCGGGCTATCGCATTCAGTTTCAACAGACCCTCCTTGCCCTTGGCCTTGACGTAATCGGGAAATTGCTGTCGGGCGCGATCGCCGTCTATGACGCCGTCTATCACCGCATGCACGACATGAATGCCATGCGGCGAGAATTCCCGAGCCATGCCCTGGGCCAAGGCCCGCACACCGGCCTTTGCGCAGGCAAAGGCCGTAAACGGCGGTTTAGCCCGTAACGAGGCCGTCGCACCGGTAAAGAACAGCGTGCCCTGGTGCCGGTCCTTCATGGCATTTACGGCGGCTTTGCCGAACAGGAACGCCCCCAGGCAATTCTGTTGCCAGAGCTTGGTAAAAGTCTCCTCATCGGTTTCCAGCAAAGGCCCCGGAATATTGCTGTCCACGTTATAGGCAGCAATATCGACCTGAAATCCGCCAAGCTGCGCCATTTTGAACAAATGCTCGACATCGCGCTCGACGGTGGCATCGGCAATTACGGAGGTGACCGCGCCGCCCTTTTGCCGGATCACGTCGGCAACGCGCCGCAGCTTATCTTCACTGCGGCCGGCGATGAAAACGTGTAACCCTTTTGAAGCAAAATACTTGGCGAGTGTCGCGCCGAGTCCTTGCTCTGGACCAACACCAATAATAACGGCTGAACATGGCTGCACTATTTACTTTCCCGCTTTGGTTGCCTCAGGCACTTCGATTAATTTCCCTGATTTGACGTCATAAATATAACCGTAAACCGGAATATCGGACGGCACCAGGGGATGCGACTTAATACGTATGACATCTTCGAGCACGCTTTGTGCCTGATCTTTAATCGTCAGCCAGTCGATATATTTGCCTTCCACCGAGCCCGGACCTTCGCAGCAGTCGTGCCAGCCGTTTTCGTCGATGGAGGCGGTTTTCAAGCTGCTGCTCAGCAGATCACGCATGATCTCGTCGTTAAACGTCTCCATGCCGCAATCGGTATGATGAATGACGAACCATTCGCGCGTGCCGAGCAGTTTATACGAAATGACCAGCGAGCGGATCGCATCGTCGCTGGCGCGGCCGCCTGCATTGCGGATCACATGCGCATCGCCTTCGGAAAGTCCCGCATATTTAGCCGGGTCCAGGCGCGCATCCATGCAGGTCAGGATCGCGAAATGGCGGCCTGGAGGCATCGGCAGATCGCCTTTGTCGAATCCGGCCGCATAGTCGCGGTTCGCGGCAATCACTTCGTTTAATATTTTGCTCATAAGCTACCTCGCTCCTGCTTACTTTCTGCCGAATATCAGCGAGAAATTATTGGACGGCATATCGATTTGTTCCTTTAACTCCAGGCCATGCTTTTCGGCTGCCTTTTTCAGGTCGGCTACATCCTTCAGCCCCCATTCCGAGACGCCGGCGGAACTCAGCGTTTCATGGAACTCCTTGTTGGAATCGGTCGTGAATTGACCTTCGACCCGGAAAGGCCCGTAGATCAGTAGAAAACCGTTGTCATCGAGCAGATAGGAAGCGCATTCCATCATACCGTCGGCTATCGAAATCGGCGCGACCTGAAAAATATTGATGCAGAAAATGGCCGAGAACGAACCCGCTTTGCCGGGATTGAACCAAGTAGTTGGGTCGGTCAAATCCAGATGGACCGGATCGGCGATATTGTCGTTGCTGTGATCGACCGACAGTTGCTTGATGTTGTCGAAAACGCTTTGGTCTTTATCGGACGGCTGAAAATGCAAATGCTCGAAATGCGGCGCAAAATAATTGATATGCATGCCGCTGCCGCTGGCCAGTTCCAGTACGCGGCTTGGATCTTTAGGCAGCTTGTCTTTTAGTACGCCTAAAAGCGGTTCGCGGTTACGACTGCCGGCCCAGGCGACATATTCACTTAAAGGATGCGGATCTAAAGGCGGTTTTTGCTGATTCATGGTTAATCTCTCATTTGTTTTAGTTTTAAGGTGCGATTCAATAATCAGCAAATGCCATGCCAGTTAATTTATATAATATTTACTTTTAGATACAATGACTTAAATTTTTACTTTACCCAATTAGTGAAGTCATGCTTCAATGAGTGAAAATTCATTTCACAAAGCGGTCAAGCAATGAGTAATAACTCTCTTTCCGATTTAACCCCCGTGTTTTTTCTGCAGACTTTCATCCTTGAATTGATGCATGCCAGCGAGCAACAGGGCCAAAAGCACTGCGAGCAACTGATCGAACACATCGCCAGAACGGCCGGCTGCTTCTTTGAGGAAACCTATCGCAGCGATACCGGCAAAAACGGCCTGCTCGATCGGGAAAGCTACATAGAGCTTATTCTGGGGCTCAAGAACAATATCGGCGGCAAATTTTCGCTGGCTTCGAGCAACCAGGACTGTATTACCGTGACCAGTTCCAGCTGCCCTTTCGGCGACCGCGTGACCAATTTTCCTGAATTATGCGGCATGACCTCGAGCGTGTTTGGCGGCATCGCGGCCAGAAACTTCGGTTACGCCAAGGTTGAAATCAAAAAGAGCATCGCCCGCAATCACGGCAGCTGCGAAGTTTGCGTCTACACCAACCACGATGCCGGCAAGGACCGTTCCGGCATTGAATACACCGATACGACGCCGATCAAGGAAAAACAGGACATCGACAACCTGCAGGAGCGCATCGAGGAAAGCATGCAGCAAATCTGGCGCAAGCAGGCCAAGGCGCCCGCCAAAAAGCACCAGCCGCCGGCCATCATCGCGAAATCGCCGGCCATGCAGAAAGTCCTGCAATCCATCGAAGTGATTGCGCCGACGCTGGCCACGGTATTGATCGAGGGTCAGACCGGCGTCGGCAAGGAACTGGTCGCGCGCGCCATTCATGCCATGAGCGAGCGCTGCCAGAAACCGTTCATTCCGATCAACTGCGGCGCCATCCCTGAAAGCCTGATCGAAAGCGCCCTGTTCGGGCATGAAAAAGGCGCCTTTACTGGCGCCGTGGAAGTGCATCAAGGCTATTTTGAGCGCGCCGAAGGCGGCACGCTGTTTCTCGACGAAGTCGATTCCCTGTCGCCGGCCGCGCAAACCCGTCTGTTGCGCGTGCTTCAGGAAGGAGAACTGGAACGGGTCGGCGGCAAGCAAACCCTGTCGGTCGACCTGCGCATCATCTCCGCAACCAACCAGGACCTGGAAGAACTGGTCAGGCAGGGTCGGTTCCGCCATGACCTGTACTACCGCATCAACGTGGTCCGGCTCGGCATTCCGCCTCTGGCCGAACGCCCCGAAGACCTGCCCTATCTGGTGCAACTGATCATTCAGCGTCTGAACAAGAAGTACAACAGACAGATTGAATCGGTCAGCCGCGAAGTCATGCAGAAGATACGCGCCTATCCCTGGCCCGGCAACGTCCGCGAACTGGAAAACATCCTCGAACGCAGTCTATTGTTCGCCCGGGGCACGGAAATCACCGAACTGGATCTGGCGCTTCCGGCTTCGGCAAACTCCGGCAACGACTGGAAAGATATCAAGGAAAGCGCCCTGGCCAGAGTCGAGCAAGCCTATCTGGAAACGGCGCTAAAAGCCCATCAGGGCGACGTCAACAGAATCGCCGAGAGCATGGGCATCACTTCACGCGCCGTCTACGGCAAACTGAAGAAATATGAGATTAATCTGGCTGAGTACCGGAGTCTGAAAACTTAACCGTTGTTAGACTCTGAATTTTTCACCACGAAGATCACGAAGAACACGAAGTTGTAGCGCTGTAGGCTGGGTTGATAAACCCAGCTTTGGGCGCCGCCCATGCCGGGTTTCCGCTAAAGCTCCAACCCAGCCTACACATATTTCGTGGTTTTTATGCGGCGCGCCTTTCCTGATACTGCAACACCAGACTGTACAGCACCGGAAACACCAGAAGACTCAGCATCAGCACGCTCAGCATGCCGCCCAGCACCGGCGCGGCGATGCGTTGCGTGACATCGGCGCCGCTGCCCGTCGCCCACATGATGGGAATCAGGCCGACGATATTACAGATCGCGGTAATGGCCACGGGCCGCACGCGCAAAGCTGTCGCGGCTTCGGCGGCATTCTTGATTTCTTCGGCCGTCAGCGGGGCTTTTTTCAGCGCGCGCAGGCGCTCCATTTCCATGTCGATAAAACTCAGCACCATGATGCCGGTTTCGGCGGCCGTGCCGGCCAACGCGATAAAACCGACATAGACGGCAACGGATAGATTGAACCCGTAAGCGTAAATCAGCCAGATGCCGCCGATCAGGCCGAACGGGATAGTCAACATGACCAGCAGGGGCTCGACAAAATTACGGAACGTGAAATACAGCAACAGGAAAATCAGCAGCAGCGTGACCGGCACGACAACCCGCAGACGCTCCGCGGCGCGCTCCATATACTCGAACTGGCCGGACCAGGTGACGGTATAGCCGGCCGGGATCTCCAGATTTTCGGCCAGCGTCTGCCTGGCGCGACTGACGAAGCCGCCGATATCGGACGTCGTGATATCGACATAAACCCAGGCATTGGGCCTTGAACCCTCGCTTTTAATGACATCGGTGCCGCGCCTGAGTGTCAGATCGGCCACCAGCGTCAGCGGTATCTGGGCGCCCGTAGGCGTCGGCACCAGCACGCGCCGCAAGGCGCCGATGTTATCGCGCAGATCGCGCGGATAGCGCAGGTTGACCGGATAGCGCTCCAAGCCCTCCACGGTTTCGGTGATGTTCATGCCGCCGATCGCGCTCTGGATGACATCCTGCACATCGCCGACAGTCAGGCCGTAACGGGCCGCCGCCTCGCGATTGATATCGAAATCCAGGAAATAGCCGCCGACCACGCGATCGCCATAGGCCGACAAGGTTTCAGGCAGCGTCTTCATGATCTGCTCGATCTGCTGGGACAGGGATTGCAGAACATTCAGGTCAGGCCCCGACACCTTGATGCCGACCGGCGTCTTGATACCGGTCGACAGCATGTCGATGCGGTTCTTGATCGGCATGGTCCAGGCATTGGCCATGCCCGGAAACGTGATCGCCCCGTTCATCTCGTCCATCAGCTGTCTGGATGTTTTGTCGGGATCAGGCCACTGGTTTTTGGGCTTCAACTGGATCGTCGTCTCGATCATCATGAGCGGCGCCGCATCGGTAGCGGTCTCGGCGCGCCCGACCTTGCCGAACACCCGTTCGACTTCGGGAAAGGTTTTCAGAATCTTGTCGGTCTGTTGCAGCAGTTCACGCGCCTTGGTGATCGAAATGCCCGGAAAGGTGGTCGGCATGTACAGGATGTCGCCTTCATCGAGCGGCGGCATGAACTCGCTGCCGATCCGTGACAACGGGTACAGCGTCGTCGCCATCAACAGCACGGCCAGCAGTATGGTCAGACCGCGCCAGCGCATCGCCACTCTCAAAACCGGCCCGTGCAGAAAATGCAGAAAGCGGTTGGCCGGGTTCCGGTGCTCGGGGATGATCCGGCCGCGAATGAAATAGCCCATCAGCACCGGCACGACCGTGACGGTCAGAATGGCTGCCGCAGCCATCGCATAGGATTTGGTAAAGGCCAGCGGACTGAACAGCCGCCCTTCCTGCGCCTCCATCGCGAAAATCGGTATGAACGAGACGGTAATGATCAGCAGCGAGAAAAACAGCGCCGGGCCGACCTCGCGCGAGGCGTTGCCGATAGCCTGCCAGCGCTCGCGAGCGGTCAGTTCGGCCTGTTTCCTGTGGGCCGCGTCGGCCAGATGCTTATGCGCATTTTCGACCATGACAATCGCGCCGTCGACCATATCGCCTATCGCGATCGCGATGCCGCCCAGCGACATGATATTGGCATTCAGGCCCTGCCAGCGCATGATGATGAACGCGGCCAGAATCCCGAGCGGCAGGCTGACAATGATGACCAGCGACGAACGCAGGTGCAGCAGGAACAGCGCGATCACGAGGCAGACGATGATCAACTCCTGGGTCAAGGCTTCATTGAGCGTATCGACGGCCCGTTCGATCAGGTTGCCGCGATCGTAAACGGTCACGATTTCCACGCCTTCGGGCAGGCCTTTCTTGAGTTCCTCGAGCTTGGCGCGCACGCCTTCAATGGTTGCCAGCGCGTTCTCGCCGAAACGCATGATGACGACGCCGGCCGCGACTTCGCCCTCGCCGTTCAGTTCCACGAGGCCGCGCCGCAATTCCGGGCCGATCTGGACGCGCGCGACATCCTGCAGGCGCACGGGCGTGCCGTTGGCGTCGACGCCGACCGGGATGGTTTTCAGGTCGGCGATCGATTTGATGTAGCCCAGTCCCCTGACCATGTATTCGGTCTCGCCCATCTCCAGCAGACGGCCGCCGACGTCGTTGTTGGAACGCTTGATGGCCGTAATGACGGTCGACAGCGGAATTTCATAAGCCTGCAGCGCGTTCGGGTCGACTTCGACCTGATACTGCTTGACGAAGCCGCCGACCGACGCCACCTCGGCGACGCCGGGCACGGTCTGCAGCGGATAGCGCAGATACCAGTCCTGAATCGAGCGCAGTTGCGCCAGGTCATGGCGGCCGCTCCTGTCGACCAGCGCGTATTCGTAAATCCAGCCGACGCCAGTGGCATCAGGACCTAATGTGGGCGTCACGCCCTGCGGCAGCCGCTCCCGTACGTAATTCAGGTATTCCAGCACGCGCGACCTTGCCCAGTAAATGTCCGTGCCATCCTCGAAAATGATATAGACGAACGACAGACCGAAGAAGGAATAGCCGCGCACGACCTTGGCATGCGGTACGGCCAGCATGGCCGTCGTCAGCGGGTACGTGACCTGGTCCTCGACGACCTGCGGCGCCTGATCGGCGTAATCCGTGAACACGATGACCTGGACATCGGATAAATCAGGGATCGCATCGAGCGGCATGCGCTGATACGACCAGATCCCCGCAACAGCCAGGATCAGAGCCGCTATCAGCACCATGAAGCGGTTGGCCAGCGACAGGCTGATAATGCGACTAATCATGCTGATGCGGCTCAGGCGCCATCATTTTTTTTGTCGCTTCGCGCAGATTGGACTCGGAATCGATCAGGAACTGCGCCGATGTCACGACTTCCTCGCCCTCGGCCAGGCCCTCGCGTATTTCGATGTGACCATTGGAAGCCAGCCCCAGCCTGACCGTGCGAGGCTCAAACCGGCCATCGCCCTGCACGACGAAAACCCGGTCGCCGGCGCTGGAACGAACCACGGCCTCGGCCGGAATCACCAAGGCTTCCTGCCGCCTGCCGGCCTGAATCGTGACTTCGGCGAACATGTCAGGCTTCAACAGCAGCTCGGTATTATCAAAGACCAGCCGCACCTTGATCGTGCGCGTTTTGGCCTCGGCATACGGATAGATGAACGCCAGATGCCCCTTGAAAACCTTGCCGGGCACGCCGGCCAGCCGCATTTCCACCGGATCGCCCTCCCTGACCCAGGGCAGTTCATACTCGTAAATATCGGCGTATACCCAGACCTTGCTGAGGTCGGCGATCATATACAATTGCGTGGCCGGCGTGACGTACTGCCCTTCACGTGCGCCAATCTCGATCACGATGCCGGCCGCCGGCGTGTGAATGTGCAGGCTCTTCTTGATTTCATGCGTATGGGTCAGGTCATGCAGCTGATGCTCCGGCACGTCCAGCAGTTTCAGGCGTTCGCGCGAGCTGTTGACCAGTTCCTCGGCGCCGCGCCGGATCTCCTCTATCGGGCTTTTCTTGAGTACTTCGAGATTCTTCAGGGCCAGCACGTATTCCTGCTGGCTGGCCACCAGTTGCGGCGAATAAACGCTCAGCAAATCGGTGTTCTTCTTGACCCACTGGCCGGTTTTGTCGACCGACATCGCCTCGATCCAGCCTTCCGTTTTCGGATGCAGGCGCACGATGCGCTCCTCGTCGTAAGCCACGCGCCCTACCGCGCGGATTCCCTGCGACAGCGTTTGCCGGCTCGCCCTGGCGGTGCGCACGCCGATATTCTGCGTCGTCATCGGGTCGATTTTGACGGTGCCGGCTTTTTCTTCGGCCTGCTCTTCGTCGGCATAGACCGGAATATAGTCCATGCCCATGCTGTCCTTGGCCGGCACCGGCGAGGTCACGTCCGGATTCATCGGGTTGCGGTAAAACAGCGGTTTTCTGGGTTCTGCCGGTGTACTGACCGGCTGTTCATGAACCATTTGCCGGCTTGCCAGCCAGTAGCCGGCACCTAATCCCAATGCCAGCATTAAAATAGCTATTATTGCTTGTTTAGTCACTGATGCTACGCGGTTAGTTGAATCCATATTGGCTTAAGCCTGTGTAGGCTGGGTTGGAGCTTTAGCGGAAACCCGGCATGGGCGGCGCCCAAAGCTGGGTTTATCAACCCAGCCTACACTGCCCCTATAAACCCGATTATTCATAAATCTCATCGCTGCCGACGGCGGCGCTTAATTGCGCCAATGACTGATTAGCCTCAGTGAAAGCCTTCCAGTATTGGGTTTCATAATCGAACAGCGTGATCTGGCTGCGCACCAGGTTGAGAAAATCGACCTTGTTGACCTGATAGCCGCTCAGCATCGAAGCGACGGTCTGCTGCGCCTGCGGCACGATGCCGGTTTCAAACAGCACAAACTGCTCCCTGGCGCGCCGGTAATCGCTGTAGCTTTGCGAAATCTGCGAGCGGACATTGTTCCATTGATCCTGCAATGCATATTTCTGCTGCATCAGTTCGCTGGTACGCTGATCTACCGCCCTGGCCTGTTTCTGGCCCGCGAAAATCGGCACGTTCACGCGCACGCCCAGACTCAGCAGATCCGAGCGCCTGTCACCCGTTGGCATATCGTCGCGCGCACCATAAGAAGCATCGACCATAAAGTCGGGCAGATAGTCTTTTTTCGCCAACTCCAGCCGCGACTGCGCGGCATTGATATCCTGGCGTCCGCCCTCCAGCACAGCCCTCGACGCTTCAGCCTGCTCATAAAGCCGGTCTTCCGGCAGCACGGCCGGCAGTTGCATCGATGCATCGGCCGGCAGTTTAAGTTCGCTATTGGCCGGCCTGTCCAGTAACGCATTCAGCCTGGCGGCGGCATTGCGCCGCAATGCGGTCAGGTTTATTTTCTGATCGAGCAGCTTTGATAATTCAAGCTGGGCCAATAGCACGTCCTGCTGCAGGCCTTCGCCGACTTCGTATTTGGTCCGGGCGATATCGACGAACTGATGCAGCAGAGACTGGTTGTTATCGACAATGCCAAGCGCGCGGTCCAGATAAAAGATCAGCCACCAGGTGGTCTTGACGTCGCTGAGCAGACGCCGGCGCACTTCCTGCGCGTTGTGCGTTGCCGCGGCCGCTTCATAGGCGGCCGCCTGCTCGCGCAGAGCCAGCTTGCCCGGAAAAGGAATCGCCTGCGTAATGCCGACCAGAAGCTGGGTCATATCCTCCTGGCGGGTATCGAAGTTGTCCACGGGCAGGCTCATGGCGCTAAAGCTGATTTCGGGGTCCGGCAAGGTGCCGGCCTGCGAGGGAATATCCGCCATCGCCTTGGCCCGGGCCAGCATCTGCGCCAGATCGGGGTTATCCTGGACGGCCAGTTCGGCTGCGGCTTGCAGCGTCAAAACGGTCGGCTCTTCCGCACAGACAGTTCCGCCGGCCAATAAAAGCGAGGCTAAGGCAATATGCTTGAATAGAGTGGGCGGCGGCATGATATCCTCATAGTAAATCCGTTAAGCCAATGTACCTAGTTTAACTGATGTTACGCAAGCGCTTGTAGGCCGGGTTGAAGCTTTAGCGCAAATCCGGCATGAGCAGCTTCGAAATGCCGGGTTTACCAGCCGCCGCCAGCCTGATGCAACTCCCGGCACGGCTTGGAAACGTTTCGCGGAAAGCCATCATCCAATTTAATATTGCTTAAAAATCACCTTTACCAAAAAGAACAACAAGGGTCTGAATGATCACAACTGATAAATTAATGTTCTTGCTCAGCGATGTGTTGAGTCAACCGATGCCGGCCTGGGCCATGGCGGCCGCCTTACTTATACTGATCGCCGGAATTTTATTCATTTACAGTCGGCGGCGTCATCGGGCCGTGGCACCTGCTTCGATCGAGAGCGAAGCAGCCGCCTGGCACGGCATGAGTGCCGAACAGGTGCTACAGGAACTGGCTTCCATTCAATCCGAAGGTCTCAGTCAGACAGAGGCGACGGAACGACTGAAGCGTTACGGACCCAACAAGCTGGCCGAGAAACCGCCCAAACCCGCCTGGCTGCTGCTGTTGTCGCAGTTCAAGAGCTTTCTGATCATCGTGCTGATCGCCGCCGCGCTGCTGGCTGCAGCCATCGGCGATGTCAAGGATGGCGCCGTGATTCTGGTGGTCGTGATCATCAATGCCTTACTGGGCTTTTATCAGGAATTTCAGGCCGAGCAATCGCTGGCGGCGCTGAAAAAAATGCTGGCACTATATGCCGAAGTCCGCCGCGACGGCCATAACCGGAATCTGCCGGTTGAGCAGCTCGTGCCGGGCGATATCGTGATTCTCGATGCCGGCGATAAAATCCCGGCCGATGGCCGCATCATCGCCGCGCACGCGCTGGAGATCGATGAATCATCACTGACCGGCGAATCGATACCGGTCGCCAAACAGATTCAGACGTTGCCCCGGAAATCGTCGCTCGCCGATCGCAACAACATGGTTTACATGAACAATGCCGTCACGCGCGGCCGTGCTGAAATGGTCGTGACCGCGACCGGCATGGACACCGAAATCGGCCGGCTGGCGGGACTGCTCGCGCAGGCCGAAGACGGCGAGACGCCGCTGCAAATACAGCTCGACAGTCTAGGCAAACGACTGGCGCTGATCGCTTTGATCGTGATTATCGGCCTGTTCATGAGCTCGCTATGGCGCGGCGAACCGCTGATAGAGACCGCATTCACGGCCATTGCACTGGCCGTGGCCGCCATACCGGAAGGCCTGCCGGCTGTCGTCACGGTCACGCTGGCGCTAGGCATGCACCGCCTGGCCCGGCAGCGCGCGATCGTCAAGCGCCTGGCCGCCGTCGAAACGCTGGGCTGCACGACCGTCATCTGCACCGATAAAACCGGCACGCTGACCGTCAACCAGATGACGGCGCGGTCGGTCTTTTATCAGGGCCGAAATTATCATATTAGCGGCGAAGGCTATGACCTTGCCGGCGCTATTTCGGCCGAATCCGGCGATAACGGGAATTTGTCGGACCTGCTGCTGCCGCTGGCGCTGTGCAATAACAGCCACCTGCATGACGGTCAGGTCGTCGGCGATCCGATGGAAGGCGCCCTGCTGGTGCTGGCCGCCAAGGGCGGCATCGACAAAAACGAGGCGCTCGCGCAATTGCCGCGTCTGGCCGAACTGCCTTTCGACGCCGAGCATAAATTCATGGCGACATTTCATCGCGACGGCGACCACGTCAAGGTGTTTGTTAAAGGCGCTCCCGAAGTCATCCTGAACCGCTGCACCACGATACTCGATACCGAAGGCAAGCCCGCCCCGCTCCATAAAGACGAACTGCTGGCTGCCAACAAAGCGATGGCCGGCACCGGTTTGCGCATACTGGCCGTGGCCGAAAGAACGGTGCCGGCCGACCAGTTTGCGGCGGACAGCGATCTGTTCCAGTACATGGCGGAACTGACCTTTGTGGCGCTGATCGGCCTGATGGACCCGCCCCGGCCCGAAGCCCGCGACGCGATCGAACTGTGCCGGCTGGCCGGCATCGAAGTCAAGATGATCACAGGCGACCAGAAAGTGACGGCCAATGCCATCGCGCGGGAACTGGGCCTGACAGGCGATGTGGTCGAGGGCCGGGAACTGGCCGATATGGAGGATGAAGCGCTGGCCGGCCGCATCAATAATATCGCCGTTTTCGCGCGCACGGCGCCGGAACAGAAAGTCCGCATCGTCAAGGCTTTGAAAACCGACGGCCATATCGTCGCGATGACCGGCGACGGCGTCAACGATACGCCGGCCCTGAAAAGCGCCGATATCGGCATCGCCATGGGCATCACCGGCACCGATGTCGCCAAGGAAGCGGCCACGATGGTGCTGACCGATGACAATTTCGCGACCATCGTCAGGGCGGTCAAGGAAGGACGCGGCATTTACGACAACATGATCAAATTCATCCGCTTCCAGCTTTCGACCAATATCGGCGCCATTCTGGCCGTGGCCAGCGCCCCGCTGCTGGGCCTGCCGGCTCCGTTCACGGCCGTGCAACTGCTGTGGATCAATATCATCATGGACGGGCCGCCGGCCATGGCCCTCGGCGTCGATCCCGCGCGGCCGGGCAGCATGTCGGAGCCGCCGCGCGATCCCAAGGCGCGCATCCTCTCCTGGCGGCGCCTGGGCAATTTGTTCACGTATGGACTGACCATGGCGGTCGGCACGCTGGCCGTTCTTTATTACGACTGGCAAAACGGCCAGGCGGAACGCGCGGCTACGCTGGCTTTTACGACGTTTGTGCTGTTCCAGGCGTTCAATGTGTTCAACGCGCGCGCCGAACGAGTCACAGCATTCAACCGGCATTTCTTCTCCAACCGCATGCTCTGGCTCGCCATTTCCAGCGTCGTGCTGCTGCAGATACTGGCCGTGCACTGGCCGCCGGCTCAAGCTGTCTTCCACACCACGGCGCTGACGCCAACGGACTGGTTTATTGCGGTCGGTGTTGCCTCGTCCGTGCTGGTGCTTGAGGAATTACGCAAACTTTTGCAGTCTATAGGTAAATGGCTCAAACACCGAATGTAGTCTCTTGATTCTGCCCGGCCAACAAAAAAACAAAGGTGCCGTATGAAAAAAGTTACCGAAGTTTACGGTCAATTCATCGCCAAGTTGGACAACAGACTGTTACGTTATCCGAAGACACTGATTCTGCTGACCCTGCTGGCCTGCGGACTCAGTCTGTATTATACGGCCGGGCATCTGGGCATTGACGCCGACACGACCAAGATATTGTCGGAGGACCTGCCTTTCCAAAAGGATCGGGAGCGCTTCATCGAGGCCTTTCCACAGGATGACCAGGCGATCCTGGTTGTCGTCGACGGCCGGACGCCGGAACAGGCCGCGCACGCGCTGGATTATCTCGGCGCACGGTTCAGCCGTGAAAAACAGCAGATACAATCGGTCTACATCCCCGGCGCGGGGGATTTTTTCGAGCGGCACGGCCTGCTCTACCCCGATCTTGACGACGTTGAGGAACTGGCCGCCAAACTGGCGGAGGCCCAGCCCTTTATCGGCACGCTGTCTCGGGACAACAGCCTGAAAAGTCTGCTGTCCATTCTCGGACAGGCCATAACCACGGACGAGCATGAACTGCCGGTCGATCTGAACCCCCTGCTGGATAAAATACGCACGGCGATCCGGGCCGTGCTGGACGGCAAAAGCTATCAGTTGTCCTGGCAGCAGATGATGATGGGAGAAGACCATGATCTGTTGAGTACCCGGCGTTTTATACTGCTCAAGCCGCATCTGGACTATAACGAACTGATGCCGGCCGAGAAACCGCTGGCGGCAGTAAGGGCTACTGTGGCAGAGGCCGAGCGAACGTTTCCCGGCCTCAACATCCGGCTGACCGGCGAAGTCGTGCTGGAACACGACGAACTGGCCACGGTGACTTACAGCGCCGAGATGGCTTCGGCGTTTTCGTTTATCCTGGTCTTCCTGTCCTTGCTGATCGGCTTCAGGTCGTTCAGACTGACGCTGGCCACGCTAGGCGTCCTGACTATGGGCCTGCTGCTGACTTTCGGCTTCGCCTCACTTGCCATCGGGCATCTGAACATTATTTCCGTGTCATTCGCGGCATTGTATATCGGTATCGGCGATGACTACGCGGTTCAGGTTTGCATGCGCTATCGGGAACTGTCGCGGAAAAACATGTCCCGGTGGCAGGCGCTGATCGAGGCCGTGCGAAAAGTCGCGCCCCCCATTACCCTGTGCGCGATCACAGGGGCGACGGGCTTTTTTGCTTTCGTCCCGACCAAGTATACCGGCGTTTCCGAGCTGGGCCTCATCGCCGGCGCGGGCATTTTCATCTCGTTGCTGATCACATTGACGGTGCTGCCGGCGCTGTTGAGACTGTTCCCGCTGAATTCGGGGCCGGCAGAAAAATCCGACCACTTGTTCCCGGACTGGGTTTACCTCTTTCCGATCCGGCATGCGACGCTGGTCAAGTGGACGACTGCCGCGCTGATACTGGTGGGGCTGGGCTTGCTGACCCAGGCCCGGTTCGATATCAACCCGCTCAATTTGCGCAACCCCGACAGCGAGTCCGTCGCCACGTTCAGGGAATTGCTGAAAACCAAGGATACGTCGCCCATGACGCTAACCGTGCTGGCGAAAAGTAAAGACGAAGCGCTGGCCGCCGCACAAAAGCTGAAAAAGCTGGAATCGGTCGAAAACGCGATCACGATTTATGACTATATTCCCGCGGACCAGGAAGCCAAGCTGTCCATCATCGAAGACTTGTCCCTGGTCATGGGGCTCCAGTTGACGACGTTCCCGGCCCCGCATCAGGATAGCGTCGAGAACAACATGGCGGCGCTGGAAAAATTCAGACAAGCCATCAACCGGCATTTGACGGAAAAGCCGGACAACGAATTATCGGCCACCCTGCGCCTGTTGCTCCAGGAAGTGGAGTCGCTTATTGCCCTGTTGCAATCCGAATCCGAACCGGAAAAAAAGGCCAGGCTGGACAAATTGCAAGCCAGCCTGCTGGACACGCTGCCGGACACCATGAACACCTTGCTGAAAGGACTGAACCCGGACCCGGTCACGATCGATACGCTACCCCGCGACCTGGCCGAACGCTGGCTCAGTAAAGACGGCATTTACCGGATCATGGCATCGCCGAGCAAGGACCTCAACGATGAAAAAAATCTGAAGGAGTTCATCACCGAAGTCCGTCGGGTGGCGCCCAATGCCACGGATTTGCCGGTCATTTATCTGGAATCGGGCAACGCGATAGTGCGTGCCTTTCAACAGGCGCTGGCCAGCGCGGTAGCGGCTATCATCCTGGTTTTGCTGTTGACGCAGCGCAATGCCAAGGATGCGCTGCTGATTCTGCTGCCGCTGACGATGACGGCCATCCTGACCGGCGCTTCAACGGTGCTCATGGACAATCCGTTCAATTTCGCCAATATCATCGTCATTCCGATACTGTTCGGACTGGGCGTCGATGCCGGCATCAATATCATGAATCGCCTGCGCAATCCCGACCAGGAGGACAGCGTACTGAGAACCAGCACCGCAAGAGGTGTGGTCTTCAGCGAACTGACCACAATGTGCAGCCTGGTCAGCATGGCGTTCACGCCGCATCTGGGCCTTGCGAGCATGGGGCAACTGCTGTCCATCGGATTGTTCCTGACGATTATCTGCACACTGCTTGTATTGCCGGCGTTTGCTTATAGGGCACATGGCTGAGTGACCCACCGATACGGCGATAACCGAACCATGAGCTAAGGTATGCCGGACTCTGGATCAGCTGCAAAAACCTGCTCCAACACAACGAAACATAGCCTGTATCGGCAAATTTATTCAATTCGCCGCCAGGAATTCCGGCTCAAAACTTCTAAGTTTTAATGCAGAAGCTATGCGATAATTGACTGATAAATACATAACAAATGCCTTATGGCTTTTAAAAAGTAGGAACAAAATACATGTTTTCATTGCAAACCATCTTCGGCAAAGGTGATAAATTCTATGGCCTTCTCGAAGCCAGTGCGGAATCCGCGCTTTTGTCGACCAGGGCGTTGATCGAGCTTCTGAGTACGCCGGCGTCGCAACAGTCTTTGGAAAAGTTTAAACAGGCTCGCCGCCGCGAAAAGGATTTGTTCGCGCAAATCAGCGAAGAACTGGTCAATACTTTTGTGACCGTGCTCGATCGTGAAGATATTGAAGCCCTTAACGGCGCACTTTACAAAATCCCTAAAGTCGTGGAAAAGTTCGCGGAGCGCTATACATTAGCCTTGGCTCGTATTGGCGATGTGGATTTCACTACCCGCGCCGTCATGCTGGAACAAGCCTGCGAAGTCCTGGAACAAATGGTCAGACGGTTGCGTAGCGGAATGGATCTGGATCAAACCAAAAAATTAAATGATAAGCTGCAAGCCATTGAAGCTGAAGCCGACCGCCAAATCCTTGATTTGTATCGGGATATTTATACCAATGAATCTGACCCGATCCGTTATCTGGTAAAAAAGGATTTGTTTCAAATCCTGGAAAAAGCGATTGACCGCTGCCGGGACGCCGGCAATGTCATCTATCACATCGTCCTGAAAAATTCATAAAAAGGTTGCTATGCTGACTCTGCTCTTGCTTGTCATCCTGGCAGCGCTTGTTTTTGAATTCATCAACGGGTTCCACGACACCGCGAACTCGATTGCCACGGTTGTTGCCACCAAAGTATTGACGCCGACACAAGCGGTCATCCTCGCCGCCGCCACCAATCTGGTCGGTGCGTTTTCAGGTACGGCGGTGGCCAAAACCATTTCATCAGGATTAGTGGATACCGGTATGGTGAATATCACCTCCGAAGTCCTGATCTGCGCGCTGACCGGCGCGATCATCTGGAACCTGATCACCTGGGCACTGGGATTGCCCTCCTCCTCCAGCCATGCCTTGATCGGCGGCTTATGCGGTGCGGCGGTTGCGGCAGGACACAATAACTTCGATGTGTTGATCTGGTCAAAAACCGCGGCGGTCTGGACAGAAAACAAAGGCTTGCTTTGGAAAGTCGTGGTCCCCATGATCAGTTCGCCGATTGCCGGTTTTGGTTTGGGCGTCATCATCATGGGCGGCCTGATGGCCATCATCAGCGGCATGAGTTCCGTGGGAGGGGTCATGGCGCGCATGGTGCGTCCGAAATGGATTAATGTTGTGTTCGGCAAAGCCCAGCTTCTGTCAGCCGGTTACATGGGATTCGCCCACGGTACCAATGACGCCCAGAAAACCATGGGCATTATCGCCCTCGCGATTTTGGCCGCCAATAACGCCGGTACGCTCGATCAATTGCCCGCCTGGGCTGAATTCCTGCGGCCGGATGGGGGAGAAAAAGACATCGATACCTGGATTATTTTTACCTGTGCGCTGATCATGGCGCTGGGCACCGCAGTCGGCGGCTGGCGTATCATTAAAACGCTCGGCCATAAAATGGTGAAATTGCACCCGATAAACGGTTTCGCGGCGGAAACCAGCTCGGCGACAATTCTGGTAGCCGCAGCCCACTTCGGTATGCCGGTTTCCACCACGCACAGCATTTCAACCGCGATTATGGGCGTAGGTTTCGCCAAAAATCCTCATGCGCTTAAGCTTACCGTCATTGAACGGATTGTCTGGGCCTGGGTTTTGACGATTCCGGCAGCGGGCGGTTTGGCCTGGGGCATGGTTAGCTTGTTGTCCATGCTGCATTAGCAGCGGGAATCCGCGCGCTCTGTCAGGAACAGCTATTTAAAATCCCCTATAATGATAGCGTCGCCAAAGCGCCTTAACTAACTTTGCGACAGATCCATACCGTGTTCGACATCCTGTGTTGGCAATAAAAAACCGCCCTTGCTTTTGCAGGAGGCGGTTTTTTGTTAAGCAGGTTAGCGGGATGCGCTTTAGGTTTTCGAGCTTGTCATGCGTTAGTGAATATGTACTTCCCGCGATTTTACCGTATCGCTTCTTCGCAAGGCATAGCGATCCGCCTCATCGGTTATCCTCGTGCCATCGTCATTAAGCTGAATGAGCGTCCCTTCATCTTCAATATGATAGCGCCGTGTTTTCGTTCCGCCCTTTTTGGGAGTTAAAACAACGGTCTGATTTTCATCATCCCAGCTATATTTTCCTTTTTCATAAAACTCCCTTGAAGACTCTCTTGCGGGCTGAGTCACCAACAGATAATTGTTCTTTTGTTTCAAAGACAGCGTCGTTTTAACCCCTGCGCAATCGTTGCAAGGGAGATAGCCGTAAAAAACGCCGCGAAACTCCTGGCTTTTATCGGCGTGGTTTTCATGTGCCGAATGATCTGTTTCCTCCTGGTGGATTTTCGCACGGGCCCTGGCGAAACCTTCCTGAGCTTCGAGGTCCGTTACCGCCATGGCAGGAACAGCGGAAAGCAGACTGCTAAAAAGAAACAAGGCCAGATTGTGTTTTAATTGTATTTTTAATGGTTGCATGATGACCTCCCGGAAAAGTAACAAGTGGAAAATTTACCAGATTTACCCCAAAAGAGCTTCTAAATTTGTCAGCAAACCGGCCCTGGAAAAGTATTACGAATGGTTTAGCTATACAATGCGGCTATAACGTCTTTTCCCTTAAAGTTCAATCCGGATGCCCAACTCAATGACCTGATCGACAGGAATTTTAAAAAATTCTATCGCGCTGGATGAGTTATGGAATAAAAAGCTGAACAGAGGCCGGCGCCATTGAGGCATCGGGCTTTTTCGCCGAAAAGAAACCCGCTCTCTGCCGATGAAAAATGAAACCTGTTTGGGATCAATCGCCAAACCCTGCTGTACGCATAATTCCAGAGCACGGCGCACATCGGGCCTTTGCTGAAAACCGAAGTAAAGCTTCACGCGGTGGAAATTACGGTCTTGCCCAAAGGTCCGAAGTTTGACGCGGTGCGCTTCATCCACGTAAGGCTCTTCCTTGGTCACGACCGTCAACACGATGATTTGCTCGTGCAGAACGTGGTTATGCTCAAGATTGTGCGCCATGACCTGCGGCACGCCATGCAGGTTCTTGGCTAAATACATGGCCGAACCTGGCACCGTCGCCAGGGACTGATCCTGTATTTTCTCTTCCAGTTCTTCGAACAATACCCGCTTTTCATCCATATAAGCCGCCAATAGCTCGCGCCCTTTGATCCAGGTGGTCATCGTCAGAAACAATACGGCGCCAACGATCAACGGCAACCAGCCGCCGGTCGGAATTTTCAGGCTGTTGGACGAGAGGAACAGGAAATCGATAATAAGAAAAACCGATAAAAAGGTGATGCTGGTGGATTTTTGCCACTGCCACAATTTTGAAATCACGATGAATGCCAGGACGGTATCAACAATCATGGTGCCCGTGACGGCAATGCCATAGGCCGAAGCCAGCGCCGATGAAGACTGAAAGCTCAGTACCAGCACGAATACCGAGATCATCAGCAGCCAGTTGACGACTGAAATATAGACTTGCCCCATCTCCTCGCCCGAGGTGTGCCGGATCTGCATGCGCGGGCAGTAACCCAGCTGTATGGCCTGCCGGGTCACCGAAAAGGCGCCGGAAATGACCGCCTGCGAGGCGATGACGGTGGCCAGCGTCGAAAGCAGCAACAGCGGATACAACGCCCAGGTCGGTGCGAGCAGATAGAATGGATTTTGTATCGCCTCGGGATGACCGATCAGCAGCGCGCCCTGGCCGAAATAATTGAGCAGCAAGGCCGGAAATACAAAACTGAACCAGGCATAACGTATCGGTTTCAGGCCGAAATGCCCCATGTCGGCATACAGCGCTTCGGCGCCCGTGATCGTCAGGACAATGGCCCCCATGATCAGAAAGCCATGCCAGCCCAGTTCCATCAGCAAGTGCACCGCAAAATAAGGATTAATCGCAACCAGCACGCTGGGCACATGAACGATATTGATGACGCCCAAAACCGCCAGTGTCGCAAACCAGAAACACATGATCGGCGCAAACAGCTTGCCGACCTGGCCGGTGCCTTTGGCCTGTATGACAAACAGCCCGCCCAGCACGGCAATGGCGATCGGCACCACGTACTGCGCTAATGGCGGAGCAACAATACTCAGTCCTTCGACCGCACTGAGCACGGAAATGGCCGGCGTGATCATGCCGTCGCCGTAAAATAGCGCCGCGCCAAGCAAGCCGATGGGGACGATGAAGCGCGCACTGCCCGGATTATCCCGGGAGCCGTGCAACGCCAGCGCCATCAGCGCCATGATGCCGCCTTCGCCTTTGTTGTCGGCACGCATGATGAAGATCGCGTATTTGGTCGTGACTATCAGCGTCAAGGACCAGAAAACCAGCGACAGCACGCCGAGCACATGGATCTTATCGATCGGCACGCCGCCGTGGAAGACTTCCTTGAGCGCATACAAAGGACTGGTGCCGATGTCGCCGAACACCACGCCTATCGCGCCTAATGCCAAGCCGGCCAGTTGCTGTTTGGAATGACTTTGTTGCTGGGACATGGATGGATTCCAGGATTTGGATAAAATTAAAAGGAATCGGCATTGACCAGAAAATGCACGCCGACAGCTGCAAAGTACCCCAGCAAAATCGCCGGAAACCACTTCATATGGCTCAGGAAAGTATATTGGCCTTTGGCTTGCCCCATCAAGCCTATGCCCGGCGCCGAGCCAATCGCCAGCAAACTGCCGCCCACGCCCAGCGTCAAAGTCGGCAGCAGCCATTGGCCTTGGGGAATGTCGGGGTTCATGGTGAGAACGGCAAACATTAAAGTGCCATTATCAACGAATGCCGAGCACAGGCCAATCAGGATATTGGCCGGGGCTTAATTGGCCGTACAGCATGTGAGAAACGGCATCCAGATAACCAATATAGCCCAGGCCGCCAATGCCCATCATCGCGCCATAGAAAAACAGCAGCGTATCCCATTCCAGACGGCCGACTTTTTCAAACACATCGAGTTTTCTGGCCTGCGCGCTGGCAATGTCGATGTCGCTCACATCGGCGCCCGAAAACAAGTCAAAATCCAACTGTTTTAAGCCACGCGACTTCGAGGTTTTGTGCAGATAGAAATAGAAAAACTGCAGCAATGACAAGCCTGCCATCATGCCTGCCGCCGCCGGCAAATGAAGCTTCATGTCAAAAACCACAGCCAGGCCGATGGTCGTCCCGAACAGAAAAATGATGCGTTTTGCACCGTACGGCAAATTCACTCGATCGTTTTCGACAACCGGTTTGTCTTTGGGCAAAGCAAAATACATTGCCATGGCGGGAACTAAAAAATTCACCAGACAAGGCGCGAATAGCTTGAAAAACTGAAGAAACTCCAGCATGCCGTGTTGCCAGACGAACAGAGTCGATATGCCGCCCAACGGGCTGAAAGATCCGCCGGCATTAGTGGCAATAACGATATTGATGCAGCGACGTAGGGCGGTTTCGCGCCAGCAAACCGCCATTGCCGCCCGAACAAAGCAACGATCCGAAAGCCGGAAAAGCATCTGTTCGGAAAGATTCGAGAGAAATTCGGATTAACCGCTTCGATAGTGGCGGATTGCTGGCGCGAATCCGCCTTACGAATTGAACGGTTTGTTATTTACTTGCAATCAGCGTTCAGCCGTTTTTCGGTTCGGCTGTCAAGCACCTCGGCCTGCATCGCATGGCACCCCGTGCGGTTTCCTTAACAAAATGCAACGATGCTTCATTCGCTGCCTGGGACATTGACTTGCCCCCGGATCTCGCCGCCCGGGTGCTTGTCTGTGTGGACATTCGCATAGGTGACGCCACTCATCATGGCTGCGATGATCTCGGCGAATTCGCCGGGCTCGATGCCCTGTCCCGCAGGCCCGACGACATCAGCGGCGACTACCGTACCGGTCACTGTACCCTGCGTTTCAGGGCATGCCGGTTTGCCGCCCCCACCGCAAAGGAAGAAGCTGACTCCACCATTCACGTCTCTCTGGCCGAGGTGAACGTGGGCGACAGTAGTTGTGCCTTCGATCCCCGAATACTCGAGCTCATACGTCAGTGTCGTTTCCGCATCATCGAGTTGCGCGCTGAACTCGCCTGTTCCGGTAGTGGAATTGGCAGGGACTTCCTCAAACCCGCTTAGGGTCGCCTCAAAGCTTCTCTCGCCCGATAATTCCGTCGCCGGCGTATCAAGGATGGGCAAGAACAAAACGACTATCAGAGATACTTTCATATAGATCTTTTTCATCTTTAAGTTCCTCCTGACATGCGTTGCAATATGTGGAATGGAAAAAACCCCCTGAATTTTGTGATTGAATATTAAGGCCTAAGAGCTTGTTCAATATCTCCGTAGCAACAGCGCCAGGAAGGCCAGATTAACGAACTGTAAGCTGGTATTGAGCAAGCGCTCAGTGTTCTTCCATAATCTTCGGCACTTCTCCAGCCAGGCAAACGAACGCTCTACTACCCAGCGTTGCGGAATGACAGCGAAGGTATGAAGCTCATGGCGTTTGGCCACCTGCACCGAAGCGCCAAGCAGACTCTGAACAGCTTCGGCGAAGGGTTGGCCACTATAGCCGCCATCGACCAGCAGCGAAGTGACCTCAGTTAAGTCTTTCCAGTTCTGTTCAATGGTTTTTAGCGCCCCTTGGCGATCACTGACGTCCGCCGTGGTGATGGCAATTGCATGGGGTAACCCTTGCGTGTCGACAAAAATATGTCGCTTGATACCTGAAACCTTTTTGCCGGCATCATAACCTTTGCTGCGTGCGCAGTCGGTGTTTTTGACACTCTGTGCATCAACGATGCAGAAACTCGTCCTGGCGTTGCGCCCCTGTCTGGTACGGGCCTCGCCAACCTGATTTTTTTAATGCCTGCTCCAGCAGGCTGGTTCCACCTTCAGGTTTCTCGCTCCATAACGAAAAATAATGATGGACCGTGCGCCATTTCGGAAAGTCGCTCGGCAGCATGCGCCACTGGCAGCCGCTCTTCAGCAAGTACAGAATGGCACAGAACACTTCATACAAGTCCACTGTACGAGGTCGGGTTTTCTTGCGAGCATTTTCTAGCAGAGCTCTGATCGGTTCAAATTGTTCGCGACTGATGTCGCTGGGGTACACTTTTCTCATGCCCTCATTATCTATCATACTCAGCAGATATTGAACAGGCTCTAAGTTCCTCCCGACGCGCCGCACTCAGGGCTTCTTGCCGGGTTTGGAAGTTAATCGCTTAAACTGTTTTTATGGCAAGCCGCATCCATCTGTCGAGCTAAAATTGGCAGTAACGAGCATCGTTGTCATGTCATGATGAGCCATTCTGGTTGACCAAACCTTCCAGTTCCCTGTTCAAGGCGATATAAGGCAATAAACTGGTCGGTAAGGTCATATCGATGTCCTTATAAATGCGCCGGTAGCGGTTGAGCTTTTGCTTTTCGCGGGATTGCTCAAAATAGGCGGCGCAGGTTTCGGCATTTTTGAGCGCCATCGTCTTGATCAGCCTGCCTACCGTCTGCTTCATGCCCTCCTGCAAATCATTGGCGACTCTTCTTTCCCAATGATCATGCAGCGGCATGGCCGCCAATTGTTCATAGATGGCATAGAGGCCCAAATAAGCGCTGGTGTCGTTGAACAGTTTCAGGACACCGATAAAGTCCTTTGCCGTTTCGGCAGCCAATGACACGATCTGAGGGAAATCCTGAAGGCTGGTGATAAATACGATTCGGCGAGCCAGCGCATCGGGAACGCCCTGCTGCCGGCAGGCGTCGAACCGCGCCTGAAACGGCTCGGTTTCGGTGAGGCCGGTTTCGTCGAAATGCGCTTTGTATGCCGCTAGATAACGCTGGTAGCCGCTGACGGTCTGCTCGTTCGGGCGGATTTTTCGGCCATGAATCAAAGCCCACCGGCAGAAACCGGCCAGGATGCTTTCAAGCTCAAGCAATAGCGAGTACTGCCTGTCGGCGGCCAGCCGGTTGTCCAGCGCGTAAACGGTCTGCCTGAAGGTATCGCCATCCAGCACCTGGTCAAAGGTCAGATAGCAGGTGACGTTATCCATGGTATTGATGTTTTGCCTGTCGATGTCCAGGCTTAGAAAACCGCAGCCGGCCTGATTGATGATCTTGTTGCTGACGACGGTGGCTCTGATTTCATTGGACAGCGCATGGCCGGGCAGGTAATCCTTGTAGCGCTCATTGACCTGCCCGGGAAAATAGGCTTGCAGATAACGCTCGCAACAGCCCTCCTCCAGCAAGGCGATCTGCTCCTGTATCTGCTGGGTCAGCTGCATTTTGGCGGCCGCCATCAATACGGCCAGTTCCGGCCGGGTCAAGGTTTGCCCCGGTCTGGCCAGCACCTGCTTGGTCAGCGGAAAGGATTCGACCACGCGGTCGAAAATGCCGGCGGCCTCCAGGCGCTCGGCCAGATGCAGGAAGACCTCCGGGTTGTCGGCGCAACGCCGGACATCGAGCGACAGGCAAAGGCTCTGGGCGTAATTATCGGCCAGCACCAATTGGCAGACTTCATCAGTCATGCTGACGAAGAGCTGCTGATAGTCACTGATGACGTTTTTCTTTTGCAGGCCGGTCAGCAGGATTTTCAGATTGACTTCATGGTCGGAGGTATCAACGCCTGCCGAATTGTCGACCGCATCGGTGTTGATGCGGCCGCCTTTCAGGCTGTATTCAACGCGCGCCTTCTGCGTGAAGCCCAGATTGGCGCCCTCGCCGACCACTCGCGCACCGAGCTCGACCGCGTTCACGCGCACGGAGTCATTACTGCGGTCGCCGACCTCTTCGTGCTTTTCCATGGCGGCTTTCACGTAAGTGCCGATACCGCCCAGCCACAACAGCTCGACCGGCGCGGCCAGCAGATAGCGGATCAGTGATTCACCATCCAGGGTCTGGTAGCGCACGCCCAGCCATTTCCTGAGTTTGGCCGAAACCGGGATATCCTTGGCCGATCGAAGATAGACGCCGCCGCCTTCGGAAATGAGACTGCGGTCGTAGTCGTCCCAGCTCGATCCGGGCAATTCAAACAGGCGCTTGCGCTCGTTGAACGGCGCGTCGCCCGGCATCGGATCGGGATCGATAAAGATATGCTGCCCGCTGAAGGTGGCCAGCAGGCGGATGCACGGCGACAGCAGCATGCCGTTGCCGAACACGTCGCCATCCATGCTGCCGATGCCGACGACCGTGAACGGCTCTTTCTGGATATCCTTGCCCAGCTCGCGGAAATGGCGTTTTACGCATTCCCAGGCGCCGCGGGCGGTAATGCCCAAAGCCTTGTGGTTATAGCCTCTGGAGCCGCCGCTCGCGAATGCATCGCCCAGCCAGAACCGGTAATCTTCCGAGATCGCATTGGCGATATCCGAAAACTGGGCCGTGCCCTTGTCGGCGGCCACGACCAGATACGGGTCCGCATCATCATAAGTCACGAGGCCTTCGGGCTTCACGACCTGATCCCCATCATAATTGTCGGTCAGATCAAGCAGCCCCTTTATCAGCGTGATGTAGGCTTTTTTGCCGGCCGCTTTTAGATCAAGCGGGACGCCATTTTTTTTGAGGACAAAACCGCCTTTCGCGCCGGTAGGAATGATCAGCGCGTTTTTGCTGATCTGGGTTTGCATGAGGCCCAGAATCTCGGTCCTGAAATCGTCGGGGCGGTCGGACCAGCGTATGCCGCCGCGTGAAATCCTGCCGGCGCGCAGATGGATGCCTTCCATATCGTACGCATGCACATAAATCTCATGCTGCGGCCTGGGAGGCTGCAGATCGATGATGCCGAGGCTGTTGATCTTGAAGGCGATAAAATAATCAGGCTGGCTGCGGCGCCGATGAAAATTGCTGCGCATGGTGGCATCGATCAGATTGAACAGCGTGCGCAGGATCCGGTCGCTGTTGATATCGGTCACTGATGCAAAGCTTTCGAGCAGCTGCAGGCGCAGCGGAAACAACACCTGGTCTTCCCTGACCATGAAATCTTGCCAGGCCGGGTCCGGCCTGAAGCGGGCTTCAAAATACTTAAACAAAAAATGCGCGACGTGCGGATTATTCAGCAAGGCGCGATGCAAGCTGGCGAGCGTAGTCTGATAGCCCAGTTGCAGATAGTAATTGCGGTAAGCCCTGAGCACGTCGATATCCTGCCAGC
Source organism: Methylobacter luteus IMV-B-3098 (assembly GCF_000427625.1). Lineage (GTDB taxonomy): Bacteria > Pseudomonadota > Gammaproteobacteria > Methylococcales > Methylomonadaceae > Methylobacter > Methylobacter luteus. The sequence continues at coordinate 2,000,146 of NZ_KE386569.1, forward strand.
TCATGCCGGTGGTGATAAGCAGGCTGTTGAGCGCATCATTTTCGGCCTTGCCGTCCAGTATGGCCTGAGCCATCTCCAGCATGCAGCATTTCAGGCGATTGAAACTGGCGTATTGGCTTTTGGCCGCCTTGATGGTGAAGCTTTTGATAAACAGCGTGGTGCCGTCAAGCGTGACGCAAAACTGCATCTGGTCGATGACTCTCAGGCTCATGTTTTCCAGCATTGGAATATATTCATCGAGAAAACGTTCCTGCCGGCTGTAAAAATGCAGCCGGTAGTGCTCGATTTCCCGATAAGGGCTCAGCAGATTGACGCGTTGAGCGCCTGACGCCAGCACCTGCTTCAGTTCCACGATATCCTTGATCGCATAACGCGGCGACACCCGGGCCTGATATTCGGCCGAAAACAGCGACGGGTATTTCTGCCACAACCGGCTGTCGATTTTGCGTCCGAAGGCTCTTTCCGCCAGTTGCATGAAGGACACGGACCAGGGCCGGGCCAGACGGTTCAGCTGGCTATCCAGTCTTTCGACATTGATCGTGGTCCGTTCCCGTTCGGGAACCAGCACCACTTGCAGGCCGACATAACTGCCGCCCGGAATGGTTTTACGGCTGTTTTCCACGGTGCAGGCCAGTTCCCGGCACAACAAGTCAAACAGAACCGCCTCTATGCCTTCCCTGTCAAGCGCGATCGGCACGATGATCAGGGCTGAAATCCTGTTCGGGCTGGCGCTGGCCAGTATCAGCAGCTTAATGACTTCAGGACGGTAAAGATAGCGTTTCAGCGACTGCGCGATCAGGTGCAGCTGAATATCATCGGACAGAAACACTTCGATTTTGGGAAACAGGTTGAAGATTTCCTTGAGCTGGAAATATTCATGGCTGTCGCGGTAGACCTTTATGGCATGCAGCATATGGTCGATTTTTTCGTTCAGCGCCGGAATTGTGCTGGGAGTTCCGTTCAGTTCCACTTCGTCGAACAGGCCGAAAAAGCTGTGCTCGACCCATGCGCCGTCCGGCCCGGTCTGCCTGAAGCCCAGATAGACCAGCGGACGGGCCTGGATAATCGGGCTGATGACCGGAATGGTTTCAACGATGACTTCGGTTTGCCGGGCCAGTATGTTTTTCAGACCGCATGGGAAATCCGCGTCATAGCAGGCGTAAGACGCGATATCGGTTAAGGCGTCCTCAGCCAGACTTATCATTTGCTGTGCCGATAAATCGGAAGAAAACCGCTGCCAGGCGACAAAGACGAACGCATCATTCCTGAGCCAGTCGATAAAGGCGGCAAACTTTTCCAGGCTGGCGATTTGTTTCAGTCCGTTCAGCTTGCCGTGAATCTCGGCGCGGCTGCGGTCGACCTTTAACGCGGCGGCAATGGCTCTGGTAATGCCCTGTAAAAGCAGGGCATCACTGTATTCATCCCTATAATCCAGCCGGATCACAATTAACAGTTCAGTACCGCCCGACAGCACGTCGGTCTCCAGATAAACCACCTGCCCTTCGCGGCGCCTGACGCTTAAAACCGGATGCGCCAGCAACTCGACGGCAATGTCCAGCTTGGTCTGCAAAGCCATGATCGAGTCCACGATATGCGGGACATTCGGACAACTGACCAGCAGCAGCCGATTGTCGCTGTTATCCAGCGGGACGATTTTTAGCGCGACGGCTTCGGACTTCGTTTCGATAAAGTCCAGCGTCTGATCTATCAGCCAGGCCAGCAGCGGAGCCGGAAGGGAGATCAAATAGCCGTCGGGGAACAGCAGATAATCGGCCAGCTTTCTTAAAAACCGGCGACTTTGATGGTCTTGATGGGAGTCAAGAAGACACTGGACGGCTACCAATTGCTGGCGTTGTCGCGTCCCTTTAACCGCACGTTCATCACGGGTCAGCAATATATCCAAAGGTTCACTCTCATTTCAGGTATTTAATAATCTCTAGCACGTTGCAACCATTTTGCCTGGTGTAGGTCACCGAATCCATCAAGGACTTGATAAAAAAGAGGCCCATGCCGTTTTCCTTGAGGTGCTCAAAGTCCGGCAACGGAACGGATTCGAGATCAAACCCCTGGCCGTGATCGTAAACCTTGATAATGACGGCGTTTTCCTGAATTTGAATCACTATGCGGACAGTATCTTCAGGATTATCGTAATTGGCATGCTTGATCGCATTGATGGTCGCCTCTGTCAGCACCAGGTTCAAGTGGTAGGCCAGCGCCTCTCGGTCACCGGTAAAAGTTTCCAGATCCTTGCCTATACGCTCGCCTATACTGCCGATCAAATCCAGATATTTGGTCTTTGTCGGAATGATTAAGTCAACCTGAATATCCGAACTGCACATACGGCCCTCTACGACTCACTTGCAAATGCCTCATCTAAATCGGCATAAATTTCAAAAACCCGGTTTAAGCGGGTCAGTTCAAACATCGACAGCACTTGCGGCTGCAAATTGGACAAAGCCAGCTTGCCGGACCGGGCGGCCGTGTTTTTATAGCCGGACAATAAGGCGCCCAGACCGGAGCTGTCGATAAAGCGCACGCGCTCCAGCTGAACGATAATATTTACCTCTCCCTGCTCTATCATATCCAGAATATATTCCTTCAGGTCCCCTGAGTTATGCGCATCTATCCTTTCAACTTGAATGAACAGCACGCTATAGCCATTTAGTTTTTCCAGATTCAATTTCATCAGTTTTTCTTTTAGTTTGGTTTAATCAGCGGATTTGCCGGCTCATAAGCCCGGCACTGTCAACAACGCCGTCTCTGTTCCTGCCCTGTTATCAGGATAATTGATTTAGCTGTCGAAAACCTTTCATTCAATATATTTTGAAATATCACTTATGTATTTAGTCTAAAATTCGGCAAAAAGTTCATGATTTTATGGGTGGAACCCGCATGGCAGAAACATCAACAACTACCTTACGCACGGCGATCAGTCAGGCTTATCTGACCGATGAGAAAGACATCATCGCGGCGCTGTCGACCGATCTTTTGACCTATGATGCAGCTGCCGCCGGCGCATCCGCCGAAACACTGGTGACCGCGGTCAGGACCCGGGCGCAGCGGCACAGCGCGATCGAAGCCTTCCTGCACGAATACCAGCTCAACTCCCAGGAAGGCATTGTGCTGATGGGCATCGCCGAAGCCCTGCTGCGCATTCCTGACCGCCAGACGCAGGACCTGTTTTTGCAGGAAAAGCTGACCGTAGCCGATTGGCAGCGCCATGTCCAGCACAGCGACTCTTTCTGGGTCAATCTATCGACGCGCGCCTTGCTGCTTACGCGGCAATTTGAAGAATTGGCGGCGCCATCGCCGCAGCACTGGTTTCCGGTCTTCGAACAATTGCTGTCCAGAATGGGCGCGCCGCTCATTCGCAGCGCGCTGAATCAGGCCATGCAGTATATGGCCCTGCAATTCGTGATTGCCGATTCGATCGAACAAGCCGTTGTGCGCGGCGAGCAGCAGCCCGCCTACCGCTATTCGTTCGACATGCTGGGCGAGGCGGCGCTGACGGCGGCCGATGCCGAGCGTTATTTCCAGTCATACGCCAAGGCTATCGCCACGCTGGCCGGGCATGCCCATAATGATGATATTTATGCCAATCCGGGCATTTCGGTCAAATTATCGGCGCTGTGCCCGCGCTATGAGCCGCTGCAACAGGTGCGCGCCGTCAAGGAGCTCACGGACAGGCTGCTGCATCTGGCCAATCATGCGCGCGCGGCCAATATTTCTCTGACCGTGGATGCCGAGGAATCCGAGCGCCTGGATATGTCCCTGACGATCTTTGCCGCCGTGCTGGCGCAACTGAACGGCTGGCCGGGCCTGGGTCTGGCCGTGCAGGCGTACCAAAAACGCGCTCTGCCCGTCATCCGCTGGCTGGCTGCGCTGGCCGAATCCCGGCAGTGCAAGATTCCGTTGCGGCTCGTCAAAGGCGCCTACTGGGACAGTGAGATCAAACGGGCTCAGGAAAACGGCCTCAGCGATTACCCCGTGTTCACCCATAAATCGGCGACCGACGTCTCTTATCTGGCCTGCGCGCAATTCATGCTGTCGCGGCCCGAGGCGTTTTATCCTCAGTTCGCCAGCCATAACGCGCACACGCTCGCCGCCGTCCATCAGATGGGCAGGCAACATCCGGGCTATGAATTCCAGCGCCTGCACGGCATGGGCGAGGCGCTTTATGACGAAATCATGGAACATCAGGGCTGGCAAATCCCCTGCCGCATCTATGCGCCGGTCGGGCATTATCATGAACTGCTGCCTTATCTGGTCAGACGCCTGCTGGAGAACGGCGCCAATACCTCTTTCGTCAACCAGATCGATCACCCCGACATCAGCGTGACGGAATTGATCTGTGATCCCGTGGCAACGGTAAAGGCGACTGAACTGAAATCACCGATAGTCCTGCCGCGCGATATTTATGGCGAAAAACGGCTTAATTCGAGCGGCGTCAATCTGGCCGATCCCGAGGTGTTGAATCAATTGCAGCAGGATCTGAACGCCCTGGCCGACCGGCAATGGACAGCCGTGCCGCTGGTCGACGGCCAGCCTTGCCCGGGCCAGGAACAGATCATCGTCAATCCGTGGGACAATCGGCAGGCGGTAGGCACGGTCAGCCATGCCGGGCAGGAGACGATCGAACAGGCCCTGGCAGGCGCCGCCGAAGCCTTTAATGATTGGCGTCTTTGTCCTGTCGAAACGCGCGCCGCCTGCCTGAAGCGGGCCGCCGATCTGTTCGAACAGCACCGCCTGGAACTGGTTTCGCTGTGTATCCGCGAAGGCGGCCGCACGATCAGGGATGCCCTGTCAGAAGTCAGGGAGGCGGTCGATTTCTGCCGCTATTATGCGCAATCGGCGCTCGAATTATTTGGCGAACCTATCCGCCTGCCCGGCCCTGTCGGCGAAGACAACCGGCTTCATTACTATGGCCGAGGCGTTTATGTCTGCATCAGCCCGTGGAATTTTCCGATTGCTATTTTTACCGGCCAGGTCGTTGCCGCGCTCGCGGCCGGCAATACCGTCATCGCCAAACCGGCCAGCCAGACCGCACTGACGGCCATGCACTGCGTGCGCCTGCTGCATCAGGCCGGCGTTCCCGAATCGGTACTGCAATTCCTGCCGGCCGATGGGCGCACGACCGGCCAACATGTCCTGCCCAATCCGCAGGTGGCCGGCATCGCCTTCACGGGCTCGACGGCCACGGCGCGGTTTATCAACCAGCAGTTGGCCGAGCACCATCAGGCCATCGTGCCGATTATCGCCGAAACCGGCGGCCAGAATGTCCTGATCGCCGACAGCTCGGCCCTGCCGGAGCAATTGGTGCAGGACGCCATGCTGTCTGCATTCAACAGCGCCGGCCAGCGCTGCTCGGCCCTGCGCGCGCTGTTTGTGCAAGAGGAAATTGCCGATAAAACCATCGCCATGCTAACCGGCGCCATGCAGGAATTGTCGCTGGGCAACCCCGGTCTGACCTCGACCGACATCGGCCCCGTGATCGACCATGCCGCGCTGGCGCCGCTGACGGCGCATCTTGAAATGATGAAGCAACAGGCGAAACTGCTCTATCAACTGCCCATGAATGATGAGTTAAAGCACGGCAGCTTTTTCGCGCCCAGCCTGTTTGAGATCGAATCGCTGTCGCAGCTGACCCAGGAGGTCTTCGGCCCGATCCTGCACCTGATCCGTTACCGGGCCGCCGATCTCGACCAGGTGATCGCCGCCGTCAATGCCACCGGTTACGGCCTGACGCTGGGCATACACAGCCGGATTGAAACGACGGCCGAAAAAATCCGGCAAGGCGTTAAGGTCGGCAATATTTATGTCAACCGCAACATGATCGGCGCGGTTGTCGGCGTGCAGCCTTTCGGCGGCATGCGCCTTTCCGGCACAGGTCCCAAGGCCGGCGGCCCCGATTATTTGCGCCGCTTTGTTGTGGAACAGACCGTGACGACCAATACCGCCGCGATCGGCGGCAACGCGACTTTGCTGACTCAGGATTTGCGGTAGGCCGGGTTGATAAACCCGGCATGAGGAGCTTCGAAACTGCAGACGAAAACGGCCTTACGAATAATTATTGCAAAAACTGCTTTATGTTTCAAATGAGAATTGTTATCATTTGCAAAAGATTACTCTACAGGAGATCCCTTTATGTACGTATGTGTTTGCAAAGCAGTTACTGATTCCCAGATAAAAAACGCGATTGATAATGGCGTTTGCACGCGCAAACAGATATTCGATTGCCTCGGTGTCGGCAGAAATTGCGGAAAATGCAATAAACAGATCAAGGAACTGCTTGACGGAAACCGTCGGCAGCAATCTATAATGCAAGCAGCATCAAACGAACCCATTCTTAACGCGTATTAGAAAAACCAGAGGTGTAGCATGCAAGGAGATAGCCAGGTTATCGAGTTTCTCAATAAGGCATTGACTAATGAGCTGACCGCCATTAATCAGTATTTTTTACATGCCCGCATGTATAAAAACTGGGGTTTTCAAAAACTGAACGAGAAGGTCTATCACGAGTCCATCGACGAAATGAAGCACGCCGACCGATTGATCGAACGCATCCTGTTTCTGGAAGGCCTGCCCAACCTGCAAAGTCTCGACAAGATATTGATCGGCGAGAATCCCCAGGAAATGCTTGAATGCGACTTGAAACTGGAACACAACGCCATACCCTTGCTCCGGGAAGCAATTGCCTACTGCGAAAGCGTTAAAGACTATATCTCCAGGGAAATTTTCGAACACATCCTCGAAAGCGAGGAAGAGCATGTCGACTGGCTGGAAACCCAGCTTGAACTGATCGGCAAGGTCGGGTTGCAGAATTACCTGCAATCGCAAATGTAAAACGGCTCTCCCCGATCGTCTAATACTGAAGCGTTCTTATGCCGCAAACCCTGGCGGCAGTATAATATTTCATTTACTCCAGCTTCATGTATGAGGGCGACTAAAATCGCCCCTACAAACTATTCAGTTTTACGGGAGAGCGAAAATGACCGCACAAATAGGCCAGCCAGCGCCGCTGTTATCGGTTTCCGACTGGGTTCAGGGCGAGCCGGCCAATTTCGATCTGTTACCGGGCCGGGTCGTGCTGGTGGAAGTCTTTCAGGTCAACTGTCCGGGCTGTTTTTTATATGCCCTGCCGCAAGCTATCTCCCTGCATCAACGCTATGCGGACCAAGGGTTGTCGGTCCTGGGCGTGGCGACGGCGTTTGAGGACTTCGATAAAAACAATCTGAACAATCTGGTTCGGTTGGCCGAAAAAGGCGAAGTTGTCGGCGAGACGCTGCTCGCGCTAAGCCAGCGCGGCGAGCTGATCGACGGTCGCCTGCCCTATCGCATCCCTTTCCCGCTGGCCATGGATCGTCTGAACAAGCGCGGGGACAATATGACCGACGATGACATCCTGTCCTTTATCAGGGCGCGCGTGCCCGACTTCGATCAGCAGCCGGAAGCGCATCAACAGCAAATCCGCAAGCGAGCACAGCACTATTTTCAATCCCTGACCTACCGGGCGGAGACGTTTGAGCGTTTCGACCTGAAAGGCACGCCCTCGCATATTCTGGTCGACAAACACGGCGTGTTAAGGGATTGCGCCTTTGGCGCCTATCCGGAGCTGGAAGTGCTATTGAAAGCCTTATTATCAGAGGAATAAAAAAATAATAATTAAAAGTTACTGTAAAACTTACTGCATTTTTCTGTTGTGGCTCTGCTTTTCTTGATCCCCATACACAAAAAAGGCCACCATATAGCCAGCCTTGATTGATCGTGTGTTTATAGTTTAAAAACTAAGGCGAAAAGTAGTTATATAATTTTAAGTTTCGATTGCTTGATTTTGTCTGGCTGCCGCTTCACTATGCACCTAAATTTACGCCCATCATTACTAATAATAAGAACATGAATTCTACGATCATTTCTCTCGTTCCGATTTCTGCCATACATAGCTTCCGTCAGCAGCAACAGTCAATCGTATCAGTTGGAACAATAAGCATGGATGTAAAATTAAATGACGATGTTCTTACCCACAGCAATGAAAGCCTAAAAAAATCAAAATGGGAAGTTTGCTTTTATCATACTGAGTCCTACAACGAAAACGCTGTTCAGCAAGGAGCCATTGGATTTCTCAAATATTATCAAGAATCTGAGTATAGAGAAGAGACTTGCATTGCATCAGTAGCTTTGAAAACAGAAGTTTTTAACCAACTGCTAGTAAATTTGCAATCAAAACGGCTACCTAGTCAAATGCTTTTTACGGTTAAGGAATTAGAATATGGCGCGCTGCCTGATGGGGATCAAATAATATGGAACGTACAAGACATGTCGAACGCTCCGATATTAGAAGTGGAGTTTCAATTTCATTTTTATTTCTAAACAAAGATGATCTAAAAAAGTTATTTAATCACTAGTTGGGCAGCAAAATGAAAACATCAGATCAAGTTCAAAATTTTACATTTCAACGTTGCTATAGATCACTATATCTAACCTCAGTTCGGTTTAAGCATTCGAAATAAAAGGCAACCAATCGACATCGCGCAAATTGAGAGCCGGCTTTTTCTCCTGATAGGTATAGGCCACCAGACAAGCGATGATATTGGACAAATAGTTGCTCAAAGAACGATGCCGCGAGTGTTCAAGATCGCCAATATTCTTGAGTTGATCATTGATCGTTTCAATGATGCTACGCTTGCGCAGCAAACATTTGTCAAACACATCCATCACTTGCGGCTTCATGTTTTTCTTCAGCGTAGTAATCAGCGTGACATTCTGATGGGCCAATAAGTCAGTTAACTTCCTGGAAATATAGCCCCGGTCGCCAAACAGCTTTCCCGTCAATGATTTCACCAGATCGGGGACTGGTTTGCGATCATCGACATTGCCCGGTGTGATGCAAAATGACAGAATCTCGCCCTGGTCATTGACGATCAGATGCAATTTGAAGCCATAAAACCAGCCGGTCGACGATTTGCCGCGCCCGGCTTCCTGGGTGAAGGTTTTGTGCCGGGGAATACGGATATTCTCGCACACGCCCAGCGGTGTTGAATCAATAAAGGCAATACCTGCCGAAGCGCCTCGGCGACTGGCCATAAAGGCGGTGAGCGGCGCCAACAGTTTTGGCATCAGCTCGATAAAGCGATTATAGCTTAGCAGATTAGGAAACTCAGCTCGCCAATAGCGCTGCACATGCCTCAGATAAAACCATTTGAAGGTTCGAAAACCGGCTTGATGGTAAGCCACTAAAATCGTGATCATCTCGCTATCACTCATCCGATGGAGACGATGGCGTTTCTTCTTACCTTGGGTTAATTGATTTTTTTGCCAGTCCGCTATAAAGGTTTGGCAAAAATCGTCCACATCGCAGAATAAGTGTGTTAATTTCATAAAGGCAGGTTTTTGTTCGGAGAAAGTTAGCGTCGAAAACTTATTTTCTCTTTTATAACAAGAACCTGCTCCCTTTTTTATCCCGAACTCAGGTTATATCTAGCTTCCATTTCAGCTATACGCTTGATATTCTCTCGCCCTTCTTCTACAGATTTTGTATAACACTTGATAATCTGTTCAATCTTGTTATCCAGCAATTCTTCAATAGGCATATTAGGGATCAGCAAACGGTAGGGTTCGATTTTAAAATAGGCGGCTATTTTTTCAATTGTCTCAGTAGTTATGCTATCCACGCTTGTTAAAAAGCGTGCAAAACTTTCCAGGGCCCTGGGGAAAAGAGCGTTGAAAAGTTTCCACCCCAGGTTATTTAATGACCGGTTTTTGACCGGAGCATCCTGGAGTGTTAGAAATGGACCTTATTGCCGAACTCAGACGGCGTCATCATGTAGGTAAAGAAAGCATCAGTTCTCTGGCGAAGACCTTTAAGCTCTCCCGCCCCACCATCCGCAAGCATCTCAAGACGCTTGAAGCGCCGGTTTATCAGCGCCAACATCAGCCTTATCCCAAGCTGGGCTCATTCCATGACCAACTGGACACCTGGTTGGAGCAGGAAGCGGTTTTGCCGCGTAAACAGAGACGGACTGCCCGCCGACTGTATGAGTGTCTCCAGGTTGAGGGGTACCGCGGCTCTTATACGGCCGTACAACGCCATGTAAGGCGTTGGAAGAAACAGCAAGTCAGCAGTCCCGCCGTCAAACAAGCCTTTGTACCGTTAGCCTTTCCGGCGGGCGAGACCTGCCAGTTTGATTGGAGCCAGGAAACCGTCGAGCTCGGCGGTGTGACGCAGACCATTAAAGTGGCTCACTTTCGCCTGGCCTACAGCCGGCAGATGTTCGTGGTCGCCTATCCGCGAGAAACCCAGGAGATGGTGCTGGATGCACACCGCCAGGCGTTCGCTTACTTCGGTGGCGTACCAAAACGCATGATCTACGATAATCTGAAGGCTGTTGTTGACGCGATCTTTGTCGGCAAGGAGCGTCGCTTTAATCGCCGTTTTCTGGCCTTGGCCAATCACTATCTGTTTGAGCCGGTGGCCTGCACGCCGGCATCGGGCTGGGAAAAAGGCCAAGTGGAAAATCAGGTGGGTAATATCCGGGAGTGGCTGTTTACGCCCTTGGCCAAATTCGCCGATTTTACCAGCCTGAATGCCTGGCTGGCGCTACGCTGTCGGGAATTGGCGGGACGGCCCCATCCCGAACAACCTTCACGCACTATCGCCGATTGCTTTGCCGAAGAACAGCCGCTGTTAATGCCAGTCAAGGCCAGCTTTGATGGCTACGTGGAAGAGGTACGGCGGGTCTCACAGTTGTGCCTGATACGTATTGACCGTAATCGCTACAGCGTGCCGGCCCAATGGGCTAATGCGGTGGTGTCAGTGCGCTTAACGGCCGATCGTGTGCGCCTGGTGGCCGAAGGTCAGGTCATTGCCGAACATATCCGTCGTTTTGGCCGTGATCAGCTGGTCTGTGATCCCTGGCATTACCTGCCGGTATTAGAGAAAAAGCCGGGAGCACTGCGGCATGGTGCGCCGTTTCAGGCCTGGGATCTGCCGGCACCGGTTAAAGTGGTCCGGGACCGCATTCTCAAACAAGACCAAGGTGATCGCGCGTTTGTCGATCTGTTGCTGATGGCCAGGTCATTAGGCGATGATGGCCTGGAGACACTGGAAGTGGCGTGCGACCTGACCTTGCAAACCGGGATCATCAGCGCCGCGATTGTGCTCAATGAAATGCGCCGGTTAACTGATGCAGCTAGGCCTAAACCGTTGACTGACACATCGCCATCCACGCCGACATTGGCCCTGGAGCCGGTAGCTGATTGCAGCCGCTACGATACCTTGCGGAGTTCACGCCATGTCCATTGATCGTGCAATGCGCCTAAAGGATCTTCATCTCTATGGCATGGCTGCGGCCTGGAGCGAGTGGCAAGCCGAATACAGTGGTCAGCAAAAGCCCGTCATGCCGGAAGTTTGGCTGGATCGCCTGATTGAAGCGGAACAGGCTGACCGACAGGCCCGCAGCCTAAGTTATCAGCTTAAAGCCGCGCGCTTTCCTCATCACCGTGATCTGATGAGCTTTGATTGGCAGGAAACGCCTTTGGAGCAAGCGCGGATTGAGCAGTTGGCAACGGCCGGCTTCATGGAGCAGGTCACCAACCTGATACTGGTGGGCGGAACCGGCACCGGTAAAACCCATCTGGCGACCGCCCTGGGCGTAGCAGCCATTCACCAGGGCAAACGCGTGCGTTTTTACAACGCTGTCGATCTGGTCAATCAACTGGACAAGGAAAAGCAGTTGGGCAAGGCCGGCACTCTGGCCAAGCGGTTAACGCATAGTGATGCAGTCATTCTCGATGAACTGGGCTATCTGCCGTTCCCGGCATCGGGTGGCGCTTTGCTGTTTCATCTGATCAGTCAGCTGTACGAGAAAACCTCGCTGATCATCACCACTAATCTGAACTTCGCCGAATGGGTGCAGGTGTTCGGTGATGCCAAGATGACCACGGCCCTGTTGGATCGAATTACTCATCACTGCGATATTCTGGAAACAGGTAATGATTCCTATCGGTTCAAGCAGCGAAAAAAGGCGGCTGAAGGCCGATAACCCTACAACACGACTGGAAACTTTTCGACGCTCTTTACTGGAAAATTTTCAACGCTCTTTGACAAACCACCAATCGCACTGAAAACCATCTGGTCGATGGGTCTTCCCAGAATATCCTTCATGCCGCGCATATTTTCTCCTTCGCCGGCCGGGTTCGCTGCATGAAACACCCGCGTCCCGTCCATCGTCCAGACAAAGAAATAGGTATTATCATGGAACCACTTCGATCCCTGCTTGCGGAACTCGGGATAAGCCTGCTCGCCCTGCTTTTCGAAGACGGCCGCTCCGTCCCGGACCAGTGTCATCAGTTCCGGCGCGGTCATGGTATTGGCGGCCGGGGCTGCCTTGGGCGCATCGGCCAAATAGACGCCGCTGCCTACCAGCAGCCATCGATCGCCCATCTTTGCCTTGGTTACATAAGCCGACTTTTGCATAGAGACGCTTTCCCCCGGCTTGGGCCACATATAATCAACCCAGCCGGAACCACTGGTTTGTATCACCTCGAGCATCTCGCGGATCAACTGCTTGCCCTGGGTATCCTTCAGGTCCAGAAGGTCGCGCCCTTCCAGGTTCGGAAATGCCGGGAGGACGATATTGAACCCATTCATGTCGTACACAAAAATATACTCGTCCTTGGCGATGAAAGGACCGGTCGGATCATAGAAGAGCGGAAAAGCCGCGGTGCCATGCTGCTCGATCTGTCCGACGGCGTTTTTCACCGCATCCACGACAAAGGGCCGTTCCATACGGTCGTTGTACATGCCGCTGCCGACCACATAGTCTTTACCGTACGGCGCCGTCACCAGCCGCACGTAAGTGCTTTTCCAGCGGGGCAGAATCCCGCCCGGCACCGGCCATTGGTAGTGATACCAGCCTGTTGGTTTGTCGGGAACCATCATTGCCGCATCGATAAGTCCGCGGATGATCGGCTTTCCATTAATATCCTTCAATTCCAGCACGTTCTTGCCTTCCAACTCTGGATCGGGATGAACCAACATGTTCCCTTCAGGATCCAGCACAAAGATGTAGATTTCTTCCTGTCGCCAGCGGCTGCCGGAGACGCTGAAATCGCTAAACGCCGTTTCACCTTTGCTGCGGACCAACTCTGCCGCGTCAGTCACCAGTGCGACAAGTTCGCGTGTCTCCTCATATTCGTAAGACTGTTCGGAGTGTGTGAACATTTGAAAATCCTCTGCTTTTAATGACGCGTTCGCACCGCCATTTCTTGTTATTTTGGAACTTCTCTGTCGCTAAAAGGTTTCAACAAAAATTGGTGGCGTATTGTTACCTGCGGTGGATCATGTTCTATGGATTTGACGGCTTGGTTTTCCAGGCAGAGACCAGGCCCGGCAATATAGATATTTTCAACTGCCTGAATCTCGGGACAAAGGTCTGCTTATGCCAGGGCGTATTCTGTCCGGATTCCTATGAAAGGTCAGGAAAGCAACGGGCGCGGGGACATGGGTTCACTTGTTGCTTTCCTCTGAAAGGAATTCTGGGGCGAGACAATGACAGGTTTGTTTCAGCAGGACCCGGAGCGGCTGAAACATTGATGGTGCGCAGGCTCACCCAACCGCGCCCGACGGGAGCCTGAAAAAACCGAGCAATCTTGCAGGCGCGGATAGGATGGAGCGCTGGATTAGCCAGTCGGAATGGAAACTGATCCCACACCGTATGCTTGCCCTATCCCAGCTTTGCGATTATTCCATTCATGTCTTCTTCGGTAAAAGCCCGTAATGTCAGGGTTCGAACATTGCCCAAAGTGCCGAGGCTTGCCAGAAGAGCCGCCATGGATGTATCGTCGGGCGCTTCGAATACGTTAACGACATCGTAACTCCCTAACGTCCAGTAGAAATCCTTCGCAGTGATTCCAAACTTCTTCGCCATTTCTCTTACGGAATCAGCCCGCTTGGTAGTGTCTTTGATGTTGTGAATGCCCTGCTCGGTGAAATTAAGGAGAACAATGTAAGTAGCCATGATGAACCTCCAGAGAATGATTGCATTCAGGATAACAACTTAACGCACAAACTAACTTGACCGTGTCCGACAGAAAGCCAGAAGAAGTCAACGAACTTACTTGCATGGATCGGGTGGAGCGCAGAGTTGACCAATGTTGAAATGTGAGCGCTTGCTCTATTCCGCGCGTTATTCAGCAAAGTCAGCATCATTTTCGCTACATCATTTCGTGTTGCGTCCGCGAAGCACGGATAGATCACAAAAACAGATGCCATTATTTGCTGCTGGTGCGGTGCCAAACTGACTTTGGAGCAGATGGATCATTGGACTCCTCTTCCGTTACAGTGCCGTCTGAATTTAGGGTAAAAGTGAAAAGCGGCTCAGCCACGGTCTTGCCGGTTTCAAAACAGGTACCGGTGAAATCATCCACTGTTAAAGTCCCCTCTGCCGCCATTACATACAGTGAAGTAGGTGGCATACTGGAGCACTTTGAATGTGCCGTCGCTATTATCCGTAATCGAAAGTATATCGTGAGACCCGTCAGTGGTTTCGACCCTCTCCCATAGACCAACGAAGCTATTGGCTTCTCCCGCCCGTGCCCGACCGGCCATGGAGGCTGCGAGCATGAGCAACATCAGTACATTAAGAAGTATGTTTTTCATAGCCTGTTCTCCTGAGTGAGATTGTTGCCAGCACTGCATCCATGGAGCGCTGGCAGGTACAAGACTACAGCGACATTAACTGCTGGTTTTATGAAAAATTATCGACGGAGGAGGCGGTGCGGGCTCTGCAGAGCGATCCCATGTTAAAGTGCCATCTGGATTTAGGGTAAAAGTGGCGGGAAGTGTCTCTGTCTTGTCGGTTTCAAAACAGGTAACGACAAATTCATCCACTTTTAATCCTCCTTCTGCCGAAACATTGCCCGTGCCTTGGGTAATGCCTCTGCCGCCATTACATATAGTGATGTATGTGGCATAAAGGAGCAGTTTTACTGCGCCGCCATTATTGTTTGTAATCGAAATCATAATGTGAGCCCCGTCCTCGGGATCAACCCCTTCCCATAAGCCAATGAAGCTATTGGTAGTTCCCGATGTTGAGGTATCGGTACTTCCTGACCCTGAGGTACTGGTATCTTCTATCTCGGCCCGACTGATTACGGAGGTAGCAAGCATGAATAAGGTTGTCGCTATAAGAAGTATGTTTTTCATAGACTGTTCTCCTGATTGAAACTGATGATTGAACAGCGCTCCAATAGCGCTGCATGATTTCAACGACAGACACGATCCTGTATGTCTCAAACAGATAAAAAACAACCTTGCAATTGAAAATATTTACATTTTTTAAAGACAATTACTATTCGTACGACGGCTTATTCAACTTGCTGAAATTCAACAGAAAACAGCAATTTCGGGTTCTGTTTTTATAGTGAAGCGCTAATGAGAGAGACACATCATTACTTATCTGTACTGCGTTTATATAGCTTGGAGAATTCCGACTATAGAGGCTGTCACTTACTGGTTTGATGATAAATCTTCAAAGGAAAGAATGACGCTGTGCTGGTCCGCGTTAAAGTGCCGTCTGAATTTCTGGAAAAAATGACGGATGCTGTCTCGGTATCCTCGTTTTCAAAACAGGTAATGGTGAAATCATCCGATTTTAAAGTCCCTTCAGCCGAAACTTTACCTGTGCCTTGAACAAGACCTCTGCCACCATTACACGAATTGAAGTATGTGTCATAAATGAGCAGTTTGAATGCGCCGTCACCGTTGTGCGTAATCGAGAGAACCTGATGAGAGCCATCATCGGGATCAATTGTCTCCCATAAGCCGACGAAGTTACTGGCATCTCCCGCCTGCGCCCGACTGATGATGGAGGCTGCGAGCATGAATAAAGCAACAGCCATAACGATTATGTTTTTCATAGCTAGCCCTCCTGAGACAGACTAATCCCCATGCCTCATATACATGAAGCATGGGCGAGTACCAAATTACGGATAATGTTATTTGCTGGTTCGATGATAAATAATCAGCGGAGTCAGTGGCGCAGGGCCAACCCGTGCTAAAGTGCCGTCTGAATTTCTGGTTAAAGCGATGGGCACGACCGTGGTATCGCCAGTTTCAAAACAGGTAATGGCGTAATCATCAGATTTTAAAGATTGCTCTGCCGAAACTTCACTCGTGCCCTGGGCAATCCCTCTGTCCCCATTACACAAAGTCCAGAACGTATCATAAACAAGCAGTTTGACTGTGCCGTCATCATTGCTCGTAATCGAAAGGATCAGATGAGACCCGTCCCGGGGATCAACCGCCTCCCATAAGCCAATGAAGCTATTGCCATTTCCCGGCTCTGAGCCATTGGTATTTTCCGAGTCTGCAGGACTGGTCGTGGCGGCCGAGAGCATGAGCAAAGCAACTGCCATAATGAGCATGTTTTTCATAGACTGTCCTCCTAAGTGAAACTGATGATTGGCCGGCGCAGATAGCCGCCGGATAGTTCAAGGAGAGAAACAACCCTGTCTGCCGCAAAACAGAAAAAAAACAATCTTGTAATTCAAAATGTTCACATTTTTTAAAGACGATGGCTATTCGTACGATGGCTTAGCCGATCTGCCGCCTTAAACCCTGAGATCGTGCCTTCCGCACGTTCAACCATTTCCTTCAACAGAAACACGGCTCTTTCCCCCGCCCTGCTTTTCAACCACGACCCTGGCGCCGATCCTTTCGACCAGTATCGGCACATGCGAGATGACGCCGACTTTCCGGCCCAGGGCTTGCAGCGTGTCCAGACTGGCGATGGCGATGTCCAGGGTTTCCGGGTCCAGGCTGCCGAAGCCTTCGTCGATGAACAGCGATTCAACCTGGGTCTTGTTCGATGACAGCGAGGCCAGGCCCAACGCCAGCGCCAGCGAGACCAGGAAGCTTTCGCCGCCGGACAGGCTGTGCACGCTGCGCACGTCGTCGGCCATGTCGCGGTCTATGATCTGCAGTTCCAGTTCGCTGCCCGGCACGCGCTGCAACCGATAACGCCTGGCGAAGTCTTCGAGGTGGCGGTTGCTGTGCGCCAGCAGGGCTTCCAGAGTCAGGCTCTGGGCGAAGCTGCGGAATTTGGCGCCGGATTTCGAGCCGATCAGTTCGTTCAGGCTTTCCCACTGCTGCCAGCGCGCCTGCTGCTTGTCCAGCTCCGTTTTCAGATGGCTGCCGGCGACGATTTTTTTGTCGTCCTCGCGCAGCAGTATCAGTTTTTCTTCCTTCTGCGAATTCAGGATCTGCCGCTTTTGCCGCAATTCCTGGGCGATCTGACTGGCGAGTTCCTCGGTCTCCAGCGGCGCATGGGTTTCATGCCGCTGTCTGTCGTCCGCTTTGACTTTCAATAGTGCGGCCGCTTCGCGCAGCGCGTGCTCCAGCGCCGCCCGGCTGGCTTTCTGCTCGCTCAGCCAGGCTTCGTCCTTTTCGAGCAGTTGTTTCAGGCCGTCCAGATCAATGCCCTGTTTGGTCAGCGCCTCGTTCAGCATGGCCTGGGCCTTGTCCAGATTACCTGAGCGACGGTCGGTCTCGGCCTGCCAGTGCCGCCGGTTTTGTTGCTGGGCTGCCAGATCGGTTTCGGCCTGACCGGCAACGTTGACTGCCTGTTCATAAGCGGCTCTGGCGTCCTGCACCTTGCGGTTCAGCGCCTGCTCGTAGCTGTCGGCTGTTCCCCCATTGGCTTCGGGAAGCAGGGCGTTGCGTTCTTCCGACAGCTTCTGCTTTTCCCCCGTCTTCTGTGTGATGTCGTTCTGCTTGTCTTGGCAATATTGCCGGCATTGGTCGAGGGTCTGGGCAGCGAGTTTTTCTTTGTAGTTGATATCGGCCAGGACCTGGGTGATGGCCTGTACATCCTGTTCCGCCTGCTGCCATTGGCTTACCTTGGCTGTCAGGTTTTGTTTGAACTGTTCCGCATCGCGCGCCATATCAGACTGCCAATTGCTGATTTGGCCGAACGGCATTCGCAACAGTCCGGCCAGTGCGTTCAGTTGAGTTTCCAGCTCCTGAAGCTGGTCGGAAAGATGGTTCAGGTTGGCTTTGCTTTCGGCCAGTCGGCTGTCGAGCGCGGACTGCTGGTGTACCAGACTTTCCAGCTTCTGCCTGGCAGCATCGTACAGATCTTGGGCCGCCTTGATCTGCTTTTGCAGGTCTATGGCCTGTTTTTCCTGCTGTTTGACGCGCTCCCACTCGGCCGTAAGTTGTTCGGACTGCCGTTCCAGCAACGGTGAAAGCCCTTCATCGGTAAGCGTCAGATCGGGCTTGCCTGGCAGAGCCAAAGCGCGCCATTCGGCATGACAGTCTGCCAGTTTCTCTTGGACCTGAGCAATATGTTGTTCCAGCGCGGCCTTTTGTTCCTGTTTCTGGTCGATCAATTTTTGCAGCCCTGCGACCGATTTGATCAGGGCCACTTTTTCGCTTTCCAGCTCCTTGACTCTGGCCTGCTGCGCGCCCTCCAGCGGCGTACCGACGCCATCGTGATCGCGCCAGGGATGCTCGAGCGCGCCGCAAACGGGACAGGGCTGATCCGGCTGCAGCAGATCGCGGAACTCCTGGGCGTTTTTATGCGTAATGGCCTGGATCAGGGCCAGGGATTTTCTGGCCTCTTCGAGCGCGGTGCCGTTGGTTGCCTGTTGGCGGGTTGCCGTTTCTAGTTGCCCGGCCGCATCGGTCAGCGCCTGCCCGGTGGCGGCCAGTTTGTCGCTGTCCTGCGTCAGGGCCTGTTGCAAAGTCAGCGCGTCCTGGGCCAGCTTCAGGGCGGCATTGACTTGCCCGCGCTTGATTTCCAGATCGTCTTTAACGCGATTCAGGCTCTCAAGCGAGTATTGGCCGGCCTGCTGTTTGAGCGGCTCCAGTGTTGCCAGCTGTTTGTCCTGTTCCTGCCGGCTTTCGATGATGGTTTTCCTGATCCCGGCCATCAGGCATTCATCGCCATCGACTAAGTCTTTGCAGACCTTGAGCTTGTTCTCGCTTTCGGCCTTGCGCGCTGTTAGCACCTGATAGCGTTCCAGTTCGCCTTGCCAGCGGCTCCACTCGACCGCGACGGGTTTCAGCGCCTGATTTTCATCCAGCCAGGTGTTGAGCTGTTGCAGCCGGTCTGTTTTCTCGGCCTGCTGCGCCAGCAAGTCCTGATGATGCGCTTGCGCGTCAGCCAGCTGCTCTCGCAGCCGGGTTTGTTCGGAATTTAGGGCATTAATGTCGTCCTGCATGACCTCGATGCGCGTGTCCAGATCGCGGGCTTTGGTTAACAACGGTTGCGCATCCTGCTGGCTTTTCTCGGCAGCCAGCAGGATACCGGAGGCAACCGTCACCCGTTGCCTGGCCGTGTTCAGCCTAAGCTCGGCGGCTTCCTGCAATTCCCCGCTGGTTTTCAGCTTTTGCTCTGCGTCTCGGACTTCGGCCGTGGCCGCCTTATACTGCGTAAGCAGTGGTTTAAGCGGTTGCGCAGCCTCGACTTTTTCGATCAACTGGCGCTCGGGTTCGGCGTCGTGCCAGGCCTGCTGATTTGTTTCGAAGGTGGCGCCGGCTGCCTGCTCGGCCGCTTTTAGGTTGTTCAGCGCCGTGTACCAGTCGAGGGTTTGCTGATTGGTATTGATGGCTTTTTCGAGGTCAGCCAGCAGCGCGATACATTGATCGCGTTCCTGTTCCAGTGCTTGACGGTCGGGCTCGGCCAGCGGTATTTGATCCTGCAGCTGCTCTTCGATGCGCTTGAGTGCCTCCTTTTCCTGCTTGGCGCGCTCGAAAGCCGCGATCGACAGTTCGGAATAAATATCGGTGCCGGTGATGCGCTCGAGCAGATTGGAACGGTCGTCTTTTTTGGCTTTCAGGAAGGCTGCGAAATCGCCCTGCGCCAGCAGGACCGAGCGCCGGAACTGGTCGAAATTAAGGTCGATTTTTTCGCTGATCGCTTCCAGTGTGCTCTTTTTGCCCTGGCCTATGCGCTGGCCGCTGGCGATATGGGTCAGCGTGATGTCCTGCGCCTGTAGCCGACCGGTCGCCTTGCCGCGCGCCTTGCTGACTTCCCAGCGCGCCCGGTAGGCCTGTTTGTCCTTGCCGATAAAATCGACTTCGGCAAACCCCGAGGCCGTGCCGCGCCGCAGGATCGAGCGCACGTCGTTGCTGGTCACGCGCAGGTTTTCATCCTCGTCCCTGTGCCCGACCGCAAACCCGTGCCCGTCCGGCAGGCGCGGTATTTTGTCATACAACGCCAGGCACAAGGCATCGAGTATCGTGCTTTTGCCGGCGCCGGTCTGACCGGTAATGGCGAACAGGCCGACCGGCGCGAGCGGGCCGCCGTCCAGTGAAATTTCAAACTCGTCGGCCAGGCTGGCCAGATTTTTGCCGCGAATCGCCAGAATACGCATCAGTCGCCTCCCTGCACGCTTTCGACCAGTTCGTTGAACAGAGCCGTCATGGCTTCCGGCGCATCCTGGTCGTAGCGGGTCTGATAGCAGCGCTGAAAAACGTCGAGCGGTTGCAGTTCTTCCAGTCGCTGTTCGATGTCGATATCGGCCAGGCTTTGCTGGCTGCCTCGGTAGGCGGTCGATATTTTCAGCAGACGCAACGGCAATCCGGCGATGGCTTCCTCAATCTGCTGACGCAGGCCCGGTTCCGGTCTGTCGAGCCGGATTCTGAGCTCCACGAACGGGGTTTGTTCAACCGGCAGATTGTGGTCGAGATCCAGATTTTTCAGTTGCGCGATCACGTCGGTCAGCGCTGCGAAGTCGTTGCCGTCGGGAATCCGGATCATCTCGACGCTGCGCGGAATTTGAATGGCGCTCGTTTCAACTTGACCGGCCTCGATCTCGATCTGCAACACTTGATGCCGATAACCGGCTTCGTCGAAGGACAGCGGTATCGGCGAGCCGCTGTAGCGGATATGCTCGTTCTGGCCGACTTTTTGCGCCAGATGCAGATGACCCAGGGCGACATAGGCGATGTCGCCGGGGAATATATCGGCCGGCAGCGCGTGCTGGTTGCCGCCCAGGATCTTGCGCTCGCTCAGTTCCGACACGCAGCCGTTGACCATATAGCAATGCCCGGTCAGGATCAGGCTCTCGCCATTGCCGGCCTTTTGCTGAATCTTTTCGGATAATTGGTTATACAGGTTTTTAACGCCGGCAATCAACGGATCACCGGCCTCGTCATTGCCTGGCAGATCGGCATTGCGCAGAAACGGCATGGCGCCGCACCAGGCTTTGACAGCGCCATGGACATCGGTCAGCGGCACGATCAGGCGCTCCCAATCGATTTTGCCGTCTTGCTTGCGCACCAGACCGCCGACAACATGCACGCCCAGCGCTTTCAGTATCGGTGAAGGCGCATCGAGCCGGCTGGCCGAGTCGTGATTGCCGCCGATCAGCACGATATCCAGACGGGGCTGTTGCGTTCTGGCTTTGACCAGGAATTCATAAAGCTGCGCCTGTGCGGCTGCCGAGGGATTGGCCGTATCGAAGATGTCGCCGGCGACGATCAGCGCGTCGGCCTGTCTGTCCTGCAGGGTCTGCAGCAGCCAGGTCAGGAACTGCTGATGTTCGAAGTGCCGCGATACGCCGTGCAGATGGTGGCCGAGATGCCAGTCCGCCGTGTGGAAGAGTCTTAACATATATGTCCCTGATAGTGCCGGCTCAGTAGGTTTTCATGAGCCCGTCCAGCGTCAGGCCGCAACTGGGCACGAACGCCTGCATAAAAAACGCGACTTCGGGCTGCTCGGATTCGCCGATCGTTTTGGCCAACTGCTCGGCGGCCATCTCGAATTCGGCATTGCCGGCTTTCAGTTCGGCCTGGCATTTGAGGTAGGCCGAGATCTTGTCCGCCGCCTTGATGATGCGCACATGCTCTTCCGGCATGTGGTCGTGATGAATCAACGCCTGAAAATCGGCCTGCAGCTCTGCCGGCAACAGATTCAGCAGTTCCTTCTCGGCCTGTTTTTCAATCTGCTTGTAAGCCGTGCTGATTTCCTCGGAATGATATTTGATCGGTGTCGGCAGATCGCCCGTGATCACTTCGGTGATATCGTGGTACAGGGCCGCGGCAGCGACGGCATTGGCATCGATTTGGCCGCCGTAATAGCGGTTTTTGATCAAGGCCAGCGTATGCGCGATGACGGAGACTTCCCAGCTGTGCTCCATGACGTTCTCATCATGCGCGTTGCGTTTGAGCCCCCAGCGCTTGATCCAGCGCAGCCTTGATAGATAGGCGTAAAAACTGCTTGTTATCGTTGTTTCTTTTATTGTTTTCATACGGATGGTCATAGCAATCGGTGTTTTGTCACACATGATACTGAATATGAGCTACTTTTGCTGCACTGTCATCGGGGCGGCGCCACTCGATAACTGCTATAATGCCGCCTGACCCGCATTCTAACTATTTGAAAAACATCATGCTTATTCAGTGGTATCCCGGCCATATGCACAAGGCCAGCAAAGAGATCAAGCACATCCTGCCACAGGTTGACCTGATCATTGAAATTCTGGATGCGCGCATTCCGTTCAGCAGCGAGAATCCGATGCTGAAAACGCTGCGAGGCGACAAGCCCTGCATCAAGGTGCTCAGCAAAAGCGACCTCGCCGACCCGGACATGACGCAGCACTGGCAAACCTATCTGGAGCAGGAAAAAGGTGTCAAGACTCTGGCGTTGACCATCGAACAGCCCGAAAAAATGCGCCAGATCGCCGACCTGTGCCACAAAATGCTGCCCGGCAAGGAGAGCAGCGGCCGGCTGATACAGGCCCTGATCGTAGGCATACCGAATGTCGGCAAGTCCACGCTGATCAATATACTGGCCGGCCGAATCATAGCCAAGACCGGCAACGAACCGGCCATCACCAAAACGCAGCAACGCATCAACATCGGCAACGGTATCGTCCTGTGGGACACGCCCGGCGTGCTCTGGCCGAATGTCGAAAACAGAAACAGCGGCTACCGGCTGGCGACCACGGGCGCGATCAAGGATACGGCCATCAATCACGAGCATATCGCCTTCTTTGCGGCCGATTATCTGTTAAGGCATTATCCCGATTTGCTGAAGGCCCGTTTTCAGATCGAGCAACTGCCGGACAGCGAACAGGAACTTATGGAAACTATCGGCAGAAATCGCGGCTGTCTGCGTTCGGGCGGACGCGTGGACATGGATAAGGTCTCTAAACTGCTATTGTCCGAACTGCGCGCCGGCACGATCGGCCGGATCAGCCTGGAAACGCCGGCCATGATGGAACAGGAGCTGGCCGAACTGGCTGTGATCCGTGAACAGAAAGCGGCAAAGAAACTGTCCAGGATGCAGAAGTGGAAAGATTCGAAGTAGTTACTGATGTTACGCACTGACAGATTTTTTTGCCGTTTGCCGGACGCTGTTAACCAGGGTAGGCTGGGTTGATAAACCCAGCATTCGAGGCCGCCCGTGCCGGGTTTCCGCTAAAGCTCCAACCCAGCCTACACTTGCTGCACGTTTCTGTACGTAGGTGCGAATTAATTCGCACTCAACAAAACGAAGTCTCCTCTCCCCCACACACAGACGCAAAAAGGCCGATAAACGCGAAACGTTTATCGGCTTTTTTTGTTGATCAGAGAACGGTTATTTTATAGCCAGCATGTCATCCAGCGCCTTCTTGGCCGATCTGGCGATGTCGGCCGGCACGGAGATCTGGTTGACGACATGGCCGGCCACCAGATTTTCCAGGACCCAGGCCAAATGCTGCGGATCGGTTCTGAACATGGTTGAGCACATGCACAGCATGGGCGACATGAAATGCACGTTTTTACCCTGCGCTTTGCATTCCTCCTGCAGGCGATTGACCAGGTTCAATTCCGTCGCCACCAGCCAGCGCGTGTTCGGCTCGGCCTCGCGCACGGTCTTGAGGATGTATTCGGTAGAGCCGATGTAATCGGATTTCTGGCAGACCTCGAAGCAGGCTTCCGGATGCGAGATCACCTTCGTTTCGGGATAACGCTGCAGGAAGTTATCGATATGTTCAGGCTGAAATGCCTGGTGCACGGAGCAATAGCCCTTCCACAGAATCATTTTGGCGTTGCGGATTTGCTCAACCGTCAGCCCGCCCATGGGCTTGGTGAAATCCCAGACGACCATTTCCTCCAGCGGAATGCCCATCCGGTAGCCGGTATTGCGGCCTAGATGCTGATCGGGGAAAAACAGGATTTTCTCGCGACGCGCAAAACTCCATTCCAGGATTTTCTGGGCATTCGAGGACGTGCAGACAATACCGCCATGCTGGCCGCAGAAGGCTTTCAGATCGGCTGCCGAATTGATGTAGGTCACGGGCGTAACTTGGGATTCCACATCCAGAATTTCCGCCAGCTCTTTCCAGCATTTCTGCACCTTGACCAGATTGGCCATATCGGCCATGGAACAGCCTGCCGCCATATCCGGCAGGATGGCGATCTGCTCGGGCCTGGACAGAATATCGGCGACTTCGGCCATGAAATGCACGCCGCAGAAAACGATGTATTCGGCATCGGACTGGGCCGCTTCCTTGGACAGCTTCAATGAGTCGCCGGTCAGATCGGCATGCTTGAAGACTTCATCGCGCTGATAATGATGGCCGAGAATAACGCAGCGTTTGCCTAGCTTTGCCTTGGCCGCGACAATGCGCGCATCACATTCCTCGTCGCTGAGCAATGCATAATCTTGAATCGGTAATGCGGTATCGGTCATTAAAAGATAACCCTTAATAGAGAATAACTTGGTAATTCACCACGAACACGAGGGAACGAAGTGTTCAATTATATAAGACCCTTCTTTCCCGCTATAAGTTTTGACTCCGCCGCATTATTTTGCGGCGGAGCAAACAGGATAAGGCTGGTTATGATGCCTTGGTAGGTTTCAGCAATCGGATGCCCAATTCGCGCAACTGCGCATCATCAACGGGAGCCGGTGCACTGACTAAAGGACAGGCCGCTGATTGCGTTTTAGGAAAGGCAATCACATCGCGGATCGAGTGCGATCCGGTCATCAGCATGACCAGGCGATCGAGTCCGAACGCCATACCGCCGTGCGGCGGCGCGCCGTATTTCAGAGCCTCGAGCAGGAATCCGAATTTTTCCTTGGCTTCATCCTCTTCAATACCTAAAATCTTTAGTACGGTTTGCTGCATCGATGAGCGGTTGATACGAATCGAGCCGCCGCCGACTTCAGTGCCGTTCAACACCAGGTCATAGGCGCGAGATAACGCCGCGCCGGGGTTGGCCAGCAAGTCTTCGACCGAGCAGCTCGGCGCCGTAAACGGATGGTGAATGGCATTCCAGCGCTGACTCTTGTCGTCCCAGTCGAACATCGGGAAATCGACAACCCAAACCGGCTTCCAGTCGCCTTCCAGCAGATTAAGGTCGTGCCCAAGCTTGACGCGCAACGCGCCCATCGCTTCGTTGACGACGTGCGCCTTGTCGGCGCCGAAGAAAATCAGGTCGCCGGTCTGGGCTTCAGTTTTGGTCAGCACTTTTTCCCAGACTTCGGCCGGTGCGAACTTAACGATCGGCGACTGCAAGCCGTCGATGCCGCCATTGCGGTCATTGACTTTGATATAAGCCAAGCCTTTGGCGCCATAGATGCCGACGAATTTGGTCAGGTCCTCGATATCCTTGCGGCTTAGGTCACCGCCGTTAGGCAGGCGCATGGCCACGACGCGGCCATTAGGATCATTGGCAGGACCCGAGAAGACTTTGAAATCGACAGCTTTCATTTCATCGGCGATATCGACCAGTTCCAGCGGGATCCGCAGATCGGGACGGTCAACGCCGAACCGGGACATCGCTTCCTGATAGGTCATGCGCGAGAAAGTGGCATCGAGCTGCACATTGATGATTTCCGCGAACAGCTGACGAATCATCTCTTCCATGATCTCCATGATCTCGTTTTCATCCATGAAAGACGTTTCGATATCGAGCTGCGTAAATTCGGGCTGTCTATCGGCGCGCAGATCCTCGTCGCGGAAACAGCGCACGACCTGATAATAGCGGTCCATGCCGGAGACCATCAGAATTTGTTTGTAAAGCTGGGGCGACTGCGGCAAGGCAAAGAAGGCGTTTTCATGCGTGCGGCTGGGCACGATGTAATCACGCGCGCCTTCCGGCGTGGCTTTGGTCAGATAAGGCGTTTCGATCTCGAAAAACTCGTGATCATCGAGGAAATTGCGCAGCGTGCGGGTGACATCGCGGCGCACGCGCATTTTTTCCTGCATGGACGTACGGCGCAAATCGATGTAGCGATAACGCAGGCGCATTTCCTCGTTGACTTCAATGTCGCTTTCGATCGGGAAAGGCGGCGTTTCGGATTCGTTCAACACTTCCACATTGCTGACCAGTACCTCTACTTCACCGGTTTGCATGTTTGGATTAATCGTGCCTTCGGGACGATCGCGCACGATCCCTTCGACTTTTAAAACATATTCGCTGCGTACACTTTCGGCTACCGCGAAGGTTTCGGGAGAATCAGGATCAAATACGACTTGCACCAGACCGGCACGGTCTCTCAGATCAATGAAAATGACCCCGCCATGGTCCCGGCGACGGTGAACCCAGCCGCATAATTCAACCGCTTCGCCTAAATGTTCTTTGTTTAATTCTCCACACTTGTGGGTACGCATAAGTTTTCTCTGTTAATCCAAAAAATTTGTCGATATTACGTGCTTAAACCAGCCGTTGCAAGTCAGTCCTAATGGCTGCTCTTGCAGCCTCCGCCGCAGCAACTCGCTGGACTTGGAGCGCTGGAACTGGAACTGCTGCTCTCGCCTGCTACGTTTTTCTTGGCGCCGCTTTTAAAATCGGTTTCATACCAGCCGCCGCCTTTTAATCTGAATCCTGCCGCCGAAATCTTTTTAATCAGCTCCGGCTGGCTGCAGGCCGGACAGTGGATTAATGGCGCGTCGCTGAGTTTTTGCAAAGCTTCATGTTCATGACCGCATGCTTGACATTGGTATTCGTAAATTGGCATTAGCCCCTCCGATAACAAAAAAATAATACCCAAAATAGGGGACTGTATTAGTTTTTCAAGGTCCTTCCTATAAAATAGTCATCTATTTTACAGAAGATTACCCTGCATAATGAAAAAATTAACCATCACACGCCCCGATGACTGGCATTTGCATGTCAGAACCGGCGCGATTTTAAAAACCGTCATGCCTCATACCACACGGCAATTCGCTCGCGCCATCATCATGCCCAATCTGAGGCCACCCGTGACGACCGTGGCACAGGCCCTGTCCTACCGCGAGGAAATTCTGCAGGCTGTTCCTGCGGGCCTGGATTTCACGCCGCTAATGACGCTTTACCTGACCGGCTCGACGACGGTGGATGAAATCAGGAAAGCCGCGGAATGCGAACATATTCAGGCATTCAAACTTTATCCGGCCGGCGCTACTACCCATTCCGATTCCGGAATTAGCGATATCAGAGCCGCTTACCCGCTGCTCGCGGCCATGGAAAAGCACGACATACCTTTGCTGATCCATGGCGAAGTCACCGACGAGTCTTGCGATATTTTTGACCGGGAACGGGTATTCGTCGATACCAGCCTGACCGACATCGCCAGAAACTTCCCGGCACTGCGCATCGTGGTCGAACACGTGACAACGACGGAAGCCGTGCAGTTTGTCCAGTCCGCCGGCGCGCGCATTGCCGCCACCATTACGCCGCAGCACCTGATGTTCAACCGCAATGCCATCCTGGCCGGCGGCATACGCCCGCATCATTACTGTCTGCCGATCATCAAGCGCGAACACCATCGCCAGGCTTTGGTTACCGCCGCCACCAGCGGCAATCCGAAATTCTTTCTGGGCACGGACAGCGCCCCGCACCTGACTTCATTGAAGGAAGCCGCCTGCGGATGCGCCGGTTGTTACAGCGCCCATGCAGCGCTAGAACTGTACGCGGAAGTCTTCGAGCGGGCTGGCGCGCTGGACAAGCTGGAAGGGTTCGCGAGTTTCCACGGCTCCGACTTTTACCGTTTACCAAGAAACTCGGGTACGGTCACTCTGGAAAAAACTACCTGGAGAGTACCGGCCGCTTACGGTGAGGACTCGCTCTCGATCACCCCGCTGAAAGCCAGTGAAGAGTTGACTTGGCAGCTACAGCAATAGACTCAATCACACTGTAGACAGGCGGTATCTCCCGCCTGTCTGCAGTGCAAATGCGGATTAATAAGGATTAACGGGCGATAGACTATCTTCATCAAGCTCTAAATCCAGATCCAGTTCCTCCTCTCCTTCCGGCACATTACCGTCATTAACCAGATAATTGCGCCGTTGTAAATACGAATCCCTAAGAAACTCATACCGATCCAGAGCAGCTTCAGTCGCCACTTTTTCGGTGCCTAAATTGTCCGCGCGCAAATCGGTCGCATTCGTTGCGAATAACGAGCCGGTAATGATGCCGCTGTCAAGATAGCTGATAGGGTTCATGGCTGCATCGCCGATCAGGCCGCCTACGCCGCGTGGAGAACTGGGTCCGAAAAACGGCAATACCAGATAAGGTCCTGCCGGCACGCCCCAAACGCCTAGCGTCTGGTCAAAATCCTCGTTGTGCTTGGGCAGATTAATCATCTCCGCGACATCGATGAATCCTCCAATGCCAGCCACCGTGTTGACGATGAAACGAGATCCATCCATGCCGGTCTGCGATAACTTGAACTGCAACAAATCGTTTATCGTGACACCGATATCATCAATATTGCTGAAAAAATTAGTTACACCACGGTCGGCAAATGAAGGCATGATCCACTGATAGCCTGTGGCGACGGGCTTCATCACATAATCGTCAAGACTGTCATTGAATGACTGCACACCTCTGTTCCAGTTTTCCAATGGATCCCTGGCATCTTTTGTACTGGTTGCGCATCCTGCCATCATGCCCAATAATATAAGACCTGCCAATTGCGTTATTGATCTGTTCTTGTGCATTGATTTGCCTTTAATTTCGCTATTATTTTTTATAATGCATTAAATTTCGCGTAACATAGCATAAAAGGCCATAACCATCGACATCCGCCATTAGGCTCCCTAATTCTTTCCATGGCCCCTGATTCCACTCAAAATTAATGGATATACCTGCAACTACTCCTTTAGACAAACGTTTTAGAGGCTATCTTCCTGTCATTATCGACATAGAAACAACCGGCTTTAACCCTAAAAAGCATGCCCTGCTGGAAATCGCCGCCGTGATTGTCGAACTTAACAGCAAGCACGACCTGGAAATCACCGAGCGCTACTCAACGCATGTGATTCCGTTTAAAAATGCCGAATTCGATGAAGCCGCCCTCAAATTCAACGGCATTGACCCCCATCACCCTTTCCGGATGGCTGTGGATGAGAAAGAAGCGCTTGACATGCTGTTCAAGCCCATTAAGGAAGCAGTAAAGCGCAACAACTGCACGCGGGCGATTCTGGTCGGCCATAATCCGGCTTTCGACATCAATTTTCTGAACGCGGCCATTCATCGTACGCAAATAAAAAGAAGCCCGTTTCATCCGTTCAGCACATTTGACACGGCTACGCTGGGTGGAC
Organism: Methylobacter luteus IMV-B-3098; assembly: GCF_000427625.1. Taxonomy (GTDB): domain Bacteria; phylum Pseudomonadota; class Gammaproteobacteria; order Methylococcales; family Methylomonadaceae; genus Methylobacter; species Methylobacter luteus. The sequence goes on from NZ_KE386569.1 coordinate 2,029,669, forward strand.
TGGCCTATCAACAAACCGTGCTGGCAAAAATCGCCAAGACGGCTGGCCTGGAATGGGATAATGAAAAAGCGCATTCCGCGCTATATGATGCCGAGAAAACAGCCGAGCTGTTCTGCAAGATAGTCAACCGCTGGAAACGGCTTGAATCACTTGATGCATAACACAAACGCTATCATACCCGCATTGCGGGTATGATAATCACAGCAAATTATTCTGCTATGGCGTCGACCGCTGCCAGCATCCTGCTCAACTCGCCCTTGTTATACAAGTCAATCATGATGTCGCAGCCGCCTACGAGTTCACCGCCGATGTAAAGCTGCGGATAAGTCGGCCAATTTGAATAGTCCTTCAACGCCTCGCGAATCTCAGGATCTTCGAAAATATTGACATACATGTATTTCGCATGACAGGCATCCAATACCTGAACAGCCTGGCCTGAAAAGCCGCATTGAGGGAAATCGGGCGTGCCTTTCATGTATAAAACCACCGGATTATTTTCAATCTGGTCTTTGATTCTTTCGATAACATTCATAGTAGCAGTTACTCACTGAAGAAATAAAACCGACTAATTTTATCAACATTTATGGCGTTAAAAAAGCAAATCTTGCAAGCCCGCGCTTGCCTGAGAGCTGTTTGAAAACTATAATCGAACATTTTTCCAACGGGCGACCGACTTTCCGCTACTTTTGTTTACAGGCAGAATCAATGACCAGCCATATTATGCCAACCTACGGACGCTTACCCGTGACTTTCGAGCGCGGCGCCGGTGCATGGTTGTGGGACACTAACAATAAACGTTATCTGGATGCCCTGTCAGGCATAGCCGTATGCAATCTGGGTCACGCGCACCCGGCAGTGCACAGGGCCATCTGCAAACAAAGCGAAGCCTTGCTGCATACGTCAAACGTATACGGCGTCGCCGCCCAGGAACGTCTGGCCGACAGATTGATTGAAAAAAGCGGCATGGACAACGTTTTTTTCTGCAATTCCGGGGCTGAGGCCAATGAAGCCGCCATCAAACTGGCTCGTCTATATGCCCATCAGCGGAATATAAAAAATCCGGCCATCATCGTCATGGAAAAGAGCTTTCACGGCCGTACACTCGCCACATTAAGCGCCACCGGCAACACGAAAGTACAGCAGGGCTTTGCGCCGCTGGTCGAGGGCTTTGTGCGCGTGCCTTACAATGACGTCAGCGCCATCGAACAGGCGATCAAACATCATGACAATATCGTTGCCGTATTGGTTGAACCGATTCAGGGTGAAGGCGGCGTCAACATTCCGGCTAGCGATTATCTGAACCGGATCCGCAGCCTCTGCGACCAATACGACCTGCTGATGATGCTGGACGAAATCCAGACTGGCATAGGCCGCACCGGAAAATTTCTTGCCTATCAGCACAATGCAATCATGCCCGATGTTTGCACGCTGGCCAAAGCGTTGGGCAACGGCGTGCCGATAGGAGCCTGTCTTGCCCGCGGCAAAGCAGCCCAACTGTTTACCACAGGCTCGCACGGTTCTACATTTGGCGGCAATCCTCTGGCGTGCAGCGCGGCATTGGCTGTATTAGAAGCACTGGACAGTGAAAACCTGATCGAGCAAGCCGAACAAAAAGGCTCAGCTATCAGCGACGGCTTCAGCAAGCAATTGGCTGGCAATCCGCATGTTGTCGACGTTCGCCACAAAGGGCTCATGATCGGCATCGAACTCGACGCGCCTTGCGCGGAACTTGTTCAATCGGCCTTGGAGCAAGGTTTACTGATCAATGTCACCAGCGAGAAAACCATCCGTCTGCTGCCGCCTTTGATCATTGATGACCAGCAAATCAATCAACTCGTAGAAACCTTATCCGCTCTTATCCAAGAGCACACAAGACAATGCCTATGAATCCCAGACACTTTATCAGCCTGTTTGACTTATCAAGCGAAGAATTTCGTCGTTTGATCAGCAGAGCCATAGAGCTGAAAAATCACCGCGATCCTGATTACCAGCCTTTGAAAGGCCAAGTGCTGGCAATGATTTTCGAAAAATCGTCGACGCGCACGCGTATTTCATTTGAAGCGGGCATGAGCCATTTTGGCGGCAGCGCATTGTTTCTGTCACCCAGAGATACACAACTAGGACGCGGCGAGCCGTTGCAGGATAGCGCCAAGGTTATCTCCAGCATGGTTGACTGCATCATGCTCAGAACCAACAAGCATGAAACGGTAAGCACATTCGCCGAGCATTCGCGAGTACCCGTGATCAACGGCTTAACCGATCTGCAGCACCCGTGCCAATTACTGGCGGACATGCAGACTTATTTTGAGCATCGCGGCGACATTCAGGACAAGACAGTCACCTGGATAGGCGATGGCAATAACATGTGCCATTCCTATATTGATGCTGCAACCCTATTGGACTTTAAGTTAAATATTGCCTGTCCGCCCGGTTATGAACCTGTGAAATCCATTGTCGAGGCGGCTGGCGAACGTGTCCGTTTTTTCTCCACGCCACTGGATGCAGCCAAAGGCGCGGATTTGCTCGTCACCGACGTCTGGGCCAGCATGGGCCAGGAAGAAGAACAGAAACAACGCGAAATGGCCTTTCAAGATTATCAGATCAACTCGGATATCATGAAAGCAGCAAATCATGATGCCCTGTTTATGCATTGCCTGCCCGCGCATCGCGGCGAAGAAGTCTCTGCCGAGGTTATAGATGGTCCGCAGAGCGTTATCTTCGATGAAGCCGAAAACCGTCTGCATGCTCAAAAAGCACTGCTCGAATTTCTCATGTGTCGTAAATAACGCTAAAATTTATCTTTTCGGACGATCAAAAGCAGAGATTCAAGTGAAAAAAATATTAAGTTCGTTTTTTATCTTAATGCTAACTTTCGGTTCAGCACAGGCCACAACAGTTTATGTAACCGACAATCTGGATCTGGCATTCAGAAGTGAAGAAAACACGCGCGGTAAAATTATAAAATTACTCCACCCGGGCACACCTCTGACGGTGATCAGTCAAAACAAAGAAACCGGCTTCATCCATGCGCGTCTCGATAACGGCACGGAAGGCTATATTCTGGCCCGCTACACTATGAAAGAGCCGTCCAGCCATTTTCAACTGGACACCAGCAATAAAAAGCTGACGTTATTGGAAAAAGAAAACACGACACTTAAAGCCGAACTTGATTCACTGAAAACCTCACTAACACCTGGAACATCTCTCGAGCAGTCTCTGGCAACGGAACGCGATCATTTGGCCCGGGAACTCAGCGAGCTTAAACAAACCGCTTCCAGCGCCGTGGCATTAAGAAACCAACGCGATGAACTTCAGGAACGCGTGGTTAATGTTGAACGAGAACTGGAACAGCTTAAACTGGAAAATAAGGCGCTGGGAGACAGCAGCAGACAGGACTGGTTTTTATACGGCGGCATGCTGTCCCTGATCGGAGTCATACTGGGATTCATCCTGCCCAAATTAGGCTGGCGCCGCAGAAGCAGTAGTTGGGATACTTACTGAGACCAGACAGGCCCTTGCCTTTTCGTATCCTACATTTTAAACACATAACTTTCGGGAATCGCTTACATGGCTAATTCAGGTGACAAAAAAACCCGCACCTACTCTTCTCAAGTTGTTGATGGCATGGAACGCGCGCCAAGCCGCGCAATGCTGCATGCCGTTGGCTTTAAGAACGAAGATTTCAGCAAACCGCAAATTGGTATCGCGTCGACCTGGAGCATGGTGACGCCTTGCAACATGCACATCAACAGACTGGCCGATGATGCCGCACGCGGCGTGGACAATGCCAACGGAAAAGCCGTTATCTTCAATACCATCACGATCTCAGACGGCATATCCATGGGCACGGAAGGCATGAAATATTCGCTGGTATCGCGCGAAGTCATTGCCGATTCCATTGAAACCGTGGTCGGTTGCCAGGGCTTCGACGGCGTTGTTGCCATCGGCGGCTGTGACAAGAACATGCCCGGTTGCATGATCGCCCTGGCCCGTTTGAACCGTCCGGCCATCTTCGTTTACGGAGGCACCATTCTGCCAGGCTGCCACAAAGATAAAAAACTCGATGTCGTGTCCGTGTTCGAGGCTGTCGGTGCCAGAGCCAACAATAAAATCGATGATGCCGAGCTTGCCGAGATTGAAGCCAAGGCCATCCCCGGCGCCGGCTCATGCGGCGGTATGTATACGGCCAACACCATGGCATCGGCTATTGAAGCCTTGGGTATGAGTCTGCCCAACAGTTCCGCGCAGGCTGCCGTCTCCGAAGACAAACGCCTGGATTGCGAACGCGCAGGCGCTGCCGTACTGGAATTGCTGAAAAAAGACATCAAGCCGCGCGACATCATGACTAAGGAAGCATTCGAGAATGCGATTACGGTCGTCATTGCTCTCGGCGGCTCGACCAATGCGGTATTGCATATTCTGGCCATGGCCAATGCTGTGGGCGTTGACATTACTCTGGATGATTTTACGCGCATCGGCAAACATGTGCCCATGGTCGCCGATCTGAAACCTAGCGGCCACTACCAAATGGCCGAACTGATCGAGATAGGCGGCATTCAACCGCTGATGAAAGAACTGCTGGACCGGGGCTTATTGCACGGCGACTGCCTGACCGTAACCGGAAAAACCCTGGCTGAAAACCTGACTGACGTCAAATCCTATCCGGAAGGTCAGGATATGATCCGTCCGCTGGATAATCCGATCAAAAAAGACAGCCATCTGGTAGTTTTATACGGCAACCTGGCTTCTGAAGGCGCAGTCGCCAAGATTACCGGCAAGGAAGGCCTCTGCTTTACCGGCCAGGCCAAGGTATTCGAGGCCGAAGAACAGGCACTGCAAAGCATCCTGAACGGCGACATCGTCAAAGGCGATGTAATCGTTATCCGCTACGAAGGCCCTAAAGGAGGTCCCGGCATGCGCGAAATGCTGTCCCCTACTTCCGCCGTCATGGGCAAAGGCCTGGGTAAAGACGTGGCATTGATTACCGACGGCCGGTTCTCCGGCGGCACGCATGGTTTCGTAGTCGGCCATATCACGCCGGAAGCCTATGTCGGCGGCGCGTTGGCGATTGTTGAAAATGGCGACACGATCACAATCGATGCGGAAAACAACAAACTGACATTGCATGTCGATGAACACGAAATTGCGCGTCGTTTCGACAAATGGAAACAGCCCGCTCCGCGTTATACGCGCGGCGTGCTGGCAAAATATGCCAAATTGGTCAGCTCGGCTTCGTTGGGCGCCGTTACCGACAATTTGGATTAATTTCCATCCCCATGGCCTGGGTGTTCCGGCACCCAGGCTCTCCGCTCTTTCATGAGCAAGAAATTCTATAAACGCTATTATGGAATCGCATCACTCATTTGTCAGCTGGTTCAGAAACTCATCACCGTATATACACGCTCATCGCAACAAGACGTTTGTGATTTCGTTCGGCGGCGAAGCGGTTCTTGACGATGACTTCGCCAGTCACGTTCATGATTTTGCGTTACTGAACAGCTTAGGGATACGTCTGGTACTGGTTCACGGCATACGTCCGCAGGTGGACCAGCGCCTGAACAACACCACGCCGCCGCCCCGCTTTCACAAACACTTACGCATTACCGACGATCTGGCGCTTCAGTGCGTGAAAGAGGCAGCCGGCCTGGTACGCGTGGAAATTGAAGCGCTCCTGTCGATGGGCCTTGCCAACTCGCCGATGGCCGGCGCTAAAATCAAGGTGGCTTCCGGCAATTTTGTGACCGCCAAACCGATAGGCGTCATTGATGGCATCGATTACTGCCATACCGGAGAAGTCCGGCGCATCGACAGCGCGGCAATTCACCAGCAGCTGGACCAGGACAATGTCGTGCTGATTTCGCCTATCGGCTACTCGCCGAGCGGGGAAATTTTCAATCTGTCCGCCGAGCAAGTCGCGACGGCCGTCTCGATCGCATTGAAAGCCGAAAAGCTCATTCTATTGACCGAGCAAGACTGCTGCCGTCCCAATAATGGCGCGCAAATTCAGCAAATGACTACCACTGAAGCCACAACTTTTCTGGAACAGCACCCTGACCTTGCCGACACGGTCAGCCTACCTCTGAAAGCGGCTATCCAAAGCTGTCAGTCGGGCATTGAGCGCGTTCATCTGATCAACCGCAACCATAATGGCGCCCTGCTGCTTGAGCTTTTTACCCGAGACGGCATCGGCACATTGATCAGCTCGACGCCGTTTGAAGAATTGCGTCCCGCCACGCTAAACGACATAGGCGGCATACTGGAACTGATAAAGCCTCTGGAGCAACAAGGTAAATTGACCAAGCGTTCCAGGGAAAAAGTTGAGATGGAAATCGCCGACTACATTGTGATTGAGAGAGACGGTTTGATCATAGGCTGCACAGCATTGCACCCGGATGTGCAGGAGAAATCCGGTGTCATCGCCTGCATGGCCGTGCATGTGGACTATCAAGGTTCCGCCCGGGGCAATCGCATGCTGGAATATGCCTACCGCAGAGCAAGTGGGCTGGGTCTGAAAAAATTATTCGTGCTGTCGACGCAAACCATGCACTGGTTTATCGAGCGGGGCTTCTTGCCGTCGGATATCAATAGCCTTCCCGACCCGCTCAAGGCGTTATACAATCCGCAGAGGAACTCCAAAATTCTGAGCAAGAATATCGAGTGAGGTGATGGTCATGGCGCATAACTCCAGTTGTCTATCCATACTGCAAATATCCGATTCGCATATTCTTCCTGAACCCGGAGAGACATTGCTGGGAATTGACACAGATTACTATTTCCAGGCCGTTCTTGAGCAGGCTTTTGCATCGCACTCGCCTTTTGATTTAATTCTATTCACAGGAGATCTGGGCCAGCATCCCGGTCGATCAAATTACCAACGCATTCTGAACACACTTGAAGCATATAAAACTCCGTGCATCTGCCTGCCCGGCAATCACGATGATTATAAGCTGATGCAGGAGATATTGAACACGGAGCTAGTCAGCTGCCGCAAGCAGGTTTTTTTAGGCAACTGGCAAATCATCAGTTTGAACAGCCAGGTTCCCGGCACGCCCGAAGGTCGCCTGTCAGACCAGGAACTGGCATTTCTTGAACAGTGCCTGAGCAGTCATCCGAACCACTATGCGTTGATTGCCATGCATCACCATTGCCTGTCCGTCAACAGCCCCTGGATGGACACTATGATGGTAGAAAACGCGCAGGAACTGTTTGCGCTAATCAACCAACATCCAAAGGTTAAAGCCGTCACGTTCGGCCATATTCATCAGGCCGCAGCGCTTGAAGCGGGCTCGGTTCGCGTATGGGGAGCTCCTTCAACCTGTTTCCAGTTTCAGCCTGAAAGCAAACAACTCACTGTCGTAGATACGCCTCCGGGTTATCGCTTGATTCAACTGTTTGCTGACGGCTCGCTCGAATCAGAGGTTCACCGCTTGCCCAAGCCGCTAACCGGACTGCAAACAGATACGCAGGGCTATTGATGCTTAGCTCCATTGTATCTTTTTTCTTTCGATAGATACCCTTCCGCATTAACAGGAACGGAATCAACAGTCAGAAGCGCGCCCAACTCGGTCATCGCTTTCTGATACACTTTGCGCTTGAAATATACGACGTCTTTAAGCGGATCCCAATAATCAACCCAGCGCCAACCATCAAACTCCGGCTTGGCACAACGATCAAAACGCACATTGGACTCCTGCGTTATCAACCGCAAAATAAACCAAATCTGCTTTTGCCCTATGCAGACAGGCAGTGAGTTCTTGCGTATATAGCGCTCAGGCAGCTGATACCTCAGCCAATAGCGCGTACGCCCAAGTACCTGTACATGCTGTTGTTGCAGCCCCGTTTCTTCCCACAATTCTCGATACATCGCTGTTTCAGGATCTTCATTCTGATGAATTCCGCCTTGCGGGAACTGCCATGAGTTCACGCCCATCCGTTTTGCCCAAAACACGCGACCCTCGTCATTGCAAAGGATGATTCCGACATTGGGCCGATATCCTTTAGAGTCAATCATGTTTAAAACCTGCTGTCTTGCCCTTTCCTATGTTTAATCTTGCATGTGGTAGAATTGCAAAAATAGGTCAGGTAATAAATTAATTGCCTCCATTGTTCCACAAAAAAAGTACAGACGCCATAGGGCATGATTTTTTTAATTATTTCAGACAGGTTTAACCGTGAGTTTAGCGATTTTTGATTTAGATAATACTTTGATTGCCGATGACAGTGATTACTTGTGGGGACAGTTTCTTGTCGAACAAGGCATTGTCGATAAAGATCAATATGCAAGCGCTAACGCTAAATTCTATGAAGATTACAAGCAAGGTACGCTGGATATAGAGGCATTCCTGCGATTTTCCCTGCGGCCTTTAGCCGATAACCATCCCGAGCAACTTTACCAGTGGCGGGCACAATTTATAGAAGAAACCATTAAGCCGTTGTTATTGAAGTCGGCGCAGCAGTTGATTGCCAAACACAGGGATCGGGGCGATACTTTGCTGGTCATTACCGCCACCAACCGTTTCGTTACCGAACCGATAGTCAAACTGTATGGCATTGATAACTTGCTGGCGACCACACCGTCGTTTAAAGAGGGCCAATATACTGGCGGCTTTGACGGCATTCCCTGCTTCCAGGAAGGCAAAGTAAGATTGCTGGAAGCATGGCTAAAAGACTCAACGGAAACCATGCAGGACAGTTGGTTTTATAGCGATTCACATAACGATCTGCCATTGCTTAAACTGGTCGATAACCCAGTCGCGGTTGATCCGGATGAAAAACTGCGCCAGTTTGCCAAGGCTGCCCAATGGCCGATTATTAGCTTAAGAAATGGTGAATGCCCGACACATCATTTCCATAAATAGCCTATCTTCTAGCCGAATACCAAGGTGTATCCTGATAATACTATCTATATGATACGCCTTGGCTGTTCTCAACCTAAAATTGTCTCCCTCAATGAGAAAGCGCTGAAGTCGTTTAGATCTTTTATAAAATATACCGGAGAAAATCATTAGGTGAAACGGAAGATCCCTGAAATAAAAACGTTCAATCCCGGATTTTCAACTCATGGAGACACAGGCAACTTACCCTATTGACTAGAGCCCACGGAAAAAAGAGTAAAAATATTAATTGTTGCGCCGTCATGCTCAAACCGGTGAAATAAATGGCGTACCTGATAACGCTTGAGTCACTTCCGCTACCTGTACTGCTAAGCCCAAGCTTGGCATTTGCATTATTGATACTGACAATATTCAAAGCTTGTGCTAACTTTAAAATAACTCATCCATTGCCATCACTGATCCCATGAAGAACATGATTTGGACGCAACTGATGAGCCATTCAGTCGCTGAAGCTGCTATGAATTATGGTCGTTTGATAAGCATTCCCAATAGATAATAAATACCCTAAGAGGGAAAAATGAATTCTACGTCAATAAAGGATTTTAAAATATTTTTTATCATGATCGCCGTCTTGACCTTGCCGGCAACATTAACGCTGCTGACTATTGAAAAAGCTCAAAATGTTGTTGATCCTGTGACTGGTATTTCCCCATTGGGATATACCTGGAGCCTGTTACTTTTTATTGTTCCGGCACTGACGATCATTACGTGGCTTTTTATTAATCATGATGAGAAATTTATCCGTAAATCTTTTTGGCTGGCCTTAACCGTACTCATACCTTTGGGCTTTATTCTGGATATTTTTTTCGGGCTTAGCTTTTTTACTTTTGCAAACCATGAAGCCACACTCCAGATCTACCTGCCAGGCTTTGATTTCAACCAGATGACATGGCGAGCGGCATTGCCGATCGAAGAATTCGTTTTTTATCTCACAGGATTTGTTACGGTTCTATTAATCTATATCTGGTGCGATGAATACTGGCTTGCCGCCTATAATGTGCCTGACTATTCTGCGGAGAGTAAAGAGATAGAGAAAATTATGATTTTTCATCCGAAATCGCTCGCCATCGGACTGGTATTGATTCTATGCAGTATTATTTATAAGAATTTTTTTATTCATCCCTATCAAGGCGGATTTCCAGGCTATTTTATCTTTCTTGTCATCGCCAGTTTTATTCCTTCCGTTGCCTTCTTTAAGACGACTTACCGATTTATCAATTGGCGCGCTTTCAGTTCCACTTTCTTTTTCATTTTATTAATCAGTCTTCTATGGGAAGCGACATTAGCCTCGCCGTATCAATGGTGGGGATACAATCACGATCAAATGCTGGGCATAACAATCGGCGCCTGGGCATCTCTGCCCATTGAAGCTGTATTAGTATGGATGGCCGTTACCTTTACAACGGTCATTGTCTATGAGGCGATTAAAATCTGGTTATCTTCCGGCAAAGGCATTAAGAAAGCCTTCCTGGGAACAGATTGACAGCCATTTACATCGCCTGCGCTCGGCAAGGTGCGTACATACCAATTTTAACATTGAAGTTGATTAGCCCGGCTTTCAAAAGCTCAGGCTTACCTGCCCGAATATGCTGCGCTGTACTTCTATGACGGGCATTCCTATCCCTACGGCTCGGAACTCGGCATGGCTACTGTCTAACAGATTCCTGCCGGCAAGAGAAAATTCCATATATTTCACAGGCTTCCATCCCAGGCGCACATCCATTTCCAGATAACTGTCGATTTCCCGCTCAGGAAGATTGTCCACATAACGTAAAAAAGCATCCAGCTGCACATTGTGCGGCAAGTCCATCGATGATCTGAAATTGAATTGATGATGCGGCGATTGCCCTTCTTCGACATCTCGCAGCAGTGAAGTCTCGTCAGTATGAAGCTGAATTTGCAAATAAGAGTAACTTGTCTGCAGACGCCACCATTCTAACGCCTGCCATTGCACTGCCGTCTCCAATCCGTAGGTTTCGCCACGAGCATTGTTTCCAGATGACACGGGAAAAATAAAATGAGGAGCGGCATTGGCCATTTCAATAAAAAGAGTCCCGGCTTCCACACTGCTCAGTTTGTCATAAACATTGTAAAAAGCCGCAACGTCAATGGAGATATTTTCTTCAGGCGCTATCCGATAGCCTAATTCATAAGCTATGAGTTCTTCCGACTCAAAGTCCTGATTGCCTTGCAAGGCGGCAAAAGCATTGGGGCCTAACTGGCTAAAATAGAGCAGACTTGTGTCATGGTCTAAGCGATTAGGCGTCCGGACTGCACGAGAAACAGCCGTCCATAATGTCTGTTGATTATCGGGCGTATAAATGAAACGAGCATTAGGCTGAATTTGAAAACCGCTAAAATCATTATGTTCGAACTTTGAACCAAACAGGAATTTTATCGTATCAGGAACCAGCACCACCTGATCCTGTATAAATGCGCTGTATAACAGATAATCGCGACTCGCAGGCGCAAACGAAAAATTGATGGCGTTATCCTGATCATCCTCTATATACCGAAAACCCAGCCCCCAAGTCACTTCCTGGCGATCGCCAAGCTGGAAATAGTGCTGCAGGTCCGCATCGTACGTATTTATAACAGCTTCCGATGAGTCATTAATCGCGGAATAAGTAGTCTTATCCTGGGTCCGGTCAAAGTAGAGCTGTAGCGACAAATCCGATGTATCGGAGAACCGGTGCCGCCACCGGCTCAAAATATTGCCGCCGGAAAAATCTTCTCCCACGTTACTCCGAGAAGTAACTGGCTCTATTGGTGTCGTAATATCCTTCAAACTGCCGCCATTGCCTGTATACAGATCGCCTTGCAAAGTCAGTGAATCATGTTGTGTCAAGTCGCCGTCGATTCTGAAACCACCCTGAAACTTTTCCCAGTTGTCTCCAGCGTTGCCGCCCGCCGCCAATTCTAAATCATCCCTATCAGCATATTTAATATACGTCCGGTAATGCAGATTATCCGTTATTTTTCCGCCGTAACGAATAGCGCCCAAGCCTTTATCTTCAGTTCCTCCTCCGGCCGTAACCAACAAACCTTGACTGTTGTTTGCACTTTTAGTGATTACATTGATGACACCATTCACAGCATTGGCGCCCCACATGGCTGCACCTGGCCCCCTGATGATTTCAATCCTTTCCACATCTTCAAGCAATACGTCTTTTGTTCTCCAGAGCGTTCCCGAAAATGTAGGATGATAAACCGTCCTGCCGTCAATCATCACCAGCAGCTTATTCGCACTCTCTCTGTTAAATCCACGCGCTGTAATTGCCCAGGTATTAGCATTCAATTGCGCAACCTGAAGCCCTGGAACCATCCGCAATGCATCAGGAATGGAAGTAACGCCGGAGCGTCGAAGATCGTCATTGTTAATAACAAATACAGCAGCGGATGTCGCCGAAACTTTTTGCTCGCGCCGGGATGCTGAAAAAATGACGGATTCCTCCTGTAGCCAGCCGATCTCTTCATCTAACGAGGCCGCTATATTTTCCTGGGACATCATAGAGGGTGCCGCGGCAAAAGCCGGGAGTATTTGAAGCATTGAAACCGCGGACACGAACAGAATAGGAAATTCTTTTCTCATAGCCATGAGGTTCATGATCGCTACTTTAGACAGCCAAAAAGCCGGGAATCGCACCGCTGCTCCGGCACAGGAATAAGGGGTAGGAATTTACCATACCTTTTATATTTCATCTTTATCCCCGGTCAGTTTTGCTGCGCTAACCTGATTCCGGCCATTTTCTTTCGCTATATAAAGCGCTGCATCGGCTGTCTTTATCAGATCTTCGGGCGATACGCCTGCAGCAGGTATCACACTGCTCACGCCGAGACTCAACGTTACCCGATCAGCTACTCCGGAATATGCATGCGGAATATTGGAATTGACGACATTTTTACGCATGCTTTCAGCCATTTCTACCGCTTCATCCAGATTCATTTCCGGTAATACAGCAACAAACTCTTCTCCTCCATAACGAGCCACAAAATCAGTTACCCGCTTAAGCGTATCCTTCAGGATAGCGGCAATATTCTCCAAACAGCGATCTCCTTCCGCATGACCGTAGTTATCATTAAAAGTTTTGAAGAAGTCGACATCCATGAAGATGAGCGATATGGGTGATGCCGAACGCATGGAGCGACGCCATTCTCTGGCAAAATACTCGTCAAACATGCGGCGATTAGGAATACCTGTCAATGCGTCAACACTCGCCAACTGTTCTAATAAGTCCCGTTGTTTTTTAAGCTCCAGATGGATTTGAACCCTGGCCTGAACGACCGATATATTGAACGGCTTGCTGATGTAATCAACTGCGCCCGACTCAAAGCCCGCCATTACTTCCGATACCTCATAATGACCCGTAATAAAGATCACCGGAATATCGCGCGTTTTTTCATGACTTTTCAAACGCCTGCAAACCCGCCATCCATCCATGTCCGGCATTTCAATATCCAGCAGAATCAGATCAGGTGGCTGGTCTGACTGTGCCATAAGCAAGGCCGTTTCTCCATTTATAGCTACAACAATATCGTAGCGGGACCTTAAGACTTCTCCTAAGGCCCTGATATTTGTAGGCATGTCATCGACAATCAATATTTTTTGCCTGGCATCAGCTTCTGAAGATACGGGCGCTTGCGTTAACTTCTTATCAAATAAAGTCAGCGCAACGTCCTGTAAAATAGATTGGGCAGCAGCAAAATCAAATGCATTGATCGCCTGCTCAAGCAGCTTGACCTTATCACCGTGCCATGAGCTTCGGATAATCTTTTTCAGTTCTTTGAAGTGATAATCCGCATCCAGGCGACTTCCATTCAGAGCATCAAACAGATCATCCAATAAAGACTCAACTAGCAATAGCTCGGATCCAACAGCATTAGTATTGCAATCCAGTGGCTTTGTAGACTCAATTGCTTGTAATCGCCCAATTGACTCAAGCACTTCATGTTGAGCTCTCGAAAATTCCATTAACAATTCGGGGACACATGTCTGTTGCTTGCTAATGGCTTGTTCCAATGCACCTATGCTATCGTTCAATTCGGACATGGCAAGATTGCCCGCCACGCCTTTTAACGAATGCAGTAATGTCAAAGCGGCCCCTCTGTCGCCTGCTTGCAGGAATGTATCCAGTCGAACCGCTGCATCGCTAAAGTCTTCATGAAATTTCACCACTAGCTCATGGAATAATTGAGCATTTCCTGCAACATTCTTTATTCCCAACTGCTTATCAATGCCGGGCAGCAATGCCGGTAACATTTTTTCTTGTTTATCTGCTGACGCCAAAGCAGAGCCCGGTATTTCCCCCACTTCCGGTTTGATAAAGTCAAATAGGCTTGCCACTAACTCTTCAACATCTATGGGTTTGACCACATACCCATTCATACCGACACTTAAACACTTTTCCTTGACATCCGTCATGGCATGAGCCGTCATAGCAATAATCGGCAAATCATCAAACTGCAGTTCGGAACGTATAATGCGTGTGGCTTCATAACCGTCCATTATCGGCATTTGCAAATCCATCAATACGGCATCAAAGCAGTTTTTTCGTATTTTTTGTACGGCTTCCAGTCCATTCGTAGCAATGTCGACGTCAAAGCCTTCCTGCTCCAGTATCTCTTTCGCAACCTGCTGATTAATGTCATTATCCTCCACCAACAGCAGCTTTAATCCTTTAATTTTATGTAATCTTTCATCACCCATTGCCCTGCCAAGAGATTGCGGACTAGGATTTTCGCCAAAACGATTTTGGTCGAAGACATCAATAATCGCATTAAGCAACACCGACGGGTGCACCGGCTTAATAAGAAACCCGTCCAGATTGACATCATTCGACTGCTGAATAATATCTTCCCTGCTATAGGCAGTTATCATGATAATGTGAGGAATATGGGTAATCTTGAGACTATTCTTAATATGACGTGCCGCTGAGATACCGTCTATTTTGGGCAATTTCCAGTCCATGAGAACAAGCCGAAAGGGATCTTCAACGGGTGCGTTTTCCAACATCTGAATCGCTTGTTCGCCCGTATTGGCTTGAGATACTTGAAAAGAAAATGACTCCAGGCAAGAACGTAAAACATTCCGGGATGTAGCATTATCATCCACTACTAACGCTCTCATGCCCTGAAAAGCCTCAAGCGCGGCAGTATATTTTTGATCAATCCCCTGGTATTGCGTAAAGATGGCGGTAAAAGAAAAGGTACTGCCCTTCCCTACTTCACTGGTAACGTTGATGCTCCCTCCCATCATATCCACCATCCGCTTACAGATTGCCAACCCCAGGCCTGTCCCGCCGTATTTACGAGTAGTGGATTTATCGGCCTGGCTAAAAGATTCGAACAATCCGCTTATTTGTTCTTGTGTTAAACCTATACCGGTATCCTTGACTGAAAACTCAAGCATCACCTGACCATTTCTTTTTACTGACTCGTCATCTTCGGCCAGCGCAATATCAACGATGATTCCCCCGTATTGAGTAAATTTTACAGCGTTATTGACCAAGTTAAGCAGAACCTGGCCTAATCTGAGCGGATCGCCTATCAGATACAAAGGCACGTCACAGCCGGTAGTAAAATGTATCTGAAGACCTTTTTCTTCCGCTTTGGCGCTCATCAAACTGGAAAGATTATTCAGCACATCATTCAGATTAAATGCGATGGTTTCTAATTCCAGTTTTCCTGCTTCGATTTTGGAAAAATCCAGAATATCGTTAATGATCCCGAGCAATGTATGAGAGGAGGCTTGGACTTTTGTCAAATAATCACGCTGCTTGGCCGTCACTTCCGTCTGCAGCGCCAACCGAGTCATGCCAATAATGGCATTCATCGGTGTTCGAATCTCATGACTCATGATTGACAGAAACTCCGACTTGCTTTTGTTAGCGGCAATCGCTTGATCTCTTGCTTCATCCAATTCAGATGTGCGTTCCATGACTTTCTGCTCTAACGTTCGGCTGTATTCTTCAAGCTTATCGTAAGAAGCCTTTAGGTTCCTGGCCATTTGAGCAAATGCTGTCGTTAAAGCACCGATTTCTCCCTCCGGGTGAGCGTTGATATTATCGCTGACTTCAAAATCGCCCTGGGCCAGTTGGTTTGCCAAGCGAGTTAAGTGCAACAGAGGTCTGGACAGGCGTTCGGATATGAATAACACGATACCGGCGCCCATCAGAATGAAGATGACCGTGATTATTAATAGCCGCGCTATCATTTCACGAATTTGCTCGGCACTTTCCTTTTGCGAATTAGTGATTTCCTGATTAAGAAGATCGAGTGAAAAGCCTAGCCTGAGCACTCCCCAAGGTTCCGCACTCACCTGAATCGGCATGATAAACTCCATAAAGGATTTACCGTTACTGACATACTCATTAACCGTTGCGGCATTTTGGCTAGCCGCGAACAAGTCTTCTTTCTCGGATAGGATCTCCTGCTCCAACTGCGGTTTTAAGGTGTGGATATGTGCTTTACCGGAGGATTTCATCAGAATAATATAATGAAGCTCCTCATTGTCATGCACCGCATTCCTTAACAGATCGGAAACGTGTGAAAGATTAACGGAAGCAATGCCATTTTTAACTTGGTCGGATAAGCTATCGGATAGAATTTGCCCTCTGTCGATCAACTTTCCTTTCATCAGCGCGATGCGTTTCTCCAGCTCCTTTTCAAACACATCTTTTTGAAACTTGATTTGAACAAAAGTCAGCATGGTCAATAAGGCGATAATTAAACCCACCATCGTAACGAGAAGCTTTTTAAAAATACTCCGTTTAACCATTTGTTATATTTCTCAGATTGATTTATCAAAGATTATTCAATAATTTGATTAACCGAACCCAAGGCTTCGTTATTCAAATCTAATCCGTATTCCTTCACTTTTTTCATATTAAGCATAATATAAGAACCGGCAGGATCAGCCACGGGTTGTAAGACTTTTTTATGCTCCAGCAAATCTTTCGACAGACTTGCTGCTTGCAGACCCATCGTGGCAATATCAGCCGATATCACCAGCGTTGCGCCTAATGTAGAAAATATTTCAGCATAAGCAATGACGGGTTTTTTCATCGCCGCGCTCTGGCTAAAGATTTCAAGAGCTGACTCTTGGTCGGCAAGAACGATTGGATCGGAAATAAGCCATAGAACATCCACTTCCGGCAAAAGTTTTTCCAAGGCCGACGTCAGCTCGGCTGATTCGGCAATGGGCATGCTAACAATTTCCATACCCACATCTGTTGCGGTTTCAACAGCTCCCGATAACCATTCTTTATTAAACTTCTCGCTATAAATTAAACCGATCTTTTTTAGCTTCGGAAAAAGATAACGATAAGTCATCAACTGCATGCCCGACGATAGCTCATTGGATATACCGTAGGAATTCTCGCTTATCGGCAAACGCTGCCAATTCAGCACGGATGAAAAAATTATTTTCCTGTCTTCCGCAATATCGTGTGCCAACAAATAAGCTTTTGAACCAATCGCATATATAGCATCAGGGTTAACTTGTCGAATCTGTTTTTTGACTGTATCGATATCGACTGAACTATCTCCAAGATTTATTTTTGCCTTTATCTCTGCTGAATTTGCCGTAAACGCCGCTTGTGCCAATTCATAATTTTTTACCGCTGTATTTGAATTAATGACCAGTATGCCTCTATTTTCTTCAGCCGTCGCCTCGCCTGCCTGAAATAATGCCAGCACTGAGACAAACAATAGCGCACTTACTGCTCTGACAATTAGCGTTTGCCAGATCAAAAAATAGTCTGTAATAATGCTTGCCACATTCACTATCATACTAGGGATCAAGCTCCTTGAGTTCAGACTGAGTAAGCTTCCGCCAGCCATTAAGGCCAAGCATTCTCAACCTACTTTCTCCTTCAGGGGCTTTACTCATGCCCTCTAATATTTCAAGCAAGACAGCGGTATTCACAGTTGTTTTTTTCGGTACCACGACTAATGTGAGAAACTGCTTCTCGCTAGCCCCCAAACGAGTCAACATGCTGAACTGTTTTTGATTAATTTTCGCGAGATCATCAAGACTGTCTTCAGTTGTTAAAGCTGCATCAGCCATACCGAAGCCCACTGCCATCAGGGCATCGATATCTTTCGGAACCAGAATCAATTTTACCTGTGCAAGAATTTCTGCACTTTTTTTGCCCAGAATCTGGTTAAGAATGGTTCGGGTATAGGCTTCGTTAGAAGCCGATGCAATTTTTCCGCCCTTTAATAGTTCAACTTCATTAATCTGTTTTTTTGCTGAGAGAACTTTACGCTGAGTCGATTTACCATGAGAGACTCCCACCAGAACCGGCGTTATCGGCACTTTTTTTTGTAAAATACGATAGTGCCAACTGGAAAGTAAGAATCCCCCGTCTTGTTTCTCTACGAGAGTTTTCTCAAAAATTTCCTTGTCGCTAAACGGCTGAAAACGAAATGTTCCAAATTTTGAAAGATAGGTATCAAACGCGATCTTCAGTGAAACATAATTATTAATATTTGTTTCCGAATTATAAAAATACAGCGTGTCGCTATTTAAAGTGGCATTAGCTTCGGACTCGGCATAACTGATCGGACTGCGAATCAGCAATAATGTAAAAATGATAAGCGCTAATAACCTGATGCATGGATACACCGTGAAAATTCCGGATATTCCGAATTTCTCATAAGGCTTACAATATATGGAATTGGCTATATACATGAAAAATCATGCCATCGAATCATACAAATTCGCCTGAATCTTATAGCATTAGAGATGTCTATGTTTGTATGCAAAGGAGAAGTGCTGTTGAGCACTAAAAGCGGGCACCGCTGGGGCACATCCGAAAAAAGCCGAATTTGTTCACTATTTCCATCATTTATAGTTCGCCATTTTTTATTATTCTTTATAATTGCAGGTCCGATATCAGGCAGCCTGCGATATCTACCATCAAGCCGATCATTTCTTTTTAATATAAAAAATCTGCCTTCCCGATTCTTTTATAAATTCAATAATTTGATGACCCGTCTGGTCTGAATAAACGCCAAAATCCAAATGTGCCGCAGGATCTGTCGCGATTACCTTGACAATATCGCCGCTGGACATTTCCATCAATGCTTTTTTCAGGCGCAATAAAGGCAGGGGGCAATTTAAACCGCTGGCGTCTAGTTCAAAGTTAAATTCAATCATTGCTTGGTTTTAAAGGTTCTTAACTTACTTCAGAATGTTTATAATAGCATTCTCTATTTAATCCGCGAATCATAGTAATACAATGGATTATTTTCCAATTTTTGTACAACTTAAAAATCAAAATTGTCTCGTTGTCGGTGCAGGCGAAGTCGCTGCCCGCAAAATTGAATTATTAGCTCGGGCCGATGCAAAAATCACTGTCATCGCCAGTGAAATAAGCACCGCTGTTTCCAATCTAAAGGCGCTCCATAGCCTGAATATACTGAAGAAAACTTTTTCCTCGACCGACTTGCATGGGTTCAGGCTGGTCGTATCGGCAACTGATGATGCCGATACGAATAAATTGGTTGCCAAGACAGCAACTGAACAAAACATCCCGGTGAACGTTGTTGATAACCCCGAACTTTGCACTTTCATCTTTCCGGCCATTATAGATCGCTCGCCCGTCGTTGCCGCGGTATCGTCTGGCGGCGCTTCGCCAGTTTTAGCCAGACTGCTTCGGGCTAAAATAGAGAGCCTGATTCCGCCGGCCTATGGCCGACTGGCCCACATCGCCGAAAAATTCAGATCGCGCGTTAAGGAAGTCATTAAAGAGCCGGCTCAGCGTAGGATTTTTTGGGAAAATGTATTGCAGGGTTCCATTGCTGAACTGATTTTCTCAGGCAAAGAACAGGAAGCAGAACAGAAACTCGAACAGATGCTCATTAATCAGAAAG
This sequence comes from Methylobacter luteus IMV-B-3098, assembly GCF_000427625.1. Lineage (GTDB taxonomy): Bacteria > Pseudomonadota > Gammaproteobacteria > Methylococcales > Methylomonadaceae > Methylobacter > Methylobacter luteus. Next base: position 2,049,441 of record NZ_KE386569.1, read on the forward strand.
GAAACATTAATGTCGGCGAAGTTTATCTGGTCGGAGCCGGACCCGGTGCAGCCGACTTATTGACTTTTCGCGCACTGAGGTTAATGCAACAGGCTGATGTGGTCGTCTACGACCGGCTGGTCTCGCCCGAGATTCTCGATTTAGCTCGTCGGGATTCGGAAAAAATCTATGTCGGCAAACAACGATACAACCATGCCCTGCCGCAAGAATCCATCAACATTCTGCTGGCGGACCTAGCTAAAGCGGGGAAACGCGTGGTCCGACTAAAAGGCGGCGACCCTTTTATTTTCGGCCGTGGTGGTGAAGAAATCGAAACCCTTATGCAACAGGGTATCAATTTTCAGGTTGTGCCTGGAATTACAGCTGCTTCAGGCTGTGCAACTTATGCCGGTATTCCGCTGACGCATCGAGATCACGCCCAGTCCTGTACCTTCGTGACTGGCCATCTAAAAGACAATTCCATCAATCTAAACTGGAAACAGCTGGCAGCTCCCAACCAAACCATTGTCATTTATATGGGACTGGTCGGGCTGGAAAAAATCTGCCAGTCTTTAATTGAACACGGCAGTCCCAAAGATTTACCTGCCGCCTTAGTGCAGCAGGGCACCACCATCAATCAGCGGGTTATTACCGGTACACTGGAATCCTTGCCCGGCATAGTGGCCGATCAGGATATCAAACCGCCAACACTAGTTATTATCGGCACTGTCGTCACACTACATGACAAGCTGGATTGGTTTCATACGGAGCTTTCGTAGATTATTACCTGATCCAAAAACGATGCGGGCATGATAATGTGTACGAAACAATCTTTAAGAAGCCAATTTTGGCTATCTGAAATATCCCAAAACTGTCACAAAGTTATGGCATGCCTTTATTAGTTAATAGAAACTATCTTCTTGATTAGCGAATTGCCCTAGTGCATCGCCTTTTATGAGCACAAATAGGAAAACTCGTCCAATTCTTAAATTTTAGTTCTTACAGATAATGCAAAGTAATACCTGTAAGAGTTCAGCTAATAGTTTTTTTGCAGTGATGGAAAGAAATAATCTGAACAATTCAGTTATTGTTCACATAGTTTATTAATAATAGATTTCAAGTAAGTAATAAGTATATAAATTAAATAAAAGGATTGAATTTTACGGCTAAATTTCCTATCCTTTGCGGGTTTTACTTTTAATTGGGCTGTATTTGCTTAAAAACCGACTGCAGTCTTTTTTAATCACCAAGAGAGGTCAATATGAAAAAATCATTAGGTTCATTAGCGGGCGTTGCTTTAATCGCTTTAAGCTCACAAGCATTCGCTTCAGAAGATATCGAAATCGGTCAAAAAATCTATGAGCGCGCTTTCGGTCGCGGCTGCGGTACTTGCCATGACATCTCATCAAACCCACAACTGTTCGATTTAGTTAAATCCGGCAAACTGGACAGATCAAAATTCGAAACTGTCATTAAAGAAGGCAAAGGCGGCATGCCAAAAGCCATGGAAGCTATCATGGCTGTTGGCCCTGTCAAAAAAGCGGGTTATGGCGAAGATCAAGCGCTTGACGCTTTATACGCATATCTGGGCAGCAAATAAGTTTTTCTACGCTAGACCGATATAAAAAAGCCGCCCTAATCACAGATTAGGGCGGCTTTTTAGTGTGCAAAAAGAATGGAAGAAAAATGCTTAATTTTTGCCTAAATAACTTCTTTTGATTTCTTTATAAGGTAACCGATTGCGGTTTTTGATCCAGATGCCGGCCAACGCAGCCAACATCAATCCACAAGAAGCGAGGGTAAGGTAAATAAGATTTTTTAATTGCGACATTTCCAACATGAGTTGCTCACTATCAATAGACACTTGCTCTTTTTGAGCAGGATCTGAATAGGAGCGCAGCACTTTAACGTCATTCTTTAAATCTTCTATCGTGCCGAGAGAACTGGAAACAGCGCCCAGGCGTATGCTTTCTTCCAGAGTTCTTAATTTACTTTCAATTGAACCACTGACTAAACCGATAAGCTGCCCTTTCAGAGTATTAACTTCAGCAGATAACACTGAATTCATTTCAGAGGCATAAACCTCGGATGGCGTGGCTTTTCTATAATTAGGCACAACATCATGCGTCGGAAATAACAAAAAGCCTAATATCAAAACGACAGTCATCAAGAAAAACACTGCAGTCAGCAACAACTTGTTAATTTTCATTAATCCCTGGTGCGACGGTATTGTTTGCAGAATTACAGAGCGCCCCCCTTGAGCATCAACAATCTCTGAATTTATCTCTCGCATATCGCTCATTATTCACTTCCCCTCAACCAGAAATCCATGAAAAGCTACACCCCGGCTGAAAAAATATTATTTTTATAATTGGCAGCGCCACTACCTGTTTAGGTAATTAGACAATTATACAAGTTTGATGAAATTTGTCGTGTGTTTTATAAGACAATCCCGCCATCACAAACTGCAAAATACAGTCGTACAATCCAAAGATCATACGACTGCATTTAATGATTAGCGCTTTCTTTTAGCTGCTATTCTCATTCTCAATGCATTCAGTTTGATGAAGCCCTCGGCATCTTTCTGATTATAAGCGCCGCCGTCTTCTTCGAACGTGGCAATACTTTCATCAAACAGACTGTCTGTCTCAGATAGACGACCGACTACGATCACATTGCCCTTGTAGAGTTTCAGCCTGACTTTGCCGTTAACATGTTCCTGAGACGCATCGATCATTAGCTGCAACATTTTGCGCTCAGGACTCCACCAGTAACCGTTATAGATCAACGAGGCATAGCGCGGCATTAACTCATCCTTTAAATGCGCCACTTCGCGATCCAGTGTTAATGATTCAATTGCACGATGCGCTTTCAGCATGACCGTGCCGGCCGGTGTCTCATAGCAACCGCGCGATTTCATACCGACATAACGGTTTTCAACGATATCGAGCCGGCCAATACCGTTTTCACCAGCTATTTTGTTTAATTTTTGCAGGACTTCTGCAGGCGTATGGGGAACATCATCAATCGCAACAATATCGCCCTGACGATAAGTCAACTCGATGTAAGTCGGTTTGTCAGGAGCTGCCTCAGGGGATACGGTCCAGCGCCACATATCTTCCTCAGGCTCGGTCCAGGGATTTTCCAGAATACGGCCTTCATAGGAAATATGCAGCAGATTGGCATCCATCGAATAAGGCGATGCCTTGCCTTTCTTCATTTCAACAGGAATGCCATGCTGCTCAGCATAAGCCAGCAGCTTTTGCCGAGAGGTTAAATCCCATTCGCGCCAAGGTGCAATGACCTGAATATCAGGACGCAGAGCATAAGCGCCCAGTTCGAAACGCACCTGATCGTTACCTTTGCCGGTTGCGCCGTGAGCAATCGCCTTGGCGCCGGTTTCATTGGCAATTTCAATGAGTCGTTTAGCGATTAAAGGACGGGCAATCGACGTGCCAAGCAGGTATTCGCCTTCATAAACCGTATTGGCTCTGAACATCGGAAAAACATAGTCACGCGCGAAATCTTCACGCAGATCTTCAATATAGATTTCCTTAATGCCCAGCGCGTGCGCTTTGGCCCGGGCCGGCTCAACCTCTTCGCCCTGACCTAAATCGGCAGTGAAAGTGACAACTTCACAAGAATAGACATCCTGCAACCATTTGAGAATGACGGAAGTATCCAAACCTCCGGAATAAGCCAGTACTACTTTATTGATTTCCGACATAACGCCTTAACCTTGTGTTAAAAAATAGGCGAATTATACCGGAAAATAAAGTTTGCGGCAGAAACGTAACAAGCGAAGATTTATATGCCGTTACGTTTCTGCAATCGCAATGCTTAAAAAGCACTGCCGGGCTTAATGCCCAGCTTTTTCAAGATCATGGCCATTGGACAAAAACCAGTGAAAGCGGATTGCAATAAATTCGCTCCCACAAACGCGGTAAACCATAACCAGTTTTCAGAATGATAATGCGCCAGCAACAGACTGATCAGAATAAAACTGCCTGCTACAGCAAACACCATGCGATCGATAGTCATCTGCCCTCCTCTATTTCAAGCGTACGACACCCATCAATTTAAGCATCAATCTTTCATAAAACGGTTCGCTGATGCCTTTCCTGATCTTGCGCATAAAATATTTTTCGAAACCGATTTTCGCCAGATGCACCCATTTGCCTTCCGATGACCAGGTCACATTGCGCGGTGGAATTTGCGGTTTGGCCATAAATGCGACACCGGAATCACCAAAGTCAGCCAAGCATAAAGCATTCCAAGTAGCCACATAAGTAGGCTCCTTACCTTCCAATTCACTGGCAATATTATGAGCCGTAGCCGTTACCATGGACTCAATCATATAGCCGGTTTTTGGTGCACCCACAGGCACCGGCGTTGGCTCAACCGGTGGAATCGCGATACAAACCCCGACCGAATAGATGTTTTTGAAGGTCGGATTGCGCTGATGCTCATCCACCAAGACAAAACCGCGCGGATTCACCAACCCTGCCACATCAACTTTGCGCACGGCATCAACACCGGTAAAAGCCGGCAACATCATCGAATGCTTAAACGGCAACTCATGCTTTTTCTTTTCCTTGCCCTCGTCATCAACTTCCGTGACATACATCATGCCGGACTCAATCTTTTCGACTTTGGCATTGGTTATCCACTTAATGCTCTTGTCACGCAATGCACTTTCCAGTAATCCTTTGGTATCGCCTACACCGCCTAAGCCTAAATGGCCGATATAGGGCTCCGCCGTTACAAAAGTCATTGGCACTTTGTCACGGATCTTGCGTTTACGCAGTTCCGTTTCAATAATCATTAAATATTCGTACGCAGGGCCGTAGCAGGATGCTCCCTGAACTGCGCCGATAACGATAGGCCCCGGATTCTCCATGAATTTGTCCCAATCCCGAGCCGCGACTTCAGCATGGTCAACATGACAAACCGATGACGTATAGCCTTCTGGACCTAAACCGGGCACTTCATCGAATGCCAAACGAGGACCGGTCGCGATGACCAAGAAATCGTAAGGAACGGCGGAGCCATCTTCCAGTTGCACCTGATTGTTTACAGGATCTACTTTTGACGCCGCTTTTTGAATAAATTCTATGCCTTTCTTTTTCATAACCGGCGCCAATTCAATCTTCAACTCTTCCGGCTTGCGCCACCGTGGTGGAATCCAAGGATTGGATGGCACAAAATGAAACGTAGGCGTATCGGAAATCACAATCACATCATGTTTTTTCCCTACTGTCTCTTTCATTTCATAAGCCATGGGGACACCGCCAATGCCGGCACCTAAAATCACTATACGAGCCATGTTACACCCTCTTATTGATTGCTTTGTTTTATTTAAATGATCCAACATCACTTAAAGATATATTGCGCCTGTCTAATCGCAAGAACAATATTTAAAAGTATATTAGCATATTCTAATTTTCATTACAATTTTGTATCGAGTCCTCACCTCTTTTTTAAGCAAGAATTTTCGTATCTCCTAATGCATCTAACTGGAGCTCCACTTTGATTTCATAAGATGTCTACGGAGTTTAATAGACGCCTGATCAGTTAGTAGCAGACATAAACTATTTTGTAAACAATATAGCGATTCAGTGATCTGAAAATAGCCATATAGATTATTCACTATTTAATTTTAGTACTAAAAATGCTATTTTATTCCGCTTAATAGCTGACGTGTCGCTCCTTAATAGCCATCGCCAGCACATTTTGGCCTTATTTACAGTCATGTCATTTTTTGACTCGTCAGTTTAAGTCTGCTAAATCGCGCCGAAATCAATGAATACATTTTCAATAATAATTTTAATAAGCATGCATACCCGCTCCAATTAGGATCAGACATGAATAAAACTTTAATTCCAGAGATTACCGGGCAGGATGATGTCGATCCGGCAGAAACCAAAGAATGGCTTGAAGCTCTGCAAGCAGTATTAGAGCGGGAAGGCGGTGCTCGTGCACATTTTCTTATTGAGCAATTAGTCGCTGCGACCCGCCATGCAGGACTGGATATCCCTTTCAGTGCCAACACCGCTTATATCAATACCATTCCCGTCGCCCAGCAGCCACAGTTCCCCGGCAATACCACAATAGAATATAAAATTCGTTCCTATGTGCGCTGGAACGCGATGATGATGGTGTTAAGAGCCAATAAACATACTAATGTTGGCGGCCATATCGCCAGTTTTGCATCAGCATCAACTCTATACGATATCGGCTACAACCATTTTTGGCATGCTCCTTCCGATAAGCACGATGGTGACCTGATTTTTACTCAGGGCCACTCGGCTCCAGGCGATTACTCCCGTGCATTCCTGCTGGGACGATTCACTGAAGAACAATTGGACAATTACCGTCAGGAAGTCAACGGCAACGGTTTATCTTCGTACCCGCACCCCTGGCTGATGTCCGACTTCTGGCAGTTCCCGACTGTATCAATGGGCTTAGGCCCCATTATGGCCATTTATCAGGCTCGCTTCATGCGCTACCTGCAAGATCGTGGTTTGGCTAATACGGAAGGACGTAAAGTCTGGGCTTTCCTCGGCGATGGCGAGACGGACGAGCCTGAATCATTGGGCGAGATTGGCATGGCCGGCCGTGAAAAGCTGGACAATCTTATTTTTGTCATCAACTGCAATCTGCAACGGCTTGATGGCCCGGTACGCGGCAATGGTAAAATCATTCAGGAATTGGAAGGTGAATTCCGCGGTGCCGGCTGGAACGTGATCAAGCTGATCTGGGGTCACCGTTGGGACGCACTGTTAGCGCGTGACAAAGACGGCCTGCTGGTAGCACGCATGATGGAATGCGTCGACGGCGACTATCAGACTTTTAAAGCTAAAGATGGCGCTTATGTACGTGAGCATTTCTTTAACACGCCCGAGCTGAAAGCCATGGTCGCCGATTGGTCTGACCGCGATATTTGGGAATTAAATCGCGGCGGCCATGATCCGATTAAAATTTATGCAGCTTTCAACGCTGCAGCTAATCATAAAGGGCAGCCAACCGTCATTCTGGCTAAAACTATTAAAGGCTATGGCATGGGTGAGTCCGGCCAAGCACAGAACATCACTCACCAACAGAAGAAAATGAGTGTAAGTTCGCTTAGCCGTTTCCGTGATCGCTATGACCTGCCTGTCACTGATGAACAACTGAATGATCTGCCTTATCTGACTTTTCCTGAAGGCTCGAAAGAGCTGGAATACATGAAGCAGCGCCGCGCCGATTTAGGCGGGCATTTACCGTACAGAAGAACTAAATCCTATGCTCTGGATGTGCCAGTACTGGCAGATTTCAAGCCATTGCTGGAAGCCAGCGGCGAAGGGCGGGAATTCTCGACAACCATGGCTTTCGTACGCCTGCTCAACATATTGATCAAGGATAAGAATATCGGCAAGCGCGTCGTTCCTATCGTACCTGACGAATCGCGCACTTTTGGCATGGAAGGCATGTTCAGACAACTGGGCATCTGGTCACAAGTTGGCCAATTATATACGCCGCAGGATGCTGACCAGCTCATGTTCTATAAAGAAGACAAGCATGGCCAGGTACTGCAGGAAGGTATTAATGAAGCCGGTGGTCTCTGTGACTGGATTGCTGCAGGCACCTCCTATTCGACCCATGGCGTGCCAATGATTCCGTTTTTCATCTACTACTCCATGTTCGGTTTTCAACGTGTCGGCGACCTGATCTGGGCTGGCGCCGACCAGTGTACCCGAGGTTTTCTGATGGGTGGCACGGCCGGGAGAACGACATTGAATGGCGAAGGCCTGCAGCATGAAGACGGACACAGCCATCTGATTGCAGCGACTGTCCCCAACTGTGTCTCCTATGACCCGACTTATGCCTATGAGATAGCCGTAATCATTCAAGACGGTCTGCGACGCATGTATGTCGAGCAGGAAAATGTGTTCTATTACGTTACCGTGATGAATGAAAACTATACACATCCAGCCATGCCCAAAGGCATAGAACAGGATATTATCAAAGGCATGTACTGCTTCCGCCGTGGCGCCGATCAAAAGAAAAAGACCCCACGGGTGCAACTACTAGGCTCAGGGGTCATTTTCCGTGAAGTCGAATTTGCCGCTGAATTACTACGCAATGATTGGGGCGTCGAATCCGACCTGTGGAGTTGCCCAAGCTTTACCGAACTGGCGAGAGACGGTCGATTCTGTGAGCGCTGGAACCGACTGCATCCGACCGAAACACCAAGACAATCTCATGTAGATCACTGTCTCGGCAATGCACAAGGACCTATTATTGCTGCCAGTGATTATAACCGCGCATTTGCCGATCAAATTCGGGCTTATATCAAAGCGCCTTATACTGTGCTTGGCACTGACGGTTTTGGCCGTTCCGATACGCGCGAGCAACTGCGCCGCTTCTTTGAAGTCGATCGCTACCATGTCGCTGTTGCAGCACTAAAGAGCCTAGCGAATCTGGGACAATTTGACCCGGCAAAAGTGGATGTGGCCATCGCCAAGTACGGCATATCCCCTGACGTTACGCCGCCCTGGTTATCTTGAGAAAAGGAATTAAAATGGCTTCTCTAATCGAAATAAAAGTGCCTGATGTTGGCAACTTCTCTGATATCGATGTCATTGATGTCTTGGTCAAATCAGGTGATGTCATTCAACTGGATCAGACTCTGGCGGTACTGGAAACCGACAAGGCCAGCATGGACCTGCCTGCCAGTGCCGCAGGTACCGTACAAGAAGTATTTATCAAGGTCGGCGATAAAGTCTCTGAAGGATCATTAATCGCTACTGTGTCAGCAAGCACGGATCAAGCTGCCGCTGAGAAACCGGAGCAGCCCGAACAAAAAGAAGCTGCGCCGGAAAAAAAGGCGCCTGAACAGCCTGTTCAACCTGCACCCCAACCTGCACCAGCACCAGCGCTGGCACCAACTCCAGAGCCTGTATCCGCGCCTGAACCAATCGCACAGCAAACCGCTGCCAGAGCCGCACATGCCACGCCGGCTGTCCGGCTTTTTGCGCGCGAACTGGGCGTCGACATCAGCAAAATCACTAATGGCAGTGGCCGGAAAGGACGCATATTAAAGGACGACGTAAAAAATTTCGTCAAACAGATAATGACGGCAGGCTTTGCCCAAGGTGGTGCTGGAATTCCGGCAATACCTGCAGTCGATTTCTCTCAGTTTGGCACCATTGAAGAACAGAAGCTCAGCAAAATCAAACGCTTGACCGGGCAAAACCTGAGCCGCGCCTGGCTGAATCTGCCGATGGTTACGTATCATGAAGAGGTCGATATTACTGAAATGGAAGCGTTCCGCAATACGCTTAATGCCGAAAAAGCAGCCGGCGACACAAAAATCACCGGACTGGTGTTTATTATCAAGGCCATGGTTGCTGCCATGCAGCAATTTCCCCAGTTCAATGCCTCTTTGTCGGCCGATGGCGAAAAGCTGATCTATAAGAAATATATCAATATCGGTATTGCGGTTGACACGCCTAATGGTTTGGTTGTGCCTGTTCTTCGTAATGTCGACACGAAAGGCATCAATGAACTGACGGCCGAACTGGCTGAGAAAAGCGCTAAAGCACGTCAAGGCAAGCTTATGCCGGCCGACATGCAAGGTGGCTGCATCACTGTTTCCAGCTTGGGCGGTATCGGCGGCACGGCTTTCACACCGATTGTTAATGCTCCGGAAGTGGCTATTCTCGGCGTTACCCGATCCAAAATGCAACCCGTGTGGGATGGGCGCGAGTTTGTGCCGCGTCTGATGTTGCCCTTGGATCTGACTTATGATCACCGCGTGATTGACGGTGCGGAAGGTGCACGTTTCATGGCTGTTATCAAACAATATTTGGGCGATATTCGCCGCTTGCTACTTTAATCAGGGGAAATAATATGGATGCTAATCCGGCGATTAATGAATCGACGCTGCACGCAGAAGTTCTGGTGCTGGGCGGCGGACCGGGCGGCTATACAGCTGCCTTCCGCGCGGCTGATTTAGGTAAACAGGTGGTACTGGTCGAGCGACATGCCGTTTTGGGCGGGGTTTGCCTGAATGTCGGCTGCATTCCATCCAAGGCCTTGCTGCACATTGCACAAATCGTCCATGAAGCGGAAGAATTCGAACACCATGGCGTCCACTTCGGAAAGCCAACGTTCGATATCGACAAGATTCGCGCATGGAAAGAGAGCGTGTCAGGCGCTTTAAACGATGGACTGGCTCGACTGGCAAAACAGCGAAAAGTCAACGTGATACAGGGCATCGGAAAATTCACTTCATCCAACACGCTCGAGGTACAAGCCGAATCCGGCGTGCAAACCATTCGATTTGATCAGGCTATCATAGCCGCAGGATCACACGCGACCAAAATACCGACCTTCCCTACCGATGACCCGCGTTTATGGGATTCGACCGATGCCCTGGCATTAAAGGAAATTCCTAAAAAACTGCTGATCGTCGGTGGAGGTATAATCGGGCTGGAAATGGCTACGGTTTACCATGCTCTAGGATCCGAAATCAGCGTTGTTGAGCTGATGGATCAAATCATACCAGGCTGTGATAATGATCTGGTTACGCCTTTATACCGGCGCATTAAAAAACAATATAAAAACATTTGGCTGGAAACGCGCGTGGCTTCAATTGAAGCGCTTAAAGAAGGTCTGAAAGTCTCCTTTGAAGGCGAGGGCGCGCCGGATTCGGATCTGTTCGATGCAGTTCTGGTAGCCGTAGGCCGCAGACCGAACGGCAAATCGATCGGTGCTGAGCAAGCTGGAGTCAATGTCGACGATATGGGATTTATCGCCGTTGACAAACAACAGCGTACCAATGTCCCGCACATCTTTGCCATAGGCGATATAGTCGGCAACCCCATGCTGGCTCATAAAGCGAGTCATGAAGGCAAAATTGCCGCGGAAGTGGCGGCCGGCCATAAAGCCGGTTTTGATGCCTTAACTATCCCGGCCGTTGCCTATACAGATCCTGAAGTAGCCTGGATGGGACTCACTGAAAACCAGGCTAAAGAGCAAGGCATTGACTATGACAGAGCGGCCTTCCCATGGGCGGCCAGTGGCCGTTCCTTAAGTTTGGGACGTAAGGAAGGCTTAACCAAAATAATCTGCGAGAAAGAGACGGGCAGAATTCTCGGAGCTGGCATAGTAGGCACCAACGCTGGAGAATTAATAGCCGAGGCGGTACTGGCTTTGGAAATGGGCGCCGATGCGGAAGACATCAGCTTAACAATACATTCTCATCCTACGCTATCTGAAACTTTTGCTTTTGCCGCCGAAATGATTGCTGGCACGATCACTGACCTTTATATAAAAAAGGATTAAGATTCGGGAAAGATGTTATTCATCTTGTATTCATCTTGCCTGCTGAAAATATGTTTCCGGAGATAGCTCACGTCATTATAGTCGGCTTAGTAATATTTCTGCCGGTTAGCCTGATATACAGAAAAGCAGGCTTTCATCCGGCATGGGCATCATTGGTATTCTTGCCCGGCTTTGGTCTGTTATTGATATTTTTGCAGCTTGCCTTTGTGCCCTGGCCCAATCATAAAGATAATAAAATGGGTCTATAATGGAAGCTTTTCTGATAGCCGTATTTGTTGTTTTTGTTTTATGGCTGGGGTCCAAAATACTGGATAAAGCGGGCTTACATAAAGCCTGGGTTTTTTGCCTGTTGGTCCCAGTCATTAACATTATAATGGTCTGGGTTTTTGCCTTCAGCCATTGGCCTAATTTAAAGCCTGACGTGAAGCAGGATTTATAATACTTCGGTCCATCAAAGAAATTCTTGTCAGCTTTAGAACAGAATAAAATAGTGTTTAGTCGGCTTTGATATATTCAACAGGTTTAAAAACCATTAACAATAGTCATTTTCCATCTTGCGATGGATATAGACGCCTTGTTTCGGTTCATAGTTAAGCTTGAGTAAATAATAGCCCTATACCCTACACAGCCCTCAAACCCAAAAAATCTTTTCGCTTTAGCGTTAATTTTCGAGCAACTGAATGAAAAAAATAGTTACCGTAATTGCTCTCGCCTTGCTGGTCGTCATAAACTTCAGTATCTGGAGCTATACCAACAACCCGCTACAGTTAAAGTCATGGAACAAGCCTATGATGGGGGTGACCTTTGATCCCCGGCGGAAAAACCACTCACCGGAAAACAATCAATTCCCCACGACAACCGAAATTGAAGAAGACTTGGCTCTGCTTTCCGGTAAAGTGCACGCCGTCCGTACTTACAGCGTACTAAGAGGGCAGGACAAAATTCCCGAACTCGCTGCCAAACACAAACTGAATGTATCGGTCGGTGCCTGGATTGATGATGATTTGGAAGCGAATCGACAGGAAATCGAAACCCTGATTCAAGTCAGTCGCCAGGACAATCCGAAAATCGTCAGACTCATGGTCGGCAACGAGTTTCTGCTTCGCCACCAGAAGAACGAGGAACAACAGTTGCAAGCCAAGCAACAGTTGATTGAATATCTGCGCGAAGTACGCAAACGCACCTGGCGGCCGGTCAGCACTGCTGAAACCTGGGATCTATGGCTTAAACATCCGGATCTGGTCAACGAAGTAGATTACATCGCGGTCCATATCCTGCCTTATTGGGAAGGAATCGATATCGATGAAGCAGTTGATTATGTTTTTTATCGTTATCATGAACTGCAACAGCACTATCCGAATAAACCTATCGTCATTACCGAGGTGGGCTGGCCTTCCAATGGACAACCATTCAAACACGCAACGGCATCGCTGTCCAACCAGGCAAAATTCCTGCGTGAATTCCTTAATCGCGCTACAGAGGAAAAACTCGCTTATTACATAGTTGAAGCTTTTGACCAGCCGTGGAAAATGGCCCTTGAAGGCTCAGCAGGTGCTTATTGGGGCGTGTTTGATGCCGACCGCAAACCGAAATTCCCGTTAGGTGGCGATGTACTGGCCTTACCGGCCTGGAAACACTGGGCTGTAGGCGCGGCTATTTTCAGCGTAGTGTTAATGGCTATCTTCCTGTTTACTCGCCGCAGCATAAAACTGCCCGGCATGGTGTTTTTCGGCGTCATGGCCAACCTTGCGGCATCGGCAATTTTCTGGTCCGCGTCAATAGGCGCCCAACAATATCACTCGCCCATCACCATTGCCTTCTGGGTCATACTGATATTGATGCAGATATTGGCTGTGATTATCCTGATGATTGAAAGCTTGGAAATCGCAGAAGTGGTATGGCATAAAAAAACCGCCAGAACTTTTGAGCCGCTGACGCCGGGGCCTGATTTCAGATATCCGAAAGTATCGCTGCATTTGCCTATTCACAACGAACCGCCGGCCATGGTGCGTAAAACGCTTGAAGCATTGGCGGTAGTCGATTATCCCAATCTGGAAGTGCTTGTCATGGATAACAACACCAAAGATCCCGCTGTTTGGGAGCCAGTGCGTGATGACTGCGAACGTTTGGGCCCGAGATTCCGTTTCTTCCATTTAGAGAACTGGCCTGGCTTTAAAGCCGGCGCAATCAATCATGCTCTTGAACAGACTGCCGAAGATGCGGAGATCATCGCCGTTATCGACAGCGATTATATTCTTTCGCCTGACTGGCTCAAATGTATGGTGCCCTATTTCGATAATGAAAATGTCGGCTTCGTACAATCACCCCAGGACTACCGCGACCTGCATGTGAGCACGTTTAAAGCGTTCTGTTATTGGGAGTACGCCGGTTTCTTCAATATCGGCATGGTCCAAAGAAACGAATACAATGCCATTATTCAGCACGGCACAATGACCATGATCCGAAAATCAGCAATGGAAAAAGTGGGTAACTGGGCCGAGTGGTGTATTTGCGAAGACAGTGAATTGGGTCTGCGTCTATATGAAGCTGGCTACGATTCAGTCTACGTCAAGGATTCGTTCGGACGCGGCTTGATGCCCGACACCATGTCCGGTTATATGACGCAGCGTTATCGCTGGGTATATGGCGCGATGCAAATTATTAAAGCCCATTGGCGCAGCTTCCTCCCTACAAAAAAATCGCCACTGACTTCCGCGCAACGGTATTATTTTGTGGCTGGCTGGTTACCTTGGTTTTCGGATGCATTAGCCTTATTGTTCACCACAGCCAGTCTGATACTGACCGGCTTTATTGCACTGGATCCAACTCATAGCGAGCTGCCGGTTAATGCCTTCCTGTTGCCGACGATCGGTATATTCAGCTTTAAAGTCCTGCGCGGCTTATGGCTGTACCAGGCGCGTGTCCCGTGTTCGGTGTGGCACTCGCTTGGAGCGGCTTTATCCGGATTGGCCTTGACACATACGGTCGCCAAAGGCACGATCCAGGGCTTATTTACCTCCAACAAGCCGTTTATGCGCACGCCCAAGTACGAAAAACAGGGCCCATTATTCGAAGGTTTAATGACGATACGTCATGAACTGATATTGCTGATTTTATTAGGTGCGGCTATCACTTTAATGCTGTCTTTGGATCATTTCGATAATCTGAGCGGCAGACTGTGGACGGCTGTTTTATCAGTCCAGGCTGTCCCCTATGCGGCAACTCTAGTGACGCTACTGATCAGCATAGCGCCAAGTTATAGATCGAAAAAAGCCTTGCAATCCAGCGAGGAACTGGACGACGCAATTTAGCAGATTCGCACCAGCAGTCATGCCTCTTAAAATACCAGGGGCATGGCTGCTTTTCTCAAACTCTAATTTACCGCAACGCTATTTTTCCTCTAGTAATTATCCTATAAAATACTAGGCATTCTCACCGGGCGCACGACCGTTATTGCACCGGTTCACAGCAAGGGATAGCATTCCAAGTTATAATGCACTTATGAATACTAGTCTCTCACCGTTTTCGGCACTCACTCCCGATATTATTTTAAATGCGCTCGATCACATTGGTTTGCACAGTGACGGCCGCCTGCTCGCGCTCAACAGTTATGAAAATCGTGTCTACCAGGTCGGCATAGAAGGTGGTCCGGCCGTTGTCGCGAAGTTTTACAGGCCTAACCGCTGGAGCGATGCGGCTATTCTTGAGGAACACGCTTTCGTAAAAGAATTGGTACAACATGAAATCCCCGTTGTGCCGGCAATGACATTCGAGGAGAACAAGTCATTACACCAAATAGGCGGCTTTCGTTTTTCCGTTTTTGCCCGACAAGGCGGCCGCGTTCCTGAATTGGAAGACCCTGAAAAACTCGAATGGATGGGACGTTTTATCGGCCGCATACACGCCATTGGCGCCTTAAAACCTTTTAAGGCGCGCCCGATTCTGAACATCAGCAGTTTCGGCCATGAACCCAGATCCTATTTATTGGGAAATGATTTTATCCCGCCTGATTTGATTGATGCTTACAGTAGTGTTTCAGCCCATGCGCTCGATGCTGTAGAACGCTGTTTCGAACGTGCCGGAAAGCTGAAAACCTTGCGACTGCATGGCGATTGTTATCCGGGCAATATTCTATGGACCGACGACGGCCCGCATTTCGTTGATTTTGATGATAGCCGGATGGGACCCGCTGTTCAGGACTTGTGGATGTTATTGGCGGGAGATCGTGCCGATATGACCGTGCAATTAAAGCACCTGCTCACCGGTTATAGAACTTTTTATGATTTTAACGTCGGGGAGTTACATCTCATAGAAGCCCTGCGTACGTTACGTTTAATTCATTATTCTGCCTGGATTGCACGACGCTGGGATGATCCGGCGTTTCCTTTGGCGTTTCCCTGGTTCAATACACCCCGTTATTGGCAGGACCGTATCATTGAACTGCGCGAACAGATAGCACTTATGAATGAAGAACCTCTGGAAGCGGTTTAACTGAAAAAGACCTGGCAGGTTGGCATCTATTTCATCCCCAGTCGGCTAATCATGGTTTTTACCGGATTAAATGATCTTCTATGCACGCTTAAATAACCAAATCGCTCGATCTCGGCGAGATGTTGTTTAGTGCCGTAAGCCTTGTGCAGATGAAACGAAAAATCAGGATATTTGTTGTGATAGTCATACATGATCTTATCCCGCTCAACTTTTGCCAGGATAGAAGCTGCGCTGATGGATTTCACTTTGCTGTCGCCTTTGACAATAGCCTGAGCGGGCATAGATAAATCGGGGAGTTGATTGCCGTCTATCAGAACCTCATCCGGCCGTACAGGCAATCCATTTATGGCCCGCTGCATAGCCAGTAGCGTCGCCTGAAGAATATTCAGTTCATCAATCTCTTCAACACTGGCTTCAGCCACTGCCCAACCTAAAGCGACTTCCTTGATGATCTTGCACAGACTGTCCCGTTTGCTTTCACTCAGCTTTTTTGAATCGGCTAATCCGTCGATAGGCCGCGCCGGATCCAGAATGACGGCTGCCGCTACAACAGGACCCGCAAGCGGCCCTCGACCAGCCTCATCAACGCCAGCAATATTGAAATCGAAAGAGCGCTTTATTAGATAGTGGTCATCCATAACAGGATAAGTAAATGAAATTAAAAGATTAAAGCTGCAGCAGGATTGTTGCAGAGGTACATTTACGCAGTTAGCGCAAAATGCCCCTAGTCACATTGCGCAGAAAGCTGACCATATCGGACAATTGTTTACTATCCCCAGCCATGTCTTCCATTTGTTCAATTGCATCTTCCAGGCGCAAATTCATTTTATAAATAATTTTATAAGCCTTTCTGATCAATCGAATGTCTTCCGGAGAAATACCGCTGCGTTCCATGCCGACTGAGTTTATACCATGCGGCCGGGTTGGCTTGCCGCCAACCATGACAAACGGGGGAATATCTTGTGTGATAGCACTACCCATGGCGGCAAAGCTGTACTGCCCTATTTGGGTGAACTGATGCACCAACGTGAATCCACCCAGGATGGCATGACTATTTAGATGCACATGTCCGGCTAACGAGGCACCATTCGCCATAATGACATGATCGCCGATAATGCAATCATGAGCCACGTGCGTGTAAGCCATGAACAGATTGTCATTCCCGATCTGAGTCACGCCCTTATCCTGCTTGGTGCCCCTGTGCATGGAAGTAAATTCCCGAATCGTGTTCCTATCGCCAATTTGAAGCCGGGTTACCTCGGACGCATATTTCTTATCCTGAGGATCTTCACCTATTGATGTAAACTGGTAGATGCGATTCTGCTTGCCTATTGACGTAGGTCCCTTGATAACTACATGAGGACCGATGACTGTGCCGGAATCAATCTTGACATCAGGTCCTATAACGGAGAAAGGACCTACCGTTACATCTTCCGCCAACTCAGCTTTAACATCAATAATGGCCGTTGGATCAATCAAGACTATTCCACCACGGCCGCACATCTGATTTCAGCACTCGCGACAAACTCGCCGTCAACCTCAGCGCAACATTCGAAAGCCCAGATATTACGTTTACTTTTAATAAATTTTGCTTCCAGCATCAATTGATCACCAGGTACAACAGGGCGTTTAAATTTTGCCTTATCAATACCGACCAGATAATAGATCATGCCCTTTCCCAGCACATCGGGCGCGGTTTCTGATGCCAGCAATCCGGTAGCTTGCGCTAAAGCTTCCAGAATCAGTACACCAGGCATAATGGGCTTTTGCGGAAAATGACCTTGAAAAAACGGTTCGTTATAAGTAACGTTTTTGACGCCGACTAATCTTACTCCGGGTTTGCACTCAATGACCTTGTCAACCAATAAAAAAGGGTAACGATGCGGTAAAAATTCTTGAATTTGTAAAATATCTAACTTAACAGACATAGCTGTGAGTGCTTCTCTAAAGAGTTATAATTATGTGCGTAAAAAATCTGAGGAATTTATTCTGGCAATCTTGACAGCTTTTCTTGAACTTGACTGGTGACATCGATTTGTTCACTGGCATAGATCACGCCATCTGTCAGCAATAAATCGAAATTTTGATCCTTGGCTATTTCACGAATGGCCTCAACAATACGGCGTTGCAATTTACCTAATTCATCATTGCGACGAAGATTGAAATCTTCACTGAATTCCTGCTGGGCTCTTTTTGCGTCTCTCTTTTTGTTTAAAATATCTTTTTCCAGGTTTCTTCTTTCTGACTCGCCCATGACGGAAGAGTCTCTAGCCATTTTTTCTTCCAGATTTTGAATTTCTTTTTGTTGGGCAACCAATTGCTTATCCCGAGGCGAAAATTCCTTTTCCAGACGTTTTTTAGCTTTTTCGGCTTGAGGAGCTTTTTCAAGAACGGCGGGTATATTAACAAAGCCTACCTTTAAATCAGCAAAACTCACATTCGCAGTCAGTAATAATCCTAAAAATAAAGCAATTTTTGTTTTCATTGTCAAACCTATCTCCGGTTCTAGTTAAAATAAATAGCTGATAAAAATTGTTAATGTATTAGTTAAATTATAGGGGATAAGCTAACTAAACTAAAATTTCTTCTAAAAGTTTTGTCCAAAGTTAAATTGAAAGTATTTTTTGTCATCTCGTTGATCCTGATTGATACCATTATTATCTTGATACGTAGTTGTACCCGCGTTTAACGGCATTGCAATACTGACAGATAGCGCGCCAAATGGTGACAGCCACTCGCCTGAAAGGCCTGCTGAATATCTCAGGTTGTCTATTTCAAAACCGTCGCTGACGGTTCCGGCATCAAAGAAAGTCCCTAACCGAATTGATTTTGTTTCCGGCATAAAAGGCACAGGGAAAAACAACTCGGCATTACCGACTATCTTACTTGAACCACCAAAAGGTCGAGCCCTGGAATCCCGTGGACCCAATGTGTTGGTATCATAACCACGCACTGATCCCCAGCCGCCTGCAAAATAATTTTCGAAGAAAGGCAATTTTTCGGTCTTGCCGTAGCCTTCCCCGTAAGCGACTTCGCCATGCAGGCGTAGGGTAAAATCCTTGGCCAAAGGGAAATAATGTTGCTGTTTATAACTGACCTTGTAATATTGAAGATCACTGATGCCTGGAATTGTACCCAAAGCGGAGAATCGTTGCTGTCCGCCTCTGTCAGGAAATATTGCCCGGTTAAGCGTGTCGTGTGTCCAGCCCAACGACGGTGTCAAGGTCAGATACGGATTGTCTTGTTCTGTCTCTAGAAAGTCCTGAATTTCTCTGGATGAAAAATCCGTATCTTTCAGTTTTGTCTGTTTTAAATCCGTATTAAATTGTAACCGGTCAAATTCACTTAATGGAATACCGAAATTCACGCCGGTGTGAATAACGTCAGTCGAATAATTGGCAAGGTTGATTTGCGTTGCATCTCTCGTTACATAGCCAAGGTCATAACCAAAGCTGACACCATCCAAGGTAAAATAAGGATTAAAAAAACCGAATTCATACTGCGTGAGGTAATCACTGTTGTTAAAGGACAGATTCACTCGCTTGCCCGAACCAAAAACATTGTCCTGGGAAATATTGGCATTCAAGACGATCCCTTGCGTTTGAGAAAATCCTATACCGGCCATCAAGTTACCGGAGGGCTTCTCTACCACCGAATAATTCACATCGATCTGATCAGAAGTTCCGGGAACAGGTGGCGTTTCAACATTAACTTCTTCAAAGTAGCCTAAACGTTCCAGACGCGTTTTCGATCGTTCAATTTTTGAGCTTGATGCCCAGCTCGATTCCATTTGCCGCATTTCCCGGCGCAAGACTTCATCGCGAGTTTTAGTATTACCCTTCATATTGATTCGTCTTACATAGACCCGTTTGCCCGGATCGACAAAAAAGGTCATATCAACCGTTTTAGCGGCTTCATTAATTTCTGGCACCATGTTAACGTTTGCAAACGCATAACCTTCATCGCCCAAACGGTCGGAAATCGCTTTCGAAGTCTCCGTCGCATTTTTTCTGGAAAATATTTCCTTCGGCCCGACTTTGACGAGTTTTATAAGCTCTTCAGGCTTAACGACCAGGTTACCGGCCAGTTTTACTTTTTCAAGCGTATAGACGTCACCTTCCTTGACGTTGATGGTCACATAGATATCTTTCTTATCAGGCGTAATCGCCACCTGCGTGGATTCCACTGAAAAATTGATGTAGCCACGGTCAAGATAATAAGAACGTAATTTCTCTAAGTCTGCCGATAATTTCTGTTTGGAATACTGGTCGTTTTTGGTATAGAAAGATATAAGATTTGTCGTGCTTAATTCAAACTTGCTCAGTAGCGTTTCATCATCGAAAACGTTATTGCCGACGATATTGATCTGTTTGATTTTGGCCACTCGGCCTTCGGAGATTTTAATATGGATGCCGACCCTGTTTCTGGTCAGATCTGATACTTCCGTATCGATTTTTAAACCATACTTACCATGGCTGAAATATTGGCGACTCAACTCCTGCTCAACTTTATCGAGCACCTGCGGATCGAATACCTTGCCTTCGGATAGACCGATTTTATTTAAAGCTTTCGTCAAATCATCCTTGCTCAGGTCTTTGTTGCCCTCAAAAATGATTTTTGCTATCGATGGACGCTCCACGACATTAACAATCAGCGTAGAACCGTCCCTTTCCAACGAAATATCTTTAAAAAATCCGGTCTTGAATAATGCCTTGATTGCCGCTCCGGCATTGTCCAGAGAAAACCGTTCGCCCACATTGACGGGCAGATAATTATAAACCGTGCCTACAGAGATGCGCTGAAGACCTTTGACCTGAATATTCTCAACAACGAATTCTTCGTCACCTTTAACCGCTTGGGAAACGAGTAGTAATAGCAACAGCAAGCGTGAAAAAGTATTTGATCTCATGTAAACGTCTAATAAAACATATTGTCCGATATTAAAACTCGCCGGATTATAGCACAGTAACAGTTATAAACGAGTTAAGCCCTGTCGATAGGAAAACCAAGCACATCATCAATTGATGCGCTATCCGACAATAGCATCAGCAAGCGATCCAAACCTATGGCCATGCCCGAACATTCGGGCAAACCGGCCTGTAATGCAGCAACAAGACGCTCATCCTTGACTGAAGCGGGCGCGTTTCTTTGCCGCCTGATGTTCAGTTCTTTGTCAAAGCGCTCGCCCTGCTCTTTGGCATTCGTCAATTCAAAATAACCGTTGCCCAATTCAACGCCGTTAATAAACAGTTCGACCCGATCAGTAATCTGTGGATTATGTTCATTGATTCTCGCCAATGATGACTGGCAGGCAGGGTAGCCATACACCATGCGTAAAGCATTCTGACCTAAAAAAGGCTGAACCTTATGGCTGAATATAAAATCCAGCCAAATGGCATGATCGTATCCGCAGATGCTGATGGCCTCCGGTAATTGATTATCCAGCGCATAGGCGCAATACTGCCGATATGAAAACTCAAGCGGATTCAGCCCGGTATAACGTTGAAATATTTCCTGATAACGGAATCTTTGTGTTTCCATCAGCGGCTTCCGATGATCAAACAACAAAGCGATCAGATCGGCGCACTCATCCATCAATTCCGGCAATTTAAAACCGACGTGATACCATTCAAGCAATGTGAATTCAGGGTTATGGAATCGTCCAGACTCACCATTCCTGAAAGCTTTGGTTATTTGATAGATGGAACCGCTACCGGCCGCAAGCAGCCGTTTCATGGCGAACTCGGGCGAAGTTTGCAGAAACAGCGTCTGCTTCTGAGGGGCTAAACAATATTCAGTAGTAAAAAATTCCAGCTGCGGATCAGTTCCGATCCCATGACTCAACAGAGGCGTTTCCACCTCGAGCACAGATCTTTCAGCAAAGAATCCACGTATCTCAGCGAGCACTTGCGCTCTCAGGCGCAAATGCTCTACGGAACACGTCGGTCGCCAATCACTTAGCACTAGTCTTTGACGCGTGAGACATATTCGCCGGTACGAGTATCGACCTTGACGACTTCGCCGATTTGTACAAACAGAGGCACTCTGACTACGGCGCCTGTTTCCAGTGTAGCCGGTTTACCGCCGCCACCCGAAGTATCACCGCGCACGCCTGGATCGGTTTCGGTAATGGCCAATTCGACAAAGTTAGCCGGTGTTACAGACAGAGGTGAATCATTCCATAAAGTTACGGTGCAAAGATCCTGATCCTTGAGCCAGTTTTTAGCTTCACCGACGGCTTTTTCATCAGCCTGATACTGTTCAAATGTATCCGGCACCATGAAATGGCGAAATTCGCCGTCGTTATACAGGTATTGCATTTCGACATCGACAACGTCAGCCCCTTCCAGAGACTCGCCGGATTTAAATGTTCTTTCGATCACACGGCCAGTTTTCAGATTTCTGATCTTAACCCGGTTAAAAGCCTGACCCTTTCCCGGTTTGACAAATTCATTTTCAATAATCGCACAGGGATCATTATCCAGCATGACTTTTAACCCGGCTTTAAATTCATTGGTACTATAACTAGCCATTTTATCCTCGAGACTACAAACAATAATTAAAACCAAACCATTATAATAGATGGCCACTACCGATAGAAACTCTAAATAAGCCATTTCATGTTAGAACGACAAACCGAAACAGAGCACTTTGATCTAAGTTGGCAGCAACAACTTGCCGAAGCCTTTAATAGCATTGAAGATTTATGCCATTATCTACATTTATCGCCGAGTGAACTGCCGGTTTCATCAGCGGCTAGTAAGAGCTTTCCCTTGCGCGTTCCCCTCAACTTTGCTGCCAGCATGGAAAAAGGCAATCCTCATGACCCTTTACTCAGGCAGGTATTGCCGGTCAACGACGAACTGTTTGCCTACCCGGGCTTCAGCAATGATCCGGTAGGCGATCTTCGGGCTGCAACCGAATCCAGCGTACTTCACAAGTATCAAGGCCGCGTCTTGCTTATCAATACCGGCAGTTGCGCCATCAATTGCAGGTATTGCTTCCGCAGGAACTTTCCCTATGCCGACCTGCAACTCAGCAAACAGAAAGAAGATGCCGCCGTCCGGTATATAGACAAAGACTCCGGCATTTCGGAAGTGATTTTAAGCGGCGGTGATCCATTAGTGCTCAATGACGCCCGATTAACCCGACTCGTTCAGCATCTGGGCCGAATCAAGCATTTAAAACGCATCCGGATACACAGCCGAATACCTGTCGTCCTTCCCGCCCGCATAACCGATGAGTTGATCAATACACTGGCGCAATGTCCGGCGCAGATTATCCTGGTCGTACATTGCAATCATGCCAATGAAATCAATGAGCGAGTGATTGCTGCCTGCAAAACACTCAAAAATAATGGCATTACGCTGTTTAATCAATCGGTATTGTTAAAAGGCATCAATGATACGGCAGAACAGCTATGTGAGCTGAGCGAGCGTTTATTCAGCCACGGCATCATCCCTTATTACCTGCATTTGCTCGATAAAGCGACGGGGACGGGGCACTTTGAGGTCTCCGAACAGGATGCGCTGGCGCTAATGAGGCAAGTTCAGGCCACTCTGCCCGGCTATCTTGTGCCTAAACTGGTTAAGGAAGTGGCCGGCATGGCGTCCAAACAATACGTTTTTAATGACACGAACAGCTACCGTTAAAATCGCCCCTTATCGCATCGCCATCCAAGCCGGTGCTAATCCTCTACCGATTGATTGGCAATGCCATGCGGCACATGCGCCGCGGCCACATGCTGGGCTGCGGATTCGCAATGTGTTTTCTGATCATCGAAGAAAATGTCAGCTCCGAAGGCTTTCAGAAAAGGTCCTTTCGCCATGCCACCCAAAAATAACGCTTCGTCGATACGTATGCCCCAGGCTCTCAAGGTTCTGACCACACGTTCATGGGCTGGCGCCGAACGCGCGGTCACCAGAGCCGTTCTGATCGGCGACGATTGCGGATCGAACTGCGACTGAATATGATGCAGCGCGGCAAGGAAATCTTTAAAAGGCCCGCCCGGCAAAGGCGTTTTGGCTGCTTTGCGTTCATTCTCGGCAAATACTTGCAGCCCCTGCTGTTGATAAATACGCTCCGATTCATCCGAAAATATGACAGAATCGCCGTCAAACGCAATGCGCAGCTGGCTGGAGGGATTAGTCAATGACGAGCCGCAAAGTATCGTAGCGGCAGCAAAACCGGCATCGAGCGCCTTAGCCACATCGTCGGAATTGGCCGATAAAAACAGATGAGCACCGAATGCCGAGATATAGTTGTAAGGCGAAACACCGCTGGTAAATGCGGCACGGGTGATATTCAATCCGTGATGGGCAATCGAATTGAAGATCCTCAACCCCGTATCGGCGCTGTTTTGCGATACCAAAATAATTTCAACGAGCGGTTCATCAAGGCAACTTTCATTGATGGTCAGAAGTTTCTGGACCAGAGAAAATCCGTAACCGGGGTCTAGGACTTCCTCCTCATGCTCGACCTGATAGCGGCAGAAAGCTTCCTTACCCTGCGTCTGGAATATCGCATGGGAATCATCCAGATTAAATAGGGCTCTGGATGAAACCGCGACAACAAGTTTTTGCTTGCTCATGCTCTCTTAATCGATATTCTGGACTTTAACCCTGGATATTGCCTACCCAGACCGAAGTCAGTTTAAGGGTTTTTTTAACTTTTGTTGCATACGAGGCCGCCTCACTCCTGTTTTTAAAGCCTCCTACCCTTAGCCGATACCAGGTAACATTATTTACTTTGACATCAACCACTTCAACAGGGATGCCCTTTTGTTCAAATTCAGCCGCTTTGCTTTTGGCATACCATTGCTGTCTGTAGGCGATCAAATTGACAAACCAGTCGGCTGTCGTATTAGTCTTTCCAGAAACGCCCTGAGGCTTGGATTCTTTCATTTTTGCATAGGCAGTTGCCTGCTTTGTATCTGCCGATTTGGGGGCATCCTCCGTCAGTGCTTTGCTTTCCAAGACATTCAGTCTGGCCTGCAAGTCTTTAAGCCGATCCAATTCTATTTCTATTCCCGCTACGCCTTCTATCGGCTCATTTATCTCTGCTTCCGCTGATAACGGAGCCTTGTTTGACAACTGCTCCATGATACCGTCTACTCGCTGGTTCAATTGCTCAATGGCTGCCTTGATATCGTCCAGTTCCGTATCTGAACTTTGTACGGAGCCATTTCCTGCAGCCGCTACTTCAAGCGTGTTAACGCGTTCGCTTAGTCTTGATACCTCTTTTTTCGCACTATAAGCCATTAAACCGAAACCGATTGCAGCAATCAATGCGGCGCTTCCCAAACCAATGGCAATATAAGCGAAGAATCCTGGATTTTTGGTTTTGTTTTCAAATTCAGCACTCAGTGCTTTCGGAAGCGGGCTAATGGATTCCTGATCGGGATTGGACCGATTCGATGCCGCCATGTCAGCATTGTCAAACTCAAGCCGGTCCTCTCTAGATCGTCTCGGCCTTATTCTGGCCATAAATTCATCCAGAGCTGGCATTGAAATCGACGACAGTACAGTTTCAGGCTTTTCTTCCGGAATGGCTGTGTCCTGAGCAGGACGAGCTTCATCAATGTCAGGCTGATTTTTTAGCCCCATATCATCCAAAATATCCCAATCGGAGGGCGCATTAAAATCAGCAAAAAAATTATTATCTTGATAGTCTTCAAATAATGCTTCCGTTTGCCTGTTTTGATCTACAGAATCAACCTTCTGAAGATTGGGCGCTTCAGACTCCTGCTCATCAAAATCATTGATTTCAAAAAAACCCTCGATTCCACTTGGCATCTCATCATCTGAAGAGTTTGTCTCATCGTCACTGACGGCATCGACAAACGGGTCAAATTCTTCTTCCCGCTCCTCATCGAACCTCATTTCCTCGAAGTCATCGTCAAATTCGTCTGACAAATCGATATCATCAATCTCGTGATCTCTACTGCCGTCTGCCTGATACGACTCCTCCGCATCAAGCTCCTCAGCCAGAAGCAATCTATCAAGGGCATCCTCATCATCTTCCCGGTCATATGACGAATCCAGGGAAGACTTTACTTTATCCAGCATGGCGTCTAGCTCATCATTGAAATCATTTAGATTGTTCTTGGGATTATTATTTGCTGAATCTGTCATACTCACATCCTTTGGTGAGAAAAAATAACCTTAAAATCCGAATTAGTATCAGCGCTTGCCGACTCGAAAAAAATTTCTTTATTTTAAAGTCAATAAAACTTAATGTTCACAAAGTTTCGCTCATTTGATGTTAAACTTTCAAATAAAAACTTATTAAGAACAATATGCAACTAGCTATCACTGCTTTAGGCGACAACCAGATTAATTTTATTGCAGAAATATTACCCGCCATACGCGACTGTAAATGCAATATTCTTGAAATAAGATCTTCCCGCCTGGCTCAGTCTACAGCCGCCTATCTGCTTATTCAAGGCAACTGGAATTACATTGCCAAACTCGAAAGTTCTTTAGATGTCATCCAGAAACGGCTTGAGATTCAAATTCATAAATTACGTCTGGAGCACAAAGAAAAAAACTGTGATTATGTACCCTATTCGTTAGAGACCATTTCACTGGATCGCGACAATGTAATGGAATCCATCACGACTTTCCTTTTTGACCGCGATATCGGCGTTGAAGAAATATCCGGCAGCTGTTATCAGGCGCCCTATATTCAAACGCCTGTATTCTCCACTAAATTTATCATATTAATCCCGCCGCATCTCCATCTGCTGTCACTGCGCGAGGAATTTCTGGATTTCTGCGATCAGCTGAACATTGATTCGATCCTTGAACCCATAAAACGATAGGTCCAGTAATGACAACACCCAGCATAGGCAGCCCTGTGCCTGATTTTGAGGCTCAGTCAACCGGCGAAAAAATCTTCCAATTATCGGACTATCGCGGTAAATACGCTGTCCTTTATTTTTATCCCAAGGACAACACGCCAGGCTGTACACAGGAAGGCCAGCATTTCCGCGACAATATTGAAAAATTTACCGCCTTGAATGCGGTCGTATTCGGCATATCTCGCGATACCGTCCGCGTCCATGAAGGTTTTAAATGTAAACAGGCATTTCCTTTTGATCTGCTATCGGATCATGATGAAGCACTATGCCGGTTATTTGATGTCATAAAAATGAAAACCCTATACGGCAAACAGGTTCGCGGCATCGAACGCAGCACTTTCCTTATTGATCCGCAAGGACTGCTTGCACGTGAATGGCGCAAAGTGAAAGTCAAAACTCACATACAAGAAGTGCTGCAAGCATTGATGGAACTTACAGGAAATCAGAAATGAATATTCAAACACCACCTGACAAAAAGTTATTTGTTTTAGATACGAATGTGCTGATGCACGATCCGGCCGCCATCTTTCGCTTTCAGGAACACGATATTTTTATCCCGATGATCGTACTGGAAGAGTTGGACCATTCCAAAAAAGGCCTGACCGAAGTCGCCCGCAACGTCAGACAAGTCAGCCGGTTCCTGGATGAACTGATCCGCGATGCCAGCCCGCAAACCATCAACGACGGCCTGCCTTTATCACGCATCGAACACGGCCTGGCGGAAGGCGTCGAAAGTCAGGGACGCCTGTACTTTCAAACCAGCGCCATGACGGCACTGTTGCCGGAAAGCATGCCCGGCAATATTGCCGATAACTCTATCCTGCGCATTGTTCTGGCGCTCACGAAAGAACTGCCCGGTACTAAAGTCATTCTGGTGTCCAAAGATATCAACATGCGCATCAAGGCAGCGACGCTGGAACTTCCCGCCGAGGATTATCACAATGACCAGACGCTGGAAGACATCGACCTGTTATACAGCGGTGTCAAAGCATTGGACAGCAATTTCTGGGAACTGCACGGCAGCAAAATGGACTCCTGGCAGGAAAAAGACCGCACTTTTTACAAGCTGGAAGATCCGCTGGTCGCCGAATGGTACCCCAATCAGTATTTGTATATAGAAGACGAATCTAATTTTGAAGCCATCGTTAGATCAATTGAAGGCCAGGTGGCCGTACTGGAACTGGCGAGAGACTATCGTTCCAAGCACAATAATGTCTGGGGCATCACGGCAAGAAACCGCGAACAGAACTTCGCCCTTAATGTGCTGCTGGATCCGGAAATCGATTTTGTCACTTTGCTGGGTACGGCGGGCACCGGAAAAACCCTGCTAGCTTTAGCCGCGGGCCTGACCATGACCATAGAGCACAAGGCCTATCATGAAATCGTCATGACGCGCGAAACGATTCCGGTCGGCGAAGATATCGGCTTCTTGCCCGGCACCGAAGAAGAAAAGATGGCGCCGTGGATGGGGGCGTTAATCGATAACCTTGAACTGCTCGGCAGTCGCTCCGGGCAAAGCGATTGGGAACAAGGCGCATCCACGAATATGATCATGAACCGCGTCAAGATCAGGTCGCTTAATTTCATGCGCGGCCGGACCTTCCTGAACCGTTTCCTGATTATTGATGAAGCGCAGAACCTGACCTCCAAGCAAATGAAAACCCTCATAACGCGTGCAGGCCCCGGCACAAAAATCGTGTGTATCGGCAATCTGGGGCAAATAGACACCCCTTATTTAACCGCAACCACGTCCGGCTTAACCTATGTTGTAGACCGCTTCAAAACCTGGCCGCATGGCGCGCACATTACTCTGCGCCGGGGCGAACGCTCACGCCTGGCCGATTACGCATCGGATATACTGTAAAGCTGGCAAAGGATCAAGGCGAACAACAAAAACCACCTTTCGCCTTGATCCCGAATTTTAATAAATCATATTGTCGATGTTGTCCCCGAGGCGCGGCCAGGCCGTCAGCACGGCTTTAACAACTGTCGCCAGCGGAATAGCGAAGAATACGCCCCAAAAGCCCCATAATCCGCCAAAAAACAGGATAGCCACAATAATCGCTATCGGATGTAAATTAACCGCTTCGGAAAATAAAAGCGGCACAAGAAACACACCATCCAATGCCTGAATGACTGAATAGGCTATCACGGCATACATAAAGTCATCTCCGGCCAGCCCCCATTGAAAATAGGCCACGCCCAAAACCGGAAAAGTCACTAAGGTTGCACCGACATAAGGAATAATGACCGATAAGCCCATCAGCACGGACAGCAACATCGCGTAATTCAACCCCAGCACCGTAGAAAACGTAACATAACTGATTGACCACAGAATAAAAACTTCGGCGAATTTTCCACGTACGTAATTGCCTATCTGTACATCGACCTCCTCCCAGACGCGCACGGTCAAATGCCGATCCCTGGGCATGAACTGCAATAGCCAGTCCACCAGCGCTTTTTTATCCTTTAAAAAGAAAAAAATCATCAGCGGCACCAGAAACAGATAAACCATGGCGCTTACCAGGCTCATTACAGAAGCCGCCGAGACCGACAGCATACTCTGGCCATACGTCAACAACTCCCGCTGAACGGCAAACATCATTTCCCTGACTTTATGCTCCGAGATGAATTGCGGATACCTTTCAGGCAAGCGCATGATGCCATCTTGTATTTGATTGATGATCAGTGGAATATGTTGAACAAGCTCTACGGCCTGCTGAGACACAATCGGCATTAAATAGAACAGCAAAAATCCCAGACATGCCATAAATCCTGAAAACACCAGATAGACTGCCGGCAGCCGTGACACATGCATACTCTCAGCCTTGCTGACCAGTCCTTCAAGCAAATATGCCAATACAATGGAAGCGAAAACCGGCATCAACAAACCGGACAATGAATAAATCAGCAAAAAACTGACGATTAAAATAACTGCTAATGCAACAGCTTGAGCATTAGGCAGAAAACGCTTGAAACTGTCTCGAAAGAAACTTGAATTCACAAATGGGGGTTGGGTTGTCATAAATAACGACGCATTTTTATAATAATTATCTGCCTCATATTCTACATCTAATAAATCTTTAGACCTATGACGATTTTGGCGACGAGGTGTTTATAAAAAGCTAAAGCCGTTCTCCTGAAGTGCCCGCTCTCAAGGCACCAGAATGTTATTTACCTCATCAAATAGCTGATCCAGCGCATTACTCATCTCGGTATCCACGGTTATCGTGCAATTCAGTTCATCGGCAGACAACGGTTGCGCCGATGCAAGCTGCTGTTTCAGTATGTCCAAAGTGGCTTCGGACGCATCATTTTTCAATTGCTGCCGCTGCTCTATGCGTCTGTATAACTCCTGCTCGGATGCTTTAAAATCGATGATCAGAAATGGCACGCCGCACTCGCTTGCCAATTTTCGAAATTGCTTGCGCAGTGCGGCGGCAATAAAGGTCGCATCGACAATCACTGTAAAACCGGCTTCGATCACGGCTTTAGCCAGTTCGGCCAAACGCAGGAAAGTCTGGCGCCCCGCCTCTTGCGTGTAAAGCCCCTGATCAATGCCACTCTGAGTTGCCTCCAGCATCCGGTAACCGAACAGCCTTTTGCGCTCGACATCGGAACGGATCTGTATCGCGCCCAGCCGTTCAACCAATTGACTGGCCAGGGTGGACTTGCCGGACGCGGAATAACCGTGCGTAATGAGCAATGCGCCTTTGCCTTCTTTAGTAAAGCGTTCGGCAAGATTCGCATAGACGGCATACTCGGCGCGTGCCCGCATGCATATGGCCTCATCATTGCGCTGCTGCGCCATACGCAGCATCGTCACTTTAGCGCGCACCATGGCACGATAGACCAGATAATAGCGCAACAAAGCCAGACCGAAATAATCACCCGTATAATGCAGATAATGGTTGAGAAAACGATAGGCCAGGCGTTCATGACCGGCATGCAGCAAATCGATGAACAGAAAGGCTATCTCGCTAATGACGTCGATCCAGCGTAGTGTCGGATTGAACTCGATACAATCGAACAGCGTGACCTTGCCGTTGATAAGCGTAATATTGTTCAGGTGCAGATCGCCGTGGCATTCACGCACATAACCCTGCCGCTTGCGCAACTGCATCAGATCGGCCTTGCCGCGCCATTGCTCATCGCCCCATGCCTGAATGGACTCAAGCTGGCGCAATTGCTGATCATCGGCCAGCAACGGCTTGACCGTATCGAGATTCTCCATAAACCATTTTTGAATCACATCACTATCGCCATAAACAGAGTCATCATCTGCCCGTTCAACGGACTCATGAAACTCGGCAATAAGCCTGGCTATCTGATCAATCTCATCGACTTCCAGCCTCCCGTCTTCAGCGCGCTCGCTCAGCAATTGCCCGGCAGGAAACTGCACCATCTTGACGGCATATTCGAAGGCCTGCCCCGTGCCGGCTATTTGCGGATGCGCCGGTGTTCCTGTAATGGGCACGACATCAAGATACAGATCCGGCGCCAGACGCCGGTTAAGCCTTAGCTCCTCTTCACAGCAAAATCGCCGGCGCTCCAGCGTTGAAAAATCCAGAAAGCCGAAATCAACCGGTTTTTTGATTTTGTATACATATTCGCCTGTCAGCAATAACCAGGAGATATGAGTTTCAATCACCCGGATCGACACGATCGCATGCGGGTAGGCATCGGCCCTGCACAATGCCTGAATCAGAGGCGGATGAACAGCATCGCCTCCAGTTGGATCATTGCTATGTTCGGTGGATGCATCGTTCATGCTATACCTCTGCCGTTTTAATGTGGCAAAAAATTTATCCATAATTTTAAGAGTATTCAATCTCTCCAGAGTTGCCATAGACTGAAATGGCGGGTTTACTGATTCGCCTCATGGCGGCGACTAAACAGCCCCGTCGATACTATGCCATCAACAGAAAATGAGGTGCCCCATGAAGGCGATCAATAGAGCCGTTTCTATATGCTCGATTTTTTTGGCTTGCTGTTTTTATACCATTCCGACTTTTTCGGCTGAAGGAGGACAGTCCATGACCATAACTTTGAAATCTCCCGATTTTACCCACCAGGGCGAAATTCCCAAACAATACACGTGCGATGGCGCCGATGTCTCGCCGGCGCTAACCTGGTCGGACATTCCGCAAAGCGCCAAATCGCTGGTATTAATCGTCGATGACCCCGATGCGCCCGACCCGGCCGCGCCTAAAATGACCTGGGTTCATTGGGTGCTTTACAACATTCCGCCGACGGCCTCCGGCTTGCCGCAAGGCATAACACCGAGTGACTTGCCTCCCAATACACTACAAGGCAAGAACGACTGGAAACGCACCGGTTACGGCGGCCCCTGCCCGCCCAAAGGCCGGCACCGCTATTTTCATAAGCTCTACGCCCTGGATACAGAACTACCGGATTTGCATTGGCCTGATAAAGCCCAGCTCGAAAAGGCGATGGCCGGCCACATCATCGGACAGACCGAATTGATCGGAACTTATCAGCGACCGTAAGGCTAATGTGCCGATCTATAGTTGAAACGATCAAAACTGCTATAGCTGTAGGCTGTGTTGACAAACCCAGCCTGCTGGAAGCCCATGATTAAGCCGGCACTTTTCTGCTGCGCAGCTTGGCTGCTGTTTTGCAGCGCCTGCTCGCGTCAGCAGACAGTCACAGCCCCTTATCCTCTCTGGGGCGAGCCGACCTATCTGAAAGTAGAGGAAAATGATGCCTGGCGAAGCATGCAATTTCTGAGACCAGCATCGCCGGATGCGATTCAAGGCTGCCTGCTGATCGTGCACGGCATGAACGAACATATCGGCCGCTATGGGCGTATAGCCGAACACTTCGCCGACCGCTTCATAGTCCTGGGTATAGACCTGACAGCTCACGGTCTGAGCAATCCGGTCCTGTCAAAAGCCCATGAAAGCATTGCCGCCGGTGCGACAGCTTATGATGCCAGTCACGCTTATCTTGAGCAGGCCCAATTCCGCGACCTGCAACCGATGCGCGACGACCTCGCATCGGCTCTGCGTTATCTGTCCGATCATTGCCATAGCCGCGCCAGTTCCCAACAGACTGGCGACATACACACCTTCCCTGGCGATTGCCGCGCCAGTTCCCGACTGGCCTGCGGCATACACGCCTTCCCTGGCGATTGCCGCGCCAGTTCCCGACTGGCCTGCGGCATACACGCCTTCCCTGGCGATTGTCGCGCCAGTTCCCGACTGGCTTGCGACATACACACCCTCCCTGGCGATAAACCGCTGCCTTTGTTCATTCTGTCCCACAGCCTAGGTTCGCTAGTTGCCTCATCCTATCTGCTAGAGACTGAGGATAAGGCATTAATAGACCGAGTGAACGGCATCGTGTTCAGCGCCCCGGCCTTTTCCGTGACCGAAGTGCCGGGCTGGCGAGGCTGGTTTCAGAATCCGATAGTCCGCTTCACCTTTTATACGCATGAACATTTTCTGAACCCGCAGGACGAAGCATTGCCTGTCATGCTGTTCAATCAACTACTGGCCCTGATCAGCGTGCCGCTGCAAGACGGCATGATTGAGCTGCTATCTCTGCCAGGCATGCGCAACCTGTTTTCACCGACCGCCCCGGATTGGGTCAGCGACTATCTGACTGACTCCGAAGAGGAAAAACAACGATTGACCAAGGATAAATATATGATACGGCAGACCGTATTGCGCTATGTGCTGGCGGTTGAAAAGGAAATTATCCGGTTCAGGCGTCACATGGACCGGTTCGACGCCCCTTATTTGCTCATCTATTCCGAAAACGATCCCATTACACCGGCCTGGGGAAGCACCGATTTCGCAGCCGCGACACGGTCGAACCATCCCGATAGCCGACTCGTTCTGCTAGCCGGCGCCAGCCATCATGAGCAACTTTTTTCATCCTCGCCGCTACGCGAGCATATCCTGTCCGTTATAGATGGCTGGCTTCAAGAACGCCTGATGCGGGAATGATGGTTATGGCCTGAGATTTTTTTCACAGAGCAATTCTTTTCTGATCAAACCGGCCAGATCTCTTAGTTGCTCTGCAAACAGATCAATCAGGTCGTCCATGGCCAGAATGCCGATCAGCGCGCCTCCCGCATCGACCACAGGCAGACGCCGAATGCCTTTGCTGCACATTTTCTTGACCGTATCTATCAGATCGTCGTTCTCCCTGGCCACGACAAGATCCTCAGCCATGATGATGCCGACATCAACCACATCGATATCTATATCCTTGGCAATGAGCTTAACCACAATATCTCTGTCGGTTACCATACCTATAGGATAATTCAACCCATTACGATTCTCGGTGACGATAACATTACCGACATGATACTCGCGCATAAGCTTTGCAGCCGCGGAGACAGAGGATTCTTTTTCGGCAATGACCACTTCACGATTACAAATTGTTCCTACTGACATAGCGCCTCCTAAACTTAAAAAAGCCTGAGCGATAGGGCATTAATCGTAATAATGAGCGACTGGATAAAATTTATAATGATTTTGATCAACTCATTAAGAAAGCATCCATTTGGCCAGCTAATACATGCAGATCATCTTTGAAATTAAAAATAAAAAAGCCTCTTGTAACAGAGGCTTATTTATATTCTTTACAGAATTAGTCTGAGGTGACTACTAGAACGGAATATCGTCATCAAAATCATCATAATCAGGCGGTGGCGCCGGCATCGACGGGGCATTGCCTTGAGACGGTTGAGGTCTTGATGACGACGCAGCGTAACCTGACTGAGGCTGATCCGCGCCAAAACTGGAAGTCCCGCCACTGCGGCTGCCCAGCATATGCATTTCTTCCGCTATGATTTCAGTCGTATAACGGTCTTGTCCATCCTGACCTTGCCATTTTCTGGTTTGCAGGCGACCTTCAACATAAACCTGACTGCCTTTCTTGAGATATTCGCCCGCTACTTCAGCTAAACGGTTAAAAAATATCACTCGATGCCATTCAGTGGCCTCACGCCTTTCATTAGTCTGTTTATCTTTCCACCGTCTTGTAGTGGCCAGGCTGATATTGGTGACAGCGCCACCTGACGGCATATATCGAACTTCGGGGTCTGCCCCTAGGTTGCCTATCAATATCACTTTATTGAGCATCAATTTCTCCGCGGTTTCTGTATTTGGTCAAAGATTATGCTATTTATCGTTGAACTATGAGCCTTAAAAAATTCTCTACTTTATAAATTCTATAAAAAATGCAGTCTTAAAAATTATTCCGGCTATCATCGCATGTTTCCATGGGCTTTTCTATGCAGGGAAAAAGATGTTCATCTACCTCTATTAATAAGTTTGTAAATATTTTCATTATTAACGCTAAAAGGCTATTGACTTAAATCTCGTCTATTTTATTCTTTAAAGCCCCATGCATTGGATTAAAAGGATTGAACCCATGAACAACTATATAGATCGCTACAGATAAAAATGATTCATATTAAATCTTTTCTCAGTAACGTCTATACAGCTTCAACACTGGGTATTGCGTGCATCCTGGTTATTTTGAAAGATCTCCAATTCATTTTCCAGGACTCGCCACCGCTGCTGCTCTTTTTAATTGTGATCGCTTTCTCCGCCTGGTGCGGAGGATTGAGAGCGGGGCTTTTCACTGCGATGCTGAGCACGGCGGCAAGCGCTTATTTTTTAATCGCCCCTTACGAATCGTTTCATGTCGCCAAATCCAGCGAAACACTGCGCCTCATACTTTTAGTTAGTGTGGGGGCGATATTCAGCCTGATAGTTTCGCTCTTACACAAGCGCGAAAAGCAGGTGTTGCATAAGGTCATGGAACGAGAGGAACAACTTCAGCAGGAAATCGCCGAACGCAACAAGACAAGGGCGGAGCGAGACGTATACATCTCACTTGCCAAAAGCAGCACCGAATTTATCGGCATGTGCGATACAGAATTCGTGCCTTTTTTTATCAACGATGCTGGAGTGCGTCTCGTCGGACTGGATAGCGTCGAACAGGGCCTCAAGACATCGATCAAGGCATTCTTTTTTCCCGAAGACCAGGCATTTATCATGGATGAGTTTCTTCCCGAGGTATTAAAGAACGGCCGTGGCGTGATTGAAATCCGCTTCCGGCACTTCAAAACCGGCGAAGCACTGTGGATGATCTACAACGTTTTCGCCCTTAAAGACTTAAACGACAAAATAGTCGGCTTGGCCACGGTAAGCACGAACATCACCGATCGCAAGCAGGTCGAGGAGGCGTTGCGCGAAAGTCAAATCGATCTGAATCGCGCCCAGGCGGTTGCTCATGTCGGCAGTTGGCGCATGGATGTCCGCAAAAACATACTGGAATGGTCTGACGAAAATTACCGGATTTTTGGCGTCATCAAAGGCAAGCCTCAGACCTATCAGTCATTTCTTGATGCTATTCACCCCGCGGACAGGGAATCAGTCGATAAGGCCTGGAATGAAGCGCTTGCCGGCAAACACTACGATATTGAGCATCGGGTTATAGTGGGCAAAAACATCAAGTGGGTACGTGAACTGGCTGAGCTGGAATTTGACGAGCATGGCTCCCTGTTGGGCGCTTTCGGCACAACTGAAGATATCACCGACATCAAAAATGCTCAGGAAGCCCTGCAACATGAACGAGCATTCCTCAAGCAAGTCATTGATGCGGCACCCAGCATGATTTTCGTCAAGGACCGGAAAGGGCGATTCATTTTAGGGAATAACGCTTTAGCCCAGTGCTATGGCACAAGCCCTGAAGGTTTGATCGGATTGACCGATGAAGACTTCAATTCCAACGCGGACGAAGTGGCCCGATTCCATCAAGATGACCTCGAAGTAATAAGCGGCCGCAAACCCAAATTCATCATGGAGGAAAAGGTCACATGCTCCGATGGCGCCGTACACTGGTACAGCACAGTCAAGATCCCTCTGCTCGACGACGACAATAGCTGCAACAAGCTGCTAGGCGTATCGACGGACATTACCGAGCGCAAGCGCGCCGAGGAAGCGTTGCGCCTGGCGGACCGGCGCAAAGACGAGTTTCTGGCCATGCTGGCCCACGAGCTGCGCAATCCGCTGGCGCCCATCCGCAACGCCGTGCAATTACTGAAAATGCTGGAACCCACTGATCCCAAGCTGGCATGGAGCCGGAATGTCATCGATCGTCAAGTGACTCATATGGCGCGACTGCTCGATGACCTGCTCGACGTTGCACGTATCATGCAAGGTAAAATTCGGCTCAATATGGAGCGGTTCGAGCTTACGGAGATTGTGAATAATGCAGTTGAAACCAGCCGGCCTCTGATCGAGTCGCGCGGCCAGGAACTGATCATCTCACAGACCACGACGCCGCCATGGATCGAAGGCGACCGCGTCCGGTTGGCGCAGGTGCTGTCTAACCTGCTGAACAATGCCGCCAAGTACACCAGCGAAGGCGGTAAAATCACACTGAGCGTGATGCGGGAAAATTCTGACGCCATCATCGAAGTAAAGGACACGGGCATCGGCATAACCCCTGACATTCTGCCGCAAATCTTTGATCTTTTTACCCAGGCCGACCATTCCCTGGCCCATGCCCAGGGCGGGCTAGGCATTGGACTGACGCTGGTGCGCGAGCTGGTCGAAATACATGGCGGCACGGTCACGGCCTCGAGCGCCGGCATCGGTCAGGGCAGCAGCTTTACGGTACGATTGCCGGCTTTATCAATGGAAACCTCCGATACTGAATCCGTGCGGGCAAAATCCGCATTACCGATGCCCAAATTCCGTATTTTGGTTGTCGATGACTATGCCGATGCGGCCGAAAGCCTGACCATGCTGCTGCAAGCGGAAGGGCACGAAGTTGAAACCGCCGATTGCGGCATCAGGGCGATCGAGCAGGCGCGGGCGTTCCGGCCGCAGATCGTGCTGCTCGACATCGGCCTGCCCGACCTGGACGGTTACGAGGTCGCCAGGCGCCTGCGCACTCTGCCCGAAACGCGCGATGCCGTGCTGATCGCGCTGACCGGCTACGGGCAGGTCGAGGACCGCGAACGCTCGCAATCGGCCGGATTCAACCACCATCTGCTCAAGCCGGTAAATTTCGATAAATTATCGGCCTTACTGGCAGCTCCATAGATCTATTCGTTGCTTGGCGGCCAGGGCTGCTAACGATGCCCTACCCTATTCTGAAGAATCCTCTGTTTATAACTGAGGCTACGTGGTGAATTGGCGAATCCTCAAATGCGCGCGGTAGATTCGAATTTACTTGCTCCTATAGGGTATTCGATCCGAGACATCTTTATTGCCTTTATTCTTTAGATAATTGAATTATGCACGGGCAACCTTTTAAATCCTATTGACCGCGTTGAGTACAGAGTGCGGAGCACGGGAAAAATCGACAGGACAGCCGATTTGCAGGTCTTGCACATAAAGGACGAGGCACGAATTGTGCCGAGTGAGCCAAGCGGCAACCGGCAGGCTTTTCCTTGCTATCAGTTAATTACCGGCCAGTTATGCAGAAGCCAGCAAGCCCGACAACTTTTCGAAGTTTACCGGCTTGAGCAGATGGTGGTCGAACCCCGCGCTCTGCGAGCGATTACGATCCTCGGCCTGCCCGTAGCCGGTCAGCGCGATCAGCACGGCATCGCGCGTTTCAGGCAGAGTGCGCAGGCGCCTGGCGACCTCGTAACCGTCCAGGTCGGGCAGGCCGATGTCGAGCAGCACGACCTGCGGCCGGAACGCCTGCGCCTGCTCGATCGCCCTGATGCCGCAATCGGCGGTTTCAACTTCATGCCCTTCCGCTTGCAGCAGCATGGTCAGGCTTTCGGCCGCATCGGCATAGTCATCGACGACCAAAATACGACGCTCGGATAATAAAGAAGCAGATGTATTATTCATATGAGTACTCATGGAATCGTCAGTAGATTGATTGACCGGCAGAAGTGGCAACCGTACCGTAAAGCTGCTGCCCTGGCCGATGCCGGCGCTCGAGGCCGTGACCGTGCCGCCGTGCTTCTCGACCAGCTGACGCACCAGCGTCAATCCAAGCCCAAGGCCGCCTTGGGAGTGGGCCAGAGAACGATCCGCCTGGGTAAAAAGATCAAAGACGTGCGCCAGAAGATCCGGAGCGATGCCGACACCGGTGTCTTCCACGCATATCAATGCGTAAATGCCCGTCTGCATGACGGTCAGCGTGATTTTGCCGTTTTCCTCTGTATACTTGGCGGCGTTGTTGAGCAGATTGGTAATGACCTGCTCCAGTCGCGTCGCATCGCCTTCCACC
The DNA here is from genome assembly GCF_000427625.1 of Methylobacter luteus IMV-B-3098. Lineage (GTDB taxonomy): Bacteria > Pseudomonadota > Gammaproteobacteria > Methylococcales > Methylomonadaceae > Methylobacter > Methylobacter luteus. Next base: position 2,088,346 of record NZ_KE386569.1, read on the forward strand.
CACTGGGGCTCATCCGGCAGGGAAAGCACGAGGTGATGCTTTCGCTCCTCAATCAAGGGCAAGCAATCTTCCACTGCATGCGCGATGATATCAGTCAAATCGCAGCGTTCCATTTTCAAGCGGATCTTGTTCTGGATGATGCGCGCCACATCGAGCAGGTCATCGAGCAGTCGCGCCATATGAGTCACTTGACGATCGATCAACATATGTCCCCATTCAAGCGTCGGATCTGGATGATTCTGCTTTTTTAACACGTGCAGCGCATGGCGGATGGGCGCCAGCGGATTGCGCAGCTCGTGGGCCAGCATGGCCAGAAATTCGTCCTTGTGACGGTCGGTTTCGCGTAGCGCCTGTTCCATGCGCTTTCTTTCAGCAATCTCACTGCTTAATGCTTCATTAGTATGCGCAAGCTCCGAGGTTCTCTCCCGCACACGAATTTCCAGCTCTTCATGAGACTTCTGGAGCGCTTCTTCCGCCAATTTTTGTTCGGTAATATCCGTACAGGTTCCTATCCATTCCCGGATCGTTCCATCCACTTCCAGTACCGGCACGCCGCGAGCAGCGACATGGCGATATTCACCGTCATGTCGATAGAGGCGATACTCTGTATTATAGGCAGTGCGTGTTTTCACGGCCTGCAACCAGCACATCATTACCTCCGAACAATCGTCAGGATGCAATGCATTGTTCCATCCATGACCTTTAATCTCGGCCTCGGTTTGACCTGTAAATGCCCGCCAACTGGGCAAATCCTCGACGATCTCACCCAGGGGATTGGTAGTCCAGACGATCTGGGTTGTGGCAATAGTCAGGGATCGGTAGCGCTCTTCGCTGAGCCGCAACGCTTTTTCCAGGCTGTTTCTGGATTGAATTTCCTTCTCAAGTTCGGCATTGCGCTGGGCCAACTCAGCCGTACGATCGACGACTTCGGATTCCAGTTCCTGCAATACCTGATGAAGCTGGTCCTGAACGGCTCGTCTGGTCAGTTCCAGCGAGCGCCTTTCCAGCTCTATCGCGACAACATTGGCAAGGTTGGCAACATAAGGCTCATAAGGTAAAAATTCCTCAAGACTCCTCACCGAGTAGATCAGAAAGCCATACAGCTTCGACGCAGTACGCAGCGGCAGTCGGCGCGTGCTTGCCAGATCCATTGTACAAATCCTGGTAATGTTGGACGGCATGTCCCAATTGGTATTGCAGTCGGGACATCTAATAGAAGATTCTGACGTTGTCGATCTTACAGTACCTTCCAGACAGAAATGTACTGAGGCAAGTCCTGGCACTATCTGGTTTAGCGCCTTATTGACAAAATCAACAATGCTCTGCTGGTCCGGAAGAATGCACAAGGTGCCGGGAATAACAAATAATTTGCCAAGAGCTTCGGCTTTACATTGAGTAGTCATCATGGGTAAAGCCTGATATAAAGCAATGATGTGACATGGGAAATACCGTCAGCTAACCGAAATAACCTAAAAATCAATTTTTATAATGTGAAGCTAGCCCATTAATTATGTTTTTCAGGTTGTTGAAAATAAGGATTATGCACAACTTGTCCGGCCACGATCATCATCGGGTGAACATTCAGCACATCAAAAAGAGTCGCGCCATCTATTTTGTTAACGTCATACTGGCAAATAATGCCATGGAGAGGAAACTCTGCCACCAGACTGTTAAGCATCGCTTCGTACTCGACCCAGCGTTCAACGCCGGGCATGCCCTTGCGCAACCAGTTCGTTTCTCCGGTCAGGCGGACGCCTGCGAAACTTTCATGCTGAGCCTGCGCATAAAAGGTGCGCCAATAATCAATCATACGCTCCGGCATGAAAGTTCCATCGGGACAATAGGATGTTTCCGCCCGAGCCAGAAAAAGTTGTTCCGGTTTCAGCTTGCGGGGAGGCGCAATGCCCAGGCGGGAGAGATACTTGCCCATTTCGTCCGTGGAGGGTGTCTCAGGAATATCCGCAAGATACCCTACTTTTTCACCGGCAGCCAGCCCGCTCTGGATAAATTCCGCGATCATATGCTGCCGCTCATTTTCATTATTGTACAAATAGCAGATGTGCAACCCTACCGGAAATTTCTGATCACTGAAACCAAATGAAACGTGATGACTGGCTTGACACATAAATACCTCCACATGACCATAAATCTGAAATCGGCTAGTTATTTAAAAATACGGCGCTCATCAATGGATAAGGACAAATACTCAAACTCGCTTGATATTTGCCGCTCCATAGTTAATGCTTTTTATATTTTTAACGCCCATGAAATGGTAATTCTCAGCTTCAGGCCCGGAATCTGAATTATTCGATTGTATCAACTATTAGCTTTTTGTATATCGCTATTTTTTGATAATCGAAGCACGGTTTTTATCCGAGGTTTTGCTTATTTTCGATAAAAACTTAACTGCACAGGCTCAGCTTCGGTAACTCGTCTAAAGATATGCCCTGGAATCAGAAAGTTCCCTGATAGTCTTCAAAAATTCCATTGCAATATGTAACGTTCGAATTCTGCGGACGTCGCCGGTATTTGCTGTCCTTAGCGCCGCAGCCGGCCTTAAAGTTTGGGTAATCATGCCGATTTATCGGACTTTGGCGACAGAAATAATACTGTTGCTAGTCTTATGTCCATCCAAGATCGTGAATCAATGATTAATCAGAAAAAGCCCGAACCTGACCAGCAAAGGCGAACCCGAACAGATTATCAAAAACCACATCTCCACTGAAAACCGTTGCAATGTTCGGTTTTGACACTGCCGGGTTAAAACCGCGGAAGGTGGTCAAGGAAATGATTCTCCATTTCCGGTAACAGATTTATTCTTCCGGCATGGTAAATTATCTACGCTAATCATAATCATATTATGAAATACTGAGATTTATCCTGCATACATCAGAAAGACAGGTATTCGCTCAGGCATCAGTGAGCAATCTATTTTGGAAAATCAATGCTATAAAACTTGGCCTCAAGGGGATAAGATTCGGACTACAACCTCAATAACGTCTTCAGGGCTTCGATGTCTACCGGCTTGACCAGATGGTAATCGAATCCCTCCATGCGGGTACGGGCGCGATCCTTCTTTTGGCCCCAACCGGTCAGCGCAATCAGCATCACATCTTGGAAGCCAGGCTTCTGCCGGATCTGCCGGGCGACCTCGTAGCCGTCCATTCCCGGCATGCCGAGATCCAATATCATCAAATCGGGTTTAAAGGCCTCGATAGTCTCCAGCGCCGACGCCCCGTCATAAACGACTTGAACTTCGGCGCCTAAAAACTGGAGCAGTATACCGAGGCTGTCGGCGACATCGTGATTATCATCCACCACCAGGATACGCCGAGGGGACTGAAGCATGGAAGCCGAGGTCTTCGGCTGCGTAACGTCGTTGAGGCATTCGGTCGCCAACGGCAGATAAACGACAAAATCGCTGCCTTGGTCGGGGCCGGCGCTATAGACTTCGACCTGGCCGCCGTGCAGGTGGACCAGACTGCGCACCAGGGCCAGCCCGATGCCTAAGCCGCCCTGGCCATGGTTGGTGCTGCGGTCAACCTGGGTGAACAGATCAAATATGGAAATCAGTGCCTCCGCAGGGATGCCGATACCCGTGTCTCGAACGCTTACTATGGCAGTAGCCTCTTGTCTTCGGGCCGAGAGGTAAATTTTCCCGCCCGCCTTCATGTATTTTGCCGCATTGTTGAGCAGGTTGGCGAACACTTGCGTGAGTCGCACCGGATCGGCGTTGAGGGGCAGCGGCTCATCAGGGAAGGAAACCTTCAACTCGTGGCCAGCGGCCTCAATGAAAGGCTGACTGCTTTCGATGGCGCTGTCGATGATAGCTCGCAATTCGACGATTTCCTTCTTGAGTTCGATCTTGCCGCGACTGATGCGGGAAATGTCCAGGAGGTCGTCCACCAGTCGCACCAGGTGTTCGACCTGACGATCGATGACATCGCGGCACCAGGCCAGCCGCGTTTCGTCCAAACCGGGCTTCTTCATAATTTGCGTGGCATTACGGAGCGGCGTCAGAGGATTGCGTAACTCATGGGACAAAATAGCCAGGAACTCGTCCTTTTGCCGGTCTTCATTCCGAAGAGCCTCCTCGACCCGCATACGTTCGGCGATCTCGGTTTCAAGGGCGGCGTTGGCGCACAGGAGATCCGCCGTTCGTGCTTCAATCCGCTCCTCCAGTTCCTCGTTGGCTCTGCGCAGGGCTTCCTGCACTTGCCGCAACTCCGTCAGGTCAGTGACAATGATCGCGCATCCCGTCTCGGAGCGCTCCAAAGGGGCGGGATTTATGGAAACCAGCACAGGCACCAGACCGCCATCGGCACGGATCAGCGACAAATCATCGCGGTGCGGCATCTCCTCTGCCCTTTCCAGAAATGCCGTAAAATCCGCCATCTGAGCCAGGGGCACAAAACGCTCGACGCTCGCACCCGTGATTCTGCTTAGCTCAACACCTACCAGGTCTGCGAATCGCCGGTTGGCATAAAGGATCGTTCTATCGGCGGTGGCGACGAGAACCCCCTCGTTCAGCGTCTCGAACAGACGCCTGTAGATGGTATCAACCCCTTCCAAGGTATAGACGCGATGTTTGCCGTCATGGTACACGACCACAGCGTCCACCGTGGCAGCGTGGATGGCATCCAGGGTCTCCTGCGCCTCCTCCAGGCGCAGCGTCAGGTCATGGATTTTGAGCAACAGCTCCTGATGCGTTTCATTGCCGGGGCTCACCATTCTCCTCCGTTCTTATGATGGGTTTCGAACGCAAGTCCAAGCCAACGAGGATGCGCTCATGGTCGGACAGGGTGCCAATTAGCTTGCGCAGCGGACTGGGAAGTTGCTTAACAAGCGTGGGGACGGCAACGATATTATCTTCTTTTGCGCGCTCCGGCGCCTGGTAGATGTCGACCACCTCCAGGTCGTAGCGGCCTGCCAGTTCCTGCTCACATACCCGTCGGATATTGGCGATGGCCTGTCTCGAGAGTGAGCTGGTACCGGCTACGTAGAGACGTAGCAGATACTGCTGTTCTTGGCGCTCAACCGCGTCATCGAAGACGCTGGTAGCGTTCTTGATTTGCGTCGGATCTTGGCTCGACGGCTCTTTATCGTGCCGATTCATCTTGACGTCCCCCGTTGACGCAGGTCCAGGCCTACCAGTACCCGCTCAGTGTTCGATAGATCTCCGATGATCTTGCGCATTGGCTCAGGCAAGTTGCGCACCAGCGTCGGGATGGCCAGTATCTGATCTCCTGCGGCCAACTGCGGGTTTTCCAGCAGGTCGATCACTTCGACGCTATAACGACCTTTTAGATACTCTTCGCAGATCCGTTTCAGGTTGGCGAACGCCGTCAGCGACTTGGGTGTGTGCCCTGCCACGTAGAGACGCAGTTTCCACATCTCTTCGATATCCGCGGATTTCTCTTCTACTGTATGCTCGTGGTTGTCTGACATGGTTCGGTCTCTCCTCTACTGGTTGTCCGATACGGCGCCACCGTGGCGTAACCGGGCCATCTCGTCACGATCATTTGCCAGCGAGGTCTTCAGATGTTGCGCCTGCGCGATTGCCAGCTCGATCTCTGATTCCTCTGTCTCGAATTGGGCACGCAGAGCGGCAATCCGCGCTTCGAGAGCCGTACGCTTACGCTCCAGTTGGCAATGATGGTGTTTGATCTCCTGCTCGCGCAGGATGCGTTCTGATTCTTCCTTTGCTTCCTGGGCGAAGCGGGCAGCGCCGGTCAGCACTCCCATCGGCCCGACGTAGACATCGCGCAGATGGATGCCGTGGTCGTCGATAAGAAACTCGCGTATCTGGTTGGAATGCGCCATACCTCGCGATTTCACGATCTGAATGTCCCGATTGCGCTCACCGCTGCTCTCGATGGAGGTGAGCATCAACCAAGTGTCCATCACGGAGGAGACCCCCACCTGGGACTGCTCCAGCGGAGCTCCACCCGCGGTCAGGCTGGTGAAGACGGCACTGATCTGCCGGCTTTTCAGCCAGTCGATCAGGCGCGCGAGCATCGCCTCGGATTCGGAGAAGGTTCCCGCGGATATCAAGTTGGTCGCCGGGTCGATCACCACCAGGCTCGGCTGGAAATTTTCCACCAGCTTATGGATGCTGGCCAGATGCATCTCCAGCCCGTAGACCGTAGGCCGCACCGCATGGAATTGCAAGAGGCCCTGCTCTACCCACAGCGCCAAATCGAGGCCCACAGAGCGCATGTTGCGGGTGATCTGTTGAGGCGCCTCTTCAAACGGCAGGTAGAGAACGCGTTCGCCCCGGCGGCAGGCCCCGTCTGCGAAAAATGCCGCGAAAGTGGTCTTGCCCGTGCCTGCCGTACCGCTGAGCAGCACACTGCTGCCCCGGAACATCCCCGCGCCGCCGAGCATGTTGTCGAGACGGTCAATGCCAGTGGAGATGCGCTCGGTGCTGACGGCATGGTCGAGGTTCATGGAAGTGATTGGCAAAATAGAGATTCCATTCTCCTCGATCAGGAACGGATATTCGTTCGTGCCATGAAGGGAGCCGCGATACTTCAGCACGCGCAGACGGCGTGTGGAGATCTGGTTGTGGATGCGATGGTCAAGCGTGATGACACAGTCTGAGACATACTCCTCCATGCCATAGCGGGTCAGCGCCTCATTACCTCGCTCGGCGGTCATAATGGCGGTGACGCCACGGGCCTTCAGCCAACGGAACAGACGGCGCAACTCCGCGCGCAGGATGCCTTCGTTGGAGAAGCCGGCGAAGAGCGTTTCAAGCGTATCAAGCACAACGCGTTTGGCACCGATCGAATCAATGGCATAACCCAGACGGACGAACAGCCCCTCCAGATTGTACTCTCCCGTCTCCTCTATCTCGCTACTCTCCAGGTGTACATGATCGAGGAGCAATTTCCCATCCTGAACCAGCTCCTCCACGCGAAAACCGAGAGAAGCCACGTTGCTGCTCAACTCCTGGGCGGTTTCCTCGAAGGCAACGAAGATGCCCGGCTCGCCGTAGTCGGTGACACCGCGCACCAGGAATTCCATGGCCAACAGTGTTTTGCCCGAGCCCGGGCCGCCAGCCACCAGCACAGTACGCCCCTTGGGAAGGCCGCCATGGGTAATCTCATCCAATCCTCGAATTCCAGAAGGAATCTTGGCAAGGATTTCTCTTGAGACTCTGTCTGTTGCTTTTTCTTCCGGGCTCATTTCTACCATTCTCTAAAATGCCAAAAACATACGAATACGATCGTATATTAGTCAAGCAGTTCCAAGAAAGAGCTGATATGCAGGCTGATCTGGATATCACAATCAGTAAATATAAGATTTTCTTGAACCAAGCAGAATACGCACGGCACTCTTTTGAAGTTTGATTCACCTTGGCTTCAGTCGCATCATGACGTTACAGTCAGATTACGCCCTGTCCTGCCATCAAAAAGATGAATGTCCCGACTATTCAACTGCAACCTAAGCGGTTGACCTTTGCTCACCTTAACCGACGGGTCAAGGCGGCCTACGAACATCGTGGCGCCTTTGTCGGGCATTGCGCCCGGGAGCAACATCAAATCCCATGCTTCCGGCCAGGCCATCTCGAAATAAACGAACAGCTCGGCCCCCAGCCATTCGACCACATCGATACGCGCTTCAAAGGCCAGCTCATGCGGGTTCTCCTCGCCGACGCAACGGACGGCTTCGGGGCGGAAGCCGGCTATGACAGGCCTGTTTTCCGGCAGGCTTTCGTACCGTTCCGGCAGCGCCATTTCTCCGAACGGCAGCACCAGCCGCTCCCCTTCCCGTCTGGCCGGCACGAAGTTCATGCCCGGCGAGCCGATGAAGCCGGCGACGAACAGATTGGCCGGCATCTCGTAAAGTTGCCGGGGTGTGCCGATCTGCTGCACCTCGCCCTGGTTCAGAACCGCTACGCGGTCGCCCAGCGTCATCGCTTCGGTCTGGTCATGGGTCACATAAATCATCGTGGTGCCTAGCCGTTTCTGCAGTTGGCCGATTTCGGCGCGCATTTGCACGCGCAGCCGCGCATCGAGATTAGACAGCGGCTCATCCAGCAAGAACGCCACCGGATTGCGGACCAGTGCGCGCCCCATCGCCACACGCTGACGCTGGCCGCCGGACAGGCTGGCCGGTTTGCGCTCCAGCAATGCGGTCAATTCCAGAATCGCCGCAGCCTCCCGGACTTTACGGCTGATTTCCGCTTTAGGCAGCCCTGCCAGCCGCAGCGGGAAGCCGATATTGTCAGCCACCGTCATGTGCGGATAAATCGCATAGCTCTGGAACACCATCGCCATATTGCGGTCCTTGGGGTCCAGATCATTGATGATCCGGCCGTCGACACGGATTTCCCCCGCACTGATCGAGTCCAGACCGACGATCATGTTCAGCAGCGTCGATTTACCGCAACCGGACGGACCGACCAGGATAAAAAACTCGCCATCGTGGACCGTGAAACTGGCATTCTTTAAAACCTGCGTGCCATCGGAAAATTGCTTGGAGACATTGTCGATAACGATTTCGGCCATTTTTCCTCCTATCCCTTGACCGCGCCGGCAGTGAGCCCTGCGACAATGCGCCGTTGAAACAGCAGCACAATGACGATGATCGGCACGGTCACGACGACCGAGGCTGCGGCAATCGAGCCGGTCGGCTGCTCGAACTGCGAGCTGCCCGTAAAAAAGGCGATGGCCGCCGGCACCGTGCGCGCATCATTTGTGGAGGTCAGCGAGGTCGCGAACAGGAAATCGTTCCAGGCGAAGATGAAAACCAGGATCGCCGCCGTAAACACACCCGGCGCCGCCAACGGGGCAATGACATGCAGGAAGGCCTGAAACGGCGTCGCGCCATCGACGCGCGCGGCCTTGTCCAGATCCCAGGGAATCTCGCGAAAAAAGGCCGACAGCGTCCAGATGGACAGCGGCAACGTGAAGGTCATGTACGGAATGATCAGGCCGGCCCAGGTATCGTAGAGCCCTATAATGCGCCAGAGGTTGAACAAGGGTCCGATGATCGAAACAGGCGGAAACATCGAGATGGCCAGCACGCCCGCCAGCACGAGCCTTTTGCCGGCAAACCGCAGGCGCACGATGGCATAGGCAGCGAACATCGCCAGCACGATCGACAGCCCGGTCGCCAGCAGCGCGATGCCGAAGGAATTCCACAATGCAGCCGGGAACTGGGCATCCTCGAACACGGCCCGATAGTTATCGAAGCTGATGCGGGCCGGGAAAAATCGTTGATCGTTCAGATCGGCGGGCTGCTTCAGCGACAGCGACAAAATCCATAATACCGGAATCAGGGCGTAAATCACGACCAGCAACCCCCAGCCGCTCCAAAGTACAGTCTCCAGCCGATCTTGTCTTTTGCTCATGATCAGTCTCCCTCCGGCCGCGTCAATGGCGCGCCGAAACCCTTGATGAACAGCAAGGCGATGATCAGTACGCCGATAAATATCAGCACCGAGACGGCCGAACCCAGGCCCAGATTGAGCCTTGCGATCAACACGTTGTAGCCGACCAGGGACACGGTTTCGGTGTTCTCGGCGCCGCGCGTCTGCACGTATACGGTATCGAAAATGCGGAAGGCGTCCAGGGCCCGAAACAGCAGCGCGACCAGTATCGTCGGCTTCATCAGCGGCAGCATGATGTGCACGAACCGCTGCCAGGCCGAGGCGCCATCGACGCGGGCCGCGCTGATCAGGTCCCGCGGAATCAGCGTCAGCCCGGCCAGCAGCAGCAATGCCATGAACGGCGTCGTTTTCCAGATTTCGGTGAAGATGATCACGAAGAAGGCTGACCAGCGCTCGGTCAGCCAGGCGTTATCGAGATTCAGCAGCGCGTTGACGAAGCCGGTGGTCGGATCGAAGGCGAATTTCCAGGCCAGCGCCGACACGACCGTGATCATGCCGTAGGGAATCAGAATCACAGTCCGGATCGTGCGGCGGCCCAAAGTAGCCCTGAACATCAAAAGCGCCAGCATCATGCCCAGCACCAGTTCCACGGAAACCGAACCGGCCGTGATGATCAGCGTATTGACCAGGGATTTCCACCAGACTTCGGAAGTCAGCACGCTGATGTAATTGTCCAGGCCGACAAACCGCCGATGCTGCGGGAAGCGCAGATCGTAGCGGAACAATGACAACCAGAAGGCATACAGAATCGGATAGGCCGTGACCAGCAGCATGGCCGTCACAGCAGGCGCGCACAACAGCCAGGCCAGACGGCGTTCGGCAGTGCCCTGTGCCTTCAAAACAGGCCCTCCGATTTCAGCGCCCGGGCTACCGCTTCGCGCAGCCGGATCGTATCGGCTTCGGGATCGATGTCCTTGAGCGGGTGCAGCGTGTGGCTGATCGCCAAAGACAAATCATAGTAAAACGGCGTCCGGGGCCGCTGCACGGCATCCTGCAGGGTTGCCAGCAAGGTATCGGCCATGGGAAAGCGTTGCCTGACTTCGGGCGTCCGGTACAGCGACTCGATAGTCGGAGGCAGGCCACCTTTCCGCGCGGCATTGATCTGATTGGTTTTTGAAGCCAGGCACTCGGCAGCTTCGAACGCCATGTCGGTATGATGCGTATAGGCGCCGATCCCGAGGTTGGTGCCGCCAATCGTCACCCTGCCCGACCGGCCTTCCATAACGGCCGGCCAGCGCGTCCAGCCCATCTGCTCGGCGATGGCCGGTGCATTCTGCCGGGCGCTGGGCCAGACATAGGAATAGTTCACCATGAAAACAGGACCGCCGGTTTCGAAAGTCAAGCGACTTTGATCTTCCCGTGACGTGGAAAGTGCCGGATCGGCCGCGCGCGAAGTGGCGATTCGTTTCAACAGGCCCAGCGCCCGGCGGGTCGGCCCATCTTCCAGAGAGACGCCGATACCGTCAGGGTTTAGTACGGCGCCGCCTGCTGACGCCAACAGCGAGATAAAGAAAACCGTCAGCCCCTCGTATCGTTGCCCCTGCACCTGTAGCGCGCCTGGCCTATCCAACGCCTCGGCTGCGCTGATCAAATCGTCCCAGGTGGCAGGCACGTCAACCCGGTCCTTCCGGTACCAGAGCAACTGGGCATTGCTGGTAAAAGGCACGGCCCAAAGCCGGCCCTGATAAGTCGCGCTCTCAACGGCTGCCGGCAACATGCCAGCCGTCGCCCTTACTGCTTGCGTTTCATGCCAGGGCTGAATCCAGCCGGCCTGGGCGAATTCGGCCGTCCAGATAACATCCATGCCGATGATATCGATATCCCGATCCCGAGCCGCGAGCCGCCGGACCAGCTGCTCGCGCTGCTGATCGGCATCGGCCGGCAGTGGCGTAATCCTGATCCGGTAATGGCCATCCGATAATGCCGTGCAGTGCCGAACGGCATCCTGAAAGGCGCCGGATTTCTCGTCGAACACATACCAGTTCAAAATCGGCGGTTCCGTATCCTCACGGCCGGAGCAGGCGCTTAACAGAAACACCAGCGCGGCTGCTCGAAGCTGTCTCGAATCAGGACAAGTCATCAGCCTACGGTATCGCATCATCTCTCCATTCAACAATGGCGGCTGCAACCCATGCAGTTAGTTAGAGTGGCGGCCAGATGTTTGGATTCTTGTATGTGAACTCTATCACATTTTTTTGCACCCAATTTGACGCAATGCTTAATTCCCTATAATTTCCAACCTTAAATTTTCCTTAAATTTATCTTAAAAAAGAACGGCCAAAAGGTAGTGACAGAACCGGCGCACACCATCGAGCAATCATTACCCCCTCAACCACCCCCGTAAACCTGAGGATAAGTGTTAGTTATCAATTTTACTTTTTTATCAAAGCAATAAAGCAAAAAAGGGAGTTATATGTTTAAAAATTTCATTATTTCATTCATTATTTTTATGACTTCGTTTTCGGCCTGGGCCGCTCCCCAGACCTATAAAGTCACAGCAACAGTCTCACAAGTATATGAAGCCGCATATGGTGATTTACCTGCACCACTGAAGATTGGTGATGAAATCACCATGACTTATGTCATGGATGACGCAAAAAATCCTGACTATCAGGATAATTGGAATATTGACTACAATTTCAGTGCAACTGAAGGCAGTATTCAAGTTGCTTGGCCAAATGCAACGATTAAAACCAGAGCGATTGATTCAATGGTTCATCATCATCTCAGCGTGGACGCCAATAATGGTAATGGTATCCAACACTACGGAGTATGGAGTTCTGGCCCTCTTGAAAACGATTGGGGCAATCCTATCCAAGGCGTTTACAATATTCGTCTTGATCTTGACAGTAACAGCCCATATCAAATTTATACGCCATGGTCAACGCCTGATTTGAACAAATTTTCGTACAAACAGTTGCATATCGATGCGGAGAGATATCAGATTGGTGCGAATGTGACCTCTATTGTGAAGGAAGGAGGTCAACCATCGGCTTGGGTTGTTCCGCAGAACTATAAAGTCACAGCAAGAGTTACGAATGTATACGAAAACTTTAGCGGCGCTTTACCCGCACCACCACGTATCGGTGATGAGGTCACGATGACTTATGTTCTGGATAGCCAAAAATCTCCCGACTATCAGGACAGTTGGTCAATTCACTACAGCTTCAATCAAAACGAAGGCAATATGGAGGTTAGCTGGTCAAATGTAACGCTTAAAACCTCAGCGTCGCAATCGATGGTTGATCATCATATTGGCATAGATGCCAATAATGGTAACCGCATTCAGTTCTACCATGTGGGAAGCCCCGGCCCTTTTGAAAGCGATGGCAATCCTGCTCCAGACGTTAATTTTATTGGTTTTGGCCTTGGCAGTGACGGCTCTCAGTATCAGACTTATACACCGTGGTTAGCGCCTGATCTAAGCAAGTTTGCGATGAGACACTTGCATGTCGCTACGAGTGGATATTCATTTGATGCGGATGTGACTTCTATTGTGAATATACCATTCACTGTTTGGCCGGAACATGGAACTATGCATATAAGCCAGAAATTTGATGTGTTTGTCACCGCGCCGGCAGGCTCTGACTCCGTAGAATTCTTCAATAATTCAATGCCAGAACCGTTATTGATCCCATGTGAAATTGCGCCAAGTTTCTATGGGCAAACTGAAACCAAATTTCTATGCCGGGATTTAGATGCTGCCAGATTACAGCTTTATCCTGAAAATAGTAGTGGTGTAACCATTCGTCTAAAAAATCTGGCAACGGGCCGATCACTAGAGCGCGTAATGAACTGGCGCATGGTTGATTAGCCGTTCTAAAGTTTAAACATCCAGCTCAAAAGACCAAGAGTTATATCTTCGCTCCGTTTTTAGAGCTTAAGCAAGAGTTTGATAGCATCTTTGATATTGAGTCGGATAACTCAAAGATGGATGGTTCTTATCAAGCGGATGCCGCTTAACGAATAAGGTTAGATTGTGTGTTCAAAGCGAACCACAATCTAACCGATTGTTGGACAAGTCGAAGCCGCTTCGCAGATCGGCTTAACTTGGGCGCTAGGAGTCTGTCGGACAGGGTTCAGTATTATGATTCTTATTTGACCGATATGGATTATTGGCGGCATTGAGTCTTCGGTTCTGCCCAACCAAGAGCTATTTCGGGTTATTTTTCCGTTATCCGGCCGCCAGCACATGCATTCGCTTTAAATTGAAGGCCATAGTCACCAGTTTCCACTCACCAGCTACCGCATCAAGACCTCTCAGCGAGAATTGGCGGAAGCCCAGTACCTGTTTGATGATCCCAAATACCGGCTCGACCGTGCTTTTGCGTTTACCATAAAGCGTGCGGCCACTCTGGGTTTTGAGTTTCCAGGCCATTTTGACCAGCGGGTCATCGCTTTCAGGTTCCGGTGCATCCGGCGTCAGGCGTTCCGCCAATGGCAGATGATGGGCTTCCCGGCCCAGCGCGATGAGGGGTGTAATTTTTTGCTCCACACAGGCCTGGATGTTGTCTTTGCTGAAGTAGCCGTTGTCGGCCAGCAGCATTTCCGGCTTGCCGAGGCTGTCCGGCAAGGCGTTCAGCGCTTTCAGCATCGGCTCGACTTGCCGCTTGTCGTTGGTATGCTGGCTGAGCGTGGCGGCAACCACCAGCAGGCTGTCAACATCGACGGCCGCCTGGGCATTGTAGCCCTGCACGAAGCCGTCCTTGCTCGGCATGATCCGCGATGCTTCGTCGGTCAGGTTGATCTGGTCCTTAGCTTGGGGGCCGGTTTCGGGCGCCTTGGGCTCCTGGCCTCGGGGTTTTTTGCCCGCCTGGCGCTGGCGCTCCCGGTCAGCCAGTCTCTCCTGGTGGTCTTTTTGGGCTTGTTCGTCCCGTTCTTTAACCCGTTCGGCAATCTTGGCCTTGGCTTCCGCCAAGGCTTTCAAGCGATCTTCCCGACGCGCGACTTCCGCCGGCAAATCGATACCGTCGGCCAATTCTTCCTGATCAACGTCCGCTGCCTTTTTCAGCAGGGCCTGCACTTCCTCACGCAATTGCGCTTCCAGCTTTTCGATGTGGCCATGGGACAAGGCCTTGTGCTTCGAGGCATTGGCCTTGATTTTGGTACCATCCAGCGAAATCTGTCCCAGCTTGACGAGTTTCATCGTCTGCGCCAGTGTCAGCACTTGTACGAACAAGTCCTCCAACTCCACCAGAAAGGTCTTGCGGAAATGAGCCAGGGTGTCATGATCGGGATGATGATTGGCAGCAATGAACCGAAACGCCACTGAATCGTAGGTTGCCCGCTCGATCTTGCGACTGGAGAACGTGCCGGTCGCATAACCATAGATCAGCAGGGCCAACAGCAGTGCCGGATGATAAGCCGCTGAACCCCGTCCAGAATAATGGCCTGTCAGTTTTGATAGATCGAGCTGATCGATCACTTCGACGATAAAGCGTGCCAGGTGGTCTTCCGGCAACCATTCGTCCACGGACGGCGGAAGCAAATACTGTTGGTTACGATCAAACTGAATAAAGCGACTCATCAGAAATCATGGCGGTAAAATGATTGAACTCATCACTATTTTACAACTGATGAGATTTAAATGCTGATAAGTCCGACAGACTCCTAGTCATTTAATTAGGATGTATTTTTATAATAAGGGAAAAAACAGTGAAAAAAATCAATCCGTTTAGTATTGTGCGTATTTTAAGTTTATTTCTGATAGCCACTGCATTACCTAACCAAAGTTTTGCATTTAAGCCTACAGCAGAATTTGGTCATGTTGGTATTGTTCGTGACGCGCTTGAGGACATTAAGAGGATTTCATCAAAAGGAAATACATTAGTATTTTCAGAACGGGCAATTAAAGAAATAAGAGAATCCACTGCAAGCGTAGATGACTTGACATCAGAATTGTTGACAAATCCTGCTGCGCATTGTGATGATGAATTACTACATGATTGTACTTTTAGAATAAACAGCATTAAAAAAGCCGTTATAGATAATCTTAAAAATGATGCTACTCGAAATGGTGCTGGAGCAAGAAGAGAAATAGGACATGCCTTGCACACATTGCAAGATTTTTATTCTCACAGTAATTGGATTGAAATTAGCGGTGGAGATTCACCTAACCCTGATTTAGGACTCTCTCTGATTTCTGCATTATCACCAAGCCAAATAACTTGCGACAGTACCCAAGCAAATTTAGATGGCTTTGGTCTTTCTAGTCTTACAACTGGTTATTTTCCGCTTGATGGAATTAGTGCGCCTGCAGGAAAATGTCTTCATGGATTTCCTCTGCTAACAGATGGCATACACAAAGACTCTCCCTTACAAATAGGCCATGCTGCAGCTAGAAAGACTGCAGTTGAGGCAACTAGAAAATTTATAGAAGAAATTCTGGATGCGGAAGGCATTAAAGGTAATGACTTAGCTATCGCTGAGTTTATGGATTCAATAGGAACATTTGGTGTTGTTATTGATGATACAGGAAGCATGGGTACAGAAATAGCCGGTGTTCAAAATATTATTGCAAATCTAGTTGCAGCAATTCAAACTGACCCAGAAATATCTTTTACAAATTTCCTCTTTGAACGTTATGGCGACCCTGATATTGGAGAGCCTAGTCTTAGTAAAACAGCGGATGAGTTGTTAAACTCAGTCTTTAGTATTTCACCAAACGGCGGAGGAGACTGTCCAGAACTCGGTCAAACTGCGTTGTTACGTTCTTTAGATAAATCAGAAGTAAAAAGCCAATTGTATTTTTTTTCTGATGCGACCTCAAAAGACTCAGACCTTTCGAGTAAAGTAGAGTCTTTAGCATCGGAAAAGAAGTCAGTAATTAACTATTCCATAACAGGCTCTTGTTCTCCTGTTGATCCAGCCTATATAAAAGTAGCCCAAGCGACTGGAGGTCAGGTTTTTATAATTAATCCGACTGAAACGAATAAATTATTTAATCTTATTCAACCTTCTTTAAAAGGCGATCTTGAGCCAATCCTAATTGTGCAAGACGCTAATAGTTCTACTGAAAAAAAATATAGCATTCCTGTTGACTCAACTATTACTGGAATTACGTTTTCAATTGTTTCTGATGTGCTTTCAACAGCTAAAGTGTTTCGTCCTTCTGGTGAAGAAGCGTTACTCAATGACTCAGACGTAACAATTACAACATTATCTAATGGAAAAATTATCAGAGTCGCTTCACCTGAAATAGGCTCTTGGAACTTGTCTGTTTCTGGTTCTGGAGACCTTTCAATTTCAGTATTGGGAAATAGTTCTATTAGTTTAAATGATTTTGATTTTGTCGAAGAACGCGGTCGGTTAGGTCATACTGGGTTATTTCCAATTTCAGGAAAGCCCATACTAAGCGATTCGCCATCACTTGCTAAAGCGTTTATTACGGGAGGCATATCAACAGCAACATTCGAAATACGAGCAAAAGACAATCATTTAATTCAATTGATTGACTTAAACAAAGGAACGGGAGAGGTTGCTACGGATGAATTTTTTGGTTCCCTTACCCTGCCAATCGAACCATTCCGCGTTTATGTTAACGGCATAGATGATGCGGGGAAAGCTTATACTCGTGCTTTTCCCAGAGTATTTGTAGCTCAAACAGTGAAAATCACACCAGAAATTCCATTTATAGAATTGAAGCCAAATAGTTTAGTAAAAATCAATTTTACCGTAACAAATTTTGGAAATGCTGGTGATTTTTCTCTTTCATCTTCTGAGACTATTGGATTGATAACAAGCATTAAACCATCAACAGTTACTTTAGCTACCAATGAAACGGCTACAGTAGAAGTTAGTCTATCAATGCCTGACGGAATTTCTGTAGGTAATGACCAGAAGGGTTCTTTAGTTGTAGAAGTACAAAGTTTATCTAATAAAGAAATAAATAATACTGCTGTGGTTCAATTGGCTGTTGAAAATTTGATACACGCTGTTATTGATATTAAGCCTGGAGACAGTAACAATCATGTTAATCTAAAATCTCATGGAATTTTCCCTGTGGCTATTTTAACTACAAAGTTAGCTGACGGAGATGACTATGATTTCGATGTAAGTCAAATCGATTTATCAAGTTTAACTTTATCGGGTTCTAGTGTCTTAATAAATGGGAACAGTGGGAACATTGGTACTTTTAAAGATATTGATAATGATGGTGATAAGGACTTACTTATACATTTTCATACCGATGAACTCAATTTAAATACATTATCAATTCCAGCAGAAATTAAAGGAGTTCTATTAAACGGAGCTAGCTTTATAGGCGTAGACTCAATAAGTCTAACCCCAGCTAAGTAATTTAAATGTATGGGCATGTTATTAAATCGTGCCCTATTTTATTATGATCAACCTTAAATCCTATAATATAGAAAAGTATATAAAGTTATTTACGTTAACCAAAAAGCTTTTGCTATTGATAACAAAATCTTTTTATATATTCCTTATTTTATTATTAATTTATACATTACTATTCAATGTAATAGAAAGCGGAGATTTTTTTTCTGGCAGAACAGAGATATTAACTATATTATGGTGCATAGTATTGATATTTCCATTTTGGATGCTTTATGCATGGGTGAAAAATACTAAATACATTGGATATATATGCACATTAATTATTTACTATGCATTATGGATATATACCCCAATATTCAAAATAGTGTTCAGAATAATCAGAAATTTATTGATGAAAATGGTTTCATGGTTATTTTAGATTGAACTCATATTTTTTAATAATTTCGATTTATCAAAAAAGCAAATCAGAAGGACATATTGATATCACCTATTCATATGAAATATGATAATTATGAATACACTGGGTGTAGAGTCAGAGTTATGGATAGTTTGTATTTGATATCAAATGTTGATATTGAGTTTTATCCATCATGAGTACGAGCATACAAAAATAATAGAGCAATTGATTTATGGTATAGGCTATCCTCTCCATGGCAATCCTTTTGCTACAATGGAATTTATATAGATAAAGTTGTAATAATTATTTTAGTTTTGTTAATTATTTTTTCTTAGACTCTATCATAAGAGAGCACGAACAAAATACAGCTCTAACCATTATGAACACTATAGTTATTTCTGTTCATATCTTCATTGAACGTTTTAATTCAATAAATATTTCTAATAAAGTTAAAAAAGCCATAAGTTAATAAAATACAAAATTAAAAGGCTCTGACTATGCAGGATAGAAAAAATACAGGTTTATTTTATAGTGCGATTGGATGATTGGGTGAAGAAAGTTAATCATTAATATTTGATGACTCCGTGCCCTAACCCATAACTGGAAACCGCTACCGATCAATCCTAGCTTGGTTCTAGGCCTTTATTTCTGCCAGATGATAAAGTCAAAAATATAAACCCGACTTCTATCTTCCCTTTTGGAGATCATCCTCTCTTTTTATCAGCCTCGGGAAGCAAGTCAACCAAAGTGCAGTTTAAAGCTTTGGCCAGTTTCCTGAGCACGTCGATAGACACATTTTCGGCGCTGCCGCCTTCAACTTTGCTGATCATCGATTGGGTTACGCCTGAGCGGTTCTCAAGCTCTTTTTGGATCAAGCCCAGTTCAAGTCGCTTACGTTTTATAATGTCGCCTATTTGCATCGGATTTCCAACCCTGAGTGAAACGCGGCATTATATGAATATATTCATAAGAAAGACAAAAAAAAGCCGCCGAAGCGGCTCTGATTTCAATGAGAAATGATTATCGGATAGCCAGGCGCGTGCTGTTGACCAGTTCAGCGCCGGGCACCGCTTCGCCGGCTTTGATCGCGTCCCTGATCGCGGCTTTATTGATTCTCCAGGTGGTGACCGGTTCTATGAACTGGTCCGGGATCGCGTCTTCGTCGACGATATGAATGGCCGAAGGATTATCCTGGATTGACAGCTTGAAATACGTGCATTCAATTGTGCTGATGCCGGTGTGCTCCATATTGCCCTTCAGGTAATCTTTCAGCCATTTCACGCGGCTTTCCAATATTCTCCGGCGCTTGCCCATGTCGGCTTCGGCGTTTTTGATCGCCTCGGCCGTGGCTTCCATATTGCGCAGGAATTTGGCGACGTTGATCGCCTTATCTTCCAGTTCGCCGCTTAAAGCTTCCAGCGTGCCATTAATGACTTCGGCCGGAAGATCGGCCTCCGGATCGGTCAAGGCGTCCAACGCTTCAATGTAATTGGCACTCAATTGATAGAGAGTCAAACGGCTCACTGCGTTGCCCTCGCAAACTGGTCAAGCTTTCGGTAAAGGACCTGATAAAATTCAGGGTCCAACTCTTCGAAACTGGCGAAGCGCTTCTTCGATGCCTTGATCATCCAGTTTTTAACCCTGTCCCGGTCCAGACCGAGTTCTTCTATCCGGGCCTCAAGCTGATGATGCTGGTCTTCAGTAATGCGCTGAGAGGCGGTATCCGGCTCAATCTCGGCTTGCTGGATATTCTCGGATTCGCGACGTGCCATCATATCCTCGATGTCCTGCGTGAAGACTTCGGACAAACCCGCCATTCTTAGCGTAGCATCGATGTGGGCCGATTTTTCGGCCATCTTCAGCGCCTTGTTGATATCACCGTAGTCCTGGGCGAGGAGACGAGCCCCTACCCCATCTGCCACTACGCGCCCGGATGCTTCCAGGATCTCGCAGCGGATAATGATCTGGCTCAGTTTTGCGCCCGTGAGCGCGGCCTTTTCATAATCCGGCAAGGTCGGATAACGCACCGTCAATCCCAGCATGCCGCAGATTTTCTCGGCACCGGGCTTGAACAGACTAGGCTTGCTGAAATGCGCCGGGTTTCTGCAATCCTTGCCGGCATGGCATTTGCTCCGGCTGACAACATGAACTCTCCCGTAATCGATACCTTCCACCAGAGCATCATGCACCCATGCCATGAGCACGGCGCGATTTGCCCTGCGCCGATCCAGGCCTTCCCTGAAAGTATCGGCCGGCAGATCCAACGGATTCGCGGAAACGACCGGCAATTGCGCATGTTCGTTTTTGACCGGCTTTGCCTGGTCAACTAATTGGGTTGATGAATACATAAAATACAATTCCTAACTGTGCGAAATAAATAATACAGCGGAGCAAGCGGCTACAAGCCCCGCCAATTTGCTTGATATTCCTCGACTAAAAATGACCGTTACTGAACGATCGACTTTGATATTTACCCAAACTCCATCGCCGCACTGACGGCGGCTTAACAATGCCAGCAGCGAAGTGCCTGATTGCGGTCTAATAGCCATTACGCCTTGTCTTGCCAATGACTGGCCCGAAGTAAAACAACAAGTTAGCTTGATTTATTGATTGAGTTGTCATAACCTTTTAACTCCTGATGTGCGAATTTAGGAAACGTGAGCCAGGGCGGCTACCCTGACCCACATAGGAAACACCCATTTAAAACGGCGCTGACTCGGACACGTCCGGTTCAGCGCCGTTCGTCCTGCCCTTGATTGAATCAATCATATTTTTCACTGCCTCCACAATGGTTTTACCCGTTACAAAATACGGCTCGACGTCCGTCCCGACCGGAGCAGAAACAAACACGCCGACGTTTGCGTTGCCGCCGCTATAGTAGCTATAGCTAAACGCCCACTTATCGACAGTAACGCACACCGAACGCCCGCTAACGCCGACATTAAGCAAAGCGGTTTCTACGACGCTAACCGCCCGCCGTTGTTTATCCGCTAATTCAACTGGCATGAAACTCCCCAAAGGAAGATTAGAAACCTCAAATCACAAAAATATTCATAATTTGAACCGATTTCTTATCTGTGTATTGATCACATCTGCAAACTCGCTAATAGAAAAAAATCGCTCCCGTTTTCTACTGTTTTTCAGGTACTCTGACGGTAGCTGAAAACAAGCAGATATTTATACTCATCTATATGAATATATTCATATTTTACCAGAAAAACACAATAGTTTTAATAATTTATCAGAAAATTTCTATTGAATTTTACAGCCATTCAAAGCCTCTTGGATGACCTGAAAACCTTTTAAAACCGATCATCAAAACAGATGATTTTGCGCCGTAAAACCCTAGCGGAAACTCAGGCTGCTGCAAGCCAGATACAAGCGGGAAAACACCACCCTTCAGAATCAGCCGATACCTTGGCATCCATGTAGGCCGATAGCTTTACTCAGCAGACTTTCAGACTATATCTGTTGGCTTCTGCACAGGCCCTGCACAGTTGTAAGCTCGCTTTTCTCCGGAGATAATGAATATCCGCACACCTGTAGCGCGGTCACTTAACTGATTAAAGTGCACAGCAAAAACGCTTGTCCTGGACGTTAATGCAGTGTTAGAGTTCGAGTCTCTTTTTACATCAACAATAAATGCAATGTATGACACTTCTTGGGACGTCTCACTACGAGTTGGATGAAGTCGCTGTGCCATACGGCTAGACTTTAGCGCCATGTCAGTAATTGAATACCGCCACAATTTTCCTCTTGCAGCCGCAGATGTGGCTGCGGTTTTTGATGCCTCCGGCATTCGTCGCCCCACCCATGATTTGGCGCGGATTGAGCGCATGTTTACTAATGCCGATCTCTGCCTGTCTGCTTGGCACGACGGCAAGCTTGTCGGAGTATGCCGCGCGCTGACTGACTTCAGTTATTGCTGCTATTTATCCGATCTTGCAGTGGCCAAAGCCTATCAAAAACATGGCATCGGGCGTGAGCTTATTGCCCATATCCGCGCGGCTATCAGTGATGAGGTGGCGCTTATTCTGTTATCGGCCCCTGAAGCCATGGCGTACTACCCCAAGGTCGGCTTCGAAGAAATCGAAAATGGTTTCATCATCAAACGCAATCGCTAACTTTCAGCCTGACCGGGCATTTAACAGAAGAGGACGAATGTGGTGCCTGCTCAATGAAAATAGATAGCCTCGACCATCTGGTACTGACCGTCAAAAACATTGAAACGACCTGCGCCTTTTATGCGAAAGCATTGGGCATGGAGGTCATTATCTTCGGCGGCGGGCGCAAGGCGTTGTCATTCGGCTCGCAAAAGATCAACTTGCATGAGCATGGCAACGAGTTTGAGCCAAAGGCCCAACAGCCAACACCGGGCTCTGCCGACTTATGTTTTATCACCTCCGTGCCTCTGCCTGACGTGGTAAACCATCTTGATTCATATGGGGTAACAATAATAGAAGGCCCAGTGCAGCGCACAGGCGCGACGGGGCCTATTCTGTCTGTTTATTTTCGTGATCCTGACATGAATCTGATTGAGTTATCCAATCGTATGTCTCCCTGATAAGGTTGACTTGCGCTGTATACCCGCAACCTGCGCATACAGAAGCTTCTCAAAGCTCCAATTACTCGTAAAAAAGACTGGCAGCCATTTCCCTGACAAAAATGCACATCAAAAATACATCAAAATAATTGTCTTGAATTCTATTGCGCTGCTAGAGTTCTAGCTATCCATTTAAGCGTAATGTATACCCTCTTTTGGGTTAATCATTCCAGTGGAGCAACCACAAGCGGTGTTTTACACCGTTTGCAACCAGTCAACTCAATTTTGATATTAGATCGCTCCATTCGCTATATCCAGTAATATTTCGCATGATTATTATTAACAAGCTCACCATGGTAACAAGTTAATCCCCATATCTTGGTATAAATCAGGAGAGGTAATTCTGGTGTCGCTAGCAGTTTTTGACCGGACAAGTGGCGAAGGCAATCCAAAATAGGAGACCAGAATGACTACAAAAACTGTACATACATTTATACTCAAATCATGCTGTGGCGGAGTTTTGTTATTAATGGCTGCAGGTGTTCGAGCAGAACTGACCGACGTAACCCAAACGACGCCTAATGTGCCGGGCGGCGCTATCGAAAAATCACTTGAGCAGCAGATTGGCGCAGGACGAGGAGACGAGTTGACGCCTGGCTCATCAATCTATCTGATAAAGCGCGACCCAACCCGCTCGGTTCGTCGCGGGCGCCAACTCTTCCAACGTAAATTTACGCACGATCAAGGCCAGGGGCCGCGGGTGAGCAATGACTCGACTGGGGATATTCATGAAAATCCAGCACTGGGAGCCGGAATGACGGACAGTTGCGCAGCCTGTCACGGCCGCCCGAAAGGTGGAGCAGGATTTGGCGGCGACGTAGCCACCCGGCCCGATAGCCGTGATGCGCCTCATCTTTTCGGTCTCGGCCTTGTGGAGATGCTGGCGGACGAAATCACGAGCGATCTGCGCGCCATCAGGGACAAAGCACTGCAGCTTGCCGTTAGAACAAAAAAACCCGTCAAATTGCCGCTTGAGAGCAAGCAGATTCACTACGGATTTATTCAGGCATTGCCGGATGGGGAAATTGATACTTCCATGGTAGAAGGTGTAAATTCGGATCTCCGCGTTCGCCCTTTCTTTGCCCAAGGCGGCGAGTATTCCATGCGCGCATTCTCTGTTGGCGCCTTCAAAGACGAGATGGGGCTAGAGTCTGCGGACCCTGTGCTCTGTCAGGCTACGGATCCAAATTTTCCAATCAAGACCACGAGCCCAACTGGCATGATATTCGATCCAGCCTTGGACAGAATCAAGCACTCACCTGTTTGTGACGCCAACGAGGACGGCGATGGTGATGGTGTAGTCAATGAGATCGATCCCGCCATCATTGACCATATGGAGTTTTATCTGCTGAACTACTTTAAACCTGGTACGGGCGAAATGACTGCACGCGCCAAATCCGGTCTGAAGTTGATGAAGAAAATCGGATGTACCGGTTGTCATGTAGAAAGCCTGCGCATCGAACATGACCGCCGTGTCGCCGATGTCGAGACTCGCTTCGATCCGAAGAAGGGAATTTTTAACCGTCTTTTTGCAACCGCCACAACGCTCTACGATACCGTCGACGACGGCCAGGAGTTTCCAAAGCTGCTTCCCAAGGGGAACGACTTTCTCGTCAAAAACTTCTTCGCAGACTTCAAGCGCCACGATCTCGGGCCGGCATTTTACGAAAGACAGTACGACGGAAGCCTGATGACAAAATTCATGACCGAACCACTTTGGGGGGTGGGCAGCACAGCTCCCTATGGTCACGACGGGCGCAGCATTAACCTTAAAGAAGTGATTCTGCGCCATGGTGGCGAAGCACAGGAATCAAAAGAAACGTTTGCCGAACTTGATGATAACAAACAACAGATGATTCTCGAGTTTCTTGCTGCTCTGGTGCTGTTCCCGCCTGATGATACGGCGTCAAACCTGAACCCTGGCAATCCTGGAGCTGATAACCTGCAAGACCCTGCGGAACACGGCAGTATCAACCTGGGGGCACTGTTCCAGATCCCGGCAGAGGGAAAGGAATAAAATATGGCGCATCTGGCGACTGGAGAAGGATGCCGCAAAAAGCGCTTCTTCGTGAACTTGAAACGTTAAAAACATAAACAGGACAACGCCGTGCCAACCTTACAAGCAAGCATGCAATTTGTAGCAACTCTGGCTTGCGGCATCTTTGCCGGAGCGGCGATCTATATAAATGCTGTTGAGCATCCAGCGAGAATGTCGTGTGGCACCTTGGTGGCGGCTATCGAATGGGCGCCAAGCTACAAACGAGCCACATGGATGCAAGCCCCGCTCGCCGTATCCGGTTTTTTATTCGCGCTCATTGCGTGGTTCGCCGGAGCTGGACTGAAGTGGCTTATCGGCGGTGTTCTGTTAGGTCTGGTGGTGCCATTCACCTTTATCGTGATTATGCCTGTTAACAAGCGCCTCTTGTCGCCCGATCTCGATAAGAACTCGGAAGAGGCGCGGCAACTCTTGGAAAGATGGAATAGACTTCATGCCGTGCGGAGCGCTCTAAGTACGTTGGCTTTGATGATTTTTTTATTGAACTTCTAACTCGGCGCTGTAACGAAAATGCCCCAAAGCCGCCGCCCCACTTTAAGCAATTTGACTTATTGATCTTTATTGACCTGACTGGATAATGGAGATAGCTTTTTCAAAAACAGCTCGCGCTTGATCTGTTCTGGTTCATTGATTACGATTGCCGTATCCTGACCTGGCGCCATCCCGGTTCCGGCTCAACCCGCACCTCCAAAAACACAGGCATTTATGCATCAGGCTCCTACATTCCTTCTTCCTCCCATCAGCACCACAACGTCGGGAGACATGAGGCGAGTGGGTGTGGAACTGGAATTTGCAGGACTCCCCATTAAAGAGATTGCCCGACTGATCCGCGAGCAGTTCGGCGGCACCATATTGACCAACAGCGCTTACGAGAACACCATCGCGGGCACGTGTCTGGGTGATTTCAGAGTCGAGCTGGATTTCCAGTATCTGAAGAAAAAAGGCCGCGACAAGCTGGATCCCGAGGATCCTTTTGCCCTGCTCGATGAATGGTCGGAGCAGATCGTGCGCATAGCGGCCGAACAGATTGTGCCTTTTGAAATCGTTTCACCACCTATTCCGATGGACCGCCTCGGTGAGCTGGAGCTTTTGATTACGAACTTGCGGGCATCGGGCGCCCAAGGCACGGACAGCGGCACACTGTATGCCTTCGGCCTGCATTTCAACCCGGAATTGCCCAATCTGGATCCCGAAACCATCGTCGCTTACCTCAAGGCTTTTCTTTGCCTTTATGACTGGCTGGTTTATCACAGCGAGATCGATCTGACCCGAACAATGACCGGTTATATTGCCCCGTTTCCAACCAACTATATTCGGCAGGTCATTGATGTGAATTACCACCCCGGCCAAAACGCGTTAATCGACGATTACCTGGTCGCCAATCCCACGCGCAACCGGGCCCTGGATATGCTGCCGCTATTCGCCTATCTCGATGAGTCCCGGGCGCTGTCGATCATCGATGATGATCGGATTCATCCCCGCCCCACGCTGCATTACCGGCTGCCCAACTGCCGGATTGACCAGCCTGGCTGGGGTATTGACATGGACTGGCGCAACTGGCTGATGGTCGAAAAGCTGGCCTGCGATGCCGAGTATCTGAATGCCATGTGCCGGGCTTATATGCAATTTCTGGACAGACCTTTAGCCGACTTGTTCAAAAACTGGAAAGATACGGTCGAAACATGGCTGACTCGCTATTGCGCCCCGTAATCGGCGTAACAGGGCCCAGCAAAGGAGGGGATCGCGCCTGGTTTTTCACACGCTATGCCATTCTCGCTGCTGGCGGCGCTCCACTCAGGCTCACACCCAGGCACTCGCATCTGAATGAGGTATTGGACGGTATCGTGATCGGCGGCGGCGATGATATCTATCCTACGCTTTACGAGTCGGAGGAACTGCCCAATACGCGTTATGACAAAGAGCGGGATTTGTTCGAGCTCATGTATATCGAAAAATCCCTGAAACAGGATATTCCCATGCTGGCCATTTGCCGCGGAGAGCAGTTGCTCAACACCTACCTGGGCGGCAATTTACATCAGAATCTGCGCAAACTGCGCCGCCATACGCGCAATCGTTTTACGGTACTGCCGCTGAAAACTCTGCTGGTAGAACCGGACAGTCGAATGAAGGAACTGCTGGGAACCACGCGTTGTCGCATTAATAGCCTTCATACGCAAGCCATCGATCAGTTGGGTAGCGGATTGAAGGTCGTCGGCCGTGATCTGGATAATATTGTGCAGGCGGTAGAAGACCCGTCGAAACTATTCCTGATGGGGGTTCAATGGCATCCGGAATACTTACTCTATCTATCGCGCCAGCGTAACTTTTTTCACACGCTGGTTAAATCCGCACGTCAGAGGCTAGTAAGATAAAACATGAGCGCCTATTTCAGCTTATTTGGGGTGAGTTTTCTGGCCGCCACGCTGATTCCGTTTTATTCGGAAGTGGCGCTGGTCGGTTTACTGGCTACGGGTCATGATCCCTGGCTGCTGTGGCTGTTTGCTTCGACAGGCAATACGCTGGGCGCCGTCGTAAACTGGGTTCTAGGCCGTTATCTGCTGCATTTCGAATACAGCCGCTGGTTTCCGTTCAAGATCTCGCAGCTGCACCGCTACCAGAGTTGGTACCAGCGGTTCGGCGTCTGGTCTTTATTATTGTCCTGGCTGCCGGCCGGCGGCGATGCCTTGACATTTATCGCCGGCATCATGAAGGTGCGCCTTCCGGTCTTTCTGATCCTGGTAGCAGTGGGCAAGGGCTTGCGCTATGCGCTGATCATCGCATTATCCGATCAAATTCTGTGATGCCCGCTATGAAAGGCCGACGACATCAGATTGCTTGGAGTTCACTCAATCCGAGACGAATGCACTGGAAGAACCGCAGACGCGGAAACCGGCGCTGGCGTTCTTACCACTCCATCCGCAGGAGAAAACCCATGCCTAAAAATGTGACGCAAAAATTGATTGAAAGCCATCTGGTCGAGGGCGACATGATTGCGGGGCAAGAAATTGCGCTGAAGATCGACCAGACCCTGACGCAGGATGCGACCGGCACAATGGTCATGCTGGAGCTTGAGGCCATGGAGCTCGATCGCGCCAGGACCGAAGTCTCCGTCCAGTATGTCGATCACAATCTGCTGGAAACCGACTTCAAGAATGCCGACGATCATCTGTTTCTGCAGAGCGCCTGCCGGAAATTCGGCCTCTGGTTCAGCCGCCCCGGCAACGGCGTGAGCCATCCGGTCCATATGGAACGCTTCGGCAAACCGGGCAAAACGCTGCTCGGTTCTGACAGCCATACCTGCGCCGCGGGCTCCTTAGGCATGCTGGCGATCGGCGCCGGCGGCCTCGAAGTCGCCTTGACGATAGCCGGCGAGCCGTTTCATGTGAAGATGCCGAAGATCGTCGGCGTCAAGCTGACCGGGCAACTGCCGGACTGGGTCAGTGCCAAGGATATCATCCTGGAACTGTTGCGTCGTCTCGACGTATCGGGCGGCATCGGCAGGATCATCGAATACTATGGGCCGGGCCTGGACCAGCTCAGCGCAATGGACCGGCACGTCATTGCCAACATGGGTGCCGAACTCGGCGCGACGACCAGCGTATTCCCTTCGGACCAGGCCGTGAAAGCCTTTCTGGAATCGCAGGCGCGCGCTAACGACTGGATCGAACTGCTTGCCGACGAGAGTGCGACCTACGATGAGCATATCGAGGTCAACCTCACGGAACTCGTGCCCCTGATCGCCTGCCCCAGCAGTCCCGGCAATGTCGTGCCGGTCAACGAGGTCGCCGGCAGAAAAGTCTACCAGTGCATGATCGGCTCATCGGCGAACCCTGGACTTCGGGATTTCGCGATTCCCGCGATGATACTGAAGGATCACCCGGTGCATGAAGACGTATCGCTCGATGTCAATCCGACCTCGCGGCAGATCCTTGAAAACATGACGCGCTTAAGCTATCTCGGCACGTTGATTCATCAGGGCGCGCGCATTCATCAGGCCGGCTGCGACGGCTGCATCGGCATGGGACAGGCGCCGGCCACCCACCGTATCAGCCTGAGGACCGTGCCGCGCAACTTTCCGGGGCGCTCGGGCACGAAGGAAGACCTGGTCTATCTTTGCAGCCCCGAGACGGCCGCCGCATCCGCCATCACCGGCGTCATCACCGATCCGCGCACGCTGCCCATGCATTATCCGAAATTTGAGGAGCCGAAAACCTATGTCCTCAATACCGAGGCGCTGGCACCGCCGCCTGAGGACGGATCAAAGGAGGAGCTGGTGAAGGGGCCGAACATCGCCTCGCTACCGGTATTTGATCCATTGCCGCAAAGCCTGGCCGGACCAGTGCTGATGAAGGTGGGCGACAATATCTCGACCGATGAGATCATGCCGGCCGGCGCGAAAGTGCTGCCGTATCGCAGCAATATTCCCGAGATCAGCAAATTCACTTTTTCCCAGATCGACGAGTCGTACTACGACCGGGCCATGCCGTATCGGCAGAGCGGCTCTCTGATCATCGGCGGCATCAACTACGGCCAGGGATCGAGCCGCGAGCATGCGGCATTGGCGCCCCGCCACCTCGGTGTCAAAGCGGTCATCGCCAAGAGCTTTGCCCGCATTCACTGGCAGAACCTCTGCAATTTCGGCATCCTGCCATTGGTTTTTATCGACGAGCAGGATTACGATACGATCGAACTGAACGATAGCCTTGAACTGCCAAACGCCAAGGAAGAAATTCAAGCGGGCGATACGGTCACGGTTATCAACAAGACCCGGAGCAAAACCTTTTTGACCCGGCACACGATGACACAGCGGCAGGTCCAGATGATTCTGGCCGGCAGCGTGATTAATTTATATAAAATCAAGTAAGCACCTAGTAACCTTTTTAAAGCGCTAATCGCTGCCGGCGTGACAAAATGAGATAGTTGCAAACAGGGCAGCCGATTGAACACATACTTTTCAGGTTTATGAATGATTTTTTAAACAGACCTCTCTACCGGGACATCATTCCGGGCATCCTTTTAGCCAGCCTCCTTGTATTGAGCTATATGGTGCTGCGCGAGTTCCTGCTGTCGCTGGTCTGGGCCTTCATTATCGCCTATGTCACCTGGCCAGCTTACCGGTGGCTGCGCCGCCAGATGCAAGGCAAGAAAACGCTCAGCGCGCTGGTCATGACATTAATCATCTCCGCGATCATCTTTCTGGCGGTTTTCTGGCTGGTCGCTTTGCTACAGGAAGAATTGAGGGCAGCCTATCAGACCTTAAGCGCCAGCTTTTCTCAAGGCAACCTTCAATTACCGGGGTTCATCAAGCGCATACCGGGATTAGGCGATTATCTGCAAGACAGCATAACGCGCTTGAACACAGACAGAGCCGGTATGGCGAAACAATTTGCCAATACGGCACAACACTGGCTGGGCGATGTAACTAAGTTTGTAGGTGATATCGGCAACAACCTGGTAAAACTGGCAATTGTTCTGGTCACGGTATTTTTCTGCTTTCGCGATGGCGAAGAAGCGGTCAGGCAGTTACATCAAGGACTGATCCGTTTCCTGGGTAAACACCAGCATGTTTATCTGCAAGCTGCCGGCCACACGACTAATGCAGTCGTTTTCGGGATGGTGCTTGCGGCATTGGCACAAGGCATTCTGGCTGGCCTCGGCTTTTCCGTAGCTGGCGTACAGGCGCCGGTATTATTTGGCGCACTTACCGCCTTGTTCGCCCTGATACCCATGGGCGCGCCGCTGATATGGCTGCCTATCGCCATCGGACTCATTTTTTTGAATGAGGTATGGGCCGGCATAGGGCTGATAATCTGGGGCGTTCTGGTAGTCAGTACGGTAGACAACGTGGTTCGTCCGCTGGCAATCAGTGGCGCCAGTCGGGTGCCTTTTCTCATCGTAATGTTTGGCGTTTTTGGAGGATTGACGGCTTTTGGCGTGATAGGTATTTTTTTGGGGCCAGTCATACTGGCGGTGTTGAGGGCCGTCTGGCAGGAATGGCTGGATCAACAGAAAGAGGAAGAATCTTTGCTGGTTAGTAATACAGCCATCAAGTCGCCCTTGCCTGAACAGGACGAGGCTGCTGATTGACGGCTTGGTAGTGAGCATGAAATAAGTCAGCAAATTGTAGATGCGAATTCATTCGCACTCAACGATAACCATACAATCTTCTGTAAAGCGCTGTGCGTTTCAGGTCGAATTAATTCGACCCTAGAGCGCAGTTAGTGATCCAGTCATCAAGCCATCCTTGCATGAACAAAACGGGATTATTGATTGAAGAGTTCGGAAATTGATGCCGGCGCGAAGTTATTCGCGCTTGCTTAAATCACTTTCGAAAACTGCTGCTGTTTCTGCGCCAGATAGCGGTCGAATACCATGCAGATATTGCGGATCAACAACCGTCCTGCCGGTAGCACATGAATGGTCTGTTCCGACACGGTCAGCAAGCCGTCGGCCTGCATCGGAGCCAGGGCTTTCAGTTCGTCGGCGAAATAATCGTGAAAATCGATGACAAATGCTTTCTCAATAGCGGCAAAGTCCAGATCGAAGTGGCAGATCAACTGCGTGATGACGGCGCGGCGCAATTTGTCGTCATCGTTCAGCTCGACGCCTTTGAAGACCGGCAGCCTGCCTTGTCCGATCAACTGGTCGTACTCGGCCAGCTCTTTGACATTCTGGATATAGGCATCCCCTACCCGGCCGATCGAGGTAATGCCTAAGCCGACCAGATCGCAATCCGAGTGCGTCGAATAGCCCTGGAAATTCCGGTACAGTTTGCCTTCGCGCTGCGCGATGGCGAGTTCGTCATCGGGCTTGGCGAAATGGTCCATGCCGATATAGACATAACCCGCCTCCGTGAGCCGTTGCCCGACCATCTGCAGAATATCGAGCTTGACGTCGGCAGTCGGCAGATCCGCATCGTTGATCTGGCGCTGCGTTTTAAAGCGCGCCGGCATGTGCGCGTAATTGAAGATCGAGAATCGGTCCGGCGCAACGGCCAGAAGCTTGTCCAGCGTTCTGGAAAATGTCGCTACCGTTTGCAGCGGCAGGCCGTAAATCAAATCGATATTGGTCGAACGAAAACCCTCGGCCCGGGCCGAGGCCAGAACCGCGAAGGTTTGTTCCTCGCTTTGCAGGCGATTGACGGCCTTTTGCACGGCCGGGTCAAAATCCTGAACGCCGAGGCTGATGCGGTTAAATCCGAGCTGGCGGAGCTGGTGAATGGTCCGGTCGTCAGTCTCGCGCGGATCGATTTCGATCGAATATTCACCCTGATCATCGTCCCTTAATGAGAAATGCTCGCGCGTCACCTGCATCAGCTTTTGCATTTGCTCATGGCTCAGGAAAGTCGGCGTACCGCCGCCCCAGTGCAGCTGGTTGACGACCCGATTGCGGTCGAACAGGTCACCCTGCATGGCGATTTCTCTATAGAGATTGTTCAAATAAGGCTGCGCATGGCCGCGGTTTTTGGTAACGATTTTATTGCAGGCACAGTAAAAGCAGACCGTATCGCAAAATGGAATATGGAAATATAGCGACAAGGGTCCGCCTGCCGCATTGGACTTTACGATATGCTCACGATATTCCTTGTCGCCGAAGCCTTCGTGCAGTTCCAGAGCGGTCGGGTAAGAAGTATAGCGCGGGCCTGCCTTGTCATAACGATTAATCAGATTCAGATCGAATTTAATAGATTGATCCATTATTTCACTTCGCTATCAATCACGATTATGTTGCGGGTGCGGTCGGCCAAGTCCACTGAATCGATCACACCGATCAGATCCCCGGGCTGCTGAGTTGCATTGCCGGACTTTGAAATACGCGCGATTAGTTTAACCTGATCGAAACGCGATAATTTCATTTCCGGCATCATGGCCATGCTGTCGTTCAGATTCACGGTCAACGGCAGATCCGAAACCTGCTTGCGGACAATCGCCAACGGCATTTTCGGGCCGGATAGTGCCTGGGCATAGATGAAAACGGTATCTTTGGGGCCGATCCTTGACTGAAGCTCGGGCGCCAGACTCACCTCCACCTCGATGTCTTGCGGAGCCTTTTCAGTCGGTTGTTCCTCGGGCACCCGGTTCTCGACATTGGCCATTAAGGTTTGAATTTCCTGCTGCGCTTCAGAACCCGGCGGCAATGATGCTTCCAGCTTGCGCCATAGCTGAACCGCGCCTGTCACATCGCCCGCTTCGGCCTTGGCCATGCCGCCCAGCCACAGACCGGTCATATTATTTGGCTCCAGAGCCAGTGCCTTGAATACCAGTTCGGCCGGTTTTCCCGAGAGTCGTCCGTCATTGGCCATAGCCAGCGCATCGGCATAAGACAGCAGCACTTCCGCCTGATCGCCCAGCAGACGGTAGGCTTGTGCAAAGGCATCGGCGGCTTCCGGATATTGCTGCAGATATTTATAGGATCGTCCCAGCATGAGCCAGCCCTGCGCATCATTGGGATTGCTCTTCATGCGAGCGGCCAAACCGGCCACCATGCGGCTGATATCCTCAGGTCCAGGCGCCGCCGAAGCGTCGCTAGGCCGATCCAGTGAGGCATAACTGCCCAGACTTGCATACAATGAAAGCGCCGTCAGCGGCACCAGCAAAACCAGTACGAAAACCATCCACCGGCCTTTCGTACCGGATGCTTTTACCTGGCCTGGTATATCAAGGTCATCACTGAGCGCGACTTCAAGTTCGGCGCGCTGTTCCTCAAATTGCATTCGGGTTAATGCCCCTGTCTGTAATTGATCCTGAAGCTCGGACAGACGCTGCCGCGCAATGGCAATATTGCGCTGATCCTGATCGGCTGCTGCAATCTCGCGCGGGCGCCATAACGGCGGCAGGACAATCATAAAAGCGGCCAGGATCAACAAGCCGGCCAGCATCCAAAATATCGTAGTCAAGATTTATCCCCTTTTTCCAGCAAGCTGTGTATCTTTTGCCGCTTCTCGGCGCTGATCTCGGCCGTTGCAGGAGTCCTGTTGCGCCGGACGAATACAAATACGGTAATCAGGCCAATTATCAGAAAAACGGCCGGACCGATCCACAGCAAACCGGTTTTGGCCTTGAAGGGTGGATTATATAAAACGAAATCGCCGTAGCGCTGGGTCATGAAATCGGCGACATCCTGCTTCGTCTTGCCCTGCTGAAGCATTTCATAGACCTGCCGGCGCAAGTCCTTGGCCAGATCGGCATTGGAATCGGCAATGGTCTGGTTTTGACAAACCAGACAGCGCAACTCCGATATCAAATCATCATAGGCCTGCTGCTGCTCGGCATTGGAAAATTCCTTATATTCAACGCGGGCGCCGGCAAAACCGGACAGGGTCAACAGCAAGACCAGCATTAAGATTTTCATGAGTTTTCTGCCTGTAATTTAGCGATCAGAGGGAGAAAGATGGTCTGAACGTCTTGCGAGGTCACAGGTCCCGTATGCTTGTACCGGATCACGCCTTTTTTGTCGATAACGAATGTTTCCGGCACGCCGTAAACACCCCAGTCTATGCCGATACGGCCATCCTGGTCCATGATGCTGACGTCGTAAGGGTTGCCTAGTTGGGTCAGCCAGTTTTTCGCCGCATCCGGCTCATCCTTGTAGTTCAGACCGACAATGACAGCGGCTTTCTGCTGCGCCAGCTGATTCAGTATCGGATGCTCGGATCTGCATGATACGCACCAGGAAGCCCAGACATTGAACAGCCAGACTTTTCCTTTCATATCGGTCTGGCTTAGTGTTTCGGAAGACGCGCCGAGTTTGGGCGCCGAAAACGCCGGCGCCGGCTTATCGATCAGCGGCGAAGGAATATCGCGTGGATTCAGGTTCAAACCCACGGCCAGAAAGACGGCCATGATGATAAAGATGACTAACGGGATAATATATTTAAGCATGTCTTATCAATAAGGTTATGGCGCAAAAGGTTTTTTATCGTGCCTCTTTTATCCTGTACCGGTAGCGCCTGTCGAAGGCCGCACACAAGCCGCCCGCCGCCATGAATACGGCGCCCAGCCAGATCCAGCGGATGAACGATTTATAGTAAATGCGAAGACTCCAGGCCCCCTGATCGCCCAGCGGTTCGCCTATGGCCACGAATAAATCCCGAAACAGGCCGGCATCGATCGCCGCCTCAGTCATCGGCATGGTCTGCACGCGATAAACCCGTTTCTGCGGTTCCAGTCTGGCGACTTGCGCACCTTTGTGGCTGACCGTGACGAAACCTTGCTCGGCACGGTAGTTCG
Organism: Methylobacter luteus IMV-B-3098; assembly: GCF_000427625.1. Classification (GTDB taxonomy): domain Bacteria; phylum Pseudomonadota; class Gammaproteobacteria; order Methylococcales; family Methylomonadaceae; genus Methylobacter; species Methylobacter luteus. The sequence continues at coordinate 2,123,326 of NZ_KE386569.1, forward strand.
GCCCTTCGGATTGGCGCACGCCATGAAACTCAAACAGATAGCCCGACATGTCCAGCGTTTCGCCGGGCGCCATGCGGACATCTTTCTCGACGCTGTAGACCGTGGTAAAGGTAATGCCGATGACAAAAACCGCGATACCCAGATGCGCGACAGTCATGCCGTAAAATCCGGCCGGCACGCTTCGTAACCGTTGCCATGAAAAGCCGCGGGCACCTGCCCTATCCATGAAAGCCAGAATTGAAATAGCCGCGGTCCATAACGCCAGCGTCACGCCCAGCACCGCCGCCCAGGAATAAAAAGGCATGGCGAAAGGAATCAGCAGACCGCCGGTCACACAGATCAGAATTGCCCAGCGCACGCGCAAGGCAACCGTCTTGATATCGTCTCTTTTCCAGCGAAGCAGCACGCCCAGACCTACCGCAATCGACAACGGCGCCATCAATGGAATAAACACGGCATTGAAATAAGGCGGGCCGACCGAAATTTTGCCCAGACCCAATGCATCGATTATCAGCGGATACAGGGTGCCGAGCAGAATGCTGGCGGCTGTTACGACGAGCAGGACGTTGTTCAACAAAATCACGGATTCCCTGGACACCAGTTCAAAGGTCGCATTGCTCTTGACGTAAGGTGCTCTGACCGCATACAGCAACAGCGAACCGCCCACAACGGCAGCCAGAAATATCAGGATGAACAATCCTCTGGCTGGATCGCTGGCAAATGCATGCACGGACGTCAACACGCCGGACCGCACCAGAAACGTGCCCAACAAGCTCAGAGAGAATGCGAAAATCGCCAGCAGCACCGTCCAGGTCTTGAACACGCCGCGTTTTTCGGTCGCCGCCAGTGAGTGAATCAGCGCGGTCCCGACCAGCCAGGGCATGAACGAGGCATTCTCCACCGGGTCCCAGAACCACCAGCCGCCCCAACCCAGTTCGTAATACGCCCACCAACTACCCAAGGCGATGCCTAGCGTCAAAAACATCCAGGCGATATTGGTCCAGGGCCTCGACCAGCGTGCCCAGGCAGCATCCAATCGGCCTTCCAGCAAGGCGGCAATCGCGAACGCGAACGCGACCGAAAAGCCGACATAGCCCATATACAGCATGGGCGGATGTATCGCCAGACCTGGGTCCTGCAACAGGGGATTCAAGTCACGCCCTTCTGCAGGCGCCGGGAACAGGCGCTCGAAAGGATTGGATGTCAGCAGCAGAAACAGAATGAAGCCGACTGCAACCAGCCCCATGACGCCCAGCACCCGCGCCACGGTCGTATCGGGAATGTTTCGGCTGAACAGCGCAACCAGCGCCGTCCAGCACGACAGCACTAACGCCCAGAGCAATAGTGAGCCCTCGTGGGCGCCCCAGACCCCCGAAATCAGATACAGCACAGGTAATGCCGTGTTCGAATTGGTCGCCACGTAGGCGATTGAGAAATCATGCGTCAGAAAACCGTATGTCAGGCAACCGTACGCGATAATCATGAATAAAACCAGTGCGTAAGCCGCCGGCCTCGCCACGGCAATCCAGCCGGCAATGGCGCGCGATGCGCCGATAATCGGCAGTGTGCCTAAAATGACTGCCATGCACAACGCCAGGATCAAAGAGAAATGCCCAAGTTCAGCAATCATTATTTTTGTCCTGTCGCTTGATTCGTGCCGGTTTTCAAACTGCCGGCCACTTCCGGTGGCATATAGTTTTCATCGTGCTTGGCCAGCACTTCCTCGGCGATGAAAACGCCTTGGGCATTGAGTCGACCGTGCGCTACGATGCCCTGGCCTTCCCTAAACAAATCCGGCAGTATGCCGGTGTATTCGACCGTCACGTCTTTACTGAAGTCGGTCAGCTTGAAGCGCACCATCAGCCCGTCGCCGGGCCGCTCGACACTGCCTTTGACGACCATGCCGCCCAAACGGAACAAGGCATCCTCAGGCGCCTTGCCTTCGACCACATCGGTCGTGGAAAAGAAATACATGAGATTTTCATTAAATGACTTCAATGCAAAACCGGCGGCAAAACCGGCGCCCATCAGCATCAAGGCTATCAGGATCAAGCGTTGTTTTCTGGCTGGTTTCATAGCGTACCTTGTCGTTTTTGCTTTAAAGCTTGCTGACGCAAGAACTGTCTGCGTCGCACAATGGGAATAATGATATTGGCCAGCAATACAATGAACGTGACCGCGTAAGAGGTCCATACATAAAAGGCATAACCGCCCATTGCGAAAAATTCCTGCCAGTTCATCGCTCAACTCCCAATGCTGCCATAGACTTGACCCACTGCGCGTTACGCTCGCGCGAAAGCAACTCGATGCGTGCGCGTTGCAGCATCGCAATCAGATAATAAAATTTAAAAGCGACCGCCATCAGCAGCAACGGTATCAGCATGCTGACATGAATGGAAGGTTTGTCCATTTTGGTCACGGTTGGCCCTTGATGCAAAGTGTTCCACCATTCCACGGAATAATGAATGATCGGAATATTGACCACACCGACCAGTGCCAGAATAGCAACAGCCTTAGAGGCAGTGCGTTTGTCATCTATCGCACCATAAAGCCCAATAACGCCAAGGTACAAAAACAGCAAAATAAGCTCGGAGGTTAAACGCGCATCCCAGACCCACCAGGTTCCCCACATCGGTTTGCCCCACAGCGAGCCTGTCACTAACGCAATAAACGTAAAGCCGGCGCCGACCGGTGCACTGCTGACGGCAACAATCTCTGCCAGTTTAATGCGCCAGACCAACCCTATGCCGCCCGCAACAGCCATAACGACATAAATAAACAACGACATCCAGGCGCTAGGCACATGGATATAAATAATGCGATAGCTGTCGCCTTGTTGGTAATCCGGCGGCGCCAGATACAATCCGCCATATAAACCTGCCGTCAGCAGCAGCAGGAAAATAACCGTCAGCCACGGCATCAAACGCTCGGTAAGAGCATAAAAATGCGGCGGAGAAGCCATGCGATGGAAGAATCTAACGACCGGGTCTGGAATCAAAAACATAAGGAACAGATAAAAGGTGAACGGTTCAAGTCCGAAAAGTGAAAGACCACAGGACGGCTTTAGCTGTCCTGCAGCCCGGTTTTTATACCTTGCAATAAGACGGTATCCAACTACGCTCAATCATATATTCAGGCAACTCATTGAAATCAAATCCAATGCCATCTTTAATCATCCGATCAACATCAAGCAATTGGTCAAGTTCAGGAATATCATTAAAGAACAACGTATAAATAAGGTTTGGCCAGTAATTTTGAAACCTTCATGCCTATCGGACCAATAAAATTTTTTCTTTGACAGGGCTTAAAGACATCCATTCCATTTTATCGAGACCGCAAGTGCGCAACATTTCATGAAACAGGCGCACATGGCCGAACTCCTCGGCTAAATGCACCACTGCGCTGCTGAATAAACTGCCGGCAATTTTCAAAGTTTTTCCTTTCGTTCCTGGCGCGTGGCTGGTGAAAAAACAGAACGTATGCTGATCCTATAATTCTTTAGTCCTGATTCATAATATGAATCTTTTATTTTACGAAATATTATCAGCTAATACTCATTTTTAATGCCGCCGCTACCGGCAGCGGCGCCAATACCAATGCCATCAATAAAATCGATATCAAAATACTGATCTGAGCATCCACGGGCAAGCCGCTGCCGGCCATCTCTACTGCATTGCCGGCAAAAATCAGCACTGGGACATACAGAGGCAAAACCAGCAAAGACAGAATCATACCACCCCGACGCAGACCTATCGTCAGCGCGACGCCGATTGCGCCTATCAAACTCAGTACCGGCGTTCCCAGCAGCAAGGTCAGCAATAAAACGCTTAGCGCCGAATCAGGCATGCCCAGGAAAACAGCCAGCAGCGGCGCCACAAGCAGTAACGGCAAGCCTGTCACCAGCCAATGCGCGATTATTTTGCCCAGGACCAAAATCGAGGTCGGGTGCGGGCTCAATAAAATCTGCTCCAGAGATCCGTCGTCAAAATCCGAACGGAACAAACTATCCAATGAAAGCATGGCCGCCAGTAGTGCCGAGACCCAGATAATGCCTGGCGCAATCGCTTGTAATAAGTTTGGTTGCGCGCCTATCCCTAACGGAAACAGCGTAATCACCAGGACAAAAAACAACAACGGATTGACCATTTCCGAGCGGCGCCGCGAGGCCAGAACAAGATCGCGCCGGATGATGGCGAAAAATGCACGTGATAAAGACATCAGGACAAATTAATACGTTGCACATCCACATCATGCAAATCGATGTCATGATGTGAAGTCAGAATGATCATGCCGCCTTTGACTGCGTGCTCGATCATTAAAGTTTCAATAAGGGCAATCCCCTGTTTATCCAGCGAAGTAAAAGGCTCGTCAAGAATCCACAGCTGGTTGTCCGTAATCAGCAGACGAGCCAATGACAGTCTTCTTTTTTGTCCCGCCGACAAGGTCTGCACGAGCGCATCATCGAAACCGGCCAGATGCACTTTATCCAGAGCCGCCTCAATGGAATAGCGCCCGGGTTTGCTTAACGCCAATGCCATTTTTAAATTTTCCAGCACGGTCAATTCTTTTTTGATGCCATCCAAATGACCGATATAAGCCATCTGTTCATAAAACTGACTATCGTTTACCGCTTCGCCGCACCAGCGCACCTCCCCGGCATCCGGCTCGCGAAATCCGCATAGAATGCGTAACAACGACGTCTTGCCGCTGCCATTTTTGCCTTCCAGCAATAAAACCTGACCTGAATATAGCTCGAAATTTAGCCCTGCAAACAGGAGTCTGTCGTCGCGTATACAGCTCAGGTCGCTGCCCTCAAGGGATAATTGTTGCTTTATTTCCATCGTGCTTTTAATTCGAACGCTGCCGCACAGCCTCATACAACAATACACCAGTAGCGACGGATAAATTAAGGCTTTCCACTTGTCCCAGCATAGGCAATTTAACCAGAAAATCGCATTGCTCCTGCGTCAACCGTCTTAAGCCTTTGCCTTCGGCACCAACCACTACGGCAAGCGGCACGGTTAAATCGGTCTGATAGACGGTCTGCGTTGCGGCGCCGGCGGCGCCCATGATCCAGATGCCTTGATCCTTGAGCCAGCGCAGGGTTCTGGACAGATTGGTCACTTGGTAAACGGGTACCGTTTCGGCCGCACCACTGGCAACTTTACAAACTGTCGGGGTGATGCCGGTAGCATTGTCCTTGGTAATGATCACACCCTGCACACCAGTTGCATCAGCCGTTCGAAGGCAGGCGCCTAGATTGTGCGGATCCTGAACATTGTCCAGTACCAGAAATAAGGCTGTGCCTGTTAAGGATTCTACTGCCTGCTTTAAGTCGCTTTCCGATAGCTCGCCTGGCATTTCCACTTCGATCACAACACCCTGGTGATTCTTGCCTTCGGCAAATCGGTCGAGTTTTTTGCGATCGGTTTTTTCAGGCTCTATGCCCAATGACAATAAATCGTCAATAACCTGCATCAAGCGCTTGTCTTGCCGTTGTGTGTCTATCCAGGCTTTGTTGATTTTTTTGGGGGAGTAATCCAGAGCGGCCTGCACCGCATGAATACCGAATAGTTTGGTTAACTTCATTTTTTACTTCTACGTCGCTTTTTCTTAGGTTTGCTCAACGCCGGCCGATTATGCACCAGTTCAAAGTCAATCTTCTTTTCATCCAGATCGACGCGAACCACCTTGACTGTGACACCATCGCCCAAACGGTAGCGGATGCCGGTCTTTTCTCCGAGCAACTGATGACTAGTCGGATCAAAATGAAAATAATCCTGAGCCAGATTGCTGATATGAACCAAACCTTCCACATAAATTTCGGTCAATTCAATGAACAAACCAAATGAAGTGACTGATGAAATAATGCCGGGGAATTCCTCACCGACCTTATCCATCATATATTCGCACTTGAGCCAGTTGACTACGTCGCGCGTCGCGTCATCGGCACGACGCTCATTGGCGGAGCAATGTTCACCCAGCTTCTCCATGTCAGGAATTCCGTAAGGAAAATTCTGCACGGTCTTACCCTGCAGGCAGTGCCTGATAGCGCGATGGACGAGCAGGTCGGGGTAACGCCTAATAGGTGAGGTAAAGTGGGCATAGGCTTCCAGCGCGAGGCCGAAATGACCTTTTAATTCAGGACTATAAACTGCCTGCGACATGGATCGCAATAGAACGGTCTGTATCAAGTGCGCATCGGGCCTGTCTTTGACCGAATCGATCAAATGCATATAGTCCAAAGGCGTCGGCTTGGCGCCACCGCCTAATCTTAATCCCAGCTCGCCAAGAAAGCTCCTCAAGCTCAACAGCTTATCGGGGCTTGGCCCATCGTGTATCCTCAGCAACTTGGGCATTTTTCTACGATTTAAAAAACGAGCCGCCGCCATATTTGCAGTGATCATGAACTCTTCAATCAGCTTGTGCGCATCATTGCGTACGACGGGCACTATTTTTTCAATTTTACGATTTGAGCCGAAAATAATGCGCGTTTCCTGTGTGTCGAAATCCATCGCACCGCGTTGTTCACGACTAACGCGCAAAATTTTGTAAAGCGCATATAAATTCTGCAAATGCGGCATCAATGTCTCGTATTGCTTGGCTAGTTCTTTATCGCCTTCGACGAGCATCTTGGCGACTTTAGTGTAAGTCAACCTGGCATGCGAGCGCATCACGGCTTCAAAAAAGCGTGACCTGATGACTTTACCTTGCTGGTTTATGTAGAGTTCGCAGACCATGCATAGACGGTCTACGTCGGGATTGAGCGAGCATAATCCGTTCGATAAGATCTCCGGCAACATCGGGATGACCTTTTCCGGAAAATATACAGAAGTGCTGCGGTTTTGCGCTTCTCTATCCAAAGACGTATTAATCTGCACATAATGAGAAACGTCGGCGATTGCTACCAGTAATTTCCAACCCGTTGAGGTTTTTTGGCAATAAACCGCATCGTCAAAATCGCGGGCATCCTCTCCGTCAATAGTGACTAACGGGGTTGCCCGTAAATCGACCCGATTCTGCTTAGCCGATTCCGGTACTTCATTTTTCAGCGATTTAATTTCTTCCAGCAATTCATTGGGCCATTGATCAGGCAATTCGTAGGAGCGAATAGCCATCTCGATTTCCATACCTGGCGCCATGTGATCGCCCAACACTTCAACGACTCTGCCGATAGGCTGCCGCAGCTTAGTCGGTTGCTCCAGGATTTCTGCAACGACTATCTGTCCTACTTTTGCCTTGCCTGCATCGCCTTTTTCAATCAGGACGGTTTGCGCGATATTCTTATTATCCGGCACCACATAAGTGAAACCTCTATCCCTGTAAAGCCGCCCTACAACCTGATGCGTATTCCTTTCAAGAACTTCAACAACCGCGCCTTCCCTGCGACCTTTTTTATCGATCCCAGAAACCCGTACAACCGCCCTGTCGTTATGCATCAATTGATCCATTTCCCGCGGTGACAGAAACAGATCATCTGAGCCGTCATCTGGCTTAATGAAACCAAAACCGTCGGCATGACCGATAACGCGGCCGGCAATTAAATCCCTGCTATTGACCAGGCAATACTGCTGCGCCCGGTTAAAGATCAATTGCCCATCCCTTTCCATAGCCCTCAACCGACGTCGCAACGCCTCCAACTGGTCTTCCTCCACCAGCGAAAATGTCTTGGCAATCTCTTTACGCCGCAAAGGCCGCCCTATCTCCTCAATAAGCTGCAGTATCAATTCGCGGCTGGGGATGGGATTCTCATATTTTTCAGCTTCGCGCTGAGCATATGGATCTGTTGTTGAACTAAAATCAACGTCTTTTTTTGACTTCGCTGTCATTTATTTTAATGAAATGCAAGATGATGGATACCATAAGTAATATTCATATAATACATTACTTTAGTATATCGATTAGCATGGAAAGAGAAAAACTTTTGAATTTATACAAAAATGAATCTCCATTTGTCCAGGTTATTAGTATTTTTCATATCTGAAATTATTAGACACGGTCTGACTCATCTTCCGCATGACTAATATGGAAGATTCACAAGCCTAGCTTACTCGCTCATTGGAGAGAATCGGTTATTAAGAGTTCCTTAAACTTTGAAAATAAACCTTATGCTAAAAAATTTACAATTTGTTTGACAAAAATTAAATAAGCCAGTATGATGCGCGCTCACTTAGCTTATACAGCATCCCTCAGCCGAGGTGGTGAAATTGGTAGACACGCTAGCTTCAGGTGCTAGTTGGGGCAACCCAGTGGAGGTTCAAGTCCTCTCCTCGGCACCATCACACATTGTTTTTCCATATTCAATAAATTATTCATAAGCTTATTGAGTTATCCCACACATGCCTGTTGCATGTATTTTTACAATTAATTTCATTATTTTCCCGGAAAATATAGACACACGAAGATTCCTTCGAGGATCTCTACGTGTTTTTTTCGAGCTATCAAAGAAATAACTCCGTCTTTTCTCTGGCACCAACAACTTTCAAAGTATTTACGAATGATTGACTGCGAACATAAGCAGCGATCTTATGGATGCCTAGCAGAACCCCAGAAACCATTTATCATTCAAATGCTTTAACTGAGAGCAGTCCAGAGCCATGATTGAATAGCAAATATCACGTTCTGGACTGACGGTCATTTACCGTACCCGACTCATCATTTTGATTCCGCGAATCTATGGCGATTTGCAAGCAACTACTTTCTGTAGCGTAACAGATACAATAGACCCGACCACATCTCTAGCAATGAATATTGACTTGCCATCCACTTCTAGAGCCCTAGCAGCGGCCGAGTAAAATTGAAACGAAATAGATTCCCTCAATCTTATCTATTGACATAACATCTGACTTGTGATAAATCATTAACCGCGTGTTAGCATACACTAAACACATTTCGTCGCTGGACGCCATCATTCTTATATTAAGGAAGCATATATTACTGTCTTGCTATAAGGAAACATATATGTTGTATAATCATATTGGTAAACACACCATTAAAAGTGTTAAAGATTCCGGAAAAATTATCGTCATGGAGGATAATTCAAAATGGGAAGTCTATTCACTTGATAAATTCACGTCAAAGATATGGGGCTTCGCCGATAGAGTTACCATCAAGCCTGATATCGGTTCCAAGTTTAGAATTGAGCGCAAGACCAGAAGCGGTAAAGTCGAGAGAATTAGAGCGACTTTTTTAAATTAATAATTTCCATCAAGACTCAAACTTATGAAAAAGGCCGCGTAAGCGGCCTTTTTCATAGCCATCCATTATGATTGATCTATGTACTTTAAAAATGAGGCATTGTTAATAAAGTATAGCATCCAGTTCTCCACCCCATTTGCGTACCAGAAGCATGACGCAATACTTCAGCATGATCTTGCTTTGCTATAGCATTTAGACTTTCGGCGTAGCCGGGCAAGAAAACGCCTATGCTTTCTGAAAAGAATCCATTCATCTTAAACCTTCTCCTCAGCGCTGTTCGCTCATGCAAACGGATGCTCCAGAATAATTGTTTCTTCTCTATCCGGCCCTGTTGACAATATTGCCACCTTAACTCCTATAAGCTCTTCAATTTTCCTGATATAAGCCTTGGCATTCTCAGGCAAAGCATTAAAATCAGTTATGCCTGCAGTGGTTTCGCTCCAGCCTGGCATCTCTTCGATAATGGCATGGCATTCTTCATATTGATCCGCGCCTAAAGGAGCCGTTTCAGTAATTTTCCCGTTCAGTTTATAAGCCGTACAGATACCGACTTTTTCCAAACCATCAAGCACATCCAGCTTGGTTAAACAAATACCACTCAAACTGTTCATTTTCGCTGATTTACGCATAGAAACCGCATCAAACCAGCCAGTACGACGTTTACGTCCTGTCGTCGCGCCAAATTCATGACCTTTCGTGCCCAAATGGTCACCGTTGTCATCATGTAACTCAGTCGGGAAAGGACCATTTCCTACGCGGGTTGAATAGGCCTTGGTAATACCCAGCACATAATGGAGATCCAGAGGTCCAATACCGGTACCTGTAGCCGCTCCACCCGCAGTCGTATTGGACGAAGTGACATAAGGAAAAGTACCGTGATCTATATCCAGCAAAGCACCTTGGGCACCTTCAAATAGTAGATTCTTTCCTTCTGCCTGATATTTGTAGAGTTCCTCTCCCACATCAGCCAACATGGGTTTGATTTGCTCACCCAGCTTTAGCGCTTCATCGAGTGTCTGCTGATAATCTACCGCATCAGCATGATAATAATTAGTCAGCATGAAATTATGATATTCAACCAACTCTTTCAGTTTTTCCGCAAAACGCTTCGGATTACGCAAATCGCCGGCACGCAACCCTCTTCGGGCCGCCTTGTCCTCATAGGCAGGACCAATGCCACGCCCTGTCGTACCAATCGCTTTACTTCCGCGGGCTTTTTCACGCGCCTGATCTATGGCGACATGTACCGGTAAAATCAGAGTGCAAGCTTCACTGATCAATAAACGGTTTCTAACCGGGATACCGGCTTTTTCAAGCAGCTCAATTTCTTCCATCAAGGCATTCGGCGACAATACTACGCCATTACCGATCATGCATTGCACATCATCCCGTAGGATACCGGAAGGAATAAGATGCAGAACGGTTTTCTCCCCCCGTATAACCAGAGTGTGACCTGCATTATGTCCGCCCTGAAAACGAACTACCGCTTCCGCCTGATCTGTCAGCAGATCAACCAGCTTACCTTTACCTTCGTCACCCCATTGAGTACCGATGACAACGACATTTTTTCCCATAATTATTCCAAACTTAAGCTAAGGCCCTTACGACCCAGTCTTGATTATCTTTTTCTAAAATAGATGTACAACCCAGATCCCCGGCATTTCCAGTTTGACCTGGCAACTGCTGAATAACAACCTGACCTTGCGCGCGCAAATCCCTGATTTTTTCGTTCAGTGCTAAATCGTCCGAACAGGGAGCGAAAATCAGCGCCCTCCGTTCTCTCTGATAGATTTCCTTGCTTAATAACGACAATAATTTCAAGTCGGCACTAAAGCCTGTTGCCGGACGTGCACGCCCAAAAACAGCACCAATGTTATCATAGCGGCCACCCCGGGCGATTTCTCTTCCGACCGACGGCACGAAAGCTGCAAATACGACACCGGTATGATAATGATATCCTCGCAATTCCGACAAATCGTAACTGACCGGCAACGATGGATAGATGACAGCCAAGCTTTCCGCGATCGCCTCCAGATCAGCCAAAGCCTGTTTCACCTTCCCATCGGCAATTGACAATATTGCGCGTGCCTTACCAAGGATTTCTTTACCACCACTCAATTCCGGCAATTTCAAAAACATCGCCTTAAGCTCGTTGTCAATAGTGAAATCCGCCATCAATTCCTGAAGCTCAGGCCTGGCCTTGCGCTGCAATACATCAAATAATGCAGTTTCCTGCACTTCCGTTAATCCTGCCTGTCTCGACAAGGCCCGGTATATGCCTACATGCCCCAAATCCAGATGAACATTTTGCAGCCCTGTTATCGCCAGCATTTCCAGCATTAGACGAATGACTTCCACATCGCTTTCCTTGCCGGCATGACCATAAAGTTCAGCACCAATTTGCATTGGGCTTCTGGTTTTCTCCAAAGCATCGCCACGTGTATGCAGAATAGTGCCGACATAACAAAGACGCGTAGGCCATTCATGCTTAAGATTATGGGCATCTATTCTGGCAACCTGCGGCGTCATATCAGCCCTTACTCCGAGCATTTCACCGCTAATCTGATCCGTCAGTTTAAAAGTTTGCAATTCCAGGTCATGCCCTGAACCAGTCAACAATGAGTTCAGATAATCTATAAACGGAGGAATGACTTGCTCATAGCCCCAGCAAGCAAACATGTCCAAGATCCTACGGCGCAAACTTTCAAGATGTTTAGCATCTTCCGGTAAAATCTCATCAATGCCATCTGGCAACAGCCAAGAGTCTTTTTGTTGCATATTTGTGTGTCCACTCAAACAAAACGCCCCGCACGGGCGGAGCGTTTTTATATTTTAAAACAATGTAGTGAATGAACCTATTTCACTAAAACCATCATGGCTATTTTTGCTTCTTAAAGTAGTTAAAAAAATCAGAATCGGGTTCGAGCACCATTATATCCGAGCCAGAAAAAGAATTTTTATAAGCGCTCAAACTACGAGAGAAAGCAAAGAACTCAGCATCCTGCCCATAGGCATTTGCATAAATCTCTGCGGATTTAGCATCACCCTCACCACGCAGCTTTTCCGCATCGCGATAAGCATTAGCCAGCGTTACAACTTGTTGTCTGTCCGCATCAGCACGAATCCTTTCGGCGGCTTCCGAGCCTTGTGAACGGAATTCACGAGCAACTCTTTCACGCTCCGCTTCCATTCTGCGGTAAACAGAGCTACTGACTTCGCTAGGCAAATCGATACGCTTCACTTGGACATCGACAATTTCCATACCCAAACTAGCCGCAATAACCTTGGAATTTTTAATTAAAATTTCACGAATAGCTCGACGGTCAGTCGAAACCAACTGCCTGATGTCACGTTTACTGAATTCGCTACGGAAGGCGTCTTTTATAATCTGATCAAGACGCAGATTAGCTTGATCTATGTCGCCCCCGACCACTGTATAAAAAGTGGTTACATCTCCAATTCGCCATTTAACAAAAGAATCAACAATTACGTTCTTTTTTTCCGCTGTTAAAAAGCGCTCAGGTTTCGAATCCATGGTTTGGATACGCGCATCGAACTTCTTAATATTATTAATAAAAGGTATTTTGAAATGAAGCCCAGGCTCGTAATCAAATTTTACAATTTCACCTAAACGAAATTTAATTGCCTTTTCTGTTTCATGAACTGTAAATATGCACATCATGCCTATAAGCAACAGTGCAGCTATGCCTAACAATATCTTATTATTCTGTGTCATTAGCGTCCCCTTGCATCACGACCGCGAGTTGAACTTCGCAAAGCAGGTTGCTCCATAGTTGCTGCCCGCTCAGGCTGCTCTACGGCGCTTTGAGGAACATGAGGTTGTAGATCCGAAGACGGCTGCTGGGTCATCTTATCTATTGGCAAATAAAGTACATTATTACCCCCTTTAACATCAACCACAACCGTATTGCTTTCATTTAATACGGATTCCATAGCTTCAAGATAAAGTCGTTGTCTTGTTACTTCAGGCGCCTTCTTATATTCTGCCAACAACTTGGAAAAACGGTTGACTTCACCTTCTGCCCGAGCGATAACCTGTTCCTTATAGCCCTCGGCTTCCTGGATCTTTCTAGCTGCCGCACCACGCGCTTTCGGTACGACATCATTAGAATAGGCTTCCGCTTCGTTAATCAACCGTTGCTGATCTTCGCGTGCTTTAATGGCATCTTCAAATGCGTTTTGAACCTGTTCAGGCGGCTGTGCATCCTGCAGATTTACACTAGTAACCTGAATGCCCGACTGATAACTGTCCATAATATCCTGAATTTCCTTTTTAATCTGAGCCACAATTTCACTACGCCCTTCAGTCAAAACAAAGTCCATTTTACTGCTACCAATAACACCACGCTCCGCACTCTCCGTAGCCTGTTTCAAGGTAGCCACGGGATTAGCCACATTAAAGAGAAACTGCTTGGCATCTTTAACCTGATACTGAACAGCCAAGCGGACATCGACAATATTTTCATCCTTGGTCAGCATTAACGCCTCTTTTGGCACTGATCCAAGAGCCTGCTCGCTACCGGCACTCCGATAACCTACTTCAATATAACGCTGCTGCTTAACATTGATAATTTCAACCTGTTCAATTGGCGCAGGAAAATGCCAGTTTAAGCCCGGCTGAGTTGTAATGATATATTTGCCAAAGCGTGTTTCAACACCCTGATTCCCGGCATCGACAATGTAGAAACCGGTTAAGCCCCACAAAACCACAGCACCTGCCGCCAAAAAACCAAGACCTTTTATTGGTCCACCGGAAGAACCTTCACCACCACCTCTACCGCCACCAAAAATGCCGCCCAACTTTTCTTGCCATGAACGAATCACTTCATCGAGATCAGGTGGACCCTTTTGGTCGCCCCGACCACTCCAGGGGTCTTTCTTATCGCCGCCAGGCTCATTCCAGGACATACATATGCTCCATATGGGATTATTTATAATTTATTTAAGATTATTCCGAAGGATATTCAACTCTCAGCATAAACCACAGGCCTAGCCTATCCATGCAAATCTTACATTTTTATCCAATTCTGATTGTTTAGCTGGGAAATTATCCTAAAAAAAAACACTTTGTACAAACCTAAGCTAGAGTATTTCTTCAATTTCTACTGATTTGAGCAAGCCCAAATGTTTCGCATCAATCTCGATAACCAATTCATAACCACCGAAATCATCAACTTGCTCTTCGAGAATTTTAGCAACAGAAAATAGTTTAGCTCTCACATCACCTTGATCGGGTCTTAGATAGCATTTTCTTTTGATTCTAGTGCTTGAAAATATTTCCGCCAATGCTTGATAAAGTAGCTCAACGCCCGCCCCGGTTTCGGCAGATATCCATACACGCACAGGATTTCCGGCATCATCACGATCAATACGAGGACTAATGCCAGTCAATAAATCGATTTTATTGAAAATCTCCAATTGCCTGACTTCGTTAGCCTCAATATCTTCCAGAACCTGATTGACTTGAATTATAGTCTCATCTCTGTCTTCGGCATTAGCATCAATTACATGCAACAACAAATCGGCTTCACTGGCTTCCTGCAGAGTCGATTTAAATGATGCAACTAGTTCATGCGGCAAATGACGAATAAAGCCAACCGTATCGGCAAGCACTATTTCCGAACTATTGGGCAATTGACAATTACGTAATGTTGGATCCAGGGTGGCGAAAAGCTGATCCGCTGCGTAAATATTCGCTCCAGTCAATTTATTAAATAATGTTGATTTCCCGGCATTGGTGTAACCCACCAACGAAACGGACGGAATTTCGGCTTTTTTTCTTTTACTCCGTCCTTGATGCCTTTGTTTGTCAACTTTTTCCAATCGCTGTTGAATCTGCTTAATGCGCAAACCCAATAGTCTCCGGTCGGTTTCCAGCTGAGTTTCACCTGGACCACGCAGGCCGATACCACCTTTTTGGCGCTCTAAATGCGTCCAACCTCTGACTAGTCGAGTTGATAAATGACGTAGTTGAGCCAGTTCAACCTGTAATTTGCCTTCAAATGTTTGCGCACGCTGGGCAAAGATATCAAGAATCAGTCCGTTCCTGTCGACCACTCGAACACCTAATGCATTCTCAAGGTTTCTTTCCTGACTAGGCGAAAGCGGATGATTAAATAAAACGATATCTACAGACTGGCTTTCTATAACATTTTTAAGCTCATCAAGCTTACCCGTTCCAACAAAATATTTCGGATCAGGGCTGCGTCGACTGCCGGTCACCACATGAACAGGATCTGTGCCGGCCGATTTAGCCAATTCCTTTAATTCTAAAAGATCTTCCTGCCCGGAATGAAGTGTTAGATGAACCAGAACCGCTCGTTCACCTGAGTCAGGACGATCAAACAATTAAGCGCTCCAGTGCCATATTTATAAAAAGATTGATATTTTCTTGTGTTTTAATGTTTTTCAGCACCAAGACTTACTCGCACAAAGAGTTATTCTTCATTAGATTCGTTTTCACGCGTCAGCTTTACGGCTTTACTCGGTACAATCGTTGAAATGGCATGCTTGTATACCATTTGACTGACTGTATTCTTGAGCATAATCACATACTGATCAAATGAATCCACCTTTCCTTGCAATTTAATTCCATTAACAAGGAAAATTGAAACAGGCGTATGTTCTTTTCTAAGCGTATTTAGAAAATTATCCTGCAAATTCTGACCTTTTGACATCCGGTTTCTCCTTATTATTTTTTATAAAAAAAGCTGCTTAAGACAATTGCAATTAAAAGTCATGCCAAACGTTTATGAAATAACCCAAAAATTGCTTCTAGATATTTTAACGCCATTCAGACTGAATTTTCATATATTCCTACTTTCTCATGAATAAAAATATTATGTAGTTGACATCATCGTTAAATATTCACCTGACTGAACTGATCTCTACCTGTTTATTTTGCCTGCATCCGGCAGGAAATCGAATCTTCTTGACCGGTTTGTCTCCTTCATAAAGCTTTATTTGCACGCTTATAGCCGCAAACACATTAACTTTTCAGACAATGCCAAAATCTTATGCTTGCCAAGCCAACGTTTGATTGCTGTTTTTTGAGTCTCTGTTTTTGACATGATTACTGACACCCCGTTTGCCCGGCAAAAATACTCAAGCCCATCATGAACCACTAAACATAACCGCCATTTTCCGAAACATTTAAATTCAATTCTTTAAATAGTCTCACTGAACCGAGCCAGCCGCTCACGTCAATTCTCTTTATATTGTCACCCGTAACCGAGAAAAATATCAGCCAAATAGACAAATAGTTTTTACTGTGCTCAAACGCGTCAATTCTATGACAATAACATTAGCTTTTTGTGCAAACCATTTGTTATCTATATTCGCTGCTATCGTCATTTTTACTGGCAATGACCGCTCATATTGCCCCTTACTTTAACTTATGTAATCAGTAATTTTTGATCTCGAATTTTGCCAACAATCCGTTTTCAACGATTGTGGACTTCACTCAAAAACAGACTGTAGTTTTGGACATACTGACTATTCTATTTTTAACTCAGCCCGACATCACTGAAGAAGGAATTATCATCCACAACAACACAGACCGTAGTTTTTTGCAGCAGTTTAAGATTTTTTTACAATTCGGGCTAAAGTTGATCGAAGATACGGAAAACGCGGGCCTCTATACGAGTCTTTATATTAATATCAGAAGAAACTCTGCTTTAGGTAGACCCTTTAATGAGGCATCAATCCACGATCCGTATCTTTGCAACTAAGGACTTTTCTTTAGTGAGTGACAGACAGGTTTTTATTTTAATTTAATAAAAAATTCTTAACCCACTCTATAAAAATTTCCGGCTGTTGCACATGCAGCCAATGCCCGGCATTAGCAATGATACTGAGCGTAGCTTCAGGAAATAACTCAGCAATATCATCAGGCTGGACATAATCCGAATCCGCTCCGGCAATAAACAGTGTATTTCCGGCAAAAGGCGGCAGTTGCCCGGCATCTGGAAAAGCAATTATATTCGGTGCCATTCGGTAAAAAACATCCAGATCAATTCTCCAGCGATATTCGCCGTGGTTCAGTACAAGATTTTGCAATAAAAATTGACGATAGCTCAGTTCCGGTATGTCAGCGGCCAGCATAGCTTCGGCCTGCTTGCGATTGCTGATCTCATTAAGTGGTAAGGACTTCAGTGCCTGAATGAGATGGTCAAAACTATGCTTATAACTGACCGGAGCGATATCAACGACAATCAATTTATCCACATGCTCGGGATAATTAAGCGCGAACCACATAGCAACCTTACCGCCCATGCTATGCCCCAATAAATTGACCTTCTTTAATCCCAACCGATCGATAAAGAGTTTAAGATCGGCCACCATAGAAGGATAATCCATCAATGGGTCATGAGGCGATGAACCATGATTACGCATATCCGGCATATAAACATGAAATTTAGCCGAAAGCTTTTCCGCTACCTGGCGCCAGTTGCGTGAGGAAGCGAAAAAGCCATGCAGGATAATTAAGTGACAATCATCCGAATTACCCAGCTCTTCAAATGCTAATTCGACAGTTTTCATTAGGCGAAACTGAATACGGCGCCCAGCAAGCCACCAAAAATACCACCCCAAACAACCAGCCACCCCAAATGCTCGCGAATTATCGACTGAACCATTTCCTTAACTAATTGAGGTGTTAGTTCACTCAACCGCTTATCAATCACTGTTTCAATTTTACCAACAATGTCCTCGCCGATTTTATGTGCATTCAAGCCTTGCTGCAGCGCTGCTTTAAAGCGGTCGGATTCAACTGTTTCTGTCAACGTATGTTTCATCTTTTCAGTAAAGGGTTCTCTTAAGGGCACTAATGCTTCCGGCCCTCCCATCATCATCAACATGCCACCAAAAGAAGAGCCCATGATCGATGCAACCAAACCTTCATACACTTTGTCATAATCGACCGCGTTTAATAATGGCTCTAAATTCAACACTTTTTCGCCTTCCTGTTCTTCAGCCTCAATAAAATTTTCAATATTATCAACTGTAAAGAACTGTTGCATCATGAGTCGTTTGATGGAGTTCTTAAACTCTTCAAAGCGATTAGGTATTACGCCAGAACCATATAAAAAAGGCACTTTCTCAAATAGCATATAAATAGCCAACCAGTTGGTAATTGCCCCCGACAAGGCAAAATAACCAATCGCTTTTATCAGTTCCTGTTGTATTGGACAGATATAGCCCGTGATAATAATCGCAATAGCGATCAGATTAGTAAGAAAACTTTTAGTAATTATTTTTTCCATTGTTTTTAAGATAGCGTTGGTAAGCGTCTCCAACCATCACTATTGAAAAATCCAAAATTTTGGCTGAAACGGGTGTGCATGAACAACTAACACCAAGTCTTCAATGCAGATGTTCTCTGCCAGAACTTCTGTTTTGAATTGTTATTTTTATTATATCAAGGCTTTGCCAGTGTATGTGATATTGATAAATTTGATAATGATCTTGCCCCGATCTAGCGGACAACTCGGTTAAGAGAGTAATCTCTGAGCCCGAGGTCAACAATAAAAAACAAAAAAGAATCAACTGCGCCTGCTGTTCGCAGTCAATATACAGCCCCGTTTAAAGAACAGGCGTTGGAACGCGCAGAACACGATGGCATCCCCAGGGCAGCTCAGGGTTTAGGGCTTTCCGAATCGATGTGGTATTTATGGCGAGCCAAACGCCGTCAAACGGGGCAGTCATGCGAAGATCAGACGCTTCAACACGTTGAAATAGCGCGGCTCAAACGAGAAAATGCCCGTCTTGAAGAGGAAGTGGCTTGCCTAAACAAGGCGGCCGCGTATTTATGCCCTCTGGGTACTTCGCGAAACGACCCAAGTGAAGTCCGCCATGCTCAAGGCTAACGAAAATCAATTCCCCACGGCTATGCTGTGCCGCATGGCATCGGTTTCACGTAGTGGCTCACCGCTGGAGACACAGGCCGCTTTCCGATAGAAAACAGGCCAATCTAGGGCTGGCTGAAGCCATTAAACGCATTTTTGATGATGAGAAAAGCCGGCCAGGTTGACCCGGAATCACTCGACGACTCCAGGCAGAAGGTGTACCGGCTAGCCGACATCGAGGGGGGCAGAATCATGCGAGGCAACGACTGGGGAGCCAAAGCGGCCAGGAAATGTTTGAGGTGTAACCCTCGCAAAAGGCTTCACTCCCAATGAGGCTATCTCAGCCCGGAAGCTTTTGAAACAAAAAAAGCCGCTTAGTCGAGTGTCTATAAAATCCGGGCAAGATCAGAGTCAGGTTATCTAATGTCTGACTCCGCCAAGCATCACAGTCAACAACCCAAACCAGAATATAAACCATAGATAAAAATATACTGAGATTTGTTTCACAGAAGACTAAATGGCTTAGACACATCTACACATACTGCCCCGCACACCAGGCCGACGACCATGCCCATTGAAAGTTGTAGCCGCCCAACCATCCGGTAACATCCAGTACTTCGCCAATAAAATAAAGTCCCGGCACAGCCTTGCTTTCCATTGTTTTCGAAGAAATAGCTTCACAGTCAACTCCGCCGCTAGTTATTTCAGCAGTACGATAGCCTTCAGTGCCGTTAGGTTTAATGGTCCAGTTATGAATCTGTTTTGAAATCTGTTCAATCTGTTTGTCGGAAAGATCCTGCAAGGAGCTCTCCAGCACATCGTCAGTGAATAAGCTATTGATCAATCGTTTGGGTAAATAGCTGTCCAGACACGTTTTCATCTTGCTTTTTATCTTTTGTTGCCGCTTTGATTTCAGTTCCACGCTCAGATTCATATCCGGCAGCAGATTAATCATTATTTCCTCTCCGGGTCGCCAATACGATGAAATCTGCAAGACAGCCGGGCCACTCAATCCACGATGGGTAAACAAAATATTTTCTCTAAAGCTCCGGCTTTTGTTACTGATGACGCACAGAACCGCGATTCCCGATAAAGTCGAGAATTTGGCTTTATCTTCTGGCTGCAAGGTAAACGGTACCAAGCCTGCACGCGTAGGCCACACTGTTATGCCAAATTGTTGAGCGATTTTATAACCCAGCGGCGTAGCGCCCATTTTCGGTATGGACAGGCCACCGGTCGCAACCACCAGTGACTGACAGATATAGTTGCCTTTGTTTGTTTTAAGATGGAAGCCCTTATTGCTTGCTGGCTCAATAGTATCTATGCTCGTGTTCAACTTTATAACCACGCCGGCATTATTGCATTCCGATAACAGCATATTGAGAATATCACGAGCACTTTCATCACAAAACAGTTGCCCGTGCTCTCTTTCATGAAATGGAATATGGTAGCGCCCGACTAGGGCCAAAAAATCCCACTGTGTGTATCGGCTTAGGGCTGATTTGCAAAAATGCGGATTATGCGAAATATAATTATCAGGCCCAACCTCATAATTAGTAAAATTGCAGCGGCCGCCGCCCGACATCAGGATTTTTTTGCCGGCCTTATTGGCATGATCCAGAACGATGGCTTTCCGGCCTCGTTTGCCCGCCTCGGCTGCGCACATTAATCCCGAGGCGCCCGCTCCTATAATGATGACATCGGCCTCAATCATGACCTGCACTCACACAAAAGCGGGCAACTATACAGCAAATCCGGTCATATTTTAATCATAAAAAAGCCCGATTATATGGCCAGGCTTTTTTTATATTGGAAATATTGCGGCTCACTAAACCTCTAGAAAAGTTCAGGAAAACTATCCGGCTCATGCATGATCTCAGGACCAAGCTCACTGAATTTAAACAATCTCATAGCGCGCTCACCATTGTAATCGACCACTCGTAGATGATCGGTTTCATATAAATCATGGGTTGCGATATCGAAATGTTTGCCATATCGTTCTTTTGCCAGTTCCAAAGGAATTTCGTGAGCGATAAATTTATAGATGCCTTTGCCAGCCAATTTTTCCAGAAACAACTCGTGTTCAACATCATCATGCTGCGAAAGAACCACCAAAGTACCGCTGCCAGAGAATAATAAATACGCTTTCACAATTGACCCTCCTCTCTGCTAACCTAACAAGGGAGCAATAACCAGACTAACAATAGCCATGACATTGATAAGAATATTCATTGATGGACCGGCAGTATCCTTAAAGGGATCGCCAACTGTATCTCCGACAACGGCGGACTTATGGGCTTCAGATCCCCTGCCGCCATGATGGCCTTTTTCAATATACTTCTTGGCATTGTCCCAGGCACCGCCTGCGTTCGCCATCATCAGCGCCAATAAAACGCACGAAAGCAGCGCGCCTCCCAGCATGCCGCCCAGCGCTTCAGGACCGAGTATAAAACCTACCACGGGCGGCGCGGCAATAGCAATCACTCCGGGCAAAATCATTTTTTTAAGCGCTGCTTTAGTGGCTATGTCAATGCAGGTTGCGGTATCCGGATCAGCGTTTGCTTCCAGCAAACCAGGAATCTCGCGGAATTGTCGGCGAATTTCCTTGATCATCTCGAATGCGGCATCGCCAACTGCTGTCATTGTAATTGCAGTGATAAGATAAGGCAGCATACCGCCAATAAAAAGACCAATCAGTACATCCGAATTATTTAAATTCAACTGGAAATCTTCGATGCGAACACTCACAGTTTCAACATAAGCAGTAATAATTGCCAAGGCCGCCAAAGCCGCGGCACCGATAGCAAAGCCTTTACCGATTGCAGCCGTAGTATTGCCCACTTCATCAAGAGAATCTGTAATTGCACGGGTTTTAGCCCCTAGCCCTGCCATCTCGGCAATGCCGCCGGCATTATCGGCAATGGGTCCATAGGCGTCGATCGCCATGGTGATGCCCACAGTTGCCAGCATACCCACTGCCGCAATACCAACACCATATAAACCCACCAATGAACTGCTAATTAAAATTACTGCACAAATTGTCACCACCGGTACGACGACGGATTCCATACCTACAGCCAGGCCCGTGATCATCACTGTAGCCGGTCCGGTTTCCCCTGATTCAGCAATTCGATGAACCGGCTTACTGGCCGTGTAATATTCAGTTACCAGACCGATAATTACGCCACCCGCAGCACCAGCCAGCACAGCTAATGCAACTTTTAAGCTAATCCCCATGCCGGCTACCACAAGAAAAGATGTCAGGATAAACAAAATAGACGCACCCAATGTACCACTACGCAAGGCCAATTCAGGTTTCTCGCTGGCATTTAACTTGAGTTCCATCAGAGGTTTAGCAAGAAACCCTAAAACATCATACTTTAGAAGAACTTCAGTCTGTTTGTTACCCGCTTGATGCACTAAAGCAATACCCGCTATGGAACAGATCAGTCCCGTAGAAGATAAGGCTAGCGGCAAAAACATCAGATCCTCACGCAAACCCAAGGGATCAATAACGTCAGCCGCCATAGAACCGGCCATAGCAATTGTGGCAATCATCGCTCCACAGTAGGACTCAAAAATGTCTGACCCCATGCCGGCCACA
The DNA here is from genome assembly GCF_000427625.1 of Methylobacter luteus IMV-B-3098. Taxonomy (GTDB): domain Bacteria; phylum Pseudomonadota; class Gammaproteobacteria; order Methylococcales; family Methylomonadaceae; genus Methylobacter; species Methylobacter luteus. The sequence goes on from NZ_KE386569.1 coordinate 2,145,994, forward strand.
TCACCTACGTTATCGCCAACATTATCAGCAATAACGCCGGGGTTGCGTGGATCATCTTCAGGAATACCAACTTCGATTTTACCCACCAGATCCGCGCCGACATCAGCTGATTTGGTAAATATTCCACCGCCTACGCGAGAAAATAAGGCAACAGTTGATGCCCCCATGCCAAATCCGTGAATTGCATGGGCCGTCTCCGCATCGCCACCAAAAAATAAATAGAGCGAACCCAATCCAAGCAGACCTAAGGAAGCTACGGCCAATCCCATCACGGAACCGCCAAAAAAAGCGACTGATAATGCAGCGGACATACCGTCCTCATAAGCAGCGGTAGTTGTTCTGACATTGGCTCTGGTGGCGGTAAACATGCCAAGAAAACCGGCTAGTCCTGAGGTTATTGCTCCGACAATAAATGCCAACGTTGTCATCCACCCCAGCGAAAAAAACAGCAATACAACTAATACGCCAGCAAATATGCTCAGCATCGTATATTCGCGCCGCATAAAAACCATTGCTCCTAGATGAATCTCGCGTGCAATTTTAGTGACCTTTTCACCACCTTCGCGATAACGCATTACCTTTAGAAAAATTATGAAAGCGACTAGCAGCCCGAATAGGCCAAACAACGGCGGAATAAAAGTTGTTTGCATCATTAGTATTCCCCATTTTTTATTATTAATCCATTCGATATTAAATAGTTAACATCACTCAGTAATATTTATTATTTAAAATAATTATTGGTTCTTTACGATGCCTACTTTAAACCGCTCTAAGCTGTTATAAACAAAAAATTCATAATATGGATTAAAAATAGAATTAAGCCATAGAAAAATAGATATTTACCTTACTAAGTCATTTTAGATTTTTACTACTTTAAATAACTTTATAACTCACAATCATCTTAAATTTTTTAATCCAAGTGAAAGTAATTGAATAATTAATTTATTGAAATGTCCGAATTAAAATTAAGTAAACAGATGACAATACATTACTACCACTTGTTCCAACTTAATCACAAGCTAGGCAAATACATAGGCAGATGCGCTCGAATTTCAGCAGCGCTATGCGTAGTAATGGATTTATCGAGCTCTAGACAAACTGTTTTTTTAACTTGTTCAGGCAAATTATTGCGAAGCATCCCCAAAAACGTAGGCTCTGCAATGATCACCAACTGCTCAAACTTATTTTCACCACGTGCCTCTTGCAGATGCTGAGCAATGGAATGAGCGAAATTACTGGCTTCGTGTTTTTTCGGATCGCTAGATGGATTGTAAGGATGCCCTTCTACACCACCACCAACATGCCGCATTCTTCCCGGCAGATCAGAAGTGATCTCCCTATCATGTAGACGCCCTTCCGTATGGGCAATATCTTCAAGTTCTTCTAAAGATGAAGAAGGCGTATCGGCAGTAAATATTCGCGCACGACTACTATCGGCAACAAGTATCCAGAATGATTTCATAGCTGTTCTCCTTTAGTAAGAAATTTCCCAGTAGACTCTTCAACATTATTCTTTATTACTAAAAAGATCCATACGTATACTTACATAGGGCTATTTAGCCAGAACTACTGCCTTACATTTATTTTCTAAGTGCTTTTACTTAAGTTATTGCACTAATTTATTTGCTCCAGGTATTACGTTATAAAGGTTTAAAAAACTAAAATGGTTATATAGAAACATTAAATTAATGTTTAGGTGTGAGTTTCTTTGGCCATGCAACAAGACAGGAGAAAAATAAAGTGGCTGCTTCTTACACTAATGAGTCACTTCATATTCATTCCTTACAATCAAGATATTCTAAAGCGATATGGAACTATAGGAATATCGGAATATGATTGTTGAATCTATATATTATTCTGAATTAGCAGTCATACATGATAACGAGCGATAAACTCATGCTTAATAAAGCGACTTTAAACCATTACTGATTAATGACTATGCAATATTTCATTATTGTCGCTTTAACGTGCATTACAATACTTGCCACAGCTCAAGCATCAGAACTTCCAAAAGATCAGAAGCAGTATCAAAAAACACAACAAAAAAATATTGCCGCCAAAATCCTTGTTCAAAATCCGCAGTTAGAAACTTATTTCAACGAAGGCCAATGTCTATCATGCCATGGCATCAATCAGTTACAAGGGCTTTTCATTGAAACTAAACAAAAACATTAGTTTGGCATGATGGAAGTTAAATTATTATAACGCCGGGATACATCATTCCCGTGCCTAGGAGTCTGTCGGACTTATCAGCATTTAAATCTCATCAGTTGTAAAATAGTGATGAGTTCAATCATTTTACCGCCATGATTTCTGATGAGTCGCTTTATTCAGTTTGATCGTAACCAACAGTATTTGCTTCCGCCGTCCGTGGACGAATGGTTGCCGGAAGACCACCTGGCACGCTTTATCGTCGAAGTGATCGATCAGCTCGATCTATCAAAACTGACAGGCCATTATTCTGGACGGGGTTCAGCGGCTTATCATCCGGCACTGCTGTTGGCCCTGCTGATCTATGGTTATGCGACCGGCACGTTCTCCAGTCGCAAGATCGAGCGGGCAACCTACGATTCAGTGGCGTTTCGGTTCATTGCTGCCAATCATCATCCCGATCATGACACCCTGGCTCATTTCCGCAAGACCTTTCTGGTGGAGTTGGAGGACTTGTTCGTACAAGTGCTGACACTGGCGCAGACGATGAAACTCGTCAAGCTGGGACAGATTTCGCTGGATGGTACCAAAATCAAGGCCAATGCCTCGAAGCACAAGGCCTTGTCCCATGGCCACATCGAAAAGCTGGAAGCGCAATTGCGTGAGGAAGTGCAGGCCCTGCTGAAAAAGGCAGCGGACGTTGATCAGGAAGAATTGGCCGACGGTATCGATTTGCCGGCGGAAGTCGCGCGTCGGGAAGATCGCTTGAAAGCCTTGGCGGAAGCCAAGGCCAAGATTGCCGAACGGGTTAAAGAACGGGACGAACAAGCCCAAAAAGACCACCAGGAGAGACTGGCTGACCGGGAGCGCCAGCGCCAGGCGGGCAAAAAACCCCGAGGCCAGGAGCCCAAGGCGCCCGAAACCGGCCCCCAAGCTAAGGACCAGATCAACCTGACCGACGAAGCATCGCGGATCATGCCGAGCAAGGACGGCTTCGTGCAGGGCTACAATGCCCAGGCGGCCGTCGATGTTGACAGCCTGCTGGTGGTTGCCGCCACGCTCAGCCAGCATACCAACGACAAGCGGCAAGTCGAGCCGATGCTGAAAGCGCTGAACGCCTTGCCGGACAGCCTCGGCAAGCCGGAAATGCTGCTGGCCGACAACGGCTACTTCAGCAAAGACAACATCCAGGCCTGTGTGGAGCAAAAAATTACACCCCTCATCGCGCTGGGCCGGGAAGCCCATCATCTGCCATTGGCGGAACGCCTGACGCCGGATGCACCGGAACCTGAAAGCGATGACCCGCTGGTCAAAATGGCCTGGAAACTCAAAACCCAGAGTGGCCGCACGCTTTATGGTAAACGCAAAAGCACGGTCGAGCCGGTATTTGGGATCATCAAACAGGTACTGGGCTTCCGCCAATTCTCGCTGAGAGGTCTTGATGCGGTAGCTGGTGAGTGGAAACTGGTGACTATGGCCTTCAATTTAAAGCGAATGCATGTGCTGGCGGCCGGATAACGGAAAAATAACCCGAAATAGCTCTTGGTTGGGCAGAACCGAAGACTCAATGCCGCCAATAATCCATATCGGTCAAATAAGAATCATAATACTGAACCCTGTCCGACAGACTCCTAGGTATAACACGACAGGTATGCCGAAATGGCACTTTAATGAAAGGGGCTGAGATTCAACTTTAAAAAGTTGATAATAATTAGCGGGCATAAAAAAAGGGGTTATCCACATAGGATAACCCCTCTATTTAATGGCGTCCCCAGGGGGGTTCGAACCCCCGTTACCGCCGTGAAAGGGCGGTGTCCTAGGCCACTAGACGATGGGGACTAAAACTGGTTTAGTCAGCCTAATTTTTAGCAGATCTCAAAAAACCTGCTGATAGCTACTGCTTAATTCTTAACTAAATTGTACAACCCTCATGATCTAATAACTTAAAGATCATGAAACATGAATCTATTAAATTCATGGCGTCCCCAGGGGGGTTCGAACCCCCGTTACCGCCGTGAAAGGGCGGTGTCCTAGGCCACTAGACGATGGGGACTAAATTGATTTAGTCAGCCTTTAACTGCTTGGTGGAGCCAGGCGGGATCGAACCGCCGACCTCAACACTGCCAGTGTTGCGCTCTCCCAATTGAGCTATGGCCCCTTAGTTAAGAACCGCCATTTTACAGAATTTTTCAGTTATGTCCACCATTAATTTGAGTTTTTTATATAATTTATAGCTTGCAGTATCCTGGACAAGGTTTTTTCCTGGCCAAGCAGCGACAAAGTCACATCGATTGCTGGCGAAACAGAGGTGCCGGAAACCGCAACTCGTAAAGGCTGGGCCACTTTTCCCAGGTTGAGCTCCATTGCTTCGGCAAGGTTTATAACAATCTGGTGTAATTTCTCTCCTTCCCATTCGGTGACTGCGGAAAATTCATCGTGCAATCGCGCCAATACTTCCTCTGACCCCGCAGTAAAATTCTTTTTAGCGGCTTTTTCATCATAGGAATCAAAGTCTTTATAAAAGTAAATACTTGCAGACGCCATTTCAACCAATGTTTTGCTGCGCTCCCTTTGCGCCTTTACAATATCGATCAGATCCGGTCCTTCTGAAGGATCAATACCCAATTCGCCCATATGCCAGCTTAAGTGACGCGCAACATGAACAGGATCACTGTTCATAATATACTGATGGTTCAGCCATAACAGCTTTTCTGGATTAAATGTGGAGGCCGATACGTTGACATTTTCCAATTTAAAATACTCAACCATTTCATCCAAGGAGAAAATCTCCTGATCACCATGAGACCAACCCAGCCTGACCAGATAATTAAGCAGAGCATCCGGTAAATACCCATCGTCACGATATTGCATGACACTGACGGCACCGTGGCGCTTTGACAATCGAGCCCCATCGGAACCCAGTATCATAGGCAAATGTGCATATTTAGGCAGTTCGGCGCCTAACGCTTTCAGAATATTCATCTGCCGAGGCGTATTGTTTATATGATCGTCGCCGCGAATAACATGCGTCACGCCCATATCCATATCATCAACCACAACGGTTAAATTGTATGTCGGCGTACCATCGGCTCTAGCAATAATCAAATCATCGAGTTCCTTATTGGCGACAACAATTTCACCTTTGACCAGATCAGGGATAACAACAACCCCTTCAGTCGGATTCTTGAAGCGAACGACCGGCATCCCTTCCCCGCGCGGTTCAGCAGAATCCCTGCATTTACCGTTATAACGCGGCTTTTGTTTGTTAGCCATTTGCTCGGTACGTAACTGCTCCAGCTCTTCCTTGCTACAGTAGCAATAGTATGCGTCGCCTTGATCCAACAATTGCTGAATAACTTCCTTGTAGCGATCAAAACGATGAGTTTGATAAAAAGGCCCTTCATCATACTCCAACCCCAGCCAAGTCATACCTTCCAGAATGGCATTCACTGATTCCTGCGTTGAACGCTCCAGATCGGTATCTTCAATCCTTAAGATAAACCTTCCGCCATGCTTGCGCGCGTAAAGCCAGGAAAACAGGGCGGTACGAGCGCCACCCACATGCAGATAACCCGTCGGACTCGGGGCAAAACGTGTTTTTATACTCATTTGATATTTATTTCTTCAGTAAAATTTTTTTCGCATATTCTGTTGGAATCTGCCGTGCCGCGGTTAGGCGAGCTGTTTTGTAATTAAAAGCAACGCTACCTTTGGTAGTGTCATTTCTCCCCAGAAGCGCAAGGGAAGCACCATGTCCTTTGACAGCCGCTTTTTCATACCATTGCGTTGCCGTATCAACATTTTGCGGAACACCCATCCCTCTATCGTATAACGCCGCCATAACCACTTCTGCTTCAATAAGGCCTTGCTTTGCTGCTTTCAGCATCCATTCGGCCGCTTTCTGGTCATCGTGTTCGACGCCATCCCGACCCAATATATACATCGCCCCTAATTTCGCCTGGGCTAAAGCATCGCCCCGCTCCGCCATTTGTTGGATATCGTTTTCTGCCGCTTGTATGGCAATACTTGACATTAACAACGATAATAAAGCTAATAATCTAATCATTCGCCAAACCCATAATTTATAAACCATTTGTATTATTTTATGTCCTATTATAAAGATGAATTATTCATTTAGGAAAAACTCAATGTGCAGCATTTTATAACCAATTGATAATAAAAAGAAATATCAATTTTTCTATTTAGCATGATCAAGGAGAAAAAAATGAAAAAAATAATCATGATTACTGCTTTTATAACTGTCGGGATTTTGTCGGGCTGTGCATCACAACCGGTTACCACCTTTCAGGTATTTCACGCCAATGATTTTAATGCGCTTGTTAGCTCGGGACAATTTCAGCAAAAAACTGATAATTTCTTTGTTATCAATGACTCCTCTTCATCCATGGATAAAGAATATGAGGGATCAGGCTATCCTGGCCAGCCTACCCCTACAAAATTTGCTGTTGAAAAAGAAATACTCAACAGAATAAATCAGACCATGCCCGACGACCTGCGATTAACTTCAAGCATCCGCAGTTTTGGTTTCGGCCCTTGCTTGTCATGGGAATTCAGCAAGCTCAATCTCCCTCCTACAAATTATTCAAAATCAGTTTTCGGCCAAGGTATTGATTCGTTAACCTGCGCCAGCGGCGGCTCACCCATGGGTGCGGCAATTAATGAAATGGCTAAAGACTTGTCGGCAACATCCGGTAACATAGCCGTTTTGATGCTTAGTGACGGTCATGATCTGAGCGACCAGCCAGTGACTGCATTTCAATCCTTAAAACAACAGTATGGCGACAGATTATGCGTTTATACGATTTGGGTCGGTAATAAAGACGAAGAACAAGGCCAAAATGAATTGGCTAAGTTTTGGAATACTACACGCTGCGGCTACGGCGTAACAGCCGACAGCATCGCCAACCCTGACGATATGGGCAAATTTGTCCGCAGCATTTTCTTAAGAGCTGGCGCACCAATCGCAGTTGACGGCGATGATGACGGCGACGGCGTCCCCAATAGCCAGGACCAATGCCCAGGCACACCTAAAGGCGCTCATGTCAACAAATTCGGCTGCTGGATTATTGAAGGTGTGAAATTTGATTTCAATAAAAGCAATATTAAGCCCGAATACTATGGAGAACTGGACAAGGTCGCCACCGTTCTGAACAACAATCCCGGCCTTACAGTTGAAATACAAGGCCACACCGACAGCAAAGGCACCGTCGAGTATAACCAGAAATTATCAGAACGCCGTGCACAATCGGTTAAAAAATATTTAGACCGTGCAATCACTACCGATGTGAGATTATCGGCCCAAGGCTATGGCTTGACTCGTCCTATAGACACTAACGAGACCGAAGAAGGCCGGGCTAACAACCGTCGCGTGCAACTGGAAGTTATTAAATAATTTCCACTTGATTCCGCATTCAAAAAACTTCGATAACAACCACCGGCCAATGCCGGTGGATTATCCCTATGATAAAACTACAGGCATAATCAGTTTGTGCCGGTTAACCCAACATTAAGTAATTATTTACGCAAGTACCATTAAGGCTGTATTTGATCATTTACTAGCGTCGATTTAACCGAGCCGATATTAAACAAGTTGCCAGAGCATTTTGCCGGATAGGTCAATATGCCAAATCCGCCAATAAAAAATAATTATTGAGTGAATAAAAGCGGATAGACAAGAAATTGAACTGATTTTATTAAGCAGCAGCAAGATCAGGTTGAAGTTTCACAAGCACAATGCCCGCCACTCATGACGTTAGAAAAACAAAAGCTGAGGATGCAACTCTGCACCCTCAGCTTCTTAGATGATCACTTACAAATTAATGTTTGTGATCATCATCATGATCATCGTCATGACCGTGATGATGTTCTGAGTCAGGGAATCCAACAACTTCCCAGTTCATGGAACTACCGCGCTGTTCCATTGTAATATCATATCTTTTACCGTTAACTTCTAAGCAAGGAATGAATAGCTCTCCTTTATGGCCATCATTTAAGTTAACAACTGGCTCAGCATCGCAGTAGCTTGACAGGCATTCACTGACATCAAAAGATTCAACGGAAGAAACCGCTTTCGTCACAGGATCAGTGACAGTAACGAATGCTTTACCATCGTTGATCACAACATCAGTTCCGTTTGGAACTAACTGTGGCTTTGTAGCCAATTCACACAGTGCTGGCAAGGGTGCAGCTACTGGATCAACAGCTTGTACAGACAGTTGACCATTACTCACTATAAAAATCGCCCCATCTTTAACTGCAACAGGCTCTGCTCCTGCCACGTTAGCCATGAGTAAACCAGCAACTAAAGAACTTAAACCAAATTTTTTCATTATTATCTCCCAAAAACACGCATCACCATGACACATGTATTGATATCCTACAGTTTTAAAGCTTAACGAAACATTAATCAGTTCACAGTTTTATAAGTGTCTTTTAATAATCTTATTACTTATCAGTTTATAATCCACTTAAAATAATATGCCGAACCGGAATCTTAATGGAATGAGCATCAAGCCCAATACTGATGCAGAATTAGCAGATAATCATTCTGACTGATAAAAAATAACACGGCAGATAATAGAAATCAGCCATTCACTTATTTGATTCCATCAATATTCAATTACTCAATAATATCCAACCCGCCCATATAAGGCAGCAATGCTTCGGGAATGCGAACGCGTCCCTGGGCGTCCTGATAATTTTCCATAATCGCAATCAGGGTTCTGCCGGCCGCCAAACCCGAGCCATTCAATGTATGCACCAACTCGGGTTTGCCGGTTTCCGGATTGCGCCAGCGCGCCTGCAAACGACGGGCCTGAAAATCCTTGAAATTGCTGCACGAAGATATTTCGCGATAAGCCCCCTGCCCTGGCAGCCAGACTTCGAGATCATAGGTCTTCGCTGAGGAGAAACCGGTATCACCAGCGCACAACAACACCTTGCGGTAAGGCAGTTTCAGTTTTTTCAGGATGTTTTCGGCATGCGTGGTCAGTTCTTCATGCGCCTTGGCGGAATCTTCAGGCTTGACGATTTGCACCAGCTCGACCTTTTCAAACTGATGCTGGCGGATCATGCCGCGCACGTCGCGCCCGTAAGCGCCGGCTTCGCTGCGGAAACATGGCGTGTGTGAGACGAATTTCAGCGGCATGTCCTTGGCGTCGACGATGATGTCTCTGACGATGTTCGTGACCGGCACTTCGGCGGTTGGGATCAGATAGAAAGGAGTATCATTGTCGACCCTGAACAGATCAGCCTCAAACTTCGGTAGCTGGCCAGTGCCGCGTAGGCTTTCGGCATTGACCAAAAACGGCACATAGGTTTCGCTGTAACCATGCTCCAGCGTATGCGTATCCAGCATTAATTGGATAATCGCGCGCTGCAACCTTGCCAATGGACCGTTCAAGACCACAAACCGGGCACTGGCGATTTTGGCGCCCAGCTCGAAATCCATGCCCTTCTTTGAACCCAGATCGACATGATCCCTGGGTTCGAAATCAAATACAGGAATATCGCCCCAGCGGCTGATTTCAACATTGTCGTCCTCGTTTTTGCCGTCCGGCACGCTGACGTCGAGGATGTTGGGAATGCCTTCCATCAAGGCTGTCATTTGCACCTGGATTTCGGACAGTTCCGTTTCCGCCTCTTTCAGCTGATCGCCCAAATGCTGAACCTGATCCAAAAGCGGCTGAATATCTTCGCCTTTGGCCTTAGCCTGCCCAATCGCTTTGGACCGGCTGTTACGGTCATTCTGTAATTCCTGGGTTTTAACCTGCATGTCCTTGCGCCTGGCTTCCAGAAGAACGTAAGACTCCGAATTAAAACTGAACGAACGCCTGTTTAATTGTTCCTTCACAAAATCAAGATCAGCTCTAAATAAATGGGGATCTAACATGACGGTGTAGTTACCTTTTAAAATTAAGAAATTGAATGAGTATGGGCCGTCGCTGCCCAGCTAACGATATGTTTGAGCTTCAGTCTTGACTGAAGCTCATGGATGGCTTTTTCAACTTTTAAAGGCTCATCGTAAAACTCGATGATCAACGGTAATTCCAGCGACAGGTCAAGCAGTGAGGAAGTATGAATCTCACCAGATATCCCCATCCCGGCGATACCACGCATCACCGTGACACCCATGATTTTTTCCTCGTCGCGCAGAATATTCAGAACGCGATCAAGATGATCACGCCCTTCCATCGTATAAACTCTGGCAATTTTTATATCTGTTGTAGTCATATCTGCCTGCCTACCCATAAGCCCGCCCAGAGCACCAAGATACTGATCAAACCGTTGCCGACAAAAATGCCGAGCATTAAATTCAAATGGGTTTCAAATGAATAACCATGCTCTATCAAATACAGAATTAAATACAGACCGGACAAGGTTAAATAAAGACCCACTATTATGATCATAATCGCGGCCCGATATTCCATTGACATAGCTACTTTCTGCAATAAAACAGTCGCTACAATGCCTATTAAAAAAGCGCCAATGGCATTCACGACAACCAGTGCATAAGGAAACATTCCGCCCGGCCATTGAATAACGCCGTCCGAATACAGAAATAACGATCGGCCGGAAAGCAGCCCCAGCCAGACAGCCAACAGACACGCAATAAGGCTGATCAACACATTCAGTGCGGCTTTCGTAAAACTGCCCTGCTCTATCAAATAAATTGTTTCCAGCGAGAAACTCGAAAACGTCGTGAAACCGCCCATAATACCCACCAGAATCCCGGCCCGGTATTCCAAGGCAAAGGCAATACGTTGAAGAATAAGGGCTTCAGCTAATAATCCGATTAAGAACGAACCAATGACATTTACCGCTAACGTGCCGTAAGGAAAGCCTCGCCCCAGCCACTGATAAGTTCCCGTTGATACTAAAAAACGCAGCACCGAGCCGAGCGAGCCGCCCAGCGCCACAGCAATCAATTGATTCATGTCTTCTCAGGCGTTGCCCGTGCCCTTATAGGCAATGAAATGGTCCCGGTAATAACGCAACTCTTCAATGGATTCGATAATATCGCTTAAAGCCATGTGCGTCGCTTTTTTATTGAAGCCGCCTCTCAATTCCGGCGCCCAACGGGAAACCAGTTCTTTCAGCGTCGAAACATCAAGATTACGGTAATGGAAATAAGCTTCCAGTTTAGGCATATACCGGTAAAGAAAACGCCGGTCCTGGCAAATACTGTTGCCGCAGATAGGCGACTTGTTTTCCGGCACCCATTCCCTGATGAATTCCAGGGTCAGCCGTTCCGCTTCGGCATCATCAATAGTTGAAGCCTTGACTCGATCAATCAGGCCCGATTGTCCGTGATATTTCTGGTTCCAGTCGTCCATAGCCGCCAGCGCCGCATCGGACTGATGAACCGCCAGCACAGGCCCTTGAGCCAGGATATTCAAATTCTTGTCGGTAATGACCGTGGCAATCTCAATGATTAAATCAGTATCGGGATTCAGTCCGGTCATTTCCAGATCTATCCAGATGAGATTCTGTGAGTCCTGCGCCATATTATTGATTCCATAATATTAATAAGGTTGCGGTAAATTGTAGCATTGGCTAATCTGTATGCCTAATTCTTAAACTTTTGTTTTAAACCCATGAATACCTTTACCATTATCTTTATAATCGCATTGATTATTTCCTATTCGGTTCAATTCTGGCTGTCCAAACGCCAGGCCGCTTATGTCAAAAGTCATCGCAACGCCGTGCCCGAAGCGTTCAAAAACAGAGTTCCTCTGGAAGCTCATCAAAAAGCGGCTGACTATACTATTGAAAAAGGAAAATTGGGGGATATCGACAGTGTTATCGGTGTAATCGTCTTGCTGTTGCTGACAGTAGGCGGCGGCATCAATGCCGCCTTCGAATTCTGGGCGTCTTTTGACTTGTCACCGCTGATGGCCGGTATCGGAGCCATAGCCACTGTTTTTCTGGTCATGTCTCTGATTGATCTCCCGACCAGCATTTATCAGACTTTTGTTATTGAAGAAAAATTCGGCTTTAACAAAAGCACCCCCAAACAGTTCGTCAAAGACCAGTTTCTGCAGCTGACTTTAGTCGCAGTGATCGGTCTGCCTTTACTGGCCCTGATTTTGTGGATTATGGACAGTATCGGCTCCCTATGGTGGCTGTGGGCATGGGCTATTCTGATCAGTTTTTCACTGCTGATGAGCTGGCTTTACCCTACCGTCATTGCCCCGCTATTCAATAAGTTCACACCGATGCAGGAAGGTTCTCTGAAAGACAGAATCCAGGGACTACTGGCTCGCTGCGGCTTTAACAGCCAGGGCATTTTCATCATGGACGGTTCCAAGCGTTCGGGCCATGGCAACGCCTACTTCACGGGCCTTGGCAATAACAAGCGCATCGTATTTTTCGACACGCTGGTCAATTCACTGGATGATGAAGAGCTGGAAGCCGTGCTGGCTCATGAACTGGGACATTTCAAATGCAAACATGTCATCAAAATGCTGGTCGCCACATCGATCATGAGCTTGATCAGTCTGGCGATCCTGGGCTGGCTGATCGATCAGCAATGGTTTTACAACGGACTCGGTGTAGAACAGCCGTCCAACGCGGCGGCCTTGTTGTTATTCATGCTGGTTTCGCCTGTTTTTACTTTTTTCATGCAACCTGTCAGTGCTTATTTTCAACGCAGGTTTGAATTTGAAGCCGACGATTTTGCATCGAAAAACGCCCAGGCCAGCAAGATGATCAGCGGGCTGGTCAAACTGTATGAGGAAAACGCCAGCACGCTAACGCCGGACCCGCTCTATTCGGCCTTCCACTACAGCCATCCGCCGGCGGCTATCCGTATCGCGCATCTGGAATCCAAAATACAAAGTGCATAATGGCTGATCTTCTTGAAGGCTTGGTCCTTTCCCATTTAGGCCAAGGCATTGCCGTGGAAACCGACGGCAAAATTTACCTGTGCCAGACCCGGCGACGGCTTGACACCGTCGCCGTCGGCGATAAGGTTTTATGGATACAATCGGCGCCCGATCAGGGTCGTATAGAAGAGATTCTGCCCAGGCGATCATTGCTGGCCCGCCCGTCCAGAAACGACAAAGTCCGCCCTGTGGCCGCCAATATCGATACCGTCTTCGTCGTCTTTGCCATCGAACCTTATTGCGATTTCCTACTGATCGATCAATATCTGGCCGTTTGTGAAAACCATCATTTCGACGCGGCTTTAATATTCAACAAAATCGACCTAGGCCAATCGGATGCTATCGAACAGGAGTTACTCGATTACCAGAAGCTGGGCTATGCGTTGTACCGGGTCAGTACTAAAATTCCAGGGCATAAAGGGCTGGAAGAACTGAAACAGGCGCTAAAAGACCAGGTCAGCATCTTCGCCGGCCAATCGGGTGTCGGCAAATCTTCCTTAACAAATACCCTGATCCCTGATAAGGAACTCAAGACCAATACGATCTCGGCAACGACGAAACACGGGCGCCACACGACCACGGCCGCGACGCTGTATCACATGGATCAGGGCGGCGATCTGATTGACAGTCCCGGCGTCGCCATTTTCGGATTGGCGGGTCTTACCGAACGGCAATTGGCCTACGGTTACAGGGAGTTTCAACCTTTGATTGATCAATGCCAGTTCAATGACTGCCGCCATTTGAATGACAAGGGCTGCGCCGTGCGCGCGGCGGCCGAAGCTGGCGATATATCATTGAAGCGGTATGAGCGGTTTTTGAAGCTTAGGGATAAAATGCCGCCTACATAGCCTCTTACCATCAAGAGCATCGATGAACAGATTATTGAGCTGATCGGAGTACAGAAAGTATGGCACAGAACACCTTTAAGCCGGGCATCCCCGGCTTCACCTACGCGGATTTATACAACTCCGCACGTCTGAAAGACTTGCTGGATGTGTTCGATACGACGGTCGAGCAGCAAAATCCTGAACTGTTCGCGGCATTTCAAGACTACCGGCTGACTCAGGGCGCAGGCCTGGAGCCGGTGGAGATTTCCGACCTGCTGGTGCGCATGGGACCTTATGTCGGCCAATTCGTCGCCAGGCTGTTCAATGTAACCGGGCAACAACAGGCGCAGACCATAAAAATCAAGGACGAGTTTGATACGATCTATGCCTACAAACACGAAGTCGTCGGAAAGCTCGGTACGCTATTCAAGGGCCAGGATATCAGCCAATGGGACATTTCAACTGTAACAAGCCGCTTTGAACTGCTGATCGAGGCGGGCTTCCCGGGAACCAATGCCGACACTGATGATGAGCATCGCGTAGCCCGCGTAGGCTCTGAACTGGCGCGACTGGCCAAACATTATACGCTCATCGCCAAAGGCCAAAACAGCGACTACGGAAATGCGGATCAAGCCGTGGAGGCGCTGCACCGGAACCTGAGCGCGCACGGATCGGCCGCTATCGTCTTTGCCGACATACTGGCACTACAGGATGCGCCCGAATTCGTAAGCCGCCTGCTGGACATCGTTCAGCGCTGGAGCTTCGTCGCGCTCGAAGACCCACAAGTCGGCCAAAAAGTCACAGACTGGCTCAGCTTCAAAACGCCTGGCAAACAGGATTTCGACGATCTCGTCGAGCATGAAATCATCGATCACGGACCCTACAAAACCTGGATAGGACCCAAGACATTACGCAAGCGGCGCGATGGCTTTGCGCTGACCGATCCGCGTTTCAATGAAAGACAGGTACTGTATGAAGTCGACCATTGCATCTACTGCCACGAGCGGGACACGGACTCTTGCTCCAAAGGCATGCGCAACAAGAAAACCCATACTTATAAAACCAATCCTCTGGATGTCGTCATAACCGGCTGTCCTCTCGATGAAAAAATCTCCGAGATGCACGTGGTCAAGCGCCAGGGCGACAATATCGGCGCACTGGCGATCATCATCATCGACAACCCCATGTGCCCCGGCACCGGCCATCGTATCTGCAACGACTGCATGAAGGGCTGTATCTTCCAAAAGACCGACCCTGTCAATATTCCGCAGATCGAAACCAATGTCCTGACCGACGTGCTGTTCATGCCCTACGGCTTTGAAATTTACAGCCTGCTGACGCGCTGGAACCCGCTGAACGTCAAGCGCCCTTATGCCCTGCCCTATAACGGCAAAAACGCGCTGGTGGTCGGGCTGGGGCCGGCCGGCTACACTATGAGCCATTACTTGCTGAATGAAGGCTTCGGCGTCGCGGCCATCGACGCCCTGAAACTGGAGCCGTTGCCCCATGACCTGATCGGCGATGCCGACACGCCGCCCGAACCGATTCGGGATTTCAGCGAACTCTACGAGCAACTGGACAAGCGCAGGCTGGCCGGTTTCGGCGGCGTGGCCGAATACGGCATCACGGTGCGCTGGGACAAGAATTTCCTGAAAGTCATCTATGTCAACCTGCTTCGCCGCCATAATTTCCGGGCCTACGGCGGCGTCCGTTTCGGCGGCACACTGACTATCGACGATGCCTGGGACATGGGCTTCGACCATATCAGCATCGCGACCGGCGCAGGCAAGCCGACCGTTATCAACCTGAAGAACAACCTGATCCGAGGCATCCGCAAAGCCTCCGACTTCCTGATGGCGCTGCAACTGACCGGCGCGGCCAAAGCCTCATCGCTGGCCAACCTGCACGTGCGCCTGCCGGCCGGCGTCATCGGCGGCGGTCTGACCGCGATCGACACCTGCACGGAACTCTTGGCCTATTATCCGGTACAGGTCGAGAAAATACTGACGCGCTATGAAAAGCTGGTGCAGGTGTTCGGAGAGAAAACCGTACGCATCCGTTATGACGAGGAAGAAATCGAAATACTGGATGAATTTCTGACCCACGGCCAGGAAATACGGGCCGAACGCCAGCGCGCCGAAGCTGCCGGCGAGAAACCGGACTTTCATCCGCTGCTCGAAAAATGGGGCGGCGTTACTTTGTTCTACCGCAAGGGTATCAAGGATTCCCCGGCCTATCGGCAAAATCACGAGGAAATTACCTCGGCTCTGACTGAAGGCATCGCCCTGGCCGAAGGTATGAGCCCTAAGCAGGCACTGGCCGATGAGCATGGCCATCTGAAAGCGGTACTGTTCGAGAAAATGGTTCTGGAAGGCGACAGCTGGGTCATCTCAGGAAACAACGTGACCGTGCCATTGCGCAACCTTTATATCGCCGCCGGCACATCGCCCAATACGATTTATCAAAGCGAGCATCCCGGCACTTTCGAGATGGACAAGCAGTTCTTCCAGCGCTACCAGCCCGAATGGCTGGACAGCAACCTGGAACTGGTTCCCATGGCTGACAAGACCGCTCCGAAACTGGGCAAGCCGGCTCCGCTGACCTCCTACCGGAAAGGCAATAAATTCATCAGTTTCGGCGGCGACAACCATCCGGTCTATGCCGGCAATGTCGTCAAGGCCATGGCCAGCGCCAGAGACGGTTATCCTTATATTGTCAAACTGTTCGAAGAAGAACTGGCCGCCCTGGACCCCGCACAGCAGACGCAACGCGATACAGCGCTGCGAACCCTGTTCTCGGCCCTAGACGAAGCCCTGACGGCCAGGATAGTGGCTATCAACCGCCTGACGCCAAACATTATCGAAGTCATCGTGAAGGCACCGATGCAGGCCAGGAGATTCCAGCCGGGGCAATTCTACCGGGTGCAGAACTTTGAAGCCCTTGCGCCGGTCGTCGAAGACACGGTGCTGGCGGCGGAAGGCATCGCCCTGACCGGCGCCGAGGTCGACAAGGAAAAAGGTACGATCTCGCTGATTGCTCTGGAGATGGGCGCCTCCACGCGTCTGTGTGCCAACTGGAATATTAACGATCCTCTCATCGTCATGGGCGTCACGGGCACGCCGACGGAAATCCCGCATGATAAAACCGTGCTGCTGCTGGGCGGGGGCTTAGGCAATGCCGTCTTGTTCTCTATCGGCAAGGCATTGCGGGCGGCCGGCAACCGCGTCATTTATTTTGCCGGTTACAAAAACAAGCATGATGTTTTCAAAGTCGAGGATATCGAAGCGGCCTCGGATATTATCATCTGGTCCGTCAATAAAACGCCTGATGTTGAAGAACCCATCATGCCGTCACGGCCCCAGGACAAGACCTTTATCGGCAATATCCTGGAGGCCATGATCGCCTATGCCACCGGCAATCTGGGAGATCAGCCCATCAGTCTGTCCGAAGTCGATCATATGGTTGTCATTGGCTCTGACCGCATGATGGCGGCCGTCAAGCAAGCCCGCTTTGGTGTATTGCAGCCGTACCTGAAAGAGCACGTAGCCATCGGCTCCATCAACTCGCCGATGCAGTGCATGATGAAGGGCGTCTGTGCTCAGTGCCTGTGCAAGCATGCCGATCCGGCAACGGGCGAAGAATACTTTGTCTATTCCTGCTATAACCAGGACCAGGAACTGGATCGCGTGGACTTCACGCATCTGCATGAGCGGCTGCGGCAAAATTCGGTACAGGAGAAGCTGTCGAATCTTTGGCTGGACTATCTGCTGGAAAAACAAAAAGAAGCGGAGCACCCATAACCCGATGCCATGCCGGTGTGGCTTGTCACCGCACCGGCATGGCATCGTAATGCCGATTACATTTTCACTGCGGCTAAAGCCGCCTCGGCGCGATCGCCGACATGGCTCTTTTCAAAATCACCACGTAAAATCTTTAAGGCATATTTCTCCCGATCGATTTCCTTACGCGTGCGAACGCCTAAACGGCGCAAAATCGGGACCGGAGGACACCAGCCCTGAATGGCATGCTGAAACAGAAACGGCAGCACAATAGTGGGCAGCCAAAACCATCGCCTATCGTATTTTCTGCCGAGAAAAAGGCCGGTAAATGCCAGTACTGAAGCATTGGTTTCCAAAACGCGCTCTATATCCCACTCGTGATCAAGCTCCCATATGCGGTGTGTAATGTCTTCTCTGCTTCGGGCCGCGTACCGACGAACCCGAGCCTCGATCTCGCGATCTATATGGCGATTAATAGCCCGTGAGGTGTGGGATCGCACCCTGTCTGAAGTATCAACGATATTGCTCATCGCTAGCCTCCTTATGAAGCATTTGAATCGAAATATTATCCATAAAATCAGATAATGTCAGTACGGAAACGTACACAATATCTGCGCAATAGGCTTCGGCTTAAAGCAAACGGCAAGGCCCGAGTCGGCCTTTGCTTAAAGAAACCGCGCGGGCGAAAACTGCCTGGACTCCGGTTTTTGTTCACAAGCCGCCATGGCTTTGTGAAAACATTCATCCGCGGCAACAGGCCCCATAATCTCACAAAAGGCCGTGTAAACCCGATGCACCAGGCTGGCGAGTGTCTTTTCGTCCAGACCTTCCGTCCAGTCAAACTTATCAGGATTGCTTGCCCATCGGCTGATATGATCGGTGCTGTTTCTTTTATTCTTCGCCAATTCCATCAGAATCTCAAATAAGGCCGGTTTATCCGGCAGATACGCAATCAGTTGACGCATAAAATACGAAAACACCACTGTATGCGGAGGCAGCGAGGCAGTCTTATCCTGTTGCTCTAACGGTTCAACCATTGACAACACCGGTGCTGGCGACGCTTGCACAGGTTTTGATGCCGCCGTTTCTTGTCGCGGCTTCGCTTGATTTTTTTTAAGGGCTAATGCCAAGGAATCTATCCGTAAATCAGCCCCCTCCGACATTAACTTATGAAATTGACCATAGAGGGATTTGCGGATTTCCGAGCCAATATCGAACTCTGAACAGACTCTGCCGATATAGGCTATCGAATTGCTTACACTGTCTGTCTGATAGCCTCGCTCCAGTATATGAATCGCCTTAAAAAGCTGTTCCTCGGCAAGATACGGTTCAAAACAAATCCAGGCGGCTTGTCTTCTGCGTTTGTTAAGATCATTCATAGCGTCAATCGTCCTTATGCTGCGTTTGAATCCAGACGTTTCTGAAACTCAGGATAACCTACTTCATAATGCTCGGTGTAATCCAGACCGCGCTGCTCATCCAGTGTTGAAGCCCTAACGCCGAGGTAGTTGTCCAGCAATTTAAAAAACAGGAATGCCGTAGGGAATGCCCATACAAAACAAGCAACAATACCCGTCATTTGCACTAAAAGTGTAGAAAAACTAAAGGCGCCCTGCGGAAACAAAGCCACTGCCAGTGTGCCCCATACACCACCAACACCATGCACCGCAACCGCACCGACTACATCGTCAAGTTGTAATCTGTCCAGCAGATTTACAGCCAACAGGTAAAAAACACCACCTGTAAAGCCAACGGCAACCGCCGCCAATGGCGACAAATAAGCCGCTCCTGCGGTAATACTGACTAATCCGGCAATACTGCCATTGACTGTCGCCGACAGTAAAACCGGCTGCTTTCTGAAATACATAAACAATAGAGCACTCAGCGCCCCGGCGCTACCGCCTAAATGGGTATTCAAAAGCACCAGCCCTAAATTATTTTTCTCCAGACTGCTGATGCTGCCGCCATTAAAACCAAACCAGCCCAACCACAAAATAAACCCGCCCAAAGCTACAAGCGGCAAATTATGCCCCGGAATTTCGCGCGTTTCTCCTTGTCTTGAATAGCGCCCCAAACGAGGTCCCAGAACGATAATTCCTGCCAAAGCACACCAGCCTCCAATCGAATGCACCACGGTTGAACCCGCAAAATCCACAAAGCCCAAGGCTCTTAACCAGCCGTGCTCATTCCAGGCCCAACTGCCAAATACCGGATAGATGATGCCCGTCACAAAAGCGCTGAAAATCAGATAAGTGCTAAAATGCATACGCTCTGCCACCGCGCCACTGACTATGGTTGCGGCAGTCGCTGCAAACATGGTTTGATAAGCCAGCTTAACGGCTTCAGCAGTGGTGAATTGTTGCTGGAAAAAATGGTTAGTACCCAGCCAGCCCGTTGAAGTATCCCCAAACATCAATCCAAAACCGACACTCCAGAAAATCAGCCCGCCCAGACACATATCCATATAATTTTTCATTAACACATTAATCGAGTTTTTCGCCCTTGAAGCACCCGATTCCAACAAAGCAAAGCCCGCCTGCATAAAAAACACCAGCATCACACACATTGCCATCCAAATAACTTGTAGTTCGTTCATAATCATCCTTACTGTTAAAGTTGAGATGGCCTAAGCAAACATTGGGCCAAGCGATACAAGGCTTAACTATTCAGTGTTTAAAACAGTGCATATGGGCTAGCTCAAACTCATAGTCATCCTTAACTCAAAAAATCTATTTCATTATGTCTGAGTGGAAAATAACGGTAGCGAATGGATATGGTGCAAATTTAATCTGTCAGAAAGATAGTCAGCACTGATTTGGTGCGAATAACAGTCGAAGCCTTAAACAACATTACGCGACTGTTACTGACAGCGGGCAACATAGGACAGGCAAATGCGCTTATCTAAGGACTTGAGACAGGCTATTGTGTACTAGGAGTCTGTCGGACAGGGTTCAGTATTATGATTCTTATTTGACCGATATGGATTATTGGCGGCATTGAGTCTTCGGTTCTGCCCAACCAAGAGCTATTTCGGGTTATTTTTCCGTTATCCGGCCGCCAGCACATGCATTCGCTTTAAATTGAAGGCCATAGTCACCAGTTTCCACTCACCAGCTACCGCATCAAGACCTCTCAGCGAGAATTGGCGGAAGCCCAGTACCTGTTTGATGATCCCAAATACCGGCTCGACCGTGCTTTTGCGTTTACCATAAAGCGTGCGGCCACTCTGGGTTTTGAGTTTCCAGGCCATTTTGACCAGCGGGTCATCGCTTTCAGGTTCCGGTGCATCCGGCGTCAGGCGTTCCGCCAATGGCAGATGATGGGCTTCCCGGCCCAGCGCGATGAGGGGTGTAATTTTTTGCTCCACACAGGCCTGGATGTTGTCTTTGCTGAAGTAGCCGTTGTCGGCCAGCAGCATTTCCGGCTTGCCGAGGCTGTCCGGCAAGGCGTTCAGCGCTTTCAGCATCGGCTCGACTTGCCGCTTGTCGTTGGTATGCTGGCTGAGCGTGGCGGCAACCACCAGCAGGCTGTCAACATCGACGGCCGCCTGGGCATTGTAGCCCTGCACGAAGCCGTCCTTGCTCGGCATGATCCGCGATGCTTCGTCGGTCAGGTTGATCTGGTCCTTAGCTTGGGGGCCGGTTTCGGGCGCCTTGGGCTCCTGGCCTCGGGGTTTTTTGCCCGCCTGGCGCTGGCGCTCCCGGTCAGCCAGTCTCTCCTGGTGGTCTTTTTGGGCTTGTTCGTCCCGTTCTTTAACCCGTTCGGCAATCTTGGCCTTGGCTTCCGCCAAGGCTTTCAAGCGATCTTCCCGACGCGCGACTTCCGCCGGCAAATCGATACCGTCGGCCAATTCTTCCTGATCAACGTCCGCTGCCTTTTTCAGCAGGGCCTGCACTTCCTCACGCAATTGCGCTTCCAGCTTTTCGATGTGGCCATGGGACAAGGCCTTGTGCTTCGAGGCATTGGCCTTGATTTTGGTACCATCCAGCGAAATCTGTCCCAGCTTGACGAGTTTCATCGTCTGCGCCAGTGTCAGCACTTGTACGAACAAGTCCTCCAACTCCACCAGAAAGGTCTTGCGGAAATGAGCCAGGGNGTCATGATCGGGATGATGATTGGCAGCAATGAACCGAAACGCCACTGAATCGTAGGTTGCCCGCTCGATCTTGCGACTGGAGAACGTGCCGGTCGCATAACCATAGATCAGCAGGGCCAACAGCAGTGCCGGATGATAAGCCGCTGAACCCCGTCCAGAATAATGGCCTGTCAGTTTTGATAGATCGAGCTGATCGATCACTTCGACGATAAAGCGTGCCAGGTGGTCTTCCGGCAACCATTCGTCCACGGACGGCGGAAGCAAATACTGTTGGTTACGATCAAACTGAATAAAGCGACTCATCAGAAATCATGGCGGTAAAATGATTGAACTCATCACTATTTTACAACTGATGAGATTTAAATGCTGATAAGTCCGACAGACTCCTAGAGATCATAATTCAACTTGGTTTATCTCCGTGACCGCAGAAAAAGCCAAGCAATACGAGAAATCCTGTCCAAAGTAAACTGCAAAGAAGCCAGAAATTTTGGTCAACGCCTTCACAAAAGAAACGTAATCCTGTGGACATTTCTGTCAAAAATTGAAGCGTTTTTTGCCGCAAGCCATGAACACTTCTTGGCCAGCAACTATCAGGCTATGCTTGGTTTCGTGTCTATTGTCATCCACCTTATTGAAAACCCACCAGCCTTTTTAACATATTCAATTTATGGATTACATGATTAAACATCAAACTGCAAGCGTGCGAGCCTGGCGTAAAGCCCGCTCTGTTGGCGTAAATCTTCCGGCGCGCCAATTTCGACGATACGACCCTGGTCCATCACGATAATACGGCTGACCTTCTTCACCGTAGCCAGCCGATGAGCAATGATCAGGGTCGTACGCCCCTGCATGGCCGCATTCAATCCCTCTTGTACGAGAATTTCGGATTCCGCATCCAGTGCGCTGGTGGCTTCGTCGAGCAGCAAAAGCGGTGCATTTTTCAAAATCGCACGGGCGATGGCAATGCGCTGGCGCTGTCCACCGGACAAGCGCGTGCCGCGTTCACCCAGAAACGTCTGATAGCCTTCCGGCAGGCGGTATATGAATTCTTCCACCTGCGCTGATCGGGCGGCGGCTATGACTTCGTCATCGCTGGCAGTGGGACGGCCGTAGCGAATATTATCCAGCGCATTGGCCGAAAAGATCACCGGATCTTGCGGCACAATGGCAATTTTGTCCCGTAAGTCATGCAAAGAAACCTGGCGGATATCCTGCCCGTTGAAGCGAATGTTACCCTCTGTTACCTCGTAAAAACGCAATAACAGCTGGAACAGCGTCGTCTTGCCCGCACCGGAAGGACCGACCAGCGCGACGCTTTCGCCGGAGGCAATGTCGAGCGTGATGTCATCAAGCGCAGCCACCTGAATGCGCGACGGGTAACGGAAGGTGACCTTCTCGAATTGAATTTCTGCTTTTCCGGGTTGCGGGACAGGCTGTCGCGGGTGAGCATCGGTAATGGTAGGCCTGGTATGGAGCAGTTCGAGCAAGCGCCCGGCTGCGCCTGCCGCCCGCATGACATCGCCCCATACTTCTGCCAGGGTGCCTGACCCACCTGCCACCAAAGCCGCATAGAGAATAAAAGAAGTGAGTTGTCCGCCCGTCATGAGGCCTGCCTGCACTTGGTTCGCACCGATCCACAGCACAAAAATAATGACGCCCATCACCGCCGTGATAATGAGCACAGTCAGGGTCGCACGCACGCGGGTACGCCGCATGGCTGTGATGAAGCTTATTTCCGCGCGGCCGGCAAAGCGTTGGGTTTCCCGCTGCTCCTGAGTATAAGCCTGAACCGTCGAGACCGCGTTGAGAATCTCGCCGGCCAGTGCTGAGGCATCGGCAATTTTGTCCTGCGCTTCCCGGGAGAGCTTTTTCACTTGGCGGCCGATGACCAAGATAGGCAGCATCAGCAAGGCCATCAGGCCCAGGTTCAGAGAGAACAGATAAAAACTGGTCACCGCCAGCATGACCATGCCGCCGACCAGCTGGAACAGGCTTCGCAAGCCCATCGAAACCGAGCTGCCGACCACGGTCTGGATCAGGGTGGTGTCGCCGGTCAGGCGTGACAGCACTTCGCCGGTTTGCAAGGTCTCGAAAAATTGTGGGGTCTGCGCCAGCACCCGCGCATACACGGCACTGCGCAAATCCGCCGTAACCCTCTCGCCTAGCCAGGTTACTATGTAATAACGCGTCGCGACGGTCAATGCCCACAGGGCCGCCAATCCGGACAGAACCGCGAAGCGCCCGTTTAAGCTTAGCGAACTTAATAGCCCAGTGTTGGCGTTTTGCCGTTGCCCAAAACCAGCATCGATCAGGTCGCGGAATGCCAACGGCACCAAGAGGATTGTGGCCGAACCAAGACACAGCAGGATAAACGCCAGAACCATTCGCCCTCGATAAGGACGGAGAAAAGGCCACAGTCCTTTCAGGGAAGATAGATACCGAGTAGAGTCAGGTTGGATTGATTTCGAGATAGATAGCCCCGGTCGTGTTGGTTGGCATGTGTTTCATTTTCTCAATGTTAAAGCATTAAAATGAGAAAATATTTGCATAGGAGAATTACTATTTTTCCGTAATAGCCGCTATTAACTGTGCAAAAACCAGAGTGCTTTGAATATTAACAGGCATGGCGCCGGCCAAAGACGTAGACTTATTGAGTTCGAGATCCATTGCTTCTCGTATTATTCAAATAGCTATCTATCCAGCATCGGTCGGAACCAGAGAGCTTGGCTCAGGCAAGTCGATGTTGACCACAACCTGTCCATGATCTGTCACATAAACTGGTTTTTTATCCATTGACGTTTTATCGTCGATGACATGGTCATTGTATAAGCGGACGTCAATTATCCGCCCAATTCTTTTGGAGTTTAAATCGGCAAAATGATTGCTGACAAAAATATTGTCCAGGCTTTCATAATGCCCATTATGAATATATGTGTATTGATAATTCTCAATGCTTTTTCGTGCCTGAATGTCTCTGCAGTTTTGAAAAACATGCGTCCATCTTTTTATTCTTTCCTCTGGCAGAAGCTTGCGAAAGGGCTCTTCTCCAAGAATAACTTGGCTAGTCACGGCAGTGTCGTTGTCGTTCAAGTCGCCTAAAATAAAAATCGGCTTTGACTCGTCTTTATTTATTTCGTCTGACAGAATTTGTCTGACGCCACAGGATTCAATTGACCTTCTGATTAAAGACCGGATACAGCCTTTGGCCAATTCAGGATAAGTTGCTGTATCGCGATCAATGCCATCAGGCAATATGGGCCTTTTTGATTTTAAGTGCAGAACAATCACTAAAACTGAAAAATTTTCATTGATCTTGAGTTCTGCATTTAAAACGCCTCTTGAAAACTTTTTCAAAGGGATATTGACCGGAATACTTTCTAAAGGCGCAGTCATTTCTTTGTCATCAAAAAAGTCAAAAACGAACGGCAAATGCTCAATCACCTCCGTTTCAACAATGGGAAATCTACTTAAAATAGCATTCACAGGGTATTTGCCAGTAGGGTTGGCAACAAAAAAGGGCCAGTTTTCCATGCAAGTTCCCGTCAAACAGTCTCTGAGCGCTTGTTCTTCAAAGATTTCTTGAAAGCCAATAATATCGGCATTCATTTTCAAAAGTTGATTCCTTATCCAGTCTGTTTTTCTCTGGTATTGATCCTGATTGTAATGAGGCCAGGACTCGTCATAAATTGGTTTATCTGCTGTGATAAGGTTTTCTGCATTAAATGTAGCAATTGAGATTTTCATTTTATTGTTCAAGTCATAGTTGAATCGTTGTTATGCACGGGTTGTTTGCCCCATTAGCACACGCTGAATACCCCCGTCGAAAACCAGGCACGGCAAAAGCCAGCGACAGCCAGAGGTTTCTTCTTTAATGGCTTTCTTTTGACTATACAAAAAATGACTCGCTTATTGAGGCGAGAGCCCGGTTTAAATAACCGCCACGTTGACGACACGCTATTGAATCAATCTCAATTCGGCTAAATGCTTGGCATTAGGATATTGTTCCGTTTTTACCCGGCATAAAATTGGTACAAATACTTAAGTCATACGCTGTAACGACCGCCCGTTTCAAACAGTTCCGCAGCCAGGGACATTCTCAATCATATCTAATTCGCTCCTCAGCCAGTGTATCTTGGCGGGTATTTGGATTTAAATAATGATGAAACGTACAGTGATCTTGTAGTGATCTAGCGGAAACTCGATTAAGAAAGCAATCTCCAAACCCGAAGGGCAATCATTCGAAGATCAAAAGCTTCAATAAGCTGCAATGGTGCGGCTCAAACGAGAAAACGCCCGCCTGGAAGAGGAAGTGACTTTTCTGAAAAAGCGGTTGCGTACTTTGCGAGGCCGTCAAGGTGAAATACGTCATGATCAAGGCTAACGAAAATCAATTCTCCATTGGCCTGATCTGTCGTCGCATGGCATCGGTTTCGCTCAGTGGCTATTCCCACTGGAAACATAGGCCGGTTTTGGATAAAACCAGGCCAATCAATTGCTGACCAAAGATATTAAAGGCATCTCTGTTGCTTATCTGTTGCACTAATCTACTGAAGCGGAATTTCAAAGCAGAGGCTCCCGATTAAAAGTGGCTATCGGATATAGCTACTATTTGGACGGAAGGATTATATTGATCGAACCCGGTCTTTCGCAAATGATGCAGTTCGGCCAAAACCAAACAGGCAATTTCTTTCCATAAAATTACCATAATCGGCTCAGTGCCTGATAAGTTAGACAGTATTGGCACGAATAGAAATCCAACCAAAAATATGAACAATAATTATTGCAAAAATAATGAAAATCCAAGGCAGTTCAGCATAAGTGATTAACCATCGTATCACTCGGTTTTTCTACTACGCTGTATGTCGTCGTTAGCTAGTTATCTAGCATATTAGGAACTGATAGCACTAATTTTCACCATCAACAGAAAGGAGGGTTACTCATGCATATTCAACCACCCGAGAGTGATCATCCAACCGGAACTTTCTGCGAGAGGACGGCGGAAGAAATTAATTCTTTGAAGCAAGCGATCAAAATCAAGGAGGGCGAAATTGAAAATCAAAGAGAGCACCTTAGTGAACTGCAACGCCAGCCTAATCCAGATCCTGAACGAATCCAGGAGATTATGAGTGGAATTCAAGAGCTGGAGGATGAACTGGAAGCGGACCGGGAGCAACTCAACGTGCTCGAGGAAGAATTTCATGCAGAATGCTCGCCGTAGATCATCGCTATATTATTGATCCGGCCCCTTGAAGTTTTAAGCGGCATATTTTACGTGTTTGTCCTGGAAAAAGCTCCGAACCCGTTCAGGAGCGTTTTCTAAACCAGTCATATATTCATTGGCCGCATCACGCAACTTAGCCTTCGTTCTCACAGGTACTTTTTTACCTATGGCCTGTTTGAGATCAGCATTCAAACGTTCTTCCGGATTCAGTTCCGGACTATAGCTGGGCAGATAGAACATTTCGATTTTGTCGACCTGTTCGGCTAACCAAACTTTAACCGGCTTGGCATGATGTACACGTAGATTGTCGACAATCAAAAAGACTTTTTTGCCTGTATCCTTGATAAGAGCTTGCAGGAACTCAATCAGTTTGGTCGCATTGAAGGCTTCGTCAATAATCATCCAGCGGGCTTTCCCCTGATTGGTCACCGTGGCAATCATCGAAAGTTTTTCGCGTTTTCCGCCCGGCGCATAACTTCGCCCGCGGACATCGGTGTTCGTCAATGCAGTTTCATCGCCCCAATGAATTTCGCCGCCTTCGGCTTTTGCTCTAGCGGCAATCACAGGATAGGTTTCTTCAAGCCAAGCCTGCACCGCTTCGGGCCGCTGTTCATAAGCTTTTTTAATCGGCTTCTGAGGGGTAAAGCCCCAGCGGCGCAAATATTTGCCGACTGTTCTGACAGGCAATGTGATGCCATAGTCCTGTTCAATCAGTTGCATGACGGCGGCACGACTCCATAAACAAAAGTCCATCTTTAATTGTTCCGGGCGTTTATCGATGATCGCATCTTGAATTTGTTTTTCTTGCTCCGGCGTCAACAGACGGCCTTGACCGGTTTCACGACCACGACTGGCTGGCTTGATCGCTTTCCAGCCACCTTGCTCGTACAGAGCCAGCGTGTTTCTGACCGTTGGATAGCTCAACCCCGTCAGATCGACAATTTTCATGACCTTGATGCTTTGTTTATGTAAGCGCACAACTTGCTTTCGCCTTTCGTGCAATTGTTCCAGTGTTTGATATCTTGCGTCTTCTTTATCCATAGCTCTGCGACAGGCTCAGAATTAAAAAGTTCAAACTTCATTGGGCCGTATCTATAGAAAGTCTCCAAAACAATACGGGTTAAATTATCCGCAGCAGCCAACCATTTGGAAGGATCCAAGAGCATACTCACTTAACCGTGCCGGTTTTTTATATCTGATGATCGGCAAGTATTACAGAAAAAACTGTTTGCCCGAGAGTTAGTCTGAAAGAGATTTTTTGTATTTTTGATTTTATTGACTTTTAAAATCATTGATTCAATTGGTCGGGGCGAGAGGATTTGAACCTCCGACCCCTTGCACCCCATGCAAGTGCGCTACCAAGCTGCGCTACGCCCCGACGTATTGAAATATAGATAGTGTCTGAGAAAGGATTGCGAACACAACCCCTAGCTATTCGGCAAATTGTACTACATTTGCTATATTAAATCTATTTAAGTAATTCTAAAATATCTTCGAGTTCGCCAATCAACTGATGAATCAACTGCTTGGTGCGGGTTGAATCTTCTTTGGCATCATCACTGGATAGATGAGCTCTGGCGCCACCGATCGTGTAACCTTGCTCATATAAAAGAGACCGGATTTGCCGAATCATCAGCACGTCATGGCGCTGATAATAACGGCGATTGCCACGTCTTTTAACAGGGCTGAGTTCAGCGAACTCTTGCTCCCAATAGCGAAGCACATGTGGTTTTACACCACATAATTCACTGACTTCACCTATAGTGAAATACCGTTTGGCCGGTATGACCGGCAGTTCGTTATTATTACTCGGCTCCAGCATATGCTTCTACTCGGGCTTTAAGTTTTTGACCTGACCTGAATGTTACCACACGCCGAGCGGTTATGGGAATCTCTTCACCTGTTTTCGGGTTTCTGCCAGGACGGCTATTTTTATCGCGGAGTTCGAATTTCCCAAAACCGGAAATTTTTACCTGCTCACCATTTTCCAAAGAACCTTTAATTTCTTCAAAAAACAATTCGACCATCTCTTTTGCTTCGCGCTTGTTTAAGCCAAGCTCGTCAAACAGCCTTTCGGCAAAATCAGCTTTGGTTAATGCCATTAAATCAATCTCTCAGCTTTGCACTAATTTTATTCATTACTGTGTCTAACACTCTGTTAAATATAGTATCTATTTCAGAATCTGTTAGCGTTTGTGAATAATCTTGTATGGTTAAACTTAAAGCCACACTTTTGTAACCTTCTTCTACGCCTTTGCCGCGATACACATCAAAAATCACTATGTCCTGCAGAGCCTGTTCATCACGACCTTTAATAGCATTAATGATGTCATTGGCCGAGATCTCTTCTTTGACAATCAAGGCTAAATCGCGACGTACCGACGGATATTTCGACAACGGCTTGAACTCCGGAATCAGCTTATTTAACAATAAGTTCTGATCCAATTCAAACAAAAAAACCTGAGTATCAAAACCCAGCTGTTTTTCCAAATTTGGATGCAGCATGCCGATCCAGCCTATCCTTTCACCTGCCGGAGTCAGAATTTCAGCCGTCTGCCCAGGATGTAACGCCGCTTGCTTTGCCGGCGCAAATTGTACGTCACACCCCGTCAATGCAAACATGGCTTGCACATCGGCTTTTATGTCGAAAAAATCGACTTTTCGTGTTTTCTCGCCCCATTGCTCGGCATAGGCGCTTCCCAAGACCAGGCCCGCCAACATTTTTTGCTGATGGATTTCCCCATCTTGATTAATGAAGCGCAGACCGGTTTCAAACAAACGCACCCTGTTCTGCTGACGATTGGTATTGTGTAATGCGGCATTCAATAGACCACACCATAACGTGGTGCGCATGACCGACAATTCCGAAGAAATCGGATTTTTTAAACTGATAAAAGTGTCATCAGGCGCCACTGCCTTCTGAATGTCTTCATCAACAAAACTATAAGTAATGGCTTCCTGATAGCCTCTATCAACCAACAGGTCTTTAACCCGATCGATGTCCAGCACAGTCTCTGTCGCCTTGCCTAATTCAGAGCGCATTAACAAACTGCTGCTCGGCAGGTTATTGTAGCCATATATACGCGCTAATTCTTCGATCAGGTCCGCTTCGATGGCTATATCAAAACGAAAGCCCGGCGGTGTAATTTGCCAGCCGTCGATCTGAGCTTCTACGGACATGCCCAGACGCTGAAAAATCGCTACGATTTCTTCATCAGCCAAGGAGATACCCAGTATCTTTTCAATGCGTTGACGTCTGAGCAAAACTGCCGGACGCTTCAGCAATGCAGATTTAGCTTTTACCTCGGCTATAGGCCCGACGCTGCCGCCTGCGATTTCAACGATCAGTTGGGTAGCCCGCTCAATCGCCCTTTCCTGCAAGGTGGGATCGACGCCACGCTCGAAGCGGTGAGATGAATCGGTATGGAGACCAAATCGACGTGCTTTTCCAGCAATACTCTGCGGCGCAAAAAACGCACATTCCAGAAATACGCTTTGCGTTTCGTCGCTGACGGCCGACTCGCTGCCCCCCATGACACCGGCAAGCGCCAGTGCCTGTTGATCATCTGAGATTACCAACGCTTCAGGATCCAGCGTAATAACCTGGCCATTCAATAAAGAGAGTTGTTCGCCCGCTTTACCCCAGCGCACGTTAATGGCGCCATTTAGCTTAGAGGCATCGAAGGCATGTAGGGGCTGGCCCAACTCGATCAATACGTAATTAGTGACATCAACCAGAGGCCCCAAACTTCTCAAGCCGGAACGACGCAAGCGTTCCTGCATCCACAAAGGTGTTTCAGCTTTGGCGTTTACGCCCTTGATTAAGCGTCCCAGATAGCGCGGACAAGCCTCTGTGGCATCGACATTGACAGCCAATGAGTCCTGATGAGTTACTGCGACTGTTTCAACATGAACCGGTGACCAGTTCATGCGGTTTAATACCGCCACTTCACGCGCAATGCCTTCCACGCTCAGGCAATCTGCTCTGTTAGGCGTTAAATCGACTTCAATAATGGTGTCATTCAGTGACAGGTATTCACGAATATCTGTGCCTACAGGAGCATCAGCCGCCAGCTCCATTAGGCCGCTGGCATCAACCGCCAAGCCCAGTTCTTTTTCCGAGCACAGCATGCCGAACGATTCCACACCCCGCAGTTTGGATTTTTTAATTTTAAAATCGCCGGGCAGTACGGCACCAATCAATGCCGCCGGTATTTTTAGCCCGACGCGCACATTACTGGCGCCACAAACAATTTGTAAAGGCTCTGCTTCACCGACAGCGACTTTGCACACTCTTAGCCGGTCAGCATCGGGATGCTGTTGCATTTCCAACACTTCACCGATAACGACACCGCTGAATACGGCAGCCGCAGGCGTCACGGAATCGACTTCAAGGCCTGCCATAGTCAATTGCGCGACCAGTTCTTCTGTGTTTATGGCCGGATTGACGTAATCTCTTAACCAGGCTTCACTAATTTGCATGATTCAAGCTTTCCCGTAACTGCAACTTATTTGAATTGTTCTAAAAATTTAAGATCATTCTCAAAAAATAATCTCAAATCGTTGATGCCGTATCGCATCATAGCCAGACGTTCCACGCCCATGCCGAATGCGAATCCTGAAAATTGTTCGTGATCGATATTCACCGATTTGAAGACTTCGGGGTGGATCATACCGCACCCGCCTACTTCCAACCAACCGGTATTCTTACACACACGACAACCCTGACCGTCGCACATCACGCATGAAACATCAAATTCCGCCGAAGGCTCGGTAAACGGAAAATAAGATGGACGAAAACGGGCTTGAACATCTTTTTCGAAAAACGCCTGTAAAAACTCGAAAATCACACCTTTTAAATCGCCGAAGCTGACATCGGTATCGACGAGAAAACCCTCTACCTGATGAAACATGGGCGAGTGAGTGAGATCCGAATCGCAGCGATATACGCGTCCTGGCGCGATGACTTTGAGCGGTGGTTGCTCGGATTCCATGACTCGGATCTGCACAGGCGAGGTATGTGTTCTCAAGACCGTATGCGCGTCAAAGTAAAATGTGTCATGCATGGCCCGCGCCGGGTGATGCTCAGGAATGTTCAAGGCGCTGAAATTATGATAATCGTCTTCGATCTCAGGCCCTTCGACTACTTTAAAGCCGACACTGGCAAAAATCTTGGAAATTCTTCTTAATGTAGTTGTCACCGGGTGCAATCCGGCAACGAACTGCCCTCGTCCCGGCAGGGTAACATCGACACGCTCGCTGGCTAACCTTTCTTCCAATGCAGCATGTTCCAGCGTATTTTTTCTGGTTTCCAGCTGTTCCTGAAATTGATCTCTGGCTTCGTTGATGATCTGCCCAACGGAACGGCGCTGCTCAGGATCAAGCTTACCGAGTTCTTTCATCTGCAGGGTAAACAGACCCTTTTTGCCGAGATATTGAACACGGACCTGATCGAGTTGATTAAGATCTTGTGCTTCCGCAAGCTGTTGTAATGCCTGCGCGAGAATTTCTTCTAGAGTGGCCGACACTGCTCAACTCGCTTATTTAAGTAGATGGGGAGGATGATCCAAAAGGATTTTTTAATCAGGGGAGGGTTAAACCTTCACCCCACCCCTCCCCGACCGGAGAGGGGGGAATAATCAGATTGCTCAGCAAGAGCAATCGTCTTCTTTATTTCAAAGTGGACTTTGATTTGCTTTAGCGATTTTCGCTATTTCAGCAAAAGCTTCCATATCACGTACAGCTATGTCTGCTAAAACCTTGCGGTCTATCGCTACATTCGCTTTGGTCAAACCATTGATCAAGCGACTGTATGACATACCGCATAATCTGGCTGCCGCATTGATACGGACGATCCACAACGCACGAAATTGGCGTTTTTTCTGCTTACGGTCACGGTAAGCATATTGACCTGCTTTGATTACCGCTTGCTTGGCAACGCGATAAACGCGACTACGCGCACCGTAGTAGCCTTTCGCTTGCTTTAAAACTTTTTTATGTCTTGCTCTGGCTGTTACGCCGCGTTTTACTCTAGGCATTATTCCGCTCCTTTATTAGCTGTAAGGCATCATGCGTGCTGCCATGCGCACATCTGATGGATGAATAGTTGCCGGCTTGCGTAACTGTCTTTTTCTTTTAGTGGTTTTCTTAGTCAGAATATGACGTTTATGCGACTGACCACATTTGAAACCGCCGTTGCCTGTGCGTCTAAAACGCTTGGCCGCGCCACGGTTGGTTTTTATTTTTGGCATTTGTTTGCTCCAATAATTATAAATACAGAATCCCTGAGAAAATAACCCAGCAAGGCAAAATGCATGGCCCTGAAGAATTATGCGCATCATAGAATGACGCCTTCAGCAGCACATCTTGTGCTGCCTGATATCTTTAAAATGTCTAATGGAAAAGGTGGCGGTTTATTTTTTCTTCTTCGGCGCCATGACCATGACCATTTGACGACCTTCCATCTTAGGAAACTGCTCGACGGTGGCTAACTCTTCCAAATCTTTTTCTATACGCTTCAACAAATCCATGCCGATTTCCCGATGGGCCATCTCGCGTCCGCGATACCGCACGGTAATTTTGGTTTTGTCGCCATCGTTCAGGAACTTAGTTAAACTTCTAAGTTTAACTTGATAATCCCCTTCATCAGTTCCGGGCCTGAATTTGATTTCTTTAACCTGGATCTGTTTTTGTTTTTTCTTGGCAATCGCCAGTTTTTTGTTTTGCTCAAACTGGTATTTGCCATAGTTCATTATCTTACAAACGGGAGGATCCGCGTTTGGCGATATTTCCACTAAATCCAAGTCCGCAGCATAAGCAATCTGTTTGGCTTCGTCTAACGAGATAATGCCCAATGCTTCACCATCTGCTCCTGTCACCCTCACTCGTCTTGCAGTGATGGCATCATTCAGGCGCGTTTCATCTTTTTTAGCAGCGATATCTTAATCCTCCAAATATTGTTAACTTCTGTCTTCAATCTCTTTTTTTAACCGTTCGGTAAATGCACTAATTGACAGACTACCCAAATCTTCACCCTTTTGCGTGCGCACTGAGATGGTTTGATCTTCCAGTTCCTTATCCCCGATAATCAAAAGATATGGCACGCGCTGCATTGAATGCTCGCGAATTTTAAACCCGATCTTCTCATTTCTCAAGTCTATTTTCACCCTGAAGCCTTGTTTACCGAGGTTTTGCGCAAGTTCTGACGCATATTCGGCGTGTCGATCAGTAATAGTCATCAATACGGCCTGCACCGGCGCCAGCCAGACCGGGAATGTGCCGGCATGTTGTTCGATCAAAATACCGATAAACCGCTCTAACGAACCAAGTATAGCTCTGTGCAACATAACCGGAACTTGCCTAGATCCATCTTCGGCGATGTAAGTAGCGCCCAGCCGGCCAGGCATGGAGAAGTCAACTTGAATCGTGCCACACTGCCAGACACGACCGATACAATCTTTTAATGAAAATTCAATTTTAGGCCCGTAAAAAGCACCTTCGCCCGGCTGCAGATCCCACTTCAGGCCTTTGTTGTTAAGCGCCAGCTCCAGCGCATTTTCAGCCTTATCCCAGACTGCATCATCACCTACACGATTTTCCGGGCGGGTCGATAATTTGATGATGACTTCCTCAAAGCCAAAATCCCTATAAACATCAAACAGCAAGTCAATAAAAGTCGATACTTCATCCTGAATCTGACCTTCCGTACAAAAGATGTGCGCATCATCCTGCACGAAATTTCTGACCCGCATCAGACCATGTAAAGTACCCGAAGGCTCATTGCGGTGACAGGAGCCGAATTCCGCCAGACGGATCGGCAAGTCCCGATAGCTTTTAATACCCTGATTGTAAATCTGCACATGACAAGGACAATTCATGGGCTTAATGGCGTAGTCACGATTTTCCGAATGCGTCGTGAAAATCATATCGCCGAATTTATCCCAGTGTCCGGATTTTTCCCATAAAGAACGATCCACAACTTGCGGGGTTCTCACTTCTCCGTATCCGTTAGTACGCAGTTTCTGCCGGATATACTGCTCAACCTGCTGATAAATGGTCCAGCCTTTATCATGCCAGAACACCATGCCGGGCGCTTCATCCTGCGAATGGAACAAATCCAGGGTTTTGGCCAGTTTACGGTGGTCACGCTTTTCGGCTTCTTCCAGACGATGCAGATAAGCCTGTAATTCTTTTTTATCGCTCCACGCCGTCCCGTAAATACGCTGCAGCATCTCATTGTCGGAATTACCACGCCAATAGGCGCCGGCAATTTTCATGAGTTTGAAGGCTTTTAATTTACCGGTACTCGGCACATGGGGACCACGGCACAAATCGGTAAATCCGCCCTGCTCATACAAAGATAAATCTTCGTTGGCGGGAATGGATTCGATGATTTCGGCCTTGTATTCTTCGCCCTGATTTCTGAAGAATTTTACTGCTTCATCCCTGGGCAATACAGAACGCTTGACCGGATAATCCTCATCGGCCAGTTGCTGCATTTTTTTCTCGATGGCAGCCAGATCATCGGGAGTAAAAGGTCGTTCGTAGGCAAAATCGTAATAAAAGCCGTTTTCAATAACCGGACCGATAGTGACTTGCGCCTGAGGGAATAATTCTTTGACAGCCTGGGCCAAAAGGTGTGCAGTGGAATGACGAATGACATCGACACCGTCTTCGTCTTTTGCCGTGACGATTTGAAGAGTGGCGTCGTGATCGATTAAGGTACTGGCATCGACGAGTTTTCCATCCACCCTGCCCGCCAAAGTCGCCTTGGCCAATCCGGAACCAATGGACTGGGCAACATCCATCACTGTAACAGCTTGGTCATACTCGCGATGAGAGCCATCAGGAAGGGTAATTACCGGCATTTTTCGTCAACTATAGTTTAGTTAGTACAATAAAAAAAGCACCGCCGAGCAGTGCTTTATAAAGTCTGGTAGGCGCGATTGGACTCGAACCAACGACCCCCACCATGTCAAGGTGGTGCTCTAACCAACTGAGCTACGCGCCTGAAGCCTGTGTAACTTCAGAGCCGGCTATTATACTGACAGAATTTTATTATGCAACTTTTTAAACTAACATTTCCTCCTGGAGCGCCTTAATTTCATCGCGGATTTTTGCCGCCTGCTCAAATTCAAGGTTCTTGGCGTGCTGATACATAACCTCTTCCAACTGCTTCATCTTTTTGCCCAGTTGCTTAGGCGTCATAACCTTATAATCCGCCGCCAGCTCTGCGACCTTTCTCTTCTCGCCACCGAACGAGATGCCGGCGCCGGGAATCGACGTCTGCATGATATCGGTCACGGATTTGTAAACAGTGGCCGGCTCTATATGATGCTCGGCATTGAAGCGGCGCTGTTTTTCACGGCGGCGGTCGGTTTCATCGATCGCCTGCTGCATGGATTTGGTCATGCGATCGGCATACAGAATAGCCTTGCCGTGGACGTTTCTGGCGGCGCGACCGATGGTTTGCACTAACGATACGACCGAACGCAAAAAACCTTCCTTGTCGGCATCCAGAATGGCAACCAGGGATACTTCCGGGATATCCAGTCCCTCGCGCAACAAATTGATGCCGACCAATACATCAAACTGCCCCAGGCGCAAGTCCCGGATAATCTCGACACGCTCCACCGTATCGATGTCGGAATGCAGATAGCGCACACGCACGCCGTGTTCCAGGTAATATTCGGTCAGATCTTCGGCCATCCTTTTAGTCAGCGTCGTCACCAGCACGCGCTCCTTTAACTCAATGCGCAAGTTGATTTCCGACAGCA
Organism: Methylobacter luteus IMV-B-3098; assembly: GCF_000427625.1. Taxonomy (GTDB): domain Bacteria; phylum Pseudomonadota; class Gammaproteobacteria; order Methylococcales; family Methylomonadaceae; genus Methylobacter; species Methylobacter luteus. The sequence continues at coordinate 2,182,751 of NZ_KE386569.1, forward strand.
AATCGTCAACCTGCGTGGTGGCCGGGCGCACTTCTACTTCAGGATCAAGCAACCCGGTCGGCCTGACCACCTGTTCGGCGAATACGCCGGAGTGTGCTTTTTCGTAGGGACCGGGCGTTGCCGATATATAGATGCGCTGCGGCGATTTCGCCTCGAATTCTTCAAACATCAACGGTCGATTATCGAGCGCTGAAGGCAATCTGAAGCCGTATTCTACCAGCGTTTCCTTGCGTGAGCGGTCACCTCTATACATTGCGCCGATCTGCGGCACCGTGACATGACTTTCATCGATAATGACCAGCGCGTCAGTCGGCAGATAATCAAACATAGTCGGCGGTGATTCGCCGGGGCCTCTGCCCGACAAATGACGCGAATAGTTTTCGATGCCGGAGCAATAGCCGACCTCCAGTATCATCTCAATATCGAATAATGTCCTTTGCTCCAGCCGTTGCGCTTCGACCAGCTTGTTTAACGAGCGCAGTTGCTCCAGGCGCTCTTTGAGCTCGATCTTGATCGCATCGACGGCGGATAACAATTGCTCGCGCGGCGTGACGTAATGATTTTTCGGATAGACCGTATAGCGCGCCACGCGGCGTAAGACTTCGCCAGTCAGCGGATCGAACAGTGACAGACGCTCAACTTCATCATCAAACAATTCAACGCGCAAGGCTTCCTGATCGGATTCGGCAGGGAAAATATCGATGATTTCGCCGCGCACGCGGTACGTAGAACGACGCAGTTCCACATCATTACGCGTATACTGCATTTCTGCCAGACGGCGCAAAATGGCACGTTGATCAATCATATCGCCCTTGACCAAATGCAAGACCATTTTGAAATACGATTCCGGCTCACCCAAGCCATAAATCGCTGACACAGTCGCGACCACAATTGTATCTTGCCGCTCGATCAGTGCTTTGGTGGCAGACAGGCGCATTTGCTCGATATGCTCGTTCAGCGAGGCATCCTTATCAATAAATGTGTCTGAAGCTGGCACATAGGCTTCTGGTTGGTAATAGTCATAATACGAGACAAAATATTCGACGCTGTTTTCGGGAAAGAACTCTTTCATTTCGCCGTATAATTGCGCCGCTAGCGTTTTATTCGGCGCCATAATCATGGCAGGTCGCTGGACCTCGTTGATCACATTCGCGATCGTAAAAGTCTTGCCGGAACCCGTGACGCCCAACAGTGTCTGGTGGACTTCTCCGTCATTCAAGCCTTCAACGATCCGCCTTATGGCTGTCGGCTGATCGCCGGCTGGTTTGAATCGACTTTGAATTTTAAATTGTTTTTTCACTCAATACTTCTCAAGAAATTAATCATTTTTAATAGCGGACTATTAGCAAGCCATTATACATAGAGTATAATTCTCGTTATTTTTGACATTGATTTTACACGGCGGAATATGAGCATCAAACTATCTGATAGAGTGCAAGCAGTTAAACCCTCTCCTACTCTGGCCATTACCGCCAGAGCTGCGGAAATGCGCGCTGCAGGCAGAGATATTATTGGCCTAGGTGCAGGCGAACCGGATTTCGATACGCCGGATCACATCAAAGCAGCCGCGGTCAATGCACTAGACAACGGTTTTACCAAATATACTGCAGTGGATGGCATTCCAAGCTTAAAAAAAGCCATTATCAATAAGTTTAAAAACGACAACGGCCTCGATTACCAGCCCAAGCAGATCCTGGTTTCCTGTGGCGGCAAGCAAAGCTCGTACAATCTGGTTCAAGCACTGATCAATCCCGGCGATGAAGTCATTATTCCGGCACCGTTTTGGGTCTCTTATCCTGACATGGTGCTGCTAGGAGACGGCGTGCCGGTCATTATTGAAACCACACAGGCACAGCAATTTAAAATCTCGCCGCAACAGTTGCGCGCGGCCATCACCGACAAGACCCGGTTAATGTTCATCAACAGCCCGTCCAATCCGTCCGGTATCGCCTACACGCTGGATGAACTGAAAGCCATCGGCGATGTGCTCAAGGACTTCCCGAACATTATTATCGCCACTGACGATATGTATGAGCATATCCTCTGGGAAAAAGGCACGTTCGTTAATATCCTGAATGCGCACCCTGAACTGTACGATCGTACTGTCGTCATGAACGGCGTCTCGAAGGCCTACTCGATGACCGGCTGGCGTATCGGCTATGCCGCAGGACCCGTCGACCTGATCGCTGCCATGTGCACGATCCAGTCGCAAAGCACTTCCAACCCGACCTCGATTTCGCAAGTCGCCGCCGAAGCGGCCTTGAGCGGCGATCAATCGTTTATCGACGACATGCGTATCGAGTTCAAAAAGCGCCATGACTTCGTTGTCGCGGAATTCAATAAAATGGACGGCATCGATTGCATAGGCACAGACGGCACGTTTTATGTATTCCCGAATGTAGAAAAGCTGATTGCGAAACTCGACAACATCAATGATGATCTTGAGTTTGCCGAATACCTGATCGAACAGGCTGGCGTCGCGCTGGTTCCCGGTTCCGCGTTCGGCTGCCCCGGCCATATCCGCATCTCCATTGCCACCAGCATGGCCAATCTGGAAAATGCCCTGGAGCGGATCAGAAACGCCATCTGAAAAATTAATTCATGTTAATACCTGTTAGGGCGACTGCATAAGCGCAGTCGCCTTTTTTTATACCGAACCCATATGGATTAAACAGATTTAGCGTCAATCAGCTTCGGTTAAACCCAGAATAACAGATGCTTATACTGGACAAGCGAATCGATTAACTTCCCAATTCAGTCATCTATGCGTCGATCGATCACCGACTACGCTCCAGTTCGAACCTATCGGCCTTTCCTCCTGCACATCAAACCCCAAAACACCGAGCCACCGAGTCACCATCAGGTTGGAATTATGCCAAAGTGTGTAGGGTTCAGGGTGCGGCACAAAGTCCAGATCCATTTTCGCATTGTAGACCCGCGATGCCAGCCCCGCGTTGAACAAATTATCCAAATCGTCACGCAATCGGCTCGCATCCGATGCTTCTGCATGCAGTTCGAATAGCTGCTCGATTCCTATGCGTATCAGGCTGCGTACGTTTGCTGCGGTCTGCGGACCCGGCAATTCGCGGCGGCCCAGCGCTCCCGGAGTCTTTCTGAACAAAGCCTTAAAGCCAGTAAACAGATCAGTCTGACCCAGGGCGTAATACCGCCAATCGCCGTAGGAATATCGTACCAACCCTCCGTTTTCGCCGGGGAGCACAAGACTGGAATGATGCCCATGATCCAGCAGAAACACGGACACGGGTTCACTCAGTTGCCGTGGCGGCGCCACACGCGTCGCACACCCGCTCATCAGTCCTATCGACAGTACGAAGATCAGGCAAATTGCAAAACGACATTGCAGATGCAAACAAGCGGCTTGTATTCTCATCACGCTAAACGATTATTCCAGCAGAACATACGTCTTCTGAAGAATCCTTCTTTATCGTTTAGCATCTAACCCAGAGAATGGCGTATTTCAATAGGAAAACTACTGATAATCCATTTGAGACCAGATAGCCTAAAGCCCTCCGCCATTTGCCTGACTGTAAAGATTGTTAAACAGGCGGATTACGACAGCGATCATGGTTTGAGTGGGCTTGATGGCCGGAACCCGGCTAGGGCTTTCCGAGGCATAATCATCGATCACTTCATTCATGAGCTTGACCAACCCTATCTGAGGAGTATCCTCGACTGCCCGACTTGCGAATCTATCCTGCAGCTTGGCTCTGATCTTGTCATCCATAGGATTTTCCCTGATCAACGATTGCAGTTCCGCGTCCAGAAGCAGCGCCTGCTTTGCCGCCCAGTCAAAATCCATGTCATTTTGAGAAGGCAGAGGACCGAAGGCTTTTTGAAAAACGCAAAGCACATCGAAACACAGGTCCATGAACAAATAAGACATGTCCTGGTTTTCCCTGGCAATAATCGGCGGAAATATGCCGAAAATGGTCTGGGCGAGCGCGGTCTGATCAAGCTGGAATTGCTCAAGCATTTTCCTGCCCGTGTCCTCGTCAATGCTCTTGGCATATTCCAGGGCTTGGTAGAGTTCTTGGTTGGTAAGTTCTTGCATAGTCACCTCAATCATTCATAGCTTGCCGGACCGCTCCATGGAATCCGGCAAAAAATGAACGAATCATATCAGCCAAAGCTAGAGAAAGCTTTCAATTTCTCGAAAGCGCGCGCTCTGAAAATCAAATGATGTTAAGGACAGTCTTTAAAACTGATTCAGGTTAAGAATTTGCCGTAATCGGTAATGAACAAACGCTTAATGTGGGCTTTCAGCACGAACAAAAATAGTTGCCTCAGTTGAACACGCTGTCGCCATCGCAGGCATTAACCAGCACAGGACGGTATCAGGGCAATGAAAAAGGACAGGCTCAGCAAGCAGATCTTAAAAAGACGGTTTTGTGTATCCATGCAGCAGGTTTTCACTTAAGTCTTAAGCGTCACCACATCCATCAAGCTGCTCAACCTGAAGACGAGGACCGGTTGCCAAATTTGTGACAGGCCTCGCAGTTTATGCATGAAAAATATTGCCTGTCGACTAAAATCACCCGGTTGTACTCAGCATTTTAAGAGCCTTGTTTAATAAGCCAAGATAAAAAATCGGCCTATTTTTATCATTACAAAAGCACTAAGGAATGAACCAACCCTATGACGGCACAAGCGGCAATTACCGAAACGATGCCGACTTTAAACCGGAACAAGGCGATAAAAGCGCTAGCCCCGATCAGGCACGATAGCCAATCGAATGCACCATCCAAGCCCTGTGGCCATAACACATGGTAGGCGAAAAAACAGGCGAGATTGACGATGACGCCGACAACAGCCGCGGTAATGCCGGTTAACGGAGCCGTGAACTTCATATCATGACGTGTCGCTTCCACGGAAGGTCCGCCCAGAAAAATAAGCAGAAAGGAAGGCAAAAAAGTGAATAGCGTCGCGATCGCCGCTCCGGCCATGCCTGCCCATGGCAGCAATTCCGGACCGAAAATTTCCTTGGTCCAGCCGCCGACAAAGCCAACGAATGCAACAACCATGATCAAAGGCCCCGGCGTAGTCTCGCCCAAGGCCAGCCCATCTATCATCTGCGTACCGGTCAGCCAGGCATATTGCTCGACACCGCCCTGATAGACATAAGGTAGCACGGCATAGGCACCGCCGAAGGTCAGCAAGGCCGCCTTGGTGAAAAACCAGCTCATTTGCGTCAACGTGCCTGTCCAGCCATAGCTTGCGGCCAATGCAGCGATCATAGCTCCCCATATTAAAAGCCCCGTGCAGGCAAACAGCAGGAGCCGGGGCCACTTAAAGCGCATATGATCCGGTATGGGCGTATCATCATCGATCAGAGCGGGACCATACGACTTGTGTGCAGCGGCATGATGGCCGCCCGCCTTGAACGAGTCGGGCGCTATGCGCGAACCCAGATAGCCGATCAGTCCGGCCGCGCCGACGATCAGAGGGAAAGGCACATCGGCGGCGAAGATCGCGACAAATGCCAGCAGGGCAATGGCACGCAGGACATTGTTCCTGAGCGCGCGACTGCCGATCCGGTGCGCGGCAACGGCAACAATGGCCGTCACGGCCGGCTTGATGCCGTACAGAATGCCGGCCACGGCCGGCACATCGCCGAACGCCAGATAAATCCAGGTCAACGCGCACAAAATGAATAGCGACGGCAAAACAAACAGCGCGCCGGCCGCGATGCCTCCCCAGACGCCGTGCATCAGCCAGCCGATATACGTTGCCAGCTGCTGCGCTTCAGGGCCCGGCAGCACCATCGTGTAATTCAAGGCGTGCAGAAAACGGTGCTCCGATATCCACCGGCGCTTTTCGACCAGCTCCTGGTGCATCATGCTGATTTGTCCGGCCGGGCCGCCGAAACTGATAAAACCCAACTTAAGCCAGTAAAAAAAAGCTTCCCGAAAAGAGACGGGCAACGGCCGCTCACTGACTGTTTCTGAAATAATGGACATAGGAAAATTTGATCGCCGCGGTCTGAATTTCAGCTGCGGACCCTAGGATTATGTACCGGAAATTTCATATTACCAGCTGCCTGTGTTTTGCATGGAAAACCATGGCTCTTCAGGAGCCAGCGCATGGCCTTTTTGCAACAATTCGATGGAGATGTTGTCGGGTGAACGCACGAATGCCATATGGCCGTCACGCGGCGGACGGTTAATCGGCACCCCCGCATCCATCAGTTTCCGGCAGGTTTCGTAAATATTGTCGACTTCAAACGCCAGATGACCGAAATTGCGCCCGCCGTCATAGTCCTCGGCATCCCAGTTATAGGTCAGTTCGATCAGCGGCGCATGGTTCTTGGCGGCCAGTTCGGCATCGCGCGGCGCGTGCAGATAAACCAGCGTATAACGGCCGTTGTCGTTGTCTATCCGGCTGGATTCGACCAGCCCCAGCTTGTTGCAGTAGAAATCGAGCGATTCGTCCAGGTCATGGACCCGGACCATGGTATGTAGATAACGCATAGCAATGATCTCCTTCTAAATGGATTAAACGGCTTGGGCCATGCTACCTAATCTTCCAAGGCGTGGCCGCAGTATTTGCAATAATCGGCATCGAAATCATGTCCTGTCTGACCGCAATCGGGACAGGCGTCATTCCTGACTTTTCTAGCCGTGTACGTTCTGATCAACTCGGCGCTATAAATGCCGGTAGGCACCGCGATAATGCCATAACCCATGATCATGATTGTCGAAGCGAACACTTGACCCAGCGGCGTCTGCGGCGAAATATCGCCATAACCGACCGTCGTCAGTGTCACGATAGCCCAATAGACCGATGTCGGAATACTGGTAAAGCCCGCTTCCCTGCTTTCCACGGCATACACCAATGAGCCGAACACAATCGCGAGCATAAACACGGAGTAAAGAAACACCATGATTTTACGCGAGCTTTTGCTTAATGCCGTCATCATGATTTCGGCTTCGTCCATGTAGGCCGATAGCTTGAGAATACGAAAAACCCGCAGCAGCCGTAAAATGCGTATAGCGAGCATGGCCTGAGCGCCCGGAAACAGCAGGATCAGATAGCTGGGCAATATCGAGATCAGATCGACCAGGCCAAAGAAACTCTTGAAATACAGCCAGGGCCGTCTCACGCTGGTCAAGCGCAGCCCGTACTCCAGTGTAAAAAGCAAGGTAAACATCCATTCAATAATATACAAGGTTTGCGCGTACTGATTTTGGACCGTTTCAACGCTGTCAAGCATGACCACAATCACACTGAGCACGATGCTGATGCTCAAACCGATATCGAACGCCCTGCCCATGGGGGTCTCGGAGCCGAAAATAACCGTATTGAGCGATTCCCGCCACGGCGACAGCGCTTCGCCGACATTGTAATGATGATAGGTTGTTCTTGATGCTTTTCGTGCACGCATGAATTTTTTAGATTTGTCCGTATCTGAAACAATCGATCGTATGATCATTGACCATGCCGACAGCCTGCATATAGGCATAGCAGATTGTGCTGCCCACGAATTTAAAGCCTCGCCGTCTTAAATCCTTGCTCATTGAATCGGATGCCGGCGTCGTCACGGGGATTTGGGCCGCGCTTTTCCAGGCATTGCGCACAGGCCGGCCGTCAACAAATTGCCAGATATACTCATCGAATGCGCCGAACTCCTGCCGGACCTTTAAAAACGCCTGAGCATTGCTGACAGCGGCATGCACCTTCAGTTTGTTCCTGACGATTTCCGGGTTGCTCAATAGCGTATCGATTTTTATAGCGTCATAGCCGGCCATCGCCTCGGCATCAAAATCATCGAAAGCATTTCTATAGCCGGCGCGTTTTTTCAAAATCGTGGCCCAACTCAAGCCGGCCTGCGCGCCTTCCAGTATCAGAAATTCAAAAAGCAGCCGGTCGTCATGCACAGCGACGCCCCATTCAAGATCATGGTATTGTTCTTCCAGGGGGCCTGCCAGTGCCCATGCACATTTTTCCATGTATGTTCCCCAAAATTAAAAGGCAAAGTAAAGCGCATGATAGGACTTGGCCGGAGCCTATGCAAATCCCGAATCCGATCATTCGTTTGTTGACATTAGCCAGCCCAGATCGCATCATCGACCCCACTATCTGACTGAACAGTTGATCCATGAGTACCGATACCTTACAAATACGCCGTATCGCCATCGATACCTATCACGAAAACGTCGCCTATATGCATCGCGAATGCGGCATTTACCGCGCTGAAGGGTTCCAGGCTCTGTCCAAAATCCTGGTCAGCACGGATGGCGCCAAGGTGGTTGCCGTGCTCAATGTCGTCGACGATTCATCGATCGTGCTGCCGGACCAACTGGGCTTATCCGAGCAGGCGTTCGCGCAACTGAATGTCGCCGCAGGCAGCCTCGTAACAGTTGATCATGCCGAACATCCCAAATCCATGGATGCGGTGCGCCGCAAGATCAATGGCGAGCGGCTCGATCAGGATGACTTCATCGGCATTACCACCGATATCGCCGCAGCCCGCTATTCGAAAATGGAAATGGCCGCCTTTCTGGTCGCAACGGGGCAAAATAATCTGGACCGCGACGAACTGTTCTACCTGACCCGCGCCATGCTGCAATCAGGCGAAAAAATCAACTGGCAGGAACCGCTGGTCGCCGACAAGCACTGCATCGGCGGCATTCCCGGCAACCGCACCTCGATGCTGGTCGTGCCGATTGTCGCCGCGCATGGCATGCTGATTCCGAAGACATCCAGCCGCGCCATCACCTCGCCGGCCGGCACGGCCGATACCATGGAAGTGCTGGCCGAAGTCAATCTGTCGCCCGATCAGATGCATGAAATCGTGCGCCAGGAACGCGGTTGCCTGGCCTGGGGCGGAACGGCCAGACTGGCGCCGGTCGATGACATGCTGATTTCCGTCGAACGCCCGCTGGGCATCGATTCGCAAGGGCAAATGGTGGCCTCGATCCTGTCCAAGAAGCTCGCCGCCGGCTCCACGCATCTGCTGATCGATATTCCCGTCGGCCCCACGGCCAAAGTCCGGCACATGCGACAGGCCCTGGCCCTGCGCAAATTGTTTGAATTCGTCGGCGACCGCCTCGATATCCATCTGGAAGTCATGATTACAGACGGCCGCCAGCCGATAGGCCGCGGCATAGGTCCGGTGCTGGAAGCCCGGGATGTCATGCAGGTATTGCAGAATGATCCTGATGCGGCGACGGATCTGCGCCAGAAAGCCCTGCAACTGGCCGGCCGGATTATTGAATTCGACCCCGACGTGCGCGGCGGCCAGGGCTACGCCATCGCCCGCGATATACTGGAATCCGGCCGGGCCTGGGCCAAGATGAACGCGCTGATTCAGGCGCAAGGTCCCAAACAGATCGACCTGCGTGTCGGAAAGCTGTGTCATGAAGTCTATGCCGACCGCGACGGCTTCATTACCAATATCGACAACTTCCAGATGGCCAAAATCGCGAGCCTTGCCGGCGCCCCCATGCTGAAAAGAGCCGGGGTCGACTTGTTTAAGAAACTGGGCAATGCAGTAAAAAAAGGCGATGTTTTATACCGCATCCATGCCGAATTCCCTGCCGATTTCACCTTCGCCAAGAATCTGTCCACGCAGAATAACGGCTATACCATTGGCGATGACGAACTGGCCCTTACGTCGCTGATCGCCTTCTAATCCGGAATCCAACCATGATCATACTCGCCTTCCCCGATTATCTGAGCCAGGCACAACGGCTTGCCATTCGCCTGAATGCCGAACTGGCCGAAGTCACGGTACACCACTTCCCCGACAGCGAGAGCTTTGTTCAGTTGCCGTCGCCATTGCCGGAACACGTTATCGTTTGCCGCAGCCTCAATCAGCCCAACGGCAAACTGATCGAACTGCTGCTGTGCGCCTCCACGGCCCGCGAACTGGGCGTCAAACGCCTGACCCTCGTCGCGCCTTACTTGAGTTATATGCGTCAGGATTTCGCCAACCAACCCGGCGTGGCGGTCAGTCAACGCATCATCGGCAAGATGCTGGCCGGCCTGTTTGATGACGTGCTGACCGTCGACCCGCACCTGCACCGCATCTCATCACTGGCTCAAGCAATCCCGATCAAAAACGCGATCAGCCTGACCGCGGCCGATGAGATCGGCCGCTTCCTGAAGAAGCAACTCGATTACGCCGTACTGCTGGGGCCGGACAGCGAATCGGAACAATGGGTCGCCGCCATCGCGCGGCAAATCGGCTTCGACTATGCGATCGCGCATAAAGAGCGACTGGGTGATAAACACGTTGAAATGACCTTGCCGGCAAACAACTACGACAACAAGCCCGTCGTCATCATAGACGACATGGCCAGCACCGGCAGAACGCTGACCAAGGCGGCCCGATTGCTGAAGGAGGCCGGCGCCAGCAATATCTATGTCGCCGTCACGCATCCGCTGTTCTGTGGCGACGCCGAAACCCACATCCTCGAAGCCGGCATCAAAGCTATCTGGAGCACGGACAGCATCGATCATCCGACATCCTGTATAAACCTCGACGCCTTGCTGGCCGATGCGATCAAAGCGATTATTTAACGGGAATTGGCAGGGTACGCACTGCGTACCTTTTGGGGCTACAAAGCTTCCGTAGGTGCGAATTCACTTGTGCCCTTTGGGTATTCGCACTGAATGACAGTGACACGACGTTTTAATAATAGCAGACGTTCCTCGGGTCGAATTAATTCGACCCTACGGCAGGCGCCAATTAATGCGCGACATCAGGGTCCTGAATCAGCTCCACGGCATTGCCGTCCGGGTCGCGGCAAAACAGGGCCGGCCGGCCCGACCTGCTCAAAGTATACTTAATGCCCTGCTGCTCCAGCTTGCGCCGAGCGGCCTGGAAATCATTGACCAGAAAAGCGGTATGGCGATCCAGACCGCCGTGTTCAGGCGCTATTCTGCCCTGATCGGGATTGGGCAGTTCGATCAGATGAAGCTGCTGCACGCCAAGCTGCATCCAGGCGCCCGGAAACGGCAGATTAGGTCGCTCGCAGGTTGTCAGGCCCAGCACTCCGCTGTAAAACGCCAGTGATTTCGCCGTATCGGCCACAATAATACTGACGTGATGAATTTTTAATTGAATAGTTTCAGGCAAGATAATCTTCTCTTTTATGGTCTAAGGTATTTTGTGCCGGTAAACTTCTTAGCAGCACTGTTTCAAACTATCGGTTCATGGGCTTGCTGGCCGGCATGATAGGCCGTATAGACATACACCGGAATATCAAGTTCGCCCAGACTGTTCTCGATAAGCGGCCAGACGTCGTCCCAGTCCAGATCGCCCGTGCCTGTCGCCAGTCGCGGCAGGGCGATCGATGTTATTTTTTCTTTTGAAATGATTTTCACCAGGGCATCCAGGGCATGCTTCACATTGCCGAGCGTCGCCTTGCCGAAATGATGTTCGGGAGAATCCACGTTTTCCTGCGTGATCAGATGGATGATACGGGCATTATCGGGTCCGACCCACAGCCACGCCTCGCCGGGCCTGGTATTGTGCTGATGGCACCAGCGCTCGAAATCCTTCCGCATGGTTGGATGCCGGGTGTGCAGCGCCAGCGCCAGGCCTTTGTCCATCGGATCATTGAGACCTACGCCATGTGCCATGGCATGTGCCTTGCTCAACAAAATATCACCTTCGACTTGATATATCATAATACCCTCTCATGGTTCTTTATTGTTATACAACGCCTGGAGGCAATGGACATCAGTCCTGTCTATAGGCCAGCCTTAAGCGCTAATAGTTGTCACAGACATGACCTTGTTTTTTATCGCCGTAATCTTTTGCAAGATTCATTTGCGGCATTGTCTGGACCATCTCCTCGCCGCATTTTTTCATGGCTTGCATGCCTTCATCATTCATTATCTCCTTCCCATAGGCCATGGCCCGTTCCTGGGCGCCATCGCGATCGCCGCTTTTGCACAAGGCTGAAATCTCGGCTTGCAAAGCCTCGCCCTGTTTAGCCATTTTTTCCATGACCGCCGGATCGATTTGGCTGACACAAGCCTGCATCTTCTGGGCCTGTTCCATCATTTTCTGCATCTGTTCTTCAGTCATGTTAGGGTACTGGGCATGGACGGCAATGGGCATCAAAGCCAATAGTGCCAAGTGGCGTAAGATATTTTTATTCACGTAATTGTCCTATTGATTAAATTCAGCGGATTGTGCGGGATTATCATAGCGCTTTCCGGTCCGATTTTCCTCTATCAGATCAATTTTGGCACGGTATTCAGGCTAAAAATGAATGCCCGGTAACGGGCGGCGCCAAATTATATTTTTCCTCACAACGTGCGGCGTAAAAACTTTCGACTATTGAGTAATATCAAATACTTGCCATGACCCTGGGATTGTAAACATATGAGCATTGCCATCCAGTTGATTGCCGGTTTTTTCTGCCTCGTGGCGGGGGCTGAGTGGCTGGTAAGAGGCGCCTCCAAACTGGCGCTGTCCATTGGAGTCTCACCGCTGGTCATCGGCCTGACCATTGTGGCTTTCGGCACCAGCTCGCCCGAGCTTGCCGTTAATTTGCAGGCGGCTTACCTGGGATCGCCGGACATGGCGGTCGGCAACGTGGTCGGCAGTAATATTTTCAACGTATTGTTCATTCTTGGCCTTTCCGCCCTGCTCAGCCCCCTCGTGGTGTCGAGCCAGTTGATGAGGCTTGATGTTCCGCTGATGATAGGCGTGTCTGTTCTGATGTATGGCCTGAGTCTGAACGGTGCAATCAATCGACTGGAAGGCGGCCTGTTGTTCGCATTGTTAGTGCTCTATACCGTTTTTCTTATTTGGCAGAGCCGCAGGGAAAACCATGCCGCGCGCGAGCTTGAACACCCAATACAGGTTAAACCGGAGCCCTGGTTTAAAGACGTAGTGTGGATCGCGGCCGGGCTTGTTTTATTGGTCATGGGCTCCAGGTGGCTTGTCGAGGGAGCCGTCGCATTGGCACATGCTCTCGGCATCAGCGAGCTGGTCATAGGATTGACCATCGTCTCGATAGGCACCTCCCTGCCGGAACTGGCCACGTCGGTGGTAGCCGCCCTGAAAGGCGAACGCGACATCGCTGTCGGCAATGTCGTGGGCAGCAATACTTTCAATGTATTATCCGTGCTGGGGTTGAGTTCCATAGTCGCGCCGGCAGGCATCGATGTGTCTCCTGCCGCCCTGAATTTTGACATCCCGGTGATGATCGCCGTCGCTATCGCGTGCCTGCCGGTCTTTTTTACCGGCTTTAGAATCAACCGCTGGGAAGGCTTTTTGTTTATGGCCTATTACGCCGCCTATACCTCGTACCTGATCATGGATTCGATACAGCACGATTCGCTGCCGATATTCAGCAGGATCATGATGACGTTTGTGATGCCTCTGACCGCCGTGACCCTGCTTATCCTGCTGATTCGCCATATTCTGGCCAAAAGAAAGCGGAAGCGTTCCTAATGCTGTGTCCCCATGTCCGGATGGTTATCAAAATTCCGCCATGTAACCCCTGCCAGGCTCCCCTCTTGCATCCGCATGCGCTTGCAAGTACGGTAGGCTGGGTTGGAGCTTTAGCGGAAACCCGGCATAGGCAGCCCCGAAATGCCGGTTTTATCAACCCAGCCTACCACGCATTGCAACTCTGTAGGGTACGCATCGCGTACCTTATTCAATGCCAACAATTTTTAACTTTCAAAAAAGGTACGCGATGCGTACCCTACCAGACTGATCCGCACACATCTACCCTACAAAAAGTGCGGCATTTCACACATTTATTTTTAAGGATAACTCAATAAAAAATAATGTTCTTTGTAATCAACAAATTACAAATACAAGCCGGTCGTATGTCATGCATAACCCCAAAAAAGTGATGCATTTCACACATTTATTCTTAAGGCACGACTCAATCAAAAAAATAATAATTTATTTTTAATTCAATTACTTATAACAAAAACTAAGTCAAATGCCACATACAATCCATAAAAAGTGCGGCATTTCACACAGTTTATTAAATTGCCTTGTATCTAGAAATAATAATTTCTTAGTAATCCGTTGCTTACAACTCTGGCACAGCAATTGCTCTATATGTGCTGACCATACGAGTTAATTCATTCCACGGATGGGCAGAGCCGGGATGGCGAGCTAAAGGAAGTTTGGGAGTGTGGGGGAAAGGTTACCCCCGGTTGGCGGCAGAGGGTCGAGCTCTGCCGCCAACAACTTTGTTAATGGCAACTTTAAATTAATCATTAACTAATAAAAATAGGGAGTAACCCTTCATGAAGCATTATAACAATATGGCTCGCCAGGCGGGTATGACTTTAATTGAATTGACCGTTGTCTTGTTGATCCTGATCGGCTTGGCGGGCTTGCTGGTGCCTTATGTCGGCAGCTTTACCCAGACCACCCATGACAGCACCAACTCCAATAACCTGACGCAGTTGAACAATGCGGTGGGTCGTTACGTAACTGACAAAAATAAACTGCCGCCGCATGTGGACACGTTAATCAACGGTCTGGCTGATGCGGGCAGCGCTGGCGGTGCTTGTACAGGTGCAACAGCAGGCGCAGTCTATTGCGGCTTGGCGAATCCAGGCTTGTTCACCCCAGCGCCTTTTGCTGCTGACTCTATTCAGGCACAATCGCTAGCAGCCTCCGGAATCAACATGGCGGTAGCAAACGATCCTAACGCCCAAAATAAAACGTTTGGCACCAGCACAGGCATGCTTATGCTTGGTGACCCGGCTGGTGGCGCATATTCTGACGGTTCTGCTATATTTGCAGCTGTTCAGGGCGTTGCAGGGGTCGGCGGTATGGTTGGTGGTATGCTTGATTACACAGACTCTACTGAAGCTCATCTAGCACAAGCATTAGGTCGCGACGCTATGGTCTACAGCGACACTTGCTATGATTACATTGCTGTTGGTATTGGCGACAACAATGAATTGATCCAGTCCACGATGGCAGCTGCACCTGTGTACTTCCCTCAAGACGCTCAATTTGGCCCTCAGCAAGCTTACGGCCACTTCATTGCAATCTTGCAGGTAGATGCCGCTAACACCGGTAACGATGCGATCAATACTACCCGCGCGTGCTCCACTATCACCGAACCAGCGAAGTTTTTGGGCATAGTAGCTAACGTGCCAACTACTGAATCAGCTGCCTTGGTTGGTGTAAATACGCTGCTGGCTCAAGGCTGGAACAATAGAGCTGCTGCTAACTAATCCGTAGTCGCTCAGGTTGGGTTGCCATGCCGTCCGGCAGCCCAACCTTAACCTCCAAGGCGGATTAGCGGCCAGCGAATCCGCCATATTTAAAAGCCAGGCAGAACGGGCACACACCTCTCGCGCCCGCTCCGCATCAGCTTAACAGAATGGCCAAAACATCATTGGCCATCTTATCAAACAGAAACAACTCCGCTAACCCGGGCCCTAGGCACCCCATACCGACGCCCGGCGGTTTCCGCAAAGGATGACGGAAAGATACCCAAGGAGATGCCTATCACGGATGACGGATGAAGAGGATACGGATGCCTCCTCATCCACCTCATACCCCTGCATTTTTCATAAGAATGCAGCGGTATGGGCATTAAGACACTTAGCCGTCCCGGCTGTGCGTCTTTAACGCTGTAACGAACCCAAGGTTTTATTTGTAACTGCAAACCTATGAAATTCCCCCTGTTTAAAAAACGCCCGGCCCACAGCGTGCTGTTCATCACCGAGGCTAAAACCTTTCGTGTCGACGTCGATAAGGCGGGCGTACTGATCAACGAAATGGCCACAATAAATGTTAACTGCCCGACGACGGCGAAGCTGGCCGACTGTTTCGGGCAGATCGCCGGCAATGGCAGACCGTTGGGCCGTAAGGTCTGGCTGCTGTATATGCGCCTGCCGATCGCCTTGCTGAGCATCCCCTCCATGCAGGTGGAGGGCGTTGATGAGGCCACACTGCTGCAGGCGTTGCAATTCGAACTGGAAGGGCTGACCGGCCAGTCCGCAATGGACATGCAACTGGCCTATCACCTGCTCAGCAACAAGGATGAAATGAGCACATACTGGGTGAGCCAGATCAATCAGCTGCATTTCGAAGACATCCATAAAGCCGTAAAAAAAACCGGCAGCCAGCTGGGCGGCCTGCTGCACCCTGCCGCCATGCCGCAATCACTGGCCAACCCGGCGCATGAGGACTGGCTGAGAATGGAATGCTGGTCCAACCAGCTGGTCGCGTTGCGGCGCCATCCCGACAGCGGCCTTTCCATGCAGCTATTCTCTTTTGACTATCGCCACTGGCATACGCAACTGGAACAATGGCTGAACGAACAAGGCGCGGCCCCGCACACCGAAACCCTGCTGAACAATAAAATCGAGTTATTGCCTGAAACCGCTTATACGCTGCACTTAGGCAATGCCGAGCGGATACCGGAATGGCTGGCCTTATGGGCCGGCACGCTAGTCAAGAAAACGCCGCCCCCGGTCCCGATGCTGCGCTATCAGTCCAGGCTCAACAAGGATCTGTTGCTGATGGCTTCCGGCGGCTCCGTGGCCGTACTGATCTGTATAGGCCATTTAAGCTGGCATCTGTATCAAACCCGGCATTTCACCCAGGAGTCCGAAGCGCTGAAAAAGGTCGAAACATCGATAACCGCCTTACGCAAATCCATGGGCGGCGATCGCGACAAGCGCGACAAGCTGAAAACAAAACTCGACAAGCTTAAGGCCGACTCGGACACGTTGCCGCAAATGATCAAGGCGCTGCAGCACCGCCCCTCGCGATTGTTGGCCGCCGTTGCCTCGGGCCGTCCCGAAAATCTGGTGCTGGAGGAAATTATCGCCGAAAACGATGACATAAAAATTCGCGGCATCAGTCTGGATGCCGTCTCAACCAACAAACTGGCCGGTTATCTGGAGCTGAAACTGGCGGATCTTGGCTGGGAAATCCTGGCGCCGACCAAAAAGAACATGAACCTGCTTGAAGACGGCGGCCCCTGGGAATTTGAAATCGCCCTGCGCGATAAAGGCATCGAAGGGTTTCATCATGAGCCGGATAAAAAAACGAATTAACGCCTGAATGACTATGACACCCGAACAACAACGAGAGCAACAGCTTAAACGCATCCTGCCGGCGCTGGGCGTGCTGGTGGTTTATTTTGCGATTATCAGCGGCTTTATCACGGAAAAGTCCAAAAAAGCCGAGCAACAATATATGGAGATGTTCAGTAAGGGCATCAACGCGGATTCGATGCCGGGCATGGAACAGGAGAAAAAACGGCTGGAGGAAGAGGTCACCCAGCTTGAACAGGAAAGTAAAGCCCTCCATGCGGCACTGGCGGCTAAAAGCGGTTTTTTATCTCCCGAACGCTCGACCAATGACGCCATAGACCGCATTACCGTTATTTTCGATGACAACCATTTGCAGATACTTGAAGAGATTCCCAATGACCAGTCGGGCGAAAAAAATCTGTCCAAATCACTTCAAAGTACGCGGAACTGGCTCAAGGATCTTCTAACGCCGGAAGAAACCGTCGATCCTAAAGCTAAAGATTCCAAAGCTAAAAAGCCCGTTGCCCCTGACGAGAAAAATCCTAAAGGGATTGCCATAAATATCAGAAATATCCGTTTTTCCGGCACCTATCTGGATACTTACCAGGCTCTGGCGACACTGGCCGATAGCAATATTAAAGCGCTGCCGGTATCGCTGACGATGAAATCCTACGCCAAGGGCACCGGCAAACAGGAGTGGCTATTGAAATTGTGGCTGTAAGCTGTATCGGATATGCGTTTTATGAACACCTGCGGGGGCAGGTTCACTCGCTCATGGCGGGTATTAAAACAAGCGCTTCAGGCGGGCTCCCTGGCTGTACAACTAAATAATAAGCAGACGTAGAGAATGCCAGAGCGCTCTCCACGCGATAAAAAATAACTATAAAAACATGAGACAAAAATCCTCAGAGCTTGAACGGCCTGCTTCCGGGCAAGGAAGCACAGAGCGCCAGCCTGTCAGCGGCTGGCGTGCGACCGTGTTTGTCGAAGACGGCGCCACGGTCAGTCATGCCGATGTCAAGGACGCATCCGAAAGCGGCGCCGGTCTGATTTTTGCGGGCCACGCCGGCCAGATCGATGATAACCAGACCATCACGGTCAGCATCGAGGCACAACACCGGCGTTTTACACGCAAGGCCAGGGTGTGCCGGGTGCAGGCCGAAGGCGATGAACTGCAAGTGGCCGTCGAATACATCGATCACGTCGGCCTCGATCCCCGGACACACCAGCTCGATATCGGCCTGGCGCGCATCGATCCGGCCTGTGCGCTGAAGCTGCCCGCCAATATTGCGCTGCGGCAAAAAGCCCTGCCCTTTATCGAGCTGGACGGCGCCATGCATGTAGTTTGCCAGGATATTGAAAACCCGGCGCTGGCCAACCTGCTGGAACGGCTGCTAAAAATGCCCGTCCAGTTATGGGCCGGCGATGAGGCTTTGCTGGATAAAAAACTCAAGCAGGTCTACGGCGATAACCGCCATCAGGCTCAGGCATCGCCTAAGAGCACCGAGGTCAGTTCCAACGCCGTCAGCACCGGCGACGAGCTGCTTTACGCCGCCTACATGCGCCAGGCTTCCGATATCCATATCGATCCGGGTTTTAACGGCGCGACCATCCGCTTCCGCGTCGACGGCCAGCTGGAGCAGTACAGCCATATCAATGCCAACATTTACACCGAACTGGTCAGCCGCCTGAAAGTCATGGCCTATCTGGATATCGCCGAAAAACGCCAACCCCAGGACGGCCGCTTCTCGCATCAGTTCGTGTCCGGCGGACGGCGCATCGACGTGCGCGTGGCGACCTTGCCGACCAAATACGGCGAACGCGTCACGATGCGTCTTCTGGCCGTACAGACCGACTCGCTGACGCTGGAGCATCTGGGTTTCGATCCGGACCACAGAAACAGGATCGAAGGCTTTCTGCGCCGCATCCAGGGCATGATGATCATGACCGGGCCGACCGGCAGCGGCAAAACCACGACGCTGTACGCAGCCATCCGCATGCTGCTGGAGGAGCGGCACGTCAACATCATCACCATTGAGGACCCGATCGAATACGAAATCGGCGGCGTCGCGCAGGTCGAGGTGGATGCCGCCGACAAGGTGAGTTTCGCCAAAGCCCTGCGCAGCGTGCTGCGTCATGACCCCGATGTGATCATGGTCGGCGAGATCAGAGACAAGGAAACCGCCGATATCGCCATTAAAGCGGCGCTGACAGGGCACATGGTGCTGGGCACGCTGCATACCAACTCGGCCGCGGCGACCGTCACGCGTCTAACCGACATGGGCGTCGAGCCGTATCTGGTCGCGGCCGCGCTGCGGCTTGCCGTGGCCCAGCGTCTGCTCAGGCGCTTGTGCAAATACTGCCGCATCCCCAGGCCAATGACGGAGCTGGAAGCCGTATCGATCAGTCATCCGGAACTGGCCGGCCGGATTATCCATGACCCGTCCGGCTGCATTTATTGCGGAGGCAAAGGCTATGCGGGCCGTATCGGGCTTTACGAATTGCTGGAATTGCGCGAAGACTGGGCGCGCGCCGTTGCCGAAGGCGAAGGCGAAGCCGAGCTGGTGGTAAAAATGCGCGCGTCCGGCATCAAGAGCCTGCTGGACGATGCGGTATCCAAATTGATCGCCGGCGTCACGTCGGTCTACGAAGTCGTCCAGATCGCCTCGTCGTGGTAAAGCCAATGATTGAAAACTTATGCCTGTTTAACAATCCGGCGGTCCGCTAATGCCTGTATTCACCTATCTCGCCCGCGACCGCAGCGGCCAGCAACGCACTGACGCCATCGAAAGCGCGACCCGCGAATCGGCGATTCTGGCATTGCGCGAGCAGGGCCTGCTGCCGCTTAAAATCGAAGAGCTTAAAAAAGACGGCGGCGCCGTCAAATCCTTCAGCCTGAACCCGTTTGCTTACCGCGCGTTCAATGCATCCGACATCGAACATGAATTTCATCAGATCGCGGTCATGTTGCGCAGCGGCATCAGCCTGCTCGATGCCTTGAGCCTGACCCAAAAGTTTTGCCGGCCCGGCGCGCGCGCCACCTGGGAAAGGCTGGCGAAACGCATCCAGCAGGGCAGCTCTTTCAAGGATGCCTTGTCCGAACACAAAGCCTTCAGCGAATTCACGATCCAGTTGATCCACGTCGGCGAACAGACCGGCCATCTGAGCACAGTCCTGGACGAGGCGGCCAAGGAAGTCAAATCCAGCCGCAAACTCAAAAAGCAGATCGTCACGGCCCTGCGCTATCCGGCCTTCACCATGCTGTTCGCGATCGGCCTGGTGATCTTCATGCTGACCAGCATCATTCCCGAGATTAAAAAACTGCTGCAAATCATGGGCAAGCCAATGCCGCCGGTGACGCAGGCGCTGATTAACACCTCCGACTGGGTGCTGGCCAATGGCCTGACCATTGCCGTTCTCGCAATCGCCTCGATAGTCGTTTTTATTGTCCTTTATAACTTGCCGTCCAGCCGCTGGCTGATAGACAAATGGGCGCTGAAACTGCCGATCTTCGGCTATGTCCTGCGCCTGTCCGGCACGGTGCTGTTCTCACGGGCCATGGGCCTGTTGCTGCGCAGCGGCGTGGTCATGGTCGACGCCCTGGAGACGATGGAAAAACTGCATGTCAACAAATACATGGCCAGCCGCATCGCCTTTGCGCGCAGCCGCGTTCTGCAAGGCTCGTCGCTGGCCGATCCGTTGGAAACCGGGTCCGGCTATATGCCCCTGTTACTGCAAATGACGCGCATCGGCGAAAATTCCGGCATGCTCGACGATATCCTGTTTGAAATGACCGAATACCACGATGAACTGCTGCAACAGGCCATCGCCACGCTGACCGGCATGATCGCGCCGCTCATGACCATTTTTGTCGGCGCTCTCGTCGGCTTTGTTTATGCCGCTTTCTTAGTGGCCATGTTTTCCGCTGCGGGAGGAAGCCCTTCATGAAGATGCAATCGCTTAAACGGGCGGCGCTATGGCTGTTGTTTTGCCCTTCCCTGTCTGTCGGGCAAGACAACGCTGCGCCAGGCCTGGCGGCAGACGACCTGTCCGACCCGACTGCCATCAACAGTCAAATCGAGCAACGGTTGCGGCGGTCGCAGGAGCCTGCCGATCAGCACGAGCCGGTCAAGAAAAACAAACTAAAGGATGAGCTGCAGGACCCGACCCGTATGAACGAAAACTTCAGGGATGCGTTAAAACACGTTACCAGCCGTTCCGCTGTAGCGGGCAGCGAAACCACCGTTTCCGCCGCCCCCAACCTGCCCGACATCTCGCTGGCCGCCAGCGCCTGCAACATGCACAAGGGCAAGAACCACGCCATGCTGCGCATTAACGGCAAGACCGAGATGGTGAGCGTCAACGACAGGATTACCTATATCGAGAAAAATCAACTGATAGAAATCCACGTCTTGGAAATACAAAAAGATCATGTGCAGGTAAGGATCACCCCGAGCAACGAGACCATTATTTTACGCTGATGACGATTTGCAGCATGAGAGCGACCTGATGCCGAAATCCTCACGACTGCAACGCCAGAATTCATTATTTATGCCTAAGTTTTTTTCAAAATCCCGTTTTACCGCCGCCGTGCTGGCCTTATCGTTGCTGCAGCCCGCTTTGCCGACAGTTGCGCACGCCAGCCCCGGGCAGGTTATTGAACAGATCGAATTCCGCGACATTACCGTAGGCGACGCCCTGCGCATCCTGTCGGAGCAATCCGACCTGAATATCATCGCCTCCAGGGAAGCCGCCGATATACACGTCACCATGTTCCTGCGCCGCGTGACGTCCATGGAAGTGATCGAAGCCATCGCCAAAACCTACAACCTCTGGTATCAGCGCGACTGGAACTCCAATATCGTGCGCATTTACACGGTCAAGGAATATCGCCTGGAACAGGTCGAATTCAAAAAGGAGGAAACGGAAATCTTCACGATGAAGAACGCCAAGAATGCGCTGGATCTGGCCGAGACCATAAAGAACCTGTTTTCGGAACGCGTCACGTTGAGTTATGGAAAAAACGAGAAGGAACTCATGACGGATCTGTCCCAGCGCTTCCAGCGCTTTAACATGATCGATGGCCGCTCGACCCTGACTTCGGCCCGAGGCGGCTCTGGCGGTGGCGGCGGCACTGGAAGCGGCAATAACTCGACCAGTATCAATGCCGGCAGCGGCGGTTTCTCAGGTAACCGGGTAGGCGTTTCTGTCGAGGGGCAGGAACACAGTAACAGACAGATTGAAATGGACGAGCAGCTGCGGGTCAGCACCGAGATTTTGCGCAAATTCGCCAATGAATCCAAAGACGGCGTACAGGGTCTGATAACTGGAGATGCGGCTCAGAGCAGCGGACTGCTGGATCAGACCATCCGCCACCAGGCGCCGATTTATGTCGGCGTGATCAAGCACCAGAACCGGGTGCTGGTCCGTACCCGCGACCAGGATGCGATGAATGAAATCCGCCAGCTGTACAAGAAACTGGACACCGAAAGCTCGATGCTGCTGATGGAGGTCAAAGTCCTGTCCATCGATTTATCGGACGGCTACAACTCGCTGTTCGATTTCAAGCTCAAAACCAATGACGCCAATTTGTCCACGCTGGATGCCGTCAACAGCATCGGGGCTCAGGAGATTTTCGATACCGGTTTGAGAGCCGCATCGGCGGCTTTCGATCCGTCCCTGCTGGCTACCGTGGTCAGCAATAATTTCGAGGCTCGTCTGCAATTGCTGGAACGGGAGGGCCGGGTCACGGAACTGGCCACGCCCATGCTGATGACCACCAATCAGGAAGTCAGCCGCGTATTTGTCGGCGAGGAAAGGCCCATCATCAGCGGCTATTCAGCATCGTCCACAGTGGCCGGCGGCGTCGGGCTCGGCACGGGAACCGTCGTGCAACAGCCGATTCTGGTCCCTGAAACCGACTTGCGCGCCATTGGCACTACCCTGCTGCTGACGCCCAACATCAATTCGGACAGGACAGTCGGCATCCAGATCCTGGTCGAGCAATCCACCCTGTCGGCCGGCAAAGGCACGATTCCGGTGCAAATCGGCGATAAGCTTCAGGATGCCAATATCGACCTGGTGCAGGAGCGCACGTTCAGCGGCACGATCGTCGCCAGGGATTCGACCGCGGTCGCCGTCGGCGGCCTGATCCAGGAAGCGGCCAGCAGTAGCGAGAAAAAAGTGCCCATACTCGGCGACATCCCGGTGCTGGGCTTCTTTTTCCGGGAAGACGGCCAGTCGCGCACGCGCCGGGAACTGGTCATCATCATCAAGCCGCATATCATGGAAACGCCTACCGAAGCGGCTGGCGTCAGCCACGAGGTGCTTGAGGAAAACAGCATTCATCCGAATGCGCTGGATGCCGGCACACTAGACATCTACTCCAACCCGGACAGGCGCCATAAAGGCTATGTGCTGGATCAGCCGTACAAGGAATACAGCAAACAGGATACCTTCGATAAATACCGTGGCCGCGGCGATTCCAGGGACTTTCCGGCAAACCGCAGGGCGGCAACGGCAGCGGCGGCGGCACCCTCGCCTGCCCAGCAGATTTATGTGGACCTGACCCGCTATGCATCGGAAGCCATCCGGCTGCCGCCCGAGCAGCGCAGGATCGATCCCAGGATCACGCCGGTCAGACTGAGCGAATTCGTGCCGGTCGACCTGACCTACGACTCCAGGATCAAGGCCCTGCCGATTGCCGGCTGGCGCCAGGGAGGGATTTATGTCACGGCCGTGGAACTGCACAATGTCTCGAATGATCGGGTGACGGTCGATTACCGCCACCTGAAAGGCCGCTGGCTGGCTTCCACGATCGAAAACGAAACGCTGGCCGGACAAAGTGACCAGAGCCATGCGACGACCTATCTTTACCTGATTTCCTCCCAGCCGTTCGAGGAAATTGTGACCCGTGCGGCTCACTAGATGCACCGGCAACTCAAGGGAAATCATGGTTAAGAAATGCAACTTGACAGGGATGGCTCCATTACTCGTCTGCTGTCCTTTGGCGGCGCAGGCAATGGGCATCGCATCAAACGCCGCGCCGGACATGAAAATGCATGTGTTTGAAGCCCCTGCCTACGAGCCGCCGCTGACCGACAGGCGCGAAAACGACGGCGGCCGCAACGGGCCGATGCACATGGTCATCTTTACCGAACCGCCCTCCGGCGGGCCTGCAACGACCGAGCGCGGCCAGACCATCGGCCTGGCCACCGACCGCCCGGCCGTCGTCGAAAACGATCAGGAACCGGAGCCTGCACCGGAATTCCAGATGGACTATTACCTTCAAGGCGGCTACCGGCAGGACGATCTGGACTGGACCATCGCCGCGCCGACAGGCTCGCCCGATGTCCTGTCCGAACTGCAATGGCAGGACGTGGAAAGCGCCATGGTTGAAACCGGCATCGATATCACCTATGCCGGTCACTGGCATGCGGAAGGCAAGTTCGCTTACGGCGAGATTGTCGAGGGCCGCAATCAGGATTCCGATTACCTGCTGGACAATCGCCAGGGCGAATTCTCGCGCTCCAACAACGTGAACGACGACGGCGCAACGATCGAAGTCTCAGGCGCGCTCGGCTATCACTTCGACATCGCCGGCAAGCGCTCTGCACCCCGCCTGCGCCTGACGCCCAAAATCGGCTACGCCTTTCACACCCAGCAGTTCAATACGACCAACGGCTTTCAGACCATACCGGCACTGGGCCATTTCGGCGGGTTGGACAGCACTTACGAGGCGACCTTCTTCGGGCCCTGGGGCGGGCTGGAAACACAACTGTTCCTGACCGACCGCCTCTCCCTGCAGGGATCGGTCGAGTATCACTGGGTGGATTACGAAGGCACCGGCAACTGGAACCTGCGCGACGATTTCCAGCATCCCAAAAGTTTTGCGCACGAGGCGGAAGGCGAAGGCATTGTCGCCTCGGCAGGCGGCCGCTACCGCATCAACCCGGCCTGGGGGATAAGCCTGTCGGCCGACTATCAGAAATGGAAAGCCAACAACGGGGGCATCGACACGACCTATTTTTCCGATGGTTATGTCGGCGAAACCCGGTTCAACGGCGTGAACTGGGACTCCTACGGCTTCAATCTGGGCATGGACTACAGGTTTTAACATCGTAAAGCGGGCAGACCGCCTGGCGCGGATATTTCATGACAGCAACCGACAACCGGATACTCAACGGCTTATGAACAAAGCATCCCCCACCCTGGCCCACGGCTTCACACTGATTGAAATGACGGTCGTGCTGCTGATCATGACGCTGCTGGCCGGCGTCGCTATACGCGAAACCAATAGCTTGAGTTTTCAGGTCCGCTACGAGCAGACCCGGGAGCGCCTGGAGCGCATCAGGGAAGCCATCCTCGGCAACCCCCGGCAGATCATCAACGGCCAGCAGGCGGTGAGCGGGTTTGTGGCGGATATGGGGCGGTTGCCGGTAGATTTGCATGAGTTGTTGGAGCAAAACTTTTGTTCTGATCGAACGTATTCAACTCAAGCAACTTGTGAAGCGGCTGGCAAAATATGGAAACCCCAGCCAGATTGGGCATTTGATTCTGCTAGCGGCCTTTGGTACGGATGGCGCGGACCTTATCTGAATATTTCCGGCAGCGCATTGGATGATGATGCTTTTGTTGACGGCTGGGGAAATGAAGCGGCGGCGAAGACTGATCAAAATTATGGCTGGTGGTTCTTTGATTTGTTCAGTCTTACAAGCAACGCATTAGACAGTGGCAATCTGATTGTTCAAAGCTTTGGTAAAAATCATCAAAAGGACAACTCTATTCCAACAACTGAAGACTATGAAAATGATTACCCTTCTAATAATCACTCGAATGGTACAGTCTTTTACCCCAATCCTGTTGCGCGCCAACAGGATTGGCTAGTCAATATTTCCGGAGGAGTTAATGTCAATTTCATAAAATCAACTGAAAAATTACCACCTGTTTCGGTTTGTTCAGATCCAACAAAAATAACTAAAGAAACTTGTCCAGAACCTGAAGCATGGTATGGAGGTTGTAACAAAGCAGGCTATTACAATAAATCTAGTTGCGAGGATCTATCAGTATCAGGAACATGGTCTTTTTGTTCCGAAGCAAGCTATATAACCAGATCAACTTGTGAATCAGCAGGTAAAATCTGGTATGGCGAAGGTTTTGGTTGTTCCGACCAATCCAAATCTAACAAAGCATTGTGTACTGGTACTTGGCGCAGTTGCACCGATGACGGAACAATAACAACTGAAAACGAATGTTTAAGCGCTGATCAAATATGGTATGGGAACAATATTTTTTCTATTAATACCTCATCCGATTTACGAATTTGTATGAAAATTTTCTATAGAAAATCAGATTCTTCTATCGGAGTACTGATTAGTGATGAAGATATAACCAATGACGCAACAACTGTGAATTATGATTCCAAATCAATTATTGCAGATGGCAGTTTTCAAACAATCAGGTTTACAAATTTTAGAGACTCAAGCAGCAATAGCTTAGTTACAGATATACCGATTGGAACCAACGCTATAGGTATATATAGACACAATGGAATAATCTGCACCGATACACATTACCCCGCCGACCGCCAAAATCCAATTCAGGTGGATTTCCACCCGCGCGCCGGTTTGCCGGTCATCAATTGGTAAAATGTCAAAATTGGTCTTTAATTTTATATTTTAGTGCGAATGAATTCGCACCTACATGGTATGGAGCGCGCATGCCGTAAGGCATGTGTCCCGTAGGGTCGAATTCATTCGACCCGAAACCCAACCGGTGTAAACAAGGAGTAAAGCGATGGCATATGACGATTTGCGTAAAGGCCGGGTCAGCATCCCGGGCCAGATTTATTTCATCACCACGGTAACGGCCAACCGGGAACCATTATTCCGGTGTTTGTACACGGGCCGTTTGGTAGTCGATGAAATGCGCCGAAGCGAAATTGAAGGCCGTCTGACCACATTGGCCTGGGTATTGATGCCGGATCATCTGCATTGGCTGGTAGCCTTGGGAGACCATACTGAATTATCGGCAGCGGTCAAAATCTTCAAGGCATCGTCGGCGCGGCGCGTCAATGATTTCCTGCAGCGACGCGGATCGCTCTGGCAAAGGGCTTATTACGATCATGCCCCGCGCGGCAATGAGGATATTAAAGAAATCGCGCGCTATATCGTGGCCAATCCGTTGCGCGCGGGTTTGGCCGAACACATTGGCGACTATGCCTTATAGGATGCGGTATGGTTGTAGGGTATTCGACCCGAGGCGGCACCTTCGCATTGACATTGACATTTAGTGCGAATACCCATAGGGCACAAGTGAATTCGCATCTACGTGGATTATCCGTGCCTCCGGCCAATTCTGTAGGGTCGAATTAATTCGACCCGAAACATAACTACAACATGAAGAGCAATATGATGAAACGGTTCCATAAAACACTGCAATCAGGCATGACGCTGTTGGAAATAACGGTAGTGCTGCTGGTGCTGATCGCACTGGCCGGCCTTGTTGTACCTTATGTTGGCGGCACGGGCGGCGCAGCCATGTGTAAGGCGACCGATGCGACCCTGCAGGCCGTCAAGCAGGCGATCATGGGCGGCAAGGCGGGGCCTGGCTATTATGCCGATACACTGGGCACTTACCCTAAGGCCAGTCAGGCAAGCACTGACACTGCCTACAATCTGAAATATCTGTTCGAGAAAGGCTCATGGCCGGACTACAACCCCAAAACCGGCGTGGGCTGGCGCGGACCGTACCTGTCAACCGGCGGTCCCGTTAGCGGTACTCTCCTGCATGATAGTTTCGGAACGGTTTTTAATCCTGCCGCTCCTGCAACCGATGCTTATGTGCATGTCGATATAACGACCGATACCGGCGAACATATTTTTGATGGCTGGCACCGGCCGATTGTGTTGCAAATACCCTATTATGACGATGATGACGAGGGACCTAATACCGCTGATTATCATCCGGAAAATGCCAGATTGGTCTCCGCAGGCCCCGGCAACGGCCTCGGATCTGATGAAGCTGGAATTGATACCATCATTCAATCCCCTGACGCATCCGAGCGCGACGATGATCGCGTTTTATTTCTGAACGGCCCCGACCTTGGCAAGAACAAGCCTTGTGATGAGTGATAACCGCCAAGCCAACCAGTGCTGTCGTATGAATCTACTCAGCGGTCGGAGGGTTTGACCTGGTTTCCTCTGTTCCCGCAGCATCGCCATAATAATCCAGCCCGGCAATCAGCCTCATGTTAACCTGATTGTGCGCTATGCCTAACCGTTTAAACGCGGCATTCAGATCCATGCGTTTTATAGCGTCAACAGAGCCGTACCTAAAACTGAACAATTTGTTCTGCTTGCCGGCAGGAAAACCACGCATGATGGCGGCTATTTTCTCGTCGATGAGCTTGCGGGCGATCTTCAGCTCCGTTGCCGCCTCGGCTTTTAAGTCCGCTGGTATTTCATGATCGGCGTCAGTCGCTTCAACGGGCGGCGGCGGGTTCGCTTGTGCCTTGCGGCGTATCTCAGCCAGTTTTTTGCTGCCGCCCGGCTGCAAGACCAGACCTATTTCTTGGACCGAGGCCGCCGGCCGGCTTGATTCGGAGTTACTCTGTTTTTTATCCATCCTGTAGCCTGTCTATTAATTTTTCCTGTGCATTATAAACCACTACGGGGAAGGCAGAATGGCGTCTGGAACAGCAATCGAAGGCTCGAGGGAAAAATTCTCTTAATTCAAGCCCCGAAAGGTACGCACTGCGTACCCTACGGCTGTCAGGTGCAGTCCCATGAAGCCGGACGGGGCCTGCTGCCCCATCCGAAACGTTTGACGCTAGTCAAGAGCAGCCACTTATCCCAGACATCATGGAAACGTTAGGCCGGGGTTGCAAACCCCGGCCCGCTTGAAGGGGCCATATCGCCTTCGGAAAAGCCTGGCGGGAGTTTCGGGTCGAATGAATTCGACCCTACAGGTGAGGTCTGCGTGACTTCGGTTACGATGCCTCCTGTGCGATTTCCGGCGACATGGCGTTCGCACCGCCCCCCAGCGCCTTGTAAAAGGCGATCAGATTCGTGGAAGTGTCCGCTTCGGAGCGGGCCAGCTCGATTTCGGCGGCGTACAGGGCGCGCTGGGCGTCCAGCACGTCCAGAAAGGTAATGACCCCTTCCTGATACCGCAACTGGGACAGCCGGACGGATTCGCGCTGGTCCGCCACGGCGCGGGCCAGGGTTTGCCGGCGCACCTCTTCCTTCAGGTAGCGGGTCAGACTGGTTTCGGTCTCGCGAAGCGCTTCGAGCACCGCCTTTTCATAGGCCAGATAGGCTTCCTTTTGCTGCGCCTCGGTCAGATCGATGCCGGCCTGGATGCGGCCGAAATTGAGCAGCGGCTGCAGCAGGTTGGCTGCGGTGCTGTAGGAGAAGGCCGCCGACTTGAACAGGCTTTCGATGTCGGTGTTGCGCAGCCCCAGAAAGGCCGACAGCGAGACTTTCGGAAACAGTTCTGCAATGGCCGCGCCTTGCATGGCGGTCGCGGCCGCGAGCCGACGCTCGGCGACGTGAATGTCGGGTCGCCAACGAATGGTTTCGGCTGGCGAAGTCAGCAGTTGCTGCGCCGGCGCCACCGGCAGTGCGGCTGATGCATTCAGTCCGCCGTCCAGTGCGCCGGGTTGCCGGCCGACCAGCACTTCCAGCTGCCTGAGCGTGGCAATCACCTCGGCTTCCAGTGCGGGAATCTGGGCGCTCGTGGTCTCGGCCTGAGCCCTCGCCCTCACTACGTCATGCCGCGTGCCGACGCCTTCACTGAACAGTCTATCAGTCAGCTTCAGGGTGTGCCGCTGCGCTTCCAGGTTCGAGCGCGTGATCCGCAGCTGGTTCTGCAGGTTGCGGTATTCCACGTAAGAGCGGGCCAGTTCGGCCGTGAGCGTCACCAGCGCCTGGGCGTGTTCCTCCTTCGCCGCCTCCAGATCGGCGCTGGCCGACTCCAGTCGGCGCTGCAGGCGGCCGAACAGGTCGAGTTCCCATATGGCGTCGAAGCCCAGCTCGAACAGATTGAAACGGACACCTTTCGCATAAATGGGGGAAAGGTTCTGATGCCGCTGGCCGCCCGCACTGATGTCAATCTGCGGGAAAAGCTCGGCCCGGACCGAACGGCGATCGGCGCGGGCTTGATCGATGCGCGTCAGTGCTATCTTGAGGTCCAGATTGTCGGCCAGCGCCAGTTCCATCAGCCGATCCAGCTGGGGATCGCCGAAACTCTTCCACCAGCTCCTCAGTTTCTCCGGGGTTATGGGTTTCAGGCCCGCGCCGGCGTCCTTTTCAGCCTGCCAGCGATCCTGGAGGGCGAAAGAGGGTTCACGGTAATCGGGTCCCATGGTGCATCCGGCCAGACTGCACAGCAGCATTAAATAGCCGGCCTTAAGCGCCATAGTAGTGCCCTTCCGGAAGTTCCGGGCTGGAGCAGTGCCCGAGCTTCAGTTCTTTCAGCCATTGCGAGCAATAAGGTTCGGCGACGACGGAGAAATGGCCGCCGCCGGCATGGACGACCCTGACGTCGTCGTAGTAATCGTCCCAGCAGCCCGGTCTCAGCCAGCTCCCGCTCTCCTCGGCGATGATCAGCGTTGGCCGGTACGGCAATTTGCCGTGCGGATAGCGGTAATCGACGGCCAGCGACGTCTCGACCACATGCCACAAATCCAGAAAATAGTCGGGGGCAATGCCCATCGCCGTGTGCAGCAGTCTCGCCAATCCGGTTTTCCAGGCCGGATAAGGCTGGTTCTCCAGGATGGCTGTAATGGATGCCTCCTGGCCGGACGGATCGATGCCGGCATTTTCGAGAATCATCCGGCAGAAACCGATGACCGAGAGTTTGTCCATTTGCTTCGGCCAGCTGGCAATGCCGCTGTCTATCAACACCACGCTTTCGACCTGAATCCCGGTGTCCTGCAACTGCCTGAGCATCTCGTAAACCACGGTTCCGCCGTAGCTGTGGGCATAGAGCCTGATCGCGCCGCGCGGCTTAATGTCCCGGATCAGCGCGATGTTGTGGGCGGCCATTTCCTCCATCGAGCCGGCCGGCGCGCTGCCGGCGTAACCTTTCATTTGCAGGCCGTACACCGGGCCGCTATCGCCGATTTGGGCCGCCAGTTGATGATAGCCGTCGCTCAGCCCCGGCATGCCCGGAATGATGAAGGTCGGAATGCCGTCGCGCAGTCTGGCGACACAGGGCGAGCCGGCCGGTTTTTCGCCGGCGTCGCCGATGCGGTCGGCCAGTTCGCGCACGGTCGGACATTGGATGATGTCGGCAACGCCGATTTGCGAGGACGGCAGTTGCTGATTGATTTTGTTGGCCAACTGTATCGACAGCAGGGAGTGGCCGCCAAGCTCGAAGAAGTTATCGTTGAGTCCGACGCGCGCAAGACCGAGCACGTCCTCCCAGATGCGGGCCAGTTCTCGTTCGACCGGGGTTTGCGGCGCGGCATAGTGCTCGCCGGCGTCGAATTCAACCGGTGTCTGCTCCAGCTGCTTGCGGTCGATCTTGCCGTTGCTGGTCAGCGGCAAGGCTTCCAGACGGAAGAATCCGGCCGGCAGCATATAATCGGGCAGGCGGCGGCGCAATTGCTCGCGCAGTCCGTCTGCACCGATGGCCGCCGCGTCGGCCGTGTAATAGACCACCAGGCGGCCGTCGCCGGAACGGGGTCTTGCGATGACCGCTGCGGCGCTTTTCACGCCCGGCAACTCGGTCAGCGCATTTTCGATCTCGCCCAGTTCGACCCGGAAGCCGCGAATTTTGACCTGGTGATCGGTTCTGCCCACATAGGCCAGCGTGCCGTCCGGCAGCCAGCGCGCCAGATCGCCGGTTTTGTACAGCTTGCCGGGCGCGTAAGGGTTGTCGATAAACTTCTCGGCGGTCAGCTCCGGATTGTTCAGATAACCCAGCGCCAGCCCCTCGCCGGCGATATGCAATTCGCCTGCTACGCCTATCGGCAATAGATCAAGGTGTTTGCCCAGCACATACAGGCGGGTGTTGGCGATGGGTTTGCCTATGGTCAGGCGCTGACCGGCGCCAAGCTCGGCGATCGCGGCATTGACGGTGTATTCGGTTGGGCCGTAGGCATTGAATAGCCTGACGCCGCGGTCCTGCACGGCTTGCAGCGTCGCCTCTGGCAGCGCCTCGCCGCCGAAGGAGATCAGGCGCAGCTGGCTGAATAGCTGCTGTTGCCGCTCCGGCTCCAGCGCGGCTATCACGCCGTAGAACTGCGGCGGGAGATTGAGTATCGTGACGCCGTTGTCGACGACGACCCGATAGAAATTGTCCACTTCGATATCGGCGTCCTGACGGATCACGATGCCGGCGCCGGCCAATAAATACGGAAAGATTTCCTCCACCGACATATCGAAGCTCAGCGAGGCGAACTGCAGGATTCTGTCCTGGTCGGTAATGCCGTATTTTACGGTCATCGCATGGCAAAGATTCACCAGAGACCGGTGGGCGATCACCACGCCTTTCGGGTTGCCGGTGCTGCCGGACGTGTAGATCACATAGGCCGGGTCCTGTGGACCGACCTCGCGGCGCAGTTCGATGTTACGGGGTATCTGATCGGTCCAGGCAGGGTCATCGACAGCCAGGGCCCGGCAGCCGCAGTCTGCTAATATGCCGGACAGATGCGGCTGCAGATGGGACTGGGTCAGCAAAAGGCTCACACAGCCATCGGTCAGCATATAGCGGATTCTGTCCTCGCCGTTATGCGGATCGATGGGCAGGTAAGCCGCGCCGGCACGCAGCACACCCAGCACCGCAACGATCATGTCCGCCGATCTATGCATGCACACCGCGACCAGCCGATCCGGCCCGATCCCCTGGGCTTGCAGGTAGATCGCCAGACGACGGCTGCGCTCCAACAGGGCGCCATAGGCGATTTGCCGGCCGGCGAAAATCAGAGCCGTGTTGTCCTGCGTCCGGGCCGCCTGAGCTTCGAACAGTTCGTGAACGCAGTGCTGGCTCGGAAACTCGCTGGCGGTATCGTTGAAGCCATCCAGCAACAGGTTCAGCTCTTGTTCCGGCAGGCAGTCGTATTCGTCGATGCGCCGGCCGGGATCTTCGGCGATAGCCGCTATCAGCGTTTCCAGATAGCCCAGATGACGGCGGATCGTGTCGGCCTCGAACAGGTTGCGCTGGTATTTCAGATGCAGTTCCACGGTATCGCGAAAATCGTAGACTTCCAGCATATAGCTGTCCATCGTTTCCTGATACACGTCGTAGCACAGCTCGACGCCGCCCAGCCGTTCATGGGTTCCGAGGATGCCGTCGAAGATATTCTGGTAGGTAAAAGACACCGAAAACGGCACTTCGCTCGGGTTGAGCAGCGTGAGTCCCAGTTCGGGCATTATCCTGGCGAAAGGATAATGGGCGTGATCCAGTCCCTCGGCGAGGTTCGCGCCTATCTGTTTCACCAGTTGCAGAAAGGTATCGTCCGGGCGGATCCGGGTTCTGACGATCATCAGGTTGATATAGCAGCCGATCGTATTTTCATGGCGCTGCATCGGCCTGCCGGCCACCGGCATATTCAGTGCGATATCGTCTTCCGCGCTCAGCCGGTGAATCAGGATATTGAATACGCCCAGCAACAGCGCCGACAGGTTCTGGTTCAGCATGGACCCGAGATATTTCAGCGCGCCCAGCATGGCGCTGTTCAGCGTCAGCGTTTCGCAGCCCATTCCTAAATCGGGCAGACCGGGCTGCGGCAGGGTATCGTAAGGCAGGGCGATGGTCGCCGGTACACCGGCCAGCCGGTTTTTCCACCAGGCCAGGTCGTCTTGGGCCCGAGCGCAGTTCAGATAAGCGCGTTCCCAGGCGATGAAGTGGAAAAAGGCCGTGTCGGGCGCTTGCGCGGCAGGCTTGCCGCCGGCGGCCAGGACGTGGTATTTGTCCCAGAACTCGTTGGCGAACAACATGCCGGAAAAGCCGTCGATGACGATGTGGTGTATGGCGAAGAACACATAGTAGCGCTGGTCTGCCGGGCACTCCACGGTATAGAGCCGCAGCGGCGGGTCGGTTTCCAGATTGAACGGCTGCCGCAGCAACTGGCGCAAAAACGGCGCCGTCTGCTGGTTTTCGGGCAGGGCCAGGTGCTCGATCACAAGGTTGTCGGCGGCGCTGCCTGCCATTTGAACGACGTCTTCTCCCGATGATTGATAGCGGCAGCGCAGCAGCGGGCGCTCTTCCAGCACCGCAAGCAGGGCCAGTCGCAGGCAGGCGGGGTCAGCCGGGGCTTTGAGCCGGAAAATCAGCGGGACGTTAAAATCGGTGGACTCGGGAAAGGTTTCCTGGATATACCACAGGCCTTTCTGGGTTTCCGACAAGGGCTGCGGCGCCGCCAGTACGCTCGCCGCCGTTCGCGGCGTTTCAGGCGCAACGTTGTCCGTGTTGCGCGTTTGCCGCGCCAGCATGTCGAAAAATTCGCCGAAGTTTTTGGCGCCCATCGCCTGGGCGACCTTGATGTTTAAGCCCAGCCGTTCGTTCAGGCGTTTGATGAATTGCACCACCTGGATCGAATCGAAGCCGTAATGCACGGGCGATAGCGAACGGTCGATTTCCGGCAGGTCTCTGCCGAACACCTCGGCGACCACACTCGCTAACGCTGCCTCGACATCCCCGGTCAAGCCGGCGGCTTGCGCTGGCTGAGCGCTTATCGCATCGCCAAACGGTTGAGTGAGAGTTGCGCCTGAATCAACCGCCGCTTGTTCGCAATACTCCTCCAGCACGATGTGCGCGTTGACCCCGCCGATCGCGTAACTGTTGAGCGCTACCCGGCGCGGGCCGGCGTCGTTTTGCCAGTGCGTGGCGCTGTCTTGCAGAATCAGGGCATGGTCGCTCGGCAATTCGCGATTGATTTCACCGAGGCCGGCTATGCCCGGTATGGCCTGGTGCTCCAGGGCTTTGACGGCCTTGATCAGCGAGGCCATGCCCGATGCGACTTCCGGATGGCCGATGCTGGGCTTGATGCTGCCGACGAACCAGGTTTTGTCGGGATTCGCGCTCAACAGCCGGTAAGCGTCGCTGATGGCGGTCAATTCCAGGGCGTCGGCCAGCGTATTGCCGATGCCGTGGGCTTCCACATAATCTATGGTATCCGTGCTGACGCCGGCCTGGGCGATGCTGGTCGTTATGGCGTGTTTCAGCCCTTGCACGTTGGGGGCTTCCAGCGAATAGCCGCGGCCGCCGTGATGCACTGCGCTGCTCTTGATGAGCGCCAGAATCCGGTTGCCGTCCGCCAGGGCCTGCGCCAGCGGCTTGATGATGACGACGCCCGCGCCTTCGCTGCGGACGAATCCGTCGGCTTCCTCGCAGAAGCTGCGCGTCCGGTTACGGCTGCTCAGCAGCTGGTCGTAAAGACCATGCATTGCCATGGACGCGAATTCGTCGGCGTCTATGAGGTTGACGGCGCCGACGATGGCTTGTCCGCATTCGCCGGAGCGGATGCTTTGCACGGCACGGTGCAGCGCGACGTGGACACTGGTGCAAAACGTATTGATCACCTCGCTGGGGCCTTTCAGGTCGAATTGAAAGGATATCTGGTTGGCGATGGGAACCCGATACGGCTGACTGCCATCATCGCGGCAACCCAGGCGATCAACGAACGATTGAGCGGCTATGAAAACGCCGGTCGTATCCGTAGAGAGCATCCGCCCGGTAATTTGGTAATCGTTCTGTACCTGCGCAAGAAGAAAGCTCAGAAGTTGCAGCTGGCGATCGGCGATGTCGGTGTCTTGGGACGGGGCGCTTTCGCCGATACTACCGTATCCGAACGCGACTGCCGGCGCGCATGGATCCAGCTGCAGACATTCGCCGGCCAAGGCTTTCTCCCAGAGCGATTCCGCGTCATCGGCGCCGGGAAACAGTCCGGCTAGGCCGATAATGGCGATCGGTTGCGTCCGGGCCGAGGACAGCGGATCGCTGCTGATGGGCGGCGGCGTGATTGCGGCGACGGCCTCGGTTTGTTCGGACGGTGCCGTGTTTAACGGCAGGATATCGTCGATTAAATAGTCAACCAGCAAATCCATCCGAGGATGATCGAACAGCAAAGTCGTGCGAAGTGAACAGGACAGATTCGATTCCAGTCTGGCTTTGAATTCCACGGCTTGCAGGGAATCGGTGCCCAGTTCGATAAAGTTTTGATCGGGCGTTATGTCTTCCGGACTGTCCATTCCGATAAAATTCGCCAGTAACTCGCGAATATAGGCGTTCAATATCGGCTTTCTTTGGATCGGCTGGGCTTGTTGTAACGTGGTGATAATCGAGCTGGGATACATAACGGTTGATGGCTTATTGAAATGAAAAACCAAGGATAAGGTGAGAAATAACTTCCCTGAATTTTGATGAGCAACAGATGTAGGGGCGACTTTAGTCGCCCAGGGCGAATACCCGAAGGGCATAAATGAATTCGCCCCTACATGATTTCATCGACAAATCGGAAAGTTATTTTTAACCGAATCCTAAGGCCTTGAAGGAACGTGCAGCAACCGTCGCCCATTTTCCGCGCCTGAAATCGGGAGGGGATGGCCCCATTTCAGGTTTCATGGAAAACGGGCGAGGCTTCGGTCTTTATGGCGCCAGTACTGCGAGTGTCACTTCTCCCTTACTTCTGCCGTTGGCGTCATCGTGAAAACGGCAGTAGGTTTTGATGAACGTACAGGTGGACGTCTTCTTAATGCTATTGATGCCATAAGTGCCGTAAAACTGCTTGGCGTTCAGTTGGCTCTGGTAGCTTGAGCTGAGTTTGGCAATCAAGACGTTAGGAAGCTGTTTCTCGAAAAACGTCTCCATGTCGTAATCTTCCGATAATTCCGGTATCAGGGCGTGTTTAATGCAATGCGCCATATGCACGTAACAAATCTGGTTGAAGCAGATATTGAACTCAACGGCGTTGAAATGCCCGGTATTGTCGATATAGCAGGACTCGGGTATCGAGAATTCTCCATTCATGACCAGGTCTTGCGAATCATTGCCTTCCGATTGCAGAAACCAGGCGTGTTTCAGGTAACGGCTGTGGTTGAAGTAAGGCTCCAGCACCTTGTTCATGAAACCATCGTCAATATCCGAAACGATGACGTTTTCCAGCGGGTCGACCATCCTTAGCATACTCATTATTCAATCCCCACATAAAACGGCAAATCGTCGTAGATGCCGATGCGGTACATTCTGCTGAATTCGCCCGGCTTGGCCTTGGAGCCTTTATGGATCAATGTACGGTTTTCCCAGATAATCATGTCGCCTTCCTCCCAGAAATGCGTGTGGATGAATTTCGGCTGCTCGACGAATTCGAACAGAGCCTTCATCACCCGCTGATTTTCCTCATAGGACAGGCCGACCAGTCCGCTGGTGAAACCGCTGCTGATATAAAGGATTTTCTCGCCGGTCACCGGATGTTCAATGACGGCAGGATGGGCCTGTGGCGGACATTCTGCTTTGAAGTTCTCGATGAGTTCCTCAATCGAACGGTCGATGTCACACGGTTGCACTTTATAGCGCGGCCAGGCTTCCTGCATGGCCATCCTGCCATCCACATAACGTCTCAGATCATTGGGGAGTTCGCGGTAGACGCGGGCCATGTCGATGTACGAGGTTTCCCTGGCCGATTTGGGGAAGAAGATAGGGCGTACCGAGGTAAAGGACAGAGGATGTTTCTCGAAAGAGCAATCCGTATGCCAGTAGCGGCCTGTACCGGAAACACCGAATTTTTTGCCGTCTTCGTTGAGGTTGTTGGAAACGAAAATTTCGGGGTAATCAGGGTGGTGATAATTCGGTTGAAAATAAACCTGAGGCCGGCCTACCGCCCTGGTGAAGTTGACTTGTTCCTGTTCGTTCATGTCAAGACGCTGACCGCGCATGACAACCAGTTTATTCCGGTAGAGTAATTGCCGGAGCATTTCCGCTTCGGGACAACCCGGGGTGAAGGTCGTAACATCCCAGCCATGCACCTCGGCACCGATTTTCCCTGGCGCGGCTTCGGTGATGGATACTTGATTTTCTGATACCACTGCGTTCATGATTTATTGTTCCTTGTATGCTCTAGATTGTGAATTGACTGACTGACTAACTAACCTGTCTGTCCTGGTCCTGCCAGAACGGCGCCCTCAGCACCCGTTTAAGGACTTTACCGCTCGGATTTCTCGGCAAGGCATCGACAAACGTTATCGATTTAGGCACTTTGAAATCCGCGATACGGCTTCTGGCGAAATCAATCAACTCCCGTTGCTTGATGACGCCGCCCTGCCGCGGCACGACAAAGGCTTTTACAACCTCCCCCCATTTTTCATCGGGTATCCCGATGACAGCGACTTCGGCAACCGCCTCATGCTCGCTTAGTACGGCTTCAATTTCGGCGGGGAACAGGTTTTCTCCCGCGTAGATGATCATGTCCTTGATCCTGTCGCAGACATAGACGTAGCCCTCCTCATCCATATAACCTACGTCGCCGGTATGTACCCAGCCATCGACCAGTGTTTGGGCGGTAGCGGATTCATTCTTCCAATAGCCCAGCATGTTGCTGGGCGATTTAATGCAAATTTCGCCGCTGCGCCCTGCCGGCAACGTCCGGCCTTGCCCGTCGACGATCTTGATTTCGACGCCGGGCAAGGGCTTGCCGGCAGCTTTCATCCTCGGATTGCCCTCCGGGCAATGATCGGTGGGGCGCAGACACACCGCCATATTGCCGGTCTCGGTCAGGCCATATATCTGGAAGAAGTCGCAGCCGAAGATTTCCATGGCCTTGCGCAGCAGTGACGGGGAGATCGGCGAGCCGCCATAGACCAGTCCCTTGATTGACGATAAATAGGTTTTCGCGCAGCTGGGTTCTTCCAGCATCAGCTGGATCATCGATGGCACCAGCACGGCTTTGGTGACTTGGTGCTGCTCGATTAACTGTAAAGCCTGCCAGGCGACGAAGGCGTCGACGATGACGCCGGCAGCGCCGACCGCATAACCTTGCATGGCCCACCAGAGCCCGCCTATGTGAAATTGCGGCAGGGACAGCAGCAGGGTATCGCCCGGATTCAGCGACATCCACGGGTCGCCGGCCTTCCGCATGCCTTGCATCAGTCTGAAAAAACTGTAGTTTGCGAGCTGCACGCCTTTCGGCCGCCCGGTCGTGCCGCTGGAATACATCTGCACGGCCACATCGTCGGCGCAGTATTCGCAAGCGATCGGGGTAGCCGGTTTCGCCGTTTTCCAGTCCTCGTAGAGCGACCATTCCGGATGCGCACCGTCCAGGGCGACGATCGTCCGGACAGAGGCTAGGTGCGGAACCAGAGACTCCACTAACGGGAAAAACTCCTGCGCCACAAACAGCACTTCAGTTTCGCTGTCATTCAGGATATAAAGTATCTCAGGAAGGGCCAGCCGCCAGTTCAGGTCGACCAGCACCGCTTTGATCTTGGCGCAGCCGAACAGAATCTCATAGTGAGCGATGGTGTCCTTGCCGAGTATCGCCACTCTGGAGCCGGACTTAACGCCGGCCGCCGTCAATCCGTGGCCGACTTGATTGCTGCCTAGATCGATCTGCAGAAACGTTTGTCGATGGTTACCCGATAGGAAGGCGACGGCATCCGGCCTCGCTTTGGCTTGTTGGATACACATCTCGGCAAGGGTCTGAAACTCACTGGATTTCATGGGGGAAAGACTCATTCTTATAGGCCCGTTCTTGGAGGAAATAGATATTGCTTAACCTGTCAGCAATAGCTGTGCCAATCGACAATCCAACCCGGATTGCCGGGCGGAAAAACAAGCCGAGAGCCAGATTTGGCGGGGAGTGTACCGATTTTAAACAGCCCTGTTCGAGCATGAGTCGCACAACTTTATCCGGAAAATTCCCGGCGCATTCATCGATTTCCCGGCATTCATTAATTTCTATCAATGAATTATGTTATTTACCGCAATTGTTTTGGGTGATTTGACCGGATGAATAAATATAATCATTAAAAACAATGCGTTGCTGTGCCGCCAGTGCATTGGATTGTGTCATTTGGCCTGCTTCGCAAATAATTGACGTGTATAGTCAAACAGTACCCGCTTCGAGGCGCCCGAAGATCCGCCGTCGACAAGGCTTTCATATAAGGTATCGATCCCGCCGCCGGTATCCCTGGCCTGCCGATATGCATGCGTTAGCCGTTGAAGACCGGATTGTTTCTCTATTCACCCGACTTGCAAAGCCGGCATTAACAGCCGGATGCCGGTGCGCCGGCCACGGAGTACCCGCATCGACTGGCATGGTATTTGCTGAAGTTTTCGATTGGGAGTATGCCTGTCCGTTGGCTCAGGATGCTATCGCTGTTACATAACTGATGTTACGCACGGGCAGCTTTTTTATGCCGTTTGCCGCTCAATACAGCTCTTGAGCCGCCTTTACCGAAAACGATTCCATGCGCTTGTAGGTGCGAATTTATTCGCACTAATGACTGACAAGGCGTCCCGGGTCGAATTAATTCGACCCTACAGGCGCGTTTGACGCAGGGCAAATTGTCCGCGTAATCTGTTACATAAGAAAGAAGCGCCCCCGGAAAACCACGGGGCCTGGTTTTTCAAGATAGCCGGGCCGTTTTCCCGTGAGTGTTATTTAAGGACTTTGGAGTTCTTCAGTGCCCTTAACAATTTATATATCTTTAAAACGCAGGAAAAAATTGTGCAAAAAATGGGATTGAAAAAATGTGAAGTCAGCAGACCGTCCGGCACCTGTGCCAGCAGCTTGATCCACTTAATCGCCGGATAACGACTGTCAACCCGGGCATCCGCTTTCGGGTTTGACGGATTTCTGTTTTTTGGACTACTACACCGTTTGAAAAGGCAACGAAAGAACATGCGCCTCTCCCTTTCTCCGAGAATAATCCTCACCGTTCTAATACTCGCGTCGGCGATAGCGCTCGGCATCATGTACTGGCTCAAGGAGATTCGCCCCTTCGAGACGACCGACAACACCTACCTCAAGTCGCATCTGAGCCTGGTCAGCCCCAAGGAGACAGGCTACGTCAAGGAGGTACTGTTCGAGGACAATCAGAAAGTGATGCCGGGCGATCTGCTCGTCGTCATCGACGATCATGATTTCCGAGCCAGGGCCGCCCAGGCGGAAGCGCAAGTCCTGATAGAAATGGCGCACATCCATACGCTGGAAACCGACAAACGCACGCAGAGCGCCAAAATCCGTCAGCAGGAAGCCAACATCGCCGCCGCGGAAGCCGATCTGGAACGCGCCGCGAAAGATACGAAACGTTTCGCCAACCTGGCCGCGGAAGGAGCGGTTTCGGCCCAGACCCGCGACGCCGCCGACTCCGCCCTCAAGCAGGCGGCGGCTCAACGGGAGAAAACCCTCTCGGCACGGCAGGAAGCGGAGAGCGAACTGGCCTCCCTGGAGGCACGGATCGACGAGACACGGGCCAAACTGAAGGCGGCCCAGTCCGCCCTGGAACTGGCCCGCATCGACCTGGAGAACACGCGCATTATGGCCCCCATCGCCGGCATCATCGGTAATCGCAGCGTGCAGGTGGGGCAACTGGTCAAGCCCGGCAGCGTGCTGGCGTACCTGATTCCGACCGACGGCCTGTTCGTGGAGGCGAACTTCAAAGAAACTCAGATCGGACGCATGCAGCCGGGACAGCCGGTAGACATCCTGGTCGATGCTTATCCCGACATCCGGTTCGAAGGAACGGTGGACAGCTTCTCGCCCGCTTCCGGCTCCGAATTCAGCCTGCTGCCGCCGGAAAACGCGACCGGCAATTTCACCAAGATCGTGCGGCGCGTGCCGGTAAAGATCCGGTTCAGGCCCGGCACTGACCTGAATCGTCTGAAGCCGGGCCTGTCCACGGTGGTCAAGGTCAGGGTCGGGTAGGCCGGCATGGCAGCGGTAGTCAAGCCCGACCCGTCCCGGTCGCCGGCCCCCAACGAAAAGCCGCCCGAGATCGCGGCCTCGAATGATCCTGCCGAGAAGACCGTCAGCCTCCAGCAATGGATCGGTTTTTTCGCCATGGTCTTAGGGATGTTCCTGGCGGTGCTGGATATCCAGATCGTCGCCAGTTCCCTGGAACAGATTCAGGCCGCGCTATCGGCGACCCAGGACGAGATTACCTGGGTGCAGACCGCCTATCTGATAGCGGAAGTGGCGATCATTCCCTTGTCCGGCTGGCTCGGGCGGGCGCTGTCCATGCGCTACCTGTTCGCCCTGTCCTGCGGCGGCTTCACCGTGATGAGCCTGTTGTGCGCGCTCGCCTGGGATCTGCCGTCCATGGTGACGTTCCGCGCCTTCCAGGGATTTTTCGGAGGGGCGATGATCCCGTCGGTGTTCGCGGTGACCTACACGCTGTTCCCGCGCCATCTTCAGCCCACGATGACGATCGTCGTCGCCATGGTGGTGACGGTCGCGCCCACGGCGGGCCCGGTGCTGGGCGGCTATCTCACCGAAACGGCATCCTGGAACACGATGTTCCTGATCAACCTGGTGCCGGGAATACTGGTAACCGTGGCCACCGGACTGTTTCTGAGGCTGGACGAGCCGGACTGGGCGTTGCTTAAGCGGATTGACTTCCGCGGCATCCTGTATATCGTCGTATTCCTTGGAAGCACGGAATTCGTGCTGGAAGAAGGCGTGCGCGAAGAATGGTTCGAAAGCCGCGAGATCGTGTTCTTCACTCTGATCGCGGCGACTTCCGGCATCGCCATGTTCTATCGGGAACTGACAATCGAACACCCGATCGTGGACCTGTGGGCGTTCCGCAACCGCAATTTCGCCATCGGCTGCCTGTTCAGCTTCATTCTCGGCATCGGGCTTTACTCCATCATCTTCCTGATGCCGACCTATCTGGCCACCGTCAAAGGCCTGAACAGCTTGCAGATCGGCCAGTACATCATGGTCACCGGACTGTTTCAGTTCGCATCCGCCTTCATCGTCGGGCGGGTCGTCAAAAAGCTGGGTCCGCGCCTGACGTTGGCGGTAGGGCTGTTCGGCTTCGGCCTCGGGACCTTGATGAACGGCAATCTGACCCATGAGGCCGGTTACTGGGAATTTTTCTGGCCGCAGGCGCTCCGGGGCTTCTGCCTGATGTTCTGCTTCCTGCCCATCAATTACCTGACCTTCGGCACGCTACCGCCTGAAGAAGTGAAAAACGCCAGCGGGCTGTACAATCTCATGCGAAATCTGGGCGGAGCCATAGGCCTGGCAATCGCCGATACGCTTATGATTCGGCTGAACAAGGAACATTACGCTCTATTGCGCGAGGCGGTGAAGCCCGGTTCGACAGCGACGCAAGCCCTGTTGAGCGGCTTACAGGAACGGTTCAGCACTGCGTCATTGCAGGACAACGATCTGGCCGCGCTGAAGCAGGTTTACGGTCTGGTGAGGCGCGAAGCGGAAGTGCTCACCGTCAATACCCTGTTCCATCACCTGGCCCTGGTTTTCTTCCTGGCATTATTGCTGATACCGTTGGTCAGAATAGCGCCGGCGGCGGGTGGCGCCGCGGCTGGCCGGCGTTGACCCATCATCAGTGAAACACGGAGGCCCAACGCCGCTCTTTTGAAATCAGAACGGCAAGATCAAAAAACACTTAACACTAATTTTCT
The DNA here is from genome assembly GCF_000427625.1 of Methylobacter luteus IMV-B-3098. GTDB lineage: Bacteria > Pseudomonadota > Gammaproteobacteria > Methylococcales > Methylomonadaceae > Methylobacter > Methylobacter luteus. The sequence goes on from NZ_KE386569.1 coordinate 2,226,356, forward strand.
TTATGCCAATAAAAAAGCCACTTAAAACAGTGGCTTTTTATATTCTTTACTGAATTACGCACGGGCAGCTTTTTATGCCGTTTGCCGCTCCCGGGCACGACAGCGCTTGAGCCTACTTTACCGAAAGCGGCCAAATGCTCGCGTAGGTGCGAATTCACTTGTGCCCTCTGGGTATTCGCACTTAACAAGAGCCATACCGATTTCTGGAAAGCTTGGCGAGCGGTCTCGGGTCGAATACCCAGGGGGCACAAGTGAATTCGACCCTACAGGCGCTTGACGTATGGGCAAATTGTCTGCGTAACATCAGTTACTAAAGTAAAATTCTCAATTAAAACGGGATATCGTCATCATACGGCGCATCAAAATTATCGTAGCCTGCATCCTGTTGCGCGGATGACGATTGGTTTGGTTTAGCCCCTCGCTGGGATTGCGGCTCGCTTTGTCTGCCTTCGGCGTTACGGCCGCCGACCAGATCCAGGATGTTGGCGTTCAGTTCCAGACTGGTTTTGGTGGAACCGTCATTGGCCTGATATTCCCTCAGCGTCAGTTCGCCGGAGACGAACACCTGCTGGCCTTTTTTCAGGTAATTCTGCAGCTGGCCTTCGGCGCGCTTGCCCCATAAGGCCACTCGCACCCATAACGTTTGCTGCTTGTCGCCGAAGCCGATATTGTTAGCGACCGTGACATTCAACACGGCCTGGCCCGATGGCAAATACCTGACTTCCGCGTCACGACCTACAGTCCCGTGAAATGAAAAAACATTTGACATGTTTATCCTCTTATTTTCTCTAGTTAAAAAATCATAGACAATGTAGCGTTATCTTTTTCAAGTCTATTTTTTGCGTATCTATTTTTAGCAGCGGCTGACATTTTTGCTTTTGATTCTTCCGATATTATCTTTCCCTTATTACCCTCTGAAATTTTTCGCTTTGTTTCTTCTGAGTGTTGGTAATCAATGCGCTTGCCTATACGAGATAGTGCTATTTTTTGTTTTGTATTCTCTGAATGTGATTTCCCTGTCATGCCAGTAACTTTATCAGCACGGCTTTTAGTAAGATTGTACTTTTGCTCTTCTGTTAGCTTCCTGCCTGTTAAAGAGGCTGATATTTTTGCTTTTGTGTCTTCTGAAATAATTTTTCCTTTTTGTTTTCCTATAAGAGAAGCTGATATTTTCTTTTTTGTTGCTTCAGATGCTTTTTTACCTAAGTTTGCATTCCTTAACTTCTGCTTTGTTTCTTCTGAAATAGGCCTTCCGATTCTTCCTTTCGTTGTTTTAGATATTTTCGCTTTAGTTTCTTCTGAAACAATAAAAGACCTGCCAAGCGTACCTTCTCCACCAGCGGTCAAATTGTATCCATTAGGTCCAAACGTATCATGTTCACGGATAGCCTCTATCTCAAGTCTTGGCAAATCGTCTGGATGAGCTATTGCAAGAACCTGCACTTCAAAAGAGTCCTCTCCATATTTCCTTATGGCGTTATAAATAGCTAACTTTCTGCCACTCCTTGAGGCACGGATATGTATTTTTATACGATGTTCAATGGAGTACTTAGTTATACCTATGTAAGACTTTCCGTTAGGAAATGTTAGCTTATAAAGTATTCCTGTTTCTTCCATGATACATCACCTATAAAATCCGCTTAGACTGTGCCAGTAAAGCTGAATACGTTGCTCATCTTTATCTCTCGTGATTGATCAAGCAGCTATTATACCTTATATCGAGACCTCAAGCCGGTTTGCTGAAGTCCATCTGAACCTTGCCGTCGACGAATTTCAGATTGGCGTCGAAAGCGCTGCCTTTAGCCGATTTAAAGCCTTTCATTACGCCTGTCTGGCCGGTATTGAGCATTTTTTTCGCCATCGCGGCCGTGATTTTCTTGTGCGCGATGGTTTTCCAGATCACGGCCTTGCAGCCGTTGCGCCATTCACTGCAACTGTAGGCCTTGGCCGTTTCGATGATCTGGCCGTTGCACAGCGGACAGGCGGCAATGGCTTCTTTTATGGCTGGCATCGGCTGACCCATGGCTTTGATATAGCCCGTCTCGCCCTGCCCGTTCAGGGTCAGTTGGGCATTGAACGCGTCATCGTCGATATGGACGGCATGAGCATTCAGGGTCCGGCCATGCTGTAGCAACTGGCTAGCCAGCTCGTGCGTGATTGGCACGCCGTACACTTCCTTCCACAGCACGAACTGGCAACCTTCTTTCCAGCCGCTGCAGCCGTAGCCTTTCCGGCCTTCAATCACCGGCTTGCGGCACAATGGGCATTCGCCCAGCCTGCCCGCATCGTAAAGCGGCTTGGTCGATTCATCCTTGATTTTTTGCGTGAACTGGATGATCTCGGCCATGAACTGTTCCGGATCATAGGCGTTCTGTTCAATTTTCTTGAGTTTGGACTCCCATTCGCCGGTCATAGCCGCCGACTTCAGCCGGTCATCGGCGATGATAGCGATCAGATGGCGGCCCGCTTCGGTGCTGCACAGGTTTTTCTTCTGACGCTCGATGTAGTTGCGCCTGATCAGCGTTTCAATGATCGCGGCCCGTGTCGCCGGGGTTCCGAGGCCTTTTTCCTTGAGCGCTTCCTTGAGCGTTTCGTCGTCGCAGGTTTTGCCGGCCGATTCCATCATGCTCAATAAGGTCGCTTCCGTGTACGGCTTGGGCGGCGTAGTCTTGCCCTGGCTGACCGAGGGCTGATGCGGCCCTGTCTCGCCCTGTCTGAATTCAGGCAGGATTTTTTGCTCCTTGTCCTTTTTCTCGTCGTTTTTGTACAGCGCCTGCCAACCCGGTGACACGATGACCGTGCCGGTGGTTTTGAATTTCACCTGATTGGTTTCGCCCTGAACCGTCGTGACCTGCTTGATGCAGGGCGGATAAAAGGCCGCGATAAAGCGTATGGCGATGGCCTGGTAGAGTTTTTCCTCGTCGTAGGACAGGCTGCCGGGCAGCGTCGTGGTCGGGATGATGGCGTGGTGATCGGTGACCTTGGCATTATTGAAATAGCGCGCGCTCAAAGCGAGTTTGTCCAGGTCGAGCGGCGCTATCTGGGGCCCGAACGGTCCACGCAGTTTTTCCAGTAGCGGCTTCATGCCGGCTTTCATGTCATTAGTTAAATAACGGCTGTCCGTGCGCGGATAGGTGATATGTTTCCTCTCGTACAATTGCTGCGCGCAGGTCAGGGTGCGATCGGCTGTGAAGCCATGGCGGATGCTCATGTCTTTTTGCAGATCGGTCAGATCGTACAGCAAGGGCGGGTTGACCGTTTCCTTTTTGCCTTTGACGGCCGTGATCTGAAACGGGTGCCCGTCAACCCGGCTCAGTAGTGCCTCGGCATCGGCCTGTCGATCGAAGCGCCCGCCGGCGTACTGAAAAGCCGTGTCACGGTATAGGGTCTGCAATTCCCAAAAGTCCTTGGGGATAAAGTGGGCGATTTCCATATCACGCTGCGCAATCAGCGCCAGCACGGGCGTCTGCACACGGCCTATGGTCCATAGCGTGCCGTGCTGGCCGAATTTCAGCGTGTAAAGCCGCGTGGCGTTTAGACCGACGATCCAGTCCGATTCGCTGCGGCATTTGGCGGCGCGGTAGAGATTGTCGTAAAGCCTGCCGTCCTGCAGTTGGGCGAAGCCTTTGCGTATCGCCTCGTCCGTCAATGAACTGATCCACAGGCGTTTGAACGGCTTGCTCAGGCATTGGCTCCAGGACAGGATGTAGCGGAAGATCAGCTCGCCTTCCCGTCCCGCGTCGGTCGCGCAGATGATTTCATCGGCTTCCTTGAACAAATGCCTGATCGTGTTGAGCTGTTTTTTAGCCGAAGCATCGCCGCGCGCTTTCAGGCCGAATTTTTCGGGGATGATGGGCAGCGCTTCCAAAGACCAGCGCTTCCATTCCTTGTGATAGTCGTCCGGCTCTTTCAGCTCGACCAGATGGCCGAAGGCCCAGGTGATCCGGTAGCCATTGCCCTCGAAATAGCCGTCGCGCTTGTTGCGGATGTTCAGGCAGCGGGCTATGTCGCGGGCGACGGACGGCTTTTCCGTTAAGATGACTTTCATAAAACAAAGGGGGCAAGACTGAATCCTGCCCATTGTACCAAATGCCCTTATTTGATGACGCGATAACAGGGCGTATAGGCCTTGCCGGGCAGTTTCATGCGCTGTTGCGCGACAAACGACGCCAGCAGGGAATCCATCAGCGTCATGATACCGGCGTCGCCGCGAATTTCGAAGTGGCCGTATTGCTCGACCGTACGAATGCCGTCGGCCTTGACGTTGCCGGCGACGATGCCCGAAAAGGCCCGGCGCAGGTTGGCGGCCAGCACATGCGTTTCCTGATTCTTGTGCAGGGCCAGATTGCGCATGTTTTCATGCGTGGGAATAAACGGCTGCTGGAAGACCGGATCGACCTTCAATGACCAGTTGAAATAATAGGCATCGCCTTTTTCCTTGCGGAAATGGCGCACCTGCTTGATGCCCTCATGCATTTCGCGCGCGACCTGCACGGGATTGTCGACGATAATCTGATAGCGCTGCTGCGCTTTCGGCCCCAGCGTGCCGCCGATAAAGCGGTCGATTTCATTGAAATAGTCGATGGCTGTGTCAGGCCCGGTAAAGATCAGCGGAAACGGCATGTCTTCATTATCGGGATGCAGCAGGACACCGAGAATATAGAGGATTTCCTCGGCCGTGCCGGCGCCGCCGGGGAATACGACGATACCGTGACCGGTGCGCACGAAGGCTTCAAGACGCTTTTCGATATCCGGCATGATCACAAGATCGTTCACGATCGGATTCGGCGATTCGGCCGCGATGATGCCCGGCTCCGAGATGCCCAGATACTGGCCGCTCTTGATGCGCTGCTTGGAGTGGCCGACGGCGGCGCCCTTCATCGGCCCTTTCATCGCGCCCGGCCCGCAGCCGGTGCAGATGTCCAGGCCGCGCAGGCCCATTTCATGCCCAACCTGCTTGGAGTAATCGTATTCTATGCGGTCGATCGAGTGTCCGCCCCAGCACACGACCAGGTTCGGGTTGGTCATCGGGCGCAGGATGTTGGCGTTGCGCAGGATATGAAAAACGGCGTTGGTGATGCCGTCCGTAGTTTCCAGGTCGATTTTCGGATTGTCGTTAATCTCGTCGCTGATATAAACAATGTCGCGCAGCACGGCGAACAGGTGTTCATTGATGCCTTTGATTATCTTGCCGTCAACAAAGGCATGCGCGGGCGCGCCTGTCACTTCCAGCTTGATGCCGCGCTCTTCCTGAACCACGTGAATATCGAACGACGCGTACCGTTCCAGCAGTTCCTTGCCGTCATCCATGGCGCTGCCGCAGTTCAGCACCGCCAGCGAACAGTTGCGGAATACCTGGTAGAGTCCGCCCTGGCTGGTATCCAGCAGTTTGCTGACTTCAACCTTGGACAGCACATCGAGACGGCCTTCAGGGGAAATGAGTGCATCGACTACTTTATGTTTCATTGTATTCCTTTAAATGTTTGTATTATCTAATTGCCTACCGCCTGCATTCTCAGGTTCGGTACGTATCGGACGGAGAAAATGGTTGTATACAGCACTATTTTTCCGGCAGTTCATATATCATTCAGCATTCTTATCCTATGCTCCAGTCAAAACCCGTATATCGAAGGATATAACAAATGAATGCATTAATTAAAAAGATATTTGCTATCGGTTTGATGCTGCTGCTGAGCGCCTGCGCCCATTATTCCGGAGCCTATTATCCCGATAGCGTATCTTATGGCGGCGGCGGCTACACGGTTGTCGAAAGAGATTATTACCGGAGCACGCCGGGTTATGGCCATTACAGTCCGGGGGGCAATCATTTTCATGATGTCTACCGGCCACGCTGGCAGGCTGATTATGGCAGACCGTCTCATGACCATTATCAACCGCCCCATCAGCATGAAAGCCGCTCTTATCCCGCTCGAAGACCACAAGACAACTCGCATCACTGGGTGCAGCCTCGCTGGCAACACGAAGACCACGGATCTCATCGGGAAGATCGCCGAATGCCGGATCATGCCGAACAGCCAAGATTCCGGGATGACAACCGCCGGAAGAACGGGGCCCGGCATGATTATACAGCGCCTGTAGCCGGCCGCTCTGATCCAAGGCAATTTGGCGGCGCAAGAGACGATCACCGCTGGCAGCATGAAAGCCGCGGGCCTCGCCGGGAGGAGCGCAGAATGCCGGACCGAGCCCAACAGCAAAGACCCTCGAACGGTGACCGCCAGCAGCACGGGAATCGGAGGGATGAACGCAGAATGACAGCGCCTGGACAAGATCGAAAACAGCGCCCCGATCGCGGCAACCGGCATCAGGACGGTCGATAGGAATAAAGCGCTGGCGAAAACGCTTCTTTACCCGGTCAGACTAAACACAGGCCTGCACCTTGGCGGCCATCGCCATGCCCAGCGCCAAATGCCCGGCTTCATCCAGATGCACGCCGTCAGAGGGGCTGGGCTCGCAGTAATCGGCGGCATCGATAAAATAACAGCCGGCCGCACTGGCGACGGCGGCGTAATGTTGCTCGAATTCAGCCGACCTCTCAGGCAAGCCATGGCACTTGAGGTTAAGTTCGGCGGAAAGCCGGGTGATTCTGGGCGGACTGACCAACAGCACATCAGGAGGCAGATCATCCGGCCCGCAGCCGCTTTTTTGCACGATATCGATCAGTATGCCCGCGCCGCGTGCCGCATCGAACGCCGTGTTATCCCTGAAATGCAGCACGTCATTCGTGCCCAGCATCAGGATCACCAGGTCCAGCGGCGCATGCGATTGCAGCAACGGCAGCAGCAGCACCGCGCCGTTGCGACCGGGCCTGAACGGTTCATCCCAGACTGTATAGCGTCCGCTTAGGCCTTCCTCGACCACACGGTAATCATCGCCAAGCTCGCGGCTCAGAATGCCGGGCCAGCGTATGTCAGGCGCATAGCGCCGGCCCTGGCCCGGAATATAGCCCCAGGTATTGGAATCGCCATAACAGAGTATCGTCTTCATGTGTTTGCAGCCTTTTTTGGAATGGAATAGTTAAACTTCAGAGTAGATCGGAAATGCCCGGCACAAGGCTGTCACTTGTTCGCGGATACGGCCTTCCACGGCCGCATTATCGGCATTTTCAGCCAGCCCATCCAATACTTCGGCAATCCAGCCAGCGATTTGTGCAAACTCGGCCATGCCGAAACCGCGCGTCGTGCCGGCGTTGGCCGACAGGCGGATGCCAGAGGCAATTTCGGCCGGCAACGGATCGTAGGGGATCAGGTTTTTATTGCAGGTCAGCCCTGCCCTTTCCAGCGCGACCACGGCCCGGGCGCCGTTAAGGCCTTTAGCTGTCAGATCGACCAGCATCAGTCCGGTATCGGTTTGCCCGGACACGATACGATACTCCGCTTTTGCCAGTCCTCCAGCCAGGGTTTTGGCATTGGCCAGCACCTGCCCGTTATAGGCTTTGAATTCGGGTTGCAGCGCTTCACCCAGACACACTGCCTTGCCGGCAATCGCATGCAGCAGCAACGAGCCTTGCACGCCGGGGAAGACCGCTGCCGCGATTTTTCTGGCGATAGCCTCGTCGTTGGCCAGAACAATGCCGCCGCGCGCGCCGCGCAGGCTCTTATACGTGGTCGTCGTCACGACATGGGCGTGCGGAAACGGATCGGGATAATAGCCGGTCGCGACCAGGCCGGCAAAATGCGCCATATCAACCAGCAGATAAGCTCCGGCTTCATTAGCGATTTCCCTGAACCTGGGGAAATCGATAATCCGGCTGTAAGCCGAGCCACCGGCAATGATCAGCTTTGGCCTGTGCGCCTGTACGAGCCGGCGCACTTCGACATAATCGATGCATTCGTTCTCGCGGCTCACGCCGTAACTGACGATGCGGTAGCGCCGTCCTGTCTGGGTCGCCGGATGCCCGTGGCTGATATGCCCGCCTGCCACCACATCCATGGACAATATCGTATCGCCGTAGCCAAGCAAGGCCAAAAAAGCCGCCTGATTGGCGTTGCTGCCCGAATGCGGCTGCACGTTGGCGTAGCGGCAGTTGAACAGGCGGCAGGCTCTGTCGATCGTCAGTTGTTCTATACGATCGGCAAACTCGGCGCCGCCGTAGTAGCGACCACCCGGATAGCCTTCGACGGTCTTGTTGGTCAGGATGGAGCCCTGCGCCTGTAATACCGCGCGACTGACAAAATTCTCCGAAGCGATCAATTCAATCTGATCGTGCTGACGGTTTAATTCGCCAGCAATGGCTTGCCATATTTCGGGATCGGATTCACTGAGCCCTGTTGAAAAAAAGTCCTGCTTGGGTCTGGTCATTGTCGGGTTGGAATAGCGATGGTCGTAGAAAATAGTTCGCCACAGTGAAGGCAATATCGGGTAAAAAGCGAGATCAGACGGTAGGTTCTAAGTGTTAGAGGAAATGAAACCACAGAAGAACAGAAGAACTTACTTAAAATATCCGTATCCTCTGTGGCTAATCAAAGATATCAATCGGCAGTTTCTTCGGTTTCGGTTTTAGGAGATAACTTGCTGACCTTCTCCAATACTTCCTGCGCATGCCCTTCGGGATTGACGCCGTACATGGCTTCTTCCACCACGCCATCTTTATTGATGATGAAAGTCGAACGCACGATTTTCATTTTCTTTTCGCCTTCTTTTTCGACTTCCTGCCAGACCCCGTACTTGTTGCATAATTCGCCCGAGGTGTCGGCCAGCAATTGCACGTTCAGGTTGTATTTATCTATAAAAGCTCTATGACACTCGCAGGTATCTTTGCTGACGCCTATCACGGCGGTATCCAGATCGGCGAAATCCTGGGCCAGCGAAGTAAAGTCATTGGCTTCTATCGTGCAACCGGGCGTATCGTCTTTCGGATAAAAATACAGCACGACATTCTTGCCATAGTAATCTGATAAATACACTAATTTATTGTTCTGATCAATCGCTCTGAAAAATGGTGCTTCTTGGTCTTTCTCTAACATATGTACTCCTTGGTCTCTATAAAATCTACAGTGAAAATCGTGTTAAAGCTCGATCCGGCCGCTAACAAGGCGCGGCCCAGTATTCCTGAATCTGCCCCTCTGCCGCGATAAAAACAGCACTGGCCAGCCCGCGAAAGATGCCATGCTCTATGACGCCCGGCGTACCGTTCAAGGCGGCATCCAGCGCCTGGCTGTCAAGCTCCGGGTTGAAAACCATATCGAGCACCAGGCTGCCGTAGGAGGTCGCGACCAGCCCGTCCTTAGCCGCATTCCGGCGCAGATCGCCATGTCCGCCCAGCGCCTCGAGCCTCTTCTTGACCAGCTGCCACGCGAACGGCATGACCTCGACCGGCACAGGAAAATGTTCACCGATACGGCCCACCTGCTTGGTCCGATCGACCAGCACAATAAACGTATCGCTGGCTCTTGCCAACAGCTTTTCCCGAACCAGGTCGTATCCGCGGCCTTTCAGCAGCGTCATATCCGGCGTCACTTCATCGGCGCCATCGACGTAGAGATCGAGCCGGGTCAGGTGTTCCAGCGCCACCAACGGCAACCCGAGTTCCTGAGCTTTGATCGTGCTGACTATAGAACTGGCCACCGCGGTTACCTGCAAGCCTTCCTCGGAACGGCGACGCGCAAGCTCATCAATAAAATAATTGGCCGTCGAGCCGGTGCCAAGGCCGACGATCATGCCATCCTTGACCTGCTGGGCCGCATGCCGGGCGACCAGTTCTTTATCGTTCATGCTGCGCTCCTGGGCTGATTCAAGCAGTCTGAAATAAATAGTACATCCGCCGGCCGGGAGATGACCACTGGTATTTTCAAAAAATTACAATCCTGAAAAACCCTCGATTGACACCGTGGCGCTCGAGATAAAAACCCGCCACTTTCAAAATTAAAGTTTGACACTTCTGAAATAACGCCTACAATGGGCGCCAGCTAGAAAATATGATTTACCCTTTGTTTTCCATTTCGATGTTTCTTCTTTAGTTTCTCGTCCTGTACTTCATTTGTAATTTCCAAATTTACCAGCTCTTCCAGCCTGATTTAAGGCTTTAATTCAATATATTTATAGGACTTATTATGTCTACAATGACTACTGGCATCGTTAAATGGTTTAACTCCGAGAAAGGTTTCGGCTTTATCGAACAAAAATCCGGCCCTGATGTTTTCGTACACTTCAGAAATATCCTGAGCGCAGGCGGTTTCAGATCGCTTGATGAAGGACAAAAAGTACAGTTTAACGTTTCACAAGGCCAAAAAGGCCCGCAAGCTGAAGACGTAACTGTAATCGGCTAAAGCACGCTCCAGCAAACGGCGACACAAGCAATTGCGTTGCCGTCTGCATCTAGTTGACAACCCAACCTATTAGTTAGCCCGCATATTAAGGCTGCAACTCCGGCGCAAAACTGCTGGAAACTGTCATTAAAATCCCGCTGATAGCATCAAAATCGACCGGTTTAAGAAAGTGGTAGTCAAAACCGGCCATCCGCGAATGCTCTCGATCCTCGTCCTGTCCATAACCGGTCACGGCAATCAATTTCGCATACTGCGTTTCAGGAAATTCACGCAACCGTTGCGCGACCTCATAACCGTCTAAGTCAGGCAGGCCAATGTCGAGTATAACGATTTGAGGCCGAAAATCGATAGAACATGCCAGCGCATCAGTGCCGCATGCCACGGTCACCACCTCATGCCCTGACAAACGGAGCAGGACGGCAAGACTTTCAGCGCCATCGATATTGTCGTCGACTACCAGAATCCGAAGTTGCGGGATTGTTTCAAGAGAACCGGCCGGAATCAGCTCACCAGCCGAGACAACGGCCACATGCTCGGCCGGCAGGAGCGGCAGCCGCACCGTAAACTCGCTGCCCAGGTCAAGGCCTGCACTGGCAGCCGTGACAGAGCCGCCATGCAGTTCAGCCAGGCGCTGCACCAGATTCAGTCCCAGCCCCAGGCCGCCTTGGGAATGTGCAAGTGACCGGTCTGCTTGCGTGAAAATATCGAAAACATGCGGCAACAGTTCGGGCGCAATACCGATGCCGGCATCCTGAACCTGAATCATCGCCCAATCGCCTTCCCTCGCAACGCTCAGTGTGATATCGCCTCCCTCCTTCATGTATTTAGCCGCATTGTTCAGCAAGTTTATCAGAATTTGCTCCAACCGCATGGCGTCGCCTTCCAGCCATTGCGGTTCCGTCGACAGTGAAATAGCGAGGCGGTGCTTTTTGGATTCGATGAACGGCCGGCAACTTTCAACCGCGCAGGCGATGACATCGCCCAGATTGATAAGCTGGTTTTTCAGTATGATCTTACCCTGAATAATGCGGGCCGTATCCAGCAGATCATCCAGAAGCCGGGCCATGTGCTGCACTTGCCGGTCAATGACATCATACCCCCAATCGGCGGTAGGATTGGCACGATCAATTTTCCTCAGCACCTGCACGGCATTGCAGATAGGCGCCAACGGATTGCGCAACTCGTGAGCGAGCATGGCAAGAAACTCATCCTTGCGGCGATGGGTTTCCTGCAGTGTTTCCGCGGCGCGCTTGCGATCGGTTACATCGAAAAATATGACCCCGATCCGGCCCGGCTCGGTCTGGAAGGCGCTCATTTCAAAACACCGTCCCAGGGTATTCGCCCACATTTCAAAGTGCGCGGGCTCGCCAGTTAGAGCCACTTTGCCAAAAATTTCAAATCGTGACGGCTTTGTTTCCGGGAATATTTCCATAATGGTGTGACCAACGATATAACTGGCCTTCAGTCCTGTCTGATGCTCGAACGACTGGTTGACTTCCAGGACACGCAGATCGCAAGGATTGCCTGAGTCATCGCAAATAACTTCATTGAACATAAGCCCTTCGGTCATCGTCTCGAAAAGCGAGCGGTACCGCGCCTCGCTGCGTTGCAGCGCCTTCTCGGCCTGTTTGTGCTCCTGACGCAATCTGAGCGCGGCGATACCGAAGCTGAGGTCGTCCGCCAGCTCGGCGAGCAATTCAATTTCATCCTCCGAGAAGTGATCCGGTTGTGTGGAATAGATGGCTATGGCGCCGAAGACTACATCATGAGCCAGCAGGGGAAAGGCGAGCGACGAGACATACCCTCTCTTTAAAGCCTCTTCACGCCAGGGTTTGAAGTTGGGATCGGTCAGCGTATTGCGGCAGATACTGGGCTTTCCGGTGCGGATACACGTGCCGGTAGGGCCGCGCCCCTGATCGTTATCCGCCCAGCTGACATTCAGATTTTCGAGATAGCTTTTCTCGAAGCCGGCATGGGCGACCGGCCGGACAGTCTTGTGTTCATCATGCTCCGCATAACCTATCCACACCATTATATGCTCACAGTCTTCGGCAATGATCCGGCATATCTCATTCAGGTACACCATTTCATCAGTGGCACGCATCATTATCTGGCTGCTACGCATGATCACGCTGAGCGTCCGGTTAAGCTTTTGAAGCTCGGCTTCCTTACTCTTGCGTTCAGCGACAAATCGGGCTTCGGTCTCGGCCACGGCAACTCGTGCCTGAGCGTGGTGCATGGTCTCGGTAATCCATGAGATCAAGACCCCTGAGGCAGCAAAAACCGCTATACCTAGCCAGTCACTTGATTCTTCAATGGAAAACTGTCCTTCCTGGCCGACCCAGAAATAATCCGCCAAAAGAATGGATAGCACGATAGCCAGCAAGCCGGCCCGCATGCCGCCGTAGAACGCGGCGATCATCACGGCCGGATAGAAGGTTATGAAGGCGACACGCATCTCCAGCTCCTGCAGGAACACCAGGCGCACGATAGCGGCGACAATGACTATCGCAACAGTAATGCCGTAATAATAGCGCCTATTATCCGCCGGGAGCTCCAGTCGGATCTCGTATGCGCTCGGCTCACGCATCGACATGAAGGCCGCAACCAGCATATAGACGCCGCCGAGGAATTGCGCTCCGCGCCCTGTCCAGCCCAACAGGCTGCCATGGACGGACTGGATCATGACGCCGAATAGTCCGTCCGCGAGCAACAGCAGCGCCAGGGAATACCAGTACATAAAAAAGGACGGGCGTGAGCAGCTAATCGGCCGCAGCAGGATAGCAGTGAAGACAAACATGGCGATAGCCGAGCCCAGTACGAACTGGCGCACCGGCGTCCCGCCCTGGCCCTGTACGAAGAAAACCGGAGTCCAGCCCGAGAACACCGTCCAAACGACTAGCCCCACAGCGCCAAAAACGACCGCATAGCTTATCGCAAGCCAGAGATACGATGCACGCAGGGTAAGTCTCCACCTTAATGAAAAGGCCGCGCCCGTCAAATGACACAAGGCCGATAGCCAGGCACAAATATTATGAATGGTTACCAGAGTGTTCTGATCGATACGTTCGTAACCATCCCTTATCAATGTGGCGATACCGGCCAGAAATCCGGCAGAGCCCCAGAATAGGACGCCGCAGCCCAACAGCAACAGTCCCGGCATGCCATAGACCATGAAACTGCGGCCAATCAGGTAAGCGATGAGCAGTGATGCCAGCGTCGAGAAACAGAATGACAGACCTATCTGGAGATAGGGTAATTCATACGATATTTGCGAATCCGCTGCCCATAATATCAATATCGCAGCAAGCAGGACGGGAATCGGGAGCCATGCCATTCGGTTCCATAAAGACCTTTCGTGCTTTAAATAGATTGACTCAGGCAACGTATTATCCAGGGATTTGGTTCGGCCCTCCGCTTAAGGGCTCGGAATTTGGAAGTAATTTTTTAATTATCAGGGCTGAACTCTATACCGTTTTGCTCGGTATGGGCAAGGCATTTTAACCATCCTGCCGATGCTTCAGGCAGTGATCCGGAAAACTGCCCCCCTTACGTGCAACATCAGCGGCAGCAAATAAATCGCATGAGTTCGGTTGCTATGGCGCGCCTGATTATATGTCCTCTGTTTTCTACAACTGAACCGGTTGGTCGGGCAGTTCATTGGCCTGAGCGCCCTGCCCCCCCGGATAATGCCTTGCCAGATGCTCGCTGACAGCCTTGATGCCGCCAATAACGCCTGCCTCAAACTGCTTATGCCTGAATGCCGACTCCATATCCTGGCAGATCGCTTCCCATCCCTGTTTGCCCACATGACCATCTATGCCCCGGTCCGCGACAATTTCAAAATCACGATCGGCAAATAACAGATAAATCAGCACGCCATTGTTTTGAGCCGTATCCCAGACCCGTAACAAGGCAAAAACGTCAATGGCCCGCTCGCGCGCTGTCTGGCTTTTTAACAAGGGCCCCCAGTCGAGCGACGTTTCAACGGCGAAACGAATTTCCCCCTGATGGCCGGCTTCGGCCTGACGAATCGCAGCTTCAATGGTTTGCATGGCATGGGCCGGAAAAGCCCGCCGAACCGTCCAGCGGTCTGTCCACAGATGCCTCATAATGCGTTTAAGATTCATAAATTATTAATCTCAACCTGTGATAAGTGGTGCGGCTAAAGCGATTCACCAACGGCCCGACGCGCCGCCGCCGCCAAAACCGCCGCCACCGCCGCCGAATCCGCCGCCACGGCCAAAACCTCCGCCAAAGCCTCCGCCGCCGGGCCAAAAGCCGCCGCTACGCATGCCGCCCAGCGAAAACAGAAAGGCGAACAGGCCCGCGATCAGCGCGCCCAACAGTGAACCGACGATGAGCCAGAATAGAATCCCTACCAGACCGCCGACGATAGAAGCGCCGAGCAGGCGGCCGAAAATCATGCGGAACAGCCCGGCCCCGACCAAAACCAGCAGAAACCCGAGCGGCAGAAAATCCTCGAAACCGGACCAGGACACATCTTTCTCGACCGGCGGCGGCAAAGGTTCGCCGTCGATCAGGCGGATCAGACGGCTTACACCGGCTTCGATGCCGCCGAAGTAATCATTCTGCTTAAAATAAGGGATGATGATCTCGCTGATCACGCGCTTGGCCACGGCATCTGGAATGACGCCTTCCAGCCCGTAACCGACTTCGATGCGCAATGCCCGGTCTTCCTTGGCGACCAGCAACAGCACGCCGTCATCGATGCCTTTCCTGCCCAGCTTCCATGTTTCCGCCACGCGCATGGCGTATTGCTCGATGGCCTCGGGCTGTGTCGTCGGAATGATCAGCACGGCGATCTGACTGCCCTTGCGCGCCTCGAACTCCATCAGCGCCTGCTCAAGCCTACTTTGTTGAGCCGGAGACAGCGTGCCGGTCAAATCGGTGACCCGAGCCTGCAGAGCAGGAACGGGCACATCGGCTATGGCCAGCCCGGCTGCCAGCAGAAATACCGCTACAGCCATTGAGCGTAACGCCAGGACCACCGCTCTCATGCGCTATGCTTAACGGCCGCTTTCAGGCGAGGGCATGCCCGCAGGGGGCGCGTTGAAATCGACTTTTGGCGGCGTGGTTATCGTTTGCTCATCTTCCACCGCGAAGGAAGGCTTGGTTTTGTAACCGAACATCATCGCCGTCAAATTGGTCGGGAAAGAACGCACGGTGACATTGTATTCCTGTACCGCTTGGATATAGCGATTGCGCGCAACGGCAATGCGGTTCTCCGTGCCTTCCAGCTGCGCCTGTAGATCCCGAAACAGGGTATTGGCCTGCAATTGCGGATAGCTTTCCGCCACGGCCAGCAGGCGCGTCAAGGCGGAAGACAACTCGCCCTGGGCGTCCTGAAATTTGGCAAAAGCCTGCTCATCGTTGAGCAATTCCGGTGTCGCCTGGATGGCGCCGACTCTGGCCCTGGACTCCGTGACGCGGGTCAGCACCTCTTGTTCATGACTGGCATAGCCTTTTACCACATTGACGAGATTCGGCACCAGATCAGCTCTGCGCTTGTACTGGTTCAACACTTCGCCCCAGCTTGCCTTGATCTGCTCGTCCGTGGTCTGAAGCGTATTGTAGCCGCAGCCGTTTAAAGACAGGGTCATCAACACGAACCCTATTAAAAATATACTTTTACGCATGGCATTCTCCTTAATTTAAATTTTTCTGCGTCAACATCAGCATGACTGATCTAGCAATGCATCGTGATGCGAAA
Organism: Methylobacter luteus IMV-B-3098; assembly: GCF_000427625.1. Taxonomy (GTDB): domain Bacteria; phylum Pseudomonadota; class Gammaproteobacteria; order Methylococcales; family Methylomonadaceae; genus Methylobacter; species Methylobacter luteus. The sequence goes on from NZ_KE386569.1 coordinate 2,242,376, forward strand.
GCTCATCCGCCTACGTCGGCTACATTTTTTCCCACATCACATAACTATTATTCCGTGCCGCAGTGATGAACAGTTCAATTAAAGGCAAAGCCCGATGTTTAAGGCTGACGACCGGCTCCTTCGCCTCGTCCTCCTGAGCATTTTTAGGCAAATCGACAGGTGCCGGCGCATCTATCTCGACGGCGTTTTTCAAGCGCTCAAGCGCTGCCGGGACATCCTCGGCCTGAATGGCGCTGGGCACTGTGCCGCTATGACCCATCATTTTCAGCAACCGCTGCGCGATGTCGCCAAACAGAATGATATCCGCATGAGATCTAGTCATGAACTTTACCAGCATATACATCTCCTAATTTGCGCGAGAGCAGGCCCGCTGAGGTTATACCCATTTTTTAGCAATATATTCTTCTTCTTTTAAAACGTTCGGTGCGCTAGCCGACATAAAAATCATCTTCTTTATGTTAATTAATTGCAAATTCTGCGTCGGGTATGAGAAAGCCCCGTCCAAGACCGAGTTAAATTAATTTGGAGATTGATCATGGCTGACAGTGTTACACCTGTAGAAAACGAATCGGAAAAAGATGAGAGACTGAAAACATTAAGAACAGTTACCGCCTTTGTTTACCTGTGTCAGGTGTTGACATTTGCATTGGCGGGACTGCCTTTGCTGGTAGGCGTCGTTATCAATCTGGTGAAGCGTAAGGAAGTCCAGGGAACGTGGCTGGAATCCCATTTCAACTGGCAAATAAAAACCGTTTGGATCGCTTTGTCATTGTTTGCGATCAGCGGGCTGATGATGTTTATGGGCGGCGGCTATGTACTGATTGCGGCCGTGCTGTGGCTGATCTATCGCATCTCTGTTGGCTGGTATGCGCTACATTCCAACAAACCCATTGATGAAAACATGCTGTAGCCGGCAATACTACCGGCCGCCCCACGGCATGATAGGCACGGTGGAGACGCTGCTGGCCGGCGCGCCTTCAATCAGCTTGCGACTGATGGCCAGATAGATCAGCGTATTGCGTTTAGCGTCAAACAGACGGGAAACGCGCGTTTCCTTAAAAAGCAGCGAGGTATTTTCGCTAAACGCGGTTTCCTCTTCCGGCAGTTTGCCATTGATAACGATCGGCCCGACCTGTTGGCAGGAAATCGAGAACTGGGACGGGTCTTCGGCGACGCCGAATGTGCCGGCAATGCCGCCGGTCTTGGCCTGACTGATATGGCAAGTGACGCCCTGCACTTTGGGATCATCAAAGGCTTGTACGCACACCTTGTGGTTGGCGCCGATCAATTTCCAGGCTGTCATCACGCAGCCAACCTCCTCGGAGTGCGCGGCGGGCATCCAAAAACTGAAAAGCAAGGCACAATACACCAGTTTCTGTTTCATGTTAATTCCTGCGGTTGGCTTATCGGTGCCCTGATTGTAACAGCGGGAATTCAATGCGGGTAGTTTTTGAATAAAGAATTGATACGACGGCGATTCCGGCCGGGTATTCATTAGCAGCAGGCATGAACTTACAAAAGACTAATTCAGTCTAAGTGGTTGTTATCGATGAACATTACTCAATCTCAAACACGGTAACACTCCCTATCAAGAAACATTTCTGAGGAGTATCACCATGACTAACGAAGAAACAATTTCCGTCCTTAATGATCTGATCGAAGTATCTAAAGACGGCGAACGGGAATTCCACGATTGCGCAGAGGAAGTCACTGATCCGGAACTCTTGAATTTTTTCACTAAAACGTCTCAGCGGTGCGCTGAAGGCGCTGCGATGCTACAGGAGCAAGTGCGCCGCCTTGGAGGCGAGCCGGAAACCGAAGGCAGTTTTTCGGGCGCCGCTCATCGCATGTGGGTAAATCTGAAATCGGCAGTAACCGGTGCCGATAAAACCTCAATACTGAAAGAATGCGAACGCGGTGAACAGCATGCCGTGGAGGCTTACGAAAAAGCCTTGCAGGAGGATCTGCCTCCCGATGTTCGCGAGATGGTTGAAATGCAGCATAATGGCGTCATAGCTAATATGGAACGCGTACATACCCTGTTACAAGGTCAGATGCAGCAATAAGTCCCGGTCAATAGCTTTTTCATGTCTTTAATGTGGGGGCGGCTGCTCCTGAAACGCCTGCTTTCGACAATCGCCCCCACCGTCATAAATGCCTTCAGCCGGATGCCTGGTCAGGCCGAGACGCCGGGCCATATCCTGCGCATCCTGATGCTCCCCCGCGCTGACGAGGCGGGACAGTTCCGGGATATCTATCGCCGGCCCTGTTGTAGAAATAATATTGATCCTGAGCCGTTCCACGCGCAACACGTCTTCCAGGCCATCACGAGCTTTTTTATCTGGCTTCGCGGCTGGGCTTGTCAAAATGAAACGCTCCTGTCATGGCATCAATGAGTCCGCTGCCAAATCAGCTCGCCATTACGGTATACAGCCTTGATGCGATGCAGCGGGACGGTATGGGTTTCCCCTTCGCTGTCATTCCATTCAAAAACACTATGGCTGTCTTTGGGAAACTTGATGTCGGCAAGCGCCTTCACCACAAGGCTGCGCTCGATGCGGTCATAATAGCCGATTCGAAATTCCGCACGGCCGAACTCTTCGTCCCAGCGGATGCGATTAAGCAGGTCTTGAATGGGCAGCATGGTTGAAAAACCTGGCACTTTCGTTATATCAAGCTTTGACTGGCGTCTAGTCACTTTGTGCCATGCTGCGACAAGAAACCGCATTGCCGATCAACAGCGAAATTCCGTCATGAATGCCATGCCGACCTCCTTTTTTTCTTAACAATTTAGCCTCTGAAAATTAATAGTGTAGAATCGCTATAGTATGGAATCGATATTTTTTATACACAAAAAGAGGCTTTTTTAAAGCCCACTAACCCTGAGGCAACAAGATCAATGAAATACAAAAGTTGTGAAGAATTTCTGGCCCATGTGGCCCAACTTAACCCAGGCCAGCCAGAATTCCTGCAGGCAGTGACGGAAGTAATGGAGAGCCTGTGGCCCTACATTGCGCGCTTCCCGAAATACGCCGAGCATGGCTTATTGGACCGGCTGGTCGAACCCGAGCGCATCGTCATGTTCCGTGTCGCCTGGGTTGATGACCATGGATCCGTGCAGGTCAACCGCGGCTACCGCATTCAGCACAGCATGGCCATTGGCCCGTACAAAGGCGGCTTGCGTTTCCATCCGTCAGTCAATCTCTCGATCCTGAAATTCCTGGCCTTCGAGCAAACCTTCAAGAACGCGCTGACCACGCTGCCCATGGGCGGCGGCAAAGGCGGTTCCGACTTCGATCCTAAAGGCAAAAGCCCCGGTGAAGTCATGCGCTTCTGCCAGGCTTTCGTGACTGAATTATTCCGTCATGTCGGCGCCGATACCGATGTGCCTGCAGGCGACATCGGCGTGGGCGGACGCGAAGTCGGGTTTATGGCCGGTATGATGAAAAAACTGACCAACCGGGCTGACTGCGTGCTCACCGGCAAGGGGCTGAGCTTTGGTGGCTCCCTGATCCGTCCTGAAGCGACCGGCTACGGCACTGTGTATTTTGCTCAGGAAATGCTCAAACGGAAGAGCCTCTCTTTTGAAGGGCTGCGCGTCAGCGTATCCGGTTCCGGCAACGTGGCGCAATACGCCGTGGAAAAAGCGATGGAACTGGGCGCCAAGGTCGTCACTGTGTCCGATTCCAGCGGCACGATCGTGGACAACGCAGGTTTCACCACTGAAAAACTGGCCGAGCTGATGGAAGTGAAAAATCATCTCTATGGCCGCGTCAGCGATTACGCCAGACGCACGGGCAGCGAATTTCACGAAGGCATTAAGCCCTGGAATGTGCCCGTTGATGTCGCGCTGCCTTGCGCTACGCAAAACGAACTGGATGCCGTGGATGCCGCTACCTTGATCAAGAATGGCGTAAAATGCGTGGCGGAAGGCGCCAATATGCCCACGACCATCGAAGCGGTCAAACTGTTCGAAGCCAACGACGTGCTCTATGCACCGGGCAAGGCGAGCAATGCCGGCGGCGTAGCCACTTCCGGGCTGGAAATGAGCCAGAACGCCATGCGTTTGTCATGGACGCGCGAAGAAGTCGACCATCGTCTGCTGGAAATCATGCAGGGCATTCATCAAGCCTGCGTGCAATACGGCGAACGTGAAGACGGCAGCTTCAGCTATGTGGACGGCGCCAACGTGGCCGGCTTTGTGAAAGTGGCCGATGCCATGTTGGCGCAAGGGGTCCTGTGAGGCAAAAGCCAGCCAGCTTTGCGCCGAAAGCCGCAATAGCGGCCCGTCTCTAAGACGGACAATTTAAAGCAAGCACCCGACGCCAATATGTATATTGGCGTCGGGTGCTTGCAATCAGCCGTTCCGACGTAACCCCATCTTCAAAACCGCAGCGATAACTTTACTGCGATTTTTCTTAATAATAATCATTAAGATCAGACTGGTATTTGTTTGCCGTACAGGTTATCTTTTACGGTTATCATTTGCTTTTTTCAATTATCTTGATCAAGGATCATTCCTATGCAAGCCTATTTACCCATTATTCAAGATCTGCTTTTCCAATGGTATCAATTTACCCTTGATAATGCTGCGTATGCCGCGGCTTTGGCGGCATCTGTCTGGTTGCTGACGGTCCTGTTTTATTGGACCCGAATTGCCTTTATAAACAGAAGAAATCGTACCAAAGTAAAAGAAGCCCAAAATAGCCTTGATGCCGCGCAACAGCAGACACAAAAACTGCAAGAGGAGTTAAGCGCCAATACCGCACGCATGCAGGAATCAGAGATAGCCGCCAATACGGCAACGCAACGTGCATTGGACCTCGAAAGGCGCATTACCGAGCATAATATGCAGCTAAACGATAGCCTTCGGGCCTTGACAATCAGCTTCAATCTGGACAGGCCGACTTCCTCTGCTGAAGGTAATCTAGACTTGGAAGGCTTGTGGCAGCAATACAGTGCCGCCATTGCGCAATTAACCGAACGCTTGCGCGCCGAGCAACAAACCAAAACCGAATTGCAGCAGGCTTATCAGGCAGAAACGGCCAAGCTGACTGAAAAGGAAACGCTGCTTGAAACGCTGCAAGCCCAGCTGGACACTCAAACCCATCAGCTTGCCAAACTGGAAAAACAGAACACCTTGCTGCAACAGCAAATCTCAGACACCGCTCAAAAACAGCATTCCGATCTGACACGCCTGGCTGAATTAGAGAAACTGGCGGCCGAATGGGCGCATGCGAAAACACAGCAATTGCAGCTGGAAGAAAAAATATTTGCGCAGAACATTCTTATTGCGCAACTGGAAAAAGCCAGACAATCCGAACAAATTCAACCGCCCGTTACTGAGCAACAGCAACAGGCTCCGGTTGAACCGGAAGAGACTGTGAGCGAGGCGCCTGCCGTATCCATTGATATCGAACAGCCACCGCTGGCACCCGTTGAAAATCACACCAATGATGTAAACGACAAAATCAAATACCTATTTGGCGGTGCCAAGCAACAGACGACAAAACTGAATGAAGAAGTGGCCGCTGAGCCTGTTATAGCCGATCAAACAACCGAAGAACCCCAGCCTGTCCTGGTTGAAAGCAACATAGAAATCATTCAAGCCGAACCTTCCAGCGCAATATCGCAGCTTTCTGAAGAAAAATCCCCCAAGTTTTCCGGCAAACTCAAACACATGTTCGGCAACGCCATGCAGCAGATAGCCAAACTGGATGAAAAACTGGCCGGCGAAACAGCCACAACCGATAAAACGGCCGAAGAACCCCGGGCCGTTCTTTCAGAAAATGCCAGAGAAGACATTCAACCAGAATCTCCAAGCGCGGAACGCCAGCCATCTGATGCCGTTAAGGAACAATCCGACAGCGTAACCGGAAAAATCAGAAACCTGTTCGGCACCCGGAAATCGTCTGCGGAGGAGTCACGGGCCGCGCAAGAAAAACAGGATGAATATGAGACTCTGTCGGCGCTTGCGGCAGCGCAACAGCTCTCCAATAATGAGGCAAATAATACTGACGGGGCGAACAAGAAAATCCCAACGCAGCTAAAAAGCCTTTTCCGCAAATTCCAGCCCAATGCCTAAATTTTAGGCGATTTCAAATCTGCTTCCGGCAGATTTGCCTCTACCTTTGAAGGTTGTCAAAATGGCTGCCTGTCCATTTTGACAACGCTCCTTGCCATGCAGGGTCTCCGTACCTCTATCCCTAACGTACGTTAAAAAGAGGAAAGCCCATGCAGTTGCCTATCATCGTTAAAAGGCCTTTCAGGATCATCGCCCATCGCGGGGCGTCTGCCTATGCGCCCGAAAACACATGGGCCGCCTTTAAATTGGCCGTGGATATGGGCGTAAAAGATATCGAACTGGACGTTCAACTGTCGATAGATGGCGAAGTGGTAATATGCCATGACTTATCGCTGGAGCGCTATGGTCACCCAGGCTATGTCGAGGCCATGAGTTGGGCGGAACTGTCGCAACTGGATATGGGGTCCTGGTTCTCACCCTATTTGTTTCATGGCGAAAAAATACTAAGGCTCCAGGACCTGTTTAAGGAATGCGGCTCTGAAATTACCTATCATGTAGAGCTGAAAGGAAAATCCGACAAACTCCCCGGTCAGGTTTGCCGCGTTATCGAGGATTTTAATTTAGGCGACCATGTCATCATTACGAGCTTTTCATACGAAACGCTGGAGCGAGTCAGCGCCATTGCTCCCTGTTTGCGCTTAGGCTGGCTGGTGCGGAAAATAGATGATGACGTACTTTCAAAAGCCAGGGCGCTTGAAGTATTTCAAATCTGCCCCCGCGCGGACCTGCTCACGAAAAAAGCTGTCCGCCTTGCCCGTTCAGTCGTGCCTGAAGTCAGAGCCTGGGGCGTAAACGGGAGTCGCGAGGAAGTCCTGGCATTGATACAAACAACCATCGATGCGGGTTGCGATGGAACCACCGTTAATTGGCCGGACTGGATTTCGCATTGAACCTGGTGAGCGGCGCGCAGACCCGATAACCCTGCGCGCCGCTTCCCGAAATGCTATAAGGTCTTCATAAACTCGATCAGATCCCGGCGCTCATCGTCGGTAAGATCAGTGCCGTAATAATGCCCCGTGTTCAGGTTGCCAGGCAGGCTCGCATCGAACAGGAAGGCACGCTGGCCCGGTTTCGAACGATAGCCGACTGTTTCCGGATCAAACTCGTGGCTTCCCACATAGAACGTTTGCTGACGTTCGTCAGGCGGCAGCAGCAATTGATACAGATTAGGGACAGAGCCATTATGGAGATACGGTGCGGTTGCCCAGATGCCATCCAGCGGACGGGCGCGATAGGCGAGCAGATTTTTTGGCCTGTACGGAGGCAAGCCCTGCGCCTTGAGCCGGTAACCGATCAGTTCGGCGGTTTCCGCTGGACTGAACGGCGGATAGGCATTGGCGATGCCGTCGGATACGGCCATGCCGACCAGTATCGACAGCAGTGCAGGCGCTGGAACTTCCGTTGCTCCGGTGAAGGGCGCCGGCAGTAGCGGCGCCAGACCGCCGGTATTGACGTTGCGGGTCGCGAAGTTCAACGCCATCGCCGGATCGGTGCCAATCTTGGCGAGTTCGGTCATCTCCGTTTTGATGAAGCTGACGCCGAAGAGGTTCTCTTCCGCCGGCGTCATCGGATAGAGCCCGTTCGCATCCGGCAGGGAATGACAGGACTCGCAGCTAGGTTCGTTGCCGCGCGATGCCGAGTACAGCACGCGCCCGCGGGCGGCCTTTTCGCTATCGATCGGCCCCAGCGCCAATACCGGCCATTTCGGTGATGTCAAACTGCCCACCAGTTTCTCCAGTTCAAACAGTTCTCTCGGCCTGGCCGTGCTCTTGCCCAACTGGTCAAGCGGGCCGGTCAGATTGACGTGGCCGAATACACCCAACACCTCGCCGACGTTGCGGCCAAAGGGATTATTGGCCGACCCGTTCCACTGCACCCAATCCAGTCGCGGCGAGGTCCACAGGAACGGATAACTGACCGGCGCATCGGGTACGCGGACATTGCCGGGCTGTTGCAGATCGCGGCCAAAGACCTCATTCATGATGATGCCGAACGCATCGACGCGGCCATAGCCGTATGGATGAGTCGGCGTGCTGCGAGCGTCATTCTGCGCCAGCCAAGCCAATTGATCGGACACTTGCGCCTGCAATACCGCCTTGTTTGCCTCGGTTGGATCGGCCAATACAGCCTGAGCAAATCGGTCGAATTTTTCCGGCTGCTCCAGCGTCGCCCCTAGCGCCTGGATCAGGCTCTTCTCAAATGTGGTGAAATCGCCCAGCGTCGGCGCGCCGTCGATTCGGATGGTTCGCCCCTGATAGCGGATTTCTCCGGTATGACAGGCGGCGCAGGTCATGCCGACCCAGTCCTCGCCATTGTCTGCCGGTTCCCTGGCGAATCCGATCGGTAATCCGTCCGGATTGCCGGACGCATAGGCCTCGTCATCGGCAAGATAACCGAACCGCTCGACGTATTTTGGACTGATGAACGGCTCGTCGTTATCCGGCTGTTCCAGCGCCAGAAACCACGCATAAGGCAAAAGATAAGATCCTTGCGGCGTAAAATAAAAGCTGTGCCGCTCTTCATCATTCCAGTTTTGATTCAGGTAAAGGACGCTGTCCTTACCGGCATGATCCGCCGCCGCAGCCGAAACCCCGACCTGGCCCAAGCCGGACAGCAAGGCGGCGAAGAGGCCGATTTTAAAATTACGAAATTGCATATTTGATCCTCAATCGTATGAAATCTGCCCAGAACCACGCAAAGGCATCGTGAGCAATTGACTGTTGTTTATTATTTTTTCTTTTCCGTGACCACTATCAGCAAATCTGATAACGCCGCAGTCAAGCCTGGAGATTATCGAATCTCCTGCCTGACCTGGAACAGGATAATAACTTTCAAGGGGGGCTGTTTTTACTAAAAGCATAGGATTATTTTAGAGTTTTTACTGGTTCATTTTGACATTATTAATCAACGCTTATTGGATATTGAATAGCTTATGGCAGGAAATTTAGAGTTGAAATGCATTTAAAACATAATAACCCTTTTAATATATTAAATTTATTATCCTAACAAGCATAGTCAATTTTTCGGATACCTTAATAAGGAGTGTATGTCGATTCAGTAATAATCAATTAATAATTCTTAAAGATAAGTTTAATCGTCATGACTTTGAAAATTGTATTATTCTGTTTGGACTTGATACAACGATTTACAACACAGCGTCTGCGAAGGTTATATCGGACTGTGTCCGGCAAGAAAGAAACAACCTCTCTTGCCATGAATTCGCCGGATCTTTTCTAATATTTAGATTGAGTGGCTACAAAAACAATCCTGCCATAGCAAGACCGCCTCACCCAGCTAACGGGCATGGGAGCGTAATCCGCCGGTTAAAAAACCGGCAATATCAATCAATAGCCGTCGGCGCGTTATTCAGACTGACACATTCGGGTCATATACTTGTCTTACTCTCGTGAGTTTATCGAATGACAGGATGAGTCAGGCAACCGGGCTAAAACATGAACTATTACACGACCTTGCATGGCAAGCATTTTAACTTTCGCGACCTGCGGACCTTGATGGCCAGGGCTTCCCCCCAGCGGGCGGCTGATGAACTGGCCGGACTGGCGGCCGGTTCCGAAGTCGAGCGGGCCGTCGCTCAACGGGTATTGGCTGAAGTGCCGTTAAAGACCTTCATCGAGGAGCCCCTGATTGCGCCGGAACACGATGAAGTCTCCCGGCTGATCCTGGATCAACACGATGCCGCGGCCTTTGGCCCCATCGCGGCTCTGACCGTCGGGGAATTTCGCGACTGGCTGCTGGCGGACAGCAGCGATTTGTCGGCGCTGGCGGCCGGGCTGACGCCGGAGATGGTCGCCGCCGTCAGCAAGATCATGCGCAATCAGGATCTGATCGCCGTGGCGCGCCGTTGCCGGATCGTTACCCGTTTCCGCGACACCATCGGCCTGCCCGGACGTCTTTCCACCCGTTTGCAGCCGAATCATCCCACGGACGACCCGCGCGGCATCGCCGCCAGTATCCTGGACGGCCTGCTCTATGGCAGTGGCGACGCCGTCATCGGAATCAACCCCGCGACCGATAATCTCGATAACGTCCATACACTGCTGAACCTGCTCGATGAGATCATCACACGTCACGAAATTCCGACGCAGTCCTGCGTGCTGTCCCACATTACGACCAGCATGGAACTGATGCGGCGCGGCGCCCCGGTCGACCTGGTTTTCCAATCCATCGCCGGCACCGAAGCGGCCAATCGGAGTTTCGGCATCGATCTGGCCGTATTGCGGGAAGCCAAGGCCATGGCCGAATCGCTAGGGCGCGGCAGCCATCATCTGATGTATTTCGAAACCGGCCAGGGCAGCGCGCTGTCTGCGAATGCCCATCACGGCGTCGATGCACAGACCTGCGAAGCGCGGGCCTATGCCGTTGCCAGAGAGTTTTCACCGCTGCTGGTCAATACCGTCGTCGGCTTTATCGGCCCCGAATATCTCTATGACGGCAAACAGATTATTCGCGCCGGCCTGGAAGACCATTTCTGCGGCAAGCTGCTGGGACTGCCGATGGGCTGCGACATTTGCTACACGAATCACGCCGAGGCGGACCAGAACGATATGGACAACCTGCTGACCCTGCTCGGCGTTGCCGGGTGCAGTTACATCATGGGGATTCCGGGCGCTGACGACATCATGCTGGCCTATCAGAGCACCTCATTTCACGATGCCCTCTACCTGCGGCAGGTGCTGGGCTTAAGGCCCGCGCCGGAGTTCGAAGCCTGGCTGGATAGAATGGGCATCTTCAATGGCCGGAACAGTCTGGCGGACGGTCGTGCCGCCACCCCGTTATTGAGCCATTTCTCCGGACTTTCGGGAGCTTAAACATGAACGATCCTTGGAACACGCTGCGCCAGTTTACGCAAGCCAGAATTGCCCAGGGCCGGGCAGGTTGCAGTCTGCCGACATCGGCCCTGCTCGATTTCCAGCTCGCCCATGCAGCGACCCGGGACGCGGTGCATCAGCCCTGGGCGATTGATCGCTTCGCGAAGGCGGTCGAAATGCTCGGCCTGGAAGCATTGATCCTGGCAACACCGATCACCAGCCGAGTGCAGTATCTGCTTAGGCCCGACCTGGGCCGCTGTCTTGACGAGGCAAGCCGACAACGGCTCAAGTCACGCACAGCCGAAGCCATCGATGTAGCGCTGATCATCAGCAACGGCTTGTCGTCGACCGCCGTGGACAGCCATGGACTGGCGCTGCTGGAAGCGATCGTCGATACTTATCAACGAAGTGGTCTGCGTCTCGGCCCGGTCTGCCTGGCGCCCGATGGCCGGGTGGCGCTGTCGGATGAAATCGGCGCGCTGCTGAATGCGCGTCTGGCCGTGATCATCGTCGGCGAGCGGCCCGGACTTAGCGCCGCGGATAGCCTTGGCATCTATTTAACGTACGCGCCTCGTATCGGTAATACGGATGCCGAACGCAACTGCATCTCCAATATCCGTCCGCCTGACGGCCTGCCCTATCAGGCTGCGGCGGCCAAACTGGCCTATTTGATTCATGAAGCATTGCAACGCGGTTTTTCAGGCGTACGGCTCAAGGATGACATGCCGAAACAGTTGCTCGGCTAATGATATCTAATATCTGGCGTTGGTGGTTCAGGATCAGCTACTCTGGCTTTTGCCGCTGAACAAACGTTATTTTTCAAGATGCTCAATGACTGAGTGACTTATCATTTGTTTATTCTGTTCAAAAGCCGGGACAAGATTATTAAAAAATTGCTCGGTACAATTGGCCCAGGAATAGTTGAAGGCATAATTCCGGCAATCTTTGGCGTCTAATTGCAAAGCCTTGGTAACCGCCTGTTTTAAATCTTCATCAAGCTTCCCTACCTTATCGCTGGCAATCACATCCACCGGCCCCCTTACCGGAAAGGCCGCGACAGGGATGCCGCTGGCTAATGCCTCCAGCATGACAATGCCGAAGGTGTCGGTGCGGCTGGGAAACACAAACACATCCGCGGCCGCCATATAGTTGGCCAGGTGTTCGCCTGTCTGAAAACCGACAAACACCGCTTCAGGAAATTTGGCTTTAAGTTCTTTCAGCAGCGGCCCATCTCCCACCACAATTTTTGTGCCTGAAATATCCAGGGATAAAAAAGCATCGATGTTCTTTTCAATGGCCACTCTTCCGACAAACATCGAGACAGGGCGAGGCAGTGATATAAAAGCCTTATCCCTTGGATGATAAAGATCCGTATCCACGCCACGGGACCAGCGGACCATGCTGTTTTTAAATCCCCTTGCAATCAGATCCGATTCCACCGAGGGAGTCGCAACCATGATCCTTTTTGCCGGCGCATGAAACCAGCGTAAAAAGCCGTAACTCCACGATACAGGGATTTTAAAGCGCAAATTAACGTATTCCGCAAATAATGTATGAAATGACGTGGTGAAGGCCAGATTCCGGTTAAGGCAATAGCGTCTCGCCGCCATTCCCAATGGTCCCTCCGTGGCAATATGAATGTGGTGAGGATTGAAATCATCCAGTTGCCTTTGCAATTTTCCATAACAGGCAAGCGCCAATCGGATTGAAGGGTAAGTCGGACAGGGCATTGTTTTAAATTGATCCGGCGTAATGAGTTTAACCCGATGTCCTGATCGTTCCAGGGTTGAGCACGTATTTTCGATGGTTGTCACAACGCCATTTATCTGTGGATGCCAGGCATCACTGATGAAGGCAATTCGCAATGTCATAAAGCTCTCCTGGAAGGTGTATGTTTATATCCGTCAACAGTGGAATAGGCGGCCGGCATTCGCCAATCGTGCTGAGTCTTTAAATCAAAACCATGGATCTTCCACTCAACAGGATGGGTTGCCAACCGCCAATGCTATAGCTTGAATATGACCATTTAATGAAACCATGCCGGCAAAAAGCTTTTCGTATCTTTGATCCGAGTACAGGATAAAAAGTCATATCCTGTTAATGAAATAGGCCAAAACGGGTATTTTTGCCGGACTATGTGGTTACTGAAAGTAAAAGTTCAGGCCAAATGAATATTTGCGGCAGAGCCTTTTCAAATCGCCCGCATGGAAAGCCCAGGAGAAACCTGGTTTTTACTTCCAACGCACAGACAGCAGTACGAACTGCCCGCTACTGTTGTTTGCGAAATTTAAAAGTATTGTAAGGGACAGGGCCGGCAATATAGGACCGGCGCTGGCTCTCCGGCCCCGCGGCCAGAGCAATTGCCGCTTGCTGACTTTTGGTCAGTGATAATGCCGGAAGACGGTCTTCGAGCAGCGTATCGACAATGGTTGTCGAAGCCGCTGGTTTGGCAAAGCGCAAAGCATTGGCTTTCATGCGGCTCAGCCTGTCCGGATCCTCCAGCAGCCGCTCCAGTTTGAAAGGCAGCGTAGTCAGGTCATTACACTTAACGGCAATGCCTTCTTCCAATAAATGATCGCTATTTCTTTCCTCTTGTCCGGGGATGGGCGAAACCACGCAGATGGGTAATCCGCAGGCGATAGCCTCGGAGGTGGTCATGCCGCCGGGTTTGCCAATGAATATGTCGGCCATTTTCATCAGCTTGTGCATTTCCTCGGTGTAACCCAGCACCTTAAAGCGGGCGCTTCGGCTGTCGACCAATCGCAGGATGCGCTGTTTCAGTTCATCGTTGTGTCCGCAAACCACCACCGTCTGCGCATCGCTACTCAGGTTGAGCATTCGCTCCGCCATGAACTCGGTAGGTCCCAGGCCAAGAGCGCCCGCCGACAGGAGCAAAACCGGCTTTTCAGGATGCAATCCCAGCCGAAGCCGTTCTTCTGCCCGGTTGACGGGCCGTTGAAAAACGGGATCAATGGGTATGCCGGATACCGTGATTCTTTCGCGGGGAATCCCGAGCATTTCCAGGTGCGCCCTGGTTTCATCGATGGCGACAAAATAGCGATGGAATGCGCGCGACAGCCATTTGGCATGAAAATCCAGATCCGTGACCACAATGGACAGATGCGCTTGCAACTGTTGACTTGCAATGAGATGGGAGATGATGCCGGCGGGCATGGAGTGGGTGCAGACGGTGATATGCGGGTCGAATTCCCGGATGAACCGTACCAGCGGTTTGGTATTGAGCCGGTCTATCATGTGCCGCATGCTGTCCGTGTACCAGGGTTCATCGCTGGTTTTATACCACCAGCCGAGGAAATTGGGCGCGGATCGTACCAGTGATGTGTAAAAGCCGGAATGAAATTCCTGGAACAGCTTGTTGGTGTATTGCAGCGCATCGTTGTTGATGACTTCCGCAACCCGGCCGTCGGCGGCAAAGGATTTCTCCAAAGCTTCGGCCGCTTTGATGTGACCCGTTCCTACACCCGCCGATATGATCAAAACCCGTTTTTTCATTAATATAATGAACCTGTTTGAGTTGTCTGGAACCTGGACAAGATTTTCAATTAGAGGATGTCCAATCCGACTTGTTCCTGGATATCGAGTACAACGGCCTGCCCAGGCTTGCTCAGGATTTTCTTGGCGCCCTTTATTATCAATCCTGACTGACCTGTTATTTGGCTGACCAAGCCAGTGTAACTGATACAAACAGGCGCCAAATACGATCACGAGGGTATTCTCCGAAAACCCGGCCTTAGTCAAAAACAGTTCAATTTCCAACTAACGATTGAGTTATGCCGCGCCGACCGGGCGGCAAACCGATACCGCCGATGCTGCAACTCATCGATGGAGCCCTGTTTGCCCCTCAAACTGATTCAGTAATATACCCTGAATGATCGTTGTATTTGCTCAAACTCATGCAGGTAAGGCTTTGCCACTTCGTGATTGGCGGCCACGACCAGTAGATCATGGGAAAAAACCGAGGTGTTGTACCAGTTAAAACTGCCTTCGATCACTATATAATCATCAATAATGCAGTATTTGGAATGAATCGGGGAATAAGGCACCGGGTGGTCGTCTTGTCCGTAAACCAGCCCCACCGGAATATTGGCAGACTTCAAGCGGTCTATGGCCGGCAGCAACGGGCGGGCCAGTTCTTCGGCCATCGGCCGTTCTATACCGATGCGCCCCTGTCTGGCCAGATGGCCGTTAAGCAGGATATGTACGTTGACGCCCCTGTTATGGGCATGTATCAGAGCATTGACCACGCTGTCATGATGATCCCCCAGCAAGTCGCCGATCAGGAATAATGTCAGTTTGATCGAATGTCTGGCCCGGTGTATTTCGGCCAATATGGCCTGATGAGGCCGGTAAGGCTTGCCGTTAAGCATGACGTGCCGTCCGAAGGTATAGAGCAGGTTGAAGTGGCTTAAAGGATTGATGCCGTATTTTTGATTCATGCCGCCCCGCTGGCTTTGGAAGATATTGTCCAGCAGACGGCAGATGCCTTTGGAATGGAAGGTCATCCCCGATTCCCAATTAGCCCACCAGCGATCGAAGGTGATATTGAATGAACCTAGTATGCAATCCTCGTCATTAAAAATAATGAATTTGGTATGCATATCCGGCTCCACTTCGATCAGATGATGTCTGGGAGTGCAAAACACGCCGATCAATTCAATCCGGGAGCGCTTTAATCGCGCATAGTTGTGGCTATTGGTCAAAGTCATTTTTCGCCAGTCCACGATGCACTGAACCCAAACCCCCTGATGGCTGGCATGAAGCAGATGACTGATAAAATCATGGTCGTCAATGCAATCCACACTGACTTTTATGGTGCACAAGCGTTCAGGATTCTGGTGCTTGCAGCGGATAACCTTGTCGATAAGGTCGTGAATATAACGTTTGGGATGATAAGGATGGTGCTGTTGTCCTTTGGTGAACTTGGGCACCAATTGCAAGGCTTCGAAATGATGGTTATACCAGTCCACATCCCGCTGCAATTCACCGGCATCCAGTTCGTACGTCCGATAGCTGTTGGCTGTGGCCCAATCCGCGGTAATTTTTCGGTACTGCGGCTGGTCTCCCTGCAACTGCTGCGAATCCATGAAGATGTATTCGTTCTGAGAGGCGATGGAGCGCTCATTCAGATGCACAATAAAGGCGAACTTGACGCAGTTGATTGGCCCGAAATGTCTGGAAAACCGGTGGATATAAAAATCCCGTGTACAACGCTTGTGACGATTCCACTGAATATCATAGGCATCGGTATCGACAATGTAGGTTTCACAGACCGCATCGCGGTAGACTTTTAAAATCACCTTTACATTGGCCTGAGCGCCAAAAAACACATCAAAATCTATTTTTCCCCAACGAATATAGAATTTATCATTAAAATCATTAACCCGTTCAAAAGCGCCGCCCAGGTTTCCATGAGTGGGATAGGCACACTGCTCAGCTATCTGCATATCTTTATCCTTGTATCCTATAATTTTTATTTAGGTTCAAAGACCATGAAGTAACCACAATGATCAGAAACCCTCCCATAATCCTGCTCGGTAAACAAAACCCTTGCTGAAGTAACACGCAGCCCGCTGGCTTTATTCAAAAAAATATAATCGATACGGTAATCATCATTCAGATAATCCTGCCAGTGAGGATCGTTGACTCTGAAGATTTTTTCAAACAGGCCCTGCGAATTAGCGGCCAGATACTGGTCTTCATATTGATGGGCATCGACCACCAGATGATAGCCGGCCGATCCGGCGGCAATATTAAAATCGCCGCACAGCAGCGTGGCTTTGACGTGTGCCGACTGTTTGGCATCGGCCCACTCGCACAGTCGTTTAAACTGCTCGGAAAACCCGTTTTCCCACCAGCTTAAATGCGCTGAAAACACATTAACTGACCCTATGTAAGGCACCCTGATTTGCGCCATGACCACTTTTCTGGAGTGAATGTCGTAGACATCATGGCTGCCCGACACATATCTGGCGTCGTGCTTGGTAAGCGGATATTTGCTTAAAATGGCAACGCCCTCACGGTATTTGTCAAATCCCAGATGCGACCAGTCAGTGTGGATATGATAGGGGCTGGCCAGACGGTCATTAATTATCCTGGCGGAGTTGGATTCCCAGTCCCCTGCCCCGTCATTCCAAAGCTCAGCCACTTCCTGTAGACAGACAACATCGATATTCAGTTCTTCAATCGCCCTGGCTATTTGGGAAAACTTATAATCCTGGTTGTCCTCCTGATAACAATGCAGATTAAGAATCAGGATTTTCAGCGGCTCGCGGCTGACCGAATAATTTTTGCCGAAGTTGTTGTCCCAAAAAACCTGGCCGTCGCGCTCAACGGAGATGCTGTATTGCAAGCGAAAAGCCTGGCCGATCCTGAGCCAGCCTTTCCAGATTGCAATCCCGTACTGATTGGGATTTCGGGCATTGCTGAGCGCCTCCTTGTCCCAGTGGTCTCTTTTAAAATGACAGGGGGTTTTATGGGTGTGGCGCCAGTTATCCGTTGTCCAGTGTACGGTCACTTTGTCGGCATCCGTGAACTTGTCTGCCGCTACCGTAACCGGGACGATTTTTTGTCCGTCGTCCAGCTTATTCGCAAAGTCGATATTCAAAACGGGGAGAGCGCAAGTCAGCTTGACGCCTGAATCGGCCTGGCTGGAATAATTCAGTCCCTGATTGTTATCCCAGTACTCGACGCCCGAAACCTGATAGCGCAATCCAAACCGGATATTGCCGGGCAGTGATTTGTCAGGCGCAAGCCTAAAATCCATCCGGGCCTGCCAGTACTCCTTATCGTGTTCCGGCTTGCTGTGCCAGCTTGCGGGCAAAGTCTGCCATACACCATCTTCACCTGCCCAGACCACATCGATCCGCTTGTCATAACTGACGTCTTCGACCCGCGTAAAAAAGCGTAACGTTTGCCGAACGCCTGCCTTTTTTCGGCTAATCACATTTTCAACGTACAGCAGTTGGATTTTGTTCATTCCTTGTCCCCGCGATTCCTGCCATGAAATACAAGCCGGAAGAAAAGATAATCAGGCATGCCGGATCAAAAACCAGCCCCTGACAAAAAATCGAGTGTAAACAGATTGATTAATTTACCACGGAGGGCGCTGTAAAACAGGGTAAAACTTCCTGTTCTTCGTGTCTTCGCAGTCTTAAGCCTTACCTTGATACGGATGAGATTTGGGCCCCGCCCTTACGCTTGAAGACTTGTAATCCCGAAAATCAATGTCCGGAAAAATATTATCCATGATCTCCAGAGCGGTTAAATAGCGCTCGTTAAGTCTGTTCTTGCGAAAACTGTCGTGTAAATAGTTAAATCTGGCCAGATAGTCGGTAATGCGCTTGTTCGCATAGTCGACGGTTGTCCCCGATTTCATGATGAAAGGCCAATCAGATGCTTGGGCCAGCAAAATCGATCTGGCCGCATGATTTAAAGCCCGCCTCTGTAACGGGGTGAGCGTCAAGCCACGAACATCCCGAACCCATTTCTCCATGTCCAGTTCCGCCTTGTGGAGCAAAGGATAAATCCAGTCATTGGCCTCATTTATCCAGTAACCGGAATAGCCTTCATCACCCCAGGTTGATGCCGCGGGTGTAGAAACCTGCGGCGCGGGCTGCTGTGTTAAATAATCGCCGCAACTGATGAGCTCGACGCCGTTGGCGTTTTCACTGGCCAGTCTCAACACGCATTCCAGCCAATAGGCGCCTTCAAACCACCAATGACCGAACAGTTCGGCATCGTAAGGCGCGACAATAATGGGCGGCCTGTCCATGGTGGCGCCAAGCTGATCAATTTGACGCTGGCGCTTGTCGATGAAATCCCGGGCATGTTCGTGCGCCTTCGCCCGTGCCTGCCTCGGATTATAAATGTCCTTAGGCTGGTTCCTGCCGGTCACGCGATGGTACTTGATGCCGGTATTGATACGGGTTTTCCCGTCGAGAATATAGGGGGAGATATAATCCAGCTCCCGCTCAAAACCGATATCGCTATAGTATTCGCGATAGTCCGCATCTCCCGGATAGCCTTCTTTCGCGCTCCAGACCTGCCGTGACGACTCAGGATCACGCCCGAAAGCCGCGACGCCGTTGCCGCAGTCTATCGGCGCATAAACGCCATGACGGGGTTGCGGGCTGGCATCCGTGATGCCGTGGGTGTCGACAAAAAAATACCGGATGCCGGCATCGGCCAGCACGGCCTCCAGACCGGGATAATAGCCGCATTCAGGCAGCCAGAAGCCGGCCGGGGCACAACCCAGATAGGTTTTAAACGTTGCGATGCCCGTATTGATCTGGCTGCGGACTGCGGTTTCACTGACATTGAGCAGCGGCAGAAAACCGTGGGTCGCGGCAGTCGTTATCAACTCAAGCCTGCCGGTGGCCTGATGTTTTTTAAAAGCCGTCAATAAATCGCCTTGATAGCGGTCCTGGTAAGTGTTCAGCGCATTTGAAAAAAAGCGCCGGTACAGCCTTGCCAATTTTTGATACTCCGGCTGCCTGCGGGTTCTGATGATTTCCTTTTCAGCCAATTCGAGCCGGCTATGCAGATATTTCAGATAGCGCGTTTGCAGCAGGTCATCGCGCAGCATGGATATCAGCGTCGGCGACAATGACAGCGTCAGCCGGTAATCCACGTTATCCGCATGTAACCTGTCAAGCACGCCGATAAGCGGCAGATAACATTCGGTGATGGCTTCAAACAGCCAGTTCTCCTCAAAAAAACTGTCATGCTCAGGATGCCGCACATAGGGAAGGTGCGCGTGGAGAATGATGCTCAGGAACCCTTGCCGAGCAGGACGCGATACGCTTTTTACCATCACGGTTATCTGCTGATTCCTCGGCCCGAGGCATTTTTGCTCGCGCCGCATGGAGCGGTGTTTTCATGGTCCTGGTGCCATGTCATCTGCCCATGGGGCGTATGAACGATGTTCGAGTATGCGAAAGCGATAAAGCTATTATCCGAATAACATGTGCCAATGGCAGCTGAATAGGCGGTTTCATCAACTGTCTCTGGTAAGGCTACTTTTTGTTGAGTCTTGGAATCATCAATGGCTATGTCGAACCATGATGCCGTTTCGGCGGTTTCCCGCTCTTCATCGGGCAGCGGATAAATCCTCAAGGTCAGTTGCGTCCTGGAATCATCATCAGACGGGGGAGTTTCCCGGTTTTCCCCAAGGTGCCAGTAGGCATAAAGGTGCTGGGGATCGACGGGCAAAAGCACTAATTCAGGATTGTTGTAAGCTGTTTTCGGGGCAAAGTCCCGGCTGATTTCTTCGCCGATATCCAACAGTTCTCTTGGCGAAAGCCTGATTTTTTCGACAAGTTCCGGCACCTGGCTTGAAAAGCATGGCGCAAAATCCCGACTGATCTCCTGACTTATTCCAAGTATTTCTTCCGTCGATAAATTGATTTTGGAACTATATCCCGAATGCAAAAACGCCACCCCACCAGCCTTAAATGTCACGATTACTTTGTCTAAAATTCATCCGTGCAACTGAATAAATACAGCATAAATACAGCTCGTTTTCTCTTAGGCTGTCTTTGAAGACGCCCCGGGAGAAACAGGCACCCAAGTATACGGAGTAAATTCCGTATGGTCTAGAGCAATTCTCCGGCCTGCAGAACCGTATGATCTGTTTAAACAGCCGATGGCTTTACAAAACAAAAGCAGCGTCCGGTGAGTTATATCTGGTCATATCCTTCTGGCGCAATCCGGATTCGCTCATGACGGAAAGATGCGGGGGTTACAACCGTGCCCGCCTGGAACTTTACAGGACTGCGAAAAAAACCATTATCGGGCCGCCCGTTCATGAGCTTCATATGGACGCTCAACTCATCTTTATCTTGGTTAAATGGGTTTTACAACCTTTCCGCGGTTTGCGCAGCCTGCGCCAGATAACCCGCAATTTCTGAAGCAAGATCAAGATTACGGACAGTCAGTCCAATATCTTCCTCTTCTTGCTGCAATACGACTGATTGCTGTTTTAAGGCGTCAGTAGCTGTTTGAAAAAGCGCGTCATCCAAAAGTGCGAGTGTGTGCAAAACCTGAGATAGATAGGAATCTAATGCCAAATATTCAGTATTCAGTTGAATAAGCGTTACTACATCGGATGTTTCTCTGCTGGCCTGCACAATTAGAACCTCGGCAGCGCGTATGTTGGCTACGATGTCGTTAAGATGCTGTCTTGCAGTAACTTGTTTCATTTTCTAATTCCTCTATCGGTAGCGGGTTACCCATCCAGGATTCGAATTTTCCAGGCGGCTTGACGGGGATCTGATTGCTGCGGGATGTCATGTGCGGCAACTACCTGAAACAGCTTTTCAGACAGCCTAACATTTTTGATTTAGCTGTTTAGTCACTGCCGCTCTCAATTCGAGTTCCATGCCACCCCGTTCACTTTGCTATTGCTTCTGCTGAAACTGTTGACAGCCCGTAGTTCATTTCAGTTCTCGGGAAAAGAAGGCTGAGACCTTTTCTTAAGCCTTATAGATATTGTCCACCGCGTTTTCAATCCGGCTTTTTGGGCACTATTGCCATGGAGATATTGGACAGACTCTTAAGTATTTGTACCCATTGCCTGGTTAAGTAAGAAGCAGAAATAATTACCGATCATAAACATGCACAATAATTTGATAACTGGAAGATATTCGGTTTATCCATGCATGGGTCTCTGCAAGAGAGAGAAAGGAGTAGCCCTGTTGCCTCCTCTGCAAGATTAGGCTTTCGCAAAAGCGGATCAAACAGATGCAGAGGTTAAAAATAAGTTACAGGAAAGATAGTTAGACATTGAAAGATAGTTAGACATTAAAGATTAGTAAAGTACAAACGGCTTTACCTTCGCGTGCGATATAAGTCGGCAGGGAATAAGGCATGCAATGCTATATCGCCGCATGATTACATAACTCACTGAGCGCTAATCAATATTGCCAAAAGCGCTGACCTTATCGAAAGAAGCAGACATTCGGTTTTACCGGACGAGTCTGTTATTACTTGGATTTCTAAGGAGTTAGTATGTCTAGAAAAGCTATTCTTGTCTTACTCCTGGCGATGAGCAGCTTTGCTACTCCGCCCCCTGCGGAGGCCATCGAACAACTGCCTGATTTGTGGAACATTATCCCAGCAGATGAGATGAAGATTGAACAGGCAGAGTCCGGACTGGAGTTCCGTTACACGCACAATATCGCTAACGCCGGCCCAGGCCCTCTCGAGATTCAGCCTAGTTACAACGAGGCCTCTGGTAATTATCAGGGACTCCAGCATATTTACTCGCTCGACGCTGATCAATGGTCGATCTCCAGAAAGATTCGTGTGCCTGGCGCGTTCGAGTTTCACCCAGAACATGGACATTTCCATTTCCCCATGGCAGCCTTCGGACTTTACTCGGTCGCATCGGATGGTGGCGTCGGGGCTCCCGTGGCGCTTAGCCCCAAAATCGGTTTTTGTATTGGCAACTCATTCGCCTATGATAAGACATTGCCGAATTTCGGCGCCTTCCTCAACCAGGGCCCATGTACCGACCCGACCTCTCTGCGCGGGCAAGCCGTCGGTTATGTGGATAATTACGATTATAAGGACCCTGGCCAGTCCATTACACTCCCTACAGATTCCGCCACCGGACAGCCCGGTCTGCCTGACGGCACTTACTGGTTCCGGGCTATCGCCGACCCGAACAATTTTCTCATCGAGGATAACGAGAAAAACAACATTACCGACATCCGGATCGTGATCAAAGACAACACCGTGGTGCAGACGTTTGCGCCCGTCTTCCCGGATTCGACACCGCCCGGTATCGCCATGATATCGCCGGAGGACGGCGACCACCTGTTTGGCACAATCTCTCTCAGAGTGAATACGCAGACAACCAGCAAGGCCGGCGTGCAGTATCTCCTCGATGGCGCCCCCCTGGGCATGGGTACCTCACCACCGGATTATCCCTTTGCCTGGGACACGACGACGGTAACGAACGGCAGCCATTGGCTCGCTGCCCAGATCACCGATGCGGCGAACCGCACCGGCACCTCAACCGTCGTGGAGGTGCTGCCTGCGGCCCAGGGCGAGTCGGATACCACCTCGCCGACCATCACATTAACTGATCCTGAGGCTGATTCAACCGTATCAGGCATTGTTCAGGTCGCTGCGACCGCGACCGACAATATCCACGTCTCGAGAGTACAGTTCTTTATCGACAATAAGCCGCTGGGTTCCGCAGTGACCAGCCCGCCCTTCATGACCCGATGGAACACGAAGGCAACGGCCGACGGCCCGCATACGCTGACCGCCTCGGCCAGCGACGCGGCCGGCCATACCGGCCATACCGACAATGCGGGCAAATTGGCAAAAATGACCGTCACTGTAGACAATTCTGCGCCGCCGCCTAATCTTATCGGAAAAGATGCCGCTGTTGCCCAAAACGGATCTGGAGCAATAACCACGCCCCCATTTTCCACCACGAGATCGGGAGATTTGCTTCTTGCTTTCGTTGCCTACGATGGTCCGCCCAACCAAGCGCAGACAGCTACGGTAAGGGGTGCCGGCCTGCCCTGGAAGCTGGTTAAACGCAGCAATACCCAAGGCGGCACATCAGAAATCTGGTCGGCGCGAGCGTCTGGAGTGCTGACCAATGCCATTATCACGTCAACACCTGAGCACGGTGCTTATGATGGCTCGCTTGCTGTAGGTGCATTCACCAACGCCGCCGGCACAGGCGTTCAGGGCGCCACAGGCGCTTCGTCCGGCGCCCCGGATATCCCTCTGCCCGGCATAGAGGCCGGTAACTGGGTATGGGCGGTCGGCAACGACTGGAGCGGTGCAGTCGCCAGAAAGCCGGTGGATGGACAGGTGATTGCCCACCAATGGGTCGATACGGCAACAGGCAATACCTTTTGGGTGCAATCGACCGCCGCGCCGTCCGATGCCCTCGGCCTGGTCGACATCCATGACACCGAGCCGACCGGTAATCGCTGGAACTACGCCGCTGTGGAAATCGTCGCAACAACATCCCCCCCCAAGACCGATGGCGGGACGGAGCCGCCTCCCCCCGTTAAAGGCACGCCACCGCCTAGAGATACCGACTCGCCGGGAGGAAAGCCCCCTCTCCTTAGCACGGCCTCTTTTGACGGAACTACGCTAACAGTTCCGGTCGTCAATGTCGGCAGCCAAAAATTCCGTGCAGCGCTGAGGCTCGTTACACTCGCAGGCAGTCCGACCGGCTATGGCTTCGTGCTGAACAGCGCCGTACCGACGACAGCATCTTCGGAGCATCCGGCAACGTATAACAGTGGAACCGGGAAAGTGCTGATACCGTCGGTAGATGTGATAGAAAACGGCGCCAAGACAAGCTCGAAAAATGCTCAATTGACGCTATTAGCAGGCTCTGATCCCATGCGGTTTATCCTGGAAGAGCCCGGCTTTCCGAATATTTCGCATACAGCCTCTTTCTCTTTTGACAGCAATATTCTGACCTTGCCGGTTGTTATTGTCGGCAATCAAAAATTTCGGGCAATCCTGAGACTCATCAATCTCCCTGGCAGCCCGACCGGCGCTGGTTTCATGCTGGAAACCGCTGATCAGACCGCGGCAACTTCGGATGATGCCGTGACTTTTATCCCTGAAACCGGGAAAGTCATTCTGCCTTTTGTAAAACTGATAAAAAATGGCGCCAGCCAAGGCCCGGTAAGCGCCCAAATGGTATTGGTAACAGGCTCTGATCCATTGCAGTTTAGCTTGACCCGCTATGCCCCTGCCGCCAAAAAATAATAATAGCCACTAAGCCGGCAATGATGCCCGAAGATTGCTGGTTTCCTGTCAATAAGGCCATGCCGGTAAAAAGGCGCCTTTCGCACCCGGCGCCACCTGGTCAGCAACCATTGTAAAGCTTTCACCTTTAGTGCCGGCCTTCCTGTGCCGCCTTCACAACACGTGCTTGCAACGGCTGGCATCGCCTGCACCGACAGGCTACCGTTGAAGGAACAGCCTGCCTCGTCGCTTCTTTCAAGATAAGCCAATAGCGGGTATGACGTCTGTTACACACGCCCAATACTTTTCCCTTTCGTCTTCCGGATTCTGAATAGGTATTGGGACGAATTCCTTTTTTTGGAGAAAGTGATAATAATTTTGGAATACATTAAGCATCTTGCAGTGTACGGATAGGCCATACAGATCTATTAAGCGTTCAGATGAGGCAAGCCAGACTAAGCACTTGATGGCTGGCCAGGAGCGGAAAGCGTAGTTACAAGAAATGATCGTCGTATAGTGAACGCCTGCTGATTCTGGATTCTTCAGTGGCTATTACATAGTGATTGAATTTTTTGGAGACCCTCATGAATAGTAGCAAACCTAGTACAGAAAAGAGTACCGGCGAAGTCAATGTACAAAAGAATACGGGTGGATCTGATACCCAACAAGGTACGCAGCAGCAAGGGCAGCAAGGCATGCAGCGATCATCGGGCAGAGGTCTGATGTCATTTGATGAACTCGATAATTTGTTTGATGACTTTTTATCGCGCAAATGGCCTCGATTGTTTGACTGGAATTTTCCCATGGGTCAGGAGAGAGGCTTGGGTTTGGGGATGGCAAGAGGCTTTCCCAAAGTCGATATCGTGGATCGCGACAACGAAATCGAGGTTCAGGCGGAACTGCCCGGCATTAAAAAGGAAGATCTGGATGTGTCAATCAACAATCAGATCATGACCATCCGTGCCTCCACCAAAGAGGAAAAAACGCAGGAAGGCCGGTATTTACGCCGAGAAATATCGCGAGGCGAATATCAGCGCACCTTATCCTTGCCCGACAATGTCGATACTGAAAATGTCAAGGCGTCGTTTAGCGATGGGATATTAAGAATTACCCTTCCAAAGACAGCACAAAGCCAGCGCAAATCTATAGAAATACAGTAGCTTAATCGCTGAGGTTACGCAGCCCGCCGGGCCTGGAGTTCAGTATAAGCCCGGCGGGACAGCTTTAATGAAACGCTTTGCTCTCAGCCTGGAATGGCTCGCTTTGTGTTTCAACGCCAGGCATTCCAACTTGAATACAGCATAAATGGAGCAACCGGCTCGATTTGAACGGCAGATAGCGCATTAGTCCGCCTCACAGATACTGCAATTGATCAGCCTGACCGGATGTGCCTCGTCATGCGCCTTGTGCTTTTTCATGATCTTTTCTTTTAACTGCTCTGCTTCCGTCTGGAGGCGGGAATTGATTATTTCTTCCAATGCCGCCCTGGCTTTATCCCCGGCCTCGTTTTCGTTCATGCCCTCGCCGCATGCTTCGGGCTGAAAACCCGCCGGGCTCCAGGTCCGGTTTTTTTCTTCGATGTACCGGTTGGTGATTTTCTCATGGTCATTTTCATGGTCCAGCGCCGCCTTGGTCCAATCGGCATTTTCCTGGGAGCAAGCCGGTGAAACTTGGTTTTTTGGAGTCCACCGAAGAATGTCCTTCGTGATTGATGAGTAAAAATTAGCCTTGAGGTCAGCGGGTTTAACACAAACCTGATAACCGTTACTGACGGGTTTCGACTGGGTGATTCTATATGTCCACCCGGAGTGATAGTTGACATAGAAAGTCGCATAACCGGCCCATCCGGCCCACTCAGCATGGTATACCCCTTGGGAATCCGCTGGCCCGTTTTGCAAAAGATGAGCATGGAACCCCACGCAGGGTCCAGTGAATGTATTTTGGGGATGATTTACGGTTCCAGTTGATTGCGCCCGCCCCGGATAAGCGCCGATGGCTGAAAGACACAGGAGCACGAAAATACCGGCGCGACGAATTTCCAGACTTCTTGTAATCATGTGCACCTGCCCTCCTCCTGAATAACGAAAGTATAACGCGGAGCTAACCGGCCTGCGGCGCATCTGGATTGAGCGAAAAGCCAGGGGCGCTCAGCTGCCGCATACCCGCGGCTGTCTGAATGTGGGCAACAAGATACGGCTTTTGGTCTGGCGGCAGTTCACAGACACGAAAATCACCGTCAAAACCGATGGACCCAAGCATGTTAATGACCTCCTGAGGTTCCGGATGAAATCCTTCAAGGCGCACAAGCGCACATCCGCTTTCCTGCAGCGTAGCAGCCGGATGCCCCCCGGCGGTCCATTGGATGAGAGTCGGCGCAATCCCATACAGAGGCAGGCTGCCGTCCGCAGGCAGGGTTATCAGCCAGTTCAGTTGGCCACGGCTCATGGGCTCGACCTCGCTCAAAGGTATTGGCGAAGCCGTTGTCGCTGCATGGATGTCGTCCGTGCGGGCAACCCATGTAGCCAGCCGAACGGGTTGAGACGGATCAGGTTCGTCGAGCTGAAACCAGCGCGGCCGGACTGGCCGGGGAGCGTTCGGATTTATGGAGATGACTTCGAGATAGCGCTTTTCTCCCAATTTCAGCAAACAGTTATGAGTGCCCATGCGAGGATGCTCGCCGCCAACTTGCGGGTTCACCCCAAGCGTCTGCCGGACGTATTCCGCGCCGAGTTCCAGCGAAGGGGCTGTAATGACTATGTGATCCATGTGCGATCGGATCATGGCGTGCCTCCTGGACAAACAATTATAAGTTTCCGTATAGCTACCCAATTCAACGCTTCAATAGACAGACATCGGTGATCAAAAATCAATTTATTAGCGCTATATCATGCGTTCTATAACGTTTGACCTGATGATTCGCATTTTTTTTGACTGATGTTAGGCACGGGTAATTTTCATCCCGTTTGCCGTGCCGAACACCGGCGCTTTTAACAGCGACAGGCCAGGTTGATAAACCCGGCATTTCGGTCGCCTATGCTGGGTTTCCGCTAAAGCTCCAACCCAGCCTACATCGGACGATGTAGTGCAATGAACTCATGCGGCATGACCGAGAATTCCTGACAGGCAGCATTGTTTGGAATTCATCAGTTTCCTATGCCAACACTTATCTGTAAAATCTGCGGCTTTATTATTTTCATTTGGAGCAGCAGCAAAATGGGTAGAGCCTATCAAAACCGTAAAGTATCCATGGCCAAAACGGCTGATGCCAAGGCGAAGGTCTACAGCAAATATGGCCGTGAGATCTATGTATGCGCTAAATCCGGAGGCATAGATCCATCTGGAAATCTGGCACTGCGCGGTTTGATCGAGCGCGCCAAGAAAGACCAGGTCCCTGCCCATGTTATCGAGAAAGCCATCGACAAGGCTAAAGGCGGCGGCGGCGAAGATTTCGAGCTTGCGCGGTATGAAGGCTTTGGCCCGGGAGGGTGCATGGTGATCATAGATTGCCTGACCGACAACCCTAACCGTACTTTTGGCGATGTGCGCCAGTGTTTCACCAAAACAAAATGTAAAATCGGCACGCAAGGCACGGTCAGCCACATGTTTGACCATGCTGCCATCCTGGCGTTTAACAATGCCGACGAGGATGCGGTTCTTGAGGTGCTGCTTTCGGCCGATGTCGACGTTACCGATATTGAAAGCGATGAGAGGAAAGTCACCGTGTTCACGCCTCAAGCCGACTATTTCAAAGCCAAACAGGCTTTATCGGATTCTTTTGGTGAGATTGATTTTGAGGTGGACGAAATTCAGTTTCTGCCAAGAACTACCACGACAATTAGCGGTGATGATCTTGCGTTGTTTGAGAAGTTTTTGGATATGTTGAATGATCTGGATGATGTGCAGAATGTTTATCACGATGTCGAGTTTTGACAGCGTTGTCCGCCTTATCAGCCGTGTGCACGGCTGATAAAGCAGACAGTCAGCAATCGATAGTTTCGATAAGGTTGAAAGTCTCACAGCGACCCTAAGCGATCAGTGAGTTTTGCTAATCATGTCTACTGAAGGGTATTACTCCAATCGCTCAATGAGTCGAAATCGCTTTGCCTCCAGCATTCATTGCCTCGGCTCTAGCAGTTGCCCTTGTATTCAGTGCGGCTCGGCCTTTGTATACTGACTCTGCGCGTACTTGTCCAGGCTCCTCGATAAGACGATCGATTATGAAGTCGAACAGCCTATCTATCTGATTAAAGCCGGTGTAGCCGCGTTACACAGAGAAAAAGCAGAGACTCCTTTTTTACCCATCATTTCCAGCACCCTACCGCTGCCGCGAGCGGCGCAGGTAAGCGGGTCATCTGCGATAAATACGGGCAAACCGGTTTCTTTGGCAATCAGTCGGTCAATATCTTTCAACAGCGCGCCACCTCCAGTCAGATAGATCCCGCGGTCTGAGATATCAGCGCCCAGATCGGGCGGAGTTCGCTCAAGTGCAGTCTTAACGATGCTGACGATAGCGGATAACGGCTCCTGTAACGCTTCGAGAATTTCATTGCTGTTCAGCACAAAACCATGCGGCACGCCCCTGGTCAGATTATGCCCAATCACTTCAATTTCCTTGACCTCGCTACCGGGGCAGGCAACGCCGATTTCGATCTTGATTTTTTCGGCGGTCGGTCCGCCGATTAATGTGCCATAGTTACGGCGTATAAAGTTGATGATTGCGTTATCGAAACGATCGCCTCCAATCCGTATCGATGCTGAATACACGATGTCGCTGATTGAAATCACCGCGACTTCGGACGTGCCGCCGCCAATGTCAAGTACCATCGAGCCGATGGTTTCATGGACCGGAAGCCCCGCACCGATAGCGGCGGACATCGCCTCCTCGATCAAAAACACTTCCCGCGCGCCTGCTATGATGGCGGATTCGCGGATCGCCCGGCGCTCGACCTGGGTCGAGCCGGAAGGCACACAGATCGAAATACGTGGACTCGAACGCAAAATTTTACTTTTTTGCACTTTTTCGATAAAAAAGCGCAGCATGCGTTGGGTGACCGCAAAGTCTGCGATCACGCCGTCTTTCAACGGATGAATGATGGTAATGTTGCCGGGCGTCCGGCCGACAAAGCGTTTAGCATCAGCGCCGATGGCCGCTATCGACTGAGTGCCGCGGACTTTATCTTTCTTGAAGGCGACGATCGAAGGTTCATTCAGGACGATGCCTTGTCCCGCAATATAGATTAAGGTGTTGGCAGTTCCAAGGTCGATGGACAGATCGCTAGAAAAGGCGCCACGAATTTTTTTGAATAGCACTGAGGATGGTTCCTGTTAGGAAATAAATAGGACCACTTTATCAATCAATCGGGTATTAGCAGGTAAGTCAAAACTCATTTGGACGAATGTTTTTCACAATCATCTGTATCCGATATCGATTTATTACATATTGACTATATAAAGGCATCAGACAGGGGATTTTGGTCGGTTTTTATGGTTTTTCTCAACCTACTAACAACAAACGGATGGGTATTATCAAAGAGCACGCTTAGCCAGAAACATTAAAAATACCGGATTCTTACAAGTAAATTTTGTTATGCAATTAGCGATAATACTGATTCAGATGGTTTAGATGATTCATTAAAACTAGACACAAATTTTGCATCTGTCAACAAAAGTGCCTTATTAAAGGTGCATATTTCTAATTGAGTTTTGCAGGATATCAACAGACGGTTCGCTGTCAATCATAAAACTGCTTCTCATCTGTAACTATTGTCTGTTTAACCAAATCTGCTGTTTGCACTTTTCTCGGCTTGTTATAAATCCCTGCATTGCGGTTACATTTTGTTTATGTGCCATCTTGCCTGTAACCCAACGCTTTTTGACAGCCGAGGTCTTGGCTGAAAGCAGGCTCGAATCTAGGAAGCGTCCATTTTGTAGCCGAATCCACGCACGGTCTTGAGAAGTTTCAGCTCATAGTCGTCATCGATCTTGCGCCGCAATTGGCGAATGTAGACATCCACCACATTGGTCAATGGATCGGCGCTGTAGCCCCATACCTGCTCCAGAATCCGGGTGCGGCTCAGCATCTTGCCCGGCATGCGCATGAAGCATTCCAGCAGGGCAAATTCCTTGGGCGTCAGGTCGATTAATGCATCCCCGCGCCTGACTTCATGGGTTTCAATATTCAAGGCCAGATCGGCTATCCGCAATTCCTTGGTTTCCGGTTTGATCTCAACGCCACGGCGGCGCATCAGCACTTCGATGCGCGCCAGCAGTTCCTCGAATGCGAAGGGCTTGGTCATATAATCGTCGGCGCCGGAGCGCAGGCCGGCCACCTTGTCCTGTACCGTATCCCTGGCCGTCAGCATCAGAATCGGCGTATCGACGCCATTGCTGCGCAAGCGCTCGCAAATCTCCCGGCCATTAAGATCAGGCAGGCCCAGATCCAGGATGATGACCTGAAATTGCCCCTCGGTGCCCAGCGGTATGGCCTCATGCCCGCTGCGGGCCACCTCTACGGCGTAGCCTTCGGCCTTCAGTCCTCGGCGGACAAAATCGGCAATGCGCTCATCGTCTTCCACCAGCAGCACGCGCATATAACCAGTGCTTAAGAGGCTGTCGTGTTTAAAGTATTTCTCGTTCATATGGCATTATCCTGTTCTGCCGAAATTAGCGGCAGCGTTACCGTAAACTTCGAGCCTGAATTTTCGGTGCTGGTTACGGTGATGCGCCCACCGTGCGCTTTCATGATCGACTTGGCCATGGGCAAGCCCAGGCCTGTGCCATCGTCCCGCAGATGCTGCGCATTTTTGCTGCGGAAGTTACGGTCGAAAATACGCTCCAGATCCTGGGCGGGTATGCCGATGCCCTGATCGCTGACGCTGAGGCATGCCTCGCCGCCGTCTGTCGACAAGTCGACCGCGATGTGCCCGCCCGGATTCGAATATCGGCAGGCATTGTCGCCCAGAATGAACAACATCTGCCGAAGCCGCTGTTTGTCGCAGAGCACCCACACCGGTTCAGCAGGCGCATTCAGGGAAACGGAAATCGAGTTTTCCTGGGCCATGACCTGAAAATCCTCGACAGTGCCGGCCACCAGTTCGGCCAGATCCATCCTGTCCCATTCAAATTGCATGTTGGCGGTTTCGGCGCGGGCAAGAAACAACAGATCGTTGACGTATTTCCCCAGCTGCATCGACAGTTCGGCGATCCGCTGCAAAGCGTCCCTGTACGCTTCGGCATCCAGTTCGTCTTCCCGCAATGTCACCTCCGCCTCGCCGCGAATGACGGTAATCGGCGTGCGCAGTTCATGACTGATGTCGGCTAAAAACTCACACCGCTCAATATCCATGCGTTTTAATTCTTCATTCAATTGATGCAGTTCGAAGGTGCGTTCAGCCACTTTTTTCTCCAGCACGGCGCGTCCCTCGCGCAGTTTTTCCTGCTGAAGCTCCAGCTTCTGAGCCATTTCATTGAAGTGCGCGGCAAGATAGGCGAATTCATCACGCGTATCGAGGGCAATGCGATGAATCAGATTGCCCGAGGCTATTTCGTCGGTGCCGTTCATCAACGCTTCGATAGGCTTCCTGACGCCGCGAAAGAGCAATACGCCGGACGCGAGGCTAAACAACGCCGCGATCAATGAAGCCAGGATGGCAAGCCAACGCGACTGGGCAAGCAATCCTTCCAGTTCTTCCTTGGCTTGTCTGGCCTTTTCCCGTTCAGCATCGATGGCGGCATCAATCAATGGCTGAAATTTTCCGTCGATTTCCTCTTTCGAAAATTTCGATAGCGCAAGCACTGCCATATCGCGTTTGCCCTGCTGATGCAACCGTTCAACTTCATCGAACCGATATTCGCTGGCTTCCAGGAAAGCGGTGAAACGGGCAACCCTTTCCAGTTCCGCCCGATTGTCCCGCCAATCTTCAGTAGAATCCCCGGCATCCTGCGTGTTTATCGCGGTGTTTCTGAGTTCATCCATCGCTTCGTAGAGATGCTGTTTGGATAATTGCACACCGGTTTCCGCAACTGGAT
Organism: Methylobacter luteus IMV-B-3098; assembly: GCF_000427625.1. Lineage (GTDB taxonomy): Bacteria > Pseudomonadota > Gammaproteobacteria > Methylococcales > Methylomonadaceae > Methylobacter > Methylobacter luteus. Next base: position 2,275,070 of record NZ_KE386569.1, read on the forward strand.
TTTCCGTTATCAGCCGATCCATGCGCTGTTTGAAGTGACGATAAGCCTCCTGAGACAGTTGCTCATAATGATCGAAAGTCTCATACGCCGTTTGGCTGCGCTGAAAATACAGTTCAACCCGGTTTGACCCCCAATGGAGTATAAACCCCAGAAACAGGACAAAACCAAACGAGACAGCGATAACTACCGCCAATCGGAAACGAAACATACGGTCTAATTTTCGTCGACGCTCTCGCTCTCATCCATTTGCTTTTCCATGGATCTGATGGCTTCCAGCTTTTCCCGCAGCAGCCGGTTTTCATCTTTCCTTGATCCTTTTGAATCATTCGATTCAAGCACGGTCTGGGATTTTTTTTGTCTGCTTTCCACGGAGCCGGACCTTCTCGACCCACTGTTCATGCGTTTTAAGGCTTCCGTATTAATGGAAACAAATCTCTGCAGACGCGAGTCGGACAGGTATCCCGGCGGAATCGTGTCCACCCCTCTCAGAACTTTAGAAATCGAACCGCAGGAATCGGAAAGCAAACGGCCCACCATAAGGTGTAACTGAACGCCGGGATCGCGCGATCCTTTCTGACGTTTCACTAATGTCCGACACATATCGGCGCGCGATGAGGCCGACATGTGGGCCATGTTGTCACCAAAAGTAAGAAGTTCTTCATAATCTGACCGGGCATAGGGATCGCTGTAACTGTTTAAAAATCCGCCCCTCATACCGGAATTGAGCTGGGCGCACCCGGTCATCAGCATCAAAGCTGACGCCAGGCTTATTAATCGAATAGGTAATGACAACATAGATTCCTCAGGCCTCTCCGGTTAGCGGTATTTGAACCCGGACGCGGGCCCCACATTCATCTTCTCTTGAGTCAATAATATCGACTCTCCCCTGATGATTGGCGACATATTCCTTGACCATAGCCAGCCCCAGGCCGGGGCCATCCGCATGATCGCTACTTTGGGCGGCCTTGCCGCGATAAAACGGTTCGAAGACATGCGAACGCTCGTCAGGGCCGATGCCCGGTCCTTCGTCCTCGATTTCCAATTCCATCTGCATGCCCGCATCGCGAAGCATGATGCGTATTTCGCCATCCATCGGCGAGTATTTCACAGCATTGGAAATCAACTGTTCGATAATGCCTCGTAACTGCTCATGGACTCCGGAAATCTCGACCGGCCGGACCAGTTTCTTCAAAACGATCGCTTTGGCTTGCAGAAGGGGCTGAAACTCCCCGATGACGGACTCCAGCAAGTCTTTCATATTGACGGTATTTTTCAGTTTCATTTCCGGCATCGAGTTGATCTGGCTATAGCGAACCAGCTCCTCGGACACGGTTTTCAGCTTTTCACTGTTGGCGCACAGGGTCAGCGCGATCTCCTGCCGCGCCCTGTCTGATTCATGCTCCGCCGCGTCCGCAAGCCGTTGCGCGTCTTCGCGGATGCTCTCCAGCGGCATCTCGATCTCGCGGGCAACGTTGTGCATGAACTGCTGCTTCGAAACCTCCAGTTCCATTAAATGCGTCCGCAGCCATTCCAGGCGATTGCCGAGATAGCGCAGGTCCGAAGGGCCTGTGACCAGGATGGGCTCCGCGAGATTTCCTGATCCGAGGCGGCGAATGGAGACATCCAGCTGCCGCATTGAACGCGAGAGCACGACCAGCAGTATTACAATGAAGATCACCGAGATCAGCAACAGGACCGCGCCCTTGATCAAAAGCCCTTGTTCAAGGGATTCGGACTGCTGGCGCAATTCATTGAATTCATGGTCGACATGACTCTCGAATTCGCGCGAAAGCGTATTGGAGGCTTCCCGCAATCCCTGGAAAGCCTCATCAATCGGCAATTCGGGATTATTCTCACCCGCCGCACCCATGATCTGTTGATAAATCAGATTTTCCTTTTCCGATAATTCGTTGACCAGCAGAGCGATTTTGTTATCCACATGCAATTTCAGCAATTCGCTCAAGCCTTGCTTGAACGATGCCCGCGCATTTTCGTACGATTGCTGTTCATAAGGCTGGCGCAGAGCCGGGTCCGACAGCAGAACGAACAGTCTGGCTTTTCGCTCGATATCGGAAGCTTTCTGCAAAACCTGGCGGATGGTCTTGGTCTGTTCGAAGACCTGGAAATTGATGGTCCTGCCCAATGTCGCCGTGTCGCGCATGGCATAAGCCGCGTACATCACGTCCAGAAAAAGAGGAATAACCGCAACGACAAAGCCCAGAACGATAAGCGATTTCAGCGACAGGAGGTTTTTGAACTTCAGCCGCATAAAAGCGGATGCAAACCATCTTGATAGTATTGATAAATCCGGTTTTCTAAAATTTTCTTGAATAAAGGCGGTAATGGACTCTTTCATTGATTTTTGTGTTGGATCGTCAAAAGTAACCTCGCTTTCCGATAATCCATTCGAGACGCCGGAGCGGCATGGAAGTCTGTTTTCCGGCATCGAAAACCCAATATTCCATGCAACTCTGGTTCGGCTTTTTGTCTCTATGATACATTTATTTATCAGACCCCGTGAAGTTTTAAGCTCATCTTAGGCTTTGACCTTTAATATTGGCTTAATAGATCGAGATTAAGTTGAGCTTCATTTTGCCGCATCAGGCCACCCCGCCCGGAAACAGTCAACCCCATGAAATCATTGAAAATATTTTTTCTTGCCATACAGACAGCGCTGGTTGTGCCGGCCGGACTGTCCCCCGCCCATGCCGCCGGACTCGCGGGATTATCGGCAACGGGCACAGCCGAAAGTCCTGCGCTCCTGCTTGAGCTGGGCAGTGAACCGGGCGGCGTCGACGACAAGACCATGCAGGTCTACAGAGGGGAGGTATCCGCCCATGAAGGTGACGCTTCGATTCAAACGGACAAGGATGAAATCACTTCCCTGCACCCCGGCTTCGGCACCTGGAAGGTCAACTTCCGCTTCAAGATAAAACCCGGCCAGTCCGCCAAACCTTACACTTTCTGGGCGCGCTGGCGGCAGGGCGGAGAACCCGATGTCTGCGTGCAGTCCTTCGAAGTCTGGGCCGGGCCCGACCAGTCCAGACTGGAGAAGCGCGCCGTACTGTCCATGAAACCCAAGGGCTGGGATTACGCCTGGATAGCCGCGGAATCGCCCGTCAACCTCAAGGCGGATGATGCCGTTATCGAGGTGAGGGATACTGGCGCCGGGCATGACGCCAAGGTCTTCGACGCCTTCCTGCTCTCCCCGCCTCTGCCGGCAAGCGGCACGACGGACCGGCCGCTGGTGCTGCTGGATCTGGGCAAAGCACCAAGCGCCTCGGCGGAAAAGGACCCTACCGTGCAGGTCCGGCTCGGCACCGCCGCGCCCGGTCCCGGCGCCGGAGCGCTGACGACGGAAAAGGACGAGGTTCAGGTATTCCATCAGGGTTTCGGAAACTGGGGCGCGAACTTTCGCTTTGAACTCGATCCGGCGATGACGCCGGGCCTGTATCATGTCTTCGCCCGTTACAAAAGCGGCGGGGAAGTCTCCCAGGTAACTCAAAACTTCACGGTCAAGGCCGGGGCAAAGCCCGAAGAACTGGCCACACGCGGCAACTTCGATCTGACCAACACCTCGCCATGGGAATATCAGTGGCTGCAAGCCCCGTCAACCGTCACCGTGTTGCCCGGCGACCGCTGGCTGGAAATCAATAATACCGGCAAGGCGGACGGCGCCAAAGTGTTCGACGCCTTCCTGCTCAAGCTGGAAACGCCGCTCGGAGACTGGATGAAACCCGCGCAGGCCCAGGCCAGAAACCGCTTTCTGGCGCTGAGCAAAACCGAGTCTAATGCCAGGCAGCATCTCTATGTACTCGACGGCCAAGGCGACAACGACGAGATTCTGTTCCGCGGCCTGGCTGCCGATGCCGCACGGCCCAGTTACGACAAATTTTCAGTGTCCTATTTGGTCGGACCGGAAGCCGAAACCCTGGCCCGGAAATTGAACCTGCCGGCGCTGCCCGCTGCCGTGATGACCGATGATCACTACAGCATGCTGGGCGTCCTGGCCAATCCCAAAAGCGAAGCCGATGTGCCCGGATTTCTTGCCGATCCGGCTAAAGCCGGCATGATGCCCAAACCGGCTGAAATCAAAAAGGATGAGCCAAAGCCGCTGCACGGAGGCGTGCCCGCTGCCTGGCTGGTCGGCGGTGTGCAGGATGGCCTGGCCGGTGTTTCGGTTTACGGGTTGGATAGCGAGACTGTTTTGCGCCCGAATCCCGATCAGCCCTACCTCAGCCTGCAAATGATGGGCGGGGAAATGCGAACCTGGCGGATGGCCCCCATAGAATCCGACGGCACCGCGGCCATCGAACCCAACACCCAACACGCCTACGGCTGGTCGCGCGGCAGCGGCTATGCGCAGCTCTATCTGCATGTCGATCAGGCCACGCAGGCCCTGCTGCATCTGAAGCAATCCGGCATCAGGACCGCGGGCTGGCTGGACGGGCAGCCAGTCAAACTGGACAATGACCCTAATCCACCGTCCGGATTTTCGTCAGTCGGCGAAACGGTAAAAAGTCTGCTTAAGGGCTTGACCACCGAAGGTCTGGTGGCGACTGCGCTGTCGGAGCGGCCCGAAGCGCCGCAGGTCGCGGCGCTGAACCTTTCGCCGGGTTGGCACAGCCTGCTGGTCAAACTGGTGATGCAGCACGGCCAGGGCCAGCGTTTTTTCTTTAAAGGCCAATTTACCGATCCGTCCGGTCGGCCGCTGAATTCGATCAAGACGCAACTGACCGATCCCACCGTCGATCCGGCGCTGAACGTAACGGCCGCCAGGTTGCGCCCGCTGATCTCCGTAGACGCGCCGGCCAATCTGCCCCATCCGGGCGATCCGCTCAAACTGCGCGTGGACATGCGCTGGCATCCGATTCTGGAGGAACCCGAATTGCAGGCGCCGCTACCACGGTTTCAGGCCAAATTGCGCCTGCGCCTGGTCGATTACAGCGGCAACGAGATTGCGACGAAAGACATAGCGGGACTGTTCCCCGGCAAAGTCGAGGTCGATTTCGGCAAAACGCCGGAGACCGGCTATTACGCCGTTTACGCTGCCCTGCATACGCCGGAAGGCCGGTTGATCATGACCTATCCCGCCGACGGCTTCACGGTCGTGGCAGGAACTGCCGAGCAAAAGCAGCGGCTGGACAGCAAGAAACTCTGGAACAACGACTATTACGCCCTGGCCGACGGCGATAAAAGCTTTGGGCAGGAAGGCGGCTATTTCAATTGGCTGGAACGCATGGGCATCTACAGAAGCTATGGCACTTATCCGGGCTTCGATCCTCAGTATCGCGCGAAATGGGAGCAGGCAAAGAAACGCGGCCTGGTTCTGTTCGCCGATTCCTCGGGCGACAGCTCATGGCTCAACGACAATCCTGAAGACGGCCAGAAATTCATTAGCGCGGCCGCGCCGTTTACCCGATTTTTCAAATCGACTAACGAGATCGACATCCGCCCGGAGGCTGAATGGCAAAAACTGCGCAACCCCGAGCACTGGGTGCAACGGGCCAAGTGGGAATACGAACAGGCGCACAAGGCGCGCGGCGATGCTCATTACGTCGGCGGCAGCCTGGTCCGGCCCGGCGACATGAACGGCCAGGGCTCGGGCCAGTGGTTCAAGGAGGTGTTGAAACTTGGCCTGGATCAGTATCAGGACGCCTGGGACATCCACGCCTATCCGCAAAAACCGCCCCGTTTCGGCGGACCTATCGGCAATGGCGACAGCGAGGATGAGCGCGGCGTGCTGGCCGCCTACGCCAGCCTGGGCAAGAAAAACAGCCTGCCGTTCTGGCTGGGCGAGACGGGCGCCAAGGCCATGCATGGCTTCACCGGACGCCGCTGGCAGGCGGAACAGGCCGCGAAAGTAATTGCCTGGGTCAACAGCCGCAGCGACTACCTGGGGCTGGCGTTCTGCATCGCGCATGAATACGACCTGGCTTATGGCAGGCTCTGGGACTATTCCATGGGCCACAAGCCCGGAGAGGCGGCGCTGTATACCGCGAGCGCCCTGATCGACGGCCTGCCCTATAAGGCTTTCGACACCAGGGACGCCAACATTCAGGCCGCCCATTTCGGCCCGACCCTGATGCTCTGGCGGACGGATGAGACAGCCGGCAACTGGCCGCTGCGGCTGGATTCGGGCAAATCCTGGGTGCTGGCCGATGTGGTAGGCCATGTCCGGGCGCTCCCGGTCGATGCTGCCGGGAACGCCAATATCCCCGTTTCCGCCAGCCCGGTCTATGTGCTGACCCGAACCGACTATGAACGGCTGACCCGGAATTGACATTGACTGTAATTTAACCTCGATTCGGTTCAAGCTTCGTAAAGAAAGGGTAGTCAATCGACCCAATGCGCTTGTAGGTGCGAATTCATTCGCACTCAACAAGAGCCATAACGCTTTTTACAAAGCTTGGGCGGGCGTCTCGGGTCGAATACCCATGGGGCACAAGTGAATTCGACCCTACAGCCTGACCCGAAACTGACATTGACTGTAATTTAGACGCGGGGCATTCCAGCCCCGCGCGATTCCTCATCAAAAATTAATAAAATCTTCATCCAATCTTAATCAAACTCTTCGGTTTTCCCTCATGTTGCCTCTGTAGTCTTTACCCTAAATCAATGCGAATCCCGCGTTGACCTTCAGGATAAGCGGTTTGGCCGCTCATTATTGTGAACATAAAAAACAGAGGTTTAGCGAATATGCCACCCAGTGTTGGAAACATCTTCAACGGGCTCTTCAAGCAATATGGACATACGGCGATCCTATTGCTGAGATTTATCGACATTGCAATGCTGTTTTTCGCCGCCTGGACTGCCTACTACTTCTGGCATGGACAGTTCGTCATCGATACTTACCACCGCATAGTGATCGCCCTTGGCATTCTGGGAGCCATCATTTTTTTCGAAATCGGGCAGGTTTACCGCCCCTGGCACAATGATGTGATGCGCGGCGAAATAGCCCGCATCGTCAGGGCCTGGGCATCGGCCCTGGTGTCGGTCATTTCCATCGTCGCCCTGGTTCGTCTGCAATTCTGGTTCGGCTCCAGTTACCGCTGGATCGCCACCTGGGGAGGACTGGGTCTAGTATACGTCCTCATTGCCCGCAGCCTGTTTTCCCATCTGCTGCGCTGGTTGCGCGCTCATGGCTTGTCGCAGGGCAGGGTCGTCATGGTCGGACTGAACCAGATGGCGATTGCGGCCAGCCGGCAGTTGAATCAATCATCCTGGGCAGGCCTGCATGTCATCGGTTATGTAGACGATCAGTCCGGCAACCCGATTCCCGTGGACGATTCTCTGCCCTGCCTCGGCAAACTGGACGATCTGGCCGCTATCGTAACGCGCGAAGCCGTCGACGAGGTCTGGGTCGCATTCCCGTTAGAAGGCGTATCGCAAGCCGAACGTGTGCAACATGAACTGCGTCATCTGCCGGTCAGCATCCGGCTGGTCATCGATTGTTTCGCCTTCAAACAGAGCAAGTTCCTGAGCCTGAACACGGTGGCCGGCATCCCGACGCTGGATGTCTCGGTCTCTCCTCTGCATGGCGTCAACCGCTATGTCAAGGAGCTGGAAGACCGTCTGTTCGCCTTTATCATATTGACGCTGATCAGTCCGCTGATGTTGTTGATCGCCCTCGGCGTCAAGCTGAGTTCTCGCGGGCCGGTGTTTTACCGTCAGGAACGGGTCGGCTGGAACAACCGTAAGTTCACCATTTTAAAATTCCGTTCGATGCCGGTGGACGCTGAATCCAAAACCGGCGCGGTCTGGGCTAAAGCTGGCGAGAATCGCGCTACCCGCTTCGGCAGCTTCTTGCGTAAAACCAGCCTGGACGAGTTGCCGCAACTGATCAATGTACTGATGGGCGACATGTCTCTGGTGGGCCCGCGTCCGGAACGCCCGGATTTTGTAGAAGTATTCAAGGAACAAGTGCCGAATTACATGAAAAAGCACATGGTCAAGGCAGGTATGACAGGCTGGGCGCAAGTAAACGGCTGGCGCGGAGATACCGACTTGAACCGCCGCATCGAACACGATTTGTATTACATCCAGCATTGGTCCATCTGGTTCGATCTGGAAATTGCACTGCGCACCCTGGTGTCCGGTTTTATCAACAAAAATGCCTACTAAGGAATACACCCGCTATGTTTAGATCCCTGTTTAGATCAATTCCTCTGATACCGGTCGTGCTGCTGCAGGCGTGTTCTCTGACGCCGGGCATGGAAATGGAGACCAACAGCCCGTTATCGCATATCGAGGTTCCAACGATGAAAGACGGCAAGCTGGTCAAGGAAAAAGCGAAGATCATCCCGATCACCGCCGATCTGATCATCGAGCGGGCAAATGCGAAACAGGAGGTCAATAATCTCCCGATGGATACCAACCCCATGACCGCTTATAAGATCGGTCCGCACGACAGACTGCAAATCACGGTCTGGGACCATCCGGAGCTGAACGATCCGGGCAGCGAGAAAATCGACCCCACACTGGCCGGCAAGACGGTTCAGGATGACGGCACGCTTTATTACCCCTATGTGGGCAATATTCCAGTGGCAGGGAAAACCGTCGCCGAAGTTCGGGAACTGCTGACCGAAGGGCTTTCCAAATACTTCAAGAAAGTCAAACTCGATGTCCGCGTGCTGTCTTTCCAGAGCCATCGGGCTGCCGTCGTCGGCCAGGTCAAAACGCCGGGCGTCCAGTCCATGAACGAGACGCCATTGACCATTGCAGAAGCCATCAGCCGCGCCGGCGGCGTGACCGAGGAAGCCGATTCGAGCAACGTAACCCTGGCCCGCGATGGCAAGCTCTATAAGATCGATGTGCTGAAGCTATACGAAAAAGGCGGCGCTGACCAGAACCTGCTGCTCAGGGACGGCGACGTGCTTAACATCCCCGACCGCCGGGACAGCAAGGTATTCGTCATGGGCGAGGTAGGCCGGCAGCAGGCCCTGCAAATCGGCAATGGCCAACGGATGACGCTCGCACAGGCGCTCGCGGAAGCTTATGGCGTCGATTTCAACTCTTCGCGGCCGGAAGAGATTTACGTGATCCGCACAGGCGAGCTAAAACCGGAAATTTTCCAGTTGAACGCGGAATCCCCTGACGCCTTGATACTTGCGGACCAGTTTCCGCTGCAGGCGCACGATACCGTTTTCGTGGGCACGGCGGGCGTCACCCAGTGGTCACGCGTACTTAACCAGATCCTACCGTCATCTTTCACTTCGGTCATGTCGCGCGCTGCCTTCATGGGGATGTAATGGCATTCGAGGGAAAGAGCTTGTTCTCACACGATCAGGAAAAAAAGATTATGTATTTACAGAATGAAGTTAACTCAATTCCACCGCTGAATCCGCTCCCCCGGATTGAAGAGCGTAGCGTAAGTATTCGAGATTATGTCGACCTGTTGATCGAAGGCAGAAAGACCATTCTGTTGGCTTTAGTGTCAGTATTGCTGGTCGCGACAGTCTATCTGATGCTGGCGCCGCGCACTTACAAGGCGGACGCGCTGCTGCGGATCGACAAGAACAAGGCGCTGCTCGCGGCGCCGCTGCGCAGCGAAGCGAACCAGGCGCCGTCCGAAGCCGAAAGCCCGAGAGCGCAACGCGAAGTGGAAATCCTCCGTTCCCGTTCGGTTCTGGGCAAAGTGGTGGAAAATCTCAACCTGACGGTGGAAGCCTCCCCGCGTTATTTTCCCGTCATCGGCGAGACCCTGGCGCGCAAACACGATGCCCACGACGGCCTCGCTAGTCCCTGGTGGGGATTTGGCCGCTGGGCCTGGGGCGGCGAAAAGCTGAAGGTCGACACCTTCACTGTGCCTGATCGCTATCTGGGCAAGGAATTTACCCTGATCGCGCTGGAAGCAGGCCGTTTCCAGTTGCTGGGTCCGAAGGATGAGCCGTTGGCCGAAGGACCCGTAGGCGAATCCGTCACCGCCGACATCGGCGAGAGCGCGCCTGTGGCCGTCAAAATCGCCGAGCTCGAAGCGCGTCCCGGCACGCATTTCAAGTTGACCCGGAAAACTTCATTGGAAGCCATCGAAACGTTGCAGAAGGCTTTTTCCGTCAAGGAAGTTTCCAAGGATACGGATATTCTCAGCGTCGAACTGAAAGGCAAGGACCCGGAGCAGCTGGCTAAATCGGTCAACGATATTGCCGCCATTTATGTCAACGCGACGGTCAATTGGGAGTCCGCGGAAGCCGGGCAAAAACTGGCTTTCCTGGAAAGCCAGCTGCCTATCGTCAAGGATCGCCTGGAAAAGGCGGAGCAGGGTTTGAGCGTTTACCGGCAAAAACATGGCGCGGTCGACATCTCTGCCGAGGCCGAAATACTGCTGAAGCAGGCCGCGGAAATGGAAACCCTGGGCATCCAGCTCAAACAGAAATACGACGAGCAAAGCCAGCGCCTGGAATCCGCTCATCCGGACATGCAAGCCACCAACGCGCAAATCAAGCGCGTCAATAGCAAGCTGTCGAAACTGGAAAAACGCATCAGGGATCTGCCTCGCACCCAACAGAGCGTGGTCAGCCTGTCACGTGATGTGCAGGTCAATACCGAGCTTTATACCTCGCTGTTGAACAGCGCCCAGGAGCAGCGCATCGCCGCCGCCGGTTCCCTGGGCAACTCCCGTATCGTCGATTTCGCGGTCACGCCGGAAAAGCCCTATTGGCCGAGGCCCGGCATGCTGTTGGCCATCGCTGGCCTGCTGGGTCTGACCGGGGGCTCCGCTATGGTATTCCTGAGACATTCCCTGCAGCGCCACGACAATTATCCGGCCTTGCTGGAATATCAGGTGGGCCTGCCGCTGTACGCAGCCATTCCTCATAGCAAGAAGCAGCAACGGCTGGCGCGCCTGATCGACCAGGGCAAAACGCGCGAGCCCGGCATCCTGGCCAGCCAGGACCCCCAGGATATCTCCGTCGAGTCGCTGCGCGGCCTGCGGACCACCCTGGAAGCGACCCTGGCCAGCAACGAGAGTAAGGTCATCATGGTCAGCAGCCCGGCTCCCGGCATGGGCAAATCCTTCGTCAGCACCAACCTCGCGGCACTGCTGGCCAGCATCAAAAAACGCGTGCTGATCATCGACGCAGACATGCGCAACGGCCGGCTGCATGATGCGTTCTCCGTCGACCGCCAGCCGGGGCTTTCCGACCTGCTGGCCGGCAGGGCCACGCTGGGCGAGGTGATCGTCAGCCTGCCCGAAGTCGGGGTGGATTTCATACCGAAAGGCAGCACGGTTCTGAATCCGGCGGAATTGCTGGTGATCGGCAATCTGGAGGAGACGATCGAACAGTTAAAGAGCTTTTACAACCATGTCGTGATTGATTCGCCGCCGATTCTGGGCGCGACGGATCCCGCCATTCTGGGCAAGTACGCCGATGCCACCTTCCTGGTCGTCAAGGAAGGCCGCTATACGGCGCAGGAACTGGAAGTCAGTTTTAAACGCTTCCAGCAGGTCGGCATCAAACCGAACGGTTTTATTATCAACAACATGAAAGAAGGCTCATCGTATTCGCCTTATTACGGTTACGCTTACGGCAGTCAGATCGATACGGAGGAAAAAAGCCTGTCCGCAAAAATACCCGGTTATCAGGCGGTCGAGGATTGGTTCAAAAGAAACGAGGAACCCGAGGTGCTGTCCTCTTTAGCGATGGATGATGAACAGGTTTAAGCGATGAACCTGCGCCTGGAGAAAGACTTGCCGGTTCTGCTGTTCGCGCTGGTCTGCGCTTCGACGGTGGCCGCCCTGCCGCAGATGGAGTCGAACTGGAACGGGGTGAAAGAGGTTTACGGCGAACAGGACTTCGGTTTGCGGATACTGCGCGAAGTCATGCTGCTGGTGCTGATCGTATACGGATTTCTTGAACCGCGCTTGCGGCAAGGTATTTTGACCGGCTCCGTGTTTGCATTCCTTAGCCTGATAGCCACTTATGTGTTGTGTGAAGTCGCCTATGCGCTCTATCTGGACCTGCCTTTGGTGGTGCCGATGGCGGGATTGCGCGTTTTCGAATACATGCCCGTGGCATTGATCGGCTTCGCGGCCAGTCGCCTGGGCGCGGGTCAATATGTCCTTTATAAATTCGCGTATTATCTTCGTTATTACATTGCGCTCCAGACCGTACTGGCGATCACCCAGGCCTTGTGGGCGCCGCCTATACTGGGCGTGTCGCTACTGGGCGGCGGACGGCCTTTCGGCACCTTCGTCAGCCCCAACCTGTTCGGCGCGGCCATGGCGACCTGCTCGCTGCTTTTCGCCGTGGTGCCGGGCATGCGCAAGTGGATGGGCGTGAGCATCTTTCTGGCCTTGCTGAGCGGTTCGCGCACCGCGCTGATCAGCTCACTGCTGGTGGTGTTCTTTCAGATTTATGCGGCGCTTCGTCCGCGCGACCGCTGGGCGCTGGTCATGCCGGCGCCGATTCTGGCCGTCGGCGCGCTGATACTGGCATCCAGCCCCCTGCTCAGCGGCCGCGATGACGCGGACCCCACCCAGGACGGCCGCCTGGATTTGTGGCAGCGGATATTTTCCAATTATATCGACGGGCCTGCGGATGTGCTGTTCGGCTGGGGCCTGGGGCTCAGTTCCAATACGATCAACGTCCTCTACGGCGCCGAGCATTTTCCAGGGCAATTCGACTCCGACAGTCTGTATTTATTCCTGTTGAACGGTTATGGCCTGATCGGCCTTTTGGCCTATGTCGGTTTTCTATGGATGACGACAAGGATGTCCGTCCACCCCAATAAGGGCCTGGTGATCATGTTTATTTTCGTTGCGGGACTGACCTTCAATATGTGGGAGTATTTTCCGCAAAACGCGATGCTCATGTTCCTGTGGGGATTGGTATTGGGAACCGGGCTTCAGTCCAGCCCGGCTCCCTTGAAGGACGGCCCGATAATTCCGGATTCCTACTATCGGCGCCCCTACTGACAGCGAGCCTTTAAAGGACACACTATGGGACTATTGAAAGAAAAACGATTATTCGGCGATGCGTTCTGGGCGCTGTTCGGGCAACTGGCGTCCGCCATCGCGTTGCTGGCCGGCACTCGCATCCTGACCGAACTGGTCACGCCGGAGACCTACGGGCAGGTCGCCTTGCTGAACGGCTTTGTGGCGCTGGGCGTGAGTCTTTTTTCCTATCCTTTCATCTGCGCCGGCATGCGGATATTGCCGGAGTGCCAGAACAAGCTGGAGCGCGCCGATTTGCATGGCGTCGTGGCCAGCCTGACGGCACGGTCCACGACGCTGGCGATCATTGTTCTCGTGTCGAGCGGCGCCGTATACGGTTATCTTACCCATAATGACAGTTGGCTGTTTGCGCTTGCAGGCGTCCTGCTGGCGGTAACGGTGCGGCGGGAGCTGGGCATTCAACTGCTGATCGGTGAGCGCAGGCAACGGGGGGCGAGCCTGTGGCAGACCACCGACAGCATCCTGCGGCCGGTGCTCTCGATCTCGCTGGTCTGGTATCTGGGCCGTCAGGCTGAATGGATATTGCTGGGCTACATCCTGGCCAGCCTGATCTCCAATACGGTCTGGTCGCTGATCCAGCGCGTGAAAGCCGACGCCAACAAGGAGCGCCGGCCGGTCAGGTCGCGCAATTTCAGAAAGGATGTCTGGGCCTATGCCCTGCCCCTGATCCCGATGGAATTGATTTTCTGGCTCAACGGCCTGGGCGACCGCTATGTCATCGGCTACATGATGACGGCCGCCGATGTGGGTTTGTACGCGGCGACTTACCTGATTATCAACGAGGCGTTCAACCGCAGCGCGATGGTTCTGCTGCGCACTTTTCAGCCGGCCTATTTTCAGAAATGTTCGCAGAACCGCATGAAGGAAGGCTTCAAGCTGTTGTGGCTATGGATTGGCTGCGTGATTGCCATGGGCATTATTGGCGTGTCGCTGTTGCTGTTTACCAAGGACTGGGTGGCGGCTTTGCTGCTGGCAAAATCGTATCATTCAGCGGTTGCGCTGATGCCCGCCATAGCGGTCGGATCTGCCTTGCATGCCCTGGGAACCGTAGTGGCCCAGCCGCTGCTAGCCAATAAAAAAACCCGGCTGTTTTTGCTTGGCCGCGTCTGCGGCGCTGTGGCGGCGGTCATCAGCATTCCGCTGATGGTGAAATACTACGGCCTGATGGGGGCGGCCATGGCCAACCCTATCTATTACGGTGTCGAGACATTGGTTCTGGCGCTCTTGGCCAAGCCATGGCGGATCATCAGCTTGCAGCACAATGACGAAATCGAGGCGGCAAGTTGCAATGCCGCAGCCTGAAGCTGCTCGTAATGCTCGGCTAATGTTCGAAATATAAAATTATTTAACTGATGTTGCGCGGACAATTTGCCCTACGTCAAAGCGCCTGTAGGGTCGAATTAATTCGACCCGGGACGCCCGCCGAGCTTTCCGGAAGGCGGCATGGCTCTGTTAAGTGCGAATGAATTCGCACCTACGGAGAACCGCAATGTTCGCAGCAAACGGGATTAAAAAAGCTGCCCGTGCGTAACATCAGTCAACCCTGTTTTTTGTTAACAGCCCTATCAAAAGAAAAAATACTATGGCATATGCACCAGCAGTTTCAGAAATATATGGCGACGTTCTGCACGAATGTGTGGCTTGCGGCAGCATAAAAATAAGCTATTGGCGGACGAAAAATTTTCAGTATACGGACGGCGCGGACAACAAGGAATTCCATATCTATCGTTGCGTCAGTTGCGGCACAGGCTTTCTGAACCAGCCGCCGCACGCGCAATGGCTGCAGGCCATCTATCAATACTCGGGCCAGGCGCTGACCCAGCCGGTCACTATCGAGGACGTGCTGGACCGGGAGGCCGAGTTTCCCAACTGCACGGTGGATGCCGAACGCATGGCCCGGCAGGCGGACCAGTTCAATTATTCGGATAACCACCGGGCGCTGGACATTGGCTCAGGCTTCGGTTTCTACACGCGGGCGCTCAAAAAAGCGGGTTATCAAACGGTCAGCATCAATCCTGGCGAATACGAAAACGAGGTGTTCCGCAAGCTGAATGGCGATGAGCCGGTCCCTGTCATGTTCGAGGACTTTGAACCCTCCGAACCGTTCGGCGTGGTGCTGATGTCGCAGGTACTGGAACATCTGCTTGAGCCGAATCGTGCGATACGCAAGGTATCCGACCTGCTGACCACCGGCGGCGTTCTGGCCTGCGCCGTGCCTAATTACGATTCGTTTCTGGTCAAGCTGCTGGGGACGAAGGATAACGCCTGTTTATGGGTGCCGGAGCATGTCAATTACTTTACCGAGAAAGGCCTGACAGCCCTGGTCGAGCAAAACGGCTTCCATGTGGTCAAGGTGGAGCAGATAACCCGGGTGCCGTTCAACGCGCTATCGAAACGATTGGGCCTGCGAGGAAGGCCGGCTGTCGCCGCCGACGCGCTGGTCAGGCTGCTGCAGATCCCGTTTGCCGGCCTGATGAACTTCTTTGGACTGGGCATTTACATTAACCTCTATGCGGTCAAGAAATAACAGACTTGCCGTGCGTTCAAACCAGAAATTTCAGAAAGAACCTATGCTGACTGTCGCTATTTTGACTAAAAACGAGGAAGCCAACCTGCCCCGTTGCCTGGAGGCCATCCCTGACCGCTATCCCATCGTCATCGTGGATTCAGGCAGTACCGACAACACGCTGGCCATCGCCGAGAGTCGCGGTTGCAGAATTTACACCAATCCATGGCCCGGTTTTGCCGAGCAGCGCAACTTCGCCATCAATCAATGCGGGATAGATACGCCCTGGATCCTGTTTGTCGATGCCGACGAAATCTATCCCGAAAAATTCTATGACTGGTTTGAATCCGGGATGTCCGGCATCGACTCGATCGATGTGCTGATGGTGCCGTCGATCCTGTATCTGCGGGAAAAGCGCCTGAACCACGCGCCCGGCTATCCCATTTATCATCCAAGGCTGGTGCGCAGGGAGACCGTCCGATTCGTCCGCAACCATACCGGACATGGCGAAGCCGTTATCGATACGTGCCGGATCGGCTACTCCGATATTCCTTATGAACACTATTTTTATCACGGCGAAATCATTGAATGGATGCATAAACATGTCGGCAAGGCCGCACAAGAGGTGCGGCTTAAGCCGACAGCGGGCGCCGTAATGACCACGCGCGGGCGACTAAGCGTCCTGTTGGGGCGATCCTGGCTCAGGGTTGTCGCCCGGTTTTTATACCACTTTGTGTTGCGAGGTGGTTTTCTGGACGGTTTTGCAGGGCTGGAGTTTGCGCTCATGTTTACCTGGTATGAGGCAACCATCTATGTCCAGGCAAAGGCCGCCACTCAGTCAAGGTGATAAATATGAAAGTTTCACTCGTTTTGGCAACGCTGGGAAGAGATACCGAACTGGTTGATTTTTTGGAGTCCCTACGGTACCAGACCTATGAAGACTTTGAGTTGATCATTATCGATCAGAACAAGGACGGTAAAATTGATGCTATCGTCGAATCGTTCAAAAACAGCTTTGAGGTTAACCATGTCAAAGTGGATTTTGCGGGCAACGCCAGGGCACGGGATTACGGCATCGGCTTTGCCAAGGGCGGCATCATCGCCTTTCCTGATGATGATTGCGTATACGACAGGGATGTCCTGAAAAATGTCGTAGCGGAATTTGAGCAGCGTAAAGATCTCGCCATCCTGGTGGCGGGGTCATATGACTTTTCATCCGACCGCTTCAGCATTGGCGTCAACAGCCGGAAAGCCCAGTATTTTTCACGCTTCCGGATGATGGGCGTCGAATTCACGCAGTTTTTCAATATGAACCGGATCGATCGCAGGCAATTCCACATGGATCACGACTTCGGCATCGGCTCAAAATATTCCGGCGGCGAGGGTTTTGAACTGCTGTACCGGTTGCTGCGCGCCGGCTGCACCGCTTTCTATAACCCGGACATTAAGGTTTATCACGCCGACAAGGATCACTACAAGCTCGGAACCGGCAGGATGCTGATGTATTCCACCGGGGTCGGGGCTTACATCAGAAAATTCGCCAATCAGCAGGACGTGTTCATTCTGTATTACATCGTCCGCAAGATGTTCGTAGCTCCCGCCATCAAGATGCTGCTGGCGCTGGTTTTATTGAACCCGAAAAAGCTGACCTATTCTTTTTACAATCTCGTCGGCATCTGGCGCGGGTTCCTGGCGTATGGACGGTAATGCGTTACACAAGACCAACATGGGTCACTCGATAATCATTATTTATTCACAGACAGATTCAGGAAAAATATTATGAATGCAGGTATCGTTACTACGCATGTACCGCCGGCCAAAGGTTACGGCGGGGTATCCGTCACAGCCAGTGTTTTGACCAAGGCCTGGGCGGAACGAGGCCACAGGATGGCGCTGGTTTCATCCGACGAGTCCATCGACGGCCGGCTGCGCCCCGAGCAGGTGCAGCTTGGCGAACAGGTGGAGATTGATCTCTATCATTGCTATGGCTTCAGACGATGGGGCTTCGGGCTTGGCGCCATTCCCGCCTTGTTTAAACTGTGCCAGCGGGCACCGGTGGTCTATATCCACGGCATCGCCACCTGGCCGTCCACGCTTGCGGCTGTTTTCTGTGTGCTGCTGCGCCGTCCGTTCATGGTCGCGGTGCATGGGGGACTGATGCCTGAGCATGTCGATCTGATCCGGCGGCAAAAACCCCATAAATGGCTTTACTATAAATGGCTGACCTTTCCGACCCTGCGCCGGGCCATCGCCGTGCATTGCACCAGCGACACCGAGGCCGAAGGCGTGCGCAACGTGCTCGGCGATGATGCCCGCATACTGCTGGTTCCCAACGGCATCGACAGCCGTGAAATTAAAGTGGCGCCACATCCGACCAGAGAAGGCATGAAACTCTGCTTTCTGGGCCACATTCAGCAGGAAAAAGGCATCAACGCCTTTATCAGGGCATGGCTGAAGGTTCGCCAGCCTACCGATCGGCTGGTGATCGCCGGCAGAAGCGTCGACGGCGACTATTTCGAAGAGTTCCAGGCGCTGGTCGAACAGGCGCAAGGGGCTATCACTTACCGGGGCTATCTGCAGCGCGACGAGGTCATGGATTTGCTGGCGTCCAGTCATTTTCTGGTGCTGCCTTCGGGGCTGGAGGAAGCCGGCGGCATGCGCGAGAACTTTGGCAATGTGGTGGCCGAAGCCCTGGCGGCAGGACGCCCGGTTTTAGTGGCTCGAGGACTGGCATGGGATAATGTCGAATCGTTTGGCGCCGGCTTCATTTTCGACAGAAATGAGGCTTCGGTATGCAAAGTGCTGCGTAAAGCGCAAGCGCTGAACAGGCCGGAGTGGCAGCAGATGTCGTCCAATGGCCGGCAGTATGTCGAGCAACAGCTCGATCCCGTCAAGCTTGGCGACCGGGTCTGGCAAGCGTTGACTAAATCGGGTCTTGGCAGTGCGCCGCAACAACTGGCGGAGGGTTCATCGTATGAGTAAGGTCGGCCTGATCGTCCCTACCTTGAATGCCGGCAGGCTTTGGCACTCCTGGCTTAAAGCCTTCGAGCAGCAGACCCGGAAACCGGACTATCTGTTGGTGATCGATTCTTCGTCCAGCGACGACACCGCAGCCTTGGCACGTGCCTATGGCTTTACCGTGAAGGTTATTGCCAAGGCCGCGTTCAACCATGGCGGGACTCGCCAAAGCGGCGTGGATATGATGCGGGAGGCGGATATCATCGCGTTCCTGACTCAGGATGCCTTATTGGCCAATCCCGATGCCGTCGAGCAGTTGCTGGCTGCATTCGAGGATGAGCAAGTCGGTGCGGCCTACGGGCGCCAGCTTCCGCATCGGAACGCAGGCCCGATTGCTGCCCACGCCCGTCTTTTCAATTATCCGCCCGAGAGCCAGCTGCGCGGCCTGGAGGACCGAGAGCGCTTCGGCATCAAAACGGCCTTTATATCCAACTCCTTCGCCGCCTATCGGCGCAGCGCACTGATGCAGGCGGGCGGGTTCCCCGTCGACACCATCATGAATGAAGACACTTATGTGGCCGGAAGGATGTTGGCCGCTGGCTGGAAAATAGCCTACTGCGCCGATGCGCAGGTGTTCCATTCTCACGACTACCATTTTCTGGACGAATTCAAGCGCTACTTCGACATCGGCGTTTTCCACACCCATACGCCATGGCTCCAACAGCTATTTGGCGGGGCATCCGGCGAAGGACGGCGCTACGTCATATCGGAGATGCGTTATCTCCTGAAAAAAGCACCCTGGCTGATTCCTTCCGCCATGCTGCGGACGGCGCTTAAATGGCTGGGCTTCAAGATGGGCGGCACCCTGCCCCGGTCTGTCAGTCGTTGTTTCAGTCTGCATCGATCTTACTGGCTTACCGCCCTGCCAGGTTCTGCCGCAAAATATAAACAAATGTAAAAACGCCTGCCTTAGAGAAAGTTATCCTGCTAAAGCCATAAACTGCTTCTGGCAGGATCGCTCTCTTCAATTAGCTGACCCTTTCGGATCATAAAGCCTGGGCTTTCCGATAAGCTACAAGCAGTTTTCAAATTTGCCGCCTAATGCGGGACTCCTTCCCAAACCGAGAGAGTCGTAATCCTGGTGAATGATCACTATGCCTTCCTTGGTATCCATAATTAATAAGATCTGCCCCAAACTGGCGTGATAACATCGAGCGATAATCATTTCTGTATGTTCCACGCGTTCTGATTCCTCCAGGCATTCCAGATAAACTTGGTTAAACTGATCCAGGGTTAGTTTTTTCATTTCGAAAGGTCAAATTATTGAATTGAAAAATAAGCTTTATGGAAGCATAAAAGATGCCATTATCTGAATCAGTCAATCAGATCTTTTAAGCTTGTAACTGATGTTACGCACGGGCAGCTTTTTATGCCGTTTGCCGCTCCCGGGCACTACAGTGGTGTAGGTGCGAATTCATTCGCACTCAACAAGCGCCATATCGATTGCTGGAAAGCTTGAGCGAGCGTCTCGGGTCGAATGAATTCGACCCTACAAGCGCTTGACGCAGGGGCAAATTGTCTGCGTAACATCAGCTTGTAATTGCGTCAGACTGCACAATGCTGGTGCGTGAGCGGCTTAAATGAACCCAAATTAAGGCAACTGTGAGCCTATTTATATTGTCCATTGAATATGGGCGATAATAACCAACAAGCAATTTGGGGGTATTGTTTTATGATGCAATCATTGAAGATACTGTCAATCCTGTGGTTGCTTACCGGTTGCGCTGCCGCGCTCCCGTCGCTTCCTGCCTTATCCGGGCTGGTCCCGGCACCTGCTGGAACTCAGATATTAACGGCCACTTCAGTCGATTTATCGAGGAAAAATTTCAAGATCATAAGAGCGAATGCGTCTGGCCGAAGTGTCGGGTTCAGCTTTCTGGGCCTTTTCAACTTCAAGTCTCCACGTTACGAAGAGGCAATAACCCAACTTTACCAGTCAGCCGGTGTTACCGAGGGAAAATCACAGGCGCTTGTCAATGTGATGCATGAACAGACATCGACTTATTTTATTCTATTCGCTCTGCCCAAGATTACTGTTCGAGCCGATGTTATCGAATTTACCGATAATGCGGAGCCGATAAGCGTCCCGGATACCCAAAATATGCGTTAGGAAGCGCGCATCCAGAATGTCGAATGCTACAGATAATGAAATGCCTGACCGGGCAGCCATGTTAACGGAAACGTTACCAATGGCTGCTCGAAGGCCCGGGGAGTCGCTATTTTTGCGAAAGCTTGTTTTGGGCATCCCAGCCCAAGCAAGCAGCAAAAATCACGCGACCGCTTATGCCTGCGGCGCCCCAGCCGTCCTGCGGCCTTCGCCTTAACCCAGCAAGGGGTTAAGGCATGAGTCCACAATGACTCGACGCGATGTCGGAAAGCTTTGCATTTTCCCTACGCAAAAAACGCTTCGGGAAAACGCCCAGCACTATCGCTTCTGGGGACTACTCGGCTTCCCGCCTCGCAGCGAGGGTTTATCCCGGCCTGTTCCGGCTCAATTCAGCAACGTTTCGTGACTGCGTCATACACGCAGGAGTAATCCTCCCGTTCATGGCTGGCCCGGGCGCGCCCGTATAATTGAAGCAGCACTTCGAGCGCCTGGGTATCGACGCTCCGGGCTTCCCGTTTGAACAGGTCGATGTCCTTGATCAGATGCTCGGTGGGGAAATTGGGATTGCGGTAGTCGTGCTCCAGCATTTTCGATAGTTTCTTGTCGAAGGTCGGCGCATAAAGGGCGCTTTGCCGCAGCACTTCCATGAAACTGTTTACGTCCACGCCGTTTTCTTCGACGAATCCCAGGCTGGTGGAGAAGGCCACGGTCAGCGAAGCGATCAGCTGATTCAGTGCCAGCTTCAGCGCGGAAGCCTCGCCGACGGAACCAACCAAGCGCGGCTCCGGGCCCAGACAGGCCAGAATCGGCTTCACTTCGGCAAACGTAGCTTCGGAGCCTCCCGCCATGATGATCAATTTGCCGGACTTCGCCTCCGGGATGCTGCCGAGCACCGGCGCTTCCAGATAAGCGCCGCCGGCATCCTCGATACGTCCGGCCAGGCGACGGTTTTCGCCGGGACCGATGGTCGACATCTGCACCAGCGTCTTGCCCGGCAACTCGACGCCCGACAAGGCCGTCTCAACGGCTTCGGCGTCGCTGAGCATCGTAAAAACGATATCGCTGCCGGTTACGGCATCGGTCGGGGTATCGGCGACTGTTGCCCCTTGGCTTGTGAGCGCTTCCGCCTTGGCGCGGGTGCGATTCCAGACCCGGACCGGGTAGCCTGCAGCCAGCAGCCGGCCAGCCATCGGATTTCCCATCAGTCCGGCGCCGAGCCAGGCAAGTTTGGGTTTTGTATGCGTCATGATCGTTTCCTTTCCAATAAAACCAGTGGCCAAATTAACTTTTTTATCATTAATCCGGTTTCTATTCCACTTATGCCCAAAACATATCATCAGTCCGGGCCGGTGGCTGGCGATGTTTATATCGTCCGTTTTACGAACACATACAGTATGGATAGAAATAGGCTTATCATTACTCTTATTAGTCAGCCAGATGTGTATCTTGAATGGTATAACCTGGAATATAAGACGGGGCTGCACAGCAATATCCGTAAAGATAAGATTGATGTTGGCGCAGGTTGCAAATTGCCTCCTTACCGGTTGAAGTTTGAGCAAGCGTTTCGATTCCAAACTTACAAATTTACAGGAAGAATATTGTCAGCTTTTTGACTAATATAAAGCCGAAATCAGGCTATGAAGCTGGTCAATTTTCAACTGGCTCTAACATATTTTCTGGAGATTTCTATGTTTCACAGGCAACTGTTGTCTCTACTGATACCCCTTTTCGGCTTTATCGCCCTGTCCCCTGCCGCGCTCGCCGCCGAGGATACCGCCCAGGCCCGGCAGATCATTGAAAACAGCTCGGAACAAATCAAGCAGACGTTAAAACAATCCGTCTATCAAGACGACTTTAATAAGTCGGTCCAATTCGTCGACGGGATCGTGGCTCAATTCGCCGACATGTCCAAAGTGTCGCTGCTGGTATTAGGCAAGAATATACGCAAAGCCACCCCCGACCAAAGACAGCGCTTCATCAAGGAGTTTCAAACCTTGCTGGTGCGCACCTATACCAGGGCATTTCTGGAGTATAAAGATTGGAGCATCACCTACAGCCCTTATAAAGACGACAAAGACGATGGCCGGACCCTTGTAAAAACGCAGGTGCACCAACCGAGGCAGCAACCAATTGATGTCAACTATCGCATGTTGCTAAATAAACAAGGCGAGTGGAAGGTCTATGACATCATCATTGGAGGCATCAGCCTGGTGACTAACTATCGCACTTCTTTTAACGAGGAAATTGCGAAAACCGGCTCGATTGACAGCGTCATTCAACAGCTGATCGACAAAAACAATAAACCCGTGCCCAAAGGCGAGAGCTAAGAACGCCCGGGCAAGTACAGCTTATCAGGGACAAGTAATGGTGCAAGGCGGTGGATCGGAGCTTTCTTTTTTCCGCTTTCGGCTGCCACTTTTTCACTCAATTGAAAATGAACCGTTAATGAAAAAACGATGTGATGGACATTGCTGCCGTTCAGTCTTGATGCTAAGGATCGAGCATAAAATAACTTCCTCAAGCGTGCGGATGATTTTCTGATATAGGTGCGAATTTATTCGCACCTACAATTCCCTGATTTATTCAATGCTCATTACTAAGTAAACAGCCACTGTTTCACATCCGCAAATGCCATAGTCCTAAAGCACTGACAATGACCAGGCCGCCGCCAATCCATCGTTTAAATAGCGAATCATTGCGCATGATGGCGTTATGCGCCTTCAGACCCAGCATATGTCCAACCGCGGCAATCGGTATCAGCGCCAGCGCGGCCAGAAAATGCAAGTCAACCGATAAAGCAATGAACGTCGTCATTTTGATGCTGACCAGGATAAACCACAACACGAACAAGGTGTCGCGCAATTGATCCTTGCTGACATAACGCATGTATACGGCGACCATCAAGGGCGCTCCGCTCAAGGATGTGCCGGCGACATAGCCTCCCAAAACCAGCAGTACCTTATCTACCCACTTTTTGCGGCTTTCAATGGCGCGGTTGAATAACCACGTCAAACCATAAAACAAAGTGATTGAATAAATGAACACATTCAACCACAGGGTCGGCAGATTCACTAAACCAAATACGCCGATGACCGCCGGGGGAATAACGTAAATCGAAGACCACCGTAAATACCGCCAATCAACATTATGCAAGCGGGTACGCAATGTCAGGCCGGAAAAAAACAGTAAATGCGTACCGATAAGGGGCAGCCACAAGAGCGGATCGTTGTGTACGAACAGCATCAGCGGCAAACCCAGCGCGGCGCCGCCAAAGCCAAGACCCGTCCGTACAAAGCCGGTCCAGACGAACAATAAGGCAATGACCAGCGTTTGGCCAAGCGAGAAATCGAGTAACATAGTCAAAAAATTCCAAAACCGCTTCCAACAATTATCAATTTTCAGTGTCCGCTTTTATCAGTCTTTTGTCTGTGAGCAATATTCATCGCTTTCCTCTGTAGCGGGTAACCGGGTAGATTAGCATTCGCTTGTCGACATCAACAGCATTTTCGCCGATCAATCATATTATTTGATTGGCTGATGAAATTGTATCTTCCATAAGTGCCGCAGTTTCTACCCTGGTCATGCCTCTTTCCGTCAGGATAATCTTCTTTCCCTGTGGCGCATGACTATAGGTGCTAGAATAACCGGAAATCCCATGTGCCCGGTATGAACCGAACATGTCCAATCCATCATTACACCGGGCCTGCGCCAAAAACCGCGCCAATCGATTAATTCAGCCGGTATCTCTTCTTAACTGATGTTACGCAGACAATTTGCCCATACGTCAAGCGCCTGTAGTACCCGGGAGCGGCAAACGGCATAAAAAGCTACCCGTGCGTAACATCAGTTCTTAAAAATAAGTGAATGACCGGAGTGATTCGAGTTCGGTCTTTCGCGAATGACGCAGTTCAGTCAGAAGCCAACAGTCGGATTAGCTCCATTACTTCATAATCCCTGGAAACCTATATCGCGCCAGTCTGGATAATATACCGCTAATAATTTGATTTTTAATTAAAAATAGATTGGTTTTTAATCATAAATAAATTGGTTTTTGATGAACATTCTATGGTTATTGAAGAGTTAGAGATGATAACTTTATAACTTAGGACTTACGCAGAATCCTAGATTAATAAGGATATTTGAACGCGCTGATGCCGTTATTGAATCCCTGCACAAAGTCTATGACTGCCCGCTCACGGCTAATCGCCAAGTGGATGATTCCGGTGGTGCGCGGCCTTATCGGCGTAGCGATGCGTCAGGCTGGCGCCCGACGGAGTTCGGACAGGGCAAGACCATCAAGAACAAGAGCTTTCCCAAAGACCACAAGGTGCGTTTGTTCCGGGTTGAGCTGTCCATCCGCCGCACGGTTCGGGCCGTGACCGATGACCGCCCCGGATCGCCACGACGACAGCACAAGAGGCGTGCCGCTTTCGCTGGAAGCTGCGAAAACAAACATCTGGCCGGGCTTGAGCGCGGTCAGCGGCGCACGATGCGTATTCAGCGCAATCATATCGCCTGCGCTTTGCTGGCCTGGGGCCGGCTCAAGGAACTCGCCCGATCAGCTGGTCGTACCGTCCATCAGCTAAAACAGGGCTTAATGGAAGACTTCCTGATTCAACAACTCAGAAAGCCTTCCCTGACTATGCGCCTTGCGTAAATCCTAACCTATGTAATTTCACCTATATTCAGAATAGTGGAACTAGTGCCATGATAGCTACAGCCAATAGGCGCTCACCTAAGCATGGACATGAGGCTGGTGCAATATGGCGGCTACTGTGACTTTGGAATATTTTAAGCGGCCCGTTATTTTTGAGCCGATCATAGGACGTTGATTGTGAAAATATTATCAAGCCTTGCGACAGATGCTGCCGCTACTCTATTTTCTGGCCAACCGTATCACTTTTCAGCACTTCAGCCTGATAATGCGTGCGCACTCCCTATGAAGCGCTGGATCAGGCTATTGGCACTGCCACTGGCTTGGGCCATCCTGAGCTTTCCCGGTTTCGTGAACGCGGAACAACAATCGCCCTTAAGCGTTGGATCGAGTATCGGCTTTCCGCCTTATGCCGATATTGATGATCGGAGCCAAGCGATCGGTTTTACCGTTGAACTGTTCACTGCGGTTTCCGCCGTGATGGATATTCCTGTCACCTTTCAGCCAGACCGCTGGGGCACGGTCTGGCAAAAACTCAAGACGGGCGAGATAGATGCGCTGCCAATAGTGGCGCGCATGCTGGAACGCGAAGACCAAGTGGAATTCACTGAACCGCACACGATCGCCCATGACAGTTTCTTCGTCCGCAAAGGGCGTGATCCTATAAAATTTATTGAGCAGGCCCGTACCCTGAGTATCATCGTGCTGCGCTCGGACGTTTCTCACGAGGCGCTTGCCAGCCGCGGTTTCAATCAGCAACTGGTGCTCGTCGACAGTCTGACTGACGGCTTTCGCCTGCTGGCTTCAGGCCACTATGACGCAGTGCTGGCGCCGTTGCTACAGGGCAACGCGCTGGTGCATAACATCGGCCTGGAGAAAATCGTCACGCCCGGCCCACTGCTCAAGGAATACCGGCGGGAGTTCTGCTTCGCCGTACGCAAAGGCGACACCGAACTGCGCGATCGCCTCAATCAGGGCCTGGCCATCGTCAAAGCCAGCGGCGAATATGACCGGCTCTACAGAAAGTGGCTGAGCATCTATGAGACGCCGTCTTTTCCGGTTAAATATGTGGTCCGGGGCGCATTAGCCGCCGCCGGCCTATTGACTTTGTTAGGTCTGTGGACCTGGCAGCTTCGTCGTCAGGTGGAACTGCGCACGGATGAACTGGCCCAGGCCTACACGGCCGTGCAGGCGGAACGTCAGCGCCTGCATGATGTGCTGCAAGCGCTGCCGGTCTATGTGATATTGCTGTCGCAGGATTACCAGGTAACCTTCGCCAACCGCTTCTTCGCGCAGCGCTACGGCAAGTCCCTTGGGCGGTCCTGTTATAACTATCTGTTCAACCGCAACAAGCCATGCGCCGAATGTGAAACCTTCAAGGTATTTGAAACCCATACACCGCAGGAATGGCAATGGACCGGCCCGGACGACCACGACTACGAGATTCACGACTTCCCCTTCACGGACACCGACGGCTCACCGATGATCATGGAAGTGGGCATCGACATCACTGAAATGAAGCGGGCCAAACAGGCGCTACGCGAAGCCAATGCGTCACTGGAGCAACGCGTGGCCGAGCGTACGACCGAACTGGAGGCGGCGCGACATGAAGCGGAGGAAGCGCGTGATCTGCTCCAGATTACTATGGATAACGCACCGGCACTGATGTCTTATATTGATAGGGAATGTCGATACCTTCGTGTCAATAAGAACTACGAACTGTGGTTCGGCTATACTCCTGAACAGGTGTGTGGACATCATATGCGTGACGTTATCGGTGAGCCGGCCTGGCAAACCCTCGGCCCTTACCTGGAAAGGGTCCTGGCCGGAGAACAGGTCGAATTCGAACATCAAGTACCCTTTTCCAAAGGCGGTCCACGCTGGGTTCACGCAACGTACTCCCCGGACGTCGACGCCGATGGCCAAGTGCGGGGATTCGTGGTGCATGAGTTCGATATCAGCGAACGCAAAGAGGCTGAGGAGGCGCTGGTCAAGGCTCATGCGCTCCTCGACGGGTTATTGGCACAGGCTCCCGTCGGCTTTGCCTACCTGGACCGCGAGTTGCGCCATCTTCTTATCAACGACAAGCTCGCGGCTCTCAATGGCCTTCCGGCCGCCGCCCATATCGGTCAACGCATCCACGACATCGTACCGCCGTTGCTACTGCCTGTTGTGGAAAAAGCTGTTGACCGGATGCTAATGACAGGAAAGCCTGTGAAAAACCACGAGATCAGCGGCGAAACTCCCTCAATGCCCGGCGTAAGGCGCTACTGGAACGCAAACTGGTATCCTTTGTATGATAATGCTGCAGAGATCACCGGTTTCGGCGTCATAGTCGAGGAGATCACTGAGCGTAAGCAAGCTGAAGAGGCATTGCACGAAGCGGACCGCCGCAAGGATGAATTTCTGGCCATGCTCGCGCATGAACTGCGCAATCCGCTGGCGCCGATCAGCAACGCCGTGCAAATCATGAAACGGCCCAATCTGGACGAAACACGGCTGGCCTGGTGCCGCGATGTCATCGGTCGCCAGGTCGAACACCTGGTCCGGCTGGTCGACGACCTGCTGGATGTCTCGCGCATCAGCCGCGGCAAGATCGAGCTCAAGAAGGAGCCTCTCGCGGTGTCGACTATCGTGCAGCGGGCGGTGGAAACCAGCCAGCCGCTGATCGATGTCAGCCGCCATGAATTTTCCGTACACCTGCCGCCTGAACCGGTCTATGTCGAAGGCGATCTGGTCCGGCTGTCGCAAGTCGTCTCGAACCTGCTCAACAATGCCGCCAAGTATACCGATGCAGGTGGCTGTATCAGTCTGAGCGTTGAACCGGCAGACGACGAGATCTTCATCCGGGTCCGCGACAACGGCCGGGGCATCGAGTCTTCCGCACTGTCCAGTCTATTTCAACTGTTCTATCAAGTGGACCGCACCATCGACCGCGCGGAAGGCGGTTTGGGCATTGGCCTCTCGCTGGTCAAAAGCCTAGTGACGATGCACGGCGGCGAGGTCGGGGCCTACAGCGAAGGCCGCGGCCAAGGCAGTGAATTTGTCATCCGCCTGCCCTGCCTGCGGGAATCACCAGCCGCTCCTGTTTCCTATCCGGCAGATTCGAAGCCGGATGAAGGTTCGCTCCGCATTCTGGTGGTCGACGATAACCGCGATGCCGCCCAGAGCCTGTCCCTGTTGCTGAACAGCGAAGGGCACGAAGTATTGCAGGCCAATGATGGCTATACGGCCCTGGAAACCGCACTGGCTGAACGGCCGCAGGTCGTGCTGCTCGATATCGGCCTGCCCGGTATGGATGGCTACGCGGTTGCGCGGGCGCTCAGGCAACATCCCGCATTGAAAATGACGCATCTGATCGCCCTGAGCGGATACGGAAGGGCGATGGATCGAGAACAGGCGAAGACAGCCGGATTCAACGATTATCTGACCAAACCGGTCAACTTTGACGAACTACTGTGTGCCCTGGCCCAGCCATCATTTCCCGACCAGATACCAATCTAAGCCCGTATCGCCGCCGATACCCGTCGGCAAGCGAACCGTAAGGAACGCCGATGGCAGTGCGGGTAGAGGAATAAGGAAAAAGCAAAGGTCATCCTGTAACCGGGTGAAAATCGGGTATCGAAAAACGCCTTTGTAGAGACTTGAGCCGTGTGCAGGGACTTGCGCGCACGGCGAGGAAATGGCGCATTGATACGCCATCTCTACCCGACTGTTTACAGTCTGGAGCGCCATTTGGATGCAGCCATCCATACATCAGGTTAACAAGCGGAATATCGTGCAATATTAAATTCAGCATGAGTTTGGTAGGTATTTGTACTTATTTTTTTATTTTACTTTCAGCCTTACTATTAAGACTTTTCCTTTCAGCCCTAATAACCTTAATAGCTATATAAAAATTATTCTCCCGTAATGAAATTATTGACGTACTTGAATCCGCTGGACATCGGATGACTATTTCGCGAAGCATGGCGAGCTTCCTATAGAGATTGGGCACAAAACAGTGCTCAAAATTCAATCGCGCCAATACACGCGACTTACAATAGCAAATGATTGATATAGCGATAACAAAAAATCAACCGCAGGGCGCGTCCAAACTGGGTAACTACATCGTCACCGAAAAGCTAGGAGAAAGCTTGCAGGCCGTGGTATTCAAAGGCTACCACAGACACGTCCCCGACCAGCCCCTGATCATCAAACTGCTGAAACAGCTGTCGAGCTGGGAGGATCAATCCCGACACCTGCGCCAGAAAATTGAACGCCTGAAAGTGCTGCACGATCCGCGGGTTTCCACGCCGATTGCGCTGGAATCATACGGCAACCAGCAGTTTATCGTTCAGCCCTGGTTTGCCGGACAACCGCTGAACTATTGGGCAAAACAGCAAGATAAACTCGATCTCAAGGATTTTTTTACGCTGGCCTGTACACTGGCCGATACGCTCCAGGCGGTGCACGATGCCGGCATTACCCACGGCGGCGTCAAGCCTCACAATATATTGGTCCAGCCAGGGACGCTAACCCTGCGGCTGACCGATTTCATCACGCCTCTCGACATTCGTGACGTCAGCCATTTTATCTACGACCCGGAGTTCGTACGCCATACTTTGGCCTACACCTCGCCGGAACAGACCGGCCGCATCAACTATAGAGTAGATTTTTCCACCGATTTGTATTCATTAGGGATAATGTTTTATGAGCTGCTTACCGGTCAGCTGCCGTTTTTTTCCAGCGATCCGCTGGAACTGATTCACTCGCATCTGGCCGAGGAAACGCCTAAAGTCAATCAGCTCAAGCCGCAGATTCCCCAGGTCCTGGCCGATATTATCGCCAAACTCACCGTCAAGCAACCGGAGAAGCGTTACCAAAGCGCCTCGGGTTTGCTGGCCGACTTGACCCGCTGCAAACAGGAATACACCGACACCGGCAGCGTATCGGCATTTACGGTTGGCCAGCACGATCGTAGCCGCCGGGTCATCTTTATTTCGAAGATGGTGGGCCGTCAGGCCGAAAGTGAGCTGATACAGCAGCAATACAACGAGGTCATCGAGGGCAAATTTCGCTCGGTATTTATTTCCGGCCTGTCCGGCATCGGCAAAACCCGGCTGATTCAGGAACTGCAGAAACCACTGGTCAAAAATCGCGGCTATTTCACTTCCGGCAAATTCGACCAATACCAGAAAAACATCCCTTACAGTTCGCTGATCCAGGCCTTGCGCAATCTGATACGCATCTTTTTGACTGAAAGCGACGTGCAGGTTCAGGCGTGGCGAAGGAAAATACTCGATGTCGTCGGTGACGACGGCGGCGTCATCGTCGATGTACTGCCGGAACTGGAATTCATCATCGGCCGTCAGCCGGAAGTGCCGCATCTGCCGCCAGTGGAAGCCCGCAACCGTTTCAACAATTTGTTCGGCCGCTTTCTGGCCTGTCTGGCCAGCGAGGATAATCCGCTGGTGCTGTTTATCGACGACCTGCAATGGTGCGACAGCGCAACCTTCGATTTCCTGCAAAACCTGTTCGATAACCATCATGAGCACCCTTTCCTTTTTTTCATGGGCGCCTATCGGCACAACGAAGTCGACAGCAGCCATCCGCTCAGCAAGCTGATCCGCAAGATTCAGGAAAACCACAGCCCGTTCGCGGAAATTCGCGTAGAGGCCTTAACCGACGCCGACTGCCACGAGATGGTGGCCTACATTCTCAATTCCTCGCTGGAAACCACGGCCAATCTGGCGGAATTTATCGCCCACCTCACCGAAGGCAACCCGCTGTTCGTCAGCGAAAGTCTGGCCTGGCTGTATAACGAGGATTTGCTCAATACCGATGCCGAACAGCACTGGCATTGGGACATGAAGCGGATTCGCGACACGCGGATGCCGACCTCGGTGGTGGAACTGTTCAGCTCCAAAGTGAGCAAGCTGCCCATCAAAACCCTGCATATCCTCGACCACTGCGCCTGCATGGGCAACCGTTTCAGCGCCGAAGATGTGGCGCTGGTACTGGATATCCGTATCGAACAGCTGTTTGAGGATTTGAAGCCGGTACTGAATCTGGGCATGCTGCTGGAAAACAAATCCGATCTGCAGTTCGTTCACGACCGGGTTCAGGAAGCGGTACTGCGCCAGGTCGACGCCCAGGCCAAGCCCGCTATCCACTGGCGCATCGGCAACCGTCTGCTGCAAGCGGTACCGGCAGGAACCCCTCTTGAAGCCCTTGACAACCTGTTTACCATTGCCGCCCACCTTAATCTCGGTCGTCCGGCGGACATGGATCCTGATCTGGCCTATCGGCTGGTCA
Source organism: Methylobacter luteus IMV-B-3098 (assembly GCF_000427625.1). GTDB lineage: Bacteria > Pseudomonadota > Gammaproteobacteria > Methylococcales > Methylomonadaceae > Methylobacter > Methylobacter luteus. The sequence continues at coordinate 2,306,607 of NZ_KE386569.1, forward strand.
ATATCAACTTCCAGGCCGGCAACAAGGCGCTGGATGCATTGGCCGGCGATGCCGCCAACGATTTTTTCCAGAAAGCTCACGACTATCTGCCGGACAACTGCTGGCAGCAGGCTTACGATCTGACATTTCGCATTTACCAGCGTCTGGCCAAGACTGAGCTGATGTGCGGCCGTTACGAAAAATCGGAAGTGCTGATCAATTATCTGATCGAACACGCCGTCAGCGACCTGGACAAGGCCGAAGCCCTGGCGGAACAGACCACGTCGCTGTCTTCATTCGGCAATTTCAACAAGGCGATAGCTACCGCCAACCGCGGCCTGGCCTATTTTGACAAGCCAATTCCCGAGCAGCCCGAGGTAGCCCAACAGCGGATGCTGACCTTAATGGCGGATATCGAACAACAGAGCGATGTCTGGACGACCATTCTGCACATGCCTTTTACCCAGGACCGCAAAAGCAAGATCGAACTGGCGTTTTACAGCGAGCTGATCCCCGATCTCTATATGTCCGGCCTGGTGCCGCAACTGTACCTGTCAGCGGCGCAATCAACGCTGCATTGTCTGCAGGGCGGCATGGACGAATCGGTGATTTATTCGTTTTCGATCATGGGCCTCAATCTCGGCGAACAGGGCAAGTTCGAACAGGCATTCCTTTACCAGGATCTGGCCCACGACCTGTGCGAAAAACACCCCAATACCTTCGGCGCCACCCGCGGCATGAACGGCATTGTCTGGTGCAACATGCACTCGCGCAGCCATCCGGCCGAGATCGTCGATTACAGTCACAAAGCCATACAGTGCGGCAAGAACTGCGGCGATTTGTATAACGCAGGCCTGTCCTACGGACCGTTGATGTGGAATTTGCAGGTACAAGGCAAAAACCTGCGCCTGGTTGAAGAAGCCGCCGAGGAATGCCTGCATTTTTCCCGCAAGAACCAGCTGTCATTCTCGGTCGGCCTTGCCGAAGCCGTGCTGGCCGGCTGGGTGGCGCCGATGAAACCCGACTACCAGCCGGTGGATATGACCGATACGCTGGCGCGATGGGAAACCGACAATTATGTCGCCGCTTCCGGCAGTTATTTTGCGCTGCTGGGTTTCGCGCAGCATTATCTGGGCGATTACGCGGCGGCGGCAGTGTCCTTGCAAACGGTGGAACGCTATCTGCACGGCCTGACCGATAACGTGCTGAAGCGTCTCTGGTATGTCTTCCGTATAGTCAATCGCCTGCGCTGGCCGGAGGATGCCGACTGGCCGGCGCTTGAAGCGGAAATCGCGCCGCTGCTGGCAGAGTTGGAAACCTGGGCCCGTCTCGGACCGCTGCTGAAGCCCTTTCTGGCCTTTGTTCATGCTGAGATCGCCCGTGCCCGAAACCAGATGCGCGAAGCGCGCAACTTGTATCTGGATGCCATCGCGATCGCCCAGGCACAAAACTACGGGCTGCTCACCGGTCATTTATACGAAGCCTTGGCCGAGGTGATGACAGCCGGCAATCTCGGCGATGCCGAACTTTATTACGACGCGGCACGGCGCATGTACCGGATGTGCCGCGCCGACCGCAAAAGCGCATTATTGCAGCAACGTCACCCTTATATCGACCATGACAACGCAACCCGCGCCGAAAAAAACGTTGCCTTTGACGTGCAGGCTACTCTGCCGAATCTCGACTTCAATTATCTGATAAAATCGGCGCTGGCCCTGTCGGCGGAAGTCGATCTGAATCGGCTCATGCAAAAAATCATGACCGTAGTGCTGGAAAGCTCGGGGGCTCAGCACGGCTACCTGCTAATCAAAGATAAGGATGAACTGCTGATCGCCGCGGAAAGCCATGTCGGCAAAAAACACATCGTTAATCGCCAGCATCTCAGTCTTAACCAGACCCACAGCGACATCAGCCACGCCATCGTCAATTACGTGCTGCGCACGCGTAAAAAAGTGCTGCTGCACGATGCGATGACCGAAGGCGAGTTTCAGGATACTCCGGAAGTGCAAGCGCAAAGGCTACGTTCGGTACTGTGCCTGCCGATCATCAAGCAAAACGAACTCATCGGCCTGCTCTACCTGGAAAATCGGCTGTCGACTGGTGTATTTACCGCCGAAAAAACCGATATGACCGAACTATTGACCGCCCAGGCTGCAATTTCCCTGGAAAACGCCCGCCTCCTGGAGCAAACCCGGCTGGCCTATACAAAACTGCAGGAGAATCAGGAGCACATGCTGCAGATGGAAAAACTCTCGGCACTGGGGACGCTGGTCGGCGGCGTGGCGCATGAGATCAATAATCCGCTGATGGGCGTGATGAACTTTGTCGAATTCGCCGCGGACAGAAGCCCCGATCAAAAATCAAAGGAAGTGCTCGATCAGGCGCTGCAGCAAATTCACCGCATCAAGAAGATTGTCAGCAACATGCTGGTGTTTGTTCACAACAGATCGACACCAAGCGGCAAGTGTCAGATGGTAGAAGTGATCAGGCAAAGTCTGCTGCTGCTGGAAGGCGAATTGAGCAAAAATAACATAAAGGTTGAGCTTGATGCCGCCGACAATCTGCCGGCCATCCACTGTTGCGCCGACAGTCTGCAGCAGATTCTGGTCAATCTGATCATTAATGCCCGCGACGCGCTAGCCGGCAGCCAGCAACCACAAATCAAAATCATAGTCAGGCCCATGGAGAGGATGCTGGAATTGAGCGTAGCCGATAACGGTTCCGGCATTCCGCAAGATGTGCAAAGCAAAATTTTTGATCCATTTTTTACTACCAAGCCCCCCGGAAAAGGTACCGGCCTGGGCTTGTCAGTCATCCGCCGTCTGGTTCAGGATATCGGAGGCAGTATACAGGTGGAGAGTTTGCATGGACACGGCTGCTGCATGCGGCTACGATTCCCCCATGTTTGAGTATTCAAACCCCAATAGACACGACTTGGAACGACTCTGCTGTTTGCGGCTAAGTTTCCCCCCGTGTTTGAGCATTTAAAACCCAATACACAAAAAAGACGATATATGGTAAGTAAAATTCTGGTAATAGACGACGATCCTGCGGTGCGCGGCGCCTTCAGACTGATCCTGGAAAATGACAACTTCTCGGTTCGCGAAGCCGAGAACGGATTGCAAGGCATCGAAATGACCCTTGCCGAACGTCCCGATTTGATTTTTCTTGATCTGCGCATGCCCGGCATTGATGGAGTGGAAACCTTGCGCCGTCTGAAAGCCATTGATGAAGCGCTGAACATTTATATCGTCACCGCCTTTGCCTCCGAATACATGGAGCAACTGAAGGACATACATGAGGAAGGCTTTCAGTTCGAACTGGCCAGCAAGCCGCTGTCTTCCGAACAAATTCGCAATATCGCCCAGATTGCCCGTAATGCCTCTCCTCAGCAAGTACGGCGCGCAACGCAGCATAAACTGGTTCTAACCCTGTACGTGGTATCGTTGAACAACGAAACCCGCCGTATGGTCGAGCAGATTACCGTTGCGCTCGCCAAACTTTACGACCCCGGACAGTGGGTTTTGGACGTCGTCGAAGTATTGGGCATGCCGGAAAAAGCGCTGGAAAAAGACGTGTTTGCGACGCCGATGCTGGTGCGCGATGTGCCGGAACCCGTGCTGAAACTGCTCGGCGATCTGTCGCGGGTACCTTCAATCATTGCAGCCATTACTACCGAAGCTAAAGGAATCGGCGTACAAACCATCATCGTTTAAGCAAACTTATCGCACTATGGCAGCCCCTTCCTCCAAGCTTGACCTGATTCTCGACACCATCACTGATGGTGTTTTGGTTGTAAACACCCAAGGTGTCGTGCTCTATGCCAACCAGGCTGCCGAAGTCTTGCTGGCACGCAGTCCGATAATAGGTCAATCATTGGCGATTCCACTCAATCCTGATAAAAACAGCCATCAGGATATTAATCTGATCCGCCCGAACGGACTCGCCTGGGCAGAAATGCGTTCCTCGCCGCTGGAATGGGATGGACAACCCGGCTACGTCATCGCCCTACGCGATATTACCGAACGCAAGCACATGGAGCTGGAACGGCAAAAATTCGTTTCACTGGCCGAAAACAGCATGGAATTCATCGGCATGTGCGACATGAATTTCAATCCATTCTACATCAATGAAGCCGGCATGCGCCTGATCGGCCTCGACAACATGGAACAATGCGTCCAAACGCCAATCCAGGCGTTTTTTTTTCCTGAAGACCAGCGATTCATCCTTGATGAATTCTTCCCGCGCGTTGTGCGCGAGGGCCACGCTGATGTAGAAATCAGGTTCCGCCACTTCAAGACCGGCGCCCCCATCTGGATGATCTACAACGTGTTCTTCATCAAAGACAATACCGGCGAGCCAGTTGGTATCGCCACTGTGAGCCGTGATATCTCCGAGCGCAAGCAGGCCGAAGCGGCCTTGCGCGAAGCCGATCAACGCAAGGATGAATTCCTTGCCATGCTGGCCCACGAACTGCGCAATCCGCTGGCGCCGATCAGCAACGCCGTGCAAATCATGAAGCGCTCCAGCCTGGACGAAACGCGACAGGCCTGGTGTTACAACGTCATCGGTCGCCAGGTCGAACACCTGGTCCGGCTGGTCGATGACCTGCTGGATGTCTCGCGCATCAGCCGCGGCAAGATCGAACTCAAGAAGGAGCCTCTCGCGGTAGCGGCTATCGTGCAGCGGGCGGTGGAAACCAGTCAGCCGCTGATCGAGGCTCGCCGTCATGCATTCACCGTACACCTGCCGCCTGAACCTGTCTATGTCGAAGGCGACCTGGTCCGGCTGTCGCAAGTCGTCTCGAACCTGCTCAACAATGCCGCCAAGTATACCGACGCAGGTGGCTGCATCAGTCTGAGCGTTGAACAAGCGGACAATAAGGTCTTCATCCGGGTCCGCGACAACGGCCGGGGCATCGATCCTTCGGCATTACCTGGCCTGTTTCAACTGTTCTATCAAGTGGACCGCACCATCGACCGCGCGGAAGGCGGTTTGGGCATTGGCCTCTCGCTGGTCAAAAGCCTGGTGACGATGCACGGCGGCGAGGTTGGGGCCTACAGCGAAGGTCGCGGCCAAGGCAGCGAATTTGTCATCCGTCTGCCCTGCCTGCGGGAATCATTGGTTTGCCCGGTTCTCTATCCGGCAGATTCGAAGCCGGATGAAGGTTCGCTCCGCATTCTGGTGGTCGACGATAACCGCGATGCCGCCCAGAGTCTGTCCCTGTTGCTGAGCAGCGAAGGGCACGAGGTATTGCTGGCTTACGATGGCTATACGGCCCTGGAAGCCGCGCTGGCTGAACGGCCGCAGGTCGTGCTGCTCGATATCGGTCTGCCCGGTATGGATGGCTACGCGGTTGCGCGGGCGCTCAGGCAACATCCCGCATTGAAAATGACGCATCTGATCGCCCTGAGCGGCTATGGGCGTCAAGTGGATTATGAACAGGCGAGAACAGCCGGATTCAACGGTTATTTGACCAAACCGGTCGATTTTGACGAACTACTGTGTGCCCTGACCCAGCCATCATTTCCCGACCGAATACCAGGTTAAGCCCGTCCTTGTGTCTCTAATGGATCAGGGCAAAATTGATCTTGCCCTGATTTTATAGACGCTCGACTCAGCGATTTTTTTTGTTTCAAAAGCTTCCGGGCTGAGATAGCCTAGTTGGGAGTGAAGCCTTTTGCGATGGTAATACACCTCAAACCAGTCGAACACTTGATGCTTAGCATCTGCTCGGGTTAGAAATCGCTCACCATGAACCGCTTCGACTTTGAAGCTATGGTTCCAGCTTTCCATGGCCGCATTATCGTAACAGGCCTTTTTTACTCATACTGCAAATCAATGGGTATTTTGAGATCAGTCGCCGGTAAGCGGCACAACAATACTAGCCGCCCCGGTCAGCATGAACGATCGCCTCTTTCGGCCTGTGGCGATAGCGCTCCGAATCGTCAGTTCGATTGAAATTTCATGGGTTTTTCTTTACCAGATCGGCACAGCCGATAGTGGCGTCCGATCCAGACTCAGCATAGCAGGCGCTGACATGATCCTTGCTCAGAATACGGCCATGATTATAGCCTTTGCTATCCGCGCCAACCCAGGTAAATGATGTGTTATCAGGATAAATAACCCCAAAAAAGTGTTTAGTCCCGGCCGAAAAAGTGAAGTGTCCTTTGAATATGCGCCCTTTCTGCTCGGAAATTTCGACCGTTTTAACCCAGCTTGAATGTCCCTTTTGTTCTGAATAAGTAGTGTTTTCTCCGGTCCAGACACCGACCAGATTGGGGATATCTTCTTTTTGCTGCTCTGAAAAACAGGCCGGACTGCCGATCAGGGTTGAGGCAAGCAGGATCATTCGTGGCGAAAACGTGAAGGTCTTTTTTAAGTTTTGCATAGTCAAACTCTGGTTATTGCTCTATGTAAGTATCGTTTAAACAGGCCGCCGTAAATCGGCAGCAGCAGCGCCAGCGCCGCGACGGCCGCTTTCCAGCGCACATCGGCGTCCACCGGTTTCTGTACGGCGAAATCGGGCGTTTGCAGGGCCTCGTTCAAGGCATCGATATCGGTCAGCCGGTGATAGCGCAGGCCTGCCTCCGACGCCAGCTGTTGCAGATACGGCTCGCGCAGGGAAGCCAGGTGTTCGCTGCCCGTCGCCGCCTCCCGGCCGAACGGCGCGTTGCGGGCGTCGTAGCCTTCGATTTTTTCGGGATTGAGGTTGGACTCGCCGAACGAGGAACGGTGCGGCACATCCTCGGCGCTGTAAAAGCCGGCAGGTTCGCCGTTGGCGTTGAATTTCGGGATGGGCACGGGCTGCAGGCCGCCGACGCCGAGAATCATGCCGTCCAGCTTGCCCTTGATAGCCGAAAAATCGCTGCGATAGCGCGGATTGACGGGCGGGGCTTCCTGTCCGTCCGTCACAAACACCACCCTGGAATCGTTGTTTTGCAGGATTTCCAGCGCGCTGAGCAGGCCGCCGGCGATCCGGCTGTCCGCCGCCCAGGCCATGCGCCAGTCCAGTTCGGCGATGGCCGCATCCAGCTCGGCGAAGCCCGAGCAGACTTCGATCGGCTCGAACATCAGGGTCGAGCGCCGCTCGGTAAACACGCCCAGGCCGACTTTCGACTGGCACGGCAGCTTCGGCAGCAATTCGCGCAGTGTCTGTTTGACATACTGCAGACGGCTGACGGAGCTGTCGTCCAGCCGGTAGTCCTGCGCGTTCATGCTGCGGGTAATATCGACGATGAAGGCCAGGTTATAGACCGGACGCTTCTGCCGCTCACGGGGATGCGCGAACAGCGCCAGCATGGCGGTCAGCGCCAGGACCAGGCACCAGAAGCGGTAATCCTTGTGCACGCCGGAAAAGCTCATCAAGGCAGGCCTCTGGGAAAGCCCGGCACGGTCGTCCACGGCTGCGATTTGCGGTTGTCGGGGCTGTCGTCCTTGATGGTCACCCGGTCCATTTCCGGCAGCAGGCGCATGGCGACCTCGAGGTTGTATTTGGCGTCCCAGAACCGGCTGTCCAGCGCCAGCGCCTGCCGGTAAGCCTGCTTCGCCAGCCCCGCCAGCGGCAGCGCTTCATTGAAATTTTTAGCTTCGGCCTGTTCAACCGCCTGCTCCAGATAGACGTTGCCGAGGTTGTAGCGAATTTTGGCCTGCAGCGCACGATCGCCCGCATCCATGATCAGGCTCAGCGTCGCCAGGGCCTCGTCGTAACGGTGCTTGCTCTTGAAGTAAACCGCTCTCGCCAGCCTGACTTCCGGTTTCGCGCCGACCAGTTTTTCGATATCGATATCATGGCCCGAAGCCAGTTGCTCCATCCAGGCGTTTTCCCGGTCGATCCGGTACAGCGCCCACAGTTCATAAAAAACGGCGAAGCTGCTCGCCATCAGCACGCCCCACAGCGCGGCGTTTCTCAAGGTTCTTGTCACCTTCTTACCTCACACAATTTCAAAGCCAGCAACGCCAGCATCAATCCGGCGGCCCACTGGTAACAGAGCGCCGACAAATCCTGTCTGGGGATGCGTTCGCGATAATGCCGGGGCAGGTGTTCCAGTCGGTCGATATCGGCGATGGCTTTCTGCATGGCGTCCGGGCTTTCCGCTTCATAAGCCTGATAGGGAATGTTCAGGCTGGTGAAAAACAGGTGCAGATAGCGCTCCGGCATGGCCTCGGCGTTGTCGTTGCGCGAGTCCGTCGGCAATTCGTAAATGCCGGGGCTGTTGGCCGTGCGCAGAAAAATCCAGTACAGGCGGATCTGCTGCTGCTTGAACCATTGCCGAAGCTGCAGTTCGCTGTCCGGATCGATGGCCGCGGCCCCGTCGGACACCAGCAGCACGATGCGCGAGCCGGTCAGCTCCCGGTTGTCGAAAAAGGACATGGCCATGGCCAGGCCCTTGCTGATATTGGTATAGGCGAGCGCGGGCGCGGCGGTAGCGTTGATGGCCGCCTGGATCGCCTGTTTGTTTTCCGTCAGCGGCAGCACAAACAGCGGCGAGGTGCTGTATTCGGCGATGCCGAGCATGTCGTGCGGGCGCCCGGCGACGAACTCGGTCAGCAGGCGCCGCGCCGCCGCGGCCTTGGATTCTTCCGCGCTATCCGGCGCCTTGCCGGCGAAGGTGTTGTCCATGCTGTTGCTGCGGTCCAGCAACAGGACGATGTTGGCGCCGTGGCCGATGCGTTCGATGCTTTGCTCGGTCCGGTGCAGGCCGGCCAGGCCCAGCACCAGCGCCGCGATCGTCGCCATGCCGAGTATGCGCAGCAAAGTGGTCAGCCCGGCGGAAACGGCATCGGGCGGCAGCATCGCCAGCCACGGATAAGGGCTGAGCCGCACCCCGTCATCGAACAGGGGCCACAGCATGAACAGCAGGCCCGCCAGGACCCACGGCGTTTCGACGGCAAAATTCATTTGCTGCCCCGTTCGATCTCGCGGCAGGTCGCGCAGAGCTTTCTGAGCCGGCCCAGAGCTTCCACGCCGGACTCGGCTTCGCCGGCGAAGAAATAGCGGTTGGAGCAGTTGAAGAACCATTCCAGCTGGTCGCCGAGTTGCCGGTATTGCGGATGCTGCCGGTAAAAGCCGGCCAGCTTGTGCTTGAACAGCGGCTGACGGTTCAGCGCGTTCAGGGCCTCATGGAACACCGTCAGGCCCTGCTCCAGTTCTTGACCCGACAGGCGCGCCAGTTTCCCGCCGGCGCGCTTGAAGATGCTGCGCCGCGGCAGCCCCGGCAGATAGCCGTACAGATAGGCCAGACCGCCCCCGCTAGCCAAGGCGATCAGGCCGGCGACGATCATGCCGAGCACCGGGCCGTCGGTCCGCAGTGCGGGCGGCATGGCGTCGGAACGCTTGTATTCGCCGGACTCATCCAGTCTTATAGCCAGCCCACGTAGGGGCGACAGGGTAAAAGGCCAGGCCGGCACGGCCTGTTCGGCGGTCTTGTCGCCTTGCCCGAGCACGAGATTGAAGCCCGGAATGGTCAGCATTTTGACTTCATTAGGGGCATAGAAGACCTGATAGGTCAGGTCGATCGTGTAACGGAAACCGCCGCCGGTCTTGCTTTCTTCGACCTTGATGTCATTGAGATTCAGCCAGCGGTTGAGCGCGCCCTGCCGGGGCAGGCTGCCGGCTTGCAGCTTGACTCCGTTGCGGGTTTCGACCCGGATGCGATGCTGAATCTCGTCTCCGATGACATACCCGAACGGGCGCGGCGCGAGCAGTTCGACCTCGCCGACAGACGATTTGTCCGAACAGCCGAGCAGCGACAGCGCCAGCAGGATGCCGGTCAATAGGGTTCTCATGCGGCCCTCTGTTGAAAATAATGATCGATGTGTTCGGCCTTGTAACGCCCGTCGATAAACAAAGGCTCGGCCCCGAAGGCGCGGAATGCCTGCTGCAGCTGCCGCCGGCGCTGCTCGAAGGCCCGGACGATTTTCTGCCGTAGCGCCGGACGCATGAATAGGGTGCGCATGGCGCCGTTTTCCATGTCCTGGTATCTGATCAGCCCCCAGGGCGGCAGATCGGCGTATTCGGCGCTGTCCCACAGCACCAGAGGAATCACGTCGTGCCGGTTGAGCGCATGCATCAGGCTCTGCAGCCTGTCAGCGCCGAAGTGGAAATCGGACAACAGAAACACCAGCGCCCGGCTCGCAGGCAGCAAGCGCGCCGTTTGCGGCAGACTTTCGCAGCCTTGTGCCAGAACATGATTTTCCAGATTTTTCGCCAGCGCCCGGATGCGCCCCATTTGCCGGCAGCCCGGCAGCAGCCAGCGCTGTTCCAGCTGTCGACCGCAGCCGATAAAACCGAAACTGTCGCCGTAACTGAAAGCCGAGCTGGCGGCCGACAATAGAAAATCGATCAGGATTTGTTGTTTGTTCAGGCTGCCGGAAAACGACATCGACGCGGACAGGTCGGCGATCAGGTAGACATCGAGCGTGCTTTTCTGCTGGTAGACGCGCACCTGATAGCTGCCGAACGGGTCCAGCACGCTGGCGCGCAGATCGATGCGCCGGGGGTCGGGCGCCGCGATCAGCGGTTCATGGCGTTTGAACAGCTGGCCGCTGCTGACCATCTGTCCCGGATGCGCGCCGGGAAAAACGCTGCCTGCGGGACTTGCCAGCCGGTAGCGGAAGGTTTCGGGAGCGGTTGACATGGCGTTTACTGCTGGCTCGCTATTAAATACATGACGGCGCCGGTGAAGACGGTGTAGGCGGGCAAGCTGTACTTGACGGGCCAATCCAGGATCAGTCCGACCAGCCCCGAATAGCTCCGGTCGTCGCGGTTGTAAATCCCCTCGCCGATCAGCCAGTACAGTGTATTTAATGTGCCGAGCGCGAGTATGGAGAAAAAGCCGATATCGTCGATCAGCAGCGATTTCGAGGCGAGCATGTGGTCCTTGTCGCTGAAGTGCAGGAAATGCGCGGTCCATATGCCGACAATCAGAGCGCCGATCTTGAACGCGATCAGACAGAAGGCCTGCGTGATGCGGCGCAGGTAATGGGAAACCTGAACGAGCGCGGGCAGCCGGCGCGCCAGAAAAACGACAGGCAACGCCATGCAGAACAGCAACAGGCCGGTGACGCCCAGCAACACCCAGAACCGGGTACTGACGGCCTCGTTAATGGCGCCCGTGTAATAGGCCGCGTAGGACGCTTCCGCCAGATGATCGAAGCCGTCGGCAATAAAAAAGCAGATAAAACTGACGCCGGCCCAGGTCAGGTATTGTTCGGCCAAATCGCCGAGATCCGTTTTGGGTTTGATTAAATCAAAGTATTTTTTAACGCTCATGGGTTGCTCATCTGAATAACTTATCGCTATCAAGGCGTAGGTGCGAATTCACTTGTGCCCTATAGGGTATTCGCACTACAAAAACAGTCATATTGCCCAGCATGCAAATGTCCCGGGTCGAATGAATTCGACCCTACAGAACTGTAGGGTACGCATTGCGTACCTTGCCGAGCGTTCCAATTGCCCAGCCGCAAAAGGTACGCAATGCGTACCCTACCTTTTCAACTCTGACATCCATTCAATCACGGTGCGGCAATCTGGTTAAGAATGCCGTTGATCAATTCGGGCATCAGTTCATCCTTCCGGTAGGCGTACATCGGGCTCAAAAAGATGCGATGCGCCATCGTGACCGGATAGACCGCCTGCAGGTCCTCGGGCAGCAAGGCATCGCGACCTTCCAGCCAGGCGCGGACCTTGGCGGCGCGGATGAAGTAGCTCATCCCGCGCGGACTGGCGCCGGCCTGCAGCAGCGCGCTCATGTCCACGTCGGTCAGTTCGATCCCGTAGTCCTGCGGGTAATGCGAGGCTTTCCACAACGCCAGGGCATAGGCGCGCAGTTTCGGCGTGCCCTGTATGTTCTCTTGCAGCATGACCGCCAGATCGTTGAGTTCGTAATAAGCGATGCCGCCGGTTTCCATGCCCGCAACAAGCCGGTCGACGTCATGGAAGCGCTGGTTGAACATCAGTTCATCCAGTACCGTGTCGTCCGTCGGCGTCGTCATGCCGATTTCAAACATGAAACGGTCTTTTGCGGCGGCCGGCAGTTCGAAGGTTTCCTCTTTCTCCACACGGTTGCGGTCGGCGAACACCTGCATGTGCGGAAATTCGTAATCGCGGTTGAAGGCGTTGATGCTGCGCTCCGCCATAGCCCGGAGCAGCAGCGAATGCACCTGCGGGCGGGCACGGTTGATTTCGTTGAAAAAGAAAGTCGCCAGCCGGCTGCCCTGCTTCAGCAACGGCCCCGGATCGACGCGCGGCTTGCCGGCTTCGTCCAGGTAGGTGTAGTAGACGAGATCGGCGGGCATCAGATCGATCGTGCCTTCGACGCGTTGGTAATCGCCGCCCAGGCCATGGGCAATGGCGCGCAGCAGCGTCGTCTTGCCGACGCCGACCTGGCCTTCCAGCAATACATGGCCGCGCGCGAACACGGCGAGGACGATATTGCGGATCACGGAGGGCTGGCCGATCACAATCCCGTTGATCTGTTGTTCGAACTGCAGCGCCTTGGCGCGCCAGTCGTTGAGCTGGTTGTCTGTCATGTTTGCTATAAAAAAACTCCGTTAAGGGGAGGTCTTAACGGAGCAAGTATGGTTTAAGTCTTTGGCTAAAATCAGCGCTTATGTAGGGGCGAATTCATTCGCCCAGGGCGATTAAAATCGCCCCTACACGCACTTGCCAAAATTCGGGGAAGTTATCCTCCACCGTATCCTTAGTCTTAAAAAAATGCATGAGAATTGAAGCCTGAGGCAAAGCCTATCGCTTCAGGCTTCGGTGCAGGACAAACATGAGAGGGGGCTCGTGCCTGTCCCTGTGGAAATCCTTAATTGATTTCCTCTACGTCATAAACAAACTTGCCGGTTTTGCTCAAATGCTCCCAGCGCTTTTCATTCCGGGCTTCCATTTCCTTAATGGACTGCGCTTGTTTATTCAGTTCGTTGGGATCGTGCTTCGGGTCATACTTGCTGCCCGCGACCTTTTCCGGATAGCCCGGCTTGGGCTCCCAGCACACGCCGGGCTCCTTGCAGTTGGTGCCGTCATAGGCCGATGCGGAAAATGACAGCGTGGCCATAAGACTTGCGAAGCCGAGTAAAAGTAATTTTTTCATTGTCGTGTCCTCGTTATTTAGTGCTTAGCTGAAAAGGTACGCAATGCGTACCCTACAGCACGTGTAGGCTGGGTTGGAGCTTTAGCGGAAACCCGGCATGGGCGGCTCCGAATGCTGGGTTTATCAACCCAGCCTACCCCGGTTAAAAGCGGCGGCGCCCGGCGCGGCAAACGGGATAGATAACGGAGATGCCGTAACGTCAGTCTTTCAACCATTTGGCTTTTTTCGGGTCACCTTTGTAGATATCCCGCAAAAAGGCCATGATATGCAGCATCTCATCGGTGCTGAAGTTGACGTATTGCGGTCCCATCATGCCGTTGGCGCCGCCGAACAGCAGTTCGAACAGGCCTTTGTCGGTGGCGTTGGCCGGATAGGTCCAGTAGTCGTCGGCCAGACCCGGTCCCAGCTTGCCTTCCGCTTCATGGCCGTGGCAGCCGGAGCAGCCCGTCATGTAGAGGCTTTTACCCTTCTCGATCGCTCCCTTGTCGCCGTTATAGGGGTTTTTGCCTTTCTGCATGAATTGCTTGAACGCATCGGTATTGCCGCCGGATTTGGCGACGCTCATGTCCAGCACTTCGCCGGTGATAGCATGGTTCAGCGTGATGTCCGCCTGAGCGCCGGCGCTCGACAAAGCCAGGGCCGCGAACGCGGCGGCTGTTAAATAGTTACATTTCATTTTGTTGTTAATCCTGTTTCTTCATGGCTAAAGCGGGTTCCGGTTCGGGCAGCAGGGGAATCCCTTCTGCTTCCAGAATCTGCCTTATATCCTGTTGTCGTTTTTCGATGACCTGATTCAGCTGCGCCAGCAGGGCCTCGTCACCTTTGCGCACGCCCATGGAGGTGCTGTAGTGAAAGCCTACTTTCTCGCCGTCGGCGCGCGCATTGTTGTCAGGGATCACCGTCACCTTGAGTGGTGCTGCCGATTCCTTGACATACCGTGCGCTGGCAGGCCCCCACAGCACGGCGACTTCGGCACGCCCCGCTGCCACCTCGGAGACCAGTTTGGCGTTATCGTACTTGACGTACTGGTTGCGCCTGGACTTGTAGCCGACCAGTTCCTGCTCGTAATTGAACATGTCGTTGTAGCGCCCGATGGCGCGCATCATGACCTCGGCCGGCGAACCCGGCACATAGGCGATGCGCTCAGCCTTGCGCAGGACTTCGCTGTCCCAGTTCTGCAAATCCAGATTGTCGTTCTGGCGCGTGATGAACACGTAGCCGGACCGGTAATAAGGCCGCGTGGTCAGGACGCGCGTATCGCCCGTATCCATGCCGATGGAAACATCGCAAAGCCCTTTGTCCAGGTAATCGCGCAGGTAGAAGCGCGGATCGGTCCAGGTCACGTATTCGACTTTCCGGCCCAGTTCCTCGCCGACCAGTTGCGCCAGCTTGTTCTCGAAGCCCTCCCCTTTTTTATTGGAGTACGGCATTTCATCTTCCGCGGCGCAGACTTTCAGCGGTTCCTGTGCATAAGCGCCGGAGACCGCAAGGCCCATCGCCAGGGAAAGAGCGGTTAAAATAGTTGCTTTGAATCGCATATTGTCCTCAGGGTAATGGCGGGCGGTTCATTGCCGCCCGCCCTACTACGTTTTCAGATGATTACAGAGAGAACACCATGACGCCGCCGCCCATCTGGGTGTAGTGCGCCAGTTCCTTGAACGCACCGACCGCGCCGAGACCGGCTGTCGGGTCTTTCAGGTCGAATACCAGACCGACGCCGGGCCAGCCGCCCACGCCGTAATAAATCGCGACGTACTGCTTGCCGTCGTGTTTATAGGTAATCGGATGGCCGATCACGCCGGAAGGCAGCTTGAACTTCCACAGCTCTTCGCCGGTTTTGGAGTTGAGCGCCTTGATGTAGCCGTCCAGCGTGCCGTAGAACACGAGGTCGCCCGCTGTTGCCGTGGTACCGCCCCAGACCGCGAATTTTTCCTGGACTTCCCACTCGAATTCGCCGGTGACCGCATTCATGGCCTTGACCTGGCCCAAGGTGCCTTTAGGTCCCGGATACATGTTCAAGGTGGCGCCGACGAAGAACTGGCCGGCGCGGTAAGGCAGCATGAACGGTTCCCAGTCCATGCAGATGTGGTTCACGCCCATGAAGAACAGTTGTCTGTTCGGATCGTAGGACTCGATGCCCTGGTTGTGGTAACCCATGGCCGAAGGACAGATGCCTTTGGCTTCGTGGTCCATGTGCGTCGAATATTCGGGATCGCGCACCGGCAGGCCTGTTTTCAGGTCCACGTGCTTGACCCAGTTGACGGTGTTGTCGATTTTAAAGGCATTGACCAGATCGCCGTTTTCGCGGTTCAGGGTATAAACCAGGCCGTTGCGGTCAGGATGGGTCAGCAGTTTGGTCATTTTGCCGTTGACCATCTGCTCGGACAGGCCCATGTAGTTGACGCCGGCATAATCCCACTCGTCGTGAGGCGTTTTCTGATAGCCGAATTTCGCTTCCCCGGAATCGATGTCGCGGCCCCAGATGGTCATGGTCCACTTGTTGTCGCCGGGACGCATGGTTTCGTTCCATGGCGCCGGGTTGCCTGATCCGTAGTAGAGCATTCTCAGGTCGGGATCATAGGCGTACCAGCCCCAGTTGGTGCCGCCGCCGATTTTCCAGGCGTCGCCTTCCCAGGTCTTCAGACCCAGGCCGAACTGGCCGTAATGCGGGTTGGCGCTATTGAAGTCTTTCGACAATTTGATGTCTTCATCGGGACCGGTCGCGAACACACGCCAGGCCTGCTTGCCGTCCTTGATGTTATAGGCGGTCGCGTAGCCCCTGACGCCCAGTTCGGCGCCGGACGTGCCGACGATGACCTTGTCCTCGGCGACAAACGGCGCGACGGTCAGGGTCGAGCCCATGGCGATGTCGGAGTTTTCCATTTTCCACAGTTGCTCGCCGGTTTTAGCGTTCAGCGCGACGATATGGCCGTCAAGCTGGTTCAGGAAGATCGTGGCCGGATAATCCTTGCCCTGCGGCGCATAGGCCAGACCGCGGTTGACGACGTCGCAACAGGCTACCGCACGGGCCGCCGGATTTTGCTTGGGCTTGAATTCCCACAATATTTTGTCAGGATTATTCAGATCGATGGCGAAAACATTGTTCGGATAAGGCGTATGAACATACATGATGCCGTCAACGACCAGAGGCCCGCCTTCGTGGCCATTCAGCACGCCGGTTGAAAAACTCCAGGCTGGCTTCAGGTTCTTGACGTTGGTGATATTGATGTCATACAACTCGCTGTAATGCGTGGAACTGTAGTCCTTGGTCTGCATCACCCAATTGGTGTTCTGGCGCGACATCTGGTCCAGCTCTTTATTGGCTTGCGCCGGTTGCGACAAGGCCAGCAGAATGCCCGCCGCCAGCGCCGTTGTCGTCCCCACATGACGAGCAAATTTCGAAATCCGCATATTTCCTCCAGGTTATTTTTATGCACTGATTAATAAGGCCTAGCCCATGCGCGCCGAAGGTGTTTGTTTGTGAGAACTTGCAGCAGTCAGCTTTCTTGATCAAAACGAAATGCCTTGTCGTTCATCGGCGCGCAAGGCTATGCTGGGCGGAAATGATACGGGAGGCGGCTCTGCCCGGGTTACGGAATTAGCCCCGAAATGACCGGGAAATTTGCCTCAAATGCCCGTGAAATTTTCCCCTGTCCGGCCCGCATCGATAAAACGGGAAAAGCTCCCATAGTCTTGTCCGCTAAAACAACGCATCATGAGTGAATTTGTAGGGGAGCAACTGAGTGTCACGTAAGATCGATGTATTATTGGTGGATGACCATGCCGTCGTCCGGGCAGGCTATAAGACCTATCTGGCGTTATCCGATAACATCGGGAAGATTTATGAAACGGATCGGGGCGAGACGGCCTGCCAGCTTTTCAGCCAGCATCAGCCGGATATCGTGGTGCTGGACCTGTCGATGCCGGGCATCGGCGGTTTTGAAACGATCAGGCGGCTGATCAACCGGGACCCGAACTGCAGGATTCTGGTGTTCAGCATTCATGACGGACTGACTTATGCCACACGCGCCATCAAAGCCGGCGCCAAAGGCTATATCACTAAAAACAGCATGCCCGAGACGCTGGTGACGGCGGTCTGCAAGATTGCCGGCGGCGGCACCTATGTGGACCCGGAGTTGGCGCAGCAGCTGGCGATCACGATGGGGACGGGCCATGACGAGTCGGAAAGGATCGGGCTGCTGTCACCCCGTGAATTCGACGTCTTCTGCCTGCTGGCCCGTGGCTACAACACGCACAAGGCCGCCGAAAAGCTCTGCCTGAGCTACAAGACGGTCTGCAACCATGGCACGGCGATCAAGGAAAAACTGGGCGTGACCACGATAGCCGAAATGACCTTGCTGGCCGGCCGGCAGGGGATTTTGGAGCATGAGGTGGAATGAGCGCCGAGTTTCCCGCTCTTCATGAGCGACGTCCGGCAATTCAGCCCCGGTTACTGCGCTTTAGTCAAGCACCCTGGCTAATCGGCAGGCTTTCGACCGCCTTAATTAACTGATGTTACCCATAAATCGTTTCAGGCGTCTCGGGGACGAATGCCAACGGCAGATCTGACGGCACGGCTATTTTATGCGCTGTAGGTGCGAATTCATTCGCACTGCCGGTATATCGCGGGGGTCACGGGTCGAATACCCATGGGGCACAAGTGAATTCGACCCTACAGCTGCGTAACATCAGTTAATTAAAGTGCCAGTACAGGACAAAAGTCATAACCGATTGGTCAAAGAGGCCAGAACGGGTATTGTTGCCGGACCATGCCTCAAGAAAGACCGCCTGTTTACTCAAACCCGTACTGGCCGGATACTTATCCCGGCCCGGTGGGCGAATCCGTTTCTCGTCCATTGCCCTTAGCATTGCTGAAATTGATCTCGCCATTGGCCCCTGAGCTTTGGCGGCGGTTCGAAAACCGGTTCCCGCTGCAACGCCTTTTCCGGCCCTTCGGGCTGAACTGCGATGAAGCCGACCCGGCTATTTTTTAGTTTCTTGACCGGAAACGGGCGCGGCGAGTATATTCTGAACCGGCGGCCAGTTTTCCTATGCGTCAGGAAAGGTTGATGCGTGCCGCTTCGAGATCCGACAAGGACTACCGGCAAGTCTTAATGTGGCCGTGGTCTTTTTTGACCCAATCGTTCAAAAACGTTTCCTACGCCCCTCGCGCGCGGCAGCATCATGATTTAAAGCACGCAGGGCTTTAACAGCCGACGGTTGCCTCCGAACTGTCGATTACGATAACGAGGGTACGCAATTGAAATACGGTTTCTGGCAAACGCTGTCATGGATTATCATTTACTTGGGGCTAGCGCTGCTGCCGACAGCGCTGGCGATCGGGTTTCAAGTGCCGCCGGCACGGTCATTCCCGGCTGAATTCGGCGCCATGCTAGGCCTGCTTGCGCTCGGCGTGCTGGCCATGCAGCCGGCCGTCTCAGGGCGCCACCGCTGGTTTGCCGAGGGAGCGGGGATGGATAATGTACTGCAGTTTCATCGTCAGCTCGGCATCTTCGCCCTGCTGTTAGTGCTGGCTCATCCGGCCGCGATGCTCAGCGCCGATCCAGCCTATCTGGCTTTTCTCGATCCGCGCGCAGACCTGATGCGCGCCGCATCGTTGAGCTTCGTCGTTTTCGCGACGCTGGTCTTAGTCACCAGTTCTCTCTTGCGCTTGACATTCGGGCTTTCCTACGAGCGATGGCGCACCCTCCACGGCGTCTTGTCGCTGCTGATCGTTACAGGCGGACTCGGTCACGCATTGCTGGTAGACAACTATTTCGCGCCGGACTGGAAAAAGTGGGTCCTGGTGTGCCTGGTCGGATTAGGACTGTTGCTGATTCTTGATTCGCGCCTGCTGCGCCCTTTCAGAATGCTCCGGCGACCGTGGCGGGTAGTTGAAGTCATACAAGAACCCGGGGATGCCACGACGTTAGTGTTCGAGGCCGAAGGCCACACCGGCATGAAATTCCGCCCCGGCCAGTTCGCGTGGCTGACGCTCGGCGATACGCCATTTTCGCTCCAACAACATCCCTTCTCGATCTGCTCGAGCGCGGTCCGTACCGACAGGCTGGCGATCACCGCCAAGGCGCTCGGCGACTTCACCGACGGTCTGAGCGAGGTCAAACCAGGCACCCGTGCCTGGCTGGAAGGGCCTTACGGCGTATTCTTCCATGATGCGGCCAGTTCGCGCGGCGCGGTCTTCATCGCCGGCGGCGTCGGCATCACGCCCATCATCAGCATGCTGCGCACCTACCGCGATCTGGGCAGCGATTTTCCGTTATGCCTGATTTACGCCAACTCGGACGCCGATTCGATCCTGTTCCGCGCCGAACTGGACGAAATAGCCGCCAAGCTGCCGCTGACTTTGGTATATGTCCTGACGAAGCCACCGGAAGACTGGCACGGAGAGACCGGCTACGTCGATGCGGATTTACTCGACCGCTATCTGCCCGAGGACAACGGCGTGATCGAGTACTTTCTGTGCGGCCCGCCGCCTATGATGGACAGCGTCGAGCCGGTCCTGATCGCTCGCGGAGCCGCCCTCAACCGGGTTTATTCGGAACGTTTCAATCTAGTCTAAAGGAGACGCCAATGCTCCATGTCCATGCCCGCCACTCCGGCACTGTCACCTCCGCCCTGTTGGTCATCATTGCGCTGGCGTTGGCCGTGTTGCGTATCGGCGGAGTCGATCCTGGCGAATGGTCAGCTATTTTGGCCGGCTGGCGCGAGGCTCTCGGCGATGTTCAGCCCGCTGAAGAATGGCCTATGGACCAGCTACCAATCTGGGCCGGCATTCTCATCTGCCTGTCTCAATCGGCGGCACTGTCGGGCCTGAATCTGGCGGTCTTCAGCTTGAGCCGCCTGCATCTCGAGACCATCGCCGAAAATGGCGACCGGAACGCCCGGCGGGTTTTGGCCCTGCGCCGGAATTCCAATTTCACCCTCACCGCCATTTTGTGGAGCAACGTCTCCGTCAATGTGGTGATAACCTTATTGGCCGATTCGGTGCTGGCCGGTTTGTCGGCGTTTTTCTTTTCCACGGTGGTGATCACGCTGTTTGGCGAGATCGTCCCTCAAGCTTATTTTTCACATCACGCGCTGCGCGTGGCGGGTTCGCTCATGCCTTTGTTGCGCTTCTATCAGGTGCTGCTGTGGCCGCTGGCCTGGCCGTCGGGAAAACTGCTCGATGCCTGGATCGGCCCGGAAGGCATACCCTGGCTGCGGGAGCGTGAACTGCATCATCTGCTTGAGCATCATGCGCGAGAAAACGATACCGAGATCGGCCGGACCGAGGCCATCGGCGCCATCAATTTTCTGATGCTCGATGACATCCCGGTCGGCGAGGAAGGTGAGCCGCTGGATCCGCGCAGCGTTATTCGCCTGCCGTTTCGGGGCGGTCGCCCCGTATTCCCAAAATTGCAGCGCAGCGCGGAAGACCCCTTCCTGAGCGAAATAGCCGCCTCCGGCAAAAAATGGGTCGTGCTGGTGGACGATCGCAACGCACCTCGCCGTATAATAAACGCTCCAATGTTTCTGCGCGCCGCGCTGTTCGGAGAAACGCCATTTGATCCGCAAACACTCTGCCATTTTCCGCTGGTGGTATCCGATCCGGCCCAGCCGCTCGGCCATGTACTGCACCGGCTTACCGTGCGGTCGGAAAAGCCCGGGGATGACGTCATCGACGAAGATCTGATCCTGGTCTGGGAGGAGGCTCAACGCCGCATCATTACCGGTTCGGACCTGCTCGGGCGCTTGTTACGCAAAATCGCCCCTCACGCCGCGCCGTTAACGCCTTAACGGGCAGCGATTCGGGTGCGAACAAACACTTTTCCAACCTGTGATGGACTCAGGTTAGCCGCCCATGCCGGTTTTTCGCCAAGACTCCGCACAGCTGCTAACTGATCGGCATCGAAGCCAACGGTCTTCTTTCCTCAGATACAGTATCTTGCGAAAATCATCTCAGAACCCGGATTGAACCGAGCATGCCGGTCTCAACCGTAACGCTCAGACGCGTTATCTTATCGACGCGAATCGCATTCTGGGGTTGTGACGGATCGATATTGAACTCATCCCCTTCCCGTACCATAAAGGTACCCCCCCCTCCACCTCAAGCAAAGCGATAAAATTGCCTTCCTCCTGATTCAGCAAGCCCCGCAGCTTCATTTTAGGAATTCCGCCATTTTCCGCAGAAGGCACGAAACCATACGTACTGCCCGCCATCCCGGACTGCGCCCCGACCGTTTCATACATCAGCGCGCTGGGCGTGAACGGATCACGAACCCATTGCTGCGCCGGATAAGCGGGCTGATTCGGATGGACAGCGGACGGCTGGGCTTCCGCCGCGCCGTTTACAAAGAAAAGCGAGGCCCCAATGACACGCTATAAATAAAATGTATTTTCCGCACTTATCTTTATCCTGATTCTACATCGCAAATGTCGGGTTACGGCCAAAGCCTAACCCGACCTACATGCTAAAGGTCAACCTCTGTCATGCAGCGGTTCAGTGCGGCTTTTTGAGCCGAAACCTGACTGTCTGATCCGCCTGCTGTTCGACGGCCCGGCCTTCCCTGAAGGCAGGCTTGAAGCGCCATTGCCGGATCGCTTCGAGCGCGGCCCGATCGAATACGCCCTTGGGGCTGGCGTCAACGACCCGGGCCTTGCTGACGGTACCTGTCGGGGATACAGTAATTTCGAGCCGTACCCAGCCTTCGATGCCCCGCGCCTCGGCTCTGGACGGATAACGCGGCGGCACGCGGTGCAGCACGACCAGATTCCGGCCGCCCGACCCGTTTCCGCCGCCACCGCCGGAAGCTTCCCTGCCATCATCGGACGCGGGCTTTTTTTCCCCGTGCCATTGCGATGGCGGCGCCGTCAGGCGTGAGTCCGACCCCGGCACAGGGGCGAACGGGGTGCCCGTGCCCTGCTCGGGGACGTCAATCCGGGGCCGGGCGGGCGGCGCTGCCGACTTGGTTTTCCCAGGTTTTTTGGGCGCGCCGGGGCGGCGCGTCCGTCCTGCCGAAGCCTTGGCGGGCCCGGATGCCGGGCTACCGGACTTGGGCCGCAGGTCCTTCGCATCCTTGACTGTTGCTTTGGGCGCGACGGGCTTGGGTTCTTCGGGCTTGGGCGCGACGCGGATGAAATCGATCGGCTGCGGGTTCGGAGCGGAAGCCTGCTGGCTTTCCCGCCGGCTGATCAAGAAGCCGATCATCAGCAGCAGGGCCAGATTGATAACCACAGCTGCAGCAAAAGCCCCGGCTAGGATGCGGACCGAATGGTTCGGCCTACCGGCCTCCTCCGTGTTGTTCACGGCGGGTCCGAGGCCGTGCTGGCCGCTACTGAGATGTTCGTGAAACCGGCCAGACGCAGTTGGTCCATCACCTTGACCAGCAGTCCAGTACTGGCCTGGGTATCGGCTAGAATAATAGCTGACCGGGTCGGGCCTGCCAGGCCCAGTTGCTCAATGCGGGCGCGCAGCAGGCGAATATCCACGGCGGCATTGTTCAGCCAAATCTGCTCGTCCGCGGCGATCGTGACGACCACTTCGGCATTCTGCGCGGGCGTGGCCGTCGCGGCTTTCGGACGCCGCACCGCCACCGTCGATTCGTGGATAAAGGAGGTCGTCACCAGGAAAAATATCAGCAGGATGAACACCATGTCGATGAGCGGCGTCAGGTTGATCGCATCGGAGCTGTCTTCTTCGCCATCGAGGCGGCGGTTGAATAGGCTCCGTCTTTTCATGACCGCCTCAGGTACTCGGCAAAGCGACGCTGTCCGGCCCGCGCGCGCCGGTTGAGATCATAGCCCACGCCCACGCCGAATAGCCCCATCACCAGCCCCGCCAAAGTGGTGATCAAGGCCTGCGAAACGCCGTGTGCGACGATACGCGTTTCGGCGCTCCCGAATATGCGGATCAGATCGAAGGTTGCGACGATGCCGGTTACCGTGCCCAGCAAACCCAGCATCGGCAAAATGCCGGAGAGGGTCTTGATCAGGCGCAGATGACGGCGCAGCGCCAGGGCCATTTCAGCCTGTTTGATCTCCATTTCGGCATAAGAGCGCAGGACCGGCACGCCGCGTTTGACAAGCGCCGGAAAGTTATGGAGCAAAAACCAGTAGCGTTCCAGAATCAGCATCCACAGCCATACGGAGACGGCTACCAACGGCCACATCACCGGCCCGCCCAGCGCCATCAGCTCCTCGATGTGCTGCTCGGACTGTTGCAGGAAGATCATGAAGGCCTCGAAGGTTCGCCCATTCATCTTTCATCATCCTTCCGGTTTACCAGAACTTTGCGGGGACTTTCCGCCATCATGGCCGCATGCCGACGCTCGAACCGTTGCGCCAGTGTGGCGGCGACATGCGCCTCCAGCAGACTGCCCAGCGACTGGCTCTTGCTGGCCAGCAGACTGTGCAAGAGCAGAATCGGAATGGCGGTCACCAGCCCCTCGACGGTGGTGACCAGCGCTTCCGAAATGCCGCCCGACATCAGTTTCGGGTCACCCGAGCCATGCAGGGCGATCGCCTGGAAGGTTTTGATCATGCCGGTCACTGTGCCGAGCAGGCCCAGCATAGGCGCAATGGCGGCCACCAGTTTCAGGAAGGCCAGCGCCCGCCCCAGATGGGTCTGCTCGCCGGTCAAGGCTTCCTCGACGGTCAGGTAGAGCGCCTCCTCGTCGTTCATCGTGGTGCCGTCAAGCCGGGCGAGCACGCGCCCCAGCGGATTGTCCAGCCGGAACTCGGATGACTGCAGCTGTCTGCGCATGCGTTTTTCGGCCAGGGTCAGCTCCACATAGCGGTAGCCGCTGAGCGCATAGGCAAACGCAGCCAGCGCCAGGATCAGATAGCCGACCACGCCGCCCTGGTCGATGCGCTCGCGCAGATTTGGGACCTGCACCAATAACTGCAGGGTCTGGCCTGCGGAGGGGTCGATTGCCACAGGCGCCAGCGCGTCCGGATCCGTCTTCGGAAAATCCAGCGCCAGATCAAGCAGGTGTGAGGCCGGCTGCCGAGGCAGTTCGGTCAGCCTGTCCACTTCGGGCGCATACACCAGATAACGCCCATCGGCGATAAAGCTGAAGCTGCCGAGCCGCAGCACTTCTTTCTCGGCCGCCTGTCCGTTGGGAGCGTAAACCGGAGCCCGGAAGGTCGAGATGCGTCCTGAGACGTCGAGCTGCGCCTTAAGGCTGGCGAACAGCTGTGCCAGCTCGTCTGTGACAGGGATATGGCGGTCATCGGCGAGCCGGCTGATCAGTTTCCGTTGGCTATCGGCGTCACCCGTTGGCAAAGACTGCTGGTAATAGGGTTTGAGCTGCGCCGCGCTTTCTCTGATGTTCATGAATAAGCCCTCTTTGGCCGCCAGTGCTGCCGTCAATCGGGCATCCGCCGCCGCTGACGAGTCTGGCGCCAGTTTTCCGTTTCCGGCCTTTGCCGGTGAGGCAGGAACGATCTGGTCGGCCTGAGCAGTCATGCCAGGCTTGCTGCCAGGAAGCGGCAAGACGATCAATTGGGGCGGATCCAGTTTGCGGGCCGTGCGCAGCCCCTGGGTGATGGCTTCGTTTTCCTCCCCGGAAAGCCGCCGCCATTGCTGCGGGCCGTCGAGCCAGATGCCCGATTCGTAGCCGTCCAGCGTCTGGTAATAGAGCGCGAGACGGCCGATGCTGAGAAAGTCCACCAGGCGTTCCTCTTGGCCGATCCGGAGCATGTCCCGATAAGCCTCGACGGTCTTCGCGTAATCGAGCTCGACCCGGTAAGCTTCCATGACGCGCCGAAACTGCTCTGCCAAATCTGTATCAGCATTGCGCAGCAGCTTTTCCAGCCGTTCGATGCGTGCGCGGCGCTCCTTGATCAGGAACGGTGGGGCGGTATCAATACTCTGCCTCAAGGCCGAAACGGCGCTATTGAGGAGGTTGTGAAGCTGCGAGTCAAGCTGGTTGAGGGTTTCAAGCAGATGCGTTTTATCAGCGGCATCCGCGGACGGCATCGCCGGCTGTCTGATGCCCTGGCTGTCGGCATGCGGGGGCGGCGCTGCATGAACCAGCAGCGGAGTGAAGGCCAGCATAAAGGCGGCAAGGACTGACCGCATTTGGCAGTGAAGAAACATAACAAGCATTAGGTAGGCGAATATGTCTCGGCTTGGATGTCGAATTGATGAAAATAATCGCATTGCACTGATAAGGCAATGGGAAAAGCGCCTGAAAGCGACAATATTCCTACATGTGTTATCAGTAATAAGCATATTTCAGAACAAACCGAAATTAACAGTTAAAATCTGTTCATTAACTGATTTGAATCGGGTTCTGTATAGATGCGAATAAATTCGTGTCGTTGCAGGGTATGGTGATCTATTGGCCGTGCTGGCAGACAGATAAATTTACCCGTATGTGGCATCGTGTTTTACTGTCATTGAAGCTATTGCGGGAGAGGTTGTTGCGCCTCTCCCGGGGTTGACTGTCCATCGGCTTAGATCGTGACAGCCGATCCGTTTGCCTATGCTTGGCGTTAAATCTGAAAGGCTTACTTTTCCAGCTTTCGCTTAAGGCCGCTCAGGCCGTTTTTGAAAAACTCGTTCATCGCCTTGACAGCCGCTTCGTCATTAAGTTTTTCGGGCGGCGTATTGCCGGTATCGCCGCGGTAGAAGCGGCTTTTCAAGGTGACCACGCTACTGTCGGCCGTTTCCCCGGCAGCTACCTGGATCCCGATGGAGTAGGAACTGGTCGGAAACGCCTGAACATTTTCGGTTTTAAGGCGATAGCTGTATTCGTGATCATTGTCGCTGTAGAAATCCAGTTCTTCCACTAGCTGGCCGCCGTTTTGCAGTGTAATTGTACGCCTGCCGCCGGACTCATGCCTGTCGTCGCCTGTGCTTTCCTTGACGTCAGGATGCCAGCCCGAGATGCCGTCAAATTGTTTTATGGCATTCCAGACCGTATCGACCGAGGCATTGATGACTATGCTCTCTTTAGCTTTTTGCGGTGTCGGGCCATGGGCTAGGGACAATACAGGAAATAACAGAAAAGCGATTAATGCTGCGGGTGTAAACTTCATATCAATACTATGCTTTGTTAAAAATGGCATAGTATTGATAAATTCAATTGAAAAGCATCGGGCAAATTTCCTGATATCAATGGGGATAATTCCTTATCTCATCAGATCAGCCTTTCATGACATCCAGCACCATGGCGATATGCGCCAACTCTGCCGTTGTCGATACCTTGAGCTTGCTTTTGATCAGTGTGCCGTGATTGGCCACGGTTTTAAAGCCCAAACATAGCTCATCGGAGATTTTATGCAGGGTCCGTGCTGGTGATCGATGAAACCGGCTTTATCAAGAAAGGCCGGGATTCGGGCAGCGGATGAGTTAACTTAACATTTATCCTTGTATCACGACTGGATCAGGGCAATCTTTAGAGGTTTAGCCAGAATGTACAAAAAACTTACCGTTCATGACAATCATCCTGCGAAAATTGGCCCAAATCTACCGCACCTGATTCTTCACCCTGGACCGGCACAGATGGCTCTATGACAACGCCATTAACCAGGAGGGCATCTTAAACTATCAGGGCATCACGCATTGAACAGCCCTGATCGGAACTTGATGCAGCGAAGCCGATCATAGAAATTCTAGAAAAAAAGCATTTATTTTTCCTAAACTCAAACTCTGCGAGGCTCAGATTCTGCCCAAACGGAGGATGCGCGCCATGGACAGGCCCGAGCCCGGAGGAGGAATCATGCAATACTCAATGCGGCAAAGGAACAGGAAGCCGGGCTCCCGTGGCCGGTTTCTGGGCTTATGGTACTTTTTCCTGGGGCTGCTGGCCTTCCAGGGGGCGACCGTGCTCGCCTGGCCCAAGCATGGCGGCGAGCCGCGAGAGACTTCGGGCTCGCCCTCGCCGCAGGTGAGCAGGAAGCTCATTCATCCGAGCGTGCCCTTCATCACGAACCAGGGGCAGACCGACGAGCGGGTGAGGTTCTATGCGGGGGTCGATGGCGGCACTGTTTATGTCACCCGGATCGGCGAGATCGTGTACGACCTCCCGAAGGTGTCCGGCAAGGCCGGGACGACGGGTTGGTCCCTGAAAGAGGCCTTCGTCGGCGGCGCCGCTGCGTTGGTGGAAGGCGCAGAGAAGGTACCAACCGAGGTGAACTATCTGATCGGGAGTGAGAAGTCCGCCTGGAGAACGAACGTCCCGACCTACGGTCGCGTGACCCTCGGTGATGTGTACGAGGGGATCGAGGTCGAGCTGAGGGCGGCGGGCGCAACCGTCGAGAAACTCTTCCACGTCAAGCCTGGCGCGAGGCCCGAGAAGATCGGAGTGAGGATCTCTGGCGCGACGTTCCTCCGGGCGAACGACAAGGGCGAACTCGAGGTGGGTACGGGGCTCGGCACGGTCGTCTTCAGCAGGCCGAAGGCCTACCAAACGGTTGCGGGGCACGCACATCCTGTGGAGATCGCCTATGCGGTTGATGGAACGAGCTACCGCTTCGAAGTGGGGCAGTACGATCGGACGAAGGAGCTCGTGATCGATCCCTTGATCCAAAACACCTTCCTCGGGGGATCAGGCGGGGACCGCGTCACCGCCTCAGCCGCTTCGGCGTCGAACGTGCTTGTGGCGGGGACCACCGACTCGACAGACTTCCCGGGGACGGAGGGAGGAGCCCGACCTGCCCTGGCGGGCCCGAGCGACGGCTTCGTTGCCCTCCTCAGTTCGGACTTGAAGACGATCATCCAGGCGACGTACCTGGGGGGGACCGACGACGACTCTGTGAGCGGCCTCGCGGTCTCGGAAGCCGGCATCTACGTCACAGGTTCGACGACATCGACAGACTTTCCGGGGACGACCGGAGGCGCCCGACCGCAGAACGCGGGAGGCAAGGACGCGTTCGCCGCGCTCCTTACCTCAGACTTGAAGACGTTGACCCAGGCGACCTACTTCGGAGGGACCGACGAGGACGCCGCCAGCAGCGTGGCTCTTTTCGGGGGCGCCTATGCCGTGTTCGTGGCGGGCCGGACGGCCTCGCACGATCTTGTCGGGATTCTCGACAGCGCTCAGCCGCTGAACGGGGACCCGGTCATCCGCCCTGTCGGCCAGAACACGGACGACGGCTTCATCGCCGCGTTCTCCGCTGATCTGAAGAGCCTGACGCAGGCGACGTACCTGGGAGGCCGCTCCTCCGATTCCATCAACGCCATCGCGGTCTCGGCGGGGTTCGTCTACGCGACGGGGGAAACCGTCTCGACGGACTTTCCGAAGACAGGAGGGGGCGCTCAGGAGATCCATTATCCCGACGGCCAGTCCGACGCCTTCGTGGCGCTCCTGACCAGCGATTTGACCACGCACGTGCGGGCCACCTACCTCGGAGGGCTTGGTCAGGACATCGCGCATGCCATAGCCGTTTCAGGGCCGGACGTGTTCGTCGGCGGAGAGACCACTGCCTCGAGCTTCCCGGGAACGCTGGGAGGGCTCTTTCCGACGTTCGGAGGGGCCACGGACGGCTTCGTGGCGCGTCTCAACTCCAGCCTGGCGAGCGTGATCCAGGCGAGCTTCGTGGGAGCCAGCGGCTTCGACCGGGTGCTCGCGCTGGGTATCGGCGGCTCGTTCTCCGGACCGGTCGTCAACGTGGCGGGGTCACGCGATACGGACCCGGAGGGGATCACCGGCCCTGATGCCTTTCTGTGGGTACTCGGGTACGACCTGAAGGCCTTCGCCGAAAGCCCGATCAAGGACCCGACGGTCCTCCGAAACTCGGCCTTCGAATCCTTTGGATCGTCCGATGTAGCGACTGCCCTCGCCGTTCCGCCGTCCATCTCGGGGTTCAACGTGTATCTGGCGGGCGAGATCCCACAGAGCAACGCAGACCAGCTGGGAGCCGCTCAGCCGAGGTACGGCGGTGGCGCCAGCGATGGGTTCGTTGCTAAGCTCGTCCTCGTCAGGGACTACTCCTTCTCGCCCCTTCCTACGATCAACGTCACCCCGGGCGGACAGGGCCTGGCGACGGTGACGGTGAACTCGCTGAATGGGTTCACGGGAGAGGCCGTGAAGCTCGGGATCTTTGCCCAGCCGACCGGAGGGGCGCTGCCAGCCGGCTTCACGGCGCCCGGCTTCCCCCAGGACATCGGCTCCCTTCCGCCCAATGGGTCCTTCTTTTTCACGCTCACCATCGGTGTCGCACCCACCGTCGCGCCCGGCACGTACACGCTGTGGATCATCGGGTTTCCGGGGACCTCGGTCGCGCACGCGGCCCGCGTGACCGTGAACGTCGTCACCACGCCCCCCTGAACCATGCAGACGATCAGTGCGCGCCAGGGGAGGAGCTCGGGGAGATCGGCAGCTCGGGGGGCGCCGACTCCCTGACATCCCCACCGAATGAGCCACCCTCGGCAAACAGCACCTGTGCCTTATTTTCGCCATTCAAAGCCCGACAGCTGCCGGCTATACAAACACGGGCAGGCATCGAGGCATACTTCAGCGCCATCGGTTGTTTTCGAGCTTTCCGTCGCAAACGCCACAGCCTGCTCGATGTCCGGATAGAAAAACAGCGGTATCGGCGCGGCGCCAGGCGATCGGTGCCGCCGGCCAGGATGGGCGGTCTGCCTTGTTCTTTGACTATCACTCAGCCTTTGCCGCTGAGTTCTTCCAATATTTCAATCACCTTGTGATCATTGGCGTGATTAAGCACCTTCAATAGCTGCGACTCCGGCACCAGCATCACCGCCTGCGATTCCCAACCCATTTGCGTCGGCAAACCACCAACCCGTCTGGCCGTATAGTAACGGGTGATCGTGGTCGTGCGCTCGAAGTCGCCGATCAGGCCGGTAATTTCAACCTGCAGCCCGGCTTCTTCAAACGCCTCTTTGATGGCGGTTGCCTGCGGTCCCATGCCCGGCTCCAACCGGCCTTTCGGAAAGGTCGCCTTATAGCCCCCAAAGCCGTTGGTCGGCGCCACGAGCCAAAAGCGACCATCGGATTCCTCAATCACCACGCCGGCAGCCAGTTGCTTGCCGTTTTTGGGCACCAGGGGTGGTTCATCAATTCCAGCCTGACCTTCCACATGCACCCACTCGGCCAGGGTCTTTGGCGCATTCTGCCAGGGCTGGAAAGCGATGCCATTTAATGAGGCCGGTGACTGGCCATTGGCCAGCATGACGGCGCATTTCATGGCATCGTCAAAGGCCGACATCGGTGTAGGGGCGGTAGGATGCTTGATCCAGACCCATTCGCTTTTATCGTTCAGCCGGGGATGACAGACGCCCGGATCATCAATCAGTTCGCCTTCATCGTTGAGACGTGTGCCGGGACACAGCGATTTCTGGTACACCTCCTGCATCATGGGCGGATACGAACTGATGTCGGGCACAGATGGATCAGGCTGGGCCTGTTCATTACCGCCATTAGTGACTTGCAGGTGCTTGCTCATCTTGGCCAATTCAGTGAGCTCATCGAGTATTTTCTGGTAACTGCAATCTTCTTCTTTCATGTTTGGATCATCGCCGACATTGGACTCAGAGGGATCAGCTGGCGCCAGTTCATTGGCGCAGTTAATGAGCTGCAACTGCGGCTTCTCCGGCTCGCCCATTTCAGCAATGTCATTGAGCATGGACTCGATGATAAACGGTGCTCCGGCCCATTCTTCGACATAATCAGGATCATCGGCTGTACCACCTGCAAAAAGCTGATAGAGGTCATTTTTCTGGCGGGTAATGATGAATAGTTGAGTGTTTTTTTCAAGATGCGCATTATTTGTGCACTCAAATGCGATGTTTAACTATGAATCAGCATCCCATATTTCCATTTGCGGCTGCCAATTTTCATGCGACTGACCGGTAAATATTCAATACCCATTTGCTTTATAACCCTCGATTCAAATAGTACAAACAAGCGATTAAAAATCAATAAGCCTACGCTTCAACCTGAAAAGCTCTTGATGACGATGGGTGTGAAGTCTGGGATGGTGATTGACCATCTTGGGAAGCATGTGCCTCTCTTTGGGGTGAGGAGCAGTTCTCATTCATCAGCTTATGGTTATTTGAGCCGAAAAGCGATCAGCTAGGTTGCAGGCAGGCGATTCAGCCTGAAAAGCCTGTCTGCGTCAATCCCTTCAGTCTAAGTCTGAAGGTTATCTTCTGTAGTACGTTCCACCCTCAAAAACCAACTCCGAGCCGTCATTTTGGAATTGAAATGAGGCTGTCTGTTCTGGCTCGCTCATAGCTTGAGAATAGTCACTGCTGCTGTTGATCTGCTCAGCCCAGGTAAAGCGATAAGTCAATGTTTGGGCAGCCGTATCGACAGACCAGGTCATGGTCTTCGTTAATGTCCCCGCGTATTTGCTCTCATAGCCATAAACAGCGCTATTAAGTAAGCTATCATAACCTCAGTTCGGTTTAAGCATTCGAAATAAAAGGCAACCAATCGACATCGCGCAAATTGAGAGCCGGCTTTTTCTCCTGATAGGTATAGGCCACCAGACAAGCGATGATATTGGACAAATAGTTGCTCAAAGAACGATGCCGCGAGTGTTCAAGATCGCCAATATTCTTGAGTTGATCATTGATCGTTTCAATGATGCTACGCTTGCGCAGCAAACATTTGTCAAACACATCCATCACTTGCGGCTTCATGTTTTTCTTCAGCGTAGTAATCAGCGTGACATTCTGATGGGCCAATAAGTCAGTTAACTTCCTGGAAATATAGCCCCGGTCGCCAAACAGCTTTCCCGTCAATGATTTCACCAGATCGGGGACTGGTTTGCGATCATCGACATTGCCCGGTGTGATGCAAAATGACAGAATCTCGCCCTGGTCATTGACGATCAGATGCAATTTGAAGCCATAAAACCAGCCGGTCGACGATTTGCCGCGCCCGGCTTCCTGGGTGAAGGTTTTGTGCCGGGGAATACGGATATTCTCGCACACGCCCAGCGGTGTTGAATCAATAAAGGCAATACCTGCCGAAGCGCCTCGGCGACTGGCCATAAAGGCGGTGAGCGGCGCCAACAGTTTTGGCATCAGCTCGATAAAGCGATTATAGCTTAGCAGATTAGGAAACTCAGCTCGCCAATAGCGCTGCACATGCCTCAGATAAAACCATTTGAAGGTTCGAAAACCGGCTTGATGGTAAGCCACTAAAATCGTGATCATCTCGCTATCACTCATCCGATGGAGACGATGGCGTTTCTTCTTACCTTGGGTTAATTGATTTTTTTGCCAGTCCGCTATAAAGGTTTGGCAAAAATCGTCCACATCGCAGAATAAGTGTGTTAATTTCATAAAGGCAGGTTTTTGTTCGGAGAAAGTTAGCGTCGAAAACTTATTTTCTCTTTTATAACAAGAACCTGCTCCCTTTTTTATCCCGAACTCAGGTTATCATAGTACTTTCCTGTTGTGCTGCCGGTTTCGCTGTCAAAGACCCAACAACCGTGAACATGACACCAGGAACCTGTCAGGCCGCTGCCCTTCCTGCCCTGGCTATTCACAAACGCTGTGTAACCCGTGGGGCCATCCTCAGATTGGCCAAGGGCACTGTCCCCTCGCGCCCACCATAGACTGCCATCGGACTTAACGGCCAGAGTGACATTCCCTGCTGCGGCAATGTCGATAAAGCCTGTTCCAATCTGTGTGGGCGCCAAGCTACGGTTCGCCCCCCATGTCCATACGCTGCCGTCGGATTTAAGGGCGACGGTATGATGAGGCTCCTGCGCAACCTTAGTGAACCCCGTGCCTATTTGCTTGGGCACAAAACTTGGGATGAGGGTGCCGTCACCGAGCTGGCCCTCAGTATTGTAGCCCCATGCCCACAGACTGCCGTCGGACTTGATAGCAAGGGAGTTAAACTCTGATGTCGAAACAGCGGTGTACTGATCCGTATCAATCTGCTTGGGCACAAAGCTATCGGTGAGGGAGCCATTAACGCAGCCGAGTTTTCCTGCCCACAGGCTGCCGTCGGATTTCAGGGCAACCATGGAGTTTCCTCCGGCCGCAATATCAGTGTAACCCGTGCCTATCTGCTTGGGTGTAAGGATATCCGTGCCTTTGATATTCCGAAAAGTGCAACTGTTTTGTCCCCACCCCCATAGGCTGCCGTCTTCCTTAAGGGCTAGGGTTTGAGCATTCGCTGCGGCAATCTTGGTGAATCCCCTCCCTTTCCGCTTAGGCACATCGCTACTGGTCCTTGTGCCGTCACCCAGTTGGCCATAAGCGTTATTTCCCCATGCCCATAGCGTGCCATCGGATTTGAGTGCCACGCTGTGACCGTTCCCCAGAGCGATGGCGGCATAGTCAGTACCGATCTGATTGGGCACCAAGCTATCGTAGCTCCATGTCCACAGGCTGCCGTCGGATTTGAACGCGGCGAATGTCCACTCATTTGAAAAAACCGAGGTAAAGTCGGTAGCCGTTTTAATGGTTTCAGGAGGGGCTGGCGGCTCATCGGCGCTGAGCACTTCCCCAACCGTTACCTTCACATTGGAATAAGTTATGCCATCAACCGTAATATGGGGGAGGGTCAGGATATTGGTAGCCGGATCGTATGAAAGTGCAGCGCCTGGAGTACCCGTGTTGTAGCTGAGCACTTCGCCCACGGTAATGAGGACATTGCTATAGGTTTTCCCTGCCACGGTGATGGTTGATATTGTGAGCTGATTGGTGACTGGATCGTAGCTGACCGATTTTGTCAGTCTGAGCACCTGCCCAACCGGTAATTGTCAAAATAACTGTCGCCTCAACAGTTAAATCAGGCCGCTTTTTTCAGCGCCTGCCGAATTATATTTTTGTCCTTCTGGTCAGGGTTCAAATAGACCTCAAGTACAGGCTCCCAATTTCGTGTTTTGCTCCGCCAGCGTTCCGGACGGCGCTTTTTGGCGGCTTGATAGGCCGCCTTTCGCTGTTTCAAAATCGCGAAGTCTTGTCCGCTATGCCGCTGATCTGGCGTGACAAACTGAATGGCGCTGTGCCGATGTTCATGGTTATACCAGTCCACAAAGCCAGCCACCCAGCGTCGGGCCTGATTCAAATCCGCAAAGGGGTGGACCGGATAGTCCGGCCGATATTTGAGGGTCTTGAACAAGGCTTCCGAATACGGATTATCATTGCTCACCGCCGGTCGCGAGAACGACGGCAGGATGCCCAAGGCCTGCAGGGTCGCCAGCATCGTGGCGCCCTTCATGGGGCCGCCGTTGTCAGAATGCAGGGTCACCTGCTGACGGGGGANGCCTTCCCGNTGCACGATATCCCGCACAATGTCCGCCGCCCATTCGCTGCTTTCGCGTTCGTACACCTGCCAACCGACAATCTTGCGGCTGTAAACATCCATAAACAGATAAAGATACAGGAATACCCCTTTGACGGCCGTGGGCAGATAGGTAATATCCCAGCTGTACAGCTGATTGGGCGCCGTGGCCTTCAGGGCTTTCGGCTTGCGGCAGTCGGTGGCCGCCCGACTGGCCTGGCGATGCTGAAGTTGCTTCGCCTCGCGCAAGATCCGGTAGAAGGTCGATTCCGAAGCCAGATACTGACCCCGCTCGGCCAGAATCGGCACGATCTGGCTGGGCGCCAGCGCGGCAAATTCGGCCGAATTGGCTACCGACAACACGGACTGACGCTCCTGCTCACTGAGTTTGTTCGCGGGAATCAGCTGGCGGCCGCGACGACCGTCTTCCGCGACTTCACCCGATTGCTGCCAGCGCTGCAATGTGCGCAAGGTGATCCCCAATAAGTCGCAGGCTCGATGCCGACGGGCTCCGGCGGCGTGGGCTTCGTCTAGCCAAGACACAATTTGTTGGCGCTCTGACAGGGAAATCATGCGTCCTTTTCCTCCCAGAGCGCCTGATACTTTTTTTGCAGAACCAGTAAGGCCGCCGCTTCCGCCAAGGCTTTTTCCTTGCGCTTCAGCTCCCGCTGTAACGCTTGATGGCTCACTTGCAGTTCTCGCCAGTCAGCGCGACTGACGGCAGTCTCCGACGTGCCGGTTTCAAAGGCTTTACGCCAGGCGTGTAAATGATGCGGAAAAATCCCTTGTTCCCGGCACCAGGCATGCAATGTTTCCCCTGCCTTGCCCTGACTATCCAGGATCAGTTGAAAACGTTCGCTCTGATTCCAGTCTTGAGGTCGTTTTGTCATCAGGTCGGCTTGGCCCTCAACCACGTTTTTCGGTAATTTCATCCAGTTCTTCAACGTCCAGCTGTTTATGTTCAAGTCATCGGCAATCGCTTGAACGGTACGATCGCCCCGGTTATAAACTTTCTCCAACGCCTGTTGGCGAAAAGCTTTCGTATAATAAGTCTTCTTTTTCAATTTCATTACCTCTAATAGTCAATCAATGAAAATTAGAGGCGACAGTTATCCTGACACAGGGGGCAACCGTCACCTTCACGTTGGTATAAGCCATTTCATTAACAACGATGTAGGGGATGGTCAGGATGTTAGTGACTGGGTCATACGAATCCTCCGTCCCTGCGAGATCCACATCCTCATTGTAGCTGAGCACATTACCCACTCTGATAAGCACATTCTCGTAGGTGGTGCCTTCAACAGTGATGGTTGGTATTGTGAGCTGATTGGTGGCGGGATCATAGCTATCCGCATAGGCGATGCTGCCCAGTCCAAGGAGTGGCAACATTGCCAGTCTGATTTTTATTTTCATTATTCTTTATTGATTTATTTTAGTTTCTGTCGATATTTGACCTCAGCCAAATGGAGGTAGAAACCAGTCTGATAAAGCCCCTATCTTCGGGCAAGTTTTTCGAACCGCAAAAATACTCGTCTTTAATGTCGACTCTTAAAAAAGCGTTCAATCAGATGAGGTTCTTCATATAAAAGCTCATCATAATCACGCAATATATAAAGCGTACTTCCGCTTACGTCATTATAGATAAAAAGCTGAACAATTTGCTCTGCTTCGCCTCTGCCTTCATAAACGCGCCAGCCTTAACTCCAACTTCGCGTTGGCATCGAATGGCCTAACCTATAACTGCTCATAGCTAGAGGTACATACCTCCTGCTCTACAATTACCAAGTATTAATGACTTTGCCCTATCAGAAGGGATGATAGCTCTCATGCTACCTGGCCAAGCTGGTTCTGTTGCATTAATTTTCTATGAGTGTAAACAAGCGCCATTGGCTGGCGGAATCAGGCCACTAAGGCATAGAACTATTCGGCGGTTAACTCTGTTCGTCGGCTGAGATCTTCTGCCCTGTCTTGATCAGGTGCATCAGTTCGCTGCCTTGTAAGCAGGCTCTGTCGGTAAGGAGGAATTTAAACCCAGGCACCAAGCATCGAGCCAAGGTACCTCAGGCCGCTTGAAGTCAGGCCCAACGATTGTGCAGGCGCTGAGCAGCATGCCCCCCCCCAGCAAGGCAGTCCCCTGCGTGCCTCGTGGCTTTGCTTGCATGATGCGTGTCGTCTGAATCTTTTTTCTGCGAACCACGCCCCTAACTACGCCTGTTTTATGTCGGGATTAGCAGCCACCCACTGCATGAAGATCTGATAGCCCAGTGTCAGCAAGGTCGCTCCAACGAACATGCCTAGAATACCGCTGGTTGCCATTCCACCCAGAGCACCCAGCAGTATCACGGGCATTGGAGCATCGACTCCGCGACCCAGCATCAGCGGTTTCAGGACGTTGTCAGACAAGCCGCCGATGAACAGTAGAATCGTATAGCTGATAGCTGCCACGGTAGTATAGTCCCCACTGGACCAGATATAGCCAATTACTGGTAAGGTAACAATGATGGCCGGAATCTGCGCGATGCCCAGAACCAGCGCAATCAGGGACAATCCTCCTGCCAAAGGAACACCGGCGATGATCAATAATAGTCCAATAATAATGGCCTGGATCGAAGCGACCCCGAGGATCCCTAGGGCGACTGCGCGAATGGTCGATGTAGAGAGTGTTATAAGTTCTCCGCCTCGCGCGGTGCCGACAATGCGATCGAAAATAGCTCGCATATTCTGGGCGCCGGCCTCACCGAAGGCCATCATGATTCCAGCGATGATGAAGGAGAACAGGAACATAGCGAGACTACCTCCTATGCTGGCAACCATCGCCAAGGCCTTTTTCGACAGCTCACCGATTTTCGGTTGCATGCTCTGCACAAAAGACGGCAGATCAGCATGGGTTTTTGACCAAACACCGTACACCTTCTTGCCAACAACCGGCCACTCCGCCACCGCCTGAGATGGCGGGGGAATCTGCAAAGTATTATTCCTTATGCCGTTGATCAAATGATCAACGGCATCGCCTATCGAGTTGACCAGCACGGTAGTGGGCACCACGATCAGCAATATGCCAGCCAACACTATCACCGTAGCTGCACGTCCCTGCTTAGCGCCCATCTTGTTTGCCAGCTTTTGATGGGCCGGATATAGGGTTACCGCCAGAATCAGAGCCCACACCATCAGGGAAAGAAAGGGGGGGAAAATCTCGTAGCACAGTATGACCATGACGAGAATTAATCCGGTTCGGATGAAAACATCCATCAGTCGGTCGGACAAGCGCTTTTCTAGGTCGGCATCAAAGTTGGACGGCACATTCATGTTTTCATTCCTTTATCTGGTACTGTCAAGTTGTCGGCAGCGTAGAGCAAGGGCTCTTATGCCGGACACTCTTCGTCGTCAATTGGCGAGATAAATGTTCTCAGGCTGTCAATCGGCATTGAAATTTTGCCACTTTCTTAATAAAAAGAGCGTCCAATTTTTTCCAAACCACTACTCAAGTAATTGTTATTTAATAGGTTTATTAAATTACTACCATGCCGGTTGGTGGAAAATATTCAACGCTGATTTACACCCAGCGGCCCTTGCCGTCCATGCTAATCTGGATCTGATGGGCTTTGAGTCTGCTGGTGAAGACCTCGCTGGTGAATTGACTGCCCTGGTCCGTATTGAAAATCTCAGGCGTTCCGGAATGCTCAATCGCTTCCTCCAA
The DNA here is from genome assembly GCF_000427625.1 of Methylobacter luteus IMV-B-3098. Lineage (GTDB taxonomy): Bacteria > Pseudomonadota > Gammaproteobacteria > Methylococcales > Methylomonadaceae > Methylobacter > Methylobacter luteus. Next base: position 2,344,604 of record NZ_KE386569.1, read on the forward strand.
GGCTTCCAGGCAAAAGCGGGTGTCCATAGTATTCGACAGGCGCCAGCTCAGGACCTTACGGCTATGCCAGTCCATCACCGCGACCAAGTAGAGAAAACCTTTGGCCATCGGAATATAACAGATATCGGTTGCCCAAACCTGATTAGGACGGCTAATGCTCAAGCCTTTCAGCAGATAAGGATAGACTTTATGGCCGTTGCCAGGCAGGCTGGTTTTCTTTTTCGGATAGAGCGCGACCAAGCCCATCTTCCGCACTTGTGCCCTATGGGTATCAGCCGTTGGACTTTCTTGCGGTTGATATAAGCGACAACCTTTCGATCAAGCAGTTCGTCGCGTATCCGCCGGCTCCCTCTGAACGACTGCTCCAGATGAATTTCATCGATGGCTTTCATCAGCCTCAGATCCTCATGGCAGACATCGACAGGCCGGCAATAGACGCTGGAGCGGTTCAACGCCAGCAATTTGCATTGTTGAGTCACAGCTAGCTCCGCCTGAGGATCAATTTTTTCTTTGCGTTGTGCCCGATCTAGCGACCGAGCACTTTGGACAAAAAATCGTTTTCTACCGTGAGTTGGCCAATCTTGGCGTGCAACTCTTTGATCTGGTTTTCTTCATGCGCTTTGCCGGATGAATCTTTGGCAAAGAGTTGGCTGACATTGTCTACGACTTGTTGCTTCCATTGAGTAATCTGATTTGGATGCACGTCAAATTGTTGGGCAAGCTCTGATAGCGTTTTATCGCCTTTTAATGCCGCTAACGCCACTTTAGATTTAAACTCTGACGAGTGATTTCTTCTTTTCTTGCTCATTGTTTCTCCTCATGCGTTGAGATCACAATAGAGCAGTTTTATCACTTAAGCCACTGTCTAATTTTTTGGGTCCATTTCTGTAAGCTAGGTACCAACGGACACCGGTCAGAATGATGTCTTTTTCGATGAGGTGTCCTTTGAAGCCGATCATACGAGTAAATTTAAGCGGTGTTGGTTGAGCACATAGCTTACCGAAACCGATGCAGCCTTTGCGAAGCAACAGAACCACGGATTGAACTTGACAGAAGCAGAGGAAAACAGAGTTTAAGAATTAATAAGAGCAAATTCTGAAATAAAAGCAAAATGTTGTGGTGTCCACGGGAAATCCGGAAGATCCGTTTTTTCTGCCACGGTTTATCTAATTTGGATTTTAACGATATATAATAAAAAATAAACAATAAAAGAATAAATAAATGTTACCGCAATAAACCCCACATATTTCGTTTTAACTATTAAACCATATAGAAAATAATTAACTAATAGAAATAAAGCTAAAAAAATTACCGCCCATATGTGACCTCTGCCCCAATTTGTAGAAAAGAAATCACTTCCAACATATAGTATGCAAAATGCCGCGATTAAATTTAACGTCAAAAACAAATAAATAAATATTTTTTTAAATATTTGATAGAACATGCATCTCCTTATACAAAAAAATTACTGCAATTTCATGTCATTAATTGCAGTAATTATTTTTATATTATATTAAAAACTCTCGATAAAAACGATTAACTGATTCTACGGCACTACTGAAACAAAATCTTCGCCCGAAATTTTAGTTCCATCAAGTAAAACCCCTTGCAATATAGCAAATGTATTTTCTTCGGACAATTCTAAAGCAGATGTTTCAAATTGAACAATTAGATCCTGATCCCCATCTCCATCAATATCTACGAGATTGCCAATATGACCACTATTACCTTTTTGCCGAGCTACTGATCCAGAAAGGTTTAGTGTGCTTTGATCGATCAAAGCAGGATCGAAATCAATTGTATCTCCCTTAGCAATTTGTGTATTTAAAATTGCAACAGTTACAACCCCATCAGAGCTCAAGTTTATAGTATTATTACTATTACCCGGTTTAACATCAATGTTAACAGTTAAGTTATTACTTGTCCCAATAGTTAAATCAACCACAGCAGTGTTATTAATCCCACTGTTTGACTGACTATTTGCTTCTACAATTAATATGCCGCCACTTAATTTACTTAGAGCTTGTACGTCAGGTGCTGTTAAAGTAACTTCAATAATTTTTGATTCATTTTCTCCTAAAGAAACAATGGTAGGGTTAATTGATAGAGGTAAACCAATTGAGTTCGTTGCAGAAATTGTAAACTGATCAGCGGTTCCAAAGTTAGTGATTGTCAACTTAACTGTAGTCGTAGTGTTAGCCGTTAGCTCTGCACTTGCCAACTCAGGCGAAATGCTCACACTTTGAGCTTTATACACATTAGGGAAAACACGCATATAGGCATTTCCCAAAGCATCCTTTCCAGAGACATAGACACGAAATCGCTCATTGGGCAAAACAAAATTACCGACAAATTCATCAATTGCAACTTCCCCTGTTCCTCTATCAAGAGCTATCGTTTTAATAAGAGCACCTTCTTCAGTGCGTAAATCAAATGTTGCTGTATCTATAGCTCCGGTGATAAAAGCTTTTGCTGTAATAGGGGTTTTATTCTTTACAGGTTGTCCGTTAATAGAAAAAAGCCCTGTATGCCCAGGCCGACCAGTTTCTTCAACAAAATCAAAATCATTTAGACTAATTGTGCTATTGCCTGAAATTGATACTGAAAAAACGCCGTTACCTGAAACTGCCAATTTCCATTCTCCAGTGGCGGGTTTAGTCAGTGATATTATTTTTGCAGTAGCCAGAGAAGTTATTGAGGCATCTGAATCTGATGCAGTAACTTCTTCACCTGTTGGTCGAAAAATACTAGCAGTAGTTAAACTATCGGAGGTTACTGATATGGTTAACCCTGTTGTGCTTGAATCTACTGGTATTGTATATTCTTTAACAGCTCCATCATGAACACCACGGACTAAAAGCATTGGTTCGAGATCACCATATAGTGATGGCTTAATAAGGTTAAACAATTTATCAACTTCTGTTGGGGCGATAAAAAATACTTGGCCTCCAGTTGCTTGAGCAACTTCAATATAGGCCGGATCAATTGGAGAGCAGGAGCCTGTTATTTCATAATTAATTTTAATATCTTTATCCTGCGCTGCTGCTGTTACTTTGTTCTTCAATTCAGAGTCTTTAGCAGATGCATCAGAGAATAAGTGCAACTGACCTCGTACCTCTGCAACATTGATCGCTTTTAGTAAAGCAGTTTGTGAAAGTTCTGGGCAATCACCGCCACCATTAGGTGAAAGAGAAAAAGCCGCATTAAGTATCTCAGAAACAGACTTAGAAATAAGTGGCTCACCTACATCAGGATCACCAAAGCGCTCAAAAAGATAGTTTGTGGGACTGATGTCTGGGTCTGATTGAGCCAACTGAAGAACATTGGTAACAATATTTTGGACTTGAGAAATTTCAGTTCCCATACTACCAGTATCGTCTACCACAAAACCTAATGTGCCATACGCATCCATAAACTCAGCAATAGCTAAATCATTACCTTTAATTCCCTCTGCATCAAGAATTTCTTCAATAAGATTTCGAGTTGCCTTTACCGCTGCCTCACGGGCTTCTCCATGTTTATTTCGTGAAGGATCATCTTTGTGAATACCTTCAAGAAATATTGTTACGTTACCAATAGTACCTTCGAATCCATGTGCACATTTATTTGTCTCATTCAAGGGAAAATAACCAGAGGTAAGTCCAGTAGTGATAAGAGATGCACCATCAGCTTCACAAGTGGTAGTGGTATCACTAACACTGTTAATTATAGAGTTACCTAAATTTGAATTTGGTTCAGAACCATTTGTTTTTTCAACCCAATTACTATGAGAATAAAAATCTTGTAAAGTATGAAGTAATCTACCTAAATTATATCTCGCTAAGGGGCCATTGCGGGATTGATCACTTTTTAGATTAGCAATAATAAAGTTTTTTATCTGTAATATGCGATCACTACAGTTTTCTAACAGTTCATTATCACAATGTGCGGATGCATTTAAAAAGTCAATTGAATGGTCAACTTCTGCATCCGAATCTCTTATTTCTTTTATCGCACGATCAGAGAATTTTATAGTATTGCCATTTGAAGTTGTTCGTTCAATTGGATTTGGTGAATCTAGCGACCCTTTAATGGCATCTCTTACAATACCTACATGCCCAAATTCTGCTGTAGGCTTAAAAGCAAATGCATTGTTTTGCAATATACTAAAAAATATTAAAACCTTTATAACCTTAATCATTTTCATAAATAGCTCCCTGTTAAAATTAATCTAACTTAATAATGATAAAAATTATTCTTTTTGTAATACCTCTATTAATGATGTTAAAACTCACAATTAACAAAGTATCATGCTTGCGGTTTTTCAATAGAATTTAAGTTCACAGATATGAGTTATAGCTCACCTAATTCAAGATTTTTTCGCATGATATAACAAACGATTATCTAAGCCGCTTATCTTATATACTAGAAAATAATGTAGAGCAATAGTTTTCTAAAAGCCTTGTATTTCTAAATGGGATAACATGCATTTTATGCATGATAAACTGGTATGGATATTACGGTTCTGTTGCGTTAATTTTCGATAGGCGCAGACGGACTATCAGTTAATGAGATTAGGCTCAGGGATTAGAACAATTCGGCAGTGGATAGCCCGCCCATCAACCGAGATTATTCGTCCTTTCTTGATCAGGCATATAAGCTCAATGCCTTGTTAACAGGCTCTGTCAATAAGGAGGAATTTAAGCCCAAGCATGTGCCAAGGTCATAATCAACTGATAACTTGTTAATCAGCGCCGAATATTTGCCAGCAAACAGCGTCAAGATTTCCAGTTAAAAATTACTATCTGATTGACCTATAAATACCTTTATTTTTTAGGATGGCAAAAACGGACGCTGAAACTGGTAAATATTGCACGCTGTTTTACAGAGTGCTTTCCGTTCCCTATCGTCCAGGAACCGTTCGACTTGATTAGGAGTGGCATCAATGAAAATACCCTCGACCGGATTCTCTTTCAGGTAGCCTCGCCTGATGGCATATTTGAAGATACTAGACAAGACTGCTTTCAGCCTTAATACCGTATTGCTGGAGCGAGGTTTGTTGGTTGCTCGGGATTTGCCTATACCATCGCCTTTAAGGCACTTGCCTTGGCATAATGATCCATGGCTTTGCGGATGTCGTCGATAGCTATGGCTTTAATAGGCTGCTTACCAAATACAGCCAGCCAATAAGCCGTTCCGGGGATTTGATTAGGATCTTTCTTGGACCACTGCTTCATGTACTCATTGGCAAGGTCTTCGAAAGTCATGAATTCCAACTCGATGCCCAGTTTCTGGAACAGGTCTAAGCCGCCCATTTCACTGACCATTTCGGGTATCAGATTTTTCAATCTGCTGGGAGACAAAGCCAAGATAGCTTCGATATTCGCATCAATCTCTGATGCCCATTGTTCAGCTTGTTTTTTTGATAGAAATGTTTTCGCTTGAATGAACGTGTAGTTCTTGCGAATGTCGGCGCGATACTTGCCGTTCGATAATTTTCTGATAGTTGCCATGATTGTGATCTCTGAAACGATTTAAACAATCAGAGCGCAATTTGTTCATGCGCTATTTGCGCATTTATTTGTGCACCATGATGAGTTTAAAGCGTCTTCAACCGATGGCATTTGATTGAAGTCCTTGAACATCAAGGGTTTTGTTGGTGGGTCGTGTGCGATTCGAACGCACGACCATCGCATTAAAAGTGCGGTGCTCTACCGGCTGAGCTAACGACCCTCAACAAAGAATGCCTATTATAAGGATTAATTTAGATCTTGCAACTCTTTTTTAATTTATTTTTGATATCGCGTTGGATCCACTATTCCGACCTCGGTAAAACCGGTTTTTCTCAGACGGCAGGCATCGCAGACGCCGCACGCCCGGCCTTGCTCATCAGCAGAATAACAGGAAACGGTGCGATTATAATTCACACCCAGTTCGGTGCCCAGCTTAATAATTTCGGCTTTACTGAGCGAGATCAACGGTGTATGGATAGTAAAATGTTCGCCTTCTACACCCGCTTTAGTAGCCAGATTCGCCAGTTGTTGAAACGCTTTGATAAACTCAGGCCGACAATCAGGATAGCCGGAATAATCGATGGCATTGACCCCGATGAAAATATCGTGGGCATTTAAAACTTCCGCCCAACCCAACGCGAAGGCCAGGAAGATGGTATTTCTGGCCGGCACGTAAGTGACCGGGATGCCTTCCTGTAACGTATCAGGCACGGCGATATGCTCATCAGTCAGCGCAGATCCGCCGATTGAGCTTAAGCCGATATTGATGATTTTATACTCTTCGACCTGATAGTCGGCCGCTATCTGCGCCGCCGCTTTCAGCTCGGCATTATGCCGCTGGCCATAGTCGAAACTTAAGGCATAACACTTGAACCCCTGCTTTTTGGCAAGGGCCAGCACGGTAATTGAATCTAACCCACCTGACAGCAGGATAACGGCTTTTTTTGACATTTCAGGTTATTTACCCCGGGCATCATCCCAAAGTATTTTATGGAGTTGTACCTGGAAGCGAACAGGCAGTCTGTCGCGCAGGATTTTTTCGGCCAGTTCGGTCGGATTCTGTTGACCCATGGTCGGCGAAAACAGGATTTCGCAGCGGCGGCCGGGCAAATCATACTCGGCTAAAATCGCTTTCGACCATTCATAGTCTTCATCATTGCCGATAACGAACTTGACTTGATCCTTAGGCGTTAAATAGTCGATGTTTTGATAGCGATTCTTGCTTAATTCGCCTGAACTTGGTGTTTTAAGATCCATGACTTTGCTTACACGCGAATCAACGGCGGATACGTCAAGCGCACCGCTTGTTTCCAGCGAGACAACATAGCCCTTGTCGAGCAGTTTTGTCATTAATTGCAGGCACGATGACTGAGCCAGAGGCTCTCCACCCGTGACGGTAACATAGCGGGTCTCGTATTGCTCAACCTGATCAATAATGGCATCGATCTCGGTTTTAGTACCACCAGTAAATGCATAAGCGGTATCACAATAGACACATCTTAACGGGCAGCCGGTGAGCCGGATAAACACAGTAGGTAGACCTACCGTATTCGACTCACCCTGTAGCGAATGGAAAATTTCGGTTATACGTAATGAACTCACAATCAGGGCTTGGCATCCTCAAGCTGCAGCAATTTCTTTTTTGCCAGATGGGCTGCAGTCGAGCTAGGGAAATCAACCGTAACTCGGGTTAAATATTCACGCGCTTTGACCCAGTTTTGCTGATCAAATTCAATATACCCCAGCTTCAACAGAGCATCAGGGGCTTTGGCGCTGCTCGGATAATTCTGGATAACAGCGTTAAAAGCTGTACGCGCCGAATTAATGTCCTGATTGACTTTATGCGCCTCGCCCAGCCAGTACTGAGCATTACTTGCATAGGCGCCGTTAGGGTATTGGCTTAGAAAGGTATTGAATTGGGTGATTGACTCACTGGTGTGCCCTTTTCTTAAAGCTTCATAGGCCTGCTGATATTGCTGTTTTTCACTTTCAGAAGCTTGAGGCGCAGCCGGTTGTTGCACTGTGGGCTCAAGCTGCGGTGCAGGTGTATTCGCTGCCGGTGCCGGTGCTGGTGCTGGTGCTGGTGCTGGTGCTGCAGCAGGATCGGCCGCGCTAGCAGCCGGGTCAACCGCACCTTCCTGACCTGGTACAGTTTCAGCACCCGCTGGAGCACCACCAGTCGCATTATTCTCGATGCTGCTCAGGCGCTCATCAAAGTCGGAATACATGGTATTCTGACTTTTTTTCAGCTCTGCAATCTGATAGGCCTGCTCTTCCACCTTGCCTGTAAGCTGCTGCACTTCAGTCTGCAATTGCTCTACACGCGCCATTAGCTCATATACAGCATTAGGAGGAACTGAGCCCTGATTGGCCGCTCCAGCAGGATAGGTTGAGTTGTCAATGACGGGTGGCAATGCCCCTGGTTCCGCATAGGCAGTGCCACAGGCACATAACAGCATGAGTAAGCGCGATTTCATTTATTTGCCTTGATAGACCAGTTCAACACGGCGGTTCAGTTCCCAGGATGACTCATCGTGTCCAAATGCTGCCGGTTTTTCTTCACCGTAGCTGACAACTTCAAGCTGACCCTCATTGACCCCTTGTACTTTCATCATGCTGGCGACCGCTTTTGCACGTTGCTCGCCTAATGCAATGTTGTATTCGCGAGAACCACGCTCATCGCCATGGCCTTCCAGCACTATGTGTTGTCCGGGGTTTGCAAGCAGGTATTGTGAGTGAGCGGCAACGACCGGTACAAAATCCTGCTGTACCTGACTGCTGTCCAGCATGAAATATATAGTTTGTTTTGACAGCGGGTTATTCGGATCGCTAAATTCCGGACCCATGCCGCCTGCACTGCCAAAACCCGAGCCCGAGCCGCTGCCCATTTCCGAGCCAGAAATGCCGGAACCGCTGCTGAAGCCGCTGGTCGAGGCATCATTGATACCGGCCGCGCCACTTTGGCTGCCGTCGGTCAGACTTGCGTCCTGCTCATCAGTTGAGCTGCAAGCGGTCAAGATGGTTGCGCTGATTGCCAATGCCAATATTGCTTTATTGAATTTCATTTTAACTTCCATAAATAAATAATTAATTCTGTTTTAAAAATAGGGTACCGCCAACAGCTCTAGGGTGACCATGCCGGTTCGCGAACTTCGCTACTATCAAAGACCAGCTTTTGCTGCATTTTACCATCTATTGACACAGCCGATAAGTAACCGGTGCCTCCTTTTCGCGAAGCATATAAGATCAGATTGCTGTTCGGAGCAAAACTGGGAGATTCGTCCAGACGCCCTTCGGTCAATACGTTAACGGTACGAGTCGCCAGATCCATCACGGCAATGCGATAATCGCCGCGGTTGCCATGCACCATCGCTATATTTTTACCGTCCGGTGAAAAACTGGCTCCCGCATTATAATCACCGGTAAACGTCAGCCTTTTTTCCCCACCTCCGCTACTGGGCATGATATACAGTTGCGGCTTACCGCCCCTATCCGAAGTGAAAACGATCTGACTGCCGTCAGGTGACCAGCTCGGCTCTGTATCGATTGAATAGCTTTGGGTCAGCTTGGTCAATGAGCGCGTGGACAGATTCAGCACATAAATATCGGGATTGCCGTCTTTGGACAAGGTTAACGCCAGCTTCTGCCCGTCAGGCGACCAGGCCGGCGCGCCGTTAATGCCGGGAAATTCGGCCACTTTTTGCCGTTCACCTGTTGCCAGTGTCTGCACATAAATTCCCGCCGTTTTTCTCTCAAACGATACATAGGCCACTTTTCTGCCGTCAGGCGACCAGGCCGGCGACATCAATGGCTCAGGCGATGACGCGATGGTTTGAGGATTAAACCCGTCAGCATCAGCGACTTGCAGTCTGTGTATACGCTGATTTTTGCCTTGCGATTGGCTGGTAATGTAGATAATCCGGCCACTGAAGACACCTTTGTTGCCGGTCAGTTTTTCAAAAATGATATCGCTGATCTGGTGGGCTGTTCTGCGCAGTTCAGGCGGTGGCGAGACCATTCGGTAGCCCAACACCTGAGTGCCTTTGTAGATATCAAATACTTGAAACTGAATATTATATTGGCCCGCCTCTTCAGCCACCTGCCCGATCACCAGGTAATTCTGCCCTAAAGACTGCCATTCGTTGAATCTGACCTCTTCTGCCGTGCTCGGCCTGCTCAGCATACTCTGTTCATCCAGCGTTTTAAAATAACCGCTACGCCCCAAATCCGAGTTAACAATCGAGCCGATATTAACAGGCATACCGGCTGTCCCTTGAAAACCGAAAGGCACCACGGCAATGGGCATGGCACTCTCAATACCTTCGGTGATCTCGATATTCATTTCAGCCTGAGTAATCGGGACATGAAACCCGATCAGGCCGACTAACAACATTCTTCTAAAAAAACTCACATCATTTCCTCTGTCATTTAATTCAAAAAAACCGGTTGAAATACTACCTGATCTACCTTTAAACACTTTTACCCAGAAAAACAGCACGGGTTGGAGGCACAAACTTATCCTCTTGGCTCAAATGTAAACGTAAACGATCTAAACTCTTTGTTAAACAATTCCCTGTCCGTAGGCACAGGCAGTGGCTGAGCTTTTAAAACCGCGTTGACTGCGGAGTTATCAAAAATTTCATCGCCACTGGATGCAATAATAACGGGCTCGCCAATCACTTGACCGCCTGAAGTCAACCTGACCTTTATGGTACATTTCATGCCAGTTGTGGCAGAAGGTGAACGGATCCAGCTGTTATTTACTTTTTTCTGAATCGCATTTTTAGCATTTTCTCCAGCTGCGGCTTTTGCTGCCCTGGCCGCTTCCGCCGCTGCCTTAGCTTTTGCTGATTCCGCCTGCTCTGCTGCCGCTTTGGCGGCAGCCATTCTTTCAGCTTCAGCCTTTGCTGCTGCGGCCTTTTCGGCGGCAGCTTTTTCGGCAGCCGCTTTCTCAGCGGCTGCTTTGACTCGGGCGGCTTCAGCTTTCTTGGCGGCGGCTTTCTCGGCTGCCGCTTTCTCAACCGCAGCCTTTTCTGCTGCCGCTTTGGCTCGGGCAGCTTCAGCTTTTTCAGCGGCTGCCTTTTCGGCCGCAGCCTTTTGAGCGGCAGCTTTTTGAGCGGCAGCTTTTTCGGCTGCCGCTTTGGCTCGAGCAGCCTCGGCTTTCTCGGCGGCTTTTTCAGCCGCTGCCTTTTCGGCTGCCGCCTTGGCTTTGGCGGCTTCGACAACTGCCTTGGCTTTTGCTATTTCGGCCTGCTCGGCCGCCGCTTTGGCGGCGGCCATTCTTTCTGCCTCAGCCTGAGCCGAGGCTTTTTCAGCTGCTGCAGCTCTTTCAGCCTCAGCTTTTTCCGCAGCGGCTTTGGCGGCTTCGGCTTTTTGCTGCTCTGCTAATTGTTGCCGTTTTTCTTCCGCAGCTTTCTGCTGCTCCACCCGGGATTCATCCTGCTTCTCAGGTCGAGCATCGGCTTCTGGAGGCACATCAATTTCTTCCAGAGAAGCCTGAATAATCTCCGGCGCAGGTTCACTGCTCTCTTTAGGTTTGGTGTCGAAACTTAAAGCAAACAGACTAAAGAGAACAACATGCAAAGCTAAAGCCAGGATAAATGGCCATACAAATCGTTTTTGACTATCCATCTACTCTCTATTGCTCTTCAGGTTTAGTCATCAACCCTACATTGCTTAACAAACCGGTCCTTTTCAATTCAGCCATTACCTTGACCACTTTGCCATATCCCAACGTTTCATCGGCATTGATCAAAACCTGGGTTTGCGGTTTACCGCTTAAGATGGCTATCACTCGCGCGCTTATTGCCTCAGGCTGCACAGGCTCATCCTTGCCGTCGCCATTACTGATAAAGTATTGTTCCTGTTTGTCGATGGTAATGACAAGAGGAGGATCATCCTTCTGCTCCACCGTTGCCGATTCGGCCTTGGGCAGATCGACTTTCACACCGGTTTGTAGCATGGGGGTTGTGATCATGAAGATGATCAACAATACCAGGGTAACGTCAATGTAGGGGACGACATTGATTTCCGCCATGGGTTTTCTTCGGCCGCGGCCGCGTTTACTGCTTTCTTGTGGACTCATTTGTTGTGCGCCTGCCTTTGCAATAATACGACGAACTCTTCGACGAACAATTCATAACGTCCTGTCAGCCGATCCAGACGCGTGGAAAACCGGTTATAGGAAACAACGGCCGGGATCGCGGCGAACAGACCAATAGCGGTTGCAATCAATGCCTCGGCAATACCGGGCGCCACTTGCGCCAGTGTCGCCTGCTGGACATTTCCTAATGAACGGAAAGAATTCATGATGCCCCATACCGTACCGAACAAGCCAACGTAAGGACTGGTCGATCCGACGGTCGCCAGAAACGGCAAATGCTCATCAAGCCGGTCCAGCTCACGTGACAGCTCGATACGCATGGCGCGCTGCGCGCTTTCCACTTGCACGCCGGGCTCGACATTGCCGGTCTGCCGCATGCGGGAGAACTCCTTATAGCCGGCGAGGAATATTTTCTCTATGCCTTCCGGTTCGAAGTCCTTGGATGTCAGCTTTCTGTAGAGATCGGCCAAGGGCACGCCGGACCAGAATTGTTCTTCGAACTCGTCGGTAATTTCCAGAGCCCGGCTGAGCACTTTGCGTTTGGAAAAGATAAATGTCCACGATACTACCGAAGCCGTCAGTAATATCAGCATGACAAATTGAACGACAAAACTGGCTTCTGTAATTAAGTGAAAAATGGATAAATCAGCACTCATTCTTTAACTGCTCTTGTATATTTTCAGGAATCGCTTTAGGGCGCATGGTTTGCGCATCCAGGCAGGCAATTCGCACCATGCCCCGGCACAAGACCTCATCGCCCCGTGTAATTTGTTGCTCAAAATCAAAACTGGCTTTTTTGATAAGGCTCAAGTCGGCACTGACCTGTAATTGCTCATTGAACCGGGCCGGGATCAGGTAATCAACCTGGATAGAGCGCACAACAAAGATAATGCCCTCCGCCATCAATTGATCCTGTTCATACCCCATAGCCCTCAACATTTCGGTCCTTGCCCGTTCGAAGAACTTCAGGTAGTTGGCGTAATACACCACGCCGCCTGCATCGGTGTCTTCGTAATAAACCCTTACCGGCCAGATAAATTTTTTCATTGTTCTTTATTCCCTCATTGATGAGTCCTCTAAAACTACGCTGATATTGGAAATTGAGAGGCGGTACGCTTTAAAGCATAAAGGGCGACTAAAAAGCCACCCTTTTATGCCACTGAGCTCTTGATTAAATAAATAGTTATTATGTAAATATGTCTTCCGATGCGCCCAATTGCTGCGGCGGTTGCAGACCGAAATGCAGATAGGCATGCTGCGTCACCACCCGCCCGCGCGGTGTGCGCATGATGAATCCCTGCTGCAGCAAATACGGCTCCAGCACATCTTCAATCGTGCCGCGCTCCTCACTGATAGCCGCCGCCAGCGTATCGAGCCCTACCGGTCCGCCGGCAAAATTCTCAATCATGGTCAGCAACAACTTGCGATCCAGTGCATCGAAACCGTTGTTATCGACTTTCAGCATGGTCAGCGCCTGATTGGCGATCTCCTCCGTCACGATGCCGTTGCCTTTGACTTCGGCAAAGTCCCGCACGCGGCGCAGCAAGCGGTTGGCGATACGAGGCGTGCCGCGCGACCTGCGCGCAATCTCATAGGCGCCGGCCTGCTCCATGTTGACGCCCAGCACGTTTGCCGAACGCGCGACGATGCTGGCCAACTCGTCAATGGTGTAAAACTCCAGTCTTTGCACGATGCCGAAGCGATCGCGCAGCGGCGAAGTCAAGAGACCCGCGCGGGTCGTCGCGCCCACCAGCGTGAATGGCGGCAGATCCAGCTTGATGGAGCGCGCGGCCGGCCCTTCGCCGATCATGATATCGATCTGATAGTCCTCCATGGCCGGATAAAGAATCTCTTCAACCGCCGGGCTCAAACGGTGTATTTCATCGATGAACAGGACATCGTGCGCTTCAAGATTGGTCAGCAACGCGGCGAGATCGCCGGCCTTGTCGAGTACCGGCCCTGAAGTCTGGCGGATATTGACGCCCATTTCGGCCGCTATAATATTGGCCAGCGTGGTTTTACCCAGGCCCGGCGGGCCAAAGATCAGGACATGATCCAGGGCTTCCTGGCGCGCTGTCGCCGCCTGAATGAAAATCTCCATTTGCGCGCACAGCTCTTTCTGGCCAACGTAGTCGGCCAGGCGTTTGGGCCGGATAGCCCGGTCTTGCCGCTCTTCATCGGAAAGCCTGTGGGCGGTAACCATTCGATCTCTTTCTATCATCTTAAGGCGCCTTGCAATGCCAAGCGGATAATATCTTCGCAGCTTTTATCTTCAGTGCCGATGCTCTGCACCATTTTTGCGGCGTCCTGCGGCTTGTAGCCCAATGCGCATAAAGCGCTGATAGCTTCCTGCCTCGGATTTTTAGCCGCCTGAGCAGCCGAAACATCGACCCGCATCGGGGCCGCATCGCCTAAATTGGGCAGTCTGTCGCGCATTTCAATCATCAGGCGCTCAGCGGTTTTTTTGCCTACGCCCGGCAAGCGAACCAGGGCCTGCGTGTCATTATTGAGGATGCAATGATGGAATTCTTCGGCGCTCTGCCCGGATAAAATCGTCAAGGCCAATTTAGGGCCGACGCCGTTGACCTTGATCAGGTTCCTGAACATCAGGCGATCCGATTCGGTTGAAAACCCGAACAGAATATGGGCATCTTCGCGAACGACAAGGTGCGTGTGCAACTGGACTTCTTCGCCGATAGCCGGCAGGTTGTAAAAAGTCGTCATCGGCGCTTCGACTTCATAGCCGACACCGTGCACATCGAGCAACAGCATCGGCGGCGCTTTCAGTACCAGCTTGCCGCGTAAAAAACCTATCATCGCAGTAACCCCTGCTGCAAACGCAGCGCGGTTTGCTGGTAGTGGGCATGGCAAAGCGAGAGCCCCAGGGCATCACTCGCATCGATCTGCAACTCGCCTTGAAGATTCAGCAGAATTTTCACCATGTGCTGGACCTGGAGCTTTTCGGCACTGCCCTTGCCCACCAGTGCCTGCTTGACCTGACGGGCGGCGTATTCGAACACCGGCAGACCCGTTACCTGCACAGCGCAGATAGCCGCGCCGCGGGCTTGTCCGAGCTTAAGCGCGGAGTCTGCATTCTTATGCATAAAGACTTGCTCTATGGCCATCTGCTCAGGCTGATACAAATCGACAATTTCCAGAATACCATCAAAGATCTGTTTGAGCCGGTCAGGAAAATAATCGGCTTTAGCGCGGATACTGCCGCTGGCTATATAGCTATAACCGCGAGGCGATTCCTCGATGATGCCGTAACCGGTAATTCTTGAACCAGGATCTATCCCCAAAATACGCGTCACAATGAATGGTGCCTGCCGATAATAATTTCAAGGCTAAAAAGCCGATATGCCTTATGCCTTTTCAGACAACTGCTCCATGATGTCTTCGCTGATGTCGGCATTGGAATAGACGTTTTGCACATCGTCCAGGTCTTCCAGCCGCTCTATCAGACGCATCATTTTCTCCGCGGTTTCGGCATCGAGTTCGGTGTTGGTTGATGCCTGCATCGTGATTTCAGCATTGTCAGGCTGAAAACCCGCCGCAATCAGCGCATCCTTGACTTCCAGATAATTCTCCGGCGTGGTCATGACATCCTTCGAACCGTCATCGTTGGTCACGACATCCTCTGCACCGGCTTCCAGGGCGGCTTCCATCAGCGCGTCTTCATCAACTGAATCGGCATAAGTGATAATGCCGACCTTGTTGAACATATAAGCCACGGAACCGTCTGTACCCAGATTGCCGCCCGCTTTACTGAAGGCATGGCGTACTTCGGCAACGGTGCGGTTGCGGTTATCGGTCAGACAATCAACCATGACCGCCGTGCCGCCGGGGCCGTAGCCTTCATAGCGCACTTCCTCGTAGTGAACGCCTTCCTGCGTACCGGTGGCTTTTTTGATGGCGTTTTCAATGGTATCGCGCTTCATATTGGCGCCCAGGCCTTTGTCTATCGCCGTCCGCAAGGACGGGTTAGTCGCAGGGTCGCCGCCGCCGGATCTTGCCGCCACCGAAATTTCTCTGAGGATTTTAGTGAAAAGCTTGCCGCGCAAGGCATCCTGTCCTGCCTTGCGGTGTTTGATATTAGCCCATTTACTATGTCCAGCCATTGTCTCTCTCTAGTAACAGTTTAAAATTTATCAATTTTAACATTCTGTCCGGCGCTAATCGATACACTTTATAAAATATACGGCAGAACGGCGGTCAAGGAAGGTCCGGCAACATAAACATCGGCTTGTTCATGCACAACAGGCCGGTCCATCACACCGCCAAAGCCGATCACATAAGCGCCCGCCTGCTTGGCTTCCATATCGGTCTTGCCGTCGCCAATCATAACGACAGAGGCTTGTGGCCTGCTTAACTCCCGGCAACACTCAGCCTTGCCGCCGGTTCTGGCCAAAGGCGAAGCCTGGTCATAACCGCGATAGCAGCCTTCTTCGTCAAAATAAACATTGACGGCATGCACATGGCTTTCGGCCAGATCCAGATACCGGGCCAAAGGCAATAGCGCCTGCCGGATGCCGCCGCTGATGATATGCAGTTCCTTGCCTTGCGCCGACAGCGTCTCAAACACCTCCTCGGCCCCCTGGACGATTTCCTCGATATACAAATCCGCCAGCCAGTCGATACTGGACTGATCCGGCCTGATCAGCGACAAACGCTGTCCATAAACCGCTTCCAACGGCACCTCGCCGTTCATGGCTGCCTCAGTCAACCTGGACATTTCCTCGCCCAGACCAACGCGCCGGGCCAGTTCGTCTACGCCTTCTATCCAGCTTAACGTGCTGTCGCAATCAAAACAAACGATATTGAAACTCATAATTGAAACTCACAAATTAATCTGTGTCGCTTTATGCACGGCTGCAATGCCACACAGTTGCTGCAATAAATCATCAGTTAATGGTTTGGAAACACTGATGACTGCCATGGCCTGATTCTGGTTATCGGCCGTACTAACTTCCATTCGGGAGATATTGATATCGGCATTACCCAATACGGCACTGATAGCCGATATCACGCCCGGTTTATCATCATGGCGGGTAATCAATACTGTACCTGCGGGCACGACTTCAATATCGAACTGATCAATGGAAATGAGGCGCGGATGGCGACCACCCAGCAAGACACCGGCCAGCGCAATGCTTTGGTCCGCGTAATGCCCGATTACCTTGATCAGCGACAGGTAATCCTGCGTTTCGTGCGTTTTTGACTCGATCAGGGAAATGCCCTGGCGCCGCGCGATATTTTCGGCATTGACGCGATTGACCGGTACCGAGACCTGTCCGCTCAGCACGCCTATCAGCGCAGACACCGAAACGGGGCGCGCCTCGACCTCCGCCGCCTTGCCGAACAGCGCCACCTCGATTTTTTCCAGCGGCTTGGGAGCCAGATTAACCAGCACCTTGCCCAGAATATTGGCCAGCGTCATAAACTCTTGCGCCCGTTTCAGCTCTTCGGCCGACAATCTGGGCAGGTTCAAGGCATTAACCGCCTCTCCGGTTTTCAGAAAAGTCACGGCCTGCCTGGCGATCTCCACGCTGACTGCGACTTGCGCTTCCGACGTGGATGCGCCCAGATGCGGCGTAAACACGATATTATCCAGTTCCAGCAAGGGTGAATTGGCTGGCGGCTCATGCTCATAGACATCAAGCGCCGCGCCGGCGATCTGGCCGTTCTTCAAGGCGTCATATAATGCACTCTCATCGATCAGCCCGCCTCTGGCGCAGTTAATCAGCATTGCCTCTTTTTTCATCATGGTCAGCTGGCTGCTGCCTATCAGGTTGCGTGTTTTCTCGATCAGCGGGCAATGCAGGGTCAGGTAGTCGGCCTGCCTCAACAATTCGTCGAGTTCCACGGACTCCACGCCGAACTCCTCGAATATCTCCGGCGTGACAAAAGGATCGTGCGCGATCACGCGCATTTTCAGGCCCAAACCGCGCTGAGCGACGATGCGTCCTATCGTGCCAAAACCGACGATGGCCAGCGTCTTATACGCGACTTCAGCCCCCATCAGTCTGGAACGCTCCCATTTGCCCGCGCGGATCGAGCGGTCGGCCACCGGCAAGTGCCGGCTCAGCGACATCATGTGTGCGATGGCCAATTCAGCCGTGGTCGTGGCATTGGCATCAGGCGTATTCATAACGATAATGCCCTGTTCCGTGGCTGCGGCCAGATCGACATTATCGACGCCGATGCCGGCACGGCCTATCAGCTTCAGGCGCTTGCCGGCCTGCAACACTTTTTTGGTGACTTTTGTATCGCTGCGTATCAGCAGCGCATCATAGTCGCCGATAATATTGCAGAGCCCTTCTTCATCCAATCCCGTCTCGATATGCAGCTGTATATCGGACTGATCATGTAAATAATTGATACCCGCTTCTGCCAATTTGTCTGAAATAAGAATTTTCTTCATAAGGCAATTCTCCGGAAGACGACGCGCTAAATGGACCTATAGACTAACAGCTTTGCTATAATCCCGATATTAACAATAGTTGACACTTTAGAATAATGAAATTTAAAGACTGGTTTCTGGGTTTGTTGTTACTGGCATTGATTGCGGCAGGTCTCTGGATAGGCCTTAGCAAAACCGTGACGCCGGCACCTGATGCGACTTTCACGACCATTACCGGCAAAAAAATCGCCCTGAATACGCTGCGCGGCAAGCCTGTGCTGGTCACGTTCTGGGCAACCGATTGCCCCGGCTGCATGGAAGAAATCCCGCATCTGATCGATCTTTACAGGAATTATCATGAGCGGGGACTGGAAATCATCGCCGTCGCCATGTACTACGACCCGCCCAATCACGTCGTCACCCTGACTAAAGACAAGTCGCTGCCTTACGAGGTTGCACTGGATTTGCAGGCCGAGCATGCCAGAGCTTTCGGCGATGTACGGCTCACGCCGACCACGTTCCTGATCACGCCTGACGGATCGATTGCGCTGCAGAAAATCGGCGCGTTTGACCCTGATGACATGAAGACCCGTATTGAAGCTATGCTAAAAGGATAAGCCATGCTCTGGTTAAAAGCATTTCACTTGATTTTCATGGTCACCTGGTTCGCCGGCCTGTTCTACCTGCCGCGCCTGTATGTCTATCACGCCATGAGCGATGACGAAATCAGCAACGAACGCTTCAAAATCATGGAGCGCAAACTGTATTACGGCATCACCACGCCGGGCATGATCCTGACCTTCGTCTTCGGCATCTGGATGCTGGCCGACTATGCCTGGGCCCTGTACGGGACGGCCGGCTGGCTGCATGCCAAGCTGGCGCTGCTGGCCTTGCTGGCGGTCTATCATATTTTCTGCGGACTCTGGCTGCTCGATTTTAAGCACGACCGCAACCGGCGCAGTCATGTCTTTTACCGCTGGATGAATGAAGTGCCGGTCCTGTTTCTGCTCGGCATTGTGATTCTGGCCGTCATTAAACCCTTCTGATGATGAACCGACCCGTTGTACTGTGCTTCTCCGGCCACGATCCCAGCGGCGGCGCCGGCGTGCAGGCCGATATCGAGACCCTGGTCAGCCACCAATGCCATGCCGCCAGCGTGATCACGGCCCTGACCGAACAGGATACGCACAATGTCAAAAAGCTGATTCCGCAAAAGCCGGACGACATCATCAGCCAGGCTACCACGCTATTGGCCGACCTGCCGGTCAAGGCCATCAAAATCGGCCTGATCGGACATCATGACACGGCCGCCGCCATTCATGCGATATTGACCAGACATCCGCAAATCCCGGTTGTACTGGACCCGGTACTGGCGGCAGGCGGCGGCGCCGAACTGGCAAGCGAACGGTTGATTGCGGCTGTCACGAACCTGTTGCTGCCCTGCACGACTATGCTGACGCCCAACAGCGAGGAAGCGCGCAGATTGACCGGCCTGACCGATCTGCATGACTGCGGTCTGGCGCTGCTCGATAAAGGCTGCGATTATGTGCTGATTACCGGCACGCATGAAACTTCGCCCGCGGTCAGCAATCAACTGTTCCATGGCGGCCGCTGCCTCGAAACCTTTACCTGGGACCGGCTGCCGGCCAGTTACCATGGCTCCGGCTGCACGCTGGCGTCAGCCGTGGCCGGCCTGATCGCGCAGGGCCTCGACCCTTTCCAGGCTGCCATGGAAGCCCAGGACTATACCTGGCACGCCCTGGAGGCCGCCTACCAGCCCGGCCAGGGCCAGCACAACCCCAACCGTTTTTTCTGGATCGACGACTGATGAAATTCCCACAGACCGGTCTCTACGCGATCACGCAGACCGACCACAAAACCATCGACATGATTATTGAAGAAGTCGCGGCGGCAATCCGCGGCGGCGCTGCCGTCGTGCAGTATCGCGACAAGAACCCCATCGATGCCGCCCTGCTGGCCCGCGAACTGGTCAAACTCTGCCATCGCCGAGACGTGCCGCTGATAATCAATGATGATGTCGAACTGGCCGTTCAAACGGGCGCCGACGGCGTTCACCTGGGCAAGGAGGACGGCCATATCGCCGAGGCCAGAAAGCGGCTGGGCGCGGACGCCATTGTCGGCGTGTCCTGTTATGACTCGGTCGCACGCGCCATCGAAGCCGAACGGGAAGGCGCAACTTACGTAGCCTTCGGGCGATTTTTCCCGTCCTCATCGAAGCCGCTGGCCGCGCCCGCGCAAATCGAAACACTCAGACAAGCCAAACGCGCGTTGCGCATTCCCATCGTGGCCATAGGCGGCATCCTGCCCGACAACGGCGCACCCTTGCTGGAAGCCGGCGCCGGGGTGCTGGCGGTCATCGGCGGTATTTTTGACCATCAGCCCGAACAATCGGCCCGCGCGTATTTGCCTTTATTCAAGGAAGAACCCGTACTGCCATGAAATTCGGCTTCATCGCCTTTATTTTGTTGCTGCCCGGCAGCGGCATGGCCGACATCCCGAAACAGCGGCTGGACGAAGGCAGGCAGATTGCATTCGACCGCAATAAAGGCAACTGTCTGGCTTGCCATGTGATTGCAGACGGCGAATCGCCGGGCAATATCGGCCCTGCGCTGGCGGCGATTCCAGGCCGGTTTAAGGACAAGCAGCAACTGCACGAACAGATCTGGGACGCGACGCGCTTCAACCCCGAAACCAGCATGCCGCCGTTCGGCAGAAACCGCATTCTCGATGCAGAAGAGATCGACAAGGTCGTCGATTATCTCTGGAGTCTGGAATGACTTATCAAACACAGACCGGAGTAGCCATCATGCCCGTCAATCGTAGAGAATTTCTGAAAAAATCCGTATCGTTCGGCGCCTGTTCCATGGCCCTGGCCAGCGGTTTGCTGAAGTCTGATCCGGCTCATGCGGAATGGCTCGCCGAGCAGTTTGCCCGGCACAAACTGGAAGAAACGCTGAAAACGCTATTCAAGGATGCGAAGATCACCGAAAGCGATAAAATCGATATCCAGATACCGCAAATCGCGGAAAACGGCGCCGTGGTGCCGATCACCGTCACCAGCCGTCTTGATGGCGTCGAAAACATTTCCATACTGGTCGAGAAAAATCCCGTGCCGCTGGCCGCCCGGTTCGACCTGTCGCCCGAACTTGAGCTTTCTGTATCGACCCGCCTGAAGATGGCCGAAACATCCGATGTCATCGTCATCGTGCAGGCCGGCAATAATCTTTACAGTGCCCGGCAAACGGTCAAAGTCACGATCGGCGGCTGCGGAGGTTGACATGAACAGCATCAAGATTCGAACCAAACGCATCGACGGCAAGACCCAGATCAGAACCCTGATTTCTCATCCGATGGAACACGGCCGCAACATCGACAAAAATACCAATCAGCCGATTCCGGCGCACTTTATCCAGGAGCTGACCGTCAAACATAACGGCAAGGTGATCGCCAGTTGCGCGATGGGCGCCAGCGTTTCCAAAGACCCGTATTTCGCCTTCATGCTGAAAGGCGGCGAACCGGGCGATAAAATCACGATCAGTTGGGTGGACAATCTTGGCCAGCAGGATTCTGAAGAACACATTATCAAGTAGCGCCTTACTGCTTGGCGGTTTTATAGGCGTATTGGCGCTGCCTTCGCATGCCGATCCGCAGCAGGATCAGCAGAAATTCCAGCGGCATTACCAGCAACTGTTCCCCAAGCTCAAATTGCCGGACTATGCCGACGGCGTTTATGCGATCGATCCGATCGCGCGCCAGTCCTGGTTGGCAATAGAGGAGTTTCCGCCTTATGACGAGGCCATAGAACAGGGCGAAGCCTTATTCAACACGCCCTTTAAAAACGGCCATCGTTATGCCGATTGCCTGCCCGATAAAGGCATCGCCATTGCTCATGAATACCCTCGATGGGATCGCGATAAGGGCGAAGTCATCACCTTGGCCAGGGCCATCAATGACTGCCGCGCCGAAAACCGGGAAGCCCCCTTGCCCTATGAAAAAGGCGACATGGCTCAACTGCTGGCCTTTATGGCATTTACCTCGCGCGGCAAGCCGATCTCGATCACGATACCGGCCGACGATCCGCGCGCCCTGGCCGCCTACCAGCAGGGCAAGGATTTTTACTACCAGCGCCGCGGCCAGCTGAATTTCGCCTGCGCTACTTGCCATGTGCAAAACGCCGGCAAACAGCTGCGCTCCGAAATCCTGAGCCCGTCCCTCGGGCATACCAGCCACTGGCCGGTTTATCGGCTAAAATGGGGCGAAATGGGCACGCTGCACAGGCGCTTCAGGGAATGCCTGGAACAGATCAAAGCCCGGCCCATCCCGGCCCAAAGCCCGGAATTTAGGAATCTGGAGTATTTTCTAAGTTTTATGGGCAACGGCATTCCCACCAACGGACCCAGCACGCGAAAATGATTACGACCCAACCCAGCTGCAACGATATCTATGAGCCCGGCCTGATTCCCGTCAAAGACGCGCTGGCCCGGATATTGGCCGCCGTGCCTATGATCAGCGGCCATGAGCGCCTCAACATCGAGCGTGCCAGAGGCCGCACGCTTTGCGAACCGGTCATCTCGACCCTCAATGTGCCGGCGCATACCAATTCTGCTGTCGACGGCTACGCGCTGCATGCCGAAGACTTGCCCGATCAAGGCACAGGCCGGCTTGAAATCATAGGCCAGGCGCTTGCCGGCAGGTCATACACGGGCAATACGGGACGAGGTCAATGTATTCGTATTATGACCGGCGCACCCCTGCCGGAAGGACTGGACACCGTCGTCATGCAGGAACAGGTTCAACTGTCCGGCAACTTCATCGAACTGGACAACCGGCACAAGCCTGGCCAGAACGTTCGCCAGGCCGGCGAGGACATCCGGCAGGGGCAAACCATTCTGCAACCGGGCAAATACCTGACGCCGCCCGACATCGGCCTGTGTGCCTCGCTCGGCATTGCCGAAATCAACGTGCGCAGAAAACTTAAGATAGCCATCGCCTCGACCGGCAACGAAGTGTTCGGCATCGGCCAGACACCCGGCACAGGCGGCATATACGACAGCAATCGCTACAGCCTGCTGGCGGCGCTGGATAGGCCCGATATCGAAGTCACCAATTTAGGCATACTGGCAGACGATCCCGACTCATTGCTGAATAGTTTCGAGGAAGCCGGCACCTATGCCGATGTGATCATTTCTTCCGGCGGCGTCTCGGTCGGCGAGGCCGATTACACGAAAACGGCGCTGCAGGCCTCCGGCCAGGTCGAATTATGGAAAGTGGCTCTCAAGCCGGGACGGCCCCTGGCTTTCGGACGGATCGGCAAGGCCGCGTTTTTCGGCCTGCCCGGCAATCCCGTCGCCGTCATGGTGACGTTTTATCAGTTTGTCCTGCCTGCCCTGGAAAAAATGCTGGGCGTCAACAACAAACCGATCGTACCGACCTTCATGGCCAGAACCACCGAAAACCTGCGCAAAAAACCCGGCCGCACCGAAATCTATCGCGGCATCATCGAACAGAACGAGAACGGCGAGTGGACCGTGAAAACGACCGGCAAACAGGGCTCGGGGATTTTACGTTCGATGAGCCTGGCAAACGCATTCATTATTCTTGACCATGACAGCGCCGGCGTCAAAGCCGGTGAGTGGGTGACGGTGCAGCCTTTTTCGGGGTTGTTTTAGGGTAGGCTGGGTTGAAAAACCCAGCACAGCCACCCATGCCGGGTTTCCGCTAAAGCTCCAACCCAGCCTACGCGTGCTGGCACTTTTAACAGCGGTAGATACTCTGTTCAAAGTCAACCAATCTGGTCGTTTTTTTACTGATCGATCGATGCCGGGATAGCATAAAACCGAGCGTTATCGAAAGGCTTATCATGCTTTAACATGCCGTGGATGGCATGGAGCAATTTACGCATCACGGCGCAAACAGCCTGTAACGGTAACTTGCCGTTATCGAGGAGATGTTGGAAATAAGCCTTGACGTACGGGCCATGTTGTTTGGCACTCAAGGCGGGCATATTGAGGGCGGCGCGAATATGACTGTTTCGCTAAGGCGCGTAAGCTGGGTTGATAAACCCAGCATTCGAAGCCGCCCAAGCTGGGCTTCCGCAAAGCTTCAACCCAGCACACATAGGCATTTAAAAGGGCGGCCACCGGCCGCCCTTGCGGCGCCGCTTAAGCCCTGAGCAGGGCCTTGACCATTCTTTCGGAAAGCTGCTCAGCCGTGAATTGCGGTTCGTTGGGCGGGTACAGTTCCACTTCGTCCAGTTCGAAGCCGTATTCTTTGGCCAGCCCGAGAATTTCTTTAATTTTCATGCAGGCAAGTAACTTGTCCTTTAATTCAGGGTCAGCTTTCGCTTTTTCTGAAAATGCTTTGATGTCTGCAATTGCCATTGTTTTTTCTCCTATTTATTGAAGGTGATGATTGTGAGTGCGGGCACTCGGTATTAAAAATCGTATAAGGCTGGCCCTGAGTAGATGCTATAAGGCATTTCAATCCAGTCTTGAAGGACAGCGGCATCGCGCGCCGGCAGATACGCGAAATCGCCGCTGATGTCCTGGAAGACGGCGGCGCCGGTCTGCGGGGAAACCAGTTGTCCTTTCAGCATGTAAAAGAACCAGGCAAACGGGTAGCCGGCTTGACGGTCAAAACGCGTCAATGCGTTATTGAGGGCGTTGCCCTTCTTGCCGGCGATATTGTCCAGCCGGGGGAGATTCTTTTTTTGCGTATTGATGATTTCAACGCTGATGACCTGCTCGCCGAAGCGGCCGGTCGTCTGATGCGGACGGATGAACCAGTCTTCGCAGAACACGGCCTTCTGTCCGGCGCTGCTGCGGTTCCAGTCGTGCATGAAGCGTCGGGCCGGGTGTTCGTCGTTGTGGTATTTATTGATTTCATCCATGAAAACCGGCACGTCAGTTTTACGTCGATAAGTGTAACGGGCCGTACCTATGCTGAATGATTGCAGCCAATCAGGCTCCAAAGGATCAATAAATTCTTCCAGATCTTCCGGCGGTTTGCGCGGACTGACCAGCAACCGGTCGGAAACCTCGTGCGTTTTGTCGATTTCCAGCTGGATGAAATCCTCGGCTCTGCTGCCCGTCTGGATGACGATGTACAGCGTGTTGCCGATTTGCCGGGTCGCGATCAGGTTTTGCTCCAGCGCGTGCTCGATCAGGGTTTGCAGGTCGCGGCCGCATTCGATGAAAGTGCGCTCGGCCCACTCGATCAGGTTGGCGGCGATGCGTCTGCCGGCCCTGTCGACGATGCCGCCTATGCGGTACCATTCGCCGCCGGTCGCGGCCAGACGGACAGGGTAGTCGGGTACCAGCGCCTGGATTTTGGCCAGCAGGAATTCATCGTCGGGCAAGGTGGATTTGCAGATTTCTGCAAGCTGATGCCCGGCCAGCTGTGGTCTGGGAGGATGCAATGGTTGATCAGACATGCTTAAGCTTCCGGTTTTTCGTTCCCATGCGCTGCCTGGGAATAATGATTCAATCGTTCTTGCGCGGCTTCCCGGACATCCGGTTCCGGGTCGTCCAACAGGCCGGTTAAGGCTTCCGGCGCCGCACGCTGGGCAGCCGCATAGCGTACGACCCACTCCGGATCGCTGAGCAGGATGACGGCATCGGCGGGGCTCATGCGCTCCGCGACGATGCGCCTGACTTCGGGGGCTTCATCGTTCGCCATCAATCCTAAGCTGACTTCGGGCAGGCGTTCGGCGACGATTTTGCGCACTTGCAGGTCTTCGTCGCGGATGAACCGGAACAGGCGGCCTTGCGGCAGTCGCTTGACGATGGTCAGCCGGACGATATAGTCCGGGTCGTTGGCCATTTTTTCCAGATCCTCGGGCGCGATGCGGTCAGCGACAGTCATCCTGACTTCCCGGTCAGAGTCGTCTATCAGTTGGTGCAGTTGCGTGACGGGCAGGCGGTAGGCCACCGCGCGCCTGACGACCTCGTCTTCGTCATGAACCAGTTCGGCCAGCGATTTCTGAGGCGCATAACGCACGGCAATGGCGCGCCGCTCCCAGAACCGGTCTTGCAGATAATGCTCGGCGTAAGCCGGATTCACCCGGAAAAACCGGTCGATCTGCCGGCCGCTTTCGGCCAGCACGCAGGTATCGCCGGGCATGCAGCGCCCCATGAGCAGCGTCTTGCCGCGGAAGGGACATAGGCTGCAATCGGCGATGGGAAGCGTGACGGGGCTTTCTGAGGCGGACATGGGCTGGCCTGTCTAATCGGGGATGATTTCGGCGACAACGATGCCGGTCGCTACTTCATGGCTGTTGGTCAGGCACAGGCAATGCTCGCGCCCGTCAACCAGATAGAGATTGAAATCGTCCCGCGCGAGCACCGGCTCGTTATTGGGAATGTCGTCATCCATGCAGTAGGTGAAATGAACGCCCGGGTATGCCTGCCTGAGCGTGGAAAGGGCACTTTCATTGAGGCCCAGTTGGGCTATTTTTCCGGCGATTTCCCGGGTTTGTTCCAGTGTTATCATTCGTCAGTTCCCCTGTCGGATCGAGTGCGGCCGGCAGCGGGCATGATGCGCGCCGCCAGCCCGGTACATAAAGCCAGATCCCGTGAAATCGCGTTCCGGCTCATCGTCTTACGCCGTGAGCGGCAGGATGCAGTTGTCTATCGGGCAGACCTTGACGCATTGCGGCTTGTCAAAGTCGCCTTCGCATTCGGTGCAGGTTCTGGCATCGATTTTAAAAACAACGGCGCCTTCGCTGATGGAAGTGGTCGGGCAGACCGGTTCGCAGTCGCCGCAGGAAATACAATCAGCTTCAACTATATACAAGGCCATGGTTAAACTCCTTAATCATCTATACGTTTTGCGCGTAGGGTAATGGGGAAGGTCGGCGGCACATCCATCGGCTCGAAGTAGTATTTCGAGCCGTCGCTGAGCACGACTTCGCCGCCCCATTTGTCGGGGCTGTCGAATTCGATCGATTCGGCCACTTCTTCCAAATCTTTTTTGGGTACATAGAAGACCAGTTTGCCTTCTCCGTTTTTTTTCAACATGACGCTAGGCATCGGGATCTCCGGTTATGTGTCGCTAACGCGACGGTTGTTTTAATCGGGTTTTTCGCACCCGAGGGCGAGTTCCTTTTCTTTGCGCGGCCTCGGCAACTGCTCCTGCGTTGCTCTAACTCCTGCATCCATGCAGTCGAAAGAAAAGGAACCAAAAGAAAGGCCGCCCGGTTGCCGCTTGCATCCTGTGCTCCTCGTTTTCGACGAGGGTTGCCAGAAGGGCCATCCTTGGCCCTCTGGCAACGCGCGGCATCCTTGCTGCGCCCCTTCGGGCTGTTCCCACCGAAAACTGCGGTGCTCGGCGCGGCAAACGGGAAAGGGTGCACGTCGTAGGCTGGGTTGGAGCTTTAGCGGAAACCCGGCATTTCGGAGCCGCCCATGCCGGGTTTATCAACCCAGCCTACAATCTCAATTAACGGATCAAATCGTAGTTGTAATCCGTGGTGCCCATGCCTTTGGTTTCCTTGTCTAACTGTTCCAGAACGGCATTCACCAGCGTGGTCAGCATGTAGATGGCGCCTTCGTAGCCGAGCGTCGTCATTCTGTGCAGGTGGTGGCGGTCGAAAATCGGGAAACCGATGCGGATCAACGGCACTTCGTGCTCTTCACCTTTGTAGAAGGTGTCGCGCTGGATGAACTTGCCGTACGAGTTGCCGATCATGAAGTCCGGTTTGTTCGTGAACATCAATGAACGGAAATGCCACAAATCACGGCCGATATGCACCTGGGTGTTCACGCCGTAAGGCGATTCAGACAGCATTTTGTTCATGGCTTTCAGCCAGCGTTTGTTGGCATGGTTGCACAGCACGTCGCTCGGCTCGGCACCGACTTCGAGCAGGAACTTGGTCATGCCCATGACGAAATCGGCGTCGCCGTACAGGGCGAATTTCTTGCCGTGCAGCCAGGCGTGCGAGTCGGTCATCATGTCCACCAGACGTCCGCGTTCAAGTTCCAGTGAAGCGGCGATCGGTTTGCCGGTCAGTTCGGAGATTTTCATCAGGAACTGGTCGGTCCATTCCAGGCCCATCGGGATATTGATGGCGGTGGCCGGTTGATTCCAGACGGTTTGAACGAACTTTTTGGTTTTTTCCAGCTGCCAGGGTTGCAGCAGCAATGTGTCGATGGCGTTGGGCGCATCCTTGATTTCAGCCTGCGTGGTGCCGCCCGCATACATGCGGAAGGTGCCGTCGGCCGGTGTATCGAGCACTTCGGATGGATCGCTCAGCAGCGAGTAGTCCACACCCATTTCCTTCAACATGCGGTGCATGACGCGGAAGTTGCCCAGATAGGTTTCAAAACCCGGCACCAGGTTGATCTTGTTGTTGGAGCCGACTTTCTTGTCATCCATGTGGTTCAGGGTGAAATACTTAATCATGCCTTCGAACATGTTGTCCCAACCGGTGGTATGGCTGCCGACAAAGCTTGGAGTGTGCGCAAAAGGCGTTGGATAATCCTGTTCGACGTGGCCGGCCTTCTTGGTGTTGTTGATGAAGGCATTCAAGTCGTCGCCGATAACTTCCGCCATGCAGGTGGTCGATACGGCAATAATGTCGGGGTTGTACAGCGCTTTCGCGTTTTCCAGACCGGCCATCATGTTTTTCTGGCCGCCGAAAACGGCTGCGTCTTCGGTCATGGAATCGGACACGCAGGCAACCGGTTCCTTGAAATGGCGGTTGAAGTAGGTACGGAAGTAGGCCACGCAGCCTTGCGAGCCGTGCACGTAAGGCATGGTTTTCTCAAAGCCCAGCGCGCACAATACGGCGCCCAATGGCTGACAGGCTTTTGCCGGGTTGACGGTCAGGGCTTCGCGGTTGAAATTGAGTTCCTGATATTCCTTAGTGGTCGTCCACTCGAATACTTCGTCAATTTGTTCCTGAGGGTGGCGTTCTTCGTAAAGCGCGCGTTTATTGGCCAGGTTTTCCTTGTATTCGTCGTTTCTGAATAAAGGATAACTCGGTTGTATGTTTTCGACTTCTTGACTCATGATAATCTCCTGTGCGCCACTAATCTGTGGACGACATATTGAGAATTGATAGGGCGCGCAACGCGCACCATTCTTAAATTTTTTCACCGTAGGGTACGCATCGCGTACCAGCTGGTAAGGTACGCAGTGCGTACCCTACCTTACATATCAGGCGCTTGCCGCTACCGCTACCGCATCGCTTTCAGCCGTTTTCCAAGGCACTTTCACCTGTTTCCAGCACGGGTTGTTCAGGGTCATGTCCATATCGCGGGCGAAGATGGCGAAGCCGTCATAGCCGTGATAAGGGCCGGAATAATCCCAGGAGTGCATCTGCCGGAACGGGATGCCCATTTTCTGGAAGATGTATTTTTCCTTGATACCGGAGCCGATCAGGTCAGGTTGTACTTTCTTGACGAACTCTTCAAACTCGTAACCGGTAACATCGTCATAGAGCAATGTGGCGTTGCCCATTTCCTTGATCGTGCGGTCATAGTCGTCGTTGTGGCCGAATTCATAACCGGTGCCGACCACTTCCATGCCCAGATCTTCATAAGCGCCGATCACATGGCGAGGGCGCAGGCCGCCGACGTAAAGCATGACACGCTTGCCTGTCAGACGTGGTTTGTATTTGGCGATAACAGCGTCGTATTCAGCCTGGTATTTGGCGATAACTTTTTCCGCGCCGGCCTGAATAGTTTCGTCGAAGAACGCAGCGATTTTGCGCAGCGATTCGGCGATTTTGGTCGGGCCGAAGAAGTTGTACTCGATCCAGGGGATGCTGTACTTTTCTTCCATGTGCCGCGCGATGTAGTTCATCGAACGGTAGCAATGGATCAGGTTCAGCTTTACTCTGGGTGTGTTTTCCATTTCGGCAATGGTGCCGTCGCCGGACCATTGTGCAACTACGCGCAGACCCATTTCTTCCAACAATGTGCGTGAAGCCCAGGCATCGCCGCCGATGTTGTAATCGCCGATGACGGCTACGTCGTACGGGGAGATTTCATAGGCGGTCTCTTTGCCTTCGTTATTGTCGAGAACCCAATCGCGGATAGCGTCGTTGGCGATATGGTGACCCAATGATTGCGATACGCCGCGGAAGCCTTCGCAACGCACCGGAACCACGGGTTTGCCGATTTCCTTGTTGGCTTTTTTGGCGACCGCTTCGATATCGTCGCCGATCAGGCCGATCGGGCATTCCGACTGAATGCTGATGCCTTTGTTGAGCGGGAACAGTTCCTCGATTTCATTCATGATCTTCGCGAGCTTTTTATCGCCGCCGAACACGATATCCTTTTCGGTGAAATCAGAGGTAAAGTTCATGGTGCCGAAGGTATTGACGCCGGTCGTGCCGACGTAATAGTTACGGCGTCCGGCGCGTGAATACTGGCCGCAGCCGACCGGGCCGTGGGAAATGTGGATCATGTCCTTGATGGGGCCCCAAACCACCCCTTTTGAACCGGCATAAGCGCAACCGCGGATGGTCATGACACCGGGTAGGGACTTGCGGTTGGAGGTAATGCATTTGTTTGATTTTTCAAGCGACTGGTCGTTGACCGCCAAGTGCTTGGCGCGGTCTTTTTTCGCTTGTTCCGGATAGACTTCAAGCACTTCCTGTATGAGCGCTTCGGTCTCTTCTCTTGTCATTGCTGCCATGTTATTTCTCCTACTTATGCCGTGGGCAATCCCCCAACAGACAAGTTTTAGGACTGGAGAGCGGAGGCACCGCCCTCCAGTATTGCGGGACGGATTTTTACGCTTCTGCGCTCGCAGTCTTGCCAACGATAGACTCGTCTTCTTCGTCCATCAGGCCGAACTCCATCATTAACTCTTCCAGTTCATCCATGGAAATAGGTTGAGGGATAATGAGATTTTTGTTATCGCGGATTTTCAGCGCCAATTGACGATACTCGTCAGCCTGTTTGGCGGTCGGATCATATTCGATAACGGTCATGCGGCGGATTTCGGCGCGTTGTACGACGTTGTCGCGCGGTACGAAATGGATCATTTGCGTGCCGATTTTTGCAGCCAGCGCCATGATCAGTTCGTCTTCGCGAGCTGTGTTGCGCGAGTTGCAGATCAGGCCAGCTAAGCGAACACTGCCTGAGTTAGCGTATTTCACGATACCTTTGGCAATGTTGTTGGCCGCATACATCGCCATCATTTCGCCCGAGCAAACGATGTAAATTTCCTGCGCCTTGTTTTCACGGATTGGCATGGCAAAGCCGCCACACACAACATCCCCAAGAACATCATAAAAAACGAAATCGAGTTCATCATCGTAAGCTCCTTCTTCCTCGAGGAAGTTGATGGCCGTGATTACACCGCGGCCGGCACAGCCGACGCCGGGCTCAGGGCCGCCAGATTCAACGCATTTAACGCCGCCGAAGCCGACTTTCAACACATCTTCCAGTTCAAGATCTTCAACGCTGCCGGCTTCAGCCGCCAGGCTCATGATGGTCGTTTGTGCTTTTGAGTGCAGGATCAAACGAGTAGAATCGGCTTTTGGGTCACAACCCACGATCATCACCTTGTTGCCGGCTTCAGCGAGTGCGGCGACCAGGTTTTGTGTTGTGGTGGATTTGCCGATCCCACCTTTACCGTAAATTGCACATTGACGTAATGCCATGATTTTCTCCTTACATAGAACGTTGTGGTTGATTACGCAAGGATATTGAGCAAGGGCCGTGCCAATCGTTGGAAGCAATAATAAGCTTATGATTTTAATGATTAAATTAGAGTGCGTGGCGGTTTGTGCCTGCGTAGTATTGCGGACATTTTGTAGGGTTTATGTCGGCTTGCTCACAGTGGGACTGTATATGTATGTGCAGGCTGGGTTGGAGCTTTAGCGGAAACCCGGCATGGACGGCTTCGAAATGCCGGGTTTATCAACCCGGCCTACCTGTAACTCTGTAGAGTACGCAATGCGTACCTTTTTAGCTGGGATTTGTTGGAAATGTCGCGAACAGAACAATCGATGTTGGGAAATACGCGACATTGGGCGTTCATGCCGACAATAAGTGATTGTTATTTATTAGGTAAAAGACGATTAATGGCAATTGGAGTGCTTTTTGCTTAAGTTACGGGTACATATACCAGTCATAAAGGAGTTAATCATGTCTTCCAATGTATTTTCCGAAATATTAAGCGGTCTTTACGACAATAAAGTCGTGCCTTATTTAGGTCCGGGCGTGCTTTTTGATGCGAAAAATAAAGTAACGGGCGAGCCGATGCCCGCCGACAGCACCAGCCTGATTCTGGCCATGAACAATGGTCAGCCGATGGCGCCCAAGCTCATGTATGAATTTCCTCGGGCGGCCATGAATCAGGAGTTAAAGCGGGGCAGAAGTTTTCTGGGCCAGTTTCTGACTAAGGTCTACGGGGAGACGGAATGGACCCGAGCCGCCTTGCATGATTGGCTGGAAGAATGGCGGCCCGCTTATGTCATCGATATCAATCGCGATACCCAGTTGCAGGACAGTTATGCCGATGACGAACATACCCTGATCGTCGGCTTGGCAAGAATCGCCGCCCAGCCGCAGCGCTACAAATTGTATCATTTCGATGGCAGCGATTATTTCGAGATTCCGCAGGAGCAGGTCGACCCGCGCTTGCCGATTTTATTCAAGCCGATGGGCACGCCCAGGCCCGAGGCCAACTATATCGCCTCGGATGCCGACTATGTCGATTACATCACCGAACTGATGGGCGGCTTCGCCATTCCCGGTTTCCTGAAGGAATACCGCAAGCAGAAGCAGTATCTGTTGATCGGCATGCCTTTAAACCGCGATTCCGAGCGCATGGTCATGAGCGACATCGTTTATGCGGCAGCGGAGCCTAAAGGCTGGGTTTTGAATAAAAACCCAACCGACAAGGAAAAGCGCTTCTGCAAGAAAATGGGTCTGGAAATTATCGATGCCGGCGTGGAAGATCTGCTCGATGCGGCCGGGTTTTTGCCGCCTTATAAGAAAACGGCGTAGAGGCGTTTGTAGGGCGGTTTTGCCTAAGGCATAGTTCCTAATAGTACGAGTAAAAACCACGAAGGACAGGAAGCTTTATCATGATGTTTTCCGGTGAACTTCGTGGTGTTTTCATCTAGTCCATATAACGCTAGTTAAAAAATAAGCCCCTAAAAATCATGTGTCTAGCGTTTATTGGCCGGGCAGGTCTTGACGCTGATGCTTGAAAAATTCATAGTGCCTGTTTAATACTTATAACCGATATCGGCTGTCGGCTGTTCAGATCCAATAAATAACAGGTATATCAGCATGCATGCTCGCGCACTTAAACTCTTGCAGCATCATCATGATTTTGCAGTCATTCATAAAAAAGGCGAAAGACGGACCAAACAGGTACTGGTTCTCACATTCCTGACCATGATCGTGGAAATCACGGCCGGCACGCTGTTCGGCTCGATGGCGCTGCTCGCCGACGGCTGGCACATGGGCACCCATGTGGCGGCCTTCATGATCACGATCATCGCCTACCGCTATTCGCGTATCCATGCCCACGATGACACATTTGCTTTCAGCCCTGGCAAGGTAGGCGTCCTGGGCGGATTCGCCAGTTCCGTGGCATTGGGTGTCGTGGCTTTGATGATGATGGTCGAGTCGGCAGAGCGTCTGCTGAGGCCCCGCATCATCCTTTTCGATGACGCCATCGCCGTCGCGGCTTTTGGCTTGTTGATCAATCTGATCAGCGCCTTGCTATTGAAAGAGCACCATGATCATAAGCATGATCACGATCACGAGCATGGCCACCATCATGATCAAAACCTCAAGGCCGCTTATATGCATGTGCTGGCTGACGCATTGACGTCCGTGCTGGCTATTGTTGCTCTGGTGTCGGGGAAATATTATGGCTGGAACTGGCTGGACCCGGTCATGGGCATGGTCGGGGCGCTGGTGATTATCCACTGGTCTTATGGACTCATGAAAGAGAGTAGCCCGATATTGATCGATGAAAGCATCGATGCAAGCTATAAAATAGCCGTCAAGAAAAAAATAGAAAGCGATGCTGATAATCGTGTTTCAGACCTGCATATCTGGCGCGTGGGCCCCAAGCACTTCGCGATCATTTTGTCGGTGGTCTCGCATACGCCTAAACCCCCGCAATATTACAAGGCGCTGCTGAAGGACTTCCACAGGCTCTCGCATATTACGGTCGAGGTCAATAAATGTTATGGGGATGATTGTATCATCCAGGAATAATCAATAAACCACGAAGCTCTGCAGGGTATGCACCGCATGCCATTTCCAAAATTTGCCGGCTCAGGGAAGGTACGCAATGCGTACCCTACGGTGTTTCTTGGCATGAACCAATTGATGCGCGCGGCGTCGTAACGATTACCGAACAGGAACCTAATCATTTAAAAAAGGCCAAAGTTTTAAGATACATGATGTCGAAATTCCGGCCGGTCATGGCTGGGAATTCCTGTTCACGGGTAAGGCCTTTATGAAAATCCATCCTCCGCTGTATTACGGCGATTATCTGCAACTGCCTAAGATCCTGAACGCCCAGGCGCCTGAAAGCGCGAAATACGGCGAAGAGGTCCACGACGAGACGCTGTTCATCGTCGTCCACCAGACTTATGAGCTCTGGTTCAAGCAGATCCTGCATGAGCTCGATTCCATCCGCCGGATCATGGCCCAGCCGTTTGTGCCGTCCACGGACCTTTACGTAATCAATGCCCGCCTGGAAAGAGTCACTACCATTCAGCAGGTTTTGATTGATCAGATTCAGGTCATGGAGACGATGACCACGCTGGATTTCATGGAATTCAGGGATTATCTGGTGCCGGCTTCCGGCTTTCAGAGTCTGCAGTTCCGCCTGGTGGAAGCGATATTGGGCATCAGGCCCGAGCACCGAATGGACATTGAAAAGCAATTCATTAATTCCCGCCTCAAACCGGAAGACAGGAAAGCGCTGGAGAAGGAAGAAAGCAAAGTCAGCATTTTTGAGCTGTTGGAGGCGTGGCTGGCGCGCATGCCTTTCTCACGGTTTGAAGGCTATGATTTCTGGGGCGATTACGCGCTGGCCGTACATAAGATGCTCAAGCAGGACCATGAGATCATCTTGAACAATCCGGGCCTGGACGAATCTTTGCGGGCGATGGAGCTGAAAAATCTGGAAACCACGCGCGAAACCTTCGCCACTTTATTGGATGCGGGTAAATTTGCCGAGCAGCGGGCGCAAGGCAGATTCAGGCTGTCGCAGAAGGCGATGCTGTCGGCCGTGTTCATTTTTCTCTACCGCGATTATCCGGCGCTGCAGATGCCTTTTGAAATTATCAGTTCTCTGGTCGAAATCGACGAGAAGTTCACGATCTGGCGTTTTCGTCATGCGCTCATGGTGCACAGGATACTCGGCACTAAAATCGGAACCGGCGGCTCTTCAGGTCATGAATACCTGAAATCGACGACGGAAAGAAACCGCGCTTTTCTGGATCTGTTCAATCTGGCGACCTTCCTGATGCCCAAATCCATGGCGCCGGCATTGCCAAAGCCTATCAAGGACCAGCTG
The DNA here is from genome assembly GCF_000427625.1 of Methylobacter luteus IMV-B-3098. Lineage (GTDB taxonomy): Bacteria > Pseudomonadota > Gammaproteobacteria > Methylococcales > Methylomonadaceae > Methylobacter > Methylobacter luteus. The sequence continues at coordinate 2,380,131 of NZ_KE386569.1, forward strand.
GATATCGTCTATGACGCTTTCCAATCCTAAACAGTACTACAGCCGGTTTCTGAAAGGCCATGCGGGCAGATTGCATTTTCGCGCCCATTCCCATCACTTCTGGCCCGATGTCAGCCGCGAGGCTCAAATCGCTTACTGGGATGATTGCGCCCTGTTTAGCGATAAAAAATGGGACCGGATTTTTTCCGAGACGATTCCGAAAACGCAAAACCATATCGCGAAAATCCTGGGGCTGAAAGACGCGCGGCAAATCGCGCTGGCGCCCAATACCCATGAGCTTTCCGCGCGCCTGCTGTCGCTTTTTCTGGGCAGAAAAGAGTTAAAAATCCTTACCACGAGCAATGAATTCCATTCCTGGCGCCGGCAGTTTCTCCGATTGATTGAAATTCCCGGGATTTCGATTCATCAGGTCGATGCGGCGGGCTTTCCTCGGGATAAAGCCGTTTTTCTCGATAACATGCGGTCCGAGCTTGGCAAAGACTACGACCTCGTTTTCTTGAGCCAGGTGTTCTTCGATTCGGGCGCGGCCTTGACGGATGGCGACATGGAGTCGCTGGTTGCCGCGACGCCTGTCTCGACGCTGTTTGCCGTCGACGGCTATCACGGCTTCGCGGCCATTCCGTGTAACTTGTCCAGGCTGGAGGGGCGTATTTTCTATCTGGGCGGCGGCTACAAATACGGCCAGGGCGGTGAAGGCATCGGCTTTATGGTGGTGCCGAAAGGCAACTGGCGCCCGGCCGATACGGGCTGGTATGCCGAGTTCGCGCAGTTGTCCCGGCCGGTCGGGGAAGAAGTCGGCTACCCGGAGGATGCGATGGCCTTCATGGGTTCGACACAGGACCCGAGCGGCTTTTATCGTTTTAACGCCGTTTGGGATCTGTTCGATTCGGCAGGCATCGATATCCCGGGCATTCACGGCTATGTCGTGGGACTCCAAAAGACCTTTCTTGACAATCTGCCTCAAACTTTCGTGCAGGATTGGTCTCTAGCGGCGTTATTCGATCCGGCCCTGATCTGGCATGGGCATTTTTTGACTTTCGAGGCACCGTCTTGGGAAATCGCCGAAAAATGCCTGCAAGCCCTGAGCCGCAACGGCATTTTAATAGACCGCCGGGGCGCCCGATTGAGGTTCGGCTTCGGGCTTTATCAGGATGAAGCCGATGTGATTGAGCTTTGCCGGCGCCTTCGGGAGTTGGCCAGGAAATCTTAATAACTGATGCCGAACAGCGTCGGGTTACGCTGCCGCTAACCCGACCTACATCCTTCCCAAATTATCGGCCAAAGCTAGTCGCGCCTGAAAATCATCAAGGTAATGTCGTCTTTGAATGATTCGGTCTGGCAGAATTGTTTCAGTTGTTCCAGCAGGACTTCGATAATCATTTGCGGGGACTGCTGGGCGTATTGAATCAAAATATCATTGACGCGTTTCAGGCCGAAAAACTCGCCGTGGATATTTTCGGCCTCGGTTAAGCCGTCCGTGTACAGCAGGATCAGATCGCCCTGCGAAAGCGTTGTGGTTTTTTCCTCGAAATCGACATGTTCGCGCACGCCCAGTATCAGCCCGTCGGCGTCGAGTTGCCGGCATTCGGATTCGGACGGGCTGAGCAGCAAAGGCGGTGGGTGGCCGGCATTAGCGAAACTCAGTTGCTGGCTGCCGATGTCGTATTGCAGGTAAAATAAGGTTATGAAATAGTCCGAATTGTCCAGGTCCTCGTAAAGGAATTTATTAAGGAGGCTGAGCGTCTCGGCCGGTGTCTCCGATCCGGTGGCGCGCGTCCTGATAGCGCTGCGGGCCTCCACCATGAACAGGGCAGGACCGATGGAATGGCCCGAGACATCGGCGATGATCATGTCCAGACGGTCTTCATTGCGAATGAAATAGTCGAAGTAATCGCCGCCGACCTGATTGGCGGGCAGGCAGAAACCGGTGACTTCAAAATGATCGGATTTGATTGATGCCGTCGGCAGCAGGGAAGACTGTATTTGCCGGGCGATTTTTATCTCGCTCTGGGCGATCGCCAGCTTGACCTGGGCCTGGCGAATTTGCTGTTCCGCGGCTTTGCGGTCCGTGATGTCGTGTATGAAGCCGCTGAAGATGTACGTATCGCCCAGTTTCAAGGGGGAAATGCTGAGTTCGACAGGAAATTCGGTGCCGTCGCGGCGCACGGCCACATGTTCGAACTGGCGATTCAGCAAGGGACCGATGCCGGTCTGTAAAAAATGCTCCAGGCCCTTCTGATGCGCGCTGCGAAACCGCGGCGGGATGATCAGGTCTTTGATCGGCTGGCCTACGGCTTCATCATGGGACCAGCCGAACATTTTTTCGGCGCGGGGGTTCCAGTCCGTGATGAGGCCGCTGTCATCCATGATCACGATGGCGTTGATGGAGCTTTCGATGATCAGGCGCGTGCGTTTCTCGCTGTCTATCAGGGCGTCCTGAAAATGTTTCCGGGCGGTGATATCCCGATCGGCGCCGCGCCATTTAATCAAGTTTCCTTCGTCATTGATCAGCGGAAGGCCAGTCGATTCGGTCAGCACCTCATGGCCGTCTTTATGCCGATAATGGTTGGTCAGGGAGCGAAAAGGCTCGCGCACGGCGACGTAATGCAACTGATCGGCTTTGTCCCGGGCCGTTAACAGTTCGGTATAGTGTTTGCCGACCACTTCCTCGGGCCTGAAGCCGAGGATCTGATTGATGGCCGTGCTGCTGTAGATGTAATAACCGCCGGGGTCCTGCTCCCACAGCCATTCGCCGGTCAGTTCCGCCATCTGCCGAAAACGCTCCTCGCTTTCACTTAATGCCAATTCGGCTTCCTTGCGCAGCGTGATATCTTCCGCCACGGAGATGAAATGCGTGATCTCCCCTTGCATATTTCTAATGGCGCTAATGTTTTCATAGGCCCAGTAAACCTCGCCGTTTTTCTTTTTGTTTCTGATTTCGCCATGCCATTCGCCCTTGCTGAACAGCATTTCCCACATGGCCTGATATTGTCTCGGGGTAGTTGTGCCGGATTGCAATATTCTGGGGTTTTTACCCAGCACTTCTTGCGCCGTGTAGCCGGTGAGTTCGGTGAACTTCGGGTTGATGTATTCGATGCTGCCGTTCGTGTCGGTAATGACGACGGCGCTGGCGCTCTGTTCCAAGGCCCGGTGCATCATGAACAGTTCCTTGTCGATGCGCTTTCTGTCGCTGATGTCGTGAATCAGCAGGACGATGTCGGTGTCGCTCGCGTCCCGGTCAGGCAGGACAGACAGTGAAACCAATGCCTGGATTCTGTTGTTGGCTTTCGTGATGATGTCGCATTCCAGGTTTTTAGCCGGAATCGTGCCGGTTAAACAGGCATGGACGGTTTGCTGCAGTTCCGGGATGGCTTCGGGGGCGTAGAAGATGGACAGGGGTTTATCGATCAGTTCCTGTTCGCTGTAGCCTAACAGGATGGCGGCGGAGAGATTGACTTTTTTGATGCGCGGCATGAACACCGCCGTGGAGCGATCCAGCTCAATGATAACGAGGTTGAAGTTGAGGCTGTCTATGAGTCGATGCATTATTATTTTGAAGGCTGGCTGGTAGAAAAATCATATTTTCCGGATGCTAAGGGAGCTGTCATCATCTCCATCGCGCGCTTGTGCAGCTTGCCGCTAATGCCGGAGCGGTTTTCAGTTGTCCGGTATGGCAAATGGCGTTTCAAAAATATTCTTTTCTTTAGCACCCAAAAGAATGGCATCCTGTTTTACCTCCTTAATGACAGAGGGGTCACCGCAGAGAAATAACTGCCAGAGAGATAAGTCCTCGATCGTGCCGAAGGCCATTTCGCTGGTTGACTTTTCGGGCACATCGAGCGTTACATTCACGGGATTTTTGCCGTGAATGAAATGGGTGTAACTGAAGTTGGGGTATTGAGTCTGTAACGCCATCAGCTCCGGAATCAGATAATATTCATCGGGGCTGTGCGTCTGATGAAACAACCGGATGTCGCCCTGATGCCCGTTTTTTACCAGGGCATCACGCAATATGCCGTATAAAGGCGCCAACGCGATGCCTGTGCCAATCAACATGAGGGGCTGGTGGAGATTGCTGGGCAGATAGAAGCAGTCGCCGGATGCGGGACTGATTCTTACCTGATCGCCGACCTGGAGTTCTCCATAAATCCATGGAATCAGCGCGCCGTTCGATGCCAGGCTGATCTGTATTTCAAGAAAATCATCCAGTCCCGGTACGCTGGACAGACAATACATGCGCCCGATACCTTGATTATTATAGATTGTCAGGCACTGGCCGGCATAATAGTCATAACCTTCTTCAGGAAGGTACAGACGCAATCGGATGATCGTGTCATTTAATTGGTCTTTAGCCGCCAGATAGGTCCTGATTTTTTTAACGGTTGGTGACACCACAGGCGTCTTCATGCTTTTTTAATCCTCATTTTTTATGCATTAACTTTTTGTTCATGTAGCTAGCGATTTAAGTTTGGTTAAATGTGGCTTAATCACCTGAACGCAGCCTGAACTACATGACGATATTGATAGTCCCACTAGCATCAGACCAAAAACAGACAAGCTGGTTCATGAAAATTCTGACCGTTAAAGACATACTGAGACTGATAAAAATAGTCGGCATTGAATCATTTTTCAGCCGGCTGATCAGCGCATTGAATCAGGATTTTGCCCGGTGGCCTTCGTTTTACAAATCGGCTCGCCATGCCACGCATTATGCCCACGGCGTCATCGAACTGATGCCCTGTTCGGATGACAGTTTATACGCGTTCAAATATGTGAACGGCCACCCCGGCAATACGGCTGAAGGCAAACTCAGCGTTATCGCCATCGGCCAGTTAAGCGAAGTGGCTTCGGGCTATCCGCTCATGATCTGCGAGATGACACTGCTGACCGCTTTCCGGACGGCCGCCGTCGGGGTGTTGGCGGCAAGTTATCTGGCCCGGCCGGAGTCCGAAGTTTTAGCCGTTATCGGCACCGGGGCGCAATCGGAATTTCAGGTATTGGGTTTTAACAGTGTTTTCCCGCTGCGGCAGATACGCTTCTTCGATTTGGATGCCGGGGCCATGCGCAAATTTGCCAGGAATCTGTCGGCTTATCCGCTTGAGCTCGTGCAGTGCCGCAGCATTAAAGAGGCCGTGCGGGAGGCCGACATCATCGTCACGGGAACGGCGGCGAAGAAACGCCAGTCGTTGTTCGCGCTGGAAGACGTTGCGCCCGGTACGCATATCCAGGCGATGGGCGGCGATTGTCCCGGCAAGACCGAATTGGGCCACGCCCTGCTGTCGGCGGCCAAGCTGATTGTCGAATACACGCCGCAGGCCCTGGTGGAAGGCGAAGTGCAGCAGTGCGATGCGAGCCATATTCATGCCGAGTTATGGGAGCTGGTTAGCGGGCATAAGCCGGGGCGGGAAAACGCGCAGGAAATCACCGTGTTCGATGCGGTCGGATTCGCGCTGGAAGATTTCTCGGCTCTGCGCCTGGCGTATGAACTGGCCTGTGAGCATCACTTGGGCACGGAGATGCCGTTGATTCCCGATCTGGACGATCCCAAGGACTTGTTCGGTCTGTTGTCGGCGTAGAAAGCTTCAATAATGGCTTTGATCAGGTCCAGCGTTTTATTGTCCGGATCGTTTTCCGGATTGTATTCGCTGATTTCCAGGCCGCATAGCTTGGCATGACGATTTACCGACCTGAGCGCCGCCATGAGCTCAGCCGCCCTGAAGCCTCCCGGCGCCGGCGTTTCGACGCCGGGCGCATCAATGGGATCAATGAAGTCCAGATCAAGGCTGATGCCGATCATGAGACAGGTTTGGCTTAGCTGTTCTATCGCAGCCTGTAACGTCTGCGCGAGATGGGTGATCTGGTCGGCAAAGATAATCCTGACGCCCGCCTCTTGCAATAAAGCGTATTCCTCCTGTTCATAGCTGCGGATACCGATCTGAATCAGGTTTTCCGGTTTGATGTAACGGTTGGCCGGATACAAGGCCGACAGGCGGGCATCGGCCTTGCCCAGTAAAGCGGATACGGGCATGCCGTGAATGTTGCCGGAAGGGGATGTCTCAAAGGTATGGGCATCCATGTGCGCATCGATCCAGATCAAGCCCAGTTCCTCTGTTTCCGGCAGCGCCTTCAGAACGCCCGGCCACGTGCCCATGGCGCAGGAATGATCTCCGCCGATCACCAGAAAAGGCCGACGGGCCTCGGTCCAGTACCGGGTGAACTCGCTGGCTTGCTGGTTGAGCCGGTACAGCCTGTCATCCTTCGAGCCCCGAGTGTCGGGATGCACGATATGCCATTGCAGGCGCAGGCTGCCGTTCAGCAAAGGCTGCCGCGCCAGGTCATCGCGCAGTAATTCGGCTGCGTAGCCGCATAGCCGCATGGGGCCGCCCAAGCAAGAGGCGATTCCTAGTGTCTGTAGGATAGTCATGTTGTTTCCTCCTGAAAAAGAGACAGGTTCATCAAGATTCTGAACATTAGAGCTGATCCAGGGTACTTTTATCAGGATAGATTTGCAGCGGTAAATCCATCAGAAAATTTCCGTTGAAAGGCAAGCGGATAATTGATATCCGAGCTTCAGAACAGGCTGCCGGTTTTTAAAGCGACAAGCGAGTCCTCATAAAGTTCTCTGATATTCTTTCATCGAAAAGGTGCGTTTTCCGCGACAGGCACGCCAGGGTTGCCCCATAGGGAGGAGAAAGACCTTAAGAATTGATTGTGCCTTGTTTGCTTGATACCTTACAATTTCGCTGGGTGAATTATAAAAAAGTCATCGGGTGATGCCAATTACCCCCACAGTCGCCCTTATGGTTAATAAAAATTTTGGAGTATGGTATGTTTAAAATTCGTTCGCTGGTTTCAGCGTTAATGCTCGCTGGCAGCGTTTCTGTCGCTTCAGCCTGGGAAGCTTTGCCTACAGCAGCGCCTGAGCCTGCTGATAACCCTTCCTCGGAAGCTAAAATCGAGCTGGGCCAAATCCTGTATCACGATCCACGTCTGTCTTCAACCGGTACGGTTTCCTGCGCATCCTGCCATAACACCATGTTAGGCGGTGATGACAATCGTCCGAACTCGATGGGTGTGAATGGCCAGACCGGCGGCCGCAGTGCGCCGACGGTCTGGAATGCCGCGTTCAGTAAAGTCCAGTTCTGGGACGGCCGGGCGGCAAGCCTGGAAGATCAGGCTGCGGGCCCCGTGACAAATCCTATTGAAATGGGTATGAAGAATTGGGATGACGTCGTTGCGCGTCTGAAAGCCATTGATGGTTATCAAGAGCTTTTCGAGAGCGCGTTCGGCAAGGATTCCATTTCCAAGGAGAATGCGACCAGAGCGATTGCCGCTTACGAAAGAACCTTGATTACGCCTAACAGTCCTTATGACAAATATGTCAGAGGCGATGAGTCCGCGTTGACGGCTCAGCAGATCCGAGGCATGCAGAAATTCGAGGAAGTGGGTTGCACAAGCTGCCATAGCGGTCCCGCATTCAACGGCGAGGGCGCGTTCCAGAAATTCCCTGTGGCCGACAACGGCTTTTTTGAAGCGCAACATCATTTCAAGAAAGACAAGGGTCTGGCCGAGGTCAGCAAGAACCCTGCTGATGAACATTTATGGAAAGTGCCCACTTTGCGCAATGTCGCTCTAACCGCGCCTTATTTCCACAACGGTTCGGTTAAAACGCTGGACTCAGCCGTAAACGTGATGGCGAAACTGCAATTAGGCAAGGATTTGACCAAGGAAGAAACGGCTGACATCGTGGCTTTCCTGAAAGCCCTGACTGGTGAATTCCCCAGACAGAAAATGCCGGCTCTGCCAGGTACGCACGGCACTACTTTGAACTAAGCCGTTTATAGCAGGGGCGCCTCCCCTGCACTTGGCTTTATCCGGAAAGGGAGCTTTTAGCTCCCTTTTTTATTGTCGGCTATATGTCCTTATAAATGGATGCTGCCGAGATGCGTAAATCAATCTGCCTGACCACCTCCTGATAAGCCGGGCTGTCAATGGACTCGAAGCGCCTTTTGAATTCGGCTTCATCCATATTCTCAGGCAGATCGCGCGGGTCCGGCATGAAATCGGTGTAATCTTCTATTTTGGACATGGCTTGCTGAATCTTGCGCGCGTTTTCAGGCGATGAGGTGGCTATTTCGCCAAAGCGCGTGCCGGCTTTGTCGGCGGCCAGATCGATAAAGCTGAAACCGCTGCCGCCTTGGGCATCGCTTAACTCCTTTTCCTCGCCCATGACCTTGGCAACCTGGCCATTGGCCGATGCCGTCAGCGCGGCGGAACCGATGAAATGTTTGGCCAGATCTATCCTTTTATACATGAAAGCGGAATAGCGTTGTTCGGTAGCCGGTTTTGCCTCGGCCGCCGGCAGGAGTTTTTGAGTTTCCCGTTTGTTGACGTAGTCGTTGACGGTAAAAATCACGATCCTGTTCTCTTCGACGGCGTTCTCCAGAGTCGAGCGCTGGTAAGCCAGTTCAAACAGCGGTTTTAGCAGTTCGGCCAGCGACAGGCGCCAGGCCGGGTCATGATGGGCGATGATCTCGGTCAGCTTTTGCTCGTAAATATTCTGCGCCTGGGTATTGCCGCCATGTCCCTGGGTCAGGAAGTTTTTGGCCTGTCGTAATGTTTCGGCATCGGAATTGTAAGTAATGGTCAGTTTCTTGCCTTCGATCTGAACGGCTTTGATGGGGCGTGTCGCCAGCATGAAATAGTCATTCAATGACGTATGCCGAATAAATGTATCGATAACAAAAGCGGCGAGCTTGGCCGGCAGCAATAGCTTTCCGGCCTTGAATTTCGTAATGCCGGGAAGGGCGTTATTGTCTTCATGGTCTTCGTGGCCCAGCCTGAAGCTGACGTTTAGATATTTACCCAGGCTGTTGCGGGGCAGCGTCATGGTGACATTGAATCTGACTTTGTTCTGCTTTAGCTCTATTTTGACGGCGCTTTTACTGTAGCGGTTCAGCAGATAATTGCCGGCGAGATTGAGGTCGGCTTCGGTCAGCACGATCGTGTGGATCTCATCCGGCCGGGTTTTGGCGCCTTCATGCAGAATCTTTTTTGCCCTGACCACGTCATCATGGGTCAGTGACCAGCCCGGTTCGGTTTCGGGCGTATTGCCGACGGCGAACAGGACAAGCATGATGCAGAAGATAACGAGTGTGCCTAAACAATAGCACAAGGTTCGGAATAAGGTTTTCATAAAAATGGCTTATAAAAACTCCAGTTTGAAGCCTGAAGATTTTAAATAGTCGGCTTCCTGAATCAAATCGGCATAGGTCAGCGGTGACTGGGCCAGCCAGTTGTCAGGAAACTGCAAACGAATCCTGGATTTTACAATGTCTATTTTGAACTCCGGCAGTTGATGTTCGTGGCGATTGCGGCGCAGCAATACGGCCAGCCGCAGGATGATCGTCAGATAGGGGGCATCGATGTCCCAGGGATACGGCAGATCACTGAAACGGGAGCGCGAAAATTTGCGCCGGTGCGATCTGACAATCGTGGCCAATAAAATCTGGTCCTGTCTGGAAAAACCGGCCAGATCGCCATTCTCGATAATATAGGCGCTGTGTTTATGATAGTGGTTATGCGCGATATCAAGGCCTATCTCATGCAGAGAGGTCGCCCAGTCCAGAAACTGCCCGCTCTCTTCATTGTTATACAGGCAGGCTTCGCTGTTCAGTTGCGCCAGCATATAGTGAATGGTCTGCCTGACGCGCTCTGCGTGTTCTTTATCGGTATGGTAGCGTTCGGCCAATGCCTGTACGGTCGCTGCGCGAATGTCATGGTCGTAAAGACGCCCCAGTAAATCCTGTATCAGGCCTTCCCTGAGCGCGCCATCGGAAACGGTCATCTGCTCGATGCCAAGGCTTTTGAAGGTGGCATAGACGATCGCTACGCCGCCGGGGAAGACAGGCAGGCGTTCCGGGTCCAGCCCCGGCAAGTCCAGTTCGCTGATATGGTTGCAATGATTGATATGGGCGATCAGTTGTTCCAGTCCTTCCAGGGTGATGCCGTTTTTGCTCCAGTTCTTGACCTGCAGGACCTTATCGATGGCGCGCAGAGTGCCCGAGGCGCCGATGGCTTCGTCCCAGTTTTTGCGCTGGAATTTCTGTTCGAAGGGCTCCAGTTGCTGCTCGGCAAACAGGACGGCTTGAGTCAATGCGTTTCTGGACAGCTTGCCGTTCTTGAAGAAGGCATTGCTGACCGAGACGCAGCCCATGGGCAGGCTCTCTTTTTTCTTGGGCGTGGCATCCCGACCGATGATGTATTCGGTGCTGCCGCCGCCAATGTCCATCACGAGGCGGAGGTTGGCATTGCTGCCCAGGCTGTGTGCGACGCCCAGATAAATCAGGCGCGCTTCTTCTATGCCTGAAATGATGTCGATGGGCTGATTCAGGGCTTTTTCGGCTTTAGTCAGGAATTGCTCGGCGTTTTTAGCCGTACGTAGCGTGCTGGTGCCTACGGCGCGGACGCTGCCGGGCGGGAAATTACGGATTCGCTGGCCGAATCGCTGCAGACATTCCAGCGCTCTTTTTTGCGTGGCGAGATCCAGATTGTGCTTCTTGTCCAGCCCGGATGCCAGTCTGACCATTTCCTTAAGCCGGTCGATCGTTTGCAGTTTGCCGTCGGTCAGGCTGCAAACGATCATGTGAAAGCTGTTAGAACCCAGGTCCACAGCGGCAACGGTTTCAGGCGGTTTCTTTGGCACGGGCTATCCGGTTTTGTCTACGAAACTTTTAAAGATCTGATAGAATTACAAATTTTTTAGCTATCCATCTCATACTTTTTTAATGAATGCGGCGCTTAATTTAACTTATTTGAAGGCTTCCGTTAAGTGTTAGTTTCAGCATGAAGGCATTATCAATTCGCAATCTTAGGAAAATCTATAATAATGGGTTTGTAGCCTTAAAGGGCATTGATCTTGATGTCGAAGCCGGCGATTTCTTTGCTTTACTGGGGCCTAACGGCGCCGGCAAATCGACGACGATCGGCATTATCAGTTCCCTGATCAATGCCACCAGCGGTTCGGTCAGTATCTTTGGCCATGACCTGCAGCACGACAGGGCCCGGGCGAAAAGCTGCATCGGCCTGGTTCCTCAGGAAGTCAATTTCAACCAGTTCGAAACGGTCAAGAGCATCCTGCTCAATCAGGCCGGTTATTACGGCACGCCGCGTAAGATCGCCCTGCAGCGCACCGAGCAATGCCTCAAGCAGATGGATTTGTGGGATAAGCGCGACACGGTATCGAGGCGTTTGTCGGGCGGCATGAAGCGTCGGGTCATGATTGCCCGTGCGCTGGTTCATGCGCCCAAACTGCTGATTCTGGACGAGCCGACCGCCGGCGTCGATATCGAAATCCGCCGCTCGATGTGGAAGCTGATGCAGGAAGTCAACCGGCAGGGCACGACCATTATCCTGACCACGCATTACCTTGAAGAAGCCGAAAGTCTGTGCCGCAATATCGCTATCATTAATCACGGGCAGATCGTCGAGAATTCCGACATGGCCAGTTTACTGGCCCGGCTTAACGTCGACTATTTCGTGCTGGATCTGGCCGAGCCGGTGCAGACGATACCGGTCCTCGAGGGCTATCAGATAGAGCGCGTCTCGGACAAGGTGCTGAACGTGGCCGTGCCTAAAGAGAGCGGGCTGAATAAATTATTCAAGCTGTTGACGGAAAGAAATATCAAAGTGGTCAGCCTGAAAAACAAGACCAACCGGCTCGAACAATTGTTTATGGATTTGATAGATAAAGAACCCGACGAGTCACTGCGATGAATCACGCCATAGCTCTTAGAACTATTGTTACCAAGGAAGTCCAGCGCTTTATCCGTATCTGGCCGCAAACCCTGCTGCCGCCGGCCATTACCACCGCGCTTTATTTCCTGATTTTCGGCAAGCTGATCGGCGACCGGATCGGCACGGTCCATGGCGCCAGTTATATGGACTATATCGTGCCGGGCATTATCCTGATGTCCGTGATCAGCCATTCCTATGCCAATGTCGTGTCCTCGTTCTACTCGACCAAATTTCAGCGCAATATTGAAGAGCTGCTGGTTTCGCCGGTATCGAACTGGGTCATCCTGGCCGGTTATGTCAGCGGCGGCATTATCCGCGGCTTGTTGGTGGGATTCGTCGTGGCGTTGATATCGCTCGTTTTTGCCGATATCGCCGTTAATAATGCCATGATTACCTTATCGATAGCCGTGCTGACGGCCACGGTATTCTCGCTGGCCGGTTTTATCAATGCCGTGTTCGCGGACAGCTTCGACGATATTTCCATTATCCCGAACTTCGTCCTGACGCCGTTAAGCTATCTGGGCGGCGTATTCTATTCGGTCGACATGCTGCCAGACATCTGGCAGACGATTTCTCTGGGCAATCCGATTCTGTATATGATCAATGCGTTTCGCTACGGTCTGATCGGCGTGACGGATGTGGATATTGGGATTGCCTTCATCATGACCGGCGGCTTTAGCATTCTTCTTATCCTGTTCAGCCTGTTTTTGCTGCATAGGGGCGTAGGAATTAAGAATTAGCGGGGGCTGAGCACGCGTAGGCCGGATTGAAGCTTTAGCGGAAAACCACCATTGCTGTAAGCCTCCTATTACGCGCTCCAACGTATTGATTTTTTGGAGTTATATACCTACCATCCTATCCTCGGGTTAAGGGCTGATTTTTTCAGTCCAGGGGGATGTCCTTGAAAACAACCTATGCGCAATCAAAACGGTCCGCACCTGCCTGTTTGCCACATCACTGGCGCTTAACCCTGTTGTTCGTCCCATTGCGCCTCCCCTTTAAGCCCAAGTCTTCCGTTTGTTTAAATTCACCCTAGCATCAGGAGGTACTCGTGGAACAGACTCAACTCGCCTCATTGAACGTCCATGGTTTGCGTCCAGGCGGCATGGCCGCAGTCCTGATCTGTCTGGCTGTGATGTCCAACCTTGCATCAGCCGCTTCATCGGCGGCTCCGGACTTAAAGGAGGTGCAATCGAATTACGGCAAGCTGCCGCTCAGCTTTGAGGCCAACCAGGGCCAGACGGATGCCCGGGTCGAGTTCCTGGCTCGGGGCCTGGGTTATACCCTGTTTCTGGCACCCACCGAGTCAGTGCTGCACCTGAAAACCCCTGAGAACAACGAGGCCGTGTTGCGGATGCAGATGGTCGGGGCTAACCCCAGCCCTCGTATTCTGGGCCAGGAAGCGCTGCCCGGACGGGTCAATTATATGATCGGCCAGAACCCCGCCGAATGGCTGACGAACATACCCACCTATGGCGAGGTCGCGTATGAAGGCGTCTATCCGGGCGTGGACCTGGTGTACTACGGCAATCAAAAGCAGCTGGAGTATGACTTCGTGCTGGCGCCGGGGGCCGATCCTCGCCAGATCAAGCTGACTTTCCGGGGTGCTAATAAAATCGAGGTCAGTCCAGCGGGAGAACTGGTTCTGCGGATGGCGAACGGCATCATCCGCGTGTACAAGCGGGTCCTCATCTATCAGGAGATCGACGGCGCCCGCAAGCCCATCGGCGGCGGCTATGTGCTCAAGGCTGGCCAGACGATCGGCTTTCAGGTGGCCGCCTATGACGCCACCCTTCCGCTCATCATCCATCCGGCGCTGGTCTATTCCGCCGGCCAATCTCGCTGGGGCAATATCGCCTTGGATCCGCGGGGACCGGCCTATCTGACAGGAGAGAGCAAATCGCCCGATTTCCCGGACGCGGGCGCCCCGCAACCTATCCCTCGTGGCGGTATCTATGGCGGCGAAGTCTTTATCGCGAAACTCAATCGGCAGGGATCCGCACTTGTTTATTCAACCTATCTGGGCGGCAGCGAAGGCGAATTTGGTTCTAGTATCGCCGTGGATCCGCGAGGACAGGCCGTTGTGACAGGGGTTACCGATTCGCCCGACTTTCCGACCAAGAACGCCGTGCAGCCTGTCTTTGGCGGGGGTATTGATGTCTTTGCCAGCAGTAGTGATGCCTTTGTCACCCAGCTTTCAGCGGATGGCTCGGCGCTGAACTATTCTACGTACCTGGGAGGAAAATGGACGGACGAGGGTCGAAGTATCGCCGTGGACCAACTGGGTCGAGCTTATGTGACAGGGGCTACCGATTCACCAAACTTTCCAACTCGCAATGCCTTGCAGCCCGCTGTGCGCAGTTATCGTACTTCTGATGCCTTTGTTGCCCAGTTTACGGCCAATGGGGCGCTGCGCTATTCCACCTACCTGGGCGGCAGCGGAACTGACTGGGGCACCGATATCGCCGTGGATCCGCGAGGACAGGCTTATGTGGCAGGGGGTACCGAATCAGCAGGCGACTTCCCGATCAAGAATGCCGTGCAGCCTACCTTCGGCGGCAAAGAATTTGATGCCTTTGTGGCCAAGCTTTCGGCCGATGGCAGAACGTTACGCTATTCGACTTATCTCGGCGGCAACGAGGATGATTTTGGTACAGGTATTGCTGCGGATCCGCGCGGTCAAGCTACTGTGACGGGGTATACATACTCAACTGATTTTCCAACCAAGAACACCGTGCAGCCTGTTTGCGACGGCCCTGGAGGCGATGTGGGAGAGACCTTTGTCGCCCAGCTTTCAGCCGACGGCTCGGCGCTGAACTATTCTACGTGCTTAAGAGAAGAATGAGCTGTTGTGGCGGGATACACTGGCTCGTCCGACTTCCCGACCAGTAACGCCTTGCAGCCTACATTGGCTGGCGGCGCTGACGACTTCGTCGCTCAATTCGCAGCCGATGGTATGACTCTGCGCTATTCCACCTATGGGGACGGCAGAGCAGCTTTCCGAAAGAATGAGCAAGGCCCTGCTCAGGGTTTGAACGGCGCCCGCAAAGGGCGGCCGCCGGCCGCTCTTTATAAAGACGCTATGCAGGCTGATGATATGGACTCCTCTTCACTCAGGGTTGAAGCTTTGCGGAAACCCAGTCCACGATGCGCCGAAGTGCTGCGAGTAAGCCTTCTATTACCCATCCTGACGAATGGATATTACGTTGTCTAACGTATTGATTGTTCGGTATCCACACTTACCATGAAATATCCAGGTCAAGGGCTGATTTTTTCAGTCAGGGAATAGCATTGAGAGCGACGTACGCGCAATAACAGTGGCCTGAAACTTCAATCCCGCAACACGACTTCCATTTGTTTGATTTATTTAACATCAGGAGATACTCGTGGAACCGACTCAATTCATCGCATCGAACACGCATAATTTACGGCCAAGCCGCATGGTCTGTGGCGCAGCCTGCCTGGCTTTCATATCCGGCCTCGCATCGGCCGCGCCACAGGCGGCGCTGAACGTAAAGGCTCGGGCTCAAGCCAGCTACGGCAAGCTGCCGCTCAGTTTTGAAGCTAACCGGGGCCAGACCGATGCCCAGGTCAAATTCCTGGCTCGGGGCCAGGGTTATGCTCTGTTTCTGACACCCAACGAGGCAGTGCTGAGCTTAAAGAAGCCCAAAGTTAAGATCAATACATCTGCTCTTACAAAATTAGCATCTTCCTCCGAAATTTCCAGTTCCATACTACAGCTGCATCTCGTCGAAGCAAACTCAGCTCCAAAAGTCGTGGGCAAGGAAGCACTGCCTGGGCGCGTTAACTATCTGATCGGCAAGGACCCGAGCCGATGGCGCACGCAGGTGCCAACTTATGGCAAGGTCGCCTATGAAGACGTCTACCCAGGCGTGGACCTGGTGTATTACGGTAATCAAAGACAATTGGAATATGACTTCGTGCTGGCGCCGGGTGCCGATCCGCATAACATCAAGCTGGCTTTCAAGGGTTCCAGGCATATCGAGGTCAGCCCGGCGGGAGAACTGGTTCTGCGCATGGCGAACGGCGACATCCGCATGCACAAGCCGGTCATTTACCAGGAGATCGACGGCGCCCGCAAACCCATCGACGGCGGCTATGTGCTCAAGGAAGGTCAGACGGTGGGCTTTCAGGTGGCCGCCTATGATACCGCCCATCCTCTCGTCATCGATCCGGTGCTGGTCTATTCAACTTACCTGGGCGGGACCTATGAAGATATCTTCACACCATCCATCGCCGTTGATTTGCAGGGGCGAATCTATGTGGCGGGGAGGACCAGCTCAACCGACTTCCCGACCTTAAACTCCGTCCAGCCCACCTTGAGCAGTCGTTCTGGCGGCAGCTATCCTGTTGATGCCTTTGTCGCCCAGTTGACAGCTGACGGCGCAGCGCTGCGTTATGCAACCTTCCTGGGGGGCAGTGAATTTGATATCAGCCAAGGCATTGTCGTGGATCCGCGAGGCCAAGCTACTGTGACAGGGATCACCTTATCGCCTGATTTCCCCACCCATAACGCCTTGCAGCCTGCCTTCGGCGGCGGAAAATTTGATGCCTTTGTCACTCAGCTCACGGCTGACGGTGCGGCACTGCGCTATTCCACCTATCTGGGCGGTAGCGAAGAGGAAAGGGTTGGCGGTATCGCCGTGGATCGGCGGGGCCAGGTTGTTTTGGCAGGGTCCACCCGCTCGACCAACTTTCCGATTAAAAATGCCTTACAACCCGCTTTCGGCGGTGGCTACATTGATGGCTTTGTCACCCAACTTACAGCCGATGGGGCGCTGAGTTATTCCACCTACCTGGGCGGCAGTGATATTGATGAGGGCTCGGGTATCGCTGTGGATCCGCAGGGTCGGGCTTATGTAACGGGATGGACCTCATCATCCAATTTTCCGACTAAAAACGCCCTGCAACCTACATTGCACCCTGGTCCGCCAGGGGCGTTGGGAGACGATGCCTTTGTGGCCCAACTCACAGCCAATGGCAGGGCGTTACGCTATTCGACCTACCTGGGCGGCAGTGGTACTGATGATGGCTCGAGTATCGCAGTGGATCGGCGGGGCCAGGCCTATGTAGCGGGCGAAACCAACTCGACCGACTTCCCGATCTATAACGCCCTGCAGCCCACTCGGAGTGGTGATAGAGATGCCTTTGTCACTCAGCTCACGGCTGATGGTTCAGCGCTACGCTATTCCACCTATCTAGGCGGCAGTGGTGATGAGGGCAGTTACAGTATTGCTGTGGATCGACGGGGTCAAGCAGCTGTGACGGGATATACCGTCTCGCCCAACTTCCCGACCCATAATGCCTTGCAACCTGCCTACGGTGGCAGTGGTGATGCCTTTGTTGCTCAGTTTGCGGCTGATGGCAGGGCGCTGCGTTATTCCACCTACCTGGGCGGCAATAATATTGATAGGGGCTCGGGTATCACCGTAGATCTGCAGGGGAGAGTTTATGTAGCAGGAGATACTGAATCACTCAACTTCCCGACCGTGAATGCCCTGCAACCTGCCTACGGTGGCAATGGTGATATCTTCGTGGCAAAAATCAGAAACGATAGTCAACCTTAAGCAAGGCCGGGAAAAAAGACTCAGAATACGGCAGTTAATAATCGTGGCCGGACGTGGCATGCCGCTCCGTTCGAACAGTCCGGCGTCGGTCAAGTGCGGCCATGCGGCCTGGACGGCGCGGAAACGTCAGGGCCGGGGTTGTAAACCCCGGGCCCGTCTGGGCGAAAAGCCACCGTTGCGGCAAGCCTCCTACTACGCGCTCCAACGTATTGATTTTGCAGACTTGCCCGCCTACCATACTACCCTCGGGTTAAAGGCTGATTTTTTCAGTCCAGGGGATGTCCTTGAAAACAACCTATGCGCAATCAACACGGCCTGCACCCGCCTGTTCGGCGCACCACTGGCGCTTAACCCTGTTGTTCGTCCCATTGCGCCTCCCCTTTAAGCCCAAGTCTTCCGTTTGTTTAAATTCACCCTAGGAGTCTGTCGGACAGGGTTCAGTATTATGATTCTTATTTGACCGATATGGATTATTGGCGGCATTGAGTCTTCGGTTCTGCCCAACCAAGAGCTATTTCGGGTTATTTTTCCGTTATCCGGCCGCCAGCACATGCATTCGCTTTAAATTGAAGGCCATAGTCACCAGTTTCCACTCACCAGCTACCGCATCAAGACCTCTCAGCGAGAATTGGCGGAAGCCCAGTACCTGTTTGATGATCCCAAATACCGGCTCGACCGTGCTTTTGCGTTTACCATAAAGCGTGCGGCCACTCTGGGTTTTGAGTTTCCAGGCCATTTTGACCAGCGGGTCATCGCTTTCAGGTTCCGGTGCATCCGGCGTCAGGCGTTCCGCCAATGGCAGATGATGGGCTTCCCGGCCCAGCGCGATGAGGGGTGTAATTTTTTGCTCCACACAGGCCTGGATGTTGTCTTTGCTGAAGTAGCCGTTGTCGGCCAGCAGCATTTCCGGCTTGCCGAGGCTGTCCGGCAAGGCGTTCAGCGCTTTCAGCATCGGCTCGACTTGCCGCTTGTCGTTGGTATGCTGGCTGAGCGTGGCGGCAACCACCAGCAGGCTGTCAACATCGACGGCCGCCTGGGCATTGTAGCCCTGCACGAAGCCGTCCTTGCTCGGCATGATCCGCGATGCTTCGTCGGTCAGGTTGATCTGGTCCTTAGCTTGGGGGCCGGTTTCGGGCGCCTTGGGCTCCTGGCCTCGGGGTTTTTTGCCCGCCTGGCGCTGGCGCTCCCGGTCAGCCAGTCTCTCCTGGTGGTCTTTTTGGGCTTGTTCGTCCCGTTCTTTAACCCGTTCGGCAATCTTGGCCTTGGCTTCCGCCAAGGCTTTCAAGCGATCTTCCCGACGCGCGACTTCCGCCGGCAAATCGATACCGTCGGCCAATTCTTCCTGATCAACGTCCGCTGCCTTTTTCAGCAGGGCCTGCACTTCCTCACGCAATTGCGCTTCCAGCTTTTCGATGTGGCCATGGGACAAGGCCTTGTGCTTCGAGGCATTGGCCTTGATTTTGGTACCATCCAGCGAAATCTGTCCCAGCTTGACGAGTTTCATCGTCTGCGCCAGTGTCAGCACTTGTACGAACAAGTCCTCCAACTCCACCAGAAAGGTCTTGCGGAAATGAGCCAGGGTGTCATGATCGGGATGATGATTGGCAGCAATGAACCGAAACGCCACTGAATCGTAGGTTGCCCGCTCGATCTTGCGACTGGAGAACGTGCCGGTCGCATAACCATAGATCAGCAGGGCCAACAGCAGTGCCGGATGATAAGCCGCTGAACCCCGTCCAGAATAATGGCCTGTCAGTTTTGATAGATCGAGCTGATCGATCACTTCGACGATAAAGCGTGCCAGGTGGTCTTCCGGCAACCATTCGTCCACGGACGGCGGAAGCAAATACTGTTGGTTACGATCAAACTGAATAAAGCGACTCATCAGAAATCATGGCGGTAAAATGATTGAACTCATCACTATTTTACAACTGATGAGATTTAAATGCTGATAAGTCCGACAGACTCCTAGCATCAGGAGGTACTCGTGGAACAAACTCAATTCGCCTCATCGAACGTCCATGGTTTGCGTCCAGGCGGCATAGCCGCAGTCCTGATCTGTCTGGCTGTGATGTCCAACCTTGCGTCAGCCGCTTCATCGGCGGCTCCGGGCCTGAAGGCCCAGGTGCAATCGAATTACGACAAGCTGCCGCTCAGCTTTGAGGCCAACCAGGGCCAGGCGGATGCCCAGGTGAAATTTCTCTCGCGGGGCCGTGGCTACACATTGTTTCTGACCCCTTCTGAAGCCGTGCTTTCCTTGAAAAAACCTCAAGCCCGGGCTAAGGCTGCTTCTCTCGCAAAATCCCCGCCTTCGCCCGAGACGGGGGAAACCGTGCTGCGGATGCAGCTCATCGGGTCCAATTCCGCGCCCGAGGTACTGGGCAAGGAAGCGCTGCCCGGACGCGTCAATTATCTGATCGGCAAGGACCCCGCCAAATGGCACACAAACATACCCACCTATGGCAAGGTCGCCTACGAAGACGTCTATCCGGGCGTGGAGCTGGTGTACTACGGCAACCAGGGGCAATTGGAGTATGACTTCGTGGTGGCGCCGGGCGCCGACCCGCGCACCATCAAACTGGCTTTCCGGGGCGCTGATCGCATCCAGGTGAATCCGGCGGGAGAACTGGTCCTGCACACGGCGGGCGGCGATATCCGCCTGCGCAAGCCGGTTATCTATCAGGAGATCGACGGCGCCCGCAAACCCGTCGATGGCGGCTATGTGCTCAAGGATGATCACCGGGTGGGGTTCCAAGTCACAGCCTGGGATCGAGCCCAGCCGCTGGTGATCGACCCCGTGCTGAGCTACTCCACCTATCTGGGCGGCAATGCTGACGATAAGGGGAATGATATTGCCGTTAATCTCGCGAGGAACGCCTACGTGGTAGGGACAACCGCTTCAACTAATTTCCCCACTGCCAAACCATTGCAGGAGGCGAACGGTGGCCAGACGGATGCCTTCGTGGCCAAACTGAGCCGCGACGGCTCTGCCCTCATTTACGCGACCTATCTCGGCGGCAGCGGGAATGAGGAAGGTATGGGCATTGCTCTAAACCTTCGCGGCAATGCGTACATAACAGGAACTACCGATTCTACCGACTTTCCTACCGCGCATGCCTTGCAGCCCGACAATGGCGGTAACTTCGATGCCTTTGTGGCCGAACTGAGCCGCGACGGCTCTGCGCTCATTTACTCTACCTATCTCGGCGGCAGCGGCAATGAGATAGACGCTTTCCGGAGTCATTCCAATATTGGGGTTGATTTCAGAGGGAACGCCTACGTGGTGGGGACGACTTACTCAGCTGACTTTCCAATCAAGGCAGGCGCTTTCCAACGCAATCTCAAAGGCCCCAATGACGCCTTCGTGGCCAAACTGAGCCGCGACGGCTCGGCGCTCATTTACTCTACCTATCTCGGCGGCAGTGGATATGAGATCGGGCTTGCCATCGACGTCACGCCCAGGGGTGATGCTTACGTGGCTGGATCGATGTTCTTTTCGTCCGACTTCCCGACAACGCCGGGGGCCTTTCAGACGACCTGTGGATCGGACGTCATTGTGACGAAGCTGAATCGCAACGGCTCGGGCCTTGTTTATTCTACCTGTATTGGGGGTAGTGACTTTGACTTTGCCGGCGGCATCGATGTGGATGCCCGTGGTCATGCCTACGTGGCGGGCAATACTGTGTCTTCCGACTTCCCTACCGCGCGCGCCTTGCAATCCGCTTACGGTGGCAACAGAGATGCCTTCGTGCTGAAATTGACGCCCGGCGGCTCTAATCTCATCTATTCTACCTATCTGGGCGGCAGTAAAGCAGACCTTGCTTTTGACATTGCCGTGGATGTCAGGGGCAATGCCTATATCACGGGCGGCTCGGAATCGTCCGATCTCACGACAGTTAATCCGCTACAGGCCACGTGTCACGCCAATGCTTTTGGCGATTGCGGGGATGCTATCGTGGCCACGCTGAACCCAACAGGCTCTTCCCTCACTTTCTCTACCTTCCTGGGAGGCAGCGGTTCCGATGGTGGCGAAGGTATCGCTGTCGATATTTTGGGAAACAGCTACATCACGGGGGTTACATTTGATACAAATGACTTCCCTACCGAGAAGCCTCTCCAGCCTCTGCTGGGCGGCGGCCGTACTGATGCCTTCGTGGCAAAAATCGGAAGAGATAACCGGCCGTGAGCATGGAAAAAATGTAAGCCTGGGTACGCAGTGCGTACGCCCATAGCCGGCTGGGGCATGTTGCCCCGTCCGAAACGTTCTGGCATGGGTTAAGCGCGGCCGCTTGGCTCAGACAACGCAGAAACATCAGGACCGGGGTTTCAAACCCCGGCCCGCTTGAGTTTAGACAGCCTGAAAGGTACGCAGTGCGTACCCTACTCGGCATCCTGGCCGTTAGCCTCCTGATCCGGAGGGCTTTCCGATGATCCGCGGGCCTTTTCGAAGTCCTCGGGATTGTATATGCGATACACATCATAGGGCGCGATAACGGTATCGAAGACGGTCGAGATAGGCAGGTCGACAATCAGGATGGTTGTTATCAGCCCTTTGACCCATCCCGGTTCCGTACGCTCGCCTTTGAATATCTCCCCCATCTCTTTCACGTCTTTCCTAGAGCCGGGATAGACGGTCCATTCCTTGTTGGGGATTTCATTCCGCGCGCGTATGCTCGAGCAACCGCACATGGCAGTGCTCAGCAGAACAACCACAGCCCATCTTCCAGCATCGGATTTCATCGCTTTTACCTTCCAGCCAATAGAAGTGACACCCTTGTGGATAAGCCGAACGGCGAGGGCAACTGAAATCTCCATCCCGGAGAAACAACCCGAGGCACGGTGAGCGGCTGTCCTGAACCAGGGCGATTTGCCGGCGGTACGTCTAACCGGTTGTCTGTTTTCATGAGACCGGCCGGCACCGCTGTCAGTTCGATACAATCCGTTAAAAATTGAGCGATAGCGCCGTAAACATGAAATATCGGGCCAGATGTTCAATCCGGTCAAGGCTGGGCCGGTTGAGCCGGAATTTTAGCGTAACCCCGGCATCGGCAACTTCGAAATGCCGGGTTTATCCACTCTGCCCATAGCGCACTTTGATTTTGTTTTGATTCATAGCATCTGATGTTACACAGACAATTTGCCCATACGTCAAGCGCCTGTAGGGTCGAATTAACTTGTGCCCCATGGGTATTCGACCCGAGACGCTTGCCAAGCTTTCTAAAACGTTATGGCTCTTGTTGAGTGCGAATATCCAAAGGGCATAAACGGTAATTGTCAAAATAACTGTCGCCTCAACAGTTAAATCAGGCCGCTTTTTTCAGCGCCTGCCGAATTATATTTTTGTCCTTCTGGTCAGGGTTCAAATAGACCTCAAGTACAGGCTCCCAATTTCGTGTTTTGTTCCGCCAGCGTTCCGGACGGCGCTTTTTGGCGGCTTGATAGGCCGCCTTTCGCTGTTTCAAAATCGCGAAGTCTTGTCCGCTATGCCGCTGATCTGGCGTGACAAACTGAATGGCGCTGTGCCGATGTTCATGGTTATACCAGTCCACAAAGCCCGACACCCAGCGTCGGGCTTGATTCAAATCCGTAAAGGGGTGGACCGGATAGTCCGGCCGATATTTGAGGGTCTTGAACAAGGCTTCCGAATACGGATTATCATTGCTCACCGCCGGTCGCGAGAACGACGGCAGGATGCCCAAGGCCTGCAGGGTCGCCAGCATCGTGGCACCCTTCATGGGGCCGCCGTTGTCAGAATGCAAAGTCACCTGCTGACGGGGGATGCCTTCCCGCTGCACGATATCCCGCACAATGTCCGCCGCCCATTCGCTGCTTTCGCGTTCGTACACCTGCCAACCGACAATCTTGCGGCTGTAAACATCCATAAACAGATAAAGATACAGGAATACCCCTTTGACGGCCGTGGGCAGATAGGTAATATCCCAGCTGTACAGCTGATTGGGCGCCGTGGCCTTCAGGGCTTTCGGCTTGCGGCAGTCGGTGGCCGCCCGACTGGCCTGGCGATGCTGAAGTTGCTTCGCCTCGCGCAAGATCCGGTAGAAGGTCGATTCCGAAGCCAGATACTGACCCCGCTCGGCCAGAATCGGCACGATCTGGCTGGGCGCCAGCGCGGCAAATTCGGCCGAATTGGCTACCGACAACACGGACTGACGCTCCTGCTCACTGAGTTTGTTCGCGGGAATCAGCTGGCGGCCGCGACGACCGTCTTCCGCGACTTCACCCGATTGCTGCCAGCGCTGCAATGTGCGCAAGGTGATCCCCAATAAGTCGCAGGCTCGATGCCGACGGGCTCCGGCGGCGTGGGCTTCGTCTAGCCAAGACACAATTTGTTGGCGCTCTGACAGGGAAATCATGCGTCCTTTTCCTCCCAGAGCGCCTGATACTTTTTTTGCAGAACCAGTAAGGCCGCCGCTTCCGCCAAGGCTTTTTCCTTGCGCTTCAGCTCCCGCTGTAACGCTTGATGGCTCACTTGCAGTTCTCGCCAGTCAGCGCGACTGACGGCAGTCTCCGACGTGCCGGTTTCAAAGGCTTTACGCCAGGCGTGTAAATGATGCGGAAAAATCCCTTGTTCCCGGCACCAGGCATGCAATGTTTCCCCTGCCTTGCCCTGACTATCCAGGATCAGTTGAAAACGTTCGCTCTGATTCCAGTCTTGAGGTCGTTTTGTCATCAGGTCGGCTTGGCCCTCAACCACGTTTTTCGGTAATTTCATCCAGTTCTTCAACGTCCAGCTGTTTATGTTCAAGTCATCGGCAATCGCTTGAACGGTACGATCGCCCCGGTTATAAACTTTCTCCAACGCCTGTTGGCGAAAAGCTTTCGTATAATAAGTCTTCTTTTTCAATTTCATTACCTCTAATAGTCAATCAATGAAAATTAGAGGCGACAGTTATCCTGACACAGGGGGTAAGGTCGGTTCTACCTCTTCTCTTGCAATTAAAGACCCGTCGGACGTGGGCGCACTTTCGTGCCGGGTAACGTTTAAACCCGTATCCGTGCCATTAAAGCACGGCTTTCGCTTCTTCCGACATCCCAAACCCGCACCGCCCTAGGTGCACCTCACGGCACGCTGTCCCGGTCAAGGCCGGGAGCGATACGGGGTTTCCACGTTTCCCTTGGGAAGTACGCCGGGTTAGGTGCCTGCTGTCGACCGGGAAGCGTATGGGTCACGAGAACGCAGCAACTAAACGTTCTACCCGCCTCCAGTACCTTTTGGTCAAGCGTATAAACCACTTCCGCTTGTCATTAATGACGGTCTTTATCACAGGTTCAGATATCTTCACCATACCAGCTATCTGGTACTCACCTGGTTTGTGGTTACCAGGAGGGTGCGCCTCTCGCGATTTGCACCCCGCATGACTCTCGCCATGCTTCGTTACGTTGTCAGGGCAGCTCTTTATTCATGCCCCTAGATTCACCCGGTGACACGGGTGGTTTCCGACAGCCTTGTGGAAACAACTTCTCCAAGCGACCTCGTGTCGCAAAGTTGCAGATAATTTGAGCCCGAGAGAATCGATTGCAAGCCCGTGCGGATAAATGCAAGCTCAGTCGCATTTATTTTGGGGTCTTGCTCACTTTTGGTGATGATTTCTCAACCGGCTATCCCCATATCAAGGAGATGCATTTCCTTGTTCAACAACTCCTCGCGTTACCCGATCTTCGCTTTGATGCCTGGCGGGTTGAAACTACGCAAACTCAGTTTGTACTGCAGTTAACCTCCCTACAGCCAACCCCTTCTTGCCCGGGCTGCCATCAGCCGGCGGCACGCCTCCACAGCCGCTATCAGCGCACACTGACGGATCTGCCGTGGAGTGGTTATGGCCTTCAGATTCAGCTCAGCGTGCGTAAGCTCTTCTGTGACAACGCTGCTTGCTCACGACGAATTTTCACCGAACGTCTGCCCGACCTGGCCGAACCGTGGGCACGACGCACGAATCGCTTGGCCGAACGTCTGACCTCTATCGGCCTGGCTTTGGGCGGGGCACCCGGGGCTCGGCTGAGCGACCGCCTCGGCATCAGGGTGTCTCGTCATACCCTGTTACGGCTGATACGCCGTCAACCTTTGCCGGACGGACCAGCGCCAGCTATTCTGGGGGTTGACGACTGGGCCCATCGCAAACGCCAAAGCTACGGCACGATCCTCGTCGATCTGGAGCAAAGCCGGCCGGTCGCACTGCTCGCCGACCGCCAAGCCGATACCCTGGCCGGCTGGCTGTGCGCACATCCCGGCGTCAAGATGGTGGCCCGGGATCGGTCCATCGCCTATGCGGAGGGGATTCGCGCGGGTGCGCCGCAGGCGATCCAGATGACCGATCGCTTTCATTTGCTGCAGAACCTAAGCGAAGCACTCGATCAGGTCTTCAGCGCCCATGGTTCCGCACTCACTGAGGTCAAGAAGCAGCTTAAGTCGGAACCGAGTATCCCTGCCGGCACCGTCACGGTGCCACCAACCCGACCGCCGCCTCTGGCGAGGCAACGGGCCGAACAGCGCCGGGCGCGGCGCCTCGCCCATTACACCCGAGTCTGGGAACTGCACCGCCACGGCTGGTCTGATCGCGTCATTGCCCGACAGTTGGGCATCGGCCGCATGACCGTGACCCGCTACCTTCAGGCCCCGGTCTTTCCGGAACGCAAGGAGCGCAGCGATCGGGGCAGAAGCCTCTTGGATCCCTACAAAGCCTACCTGGTCGAGCGTTGGAATGCGGGGCAGCGTGAAACCTTGGCGCTGTTCCGCGCGCTTCAAAGCCAAGGCTATGGCGGTAGCTATGCTACAGTAGCGCGCTACACCCGCCGGTTGCGAGAGGCCCAGGGACTCAAGCCTCGACAGCGGCCTCCGGGGCAACTGCCCAAAGTTAATCAAACTCGGCTGCGGGCGCTCACTACCCGACGTGTCACGCGGCTGGTATTGCAACGACCCGAACAACGCACCGAGGAGGACGAACGCTTGATCCTGCAGCTTAAAGCGCAACATGCGGAATTAGCAGCCGCCATTGAACTCGCCCGCGAGTTTGCCGCGATGGTCCGTCAACGGCAGCCCGACCGCTTTGATCACTGGCTGGTGCGCGCTGCCCAGAGTATCTGCCCCGCCTTGCAGCGCTTTGCCAAAGGGCTGCGCGACGACTATGACGCCGTGAAAACCAGCCTGATCTTGCCCTGGAGCAACGGTCCGGTCGAAGGCCACATCAACCGGCTCAAAACGCTGAAGCGGTCGATGTACGGGCGTGCGGGTCTGGATCTATTAACCCGGCGGTTTTTATTAGCCGCCTGATGCCTTTGCGGCCGGTTGTTGCTACGCCCGCACCTGACACGCCAGGCCTGTCCTAAGGATCTCAGTCTTCCAGTCGTTCGTTCAAAATCCAGTACCGCAGTCAATCGCTACGACACGCTGACTGCTGAGCCAGAATAACTTTTGAGTTTTGCATCACCAAAAGTGAGCAAGACCCTTAATTCGGGTCGAAGGGGTTGGCTATTGGCAGTTAATCCGGGCCGAAAAAATGGCTGTTTGCAGGTCCTGCGATTTATATTTGCAGGCCGTTACAGCTATCGATTAAAAGCCGCATCGGGCGGTGATGAAAGCAAAGTTAACAAGGTTCTGAACCCATTATGGCCTTGTTGCGGGCTTGGTGCACCGCGCTGCTCTTCTGAAAGCATCCGTTTTGAGGGCCATTCGCCGAACTAATGAAAAAGTTTTTTAGTGCTTCGCTGAAATTTTTTATTATTTATAATGGCTAGTGATGATTACCCCTATTATCGGCAGCAAGCACGGTTTTCCAACAGCGGGAATGTGGGCTGGCCGTTTATGCAGAAGTCATACAGTCTAAACACCAGGAATAACGCCGGTCTGCAGGCGAGGAATAAAGCCTAGACATCAGCCCAAGATGAGCCTATTCCCGGCCCTGTTGGCAGGGGCAAAAACTGGACACGCAACCCTGAGTGGCCTGCCTGGTCCACTACCAGCCAGCCATTCCGGTCGAAAATCGCCCCGAGTACCGATACTAACCCGGCCATCGATGCCAATCCCATGACGCCAGTGGTGAATGTCGGCTTTTGAGAGTGGCGAACAGGTGCTATCGACCCTATATAGTCCTTCCGTCCTGTTTTAGGTGATACTCAGCACAGCTGGCAGGTAGCTGCCAGTAAAGCAGGACATGCACCTGCGGGCTACGAATAATTCGACCCCAACATTTAGATGTTC
>NZ_KE386569.1:2407827-2408688 GCF_000427625.1 Methylobacter luteus IMV-B-3098
CCGGTTATAAACTTTCTCCAACGCCTGTTGGCGAAAAGCTTTCGTATAATAAGTCTTCTTTTTCAATTTCATTACCTCTAATAGTCAATCAATGAAAATTAGAGGCGACAGTTATCCTGACACAGGGGGTTGACATTGACAAACTCAACTTTACCGTTAACCACCACCTCTGGAATAGTTACCGTGCCCGTAGCGGAATCATAAGTAGTGTTTGCCGCTTGACCAATAGTTGTTACGAACAGAGCCGTTAAAAATACCCCTAGCTTTTTTATTCTCATAGTCCTTTTATTCCCATAATCCTAATAAATTAGTTATGTTGTTTGAAAAAATTTATTCACAATTACCAAGCGAAGAGTGCCTATAACAAGTTACAGCGTTGTGTTCTTGAAAAAGCGGAGAGCTTGCATGCACAGCGCTCGGCGAGCTAAGATTACTATAGATGACCAACTTAGACAATCCGTTAGCATCATAGGATATGCTGACGACTACATGGATGCAGGAAGCGAGTAAAAAACTGCTCCATGCGTTTTCGACATACGCCACTTCCATGTAGCTTAGATATCCGCTCGATTCAGGAACTTCTCGGGCACAGCGGTTTAAGAACAACGATGATTTATACCCATACGGTACAAAGCAAAACGATCAAGCAAGCCAAAAGTCCATTGGACTTTTAGAGGGTGGATCTCTGCTAATGGCCGATATAAGGTTCTCACCTGACACTTAAAGATATGAACCGAAAGGCTGGTTCACGCCCTGAGTTAGTCCGTCAAGCTTTTTCACTGATTTCGCCGCCTGGTTTTAGCAACGAGGAGCCCCGTTGTTCCAGCGCTTTGAGGTAAGTGGATTCATCATAGGGCTTAC
>NZ_KE386569.1:2408788-3548788 GCF_000427625.1 Methylobacter luteus IMV-B-3098
CATGCCTCAGATAAAACCATTTGAAGGTTCGAAAACCGGCTTGATGGTAAGCCACTAAAATCGTGATCATCTCGCTATCACTCATCCGATGGAGACGATGGCGTTTCTTCTTACCTTGGGTTAATTGATTTTTTTGCCAGTCCGCTATAAAGGTTTGGCAAAAATCGTCCACATCGCAGAATAAGTGTGTTAATTTCATAAAGGCAGGTTTTTGTTCGGAGAAAGTTAGCGTCGAAAACTTATTTTCTCTTTTATAACAAGAACCTGCTCCCTTTTTTATCCCGAACTCAGGTTATATAGGGTCGATTTTACCCTTTCAATACTAGCCGCTCACTATGTGCCAGAAGAGGTCTATCAATAATTTCAGTTCAATGTCAGGTGAACTTTTGAAAACAGTCATTCAACGCTGGAAATAACTGGTGCGCTTTAGCGTATCCGATTGATTGGGCTGTTAGGAGGTTGCGCGTTCGCGTTCGAAGCTGCAGCCGATGGCCTCTATTGTAATTTCATCCCCGCTCTGCATTTGAATAGAGAAGTTTCCGTCACTACCAGTAGCTTCATTTATAAAGGACGATTCGCCCCAAGGATCTAAACGTGGACAATTAAAGTTGCGTACGTCCATGAACCTCAAACTGTGTGGAGATGCATCCTCGCCACACTCGGCAAATGCTAGAAGATCAAATTCAACGATGCGCTCCTCCCACAGAATAACAATACGCCGAACTATTGCGTCATGTAACGGCAGGCCTTCTAGCCGAGTCATACCATGGCCTCCTAACAAGTAATTATATTGTTTCTGTCTATCATCCCTAATTATCTCACTCTAGACAACAAACTCAGCAAATTTCCTCAGAATGCTAACGGTATAGCTTCTCGGATCGGATGATATACGGTTTCTTTTTATCCTGTCGACTGTCTATTATCCGGCAATAAGCGGCCAATCAAACAACTGCGATAGAGGGCCGATTTGGGTCGTTTGCCCATCGATTGACTGATCTAGTTCGGCCAGAAGCGGACTGTAAGCTCAGTTTTTTGCAATTACATTCCTGATGAAAATACAGCGTACTTTTAGCGTTAAATTCGCCATTAACATAACAACATCTCCTCAAGCTCTATGTTATCAGTAATGGTACGCATAGAAGCCCAGTTAAAAAAATCAATTTAACGCAACAGCGTCTATAGGTATTTAGTCGAATTGTATCTCAGTCGAAATGTTGTATTTTTGAGCCGTAGCCGAGGTTAGACCAATGATTTCTATCCAGCTTTTGAGGTTCAAATGGGTCAAGTTTTAGGATATGTTTTTCTGTTAATTGTTGCCTTTTATCTACTAACACTTACCGTAGATCCTGTTTTTATTGCACTGATAATTATTGTATGCCTTATAGTCTGGTTTTTTTTATATACGAAAGCGAGGCAAAAACAATAAGTTAATGTTATCCCATCCAGCATAGTTGTTGGCACCGCTTTTATCCATCAACACTTTTTCAGGCAGGCCGTTGGCATTGATCGCTTATTTGAAGAAAGTGGTAGCCGCCGCTTCATCTCGATGCCCGGAAAGCATAAAGTGATCTTGCTCGACGAGATTATTCAGGTATTTGATCTGGCTGATTTCGATATCGTGACCGGCTTCCTCCTGGAGGGCATCGATAGCCGTCGCATTGGCGCCATTTTTGTCTATCGTGGCCTTGTCCGGTAGGCCATGCTCCCAACCGCTTTCCTGAAAAAGTGCAGAACGGCTTGCTTGTCGCGATGAGCGGGCAAAAGGAAATCAATAGTTTGACCCGCCTTATCGACAGCGCGGTACAAGTATTTCCATTTCCCTTTCGCCAGCTCCTGCCGACTGGGCGCTTCTTCATTTTCCGGAATACTCCCTCCAGTTTCGGCGTGAACTTCTGAACCCAACGGTAGACATGGGTGTGATCAATGAATAGACCCCGTTCTTCCATCATTTCTTCCAGGTTCCGGAGCTCAGAGGGGTAAGCCAGGTATCAGCGGACACCCGTCAGAATGATGTCTTTTTCGACGCGGTGGCCTTTGAAGTCGATCATGCGGTTAATCCAAGCGGTATTGGTTGAGCGTATAGTTTACCTAAACCGATGCTCTTTATTAACGCAACGGAACCTCGGGCTTAAATCAAGGTCCAAAGGACTTTTGCTTAGCGTGATCGTGCTCCGGCTTCGGAACATGACTAGCGCCCGCTTTGAGGAACTTTCATGTCGAATTTGTCGAAACCCAGCGATGCGGCTCCGGCCAAAACGCGTCTTAGGCTCGTTATCAAGAAGGCTGCCAGCCGGCTACAGGACTGGTTTGTGATCCAATCGGCGGCTGTCAGGCTGACGGTGCTGGCCGTTGCCCTCCTGATCCCGGCCACCGGCATCTATTCGTTCATGCTCATCCAGAAGCAGGCCGCCCTGGCTGAGCAGGTCAAGACCATGGTGGCGGACGAGGCGGCGTGGTCGCTCAACGACAAGCTGCCCGTGGTGTTCGGTACCGGCTCGGTGCTGAGCTTCCTGGAAACGCACCCGATCGAGCGCATCACAGTGGTCTATGAACCGTTGTTGTGGAACGTGTCGGAGCGCATCATCCTGGTCGAATCGCAGGGCAAACTGCATGCATATTACCCCAGCGACATGGAGGCCAAAATCTTCGCCGACAAAGCCGTCACTGCGCCGTGGGGCAGCAAGCTTGCCTTCATCCCGCGCGGGGAACTCAATCCCGGCAGCCTTGAATTGTTCGAACTCCTGGACCAACGCTTTGCCAGTGCCCGCCCGCAGTCCGAGAAGGACAACTGGAAGGCTGGCGTCAGCGGTGCGCTATCGGTCGTACTGACGCTCGGCGTGCTGGGCTTCCTGTACTACCAGCTCAAGAGCCAACACAAGTCGCTCAAGTTCATCGAACCGGCACAGGTGCACGGCTCCATCGATGACCTGGCAGGCATGGATGACATCAAGGCCGAGGTGGCGCAGATCAAGGATCAGTATGAGCGCCGCGCGGAATATGCCGAGTACGGCATATTCAAGCCCTTCAATGTAATGTTCAGCGGCCCCGCGGGTACCGGCAAGACCAAGCTGGCCAGCTACCTGGCCAAGGAACTGCACCTGCCCATCCTGTTCCACTCCGCAGCCAACCTGGAAACGGGCTTCGTGTCCGGCGGCTCGAATACACTCAGCCGCATCGTGGACATGGCCAAGCGGCGCAAGCGCTGCATCATCTTCCTGGACGAGGCGCAGGATCTGTTCATGAAGCGCGGCGGCCGCCGCAAGTTTGACGACGACACCGCGAACACGTTTCTGTCTGTGCTGGATGGCGTGCGCAGCAAGAACGAAGCTGAAATCATCTGGATCGTGGCCAGCAACTTCAATAGCGAAACCATGGAGATGGACGAAGCCATGCTGCGCCGCTTTCAGATGAAGGTGGACTTTCGCATGCCCAATCGGGCAGAGCGGCTGGCTATCTTCGGCCACTATCTGGGCCAGCGGGCCGACAAGGTGCTGCCCGACCTGGACCTGCGCCATCTGGCGGAAGTGACCGAAGGCCGTAGCCCGGCCGACCTGGAGACTATCGTCAACCAGGCGGGCATCACGGCCGTGCAGACGGGCGTGATGATCGGCGCCGATACCCTGATGCAGGCCGCCGAGCGCGTACTGGTGGGCAACGTCAACACCAACACCACGAAGGAACGCGAGCGCGACCGCCGCATCATCGCCGTGCACGAATGGGGCCACTTCCTGGTGGATCTCGAGCACGAACGCCAGCTGACCAACGACAACTGGGAGCAGATCCTGGACGACATGAAGACCATCAAGATTTCGCTCAAGGCCAACCCGCGCACCAACGCATTGGGCTTTGTCTTCCACAAGCAGGGGACCAATCTGCTCAAGACCAAGGGCGACATCGAACACGACGTGCGCGTGCTGCTGGGAGGCATGGCCAATGAGGAACTGTTCTTTGGCGAGGAAGGCACGACCAACGGTGCGCACAACGACATCACCCGCGTGACACGCTTGCTGCACCACGCCGTGGGCGAGATGGGCATGTACCGCAAGACCCGCCTGAACTTCGGTGCGCTCTCCAGCGAGAGCCGTGAAGTGGACGAGGAAACGCGCAGCATCATGGAAGCGCAGAGCGAGCGCATGTATGGCGAAACCAAGGCCGTGCTGGCCCGGCTCAAGCCGCTGACCGAGCATCTGGTCGGCAAGCTCCTGGAAGCCGACGAAATGAGCCTGAGTGAGGCGCTGCTCGAGATCCGCAACTTCGAGGCGGCCTACGCTGACCTCGGGCCGGATTACAAACTGACCGCTCACGGCCCAGAATGTGCCAAAACGCTGACCTTACTATAATCAGGGGCAACTTGTTGATGGGGCCAGCGTCTGACTTGGCGTTCCTCAAGAACTGGGTATGGATTGAATCAGCACCGTTACTGGAGTTCATCCTGCCAACAGTGCGCCATCAAGACAAAGTGCGCGCCAAGTACCGAAAGGCGAGTGACTCGTTGGGAACATGAAGACGTGCTGGAAGCCATGCAGACTCGTCTGGATCAAGCGTCTGACAGCATGAGCATCCGGCGCCAGACCGTGGAGCATCCCTTTGGCACGCTCAAAGTCTGGATGGGAGCAACGCACTTTCTGACCCGGACCTTAAAAAACGTCAGTACGGAAATGAGCCTGCATGTGCTGGCCTACAATATGAAACGGGTCATGAATATGCTCGACACCCCAGCCTTGCTTGAGGCCATCAGGGCCTGAAACCCTTTTTATATCTTGATATAAAGCAATGTTTACCCTCCCAATAGGGGGGCTGAAGCAGTCTTCAGCAATGACCCCAATTTTTGAGGCAAGCCAAAAATCATGATGACTCCGTCTAATGACTTTATCCTGGCGGTCTGGTGAAAGTGCTGAAAATTTTTATGCGTTTTGACACGGTCTGGGCCAATTCCTGCCAGACAAAGAGCATCTATGAACGGCCGGTTTATAGCGCAAAGTCATCGACAAAGCGAAAGTCGGCGGCATGGCAAGAACTCAGATTGCCTGCCAGCTTAATACCAGAGAGGTCAGCGTCTATCGAGTCCTTGCGATTACCGCATGCTTCGGATTAAAGTTGCTAATAACCGCTTTCAAGTAATTCCACAGTAACTGCGGTGATTGGAATACACAGCAATACGCGGCAGAATAGGCGCTAATGTACAGTTTTTTCCTTTTTCTGCGTTCTCCCATATACAGTAATGACTGCAAGACTGAAAAAACCAATAAAGCGTGCGACAACGAAAGTCTACACTTGCAAGTTTGAACCGTAACAAAGGTTTCTTTTCTAACAGTTAGGCAAGGCTGGTTTCCAGTCATAAATACTGTCATTTTTCTTATTGAGTTTAAAGAGCGAACGTTATGGAAACTCACAAAGTAGAAATTAAAGATCTAGAAAGAAACGAAATTGTAAGCACGGGTTATATCGATAGTGAAGATCTGCCTCTCATTGTTCATGATTTGAGCCATTACGATTTAAATCCTGATCATCGGTATGAAGTTGGTCTCATTCACGGTGATTATTTAGAGTTACTTTGTAAACATATAGATGGACATGCCAAGCGTGTTTGGTTCGATCGCCATTGATTGTCACATAAAATGTGCCCACGATTATCCCCCTTTGTTACCTCCTTGCGGAATCAGCCATGCGGGATAGCTTGGATCAATATTAGTGAGCGTATCCGAACTGGAATATAAAACGGGTGAAAAAATACCGGTAGCTGATTATGCCAAATACGGCAAACCCGATCAGTCCCGGATGATTCCGTTGGGCTGCGATAAAAGCTAGAAGACCGAGTAATTATCAAGACTGGGTAACTATGGCCGGAATGAGGCGGCTTGAAGCAGCCCCGACTGACTCAAATGTGCCAATCAGAGACATTCAAGAATTTCAGCCAAATGGCGGTTGCAATACAGAAAGCTGTCGTTCAACGGCCAAGCTGAAGCATGCCCCTGCCGCAGCTTGAAGAAGCCGCAAAGCTATCCGGCATCACTTCAAGCGCCTTGCTAGCCATGATTCTGTCTCTCCTTGATTTTTACTATCGCCTCGTACAGCTGGCCTACGGTAATGTCCTTCACTTCATATTGGGTTTCGCCAAATAGGGAACGTAGCCAGTTGAGGAAGGGATCGTACCCTTCACTATGAAAGAAGCATTGGTTATCAGTCATCCCAAACGCGTCCCTAATAGAGTAATTTTCGCAAAATACCGATATCGAGAATTGACGTTCAATTTCATCGAACAAGTCATCCCCATCATCTCCCGTTATGCCGAGATCCTTCTCAAGGAGCATGCGTTCGGAAATGTCCGCACTTTGTGAAAAACCCTGACACTCCTGTATGACCTTGACCAAGTTTGCGAGTGAAATATCGCGAGGCATATTTGGTGGCTAACGCTTGGAATTCAGCGGCGCCGTTAGGCGTCCTATGGAATGACTTATTATGCCCTTGCTCGCTTCCGAGCTGGCTTGCGAAACTCAGAATAGGGCCCTTTCGTGAGTTTTGGCACTGCCAATTGGCTGCCGAATCCTGGGCAAAACCTATATCCACTTTTGAAAAGAGGCTCTAGTCTCTCCCATGCCTTGATATCACTCTGCTTTGGCGCCTTAAATGCCGGGCCAGCATCAAATACCTTTCCACCGCATTGCGGGCACACAACGGCGTACTCAATGGGCTCCCATGAGCCATCCTTCAGCTGAAGAAATCGAACTCTCTTAAAAGCCTTTCTGCACTTAACACATGCGAAGGATTTCGTGATTAATTTTTTCATCTGTCTAGTGCATAACGTTGGAGCTAAGACTGCAAGGCGCCTCGTAGCGGTGACTTGTCGGCTTTGAACGACTTGGTAGGCATTTTGTTCAATCCCCGATAATAAGCTGAAATGGTTCATTGGCGCTGAACTCAACGCCTATTACAGACTCATGCTCTAACTCCATATCAAAATATATGCTCCAAGTGGTACCGCTCTCTATGAAGACATTAGGGTTAGAGAATTCCTTCGCACACAGTTGATACTTTTCTCGATTTTGTTCAATAAACGAGATAGATGTTTGTAGGAAGTTTTGCCACTCGTCGCAAATTATCTTAGCGCGCACCTCTGCCTCATGTGAAATAGCGTCTGCTTCGATGCTCAACGTTGCCCCATGAAGGGCTTCTGGCTCAGATTCCCAGTAGTCTGGACCTTGATGAAAGGCTCCAACTCCCTGGATGTGCTTTGCGCTCATTTCTAATGCCTAACGTAATATATACGACATCAGGTGTCTAATAATCCAATGCATTTGTCGTATCACTCCAGTTGTTTATGTTTAAGCAATTGATTGATAGCCGTCGCCGTATTCAACGCCCCAGGTCGTGTGGATAAATACGACATTCAACCGAAAATCCAAAAGTAACTCTATCTTCCCTGATAACCAGATTTTAGGCAATAAGCTCAGCTCGTAGGATGCGCTGAACACAGTGATGCGCATCGATCGCGAACGATGCGGTTCGTACCTCACCGCATCCTACCTCGCTAGCAGTCAGCTTATTTTGGTGGTGCGTATTGAATTAATCCCTGTCCGGTAGCCGGTAGCGCCCTCAAGATAGTCGGCACAATCTCAACATCATCTATAGTTTTCCACACCAGCGTCTGGAGTGGAGCAGGTACATGGGCATCGCTACCCCCATGTTGAGCAAGCACAAGTGGGATGACGCGGAATGAATCGCTCCGCATGGCGGCTTCATGAATAGCGCGGTCGATTTCTTTTCTGATCACGCCGGCATCTACATACTCGCCTGAGATAAAAAACACTGCGGCAGCACAGCCTGCAAATGCGTTGTCAATGCCCCTGACCAGCGTATCACTCGCCGCTAAGTCATCGCGGTCAAACCAAGTCTTCAGATTCAACAGTCGCAACGCACGATCTATCTTTTCGACCAGTGGTTTGTTGATGCCTTTATGGCTCAGGAAAATACTGGAATTCTCCACGTCACGTCTCCTTGCTTGTGCCCAATTCTGAATTAGCTTAGCCACCGCTTCTCCAGCAGCAGCTTTTTAGGCTTTGGCTTCCTCTGTATGGCTGTCCGCAGGGAAAGTTCCTGCAGCAGCAAATCCTGCCGCAAAGCCTAGCTGGGCGAAACTTTGCTTTATCGCATCTAAGAGCCTGTTCAATATCTGCTGAGGATGAGCGATAATGAGGGGCATGAGAAAAGTGTACGCCAGCGACATCAGTCGCGAACAGTTTGAACCGGTCAGAGTCCTGCTGGAAAATGCCCGCAAGAAAACCCGCCCGCGGACAGTGGACTTGTATGAGGTGTTCTGTGCCATTCTTTATTTGCTCAAGAGCGGCTGCCAGTTTGTAGGGTACGCATCGCGTACCTTTTCAAATTTTTCCGTTGAATTAAATCCGAAAAGGTACGCGGTGCGTACCCTACCGGGCTACAAAGTTGATAACCAGCCAATACATTAAAGTGAAAATCTTTAAATATTAGTCTGAATTGAATCTGACATTGACTGCCTGAATTTGTCCTTAAGCAGACAGTCAAAATTGTTATTTAAATAATGAGATAACGATTATGCGGAGACGGACAATCCAAACATTAGAAAAACAATATCGAAATATCTAATCAAAGTTAAGCTAAGGACGCCCATTAATAAGCTCATCGGAACCGATCGAAATCCCGCGAATGAAATCCAAAACCATCTTTAAAAGTGCCGCCCAACTTCGGGTCAGCCACGCGCGGTGATGCACAGCATGGATCGGATAAGTTGCGAGAAATCTCCTTAAGGAAATCAACCCGTCTAACCTATCGAGAATCCATCCATCGGATAGACAGAGAGCTATTGCATAATTTCCATATCATGCGATCTGCTCCGGCCTATCTTCCCACCCTCTAGAGTAAAGGTACCAAATGCTTCACTTGAGATGAATGAGGCGTTGACCGATGCAGGTGTATAACTGTAATCGAAATGATTATCTATTTTAATATTTCCGAATTCCTGATGAGTGGTGCCCCAGTTGGAGTATGATTGATCGCTCATTGCGGTCAAATCCTCATAAAATGTTATTGTGTCTACTACAAAAGCATCGTCGATGGAGCACATGTCATACCACGTTATCGAAATCGTTCCAGATGCAGTCACTTTATTTGGCAGGGTACCCGTCGCCTTGAATTGGACGGTGTCAGTAGAACCATCACCAACCCAGCATTCCTGTCCTCTCTCTTGTCCGAACGTAAAATACATAGCCTGAATATAAGCACCAGACGAGCCAGATTTTTTCGATTTGCTCTGAGTTGTTTTTTCGAAAGCTCTAACATAAATCTGTAGATTGCCGCTTGAGTTGAACATCTCTCCAAATGCCCCCCTGCCGGAGAAGACGGATGTTTCTGCCCCTACGGTTAATGGTGCGGATGCAACGGCTAGAAATCCACAAACAGCTATAGTTGATTTGATGATCGTATTCATTATTATTTTTCCTAAACTAGAGATCTGATGAAGTTGAAATAAAGAATAACCATTTAACTCGTCCCATTGATGAGCTAACAGCTAACTTCAGCTTCAATATCTCAAATTGCATCCTAAATCTCCGTGAAAAACATCAAAAAATGATCAATTAAACCCTGAATAAATCATATATAGCTGATGTTACGCAGTAAGTTGAATTCAGGTTGCTTTAGCAAAGTGTCGCTAGCGCGACGGTTTGGCTTAATCGGGTTTCACGAAAAACATCCCTGTTTTTCGCCTTAACAGGCGACTATATCGTGCAAATCGGCAATCCTGCCGATTTGTCGCACCCGAAGGCAAGTTGCTTTCTTTTGCGTCGCCTCGGCAACTGCTGAATTACTGGGAAGTAATGAATGCAGAAAATGCAGGAGCATTTTTCTACCCTGCGTTGCTCTAAGAGCCTGTTCAATATCTCCGCAGCAACAGGGCCAAGAAAGCCAGATTGACGAATTGCAAACTGGTATTGAGCAAGCGTTCGGTATTTTTCCAAAGTCGCCGGCACTTTTCCAGCCAAGCGAACGATCGTTTGACGACCCAGCGTTGGGGCATGACGGCAAGGCATGAAGCTCATGACGTTCAGCAGCCTGTACCCTACCGGGCTTCATCGTCCCCAGTTGATGGTCAATGAGCAAGGGGGCACTGTCAGCGGCTGAGAATGTACCGATCATTCTAGGCCTCCTTTGAAATTGAAGGTGTGATAGAAAATTTATTGTAGATGAATAAAATCATCTACGTCTAAGTCTAATTGCTTGAACATTCAAAAACCACATCGAAAAAATGTTCAAACTTTATCTCTAAGATTAATAACTTATATAAAACTGAGGAGACTTAGAATGAAAAAACTTCTGTTAGCAATGACTACATTGGCTTTAGTTGCCTTAATGCCATCCCTATCAATCGCTGGCGAATCAGATAGTTGTAAAGGTTGTCACAATGGTTCGGTTGCTCCAAGCGTTGACACCTTAAAAAGTAAATTCAAAACCGTTGATGAATTAGTAGCAGGTGCTAAAAATTCTCAAAACCCCATGATGAAATCTGCCCAAGCCGATGAAGCTAAATTAAAAGCTGCTGCCACAGAAATCATGAAATAATAGGCTGAGTCATATTCAACCCAATAAATCATAAAAACGGGTATAAACCTAAGGGAACCTCGAAAAAACTGTGCTTTTGGACTGAAAAACTCCAAAACGGCCTTCTCCTAAGGAAAGCCCAATGTTTTTCATATCCGATTTATGTTTTTGGCCCAAAATGCATGATTTCGCGCATTTTGGGCGCACTTGGCTTGCTAACAGGCAAACACCATAGCATTCCTTGAAAGACGATTTATTTTTTAAGAGCTGTCCGCTATTAAGCATAAACCAGCCGTTTCAGCGATTGCCGGCAAACCGCTAAGGGTCGATTTTAGCCTGCGGACTGACTGACGAAATCCGGCCACAATAGCCGACAGTCAATTTCTTCCCATATATCATCAGTCTGGACCCAAAAGAGCCGCTTACTTGAATTTCCCGTCTGGCAATATACTTAACAGGCAGCAGACCTTCTATCTTCGTTTAACAACTGACGCCAACGACCAGAGAGGTACGGTAATTCCGCACCTCTGGATTTCTTTTTGTTGCCCGCGTTTATACCAAAATAGGTGGATGTCATGCCCCTGTATGGTTCATTGCGCTGCTAAGGCAGGTCCACAGGTACCGTCACCACCGTCGCGAACATAATAGTCGGTGGATACGTAGCCGTTGGCGGCTGAGATAACATTCTGGCCGGCACTCAGAAAGATGGGCGTATGGAGATGGGTTCCACTTAGCTGTGTCAGCGGTACGCCATTGACGGAAATATTGAGGAGATAAGTGCCATTATCAAACAGGTTTACATACGGTTGCCCCATGCCGGTGCTTGGGTTTAATGCGCAACCGGGCGTCACCGTAGCGTAAGATTTACCGCTGGCGCCGTATTCCAGCATGCCGTCGGCGCTGAAAGTATTACCAGAGGTGTCTGGGAGTGTGCACATGCCTGCCTGTACGGTAAACGCATAGCTATCGGCGGTCTTTTTACTGAGCGCCACAACTACCTTGTTATTACCATCGGCGAGCCAAACATTGGCCGGCTTATCGGCTGTGGCAGTTGCCACAGAAACGCCATTCAGTGACACAATGGCGCTCGCTCCCTGTTTTGGGTTGAATAGACCGGCTTCTATTACCGGCGATTGCTCTCCGGTGTCTGGATTGGCGGCACATTGCACCACGCTGGATGCGTATGTCTTGCCGCTTGCGCCGACTTGTACGGTAGTAGCCGCCCAAACCGGCGTACTTAGCGCCGCCATACCCACAAATGCAGCTACGCCCGAGGATAAGACTTTTTTGCTTTTCATAGTTAGCCCCTTATTGTTATGTTGACCTTACCGGTCAACGATTAACATAACATAACCACATTAAAAATATGTTAATTTGC
Source organism: Methylobacter luteus IMV-B-3098 (assembly GCF_000427625.1). Taxonomy (GTDB): domain Bacteria; phylum Pseudomonadota; class Gammaproteobacteria; order Methylococcales; family Methylomonadaceae; genus Methylobacter; species Methylobacter luteus. Next base: position 2,420,739 of record NZ_KE386569.1, read on the forward strand.
CAGTGGCTCCATACTTTGGCGAATGAAGCGATTCAGGAGATCGACTGGCTCTGCATTCCGCCACCTGACTGCTAAAACTACAAGCCATAACGCTCTCTTCTTCAGCACTATGAAAATCGTCTTGGAATGACAGCTTCGCGCAGTAGACAGGTCATCAATTTACATCAACGACAGTCGGCTTTTGGCCCAGATAATTCGACTAGATTGGAAGTTCAATCAAACGTTTGAGGCGGATTGAATAAATCCGCCTCGCTGAGTCGTTCGTGATGAATCAATCCGCTAACCCTGCATCAGATCCACATTATGCTCGATAACATACATGAACCGAACCAGCGTCTCGCACTCGGCATGGTCCTTGAACCAGCCATTCTCGGCCATGCGGGCTTCGCACAGAAAGGCGTTGCCTTCGGCCGCAAACTCGGACTGGAGCTTACGGGAGTATTCATAGTTCTTCAGCCAATGGTTGCGTATGTTAGCCGTGAAGTCATGCTGAACGTAGCGGAACGACAGAGACTGTAAAGCCTCATCCATGCGCGTATGGCCGGGCAGCAGGATCGTGTCGGGATCGCCCTCTTCCTTGGCCTGAAACGCCGCGATGATCATGCGGCCGCCGGGTCGGAGCCTGGCGTTGAGCTTGGCCAGTGTTTTGCTGTAATCGCCCATGAAGTAAATCGAATCGATAGCCAGGATGACATCGTACCCGCCGCCGGGCAGCTCGTCCTGAATCAGGTCCACGCACCGGAAATTCAGCGTGGCGGCTTTATCCCGCGTTCTGCCCTGCGCCTGGGCAATGGCGACATCCGCATAATCGAGGCCCAGGATATCGCAGGCGGTTTTTTCGTGGAGGTGCTCCGTGATATGGCCGTTCGAACAGCCGACTTCCAGCACTTTCTCGCCGGGCCTGAGCAATGTGGTCAAAAAATTCATTTCGTCGACGTCCATCATGCCGTGCTGGCACAGGTCCCTGCCATAAACCGCCTCGCAGAAGCGCGAATGCGTCGGGCTTTCGGCCGCGCGCCGGAAATATTCGTTATACCAGGCCTTGGAAAACATCTCCGCCTGACCCATGTCGGCCGTGTGGTTCATCAGTTCATTCATGCTCTGTTCCATACTTGCCTTTTGCCCCCGTTGGTTTCTAAATCAGTATTTTCTAATATAACAGATGGACCGCATCCCGAACAGCTTCAGAATGCAGCCCATATCTCAACTTTAAAATTGGAAAAACGGCCACTCGGGATCGAGCCCGAGCAGGATTTGCCCGATCGACTCCAGCTTGCTGGCACTCAGAAAGCCGTGCTGCGTGATGACATGAACATCACGGAAATGCCGCTCAAAGGAATACTCCTCGCGAATGCCCGAAGCGCCGGCGATCTCGTGGATGAGGCTCACGGCCTTGGCGCATTCAAGCGTGGCATGCGTCATGGCCAGTTGCATCCGGCCTTTCAGCGCGACCGTGATGGGTCTGCCGGCGACGGCTTCCTGCCAGGCTTCCTCGAACGCGCCGAAGAAAAACGCGCGGCTGGCGCCGAGCTTGGCCTCGGCCTCGGCGAGTTGCGATTGCACGACAGCATTGTTCTTGAGTGTTTTGGTCCCAAAAGCCGGCGTCTTGTTGTTGATAAGCTCTATCGCTTCATCGATGGCCGCGCGCGTAATGCCGAGCGCCGGCGCCACGAGGGCCGCGATCGCCGGCCAGACCGTCAGCCGGTAAAGCGGCCCTTCATAGGCGCTGCCCGGTTTCACTAGCGGTCCCCACGGCGCGGCCCAGTGCTCGGGGATAAACACGTCCTGCATATCGACGTCATGGCTGCCGCTGCCGCGCATGCCCATCGTGTTCCAGTTGTCGACGATCTCGGCCTCGGACGCGGGAACGGCGATCAGCCGCGTCTCGGGCATGCCATTGGCATCCACGCGTAACTTACCATCGTCATGGATATGGGCGAAGCCGATAAAAGCCGTGGCATGGTGCGCGCCGCTCACGAACGACGTGCGCCCCGAGATGCGATAGCCGCCCGCGACCTGAACGGCCTTGCGCGCCGGGTTGAAAGCGCCGACCGGAATCGCGTCGGCATTGAAAATCTCCTGCGCGGCCTGATCGCAAAACCACGGCGCGAACATATCATGGGCGACGGCGATCTGCAGGTTCCAGCCCGCCGCGCTGTCGATGCGCGAGACTTCCTCGATGATACGTAAGCCAGATATCGGGTCGAGCTCGAAGCCGCCGAACGCCTTAGGCCGCCACAACCGGTAAAGCCCCGCCTGGTGCATCGCCCTGGCCACGGGCGCAGCCAGCCTTCGCTCGCGCTCGGCCTCAGGGGCGTGCTGCCGGATAATCGGCTCGATTTCTCGGACGGCTCTTAGAAGGGTATCGGTTGTGGACATGAAAGTCTCCTATATCTACATCATTATCGAATTCAGGCGCAAAACTCATCGCCTGCCGAAACCGGATTATAATATATAAAACCATAAATAATTTATGGAAATACTATAAAATCAATGACAGGCTTGTATCCCGAATGACTGTTCATACCCGGTGCCTTACAATGCCTGCTCCAAAACCGACATTCAGGATCGATTCAATATGGCATCAACACACTGGGTAAAAGAAAGCGCGTTCGGGATCTGGTTTCTCAATACGGACATGTGGCAGCAGCGCGTGCTGAAACGTGCTCTCGATGATCTGGACACTTTATTGCCCGACAACCGGCCCGCCTATTCCGCCATACTGGATATCGGCTGCGGGCGCGGCCATGCGCTCAGGATGCTCGATCAGCGCTTCCATCCGGCCCATATCAGCGCCATTGAAATCGATGACGCGCTGATCGGCGATGCCGTCCGGCAGGCTGAACGCTGCAGATGCCCCGTGACCGTCACAGCCGGCAATGCTGAAGCCCTGCCTTATGCAGATCAATCCTTCGACATGGTTTTCTGCCATCAGAGCTTTCACCATATCGTGCAGCATGAGAAAGCCATGCAGGAGTTCTACCGCGTGCTCAAGACCGGCGGCGTTCTGCTGTTTGCCGAATCGTGCCAGAAGTTCATCCATTCTTTTTTGATACGCCTGTTGTTCCGGCATCCGATGCACGTGCAGAAAACAGCCGATGAGTATGTCGCGCTGATCCGGCAGAGCGGTTTTGAGGTTGATCCGAAGGCGATATCGACACCGTATTTATGGTGGAGCCGGCCCGACGTGGGCGCTTTGGAGTGGTTCGGTTTCGGTGTGCCTGAAAACCGCGAAGAGACGCTGTTGAATCTGGTTGCGATGAAGGGGTTTTAGCCTAGGCTAAAACCCCTTCTCTGCCGGTTATTCCTGCGTGTCGCTAATCAGATCGTAGGTAATATTCGGATTGAAGCCCATCGGCCAGTAGATGAGGGCTGCCGGTGGCCAGAAGATGGAAACGGTGCGGAATTTGGCTCTCAACTTGCCTTCTTTGATGGTCTGGCCGTCCTGTTCCAGGCGGTAGGGGATACCGCCGCCGGGCGGCATCCCTGCTGCAGTCCAGAAGAAAGGCTTGGTTGTGACTTCGCCGTTGGCCTTGATATCTACCGGCTCCGGCCGTTTATAAACATACAGTTGCGATCCTTCCGGCACCTTGAAATGACCCGTCGTCGTACACCCCGTCATGGCCGCCGCTAATACTAAAACTCCACAAACTTTTTTTATCATTCTTATTACTCCCTTTTTGTTACGCGTTTAAAAATAAGAGACGTATTTATACCACCAAAAGCGAAATTATTGCTCATGACATAATCGCATTCCAGGAACCGGATCTCGCCTTTTATATAATCAAGCTCCGCGCATTGAGGGTCGATATTATCCAGATTGGCGGTGGGATGGAACCAGCCCTCGTTCATCATCCGGATGGCCGTCCAGGCTTCCAGCGCGCCGCAGGCGCCCAGCGTATGGCCCGTATAGCTTTTCATGGAACTGATCGGCGTACGCGAGCCGAACACGGCCGCCGTGGCATGGCTTTCGGCGATGTCGCCATGGTCGGTCGCCGTGCCGTGCGCGCTGATGTAGCCGATATCGGCCGCCTTGAGCCGGGCATCCTGCAGCGCCAGACGCATGGCGACCTGCATGTTTTCGCTGTTGGGCTGCGTGACGTGCAGGCCGTCCGAATTGGTGCCGAAGCCGACCAGTTCGGCATAAATGTGCGCGCCGCGCACCAGCGCATGCTCGTACTCTTCCAGAATCAGCGTGCCGGCCCCCTCGCCGATGACCAGACCGTCGCGGTCGCGGTCGAAAGGCCTCGGGCTTTTATGTGGCTCGTCATTGCGGATGCTGGTCGCGAACAGCGTGTCGAACACGGCCGCTTCCGCAGCCGAAAGCTCCTCGGCGCCGCCGGCCACCATCACGGTCTGGTAGCCGTGCCTGATCGCCTCGTAGGCATAGCCTATGCCCTGGCTGCCCGAGGTGCAGGCGCTGGAAGTTGTATAAACGCGGCCGTTGATGCCGAAAAACAGGCCGATATTGACCGGTGCCGTATGCGCCATCATGCGGATATAGGAGGTGGCATTGAGGCCGTCGACGGCATGATTGAGCAGCATGTTGCCGAATTCGGCCACGGCCTCGAGGCTGCCGGCCGAACTGCCGTAAGCGATGCCGGTCTGTCCGTTGCTCAGGCACGGGTCGCCCAGCAGGCCCGCATCGGTCAGCGCCAGCTCGGTCGCATAAACGGACATCTGGGCGATGCGACCCATGCTGCGCGTCTGCTTCCGCGAATAATGCGCCGGCTTCGTAAACTCGGCCGGCGCGCCGAGCCGCGTATTCAGCCCCCGGTATTGTCCCCAGTCAGGCATATGGCGGATGCCCGTCGACCGGGCTTTCAGCCGTGCCGCTACCTGTGGCCAGTCATTGCCTATCGGCGAGATACCGGCCATGCCGGTCACAACGACTCGCCTCATCAGCACAGCCCTCCGTTCACGGAGATGACCTGGCGCGTGATGTAGCCGGCATCGTCCGACATCAGGAAAGCCACTGCCGCGGCTACTTCGCGCGGATTGCCGACGCGCCGCGCCGGAATCATTTTCTTGATCTCATCGAGCGGCAGCTCGCTGACCATTTCGGTATCGATCAGTCCCGGCGCCACGCAGTTGACGGTAATGTCGCGCTTGGCCAGTTCCAGCGCCAGCGCTTTCGTGGCGCCGATGATGCCGGCCTTGGCCGCGCTGTAGTTGACCTGGCCGCGGTTGCCGATCAGCCCTGACACCGACGACAGCGTCACGATGCGGCCCGACTTGCGCCGTCTGACCATGGGCATGATCACAGGCTGCAGGACATTATAGAAGCCGTCCAGGTTGGTATGCACGACGCTGTCCCACTCCTCGCCGGTCAGCGACGGAAAGGCGTTGTCGGCCGTGATGCCGGCATTGCAGACCACGCCGTAGTAAGCGCCGAAGGCTTCGATATCGGCGTTGATCCGTTCGGCGCACTGCGCCCGGTCGGCGATATCGAATTGCAGAATGCGGGCAGTCCGACCCAGCCGTTCGATGTCGCTTGCTACGGCTTCGGCCTCGGCGCGCCGGCTGCGGCAGTGCAGCGCCAGATCGAAGCCGCGCTCGGCCAGATACAAGGCAATGGCTTTGCCGATGCCACGGCTGGAGCCTGTTACTAGAATCGTTTTATTCATAACGGTGTGTCATTAAGCGGAGGTTGGTAAACATTCAGATTGGCGCTGATCTCGATGCCTTCGCCCAGAATCCGGCACTCGAAAGCGCCCAGCCTGTCGTCCTGCATGATCTTTTCGACCCGCACCGTCAGTGCCGTGCCGATCTTGAATTCGGCGACGTTACCTCTGTAGTGCCGCGTGCCCAGCAGAAATCCGAGCCTGATCGGCTCACCGGCGAGCCTGGCTTTCATGCCGGCATAGGCGCCGACAGTCTGCGCCATGTATTCGATGCCGACCCAGGCCGGCACGGTTTTGTCGTCGCCGAACAAACCGGCGCGCACGACCAGTTCGGCCGACAGACTGTCATCGTCAAAGGCGATCACGCGGTCCAGCAGGATCATGGAGCCCGTGTGCGGGATCAGTTCGGCAATAGCGGGGAACGCATTCATGAGACGTTTAAAGTTGTAGGGTACGCAGTGCGTACCTTCTCAGAGTCATGGTGAATCGGCAAATTTCGAAAAAGGTATGCAATGCATACCCTATAAAGTTGTAGGGTGCGCAGCGCGTACCTTCTCGGAGTCATAACGGATTGGCAAATATTGAAAAAGGCATGCAATGCATACCCTACAAAGCTGTGCGGGATCAGTTCAGCAATTGGAGGGAAACTGCTCATGCTCTACCCACCACTATCGATAAGTTATTGCCGCCGAACGCGAACGAGTTGCTCTGGCAGGTCCCGATGCGCCGGCCCAGACGTTCGCCTTTCTTCACCAGATGCAGCGGCGCCAGTTCGGGATCGGGCTCATCGTCGCTGACATTCGGTATCAGGGCGCCTTCACTGTCGCCGGTCAATAGCAGCCAGCAGAAACCCAGCTCCAGCGAGGCCGCCGCGCCCAAGGTATGGCCGGTCATGCCCTTGCTGGAACTGACAGCCAGATCGGGCCCGAACACGGCGTTGACGGCCGCGCTTTCCATCGCGTCATTCAATACCGTCGCTGTGCCGTGCAGGTTCAGGTAATCGATTTCATCGGGCGTTTTGCCGGCATCGGCCAAGGCCAGCTGCATGGCCCTGATCACGGCCGTGCCGGCCGGGTCCGGCGCCGAAAAATGGTAGGCATCACTGGTCGCGCCGATGCCCAGCAAAGTGACGGGGCCGGGCTGCCGGCTCAGCACGAACAGGCTGGCCGCCTCGCCGATGTTGATGCCGTCGCGGTGCCGGCCGAATGGCTTGCAGTAACCGGCGCTGATCGATTCAAGCGCGGCAAAGCCGTTGATGGTCAAGCCGCACAGGGTGTCCGCGCCGCCGACGATGACTGCGTCGCAAAGCCCCAGATTAAGCAGCCGGCGCGCCGAAGCGAACGCCTTGCCGCTGGACGAGCAGGCTGTGGAGATCGTATAGGCGGGACCGGTCAGCCCCAGATAAGTGGCCAGAAAATCGGCACCGGTGCCCATTTGCTGCTGTTTATAGTGGAACAGCTCGGGCAAGGCGCCGGTTTGCGCCACCGAAGCCAGTGCCTGCTCCGTGCTTAGCACACCCGACGTGCTGGTGCCGACGACGACGCCGATACGGTCGGCGCCGAACGATGCGATCATCGCATCGACGGTCGGCCTGATCTGGTCCAGAGCGGCCAGCAGCAGCTGGTTGTTGCGGCAGCGGTAAACGCCGTATTGCGGCGTGATTTCGGGCAATTCGCTGTCGATGCGGCCGACGATGGCCTCGCGCCCGGCACTGAACCGGTCGGTAATCACTAGCCCCGACCGGTCGCCCGCCATGAGCTGCTTGCTGACCTCGGCCCTGGAGCTGCCGAGCGCGCACAAGAGGCCTAAATCATTCAGGTAAAGCGTCATAACTGAGAGTCTTGATGTTCAGGCGATAATGGTATTGATGGTTGGTCAGCTCGACGGCTCTGGGCCAAGCGGCATCGGGCGACAAATAGCGGACTTCAACTTTCCTGTCATTCTGCTGATACAGCAGACGATGATCCGGCCCGGTCTCCAGCCGCCAGCCGGCCGGCAGTATTTTTTCCAGCTCGGCGACGGGCCAGTAAGCCAGTTGCAGATCGGCGATCATAAATTCCGGCGCCACGGCATCGGGCAACAGCGGGCTTTTGTCGGACGTCAGGGTGTGCCCGTCATAACTTAAATTGAACAGGCTCAGGCCTTCATTCGTCAAACCGGCCATGGCGATGTGGCGGCTGTCCAGTTCCAGCACGCAGACCAGGGATTCCTGCCGGTCCGTCCAGGTAGCCGTCAACTGCTGCACGACGCGCCGCGCCGGCCCTGTCGGCGGCGCAATCGGCATCGCGACCGGTTGCCCGGCAATTTCCTTATGCTGTACCGCCGAGCATCCCGCCAACAAAGCCAGCATCATAAAAACAGCCACAAGCGACCTTCGGGCCGCGGCTACGGTCAATCCGGTCATTCCTTGTCGCCGCGACAAAATGCCGCCAACGTATCGAGCCTTGAACGGGCGTTTTTGACGTACGGGTTATTTTCATCCCAGGCATAACCGGCCAGTATCGAGCTGATCATCGCCTTGACTTCAGGCCGCTGTTTGTCGTGGAAGATCACATCCTGAAACCGGCCGTCGTACCAGGCATCGACGAATACGCGGAAGGTATCGACGCCGCGCTGCAGGGGCCTGGCGTAATCGGCCTGCCAGTCGACCGCTTCACCGCTGAACTGGCGGTTCAGCACATCAGCGGCCAGACTGGCCGACTTCATGGCGATCGTGACGCCGGACGAAAAGACCGGATCCAGGAATTCACCGGCATTGCCCAGCAAGGCGTAGCCCTTGCCGTACAGGCTTTTGACATTGGCCGAATAGCCGGTAATGGTGTTCACGGGGCTGTCGAATTCGGCCTTGTTCAACAACACCGTCAGGCTCGGGTCCTGGCCCACGACCTGCTGCAGCGCCGCCTTGTTGTCACCGGGCAGCGATTCATAAAATTCCTCTCTGGCCACGATGCCCAGACTGCTGCGGCCGTTGCTGAACGGTATCAGCCAGTACCAGACGTCTTCATGGTCGGGATGCACGGTAATGCGGATCTTGTTCCGGTCAAAGCGCGCATTCTCATCGATGCGGTCTTCGATATGTGTGAACAGGGCCTGCCGGACCGGGAAACCCGAAGGCGACTCCAGATCCAGCAGTTTCGGCAGGATGCGTCCGAAGCCGCTGGCGTCGAGCACGAAATCGGCTTCATAGGCCAGCAATTCGCCCGCCGCATCGCGCACGGTCAGTTTCGGCCTGTCCGCCGAGAAATCGGCCGAGAGGACTTCCTGCTGCCAGCGTATCTCGACGCCCATGCGCTCGGCTTCCTGCGCCAGCAGCTTATCGAATACTCCGCGCTGCACCTGGAAGGTCGTGCCGATGCCGGCAGTGAACTTGTCCTCGAAGGAAAAATCGGTGTATTTGCAGCCGCGCACGAACGAGGCGCCGTCCTTATACTGAAAACCGGCATTGGCGACGGCTTCCAGCATGCCGGCCTCCTTGATGAATTCCATGCATTGCGGCAACAGGCTTTCGCCGATGCTGAAGCGCGGAAACAGGTTGCGCTCCAGAATCGTAACGCGATAGCCCTGGTTCTTCAGCAGGGCTCCGGCGATGCTGCCTGAAGGCCCGGCGCCGATGATGATGACGTGGCGATGGTTGTTGTTTTGAATACTGGCGCCTTCTTGCTGACCGGCTATTGACGACATGATTAACTGCTTACGGCTTAATAAAAAGTGCTAATAATAGCATGAATAAGTTCTTTGAAATCAGCGTTATCGCCCACTTTTCCGGCTTCATTCGTCATCGTTTTTTTCCAATCTGCAGCAAAGCTCCGGCCCTATGCGGCTTTGATGCGGCGCGGACCCTGGCTTTCATCGATAAAAACCGAATTTATGCTGACATGGGCAAGAAAAAAAACTGACGTTGATTCAAAGCCGCTTTATGACGCTGGCCGGTCATTGATTATATAATGGCCGGTTACAGTTATTACTTTATGAATTAAGGCTCTTTAATATGGATTTAGCGTATATCATTTCGGGACTGCTGGTCGGTACTTTAGTCGGTTTAACCGGCGTCGGAGGCGGCTCACTCATGACACCATTGCTGGTTTTTCTGTTTGATTTTGCCCCGAAAACGGCGATCGGCACGGATTTGTTGTTCGCGGCCATTACTAAAACCGGCGGCGTGCTGGTTCACCATAACAAGCATCAATCGGTCGAATGGAAAATCGTCGGGTTCCTGGCGCTGGGCAGTTTGCCTGCCTCGTTGGCGGTTGTTTATCTGCTGACCTATGTGATGGAAAAAAATGACGGCGTCACGCAACTGATGACCACGACATTGGGAGTGACGCTGATTTTAACGGCCCTGTCCCTGATTTACCGTAGCGTCTTTACCCGCAAAAGCCATGAAATTGCATTGCAGCGCAAGACGCACCATGAGCGCTTCGGGCGCTGGCAGAATCTCCTCACGGTCCTGACCGGCATCGTTCTGGGCGCGCTGGTCACGCTGACCTCGGTCGGTGCCGGCGCGCTGGGCACTGTGGTTTTGTTGTTCCTGTATCCGCGCCTGGCGACCGTGCGCATTGTCGGGACCGATCTGGCGCACGCGATTCCGCTGACGGCCGTCGCGGGGCTCGGCCACATGCACATGGGCAATGTGGATCTGGTATTGCTGGGCAGCCTGCTGGTCGGCTCCCTGCCCGGCATTTACGTCGGCAGCTACTTCAGCGCCAAAATTCCGGAAAGCGTGTTAAGGCCGATGTTGGCAAGCCTTTTGATCTTGATTGGCGTGAAATTTGTCTTATAACCGGGTGGGGGTGGGGCGACCTCAGTCGGCTATGGCTTTGCAGGACACGCACTGCGTACCTTCCTGGAAGTCTGGCTTATCAGAAAATTTGGAGAGGGTACGCGATACCCTATAGGGCTTAAATGCGTCCCCTACAACCGATCAGTGCCCATGAGTTAATAACTGATGTTACGCACGGGCAGCTTTTTATGGCGTTTGTTGCTCCCGAGCACTACAGCTCTTGAGTCTCCTTTACCGAAACGAAAGCAACCCAATGCGCGCGTAGGTGCGAATTCATTCGCACTCAACAAGAGCCATAATGCTTTCTGGAGAGCTTTGCGGGCGTCTCGGGTCGAATACCCACATGGGGCACAAGTTAATTCGACCCTACAGGCGCAACGTATGGGCAAATTGTCTGCGTAACATCAGCCAATAATTGCTCCATTCATGTTTTTAATCCTTGAGTGCACAGTCAGTGCAAGGTTTTAAAAAAGATCAGCCAGCGTTTAGGGTTCCGGTCCAGCGTTTCCATTTAGCAACCGCGAACTTGCGCAACTCCTCTAGCAGCAGCATCGCCAGCGCGAACGGCAGGATGAACAGCCACACGTCGGGCGCCAGCGGCATCGTGCCGAACACCAGATTGCCCCAGGCTGTGTAGTCGATGACGATGACCAGCACGATTTCCAGCAAGATGCCCCACAGGATGATCCGGTTGTCGAAAGCCGGCGCGCCAAACACGCTGCGCTCCGGCGTCTTGCACAGAAACACATTGACGATCTGCGTGACGATGATGGCGCTGAAGCAGGCTGTCGTGGCCTGAAGATACAATGGCTCCGGGCCTGTCAGGCGCTCGCCCCAGTGCCAGCCGCCGCTGTACAGCACATAAAAATAAGCCGCCATGGCGACAATGGCCTCCATCACGCCTAAAAAAAGATAGGCGCGTGTCAGCAGGCGCCAGTCCAGCAGCCTTTCCTTGCGAGGGCGCGGCGGCCTGGCCATGTTGCCTGGCTCGGGCCTGGCAGCACCCAGGCCCAGAGCCGGCAGCATGTCCGTTCCCAAGTCAACGGCCAGAATCTGGATGATGGTCAGAGGCAGCGGGATTTTAAGCAGCGCGAAGGCCAGATAGGGCACAATCTCGGGAATGTTGGAGGTCAGGATATAGGTGAGGAATTTGCGGATATTCTCATAAACGGCGCGCCCTTCCTCGATGGCCGCGACGATGCTGGCGAAATTGTCGTCGAGCAGGATCATGTCGGCGGCTTCCTTGGCCACGTCCGTGCCGGCCACGCCCATCGCGATGCCGATGTCAGCAATTTTCAAGGCCGGCGCATCGTTGACGCCATCGCCCGTGACCGCGACGACATGTTTTTTTTTCTTTAGGGCCGTGACGATGCGCATTTTCTGGTCGGCCCCGACCCGCGCGAAGATGATGTCCGGCGCATCCAGAACAAAACGCAGCTGGATTTCGGACAATCTGCGCAACTGCGCGCCGGTGATCACGACCGGGCTGTCGGTTTGAACCTGCCCGATCTGCCGGCCTATCGCCTGCGCCGTATGCGGATGATCGCCCGTTACCATGATGACCTTGATGCCGGCTGCCCGGCACTTGCGGATGGCTTCCGGCACCTCGGGCCTTGGCGGATCTTCCAGACCGACCAAGCCAGACAGGACCAGGTCCCGTTCCTGTGCCGAGGCGTTGTGGCTGTTCTCCAGCATCCGCCATGCGAACGCCAGCACGCGCAGCCCCCTGCCCGCCATGTCCTCCTGCGCATTCAGATAGTCCTGCCGGGCGTCCGGCGTCAGTGGCACTGTCCCTGTTGCCGTCTGTATCTGCGTACACAACGGCAGCAGCGCTTCCAGAGCGCCCTTGCAATACAGCACGACACCCGTCGGCGTCTGATGGATCGTGGACAGGCGCTTGCGATCGGTATCGAACGGTACTTCGTTGATCTTGGGATAGCCGTGAACCTCGCCCAGGCAAGTCTTGGCCATGCGCACCAGCGCGATTTCCATGGGATCGCCCAATGACTGCCACTTGCCGTCGAGCAGGGTTTCTTTCAGGTTATGGCACAGCAGCGCATCCTCGAAGAAGCGGCGGTGCGCGTGCGCCAGTTCAGGCTGCCGATGTACCGCCGTCGGCGTCAGCAGTTGCCCGCCCAGGTAAAGCGCGCTGACGGCCATGCGGTTCTCGGTCAACGTGCCGGTCTTGTCCGTGCAGATCACGGTCGCCGAACCCAGCGCCTCCACCGAGGGCAGGTGCCGGATCAGGGCATTGCGCCTGGCCATGCGCTGCGTGGCCATGGCCAGCGACAACGTGACTGTCGGCAGCAACCCCTCAGGCACGTTAGCGACGATAATGCCGATTGCGAAAATGAAGTTATCCCAGAACGACATATGCAGGCGGCTACCGATCAGGAAAAACGCCAGACCCAGCGTGACCGCCAGAATCGCGATCAGGCGGCTCAAACGCACGATCTCGCGTTGCAGCGGCGAACGGGTCTTGCCTGCCGTCTGGGTCAGATGGGCGATCTTGCCGAATTCCGTATGCATGCCCGTTGCGAACACCACGGCCCGGCCCTCGCCCGACACAATCGAGGTGCCGGCCAGCAATGTATTGCGGCTGTGCTCCAGATTTTCCTCGATAGAGGGCACCGCATCGCGCGCCTGCGGCAATGACTCGCCGGTCACGGTGGCGTTATTGACGCGCAACGAGAAAGCTTCCAGCAGGCGGCAGTCCGCCGGCACATTATCGCCTTCCTGTAATAAAATGACGTCGCCCGGCACCAGGTCGGCCGCGAAAATCAGTCCGACTTTGCCGTCCCTGAGCACCTTGACATGTTGGGGCAGCAGTTTCTGCAACGCCAGGATGGCGCGTTCGGCCCGGTACTGCTGCCAGAACGAGAACAGGCCGTTGACGACAATAACGCCCAATATGGCATAGCCCAGCGTGGCCATGCCCTCGCCCGGATGCCGGGATTCGGCGAAAAACGCCAGACCCGCCGCGATCCAGAGAATCAGTGCAAAGAAATGTACGAATTCCCGAATGAAACTCAACCACAGCGCCTCTCCCTGCACCTGCTCGACGCGATTGGCGCCGTACTCGCGCAGGCGGTGTTCAACTTCCGCCGCCGAAAGCCCCTCATGGCGGCTGTGAAGGCTGGCGAGTGCTTCATCGACACTGAACTGATGGATTTTCATGACGACTCCCGAATAGCTGTGCCAGATCGAGCGCGGGCTTATTACCGTTTCCGGCGCTTGTTACATGATCATGCGCCCAGCATAGCACAGGGCGATTGGCGGGTCGCCTTACTCTGTCTGTTTGCCGGCGCCGTGCCTGCCCACCAGCGGCGCCAGCAGCAAGGCCGTCAGAATGCCCGCCGCGACGGTAAAGCCGAAAGCATGGACGATGGCCGTGGAGCTGACGGCCAGCAGGCCGAAAGACAGCAGCGTCGTAATAGCCGACAGGGTGACGGCCAGCGCGGTGCTGGACCGCTTATCCTCGGCGAGAAAGAAAAAGATGCCGTAGTCCACGCCTATGCCCAGCACCAGCAGCAGCGCGAACAGGTTGAACAGGCTGAACAGCTGGTCGAACCAGCCCAGCATGGACAGGGAGACGGCCGTGGCGAAGACGGGCACCGAAATGATCGTCAGCGCGTTGCGCCAGCCGAACTTGAGCCCCAGGCCTATCAGCACGATGCCGTAGGCGGCAATCAACAGGAGGCTGGCGCTGGCGCGGTAGCGTTCGAACAGCGACGAAAGCTGGGTCGCCTGGTCCACCCAGCGCACGCCCTGCAAATCTTGCAGTTGGGCCAGGGCCGCCAGATCCTTGATGCCGTTCAGCGAGACCGTGCTCACACAGCGGTCGGCGTCACAGCCCAGCCAGTGCATTTTCCGGGCTTCGTCGGCGCTGTCCAGCCATTCGGCCAGACTGATGCTGCTGTTTTCGGCGGCATTAAACCGCTGCTGTTCCTCGGCAATGGCCTGCTCGTCAAAGCCCAGTTCCGCCATGTAGCGTTTCAGCAGGCCGGCCTCATAAACCGCCCGCTTCAGCAGATTGTAATTGTCGCGCTGCGTGTCCGGATCGGGCCAGTAGCGGCTGAGTCCGTCGTAAGCTTCCATTGCGCCCTGCTGTTTCAAGGTTTCGAGACGCATCAGTAACGCTTGCTCGTTTCGGTGCCAGTCCTGCGGGTCTTTTCCGGCCACCAGAAAAAACTGGCTGTCCGCTTTGACAGGCAGCAATTGCCGGATCTTCTGATCGGCCGCCAATCGCTCGGCAGAGGCCGACTGCAACAGACGCACGTCGTCACGCGGCGTCAGTTGCAAAAGCCCGACCGTGATCCCCGTAACCGCAATCGGCGCGAGCCAAATCCGGTTCCTGAGCAGCCAGGCCGGCCAGTGCTGTTGCCAGTAGTTCGTCAGCCCCAGCATGGCCGGCTTGTGTGTTGGCTTGAAGCCCGTCAGCAGCAAGGGGAATAGCAGGACCACCGTGGCCCAGGCGCTGACCAGGCCGACCACCGAGAAAAACGCGATCTCGCGCAGGAGCGGAAACGGCGGCACGCCCAGGCTCGCATAACTGATCAGGCTGGTCGCCAGATCCAGCGTGATGCCCAGCAGGATGTATTGCAGGCCCTTGGCGGGCGTCCAGTCCGCCGAGCTGAAGCTGTTGCAGAAATAATGTAGCGCATAGTCGATGCCGACGCCGATCAGGCTGGCGCCGAACACCAGCGTCAGGATGTGGATCTTGCCGAAGACCATGATGCTGACGATTAACGCCGCAAACGTGCTGGCCGCGATGCCTAAACAGGAGAGCAGCAACGGCCGGGCGCTGCGGAAGGTCAGCAGCAACAGCAGGATGCCGATCGTGGAGCCGATGCTGACAATGGCGATCTCGCGCTGGGCGCTGTGCGAACCCTCGGCCGTGAACAGCGGCATGCCGGTCGCGAGCAGTTCGCCGTCGGCCGCCTCGATCTGGCCTTTCGCGTCATTCAAAAGCTCCCGCAGCCCATCCAGATTGTCCAGATGCAGCTTGTTGTCGGCCAGACCTGCGATCAACAGCGCCCAGAAACGGCCGTCGTCCTGCACGACTACCACGCCCTGCTCCAGCGTGAACCGGCCCGGATTCTGGGCGTTGAAATAGCGGCTGAACAACAGCAGCGGGTCACGTTCGAGATTCGCCGCCTCCAGTTGCCCGACCGGGCTGTAAAGCATTTCCAGATTGCGGCCGATCAGCGCCTCGGGCTGAGCCAGCAGAATGCCGCGCGTCTGCGCGTCGAGCAGCTGGTAACGGTAGGCGAACAGTTGCTGGTAGCGTTCGGCGAAATCCTGCTGATCCACCTGTAGCCGAATGTCGGTGAACAGGCCACTTTGCTCGAACCGCTGCCTGAGTTGATGGGCGTAAGCGATCGCTTGCGATGCGGAGCCCGCGCCGGTCAGGCAGATGACCTTGCCGTTGATGAGCTCGTTGTGCTGGCGCACGGCCTTGGCGATTTCGGGTTGCTGTTCGGTAGCCGGCAACAGTGCCAGAAATCCCGTTTCCAGCCAGTCCGCCGTCAGCATGCGGCTGCCGGCAATGCCCAGCGCCAGCAGACCGGCCAGCCAGACGAATGCGGCGATTCTAGGGTGATAAATGCGCAAAATCGGCTTCTTCTCCGGCGGTTAACCGGTCGGGATGGGAAATGTTTTGAAAGTGCAGCATGCTGCTGTTGCCGTTAGTTTCAAAAATTTCCAGCACGCGCAGTTCCTGATCGCCGGACAATTGCATGCGGCTGATGACTTTCTTCAGCATCTCGTCCTTGGGCACAAGTCTGACCTGCCAGGACGTTTTTCTGGCCGACCCGGTGATGTCGAACGCCGTGGCCAGCTGCGCCAGATCCGCGCCCAGCATGGCCTGGAACACCTTGCCGAACGCCGCCGGCACGGGCTGCTCGCCCTGCGCCGTCCACAGGCGCGTGTCGCTGATCAGCAGCAGCGACGGCACGGGCGACAGCGTTTTCCAGGCGACGCCCCGGCTTTTGTCATAGATAAATGTGCCGGTCGAAATGAGCGGCTTGCGCAATACTTTCAGCTGCTTGGTCTGCTCGAACGCGCCGCGCGTGATCGCGGCCTTGGTCAGGCGGGCATGGATCTGGTCAAGCAGTTCATCGGCCATGCAGACGTTGGCGGTCAGCAGAAACAGCATCAGTGCCTTCAAATAAATCACGCGACCTCCACGCCCAGTTTTTCGAGCAGAATGCCCGGCGATTCAAAACAAAGTTCATCCGTAGCCAGATCGACGGCCACCTGAATGCTGTAGCCCTTGGTCAGCCTGGCGCCGGTCTCCTTGTCGACGATCAGATAGTTGATCTTCAGCCGGTTTTCCCACTCGGCGACCACGGCCTGCACATTAATGACCTGGCCGAACACGGCCGGTTTGATATAGCGCATGCGCAGATCGATCACGGGCCACGAATACCCCGAATCAAGCATCTGCCGGTAGTTGTAGCCGATCTTGTCGAGCAGGGCGCAGCGCGCAATTTCAAAATACCGGACGTAATGGCCGTGCCAGACTATTTCCATCATGTCGACGTCGTGGAAGGGGATTTTCAGGTCAATAGCGGTTTGGTGGAGGGATTTAGTCATATCAGTCTATCCAATCCACAAGCGCAGTTTATATTCAGTCATTTGTTGCTTTCGTTTTTACTTGTTCTGCCAGGGCGGCAATGTAATCATCATCTGCCGGCAACATCAATACTTCCAGCTTCTATCTGTAAAAAAATAACCGAGCAGAGATATGGCTAAATCCGTAACCGATTTCCTGAAAACTCGCTATTGGAAAAAACATAAAACTGATCCAGCACGCCAAATGCATTATCACAATAATCCAGAAAGTCACTTGGAATGAGGTTTTTTTATTTTTATGCCGAATCCATTTTTGCGTTATTAACGCGCCAGGCCATCCGCCTAGCAATTCAAACAGGTGCAATGTCGATTCCGATGTTCGCCATTCGTTTTTATGGGCTTTTGACTTATCCCTGGCATACACCAAAAATGTCAGTAAGCTCATGACCAGGTAGGCAGCAAAAGGAAGGATATTGCGCTGTTCTATGATGAGCCGCGCTGAAAATACAAAAGGCGTCAGCGCGATAAGAATAGACATTATTCCCAGACGTGGTTTACGCTTTCCATCTGCCCTATTACGCTGAATAGCTTTAGGATGGACTGGCTGAATGACGGGCTGTCCTTTGACGTAAGCATCGTAAGCTCTGATTCTACCATCCTTATCAGACATGAGTTTGTAGTTAACGCTATCGCCAACTTTAGGTTCATAACCGGAATGCTTGATATCCCGAATATGAATGAAAATATCATTCTCGACGGAGGCAGATTTAATAAAGCCGAAACCTCTGTCCTGCTTCCAGGACTTAATGATGCCTTCGTAAGTTTGCATGAATATTTTTGTGTATTTTTGAGTTTTATGCGATGCAATTTTTAAATCTATTGTACTCAATTTTTTACATCGTTCCCACGCTCCGGCGTGGGAATGCCGCCTAAGGCGCTCCAGCGTCAACCAAATAAAAGCACAACCGTTCAGCCATGGGCCGAAGCCGTTACGTTATTACAGAACCCGATAAGCCGCATTTTTTAACCTGTACGGTGATGGAATGGCTGCCGGTTTTTACCCGCCCGGAAACCGTGCAAATCGTGTTCGACTGCTGGCGCTATCAACAGGAACATCAAGGCTTGCGGCTATACGGCTATGTCGTTCTGGAAAACCATCTGCATTTTATTGCGCAAGCGAAGCGGCTGGATAAGTGCGTCAGCAGCTTTAAATCCTACACGGCGCGGCGCATCATTGACCATTTGAAAGCCCATCAAGTCAAACCGTTGCTGACACGGTTGAGCTTTTCCAAACGGGCGCACAAGATTGACCGCGATTACCAGTTCTGGCAGGAAGGCGTTCATGCCGAGCTCATTTTCAGCGAGGCTATGATGAGGGAAAAGCTTGAGTATATCCATGCCAATCCTGTTAAACGCGGCTATGTGGAACTGCCGGAGCACTGGCGCTATTCCAGCGCTAGAAACTATATGGGACTAGCTGGCTTGATCGACATTGATCAGTGGTGAAACGCGACGCTGGAGCGCCTTAGGCGGCATTCCCACGCGGGAGCGTGGGAACGATACATGGCCGTGCCAGACTATTTCCATCATGTCGACGTCGTGGAAGGGGATTTTCAGGTCGATAGCGGTTTGGTGGAGGGATTTAGTCATACAACCCCAGAGGATGCAGCGGACTAACAATGCCGTGGCCATTCTTATAAAACATGAGTATCAATCATCGTCGTTTTCAGTAAATTCATTCGGTATGAATGGAATAATGCTTTCAGCAAACATTTTTGCGGAAAATTTAGTGATTCGTTGTTAATAGCTTTAAGTTGCTAGATTAAATCATATAAGCAACATTATATAAGCAACCTTGTCTGATCCTGGAGGAAATGCCAAAAATATCATAGCAAATTTACTTATTTCTAAGATATCACAGCAAAACTGCTTGGATTATCTAATGTACAGATAGGTCTGATAATGGACATTAGGGGGCAATGCTTTTGCTACCTTAATAACAGTAAAAAATGCCTTTTAAACCATATTGCCGACAGTAGGAAATCCACAGTTATTTTTTCGCAGTGAGAACGCGGTATCCAATCCAACATTAAAGAGGTGTATACCATGAACAACATCATCAGAGTATTGCTGCCCATTATCCTTTTACTCGGACTGTTGGTAGCCTGTACCCAACCAAGGCTCCATCCCATGGATATGAGCGCCGCTGTAGAAAATGCTAAAACCAGCGCTGATCACGAAGCACTGGCTGTGCATTATGAACAAGCAGTTCAGGATGCGGAGACTAAAATCGAAGAACATAAAAAACTTCTCGAACGGTACAAGGCAAAAAGTTATTTGTATGGAAGACAGGCTTCAACACTCCAGGCGCACTGCGAAGCGCTAATACGTTCTTACCGGCAAGTTGTTGAGGCCAATCAGGAAATGGCGAACACACACCGACAACTGGCTAAGGAAGTCCAATAATAATCTATCTGATGCCAATCTAAGGATAGTCGTGGTGGATGTTCAATGCCTGGCTGAATAGGGCCGATGAAAGTTCATTCGGCCTGCTTGAAATGCATGTATTTGACCCAGGCCGCGCAAGCCGCACCCACCACGATATAGGCGTAATTGACAAATATGCCGGACAGGGTGCCGGGGTTGTGTTCGACCGCATCGCGCAGGCCAGGGGTTACCGCGACGGTCCAGACAATGCAGGGAATCAAAAAAGACAAGAAACCCAATGCGGCCGAGGACAGGGGATTTTTGCCAGTCGCTTCGGCGCTTCTGTAAAACCAGTAGGTGATGAGTAAAGCGGTAATCGTGCCTGCCATAATGAAATCCCGTAAGTTGAGGTTGATGATTGCGCCACAGTACCAAATTGCCCTCTTCTGCTCAAGCGTGGCGCTGGAGCGTCGCTGGCGACATTCCCACGCAGCGCGTGGGAACGATAATCAAACGATACAATCCGGCCTATTTTTCCAAGCTTTCCGGGAACTCGGATACCCATTCAAAAGACGAAATATAGTTTCTTTTTGCCAACCCGAGTCGATGAAAAAAAGAGAATCATTGTGCCCCTGACTAATCCCCAAAACGTGCCGGACTGGATCATCAAAGCGCTGGACTCCGCCAGCTGCGGCATCACCGTGGCCGACGCGAGACAGGCCGATACGCCTCTCATCTATGTGAACCGGGCATTTGAAGCCATGACCGGATACTCGAGAGACGAAATCCTGGAACGAAACTGCCGGTTCCTGCGGGGCGAGGACCATGACCAGCCCGATCTGGACATCCTGCGCAAGGCGATTGACGAGGGCCGGGAAACGACGGTCGTGCTCAGGAATTACCGCAAGGACGGCACGTTCTTCTGGAACGAACTGCGCTTGGCACCGGTTTTCGACGACCAGGACCAGCTGACCCATTATATAGGCGTTCAAACCGATGTTACGGCGCAAAGAGAAGCCCAAGCCGAAGTGCAAAGGCAAGCCCGGCAATTTCACAAATTCCTCGAAGCCATCCCTTCCGGTATCGTGGTTCTGGATGCACAAAGCCGGGTCTTCTTTGCCAACCGGGCGGCCAGCGACATTACCGGAAAAGCGCTCGAGCCGGGCAGCATAATTGAAAATCTGGTGGACTATTTCCAGGTGACCCTAGCCGGCACCGATAAGCCTTATCCGCTTGAAGCCTTGCCGACCACGCGAGCCCTGGCGGGGGAAACGCTGGCCGTGAGCGACATAGAGATCCGGCGCGACGGCCGCTGTATCCCTCTCCATGTCAGCGCCTCCCCGATACATAACCAGCAAGGCGACATCAGCCACGCGGTTGCGGTTTTCGCCGATATTTCCGAGATCCGGGAAAAGGAAAACCTGCTGAAAAATGAAGAAGCCCGCCATCGCACCCTTCTGAACAGCTCCTTGGACGCCATCATCACCATCGACACGTCCGGCATCATCCAATCCGTCAACCCCGCGACGGAGCGCATCTTCGGCTACCGCCCGGATGAACTGCTGGGCCATAACGTCAGATTGCTGATGCCGGAGCCGCATCGCAACCGGCATGACCGCTACCTTGATAACTACCTGAAAACCGGCCGGGCCAAAATGATCGGGGCGGCCCGGGAAATCTCGGCGCTAAGGAAAGACGGCACCGTATTCCCCATCGATCTCACCGTCACCGAGGTGAAACTCCCCCAAGGGAGCCTGTTCAAGGGCATCGTGCGCGACATCTCCAAACGCAAGGAAGCCGAGGCACTGGCCGCCCATACCTTGGCCGACCTCAAGAAAAGCCAGGAAAACCTGTTGGTCCTCCTCAATCAATTCCGGGTGGGCACGCTGATGCTGGACGCCGACCATCGCGTGGAATTCGTCAGCGAATCCTGCGAGCAGTTTGCCGACATCGACAACACCGCCGTGGGCCGGCCCTGGGATCAGGTGCTGCCTTTCGGGATAGAGTCGAAATTGCAATTGCAGAGACTGCTGGACCTTCCGCCCGACGAACGCTATCGCATCACTCTGCACTGGCAGGGAGCGGGCCGGAAAGCCAATTGGGTGGAATGCGATGTGCGCGACGATCCGCAGGCACCCGACCGCCACATTCTATTGCTCTACGATGTCACCGAAATCCATAAGCTGCGGCAGACCATCGATGAGAGCCGTTACGGCCGGATGCTCGGCAACTGCGAAACCATGCAGGAGCTTTACCAGTTCATCGAAGATGTGGCGCGCGGCGACTGGACCGTGCTGATCGAAGGCGAAACCGGGGTCGGCAAGGAACTGGTCGCCCACAGCATCCATGCCGCCAGTCCGCGCAAGGACGGGCCCTTCATCGCCGTCAACTCGGCCGGCCTTAGCGAGTCGCTGCTGGCCAGTCAGCTCTTCGGGCACCGCAAGGGCGCGTTTACGGGCGCCGTCGCGGACCAGGAAGGCTTTTTCGAGGCCGCTCACGGAGGTACTCTGTTTCTGGACGAGATCGGCGACCTGCCTTTGAGCATGCAGGCCAGCCTGCTGCGCGTGCTGCAGGAAAAGGAGATCACCCGCCTTGGTGAAACCCGGATACGCAAGGTCGATGTGCGCATCCTGGCCGCGACGCACAAGGATCTGGCCAACGAGGTCAACGAGGGCCGCTTCCGTGAAGACCTGCTTTATCGGCTGCGCGTAGCGCGGCTTTATGTGCCGGCTCTGCGCGAACGCAAGGCGGACATCCCGCTGCTGGTCGAGGCCTTCCTCTGCCAGAGCTATCACTTTTCCAGCCGGGCCCAGCCCCGGTTCGGCGCCGAAGCCATGCAAAGCCTGGTGAATTATGACTGGCCGGGCAATGTGCGGGAGCTGAAAGCCTGTGTGGACTATGCGGTCATCCACAGCAAAGGTGAGCGCATCAATCCCCAGGACCTGCCGCCCGAATTCAGCCGGGCCGCAGCATCCACTGTTGTCGAGCCAGAACCCATGACCTCCGAGGGAGACGAGCGGGGCCGTATTCTGGCCGCCCTGAAAAAAAGTCGCGGCAACCGTCAACAAGCCGCAAAACTGCTCGGCATCAGTCGTGCCACTTTCTACCGCCGTTTAACTGAACTGGACATTTCTCCAAATCAATAAGCCGGCCTGGACGTGCCGGACAGTTTTTCAAGCCATTAACCGCCCATGTCCGGCCCGCAAAATCTCATAATCCCCAGCTTTTCCTTGGCACTGTCTTATAGCTGTCTCACATTCGTCTCATGAGACAGTCGTGAGACACCCGGACTGTCTCACCCCTCTGGCGAAGTTATTCCCCAGCCCGTCTCCATGATCATATATCTATTTGTTATTTATATTGTTTTTTCATTTTTTACCAGATTGGCACGGAGGTTGCTGTATAGACCTCAGAGACCCGGAGAATCATCGAGCCATTCCCGGCCATCATCGACGGGTCATCCCTATCATCCCTGTAAATTTTGAGGAATCAAAAATGAAAATAAGACAGTTTGCAATCGTGTTATCGATGGCGTCAGCGCTGACTCTGGCTATCAGCAGCGTTGCACTGGCCGCGGGCCCCATCTACTATTCAAACGACCAGATCCCAACCGGCAATGCCGCTTCCGAGTGCGCCTCTATCGGGACATTCGCGTACGCGCATAAATGGAATGAGGGAAACGGTGAAGGCGCGCCGAATGGCGCTGAGACTGCCACCTTCTACAACGCGGACGGCAGCGTGGATCACACCAATAACATCACGATCTCAAACTCCATGCTAGACGATGACGGCGAAGGCGTCATGTTCGACTGGAGCTCTTCTCCGAATGGCATTGGCGCCGTGCTGGTCAAGGCTGGCACGGGTTATAATGTATATACCTATAACCCACAGGTGATGGGCGACACCGGTCTTTATGGGCCCGAGAATAAGGGAATCAGCCACGTGACCTTCTGCTGGAACAAGGATGTGGCCGAGGAGGTTGGCGAGTGGTGTTCGCCCGGCTACTGGAAGAATCACCCAGACGCCTGGGCGGCTACCGGCATCAGCCCGACCGCATTGTATAGTGATTACTTTGGCGCCCCTACACGGAGCCCTAAAGGCAGGTCAGATGGAGCCCCTACCAATCCAACTCTGTCAGAAGTCGTGGAGAATCCACAATGGTACGGTGGCGATGCTGCCAACAATGTGGGCGATCTGCTGAGTGAAGCGCATCCCGATGTGGATTTCGAGTCAGGGGATGAACGTGTAGAGAACTGCCCGCTGAATTAAGCGGCGTAAGTGGGGTTGCGGTTAGCCGCAACCCCACACCGCTTCGCCCTCGTCCGGCGGAATCCATGAAGAACGGCAACAAGAATATAGGCGAACCAAACCTTAGGCTCAGTTAACTTACATTCGGGGAGAGCGAATGCTGTCTCCTTCGTCATAAGCCGCCTTCTGCAATACTTCACATCGATCATTTGTTTTTTTCAGGTTCTTCCTTTTTTTAATTCCTTATATTTGATTTCCAAGCGCAAAGCGTCAAAGAGGAGCTTTTCATGAGCAAGGCTTTTATCGCCACCGTCCCGGCAGATCCCTACCTCACCCAATACGCCATCCCTTCATCAGAAGCATTGGGAGGACCAACCATGAGCGGTTCAGAAAACAGTAGTGAAGACAATGCGTTTGCCTTCAGCGAGCACTGGCTGACCCGTTATTATCAGCAAGACCTCTGGCAACAGCACCCGCTGTTGTTTCTGCTGCTGGTTTACTATGCGCGGCAACGGCACTGGTCCGATCAACAATGGCGGCAGTGTTGTCAGCAATCGCTCCAGAGCCTGTTAGCCGCGATCGAATTGCCGGCCATCGAGGCCAATTACCGCGTGTTGATGGATACAATCGAGTCGAATGAGATTGACCGGCTGTTAAATCTTGGCCAGCCAGAGCTTGCGGCGCTGTATCAGTTTTTTAAAAGCGATAGCGCAAGCTTGTTGGCGGGGACAGATCTGCATCAGACGATCACGCATATGCTCCAGCGCTCTTCCATGAGTGAAGTGCCTATCGCGTTCTGACTTTTCATCGTTGCCGCGCAGAGCATGGGAACGATAAATCGCTAACCAATAAACCGCCCCAAGGTCGCCAGGGCCCGCTCGACCCGCTCATCCCAATCGCAGGCGCAGTTCAGGCGAATGAAATTCCGGTACTTCTGCGTCGCTGAAAAGATCGGCCCGGGCGCTATGCTGATGCCTGCCGCCAGCGCCTGCTGCGCCAGTTCGACGGCATCGGCGTCGCCGGGCAGTTCCACCCACAGCACAAAGCCGCCCGCCGGCTGGGTCACGCGGGTTTCCTTGGGAAAATGCAGGCTGATGGCTTCGGTCATGCGCCCGATGGCGCGGGCGTACCGGTTTCTGACCTGACGCAGATAACGGTCGTGGCTGCCGCCTTCCAGCATTTGCGCCACGGTCAGCTGGGCGAGAGTCGGCGAGGCCAGATTGGTCACGTATTTCAGGTATTCCACTTTTTCAAAATACTGCCCCGGCACGATCCAGCCGATGCGCAAGCCGGACGACAGCGATTTGGAAAATGACGAGCAGTGCAGGACCCGGCCTTCGGTATCCCAGGCTTTCGCAACCGAAGGCCGCTGCAGGCCGAAGCCCAGGTCGCCGTAGACATCGTCTTCAATCAGCGCGATGCGGTAGCGGTTCATGAGTTTGACCAGATCGCGCTTGCGTTCGTCGCTCATGCAGTAGCCCAGCGGGTTGCTGTAATTGGGCACAGCGATGCAGGCCTTGATCGGCCACTGTTCGCAGGCCAGCTGCAGGGCGTCCAGCGCCATGCCGTCGCGTGGGTGCGTGGGAATCTCGATGGCTTTCAGGGCCAGCGATTCGATGACCTGCAGCAGGCCGTAGAAGGTCGGGGATTCTATCGCGACAATGTCGCCGGGCTGGGTGACCGCGCGCAAGGCCAGCGTGAGCGCTTCCTGACAGCCGTTGGTGATGACGATGTCGTCGGGGCTGACCTGACAGCCGGCCTCGGACATGCGCCGGGCGATCTGCCGTCTCAGCTCCGGACTGCCGGGCGGAAATTCGTAACCGGCAACGCGGTTGCGATAGCGCCCTGAACAGCCGGCCAGGGTCCGCTCCACGCCTTGCGTAGGCAGAAACGACGGCGCCGGCACCGCCGCGCCCAGCTGCACCATGGACGGATCGTTGGTCGCCTGGGCCAGGCGCAGCACCATGTCCTGCCCGGTCACGGGCGTCGGCCGGATGGACGGTCTGGACACGGCCGGCTCCTGAAACCTGGCGCCGGGGCGGGAGCGCACATAATAGCCGGAACGCTGCCGGGCTTCGATGCAGCCCTGGTCCTCCAGCTGGTGCAGCGCCGCGACAGCCGTGGCCGCGCTGATCTTATGCTGCTCGCTCAACTTGCGGACACTGGGCAGGCGATCGCCCTGGCGGTAAACGCCCTGGTCGATGGCCGCCAATAAATGCCCCGCGATGACTTCATAGAGTAATGCCATGATTTTACCGTTACAGATAAGGCGTCTGGACAGCGGTACAGTAGGCAATGCATGCCATCTGTACCGGTTTAATTAAATAATTTTGCTTCTGTATCGGCCCAAGCATAGTGAGCTACGATAACGGCGTCAACAACAAGGAGTTTATTATGACCAAGTCCCTCTATATCATCGAACAGCCGTTCAGCGGAAAAGCCGGCGTCAGGCTGGCCGGCGGCCAGGCGCATTTGATCGGCCAAGCCGGAACAATCTTAAAAGGTGAGCTTTATGCCTGAACATGGACCGGCAAATCGTCAAAGTCTGGCCCTGGGCCTGTTGGGCGTATTTTGTTTCAGCCTGACGCTGCCGGCGACCCGTCTGGCTGTGATCGATCTGGACCCGGCTTTCGTGGGCCTGGGGCGGGCCGTTGTCGCCGGGAGCCTGGCCGCTCTCGCGCTTTGGTCGGCAAAAGCCCCCATACCGGCCGGAAAGCAATGGCTCAGGCTGGGAACCACGGCGCTCGGCGTCGTCATTGGCTTTCCGTTATTGTCGGCGCTGGCCATGAAAAGCGTGCCGGCTGCGCATGGCGCGATCATTGTCGGCCTGATTCCGCTGTTCACGGCTCTGTTTGGCGCCTGGCTCGCGAGAGAACGCCCCGGTCTTATCTACTGGCTATCGACGCTTGTTGGCAGTGCTGCCATCATCGCGTTTTCTTTTGAGGCCGGGGCGGGGACGTTTCAGACTGCCGATTTATTATTACTCGGTTCTGTCATCGCGGCCGGATTCGGCTATGCGGAAGGCGCGCGGCTGTCTAAAGAAATAGGCGCCTGGCAAACCATCAGCTGGGCCTTGCTGCTGTCGGCGCCGGTATTGCTTCCGCCCGTTGTCATGCTGGCACCGGCGAATATGCTCGCGGTGAGTTGGGCAAGCCTGCTCGGGTTTGCTTACGTCAGCATCGTGAGCATGTACCTGGCCTTTTTTGCCTGGTACAAAGGCCTGTCCATGGGCGGCATCGCCCGGGTAGGACAGCTTCAGCTGCTGCAACCGTTTCTAACGCTTGCCGGCGCGGCGATCATTCTGGGTGAATCCATCGAGGCTTCCCAGATCATTGCCGCCGTCATTGTGCTTTGTTGTGTCGCGGCCGGAAGAAAGTCTCTGGCAGTCGCCACAGCGGTTATCCAAAAACATTAACGAGGATTGATATGTCTGAATACGCTTTGTGCTGGCTGAACGGCCAGCTGTTACCGCTGGCGGAAGCGACCGTTCCGGTTAACGATCACGGCTTGCTGTACGGCGATGGCGTTTTCGAAGGGATTCGCATCTACCATAAGCGGGCGTTCCGCCTGCAACGGCACCTTGACCGCCTCGCGTTGTCGGCCAGGGCGATTGCGCTCGACATCCCTTACAGCCTTGCCGAGCTGACGGCAGCCGTCGAGGAAATCGTGGCGGTTTTCGGCTGCGAGTCGGGCTATATCCGGCTGATGGTGACAAGAGGGCCCGGCGCGCTGAGCCTGAATCCTGCCGGCTGCCACCGGCCCAACGTGATCATCATTGTCGATCAGCTGACTCTCGTAGCCAGCCAGAGCCGCGAGCAGGGCGCCCGCCTGATTATCGCATCAACCCGGCGGCTGCCGTTTGACGGCCTGGACCCGAGGATCAAAAGCCTCAACTATCTGAACCATATCCTGGCCAAGATCGAAGCCAATCACGCCGGTGTCGATGAAGCCGTGTTATTGAACAGCCAGGGGCGGGTGACTGAGGGCACGGCCGATAATATCTTTATCGTGCGGGATGGAACGCTGGTCACGCCGCCCTGCGCGGAAGGCGCGCTGGAAGGCATTACCCGCGAACTGATCCTGGAACTGGCCGCCGAGGCGGGCATGCCTGTGCGGATTGCGCCGCTGGCGCCTTATGATCTCTATACGGCCGATGAATGCTTTCTGACCGGCACCGGCGCGGAGATGATTCCGGTCAAGGACATCGACGGAAGAGGATTGACGAAATGCCCGGGGCCGGTTTTCAAACAGCTGAACCGGCTGTTTTTCGAGCGCATCGAAACAGAATCCAGGCAATAGCCGCTTTATTCGTAAAGCATCCAATGCCGGCTGCGGATCAGTTCAATGCAAAGCCGCAGTTCCTGCTCCATGGCCCGGTCCGTGCCTAAAAACGCCACCTGCTCCCGCAACTGGGCGCAGGTGTTTTGCAGCGCCGGGCTTAACGCCTCCCTGCTGCCGCGCAGTTCCACGCCCTGAACGGCCGCCAGCAGCATGGCTGATGCGACCTGTTCGGTGAGTTCCAGCACGCGCAGGCAGTCGCGCGCCGCGATCGTGCCCATGCTGACCTTGTCCTGATTATGGCATTCGGTCGAGCGCGAGAATACGCTGGCCGGCATGGTCAGCTTCAGCGCTTCGGCGGTCCAGGCCGAGACGCCTATCTGCACGGCCTTGAAACCGTGGTTGATCATGGCCTGTCCGGCCCCGGCGCCGGACAGGTTGGCGGGCAGGCCCTGGTTGAATTTGGGGTCCATCAGCTGCGCCATCTGCCGGTCCATCAGATCGGCCAGGTTGGCCACGGCCGTCTTCAGCGAATCCATGGCGAAGGCGATATGGCCGCCGTAAAAGTGGCCGCCGTGCAGCACGCGCTCGCCTTCGGCGTCGATGATCGGGTTGTCGTTGGCGCTGTTCAGTTCGTTTTCGATGAACTGGCGCAGCCAGGGCAACGAGTCTTCCAGCACGCCGATCACATGCGGCGCGCAGCGCAGCGAATAGCGGTCCTGCAGGCGCGTGTCGTGCCGGGGCGCGCCGGTCGACAATTGCAGATCCGCGCGCAGGCGTTCAGCGATGCGGTTCTGGCCCGGATGCGGCTTGACCGAGAACAATTGTTCATCGAAGTGGTAGGCGTTGCCTTTCAGGGCGACCGACGCCAGGCTGGTGATGCGCGTAGCCAGCTGCGACAGGTATTCGGCGCGCCGGTAAGCCAGGCAGGCAAGCCCGGTCATGGCGGCCGTGCCGTTCATGATCGCGAGCCCTTCCTTGGGCTTCAGGGTCAAAGGTTCGATATCGAGCCGGGTCAGAACCGCCTGCGCGGGCTGGTGCTGACCCTGGTACAGGACCTCCCGTTCACCGGCCAGCACGGCCGCGACATAGGACAGCGGCGTCAGGTCGCCGCTGGCGCCGACCGAGCCTTCCTGCGGGATCAACGGCAGGATATCGTGCCTCAGCAGCGAGGCCAGCTGCTGCAGCAACCGGTAGCGCACGCCCGAGAAGCCCTGCGCGAGGCTGTTCAGGCGTGCGGCCAGTATGGCCCGTGTCTGCTCGGCGTCGAAATGGCTGCCCAGGCCGCAGCCGTGGAATGTGTAGAGATGCCGGGGCAGCGCTTCGACCAGATGCAGCGGCACGGACACGGTGCAGGAATCGCCGTAGCCGGTCGTGACGCCGTAAACGAAGCCTTCTTCCTTCAGCAAGGTGTCGACAAACTGCGCGCCTTTGTCGATGCGCTGCATGAAATGGGCGTCTTTGCTTAACTCGCAGACCGCCTGCCGTCGCGCCAACCGGCACACGTCCTCGATAGTCAGGGGCTGACCGTCGAAAATGACTTTATCTTTTAGAAGTGATTGATTTTTCATGTGGCGTCGCTGAGTGCGAATAAATTCGCACCTACATCAATTCTGTTTTTATTCATAGACATATCAAATATTCGGGCAATCAGCCATGCCAGAAATCGAAGAAGTTGAACCATTGCAGAGGCTCTTTCAGGCAATAAGCCTGCAGGCGCCCGGCATAGCGCTGTATGGTTTCCTGCATGGCCTGTTCGCGGGTTTTGCGCGGGAATTTGAGCCCGTCGCTGAAATGGTCGAAATAAATCACGTGCTTGCCCCGCTGCTTCAGGCAGAACAGTGTATAAACGGGGCATTTGAGCAGTGCCGCCAGGATAAACGGGCCTTGCGGAAACGGGGCTTCGTCTCCCAGAAATCGGGCCATGAGAACGCGCGGCTGTTCGCTGACCGGCGTTCTGTCGGCGGTAATGATGACCAGTTCGCCGTTGTCGATTTTGTCGTTCAGCAGTATCGACGTGGCCGCCGTGATTTCGGTGACCTGTATCAGGTTCATGCTGCTGGCTTCGTTGTACTGGCCCAGCAGCCGGTTGAATTTCTCGGCGTGTTTGGTATGCACGAGCACGTTGATGCGGATGTCCTTGTCCAGATAGGCGAGCACGCGGCATACGTCCAGGTTGCCCAGATGCGATCCCAGCAGTACCGCACCACGCCCGCTGGCGATCTGGGCCATCAAGGCATCTCTTCCATGGTACTCGACATCGGAATGCGACAAGGCGCCGGACCAGGCCGCCAGTTTGTCGATCAAGGCATTGGCGAAACAGATGAAGTGCCGGTAACTGCCGCCCGGCTTCAGTGAAGGCGAACAGCCGGCCACGCGATCCAGGTAGGCCCGGCTGGCCCGCCTGCCCTGTTGATTGACCAGCCAGTAATAGCTGACGACCGGGTACAGGAACACCTGCAAAATGCGGCGGCCGCACAGCAGGTAGATTTTCAGCAGCAGGCGCATGCCCCAGACGATGCCGCTTTCCTGCATCTCGGCCCAATGCCGGGTCTGGTTCATCGCCAATGCCTGATCAGCAAGCGCGGGAAGCGCATCAGCATGCCCAGACACAGCCGGGCATGGATGGTCGAGATCATGGCATTGTCGCGCCAAAGCTGAAAGTGCGAGACGCCGTCGTAAGGATAGCGCACGCGCGTGGGCAGGTTGACAACGTCCGTGCCCTGCCAGAACAGGCGCACGATGATGTCGATATCGAAATCCATGCGCCGGCCGATGCGCGTGGTTCCGATCAACCGCGCCACGGCGGCCAGGGGATACAGACGGAAACCGCACATGCCGTCGGCAATCGCCGATGACAGCGTGTTGATCGCTATCCACAGATTCGTGAACTGCCGGCCATAAAGCCGCCCTTTAGGCACGGAATCGTCAAACACGGGCTGGCCCAGAATCATGGCGTTCGGTTTGCGCCGGCTCGCCGCCAGGAATTCGGGGATATCGTTGACGTCGTGCTGCCCGTCGGCGTCGATCTGTATCGCATGGGTAAAACCCAGCCGGATGGCCTCGTTGAAGCCGTCGATCACGGCCGCGCCCTTGCCGCCGTTTTCCGGCCGATTTATCAGGGCAAGCCAGCCGGCTTCCTGTTCGGCGATCGCGTCCAGCACTCTTGAGCAGGCGTCCGAGCTGCCGTCGTTGACCAGCAGGCAGAACAGGCCCTGCTCCTTTAATTTCGCGACGACCTCAGGAATGGCCTGTTCATGGTTATAAACCGGCACAATGACGCAGGTTTTCATGGCGTTTTTCCATAGACCAGACGGCCCGAGCTGTGCGGCCCCTGCTCCGAGCTCATCGTGAAATACAGTTTGCCGGCCTGGGCATTCCATTCCAGCGACAAGGTCAGCGCATCGCCGGGCTTGATGCGCCTGACGAATTTGATGACGTCCATATGCGAGAACGGCTGGTTTATATCAAAGAACACCTTGCCGTAATGCTCGGCCCAGGCGATCTGCACGACACCCGGCAGGATCGGATAATTCCGGAAGTGGTCCGCGAAATAAGCCAGCTCGTGCGGAATCAGTAATTTCAGTTCGGCACGTCTGGGCACCAACTCCAGGCCCAGCACCTGAGGCAGTTGGCGGCTGTCCGGAGTCAGCAGTTCATTCAGCAGGCGCGTGTCGATCTTGCCCTGGGCCGTCAACGGGATGCTGTCCAGGATCAGCCATTTCCTCGGCAAAACGACGGCGTCGAACCAGTGGCAGAGCGCCTCGCGTATCTGCCTGATCAGGCCCGGCCTGCCCTGCTCCGCCAGCAGTTGCCTGCCGTCCTGGTTCAGCACGACGCACGCGCCGACCGTATCGCGGCTTTTGGCAATCATCAGCGTGACGGCGTCGGAGATCCAGGGCAATTCCGCCAGGCGTTTTTCCATCTCGCTCAGGGACAGGCGTTTTTCCTCGACCTTGACGATGCGGTCCAGCCTTCCTGACAGTATGAATCGGCCGTCATCGAGCAGTTCGATCCGGTCGGCCAGTTCCAGCCGTTCGCCATTCAGTAAGTAGGGCGACTGTAGCCGCCACCGGCCCCGCTCATAGTCTAATTTCATGCCGTCAAACAGTGCCCAGGCCGTCACCGGCTCAGCCCCCTGCCGGCGCCAGGCGATGCCGCCGGTTTCGGTACTGCCGAAGATTTCGAGCGCTGCCTGTCCGCAGCGGGCTGAAACCTGCAAGGCCGCCTCATGCGACAGCGGGCCGCCGGAGCTGAAGATTGCCGCGAACTTCGTCGCCAACGGCTGGTCCAGGCGTTTCAGGTGCGCCGGACTGGCAACCCAGTAAGCGGGGCAGTCCTGATGGGCTATTGCTTCGGCATTGAAATAAATGCGGCTGTGAAAACAGCGGCCTGCCGACAAAGGCCACAGGATGCGGAACAATAAGCCATAAATATGCTGATGGCTGACCGTTGCCAGGGCGGCCGCACCGGCTAACTGTCTGCCCCATTGCTTTTCCAGCATTTCGGCTTCGCGCTGGAGCTGTATCAGGCGTTTGGGAACCGGTTTGGCCTCGCCCGTGGAGCCCGAGGTGAACATGACCAGCTGCGCGCTTGAGGAATCAAGCGGCGCCAATTGCCGATCGGGGCATGGCGCGGCATCCAGCAAATAGTCCTGAATTGCCGCTGCATGCCAGTCGCCGATCAGCCGGCAGCCCTGCTCCGTAAGCTGCTGAGCCGTGCCGGGGCGGTTATTGCCGGGTATCCAGACTTCCTTACCGGCATATAGCAGCGCGAACAACAGCACGGCGAAAGGATAGGCATCCTCGGTATATAAGGCATAGCGCTGTTCCGGCTGCCCCTTTAGTTTATCCGTCCACCGGCAGACAGCCGCGTGAAACTCGCCGGCGCAATAATAACGCCCGGCATGCCAGGAAACCGGCGTATCGGCCGGCCTTTTTGCCGTCAGGCACTCGGACAGCGCGATGAATCTAGCGGACATGTTTTTGGGTTCGCAGCCTGACGATATACTCGCCGCCCAGCAAAACGCCTGTCAGCAGATAGGAGATCAGGCCGTTGTATAAACTCCACTGCTCGAAACTGCCCCACAGGGCCGTCGCCAGCGCGATCAATCCATTCATGGCAAAAAACACGCACCAGACTTGCGTGACGCGACGCGTATAAACGACGCCTTCGGGCGGCAGGTCCGGATGCTGCAGACGCGCCAGACGCTCGATCAGGGGTTGCGGCGACCACAGGCTCCAGGCAAAAATCAACAGCATGCCGGCACTGACGAGCGCCGGATAAAAGCGCAGGGAAATGAGGTTATTGGCCCAGATCGCGAAGCCGCAGTAGAGCATGCCGGTTATCAGCAAGGGCCGCATCCACTGCCCGCCCGCCCTGCTGGCCAGGCGAAGGGCCAACAGGGCCAGCAGGATAACGGCAATCATTCTAGGCTCGACATATTGAATGCCGAAATAAACAGCCAACGGATAGGCGAGCGTCAGCAAGCCGATCAGGCCGTTTATGGCAATCCTCATCAATCTTCCACCAGGTTATAAACGGCCTCGACCACGTCGCCGATGGTGCGGGCCGACTTGAAGTCTTCGGGCTTGACGGCTTTGCCGGTCATTTCCTTCAGCTTGACGATCATGTCGACGGCATCGATGCTGTCGAAATCGAGATCCTCGTATAACCGGGCTTCCAGGGTGATGCTGTCTTCATCAATTTCAAACAGTTCGACCATGATCGATCTAATGGACGCTAAAATCTCTTCACGTTTATTCATAACAACCTCAACGGCGCACCGATTCAATATAGTCTGCCAGTGCCGAAACCGAAGAAAAAATCTTCGCGACATCGTCTTTTTCGGCATCGATTTTTACATCATACTTCTTTCGGATCGCCAGCCCCAATTCCAGGGCATCGATTGAATCCAGACCCAGACCGTTGTTAAACAGCGGCTCATGACTGTCGATGTCGTCGATGCTGATATCCTCCAGATCCAGTGCATCGATGATCAACTGTTTTAATTCATTTTCCATAGTATTTATAGACTTCTCTCTGTTGCGTAAAATAGTCTTGCAGATAGTGATTCAACCGGCGCACGGCGATGGATTTCGAACTCGCGCCGGTAAATTCGTCCAGCGCTATATCATCGCCGACATGCATGGCCAGATGAAAGCGCCGGTAAGGAATCCGGTACCAGGGTTCGGCTTTTGTCAGCGTGCTGGGGTAACACGAAATCGTTACCGGCGTGAGGATCCTGCCGGCCTGTATCGCGATTGCGGCCGCGCCGCGCTGAAACCGGTAGGCCTTATCCGGCGCCGACCGCGTGCCTTCCGGGAAAATAATCATCGACCCGCCCGCCTTAAGCCACTCGATGCACTCGGCGATCATTTTTTCGGGATCGCCGTTGCTGATATAGCCGGCATTGACGATAGGCCCGCGCATAAACGGGTTGCGCCATAACGAACCTTTGACGATGCAGCTGGCTTCCCTAATCCGGCTGATCAGGAACACGATATCGACCAGAGTCGGATGGTTGGCAATGATCAATTGCCCCGGCCGGTTCAGTTTTTCCAGGCCGACGATTTCATAGGTCATGATGCCGAGCCGGTGCATCAGGCCGATGAAGGCATAAAAGCTGTAATGCACCACACGTTGCCCGCGGCTGGTTTTCCGCCGCCGCGTGCCCGGCAATGCCGACAGCATCGGAAACACCAGCAGCCATAACAGCAGGCCGCCCAGGCCGAAACTGAAAAAGCTGAAGCCTGTGGCAAAAAGACGCCAGCCATACCGGATTTTTGCCGTCATCGCTTATGCCAGCTCCAACTATGTTTTTGGTTTCCCAGGGTCAGCGACTTCTGACCGGAGGCCAGAAACTTCGCAAACGCCAGCAACTGCACTGGCTGTTCGCCATCGTCGCGCACTTCGGGCGACCGATAGAACTGCATCGCCAGGCCAGGCCCTGCCGCCGCGATCTTCAAGGCCAGCGCGCAAGGCACATCGATGTTCAGCTTGAACGGTTCAAACGGAAAAAAATCGGGCAGCGGCTCATCGTACAAAACCAGCAAAACCTCGTCCCTGCCCTCGCTCAGCATGCCGGCTGCCTCAATAAAAGCCGCGGCAATGCCTTCCATGCCCGGCGCCAGAACTGTGCTTTCCTGCTGATTGTCGTAAACGATCGAAAACAGCCCCGAAATGGCATTATGGACGGACAGGCTGAAGGCTGTCGGCGACAGTTCCTCGCCCGCGTCTATGGTCTTGAGCATCCGGAACGATTTGCCGATTTCGCCGTGCGTGGAACTGAATACCGTCGGCACCTGCTCACCGGCCTTGATGCAGTGGTCGGCGGCATGAAACACGGCTTTCGCCAGCAGGTTCAGCCGGCGCTGCAACATTTTCGGCACCGAGGCCGGCGCTCCGGGCAATTCCGCTGACATCGATTTCTGTCCCGCACTCCATGCCTGCCAGTCATCGGAACTGCTCAACCCCGGCGCCCAGGCGCCCCAGTCGCGCAAAACAAAATCAGAAACGATCAACTTAAACCTGCATGCAATTATTCAACTAAGATAGCGGGGCGGCGCCAGGAGCCGCCCCATGCTCTGTTTGACATAAACCACGATAAGATCCGGCGCCGAAGCGCGGCTTCAGGATTTACAGCACTTATAAGGAAAACAACTCGCGCATTTTCTGTCCGGGACTTTCGGCGCGCATAAACGCTTCGCCGACCAAAAAGGCATAAATATCGTTGTCGAGCATCAGGCGCACATCGTCCTGCGTATGGATGCCGCTCTCGGTAATGATCATGCGGTCCGTCGGTACCTGGGCTTTCAATTCCAGAGTCGTTTGCAATGTCGTCTCGAACGTGCGCAGGTTGCGGTTGTTAATGCCGATCAGTTTGGTATCGAGTTGCAACGCGCGCGCCATTTCGACCGCATCATGCACTTCGACCAGCACGTCCATGCCCAGCTTCGTGGCCGTGTCCGACAATTCCTGCATCTGGCTATCGGCCAGCGCCGCCACGATCAGCAGAATGCAGTCCGCGCCCAGCGCGCGGGCTTCGTAAATCTGATACGGATCGATCATGAAGTCTTTTCTCAGCACCGGCAGCGGGCAGCGCTCCCTGACCATTTGCAGATACACTTCCGAACCCTGGAAGAATTCCTTGTCGGTCAGCACCGACAGGCAGGCCGCGCCATTCATGGCGTAGTCCTGGCCGATCGCGACCGGCTGGAAATCCTCGCGGATCACGCCCTTGCTGGGCGAGGCCTTTTTGATCTCGGCGATAATAGCCGGCTTTCTGGCCAGCACCCTGCTCTGCAGGGCGTTATAGAATCCGCGCGGTCTTTCCATGCCGCCGGCAATGTCTTCGAGATCGGCGACAGGCATGCGCAATTTGCGATGAGCTACCTCTTCCTGTTTCTTATCAAGGATTTTTTTCAGAATATCGGGCGTATCGGTCATGGTTTTCAGTTGGTTAATGTTTTTGAATAGGCGATCAACGCATCCCATTTCGCGCGCGCCGCGCCGCCGGCAATGATCTGTTCGGCTTTTTCCACGCCGGCTGCCAGCGAATCGGCGATATCGGCCGCGTAAATCGCCGCGCCGGCATTCAGCGCCACGATATCGCGGGCAGGTCCTGGCCGGTTGTCCAGCACCGATTCAACCATGGCCAGACTGGATGCCGTGCCATCGACGGCCAATTCGGCGAGACTGGCGCGCTGCAAGCCGAATTGTTCGGGCGTCACCGTATAGGTCGTGACCTGGCCGTTTTTCAGTTCGGCAACGCTGGTAGCGGAGGCGATGCTGATTTCATCGAGCCCGTCATCGGCATTGACGACCAGCACATGCCGGCTGCCGAGTTTCTTCAGGACCTGCGCCAAGGGCTCCAGCCAGTCTTTGGCGAAGACGCCGATGAGCTGATTCGGCGCGCCGGCCGGGTTCGACAGCGGGCCCAGCAGGTTGAACAGCGTCCTGACGCCCATTTCCCGGCGCGGGCCTATCGTGTATTTCATGGCGCCATGATGTTTTGGCGCGAACAGAAAGCCGACGCCGATTTCGTTGACGCAGCTGGCGACCTGCTCGGCCGTCAAATCGAGATTGACGCCGGCCGCTTCCAATACGTCGGCGCTGCCGCAGCTGCTCGAAACGGAACGGTTGCCGTGCTTAGCCACCCGCCCGCCGGCCGCAGCGACGACGAACGCACAGGTCGTGGATATATTGAAAGTATTCGCGCCGTCGCCGCCCGTGCCGCAGGTATCGATGAGATGCTCACACCTGACAGGGACTTTGCCGGCCAGTTCGCGCATAACTTCCGCCGCGGCCGCAATTTCATCGATGCTTTCGCCCTTGCAGCGCAAGGCGATCAAAAAACCGCCGATCTGCGCATCGGTCGCGCCACCGCTCATAATCAGGCGCATGACGGCGCGCATCTGATCGGCGCTCAGGTCTTGTTTATCGAGCAGTATCTGCAGGGCTTTCTGGATTTGCATTATGTTTTTTTGCTTGCAAAGGAAAACGTTCCGGATGCCGGATAATTTCCAGATCTAAATCAACATCGATATCCGGCCAGTAAAAATGACCGGGCCTGGGCTCCTCAACATTGAGTATGGCCTTAATGTTTTGATCCTTAAACCAGGGAAAATCATCGTAAGGCATGAATAATTCTTCATGATGCGTGAGCATCCATATGCCATTGCTGGAAATATGCGTAATTTCAACTGCCGAAATGTTGTTGCCAGGCGTTAATGAGTTCATTGTAGTGACCTTCGACAAGTGATTCGATTTCTTTCAACTGCTGCCTTGAATAATGATAGTTCTTTGCCAATTCAATTTCCGGCTCCAACCAAAATTTAGCCTCTCCGTCGCCTGAAACAATATGGACATGCATTCTCGGTTCTTCTCTGGAAAAGAAAAAGAATCGGTAACCGGCCTCTTTGAATATGGTTGGACTCATCGTTAAAAGTAATATCGTGTAATACTGGTTTCTTCAATTTCCTTAAACTGCGATTGGAGCTATTTACGACGCTCTCACACCGGCACATGGAAACGAACAATCACCGCTCCAGAAAATTCCTCAACATATCATGCCCATGCTCGGTCAGAATCGACTCGGGATGGAACTGCACGCCTTCGATATCGAACTGTTTGTGCCGCACTCCCATGATTTCGTCGATATTGCCGGCTTCGTCCCGGGTCCAAGCCGTAATTTCCAGACAGTCAGGCAAGGTCGCCTGCTCTATCACCAGTGAGTGATAGCGTGTCGCCGTGAAGGGATTGTTGAGCCCTTTGAAGACGCCGACATCGTGATGGTAAATCGGCGAGGTCTTGCCGTGCATGATGCTTTTGGCGTGAATGATGTTGCCGCCGAACGCATAGCCGATGCTTTGGTGGCCCAGGCAGACGCCCAGGATCGGATATTTGCCGGCCAGCTTCAAAATAGCTTCGACCGAGACGCCGGCTTCCTTGGGCGTGCACGGTCCCGGCGAGATAACGATCTTGTCGGGTGCCAGTTTGTCGATGTCGGCCACGCTCACCTGGTCGTTGCGCACGACCGTGACATCGGCCCCGAGTTCGCCGAAGTACTGCACCAGATTGTAGGTGAACGAGTCGTAGTTATCGACCATGACGACTTTGACTGCGCTCATGACTGCTCTCCTTCCAGACCGGCTTCGGCCATGCTGACGGCGCGGAAGATGGCGCGGCCTTTATTCATGGTTTCATCCCACTCGTTGCGGGGGATAGAGTCGTAAACAATACCGGCGCCGGCTTGTATATGTAAGGTTTGATCTTTTATCACAGCGGTTCTGATTGCAATAGCGGTGTCGAGATTGCCGGACCAGGCGATATAGCCGACGGCGCCCGAATAAATGCCGCGCTTGACCGGCTCCAGCTCATCAATGATTTCCATGGCGCGGATTTTCGGCGCGCCGCTGACGGTTCCGGCCGGGAAGGTCGCCGCCAGCACGTCGAAGGCGTTTTTGCCCGGCTGTAGTTGCCCGGTCACGTTGGATACGATATGCATGACGTGCGAATAGCGTTCGACGATCATTTTATCGGTCAGCTTGACGCTGCCGATTTCGGCGATGCGGCCGGTGTCGTTGCGGCCCAGATCGATCAGCATCAAATGCTCGGCCAGCTCCTTCGGGTCGGCCAGCAGTTCCTGTTCCAGCGCCAGATCCTGTTCCGCCGTCGCGCCGCGCCGACGTGTGCCGGCGATCGGGCGCACGGTCACGGTATTGTCTTCGAGCCGCACCAAAATCTCCGGCGATGAACCGACGATATGGAAATCGCCCAGGTTCAGGTAATACATGTAAGGCGACGGATTCAGGCAGCGCAGAGCCCGGTACAGGTTCAGCGGCGAGGCCGTGTAGGGAATGGACAGGCGCTGCGACAATACGACCTGCATGATGTCGCCGTCGGTGATGTATTCCTTGGCTTTCAGCACGGCGTCTTCAAAGCCCTGCTGCGTGAAACCGGAGACAAAGTCCGCCTCATCGACTTTTCTGGGCGCTCGGTGGTTTTCAGGCTTGGCTTTCAGCTCGCGCAGTTTGACGGCCAGATCGTTCAGGCGAGATACGGCGCGGTCATAGGCGTCGTGTTCCTCGGGATTGGCATGCGTCAGCAGCAGCATTTTGCCGGACAGGTTATCGAACACGAGCATGTCTTCCGAGACCATCAGCAGAATATCGGGATTGCCCAGCGGGTCGCTTTTGGCTGGCCTGCGCAGGCGGGGCTCGATATAGCCGATGGTCTCGTAGCCGAAATATCCGACCAGGCCGCCGTTAAAGCGCGGCAGATCGGCCAGGTCAGGCACTTTATAGCGCGCCTTGAACTGCTCTATCCAGACCAACGGATTATCGTGCGTCAGCGTTTCCAGCAGTTCGCCGTTGTTCTCCAGCGTGATCCGGTTGCCGGTGACTTTGACGATGGTTTTGCAAGGCAGTCCGATGATCGAATAACGACCCCATTGTTCGCCGCCGTGCACGGATTCGAATAGATAGGAATAAGGGCCATCGGCTAATTTCAGATAGGCACTCAAGGGTGTATCCAAGTCAGCCAGAACCTCCCGACTAACGGGAATACGGTTATAGCCCTGCCGCGTATAGTGATTGAATTGTTCTGGGGTCATTATTGGTCTGTTTAACTGCGCCCTGCGCATTCGCTATAAAATAAATCGACAAGCTCGACAATGGTCTGGATTTGATAATCGGCATTCAAATCCTCGATACTGTATTTTCCTGCATATCCGTATGACACTGAGGCGGTCTTAAAACCCGCCGACCGTCCTGCCCGCATATCATTGATCGAATCGCCGACCATGACAGCTTTGGCCGGTTCAATGTCAAAGTGTTCCGCTGTCTTCAGCAACGGCAACGGATCCGGTTTCATTCTTGCGAACGAATCGCCACAAGCGATGAAATCAAAATACTCGGTCATGCCGGTTTTTACCATCAACGGCTGCGTAAAACGCTTAATTTTATTAGTAATGCAGGCCAGTTTGAAACCTTTTTCTTTCAATTGCTCAAGGCCATCCATGACGCCCGGATAGATAATGCTGCGCTCATAAACATGGGCTTCATACAGATCGGCGAACAAAGCCAGCGCCCCGGCCAGATTTTCAGGGTCGGCCGCGGGCTCCATCTGTCCCGTCAAGGCTCTTTTGATCAGCATGACTACGCCGTTGCCGACCCATTGCTCAATTGCGGCTTGGGGGTGTTGCCGCATGCCCAACCCGGCCAGCATTTTATTGATCGCATCGGACAAGTCGGGCGCGGAATCAATCAGCGTACCGTCCAGATCCAGCGCTATCAGTCGCATCGGTGTCATTGGCAATCTTCTTTAGCCCGTCCGGCCAATCCGCTGCCGGTTATGTTCTGGAAACAATATATTAAAATGATTCATTATATCTTTTTTTTGCCGCCAACTCTTCGTTATACAATAGCCCCCCTCAAAATCATACAGGAAAGCTATACCAATGAAACTGGTGACCTTCACTCACAAAAACGAAACCCGAGTAGGCGCGGTCATTGATCAGGCCGTCGTTGACAGCCGAGGCGACAGCTCAATTCCAACAACCATGATTGAATTCCTGGCGTCAGGCGCGGCCGGTCTGGCGGCCATGCAGCAGCTGATAGCCAGCGGCAATCACCGGATTCCACTGAGTGAAGTCAA
The DNA here is from genome assembly GCF_000427625.1 of Methylobacter luteus IMV-B-3098. Taxonomy (GTDB): domain Bacteria; phylum Pseudomonadota; class Gammaproteobacteria; order Methylococcales; family Methylomonadaceae; genus Methylobacter; species Methylobacter luteus. The sequence goes on from NZ_KE386569.1 coordinate 2,461,830, forward strand.
GCTGCAGGCGCCGGTGCCACGGCCCGGTAAATATCTGGCGGTCAGCCTGAACTATGCCGATCATATCGAAGAAACCGGTTTCGAGAAACCCGAATATCCGACGTTCTTCACGAAGCAAGGCAGCTGTGTCATTGCCCATAACGACGCCATTTACCGGCCCAGGGTTTCCGATAAACTCGATTATGAAGGCGAGCTGGCTCTCGTCATCGGCAAGCGCTGCCGTCATGTGCCCGTCGATAAGGCTCATCAGGTCATCGCGGGGTTCACCATCGCCAACGATGTCTCGGTGCGTGACTGGCAGATCCGCTCGCCGACCTGGACCTTGGGCAAATCGTTCGACACGGCAGGCCCTTTAGGTCCGTGGATCGTCACGTCCGATGAAATCGGCGATCCGCATAATCTGAACCTGAAAACCTGGATTGACGATGAATTGCGGCAGGATTCCAATACCCGGCACATGATTTTCAACTGCTACGAAATGGTCGCTTATTTGTCGCAGGCCATGACGCTGGAACCCGGCGATGTCATTGCCACAGGCACACCTAGCGGCGTCGGCGTAAAAATGAAGCCGCGCGGTTACATGAAACCGGGACAAACGGCCAGAATCGAAATCGAAGGTATCGGTACGCTAATCAATCCAATCATCGAAGAACCGGACAATCTGGCTGTCTATTAAAGTTAAGGCATTGGCGGCCGTTAGGCCGCCAATGCCTTAACCCGGGCTTTTTCTGGTATTGAAAAAACCCAATTTCCTGGCTCGCCTGCGTTCGACCGGTTTTCGCGGCAGAGGAAACAGCACGGTGACTTTGAGCCCGCCAAATTGAGATTCTCCGAGACTCAGCTCGGCACCGTGAATCAGGGCGATTCGCTGGGCAATGGAAAATCCGAGGCCGCTGCCTTTCGCATGATTGGCCGTTTCGATGCACCGATGAAACCGTTTTAGCGCGACTTCATACTGATCAGGCGCAATCCCGGGCCCTGAATCCTCGACACACAGCAACAAATGCCTTTCCTGCCCCGACACGCCGATCCTGATCAGACCGTGAGCCGGCGTGTATTTGATGGCGTTATCGATCAGATTTTTGACCAGAATATTGATCAGCTGCGCATTGCCGATAATCGGTACGGCGTTATCCTCGATAAATTCCATGCGAATGCGTTTTTTATGCGCTTCCGGCTCCAGGTCTGTGACAATTCGCACAATCTCACAGCCGAGCACGGTCGTCTCTTTGGATAAAAATTCGGTTCCGGATTCAATGCGCGAGAATATCAGTAATTGCTGCACCATATCGGTCATGCGAAGTACGCCTTGCTCTATGCGCCCTAGCGCCTGGCGGCGCGTTAATTCATCGTCGGTTTTCAGCGCGACCTGCGCCTGGGTCAACAAGCCCGCCAGGGGAGTTCTCAGCTCATGAGAAGCATCGGCCGTAAATCGGCGTTCATGCTCAAAAGCCCGTTCAAGCTGTACAAACAGATTATTCAGCTCATTAACCACGGGCACGATTTCTATGGGCAGTTTCTTGACCGATAAAGGTTTTAAATAACTGGCTTCGCGTCTGGCGAGCTGCTGCGTTAATTGACCAAACGGCTTCAAGGCTCGTCCGACGATAAGCCAGATAGCCAATCCCAGAAACGGCAAACCGATCAGAAACGGCTTGATCAGATGCCGGGAAATGTCATCCATCAACTCCGTGCGGATATCATCGCGTTGTCCGACATGGATGATGTATTCATTTTTGTCTTCGGAAATGCTGAAGACATGCCATAGGTGGTTGTTGATAAGGGTTTTGCTATAGCCATTCTGCGAGATCGATAAAGGCAGGGGCGGCGCGCTTTCGGAGCGAAGAATCAAACCTTCGTCCTTATAGATAAGCTGAAAAGCCAGTTTCCGTTCATAGCGATGATTGAACACCTTGGTCGGCTCAAACATTTCCGACTTGTCCAGATCCCACAATTCATACAAAGAACCGGCATACAACAGATGGCCGACAAATGAATTCAGGGCCCGTGCGGATTGCGCCAAATCCGCATCAAAAAGCTCCGCCACTTCAGTGCGAATTTGCTTGTAACCTTTATAGGCGGCAATGCCCCAAATCAGCAATAACGCGGAAAGCAGCGTGAACAACAACAATTTTCGAAGCGAATAACTCATTAATCTTCATCAATGTCAATAATATAGCCGACACCTCTGACAGTACGGATAATCGACGATCCCAATTTTTTTCTCAGGTAATGAATGTGAACCTCGACGGTATTGCTTTCTATATCGGAATCCCAGGAATACAGACTTTCCTCGAGCCTGGCGCGAGACACAACCCGGCCTATATTGCCCATCAGGAAACTCAGTATCTCGAATTCTTTTTGCGACAGATCCACCTTTTCGTCATTAAAAGTGACCAGATGCGATGCAGGGTCCAGCACGATGCCCCGATGTTCAATCTTGGGCGCACCCCGACCTTCATTGCGTCTGGCCAGAGCTCTCAGGCGTGCGCAGACTTCGTTTAAGTCAAACGGTTTGATCACGAAATCATCGGCACCGCTGTCGAGGCCCAATATTCGGTCAGGAATCGTATCTTTAGCCGTCAAAACCAGCACCGGTGTTTCGTCTTTACGGCTTCTCAAAGCCCTCAAAATCTCCAGGCCATCCATATCGGGCAAATTCAGATCCAACACGATCAGCTCATACGCGTTAACTTTCAGAGCCTCATCGGCAAGTTTTCCGTTAGTCAGCCAATCAACGGCATAGCCTTCCATTTTTAAACCGGCTGTCAGGCCGTCGCCCAATATTTCATCATCTTCAACTAATAAAAGTCGCATATACTCTACATTTCAGAATAGTTAAACGTCTGCCGGTAATGCTCATACAGAAAACCCACCGAGATTACGACCGACACTACAAGTTTACAGGAGTCCAGTCATTGGACTCACAATCACAACAATTACCCCAGCATTTAAGAATTAAACTGTCCGGTTCACAAGATGCTGCCGAGTATGAAATATATAAGTCCCCGAAAACTAATAAAAGTTCCCTCTATTCAATAGAAGCGCGCATTCATTCAGCGCTGCGGCTGTAAAAGCATCGGTATTCTTTTCATAAAATCCGGCTCCGTTCATCGACAATCGTATTATGTTAAACTGATTGCTTTCAAACTGAATTTAACGATTGCCTTGCCACCACTCAGCTTATACATTCACATTCCCTGGTGTATCAAAAAGTGTCCTTATTGTGATTTTAATTCACATGCAGTTAAAGCCGACACGCCTGAAATCGAATATATTGATGCGCTACTGAACGATCTGGCCCTGGATCTACAGCTGTACGGCATCAGCCGGCCTGTCAGCAGCATTTTTATCGGCGGCGGAACGCCGAGCCTTTTTTCACCGGAATCCTTCCATCGCTTGTTGACAGGCATAACACAACAAGTTGCATCGACCGATAACCTTGAAATCACCCTGGAAGCGAATCCCGGTACTTTTGAAATCAACAAATTCGCCGAATTCCGGTCACTGGGTATTAATCGCTTGTCGATCGGCATACAAAGCTTTAACGATACGCTACTACAAAAACTGGGACGGGTTCATTCGGGCAAGGAAGCCATGCGGGCAGCTGAATGCGCCCATCAGGCCGGATTCGATAATTTTAATCTTGACCTGATGTTCGGCTTGCCGGATGCCGGCCCCGACAGCAGCAAAGCCGATATTGAAACCGCTATAAACCTGAATCCTACGCATATTTCCTTTTATCAGTTAACGCTGGAACCTAACACTTACTTTCATAAATTTCCGCCCAAACTGCCCAATGATGAGGTTATCTTTGGTACGCAACAAGTCTGTCAGGCCTTATTGGCCGATCATGGCTATCAGCAATATGAAGTTTCAGCCTACAGTCGGTCCAGCTTTCAATGCCGGCATAATTTGAATTACTGGCAATTTGGCGATTATCTGGGCATAGGCGCCGGTGCTCATGGCAAGCTATCACTGGCGTTGCCTGATCGGATCATGCGCACGTTCAAGCCAAGAAGTCCGGAGCAGTACCTGCGCGATACCCATAAAAACGGCGGTACCGACATAATTGCCAGAGCGGATTTGCCTTTGGAATTCATCATGAACCATCTGCGTCTTAAACAGGGATTTACTGTGGCGAGCTATGAAGCAACTACGGGTCTTGCCATTGATACGCTTGAACCCGCCTTATCGGCGTGCTTGAAGCAACACTTGGTCATCAACCGCAATGATCGCTATTATTGCTCGGAAAAAGGATGGAATTTTCTGGACAGTGTTTTGGAAAAGTTCTGTTCACTGCCAGACTGATAAACCAGCGCCCCGTCTCGCCCCCGGCAGGCACACCAAGTTCATGCCGGAAACATGATCAGCTTTTTACTTAATTGCCGTTTGAGAAAATTAATATTAATTTTGTTTTATAATTCGTAATAAAATCACTCACTATTCCTTAAAAAGAAACAATTTATCATCTAACCTATGCTTAATGACTATAACGGCTCAATATTATATCTTCCTTAACTGAGCTTAATAACAAACCGCAAACTCTTCATCCCATAAAAGTATATGCTTGATTATCAAAAAGACTTTATTTCCTATGCGCTGGATTGCGGCGTACTCAGATTCGGCGAATTTCAATTGAAATCAGGCCGCATCAGTCCTTATTTTTTCAATACCGGATTGTTTAATACCGGCGCCCAACTGGGCAAGCTGGGCCAATTTTACGCGCAGGCCTTGCTTCAATCCGGCCTTAAACCGGATATTCTTTATGGTCCCGCCTACAAAGGCATTCCCTTGGTCAGCGCGACCTCTATCGCCTATGCCGCGTTAACAGCCAACGATATCCCTTTCGCCTTCAACCGCAAGGAAGCAAAGGATCACGGCGAAGGCGGCATGCTCGTAGGCGCGCCGCTGCAAGGCCGGGTCCTCATTCTTGATGATGTCATTACGGCCGGCACCTCGGTCAGAGAGTCCGTGGAAATTATCAGGCAAGCCGGAGCAACGCCGGCTGGCGTATTGATCGCCTTGGACAGACAGGAAAAAGGACAAAATGAAATTTCAGCCATCCAGGAAGTCAGCGAACAATTCAATATGCCTGTTATATCAATCATCACTCTGGATAATATTATTGAATATTTAACCGCCAATGCCGGCAATCAACTCGATGCGATAAAAGAATATCAGCGGCTTTACGGCATTTAACTCATGAGACATCTGCTCTAGAAAAAAGATATCCGAACCTAACAGTTCCCGAGATATCGACTACACTTAGTCAAAATCTATTTTTAATCTGATGTTTCAATAACAAGAAGAATCGCATTAGTAAAAGGCTTGCCATGAGTAATCTGGAATTTAAAGAGCAAATGCACGAATATTCGCAATGGCGTGCAAAACTGATACAGGCTATAGAAATGTATCATCAGTGGCGTAATCGCTATGGCATGAATGACGCCCATAGTACGGATATTATTTTGAATATCCTGACGGGTCTGGAGTCGGACCGCATTACTCTGGCCTTTGTTGCTGAATTTTCGCGCGGCAAAACGGAACTGATCAACTCGCTGTTCTTTGCCGAGACCGGGCTCAGATTACTGCCATCTTCGCCTGGCCGCACCACTATGTCGCCAACGGAACTGTTTCATGATGAAAAAGGCGGCAGTTACATCCGCTTATTGAATATTGAAAGCCGGCTTGAAGATCTTTCCCTGGCCGAGTTTAAAAAGAAGCCCGAATGCTGGCACCATATCGATCTGGACTGCAACTCGCCGACCCAAATGCAGGAAGCTTTTAAAGAACTGGTCGCGACTAAACTGGTAGACCGTGAGCTTGCGGACAAACTGGGGTTATGGAACGAGCGCGAAGCAGCGGAACAAGGCATCATCAACCCTGAAAAAGTCGAAATACCCTGCTGGCGCCATGCCTTGATCAGCTTTCCCCACCCTCTGTTGCAAGAGGGCTTGGCAATTCTCGATACACCGGGCTTAAATGCCTTGGGTACGGAGCCTGAATTAACCCTGAGCATGCTGCCCAGGGCGCAAGCCATTGTTTTCGTGCTTGCTGCCGATACAGGCGTCACAAAGAGCGATATGGAAATGTGGCGCAGCCATGTTTGCAGCACACGCGGCTCCAGCAAACAAGGACTGGCCGTGGTTATGAATAAAATCGACGCCATGTGGGATGACCTGGCCGGAGAAAATGGCTATGAAACATCCATTCAATCGCAAGTCAAAAACTCGGCGTCTATTTTAAAAATAAACGAAGAGGTCATTTTCCCGGTCTCCGCCAAACAAGCCTTGCTGGCCAAAGTCAAAAATGATGCGGCATTACTCGAGAAAAGCCGTTTGGCCGTATTGGAAAACTATCTTGCCAATAATATTTTGAGGCAGCGGCGCAGCATCCTGATGGATACTATTGTTCGAGACATGGGCTTTTTGATCAGTGAATCATCCAATTTAACGAACTCTTCCTACACCAACGCCGTCAGCCAACTTGAGGAATTCAAGAAAATTGACTTTCAAAATCAGGATATGACGGGCAAGTTGATGGCCGAAACGCGAGACAGGCAAAACGTCTATCTGGCCAATATCGAGAACTTCCAGGCCAGCCGTCGGGTTTTCAGCGTGCAGGCCAAGATGCTGGTTGATTCATTCGGCAAGGAAAAAATCGATGCCGTTATCAAAAGGACCAAGAACGACATGTCCAAGAGCCTGACGACTTATGGCATGAAGCAAAACATCCGGAAACTGTTCGATGAATTGCGCGATCTGCTGCAGGATTCCGTGGACATTACCAATGAAACGCGCCGTCTGGTGAAAGCCATCCATAAAAAATTCAAGGACGAATACGGCTTTCAGGAGATCGAGCCGCAACTATTCTCCATCAAGCAATATCAGTTTGAACTGGAACAGATCTTTGAAGAAGGCGAAGCATTCCGCACCAGCACCAAAACGACCATGACCGAGCAAAGCATTGTCATCAACAAGCTTTATAACACGCTCATCGCCAAGGCCAGAAACATCCTGGCTCAGGCGCATACCGATGCGGCGGTCTGGAGCAACAGTGTTTTAACGCCACTTATGCATCAGATCAAAGATCATAAAAGGCAGATCGAAAGCCGTCTGCAAATGCTCAGAAAAATTAACGAATCAAAGGGTAACGTTGCTGAAAGCATCGCAAGCCTTGAAGCAGAACTGGCGCCCTTGAAACGGCAACGCGATGAACTGGCTATCATCATTAAATCAATGCAGCTGGATGCTCACTCATTAGCGAAAACCGAACACTGATAACTTGCTCTTTTAAACGATTTTGCCCGTTATCGCCTGAAAGCATTGACGAGCAAAATCAAGCCGGGCCTTAAGCTCGCCTGAAAATCAGGTCCCAGACTCCGTGGCCCAACCGCAGGCCGCGCTGCTCAAATTTGGTTAATGGGCGATAGTCAGGGCGCTCGCAATAATCCGCCCCGTTGCCGGCATTGACCAGCCGGCTTTCTGCCGATAAGACTTCCAGCATATGCTCGGCATAATTCTGCCAGTCCGTTGCCGCATGGAAGTAGCCGCCGGACTTTAATTTCTTGGCCAGCAAATCGACAAAACCGGGCCTTACGATGCGTCTTTTATGGTGCTTTTTTTTCGGCCAGGGATCGGGAAAAAACAAGTGCACGCCGGCCAGACTGTGATCGGCAATTTTATTCTCCATAACTTCTATGGCGTCATGGCAGTAAACCCTGACATTGCCGATGCCCTGCTGCGCAAGTTGCAGCATCAAATGCCCGACACCGGGCCGGTGAACCTCGATGCCGATATAATTGATCCCGGGATTGGCAGCCGCCATCTTGGCCAGACTCTCGCCATTGCCGAAACCAATCTCGACACAGAGAGGCGCATCACGTCCGAAAACCTCGGCAAAGTCATAATCGGCTTGCGGGTCCAGCCCGTAAACGGCCCAGTAATTGTCCAACGCGAGCTGCTGCCCTGGCGTGATGCGGCCTTGCCGACGAATAAAACTGCGAATGCGCTGCGGGAAATTTTGTTCAGGAAAAATCATATCAGGATAATGCGGAAATACCGTCCGGGGCGAACTTTGCCGCCCCGGCAAATCAGAAAAACAAACCGTCGATAGGCGATGAGGCAGAAGCAAACCGCTTTCTGGGCATACGCCCGGCCAGAAAAGCTTCCCGGCCGGCCTCGATACCTTTCTTCATGGCTGAAGCCATCAGTACCGGATTTTTTGCCGCGGCGATGGCCGTATTCATCAAAACGCCGTCACAGCCCAACTCCATGGCTATGGCAGCATCTGACGCCGTGCCAACGCCGGCATCGACCAGAATAGGCACCTTGGCGTTTTCGACAATAGTCAGAATATTATAGGGATTGCGCACGCCCAGTCCCGACCCGATCGGAGCCGCCAGCGGCATGACCGCCACGCAGCCGATCTCTTCAAGTCTTTTGGCCGCAATCGGATCATCGTTGGTATAGACCATGACGTCGAAGCCGTCCTTAACCAGTAATTCGGCGGCGATATACGTTTCGGCCACATCGGGAAACAGGGTTTTCTGATCGGCCAGAACCTCCAGTTTAACCAGCTTGTGCCCACCCAACAATTCCCGGCCCAGGCGACAGGTTCTTACCGCGTCTTCGGCCGTATAACAGCCGGCCGTGTTGGGCAAAATCGTGTATTTATCCGGCGAAATGACGTCCAGCAAATTCGGCTCGCCAGGGTGCTGGCCGATATTGGTGCGGCGAATGGCGACTGTCACAATTTGAGCGCCGCTGGCTTCAATGGCCAGTCGGGTTTCTTCAAGGTCCTTATACTTGCCGGTACCGACCAGCAGTCTTGACTGATACGCCCTTCCCGCGATAACAAATGAGTCATCCTGGCCGCCGCCAATGGCATGGACGATTTCCAGGCGGTCGTCAGCCTGCAACGCCTGCGTGCCGTGTTGATCAAACGGCAAAATTTCTTTATTCAATTCAACGGCGATTCTTTTGCCTGTTAAACCCATGTCAGCTATTACATCGGCTACATGCGAGTTTTCAGCAACCTCACGGATTTCGCCATTTACATAAACAATCATGTATAAACTCCGGCTTAATTCTCTATAGTTCTGCGTTTCTGTACCGCGATGGCAAGATCTTCCAACAGCTGCACCGTATCTTCCCAGCCCAGGCAGGCATCGGTGATGCTTTGCCCGTATATTAATGGCCGCCCCTCAAACACATCCTGCCGGCCCGGCTTAAGATGGCTTTCTATCATAACGCCCATGATCCGGCGATCGCCGTTCGCTATTTGCCCGGCCACATCCTCGCCTACAATAAGCTGGCGCTGGCATTGCCTTAAGCTGTTGGCATGACTGAAGTCGATCATGATATTCGGTCTGAGATTAGCTTTTTTCAACCCTTCCGCTACCTTCTCGACACTGACGGCATCGTAATTGGGAGCATCATTTCCGCCTCTGAGAATGATATGCACGTCCTCATTGCCGGTGGTTGAAAAGATGGCCGAATGCCCGGCCTTGGTCAGCGACAGGAAATGATGCGGACTCATGGCCGCACCTATCGCATCAATGGCGATCTTGATCGTACCGTCTGTGGCATTCTTGAATCCGACTGGGCAGGACAGGCCTGAAGCCAGCTCGCGGTGAACCTGGCTTTCGGTGGTTCGAGCGCCGATGGCGCCCCAGGCAATCAAATCTGAAACATATTGCGGCGTAATCAGATCCAGGTACTCGGTCGCCGCCGGTATGCCAGCAGTATTCAAATCGAGTAATAATTGCCTGGCGACGCGCAAACCTTTATTGATGTTAAAGCTGGAATTAAGATCCGGATCGTTGATCAGGCCCTTCCAACCCACGGTCGTGCGAGGTTTTTCAAAATAAACCCGCATCACGATCGACAAGTCATCTTTTAATTCATCCTTAACCGCTTTCAACCGTCGCGCATACTCCTTGGCGGCATCCGTGTCATGAATGGAGCAGGGCCCCACCACCACCAGCAGTCTGTCATCCTGACCGGTCAGTATCTTGTGAATATCTTCCCTTGCTCGCAGAGTCGTTTGTGCCGCCGCTTCGGTAATAGGCATTTCATCATGCACCTGAACAGGCGCAATGACTTCTTGAGTGGCACAAATTCTCAAGTCGTCAGTATTGTATTTCGTTTGCATGGGAGCTGTAACCAGGGCTTTATAACTGGATAAAATATTGTAACTTTTTCATTTTAACCGTTTTTATCATCTTTTTGTTAGTTTTTGCTATTAGAATGATGGGATATGGCTAAGTCAGGCTGGATCAGCCCCATTGTAATGAAAAACACGGATAGAAATAATATTCTCAAGCGAGTGCGGGGTAGCAAATCAGACAGCGTTTGCGGAAATACTGGCGCACTGAATGCTATCAATGAATGGAAATTCAAAAAACAATTGACGGAGTACCGGCAGAGACAGCGTATCGTTGCGGGTACTACAGTTTATATTATAAGAAATAGCTGAGGCTGCAGCTCAAACAGGCAGGCTCTGGCTCAACATTGCTTATTTGCAAAAGGTTCAAGACATGCGAGCGGATTGAAATCAGCCGCCCGCATTAACTGCAAAAAATCACTCAAAATATACTTATAGAACAACGCTCAGATTCTCGTCATCATACAAGCGTGTTTTTTTCCAGCCATTGAATTTGCTGTCATAAAAAGTCAGATCGTTATCGATGGCATATTCATAACAGCTTCTAAACAGCCGTGCTGTCCGAAATGCATGCAATTCATCATCGGCTGTCACTTTTTCTATATTGCCAACCTGAAAAGTCTTGTTCCTGGATTTGCCGTTGCTGACCCAAAAAACGGTATAGCACAGATAACTTTTATCTTTTCTGTGGTCATATTTGATGGTTCTGGATACGCCGGTAACACCGGTCGTGGTTTTATTTTTAGGCGGTTTGAGAAAGCGGGTCTTGCTGCCCTTTAATACCACCAGCATTTGGTCGCGCCAGGTGATGGCGGCCTTTAAAGATTTACCTTTGTTTCCCCACAATTTATGCGAAAAATAACGGCTGCTCTCTTTACCGCGCCTTACTATACGTACCTGAAAACCAAACACATCTGGCTCAGTAATATGTTTATGTTTTGCCATGGATTTAAACTCGTCAAACGAATTGCTAATTAAATTTAACAGCCAAACTAGGCAGCCAAATTTTTGTCTCTTTGAAGTATCAAGCTTTTCTTATTTTTTTGTAAGCTGATGATTACAAATTATCGCTAAAGTTCAAATAAAAGCAAGTAAAAATCATAACAATATAGACAATTCCCGACTAATTTAGTGTAGAATAAATTTATTCCACTCTTTCGGTGGTTAATGACGAGTTAATAACCTTTTGTTTTTCATTGTTTTTTTGGAGATAATCGATGAGCGTACTAGTAGGTAAACAAGCACCCGATTTTACAGTTCCCGCTGTTTTAGGTGATGGCCAAATAGTTGATTCATTCAGCTTTTCAGAAGCCACTAAGGGTAAATATGCTGTATTAGTTTTCTATCCATTGGATTTTACATTTGTTTGTCCAAGTGAACTGATCGCTTTAGACCATCGTATTGATGAGTTTAAAAGTCGCGGTGTGGAAGTGATCGCCGTCTCTATTGATTCCCATTTTACTCACAACGCATGGCGCAACACACCAGTCAACAAAGGCGGTATCGGTCCTGTCCGTTACACTATGGCGGCTGATTTGTCTCATGCCATCGTTAAAGACTATGACGTGGAAGCTGACGGCGCTGTTGCTTACCGTGGTACATTCCTGATCGACCGCAACGGCATCGTTCGCCATCAGGTTGTGAACGATCTGCCTTTAGGCCGTAACATGGATGAATTGCTGCGTATGGTTGACGCCCTTCAATTCCATGAAGAACACGGCGAAGTTTGTCCGGCAGGCTGGAACAAAGGCGACACAGGTATGAATGCAAGCCCGACCGGCGTTGCGGAATATCTGGATAAAAATGCTGAAAAACTGTAAGAACGGCTAATTCGTCTTATATCGGCGCATTGTATAAACACAATGCGCCTTTTTTGTGCCTGTTAGTTTTTTTGAGTCGCCGCATCGGCCAATAATTTTTTTCTAATTAGAAATGCAGCGAAGACGCCTACAATGGCCGGTATCTGTGTCAGCAGAAACGTACCCGTCGCGCTTTTGGCAACCAGCCCTGACAGCAGATTAACGACGGACAATTTAACGACCCACCAGGCAATCCAGTACCCCATCAGTCCTATGACAGCCCATTTGACAGGCTGCTCACCATTTTCTCTGGCCGTTAAAAAAAACCAAACAAGTACCGCAATTCCGGCTAATTTAGCTAATAGTAACATCTTCCCACCTCAATTTAGTTATTATGACTAACATGATCATATCTGATGCGGCTAGAATTTAACCCATAGCCGCACTCAATCTGACAATCATATTCCATAATAGATCATCATTACATCTTTTTAATACAGGAGAAAATTGTGGGAAAGCCGCTTAAAATCATCCTTTCGATACTTGCAGCACTGGCTTTACTGATCATAGTTGTCATAAGCGCTTTATTCATTTTTATTGATCCCAATGATTTCAAACCTGAAATACAGGCCGCTGTTAAAGACAAGATCGGTCGGGAACTTACGCTGGAAGGTGATTTAAAATTATCGGTTTTCCCGTGGCTGGGTATTTCAACGGGCAAAATGACGCTGAGTAATGCAAAAGGCTTCCAACCCAAACCCTTTGCCGAAATTGAAGAAAGCGATATCAACGTCAAATTGCTGCCGCTGTTATCGAAAGAGATCGAAGTCGATCGCATCGTTTTAAAAGGACTGACCGTCAACTTGGCCAAGAACAAACAGGGAGTCAACAACTGGCATGACCTGACCGATACAAAACCTGAGCCTCCTGCCGCTGACAGCGGTGCACAAGATACTCAACCAACGGACGAAGCACAAACGCTGTTGTCTATTGGCGGCATTACCATAGAAAATGCCCGCGTTGACTGGGACAACCAAAAAAGCGGAAAACACCTGGAAATAAAAGACGTCGATCTTAATACGGATAAGATTGTTTTTGACAAGCCTTTCTCTGTTAATCTGGCTCTGACCGTTTTAAATGCCCAGGCTAACCTGACTGAATCGATCAAACTGACCACCGATTTAACTGTTAACGATAAACTCGATAACTTCCGATTAGCTGACGTCAATCTACAGACCACGACGGCGGGCGAAAAAGTTCCGGGCAAATCCCTGACAGCGGCCTTAACGGCAACCGATGTGTTGCTTAACTTGGCCAAGCAGGACCTCAAGATCTCAACATTACGGGTTGAATCAGGCGCTTTAAAAGTTGCCGCCGACATAACCGGCACCCGGATTAAAGACCAGCCCTTATTCCAGGGGCCTGTTACGGTCGCCCAGTTCAATCCGGTACAGGTCATGAAGCAACTGGCGATAACGCCGCCGACCATGCGCGATGTCAATGCCCTCACCCGCCTAGCCATGAATTTCAGCCTGCAGGCCACTGACGACTCGGCCGACCTGCAAAATCTGGTTATTAAACTGGATGATACGACTATAAAAGGCTCGGCCGGCGTCAACAACTTCAGTCAACCGGCGATCGCTTTCAATTTGACTGCCGATGCGGTCGATATCGATCGCTATCTGGCGCCTGAAAAAGAAACCGATAAAAAATCCAAACCCATAGCCAGCCCGGCAGTCACCACGGCGGCCGCCGCTTCCTTATTACCTGTTGAAACCTTGCGGAAACTGAACGCCAACGGTGAGCTGACATTGCATAAAATGAAGATCAACAACCTGAACATGCAGGACATCCATCTAAAACTCAGCGCCAAAAACGGCATTGTGACCACGCAACAGAACGTGAATCAGTTCTATCAAGGCAGCTATTCCGGTAACCTGAACATGGATGTACGCAATAGTCAGCCTGTGCTGGCCGTAAATGAAAAAATCAACCGCGTTCAAGTTGAGCCCTTGTTAAAAGATTACAAAGGCGAAGCCCGAATGCGCGGCGTCGTCAATGCTTCGGCCCAACTGAAGGCGCAAGGCAATAACAAGGACGAAATTAAATCCTCGCTTAATGGTCAATTGAGCTTCCTGTTCAAAGATAGCGTCATCCTAGGTTTTAATTTGCAGAAAATCATCGACAACAGCAAAGCCCTGATCAAGGGCGCGCCTTTACCGACTGACAACAAGCATGACCAAACGCTGTTTTCGGAAATCACCGGCACGGCAATCGTCAACAACGGCGTGCTTAGCAACAATGACCTTGTCGCTCAATCCTCGAAATTGCGTGTCAACGGCAAGGGCAATGCCAATCTTAATACCGAGACACTGGATTATAAAATCAACGCCATGCTGCTGAAGTCGCCCGATGCCAATACCGGACAGCAAGCCGAGAAAATGACGGTCGCCATTAATGTTGGCGGCACGTTCAGCAAGCCCTCTTACACAATCGATCCTTCATCTTTATTGACTGAAAAAAACAAGGCCAAAATCGAAGAGAAAAAGCAGAAGCTACTGGACAAACTCGACAAAAAATTAGGCCCCGGCGCCAGCGATCTGTTAAAGCGCATTTTCTGATATGACCCCATCAGTTTTCCAACAAAATATCCTCGACTGGTTTGACCAGCACGGGCGAAAAGATCTGCCCTGGCAGAAAGACATTACGCCTTATCGCGTCTGGCTTTCCGAAACGATGCTGCAACAGACTCAGGTTGCGACCGTGATCGCCTATTTCAACGTCTTTACCGAAAAATTCCCTGACATAGAAAGTCTGGCGCAAGCATCTATCGATGACGTGCTGCATCTCTGGTCTGGATTGGGCTATTACGCTCGCGCCCGCAACCTGCATAAAACGGCACAGCTGATTGTTGAGAAAGGCCGTTTTCCTGATACGCTAGATGAGCTTGTCGCACTGCCCGGCATAGGCTTATCGACAGCCGGCGCCATACTGAGCATCGCTTTCAAAAAAAGCCATCCTATCCTGGACGGCAATGTAAAAAGAGTATTGGCACGATTCAAAGCCGTGCCCGGCTGGCCCGGCAACAGCAACGTCAATAAGGAACTGTGGCTGCTCAGCGCTCATTATACGCCCACAGCCCAGGCCGCGGACTACACACAGGCCATGATGGATCTGGGTGCTACCATTTGTACGCGCAGCAAGCCCGCTTGTCATGCCTGCCCGCTTAAGGACAATTGCCTGGCCAGAATGACCGATAATATCGCCGCCTTCCCGGCACCGAAACCCGCCAAATCCTTGCCGGTCAAACAACGGGTGTTTTTATTGCTGCGTAATAACCTTAACCAGGTATTGCTGGAGAAAAGACCGCCTGCCGGTATCTGGGGAGGCTTGTGGAGTTTGCCTGAATTTGACAGTATTGATATGGCAACCGCCTGGTGTTTGGCGAGAAACATGCCCATCATTAGCCAAAAACTAATGACAATGCGGCGTCACACCTTTTCCCATTATCATCTGGATTTCACACCGCTTATTATTCAAACCAATAACCCTATCAATATTGTGATGGAAGCCAATCAAACTGTCTGGTATAAAGCGGAACAAATTCACAACTTGGGGATAGCGGCGCCGATCAAGCTGCTATTGCAACAGCAATCCACTATCGAGGACAACGATGACTAGACTGGTTAAGTGCGTTAAATTGGGAATAGAAGCCGAAGGTTTAGATGCGCCACCTTTTCCAGGGCCTAAAGGTCAGGAAATATTTGAAAAAGTATCTAAACAGGCCTGGCAGCAATGGTTAAGTAAACAAACCATGCTGATCAACGAATATAAACTGGCCAGCTTCGACCCGAAAGCCAGAGCCTTTTTAGCAGAAGAAAGAAGGAAGTTTCTGTTTGAGGGCAATACCGACATGCCTGAAGGCTACGTGCCGCCCAAGTCCTGATTAAGAGCCTATCAAATGTGTAACACGAACAATGTTGCACATTTGATGTATCTGTTCCCGCCTGAATCAACGCTTCATTGATTCAAAAAATTCAGCGTTAGTCTTGAAATCCTTCAGTTTGCCTACCAGAAATTCCGAAGCAGCTGTTTCATCCATCGGCTGCAGGATTTTGCGCAGGATCCAGGTTTTCTGCAAGCTTTCCGGGTCAACCAGATATTCTTCACGACGCGTGCCTGAACGGTTGATATTGATGGCCGGATAAATACGTTTTTCCGCGATCTTGCGGTCCAGGTGCAGTTCCATGTTGCCGGTGCCTTTGAACTCCTCATAGATCACCTCGTCCATTCGGGAGCCGGTATCAACCAGCGCCGTGGCTATAATCGTCAAACTGCCGCCTTCCTCGATGTTGCGCGCCGCACCGAAAAAGCGTTTTGGTTTTTCCAACGCGTTCGCATCGACACCACCGGTCAATATCTTTCCAGAAGACGGAACCACGGTGTTATAAGCTCTGGCCAGCCGCGTAATCGAGTCTAACAAAATGACTACATCGTATTTATGCTCGACCAGACGGCGCGCTTTCTCGATCACCATCTCCGCGACCTGTACGTGGCGGGTTGCCGGTTCATCGAAGGTGCTCGAAATAACTTCACCGCGCACGCAACGCTCCATTTCCGTGACCTCTTCAGGACGTTCATCGATCAGCAATACGATCAGATAGCACTCGGGATTCTTTTCAGCGATGGATTGCGCCAGACTTTGCAGGATCATGGTCTTGCCGGCTTTCGGCGGTGATACGATCAGACCACGCTGGCCTTTGCCGATAGGCGCGATTAAATCGATAATGCGTCCGGTTAAGTCTTCACTAGTGCCATTGCCTTTTTCCAGAACAAACCGTTGATTGGCAAATAAAGGGGTCAGGTTGGAGAAGTGGATTTTGTTTTTGGTGTTTTCGGGGGATTCAAAATTGATCTGTTCGACTTTGAGCATTGCAAAATAACGCTCATTGTCTTTAGGCGGCCTGATCTTACCGCTGATCGTATCGCCTGTCTTTAATGCAAAGCGCCTGATTTGGCTGGGCGAGACATAAATATCGTCGGGACCCGCTAAATAGGAACATCCCGGAGTACGTAAAAAACCAAAACCATCCTGCAGAATCTCCAGAACGCCATCGCCATAGATATCCTCACCGCCTTTTGCCTGCTTTTTCAGGATAGCAAATATCAAATCCTGTTTACGGGTTCTGGCAACGTTTTCAATTCCCAGCGACTCGGCTATTTCAATAACTTCACTGATTTGTTTTAGTTTTAACTCGGTTAGATTCATAAAAGATGACTCAAGGGTATACGGTGTGGACCGTAACTAAGCAAGATAGGATTAGATTTTAGGGATGTAGTTTATCGGGCGATATGTCTGAGAGCGCCTGATGCGGCACCCGATAAGTATAACTTAAATACCCAGACCCGTCCAAGCTTTTTGTGACGGGCTGAGCCAAGGTTTCTTCTTTATATATTGCTGTCAATAAAGGCGGCAAGTTGCGATTTTGTCAATGCGCCTACTTTAGTGGCTTCCACTTCGCCTTTTTTAAACAGCATCAATGTTGGAATACCGCGTACGCCATAGTGTTGCGGAGTTAATGGGTTTTCGTCGATATTCAGTTTAACAACTGCTAACTTATCTTGGTAATCCTTGGCAATTTCATCCAGAATCGGTGCTATCATTTTACATGGCCCGCACCATTCAGCCCAATAATCAACCAGCACAGGACCGTCCGCTTTAATAACAGTTTCGTTAAAATCACTATCATTTACATGAAGGACTAAGTCGCTCACACTATTTCTCCAAAATTTAAAAGTTAAGACTATAGGAGGGATGGCGTTATTTTGTCAATCAATTTCAGCCGACAGGTTTTTTACGTTATGCTATTGTTCTATGAACAAGACACATTTAACAAATACCCGCTTCAGCAATCTGGAATTATCTGACTCCATTTTGCAAGGTCTGAAAGAGGCCGGCTTCAATCACTGCACGCCAATACAGGACAAAGCTCTGCCTTTACTGCTGCGAGACAAGGATATCGCAGGCCAGGCGCAAACCGGAACCGGCAAAACCGCCACATTCTTGCTGGCCACCTTTCAGCGCCTGATCAATGACGCCAGTGAAAAAATCAAAAATCCCAGAGCCATCATTCTGGCGCCGACACGCGAACTGGCCATTCAGATTCATAAAGATGCGCAACTGTTGGGCAGACATCTCAATCTCAAGCTGGCGCTCATCTATGGCGGCACCGATTATCAGAAACAGCTCGATAGCCTGAAGGCGAGTGTCGATATTATTATCGGCACGCCCGGCCGCATCATCGATTTTTACAAGCAAAATGCCTTTACGCTGGACAATGTGCAGGTTTCCGTCATGGACGAGGCCGACCGCATGTTCGATCTGGGCTTTATTAAAGACATACGCTACCTGCTGCGGCGCATGCCGGCACCCGAGAAGCGCTTGAACATGCTGTTTTCGGCGACTTTATCGTATAAAGTGACTGAGCTCGCTTACGAGCATATGAACAATCCGATCCTGATACGCATTGAGACCGAGGAAGTCACATCCAAGGCCATACAGCAAAGCGCGTTTTGTCCGTCCAATGAGCAAAAAATCCCGCTGTTGCTGGGCATTTTGAACAAACATCAGCCGCAACGCAGCATTATTTTCGTCAATACCAAGCGCTGCGCCGAGCAGCTGAATGATTACCTTAATGCCAACGGCTACAAAACCGCAGCCCTAAGCGGCGATGTACCTCAGGAAAAACGCCAGCGTCTGCTCAATGATTTTCAGGAAAACAGAATCACGCTGCTGATTGCGACCGACGTCGCAGCCCGGGGCCTGCATATTGCAGATGTCTCGCACGTTTTCAATTACGATCTGCCGCAGGATGTCGAGGATTATGTGCACCGGATCGGCCGGACCGCACGCTTTGGCGCCAGCGGTGAGGCAATCAGCTTTATTTGCGAGGAATACGCCTATTCCATGCCCGATATCGAAGCTTATATAGGCCAGAAAGTGCCAATCAAACCGATTACTGCCGACCTGTTAGCTGCCGAGGTCATTAAACCCGAGCGAAAAAGCAGAGCGCCGGCGCAGGAAAAACGTCCCGATCAAAAACGGCCGCGCCCGCGTCGGCCTAAAGCCCGGCCATCAGCTCCCGAAAATCCTCAATAGCAGGAAAATCGATTATTTCCTTTTTAGGCAGTTGCGTATCGGGCCTGCTGACCGAAATCAGGTGTTCTATCCCGAACTGCCTGGCTGAGTTCAAAACCGCCAGGCTGTCATCTATCAACAGCGTATTGTGTTTTTCAAACGGTTGCAGCCTCTGCAGCAGGTGCCAGAATTCGGCATGTTCCTTGGGGAAGCCCAGCGTATGGGAACTGATGATGTCATCGAAAAACCGGTGCAGGCAGGTTTTTTCCATTTTAAGACCCAAGCTGTCCTTGTGCGCATTCGTGACCAGTAAGACCTTGCGCGGAGACTGATGTACTTTTTCCAGAAATTCGACGACATGCGGCAATACCGCGATCAGCCCCGCTATTTCGGCTTTCAATCCGGCGATATTGAGTTCTAGCGCCTCGCTCCAGTAATCAAGGCAATACCACTCCAACCGACCTTCCATACTTTTGAAACGCGGCTCCAGCAACTGCTTAGCCTCCACAATTGCTATACCCTGCTTTTCAGCGAATTTCAGCGGCACGAATTCCTTCCAGAAATGATTATCGAAATTCAAATCCAGCAACGTGCCGTCCATATCCAGCAGTACCGTGTCAATTTTGTTCCAATCGATCATAAGAGTGCGTTATATTTACAAAAATCATTTCAGTTAAACATACAAAAATGGCCCAAAAACCAACCATTCTCAATAAGACCATTATCGCGAAAAGCCGTTTATTTCGTATTGAATCACTGGATCTTCAATTCAGCAACGGCGTGCAGCGCAATTATGAACGTCTGGCCCGGGGCAAATCCGGCGGTGCCGTGCTGATCGTGCCCATGCTCGATGCCGACACCGTATTATTGATCCGGGAATACCTGGCTGGCGTCGACCGTTACGAGCTGGGCTTGCCGAAAGGCAAAACCGATGCCGGCGAATCGTTTCTCGAGGCAGCCAACCGGGAGCTTAAGGAGGAAGTCGGCTTCGGCGCCAGAAATCTGCACCATTTAAGCTCTTTTTCTGTCGCCCCTTCTTATCTGGAACATATGACCGAAATCATCATCGCCCAGGACTTGTACGCCGAAAAACTGCCCGGCGACGAACCTGAAGAGCTGGAAGTCATTCCCTGGAAGTTGAAGGACATCAATGCTTTGTTGGCTACAGGCGAATGCACGGAGGCGCGCTCAATTGCAGCCTTATTCATGGCGCTGGAATATTTCAAAGCGCAGTAATCACAAGCGATATAGCGGTTCCAAACCGGAATCCGACGTTTGTGCGATTCTCTCCCGGGCTTTATTTTCACTGAACGCCTGGAACAGTCTTTTCCCTTGCCACTGACGGGCATCCCTGCCATACAGCACCTGATTCAACAGCTGAATTTCATCCCTTAACCGGGCATCACAACAGAATGCGATAGCGCCGAGATTCGTGGCATCAAATTTTTGCCGCCCCCAATCCAGCAGGGCCTCCTTGGCGGCCACGGCATCATCATCGCTACAGGCCTGCTTTAATCTTTTAATGCTGTCATTCAAATTTACTTCAGCAGCGGCCGCTTGCGGTACGGGCTTCTGGGCTCGCCGCCTGGAAAGAAAATAAATCAGCGTCGCCAGCCAGCCCACCGCCAAAAATCCTGAAACCCCTAGCCAGATATTGGTTTGCCGAGCCTGTCCGGGCAGTGACAATTCAACCGTTTCAGGCCTTGCCGCTGCATCAACCGGCGCCTTGGCCGGGACCGGAGCGGCTGCCTCGCCTGCCGCTGCGACAGCATGAATCGTTGTTTCCGGAATCGTGGCGATTTCCATTTGCTGAGTCCCGGTATTAAACCAGGGCACTTCGATGGCCGGCAGTTTATAGCCGCCCTCCTTCGACGGAATCAAGGCTATTTTTTCTTCTCTGAGGGCAATCACGCCGTCACCATTTTTCTGTTCCTTAAGCACCGGCTGGTCAGGATAGCTTTTTAACTGATCCTGCGTTTTGGCGGTGCTTAGCTCAGGCAACTGGCTGACTGTGGTGCCTTTTGCCAATAGCTTCAAGGTTCGCGTCAGCGGTTCCCCGACTTTCATGTGTTCGATATCGCCCGACCATTCCTGATTTAATTGCAGTTGTTCGGCCGGCAGCCAATGCTGTCCCGTAAAAGACGATGCGGCCGGCTTTACATCCAGCGCTACGGTTCGGGAAGCGACGCGCCGGGTTTTGGTCATACGGGGATTAAAGAAACCACCGAAGCTCGGGCGAGTCGCTGTCACGACCTGCGCCGTCAATTCCAGAGGCTTGATGGTCATGCGGCCGCTTTTTTGCGGAAAAATCGCATACTTGCGTTCGGTCACCCAATAATCCGCGCCATTGATCTGCATGCTGTAATTGCTATCATCGCCGAGTTTTTCAATGACGGCATCGGCCAGTTCCGGCTCATTCAAACTGGCCTGCGAAATTTCGACCTTGCGATACAAACGCATGGTATAGAGAACCTGGGATTGCACATAAGGGTCTTCAGGAGACGCCTCAACTTCCATAAATAAGTCGCTATCGACAGGCAGATCCTTATTGGCCGCGACTTCGGTTACCTGCACAGTTGCTGTCTGACTCACATCATCGCCAAATTGTACGGCCGGCACGGTCAGATTACCGGCATGTTTGGCCATGACTTGCAGCACCCACTGAATGGTTTTGCTGGATGTGCCGTTGATCCATGACGAGTGGGTGCTCTGACTCTGTCCCAATATCTCGAAATCCTGTTCGAGCGGCGTGAAATCAGGATCATCATCCGGCGAGTCGGTGGCCGTATACGTGATCTGAAAGGATTCATTAAGATTGACCGAACTGCGGTCTACCGCAACATTGATTTCTGCCGCCGAAAGCCACGGCGCATTCAAGAGCAATAGAAAAAGCAGCGTCGCTTGGCATGAAGTGGCTGTTAACAATTTCAGTAATCTCATGTTCATTATCACGTATTTGAAGGGTGTGGCGGTACAATTGCTCCGGTCATGCTGTTTACCAGGCGGCATCCGAACCCGACCGGGCCTTGCTGTCTGATTGCTGTTCCCTCTGGCCGTATTGGTACAAAAATTTGCGTTTCAAAAGTCCTGCCGGGTCGTCAGGAATCCGATTGAGCCATTGTTCATTGGCCTGTGTCGTTTCGTCCTTGGTTTCAGCCGGAGGCTGCTCTGCCTGTTGAGCGGCTTGTTGCTGCGCATCATCCTTGTGCTGTTGACCTGGCTGCTGGCTCTTTTCGGCGTCCTGTTTTTCTTGCTCGGACTTGCTTTGTTGTTGCTGATCTTTCGGCTGCTGCTGTTTGTCCGACGGTTGTTGATCGGATTCATTATTCTGTTTTTGCTGATCGCCGGATTGATCCGATTGATCGCCATCTTTTTGCTGCTGCGAATTATCCTTGGACTGCTGCTGATTATCGTCTTTTTGCTGCTGTTGATCCTGTTTCTGTTTTTCCAGAGCTTTTTCGACGATCTCCTTGTTATATTGAGCGTCTTTATCGTTGGGATTGATTTTCAACGCCTGATCGTAAGCTTTTAAAGCCTCTGCCAACTTCCCTGCCTTCGCTAGTGCGTTGCCCTGATTGTAAAAACTGTCGGCCGTGCCGGTATTGTCCAGGCTCGCCAGCGCTTCGTTATACTGACCGGCCTTATAGTGAGCCGCCGCTTTCCAGTCCTGATTTTCAAACAGTTGCGCGGCTTTTCCATAGTCGCCTTGTTGAAACGCCTGCTGCGCCCGCTGGTCTTTTGTGCGCCATAAATCCTGCCAATCCAGAGCATAGCTGTTTTTCGGCAGCGGCAATAACAGCAACAAGGCCGCGCATAGCAAACCTTTTCTGAACGTCAGCGCCGCCAGCGGCAAAACCAGCAATAAAATCCAGGGGCCTGTGTCCTGCCACTGATTCAGTAAGCCATCCTTTTTCTCGGCTCCCTGTTGCCGTACGGGCTTGTCCAAAGCCGCCAGCAAGGCATCAATGTCGCTGTCGTCGGCGGTTATCGATTGGAATATGCCGTGCCCTGTCTGCGCCAGTTTTGTCAATTCATCGGCATTTAGTTTGGTGACCACGATATCATCCTGTTCGTCTTTTAAAAAGCCGCCGTCCGGCAGCGCGATCGGCGCCCCCTCGGCGGTTCCGACGCCCAATATCGACAGTTGATAACTGCCCAGTGATTTTACCGTCGGCAGGGTTTCATCGACATCGACGCCATCGGTCACGAGCAATAACTGGCCTTTCTGAAGACCGGCCTGTTTGAACAGCTCCAGTGCTTTTTCCAGAACCACGGCCGTATTGCTGCCCTGGCTGGGCATGATGTTGGTGTTTAACGCTTCGAGTTGGCTGGCTATGGTTTCGGTATCATCGGTCAGCGGCGTTACCGTAAAGGCATCGCCGGCATAAACCAGCAACGCAGTCTGGCCGTCTTTTCGCTGTTTCAGAATATCGGCAATTTTATAGCGCGCGCGCGTCAGGCGGCTCGGTTTGATATCGGCCGCATCCATGGACAAGGAAAGGTCCAGAGCGATGACCAGTGCCGAGTCATTACGAAAGACCGGCGCCGGTTGTCGTTCCCAGGTCGGGCCTGTCAGCGCGATGATCGCCAGAAAAGCGGCAACGGCACCTGCCGTCAGCGGCCAGCGGCTTTGCCCGACTGCCTTTTCCTGTAGGAGATAAGGCAAAAGGGCCGCGTCGCAGACTGCCGACCAGTTGCCTTGCCTGAGTTTGCTCCTCAGCATTAAAACCAGCAGCACGCCATACGGTATCAAGGCCAGCAGCCAATAGGGTCTGATGAAGTGAAATTCAGCTAGATTCATGACAACCTCACGCGGGACAGTGCAATCACGGCCGCCAGCAACAGCGCGCCCGCCAGCGGCCAATAGTACAGTTCGCTTCTGGGCCTGAAGTATTGTTTGTCTTTTTCCGCCGGCTCCAGTTGATCCAGCAACTGATAGATGTTGTTGAGCTCATCGGTATTTCTGGCCCGAAAATAAACGCCACCGGTTTTTTCAGCGATGGCCGTCAGGGTTTTCTCATCGAGATCCTGGGACGGATTGACTTTCTGGGCGCCGAAAAAGCTGCGCACGAGCATTTCATCGGCGCCGATGCCGATCGTGTAGATTTTTAACTGGTTTTCGGCAGCCAGTTCGGCCGCTTTCAGCGGCGATACTTCGCCGGCGGTGTTCGCGCCGTCCGTCATCAGGATCAGAACCCGGCTGTTGACCTCTTGATTCTTGAGGCGTTTGACAGCCAGACCGATTGCATCGCCGATCGCGGTATTGTCGCCGGCCAGGCCGATCGCCGACTCATCCAGCAAGGTCATGACCGTTTTTCTGTCGAAAGTCAAGGGCGTCTGCAGATAGGCCTGCGTGCCGAACAGAATCAATCCCAGCCGGTCGCCCACGCGCCGGTTGATGAAATCGCCGGCCACCCATTTGGTCGCCGTCAACCGGTCCACGGCCTGCTTGTTGATGACAAAATCCTCGACTTCCATGCTGCCCGATAAATCCACGGCCAGCATCAGATCACGGCCGCTGACAGCCTGCTCGATCGGATCGCCCAGCCATTGCGGCCGGGTGCAGGCTGCGATCAGTAAAATCCAAGCGATGGCCGCCGCCAGGAACGGCCATCGCCTGGTTTGGGAAACAATGTGCGTATCGCCCTCGGAAAAATCGTCCAGAAAAGGGACTTTTAAAGCGGCCTGTTCGACGGGTTTATGCGCAGGCAGCAGCCAGCGGATCAGTAAAGGCAATGGTAAAAGGCTGAGCAGCCAGGGCCATTCGAAGTGAATCATTTTTTTGCCTGGGCTTTAAGCCAGTCTTCGCACAGACTGATTAATGGTGGAATTTCCTCATCGGCCAGCTGCGTTTTTCGGTAAGGCGCATCGCTCAAATGCCGGCCAATCCCTTCGCTGAAAGGCGAACCTGTGACCGAGCAGTCCAGATAAGCCAGCCATGCCTGGCCTGTCAGGCCGGCCGCTTGCGTTCTGGGCGATACGCTGATCGCGACGCGCCGGATCAGTACGGAAAGCTCGGTCACTTTTCCGTGGTTGTCGAGCCTCTTGTCCTGTTTGATTTGCGCCAGTATTTTTTTCGCGGTTTTGATGGCGGTCTTGCGAGTCAGACGCTTGTATAGCCAGACAAGCAAAACGATCAGTAAGGGCGCCGATATGGCTATGAGCCACCAGCCGATAGCCGGGGGCCACCAGCCGATGGCTTCCGGCATATGGATGTCTTTTAAGGGAAGTTGAGCCGGTTCCATTTATCTATGCCCCAACAAATATCTTAAACGATGCACCGGATCATCATCGGTACTGCATTGCATGAAAGCCAGCCTTCTGCTTCGGGCCAGCTGAGCCAGGCGCTGCTGGCGCAGGGCGAAGCGTTGCTGATACTGCAAAGCCGCGCTGGAATCGGCGTCCACGATTACATCGCGCACATCATCGGTAAACCGGTAGCGGCCTTTGGCGGGCAGCGCGCTTTCCAGCGGGTCATGGACCATGACCAGGACCACGTCGCAGTGTTGCGACAGTTTTAACAGGTGCGTTTCGGCTTTGTCATTCAACCCGCGAAAATCGCTGATGATGTAAACGCGACTGCCGGGACGGGCATGTTGCGTCAAGCGCGCCAGCACGTGTTCCAGCGTACTGGTAGAGGCGACAGTATCCGCCTCATTGACTGGGCGACTGAAGTCGCCCCCGCAGACGATGGCATTGAGAAACCGCAAAACCGCATGCTTGCCGTTTTGCGGCTTCAATTCGCGGCAGGCCGTATCGGAAAATATCTGGCCACCGATCCGGTCGCCTTGATGCTGCGCCGTCCAGGCCAGCAGGCCTGCCAGCTTGGCTGCCAGGACCGACTTGAAGACGCCGCGCGTCGCGAAATGCATGGCGGCCCGGTTATCGACGGAAATGAATATCGGCCGCTCGCGTTCCTCGCGGAACAGCTTGGTATGGGGCTTGCCGGTGCGGGCCGTCACGCGCCAGTCGATGCTGCGAATATCGTCGCCGGGCTGGTAAAGCCTCGCTTCGTCAAATTCCATGCCCCGGCCCTTGAAGCGCGAGACATAGCCGCCGCTCTGTGCCGAGCGTATCGCGGCATGTTGCAGGTTCAAGCTGGCCGCGGGTTTGGCAAGATCGATCAAGGTTTTGAGCGATACTGAAACCAGCTCGTCGGATGATTGTCGGGCATTGTTTGCCCGTTTACTGAAAAACATCAAGGTACGGCAATTCTGGCAATGAGCTCTCTGATGAAATGATCGGTCGTGATGCCTTCGGCCTCGGCTTCGTAAGACAGTATCAGGCGATGGCGCAGGACATCGAATGCCATGTCCTGAATGTCTTCGGGGCTGACAAAGTCGCGCTGCACCAGCCAGGCTTTGGCCCTGGCACAACGGTCCAGCGCAATGCTGGCTCTGGGGCTCGCGCCGTATTGCAGCCATCCGGCCAGATCCTTGCCGTAAGCGCCGGGATTGCGCGTCGCCAGCACGATTTGCAGCAAATAGTCTTCAAGGCTGTCAGCCATATAGAGATCCAGCACTTCGTTGCGGGCATCGAATAAGGTCTTTTGGTCGACAGGTTCAAATTTGGCGCCGTCTTTTACTGAAGTCAGCCTTGCTTCGGTTCGGGCCAGCTGCAGGATGCTTTTTTCGTGCTCCGGTTTCGGATAATCGATTTTGACATGCAGTAAAAAACGATCCAGTTGCGCTTCGGGCAACGGATAAGTGCCTTCCTGTTCGATAGGATTTTGCGTTGCCATGACCATGAACAGTTGCGGCAGGGGATAAGTCGCTTGGCCGACTGTTATCTGGCGCTCGGCCATGGCTTCCAGTAGCGCAGCCTGCACTTTGGCCGGCGAACGGTTGATTTCATCGGCCAGGATCAGGTTATGAAATAAAGGCCCTTTTTGAAACTCGAAACTGCCCTGCTGGGGACGATAGATTTCGGTACCGGTTAAGTCGGCCGGCAGCAGGTCCGGTGTGAACTGCACGCGATGAAAGTCACCTTGAATGCCTTTGCTCAAGATATTGATTGCTCTCGTTTTGGCAAGGCCCGGCGCTCCTTCAACCAGAATATGGCCATCAGCCAACAAGCCGATCAGCATTCTTTCAACAAGCACATTCTGGCCGATAATTTCTTGATTAATATAGGTTTTCAGTCTTAATAACGACGATTGACTGGTACTTTTATTGCTGTTTTGTTCCGACATAGTCCAATTGTATGTTTTAGATCCATGGCTTGGAGGGCATTAAGCCGCGCCAACAAAAATTAATAACCGAAGCTGAAGGTTATCCCCTTATAAACAATCTTTTTGTGAAAAAGTTCCTTATTATTTTATACAGATATTTCGACTGGCGGCATAGAGTAACTTCTGTATATAACGATGAGTTACCTGTGGATTACGGTGTGCACAATCTCAACAGCCAAGTTATCCACAAGCTGCGCACAGAATGTGGATAACATTAACCGCAAATTAGTATCTACTTCAAGCTGTTGATATTAAATAATAAATAACACTTATCAACAGGTCTTGTCGGCGTAATAGTAACAATAGGTTTTTAAATATTTTATTTTGTTATGATTACAGTCGAGAAAATAAACGGTCATCGTCATGGATATCTATAAAACCAAACCGGGTTCATCTGATACGCTGCCAACCGGCATCCCTTACATCGTCGGCAATGAAGCGGCCGAACGCTTCAGCTATTATGGGATGCGGGCCATTCTGGTAATTTTTATGACTCAGTATCTGGTGGACTCAGCGGGTCGGCCCGATGTCATGTCTGAAAATGAAGCCCAGGGCTATTTCCATTTATTTGTCTCGGCTGTGTATTTAATGCCGCTGTTCGGAGCTTTACTGGCTGACAGCTTGCTAGGCAAATACCGCACGATTATTTATTTATCGCTGATTTATTGCCTGGGGCATTTTGCCCTGGCGGTTGACGATACACGCATCGGTTTGCTGATCGGGCAGGGGCTGATCGCTATTGGTGCAGGGGGCATAAAACCTTGTGTTTCCGCAAATGTCGGCGATCAGTTTGGTGTGAATAACCGGCATTTAGTCGGTAAGGTCTTCAGCTGGTTTTATTTTTCCATCAACCTGGGCGCGTTCGCTGCTATGCTGGTTATTCCATGGCTGCTGCATCATTATGGTTCCTCGGTGGCCTTTGCCGCTCCCGGTTTTTTAATGCTGCTGGCCACGCTTACGTTCTGGTCGGGCCGTTACCGCTATGTGCATGTGCCGCCGGCCGGCATGGCATTTATCAGAGAGATGTTCAGCACTGTCGGCTTGACGACGCTAAAAAAGTTGGCGTCTGTTTACGCTTTTATTGCTATATTCTGGGCTTTATTCGAACAGATCGGCTCATCCTGGATATTGCAGGCGCAAAAAATGGACCTGATAGTTTTTGGAGTTGAACTGTTGCCATCGCAAATTCAGGCAGCCAATCCGCTACTGATCATGGTGCTGACGCCGTTGTTTTCGTATGGGATTTACCCGTTTATAAACCGGTTTATTGAATTGACGGCACTGAGAAAAATGGTGATCGGTTTGTTCCTGACCGCGCTGGCTTTCGCCATTGCCGGTTTCATACAAATTGATATCGATAATGGTTTGGCTCCGTCTATTATCTGGCAACTGCCGGCATATTTGCTGCTGACGTCAGCCGAAGTCATGGTTTCGGTGACCTGTCTTGAGTTCTCTTACACTCAAGCGCCCAAGACTATGAAGTCATTTATCATGGCGTTTTATTTTCTGTCGGTAGCTGCCGGCAATCTGTTGACCAGCGCCGTCAATTTTTTGATCCAAAATGCCGATGGTTCCAGCAAACTGGCCGGTGCGGATTATTTCTGGTTTTTTGCCGGCTTAATGTTGGTTACTGCTGTGCTGTTTTTGTTTTCGAGCCGTTACTACACTGAGCAGTCCTATTGGCAGGATGAGCAAAGTTCCTGATATCACCTATAATCTTTCAATCTTACTTTTATACATAAACATATTGGGGAGTGCGATGCGATTTACACTGGTTTTTCTGGGAATCCTTTTTTCCGCCCATGCGTCTGCCGGCGTTTATAAATGTACGGGTGCCGATGGTAAAACGGCTTATCAATCAAAGCCATGTGTAGAAGGACAACGTAATATCGAGCTGAATGTTAAAACCGGCGGCTCAACTGATTTGGATGAACAACAAAAACAACAGCTGGAACAGCAGAAAAAACTTGATCAAGACAAGCTTGAACAAGAGAGGTTGAAACAAAGACAGGCGCAGTTAAAACTGGCAGCCGCCAATGAAAGTGCCAAAAATCAGTTTCTAATCAAGAATAATCCAAAGAAGTTTTCAGCTTATGCAATTCCCCCTTATCAGCTTGATCAACTGCCTGATGTGGTTAAAAATCACCAGAATCGTTTGCCGGATATTGAGCGTTTCAGAAGGCAGGCGGCAGAGCAGGCTCTAGCGACCGGGACGTGCAGCCGCGTTGAAGCATCGGAACTCAATGCAAGAAGCACCCAGGATGCGCTGGTCTTTTTGATCAATTGCAGCAGCGGCAAAAGTTTTTATTTTACCGAACAGGAATTAACCAGATAACTGCCCTATGAATCCATCAAAAACCATATTGATCACGGGCTGCTCTAGCGGCATCGGTTATGTCACGGCCATCGAATTAAGAAAGCGCGGTCATAACGTCATAGCTTCGGCAAGAAAGCCTGAAGATGTCGCCAGATTAAGCAGGGAAGGATTTACCGCCGTACAGCTGGATCTGGCCGACAGCGACAGCATCCGCCAGGCGGTTCGACAAGTGGTTGCATTAACGGATGGAAACATTGATGCGCTGTTTAATAACGGGGCATTCGGACAGCCCGGCGCTGTTGAGGATTTAAGCCGCGATGTGCTGCGCTTCCAGTTTGAAACCAATCTGTTCGGCACCCATGAGCTGACTAGTCTGCTGATTCCCGTTATGCGCCAGCAGGGCCATGGCCGCATTATTTACAATAGCTCAGTGTTGGGATTCGTCGCAATGACTTACCGCGGCGCTTACAACGCCAGCAAATTCGCGCTGGAAGGCCTGGCCGATACATTACGGCTCGAACTCCATGGCAGCAATATTCATATTTCGCTGATTGAGCCCGGTCCGATCTTGAGCGATTTCAGAAAAAACGCATTCGAGCTATACAAGAAAAATATTGATCCGACTCGCAGTGTCCATAAGGAAATCTACAAAAGTATGGAAGTACGCCTGCAGAAAGAGGGCGCTGCCGCGCCATTTACTTTGCCCCCTGAGGCCGTCGCCGAAAAAGTCGTTCATGCGCTGGAAGCCAAGCGGCCTAAACTGCGTTATTACGTCACTTTCCCGACTTATTTGTTCGGTTTTCTTAAACGCATGCTGCCCGTGTCATGGATGGATGGGCTGCTGCGAAAGGCGTGAAATATGCACGGCTTGAAAGAAGTCGACGTGATCTGTCCTTATTGCGGTCAATCCATTGATATTATTGTGGATACTACTTTGGACGCACAGGAATATTACGAGGATTGCCCAGTTTGTTGCGCGCCTATTTTATTTTTATTGTCTGTCGATGAAACCGGAGAAATCTATCTCGATCTTAAAAGGGATGATGAGTAATATTCATTCTCATTCAGTTTTAAATTTTTTCTGTGCTAAAATGCCGCGCTCTGCGTAGCCATTATTAATTTGAATTCTTGCTTTCCCGCATAAACTCTCATTTTAATCGTTATGTCTGAACACTATAAATAACAATATCTGAGGTTTACTAGCCAAATGAAAGCATTAAAAAAAATCGCGGTTTCTTTATTTGTAGCCATTTCCCTGGCTTCAGCTTCCACAGCTTTTGCTAAAAATCCTACAGGCGAAGAAGTGAAAGTGGCTATCGATGACACTGTTGCTAAAGTAGAAGAATCTATTGCCGCCATCGAAAAAGGCGCCGACAACGAAGCCGTTATGTCATTGATTAATGACGCGCGCCAACTGCAAAAAAATATTTCCAACAATGAACTGGATTTAAAACGCAATAAAGCCAGTTCCAAATTAAAAGCAGCACGTATTGAAGCCAGCAAAAATGAAATGCAGGCCTCTGAACAGTTGTTGAAAGAAGCTTTAGCCGGCTTTCAAGAAATAAAGGAAATATACGCTAAAACTCACTAATGCCTATCAGGTCGGATTTGATTATTTATAATTGAATCTGGCCTTTCTATAATTAGCAGCAGCTTTATTTTTTTAAGGCTCTAAATTTCCCCACCTAATCTAATCTTTTTCGGTCGCCTTAACGATTGAAAATCTCCAAAATGTGTTAGAATTATCGCCGGTAGATAACTCTTAACCATGCAAATCGCTAGTTATACTGCCGATATAACTCGAAATAACTACAACTTGTGGGATTAGTGCAATATGAAAATCTTAAAAAAAGTCTTACTGTCTTTATTGATTGCAGCCTCAATGGGAGCTGTTTCAACTTCAGCTGTTGCGGAAGGAGATAAAGGCAGAATCGTGTACGCGCCTGCTGACGCGATTAATATGACTCTGGATAAAATCAAAGCTGCAATTGATGCAATCAAAAACGGCTCAGAAGGCGCGGCTGTTGCTGAATTGATTAAAGAAGCATCAGATACAAGCAAAGAAATCAATGCTAATGATAAAGTAGACGTAGCACGCTCAAAAGCGAACAACAAGCTGAAAAGTGCACGCAATCATGCTAAAAACAATTCTTTGCAAGAAGCAGAGCAAGAATTGCAAAATGCTGAAAAAGCTTTCAACGATCTGAAAGGATTGCTGTAAGAACATCAAGCTATATCAGGACAACTTTCAGAGTCCTGATATAGCTGCTCCTTTTCCCCGACATACTTCCTTAATTTCTGATTATTTTCCCCGCGTTAGGGAAAGTAAAAATATCAACCACATCAATAAATTAAGTTATTGAAAATGTAAAAATGGTGTAAAAGCCTCTATTTCATTTTCAAAAACAAATTTTATCACCATTAATAACCGGCCAATTGCAGCTGTAGTGATTTCGTCTGATAGCGGTTGCTAAATTCAAGTTGCTGCTTAACCAAATCAGACTTCAGCCATTTATTTTTGAACGGATACAGCCGAATGCCTCGAAGCATCAGTTAATAGGCATGCCATGTCCATGTCATAGCTTAGGCAGGTTACTGGATAACCCCATGCTATCCTGAACAGTTTATGTGGATAGAAAATCTATCTTTCTTCTGTGTTTTGATTAGAAATCTGATCCATTGCTTCTAAATCAGTCGGTGACGTTTTATCAATTGAACTCTTCCTGCACATCTTGGCGACAAACTCCATTTTTTGTTGAATCTCATGGGGTGGAAGTGTGCCCGTGCTTTGAACTTTCTGAAGCAGCTTAAAATCTTCATAACTCAGACGGCCGTACATATGCTTACTGGCACAGCTACAGTAGGCCATGATTAAATTTTCTGGCACACCGTAATTTTGGATGGAAACTCGTTGACTGTGATAACAACTCGCATAAATTGATTGCACAAGTTCCTTTTCAAACTCACTTGTGCCAGCTAAAGTGTGAGGTTCATCGAACGCTGGTGTACTAGCGTAGTCTCTATAAGAGTATCTACCATATTCTTCTCCTGAGGCAATAAGGGGATGGCATTGCAGACTTACCAGGGCCAAAGCTGATATTGTCAAGCATTGCCGGATTCTAAATGGCCTCTTATATCTGTTAGCGAGATGCAAGGCTCCAGTTAACACACCGCAAGATAGTAAATATACAATCATAATTCCAGGCATGGTTTAAATAAGGTGCAACAGGATCAAGAATAAAATAATGTTTTTTAGAGCTTGAAGTGGCAAAATCTAAAAATCATTTTATATCAGTATAGCTTATATACTTCGCATGAAACCGTGACCGATATTGAGATTTCTCTCTCGGCTCGGGTCCAAGTCGAGGAAAAGAGGATTTACGCTAGCCGAAGTGAATTCTACGGAACAACTGGAGTATTTCATAATGCGCAGAGCCATTACCGCGATTTCATTTACGTTGTCTGGAGCATCAGTACTGATTTTTATTTCAGCGCTATTAATTCCTATACTGAGAGAATCGGCTCCACAGAGGGAGAATAGCAAAACAGATGTCTATAAATCGTCCAGCTCCCTTAAGAAAACTATCGAAAAACCGAAACTGGAACAAACGCAGAGCCCCGCTGTCACTAATAAAACAGAATCATCCATAAAACAGTTTAAGGGCGTTGTCGGTCTTCCATCGTCTGCTACGTCAAATAATAACGAAGTTGATAATAACCGGAAGGATTTGAGTGCTATACAATCACTACAAACCTCTCCTGAAACAACTATTTCACGAATCCGTGAGAAATCGCCAGAACCGGTAAATCCAATGGACACAGAGGAAAAACGCTCTTCTCAGCACAAACCGATGCGCCTACTCGTTCTCGGCGGAGGCTCGTTTTCTCCGGGGCAGATAAAACCTGATGCAAACGCACAAAAAGCAATCGATGGAATTATTCCACTTATCAAAGGGCGGTCCTTGGATAAGGTCATCGTTGAGGGACATGCCGACAAATCGATACCGGATGGCTTTAGCCCTATTCAAGCTTTTAAATGGAATAAAATCATCTCAATGCAGCGTGCAAAGGCAATCGCCCTAGTGCTGAAGCAAAAAGGAGTCGCCAGCGACAGAATCATTATTAAGGGCCTTGGCGATACTGTTCCGCTTGCTTCCAACCTTACTAGAGAAGGGCGGTCGAAGAATCGTCGAGTAGAGATAATACTCACTCCTACTCGAGAGTAATATTTAAAAACCAGGATAGTCTGGTCAGTGAGCCGCTGGATGCCAGTGATGGGCTTTTGCTTTTTCTCACACAGAATTGCACATCACCTCTGAATCGTCCGGCAGAATTTTTGTTTAAAGGGATATTAAGAAGTATTTTCTCAACAAGGGCAGTCGTTGCCTGTTGATTATAGATGAAGTGCATAAGATTTCAGACGCTGTACTGAAGCGTATCCATCTTTTGAATAATATGGAACAAGGTAGTATGTATACAAATCATTTTTCATTACAAAGCCTGCCGTTTGAAAACGTTTCTGATCCAGCATGTTTTTTCGAACAAGGCGATTATAGCCGTGTGCTCAGCCGCATCATCGATAGCTTATGGGCGGGAAGAGGCTTAATGGTGGTGGTGGGGCCAATTGGCACAGGAAAAACCACCTTGAGCCAAAAACTCATAGTGTCTATCCCTGAGAAAACCAGAATCATTTGGTTGGGTGAGCCGCCGGATACCAGTGAAGAGTTGTTGCTTTTTCTCACACAGGAATTGCACATCACCCCTGAATCGTCCGGCAGAATTTTTGTTTTAAGAGATATTAAGGAGTATTTGCTCAAACTCAATAACGAGGGCAATCGCTGCCTGTTGATTATAGATGAGGTGCATAAGATTTCAGATGATGTACTGGAGTGCATCCGGCTCTTGAATAATCTTGAATATGGTAGTATTAAACTTATCCAAATGCTCCTGATTGGGCAGGAGGAATTCCTCGATAAACTGTCCCGGCCTGATCTGGAGTCGTTTAAACAGCGCATTGCCTGGCTAGAGGCTATTGGCAGAATGACTCCTTTGCAAACACATGAATATATTAAGCATCGATTGAAAGTAGCGGGGAGTCAGTCAAAAATTTTTACTGATGATGCTATTGAAACTGTCGTAGGCGCTGCTCGAGGCACTCCTCGCTTAGTTAATACGTTTTGCGATAGAGCCCTTCGTGTCAGCTATGAATCCAACAAAACTATAGTTGATCTGGATAGTGTGAGACGGGCGGCCGATGAAATAGGGTTGGGGAGCGAAGTTTATTTATGGCTGACGAACCGTCGGGGAGAGAAAACGGCGCAAAATGGTGCACCGCAAGCTCCATCCTTAAAGGACAAATCCAACGCGGCTGCATCCAATCCAAGAAGAAGAGAAACAGCTCCTGTTGACAAACCCCGGTCAGCAGCACGTACACATCAGGATAATTCCTCGTGGACGATTCCGATATTGCTGCTGTGTGGCTCTATTGTATTGTTTGCGGCGAGTCTTTGGTTTTACATAGTACACACGTGAGCGGAAACTCGACATTTTAACTTCTGAAATCTTGTGGCAGTTGTAGTTCGCTCATTGCGTGGAGTCCCAAACCTAGCTCTCGCTATCAGGGACGTTCAGCTAACGAATGAATAGAGGGATTACTATCGTGTCGTTGATAATTCGATGCCACTATTGATTTTATGCACTCCGAGCATCGAATAATATAAATGTAGCGGCTACAAGCCTTTTTCAAACAATTGTAGTGTAAATGGGCTGCTTGAATGAGTCGTAATGGATAAAAGCAGCGCCAACTAACTCTATATTGACTTGAAAAACATTATTTTACTGTCATTGACAGGTTGACTAAATCTTTGAATTAAATTGCGACAATTAGATTGCAAATTATTGCAATTGTAATTTAATGGATTATGAAACGAGTTGGAATGGCGTGACACAACGATCACTTTCCGATACAGAAACTAGAAAATATCTTACCCAACAAATCGTCCGGCGTAAATTTGCCGGTAATTTCCCCCAGACTGTTCTGGGCTTGTCTTAAATCTTCTGCCACCAGTTCTCCGGCTTGGCTATCCTGGAGTTGGTGTAATGCGCTCAGGACAAATTCATGGCCTTTTCTCAAGGCTTCGATATGGCGCCTTCGGGCGATAAACACATTATCGGTTTGCTCATGGTAGCCCATGCATTGCTTCAGATGCTGCCTGAGCAATTCCATGCCGGCGCCTGTTTTAACGGACAGGTGAATTTCACAGCTTGCCGCCATCTGCCGAATTTCAGGTTCCCTATCGACTAAGTCTATTTTGTTATAAATTTTAGTGATGCTGACGTTGTCCGGCAAATAAGGCAGCAGTTGTTGCTCATCTTCGTTTTCGCGACTGTCCAGCAGCAATAAGATTCTGTCAGCCTGTTTTATTTCTTCCTGGGCTCGGCGTATGCCTTCTTTTTCTACAGCGTTTTCGCTTTCTCTCAAACCGGCCGTGTCGATCACATGCAAAGGCATGCCATCGAGTTGAATACGTTCTCTTAAAACATCACGCGTGGTGCCGGCGATATCGGTGACAATGGCAGCGTCATGTCCGGCCAGGGCATTGAGCAGACTGGATTTGCCGGCATTGGGCTTGCCTGCCAGCACGACTGTCATGCCGTCGCGTAACAGGCGGCCTTGCTGGGCGGTTGCTTGAATCTGTTCGATTCGCTCCAGCAAGCTGGTGATACGGTTTTCTACGACCCCGTCGCTTAGAAAGTCGATTTCTTCATCGACGAAGTCAATAGCGGCTTCGACATAGGTGCGAAGTTCAGTCAGCTCGGCAACCAGCGCGTTGACCTGTTCCGAAAAAAGACCCTGCATGGATTTCTGGGCGGAGCGCACGGACTGTTCAGTGCTGCTTTCTATCAAATCCGCAACGGCTTCGGCCTGCGCCAAGTCGAGTTTGTTATTCAGGAAAGCGCGCTCGGTAAATTCGCCGGGATTGGCCAATCGAACGCCCAGCGACAGGACGCGCCGCAACAACATATCCATTACCACAGAGCCGCCGTGCCCTTGAAGTTCAAGCACGTCTTCACCGGTGTAAGAGGCGGGCGCAGGAAAATAGAGCGCAATGCCGGAATCAATCGCCGAGCCGTTCTCGTCGAGAAAAGAGGAAAACAGCGCTAGCCTGGGTTGCAGAGGTTTGGTAAGAAGCTGTTTGGCTATAGCCGGAACGCTAGAGCCTGAAATGCGGATAATACCGACACCACCATTCCCTGGCGGTGTTGCAATCGCTGCAATGGTATCAAAGTTTTCGATGTCCACTAATACACGTTATTTTGCTTCGTTGATCTGTTTAGTAATATACCACTGTTGAATGATAGACAAGGTATTATTGACTACCCAGTACAGAACCAGACCAGCCGGGAAGAACAGGAAGAAAATGGTGAACACGATAGGGAACATTTTCATTATCTTGGCCTGAATCGGGTCAATCGGCGCCGGATTCAGACTTTGCTGGATTTTCATGGTAATACCCATCAACACGGGTAACACATAAAAAGGATCCATGGCCGATAAATCCTGTATCCACAACAGGAAGGGCGCCTGACGGATTTCAACCGTTTCAACCAGTACCCAGTATAAGGAAATGAAAACCGGGATCTGAATCAGAATCGGTAGACAGCCGCCTAAAGGATTGACCTTTTCACGTTTGTACAAATCCATCATTTCTTTATTGAAACGCGGTCTGTCATCGGCGAAGCGTTCCTGCATTTCTTTAAGGCGCGGCTGAATCTTACGCATCTTCGCCATTGATCGGTAACTGGCTTGTGACAGCGGGAAGAACAGCAGCTTAATACATAAAGTTACGCCAATAATCGCCCATCCCCAGTTACCAACCACGTTGTATATTTGATTCAGTAACCAGTAAATAGGCTTGCCGATAATAGTTAGCCAGCCATAATCAACGGTCAGTTCCAGACCATTGGCGATGTTTTCCATCATCGGTTGAATTTTAGGGCCGGCAAATAACTGCGTGGCAAACTGGACATTGGAATTGCTGGGCACGGTGACGGGTGCGGAATAGGCGCCAATCACATAATGCTCATTCTGTAGCTCTTTAGTATAGAAATGGTTTTCCTGATCGGCAGGCGGAATCCATGCGGCAGCGAAATAATGCTGAATCATGGCCGTCCAGCCACCTTTAGTCGTGACGTTCAGATTCTCCTCGGCCATATCATCAAAGTCTACTTTCTGATATTTTTCTTCCTCGGTATAAAGCACGCCGCCAGAGTAGGTTCTGATAAAGGTATTGCCTTTGTCATCCTGATAAGGCACACGCATCAACTGGCTGTACTGTCTGCCGGTCCAAGGTTGCGCGGAATTATTCTGTACTTTCTGTTCCAGGCCGATTTGGTAACTGCCGCGTTTAAACGTAAATAATTTGGTCACGACCAGACCACTGCTGTCGGTCCAGGTCAACGGCACCGTCAATGACTCCTGGCCGGGTTCCAGCACGTAGCTGTCTTTTTCATTGGTGAAAATGGTATGGTGCGAAGCCGCGCCTGTTGAACCGCCTTCGGTTATCAAACCGCTTTGCGCCACAAATAATTTGTCCGGGTTGCTATCGAACAAGCGAGTCGGTGCAAGATTTTTTTCCGAAGCCGGCAAGCCAAGCATGTCGCGCAAACGAATAACGACTGTATTTTCTTTTTCTACCGGATAAGTCAGCAGATCCAAGTTACGCACAGTGCCGCCCTGGGTATCTATTTCCAAGGCCAGTACATCGGTTTTTACTTTAATGATTTTTGCTGAAGGCAGGGCTACGGACGGTACGGCCGAGGTCTCCTGCTTGGCGGTTTCTGTTGGTGCAGGGGTGCCGGTTGCGGAAGGCAGATCTTCCTTAGCGTTTGTGGTATTGGGATCTGTCACTGTAGCTACGGGTGGTTTGGGACCATAATCCACTTGCCACGCCTGCCACAGCATAAAAACGAGCATTGCAAAAACAACGATCAATATAAATCTAATATTATCCATTCTTATTATTACCAATTTTTTCTGGAACGGGATCAATGCCACCTTCATGAAAAGGGTGGCATTTTGATAATCTTCTGAGCGTGAGATAGGAGCCGATTATGGCGCCATGGAGCTGAAGCGCTTCCAAGGCATAGGCGGAACAGCTGGGGTAGAAGCGACAGTTATTGCCAAGCAAGGGGCTAATAAAGTACTTGTAAAACTTTATGAGTGTTATGAGTATGAATCGCATCGGGTTACCAACTTAAGCCAATGCCTTTCCAAAGACTTTCTTAACAAGTCCGGCGGAGCATCTGCAGCATCCCTGCGAGCCAAAACAACAATGTCTATATTCCCTAGGTCTTGTTGCTTTAATCGATAGCTTTCCCGGACAATACGTTTAATTACATTCCGTTGTACTGCCTTTTTTATATTTTTTTTGGCAATTGCCAAGCCTAGCCTTGGATGATCGAAATCATTCCTGATGGCTAACAGCGTGAAATATTGGTCGCTTGATTTTACAGGCTTAGCAAAAACCTTTTTATATTCAGCCGGTTTCTTTAACCGTAACTGCGGGGGAAAACTGAAAACTTTCTCAGTCACGCACCGGTCAATTAAACCGCTAATTTGGCGCGACCTTTCGCTCTACGTGCGTTCAAAACTTTACGACCACCGCGTGTCGCCATTCTTGCACGGAAACCGTGAGTTCTGACGCGTTTGATTTTACTAGGTTGGTATGTTCTTTTCATTGACTTAAGACCTGATCAGATAAGTGTTAACAAAAACGGATAAAAAAGACGTTGGATGATAAAATAAAGAATATAGCCCTGTCAATTCTGTAGTGCATTGTTTTATTGTTGTATAGTGGCAACCAAGCAAAATTCCTTACATTTAAAAATCAATATCTTAATATACTTCGATGAGCTCAATCTGGAATAACTGCCTTTCTAAGCTTGAAAATGAAATCTCCAGTTCCGATTTCAGTACTTGGATACGGCCGCTTCAGGCCATAGAAAGCGACGGACACATTAAACTGCTGGCGCCTAATCGATTTGTGTTGGATTGGGTCAAGCAACATCATTTTGCCAAAATTGAAGAAACCATCCATGAGTTTTCCAATGGCACGTTAAACCTGATTCTTGAAATCGGTTCTAAAAAATCGACCGCGCCTGTCGCCGCAACGATTGCCAAACCGGCCGAAACCAAAAAGGCCAGCCCCAACTTTCTTAATAAAGCATTTACTTTTGATAATTTTGTCGAAGGCAAATCCAATCAATTGGCCAAGGCAGCATCGATCCAGGTTTCCGAAAACATCGGCAAGGCTTATAACCCGCTGCTGATTTACGGCAGTTCCGGGTTGGGTAAGACCCATATGATGCATGCGATAGGCAATGCCGTTTTACAAAAGAATCCATCGGCCACGATTGTTTATCTGCATTCGGAAAAATTCGTACAGGATATGGTCAAGGCACTGCAACAAAATTCCATCAATACCTTTAAGGAATATTATCGCGGCGTTGACGTACTGCTGATCGACGACATTCAATTTTTCGCCGGCAAGGAACGCTCGCAGGAAGAGTTTTTTCATACCTTCAATACCTTGCTGGAAAAGAAACACCAGGTCGTGTTGACCTGCGATAAATATCCGAAAGAGATTATCGGGCTTGAAGACCGTTTGAAATCGCGGTTCGGCTGGGGACTTCCTGTTTCAATTGAACCGCCGGACATGGAAACGCGGGCCGCTATTTTGATGAAGAAAGCGCATCTGGCGAATGTGGATCTGCCTCAGGAAGTCGCATTTTTTATCGCGAAAAGAATTCCGTCCAATGTGCGTGATCTGGAAGGCGCATTAAGACGCGTGATTGCCAATGCGCAGTTCACGGGCCGCGAGATCACGACCGAATTCACCAAGGAGGCGTTGCATGATCTGATCTCCCTGCAGGATAAATTGGTCAATATAGACAACATTCAAAAGACTGTCGCAGAGTACTTCAAAATCCGCGTAGCCGATTTGTCGTCCAAAAACAGACGGCAGTCCATTACCCGGCCGCGGCAAATGGCCATGTGCCTGGCTCGGGAATTGACCTCGCACAGTTTCCCCGAAATCGGCGAAGCTTTCGGTGGCCGAGATCACACGACCGTCATGAATGCTTGCAAACGCATTAGTGAGCTCAAGGAAGCCGATAGCAAGGTTGCCGAAGACTATTCCAATCTGTTGAGAACGCTATCGCATTAACCGTGAGAAAGCTGTGGATAAAAACGCCTGTTATTAACAGCCCAGGTTTAGCTACAGTCAAGACACATGCAGTTACAACTTTAACCACATTATTTTTAACAAGCTAGCTTATTGATTATTAAGGTAAAAATCGAGTTTTCAACAGTTTTATGCCAGCTAGTAATAACAAAAAAATTCTTTATATGAACTTTATTATTAATAGAGAAGAACTTTTAACGCCCCTGCAGCAAATAGTCAGCGTTATAGAAAAAAGGCAAACCATGCCGATTCTTTCGAATGTCTTGCTGGTGATTGAAGATAATCGGCTGATATTAACCGGTACCGATCTTGAAATTCAGATCGTGGCTAAAATCGAGATCGGCACGGCGACCTCCGGAGCCATCACGGTTCCGGCCAGAAAATTCCTGGATATCTGCCGATTGCTGCCGAGCGGAGCTGAAATCAAGTTCGAGCAGGATGATGATACCGCCAGGGATGGTGCGTATGCCGCAAGCCCGTCGGGAACGGGCGCGGAGAAAGTCAAAATTTTATCCAACCGCAGCCGCTTTTCCTTAAGCTGTCTGCCCGCGGATAATTATCCCGAATTTTCCGAATCGGATTTCGAGCATCAATTCTTTATCAATGCCGGCAAATTTAAAAGAGCGCTGGAAAAAACCATCTTCTGCATGGCTAATCAGGATGTCCGTTATTACTTGAATGGTTTGTTACTCCATATTTCCAACAGCAAATTAAAACTGGTGGCTTCTGACGGCCATCGCTTATCCATTTATGAAGATCAGTTGGATCAGGCAACAGGCTATGAAGCGAGGATCATTCTGCCCAGAAAAGGCGTTTTGGAGCTGAGCCGGTTGCTCGATGATCCTGATGCTGAACTCAGAGTTGAATTTTCCAGCAACAACATCAGAATTTTTATCAAGAATCTGGTGTTTTCGGCCAAACTGGTCGATTCAAAGTATCCCGATTTCAGCAAGGTTTTCCAGCAGACGTTTTTTAATCAGATCCATATCCAGAAGCAGCTGCTGAAAGAAGCCTTGACCCGGGTTGCGATCCTGTCGAATGAAAAATTTAAAGGCGTTACGCTCGATATTGCGCCGGACAGTTTAAGAATCAGCACACACAATCCTGAGCATGATGAGGCCGAGGAAGAACTTTTTATCGAATACATCGGCGAGCCTTTATCAATCGCCTTCAATGCGCAATATTTACTGGACGCCGTTTCAAATCTGGATTCCGAATTGGCCGTACTGACCATTGCCAGCAATGCGAGCACGTGCTTCATCGATGAACCCAATGATGTTTCGTACAAATTTATTGTCATGCCGATGAGGCTCTAATATTAAGGATGAGCTTGCTGAAACTGGATATTTACCATATCAGAAATATCCAACAGGAATCTATCAGGCCTTCTCCAACAATCAACTTTATTGTTGGAGAAAATGCCAGTGGCAAAAGCTCGCTGATAGAGGCTATTTTCATTCTAGGCCGGGCCAGGTCTTTTCGTTCCGTATCAATTAAGTCCGTTATCAGCTTTGATCATCAGTATTTAATAGTTTCAGCACAAACTTTACAATCAGATGGCAGTCATCGCCATTTGGGCATTCGGCTGGACGGGAAAGATTTTGAAGTTCGGATCAATCAGCAGTCCACGCAAAAAAGGTCTGACTTAGCCTATGCTCTGCCACTGCAATTGATTCATCCAAAGAGTTATGAATTACTCGATGCCGGCCCTCAAGTCAGACGCGAATTCATAGACTGGGGTGTTTTCAACGATCAAAAAAATTTTTTACCGGCCTGGCGCAAATTCAAGAAAGCACTGGCGCAACGCAATTCCTTGTTAAAAACGAAGCATCTCGAACAAATCAATGTTTGGGATAAAGAATTGGTTTATTACGGTACAATAGTCAATAACTGCCGCCAACAGTACCTGCAGAAGTTCAAGCCTGTCTTTATTGAAATTCTCAGTCGATTTCTCGACATTGGTCATATAGACATCAAGCTTTTATCGGGCTGGGATTGCGCAAAGGCATTTCAGCAGATTCTAACCGAGGATATGGATAAAGATCTGCGTTATGGATTTACTCACAGCGGGCCGCATCGTGCTGATTTTCAACTGATGGTTAATGACAGGTTGGCTAAGGATTTTGTTTCACGTGGTCAGTTGAAGTTATTGGTATTGAGCCTGAAGCTTGCGCAGGTTCAGTTGCTGGCTGATGAGCGCGGCAATATCGGCTGCATTTTGATTGATGACTTTGCCGCCGAGCTGGATGTGGCTAACCGTGCCAAACTGCTGGCTTATCTGGCTGAATTACAATGCCAGGTATTTATCACAGCAACCGAACAGGCTGATCTTGGGGATTTGAACCAGTTAAAAGAATATAAAATGTTCCACGTGGAACATGGACATATAAAATCAATGTAATGTTTCACGTGGAACATTACGGCAACAATAGAAAGCGGACAACTACATGAGTAATCATAACGATCAATACGACAGTACTAATATTCAAGTTCTGAAAGGGCTGGATGCAGTAAGAAAGCGGCCGGGCATGTATATTGGCGACACCGATGACGGCTCCGGTTTGCATCACATGGTTTTTGAGGTGGTCGACAATTCCATCGATGAAGCCTTGGCCGGTTACTGCAAGGAAGTCAGAGTGATTATTCATAATAACGGTTCGGTTTCGGTGGCTGACGACGGCCGCGGCATTCCGGTCGATATCCACGAGGAAGAGGGAAGATCCGCAGCGGAAGTGATCATGACCGTGCTGCATGCCGGCGGTAAATTCGATGACAATGCTTACAAGGTATCGGGCGGCTTGCACGGCGTCGGTGTTTCGGTTGTGAATGCCTTGTCGGAAGAGCTGAATCTGGAAATACGCAAAAACGGGCTGCTGCACAAACAAAAGTACATCATGGGCGAACCGGCGGCTCCTCTGGAGGTCATAGGTCCCGCCGAAGGCACCGGTACCTTGATCAACTTCAAGCCCAGCACCCAGACGTTCAGCGATGTGGAGTTTCACTACGATATTCTGGCGAAAAGGCTCAGAGAACTGTCATTCCTGAATTCAGGCGTGCGTATCAGTCTGGAGGACGAACGTACCGACAAGAGTGATGTTTTCGAGTTTGAAGGCGGCATCAGCGCCTTTGTCGAGCATCTGAACAAGAACAAGACGCCGCTGTTTCCGGAAGTGTTTCATTTTGTCGCCGAAAAAGAAGGCGTTACCGTTGAGGTGGCGATGCAGTGGAATGATTCCTATCAGGAAAACGTGTTCTGCTATACCAACAACATCCCGCAACGCGACGGCGGCACGCATCTGGCCGGTTTCAGAGGCGCGTTGACGCGTACGATCAATCAATACATCGAATCCAGCGGCCTGGCGAAAAAAGAGAAAGTTGCGACTACCGGCGACGACGCCAGGGAGGGCTTGACGGCCGTGCTGTCGGTCAAGGTGCC
This sequence comes from Methylobacter luteus IMV-B-3098, assembly GCF_000427625.1. GTDB lineage: Bacteria > Pseudomonadota > Gammaproteobacteria > Methylococcales > Methylomonadaceae > Methylobacter > Methylobacter luteus. The sequence goes on from NZ_KE386569.1 coordinate 2,506,166, forward strand.
GGATCCGAAGTTTTCCTCGCAAACCAAGGACAAGCTGGTTTCATCGGAAGTCAAACCGCTGGTCGAATCGACCATGAATGAGAAATTGCAGGAATTTTTGCTGGAACGACCGCAAATCGCCAAAGCCATCGCCGGCAAAATCGTCGATGCAGCCCGAGCCAGGGAAGCCGCCCGCAAGGCGCGTGAAATGACACGGCGCAAAACCACGCTGGACATCGCCGGTTTGCCGGGCAAACTGGCCGACTGCCAGGAAAAAGACCCAGCCCTATCTGAACTGTTCATCGTGGAAGGGGACTCGGCCGGCGGTTCGGCCAAGCAGGGCAGGGATCGTAGAACGCAGGCCATTTTGCCGCTGAAAGGCAAGATTTTGAATGTCGAGAAAGCGCGTTTCGATAAAATGATTTCGTCCGAGGAGGTCGGCACGCTAATCACGGCTCTAGGCTGCGGCATAGGCAAGGACGAGTACAATCTGGACAAGCTGCGTTACCACCGCATTATCATCATGACCGATGCCGATGTCGACGGTTCGCACATCCGCACCCTGCTATTGACGTTTTTTTACCGGCAACTGCCTGAAATCGTCGAGAAAGGCTATATCTATATCGCCCAGCCGCCGTTATATAAAGTCAAAAAAGGCAAGCAGGAACATTACGTTAAAGACGATGCGCAATTAAACGAATACCTGATTCAGCTGGCGCTCGATAAGGCGCAACTGTTCACCGATGCCTCGGCGCCGCCGATTCAAGGCCAGGGCCTGGAGAAACTGGCCAGAGAGTATACCGGCGTCGTTGCTACCATTAATCGTTTATTCAGACGCTATGATGAAAACTTCCTGGAACAGCTATCCGTTATGGGTGTGCTGGATGATGAGATCAAACAGGACCGCGAAAAGCTTGCGGCCTGGTTTGCGAACATGGAAAACAGACTGAATCAAAATGCTGGCGAAGCGGTGTTCTCGATAGAACTCGACTACAAAACCGGTAATGATTTCTCCGTAGTCATCAACAAGCGCCAGCATGGCATCACGAAAACCTTTATTGTGCAGGCGGTGTTTTTTGCCGGCAAGGATTACAAGCAAATCGCGCAATATGCGCAGGACACGACCGGAATGTTCAGCGAGAACTCCTTTATTCAGATGGGCGAACGTCAGCAGCATGTCGACAGCTTCAAGGAAGCGTTTGAGTGGATGATGCGGGAAGTCAAAAAAGGTCAGCATATTCAGCGTTACAAAGGCTTGGGCGAAATGAATCCGGAACAACTCTGGGAAACCACGCTCGATGCCAATAACCGCAGATTGCTGCAGGTCAGAATCGAGGATGTAATTGCCGCTGATGAGATTTTCACGACATTGATGGGCGATGTGGTGGAGCCACGCAGAGACTTCATCGTTAAAAATGCTCTGGATGTCACTAACCTGGACGTGTAATCATGCTGACTTATCCGAATATTGATCCGATTGCCATCAGCCTGGGACCGCTGAAAGTCCACTGGTATGGCCTGATGTATCTGATAGGCTTTGCCGCCGTATGGGTGCTTGGCAAAAAAAGAGCCGAACAGCCGTGGTCGCCTGTTAAACCCGAAGCGATAGAAGATCTGGTGACCTACGGTGCCTTGGGCGTCATTCTGGGCGGCAGGATCGGCTATATTCTGTTTTACAACTTTGGCGAGTTCCTGAACAATCCGCTTGTCCTGTTCAAGATATGGCAGGGCGGCATGTCATTTCACGGCGGCATGCTGGGCGTATTTATCGCGATGTGGCTGTTCGCGAAGAAACAGCGGTGCACGATGCTGCAGCTGACCGATATCATTGCGCCGCTGGCGCCTATCGGCCTGGGCGCCGGCCGTATCGGCAATTTCATCAATTCGGAACTATGGGGTCGGACGACCGATGTGCCCTGGGCCATGGTGTTTCCGAATGGCGGACCGCTGCCACGGCATCCTTCGCAACTGTATGAAGCGTTTCTGGAAGGCGTCGTGTTATTCGCGATTCTCTGGATTTATACCAGCAAACCCCGGCCGACCATGGCCGCGACGGGCCTGGCGGTCATGCTGTACGGCTGTTTCCGGTTTTTTGTCGAGTTCTTCAGAATGCCCGATGCGCATCTGGGTTATCTGGCGCTGGATTGGGTCACGATGGGGCAGATACTGTCTACGCCCATGATTATCATTGGCGCCCTGATATTTTATTTTGCCCATAAAAAAGTACATGCAACAGTATCTTGATCTGCTTGATAAAATTTTTAAGGAAGGAAACCTGAAAGGCGACAGAACCGGCAGTGGCACGTTGTCGATTTTTGGCCATCAGATGCGCTTTGCCCTGGATCAGGGTTTTCCGCTGGTCACGACCAAAAAAGTCCATCTGAAATCGATCATCCACGAATTGTTGTGGTTTCTGAAAGGCGATACGAATCTGGCTTATCTGCATCAGCATCAGGTGAGTATCTGGGACGAATGGGCCGATGAACAGGGTGATTTGGGGCCTGTGTACGGGCGGCAGTGGCGCTCATGGCCTGCGCCCGATGACAGGCATATAGACCAGATCCTGCAGGTTATAGAACAGCTCAAATCGACGCCGAACAGCCGGCGCATTATCGTTTCGGCCTGGAACGTGGCCGATTTGCCTGATGAAGGCGTCAGCCCGCAGCAGAATGTTGCGCAGGGCAAAATGGCCCTGGCGCCCTGCCATGCGTTTTTTCAGTTCTATGTGGCCGGCGGCAAGCTATCCTGCCAGCTCTACCAGCGCAGCTGCGACACGTTTCTGGGGGGGCCGTTCAATATCGCCAGTTATGCGTTATTGACGCATATGGTGGCTCAGCAGAGCGATTTGGCAGTCGGCGATTTTATCTGGACCGGCGGTGATGTGCATTTGTATCTGAACCATCAGGAACAGGCCAGGCTGCAATTGACGCGTCAGCCCTATGCGCTGCCGAGGCTAAAAATAAAGCGCAGGCCGGCATCGATATTCGATTATCAGTATGACGATTTCGAGATTATCGATTATCAGGCGCACGAATCTATCAGAGCGCCTATTTCCGTGTAGGCTGGGTTGATAAACCCGGCATTTCGAAGCCGCCTATGCCGGGTTTACTAAAGGTCCAACCCGGCCTACACATGCTCGCAAGCAATATCCCGATTGATGAAGTCCATAATTTGCCGCTCGTCGCTGAAATTGCCATAAGCCAGCAACAGCTTCACATAAGCCGCCTCCAGCGACATGTTCCAGAGCATTTTCGCGCCTTCTTGCAGTAATTCGCGCGTGCTTTCGTAAGCGTTATCGGATTTGATGGACGGAGCCAGATAGACTTTGATGCCGCGTTCCCGGCATTGCTTGATAAAGACCAGCAGTGAAAACTGATCGCCCCATTGCGTCGAGGAACAGGCCGTGCCGGAATGATATAAATCGTGCAGCACCGCATCGACCGCATCCAGATTAATATAACTATAATCCAGCCCCGGATACGGCTTGATCAGCAGAACGCGTTTGGAGAAATCGGCCTTCAACGGTATGGGCTGGCGTAATTTCTGCGTGTCTATAAAGCCGTTCCGAGTAAAGGCGCCATTGACGAACCGGCAATGGCTTTTGCCCTGCACGCTCATGAAATCGCCACCCAGTTGCAGCGATGACGCCAGGCGCGTGCCCCGGTGCAGTTGCGTGGTCTGGTTGCGGTTGGTGTAGGGGACAAAGACACCGGCTTCACGTCGCTGCAGGATAAACTCAACGGCGCAGATAAAATTGGGCAGGCCGTTGGCGTCGGGATCATCCAGTGGACTATCGCTGGAAACGAGCAGAATCGGAATATCCAGCGCATTAAAGTACAAACCGAGCGCCGACGCGGTGAAAGCCAGCGTATCGGTACCGTGTGTGACGATGATGCCGTCATAAAGACCAAGATCCTGATCCTCAATGACGGCAATCAGCTTTTCCCAGACGACCGGCGCGAGATTCTCGCTCAGGATCTGAATGGGCTGTACGCTGTGAAAGCTGATCTGCTCATGGCTGGCATGGTGCTGCTGAAACAACTGAATCAATTTGTACGGCGCCGCCTCGGACGTGTTGATTGTGCCTCCGATCGCTGTAGAGCCGATGGTTCCGCCTGTGAATACAACCAGAATATTTTTCATAGTATGATGCAGTGTTTTATTAATAATACCTTAAAGAATATCAAAGCAATTTGCGCATTAAAATGAAAATATCACTTATCGTCGCGATGGCGAGCAATCGGGCTATCGGCATCAATAATCAATTACCGTGGCATTTATCGGCCGATCTTAAACGCTTCAGGCAAATCACCATGGGTTCGCCTATTCTAATGGGCAGAAAAACCTATGAGTCGATAGGCAGGCCCTTGCCCGGCCGCACGAACGTGATTATCAGCAGGGACCCGGCCTACAAACAGGAAGGCTGCCTGGTTTTTAATGATATTGAAACAGCGATAGAAAGTTGCTGTCAAAAGTTCCAGGAGGTTTTTGTGATTGGCGGCTCGGAGCTTTATAAATCGATGCTGCCGAGAGCCGATACGCTTTATGTGACCTTAATCAATAAAGAATTTTCAGGCGATGCTTTTTTCCCGGAAATTGATACCCAGCATTGGGCCGAGGTGGCGCGCGAGGATGTTGACAACGATCCTGACGCCGGATTCAGTTATAGTTTTATAAAGTACGAAAAAACTAATTAAAACAATATGTTATGTAAATTTTGACTGTAACGCGGGATTGAAGGGCATAGGCCGGTCTGTTAACCAATACTATCAAGCATAAGGAAGGGTAAGAATGACTCACTCACTCAATTACGGCAGACGTCAGTTTTTACAATATTCCGCTTTCGGTGCAGCGGCCGCGCTTTTTCCTGAACTACTGCTGGCCAATCCGAAGTCGGCAAGAAGCAGTCCGACGCCGAGTTTTAAGCCCGATGTGGAAATTGAATTTTCGGCGCGCGAGGTATTCGTGCCTATTTTGAACAATGGCTCTAAAACCAAAGTACAGAAATACTTCGCCAAATTACTGAAAGGCCCTGAAAATACTGTACAGTCAATAGAAGACAATTATTTGGGCCCGACCCTCACACTTGCTAAAGGCCAAAAAGTCAGAATTTACTTTGACAATAATCTATCTGAACATTCGATCATGCACTGGCATGGTATGCATGTGCCGCAAAAAAGCGATGGTCATCCGATGTACTCAATTGAGCCCGGCGAGCGTTTTGTGTATGAGTATGAAGTCCTGAACAATGCCGGCACCAGTTTTTACCACTCACATGCGCACGAATTGACAGGCTCGCAAGTTTATTTCGGACTGGCTGGTTTGTTGAAAGTCACTGACGAGGAAGAAAAAGCGCTGGGCCTACCCACCGGTGAATATGATCTGCCGCTGGTCATTCAGGATAAGCGCTTCAATAGTCACAGCCAGCTGCAGTATGTGCATGGCATGCATGACCGTATGATGGGCTTTCTGGGTGATACGATTCTGGTCAATGGCAAACCCAATGCCGAATTCTCCGTTAAATCGCGCGCATACCGGTTTCGGGTATTGAATGGCTCGTCATCGCGCATCTATAAGCTGGGCTGGGATGACGGTACGCCGCTGACAGCGATTGGGTCCGCTCTCAGTTTGTTGGAAAAGCCCGAGACCAAGCCCTATATTATGCTAGGACCGAGCGAACGGTTCGATTTATGGCTGGATTTCAGCGGCCGTCCAGTCGGTTCGAAGCTGGTCTTGTACAGTTTGCCTTTTAGTGGCGCCATGCCGCCCATGTTTGAGCGCATGCACAGAGGAAGAGGCAGACAGGGCGGTATGGGCATGATGGGCAGGATGGACATGATGACCAGTGATCTGGGGCAAGGCGATAAATTCCCGATCGCGACATTCAATGTTACCGAGAAAGTCAGTGACTCTCCAAAACTACCGGTGCAATTGGCACGTCTGAAACGGCTGACTGAAAAAGATGTCGACAACGCCGATAGCCCGTTGCCGATTGCGATTACCGAAAGACACATGCGGCCGCTGGTGAATGGCAGACCCTTCTCACTGGATGAAGTTATGGAGATCGAGAAGGTCAAGCTGGGTTCGATCAAGAAAATCAAGATTTATCATTCTCATGCAGAGCATCAGCAGCATGAAATGTCTTCGCAATCAAACAACCATGACATGGAGGGCATGGGCCACGACAGCATGGGCGGCAGAGGTAGCGGCATGGGCATGATGGATGAGATGGGCGGCGGCATGATGGGAGGCATGATGATGGCCATGGCGCACCCAATCCATCTGCATGGCCAGCAGTTCCAAGTGTTGTCGCGCAAGGAGGGGCATGTCAACCGGGAAGATTACGAGACCGTCAGACACGGCTTTATCGACGTTGGCAGGAAAGACACGGTGCTTGTCATGCCCGGGGAAGAAGTCGAAATCATCAAGCCGTTCCAGGACTTTAAAGGCCTGTTCCTATATCATTGCCATAATCTGGAACATGAAGACCTGGGCATGATGAGGAACTTTTACGTGTACTGACAGCCGTAGCGGAGACTCAAGTCTCCGCTTTTAACAGGCCGAGGAAATCTTATCGGGTTTTCTGGCGCCAGGGCAGTCAATACTGAAACGCTGCACGTTTTCGCCCAGCTTCAATGCGGTCAGCTGGCCGCCCCAAAGACAGCCGGTATCGATGGCGTAGCAGTTATCGCCTTCGTAATAGCCCAACGAGGACCAGTGGCCGAAGATGATGCGCATGTTGGCGCTTTTGCGTTTGGGTGTCTGGAACCAGGGCATCAGTTTTTCAGGTTGTGAGCCTAGAGGCCCGCTATTGATGAAATCGAGCCGGCCGTAAGCATCGCAATAACGCATGCGCGTGAAGCAATTGATGATAAACCGTAATTTGGCCATGCCTGTCAGCGTAGGCGACCAGATATCGGGTTTGTTGCCGTACATGTGCGTTAACAACCGCTGATAATCGGGGCTTCTTAGCGCTCTCTCGGCAAATAAGGCCATTTTACGGGTCTTGTTGAAATCCCATTGCGGCGGCAGACCGGCATGCAGCAGGCAGAACGCGTCGTTATAATGAAACAGCGGGCGGTGCCTGAGCCAATCGAGTAATTCATCGCGATCCGGCGCCTCCAGCACCTGAGTCAGCGTACCGTGCTTATTAGCCAATCTTGGCGAACAGGAGGCGGCCAGCAAATGCAGATCGTGGTTGCCGAGCACGGTCACGGCGGCATCGCCGAGGGCTTTGACAAAACGTAGAGTTTCCAGCGACTTCGGCCCACGATTGACCAGGTCGCCCGCGAACCAAAGCTGATCCGTGCTTTCATTGAAGGCGATGGCATCCAGCAGTCGTAGCAACTCATCATAGCAGCCCTGAAGATCGCCAATGGCATAGATAGACATTTAACTAATGCAGGATTCTGGGGATTGACAGCGTGAATCGTGGGATAAACGCATTGAAATCATCGCCATCATCGGAATGCATCGTGTAATTGCCCTGCATCGTGCCGACCGGTGTCGCTATCATGGCTCCGCTGGTGTAGCTGTAAGTTTCGCCGGGTTTGATATAAGGCTGCTCGCCGACCACGCCGTCGCCGCTGACTTCCTGGACCTTGCCGTTGGCGTCGGTGATCAGCCAGTGGCGCGTCAGCAGCTTGGCCGGGACTTCGCCGGCATTGGTAATCGTAATCGTATAGGCGAAAACATAGCGGTTCTCATCAGGAGAAGATTGCGCTTCTACGAATTGCGGCTTGGCTTCAACTAATATTTTGTTTTTTTCGCTCATTATTAGATGATATAGATTGATAATGTGGTTATTTGATCGTAACTTACCAGCAAACGCAAGCACCTATTCCGCATGAAACACAAAGCCGGCTTTTTTATTTTGTTATTTGCATTGTCAGGCATGTCTTACGCGGAAGATAGCAAAGATCTGTCCGTGTCGGCGGTATTAATGCGGCTGTAAGCAAATACCTCGATCATGATCAAAAACACTCGCACAACCATCATCAAGCTTCTCGAAAAAGCCGGCGCCAGGGAAGAGGGCAATCCGCCGATTGAGGACATCCTGTCCAAAATGCCGGGAAGCCGCAACAGAAAAAATAATTCGTTATAAACACCGATCAGGATAAGACATTGCATATTCACATCTTAGGCATTTGCGGAACATTCATGGGCGGCCTTGCGCTGATTGCAAGGCAGCTGGGCTATCAGGTCAGCGGGTCGGACCAGAATGTGTATCCGCCCATGAGCACCCAGCTCGAACAACAAGGCATACAATTGATGGAAGGTTATCGCGCCGAAAACCTCGATGGCAAGCCCGATCTGGTCATTATCGGCAACTCCCTGTCGCGCGGTAATCCGGAAGTCGAAGCGGTACTGAACCGGGGCCTTAAATACGTATCCGGCCCGCAGTGGCTGTCGGAGCATGTATTGCAGGACAAATGGGTGCTGGGCGTGGCCGGCACGCACGGCAAGACCACCACGACCAGTATGCTGAGCTGGATACTCGAGCATCAGGGCTTCAAGCCCGGCTTTCTGATCGGCGGCATCCCGCTGAATTTCGGTATTTCGGCCAGGCTCGGCGACTCCTCGTTTTTCGTCATCGAGGCCGATGAATACGACAGCGCCTTTTTCGACAAGCGCTCCAAGTTCGTGCACTACCGTCCGCGCACGGCCATACTGAACAACCTGGAATACGACCATGCCGATATCTTCCCCGATCTTGATGCTATCAAGCGCCAGTTTCACCATCTGGTGCGGACCGTGCCGGGCGAAGGCCTGATCATCAGCCCCAAGAGCGAAGCCAATATCAATGACGTTCTGGCCATGGGTTGCTGGACGCCGGTCACCCACACCTCGATCGATGCCGATGCGCCGTGGAATGCCCGGTTGATCAAAGCCGATGGCAGCCAGTTCAAGGTGTTGCTGGACGGCAAGGAGCAAGGTACGGTCGAATGGACCCTGACCGGCCGTCATAACGTCTACAATGCCCTGTCTGCGATCGCGGCGGCCCGGCATGTCGGCATCCTGGCCGCCGATGCCATAACGGCGCTGGCGCAGTTCCAGAACGTCAAGCGGCGCATGGAAGTCATCGCCCGCATCAACAATATCACGCTCTATGATGACTTTGCCCATCACCCTACCGCGATAGCGACGACGCTGGACGGCCTGCGCAAACAGGTCGGGCACGAGCGCATCATCGCCATCGTGGAGCCCCGCTCCAACACCATGCGCATGGGCGTGCATACGCAAACGCTGGCGCAATCCCTGAACGGCGCCGATCAGGCCCTGATCTACCAACCGCCCGGCATGGGCTGGGATTTGAGCGAGCTGAAGAAATACGCCGATAATATTGAAATTTGCCACTCGCTGGATGAAATCATCACTAAACTTAAATTCGAGGCGCGCTATGGGGGCCATTTCGTGCTGATGAGCAATGGCAGCTTCGGCGGCATCTATCAGCGCCTGCAAAATGAATTGAGTTAGCTATAAATACCGCGGAGCTTTATTTATGATCTTCGCGGTGAATAAAAAAAATAAATGGATTAACCCGGGAGCGCATCATGAGTCGTATCATCTGGCTGTTACTAATTATGTTGTTTTTTTCCCCGACCGCGCCGGCAAAGCCGTTAACGCCGGAACAGGTGCCGGAGCCTCTCAAACCCTGGGTCAACTGGGTGCTGCAGCATGATCGGGACCGTACCTGTCCTTTCCTTTACAACAGCTACGAGCAAAAGCGCTGCAGCTGGCCGACTCAGCTAAGCCTCGACATCATGCCGGAAAAAGGCGTTTTCACGATCAGCTGGAAAGTCTATCAGGAAAGCTGGATCAGCCTGCCGGGCAATCATGACTATTGGCCGCTTAACGTAACGGCTAATAACAAGCCTGCGCTGATTATGGACAAAGACGGCAGGCCGTCGATCAAACTGGAAACCGGCGCTTACGAGATCAAGGGTCAGTTTCTATGGGAGTCGCTGCCGGACAATCTGACGATCCCCGAAGACACCGGGCTGATCAGCCTGCATATCAACGGCAACGCCATACAGACGCCCATCGTTAAAAACGGACAGCTGTGGCTGAAGGACAGCGACAGTGGCCGGAAAAAGCCCGAAGACCAGCAGAACAGCCTCGATCTGCAGGTGTTCCGTAAAATCATTGATGACGTGCCGTTACGGATTCTGACGCGCATGGATCTGGAAGTCTCCGGCACGCAACGCGAAATCAAACTGGCGCTGCCGCTGCTGGAAGGCTTTATCCCGCTACAGTTGCAAAGCCAGCTGCCGGCCCGTCTGGAGCCTGACGGGCAATTACTGGTCCAGGTGAGGCCCGGCCGCTGGCAGATCGAACTGCTGGCAAGAAGCACGGGCGAGCTGAACGCGATACCGTTAACGGCACAGAAAGACTGGCCGAAAGAGGAAGTTTGGGTTTTCAATGCGGTTCCGCAACTGCGCGTGGTTGAAATTGAAAACTTAAGCGCGGTCGACCCGAGCCAGACCAATCTGCCCGAGGATTGGAGAAGCCTGCCCGCTTATCGCATCAATCAGGGACAAGCCATGCATTTCAAGCTGATACGCCGGGGCGATCCGGAACCCGAGCCGAACCAGCTCAACTTGACGCGGAAGCTGTGGCTGGATTTTGACGGCGCAGGCTATACGGTCAATGATCTGATCACCGGCCGCATGACCCGCGGCTGGCGGCTCAATGCCTTGCCTCGGACGCAGCTGGGCCAGGTCATGCTGGACGGCCAAAGCCAGCTCATCACCCGCGATGGCGACAGGCAAGGCGTGGAAGTCAGACGGGGGCGCCTGACACTGGAAGCCGACAGCCGCATCTCAGGCGGCATTAGCACTTTCAGTGCGGTCGGCTGGGCGCAGGACTTTCATAACGTCAGCGCCGAACTGAACCTGCCGCCGGGCTGGCGCCTGCTGGCGGCCGGCGGCGTCGACAATGTGCCGGACAGCTGGATGGCGCGCTGGACATTGCTGGATTTGTTCCTGGTGCTGATCGCGGCGCTGGCGACAGGGCGCCTGTGGAATCCGATCTGGGGACTGTTTGCCCTGCTGACGCTGGCGCTCATCTGGCATGAGCCCGGCGCGCCCCATTTCGTCTGGCTTAATATTCTGGCTGCGACGGCGCTGATCAAGGTCCTGCCGCCGGGTAAGTTCCTTAACTTTATGAACTGGTACCGCGCCGCTGCCTGGCTGGCTTTGATCGTGATCGCGATCCCTTTCATGGTTGATCAGGTACGCACGGGGCTTTATCCGCAACTGGAAAGGCCCTGGCAAACGATCATGCCCCAGGAATATCCGGCCACGGCCGCGATGGCCCCGCAGCCGGAAGCGATGATCATGCAGGAACAGATGATGAGGAAATCGATGCCGGAGCAGACCGCATCGGGTGCCGCCGTTGATAAAGACGAGGCGGTCAGCTTCGAGCGCATCGATCCCAACGCCAAAATCCAGACCGGTCCGGGCCTGCCGCAATGGCAGTGGACCAAGATTCATCTGTCCTGGAATGGCGCCGTGGATAGTGGGCAGGAACTGCATTTATGGTATCTGTCCCCGGTCATGACCATGCTGCTCAATTTTCTGCGTGTAGCGTTGATCACCGTTTTGGCCCTGCTGATGTTCGGTGTCGCCGAAAAATTCAAATTCAACCTGAAAACGGCGACGCCGATGCTGCTGGGATTTTTACTGCTGCCGATGCTGTCGCCACAACCGGCCTATGCCGATTTCCCCGATCAGGCCATGCTCGATGAACTGCGGGGCAGATTGCTGGAAGCGCCCGATTGTTTGCCGGGCTGCGCGCAGATTCCGCAGATGCACCTGGCCATCACGGACAAGGCCTTGACGCTGACGTTAAAAATTCATGTCCGGCAATCCGTGGCCGTGCCGTTGCCTGCCGAATACGAGCAATGGTTTCCAAGCCAGGTCTCGGTTGACGGCGAAGCCGCCCAGGGGCTTTACCGCAGCGGCAACGGTTTATGGATCAATCTGAGTGAAGGCGAGCATCAGGTGGTGCTGAGCGCTGAGCCGGTGCTGAACCGGTTCACGCTGCCGCTGCCTCTGAAGCCTCATCACGTCACTATCGAAGCGGCCGGCTGGCAGGTCAGCGGCACGCAGGAAGACGGCCGTGTCGACGATCAGCTGCAATTCACCCGCATCAGCCAGGCGCAGGCAGCCAGCAAGACTACGCTGGAACCCGGCGTTCTGCCGCCGTTTGTCAGCATCAAGCGCACCTTGCAGTTGGGTTTGGACTGGCGCGTCATCACACAGATCAATCGGATTTCACCGGCCGATTCGGCCGTGGTCATCGCCGTGCCGCTGCTGCCGGGCGAATCGGTCACGACGGCGGGCGTGCGCGTTAAGGACGGCAAGGTCGAGGTCAATATGCCGCCGCAGCAGACCTTCATGGAATGGCAATCGGTACTGAAAAAATCCGCACAAATCGATTTGACGGCAGCGCCAACGGACCGCTGGCAGGAAATCTGGACAGCCGATGTCAGCCCGATCTGGCATATCGAAGCCTCGGGCATTGCCATGATCCATCAAAACCATGATGGAGGCTGGTCGCCAATATGGCGTCCGTGGCCTGGCGAGAAGGTAACACTGAAAATCACGCGGCCGCAGCCAGTGGAAGGCCAAACCCTGACGATTGATAACAGCCGGCTCAGCATTAAACCCAGCAAGCGCCTTCAGGAAGCCGAACTGAAAATCAGTTTGCGCAGTTCCCAAGGCGCGCAGCATACGCTGACCCTGCCCGAAAATGCCGTGTTGCAATCGGTCATTATCGACGGCGCGATTCAGCCCCTGCGGCAAAAAGGCCGCACGTTGACCGTGCCGATTCATCCCGGCAGGCAGGATATCACGCTGAACTGGCAGCAGGCGCTCGAAATGGCGACCGTCATTACTACGCCACAAGTGGATCTGGGCCAGGACAGTGTCAATGCCAGCCTGAATATGGGCCTGGGCCAGGACCGCTGGGTGTTGTTTACCATGGGGCCCAAATTCGGGCCGGCCGTTTTGTTCTGGGGCGTTCTGATCGTGATCGTGATTATATCGCTGGGCCTGGGCAAAATCCGCTTGACGCCGTTAAGAAGCTGGCACTGGTTTTTATTGCTGGTCGGGCTCAGCCAGATACCGATTGTATCAGCCGTGGTCGTGGTTGCCTGGTTAATCATCCTGGGCTGGCGGTCAAGCAGACCGATCGCTCAAGCCGATTATTTCAATATACTGCAGGTTGCTATCGGCTTAATGACACTGGTATCGCTGGGCCTGCTGTTCGCGGCCGTCGAACAGGGTCTGCTGGGATCGCCCGATATGCAGATTACCGGCAATCAGTCCTCGGCTTTCAATCTGAACTGGTACCAGGATAGAAGCCCGTCGACCCTGCCGACCGCGACGCTGGTTTCGGTGCCGCTGATCGTATACCGGTTGCTCATGCTCGCCTGGTCGTTATGGTTGGCCGTGTCGCTGCTGAACTGGCTCAAATGGGGCTGGGGATGTTACTCGCGCGGCGGTCTCTGGAAGAAAAAACCGGCCAGGCAGGAAGAGGAAGTGGTTGAGCCGGAGAAATAGCTTTGTAGGGTACGCATACCCTACTGCTAAGCAAGAAGAGGCCGTGATTTTGAGCCGGAGAAGTAATTTCCAGGATGCTATGAATTATTTACCACGAAGAACACGAAGTTCACGAAGACAAAAAAACAAGGCTCTTATTGGATTCCAGGGAGATACCCAACCATTGCTGAAAGCTTGAATTTGAGGTTCAGTATCCCCAGATAGGACGGATGATTACCTTACCTCAACTATTAGACAATGCCAAATGCTTTGAAACGATTCGCGTCCTGCGCTGGCCGGATAAAGTCTCTTGTCCCCATTGCGGCTCAGAAGCCATAATCAAGCAGGGCAAGGATGATACCCAGTCTGAAAGGCAGCGTTACAGCTGCAAGGCCTGTCAGCGCAAATTCGACGATTTAACCGGTACGATTTTCGCGGGTCACCATCAACCCTTGAAGATCTGGGTGCTGTGCTTGTATTTTATGGGCTTGAACTTATCGAACGCGCAGATTGCCCGTGAGCTGGATTTAAATGAAACGGACGTTCAGCCAATGACCCAGCAGTTGCGGTCAGGGATCGTCAGCAAAAGACCAGTGGTGGTGCTGGAAGGCGAAGTCGAATGCGACGAAGTTTATGTGGTAGCCGGGCATAAAGGCCAACCGGAAGCCGTAAAAAAAAGGCCGAAAAGGTCGGCGTAACCGCTTAAAAGGTGCGCGTGGACGCGGTACGCTGGCCAAGGAAAAGCCGCCGATATTGGGCATGATTCAACGCGGCGGACCAGTGGTCATTCAGATGCTGGACAATGTTCAGCAAACGACCATCCAGCCTGTGATTCAAAGCACCATAGCGCCGGGTACGCTCATTTACACCGATGAATATGCGATTTATGACCGCCTGGAGTCATGGGGATACGCGCGAAAAAGCGTTTGCCATGGTGCCGGGGAATATGCGCGCGATGAGGACGGTGATGGGTTTTATGAAGTGCATGTGAACACAATGGAAGGGTTTTGGTCGCTGCTGCGTTCCTGGTTACGCCCGCATCGCGGGATTTCTCAAGCGCATCTGCCCATTTATTTAGGCTTTTTCGAGTTTGTCCATAACGCCAGAAAACGCGGTAAAGCGTTATTAAGTTCTCTGTTGGAGCTGATTATCAGCTAACTCCCTGGAATCCATTATGAGCCAAAAACAATACAATCTTCGTGTTCTTAGTGCCCTTCGTGGTTTTATGTATCGGCTTAATAACGGTTATTCAAGACGATGAGTAATTAGGCATGTCGGTTTTTAACTTCCAGCAGTTCTCGGTTCAGCAACAGCAATCGGCCATGAAAGTCTGCACCGACAGCGTTTTATTCGGCGCCATGGCGCCTGTTAACGAAGGCGATCGGGTACTCGATATCGGCGCGGGCACGGGGCTGCTGTCACTGATGGCCGCGCAACTGGGCGCCGCAAGCGTGACGGCCGTGGAACTGGCTGAAGAGGCTTATCGGGAATGCGGCATCAATTTTGGAGCAAGCCCGTGGGCAGATCGCCTCGAGGCGGTGCATCAGGATATTCAAAGCTTTCACCTGAAGGCTGGACAATCATACGATCTGGTTATCAGCAATCCGCCGTTTTTCGAAAATCATTTCAGGTCGGGCGATCCGTTCAGAAACATCGCCCGGCACAACGACCGGCTTTGCTATGCCGATTTGATCGAGATTGCTGATCGTCTGGTTTCGCCGCAGGGTTTGTTGTGTCTGCTGATGCCCGTTCATGCCGTAGCAAAGCTTGCCGCTATCGCACTGGCATCTGGTTTCTATCTGGTCAGGCAGACTGATTACCATGGCTATGCACATAACGGGGCCAAAGTTGCCGCGCTGATTTTCAGCCGGATGGACGCTGATTTTGTGAAGGAGAGGCTGACTATCTATGAATCGACAGGTGTTTATACGCGGACCAGCGAACAGTACTTGTCGCCGTTTCTGCTGCGATTTTCAAAGGATCGGTAGGATAGCGACAGAACACACATCCCTGTGTATCTGATTGATGGCGGAAATGGGATTAGTTGATGACGCGGTGTCCACGTTGTCTCAGACAGCTGGAATAGGCTCTTTTGTAAGCTTCTCTTGCTTGGTAGCCTTGATATGCGCCGCCGCTGAGGCCCAGCGCCGCCGCGCCGATAGCCGCGCCTTTGCCGGGATCGCCCGTGATCGCGCCTAAAGCCGCGCCGCCGGCGCCGCCGATCAGGCCACCTACTGCGGCCCCTTTAGCACCTTCAGTCAATGTGCCGCCGGCGCTTTGGTCCGCGATTTGACCACATTCCGCCATGTCTTGATTGAGCCGGTAAGCGTTAGGATCATTATACGTGTCGACAGTCGGTGTCCATCCACCGCCGAGGCTGTTCATCATGCCGCCTTGACCGGCGCAAGCAGTAATGAGCGTGCTGGCCATGAAAACGATGCCGACGGTATTTAATTTTTTCATTGTAGTACCTTGTATTGAGTGATTGTTCGCTTGAAGTTTAGTTAATTATTTCTGAATAGCGCATGAATGCAGGCGCCGTAATTTAAACTAAAGTTATTAGAGTTCCCTTAAAACCAGAAGCGGTGATTTATTAACCACATCCCGCACGCCCCAGTATCCGGCCAAGCCCACGAATAGCGCGCCTATCAACGGCATAATAACCCACAAGTAGATATTGGGCACATATTCCATATGCATGACCTGTGTATATAAAGTATAGAGGATAATTTCCGAAATCAACACGGCGAGCAAGCCGGATATCAAACCCAGCAAGGTAAATTCAATCAGGTGGGTTTTTCTCAGGAATGCACGGTTTGCGCCCAGCGTGCGCATTAAAGCGCCGTCGTAAACCCGGTCATCCAGCGTCGTATAAACGGCCGCGAACAGAACCGTGAAACCGGCCAGCAAGGCGAAGTACAGCAGGTAATTGATGGCCGCCGTCAGCTGGGTCAGAATGGTTTTGAACTGCTGCAGAATCAAATCGACTTCCAGCAGGGTGGTGCTGGGAAATTTTTTGACCAGATCGTTTAAAAAGTTTTTTTGGGCTTCAGGCAGGTAAAAACTGGTGATGAAAGTGCTCGGATAGCTTTCCAACGTGCCGGGCGAGAAAATCATGTAAAAGTTGGGTTTCATCGTGTCCCACTGCAGATCGCGCAGGCTGGATACGGTCGCCTCAAACTGCTCGCTGCCGACAGTAAAGGTCAGCTGGTCTCCCAACTTGATTTTCAGGCTCTTGGCCAGCTTTTGCTCGACGGAAACCAGCCCGGTTTTATCCGATTGCCACCAGCGGCCGGCCGTGATCTTATTGTCCTCGGGCAGCTCTTTCGACCAGGTCAGGCTTAATTCCCTGTGCGTGGCGTTTTCGCCCTGCGTATCCTTGCTGACGACTTGCTGGACCGGCGTATGGTTGATCTCGACCAGACGCCCCCTGACGACAGGATAAAAACGGCTGCCGGTGACTTGCCACTGATCGAGCTCTTGCTGAAACGCCTGTTGCTGGTCCGGAAAAATGTTCAGCGCGAAATGATTGGGCGCGTGTTCGGGCAGTTGCTTGTGCCAGTTGTCGAGCAAGTCGGTGCGCACGGTGAAACTGAGCACCATGGCCACCAGCGTCATGCTGAAAGCCAGTATCTGGCTGACGCTGGCCCGGCTGTTCCTGAACAGGCCCTGCAGGCCGAAGCGCCAGATCAGACTCATATGCGGCAGCAACCGGCGGGACACTGTCAGCACGCCATAAACCATAAGTCCCAAGAGCAGTAGCGCCAGCAAGCCGACGCCGATAATCGTCGCGGTCATTTTGATGTCGTCGGTATAGCGCCAGATCAACACCGACACCAGGCCGATGGCCAGCCCGTAGATCAGCCATGCGCTGCTCGGCAAAGGCTCCAGATCGCGGCGCAGCACGCGCAGCGCCGAAACTTGTTTCAGACGCAGGATGGGCGGCAGCGCGAAGCCCAGCAAAATGACCATGCCGGTAATGAAGCCGAAAAAAATCGCCAGCAGGCCGGGATTGGCGACTTGCGCAGGCAGCAGGTTTCTTAACAGATGGAACAGTGCTTCCTGGGCAAACCAGCCCAATAGACAGCCGGCGGCGCTGGCCAATAGGCCCAGGACGACAAACTGGCAACTATACAGCCAGAGGATTTCGCGCTGTTTGCAGCCCAGGCAGCGCAGTATGGCCGTCGTATTGAAGTGCCGTTCCGTATAACGGCGCGTCGCCATGGCGATGGCGACGCCCGCGATCAGAATCACGACGATGCTCGACAGGCCCAGATAACGTTCGGCGCGGCTCAATGCCGAGCCCAGCTCCGGACGGTCTTCATGAATGTCCATCAGCCGTTGCGACGGATTCAGCTGCGGTTTGACCCAGCGGTTAAATGCGGATAGGGACTTGCTGTCGCCGCTGAACTGAAAGAAATAATGCACATGACTGCCGGGCTGTATGACTCCGGTGGCTTCGAGGTCCTGCTGATTGATCATGACGCGCGGCGAGAAGCTGTAAAAATCGCCGCGCTTGTCGGGCTCATAGGTAATGATGCGGCTGACGGTCAGTTTTTTCTCGCCGACGGTCAGGGCATCGCCCAGGTTCAGTTTGAGCGCAGACAGAATGCGTTTGTCCACCCAGGCCGTGCCGGGCTCCGGGCCTTTATCGACGCTCGTTTCGGCCGAATAATCCGAGGTCGTGGTCTTCAGATAGCCGCGCAGCGGGTACAAGGCGCTGACGGACTTGATGCCGGCCAGCAGCAGTTCGTCTTTTTCCATCAATACGCTCGAGAACTCGACCGTTTGAGCCTGGTCCAGTTTGAGCTGGCTGGCCTTGGCGAGCCAGAGTTCAGGAATCGGGGCCGTGCTTGAAATGACCAGATCGGCCGCCAGAAACTCGGCCGCTTGCGTGGTCATGGTGCGTTGCAGGCGGTCGGCGAACAGCGAAATGGCTGTTGAACTCGTGACCGCAATGATCAGGGCCAGCACCAGTATGGTCAGTTCGCCAGACCGGCTGTCCCGCCATAACAATCGCAGTGCCAAATTAAACCGGGTCATACGATACGTCCCGCTTCCAGTTTGATGCTGCGCTGGCAGCGCACAGCCAGTGCCGGGTCATGCGTGACCAGGATCAACGTGGTCCGGTTTTCCTGGTTCAGCTCGAACAGCAAATCAATGATGTGCTCACCGGTTTTGCTGTCCAGATTGCCGGTCGGCTCGTCGGCGAACAGAATGGCCGGCTCGGTCACGAACGCCCGGGCCAGGGCCACGCGCTGCTGCTCGCCGCCCGACAGTTGCTTGGGCGTGTGCGACAACCGATGCGACAGGCCGACTCTGCCCAGCAAGGCCGTAGCCGAGACTTTGGCGTTTTTGTCGCCGCTGAGTTCCAGCGGCAGCATGACGTTTTCGAGCGCGGTCAAGCCGGGCAGCAATTGAAACGACTGGAAGACAAAGCCGATCAACTCGTTGCGTATGGCCGCCCTGCCGTCTTCGTTCATGATTGTGATGATCTTGCCGTTCAGTGTAATAGAGCCTTCGCTGGGTGTATCCAATCCGGCCAGCAGGCTGATCAATGTGGATTTGCCTGAACCGGATTCGCCGATAATGGCGATGCTTTCGCCGGCGTTGATGGTCAAATCGATCGAGGACAGGATCTGTAGCGTGCCGCCGGAAGTCGGAACCGATTTACCGAGCTTTTTCGTTACTATAAGATGCGTGGATGTTTTGTCAGCTTGAGGATACATGATGATTAGGTTTTTATTTGCCTTGATAGTTTCGCTAATGCCCATAACGGCCATGGCCAAATCGATTGTCGTACTCGGAGATAGTATCAGTGCCGGCTACGGAATTGAAGTCAAACAAGGCTGGGTGGCTTTGTTGCAGGAAAAACTGGCTCAGGCAAACAGCCATTATGTGATCATTAACGCCAGTATCAGCGGCGATACGACGGCCGGTGGTCTGGCGCGCATTGACAAACTCCTGGACACGCATAAACCCGATGTTGTGCTCGTGGAGCTGGGCGCCAATGACGGCTTGCGCGGCCTGCTGCCCAGGCTGGTGAAAGATAATCTGGCCGAAATTACGCGGCGCGCCCAAAAAGCCGGTGCAAAAGTCCTGCTATTGAGCATGAGAATCCCGCCGAATTACGGCAAGCGCTATACGGAAATGTTTTATGATGTCTACCCGCAATTGTTGAAGGAGTTGGGCGTACCGTATATGCCTTTCATTCTCGAGGACGTTGCGCTGGTAAAGGAACTGATGCAGCCGGATGGCTTGCATCCCAACGCCAAGGCGCAGCCGATGATTGCGGACAAAGTCTGGGTAAACTTGCAGCCGTTATTGAAGTAGCCCAGGATAAAGCGCAAGTCGCTGTCTTTACCAATATTAATAGCGATGCCCTTATCAAGCCCCGGGCAACGCTGATCCCAATCATTGGCTGAGACGAAATAATCGCGCTATATTACTGATTATCCGGCTTGCCAATGGCTCATGTAGAGCCGAGCCGACGGCAAGGTGGTTACGTATCACTATAACAGGTATTCAATGAGAGATTCGCCCATGAAACTGACGCTGGAAAAAGCCAACCAAATCATACAAGGAGCTACTCGTAAGGCCCGGCAATTGAAGCTTGCGCCGCTGACCGTGGTCGTTTTGGATAAAGCCGGCCATTTAAAGGCCATGCAAAGAGAAGACGGTGCTACCGTGATCAGGCAGCAGATTGCAACGGCAAAAGCCTGGGGTGCGGTCAATATGGGTATTTCATCGCGAAGCCTGGAAGCTGTGGCGGAACAGCGGCCGGAGTTTATGAGTGCTCTGGTCGGCATGACCGATGGCAAAATAATGCCGGTTCCGGGCGGCGTTCTGATCCGCGATGAGGGCAATAACCTGATAGGCGCCGTCGGCATCAGCGGCGACGTTTCAGATCAGGATGAGCGTTGTGCGATTGCCGGAATAGAGGCGGCAGGATTTATTGCCGGCGTTTAGGCTGTCCAGACGTTGAGCTGTCTTAAGAGAATGTGTTTGTTTACAAAGAACACAGAGTAAAACTCTGTGTTCTTAAAAACTGGCTGGATTTATTTTAGTTTTATTTGGCCGGTTTGGCGGGTGCTGGTTCGGGTACTGGAACCGGCGCGGCGTCTTGAGACAGGGAGTGCTTAGAAGGCTGTTCCAATTGTGCCCGTCGGTTGCCTTCGCCATAAAGAGTCATGGCTACCATAAATAAAATGGTCGAGATTATGAGAATCCAGAAACGATCCGGTTTCTTCATAAAGAATAAAGGCCATTGCGGCTTAATCATGCCGACAACGAAAAAGAGTACAGTCAGGATTCCGATGTTAAAAGCGGCGTATATCATCATTGGTATTTACCCATTAACTTACATTTGGATGAAGTTGCATTATTATTAATCAAGCGGTTATTTCACCACAGCGGGCTATTTTAAAGGTTTCATTGATTTGATTCCGAAAATTTACTGTGGTCTCATTCAAAAAGATGCCGTATTTCAAAATCCGGTATCAGACCATGCCATCAAGGTGGTCAAGTGTTCATGAAATGACACAGAGATGTCAAATAGAGCGCCGGGAAAGGTTTTTCGCAAATAAAAATAAGGGGGGTGTATGAGTGGTTTTTTTCTAGCGTTACTGGTTTTTGCCGTGGTGCTGGTGTTCATGAGCGTTAAATCCGTGCCTCAGGGCATGGAATATACGGTCGAGCGCTTCGGCAGATACACCAGCACGCTGACGCCGGGGTTGAATATCATCATGCCGGTCATAGATCGTATCGGCAATAAGATGATCATGATGGAACAGGTCATGGACGTGCCTTCGCAGGAAGTCATCACCAAGGATAACGCCATGGTCACGGTCGACGGCGTGGTTTTTTTTCAGGTCATGGATGCCGCGAAAGCCGCTTATGAAGTCAGCAAGCTGGACTGGGCTGTCTTGAATCTGGTTATGACCAATATCCGTACGGTCATGGGATCGATGGACCTGGATGAATTGCTGTCGCGTCGCGATGATATCAATGCGCGATTATTGGCCGTGGTTGACGATGCCACGACCCCTTGGGGCATCAAGGTCACGCGCATTGAAATCAAGGATATCGCGCCGCCCAAGGATCTGGTTGAGGCGATGGGCCGGCAGATGAAAGCCGAGCGCTTGAAACGCGCATCCATCCTTGAGGCGGAAGGCGCGCGGCAATCAGAAATTCTGCGAGCCGAAGGCGAGAAGCAGGCCGCCATTCTGGAAGCCGAAGGCCGCAAGGAAGCCTCGTACCGCGATGCCGAGGCCAGGGAGCGTCTGGCTCAGGCGGAAGCGAAAGCGACCTTGATGGTGTCGGAAGCGATCAGCAAGGGCGATATCCAGGCTGTTAATTATTTCATCGCGCAAAAATACATCGAATCCTTACAGCGTATCGCCGCGGCCGATAACAGCAAACTGATTTTCATGCCGCTGGAGTCATCGAGCGTGATCGGTGCTATCGGCGGCATTTCGGAGCTGGCGAAAGAAGCGATGGCGAAAGCCAATCCTCCGGCCTAGAGGTTGCAGCATGGCGGAACTGGAAATTGTTTTTTGGTATTGGTGGATAGCGGCGCTGATGTTGCTGATCATAGAAGTATTGGCGCCCGGCTTTTTTTTCCTATGGATGGCGGCTGCGGGATTTATAACGGGCTGTCTGCTGTTGTTGATGCCGTCCATCAGCCTGGACATTCAGCTGGGTGTATTCTCGGTATTGTCGGTATTGGCCATCGTCGCCGGGCAATATTATGCAAAAAAACACCCTATAGTATCGGATCAGCCCTTGTTGAACAGGAGAGGCGCTCAGTATATCGGCAGGGTATTCAGCCTGTATGAGCCGATTGTGAATGGGCAGGGCAAGATAAAAGTCGATGACTCGATCTGGAAGGTGCATGGGGAAGACTGCGATATCCATACCAAGGTAAGAATCACGGCTATTCGCGGTATTGTCTTCGATGTCGAAAAAGTCGAATAGCTCTTAAAGCCCGGTCACGAAGCTAATCTTCGGTTTTAAACCGCGTGACCAGTTTATGCAGCTGTTTCAGGTCTTTCTGGCCTGAACTCTGGCCGTAGCGCAGCCTGATGAACACATCCGTGATCTGATCAATCTGCGCTGACTGTTCGGGCAGCCTTACTTTCACGCGTTCGGCAAAATCCTTTGCGCCTTCGCTTTCGCTTCTTACGACTCCTTTGCGAGCAAGCTTTTTGCAGAAACGGTTATAGAGGCGCAAAGTCCGGTCGGTCGATTTTTGTTTCCGATATAACAGAAACCAGCTCAGTACCGCTATTATCAAGCCGATCAGGCCGATCATGCTGTAAAGCATGGTCTTGATGTTTTGTATGCCCCATGAAGACAAAAGCTGCAATTGACTCATGCTATTATAGTTGATAACCCAGCGCTGCCAGTTGTAATCGGCACTGTTCCAAAGCTGGCGGGTCTGTTTCAGCCAATCGAAGGCGACCAGGGTTTGGGGGGTGGGGCTGACGAATGTGACGATGCCGCTGGCGATTTGCTGATCGACATTGACATCCTGCTCGATTCTTTCCGGCGCAACGGCTGCCGTCGGATCAACCCGAACCCAGCCTTTGTCCTGCAGCCAGACTTCGGCCCAGGCATGGGCGTGGGCTTGTCTTATTTCCAGAAAATTGCCGATCTTGTTCAGTTCGCCGCCTTGATAACCGGACACAATGCGCGATGGAATGTCGGCGACACGCATTAAATAGACGAATGCCGCTGCATAATGGCTGCAAAATCCGTAGCGCGTTTCAAATAAAAACGTTTCAATCGGATTTTCCTCCATTAACGGCGGCGTTAACGTGTAATAAAAGTTCTCGTTTCTGAAATGCGTCAGCAACTGCTGAATATAGGTTTCGGGCGGGCTGTCAAAGCCGTGCAGTTGCCGGACCAACTGGCTGATTTTATCGGACGGTTTGCCTGGCAGCTGCGTTGCGTCCTGATATTCAGTTTTCGTGATATAGCCGGTGTTGTATCGCGGATACGACGTCACTTTATATTCGGCGCGTTTACCAGGCAATTCCGTGCTGATGAGCTGATTGTTAGCGTTCAGTCTTAATGGCGGCTGGTATTCGGCCGGCATATCCAGTGCAAAAACCCAAGGGTTATCTTGCGGCTCCATTAACAAGGTGTACCGATAGGGTGCGCCGGTAAATTTAGGCGTATCGAGAAATCTATTAAAATCCTTGTGTACTGACTGCGTCCAGAGTCGGCCATCCGTATGCGTCAAGACCGGCCCGCGCCAGTAACGTTGATCTGACGGCGGGATGGCGCCTTTGAATTTAACCCGGAAAACCAGTTCGTCCGATAAGCCGAGGTTGCTGATGGAACCCGGTTCCATACTGTCGCTCAAGCCTGTTTTGGCCTGATGATTTTCGCTAAGCAGCATTAAACGCGGCGCTTCAACGCGGGGGAACAGAATGAATAGCACGCCAGCAATGGGCATGGCTTGAGCAATGATAACGGCCGCCGTTTTTAATGCCGGCAGTGTCCGCGGCTGCAGACTGTTAATACAGACCAGCGTCGCAAACAGTGTGCAGCAGACGGCAAGGATGTAAACGCCCACGAGGATGTTTTGTTCATATAAGAACTGCGAGGCGGCGACAATGAATGCCAGGTAAGTGATCAAATAGATATCGCGTTCCGTCTTGATCTCCAGTAATTTGAGCGCCAAACCGATAACGAACAGGCTGGTTCCCGGATCACGCCCGAACAGGCTTTGATGCTGGCTGTACAGCAGCCCTACACCGAGGACCGTCAGTAACAGAACAAACCAGCTAGCGGGCAGCCAGTCTGGCTTCCAGATGCCGATAAAGCGCCAGCCCAAAAGCAGGAAGAAAAAACCCAGAACAGCAGCCGGCAGATGATAAACATGCGGAAAAACGATCAGTCCTATGGACGACAGTAAAAAGATCAGGACGTTTTTATTAAATCTGTTAAATTCGCCGCGCATGATGTTCAAAACAGGGCCAATGCTTCCAGGCATTTTTGAGCTTGAGTGGGACCGTGGCCGGGTGCCACCTTATGACCGGGCAGCGATAAGCCATAATCGATGCCGGCTTTGTCGGCATCGATTATCCAGCGGCATAACTGGCTTAAGCGCTCTTCGACATGATGGCCCGCAGTTGCATCATAATCGAGCCAGATTTCGGTCGGTTCTTCTCCGCCGTATTGCTTGCTGAACAGGCCTTGTCCTTTGGCGAAAGCTTTCCAGTGTATCTGTTTGATCGGGTCGCCGGCCTGATATTCGTGTATGCCGTAAAAATCGTCCATCCCTTTTTTGTTGTATCCTTGCCCGGATTGTACTGATGATGATTCCGGCAAGGGGGCATCGGCGCTGGCGGGCTTTGGATAAACCAACACCTTGAGATTTAACTGAACCGGAGACCATGCACGAAACAAGCCCAGAGGATAGGTGCTTGAGATCGTGACGGTGCCGGCTTCATGCCAGCCTCTTTTTTGTGTCGTTGAATATAGAGTAATCAAGCGCCTGCTGTCTGCCGCCAGCGTCAGGTTTTCGGTTTTTTGCAGCGTCAGTTGTAGATTATAGCGCTCGATCGGGGTCGGGTTATTGATGTGAATTTCAAACCCTGCCGCTTCCTCCGCAAACACGGATTTGCCGTGGCCTTTATAAAGAGTCAGGCCGGACAGTGAATTAAAGCTGTGCAAGATAGCGATAAAAAAGACACTGGACAGTAAAAAAGTCAGCAAATAGGCCAGGTTGTTGTTATAGATAAAGGCGACAAGCAATAACAACAAATTCAGTACGAGAAAACCCAGACCGCGCTTTGTTGGTAGAATAAAGATGCGCCGGTGACTCAGCACCACAGGTTTATCAGTGGCTTTTTCACCGGCGATAAACCGGCTGCGGCGCCAGCGTTCATTCAATGTTATTGAACTCAATGGATTGCCACTTTTTCTAATAAAGGCGCGACGATGGCTTCCGAATGGCTATGGCCGGATCTCAAACGATGTCCGGCTACGGCGGCCAGCACGGCTTGGATATCTTCCGGAATAACCGCATCACGGCTGTCCATAAAAGCCCAGGCTTTAGCTGCGGTAAGCAGCGCTAGCCCGGCACGAGGGGATAGCCCGCAGTGATAATCCGGTGATTCGCGCGTGTAGGCGATGATGGCCTGTAAATAATCCAGCAAGGCAGGAGATGCATAAACTTGTGTGACAGCCTGTTGCATTCGCAGCAGTTGTTCGGGAGGCAATCGAACCTCGAGCGATTCAATCAGGCTATGCCGGCTTTGACCGGTCAGTAAGGCCCTTTCGGCATCAGGATCGGGATAGCCGAGCTCTAGTCGCATCAGAAATCGGTCCAATTGCGATTCAGGCAGCGGAAAGGTGCCTATTTGATGCGACGGGTTTTGTGTGGCAATAACGAAGAAAGGTTGCGGTAATTCATAGGTCTTGCCTTCAATCGTAACCTGGCGCTCCTCCATCGCCTCCAACAGCGCGCTTTGCGCTTTTGGCGTGGAGCGATTAATTTCATCGGCCAGTATCATCCGATTAAAAATCGGGCCGGCATGAAACTTAAACGCGTGGTTTTGGGTATCAAAGACTGAGCTGCCGAGAATATCGGCCGGTAATATATCACTGGTAAATTGTATGCGTTGATAGTTCAACCCGAGCAGTGTCGCCAGTGTATGCGCCAGCGTGGTCTTGCCGACGCCGGGCATGTCTTCTATCAACAAATGGCCGCGTGATAGCAGACAACACAATGCAAGACGAATTTGATGCTGTTTGCCGAGAATAATCTGATTGGCCGAGTCCAGTAGCTGATTAATTGCATTTTGCATAAGGGGTGATAGCATGCTAGGTTGAATGAGGTCTTATATAACTCAAGTACGGTAAAGCCTGTTTTGCAGTATAGAGCAAGCTTCTGATTTAAGCAGGATTCAAGGCTAAGAAGCAAGGATTTATATGAAAGAATATGAAGAAATACGCAGCAGTCTGATAGAAATGCTGGAAGATCTGGATGAGCGTCTGGCTAAAATTACCGACCATGTCAAACATACGGATGAACCTTTGGAAAAGGATTTTGCCGAACAGGTGACACAGAAGGAAAATGATGAAGTGTTGGATTATCTGGGCAACGCGACCCGGGCGGAAATAGAAAAGGTAAAGCAGGCCATTGCCAGAATAGACAGTGGTGAATACGGTACATGCGTTGTCTGCGGGGAACCGATCAACAAGGAGCGGCTGAAGGCTCTGCCTTATTCGAATATGTGTATCAAATGCGCCAGTCAGAAAGCGGATCAATCTAGAAGACGTTAGATGCGGCTGATGAATTGAAACAGGAGGTTTTTCCGATACCACCGAGCAGTGGTATCGGAAAAACCTCCTGTCTTGCATGCTTTGCTTTACGGCTGTATTTGCTTTTATCACGAAAGGTTTGCGCTTTGTTAAACTGATGAGCGTACTTCGCGACAGGATTCTGCAACGGGACCGTTACAAGTTCGCGCTGATTTTTACGATTTTTCATGATTTTCCCCTTATAATAGAGCAGAGTTTGTATAACACTATACAACGCATTAATATAGCATTTTTTAGAGTACTTAACGCTTGTGAAATTTAAAAAAGATTTTGATGTCATTGTTGTCGGCGGTGGTCATGCGGGTACAGAAGCTGCGTTGGCGGCGGCCCGATGTGGCGCAAAAACACTGTTGTTGACGCAAAATATCGACACCCTGGGGCAAATGAGCTGCAACCCTGCCATCGGCGGCATTGGTAAAGGTCATCTGGTTAAAGAAGTGGACGCGTTAGGCGGGATTATGGCGCGCGCCATTGATCACGGCGGCATTCAGTTTCGCACCCTGAACGCCAGTAAAGGCCCGGCGGTTAGAGCCACACGCGCTCAGGCTGATCGTAAATTGTATAAGCAGGCGGTTAGAAGTGCGCTTGAAAATCAGCCCAACCTGTCCATATTTCAGCAAACCGTATCGGACCTGATGGTTGAAGCTGACAGAGTGGTCGGCGTTAAAACCCAAATGGGTTTGAGCTTTATAGCCAGAGCCGTGGTATTAACGACCGGCACTTTCCTGGGCGGTAAAATCCATATCGGCCTGGAAAATTATAGCGGCGGCCGTGCCGGCGATGCGGCCTCGATTGCTTTGGCCGAGCGCTTGCGCGAACTGCCTTTCCGTATCGATCGCTTGAAAACCGGCACGCCGCCGCGTATCGATGGCCGCACGATTGATTTCAGTAAACTGGACGTGCAGCACGGCGACGACCCGGTGCCGGTTTTTTCCTTTCTCGGCAAGCGCGAACAGCATCCGCGGCAAATACCATGTCACATAACACGTACTAACGGTAAAACTCACGATATCATCCGCTCCGGTCTGGATAGATCGCCGCTGTATTCGGGCATCATAGAGGGCATCGGTCCGCGTTATTGTCCGTCCATTGAAGATAAAATTGTGCGTTTTGCCGATAGGGATTCGCATCAGATTTTCGTCGAGCCTGAAGGGTTGGACACGCATGAAATCTATCCGAACGGCATCTCCACCAGTCTGCCTTTCGATGTCCAGTATGAATTCGTGCGTTCGATGCTGGGCTTTGAGAATGCCGAAATCGTGCGTCCCGGCTATGCTATCGAATATGACTTTTTTGATCCCAGGGATCTGAAATTCTCACTGGAAACCAAGCATATGCAGGCATTGTTCTTCGCGGGGCAGATCAACGGCACGACCGGTTACGAAGAAGCGGCCGCGCAAGGTCTGATTGCCGGCCTGAATGCGGCGCGTCTGGTGCAGGGGCTGGAAAGCTGGTGCCCTGGCCGCGATGAGGCTTATATCGGCGTTATGATCGACGACTTGATTACGCGCGGCACGCAAGAGCCGTACCGCATGTTCACCAGTCGGGCCGAATACCGGTTATTGTTACGGGAAGACAATGCCGATCTGCGCTTGACTGAAAAAGGTCGCGAATTGGGTCTGGTCGATGATGAACGCTGGCTGGCTTTCGAGAGCAAGCGTGAAGCCATTGCCAGGTTGCAGGGCGATCTGAAAAAGAAATGGGTCAGGGTTGAAACAGAGGAAGCTGATCAGGTTGCCGAATACTGGGGCAAACTTTTAGGGCGCGAAAGCAATTTGATGGACTTATTGCGTCGGCCGGAAGTCGACATCAACCGGCTGTTGTCCTTTTTAGGCACTGATGAGCCCATTCCGGAACAGGTTACCGAACAGGTAGAAATCCAGGCCAAATATGCGGGTTATATAGACAGGCAGCAAACGGAGATAGACAAAGCGCTACGCTATGATCACCTGCGGCTTCCCGAGACGATCGACTATAAAGGCGTGCCGGGCCTTTCCAATGAAGTTAGTGAAAAACTCAAGACTCAGCGGCCCGAGACCTTAGGTCAGGCATCGCGCATTCCCGGTATCACGCCGGCTGCCATCTCGCTGCTGCTGGTTTATCTGAAGAAGAAAAGCGCCTGATGGATGCCTGCCGTAAAATCCTGATTGCCGGGGTGGAGTCCCTGCGTCTGTCTGTTGATGAAGACCAGGTCGAGCGTCTGATTGGCTTTATAAAACTGATTGAAAAATGGAATAAAGCCTATAATCTGACCGCGATTCGTGACAGGGAAGAGATGGTTCGGCTGCATTTGCTTGACAGCCTGGCTGTTCTTGGCTTTATTAAAGGTCGACGCGTTATCGACATAGGAACCGGGGCGGGACTGCCAGGTATCCCGCTGGCAATCTGCCTGCCTGAAACCGAGTTTGTCTTGCTTGACAGCAATGCAAAAAAAACCAGGTTCGTGCAGCAGGCGATTTTGGAATTAAAGCTAAAAAACGTAACCGTCTGTCACAGCCGCGTGGAACAGTATTATCCCGATAACGCATTCAATACCGTGATCACACGAGCGTTTGCCAGCTTGCCAACCATTGTCGAACTAACGGAACATTTGCTCGGCAAGGGCGGTATCGTGCTGGCAATGAAAGGCCAAAGCCCGGATGCTGAACTGGAGCACATGCCGCAAAAAATAACGGTGATACCTATACAAGTTCCGGGAATAGAAGCCGAAAGATGTCTGGTTCGAATAGAATCTCTTGAATAGACTGAGGTAAAGAAGTAGTGGCAAAAATAATAGCCGTAACCAATCAAAAAGGCGGCGTGGGTAAAACAACCAGTAGCGTCAATCTGGCTGCGTCATTAGCAGCCTATAAGCGGCGCGTGTTATTGGTTGATCTTGATCCCCAGGGTAATGCAGCCATGGGCTGCGGCGTTGACAAGCAGGAAGTTAATTATTCCAGCTACGATTTATTGATGGAAGACGTGCCGGTAGCGGAAACGATTATTGAGATGCCGTCTATCGGTTTTTCGATTATTCCCGGAAATGCCGACCTGACTGCCGCCGAAGTGCAGTTGATGAAGGCGGAACGCAAGGAATTGCGTCTTGCCGATGCGTTAATGCAAATTAAAGGGCAATACGATTATATTTTGGTCGATTGTCCGCCGTCGTTGAATATGCTGACGTTAAATGCAATGGTCGCAGCAAACAGTCTGTTGATTCCGATGCAGTGCGAATATTATGCTCTGGAAGGCTTGTCTGCATTGATGAGCACGTTGAAAAACATTCAGGAAACCGTTAATCCGGAATTGCATCTGGAAGGCATAGTGCGCACGATGTTTGATGATAGAAACCGCCTGACTAAGGATGTTTCAGAGCAACTGATCCGATATTTTGGCGATCAGGTATTCAGGACCTGTATACCAAGGAATATTCGCTTGGCCGAAGCGCCGAGCCACGGCGTGCCGGTCTTAACTTATGATAAGACATCACGGGGCGCCAAGGCCTATATGGCATTGGCAAGCGAAATGATTAAAAAAGAAAAAAATAAATCATGACTTCAAAAAAACGTGGACTAGGTAGAGGGTTGGAAGCCTTGCTGGTTGATGTTCCTGCTAAAGACGATCGTGAGGATGTAGCTGATGCTGTCACAAGGATGCAGGAGGTGGAACGGCTCAATACGCAGTTGTCGACGACTGCAAGAACGCAGGCGATAGAGCAACGCAGGGAGCAGTTGCCGACGACTACAAGGATGCAGGAGGTAGAGCAACGCAAGGAGCGGTTGCCAAGAGCAAAACAAACATCCATTGCCGCTGAAAAACAGCAGATGCCGGTAACTATTGAAGAAATGGACGGTCAGGCGGTCATGGCAGCAGCATTGATTAAAAATATTCAACGGGAAAGTAGTCATCTTTTGGAAGAGGCTGAGTCTTTAATAAGCTTGCTAGATGAGTTTGAATTAATGGTCCGTCGTTTCGAAATAGACTGAGCAAGGATAAAAAGAGCATCTGGCCAAGATTGTTTCAGTCAGCTGGTTTAAAGATCAAATATTGCGAGTGGCTGGGCCAGGCATTGAGCCAGCGACCAAAAATTAGAAAAGAAGAAGGCATGACTTTAAAAAAACGTGGATTAGGTCGGGGGCTTGATGCCTTATTAGGCGATGTTTCCGCTAAAGAGGAAAAACATCAGATTCAGACACTGCCGATAGAATATATGCAGCGGGGCAAATATCAACCGAGAAAAGATATCAATCCTGAAAAGCTACAGGAATTGGCCGATTCTATCAAGGCGCAAGGCATAATACAGCCTGTTGTTGTGCGAAAAATTGCGCTGGAAAAATACGAAATCATTGCCGGCGAGCGTCGCTGGCGTGCTGCGCAGCTGGCAGGCTTGCAGCAGGTGCCTGTGGTTGTCAAGGAAATAGATGATCGTGCCGCCATGGCGATTGCGCTGATTGAAAATATTCAAAGAGAAGACCTGAATCCTCTGGAAGAGGCGGACGCTTTAAAAAGACTGCTGGATGAATTTGCCATGACGCATCAGCAAATTGCCGATGCGGTCGGCAAGTCGCGGACTACTATCACCAATCTGTTGAGATTGATGGAACTGCATCCCGAAGTAAAAAAGCTATTAATCAATGGACAACTGGAAATGGGTCATGCAAGAGCGCTGTTGTCATTGGATGGTATCAAGCAAGTCGCTGCGGCCC
Organism: Methylobacter luteus IMV-B-3098; assembly: GCF_000427625.1. Taxonomy (GTDB): domain Bacteria; phylum Pseudomonadota; class Gammaproteobacteria; order Methylococcales; family Methylomonadaceae; genus Methylobacter; species Methylobacter luteus. The sequence goes on from NZ_KE386569.1 coordinate 2,537,715, forward strand.
ATAAAATTGTCAATGAAGGCCTGACTGTGAGAGCGACGGAGCGACTGGTTAAAGACGCTCAAGCTGAACCGAAAATACAGAAAGTCAAAGTTATCGATAAAGATACACTGCGCTTACAGGAAGACCTGACGGCGAAACTGGGTGCGAAAGTATTGATTAATCATAAAGAAAACGGCACCGGTAAACTGGTCATTACTTATTCCAGCCTTGAAGAGCTTGATGGGATTCTCGAGCAGATCAGATAACTCGACAAGTAAAAATGCGAAAAATAGATAACCATTATTTTTGGTGGGTATTTCAATCTTCCTTGCTTTAATGAGGGTCGATAGCTATAATCATGCCGCTATTGTATCTGGAGCTTAAGCATGACAGCTACAAATGAAGAGACTGTCGGTAAAATCTTAAGTTATCAAATACTGATAATAATAATAATAACAGCCGGGTTTGCAATTTTTGGGGGATGGCAAAAAGCCTTATCGCCTGCCTTGGGCGGAGTGGCAGCTTTTATTCCTAACCTTTATTTTGCATTGCGGATTCGAAGAGCCGCAGGGCAGGAGCCTAAAAAGATCGTAAGGTCTTTTTATGCTGGAGAATCGGGAAAGTTATTGTTAACAGCTGCGCTGTTCATCATGATTTTTCAAATCCCAAACATAGAAATATTACCGCTGCTAGCTGGCTATGTATCAGCTTTATCAGCTTTTTGGTTTGCGCTCATCATGCGCTGAACAATCATTTTTTTAATTTAGAGAGGAACGATGGCTACCGAAGCTCATGCCGCTGAAGGTGCAACCGGATATATTATTCACCATTTGACTCCGCTAAAAGTAGGCGAGGGTTTTTGGACATTGCATCTTGATACCTTATTTTTCTCTGCAGTATTGGGTGGTTTGTTCGTCTGGTTTTTCAAGATGGCCGCCGAAAAAGCGACAGCCGGCGTGCCAGGCCTGATGCAAAATTTTGCAGAACTGCTGATTGAATTTGTAGACAGCCAGGTTAAAGATAGCTTTCACGGGCATAGCAAATTGATCGCGCCACTGGCATTAACGATATTTTGCTGGGTATTTCTATGGAACTTCATGGATTTATTCCCGGTTGATATTCTGCCGTTGATCGGTTCATTGATGGGCATTGAATATCTGCGTGTTGTTCCTAGTACGGATCTGAATGCGACATTTGCCATGTCAATATCAGTTTTCTGTTTAATTATTTTCTACAGTATCAAAATAAAAGGCCCGTGGGGCTTTGCCAAGGAATTGATGTTTCAACCTTTTGGGCCATGGATGCTGCCGTTTAACCTGCTATTGAAAGTAGTCGAAGAAATAGCAAAACCCATCTCTCTGGCACTTCGTTTGTTCGGTAACTTATATGCCGGTGAATTGATTTTTATTTTGATTGCATTGTTGCCTTGGTTTATTCAGCCAGTGTTGAGTTTCCCATGGGCGGTGTTTCATATTCTGATTATTACGCTTCAAGCATTCATATTCATGGTATTGACAATCGTTTACCTGAGCATGGCGCACGAAGACCACTAATTTTTACAACTTTTTTATATCAATACTACGTTTGGAGGTATCATGGAAATTGCATCTTTAATTGCTGATGTACAAGGTATGACTGCTGTTGCAGTTGGTCTGGTTCTAGGTCTGGGTGCTTTGGGAACTGCTATCGGTTTCGGTCTGTTGGGTGGAAAATTCCTGGAAGGCGCAGCTCGTCAACCGGAAATGGTTCCTATGCTGCAAGTTAAAATGTTCATCGTTGCGGGTCTGTTAGACGCGGTAACAATGATCGGTGTTGGTTTGGCGTTGTTCTTCACATTCGCTAACCCATTCCTGTCTGCTGTACAAGCTGCCGCAGCTGGTTAATTAAAGCTGTCTAAATTTAATCGCAACAAGAGGAACGCATCGTGAGTATCAATGCTACTCTGATTGGGCAAATGATTACATTTGCACTTCTGGTATGGTTTACCATGAAGTACATATGGCCACCTTTATTTGACTCTTTAGAAGAACGTAAAAAGAAAATCGCTGACGGTTTGGCTGCAGCCGAAAAAGGTCACGAAGAAATGCAACTGGCTGAGAAAAAAGCCAAGAGCGTTTTGAAAGAAGCTAAAGAACAATCCTCAGAGATTGTTAATCTCGCTCAGAAACGCGCCAATGAAATTGTCGAAGAATCAAAAGACATCGCTAAAAAAGAAGGCGAACGTATGATTCAAGCAGCTAAGGCGCAAATTGAGCAAGAAATGCAGCAGGCTAAAGAAGGTTTGCGTCAAGAAGTGGCTGCTTTGGCTGTGAGCGTAGCAGAACAGATTCTGAATGCGGAAATCGATAAAGCCAAACACCAAGACATCATAAGCAAAGTCTCTAATCAACTAGGTTAAGCATAATGAGCGAACTGGCAACATTGGCAAGGCCTTACGCAGCGGCAGTATTTAAAAGAGCCAAAGAAACCGATACGACGGCTAAATGGTCGCAAAGTTTGGCATTTATGTCGGCTGTCCTGAGTGATAAAGAAATTTCTGTTGTAGTAGATAACCCCAAAGTGACTAAAGAAAGGTTATCAGCGCTGATGCTTGATATCTGCCAGGGACAAGTTGATGAAGAAAATGCGAATTTTCTGAAGTTGCTTGTTCAAAACAACCGATTGACTTTACTGCCTTACATTGCAGAAATTTTTGAAGCATATAAAGCGGACGATGAAGGTTATATCGATGTTGAAGTAGTGACTGCTTATGCATTCTCCAAAGAAGAAAAGCAGAAGTTTGCTTCAAAACTGGAAAAGACACTGAGCAAGAAAGTTCATATGAACGCAACCGTGGATAAATCCTTGATCGGCGGCGTTCTGGTGCGAGCAGGCGACAGAGTAATTGACGGATCCATCAAAGGCCAGCTTCAACAATTAGCAAAAAGGCTCTAAGTCTAGAGTGAGTAAAAGAACATGCAATTAAACCCATCTGAAATAAGTGATCTGATTAAAAAGAAGATCGAAAACTTCGACCTGAGCGCCGAAGCTCATACAGAAGGTACTGTAGTCAGCGTGACTGACGGTATTGTAAGAGTACATGGTCTTTCCGAAGCTATGCAGGGCGAGATGCTGGAGTTCCCGGGCAATACCTTCGGGATGGCGCTTAACCTTGAAAGAGATTCAGTCGGTGCGGTGGTATTAGGTTCATACCAGCACATCTCTGAAGGCGACACCGTAAAATGTACCGGCAAAATTCTGGAAGTGCCGGTTGGTGAAGCTCTGCTGGGCCGCGTTGTTGATGCGCTCGGCAATCCTATCGACGGCAAAGGCGCCATTGAAACGACTGAAGCATCTCCTATTGAAAAAATCGCCCCTGGCGTTATTGCTCGCCAATCTGTCGATCAACCCGTTCAATTAGGCTTGAAGTCGATCGATGCGATGATTCCCGTCGGCCGAGGACAGCGGGAGCTGATCATCGGCGACAGACAAACAGGTAAAACCGCCATCGCGATTGATGCGATCATCAATCAAAAAGGCACCGGCATTAAATGTATCTATGTCGCTATTGGCCAAAAACGTTCATCCATCGCTAACGTTGTGCGCAAATTGGAAGAGCATGGCGCGATGGAACACACCATTATTGTTGCGGCATCTGCTTCTGAATCGGCAGCGTTACAGTTCATTGCGCCTTACACCGGCTGTTCAATGGGGGAATACTTCAGAGACCGCGGCGAAGATGCACTGATTATTTATGACGACTTGACCAAACAAGCATGGGCTTATCGTCAGGTATCTTTGTTGCTGCGTCGTCCACCCGGACGCGAAGCGTATCCTGGCGACGTGTTCTACTTGCACTCCCGTTTGCTGGAAAGAGCGGCTCGTATCAATGCAGATGAAGTTGAGAAACTGACTGGCGGCAAAGTAAAAGGTAAAACCGGTTCATTAACGGCGTTGCCTATTATTGAAACGCAAGGCGGTGACGTATCGGCTTTCGTACCAACCAACGTAATCTCTATTACGGACGGCCAGATCTTCCTCGAAACTGATTTGTTTAACTCAGGTATCCGTCCTGCGGTAAACGCCGGTTTATCGGTATCACGTGTAGGCGGTGCGGCACAAACCAAGATCATCAAGAAATTAGGCGGCGGTACGCGTCTTGACTTGGCTCAATACCGTGAGTTGGCGGCTTTTGCTCAGTTCGCATCGGATCTGGATGAAAGTACACGTAAGCAGATTGAACGTGGTCAACGAGTGACTGAATTGATGAAGCAAAATCAATATTCACCAATGTCAGTCGCACAAATGGCGGTTTCGCTGTTTGCTGCCAATGAAGGTTTCCTTGATAACGTAGAAGTTAACAAAGTCCTTGATTTTGAAGCCGCTTTGCAGTCGTACATGAAGTCAGAACATGCTGAATTAATGAACAACATTAATGCAACTGGCGATTTTAACGATGAAATCAGGCAGGGTATGCTGACTGCTATTCAAACTTTCATCAAAACTCATAGTTGGTAAAAGGGTCTTCAAATGGCTGTTGGTAAAGAAATACGCACAAAGATCTCGAGTATCAAGAATACTCAAAAGATCACTCGAGCAATGGAGATGGTTGCGGCGAGTAAAATGCGTAAAACAAAAGACAGAATGCAGGCAACACGTCCATATTCCCAAAAAATTGGCCGGATTATTAAACATCTGGCCCATGCCAATCCGGAATATAAACACCCTTTTCTCATTAAACGTGAGGTTAAACGGGTAGGAATCATTGTAATAAGCTCTGACAGGGGCTTGTGCGGCGGTCTGAATTCAAACTTGTTCAGAAAAACGCTGACGCAGCTATCGCAATGGGACAAAGCAAATATTGATGTAGACGTTTGTACGATTGGCTCAAAGGCCGGCGGTTTTTTTGGTACTCTGAAAACGAACATGGTTGGCCAAGTTTCCAAATTGGGTGACACTCCGCACCTGCAGGATATCGTCGGCATCATTAAAATTATGTTGGATGCTTATGAGCAGGGTACTATCGATGAGTTGTATGTCGTATACAACGAATTCGTGAATACCATGACTCAAAGACCTACTGTTGAAAAGTTGATTCCTGTAGTAGCGGAAGAGATCGAAGAAAGCCTGGGTGGTCATTGGGATTATATTTATGAACCCGATGCCAAGGAAGTTCTGGATCACCTGCTGACCCGTTATATCGAGTCTATCGTCTACCAAGGTCTGGTTGAAAACAATGCCTGTGAACAGGCCGCCAGAATGGTTGCCATGAAAAGCGCTTCGGATAATGCCGGAAATCTTATCGGTGAGTTGCAATTGGTCTACAACAAAGCCAGGCAGGCCGCTATCACTCAGGAAATTTCAGAAATTGTTGCCGGTGCCGCAGCTGTTTAAGCCTTTAAGCCCAAGCAAAAACGACACAAATTATAAGAGGACAACTCAATGAGTTCGGGTAAAATCGTTCAGATTATTGGTGCGGTTGTTGACGTGGAATTTCCACGTGAAAAGCTGCCCAAAGTATATGATGCATTAAATGTAGAAGGAAAAGACCTTGTATTGGAAGTGCAACAGCAATTGGGTGACGGTGTAGTCAGATCGATTGCAATGGGTAGCACCGATGGCTTAAGCAGAGGCTTGACCGTTAATAACACTAGTGCGCCTATTTCAGTGCCGGTCGGACAGGAAACCCTAGGTCGTATTATGAACGTTCTGGGTCAGCCTATCGATGAAAAAGGCCCTATCGGTGAAAAACAAAAATGGGGTATCCACCGTAGCGCGCCTTCTTACGATCAACAGGCGGCTGCCAACGAATTACTGGAGACCGGCATCAAGGTTATCGACCTGGTCTGCCCATTCAGCAAAGGTGGTAAAGTCGGATTGTTCGGCGGTGCCGGTGTAGGCAAGACCGTTAACATGATGGAATTGATCCGTAACATCGCGATCGAGCACAGTGGTTACTCCGTGTTTGCTGGTGTAGGTGAGCGTACTCGTGAAGGAAACGACTTCTATCACGAAATGACCGATTCAAACGTTATCGACAAAGTATCGCTGGTTTACGGCCAGATGAACGAGCCGCCCGGCAACAGATTGCGCGTGGCGTTGACTGGTTTGACCATGGCCGAGTATTTCCGTGATGAAGGCCGTGATGTTCTGTTCTTCGTCGACAATATTTACCGTTACACCCTGGCGGGTACTGAGGTATCGGCATTGTTAGGCCGTATGCCTTCCGCGGTAGGTTATCAGCCGACTCTGGCGGAAGAGATGGGTGTGTTGCAGGAGCGTATTACCTCAACAAAAACCGGCTCTATTACCTCTATCCAGGCCGTTTATGTACCTGCGGATGATTTGACTGATCCATCACCTGCAACTACTTTCGCGCACTTGGATGCGACCGTTGTATTGTCTCGTCAAATTGCTGAGCTGGGTATTTATCCTGCGATCGATCCTCTGGATTCAACCAGCCGTCAGCTTGATCCGCTGGTTATCGGCCAAGAACATTATGACGTGGCGCGTAAAGTTCAGGGTACTCTGCAACGCTATAAAGAGTTAAGAGATATTATCGCGATCCTGGGTATGGATGAGCTGTCAGAAGAAGACAAGCTGACTGTGGCTAGAGCGCGTAAGATTCAGCGGTTCCTGTCTCAGCCTTTCTTCGTTGCCGAGGTATTTACCGGCTCACCAGGCAAGTATGTTTCACTGAAAGATACTATCGCGGGCTTTAAAGGCATTATTGACGGTGAATACGACAATGTTCCTGAACAAGCTTTCTACATGGTCGGCACCATTGACGAAGCGCTTGAAAAAGCAAAAGGCATGAAGTAAGCCGCCATACTTTTAGGTGTGTCTCCCGGCTAAACTGCCGGGAGAAGATTGAAACAGGTAACCGACAATGACCATGACCATACATGTAGACATCGTAAGTGCAGAAAAGGAGATATTTTCCGGCTTAGCGGAAATGGTATTTGCTCCGGCTGAACTTGGCGAAGTAGGTATTTCTCCACGTCATGCTCCATTAATATCAAGACTGAAGCCCGGTGAAGTGCGGGTAAAAGTGAACGATAAGGAAAGTTATCCGTTCTATGTATCAGGCGGCATTCTGGAAGTGCAGCCTCATGTGGTTACCATTCTGGCTGATACGGCTATTAGAGCGAAAGATATTGATGAAGCGGCCGCCCTGGAAGCCAAACACAGAGCTGAAGAAGCACTGGCGGACAAGTCCAGCAAGATTGATTATGCGACAGCCCAGGCGCAATTGCTTGAAGCTATGATGCAATTAAGAACACTGGATAGGCTTAGAAAGCGCGGCGGATAAAAACATATTGGCTTAGGCCTAATAAAAAACCCGTTAACGTGTTCACGTTATCGGGTTTTTTTTTATTTTAAAAATTTTTTACGATTATAATTCTGCAAGCCACAGTTTCAGGCGCAATCGCCTGAAGTTATGATGAAATTAAGAATATTGGGATAGGCTTAGAAAGCGCGGCGGATAGATTAACAAGGGTTCTACCTGTCTGAAAAGCCCTGTAACGAGACCGTTGTTCGGTTTTTTATTCAAAGGAATATAAACATGAAAATTAAGACTATCATTCTGGCAGCGGGAAAAGGGACGCGTATGCGCTCAGAGTTGCCTAAAATATTGCATAAAATCGCCAATAAGCCTTTATTAAAACATGTTTACGACATGAGCAGGCAGTTGGAAGACAACAGCATCAAAATTGTCTATGGCCATGGCGCTGAACTGGTAAGAGAAACATTAAGCGATTTAGACGTCGTCTGGATAGAACAAAAAGAGCAATTGGGCACAGGGCATGCTGTGCAGCAAGTCAGTGATCTGATATCAGACACGGATGATGTGCTGATTCTTTATGGTGATGTGCCTTTACTGAAATTGTCATCAGTCAAACAGCTGATCTCAAATGTCAATGATCAAGCGCTCGCCTTGTTGACCGTCAATCTTGAAAATTCAACTGGTTACGGCAGAATAGTCAGAAATGAAATGGGCCAAGTTATAAGAATTGTCGAAGAAAAAGATGCCAACGATCTCGAAAAACTGATCAATGAAGTCAATACCGGCATTATGGCCATGCCAGGCAATAAGCTGAAAAAATGGCTGAGCCAATTGAACAACAGCAATGCGCAAGGCGAATACTATTTAACGGATATCATTGAAATGGCAGTCACTGATGGCGTCACTATCGTCACGAGTCAGCCGGAAACAGTCGATGAAGTTCTGGGCGTCAATAACCGCATACAGCTCAGTCATTTGGAACGTGTCTATCAACAGGAGCAAGCCAGTAAACTCATGGAACAAGGCGTTACTTTAAGAGACCCGGCCCGGTTCGATCTTCGGGGCTCGATAGAAATGCTGGGCCAGGATATCGAAATTGATGTCAACGTGATTCTGGAAGGTAGCAACAGCATCGGCAGTAACGTGAAAATAGGTGCCAATACGCATATAAAGAACTCCATAATCGGCGATAATGTTGAGATTCTTGATTTATGCGTCATAGAAAATGCCGTCATAGGCAATGGCAGCAGAATCGGCCCCTACGCCAGATTGAGGCCGGAAAGTGTCCTGGCCGAAGATGTACATATCGGTAATTTCGTGGAAATCAAAAAATCATCGGTGGCAGCAGGCAGCAAAATCAACCATTTAAGCTATATCGGCGATACGACCGTAGGCAGCAAGGTAAATATCGGTGCCGGGACCATTACCTGCAATTATGATGGTGTGAATAAGTTCAGAACGATCATTGAAGATGGCGCTTTTATCGGCTCCGATACCCAGCTGATTGCTCCGGTAACGGTTGGCAAGAACGCCACTATAGGTGCCGGTTCCACGATCACTAGAGACACCCCTGAGGATCAATTAACCTTGAGCAGGGCGAAACAAACGACTATAGACGGATGGCAACGCCCCATTAAACACGACTGCATGGATGCAGGAGGTAGAGCAGTGTCGGGAACGTCAGCCGACGACTGCATGGATGCAGGAGTTAGAACAATGTCAGGAACAATTGTCGAGGAAAAATAATATGTGTGGAATTGTAGGTGGTATAGCGCAGCGAAACGTAGTCCCCATCTTATTGGAGGGGCTGAAACGGTTGGAATACCGCGGTTACGACTCGGCAGGGCTGGCGGTCATAAACGGGCGGGAAATATACCGAAAACGGGAACTGGGCAAGGTAAAAGGCCTGGAAGCTTTGCTTCAGGCCGATCCTATCGCCGGCAATCTCGGCATAGCCCATACCCGATGGGCAACTCATGGCAAACCGAGCACGGCTAATGCGCATCCGCATATCTGTAAGAATAAAGTGGCCGTGGTTCATAACGGCATTATTGAAAACCATGAGCAATTACGCGGGATTCAGTTGGAGAACGGCTATAAGTTTACGTCGGAAACCGATACCGAAGTCGTCGTGCATGAAATTTATCATGCCATGGAGACTTCGACTGGATTATTGAACGCCGTTCAAAAGACCGTGAAAAAGTTCGAGGGCGCTTATGCTTTAGGCATCATGAGTGTCGATTATCCCGATACGCTGATCGCTTGCAGAAAAGGCAGTCCTTTGGTGATTGGAGTCGGTATCGGCGAGTATTTCATCGCGTCGGATGTTGCTGCCTTGTTGCCGGTCACGCAACGGTTTATTTTTCTGGAAGACGGCGACATAGCGGCGATAACGATAGATGAGGTCGTTATTTACGATGCCAATGAAAATATCGTCACTCGCCCTGTAAAAACCAGCCAGCTGAAAATAGACTCTGTCGATAAGGGCGAATATCGCCATTACATGCTGAAAGAGATTTATGAGCAGCCCTGGGCCGTTTCAGAAACGCTGGAAGGCCGGTTCGTAAACAATCGGCTACAGGAGAGTTCAATCGGGCATAATGCCGCGGCTATTTTCGACAAGGTAAAATCCGTGCAAATTCTGGCCTGCGGAACCAGTTACCATGCGGGATTAGTGGCGCGCTACTGGTTTGAGAAACTGGCACGCGTGCCTTGCAATATCGAGGTCGCCAGCGAATTCCGCTACAGGCATCCTGTATTATCGGAGGACACCCTGGTTGTCACGATCTCGCAATCGGGCGAGACAGCCGATACGCTGGCTGCGTTGCAGGAGACGAAAAAACTGGGCGCGAAATATTCCTTGGCTGTTTGCAATGTGCCGGAAAGCTCGTTGATCAGAGAGTCCGACCTGGTGTTAATGACACGGGCCGGCGCTGAAATTGGCGTGGCATCGACAAAAGCCTTCACAACACAATTAGTGACACTGATGCTGCTGGTCATCGCTATCGGCAGACGATTTGGGCTGACGGAGAAACTGGAGCAGAAAATAACGTCGGAATTATTCAGCCTGCCAGAAAAAATTGAACAGGTCTTGCAGCTGAATGAGGAAATCAAGACCTTATCGGAACAATTCGCCGAAAAACAGCACGCGCTATTTCTCGGCAGAGGCACGCATTATCCGATAGCGATGGAGGGTTCACTAAAACTCAAGGAGATTTCCTATATCCATGCCGAGGCTTATCCGGCAGGCGAACTGAAACACGGACCGCTGGCATTGATAGACGCGGACATGCCGGTCATTACCGTAGCGCCGAACAACAGCCTGCTGGAAAAACTGAAATCCAATATGCAGGAAGTCAGCGCGCGGGGAGGCCAACTGATCGTTTTCATGGACGAAACATTGGCATCTGAAGGCAGCGAGAGTGTACAGATCATAAAAGTGCCGCAAGTCGAAAATGAAACGGCGCCTATTGTCTACGCCATACCGCTACAGTTACTGGCCTATCATGTCGCTGTTTTGAAAGGCACCGATGTCGATCAGCCCAGAAATCTGGCAAAATCGGTGACTGTGGAATAGGTGTTTGGGCAGCTAGAATCGTGTGGTGTGGGCGAACAATAAAGTGCCCGCTTACAGCTGCCTGTTCATTTGACTTCATTTATATCCCAAGCGTCTTCCCTGTAGCTGTTACGGGGGAGACGAATTCCTTCAATGGATGACAAATCCATCCATGTATTTCTGTGGGCAGGACGCTTCGACAGCCTAAACCTCGGCCCACATGCGCAGCAGATTATGGTAGCAACCGGTTAAATTGACTGTCGGCGTGCTATCGCCTTGCGTTTCGCGTAGTTCGAGTATAGCCATGTCCATTTCAAACAGCAGTCGCCGACGTTCCGTTTCGCGCACCATGCTTTCCATCCAGAAGAACGAGGCCACTCGCGCGCCGCGCGTGACCGGTTCGACGCGGTGCAGGCTGGAGCCGGGGTAAAGTACCATGTCGCCGGCGGGCAGTTTCACGGCATGCGTGCCGTAAGTGTCCTCGATGACCAGTTCGCCGCCGTCGTAATCGTCCGGATCGCTTAGAAACAATGTCGCCGATAGATCGGTGCGCACGCGCTCGCCGGTCGCAGCGCAGGTGCGTACGGCATTGTCGATATGATTGCCGAAGGTGTTGGCCGCGTCTTCGTAGCGGTTGAATAACGGCGGAAAAATGCGCCTGGGCAGCGCCGCCGACAGGAACAGCGCGTTCTTGTTCAAATGCTCCAGTACAATGACGCGGAGCGCCTCGCTCGCGGGCGCGTTTTCCGGCAATTGCAGGTTGTTTTTCACCTTGGCTGATTGTGTGCCGGCCGTGATGCGGCCATCGGCCCAGGGCGCGGTGTTCAGGATCGCGCGGCAGTCCGCCAATGCTTCGGCAGTCAGTACGTCGGGGATGTGGATTAGCATGAGGAATCTCCCAAGAAGTCCTAATTAACAATACGGTGAAAAATCACTTTCCTAAATTTTGGCAATGGCATTCATAGGGAGACTAAGGCCGCCCTCCGCATAAGCGTTGTTTTTCATTTGCAAATCTTTTAAACCAGTCCTAAAGCGCCTGCCAGGCAAATCCCATGGCCAGGCTCAAGGAGCCTAATGCCAATCCGGCGGCGGCAAGACGGCGGCCATGCAGCCGGGTCCACAGCAGCGTGCCGGTCAGGCACAGGACGATGAGTCCGCCGGCCAGGGTGTCGGTGAGCAAGACCCAGCCGACGCCCATGCCGGCGCCTTTGTGCAGGTTGATGAGCACGGAGAACAGATTGCCTTCGCCGCGTTTTACCGTGACGAAAGCATTGCCTTGCCAGTATTCAGCCTGCAGGAAACGTTGCGGGCTGCGTACCGAAATTTGCCAGCGCGGCGGTTGCCGCACTTCGTTACCGTTCCAGATAACACTATTGCCGGGTTCGCGCATGATTCGCGCCGATTGAGGCTCGAACCGGAGTTGCTGTCCTAGCCATTCGGCCAGTGCTTCCGGGGTGGCCGGCCGCGGATCGGGCAAGGTCAGCTGGATCTGCTGCTGCTCGAGTTTAGCGGCTGGAATTTTCATGACGGTGCGGTGATTGAGCAGAATGCCCGTTACCCCGAACAAGAGCCCGAGCGCCGCGCCCCACAGACCGATCCAGGCATGCGCGCGGCGCAGCCATTTGAGGAAGGCGCCGCGCGACAGCCGTCGCGGCAAAAAAAGATAGCCGCCATTGGGTTTGCGGTTTCTGCCAGCGGTCAACGGCGGCAGGGCATCGGATGGGGCATGCATGTTTTTTCACCTCTGAATTCTCTAGGAGTTGGTTAAAAAATAGCTTCTCGATTTGCTCACGAAATCAGCGTTTATGTAGGGGCGAATTGATTCGCCCAGGGCGATTGAAATCGCCCCTACAACCGACTTTTAAGGATTAATATTTAAAACGCACCGACAATTGCCCCGAAACCGGCACGCCGGGCAAGGCCGAACGCGCCTGGCCGGATTCGTAGTACACCTTGTCGGTCAGGTTGAACACGTTCAGCTGCACGTCGTAATGCTTTTGATGATAGGCCAGCACGGCATCGAGCCGCGCGTAGCCGGGCAGTTCGACTTCATTGACGCTGTCGGTGAAGCGTTTCGTGGCGTAAAACACGCCGCCGCCGATCTCCCAGTTATCGGTCAGGTGGTAGCTGGTCCAGGCGACGCCGCTATGCTTGGGGACATTGACCGGCGTCATGCCCTCAAGTGATTTTCGCTGACCGCTGACGGAGCCGACGGCGGTGCTGTTGGATTTCGCCATCTCGGCATCCAGATACGCGTAAGTCAGCGACACATCCCAGCGCGGCAGGATTTCGCCGGCCAGGCCCAGCTCGAAGCCGTCGGTGCGCTGCTCGCCGGCCAGCACGGTCAGATTGGGATCATTGGCGTCGGCCGTGCGCGCGTTGGTCTTTTCCAGCCGAAACAGCGCGGCCGTCGCGGACAGGCGGCCATCGAACAGGTCGAACTTGCCGCCGATCTCGAAATTGCGGTTCTTCTCGGGCGGCAGGTTGGCCGTCGCGGCGCTGAGGCTGTAGCTTTCCGCCGACGGGTTGAAGGACGTGCCATAGCTGAAGTAATAAGACTGGGATTCGGTCGGTTGCCAGACGATGCCGCCGCGCGGACTCCATTGGCGGTCGGTGCGGCTGAGGTCATTGTCGTCATTGAGGAGGTCGTCCTGTTCCGCCTCGAACACGTCGTAGCGCGCGCCGGCCAGCAATTTCCATTGCGGCGACAATTCAAACTGGTCCAGCACATAGCCCGCGTAAGTCTGGGTTTGAGTCAAGCGGTTGGTGGCGAGCGTACCGCTGAAGTCATCGGCACGCCCCGAGCCTACCGTCGAGGTCAGCACCGGGTTGAAGACCGAAACGGATGCCACCTCGCTCGAGTTTTTCGATTTGAAGTCATAATCCTCCCAGCCGAATTCGGCGCCGAACATCAACGTGTTATTGAAGCCGAACAGCGGCTTTTTGTAGACGAAGTCGGTCTGGTTGTAGATGTTTTCCTGCGTGTTCTGGCGCAGCGCCTGGGTACGCGCGACCGTGGAATCCAGACCATTGTCGGTGACCGCTCCAAACAGATGCGTCCGGTACTTGCGCTCGTAGTCGCCGTAGCGGACGCTGTTTTTCACCGAGAAATCCGGGGTGAAGCGGTGCGTCAGCGCGACCGTGCTGACGTTGACATCGGTTTTCTGCAAGCGGTCGTTCGTGAAACCGTAGAACGTCTCGATAGGCATGTCGGCCGGTTTGCCCCGGTAAATCGGCACACCATAGTCAAAAACGCCGTCTTCTTCCTGATGCAGCAGATTCAGGGACAGATCGGTATCCGGCGTGAGTTTGGCCATGAATGACGGCGCTATGCCCCAGCGGTCGGTGTAGTTGTAATCACGGAAGGAGCCTGCATCCTGGTAAAGCACGTTGAGCCGGGCCGAAAGGTTTTTATAGGACGTTTCGGCATCGATCGTGGACCGCTTGAAGTCGTACAGGCCGTACGTGAAATCGCCCGTGGCATGCGTGCCTCCGGTCGGCTTCTTGGTCACCTGGTTGATCACGCCGCCGGTGGCGCCGCGCCCGAACAGGATGGAGGACGCGCCCTTCAGCACTTCGGCCCTGTCGATGAAAAACGTGTCGCGCGCATACTGGCCGTTTTCCTTGACTCCGTCGAGGTAGGTGTCGGAACTGGCCGAGAAGCCGCGCAGGGTGATCGAGTCGCCGGTGCGGCCGCCTTCGCCGGCGGCGATGGTCAGGCCGCTGACGTTCTTGAGCGCATCGCGCAGGTTGAAGGCGTTCTGAGATTCGATCAGTTCCTTCTTGACCACGCTGACCGATTGCGGGATGTCGCGCAGCGCCATCTCGGTCTTGCTGCCCGTGGTCGACGTGTCGGCCTTGTAGCCGTCGGATTGCCGATCGCGGGCCGCCTTGACTTTGACGGCCGGCAGCGTGACTTCCTTATCCGCGCCAGCGCGCGCTTCAACGGCCGGCTCGGCGGCCACCGCCATGCCATTCAGCGCCGCCCCCAGCGGCAGTAGTGCACCTAGTCGCCATTTGGCGCCGGGCGTTGCTTTCTTTAAGGTCATATTTCCCCCCGTTATAGCTTTTTAAATAGAGTATGGCTGCCTGGCGGGGAAAGCTGGGTGGCTGGTTCATTAGTGTGTACTGGATGGATCGGGCTCGGACACGAAACCGATGCGCGTGACGCCGGCCTTGGCCGCGTCGGCCAGGGCTTCGGCGACAAAGCGGTACGGCACGGCCTGGTCGGCGCGCACATGCAGTTCCGGCTGCGGCGACTGCTGCGCGATCTGCGCCAGTCGTTCGTTGAACTGTTCGCGCGAGACGGTCGTTTCATCCCAAAATAACTGCCCGTCGCCGTTGATGGACAGCGCGATATGTTCCGTTTCCGTCACCTGCGGTTCGCTGCTGGCTTTCGGCAAGTCGATCTTGACCGCGTGGGTCATCAACGGCGCGGTAATCATGAAAATAATCAGCAATACCAGCATCACGTCGATCAACGGCACCATGTTGATTTCCGAAACCGGATGCTGTCCGCCCTTGTTTTGGTCGAAGCTGCCGAAGGCCATTACACACCTCCTAAAACGATTGCCGCTGTTGGGTTGGCGGCTGACTGCCCGGCGATGGGTGCGCCGGTGGCCAGGAAAGCGAACAGGTCATGCGCGTAGGCATCGAGTCGGGCCAGCACCAGGCGGTTGGAGCGCGCGCAAGCGTTGTAGGCCAGTACGGCCGGAATCGCCACAGCCAGGCCCAGGCCGGTCATGATCAGCGCTTCGCCCACGGGGCCTGCAATCTGGTCGAGCGTGGCGGCCCCGCCTTGCCCGATGCCGAGCAGGGCATGGTAGACGCCCCAGACCGTGCCGAACAGGCCGACGAATGGCGCGGTGCTGGCGATCGAGGCCAGCGCCGTCAGGCCCCATTCCAGGCGCGCGGTTTCCTCGTCGATCGCCCGGCGCATCGAGCGCGTCAGAAACTCCGTGGCGGAGCCGGCCTCATGCAGGCGATGCGCGCCATGAGTGGCGTGATGTCGTGCCGCGGTGATGGCATGCCAGGTCAAATAGGCGAACGACTCGCTCGGCGCATGCTGACTCAGATAACGGGCGACCTCGTCGAGCGAGGCGGCGTCCCAGAATGTTTTCAGAAATCGCGCCGAGCGCCGGCGCATCATGGCGCCCTGCCAGGTTTTGACGACAATAAAATACCAGCTGGCAATCGACATTGCGATCAGCAAGCCAAGAAGCGATTGTCCGACGCCGTCGCTTTGGGACAGGAAATGAGTGAGATTGTCTTTGAAATCCATGAGTTTATCCTTCAAGAGAAAATGAAACAGGAACCACGACCCAGGCCGGCACAATCTGGTCGCCGCGACGCGCGGGCACGAAGCGCCAGTCCTTGACCGTTTCCAGCGCGGCCTGGTCCAGGCGGCTGAAACCGCTGGTTTTACGAACGACCAGTTGGGCCACGGTGCCGTCGGTGTTGATCATGGCGCGCAACAGCACTTTGCCCTGTTCACCCAGTCGGCGCGAGATCCGGGGATAGGCAGGAGGGGGATTGTCGAGGTAATCGGCGTTGAGGTGCGGCTGGATTAACGGCGCCGCTTCCGCCGGTGCGCTCTTGGCGGGCGTCGATGCCACGGCGGGAGCCGGTGACGGACTGGCCGCAATCGGTGTTTTAGGTGTTTCCGCCTTTTCCGCAACGGTTATTTCCGATGCGCTGTTCGATGAGGAAATCAGCGGTTTCGGCTTAGCCGGCGTCGGCTTGCGCGGTTTGGCCTTGGGCTTGACGATTGGTTTTGGCTTTTTTTGTGGTTTTGGCGGTGCGGGTTTCGGCGGCTCGGCGCGAGGCTGCGGCGATGAAATCCATGCAACCTGAATAGGCATGGGCAGCGTAACAGGTGCTTGTTGCTCGGAAAGTGGCGCTACGGCGAGCCAGAACAGATGAAACGCGAATGCAGCGCCCAGGCCGATCACGGCTTCGCCCCTTCCACATGCCGGTAATTCCGGCAGGCGTTGCTTGAATGGATTATTTAGCGGCATAGGATTATTGCCGACGCGTAATGAATCGTAATGCGATGCCTTGGCGCAAACCGATACCTCAGCCCTGGCCGCGGATTCCGGGAAATTGATAATTTTTGTAGCGTGTGCTGACATAGCGTGCCTCGCGTTTCGTAAAAAGGCTGGCTGGCTTCCTGGCCCGGCGGGGCTGGGTGGCTGGCTATGCCGCTGCTTGGAGCGGGTAAAGTTATTTCGTCAAAATCAGCTTGCCGTTGCTGGTGATGCGCAGGCGGTATTCGTCGTCGTGGTGATCGATGACGATTTCGTTTTGCGCGCCGAACAGTTCGCTGCTGTTGACCCGGCGGCGTTCAGGAACTGATTCCTGTTCCACGATCACGACGCTTTGACGGTGGAAGTTCCGGTTATAATTTTTGTTTTTCATAAAAATGCGGTTATTAATGATAAACCGGCCGCGGCTCGCGCTTGGTGCTTTGCTCCAGCAAGTGCGCGGTGACTTTTTGCCAATGTTCCAGCAATTGCTGATACAGCTCGCGGCTGGCCGAGACAGGCGCCAGATCCGGATGCGCCAGCAAAAGGCCCAGCTGGTGCACGATCGAGTGAGCCAGTTTCGGGCAGTGGCGGCCATTGATGAACTGCGTCATCGACAGACAAGTGGTCGCGTGCAATTGCGATATTTCGGTGCGTGCGGGAGTAGATTGTTGCTCAGGCATAAAACTCCTCGGTTTGTAGTCGATTGAAAAAAGTGTTTAACGCGCCCTATTGTGTAACAGGCGCGTTAAACGAAAGCAGCGAGAGGTCAAATCATCGCCTTGTCTAAATGATAATGATTATCATTTGGCATAGCAAGCTATTTTGTTGCTTGGTGAGTTAGCGTCTTTGCTAAAGCAATTATTGACTGATGTTGCGCATCAGTTGAATTGCGACTGCTTTAACAAAATATGGCTGGCGCGAAGGCTATTTGAATCCAAGTTATTTAGTGCGAATGAATTCGCACCTGCGCGTGCGTGACTATTCGGGTGATGAGATTGAATGAAGACCGGTTTATCAACCGTCGCTAGCACAGCAAACAGGATAAAAACGCTCCATGCATAACATCGGTTATTGAAAAAATGGTGGTGCATTCAGTGCGGGGACAGATTTATCCGCCCCCGCAGGCATGGCTTCCGAGCCGGTTCGTTATAAGCCTTGCTCCGCATGGGGCATGGCGACAGCCCTGCGCTTGCCGCCCCAGCCGCCGGGTTTTTCATTGAAGACGCCGGCGCAGCGTTCGCCGCAGAAACGGCAACTGCCCGATGGGTCCAGATTCCATTCGTCCAGGTCATACCAGTCGCGGCCTATCAATAATGATCCGCAATTGTGGCAATAGGTGCTGCTGGCTTGTTTATCGTGCACATTGCCGACATAGGCATAACGCACGCCGTTCTTTAGCGCTATGTTCCGCGCCAGCAACAGCGATGCTACCGGCGTATGGGGTTTGTCACGCATCTTCCAGTCAGGATGGAAGGCCGAGAAATGCATCGGCACATCCGGTCCCAGGTTTTCGACGACCCATTGCGTCATCTTTTCCAGTTCGGCTTCCGAATCATTCTCATCAGGGATGACCAATGTCGTCAGTTCCAGCCAGACCGATGTTTCATGCTTGATGTATTTGAGCGTTTCCAGTACCGGCTCCAGATGGCCGCCGGTAATCTGATGGTAAAAATGTTCCGTAAACGCTTTCAGGTCGATGTTGGCGGCATCCATCCATTGATAAAACTCGGCGCGGGGCTCCGCGCAGACATAGCCGGCCGACACCGCCACCGATTTTATGCCCAGATTTCGGCAAGCCTGGGCGGTATCTATCGCGTACTCGTGGAAGATCACCGGATCATTGTAGGTGTATGCGACGCTGGTACAGCCATGTTCGAGCGCCGCCTGCGCGATCGCATCCGGCGAGGCCTGACTCATCAGCGTATCCAGTTCGCGCGATTTGCTGATATCCCAGTTCTGGCAGAACTTGCAGGCCAGATTGCAGCCGGCCGTGCCGAACGACAGGACCGGCGTGCCGGGCAGGAAGTGATTCAGCGGTTTTTTTTCAATCGGATCGATCGCAAAACCGCTGGAGCGGCCGTAACTGGTCATGACAATTTCATCGTTCAGATTTTGTCTGATAAAGCAGAGGCCGCGCTGCCCCGCATGCAGCTTGCAAAATCGCGGGCAGATATCGCATTGGACACGGCCATCGTCCAGGCGATGCCAATGTCGCGTTTTCACCGTATCAGGCGTAACAAAAACAGTCATGAATAGTCTCCTGGAACCATGTAATAAATCGCATGGTCACATTTGGGTAATAATTGGTTTCTAACATTTAGGCTAGTTGGGTTGATTAATTTCCAGCACAATAACTATAAATTTCAAAGGTTTTCGCGCTAACTAAATCTTCTCCCGGAAAATAACAGGACATCTCATGAATAGACAACCCGCTGTGGCCGGTACGTTTTACCCGGCCAATCCGCAACAACTCCATCAAATGCTGGATCGGTATTTAAATGAGGCCAAATCCGATGCGAAAGTTCCTAAAGCCATCATTGCGCCGCATGCCGGCTATATTTATTCAGGACCTGTCGCGGCGACCGCTTATGCACGTTTAAAAAACGCGCGTCATCAGATCAGCAGAGTGGTGTTGATCGGCCCGTCTCACCGTGTGGCTTTCAGAGGGCTGGCCGTGAGTCGTGCACAAACTTTTTCCACGCCGCTGGGTGATATCTCTATCGATGAGGAAGCCGTGAAGGCCTTGGTCAAGCTGCCTTTTGTCGAATACATTGAACAGGCACACACTTATGAACATAGTCTGGAAGTGCACCTGCCCTTTCTGCAGGAGATGCTCGACGACTTCAAACTGATCCCCATCGTAGCAGGCGACGCCACACCGGAACAGGTCAGCCAGGTTATACAGATGTTATGGGGGGGGAGCGAAACGCTGATCGTGGTCAGCTCCGACCTGAGTCATTACCATGATTATACGACCGCTCAACAGTTGGACAGATCAACCAGCGAAGCGATAGAACATTTGCAGTATGAGCAGCTCGTCTACGAGTCCGCCTGCGGCAAAGTGCCGGTCAGCGGACTGCTGAAGCTGGCGCGGGAAAACTCGCTCTCGATTAAAACCATTGATTTACGCAACTCCGGCGATACCGCGGGAGAAAAAGACAGAGTTGTAGGTTACGGAGCTTATGTCATTGAATAAAGAACACCACCGCTGGCTGACGGAGCTGGCAAGCAGTTCCATTCGGCATGGCCTGCAAACAGGCAAGCCGTTGATCATCGATCTGGCCGAATGCCCGGCCGAACTGGCGGAACAGCGCGCCACTTTTGTGACGCTGCAAAAGCAGCATCAGCTGCGCGGCTGTATCGGCACGCTGGACGCCGTCAGGCCGCTGGCCGTGGATATCGCCGAAAACGCCTTTTCAGCGGCTTTCAGGGACCCGCGGTTTCCGCCACTGCAAGCCCATGAACTGAGTGATCTGGACATCCATCTCTCCATTCTGACACCGGCCGAGCCGATCGCGTTTACCTCGGAACAGGATTTGCTGAAGCAGTTGCAGGCAGGTATCGATGGCTTGATTCTGATGGAGGGGGGCCGGCGCGGCACATTTCTGCCCTCGGTATGGGAATCACTGCCGGAGCCCGAGCAGTTTCTGCGGCATCTGAAACAGAAGGCAGGGCTCGCGCCCGACTACTGGTCCGATACGCTCAAGGTTTACCGCTACCGCGCCGAAATGGTGGCCTGAGTCAGGATTTGGCGCGGCTGACCACATAAACGCCGGCCAGTACAAAAACCGTGCCGGACAACTGTATGATCGTGACGGCTTCGCCTAGAAATAAGAAAGCCAGCGCCAGTGTCGCGATCGGGCCGATCATGCTGATAATGGAAGCCGGGCCGGCGCCGATTCTTCTGATGCCCGCATTCATGAAAAACGACGGCAATACGGTGGAAAAGACCGCCATCAACAAGGCCTGTTTATAAACTTCGGCAGGGAAACCGGTCAGCGCCACGCCATGATTGACGGCAAAATGCATGAGGGTGGCGATACTGGCAATGGTCATCGTGTAAGCCGTGAAACGCGCGGAGCCTATGCGCCGGCCCATGACGCCGCTGCCCATGGTGAAAAAGGCAAAGACCACGGCGCCGGCCAGCACCAGTGACGATCCCAGCCAGATGCCCGATGATTCCATGGACAGCTGTTCGATAAAAACCAGTATCATGCCGGCGTAACTCAAAGCCAGCGCGACCATTTCACGCAATGAAATGCCCCGTTTGTGAGCCAGCGCCGAAAACAGCACGACGAAGGTCGGATACAAAAACAGGATGATCCGCTCCAGCCCGGCCGAAATGTACAGCAGGCCGATAAAATCCAGATAGCTGGCTATGTAATAGCCCATCAGGCCCAGGACGGCAACCCCGCCCCACTGCCTTTTAGTTAGTGCCTCGGCCGGCGATTTCCTGTTATGCCAGAGCGCGACCACCAGAAAAAACGGCAGCGAAAAAAACATGCGCAAAGCCATCAGGCTGATCGCGTCTATTTGCCCTTCGACCGCGTAAGCCAGCTTGATGAAGATGGCCTTGGCCGAAAAACCCAGGGCGCCGAGCAGCACCAGGCCGCAGCCGATGAGCAGATTGCGCTGCTCGGATGAAGCGGCGCTCACTATCGCGTTCCCATCGTCTGCTTTTTCAGGCGCGCTATCAATCGCCTGATGGCCGATTCCTGCCGTATGATGCTGTCGCAGAGCCGGAATTGCTCGACCGCGCGCCGCAGGTTTTGCCCTGGCTCCGTCACTTTGAAATAGCGATCGCCATCCAGATGATCGGTAAAAAACCGGAGGCCCAGTTCAAAAGGAATCAACCGTATGGCCGGGTACAGATAATCGTAATCGGATGCGGAAAAAAACGCGCTGGTCTCGGCCAGATAGCTTTCCAGGATAACGGCGCAGCGATCCGTATCGAACCCGACAGGATCTGTCGTCTGGCAGCAGGAGCGCAGGCAATCGCCGATGTCATAATGCACCAGTCCCGGCTTGACGGTATCCAGGTCAACAATGCCGGCAACGGTTTTACTGTGCCTGTCGAACAGGAAGTTATTGAGCTTGGGATCGCCGTGCATGACGCGCAGGGTCAGCAGGCCCTGCTGTTTTGCCGTTTCCAGGTCATCGGCGATGCGCCGGAGCCGATCGATGAAGTCGGCGCAATAGCGGCTTTCAGGTGATGAAATCCGGGTGCCTGCTGAAACCTGATCATAACGGCTCAGGTAGTTCGGCGTGATATGAAAACCGGGCAGGGTATCGTGCAGGGTGGCGGGATCAAGGTCGCTGAGCAGGCGATGGAAATGGCCCAGCGCGAATCCTGCCTGCGCCGCCTCATGCGCGTTGCCGATGACTTCCAGGCTTTCGGTGTTGTCGATAAAGCTCAGTGCCCGCCAGTAATTGCCCTCTTTTTCATAATAACTGTTGCTTTCAGCCGTCGATAAAATGTCCGGGACCCGCAATTTAACCGAGTCGGCGTTTTTCTGTCGGAGATGCCGGTTTAACGTGAGCAGATTCTCCATGATCAGGGCCGGCTGTGGGAAAACCGTCGTGTTGATGCGTTGCAGGACAAACGGCGATGAGTTCGTCAGGACCAGAAACGTATCATTGATCAGGCCATTGCCCAGCGGTTGTATGTCGATGACGGCTTGGCTTTGGGTGAATTGGCGGGCGATGGGAAATAATGAATCAAAGGCTGGCATGGCGTTTTTTGAATCCGGTGTAGCGGCTCATGGCCGGTTTTTTATCAAGTCTGCCACGAGTTTAAATTTTTATTATGGACATTTTTCCCAAACACGGATAACTGTTCTTGCCAAGCTGATGTGGCACAGCTGTAGCGTCGAATTCAGTTATGCTCTACAGGGTATTCGGCCCGACCCCTTATTGTGCGAATGAATTCGCACCTACGCGCGCCGCAGTTTGGCGCAGCAAACGCGCGTTCCGATGCCGGAGGCCTAAAAGCTTCCCTTGGCCCGGATCAAGGTTACTAAATCCCTTAATGCCTTGCCTCTGTGGCTCAGCGAATTTTTAACGGCCGGCGTCAGTTCGGCTGAGGCGCAGTTATGCTCCGGCACCCAGAACACCGGATCATAGCCGAAGCCGTTTTCACCAGCGGCCTGAGCCAGAATGCGGCCTTCCCAGACGCCCTGGGCGATCACCGGGCAGGGATCGCCGGCATGCGCCATGAACACCATGACGCAAATAAAGCGCGCGCTGCGCTGCTGATCGGGCACGCCTTGCAATTCGCGCAGCAGTTTTTCGATGTTGTCCTGATCGCTGGCGCCGACGCCGACGCCTGCATATCTGGCCGAGAATACGCCGGGCGCGCCGTCCAGAGCGTCGACGACCAGACCGGAATCGTCGGCAATAGACGGCAGTTTGCACTGGCGCGCCGCATTTCTGGCTTTCAGGATCGCATTTTCTACAAACGTGATGCCTGTTTCCTCGCATTCGGCGACATTGAACGCGGACTGCGGAACAATCGTGTGACCGGCAAGCAGGGCCTGGATTTCCCTGATCTTGCCGGCATTGCCGCTGGCCAGCACGATTTGTTGCGACTGGCTCAAACTCATTTAAAGTTTTCCATCGCTTCGCGCTGTTTTCTCAGCAGCTGCTTGATGCCGCAACCGGCCAGTTCCAGCATCGCGTCCAGTTCTTCCTTTCTGAATGCATGGCCTTCGGCCGTGCCCTGGACCTCGATGAAAGCGGCTGCGTCATTCATGACCACATTCATATCGGTTTCGGCATTGCTGTCCTCGGCATAGTCCAGATCCAGCACCGGCACGCCGTTGTATATACCGACGGACACGGAGGCGACCTGCCCGTGCAGCGGGTTGGTTCTGATTTGTCTGCGTTTGAGCATTTTTTGCACGGCCAGCGACAAGGCGACGAAGCCGCCCGTGATCGACGCCGTGCGCGTGCCGCCGTCCGCCTGCAGCACATCGCAGTCTATCGTGATGGTGTTTTCGCCCAAGGCTTTCAAATCCACTGCGGCACGCAACGATCGGCCGATCAGGCGCTGAATTTCCAGTGTGCGGCCGCCCTGTCTGCCGCTGCTGGCTTCCCGTCCTATGCGGCTGTGCGTCGAGCGCGGCAGCATACCGTATTCCGCGGTAATCCAGCCTTCGCCCTTGCCTTTCAGAAAACGCGGCACATGGTTCTCGACACTGGCCGTGCACAGCACGCGCGTGTCGCCAAATTCAACCAGAACAGATCCTTCCGCATGTTTTGTAAAGCCGCAGGTAAATTTTATGTCTCGCAGTTGATCCGGGTTACGTCCGCTAGGTCTCATTATCTGTTCCGCCAAAATAAAACGGCACAGTATACCTGATTGCGGGGTGTACAGGCTCAATTTAAAGGCATGAGGCAAGTGTTTATTTTCTGGCGGCAAGCGCCTGCTGCAACTGGGCGACCGATTGCGGGCGCTTTTCCGGCCGCAGTTCCATGGCCCAGTCTATGGCTTTCAACAAGAATTCCGGAAATCTGTTTCTAAAGGCTTTAACGGCGGGCACGAGGGTATCCTGCTGCACCCTGTCCGGCGCGGGAATCAGCGGTTTATATTCGATACAGGCGCGCATGCTGGCGCCAACGGCATAAATATCCGTCCAGGGGCCTAACGGCGTTCTGAAGTCATGCTGCTCTATGGGAGAGAAGCCTTTAGTCAGTATCTTGCCTTGCTTGGTCAACCGTCCGTGCGGAAAACGCTGGATGGCGCCGAAATCGAGCAATAACGCGTCATTGCCGGGGCGTACAAGAATATTGGCGGGTTTGACGTCCAGGTGAAGAAAATGATGTTCATGCATATGGCTGATGCCGTTCAGCAGCGAATTGAATACGGCCAGCAGAAATTCTTCGGTGACAGGCAGGGCTTTGTTTTTCAGAAGTTTATTGAGCGTCACGCCATAGTCATAAGTCATGACCATATAAACCGTCGCGTTGGCTTCAAAAAAATTGATAACCTCGACGATATTGGGGTGTTTCAGCTTCGCCAGAACCTTGGCCTCCTCAAAAAACAAGGCTCTGCCGCGTCGAAACAGGGGCTGGGTTTCATCGCTGTTGGCGACGACCATGTTGTTCCAGGTTCTATGGGCCAGCTTGCGCGGCAAATATTCCTTAATCGCAACCTGAACCTGATCGCTCATTTGCCGGGCGAGATAGACTGAGCTGAATCCGCCGTGCGCCAATTCCCGCTCGATTATATACTGGTCTATAATAGTGCCGGTTTGAAGATAGTTCCACTGCTTCGGATAGGTGTCGGGGTCGTAGTATTCGGCCATTGCAAAAATTCTGTCGGACTAAGACTCTACAAGTATAGGTGAAAAATGATAAGAAGTATGACCGCTTTTGCCGGTAATGAAGCAGAAATCGGCAACCTGACCCTCAGCTGTGAATTGCGCACGGTCAACCACCGCTACTGCGATATCTCATTCAAATTGCCGGATCGCTTGCGTTTTATGGAGTCTGATCTGCGCGCCCTTATCGCGGCCAAAATTAAACGCGGCAAAGTGGAATGCATTATAAACAGCAAGAAACAGGCTAACGATGGGCAAAGTCTTGTCGTTAACCATGATGCCGTCGCGGCATTACTGGCAGCGGCCAATGAAATCGAACAGCAGATGCTGGCCCCGCTGTCATTTTCGGCACTGGAGGTGCTGGCTTTTCCTGGCATACAGCAGGAATCCGATAATGACAGGGAACAGCTTAAGTCCGGTGTATCGGCACTGGTCGGTCAAACGCTGGGCCAGTTGCTGGAAGTCAGGGAACGGGAAGGCGCCCAGCTCGGCGAACTGATCGCGGAGCGCTGCCTGAAAATGCAGGAATTCGTGACCTCGGCCGGCAAGCGCATGCCGGAAGTCCTGCTTCAGCTTCGCAGCAAATTGAAAGACAGAATCACCGAACTGGTCGCCGAGCCCGACTTCGACCGCCTGGAGCAGGAACTGGTTTTTCTGGCTCAAAAACTGGATATCTCCGAGGAACTGGACCGGCTGGAAACTCATATTACCGAAGTGTTAAGGGTGCTCAAGCAAAAAGATCCGGTCGGCAGGCGGCTGGATTTTTTAATGCAGGAATTAAACCGCGAGGCCAACACCCTGGGCTCGAAATCGGCCGATAAGGAAATGACGCAGATCTCCATTGAGCTGAAAGTGCTGATTGAGCAGATGCGCGAACAGATACAGAATGTTGAGTAAGGCGCTGACCGCACCTGATTCTAGCACCCCAGCCAAATGCCCCTACTGATACAGAACTCTATGAACCACGGCAAACTTTACATTATTTCCGCCCCGTCCGGAGCCGGTAAAACCAGTTTGGTCAGACAACTGGTCGCCGATCTCGACAGCCTGACCGTATCGGTCTCTCATACGACTCGTCCGATGCGCCCCGGCGAGGTACATGGCCGGGATTATTACTTTGTCCCGGTGGCGGATTTTCAGGCCATGCTGGAGCGGCAGGCATTTCTTGAGCATGCCCAGGTGTTCGATAATTTCTACGGCACCGCGCAGCAGACCGTGGAGGAAAACCTGAGCAAGGGCCTGGATGTGATTCTGGAAATCGACTGGCAGGGCGCCCAGCAAATAAAAAAACTACTGCCGGACAGCCTGTCCATTTTCATTCTGCCGCCTTCGACCGCCATTTTGCAGCAGCGCCTCCGAAATCGCGGCCAGGACGACGAGCAGATCATTGCCCGCCGTATGCGCGATGCCGTCACCGAAATAAGCCATTATGACGAATTCGATTATCTGATCGTCAATGACGTATTTGAACAGGCGCTGACCGAGTTAAAAAGCATCCTGATCGCCAATCGGTTAACGAGACAACGGCAACAGCATAATCTGGATCTGTTGTTGAAAGCCCTCCTTTCCCAATAAAGGCCGCAAGCCTAGGATAAGGCTCAATCAGCAGGTAGGCTGGGTTGGTAAACCCGGCATTTCGAAGCCGCCAAAGCTGGGTTTCCGCGAAGCTCCAACCCAGCCTACAAAACTTAATGATACGCCGGCTTTTTAGATAAAGCCGTTTTCAATGACCGGCATGACCCAGTAATGGATGCCCGCGCCGGAAAACTCCTGCCTTAACTGCGCCAATAACACCGGCAATCCCTGCTCCGGCACATACATTTGAAAGCGGACTTTTTTCTGCCGGCCCGTGACCTGCTCAAGCAGCGACAAGCCCTCGTTTTTATGGTCATGCGAATTGACCAGGAAACTGCTGAAACCGTGCTCCGATTCCAGAATCAGCAAATTATCGACGACCGCTTCTTCAAGGCCGGGCGGGACGTTCAGGGTAACCAGGTATTCTTTACCGTTCATGATTTGACTCCATCAGTCATCGAGTTCATCTCTGCTTGCAGCGCAGGCGATTGACCGAATAATTTAAACAAAATAGGCAACAGAAACAGCGTCAGGAACGTGGACGAAACCAGGCCGCCGATCACGACGATAGCCAGCGGACGCTGAATCTCGGAGCCCGGACCGGTCGCAAACAGCAGCGGAATCAGGCCGAAAGCCGCGATGCTGGCTGTCATCAGCACGGGCCGCAAGCGCCGCATGGAGCCGACGACCACGACCTGCGCCGTGGCCATGCCGGCCGCGCGCAACTGGTTGAAATAGCTGACCATGACCACGCCGTTCAGCACCGCGATGCCGAGCAGGGCGATAAAGCCGACCGAGGCCGGCACCGACAGGTATTCGCCCGACAGCCACAAGGCGAAGACGCCGCCGACCATGGCCAGCGGAATGTTCGACAAGACCAGTGTGGCCTGACGCACCGAGCCGAATGTCGAGAACAGCAGCAGAAAGATCAGGCCCAGCGATACCGGGATCACGAGCGAGAGCGTCGCGGCCGCGCGCTGCTGATTCTCGAACTGGCCGCCGAATTCGACGAAATAACCGGTCGGCAGATCCACCTTGTCCCTGACGGCCTGACGCGCTTCATCGACAAAACCGACCAGGTCGCGGTCCTGCACGTTGCTGCTGATCACGACAAAACGCTGGCCGCGCTCGCGCTCTACCGACACCACGCCTTCGACTTTTTCCAGGCGAGCGACGGTCGTGATCGGCACATGGCCGCCATCGGGCAGGGTCACTTGCAGATTTTCAAAGCTGGCCGTGTTGCTGGCGCCACGAAGGAGCAATGGCGTGCGCTTGATGCCTTCCTGCACGATGCCCAGTTTCAGTCCTTCGATCTGCGCGCGCAGCATTGTCTCGATGCTGTCGCTGTCCAGACCCAGGCGTCCGGCCGCCGTTTTGTCGATCGTCAGCTGCAGAAACTGCATGCCTTCGTTCTGCTTCGTGAACACATCGCTGGACCCTTTGATGGCTCTCAGGACTTCGGCGATCCGCGCCGCTTTCTCATTCAACACGTTCAGGTCCGGGCCGAACAGCTTGACCGCAACATCGCCGCGCGTGCCGGTCAGCATCTCCGACACACGCATCTCGATTGGCTGCGTGAATTTAAAGGCGATGCCCGGCGTGGTGCCCATGACGGTCCGGATTTCCTCGATCAGTTCTTCCTTGCTGCCCATGCGCCATTCCTCCTTAGGCTTCAGGATCAGGAAGGTATCCGTGTCGTTCAGGCTCATCGGGTCCAGGCCCAGCTCATCGGTGCCGACCCTCGCGACCACATCGGTTATTTCAGGAATGCTTTTGAGCAGGTTTTTCTGCACCTGCACGTCCAGAGCCACCGAGTCCGCCAGCGTGATCGACGGCAGTTTTTCCAGCTGCACGATGATGTCGCCTTCATCCATGGTCGGCATGAACGTGCTGCCGATCTGCGTGAAGGCCGCCGCCGTGGCGACTAGCAAGACGCCGGCGCCGATAAAGACTTTCTTGCTGTTGGCGATGCACCACAACAAGGCCGGCTGGTACAGCTTCAGCAACTGCCGGGGCAGCCAGGGCTCCTCGTGGGACACTTCTTTCAGCAGATACGAAGACAGCACCGGAATCACCGACAGGGACAACAGCAGCGAACCGCTGAGCGCGAACACGATCGTCAACGCCACCGGCGTGAACAGTTTGCCTTCCAGGCCCTGCAGGGTCAGCAGCGGCAGGAATACGATGATGATGATCAGGATGCCCGACGTCACGGGCACGGCCACTTCGCGCGTGGCGCGGTAGATCACGTGCAGGCGCGGCAGGCGTTGGGCTTTTTCAGTGTGCGCCATGTGCGTGATGATGTTTTCGACCACGACCACGGCCGCATCGACGAGCATGCCGATCGCGATGGCCAATCCGCCCAGGCTCATCAGGTTGGCCGACATGCCCATCTGCTGCATCAGGATGAACGTCACGAGAGCCGCCAGCGGCAAGGCCAGGGCAACGGTCAGCGCGGCGCGCAGGTTGCCGAGGAACAGAATCAGCAAAATCACGACCAGCACGATCGCTTCCAGCAAGGCATGCTGAACCGTGTCGACGGCCTTGTCGACCAGATTGCCGCGGTTATAGAACACGGTCGCTTTGACGCCGGGCGGGAAGCCGGCTTTAAGCTCGTCCATTTTTGCCTGTATGCCTTCGATGGTCTGACGCGCATTGGCGCCGCGCAAACTCAGCACCAGGCCGGTAACCGATTCGCCCTTGCCGTTTTTGCTGACCGCACCGTAGCGGGTCAATGAACCGATTCTGATATCGGCGACATCGCTGACCTTGATCGGCGCGCCGTTCTTATTATCGACAACGATGGCTGCGACATCGTCCTGGGTTTTGATGCGGCCCTCGGCACGCACGATCAGCGCTTCTTCACCTTCGGTGAGGCGGCCCGCGCCATCATTGCGGTTATTGCTTTGCAGCGCCTCCACCAGTTCGGCGATATTAATACCGCGCGCGGCCATGCGCATATTGTCCGGCACCACCTCGAAGCTTCTGACCAGCCCGCCCAGCGAGTTGACGTCGGCCACGCCGGGCACGGTGCGCAGGGCAGGGCGGATGACCCAGTCCAGCAGGGTGCGCCGTTCCATCAGGCTCAGATCGCCGCCCTCGATCGAGAACATGAACATTTCGCCGAGCGGCGTCGTCATCGGCGCGATGCCGCCCTCGACGCCCTCGGGCAGATCGCTCCACAGGGTGTTCAGGCGTTCAGCGATCTGCTGGCGCGCCCAATAGATATCGGTGCCTTCCTCGAAATCAACCGTGATATCGGTCAACGCGTATTTGGCAATCGAGCGCAGCATGGTCTGATGCGGAATGCCCAGCAGTTCGACTTCTATCGGCGCGGTAATGCGCGCTTCGACCTCTTCCGGCGTCATGCCGGCCGCTTTCACGATGACTTTGACCTGGGTCGGCGAGACTTCCGGAAACGCATCGATCGGGATATTTTTAAACGCGTAATAGCCGCCGCCCGCGAGCAGCGCTACTACAAGCAGCATCAATATGCGCTGGCTCAGCGCAAAACGAATCAGACCACCCATTATTCATCGCCCCCGAGCCCCAGCCAGTTGGCTTTCAGCGCAACCGAACCCGTGACCGCGATGTCTTCGGCGCCGGTCAATTCGCCGGTAATGATCGAATCAGTATCCTGCCTGCCGATGACAGTGACCGGTTGGACCCGAAAGCCCTGGTCCGTGCGGATAAAGATATAGGCCCGGCCTTCGTTCTGGGCGATGGCCGCGTTCGGCACTTTGAAAGCGACCTTATCACTGCCCTGAATGATCCGCGTGTTGACTTTTTGCCCGGCGCGCACGGCTGCCGGTGTTTCCTTGATGACGGCTCGGGCCAGCAGTGTCTGGTTTTCCGGATTGACGCTCTGGCCGAGCAGGCTGATGCGCGCCGTGACCTCGGTATTGTCGATCAGCACCTGATCGCCAATATGAATATCGCCGATGCGCTCCTGCGGGATATTGATTTCCAGCCAGAGTTCGCTCAGGTCGGCGATGCGGTACAGCGGCGCCAGATTGTCTATGCGCTGGCCGGCGGCGGCCATGCGCTCGAGCACGACGCCCGACATGGGCGCGCGCAGCGTCAGCAGGCTGGTCAAACGCTGGGTTTTAGCCAAACGATTGATTTCCCCGACCGACATGCCGGCCATTTCCAGCAATTGCCGAGCTTCGTGCGCTTCGGTCTGATAAAGCTGGTACTGGCTGCGCGTTTCCTGAGAGCGCCGGCCGGAAATCACGCCTTCTTCCAGCAGTTTTTTATCGCGGTTATAAACCGCGCGGCCCAGTTCCAGTTCATTGACGGCTTTAAGATATTGCTGCTGCAGGGCCAGGAGGTCCGGGCTGTTGATCTCGGCCAGCGCCTGGCCTTTCTCGACTTTATCGCCGACGGCTACATACAGTTTCGTGATCAGGCCTGCCTGTGCGGTGCTGACGATATGCTCGCGCGCGGGCGGGATCGCGATTCTGGCCGGCGCATACAGGACCGGCACCTGGCTGGCGGGCTCGGGCTTGCCCAGTTTCACGCCCAGATTGTCGATATGTTCCTGGGCTATCTGAATGACATTGTCAGCCGCCTGAACGCCGGCGCCGGCCAGACTCAGCAGTAATAATAAAATAATGTTCATGGGGTAACTCCGACGGCTTGGTTGTACAGCGCTTTATCGCGCTCCAGTATGACTGAACGTTCTTTGGCATTAAGGATGGCCTGCTGAGCTCTGGACTGGATCCTCAGCAGATCAAGCAGGTTGATTTCGCCCAGCGAAAAACTCAGCTCCGTCATTTTCAGATGCTCTTCGGCCGCCTGCTTTAACTGCTCGGCAATGACCAGTTCGGCCCGGTTGACTTCCAGGTTATGCTCGGCTTCGTGGTGGGCCTGCTCGAGATCCCTGCTGAGCTGCCCTCGATCGGCAACCAGCCTGTTCAGTTCGACATTGGCGGCGGCCACCCTGGGCGCCAGGTGCGCGCTGCCGCCGAATGGCACGGACACGGCGATATTAAAGCTTTCGGTCTTGTTACTGCGTTCGTCAGGTCCATGATCGGTGTTGATGCCGACCGCGACATCGGGCTGACCCGAGCCTACCGCCCTGATGGCCTCGACTTCGGCCTGCTTGCGCGTGATTTGGTTATTAATGGCGACCAGGGCCGGGTGATTCTGCTGGATTTCGGCTATGTCGGCCAAGGTCTCACGGTAGTTGCCGGGCACTTTCGTCATCTGCGTGATGCTGGCATAGCGCTTGCGCGCATGCATGACTTCGGCCTCGGCCTGCGTCAGTACGGCGCGCTTCTGCAGCAGCTCGGTCTTCGCCAGCAACAAGTCGGCGCGCGGCAGATCGCCCAGCTCGACGCGGCGCTCAACCTTGGCCAGCAATTGTTCAAACACGCCGACTTCGTTTTGTGCCTGGTCATAGCGGATTTGCTGCAGTTCCATGTCCCACAAGGCCGCCCTGACCAGTCCCGCCACGCGTAATTTAACGGCGGCCGATTGCGACTGCGCGCTGCTTTCGGCCTGTCTCGCGACGGCCTGTTCAGCATCGCGCTGGCCGAAGTTCCACAGCGGCGCTTTAACGCTGGCGTCGCCATAATGCAGCGTGCCGCTGGTGGCCTCCTGAAAGAACAGTCCGAGACTGGGTGCACCGGCCAGCCAGCTCTTACTGCGTTGATCGAGCGCAGCGGATTCTTCTTCCAGCGCTTTGAGCCAGGCGTTGTCAGGATGTTTTTCCAGTGTTAAATCAATGGCTTGAGCCAGGCTCATGCCGGCGTCGATTTCAATCGGATCGCGATGGGCCACAATGGGCAGTGTATCCGCCAAGCCCAGCGAAGTGGCCAGCACATACACAGACAAGCACCCTCTAATAAGATTAAGGGCAAACATAGTAAAAGCTCCGGTAGCGGCTTAATACCGCTTATAGATTTTTAGTAAATATAAGGAAAAGTTCTGCAGCAGAACTTAAAAAACAGAGGGAATCAGGAGACGGGAGGCGCGCGTGGCGAGAGCGAGGGAATAAATAACCGGCAGACAAACGGCGACGGTTGCGGAGAAAAGTTGATATCGAATGCCGAGACAGGCGCGTTGGAGATGCCTATCTCCTGATGCAAATAATAGCTGTGATCGGCAGTCGTATCGGCATCGGCGTGTATCTGGTTGTGCTTGATGCCGGCATCGACGCCGATGATGGCCGCTTCGGAACCTGAGATATGGTTTGTCGGCTGAGACAGAAATGCATGCTGTTCCGCAGTATACATCTCAAGACCGGGGACATGCAGACCCTTATTCGACAGGTTTTCACCGGCATGCGCATGCACCAGCGGTGCAATCAATTGCAGCAGGGCCAGAAAGAAAACAAGATAGACGCGTAGGGCTGAAAACATGTCCATAATGCTATGCTAATAAAAAAGAATTAACAACTTGTAATTTGTTAATTCATCCTTATATCGATTACACCTCAATTCGATGTTATTTAACATACCTTCTAAAAAATCATGAACAGATATACCGGCATAATAGCCACTTTATTAATCGGCCTGTCGTTGTCGCTGGGCAGTATTTCAGACGCCGAGGCCAAACGCTTCGGCGGCGGCAGTTCTTTCGGCGGCCGATCCTCCTTCAGCCAGCCTTACAAGCGTTCCGCCGACGCACCGGCCCGTTCGGCCAGTCAACAACAGCAACAGCAGCAAGCCACCCAACAAAACCAGACGGCCAGACCGGGCATGGCTAACCGCAGCGGACTGATGGGCATGCTGGGCGGTCTGGCGCTGGGCGGTTTGCTAGGCTCATTGCTGGCCGGCGGCGCTTTCCAGGGCATCAACTTCCTCGATATCCTGGTGCTGGGCGCTCTGGCATTCCTGCTGTATAAGTTCTTCGCGGCTAAAAAAGCGCGTGAACAACAACCCGTTTACAACCGGACTGCCGGTCACTATGACAACAGCGAGTCGGCCCATACGCCGCAATCCGGTTCATCGAACCCGGCCGGATTCGATACCGATATCCTGTTTAACAAAGACAAGCCAGGCGCTGAACCGGCTGTGCAGAATTTTCAGCAGGACGCCGACTTCGGCCAGGACGTCGCCGTGCCGGCCGGTTTCGACACGCCGGCGTTTCTGTCCGGCGCCAAAACCGCCTTCAAGACGCTGCAAAAAGCCTGGGATGACCGCGACCTGGCCGAAATCAGAGGGCTGACGACCGACAAGGTATTCGCCGAGATTCAGGATCAGCTTAAAGCCTCCGGTGAACAAAACCGCACCGATGTCCTGAAACTGGAAGCGGAACTGCTGGAAGTGCGCGAAATCGGCTCGGAACTGCAAGCGACAGTCCTGTTCGACGTGATCATGCGCGAAGACAGCAATGTGCAGCCCGATCAGGTCCGCGAAGTCTGGCATTTCGTCAAGCCCAAAAACAGCATCCAGCCCACCTGGTATCTGGACGGCATTCAGCAATTGGAAGATTGATTGCCGGCATAGCCAGTAAATCCTGTCGCTCCAGCGTTCTGCTGGAGCGGTTTTATATTATCCCTTCTTGTTGCTATTCCCTTTCTTTAGCGGCTCTTGCCTGGTTCTATGCCGCGTCTTACCAATTATCCAAGTATAAGATGCGGTTCGTACCTCACCGCATCCTGCCGCGCTCTGGCTATTACAGGTAAGTATTCTCTTACGTAATATAACGTATTGAGTAAGTTGTTATACGTATCTAACATTCCAAGCTCAAGTGAAACTTAAGCTCAGCTTGATACCGGCCCAGACTAAGGGCCGATAGTTTCAGGCTGGGGACGCATTTGAGAGCAACACACGCAATAACAATGGCTTTCACTCGCTTGGCCGTTCCGTCATGAGCGCTTAATTTGGTTGTCCGTGTCAATGCCTCAAGCCCATTAAGCAGGTCTGTCGCTGGCTTAATATTATAGTAGGATCAAATTACCCTTAATTCAAAAATTAAGAAATATTTCAACTTTTTTTAAAAAAGATTTTTTATGCCATTTAGTCAAAGTTCGCAGCTTTCATCAATTGTAGGTTTTTTAGAAATGTTACAACCGACCTCTATCTTAGATATAGGTGTTGGTATGGGGCAATATGGATTTCTCGCACGCACGAATCTTGAAAACGAACATCTTTTTATAGTCAATGGTGCGAATGCTATCCAGCGTCCTAAAGGTGAATGGAAGATACGGATTGACGGAATTGAAGCTTTCAAGACATACCGTACCCCAATACATGATTACGCGTATGATCATATTTATTGGGATGATGCTTTAGATGCTCTGCCTAAAATAAACGATAATGAATACGAATTAGTTTTAGCCATTGATGTTCTAGAACACTTTACAACGGAACAGGGTATTATTTTTTTAAATCAAATAAAACGTGTTTCGAAAAATAAAATATTAATTAGTACGCCGAAAACATTTATACATCAGGAAGTTGAAGCCAATCCTTTTGAAAATCATAGGTCTTTATGGAGCGAATCGCAGTTAATAGAACAAGGTTTTGTAGAAACAATACCGAATGATTTTAGTTGGATTTCTATTCACTCATCGGCCTCTGTACACGAAAAAAGATAATTGATTGATTTATATAAATGACCATAGGATGCGCTTTGTGCCTCGGCATATCCTATGGCCCTGGATATAAGGAATTATATCGTCACTTCCCTGTCTGAAATCAAAACTGCATTAGCTGTAGAGGGAGTGAATCATGAGCACCTCGCCTAATCAAGAATTCACTGAGAAAGTGCTGAAGGCTTACTCGGATATCGACAACCCAAGGCTCAAATCCGTCATCTCGATCCTGATCAAACACCTGCACGCCTGTGTTAAAGAGATGAAGGTGACCGACAAGGAATGGGAATTTGCCTGGGACTTCATGAAAAGAATGGCCGAGAAAACCAGCCCTCTCGGAAATGAATTCCTCTTTTTTGCCGACGTCATGGGCCTGAGTCAGTTGATTGAAATACTCAATCATGGGGAACAGGAACAACCAGTGGGGGTTGCGCTGCTGGGGCCTTTTTTTCGTGCTGACGCCCCTTTCCGCGAACGAGGCGCTTCCATTGCCAGCGATGATACGCCGGGCGCTCGCGCCAGAATCTCAGGGCGGGTATTCGAATTTGAGAATAACGCTCCCATCGAAGGGGCGATCCTCGATATCTGGCAAGCCGCGGCCAATGGCCTGTATGAGAACCAGGATGAGCAACAGCCGGACTACCATCTGCGCGGCCGTTTCAGAACGGATAAAAACGGGACTTTCGAGCTGATCGCGCTGATGCCGACCGCCTATCACATCCCGGACGATGGCCCGGTAGGCGAATTCTTGAAGATCGCCAAACGGCCACCCGTCAGGCCGGCGCACATCCATGTTATCGTGTCGGCGCCTGGCTATGAAACGCTCGTCACGCAAATCTTCGTCAAAGGGGATCCGGACATTGAAGACGATGTCGTTTTTACGGCGAGCCAGAACATGGTCGGCGATTTCAAGCAGGAAGGGGGTGTCTTTCGTCTCACCTATGATTTTTCGCTTAAGCGAGGCATTTCGACCATGCCGAAAGCACCGATTCCCGCTTAGCGTCACCTTGGGGATCAGCGCGGTAGGATGCGGTGAGGCACGAACCGCATCATTCGAGATCTCGCGTTCGGGCGCTTCGGGTCGAATGAATTCGACCCTACAACAAAAAACCTATTCTCTTTTCTTATCCCAAACTCCGGTTAATTACACCGGATAGAGCAGCTAATCTTCCGGCCCCGCCGTCTTGAAACGGGCGGTCGCCCCCAGGAGGCCGACCACGAAGAAAGCCGTGCCCACAAGGGTAAAACGCAGATTCGACTCCTGGATGGTCAAATCGTCGGTAGCATAAAGCATGATAATGACGGCAACCGAGCCCCACCCAAGAAAACGCAACGCAGCGGCTATAATCAGCTTACCCAGCGTTTCCGAATCGCTTACCGGCGTGTCCAATCGATAAGCCACAAAACCGCACATGAGCGCCGGCAGAATTCCCCAGCGCATATGGTCCAGGAAGCTTTCCAGAAAACTGAAGTGATCCCGGCGGTAGAAGGTCAGTTCGAGAACAAGTACCGATACGATAGTGCTGACAATGAACCCTGTTATCATCATTGCCATATAGAACCCGTATCGATCGGACTGCTCCCGTTGGCGCCTGAAGGTGAGTGACCGTGAAATAAAGACGAGTGCTATCGGAAGGACATACATCGCAATGGCATAGGCGATCCACCGGAGCGTAGTGTAGCTAAAGTGCGGCAGGGGTTTATTCGGAAACAGGAAAACATTATGCAGCAGGACCGAAATCTCCCGGCCCAACATGACCCCGATAGCGGTGGCGGCCATGAAAAGCAGAACATATTTATAGGTATGTTTCAGGCGGGCCTCGTGGACGTTGCCGCCGAGCTGCTTCACGGTTGCCCATATATCATTCTCGCTTGCGCTCCCGAACACGACCAGCGAGGCGAGTAAGCGGCAGAGCAGGCCGGTGAGGTGGTCCAGTTCCTTTATCAGATTGATCGTCTTGGTATAGTGTGGTTCCGCTTTCTTCCAGACGGCCACTTTTTCCGACATCGCGTTATAGGAGATACAGATTTCCCCCCATTTCAGAGACGGTTCGGTGAACAAACGACGAAAAGACGATTGATTGGCGTAATCCTGTATCTGGTCAAAAAGCAGGCAATTATGAGCCCATTTATACTCGACCGTGGCGCTGGATTTTTCAAAATCGCCGGGGTCGATGCTCGACACCAGCAGGCGATTGGCAATTTGTGCTTTAAGGCTATCGTCGACCGCCGACAATCTCGACGTAATCAGAGCGTTATAGACTTCTACCGCCTTTGTCGGAATTGTGAAAGCGTCATGGATGCTGTCCCTCAAAATAAGCAAGGGATTGAACTTGCTTTCCCAGGCGATAAGAAAAAGAAAAAGCCCGGCGGCGATCAAAGGCATGATCGTGTTTCCGTCCAGGCCATTCAGAAGATTCACCAGTTCCCCGGAGCGGAGACTCTTCACGACCAGCGTCACAAGCGGTTCCAGGGGCAGCCACTGCCAGGTAAGCAACCAGTAAAGCGCTGCCATCAACGTGCAGTACGATGCGATCCCCAGCCAGTAGGTGCTTCTGCGGATAAAATATTGAGGGAGCGTCGGTTCAGCGCCTAACTGAATCCGGCGTTTTTGGAAGGACCGATAAGCGAGAAATAATACGGCCCCGGTTCCAAGAAGCTGCACTGCAAGGTTAATCAAGAGTTCGACAGTCATCGTGCGTCTGTTCCTTCATACTTTTTATAAGGTATCGAGTTTAGGAAAAATGTTAAGTCTCGCCCGATAACAGACGCGCTTATTAAACAATCCCGGTCGTATTTTACGCCAGTTCTACAATATCTGGAGTGTCATGATGCAGCATAACGGGGTCAGTTCTTACATTTGATATTCAGGCTGTGCTGTTTTTCACCGGAAACCCGTTTAAACCGGCAGGATACCCATGCCCCTTCTGATTTATTCGCGATTATTCTGCATGATATTTTCATGATGATTAGGGTCATGTCGATTTTGCCCTTTGGTATTTTCACAGCCCCAAAGTATTGCCAGTATGAAAAGCATTAGTGCTGATTGTTTCATCACCCGCTCCTTAATCAAATGGTGGCTCAGGCAAATAAAATAGCAAAAATCCGATGCAGTCAACTACCCCGTTTTACTCAAAAAACGTTGAAATTTTAGAGTGGCTAAATTTGTCTGCATAAGCGGCGGCAGGAACAGGGAAAAGGGGAAGCTGCCCTTCATGCCTGTGGATGACTGTAAAAAAGGCAATGCCTTTGCAATCGCTCAAGGCGCTTGTTTTTCTATTCACGGCCGTCTTGACAGGGTAAAGTTCCTCTTTGGCCGGCCGCTCTTAAAGCCAGCGTTTCAGCCATTCGAAAAATCCGCAATCCTGACCTAGTAAGATATAAAAGAGAGGTGCAAATCCATGTCTGAAGCTCTAGCGATTACCCATCTACTGCAAAATTGTAAGGAATTGAGCGCCTTTTGCAGCCAAAACGGCTGGATCATCAACGAGTCGATCCACTATGAAATCATCGAACGCCAGCCCGGGAGCCTATTGATCTATGTGACTTTTCTCGAAAGCATCATGGAAGGCTCCGGCTGCCAGGGCGATCAGAAATCCTGTTATGGCCGTTTGCGGCTGTTATTGAATGACCAGGGGGACATTACCGGCGTCGAACCGGCCTGATAGAATAGAGCTGCGGTTATCGATCAGGCATGCGGTCGGTTTTTGTTTCAGTACCCGCGCAACATTTCCCGCCCGTGTCTCTCAAGCGCACGATCCATTTCCTTGATGTGTCTGGCTTGTTCCCATGGCGAGCCTGAACGCTTTTTGATCGCCTCATTCCCACTTTTTCACGGCGGGAGAAGAGCAAAACACGCAAGTCCTGACAGTTTTACCATTTCCACGAGCAGAGCAATCCTACAACGCCTATGAGTTTCTGTTATCATGAGCCCCGCTTATAATTAAGGTGGTTGTGATTCAACCATTACCCTATTTTGTATTTTGTTACCCCGCAATGCGTCAAGAATACCTCTTTGAATTTACCGTTGTGCATTGCAGGTCTATCCAAACAGCTCTTTTACCATGAATTTGTTACTTCAATATCTTTCGCTTTGCTGGTTCACAAACAACCCCGCTGATTTACATCCTTCCAAATCGTTCATGTGGAAAGCCGTGGCTTTCTACCTGGTGTCGGGCATTATCGTCGAAAGCCTGATCGCCGACCCCGCCGATGGCACGCTGGAAGTATTGCTGCGAACCGTCATGGCCTTTTCGACCATCATCACATTATTGCTGATCATGAGAAAATGGGACTATTTTGGCCAGTTATTCACCGCTATTTTCATCTGCGAAAACTTTATCATGACGCTGGCGATCGGCGCCGAAGCGCTGGATTTAGTGATGGTAATGGAACACTACGAAAACCGAGAAGAGGTCTCCATCGGTTTGGCGGTGTTTCTGGTCGTATGGTATATCGCCATTGTCAGTTACATTTTTCGGCAGATGCTTTCGTTCAAAATGAGCAGCAGCATCGTTACTGCGTTCAGCTATTTTGTTCTGACTTACGGCCTACCGATGCTGTTCATGGATATATAAGCCGTCCTGTAAGCCGCGCTTGACTATCGCCCAATCATTAAATGGCCAAGCGCTTCAGCAGGCGATGAAAATTGCCTCGATCCAGCCCAAGCGCACGTGCGGCCGCCGCCCGATTGCCCTGATGCAGGGCGATTTGCTGCTGGACAAGCTGGCGCTGAAATTCGTCCACGGCGTCTTTAAAATCCATCGGTATGGACGGGATTGTCGATACATCTGTTACCGTGCCGCTTGTCCCGTCCTGTGAAGCCGGGGTGATGTCCAGATATGCGGGGGATATGGTGATAATGCCCGACTGACGGTTTGCCTGGGTCGATGCTTTAAGCGCGGCACGGCTCAGCAAATGCTCCAGTTCGCGAACGTTGCCGGGCCAGTGATAGTCCAGCAGGGCTTTTTTAGCGCCCGTGTCCAGACGCAGTTTCTTAAGGCCCAAGTGTTGCTGATTTTTTTCCAGGAAGGCGCCGGCGAGCAACAACACGTCTTTTTCCCTGCACCGCAAGGGCGGAACGTGCATGGGATAAACCGCCAGGCGGTGATAAAGATCGGAACGGAACAGGCCATTGGCGACTTCCTCTTGCAAGTTGCGGTTGGTTGCGGCAATGACGCGGACATTGACCTTGATTTGCCGGTCGCTGCCGACGCGCTGTATATCGCCGTTTTGCAAAGTCCGCAGCAGTTTCGCCTGGATTGAAAGCGGCAGCTCGCCGATCTCATCCAGAAAAATCGTACCGCCGTCGGCCAATTCGAATTTACCCGCGCGCTCGCTGATGGCGCCGGAAAACGCGCCCTTGCTGTGGCCGAACAGCTCGCTCTCGGCAATACTTTCCGGCAGCGCCGCGCAATTGACGTACACCATGACCTGGTCGGCGCGCTTCGATTCCAGATGAATGCGCTGGGCCACCAGTTCCTTGCCAACGCCCGTTTCGCCCAAAATCAAGACCGCCAGTTCCGAGGGCGCCACGATGGAGATTTCATTGCGCAGCGTTCGCATGCACTCGCTTTCACCGATCAGGCCGTGATCGGCATTCTTCTTGATCAGGGTGCGGGTGGCATAACTGACTCGCTGTTCCAGGGACGAAATCAGCCTGGCGGCTTTGACCGATGCGGCGGTCAGGCTGATGAAGGCATTGAATTGCACCGGGTCGATGTCGTCAAAAGTGCCCGAGCTCAGCGCATCCAGCGTTAAAACGCCCCAAGGTTCGCCATCGATAAACAGCGTAACTCCCATGCAGTCATGGACCAGCAGCCGGGTGTCTTCAGCCTCGATCAGCCCGTCGTAGGGATCGGGCAAATCGGAATCGGCAGCAAAGCGCACGGCTTGATCGGATGCCACAATCCGCGCCAACCGCGGATGCTCGGCAACGATAAAGCGCCGACCCAGCGTATCTTCCGACAATCCATTAACCGCCAGCGGGACCAGATGACGACCTTCCAGTTTCAGCAACGCCGATGCATCGCACGGGAAAGTCTGGCGCAAATGCTGCAACAGACGCTGATAACGCTGTTCCGGCGGCATGTGCATGGAAAGGTCCGCGACCACTGAAATCAGCGAGGTGAAAAAGGTATTCGTCGTCATAGTGATAACCCGGTTGTTAAACAAACAACTTTTCGGTGATGTTAATAAGACAACTATACATTGAAATCAGGCATAAAGTGTAAGGTTTTGTAAGCCCGGCATGGGTATTTTTTTCTTGGCATAGTTAGTGCAAAAGCTGACGTGAACATTGTTTTCATCCAAACAACCAACCCAAGGAGAACATCCGATGTTTTGTTACCAATGCGAACAGACCTACCGCTCCGAAACCGCCAGCGGCTGCGCGTCCACCAAAGGCATGTGCGGCAAGGATGCCACCACTTCCGACTTGCAGGACTTGCTGATCCACGGCGCCAAGGGCATTGCCCAGTACGCCAAGCGCGCCCGAGCCCTGAATGCCCCCGATAACGAAGCCGGCGGCTTCATACTGTATGCGCTGTTCACCACGCTGACCAACGTCAACTTCAATGCCACCCGCTTTACCGTGCTGTTGCAGCAAACCGCCTCGATACGGGATCGGGTCAAGGCGCGTTATGAAGCCGCCGCGCTGGCAGCGGGCAAAGTGCCTGAAAGCCTCACCGGCCCTGCTGCCTGGCAGCCAGCCGCGGACATGGAGGGCCTGCTCGGGCAAGCCGCCGAGGTGGGTATCAATGCCGGACTCGAGCAGGTGGGCCCCGACATCATCGGCCTGCGTTCGCTGGTGCTCTATGGCCTGAAGGGCGTCTGCGCCTATGCGCATCATGCCCATGTGCTGGGCAAAGAAAGCGAGGCCGTTTACGCCGGGATCGAAGATGCGCTGGATTTCCTGAGCTCGGAGCCCACAGACGCGGATGCCCTGCTCAACCAGTCCCTGGCCCTGGGCTTTCTGAACCTGTCCGTGATGGAATTGCTGGATGCGGCCAATACCGGCACCTTCGGCGCGCAACAGCCGACCCAGGTGCGCGTGACCCCGATTCCGGGCAAGGCCATCCTGGTATCCGGCCACGATCTGGGCGACCTGGCGGCGCTGCTGGAGCAAACCAGGGATACCGGCATCAATATCTACACGCACGGAGAGATGCTG
This sequence comes from Methylobacter luteus IMV-B-3098, assembly GCF_000427625.1. GTDB lineage: Bacteria > Pseudomonadota > Gammaproteobacteria > Methylococcales > Methylomonadaceae > Methylobacter > Methylobacter luteus. The sequence goes on from NZ_KE386569.1 coordinate 2,580,155, forward strand.
CCCGCCCATGCCTATCCCAAACTCAAGGCCTATCCGCATCTGGCGGGCAATTACGGCGGCGCCTGGCAGGATCAGCAGAAGGACTTTGCCGACTTCCCCGGCCCCATCCTGATGACCTCCAACTGCATCATCGAGCCGCAGCCCCAGTACCGTCAGCGCATCTTTACCGCCGGCCCGGTAGGCTGGCCCGGCGTGCGCCATATCAGCGACAAGAATTTCGCGCCCTTGATCCAGGCCGCGCGAGCATTGCCCGGCTTCAAGGAAACAGCCGAGACTGAAAAAACCATCACCATCGGTTTCGGACGCGATGCCGTGCTCGGCGTCGCGGACCAGGTCATCGACGCGGTGAAGTCCGGTGCCATCCGGCACTTCTTCCTGATCGGCGGCTGCGACGGCGCCGCGCCCGGACGGAACTACTACACCGAGTTCGCCGAGAAGGCGCCGATGGACACCGTCGTGCTGACCCTGGGCTGCAACAAATACCGTTTCAACCAGCACGACTTCGGCGACATCGGCGGCATTCCGCGCCTGCTCGACATGGGGCAGTGCAACGATACTTACTCCGCCATCAAGGTTGCCGTCGCGCTGGCCGAAGCCTTCGACTGCGACGTGAATGACCTGCCTTTGTCGCTGGTGGTGTCCTGGTTCGAGCAGAAAGCCGCCGCCGTGCTGCTGACCCTGCTGGCACTGGGCATCCGCAACATTCGCCTCGGCCCCACGCTGCCCGCTTTCCTGACGCCGAACCTCGTGCAGGCGCTGGTGGACAGGTATGGACTCCAGCCCATCACCACGGCCCAGGCCGACATCGATGCCGCGCTGGCGCCCAAAGCCGCCTGATTGCCTATGCGGCCGGGAAGCTTGCGCGTTCCCGGCCGCATCATCCCTATTTGGAGCCTAAGAAAACATGAGCACTCATACCATTGAACTCACTACCCGCGACGGAGAGCTGCTCCGTTTCGATTGCGACGCCGACCAGAGCCTGCTGGAGGCCGCCGCCGACGCGCACATCGTGCTGCCTTCCCAATGCCGTCAGGGCAGCTGCGGCGCCTGCTACGCCGACGCCACACGCGGCGACTATATCCTGGGCGAGCACAATCCCGCCGCATTGCCGGCCGGCGCGGCAGAGAAGGGCGGCATCCTGCTCTGCCGCACCTTTCCCCTCAGCGATCTGAGCGTTTCCCTGCCTTTCGACCATGACCGCATCCTGCTGGGCGAAATCCGGCGCCGAAATGCCGATATCGCCGCCATCGAGCCGGTCGGCGAAAACACCGTGCGCCTGACGTTGCACCTCGCGCCGGACGACGGCGGAAGCGTGGCGGAATTCGAGCCCGGCCAGTTTGTGGAACTGGAAGTGCCGGGGCAGGCCATCAGGCGCGCTTACTCGCTCGCCAACACGGGCAACTGGGAAGGACGGCTGGAATTCCTGATCCGCCTCCAGCCCGGCGGGCTTTTCTCCACCTGGCTGCGGGAACAGGCCCATGCCGGTCAGACGCTGATCGTGCACGGCCCTCAAGGCGCCTTCGGCCTGAGCGAAAACGGCCTGAGGCCGCGCTGGTTCGTGGCCGGCGGCACGGGACTGGCGCCCATGCTGTCCATGCTCAGACGTATGGCCGAGTTTCAGGAACCGCACCCGGTCCGGCTCTATTTCGGCGTCAACCGGGTCGAAGAGTTGTTCTGCCTGACGGAGCTGGAAGCGTTAAAGGCGGAACTGCCCCAGCTCCAGGTGATTTTGTGCGTGTGGAAGCCGAACCAGGACTGGCAGGGCTTCTGCGGCACGCCGGCGGATGCGCTGGCTCAGGACCTGGACGACCTGAATGCCCGGCCCGACATTTACCTCTGCGGACCGCCCGCTCTGATTGACGCCGCCGAAGCGGCTGCCCGCTCTCAAGGCGTGCCGGTCGAACAGGTGTTCAGTGAAAGATTCCTGCCGGCCTGATGCTCTGACATCTGCCTTAACGTAACTGATGTTACGCACAGACGGTTTTTGCCCCGTTTGCCGCGCCGTGCGCCGAGGCTTGCAACGGCGGCAGGCCGGATTGATAAACCCGGCATTTTCAAAGCCGCCCAGGCCGGGTTTCCGCTAAAGCTTCAACCCGGCCTACACAGGCTGTTATAAGTGGGGCGCACAGGGCATGGCTTTTTCCGGCGGGACGGTGTTTGCAGCTCCGTCCTTAACGTTTTCGCGGCGTCTGGGTCAAGTGGCGCATTTGACCAATAAATACCTTTGCGGGGGCGACTTAAGTCGCCTTGGGCGAATGCCCTCTGGGGCACAAGTAAATTCGCCCTTACACAAGTGTTAATGTCATCCGCACACCGGGAAACTATTTTTGACCAAATCCTTACCCGGCCCTGTAGGAAACGCCGGATAAGCCAAACCCGGAATTACCAATATACCCCCAGCAACAGAAACGCTCCGACTACCGCAAACTTCACGGTCCATTGTTCGATCGAGCACTGGCCGTAGTCATGGTGCATGATTTCCTCGATTTTGTTGGCTCCGACCTGGTCCTGCATGTGAATTCTTCTTGTCATGATGGTTCTCCCCCATTATTTAGTCAGTGATGAACGATAACTGCGCATTTGCCCGACCAGCACGCCCTGGATCTCGACCTGCTCAGGTCGATAGGCCATCGCCGCCAGGCTGGCGTTGGCCGGGATCAGCAGCACCTTGTCCGGTTCCTGCTCGATGTATTTCAAGGTCGCTTCGGTCTTTTCGACCAGCGCCACGACGATCTCGCCATTGTGCGCGTAGCTGCGCTGCTCGATGACTACCCAGTCGCCGTCGAAAATGCCGGCCTCGATCATCGAGTCGCCTTTGACCTGCAGCACGTAACAGGGCTTGTCGCTTTTCAGGACTTCGGGCACGACCATGTAGCGGACAGTTTCGACGGCCTCGATCGGCCTGCCGGCGGCGATCCTGCCGACAAACGGCAAACCTTGTTCGCGATCGGCCTCATCGCGCTGCGCCAGGGCGGTCAGGCGGATGCCGCCCTGCTTTTGGCCCGCGAACGGCTCCACCAGTCCCGCCTCGATCAAGGCCGATATGTGCTTGTGCAGGGAGCCCCGAGAGGCCATGCCGAGCGCTGCGCAGAGTTCGTCCAGTGTCGGCGGATACGGGAATTTGTCGGGGGTGTCGCGCAGGAAATCAAGGATTTGCCGCTGTCGTCGGGTTAATTGATTCATCGTCGCTCCTGTTTTTGTATTTTTTGTCAGCTTATCAAAAACGGCCTGAAATGCCAGAGAAAGAGAACAAAAAGAGAACAAAATGAGCGGTCTTTCTTTGAGTGCATTATGGATCAAACACTTATCGGTATGCTGCCGACGGCTCGATGGCATTTGGCCCGCACGCAGTGCCATGTGTTCTTGCCGCCGGTTTTGATCAAACCCCGGCGTAATTCAAGAGAGGCGATTAGCTGTAAATATTGAAGAGAGTCCGAGCCGATAACCGACGGACCCATTTTGATGAATGTGTGCTGCTGTTAAAAAACAGGCTGGACAGGAAGCGCAGCCTTCTATTCGCCGGCTTCAACAGCCGGTTCTTCATGCATGTCGCCGCGCGCTGCGGTGACAGCTTCGCGCAGCCGCCGCAGAGCCGATTCAAGTGTCTCAATATCTTCCGGTGAATAATCATTAAGGCTCATAATGGATTCCAGGGAGTTAGCTGATAATCAGCTCCAACAGAGAACTTAATAACGCTTTACCGCGTTTTCTGGCGTTATGGACAAACTCGAAAAAGCCTAAATAAATGGGCAGATGCGCTTGAGAAATCCCGCGATGCGGGCGTAACCAGGAACGCAGCAGCGACCAAAACCCTTCCATTGTGTTCACATGCACTTCATAAAACCCATCACCGTCCTCATCGCGCGCATATTCCCCGGCACCATGGCAAACGCTTTTTCGCGCGTATCCCCATGACTCCAGGCGGTCATAAATCGCATATTCATCGGTGTAAATGAGCGTACCCGGCGCTATGGTGCTTTGAATCACAGGCTGGATGGTCGTTTGCTGAACATTGTCCAGCATCTGAATGACCACTGGTCCGCCGCGTTGAATCATGCCCAATATCGGCGGCTTTTCCTTGGCCAGCGTACCGCGTCCACGCGCACCTTTTAAGCGGTTACGCCGACCTTTTCGGCCTTTTTTTTACGGCTTCCGGTTGGCCTTTATGCCCGGCTACCACATAAACTTCGTCGCATTCGACTTCGCCTTCCAGCACCACCACTGGTCTTTTGCTGACGATCCCTGACCGCAACTGCTGGGTCATTGGCTGAACGTCCGTTTCATTTAAATCCAGCTCACGGGCAATCTGCGCGTTCGATAAGTTCAAGCCCATAAAATACAAGCACAGCACCCAGATCTTCAAGGGTTGATGGTGACCCGCGAAAATCGTACCGGTTAAATCGTCGAATTTGCGCTGACAGGCCTTGCAGCTGTAACGCTGCCTTTCAGACTGGGTATCATCCTTGCCCTGCTTGATTATGGCTTCTGAGCCGCAATGGGGACAAGAGACTTTATCCGGCCAGCGCAGGACGCGAATCGTTTCAAAGCATTTGGCATTGTCTAATAGTTGAGGTAAGGTAATCATCCGTCCTATCTGGGGATACTGAACCTCAAATTCAAGCTTTCAGCAATGGTTGGGTATCTCCCTGGAATCCAATAAGAGCCATCATTAAATATCCGATAGATGAATTCCAGATGCTCGGGATAAGCGCGTTTGAACAGGGCTGCGCCCGCCGCCGTCAGCCGCACGATCTGACTGCGGCCGTCGGTCTTCGAAGCCATGCGCTGAACCAGCCCTTTATCTTCCAGGCGGTTGATGACGCCCGTCAAAGTGCCTTTGGTAATGATGGTTTTCTCGCCCAGCTGCTTGAAGGTCATGCCGGCCGTATTGCCCAGGGTCAGGATAATATCGAATTGGGGCAGCGTCAGATCCAGCGTGTGCACATGACAGGCCGCATAGGCTAAAAAAACTTGATGTGTCCGCGTCAGCTCGCGCAGCACGCTCGGAAATGTCGATGGCGAATTCATAACTTCAAAATTAATAGTTGCAATTAGAACTAAATGGTAATCCTGATCGGTAATAACCTCAAGTTTTTTAATGTAATTTGGCATTAATCTATCTTTTGATAAGGAAATCCGGCCGTTTTTCGGCAAGACTTGCCGGTCGGACGGCCAAATCGAACGACTTCCGCAGCCCAGCAAACGCCTGAAACCGGACCTTTGAAAATCATATAAGCTATTGATAATTAAGTCTCATTAAATTAATTATCAAGAAAAGCCAGGGCGTAAAAAGCATGGCATTCAAAAAAATAGTCCGCATTAGAACGAAAATAGTTCTAATTAGAACAAAACCTGCTAGAATCTCACCATGCCTGAAGATCAACATGAATCGGCCTTGCCCTAAGCCTTCTGTTCATCGCCAGGTGAAAATAAATTGTTTATCCACTATGAGGCTTACCCCATGAACGCATTCAACAAATTTCTGGTTTCTTCTGTTATGGCCGCATCAATGGCTGCCACATCATTCACCGCATCCGCCATTGCGAATCCTTCATATGAAGATGTTAAAGCGGCGATCGAGAACACGCTGGCGAAAGTCGAAGAGACGATTACGGCACTAGACAATGGCACGGACAACGAGAAGCTGGTCGATATGGTCAGCGATGCCCGTCAATTGCAGAAAGACATCGCCAATAATGTGCTGGACGTAAAACGCAACCAGGCCAGCAATGTTTTGAAAAAAGCGCGTACCGAACTCAAGAATAACGAATTGGCATCGGCCAAGGAAACATTGACCGATGCGGCCAACCGCTACAAGGAAATCCAGCAGCTCTACGCCTCCACGCACTAAGCTGAAGCCGCTGCGACGGCAGTCCGGCCGCATGCGCAACCAGAAGCAAAACCCTTGTCCGGCATTGCCGGGCAAGGGTTTTTTTGTGCCCACTATTGAGATCACTGACCAAAATGAGAATCTCTGTTCAGTTTAGATAAAGTTGTTAGCCCTTGTTAAAGCCAATATACTGACTCCATATAGCCATGATTATTTCTTCAATTTCCTGTGATTTTCGTTATTAAATCAATAGCCGAATCACCGGTTGCCCGGCATGAATGAGTTGCCTGTCTTTATGAACTGCAAAACTATTCCTATGAAAAAACTTTACCCCGTCATCGCTTTTATTTTCCTTGTGACTGGCTGTTCGTTTCAAAAGCCGGATTATCTGAACGTTATAACCGCGCCTGAATTAAACCGGATCATGCAGCAAGAGGATATTTTCCTTGTCGACGTTCACACGCCCGAACAGCGGCATATAAAAGGCACTGACCTGTTTATTCCTTACAACGAAATCGAGAGATACAAAGACAAACTGCCCAAGGACAAAAATTCAGCTATCTATCTCTATTGCGAGGGCGGCCCTATGGGCAATGCGGCGGCAAGGTCGCTTCATGATTTGGGTTACCGTAACTTAAGCAATCTTGAAGGCGGCGCAAAGGCCTGGAAAAAGGCTGGTTTTGAGTTTGAATAACTGATGTTACGGATGGCTGTCTTTTCCCGTTTGCGACACTGACGCCACAGCCTGTTCACGCCCTGAGTTAGTCCGTCAAGCTTTTTCACTGATTTCGCCGCCTGGTTTTAGCAACGAGGAGCCCCGTTGTTCCAGCGCTTTGAGGTAAGTGGATTCATCATAGGGCTTACCGGTCTGCCAGCACCGGTAGAGGATACGTATCCATTTAAACGCCAGGGAACGCACAGCGGCTTGATAGGTTGAGCCCTTTGCGCGCTGCTGTCGGTAATATTGGCCCGCCCAGAATGATTTATTAATGGTCTGTGCCGCCCACTCGGTGAAGGTTTGTCGAAGAAAGGTCGGGCACTCCCACCGCCAATGCACCCAATGTTTCTTACCACTGCGCTCCGTTACTGGCGCAACGCCCGCATATTTTTGTAAATCTGCCGCACTCGGGTATCGATCTCGCTGCTCGCCAAACGCCACCAATAGCCTCGGCGCGAGCGATGAACCTGCGCCTGGCAATGCGCTAAACAAGGCATAATCAGGATGCTGACAGGCGATTTGCTCAATGGCCTGGTCAAATTGTTTAATCCCTTCCAGAGTAACGCTTAACTGTTCGATCAATACCTGTGCCTGTAGGCGATAGGGAATGATAATAGCCTCATCTAAAGTTAACGGCGTTGCAGTTTTGATCGCTGCCAGCCGCTCTTCCAACACCTGAGGAAAACGCATGTTATGTTGATGAAAAAAGGTGGCCAGCGTATTTTTTCGGGCCCGTTTGACTTGGGCCAGCGTTGGCCATTGGCGAATGAAAGCACAGAATAACGGGGTATCAATATGATCAAACCAGTCCAGGACTTGCGGATAATACTGCTTTAAGGCCGAACGCAGACGGTTGGTGAGACGGATTTTATCGTTAACCAAACTCCTTCTTTGCTCAACCAGGGATGACAAGGCTCGCATTTCCAGGCTTTGAGGCTGAAGGGGTTTAAAACGCTCGGGATGACGTAACAGTAGATCCACAGCGAATTCCGCATCCGTCGGATCATCCTTTGCCCTGCTCGGCGTAAAGGCTTCCCGATACTTGGCCAGCGTTCCAGGATTGATCGGATAAATGACAAAGCTATCAAATTTCTGCAGTGCATATACAATCGGACCTTTCGACAGTTCCACGGCGACCGCAATAGGTGAGCCAAACCGTTGAATTAAGGCTTGCGCCCAATCGTTGATCGATTCAACTTGATGGGGAATCACTGAAAACTCCCGCTTCGGGCTGTCTGCCGCTTGAAGGCAAACGTCATGCTTTCTGTCGGCCCAGTCAATACCGACAAAAGCTGTAAACGATGGCTTGTTAAGGCTATTCATACCTGATCTCCGGCGGGGTCGATTAACCAAGAGAAACATGCCTGCCTGAGATCTGCGAAAGCAATATAGGTGAGCCGATGCCGCGGCAAGCCCTGAGTATTCGTTAGTGATCCCAAGCGCACCCGTGGGCTCGAAACCAAACCGGTGAACATCTAAATGTTGGGGTCGAATTATTCGTAGCCCGCAGGTGCATGTCCTGCTTTACTGGCAGCTACCTGCCAGCTGTGCTGAGTATCACCTAAAACAGGACGGAAGGACTATATAGGGTCGAATTCATTCGACCCGAAACACGCTGCTTTGCAAAAGGCTATAGGGTTGTCAGTGCAAATACCCTGACGGGCACAAGTGAATTCGCCCCCCTGCGCTGAGGGTCCATTGGCGAACCTCATCCCATCGAAACTGAGTGGCGGAATACGCCCGACAAGCAAATCTTTCCCCGGCCAGGATAAAACCGGAGGCTAATCGGTCGAAGATTAGGACCGCTCCTCAACATTTTATTCATCATGGAGGTGGCAACATGGCAAAAATTGTTTGTGTTCTTTACGATGATCCCATCGACGGTCATCCGAAATCCTACGCCCGCGACTCGATACCCGAGATCAAGGTTTACCCCGATGGCCAGACCACACCGACCCCGAAGGCGATCGACTTCATCCCTGGCCAGATGCTGGGCAGCGTATCGGGCGAACTGGGCCTGCGCAGCTATTTGGAAGGTCTGGGGCATACACTGGTGGTCACTTCCGACAAGGATGGCGAAAACTCCCGGCTGGACCAGGAATTGCCCGATGCCGAAATCGTCATCTCACAGCCTTTCTGGCCGGCTTATCTGACGGCCGAACGCATCGCCAAGGCGCCGAAACTGAAACTGGCGCTGACGGCGGGCATCGGCTCCGACCACGTCGACCTGCAAGCCGCCATCGAGAGAAACATCACGGTGGCGGAAATCACCTACTGCAACAGCATCAGCGTGGCGGAACATGTCGTGATGATGATCCTGAGTCTGGTGCGCAATTACATCCCATCCTATCAATGGGTGGTGAAAGGCGGCTGGAACATCGCCGATTGCGTGGCCCGCTCTTACGATCTGGAGGGCATGGAGGTGGGCACCGTTGCCGCAGGCCGCATCGGCCTGGCGGTACTGCGCCGGCTAAAACCGTTCGATGTCAAACTGCATTACACCGACCGCCATCGCCTGGCGTCGGAAGTCGAGAAAGAGTTGAATCTTACCTGGCATCCCGACGTTGAATCGCTGGTCCGTGTTTGCGACGTGATGACCCTCAACTGTCCGCTGCACCCGGAAACCGAGCACATGATCAATGAGCAGACGCTGAAGAACTTCAAGCGCGGCGCTTACCTGATCAACACGGCGCGCGGCAAGCTGTGCGATCGCGATGCCATCGCCCGAGCCCTGGAAAGCGGTCAATTGGCGGGCTATGCGGGCGACGTCTGGTTCCCCCAGCCCGCGCCGCAGGACCATCCCTGGCGCACCATGCCGCACCATGGCATGACACCGCATATCTCCGGCACCAGCCTCTCGGCCCAGGCGCGTTATGCCGCCGGCGTGCGCGAAGTGCTGGAATGCTGGTTCGAGGGCCGTCCCATCCGTAATGAGTATCTGGTGGTTCAAGGCGGCCATTTGGCCGGGGTCGGCGCCCACTCTTACAGCGAGGGCGACGCCACGGGCGGTTCGGAAGAAGCCGCCAAGTTCAAAAAGGGCTGAATGATTCAGGCCTCAATCGACAAAGGAAGGCATCGAAAAGCGATGCCTTCCGGTCTCAATGTCGGGCAGGGAAACCGCGAATATTTTTAACTGATGTTACGCAGACAATTTGCCCCTACGCCAAGCACCTGTAGGGTCGAATTCACTTGTGCCCCATGGGTATTCGACCTGGGACGCCTTGTTAGTCATTGAGTGCGAATGAATTCGCACCTACACCACTGTAGTGCTCGGGAGCGGCAAACGGCATAAAAAGCTGCCCGTGCATAACATCAGTTTTTAACCAAGATCCGCTTCCTCCTCCCCGGTCAACAGCCTTGAACGGGTGATAAACCGCACGCCTTCGGGCGCTTCCAGCGAGAAACCGCCGCCCCTGCCGGGCACCACGTCGATGATGAGATAGGTATGCCGCCAATACTCGAACTGGTCGGCGCCCATATAGAAAGGGCAGCCCTCGATTTCACCCAGCTTTACGTCGGACTCGCCGACCCGGAATTCGCCCAGCGGGTAGCACATGGGCGCGCTGCCGTCGCAGCAGCCGCCCGATTGATGGAACAGCAGTTCGCAGCCGTGCAATTGCTTGAGCCTGGCGATCAGCTCCGCGGCGGCCGGGGTGCAGGAAACGCGTGTCATGCTCAGAAAAATCCCAGCGCCTTCGGGCTATAGCTCACCAGCAGGTTCTTGGTCTGCTGATAATGGTCGAGCATCATTCTGTGGTTTTCCCGACCGATGCCCGATTGCTTGTAACCGCCGAAAGTGGCGTGGGCCGGATAGAGGTGATAACAATTGGTCCACACCCGTCCCGCCTGAATGCCGCGCCCCATGTGATAGGCGGTATTAATGTCGCGGCTCCAGACGCCCGCGCCGAGGCCGTACAGGGTTTCGTTGGCGATGGCCAGCGCGTCGGCCTGGTCCTTGAACGAGGTCACCGAGACAACCGGGCCAAAGATTTCCTCCTGGAAAATCCGCATCCGGTTGTTGCCGGCGAAGACAGTCGGCTCCACATAATAGCCGCCGGCCAGCTCGCCTTCCAGCTCGCAGCGCTTGCCGCCGGCGAGCAGTTTGGCGCCTTCCTGCCGGCCGATGTCGATGTAGGCGAGGATTTTCTCCAGCTGGTCGTTGGATGCCTGTGCGCCGATCATGGTATCGGTGTCCAAAGGATGGCCGCGCCGGATGTGCTGCAAGCGCGCGACGGCCCGCGCCATGAAGTCGTCGTAGATCGATGCCTGTACCAGTGCGCGGGACGGACAGGTGCAAACCTCGCCTTGATTGAGCGCGAACATCGCGAAGCCTTCCAGCGCCTTGTCGGCGAAATCGTCGTCATGGGACAGCACGTCCTCGAAGAAGATGTTGGGCGATTTGCCGCCCAGTTCCAGCGTCACCGGAATGAGGTTTTCCGAGGCATATTGCATGATCAGGCGGCCCGTGGTGGTCTCGCCGGTGAAGGCGATCTTGGCGATGCGCCTGTTTTTGGCCAAAGGCTTGCCGGCTTCCACGCCGAAGCCGTTCACCACGTTCAGCACGCCGGGCGGCAGCAGATCGCCGATCAGTTCCATCAGTACCATGATGCTGGCGGGGGTCTGCTCAGCCGGCTTCAGCACGATGCAATTGCCTGCGGCCAGGGCCGGCGCGAGTTTCCAGGCGGCCATCAGGATCGGGAAGTTCCACGGGATGATCTGACCGACCACGCCCAAAGGCTCGTGGAAATGGTAGGCGACGGTGTCAGGGTCTATTTCGCTCAACCCGCCTTCCTGGGCGCGGATGCAGGCGGCGAAATAGCGAAAATGGTCGACGGCTAGCGGTATATCGGCGGCCAGGGTTTCACGGACCGGCTTGCCGTTGTCCCAGGTCTCCGCCACCGCCAGCATTTCCAGGCTGGCTTCCATGCGGTCGGCGATTTTCAGCAGAATGTTCGAGCGCTCCGCCGGCGCCGTGCGGGCCCAGGCGTCTTTGGCGGCATGGGCGGCATCCAGCGCCTTTTCGATATCTTCCGCCGATGAACGGGCAATTTCGCAGAAGGGCTTGCCATTGATCGGGCTCGGATTCTCGAAATAAAGCCCCTTGACGGGCGCTACCCAGGCGCCGCCGATGTAGTTATCGTAGCGGGATTTGAACTGGACTTTGCTGCCGGTTTGGTTGGGATCAAGGTAACGCATGCGGGTCTCCGAAAGTAGATAGATGAGTGTCCCATCTACAATGCCGTTGATAAACCGCAGCCGTCATCACCATGAATAAGACGAATCTGGTAATTCGGATGTCATTGTGAAGGGAATTAAAAACTGCACTCTTACCATATCACCGAAGGTTTAATTATTCAATTTTGCCTGTTCTTCATATTTATTTAGCAAAACATCAACTGATTATCTGATGTTGCGCAGGGAGGGCTTATCCCGTTTGCCGCGCCGGGCGCCGCATCACCCAAGGCATAGCGCCGCATTTGCAGCGCGTAGGCTGGGTTGATAAACCCAGCATTCGAAGCCGCCCAAGCTGGGTTTCCGCAACGCTTCAACCCAGCCTACACAGGCTATTAGAAAAAATCTGTGTCCAGCCAGGCAGTTGTTGAACAATGCTGTTATCTACCATCATCAACCTTTGAATTACCATGAAATAGTGGTCAAAAACAATTTACCGGCGGGCCGCCGCATCACCCAGGGCGCGGAACAAATCAAACAGCCGTGGAGGTTTCAGTTTCTTTGATCACTCGGTCCGCAGCGCCTCCAGCGGCTCCAGCCGGGCCGCTTTCATGGCCGGGGCCACGCCGGTGGCGATGCCGATCAGCAATGAGACCAGAAAAGCCGCCGCGATATAGGTCCAGGCCAGCTGCACCGGCAGCGCGGGCAGGGCGGCCGCGATAAGCCGTACCGCGACGATGCCGGTCAGCACGCCGACCAGGCCGCCCGTCGCGCTCAAAGCCAGCGCCTCGGCCAGAAACAGCCGGAAGATCGTGCGCCGTTCCGCGCCGATAGCCCGCAACAGGCCGATCTCCGAGATCCGTTCCGACACCGCGATGGTCATGATGGTCAGGATGCCGACCGAGCCGACCAGCAGCGAGATGCTGCCCAGCGCCGCCACGGCCAACGTCAGGATATTCAGGATCGAATCCATCTTTTCCAGCATCTGGTTCTGCGTCACGATCGTGAAATCCTCCATGCCGTGCCGCGCGATCAGGCGCCTTTTGATGGCTTTTTCCAGACGCGCGACCGGCGCATTGCTTTCATAAAGAATATCGATCTCCATGAGGCTTTCACGGTCGAATAGCGCCAGCGCCTTGGCGGCCGGGATGTAAAGCGTGTCGTCCATGTCAAAGCCCAGCATCTGGCCCTTGCTTTCCATGACGCCGACCACGAGATAGCGGTCGGTGCCGATGCGGATGCGCTGGCCCAGCGGACTGCCCGTGCCGAACAGCTCGCGCGCCAGCTTATGGCCCAGGACGGCCAGCGCGCGCGGATTGTCCTGCTCGCCGGCCGGCAGGAAGCTGCCCGAGACGACCTTGATTTTCCAGATCTCCGGCACGGCCGAGCCGACGCCCAGCACGTTCGTGCGCCGCTGCTTGTTGCCGGCTTCAACGCGGGCATTGCCCTGCACGAGCGGCGAAGCGGCAATCACATTGTCCAGCCGGCTCAGGCTGTCGGCATCGGCCAGCGACAAGGGGCGCACGGTGCTGATCGTGGCGCCGGACATGCCGAAGGTCGTGGTCTTGCCGGGGAAGACCGCGATCAGGTTGGTGCCGAACTGCGTAAACTCGCTCAGCACAAAGGCATGAATGCCGCGGCCGATCGAGGTCAGTATCACGACCGCGGCGATGCCGATGATGAGTCCCAGCGCAGTCAGGCCCGAGCGCAGCTTATGGCTGATGACGGTCCGGTATGACAAGGCGATCAGGTCGGCGGCGCGCATCGTTACCTCCTGGCCAGGGCGGACACGGGGTCGAGGCGCGCGGCTTTTCTGGCCGGCAATACGCCGAACACGAGCCCCGTGAACAGGGAAACGGCCAGCGCCGCCAGCAGCGCCCAGACCGGCAGGATGAACGGGAAGTTCGGATACAGCGCTTGCAGCCCCCACAGCGTGACTTGCCCCAGCACGACGCCCAGCACCGCGCCGGCCAGCGACAACAGCGCCGCTTCGGTCAGAAACAGCGCGTGCAGCTGGCGCCTGGTCGCGCCCAGGGCTTTCAGCAGGCCGATTTCGGCCGTGCGCTGCGTAACGCTGACCAGCATGACGTTCATGACCAGCACACCGGCCACGGCCAGGCTGATGCCGGCGATGCTGGCCACGGTCAGGGTCAGCGCGGTCAATATCTTGTCGAACGTGTTGACGACGCTGTCCTGCGTGATCACCGTGATATCGTCCTCGCCTTCGTGCCGGGCCTTGACGATGTTTTTGACATCCTCGACGGCCTGAATCATGGCCTCTTTGGATTTGGTCTCGATCAGAATCCGAAACAGCGAGTTGGTATCGAACAGCGCCTGCGCGGAAGCGACAGGAATGATGACGATTTCGTCGAAATCCGTGCCGACGGACTGGCCTTCCGACTCCAGCACGCCGATCACGCGGAAACGCCGGTCATTGATGCGCAGCCACTCGCCGACCGCCGGTCTGTTGGGGAACAGCTGTTCGCGTATGGTCTGGCCGATTACGCAGACCGGTATGGCCTTGTCGGGTTCCGCTTCCGGCAGAAAGCGCCCCTGCGCCATGGTCAGATGGCGCACGCGTATCAGGGCATGCGTCGAACCGAGGATATTGGTTTCGCGCTCCAGGCCTTCCGCCGAAACCGGCGCGGAACCGACCGTTACCGGCGCGATGGCGGCCACATGGGGGCTTCTAAGCAAGGCATAAGCATCGTCCAGCGTCAGGTCCCGGGGCGTCTCGCCGAACATCGGCGGCGCGCCGCCCGTCGTTTCGGTACGTCCCGGCAGGACGATGACCAGATGCGTGCCCAGCGATTCAAACTCATTGATGATATAGAGGCGGGCGCTTTCGCCCAGGGCCGTCAGCACGGTCACGGAAGCCACGCCGATGCTCATGGCCAGAATGATCAGCAGGGCGCGCAGGCGCTGGGCCCTGATCGCGCCGAAAGCTTGAGTTAAGGTATCTTTGAAAAACATGGGCTAGCTCCAGTGGCCTTAGCCGTTCACGCACCAGCATGAACGGCCAATCGGAAGCTAGCCTAACCGAACCGCGCGCGTTTAAAAAGTGATTTTGCCGTAAACGGTCGCGTAAGGCGCGTTGTCGCGCAGCTTTTTATAGACCACCTGCGGATACCACGTGCCTGACGTCGAAGGCAGCGTAAACAGCAGGCCGGCCGTTTCGCCGTAACCCCATACCGACAGGGTCGTGCCGCCTGCGCCGGTAATGGTCAGATCGCCGTCATCGATATGCAGCGTAAAATCACGCACGGCTGCATCGGCCGCGCTGTGCCCGAGCAACAATAAAACAGTTAAACCGAGCTTTTTCAGCATTCTTATCCTTCCTTTTTTTGTAATTATAAAATTACAAATAGGGCAATAAATATGCCTGAGCCGTTATATTAATAAAAACAGTGCTCTAGAGATTGAGTATAACCTTGCTCTGAAAAAATAAGGCATATGCCACAGTTTTAGTGTGGCATATGCCTCAGTTGATCCCATGGATGTCCCTGCAAAAACAGGGCAGGGATTACATGCGGTCGCGTCCCATGACCAGCGCCGGCCCCCGGGTGGCTGCGTAGCGCTGCTTGATGGCCTGCGCCAGCTGGTGCACGGCCATGGCGTATTTGTCGCTGTTGTTGTAGCGCTTGATCACCTTGAAATTGGGGTAAACCTGCCAGAATTCATTGCCGTTATAGGTGCTCAGGGAAATGGTCGAGGAGCCGTTGCGGCCATTGGCATGGTGCGCGACGGGTCTGCTGCGCTGCCACCCGCTGCGCGAGAAATAATGCGCGACGCTGCCGATCGCATCGCGCTGATCCCACAGATCGCGCACGCCGTTGTGGTCGAAATCGACGGCCAGGCGGCGGAAACTGCTTGGCATGAACTGCCCCAGGCCCATGGCGCCGGCCCAGGAGCCGACTGGTTCTAAAGGCTCGAAGCCTTCCTCGCGCGTCATGAGCAGGAAGTTTTCCAGTTCCGAGGTAAAAAAGGTGGCGCGCCTTTCGGTATCGAACGCCAGGGTCGCCAGGGCATTGAACGTGCCGGTTTTGCCGATGTTGCGGCCGAAGTAAGTCTCGACGCCGATGATGGCGACGATATACTCGGGATCGACGCCATAGGTGGCGCTGGCTCTCTGGATCACGTCGGCATTCTCGGCCCAGAACTCGGCGCCATGGCTGATATGTTCATCGGTCAGGAACTTGCTGCGGTAGCGCGTCCAGCTGCCCGGTCTCGGGATGCTGGGGCCGGAACTGGGGGCTCCCTGCGCGGTTTCGAGGCGGATCACGGAATCCAGGCGCGTAGCCTGTGAGAACAGGCCGTTCAGGTAACTTTCCGAGAAACCGTGTTTTTGCACCATGTGCCGGATAAAGTTATGCACGCGGGGCGAATTGGCGTAAATGCCGGTCAACAGGCCGGTCGAATAGACTGGCGCGAGCTTGCGGTATGACTGAGGTGGCGGGAGTGTGTTTTTGCCGGTCGTTTTCGGCAAGGATGAAACCTGATTCTGCGGCTTCACGGCGGCCATGGTATCGGAATGGCGGTTCTCCGTATCACTGGCACAGCCGGCAAGCAGCAGGACTAAGGCCAGTTTGGCTGCCCGTTTATAAACTACATTGATTATTAACATGCTTCTTGTCTTCTTATTGATTAGCGGTCCCCATTAAAAGAGCACCATTACATCCATACGGTACGGAAAAACCCGTCCCGCGCTCCAATTAACAGAGATAGGTCTGCGCTAACGCAGCTTGATCCCTTTGGCTATTATTGGTTATTTCATCGGTATTGTTAAGCCCGCGCTGCAAAAAAACACCCGATCGCAATGCTGTCCGATTAATTGCGAGGCCTTGCCGGACAGGTCCGCAAACCGCCGCGCCAAGGGATTGTCGGGAATGATGCCGAGCCCGACTTCATTGTGAACCAGCACCATATCGCATGGCAGTTTCAGCACTGCTTGCAGTTCGTCCAGGATAACGGTTTCGGAATGGCCGTGATACAGCATGTTGTTAAGCCACATTGACACGCATTCGATCAGCACGGACTTGTGGCAATCCTTTAATGCCTCGAACAGCTTCACGGGTTCTTCCAATGTGTCAAAAAAATCCTGGCGTCGCTGTTTGTGAGCGGCGATGCGCGCCTGCATCTCGTAGTCGAAAAACTCGGTCGTGGCCAGATAGTAGGGCTTGAGGCCCTTGGTCTGTGCCAATATATAGGTTTCGGCCAGGCGCGACTTGCCGCTTTTGATCCCGCCTATGAACAGTGTTTTCATGTCAGCAAAGCTCCGATTGCCAGAATGCCCAGCACGATAAGATTAATGCCCGTTTTCATGTTTAATGCCTGTTTCAGTATGGTTGAATTGACCGCATTGACAGCCAGGCCCAATACCGGCTTGCGCTTGATGCGGCCGTGGTAGCTGGCATCTCCCCCTAGCGCCACGCCTAACGCGCCGGCCATGGCCGCGATCGGGAAACCGGCATTGGGGCTTTCGAGCTTGCCGCCGTCGCGCCGGCAGCACTGCCAGGCCCGTCGTCTGTCATCGGCCAGCGCAATGATCAGCAGCGCCGTCAGCCGGGCCGGCAGGTAATTGGCGATATCGTCCAGCCTGGCTGCAACCTTGCCGAAATAAAAATAGCGCTCGATCTTGTAGCCGATCATCGAATCCATGGTATTGACAGCCTTATAGACGGCGATGCCGGGCAGTCCGAACAGGACCAGATAAAACAGCGGCGCGATGACACCGTCGCTGAGGTTCTCGGCCCAGGTTTCCAGCGCGGCTTTATGGACGTCGGTTTCGGTCATGGCCTGCGTATCGCGGCTGACCAGATAGCTCAGTGCCTGCCTGGGGTTTTCGGCCGTCAGCAGTCCGGCAACGCTGGCGTGCAGCATGTGCATGGCCAGCCCGGTCGAGGCCAGCACGGCCAGCACCGGCAAAGACAGCCAGGCCGGCAGCCAGCCGGCCAGATAAGCCAGCGTGACGGCTATCAGCAGCGTCAGCGCCAGCAGGCTGATGACGAGCAGCGCGCCGGTTAAGATGCGGTCGCGGTAAAACCGCCGCTCGAAGGCCGAAATGAAATCGCCCATCCACATCACCGGATGCTTGCCGGGCAACTCGCCGATGATCAAGTCGAGCAGATAGGCCAGCAATGCCAGTTCAAAATACATCGGCCAGCCCTGCATAAACGTAGGGTACGCATTGCGTACCATTTTTAAAGTCCCAAAAGGTACGCGATACCCTATAGGGCATAAATGCGTACCCTACACAGCGGATGTTTATATCCATATCACTCCTGTAACGCTTTCAGAATCGCCGCGATATCCAGCTGCTGCGCGACCATGTCGGCAAAGCCCTGTATTTCGGCCTCGCGGTAGGCCCCATAGTCGTAGCCCCGGTAGGCGGGATTGATGGCCTTGAAATAAGCAGTGCGAAAGCCGTCATTATCGAAAATGCCGTGCACATGCGTGCCGGCGACGTGTTCGTGCTGATGAGATAAGGGATAATTGGCCATGCGGCCGCAATGAATCTCGTAGCCTTTGATGGCCGGGCACGAGAACAGCTCGTACTGCCCGCGCTTGAGGATTTTCGGCGTCTGATAGACTACCGTATCGTCAATCAGCCCCAGACCTGGCTCGCTGCCGGCGGTTTCATGTTCGAGCGCGTCTGGATCGTGCAACGCCGTGCAGAACATCTGATAGCCGCCGCAGATGCCGAATACGGGCTTTTCAAGCCGCTGGACCTCATCGAACAGACCCTGGGTTTTCAGCCATTGCAGATCGCGGATCACGGTTTTGCTGCCCGGCAGCAGCACCATGTCGAATTCAGTCAGCGGACGGTAGGACTGGATCAGCTCCACATGCAGCTCGGCATCGGCCATCAGCGCATCGAGATCGTTGTAATTAGCGAGGCCCGGGTAGGCGATCACGGCGACGCGGATTTTGACATCGTTCAGGCGCTGCCGGTAATTCTGCAGGGACTGCGAGTCTTCCATGTCGATATTCAGCGGCCGATACGGCAGAACGCCGAGCACGGGCACGCCGAAACGCTCGCGGATGATCTTCTCGCCCTCGTCGAAAAAGCGCCGGTCGCCGCGGAATTTGTTGACGACGACGCCGATCAGGTTGGCGCGCATGACCGGGTCCATCAACTCCAGCGTGCCGTAAATCGACGCGAAAACGCCGCCGCGCTCGATGTCCGCAACCAGGATGTTTTGGGTATTGAAGGTCTGAGCGATGAAGGTATTCGAGAGATCCTTGTGCAGCAGATTCAGCTCCACGGGCGAGCCCGCGCCTTCGGCGATGATCAGATCATAGGACTGCTGCAATGTTGAAAACGCTTGCCGAACCTGCTGTTTCAGATTGCCGATCTCATCGTAATAAGCGGCGATCGACTGGTTTTTGTAAATCTTGCCGTTGACGATGACCTGCACGGAGCCGTTGCCGTGCGATTTGAGCAGCACCGGATTGAACAGCACGCTGGGCTCGACGCGCGCGGCCTCGGCTTGCAGGCATTGCGCGCGCGAAATCTCGCCTCCTTCGTGCGTGACGGCCGAATTGTTCGAGACATTCTGCGCCTTGAACGGTGCGACGCGCAGGCCGCGGTCGGCAAAAATACGGCACAGGGCCGTGACCAGCGTGGTTTTGCCGGCATCCGAACTGGTGCCGAAAACAGCTAAGGGTTTCATGTCAATAATCGCCTAATATTAAAGTTCAACGCAACAGCGGTAGGCTGGGTTGATAAACCCAGCATTTCGGGGGCCGCCCAGCCGGGTTTCCGCTAAAGCTCCAACCCAGCCTACACGTGTTTTAGCCGGTTGGGCAAGACAAAGCGTTCAAGCAGCGAGCAAGCTCGGCAATCGCCCGTTCGTCCTTGACGGCGAAGCGCACATGACGGCGGGTCAGTCCGGCAAAATTATCGCAGACGCGGATCAGAATGCGCGACGGCGCGAGCTTTTCCTGCAACTGATAGCCGTCCATGCCGGCCAGTTCCGCCAGCAGGAAATTGGCCTGTCCCGCATAAATCCGCCTGAACAGACCGCAACTTGACAGGGCTTGGTGCAACTGCCCACGCAGGTCGTGCGTCTGCCGACGGGTCTGTTCGATAAAGGCTGTGTTGGCCAGCGCCTGCTGCATGTAAGCCATATCGAAGCTGGACAGTTTCCAGGCCGGCTCCAGGCGTTTCAGCGCTTTGATCGCCGGGCTTGCCGCCATGACAAAGCCGATGCGGATGCCCGCGCAGCCGTAGAACTTGCTCAGCGATTTGATCAGGTAGAGCTTGTCGTAACGCGCGATGTCGTCGGCGATCGATTCAGTTTGGCAAAAGTCCAGAAACGACTCGTCGATGATGATCGTGCAGTCGGCCGACTGCCATTTGGCCAGCCAGTCCTTCAGGTCATAAAGCCGGCCATCCGGCGTGGAAGGATTCACGAAAATGATCGTGCTGCGCCTGGGGATATCGGCCGCCAGTTCGTTAAATCGATCAACAATATGCAGCCGGCAGCCGAGTTCGCCGGCGATGTGCGCATATTCGCCATACAGCGGCGCGTACAACACCAGGTCGTCGGGCTGCAGAAAGCGCAGCAGGGCGAAAATGGCCGCGCTGGCGCCGTTGAAGACTTCAATATCGGCGCCGGGCGGGCCGGGGTAGCGTTCCTGCAGCGCCTGTTTCAGCAGGCCGTAATGCGGGTCGGCGTAAGGGCCGAGCTGAACCTGTTGCAGACAGTTCAAATCTACTGCCTGCCGCGGGTTGATATTGGCCGAGAAATCCAGCACCTGCCCGGGCAGACAGCCCAGACTTTGGGCAAACCGGTAAATATTGCCGCCGTGTTTCATGAATAAACTGATGTCATGCAAGGGTTAAAAAGTTTTACCATGAAGGTCACGAAGCGTAGGGTACGCATCGCGTACCTTTTGGGGGGGTAGTTCATCAAAAATGGTACGCGATGCGTACCCTACAAGCTTCATGGCGTCATAGCCTGTCTATAAGTTGATATAGTCAACATAGATGTAGTCAACGCTGTGCCGCAGTTTGTGCACGGAACCGGCATCGATGCGCAATTGAAACGAATTGGCCAGGGGCAGGTTCAAGGCGCGCGCCAGCAGAGCACGAATCACGCCCGCGTGCGTGATGACAAGCACCTGCTCTGCCTTAACAGTTGACAGATCCTGCCAGAAGCTGCCTGCGCGCAGGTACAGGTCCTCGAAATTCTCGCCGTTCGGCGGCGCGGCCTTCACAAAATCGCTGGTCCAGCGCTGAACGGCATCGGCATCGATATCGTCGAAGCGCAGCCCTTCCCAGTCGCCGAAATGCAGCTCCTTCAGGCGCGCATCGGTGGTCACCGTTTCCGAAAAAGTCCTGGCCAGTTCCAGGCAGCGCGTCAGTGGGCTGCTGAATACTTTGCAATCGGCATCGAACTCGGGCAGTTTGTCATGCAGATCCTGGGCTTCGTCGGCAAAACTGTCGGCCAGTCCCACATCGCTGTGCCCGTAGCAAAGCCCCGGGTCCGCGGCTGTGTTGGTATGGCGAATCAGATAAATGTCCATAAGGTACTCACACTCAGATAAAAAATAGTTTCGGCGATCTGCTGGCTGGCGCCGAGGCAATCGCCCGTGTAGCCGCCGATACGGCGGAAAAAATAGCGGCCCGACAGCCAGTTGACGGCCAGCACGGGCAGGATCGCCAGCCAGCAGAGGGCCGGCAGCAACAGCAGAGGCAATAAAGCCAGGCTCGCTGCGAATAAAAGATCGGTGCCGCCGGGCCTGAAAACGGCGGCTCCGGCTTTGCTGTGGTCGATGCGCGCGTAATCATAACGGCGCATGATCAGCAAGGGCGGCAACCGGCTGAAACTGTGCCCGGACAGCAATAACAAAGGCACGGCGGCCGCTGGCAGCGCGCCGAGCACGCTGATCTTCAGCGACAGGAGCAGCAACAGGCCGAGCACGCCATAGGTGCCGGTCCTCGGGTCTTTCATGATCTCCAGGATGCGCTGCTTGTCGAAGCCCGCGCCGAAACCGTCACAGACATCAGCGAAGCCGTCTTCATGGAAGGCGCCTGTGACAAGAATGCCCGCAACAAGCGCTACGATGACAGCCGTAGGCTGTGGCCATAGCCCATCAGCCAGGTAAAAACTCAGTGCGGACAGGCCGCCGACCAGCCAGCCGACCAGCGGCAGATAAACCGCGGCTTCGGGCAATTGCCTGTAATCCGGAGCCTGAGGTACGGGCAGGCGCGTGTAGAAACCGAGGGCCAGCAGGAAGAGTCTTGGATGGGGCATGGGTGTTTTTTAACGGCGCTTAATGATCAACCCCGGCCTCATCAAACGACGCCATCTCATTCAGCATTAGCACGGCCGATTGCAGCAGGGGATAGGCCAGGGCAATGCCGGAGCCTTCGCCGAGGCGCAGGTCCAGATTGATAAGGGCTCGGGCATTGAAGTGCTTCAGCAGCGCCTGGTGCCCCTGCTCGCGCGAGACATGGCTGAACACGCAATAGTCGAGCACGGGCGGATGCAGCCGGTTGGCTACGAGCAGGGCGCTGCTGGCGATAAAACCGTCGACCGGGATCACCATGCCCAGTTCGGCCGCTTTCAGGTAGGCGCCTGTCATCATGGCGATTTCAAAACCGCCGAATGTCGCCAGCACGGCTAACGGTTCGATGGTGTTTGGGTGCCGATTCAGCGCCTGCTGCAGCACGGCGGCCTTATTGCGCAATTGGTCATCGTTCAGGCCGGTGCCGCGGCCTACGCATTGCTCCAACGGCAGGGCCGTCAATGCGTGCATGAGCAAGGCGGCGGACGAGGTGTTGCCGATGCCCATTTCACCGAAGCCGATGCAGTTGCAGCCGAGTTTGTGCTGCCTTGACACCATTTCGGCGCCCGTTTGCAGCGCTTGCAGGCATTGCCTGTCGGTCATGGCGGGCTCTATCAGAAAGTTGCGCGTGCCTCTGGCGATCTTGGCGCCGACCAGCGACGGATGACTGTCCAGATCGGCATTGACGCCGGCATCGACGACCCGCAGTTCCATGCCGTGCTGGCGCGCAAACACGCTGATCGCGGCGCCGCCGGCCAGGAAGTTGGCCACCATCTGCGCGGTCACGGCTTGCGGATAGGCGCTGACGCCGGCTTCGGCGATGCCGTGATCGCCCGCGAAAACGATGAGGCAGGGTTTGTCCAGGCTGGGCGTGAGGCTGTTCTGGATTAGGCCGATCTGCAGCGCCAGCGCTTCGAGCTGGCCCAGTGCGCCCAGCGGCTTGGTCTTCTGATCGATTTTATGCTGCAGGGCGGAACGAAGCGCTGACGAGAGCGGGGCAATGGAGAAATCTAGCGGCACGGTGTATTCCAGGTATTTTCAAACAATAAGGTGTCAAGGTCTTTGCGGTCGGCCCATCGCGCCTGTTCCAGCATCGGCTTGTCGTAAAATTCGGCGACGTGCCCCAGGCACAGGATCGCCACGGGCTGACTGTCTTCGGGCATCTTCAGCAGGTCTTTGACAGGCTCGGGCTCGAACATGGACACCCAGCCCAGCCCCAGTCCTTCCGTCCTGGCCGCCAGCCACAGGTTTTGTATTGCGCAGGCCAGTGATGCCAGATCCATGTCCGGCAGCGTGCGCCGGCCGAAGACGTATTGCTCGCGCCGCTCGCACAAGGCGGCCACCAACAGGACCGCGCATTCGCGTATGCCTTCCACCTTCAGTTTCATGAACTCGTCTTCGCGCTCGCCCAAAGCCCGGGCCGTATGGATGCGTTCCTGCTCGACCAGCGCATGGAGCGCCTTACGCAGATCGGGGCTGCTGATGCGGACAAACCGCCACGGCTGCATGAAACCGACGCTGGGCGCATGGTGCGCGGCCTGCAGCAGGCGCTTCAGGACTTCGGGATCGACCGGGTCGGGCAGAAAGTGGCGCATATCGCGGCGCTCATAAATGGCGCGATAGACGGCGGCGATTTCGTCGTCGGTGTAACGGTGTCGGGTCATTATATTGATTAACTATTGAGCACATCTTAAGACGCGCCCCGCGCATGCGTAGGCGGTCTTGGTCAGCTATTATCGCTTAGAACGCAAAGATGAGTCTAAATAACTAATAGATATGCCAGCGTAGGTGCGAATTCATTCGCACTAAATGGCAGTGAAAAGCGTTCCGGGTCGAATGAATTCGACCCTACAATGCTTTATTTCCCGTTTAAAGCGCCGAGCACCGGAGTTTTTAGCGGCGGTAGGCTGGGTTGATAAACCCAGCATTTTGGCCGCCCATGCCGGGTTTATCAACCCAGCCTACACACGCTAAAAAAGATAAGGATGAGCCGCTTCGAAACCGTGCACTTTGGCTTTCGGATTGAAAGCCGGCGGCTGCCAGTCCTTGTTTTCCTGGCCGGCCAGGAATCCGGCCAGCCACAGGGCCTGGTTGCGGATCGGCAGAATGAACGCGTACAGCTTGCCGTTCGGCAATTCGGCGACATCGCCGAGCGCGTGGATATGATCGTCCGAGGTTTGCAGCCGTTGGTTGACCTTGATGCCGCGACCCGTTTCCAGGCCCGCCTTCTCGGCCAGTTCTGTGCGCGGCTTGAAGCCGGTGGCCACGAGCACGGCGTCGAATGCGGCCGATACGCCGGTTTCGACGCAGACCTTGTCGCCTTGCCTTGAAAAGCCCTGCACGGCCTGATTGAGCAGCACCTCCACGCCCGAGCCCTGCATGACATCCAGCAGCGTGACCGAATCTTCCGCAACCAGCTGGCGTTCCATGAGCCGGTCCGCGGCATGGTACAGCGTCACGGGATCGCCCGAGACGGCCAGATCGGAAGCCACTTCGCAGCCGATCAGGCCGCCGCCGATGATGGCCCAGGCAGGCCGCCGGTTCCGGTCCAGGAAGCCCTGCCGGAACCGGCGCAGTTTTTTCAGATCGACCAGATTGTTCAAGCGGAAAAACAAGTCACTGTATGGCCTGAAAGGCGGCGGGATGAAGGCCTCCGAACCCTGCGCCAGTATCAGTTTTTCGTACGGCAGTACGTGTTGCCGGTCCGGTCCGCTGACAGAGACGGTCCGGTCGGCCCGGTTGATGCCCGTGACCTCGGCGGCGCTGATAATCTCGATGTTCTCGGCGCGCAGCTTGTCGAAGGGCTTCAGGATGATGCTCTGTTCGATATTATCGGTGCTGAAGCCCCGCGACAGCAGCGGCCGCGAATAATAGCCGTCGTCTTCGCGCGTGATCAGCGTGATCCGCGCTTCGGCCTGTAAGGACCGGTATTTTTCGGCGAAGCTGACGCCGCCCACGCCGGAGCCGATGATCACGATACGCATGCCGATCCCCTTAATTAAACCATTAAATTGTAAGCGCTTTTCTCGGCGCCGCATTCAGGGCAGCGCCAGTCGTCGGGAATATCCTCGAAGCGCGTGCCCGGCTGAACGCCCGTGTCGGGATCGCCCTCGGCTTCATCATAAATATGGCCGCAAACGCTGCACTGGTATTTTTTAAAGTCAGACATAGCTACTCCTCATTCACCTGTTGAAAAAGATCTGTCACAGCTCTGACTGTAACAGATGTTTTTTAGTTTAGCTTTTTTTAAACGGCAGATACATCGCCGCATCCTGTTTGTAAAGCGCCATGGATTCCCGCTCTTCGGCCAGAAAGTGTTCCACGGCCTCGGCAAAGGCGGCGTCCTGAAGCCAGTGCGCCGACCAGGTCGTGACCGGCTCGAAACCGCGCGCAATCTTATGCTCGCCCTGCGCGCCGGAATCAAAGCGCTTGAGGCCGTGCTCAATGCAATACTCCAGCCCCTGATAGTAGCAGGCTTCAAAATGCAGGCCGCTGAATTCCTCATAACAGCCCCAGTAGCGGCCGTAGAGCGTGTCACTGCCGATCACGCTCAGCGCCGCGCCGACGTATTTGCCGCCTTTGGTCGCCAGCACCAGCAGCAACCGCTCGCCCATCGTGGCCGCCAGCTGCTCGAAAAAGGCCGGGTTCAGGTAAGGCGACATGCCGTTTTTCAGATAGGTCACCGTGTAGAACTGAAAAAACGCCTGCCACTGCGCCGGACTGACTTCCCGGCCGTTCAGCCGCCGCAATTCGATGTCCTGTTCGCTGACGCGCCGGCGCTCGCGCTTGATCATCTTGCGTTTGCCGGCGCTGAAAGTTTGCAGAAAATCGTCGAAGTCGCGGTAGCCTTTGTTGAACCAGTGAAACTGCACGCTTTCGCGCAGGCCCAATCCCAGATTACGCAGCCATTCCGCCTGCCCGGAATCGGGAAACAGGCAGTGCCAGGAGGAGATATCGTTCTGTTCTGCCTGCTCCTTGATAAAATCGAGCAGCAGGCGCATGACCGCCGGCGCATCGGCGGATTCATCGACGGCAATGCGCGGCCCCTGGCAGGGCGTGAACGGGATCGCGGTCAGCCATTTCGGGTAATAATGGAAACCGTACTGCTGATAGGCTTGCGCCCATTGCTGGTCGAACACATATTCGCCGCGCGAGTGCGCTTTCAGGTACAGCGGCATGAAGGCCAGCAATTCATGGTCCTGTGCGACGAGCAAATGATGCGGCGACCAGCCTGCCTGTGCCGAAGCGCAGCCGCTTTGCTCCAGCGCCAGCAGAAACTCGTGGCGCAGGAAAGGGTAACTGTCCTTGACCAGACGGTTCCAGGCGCCGGCATCGATTTGCGTGATACTCGTGATCGGTTTTACTTTCATGTGATGGCGGTCGATTTATGTTTTTGTCTGAATATAAATGAAGACAGGAACGCCGGCATCAAGTATCCAGGTGATTTTTCACGTTCGATGCCGGTCTGGCTACAGCCAGCCTATCCTTTTCAGGCGCAGATACAGCAGCAGGCTGACCAGGGCCACGCCGCCGATCACTATCGGATAGCTGTATTGCCAATCCAGCTCCGGCATGTGCCTGAAATTCATGCCGTACCAGCTGAATACCATGGTGGGTATCGCCAGGATCGCCCCCCAGCCGGCCAGCCGTTTGACGACTTCGTTCTGCCGCACCGTTTCAAAGTTCAGATGGACCTGCATCGCCGCGATCAACATTTCGCGCATGCTGTGAATCGCCCGGTCGATGCGCTTGATGTGGTCGGCAACATCGCGGAAATAAATGCTTACGTCCTTGGGAATAACTTCGTTATGAAAGTGTATCAGCTCGTTGCAGATATCGATGCCCGGCGTAATGGCGCCTTCCAGCAGCAACAATTCGCGCTTCAGCTCGTAAAGTCCTTCCATGGTCTGCCGGTTGGGCCGGTATTGAAAAATCGCCGACTCCAGCACATCGAACCGCGCCTGCAAGCCGTCAATGACGGGCATATAGTTATCGACGATAAAATCCATGATCGAATACAACGCGAATCCGGGCCCTTTAGCCAATTGCTGCGGCATGGCTTCGCAACGCTCTCTGACCTTAATGAGGCTCTGCGAAGCGCCGTGCCTGACCGTGACCAGAAAGCGCGGCCCCAGGAAAAAATGAGTTTCCCCGAACTCGAGCTCATTATCCACAAGCAGGGCGGTATGCAGCACCATGAACAGCGAGTCGCCGTAATCCTCGATTTTCGGACGCTGATGCGCTGTACAGGCGTCTTCGATAGTCAATTCATGCAGACCGAATTCCTGCTGGATTTTGGCCAGCAGTTCGCTGTTCGCTTCACGCAAGCCCAGCCAGACAAATGTATTTTCCAGCTTCAGCACTTCGCTGATGTTTTCGATCGTCACCTCGCCGATACTGACGCCATTTTGATAGGCCGCGCAGTTTACGATCATGCTGTTGTTGATGGTATCTGTCAAAAAACGTCTCCTTGATTATTCAATGATGACCGGCGCATGCTCTGATAATTGCCGGTTATTATCCTGATTTCGGCATGCCGTCAAAAAAGCTTATCATTGGCTGATAAACAACACTTTTAAACCGTAATGACCAACAAGCCTTTCTCGCAGGCCTGCGAGAACAATAAAGACCCCATTCTGCAGGTTATCGGCACTGTTTTCAGCCGGCCGGCCACGGTCTGGGAGATCGGCAGCGGCACGGGGCAGCATGCCTGCTATTTTGCCGGGCAACTGCCACATCTCGACTGGCAGCCGACCGACCGGCCCGAACATATCGCCGGCATCAGCCTGTGGCGGCAGGAGGCAGGGCTGGCGAATTTGAGGCCGCCGTTAGCTATCGACGTGACTGATGCCCTATGGCCGTGCACCCGCATCGAGGCGTTGTTCACGGCCAATACGCTGCACATCATGAGCTGGCGGCAGGTTCAGGTTTTCTTTGACCGCTTGGGCCAGTACCTGATCCCGGATGCGCCGGTCTGCATTTACGGGCCTTTCAACTATGATGGCCGTTACACCAGCGACAGCAATGCCCGTTTCGACCAATGGCTGAAAGACAGAAATCCGCTCAGCGGCATCAGGGATTTCGAAGCGGTCACGGCCCTGGCGGCCTCGATGGGCATTGCGCTGGTGGACGATGTCGCGATGCCGGCCAACAACCGCCTGCTGGTGCTGAGCAAGCGGCCGACTCCCGGCTGAACGTCTATGCCGTCGCCAGCCGGTAGCATTCGTCGGCCTGATCGATAAGCACCGAAACGACATGTCCATCGAGAGTGCCTTGCTCCACGCGCTCCTTCAGGTGCTTGATGATTTCATCCTGTGGCATTCTGCCGCGGTACGAGCGATTCTGCGCCAAAGCCTGAAAGACATCGGCGACGCAGATGATGCGTGCTTCAAGACCGATCTCTTTGGGTGCGCGTTTGAAAGGATAGCCCAGGCCGAGCAGATTTTCATGATGATAACCGGCCCAGACCGGTATCGGCGTGTGACCGAACACGCGCCGCAGTATCCGGTAGGTGTCGTAGCTGTGCCGGCGGATGCAGGCGTATTCCCGCTCGGTCAGTTTGTCCGGCTTTTCAATGATGGCTTCGTCGACGCGCAGCTTGCCGATATCGTGCAGCAGGCCCGCGATCTCGATCAGGTCCAGCTCCGGCCCTGTCTTGCCCAGATGCCCGGCCAGGTAGCGCGCGATTTTGGCGACGCGCTGCGAGTGCTCTTCGGTATAGTGGCTTTTGGCATCGACGACACGGGAGAACAGTAGCGCCAACGCGCGCAGATCATTCAGATTCAGCGTAACCTGAGTCTGATGACTGCTGAACTCGCCCAGTTCCTCGTCCAGATATTCCGGGTCCATGGACAGCCAGAAGGCTTCCTCGTCGGCGGCCTGGGCGAAGGCTTCGACCAGTTCGGGAGCAAACATGCGGCCGGCCTGTTTTCTGGCATAGTCGAGGATGGCCGGGTATTCCAGCAGGATCTGTTCGGTGCCGATAAAAGGCAATTGCAACGTATCGACGCGGTCGGCAAGATAAATCAGGTTCGCGCGCAGTCGCGTGGATGCCTCCAGAGGCAGGTCCACCAGCGTTTCCCAAAGCGTATGGTGGTAGCGGATATCGGTTGCCAGATGGGCCAGCGGCGCGCAGGCACGCAGGTAGGCTTCGCCGCGGATGCAATGCGCCTCCGCGCCGTCCCACTCCAGGGTTTCGGATAAATTGCGATGCTCCTGCACCCTGGAGACGCCGCAATCGTGCAGCATGCCGGCATGCATCAGGGTCAGGCAATCGGTCCTGCTCCAGCCCAGTTCCCGGGCCACGTTCTTGGCCATGATCGCAACGCGTTTGCCGTGCTTGACTTCGTCGATGCCGACCAGGTCCAGCGAGCTGCTTAAAGCCGTCACTACGCTGTGTAGATCGATTTTCAGATATTCCATGGCGATACTCGCTAGGGTCGGTGTGGTAAACAATTTTTTGACAGCTGAAAGCGGAAATCATTCATGAACGGGCCGTCATCCCACCTGAATATCCACGCTCGGATAACGGACCCGGCGTTTTTGGGGCGTGGCGATCACATAGGCCGCCGTCAATGGTCCCAAACGCCCGACAAACATCAGTATCATGATCAGCCATTGGCCGGCTATCGAAAGCTCTGTAGTCAGGGCTCTGGACAGGCCGACCGTGCTGAGCGCCGACACGACTTCAAACAGGATGTCGAGCAGCGGCGCGCCTTCCAGCGCCGACAAGGCCATCGTGCCGACAATCACCAGCATCATGTAGATGACGCTGACCGAGAATGCCTTCATGACTACATTGCGCTGCACCGACCGGCGCATCATCGTGACGTCGTCGCTTCGGCTGAGAAAGGCATAAGTGGTCATGAACATGACGACAAAAGTGCCCAGTTTGATGCCGCCGGCCGTGCTCATCGAACCGCCGCCGATGAACATCAGCACGATCATCAATAGCGCCGTCGGGTCGGTCAGGGATTCGATAGGCAGCGTGTTGAAACCGGCCGTGCGCGGTGTGACGGCCTGAAACCAGGATGCCGTCAATTGCCCGGCCAGCGGCAGGTTCGCAATCGTTGCGGCATTATGGTGTTCAAACAGCCAGATCAGCAGCCAGGCGCCCAGGTTGATAATGACGGTCGCGCCAAGCATCAGCTTCGTGTACGGCTGCAATCGCCTCCAGCGGCGGCGCGTCTGCCACAGGTCCAGCAGCACGGCGAACCCGAGCCCGCCGATGATGAACAGGGAACTGATGATCAGATTGACCGGCACATGCCCGACGTAGGGCGATAAATTGTCTGCGGACAGTCCAAACCCGGCATTATTGAAGGCCGAAAGCGAATAGAAAAAGGCATGGAAAGCGGCATGATGCCAATCCATTTCGCCGCTCCAGATCAAAGTCAACAGCACGAAGGCGATGCTTTCGATCGCGAGCGCAAAATAAACCACGGCGCGCGCCACCAGGCGAACTTTGTCCAGGCTGGTCTGGTTGAACGCCTCCAGCGCCAGAATCTGATGCCTGACGCCGATTCTTTTGCCCATGCTCAGGATGGTCAGCACCGAAAAAGTCATGAATCCCAGGCCGCCGGCCTGAATCAGCAAGGCGATCACGGTTTGTCCGAACACCGTGTAGCGCGTACCGGTATCGACCACGACCAGGCCGGTCACCGTGACGGCCGAGGTGGATGTGAACAGCGCTTCCAGCCAAGTGATTGATTGAGTCGTGGACAGCGGCAGTTTAAGAATGGATGCGCCGAAAATGATCAGCACCAGATAGCCGGACGTCAGAACGGCCGGCGGGCTGGCTTTTAAAACCCTGTTTTTTAATGAGGATTGACCGCCTTCGAAGCGGTTGACGAGAGGTTCCATCATCGCCTTACATGAACCTGGCGGCAAGTGTCATCAGTGACTTTCTGGCCCCGGCCAGAACCACGGTGTCATCCGGCTCGATCAGGAACTGCCCGGAGGGGCACGGAAACAGTTGTTCGCGCCGTTTCACCAGAATGCCGAACACCTCGCCTTTGGCGCTCGACAACAGCTCGGCCAGGGTAATGCCGGTCATCTGCTCTGTGACCTGGATCTCGACGATATACTGCCTGCCGCCCAGCGCCATGTATTCGCGCATCATCGGATAAGCCAGCGCCTGGGCAGTGCGCGCGCCCATTTCCTCTTCGGGATGAATGATGCGGCTGACGCCCAGCCGGCTTAAAATCAGGTGATGCGCCTGCGTCGTGGCCTTGACCCAGATGTTGTCGATGCCCATGTTTTTCAGATGCACCACGCAGAGCAGGCTCGCCTGCAGGTTTTCGCCGATCGCTATGATCACGGCATCGAAAGCCGTCGGGTTGAGCTCTCTCAGCGCACGTTCATCCGTCACGTCGGCAATGGCCGTGTAGGTCAGCGTATCGGCCAGCGTCTCGATCACATGCCTGTCGCTGTCGATGCCGACGACGTCATGTCCCATCCTCATCAACTGAAGCGCCAGGGTAGCGCCGAAACGCCCCAGTCCTACCACTGCATACTGAGCCATAAACAACCCTATCAATTATCAAAATCCGCTTTATCGGCGAAAAGTGGCCGAAGGGTTCGGCCTGTTATTTTTACTTCTAAAAAACAGATATACACATCTGATTTTATCGTTTTTAAGAAACAACAGCGTCCATTACTATTTATTCAGACACACCGTTCAATCGTTCATTCAAATTACGAAACAATACAAGAGGCATAGACATGGCGGCTAACGTTGAAAATATTAACCTGAAAAAACAGCGTGCGGCTGAAATTGCTAGCCGGATTGGCCAGATGCTTGAGGATATCCGCTTTGGTTCGATTGAAATTGTCATTCACGACGGCAAGGTGGTGCAGATCGAGCGCCGCGAGAAGCTCAGGCCGGAAGTGTTCAGTAATTAGACTGGCAAGATCCACCGGATAACCGGGGATTCAAAAGTTACGCAACCTATCCTTCCCACGCTCCGCGCGGGAACGCATTCCGTAGCGCTCCAGCTGTGCGGGACGGGACACCGGAGTATCCCGAGGACAATTCCCACGCAAATGGGAACCATAAATAATCTACCGGATAAGCCGGAGATTAAATTAAAAAAGTTAAAGAAGACAGCAGGTGCCGGACAACCGGAAAGGGCTGTCCCCAGGGGGACGCATGAGGACCAACAACGTTTTACTGTTAACGGCCGCCATTAACGGCTTGCTAGCTGTCAGCAGTATTCAGCCGGCAACCGCCGCTACTGCCAAAGAGAAAGATGAAAAAATTGAATTACTGGAACGCCGCCTGCTTTTGCTGGAACAGCGTCTGGAAGCCGCCGAGCGTAGTGTTAAAGCTCCGGCTCCGGCTCCTGACGATAAACTGCAAGCGCTAGACCAGAAAGTGAAAATTCTGGAACGGAAAAACGAAGTCGACAAGGAAATCGCCATAGAAAACGCTAAAACGGCACCCGTATTTGAAGCCGGCCCGAAAGGCGTGAGCTTTTCGTCGGCCGACGGCAACAACTCGGTGCGTCTGCGCAGTTCCATACAAGCCGATGGCCGCTTCTTTGTCGACAATGAATCGAAGGTGAAGGACAGGTTCGAGCTCAAGCAGGCGCGTATCTGGCTGGAAGGGCGGTTCTGGAAATATTTCGACTATAAGCTCATGCCCGATTTCGGCTCCAACCAGACCATACTGGCCGATGCCTATGTCGATGTGCATTATTTTCCTTACGCCAGCCTGAATATCGGCAAGCAGAAAACGCCGATCAGTCTGGAGCGCCTCCAGGGCGACTCCGACGGTACTTTCATGGAGCGTGCCTATCCGACTTACCTGGCCAGCAACCGTGACGTGGGCGTCAAGCTGCACGGCAGTTTCGCCCGGCCCGGAGACAAGGTTCAGTACGCGGGCCCCATCGATTTCAAAAACTTCTTCACCTATGAAGTGGGCGTATTCAACGGCGGCGGCGATAACGGTGCGTCCGACTCCGACAAGGAAAACGAGGACAACAAGGAAGTGGCGGCCCGTCTGTGGGCGCATCCGTTCCAGAATTCCGGCAACAAGGTGCTGGACGGCCTCGGCGTCGGCGTCGCCGGCAGCTGGGAAGTGCCCAACAACAATAAGACCAGCGTCAAAAACCTGAAAAGCGCGCTGGGCCAGAACACGTTGGTTGACTATACCAAGGTCGGTACAGGCGCAACGGAAGTGGCCGCCGACGGCGAGCACTACCGCATTTACCCGCAAGCCTACTGGTATTACGGCCCTTATGGCTTACTGGGCGAATATGTGCTGTCGTCGCAGCAATTGACCGGCGATGGCGGCAATACCCACATCCAGCAGGACAATACGGCCTGGCAAATCCAGGCGTCCTATGTCGTGACCGGCGAAAACAACACCTTCCAGAGCGTCAAGCCGCGCTCGGCGTTCGATCCGTTCAACGGCCACTGGGGCGCCCTGCAGCTGGCGGCGCGCTGGACTGAATTGTCCATCGATGAGGACACGTTTAAACCGGTCAACGGCGTACAGCTGCTGAATCCGTCCAATTCGATCAGGGAAGCCAGTTCCTGGGCGCTTGGCGCCAACTGGTTCCTGAACCAGAACACGCGTTTGATGGCGGATTATGAGAATACGCATTTTACCGGCGGCGCGAGAAATGGCGGAGATCGCCCGGCTGAAAATGTGTTCTCGACGCGGTTGCAGCTGGTCTTTTAACGCGGTGCAGCAGGATGTGGGGGCGACTGAAGTCGCCCCCACAAGCCGACTCTTATCGAATAATTCGATAATTGGTTCTAATTATATCGTTTCTATTATCAATCCGGTTTCCGTACTATTTGCCTCAACAATAAAGGCAAACACTCAGAAAGCCGCTTTAAAAACCTTACTTATACCTTTGCAAGACAGGACATACCATGAAAACAAAAATAGGGCTGAAAACCGGTTTGCTGGCGGCGAGTCTTCTGATCAGCGGCGCCGCATTCGCTGACAGAACCCTGCTGAATGTCTCCTACGATCCGACCCGGGAACTGTATCAGCAATTCAATCAGGAATTCGTCAAATACTGGAAAGAAAAAACCGGCGAGACCGTCACGATCCAGCAATCGCACGGCGGCGCGGGCAAACAGGCACGGGCTGTTATCGACGGCCTCGATGCCGACGTGCTGACGCTGGCCATCAGTTACGATATCGACAAAATCGCCGCGAACGCCAAGCTGCTGCCTACGGACTGGCAAAAGCGCCTGCCCAACAACAGCGTTCCGTACACGTCGACCATGGTTTTTCTGGTGCGCAAAGGCAACCCGAAAGGCATCAAGAACTGGGATGACCTGGTGAAGGAAGGCGTATCGGTCGTCACGCCGAACCCCAAAACTTCCGGCGGCGCGCGCTACAACTACCTGGCGGCCTGGGCTTTTGCCGAAAAAACCTACGGCAGCAAAGAGGCCGCCAAGGATTTCGTGAAGAAACTGTACAAGAACGTGCCGGTGCTGGATTCTGGCGCCCGTGGCTCCACCACGACCTTCCTGCAGCGCGGCATCGGCGATGTGCTGCTGACCTGGGAAAACGAAGCCTACCTGGCCATCAAGGAACTGGGCAAAGGCGAAGTTGAAATCATTGTCCCGCCTTTCAGCATCCTGGCCGAGACGCCGGTGGCTGTCGTCGACACGGTCGTCGATAAGCATGGCACGCGCGATCTGGCGGAAGCCTATCTGAACTATCTGTATTCGCCGGCCGGCCAGAAACTGGCGGCCAAAAATTTCTACCGCCCGACCGATACCAAAGTCGTCGATGCGGTAGACCTCGCCAACTTCCCGCAACTGGAGCGCGTGACCGTGGATCAGGCCTTCGGCGGCTGGGCCAACGTGCAAAAGGATCATTTCGATGACAAAGCCATATTCGATCAGATTTATGCGCCTTAAAAGCATATTGTAGGGTACGCATTGCGTACCTTTCGGGCTCATAAAAAGATTGGAAGGTACGCGGTACGTACCCTGCAAGGCGGCCCTTATATCATTCTGTTGCCGGTGGGCATGAATAGGTTGTGCCCACCCTGCCATTGGCGGGCCTTTGGGGCGATACCTGTAAAAATTTATGCTCACCACCACTAAAAGCGTAAAAATCTATGAGTCAAAGTAATATCATGCCGGGCTTTCGCCCGACTCTCGGTTTCACCCTGTTTTATCTGGGGCTGGTCGTGCTGATCCCCTTAAGCACGCTGGTATTCAAAAGTTTCCAGTTGAGCTGGGATGATTATCTGTCCGTCATCACCAATGACCGCGTGGTCGCCTCTTTCCGCGTCAGCTTCGTGACCTCGCTGGCGGCGGCTGCCGTTGCCAGCCTGTTCGGTTTCATCATTGCCTGGGTGCTCGTACGCTACCCGTTTCCGGGCAAGCGCCTGTTCGATGCCCTGATCGATTTGCCGTTCGCCCTGCCGACGGCGGTTGCGGGCATCGTGCTGGCGACGATTTACCAGCCTAACGGCACTATCGGCCAATGGCTGACCGAGGTCTTCGGCCTGCAAGTCGCCTACAAACCGCTGGGCATCGTCGTGGCCCTGATTTTCATCAGCCTGCCGTTCGTCGTGCGCACGGTCGAACCGGTGCTGCAGGAGTTCGACTCGACCATGGAAGAGGCGGCATCGAGCCTCGGCGCTACCCGGCAACAGGTGTTTGTCCGCATTATCCTGCCCAATCTGTTGCCCGCTTCAATGACCGGTTTCGCGCTGGCTTTCGCGCGCAGCGTCGGCGAATACGGCTCGGTTATTTTTATCGCCGGCAATTTGCCCTATGTCTCCGAAATCGTGCCGCTGATGATCATCACCAAGCTGGAGCAGTACGAATACGCCGGCGCCACGGCGATCGCACTGACCATGCTGGTCATCTCATTTCTGCTGCTGCTGGTGATCAACCTGCTGCAATTGTGGGTGCGCAAGCGCTCCGGACAACTCTAGGAGAACCGACATGAGTGCTATTGCTTTCCCTGTCAATGAAGCCAAAGCCGTTGAGCGACCGCATGCGCTGCGCGATCCCGACTGGGTCAGATGGAGTCTGACCGCTATTGCCATCGGCTTTATCGGTCTGTTTTTATGTCTGCCTTTAGGTCTGGTCATGGTCGAAGCCTTCTCGAAAGGCTGGCAGACCTACTGGTCGGCGCTGACGCAGCCCGACGCCCAATCGGCCATGCAACTGACGCTGTTGACGGCCCTGGTGACCGTGCCGCTCAACACGGTGTTCGGCGTGGCCGCGGCCTGGGCGATCACACGCTTTGAATTTCGCGGCAAAAGCCTGCTGACGACGTTGATCGACCTGCCGTTTTCGGTGTCGCCCGTCATTTCCGGTTTGATTTTCGTACTGTTGTTCGGCGCACAAGGCTGGTTCGGCGAGTGGCTGTCGGCGCATGACGTGAAAGTCATGTTCGCGGTGCCGGGCATCATGCTGGCCACGTTGTTCATTACCTTCCCGTTCGTGGCGCGTGAGCTGATTCCCCTGATGCAGGAAATGGGCAGCGAAGAGGAAGAGGCGGCGCTGTCGCTGGGCGCGAGCGGCTGGCAAACCTTCTTCCTGGTGACGCTGCCGAACATCAAATGGGCGCTGCTGTACGGCGTGCTGCTGTGCAATGCCCGCGCGATGGGCGAATTCGGCGCCGTGTCGGTCGTGTCGGGCCACATCCGCGGTCTGACCAATACGCTGCCGCTGCATGTCGAAGTCAGCTATAACGAATATGACTTTGTCGGCGCCTTCGCCAGCGCCTCGATACTGGCGGGGCTCGCCATCGTGACGCTGGTATTGAAGAGCGTGCTGGAATGGCAACAGGGCCGGCGATAAATCCGACGTTGGTAGGCTGGTAGGCTGGGTTGATAAACCCAGCAATCCGTGCCGCCGATGCTGGGTTTATCAACCCAGCCTACAACAGCTTCAATAAATTTTTGAGACGACTTATGAGTATTCTGCTTTCCAACATCAGTAAAAAATTTGGCCAGTTTTCGGCGCTGAACAATATCAACCTGGAAATTCCCGAAGGCGAGCTGGTTGCGTTGCTCGGGCCATCGGGCTGCGGCAAGACCACGCTGCTGCGCATCATCGCAGGGCTAGAACAGGCCGATCAGGGGCGCGTGCTCTTGAACGGCGAAGACAAAACCGAGCAACACGTCAGCCATCGCGGCATCGGCTTCGTCTTTCAGCACTACGCGCTGTTCCGGCACATGACCGTATTCGACAACGTGGCTTTCGGCCTGCGGGTCAAACCGCGCAGCCAGCGGCCTCATGAAAACGAGATCATCAGGAAAGTCCATGCCTTGCTGGAGCTGGTGCAACTGGACTGGCTGCACGACCGTTACCCGGATCAGCTGTCCGGCGGCCAGCGCCAGCGTATCGCCCTGGCGCGCGCCCTGGCCGTGGAGCCGTCGGTGCTGTTGCTGGACGAGCCGTTCGGCGCGCTCGACGCCAGCGTGCGCAAGGATTTGCGCCAGTGGCTGCGTAATCTCCACCACGAGTTGAACGTCACCAGCATTTTCGTGACGCATGACCAGGAAGAAGCCATGGAAGTCGCCAGCCGCGTCGTCGTGCTCAACCAGGGCCGCATCGAGCAGCAGGGCTCGCCCAGCGACATTTACGACCATCCGGCCAATGCCTTCGTCTCGCGCTTCATCGGCCAGACCAATGTGTTCGCGCCGGACCAGCAGGATGACATCTGGCTGTCCACGTACGAGATACAGCCTGGGAAAACCGCGCACGTGCGGCCCCATGACATCGATATCGAGAAGACATCCGATCAGGATGCGCAGGTCACGTTGAAAGACTGGCAGCATCTGGGCGCGCTGATTCGCATCGAGCTGGTCAAAAATGGTTCAAACGACAGGTTTTATGCCGAAATGCCTAATGAGCACTTCAAGCGCCTGCAACTTGGCAAAGGCGATAAGGTATCCATGCGCATCCGCCAGGCACACTGGTTCTAGTAGGCTGGGTTGATAAACCCAGCATTTGAGGCCGTCCATGCCGGGTTTCCGCTAAAGCTCCAACCCAGCCTACACATGTTGTCAAATACCGTAATCAACATAAAGGACTATAACCGTGAACTTGAGCCAACTGGAACTCCTGCGTGTGCTGCAGGAAACCGATTTAAACCTGTCCAAGGCGGCAGACCGGATGCACATCGTGCAATCGGCCGTCAGCCGGCAGCTGCAGCTTTTCGAAAGCGAGCTGGGCTCGCCTCTGTTCGAAAGAAAAGGCAAAAAGCTGACCGGACTGACGCCTCTGGGGTTTCGCATCATGGACGAAGTGTCGACGATCAACATGGCTAAAAAGAACATCCAGACCATCGCGGCCGATTACCTGGACAGCCATCAGGGCACGCTGCATATCGCGACCACGCATACCCAGGCCAAGTATTTTCTGCCGACGCCGATCCGGCGGTTCCGCGAAAAATTCCCCGGCGTCAGGATCTACATGATCCAGGCCTCGCCCGAACAGTTGATCGACCAGTTGCACGCGCACAAGGCCGATGTCGCGATCTGTACCGAGAAAGTCGATGAAGACGCCGAACTGGTGCTCAAGAAATGTTACGAATGGCACCATGCGGCCGTCATGCCGCAGGATCATCCGCTGAGCGCGGGCGAGATCACGCTGGAGCGGCTGGCATCCTTTCCGATCCTGACTTACAGCTTCGGTTTTACGGGGCGGTCGAACATCGAACACGCCTTCAGGAGCGAGGGACTAGAACTCGACATCATCCTGGCCGCGGCCGATACGGATGTGATCAAGACCTACGTGCGCTTAGGGCTGGGCGTCGGCCTGATCGCCGGCATGGCCTATGACGCGCTGGCGGACAAGGATCTCGTGGCGCGCGACCTGTCGCACCTGATTCCGCATTCGACGACCAAGATCGCTTACCTGAGGCATAACTACCTGCCGCTGTACAGCCAGCATTTCATCGAGGAACTGCTGAGTGCGGCCCGTCTTCGCCCTAGCAATGATCAGCTGGCTTATGTTTAGCTAACAGAGATAGTTGGGCTACGCGATGCTAATCCGATTTACGCCACTGAATTCAGCGTGTTTAATTCTGACATTAATTGATGATAGCACGATAGGATGGGCTTCCTTCGTCAACCCATCCTATCCGTTCTAACATCACAACTTTGTTGCCTTGGCTGTCCAAAAAAGGGAAGATACGCAAAAGCTTTATAATCCCTTCTTAGACACTTCTATATCCGCCACATGACAACCACAGCAGAACACTACGAGCACCACCTCGGCCCGATCTACGTTTGGATGGCTGGAGGTGCCGACGCCGCGCTGCAATCCGGAAGCGCTGAGATTGATGCGTTGAATTTGCCTGTCACCCAGGGAGACGTCATCCTTGATCTGGGGGCTGGCTTCGGAATGCATGCCGTTCCACTCGCACGCCGAGGCGCACGAGTGACTGCAATCGACTCATCGGTCGAACTACTGCGAACGCTCGCCGAACTTCGCGGCGATCTGCCCATTCAGGCCGTGAACGATGACTTGCTGGCCTTTCAAAACCACATTACAGAAGCGCCGTCTGCAATTCTCTGCATGGGCGACACGATCACTCACTTGCCCGAGTTCGGCGCCGTCGAGATTCTCATTGAAAGGGTTTCCGCCGAATTGCCGCCCGGCGGTATGTTCATCATCTCATTCCGGGATTATTCTGAGCCTCTCATCGGGGAACAGCGCTTTATCTCCGTAAGGAGCGACGAGAACCGCATCCTCACTTGCTTCTTGGAATACGAACCAGAGGCTGTCCTCGTACACGACATTATTCACGAACGCGCACCGGGTGGCTGGCAAACTCGGGTCAGCCACTATCGAAAGCTACGGTTGTCACCTCAACATCTGATCACCAGCCTCCAGTCAAACGGATTCAACGTCCGTCGTGAAGCCGGAGTTAGAGGCATGGTGCGCCTTGTTGCCCAAAACATTACACAATAAAAAGGCATATTTGATGGCTCAAGTAAAAATTTATGGCATTCGGGAAAAACTGGCTCCAGTGCGCGAGCGTTTGTCAGAGACCATCCACCAGTGTGTCATGGAAGCCTTGCAGTTCCCGGCCGACAAACGAGCGCATCGTTTTTTCATGATGGAGAAGGAGGATATGCTTTATCCATCAGGGCGCACCGATGCCTACACCATCATTGAAATCGCAATAATTGAAGGTCGTAGTATTGAAGCGAAGAAGATGCTCGTCCGCCTGCTTTTCGACAAAATCAGGGATGAAGTCGGCATCGCGCATCAGGATATTGAGGTGTGCATTCAGGAGAGCCCGGCGCACAATTGGGGCTTCAGGGGCATGCACGGCGATGAAGTCAAACTCAACTATAAGATCAATGTGTGAATCACATAACGCGGTGCTCCTGCCGACATCAGCTCGTAGGCTGGGTTGGAGCTTTGCGGAAACCCAGCTTTGGTGGCTTTGAAATGCTGGGTTTATCAACCCAGCCTACGGGCTTCACATAATGGCACTTATGCAAAGCTTTGCATAAGTGCCATTTCCAGCCTGTCGATAAGCATTTTCGAATGGCGGCTATAAGTCATAAATTGTTCGCTCAACGTAGAGCTAACCGGCGCTGCGCGGCTTTATTACGTTGTTTGTAGGGTACGCATCGCGTACCTTTTCAAATTTTTCCGTTGAATTAAATCCGAAAAGGTACGCGGTGCGTACCCTACCGGGCTAAACAGTCTCATCGAACAAGACCACCGGGCCATCAAACGGATCGTCAGGCCGATGCTCGGCTTCAAAACCTTCGACTCGGCCTGCTGCACCTTACGTGGCATCGAGCTGATGCATATGATCAAGAAGGGCCAGATGCTCGATGGCAATGGGATGAAACTGTCTGCGGCAGGACAATTCTATTCATTGGTAGCCTAAAGCCCTGCGAAACTAGCAGAACTGTGCTCGAAGAAAATTAACGCAACAGAACCGGTTTTCGTACCGCTGGACTTCAAACCCCTTTTAGTGAGAGGCCATGTATAGCTAATAGGTTCTTATTCAACCTCAAGTTTCTTGAAGGACGCCCCTTCTATCGATGCATCCCCCATCAGACCCTTCTCACCGAAGGTGAATGAAACAATAGGACTTTGAAGATTGGTGGTATCCAGTGAACCGCCAGCTCCTACTTTACCCACCGCTACGGAAACATCGGCGCCGATCTCAAAGTCACGTTTGCCGGTCCGGAAAAGGTCAAGAGTCGCTTGGTCGTTGAAGACCAGAATCAGTGAATACCACTGTATACCGGCTAGGAAACCGAACTTCCCGGCACGGTTGGTGTAATATTCAACTGGCTTTCCCCCGACCTGCATCACGCATTTTCCGCCCTCAACGCCTATAATGAAGCCGCCCTTGGTAATCTCTGGGCAGACGAGAATACCCTTAGCGTGATTAAACAACGTCTCTGCTCCTTTGGTCTCACTCTGGAACCGTGCTACAGCCGCTGATGCATCCGTTTCCAGTTTTTTTGCATCCGCGGCTGTAAAAGCTGCCAGCGCCTGTCCTGTCAACAGCATGCTCACTGCCAGTATCGTGCCTTTTATAATAAATTTCATATTGTTTCTCCTTCGTGCAAAAAATTTCATAAATATTATCGATTCGATAGTCCGGCTTTAATTTCCAGTATTTCGTTAATAAATTTATTTTTTTGATGAGGAAGGATTAGAGGAAGGATTATATGTATTGGGACTATTTTGTTTTTTCTCTTTGGTGGTCATGACCTTGTCCTTCTTACATTTGAATTGTTAAACAATCATGAACTGAATTTCGTTAACTTGGCAATTGGTATGACTACCAAGCTTGTACCGTAGGATGCAGTAGGGGACGAACCGGATCATTTGAACTCGACAATAGTGATACGAGGGGCGTAGAGTACAAACAGCAGGCTGAGATTGGAGTTTGTACTATCGAACGCCTGCTTCATACCTAATAGCAGACACAAGAGAATGAGAATCCGAACTTCCGAAAAGGGTCGCTTTTTGCCTGTCGATTGACTGACGTAGTTGTGCCAAAAGCAGTCTGTCGATAATTTAACGGTGATCGGCAGGTTTCGGCCAAACTAGTCTTTCGCTTATGCCTGCCAGCCATTTGCGAACGACCGCTTGCTTAATAATGAATAATGGAGCGAGTGCTTCGTGCCCAAGTGTCCGTATTTCGAAATTGCTCGATCGCCTTTCAGAAAGCGAACGTTCGAGGTCCAACGTTATTTGCCCGTAACTATCTACAGCGGCCTCCAAATACACGACGGATAATTTTTGCGCGTCCGGAGTCTATTAGTTAACAGGTTACCAGGCGGAGAGTTAGCGATGATTCGAATCCGAAAGGCTGACGAGCGAGGGCGCACCCGACTTAGATGGCTGGAAAGCTATCACACGTTCTCTTTCGGCACGTATTACGACCCACAGCACCCGGGCTTTCGAACGCTTCGGGTCATCAACGAGGACCGGGTCCAACCGGGACAGGGATTCGGCACCCACTCGCACCGGGACATGGAGATCATCAGCTACGTGCTGGATGGCGCACTGGAGCATCGGGATAGTCTGGACAACGGATCAGTGATCCGCCCCGGGGACGTTCAGCTCATGCGCGCGGGCACTGGGGTCATGCACAGTGAGTACAACCCCTCGAGTGAAGACTTCGTCCATTTCCTCCAGATCTGGATTCTTCCCGACGAGCAGGGGCTGGCGCCGGCCTACGAGCAGCGCCACTTCCCGCTCGATGCGCGACGGAACGTCCTGCGGCGGGTCGCCTCCCGAAACGGTCGGGACGACTCCTTGCGGCTGCATCAGGACGCGGAGTTGTACGCCACCATACTCGAGCATGGTCATTCCGTGATCCATGAGCTTGCCGAGGGTCGCCACGCCTGGGTGCAGGTAGCCCGAGGCCGCGTTCGCCTGAACGGCCTCTCCCTGCAGGAAGGGGATGGCGCCGCCCTCAGCGATGAGCCCCGGGCGGAAATAGTGGCTGACGGTGCGGCCGAGCTGCTGGTATTCGATCTTGGATAGGGCGACGATGATGACTCATGTCAAAGAGGCCCATCCCGGCTACCCGATCGAAGCATTACTGACGAAAAGGTGGAGCCCTTACGGTTTCGCAGGCCGGGACGCCGCCACGGAAGACCTGCTCGCTATCCTCGGGGCCGCGCGCAGGGCGTCGTCCTCTTAGCGAGAATCCGATATCGATAGCGGTAAAGCCGAAATTCCCATATTCGATGTGGAGGCTATCATGGCAAATCAAAACGCTCCGGGTGAACCCGGCGGCCATTTGGCCTGGCCGGATCTGCCGTTGAAGGCGTGGCAAGACACTTACGCGACCTTGCACCTGTGGACTCAGATCGTTGGCAAAATCCGGCTGGCCCTGACACCCTGGGTCAACCACTCCTGGCATGTCGTGCTCTATCTGACGACCTCTGGGCTGACGACCTCGCCGATTCCCTATCAAGACCGGACTTTCCAGATCGATTTCGATTTTATCGAGCATCGGCTCGTGATCCGGACCAGCGATGGCGCGGCGCAAACGATCCCGCTTCAGCCTTGCACAGTGGCCGATTTTTACCGGGACGTGTTTGCCGCGCTTCGGGCGCTGGATATTGAGGTCGCCATCTGCAAAAAACCCAACGAAGTGGCCCATCCGATCCCCTTCGACCGGGATCGGGAACACATCGCCTACGATGCCGAGTACGCGCATCGCTGCTGGCAGGCGCTGGCTCAGGCGGACCGTGTGTTCAAGGCATTCCGCGCGGGCTTTATCGGCAAATGCAGTCCGGTGCATTTTTTCTGGGGCAGCTTCGATCTGGCCGTCACGCGCTTCTCCGGCCGGCGGGCGCCCGAGCACCCCGGGGGCGTGCCCAATCTTCCCGACGGGGTGGTCCGGGAGGCTTATTCCCACGAAGTGAGCAGTTGCGGCTTCTGGCCTGGCAACGAGGCCATACCGTTTCCGGCCTTTTACGCCTATGCCTATCCGGAACCGCCCGGTTTTCCGGACGCCGCCGTGCGTCCCGAACAGGCTTTCTACAGTCCTGATCTGAAGGAGTTCATCCTGCCTTACGATGCAGTGCGGCAGGCGGATTCGCCCGACCGGCTGCTGCTGGAGTTTCTGCAAAGCACCTATGAGGCAGCCGCCGATCTGGGGCATTGGGATCGGCCGTCGCTGGAACGCAACATCGCAGGCCGAGAGCCTACCTTTCCCAAAACTTAAAAGTTGCCGACGGCTGATCCGGGCGGCCAAGAGGAAAGGCGATTGATCCTGGCGCGTGTTCAGACTTCTCTCACGCCGGGCGTTTCACGCGCTTCCACCTTCAGTTCACCCGTAACGGCGAGCACCTCATGCCGGGTCGCTTCCCCCTCGCGCCAAAAGCGGATATCGACGGTTGCCTGGCCCACCCGCAGCTGGTGAAGGGTGATGTCCGGCAGCCAGCGGGGCAGCGCCGGATCGATGTAGAGCGTCTTCTTGTGGGCGTCGGCGTCGAGCCCCAGGATGGCGCGAATCAGATGAAACACGCTGCCCGCGGCCCAGGCCTGGGGCACATTCGCGCCGAGGTACTGGACCGGGAAAGTCCCGGACCTCCGCCGGATGCCCGCATACAGCTCCGGCAGGCGGTGGAACCTGAAGTAACTGGCGGCTTCGCTGATATCGCGGGCAATCATCCCCGCTTCTTTCGCAAAACCGTAGCGCTTGAAGCCCATGGCGATGATCCCGTTGTCGTGCGGCCACACCGAACCATTCTGATAGGAGAACGGGTTGTATGCCGGGTTTCTCTCGGAGAGCGTGCGGATGCCCCAGCCGCTCCACAGATCGGGTTTGAGCAGCCGCCGGACCACCTGCTCGGCACGGTCCGGGC
Organism: Methylobacter luteus IMV-B-3098; assembly: GCF_000427625.1. Classification (GTDB taxonomy): domain Bacteria; phylum Pseudomonadota; class Gammaproteobacteria; order Methylococcales; family Methylomonadaceae; genus Methylobacter; species Methylobacter luteus. The sequence continues at coordinate 2,624,982 of NZ_KE386569.1, forward strand.
TCACGATGCCGCTCCAGAGCAGATGGCCGGCATTGGACGCGATCGTCTTGACCTGTCGCTTGTCGCCATCCAGGGCGTAGGCGTAGTAGCCGAGATCCTCGCACCAGAACTGCTCCTCAAAGCGACTCTGCAGCTCGGCGGCTTCTTTTCGCAGCCGTGCAGCCCGCTCGGGATGGCCGAAGTATTCGGCCCCATCCGCGATCCGAAGCTTGGCATCGAAGACATACCCTTGAAGCTCGCACAAGGCTTTCGGCCCTTTGACCAGCGAGCCGTCCGGATAGACCACGGCATCGCCGGCGTCCTTCCAGCCCATGTTTTCGTAGCCGCGCGTGGAACGGGTCTGATACTCCTGGAATCCGTCACCGTCACGATCGCCGTAATGATCGATCCACTCCAGGCACCGCCATACCACGTCCTCGTAATGGGGGAAAAGCAGGTCATCGCCCAGCCATTTCCAGGCTTCATGCAGCGCAATCAGATACAGGATGGTCGCGTCGGCCGTGCCGTAATAGGGCGTATGCGGAATGCGCCTGAAATGCGCCAACTCGCCGGAGCGAAGCTCGTGGGGCATCTTGCCGGGCTCGGCATCCCGGTAATCGTCGATTTCGGTCGCTTGAAGATCCGCCAGGCGCCGCAATGTACCGCGAGCGAAATCCGGATAGACGATCAGGTTCTGTAGGCTCACGATCAGGCTGTCACGGCCGAAAACGCTGACAAACCAGGGCACTCCGGCCGCCGCCAGTATCTCGTGCCGATGCTCGCCACCACGGGGCAGGCGCAGCGCCGCCATGTCTTCGACGGATTGCCGATACAGCCGATAAAAATCTTCGTTCGAAGTGGTGATCTGAGTGGTGACCTGCTTCCAGCGCGAGAGACTGTGGGCGGTTTGGGACCGATAAAGCGCATGGGCGCATTCCTTTGGCGCTCCATGGAGGAAGTCGTCTTCAAGGATCTCGTATTTGCAGCAGGTATGCCAGTCGCCGCCGGGCGGGAGATCCACCACGAAATTGAGGCGGCCGTTGCCGTATATGGCCTTTGAGGTACAGCGCTCCATCCTCACGATGAAAGATCTCCTAAAATCGTCGTGGGAATAGCTGGTGATCAACTGCTGGGAGTCGCTCTCCCATTCGGTTTCGATATGCCCTCTGCGCGTAAACTCTTTGGCCCTGACTTCAAAGATATCGGCAAAATCGGAGCGAATCAGGATCTCAAGATTGAAGTGCAAAGGCTGGCAACTGTAGTTCCGGAGATCAATGTCCTCATGCAGCCCTTCGGCGACTACACGGCTCAACACGAGTCCCAGGATTGCCGGCGCGATTTCGCCATGCTCCGTGATGACTCTGGGGTTTGCCAGGTAGGTCCGCGACGCGTAATAGGTAATTGCCGCGGAATTCAGGAGGGTCCAGGGCTGACCATCGATGTAGAGTTGATAGCGGCTGATGTATCGAGTATCCCGGGAATAGAAACCCTGATCGGAAGCATTCGTGATGGATCCGTCGAATTCGGAGACCAGGAAGGTGTTTCCATAATTGATGGTAATGACGGGAGGACCGACCGTGACATCCAGAGCCATGCAAACTGCCTCCACAGAGAGGAAAACAGTCTGTTGGACCTGGCGGATTCAGGCAGGTTCATGTCACCCGCCTGGAAATTTTCTTTACTAGAGTGTGTTATGAACTTGTTGTGATTGCCAGGTTATTCGATGCTCATGAATCAATCGAGTTGTCGGATCTCTAAAACGTGTATAAATTCAGGAACGACTAATAATCAACTATGGGTGAAAGCAAAAAAGCAGAATTGGTGTTACCAGGCCCATCAATCGCAAATGATGAGCCTCACCTCGGCGGAGCCTTACACGAGTGCTCTTGTCATTAGACCCGGTGTATCCGAAAATAAAGTTAACTCTCTCAAATTTAAAGGAAGCCAATGAGCAGTTATCTGCTACAAACCGAAATTGAAATTGATGCAACACCGGCCCAAATCTGGGCAATTCTTACCGATTTTGCAGCCTATCCGGCGTGGAATCCCTTCATCAAATACATTCATGGAATTCCACGGCAAGGCGACCGGCTTGAAGTGCGTATTCAGCCCGGCGGCGCCAAGGGAATGACTTTCCGGCCTGCGGTTCTGGCGGCCGATGCCGGCCGGGAGCTTCGCTGGCTCGGCAGCTTTCTGCTCCCCGGTGTGTTTGATGGCGAGCACCGTTTTGTGATCGAGCCTCTTGCCTCCGGAAAGGTGCTGTTCCGGCAGAGCGAGCGATTCAGCGGCATGCTCGTGCCGATATTTAAGGGCAGCCTTGAGCGGGATACGAAGCGAGGCTTCGAAGAGATGAATCGGGCGCTGAAGGCGCGCGCCGAATCAAAGCCGCAGGCTGGCTGAGGAACAAAACCCAACGCCTATTGCCGCCAGCTATCGAGCACCTACATTAATTGATCGAAATCCGGTTAACTGCGTAACATCAGTTAAATCTCTGCTTGCGTGCACTGGCGTACATAAATTTCCTGCCTGCTGATGTAGCTTGATTAGTTCTAGCAGGAAATACCCACAGGTCATTCTCCGCCGAGGGGGAAGTTATGCCATTTACCCGCTCTCCATACAGAACGTCATTTTTATTGATCGTTTTCACGGCCACGCTGCTCGCCGCCGGCGTCCGCGCGCATCAGGCGCAATCCGGAGCCGGCGCTGCAGCGAGCGCCCGGCTCGGCGACATTCGCTTCCCGACCTCCGCCCGGTCGGAAGAGGCGCAAGCCCGCTTCCAGCGCGGCGTCATCGCGCTGCATTCCTTCTCGTATGATCTGGCGCTCGACGAGTTCCGCAAAGCCACGGAAATCGAACCGGATTTCATGATGGGCTATTGGGGCGAGGCGATGGCTGACAATCAGACGCTCTGGGGAAAACAGGACACCGAAGCCGCGCGCAAAGCGCTCGCGCATATCAAGGACGGCCCGAGACTGACGCCAAGGGAGCGGGCTTACTTGCAGGCGGTGAAGCGGTTGTATGGCGAAGGCGATGAGGCCGCGCGCGATAAGACCTATGCGATCGCTATGGAAAAGATCTGCCGCGACTACCCGGATGACCTGGAGGCTGCGGCCTTTTATGCGCTGGCCCTGCTGGGGAGCGTCCGTTCGGGCGATCCGGCCGGTCTGCGGACCCGGATGCAGGCGGGCGCCATTGCGCTGGAGGTGGCCCGAAAAGACCCCGATCACCCCGGCGCGACGCATTACATTCTTCACGCGTTTGATGATCCTGACCACGCCATTCTGGCCCTGCCTGCCGCGCGGCGTTATGCCGAAATCGCTCCCGAGGCGCCCCATGCGCTGCACATGCCTGCTCATATTTTCCTGCAACTGGGGATGTGGCCGGAAGCTGCTTCGACGCAGGAAGCGTTATGGGAACAGCAGAAAAATAGTCCCGTTGGCGAGCGCGACTACCACAACCTTTACTGGCTGCTTTATGCCTACTTGCAGCAGGGCCGCTACCGCGAGGCGCAGGCCTTGCTGACGCTGATGCCGAAAAGCCTTGCAACGTTCCCTAAAGATGACGCCGCTTTCCTGGGCTACGTCACTTTTATCAACACCAGCATGGCCGCCGCCTTCGTGGTTGAAACCGGGCACTGGGATCGGGCGGCGCAGTGGCTTGATCCGCTGCAGAAGGATGCCGGGCAATTCATTGAGGCTGTCGAGAGCAGCCCCGGCCCGTACCAGGGGCTGGCCAAGTATGTCCGGTCGCTATGGATATTCACGCGAGGCATGGCGGCCGCACAGAAAAATTCGCCTGATGCCCAAAAGCGCATTGACGAGCTACAGGCCATGGCGCGGCAAGCCGGTACCGAAGATCTGCCCGGCATCGGATTGCCTTTGTCGAAGGTAGTGAAGATCCAAAGGCTGGAGATCGCCGCCGTGGCCAGCGCGTCAAAAGGCCAACTGGACGAGGCTGTCAAGGGCATGGCGAGAGCCGCCGCCATAGAGGGTTCAGTGCCGCCACTGCCGGGACCGCCTCCATTGATCAAGCCCACGCACGAATTGCTCGGCGAATTGCTCTTACAGGCAGGCCGTCCGGCGGAAGCCGAAAAGCAGTTTGAGCGCGCGCTGCTCCGGCAAACGAGCCGGGCGCGTTCATTACTGGGCGCTGCGCGCGCCGCCGCGCGACAGGGAAATCGCGAGATCGCCATGACCGCCTATTCCAGGTTCCTGCATCAATGGCAACAGGCCGATCAAGGTCTGCCGGAGATACAGGAGGCACAGAATTACCTGAAGCAGACCGGCACGCATTAGCGCTCAATCCGCAGCCGGGTTTTCAGAAGGGCAGGAGCACGGCTTCAGCCTCGGCAATATTTGAGGAATTTTTCCCATATACGCTCAGATCGACAATCGGTAAGATTTCGCATCGCTTTAGCCCTTGCGCTTCGCGGGCACCGTAGCATCAGACCGGATCAGTCGAGACAGTTCATGAAAATCCAGAAGTCGTTTTTTATCTTAAGCATATTGGCTGGCATGATGGCTTTCGGCGCGGGGATGGGTTTTGTCGGCGGAGACAGCACCCAGCCGTTCGTTGCTCAAAGAATGCAAACGACCACAAGTCTCAAAAAACCGTCGATGCCAAAACCTGCCGCGAAATTTCAGCCTTCAGGCGACGAATCAGTCGAAATGCCCGCGTCCGAGGACTGGGATATCGAAGTCGCCGAACCGGTTCGGCCCGGCTCCGGGGAATTGCCCGGGGTATTCCGTGGCGACTGGGGCGAAACGCTCATCTACGCTCGCCATGACCGGGTCAACTATGAAGAGGCCGCTTATTTAAGTCTGGAGAATGGCAATCAGAATCAGCCGCCTTCCATTAGCCCGGCATTCTGGCGCAAGGTGAAAAACTTCAAGGAAAGCGATCCGGAAGCCTGCCTGACGCCGGGACAGGGCGTCGATCTGACCAAATGCGACTTTACCGAAGAAATCAGCCTGAAGGACAGAAATCTGAATGGAGCGGTTCTGAGTGAAGCGCGACTGGGCGGAGAACTGGGCAGTGCCGATCTAAGCGGCGCCAATTTGAGCGGCGCCGCCGTGATCGGGTCGCTGGTGATCAGTCCGGATACCCGGCTCGAGCACGCCGACCTGTCGAAACTGCAATCCGATGGCAACAATCCGCTGATAGCCGAATCGGCCAATCTGAGCAACACCAATTTTTCCGAAGCCAACCTCTATGGCGCCAAAATGACAGGCGCGGATCTGGCAGGCGCCGATCTGACCGGCGCCACCCTGACCGGCGCGGAGCTGGCTGAAACGCGTCTTGAAGGCGTCGCCCTGAGCAAGGCCAATTTGACCTTTGCCAATCTGTCAGCCGGCGTATTGGCCGATGCGGCGCTGAGCGAAGCCGATCTGACCGACGCGAATCTGGCGGATGCCGATTTCTCGCGAGCCAATCTGCAACAGGCGAATCTGGCGGGCACAGAACTGGCGGGAACCGATCTTTCCGGCGCCGATCTGCGCGGCGCCAACCTGACGGCGGCCAAAAATGCCGACAACGCCATCATCGACAGCGCAACGGATTTCACTGACGCCATCTGCCCCGATGGCGTCAGTGTGGACGGGACCCAGGTTACGACCTGCGTCGGACATGGCTTCTGACGCCATTGTCCGAGTTTCAAGGAAGAACGCTTGATGTCTGTCCCCGGGACTTTCCGGATCGGGGACAGACGGTTATTTTACTGACAAAGTTAGGAAAAGGAAAAACCATGAAAAAAACATCGCTCCTCAGCGCCATGTTCGGCGCTTTGACCATCGCCTCCACTTCGGCAATGGCAACGGGGTTTGTGACCTTGCCGACCACGGGCTTTTCGGTATCCGGCGGCACTTCAGCCTATACGCTCTGCAACACGACCGGGGACTTCGGATCGGATGAATCCGTCCCGCCGACATTCTCCCCCAATGGCGGCGCCAACAATACCTGTGCCGTATCCAGCAATAACCCGCCTTTAACCGGTTATACCAAAGTGGCGGAGACTACACGCAACCTCAATACTGGCGGCATCACAGTCGGTACGCTGACCGACCAGGTCTGGCGTAACTCAGCCGGTACAAGCTGCGTTTACGGCGCCAAAATCCGCATGAACAACGTCGATTCCGACCCTAATACCGCGGGTACACAATATTTTGAAGTCAATGATGTCCAGCGCGCCGGCTTCAGAAACCGGGGACCGGTTTCCATTGCCTACAATTTCGTGACGCGTGGCGCCGGCCAGTCCGACGAAGTGCTGTTCCGGGCCGGGCTTACCAAAACTGCGGTGGTGCATGAACCGGGCGACGACGACCAGCCGCTTACCTCGGTAGCGTCAATCGACACCAACTGGGTGGATTTTACGTCAGACGTGAACTACAACGATCCGGACGGCTCCTCCATGCGCGATTCATCATGGTTCTACGTCAAAAGCGGCTGCACGTCAGCTACTCCGACAGCACTCAGCGGCGCCCTGAAAGTCCGCGAAATGGGTCAGGAAGGCCAGGCCGTGCGCGTAATTTCACTTCCCGGTTATGCGCCGGCTGGGGCTGATGCGTTGTAGCCTCTGAATAAGGCGGTTCAATTAGTAACATCAACCCAACCTGATAGCTAGATAAAACAATCACTTGTTAATCTGAATACCGGTTGGGTTGGCATCATCTCATCTGCCGGACATGTCCGGCAGATGAGATGATGCCAAGCGCAGTTGCCAAAGGGCATGTGTGATGAGATGAAATGCTTCTTTTGACTCTACTCATACTGCCCTTTCCCCCAGGAATACAGTTAGTGCTCTATACGGAATAGCCGGAATGGATCAGTCAGGATTTATGCAGGCGCAGGTATGCGGGAGCGACTAAAGTCGCCCATTCAGGTTTTAAAAGTGAAAGTCGTTTTCAATACCTTACTTCCAGTCCCACCCAATAGGCCCGGGGCGCGCTGGGGCCGATGAACGTGCTGTTCAGCCAGTCATTGGAATTGTAGTTCCAGCCGCTGGGGCCTATGGCGCCTCTTTCGGACGGTGAAAAAGGATTGATGCCCAGCCGCCCGGCGGTGGCGTACTCGCGGTCGAACAGGTTGTTGATCATGCCGAAAAACGAGATGCCCTTGGCGACTTCGTAACGGGTTTTCAGATTGAAGACCGCATAGCCGGCAATGCTGCCCGAGTCCTTGTACTGGCGCCCTCGGGTCAATACCTGCCTGGTTTTGCTGCTGTTCCAGGCATAAAAATAGTCGTAGTCGCCTTGCGTATGCTCGTTGTTTTCGTTGCCGCGCACATAGGATGACGAGTGGGCAATCATGGTCACGCCCAGCATCCATTTCGGGGTGAGATGGACGTTCAGGCTGGTGTTGATGTTGTGCAGCGGCACGCCCGGCATGCGGTCGCCCGGGTTGATCTCGATCATGTCCTGCGCGGCTTCCAGCGGCCGGCCGGTCGAATCGTAGGGAATCTGTCTGGCATCGTTCGGCGATAGTACGGCAGCGCTGCTGTTGTGCGGGCTCACCATGAACAGGTGCGATTGGAACGTCGCATCGGTATAACCGTAATTGACCTGAAGGTCGACGATGCCGACTTTGCCGGAAAAGCCGAACTCGATGCCCTGCCGCCGGGTATCGCCGATGGTGTCGAAGAAGCTTCGGTCGGCGGTAATGCCGACCAGATAGATGTCGTCCTTGAGGTCGGTCCGGTATAGGCCGGCATTCCAGTCCCAGTCGCCGAACAGCTTGCCGCGCATCCCGAACTCGTAGGAACTGGCAAAAATCTGCGGCAGATACGGGTCCCCGGACAGACTGGTCGGCAGCGTGCAGGAGCCGCCGATGGTTGCCAGGCTTTTGGGCACCAGCGTATCGTCGTTCGGATTTCCGGGATTTTGGCGAACCAGGGTGCCGTCATAGGCGCAGCCCAGCTCCACGCTGGAGGGCACGCGGGTGCCCCGGCTCCAGTTGAAGAACAGGTTCAGGTGTTTCAGGTCTTCATAGGCCACATCCTGGTTCTTGAACGGCAGGTAACTGATGCCGGCGGAGGGATTGAACGCCGTGTAATCGAAGGCGTCCGAGGTTGGCGTGTCTCTGTGTTTGCCCAGGCCGAAATAAGGGTCCTGGGACAGGTAGACAGTCTGGAGAAAGTCTCTGTCGGAATAGTTGGGCTCGGCCGGACAGGAGGTCGGATCGGCGCCATTGCAGAGAATCGTGTTCGGCCGGGCATGATTGCGGTCCTGAATGTCGCCTAGGCTTGCGGCGCCGGCGCGGGTGCGGGCCTGCATGCGGTTTTTCACGCGGGTATAGTTGTAGCGGCCGGAAACGCTCAGATGCAGATTGTCGAGAGGCGAAAAGGTTTCGCTGAAATAGCCGCTGAAGGTCGTGGATTTGCCGGCAAACGAGTTGTTCCGGATATCTTCGCGCGCGGCGGTAAAAATGGGATCGATATGGGCCGGATCGCTGTATACCCGATGCGAGGCGTCGATCAGGCCCAGGCGCTGGCGCGTGTCAAAGTCGGTGCGCGCGTAATCGACGGAGCCGCCCAACATGAATTTATGCACATCGTTGTTCCAGTTGAGCTGCACAGACCCGCCGTCGGTCAGTTGCCCGATCGATGTCTTGCTGAGTACGCCGATCGGCGTGCCGTCGATGTAGCCGGCCGGGGAATCTTCCGGGTCTGTCGATATCGGCGGGGTGTTGTCTCCGGCGGCGCCGTTGCGGGGTCCGGCGATTGATCTATATCTGAGCTTGGTGCAGGGCTCTTCCATCGGCGGCGCCGGTATCAGGTAGTTGTCGTCTTCAAAGGCTAGATTTTCCTGGTTCAGGGTGCCCGGATCGATGAGGAAATCGCCATCCCGGTCCAGGCCATAGTCCTGGATGCCGTCCCGGTTCGCGTCCGGGTAGCGGCAGACAGGGGTGCCGGCCGGGTTGTCCCTGGGCTCCATGGGCTTGCTCTGGTCGCTGATCTCTATTTCCGAGAAATCCTCGTAAATGTCGCCGGCGAGGGCTTCGCGGCTGCTGTCGCGGCGATAAATCTGGCCGGTCAGGCTCCATTCGTCGTTAAAAAAGAATTCTCCGCCCAATGTGTACTGCTGCAGTTCGTTCTCGGTGCTGTCCGGCGAGGTGAACACCGACGCCGGATTCTGCCGGTAAAGATCGGTCGGGATCAGGCCGTTGCCCAGCAGCTTATTGCTGACCAGCAGGCTGCTGAAACGGAGCGCGTAGTCGTCGCCGCGCAGATCGAAGCGGGCAAATCCCTGGATGACCCGGGATGGCGAGTTGACGCGCCAGCCTTCTTCATCGAAGCCGGTAAACGCGATGAAACTGCCCAGGGTGCCGTTGTTCCAGCCCGCGGACAGTTCGCCTTTCTTGCGGTCCCAGGAGCCGCCCTGAAAGCTCAGTTCGCCGCCGGGATCGTCAAAGCCGTTTTTCGTGCGCAGCGACAGGGCGCCGCCCAGCGTATTCAGGCCGAACAGCGGATTGGAGCCGGGAAAAACGTCCATGCTCGTCAGGGCATTCATCGGGATCAAATCCCAGTTCACGACATCGCCGAACGGCTCGTTGACGCGCACGCCGTCGAAAAACACCGAAAGGCCCTGCGGCGTGCCGATCTGCGGCGAGGCGGAAAAGCCGCGATAGGTGATATCCATCTGGAACGGGTTGCCTTGATAGTCGTTGACGTTGACCGACTGCAGGCGGCTGTTCATCAGATCGCCGAGGCTGGTCGCCATGGATTCCCGGATGTCTTCGCTGGTCACGGACTGGATGTTGCCGGGAATCTGCTCCCTCTCGAGCTGCAGGCCTTCCAGGGGGCCGAGCTTGGCGGACGGCTTGCCGTTGACAGTGATGGTGTCGAGTTCGACGGCATCGGCAGAAGCGTCCTCCGCCAGACACGGCCCCGGACTTGCCGACAAGGTCGCTGCGAGCAGGAGCAAACGCGATTTTTTGCCCGGTCTGAATGAGCCGGGTGTGGATTTCAAGGACATATGACTGGTTGTAAATGGAAATAGCCCGATTAGATTGGCGTCGGTAAACGAGCCGGGCATTTTAATTAGGCGGGTAAGGACATGAATATGGGAAAAATTCCCTTATTGGATAAAGGACATGAATACGGGAAAAATTCCCTGTCGCGTTGATCAAGTCAGTAAAACCGCATCGCGGATCGCTGAACCAGGTGGCGCCGAATTAACAGGCCGATTGCGCGGCGCTGTTAAAAAACCGCCTGAACGACGGCTTTCTGTTTTTCAGCGCTGGCCGGATCGTTTGAGCGTATTAGCCAAACGATCCGGATTTTCGGACAACAGTTAAAAGGGCAACAGCGCAGTAGCCGGATTTTCCGGTTACTGCACTGTTGCCTCCCTGCCGACGCTTATGAGCCTTTTATGGTTGTACTGCTCTGTAGCATGCCGTAGCGGTTAGTTCACAGAGGACATGCTCAAGCGAAGCAATCTTGCCATCGACAAAACCCACAGTATGAGTTGGTTCCCATGACTCCGGATCCCATTTAGTACCCCAGAAATAATTAACCCGTTTTCCGGGATCAGATCCCAGCATTGGATGACAGCCTGCCAGCTCGACCACCTGATCATAGTCCATTCCTACCTGGATCGTGGCCATTACGGCATCGTCAGGGGTGCAGGTGGCAGGAAACTGCTCTCCGGCATGCTCCTTGTCTCCCTGAACGCAGTACATGCCTGTAACCGTCTCGCCATTGTCTTGTGTATAAGTGGCTTCAACAAAATCGGAGCAATTTTGACTATGGTAAACCACAGGAGGCGTAGTAGGTTCCTCAGGCGGCGTAGTAGGTTCCTCGGGAGGCGTAGTCGGTTCTTCAGGCACTTCGGAAGAAATTACACTCAGCAGTGCCTGATCCTGATCCAATCCCAGCCTGACATTGGTAAACGCAATCTTGCCGTCAGCCTCCACCGCTGGAATGGTCACTGTGCCGGTCGCAGGATCATAAGTGGCGGCATCGGCGGAAATTTCAGGCTGCTCGGCGGACAGAACACTGAATGTGCCGTCCTGATTGGCTTTCAATTTGACATTGACAAACGCAACCTTGCCGCCAATCACTACCTCCGGAATAGTGGCCGTGCCGGTAGCCGGATCATAAGCGGTGTCTGCCGCAGTGGGCGTTTGAAGTGCCGCAGGCTCATCAAAAGAAAGAACGCGAAGCGTGTCTCCTGAAATGAATTCCAGTCTGACATTTAAAAACTCAACATTATCGTTAACCCCCACCGCCGGAATGGTGACTGAGCCAGCCGCCGGGTCATAAATGGCGGCACTGGCGGAAATCACAGGCGCTTCCGTGGACAGGACGCTGAACGTGCCGTCCGGATTGGCTTTCAATTTGACATTGACATACGCAACCATGCCGTTAACCACCACCTCCGGAATAGTGGCCGTGCCGGCCGTGGAATCATAAGTGGTGTTTGCCGCCTGACCCATAGCCGTTGCGAACAGGGCGGGCAAAAGCACCGCCAGCTTTTTTATTCTCATTCTTTTCATTCTTAATATCCTGGTAGATTAGCCATGCGGTTTTGAAATTTGCGCACGATCGGATTCAAATGTCATAGCTAATGACTGTCAGTGGAAATAGTTGTTGGGTTGTCGTCGATAAACGAACGGGGCATTTTATGTGGCCGGCAAGAACGCGAATACGGGAAAAATTCCCTTATCCGGTCGAAAATACAAATATAGGAAAAATTCCTTGCAGGATTTACGCAGGCTTGTGAGGCGGCATGTTTCCATTCCAGGGTTCCCGGCGGACCTGCGTGTCCGCCCTGTTACCGGTGCACGACGGGTTATGGATGAATCGATGGGCATGGTCGGGCCATTGGCAAGGGCGAACACACAGGTTCGCCCCTACGGCCTGTGTACGCCTGGCGCATCCGGTCCTGACGCACAATTTGATCAATGTGCCGATTGACTGTGCAATATCAGTTACTATTGTCCGTAGAGGTATTAGCGCGCGCTGAATAATCATCTGCCGTTATAATCTGAACAAACTGTAGCTGGACAAGAACGGTCGCTTGCAACGTCAGGCGGCGCCATTAAAAATCATAAAAAACAACAATATATTTTTAATTTGACAAACTCTAGCCCAACTCGACCAAACCACCCGCTCGACCGCCTGGTCGCCTATGGATTAAGAGGCGGCCTGCCGGTCCTGTTTTTTACCCTGGCCCTGGCGCTGGGCGTTATCGCGCTGCTGTTCACGCCGCGCGAGGAAGAGCCGCAGATCGTCGTGCCGATGGCGAACGTCATCGTCTCGGCGCCGGGCCTGCCGGCGCAGCAGATCGAAAAGCAGATCACCCTGCGGCTGGAAAAACTGCTGACCCAGATCTCCGGCGTCGAACACGTCTATTCGCGCTCGTCTAACGGCCAGGCCATCGTCACGCTGCGCTTTTTCGTCGGTGAGGACCGCGAGGATGCGCTGCTCAACACCTATAACAAGCTGTATTCCAATCAGGACCAGATTCCGGCCGGCGTCACGGCCTGGCAGGTCAAGCCGGCCGAGGTCGACGACGTGCCGATCGTGCTGGCGGCGCTGTGGAGCCGCGCGCCGGACCTGTACAGCGATTTCGAGCTGCGCCGGTTCGCCGACGAAATCACCGAGCACCTGCAGCAGATCGCCGACACCAACCAGATCACCGTTGTCGGCGGCCGCAAGCGCACCGTCAACGTGCTGCTCAATCCGCAGAGCATGGCCGCGCGCAGGACCACGGCCCTGGACATCGCGCGGGCCGTGCAGAAATCCAACCAGCTGCACAACGCCGGCATCGTCTCGGCCGACAACCGCTCGATCCGGCTGGAGGCCGGCGACTTCGTGCGCTCGGCCGAGCCGCTGCGGGCGCTGGTGGTTAACGTCGTGGACGGCATCCCGGTCTATCTGCGCGACGTGGCCGACATCACTGACGGCCCCGAGGAGCCTGAAAACTACACCTGGATCAATTTCGCCGAAGGGCACGCGCTGGCTGATAAATACAAGGGTGACTACCCGATGGTCACGATCGCGGTCGCGAAAAAGCGCGGCTCGAATGCCGTCTCGGTGGCCGAGAACGTGCACGCGCGCCTGGCCCAGCTGCAGCGGGAACTGCTGCCGCCCGAAGTGCAGCTCGAAGTCCTGCGCGATTACGGCCAGACCGCCGACGACAAGGTCAACAACCTGACCACCAGCCTGGGGTTTGCCATCGTCACGGTGGTCCTGTTCATCGGCATCTTTCTGGGCTGGCGGCCGGCGCTGGTGGTCGGGCTGGCCATCCCGGTCTGCTACGGCGCGACGCTGGCGCTGGACATGTTTTTCGGCTACACGATCAACCGCGTCACGCTGTTCGCGCTGATTCTGGCGCTGGGCCTGCTGGTCGACGACCCGATCACCGGCATCGACAACATCGAGCGCTTCATGCGCACCGGCCAGGGTAGCCTAAACGATCGCATCATCGCGGCCATGGCCGAAATCCGCACAGCATTATTGATGTCGACCATCACGATCATCCTGGCCTTCATCCCGCTGGCCTTCATCACCGGCATGATGGGGCCGTACATGGCGCCGATGGCGTTCAACGTGCCCGTGGCCGTGACCTTGTCGACGGTCACGGCCTTCATCGTGACGCCCTGGATGTCGGGCAAGGCCCTGAAGCCGGCCGGCGAGACCACGGCGGCCACATCCGGAATGAGCTTCTACGCGCGCATGATCGAGCCCTGCATCGCCAGCCGGAAAGCGGCCTGGCTGCTGATTATCGCGATGCTGGTGCTGTTCGTCCTGACCGCGATCCTGCCCGTGCTGCGCCTGGTGCCGCTGAAACTGCTGCCGTTCGACAACAAGAACGAACTGCAGATTCTGGTCGATATGCCCGAGGGCAGCACGCTGGAGCAGACCGCCGCCCTGACCCGCTCGGCCGCGACGCTGGCGGCGCGCCTGCCCGAAGTCAACGCCATCGCGGCCTTCGTCGGCGCGCCGTCGCCGATCGATTTCAACGGCCTGGTCCGGCAGTACGATTACCGCATCGCCCCGCACCTGGCCGATATCCGCCTGACGCTGGCGCCCAAGGAACTGCGCGAGCATCAGTCCCATGCCGTGCTGCTGCGGCTTCGGGCCCTGCTGGCGCCGCTCAACGCCGAAGGCGTGTCGGTCAAGGTGATCGAGGTGCCGCCGGGGCCGCCGGTTATCAGCACGCTGGTTACGGAAATCTACGGCGGCACGCTGACGCCTTATGAAAGGCAGCGCGAGGCGGCTGGTGCGGTCATGGCCCGGCTGGCGCTGGAGCCCTTCGTGGTCGATATCGATTCCAGCGCCGAAGACCCGCAGCCGCGCTGGCGTTTTGAAGCCGACAAGGAAAAAGCCGCGCTGGCCGGCATCTCCACCGAGAGCCTGGCGCTGAACCTGGGTCTTGCCAACCAGGGCCAGGTGCCGGGCTTTCTGAATCTGGAACGGGAAATCTGGCCCGTGCCGATCAAGCTGCGGCTGCCGCAGAGCGCGCGCAGCAGCCAGCGCGATCTGGGCGTGCTGCCGGTCCGGCCGGACATGAATCCCGCCGCGCCGCCGCTCACGCTGGCCGAGCTGGGTGAATTCGTCGAATCCGAAACCGAGCTGCCGGTTTTCCACAAGGACCTGAAGCCGGTCGTTTATGTCATGGCGGAACTGGAAGGCCGCACGCCGGCCGAGGTGATCGCCGACGTCAGCGCCGACCTGAACAGTACCGACGATTCGGCGCCGGCCTGGCATGAGCGCACGTTTTTGAATTCCGGCGGCGGCCTGCCCTGGCATCTGCCCGACGACATTACGCTCGAATGGGGCGGCGAAGGCGAATGGAAAATCACCGTCGACGTGTTCCGCGACATGGGCCTGGCGTTCGCGTTCGCGCTGGTCGGCATCTTCTTCGTGCTGCGCGTGCAGACCGCATCGACGACGCTGTCGCTAATCATCATGTCGGCTATCCCGCTGACCGTGATCGGCATCATGCCCGGCTTCTGGCTGCTCAACCAGTTCGGCGAGCGCGTCATCAACGACAGCCCCGATCCGGTGCTGTTCACGGCCACGGCGATGATCGGCATGATCGCGCTGGCCGGCATCGTGGTCCGGAATTCGCTGATCCTGATCGAATTCATCACCCAGGCCAGAAAAGACGGGTTGGCGCTGAAGGACGCCCTGCGCCAGGCCGGTACGATCCGCATGCGCCCGGTCATGCTCACGGCCGGCACGACGCTGCTCGGCAACGTCGTGATCGTGCTCGATCCGGTGTTCAGCGGTCTGGCCATCGCGATCATCTTCGGCATTCTGGCCTCGACGCTGTTCACGCTGTTCGTGGTCCCGGCCGTTTACTACCTGATCTATTCGAAAAGCGAGCTGTCCCCAGTATGACAACATCCAATCTGAAAACGCTGGCGCTGTCCGCCGTTACCCTGCTGCTTCTGCTGCTGATGATCCTGTGGATGGCCGGCGCCTTCCAGAGCAAGATCGAACCGGAAATCCTGCCTGAGCGTTCGGCCTACCAGGGCCCGACGCTGACCGTCGAGCGCGCGACGCTGCCGGCTTTCGAAAAAGCCACCGGCACGCTGGAGGCCAAACAGGGCGGCGACATCAGCGCCCAGATCCAGGCCCGCATCAAGGCCATCCATGTCAAAGCCGGCGACACGGTCAAGCCCGGCGATCTGCTGGTCACGCTCGATGACGAGACCATCGCGGCGCGCACGGCCCAGGCGCGGGCCAACATCAACGCCCTGAACGCCCGTCTGGCCGGGGCCGAGGCGCATTACCGGCGGACGCAATACTTATACGCCAAGGAAAGCGCCACGCGCGCCGACCTCGACGCGGCCCGGAGCGACTATGAAAGCCTGAAATCGCAGAAGGCGGCGGCCCAGTCGCAATTGACCGAAGCCAGCTCTACGCAGGATTACGGCCGCATCCGCGCCACGTATCCGGCGCGCGTCATCGACCGCCATGCCGAACCGGGCGAAATCGCCTATCCGGGCCGGAAACTGCTGACCCTGTATGATCCGGCCGCGCTGCGCATCGAGGCCTATATCCGCGAATCGGTCGCGGTCGGCCTGCAGGCCGGGCAGACGCTGGAAGCCGATGTCGAGGCGCTGAAGCTGACCGTACCGGCGACCATCGAGGAGATCGTGCCGGCCGCCAATCCCGACGCGCGCACTTTCCTGATCAAGATGCGCATCGAGAACAGCCCCGGCCTGTATCCGGGCCTGTTCGTCCGCCTCCGGATTCCACAGGGCGAGGAACAGGTGCTGGCGATCCCGCAGAGCTATGTGCACAGGGTCGGCCAGCTCGACGTCGTCTGGGTGCTGCACAACGGCCAGATCGAGCGCCGCTTTATCCGCACCGGCCGGCCGCTGCCCGACGGCCGGATCAGGATCGTCTCGGGCTTGGCGGGCGGCGAGCAACTGGTGCCGCCTGACAAGGCGTTATCGGCGGTGGGACGCCAGCCGGATTAAAAATGGCATTCGATCCCGCGATTCATCACCGCCGTTCCATCCGCCTGAAGGGCTACGATTATGCCCAGGCGGGGGCGTATTTCGTCATCCTGTGTACGCAGAACCGGGAATGCTTGTTCGGGGAGATCGCGGACGGGGTAATGGCATTGAATGATGCGGGGCGGATGACGCAACACTGGTATTTGGAATTGGAAAACAAATATCCGGATATTCAATGCGATGCATTGATCTGCATGCCGAACCATCTGCATTTTGTCATCGTCAACGTGGGCGAATCGTTGGGCAGGGGTGAACGCATCGTAGGGGCGGACCTGCGTGTCCGCCCTGTTTCCGGTGCACGATGGATTATCGACGAACCAATGGCCGATGGTGAACCGTTGGGCAGGGGCGAACACACAGGTTCGCCCTACGTTACCGCCCTGTTTCCGGTGCACGACAGATTACCGGAGAACCGTTGGCCGATGGTGAACCGTCGGGCAAGGGCGGACACACAGGTCCGCCCCTACATGTCCGCCCTGTTTCGGGTGAACAATGGGGGTGTTAACCAAACAACCGCCTAACCCATTTTTCCAATTCAAGAATCAAAAACAGCACCAGGCTGACGCCGAATATTTCCAGGCCATGCACGAAATCGACCGGGCGCGTGTCGAAAAACCGTTCCATGAACGGCGCATAGGTGAAGATGGCCTGGAGCGTGATCACGACCAGGATCGCGATCCATATCGCCCGGGAGCTGAACAGCCGCCTGAACGACAGCGATGAACCGCTCAGGTAGCGCACGTTCAGCAGGTAAAATATCTCCAGCATGACCAGCGTGTTGACGGCATAGGTGCGCGCTTCTTCCAGTGTGGAGCCGTGTTCTTGGGCCCACAGGAACATGCCGTAGATGCCGATCAGAAAAAGCACGGACACAAATAGGATGCGCCAGATCAGAAAAACCGACAGCATGGCTTCATCCCTGGGCCGGGGCGGGCGCTGCATGACATTCGGCTCGGCCGGCTCAAACGCCAGCGCCATGGCCAGTGCCACCGAACTGACCATGTTTACCCAGAGAATCTGCAGCGGCGTGATCGGCAGCGTCAGGCCGGCCAGGACCGTCGCTATAATACTGAGCGATTCGCCGCCGTTGACCGGCAGTAAAAAGAGAATGGCCTTTTTCAAGTTGTCGTAGACGGTGCGGCCCTCGCGCACGGCCTGCGCAATCGAGGCAAAATTGTCGTCCGCCAGCACCATTTCCGAGGCTTCCTTGGCGGCCTCGGTGCCGGTCCGGCCCATGGCGATGCCGACATCGGCCCGTTTCAGGGCCGGTGCATCGTTGACGCCGTCGCCGGTCATGGCCACAACGCTGCCGCCGGCTTGCAGCGCCGTCACCAGCCGCAGCTTGTGTTCCGGGGAAGTGCGCGCGAAGACGTCGACGCGCGCGGCCACATCGATCAGGGCTTCGTCATCGATCGCGGTCAGTTCCTGGCCGGTTATGACGTCCTTGTCGTTGGCCAGATGCAGCTGCGAGGCAATCGCGCTGGCCGTGGCCGCATGGTCGCCCGTGATCATCTTGACGCGTATGCCAGCCGCCCGGCAGGCCTTGACGGCTTCAATCGCTTCCTCGCGGGGCGGGTCGATCAGGCCGACCAGGCCCAGCAGGATCAGGCCGTCGTCGAGATCCGAGAAGTTCAGTTCGATCTTGTCCGGGTCGACCGGTTTATAGGCGATGCCCAGCACGCGCTGCCCCTGCGAGGCGATTTCGTCGATCGATCCGGTCCAGTATTTGGGATTGATCGGTACGTCCACGTCGTTTTCGCGTTGCAGCTGGCACAGTTCGATCAGGCGTTCGGGCGCGCCTTTTACGCTGATAAAACTGTGGCCTTCATGGTCATGATTCAAGGTCGCCATGAAGCGGTGCTGGGCATCGAACGGGATCACATCGGTGCGCGGATGGTTGCGGTGCGCCTCGACCGGGTCGATATCGGCCTTGAGCGCGGCAGCCAGCAGTGCGCTTTCCATCGGATCGCCGTCGGTCACCCATAAACCGTTTTTCTGACGCAGTGCCGAATCGTTGCACAAGGCGCCCAGGTGCAGAATTTTAGCGAGAATAGGGCGCTGTATTGGTGTAACGCGATCGCCGCCCGAGAGAAATTCGCCCGATGGGTCGTAGCCCACGCCGCTCGTTTCGTACCGTTCGGTCGATGTCACGATCGAGCGTACGGTCATCTCGTTGCGCGTCAATGTGCCGGTCTTGTCCGAACAGATGATCGATACGGCGCCCAGCGTTTCGACTGCGGGCAGGCGGCGGATGATGGCATTGCGCGATGCCATGCGCTGCACGCCGATGGCCAGGGTTACAGTCAGGATGGCCGGCAAGCCCTCGGGAATGGCGGCGACGGCCAGGCCGACCACGGTCATGAACATCGCAGACGGGTCCTCGCCCTTGATGAGCAGTCCGAACGCGAAGACGCCGCCCGCGATGAGCAAAATCGCCAGGGTCAGCCAGCGCGAGAATACCGCGATCTGTTTCAGCAGCGGAGTGGTCAGCTCCTCGATACTCGACAGCATGCCGCTGATGCGGCCGATCTCGGTATTGGCGCCCGTTTCGACGACGACGGCCTTGCCATGCCCGGCCGCGACCAGGGTGCCGGAATAAGCCATGGAAAAGCGGTCGCCCAAGTCGGCCTTTTCCTGAACCGGGTCCACTGCCTTTTCCACGGCGACCGATTCGCCGGTCAAGACGGCTTCCTGGATCTGCAGGCCCTTGACCGTGATCAGGCGCAGATCGGCCGGGACTTTATCGCCCGGTTCGAGCATCACGATATCACCCGGGACCAGATTCTCGGCCGGAATGCCGGCGCGATGGCCGTTGCGTATGATCGTCGCGCGCGGCGCCAGCATATGCCGGATCGCATCCAGCGCCTTTTCGGCCTTGCCTTCCTGCACGAAGCCGATGATGGCATTGAGCACGACCACGGCGGCAATGACGTAGGTATCGACCCAGTGGTCCAACAGCGCCGTGACGACGCCGGCCGCGATCAGCACATAAATCAGCAGATTATGAAATTGGGCCAGAAAACGCAGCAAAGGTCCGCGTGTTTTCGGCGGCGGCAGACGATTGGCGCCGAACTTCAGCAGGCGCTGTTGTGCTTCGTGGTCGGATAGGCCGTTCTGATCGGTCCTCAGCTGATCCATAACCTGATGAGTCGGCAGGCTGTGCCAGTTAATCTGTTCAAACGATTTGGTATTTTTGCGCATGTTAGCTCCGTGGTTTTTGAGGCTTTATTGTTTGGGATCCCGGATGAGTCCATGCGAGGCTTTTATTCATTAAGCTGCCTCAAGCATTTGATTCTACTCATACATGCCTAAATTAGGAAAGCGCTGGTTTGATTTACTGAACGTTTCTTTTAGTGTTGAAATGTACTGGAAAATACAAACAAGCATCTGGCCGCGCTTCGGCATTCGGCCATAGTCCGACCTTGTATACAATGATCGTCATTAACTTTGATCTGGAGCCTTTTAAGCATGCGTGACCGCAAGGCTACGCATTCAGTAGCCAGGCCCTCGGATATGCCAGGAGAATATAAATCATGAGGTATGGGCTGAAATCACAGCTGTTGACCGTTATCATTTGCTTTCCTCTCGCGGCTTGTACGGTTGGATCTGACTATAAGCGGCCTGCCGTCGTAGCGCCGGCCGAATTCAAGGAATTGCAAGAATATTCTGCGGAAACAATGCCGGATGGTCCCGCGAGGCGTCAAAGCCTTCTGGTTGATGAAGTCAGCGGCGGGCTGTTCAGCGCTAAAAATATATTGACCCAAAGCAGGCGATGCAATGATATGCATCAATCACGATCGTTAAGCTTTCTTCGTTAGCCCATTCCCTGGCGCTGTGAATCCTGCCCGGGAAATCGGCGAAGGCCGGGCCTGCCTGTCCGCTATAGACGAGGCAGGCCCGGCATGCGTCTCAACAACGCTAAGTCTATAGCCTGTTAACAGGTATTTGCCCGGAAAACTCCTGTATCTGAATTCATCGGAAGCCCATGGATATCCGCAACTTCATATCAGCGTTTCGTTGCTGATTCAGCGTTGAACACCAGAGACAATAGAAAATTAATTCCATGCTTTTGTGTGGTGACGTACATAAATTTCGTTCTTCCTGCTGTAGCCTAATTTTCTTTATCGGGAGCAAATGCCTGACGGGTTATGCTCCGGAAAGAACTCATACATCTTTCAATTCAAACAACTGAGGAGAAGATATGACTCAACAAACAGCTCAGTACAGATCAAGTGGATTCCGGCGCGAGTTGTGATTTGGCTTCAATCAGTTGAAGCGAAATAGACCTAATTCAGGCAGTCGTCTTTTACAGTCTATTGAAAAGCCATGGGCCAAAAGGATAACTCTCCACAAGCATCGCACCAGCCAGGGCAGGGTTTAGAGAACCGGCCTACAGAGTTGGATGCAGGGCATGCGACAGTCATTCCCGTTATTGAAGAGCGGCTTCGTGTTGACAAAAAAACGGTGGAAACCGGAGCTGTGCGGATTTCAAAGCAGGTAACAGAGCATGAAGAAACGGTAACCGTGCCGCTGGCTTATGAGGAGATACAGGTGGAAAGGGTAGCTATCAACCGATTGGTGGATTCACCGCTTCCCTCGATCAGATATGAGGGTGAAACGATGATAATTCCGGTAATAAAGGAAGTGGCTGTGGTTGAGAAGCGACTGATGTTAGTCGAGGAATTACACGTAATTAAACGCCAAAATCAAAAGCAGGAAACCCACGCAGTGAATTTAAGGGCGGAGACGGTGAGCGTTGAGCACATCAACATCAACCGCTCTGATGCCTTTGGCGCCGAGCAAAGTGGATGCTGACAATCATTTTTATACAAATTAGCTTTATAGGTAAAAATTATGAGTCAAACAGTAGTAGGTATATTCGAAGATCCTTCCGATGCCCAGGACGCCGTGCAACAGCTTTTAGTTCATGGCTTTTCAAGGGCGGACATCGACATCTCCATACAAAAATCCGAGCAAAGCACTGAAAAGCTCGGTAGTTTTTTTACCTCTTTATTTGGAAAAGAGGAGGCAAAATCCTATGCTGAAGTGGCACGCCAAAGCGGCGCCATCGTGACGGTTCATGCCGATTCAGCGAATCAGGCAGCGCAGGCCGCAAACATTCTCGATGAGGCAGGCGCCTTGGATATGGATGAGCGAGCCTATCAATATGGCGCCGGAGCCTCTGAGCGTGCCGGAATGTACGAGCAAGCCGGAGAATGCGAACAAGCCGGGGTCACTGGCAAGGAAAAGCCCATGGCCGAGCAGGCCAGAGGGGAAAATGCCATTCCGATTATTGAAGAACAATTAAACGTAGGAAAAAGAGAAATTGAAACGGGCCGGGTAATGCTTCGCAGCAAAATAATTGAGCAGCCGGTCGAGGAACACCTGAGGCTTCGCGAGGAGCATGTGCATGTTGAAAGACATGCCGTAGACCGGCCGGCCACCGAGGCGGAAATGAGCGGCTTTAAGGAAGGCGAAATAGAAATTGTCGAGCACGCCGAAGTGCCGGTAGTCAATAAAGAGGCGCGTGTTGTGGAGGAAGTTCAGGTCGAAAAGGATATCGGCGAACGCGAGGAAATTGTCAGGGAAAAACTAAGGAAAACTCAGGTGAATATAGAAGGCGGCGGAAAAAGACCGCAATAATTTGTGTGGTAAAAAGGCATCACCCTGAGGTGAATATTGAAAAGCGGCGGACATTATCTGCCGCTTTTTTTATTGCCCCATTTAGAGCCATGGGACGACGTAATGAAGCGCATCAATCGCGAACAATGAACTTCCTCCGGTGACCCTCCGGCATTTTTCAGGACAGGGGATTACACGGCTGCGGAGATGGCATTCCGAGGCAGAGCCGTGATGGCGCCGGCCAAAGCCTTGCCGCGGGCGCCGGTGCCGTGGGCGAAATAGCCATTCGCCGCTTCCGATACGCCCGGTACGCCTATCAAAGCGGCTATGGCAATGCCCAGCAAATAATATTTTTCCGGTGAATCCATATATGCCCCTTTTTATTTGTTGAATCTTTTGTTCAGTTCACGCCGGATCGGTTCAGGCGCGAACTGTACTGGTGAGGCACAGTTTAGCGGGGATATTATTTTCAATAAAATGATATAATGAGATTTATATATTCTGAAAATAGATATAATTTCTGTGGGAGGACGTGCGCTGCATATCTCTCGAAATCCGCCCATATAGTGCGACCCTGAGAAAGGAGCCGGCGTGTACTACTTCAATATTCAGAGCTTTCACAAGCCGGCAAGGGGCGGCGACATCGCCTGAAACGTTTGCGTTGGTATGTACAAATCCCCGTCACGTTTCAAGACAGCAAAAAACCGTACCGTTTAAGCCGATGGCGCAGGATATTGCGGCTGATGCCGAGCAGACGCGCGGTCTGCACCTGATTGTTTTCGCAATAGGCATAGGCGGTGCGGATGATGGTTTCCTCCAGGGTATCGAACAGATGGGCCGCCGGCTGTTCATACAAACCGGCCAATACCGTTTCCAGCGGCTTGATCGGGGAAGACACGGACGCACGCGGCGCGGGAGCATTGCGCGGACTGCCGACGTTGGCGTTTAAATTCAGGTCCGCGGCTGCGACCCTGCCGTTCCGGCAGACCAGCAGGGCGTGGTGAATGATATTTTCCAGCTCGCGGATATTGCCTGGCCAGGCATAATCGAGCAGCGCCTGTTCCGCATCGGCGCTCAAGGTGACATGAGACAGCTCCAGCCGTTTGCCATAGCGTTCCAGAAAATGCCTCACCAGGGGCAGAATGTCGCCGGGACGTTCGCGCAGCGGCAACAGATTCAGCGCCGCGACATTGAGCCGGTAATACAAATCCTCGCGAAAGCGCCCGGCCTGCACGGCCCCGCTCAAATCGATGTTGGTCGCGGCAATCAGGCGCACATCGATCGGAATGGCCTGGCGCGCGCCCAGGCGCACCACCTCGCGCTCCTGAAGGACGCGCAATATCTTGACCTGCGCCGCAAGCGGCAGATCGCCGATTTCATCCAGAAACAGCGTGCCGCCGTTAGCGGCTTCGAACCAGCCGCTGCGGGCATTCAAGGCGCCGGTAAAGGCGCCTTTCTCATGACCGAACAACTCGCTTTCCACCAGCGATTCCGAAAAGGCGCCGCAGTTTATGGCCACGAACGGCCCGTTTTTGCGGTTGCTGAGCGCATGCACCTGGCGCGCGGCCAGTTCCTTGCCGGTCCCGGTTTCGCCTATGATCAACACGGTTGCTTCGCTAGGGGCGATACGCTGGATATAGTCTAATAGATCCCGCGATGCCGGGTCGGCAAACACCAATGCCGTGGCTCGGATGGACAAGGCATGCGAGTTGGGATCGGGCAGCGTGATCAGCGGCTCGTCCTGAAACTCGGACGCGGCATTGTAAAAATTTTCAGAATCTCTGTATTTGGCCATATTCGCTATCGGGTTATGGTGAGTCCTTAAAGGTATTTAAGGATTACTCTAACAGTTAATGTTTATGAATTTAAATGATGAATTTTCATAATATTATCTGTTATTGGCATATGCAGGTTTAGGCTGCCCGATTTAAAAATCGTGAGGAACAGGCTGAAGTCACAGTGGTTGCATGTTCGTTTGTTCACCGCGGTCGGCAGGCGCGCCAGACGCCCATTTTCTCCAGACAAAAAAAGGCGGGTCGAAACCCGCCGAAGAGCATCCATGAAGTGAGAGTCAATATGTAGTCCTTGTAGAAATAACCATTTATCTGCTGTCGGATATATCCTAGCGAAATCTTTATGTTTAATAAAACGATATTATTAGATGCCCCTATCTCATTTTTCGATGGTATAGCCGGGAAACAAGCCGGCTTCGGCTAAACGCCATTTTCGGCCATGCATTCGCCATAATGAAGCAGCCGGTAATGATGCGGGCTCATTGCGTGCCATTGCTCGTCGCCGGTCAGAGGCAGCGTTGCCAGCGCGGTAGGCTGGGTTGTTAAACCCAGCATTCGAAGCCGCCAAAGCTGGGTTTCCGCTAAAGCTCCAACCCAGCCTACATAAATTACATAAGCTTATTCCCATGAATAATCTTGGATGTTCGGGGAGGCGGCCCAGTTTTCGGGGTACATGCCGCGTTGGACCCATTGCCGGAACGATGAATACGGCCAGTCTTTGATGGCCTGAACGTAGCGCGGTATGGCCGTATGGCGGATGAATCGTAGGGTGGATTTGCCTTGGCAATCCACCAACAAGCGGAGCCTTGAAACCGTCATGTTCCGCAATATTGCTGGCATGTTTTAAAACCAATCGAGTCTGACCCTTTTGATTTTACTGCTTAGATAAGCGGTTGTTCAAAAAACTGCAATCGGGATACAACTTATTTTTAATAATAGCCATTATACCGTCAGAGCCCTTGCGGCCGGGATTGTTACGGGCGATTGCCCACCCAAAGCCTCTTCATAAAAACTGCCCTGGACCAGATCGAATCCGGACTGATTGGCCAGCGTGGCCTGCTCTTTCCGATCGACCTGTTGCAGGATGGTTTGTCCTGCTACCGAATCGGCCAGTGCTTTCAGGCTTGTCAGGGTCGAAAGCAGAGCACTGTCTGTAGCCGCCTGATCCGGCCTGGGCGCATTGATGCGCAGGTAATCCGGCGCCAGCTGCGTGATCAAATCGCGCACATTGCGGGCCGCATGGAGCGAGACGAGGTTGAGCGCTATGCGGTAACCGCGATTGCGGTAATTGTTCAGACCTTCAAGCAGCTGGGCGGGATGCAGTGAATAGAAGTTGTTGACGGTCATTGCAATCACGACATTGTGTGTAGCCAGTCCGCACTTGACGATGACTTCCTCAAAATACGCGCCATGATCGCGCTTGATCCCGAAGATATGCCTGGGGTCAACTTCCAGCATCAGCACGCCGTCAAAATGCGAGGCAGGCAGATAGTTGAGCATGTGTACGGTGCGGCATAGACGATCGAGGCTGATGATGGATTCGAAGTCGACGGGCTGTTTGACCGCGTCGGTCAGCAGATTTTCAATCTCGAACGTTTGTCGTTCATGGCTTTCGTAGGTCGAAACGGAAATCCACGCCGCATGGCCTGCAATCTGTTCAGGGCGGTCAGCATGGCGTATCGGCGCGAAAATACTGCCGATCCGGATCGGCCCGAAAAGGCCGCTGATCTTGCCGTCTTCCAGGATAAAAGTCCGGACGCGGGAACGATGCTCGCGTTCGAACCTGTCATTGAAGTATTCCACTAACTGTTGTAAAGGCATAAACTTTTCTCTTTAAACCGGTCCAATTAATCTAAAAAAAAGGCGGGCCGCAGCCCGCCCGGAAACATCCATGGCAAGAGGAGGAGCGACTTGTACGTTCCTTTGTATCAAGTCATAAGCACTGTTGAATGACACTGACAAGCATTAATGGACATTGAGAGAACCATTTCTCTGCTGTTGGGACTTATCTTAATTCGTCATTTATTTTTAATAAAACGATAAGATTAGATTAATTCATCTAATAAACTGATAAACTAACTGTTCGACATTGCACTCAGGATTTGAAAACCATGAATTTAAGTCAGATTGAGTTGCTGCAAATTCTGCAGGAAACCGATTTAAACCTGTCCAAGGCGGCCGAAAAGATGCATGTCGTGCAATCGGCCGTCAGTCGGCAACTGCAGCTTTTTGAAGGTGAGCTGGGCTCGCCGTTGTTTGAACGCCGGGGCAAAAAGCTGATCGGTTTGACGCCGCTCGGCCGCCGGGTTATGGAGGAAGTGTCGACGATCCACCAATCGAAACAGAACATTCGCGCGCTCGCGGCCGATTTTCTGGACAGCAACAGCGGAACGCTGCACATTGCCACCACGCATACGCAGGCGAAATATTTTCTGCCCAATCCGATCCGGCGATTCCGCGAAAAATACCCCGGCGTCAGGATTTATATTGTTCAGGCCTCGCCCGAACAGTTGATCGATCAGCTGCACGCGCACAAGGCCGACATCGCGATCTGTACGGAAAAAGTCGATGAAGACGCTGAGCTGGTGCTGAAGCCCTGCTACGAATGGCATCATGCGGCTGTCATGCCGCAGGGTCATCCGTTGAGCGCGGGCGAGATCACGCTGGAACGGCTGGCATCCTTTCCGATCCTGACTTACAGCTTCGGCTTTACGGGCCGCTCGAACATTGAGACCGCCTTCAAAAATGTAGGGCTGGAACTCGATATCATCCTGGCTGCGGCCGACACGGACGTGATCAAGACCTACGTGCGTCAAGGGCTGGGTATCGGCATTATCGCGGGCATGGCCTATGACGCGCTGGCGGACAAGGATCTCGTGGCGCGCGACCTGTCGCACCTGATTCCGCATTCGACGACCAAGATTACCTATCTGAAGCAGAATTATCTGCCGATCTATACGCAGCATTTTATTGCCGAGTTGTTGCAGGCGGCGGGGGAAATAAGGTATTAATTCGGCTGTATTCCATCAGCAGGTGTAGGCTGGGTTGATAAACCCAGCATGGGCAGCTTCGAATGCTGGGTTTATCAACCCAGCCTACCACGGTTAGAAGCTAGCGGACTCTGCGCAGCCGGATTTCCGAGATCAGCTGATTGCCGGTAAAACCCGGCAGCGCATCGCCCTGCATCTCAATCGCAATGGCCGCGCGCACTTGCTGGCGCAGGCTGCAGTAATGCGCGAACACGATGTTCAGCCACAGGTCCGGCGTAATGGCCAGCTCGTGCTGCTGCCAGTAGCCCAGGGCCGACACCTGGCGCCCCTGTTCCTGCAACGCCTGCGCGAACAGCGATTCGGTATGCTCCTCATAAAGATCGCGCAGGTAGTCGATATGCCCCGCATCGGTCTGGTTGACCGGCACCGATGCGCGGTTCGTGTCGGCCAGTGGCGCGGGCCTGGCTTGCCGTTTCAGCTCGTGGATGATGTCGGTAAATTCGGCCTGCAGGGCAGCGCGGGCCGTATCGAGGCCGGCTTTCAGCGGCAGGCCGAGGCTGCGGTTCAGGATGGCCGGCACAGCAGGTTCATCGGCCCAGTTCAAAGGGCTCCATTCGGGATGCTGTTTCAGGAAGCGCGCCATGGCGCGAGTCCGGTTCGCGGTCTGTTCCTGTTGTCTTAAGGTGAACAGCAGCGTCTTCATGCGGTCGACAATGCTGGCCAGGCGTTCGACGATGCTCTTGTACTGGTCGACGAAACGGATGATTTTGCGCGACAGTTCGCTTGGCGCGGCCCAGTTCAGCCATTCGTAGCAGGCTTCCGGATTGATATGGTTGAGCTCTTCGACCAGTTGCTGCGCATAGGCCAGCGCACGCTCGTTTTCGCGGATCTTGCTGGTCAGCGAGCTGACGAAACCGAACTGGCTGGTGATGGCCGAGAACATGACGCTGATGCTGTTTTCGAGCAGTTCCAGCGATTCATAAAGCGTGTCGTCGATCTGTTCCAGATGATAGCGGGCTTCGTCCTGCTCGTTGCTGTCCAGCGCGGCGCGGTAGGCGGCAATGTCCTCCTCGACGTTGCGGATCATGCGCGCGATGTCGGTGTTCTGCCGGTAGCGCGCATTGCGCAGCAGCAGCCGGTCGATCAGGCGCTTGACGTCGGTCGTGAGCCGGTATTCGTCGGCCTGCTCGGACAGACGCAGGATGCCGGTTTTTTTCAGGCTTTCGATGGCGCCGGCGTTCTCGTCGTCGATGAAGACGGCGCCCTGGATATAGGCCTCGGCCAGCAAGCCATCGGAACTGCCGAGCTTTCTGATCAGCGCCGTGACTTGTTCATGGTCAAAACTCATTGAAACAGCTCCGTCTGGTCGCCGTTGTCTTCAGATTCATCCAGTTCCAGCTCTTCGGCGTCGTTCAGAAACGCGATGACCTGATGCAGATAATCCATTTTACCGGTCACGAGATAGGTCGCGCCCTGCGGATTGGGCTTGACCAGATAACCGCTTTGCTCGAGTTTTTGCAGCACCCACAGTAGCTGTTCGGCGACGTTGGTCCTGGTCGTGCGGAAAAACGGCATCTGGGTCAGGCGCGCCATCTGCTCGCACAGTGACGGCTCGGGCTCGATAACCCTGAGCATCTGGTGCAGGCGGATCTCGTCGCGGGCGCGGACTGGCCGGTCGGAGCCCATGGCCGTCATGACCAGATCCATCCATTCGACGACCGGCCTCAATTGCGAGCGGATTTCCGAGAAGGCTTCGCGGATCAGGCCGCGATTGGTCTCATCGATGGCCGTATAGCCGGCATAGAACGCTTCACTGCCGTCCAATGTGCACAGGGTCCTGTCCAAGGGCGCGAGATAATCGGCCACTTTCCGGAAATTATCGGGCTGGCGCAGGTAGCCATATTCATCGGCATAAGCCGTCGGGCAGATGAACTGGCCGCTCAATAGCGCTTCAATGACGCGTTTAAACATGGCTGGTCTCCCGGTGGGTCATGGGGGTCAGCAGCGCGTCAAGCTTGCTGGCCGGTATCGCGACTTCATGCAGTTTCTGCCTGTCGATCAGGTAGCGCCGGTCGAACAGGCTCAGCACGTTGCGGTCGGCCGTCGGGCTGGCCGAGATGATGCGGATGTTCTGCCGGGTCAGCATGGCCATCATGGCTTCGATGTTTTCCGGCGCCAGGTCGCCCAGTTCATCGATCGGCCAGCAGACCACAGTCTGGCTCTGCTTGCGCAGCATGGATGTCACGCCGGTAAAGAACGTGACCAGCGCCAGATAGGACAGTCCCGTGGAACTGACGTCTTTCAGCTCTTTGGCGTTGCGGGCCTGTTTGGTATGGCCGTTTTCGGAAATCGTGAATTCGATATCAAACAGCGACAAGTGCTTGATCTTGATGCCGTCGGCAGGCAGCAGCGTTGTCAGTGCCGTCATGGCTTCGATCAGAGTAGCCGGTATGTCGCTGTCGCCGGTCAGGTCGGCGCGCTCGCGGTAGCGGCCGTAATTGTCGCCGAACTGTTTCAGGGCCTGCCAGTAGTCCAGATCGCTCATTTTGGAACGCACGGTCACGGTGATCTCGCCAAGGGCTGCGAAATGCTTTTCCTGGCTGACATGTTTCGACAGCAGGGCGCCAGTCGATTTAATGATGCGTTCGAAATTACGCAGATGCTGGTAGAATGCGTTCACGTCCGTGGCGTGCAATTCGATCTGCTGGCTGGTGGCCTGCTTGACGTTGGCGACCATTTTCAGCACGTCCTTTAACGGCTGCTCGATTTCCAGCCCGTCATGCGCATGGCCCGTGGCGGCTTCCAGCGCCCGGTTCCAGGCTTCGGCCAACTGGCTGCGCTGGTGCGTGTTGAACAGCTGGACGATGGTCTGCCGGCCGTTCAGCAGCGTCTTTTCCAGGCTCCGGCGTTTCTGGCCGAAGCTTTGGGCCAGTTTTTGCAGCGTGTCGGACGCGTAATCGGGCAGCGCTTCGTTGATGGCCGGTGCGTGGCTTTCGAGCTGGCTGAGCGTATTATCGAGTTGCGCCAGCAGCCCTTGCGTTTTTTGCAGCGTCTGCTCCTGCAGGTAGATCAGGCTGTTGAGCTGATCTTTTCTGTTTTTAAAGCCACGCTCCATTTGCGCGATTTCATCCTTCAGCAGCGCCTGTTGCTGCTGGTATTCGCTGCGTTGCCGGCACAGCCCGGCGTGCCGTTGCCACTGTTTGTCCAGCCAGAGCTGATACTGCTCGGCCAGTTCCTGAAACTTTCTGGCTTCTTTCTCCCTGGCTTTCAGGCCATCGAGCTGGCGGCTGAGTTCGATGACCGTGTCGTCGGTGCCGCTTTCCTTCAGATCGGCTTGCAGGCGGGACTTGATGCGCTGCTGTTCAGCCTGGCAGCTGTTTTTTTCCTGTTTGATCAGGGTCTGTATGGCCTGGAGCCTGTTCCGGGCATCGGACTCGATGATGGCTCGGCGGGCCAGATGTTCCTGATGCAGCTGGCTTTGATCTGTACGGCTTTCTTCGGCGATGGCCTGCAAATCCTTGTCGCAGCGTTTGATCTCTGCCTGCAGGACGTCGATGGTGTGCTGTAGTTCTGCGCGCGCTTTTTCGATTTCGGCCCTGGCCTGATGGCTCAGACCTTGCTCCTGATCGCTCAGTGTTTCTTCCTGTTGGCGCGCGCGTTGCGTGTGGTGTGCAGCCTTCTGCTGATCCTGCCGGCTTTGTTCCAGTGTGGCGGATGCCGCACTCAGGCTGGCTTCCGTACGCGCGATGTCGGCTTTGGCTTCTTCGAGCTTTTTGAACAGAGCCTGTTCCTCGGCTTGCAGGGCTGTTTTGGTCGCTTCCAGCTCGCGACCGGCCAGTGCTTCAAGATCCAGGTTGAGTCCGTAAAAGCTGGGTTCGATGCCGGGCATGACGGTCGGATTCAGACCTTTATGCTCCAGCAGGTCAGGGGCGATCACCCGGCCGATCGTCTGCTGCCAGCCGTCGGCTTCCTGTTCCAGGAAGTGGTGCAGCGTGCCTTCGGCCGGTTGCAGCCGCTTCAGGCAGGTCTCATGCTGTTGCTGGTATTGCCGCAGCTGCGCCTTTTTGTTCTTTAACCGGGCGTCGATGTCATGGAAGGCTTCGCGCGCGGCGTAATAGGCTTTGTCGGCAGCCTGCTGTTCGTCCACGGCCTGCCTGATGGCCTGTCTGGTTATGTTGAGTTCCTGCCGGGTCTTGTCGATCTGTTGCGCCATCGCTTCGGGCACCGGCACATGCGGGTGCTCGCTCTGCTTGATGGCGCAATCGACGGCCAGCTGCGATTTTTGCTCCTTAAGCGGCTGCGCGCGGGCCTCGCTGTCTTTGATCAGCTGGTCCTTACGCTGCTGGTATTGGGCCTCGGCTTCGGCCAGCTTTTTCTCCCGGTCCAGCGCTTCCGTGGCGCACTGGTTGTCGAATGTCTGCAGTTGGTGGGTATGCCGGTGCTTCAGTTCTCCAAGCTGATGCTCATAAAGCGCCTTGATGTCCTGGGTTTTACTTTCCAGCGCCTCGATTTCCTGTGTTTTGAGCGCCTGCTGTTCAAGATACTGTCCAAGCAGCGCACCTTTGATGGCGAAGGTTTCGGCATCCTGCTGTTCATAGTGCTGCTTTTTGTCTTCCAGCGCGTTGATCTGGAAATCGAGATCCTTGATCTGCTCGTTCAGCTGCCGCAGGGCCTCCTTTTTGGGTTCCTGTTGCCGGTCGAAATCGAGTTTAAGTTGCTGAAGCTGAGCTTTAGCTTCATTGATCAGCGTGTTGCCTTTTTCCAGTTCGGTTCTAGCCGTTTTGTGATTTTCACGCGCCAGAAAATGGATGTGCGACAGTTCGCTGTTCGTGTCTTTCAGCTTTTCTGCGGCCTGCAGCAGTTCATCGAAATAGTCCCGCTTGGCTTCCAGCGTCCGCGCGGCATTGATGTCGGCCAGCCAGCCGTCGATATGAGTTTTGCTGAGCTGGAACGGGTTGCGGCGCTGCTCCTGATCGAGCAGGTTCTGGCTGAGCCTGTCGCGCGAGATATCGACCAGCATCTGCTTGATGACTTCGAAATCGCCGATTTTCTCGATCACGGCGCCGATGACTTTTTCCATGTGCGTGACCGGCGAGGACGCCATCGCAAACCGCCGCTGCAGCGCGCCAATCCATTTCTTGCCCGAGTAATGGTGATGCTGGATGATGCTGCAGTAGTCGTCGACGCCCATGATCCGGGAGGTTTCGACGGGCTGGTGGCGTTTGTAGTGCCGTTCCACGGCGGCGCTGTCGCGCGGCAGGTTGTTTTCGTCGATATAGCAGTCCCGGTCGTAAGGCGCATCGATGAATTTGTAGCGTGCGCCGCGCCCGTCGCTCTGCACCATGACATGGCAGATCTGGCTGAAAGGGCGCTGGTATTCGTAGACCAGATAACTGCTGGCGCGCGGCAGGTAATGATCGATGAAGCCTTTTTTGCTACCCGTGCTGCCGACGATGTTGCTGGGCCTCTCGCCCCAGAACAGCTGCATCAGGCGCAGAAAGGTCGTTTTGCCGGCGCCGTTGGTGCCGCTCAGGTTGGTGTGCCCGTCCACGTTCAGCAGCACGGTTTGCCCGGCCCAAAAGCTGTCTATCAGGACAATGCTTTTTAATTGATAGGTTGTCGACATCGGTTTCCTTGAATTCTTGAGGTGTAGCTGGCCGATAAATAAGTAGGAAATAAACAACGCGGGTCTGAGAAGATGCGCTCGTCTGGCTTCGGCCAATAGCGGATGTTGTCTTAATGGTGGTGCTATTTTACCATTTCCGGTGCCCACATGAATCTCGGATTTAAGCGCGGAGGTTGATTGGAGTGAGTGGAACTGCGGGGCCGGACGCGAGTCTTTGATGTATAGGCCCTTAAAAAAGGCGGGGGCCTGATGCCTGCGAGCCGATCAAAATTGCGATGCTTTATTGGAGGAGTGCACCATGAGCGAAAACATAATACCCTGTGATCTGCATGATTATATCGAAGTGGCCTGCCTATACGGCTATGAGGTCAAGCTGAAGCTTAAGGATGATCAGGTCCTGACCGGCAAGGCGATCAATGTGGTGACATCCGGGGACAAACATGAATATCTGGTTATCGATAACGGGCAGAAGCAACAAGTGGACCTGACCCAGCTGGAGTACATGCATGTGCTGACACCCGATGCCAAATTCCACGATATCTCATTCGTGGAAATGCCAAAAAACGGCCAATTCACGGCTCATTGATCCGTCTTTGCGCATCAATGAGCCAAAAAAGCAAGGCATCTCAGGCCTGCCGCCCCATAGTTCAAAACGCGATATTCTCGATCAGATCCATATCGTCCTCCTTGAGCTCGAAGTCATAAACTTCCAGATCCTCTTCCATGTGACGCTGGCTGGTCGATCCGGTCAGCGGAATCATGCCCAGTTGCAAGGCGAACCGGAACACAACTTGAGGAACTGAGCAGCTCAGCCGTTCCGCGATCCGATGCACCGTAGGCTGACTTAACTCGGTCACGTTGGCCGTCAGCAGCGAGAAGCCCTGATAGCGTATGTCATGGGCATGGCAAAGCTCGCGAATCCTGACATCCCATTTGGTGCGCGCAAAGCACCGGTTCTGCACGAATGCCGGCATGATCTCGGCCTTGTCGATGAGCAGCTTCAATTGGTCGTAGCCGACATTGGAAACGCCGATCAGCTTTACGGAGCCTGCTTTCTGTAGCGTCTGCATGGTCCGCCACACTTCCCAGTCGGCCGCGCTCAGGCCCTGGTTCACGGACGGTCCGTGCAGCAGGTACGAATCCAGATAGGTCGTGTTCAGATGCGCCAGCGAGCTTTCAAACGATTGCAAGACCTGCGTGCTGTAGTCCGCTTTCGGATCATAGGGGAGGCGGTGGTCCTGGCTGTTCACGTAGGTGAATTTTGATTGCAGGAACAGATCGCTGCGGTCCAGGCCCTTTTCCAGCAGAGCCCGCTGGATACCTTCGCCCACGCCGGCTTCGTAATAGTGCATGCGCTGGTTGGCCGTATCGATCCCTAAAAAGCCCGAGGCGATGGCCTGTTGCACTAATGTCTCGGTTTGAGCCTCTTTCCAGGCCGTTCCGTACAGAAAAGTCGGAACCCTGACACCTCTATGCTTGACAACACGGTTGATCTTACGGGAAGTATCTGACATGCCGGCCTCCTGATGTTTTACGGGCTAATTCAAAGACTCGATAGTAACAAAGAACGTCGGCCATGTCAGGAGTTCCTGGTCAGGGCCTTAAAACTTAGCTTTCGAATGACAACTTGCTGCCGAACACCGCCTGCCAGTCCTGCGTAAACTGGTCCACGGCCGGCTGGACCGCCGGATGGGCAAACATCTGCGCCGCGACATCGACCGGCAGCGTAATCGCGGCAACGCCCGCTTTCAAAACGTCCACGACCTGCCGGGTGTTCTTGAAACTGGCCGGCAGGATTTTGCTGTCCAGGCCATGCCGGTCGAGCAGCAGTTGCAAATCAGCCACGGCACCTGCGCCATCGGCGCCCATCGCATCGATGCGGTTGACATAAGGCGCGAGGTAATCGGCCCCGCACAAGGCCGCCAGAAAGCCTTGCTGCGCGCTGTAAATCGCTGTCGCCAGCACGGGGATGTTGTCGGCTTTCATCTTTCTGATCGCAGCCAGCCCTATCTCCGTGGCCGGCACTTTCACGACTACATCATAGGGCAGCTCATGAATTCGTGCGGCTTCCGCGACCATGTCGTCAACCGTCTGGCTGACCACCTGGACATGAAACCGGGCATAGGGGCCGATGATCGCCGACACGGCGGGCAACAGCTGACTCAGGCCCGTGCCCGCCTTGGCCAGGATCGACGGGTTTGTGGTAATGCCTTTTACAGGCAGGCAGGCATTAAAGCGCGCCACTTGTTCGACATCGGCCGTATCAAGGTATAACTCAATCATTTTTTTCATATCCTAATTCAAATAGGCGGGAATTCTAACGGACGCTAATCCGGAATGGAAAACTCTTGATCTGTAGATTCTTGTTTTGCCCTGAAAATCCGGCAAAACCGAAACACAGCATCCGAAAATTACCTAATAGTTGATTTCCGGCAGGCGATTTTAACGGTCAGCATGACCTGTAACTTCAAAAATTGACAAAATATTTCAACGACAGTGTCCGGCTGCTTCATAACTGATGGCAACTGGCTTTGCGGCAGTCCTTGTCGATAAGTAAACATATGAAAATCAACAATTAAGCTTGCCTTAACACAATCTTTAAGGTTAATTTAAGGTTCGTGAAGTTAGAATCGAATTGTCTAAATAAAAAAGCACTACTTTATGAATAAAATCATACGAGTTGTTTCTATTTTTGTTCTATGCAGTTATTTTACTCAGCCATTATCAATCGCTGAGGCCTCTGAACGCCGCGTAACTACTGCCGTTTCCAAACACAAGACGGCAAAAGTTCACAAGACGAGGCACACTATAGAGCCCTCAAGAAAAGCCAAACGCAGCATGGTTTCGTGGTATGGCGCCGATTTCCACGGCAAAAGAACCGCCAGCGGCCAACGGTTCGATATGTACGCCATGACCGCCGCTCACAAGACGCTGCCTCTTTTATCCTATGCCAAAGTCACCAATCCCAGGAATAATCGTACCGTGATCGTGCGCATCAATGACAGAGGCTCTTTCCCAGGCAAAAGAGAAATGGACCTGTCCTATGCCGCCGCCAAAAAGCTCGGCATTCAAAACCAGGGTGTAGGCTCTGTGGTTATTACGCCGATAAGTCGTTCTCAAGCCCTGGCGGAAATGGGTCATGACGGGAAAACAGGCAGAAGCAGTTAATGCCTGGTGGCTCCATTTAATTCTGTAGATCACAAAATACTCAGTTAGTCCCAATAACAACAGTTCCGATATGCGGACAGGGTTTTTTCAGGTGAATAGCCCGTATTCCACAGCTGACGGCCCCAGGCTTTACGGTTGTGCTGTAGATCGGCTGTCCGGTTTTTGGCCGTTAGCGACAGTTCGAATCTGACATTATCTGCCGGATCAGACTTGAGCCACCAACCGATAGTTTTCAAACCAAAGCTGATGCCTTGTATTTCACGTTGGGGTACTGTATGGAACTGTGGAAAGAATGGCTGTTTTCAATTCAACGGGTATAGTGATAGAGACGTAACAGGATACGGGGGGAAAGTTTGCTGACTCTTTGGCTTCCGATATCTTTCCATGCTGTGACAACAGATATGCCTCTTACGGCTCAACTGACACTTCATCCTTAGTTATCACCAATGAAATCTTCGCGAATATGCGGGCAGGTTTCCAGGGCTATAACACCCGGATGAGAAGCATCCTGGCGCCTGCTTCTCATCCGAAGAATTCATAAAACCTGTGTGAGACATCAATTAAACCTGTATGATAGGGTTTGGAAAGTATTTACTTTTCAATTATTTATCTCCGGGCTCTGTCCGGCAATCACATCGAAGGTTTTAAAATATAATGAATATCATCAAAAAGATGGCGCTGACTTTCATCATGACGATTTTTCTAGGCGCAAATAGCGTGATAGCTTTCGCCGAAGAAGCAACTAATAGCTCTGCGGCAAGCATCAATGAGACTATTGAGCATGTTGAAAAAGGGTTAGCCGAGGTAAACAAAAGCGATTTTTCCGCCGCCTATTTGCATTTGAAAGCAGCACGTCTATCTTCCGAGAACATTACCGGTGATGAAGCTATCGTAAAAGAAGCCAATGGAAGCGTCATTCAAGGGCAAATACAAGCCAAATCCGGCAATGTCCAAAAATCAGCTGATTTATTAAATAAGGCATTGAAGTTGTATAAATCCTTATTATAAGAAAAGTAAGAATGCCTCTGGACTGAAATACCTGAGGGCCAGGTCTGGTTTGGGGGCATTTTATTTCATCAAGCACTTTCACTGACCTCCGTTCCGGTTAGAATAACCTCTCCTGCCCATTTCACGAGGTTATTATCATGTCTGAAGCCTTAACGATTTTGTCCCCTGTCAAACTCGGCCCCTATGAGTTACCCAACCGTCTGGCGATGGCGCCGTTGACGCGTTGCCGCGCCAGCAGCGACGGGATTCCCAATGAGTTAATGGTGGAATATTATCGGCAGCGCGCCGACGCCGGTCTGATCATTAGCGAAGCCACGCCGGTTTCGCCGCAAGGCAAGGGATACCCGTACACGCCCGGTATTTATAACGATGCCCAGATTCAGGGCTGGCAGGCCATTACCTCGGCCGTGCATGAGAAGGGCGGGCGCATTTTTTTGCAACTGTGGCATGTCGGCCGCATTTCTCATCCCTTATTGCAACCGGAAGGTGCATTACCTGTCGCGCCATCGGCGCTGAAGCCGGCAGGGCAAGTCCTTACCGAGCAGGGTATGCGTGATTTTGTCACGCCGCGCGCGCTTGAGTTGGCGGAGATTCCAATGGTTGTCGAACAATACCGGCATGCCGCCGATTGTGCCCGGCAGGCCGGATTCGACGGCGTGGAAATCCATGGCGCCAACGGTTATCTGCTCGACCAGTTCCTGCGCGACGGCACGAACCGGCGCACCGATACTTATGGCGGCTCCATCGCCAACCGCGCGCGCCTGTTGTTTGAAGTGATTGAAGCCGTCTCATCGGTCTGGGGCAGCGATAAAGTCGGCGTGCGCCTGTCGCCGCTGCAACCGTTCAACGATATACGCGAAAGTGACCCCAAAGCCACTTTCGGCTATGTGGTCGAGCAGCTCAACCGTTTCAATCTGGCTTACCTGCACATCACGGAGATGGGCAAGGAAATGCCCGGCGCGGC
The DNA here is from genome assembly GCF_000427625.1 of Methylobacter luteus IMV-B-3098. Lineage (GTDB taxonomy): Bacteria > Pseudomonadota > Gammaproteobacteria > Methylococcales > Methylomonadaceae > Methylobacter > Methylobacter luteus. Next base: position 2,662,605 of record NZ_KE386569.1, read on the forward strand.
AGGCCCCGCGTTTAATATCGAGGATTTAAGACAGTTATATCACGGCACCTATATAACCAACGCTGGTTACACGGCCGAGACGGCGACGGCGGCGATTGCCGAAAACCGCGCCGACTTGATCGCTTTTGGCAAACTATTCATCGCCAATCCTGATCTGCCTGAGCGCTTCGCCAGAAACGCGCCGCTGAACGAACCCGATGCCAGCACGTTTTATCAGGGCGGGGCGCAAGGTTATATCGACTATCCGGCTCTGGCCGATTAAAGATTGTGGCGCGCTGTTGTCTCAGTAGCGGTGGAGCAGGACGCTGATTGATAGATCAGTATTTATCCCTGGATTTGAATGGAGATCAGGTTGCGTCGCGGCATTAATGGTTACCGGGGTGCGGCAACGGACCAGGCTCAGCTTGAGGTCGTTTTTCATTGACAATATGGAACACGCTGGATATTATCCGGGAAAGTCTAACAGCCCACTGATAATTTTAGTTGAAGGCCATAAAATTGAATGCTAGGAAGATTAATTGTGCTTCTATTGGCGTCGCGCCGAGCCGCTTTGTCGCACTGGGTTCCTGGCTTGCCCCCAAATCACCCGGCACAATTAATACATTAGCCGCATTCCCTATTCTCCGGGTACTTCATGCGCCGGCCTTTACCCGCTTGATTTTTTCCATTCATTTTTATTTTTTCCTCTCAAGCGTTTGTTTATGCAATAAAGCTGGAGCATACACTGATTTTCCGTACCATTCCGGTACGGGATGAAATTGTCGTTATGCGGTTACTCCTTTTCTTCATGCCGGTTACATTGACATTCTTCTTAATGGCTTTTTTGCTGTTTCAACGCTTTGATATCCTCAAGCGGTGGCCCATCGGCTATTTTGATCTGAAGTTGAAAAATGGATTCGGTGACATGTTTTCCGGCCGCTTCCATGCTGCACCCTGCTTAGTTTTTTATTAAAAATCCTTCTCTATTGACCTTAAAAATTTGCCACCTATGCGTTATTTTCATCTTTCTATTTTTTTCACAATCGTTTGCCTGATTGCCGCATTTATTTTTGGCGGTCTCGAAGGCGCTGTTTTAGCGCTGATACTAGGCGTGCTGGAAGTCAGCCTGTCTTTTGATAATGCCGTCGTCAACGCCTCGGTTTTGAAACGTATGTCGCCTGTCTGGCAGCAGCGTTTTCTAACCTGGGGGATTATCGTCGCCGTGTTCGGCATGCGGCTGCTGTTCCCGATTCTGATCGTCGCATTCGCGACCGGCCTGGACTTGTCGTCGGTCACCGATATGGCGCTTGGTGAGCCCGAACAATACGCAAAGCATTTACAGGAGGCGCACACCTTTATCGCCGCTTTCGGTGGCACTTTTCTGCTGTTGGTGGCTTTCTCGTTTCTGTTTGATGAAGCGCGCGATATTTACTGGCTGGGCAGGCTTGAGCAAAAGGTACAGGCACTTGGAAAGATCGATGCAGTCGCCAGTACGCTTTCATTGATGCTGTTACTGATTACCTATACGTTTGTTGAAGAACCGCATAAGCATGATGTCTTGTTCGGCGGCGTCTGGGGCATTTTCCTGTACGGGCTGGTCAGCAGTCTGGACCGGTTTTTCCAGGTCGAGTCGGAAGATGAAGATGCGGCGGTCATGGATACCATAAAACAGGGCGGCGTCATGGCGTTTCTGTACCTTGAACTCCTGGATGCCTCTTTTTCCTTTGACGGCGTGATCGGCGCCTTCGCGATTACCCGCGATATCGTGATCATCATGCTGGGTCTGGGCATTGGCGCCATGTTCGTTCGGTCATTGACCGTGTTTCTGGTCAACAAGGGCACGCTTGATGAATATGTGTTTCTGGAGCATGGCGCCCATTACGCGATAGGGGCTTTGGCGCTCATTATGTTAATCAGCACCCATACGCCGATTCCGGAGGTTTTCACCGGGTTGATCGGCGCGGCATTCATTGCTTTGTCCGTTTTATCCTCAATTCGCTTCAAGAAAAAAGAAGAGGCGAATTCTTCTTCATAACGCACTACAGGAGAATATGCGATGGCTATTTCACTGAGCAAAGGCGGCAACATCAGCTTAAGCAAAACCGATCCGCAATTGAAAAACATGCTGGTCGGCTTAAGTTGGGATATCAGATCAACCGATGGTTCGGATTTCGATCTCGACGCCAGTGTCTTCATGGTTAAGGACGATAACAAGGTCCGGGGCGATCACGACTTTATTTTTTACAATCAGCTCAAGTCGACCTGCGGCTCTGTCGAGCATACCGGCGATAACCGTACCGGCGCGGGCGATGGCGATGACGAGGTGATCAAAGTCATCCTGGATAAAGTGCCGCAGGACATTACCAAAATCGTCGTGGCCGTTACCATTCATGACGCCGATTCAAGACGCCAAAATTTTGGCCAGGTACATAATGCCGCGATCCGTCTGGTCAATCAGGATACCAATAATGAAGTGACTCGTTTCGATTTGAGCGAGGATGCCTCTATCGAAACCGCTATGATCTTCGGTGAAATTTACCGGCACAACAACGAATGGAAGTTCAGAGCCGTCGGTCAAGGCTATGCCGGCGGCTTAAAAGCGCTGGCTATCCAACACGGTATTCAGCTTTAAATCTATTTCAGAGTGTTCCAAAGAGCAGATAACTACAACAACATTAAAAAAAGGAGACTATCATGGCTGTATCATTATCCAAAGGCGGCAACGTCAACCTGAGCAAAGAAGCGCCCGGACTCAATAAAATACAAGTAGGCCTGGGCTGGGACGCGCGCGTTACCGATGGCGCGGCATTCGATCTCGACGCCAGCTGTTTTCTGGTAAAGTCGGACGGAAAAGTCAGGGGCGATGCCGACTTCTGTTTCTACAACAACAAAAACGTAGCCGATGGCGCCGTGGTTCATCTGGGTGACAACCAGACCGGCGACGCTACAGGCGATGATGAAACCGTCAAGGTCGAGCTTTCAAAAGTGCCGGCGGACATCGACAAGGTGGTTTTTTCCGTCACGATTCACGAAGCCGACACGCGCAATCAAAACTTCGGCCAGGTTTCCAAAGCGTACATTCGAATCGTTAATGAAGAAAACGGCACCGAAATCGCCCGGTTCGATTTGAGCGAGGATGCCTCCATCGAAACGGCCATGATTTTCGGGGAAATCTATCGCAGCGGCGCGGATTGGAAGTTCAAGGCGGTAGGCCAGGGATTTGCGGGTGGCTTGGGTCCATTGGCTTCATCTTTCGGCGTTAACGTTTGATTTTGCCGGGGGAAATTCATGCCGGCTCGTAAAGGACGGAGACTGAGACGATCTCCGATGGCCGGCTGAAATTTCCCTCGCTGGCGATGCCGCACGGCAAGCGTTTTCAATAGCGCCATTCCGATGCTGATATCATATTATTCAGACTTTCTAATCACACAGGGCTTACCTATGGCAATTTCGTTACAAAAAGGTCAAAAAATATCGCTGGATAAAGAATCCGGACAATCTCTCTCTAAAGTGATTATGGGACTGGGCTGGGATGCCGTGAAAAAAGGCGGCTTGTTTGGCGGCTTTTCAGGCGGCGGCTCAATCGATCTTGATGCCTCCTGCATCCTGTTTGGCGAAGACAACAAGGTCGCCGATACCGTCTGGTTCAGGCAGTTGAAAAGCCGCGACGGCAGCATCGTGCATACCGGCGACAACAGAACCGGCGAGGGCGACGGCGATGACGAGCAGATCATCGTCGATCTGTCGAAAGTGCCGGCCTCTATCAAGTCCCTGGTCTTCACCGTCAACTCCTTTACCGGCCAATCTTTTGACTCGGTTGCAAATGCCTACTGCCGCATGGTCAATGCCGCCAATCAAAGTGAAATCGCCCGTTATACATTAACGGCCCAAGGCGCGCACACGGCGCAGATCATGGCTAAAGTCTACCGGCACAATAATGAGTGGAAAATGCACGCCATCGGAGAATCATCCAGCGGCCGCACTTTTGAACAATTGGTTCCGGCCATTATTCCCTATTTATAATCGGCCCGTTCATGCGCATCTGGTTTAATAAAACCTTTTCCTCCATTCACTCCGTTTTAAGAAACCTTCGCCAGACCGACACGGAAGGCGCTATCACGCTGGTTTTTTCGCACGAACACCGTTATGCGCCCGGCATGGCGGTGGCTGATGAAATATACATCGAGCCCGCCGGCTTGAGCGGTACGGACTATCTGGATTGGGCCGTTGATTTTTGCCGGCAGCAGCGTATCGATTTATTCTGGCCGGGCAAGGAAGCGGCATTGATCGCTGAAAACCAGGCACGGTTTGTGGCCGGGGGAACGCGCGTCGTTTCGGTAGCCGATCACGCCGTGCTGGCGCTGTTGAATGACAAGGCGGCGTTTTATGCCGATTTCGATCATAAAGTCGCGCTGCCGCCCGATTCGGTACCGGTGAACACGTTTGACGAATTCGACAGGGCGGTTGCTACGCTGCGCCGCAAACATGACAAACTTTGTGTCAAGCCCGCCATATCCGTATTCGGGCTGGGCTTTCGTGTGCTCGATGATGCTCGGCCCAGTATTGCCCATTTGCTTAAAGGCATGAGCTATCAGATACCCTCGAATGAACTGCGTTTCGGTATGGCGCAGTCACCGCGGTTCGATACGTTGCTGGTCATGGAATATTTGCCCGGGCATGAATGGAGCGTTGATTGCGCGGCTTCTCATGGCAAGCTCTGGTGCGCTGTGCAGCGGAAAAAACCGCTGACCGCCGGCCATGGCCAAATCATTGATAACCAGCCGGAAATCGCCGGCATGGTCGAGCGCCTGACGGCGCATTACGGCCTGAATGGATTGTTCAATATCCAATTTAAGGAAGGCGTCGATGGACCGCGTCTTCTGGAGATCAATGCAAGACCTTCCGGCGGCTTTGGCATGGCCTGCCTGTCCGGCGCTAACCTGGCAAAAATAGCGTTGCAGGCCATCAATAACGAAAATCCGCCCCGAGAGCTTGCATCCACGGCTATCGCTTATGGCCTGCGCGTGGGCGAAGTCAATACGCCAGTCATCGTGGAGGCTGTGCTGTGATAGGCAAATCCCGGCACGAGGTCGTCGGCCTCAGAACCGGCCGGCTTCATATCATGACCGAGCCAGGCCGGGTGCCTTTACATCGGTTGCTGGGGTTTTCATCGCGCATTAACAGCAAACGCGGATTTTTATTGGTCAGCAAGGTCCTGGGCAAGCATTATCCTGTTTCTCCGAGAACAATGGCCTGGTCTTATCGCGCGCTGGCCAGAAAGCTTCTTGATCAAACAGATTTTTCGGCACCCTCGCTCTGGGTGGGCATGGCTGAAACGGCGACCGGCCTGGGCTATGGCGTTTTCGAGTCGGCTTACAATCTGGGCGTGCGCGGCGCGCTGTTCATGCAAACGACGCGCTATCACCTGGCCGGCGGCGACCGGCTCGCATTCATTGAAGAGCACAGCCATGCCACTGATTTTTTCCTTTATTACCCACAGCATGAACAAGACCGGGCCACGTTTTTAAACGCCAGGCAATTGGTGTTGATCGATGACGAGATCAGCACCGGCGCGACTTTTTCGCGGTTGATAGCGGCGTACCGTGCCGTTAATCCGCGGCTGGAAAAAGTCTTCATCGTCAGTCTGGTCAATTTCGCCTCGCCCGAGCACCGGCACCGCCTTGAAGCCTCGGCCGGCATCCCGGTGCAGTGGGTCAACCTGCTGGCCGGGCAATTGCGTTTCGATCCGGTTGATACGGATCAGGAACAATTTCGCGATAAAACCATTAATGTCGCCGGCAACGGCTTGTGCAAGCGCGATCTGCTGGCCTGGCCCGGTCGCCTGGGCATGGACCGGCCAATCAGCTTTTCCGATTTGAATGTTGCGGGCTTACTGGCCTTTTTGCCCGCGGAGCCGGACAGCCGGCCAATTCTCGTGCTCGGCACGGGCGAATGCAATCCGCCGGCCTACCTGCTGGGGCGGTCGCTTGAGCGTCTCGGTTATCGCGTGATTGTCCAGGCCACGACGCGCTCGCCCATTTTTCCGGAAGGCGCTATCGCGTCAAGAATTCAATTCACCGACAACTATCAGGATGATATCGATAATTTCCTTTACAACGTCAATGCGGACGACTTCCGCTTGATCGTGGTATGCCATGAAACCCCGCTAGTACCGGGCAAGACGCCTCGCGGCCTTGATTTTACCGGCCTCATGAAACAACTGAATGCCGTCAGCGCGCAATTTTCCTATCAGGACAAAAATGCAGAGCTTCATTTTCATCGACCTTGACGATACGCTGTTTCAGACGCTGCGCAAGTGCGAGCAACGGGCTGATCGAAACACGCTACAGCCGCGAGCCTATCTCAAGGACGGCTCGCCGATATCGTACGCCACGCCCAAACAGGAATGGCTATGGCAGTGGCTTTCAGGCGCCAGCCGCATGATTCCGGTCACGGCGAGAAATTTTGACGCGTTTTCCAGGGTCGATCTGCCTTTTACCGAAGAAGCGATCCTGAATCATGGGGCGGTCATCCTGGATAAAAACCGCCGAATCGACCCGGAATGGCAAGGCTGCATGGCCGATGTTTTGCCGGGCTATCAGCGCGATCTTTTTGATCTTTGGGAGCAGGTTCAATGCCATGCGCGCCATGATCCGGCGCTGAATCCGCGATTAATCAAGGATTTCGGCGTCACCTGGTATGGCGTCGTCAAGCACGCGGAGGCGAACGAGGAGGCCTTGGACAGGCTGCTGAATGCGGTGATCAGGCCGCATGAATCCGTTTTGTCGGGCCGGCTTTACTGTCATCTCAACGGCAATAATCTGGCCGTCATTCCCGACGTGATAGGGAAAGCCAAAGCGGTCGGCTTTCTAAAGGCCCGGTATGTGAGACTGCATGGGCCGATATTGACTGTCGGCATGGGCGACAGCAGAACCGATCTGCCTTTCATGTCGCTCTGTGACTATGCCATGATTCCCAAAGAGTCACAGTTAGGGATGCTCTTTCATGATGCCTAATTATTTCTCGGGTAGTTATCCTGCGGAGGATGTGCGTTTTTTGCTGAAACCCATTCGCGTCGAAAACACGCCGGTAAAGGTTAAGGAAGCCCTGATTCAAGCCGGTAAAAAGCATTATTCGCAGATGCTCACCCATGAAAAACTGCCTTCTCAGGATTATCTGGACCTTTTCCGCCGCGCGCTGTCCGACAATCGCGCATTGGTGGCCAGACACACGCTGATCCTGGCTAAAAGGATCAGCGAGACGCGCAGGAACGGCATTACCCTGGTTTCCCTGGTGCGTGCGGGAACCCCTATCGGCGTTTTATTGAAGCGCGTGCTCGGGCGGTATTTTGATGTCGATGCCGATCATTATTCGATTTCGATCATCCGCGACATAGGCATTGATGAAAATGCGTTACATCATATTCTTGCGCATCATGCGCCGAATTCCATCGCGTTTGTCGACGGCTGGACCGGCAAGGGCGTTATTTCCAGGCAACTGGAGATCAGTCTGAAACGTTTCGCGGAAAAGCATCGGATTACTGTTCCTCCCGAGCTTTATGTGCTGTCCGATCTTGCCGGAACCGCTTTCGTGTCGGCATCGGCGGAAGACTATCTGATTCCGTCCAGTATTCTTAACGCGACCGTGTCGGGCCTGGTCAGCCGGTCCGTGATCGACAAAAGGCAATTGCTTGAGACGGACTATCATGGATGTCATTTCTACCGGGATTATGCCGATGCCGATCTTTCCAAGGATTTTGTCAACTCGATCATGAGCGCTGCCGATGAAATCATGACGCAGCCGGCGTCGCCTCATTTCGATCCCGAGCTGCGTCTGCCCGGCGAGGCGGTGCCCAAGCAGGTCCTGAGGGAACAATCCCGCCGGTTTCTTGGCTGGATTCGCGACAGTTACGGCGTTGCCGACCAGAATCTGATTAAACCCGGCATCGGCGAATCGACCCGGGTTTTTCTAAGGCGGGAAGCGGATCTATTGCTGGTGAAGGAGCGTGAGGATTCCGCCGTCAAACATCTGATTTATCTTGCCGAGACAAAGAACATACCGATAAAGGCCTGCCCGGATCTGCCTTATCGAGCTGTCGCTTTAATTAAGGAACTGACATGACAATAAAAAGAAGGTCCTTTCACCAGCATTTGACGGAAAAGCTTTCGGGCTGGGCGCTGGGGGCGCCGTTATATGTGCCGGCGATGCATCCTGATCTGCTGAAAATCGCCAACGCGGAGAAGATTTCGTTTATCAGAACCATGGTAATCTGTACCGAGGATGCCGTTGCCGACAGAGATGTCGAGTTGTCGATTCGAAATCTGCGCAATTTTTTGCCGCTTATCAGTTCAATTGCCAACAAACGCCGGTTTATCCGGCCCAGAAATCCGGACGTACTGAAGCGCATCCTGGACTTGCCGGGCATCCATAAGATCGATGGCTTCGTTTTACCCAAGTTTAATCAGACTAACCGCGACCAGTACCTGGAAGCGCTGCGAGGCTCCAGATTTCTGATCATGCCGACCCTGGAAACGGCTGACGTTTTCGATTCCTGCGCCATGCGTGAGCTTGCCGTGTCGCTGGCCGAAGACGCCATGAAATCCCAAATCATCCTGATCCGGATCGGCGGCAACGATTTATTGAATTTATTGGGACTGCGCCGCCCCCGGGGCATCACCCTGTACGAAACACCGCTGTCCGGCGTTATCAGCCAGCTCGTCACAACCTACAAGCCGCTTGGCTTTTCGCTCTCGGCGCCCGTGTATGAATACCTGAGCGATAAAGAGACGCTGGACCGGGAGATCCGTCTGGACATGGCGCACGGGCTGGTAGGCAAAACCGCGATTCATCCGGAGCAAATACCGATGATAGAAAAGCACTATTCGGTTTCCTGCCAGGACCATGAGATGGCTTTGTCCATCCTGAACCGCGATATGCCGGCGGTGTTCAGGATGCATGACGCCATGTGCGAGGTATCCACCCATTCGAACTGGGCGCAGCAAATTCTGCAGCGCTATCATTGTTATGGACAGGATCAGACGGCCATGGACATCGGTTACCTGTCGCCCACTTCTTCTTATGCCTGATTTCTAAAAACACGTATGGATTAGCAATGAACGCGCGCAAAGACCTCGTCTCTGGACAAAATATCACCCTGGCGCATCATGACCTGCATGTCATGATCATTCCCGCTCAAATGCCGCCTGACCTGGCATTGGATACCAGTGCCTTTCTGTTGAACGACAAGGAAAAGGTGGGCTCGGACAAGGATTTCGTGTTTTTCAACCAGCCATCCAGGCTGGACCAGGGCGTCGAGCTGGACTGCAACAGCCATAAGCTGACGCTGCACCTGGATCGCGTGGGGGATCAGATCAATAAAATCGTCTTCACCTCGACTATTTTTCAGGGCAGCCTCAAAGGGCTGGCTTTCAGGGATGTGAAAAAAATCACCGTGCTGGTCAAGGACTTTCTGTCGGGGATTGAACTGGTTTCGTTTGCGCTTGATACCTCGTCATTTTCAGAAACGGCACTGATATTCGCCGAACTGTACCGGCATCAGGGGAATTGGAAATTCCGGGCCATAGGCGCGGGCTTTGTGGGCGGACTGGAACCTCTGGCCAAACACTATGGCGTCGATGTCGGGGAAGGGGAGAGTAGCGCTCAACCGCCGATTCAACCCGCATCCCCTCCAAAGCCGATCAATCTGAGCAAGGTGACGCTGGAGAAAAAAGGGCAATCCATTTCCCTCGATAAAAAGCCTCAAGGCCAACTGGGAAAAATCCACGTTAATTTGAATTGGAATGCCATGCCGGTTAAATCCCCCGGATTTTTTTCCCGGCCCAAGGCGGCCGGTATTGACCTTGATCTGGGATGCCTGTTCGAGTTTCAGGACGGCTCGATTGGCGGCATTCAGGCATTGGGAAACTGCTTCGGAAATTTTCACCAGTTTCCCTATATCGAGTTGGATCAGGATGATCGCAGCGGCACGTCGGTAACCGGCGAAAACCTTGCCGTCAATGGCGACTACTGGCATTTATTCCGGCGTGTTTTGATTTTCGCCTTCATTTACGAAGGCATTCCGAACTGGTCGCATGCCGATGCCGTTATTACGATAAAAAACAGCGGGCAGGCGGATATCGAAGTCAGGCTGGACAGCCACCGGAATGATCAGATGATGTGCGCCATCGCCATGCTGGAGAATATCGAAAACAGGGTGGTGATCACCAAACTGGTTGACTATTTCAACGGCCACCGGTCTTTGGATGCCGCTTACGGTTGGGGATTGAATTATGCCTCCGGATCCAAATAATTAAATTTTTAACAGAAGGAAAAATATCATGAGCTTTGAAAGTTTTTTAACCTCACTCAAAAACAAGGCCTCGGAACTGAAAACCGAGGCGCTTAAATTCAAAAACAAGGACTTTTTGAATGCCACCATGGCCGGCTCCGCTTTAGTGGCCATGGCCGACGGCGTGATCACCCCGGAAGAAAAACAAAAAATGATCAAATTCATCGAAGCGCATGATGCGCTTTCCATATTCACCACGATAGATGTCGTCAACGCCTTTCAGACGTATGTCAGCCAGTTGCAGTTTGACAAGGATATCGGGGAAGCCAAGGCCTTCGAAGCCCTCAAGAAAATGGAAAGCAACGCGGCGGCGGCAAGACTGATTCTGCGAATGGTGATCAGCATAGCCGGATCGGATGGCGAGTTTGATGACTATGAGAAAAAAATGGCGGTCAGGATAGCGAAAGAACTGTCGCTGGACCCGGCCGAATTTGAATTGAAGTAGCCTTTTCAGGACGTATAAAAGAGGCCAGCCCGGCAGGTAGCTGTTGAAAGGCATTATGATTTAAAAAATCAGCCCAGCTACCTGGCCGGACGCAATGACGAAGAAAGCAGCGGCGCAAGTATGCCAATTATTCAATGGCGCGAAAAAGCGCGATTCTTGAAGGACTAAGGCCGCTGTTTTTATCGATGGCCGGCGCTAAACCAGAAAAGTGGCTCAAGCCGAAAACACCAGGAATGATTGCATGTGCAAAAGTCTGGGTTTGAGATGACATCAATGAAATCAAATTCAGACTGATGCGGGTATTTCCTAAAAATTAAAAAAATGAATAGCTGCTATGTGCCAAAACCGGTCGGCCAATATATCAGATCAATGACAGCTGAGAGTTAGAAAACTGCCGTTCATCGTAGAGCTAAGGGGCGAGCACGATAGTGACCGTCCCTTTGAGGGACATATTTAGGCAGATTGCAGATCCTTTTCCATGCCATCAATTCCATCACTTATTGCCCCTTTAACCAATTCTGCCACTGATGAGTTATTTTCAGGGGTAGACTCGAAATCTATAGTCCACACGACAACAGCTAAACCATCATACGATTTAAATACTTCGACCGTCCCTTTGTAATACGTCACGGGAAACGGCGATATGGGGCGAAGATACATCAGTCTCTTGTTGAAATCATCGACTTCTTCAATCGTGTCTTTTATATCGCCGCCGTCTGCGATAGTCATGTATCGCAACGCGCCTGCCCCCTCACCTTCAACCCGGCAGGATTCAATGATTGGAAACCAAACGTCGAGCCTACCTATGTTGCGGATTGCTGCCCAAACCAGATCGGCAGGGACGTTTAATTTTTTTACAATGGGTTGTTTTGTCATCATCTTCATCTTCTCAATCAATCTGTTTATTGACGGGCAGTGTCGTTGATCTAGTTTCACAGCTCGTAAACGTACTTTAACAAAGGCATTTGTCATCGGTATTGGAAAAAACCGACAGATATACGAATAACAAATTCATCACGTTAACAAGATAAAGAGGGGAGCAAATTTAACAATCCAGAAAATTTTAGCGTTGGAGATGCTTCCATTTGCGGATAGAGACTGTCAGGCGACATGCCATATAGCTCTTGAAAATCGTTAATCATATGGCTTTGATCGTAGTAGCCGGCTACGTAGGCGACCTCTGCCCAGCTTGAAAATTTTTCGCGTTGGAAAATTGTGCTACGCAAACGCACGATACGCGCATATTTTTTCGGGGTAGTGCCGATATGAATTTGAAACCGCCGCTCAAGGCTACGTTCACTTAAGCCGAGAGTTCTAGCGAGCGTTGCAATAGGATAATTTCCGATGCTTTTATCGAGCTCTTTGCAAGCTGTTTGAATCAATAAATCCTCATGGTTACGATTCAAAAGCGAGAGCAAAAACTGTTCAACACACTGAACCCGTTCGCTTGCTGTTTTCTTGACAGATAATTTATCCTCAATGGCTTCTATGGCATATTTAGGAAAAATATCACTGCAGTCCACGCGCTTTTCTGCGCACTCTTTGACAATGCCGCGAGAGAATACATTTAATCCCCAAGGTGTAAGACGGGCAGAGACACCAGACACTTTGCCCAATCCGCTCAGATCGCTACGAAAACTTTGAAAGCCAGCAAGTCCACTACGGGTTGTATAAACTCGTTCCTTGTGTGCGGTCGTTAATAAGTCTGCATATAAAAAACACAGATACGTTGCTGTATCGGGCAGAATTGAAAGCATCGCTCCATCATCGCCCAATAAATCCTCATAATCCCAAATCGCCGTAACGTAAGGCTTCAGCAAAGGGGATGGTTGAAAGATTATTAGACCCATATTCGCTGCCTATCTATTGAGCACCGTAGACTGCCCGATCCTGCCAAGCCAAGTTTGAGGTTGCCTAACAAATTATTAAAAATTTCTGTATATCATCCCATTTTGGCAGATATATAGTTTATTTTTAGCATTATAACAGTCTGTTATGTGGCTGTTACCAGCCATTTCAGTAATTCAGGCCAAAGTCCCTTTCGGGTCGATTTTGCCGATCGATCAGTTTCAAATTAAAAATCACCAGTGTCCACTATCAAGTATTGTAGGTAGCCGCTAACTGAAATACATGGAGAGGTTTCTCAGAATAGATGTTATCGTACGTTTTTTCTTTTTCTACTTCTCTCCTAAATGATCTGGTTCATCATGGGATTAATTGGCTCTATCGCCAGAAGAATCCGAGGCAAAAAAATGGATACCAGATACCACTCGGGTAATCTGAAGGCGGTTTTTCATTATTTGTAAACTCTGAACCTGATGTCTGCTCAGGATGATGCATAGATAGCAAACAATCTAACATGTATTCTGCGCCGTTATTGCTATCTAAACATGATAATTATAATTAAGCACTTAAGACGTTAGGTTTTGATGTAGTTATGTAAACAATGATATGACAATGAATATATATTGTCCTAAGTGTCAAAAAAAGATCCGTTTCGAAGATATGAATGTTGCTCAAGATGCTGCCATGTGCAAACCGTGCAATTATGTTTTTAAAGTATCGGATTTCGCTTGTAACACCATTCCACGAGACTTCAATCCGAACAGTCCGCCAGCCGGAACTTGGTTTAATAAAACTCATGACGAAATTGTGATTGGGGCTTCAACGCGAGTTTCTGGAGCTGCTTTTTATCTAGTTCCATCAATGCTTGTATGTATAGGATTTATTTTCAAAGTAATTAAAGATTACGAATTTATTCATGATGCGACACTTGCTTTAGTTATTTTGACAATTATGTCAATTTATCTTGCAATCTCTTCATTAATGACATCTTTTGGAAAAGTAGAAGTCAGAATAAGAAATGGCATTGGAACTGTCTTTACCGGTGTCGGCAAGACAGGCTGGACCAGAAAGTTTAATTGGAATGAGATCGACAGGATTTATGAACATTTAACCACGCCTGCAGATTCTTCTCTTAAAATTGTTCATGAAATTGTCATGGACGGTAAAAGCTGGCTGGCTTTTGGAGCATCATTAGACGATAGTAACCGTTATTATGTGCTCAATACGCTAAAGTATTTAAAACTGGAGGGCGAATAAAAATAATCAGCTGTTAGACTCGCACCACCTTGCCTCGAGAGAGTGCCCTGAATACTGCAATGTAGAAGCCAGAATCTGATCTGACATAAACGAAATCAAATTCAAACTTATGCTGATGTATTTGAAAAATGAAAATAAATAGTCGCTATGTGCCAATTCCGGACCGCCGCGTTGTAGGCGTCAGTGACAGCAGTTGAGTCGATAGCGGCCTTTCAACTCTAAGATCAGCAGAGTAATTTTACATTGACGTTCAACACCAGATTGAGTGATTGACTACCCTTATTTAGCTGGTTCCTGTGTTACTTCTTCCTTGCCTACTGACGGATCACCTCCTGCCGCCCCTAAATCGATTATGAGAACAAAGACTTCACAGTGGGAAATTTGCCTTATTCATATTATAACTTGTTGATATTAAAATATAATATTTCTCATTAGGATGCTATTTGATGGGTTTAAGGTATTAACGTTTTCTCTGAAATAAATTATAACTAATTGATTTATAATAGTTATTTATCTGGCACGTGATTTGCTAAATTAAATGTAGTGGCGCCACTCAATCACATTAGGTTTTTACCTAAGCATTCATTTTATGATGGAGAAAAACATGACTACATTGAAAAACAAGCTTGAACAGCGGATCAGTGATTACGATTTCTGGGCGACGCGTCGACGTTACGGTGCCGAAGGACATAACGACGCCAGTTTATGGGTACTTGCCTGTATGGACGAGCGTTTGCCGGTGGACGAGGCACTTGGCATCCATGTTGATACCCCTGTCGGAGGAGGGGATGCGCACTGTTTCCGCAATGCGGGCGGCATCGTGACGGACGATGCAATCCGTTCTGCGATGTTAACCTGTAACTTTTTTGGTACCAAGGAAATTGTCATAGTCCAACACACCCAGTGTGGCATGCTCTCAGCAAATGCTAACGATCTGGAGAGGGTTCTTCGAGAAAGAGGCATCGACACTGATAACATAGCCCTCGATCCAACCTTGCCCGAATTGAAACTGAATAAAGGTTCGTTTGCCAAATGGATTGGCATGATGGACGACGTCGATGTCACTTGCATGAAAACCGTCGAAGCGTTTAGAAACCATCCGCTAATTCCGAAAGATGTCGTCGTAAGTGGCTGGGTTTGGGAGGTCGAAACACGGCGCTTGAGGGCGCCGACACTCGATCCGGAAAAACGGCTGCGCACCGATGTTGTTTCGTCAGCATTCGGTGTGACCAACAAACAGCCTGATCGCTGGAGTTAACGACCACGCGGTAAATCCAAATATTGAGAGTGCCGTTCCGTCATGGAGGCGCTCTCCTTCCCTATCAGCTTAACCAGAGTAGGCGGACACTATGCCAACATACGATTATCAATGCGGGCAATGCCAGCAGAAGTTCGAAGCCAAACATCGCATCAGCGACCCTCAACCGTGCTGCCCCACATGCGGGGGAACATGCACAAAGCTCATACTGACCGCCCCGGCAACGCATGGCGCTATGGCCGTAGGCCGCGAACAGGCGATACGTTCGTTACAACCGCAACCGAAGAATGACGCGTATCGTCACGGACCGAGTTGTAGCTGTTGCCATCACTAGCATCCGCTGCAAATTTCGCAAGAAACAAACTACCGGCACGACGTATCCAGGTGAAAAATGAATAATCGACTACTGTCCCGTTTGACGCCCGTCTCCTTTCTACAGGCTTTTGTAATCCACAGCGTTAATTTGTGGAAAAAGCAAAATTTGAAACTCTCGAACCAAGATAACTCAATTCAATATCTCGGCTTGTCTGCGAGCAGTTGTTTTGAGGATACCGTCAGAAAGCAGTTGGAGTTTCAAGATGCTTTGACGCATGATCAATATGCGGATGTAATCATCGAAATTAAGAACCAGATTGGAGGAGAATTCACCAGGGCATCGAGCGGTGAAGGTGTCATTCGCGTTGAAAACACTCGCTGTCCTTTTGGAGCGTTGGTAAAAGAAACACCTGAGTTGTGCCAGATGACCTCGTCGGTTTTTGGCGGAATCGCAGCCCGAAACTTCGGTTACGCCCAAGTCGAATTACGAAAGCGCATCGCCGTCGGCGATCCGGTGTGCGACGTGGCAATTTATCTAAACCGGGAAAACCATCAACATAGACATGGGGACGAATATTTTTTTCAGGATGGTGAGCTCATCTCCAAATTGGATGATACCGATGCGATAGTCCAGGTTACCGACAAAACAAACCGGTACTGGTGCAGTTGCGGGACCACTGAAACGGCTATCGTGCAAAAAAACCAAACTCTGGTCATTGGGCATTCTAAAGCGATACGCAATGTCACGGATGCGATCGGGATCGTCGCCCCGACCATGGCTAACGTGTTGATAGGTGGTGAAACCGGGGTGGGAAAGGAAATCATCGCACGAGCCATCCATGCCGCGAGCGGACGAAACCCGGAAAAATTTGTCGCCGTAAATTGCGCAGCAATCGCCGAATCTCTGATAGAAAGTGCTTTGTTCGGCCATGAAAAGGGGGCATTTACTGGCGCTTACAATGTTCACAAGGGTTTTTTCGAAAGAGCATGTACCGGAACGCTGTTTTTGGATGAAATTGACGGCTTAAGCCTAACTAGCCAGGCGAAATTGCTGCGGGTACTCCAAGAAGGTGAATTTGAAAGAGTTGGCGGCAGACAACTCATTAAAACCGATGTCCGCATTATCGTCGCGTCCAATCGCAAACTCAAAGACCTGGTGTCGGCAGGCGAGTTTCGTAAAGATCTCTTTTATCGGTTAAATATCGTTATTATAGACATCCCACCGTTACGGGAACGGCGTGACGACATTGTCGTGTTAGCCGATCATTTCCTAAAACAATTGTCGGTCAAATACCAAAAACCTCCCAAAAACCTTGGCGAACAGGTGTGGCCCAAAATGATGCGTTACGATTGGCCAGGAAATATTCGGGAATTGGAAAACGTCTTGGAGAGCGCCTTTCTGTTTGCTAAAACGGAAGTCATTGAGAACGTCGCTGTCGAAGTTTCTGATTCAGAAGCAGACCAAGCTCATCACAGCCTTCTCCAGGCGACAAAGGAAAAAATTGCCCGCGATGTCGAAATAAAACTGCTACATGACGCTTTGGCAAGGTGTTCTGGAAATGTGAGCGCCGTTGCAAGAGAAATGGGGATTACCCCGCGCGCAATTCATCAAAAATTGAAAAAACATCGTATCGATGCGGACGAATATAGAACCAAATAAGTTAATCGTAGCGTATTTTATACTTAGCTATAGGAGCGAAAAATGAGACAAAAATTGCGTATTATGTATCTGTTTGCAATGCTCGGCCTCATGGTAGCCAACGCACAAGCGGAAACTACTGAGAAATCCGCCGGCAAATTCACCAGTCAATCTTTATATACAAAAAGAGCGACGCTACCATCAAGTACGATGGATACCCATGTCATACTGGTGCAATTTCCAAAAGGCTATAAAACACCTGTGCATACCCACGAAGGGCCAGGGCCGCGTTATGTCCTTAAAGGCAAATTGAAAGTCGAAGATAGCGGCGAAACCAAAGTTTATGGTGCGGGCGAGGTGTTTTGGGAAACGGGAGCTGCCATGACGGTGGAAAACGTTGGTACCAGTACAGCCGAGATATTGATTTTTGAACTGGCCCCCGTGAAATCCGATGGCTCAATGAAATGAGTCAGTTCGCGTAGCTCCGATTAGCAATAGCGTAATCGGAGGAGTGTTGGCTTCGAAAAGTGCGATTACGCAAGCTAATCACACCTTATATTATCCAACCGTGTTTTTCAAGGGATAATGAATCTCGAAAAACACACCTGAGGGGCGCCTCAGGTGTGGGTAACTGGATGCCGTATCGCACCTTGGAATGCTAAATCCGTCGCGTAGACCTGTGCAGCAGTTACCCGTCCTCGATCAACGATCGGACAGTATCTTCGGCCCGGATTCCGGCAGCCTGCATTCACAAGGTAGATCATTTAAGGTTTTCAATGTCCCATTTTCATCTCGGTATCGATGTCGCAAAAGCTAAGTTGGACTGTGCGTTACGCCTGCCCAACGGTAAATTTCGCACCAAAGTCGTCCCTAATTCCGCCACTGGCTTTACGCTGTGGCTTTCGTGGCTGGATGCTCAAAAAGCCCTGTCACCGCATGTCTGCATGGAAGCAACAGGTATCTACTGGGAAGAGGTGGCGCAATTCCTGGCGACAGCTGGCTTGATCGTCAGTGTCGTCAATCCAGCCCAAATCAAAGCCTATGGCGCTTCACGGTTAATGCGCAGTAAAACCGACACGGTCGATGCCAAACTGATTGCTGACTTTTGTGCCGAGCGCCAACCTGCGCCCTGGCAAGCCCGCAGTGAGGCTGAAGTCACTTTAAGAGCCCTGGTCTTACGCCTGGAAGCGCTACAAACCATGCGCACCCAGGAGAGTAATCGTCTGGAGGTCGCACGGGATGCGGTACGCCAGGATATTCAACAACATTTGCATTGGTTAGATGACGACATCAAACAACTGATCAAAGCCATTAACGACCATATCGATCATCATCCCGATCTCAAACAAAAACGGGATTTGCTCGACAGCATTCCCGGTATTGGCGAACGCACCAGCGCGATTATTTTGGCCTTCTATGCCGATCCTCACGTTTTGCTAACAGTCGGCAAGCAGCCGCTTTTGCGGGGCTCGACCCTCGGCAATATGAGTCCGGTAGTAGTGTCAAGGGCAAGCCCAGACTTTCCAAAATCGGCCATTCGTTTCTTCGTAAAGCCCTCTACATGCCGGCCATGGTGACACTTTACAAAACAGTTTGGGGAAAACAGTTTCAAACTCGTTTGGCTGCCTCCGGGAAACCTAACAAACTCATCATTGGCGCCATGATGCGTAAACTTATCCATGTGGCTTTCGGCGTTCTGAAATCAGGTCAACCGTTTGATTCCGCTCTTCATGGCTATTGACTTGAATAACAGTATCTACAATTTTGAATGACAGCTTATTTGCCTTTTCTTGTCTTTTCAAATTAATCTTAATTGGCAGCAAAGGGTCCAGGGTGTGTCAAAACTCATTACCAAACTAGCCAGATATGAAAACTACTCCACTGAGCGGTCCGAGATATGTTAATTCTCAGTAAATGGCTCCACAATATTCAGTATTTTGCTCGGTATTTGGCATGATCGCTCCACCGCCTTTTCGATTTTTGCGTTTTGACACACCCTGGGTCACATCCAGCCAATCAATGCCAGATTCAATCGAAACTAATTGTTGAAGCCATTATCCGGGCCTAATCCGCATTATCAATCTCGAAAAATATCCACTTCACGCGCGGATGAGCGGCCTTGATCAGCCTCTCCATGGCGTTGATTTCATCGACCGCATCGATCACAGCCATGTCGGGCGTCAGCTCGGCTTTGATCGTGACTATGACACTGTTGCCGTGGTTGATTAAGAAAAGCCATTACATGATTAGTCTACTAAACTCCATAGCTATGGATATAATCCTCCAATTGCGAGATCTTATTGCTATAGTCGGACATCATTTTTTTTACTATATCGCCTATGCTGATCATTCCAATTAATTTATCCTGATCCATAACGGGCAAATGACGTGCATGCATCGACGTCATTAATACCATGCACTGTTCAATAGAATCATCAGGATCAACATATATTGTATTGGCATCAATCATTTCAGAGACAGGCGCCTCCAGGCAACTTTCGTTCCTCAACACAAGCTGTTGCATATAGCCTCGTTCGGTAAAAATGCCCAAAAACTTGTTATCCTGATAAACCGCGATTGATCCGATATTATTGTCTACCATCATTTTTATTGCATCCCGGGCTGTTGTCTGACCATCGGTAGAGAGGATATTGGGATTTTCCTTGTTTTTTAATATATCTTTTACTTTAAGCCGGCTTTTGATGCTGATTACTAATGGATTAACCAGACCTTTTGAATTAGCCAGCTCTCTGCTGCAATCCATCAATGCCTTAATGAGCTTGTTGGAACTTTGAGACAGAGCCCCATCAGTTGCGATCAGCAATTTTGCATTCATCTTGTCATTGGTGTCGCCATGGGCAATTACTTCAGCCGCAATACGGTGAAATTGCTCATGAGCCATACATATCGCTTCGAATGACGACAGATGGTTGTAACGAGACCCTTCTTTGTCAATCCATTTTCCTAAATCGCAGGCATGGCTGTCTACCGCCTTCTTAATGTCCGGGGGAATACCTTCTTCAATATATTTTTTCAAAGCCGTTTTCCATTGAACGTGCATCTCAATGGCGTCATCGAATATATTCATTTCCTCCCCCTCTAAATATTGAAAATTACTGATTCAGGGATGAGCGCAGGATTCCGATTTAGCTCTGCATGCTAATAAAAGCTTAAGTTTTTATCGTTGAGTCAGCTGATAGCCGCACGCTTGTTTTATTTAATGCCCATTTTCTTGGTTGCAATCCGCTCCGGCATCATGAAATTGATGGAGTCTTCCCCGGTCAGCCCGCGCATGGCCGCCAGCGTACAGACTAGAGCATGGCCTATGCACAGATGAGCGGTTTGCACTCGGGTGCTGGAAGGCCCTTCCGGTTTGGCGCTGCTCTTGATGATGACGTCGGAATGTTCGCCAAGCGGTGTATGCCTGTTTTCGGTGATGGCTATTGTTTTCGCGCCCTTTTTGTGGGCAAGGCGCATCGCTTCATAGACAAAACCGGTCCCGCCTGACGCAGAAATGCCGATCAGCACGTCTTGGGGGTTTATGAAGCTGACGACATAGCGCGACAGCCCGCCTTCCTCTTCGGCGGTGCCCTTGGCAAACGAGACGGGATTAGCCTGGCTCAGGTTATTGGTCACCGGCAGACAGGTAACGCCTGTCTCATAAAACTGGCCGGCGATTTCTTCAGCCACCAGCGCGGATGCACCGGCCCCTGTCACCACAACCTTGCCGCCGTTGTCGATACAGTTGGCAAGCAGTTCGAGCGCGCCAAGAAAACCGGCTTTTGCGGAGCGGATAGACGAAAGAACGCCTTCAGCTTCCTGGCGCAGTGCATGTTCGAACATCTGGTTCGGCTCATCCAGTCCGGTGAAGTCGTAACCGACCATGAAGGGTCGGTTGACATCAATAAGCTGGCCGACCGAGTCGATAAGAACCCGATTTTCCCATTCATATTCCTCAAACTCCAGAGTCGTCCCGGGCATATTGGAAATTTTAAGCTGTTTGCCGGTCAAATGGGCGATCAGGCTGGTTTTTCCGGTGTTGAATATGCCCAGGACCGATATTCTTGAGTTTTCCGGAAAGAGGTTTTTGATCAGCTCTTTTAAACCTTGCGTATTCTGATTCGTCAGCAGTGACATCGGCAATACGCTGCAAGTCAGCTCCTTTTCCAGTTCGGCCAGTTCTTCGGCATTGACCAGGTCGATTTTGTTGCCTATGACGACATGAGGCAGACCGTTTTGATGAATGGCTTCAAGAAAAATTTTAGTGGTGGGAATTTGCGGATCGAAAGCATTGATCATCAGGATAGCCCCCGATGCGTTGAGGCTTTCAAACGAAGTTATCATTTTCTTGGATACGCGTGTGCTCATATGAATTATCCGTCTGAATAATAGGATTAAAGTTCGGGTTTAACCTCTGCCATGATGATTGACGACGTGCCAAATTTGATTATTGCCAATATTGGAATTGGCATCAAAAATCACTGCGGCCTTCCATACTCATAAACGCTGTCAATTACGAAATGAGATTGAAGGTGATGCGACTCTCACCGCAAAAATAATTTGTGATCAATTTGACAGCGCTTTTGAAAAAAGTTTTCTACTTTTTCTCACCCCGGCAGTGATTGTTCTCGCCTTTCAATGGAGCCGGTTTGAGAAAAGCCTTTAGAAAAATTCTTCGTTGCATACGAAAGGATGCGAATGGGAAATAGAGCGAGTTATGGCGGCGATTGAAGGAAAATAAAGCTTTCATGTTGTTTTCTAAAAGTACTAAGTCAATGGATGCCGATGGATGGTTGTTAACCTATAACAATATCCGTGCCAACTTTGAAATTATGAAAAGCCTCCGTTATATCAGTGGCTTGACTGGATTTATTCATGAAGTGATTCGAGAGATGCTTGTGGGCATGAGACAGATCAGTGTCTCGCATCTGTCTCATGAGACGGTCTTGAGACACTATTAGGCATTACGGGATTATGCGCTGAACATGACTGCTTCATCAGCGGGAGATGAAGCGCGGCTAATTCCGTCTTATTGATAGCGTCGCGTTTTTCTCAATAATTTAACGGAACCTGTGTACCGTCTCATTAGCTCTTAACTCGTATGTTAATGATTGTTTCTTTGCGGAAAGAAAGTTCAGATCGATCAAAACAGATCAGGCGGTTTCTGCAGCATGCACCGGCAAAAATCATGTTCGTTAGGCATTGGCGAGGTCGATTATGTACAAACAGACAAACAATTTTAAGTTATTCGGCACTGACGGCATTCGCGGCGTGGCCAATCAATATCCAATGCAGCCCCATATCATCGTGGAACTCGGCAAGGCGATGGGGACCATCTTGAGCCAGCAAGCGCCGCCTCATACTGTTCCTAAAGTGGTCATCGGCCGGGACACCCGCCTGTCCGGCGCCATGATCGAAATGGCTCTGACCGCAGGCCTGCTTGCCACCGGGGTTGAAGTGCTATTGATCGGAGTATTGCCGACGCCGGGCATCAGCTTTATCACCCGCAATATGCGCGCATCCGCCGGCGTTGTGATTTCAGCCAGCCACAATCCCTTCTACGATAACGGCATTAAAATCTTTGGCTCCAACGGTTTTAAAATCTCCGACGAGACAGAAGCCGAAATAGAACGGATGGTCAAGGAAGAGAATTTGCGGCCTTATCTTGTGCAGCGGGAGCGTATCGGCAAAAGCAGTCGCATCGAGGATACCAACGGGCGCTATATAGTCTATGTGAAAAGGACTTTTCCTCTGGAGTACAAGCTCGATGGCGTGCGCATCGTACTCGACACGGCCAACGGCGCCGCCTATAAAGTCGCGCCCGCCATATTTTCCGAGCTCGGGGCGGAAGTTATCCAGATAGACAATACCCCTGACGGAACCAATATCAACGCGGAGTGCGGCGCCTTGTTTCCGCATGTGATCTCCGATGCTGTACGGACCTATCGTGCGGATGTGGGCATAAGCCTGGACGGCGACGCCGACCGGCTCCTCATGGTCGATGAAAACGGCGATGTGGTAAATGGCGATCATCTCCTGGGCATATCCGCCTTTCATATGAAAAAGAAAGGCCGATTGCGCAATAATACGCTGGTCGTCACGCACATGAGCAATTACGGCCTTGAAAAGAAAATGCTGGAAAACGATATCAATGTCGTCAGGGTGGACGTCGGCGACAGAGTCGTGGTCGAAGAAATGCGCCGGCTGAACGCCAACCTGGGCGGCGAGCAGTCCGGTCATATCATTCATCTGGACCATACGACCACCGGCGATGGCTGCATCGCCGCCCTTTGCACACTGGGGCTCATGATAGAAACCGGCCAGAAGATGAGCGAACTCAATCGGCTGGTGGAGGATGTTCCCCAGAAGCAGATCAATGTCAGAGTCGGAAATAAAACCGGCTTTGATCAAATCAAGGGCTATCCGGAGCTGATTCAGCGGATTGAAAGCGAGCTGAGCGGACAAGGACGCGTCCTTGTCCGGTATTCCGGAACCGAGCCACTGGTCCGTATTCTGGTTGAAGGCAATGATCAATATCAAATTGATCAGTTTGCCGAAGAAATAGCCGACCTGCTGCGGAAAGAGCTGTGCTGATTTTGCCTGTTCCGATTATCGGCGGCTGACAGGCCGCGCTAAATTGCGCTGTGCATGGAAATACCCGAAAAGCTGTCGGGCATCGTCCCCCGCATCGGGCGTCATATAGTCAGGAATGCTGAACGCCCACAATTCAGGTGAATAAAGCGAGGCGATTTTCATCTGTTTCAAAATTCGTTCCAGCGGAGCCGGAACCGCCTTGAAGGGCTGGTTATTAATTGGCGTGCCGGCAATCTGCTGAAACACTTCGACAATCACATCGAATTTTCTATGGGCGAACTCCGCAGCCCAGTGAACCGCATCCACGTAGGCCGGCAGTTGCTCCAGCGTCAATTTGTTAACGCCTACGCCATCCTGAAAAAGCACGATATCGACGGGGGCTCGGGTCAGTATTTCATACCAGAATTCCGTCAACCGCTCAGGCGAAAGTGCCGCATTGGAAAAGCCCGACAGGACGACCTTCTTGTCCGGCGTCAATTGGTGCAACTGGCTGGACAGAGATTGCAAATAATTGACCAGCAGTTCACGTTTCTCTTTTGTATTCCAGTTAACGTCATCAATTTCGTCGGTTAAGTACCAACCGGAAAAAGAGCGGTGACTTTGTAGAAAAGGAGCCGATATTCTGGCAAGTTGCACATTCTTTTCATTCAGATTTTGCAGGTAGGTTTTAACCGACTGCGCATCCAGGCCGATTCTTTTCCAGTATCCGGCATCATAATTCAGTCCCACATAAAGCTTTATTTTGTATTGATCGGCCAACTCGAGAATTGTTTTCAGTTCAGGCCGAATGGCGGGCAAGCCCGGCCCATACGGAAAAGTGGAATTTTGATCATTAAAGGCGGACCACTGAATGATCAGTTTTTTAACGCCCAGTGTTCTGAAATAGCAAAACAGCCTTGCCCATTGGGTCAGCGTCCATTGAGAACGGGATTCCACAAGCTGCAGGAAAGTGCCTGAAAAATGCAAGGGTTTGGCATGGGGCGGGGCCGGGTGGCGTTGTCGCTCGTTCGCCCAATCGCATGCACTTGCGAGAAAAATCATTATGAAAATTGCGGTGATTCTGTAAAACCTGCGCACCATACGTATCCTCAGTCATCAGTATCTTAAGACGCCGGTTAAGATAAACCCCCCATCGATGTTTGAAAGCCCCGTCTTATACTGGGCCAGCAATTCAATGCTTGAGCGGGCCGACGTATAACGCGACTCGTTGAAGAAATAACGGAAAGAAAATCCGCCGCCGCCTTCAAGATAAGAAATGTTGGCGTCATCATGATCCTGAGTTCTTCCGTCCAGCACCAGATGCGGCGTAACCAGCAACGCATCGTAAAAATTGAAGCTGTAACCCTGGCGCATTTCGCCATAAAAAGCCACTATGCCGGGATCGTTGACGAAATAACCGAGATCGGCATAGACCGTTGAATAATTCCATGACGACTGCCCCGGCTTCATCTCATCGCCATTGTTCCATCCGTAGGAAGCGCGCAGCAGCCAGTCATTGACCGCATCGCCTCCCACTTTGAACAGGTGCTCGGCGGAGACATAAAAGTCCAGCTTGCGGAACGGCTTGTAGCGCAGGCCGACGCCGCCCTGAACCGAGTCGGAATCCACGTTCAAGCCGCCGGGCGGCGCATTCCACAAAAAGCGGGTGAACACCTGGAATATTCTTTCATTCCTCAAGCCAATGACCGGCGGCTGAAAGGCCAGTTCCACGCCGCCCTGGGAAGGAATGACGCCGCCCAGAATGCCGCCTTGGGTCGTGTTGCGGAAATCGCCTTTACTGTCCGGGATACGCAAGGTCTGGTATGCCGTAAAATCAAAGTAATTGGTCAGTTTCTCCACTTCCCGGCGCAAACGGTAATTTTCAATTTCTTGTTCAGTGAGGGTTTTCGTTGAATCCGGATACTGCGCGGAAACATCGATCGCCTGCCTGAACCAATGCGCGGCCTTTTCATTGTCGGGTATGCGCGAGTTGAAATAGCCCAGGTTCTTGAGCAAATCGACCCGCTTGGGTTCTTCAGCGGCGACCTGTTCAAGCAGCCTGCTCGCCTCGGCCGGTTTGCCGGCATTGGCATACGCATAAGCCAGCGTTTCCTTAAAGGCCGGATTCGACGGTTCCAGCGCTGCGGCCTGCCGGAGTTCTGCCAGCGCCGCATCCGGCTGATTGGCTTTCTGGTAAAGCAATCCCAGCTGATAATGACGGCCCGGCGTTTTTTCAAGATCCAAGGCGCGTTTTTGCGCCCCGATGGCGTCATTAAGCGCTTGGTCCGCTTCATACAGCAAGGCTAGATCGTCCCAGCGCTGCGCTTTGACCGCGTCATCGGGCAACGATTTTTCATCGATGCCTTGCAGCACGGCCTTGGCTTCCGCATTGCGGTTCAACAGCCTGAGCCCGTGCGCATAGCTGACTGAAATCAAAAGGTCCGGGGTCACCGACAGCGACTCCCGCCAGACCCTGACCGCCTTATCGTAATCGTTCTGTTCGGCGTAGAGATAGCCCAGTTCATCCAGCAACGCTTTGCTGTCTTTCTTATCCAGCTGCTGCCTGAAAAGCCGGGCTTCCTCAAGATGCGCTATCGCTTCCTTGGGCCTGTTCAGCTTGCGGTAAATCTGGCCCATGATCAGCAGCGTGGCAGGGTCCCGGTTGTGTTCCAGCGCTTCGGAAAACTGTTCGAGCGCTTCCTGCCAGCGCTGCTGCCTGAATAATATATAACCCAGATTCACATGCGCGTCTTCATAGTCCCTGCCGGTTACAATGGCTTTATCCAGATAGTCGGCCGCGACGTCGTTCTGCCCTAACTGAGTGTAAACAAAGGACAGGCTCTCATAAATTTTAGCCCTATCGCGTGCAGCGAGTTTATGGCCGGCGAGCAGCTGCCGGTAGTTTTGTTCCGCCGCCTGCCAACGGCCGAGCTTTACATTCAGATTGGCCAGGCTTTTCAAGCCGCGCGCCGTGGGGCTGATCGCGACGGCTTTCTGAAAGTAGCCCAACGCCTTTTCGGGTTCGCCGGTCTTGACGGCCGTTTCGCCTAATGTGTACAGCAAGGCCGGATCATTCTGCGTGAGCGCGGCGGCGCGCTCCAGAGCGGAACGAGCTTCAGGATATTGGCCCTGCTCATAATGGATCATGCCCATCTGCGCCAGCACCGAGGCTTTTTGCGGCTCATCCAGCCCGAGCTTTAAAGCGCTTTCATAGTGCGCCAGCGCCTGCCGGTTGTCGTGACCAGACCGATAAAGATTGGCCAGCTTCAGGTGAACTTGCGCCGTCGGGATGATTTTCAGCAGACGCCGGTAAGTCTCAAGCGCGGCGGCCGTGTCCTTTTCCGCTTCCTGCAGCGCCGCCAGCGCCTCGAGGCTGCGCCGGTCCCCGCCGATGGCGGCCGCTTGCCGGAAAGCGTCCGCCGACTCTTTCTGGCGGTTCAACTGTTGATAACAGTAACCCAGTGACATCAGCGTCCGGCGCCGGTCATCGGGTTCCTTGATGGTTTCGGACAGCCTGGCGTATTCGGCGCAAGCCTCATCGAACTGGCGGGTTTCATTGAGCAGATTGGCCAGAAATTCCCTGTCCCGGCTGTTGTCCTCTCTGGCCAGCGCATTTTTAATCCATTTGATGGCGTTGTTCCGGTCTTTTAGATTGTACGCCGCATAAGCCAGACCGCGCATCGCCTTCAGGTCATTCGGGGCCAGTTGCAGAATCCGTTCATTGGTGCGTTTGGCTTCCGTCCAGTTGTTCAGTTTGGCGTACGTTTCGGCCAGCGCACGAAGTCCCCTGAGCCGGTCGGCATCGAGGCGCGCCAGCTTCACTGCGGATTGATAGGCTGAAACGGCATCGGTCGTGCGGGAAAGCTCTTCCAGCACCACGCCTTTCCGGTAATAGGCGGCAAAGCCGGGGGACACCTCGGCCAGTTTTTCCAGCAGGTCATGCGCCTGTTGGTACTGCTTGTGTTGAATGCTGATATCGATTCTGGAATTGAGCGCGAAGCGCCAGTCGCCGGCCTGGGCATCGGGATTGGCCAGTACGGCGTCAAAATCCCTGTTGGCGCCCTGGTAATCGCCCAGCGCCTGTTTGGCAAGGCCCCGGTATGACCAGGCCGGAATGAGTTCCGGGTGGCTCTTGATAATGATGTCCATCTGTTCGATGACTTGCGGAAATTTTCGGTTCTTGTACAAGAACATGCCATAGGCCATGCGCGCCTTGACATCCAGGGGATCGATGCTGAGATAGCGTTCGAATTCGGCAACGGCTTCTTCGGTTTTGCCGGCCGCGGCCAGCCTTTCCGCTTTATCCAGATGCGGAAAACCGCTGAATTCCCGCATTTCCTTCTGGATAAAATTCTCATTCCGCTCTATCCGGATTTTGTCGAGATAACGATTGACATCGGCTTCGGGGGGCGGTTTTGCGGCAAAGGTCATCCCGGAAAAAAGGCAATACCCCAGGCCTAAAAGCGCTCGTCGGTACAGTTGAAATAAACTGCTCGAATCCTTGTCTGCCATGGTCGGTTTATCTCTTCTTATTGTTATATGAAAATGCACGGGACATGCCGCATTCTGATGAAGCGCTTTGCCGGTTAATCCCCTCGGGAAACGCAGCAAAAGACTCTACAATAAATCATCAGCCGCCAATTGTTGTGCGCCTTGTTTCTGAGGTTTTTTGACTATCAGGTCTTGCGGGTTGACCAGTGAGTTAGCGTTATAGTGCGAAGCTAGTACGGTAATGCTATCACCCTTTTTTTGCAAGTTTGCAAAAAAGGGTGTTCTGAATTTCCCGGCGGGTGCCGATATCAATGCCGTCAGCTGTATTTAGCTCCTGTAAGGGCGAATGAATTCGCCCTTACACAAGGCCGATTTCATCAACAAACCGGAAAGTTATTTTTAACCGAATCCTTAATTAGTGAGAAATGTCATCAATTTCAGGATAAACGTGTGCCGTTTTATCCCAGGCTATGGTTTTGCCGGTACGCAAATACTTCAGATATTGAAAAATCGCCCGCATGGTTGCGAGAAAATTAATGAAATTCCCCCAGATCATGCGAGGAAAAGACAGAATCGCCTGACCGAATCCATAAAGTCGACCCGTAAAGTAGGCCCTTACCACAATCCGTATCACAAACAGAACGGCATTGACCAGCAGCACATACCATACCCAGGAGCCGGGAACGACCAGCGGCGGATAACGATAGGCCTCCGGATCGATCAGGCTGTTGATCCAGATAGGCACGACTACCAGCACAATCACATAGCCAAGCATATTGACCAGATTAGCCAGCAGGGCTTTCCGGTCCCGGTAGAGCATGTACTTGGTCGCCAGGTCGCCTTCCCAGCCGAGGTTCTTCCAGCCCTGTAGGCAGATGCCCAGCACCCAGCGGGATTTTTGCCGGACAGAAGCCCAGAAACGGTCGGGGAAATATTCGCGGATACAGACCAGCTCCGGCACCTGAACTTCTTTGGGGCTGCGTGTCCAGAAACTGCGCCGGATCTCCGTGCGGGTCGTGAAAAATTTGGCGAATATTTGCTTCAGCCCGTATTTTCGCAGCCGCAGCCCGAAGTCGTAATCTTCCGTCAGGGAATTGACGCTGAAGATTTCATTGTTATTGTATCGGGCAACCGTTTCCAGCGCCCGGTGACTGAACGCGCAGCCCACGCCCGCGGCAGGCAGCGAATGGCTGATCGACTCGCGGACGATAAGATCCTTTTGATGCAGCTGCGCAAACTCATCCAGGTAATGACCGCCGGTCAATTGCCAGGGTTTTCTCGGCAGCGAAAGCACGGGCAGCTGGACCATGTCGAATTGGGGAAACATGTAATTGACCAGCTTGTAGCAGAGCGGATGGATGACATCCTCTGAATCCTGCATGATGAACGCCACAAACCGAATGCCCTCTTTTTTTTCGAGCCGGCGGATCTCCTGGCATATCCAGTTCAGGCAGTCGGCCTTGTTGGTGGGACCATCGCTGCCGCAGGTCGCAATGTGCACGTTGGCGTATTGTTCCATGACGCGCTCGACTTCCTTGCGTGTCGCGGGATCATTGGGGTAAACGCCGACGAAGATATGGTAGTTTTTGTAATTCAGCGTCCGCAAGGTGTTGATCAGCATCGGCCTGATCACCGCCGACTCGTCCCAGGCCGGCAGCATGATCGCGAGCGGCTGCTCGGGGATCGACAGCAACTGCTCCGTGGTCAACGGATTATACGAGGGTATGAAAAAACGGCGATACAGGCTCCTGAGCACGTACCAGATGTCGATAAACAGGTCATCCAGACCGCTGATTAAAAAGACGGTACTGGCAAAAGCCAGCAAGCCCTTCATCAGCACCAGCAGGTACGCAACCCATTCGTTCAGGTCCAGCGGGGTCATATTCGGCTTCCTCCCTGTTTTTCAGATCAAAGGTCTGCCCGCATGTAATCTCTTGGGTATATAGCGGGGCTTGAATTGCGCGTCCTCGGAGAGCAGCGCCGGTTTTTTCCGGGCCCAGTTCACGACCGCTTTCGCAATGCGCTCGGAAGCATGGCCGTCGCCGTATGGATTGGCGCCGGTGCTCATAGCCTGATAGGCCTCTTTATCCGTCAGCAGCCGGCTGACTTCGGAAACAATGTTTTCCCGGGCATTGCCGATGACCCTGGACAGCCCCGCTTCGAAGGCTTCGGGGCGCTCGGTGACGCGGCGGATCACCAGCAGCGGTTTATGGAGGCTGGGCGCTTCTTCCTGAACGCCGCCGGAGTCGGTCAAAATGACATAGGACCGCTGCATCAGGTTAATGAAATTCAGATAATCCAATGGGTCCAGCAGATGCACGCGCGGCACATTCGCCAGCAGCTCGTAGACCGTGCCGCGCACGTTCGGATTCAGATGCACCGGGTAAACCACCAACAGATCAGGAAAACGGCCGACCAGATCCTTGATCGCCTCGCAGGTATGGGCCAGGTCCTCGCCCAGCGACTCGCGTCGGTGCGAAGTAACCAGCAGCACGCGGTGGCCTTCGAAGGGAATGTCTTTCAGCGGCGAGTCGGCCAATGAGTAAGGGCGGTTGAGCAGCGAGTAGAGCGCATCGATGACGGTATTGCCGGTGACGACGGCCTGTTCCAGGCGCATGCCTTCCTGCAGGAGATTGTTGCGCGCCAGCAGCGTCGGCGGAAAGTACAAGTCGGTCACTGTGCTGGTCAGCCGCCTGTTCAGTTCCTCGGGAAAAGGATTGTAGAGATCATGGCTGCGCAGGCCGGCTTCCACATGGCCGACGCGAATCCTGAAGTAAAAGGCCGCCAACGCCGCCGCGAACACCGTGGTCGTATCGCCCTGCACCAGCAGGAGATCCGGTTTTATCTCGGCAAACACCTTGCGGCTGTCGACCAGCACGCGGGCGGTCAGGTCGGCCAGCGTCTGATCGGGCTGCATGATATGCATGTCCACGTCAGGCGTGATATGAAAAAGCGACAGGACCTGATCCAGCATTTGCCGATGCTGTCCCGTGGAAATCACCAGGGTTTCCAGTGCGCCGGAGCGCTTCTTCAAGGCATGGACGACCGGCGACATTTTGATGGCTTCGGGTCGGGTGCCCATGATGACGGCTATGCGTTTTTTATGAGGAATCATGCCATCCCCCTTCATTATTTCAACGAATGCTCGAATTTTCTGTATTTCAATTCGAGCAACGACGTCGGCAAAAGTTGCAACTCAGCCTCTGATTCAGCAACGCCTGTTCATTGGATCGGTCAGACGGCGCTTGTTATTTTAAGCAACGCCATCACCGAAATAACGGCTACGAATCTGCAGGCATGCCATGATGTACGCACCGAAGGCGCTGAAACAGACGATTGCTGCTATGGTGGATGAATAGCATTGACGCCCTTCCGGAATCCATGCCGGGGCGATCCGGCGTTTAATCCGTGTTATCGATCTCGAAAAATATCCATTTCACGCGCGGATGAGCGGCCTTGATCAGCCTCTCCATGGTGTTGATTGCATCAACCGCATCGATGACGGCCATGTCGGGCGTCAGCTCGGCCTTAATCGTGACCATGACGCTGTTGCCGTGGTTGATCGCCCACAGGTTCAGGACCTGCCGCACGCAGGGCTGGCTTTCCAGATAGTGTTCGATGCTGTCGCGGATGCCTTCGGCGCTCTCGCCCAGAATCAGCGAGTGCACTTCCCGGCCGACGACTGCCGCGACGCCGATCAATAACAGGCCGATCAGCATGGAGCCTATGGCATCGAACGCGGTATTGCCGGTAATCATCGTCAGGCCCAGCATGACCATCGCAATGACGAGCCCTACCAACGCCGCCATATCCTCGCCGGTCACGACCATCAGTTCGCTGGAGGATGTCTCCTGAAACCACTGCCACAGCGTGCGCTCGCCTTTTTCTTCTTCCAGGGCCGCCAGCGCGCCTTTCAAGGAAAAAAATTCCAAGCCGGCCGCAACCAGCAGGATAAGAAACGCGACACCGGCATTTTCGACTTCGTGCGGATTCGTATAGCGCAGCCAGCCTTCATAGACAGAAAACACGCCGCCGACCGAGAATAAGGTAATCGCGACCATCATCGACCAGATATAGGCTTCGCGCTCGTATCCCATGGGATGGCGCCGGGTTGCCTGTTTTTTCGACCGCCGCATGCCGATCAGCAGCAGTACCTGATTGCCGGAATCGGCCAGTGAATGAATCGCCTCGGCCATCAGCGAGCCCGATCCTGTCCAGAAAGCCGCTGCCGTCTTGGCTATCGTGATACCGAGATTGGCTGCCAATGCATACAAAATGGCGGTGATTGAATTGGAGTGTGACATGAATGTTGCCGGCCGGGTTGGGTTACAAATACAGGGTCGTAGAGCCGCCGATGCTTCTCGGCGCTTAATGGATCAACAAGTATAGGACGGATCGTAGCAAATGAAACTGACAGGCCGCAAATAGTAAGGCAACCGTATTGGCTCTGGCCTTAATGTCCAGGACATGCCGGCAGACTCTTTAACCGATGGCGTGGATCAGCCAGGCAAGCAGTTTGACCGTCAGCCAGATGACGAGCCCGATGACAACAATGATGGATATCGCTATGAGCGCGATTGAAACGGTATCTCTTTCGACGGCCGCCCGCGGGGACTGATAGTAATTGCTCAGCAATTGAACGTTTTTCTGATTGGCTTTAAACGTAATATCGAAAATGTCGCCGACGACCGGAATTGCGCCCAGGATCGCGTCAAACACGGCATTGACGCCCATGCGCATCAGCACGACCCGAGGGACGCCCATTCTGGCGGCTTGCCAGATGATATAAGTGGATAAAATTCCGCCCGTCGTATCGCCAATGCCGGGAATCAAGCCGATCAGGCTGTCGAGCCCCATTTTAAAGGAGGTGCCCGGGATGCGGAATGAATTGTCCAGCAGTCTGGCCAGGTTTTCCAGTTTCTTCAGTTGGTCCATTTGTTTATGTCTCGGTTTGTGATGGGCTGGTTTTTTAAAGTGCCGCCAGCGCAACGCTTATTTGAATCGTGTTTTACGAAAAACATCCCCGTTTTTCGCTCTGACAAGCGGCCATGCCGTGCAAACCGGCTTCAGGCATTTGTCATTTTTAACAGCCTATGTAGGCTGGGTTGGAGCTTTAGCGGAAACCCGGCATGGGCGGCCCAGAAAGGCCGGGTTTATCAACTCAAGCCTACCGCTGATAGAAACTTCAGTGCCCGGCACAGCAAACGGGATGAAAGATGCCCTATGCAACATTAGCTGTTGAGAATACACATCAAGCAAGGATCAGTCTGTGCGATGGCATACATAAACAGCCGCCTTAAGAACCGATTCCGGGGCGCCAGAAGGCATCGGAACAATTGTTGCGCGCCGACATCAAAAGTAAGCAGACAGCCTTACTCCACTCTTTCCACCTGATAATCAAATGCTGACAATGGCACAAACGGCTTTATAAGGCGGCTTTATGACTTTATCGAAACTGACGACAACCCTGGTTCTGTGGCTGGGCATGGTTGTGCTGCTGCTCATCATCGAGCGCTTCAGCGCGCCGCCTTCCCTATGGGACAAGGTCATTCTTACTCATGTCTCGCAGCTTCGCAATCTCTGGCTGGATCGGCTGTTTCTGTTTGTTACCCATTTCGGATCGCTTTATTTCCTGGCGCCGACGACAGTGCTTATCCTGTGGTTTCTGGTCAAAAACGATCATATGAGTGATGCCTGGTTTCTGGCTTTGAGTCTGGGCGGTGCAAGTCTTATTGCGCACTTGGCCAAATACCTGTTTCAGCGCGTGCGGCCGGATGCATTTCCGTTTATTGGCACGATGCCTTTAAATGCCTCGTTTCCGAGTGCCCACACCGCACAGATCATGGCTTTCGTGATCGCGCTTTACTTAATTCTCAGACGGCTCGATATGCAGGGCGCATACTGGTTCCTCGCCGTTGCGGCGCCGGTTGCCGTCATGGTCGCGTTGTCGCGTCTTTACCTGCAGGTGCACTATCCCTCGGATGTTCTGGCAGGCCTGGTGCTGGCGCTGCTATGGATTCTGGGCGTCGCGCATCTTTTGGGTACACTCGGCATCAGGGTCACTTGAATTATGCGCAATAAATTTCTGGGCACGGGTCAGAGTGGCTATCATCCCCTGCAAAAATTCAAAGTCATTCTCTCGGGACTGCGTTACGCCATTCTGTATGATTTCAGCGTCGCCTACAAAGTCCTGCTTTCAATCGCGGTCCTGGTTGTGTGCTTCCATTTCCGTCAATGGATCGATTTCCTGTCGGTGTTCTCGGCGACCGGCCTCATGCTTATAGCCGAAATGTTCAATACGACTATCGAAACCCTGTGCGATTTCGTCGAAAATCAGGAGAACCAGAAAATCAAAGTCATCAAGGACATCGCGGCGGCCGCGGCCGGCATCAGCATTCTGATCTGGATCGTGATGATCGTGTCGGAACTGGGCCGGCTATGGTTCATGCTCGGGCCGGGTTAATCAGCGCTGCGCGGGTGGAAAGCGGTCGATACGGCGCAGCGGCGGAAACAGGCCGATCCACAACAGCGTGATGGCCAATGTCGCGCCGCCGCCGATGACTACGGCCGGCACCAGCCCGAACCAGGCGGCGGTAATGCCGGATTCGAATTCGCCCAGTTCGTTGGAGGCGCCGATAAACACCGAATTGACGGCGCTGACGCGGCCACGGATCGCATCCGGCGTTTCCAGTTGCACGAGCATGTGACGGATGTAGACGCTGACCATATCGCCGGCGCCCATCAAAAACAGCATCAGCAGCGACAGGTAAAAGTCTCCGGACAGGCCGAACACAACCGTCGCCGCGCCGAACAGCGCGACACCGCCGAACATCCAGCGCCCGACCCGTCGGGTGATCGGCAGCCAGGCCAGCAGCACGGCCGTCGCCGCCGCGCCGATGGCCGGCGCCGTGCGCAGCAGACCCAGGCCTTGCGGGCCGATATGCAGGATGTCGCTGGCGTAGACCGGCAACAGCGCGACCGCGCCGCCGAACAGCACGGCAAACAGATCCAGTGAAATCGCGCCCAGTATGATCGGCTTGGCGCGCACGAAGCGCAGCCCTTCCAGCAGCGTATGCCAGGAAACCGGCTGGCGACTTGTGGCCGCTTTTCTGTCGGTGCGGATCAGCAGCATCAGCAGTGCCGCTGTTGCCAAGAGTCCTGCAACGCTGGCGTAGACTGTCTCCGGTCCAGTCAGATACAGCAGTCCGCCCAGCATGGGTCCGGCGATCACGGCGGCATGATAGAGCGAGGAATTCAGCGCCACGGCGTTGCCGAAACGCTCGGGCGGCACCAGATTGATCACGATGGCCTGGCCGGCCGGCATCATGAACGCGCGTGCCGAGCCGTACAACGCCATGACCGCAAACACCGGCCAGACGGCTTGCAGACCCGCCAGCGAAAATCCCAGCAACAGCACGCCGCACAGCATTTCCACGACAAAACACAGCATGATAATCCGGTGCCGGTCCCATTGATCCGCGGCTTGTCCCGCGATCAGGATCAGTACCATGAAGGGCGCGAACTGGGACAGGCCGACCAGACCCAGATCCATGACATCGCCGCTGAGCGCATAAATCTGCCAGCCCACGGCGACGGTCTGCATTTGCACGGCGATCGTGGCGAGCAATCGCGCGCTCAGATACAGGGCGAAATTACGATGGCGCAGCGCGCCGAACCCGTTCAGGGATTTTGACATGAAGATACCTTATCGATGGCTATGACGTAATGGCTAAGGAATTTTTACCACAAAGAAAAACTGCAAAACTTTATATCCGGGGCCCATCCGAAACGTTCGGCATTGGCTAGCTGAAAAGGTACGCGATGCGTACCCTACTTGGCTTGGACATTGCGTGAATGCAGCGAGGGGCAAATCCGATGCCTGAACCCCAGGCGCAAGGACGCGTAAGTTTACCACCATACCGCCGGATGGCCACGTCCCTCGAACACGGCCGCCAGTTTAGCCCTGAGTGATCAGGTTGCTTCAGCGCCCTTTCCATCAGGACCTACAAGATTAATTTAGAAAAATCCGTGCCTGATTCAAAACTAATCCGGAAAAAGAGTGCACAGTTCACATTATTGAAATTTGGTCTTAACTGAAGCTCTTCCGTAACAAAATTGTCATATGGCGCTGGTAGTCTCTTGGCTCCCATGGAGCGGGGCTGTTCAGGACTAACCATGTTGAGGCAAGACAATAATGATAAAAAACTTGAAAGTGGGGTTACGGGGGGTTTCAGAAAAGAATGCCGAAAAACTCGAGAAAATTTTTCAAGCGACGGGGAACCGGGAACGCACTTACTCTATTGCAAAACTGACCGATCAAACCGATCTGCTGATCGTCGACATCGATGCGAAAACCTTTTTCGACAGTAAAAATCATATCGATGCCATGCATCCTGAAACGCCGGTTGTGACGGTCGGCCAGTCCGACAAGCCGGAAGGTTCCGATTATCATATCAAGGGATTGTTGCTGGCGACCCGGGTCATTCGCGTGCTCGATCAGGTCAAAATCCCGGCCAGGAACAAACAGGACTTTATCCCTGGCGAACAGACGCCTGAAGCCGGTCACTATGAGGCAGGCAATGGTAGCGATCAGGGCAAGGCCTACGCCTATGCCGTTCTGGTCGTCGATGACAGCGAACTGATGCGGAAGACCATTGCGCTGGAACTGGACAAAGCCTCGCTGCCGTTGAGCATCGATTTCGCCGAGAGCGGCGAACAATCCTTGGCCAAGGTCGCGGCAAAAACCTACGATTTCATTTTTCTCGATGTCATGATGCCGGGCATGGATGGTTATGAAGTCTGCGGCCAGATCAGGAAGATCGCCGAGATGAAGAAAACGCCGATCATCATGCTATCGGCCAAGACCTCCCCATTGGATGAAGTCAAAGGCGTCATGGCCGGCTGCACGAATTACATCACCAAGCCAATCAAGTCCGATGAATTCCAGAACATGCTGGACCGCATCATGAACTGGTTGAGCAATTATAAAAAACCATAACAAGGAGTCGCGATGGCGATTAGAAAAATTTTATGTGTCGACGACATGCTTGTCGAACTGAGCAATCTGAAAAACATTCTGACGGAAGCCGGTTACGAAGTCACGACGGCGCATTCCGGCAAGGCCGCGATCGAGACTATCGCCGCCAGCGGCAATCCCGACCTGATCTTCATGGATATTGTCATGCCGGAAGTCGATGGTTTCACGGCCTGCCGCAAACTGGCCAATGACGAGGCCACTAAAGATATTCCGGTGATCTTCCTGTCCAGCAAGGGCGAGCAGGCGGATAAAGTATGGGCGCAACTGCAGGGCGGCAAGGCCTACATCACCAAACCCTTCCAGAAGAATGAGATTCTGGACCAGATCAAGGTGTTCGAGCGGTGAATACGTTGCTCTCAGCGATTGAGTCCGCGCCGTCGGACCTATTCATCGAGCGCGTTGTCTCGCCCGACGAGGTTCAGGGCATGCAACGCTACGGTTTCAGGATAGGTCCT
The DNA here is from genome assembly GCF_000427625.1 of Methylobacter luteus IMV-B-3098. GTDB lineage: Bacteria > Pseudomonadota > Gammaproteobacteria > Methylococcales > Methylomonadaceae > Methylobacter > Methylobacter luteus. The sequence continues at coordinate 2,700,247 of NZ_KE386569.1, forward strand.
TTAGGCTTCCTGTTTCCCGAGCATTGCCCCGGCGAGATCGTCATTAACCCGGAAATCCGCCCGGTCCCGCATACCCGGAACTGGATGCCGGGCGTCATGACGTTGCGCGGCAATCTGATTCCGGTTTTCGATCTGTATGCGCTGTTGCTCGACGCGCCGGCCGATCTCCTCAAGCCGACGGTACTGGTTCTGGACCAAGGCAAGCAGGCGCTGGGCTTTGTGCTGAAAGACCCGCCGCAGTGGCTGACGGGACTTGTCGAAGCGCCGGCAGCAGCCGTGCCGGTGCCCGATCTGATCGCCGCGCAGGTCAGCAAAGTCTACCTGCAACAAGAGACGGCCTGGCTGGCCTTCAACAAAACGCATTTTTTCACGTTTCTCGCTGAAAGCGCGAAGTCCTGCTGAAACCATCTGATAGAACAATATAAAAAAGCATGAAAAATCTAAGTATACGACTCAAGCTTCACGGCGCTTTTCTGTTGATGTTGGCCGTACTGGCCGTGCTAGGTTATTACGCCTTCGAACGCATGGATTCTTATTCCGAAGAAATGTCCAGAAGTAACGAGCAGGCCAATAAAATCGCGAATCTGTCCCTGGAGGCTACAGTCCTGTTCAAGATACAGGTGCAGGAATGGAAAAACATGCTGATCCGCGGCCATGTGCAAAAAGACTATGACAAATACAGCAGCCAGTTCGAGGACATGCGCCAGCAAACCCAAAGCACCGTCAGGCAACTGCGCGCGCTAGCCGAGGGGCATCCCGAAATCGTCAAGGCCGCTGACCAGTTTCTGGTCGAGCATGATCGTTTGACCGAGGTTTATCACGCGGCGATTCCGCTATTATTTAGGAACGAGGCCGGCCTCGGTTATCGCGATGTTGATGTCAAAGTGCGCGGCATCGACCGTGCCCCGACGGATGCGATTCAGCATATCGCCGAACAGGCCCAGCGATTGAAAATCAAGACCGGTCAAAATACGGAGCAATCGATAGCGCAGTTCAAACAAGAAACGGCAGCTATCGGCTTGGCCTTGCTTTTGCTGCTGATCAGTCTGTATGTGGCGGTCGTCGAGTTCAGCGTCCTGAAACCGGTCAGGTTCCTGACTAGGTTGGTAAACCGGATTTCCCAAGGGGATTACGAGGCGCGCGCCAAAACCAATGCCCGGGACGAAATCGGCATCCTGGCCCGCAGCTTCGATGCGCTGCTGGACGAGCGGGCCGAAAAACTGGCCGCTTCGGAGCAGGCCAGAACCGAACTGAACAATTCGGTCATTGCCTTGCTGCAGTCGGTCGCCCGTCTGAGCCAGAGGGATCTGACCGTCAACATCCCGGTTTCCGAGGACATCACCGGCACGCTGTCGGATGCGATCAACCTGCTGGCTCAGGAAACGGCATCGACATTAAAAGATGTTAACCATGTATCCGAGCGCGTCAACCTGTCTTCCAGCAAGGTTAAAAGCCAGTCCGATGCGGTTATGGTTTTCGCCGAGCAGGAAAGAATGGAAACGGAAAAAATGCTTGAGGAGCTGAATTCGGCGGTTATGGTGATGCTGAATGTCGCAAAAATTTCACAGACCACGAACAGTTCGTCCAGGGACGCCATGCAGGCAACCAATACAGCGCTGCAGGCCGTGACCGACACCGTGCAGAGCATTAACAAGATCCGCGAGATCATCCGCGAGATTGAAAAGCGAATCAAGCGACTCGGCGAGCGCTCGCAGGAAATCACCGGCGCCGTCAACATCATCAACGAAATCGCCGAGCGCACGCACGTACTGGCCTTGAATGCCGGCATGCAGGCCGCGCAGGCCGGTGAAGCGGGCCGGGGCTTCATGGTCGTCGCGAACGAGGTGCAACGGCTGGCGGAAAGCTCGCGCGAAGCGACCGGCCAGATCTCGCTGCTGGTGAAAAACATCCAGGTCGACACGGCCGACGCCGTCAACACTATGAACGACGTGATCACGCAGGTGGTCGAAGGCACGCGCCTGGCCGAAGAAGCGGGCGACCGCATGAAAGACACGCGTAACGTGACCTTGAAGCTGGTCGAATATGTACATGATATTGCCGACAAGGCCATGAAGCAGGTCAAACTGGGGCAGATCCTGAAGGAGCGCGCCCTGGTCATTCAGCAAAGCACCGAAAAAACCCATATCCAGCTACAGGCGCAGTCGCAGTTGTCGGAAGGCCTCGTCAATGACGCTGAAACGCTGCTGAAAAAAGTCCGCGTGTTCAAACTGCCCGCCTGATGATTGAGCCTACTGTATGTCGCAAGATTCGATGATCGCGTTAAAACCTTTCGGATTGGCACTGGATCAGCTTGATCTTCATCTGGAGGAACTGCTGGCCGCCAGCAATGAAGAAGGCCGGCTGGAACTGGCCGAGCAGCTCAGCGAAGGCTGGCAAGCCCTGGCCGAACAATTGGCCGAAGCCGGCACGCCGGCCCTGATGGACCTGATCGCTTTGTACGCCGAAAACCTGGACCTGCTGCTCGCGAGCCGTGAAAACGGACTGTCCGGACCGGAGCAGGCTTTGTTACAGCATTGGCATGAAGCCTGTCGCGGCTATCTCCAGTCGCCGGCCGATGAAAAAGTCATTGCCGCCTGGGTTTCGCTGTTGCAAGACCCGGTGTGGCAAGAGCCGTTGGACGAGGACGACGCGGCCGAGTTGATTGATGGTGTGATCGAATTTGCGGGCTCTATGGCGAAAGACAGCGTTCTGATGATTGAAAGTCCGGCTTTACTGTCGGAAGAAACCGCTCATGATGAAATCGAGCCCCGGACTGACGACGAGCCACTCATAGACCAGCTGGCTGACAGGCCGCTCGTGCCGGTCGACCTGGCTCTGGTGCATATGATCAGCGATGTATTCGACAAAGTCGCCGATGACCTGACCCATACGCTGGCCAAGCTCAATTGCACATCGCTGGCCGAATACCAGCAGTCTCTCAGCGCCAACGATTTTTTGCTGGAAAATATCAATAAGGCCTGCGAAACGGTAGGCTTGTTCGGCCTGAGCTACGTGTTCAGAAGGCTCTGGCTGAATGTCGTCGCCAAGGCCGCCGAGGATCATAACTATGACGAAGAATGCAATCTCTTCGGCATAGCGCTGATCCTGATCCAGGAATATCTGACCGATATCAGCAATGACAGTCACTGTAGCGCTCTGGTCAGGCATCTGCATGAGCCGGGCTGGCGCAGGCCGTTGCCGGAGGCGATGCAAGGCCGGTTATTCGAGGCGCTTAACGTGTCCGTCACCGATCCCGATGCGCAACGTGCCAATCTGGAAAGAACGATCGCCCGGCCGGAAGACGTGTCGCTGGCGATACCCGACGATGTTGACGGCGAACTGGTGCAGACCTTGTTGCAAGAATTGCCGCTGCTGACGGAAAGTTTCCTGGCGGCCATACAAGATATCATCGGCGCCGACGCATCACAGGCGCGTCTATTGGAGGCGCAGCGCATCGCCCATACCCTGAAAGGCGCCTGCAACACGATCGGCGTTCACGGCATCGCCAATCTGACGCACAGCCTCGAAGCGATTCTGGAAGCGCTCAACATGGAGCAGGCGTTGCCCGGCCGGGAGCTCGGGAACGTGCTGATCGATGCGGCCGATTGCCTGGCCGCCATGTCCGATTGCCTGCAAGGGCAGGGCGCGGCGCCGGAACAGGCCCTGTCCATGCTGCAACGAGTGCTGGACTGGGATTACCGGATCAAGAAAGAAGGCGTGGCCGGCATTGAGATTGCGGATGAATCCAAGGTAATGAGTGTGCCGTCGGAACCGGAAAATCCCGACCATGATGACGATCGGGCCAAGGCCATGACGGCCATTCCGTCGTTCATGATCGATCAGATTATCGAAGTGGCCGCCGAAGCGGGCAGCATCGGCGAGCGCGTTCACGACAAAATCGGAGGGCTGCTGAACGACAGCGACGAAGTCCGTGAACTGACCTGGCGGCTCAGTGAGCTGGTTGCCGAGATGGACCGGCTGGTCAACATCCAGAGCGTAATGGCCAGGGACAGCCGCGGCAACCAGGGCTTCGACACGCTGGAAATGGAGCAGTATGGCGAAGTGCATACCTGCCTCAGCCGCCTGGCCGAAGCCGCGGCCGACGTGCGCGAGCAGAACGCGCAGATGCACCGGCAGTTGCTCGACGGCCGGAACCTCCTGATCGAACAGCGCACCCTGCAGAAAGAGCATCTGGAACGCGTTCAGGGCCTTCGATTGGTGCCCGTACAGAAGATCGTTCCGCGCTGTCAGCGCATCGTCAGGCAGACCGCCAGAATGACCGGCAAGGAAGTCGGGTTGCAAATCAGCGGCGGAACTACCCTGATCGACAGTGAAATCCTGAACGGCCTGTCCGATGCCCTGATGCATCTGTTGCGCAATGCCGTCGATCATGGCATCGAAGCGCCGGAAAGCCGCGTACAAGCCGGAAAGCCCAGGCAGGGCATGATACGCCTGAGTTTTACGAATGACCGCAACGCGCTCAGTATCACTTGCGAAGACGACGGCAGCGGCCTGGACACGGTCAGGATATGGGCGGCTGCGCAGGGCAAGGGTTGGGTCACGGATCAGCAGGCGCTATCGGAGGATCAGATACAAAGGTTGATTTTCCGTCCCGGCTTTTCGACCAAGGAGCAGGCCAGCCATGTGTCCGGACGCGGAATCGGCATGGATGCCATCCAGGCGCGGATCGCCAGCATGAACGGTGTCATGGATCTGGCATCGAAGCCGGGTCACGGTCTGATCGTGACCATGAACGTGCCTTCGAACCGGTATGATGCGCCGATGATTCTGGTCAAACTGGACGGGCAAACCTTCGCGGTGTCGGAACACGGCATCGGGCATATTTTCTGCGCGCTGGATGGCAAGCTGATAGCCGAGACGGACGGTACTCTCCATTATCAGGTCGAGGAACACCGCTATCCGGCCGATACGCTGAGCGATCTGCTCGGACTGGAGCGCAAAAACGGGATGCCCGACAAGGCGGCCGGCCTGCTTTTCAAGGCCCTGAGCGGCGCCGAACAAGTCGTACTGGTCGATCAGGTCATCGGCTACAGAAATCTGATGATCCGGCCTTTCGGCGATTACCTGAAAGGCGTTTACGGCGTCCTGGGCGGCGTGATGCTGGGCAGCGGCCAGATCGCGCCGGTCATTGATCTGTTCGAGCTTATTTCCGACGCCGAAAGGCGTGCGCAGGCCGATCACGCCATAGAACTGGCTCCGGTCACGCAGCGCGTGGCGAAAACGCTGGCGCTGGTCGTCGACGATTCCCTGTCGGCCAGAAAGGCTACCGTGCAGTTATTGAAAGATGCCGGATTCGAGGTGCTGACCGCGATCGACGGGCTCGACGCGATCGAAAAAATCGAGGCCCGAAAGCCCGACATCATTCTATCGGACCTGGAAATGCCGAGAATGAACGGCATCGAGCTGACCCGCTACCTGAGATCGATGCCGGACCTGCAGGCAATTCCGCTGATCATGATTACTTCCCGGTCCAGCGAAAAACATCGAACCCAGGCCGATAATGCCGGCGTGACGCTGTACTTGACCAAACCATTCAGTGAAGACGATCTGATCATCAGGCTAAACGACCTGTTGGAGCAAAGATTGACGCAGGCGGCTTGATGGAAGCGTATCCTCGTGTTTGTTTCTGAAGACGAGGAGAAACAGAACTGACCCGATCGAGAAATTTGCCGCGAAAGCAGCCAGCGAGTCGATGGGGCGGTTCTCTTTTCCGGCTGTAAATAAGGGAAAAGTCACCAACCAGAGTCCATGTCGGTGACGATTTATTTGTAGCGGTTCAGACTCGGTCTGGCGGGTTACAAATTTGCCGCATCTGCATCGGGACATTAATTGTTTCAAATCGACCCGCGCCAGTCAGCCCCGGATATTTACAACACAGATAAAATTGAATCCAGAGATAAAATTGCATCCCCTATTCCTGCCGTATATTCATAGCTGAACAGGCACAGCACCCAGTGCCGTGATTGACTGTTTTCGGTATTTTTCTTCTGATTCTTGTCGGCGCTGATAAAATTTTTTGAAGATAACAGGACTTGTCTTGCTTTATTGCGCCCTTCTCTTATTTTTTCGCGAACCAGCCACGCCAGGCGCGTCGGCCAGGAAGACCAGCCCATCAGTTTTACTGCGGGGATCAACTTGACATCTCCGCTCATCTTGTACCGCTGCAAGCCCGCGCCCCAATTCACGCCTTTGATTGATGGATCGCTGTAGACCGACCTTACAACCTCCGCATTGATAATTGTCCCTGCGCTGTAGCGGAGCCAATTCGGCGATACCAGATTGGCGTAGATCCACAACATGTCTCTGTCCAAAATGCCCATTGCAAACGCTGCAAGAGAACCATCGAGACGTAAAGTGAGAAGTCGAATTTTTTTAGCCTTGGCATAGGTAAGCACCGTTTCCCTAAAAAAAGCGGCTTCCAATGGATCGTCCAGAATGGCCAGCCCCCGTTTTAGCCGATTTCTTTCGCGGTGAACCAGAACTATCTCATCCAGAGACCTTTCAATTTCGTAAACTTCAGACGCCCATTGCATATCCAGCGTCAGGCCATCGCGTTTAATTCTGTTTTTTGCTTTTGCGACGGCTGATCTGGTGTTTAGGGATAGATACTGATTCAGCCCGCTTTGCCTGTCAAACCGTAGCTGCGGTGAATAGGTGAAAGTCGATATCTCACTCGGTTTAAGCCGGTTCCTTATTGCGCTGACTACAGGATCAGTGTCAGGCAGATCAGTCAGGCAGAGAAACCATGGTTTTTTAATTGCCTGGAAAGCTTTTATCAATGTTTGTCCAAGGAGATCGCCGGAGAACTGGTCTCGGGCCGAGAACCAGTATGGCTCTCCTTGCACGCCGATTTTGGTGATCTTGCAGAATAGATTCTTATTATGGAGCGCAAAAAGGCCGGCCGCAACCAAGGCTTGATCATTCCATATCAATACGCCTATCGGCTCTACTTCCGGGTTATAAAGCAGCCAGGATTCCAGCAGAGGCCATCTTACTGCTGATGGCGCGAAAGTTTCGGCGAACAACAAGTCAATTTGTGCGGCGTAATCAGAAAGTTGATCACGCCCTCTTAAAATAAGTGACTTACACCCCTCATTCAAATAAAGATCATTTTTTTTATCAATCACTTTGAATATTTCATCGAGTTTAGTGATAGCCATTTTGAATTCTCCCCCGAACTTTGAAGTAGTCATATTGAAGCCTGATTGGGTCGATGTATCATGTAACGTCGATATTCCCTGTTCATGACGACTTCAGTTAACTTATTACCCTCTCTTCATTGATCACATGAGCCGGAGAAACAAAGTCATCTTTCGACGTTGAAAACACCCGACGCAGATGAAGCTCTTCAGGTTTTGCATTTGGGGACGAAGGCAGTGATTTCAGCTTCATCATTGGATTGATCCATCAGCAAGCAGAGCCTGACTATATCAAGAACTGCGTTCTGACACGGTCGGGGTCGCTGGCGGTCGTTCAGAGTTAATATAAAACCTGAAACGCCCATACATTATCAGATCAAGCATTGTTAATTTATCTCCGGCAACGATGATTAACAGTACATATTCCGGACTAAATACACAATAAGTAAGAATACCCATGAAAACTAACACGAAAAATAATGGGCTTTGGTATTTCAAAGCCCATCCATGCTTTTAAATATGTAAATAATGCATAGAGACTTTTCACTGGCCGGTTTTAGCCGATAGCGGATATTCATGTCAGATAATATCCGCGTAAGTCTGAATTCAATGTAATTTATACCGGATTAAATTCAGACTTATTGCCAATAATTCATTCCGTGCGGATGAATGGCAAGCCCACTGGAGATAAATAACGGGAATGGGCGTAGCGCTTGTTGCAGCCAAGTGGAGCGCCTGATCATGCATTTTGCTTTATTTCAAGTTCGGGATCTACAAAATCCCAAGGTTGACTGCTTGATGCCCAGAATACTTTTTGAGGTTTAAATAATGCCGGGTTTTCTAATGTCGCCGCATGAAAAAAGAGTAAACCAGGATAACCGGAAGACCTTTTTAAAACAGGATTTCCACAATTGGAACAAAACCCGCTGCTAATAGTATTGCCATTATCTGATGTCATGTCATAGCATTTTAGCTCGCCCGTTATCGAGGTTATTTCATCGGGAACTGCAAATTCAGCAGAATGACCAGAGCCGGTAATTCTCTGGCACTGCCTGCACTGGCATAGAAAGGAGAATTGCGGCTTACCTTTAATTTCGTATTGCACTGAGCCACAAAGGCAGTGTCCTTTTAGCGAATCCATATATTATTTGATACCTTATGTTGATGCTTTATTTAATAACCAAACACTCTGAAAAGAGCGCCATGCGGTATATCTGTCCGAGGTACAATCAGGGGCAGGCTCTGACACTGACTTAATACTCGAAACAGGTATTGTTGCACAGTTTGAATGTTAGAATAATTGCGTCAATAATGCCATTCAGGATCTGAAGGTTCAGTGCTATGGATATCCGTGATTTATATCAATTTAACCAACCCATTGATTCTGGCTGGACGATATATGATCAGTCAGCCTCTTGCTGGCATGAGCGGTTGGTTATTGGCTCGGAGAACCGAATGCCCGTATTTTTAGCATGGCGGTTGACGATGCCAACCGTTGGCGGTGCGTCATCCTTATCGTCAGGCATAAAAATCATGCACGAAATAACACCCAGGAGTAATCGTTGCGAATAACAAGAATATTGGCCATCAGCGGCAGTCTCCGCAAGGCATCGCTGAATACCGCCCTGTTGCGCGCCGTTTCGAAGCTGGCGCCGGCAGATGTCCGGATTGATCTTTACAGCGGCATGGCGCAACTGCCTTTGTTCAACCCGGATATCGAAGCGACTGATCCGCCGGCGGTAGCGGATTTGCGCAACCGTTTGCTCGGCGCAGACGGCGTATTCATTGCGAGCCCGGAATATGCCCATGGCGTTACCGGTGTCGTGAAAAACGCTCTGGACTGGATGGTGGGTTGCGAAGCCTTCGTAGATAAGCCGGTTGCGTTGCTCAACACCTCGCCGCGGGCCACTCATGCACAGGCCGCCCTGAAGGAAACCATCACGATGATGTCCGCCAGAATTGTTGATGAGGCGTCTATTACCGTACCGATTCTCGGCTCTAAACTTGACGAGCCGGACATTGTCTCCGATCCCGAAATTTCAGCCGCGCTGTATGAGGCCATCCTGGCCTTTCGGCGCGCAATAGCGCTTCATCGGGCCGAAGGTGGCACCGATGAAGCAAATTTACCGCGCCCGGCGCTCTGAAGCGCGCGCCAGCGTTTTCATTGGACAATTACTAAATCAGGAGAATTATGAACAACATTACAATCCGTCAGGCTGTTCTGTCAGACATTGACGCGCTTGCGCCCTTGTTTGACGGCTATCGGCAATTCTATGGCCGCGGGAGCGATCTTCGCGCCGCGCGCGAGTTTCTATCGGCCCGCTTCAATCATGGTGAGTCGGTCGTGTTTATTGCCCATGACGCGAACGTTCCCGTCGGCTTCGCACAGCTTTATCCGAGCTTTTCATCGGTTTCGCTCGCCAGAACCTTCGTGCTCAACGACCTTTTTGTGCACGAGAGCGGTCGCCGGAAAGGAATCGGTTCACTGCTGCTGGCAGCAGCCGTAGAGTTCGGCAAATCACTGGATGCGGTGCGCCTTTCGCTGTCGACGGCAGTCAGCAACGAGGAAGCGCAAGCGCTGTATCGATCGGCCGGCTGGCAGCGCGACGAACAATTTTTCGTCTATCACTATGCCATCCCTGCCCAATAATGCCGTAACCGGCAGTAAACGCCAGAGGCTGCCGCGATCGGCAGCAAGGAGAAAAAATGAAGGGTAGTTGTTTATGCGGGGCCATTCAGTACGAAATCGACAGCATTGACATGCCTGTCGGCCACTGCCATTGCCAGACTTGCAGAAAGGCGCATGCGGCGCCGTTTGCCTCCACCGCCGGCGTAATGCGCGAGCACTTCCGCTGGTTGCAGGGCGAGAACAAGCTTTCATCCTTCATGTCGTCTCCGGGAAAGCTGCGGCATTTCTGTTCCGTGTGCGGCTCTCATCTGGTCGCCGAACGTTTCGGGCAGCCTCATGTGATTGTGCGTGTTGCGACCCTTGATGAAGACCCGGGCGTCAAACCCGCGATGCACATCTGGACATCACACGACGTTTCGTGGCTTGAATACGAGGATATTCCAGCTTATGCGGAATGGCAGCCGGGGCGGTGATACAATCGCTGTCTTTTGATTTCTGGTAGATGGAAATATCGTGATTCGTTTGTTCAATTTGCTTGCCAATCTTTTTCCGTTTTGGGTGCTGATCTTTAGCGGCCTGGCGTTGTTTTTTCCCGGGTGGTTTACCTGGTTTAGCGGACCGATGATCGTCTGGGGCCTGGCGGTGATTATGATCGGCATGGGCATAACGCTTAGCTTCGAGGATTTTCGCAGGGTAACGCGCACTCCCCGGCCGGTTTTAATCGGAGTTGCCGCTCAATTTGCCGTGATGCCTTTGCTGGGCTGGACGATAGCCTCGGGCTTTTCGCTCGAGACTCAACTGGCGGTCGGTTTGATTCTGGTGGCTTGCTGCCCCGGCGGAACCGCATCCAACGTGGTCAGCTACATTGCCCGCGCCGATGTGGCGTTATCGGTGCTCATGACTATGTGCTCCACTTTTGCGGCTGTCGTCATGACGCCTCTGCTGACTCAATGGCTGGCTGGCGCCTATGTGCCGGTGGATGCCTGGAGCCTGTTTTTCAATACGCTGCAAGTGGTGATTTTGCCGGTTACGCTGGGGATGCTGCTGAATCGATATACGCCCCGCCTGGTACAGGCCGTGATGCCTGTCGCGCCTCTTGCTTCGGTGATCGTCATCGCGCTGATCTGCGCGAGCATAATCGGCGCGAATGCCGGCATGATCAAGGATTCCGCTTTATCGTTGTTGAGCGCGGTTGCATTGCTGCATCTCGGCGGCTTTACGCTCGGTTACATGATGGCGAGGATGTTGAAGCTCGAAGAAAGCGCCTGCCGCACGATTTCCATCGAGGTCGGCATGCAGAATTCCGGATTGGGCGCGGTACTCGCACAAACCAGCTTCGCGCAAATGGCGCTGGCACCGGTGCCAGCGGCTATTTCGGCCAGTTTTCATTCGATCATCGGCAGCCTGTTTGCCGCCTGGTGGCGCCTGAAGCCTGCCGGAAACGGGCATGCGCCGATAGCCGATCAAATTCCGGCTCCGGCGTGTTTTAAATCGGCCGGAACTGACCATAAACGGCATCGTTGAATAATGCTGAACGATTCAGTGCGCATAGGGTGCTGAACTCCGTTGAGCTATGATGAATCATTCACTATCAGGAGAAGAAAAATGACAAAATTCATTGCAAAAAGTCTTTTGCTTTTCATCGCTTCAGCATCTTCACTCGCCGGGCCAGCGGATAGCGGTACGGATCAATTGCGGTATCTGGAGGAAAGCCGCAGCCTTGCAAAGGAGTTCATGCAGGCATTGGGCGGCACGTTGAAAAAACAATTGAAAGCCGGCGGAGCGGAAAGCGCGATCAGTATCTGCAAGCATATCGCGCCGGCGATGGCGGCCGAATACTCGAAAGACGGCCGCGTGGTCAAGCGTGTATCCCTGAAAAACCGCAATCCGTTAATAGGTTTGCCGGATGAGTGGGAACGACAAGTTCTGGAAGATTTCGACAGGGACTACCACGATGGCAAGCCTGCTGCCGAGATAGAAAAAATTGCCATTGTTCAAGATCCCGATGGGCGCTGGTTTCGCTATATGAAAGCGATACCGACCCAACCGATGTGCCTGCAATGCCACGGCACACCGGACGATATGCCGGAAGGCGTCAAGGCCTTATTGGCGAAGGAATATCCGGAAGACAAGGCGACCGGTTATCATGCCGGCGAAATACGCGGCGCGATATCGATCAAGCGGCGCATGTAGCCATATGCTGCTTTAAAATGTGCATAAAATAACGCACCTCATGTGTGCGGATGATTTTCCGATGTAGGTGCGAATTCATTCGCACTGTGCGGATACCAACAGTAGGCGCTTTAGGCGAATCCGCACCTACAATTCCCTGATTTATTTCATGCTCATGACTTAGTACTACAGTTGTGGATTCTCTTTCTCCACCCCGCCATCGGCAACCGGATGAACGCAGAGCAGCGCATCAATCGCGATCGATGCGCCTCCTTATGCCGGCTAATGCCCGTGACCGCTATCCCCCGGCACACTGGCGACGATATTCAGATGGGTGGCAATATCGACGCCCGGATCGACCAGAATGCGCTCGCCGCCATGTTGAAAGGCAAACCTTTTTAAGGCTCTGAGTTCAAGAAAATAGCCGGGGCAGGTGGTTCCGGACTCGAGTTCCTCAGGCGTTGCCGCATTGCAGCGAGGGTCCGTGACAGGCCGAGGATCGGTGCTCTGGTCCGTGATCCAGTGAAAATGCGCATAGCTGCCGGGCTGCGGGATATCGTTGCGGCTGCCTGCCAGCCAGACCGGGTGGTCCGCGTTATGGTAGAGAAAAGTGGCTTCTCCGGGTTTGCCGCGCAGGAACCAGCCGATTACGCACTTGCGGGGCGGCGTATCCTCACTGCAATGATGCGCCACGGGATAGCCTTCGGGCGTGACCTCGCCGGTGAAAACAATGTACAGGAAGCCATGGATTTCACCGTTATTCAATAATTGGCTCTGCTGGTGGCTATCGATATGGTTGCCGAACAGAAAGGAGAATGCCGACGCATGATCGTCCCGCCAATCTGGCTCAGTCGCCCAGGCGGAACCGGAAAACGGACTGAACATCATGATGACTGCAAGGTACAAGCATATTCTCTTCATAGACATGGCAGACCTCTTCTCTAGGGTGAAGCACGGCTTATGAACCTGCCGGCTCATGGCTGTCCGGGATTGTTCTTCAGCTATGCGGGAAACCTGATCGTATGTTGTTCGTTATTCAGAGCCATTTTATTGAAAAGGACCAGCCTGAGTAATGCAGTTTGAGTATTTATTGAGAATGTGGATGGGATAGCTGATGCGCGCCGGCATCGATTGCGGGCGGCTATGATAGCGAGTGGCTTGCGGGCAGGCATGATAGAATAGGCGGAATTTGCAACGCCACCATTGATGGAGCCTCACTGCTTGCCCCATCCCATGCGCTTAATACACGATATGAATGATACTGACTTAAACGACAAAGACTTTATTTGTTACTGCAGCGGCACAACCAAAGAGAAAATCAGGGAGCTTATTGATAACGGCATCGACGATCTGGACAGCATATCGAGGCTGACAGGCGCTTGCGCGGGCTGCGGGGGATGTGAGACGGCGGTATCGGAGTTGATAGCTGAATATAGCTAGCGCATCTTGTGGGCTCGGTTTTTAGCGGTATGCAATGTTCGCCGCTCCGGAAATATCCAGCTTTCGTCGAGAGGGATTGCCAGCGATGGTGGCATGGCTTGCACCCGAAAAATCGCCAACAACAGAGCGGGAGGCGAATGCAGAAATGTTGCCGGCCCCTGACGCATCAAGACTGATTTCCTCTGCCTGAAGCAATGACGCATTGACTCGGCCAGATCCGCTTACAGTGGCTGTCAGTCGGGTAACGCTACCGGTCGCCATAATCTCGCTCGAGCCGCTGGCATTCATATTGATGGATGCGCCGGCCAGGTTCATGAGATTGGCAGCGCCGGCGCCTGAGATTGTTACCGACTGCAGGCTTGGTCCTGAGGCATCAATGCGGATGGGGGCATGTAGGTTAACGACTGTCCCTTTAAGCTCCACATTCAAACGTCCATTAACAACGCTTGTGGAAAGCAGCGGCAAAACGTCCGCCGGCGCGGTCACCTTCAGCGAGTTTCTACCTGACACCGCATAGGTCATCTTTACAGGCGCGTCGATCTGGAGACTATCGTAAAGAGGAAGCGCTCTTTCCTCCGTCTTGATCGGGCCGCCGGCAGTTACCGCATCGCCGGAAACCACTTTGCCGTTGACAATAACAACCCCGTTTCCTGAAACGGAAACAGTGCCGTTCGAATAAGTCACCGTACTATGGCCGCCGGCAGTATTGACATATACCTCGGCATGCACAATGCCGGCGAACATCAGAAGGCAGTAAAGTGAATAGCTTACGGATTTATGGATAAACGCCATTGTTTTCGCTCTCATGCTTTAGAGTTTCGCTTTGCCGGTGTTGCTCAGCCGGCTGGCTGTACCCGATGCCGTATCTGCCGGCTTGGCTACAGCACGATAGATGTGTTCAACGAAGGGCTGTGATAACAGTGCTTTCATCCAGGCTATCCAGGTGCGGCATGCCGCCCGGCACCGCTTGATTAATCGGGTGGTGTATAAAGACCACCCGATTATCAAGTGCTATTTATAAAATCACACACGACAGACGAGCGTTTTCCGGCACTAGTCTGCCTGGGGCTTGGGCGTCTTGGCGGTGGAAGCGGGAAGCAGCGGGTAATGCACTTCAGGCTTCTTGCCGGTGAGACTGTTCAGGAAAGCGATGATACTGTTCGTCTCCTGGCCGGTAAGGGTGACGCCAAGCTGGGTTTCTCCCATGATTTTGACCGCTTCATCCAGATCCCATACCGCACCGTTATGAAAATAGGGGGCGGTTTCGGCGATGTTTCTCAGTAACGGGACCTTGACCATCCCTTTGGCATCTCCTTTGAAATCACCCAGACTGGCGTATTTGTAAGGCTTGACGGCAGGGAATGCCTGCATGGAGCCGCCGCCTATGCCCACACCGTTGTGGCAAGCGGAGCAGCCTTTATCGATGAAGGTCGTAAGCCCCTCTTTCTCTTTGGCGTTCAATGCCGCATGATCACCGTGCATGAAGTCGTCAAACCGGGAAGGCGTGACCAGCATGCGTTCAAAGGCGCCGATCATTTTACCGATATTCTCCAGTGTCACCGGGTTTTCCTGCCCCGGAAAGATCCTCCGGAAGTTATTTACATACTCCGGAATAGAGGAAATGCGTTCCACGGCCAGTCCTGCGGGCATGGCCATCTCCGGACCGGCCTCAATAGGGCCTGTAGCCTGCGCTTCGAGATCGGGGCTTCGCCCGTCCCAGAACTGCTTGATGTTGAAGACCGAGTTATAGACGGTAGGCGAATTGAGGTGATGGGGGTTGTGCTCCCATTTGTGTCCGATGGCCGTAGAGATACCGTCAATACCGCCCAGGGCCAGGTTGTGACAGGTGTTGCAGCTGATCAGACTGCTTTTGGAGAGTCTGGGGTCGAAATAGAGCTTTTTTCCCAGCTCGAGCTTCTCCCTGGTGATCGGGTTGTTGGGATTGTCTATCAGCTTGAAGAGTTCGGCATGGTTCTCGGGGATGGGCTTAAGACCCGCGTCACTTGCTTTCTTAACCAGATCCTCTGCCGCTACGGCATTGACGCTGAGTCCTAAAAGGATTAAGGCGGCGCTGTTGAGTAGTTTCATGGTGCTTTTCCTTGTGTTGAGCCTAAACTGTGTCGGATCAATTCTTGGGGCGACGAGTTTCAGGAGGCAAAGCCCGATGAAGCCGATCCGCTTCGCCAAGCTGAATGATGATTTCCTGACTGCCCATGGTGATGATGATTACGCTTGGATACGCATGGCGCGCCACTCCAAAATAGTGAAGCACAGCGCGTAAATCAGACGCATTGCGGTCGGTTGATTTTAAGCCCGGCTTTATCCGTCAATTGGACACAAACGGCGTATTGATTGTACCCGGTTCATTTTATTGAAAACAGTAAGGCTGAGTAACGTAATTTGAGTGTTTGTTGAGACATTTTTGAGTGTTTATTGAAAGTGGAAGCCGCCATTAACGGTCTCCGCCGACCGATTGTTGCTGTAACCAACCCGTCATCAAACCGTTAACTTCCTGTAATAATGAAAGTGTATGGTAGCGCCATCACAACTCTATTATGGCCGCTGCTATGTCACTACACTACCGATCAGTCTGGATTTCAGATACGCACTTGGGAACTAGAGGCTGTAAAGCCGAGCAATTGCGGGATTTTCTCGATCATGTCGACTGCGAAACGCTGTACCTGGTCGGCGATATCATCGATTTGTGGAAATTCAGGAGTGGCTTTTACTGGCCGACCCTGCACAGCGACATCGTGCAGCGGATTCTTAACAAAGCCCAGCAGGGCACGCGCGTGATTTATATTCCCGGCAACCATGACGAACAATTCCGCAAGCATGCCGGCATGCATTTCAACGGCGTCGATATCCGGCTCAATGCCATGCATGAGACACGGGACGGGCGTCAGTTTCTGGTTTTGCATGGCGATGAATTCGACAGCATCGTCTGCCACAACAAGAGCCTGTCTTATATCGGCGGCGAGGCGTATGAGGTGCTGCTCGTCATCAATCGCTGGCTCAACAACATCCGCACGATGCTGGGCTACAATCATTGGTCGCTGTCGCTGTTTTTGAAAAATAAGGTCAAAAATATCGTCAGCTTTATGGATAACTATCAGCACGTCCTGAGCCTGGAAGCGCAGAAAAGGCATGTCGACGGCATCATTTGCGGCCACATCCATCATGCCGATATCACGCAAATGGAGTTCGGCAAGACCTATTGCAATTGCGGCGACTGGGTGGAGAACTGCACGGCTCTGGTTGAGGATGAAAGCGGCCGGCTCGCGCTGATCAGCTGGCAGGAAGAAGGCCAGGCGCTGCTTGACCGGGAAGAAGCGCAAGCGCCGGCTTATCCGCGGGCGGCCTGATCGTGCTGAAAAAATCTCTCCTGATGACGACCGGCAGTGTCGTCTTTGTGGTTGGAATGATCCTGTTCCCGCTGCCGGTTCCGTTCGGCTTGCCGACCATGATAGTCGGTCTTTCTATCATGCTCAAAGCCTCCAATGATGTGAAGCGATTGATCATTCGGCTGTTTAAACTTCATCCGCGAACAGAAAAACTATGGCGCAATGTCCGCGCATTGCGCCGGTTGTCGCCTCTGAAATCGATCGGCAATAAATTCTGAATACAGCTTGCGCACAAAAGCCAGAAGTCATTGCCGGCGTTTATTTTCTTCAGGAGCGCTGCTGCCTTTCCGTGCAAATCAGCAGTCGCTCCTTCCGGAGGGCGGGTGTGCGTAATCTGGCTAGCCTCCACGACGGCTAAAGCCATTAATTCGCACTCAACGGCGGCAATACGATGTTGATGCTAAGCGGGCGTTTCGGCTCGGCATCGAATGCCCATAGGGCACAAGTAAATTCGACCCTGCATTCTTAAATAAGAGACAGGTCAGCTCGAAAATGCTTTCATCAAAATGTCATTTTCCTGTCATGCAATGTTCATGGATCGGACACACAACTGACATCTTGAGCGCTTATTGTAACGCTGTCTTTTATTTCACCCGTTGACTACACATGAAGAATATAGATGCAGCAGTACAAATCAAACCGGTCAGGCGATTGGAATGTTTCATGGCCGATTCAGAGGACCTGATAAGACAAGCCCAGGCGCTACGCTACCGGGTGTTCGCCGGGGAAATGGGCGCCAAACTCAAGTCAGCATCGGAAGGACTGGATTATGATGAAGTGGACGACTATTGCGAGCATCTGGTCGTATTTGATAACGTCAATAACAAAATCGTCGGTTACACGCGCCTGCTGAATCAATATCAGGCTCAGCGCCTGGGCCGGTTTTACTCGGAAAGCGAATTCGATCTGGAGCGGGTATTGACGTTGCCCGGCCGTTTTCTGGAAATCGGACGAACCTGCGTCGATCCGGATTATCGCGGCGGTGCGGTATTGACCACCTTGTGGACGGGGCTGGTGCAATACGCGCTGGAAGGCGGATTTAACTATTTGCTGGGCTGCGCCAGCATCACACCCGGCCCTAGCGGTTTTGCCGTCGATGCGGTTTATCGCAGCATTGACGCCAAAAACCGGGCGCCGGCCGCGATGCAGGTCCGACCCAGCGTGCCGGTGCCCGAGCGCTTGCGATGCCAGCGCGATGAGTCGGGCATTCCTCCATTGCTGAAGGCTTACCTGCGCTTCGGCGCGCTGGTCTGCGGCGAGCCTTGCTGGGATGAGGACTTCAACTGCATGGACTTGTTCATGCTGTTGCCGCTGGATCAGTTGCAGGCCCGTTACAGCAAACATTATATGAGAGATTATCAAGGAACTCATGGCGATCGTTGTGCGGCTGTGCTTTAGGCTTTTTCTGATCATTTTGCTGTTCGGCTATGGATTGATCATTGCCGCTGGCATCTTTCCGGTTGTTAATGGGCTGTGCTCGTCCGGAGACGCCAGAGGCAGGCGCGATATGCTGAAAATACATTGGCTCAAGCTGTTCAGCGATATTTTATGCCTGGATATCATGGTTGAAGGCGAGTTGCCCAGGCGCGGCGCTTTACTGGTCTGCAATCATATCTCCTGGCTCGACATTATCGTGATCGGCCGCCATCTGCCGGGTTGTTTCGTCGCTAAAAGCGACATTTCTGGCTGGCCTGTGGTGGGTTATCTGGCCAGGCAGGCCGGCACGATCTTTATCCGGCGCGGCGACAGACGCCATATTCAGGCGACCGCCGAAGCCATGGCCGGGCTTTTAAAGGACGGCCGCAACATCATCGCTTTCCCCGAAGGCACCACGACCTGCGGCGACGGGGTGTTGCACTTTCATTCGTCACTATTCGAGCCGGCCCTGCTGACGCAGTCGATCATTCAGCCGGTGGCGCTGCAATATCATGGCGAGGCCAGGGCGAAGGCACCTTTCGTCGGCGACGATGCGTTCGTGCCGCATTTGATCAGGATGCTGGCGCTGGATAAAATCGAGGTCCGGCTCAATTTTCTGCCCGTTATTGCAGGTAGCGGCAACGCGCGCCATGCCGTCGGCATCGAGGCTAGAGACCGCATAGCGCGAAAGATTGCCGTCGCGCAGGCGCTTGAGCCGTTGGCTGTCGATGAAAAGCCGCAAACTGTCGTCTGATGGGAATTATTAATTTTCCGGAGCTCGAACAGATCAACCGCATCATCGAGCAGCTGGGCGACCGGGCCAGGGTCGAGGTGGTGGAACGGATTCAGTATCGGGATTACGAATTCCCGATTCATTGCATCACACTCGGTTCGACCCGGCCCGATGCGCCCGCGCTGGCTTTGTTCGGTGGCGTGCATGGCCTGGAAAAAATCGGTTCCGAGATTATCCTGTCGTATATGCAGAGCATCAGCCAGCTCATGGACTGGGATGAGGAGTTTCTGGCGCGTCTTGAAAAATCGCGGCTGGTATTCGTGCCCGTCGTGAATCCGGTCGGCGTCTGTTTCGGCATGCGCAGCAACGGCAACGGCGTCGATCTGATGCGCAATTCGCCCGTGCAAGGCGAGGGCGCTACGCGCATATACAGCGGCCACCAGCTGACGCCCAGGCTGCCCTGGTATCGCGGCGATGTGCTGAACATGGAGAAGGAGGCGCAGGCGGTCTGCCGTGTTGTGGACCGGCAACTGTTCAGCTCGCCGTTGTCCATGGCGCTAGACTTGCACTCGGGCTTCGGCATCCGGGATCGCCTATGGTTTCCCTATGCCGGCCGCAGAGCGCCGTTCGCATTCATCGCCGAAGCCCTGGCTTTAAAGGAACTGTTCGATCGCTGTTATCGGCATCATGTTTACAGAATCGAGCCGATGTGCCTGGAGTACCTGATCAACGGCGATTTGTGGGATTATCTGTTCGACAGCTTCAGGCAGAGCCATGCCGATCAGCACATCTTCATGCCATTGACGCTGGAAATGGGCTCGTGGCTCTGGCTGCGCAAAAGCCCGCTCAATCTGTTCTCGCGGCTGGGCTGGTTTCATCCGCTGCTGCCGCACCGGCAGCAACGCATTTTCCGCCGGCATTTCATACTGTTCGATTTTCTGCATCGCAGCCTGCTCTATCCAAAGTCCTGGGCGCATCTGGATGCGCGGGAAAAAGTCCTGTATCAAAACAAGGCGGTAAGTCTGTGGTATGAATAAGCATTTAGGGCGCAATTGGATACTGTTGCGCGGATTGAGCCGCGAATCGGCGCATTGGGGCGATTTTGTGCCGCTGCTGCAGGCGGCTTTCCCCGAAGCCAGAATAACGGCGCTGGATCTGCCCGGCACCGGACGCTACTACCGGGAAGCCAGCCCGAACACGATCAGCCAGATCACGCACAAAGTGCGCGCGCAGGCGCAGCAGGCAGGCTTACTGCAACAGTCGGTAACGGTGCTGGGGCTGTCATTGGGTGCGATGGTCGCCTTCGAGTGGATGCTGACGTACCCGGGCGATATCTGCGGCGCAACGCTGATCAATACCAGCTTCGCCGGCTTAAGCCCTTTTTATCGGAGACTGCGCTGGCAGAGTTTAGGCTGGCTGCCTTCGCTGGTGCTGAAGCGGAACCTGCACGAGCGCGAATCGGCGATTTTGGCTTTGGTCAGCAACCGTAATCGGGATGAGCAGATTGTCAGGGCATGGGAAAAAATACAGCAAGAGCGGCCGGTCAGCTTTAAAAACAGCTGGCGTCAGATCAGGGCGGCGGCAAGCTATAGGCCTTGCGACCGGCGGCCCGAGCAATCTGTGTTATTGTTGAATGCCAGGGGCGACCGTCTCGTAGCGCCGGAATGTTCGGTCGATATCTACAGAAAATGGCATTGGCACTATCGCAGCCACCCCTGGGCAGGCCATGACCTGACGCTGGATGACGGCGCATGGGTGGCGTCTCAATTGCGGGAGTGGGTGGCGCAGAATTGACAAGCTTGTCGATTGGGTACTGATTCGCATACCGGGAATAATAAGGATAATAAAAAAACCGCCTTCGGATTGCCCGAGAGGCGGTTTTTGTTGGGCAATAGCAGGCTATATTTATGCCGCTAATGACCGAGCGCGCTTGCGGTTGAAGCCCATCAGTCCCATTAAGCCGGAAGCAAATAGCCAGACCGCGGCAGGAACGGGAACGGCGTTAACATTTCCGTTGAAAGTAAAGTTATCCATTGCCCAATGACTTCCTGAGTTATTGATCACCAGGTGATCAATACCTGTCCAATTCAATGCAATCCATAGAGGGCTTTGGTTATTGATAGCAAAAGCGTTAGATGAATATAACAATGAACCGTCATTCCAGCCTTCAAAAGTTAAAGTCTGAACGCTGTCCCAGGCTGAAGTCCAGTAAGCGCCGTTAAAATCAAAAGTACCTGCGCCAGCCCAGTCGATATAGGTCGGTGTAGAACCAAAATAATTGAAGACAGTATTGTTAGGCGACACAGTACCAAGGTCATACCCGGAACCAGGATGAAAAGAGTTGCTGATAGAACCAATTTGTGTAGCGCCATTCCAATTAAAACCGCCATAACCATTAGTTACAGCAGATTCATCACCCGGCAAATCATCAAAAGTCAAAACAGCTGACTGCGCGGCATTTACGCCGAACAGAGCAGAACAAAGTACAACAGAACAAAATATTTTCTTCATGAATAACCCCCCCTAAATAAAAAAACTTGAATTTCCTACTGCCTAGTCCTAGCAGGTTAAAGAAGATAATATGTTTTATTGTATTCTTCCGTCATCACCCATTTGGGTGATAAACCTGAAAAAAGAGAAGTAGGCTGGACTGATAAACCCGGCATTTCTGGGCCACCCATGCCGGGTTTATCAGTCCAGCCTACACAAGCTTAATTAACGGATGAAACCTTCTGACTAAGAGCTGTAGGGATTGCATCATATTCCATGAAAAACCAAGCAACGCTTCGTGAATTTCGTGGTGAATCTTAAGTTGATGTTGTCATGAAACTGTCACTGAATTGTCACGGAATTTACTCGTAAATTGGTTATGCTTATCGGATTCCCAACAAGCGAGGATAGCCAGATGAGTAAGTTACAAAAAGACATTGTTACCGGTCTGCTTGTAGTTGCCGCCGCTTTCGGTTTGATTTACGGTCAATTGATTGCCTTTATGGGCATCGCCCAGCATTTTATGGCGCACAACTAGACCATCACTTTTAAAGAGACCTGTCAGAATTAACCGCTGATGTTACATAATCCTCAAAACATTATTAAGGCTACGAATGACTGTACGGATGTAACAGGCATGACTGGACAGATATTTGCTCCTCGGCAACTGCTCCTGCGTTGCTCTACTACACGCCATCCATGGCGTTATGCAATATCTGCATTCACCCCATCCATGGGGCTCATGCAGGAGGTAGGTAGAAAACTGCTCCCCGGCAACTGCGCAAAAGGCCATTAACGGGAGTTTTTATATTCCTCTTTTCATGCTATTTGCAGGAAAAAGACCTTGCCCATTACGTAGCAGCAATTAACATTTCAAACATCACATGCTGAAACTCTGGATTTATTGTTTTTTAACCTTTGTCCTGTTGGGCTGTACGCCTGCGGAAAACATCAGGCCGGAAACGGCTGCAGTCAAAAACGTCATTTTGATTATCGGCGACGGCATGGGCCCGCAGCAGGTCGGCTTGTTGCTGTCTTATGCGCGGCAGGCGCCCCACAGCGTGATCGCCAACCGCATGACGGCGCTGGACCGCATGATGGAACACGGCCGGCTGGGCATCGCCATGACCTATACGGCCGGTGCCCTGGTGGCCGATTCGGCCGCATCCGGCACCCAACTGGCCACGGGACTGCCGGCCGGACCGGAAATGCTGGGATTGGACCAGGACGGCAACCGCCAGGAAAACATCATCGAAAAAGCGCGGCGCATGGGCAAGGCGACCGGGCTGGTTTCGGACACGCGCATGACGCATGCGACGCCTGCCGCGTTTGCCGCGCATCAGGCGCACCGCAGCCAGGAGAATGACATTGCCGAGGACTTGCTGGCCTCGCAGGCCGATGTCATGCTGTCTGGCGGCCTGGACTACTGGATTCCGCAGCAGGCCGCTACCCCGTTGCTGCAACTGACAGGCAACGGCTTTGCCGTCAAGTCGAAACGCAAGGACAACAAAGACCTGTTGAGACTAGCCCAGCAGCAAGGTTATGCTCTGGCTTTCAATAAAGCTCAGCTGCAAAAGGCCAAAGGCAAAACCTTGGGCTTATTCGCCGATGCCGCCATGCCCGACGGCATCGCTGAGACACGGCTTAGAGAAGATGTTAGTC
The DNA here is from genome assembly GCF_000427625.1 of Methylobacter luteus IMV-B-3098. Lineage (GTDB taxonomy): Bacteria > Pseudomonadota > Gammaproteobacteria > Methylococcales > Methylomonadaceae > Methylobacter > Methylobacter luteus. The sequence continues at coordinate 2,723,353 of NZ_KE386569.1, forward strand.
ACTCGCGGCCCACGCTGCGCGAAATGTCGGCCAAAGCGCTGGACATTCTGGACGACAATGAGCGTGGCTTCTTTCTCATGATTGAAGCCGGCCAGATCGACTGGGCCTCGCACCGCAACGACACGGGGTTGCTGCTGCACGAAATGCTGCGCTTCAATGACATGCTGAATGCCGTGCTGGACTGGGCGGCCAATCGGCAGGACACGCTGATCATCGTTACGGCCGATCACGAAACAGGCGGTTTCGGCTTCAGCTATTCGGCCGAGAACATCCCGCAGCCGCGCAAATTACCCGGCGCCGTTTTTGCAAACAGTCTGTTCCAGCCTGGCTTTAATTTCGGCAGTCCCGACGTACTCGACAAGCTGTACGCGCAACAGCTCAGCTATCGCGATATTTTCAACCGGTTCGACGCCTTGCCTTTACCGCAACAAACGCCGTCGAAACTGGTCGAACTAGTCAACCGCTACACCGAATTCAAGATTACCGAGGCGCAGGCCGTGGACATTCTGACGACCGAGATCAATCCATTCTTCCATGCCGGCCATGGCACGCTGGGCACCAGGCGTGTGCCCAGGATGGATGTCAACGGGGCATTTTTTGTTTATCAGCAAGACAATCGCGAAAACTTGTTAGCGCGTGCCGTCGCGGCCAGTCAGCAGGTGGTCTGGGCGACCGGCACGCACACCAGCACCCCGGTCTATGTGTTCGCGCAGGGCCCGGAAGCCAGCGCGAAACCCTTCGCTGGAATTCTGCATCACACGCAAATAGGCCGGTTAATCAGCGACGCATTGCATTGAGCCGAGCCGCTGTTTCATGTCCTCGTCAACTATAGAGGTATAGTTTTGATAGCAAATTCTTATCGTTTTTTTGCCGTTGCCGCGACAGCCCTGAGCCTGATAACGATAGGTTATAGTGCTGTATTCCGGGCTGGCGCGGATAAGCCGGAATCCTTTAAGCTAGTCAGCATCTTCCCATCCGAAACCCGGGCCGCCGTGACTTTTGACGGGAGCATCCTCGCATCGCCTTTACTGGACATGTCTCAAGGCCGGCCTTTGCTGATTGTGGCGGCGTCGAACGGCATTATTGCGGTTCAGGATGCCGACACAGGCGCGCTGGAGTGGCAGATTGCAGTGCCTGTTCCCGACGGCCAGCAGGCGGAGATCGCTTCAACGCCGGCACTGGTCGGCGATAAGCTGATCGTACTCTATCAATGCCTTGAACAAGGCCGGCGCACTAAACACCGTATCGCCGTTATTGATCTGACCCGGAGACAGGTGCACAAAAATTTTCCGGTGCTGACTTTATCGGCTGAACAGCCCGCCGCCGATGGCGTTGCCACCGTAAAATTCAATCCACCCACGGCTTATTCGCACGCGGCCGTCAAGCATGCGGATAAAGCGGGGACCGAGCTGGGTTATGTTTATGCATCCTTCGGCAACGCAGGCGATGAGCAACCCTTTCACGGCTGGATTTTCGAGATCGACATGGATGCCTGGCAGCAACAAGGCTTGAAGCCGGCTGTCAGCAGTGTGCTGGTGACCACGCCGGAGGACAAATGCCCGACCACAACGGTTTATGGCGGAACAACCGAGATGATCTGCGGCGGCGGCGTCTGGACGCCGGCCGGACCGCAGATTTACCAAGCGGGGGATGATTTCGAACTGTTTGCGCCGACAGGCAACGGGCAGGTGGATCTGGCCCGGCGCGACTATGCCAATGCCGTGATGCGCTTGAAACCGGGGCTGCAATTCGACCCCGGCTGCGACGCCCGGTTGTGCGCCAATTTCAATCCGGGCAATCCCGCTACGGACTGTATCGCGTCCTGCAAGAATCTGTTCATTCCTCGCCTGCCGGACAACAGTGCGCCGTTGCGGCCGCACGGCGGCGAGTGCGACGATAAAACCTTTTGGGAATGCCTGGCGCGCATGGATTATGATCTGGGTGCAAATGCGCCGATAAAGGCAGAACTGGAAAACGGCTCTTCGGTGCTGGTGCAACCGGGCAAGGAAGGCGGCGTTTACCTGATTGATGCGGGCCATCTGGGTACGCAGTACGATCGTTTGCAGATCGTCGATCTATGCGGCGCGGCAGATGACGGATGCGCATTAGTCTGGCGGGGTATGATCGTCACGCAGCCGGTCATGGCTTATATTGACCGGACGCCAGTCGTCGTTATCGCCACGTTTGTCTCCGATAAAACGCATCCGGCAGGTTTGGTTGCCCTGAAAATCGTGATCGAGAATGGCCGGCCGCAATTCAAGCGGCTCTGGCGGTTTCCTGACCCGAAAAGTCCGGAAGCCGTGCGCGCTTTCCGGAGCCACCCCAGCTTGCCGGTTATTGCATCACCCGGTAAAAAAGGCGAGCCTTATGTCTGGGTGGTCGACATTGAGCAGCGCGGCGTCATTTACGGCGTGCGTCTGAAAGATGGCGCACTGGGGGCCAAAGGCTTCATGCAGGGCGCGGGGCGTCCTTTATCCGCGCCCGTCATTCATGATAACAAGATTTATATCGCGTCAAACGAGCCGGGCACGAACAAGTCCATGATGGAGGCCTATCGGATCGAGCCGGCCGATTAGGCGGCAGCTCAAACAGTGCGAAGCAGCTTCAGCAATGCTTCCGCCGCGGGTTCCGAAGAAGCCGGGTTCTGGCCGGTCACGAGTTTGCCGTCTATCTCGACATAAGGCGCCCAGTCGGCGGCCCGGCCGTAAATGCCGCCCCGTTCCTTCAGCTTGTCCTCCAGCAGGAAAGGGATGACGGATGTCAAGCCTACCGCGTCTTCTTCGGTATTGGTAAACCCGGCCACACGCCTGCCTTTGACGAGATACTCGCCGTCCTTATTACGCACATTGGCCAGCGCGGCCGGCGCATGACAGACCGCGGCGACGGGCTTGCCGGCCTTCACGAAATTCTCGATCAGGGCGATGGCATCGGCGTTGTCGTACAGGTCCCACATCGGGCCGTGCCCGCCGGGGAAGAAGACGGCGTCGAAATCGTCCGCCGACACGTCGGCCAGCTTCTTCGTATTGGCAAGCTCGGCTTGCGCGGCAGGATCGCTCCGGAAGCGCTTAGTGGCTTCTGTCTGGTTTTCGGGCAGATCGCTTTTCGGATCGACCGGCGGCTGACCGCCTTTGGGTGATGCCAGCGTGACCGCTGCACCGGCATCCTTCAGCACGTAATAGGGCGCGGCGAACTCCTCCAGCCAGAACCCCGTTTTTTCGCCCGTGTCGCCGAGCCGGTCATGGGACGTAAGCACAATCAGAATCTTCATAGCAGACCTCCTGAAGTTAGTGGATCGGTTCTGGAACGCCAGGGTTGCGTTGCCTGGCTGTCCACATTATTAAATTATTAGACCGACTGGATAAGCAACATTTCATTGCCGCCCCGCTGAAATTCATAGGGGACGCGCTTGATTTCTGTACTAAAACCAAGTTTTTCAATAAGTTGCATTATGAAGCTCACGTGGGGCGACCGGGTTCCGGCCAGGGTAAGCAATGGAAATACTCTCACCTGACGGGCTACGCGCAGCATTTCCTTCAAAGCCTGAAGATGGAACTCGGCAGATAAATGGTTGCTGTACAGAAACAGAAAATGCGAAGACAGAGCAATATCAAATTTGCCGCTTTCAAAAGGCAGAGAAGGTAATTCCGCGGCAATATACCGGCCTTCGCTCTTGCCGGTCTCATAATCCGACAGGAACGCGTCCATAGCGGACATGCGAACGCGTCCGAGTTCCTCAACTGAAGGGATAGCTTCCCAGATATAGTCGGCCTGGTTCTTGCGCATTTGCGTCATCACCGTTTCATAAGTCGTCAGAATGCGGCTTTTGATTTGCGCAGCACCAAATGCATAAATCGGATCGGCTGAAATGATGTGGCCGCCGCGCCGGGTCAATTCCGCGTTGAATCCGGCCGGGCCGTCGCCGCAACCGAGAATGTCCAGCTTCAGCTCGGAGTCCGTAAGATCAAACATGGCGATATATTCTTCATAAGAACGTCCCCACGGTACGATATTTTCCAATGCCAAACTCATTGCTGTGATTTATCAGGTTAAAATTGGTTAAAGGGTGTTGTTCGCAAAGAAATACTGACGAACTTGCAGGGATCCTGGGTCTTAAGAGCGGCGAGAAGCTCCGATATATATTCCGTCATCACGATCTTCACTGTAGTTAATTTCCAGCGGATAAAATAAGTCGCGGCAAAAAACATAATGATAACAGGCTCGATGCCTTTTGCCGCAAGAGGAACTCGTAGGGGTACTATTTCACCATTCCCGGGCAAGGCGCGAATTCGCATGAGGGCGGTTGGCGACTGACATAAGAGCCGTCAGGACATATTTTTGCGTCCATAGTGCAGAAAACGTCACCGTTATCGCCACTATCGTCGCCGCTATCATTCGTGCCGCAGCTTGCGGAGGGTTCTATATTGTAGAAAGTGCCTTCCTTGGGGCTGACTGAATGCAATTGTTCGATGAAAGCATCAAATTCCGCGTCAACTGTGCTGGCGCCCGCTTCAGCGCACATTGATAAATTTCCCTCAACAGGCATCGGCATAGGCAAGCCGATTCTGGGGTTGTTGACGATTCCGGGGCCATTGACAATAAATTTATCGACAGTCTGGCTGGCGACCGCATGGCCGACGATTTGACGGACTGTTTGCACAGCGGCCTCATCCAAGGCACCGCCAATGCTGCCGATGGAGATATTAACCGCGCGGTTTCCGGCAAAGGCTGATGCACTGATCGCCAATACTGGCCCAAGCAAAAGCAGACAAGCATACTTCTTCATTTTATTTTCCTTCTAACGATTGAAAAACAACAGGTTGAATGGGTTTTGGCTTGAAAAGTCGACGATGAACAAAGTCAACTTATTTTGAATGTTAGCAAATAAGGAATGGAAGTCAAATCGCAACAGATCGGAGGGTAGGATGCCTGCCATGGTGGTTAAGCGCGCATCCTGCATCTCAACGCTTTTATAGCGTTGCGGAGATTTGCCTGGCTTTTCAGTTCAGGCGCCGATCCCGATCAGTCTGGCGATCATTATGCACCGGATCAGTCCTGCACTGATGGTCCTGTGTTTTTCCCGAGCACTCGACTGTACGCGCCATGAATGAACCGACTGACTGGCATGGAAAACACGAAAGGAATCCTGTAGCTGTGGATTAAATGCACAACCAGCAGAGGCGCTGCTATGCCTGTAATACAACCGGCTATCAAGTGGACTGGAATCGAGGTTATATCGAAAATATTCATCAGGAAAATTCGGGCTCCGCTGCCGGCCAGTATATGAATCAGGTATATGGCCATCGATGACGAACCGATCAGTCTGAACCAGCCAACCGGCTTTTTCGACAGGGTCTGAGATAACGCCACTATGAACAATATGGACACCAACGCCACCACTAGCGACAGCACGCCTTTATTGATATAGGATAGCCCGAGCACCCCGTGGAACAGGTATTGGGACGCAATGAATCCCGCAAACGTGATCAGCAGCAGGAATTTTGAGGCCAGCAGTTCTATTCCGGACCCTCTGCTCAGCAACATGCCGAAAGCGAAGAATACAAAATTGTTGGTGATGAAATCGAGATGAAATGTTGACGAAATCTCAGTTTGAAAAATGTAAGCGAATACGGATGCGGCAAACACCGGCAGGATAAATTTCTCCGAAGCCTTGCTGAAAATGAGCGTCGCCAGGGTAAATACCATGAATAAGGCATAAAGAAACCAGAACTGCGCCCTGGGCTGCCATAACAAGGCAAACACGTCCGAATAGCCGATACTATTGTTTGTATAGACGGACAGGTTCGCTTCTATGGTTCCCTGCAAAATAGACCATAACAGGTAGGGATAGACGATCGTATCGATCTTGTTGGCGAATAAACCTTTGGCGCCTCTTTTCTTCAGGGAACCGTAAAAAAACAGGCCCGACAGAAAAAAGAACAAAGGCATGTGAAAACTGTAAATGACGCTATCGGTCAGCCCGTACAGTTTTTCATCGATCTGAAGCCCCGCCTTGAACACGCCTCTGGCGACATGGCCATAGACGAGCAGAAACACGCCAATGGCTTTGGCATAATCTCCCCATATACTCCGCTCACTCATTACATGCTCCTTTTTTGTTTAGCGGGCTATTATCTAAATTCGTGTAATCTCTGCAAGTTTTAATTATTCAACAGTATTACGGTTAAGGTCAGTTTAAGATGTAAACTAGTTATTTATCTAACATGCAGTATTGGTTGGTGATTTAAGGAAGCCCGGGTTCTCCGCTATATCGGGCATCCCGGAGCGGATTGTCAGGGTTCAAGTAAGATGCGGATGGGATCAGATTTCAAGGTAATCATCCTTCATTTTGTTTTTTGCAAAACTTGACTCCTTAGTCTTTTATTTTTGTCCGATACCGGCTGAACCTGCCTGACTTTTAAAACCAGTATTGAGGGATTCTCTCAATTATCATGAAAAAAAATAACCATAAGCTTACTGACGAATGCTATGATCGTTTTGCTTTTCTCGCCTGATGAGTGTTGGATGTCCTAACCTTCAAATCAGGCAAATTCATGCTCTCTTCCTCTTAATCCGGTGGCATTTTAATTCGAACTTACAACTGCATAAGTAAGGATAACAGCCGCTGAGATGGGGTAACCACGAAGGAGAGTCCGTAGCCTTATTCAAAGACACTGGCTTGGAGAGCCTAATCAGTACCATAATTTTAATTAAAAAAACAAAGAGACAAATGAAAAAGTATTTATATTTTTGTTTACTTACTGTGTGTCAGATAGCCGTTGCCCAAGACATTCCGCCTGTCAGTGAACGAGCAGGCAAGGCGCGCAGTGAGATCATAAAAGGATCTTACATTGTAACCATGGACCCGGACGAGCCGGAAGTACCGGGCTTATTCATCGCGGCTCAGAAAAAGTCGGCGCACATGGGGCAACCGGCCAAGATTAAGGAAGACTTTGCGGATAATCTGAATATAGACGGGACAGTGGAAAATATTTATCCGTCCATCCATGCCGTCCACATCAAAATGAACTCCTTTGAAGCACACTTGCTGAACAGTGACAAGCGGGTGCTCAGCATTGAGCCCGATATGACGCTGACCATCCAGGGGGCACAAACCAACCCCGGATGGGCGTTAGACCGGTCTGACGGCGCTACCACGGTGCTTGATAACACCTATCATTGGAACGCTAACGGCGCCGGACGGACTGTCTATGTCCTGGATACCGGCGTCAATACCAGCCTGTCCGAATTCGGCGGGCGAGCCGTCACGTTCTGGGATGTCAACGATCCCAATCACACAACACCGACATGGGGCCAGGATTGCTTCAATCATGGCACTGCTGTGGCCGATGCGGTCGGAGGCAAGATCTTCGGGGTGGCCAAAGGCGTATCAATTATCTCAGCGAAGGTAACCAATGGCTGCACGAAGCAATCTTATTTGTCCACGCATATTACGGCTTTCGATTGGTTGGCTACTAACGCGCCTCCCGGCACCATTGTGAACTGGAGCTTCGGGTTTGAGCCCGGAAATTGCAGTGTTCCGGCTATCTCAACCGCGCTGGAAAACGCCATGCGGGCAGCCTATGCGCATGGCGTAATCATTGTGGTTTCCGCGGGCAACGATGGTTGTAACACGGCTAATTATTCACCGACCCGGATAGGCGAGGTCTTTGTCGTCGGCGCTACCAGCAATGCCTTGCTATCATCCGGCAAGGATGCAAAAGCGTCATTCTCGCGCACAGGCTGGCAGATCGACTTATTCGCGCCAGGGCAAGGCGTTCCTTTATATGGGAATGACGGCATACTCTATGCCTGGAACGGCACATCGCTTGCCGCGCCTTATGTTAGCGGGTTGTTTGCTATTGGTTGTCAGAGGTACCCTGCCGAGTGTGCGAAACCGCAGGCCGCTTTTGACGGGCTGAAAAGTGCCATGACACCCGGCACGGTCACCAACACAAACGGTACGCCCTTGACTGGCGCAACGTCTTTAATGATCAGGCAGGCTTGGTGAGTTTTTCATTCTGCACTATAGTTTGTTTTTTGGATTTTTTTAACAAGGAAAAATATTTATGCGTTTAAGTCATTTTTTGAGTATGGGAGTGTCGGTCAGTCTATTGTCCATAGGGTCCGCTTTTGCGGCAAATCCCCGTGCGGACGGTTACCCGACTTATCAGGATGGAATCCTGACAATTCCGCGCGTCGATACGCCCGATCAGGTCGGCAATTATCTGGATGCAACGTTTAAACAGGTCGCCGATGATCTTTGGGAATTGCAGGGTTATAAAACGGTTAATGAATATCCGTTGGAAAAGGCCCCGGTCGAGCAAGTCAAGCTGGTTGTCACCGATACTTTCCCTGTGCAGGTGTTTTTAAACATTCAAGGTACGTTTAACGATGGCTGCGGTAATTTAAGGCCAATCAATCGCCGCCGGGTCGACAATCGTTTCGAAGTCACGGTGCAAGCCGAATTTCCCGACTTACCGCCTGGCACGATTTCGTGTACGATGAGCTTGGTACCTTTTGAGAAGAACATTCCCTTGCCCGTTTATGATTTGAATGCGGGCAACTATGAGTACAGCGTGAATGGCGGTGACTATACCGGCACATTTGCGTTGACCCGGGATAACCGGTTTGAGCTGACCTGGGATAACCGGTCTGGGCTGGCCCATCGTGGTGCTCTGCAGCCGGTTTCCGAACCCGGCCAATGAGAAACGAGCTCGTCAAACAAGGATAAAATCTTAATGTGGCCGGGGCTATCATCACTACGATATCCCTGGCTACTCTCTTCAAGACACAAACCTATGGCCTTTCCAGCCGTAATAAACAATATACAAATAGCAGAGTACGGGGATAAAGAAGGCCGGCTGGATGCCGAACCGGTCCGCGAGCAGACCCTGTACAACCGGAACGATCGCGCCGCCGACGATGGCCGCGCATAAAATCCCGGAGCCCTGGCCGGTGTTTTTTCCCAAACCGTTAACGGCCAGAGAAAACAGCGTCGGGAACATGACGGAGTTGCACAGCCCCACGGCCAGAATGGCCCACATGGCCACGGGACCGCTGCCGGCCATGCTCGCTACCACCAGAACGGACGCCGCCAGGGCATTGAACGCCAGGACTTTGCCGGGCCGGATATTGCGCATGACGATCGCGCCGACGAACCGGCCGACCATGGCGCCGCCCCAGTACAGCGACACATATTTCGCGGCCTCGTGTTCGGCCAGTCCCGAGATGGCCGGCTGGGCCAGATAATTGACCAGAAAACTGCCAATCGAGACCTCCGCGCCGACATAGACAAAGATGCCGACCGCGCCCAAGACCAGGTGCCGGTAATGCCAGGCGCTCTTATGGACCGCCCCATCGGCAACCTGCTGAACGTGCGGGTCCGCAGCCTTCACCTCGGGCAATTTGATCGCGGCAAAGATGCCCGCGATCAAAAACAAAACCGCGGCCAGCCCCAGATAAGGGTTTTGCACGACGGCCGCCTGCGCCGCTTGATAGGCAGACAACTCCCCGGCACTCAGCAATTTGATTTCATCGGCAGTTTTAACGGCGGCGGACAGAATAAACAAGGCGCCGAAATAAGGCGCGATCGTCGTGCCCAGCGAATTGAAGGCCTGCGTCATAGTCAATCGGCTGGAGGCGGTTTCCGGCCTGCCCAGAATCGTCACATAAGGATTGGCGGCGACCTGCAACAAAGTGATGCCGGAGGCCAGCACGAAGAAGGCCGCGAGAAACAACGGGTAGGAATGCCGGCCGGCAGCCGGATAAAAAAACAGGCAGCCGAGTCCCGCTATGGACAAACCGGTAATGATACCGCCCTTGAAACCGATCCTTTCAACCAGATAGCCGCTGGGCATCGAAACCACGAAATAAGCTGTAAAGAAGCAGAACTGGATCAGCATGGCCTGCGCGTAGTTCAAGGTGAAAACCGCTTTCAGATGCGGAATCAATATATCGTTCAGGCTGGTGATAAAGCCCCAGATGAAAAACAGCGAAGTCAGCGCGGCCAGCGAGCCGAAATAAGAATTTTTGGCGTTATCCGCCGGTTTGTCGGATGTCATTGTGGTATGGGGCATATTGGCCATGCCTGTATCCTGCCTGTTAATAGTATTGGTTATGTAAGCGGTAGGGTACGCAATGCGTACCCTGCGATTATTGATTATTCCGTTACGAAAAAACCGGCCGTTTCATTGCCGACCATCACCTTAAACTCCCCCGGCTCGACGATGCGCTTCATATCGACGCCGATAAACGACAGATCGCGCGGCGTCAGAGTAAAGCTCAGGCTTTGCTCTTGCCCCGGCTCCAGCTCCACTTTTCTGAAGGCTTTGAGCTGCTTGACGGGCCGCGTTACGGAAGCCGCGACATCGTTGAGGTAAAGCAGCACGGTTTCCTTGCCTTTCAGCATGCCGGTGTTCTTGACGGTGACATGGACGGCAATATTCTCGTCGCCGCGGATCCGCGCCTTGTCCACGCTCAGGCCGCGGGTCTCGAACGTCGTATAGCTCAGGCCATGGCCGAACGGATAGAGTGGCTTGTAAGTGTTGGATTCAAAGGTTTCGATTGGCTTGTGGTCGTACAGTACGATGTCGTTGGTGTTTCTCGGATAGCTGATGGGCAGCTTGCCGTTGGGATTGTAGTCGCCATAGAGGATATCGGCGATGGCTTCGCCGCCCTCCATGCCCGGCAGGAAGCCCAGGATCACGCCGGGCACTTTATCGGCGATGGCCGTGATGATGCGCGGCCGGCCGCCCAGGGTCAGCAGAATGACCGGCTTGCCGGACGCGATCACGGCATTGGCCAGATCGATTTGCGCCTGATCGAGCATCAACGAGTCGATATTGCCCAGCGTTTCCGTATAAGGTTTCTCGCCCAGCGCCAACAGGACATAATCGTGGTTTTTGGCCTCGGCGACGACTTTGCCGATATCGATCGGGTCGTTAAACGCCTGGCCGCCAACATACGTGACCTTGCCGGCCGATTTTTTTTGCAGGGCTTCAAAAACGGTCAATTTATCCTGCGGATACAGGCTTTCATTGTCCCCTTGCCAAGTAATGGTCCAGCCGCCGTTCATGACGCTGAGCAGATTGGCGGTAGGCCCCGTGACCAGAATCCTGGCGTCTTTTTTTAAAGGCAGGATATGGTTGTCGTTTTTAGCCAGAATAATGGATTCGCGCGCCGCCTGACGGTTCGTCTCCAGGGCCTCGGGCGTGGCGAAATGGCCCTCGACGGGCAAAACGGGCCTCTCGGGATCGAACAGCCCGGTCTGGAACTTGACGGTCAGAATCCTCGACACGGCCTCGTCTATGCGCGACATCGGCACTTCGCCCGCCTGGGCCAGCTCAACCAGCAGGTCGTAAAAGGTAAAATCGAACGGCACCATGCTCATATCCACGCCGGCCATCACGGCGATCTTGACCGCTTCTTTCGGGGAGGCGGCCAGCCTGTCTCGCGTGTAAAGGCGCTTGATGTCTTCCCAGTCGGATACGGCAATGCCCTTGAAGCCCAGTTCGCCGCGCAGAATCGTGGTCAGATACTGATAGTTGGCATGGCCCGGAATGCCGTCGACTTCGGCCGAGTTGACCATGATCGTCGGTGATCCGGCCTGCACGCCGGCTTCGAACGTCGGCAGGAAATACTCGCGCAGCATGCGCTCGCCGATCCAGGCCGGGGTCCGGTCCTTGCCGTTGATCGGAAAGCTGTAGCCGACGTAATGCTTCAGACAGGTCGGCACTTTGTCGGGCGCCGAGAAATCATCGCCCTGATGGCCTTTGATATAGGCCGTGCCCATGACGGACGCCAGATGCACATCCTCGCCATAGGTTTCCCACAAGCGCGGCCAGAGCGGTTGCCGGCCGATATCCATGACCGGCGAGAAATTCCAGTGCAGCCCCGATGCCCGCACTTCGCGGGCCGTAATCTCGCCTTCCTTGAAGCTCAGCTCCGGATTGAAAGTGGCCGCCATGCTGATGGCCTGCGGAAACAGCACTGAACCTTGCGTATAAGTCGCTCCATGAATGGCGTCAATGCCGTAGATGACAGGAATTTTCAGGCGCGTCCTTGAAGACGTCTCTTGTATGGCGGCCGTTATTTTCCGCCAGGTTTCAATGGGGATCGCTTTGTTAAAGGGTGTGAAGGGCGTATTCAGAATGGACCCGACATGGCGATTTATCACGGCATCTTCGAGCCTGGCCCGATCAATCGGCGGCTCTTCGCCCGGCGCCACAGGCACGCCCACGACGCTGAAGTCAATCTGCGTCATCTGCCCGACTTTTTCTTCCAGCGTCATTTCGGACAGCAGTTCTTCAACTCTATCTTCTACGGCTTCGCTTGCGGCTTGTGCATTCATGGAACACTCCAGTAAGAGAGAAATGGACAGGATTAGAACAATGTTTTTTGCTTTCAATTTTTTCGCTTATTCAATTGTTTAAGCCGGCCTTTATCGACTGTGGCTTAGTGGGGATTAATAAATTCCTGCATAAATGCTCAAGGTTTTTTAACTTGCCCGGGGTGCAGCGGGCAAAGGTTAACAAGCCTGAATTGGTTGCACGGCATCGATGCTTGCGCTCATGCAGGGCATGGAAACAGAATTTTAAAGAACTTGCCGCAAATAAAGTAGTTTTTCTCAACAGGTGAGGACATGCCCTGCCTGCTCGTCTATCTGTCAATGGTGCAGGATAAACGCATCAGTTAATTAATAATAAAGGAGAGTCCATGATAGACACTGCAACGAGGGCCGATGGAGCGTCGGCTATGCGGAAACGCGACCATTTACCGGCCGGCAAACCGGCGTTCCATTCACCATGTCTGACTAAAAAGCAGGCGGCGGGCCTGGCTTTGATGCTGACGCTGTGTCATGCGGCATCGGGCCAGCCCGTAGAACGGGACAAAGCCCGGGTTTACCGCTTCAGCATTCCGGCCGGGAACATGGCCTCTGCGTTGGAGGCTTTCTCGGAAACGACCGGCACGCAATTGAGCTACCCCTCCGTCCTGGTCAGGGACGTCAAATCCAACGCACTATCCGGTAGCTATACACCCGAGCAGGCGCTGGCAAAGCTGTTGGGCGACTCCGACATCGGCTATCGGTTTGCCGACGACAAGGTTGTCGCCCTGGCTCAGGCTCCGAAAAAAAATTATCCGGATAATCCTGCTCCTGGCAAAACGGTGGAGTTGTCGGCTATGACGGTAAAGGGCGACAGTTTCGGTCCTGATGACAGCAGCCCTTATATCAAGTCCGAATCAACGGCGGGCTCAAAAATTCCAATCGAAACGACCCGAATCCCTCAAAGCATACAGGTCATTACCGGCGAGGCGCTCAAGGACCAGGGCGCTCTCAGTATCGGCAATATTCTGAAACAGGTGCCTTCGGCCACCGTGATCGGAACGCGATTCAGCCGGTTTCCCAAAATAAGCATTCGCGGATTCAGAGCCGACCAGAACCGCAACGGAATCAGGCAGATTTTTGGAGGAGATGTCGATTGGTCCGCGCTGAGCCATATTGAGAACGTGGAAGTATTGAAAGGGCCGGGCAGCACCGTGTACGGGCAGCAAACCAATGACGGCGGCGGGGTGATCAACGTCATCACCAAGCGCCCGTTCGACGAATTTGCCTCCGAGTTCAGCTTTACTCGAGGCGGATATGATGAATTCGACGGCGATATCACCAGCGGACAATGGGATCTTAACGGCCCTTTATTGGCGGATGGCGCGCTGAAAGCGCGCTTTACCGGAGAAATAGAAGGCTCCGAAAGCTTCATTAACTTCCAGAACCTGGACAGGGAAAATTTCGGCCTGGCGCTCGCCTGGGATGACGGCGGTCCGGTGCGCGGTTTCATCAATGCCGAATATCAGCATCGCAGTACGGCGCCGAATCCCGGATTGCCGGTATTCGGCACCGTGCGCGGCAGCGGTTTCGGAAACATATCCCGCGACACTTATCTGGGCGAGCCTAATTTCGACAATCTTGAAATCGAAACACCTTTGGTTCAGGCCTGGCTGGACATTGATGTGGGGGAAAACTGGAAAATATCGCCGCGCTTTCAATATGACGAATTCAATGGCGACCAGGATCAGGTATTTCTTGGTCCGACAACACTCGATGCCGCAACCGGGCGTATCAATGTAGCGCGCACGGGCAGAACCGGCTTCAAGGAAAGGGATAGAGCCTACATCGGGCAAATCGACATTACCGGTACAGTGGAAACAGGCTTCCTGACGCATCAGATCTTCCTGGGCGGTGATTACACCAAGTCGCATTTTGGAACGAGCTCGGTGAATCTGGCCGGCGTGCCCGCCATTGACGCCCTCAATCCCGTTTATCTGGCTGCACAACCTGCGGCAGGGCCGGTACTGATCGGCAGTCACGGCACTTCGGAACTGGGCTCGTTTGCGTTTCAGGATATCATTTCGATCACTCCGGAATTTGACTTGACGGGAGGCCTGCGCCAATCCACCTACAGCGCAAAGCGGCTCAATATCGCCAGCGGCGTAACGTCGGAAATAGATACCGACAACACGTCCTATCAGGTCGGAGGCACTTTTCACGCCACCGATTCCATCCACTTTTTCGCGGGATACGGCGAGGGATTTTCGCCTCTCCCTGCGATTGCGATGGCCAACGGCGCCTCGCTTGAACCGGGCGAATCGGAACAAGTGGAAGCCGGCGTCAAGATTAACTTTCCTTCCGGCCTGAGCGGAACGGCCTCGTTTTTTGATATTACGCGCAGCAACGTGACTACGCCGGATAGATTCAATCCGGGCTTTCAGGTGGCTACCGGCGAAATTCAATCCCGGGGCGCGGAGGTGGAGCTGGCTTATCAGGTGACCGAACAATGGTACATCCAGGGCGGCTATGCCTTCATTGACGCGGAAATCACCCAAAGCAACGCGAACGATGTCGGCAACCGGCCGGAAAAAATTCCGGAGCACCAGGCCAATATCTGGACCCATTACAGATTCGACAGCGGCGTCCTGAAAAACCTGACCCTGTCCGCAGGCGCCAATTATGTCGGCAATCGCCCATTAGACAATGCCAATACCGCCGTGCTTCCCAACTATACGACACTGGATCTGGCCACTTCCTATACCTGGAAGAACATAAAACTGGAACTGTTCGCGAACAATGTGCTGGACAAGCGCTATTTCGTCTCGGCCGATTTTGGCCCGGCCGTGTTCCCCGGCGACCCGAGGGCTATTTTCGGCCGGGTATCACTGAAGTTTTAATCACGCAGGCCGGCTTGCATGCTTTTCGCAATCCGGCGTCCCGATGGCAGTGCGGGTTATGGTTGTTTACGGCAGACCATAGCCTGCGCAAAACCGGAAAGACAGGATTGGCGCATGTTGTCCTTCTTCGCCGGGATGCCTGCGGGGAAATAGGCCGCTATCGAAGCGGCGAGCGGTACCGGAACCACCGCAGGTTGTCCGCTTATCTCAGCGTCCTGTCTGTGTTGCGCCTGTCCCCGTTCATGCTGGGCAGTTGCTGCATTGCGTCGGGTGCCGGAACCGTAACCACTAAAGGCGGCCGGCTCATTTCGTCGGCCTGTCTGTGTTGCGCCCGCACCCGTTCATTTGGGGCGGCTGCATTGCGCCGAGCGGCTTCAACTTCAGCGGCTTTTAATTGCGCTTCCCATTGCTCTTTCGCTATTTCCGCTTTCAGCGCTTCTTCCTCCGCGAGTCTGGCTTGCCAGACTCGCAGTCTTTCGGCCGCCGCTGCTTCTTCCTCTGCGCTGCGGCGTTCCACCTCAAGCCGTTGCTCGACTGCAGCGCCAGCGCACGGTTCCGTCTGATACAGGGGGCGCTTGGTTTGAGGATCCGTGCATTTGAATAAATCGGCTTGGGCAGGAAAAGACAAAGCGACCAGCGAAATAATGAGAATAGCCTTCATGAACTGATTTTCCCTAACGCAGAAAATTAAAATTTTAGCATTCTGAATATGACGTTAAAACTTTTTGGATAAGTGTGCTGAATTCGAGATGATTTTTCACAATACCGGCTGTCCTGTTGATCCTGCTGATGGCTTTAATGATGCGTCGATGCCGCAGAGCCTTGGACACCTAAAGTATTAGATCAAAGAAAATAAATTTTTTTAAGGGGTGAGGATATTGCCTCGTTTGTTCGTCTATCTCTTCAATGATGCAGGATAAATGCATCGGTTAACTAAAAAGGGGAGTCCATGATAGAGACAACAGCCTGCAGGAAAATACGATGACTGAAAACATCCAATCCATTCCTGGCCGTAGCAAGCCGATACGCCTGGCATGGCTCAACACCGGACGCAAATTCTGGCTGGACGTGCATGTCTATATCGCCCTGTCGCTGGGCTTTATCTTTGTCATACTCGGTCTGACGGGCGCCTTTAATGTGTTTTATTTCGAACTGGAAGAGCTGGGTTTGCCCGACGTGCATAAAGAAGCCCGCGCGCAGCCGCTCCCGCTGAATGACATCATGCGGATCGTCAGGGCCGCTCATCCGCAAAGGCAGGGCGTATGGAACCTGCATATGCCCGGCGAGAACCGCGACTATTTATGGGCGACGTATGCAAAACCCGAGGAAACCGCCGGTGAGCTCTTTGCGCCGCTGCGAATCATGATCGATCCGTACACCGGCAGGATTGCCAGTGAAACCTTCTGGGGACGCACCGTATGGAGCCTGGTTTACGAAGTGCATGCCACTTTCCTGATAGGCAAGGTGGATGCGGACATTGCGAAGGTGATTTTTAAAATCATCTGTTTTCTCGGCGTTTTTATGTTCATATCGGCCTTGTCCGGGCTTTACTTGTGGTGGCCCAGGTCCGGCAACTTCAGGCAGGCCGTCACCGTCAAGCGCGGCGCGAGTCCCGAGCGGTTCTGTTTCGATCTGCACAAAACGGCCGGTTTTTACAGCGCTGTCATATTGCTCATTCTGGCGTTCAGCGGTTTCGCGTTCGGTTACCGCGAGCAGATCAAATCGGTGGTCAGTTGTTTTTCAGAGGTCAAAGCGGAACGCTTCAAAACGCCGGCAGCGGTTAAATCCGACTATCAAGGGCAGACCGAAACGATTTCCATTGATCGCGCCGTCGCGATAGCCGACCAGATCTTTCCCGGCGCGCCACTGCGCTGGCTGGCAACGCCAGACGGCAGGGAAGGCGTTTATGCCATCGAAAAACGGCAGGATGGCGAAGCCAGCCGCAGAAGGCCGCGCAGCAAAGTCTGGGTCGACCAGTACAGCGGCAAGGTGCTGGCGGTCGAAGACCCCAACCGGTTCACGGCCGGCGAAACCTTTTTAAACGTGATGTGGCCGCTGCACAGCGGCGAAGCATTCGGGTTTGCCGGCCGGGTTTTATGGAGCATCGTGGGATTCGTGCCGCTGATTTTGTATGTTACGGGTCTGATCCGCTGGCTGCAGAAACGCAAGGCAAGACAGTTAAAAGCAGGCAGGGCAAACCGACTGCTGTCCACGGGCCGCGGGATTTGAAAGAACCGGCCGATAAAAAATGATAAAAGGCAAAGAGGGCTTGAAAAATGCTGGTTTTAGAGTTGACGGGGGTTATCGATCCCATTTTAGAATCGTTCGGCATGGAGCATACCGGTTTGAGGCGCGATGCCTTTGCGGTGTTGATGAAAGACGGCAAGCTTATTGCCGAGATTGAGATAGAACGGCTTAACAAAATGCAACCAAGCCGACATAGCGCGGCTTATGACCGGGCAATAACCGCCGGACCCTTTAGACGGAGGCCAGCAATTGGACGATAAAAATATTGATCTATGGATCGAACCACTAGCCGCAACCGATGATGAATACCAACAGTACTGGACGCTGCTGGATGAAAAAGAGAAAGCCAAGACGATGCGGTTTATTCAGAAAAAACACCGCATTCAGTATGTCGTCAGCCACGGCAAGCTGAGAACGATACTGGCGTCGTATATAGACAGGCCGCCGGCAAGCCTCCTCTTTACCGAAAGAGTTGGCGGCAAACCCGGTCTTGTCATTGACGGCAGGCTCCACGAGGTCAAGTTTAATCTGTCGCATACGGACAATACCATGATCCTGGCGGTCGGCCGTGATGTGCCTGTCGGGGTGGACATCGAGGCATGGAACAACGGCATCGATTTTGCCGCTGTCGCCGAAGAATGTTTTGCCGAAACCGAGGCGGCGTTCTGGCGGGCATTGCCGGCGCATGAAACAGTCGGCGCGTTTTACCGGTTCTGGACCCGCAAGGAGAGCTTTGTGAAGGCGGTCGGCGCAGGTCTGTCGCTTGATGTCTCGCAAGTCGTGACCTCGGTGGACGGAGCGACCCGATTCATGTCGCTGCCCGCCCGCTATGCGGCCGGACAATGGCAACTCGTGGATCTGGATTTGGGGCCGGGCATCAGCGGCGCCTTGACGGTCAGAGCCGGCCACATGGAACGCCTGAATTTCAAGAGTCTTTTGCCTTAATTGAATATCGGCTTTTGCCGATTCCGAAAAGGTACGCGATGCGTACTCTACCCCGTTGCCTTAAAAAATCAGCGATCAGCCTGGCTGACTGCCGATTGGCTCCATCAGCTTGCCTAAACTCAGCAGCATGTCCGCTCCAGCCTCCGGGATTCTTTGTCCTCAGGCCGGATGGGGCAGGGTTCCTTGCGGTTGGCTTACGGCCCGACAGCTGTTTTGCTTGCGTCAGACCTTTCATCAACGGCTTGGCAGGCATTGTAAAAATCAAATTAAAAAACAGATGTTACGCAGACAATTGGTCCATACGTCAAATGCGCCTGTAGGGTTGAATTAATTCGACCCGAGACGCCTTGTTAGTCATTTAGTGCGAATACCCATGGGGCACAAGTGAATTCGCACCTACAAGCGCATTGGGCCGCTTTCGGTAAAGGAGGCTCAAGAGTTGTAGTGCCCGGGAGCGGCAAATGGCATAAAAAGCTACCTGTGCCGTAACATCAGTTAAAAAAACTGTGTTATATGACGCACTCAGTAGGTGATATGGCATGCTTTTTTGACTTGTTAAGAGCGCGTTCTAACTGAAGAAATGAGTGTCAGGTCGTTTAATTACAAGGCTTAGTCGTGAATGGCATTGTATTTGCTTATTATGTTAAGGGGATTTCCCCTTCTTAATTTCCATAGCAACATCATTACTTGAACATCAAAGGATTTGGTTTGACGATGAGTCTATTTCCCGAGCAAAGTTTGTCATCGTTCTTTCTTCAGCATCAAAAGGATTTGATGCAATTTTTGACCTACAAGGTACAGTGTGCCGAAACTGCAACGGATTTAACCCAGGAAACGTATTTACGTCTTGTCCGTCATCGGAAGGTGGACACTATTGAAAATATGCGCGCCTATTTGTTTCGTATTGCCAATAATCTTGCCCTTGACCATCTTCGCAGTCGAACCCGGCAGCTTCAGCGCGATGGTGGGCAGGTGACGGACGATTTGATGTGCGAGGCGCCCGAACCGGAGGCCGTATTGGCCGACCGCCAGCAATTGGAAATGCTTGAACGGATCATTTACGATCTGCCGCCGAAATGCCGCGAGGTTTTCCTGATGTGCCGCGTGGAAGGCAAAAGCTATGCCGAGATCGGCGATGCACTTACCATTTCTCCGCGTACCGTGGAAAGCCATATGCGCAAGGCGATGGAACAGATTCGCAAACAGTTCGATTGACTCGCTTCAGATAACAGACAAAAATTACTCCCCTTTATAAGGGTAAGGAGACTGTCAAACGTCTTATTAACAACTCCTTTTCTGTTTATTAAAAACCTTGGTACTGCAAATACCCTGCCATGCCCATCAAGAAACCTTCCGTACCGCCCCCATCCGTTTCCGAACAGGCGTCCGCCTGGTTTGTGCGTCTGCAGGCGGATGACGTGACGGCCGAGGAACGGGTCCAGTTCAAAAGCTGGTATCAGGCCAGTCAGGAACATGCCAGGGCATATGACAAGGTGCGGGGGCTCTGGGCAATGCTTGAAGCCCCCGCTCAACGGGTTCAGGCAAGAGTCGGGGCCGAACAAGTGGCGGACACATCGCTGCCTTTCACAAATAAACGCCCTTATTCTCGGCGATTCATGACTGCCTCCTCGTCGCTTTTGATGGTTGCCGTATTGCTGTCCAGTCAATTGGCGACACTCTACCAGAATTGGCAAAGCGACTATCATACGGCGCCGGGCGAGCAATTAACCGTTGCGCTCGATGACGGCTCACGTATCACCCTGAATACCAATACCGCCCTGAATGTGGATTTCTCGGCGGATCAACGACGGATCAGGCTGCTGCGCGGCGAAGGGTATTTCGATGTGGCGCCGAATAAAAGCCGTCCGTTTACCGTGACTAACGGGACAGCCAGCGCGCGCGCTGTCGGCACGGCATTCAGCGTCAGGGGTTCCGGCGACGCCATGCGCGTGATCGTCAGCGAAGGCACGGTGGAAGTCTCGGCCAACAATACCCATGAAGCCGTTCTGGTGCATCTGAATCAGCAGGTTGCTTATCAACAGGGCCGGATCGGGCCGGTCCTGTCCGCTGATATTTTTGAAGCGCTCGCCTGGCAGCGCAGGCAGCTGGTTTTCAGCCGTCAGCCGTTGTCGCAGGTGATCGATGAAGTCAATCGCTACCGGCGCGGCCAGATCCTGCTCATCAATCCCGCGCTGAAAGAACGCATCGTCAGCGGCGTGTTCGATACCACAGACCCTGGCGCCGCAGTCGACGGGATCAAGGCAACGTTGAAGATAAAATCCCTGAATCTGTCGGAGCGTCTGGTTCTGTTTTATTAGAAGCGTTGTAGGGGCGAATTCATTCGATCTCTGGAAGGTCCACCCAAGGGCGAATGAATTCGCCCCTACAGACGCCCAGCCATGAATCAGTCGCCCATGCCGGGTTTCCGCTAAAGCTCCAACTCAGCCTACACAGACGCACGGCCGGAAATCACCGCAGATAAATTTGCCTGTCTTCGACAGCGCCTGCATTTTTTCTTCCCAGACTAAGGGTAAATTTATTGTGCTTCGTCTTTCTCAAGAAGGCAACGCTTTATGATCAATGAGAAATACAGCATGAAATTATCAAAAAAACATAAACAGAGACAAAAAACCATCAAAGCAGCGGGGATTCTGACTGTCCTGCTGGTCACAGGACAAAGCGGTTATGCTGCCGATACCGGCAAGCCGGTGCAATTCAACATGCCGGCGCAATCTTTATCGAGCGCATTAACTCGCTTTTCCACCGACACGCGGCTGCAAGTGCTTTATGACAGCGATATTGCCGAACACCTGCAAGCGCCCGCACTTAACGGCACTTATACGCCGGAGCAGGCGCTGGAAAAATTGCTGAAAGGCTCCGGGCTTAACTACCGATACAGCAATGACAAAACCATCACTTTAGAACCGAGCCGTCAAAGTCAGCAGCAAACAGGCAATGCGCCTACATTGGCAGCGATGACGGTAGTAGGTGCAACCGAAGATGACGACCCGACGGCTTACGCCGTCACCCATGCGGCTACCGCCACCAGAACCGATACGCCGATTTTGGAAACGCCGATGTCCATTCATGTCATCCCAAAGGCCGTGACGGATGACCAGCAAACCATTACGGTGGAAGAAAGCTTGCGCAACGTGAGCGGTGTTGTTCCGCGCCTTTCGGCTATCACGCCCAATTTTGAACCGACCCTGATTCGCGGGTTTGCATCGCGGCAGTTTATCGACGGTTTCACCCAGTATTTAAATGCGGGAGACCAGGGCAGCATGGTCAATATCGAGCGGATTGAAGTGCTGAAAGGCGCGAATGCAGTGCTTTACAGCGGCGGCAACGGTTCTCCGGTAGGCGGGATGATCAATCTGGTTTCCAAGCTGCCGAAAAAGGAAGCGTTTTATGAAATAGGGGTCAAAGCCGGCCTGTATGATTTTGCCCAGCCGTTCGTGGACTTGAACCAGCCGATCAACGACAACATCCTGTTTCGGTTCACGGGTGAATACACGACCAATAAAAGCAATATCGACGTGCTTGATACAGACCGGTTTAATCTCAATCCAACCCTGACCTTCACTAACAATGATGACACCAACTTCACCCTGCAAGGCAAGTTTTCGAGATGGGAGCAGCAGGATTACCAAGGATTGCCGGCGACCGGCACAGTCACGGGCAATTTCAGGATTCGGCCGGAATTGTTCATTGGCCCGCAGGATATCGACAAAAGCAACTCGGAATTTTACGGCGTCTGGGCTACGTTGGATCACCAGTTGAACGATATCTGGTCGTTAACTGCTAAAGGACGCTATTCCCATTCCAAATTCGATACTTTGGCGCAAAACTTGTTTGGCGCCGATGGCTTTGGCGCCGATCAACCGTTCTTTGCGCCTTCAACGTGGGGCTTGATCAATACAGAGCTGGCACAAGAGCAGGAAGAAAAGAGTGTTCAAGTTTATGCCACGGCTAAATTCGATCTGGGCCCGACCAAGAATACCGTGCTGCTGGGCGCTGATTTCAGCGAACTGGATGATGACGGCTTCATGGATTTCGCCATGCTCGCGGACACCGTCAACCTGGCTGCTCCGGTTTTTACGGCTCCGTTCAGTACTCCGGGCGCGCGTGAACAAAATCAATTGACCAGAAACACGACTTACGGCGGCTATGTTCAGTTGCAGAGCACGATCTATGACCGCCTGCACCTGCTGGCAAGCGTGCGTAGAAGCAATGTGACGACGGATTTTGTCAATACGGTTTCCGGGGCGGAATTCAACTCCGATTCCGGCCGTTTCCTGCCCAATGTCGGCGGGCTTATCGACATAACGGATGAGTTTTCGCTGTTTGCCGACTATAGCGAAGGCATGCGCGGCCAAGGCGGAGCCAATTATGCTTCGACGCCCGAGCCTGAACTCTCCAATCAGATCGAGGCCGGCGTGAAGTTTGATATAGCCGATCAACTGACAGGACAACTTGCGGTTTATCAAATTGAACGGGAAAACGTCAAAGTCACGGATTTTACAGATCCTCTGTTCCGGTCGGCAACCAAAGGGCAGCAGCGCTCGACGGGTATCGAGACGGATATGACCTGGCAGGTAACCGAAAGTTTGAGCTTGTTGGGTAATTATGCCTTTACCGAGGCGGAATTCACCGATAATTTGGCGGGCGTGCCTGACGGGAACCATTTGCCGGGCGTTCCGAAACATTCCGGCCGTTTCTGGGCGAATTATGCTTTTCATGACCCGATGCTGGAAGGATGGAGCGTAGGCTCGGGCATCTATGCGCAATCAAGCGCCTATTTGGACAAAGCGAACCTCTACAAAAGCGATAGCTTTTACACCATAGACGCGGACATCGCATACAGAACAAAAGCTTACAAACTTGGGGTCTCGATCAAGAACCTGACCGACAACGACTATTTTCAACGGCTGAATTACTTCGACACGCGCGTGACGCCTGCTCAGGGGACAACCGTCTATTTCAGCGGATCGGTGACTTTTTGACGTTTTCGGCAATTCCTGATGGCCATCACTCGCGTCATCGGGATTCACATTAATACCACGATTATCATCAGGACTATTTTATGGATCGTCGACAATTTACCAAGCTGGCATTATTTTCCGCTTTCCTGGCGCCTTTAGGAAATAGCATTAGAGCCGCTGAAAGTGATGAACAGCGGAAACTCGGAGCCAAAGCGGTCTCCCGGCAAGCGCATAAAGCTTTTATGAGCGATCCGGACGTAAAAATGATGGGGAATGAAAAAATTGCGATGCTTTTATACCCCGGCTTTTATGCACCGGATCTGATTAACCCGCAGTTTTTGTTTACCGCCATGATGGGCGCTGAAGTGTGTTTGATATCTCCCACGGATGACTTGACGCCGGTGTCCTGCGGTAATTTTTCAATTGTTCCCACGCACAGGCAGAGCGAATGTCCGGAAAAATTGGATATTCTGTTTGTCCCCGGTGGTGCAAGCGGGACACTGGAAGCCATGAAAAACAAGCCGTTTATCGACTTCATTAAAACCAGGGCGGCTAATGCCAGATACATCACCAGCGTCTGCACCGGCAGTTTACTGCTCGGCAAGGCCGGTCTGTTGAAAGGCAAAAAGGCCACTTCGCATTGGTCGACGCTGGAATTATTAAAAAAGTTCGGCGCGACGCCCATGAACGAACGCGTGGTCTGGGATGGCAATCTGGTGACCGGCGGCGGCGTTACGGCCGGGATCGATTTGGGCCTGCAAATCGTGGCCGCTTTACGCGGCAAGGAATATGCGGAAGCGATTCAACTGCAAGCCGAATATGATCCGGCGCCGCCCTTTAACGCCGGCTCACCTGAAAAAGCGCCGGCTTTTGTCCGGGATAGCGTCAGGGGAATGTTTGCGCCGTTAGTGCTGGATATGGAACTGGAAATCTAATGTGCCGCGTTTCTGCGCTCTTCGTGGAAACGCACCCTATGGGACGGGAAGCGCAAACCACCCTGTCTTCCCCGCCTCTATTCCGGCAGCCGTTTTTTCATCTGTTTGCGGCAGTGCAGCAGGCCTTTCATGATGTGCTTTTCGACGCCGCTTTCGGAGATGCCTAGTTCCAAGGCTATGTCGCGATAACTCATGCCGTGGATGTTATGCAGGATGAAAGCCTGGCGGCAGCGGGGCGGCAGTTCGTCTATGGCCTGCCTTAAAATATGCTGCCTCTGGGCTTCCGATGCCAGTTGTTCGGCCGATGGCGATTCGGTCGCCGGCATCAGGGTCGGATCCAGTGACTGAGCGTAGTGTTCCATCACCTTTCTGTGCTTCAGATGATCGAGCGCCAGATTGTGGGCGATGCGGAACAGCAGGCTACGGGGATGTTCGATCTTTTGCCTCTCGGCTTCGTGTGACAATCTGATGTAACTTTCCTGAACAATATCCGCAGCGATATCCCGGCAATGCAGTATGCCGAAGACATGGTAGATCAATTCGTTTTGATGTTGCTGGTACAGGGCTTCTATGTTCAACTTCTCTTCCTTGGTCGTAATAGCGTGATAAAGATCATCCGGAAAAATGAGCGGTTGGATGCGCGAGTTCAAGTCTTCGCCTGAATGCGGAAAAGCATTTTTTATGCCTGAAATGATGAAAGCACGTGGCACAGCAAGGCTTTTATGGCGCGGGCTCTTAATTTCAGGACAGCATGAGGTTTTGATTTTGCGTTTATCGGACAAAAAGCCATCGAGCAAATCAAGCTGATACTGAGCATTAAGTGATTTCCCGTACCGGCATGCGGTAAATAACATAGCTTAATTAACTGATGTTACGCAGACAATTGGTCCATACGTCGAATGCGCCTGTAGGGTCGAATTAACTTGTGCCCTATAGGGTATTCGACCCGAGACGCCCGCCCAAGCTTTCCAGGAATCGATATGGCTCTTGTTGAGTGCGAATTAATTCGCACCTACGCGAACATTTGGTCGCTTTCGGTAAAAGGGACTCAAGAGCTGTAGTGCTCGGGAGCGGCAAACGGCATAAAAAAGCTGCCCGGGCGTAACATCAATTAATTAAAGGGGTTGCCAACCCGGCCAGAAATCTTCCATTCCGTGTTTTTCGCCTTCATTTAGGGGTGAGGTGACTCGCTCGCCCATGCGTCTATAATAAATACCGCAATCGCCTGGCTCTGACCGCTGCATCAAACCGGAGGAAGGACGCATCAAGATTATCGAATACCCGCAGGCCCGGAAACGCCAGGCAGCGGGACCTGAACAAGTGGAAAAATGACCGCATTTTCTAATGATGGGTTGGAATTACGCAGGCTTTATGCCGGTCTATAGGATGATTGACACTTCGCAAACCGTAATAACCAGCGCCTCAAATTTTATAGGCCTGCTTCTTCGTGACCTTTGTGGTAATTCCTGCGCAACCTTAAGAAGGGCACAAAAACCGGAATATTCATGCAACGAATTCGAAAATTATTTTTATATGCCCTGCTCACTCTCCTCGGCCTCAGCATGCTTGTCACCGGCGCAGGGATGTTGTTCCTGCAACGGTCGCTGCCGCCGCAAGACGGCGAATTCATGGTGGAAGGGCTATCCGCTCCTGTCGTGGTCATATCCGACAGCCACGGTATTCCCGTGATCAAGGCCGGCAATCGGGCCGACGCCCTGCGCGCGCTGGGCTATGTCACAGCGCGCGACCGCCTGTTTCAGATGGATCTGATGCGCCGCAAGAATGCCGGCCGCCTGGCCGAGCTATTCGGTCAGGCCGCCGTCAATAGCGACATCAGGGCGCGAACTTACGGATTCCCGCGCGTCGCGAAAGCGGTCGTGGCGAAACTGCCGCAGGCTCATCGCCGCTATCTCGAGGCCTACGCCGAAGGCATCAACAGCTACATCGGTAGTGCGCCGGCTCTGCCTTTCGAATTCACGGTCCTGGCTTACCGTCCCGAACGCTGGAAGCCGGAAGACAGCCTATTGGTGGTTTTGGGCATGTTCGACAACCTGACGGCCTCGGCAGAGCGTGAGGAGCGCATGCTGACGGTCATGGAGAAAAGCCTGCCGGCCGAGGTCGTGTCTTTCCTGACGCCGGACACCGACCGGTTCACCGACAGCCTGTATGGCGCCGCTGAACCTTATCGGCCCGTTCGACCGATTCCGGTGGCCTCGCTGGAGACCGCTCTTGCCCGGCATGCGCCGGATGCGCTGAAACTGGCCGAAGCCGTGCAGTTGAACGATCTGATGGCCGGCTCCAATGCCTGGGTCGTCAGCGGCGCTAAAACGCACGATGGGCGGGCCATCCTGGCCAACGACATGCATCTGGGCATTTCAGTGCCCAATATCTGGTACCGCGCCGAAATGGACTACGGCACCGGCCGCACGGCAGGCGTGACCTTGCCCGGCGCGCCCGTGTTCATCGCCGGCGGCAACGACCGGCTGGCCTGGGGCGGCACCAATCTGACGGGCGATTTCCTGGACCTGGTGAGCCTGGAGATCAATCCGGAGAATCCGGATCAGTACCGCGTCGGCGACAAGTGGCAACGCTTTGAACGGACCAACGAAATCATTCGCATCAAGGAGGCCGAGCCATTGCAGATTACCGTCAGGCGCAGCATCTGGGGGCCGGTAGCCCTGGAGCCGTTGCTGGGCAAGCCGGCCGCCGTGCACTGGAGCGCGCTCGATGACAACATCGTCAATCTCGGATTGCTGGATCTGGATCAGGCCGAAACACTGGAACAGGCCATGGCGATCGTCAACCATACCGGCGGCCCGCAGTTGAACTTCTTGCTGGCCGATAATCATGGCCGTATCGGCTGGACGGTCATGGGCCAGATTCCCAAACGTGTCGGTTTCGACGGCTCGGTCAGCCGCTCCTGGGCCGACGGTTCGGTCGGTTGGGACGGCTACGTCGATGCGCGACAGTTGCCGCGCGAGATCGATCCGGCCGCGGGCTGGCTGGTGTCGGCCAATGACCGCCGTCTCGGCAGAGAATACCCGCATGTGATCGGGCACCAGTTCGCAAGCGGTTATCGCGCCTACCGCATCACCCAGCGGCTCAAGGAGATGCCGGTCATTAACGAATGGGCGATGTTCGGGTTGCAGCTCGATACCGAAAACGAATTTTACGGGTTTTATCAGCAACTGGCGCTGAGCGTGCTGTCGCCCAGGAATATTGAACGGCAACCGGAACTGCAGGAGCTGCGCGACACCCTGCTCGCCTGGAACGGCCGGGCCGATACGGACAGCCTCGGATTTGCCTTGCTGGTGCGGTTTCGGCAGCAGCTGGCGACAAGCGTGTTCAGCCCGTTCCTGGAAGCCAGCCGAAGCCTCGATGCGCATTTCAGCTATGCCTGGACCTATATCGATACGCCGCTGCAGGCCATGCTGACCGGGAAAGTGCCGCAACTGCTGCCGGACCCGGTCAATTACCGAAACTGGGACGACTTCATCCGGGGCCAGCTGAAGCGCAGCGCGCAGCAACTGAGCGCGGACTATCCCGATACGGCGCTGTCCGAACTGACCTGGGGCCAGGTCAACAAGGCGCGTATCGGTCATCCTTTCTCCAGGGCTGTGCCGCTGCTCGGGATTTTGCTGGACATGCCGGCCGATGCCCTGGCCGGCTGCGCCAACTGCGTGCGTGCGCTCGGCTCGGAGTTCGGTGCCAGCGAGCGATTGGTCGTTTCGCCAGCGCGCCTCGACGAAGGCATCATGCACATGCCCGGAGGCCAGTCGGGACATCCGCTGTCGCCCCATTACCGTGATCAGCACCGCTACTGGGTGAAAGGCCTGCCACTGGCGCTGCTGGCGGGCAAGCCCGAGCACAGTCTGATACTGAAACCTGATGTCGATTGATACGGTAGCTGGCGGGATCTTCACATGATCCTCCCTGGCATCGACTTGACCACAAAGGCTTCCTTAAGATGATGCGCATGAGATCCATGCATGAGGTGGCCAAAAAAATTAGACGATAGAAGTGAGGTCGGATTTCATTATAATCGTCTACTAATATAGGGTGGGGCAGGTGAAATACCGATATGAAGCACGATAACGATTTTAACGGCGAATCAGGGGGCGAGGATTTGATTGATGAACAGGCCGCCGCCTGGTTTGCGCGGCTGCGCTCGGAGAATGTCACCGGAGAAGAAAAAGCCGCGTTCGCGCGCTGGCTGGCTCAGGACTTTGCGCATCGGCAAGCATTTGATGAAATCAGCATGTTATGGGGCGATGCCCGTTTGAAGCAGGTATTAAGCGAGGCCGAAACGAAGTCGACCGAATTTTCCCGCCTGACAAAGAAAACGCGCCCTGGTCCGCGGTTGTTGCTGGCCGTGGCTGCCAGCCTGGCCCTGCTGTTCGTCTTTCGCATTGAACTGGCCGTGCTGCTTCAGGCCGACTATGCCACGAAAGTCGGCGAACAGAAAACCGTGCGCCTGGAGGATGGATCCTCTGTCACGCTTAACACGGACAGTGCGCTGGCTGTTACGATGCAGGGCGATCAGCGGACTATCGAATTGCTGAAGGGCGAAGCCTTTTTCGATGTGCAGCCCGATGCCGGCCGGCCTTTTATAGTCCATGGCGAATATTCAATCACGCGCGTGCTGGGCACCCGGTTTTTCGTGCACAAAAAAGGCCGCAGCGATGAGGTCAAAGTGCTGTCCGGCCGCGTGGAAGTGACGGACGGTCAGCGCTGGCGCCAGTCTGTCGTTCTGCGGGACGGCGATGCCGTATCGGTCGACCGGGACGGGCACGGCGAAACCGGCAGGCTCGATACGAAGCTGACCACGTCCTGGCTGGACGGCTACCTGGTCTTTGAAGACATGGCCCTGGGCGACGTCATCGAGCAGGTGCAGCGCTATAGAAACGGCCTGGTTATTTTCAAGGACAACAGCCTGCGCGAGCTGAAAATCAACGGCCGCATCAATCTGCGCGATTCGGCGCACATACTGCAAACACTGGAAAAAACCTTGTCAGTCAAGATTACGCGCCTGAGCGACTGGTTCGTCATCATCGGTTAACGCCAAAACATCGGGCCGCCAAACCCTGCAACCCGCTTAAAAATAATTTTTTATTTCCAGAGTGAGGGATTTTTATGGCTGAAACGTCTTACATAATGAAGCGCCGAAATAACCGCTATTCCCTCCCAATATAATGGCTATTCGGAGCTTCGCACCCCTAAAAAAATCGTCAGGCATGACGTCCGGAATCCAGGGATGGATTAACTGAATCATAGACATATCGGCTGTCCGTGATTTGTGAAGACAACTTATTGTTATGCTGATATGAATTTAGAGTACCCGTTTCGTTTTAATGAAGAAAAACCGGTAAGACCGATCAACCATCGCAGCGAGGAAGGACGCATGCCAACATCAAAGCTGGTTCAAGAACGCAAAAGAGGCGCCATGCCTCCCAAGATGCCCGAGGAGCGCAGTGTTCACGAGGGTGATGACTTGCTGGACCTGTTTCCGTTGCCTCGGTATTTCCAGATTCATTTCCAGCATGTCCATGAGAACTCCAGGGATATTCAGGCGCAAATGGTTCAGCTCAAAGAATATGTCAGGCAAGTGGATGTGAAACTGGACCGGCTCACGGCGCTTTTAAATACGCTTTCCGGCAAGTGTCTGGAAGAGTAAACAAAAAAGCCATCCGGCTTCAGTTACGCCTACAGCAAAAATCATCATCAATAAAAAAGGTTATAAATTCATGACATGCTTTGAGGGCGCCGGTTACGACAATCTATAACGATGCTGTTTGCACCTTCGTTACCTTGGCTAACTAAATAATAATAAAGCACCATGGGTTGGATTGACGCTATCTGCCAATCTGACACAGATGACAAAATGTCGGGTTGACAGACAACAGGCAATCTCCGGCATTGGTGCAAATTGAGGAAGACCTATTTTCCATGTATTTATTCAACAACCACGAACAGGGCCTGGTCGGACAGAGTTTATCGCCTCTGGGCGGTGCGGCACCCTTTGTCAGGCGCAAAAAGCGAACCTTGCTTGAAGTTTTAACCGGAGAAGAACAGCCTCGCTCTATTGGTAGTTTACTGCTGATTTTAGTGCTGCTGTTGCACATCCGGGCTGGTCAATGGTTGTTGCAACCGCGGGAGCCTGTCACATTGGCACAGCCATTGATGATGGCTGTGTCATTGGTTTCGGTACCGGGCCAACAAGCCTCAACCGCGCCGCCCGTGCAGCCCAAACCGGTCGAGCCGCCCAAACCGAAAAAAACACCGGTCAAAAAGCCGCTGAAGAAAAAAACGCCGGTGAAACATAAACCAGCGCAACCGCCAAAAACTGAGGCGATTGCCGAGGAAATACCGCTCACGCCTTCCCCCGCGGAATCGACAGCGGAATCGTCAACTTTAAAGGACTCAAGCCCCGCCTCCAGTACTTCAGCCTCGGCAAGCAAAACACAGAGTAATGCGGAGCCCTATACCGAAGCCAGTGTTAACGCCAACTACGGTTTTAATCCCCCACCCAAATATCCGGCAACTTACCGTAGGCGAGGCTGGCAGGGTACCGTGCGGCTACGGGTAAGCGTGTCCGCTGAAGGGCATAGCGAGGCTGTCGCCATACAAAGCAGCAGTGGCCACGAGGAACTGGATGAAGCGGCCATCGAGGCGGTCAAGAAATGGCGGTTTATTCCCGCCAAACGGGGCGATACGGCAATAGCCAGCTCGGTGATCGTGCCCATTATTTTTAAACTAGACCATTAACGGAGGAAAGAGGGAATGCCCTATCATATTGCCCCCCAATTGATTATCGACGGGACTTTGTACGCCTTGCTGGCTTTTTCAGTGATCACCTGGACGCTGATTCTGTTCAAGCTCTGGCAATTCAGCAAGAACGGCTATTACAACCGCCGTTTTAACAGCGCCTTTTGGGAGGCGCCGAATCTTGCTACCGCCAGGGCCTTGCCTGAAACCCTGGCCCGCGGCCCGCAAGCCCGCATCGCGACAAAAGGCTTCACCTGGCTGGACGGCAGCCAGCAGGCGTCAGGCAAACATCTTAAATATCAAGGTTCGCCGACTGAGCAACTGGAACAATCGCTGCTTATTCACATGCAGCAGGAACAGCGCGCGATGGAAACCGGCCTGACCATGCTCGCCAGTATCGGCAGCACCGCGCCCTTTGTCGGATTATTCGGTACGGTCCTGGGCATCATGCATGCCATGCATGAGATTACCCAAAGCGGATCAACCAGCCTGGATGTGGTCGCCGGCCCCATTGGCGATGCCCTGGTCGCCACCGCCATCGGCATTGCCGTCGCCGTGCCAGCGGTATTGGCCTACAATTTCTTCCTGCGCGGGGTCAAACAACACCGTGCCGATCTGGAAAACTTTGTCGCCGGTTTCATGCACATCGTTTTCAGCGCTGACCGACAAGTCAGGGGATAACCATGGCCTTTAAACCGCAGTCAGACAACGAAGACACAATGAGCGAAATCAATGTCACTCCGCTGGTCGATGTGATGCTGGTGCTGGTGATCATTTTATTGGTGACCGCGCCGTTGCTGACTCAATCCGTGCATGTGGCTTTGCCAAAAACCGCCGAAACCACGGCGGACGTGAAAGAGCAGCCGTTACAGTTGGGTATTGACGCGCAAGGGATCATCACACTCAATAAGCTGCCTGTCGCCGATCTCGCCTCCCTGGAAACCGCTTTAAAGGATAAGCTTGCGCAAGACTCTGAGGCTGGCGTGCACTTATACGCCGACCAAGCCGTGGTGTATGCCAAAGTGGCTGAAATAATGGCGGCCGTTCAGCATGCGGGCATCACAAAAATAGCCTTTGTAACGGTGGAGCAGTAGTTGGCGGGGCTTATGGAAGACCTATAAAGACAAGTAGGTCGGGTTAGCGATAGCGTAACCCGACTTTTCCGCCCGGATGTGTTGGTTTACGGCTAATGCCCAACCCGCCTTACGAAACTCTGAAACTATGCCATTTCACCCAGTCAATACGGCATATGCCGCACTTTTGCGTCCATAAGCAACAAGTTCTTTTAAATATCAATCGCATACATATTGGCTCGGTTTTTGCTGGCCTGTTTGAGCCTGTCGAAAAGGCAGGCTCCAGTTTTTCAGCAAAACTAAAAACCATCGCCATGACCAGTCTTACTCTCGCTATCAACGATTTGTTTTTGCATCATCGGCAATCGTTAATTCAAACCATCTATCGCATTGTCGGCTGTCCGCAAACGGCGGAAGATCTGGCGCACGAGGCATACTTGAAAATGCTGCATGCTTCAACAACCCAGGACATCCACCAGCCGCGTCCCTTCCTTTACCAAATTGCCCGCAATCTGGCGCTGGATCATCTTCGCAAGGAAAGGGTACGTCAACACAGCGATAACCACTCAACAGACGATGAAGATGCCGATAATCTGCTGGAACGCATTCCTTCAAACGCACCCGCACCGGAACAGCAAATTGACGAACGGCAGCAGGTCGCGCTCATGCTTGAAGCGCTGAACGGCTTGTCGGAACGTCGTCGCCAAATTCTGGTGCTGCATAAATTCCATCACTGGACTTATGAGCGCATCGCCCGACATTACGGCATTTCCCGCAGCGCGGTGGAAAAAAACGTGTATGCCGCGCTTGCCCACTTGCTGTCCGCACAAGGCAAATCACCCATTTAAAGTATGGATATTGCGCATTGCGCACGTCTAATTAATGATAGAATTTTGCCAAATCACTCAGGTGTACCCCCTATGTCTTTACATGCCGAACCAAACTCGATCCCTACCTTGGGCAAAACGCAAGACCAGGCGTTAGCCTGGTTCGCCCGTTTGCAGGACAGTAAAGCCAGTCAACGCGACCGCGCCGAATTTGCCGATTGGCTGGCCGCCAGTCTGGCGCATCGAGCCGCTTACGACAGGGTCGCTCAATTATGGCAATCGCAGGCGCTGAATGTCGCCTTGAGCCAATGCGCGGCGATACCGTCGCCGCCAGCGCAGCGAAAATTACGCCCGCAACGCTGGGCCACCGCAGCCTGCATGGTATTGGCGAGCGGCTGGCTGCTGCTGGGTTCGGGCTTGATCGAACGCTGGCAAGCCGACGCGGTGACGGCGGCCGGAGAGCAACGCCGCCTGGTGCTGGCCGATGGCTCGGCGGTAACGATGAACACCGACACCGCGCTGGCGTTTAATGACGAAGGCGAGCGGCGCGGAGTGAAAATACTCAGCGGAGAAGCTTACTTTGAAGTACAGCCGGACAAAACCCGGCCCTTTATCGTCGAGACAGCGCAAGGCACGGTACGCGTGGTCGGCACCCGCTTTAACGTCAAAACCGGCGACGCCACTCTGGTCGATGTCGAAAGCGGCATTGTCGTTTGCGCCGGACAGCAGGGCGACAGCCGGCAACTCACTGCCGGGCAGCACACCCGCATAGTCAGCGAGGGCGTCGGCGCCGTCACCGGCATTGACGCCAGCCGGGCTTTCGCCTGGCTTGACGGCCGGTTGATCTTTCAGGATCAGCCGCTGGGAGAAGTGATCGCCGAACTCGACCGCTACCATCCCGGCATCATCGTCATTACCGATGCCAAACTCGCCAAAACCCGCATCACCGGCAACTACAAGCTTAAAGATACCGATGCCATTGTTCGCGCCTTGGCCGGCATCGCCGGCGCGCGCGTTATCAACCTGTCGGCGTATCTGACGGTGTTGAAAGGCTGAATTTCCATTGTGGTTGCCGTATTGCTAAGGATTCGGCTAAAAATAACTTTCCGATTTATCGATGAAATCATGTGGGGGCGAATTTATTCGCCCTGGGCGACTTTGGACCTGATTGTGCCGGGAAAGCCACGCCCCCAAAACTGCCGCCTCAAGCTGCACGAAAAAAAATTCTCTGCAAGTGTGTCGTCAGCCATGCTGATACGTCTTGTTAGCTATGCGCCTGCAAACGCGCCGACTAACCACATGACAAATCAGGAGAATTCATGCCTCAGGTTCAACCTAACGCACCAGGGACACTGCGCCAGCTGGCCATCGCCATGGCTTTAACATTACCCGCTTTCGGCTCGCCGCTGCCGGTATCGGCCGCCGACACAGGCGAGCAAAATACCGCGAAGCCGCAAAGCGCGGCGCTCAACTTCAACATTCCGGCCCAGCCTTTAGTGGACGCCCTCAACGCCTTCATCGCCGTCAGCGACTGGCAAGTCGGCTTTCCGGCCGGCATGGCGAAAGATATACGCTCCAGTGCCGTCCATGGCCGCTACACCCCGCAGCAGGCGTTGCAGCAGCTACTGACCGGCAGCGGGTTACGTTATCGATTGACCGGCGCCAATACGGCCACGCTGGAGAACGCGCCTCAATCACAGGCAGACACGCCTGTCTTGACAACGATGACTGTAGTTGGCGAGGCGGTTAAGGACGTGAATGATCCCTATAACGAAGACTATTACATCAGCAACACCTCTACCGCGACCAAAACCGATACGCCGATTATGGAAACGCCGATGTCGGTGCAAGTGATACCTAAACAAATACTGAAAGACCAACAGGCGATTCGAATAAAAGATGCGCTGAAAAACGTCAGCGGCGTATTCTGGGCGACCGATCCGATGTACGAAGGCTTCCAGTTGCGCGGCTTTCAAACCGACGGCACAACGACCGTTTATCGTAATGGTTTGCGTATCCGGCGCGCGCAGCACGAGGTCGTCAACTTGGAACAGCTCGAAGTGCTGAAAGGGCCGGCCGCCGCCATCTATGGGCGCATCGAGCCCGGCGGCTTGATCAATGTTGTGACCAAAAAGCCGTTGGATAAGCCCTATTACGCGTTGGAGCAGCAGTTTGGTTCCTATGATTTGTATCGGACGACCATAGATGCGACAGGCCCGATCAATGACGATCGTTCGCTGTTGTACCGCTTCGATTTGGCTTACCAAAACAACGATCTGTTCATCGACAAAATGGACCAGGAGCGTGTATTTGTTGCGCCATCGCTGAGCTGGAAGCCCAGCGACCGAACCGAAGTCAATCTGAATCTGGAATACCAGTACGACACCCGTACCAGCTATACGGGGCTTCCGGTACTGGGCAACCGTCCGGTGAATGTTCCCGTTACGCGCTTTTATGGTTTCGGAACCGATAACGAGACCTCCGTGTTCGAAAAGGTGTTGGTGGGCTTCGATTGGTCGCACCAATTCAATGACGACTGGAAAATCCAGCACCGTTTTCACTATTACAACCTGGATTATCAGATCAACAATTCGTCGTTTTTTCCAAGGCCGGTGAACCCTCTGAATCAACGCACGGCTGTTCGTAATGTCAGCACCCGGCCGATTGACGATACCGATACAGTCGCGACTAGTATCGATCTGACCGGTAAATTCGAATTATTCGGCACCCGGCATCGGGTATTGGCGGGTTTCGATTACTTCTGGGAAACGGCTGAAAGCCAAGGATTCTTCGGCGCTCCGGCGCCGGCAGTCTATCGACCTGTGGTTGATATTTTCAATCCGGTCTATGGACAGGTTCCGTTAGCCTCGGCCAAGGACTTCAACCAGTTCACCACCTTCAACCAATCTTGGTACGGCACGTATTTTCAGGATCAGATCACCTTATTCGACAAGCTGCATATCATGGGGGGCGGGCGTTACGACTGGGCGGCCCGCAGCAACGGTTCGGCTTCGACTGCCATCGAAACTGCCAGAAACAATGAAACGGAAGTCAAAGACGAGGCTTTCAGTCCGCGTGTGGGCATGGTGTATCAACCCTGGCCTTGGCTTTCCCTGTACGGGAACTATGTCGAATCGCTTGGCGGAGCGAATACCGCACTGGCATCCAACGGTCAACCTCTCTCTGCCGAAACGGCGCAGCAGCACGAGGTCGGATTCAAAACCGAATTGTTCGATAAAAAGTTGCTGACCACGGTGGCCTTTTACGAATTGACCAAGCAAAACATTGCCACACCCGATCCGATCAATTCGAGGTTTTCCGTATCGACCGGAGAAGCACGCAGCCGCGGCATAGAAGTGGATGTTTCTGGCCAAGTCACGGACGGGTTGAGCCTGATCGCCTCTTATGCCTACACCGATGCGGAAATCACCAAGGACAATCAAGGTAATCAAGGGCACAAGCTTTGGAACGTCCCCAGAAATTCGGGTAGTTTCTGGGCCAAATACTCGGTTCAAGATCCAGTGTTGCGAGGTCTGAATTTCGGCGCCGGTGCCTATGTTGTCGGTGAACGGGAGGGCAATAACGCGAATGACTGGCAAATGCCGGGCTACGTCAGAGTCGACGCGCTGATCGGTTATTCCTTGGAATTGGGAAAGTCCAAAGTGACCGCTCAGTTGAACGTCAATAATCTGTTGGATAAGACGATTTATGAAACGTCCGCATTCAACGGCTATTTGACTCAGCCGGGCGCGCCGCGCAATTTCATGGGCTCGATCCGCTTGGAATTTTAATGTCTGGTGGGTTCGGGGTGTAATTTGGGCCTCATGATGCCGGCGACCTTGGCGAAGGTGCCGTCTGGCAACATGAGCCTGGATTATTCTACGAAGCGGCCGAATTTCTCTTTTCGTCAAAGAACACAAGAACATGATCTCGTTCCCTGCAAAGAACAATCGTCAGCGTTTATCGAGGCTTAAGACCCGCCGCAAGTTGTGGCTCGGTGTACATTTATGGCTAGGCTTGGCACTTGGATTTCTGCTGTCGATTTACGGCATCACCGGCAGCATCCTTGTGTTTTATGAAGAAATCGACGAATGGCTAAATAACGAGCTGTTAATCGTCC
Organism: Methylobacter luteus IMV-B-3098; assembly: GCF_000427625.1. Lineage (GTDB taxonomy): Bacteria > Pseudomonadota > Gammaproteobacteria > Methylococcales > Methylomonadaceae > Methylobacter > Methylobacter luteus. Next base: position 2,760,469 of record NZ_KE386569.1, read on the forward strand.
AACCGCCGGAGTCTCAGGCGGCTTACCAGCCCTTGGCGGCGATTTTCGAGGCCGGGCGCCGGGCCGTGCCGGCACAGGCCAAACATACTTTCGCCACTTATCCGCACAATGCGGAGGCGGCTTTTAAGCTCAGATACACTGTCGCTACGGTGGACGGAGCCGCTGAAACATGGCAGGTGGCCATCGACCCCTATACGGCCAAGGTAACCGGCAAGCGTTTGCAGGATCGCTCGGATAGTGTTATTCCCAAAACTTTTATCGACTTCATGTTTAAACTGCATTACGCGCTGTTGATTAAGTCGCATGATGTCAGCACTGTAGTGGTAGGGTTGTCCGGGGCTTTATTGATAATCTCGGTGCTGACCGGCTTGATCGTTTGGTGGCCGTTGACCGGGCGCTGGTGGCAAGCCTTGACAGTCAAATGCAAGGCCAGCGCCGAGCGGCTGCACTACGACCTGCATAAAACCGCCGGATTCTATACGGCGTTGGTGATGCTGCCGGTCTTGTTTTCCGGCGTTTACATGGTGTTGCCGCATAACGTGGTGCCAGTGCTGGAACTGTTCTCGCCGGTGACCTATCGCTATTGGTTCCGTTCGACGCCGCCGGCGGGCGGCGGTCAGGCGATTGGTATGGACGAAGCTGTCACGATAGCTTTACAACGCTACCCGACCGGGCGACCGCATTTTATTTACGGAGCGCCTACGCCGACTAAAGCCTATACCGTCTGTCAGGATGGTGTCGATGCGCCCGGCAGCCTGTTGCAGCGGCGTTGCGTGGTGATAGATCGCTATAGCGGCAAAATACTGGATGCGGACGATCCGACCACCGGCAGCGCCGGCGAAGTGTTCACGCATTGGCAGTGGCCGTTGCATTCCGGGCGGGCGTTCGGCATGACTGGCCGGATACTGGTGTTTTTGACCGGCTTGGCTTGTCCGCTGATATTTGTTACCGGCGTGATTCGCTGGTTGCAAAAACGGCGGGCAGGAAAGACACGCAGGATATAGTTAGACCTTCCAGGTTTTAAAAACCTGGAAGGTCTAACTTGACTTGTCCCTGAGCCGGACGAGGCATGTTGCCCCGTTTGCAGGGTTTAAGACAAGCCAAGCAATCCCAACCGGTTCTTTCGCAGAGTCTGTCAGGCTGGGCGATCATCAGGGCAAGCCCATATAAATCTTAAGCGGAGAATATCACTTTTTCTCTGAATTGATCATGGACTTGCCGCCGGGCGCAGGCCGCAACGCACCCGCGTAAGGATTCGGTTAAAAATAACTTTCCGATTTGTCGATGAAATTAGCGCTTATGTAGGGTGAATTCATTTATGCCCTTGGAGTACTTATACTTATGCCCTCTGGGTATTTGCCTTGGGCGACTCCGGCAACCAGTTTTAAATCCGGGCAGCAACTGTGGGAGCGATGCCTACATCGCGACTTGTGGCGGTCTTTAGTCGCGATGTAGGCATCGCTCCCACAGGGCTCATAAAAATCGACATCAGGATGTTATTTCTAGCCGAATCCTAAAATATCAAAGTCACGGTTCCGACCGATTCTGCTGGCGTTCCTGACCAACTTTGCGGGCTTTCTGCCCATGCTGCTGGAAACCAGCGCGTAGGTTAGGGTGAGCGTGCGAACCCCAACAATTCGATTACCCCGGGTACTTTGCTTGTTGGGGTTCCTATCGTCACCCCAACCTACGCGGCTAACTCCTTGAATTTTTATAATATTTCGAAATCCTGAATTTTTCCGTCAGCTTGCGTACGAACAGGCGCGGCCCGGACAGCCGGTTTTTCAGCCATTCCTTCACGGATTTAAGCCGGGCGACGATGTGCTGGTGAATGGCGCTGGACTTGATCTTGTGAATAGCCAGTATCAACAGTTCGTAAAGCCGCCTGAACCAGCCGAAGGTCATGAGTTTTTCCTTCGAGATGTTAAAGAGCCAGAAGGTAAAGGCCGCAATGGGGAATTTACCCGCATACAATGCCGTGCCGGCGATGACCTGGCCTGTGGCCATGAGCTTCAGTGCGACGATGCCTTGCACTTCCACCAGGGCAAACAGCGCTAGAAAAAGCACCAGCAGCGCATGGCGATCGAACCTGTAAATCAGCGTCTCGATTTTCTGTAAAATTTTGAGGCTGTGAATAAAAGCATAAATCGGTTCGGCGATTTTGTCCCAGACCAGCTCTTCCAAAACGATATAAATGGTCACCAATAATCCCAAAAAGATATCGGCGATTTTGGCGATGATTTTTTTCAACATAACACGATTTCCATAACGCTCATTGTCGGCTTTTCATTGTATAGCAATTACATGCCATCCATACGGAAACAGGGTCCGGTAAGCAGAGGCAGTCTCCGCCCCTCCCTCATCGGCCGGGCACGAACTTATCCGCATTGGGCACTGAAAAGCGTCTCGGCGCGTCTGCTGATCTCTTCATGCGACAGGTCTTCTATGTGGGAAGCCAAATACCAGATATGTCCGAAAGGATCTTCCAGCGTGCCGGTGCGGTCGCCGTAAAACTGATCCAGCAATGGGCTGATGACTTTCGCGCCGGCGCCGACGGCCTTGGCAAACTGGGCATCGACATCCGCTACATAGAGATACAGGCCGATGGATGAGCCACCCTGCGATTGGGGATTGCGTAACGGGCTTTGATCACAGGCGTCGGACAACATGAGGGATGAGTCGCCGATCCTGATTTCGGCGTGTCCGATTTCGCCACCCGGCGTCACCAGCCGGAACACTTCGGCCGCGTCGAACGCGCGCTTGTAAAATTCAATGGCTTCAGTCGCGCCTTTAATACATAGGTAGGGAGTGATGTTGTGGTAACCGTCGGGGATGGGTCTAACTGTCATGACTATTCTCCTTCCGAAATGAACATACCGGACCGCTTGATATGGCCGGAAGCGGACGGTCGGCAGCGCGAACGGCACGCCAACTCGTCAATTGAACGCTTTTGTTAGACCCTGTTTCTGCATTTTGTTGCCGTTAAACTCATAGAAAAGGCTACAAGTGATCCAGCGGCAAAACACTCGTATCGACGGCCTTGCGCAGCACAAAACTGGACTGAACGCCGGTGACGCCGTCGATGCGGGTCAGTTTTCCGAGCAGGAAGTCCTGATAATGGTCCATGTCTGGCACGATCACTTTCAGCAGATAATCCGCGGTCTGGCCGGTGATCAGGTAACATTCGAGCACTTCCGGCCAGGTGCTGGCGTGGGCTTCGAAATTCTCGAACCGGTCCGGCGTGTGCCGGTCCATGCTGACTTGAACGATAGCGGTCAGTTTCAGCTGCAGCTTGGCTTGGTTCAGCAAAGTCACATGGCGGTCGATGAAGCCGCTGTCTTCGAGCTGTTTGACTCTTCTTGAGCAGGGTGAGGGCGATAGTCCTATCTTGTCGGCCAGTTCCAGATTGGAAATGCGTGCATTCCTTTGCATTTCATCCAGGATGCGTCGGTCTGTTCGGTCTATTTTCATGGCAATTCAACAGGGTTGTTGTCGGCTTCAGGCAATCACGGAAATGATTATACAAACAGATGATAATCAGTAGGCAATAATTGCTCAAAAAGCCGTTTTTACCCGCGTATTGGCAATCATTCGCTCAAGCCTTTTTCCTATACTGTGGCTTCATTCAACGACCATGGAGCGAGGAGACACTATGAATACAGCACAGCGAGCGGTTTTCGATCATCATAAATACAGGCCAAGCCCTGTCATCAGTCTGCCGCGGCGGCAATGGCCCGACCGGCGGATTGACCAGGCGCCGATCTGGTGCAGCGAGGATCTGCGCGACGGCAATCAGGCGCTGATCAATCCCTTGACCATCGAGCAAAAAACGGCTTTCTTCAAGCTTCTGGTCAGGATCGGCTTCAAGGAGATCGCCGTCGGCTTTCCTTCCGCGTCCCAGACCGATTATGACTTTATCCGCTTGCTGATCGATGAGCGGCTGATACCGGACGATGTGACGGTGTCGGTCCTGATGCCGGCGCGCGAAGGGTTGGTCCGGCGCAGTTTCGAGGCCTTGAAAGGCGCCAGGCGGGCCATCATGCATCTGTACAATTCCACGTCCAGGGTGCAGCGCGAGCAGGTCTTCAAAATGGGCAAGGACGGCATTACCGCGCTGGCTGTGGACGGCGCGCGAGTGATGAAGGAATGCGCCGCGGCGCAGCCGGAGACCGTGTGGCAGTTTCAGTACTCGCCGGAGAGTTTTACGGCGACGGAACCGGACTATGCGCTGGAAATCTGCAACGCCGTCGCCGATGTCTGGCAGCCGACGGCCGAGCGGCCGATTATCTTTAATCTGCCGTCGACGGTTGAGATTTCGACGCCGAATGTCTACGCCGACCAGATCGAATGGTTCAGCACGCACATCCGGCATCGCGAGGCGGTCATCGTCAGCGTGCATACGCACAATGACCGGGGCTGTGCCGTTGCCGCCGCCGAACTGGCGCTCATGGCCGGCGCCCAGCGTGTCGAAGGCACCTTGTTCGGCAACGGCGAGCGTACCGGCAATGCCGATATCATGGTCATGGCCATGAATTTGTACAGCCAGGGCATCGATCCCGGGCTGGATTTTTCCGATCTGGACGCGATCAGCCGTCAGGTCAGCCGGTTCAACCAGATCGCCGTGCATCCGCGCCATCCTTATGCGGGCGACCTGGTGTTCACGGCTTTCTCGGGCAGCCATCAGGATGCGATCAAGAAATGCCTGGAAGCCCGCCAGCCGGGACAGCCGTGGAACATCGCCTATCTGCCCATCGATCCGGCCGATGTCGGCCGCGATTACCAGGCGGTCATCCGCATCAACAGCCAGTCCGGCAAGGGCGGCGCCGCGTATGTCATCGAGCAGGAACTGGGCCTGCAACTGCCGCGCTGGCTGCAGATTGAATTCAGCCGGATCGTGCAGCGCCGGACCGAAGAGGAGGCGGGGGAAATAAGCGCGCAGCAGCTTGTGGCATTATTCGAGCAGACCTATTTCACCGCTGAGGCGACTTATCGACTGGCCGGATTTCATCTCGATCACGACCGGCAGGAGACGCTGTCGGCGCGCCTGGTTTCGGCGTCGGGCGAGATTACGGTAACAGGGTCCGGCAATGGCGCGCTGGATGCGTTTGTCAATGCGCTGGAAAGGCAGTTCGGCCAAACTATCGAAATCACCGACTATCATGAGCACGCCCTGTCGGCCGGCAGCAATGCCAAAGCTGCGTGTTATATCCGGCTGAAATACAATGGTGAGACACATACCGGCATAGCCTGCCATGACGATATCGTCAGTGCCTCGCTGAATGCCGTTTTAAGGCATATTCGTTAAGCAGGCGCGGGGCTAAACTTTCATCTGTTGCCGATAGGCTTTGGGCGAGCAGCCGAAGCGCTGTTTGAACGCCCGGCTGAAGTGCGATAAGTCGTTAAATCCCCAGCGGAATGCGATGTCGGAAAGCCGATGGCCGGCATGAATCGGGTCAAGCAGGTCTTTCCGGCAGTTTTCAAGCCGGCGCTGCCAGATATAGCGCATCAGGGAAGTGTTTTCGTCCTTAAACAGATCGTTGACATAGCGCGACGACAAACCGGCACCGTAGGAGACCATCGCGGAATCCATAGCCGGATTGGCAAGATGCCGGTCGATGAAATCCTTGATCCGGTTCAGCGCGAAGGAACGGCTTCTGGACAAGTTGAAGTTAGCAGGGCGTACGGAGGCCAGCGCCAGAGTCAACAGGTCGAGAGAATGGTCTGCAAGCGCGGAAAATTCCTGCGCACTTAATTGATCGGTCTGGCTCGCAGAAGTGCGTAAGAGATTGGCTGCCACGGCGCCTATGCCTTGATTGCCGGGGATGCGCAACGCCGTGCAGTGTTCGATGCCGGCTATTCTGTCTCTCAGCAGCGGTCTCGGGATCGAAACGATCAGTTTCGAGAAGTTCCGCGGGCAGTGTATGCGATGGGGCAGCGTGGCGTCGTAGAGCGTCATATCCCCAGGCTGTAGAAAAACGGCTTTGCCGTTCTGCTCAAGCTGGTAACCGCCTGATAGCAGGACGACCGCAAAGTAGGCATCGTGACTGATCAAATGGGGCTCGCGAGGCAGCCGCTCCAGGCAAACGGCGCTGGAGCGGATGGCGGACAGGCGCAGAGCCTGCCACGGGTAAATTGTCATTTCGTTGAACAGGCTGCCGTCGGCCGGTGGCGTGACTTCAACATTGGCATATTCCGTCCTATGACTTCGCGCAGCCATTCATGCCGCTCGCGTGGCGGACGGTCGTCCGTCGATAACCTGATGCCCTGCGTCGTGCCTGAGTCTGTTGAGGATGTCGAGCCGTGAATATCCATGATCAAAACTCCTATTTTCAGAGATTGGCTGTTGCCAATGTTAGAGACAACAGTGGCGCATGTAAATGGCGTATTGCCTTTTCAGTCAAGCAGTTGTTCCGTCCTGAGCACGCGCGTGACAAGCCGATGTCTTTATACTTAAAAAGGCAGTATCAATTTAAATTGAAAAGAACATGAGGCGATTGGTTATGAATCAGGATTCAAGACATGCGGGAAATGTGCTTTTAATCAGAGGCGCCGTTTTATGGCTGCTGGCGGCTTTGGTTCTGGCGTGGTGCATGGTGGGCATGAGCATCGACATTGCACCGATCAAGCTGGTTTTCCAGGGCAAGTTCACGCGCCTGTTGCAGGCGCATCTCGATTTCCTGTTAATGAGTGCGCTGCTGTTCGGGTTTTACGCGGCCAAGGTGCCGTTGCCGTGGCATGTGCGCTGGGCCATGGTTGTTGGCGCATTCACCAATTCGAGCCTGTTTCTATTGCAGGCCATATTTCCGGTACTGGATACGCCGACACCGGCCGAAGGTTTGTTGCCGGCGATCTTTCGCCTGTTTCAGATGGCAAGCATTACCATCACGAGTTACGGGTTTGGCAAGGGCGCTGTGATTATTCTATTGTCGACCTTCAATAAGGATATCTTCAGCTTGAAGACGACTGGTCTGGAAAGCTCGGATAGCGTTTTTGGGTTTCGGGAAATGCCAGGCGAAGGCATGGAAGAAAGGCTGCCGATAAGATCGGAAAACAACAATTCTTTTTAAATTATTCAGCCTCCGGGAACTCAACCTGATCAAGCTGAGCCAGGTGTTGCAGGGACAGTTCCCGGCACACGCCGCGATGAAGCAGTTCCTCGCGTAGTTTTTCAATGCGCTGGACGCCCGCGCTGTTTTCGCAAGGACGATAACTGACGATAATCAGCAATCTCGCTTCAGAGCGCCGAAACGCCAGCAAGGCAATTAAATCCAAAGTCGCTTCATCAATCCAGTGCGCGTTATCGACTATCAGGATAAAGAACGAACCGGTGCTTAAATTCTCAAAAAATTCGGCGGCTTCTCTGAGCATACGTCGCGTACTGTTTTGGGAGACTTTCGGAATCAGGTCGGCGAGTTCATCGGCGCTCAACAGATTCGACATTTGAAAGAGCCAGGTTGGGGCAATCTGATCCAGACGCTCGATCAAGGTTCTTCCGGACGGTTCGCGGCAACGGCGTTCGAGCGCCTCCAACAAGGGCAGAAACGGTTCTGTGCTTCCGTGCATTTGCACGCATCGGGAACGGAGCACTGCCAGATCGGGGTATTTGATTCCGGACAGGAACATGTCGAGCAAGGTCGTTTTGCCCGTACCGCGTTCACCACTCAGAAAAACCACGCACCGCTCCCCATCGGCCGCCTGAAGAAAGGCTTTTTGAAGCAGGGCCAATTCCGAAGGCCGCTCGAACCAGGCAGATGATGGCTCAATTTTAGGCTGGTAATACAAAGGAATGCGATCATCGCCAGACCGCTTGACGGTGACATCAGCCAGAAAACGATAGCCTCGTCTGCTGACTGTGGCAACAAAGCGGGGGGTTTTGCGATCGTCGTGCAAAATATTGCGCAAGGAATTGACAGCCAGCCTCAATGCCGAATCGTCGACAAGCCGGCCATCCCACACCGCCTCAAACAACTCTTCCCGCGATATCAGCTGACCCGCATGCTGCAGGAAATAAAGCAATAAGCGGTAAATCTTGGGCGGTAGATTGACATGGGTTTCACCTTCCCACAATAAATGGGTCGTCACTTCCAGGCGAAATGTTTCAAACTCGTAAATAGAATTTTGATCCATTGACACAAGCATAAAAAGCCTGAATTAGAATAATGCCAAACTCTAACACAAAAATAACAAATTACTAACAACTTACAGAAGCGGCTTAAGTATACTGGCTCTCAGCCAAAGATTTAACTAAAAATTAAGGTGTATTCAATGGAAGTGCTGAAGCTTAAATGGAATTTTTGAGAATTAAAACTGGGAGCACAATCGGATATAAAGTTGAATGGCTTTTCGATCGAGTTTGATCCCATTGATTTCAAAGGGCGGCTTAACCAAATCGACGTCATAAAACACGCCACACCTGCTGCGAAGCAGGGCCGGAAAGTCCAAGGTCTTCTAGAAGTTTAGAAGATGGCTGGATTGCAATTTTTTTTAAAATTATTGCTGAAGGGGGGCTAGAACGGAAAAATCACTGAGAGCTAAGGGTCGATAGCACTTATCAGCTTTTAAAACTCAAATGATGAGACATGCCAAACTCGTTGCGAAGCGAGGACGGAAAGCCACAGATCTTTCAAGGGCGGAAGATGGCTGGGTTGCAAATTATTTTAATAATTTGTATTTGTGGAAAATCTCATGAAAACACTAAATAAAAAAACTTGTGCGGCTTTAATGCTCGTTGCCGTATCGGCTGGTCCTTTAGCTAACGTTCAGGCAGCTACCTGTGGTAACTTTGAAATGAACGCGGCTTCGGGATCGGGAACTGTACTGTCTTGCACTACTGAAGATAAAAATATCGAAATCCAGGGGGGAAACAATGTAGTGACAAATCCTGGTCAAGATACATTATTTACCAATGTGACAGATCTTACCGGCAGTATTACCGGTATAACCCCAAATGCTCCCCAAGATGCAAATGGATTCGGAACTTTTAGTATCGATGCCAGTATTTGGGATAGCTGGGATTCAATATATATCGGCCTGAAGCAAGGCAATGCGTATGGACTTTTTCTCCTGACAGAGGCCGTATTTTCAGGTACTTGGAAGACAGCTCCTGGAGGCGGAACAGGGCTTTCGCACTATATTGCTTTTGGCGGCGATCCTGGTCCTGCGCCTGATCCAGTACCCGTCCCGGCGGCTGTCTGGCTGTTCGGATCAGGCCTGTTAGGTTTGATCGGCGCAGCGCGTAGAAAATCAGCCGCTGCGTAAGCTTAACATCCGGTTGCAATCAAAGGGGGCTTTGGCCCCCTTTTTTGTGCCTGCCAAGATGAGGTAGTCCGATGGATACTGTATTGGATAAGGCTGCTATATACCGCATAGAACAATTTTTTCCGTGATAATTAACTGCCCCCCGTTGCAGTGGGTATTAAAGCGGTCAATCCCGAGTGGCAAACTGATTAATATTTCATTTTTTCTGCAATAAATGGGGGCTGTTTCAAGGCGAAAAATTGAATATCAGCTACAGATCCTAACAAATATAACAATTTAAGCTCAGACTCTAACGCAAAAATAACAAAACACTAACAACAAGAATAAGCGGCCAAGGTATACTTCAAATGTCCGAAAATTTAACTAAAAATTCATATTAATTTAATGAAAATTCAGTTTTATTTAATGGAATCACTGAAACTTTAATGGAATTATTAAGAATAAAAAAGGAATCCAGTGATGGGGGCAAAATAAATAGGTTTTTCGGTTAAGTAGTTTGTTCCAAATTTTTTTAAATTAATTGTGGAGAAATGAAATGAGAAAACATGGTTTATTTGGCCTGATGCTAGTTTTTGTTATGTTAGGAATGAATGTGGCAAACGCTGCTACATTTGGACCTGTAACGCCTTCCCAGGACTCCCGAGATGGATCTGTTAATGATTCAAACGATACTGCGGCCGATCTGAATGCGGGCAATTTCTTTGGCCTTAATGATTGGCAGGAAATAACTAAAATAGATACGAATGACACCGATAATTCATATACCAATGGTCCGTTGAGTATCGATAATGGTATTAGACAAAACGGTGACTTGGTAAGTGGAACCTGGTCGCTTGATCCTTCCGTATGGCAAAGTTATAAAGCGATTACTCTGGTTCTTAACGATGGCAGAGCATCTAACGGTGTCTTTTGGACGGCTTGGTTGCTGGATCCAGGCGCAACATCCGGTACTTGGGAAATGAACATAATCGGCACCAATGATTTCAGGAATTTGAGTCATATGACAGTTTATGGAAGCCCTGTGCCTGTGCCAGCGGCAGTCTGGCTGTTCGGATCAGGTTTGTTAGGCCTGATTGGCGCAGGACGTAGAAAATCACCAAATCAAGCTTAACTTTCTGTCTTAATGCTAAAAGGGGCTTTTCGGCCCCTTTTTTATGTCGGCTAAGTCAATACGCCGGCGAATGCCTATGCAACTGTTAAGACAGTATGGCATGAATTCTTAGCGTTTTTTCAAGCCCGGCCTTGGGCGTTTTCATATCCTTTAAGATCGAACACGGACGGAAGCGATAGATTCGCCGGCTGCCAGGAAATAAAGCGCGGCATCTTGCTATCATCCGCAAAATTCCATAAGGAATTAAAGGCCAGCATCAATGTCGGCTTATCGTCAGGCCGACCGCATCCGGTGCTGCACCGAACAATTCTTCTAACCATATCCATCGGGTCCGCTTAATGCTGGAAATGATGCGACAGGCGATACATCTTGGGCGGTGACTGAGATGCCTTTCATTCTCCAACAACAGATAGGGCGTTGTTTCCAAAACAGCATACCAGACTCTGAATTAGAGATGCCGGATTAAGCCTAATACTAATAGTTACTAATAATCTAAATTGATGACTTAAGTATATGGCAGCTTATCAATTAATTAACCAGTAATTAATCAATAATTAACCAGTAATTAAGATTGATTTAATGAAAATATTGAAAACTAAACGAAATTGTTAAAAATTGAAAAAGGAACACAATGGGAAATAAACATAATTGAATAACTTTTCAACCGAGTTTTATTCCATTGATTTTTGAAAGGTGGTTATTGGAATTAAAGCCACAAAACAAGCCATATCTGCTGTGAAGCAGCTGCTGAAAGCTCCAGGATCTTATACTGTTTTAAAAAGTATTTGGAGTGCAATTTATATTTATTGGTTAATTTATATAGGGATTAAAAAATGAAAAAAATATATTGCGTTATCTTAATGATAATAAGTATATCAATAACAGTAACGGCAGCAGAAGCTGCATCTTATACGGACACTTATAATCCAACTGATATGCTGTTGGGAACCGGTGATGATCAAACATCGAGCTATTCCTGGGAGTTTGATATAACGGATTCTGGATTTAATCCACTCACTCAGGATGTCACTAATGCGTTAGTGAATTTACAACTACGTGATGATAAAGGACCTCAGGATGGTGCTGAAAAATTATCCTTCTCCGCTGAGAGTACTAGCTTAGCTGGTAATGCAAATGCAAATCATGACTTAAGCTTTAATTTATTTGATAACGGCAATGCCTTGTTGAGATTGAGCGATATAGGCAAGTTATTGATAGTTTTAACAGCTACTAGCGGAGATTTCATATTTGAAGCAGCAACGCTTCATGTTACCGCTACTGATGTTGACGTTAATTCGGTTCCATTACCAGCAGCAGTCTGGTTGTTCGGATCAGGTTTGGCAGGTTTGATCGGCGCAGCAGCGCGCAGAAAATCAACAGCCGTTCAAGCTTAAAATCCGGTTTTACATGAAAGGGGCTTCGGCCCCTTTTTTATGTCTTTTACAGTCAGTTTCAAATAGGCTTTATGAGGGCCTATATTCTTCCTGCGGCGGGCCTGACAGTTCCAACAGATTGATCACATTCATCCTGATAGCCAGGCGGGTCAGCTCGATATCGTTGGCGACGCCCAGTTTCCGCTTGATCAGGTAATGGCAGTTCAGCACGGTTTTCGGGCTGATATGGAGCAGGCGGGCAATGTCTTCGGTCGATCGCGCTTCGGCCAGCAGCCGCAAGATCTCGAATTCGCGTACGGTCAGTTCTTCCAGCGCGATGCGATAGGCGCCCAGCTTTTCCAGGGCAAGCGCCTGGGCGATATCGGCGCTCAGCGTGTGGCGACCGGCATGGACGTCATAGACGGCCCGGATCAGGACATCGGGCGCACTGCTCTTGGTTACGTAACCTAAAGCGCCGGCCCGCGCGGCCTGAATCGCAAAAACCGGATGCAGGTGCATGCTGAAAACCAGAACTCTGGCATCGGGGCGGCTCTGTCTGATATGAGCGATAACCTCCAGTCCGCCCTGGCCGGGCAGCGACAGATCCATGATGACCAGATCGGGGTTGCAATCCTTGAAGCGGGCATACGCCTCGGCTCCGTCCGCGGCCTCCGCGACGATCTCCAGCCTGGGTTGCTTTTCCAGCAGCGAGCGATAACCTTCGCGGACGATGGCATGGTCGTCGACCAGTAAAATCCTGATGTGTGCAGAAGTCGTCATGTCGGCGCGCCTGTAGCGGGTTGTACCGGCAGCCATGCCCGGACCATCAGACCGCCGGCTTGGGCCGGCGCCAGCGTTAGTTGACCACCCAGCGCCGCCACGCGCTCGCGCATACCAAGCAGTCCAATGCCGGACGCTTCTTCAAACGGCAGTTTATCGGCGATGCCGTCGTCCTCGACCCGCAATTCGACAAGTCCGTCGGATAGTATGAGCGTGACTTTCGCGTTGGCGGCGGATGAATGCTTGGCGATATTGGTCAGGCATTCCTGAACGATGCGAAAAATATTGACGGGCACCGGCTCGGGCAGCCGGTTAAGATCGCCGTCGATGGTCAGCTGATAATGAATCTTGCCGCCGCTTCGGGCATTCCAGCCGGCCACCAGGCTGCTCAGCGAGGCCGACAATCCCAGTTCATCGATATCCATGGGCCGCAATCGCAGCAGCAGTCCGCGCAACAAATCCATCATGTGGCCGGTAATGCGAGCGATGTTTTTGCCTTCGGGCACCAGCGCAGGGCAGCCCTGTTCCGCCGTTTGCGTCATGGATGCCGCGACGGCGTTGATGGCGGCCAGGCATTGGCCGAACTCGTCGTGTAGCTCGCGCGCCAGATAGCGGCGCTCTTCCTCCTGGACAGTCATCAGCTTTAGGGCCAGTTTTCGGCGTTCGGCAAGCAACTGCTGCTGACTGGCCGCCAGTAGGTTAATGGCCTGGCCGGTGCGCTGCCATTCGATCAGCTCGAAAGCGGGCAGACGGGTAGATAAGTCGCCATTGCTCATGTTTTCCAGGCCGGCAACGATCACTTGTGCCGGACGCAATGCGCGACTCACCGTGACATAAACCAGCAGGCAAAGAGCCAGCACGGTTGTTGCGGACAGCCCCATCAGGCCGCGAAGCTGTTGCCAGGCGCTGGCAATCTCGATTTCGGCGCTGGGTGCGACAATGACGGTGCCATGAACGCGATCACGAAAGGCAATCGGCCGCATGGCCTCAAGGCCGGGTTTGAAAGCCCATCGGTATATGCCTTCGAACCAGTCCGGCACGCTCCGGGCGATTACGTTGCCGCCGCTGCATACGCTGCGGACCTGATCTCCGTCTGTCGGCATGAACCGCACGCAAGTGCCGGATACGGTGCTGATCTGTTGCCATAATCCCAGATCCGGGAACCTCGCCACATGGTCGAAGCCCGCATTGATGCGTAGCAGTTGCACTTCCAGTTGCCGGCCTATCGAGTCGGCCGTTGAACGGGCCTCGCGCCGGAATTCCCGGTCGGCCTGATACAGCACCCAGATAGCCGTTGCAGCCAGGCAGGCGAAGCCGATCAGGATGATGCGCGAGAGCAAGTAAATTTTCAGATTCATAGTAATGCCGGATGAGATTTTTTGCTGACGATCAGACGCTTTGAGGCTCGGCGCGCCCTTGAGCGCATTCTATGCGCCTGTGACCGGCATGGAAAGCAGCCTCGATAAAGTCGGGCAAATTGCCCGTATTCAATGGGCAATGATCAGGTTACGGACGCAGGCCGCCACGCTAATCTGGCAACTGTTACGCAAGCAACGTTTCTTAAAAATAAGGAGAACAGAGGATGAAATTAATAAATGCAAGAATAATTCCTGCCTGGATCATACTGGCTATGGGGCTGATTTTTAATGGTGCCGTTCATGCAGGTACTCGCATAGCGGTTTTAAACTTCGAGCTGAACGACATCACGTCAATGCCCAATACGCCGGATGAACTCACGCGCACGGCTACAATCAAGCCGTTGCTTGAACAGGCGATCGGTCAAGCCGGCGATTACGAAATCATTCGCATCAATGTCGATGAACAAGCGGCCGCGAATGCCGGGTTCGGTTATCTTTTCAAATTTCATGATGCGGCGGCTGAGTTGGCCAGCCAGTCTGGCGCCGATTGGGTCGTAGTCGGACAGCACAGCAAACCCAGTTTTCTGTTTTCTTATCTGATGGTGTATTTGGTCAATGTGAAAACGCCTGATCTTTCCGCAAGATATGATATTGAACTGAAAGGCACGCATGAAAAGGTAACAAAACGCGGAATCAATACGCTGGCGAAAAAGATTCATGCCGCGATCAAGCGGATGTGAATGCTGATGTGCCAACACTTTCCCGGACACAAGGTTAGGCAGATTCTGGCCGCATTCCTAAATAAATAGCAGGAAGCTATATCCAATGGGCATTTTCAGGGCTCAGCTTGACTATAAGCAAAACTGAACTATTCTCAGGCATGACCCGATTAAATTGTCCGTAGGCTCACAGGAGTGTATCCCCCATGTTAAAAAAAATTTCCCCTTTATTACTGCTCTGTTCATTTGGCCTATGCGCCGAACCTGGTCCTCTAAAGGGACCCGAGCAACCCACAAGCCCCACAGACCCCACAGACCCGACAGCACCCACAGCGTCGCAGGTTGTGGCGTACGATGACGGGATCACCGTGAGGCCAAATGATGTTGTTTCCGTGACTGGCAATGTGACAGCAAATGACCTGAATGGGACGAGTGCTTACCTTAACAGCTCGCCAGCGAGTGAATATGGCACTCTGCTTTTCAATTCCGACGGCAGCTTTACCTATACCTTGTATAAAAGCGCTCCCAGCGTTAATAAGCTAGCGGCTGGCGAAGTCGTCAAAGACTCTTTTTCCTACACCCTTGTCGACCAGTTCGGACAAAGCGCTACCGCGAACCTAAATGTAACTATTATTGGTAACCCGGTTGATGCTGACGGCAATACTGTTTTTGAACAGCCGAAGGATGAACTTTACGATAATGTGGACGTTGAATTTAATGATCATTCTACCGATGCAACACCTTTGAATTCCGGCAGAAATATTAAAGGGCATTTGCTCCACGCGGCTGATAAGGATTGGTTTTTCTTGCACAGTGCCGGTAACGAAATCATCAAGCTTGACGTTTGTCCGCAGGGCAGCAGTTGCTTCGGTAAAAAAAGCAGATGGGTACTGTATGTGTTTGACAGTGCTCAGTTCACGCCTGAGTGGGAAGAATCTGCCTATTATCCGCTCCACCGTTGGGTGAAGGAAACCGGCAGTAGATCGGACATACGGAATAAGATAGTTATACATAATGATCCCAAGTATCCAGGGGAAGAAAAGGTGGATGAGCCTGCGATCATAGGCGCTTCAGATAACCTGTATCTGGCTTATAGGGCGGGGTTATTCGATGGGGCTCTCATCGGTATAGTTGATCCTTGTTTTGATACGGCTAATTCTCTTGAAATCGGTGTTCCTCCAGGCGAAAGAGATTACTACATTGCTATTTCCTCGCCTCTACATGGAGATGCGGACCAAGGGGATGACGAATGTGGTCAAGGATCAGTTCTTTTGAGTGAACCTGGGCTCCCTGTAACCACCTCGTGGACAGACTCTTTAGGAACTTGGTATCAATCTCTTCCAACTACACAGGAATATATCTCATCTTTCTATAGCGATGACCAGTATACGATCAACATTACCAGCACTGGCCTCGATCCGTTATTGCCAACAATCCATCCGTTATTATCGCCATCCGCAATTGAAAAATCGGCAACATTCAATGGCTTCAGCGGTGAACTGAATATCCCTAAGGTCAAGGTTGAAGGCAAGCTATACGCGGCCCGCCTGGTACGGCAAGCTCCATTCTCGGGCAATACTTATAAATTTGCTCTGATAGACCTCAACGAACTCGGCTCCGGGGAAACTGTCGATCCGTTCCAGGCCACGTATAATCCGGCTAACGGGCAGGTGTTAATGCCTCGCGTGACTGATGCCGCCAATGGCAACGCCTATTCTGTGATTATGCAGTATCATCCGGCGGCTAACGGTAATGCTCAATGGCTGGAAGCGATTGCTATTACAGCTATCAAATAGTTCGTAGACTGGTGATATAGGTTTTTTCCCCGCCTCGGCAGTTGCATAAGATATCTCGGAGTCAGGCTCGATTGAGACTATTTTATTTGGCTGCTTGAGGCAATCCATTACCTCGAACAGGAAAGATAAGTCATGTTCTTTCCTGTTTTTCAATCTTGATTTATAAAAACATCAGAAAGCAGGGCTTATCTTTTATCTGCAAATGAATCTGCTCTTTATCCGGTTTATAAACGGATAGCGGTGGTTTTTATATGTTGATATTTTTAAGGGGCTTTTTAAGCGTCTCCGAGATCTATGCCCTTACGCGATTAAATATCTCGAAAGCGGGTAGTAAAGCAAGGTGATTGTGAAGCACAGTCGCTTCTTCGAGAAATTTGATTTTTCGGTAATGCTGTCCTCATGTTTTATATGTCCATCATTACAATTGGCAATTGATATCCCAATGCCGGTTGTGGTTAACGTCGTTTTGCTTGTACCTTTGGCATGTTTTCAACCGTGATAAGTATTTCATGGATGAATGCCCGCGCTAAAAGAACAGGCATTTCTTGAAACATTGGTTATATAAACTATAATGCTATTTTTTGCGTAACGCCGATTTATTCTCTGCCTTTTAAACATAAAAAATAGAGATATATCAAGGTAATAGCACGACTATTTTTCTGTCCCTCGGCTTAACCGAACCAGGACGCGTGATTCTGGCGGCTGGAGCACAGATAAAAAGGTCGGATGATCAGGCGGCGGAACTGCTTGATAGGTATGGCGCCTAGTCTCTAATTTAGAGTGCGGATTGCGGCTTCAGAGGCTTTCCCATAGCCATAGCCATTGCCGATCTGTTTGGGGGGAATTGAATTCATATATAACTAAAAAATGGCAACGCAATGCCAAATTTTCTTGGGAACGGAAGCCTTCCGTCTCCTTGAAACCTTAAGGGCCAATAATAAATACTAATAAATGCCAAAAGGAGACTCTTTATGCTTTCGCAAACGCCGGGCGGCCAATCGCCTTATGATGAGCGGATCATCCCCTTTACTGCCGATGATGGCGTCGAACTTAACCTGATCAATGTCCGGGGGCGGAAAGCGCCGGACAAAGGCCCGGTCATTCTGGTGCATGGCGCCGGGGTGCGTGCCTCCATATACCGGGCGCCGGTAGCGACAACGATAGTCGATGCGCTGATTGAACAGGGCTATGATGTATGGCTGGAAAACTGGCGGGGCAGCATCGCTTTTCCGCCGAATTTATGGACGCTGGATCAGGCGGCCCTCTACGATCATCCCAAGGCCGTCAAGACCATTATCGCCGAGACCGGCGCGAAAAATCTCAAGGCCATCATCCATTGCCAAGGCTCGACCAGTTTCACCATGTCGGCCCTCGCGGGGCTCGTGCCCGAAGTCACGACCATCGTCAGCAATGCCGTTTCCCTGCACCCGGTCGTGCCGCGCTGGTCCACGTTCAAGCTTCAATACCTGGTGCCGCTGGTCAAGCTGCTCACGCCCTACCTGAATCCGCACTGGGGCGTCGAGGCGCCCGGTCTGGCTGCAAAGTTGATTACCCTGCTGGTCAATATGACCCATCACGAATGCCATAACGCCGTTTGCAAACAGGTCAGTTTTACTTACGGCAGCGGCTTTCCGGCTTTGTGGAGCCATGAAAACCTCAATGAAGAAACCCATGAATGGTTGAAGGAAGAATTCGGCGCCGTGCCGCTGCGCTTTTTCGAGCAGATCACCCGCTGCACGCAGCAGGGCCATTTGGTTTCCGTCGAAGGCTTCAAGGAACTGCCGGACGATTTTCTCAAGGCCGCCCCCAAGACTGACGCCCGGTTCGCCTTCTTTGCCGGGGAAAACAACCTTTGTTTTCTGCCCATCAGCCAAATCAATTCCTATAACTATTTTTCCGGATTGCGCCCGAATTACCATTCGCTGCATGTGCTGCCCGGCTACGGCCACCTGGATGTGTTCATGGGCAAGCATGCGGCTCGGGACACGTTTCCCTTGATCCTCGACGAACTCGATAAAGATTAATTCATAACAACAACAATAAAACCGCGCCATAAAATCAACGGCGCCAAGAGGGAGTAAAAATCATGTTTTGCATGCCAAAACGCATTAAAGAATACGCGGGTCGGTTTTCATTGGTCGACGGCATTCCGTTCAAGCTACCCGTTGCCGCAACGAATTCGCCAGCCTTGATGGCGGTATTCCCGATTAATCCGGAAAAAGCCAAAGCCTTTTTGCCCAAAGGCGTCCATCCCTTCCGCTTGTGGAACACCGGGTTGCTGATCGTGACCGTTATTGATTATCGCGAAACGCCTATTGGCAAATACGTCGAATACAGCATCGCCATCGCCTGCACCCATGGCGCAAAACCGGCGCCAAGACTGCTGCCGGCCCTGTTCATGAATTTCTTCAAGACCGGCCAGTATGTCGTTGACCTGCCGGTATCGTCCGAAATATCGGTCAAAGGCGGCAAAGGCATCTGGGGCATGCCGAAGCACCAGGGACATCTGAATTTTAAAATCACCGAGGACAAGGTCAGCAGCCAGTATGACCTGGATGGCAAACTGGTGACTTATGTCGAAATAGAGCCCCCGAAAAAAACCTGCCTGCCGGTCAAGATGCGCGCCTCCAATTACTGTTCATTCCGCGGCATGCTGATGAAGTCGGACATCCTGCTCGACACCAAATGCGGCGTTCGCCTGTTCAAGAACGCCAAAGCCCGCTTTGTCATCGGCGACCATCCCCGCCTGCAAGCCATGAAGGAACTGGAAATCGGCGATGCCATTGCCACGGTTTTCCTGCCGTCCATTACCGGCACGCTCGATGATCACATCGAGAGCTGGTTTCTCGATTTCGACCAACTGCCCGAGAAAGCTCCGGAAGGCTTTGAGTCCGTGATCAATCTGGGTTTGAGCGAAGAATGGCTGTCTCCGCCTGATGCGCCGATTCCACCGGCATGATCATGATGGTAACAATCAACAGGCAGGAGTAATAGTTATGACGGCACAAGCCCATATTCCTCAAGGCGCGGCGGCTAACGACAGTCGATTGCCCAAAAGGGCGCTCATTCTTCCGGGAGGCGGCATGCGTTTGTCCTATGCCGCCGGCGCGCTGACCGAGATTTTCGCGCATGACCTCAAGTTTCAGCACATGGACGGTACGTCCGGAGGCTCGCTGAATCTGGCCATGCTGTTTTCCGGTTTGCAGATTGACGACATCTGCGAACGCTGGCGCACCTTGAAAATGCGCGATACGATCTCTTTTATGCCATTGGGCAATTATCTCTGGCCGCCCAAGTTTGTCGCCGCCGGTTCAGCAAAGGCGTTCCGCGAAAAAGTCTATCCGCATCTGGGCATCGATTTTGAAAAAATCCGCGCCGCGGAAGGCGTGCAGGGCACGTTCAACGTCTGCAATTTCGGCAGGAAAATGAACGAAGTCATCCGACACCAGGATATGACCGAGGATTTCCTGGTGGCCGGCATGTCATTGCCTGGCACGCTGCCGCCCGTCACGATCAAGGATACGGTTTATCTGGATTCAGGGTTTATCCAGGATGCCAATTTGCTGGAGGCCGTCAAGCGCGGCGCCAATGAATTATGGCTGATCTGGATCATGGGCAATATTCCCAGCTACCGAAGCGGCCCGCTGGACGCCTATGTGCAAATGCTGGAAATGAGCGCCAACGGCGCACTGATCAAAGAGCTTCAACAAATCAAGGACATCAATACCCGGATAGCCAACGGCGAACAACCATACGGACATCAACAACCCATCACTCTCCACCTGATCAAACCCGCGCATCCGCTGCCACTGGACTCGGCGCTGTACACGGGCGCGATCAGCCACGCCACCCTGATCGAAATGGGACGGGCCGATGCGAGAGCTTATTTCAACAGCATGAAACCGGAGGGGGTTCCGTTTGAACCTTACATACTGAAAATGACAGCACAAAAAACAGGTTTGCAATTTAAAGAAACGATGACGGGCGGCTTTGCGCTCGATGCCAGCGATCCCCAGGACGGCAAGGCGAAAGGCAAACAGGCGGGTACGCAACTGGCCATGCACGCGATGGTCAGCATCGACGACATGGATGCCTTCGTCAAGGATGCCGAGCATCCGGGCCACTTGACCGGCACCATCGATTTTGCCCCGTTGGGCATGGGCATGGTCGCCAAGACCGGGGTGTTCAATTTGTTCAAACCCACGGCCGATCCGAAATTGACCTTGATGGTTTATGAGCTGGGCTTTGAGCATCAAGGCGAAGCCTATTACCTGGCGGGCAGGAAGGAAGTACGCGACGGCTCGCTGCTCAAGCTCTGGCCTGAGACTACAACCCTGTACACGCAGCTGCACAAGGGTACCGACAAATCGGGTCCGGTCATCGGCGCGGGCATCCTGACATTGGGCGTAGTCGATCTGATGAAGCTGGTGTCGACCGTGACGGTCACGCAGGCTGATGGCTTCGCGGCAAAAGCCGGGACGATCGGCGCTTTCGGCGGCTTTTTCATGCGCGAGCTTTGGGACACGTATGTCACGCACGTCCACAAAAACGGTGCGGGCGCCCAGATTCAATCCTGAGTTTTTTAAGAACAGTTGTAGGCTGTGAACCTGGCATGGCCGGCTTCGAAATGCCGGGTTTACGCTAAAGCTCCAACCCAGCCTACATGAGCGGCTTCATGCGCAAGCCAGGAAGCTATAAATCAAATCCTAACAATAAAAAAAACAATATCGGGGAAATACGATGAATACCGAATACGACTACGAAGCTATTGTCATCGGCAGTGGTTTTGGCGGATCAATCAATACCTGCCGCTTATCGAAAAAATGGCCCGGCAAGGTCATGCTGCTGGAGCGCGGCAAACGCTACCCCTTGGGGGCTTTCCCGCGTTCGCCGCATGACATGGCCAACAACTTCTGGAATCTTCTGCCGGAAAAGCGCAGCAGGCCGAAAAACATCGCCAGCAAGGAAACGCACGGCATGTTCGATATACGCAATTTTGACCATATCGATGCCGTGGTCGGCGCGGGTTTGGGCGGCGGCTCGCTGATCTATGCCAATGTCTTCCTTCAGCCGCCCGATGAAGTGTTTGACCACACCTGGCCCGAAACCAGCAAGAAAGACGCTTTGCAGCCTTATTACGCGGTCAGCAAGGAAGTTCTGGGCGCAAGACCGATGCCGCAAAACGACGATCCGCGCCGGCAGGTCATCCGCACGGGCTTATTCCAGGAATTCGCCAAGGCGGACGGCCACGAGTCGCAAATGCTCGATATCAATGTATTTTTCGGAAATGACTTCGACAATCCGACCGACATCGGCGTACAGGAAAAAAACCGTTACGGCGCGCTGCAGACTTCCTGCGTCTATTGCGCCGAATGCGATCTGGGTTGCAACACGCAATCGAAAAACTCGCTGGATTTGAATTACCTGCATGTCGCCGAAACGCGCTATCAGGCCGCGATTAAAACCGAAGTTCTCGGCCAGAAAATCGTGCCCCTGGATGCCCAAGGCAATGAAAACTCTGCTGCCAGCGGCGAGTTCGGTTACCGGGTCTATTGGCAGGATTTGAATGACGGCCACACGGAGCACAGCGCCGTGACCCGCCGCGTGGTGGTTTCGGCCGGCACGCTGGGCTCGAACGAGCTTCTGATGCGCTGCCGGGATGTCTACAAAACCCTGCCCAATATCAGCCAAAAGCTCGGCCAGCATTTTTCCGGTAACGGCGATTTTCTCTCTTTTGTCATCGACGGCGACAAGCCCGCCAATCCCAATTACGGCCCGGTCATTACCCAGGGCACTGATTACAATCTGTTCAAAAATTTCAATCGGGATAACGCCTTCATACTGGAAGACGCCAGCTATCCCAATTTTGCCGCCTGGTACTCAGAGGGGCTCAGACCCGGCTTTTCGCATTTCAATGCCTTTATCCGGACTGCCAAGATGGCCATTGCCCGCTTCATGCAGGGCATAACCAATGGCCATATCGGCTACGCCTTCAATGAATTGCTGAAAGGCGATCTTTCCTATACCAGCAGCGTCTTGCTGTGCATGGGCATAGACAAAAGCAACGGCGTCATGGAATTGAACAATGATGGCTTTCTGCATGTGAAATGGCCTTACAAGGACAGCATGTCCCTGTATCAGGCGATTCTCGATACCGGCAACCGGTTCAAGGAGTGGAGCGGCGGGAAAGCATTCATTCCGCTGCCGAACTGGCTGTGGCCCATGAAAAATAATATTACCGTGCATTCCCTGGGCGGCTGCCGCTTGGCGAATGATCCCGCCGAAGGCGTCACCAGCGCGGCCGTCGATACTTTCGGTCAGGTTTTCGGTTATGCCGGCTTATATGTTGCCGATGGCGCATTATTGCCGACGGCCGTAGGCGCCAATCCGGTCGCGACGATCTGCGCATTATCGGAGCGTGTCGCGGAAGGCATTACCGGCATCAAGCCGAGCGCGGATTTATAACGTCTTTTTCTGTTTATACCAACCGCCTGTTGATTAAAACTTTGGCCCGGATCAACAGGCGATAATCAGCACAACAAATTATATATATCGAGGCATTAAATACCGGCACGCCGAATTTGCCCGGCATTTATCCCTCGGTTTTATTCCAACGAGAGGTAGACGTATGAGCGATTTTCCTGCTTATGACGAGATTCACGTAATCTCGGACATTCACATGGGCGGCAACAGGCCCAATTTCCAGATCCTGAAAGAGACCAAAAGGCTGGCGGGCTACATCGGCTGGGTGAGCCAGCAGTGTCCGGCGGGCCATGTCGCGCTGGTGCTGAATGGAGATGTCTTCGACACATTGGCCGAGGAACTGCCGGGCTATATCGCTGTTGAGCAGGCTGTGACTGTCGTGGGCCGGATTATGAAAGACGCGTCCTTCGCTTGCATCTGGGATGCCCTGGCGGCCTTCGTGGCGGCCGAGCGGCGCACGCTGATCTTCATCATCGGCAACCATGATATCGAAATGTCGTTCCCGACGGTCCAGCGCTTGATCATGGCGCGGCTGGCGGGAGACGACCTGGTCAAGCGCGCCCGGATCGAGTTCTCGACCACCGGTGCCGGTTATACCTGTACGGTCGGCGGTGCCCGCGTCTACTGCACGCACGGCAACGAAGTGGACGCCTGGAACTACAACCGCTACGAGGATCTGGCCAAGGTCGGGCGGCGCCTGAATGCCGGCCGCTCGCTCGATGCCAAGGAATGGTATCCGAACGCCGGCACGCGCATGGTCAAGGAGGTCATGAACGAGGTCAAGGAAAAATACAAATGGATCGATTTGCTGAAACCGGAAACCCAGGCCGCGG
This sequence comes from Methylobacter luteus IMV-B-3098, assembly GCF_000427625.1. Taxonomy (GTDB): domain Bacteria; phylum Pseudomonadota; class Gammaproteobacteria; order Methylococcales; family Methylomonadaceae; genus Methylobacter; species Methylobacter luteus. Next base: position 2,784,180 of record NZ_KE386569.1, read on the forward strand.
TCGGTACGCTGGTCGTGCTCGATCCGTCCCAAGCCAAGAAAATCACCAACCTGGTCTCCATCGTCGGCGAAAAAGTGCGAGACGGCAAGGAAGTGAATCAGCGCCTGTCCGCCGAGGGTTTCCAGCCACGCGAACAGGTGGATACCTCGTCCGTGACGGTTAACCAATTATTGGGCCCCCATCTCAGCGAGGGCATCCGAGGCCAGGTGCAACAGGACTCGCAGAGTGTTGACGAGATGCTGGCGCTGGCCGAGGCCAATCTCGGCAGACCGAATGCCCAGATCGTCGAGCCGGAAGCACCGCTGGGCGCCGGTCAATACCTCATTGATCGGCTGACGGGGGTGCCCAAGGATGAGGCATTGCGCCGGGCGCTGAAAGACTGGCTGGCCGATGACAAGACGTTCGATCATACCGACCGGGACGATACCTTCAAGGATGTCACGGCGGCGGTTGGGCCTTCGATCGATTTCATCGTCACCGGACACACCCATCTGGAGCGCGCCATCGACATGGGCGGCGGGCGCTTCTACTTCAATTGCGGCACCTGGATTCGGCTGCTGCGCTTCACCGATGCCATGCTGAAGGACCAGAACTCGTTCAAGCCAGTTTACGACGTACTGATCGACGGCCGCATGGAGTTGATCGACGAAGCGAAATTCGGCGGCCAGAGTTTCGTGATGAACCAGACCAGCGCCGTGTCCATCAAGCCGGAAAACGGCGGCGTCGTCGGCCGCCTGAGCCATATTATTGGGGATGGCACCGGCGCGCCCCAGGTCATCCAGCAGTTCGTGAGGAAGTGACATGGTCGAGACCCACACTTCGGAAATCCGCAACGTCAAGCTCGAGCTGTTAAGATCCGGGCCCGCCCACAATCAACTATTGTCGCCGCTGACCAATTACATTGCCTTGTGCGGCTCCGACGGGCCCGTGACGCTGCAAATGCCGTTCGAGCATCGTCAGCTTCTGATGCGCTTGCGGCGGCTCAGATACCCCCAGGATAAGGACCCCGCCACCGATGATCAGCGGCAATCGGAAGTCCGCGACATAGGCGAGGCCATCGGCCGCGTGCTCGGCCAGGTGCCGGCCCTGCTTTCCGAGCTCGGCAATGCCGGCGCCGAGAACGGCAAACTTGTGCATCTGCGATTGGCAATGTCCGCGTTTGAGCTGGGCCTGATGCCCTTCGAGGCGGCCGTGGCGCCGGACGGTTTCCCCGGCTCGGGCTCGCCGCTGTTCCTGCAGATGCGCACGCCGATCACGATCACGCGGGAAATCCGCCGGGGCCGTCCGCTGCCGGTCGACTGGACGCGTCCGCCGCGCATTCTGTTCGCGTTCGCGGCGCCGGACGGGCTTTACGTGCCCGCGCAAACCCATTTGCAGGCCCTGCGCGAGGCCATCGAGCCCTGGGTCAAGATCAAGGATGAGAATCGTATCGAGGAAGTCAAAAAGCTGCTGACCGTACTGCCCAATGCCACGCTGGAGCAGATCCGCTCGCTTTGCGCCTCGACCGAGTTCACCCATGTCCACATCCTGGCCCATGGCGCGCCGTTCAAATATTCCGGCGATGAGCGCTACGGCCTGGCTTTGTGCAGCGAGACCGGCGACAGCGCCGACATCGTCGACGGCGAGCGACTCGCCATTGCCCTGACCTCGAGCGACTCGGCCGGCAACACGCGGTTTCGGCCGACGCTCGTGACGCTGGCGACCTGCGATTCCGGCAATATCGAATCGGTACTGACGCCCGGCGGCAGCATCGCCCACGAACTGAACGCGGCCGGCATTCCGTGGGTCGTCGCTTCCCAGTTTCCGCTGTGGATGAAGGCATCGGCCATCGCGGCCAAAGTGCTCTATCGCGGATTATTGAACGGCGGCGACCCGCGCTGGGTGCTCTACGAACTGCGCCAGCGGCTGCGCACGGATTCGCCGGAGACGCACGACTGGGCCAGCATCGTCGCCTACGCCACAGTGCCGTGGAATTTTGAACGGCAGGTCAACCTGTTCCGCGACCAGCAGACGCAGCGCAAAATCGAAGTGAAGTTTGACCGGATCGACGAGCTGGTGGGAGCCAATCTGGACCACGGCGGCAGTGCGGCGATAGTCCTTGGTGATGCCCAAAACGTGGAATTGGCAACGCTGTGCGCATCGGTGCGCGAGGATCTGAAAAACTGGCGCGAGGAATCGCATGCCATCGTTTCGGCCAAGGATAGGGCGCAACGCCTGGGCATCAGCGCTGCCAGCGAGAAACGCATCGGCATCGCCTATGCCCTGGCGGAAGATCTGTCATTGGCCCAGAAAGCCTATGAAGCCTGCCGCGATTTCTACCGTGACGCCTGGGAAATCGACCCTTGTAATTACTGGGTCATTACGCAATACCTGTCGATTATCGCCATCCTGAACCGGGGAGACGACGGCCCCGTACTAAAAGAGCTGGCGCATAAATACGGCATATTGTGGAGTGCGGCCAGACAGATTGTGCAATGGCAGATACGCAAATCATCAGGCGAGGACCGGGCTTATGCGTTGAGTACGTTGGCGGAACTCAGCTTGCTGGGAGCAGTATACGGCGGGCAAGACAGCGATCCTAAATCGCTGGAAACCGAGATTAAGCAGCACTGCCGAGAGATGCTGAACGAGCTTTGCTCCGATGCGTTTCCTCTTTTTTCAACGCGGCGCCAGTTCAGGCGGTATCTGAAGGATTGGAGCACCCCGCTATGGTCAAGCCTGGCGCAGGCAGCATTGGACGCGTTGGGGGACGAGTATTAGGCACTGAGCCTATGATGCCGGATAACGGGAAAAGGATGTCCCGATTCAATGCGGCGGATTCCGTATAGTTGTATTGAGGCGAGGTTGCGCCGGATTGCCGAAAGTGCTGAATGATGGCCAGGATAAAAACGGCTTTTTTGGAGGGTTATTAAGAATGGCGCGCCCGAGAGGATTCGAACCTCTGGCCTCAGCCTCCGGAGGGCTGCGCTCTATCCAGCTGAGCTACGGGCGCGTAAGCGCGTATTTTAACCGATTGCGCGCAGAATTACGATAGCATTGTTTTTAAATGTGCAAGACTGGCCTTGCCGCGCTCCTTGATGACTTCCGGCGCCAGCTGTTTTTTGTTGGTCCATTCCAGATCGTCCGGCGGCAATTCGTTCAGAAACCGGCTGGGTTCACATTCAGTGATCTCGCCGTAGCGTTTTCTGTGCGTGCAATAGCTGAATGTGCAGGTGCGCTGGGCGCGCGTGATGCCGACATAGGCCAGGCGGCGTTCTTCCTCGATATTGTCGGTTTCGATGCTGTTCTGATGCGGCAGCAGGTTTTCCTCCATGCCGATCAGGAACACGTGCGGAAACTCCAGACCCTTGGCGGCATGCAGGGTCATCAGGCTGACCTGGTCGCTGGCTTCTTCCTCCTGATTGCGTTCCATGATGTCCAATAGCATGATTTTGGCGACTATCTCCGACAGCGATTTTCCCCCGCTATCTTTTTCGGCAACTGCTCCCTGCGTTGCTCTACCTCCTGCATCCCTGTAGTCGTCATTGATGCGCTTGAGCCAGTCGATCAGTTCGTAGACGTTCTTCATCTTGCGCTCGGCCGCTGCCGGCGTTTTGCTGTTCTCGCGCAGCCATTGCTCGTAACCGATCTGGTCCAGCATGGCTTCGATCACGGCAAAGGTGTCGCCGCGCTCGATGCGGTCGGCCGTATCGACGACCCAGTCGCGGAATTTCGCCAGCCGCTGCATGGCTTTTTCGGGCAGTTTCTGGGTCAGGCCCAGCTCGGAGCTGGCCGCGAACAGGCTGATATGGCGTTCGTTGGCATAGGCGCCGAGCTTTTCCAGCGTGGTCGGGCCGATCTCGCGGCGCGGCGTGTTGATGATGCGCAGGAACGCGGCATCATCGTCCTGATTGACGAACAGGCGCAAGTAGCTGAGCACGTCCTTGATTTCTGAATAGGCGAAGAATGATGTGCTGCCGCTGATGAAATAGGGGATGTTGTTTTCGCGCAGGCTGCGCTCGAACAGCCGGGACTGGTGATTGCCGCGGTATAGAATCGCGTAATCCTGGTAGCTGCTGCCGGTTTTGAATTTATGGTGGATGATTTCGGACACGATCTGCTGCGCTTCGATCAATTCGTCCCTGTGGCTCAGCACGCGCAGCGGATCGCCGTAGCCCAGTTCGCTCCAGAGCTTTTTCTCGAACGCGTGCGGATTGTTCGCGATCAGATGATTGGCGACTTTCAGAATGCGGCCGGTCGAGCGGTAATTCTGCTCCAGCTTGATGACTTTCAGGCGCGCGTAATCTTTTTGCAGCTGCGCCAGGTTTTCGGGCTGCGCGCCGCGCCAGGCATAGATGGACTGGTCATCATCGCCGACCACGGTGAACCGCCCCAGGTTACCGGCGATCAGTTTGACGAGCTGGTATTGAGTGATATTGGTGTCCTGGTATTCATCGACGAGCAGGTAACGGATCTTGTTCTGCCATTTCTCCAGCACGGCCGGCTGATCCTGGAACAGCAGCACGGGCAGCAGGATCAGGTCGTCGAAATCGACGGCGTTGTAGGCTTTCAGGCTGCGGATAAAGTCGTTGTAAAGCACGGCCGCAGGATATTGCTCCGCCGTTGCTGTCGATACGGCCAGCTCCGGCGTGACGAAAGCGTTTTTCCATTGCCCGATCTGCCAGGAATAGCGGTCGACGTTGTCGATATCGCACTTCTTGCTGTCGTGGCTGATCAGGTTGCGCAGCAGCGTGAGCTTGTCCTGCTCGTCGAACAGCGTCAGGCCGGCCTTGTAGCCCAGCGTTTTATGCTCGGACCGCAGTATATCCAGACCCAGCGAGTGAAACGTCGAGACCCTGAGGCCGCGCAGTTGCTTATCGTCCAGCAGTTTGGAGACGCGGCTTTTCATTTCGCGTGCGGCCTTGTTGGTAAACGTCACCGCGGCGATATTGCGCGCCGGTATGCCGCCCTGGGTGATCAGGTAGGCGATTTTTTCGGTGATCACGCGCGTTTTGCCGCTGCCGGCGCCGGCCAGCACTAACAAAGGATGATCGATCGCCTTAACGGCGGCTTGCTGTTGCGGGTTTAGTTTGGCCATCACTACTCTGAAAACTTAGGCTGAAACGGATTTGTCATACATTTTACCAGGCAGGCCGGGTTGATAAACCCAGCATTTCGATGCAGCCAATGCCGGGTTTCCGCAAAGCTCCAAACCAGCCTACAAGCTTCAGCTGAAACGGGTTTGTCATACATTTTATCGGGCATCAGTCTCGCGCCGAGATATGCATTTCGCCATTTTCCTGCTTCATGTTGAAATGCTGCAGGATATTCATGCCGAGCAAGGGCTGGCTTAAGTTCGGCACAATCATCGTCTGTGCATTCTTAATCACGAAATGTCCAAACTTGAGTTCGGATATGACGGCCGTGCAGGCGCCGGTTCGTCCGTTGGCGGTCTCCATGACTACCTGGTTCTTGCAGGCAATCCCGGCATCAGAAGCGAGTGAGCCCGGCAATGAGACGGCAGAGGCGCCGGTATCGATTACGAATGTCAGTGGCTTGTCGTTAATGGAGCCTCCCAGGAAATAATGCCCGTTGGCGGCCTGCTTAATGACGAGTTCCTGGTGATTCTTATTCTCCGATTTTTTTTCGGGCGGCTTTTCTTTGATCACGGACGTCCATGAAGAAACCGTCTTGACACTATCTGAGCAGGCCGATTTCTGGTAAATGATGCGGCCTTGCTGGTTCTTGCATTTATGGATCGTGTCATTGCTCCAGGCATTCGTGCCGAGCGTGGCCAGTCCTATGGATAACAACAATAAGTTATTTTTTTTCATGATTTCCCTTTGTTGATTGGGGCAACTTGTAGGCTGGGTTGATAAACCCAGCATAGGCAGCGTTGGAATGCTGGGTTTATCAACCCAGCCTACAACTATTTAAAGAATAGCAGACGTTTGTGATCGAATGTCAAAAGCAGGCGTTCTAGGCGAATTCGACCCTACAGTGTATTTACGGCTGTAAGATTCATTTAACGCTTCTATCCAGTTTGCGGTAACTGATCGCTTCGCTCAAATGCGTGATTTCTATCTGTTCCGAATGGGCCAGATCGGCAATGGTCCGTGCGAGCTTGAGAATGCGATGATAGGCGCGATTCGACAGGCCGAATTTGTCCATGGCCTGCTCCAGCAGCCGGTGTCCTTGCTCGGATAACGGGCAGAACTGTTTGACTTCCTTGGCCGTCAATGCCGCGTTGGCCTTGCCGCTGCGCGCGACGGCGAGGTTGCGTGCTTCTTCGACGCGCGCCCTGATCGTCGCGCTGCTTTCCTCGCCATCCGGCGAACCTTTGCGCAGAACCTCATGCGGAACCCGAGGCACTTCCAGGTGCATGTCGATGCGGTCGAGCAGCGGGCCGGAGACTCTGGCCCTGTAGCGCATGACCTGCTCCGAAGTGCAGTGGCATCGGCCCGAGACATCGCCCAGATAACCGCAAGGGCACGGGTTCATGGCCGCGATCAATTGAAAGCGAGCCGGGAAATCGGCTTGCCGGCTGGCGCGTGAAATTGTGATGTGGCCCGTTTCCAGGGGCTCGCGCAGCACTTCCAGCACCTTTCTGTCAAATTCGGGCAGTTCATCAAGGAACAAGGCGCCGTTATGCGCGAGCGAAATCTCGCCGGGCCGGGGATTGCCTCCGCCGCCGACCAGTGCCGCCGCCGAGGCCGTATGGTGAGGGGCGCGGTAGGGCGGCTTCAGCCAGTTCGCCACATCGAGCCCCTGGTCGCTGATCGAGGCGATGGCGGCGCTTTCCTGAGCCTGCTGTTCGGACAGCAGCGGCAGAATGGTCGGCAGGCGCGCGGCCAGCATAGACTTGCCGGTGCCGGGCGGGCCCAGCATCAATAGATTATGCGAGCCGGCCGCGGCGATTTCAAACGCGCGTTTGACATGGTACTGGCCATGCACATCGGCAAAGTCGATAGGGTCGCTCTGTACGCTTTGTACGGGTTGCGGAGGTTCCGGTTGTATCAGGCTTTGTCCGCTCAGATGCGCGCAGACTTCCAGCAGATGGCCGGCCGGCATGATCTCTATGCCTTTAACTAACGCGGCTTCTGCAATATTTTCTCTGGGCAGCAGCAGTTTTCTGCCGTTATTCCGAGCCTGTATCGCGACCGGCAACACGCCATTGATCGGCCGCAGCTCGCCGCCCAGAGACAGTTCGCCAATGCATTCATACTGATCCAGGCTGGCGGTCGGGAGCTGGTTTGATGCGGCCAGAATGCCCAGCGCGATGGCCAGATCGAAGCGGCCGCCCTCTTTGGGCAGATCGGCCGGTGCCAGGTTGATCGTGATGCGCTGGGCCGGAAACTCGAAACGCGAGTTCAGGATTGCGCCGCGCACGCGGTCCTTGCTTTCCTTGACGGCAGCCTCGGGCAGGCCGACGATGGACAGCGCCGGCAGGCCGTTGGACACGTGCACTTCGACCGTGACCAACGGTGCATTAATGCCGGAACGGCCCCGGCTGTAGATAACGGCTAATGCCACTGAGCAGAGTCTCAGGCTATTTCCGGATGGCGACTGAAATCGTCCCCACAGAAGAAAATCGGCGTTTAGAGGTCGGCTTTATCAAGGATTTGCGCTTCCATGGCCGCGACGCGTTTTTCCAGGTCTTCGAGCTTGGAGCGGGTTTTGGCCAGAACCGCTTTCTGCACTTCAAACTCTTCACGCGTGACCAGATCCAGCTTGCCTAAGGCGCCCTGCAAAATGGCGTGGAAGCTTTTTTCCAGGTCATCTTTCAGGTTGCTCAGACCGGGCGGGATGGCGCCGGCCAGGCGGCTGGCAAGATCATCTAGGGCTTTGGGATCAAACATGGGTCTCTCTCTTTTTAATAAGGTAAAAGGCTACAGGTCGAATATCGGCCTGTTTCAGTTAAGCGGCCGCTATGTCAGCAGGCTTATGCTCGCGGCAGATTTTTTCAGTATCCAGGCGGCTTAACGGCACCTGGGCCAGGTCGCATTGGTAGTGGTTGTCGATCTCGTCGAAATGGGTACACGAGTTGCAGACGCCAAAAGTTCTGGCATTATTGGTCATCTGCAACGTCCGCAGCATTGAATTCAATGCATCGCCGAGCGTCGAATATTTTTTAATCGCCAGGGCGTTTTCTGCCTGCGCGAACACATCGAGCGCAGCCAGTTCGTCCAGCAGTCGCGCGCCGGATCTGGACAAGGCCAGATGCACGACGCGCCCGTCCTCGGCATCATTGCTGCGTTCGATATAGCCTTTGCGCTCAAGGACCTGTATCGTTTGCGAAACAGTGCCCTTGGTCAGGCCCAGATATTCAGCCACGGCTACGGGTGTGTCGCTGCACCAGTTACAGCGGGACAGATAATTCAGCACCTGGATATGGATCGGTTGCAAGCCAATCGCGGCATATTTCTTTCGCTCTTCCGAACGCACCAGGGTGCTGATGCGCTCGATCAATTTAAACGTGTCTTTTAATTCCTGCATTCAACTTACTTCAAGGCAATAGCTTTTTTAAAGAACTCGGGCTGGGCCAATGAAGCCTTATGAATGTCGACGTTATAATAAGTTGTGTCAAAGTTTTTGTTGGCGGAGTCCAGTTCCCTGAATTTTGCCAGACTGGCCTTGCTGGCGATCGTGGCGCTCCACCAGCCGGATGGATAGATGGTTTGCGGGAAGAACAGCGTTTGCAGGTGCTCGAAACCGGCCGAACTCATGGCATCGCGCATCTCGCCGATCAGCTTCATGTGATACAGGGGAGATTCGCTTTGCTGCACGACCATGCCGTGCTCGGACAAGCAGTTGAAGCAGTCGCGATAGAACGCCTTGCTGAACAGGCCTTCGGCAGGTCCTACCGGGTCGGTGCTGTCGACGATGATAATGTCCACGGAGTTGGGCTCCGCATCTTTCACCCATTTGATGCCGTCGATGAATTTCAGGTCGGCCCGAGGATCGTTATTGGACTCGCACAGCTCAGGGAAGTAGATTTCGGCCAGGCGCGTGACGCGCTCGTCGATATCGATTTGCACGGCCTGTTCGACGGATGGGTGCTTCAGGACTTCCCTCAAGGTGCCGCAGTCGCCGCCGCCGATGATCCAGACTCTTTTCGGATCGGGGTGCGTGAATAAAACCGGATGACTCATCATCTCATGATAGAGGAAATTATCGCGCGTCGATACCATCGTGCAGCCGTCGATAACCATCAGATTGCCGAAGCCCTCGGTTTCATATATTTCAATAAATTGATATTCCGATTGCTCCTCGTGCAACTTTTGTTTAAATTTTAACGAAAAGGCGGATTCAGCACCTGGGACTTGCTCGGTAAACCACTGAGACGGATTCATTATCTGTGTTCCTAAAAACGAATAAACAAATCGATATTATATTAGAATTCTCGCGTATTTAGGCGGAATGGAGTTAAAAAGTTGTATTTAAATGATTCAAAGACGTGGACCATCGAGCATTCGGCGCAAACCTACGGCATAGAAAACTGGGGCGACGGTTACTTTGCGATCAATACCGACGGGCACGTCTGCGTAAGGCCGAGCTCCGACAAAGCCGTCGAAATCGATCTGTACGAGATAGCCGGATCGCTCAAGGACAAGAACCTGTCCCTGCCGGTCCTGGTGCGCTTTACCGACATCCTGAAAGACCGCGTCAAACGCCTGCAGGCCGCCTTCCAGAAAGCCTGTCTCCACAATGACTACCAGGGCCGCTACACGCCCGTCTACCCGATCAAGGTCAACCAGCAGCGCAAAGTCGTCGAGGGCATTCTGGCCAGCGACAATGTCGGGCTGGAAGCGGGCAGCAAGCCCGAGCTGCTGGCCATTATGGCTTTATCGACCCAATCCGTCGTGATCTGCAACGGCTACAAGGACCGAGCCTATATCCGCCTGGCGCTGATTGGACTGAAGATGGGGCTGAATCTGTATCTGGTCATTGAGAAGCCCTCCGAGCTGGAACTGATCATCGAAGAAGCCGCCCGCCTGAACGTCAGGCCGCAACTGGGCGTGCGCATCCGGCTGGCCAGCATCAGCGCCGGCAAATGGCAGAACAGCGGCGGCGAGAAATCCAAGTTCGGCTTTCATGCCAATGAAGTGCTGGGGCTGATCGAGCGCCTCAAACAGGCGAACCTGCTCGATACCCTCAAGCTCATGCATTTTCACATGGGCTCGCAGATCGCCAATATCCACGACATCAAGGTCGCGCTGAAGGAAGCCGGGCAATTCTACGTCGAACTGCACCGCCAGGGCGCCCCTATAAAAATCATCGATGCCGGTGGCGGCCTCGGCGTCGATTACGACGGCAGCAAATCGCGGCGCGAATCGTCGATCAATTACAGCATGGACGAATACGCGCAGAACATCGTGCGCAGCTTCGCCGAAATCTGCGCCGAAAAACAGGTGCCGCAGCCCGACATCATTACCGAATCGGGCCGCGCGATCACCGCGCATCATGCCATCCTGATCACCAACGTGACCGATATCGAATCGGTCTATACCAATGATTCGGCCAGACAGCCCCTGAGCAACGGACAGAACATCGTCGAGCGTTACCATGACGCGCAATTTGCGCTGTCGGAAGCCCGCGCGCAGTTCAATCAGGATAAGCTGAGCATTACCGAGCTCGCGCAGGCCGAGAACGACTATGCGATCATCTGTCAGCAGATCAAAAACAGCCTGAACCCGAACAGCCAGAACGAGGCCACGATATTGCAGGAGCTGAACGAAAAGCTGGCCGACAAGGTGTTCTGCAACTTCTCGCTGTTCCAGTCCATGCCCGACATCTGGGGCATCGAACAGATCTTCCCGATCATGCCCATACACCGGTTGGACGAACGGCCCGCGCGGCGCGCCGTGATCCAGGACCTGACCTGCGATTCGGACGGCCGCATCGACCAGTACATCGACGGCCAGAACATCGAAACGACGCTGGCGCTGCATGAAATCGACTGCAAGGAACCGTATCTGATCGGCTTTTTCATGCTGGGCGCCTACCAGGAAATCCTCGGCGACATGCACAACCTGTTCGGCGATACGCATTCGATCAATATCGAACTCGACGACAGCGGTTATCATTTCTACGATCTGCTCGAAGGCGAGCATGTCGGCGATCTGCTCGACTACGTCCATATCTGCACTGAGGAGTTGAAGACCGCCTACCGTGAAAAACTGGCCAAGAGCCCTATCAGCGAACAGGAGCGGCAGGATTACGAAAAAGAGCTGGTTGCCGGCTTGACAGCCTATACCTATCTGGAGCGGTAATATGAACGCGGGCATGATCGGACTCGGCGCGATGGGCACCGGCATGGCTAGAAACCTTGCCAGCGCGGGTTATTTGACGGGCATATACAACCGTACGGCGGCAACGGCGCAGAGCCTGGCCGAAGGGCTAGGCGTGACCGCTTATGCACAACCTGAAGCATTGGCCGCTGAAGTCGATATCGTCCTGATCTGCGTTTCTGCAGATCAGGATGTGCTGGATGTCGTGAATGCCATAGTCCTAACCATCAAGCCCGGATCGGTCGTCATCGACATGTCGACGGTCAGCAGCGAGACGGCCAAAAAAGCCGCCACGATACTGGCCGAAAAACAGGTCGTCTTTCTCGATGCGCCGGTATCGGGCGGCGTCGAAGGCGCCAACAAAGGCACGCTGGCCATGATGGTAGGCGGCGATGCCGATGCTCTGGAAAAAGTCCGGCCGGTACTGGAGGCTATGGCGAGCCGTATCATGCACATGGGTCCGACCGGCGCGGGTCAGAATACGAAAGCCGTCAATCAGATCATGGCCGCCGGCATCAATCAGGCCGTGACCGAAGCGCTCGCCTTCGGGCAGGCGCAGGGCCTGCCCATGGATAAGGTTATCGACGTCATTTCCGGCGGCGCTGCCGGCAACTGGTTTCTCCAGCATCGTGGCCCGACCATGACGCGCGATACCTTCGCACCAGGCTTCAAGCTGGCGCTGCATCATAAGGATCTGAAAATCTGCCAGGCCATGGCTTGGCAAATCGGCGCATCGACGACGCTGATCGATATGACGCTGGCCGATTACGAGCAGTTAATGGCGGCAGGATTTGGCGATGAGGATATTTCGGCGCTGTACCGGTTGAAGAAAAAGCTATGAGTAGGGTACGCACCGCGTACCACATTCAAAATGTTGCAAGTGGATAAAACTCAGGAAAGGTACGCAATGCGTACCCTACGAAATTGGCCGGATCAGTTAGCCCCGCAGCAGCGCTTGAACTTCTTGCCGCTGCCACAGGGGCATGGTGCATTCTTGCCCTGGTTGGTCTGTAATCCAATCTTGCCTATCGATTTGACGATACCGTCCAAGTAAAACCAGCGGCCGTTGATTCGGGTAAAGCGGCTGGCCTCATTCATCACATGCTCCTCGCCATCCTGTAGAAAATACGCTTTAAATTCCACGAGCCCCTTGTTGTCCTTGATGCCGCCTTTCTTAGTACCGACGATCTCCAGCTTCTGCCACTCGGCTTTTTCCCTGGAAAAGTCGATCGCCGCAGGCCGCGTGGTCGCATCCCAGGTGGCCAGCAAATAGGCTTCATCCTGCCGGGCATAAGCGGTGAAACGCGAACGCATCAGGGTTTCGGCCGTAGGCGCGGCTTTTTCTCCGCTGTGATATTGGCCGCAGCATTCAGCATAATCGAGGCCGGAGCCGCAAAGGCAAGGCTTATTTGCCCCAGCAATCGGCATTTGCATAGCTTCCCGTAGTCAGTTTTCCAGCTTGATTGACCGCAAATGTGCCGCAACTGTCGCCTGTCTGTGAACCGGTTGGTGTCGCGGTCATTGTGTAAGTTGTAGCATCAGCACTTGCCACAGCAATCGTATAGTAGCCATCGGCTGATGTGCCGGATATACCTGCCTCAGCAAGGGTGCCATAGTCCGTATGGTTAGCGCGGTATTTTTCCTGCGCCAATTGAGCGTTCAACAAGGCCGCCTTAGCGTCGGCGCGTTTAGCCCGCTTTACATATTCGGTATAGGAAGGATAAGCAATCGACGCAAGAATACCAACAATAGCTACTACAATCATCAGTTCCAGCAGAGTAAATCCGGCAAGTCGTTTAAACGTATTCATTGATTCACCTTTTCAAGTTGTTTGTCCGCTTAAGAATAGCATAACCCTCTATCTTTATCCGCGTGATGCAGGCAAACCGATTAGCGTTCCGATTCAGCCGATAAACGGCGTCCGGCACGCCTGTCAGGAACCGATACTCAATCTATACTTAATTTGAAACAAAAATGGGGATCAGACATGAAAAAATTAAGGAGTTCGGGTTTCTCGCTGCCCGAGCTAATGATAGTCATCGCCATCATCGGCATTATAGCAGCGCTGGCGGTGCCTTCTTATCAGGACATACTTGAACGGAATCGGTTAAAGCAGGCCGTGGAGTCGTTGGCGGACGATCTGAAATTTGCCAGAACAGAAGCCATAAAACGCAGTGCCAATGTGACGTTAACTCTAGCGGCGGGCTGGTCTTATACCATCACTAGTGCAGGCAATACGCTGAAAACCGTGCAAGGCAGTCAATTTCAAGGCATTTCATTAGATGCAGCTGATAGCGTGACGTTTTCTTTTAAACGTGGGACGGCTAGTGCCATGGGGTCGACATTGAGTTCAGCACATTATGATGCAAGAGTTATTGTTGCTGATGTAGGCCGGGTAAGAATCTGTACGCCTGATGATGCGACAGGACTGCCAAGTTATCCGGATTGCGACTAAACCAATGCAGAGGATCAACATGAAAAAACAATCCGGCTATACACTTATCGAAATTATGATTGCCCTGTTGCTGGGGCTAATCGTTGTAGCGGCAACCATTACTATTTATATCACTACGGTTAAAGGCAGCTCTGATGTTATCAAGTCCGCTCGTTTGAATCATGATCTGGACTCAGCCTTGGCTTTAATGGTTAACGATATTCGCCGGGCAGGTTACTGGGGCGGGGCAATGATTGGCTCGGACAGTCGTGATAACCCTTTCACAGTACCAGACACCACCGATTTACAAATTCCGTCGGCCAGTTGCATTTTGTATACCTATGATGACAATGCCAGCGGCGCCAATACATTGAATGATACAACCGACGATGTTGACGCAGATGAGTATTACGGCTTCAGGCTCAATGAAGGCAATATCCAAATGCGCTCTACAAACATCGGCTGTGATGACAATGGATGGGCAACACTTAATGTCAGCGAGGGCAGCGAGCGGATCGATGTGACTAACTTAACGTTTACCGAATCCTTTAAATGTTTAAGAAAACGGCTAGGCGTTGCCGACCAAAGTTATGACACTACCTGTGCTGCTGCTATCGCGGCAGGCAATATTGTTGCCGATGACCGTGTGATTGAGACTCGCGAAATTTCCATTGCACTGGCGGGACGAGTCAACAGCGATCAGGCGGTTACTAAAAGTCTTGCAGGCCGCGTAAAAATAAGAAACGACCGTATCTTTACGCAATAGTATAGAGAAAAACCCAGGGCAAAAAATATGAAAAGCCTAAATACCCGTAAAAATCAAAACGGCGCCGCCACATTATTAACGGCGCTGGTTTTATTGATCTGTATTACTTTAGTGACATTGCTTTCCTCAAAAACGGTGGTAACGGAAACCCAGATTTCCGCCGATAACTATCGCATGGCCCAGGCCGTTGCGGCTGCCAATGCCGCGATGGATTTTGGTGTTGGCTACTTTGATCAGGGCGGATTCGACCATGTCATCAATGCTACGGGTGTGGCTGGCAGTGATGGCATCATCGATACCATTGCGGATAGAACCTATACTTCCGCCGATGGTACTCAAACCACCACGGCAAGCCTCACCTTCAACAATGCCGCCGGTACGCGCTGTGTTGCCGCTGGCGAAACGCCCAGCATGAAAAGTGGCTTGATTATAGCGATAGGCCGCAGTGACGACGACCTGGCGGTAAGGACATTATCCCAATGCGTCGGCACCATTGATGTTTTTGGCGGCAATGGCCCTAAGCAGCCCTTGATAGCACGGGGCAGCGTAGGCTTAACCGGCAATTATCAGATCATTAACCGCTATAACAATACCACGGCATGGTCGGGGGACGCGGTCAATATCGGCGAGTCAGCCAGCGCATCAACATACCTGAGGCCGATGGGCACCGAGGAAGGCGACTATACCCGAGCGCAGCTTGAGGATGATGATACTGGCAACGCCTACACATCAGAAGCCGTTTCCGACCGCAATAAAGGCAATGGCGTGGATACAATCGCCAGTGATCCGAGATTAGGCTCGCTGACCGGCGACGAGTTTTTTAACAACTTCTTCTATGGTGACAGAACAGCGATGAAAGAACTGGCGGAGAGCCTGGATCAGGTCTATGACGCTGCCGATATCGGTGCGGCAGCAGGCAAATCGGGCGTGGTCTGGATTGAAGGTAACGCCGATTTAAATGGCGATACCTATGGCACCTCAGATAACCCGGTCATCCTCATCATTAACGGTAATCTGGATGTAGCCGGTAATCCTCAAATCTATGGATTGCTCTATGTAACAGGCCAGCTTGATGCAGCAGGCACAGTGAAGGTTCTAGGCTCCGTCATTGTCGAAGGCGATCCGGCTTTGGTGCCGGCCGGGGAAGAGCCAGTTGTCGGACATGGCGGCGTTGACTTGATTTACTCGCCCTACACCTTGGATAGATCGGCCAACCCGATTATTGGAACAACAACGGTTATCAGCGGCTCGTGGCGCGATTGGTAACGCTTTTGGCAATCAGACAGGCGATTTTTATGACCAGTTATACAAACAAAATAAAAGCACAACGGGGTATTGGAGTAATAGAAGTCTTGATTGCCGCTGTCGTGGTGGCCGTCGGGCTGCTGTCGTTGGCATCCCTGCAAGGCACGATAATGCACAGCAGCGGTGAGAGCAAAGCCCGCTCCGAAGCTGTCAAGCTGGCAGAAGAAAAACTTGAAGAATTTAGGAATAATATCAACAAGAGCGACTTCGACGTTGATCTCGCAATAGGGGCTGGCGATGATAGCATCAATGGTAGCAACGCTACTTTTGCCAGAAGCTGGACTTTAACAGACGCTGCCGGTCCTGACAGGAAGAACATCAGTGTAACAGTGACGTGGGGCGGCGCCAGCGCTGATGAAACGGTCAATATGGTCAGCCAGGTGATTTGGGCCGATCCGGGAAAAGCCACCGATTACGCAACGGACGGTAATGGTCTTTCAGCGCGCGCGCCCAGCCCTAACAACAACTCGTCGTCAACGCCGGGCGAACAATTCGATCTTGATGAAATTGACGGCGAAACGTCATTAGACGATGGCTCCGGTCTATATAAATACACCGATGATGAGGGACGCATTTATTTGTTGGATTCAACCGGCAAGGCCGTGATCAAATTTAATGGCGGGTCAATTCATACCATTAAAGGTAACGTTTACGCGGGAATTGTTGGAAATGGTCAGAACCCTTCTATAGAGTTACAGCCATTGACCAGCTATCCGGTGACCTTTTCCGATCTGGCCTATTGCGTGTTTCCCGTTCATGAAGGTCAGTCCGATTATATCTGTTATTTCGGCGGCGATTGCACGCATGATGGCACAGGTTGTTTAGCCCAAGAAGATTCAGTGACGTTTACGGCCGTTTCAGGAGGATGGTATGGCAAGGTGGGTTTAATAGAAACCAGCGAAGCCAATTTACATAATAAAAAAGTCTGTTTTGCGGAAGATATCGCCGGAAACGGCATAGAAACCGCCACTACTACAGCCCGCTTGTACTTGTCCCAGCGCCTGGATGCCAATAACAATGTGGTCGGTTCGGAAGGCATTAACCAGTCTTTTGCTTGTCAGGATTTTCTAGTCGTGGAAGCAACCGGACATAGCAATGATTGTAATCACTTCCGGAATTTCGCGGGCTTGAGTGTGCCCAGTTCCACTGTATATCGCGATCCGCCGCTGGGGCCCAATGACAACAATGTTTCACTGGCGGAAAACGTATCGAGCTGTGGCTCAATCGTTACCTACACTATTGCCGGTGGTATTTCTGGCGATCAGGCTAATTTGGTGCAAGTGTTTGTCAACGGCAACGGCTGTACCATTACTTCCAATAACAATATTCATACTTATCAGTGTACGATTACCGTTGTCGATACTACGGCATCCGTCACCATTACCGCAACCGGCGGCAATGTAACGCCCGTGTCCACTACGCTTGCCGTTTCAACAGACCAAACAAGCATGGCCGGGCCAAGTCTCCAAGCCGGTACATCCACACCTGTAAGCTACACCGTTACTGGTCATATTGGTGGCAATCAGGCTAATTCAGTGACATTGACGATGAGCAACGACGGCAGTTGTACCAATAATAATGATGGCAGCTACACCTGCACCATTACTTCGACGCCTGGCGCAGTAACTATTAATGCAACCGGCGGTGATGTAAGTCCTGCCAGTGCTAATGTCACGCTTGGAGTTGAACCTGACGTAGCGGGGCCGGAATTTATCGCGGCAACACCTGCTTACATGAATTATGTCATTACCGGTGCGGTTACAGGCAATAACGCTAATTCCGTCAATTTCAGCCTTAACGGCGGCAGTTGCACGAATAACAACGATAATACTTATACCTGTACAATTTACGCGTTGCCTGGCGATGTGATCATTAACGCTACAGGCGCTAATGTGCAGCAAGCGAGTGGCGCAGCTACACTTGCAGGCGTGGCGGCCGTTACTGGGCCGGCTTTTACTACAAGCGCTGCTTCTTGTGCAGTGACAGTATCTGGCATTATTGAAAAAGGCACAGGTAATACCTTTAAGGTTGACGATGTCACTGTGACATCAACGCCTTCGGCAACCAATACATGCGAAATAACGAAAGCCAGCGGAAGCACTACTTATAGCTGCGATGCCGGAACCGTGACAGATGGCGCCAGCGTAACCATTGGCGGCACCCATGTTTCCGCGGGGGTGGGGAATCCAGTAACTGTTGACTGTACAGCCAACAGCATAAGCATTACCACTGGACCAAAGTTGACGACCACTAATTGATCCGTCAGCCATGTAAAATCGGGTTGCATGTTTTTCGCAACCCGACCCATCAAGCGGGGAGGGATTTGCAACCCCGCCCCTGACGTTTCGACAATATCTGAGCCAAGTGACGGGCTTAACCAATGCCAGACATTTCGTACGGGGCAATATGCCCCGTACGGCCTGCAAACCCGGCATGGGCAGGTCCATGCGATGATGCGCCTCTGATTGCCGAGTAACGGTGCAATATCATTAACCGCCACATGCCAACCAAGAGCATGTGGCGGTTTTTTTATGAATGCCTGTTTTATGTGCCGCTAATCTCAAGCTAGACGGGATGCAATCCTCTCTGTAACGTTTCTGCAATGTTTGGGTTAAAAGGCTACAGTTAACTAATGCCCAACATTTCGAACGGGGCAACATGCCCCGCCCGGCTATGGGAAAGTATTTCGGGCCGAATGAATTCGGCCCTACAGCGATAATATAGGTGCAAATCTACTCCATAGATCAGCGTTGCGCATATGCTTTGATTGCAAACAGCGTTTTGAGGATTTTGGAAAACCGGAACACATTATCCTTAACCTGTTCCGGCAATAGGGGAGGGAGGCGCGTCCTTGCGTCCGAAAATTGCCTAGCGTGAAACGCTGAATGCGTGAGTGGTGATCGTGGTGGATTTGGCGTTGGAAGCCTGGAACATTTTCTGGAAGTCCTGGATTTCCGCGCCGGAATCGCTGAACAGGTCCTGCGCGAAGCCGTAGGCGAGCGGCTGATGGATCAGTTCGGCCGTCACCTGGTAGCTGGCGCCATTCAGTCCTGCAATCCGGTAGCCGATCTCATCGCTGCCGCCGATGAAGTTATCGTCATTGAGCGCATCGCCGGCGACGCGGATATCCGATGAGGCGGTCGCCTTGTCGAAGCCCTGCGGCAGAATACGGTTGTCCTTCAGATAGGTCATGCCGCGCAGCAGCGTATAAGTGACCTGATTCATGTCATCGCCCATGATCGCTTCATAAACCTGAACCTGATCCGGCGAGGTGATCAGTTCATGATGCGGCTCAAACGCGGCCGGATCGGTATCGGCATCGACGCCGGTCACGCTGCCGTCGGCGTTCACCTTGCCCGATTCGAACACGACATTACCTAAGTTATCCTTGACTGTGACATGAAGTATCACGCGCCGCGAAGGATAGGCGCTGGGCAGCTTGTGGCCGGTATTGCTGTTCACGCGCAGGGTGAAGTCCAGTGTGTCGTTGATCAGCGACTGGCTGGCCGGCGTCACGGCCGCGGCGCTTTGCAGCATGGCTTCGGTCTTGGCGATGGTCTCCGGGAAGTTGTTCGATAATACGCCCAGCTGGGTTTTGTTGTCTTTGAAGATGTTCAGCATCAGCCGGTTTGCACCCACCAGATCATGCACGGCGAAATTGTCGCGCGTCTGCAGCCACATCGGCCGGTTCGAGATCGCTACGCCGTTGGCGCGGCTCATGTGGCACTGCTGGCAGCTTTGCGGATTGCTGGTCGCGTAGCTGCTGTGCTCCCATTCGCTGTACGGCATCTGCTCGGGGAATTCGCTTTCGGGCGTAGTGCTGAGCACGTTGCCGAACGAGTCCACATAAGGCGTTTTCAGGTTGTGGCAGGAGGCGCACAGTTTCGATTCCTTGACATGCGCGCTGTAGGTCGGCGTATAGCCCGTGTTCATGACCATCGGGTTGGGGGTCAGATTGTCATACGGTCCGTAAATCAGCTTGTTGCTGCCGATTTCATATTTGCCGGTAAAGCCGCTCAGGGTGCCCAGATTAGGCGCGTCCTGGATCTGATGGCACAGCGTGCAACTGACGCCGTTCAGCGCGCTGTCATGCCGGCTGTGGCTGGCATCGAGGAAACCGCCGTCGAGAATCTGCATCGGCTCACCGCTCTTTTTGGCCTCGAAATTGGCCATGGGCGCATGGCAGCGCGTGCATTTGTCGCTGATCACATCGGCCAGTTGCGGATTGCGGTTCAGTTCACTGCGCACTTTGGCTCGCCAGAGCGGGTCGCGCGCCGAGTTGGCCATCATGGTCGATGACCAGTCAGTTTCAATCGAAACATCCTTGCCCTGCGCATCGGTCAGGTTGTTATGGCACATCAGACAGTTGCCCGAGCCTGAAAAATGCGTGGAGGTAAAGTTGGGGTCGCCGCCCGAGGCCGGTTCCAACAGGAAGCCGCCGGCATCGGCCAGCGTGGTGACTTGAAATACGCCCTGCACGCCGCCTATCGTCAGCGTGGCGGTCGTTTGCGTGCTGTACTGCGATGACGAGGTCAGTTGTACGCGCACGCTGTCGCCGTTATTGAGGCTGCCGGCCGCGCTGGTAAAGGCGCCGCCGTTGATGGAGTAACTGCCGCCGCTGACGGTGACCGATGCCGGCGCGTTGATGCCGGTGATGGTGGCCGCGTTCGACGCGACGGCGGTATTGAGCGCGACGCCGGTTTGCGCCGTGAAGCCGAAGGTATCAGGCGTTATATCGGCGCTGCCCGTCTGCGTGGTGACGCTGAAGGTGTCCTTTACGCCGCCTATGGTCAGGGCGGTGTTCGTGGTCATGCTGTACGACGAAGAAGACGTCTGCTGCACGCGCACCGTGTCGCCGTTATAGACGCTGCCGCTGGCGGACGTGAAGGCGCCGCCGTTGCGCGAATACTGGCCGCCGGTGACGCTGATGGAAGTCGAGGCGTTGATGCCGCTGACCGTGATCGTGTTCGATGTCACGACCGTGTTAAGGGCGACGTTGGTCTGGTCGGTAAAGAAAAAGGGATCGGGCGTGGTGTCTTTTTTGGCCGCTTGAGCGTCATGGATACTCAGAGCCATGACCAGCCATAGTAAATAAATGAAAAAGTAATAGTAGCGCTGCATAAATACTCACGAGACAGATGGAAAGCCGGCCATTGCCGGATTATTGTTGTCGTTGGCAAGCTTCCTGCGAATCGCACGGTTGCTTGCTGCTTCCAAACACAAGTGCTAGCAGGGCAATAAATATGCCATTTATACATTATTGATTTATAGCGCTTTTAATTAGTCATCGTTAATATAACTGCGTCATATGCCGCAGCGGGTGTGGCATATGACGCAGTTAGCCAGGTAGCCAAGCCAGGTAGCCAAGCCAGGTAGGCTGGGTTGATAAACCCAGCATTCGGAGTCGTCCATGCCGGGTTTCCGCTAAAGCTCCAACCCAGCCTACACAGCTTCAGCCTTGCCTACACAGATCCAAGACGGTCTGCACAGCTTGAATCATGGCCGGATCTGCCCGTCGACAATGCGGATCTTTCGTCGCGCCCGATCGCCTATATGCTGGTCGTGTGTGATGATCATCAGCGTCACGCCTTGCCGGTTCAGGCTTTCCAGCAGATCGATGATTTCGCTGCCGGATTTGCTGTCGAGGTTGCCGGTGGGTTCGTCAGCGAGCAGGATTTCAGGGCGCATGATCATGGCGCGGGCGATGGCGATGCGCTGGAGTTGCCCGCCTGAGAGCTGGTCCGGCCGGTGGCTGGCTCTATCCCGAAGGTTGACGTCGGCCAGCGCCTCGGCCACGCGCTGTTTGCGCTCCTTGGCCGCGATGCCGGCTAGGATCATCGGCATTTCAACATTTTCAGCGGCTGTCAGGCGCGGAATCAGGTGAAAAAACTGAAACACGAAGCCGATGTTTTCGCGCCGGACCTTAGCCAGCTCATCATCACTGATCTGGGTAACATCGCGGCCGTTCAGGCGATAGCGGCCCGATGACGGCTGGTCGAGCAGTGCGATGACATTCAACAGCGTCGACTTGCCGGAGCCCGACGGGCCCATGACGGACACATATTCGCCCTTGTCGATAGTGAGATTGATGTCATTGAGGGCATGGACCGTCTGCTCGCCGACCTTGAAGTAGCGGTGAATGTTTTCCAGTTCAATCATGGCTGTTCGCGTACATGAGCCCCGGCAGCGACGCCCTCCTGGCCTACCGACAGCACGACTTTGTCGCCGGCCTTAAGCCCCGACAGCACTTCGACGTAATTCCAGTTGGACAGGCCGGGCTCGAAGGTTCGTTCTTCGAGCACGCCGTCATCCCGCATCAGCAAAACCCGGTTGTTATCGAGCACCGCTTCGGCCGGGACCCGGAGCGCCTGGCGCTTGTCGGACAGCAGCACTTCGATGTCGGCGCTATAGCCGGGCAGCAGATCCTTGAGGTCTTGCGGGTCGGTCAGTTTCACTTCGACTTCGACCGTGCGCGCCTGCTTTTCCTTTTCCTGCACATAGGGCGCGATGCGGCTTACAGTGCCCGAGCAGCGTTTTTCACTGCCGAAGGCATCGAGCGATACGCAGGCTTTCATGCCGGTCTTGATCTGCGGCGCATCGACTTCATCGATCGGCGCCGAGACATAGAGACAGCTGACATCGAGCAGATCGATGGCCGGCAGGGTCGGAATGCCGGGCGGCGAGGGCGTGACGAACTCGCCCAGTTCGACATTGATTTCGGCGACGGTGCCGTCGAAAGGCGCCAGCACGAGCGTGCGCTCAATGGAGGCGCGTGTGAGATCGAGATTGGCCCGGCTGACGGTAATGGTGTCATGGGCGGCGCCGCAGGCGGCCCGCTTGGCTTTGGCTTCGGTGGATTTGATGTCGACCTGCTCTTCGGAAACAAACTGGTTTTTTTGCCGCAGACGGACCAATCGATCGGCTTCACGCTGGGCGCTGTCCGCCATCAGGCAGGTCTGCTCGGCCGTAGCCCGGTTGGCCTTGATCTGGGCTTCCTGCAATTTCATCTGCTCCTTCAGGTCCTTGTTCCAGACTTCCATCAGCAATTGATCCCGCTTGACTCTATCGCCTTCCTGGACATGCAGTTCGGCGACCTGGCCGCCGGTCGCGGGCGCCAGATAGGCGCGCCGGCAGGCCTTGATCGTGCCGACGCGCGTATTGGAGACCGTGGCGCTGACTTCGCCTTGCTCGACAGTCGCCGTTTTAACGGTGACGGGTTCGGGCTTGCGCAGGGCGAAATAGGCGATGCCGATGGCGATGACGGCGAGCACGATGATGAGGGTTTTTTTGTTCATTAATGGGTGGCAGATAGTAAAAATGTGGGGGCGGATTTATCCGCCCATGGGCGACTTCAGTCGCCCCACAAGAGTATAGCGGTATTCATTGACCTAAGCTGTTTTCCAGATTGCGCCGCACCGTGTCGAGAAAAGCCTCGGTATTCAGATAATGTGATTCATTAAGCCGGTCGCCGTGGATGCACAGCGCCAGATCCTTGGTCATCTGCCCCGACTCGACCGTCTCGACGCAGACTTTTTCCAGCGTCCGGCAAAAATCGATCAGCGCCTGGTTGCCGTCGAGCTTGCCCCGGAAAGCCAGGCCGCGCGCCCAGGCGTAGATCGACGCGATAGGATTGGTCGAGGTCGGCAGGCCCTGCTGGTGCAGGCGGTAATGGCGCGTGACGGTGCCGTGCGCGGCCTCGGCTTCCATGGTTTTGCCGTCCGGCGTGACCAGCGTCGAGGTCATCAGGCCCAATGAGCCGAAGCCCTGAGCCACGGTGTCGGACTGCACGTCGCCATCGTAATTCTTGCAGGCCCAGACAAAGGCGCCGCTCCATTTCAGCGCCGAGGCGACCATGTCGTCGATCAGTTTGTGCTCGTAGGTAATGCCTTGCCCGGCAAAGCGGTCCCGGTATTCGGCCTGGTAGATGGCCTCGAAGATGTCCTTGAAACGGCCGTCGTATTTTTTCAGGATCGTGTTCTTGGTCGACAGGTATAGCGGCCAGCCGCGGTCGAGCGCGACATTGAAGCAGCTGCGAGCGAAACCGGCAATTGACTCGTCGGTGTTGAACATGGCCAGCGCCACGCCATCGCCTTCGAAGCGGTAGACGTCATAAGATTGTTCCGCGCCGCCGTCATCGGGCGTGAATGTGATGGTCAATTTGCCAGGGCCGTGCGTGACGAAGTCGGTGGCGCGGTACTGGTCGCCGAAGGCGTGACGGCCGATGCAGATGGGCTGGGTCCAGTTCGGCACTAGGCGCGGCACGTTCCTGCAGATGATCGGCTCGCGGAAAACGGTGCCGTCCAGGATGTTGCGGATCGTGCCGTTAGGCGATTTGTACATTTTCTTGAGGTTGAATTCCTTGACGCGCGCCTCGTCGGGCGTGATTGTCGCGCATTTGACGCCGACACCGTGCTTTTTGATCGCCTGCGCGGCATCGATGGTGACCTGGTCATCGGTTCTGTCGCGGTTTTCGATGCCCAGATCGTAATACTCAATCGGCACATCCAGGTACGGCAGAATCAGCTGTTCTTTAATGAAATGCCAGATGATGCGCGTCATTTCATCGCCGTCCAGTTCTACTATGGCATGGTCTACGGTTATTTTTTTCATCGGACTGTCCTCGCACTGGGAAGTAATGACCTGATCAATATAATCCATCCCTGGGAATTTGTATCTATAAGCATGGCAGGCCGGGTTGGTAAACCCAGCATTTCGAAATTGCCTTTGCTGGGTTTACCAACCCAGCCTACACATGCTTCACAAATGGGCAGGGCTGCAAACTCTATCCCGCTCGATGAATTTGTATCCATAAGATTATTGCCGCGCAAAAATGTTAAAATCCGAGTTTTCCGCTTTCACTATCCTGTCTTTTAACTGACCGACATGACTTATACCGAAGAATTTTTCGCCAGGGCCAACGAGCTGATTGACGCCGGGCGCTTTATCGACAACAAAGGCTGGGTGCCGGCCACCAGCGGCAACTTTTCCGCGCGCCTGTCCGACGGCACGGTCGCCGTGACCGTCTCCGGCAAGCACAAGGGCCAGTTGCGGCTCGACGATATTATGCTGGTCGACGCCGAAGGCCAGGCATTGGACGGCAAGAAACCGTCGGCCGAAACCTTGCTGCATACTTCTTTATACCGGCGCTTCCCCGATGCACGGGTCGTGCTGCATCCGCATTCGGTCAATGCGACGCTGGCCTCGCGCATTTTCGGCCAGGAAATCGTGCTGGAGGATTACGAACTGCTGAAAGCCTTCAGCGGCATTGATACGCATGAGACCCGAGTTGTGATTCCGGTGTTCGCCAATGACCAGGACATCGCGCGCCTGGCCGGCAAGGTGGAGCAGTATCTCGATACGCACGGCGCCATCCACGCCTATGTCATCGCCGGGCATGGGTTTTATACCTGGGGCAGCAGCGTGGCTGAAGCGTTGCGCCATCTGGAGGCCCTGGAATTTTTATTTGATTGTGAACTACGACTGCACGGAGTTAAAAAACCATGAGCGCATTAACCATCTATGCCGATAATGCCCCCGAACAAGGCTTGCTTTATATCGATTTCGAGGACATCAAAGACCAGTTAACCGCGATAGGCGTGCAGTTCGAGCGCTGGACTGCCAGCTGCGAACTGGCCGCCAATGCCAGTACCGATGATGTGATTGCGGCCTATGAAGATTCCATCGAGCGCCTGAAACAGCAGTATGGTTTCCAGTCCGTCGACGTGATCAGCTTAAAACCCGATCACCCCGAGAAAGCCGCGTTCCGGCAGAAATTCCTGGCCGAGCACACGCACAGCGATTTTGAAGTGCGCTTCTTTATCGAGGGCTGCGGGCTTTTTTATCTGCATGTAGACGGTAAAGTCTATGCCATCCTGTGCGAGCAGGGCGACTTGATCAGCGTGCCGGCCCATACCACGCACTGGTTCGACATGGGCGAAAACCCGAATTTCAAATGCATCCGGCTATTCACGACGGCGGAAGGCTGGGTGGCCGAGTTCACCGGCAGCGACATCGCCAGGAATTTTCCGACCTATGACCAATATGTGGCGGTGGTGCGGTCATGATCAAGGCCATTGTTACCGATATCGAGGGCACGACCTCGTCGCTGTCCTTCGTCAAGGACGTGCTGTTTCCGTATGCGCGCGCGCATCTGGCCGAGTTTGTGCGCAGTCATGCCGATGATGCCGACGTTAAGGCTCTGTTGAATGACTCGCGCGCCGAGGTCGGAGCCGATCTCGATACCGAGCAGTTGATCGAGCAGTTTATCCGGTGGATAGACGAAGACAGGAAAATCACACCGCTAAAGTCGCTGCAGGGCTTGATCTGGGAAGCCGGCTACCGGCAGGGCGACTTTACCGGTCATGTGTACCGCGATGCGGCCGAGAACCTGAAGAAATGGCACGCCGACGGCATGGCCTTGTATGTTTATTCATCCGGCTCGGTCTATGCGCAGAAGCTGCTGTTCGGGCATAGCGATTTCGGCGATCTGACGCCGCTATTCTCCGGCTATTTCGATACGCATATCGGCGGCAAGCGCGAACAGGCCGCTTACGAGAAGATCGCCGCGCAACTGGGACTGCCGGCCGGGAATGTGCTGTTTCTGTCCGATATCAAGGAAGAGCTCGATGCCGCGCGCGGAGCCGGCTTCAAGACAATCTGGCTGACGCGCGACAGCATGCCCGACGCACAGGCCGAGCATCGGCAGGTCGGCAGCTTCGATCAGATCGATTTTTGAGTGGAAATGCCGGGTTGACGCCAAGCTCCAGTTCATCCTATCTGGCTGATTTTTATTGAAAAACATATGAATTTTTATTGAGCGCAGTGTCTAATGTACTAAGTTAGTCCATTGTGATGTTCTTCATGACGACAGTGGATTTTCTAGCAACAGAAAGCAAGAAGTAACTCTGATGCTTGTTTATTTTTTAACCATCATGGGAGGTGAAAAATGCACACACGGGATCTGAGGCTTGACAAATTTGCACTGTATTACGGTATTCTCTTTGTTCTTGTCGGCATACTTGGCTTTGTACCGGGCCTTGTGCAGACGCCGCCGATCAATGCGCCGAAAATTGCCGTCGATACCGGATATGGCTGGTTGATGGGCTTGTTTGCCGTTAACGTGATGCACAATCTTGTGCATCTTGCTATTGGTGTCTGGGGTATTATCAGTGCGAAAGACACTCACAAAGCACTGATATTTGCGCGCGGCGTGACAATTTTCTATGGCTTGCTGACCGTTCTCGGAATGATTCCGGCTACCAGTACCCTGTTTGGGCTGGCGCCGATATTCGGTCATGACGTATGGCTGCATGCGTTATCAGCGCTGGTAGCGGGTTATTTCGGTTACGGTCCGCCCGCTCACGTTTATCATCCGGAAATGCAGCATTAATGGCCGGAGAGTGTAGGGTACGCAATGCGTACCTTCCCCGGAGTTAATCCACTTGCAACGTTTTGAAAATGGTACGCGGTGCGTACCCTACGATGGCCGCTTCGGAACTGAGGCTTCGAAGCGGCCTAATTGCATTCAGGCGTCAGCGAACTGCGCCAGAACTGACTTTCCTTATCAAACAGGCGGCGGCTCTCAGCGGGGCCCCAGGAGCCGGCCGGGTAAGTGGCAATATACTCACGCTCGATGGCCCAGGTTTGCAGAATCGGGTCGATGATGCGCCAGGCGTATTCGACTTCATCAAAGCGCAGGAACAACGATCGGTCGCCGATCAGTACGTCCAGTAGCAGGTCTTCATAGGCGTCATGACTTGTTTCATGCTCTTGCCGAAAACCGGCATCGAGCGTGCTCATGCGTGTGTGCATTTCCAGCCCAGGCTCCTTGACGGTCATTTCGATGCGGATGCGTTCTTCCGGCTGTATCCCCAGCAATATCCAGTTCGGATTCTTGCAGCTTACCCCGGTGCCGCGGAAAAACTGTAGCGGCGGGCGGCGGAAGCAGATCGAGATGACCGATTGCGCCCTGGCCATGCGTTTGCCGGTGCGCAAATAAAAAGGCACGCCGCGCCAGCGCCAGTTGTCGATATACAGCTTCATGGCGGCGAAAGTCTCGGTGACGCTGTCGGGCCGGATGTGTTCTTCCTGCAGGTAAGCCGCGACTTTTTCGCCGTTGATGCTGCCCTTGGCATACTGGGCGCGGAACGCATGCGCATGCACGGCTTCTTTAGGTATCGGCCGGATCGACTTCAGCACTTTGACTTTTTCATCGCGCAGGGCCTCGGCTTCCATGGTCGCGGGCGGTTCCATCGCAACCAGCGTCAGCAGTTGCAGCAGATGGCTCTGGATCATGTCGCGCATGGCACCGGCCCCATCGTAATAGTCGCCGCGGCCGCCGATGCCGATCTCCTCGGCGTGCGTGATCTGGACATGGTCGATATAGTTGCGGTTCCATAGCGGTTCCAGCAGCACATTGGCGAACCGGAACACGAGCACGTTCTGCACGGTGCCTTTGCCCAGGTAGTGATCGATGCGGTAGACCTGCTCTTCGCTCAGGTAGTGGCTGATACGTTTTTGCAGGGACTGGGCGCTGTCCAGATCGTAGCCGAACGGCTTTTCGATGATCACGCGCCGCCAGCCGTCTTCCTCGTCGAACAGGCGGTGGCGGCTCAACAGCTCCATGACGGGGCCGAAATCGGACGGACTGACGGCCAGGTAAAACGCCACGTTGCGTGGAAACTGGCCGGATTCGAGCGCTGCGGCCAGCCCCGCATAGCAGGCTTCCTGTTCGATATCGCCTTCATGAAAATACAGGCGCGCGCTGAAGCGCTGGAACACGGTTTCGTCGATGCCCTCGCGGGCTTTGGCCTGAATCATGGCTCTGGCTTCGGATTGCCATTGGGACTGATCCCAGGGTCGGCGCCCGACGGCCAGAATGCGCGTGCCTTCAGGCAGGCGCTGATCGGCATCAAGATGATACAAAGCCGGCATCAGCTTGGTTCGCGACAGATTGCCGGTCGCTCCGAAAATGACGTAAGTGCAGGGGTCGGCGCTCATGGCGAAGTCCAGGCGGTATTAAACTGTATAGGTTGACGCCGAGGTTTTGCCGCCGCGCCCGGTCCAGTCGGTATGAAAGAACTGCCCGCGCGGCTGATCCACGCGCTCATAGGTATGCGCGCCGAAATAGTCGCGCTGCGCCTGTAGCAGATTGGCCGGCAGCCTTTCCGTGCGATAACCGTCGTAATAGGCCAGCGCGGCCGAAAACGCCGGAGTCGGAATGCCCAGTTCTATGCCCAGCATGATGGCCTGGCGCCAGCCCTGATCGGCCTGCTGGATGGCATCGACAAAGAAATCATCCAGCAGCAGGTTTACCAGGTCAGGATCGGTATCGAAGGCGTGCTTAATGTCATTCAGGAACCGGCTGCGGATAATGCAGCCGCCGCGCCACATCAGGGCAATCTCGCCATAGTTCAGCGCCATCCGGTACTCGTTCGAGGCTTCGCGCATCAGGCGAAAGCCCTGCGCGTAGGATATGATCTTGGAGGCATACAGGGCCTGACGGATGGCGTTGATCATGGCATGCCGGTCGCCGCTGAAGGTGTGTGCGTGTTTGGGCAGCCGCCGCGCAGCGTTGACGCGCTCCTCCTTTTGCGCCGACAGTGAGCGCGCGAACACCGATTCGACGATCAGGGTCAGCGGAATGCCGAGTTCCAGGGCATTGATGCCGGTCCATTTGCCGGTGCCTTTCTGGCCGGCCGCGTCAAGAATATTGTTCACTAGCGGCTGACCGTCTTCATCCTTGAAAGCGAAAATGTCAGCTGTAATTTCAATCAGATAGGAACTGAGCTCGCCCTGGTTCCATATGGCAAACAGTGTGTGCAGCTCGTCGGCCGTCAGTCCCAGCCCTTCTGACAGCAATTGATAGGCTTCGCCGATCAATTGCATGTCGCCGTATTCGATGCCGTTATGCACCATTTTGACATAATGGCCGGCGCCGTTGTCGCCGACCCACTCGCAACAGGGCTGTCCTTCCACCTGAGCGCTGATGGCCTGCAGGATCGGCTTGACTTTGGGCCAGGCGGCCTTGTTGCCGCCGGGCATGATGGACGGGCCGTGCCGGGCGCCTTCCTCGCCGCCGGACACGCCCGTGCCGATATAAAGGATGCCTTTTTCTTTCAGGGCTTGCGTGCGGCGGTGCGTGTCCGTGAACAGCGAGTTGCCGCCGTCGATGATAATGTCGTCGTGTGATAATAACGGCAGCAGGTCGTTGATGTACTGGTCGACCACGCTGCCGGCCTTGACCATCAGCATGACGATGCGCGGCGTCTCGAGACTGTTGATCAATTCCTCGAGCGAGTGCGCGCCGATGACCGCGGTGCCCTTGGCGGGGCCTGCCAGAAACTCATCCACTTTACTGGTCGTGCGGTTATGGACTGCCACTCTGAAACCATGGTCGTTCATGTTGAGGACCAGATTCTGGCCCATGACCGCCAGGCCGATTAAACCGATATCTGCTTTCATATAGCCCCCGTTAAATATCAGTACTTGAGGAGTAACCTGCGAGCTTAACGCTCCGCTTTGTTCTGTGACTTGAGACGGCGGCGAGGGTTCACGGGTTTTTATCGTGAAGGCGGGCGCTAGTCCAGCTGGCCGGAACTGCTCTGTTTTATGCGGGACCGGGCGCGTATCATGGCCGTAATGACGACAAACAGCAGCGCCGCCAGGGAAAATTCCAGCAGCAGGAAGGCGCCGATCTTGAAATAGGCGAACAAAGGGTGGCCGAACCGGACCAGCCAACCGCCGGCCTCATCGGCCAGCGCCGACGCGTAGACCAGTCCGCTGAGCCAGATTTTCAGCCGTACCGAAAAATCGGTCATCAGCATCAGATGCGTCAGAGTCAGCACCAGCATGCCCATCGAAAACAGATGGAAATGTGATACTTCCAGCATGCCTTCATAGCTTCTCGGCTGCGTGAACTGTTCCTCCGAACCCAGATAATAGGCAATGACTGAATCGGGCGTCAGGTTCATGCGGTGAAAGTACATCAGGCCGTTGCTGACCCACAGCAGGGCGATGTAGCCCAGAAACATCAGAACCAGCGCATTCAATAAGGCTTTGCGCTGTTGTTCGCCGGTCACGAAATAACGCATCAGTTTTTACCCTTGTCTTTGATCATGACCTGATAGACCGCCAGCACTTTACGGACCTTATCAAGTCCGGCTCTTGTGCTTAGTGTCGCGCCGGATATACCCTGCACACCTTTGTTGAAGTCCATTTCGGACAGCAGGCGATTTTTCAACTGTTCATACCAGCGTTCGGGCGGCTGATACTCGGGTGGTTCGTGAAAAGCCAGCGTAACGATATTGCTGACGGCGCCGTCGGGCGTCAACACGACCATTAAAGTTTCAGGCTTGGTTCTGACGGTGCCCGTCTCAATTGCCGCATAGCCCAGTATCTTGCCCTGATCCTTGCCGACATAAAAAGTGAATAAGCCCGATTCCAGTTTGACGCGTGAAAGCTGCTCAATTTTGGCCATTTCCTGTTCATCGGGGAACAGCGATAACTGTTCCACCTGGCCATTCTTGCCGAATGCCAGTTCCATGGCTTCGTTCTTGCTGTAGAAGATTTTGGCGAAACCAGGAGTGGTGGCCGCGACCAGCATTAACAAGAGCATGCACCACATTCCTTTTCTGATTACTTTCATTGAGTTCTCCAGTATCGGGCCGAAAGTCGTTGAATAGGTTAAAGGACGGGTATCTTAACAAAATTCCGGCCGGACGGCATGGCGAGGCGAATCCGATCGCCCCGCCATTGATTCCGCTTTAGAAAATGAAACCCAACCCTAAGTTGAAGTCATCAGGCAGGTTGCCTTTTTTGGCTGTGAAATTGCGGTAATCGGCCTTGATCACGACGTTCGGAATCGGCTTGTAGTTCAGACCGAACTGATAGATCTGACGGTCTTTGGTTTCATCGTCAGCAAATCCAGTTGGCGTGCCAGCGATCGTATCGAATTGCTCATAGCGGAAGAACGGCGCCAGATACTGGGCCGTATCCTTGACCAATAGCGGCAAGATGTCATAGCCGACTTCGGTATACCAGCCGTAGTTCGATGATCCGATCGTCTGGCCTTTGGCGGCGCTGAGCACATTCGCATCATCGATATGACCCCATGAGCCTAAAGTGCGGAATTCGAGGCCGCGGTATTTCCACTGCACGTGCGCTTCATACAGTTGCGTGAAGGCATCGACCTGCTGGCCGCCAAAGTCCTGGTTCTGGCCGGAATTGCCGGCATAGGCCGAGCCGCCGACTGACAGCCCCGGCAAAGCGTCGGGCGCATAATCCACGCGTCCGACAAATGCCAGATCCTCGGCCTTGGCCTGACTGCCTTTCTGCCGGCCGGAACGGATGCCGTCCGAGTTGAAATCGGCCGCATTCAAGCCATTGACGACATAAGCCGTATAGGTCAGGTTAGGCAATATTTCGCCGAACAGGCCGACACCGATTTCGCGCCAGGTGCTTGGAATGATTTGTCTTTCAACCTCAGGACGGTTGTTGCCGAAATAAAAGGGCGGCTCGTGTATTGTGTTGATGAAGCCCATCGGCAGGAGCACCATACCGGCACGGATATTGGCCATCGGGTCGATGAAGAAATCCAGCGCCGCGAATTCTACTGAGACTGAACCGCCATCGTCAGTAGAGCCATGCTCAAATTCGATTTCACTGTTGAACAGAATGCTGTCGGTAAACTTGTAACCGGCATACAACACGAGGCGTTCGAAATCGGCATTGTCTTTTTTGCCTTTTTCATCGCCGACTATGGCCTGGTAATTGGCTTCGCCGTAGCCGCCGATCGATAAGCCTTTGCCGACTTGGTAAACCTTTGATGCCGCAGGGCCCAGGCCATAGGCGCTCTTATATTTCGGCTCCTCCGGAATCACCAGTTCGGTGCGCAGTTTCTCGACTTCCTGGCTTAGCACATCGGTTTTGCGTTCCAGATTCTTGACGTTGCCGCCGTCCGCGTTCGCGGTTTTGGCCGGCGGCGTGGCAGTCATCTGCGCCTTCATCGAATCAATCTGTTTCTGCTGTTCCTGAATGATTTTCCACATGTCTTCCATCGTCTGCGGTTTTTCCAGCGCGCCGGCCGATGTGCTTAACGCAATCATCGTTGTTAAGGCGCCGCCTTTTAAAAATGCTTTGTTATTAATTGTCATACCATCCCCTCGCTGATTTATTAATGATTAAAGTATAGGGTAAATATTTATGCTATTGCAAATCATTCTTATTTAGAAAAAGGGGTTTTTCCTGCTCTGCTTTTTTGTACGAATTAAATGACTGTTAATTGAACACCTATCGGATTGATTTTTAGTGATCAGCTGACAGCGATAACGGATATGAAGCTGCGGGAGTTGATCCGGAAAGCACTGATTAATTGTCGAATATCAGCGCTATTGATTATCGAGTGGCTGTCAGATAAACCGTACAAGACACGTTGTAACAAAACTGTAATAAAACCGTCACGAAGATGTCACGTTGCTGCCTTATTCTTTGCGCCTTTAATTTCTAATAACAACGAGAGCAATAATGAAATTCTCTAGACTTACCTTGGCAGTGACGGCCGTTCTGGGGGCGAGCTTGTCATCTGCCGCTTTTGCTATTGATCTTTATGTCGATAGCGATACACAACAGATTTTCGCTGAACCTGGTCCTAACCGGGTTAAATTAGGGTCTTTCGAAAAAGTGGAAGAGACTGCTTCCAAGCAAAAGGCCGAGCTCGAAGAGATTCGTAATGATCTGGCATTAAAGACCAACGAGCTCAAGGCTCTGGATGAGCATATGAAGGAAGCCGAGCAGGTCAAAGTCAAGCTGGATAAAAAAGGCGTACAGTTTGAGACGGCCGATAAAGACTTCAAATTCAGACTGGGCGGCCGTATCCATGCCGATGCCTCGTACAGCAGCGGTGATGATTATCTCGATAGCGAAGGCGATCATGTTGAAGCCAATGACGGTACGGAAATCCGCCGTGCCCGTATGGAGTTCCTGGGTACTTTCTTCAAAGACTGGGAATTCAAGAGCCAAGTTGATTTTGCCGATAACAGCGTCGCAGTCAAAGACATGTTTGTACAGTATAACGGGCTAGAGTCCTTATATGTGCCTTTATCAATCACTGTAGGGCAACAAAAGCAGAACTTTAGCCGTGAGTTGCAGGAAAGTTCAAACGACCTGATGTTCATGGAACGTTCATTAATGGACGTGCTGAATGCGCCGACCGTAGATCGCGCCATCGGCCTTAACATTGCCAGCATGAACAAAAACTGGACCGGGCAACTCGGTATTTTTGGCGATACAGTCACACCTAATAAAGAACACAATCTGGCTGATGAAGGCTGGGCGATTAACTCGCGCTGGACTTATGCGCCGATTAATGAAAAGACCAAGGTGATTCACTTGGGGGTTGCCGGCAACTATCGAGTGCCGGATGCCAAAGATCAGGTCAATGATAAGGACTTGAGATTTTCTTATGAGACCTCCCATATGTCCAATCTTAATCTGATTGATACGAAAGTTGTCGAAGATATTGACAACATCAAAATGGTGGGACTGGAAGCGAACGCTCTGTATGGGCCTTTCACCATCGGCGGTGAATACACCAAGATGTGGCTGGATAGAAAAGATGGTTCAGGCGATCTGGAATTTGAAGGCTGGTATGGCGAAACATCATGGACTCTGACCGGCGAATCGCGCAAGTACAAGCACGGTAAGTTCTATAAAGTTGAGCCGAAAAAACCATTCAGCCTTGCAAACGGCGGATGGGGCGCATGGGAATTGGCCGCCCGTTATGCGGAAGCGGATTTGACCGATTATACAAATGGTGGACAGATGTCCAACATTACTGTTGCGCTGAACTGGTATGTCAACAGCAACATCCGCTTCATGGCGGACTACAACAGAGTGCTGGAAATCCAGAACTCGCCTCTGACCAAGGTCGGCGGCGGACAGCCTGATAACTTGGACACGTTCATGATGCGTGGACAGTTGGCATTCTAAAAATTTGTAAAGTCAGTTTCCTTCTAAATTATTGTAAAATTAGGCTCCTTACGAAGCTGCCTCTTTATAGAGGCAGCTTTTTTTTATACAAAAAATTCATCTGTTTAGGAACAAGTTTGGCTAGCGGTTAAAATAGCCGCTGTTTTAGTCCGGTTTTTTCCATGAGGTTATCGTTGAAGATTTTTAGCATTATTATCCTGGTTTCGACTCTTTTACTGTCGGTTGGTATATCAATGCCAGTTGAGCAGGCCAAATGGGATCTGGAACCCGTCTCCCTCTATTATTCCGGCTACGAAAAAGGCACGGAAATCATCAGTGTTCAACAGTCTACACTGCGTGCAGTGCTCAGCAATTTCGGCACCGGCGAAGCCGATGTGCTTGATGTCAGCCAGCCCGAGAAGTTGCGCCGGATAGCCCGTTTTTCATTAGGGCTTGGCCAGGGCGAGGAGTTCACGTCCGTGGCTTTTCACCCATCGCTTGATCTGTTTGCGGCGGTCGTTGATGCAGGTATCCAGCGCGGCCGGCTGGAAATCCGTTCGGCCTCAACAGGCGAGTTGGTTGATCACGTTGAAACCGGCTTTGGATCGGATGCGGTGGTTATTTCCTCAGACGGGCGTCTGGTTCTGGTCGCCAATGAAGGCGAGGATTTCTGGTTTGATCAGCAAAAGAAACAATTTTTCAAAGCCAGGGGCAGCATTTCGATCGTTCACCTGGACCAGAACGGGCAGGTCGAAGCCAATAATAATCTGAAATTGGCCGATGTGACCACTCGGGAAGGCTTTGTCATCGAAGAGAAAGGCCATTTTCTGGAGGTGGAAGTCGACTGGAATGGCGATGGAAAAATCAGCAAGCAGATGGATTTTGACGGCAATGGCCTGATTGAGGATAAAAAAATCAGTCTGGGCCACTTTGAAGAGTCCGAGGTTTTTGGCTCCGAGACCAAAGGCGAGCGCAAAATAATGATTCCGATAAGTAGCCATTCGCCTAATTTACTGGAGCCTGAATATATCGCCATTTCACCCGATGCAACCAAGGCTTATGTAACGTTGCAGGAAACCAATGAAGTCGCCGTTGTCAATTTAATCAACGAGAAGGTCATGGGGTACTACAACATGGGCGTCACGGAGCACAAGGCTGATTTGACTGATGACGGCTGGGTGCATTTCGACCAATCCATTGCCGCCTTGCGGGAGCCCGACGGCATCGCCTTGACAGCGGACGGGCGCTATTTTATGACAGCTGATGAAGGCGATACGGAAACATCAGCCGATGCCGCAGGCCAGACATTGAGCGGCGGCCGGACCATCAGCGTGTTCGATGCGAAGACAGGCAAGTTTGTCGGCGATACAGGCAATCAGCTTGATGAGGTGGCTTTTGCGCATAATCTCTACCTGGACAGCCGAAGCGGCAAAAAAGGCGCCGAACCGGAAATGCTGGTTTCCTGTGATCTGGAGGGTACGCCCTGGGTTGCCGTCGGCATGGAGAGAGCGGGCGCGGTTATGCTGATTTCGTTAGCCGATCCCGAACATCCGAAAGTCGAAGCGTTAGGCAAGATTCCCGGAGAAGACGTCAAGTCGCCTGAAGGTATAGCTCATTTCATGCTGGGCGAGGACCATTACTTGCTTACAGCCAATGAAACGAACGGCACGGTTGCCGCTTTTAAAATAGTCAGGAAAGCGTCAGGCGCTCAACACTGATCAACCATCAGGCGCCTTCAGCCTGATGGTTGAACGGCGCCTTAAACCGCCAAGCGTGGCGTTACTTGAAGATTAGCGTTAATGGATTATCACCTGGATCTGCACTCGAACAGTTTTCGCTCACTGGGATTGTTCGCGCTGGCGCTGGCCAATTACGGGCTGATGTATTCAGCCAATATCTTGCTGGCACGATGGCTGAGCGTCGGAGAGTTTGACGATTACAACGTGGCCGTGTCGATGATAACGATGCTGTCAACGCTGGCGACACTAGGTTTAGAAAAATATGCATTGCGGGCGGTCGCGCTGCTGCGCGACCGCGAGGACTGGCAGCGATTCCGGGGTTTCTGGCTGTTTGCCTTGCGCAGTATCGGCGCTTTCAGCCTGCTATTGGTAGTGATGCTGAGCAGTAGCCTTGAAGCCTTTTGGCTGCTGAATCGGGCTGAGGCGCATACCGCTATCGTCGTTTTTGCGGCTTTTTTGCCGGTCATAGCCGTGACCTTGTTCCTGGTTGAAGTTATTGCCGCGCATGGCGCGCAGTTGCTTAGCGTCACGATCTACAGATTGTTTCTGCCGGCGATTTATCTTGTGCTGCTGATTGGCTTGTCGGCCAGCCCTGTCAACGTATCCGCTTTAGCCGCGGTGCTCTGTTTCGGCGGCGCATGGACGATTACACTGTCCATGATGTGGACCATTGCCAAACTACTGATGCCGTCAGGCATTAAAAAGACGGCGCCGGTCATGCAGGGCAGAAAATGGCTTAAAGGCTCCTTGCCTCTGGTTTTGAGCAGTCTGATGCTAACCGTCATGACCAGCGGCGGCGTCATCATCCTGGAAATATTGTTTCCTTCGGGCGTAGAAGTGGGTATCTATGCCGTTGCCGCCCAGACAGGCGGCTTTATTTCGCTGATAGGGACTTCGACCAACCGTTATTATCTGCCCATGATGGTCGTAATGATAGGACGGGGTGACAGACAGGCGATACAGGCGCTTATGAAGCAGAGAACTTTGGCGGTCGGCGGCCTGATCCTGACCTTGCTGGTCATTCTTATCTTCGCGGGCCAGTCCATACTGGACCTGTTCGGCGAGCATTTCAGCGCCGGCTATCATTCCATGCTGCTTATTGCCTCAGGCGCCTGTTTCAGCGCCCTGTTTGCCGATGTGCCTTATTATCTGCAATTCATGGGCTTGCACCGTATCGTATTAAGCCTGACTCTGGTCGCTATGATAACCATGGTGACATTGAGTTTCGTGCTTGGCACCGGCTTTGGCTCTCTCGGCGTGGCTGCGGCTTATATGACTGCGGTCATGCTGTTATTTGTCAGCTTACGCATCGTGGCGAATCTTCATTTCCGTCGAATGGAGGGATAAGCTTTCTGCATGGCACGGACAGGCTCACATCATTGTGTGCCAGAAGATCAGGAAGCTGACGACGGCCAGGCTTATTGCCACTATTTCGATTTTCCTCAGTGAAGATGATTCCTGCCAGTAAAGCCTGGCATTGGATTTTTGCTGCGCCCAGGTGATTTTGAATGCGCTGTACCAACGCAGCGAAAGGCGCCACAGCCTGTAAAGACCATATAAGATCAGCGACAGTAGCAAATAAAAGACAATGATCTGCGTTTCATGGGTGCCGGTATGAAAGAGATGCTCGACCAGCAGATCGAATCCTTCTTCAAGCACTTCGAACAGGCCATGGGATATTTCATACAGTAATCCGAACACGGTATCAGGGATCAAAACGACAAAGCCGATAGCGACCGAGATGGCGATGATTTTTAGATTATGAGGTGAAATCATCTGGAATCCATGCGTTAGTCACTTCATGTTTTTTGTTTTTATTAAGTTTAAATGACCTGATGAAACTGTTCTGTTTCGGTTTCGATATTATACGTCAAGCCGATTATCCTGACTTCATCGATTTTTGTCCGGGTTAAAGATTGCCAAACGCAACAGTTACGCGCGTCCCCCCGGCAGCGCTGATACGGCTAAGTTCGAGACGGGCTTTATGCAGGTCGGCAATTTCCTTGACGATCGCGAGCCCCAGTCCGCAACCGTTGCCTGAACTGCCCGGTATGCGGTAAAAGCGCTCGAAGATTTTCTCCCGCTCAAGGTCGGGAATGCCGGGTCCGTCGTCCTCGACAATCAGGCTGGGCGTGGGAGTGTGTTTTAGCTTGACCATAATATTGCCCTGCTCCTTGCCATAGACAATGGCATTATCGAGCAGATTGCCCAGCAATTCCCGCAGCAATATCTCATCGCCGCGCACGTACACGGCCTGTTTAGGGCCTTCGAAACTGAGCTCTATTTTTTTCTGCAGGGCTTTGGGCGCCCAGTCCATACAGATTTCCTTGACCAGTGCGTCCAGATTGACCGGTTTCAAATTACTCATGCCGTCGATGGGGCCCGATTTTGCCAGCACCAGCAATTGCGTAATCGTATGGGAGGCGCGGTCGGCGGAGTTCTGCATTTGCTGCAGCGCCGGCTTCATGGCCGACAGATCCTTTTCGCGCAGAGCCCGCTCAGCCTGCAGCTTCAGGCCGGCCAACGGCGTGCGCAATTGGTGGGCGGCATTGGCGACAAACCGCTGCTGGGTGGCGATGGCCGCTCCCAATCGCGCCAGCAAGTCATTGATGGTATCGGTCAGCGTGCGGACTTCAAGGAAAATATGCGTTTCGGCGATGGGGCTCAAGTCACGCGGCGAGCGCTGGGCAATTTCATCGGCCAGCACATGCAAAGGCTTCAAGCCCCGTTTTAGAGCGCCCAGCAGGTAAATGCCGATGAACAGGGTCAAAATAATCTGCGGAACCAGGTCGGCCAGTAAAATATCGATCATCATGTACCGCCGCTTGTTCACCGTTTCGGCGACATGGACAAAAATCCTTTCCGGCGTTTCTTCTCGAATGACCAGCATGGACACGACCCGGACCGGTTCTCCGCGGATCTCGTCCTCAAAAAAGACCGGATGCGACCAGTCCACGCCCGGGTCGAATGATTCCGGCACGAAACTGTCCCCGACGATCATGCCTTGCTCGGAGGATATGATTTTGAAGAAGGTTTTGTCGAACTCGTCCCATTTGAAGATTTCCAGCGCGGCGGGCGGCAGTTCCACCGCTATCTTGCCGTCCTTGACCTTGATATCCTGAGTCAAAGACCGGGCCGAATCCAGCAGCCAGCGGTCGTAGGTTTCATTGACATAATGCAGGGTGACAAAGTAGGAAAGCACGCTCTCGATCGCGACAAAACAAATGAGCGGGATGATCAGGCGGAACAGGATTTCGGTTTTGAGACTTCTGATTTTAGCCATCGGTCGTTTCCAGCAAATAGCCCAGACCGCGCACCGTCCGGATCACGGCATCGTACGGTTCTATGCGCTTCCTGACGCGATGGATATAGACTTCGATGGCATTATCGGCGAGCGCCTCGCCGTCAGCCGACAGGCGCTGGGCGATGCGGTCCTTGCTGACGACCTTGCCGGCCTGGATCAGCAATATTTCCAGGACGCCGTATTCGCGCGCCGACAGCTGTATCTGCTGGCCGTCAGCCAGCACCAGATGGTTCTGCGTGTCCAGCGCCAGTCTGCCGATGACGATATCATTGCGGAAACCACCGTAGCAGCGCCGTATCAGGGCACGAACGCGCGCTTCAAACTCCCGCAGTTCAAACGGTTTGGTCATGTAATCGTCGGCGCCTTGTTCGATGCCGTCGATCCTGTCGTTGATGCCGTCGCGGGCGGTCAGGATCAAAATCGGCAAAGGGACCTTGCGCAGCCTGAATCTACGCAGCAGTTGCAGCCCGTCCACATCCGGCAGGCCCAGGTCCAGTACGATCAAATCGAAGCCTTGCGATAATAACAGCTGCTCGGCGTAGCTGCCCGTGGTGGCACAGGTGACCGAATAGCCATTGGCGCTCAGCATATGCATCAATCCGTCCGCCAATACCGCATCGTCTTCTATCAATAAAATATTCATACATTCAAATTTATGTGAAAGGTTCTTGAAAGGTTAAGCACATACAATTGTTTCGAATCGAAAGTGTTTAGGCCGTAAAAGCCTTTGCCATGAATCTGAAAAGCATAACATTAATTTTTGATCGAGTTCTCATGGTCAATTTATTAAGAAAATGGGGAATGCTATGAAATCGTTTGAAAAATTACTAAGTGACAATAAAACCTGGGCTAGAAAGAAGAAAGCCAGTAACCCGGAGTTTTTTACCCAGTTGGCGAAAACGCAAAAACCGGAGTTTCTCTGGATCGGCTGTTCGGACAGCCGGGTGCCGGCGGAAATTATCGTCAATGCCGAACCCGGCGAAATGTTTATTCACCGCAATATCGCCAACCAAATGGTTGCGACCGATTTCAATTGCCTGAGCGTACTGCAGTATGCCGTTACCGTGCTGGAAGTCAAACATATCATCGTTTGCGGGCATTATGGCTGCGGCGGCATCAAGGCAGCTTTAAGCAGGCAAAGCTCACAGCTGGTCATTACCAATAAATGGCTGATGCATATCAAGGATATTTATCGCATGAACAAGGCTGAAATCGATGCGCTGCCGACTGAAGAAGATCGCGTCAATCGACTGGTTGAGTTGAATATTCTGGAACAGGTGCAGACGCTGGCTCATACCTCGATCATTCAGCAAGCATGGCATGAAGATAATCGACCCACATTGCACGGCTGGGTCTATGGCCTGGACGACGGCTTGCTGAAACCGCTGGTTACGCTTTACCCCGATACCGAAATTGATCCGATCTTCAAATACGATTATCACGAGGCGGAAATGGCGTTACCGGAAAAGAAGCTTGCTTTCGGCCGAAGATGATTGACGGTCTGGGTTGTGTAAACTTTAATTTGACACTGCTCGCAACTTGTTTAAGCGGTAGCGTTATGTGCGCTATGGAAAAATCGTGATCCTCAGTCATTGCCCCCTCAAACTACCGACGGCCGCTTACTCTGCACAGGCGGCCCAGAGATATCGGTCTGGCCTATATGTTATGAATTATATGGCGTTGGTAGTATTTTTTCGCTTGTGGCGGATGTGGTTCGAGAGACAGTTTTGCAGGCAGGCGCGGACTGCTGAAGTCGATTTTTTAACAATAGCTTTGGAGTTCATACATGAACAAAGCACTCAATAAAATTCTTGTCCCCGTCGATTTTTCCGATTTTAGCCGTAAAGCGTTGCCGGTCGCTCAGGAATTGGCCCGTGTCTATAAGGGCCGGATCTCACCGTTTCACGCCTATGATTTGTATTCGGACATGGAGGGTTTTCACTATGATGTCGATAGCTTTCACGCCGATGGCGATCCGGCCGCTATCGATCAGGCCATAAAGAAAAAACTCCGGCAGTTTGCCTCGGGTGCGGTGGAAAGCGATGTCCTGGATGAAAGTGTCACGGCGCAGGATAATAATACGGCCCAGGCTATCGTCGAGGCATCCGGCCGGTTTGACATGGTCGTCATGAGCAGCCACGGCAGGACCGGTTTCATGCGCATATTAATGGGTTCTGTCGCCGAAAAAGTGCTGCGTCTCGGCAACCGTCCCATTGTCATCGTAGAGGACGCGTCCGCTTTTACCCCTTTCCGTAAAATTCTGGTGCCTACCGATTTCTCTTCGAACTCCTTGGCGGCATTGCCCTATGCCCAGGATATAGCGCTGGCAACCGGCGCGGAAGTGCATCTGTTCCATGCGTTGTGCGGCGACTTCAACAATCCTGAGCAATTCGAGCAACAGAAGCAGGAACGGTTGGCAAAACTGCATGAAATCGCCGAACAACATCTGCCCGGTATGACCGTCAACCTGAAATACTTTGTCGTCCATGGCGCCGATTCGGCTCATAACGCGATTCGCAAGCATGTTACCGAACAGCATTACAACCTGATCGTTATGGCGGCGATAGGGCGGACCGGACTCGATCACCAGCCCATCGGCAGTACGACGGCAACCTTGATCAGGGCTGTGCACACGACCTTTATGGTGATAAGGCCTGATGCATAAGGATCACGAACGCAACGGCGGGTTGATTTGGATAAACCAGGCTACTGCTGACAGGATTCAATATAACTACTGTATATCCAAAATAGGACGGGCATATGATCCACAAACATTTTAGTTACTATATAAGGCATCTGCATCACGATATTCCGTCCGGATTGGTCGTGTTTCTGGTTGCCTTGCCGCTGTGTCTGGGTGTGGCGCTGGCCTCCGGCGCGCCGTTGTTCTCCGGGTTGATCGCAGGCATGGTCGGCGGGCTGATCGTTGCCTGGATGAGCGGTTCGCAGCTCAGCGTTTCCGGGCCGGCCGCCGGTTTGACCGTGATCGTGCTCAATGCCATTGATCATCTGGGCAGTTTTCAGGGCTTCCTGGTCGCGGTGGTGCTGGCGGGCGTGCTGCAACTCGTACTGGGGTTCCTCCGGGCCGGAGCGATCGGCGCTTATTTTCCCTCGGCGGTGATCGAAGGCATGCTGGCCGCGATCGGCTTGATCCTGATCATGAAGCAAATTCCCCATGCCGTCGGCTATGATTTCAATTTTGAAGGCGACGAAAGTTATATGCGGGAAACCGCCGCGGCTACTGTCGAAGCATTAAGGGGCGCGTTAAAGGCGATTTCGCCCGGCGCTGCCATCGTCAGTACGGTGTCGTTGCTGATATTGATGATATGGGAAAGCAGCTTTATAAAACGCATTGCTTTATTCCGGCTGGTTCCCGGTGCATTGCTTGTCGTTGCCTGGGGCATTGCCTACAATCTGGCAACCTTGCGCATGGCGCCGGAATGGGCGATCTCCAGCCAACATCTGGTCGCGCTGCCGGTCACTGACAAGCCGGCGGATTTTCTTCAACTCTTTACCTTCCCCGATTTCAGTTTTCTGGCTAAGCCGGAAGTTTATACGGTTGCCCTCACGATAGCCATCATCGCCAGCCTGGAAACTCTGCTAAGTCTCGAAGCGGCCGACAAAATGGACCCGCTCAAGCGTGTAGCGCCGACCAACCGTGAATTGAAAGCCCAGGGTATCGGCAATATGGTCAGCGGATTGATTGGCGGCATCCCCATCACGGCCGTGATCGTACGCAGCGCCGCCAACATCAATGCCGGCGGCCACACCAAGGTAGCCAGTTTCGTGCATGGCTTGTTCCTGCTGCTCAGCGTGATGTTTCTCGCGCGCTTCCTCAACAATATTCCGTTATCCTGCCTGGCGGCGATATTGCTGCAAACCGGTTATAAGCTTGCCAAGCCGAAAATCTTTGTCGAGTTTTTCCATAAAGGCTGGAGTCAGTTGATACCGTTCGTCGTGACGATCGTGGCGATTTTGCTGACCGATCTGTTAAAAGGCATCGGGGTCGGTATCGCGGTCGGCCTGTATTATGTGATCCGGGCGAATTACCATGCCGCCATTTCAATGGTCCAGACCGATGATCATTATGTCCTGAGCTTGAACAAGGACGTTACGTTCCTGAATCGTGCCCGGCTCAGACAGTATTTCAATCAGATCGAGGAGAACAGCACGGTTCTGATTGATGGCTCTAAAACGCAATTTATCGATCATGATATTCTCGAAACCATTCATGATTTCATGCTGAGCGCCCAGGACAGCAATATCACGGTAGAAGCCAGGAATCTGGAAGGCAAAGGGAAAATTCAAACTGCGTCCGATTCGAATGCGGTTCCGATCAAGGCCAAGAGTAAGGAAAAAAATCAAACCAAGCTTGATTCAAAAGCCCCCGATGCCTTGAAAAAAGGGCAACTGCGAGCCGTGATGGATTCAAAAGCGGCCGGTTAACCGGGACTGCGACAGGCTTGAAAATAAGCCTGTCGCATAGCATGG
Organism: Methylobacter luteus IMV-B-3098; assembly: GCF_000427625.1. Classification (GTDB taxonomy): domain Bacteria; phylum Pseudomonadota; class Gammaproteobacteria; order Methylococcales; family Methylomonadaceae; genus Methylobacter; species Methylobacter luteus. Next base: position 2,828,455 of record NZ_KE386569.1, read on the forward strand.
AAAAGGCTGTCTTGTATTGATCAGGAATGCACGGCCATTGCCCGTTCCGGATCTGGCCCGATCTCAAGCAGGATTAAATCCGGCCCAGGCTCTGAAAGGTTCCTGAAAGGTTGCAAAAATACAATGACCCGGTATCGAGAGTGTTATGCAGACCCCTGATTAAGGGCGGTCCTCGAACAGGGGTTAAACAGGAAAGGCTGTAAAGATGGCGGCGAATCGACTGTCAGGCTATTTTGGGCATCGTTTCGGCATGTGCGACATCGAAGCCGGCAAAATGCGGATTTATTCCGATGTTTACGAAATCCTGAGGATGCGCATGACGTTAAAAGCTCATCGAAAAATTATCGTGCAGGCTGTCCTGATCGTCATCGTGATCAGTACTTATGATGTGTTGCTGCACTCACTGCTTACGTTCCTCCATATCGCTTTCGAATGGATCGAGCTTGGGCTTGAAGAGCTGATTGAGCATGTTTTCCATACGACGCGCCATCAGAGCCAGATTATCGTGTTTTATCTGCTCTTGTCCGTTGTTCTGTTCGGACTCTATCGTCTGTGGCGCGTGTTGCCTCGGTTTTACAACTATCTGCAGGCTACGCGGACGCATTACATGACGTACATGAGCTGTTACTGGCGGGAGTGCTCTTCCGTTCAGAAAGCAAAATTGATAACGACTTGCTCGGCTGGTGTTGCCGGTCTGTGCTTCTGGATGTTTATTTGAGGCTTAAGGAAAAAACAATGCTATCGAAATTATTTTGATTCAATATTAACCATATTGGCATAAAATTGGCATAAAACTTCAGTTAAGGTTTCATAACATCAAGATCTATAAGCGCATATGTATTTTTATTAGTAAAAGCAAGAGCATAGTGTTTTTAGATAGAGATGGCTTGAACATATAATTGTTCATTTGTAATAGAGATAACATCAGAGTATCCGATACTCCACACAGGATAAGTAATAAACATGGGGATTCTCAGCATACTGCTCTGGACACCGGCCATTGGCGCATTTTTGCTGGCATTGACGCCGGGTCAGAACACTCGGATCATCCGTGGTCTCGGTAATTTGTTCACCACTTTCGTTTTGCTGCTGAGTTGCTGGCTGGCCGTTCAGTATGACGGGCATGATGCCGGTTTGCAGTTTTACGAATATTTTCCTCTGAATCCCAAGCTGGGCAGCGCTTATGCGTTAGGTCTGGACGGACTTTCCATGCCGATGCTGGTGTTGGCGACCTTGCTGACGTCCATCGCACTGCTGGCTTCTTTCAATATTACCAGTCGCGTCAAAGGTTATTATATCTGCATGCTGCTGCTTGAGTTCGGCATGCTGGGCGTGTTTCTGGCTCAGGACTGGGCGATCTTTTATATCTTCTGGGAAGTGACTTTGATTCCGTTGTTTTTCCTGATCGATCGCTGGGGCGGCAAACGGCGCCACGCAGCCAGCCTGAATTTTGTACTGTATACGATGGGCGGTTCAATTTTCATGCTGATCAGCCTGATCGCGGTTTATGAGTATGTGCCGGAACACGCGTCCTTGATGAGTGCGATGGTGCATGTATCGGAAAACATGCCGAAAGATCAGCAGGTCTGGGTTTTGCTCGGCTTTTTGATCGGCTTCGGCGTCAAGATGCCTATTTTTCCGCTGCACGGCTGGCTGCCGCTGGCCCATGTCGAGGCGCCCAGCCCGGTCAGTATCCTGTTGTCCGGCATTTTGCTGAAAATGGGTGCCTACGGCTTGCTGCGGGCGGTTGTCATGCTGCCGACAGCCGCGCAGGCACTGCAACCGCTGCTGGTTTTCCTGGCGGTGTTCGGCATGCTGTACGGCGGATTGCTGGCCTGGCGGCAACGCGACCTGAAAGCGATGGTCGCTTATTCATCGGTCAGTCATATGGGTGTTGTGTTATTGGGCATTGCCACCCTGAACGAAGCGGGATTTCTCGGCGCCATCATGCAAATGACCGCGCATGGCCTGATCGCCGGGTCCATGTTCCTGCTGGTGGGGCTGTTATATGAGCGCACGCATACCCGCAACATACAGGATTACAGCTCTCTGGTTCAGGTGATGCCGCGTTTCGCGTTGTTTACGACGATTACCTTGCTGGCGGCGATGGGACTGCCCGGCTCGGTCGGCTTTGTGGCCGAATTGCATACCTTGATCGGCGGCTTTCAGCAATGGGGCGCATTAATGGTGTTTTTCAGTCTGAGTATACTGATCAGCGCCGCTTACGCGACGCGCACCATCGGCATGCTGTTCACCGGACCGGTAAAACCACAGATGCAGCAGATCGAAGACTTGCGTCCTTCGGAATTAGTTGCTGCCGGCATACTGGTAACCTGTATCGTGGTGTTCGGTCTGCTGCCTGAGCCGCTGATCGATCTGTCATCGGCAACCCTCTTTGAAATGAACAGCCAGATCAGTCATAGCCATTAGGGCATAAAGCGAGTTTTTTAAGCATGCAAGTATCACCATTAAAGTCCCGCGATATAGACCAGTTGCGCGCGCAAATAACGGCAGCTCTGGATCATTTTGATCATGTGCTGCCCGGACAGGCGCCCATTCTTGATTTCGTGCATCACAATACGCTGCACGGTTTCCAGCACCTGCCGTTTGAAGAGGCGCTGGCCGCCTTCGAAGCCCTGACCGGAACTAGCGGTTACCTGCCCGAAGCGCGCAGCCGGGATTATTACAGGGCAGGGCGTATAGACGACAGCGAGATCACGGCTGCGCTGGATGCCGATTACGGATTACAGTCCGAGCAGATCATCTGTCATACGGAAGATAAAATCATCAAGCGCAAGGACATCTATCGCATTGCGTTGTTGTTTGATTTGCCGTCCATCACGGTCAGCCAATTGAACTGGCAGATAGAGGAAATGGCCGCCTTGGAGGCTGTGCAGGCCGATGTGCCCGAGCCGGTGCGCAGCCAGTTATCGGCGAGCGGCATCAGGCCATTGTGGGAAAGCATTCTGGCCAGGCTCGATATGGAACAGGCAAGCCTGCATCCCGAGGACTTGCTCGAATTATCCATGGAACAGGCCGAGGATTGGCTGGCGCAGGTCCGCTACAGCAGAAAAGGCGATAATCACGCCTCATTGCATCAACAAATGCAGCTACTGGCGCGCCAGTCTCTGGATGATCTGTTGGCGCAGCTGGGCGATAGCATGAGCCTGCGCGGCTTCATCATGACCTTGACCGGCAGAGACGTCCTCGATTCCGTGCGCCCGCAACTGATCCGCATTTGCGCTTCCGGTCTGGATGAAGGACTGGCGCCATGGACCATTCCAGAACGTAGTCAACTGGGTCTGTATGGCGCCTGGCGCGCAACGGCCGCCTATGACGCCAATCCGTTTTTGCACGAGTTGCCCGATTGGCAGCAGATTATGGCCGAGCTGCCGGAGGATGCCGTTGATGCGATCATCGTGCAGCTGACGCATCTGGAAATTCCGCAAGCGAAATGGAACGGCTATCTGCGCCGGCTGTCGCTGGAAATCCCCGGCTGGTCGGGATTGATCAACTGGCGCCAGCACCATCCGCATTACCATGCCTTGAATGACGCCAAGCCCAGACTCGCCGATTATCTGGCGATCCGGCTGACGCTGGACAGACTCTGGCTGAACCAGATCTGCCGCGAAACGTGGCTGATCGAAGCCAAATTGAGCAGCATCAAATCCTATTTCAGTAAAAACCTGTCCGAGTTTATCGTGCGCAGCCAGGTATACCGGGGTGATTTGCCGGAATATCTGACAGATCAGGCTGAGTCATTAATGTTTCTTGCCGGTTCGGAACGCTATTCGCGCGGCGACTGGCAGCAGCTTGCCGACATGATCGGTATCTGGCGCAGCAGTCCTCTTGCGATGCAGCAGGCGGAGCGCAACCATACCATTTATTGCAGCGGCTGGCGCTTGTTCCGCCTATGCCAGCACCTGGGGCTCAATGCGGCCGACATACAAGCGTTGAAAAAGAAAGATCTGCGGCTGATGCTGTCCGTGCTGGATGAGTTTAACGTGACCAAGCGAGGTAAAGTCTGGCTTCAGGCTTATGAACGTCACTATCGGGAAAGCTTTTTCCATGCCTTGAATGCGAACCATAACCGCGGCCGCTGGGCCTGGCGCAATAAGCGCCCCGACTCGCAAGTGATCTTCTGCATGGATGATCGCGAGGAAGGCTTCCGCAGGCATCTGGAAGAATTTAACCCCGCCATTGAAACGCTGGGCGCCGCCGGATTTTTCGGCGTGCCGATGAACTATAAAGGCCTGGATGATATCAAGGTCTCGCCGCTATGCCCGGTAGTGGTTACGCCTGCCCATGAAGTTCGGGAAGTGCCCAGAGCCGGCAGCGAAAAAGCGTTGTCGAGATATAACAAAGGCCGGCGGTGGGTTCTGCGGGCGACTAATCTGCTGCATCAGGGGCTGCGCCGCAATCTGCTGGTGTCGCAGCCGATTATTGATGCAGTCGCGCCGGTTACTTTCGCAGGCCTAGTCGCTAAATCGCTGTTGCCCAAGCAGCAGCAAAACCTGGTTGCCGGAATCGGCCGGCTATTATCGTCCGATGTCGAAACCGAGCTGTTGTTTACGTCAACGGATAATGCGACGGCGGCAACGCCAGAGCAGCCCAAGCTGGGTTTTACCGATAATGAACAGACCGACCGCATCACGGCTTTTTTGCGCAATACCGGCTTGACTTACGGTTTCTCGGAGTTGGTGGTAATGATGGGGCACGGTTCTATCAGCCAGAACAACCCGCATCTGGCCGCTTATGACTGCGGCGCCTGCAGCGGCCGTCACGGCGGACCTAACGCGCGCGTGTTCGCGGCCATGGCCAATCGCCCCGAGATACGCAAACTGCTGGCCGAACGCGGCATCGATATTCCGGTCGATACCTGGTTTATCGGGGCAGAACACAACACCGGCAATGAAGATATCATTTGGTATGACCTCAAAGACGTGCCGGCGGAGCGACAACCCGCGTTGAAAAAACTTCAGAGGGAGCTCCGCCATGCACAGCAGCTGTCGGCGCATGAGCGCTGTCGGAGATTGGCTTCCGCGCCGCGCAATCCGACGCCGGAAGAGGCTCTGGCGCATATGGTCGGGCGCTCGGCGGATTTTTCTCAGGCCCGGCCAGAGCTGGGACATGCCACCAATGCCGCGGCCGTGGTCGGACGCAGGTCGCTGACGCAAGGGGCATTCTTCGACCGGCGGGTGTTTCTGATTTCCTACGATCCGACCCAGGACCCGGACGGGAAAGTGCTGGAAGGCATCTTGCTGGCCGTCGGCCCGGTCGGGGCAGGCATTAATCTGGAATACTATTTTTCCACCGTCAATAACGAGCGTTTTGGCTGCGGTTCCAAAGTGCCGCATAATGTCACCGGCTTTTTCGGCGTCATGGAAGGTGCGGCCAGTGACTTGCGCACAGGACTGCCTCGGCAGATGATAGAAATTCACGAGCCGATGCGCCTGCAGCTTCTGGTAGAAGCTAAAACAGCGATTCTGGAGCAAATCTATGCCCGTCAGGAGAGCCTGCGCGAATTGATAGGCGGCGGTTGGGTGCTCCTGAGCGCGAAAGATCCGGATAGCGGCGATATTTTCATCTTCGAGCGCGGGACCGGGTTTGTGCCGTGGCAGGCCGAAGCCATAGAACTGCCGGTTTGCGCGAGCTCGCCGGATTGTTACCGGGATCAAACCGAGCCGGTAGCGCCCGTCTTGATCAAACAGCCTGAACTGTGGGGAGTTTAAGCGCGTGGATTTAATCGTTATTTTAATTCCTTTACTGCCGTTCATTGCCGCGGCAGTGATTGGTGTCGGTCACCTGTTCGGCTGGCTGGAAGGCGAAGCCAGTGAAAACACGACGGCCGATATCGCGAATTGGGCCATTATTCTGTCGGTCCTGCTGGCTTTGGCGCTGCTGACCGGCGATATGACGGGCAAAAATACCGGCTCATTCAGTGTCGGACAATGGCTGGGCAGTGACACGCTGAATATCCGCGTGAATTTTATCACCACGGGCTTTAGCGTCGTGGTGGCGGCGCTGTTTGCTGTGCTGTTGTTCATCATCATGCGCTTTTCGGTCAATTACATGCACAGGGAGGCGGGTTTTCACCGGTTCTTCTTTATCCTGAGTCTGTTTTCCGCAGGCATGCTGTTGCTGGTGTTATCGGGCAATGCAGTCGGCACGTTTATCGGTTGGGAAATTGCGGGGCTCTGTTCCTATTTTTTGATTGCCTATTTTTATGATCGGCCCGTTGCCGCCCAGAATGCGACGCGGGTCTTCGTGACTAACCGTATCGGCGATGCCGCGTTTATATTGGGCATCACCCTTTGTTATGCCTGGACCGACAGCGTTAACTGGGCCAAATTGACGTCCTTGCCGACTCAGTTATCTTCCGGACAGGCCACTTCGATCGCACTATGTTTTGCTATCGCGGCTTTTGCAAAATCGGCACAGCTGCCGTTTGCGCCCTGGCTGGCGCGCGCGATGGAAGGGCCTACGCCGTCCAGCGCCGTGTTTTATGGGGCAGTGATGGTGCATGCCGGTGTCTATCTTATGATTCTGCTGCAGCCGGTTTTCGAACAGGCGCCGTTGGCTATGGCGTTGGTCGCGGTCGTGGGTTTGTTGACGGCGGTTTATGGTTTTGTCGTCGGCCTGACGCAAACCGACGTCAAGAGTTCACTGATTTTTGCCACAACGGGTCAATTAGGTTTGATGTTTCTGGAATGCGGCCTGGGCTTTTGGCAGCTGGCCAGCTGGCATCTTTGCGCCCATGCCGTGGTTCGCGGCTATCAGTTCCTGACCTCGCCATCGCTCATGCACAATGTACAGGGCAACCCGATCAGGCCGGTTGCTCCGGCTATTGCCAGGCTGCGCTGGGCCTATGTTGTCTCGTTGCAGCGCTTCTGGCTGGATCAGATTACCGACTGGACCCTGGTAAAGCCGATACGCCGTCTGGCTCACGATCTGACTTATTTTGACGATCATATCGTTGACCGTACATTCGGCGTATCCGCTCCGGCCATTCGCGCGATATCGACGCTGGCGCAACTGGAAGAGCAAAAAATCGGCGCCCGGCTCGATAATGACGTCGACAGTTTCGCGCAAGGCAGTGGCCTGGCCGGCAAGATCACCGAGTGGGCCGCCGCCGTCACGCACTGGTTCGAAGACAGCTTCGTACTGCGCGGTATCGGCAAAAATGCCATCAGATACGGTCGCCAGTTGGGCTATGCGGCCAATAAGGTTGAGCAGCTGTTATTCAGCCCGCGCTATCTGGTGTTGTTCATCTTTATAACTTTGCTGATTGCATTTTGAGGACCCGATGGATATCAATGTAACTTTCTGGTCGGAATCGGCAGCATTCCCGTTATTAAGCACACTGACTTTAGTGCCGTTGTCGGCCATGGCCGCGGCCGCGCTTTCGCGTTCAACCGTTATTGCTCTGCGCTTTGGCTTTGCCGGCACAGTCCTGAATTTATTGCTGAGCATCTATCTGCTGATACTCTATGATGCTGAAAGAGCAGGGATTCAGCTGGTCGAGCAGGTGCGGCTGTTCGGCTTCAGCTATAGCGTCGGCGTTGATGGCATGAACGTACTGTTTATTCCGTTGACAGCCGTATTAACGCTGCTGACACTGATCTATTCGGTCATTAATCGGCATGTCATTGACCGGCAGTTCATCGCTTGCCTGCTGGGTTATGAAGCCATATTGATAGGCGCCTTTTCGGCGCTGAATGCGATGCAGTTCTGGCTGTGGACACTGCTGGAACTGCTGCCTGTGTCGTTATTGACGATGCATGCCGGCACGGGACATAAACGGCCGTGGATTGTTGCCAGTTTGCTCCAGTATTGGGGCTGCGGTTTGCTGATGACGCTGGTCGGCTTTTTGCTGCTGGGATTTGGCCTGATCGATTCGGAGCACCCGCTGACTTTCGACTGGCTCACGATCAAGCAGAATAACGCCTATTTACACGATGAAATTCTGATTTTCATTCTGCTGTTCTACGGTTTTGCCATTCGCATGCCGCTGTTTCCGTTTCACGGCTGGCTGCCGGCGCTGGCCGAACAGGGCACTGTGGCCAGCGTCGCTATTTTTGTAGTCGGGCTGAAGCTGGGGATTTATGCCGTCATCCGCTTTATCCTGCCGCTGGTTCCGGGCGTCGCCGAAGAATGGTCCGATTTCGTCGTCACGCTGGGCCTGATCAGCATTTTTTACGGCGCATTGCTGGCGCTTATGCAAATCAATATCCGCCGGTTATTGGCCTTTGCCGTTATCAGCCATACCGGCATGCTGGTGATCGGCATCTTCTGCTTCAATACGCAGGGACTGGAAGGCAGCATCCTGTTGTCGCTGGCTTACGGTTTGGCGACGGCCGGCATGCTGTTCAGCGTCGGCCTGATTTACGAGCGGACGCGCACAGCCTTTATTCCTCGCCTGGGCGGGCTGTTCGATACCAATGCCACGATCGCTCTGCTGTTTTTGATTGCCGCTTTGAGTACGATGGTCATGCCCGGCACGCCTGGCTTCGATGCGGCGCATTTGCTCATTGAAGGCACGATTCAGGAACGCGGCTGGCTGGTGGCTGTTGCCATTTTGAGCGGTAACGTGCTGGCTGCGGCTTTCCTGCTCTGGACGTTTCAACGCATGTTCATGACCAGCACTAAACGTTCTATACAGCCCTACCGCAGCATCCATCACCCGGTCACTAAGGAACGCATTATCACGATCACGATCTGTGCACTGCTGATCGGCACCGGTTTTGATACGACGCCTATTCTGAATTTTATAGACGACGATGTGGCCGTTATGAGCCAATCTTATCCCATGCACAGTGAGCAACAAGCGGCCGAGGTGCTGATAGAGCCAGCCGAAAGCGGCAATGCCAATACAAAGAGTGAGCAACATGAGTGAAACCGGTTTCCCCCTATTAAGTCTGGTGATGGCGCTGCCTTTGCTGGGCGCGCTTGCTACCGGTACTGCCAACGATAGCAATCTGGCGAAGAAAATCGCGCTATCGGCTGCAGGGCTTGAGCTGGTTGCAACGCTATTCGTCGTGTACCTGTTTAATGCGGACGACAGCGGTTTTCAGCTGATCGAGCGCCATACCTGGCTGCCGAGTCTGAATATTGAGTATCTGGTCGGCATCGATGGCATTTCCGTGTTGTTTTTACCGATGTCGGCGCTGCTGACGCTGGTGGCGATTGCCGCTTCATGGAATTCGGTGCAATATTTGCCGCGTTTCCACTTTGCATTATTGCTGGCTTTGGAAGGCGTCACGATGGGTGTGTTTGTGGCGCTGGACATGGTGTTGTTCTTTTTGTTCTGGGAACTGACATTGCCGCCCATTTTCTTTCTGATCGGTTTGTGGGGCATAGGCCCTCAACGACGCGGCGCAGCGATGAAATACACGCTGTTCATGCTGTTTGGAGGCGTGCCGTTATTGTTTGCCATTATCATGCTGGCGGTTAACCATGCGGCTCAAATGCACGGCAGCGTGCCGCAGAATTTAATTTTCAGCCTGCCTATCCTGCTGGATACGCCGATTCCTGGCAATTGGCAGACCATTATTTTTCTATTGCTGCTGACAGGCTTTGCCGTTAAGGCGCCGTTAGTGCCTTTTCATACCTGGCTGCCGACGACGGCCATGGAAGCGCCTGCGCACATGACTGCCTTGCTGACCGGCCTGAAACTGGGCGCGTTCGGTCTGCTGCGCTATACCATGCCGCTGACGCCTGCCGCTTCGGTTGAATACGCCTGGGTATTGGGCATTTTGGGCGCCATCACGCTGGTTTACGGCGCCATGATCGCTTTGCAGCAGACCAATCTGCGCCGTTTGCTGGCGTACGCCAGTGTCAGTCATGTCGGCCTCGTGATCGTCGGAATCGCTACGCTGAACATGCAGGGGATTCAAGGCGCGGTTTTTCAATTGCTTAATTTTACCCTGATTGCCAGCTGCTTGATGCTGATAGCGGGCTTTATCCAGCATCGCCTGGGGACTACTGAAGTCATTCATCTGGGCGGTTTGGCGAAGGTCATGCCGCGATTGACCGCTTTTTTCTTTTTATTTGCCATCGCCAGCATCGGCGTGCCCGGAGCCAGCGGTTTTCCCGCGGAATTGCTGTTGATCATTGGCGCGCTGAATGCGCATCCCAGCCTTGGCATTGCCGCCTTGATGGGTGCGATCCTGGGCGCGTCCTATATGTTGTCTTTTATACGCCGCGCGTTTTACGGCCCCGTAGTGCATGTCAGCGTCAGCCAGTTGCAGGATTTGCGAAAACGCGAACTGGGCTTATTATGCGTGCCGGCCCTGTTGGTATTGCTGTTCGGATTCTTCCCTAATCTGATATTGAATACCAATAAGTCGACCGCGGAGGCTTGGTTGAGCCGGCTGACCAGTTCATCGTTCAACATTAACGATGACTATATCCTGCAAAATCAAGAACCGCATAAAACAGCGCTTATATCCGGGCCTATGAAATAGCAGAATCGGTTACAATCTTTAATTTATCTTAAATGAGCCTGCCATGAAGCCGAACAGTGCCGATATTAAAAGACGTTATAACCGGATCGCTCCGTATTTTGACGGTATGGAGGCAGTCATGGAGGGCCTGTTTTTCAAAAGCTGGCGCAAAAGGCTATGGGACAAGGTGAATGGCCATCATGTTCTGGAAGTGGGCGTAGGCACGGGCAAGAACTTTGATTACTACCCGAAGGATGCTCGCATAACCGGTATCGATTTCAGTGAAAAAATGCTGAACGAGGCAAGGCGCAAACGCGATAGAAAGCAGGTCAAGGTGGAATTGGACTTGATGGATGTCCAGTGCTTGTCCTTTGCCAATAACAGTTTCGATACCGTTATCGCCTCGTTCGTTTTTTGCTCGGTGCCGTCGCCGATAAAGGGTTTGAGAGAACTTTACCGCGTCTGTAAACCGGGCGGTCAGGTTTTATTGCTGGAGCACGTCCTGAGTTCAAAGCCCATGATAGCCGATGCCATGAATCTGCTTAACCCGATCGTGGTCGGTCTGGTCGGAGCCAATATCAACAGGCAGACCGTTAAAAACGTGCAAGCCTGCCCTTTTAGTTCTGTGCGGGTCGATGAGGACAGCAGCGATATCATTAAATTGATTGAAGCCAGAAAGTAACGGTCAGGACGCGGCCGCCCTTGAATTGATGCTTCAGGATTTTAAGTCAGTAAATATTTCCGCCCCAGCCTCTCAGGATAATGGTCGTTTTAGAGACGATCCCAGGGCCGAGCGCATCAGAAATGTCCCTGCCAGATGGCCTTTTGTCCGGCTTCATCGATATCCCAGAACGATGTGCTGCTGATAAAATCATCGACAAAAGATTGTCCGAAAACAGCACAGCCGCTAAGGCACAGGTTTAGATAATGGGCCTGAGCCTTTGACGCCGATAAATAACGGTAAGGCTCGAAGTCGCGGGCCTTAAAGTAATAGGCGTCAAAGCTATCGCTTTCATCATGATAATGCCAGGCGGTAATCCGGCAGAAATCGTAACCTTTTTCACGTTCCAGCAACCGATCCAATGAGTGCTCATCCATTTCAAAGCACGTGCCGTTCATGGCCTGTTCCGGCTCAGCGGTTTCGGCATTCAGGACGCAGACGGCGGCCTGGTGTTGGTCATCATAGCGGTAAGTTGAAGCCAGGTTGAAAACCCGTTTCAAGCCACGCGTTTTTACGGGCATGATCTTGCGCGCCTCGGGTACGGTTCGCGTCAATGACTGTTGGTTAATTAAACTGCCGTAAGCGAATATTTTATAAACTTTGGACATATTGCTGAGCTGATCGGATTAAATATTGTTAAAGTTAGCGCCAGAGATCAAATCGGGAAAAAGCATTGGCTTTTTATGGGCAAATTCAAAATTAAAATTAAGAGTTTTATAATATTGTAATATATTGAACAGGACTGTAACCCTGGTTGTGCAGATGAAATCCTTTAAATGCGCTGTATTAAAGGCTGAAAAATACGGCAAGGCATGATAGCCGGCAAAACTTTTTAGCTCAATAGCAACTGAATTGGGTAAAATATAAATTGTTATCTAAATTAGCTATCTACGTGAAATTAAAACTAGACAACTTAGTACAAACCCGTATTCCGACCCGGCACGGCGAATTTATCCTGCATTATTACAGTAATAATATCGATAAAAAAGAGCATGTCGCCCTCGTTAAAGGCAGCGTTGCGGATAAGGAAAACGTACTCGTTCGTATTCATTCCGAGTGTTTTACCGGCGATGTCCTGGGTTCACGGCGCTGTGATTGCGGTGAACAGCTCGATATGGCGCTGGAGTTGATTGATAAAGCCGGTTTTGGTGTCTTGATTTATCTGCGCCAGGAAGGCCGCGGCATCGGCTTGCTGAAAAAACTGCAGGCTTACAACCTGCAGGATCAGGGCATGGATACGGTCGATGCCAACATACACCTGGGCCATCTTGCCGATGAACGGGAATACAGCATCGCGGCACTCATGCTGAATGAGCTGAAGGTAAAATCGATCGAGCTGATCACCAATAATCCAAAAAAGATTAATGAGCTAAAGAAGCTCGGCATTAACGTTGCAGGTCGCGTTCCGATTGAAGTCGCAGCGCATGATGACAATCTGGAGTATCTGAAAACCAAAGTAAAAAAAATGGCACATATGCTGTCCATGTCGAAACATGACGGTAAGAAGTAACTGATCGACTGGATATTAATGTTAGTTAATCAATTTGTAGAAGTCTGGGATTTGGTCTGATATAAGTGAAATCAATTTCAGGCATATACTGGCATTATTTAAAAAATAGAAAGAAATATCTGCTATGTGCCACCTTCTGCCGGTCATAGTACATTTTCGAGCGGCTGTTATGGGTCACAAATTGTTCGCTTAATGTTGTTAGCGTTCATTTTTCCTGTGGCCAACTTACTACTGCCATTGGAATCGTGCGTTTTCCATCAAGAACCTGTAGTAAACTCGTGCGGAGTGCTTTTTGTTCGTCCTCGATATTCCCGTGTGCCATGGGAGAATACGATGAGTTCTTAATGTGTGTTTTGTCAAAATCGTAGTCGAGTACTTGCGCCATTTTGTGCAACAACTCTACGAGGAGATCAACGCGCTTCAAAGTCCACTGATCAGGAGCTATGGATTTATCACCGAGCAAATCGAGATATGCCTTCCAGGCTTCAATGACGGCTTTTTCCTTCTTGTTGTTTTTGTCGAACTCGAGATCAATCCGATTTAGCGCAACTACGTGGTCCCATGAGACGGTATACGCACGTGTTGCCATTAGCGTCTTGAACACTTGCAACTTGCGCTCGCGTTCCTCCTTTTTATTGTCGAGGTAGCGCGTAAGCTGAACCGCGATGATTGGGCCTAGCAAAACGGCTGAAATCATCAGCCAGTCAGCAATTGTCATTGTTTTCTCCGGAATCATTGAACGCTAACGCTTAACTAAGCTGAACCCTCTCCAGAAGCTGGAAAGAGCCGCGCCGCTTTTGGGCAGCGGCTTGAGCATCGTGTTAGGAGCAACTGCCATTAGGTGTCTGCTTGGCCAGCAATGTCAAAGTCTCAAGCGCCGCCTCTGCTCTCTTTTGGTACTCGGAGTAGTTCGTGAAGGCATCGGAAGTGACAACTGTTGATGCAGTTCCATCCGAGAACTGAAGTGCCGCAGTTGCCACCAGCCCCCTGATCTCCACGAAAACACTTGCGTCAATGCTCTTCCGTTGGAAGAGCATTGATAGCAGTGATCGTTGGCGACGAAAGGACCGGCTCGCGTTCCAGATTCCCCAGAGAGCCGCGGACAAAGGCGGGTTGATCTCTTGGTAATACTCTGACAAGGGCAAGAGCAGCGCAATAAGATCATCGGCGGAACACGATCTATCTAGGCTTTCCCAAGGCAACGCTGATTCCTCAAAAACACCGGCAGGTTCAAACACAGCTCGCATTAGTCGCTCGTCGAGATCGAGGACGCCTTTGGCGTTCTGCTTGATCCTTTTCATGTCTTCGAGCAAGGTACTGTCTCCAAGGTTGCTAATAAGCCATTAAACAGGCCGGCCAAATTACATCTTTTCCTGCTTGACTGTCAAGAATAGCTCGTAGGATGCGCTGAACGCAGTGATGCGCATCGATCGCGAACTGATCGACTGGATATTAATGTTAGCTATCTGATCGGCCTTCCAGGCCGCCCAACACTATTTCGGCAATGCCGTTTCGACCAGTTTGACCCAATAAGCCGCGCCTATCGGCAGGATCGCATCGTTAAAATCATAGTGCGGATTATGCAGCAGACAGCCGTTTTCGGACGAGCCGTTGCCTAGCCACAGATAACAGCCTGGCTTTTCCTGCAGCATAAAGGCAAAGTCTTCAGAGCCCATGCTCGGAGTCGGTTGTCGGTTGATGCAATCCTCGCCGACTATCGCAATGGCGGCGTTTAACGCCATCCGTGTTTCTTCTTCCGTGTTGAACGTGATCGGATAGCCTGGATTTTCCGGATTGAGTTTAATCTCAGCCGTTACATTGAAGCCCTGGCAGAGGGCATGGGTCAGTTGACTGATTTTGTCGGCAATGGTTTTTTGCGCGCTGTCGCTGAAACAACGGAACGTGCCGCGCAGCACGACTGATTCCGGCAACGCGTTCCAGGTCTGGCCGGCGTGAATCTGGGTAATGCTGACGACGGCCTGTTCAGCCGGATCGACGGTTCTGCTGACGATCGTCTGCAAGGCAGTGATCAGTTGGGCAGCCGCGACGATGGCATCGTTGCCTAGATGAGGCATCGCGGCATGGGTGGCCTGGCCCGTCAGAATGATCTCGAAACAATCGAACGAAGCCATCATCGGCCCTGATTTGACGGCAAAATGGCCGAGCGGTATATCGGGGAAATTATGCAGGCCGAACACGCAATCAGCCGGAAATTTTTCGAACAGGCCATCCAGAATCATTTGTTTGGCGCCGGCGCGACCTTCTTCGGCCGGCTGGAAGATGAAATACACGGTGCCGTCAAAATCGCGATGGCGGGCTAAATAACTGGCCGCCCCCAATAGCATGGCACTATGCCCGTCATGGCCGCAGGCATGCATTTTGCCGTCATGACGGGACTTGTGATCAAACGTGTTCCGCTCCTGTATGAACAGCGCGTCCATGTCGGCACGCAGGGCGATTTTCCCGGCGCCGTCGCCGGTCGACAAGGTGGCGACCACGCCGGTTTTGCCCAGGCCCTGGTGCACGTCCAGGCCGAAACCGGACAGTTTGCCGGCGATGAACTCGGCCGTTGCGGTTTCTTCAAACGCGGTTTCCGGAAACTGGTGCAGATGCCGGCGCCATTGGCGCATTTCGGCGTGGAGTTGTTGTATCTCGCTGGGTATGGACATAATATCGGCTTATCTAAAAATGTTGTTCATACAAGTCTGTGGCCGGCCGGATAGCCCCTTGCCGTATTGAATCCATCATATCCAGAAAGTTGCCTGAGAGCCTAATAAATTCGGTAACCTGCAAGGTCGGGCCTACTGTTCAGGAGGACTGGCGGGCTTGCTTCCATAGTCGCGTATGATGCGCCGGATATCGCCCATTTCAAAACCGTAAGTTCTTTTTAGCACGCCGATGCGTTGGTCTTTACTAATCGAACTCGGCAGATTCAGCATCTCAAGAATATGCGCGGCCGGTACTCCCGTTTCCTGCTCCAGTTCCGCCAGCGTCATGGACCCTCTGATCTGGATGTCCTTGCCTCTGGTCAGGGCGCTTTCGGACACTTCGACAGGGGTTATGACCGGCGCCAGAGACAGTGCAATCAACGCCAGCAGGCCAACGATGCCGAGACCGGCTCTAAGCCCTGAGTTTTCGCTCGGGCGGCCGGTAAGCGTATGAACAATCCAGCGCCAGTGCAGCAGCAGGTGAACGGCAAGCACGCTCAAGAAAGCCACGGATATCCAGAAATGTATCGTTCCCCATTCATGCCGGTTCAAGCCCCACAGGCTGGCAAAACGGCCGCTGCCCGGCGGCAGGAGATAGCGCATCAACACGCCGGTCGTGGTCAGAAAAAGAAACCCTGTAAACGCAATGACATCAACTATAAAATTTAACGTGGCTTTCATTGAGACCTCTGTGTGGCGGTTCATAATTCTTGCACATTCGGTGACAATAATACCGTAACGGCTTAACGGGTATCTTTGTGCATAAATCAATCCGGTTCAAACTCTTTTTGACATTTTTGCTGACGACGAGCTTTGTCGTTTCGGGCATGTATCTGTTCATGCGCTGGTCGCTGGATCGCGGGTTTAACGATTTCATTGAAACACGTCAGCAGGAACGCATCAGCACGCTGATCGAGGGCCTGAGCGAATACTATGCCGGGGATCAGGGCTGGCACGCACTGACCGGCAACAAGCGAAAATGGATGGACCTGTTGTGGCAGGCCCACGAGCATCGGCACTATCGGCCGACGCCGTGGTTCAAGCAGGCGCTGACTGAGCCGCCAGACGTCTGGCCGCCTGCGTTGCCCGAATCCCATGCCAACTGGCGCTTCAAGCCGCTGGAATTGAGTGTGATGCTGTTGCGTGCCGATAAGTCGATCATCTTTGGCCGCCGGGAATCGTTGCGGCAACTGACTTTGCATCCGATTCGTCATCAGGCACAAACAGTCGGTTTTCTGGGAGTGCTGCCGGGCAAGCCGGTCAATCAACCGCTTGAACTCCAGTTTATGGAGCGCCAGTCCCAGTCATTCATCTGGATCGCCGTATTCATGGTCCTGTTATCGGCAGGCTTGGCCTTGCTGTTGGCTTACACCTTGGGACGCCCGCTCAAGCGTATTACGGCCGCAGCCAAGGCGCTGGCCGTGGGCAGCTACGATACGCGTCTGCCAGTCGAGTCCGGTGATGAACTGGGCCAGTTGGCGCGGGACTTTAACGAAATGGCGGCGGCGCTGGAGCAATCGGAGCAGACGCGGCGGCGCTGGGTGGCCGATATTTCGCACGAGTTGCGCACGCCGCTGGCGGTTTTGCGCGGTGAGCTGGAAGCATTGCAGGACGGCATACGACCGTTGACGCAAGCCGCTGTCGATTCGCTGATGAACGACGTCATGCGGCTGCATCGTCTGACTGACGACCTGTATCAATTATCGCTGTCCGATCAGGGCGCGTTAAGTTACCGTAAAATCCAGATTGATCCGGTCGTCGTTTTAAAACAGGATCTTGCCGCGCTGGCGCCTGAATTCGCCAGCAAGCAGTTCAGCGTTCAACTGACGAACAAGCTGGCAACGGCCATTAAGATTCATGCTGACCCGGACCGCCTGTCGCAGCTCTACCGGAATCTGCTGAACAACAGCCTCAATTATACCGACCGCGGCGGTCAGCTGGATATTGCTGTGTTCCAGCAGACGAACAGGCTGATCATGGTTTTTGCCGATAGCGCACCGGGTGTGCCGGCACAGGAACTGCCGCACTTGTTTGACCGTTTCTATCGAGTGGAAAGCTCGCGCAGCCGTCATCATGGCGGCGCGGGGCTGGGGCTGGCTATTTGCAGTAATATCGTGCAGGCGCATAACGGTACGATAACGGCGCAAGTCTCGCATCTCGGCGGTCTCGCCATTCATATTGAATTACCGATTGAATCATGAAACGCATCCTGATTGTAGAAGACGAAGAAAAACTGGCGCGCCTGGAAGCCGATTATCTGCATAGCGCCGGCTTTGAAACGGTTTGCCTGGCCGATGGGCTGGATGTCGTGCCGTGGCTGGAAGAAAACCCGGCGGATTTGATACTGCTGGATCTGATGTTGCCGGGCCGGGACGGTCTGGATCTGTGCCGGGATATCCGCCGCTTCAGCACTGTGCCGATCATCATGGTGACCGCGCGCATAGAGGAAGTCGACCGCCTGCTGGGGCTGGAACTCGGGGCCGATGATTATATCTGCAAGCCGTTCAGCCCGCGCGAGATGACTGCGCGCGTCAAAGCCGTATTGCGAAGGATGCAACCTTTGGCGACAGAGCCGGTCTCTAGTATGTTGAAGCTGGACCCACAGAGTTTCAGAATCTCTGTCGGCAAACTGGAAACCGAATTGACGGCAGTCGAATTCCAGTTGCTGCAAACGTTGTATCAGCAACCGGGACGCATCTTTTCTCGCTCCAGGCTCATGGATCTTATGTATCAGGATCAGCGCATTGTCTCCGACCGGACCATTGATAGTCATATTAAAAAATTGCGCAAAAAGCTGGCCGATCTGCTGCCCGGGCAGGAATTGATCCATTCGGTTTACGGCGCCGGCTATCGCTATGAGGCGCCCAATAGAAACGGCGATTAAACTTCCTTATTTTTTACACAATCGCTGCGAATTGTTTGCGCTTTTTATCGCTAAAGTAATACCCAAGAACAGCAAGAAACTGTTCGGACACCACAACCCTACAACAATGAGAGAATAACTATGAACAAGAAAATCATCCTGATTGCAATGGCATTGGCTCTTCCCTTGACAGCGGCGGCGCTGCCGGGCACCGATACAGAGGGTGGTGAAGGAGAGTATCGCCATGGCAAAAAAATGGAGCGCATGACCAAGGAACTGAATTTAAATGAAGAGCAAAAAACTAAAATGGATGCGTTATTCAAGGAACAGCACGAGAAATATAAAACCATTCATGAAGAAACCCGTACGCGTCTGAAGGAAATCCTGACGCCTGAGCAAATGACAAAGATGGATGAAATGAAAAAGCGCCATCACGAAAAATGGAAAGGCAAGAAAGGAACCGAAAAACAGGATTAATGTCCGCACGGATACGATAACCCTGTCCTGATCCAGGGATGGATCAGGCTGCCCGATCTCAAAAACTGCTCATTGCCGGCAAGTCTTGTTTTACTAATCATCGCAAACGGCCTATATTCTCAACCAGTTATTTCATTTTGGTCTGTAGACAGATCTTTTCCATGACATAACAGGAGGCTCTTATGCAATATTTATTATTGCTCGTGTTGAGTATGACGGCATCGCTCATCCACGCGCAGTCCGCCGACGACAATATGCTGGGTTTGCCGCCAGTGCCTATTCCGGCCGATAATCCACAGACTCCGGCCAAAATTCAGCTCGGCGACAAGCTGTTTCACGACAAGCGCTTTTCTATCGACGGTACCGTCAGTTGCGCCAACTGCCACAATGATAATCTGGCGTTTACCGATGGTTTGCAATTCTCGGTTGGCCATCATGGTCTGGTCGGCACACGCAATGCGCCGACCGTATTGAATGCCGCCTATTATAAAGAGCAGTTCTGGGACGGCCGCGAGCCGGATCTGGAAAACCAGTCCAAGCAGCCGCCGGTCAATCCGGTGGAAGGCGGCCTCGCCAATCATGAGCCCATCCTCGAAGTGGTTCGCACCGATCCTGAGTACCGGTCGGCCTTTCAGTCCGTCTTCGGTGTCAGTCCTGAACAGCTCAACCTGCAGCATGTCGCCAAGGCGATCGCTAGTTTCGAGCGCACGCTGGTGGCTGGAAACTCGGCTTTCGACCGCTACTGGTTCAAAGATGAAACCGGCGCTATGAACGAAGCCCAGGTGCGAGGATTCAACCTGTTTATCGGACAAGCACGCTGTGTATCGTGCCACACCATCGAACAGGATCACGCGCTGTTCACGGACAACCGCTTTCACAATATCGGCGTCGGCATCAATCATATCCAGGAGGATGTGCCGCGTTTGACTAAAGCTTTTCTGGAGGCCAAATACAAAGGCGGCGATGTCGATAAAATGGTGCTCAGCGATAAGAAATCGTCCGAACTGGGCCGATTCGCCGTGACTGACGCACTTGATCAAATCGGCGCGTTCAAGACCCCGACGTTGCGCAATGTCGATCTGACGGCGCCCTACATGCACGACGGCAGCCTCAAAACGCTGAAAGACGTGGTCATTCACTACAACAATGGTGGTGCGTCACAGCCTCGCGAACGGGTCAATGATTTTCTGAGCGGCGGCATACGGCCGTTGAATCTGACCGACGAGCAAATGGACGACCTGGTGGCTTTCATGGAGGCGCTGACCAGTTCGAAATTCGCCAAATCCGCCCCGGCTCAAGCGGCTAACTGAAGGAGAGCTTTTATGAATACGATCAATCGCAGCCGCCGGCAGTTTATGAAAGGCGCCGGCGCTTTAGCCCTGGGAAGTATGCTGCCTGTCAGTCTGGTCGAGCTGGCTTTCGCCGAAAGCAGCCAGAACTTCAGTTTCGCCTATATTTCCGATGCCCATATCCAGCATATCAAGGACAACCGCTTCGTCAGAAACTGGGATCGCGGCCTGATCCGCGCCGTTGCCGAAACCAATCTGTTAGTGCCCAAGCCGGATTTTGTGGTTTTCGGCGGCGATCTGGCCCAGCTTGGCAACAAGCCTGAACTGGACCACGGCGCCGAAATTATGTCGGCGCTGCAGTACAAGGTCCATTACGTCATGGGCGAGCATGATTATTACCTGGATCTGGGCGAATACTGGGAGAAACTGTTCGGGCCGCAATACTACAGCTTCGACCATAAAGGCGTGCACTTCATCGTGCTCAACAGCATCCTGACCTATGACGAATGGACGCATAACCGCTGGCCGACCAACGAACAGCGCATGCTTGAAATGGCCATGCTCGACAACCCGAAGGGCTCGCCATTCATGGTCGGCGCCGAACAGTTGCTGTGGCTGAAAAAAGATCTGTCCATGATCGATAATAATACGCCGATCGTGGTGTTCTCACATTCGCCGCTGCAGAAAATTTTCAGAGGCTGGAATTTCTGGACCGAAGATGCCGAGCAAGTCCAGGCGCTGCTGCAGTCGTTCAACAAGGTGTCCGTGATCTACGGCCACGTTCATCAAGTCCAGTACAATCAAATCGGCCATATCAGTTTCAACTCGGTCATGGCGACGGCCTGGCCCTGGCCGTATCCGCCATCCTATGCCCATGCCGAGCAATACCTGCCGAAGCTGATCGTGCCGATGAACCGTGCCGATCCGTTCTTCGAACGCGACGGCACCGGCTGGCAATTGATCAATTTAGTCAACGGCAATGTGGACATGGAGTATCTGCTCTATAGCAACCGCGGCCGCAGCGTGCGCTATCACAGGGAAGCCAATCGCCCCGAGGATATCGATTACCCGCATGAAACCATGCGCATTCCGCCACAAAGTCACTATTAACCCCGAGCACAGGAGCGAACTATGTCTCATGATCAGAAAAAAACAAGGCTATTAGGTTTTGCTTTGCTGGTTCTGGCCGCGACGGGATCATCACGCGCCGATGAATTCACCGATGCCGACCTGCAGCGCTGGCAGAAGCAGTTTATGAGCGTTGTAAATAAAGGACGCGCATTGTGGACCGATTCCGGGCTGGGCAACAACGGCGTGGCCTGTGTGCAGTGTCATCCCAACGCCGCCAATACGCATCCTGAAACCTATCCGAAATTTCAGCAACAGCTCGGCAAAGTCGTGCCGGTTTGGGAAATGATCAACTGGTGCATCAGGAACCCGCTGGAAGGTCAGCCGCTCGCTGCCGACGACCCGAAAATGACGGCCCTGCAGGCGTATATGACGCATGAGCGGCGCGGCGTCAAGCTGGAACCTGGCAAGCATTGATTCATCCTGCGGCGGCAGCGTTGTCCGGTTGCTGCCGTCGGGGGAAATTCCCTAGCAAAATTCGGCTATTTTGTCTGGACCTCATCGCTTACAATGTCCTATTGCACAGATTCAAGCGGAGCGGCAGCTCCCATTACCCGAGGACATTATAATGAAAACTATTCACCTTGCCTTTGTGGCGCTGTCGCTTTTCAGTTTTGTCGGCAGAGTCGCGCTGTCGGAATTCAAGCATGAAATGCTGAAGCAGAAAGCTTTCAAGATCGCGCCGCATGTCATCGATACGCTATTGCTGTTCAGCGGTATCGCGCTGGTTTTTCAGGGATCATGGCTGTCGGCGGAGCACGGCTGGATTATCGGCAAAATAATAGGCCTGCTGGGTTATATCGGATTAGGCATCGTGGTGATGCACAATCAGGGCACTACCCGCTGGCTGGCTTTTGCCGGGGCGCTGGCCTGCTTTGCCTATATTGGCGTGGTCGCGGTGACTAAGGATGCGTGGTTCTTTTTATAACTGATGTTGTGCACGGAGGGTTCGACCCTACAGCGCGTTTGACGAATGTGTAAATTGGCTGCATGGCATCGGTTATAAACAAAAATCTATTTGACTGATCTGCTGATCCAGCCAGCGTAAAACATCCTTGCCGCGTTTTAGGCCGGACTCGTCAAATGCCGGTTCCCGATGATCCGTCAATACGTCCCAGCGGCATAACAGATTTTTTAACTGGACGCGTTCGCTGGCGGTAAAGTGGTATTGTTGAACCAGTTGTTTGAACTGGCGCGGCTCGGGCGGCGTGATCAGCTTGGCCAGGGCAGCCATTTCGGCCAGCAAGGCTTCGATCGCCGGAACATGGGCCGCGATCAGGGCCGAAACCTGTTTGGCCTCAATATTTTCCGCCGGTGTCTGTCGGTTGTCCGATATCACTTTCAGGCACTGGATCAATTCGCCGCAGGAAAAGCGTGCCGCCGTTTCATAAAAGGCCGAGGCTTCCATGTCGTACAGGTGCGGCTGATCGTATTGAACTTGAGGTATTGAGGCGGTTTGAAGGCTGTCGGTGGCGCAAGGCGGATGGCAGACCAACGACGGATAATGGTTCCTCCCGCTGTCGAGATCGATGATTTTATCGATTAAGAACAACATGCCCAAGTCGTGGTCTTTATGTCCGGCGATCCCGACATTGAGCATAACCGGGTGTTCTACCGAAGCAAACAGGGCTTGCGTATAAGCGATGCCGGCTGACATGGCGCTTTTGCCGGGGCCGGTCACGGTCAGGCAGATGTTCCGGTTTAAATAAACGGCAAACGGCTCAACAGTTGTATCTTTCTTCAGCTTGAAGTGAGCGACCAGCGGTTTAGCCTCGCAGGGCAGAGCGGTATAGATGAAAGTTTTGTATTCGTTGGCTTGATTCATACAACGGAAGGTCTTTGAGCGGCTAACGACGGATGGCCGTCAGGTCAGGAAGGGCTTTAGCCAAAGCCCTTCCTGGATTGAGAGTTGGCTTGAGCTTCTACTGTTTTTCCGGCGCTTCCGAAGGTTTGGCCGTGCCGGTTCCGCCGACTTCGCTGGCTTCCTTATAGTAGAGATTCTTCAGACGGCTGAAGGCGCCCCATAAGGTCGTATCCATGACGGTATGGTTACCGATTGAAACGATGACGCGGGCCAGTTCGGGTATGTGGTTTCTGGTGGACAGCATGTACACGGGCTGTACATACAGCACGGTGTTGCCCATTGGCAGGATCACCATGCGGCCCAAGGCAATCCTTGAGCCACGCTGATCCCATAACGTGAATTGAGCGGCAATTTCAGGGTTTTGGCTAATCAAGGCCTCAACCTGTGCCGGACCGTTGACCTGGACGTCCTTCAGAAATCTGTAGACGGTAATGCTGGGTTTATAGTCCAGACCGCAACCGATTGTATCGAGTATGCTGGCAACGCCGATCATGCTCAGATTGGTTCTGTTGATAGGCGTCATCGGATTGATCATGACAAATTCTTCCTTATGATTGCAGTGACCGAAATCCATGGTCTGATAGTACGGCAATACCTGCTCTTCACGGACATTGGCGAACTGCCAGGTCTCGGCTTGCTCGTAGAACAGCTCGGGACTGCGCTGGTGATATTTGGCAAAAATTTTCATCTGCGCATAGTAGAGATCGCGCGGATAACGCAAATGGGTGCGTAATACGGTTGGCATTTCGTCGATGTTTTTAAACAGGCTCGGATAGGCGCTGTTGTATGCCCTAATGAGGGCATCCGACGGGTCGGAAATATAATACGTCACCTCGCCGTCAAAGGCGTCGACAACGACTTTGACCGAATTGCGGATATAGTTGAAGTTCTGCGCACCGTCGAGAAAATCTTCGGCTGCCGGTTTGGAAACCGGATATCGATTGGATAAGGTATAGGCATCCTGTATCCAGAAAAACCGGTCCTTGCCTATAACCAGATAAGGGTCTTTGTCCAGATGCAGGAACGGCGTCAGCTTGGTGATACGCTCTGGCACATTGCGGCGCATCAGAATTTTGCTCTGATTGGTGATATTGGTGGAGAAAAATATTTTTTCGTCTTTGAAATAAAAGGCAAATAATGCCTTTCTGAACAGTGACGGAATCGGGATGCCGCCTTTACCTCTATATTCCGCTTCCACGCCCGGGTCAGTCAGGGAGCCAGAAATGCCGACGATATTCAACCTGTTAGGCACGATGGCATAGGTATAGTCTTCCTGTCCATAATAAATATCCGGGTATGCAACGCTTAAGCCGACCGGCGAATGCATATTCAAATCACGCATATACCAGACCAACGGTTTGGCGGCATCCTGTGCGGCCGGCGAAACGACGGCGCCGTAGCCGTGCGTGTAGCGCAAATGAATGTTTTCCCAGCTCTGTGCTTCAGGGGGCAGCTTTGAGGTATTGATCTCGCGCGCGCCGAGATTGACCTGCCGGGTGTGGTCAAGGATGAAATAGCGGTCTTCATCGACGTACGGAAAGCTGTAATAAGGTCTGATGCCCTGCAATTGACGGTAGGCGTCTATCAGCAGTTCGCGGTCCCAGACCGGAATGTTCTCGAAGAATTTCTGCGTGCTCCAGGTCTGAATGTCTTCAGTCGCATCGAGTTTGATCGGCAGCTCAACAACATCGATGTGTTTTAAATCATAGGCGTCCAGCGTTGCATCGATATTGTTCTGCATGAACGTTCTTTCAGTCCTGACCGGATTCGGATTGACAATGAATTTTTGCAAGGCAGCCGGAATCGCTTCAATTTTCGGAAACAATATAACCAGCAGAAAAGCGCCCGCCGAGATGAAAAACGGTGTTTTGATGCGGTGCTTTTCCGAGAAAATAAACAGGCTGGCCGTAATGGCGGTGGCCAGGAAGGTTATGATGCCGAGCCAGATAAACGGCAGCCTATAGCGGATTTCCACAAAGCCGGGGCCATAAAACACCGGTTCGTGCGTGTCGGTATAAAGCAGCGAGAATCGCTCCAGTAGGAAGCCCCAGATAACGAACAGCACGATGAAACCCATCAGAACGCCTAAATGAATCTTGGCGCCCAACGGAAATTCCTTACTCTGATGCGGCACAAAAACGTTCTCCAGCCAATACAGCACTCCCACCGAGATGA
Source organism: Methylobacter luteus IMV-B-3098 (assembly GCF_000427625.1). Lineage (GTDB taxonomy): Bacteria > Pseudomonadota > Gammaproteobacteria > Methylococcales > Methylomonadaceae > Methylobacter > Methylobacter luteus. Next base: position 2,853,635 of record NZ_KE386569.1, read on the forward strand.
ACAGTAAAGCAGCCGTTAGCAGCAGTTCCTTCTGAATCAGAATATAAATCGGATAGGACAGCATGTAAAAGCTGACGTCATTGCCGTAGACCGGTTCGTTCACGCCTGAATCGCTGCCGAAAAAATACAGCAGCGCGGTTTCCCACTGCTGATAGAACGGTATCGCGATAAGAATAGCCAACAGCAGTGAGATCAGCGTATAGATTCTTAACGAACCGCTCATGAACATATCCGCAAAGCGCTGGAAGCGCCGGCTTTTGTCTATGTTGTTAAAGATATCATCGGGCGGATTCAGGCCCAGATAGCGCGAAGCAATCCAGAAGTGGAAAAAGAAAATTGAAAAGAAAGCCAGCGTGACGCCGCCGGACAAAAAGAACCTGTAGAGCAGTCTTAACCAGAAGTAGGCCTCGAATTTTAATTCCCGGAACCACCAGAAATCGACGATCAGATCGAGAAAGATGAAATAAAAGGCGGCATACAGAATGCCGATGACGACCAATGCCACTCCTAGTGAGGCGAGTAAAAGCTTCCAGTTCCGCATAGTGTCCTCTTTTTTATTGATTATGCTTTTGACGATGCTTGATTTGCAGACATTGGATAGTATCCATGCCTGCATGAATGGCTTTATTCTAGCACCCAATACGGGTTCGTAGCGATTCAGGCGTGTATTTATTGCCTGCTTTTCGGCGCCTTGTAGCCTTTGGGTCTGATGGCGATGCGGGCTCTGATTTCGGTGCATAAAGCCCCGTCGCTCTGATAAAAAGCGTAAGTAAATTCAGGCGTGCTGCGGCCTTTGCGTTCGAGTTCCTGGCGGATTTGATGCTCCTGATCGGCTGACAGGCTGAAGCGCAGTTCCAGGTCGGTGCGGCCTTCATGTCTGAAGTCCAGATGCAGGGAACGGGTCCAGACGGAATAGCCGGGAAACAGCTTGGCGCAGGACATGGCGGCAATCGGATCGGCCAGGCAGGCCTGAAAGCCGCCAAACAGACTGCCGCCTGCATTGGTGGCGATCCAGCTGTGCCGCAGCAGAATTCTCACCGTACGCCAGCACGGCGAGATTTCCAGCACTTTCAGGCGCATCAGCCAGAAGCCCGGATACCATTCTATGCGTTGCTTGTCGGTCAGCCAGCGGCTGTTCCAGATGAGGCGGCGCAGGTTCATGACGGGAGTTTTGGAAAGGATGTGCTAGTCGGCAAAGACACGAGTCAGACAACTCGCGTCTTTGCCGTGGAAGCGTTTAAGCCAGGCTTTTGCTGGCTACTTCATAAACATCCTTGGAAATGGCTTCGGTGCTCATGATTCTTTCGATCTGGGCTTTCATGAGCGCCTGACGGCTTCCGTCAAAGCGCCGCCATTGCGTTAAGGCGCCTAGCATGCGTGATGCCACCTGCGGGTTTATTGTATTTAGCGCGATGATCTGATCGGCAAGGAATCGATAGCCCTGGCCGTTGGCGGCATGGAAATGCAGAGGATTGGCCTGGCTGAAGGCGCCGATCAGGGACCTGACGCGGTTCGGATTTTTCAGATCGAAGGCGTCATGGGCCATCAAGGCCTGAACCGTGGCAAAGGTGCCGGGCATGGGGCTGGATGCCTGCAGCGCGAACCATTTATCGATCACCAGCGCCTCGTCCTGCCATTGCCGGTAAAAATCCGCGAGACACTGTTCAGTGGCCGGATGCGGGTTGTTAACAATGGCTGCTAACGCGGCCATCTGGTCGGTCATGTTACGGGCGGTCTTGAACTGCTGCTCGGTCCAGTTTTGAATGTCGGCATTTTCAAGCTTGCTCAAATAGCCCAGGCAGGTGTTTTTGATGCGTCGGCGGCCTATGGCGCCGGCATCGAATTGGCCCGACTCGTCGCGATGATTGGCCTGGTATAGCGTCTGGAACTGTGCCTGCAACTGCTGCGCCAGCGTCCGCTTGACAAATTCCCGCGCCTTGTGGATGGTCTCCACATCGACCACTTGCATTTGTTCGGCCAGATAAGTTTCCGACGGAAGGTCCAGCAACAGGGAAAAATAGGACAAATCATCCCAGGGCTGCTCCAGCACCCGTCTGAAAGCCTCGACGATAATCGGGTCAAGGCGCAGGTCACGGCCGTTTTGGCTGTCTTCAATGAGTCTGGCAATAGTGATGCCTGCCAGTTGCTGCCCGGCTTCCCAGCGGTTGAAGGTGTCGCTGTCGTGGCTTAATAAAAATGCCAGCTCTTCAAGGCTATAGTCCATAGCCAGCTTGACGGGCGCTGAGAAACCTCTCAGCATCGAGACGACAGGTTGCTGCGCCAGACCCTCGAATGTGAACGACTGTTCTGCTTCGGTAACAGATAAAATCAGTTCATCGCTGCTTTGATCGCTGCCTTTCAGTCGGCACGGCGCAACAGAGCCATCCCGATTGATCAGACCGACTTTGACAGGAATATGCAGTGGTTTTTTTACCGGCTGGCCCGGTGTCGGCGGAGAGCTTTGAGCGATAGTCAACGTCAGCTTTTGCTCGGCCGGCTCATAGTGCTGCCGTACCGACAATACCGGCGTGCCGGCCTGGGAATACCAGCGCCGGAACTGGGCCAGATCAATGCCATTGGCATCCTCCATGGCGCTGACGAAATCATCGCAGGTCACGGCCTGGCCGTCATGGCGTTCAAAATACAAATCGCTGCCTTTTCTGAAACCTTCCGCACCCAGGAGGGTGTGAATCATACGCACGACTTCGGCGCCTTTTTCATACACGGTCAGGGTATAGAAATTGTTGATTTCTATATAGGAGTCAGGACGAATCGGATGCGCCAACGGGCCCGCATCCTCGGCAAACTGGCGCGTGCGCAGCATGTTGACATCCTCGATGCGCTTGACGGCCTTGGAGGTCCGGTCGCCGGTAAATTCCTGGTCGCGGAACACCGTGAAGCCTTCCTTCAGGCTGAGCTGGAACCAGTCCCTGCAGGTGATGCGGTTGCCGGTCCAGTTGTGAAAATATTCATGGCCGATGACGCCTTCGATATGCTCGTAATCGGCGTCGGTGGCCGTGTCGGGGCGCGCCAGCACATATTTGGTGTTGAACACGTTGAGACCCTTGTTTTCCATCGCGCCCATGTTGAAGTGGCTGACCGCGACGATCATGTATAAGTCCAGATCGTACTCGCGGCCGTAGACTTCTTCGTCCCAGCGCATCGCGTTTTTCAGCGATTCCAGCGCGTGATCGCATTTATCCAGGTCATGCTGTTCGACAAAGACTTGCAGGCTGATGTCCCGGCCCGATTGCGTGGTAAAGCGGCCTTCGACGCAATGCAGCCGGCCTGCGACCAGCGCGAACAAATAGCAGGGTTTGTCGAACGGATCTTCCCAGGTGACCCAATGGCGATTTTCGGATAATTCCCCATGGCCGACCCTATTGCCGTTCGACAACAGCACCGGATAACGGCTTTTGTCGGCGATGATGGTGGTTGTGAACCGCGCCATGACATCGGGACGGTCGAGATAGTAGGTGATTTTCCTGAAGCCTTCCGCTTCGCATTGCGTGCACAGCATGCCGTTGGAAAGGTATAGGCCTTCCAGCGCAGTATTGGCTTTGGGATTAATCAGGTTCTCGATGGTCAGCACAAAGCGTTGATGCTGTGGTACTTCATTGATGATCAGGGCGTCGGCTGTCTGCTGGTAGTCGGCCGCGGTTAAATTATCACCGTCATTCAGATTGACGCGCAGCAGTCTCAGGTTTTCACCCGATAAAGTCAGGGATTTGGCGGAGGACTGGCTAGCCGGGTTACGGCTCATGGTAAGCCGGGAGATGACCTGGGTGTTTTCGTCGTCGAGCGTGAAGTTTAATTCAACGCTGTGGATCAGATATTCAGGAGCAGTGTAATCTTTTAAATAGATGGTTTGTGGATTGGCATCACGCATAGTGTTATTCGGGAATATTTGTTGATTAAAGTCAGGATTGGGTTTTGACAGCAAAAATGGCGATAAGTAACCATGCGCTTAAAAAAGCAACGCCGCCTATCGGCGTAATCATGCCCAACCATTTCAGATTGAAGATGGTCAGCAGGTAAAGGCTGCCGGAAAACAGCAGTGTGCCGGCGAACATGAGCCAGCCGGCCCAGTGCACCAGTGCCGACTCGGACGCCTGCGGTATGAAGGCGATAGCGATCAGCCCCAGCGCGTGCCACATCTGGTAGCTGACTGCGGTTTTGTAGACCTCGAGCATGTCGGAGCTCAGGACGGTTTTTAAGGCGTGCGCGCCAAACGCGCCCATGCTGACGCCTAAAAAGGCGCTGATTGCGCCAAGACATAAAAATAGCGAGTTCATATTATTTTTCCATCAGTCTGGGCATGAGCTGGACGAGATTGCACGGACGGGTCCGGTAATCGAGCTGCTCCTTGATTAAGTCATCCCAGGCTGTGCGGCATGCGCCTGATGAGCCCGGCAGGCAAAAAACATAGGTCGCATTGGCGACGCCGGCGATTGCCCTGGATTGAATCGTCGAGGTTTTAATATCCTTATACGACAGCATCCTGAAGATTTCGCCGAAACCGTCCAGCACCTTGTCCAGTAAAGGCCCGACCGCTTCCGGGGTGCCGTCCCGGCCCGTCACGCCGGTGCCGCCCGTGGTCAGGATGGCGTTAATGCCTTCGTCGGCAATCCATGCCGAAACAGCGGCCCGGATCTGGTAAATATTATCGGGCACTATTTTCTTTTCGATGACCTGGTGTCCTGCATCCTGAGCACGTTCCACCAGGGTTTTGCCGGAAATATCGTTGCTATCGGTACGGGTGTCCGAAACCACCAGTACGGCAATATTTAACGGGATAAATTGTTTTTCAGTCGTCATAATCTAGAAAATAAGGGCGACCAGTCGATCGCTCAGGCAATGCACGATTCATTTTGTGCATGGCAAAAAAGGGCGGCCAACCGGCCGCCCTCGATGAGGGTTTAACCTTATATTACTGCAATACAAGAAAGAAAGCTTCCGCTCCGCGCTGAATATTGATCAGCAGAGGACCGTTCGGGCTGACCACTTGGGCCAATTCGTCAAGATTATGAATGCGATAGCGGTTTGCCGTCACAATCACATCGCCGGGGCGCAAGCCTGCGCGCCACGCTTTTGATGACGTGTCGATTTTTTCGATTAAAACCCCTTCAACCTGATCTTTTTGCGTGGCGCTTAACACAGTGCCCTGCAGTGTCGGATGCAGCTTGTTGCCGGCCAGTTGCGGCCGTTGCGGCTTGCCGATCGTGGCTGTCGTTTCCCTTTTCTCACTGCCGCGGAAGTATTGTATGTCCACTTTGTCGCCGATCTGCATCAGGCCTATGATATTGCGAATGTCATGGCTGTTTTTAACAGCTCGGTCGTTCACGGACACGATAATGTCACCCGGTTCCAGGCCGGCTCTGGCGGCCGGTGAGTTGTTTTCGACCCGGCTGATCACGGCGCCGTTTTTGCTTTCAAGATTAAACGCCTTGACCAGTTCGGCGCTAAGATCCTGGGTTGTCACGCCCAGCAAGCCGCGTCTGACTTCGCCGTGTTTGACCAGAGATTCCTTGATCGTCATGACCATATTGGCCGGGATGGCAAAGCCGATGCCGACGTTGCCGCCAGTGGGCGCCAGAATGGCTGTATTCATGCCGACAAATTCGCCGCGCAGATTAACCAGTGCGCCGCCTGAATTGCCGGGGTTGATGGAAGCATCGGTCTGGATGAAGTCCTCATAACCTTCTATGCCCAGGCCTGATCGGCCCAAGGCGCTGATAATGCCTGACGTGACGGTTTGTCCCAGGCCGAACGGATTGCCGATAGCCACGACGAAATCGCCGACTTTGAGCAGGCTGGAATCGGCAATGGGCAGCTCGGTTAGATTATCGGCCGGAATCTGGATAACGGCGACATCGGCCTCCGGGTCGGTGCCTATTAGTTCGGCATTGAGTTGACGGCCGTCGTTCAGGGTCACCATGATTTTATCGGCTTTGTCGATGACGTGATTATTGGTGAGCACGAAGCCGTGTTCGCTGTCGATGATAACGCCGGAACCCAGGCTGTTCTTTTGCTGCTGCCGTGGTGGCTGATTGGGCAATTGAAAAAAATGGCGGAAAAACGGATCCTGCATTAGCGGGTTTTCCCTGATCTGGATATTGGTCGACGTAGAGATATTGACCACGGCCGGCATGCTGCGCTCAAGCATCGGCGCCAATGACGGCAATGCTTGTCCTTCCGCGTAAGCCGGCAATACGGCATGCGTGACCGAGGGTGCTGTAAGGTAAACGGGCAAAAGAGTCATTAATAACAACTGTTTTACTAATTTATTATTCATCATGAATTTCCGGGAATGGGTTAATCGTGTGCCATAGACAATATGGGTTCAAAAATGTTTAATACAAGGCTGAGTTGTTCATTCATAATAAATTAACTGATGAATGTTTTGGCGAAAAATGGGAAGTGCTTTTTCTGATTTTGAGAATCGGTTCATTTTTTGGAAAGCGTGTACCTGTTAGAATCAGGACTGGCAAGTCAAACGTGAAAAATGGACTATTCTTCAATATGAATCCCGCTTAAAGATATTCTGATGGCTATAGATGTCAATTCCGAAGATGGACTGATTATTCGCAAGCTGATTCCATTGGGCACATTGCCGGGCGCTCAATTCAATGCCTTATGCGAAAATACGGTCATCGAAGGAACTCGGGGCGGGACATTATTTAAAAAAGGAGACACGGATCCGCGTCTCATTTATCTATTAAGCGGTGAAGTTACGCTTCAGGCGGAAGGGCTCATCATAGAAGTGATTGCCGCCGAGAGCGAAGCCGCCAGATTCGCGTTGGCTCACCAGATCCCGAGGAAAATCGATGCCGTCGCGAATGGCGTCGTGCGTTTTCTGCGACTGGATGCCGATACCGTTAATAATCCGACGCCCTTGGACTACAAAGAGGACAATAGTTATATGGTCATTGAAGAACCTGAAGATGATCCAAATGATTGGATGACAGCATTATTGAAATCACCTGTTTTTCAGCGCCTGCCGCCTGCCAATCTGCAAAAAATCCTGATCACGCTGGAAGAGGTCTGTGTTGACGAAGGCGAAACCATTATCAGTCAGGGTGATGTTGGTGATTACTATTATCTGATAAAAAGCGGTTACTGCCTGGTATCGCGCAAGCCTTCGCCCAATGCGAGAGATATTAAACTGGCGCAACTAGGCAAAGGCGAGGCTTTCGGAGAAGATGCGCTGCTTTCCGGCGCGCCAAGAAACGTTACCATAACAGCACTGACGAATATGGTTTTGCTGCGTCTGGATGAGCAGCACTTTTCGTCCTTGATCAAAGAGCCTTCGCTGAAATTTATTGATCAGGCGCAGATGCAGGAAGTCTTGAGCCAGGGCGCAATCCTGCTGGATGTTCGTTCCCAGGATGACTATAAAGCCGGACATTTGCCTGGCACCATCAATGCCCCCTTTTTCTCATTAAGAATGCAGCTTAAAACCCTCAACCGCGAACAGCCTGTCGTTGTGGTTTGCGACAATGGCAAGGTCAGTGAGGCGGCTGCTTTTTTATTGCTCAGGCACAGGTTTAATGCCCTGATTTTGAAAGGCGGCATGAATGGCGCTGCAGCGAAGCCCGAAGTGAAAAAAGTGCCGGAATCGGAACATGAAACAGCACATTTCGTTATAGATGATGGTATTGAGACGCTGATCAGTTCCGTAGACGAGCCTCATCCGCAAGATAAGCAGGAACAGTCTGATCAGATATTATCCGCGGCAGACAGTGGTGCTCTGGAAGATCAACTCAGGCTTATGAAGTCGGAGAATGAAGCGCTCAGAAGAGCAAATCTTCAGCTCAACGATAAATGCCTGAAACTGGAGGTTGGGAAGGAGGAGGTTTTAAGGCAATACCGTATCCTGCAAAAGCAGATGGAAAAGCTGACGCAGATGCTGGATAAAGCTAAAGGTGATCAGGGCGTCCTCTAGGAAGCTAGCAAAACCACAGTTGGAGCCAACTGTGGTCAGCCAGGCGACTTAAAAGAAGTTGGCAAACCAACTATTACTTGATTTTGGCTTCTTTGTAGATAACGTGCTTGCGAACAACGGGATCAAATTTTTTGATCTCCATTTTTTCAGGCATTGTACGTTTGTTTTTAGTCGTGGTATAGAAGTGGCCAGTGCCTTCAGTAGAAACCAGTTTGATTTTATCGCGCATTTTCTATCCCCTTAAGAATTTTCGCCGCGTTTACGCAAATCAGCCAGAACAGCGTCAATGCCTTTTTTATCGATGACACGCATGCCTTTAGCAGAAACTCTGAGACGAACCCAGCGGTTTTCGCTTTCCACCCAGAATCTGTGGTGTTGCAAGTTCGGGCTGAAGCGTCTTTTGGTTTTATTGTTGGCGTGCGATACGTTATTTCCGGTAACGGGGCGTTTGCCTGTTACTTGACATACTCTGGACATGATTAACCTCTTAGTGTGCCTTTAAATTCAAAAGTTAGCCGAGCTTTATACCAAAAAATCTTTTCAAGGTAAACAACAATCGATAAAATGACACCCATAAAACCATCCACTATTCGTTTTTCAAGTAATCACAACAGGACCCTCATGCCTATTAAGCTCGGCATGGTCATGGATTCCATCGGCCATATCAACATAAAAAAAGACACCAGTTTTGCCATGTTGCTTGAAGCCCAGTCTAGAGGCTGGGAACTGCATTATATGGAACTCAACGATCTGTACCTGAGAGACGGCAGAGCCTATGCCAGGACGCGGACGCTGACCGTTCAGCGCGACGAAAAACAGTGGTATCAGTTCCTGGCGGAGCAGGATATTGCTCTGGATATGCTGGACGTGATCCTGATGCGCAAAGATCCGCCTTTCGATCAGGAATACATCTATGCGACTTATCTCCTGGAACGCGCGGAAAGCATGGGGGTTTATGTCGTCAACAAGCCGCAGTCGCTGCGCGATGCCAATGAGAAGCTGTTTACGGCCTGGTTTCCGCAATGCTGCGCGCCGACCTTGGTGGCGAGGGAGCCTGCCAGAATCCGGCATTTCCTGCAGGAACACGGAGAAATCATTCTAAAGCCGCTGGACGGTATGGGCGGGACTTCAATTTTTCATTTGCGTCAGAATGACCCCAATCTCAGCGTGATTCTGGAAACCATGACACAATACAACAGCCGCTATGTGATGGCGCAGAAATATCTGCCGGAAATCAAAGACGGCGATAAGCGTATTCTGCTGGTTAACGGCGAGGCCGTGCCTTACGCGCTGGCGCGCATCCCCGCCCAGGGCGAGACGCGCGGCAATCTGGCGGCCGGCGGCACTGCCGAAGGGCGCAAATTGACGGACAGGGACTTGTGGATTGCCAACCAGGTCGGGCCGACCCTGCGGGAAAAAGGCCTCGTTTTTGCCGGCATCGATGTGATCGGCGATACGCTGACTGAAATCAATGTCACCAGCCCAACTTGCGTGCAGGAACTGGACCGGCAGTTTGGGCTTAATATTTCCGGTCTGTTGATGGACCATATTGAAAGTAATATTCAACGATGAATGCTGTAGCCATGTTCGATCCTCCTCCATCCCTGTCGAATAATGATTCATTATTGATTACGCTGTTTTCGGCGTCTGTCGTGCATATCGTGCTTATTTTAGGGATTAACTTCAGCATGCCGAAACCGGAGAAAGTCCACCGGTCCATCGATATCGTTCTGGTCAACGCGCCGGCGAAAAAGGCTCCCAAAGAGGCAAAGTTTCTGGCGCAGGAAAATCAGATAGGTGCCGGTGAAGAAACCCGGAAGCCGGAGCCGCCCAAGCAGCAATTGCCCAGCCAGGGGGCGAACGAAGCCCAGCCGGTCGCCAAAAAGACAACAGAGGTCAAAAGCAAGCCCAAGGCGGTGGAAAAAGTCGTCGTGCAAAAGATCGCCGAACAAAAAGTGGTTGCAGTCAGCAAACCGGAGGATGGCAAACATGAACAGCAACCGCGTCCGCATTTGTCGGCCGAAGCCCTGCAACAACAGATTGCTCAATTAGGCGCCGAAATAAGGCTTAAACAGGAAAGCGCAGATAATGCAGGGATAAAATTTGTCAACCAATTGAGCGCCCACAAAGCGATCGGCATGCAATACATGAAGGACTGGGAAAGCAAAGTGGAACGGACCGGCAATCTCAACTACCCGGAAGTCGCGGCCAAGAAAAACTTCTCGGCGACATTGACGATGGATGTCGGTATCAGCGCCGACGGCAGTATCTTCAGCATACGCATCAACAGATCCTCGGGCAATCCCGCACTTGATGAGGCTGCCAAAAACATTGTCAAAATGAGTGCGCCTTTTCCGCCATTGCCGGCGGAAGTGCTCAAAGAGACCAAAGTATTGGTGATTCCCAGAGTCTGGAAGTTTTCCGATGAATCCGGCATGACTTCGCAATAAATATTTGCAGAGCCAACCATAACCCCTGATACTACGGTTCATGAACGGAGTAACTTATTTAACCAATCAATTCATTATCGCCATGCCCAATTTGGCGGATCCCAACTTTTTTCATACCGTGACCTACTTGTGTCAGCATAATGAAGAGGGCGCTTTGGGGATCGTCATCAACCGGCCAGCGGATATGAAACTGGACGAGATTTTTAAGCAGATGCAAATCCGCGTCACGTCCGAGGCAGCGGTTGATGCACCTGTTTTCATCGGAGGTCCGGTACAGCTGGAGCGCGGTTTTGTGATCCATAGCCCCTGTGGCGACTGGGATTCGAGCATGGCGGTGTCCGACTCCATTTCCCTGACAACTTCGCGCGACATACTGGAAGCCATCGCAGTTGGCGAAGGCCCTGAACAGTACCTGGTCGCTTTAGGCTATGCAGGCTGGGGGGAAGGCCAGCTGGAAAGCGAAATGATAAACAACGCCTGGCTGAATACGCCTTGCGGCAAAGCCGTTTTATTCGATACGCCGATTGAGCAGCGCTGGAGCGCCGCAGCCAGCCAGATCGGCATCAATATCAATTTGTTGACGACACCGGCTGGGCATGGCTAAACAAGACCCGCTGTTAGCGAAAGCGGCGTCCGACACCTATCTGGGCTTTGATTTCGGCAATAAGAAGATCGGAGTCGCCGTCGGGCAAACGACCACAGGGACGGCAAGTCCACTGCAAACCATCCGCTCCATCAACCAAACGCCCAATTGGGATGTCATCGGCAAACTGATACAGCAATGGCGGCCCGCCGGGCTCGTGGTCGGCGTTTCCAGGCAGGCCGATGGCTCAGATAATCCTGTCACGCCGCGCATGCTAAAATTTTGCCGGCAGTTGGAAGGGCGTTACCACCTGCCTGTTTACCAACAGGATGAAAGCTTGTCGACATTCGAAGCCAAACAGATGCTGTTCGATGAAGTCGGCGTCAATGCGGCCAAGCTCTGGGAAGTGCAGGATCAACTGGCCGCCCAGCTTATCCTGCAAACCTGGCTTAATGACCATAAATAGTAAAACATGACTACGCACAATCTGGAAATTCCCACATTACTGAATAAACTGGAAGCCGAGCTGAAAAGCGTTATTGTCGAACGTCGGCTTGAGAATCCCTTGATGATCGGTATTCGTACCGGCGGCGTTTGGGTTGCCGAACACATGCACCAGCGCCTGCAGTTGAGCGAGCCGCTGGGGCTGCTGGACATCTCGTTTTATCGCGATGATTTTTCGCAAATCGGCGTCAACCCGAACATCAAGCCCAGCCAGCTTCCGCCCAATATCGAAGGCCGCGATATTATCCTGGTCGATGATGTGTTTTATACCGGACGCACGATCCGCGCCGCGCTGAATGAAATTTTCGACTACGGCCGGCCTAACCAGGTGGTTCTGGCCGTGCTGATAGAGCGCGACGGCCGGCAGATTCCGCTCAGCCCCGATTGCGCCGGCGCCGTTATTACGCTCAATGCCAATGAGCGCATCAAACTGACCGGCCCCGAACCTCTGGCGATTCATGTGCAAACGATTGAGGAAGCCGCATAATATTTATGGCTGATAATCTACAGTTAAACTCGGAAGGAAAGCTCAAGCACTTCCTGACCATTGAAGGGCTGGACAAAAGCCTGCTGACGGAAATTCTCGACACCGCCGAGTCCTTTGCCGGCATGTCCGAGCAACAAGTCAAAAAAGTCCCGCTGCTGCGCGGCAAGACCATCGTCAATCTGTTCTTTGAAAACAGCACGCGCACGCGCACGACATTCGAACTGGCTGCCACGCGCCTGTCCGCCGACGTTCTGAGCATGAACATCGCCACATCAGCGACCTCGAAAGGCGAAAGCCTGCTCGACACCATTCGCAACCTGGAATCGATGTTCGTGGATATGTTTGTCGTGCGCCATGCCATCAGCGGCGCGGCCCACTTTATCGCCCAGCACACGGCGCCGCACATCAGCGTGATCAATGCCGGCGACGGCCAGCACGCGCATCCGACCCAGGCCATGCTGGACATGTTCACGATACGCCAGATCAAACAGGATTTCTCACATCTGCGCGTGGCGATTATCGGCGATATTCTGCATTCACGGGTCGCGCGCTCGCAGATTCTGGCATTGAACACCCTGGGCGCGGCCGAAGTCCGCGTCATCGCCCCCAAAACGCTGCTGCCCGCGCATGTGGAGACGCTCGGCGTGACCGTGTCGCATAACTTAAACGAAGGCCTGAAAGATATCGATGTCATCATCATGCTGCGCCTGCAGAAAGAACGCATGACCTCGGCGCTGTTGCCCAGCGAAAGCGAGTATTTCAAATGCTTCGGACTGACCGAAGACAAGCTGAAAATCGCCAAGCCCGACGCTATCGTCATGCATCCCGGGCCGATCAATCGCGGCGTTGAAATTGATTCCAAAGTGGCCGACGGCCCGCAGTCCGTGATTCTGAAGCAGGTCAGCAACGGCATCGCCGTGCGCATGGCGGTCATGTCCATGGCCATGCAAAGACAGGGGGGCTTATCATGAGCCGCATACAAATCAGTCAGGGACGCATCATCGATCCCGCCAACAAAATTGACCATATCGGTTCCGTCTATATCGCTAACGGCAAGATCGTCTCCGTGCTCAACGAACCGGACGGCTTCAAGCCCGACCGGATTATTGATGCTCGCAATCAGATCATTTGCCCTGGCTTCATAGACCTGAGCACGCGCCTGCGCGAGCCGGGGCAAAGCCGCAAGGCGACTTTCGCCAGCGAAACGGTGGCCGCTGCCAGTGCCGGTGTGACGACCCTATGCCTTCAGCCCGATACCGTGCCGGTCATCGATACGCCGGCCGTCGCCGAACTGGTCAAGGACATCGCCGAAAAAGCCGGCTATGCGCAAATCTATCCGATTGCAGCGCTGAGCCAGAAACTGGAGGGCACCGAACTGAGCAACATGCTGGCGCTGAAACAGTCCGGCTGCATCGCGGTCGGCAATGCCAATCAGCCAGTCAGGAATCTGCTGATTCTGCGCCGCGCCATGGAATACGCAGCCAGTCATGACCTGCTGCTGATGTTCCGGCCCAACGATTATTGGCTGGGCAATAATGGTTGCGCACATGAGGGCGCGTTCGCGACACGTTACGGGTTGCCGAGCATACCGGAAGCGGCCGAAACCATCGCCCTGGCGCAATGCCTGGAGCTGGCCGAACTGACCGGCTGCCGCGTGCATTTCGGTCAGCTCAGCGGCAAGCGTTCGGTCATCAGAATCCATCAGGCGAAGAAATACGGTCTCGATGTTAGCGCCGACGTGGCCATGCATCAGCTGCATCTGACCGAAAACGACATCGCGCCGTTCGACAGCGCCTATCATGTCCTGCCGCCGCTGCGCACCGAAGAGGATAAGGAGTATCTGCGGCAAGGCCTGGCCGGCGGCACGATCAACAGCATCTGCTCCGACCACCAGCCGCATGATATCGACGCCAAGCTCGGCGCGTTTCCGGAAACCGAGCCGGGCATGTCGACGCTGGAAACGCTGCTGCCTTTGATGCTGAGCCTCGTCGCGCAGCGGGCCATCACGCTGACGCAGGGCATCGCGGCCCTGAGCGAGAAACCGGCGCAGATTCTGCGCCTGAGAAGCGGCGCGCTGACGCCGGGATTTTCCGCCGATATCTGCGTGTTTGATCCGGAACTGGCATGGCAGGTCAATCAGGACAACTGGAAAAGCCAGGGCGTCAACACGCCGTTCTGGGGCCAGACGCTGAAAGGTCGCGTGACGCATACCCTGCAGGGCGGTCGAATCATTCACGAACTGGCGCAGGGAGCCGGTCATGAGCAATAAGCTGACCGTTATCGGCGCGGCCCTGCTGATAGCGGGCTGCACAAGAGACTATATGCCTGAATCCGGCGCCAGCGGCGAGCAGATCTTCGCGTCTGCTTGCGCCGAATGTCACAGCACGGCTGTAAAAGACGTGCCGGGCATGCTGTTCACGCTGGATAGCGACAAGGCGACGCCGGCTTATATCGCCAATAAAGTCCATACCGGTTCGCTGATAATGCCGAAATTCCCCCATATTGAAGGTAGGGAAATGCGTGCGCTCAGCGGATATGTCCTGGACCACAGCCTGAAAGATTGAAGCGATGGATTGCTGGAAGAATCATTACGACGCCAGGGACATTATCGAGGATATGAAAGGCGACCAGTCCTGGCGCATCTTCAGAATCATCAGCGAATTTACCGAGGGCTTCGACAAACTGTCCGGCCTGTGCGATGCCGTGTCGATTTTCGGCTCGGCGCGGCTGGGCCAGGACCATGCGTATTATCAAAAAACGGTCGAAGTCGCCGAACTGCTGGCGCAAAACGGTTTTGCGATCATCAGCGGCGGCGGTCCCGGCATCATGGAGGCGGCCAACAAGGGCGCTTACCTGCAAAAGCGCCACTCCATCGGCCTGAACATCAATCTGCCGATGGAGCAGAGGTCCAATCTTTATCAGAATGTCACGCTGGATTTTCGTTATTTTTTCGTGCGTAAAGTCATGTTCGTGCGCTATTCGATGGGTTATATCTGCATGCCCGGCGGCTTCGGCACGCTTGATGAGTTTTTTGAGGCGCTGACGCTGATGCAGACGCGTAAAATATATCCGATGCCTCTGGTATTGTTCGGCAGCGAGTTCTGGGCCGGCCTGATCGACTGGGTTGAAACGACGCTGATCAAGTATGAAACTATCTCTCCAAAAGATCTGGATTTAATCAAAGTCACTGATGACCCGCAGGAAGTGCTGCAGGTCATGGTCGAGCACCGGGAATGGAAAAACAGGCAACGTGCGCGGTCAATCAGGGAATCAAGACGTGAGGCTGAAGCGTTCAGCTAATACTCGATCTCGTCGCTCTCCAGCCCGGCTTGCTCGGTAATGCTCTTAGGAAACGGTTTTTTGACTTTAACGCCCAGGTCGACAAAACTGCTGGCCTGGCGAATCAGGTTGCCGTTGCCGCGCGTCAATTTATTCATGACGCTGTCATAGGTCGCGTTGACGGTGCTCAGCTGCCTGCCCAGTCTATCGAGATCGTCGACGAAACCGCGGATCTTGTCATAAAGGATGCCCGCTTTGTCGGCGATGGCCCGGGCATTCTCGTTCTGGCGCTCGTAGCGCCAGATATTCTCGATCGTGCGCAGGGTTGCCAGTAACGTGGTCGGTGTGATGATCACAATTTTGTGCTCAAGGGCATCGGTGAACAAGCGCTCGTCGGTCTGGACGGCGGCGATGAAGGCCGGCTCGATCGGCATGAACAGCAAGACGAAATCCAGCGACCGAAGCCCTTTCAGGCTGGCGTAGTCTTTCTGGCTCAAGCTCTTGATATGCTCGCGCACGGCTTCCGTGTGCTGCTTCAAAGCCTGCGTCCTGTCCTGGTCGTCTTCGCTGGAACAGTAGCGTTCATAGGCCAGCAGCGACACCTTGGAGTCGATGATGATGTCCTTGCCCTCAGGCAGGCGGATGATGACATCGGGCTTGAACAGCCGGTTGTCCTCGTCTCTGAACGCGCCTTGGGTCTCGTACTCGATGCCCTTGCGCAGCCCCGATTGCTCCAGCACCTTTTCCAGTATCATCTCGCCCCAGTTGCCCTGGGCTTTCTTGTCGCCTTTCAGGGCGCGCGTCAGGTTCAGGGCCTCCTGATTCATCTGCGCCGTGTCGCGCCGCAACGAGACGATTTCTTCGCGCAGGGAAATGCGGTCCTTGTTTTCATTATCGTAAACCGTTTCGATGCGCTGCTTGAACTCGCCCAGCTGCTCGCGCAGCGGCGTCACGATGTGATCTAGGCTGGCTTTGTTGTGTTCGGTAAACTGCCGGCTGCGTTCGTCGAAGATCTTGCCGGCCAGGTTCTCAAACTGGGTTTTCAGCCGGATTTCGGCATCCTGTAGTAGCGTCAGTTTCTCGGCCGCATGCTTGGCCTGTTCGTCCATGCGTGCTTGCAATTGGGCATTTTGGGTTTGGGCTTGAATCAGGAACTGCTGATACTGTTTTAATTCGGCTTCGCGGGCTGGCAACTGCTTTAATTTTTCTTCAGCGACAGCCAGATCGGTCGACAGCCGCCTAATAAGCGCTTTATTGCGGCCATTGAACAGGTGCATCAGTAATGCACCCGTCAAGGCGCCGATTAAGGCAGATGCCCAGGCGGGCATGCTATTGAGCAAATCCATATTACATCTCGGATTTCAAGAATGGGATGATAGCGCCGCGTTCGTCTTCAGCGAATATTATTATGAACACGAATCGCGAGCTTATACCATTCATTATATTTTTGTTTATAAACGCTTGAAGATGGCCTCGGCGGTATCGAGCGTCTGGTTCAGGTCTTCATCGGTGTGCGCGGCGGAAACGAAACCCGCTTCAAAGGCAGACGGGGCCAGATAAACGCCTTGTTCCAGCATGGCATGGAAGAAGCGTTTGAACAGGTTCTGGTCGCATTGCATGGCCTGGGCAAAGCTCGTTACCTGTTCGGCTTCGGTGAAAAACAGCCCGAACATGCCGCCGACGGCATTGGTGGTCAGCGCAATGCCGGCCTCTTGGGCGCGCTGCTTCATGCCTGCCGTCAGTTTTTCGGTTTTTGCCGTCAGATCTTCAAAGAAGCCGGGGCGCGCAATCAATTCCAGCGTCTTCAAACCGGCGGCCATCGCGACCGGATTGCCGGACAGCGTGCCGGCCTGGTAGACAGGGCCCAGCGGGGCCAGGCATTCCATGATTTTCCGCTTGCCGCCGAAAGCGCCGACCGGCATGCCGCCGCCTATGACCTTGCCCAGCGTCGTCAGATCGGGGGTAATGTTATACAGGCCTTGCGCGCCATGCAGGCCGACCCTAAAGCCGGTCATGACTTCATCGAAAATCAGCACGCTGCCGTACTGATCGCAGACCTGACGCAAGGTTTCCAGAAAGCCCGGCACTGGCGGAATACAGTTCATGTTGCCGGCGACCGGCTCGACGATAATGCAGGCGATCTGCTCGCCGATGTCGGCAAACAGCGCTTTGACCGCCTCGCTGTCGTTATAAGCTAGAGTAACAGTGTTTTCGGCGAAGGCGGCCGGCACGCCCGGCGAGCTCGGCACGCCCAGCGTCAATGCGCCGGAGCCGGCCTTGACCAGCAGGGAGTCGGAATGGCCGTGATAGCAGCCTTCGAATTTGACGATCTTGTCACGGCCGGTATAGCCGCGCGCCAGCCGGATCGCACTCATGGTCGCTTCGGTGCCGGAGCTGACCATTCTGACCAGATCGATGGATGGCACCAGCTCGGTCACGCGCTGGGCCATAATTGTTTCGATTTCGGTCGGTGCGCCGAAGCTCAGGCCCTTTTCGGCGGCAGCCTTGACTGCCGCAATCACTTCAGGATGGGCATGGCCCAGAATCATGGGGCCCCATGAGCCGACGTAATCGATATAACGGTTGCCCTGGCTGTCGTAAATATAAGCGCCACTGGCATGGTCGATGAAAACGGGCGTGCCGCCTACGCCGCTGAAAGAGCGGACCGGTGAATTCACGCCGCCCGGAATGACACGTTTGGCATCGGAAAATAAAACAGCTGCTTCAGTCATAATTTCTTTAGTTTCAAGGTTAATTTTCAGTGACGTAAAGGATAGGGGAACTTGGCTGGGATTGGAAGGGGGAGCGTGATCAAGATGCGTATGCTGCCGCACAGACCCGCTTTTTTGCCTGTATTATGTTGATAGCGGCCGCTGATATAAACATGTTCGGTTTTAAAACTGATGAATTGGCTTCAGTAATTGAAAAGGGAGAATCATGCGCTGGTTTTCGCTGTCACGTATTCTAAAAATGATCTGCCGGCGGGGTTGGCTGCCGATAATCGGCATGTTTATGCAGATTGGACCGGCTCAGGCGCACGGGCTGATTGAAGAAACAAGTAGAGCACGATTACCGGTAATATTCAGCGGGCTGTTGCTGGTTGCTCTCTGGTTAATCTATTGCATCGGAGCCCGGCGCGTGCGACCCACGGCAGGACGATGGCTGGCATTTCACGGAGCCGGTCTGGTGGCGGCCTTGATCACGTTCGGGCCGTTGGCGCCCTGGCTCGGAAGCGGCTCGGCCGCGCACATGATCCAGCATCTGTTGATTATGGCCGTGATCGCTCCGTTCTATGCGCTGGCGCGGCCATTGCCGCAATGGCTGGCGGCAATGGGGCGGACAGGCCGCTTTTGCATTTAAGCCGTTACCCGATCTGGGCAGGTGGCTTGCAGGGCGCCGTGATCTGGTTCTGGCATGCGCCAAAGTTTTATAACCTGGCGTTGGCCAATCCCGGATGGCATTTCGTCGAACATGCCGGCTTCGCCCTGGGTGCCGCCATATTCTGGTGGTCGGTATTGGCTCGACATAGCGCAGCGGCCTTGCCGGCCCTGCTGATCACATTCATGCACACGGGCATGCTCGGCGCGCTGCTGACTTTCGCGCAGACGCCTTTATACGGCGACATGCTCGATCTTCAGGACCAGCAACTGGCCGGCCTGATCATGTGGGTGCCGGGCGGCCTGCCTTATCTGCTCGCCGGCGGCTGGTGCGGTCTGCGCTGGTTTCGGAAACATGCGCAGGCTTAAGCCTCAACGCCTCGCGCAACGACGAAACCTCGCGCGCCGTGACGGTCGACGCGACATTACCCCAGCTATTGCGGATAAAGCTCAGGACTTCGGCGATTTCAAGGTCGGATAGTTTTTGGGCAAAGCTGGGCATTTTTTCGGATTTCGA
Organism: Methylobacter luteus IMV-B-3098; assembly: GCF_000427625.1. Classification (GTDB taxonomy): domain Bacteria; phylum Pseudomonadota; class Gammaproteobacteria; order Methylococcales; family Methylomonadaceae; genus Methylobacter; species Methylobacter luteus. The sequence continues at coordinate 2,872,777 of NZ_KE386569.1, forward strand.
CCTTTTTTGAGTCTGCGTGATCTCGCCGCCTTCCAGCGTCAGGTGGATCAGCGACGTAGGGTTTCGAGCAAGCACGGACGGATTGCCGGCCAGCCTCGGAAATTTGCGCGCTTCACCTTCACCGGTCGCCTTATGGCATTTGGCGCAGAACGACTGATAAATGCCGACGCCCGGCCGCTCGATTTCGCCGGTTACGATCGCCGACAGTTCTATGCCCACGGCCGGCGCATCGGGCTCGTAGGAAGCTTTTTCGCTCCGGGGCGGCAAAGACTTCAGATAGTGGGCGATAGCCTTGAGATCCTGCTTGCGCAAATACTTCGTGCTGTTCTCAATCACCTCCACCATGTTGCCGAAAACCACGCCCACATCGCTGTGGCCGGTTCCCAGAAAGTCAGCAATGGCTTTTTCCGGGAACCGGCCCAGCCCTGAAGCCGGCGCGCCGGTCAGATTGGCGGCAAACCAGTTATCGACGACCGCGCCGGTCAAATAGTCCGGAGAAGCTTCCGTGTAACCTTTTTCCTGAAAGGCCAGGCCGCGCGGCGTGTGGCAGGCGCCGCAATGCCCCAGGGACTGTACCAGATACGCGCCCCGGTTCCATTCTGCATCGCGGTCCGGGCTCGGTTGATAGCGCTCGTGGTTGACGAAGAGCGCATCCCAGAGCAACAGCGTCCAGCGCTGATTGAACGGAAAAGGAAGCCGGGTTTCGGGCGGTCGATGTTTGACCGGCTTCACCTCTTTCATGAAATAGTCGTACAGGGCGCGGATATCATCGTCCGATATGGCTGTGAACGAAGCATAGGGCATGGCCGGATACAGGCGCTTGCCACCCATGGCGATGCCGTCCCTGAGCGCGCGGCTGAAATCCTCCAGCGTGTAGCGGCCGATACCGGTTTCAGGGTCCGGCGTGATGTTCGTCGAATAGATGATCCCGAAAGGCGAGTTGATCGGCAGGCCGCCGGCAAAAGGCGCGCCTTCCGTTCCTGCCGTATGGCAGGCCACGCAATCCCCTGCCCGGGCCAGGTAAGCGCCCCGGCTGATGGCCATGTCGGTTTGTGCCATGGCAAGGGCCGATAACAGTGCAGCACAGATACCGGTCGTGATTCTTACGATGCGCCATGCCATGGGGTTCAAAGCCAAGGGCTGCATGGCGACACCAGCAAGACTGCGCAAGCCGTGAACAGTACCGCCATGGTGAAGATGAAGCTCGACATGGCGCTCAATTTTGCCAAAAATTGGGTTCGATCGTCACGCTCTTCCAATAATGGCGCATGTGTTTGTCGGCACAAGGTCCAGGCCATGAATCCCGAGAGCAGGGCTACTGCCAGGCAAACGCCGCTGATCACGACCAGCATGATTGGCAATCCCTGCCAGAGCGGCTCGGGCAGCGGCGCTTGCTGGGGAAAGCAGGCATGGGCGGCCAGCGGCTCGCTCAACGACAGCTGCGCTATCCAGGCGGCCGGTGCGCCGAACAGCGCCACTAGCAGACGCGGAGCGCTTACCCGGTCAGGTCGTTTGAATGAGGCTGAGGGATTAGCGTCGGCGAACATGGCATCTCCTAAAAAAGGTAGGGCGTCAGGTACAGCGTGGTAAAGACGAACAGCCAGACCACGTCGACGAAATGCCAGTAAACGCCGCCAATCGTGACAGCGGCATAACGCCGGTCATCAAAATAGCCGAGCGCGGTCCAGAGCAGCAACAGCAGCAGGATCACCAGCCCGACGGCGACATGCAGCAGGTGAAAGCCCGTGATCGTGAAGTACAGCGAATCATACAGGTTTGTGGTCATGTCGTAGGACTTATGACTCCATTCCCTGAACTGAATCAGCACAAAGCCGGCACCCAGCAGGATAGCTACGGCCATCGATGCCAGGCTCCACTGCAATTGCCTGCGCCGGATGCAGCGCTCGCTGGCCCAGACAAAACCGCTGCTGGCCAGCAGGATTACCGTGTTCAGGCTGGCTATGCCCAAAGGCGGCAGGCCTTCCGGCGGCCAGTGCTGCTGTGTCTGCGAGGCCAGATAGAAGTAGGAAAACAGCAGATACCCGAACAGCGCGCCCTCGGTCACGATCAGGGCCAGCAGTCCCCACCAGCCGCCGGCGCGTTTGCCTTCACTGCCGACCGGCAGCGGCCGGTCCAGTTGCATCACCTCAGACATGGGCGACTCCTTTGTCGGTTTTAATGGCGGGCACGCGCTGCGCCAGCGCCTTGCTCGGCCACAACCAGGCAATCAGCGACAGGCTGGATGCCATCACCATCAGGCCGGTAAAATCCCAGGCATGCAGCAGCATGCCGGCAAAAACCAGACTGCTGAACAGCCCGAGAAAGAACGGCGCATAGGAATCGTCAGGCATTTTCAGAATGACGTCCGGCCTGGCGTCGAGCGGCGTCGTGCCCAGCGTTTCGCGCCCTTCCATGAGCAGATAGCCGGTTTCGAGACTGGAGCGGCCGTAGCCTTCGTCCACCCAGTCTTCCCATAAAGGATGGCGGCTGGCAATGATGGGAATGACCGCGAAATTGTAAGCCGGCGGCGGCGAAGGCGTGGCCCACTCCAGCGTCGGCGCGGCCCAGGGATTTTCCGCCGCCAGGGCGCCGCGCCTCAGACTGACGACGACGTTGACCAGAAACAGCAGCAGGCCGGCGGCGAACACGAACGCGCCTACCGATGTGATCAGATTGACCGTATTCCAGCCCATGTTGGGCGCATAGGTATAGATGCGCCGGGGCATGCCCAGCAGGCCGGCGATGTGCATCGGGAAGAAGCCTGCATTAAAGCCGATGAACATGACCCAGAAACTCCATTTCCCCAGCGTTTCGCTCATCATGCGGCCGAAGAATTTGGGAAACCAGTAATAGATGCCGCCCACGACCGGGAACACATTGATGCCGAGCAGGACGTAATGCAAGTGCGCGACCACGAAATAGGTCTCGTTGAGCTGAAAATCCAGCGGCACGGCCGCAACCATAACGCCTGAGAGTCCGCCTATCACGAACAGCAGCACGAAACCGGCGAAAAACAGGAATGGCGTATTGAAAACCGGGCGGCCCAGCCAAATCGTCGCGATCCATGCGAACACGGCGACGGCGCTGGGGATCGAGATGACCATGCTGGTCGCGCCGAAGAACGACAGCGCCAGCGACGGCAGGCCCGTGGCGAACATGTGATGAATCCAGACCCCGAAACCGAGCAGCATGGTCGCCATCGTGGATAGGGCGACAGGGGCGTAACCGACCAGCGGTCGGCGGCAGAACGTGGGCAGCGCGTCCGACACGATGCCCATGGCCGGCAGCACGACCGCGTAAACCCACGGATGCCCGAACATCCAGAACAGGTGCTGCCACAGCAGCGGCTTGCCGCCGTTCACGACATCGAAGAAGTGCGTGCCGAATTGCCGGTCCAGCCAGAGCATAAAAAAGGCCAGACTGACGACGGGAATGGCGAACACATTGGCGACCGACGCCGTCAGCGTGCCCCAGACCAGGATCGGCACGCGGTCGATCGACATGCCGGGCGTGCGCATGCGGAACAGCGTGACGATGAAATTGATCGAGCCGACCGTCGTCGAGATGCCCAGCAGCACCATGCCCAGCGCGTAGACATCGATGTTGGGGCCGGTGTTGTACAGGCGATCCGTCAGCGGCACGTAATTGAACCAGCCGTCGTTCGGTGCCTGACCCAGCGGAAAGCTGGCGTACAGGAAGAGGCCCGCGAACAGGAACAGCCAGTACGATAACGCGTTGAGGCGCGGGAACGCCATGTCCCGCGAGCCGAGCATCAGCGGCCATAAATAATTGGAAAAGCCCGACAATACCGGCAGCGCGTACAGAAAAATCATCGTCACGCCGTGCATCGTGAACAGCTGACTGTACTGCTCCGGCGTCAGCAGTGTCTGGTCCGGGCGCGCCAGTTGCAGGCGCATGATTAGCGCCTCGATGCCGCCCAGCAGCAAAAACAGGAAGGCCGTGACCAGATAACGCAGGCCGATGGTTTTATGATCCACCGTCGACAGCCAGCCGCGCCAGCCGGGCGGCGTTTCCCATAAACTGGCCAGGCGTATTTCGGCGTCCGATCCGCGCGGGGCGCAGCCCACCTCGGGTACGCGGATGAGGGAGCTGTCGGCGCTATCTGTCATGGCGTGCATCCTTAATCAAGTGTCGATAAAAAGGCCGACAGCGAGGCCATCTCGGCCGGCGACAAGACCATGCTGGGCATGCGTGCTCCCGGCTTGAGTTCCTGGGCATGGGCGATCCATTGTTTCTGTTGCTCTGGCGTATTGACGAACGTTCCGCCCGCAATCAGGCGGCGCGATTTCAGGTGCGTCAGATCGGGCGCATGAGCGCCCACGGCCTCGGTGCCGCGTATCGAATGGCAACCCGAACAATGATCCATAAATGTTTTCCTGCCGGCATCGATATCGCTTGCAGATGACAGAACAGCTGGTTTGCGTTGAGCGGCTTGCCACTGCCGGAATTCGGCGGGACTTTGCGCAACCACTTCCAATGCCATGTGCGCATGCTGAAGCCCGCAGTACTGCGTGCATTCGCCGCGGTAGATGCCTGGGATGTCGGCCTGTAGCCATTGCCGGTTGATCAGGCCCGGAATCATCTGCGTTTTGCCGGCCAGCACGGGGACCCAGAAGGCGTGTATGACATCGGCGCTTTTCAGCTTGACCAGGACGGGCACGCCGACCGGGATGTGTATTTCATTGGCCGTTACAAAATTGAGCCTCGGGTCATCATGTTCATACTCGACCTTCCACCACCAGTCGTAACCGGTAATGGTCAGAGTCAGCGCCGGAGGCTGCGGCGGCTTGGTTATTGCGTTTAACGTGAGCAGGGCGTAGACGGCCATGCCGAACAATAGGAAGGTCGAGATGCCGGTGCCGATATAAATCCACCGCAGCCCGTTATCGTCATTATCAATCTTGCCGGTGTCCGGCTGGCGTTTATGCACAAGCGCCGCGATCAGGAGTGCTGCAACGATAAGAAAAACCATGGCCACAATCGATGCAAACACCCAGCCCAGATGCAGCGTCGGCGTTGAGGCCGGGCCATAGCTGTGCAGGAAATAGTTGAGCGGCGCGATTTCCTCTTCTGGCAGGGCGATGCTCATGGCTGGGCGCGCGGCTCAGGTTCGGTGCTTCAGTCGTCTTTGTGCAAAACGGCGCGGCTGACCTGGAAGATTGTTCATGTTTATCACTCCGTTGTTAAAGCCATCAATCTGTGTTTTAAGACCATAACTCGGTCCTCGCGTTCCGGCTGGGTGATAAACATGCACCGATTATGAGCGTTTCAGAAGAGGGTATGCGATACGTGCCCTACATGATTCATTCCCTCCACTCAACGGCCGCTCATTTAATTCAGAATCTGCTTCACGGAGGCGCTCAGGATACCGGCCGAATCCGGATCGCCCTGCAGAATTGCCGAGGCATAAGCTTTAGCCTGCTTGAAGGTGATATGCGGCGGCAGGGGCGGCACGTCGGGATCGGCATAGGCTTCCAGCACGACCGGGCGATCGGCGCTGAGCGCGCGCTCCCAGGCATCGGCCAGTTGTTCCGGCTGGTCGACGCGTATGCCCATCAGGCCAATCAACTCGGCCAGGCGCGCGTAGGGGAAATCGGGCAGGTCCTGGGAGGCTTCGAACTTGGGATCGCCGACCATGGCGCGCTGTTCCCATGTCACCTGGTTCAGGTCGCGGTTGTTCAGGACCATCACGATCAGGCGCGGGTCGCTCCAGCGCTGCCAGTATTTGCCGATCGTGATCAGTTCGTTCATGCCCAGCATTTGCATGGCGCCGTCGCCGACCAGCGCGACGGTCACGCGATCGGGATGAGCGAATTTGGCCGCCATCGCATAAGGCACGCCGCCGCCCATGGTCGCAAGTCCTCCCGACAGCGAGGCCATCATGCCGCGCCGGATTTTCAGGTTGCGCGCGTACCAGTTCGTGACGGAACCCGAGTCGCAGGTCAGTATGCAATGATCGGGCAGGCGCGGCGACAGTTCTGAAAAGACGCGTTGCGGATTGATCGGATTAGCCGATTCCATGGCCCGATCCTCCAGCGTTTCCCACCATTCCTCAACATTTTTTTCGATGCGGTTGCGCCAGCTTCGGTCTTCTTTCCTGTGCAGCAGCGGAATCAGCAATCTGAGCGTTTCGGCACTGTCGCCGACCAGATTCACTTCCATCGGGTAGCGGATGCTGAGCATGCGGCCGTTGATGTCGATCTGCACGCCGCGCGCCTGGCCTTCCTCGGGCAGGAATTCGGAATAGGGGAAACTCGACCCGACCATCAGCAGCGTGTCGCAGTCGGTCATCATCTCGTAGCTGGGCCGGGTGCCCAACAGGCCGATGGAGCCGGTCACATAAGGGATGTCATCGGGCACGGCGGCCTTGCCCAGCAGCGCCTTGGCAATGCCGGCCCCGAGCAGGTCGGCCACCTCGATGATCTCGGCCGTGGCGTGCAGCGCGCCGGCGCCGACCAGCATCGCGACTTTTTCGCCGGCGTTCAGGATGTCGGCGGCATGCTGCAATTCCTCGGCTTGCGGCACGGTGCGCGGGGCCTGATAGCCGATGCCCGAATAGACGGTGCCATGCTCGCGCGGCGGCTTTTCGGCGTCCATTTCCTGGATGTCGTTAGGAATGATGAGGCAGCAGACGCTGCGTTCCGACTGGGCGATGCGCATGGCGCGGTCGACCATGTGGCGTATCTGCGCCGGCGTCGACACCATATGCACATATTCATGCGCGACATCCTTGAACAACGACACGAGGTCGACTTCCTGCTGGTAATTGGCGCCCAGGGCGGTGCGCTTCTGCTGGCCGACGATCGCGACCACGGGCTGATGATCGAGCTTGGCGTCATACAACCCGTTCAGCAGATGAATCGCGCCGGGACCCGAGGTAGCGACGCAGATGCCGACTTCGCCAGTGAATTTGGCGTGCGCGCAGGCCATGAAGGCGGCGGTCTCTTCGTGCCGCACCTGGATAAAATCCATCCAGTCCGAAGCCCGGTTCAGCGCCCCGAACACGCCGTTAATGCCGTCGCCGGGATAGCCGAAGATGCGTTTGACGCCCCATTCGGACAAACGGCGCAATAAAAAATCGCTGACGTTTTCTTTCATGTCCTGGCCTCTGTATGGGTTTTGCATTCGGCATGCCCGCAGGTGCAGATATCCTCGCCGACGATGTTTTCGCAAAAGTCGCTGCAGTATTTCTCGCCCGGCCGCGCCGGACAGTGGCAGCCGGGGTGGGCGCATTTTGGGGGGGTGTCTTTATTGGGCTGGTCGTCTTTCTTGGTCGTGATCATGTCGTTCTCCTGATCGTTTTTCTTCCTGGCTATCTTACGCACCGACTATTCACAGTATGTTCGCTAGCGAGCTTAAACAAATATTTTTTATCTGGCATGCGACTGGGCGGCTGATAGAATGTTTCGGGATGGACTTTAAATATAAAAACTGCCGCTTACGAGAGAGGAAAAAGTCATGAAAAAATCAGTCATATCGTTATTTGTCGTGACACCGTGCCTTCTTATGCCGGTTTCCGCCTGGGCGCATACGGGTAATCATGAAATGATGGGGGTTGTTTCCGGTTTCAGTCATCCCGTGGGCGGCGCCGACCATGTGCTTGCCATGGTTGCCGTTGGCCTGTGGGCCGCGCAACGCGGCGGGCGGGCGCTATGGGCCATGCCCGGCGCGTTTGTGGTCATGATGGTGGCTGGCGGCATGCTCGGCTTTTCAGGCATGGCCATGCCTTATATTGAGCAGGGCATCCTGATGTCGGTGCTGGTTTTGGGGGCGTTGATTGCCGGCGCTTTCGAGATGCCTCTGGCGCTCAGCGCGGGCATGGTCGGTGTCTTTGCATTATGCCACGGCTATGCGCATGGCGCCGAGATGCCGTCGGTTACCGATGCGGTTTCCTACAGTCTGGGCTTTGTGCTGGCGACAGCGTTGCTGCACGCGGCCGGCCTGGTCGTGGGTATCGCCTTGCCGAAACTGAGCATGGAGAAAGTGACGCGTTTGGCCGGAGGCGCGATAACATTTGGCGGCATCTGCCTGGGCATTAGCTAAAGCGCACCGATTTAACGGATGATCAGTAGAACCAGGCGGCATAAAATGATAAAGTTTAGGGTTTATAGCCACCAGCCTTTAGGTTCTCGGATTGCCTGTATAGCCGATTAAAATTTCAACTATTACGACCCAAATTTATGAAAACGTTTACCTTTACAAAAAATCTTTTTTTGGCGGCCATGATAGGCACTGTTCTGGCGGTGTCAGTGACAGGTTGTTCGGATGACAAGGAGGAGCAGAAGCCGGCCAGCACCGCTGTGCATAATCCTTTCGATCATTCGCATGACGCGGTTGTGACCGATGTTCAAAAACATACGTTCGAACATCAGTTTGCGGATCAATGCGTGGCCAGGGAACTGAAAAGCTCTGTCAATAAAGAATACGACAAGAAACGGCTCGAAGATGCCTGTATGTGTATCGCGACTTTCCTGATGAAAGACCTGACGGCCGATGAAGCCGAGAAATTTATTACCGAGCATAAAAACACGCAGTCTTTAGTGATCAAGTATGAAAGTGCGGCTTATCACTGCCTGCAGGAGAAAGCCCAGCCTAAAGGCCCACAGTTGTTTGGCAAGAAACCGTAAAAACCGGGATTGTGGGGGCGGGTTTCTTCGCTCCCATAAGTTGATTAGCTAATGCTATGTAACAGTTAAAGATAAAGAATTTTTACCGCGAAGGTCACGAACGACCTTCGTGGTTAATCAATCAGCCTTACTACTTTAAATTTAAGCGATTATCGTAATAATCGTTTTTTCGGCCCATTCCTTCAATATTGCCAGACCGCCTTCCATGATCAGAGCCGGATCGGGATGATTGGCTTCCTGCGCCACTTGTCTTAAGTAATCCTCAGCCGTCAGCCCCTCATTTTCCTGAATCAGTTGCAGCAGCCGGTAAGTGATCCCCGTGATCTGGGAAAAATGAACCTCATCATCGATATTGCGGTAGACGATCAGGAAAGTCGGCTGTTCCGGCGCCACAGCCGGCAGGAAGTCGGGCGATAGCTGCTGGACCGGATATTGATAAGCCAGCGGCCAGGCCAGCGGCGACAGGGCGATGCGCTCGTTCGGCAGATTGTCGATGTCGTCGCGGCTATTGGCGATCACGTCCATTTTGGCGATCGCCAGCGCCGTTTCCACCCATTCGTAATGAGCCAGTTCGAGCAGAAAAGGCAAATCGTCGGGATTGTCGCGTTCGTTCTGCAGGTAATCGAGGAATTCTTCCGGAATTTCTGAAAAATAGGGGGATTGACAGCGGTGGCTGGCAAAGAAATCCTGAGCCAGCCCGAACCACTGCTTGTCATCGAGAATACTGCGCAGGACCGGAAAACTGCTGGACAGAAAGCTTTCCACATTGTTGAAGAACAACTCGCGATACATGGCCATACGCTGGGCCTTGACGTCGGCCGGCGCGGGATTGTTTTCAGGGTCTCTGATATAGGACGCAAACTCCAACTGCCTGGCTTTAAAATCGACGCGGTTGGCGATTTCAGGCTGACTGTTTTTCATGCTGATTTTCCCAAGCGTTTTGTATCGTCCGAATGGTGCGGACTTCCTGCACCAGTTCCGCCAAGGAAGGGATATTGAAATCCCGTTCCAGCAGAGTCGGGAATACGCCGTAAAGCTCATAGGCCTTGCCCAGCAGTTTCCAGACCGGGTCGATGATATCGGCGCCGTGCGTGTCGACCAGGAAATCCTCGGCTTCCACATAGTGCCCGGCAATATGCGCGTAGGCGATCCGATCGGCCGGAATGGCTTTCAGGAACGCCTCGGCGTCATAACCGTGGTTGACGCTGTTCACGTAAATGTTGTTGATATCGATCAAGACGTCGCAGTCAGCTTCTGCAATGACGGCGTTGAAGAAGTCTATTTCGGCCATTTCCTGGCCCGGCGCGGCGTAATAGGAGATGTTCTCGATAGCGATTTTTTGCTCCAGAATGTCCTGGACGCGCCTGATGCGCGCCGCGACATGCGAGACGGCCTCCGATGTGAACGGCATGGGCATCAGGTCATACAGATGGCCTTCGTTGCTGCAGTAGCTCAAGTGCTCGCTGTAGAATTTGATCTGGTGTTCGGCCATGAAGTTTTTGACGTCACGCACGAATTTTTCGTCGAGCGGATCGGTGCTGCCTATCGATAAGGACAAGCCGTGGCAAACAAAGTCAAAGCGTTCGGTCATGGCCCGAAACTGCTTGCCCAGTTTGCCGCCTATCGTGATCCAGTTTTCCGGTGCGACTTCGTAAAAATCGACTTCTTTGGGTGGATTTTCGACGATTTCAGTTAAAAAAGACCGACGCAGGCCCAGACCGGCACCGTGCACGAGATTTAGGGTTGTGTCCATAAGAACACCTGTATTTTGGATTAAAGCGGGAGGGCATGACGGTCATGCCCTCTTTTTGCAGTCAGGACAGGCTGTACCTGCCTTAAGGCTTATTCGCCGGCTGCGTTTTTAGGGCTGACTTTTTCCTGGCCTGCACCTTTAGTGTCCGTGCCTTTTTGCATGGCGCCGCAAGCGCCTTCTTTACCCTTCATCATGGCGCCGCACATGCCTTCCATGCCTTTTTTCATTTTGCCGCCTTCCATCATGGCGCCGCACATGCCTTCGCCGCATTTGCCTTCTGCCGCTTTATCGACTGATTTCGCGGCAGGTTTGTTGCCGGCGCAAGCGCCTTCCACGGTTTTGGGCGCCGCTTTCATGGCGCCGCCGCATTTGCCTTCGCCGCATGAGCCTTCTTTCATGCCTGATTTGGCAGTGTCAGCTGCAGCCACTTGCATGTAACCGCTGTTCATGTCGGTCATGGCGAAAGGGTTGGCTTCCGCATGGGCCGCTGTTACCGCCAAAGTAGACAGGAATGCGGTCCCCATAGCCGCCGCGAAAGGTGTTTTGTTAATTTTTTTCATATTGACTCCCGAGTATTAAAAACAGTGACTCATAAGTATTGAGTACGACTTATGATATCAAACACAACTGAACAAATGATGAATATCTGCTTGTCCAAATATTGAGCATCTAAAGACTATACAGGCTTAATCAAGTTCCTGCCACTGAGTTTTTAGCTAACTCGGTTGTTTTATTTGGATATTCGCACAGATCTTTAATGACACAGTTCGGGCAGAGCGGTTTTCTGGCAATGCAGGTGTAACGGCCATGCAGTATCAGTAAATGATGGGCATCTTTTTTGTGCTGCCTGGGCACCCATTTTTCGAGCTTTTGCTCCACTTCCCGCACGTTCTCGCCGGGCGCGATGCCGGTGCGGTTGGCGACGCGGAAGATGTGGGTGTCGACAGCAATCACGTGCTGGCCGAATGCTGTGTTCAGCATGACATTGGCTGTTTTCCTGCCGACACCGGCCAGGGCCTCGAGTTCTTCTCGCGTTTGCGGCACCTGGCCTGCATGCCGCTCGAGCAATTGCCGGCAAAGGGTCATGATATTGGCCGCTTTGCCCCTGTAAAAGTTGATGGTCTTGATATAGTCCGTCAGACCTTCCAGGCCCAGCGCCAGGATCGCCTCAGGCGTACTGGCGACGGGGAACAGCTTGGTGGTGGCTTTGTTGACGCCTTTATCGGTCGCCTGGGCCGACAGCACAACCGCGATCAACAGCTCAAAAGTCGTCGTGTATTGAAGCTCGGTCTTGGGCTCGGGAATGGCCGCTGCCAGACGGTCAAAGATGGCGCGGCGTTTTTCAGCGTTCATGGCTTGATCGATTTCAGTTTGAGCAAGGCTTCTTTTTTCTTGCGTGCGCGTTCGGCTTTTTCCGCTTCTTCCTGTTGCTGGCGCAGGCTGCGCGCCTCATAGCGGTGCATGGCCCGTTGCGCCTGCGCGGATTTTTGTGCCGGCGTAGGTTGAGGCTCTACAACGTTCATGACGATGCAGTCGACCGGGCAGGGTGCGATGCAAAGCTCACAGCCCGTGCATTCCGAGGCGATGACCGTATGCATGAATTTTGCCGCGCCCAAAATCGCATCGACAGGGCAAGCCGCGATGCATTTTGTGCAGCCGATACAGTCGTCTTCGATAATGAACGCGACCTGTTTGGGCTTGTGCTGGCCGAACTGCGTATTGAGCGGCTTGGCCGGTACGCCCAGCAGACGCGCGATCTCGATGATGCCTTCGTCGCCGCCGGGCGGGCATTGATTGATGTCGGCCATGCCATTAGCGATGGTCTCGGCGTAAGGCTTACAGCCTTTGAAGCCGCATTGGCCGCATTGGGTTTGCGGCAGTAAAGCGTTTATTTGCTCAATCACAGTTTTGTTCAGTTGCCTGCCACCATCGCCGCGACATCGTTTTCGGCCTTGTCTATGCCTTTCAGCGCAAATTGCCCGGCCAGCCTGTCCTTGATCTTGGCTGTGAAAAACGGCGGCAGGGTAGGGCCCAGGCGCACGTTTTTAACGTTCAGCGCCAGCAGCGCCAGCGTCATGAGGATGGTTTTCTGTTCATACCAGGCGATATTGAAAGACACCGGCAGTTCGTTGAGACCGGCAAGGCCCAGGGCCTGCTGCAGCTCTTTCAGGAACGCGATCAGTGAGTAGAAGTCATTGCTTTGGCCGGCGTCCAGCAAGCGCGGAATGCCGTTGATGTCGCCGAGAGCCAGTGTGTTGAAGCGGTATTTGGTATCGCCCGCCGTCAGGATCAGCGTGTCTGGAGGCAGGGCCTCGGCGACCTGCGTATAGTACCGGCGCTCCTTGTGGCGGCCGTCGGCGCCAGCCATAACGACCAGGCGGCGAATAGAGCCGTCTTTGATGCCTGCCGCAATCTGTTCCAGATAGCTTTGCAGCGATTGGTGCGCATAGCCGAGCGTAGTCGTGTTGTCGCTGAGCTGGCTGGGCGGCTCGCATTGTTTGGCCTGTTCGATCAGCGCGCTGAAATCCTTGCGCTGGCCGGGCTTGCGGTCGGCGATATGCGGCACATCGGGCCAGCCTACCATGCCGGTCGTGTAAATCTTGTCTTTGTACTTGTCTTTCTGCTGCTGAATGCTGTTGGTGGTGATCAGTATCGGACCGTTGAATTTCTGGAAATCGGTCCGTTGTTCCTGCCAGGCATCGCCGAAATTGCCGGCCAGATTGAAGTATTTTTTCAGGGCCGGATAGGCGTGCGCGGCAATGGCCTCGCCGTGCGTGTAAACGTCGACGCCGGTGCCGGCGGTCTGTTCCAGCAGGTCTTCGATATCGCGCAGATCGTGGCCCGAAACGAGGATGCCCGGTTTTTCCCAGCTGTCGAGATAGACCTTGGTCGGGACCGGATCGCCGAAGCGCGCGGTATTGGCCTGATCGAGCAGTGCGAAAGCGGTCATGCCGAGTTCGCCGCATTTCAAGTTCATGGCCATGATTTCATCGAGGGAACTGTCGGCTTTCAGGCTGAAAGCCAGTGCTTCGTGCATGAAGGCATACAGTTCTTCATTGGCAAAATCCAGCACTTCGGCATGTTCGATCAATGACGCCAGGCCTTTCAGGCCATACACCAGCAATTCACGCAGGGCATGACAGTCAGTATCCAGTGCGGAGATCTGCATGACGCCGACAGCTTCACCTTGTGCCACGAAAGCCGCTTCCGAAACGTCCGTATACTGCCAGATCGCTTCTTCGGGCACAGACTCGCTAAAAGGGGCGTCGTTCTTTTCTTCAAACGCGGCAATAAACTGATGGCGCAGATGGTTTCTGCGCTGAATGGTTTCCTGTATCAGGGACACGAAAACGGCCGGATCGAAGTTGACGTTGGTTACAGTGGCATACAGTGCCCGAGCCGTGAACCGATCGGTTTTGGCATCGCGTATGCCCAGCTGCCCCGCCTTGTGCGCATAAAACGACAAGCCCTTCAGCGCATACACCAGTAAGTCCTGGAGACTGGCCACATCCTCTTTCTTGCCGCAGATGCCGGCCGAATCACAGGCAACGTTTTTTTTGGCTTCCTGACAGTGGTAACAAAACATATCTAACTCTCTACTACTAAATTACTTAACGCGCATGCCCGGCTTTGCGCCTGCGTCAGGGTGCAGTACCCATATGTCTTTGCCGCCGGGGCCTGCCGCCAGCACCATGCCTTCCGAGACGCCGAAACGCATTTTGCGCGGAGCCAGATTGGCGACCACGACCGTCAATTTGCCTTCCAGGTCTTCCGGCGCATAAGCCGACTTGATGCCGGCAAAGATATTGCGCGTTTCATCGCCGATATCGACGGTCAATTGCAGCAGTTTCTCGGCCCCTTCGACATGGTCGGCTTTGACAATGCGTGCAATGCGAAGGTCCAGTTTGGCGAAATCGTCGAACTCGATGGTGTCGGCGATCGGTTCGCAAGTATGTGCTTTAGCTTTGGGCGCCTCGGCAGTTTTTTCCAGATTCTCTTTGGAGTCCTCTATGATGGCGGCGATTTTATCGGCCTCAACACGCGTCATGAGCGGTTTGAAGTCGTTAATGACATGGTCTGTCAACGGCTGTACACCGGTCACCGGCCAGGCTTGCGAGGCGATGTTCAGGAACTGCTCGGCTTCGGTTGCCAGCGCCGGAATGACCGGTTTCAGATAGGCCGCCAGCAGGCGGAACAGGTTGAGGCCCATCGAGCAGACGTCGTGCAGTTCGGCGTCCTTGCCTTCTTCCTTGGCGATCAGCCAGGGCTTTTTCTCGTCGATGTACTGGTTGGCTTTGTCGGCTAATGCCATGATTTCGCGCATGGCCTTGGCGAATTCACGCGTTTCGTAAAACTCGGCTATTGGCGCATGGGCTTTGACGAATTCGGCGAACAAGGCCGGTTCCGAGCAGTGCGCGGACAGTCTGTTGTCGAAGCGTTTCTTGATGAAACCGCTGCAGCGGCTGGCGATGTTGACGACCTTGCCGACCAGGTCGGAATTCACGCGCTGGCTGAAATCGTCGAAGTTCAGGTCGATATCGTCAACGCCGGCGCTCAGCTTGGCAGCGAAATAATAGCGCAGGTATTCGGGATTCAGATGATCCAGATAGGTTCTGGCCTTGATGAACGTGCCGCGCGACTTGGACATTTTTTCGCCGTTCACGGTCAGGAAGCCGTGCGCGAAAATGGCGCTGGGCGTTCTGAAGCCGGCGCCGCTCAGCATGGCCGGCCAGAACAGGGCATGGAAGTAAATGATGTCCTTGCCGATGAAATGGTACAGCTCGGCATCGCTGTCCTTGCTCCAGAAGGCATCGAAATCGATATCCTGCTTCTCGCACAGGTTTTTGAAGCTGGCCATGTAGCCGATAGGCGCATCGAGCCAGACGTAAAAATACTTGCCCGGCGCGTCCGGAATCTCGAAGCCGAAATACGGCGCATCGCGCGAAATATCCCATTGCTGCAGGCCGGCTTCCAGCCACTCGTCGAGCTTGTTGGCGACTTCCGGCTGCAAATGCCCTGATTTGGTCCAGTGCCGAAGCATTCCGGCGAAATCACCGAGGTTGAAAAAGTAATGAACGGAATCCTTTTCAATCGGTTTTTCGCCCGAAACGGCGGAAACGGCGTTTTTCAATTCGGTCGGCGAATAGGTTGCGCCGCAGGCCTCGCAACTATCGCCGTATTGATCGGGCGCGCCGCATTTAGGGCATTCGCCTTTGATGAAGCGGTCGGGCAGGAACATGTTCTTGACCGGGTCGTACGCCTGCGTGATCGTGCGCGAGCTGATGTGGCCGCCGTCGCGAAGGCGCGTGTAGATCAGCGATGAAAAGGTTTTGTTCTCGTCGGAATGGGTGCTGTGGTAATTATCGAAAGCGACGCCGAATTCGGTAAAGTCAGCCAGATGTTCCTTGCCGACCTGGGCGATCAGCGCTTCCGGCGTGATGCCTTCACGATCGGCTTTCAGCATGATCGGCGTGCCATGCGTATCGTCCGCGCAAACGTAATAGCATTGATTGCCGCGTTGTTTCTGAAAACGTACCCAGATATCCGTTTGAATGTATTCAACCAGATGTCCAAGATGAATAGGGCCGTTGGCGTAGGGTAAAGCGCTGGTGACGAGAATTTTTCTATCCGACATAATATAAATATCAAGCAGTACGAAGACAAAACGAACCGTGTATTATGGCATAAAATAGCGCCGCTACCGAATAACGAGACGCTAAAATGTGCATTATAGGAGAAAAGCGGTAAAATGCCTTCTATTCCAGAGTAAATTACTTGGTTATTTGCTCGAATTCTTACCTTACCTAACATGGAGCATAGTATGTCAAGCATCGAAAAGGCTGATGTAGAAAAACTGCTGAGCACGTTTATCGATCCGAATAATGGCGCTGATCTGGTTTCTGCAAAAACAGTTAAGGCGATCACGATAGAGGGGGCCAACGTCAGCGTTAAACTCGAACTGGGGTATCCTGCCAAAAGTTATATCGACGAGCTGAAGACTGGCGTCGAGCAGCACCTGAAAGCGCTGGACGGCATAGGCAATGTAACAGTCGATGTCTCGGTAAAAATCATCTCGCATGCCGTGCAGCAGGCATTGAAGCCGTTGCCCAATGTCAAAAATATCATTGCCGTGGCTTCGGGCAAAGGCGGGGTCGGCAAATCCACGACCGCGGTCAATCTGGCATTGGCGCTGGCGGCTGAAGGCGCGCAGGTCGGCATTCTCGATGCCGACATTTACGGTCCTAGCATTCCGACCATGCTGGGGCTGTCCGGCTCTCCGGCCAGCGAGGACGGCAAGACCATGATGCCAAAGGTTTCTTACGGCGTGCAGACCAATTCCATCGGCTATCTGGTTGACGCCGACCAGCCGATGATCTGGCGCGGTCCGATGGTGACCAATGCCCTGCAACAATTGCTGAAGGATACTAATTGGTCTAACCTCGATTATCTGATTATCGATCTGCCGCCCGGCACCGGCGATATCCAGTTGACCCTGGCGCAGCAGATTCCGGTCAGCGGCGCAATCATCGTCACGACGCCGCAGGATATCGCTTTGATCGACGCTCAGCGCGGCCTCGGCATGTTCGAAAAAGTCAATGTGCCGGTGCTGGGGATCGTTGAAAACATGAGCCTGCATATTTGCAGCAACTGCGGCCATGAAGAAGCTATTTTCGGCGAGGGCGGCGGCGCGGCCATGGCCGAGAGAAACCGGGTTGATTTTCTGGGCTCGCTGCCGCTGGATATCACTATCCGCCAGTTCGCCGACTGCGGTCGGCCAACGGTCGCGGCCGATCCCGACGGGCGTCCGGCGCAGATCTACAGGGAAATCGCCCGCAAGGCCGCGGCCAAGCTGGCGCTGAAAGCCAAGGATTTCAGCGGTAAGTTTCCTAACATTGTCGTGCAGAATACTTGAGCCTAAATTCGACAGGTTAACCACGAAGGTTACGAAGATTTATATTGTTTCTTAGTGAACTTCGTGTTCTTCCTGATGAAAGAGTCTTTCCAGTTCTGTAGGCTATGCATTTATGCCCTATAGGGCATCGCATACCTTTCAAATTTCCTCGGCTCATCGCGGCTCTGGAAAGGTACGCAATGCGTACCCTACAATTGAACTGGCTTGGCGTTGGCCGCTGGCCGGTTGTTCCCGCCTTGCGCCCGGCTATCTGTCTGTGTGAAAATTAGTCTTTTTAAATCAACCAGGTATTTAGTAGTTCATGAGTATTAAGTCGGACAAGTGGATACGCCGCATGGCGGAAGAGCACGGCATGATCGAGCCGTTTGAAAGCGGTCAGGTCAGAAATGCGGGGCAGGGGCGCGTCATTTCCTACGGCACATCCAGTTACGGCTATGATGTCCGGTGTTCTGATGAATTCAAGATTTTCACAAATATTAATTCGGCTATCGTCGATCCGAAAGACTTCGATTCGAACAGCTTCGTCGATGTGAAGTCCGATGTCTGCATCATCCCGCCGAATTCGTTTGCGTTAGCGCGCACGGTCGAATATTTCCGTATTCCTCGCGATGTTTTGACGATTTGTCTGGGCAAGTCGACCTATGCGCGCTGTGGCATTATCGTCAACGTCACGCCGCTGGAGCCGGAGTGGGAAGGGCATGTGACGCTGGAGTTTTCCAACACCACGCCGCTGCCCGCCAAAATTTACGCTAATGAAGGCGTCGCGCAAATGCTGTTCATCGGCAGCGATGAAGTGTGTGAAACCTCTTACAAAGACAGAGGCGGCAAGTATCAGGGACAGACTGGCGTTACGTTGCCGAAAACTTAAGATTGCTGTTGGTTTTGGGCATAATCCCATACCCATCAGCTTAATTATTGACCACGAAGGACACGAAGTAGGGTACGCATTGCGTACCTTTTCAGGGTTGTTGCAAGTCGACAAATTTTAAAAGGTATGCGATGCATACCCTACAGAACTTCAGCAGCAAATCAAGCCTCAAAAAGGTACGCGATGAGTACCCTACAGGCTTCGTGTTCTCTGTGTTTTTCGTGGTTCTATACGCTTACTGAACTTTCAATGGCGCCGGTATCTTGGTCGGCGGCATTTGCACAAAGAAACCTTTTTCCTTTAGTCTGGCGATAATTTTGCCGGCATCTTCTCTGGCCAGTTTGCGTTCCGGCGTTAATTCGAGATCCATGACAAAGGCTATTTTGCCGAAGCTGTTGAACAGCATTTCCGGCACTTTTGAAAAATCGTCTTTTTTATCGATATATAAATAAAGGTCTTCTTTTTTGAGGCTTTTATAGATGAAACAGTGCATGGCATTAAACGATAATGAATCAGGGCAGCTATTTTAACCATTTTTGTTTAGAATGCCTTAACCTTAATTTTTAATCGCACCGATGGCTAAAACCTCTTTCAATCCCGATACTTTTTTCAAACAGGCCTGTTATTTTGAAGCGTCGCTGATCGTGGTCGCGGTCGTTCTGGGCTGGATTGCCGGTATCAATCCTTTCGAAAATCTGCGCTTTTCCGAAGCCGCAATCGCTTACGGCGTGTTGGGAACCGCGCCGTTGTTTATTGTGTTTGGGGCGTTGGAACAGTTGCAGATAGACTCCTTGGCGCATATCAGAAGGCTGCTGATTGATACGCTGGGCCCCGGTTTGAATCGCTACCACTGGTCCGATGTGTTTATGTTGGCGGCGATTGCCGGTGTATCCGAGGAGATTCTGTTCCGCGGCGTCATTCAGCCCTGGATAGAGTCATCGTGGGGCATGACAATAGGACTGATCGGCAGCAACATTATTTTCGGGTTGGTGCATGCCGTGACGCCGCTTTATGCGCTGATGGCGGCACTGGTGGGGCTTTATCTGGGCTGGACCCTCGATTACGGTGGCGACAGAAACCTGTTGACGCCGATCATCATTCACGGACTCTACGATTTCCTGGCATTTATGGCGCTGATTCGCGCGTATAGGACGCGTCAATAGAGTTGTCAATATAAGGCTCGGCAGTATACGGCGTCTCCAGCGGGACGGGCTGGCTGATCCAGTACCCTTGGGCGAAATCAATGCCCAAGGCCACGATTTTGTCATAAACGCCCTTGTTTTCGACAAACTCGGCGATTGTTTTCTTGCCCATCAGATGGCCGATCTCATTGATGGACTTAACCATGGCCAGGTCGATTTCGTCGTTGCAGATATCCTGGACGAATATGCCGTCAATCTTCAAATAATCGACCGGCAGGTTTTTCAAGTAGGCAAATGAAGACAGGCCGCTGCCGAAATCATCCAGCGCAAACTGACAGCCGCTTTCCTTTAACGTGGTAATAAAGGTGGTTGCCATATTCAGATTGGAAATCGCTGCTGTTTCGGTGATCTCAAAGCAGAACTTATGGGGCGGCAAGGCGTAATAGTCCAGCTGCCGCGTGATGGAAGCCAAAATACCTTCACTGCCCAGGGTATGCCCGGACAGGTTGATCGTGCACAGCGACAGTTGAGCCAGTTGGCCGGGATTGTCGGCAAGCCAGGCAAACGTCTTCGCGATAATATACTGATCGATTTTCGGCATCAGGCCATAGCGTTCGGCGGCCGGGATAAACGCCCCGGGCGGGATCAAGGTGTTATTGTCTTCTATTCTGACCAGGATTTCGTAATGCTCGCCTTCCTGTTCGTGGATGCTTTTGATGTGGTGTTTGTAAATCCGGAAATGGTCCTTATCGAGGGCTTCATTGAGTTTGGCGATCCAATGCATTTGCCCGGAGCGTTGCAGGATTTCCTCGGCGTTTTTCTGGTATACGTAAACGCGGTTGCGACCTGCATCCTTGGCGGCATAGCAGCAGGCATCGGCGATCATGAGCAGGTCGTTGAGCGAGTGGAATTCGTTGTCGATGGCGATTAAACCGATGCTGACGCCGATGCGAAAGCTTTGGCGTTCCCAGCTGAATCGATAATTGGCGATAATTTCGCGCAGTGAGTTGGCCAGGCGCTCGCCCTGTTCAATCGTGCAATGCTCCATCAGGATGCCGAACTCATCGCCACCCAGTCTTGCCAGTGTATCGCGTATTCTGACCTCGTGTTGCAGCAGGGTCGTGACCTGCTTTAACAGTTCATCACCGGCGGTATGGCCGCAGGTATCATTGATGATTTTGAACTGATCCAGATCCAGATAACAGAAGGCAAAATCGCCTTCGCCGTGATTTCTCGCCTTTAGAACACGGTTGAGCCTGACTTCAAATTCGCGGCGGTTCACGAGGCCTGTCAAAGGATCGTGCGCGGCCTGGTAGGCGAGTTCTTTCGACAGGCGGCGTGATGCCGTCACATCGCTGAACACGAGGACCACGCCTTGTAGCTGGCGGTCCTTGTCATGAATCGGGGCGGCGGAATCCTGGATCGAATATTCAATGCCGTAGCGGTTGATCAACAGCGTGTCATGGCTGACGTGTTCGGTTTCATGGGTGGCCAGAACGCGAAAGACCGGATTGGGAAGCGGTTTTCGGGTGATGTCATTATAGATATTGAAGACTTCGTCGATGACCCGCCCTCTGGCTTCAGCCATGCGCCAGCCGGTCAGCTTTTCGGCAACCGGGTTCAGGAATTCGATAATGCCGTTTTTGGAGGTGGTGATAACGGCGTCGCCTATGGATTTTAACGTAATCAGCGCGCGTTCTTTTTCCCGTCTTAATTGTTCTTCAGCCTGCTGGCGCTCGCCGATTTCCTGGCGTAATTTGGTCGTGCGTTCCGAAATCAGGTTTTCAAGCCGGTTGCGGTAATCATCCAGTTCTCTTTCAGCCGCCTTGGCTTTTAAAACATGATTGATGGTAACCGGTATTAACTTCAGGTACTGGCCGCCAAGATCCTTGGTCAGATAATCGGCCGCTCCCATCTTGAGCGCCCTGACGGCAATATCCTCACCGCCGCTGCCGGTCACGAAAATGACCGAGGCCGTGTCGGGGATAAAGGCAAACAGGTCGAAGGCCGTGCCGTCTCCCAGGCCATGATCGGCCAGGATGATTTCATAGTCGTTTTTTTGCAGGGCCTCAATGGCTTCTTCCACGGAGCCGGCAATGTCATAAATGTAAGGCAGATGCTCACGTTTGACAAAGCGCTCGAAACTCATCTGGTCGGTCAGGTCATCTTCGACTAATAACAGTTTTATGTCCGTCATGACAGTTATTTCTTTATTGTCCAGTATGAGCGTAACACCTGGATGGCATCAATGAACTGATCGTACTCAACAGGTTTCAATATATAACCTGAAATACCAAGTTCAAAGCTCTGGTTGACATCCTGTTGTTCCAGCGAGGAAGTCAACATGACCACGGGAATGTTTTTGAAGGCGGGATGATTTTTCAGTTGCTTCAAGCATTCATGGCCGTTCATCTTGGGCATATTGATGTCTAGCAGGATCATGCAGGGCAGTACATCTTCCGAGTTTTCCAGGTAATGCAGGGCTTCTTCACCATTATTGACCGTAATCAGTTTATTGACTACGCCGAGTTTTTTTAAGCCGCGTTTCACAGTCATGATGTCGACCTGATCATCCTCGACTAGCAAGATGGGTTGAATGCTATTCATATTCTTTATCTTTTAGGTATGGTGAAAATAAACGAGCTTCCTTTCCCTACTTCCGACTCCAGCCAGATTCTGCCGCCCCACGTTGTTACGATTTTCTCTATCAGGCTTAAACCGATGCCTGTGCTTTCTGACTGGTCTTTGGGCTTTAAAGTTTGAAATAATTGGAATATTTTTTCCTGGTACTTTTTATCGATGCCGGGACCATTGTCGGACACCGAAAATTGCCAATAATGGCCTTGTTCCATGCAGGTGACTGAGATAATGCCTTTATCCTTATCGTTATATTTGATGGCATTATCCAGCAGGTTTTGAAAAACCTGAAAAAGTCTCAGTCTTTCACCAATGATGACCGGCAAATCGGCCTGAATATGCACTTCTATGTGCTCGGGCGGAGCGATCAGGCTGATCACATCCGCCAGCAATTGCGAACAATCGATTCGCTCCTCGGGTTCCGCAATCCGGCCGACCCTGGAATATTGCAGGATGCCGTCGATCATGTCGTGCATGCGTCTGGCCCGGTCGCGCAGCAAGGCCATTTGCTCGCGGCCTTCCTCGTCAAAGGCGTCGGCATAATCCTCGCAAATCCAGCCCGATAGCTGATTGATGGCTCGCAACGGCGCTTTCAGGTCATGGGATACAACGTAGGCAAAATGCTTTAACTCTTCGTTGACACTGTTCAGGGAGGCCGTGCGTTCTTCAACGCGCTGTTCCAGTTCCGCGTTCAGGGATTGTATCTGCGCCTGGCTGCGCTTCATTTCCTCAATTAATAAGGTATTTTCCAGCGCTATCGCTGCTTGCGCGGTCAATAAACGAGTCAGCTCGATTTGCTCGGGCGTGAAGGCGGAGGTAATCAGGTTGTTTTCCAGGAACAGGACGCCCAGGACCTGCTGTTGCTTCAATAACGGCGCGCACAGTATCGATTTAAGGTGCTGGTGTTGAACCGTGTTGTCGGCTATGAAATCACCTTCACTGCCGGCATTGTCGAAAACCAGCATTTCAGCGGTACGAAAGACATAATTGACGATGGCCATGCTTAAGGTATCGGTGCTCAGGTTCGGGTCGCCCCGAAGTTGCACGTCGACGAAGCCATGCTTAATGCCTTTAGCCAATACGGTCAGGTCTTCTTGCGGTTCGGCGATGAGCAGATAGCCGGTTTTGGCGCCGAGCCGCTCCATGATCGATTGCAATAAGGCGCTTAGCAAGCCGTTCAGATCCTGCTGCTGCGTAATAGTACGCGTCGCCAGCAGCAGGTAATTGACATCGAGCATCTGCGCCAGCGACGTATCGGCGGACATAGTGTCATCACGCTGCAAGGTGATGGCATAGTTATCGATCAGTTGCTTAACTTTAATTTCCGCGCCGCAGTCATGATAGTGGCCAGCCGCCCGGGTTAGATAGTAATTGGCATAACTATGCTGGGATTCCACCAATATCTGACCCAGTCGCTCATTCAGGAAGCCTTCCAGCAAGGTGAAATGCTGCGATTTGCTCAGGTCGATTGCATCGAGGCAGTGGCGGCGTGTTTCGCTGAAATCGTCGGCATGATTGGCCTGTTCCATCAGCATAAAGGTTAGGTAGGGCTTTAAAATCGGCCCGAGCGAGGCCCAGGTTTGCACCTGTTCCAGGCAGAAGTCTAGCGTCTCTTGTTCGTCGCCCGGGATGTCCTTATGAAGTCTGAGCCCGTTCACATACCGAAATACATACCACAGGCGATTGAGGATGTTGTCGCTCAAGCCGCGCAAGTAAGGTTCCGCCTGATGCAGGTAGTCAGCCGCTTGTTCGTAATTGCCCAGGTAATGGCTGCTGATGCCTTTCAGTGAGTAGTAGCCGCCTATCGAGACAACGTGTTTATCGGCCTCCCATTTATTGAGTTTGGCGGTTATAACCTGTTCACTGTATGGCGTTCGCCCCGTATTCATCATATCCGCCCAGCCGGCCAGCGCGCTTTCGGCCAGTCCCAGGGACAGGGATAAATTGAACCGGTTGGAAAAATGGATGCATTCCTCGGCCACTTCGATGACCTGCCGCAAGTGGGCGCCCTGGTGGATTAAATGCCATATATACGGGCCGTAGGACAAGCCGGCGTTGTATAAATCGCCGCAGTTTTTACCGCGGTGAATGTTTTTCTGGCACTGCTCGATAATATAAGCCGAATCGCTGCGATTATGCATGTTGGTCCATAAAATGCCGTTAATACCTTTTGTTGCGCCAAATGTGTCAGGATAGCGGTGCGCCAGGGCCAGCCCCAGATCTTCATAGCGGAAGGACAGCTCATACTGGCTTTGACGCTGCAGATACAAACCCACCATCGAGAAACCGTAAATGACCGATTCATCGACGCCGCCGGCCAGACAGTTCTGCGTCGATTGAATAGCCGATAAATAAAGCTGCGGCACCATGTCAGCCAGATAGTAATCGGGAATCAGTTCGCTGTAGATGCCGGTTTCAATTTGAGTAGCTCTATCGCTGCTGGGTTCAATATCGAGGATTTTCTGCCAGATATCCGTATCGCGCTGATGGATCTGCTTCATAATTGCAGTCGCACGCTCCAGGGCCAAGTCATCATTTTCGGGAATAGCGCGGTTGAAATAGGCCAGACCGCGATTGCCCAGGGCGATGGCCTGTTCGAATTTGCCCATCGAGGACAGGCCGGTCGTCTGTTCGTATAAGCAGTCGATGCGGTCGATATCGCTTTTGGCCCGACTGATCAATGTGTTAAGGATCTGCTCCGATTCCGGCTGGTTGCCCAAAGCCATTTCCGTCCTGGCCAGGTATTTGTGCAGCGAAAACAAACACGCATAATCGGTATCCCAACTTTCTTCAAGGAACAGATTTTTGCTTTGATGGAAAAAATAGTTGGCATTGTCCATCGCCAGCGCCCTCATGGCTGCGATGCCGGCGTAGTAATTGAACTTCGCCTCTTCAATGCGGCTGTCGGTGCTTTGATCGGGCTCTCGTCCGTTAGCCAGGTGTTCGACGATGGCGAACAGATTGGGCAGGGCCTCAAGGTCGGCGTCTTCGGGAATGGCGCTGATGAGCGCTTTGGCTATCTGCCGGTGTATGCGCTGTTTCTTGTCGGCATCGAGAAAGCTGGCGGCCGCCGCCTGAACCTGATCGTGAAAAAACAGCAGCTGATCTTTTTCCCGGAGCAAAATATTGCTGTTGAATGCCGGCGTCAGTGCATGATAAAGGACTGGCAGTGTCACGGCCGTCGTCAGCGCCAGATCGGATGCATCAAACCGCGCGCCGAGGCTGGCGGCAATGCTCAGTAATTCACGAACGCGTTCCGGCAGCTTGGCAATTTTGTCCTTGAATAGGTCCAGTGCCGATTCGGGGATGGCGGTATGACGCAGTTGCTCGTCATCCCATGTCCAGATGCCGTTTTCAGTCAGGTGCAAATGCTTGTACGTATGCAGCCAACGCAGGCTTTCATTGACGAACAAGGGATTGCCGGCCGAGGTCTGATAAATGATTTTTGATAAGTCCTTGGTTCTGGACGGATAGGTATTCAGAATATACGCGGTCATCTGGTTGACCTCGTTAAGTCCTAGCGCTTCCAGTCGGATTTCCTGCAGCGGTCGGCGCGCCTGCTTGATTTTGTTTATCAGGCGCATCAGCCGATGACTGCTGTCGACTTCATTGTGCCGATAGGCGCCTATCCAGAACAAATACGGATAATCCGGGGCATTGTCGAAAATACGCTCCAGCAAATCGAACGTGGCGCCGTCACACCACTGCAAGTCATCGATAAACAGCGTTAAAGGATGTTCTTTCGAGATCAGGCTGGCCAGGAATTTTTCGGCCGTGTCATTGAACCGGTTGCGCGCTTCAAT
Organism: Methylobacter luteus IMV-B-3098; assembly: GCF_000427625.1. Classification (GTDB taxonomy): domain Bacteria; phylum Pseudomonadota; class Gammaproteobacteria; order Methylococcales; family Methylomonadaceae; genus Methylobacter; species Methylobacter luteus. Next base: position 2,898,541 of record NZ_KE386569.1, read on the forward strand.
CGGCGGCAGGTCCGGCACTTCCGGCTGGGGGCCGATAATCAGATGCAGTTCCGGAATCAGATCGGTGATCAGTCGGCCGTTATCCCCCAGTTGCTCACTGATGCGCTGACGCCAGTAAGCGATACGGTCCCTGTCCTCGGTCAGGAAAGTTTTTATCAGATGACTGAAAGCCTGGATCAGCGTGCTGTAAGGGATGTGCTTTTTGAACTGGTCGAACTTGCCCGACGTGAAATAGCCGGCATGGGCGACAATCGGCAATTGTAGTTCCTGAATCAGTCGTGTTTTGCCGATTCCGGATAAGCCTGAAATCAGCGATGAACGAAACACGCCGGCGCAGACTTTGTTGTACTCGTCCAGCAATTGCTTTTTTTGCTTCTCACGGCCGACCATTAACGACGGAATCGTAATGCGATTGCTGTAATCCTTCTGCTTCAGGATGAAACTGTTGATGTTTCGGTCTTGTTGCAGCCCTTGTAAACAGTATTTCAGATCCACGATCAAGCCGGCCGCGGTCTGATAACGTTTTTCGGGCGCTTTTTCCAATAGCAGGGCAACGATTCTGCCGATGATTTCGGGCATGGCCGGATTTATCTCGTTTACAAGTGCCGGTATTTCGGCAAGATGCGAATGAATGATGACAATCGGGTCGTCGAATAAAAAAGGCGGTTTGCCGGTCAGGCATTCAAAGAACATCATGCCCAGCGAGTACAGATCGGTCGTATAATTGACCGAATGCTTGATTCTGCCGGTTTGTTCCGGCGATAAATAAGGCAGCGTCTGTGCGCGAAAATGATCTTCATAGATAAAATGGCTGAGCTGGTTAATATCCAGCACCCTGATATCATCGATAATCTGGACGGCCAGCGTTTCCGGTTCGATCAATATGTTCGTGGGCTTCAGGCTCTTGTGGATATGCCCCGCCTTGTGGATGACATCCAGTTGCTCGGCGATGGCAATGATGATGTTAAGCGTTGTCGTCAAATCGGGAGCCGTCTGGGTTTCCAGCCAGCGGCTCAGTGGCTGGGCCTCGATATACGGCTGTATCAGGCATAGGGTATCGATAGAGGGATGGTAGAGGTCGGGAATAATGCTGCGAGGCAGTTCAAGTTCGCTGAGCTGGCTGATCTGCTGGCGTATGTAGGAGGCCGCATCCTCGCTGCAAAACTGCGGCTTGATTTTTTTTAAGGCCAGCAGTTTGTCCTGATCATCCAGGGCATGCACTTTAAACACGTCGGCATGCATGCTTTCGCCCAGTTTATCGAGGATTTTATAGTTTAATAATGTTTTCATTACAGCGGGCTTACCCGGGAAAAATTACATATATGGACTATAGCATTTTTTTAGAAACGTAAGCTTATGTAAGATACAAATGTAAGCCTATGTAATAGGGTTTGCTATCATAGTTGCTATTTATTGACCTAATCGGGAAACAAAATGCTGGGCCGAGTTGAACGCGAACAATCAAAATCCGATCTTATCCTGCCTTGGATGGTAGTCGTCATGATGCTTGTCATGCTGGTGGCTTATGTTGTTGTGTGTCATCTCTTCGGGGAGCAGTTACAACAGCCTTTGCCGCAAAACCAACGGGAACTGATCAGAACGATTTTATATGCCATCGCCATTGTCGCTTTTCCGTTGACAAATCTGATACGGCACATTCAACTGCGGCTGAATCAAACCATGCCCGGCGATACGCCGAGCAAAAGCCGTTATCTGCTGACCGTTACGGTGTCAATGGTGTTGATTGAAAGTGTGGGAATTTTCGGTTTCATCATGTTTATATTGGGCGATGATTTCAATACACTGTATATATTTACCGGTCTGTCGGCGTTGGGCATGTTCTTGTATCGGCCGAAACCGGACGAATACTATGACATTATTGAGGCGAGAAACGCGCGAAAACATGAATAATTCATCAGGCGATACGGATTCTGCGTTAAACGCGGTCTATATCTGTCACAGCGCATTAACCTGTTGCTTAGGAAAAAACTATACTTTAACTTTGGTAATAATGATCGAACATATCGATCACTGTCCGTTATTTCTTACTTATGAGCGGGGCTGGCAGGGATTAGTTCCAATGGCGGTTAATTAAACGCATGAAACATGATGATAGGCTGTAGGGTGGGGCTATGACGGGACAAAGGCGACCGACCGGGCGATCGCCTTTGTCAACAGACAAGCTTATGGCTTGATTTCTTCGTAGTTGCGCTGGAAATTATGGCCGTAAAAGATTTCGAACATCTCTTTTTGCAGTTTTTCCTGGATCTCTTCTTTTTGATCGTCCGATAAATTGCTTTCTTTTTCAAATAAGTAATTTTCCAGCTCGGTTTCCTTCAGCATCATCTTGGTGTGGAAAATATTTTCCTGATAGACGTTCACATCTATCATCTGATAGCTTTCCAGTGTGTCTTTCGCGATATAGTTCTGGATCGACGTGATATTGTGGTCGATATAGTGTTTTTTGCCGGAAATATCGCGGGTAAAGCCACGTACTTTATAGTCCATGATCACAATATCCGACTCGAAGCTGTGGATCAGGTAATTGAGCGCTTTCAACGGCGAGATCTGGCCGCAGGTTGCCACATCAATATCGGCGCGGAACGTACTGATGCCGTTGTCCGGGTGGCTTTCGGGATACGTGTGCACCGTGATATGGCTTTTGTCCAGATGAGCCAATACCGTGTCCGGCAACGGACCGGGTGACTGGCTGTTCATGCTGGGTGGTGGCGGGGCATCGCCTTCCGAGATCAGCATCGTTACACTGGCACCTTGCGGCTCATAGTCCTGATGGGCAATATTGAGGATTTGAGCACCAATGATTTCAGCGACGTCTTTAAGGATTTGCGTCAGTCTATCGGCATTATAGGCTTCATCAATATACTCAATATAAGCCTGCTGCTGTCCAGCGGGTGCATAACATACATCGTATATATTGAAACTTAGGGACTTCGTTAGATTGTTAAAGCCTTGTAATTGCAACTTTTTCAAAATCGTTAAACCTCGATAACTTCAAAATCATGGGTGATTTCCACCTCTGCCTTGCTCAGCATGATTGATGCGGAACAATATTTCTCTGCAGACAGCTTGACTGCCCGCTCGACTGCGGATGCCTTTAAACCACGGCCTTTTATAATGAAATGCATATGAATTTTGCTGAACACGCTAGGTATGGCATCGACCCGTTCGGCAGAAATTTCCGCCACGCAATCAATAATGTCATTTTTGCCTTTTTGCAAAATCTGCACCACATCAAATGATGAGCAACCGCCCACCCCCAGCAGGATCATTTCCATGGGCCGTATGCCCATATTGCGCCCGCCGTGATCGGGCGGACCATCCATTACTACAGCATGGCCACTGCCGCTTTCGCCGACGAACATGACTCCGTCAACCCATTTGACTGTCGCTTGCATTTTTTTCCCCGGTTAAAAAATGTGGCATAGGGTAGCATATAATATGCAATTGACAGAGCTTCAATGTTGATTTTTTTGTTAAAATCCTGCACTGTTATTAAGGGCGTACATATAACATGGATACTGAATGAGTTTATAATATGACACTAATTTCCCAAGAAAACTCCAATAAAAAGGCATTGGAGCAGTTTTTAAATCTTTGCCACAAAAAAAAGTATCAGGCTAAAGCTACCATTATCAGACCAGGAGATGCGGGGGACAGGCTTTATTATATAGTGGAAGGATCGGTCAGTGTCTGCGTGGAAGATGACGATGGACATGAACTGATTCTGGCATATCTCAACAAAAATGAATTTATAGGAGAGATTGGGGTTTTTAAGGGTGTAGAAACGAGGAAGGTCACTATTAAAACGCGTAGCGAGTGCCGCCTGGCCGAAATAGGCTATGATCGCTTTCGCCAGGCTTTAAAAAAAGAATTACTCGAGCATGCGCCTGATTTACTTTTCATGTTAGGCGAGCAATTATCAGGCCGGTTGCTAGTCGCCAATCGTAAATTTTGCGATTTAGCCTTCATGGATGTGGAAGGGCGGATAGCCCGAACTCTGCTGGATCTTTGCAAGGAGCCCGATGCGATTACGCATCCCGATGGCATGCAGTTACACATTACCCGCCAGGAGATTAGCCGTATCGTTGGTTGTTCAAGAGAGATGGCCGGACGCGTGTTAAAAGAACTGGAGGATAAAGGGCTGATTAGCGCGCACGGCAAAACGATTGTTGTGTTTGGTACGCGTTAAGGCGTAAAAAGCGCAAGGACGGCTTAGCGGGCCGCTCTTCGTCATCAGGTTACTTGTCCGCCATGGATGCCGCAACGCCTTTAAGCCTGATTTCAGCGGAGGGTTCTTCGGCTTGCCCCATGCTGTTCAAAAAGGCAAAAGTCACGGAAACCAGCGTTATGCCTTTATTAATCTGTATGGCGAAATGCAAATGGGGACCGGAAGTCAAACCGGTGTTGCCGGAATAACCGATCAATTGCCCGGCAGCTACTTTCAAGCCCGGATAGACCTGAGCTCTATCTTTTTCCAGATGGGCATAAATCGCCATGGAGCCATCATCGTGCAAAATCTTGATGCTATTGGTTTTTGAGCCATAGGTTTCGCCAATCCCACCTTTAAAAATCATTGTCGACTTCCATGGCCAATCCGGCTCTGGCCGCATAAACAGGCGTGCCTATCGGCATGGTGATATCTACAGCATATTTGTCCTGCTCATTGGTATGTCTGAAACTGCCGCCAAAAGCCCGGGAAATTTGAAACGAGGCATCAGGCGCAATCGGTGGCAAATAGCTTTCCATGGCCATGTATCGTGCTAAAGGGCTGCCGTTCGGCCTTCAACAGCCAGACCCGCTGCTTGCCACCTCCATCTGCCTGACAGTTACCTGTTGCCTGGTTTTTGGCGGCTCATCGGCAAGATGCCACGTACCTTACTCATCTTGAAATTTATAGAATTTTTTGCCTGCGGCATTAATTAAAATTAATGCTGACAGCATCAAAATAAATAATCGAAATCTCATTTTTTACTTGAGGTCAAAGCCTATTTTCTGTCCGTAAAAATTCTGTATCTTTGTAAGTTTAAAATTAGGTTTCATAGCTCAAGCACTGCCCCAACATTTACAATTAGAAATCTTTATTGGCCTAGAAATATTAATAATTATGTGTGCTTATGGCGGTTTTCTAATGTTAAAAATGTTGGGCATAACTAAGCAATACTACTGATTATTTTATTGATAAGATTCAGCTATGATAGTTACAGACAAGAATTCCCAACTGAATTCGGTTAAGTGCAAATTTAGCATAGATATAGTTAGTATTAGGTATAGATAGTTATGACTGAAATCAGAATATTATCTGAATTGGCATGTCGATTTTATTTTCGTATAAATTTGTTAATGATTCCCTGGCAACTAAATTAATTAGACTATAGCGAATTTAGAGTCTTGCAAGTGCCGGGTTCATGTATAAGCATCTCTTTTTTTGCGTTGTTATTTGAAACTTAGTAGTGAAGAATGAAAGACTTATTTGTCTTTTCCATAAGCGTCTGAACTAAAGATAGTGAAGTGGCTTTAACGAAACGTGAGATTAAATATGAATGCAAATCTTCAAATTTTGTTTATCAGTACGGATCATTATTATCGTGGCTTATTAAAAGGCTATTGCCATGCGCAGCAGTTTACTTTTCTTGAACTGGCTGATCCTATAACAATCAATAGGGATGTATTTAATACTTCTCTGGATTTGATTATTCTGGATATGAATTGGGCAGTCGATTCGTTGAAAAAAGACGACTGGCAAGTATTGCAAGGAATGAGCATTACTCGCCAGATACCGGTATGCGCATTAGGCAATAAAGACTATAGTGATGCATTTGACGGCAAACCAGACTCATGGATAGAGGCTTTTTTTGATGAGTCACTTATTGTTGAGCAACTGGATGGATATCTGCTGAAGAAATTCCTTCAGCATGCTCATGTGCATACCGAAAGAAGGGGGCAGGAAAGGCGTTCCACGATGGATCGAAGGGCTTCTCGTCGGGATAAAAATGATACCTCAGGACATCCGTTAGATCCGATGCAATACGAGTCGACGCCGAAAAATGGAAGTGGCGAACATGGCATAGTCGGTCCTTTTCAAATTGATCGACGTTTTAAAACCGTTTCTTTGTATGGGAAAAATATCGACCTTACCCGCAAGGAATTTGAATTGTTCGAACTGTTGTCCAGGGATGTTGATCGTGTGCTTATGGCCGAAGAAATTATTCAGCATCTCTGGCCCGGAAATAACCGTGCAACAAAGTCAGATCTTTATCAATACATGCACCTGTTGCGCAAGAAGATTGAAAAAGACCCTGATAACCCGCAGTGGATTCTGACTGTCAAGGGCTTCGGGTACAGGCTGGATGTGTCTACTGAACTAAAAGCCCCGGAAGAGAAATATGACAATTTGGTCGCATGGCCAGTCGTTGCTCCTGCGACCCAATAGGAAAAACCTGTTGAAAAGTAAAATTATACGAGCATAGCGTGTGCTACCGGTAAGATTATCCATTGGCAGCCTGAGTTCGGGATAAACATTAGCCTGTGATCGAGCATTATAATTGCTCGAGAGACAGGCTCGGCAACGAAATAGATTCATTAGCGCTGGCAAATGCGTTCAATCCGGCAAACGATCAATAGGCCGGGCTCCAACCAGAAGTCATCGATATAAAATTATCCGCTCTAAGAGTTTGTTCGACTTCTTATATGTTCCTATCTTCACGAAATAATCAATTTAATGCTTAGCAGTCTGTCCGCAAATTGAAGATGGTTGGCAATTTGAGGTCACAAAAGCTCCCCTGGGTTATATCGCCCTCAACACATAATCATAATAACGATAAAAGCGCTTATTCTAATTTGCACATAAGCATGGCGTTGTTTGCGCGCATGTCTTTTAGGTAACGAATAAAAATAAATTAGCCGTAAGATGAATAACAAATTTCGTTAGCCGCTCATTTTTAAGGCTAGTTGATTTTGCTCGATTTTTAAAACTATCGGGTGAATCCAAGACATTCGGTTTGCGCAAAAGTCCCTGTTTCCAGTATCAAAAACAACAATCATATCTTTTATGGGTTCTTAAGTATTTCTTCAGATTTTAAGCATTTTTTGAGAATGCTTCTATGGAAATTTAAGGTTAGCTTGACTGAAACTACAGTCGAGATTGAGCTGGTGACTTCGCCAATGCGGTATCCGGTTTTTCTGGCTGATCCAAGTGCATCAGAGAAAATCTGATGATCTTTTATCTCACATGGAGTTGTTTGTGAACCTACCCAATAAAAAAATCTTAACTGCAAGAAAAGTCTCTAATTGCTAGCATCTTGCTGATTTTTGACTCTATATTTTTAAGTATTTCTTTAGATTTAAGTGTTTTTTCATATTGGTTCTATGGAAATTTAAGGTTAGTTTGACTGAAACTACAGTCGAGATTGAGCTAGTGTCTTTGCCGATGCGGTATCAGGTCTTTCTAGCTTATCCACTACATCAGAAAAATCTGATGATCTTCTATCTCATACGGAGTAATGACATGAAACAATTCAATAAAAAAATCTTAACTGCAGGCATTCTGCTGGTTTTGGGCTCTGTTTCAAGCGCATGGGCAGACGCAGAAGGCGGTCTATTAGCTGTTGATGCCAGCAACAACAGCGATTATTCAACCAAAACTAAAGATAGCTATAACACTGCATACGTTGATAAATCTGATAACAGTTTCGTCGATAAATCCGATAACAGCTACACCGATAAATCCGATAATAGTTACACCGATAAATCCGATAATAGTTACACCGATAAATCTGTATACATCGAGAAGACCGATAAGAGTTACACCGATAAATCCGATAACAGCTACACCGATAAATCTGTATACATCGAAAAGACCGATAAGAGCAAAACTTTTGCTGACGCAGATGACGGCGCTCAAGCGGCTGTTGCTGGCAAGGATGCTTACAATACCAAAACCGAAGTTGAAGCAAAAGACGATGGTCTTGCGGTAAATACTGGCACATACGCTAACGTTACCCGTATCGATGTTAACGCAGACGACGGTGCAGTAGCAGTTTATGCCGGCAAAGACGTTAAGGTTAATCAATCACAGTTGGACGGTGAAGTTTCAGGCATAGGTGCAGGCGATTCAACTGCATTAGCCCTGCTTGGCACTCTTACAGGCGGCAACTTTGTAGCAGACTCATTCAATGGTTCAGCCGGTATTATGCAGAACCAACAAAACTATGCTGCCGGTGCGCTGCTTCAACAGCAAGTGTCCTTCCAAGGCAACGTAAACGTCGACACTAAATAATAAAGCAAGTTATACAAGCTGTAGCTTAACTTCAGCTGATGGAGTTTGCCGGTGAGTGAATGATTGCTCACCGGCTTTTTCTGACACAGTGAAAATAACGGAATCAGGAGAATATGATGGACACGATTTTAAAGGCTGGTTTGTTGACTCTCCTTGTCGTAATGGCCTCAAGCCAGGCAGCGATAGCTGATTCTGCTGAAGACAAGAATGGGCTAGTTTTTTCACAGACCGAAATCGCACTGTTGGATGAGCTGGATGATGAGCGTGGAAAGGAAGGCGTGGATTATATGACGCTCAACAACATGAATGTGCGAGCTACATTAAGCGGCGATGCCAATAATAACGTCACTGGTTTTAATATTATTGACCATGGTGCATTTACTGACGCCGCCGGCATGGTTTCGGTTATTCAAAATACAGGCAACAATGTTCTTATTCAGGATGCGACTATCGTGAATGTCACGATCATGCCTTAAGACTTTTTGTTGCGTAGGAAGCGGTATGAAACGGTTGATCATTATATGTGTTTTTTTTATGTTGCCCGCGCTGAGTAGTTATGCCGGTTCTATAGATTTTAACGGTATTGCTGGAGCCGGAAATTACAATATTCCGGTGAAAAGTTTTGTAGAACGCCGATTCAAGACTATCTACAAACAGCAGTATGATTTTAGCTGCGGCTCGGCAACTTTAGCGAGTTTATTGACCTACCATTATGACGATATTGTTGATGAGCAAAGCGTATTTAATGACATGTATAAAAACGGCAATCAGCAGTTGATACAGAAGAAGGGATTTTCGTTGTTGGATATGAAATTTTATCTGGAGAGACGGGGCTATCAGGCTGATGGGTACAAAATCAATTTGGACCAGTTGATTGCAGCCAAAGCCCCGGCAATTACCATCATCAACAATAAGGGCTACCTGCATTTTGTGATCATAAAAGGGCTCAATGAGCAGGATGTTCTGGTTGGAGATCCTGCCGTAGGCTTGAAAACGATCCCTCGGGATGAGTTTGAGGAAATGTGGGGTAAGCGTATTCTCTTTTTAATCCGTAATAAACAGAGTGAGGATGCGCATTTTCAGGATCAGGAAGAATGGGCGCTTCGAAGTAAGGTGCCATTGGGTACGGCTGTCGATCGATCCAGTTTAGGGGAGTTCAATCTGTTGCAGCCGGGACGTTGGGACTTTTAACGACTTGTTTAGGAGTATTTGATGAAAGGCTATCTATTAAATCTTTGCCGAAAACTCCCGTATGTTGCAGTTTGGCTATTGGTTGGCTTCACTTATCAAGCTCTAGCGGATGATTTATCAACGGAGGCGGACAACTCTCCTGGTAATTGGGAGGTTGCATCGAATGCTGATCTGGCGCAACTGCGCGGCGGCTTCGCTTTGCCAAATGGCATGACCATTGATTTTAGTATGGAAAAAACAATTTATTTGAATGGCGTGGAAACTGTTTCCTCTACTTTTAAATTACCGAATAATGCGACATTTTTTCAGAACGGTTCACAAAACATAGCATCAGAGTGGGCTGGTTCAGGGTTGAGTTCTGTGATTCAGAATAATCTGGACAATCAGGCCATCAAGACTCTTACTACAATTAACATCGATTTAGGGAATTTGAGAAATCTCAGCCAGGCTATCGCCGCAAATACTTTTCGTAATTTTGTGCAGCCTACTTTTCAGTAATTGCACGGCGCTGAGTTTAATTTACTGAGTATGTATATTAAAGATCGCGCACGAAATAACTTCAGCATTATATCTCCTTAACCCAATTCCTCAGCAATGGCTCCCTGCATCGCCTAAAGCGCCTGCTTTTGGCGCTCTACTGCCTGCTTCCTTGTGGGCATCCCGACGGAAGAAGGGGGCAATATATCGAAGTTATTTTGTGGTTATTCCTAAGGAATTGAAATTTTCATATTAATCCTTGCCCAGTCGGAAAATTTTCCTTATGAGAGCGAATTAACTCTAGTTATCACGAGCTAATAAGTAGTTTTACTTAGGTAATGCCACTTATTGTTCGGAAAACGGTAATGAAATATAAAAGTGGAAAATAAAGTTTTTTATAACAATAACTACTAATTGCCGGATTTCAGAATTCGCATAATGTTTTATATATAAACGTTAAGGCAGATCTCCAAAGGAACTCATTCCAGCCGTAGTTAAGTCAAGCAGTTCTTCTATATTAACTACCCATTGCAGCTTCATTGTGCTTGAAGTGGTTAGAAGTGCATTAAATCATGGAAGAGCTGTTATTTATTCTTATCAGTAAAAAAATGGAAATAAAATAAATGAAGCTAGATAAAGTTGGGGGTGTCGGGCTTTCTCTCGTGGGGGTTCTTAACGGATTTATTATCAGCTCATGCGTGCTGTCCAGCAGCGAGGCTTTTGCCAAAACCATAGAGCAACAGGAAAGCTCCATTGAGCAATACCGGAAACTCTTTTTAGAACAACAAAAAGAATTCGAGAAACAGCGGCGCATCATTGCTGAGCAGGGTAAAGAACTCCAGATACTAAAGGCGCGTATTGATTCTTTGTCAAGATCAGGTCCGACAGCTGAAATTAAGCCAGCGCCAGTCAATAAGGCATCCAGGCCGCCTATAGTGACAGCCGTCGCGCAAAGAAATAATGGAATGCCCAATCCGCTCCCCGCGAAGCCCGTTGGTGAGGCGCCTCCGCAAACAAAAGAAAAGGCAAGGCCGCCGGAGATACCCCGTTTGAGTGAGACTGTCGGTGGCGTATTAACTAGAAAAGGGAATTTCGTTTTCGAGCCTTCATTGGATTATTCTTATATCGATAACAACCGGGTTTTTCTCGATGCATTCACCTTCATTCCCGCCATTGCTGTTGGACTTATCGATATTCGACAAATTAAACGCCATAATTTTATCGGTAGTTTGGGCGCTCGATATGGAGTCACGGATCGCCTTGAGCTGGAGTTCAAAGCACCTTATGTCTACCGCGAAGATACTCAGCGTTCACGTGCAGTCAGTATTGGCGCGGGCGTTGATGAAACTTTTAATGCTTCCGGTAATGACATAGGCGATCTGGAATTTGCTGCCCGCTATCAGCTTAGCGGAGGCTCTGGCGGCTGGCCGATTCTTGTCGGCAATGTGGTGGCAACGGTACCGACTGGAAAAAGTCCGTTTGATGTGGAATATGCGTTGGCTCAAGGCGTGCCGGGAGCACAATTTCCAACCGAATTGCCGACAGGCACAGGTTATTTCAGCTTCCAACCTAGTATTACGGCATTATATCCAACCGATCCGGCCGTCTTTTTCGGCAATCTTAGTTACAATTATAATGCCGAAACGAATGAGAATGTTGGGGACTTTGACCCAGGCGATGCGATCGGTTTGAGCTTCGGCATGGGGTTTGGCTTGAATGAGCGATCATCTTTCAGCTTGGGTTACTCGCATAAACATGTTTTCAAATCTGAACTTGATGGTTTTGAGATGGATGACAGCGAACTGGATATAGGTCAATTATTGGTTGGTTATTCTTTCAAGTACTCACCCAAAACGACTCTTAACCTGTCACTCGGGATAGGCACGACAGACGACGCGCAGGATGTTAAGCTCAATGTCAGAGTGCCGATGACTTTTGATTTTCTTTCATCAGGCTCATAGTCCCGTTATTTCTGACGCGAAATCAAGCAGGCTTAGCGTCATCTTAAAAGCAAGAGACTAAGAGAGGTTATTCTCCGGTGCGCCGCATGACAGGCGCATTGGTTGAAGATGCCGATAACGTTTCTTTCAAGCCAGGCAACTTCCTTAATTCACTGGCAATCATAGTCATGCTTTGCATGTGTTTTGAATATTTTTCAGGACATTTCAGTCAAATACATCTTCTGCATCCGTCCACGGATTGGTTATCATGTGGTTTTTCCAGGTCTGTGGGTCGAGCATGTCGTTTATCAATAATCTTGAATCTGAACTTGAAGCATTACCCGAAGCGCTAAAAGCTAACGTAAAGTCATCCCTGAAGGCATGGTGCGAACGGCTTTCCGAGCTGGATTTAAGCTTTAAGGCAACGCCGGAATTCATGGGGTCGTTGGTCAAGGTCTGGAACTCGAGTTGTTTTATCGCGGAAAGCTGTACGCGCTGCCCGGAAATCATCATCGACCTGGTGAATTCCGGAGACTTGTTCATCGCCTATGACGAGAAGGGCTACCATAGCCGAATGGCAGCGCTGGCGGTTGATTCCGAAGCCTCGTTGATGTCTGAATTGCGCCGTTTCCGGCAGCGGGAAATGGTCAGAATTGCTTGGCGCGATTTGGCTGGATGGGCCGATCTGAATGAAACGCTGCTTGAATTGTCGTTCCTGGCCGATTCCTGTATTCAATATGCGCTGGATTTTCTTTATCAGAAAGCCTGCGATTTGCGCGGCACGCCTGTGCTGGCTGATGGCAGTCCGCAGCAATTGATCGTGCTGGGCATGGGCAAGCTGGGCGCTTACGAACTGAATTATTCCTCCGATATCGACCTGATTTTCGCCTATGCCGAAGACGGCGTCCTGGCGGACCGAAAAGAGACCACCTACGGCGAGTTCTTTGCCCGTCTGTGCCGGAGTTTGATCAAGGTGCTCGATGAAATGACTGTGAACGGCTTTGTATTCAGGACGGATATCCGGTTAAGGCCCTATGGCGACAGCGGTCCCGTCATTATGAATTTCGATGGCATGGAGAACTATTATCAGACCCAGGCCCGGGAATGGGAGCGCTACGCCATGATCAAAGTCCGTCAGGTCGCTGGCGACTTTAAAACCGGCGCGCAACTGATCGCCATGCTGAAGCCGTTCGTATACCGGCGTTATCTCGATTACGGCGCTTTCGGGGAATTGCGCTCGTTAAAGCTGCAGATTATGCAGGAGCTAAAACGCAAGGATCGCATGGAAAATATCAAGCTGGGTCCGGGCGGCATACGCGAAATAGAATTCATTGGCCAGGCTTTTCAGTTGATTCGCGGCGGCAATGAGCGGTCGCTGCAAAAGCGCGGCATTCTGGACGTTCTGCAGCGGCTCGGCGAACTGGAACTGCTGACAAAAAAGGATGCCGAGCAATTAACGGAATCCTACCGCTTTCTGCGCCGGGTGGAAAACCATATCCAAGAGTACCAGGACCGGCAAACGCATGATTTGCCTGTCTATCCGGTTGTGCGGGAAATATTGGCCTATTCGCTGGATTATCCCGACTGGCCCACTTTTAAGGCCGAGCTGGATCAAGTCAGAACTCAGGTGCATTGCGTGTTTGAGCTGGTCTTCTCGCTGTCGAAACAGTCTGATGTCAACAGTCACAGTCAGAAAATCTGGAACTGTACCTCCGATGATGCTGAATTGGCGGCCAGTTTGAAAGCGTACGGTTTTGAACGGACCGAAGAGATACTGGTTGCCATCAAGGCATTTAAAAATTCGCTGGCCGTCAGAAAACTGACCGCCAAGGGCGCCAGCGTCCTTGATCGCTTGATGCCGCAATTGATAGAAGCCATGCTGCGGGTCGATAACCCCGATGAAACCTTAAAGCGCATTCTTAAGTTATTTGAAGCTGTTGCCGGTAGAACTGTTTATTTGTCGCTACTGGCTGAAAATCCGGGTGCGTTGTCTCAATTGGTTCGTCTGTCATCAGCCAGCCCCTGGATCTGCGATTATCTGGCGCTTTATCCGATTTTATTTGATGAGTTGCTTGATACACACTCGTTATTTGAGCCGCTGAAAAAAGCCGATCTTGATGCACAATTGAAGGTTCTGCTGGCGCAAATCGAGATTCAGGACCTGGAACAGTTGATGATCGTGCTGCGGCAATTCAAGCAGCTGAATGTGCTCAGAGTCGCAGCGGCCGATATCATGGGCGTTATTCCGCTGATGGTGGTCAGCGATTATCTGACCTATATCGCCGAAAGCATCGTCGAGCATGTTGTCGAGCGCGCCTGGCTGATGCTGACCGAAAAACATGGCTATCCTCCCTGCAGCAATAACGAGGCGATCGGCTTTGCCGTGCTCGGTTTCGGGAAACTGGGCGGTATTGAGCTTGGTTATGGCTCCGATCTGGACATGGTGTTCTTGTATGATTGCGAAGACGGCAATGCTCTGACCGAAGGTCCGAAGCCGATTCCATGCACGCAGTTTTACGGACGCCTGGGGCTGAAAGTCCGGCACATACTCGATACCAAACTGTTGTCGGGTGTGCTTTACGAGGTTGATATGCGCCTGCGGCCCAGCGGTAATTCCGGGCTTCTGGTCAGTCACATTAATGCTTATGAAGATTATTTAAGAAACCAGGCCTGGACCTGGGAGCATCAGGCGTTGGTCAGAGGGCGCTTCATAGCCGGCGACCTGCGGCTGAAAGAGCACTATGAAGCCATCAGGCGCCGAATCCTGAGTCTGCCGCGCGATTCCGATCTGCTGAAAAAGGAAGTTCGCGAAATGCGCGAAAAGATGCGCGCCGCACTGGTTTCGGCCGAAGCGGACAAGTTTGACTTAAAACAAAGCAAAGGCGGTATTGCGGATATTGAGTTTATAGTACAATTCGGCGTTTTAGATCAGGCGTCGAAAAACGTCGCATTGACTACCTATACTGATAATGTCAGGCTGCTGGACGGTTTGCAGGCACAGGGTTTTATATCTGAAGGCCAGGCGGAAACGCTTAAAGCCATCTACTGCGCATATCGTGATTATGGTCATAAACTGGTTTTACAGGGCGATCGTGCCGTTATCGATGAAACTGAAATTGCCGGAATGAAGGCTCAGGTCGAACAGATATGGCACGATTTTATGGAATAAGACTTAAGCAATTACAAACACTAAATGGTGGAGAATAAACAATGACGATGGACGATAGAGACGGCGTTATTTGGCTGGATGGGCAATGGGTTGAATGGCGGGAAGCTAAAGTCCATGTGTTGACGCATACCTTGCATTACGGCTTGGGCGTATTTGAAGGGCTGAGAGCCTATCAGACGGAAAAAGGCACGGCGATATTCAGAATGGCGGAGCATACGGATCGTTTATTCCGTTCGGCGCATGTCATGAACATGAAAATGCCTTATAGCAAGGATGAACTTAATCAGGCGCACCGCGATGCGGTTGCCAAAAACAATCTGGACAGCGCTTATATCCGCAGCATGTGCTTTTTCGGCTCGGAAGGCATGGGACTTCGGGCCGATAACCTGAAAGTCCATGTCATGGTCGCGGCCTGGTCGTGGGGCGCCTATCTGGGCGCGGAGAGTATAGAAAAAGGCATCCGCATCCGCACGTCTTCCTATGCCAAAAACCATATCAACAGCACCATGTGCAAAGCCAAAGCCAACGGCAATTACATCAATTCCATTCTGGCACTGCAGGAAGCGCTGGCTACCGGCTATGATGAAGCTTTGCTGCTGGACCATGAAGGCTATGCGGCCGAAGGCAGCGCCGAAAACCTGTTCATCGTGCGCAACGGCAAGATCTATACACCGGAAACCACCTCGGCGCTGGAAGGCATTACCCGCGATACGATCATCACGATCGCCAGGGAACAAGGCCTGGAGCTGATCGAAAAACGCATTACCCGCGATGAAATCTATGTGGCCGATGAAGCTTTCTTTACCGGTTCGGCCGCCGAAGTCACGCCGATCAGGGAACTGGACGGACGGATTATCGGTGGCGGTAGCCGCGGTCCGATTACAGAGAAACTCCAGTCTCTGTATTTTGACTATGTACACGGTCGCCGGGATGATCATGCCGAGTGGTTGACCCCCGTTGCTTGAAAATAGTGCTTTGAAAATCCTGGTCGTCGGCCCGTCATGGGTCGGCGACATGGTCATGGCGCAAAGCCTGTTTATCACACTGAAACAGGCTGACCCGCACTGTCAAATCGATGTGCTGGCGCCAGCCTGGACATTTTCACTGCTGGACCGCATGCCTGAAGTGACAACAGCCATTGCCATGCCGCTGAAACGCGGGCAATTCGGCTTAATGAAGCGCATACAGTTGGGCAGACAGTTGCGTTCAGCGGGTTATGATCAAACTATTCTTTTGCCCAATGCCTGGAAGTCGGCTTTGATCCCTTTCTTTGCCGACATCCCCGTGCGCACCGGTTATATTGGAGAATGCCGCTGGGGATTGCTCAATGATACCCGCAAACTCGATAAAAAATTGCTGACCATGACTGTTCAGCGGTTTGTGGCGCTGGGTCTGCCGAAAACGGCGCCCTTGCCGCCCGCGTATCCGGTGCCGCGCATCACGATTGAACCGGATAGGCAGCAGCGCGTTATCGAAAAATTCAACTTGGTGCCGTCGGGAAAAGTCCTGGCTTTGTGCCCCGGCGCCGAATACGGTCCTGCCAAGCGCTGGCCGGCCGGTTATTATGCCGAAGTAGCACGGCAAAAAATCGCTCAAGGCTGGCAGGTTTGGCTGTTCGGTTCCGACAAGGACAAAGACGCTGCGGAAACTATCAATCACGAAACCGGGCGATTATGCAGTGATTTCAGCGGGCGTACGTCGCTGGCGGAAGCGGTCGACTTGCTGTCGCTGGCCAATACTGTCGTGACTAATGATTCTGGCCTGATGCATGTGGCCGCCGCGCTCGACAAGAAAATAATCGCACTATACGGCTCCTCGGACCCCGGCTTTACGCCGCCGCTTAATGAAAAAGCACGGGTCATCTCATTGAATCTCGACTGCGCGCCCTGCTTCAAGCGCGATTGTCCGTTGGGGCATATGCGCTGTCTGACTGAAATCCGGCCCGATCAGGTGCTTGATTTGATTGCAGCGGACTGAGCAGGCCGGACTGTGAGAATTGCCATTGTCAAACTGTCCGCGCTGGGTGATATCGTGCATGCCATGGTAGCGCTGCAATTCATCAAGGCCGCCTTGCCTGACAGCCGGATAGACTGGATTGTGGAAGAGCGCTTTGCCGGCATATTGAAGGATAATCCCGATCTCGACAATGTTCTGACGGTCAATCTGAAATCGTTAAAAATCAACAAGATGGCCGTTTTTAAGCAGCTTGAAGTAATTCGTGGTTATGCTGGAAATAATTACGATCTGGTCATTGACGCGCAGGGGCTGATCAAATCGGCGGTCACGGCCAGGCTCCTGGGCAAACGCATCGCCGGCTTCGATGCTGATTCGATCAGGGAAAAAGCCGCCTCTTGGCTTTATGATGTTAAAGTAGCCTGCGCCTACGATGGCAATACCATCGACAGGAATGCAGCGGTGCTGTCGGAACCCTTAGGCATCCGCATCGGCAGGGAACAAATCCTTGCCAAAAAACCGTTTTTGTTTTTCAGCCACGAAGATCAAAGCATCTATAATTACTTGCGGCAAGACCGGCTCAATATCGTGCTGGTCATCGGCTCAACCTGGGAAAGCCGAAACTATCCGGCCGACAAATTTGTAAAGATAGCCGAGGCGATGCGGCAGAACTGCCTTGTGATCTGGGGCAGTGAGCAGGAGAAACATATCGCCGATTCGATGGCCGCGCAGTCGCGTTATATCAGCGTCATGCCGAAGCTGGATTTGAACAGTCTCAAAGCATTGATAGCCAAGGCCGACCTGTTGATCGGCAATGATACAGGCCCGACGCATATGGCCTGGGCCTTGAACAGGCCATCCATCACGGTTTTCGGTCCGACGCCGGTCAGCCGGGTTTATCAGACCGATATTAACAAGGTGGTCAAATCGGCATCAGTAGTTAATCCTTATAAACTGAACAAACAGGATTATTCGATCAGGGAGATCAGCGAGCATGAGATTATCAGTCAGGCCAGAGCTATATTGAGCCTGTGAGTCAGGCACAGAAATACTAGTTTAAATGTGGAACTAAAGGTTGAAAACCGGGTCACAATTGGTTTATAAGAAAACCTATCAGAGGGGCTAGGTTTAGTTAATAGCAAGGCTTTATTCTCGCAGAAACGGGCGGGATAGCCGGCACATGGATTTTATATGACAGAGCAAGCAACCGCATACCATGATTTATTGAAAACATTACAGGCCAGGGAAAAATTGTCGGCCGCGGAGCTGAACAAAGTTGAGCGGATAAAAAAAACGGCAATCTCGGAAAATCTCCCGCAACTGCTGGTTAAGTTGGGCTTGTGTTCGGAACTGGATGTAGCTGATGCCTTTGTCGAATCAGGTCGGTTCGAGAAGGTTATGGCCGATCAATATCCGCTAGAGATGCAATTGCCCGAAAGCATCTCTTTGCGGTTTTTAAAGCAGAACCACGTGATCGGCATTGCTAACAGCGACGACACGATCACCGTTACCATGATGGATCCTGAAGACCGGTTTGTGATTGATGCACTGAAGCTGGCGACCGGCAAAGATGTTATCCCCAAGGTAGGCCTGCTGTCGGAAATCGATGCAGCGCTTGAAATCCAATACGGCGAAGGCCGGTCGCAGATGGACAGGATTGTCGATAACCTCCAGTTCGAGGAGGCCGGCGAGGAGGATCTGGAGCATTTGAAAGACCTGGCCAGTGAAGCGCCGGTCATCAAAATGGTCAACCTGATCATGCAGCGCGCCATCGAAATGCGCGCGTCGGATATACATATCGAACCGTTCGAGCAAACTCTGAAAGTCAGACTGCGCATTGACGGTGTGCTGCAGGACATCAATGCGCCGCCCGTAAAATCGACAGCCGCCGTCATTTCACGTATCAAGATCATGGCCAAGCTGAACATTGCCGAACGCCGACTGCCTCAGGATGGGCGCATCAAAGTGCAAATGCTCGGCAAGGAGCTGGACCTGCGGGTATCGACGATACCGACTATGTACGGCGAAAGCGTCGTGATCCGTTTGCTCGACAAGGAAAGCACTGTGTTCGATTTCGAGTCACTGGGCTTTTCCGGGCACCATTCTCAACAGTTTATCGATGTTCTGGCGCAGCCGCACGGCATTATCCTGATTACCGGTCCGACCGGTAGCGGTAAATCGACCTCGTTGTATGCAGCTTTAAAGTTGCTGAATACGTCCGAGCGCAAGATCATTACAGTCGAAGACCCGGTGGAATATCAGTTGGAGGGCATCAACCAGATTCAGGCCAAACCGCAGATCGGCCTGACTTTCGCCTCGGCGTTGCGTTCCATCGTCCGGCAGGACCCCGATGTCATCATGATCGGCGAGATGCGTGACCTGGAGACGGCGAAAATCGCCGTGCAATCGGCGCTGACCGGGCATTTGGTGTTGTCGACCTTGCACACTAACGATGCCGCCGGCGGTATAACGCGCTTGCTGGATATGGGGCTGGAGGAATATTTGCTCAGTTCCACCGTGAACGGCATATTGGCGCAACGGCTGGTCAGAAAGCTGTGCCCCGAATGTAAGGAACCTTATGTCGCGTCGCCTCTTGTTGTCGAGGACAAGCATTTGCGGCGTTTCGTGCCTGAAGGCGATATCGTTTTGTACAAACCGGTAGGCTGTTCGGCCTGCGGCGGGCTTGGTTATCGCGGGCGTCTGGCCATTATCGAATTTCTGCTGATGACCGATCCGATCCGTAAAATGATCATGGCGCATGAAGAGGCCGGTGCCATTCAGAAACTGGCCATCGAACAAGGCATGGTCACGATGAGCGATGACGGATTGCAAAAGGCCGTACAAGGCATCACGACTCTGGCGGAAGTGATGCGCGTAACAACGGAAGGCTGATATGGCTTTATTTTCTTATAAAGCAATCAACAGCCTTGGCGAGACTGAGGAAGGTGTTCGCGATGCCGCTGACGAACAGGGCCTGATTGCGGCCCTGCAATCGGAAGGTTACATACCGATCCGCGTGGCGCCGGCCACCGCCAGGTCGTTTCTCGGATTCAGTCTGGGCGCCAAACAGTCGCGCCTGTCTCAAAAAGAGATCGGCTTGTTGACCGGAGAACTGGCGACCTTGCTGGAATCCGGTTTGCCGCTGGACCGGTCGCTGTCGGTATTGATGGACTTGACGGCTGACAACGAGCGCCTGAGCAAACTGATAGGACGGGTCCTGGAAAGAGTGAAAGGCGGTTCTTCCCTGGCCGATGCGCTGGAGAAGCAGGCTGGGGTCTTCAGCAAGTTCTATATCAATATGATTCGCGCCGGCGAGGCGGGCGGCAGCCTGGGTGAAGTGTTGACGCGATTGTCGGATTATCTGGAGCGCTCGCGCGAATTGAAGGATACGATCAGCACCGCGTTGATCTATCCGGTAATATTGTTGGTGATGTCATTGGCGTCGTTGTTCGTGATGCTGACGTTCGTCGTGCCGCAATTTACCGAGATGTTTGAAAGCGCCGGCAAGGATTTGCCGGTTCCGACCCAGATCGTGGTCGGTCTGGCGGAGTGGCTGCAAAGCTACTGGTGGATGCTGGCGCTCATTGTTGTTGTCGTGTACGGCTATATGAATTTTCAACTGGCCGATCCTGTTACCAAAAAAACATGGGACAGGCGCTTTCTGGCCATGCCTCTATTTGGCAGTATTATCCTGAATAAGGAAACTGCCAACATCAGCCGTACTTTGGGAACTTTATTAGGCAATGGTGTTTCAATACTGACTGCTTTGGCGATAGCGCGTGAAACCGTCGATAACCTGGCTTTGGCTGAGGTTTGCGCCGATGCCGAGGAACAGTTAAAGCAGGGCAGGAATATGTCCGACGCTTTGATGGAAAAAGGCGTATTGCCCAAAATGGCCATGCAGATGATAAAAATGGGCGAAGAAACAGGGCGTCTGGAAGAAATGCTCCTGCGTGTGGCAACTATCTATGATAAACAGCTTAGAATAGCGATACAGCGTATGCTGGCATTGCTTGAGCCAGCTTTGATAATCACCTTGGGCGTTATGATCGCGGGTATTATCGTGTCGATTCTGCTGGCTATTTTGAGTGTTAATGATTTAGCTTTTTAATGGAAAAATTTTTACGATGAAACAATATAGAAAACGTACAGAGACTGGCTTTACCTTGCTTGAATTATTGGTCGTACTGGGCATTATCGCCTTGTTGGCCGGAATAGTCGGGCCTCAAGTCATGAAACACATGGGCGAATCCAAAACCAAAGCGGCCCGTGTTCAAGTTGAAGATCTGTCCGCAGCGCTGGACATGTATAAACTGGATCTGGGCGTTTATCCGACAACCGAGCAGGGCTTGAAAGCGCTCGTCGAATCACCTGACAGCGCAAAACGCTGGAACGGCCCTTATCTGCAAAAAGCCAAAATGCCGCTGGACCCATGGCAGCAGGAATATCACTATGTGTCTCCGGGCGAACACGGAAAATTTGATCTGTTTACGCTGGGCGCAGACGGTAAAGAAGGCGGTGAAGGCGAAGATCAGGATATCGCCAGCTGGGAATGATACACAAGGCTCAAGGCTCAGGGTTCAGTTTAAAAAGAGCAGCTAACTTGTGCCCTGCGCCTTGTCCTTTATCCCGGAGTCAAGGATTTACGCTGCTGGAGCTGATGGTTGTGCTTTTTGTCATCATTCTGGGCTTTTCAATTGTCGCGTTTAATTTGTCATCAGGGCGTGAGTCGATACAGCTACGCGCTGCGGCAAGAGATATTGTTTCGGCGTTGCGTTATGCAAGAGGACAGGCTTTGCTTTCCCATCAACAGACTACCGTTACCCTTGACCTTAGTGATAACAGCTATCAGGTAAGCAGCCGGGATAAGGTTTACACGATTCCCGAGCCCATTGATATTACATTGGTTACGGCACAAGACGAGCTAAGCGGCGAAGGTCAGGGCAACATACGTTTTTTTGCCGACGGTTCATCGACAGGCGGAAGAGTTACGCTGGAACGGGGTAGTTCCGCATGGCGCATCGATATCAATTGGCTAACCGGTCAGGTCGAGCTTGAAGATGCCGGCGAAGGTGCGAATGAATAAACAACGGGGCTTTTCCTTACTGGAAATCCTGATTGCGTTTTCAATACTGGCGCTTTCGCTAGGTATTTTGCTTAAGATATTTTCTGCCGGCGTCAATACGGCGTCTGTGGCCGAGGAATACACGACAGCAGTGCAAATCGCCGAATCGCTAATGGCTCAAACAGGCGTGGAAACACCGTTGCAGCAAGGAGAAACGTCGGGGGTCGAAAACGAAAGATACCATTGGCTGGTTTCGGTGAGCCCGTTTACGCCGTCGATTGAAAATTTCGATCCGGCAACGTCAGCGGTACTGCTTTTCAAGGTTTATGTCATGGTGACCTGGGGAGATGACCAGGCGAGCGATCGGCGGGTTGAATTAACCACCCTGAGACTTGTTAATAAAACCTTATGATAAGCCGGAGGCAAAAGAGCGTTTTTTCTTGCCATTCGCCTCGTAACTCGGCGCGCGGGTTTACGCTGATCGAGGTTCTTATTGCAATGACTTTGTTAAGTGTCATGGTTGTGTTACTGTTTGGCAGTCTTAAAATTTGTGCTCAAAGCTGGGAAATGGGCGAAAAGAAAATCGCCGAAGTCAATGAAATGGCCGTCGTTTATAATTTTTTCCAACAGCATTTATCGGCCGCCAAGCCTTTAAAGAATGATTTTACGGAAGATGAATCTTTACAGGATGACTTTACGGAAGGAGAGAGCAAGCTTTCCTTTCAAGGCGATGCGCAGTCCTTGCAATTTGTTTCCGTATTTCCTGCCAGCGCCGGTCGGGCCGGCATGCAGTTGTTTTCCCTGGAAGTGCAGGATGAAGGGCCACGAGGGAGCAGTAACGACGGCGCCGAAATTAAAGTGACGTTGACGCCGTTTTTTCCGGTTGTCGAAGGCGAGGAATGGCAAAAAGAGGATGCTGTTCTGATAAAACATGTGAGTCATTTCGCCTTGTCTTATTTTGGTCCGGATCAGGATACCGGCGAGAGCCGATGGCAGGATGAGTGGCTCAATAAGGATGTCCTGCCGCGTTTGGTAAAAATTCAGATTGAACGGGAAGATGAAGTCTTCTGGCCGGATATGGTTATCGAACTTAGGGTTAGCGGTGGTTCGGACATCGTAACAGAGGATTCAGAGGCAACAGAGTGATACGCGTCAGGAAGCAGGCGAGGCAAAAGGGATTTGCTCTGGTTCTCGTGTTGTGGATATTAAGTCTGTTGACTATCATGGCTGGCAGTTTTGCGCTGACCATGCGCAGGGAAGCTTCCATTATTGAAGGCGTAAAGAACAATGCACAGGCTATGGCTGTCGCGGAATCAGGGATTGCGATGGCGGAAATGATGATGCTGATTCCCGATGCAGCCAAGCGTTGGCGAGCAGACAGCAGTGTTTATCAAATAGACTATGCGAATGCCAGGGTGCGCATACGGCTTTTATCAGAAACCGGCAAAATAGATCTGAACAAGGCCGATGAGGTTTTGTTACAGGCGCTGATAAGCCAGGCGCCCAGTGATGGAGAACAGCAGATGACTGGGCTAGTCAATGCCATTCTCGACTGGCGCGATGACGATGATCTGGTGCGCATAGATGGAGCGGAAAAAAAAGAATATCAGGACGCCGGTTTAGGCTATCAGCCCCGAAACAAGCCTTTTCAGTCTATTGAGGAATTGCAGTTGGTGCTGGGCATGAACGAGAGCATTTATGAGTGGTTACAGGATTTAATCACCGTTTATTCGGGAGAGCCGACGGTCAATCTGCAACTGGCATCTCCAGAGGTTTTGCAGGTAATGCCGGACCTCGACGAAGCGGTAAAGGATGAATATATGCAAGCCAGACGCGAGCGTTCGGCCAATGCCTTAAAGTCGGGATCGCCTTTTAATGAGTCGTCTCCTTTTGGCGAGACGGGTCAGAGTTCAACTCCAGCCGCAGATAGCGGGGCGGTGACAATTATTTCCGAAGCGCTGCTTGATGACGGCTCAACCGCTATAATAAATGCGATAATAAAAAGATCGGAAAGTGACCAGCAATCCTTTGGCCAACAACTTTTTGGTCAACAATCCCTGGGTCAACAATCCTCGCCGTTTCAGATTTTGAAATGGCAACGCAACTATACAGGCAATGACTCATTATTTACTGATGAAATGAGCGAATTTTTAGTGACAGAATATGCTGAACCTCAATTCGACAATTGAACTGGATTTCAAGAAGTTTTTTCGCTGGTGGGCGCGAGAACTTAGCTTCCTGGTGCCGGAGAAAATCAAGCTACTCGTTAATGAGAAGCAGGGCGTTATTCTGATTAGACCAGACAACAACCATCTGGAAATAGTTTATATTCTCAACGGAAAGGTAGAGCCGATAGCAACGCTGGAGCGAAATGAATCAGACATAGCTGACGTTAAAGCTCTGCTAGCCAAAGATGAAAGATTTGCCAAGGCTGATGTAGTCCTCAGGTTGACCCGGCAGGATGCTGTTCAAAAAGAGCTGGCCCTGCCGCTGGCGGCAAAGGAAAATCTGGCTCAGGTTGTTTCCTATGAGCTGGATCGTTACACACCATTCAAACCGGAACAGGTCTATTTCGCCGTTAAGCCGCTGGCGGATGCCCATGAGCCCGGACAAATCAGTGTCATGCTGGTGTTGACACCACGCGAAATTCTTGACGCACTCTATGACGATATAACAGCGCTGGGCCTGTCGCCAAAATTTGCCGATTATGAGGGCGCCCCCAACGACCTTGAACAAGACTATGACTATTACAACTTGCTGCCGGATCAATTCAGGGAGAAAACCAGCAAAAACGCCGCGTTGGTTCATTGGGCCTTGGTCGGCTCGGTATTTGTATTGCTGATAGCTGTTATAGCTCTGCCAGTTTGGTTTGAATATCGGGCAGTCAATGCACTAAGCAAACAGCTCGACGGCATTGAAAAAGAGGCGCGCACAATCGATGCTCTGCAGTCGGAAATCGATGCGTTGGTGGAGGAGTCACGCGGGCTGGTTAACGTCAAAAGTTCGGCACCATCGGTCGTTGTCATGTTAAATGCGTTAAGCACTTTAATAAAGGACGACACCTGGCTGACCTATGCCCAGTATTCGGATGGGCATCTGCAGATACAAGGCGAATCGCCGTCCGCTTCCGCTTTGATTGCCGTTCTGGAGGCGTCTCCATTGTTTGATAATGTCCGGTTTGTATCGCCGGTTACCCAAGACAAGATCAGCGGGCTTGAACGGTTCCAGATCACCGTCGACGTGACCAAAGCAGGAGGCATCAATGGCGACGTATAATAAAACCCAACGCTGGATTGCGGTTGGCCTCCTGGTGGCTGTTATAGTCATTTTTAGCGTCGTTGTCATTACGCCTATTGTCAGCAAGGGCATGGAATTGCATGAAACCAAGAATGCGCTGGTTTTTAAACTCCAGAAGTATCAGCGGATTTTGGCCAGAAAAGAGGCTGTCACTGAAGGTATGGACAAAATAAAAGCCCAGCATTTGTCGCAAGGTTATTTTAATACTCAAGGGACCGGTGCTTTGGCGTCCGCGGATGTACAGGAGTTCATCAAGAGGGCGATTGTCGATGCGGGCGGGCAGTTGACCAGTACGCAGGCGCTTCCCGTCAGCAATAAGGACGGCTTCAGTCGCATTATGGTCAAAGTCAGGATGACCGGTACTATTGATGAGCTGCGCGCGGTATTGTACAAAATGGAAACGTCGGTACCGCTGATCATCGTCGATCAGATCGATATAAGGCCGGTGCGGGGCATAAGAAACAGAAAAACTCGTCAGATTGAATCGAGTAATGAATTGAATGTGAATTTCCAGGCCGTCAGTTTCATGAGAATACCACCAGGATGAACGTTAAATTAATTAAATTATTGGCCTCCGTTTGCATCGTCTTACTGTTGATTATTACCGCCGAGTGGTTGTATGCGAAGCATGCCAGAAAACAATTGCAGAAAGCGATTACATCCGTTGAAACCCAACCCTATAAAGTAGACGGCTTGCCAAGCCTGGCGCTGACGAAACAACCCGAAGAGAAATATACCGATCTGGTTACCCGACCTTTATTTATTAAAGGCCGAAGACCTGTCGAGACGGTCGATATTGAAGAAGCCGCTGCTGTAGGAGGTTCCGGCACATTTGAATGGCAGTTAACGGGCGTCTATACGAAGGACGAGCAGTTATCAGCCTTGTTCAGCCGTGAAAGAGCGCCAGCCACTGAAAAAAAATATCTTAAAATAACTGAGGGGGATGATATCAGTGGCTGGACACTGGCCGAGATTCATAAAGACAAAGTCATACTCAAGCAAGGAAGTCATCAGAAAGAACTCATGCTAAGAAAACCTAAATTAAAAGAATTACCCACCAAGAAAAAAAGCATACCCAATGCATTTACGCCTAAAGCAGAGACGCCCCAAGCAGACACGTCAGGAAATAGCGAAGATGAAGAATAACCTAAAAAAAATAAAAACAACTTCCTGGGCTATTGTTTTGGGGCTTTCGCTGTCAAGCTGCGAACTTATGGGGCCGGATCTGGCCGTCAAGCGGCCTCTGCCGCCAGTGCCTCCGGAGCAGCTGGATGAACGGGAAGAGGCTGTTTTTAAAAACTTGCAAAACAAGCCGCACGCTAGCGAAAAAGTACGGCCGGCTGCGGAGCTCTATCCCGCAACTGACAGGTTTGTGTCGGGTTCGACAATGCAACCCAGTAGAGGCAAGGCACGGGGCGAAGGCGCGTATAGCCTGAACTTTGATGAGGCCGATTTGGGCGAAGTGGCGAAAGTGATCTTGAGCGACATACTCGGAGAGAACTATGTATTAAGCCCCAAAGTTGCCGGCAAGGTGACGCTACAGACTACACAGGCTCTCACAAAAGAAGAATTACTACCGACTCTGGAAATGTTGTTGCGCATGAATAATGCGGCGCTGGTCAAGGATGGCCGTGTTTATCATATCGAGCCCGCGGCAGAGGCGTTATACAGTACCGACTTTTCAAGAGCGGGCGCCGCCGGTTATCAGGTGAAGGTCATACCGATCAGAAATGTCGCTGTCCAGGATATCGCCGAAGTGATTAAGCCGCTGGTGCAGGAAAAAACCATCCTGCAAGTCGATGCCATGCGCAATCTGTTGGTCGTTTCCGGAACGGCCGATGAGCTGGCGCGCATCATGGATATGGTCGCTACTTTCGATATCGATGTCTTGAGAGGACGTTCATTCGGTATTTTTCCATTAGTGCATGCTACGCCGGAACAAGTTATTGAAGAGCTGGATGCGGTGTTTAATAAAACTGAAAAAGATGAGGGCAGCTTTTTCCGGTTTATAGAAATTGAACGACTGAATGCCATTCTGGCCATTACGCACCAGTCCTCCTATTTAAGAGATATTGAAAGCTGGATACTGAGGCTGGACCGGTCGACTACGGCCACCGGCGGCGGTGTAAATGTCTACAAGGTCCAGAATGTCGATGCCGTGGAATTGGCCGCGACGCTGAATGAAATTTTTACCGGTGTTTCAACAAAGAGAGAGAAAGGCGCGAAGGTGGCGCCAGGACGTAAGGCCGCTGAAATCACCAATAAGCAGCAGGATAAAGAAGCGCCAAAACCGGCGTTTAACAGGCCTGCGGGATCGGAAGGCGGTGGGGTTGCCGACGTGAGCAGTGAAGTGAGAATTATCGCCGACGAAATCAATAATTCGATCGTTGTTGTCGCAACGCCGCAGGAATATGAAAAGATTCGCACTGTTATCAATCAGCTTGATGTCTTGCCATTGCAGGTATTGATCGATGCGACGATAGTTTCGGTCAACCTGACTGACAGATTAAGGTACGGCATTCAATGGTTTTTAAGTCATCATAATGTGGGCGGCGAGCATGTCGCTACCAGCAACAACACGAGCGGGAGCCGATTAAATGGACCGTTACAGCAGTCGGACGGAACATCGTTCAGGGATATTGCCGCAGGTGCGGTAACAGGCGGCTTTGGCTATGCGTTTCTCAGTGATTCGGGCGACATACGCGCCGTGCTAAATGCATCCGCCAACGATAATCAGCTCAATGTGATTTCTTCACCGTCATTGATGGTGCTGAATAATCAGGAAGCCTCGATACAGGTCGGTGATGAAATACCGTTAAGAACGTCTCAGTCATCTACGCTTCCCACTTCAGGCCAATCTTTCGACCAAAGCGGTCTTGTGCAAACCAGCGCCATTCAACAGCGCAAAACCGGTGTTAAGTTGAAGGTTAAGCCCAGGGTCAACGCGAGCGGTCTCGTGATTATGGATATCGAGCAAAGTGTCGAAAGGCCGCAGAGGACGACGGACAGTAATATCGATTCACCTACGATACAAACCCGGGAAATTACCAGTAATGTAGCGGTGCAAAGCGGAGAAACGGTTGTGTTGGGTGGTCTGATCGATGAGAACGATACCTATAATAGAGACGGGATTCCTTTTTTACACAAGCTGCCTTTAATAGGGCCTTTATTCGGCGGTACCACGAAAGAAAAAATCAAGACGGAACTGGTTGTGCTGATTACGCCCCGCGTCGTCGCAAGCAAGCAGGATGGCCGATTGATCACTGATGAATTCAGGCGCAAATTAACCGGTATTTACGAGGATACATCGGTAAAAGCTACAGTGGTAGAGTAGCGGCTTGATGGCTATAGCCTGCAATCAGGCTATAGCCAGAGCATCTTAAGCGGATAGTGTGGGATAATATCCGGAATACCGAAGACATTCAGCCCATTTTTAAACATGTCGATAAAATACATAGAAAAAATATTACGCGCCAAAGTTTACGATGTCGCCATAGAAACCCCTTTGGATTTTGCATCCTCTCTGTCGGAGCGCCTGGGCAATAACGTCTATTTGAAGCGCGAAGACTTGCAACCGGTGTTTTCGTTTAAGTTGCGCGGCGCCTACAACAAAATGTCCATGTTGAGTGAGCAGGAAAGGGCGCACGGCGTGATCGCCGCCTCAGCCGGCAATCACGCCCAGGGCGTTGCCCTGGCGGCAAAAAGACTGGGCATCAAGGCTTTGATCGTGATGCCGAAAACCACGCCTGAAATTAAAGTCCAGTCCGTGAAAGCCAGAGGCGCCAAGACTGTGCTGTTCGGTGATTCTTTTGACGAGGCTTATACGCATGCCAGGGAGTTGGCCGAACAAAAAGACATGGTATTCATCCATCCCTATGACGATCCCGATGTCATCGCCGGGCAGGGCACCGTGGCTATGGAAATCCTCCGGCAACAGGCCGGCGATCTGGATGCGATCTTTGTGCCTGTCGGTGGCGGCGGCTTGATTGCCGGTGTCGCGGCTTATGTCAAATTCGTGCGCCCCGAGATAAAGATCATCGGCGTGGAACCAGACGACGCCGATTGCCTGAATCGGGCCCTGAAAGCGAAGCGAAGAATCACCATTAAACAGGTCGGCCTGTTTGCCGACGGCGTGGCGGTCAAGCAGGTCGGTGAAGAGCCTTTCCGTCTGGCGCAAAGTTATGTTGATGAAGTCGTTACCGTCAATACCGATGAGATCTGCGCCGCGATCAAGGATATCTTTGACGATACGCGCTCGGTTGCCGAACCGGCCGGCGCTTTAGGCATTGCCGGCCTGAAGAAATATGTCGAGCGCGAACAGATAACAGGGCAAACGCTGGTCGCCATCGACAGCGGCGCCAATATGAATTTCGACCGGCTGCGCTATGTGGCCGAGCGTGCACAGGTCGGCGAGCACCGCGAAATCCTGCTGGCCGTCAGTATTCCTGAAACGCCGGGCAGCTTTTTACGGTTTTGCAGCATGCTGGGCGGGCGCAGCATTACCGAGTTCAATTACCGCTATTTCGATCCCAAGCTGGCGCAGGTTTTTGTCGGCATCTCCAGCAGCGGGCTTGAATCGGATCGGGCCGATTTAATCCTGCAATTACAGGATCAGGGATTTTCAATCACCGACATGACCACTAATGATCTGGCTAAAGAGCATGTGCGCTATATGGTGGGAGGTCATGCGCCGCGTGAACTGAATGAGGTTGTTTACAGCCTGGAGTTTCCGGAAAGGCCCGGCGCGCTATTAAACTTTCTGACGGCACTGGGCGGCCGCTGGAATATCAGCCTGTTCCATTATCGCAATCATGGCGCCGCGTTCGGCAAAGTGCTGATGGGCGTGCAAATGCCGAATGCAGAGCGCAAGGAATTTCAGCAATGCCTGGATGCGCTGGGGTTTGCCTATCAGGAGGAAACTGAAAATCCGGCTTATTGCCTGTTTTCGGGTGGCAGCGAAGTAAAGAACAAGCAATCTACTGACGCCGTTACCGAGGTATAGCCATACTGTGGGCGGCCGGTTGGCCGTCCTATCATCAGTGCTGATTATTCCAGCGAGCGTATAAAATCCCATTGCTGTTTGGAGACCGGCATAATCGATAAGCGATTGCCGCGTCTTACCAGCGCAAGATCGGCCAGTTCTTCCTTTTGCTTTAATTCATGGAGGGTAATGGTGCGCGACAGTGTTTTAACATGCCTGACGTCAACCATGAACCAGCGAGGCTGGGCCGGATCGCTTTTAGGGTCAAAATGTTTGTCATCGGGATCGAAAGCGGTAAAGTCCGGATAGCCTTCGCGAACCACTTCCATAATGCCGACGATACCCGGCACATCGCAGTTGGAATGATAGAAGAATACTTGATCGCCGACTTTCATCTCATCGCGCATCATATTTCTGGCCTGATAATTACGCACGCCGTCCCAATGCTCGGTCCGGTCGGGTTTGTTGCACAGGTCATCAATGCCGAACGTATCCGGTTCGGATTTCATTAGCCAGTAGTTCATGGGAATTTTTTATAAGAAAGGAGCATCTCCCGCCTGCGCCGTAATGCACTTTCGTCCTTGAACCAACGGTTCAAGTGGGGACGTGATCGGTAAATCAGGCTTCCCGTATAGAACGGGCATGCACACCATCACCGTAATCTGCCCCCGGGGTAAAAATAGGTTCAGGAAACACCCAGTACACCCTCGAACGCTGCAGGAGATGCAGGCCAATATTTTACCGTGTTTCAGGATTTTCTAAAACGTTTTCTATTTTATGACTCATATTAGCCAGGCTTTCATTGAGGCTCTGAGTCAGCATGGCATTCTGGTTTTTCATCACACGCAATTCATGGGCCAGGTTAAGCGCTGCCATGACAGCGATTCTGTCTGCGCCGCTGACTCGTCCGGAATCCCTGATTTTACGCATTTTCTTGTCAAGTTCCTGAGCGGAATCGATCAGGTCGTTCTTCTCGTCAGGATCACAGGCAATCTTATAGTCTTTGCCCATGATGGTAAGCGATACCGGTTGGGGATTTTTTTTCATGAACCTTGCTCCATTGCTTTCAGACGAGTAATCATGGCTTCAACCCGGGTTCTGGCCAAGGTGGTTTTTTCAAGCAGTTTGGCTTTTTCCCGGACCAGGGATTCTTGCTTGGTTTTAAGAGAGCTGTTTTCGTTTTTTACCGAATTATATTGCTCGATAAGTTTGTCCAGTTTCTCTTCGAGCTCTTTTAATTCTAAGGATTGAGTTATTTCTGAATTCGTCATGGTAGTTAACTACATTATTGCAAATAATCAGCCGTGTGTTTTTAGTAAGGATTATCGGCGATATGTTCTAATATTGCTCATAGTCAGTTATCCGAGAGCCAAGATGAACAAATATTATCCAAGTCGGGGATCAATGGTAGCATAAGCGGTATTTTTTTTTTAGCGGTAGTGAAATTATTATGTGGGAATCATGGTTTACCAGATAATCAATACAATATTAGAGCGCAACAATGCGGATGTTTCCGCGGCCGAGGCTCACGGCATGGCGGCAGGTATGCTGTGCGTCAATGGTCAGGCTGAGAGCGATCACTGGTTGAAGGAACTTTTTAAAGACGATGCCGATTTGAGCGATGAAGACCAGGCGACGCTGGTGAAATTGTTCGAGCAGACCAGGAAATTGCTAGCCAGTGAAGCATTTGAATTTGACCTGTTCCTGCCTGACGACGACGTCTCCCTGGATGAGCGGGTTAAGGCATTAAGCAGTTGGTGCCAGGGGTTTTTGTTTGGCATTGGTTCTGTGTATACCGCATCAGGCTGGCCCGGCGATGCCGCTGAAATATTGAAAGACATTACGGAATTTACCAAACTGGATGAAGAGGCCGAAGGCGAGGAAGATGAAAGTGCTTTTATGGAAGTTACCGAGTATCTAAGATCCGCCGTTTTATTACTGCGGGATGAGTTGGACATCAACACCGACGGCACTGTTCATTAGGCGGCGAAACAATCAAATGAAACAAAGCGAATTCAAAAAAAGACGTAAGCAATTAATGCAGCGAATCGGCAAGGGTAATATCGCGTTGATAGGCAGCGCAGCGGTTCGAACGCGTAACCGCGATGTCGATTATCCGTTCCGGCAGGACAGCGATTTTTATTATTTGACCGGTTTTAACGAACCCGAGTCGCTGGCTGTCTTTATACCCGGCCGCGAGCAAGGCGAATATATTCTGTTCTGCCGCGAATTCGACGAGACCAAAGCCTTGTGGGAAGGCGCCCATGCCGGGCTTGAAGGCGCTACCCAACATTATGAGGCCGATGACTCTTTCCCTATCGATGATCTGGATGAGATCTTGCCGGGCATGCTTGAAGACAAGGGCAAGGTTTTCTATCCGATGGGCCGGGATTCGGACCTGGATCATCGGTTGCTGGAATGGATCAACCATATCCGCAGCCAGTCAAGAACCGGAGTTACAGCGCCGGGTGAATTGGTTTCGCTGGAGCATATCCTGCATGAGATGCGCCTGTTCAAAAGTCCCGAAGAGCTTAAACTGATGCGCCGTGCGGCTGAAGTATCCGCTCATGCTCATGTCAAAGCCATGCAGAAATGCAAACCGGGTCTGTATGAATATCAGATAGAAGCCGAACTCATTTATCATTTCATACAGGGTGGCCTGCGCGCGGTGGCCTATCCCTCCATCGTTGCCGGCGGCAAAAATGCTTGCGTGCTGCACTATACCGAAAATGCAGACAAATTAAGAAGCGGCGATTTACTGCTCATCGATGCCGGCGCCGAGTGCGATCATTATGCGGCTGACATTACGCGCACGTTCCCGGTCTCGGGACGCTTCAGCGAGCCGCAGAAACAGCTTTACCAACTGGTTCTCGATGCGCAGGCGGCTGCCATCGAGCAGATCAAACCGGGCGTGCCGTGGCATCTGGCGCACGAGGCATCGGTTGAGGTGCTGACGAAAGGACTTGTGTCTCTTGGATTGCTGAAAGGCCGTGTGCCCACGCTGATCAAGAACGAAAAGTACAAGCAGTTCTATATGCACAGGATAGGCCATTGGCTGGGCATGGACGTGCATGATGTGGGTGACTACAAGGTCGACAAGGAATGGCGGCTGCTGGAGCCGGGCATGGTGCTGACTATAGAGCCGGGCTTGTACATACCGGAAAACTGCGAAACCGTCGACGAGAAATGGCGCGGCATAGGCATCCGGATCGAGGACGATCTAGTGGTTACGGCGCAGGGACACGAGATTTTGACGGCCGGCGTGCCCAAAACCATAGCAGAAATTGAAGCATTGATGCAGGCGGTCTGATGCAGCAGGATTACGATTTACTCATTGCGGGCGGAGGTCTGGCCGGCAGCTGCCTGGCACTAGCCTTGAAAGACACCGGCCTGCGCATGGCCATAGTCGAAGCGAATACGCGCGAACAACTGTATGCCTCCCCGTCCGGTGATAGAGCACTGGCTTTGGCTGACGGCACGGTAAAAATGCTGGAAGCGTTGGGTATCTGGCAGGG
Source organism: Methylobacter luteus IMV-B-3098 (assembly GCF_000427625.1). Classification (GTDB taxonomy): domain Bacteria; phylum Pseudomonadota; class Gammaproteobacteria; order Methylococcales; family Methylomonadaceae; genus Methylobacter; species Methylobacter luteus. The sequence goes on from NZ_KE386569.1 coordinate 2,932,425, forward strand.
CATACGCCAAGCGGCCACCGCGATAAAAACGATTCATATTTCGGATCGCGGCCATTTCGGCAAAGCGCGGTTGTCTGCGCAAAAGGAAAATGTCGATGCGCTGGGCTATGTTATTTCGGCGCGCGATATTGAAACGCATGTGGCCCGGCTTGCCAGTGAGGCCAATATTGAGCTGATTTGTCCGGCCCGCGTTGTCGGTTTGATGTCGGGCGATAATGCGATTCATGTCAGCTTGAAGCACGGGGATGAGTCGTTCAGCCTGTCGGCTAAATTGCTGATAGGCGCCGATGGCGGTTCGTCATCGGTGCGCAAGCTGTTGGACATCAGCCAGAAAGTCACCGAGTATGGGCAGACGGCACTGGTCACTATGGTCAAAACATCTGTTCCGCATAATAATACCGCGTATGAGCGTTTTACGGCTTCAGGGCCGCTCGCGCTGTTGCCTGTCGGCAATAATGAGTGCGCTGTGGTCTGGACGCGAACTGATGAAGATGCGAAGGCGCTGATGGCGGGCAGCGAGAAAGACTTTCTGAGCGAGCTTCAGGACTGTTTCGGCTACAGATTGGGCGAGCTTGCCTTAGCTGCTCCCAGGCGGGCTTTCCCGTTGTCGCTGATACGTGCGGAAAAAATGGTTTCAGGACGGGCGGTTATTATCGGCAATGCCGCACATCAACTGCATCCGGTGGCGGGGCAAGGGTTTAACCTAGGATTGCGCGATGTTGTCGTTCTGGCCGAAATGCTGATCCAGCAACATGGGGACATCCAGGACATCGGGGCGGCCGATTTCTTAAATCGCTATGCCAAGGCCAGACAGAAAGACCACGACCTTGTTGTCGGCTTTACCGACAATGTCGTGCGGATTTTTTCCAATGATTGGCTGGCGCCGGCCCTGATCAGAAACATCGGCTTGACATTGCTCGATCATATCCCGGCCGCCAAGGCGCTGCTGGCGCGGCAGGCAATGGGGCTTGCCGGCCGCATGCCGCGGCTGGGTCGCAGGAGATAATCATGACTGAACGCTATGAAGTGATCGTCGTTGGCGGCGGCATGGTGGGCGCGGCAGCGGCCTGTGCCTTGGCGCACGGCGGTATTAATGTGGCGCTGCTGGACAGGCATAACCCGGAAAGACAATGGCCGAAGGAACCGATCGATAACCGCGTTTCGGCGTTGACGAAAGCCTCGCAAAATATTCTGGAAATGCTCGGCGCCTGGCCGGGCATGGTACGGCGCGGGGTATGCGCCTACCGCGACATGCGCGTATGGGATGCGCGTGGCGACGGTGAATTGCATTTTGACTGCGCCGATACCGAGTTCAGCGAACTGGGCCATCTGGTCGAAAACCGGGTGACGGTCGCGGCCTTATGGGATGTGCTTGATACACTGCCTTCGGCCCATTGCATAACGCCGGCCAAAGTCGCTGACATGCAGCTGACCGATAATGGCCGGCTGATCAGGTTGGAAGGCGGCCGCCGCCTTGAAGCCGATCTGGTGATTGCGGCCGACGGGCGCGAATCGGCCTTGAGAAAAATGGCCGGCATAGACGTGACCGGTTGGGACTACGATCAGGATGGTCTGGTCGCTACGGTCACGACCGAAAAGAGCCATCAGGCGACGGCATGGCAGCGGTTTCTGGAAGAAGGGCCGTTGGCTTTTCTGCCTCTGGACAACGGTCAAAGTTCAATTGTCTGGACCTTGAGTACAAAAACGGCAAAAAGCTATCTGGCCCTGAACGATAACGATTTTCTCCAGGCTTTGGAGCAGGCCTCAGGCGGCATTCTGGGTAAAATGCTGGCAGTAGGCCCCAGAGCTGCGGTTCCTTTACGATTTCAATATGCCAACCGTTATACCGATCGGCATCTCGCGTTGATTGGCGATGCGGCCCATGCCATGCATCCGCTGGCTGGGCAAGGTGCGAATGCCGGCCTGCTGGATGCGGCAGCGATTGCCGAGTTGGTGATTGACGCCAAACAGCAGCGGCGGTCTTTGTCCGGTTCCGGGTATTTGCGCCGCTACGAGCGCTGGCGTAAAGGTGATAATCTGATGATGATGGCGAGCATGGATGTGCTCAACAAGACCTATGGCGTGTCGTCGCCGTCCTTTATCAGCCTGCGTTCGGCCGGCATGAACTGGATTAACCATACAGCCATCGTGAAAGCGCACTTTAACCATTACGCCATGGGCTTGCGTGAGGATTTGCCGAGGCTGGCAAAAGCACAAGCCTGCTGGCAAGTTGTTCAGCCTTAGCGATAAACGGCACAAAGCCCTCATTTATGCGTATTTAGTATTTACCCTGCTCGCCGGCTTCTGGTATATTCCAGATCTGGCGGTTTGGTTTGCCCGCCTACCGGCTGCGCTGATTTCAGGGCAATAATAATAAAAATTAATTTAAGAGGTGGAGAGGTGTTATGGCTGAAGGATTGTTTGTACTGACTGTTATTTTTGTGGCTTATGTTGTTTATGTGGTTGTAAACGATCAGCGAGCTACGACCAAATCAACAATACCACAGGTAAAACCTGAAAAGCAGGAAGTGGCAGCAGTACAGCCACAGATCGAGGCGGCGCCCCAGAAAGAAGCGCCAGCGACGAGAAGGGCCGCAGCCAGACCGGCGGCAGCCGCTAGAAAAACAGCTCCAGCGACACCTGCGCCAACGTCAGCGGCGGGCAAAGGCGAACTGCGCAATCCGGCTACGGGAGAAGTCGTTTCGGCCCATAGCAATTACCGCTTTACCAAGCGCTGGGTAAAAGAAGCACTGGTAGCGGAAGGCTTGCTGGAAAAGATCTACAAGAATAACGAACTGGATGCTGCTGCCGAAGCGAAAATAAAAGAAGCTATGGTAAAACTTGAAGCCATGGATAAATATCGGGCTTAACGTTGCCGGGACTAACCGGCAGTGATTCAGTTGCCGGTTAATTGTCCAGATCCAGCTTCTTCAGGCGATAGCGTAAGGACCGAAAAGACAGCCCCAGCTGTTTGGCGGCGGCCGTCTTGTTCCATTTGTTTTCTTCCAGGGCTATGATGATCGCCTTTCTTTCAATCTGCTCCAGATAATCTTCCAGTGATCCCTGACCCGGATCATAGGCCGGCGAGTCGGCGATAACCTGCGCGCCTACCGGCAGGTTCAGGTCATCTATTTCAATGCTTTTGCCGTCATACAAGGCCAGGGCCCGTTCCAGGATGTTCTCAAGCTCACGCACATTGCCGGGGAAATGATATTGTTGCAGTGCCGATAGTGCCGGGGCTGACACTGTCGGTTTGCTCAGGCCGCTGGCTTGCGTCAGCTTCGTCAATATATGGTCGGTGAGATCGGGTATATCCGTGGCGCGCTCCCGCAGAGGCGGCACATACAGGTCGATCACATTGATGCGGTAATACAAGTCCTGCCTGAACGTGCCGGCCTGGACCATATCGGCCAGGTTGCGATAGGTGGCACTGAGCAGGCGGACGTCGACGGGGATTTCCTGATGCTCGCCAACAGGACGGATTCTTTTTTCCTGAATGGCGCGCAGCAGCTTTACCTGCAGGGATTGAGGCAGCTCCGCGATTTCATCAAGAAATAAAGTGCCGCCTTCGGCGGCCTGGAACAGGCCTTTTTTATCGGTGACCGCACCGGTAAAACTGCCTTTTTTATGGCCGAAGAATTCGCTTTCCATCAATTCGTGGGGAATGGCGCCGCAGTTTATGGCAACAAAAGGTTTATCGCTGCGCGAGCTTTGCTGATGAATGAGCCGGGCGACCAATTCCTTGCCCGATCCGGATTCACCGCTGATATAAACCGGAGCCTGGCTGAGAGCCAGTTTGGTTATTTTGCCTCGGATGCCGCGCATGACGGGAGATTCGCCCAGCAGTATATGTCGGGTTCGCCTGTCTTTGGCGGGAAATATCGCGTTGGAAGGCTTCAGGGCGCTGCTCACTATTTGTCTGAGGACTGATAAATCAACCGGTTTCGAGACAAAATCAAAAGCGCCTTTTTTCATGGCCAGAATCGCCGTATCCATATTGCCGTGCGCGGTAATAACGGCGACCGGCATCGGGGCGGGACTCGACTGTATGTAATCCACCAGATCCAGACCATTGCCATCGGGCAGTTTCATATCGGTCAGGCAAAGATCGAATGAGTGCTGTTGAAGAAAAGCTTTTGCTTTTCCTATATTTTCGGCACAGTACGTTTGAATATCCATGCGATTAAGGGTGATTTCCAGTAATTCACGGATATCGGGTTCATCATCGACGATCAATGTCAGTGGTTTTCTCATATTTCAATTAATTTATTTTCCGCATCGGGCAGGCAGAGCTTGAAGCAACTCCGGTTTTTATCCGTTAAATAATAGCTCAATTTTGCCTGATTGAGTTCGGCTAATTCCCGCGAGATATAAAGGCCCAGGCCGGTCCCGCTGTGCGAAGTCGTGAAAAAGGGTTCAAAAAGGTGACAGATCTGTTCAGGAGTCAGGCCGGAGCCGTTGTCGATGACTTCTATGCATGGCATCTGCTCGCTGGCGCGGGCCCGCAGCGTGATCATTCCCAGCTCCGGCTTGCCGTAGCGGAGGGCATTCTGGCACAGGTTGTCCAGAATCTGCTTTAAGTGACCGGGGTCTATCAGGGCATATAAAGGCTCCGTGCTTATAGAGAGTCTGAAAGTACCGGCATCCACAGCCTGATCAAGCATGAAATTATTCAGGTAGTCGGTCAGCCAGGCGTTCAGCTGGATTTTTTCCCGTCTCGACGCGTTTCTTCTGGAAAGCTGCAGGATGTCTTCAATGATGCGGTTAACGCGGCAGGAGTGGGCCTGAATGATTTCAGTCAGGCGTTTATCCTGGGCCGATAACTGAGGGTTTTCCGACAATAATTGTCCGGCATGGCTGATGGCGCTTAATGGATTGCGTATTTCATGGGCGATGCTGGCCGTGAGCCGGCCCAGGGACGCCAGTTTGCTTTGTTGCAGGCGTTGATTATGAAGCGCAATGTCTTCCAATGTGATCAGGTACAGGCATTCCTGCTGAGTCGGCAGCGGCATGAAACGGATATGAATTTCGGACAGGTTCGCAAGTTGCAGTTGCGCAACAGCCTGTTCGGGCTCGTTGAGCCAGATCTGAAAATCCAGCCATAACTGTTCCGAAATATCGGCCAGCGTGGCCGGCATGGCCGGCAGGTTGGCCAGCCGCAAGGCCGCTTCATTCACCATCTGAATAGCCTGTTTTTTGTTGGTGATGATGATGCCCGATTGCAGATGTTGAATAATGTAATGGTTCAGTTCTTCCAGTTGCGTGATGGTCTGTTTTTGTTGATGAGCAAGCAGCACTGTTTGTTCGCTGCGTGTAGCCAGCACATAGGACAGCAGGGCAATTGTGAAGAATGAAGCACCCAGCATGCCGGCATGCATGTAGGATATTTTTTCAAAATGCTCGACCTGGTCGGCATAGATCTGTTCGGACAGAACGGCCAAGCTGGCGATAGCGGCGAAAAACATCGCGCAGCGTCCGCCAATTAGCATCCCGCCATAGGCGATGGAGACGGCGAGCAATATGCCTATGCCGCTGTTAATGCCGCCGCAGGCATGCATCAGCAGCGTGAGAATGACGATGTCGGTGAAAATGAGCAATTGGGCTTGCAGCGTGTAGCCGGTCAGCCGCCAGGCTATGCAGATGCCAGATATGACGGACAGTATCAAATAGCTTTGGCTGCTGTAATTGTAGAGTTGGCTGTCGTATGATCCGAGCGAAGAAGGCCCCATCTGACCCTGAAATAACACGATAAATAAGCTGGCCAGAATAAAACGGTAAGTCAGAAAAATCTTCAGCAGCAGCCAGGCTTGTCCGGCGGGAATGCCGTAGCCTTTGGAGAACGGGCAAGGAAATATGGTCTCAGGCGTATTTTCTGACATATGCGGCTTTAACAATGGCGTTTTGCAGGGACTTGGTTAGAATAGCAGAATTCCCCGGTTTTACTGGCGGGATCGGATTGAAACGAACAATCGATAGCATCGACGCAAAGGCTTGAGAAAAACTCTCCGGCCGTTGCCGGTCAGATCAGGAGCGATAGATGAATATTCATGAATACCAGGCAAAAAGGTTATTTAGGGATTATGGCATTGCCGTCCCGGAGGGGCATCAGGCCGATACGCCCGAGCACGCCGGGCAGGTTGTCAGGGAACTGGGCGGCAGCGGCTGGGTCGTCAAGGCGCAGGTTCATGCGGGCGGCCGCGGCAAGGCGGGCGGCGTCAGGCTGGCGCATAGTCACCAGGAAGTCCTGGATTTCAGCCGCGATATGCTGGGCAAGCGCCTGGTGACCGCGCAGACCGATAGCGCTGGTTTGCCGGTCGAGAAGCTGCTCATAGAGAAAATCTATCCGATCAAGAGCGAGTTCTATCTGAGCGTGCTGGTCGACCGCGTCAGCAGCCGAATTCTGTTTATCGCTTCGGCGGCCGGCGGCATGGATATCGAGGCCGTCGCCAGAGAAACGCCGGAACGGATCATCTCGCTACAAATCCATCCGGCAGCGGGCCTGCAAAGCTATCAGTGCCGGAAAATCGCCTTTGCCCTTGATCTGGCCGGCGAACAGGTCAAGGCGTTGGAAGCGATCATGCGCGGCATGTATCAGCTGCTGCTGGCCAAAGACGCCAGCCAGATTGAAATCAATCCCCTGATACTGACCGAGCAAGGCCAGCTGCTGGCGCTGGATGCCAAGATTAATTTCGATGACAACGCCGTCGCCGCGCACCCCGATATTCTGGACATGCGCGACCCGGGTCAGGAAGACCAGAAAGAAAACAAGGCGCTGCAATACGGGCTCAATTACATTACGCTGAACGGCAATATCGGCTGTATGGTCAATGGCGCAGGCCTCGCCATGGCGACCATGGACCTCGTGAAGCTGAACGGCGGCGCACCGGCCAATTTTCTCGACGTCGGCGGCGGCACGACACCCGAAAAAGTCGCCGAAGCGTTCAAGCTGATACTGTCCGATGACAAGGTGAAAGCCGTATTGATCAACATCTTCGGCGGCATCGTGCAGTGCGACATTATTGCGCGCGGCATTCTGGCGGCCGTCAAGGAAGTGCACGTGACGGTGCCGGTCGTGGTCCGGCTGGAAGGGACCAATGCCGAAGCGGGGCGCCAGCTATTGGCTGATTCCGGCCTGAATTTGATTGCAGAAACAGATCTGGCGACTGCCGCAGCGCAAGTTGTCGCCTTAGCGGAGGTCGCATGAGCATTTTGATTGACCAGCACACCAAAGTGATTTGCCAGGGCTTTACCGGCAAGCAAGGCACGTTTCATTCCGAACAGACGCTGGCGTACGGCACGCAGCTGGTCGGCGGCGTGACGCCGGGTCGCGGCGGCGATACCCATCTGGGACTGCCGGTTTTCGATACCGTCGAGGATGCGGTCAGGCAAACCGGCGCCGACGCGACCATGATCTATGTGCCGCCTTTTTACGCGGCCGACGCCATTCTAGAAGCTGTCGATGCCGGCATCAGAATCATCGTCTGCATCACGGAGGGCATTCCCGTTTTGCATATGCTGCGCGTCAAGGCCGCCATGGCCGGCACCGATGCCTTGCTGATCGGGCCGAATTGTCCCGGCGTCATTACGCCGGGACAATGCAAGATCGGCATCATGCCGGGCCATATCCATCTGCCGGGCGCCATCGGCATCGTCTCGCGCTCCGGCACCCTGACCTATGAGGCCGTCAACCAGACGACCAAACAGGGGCTGGGACAGAGCACCTGTGTCGGCATCGGCGGCGATCCTATTCACGGCATGAACTTTATCGACGTGCTCAGCCGGTTTCAGCAGGACGAGCAGACCCGTGGCATCGTCATGGTCGGGGAAATCGGCGGCGGCGAGGAAGAAGATGCGGCCGACTATATCAAGGCGCATGTCACCAAGCCGGTCGTGTCTTATATCGCCGGGCAGACGGCGCCGCCCGGCAAGCGCATGGGCCATGCCGGCGCGATCATCACGGGCGGCAAAGGAACGGCGGCAGGCAAGATCGCCGCGCTTAAAGCCGCCGGCATTGAAGTCGTCAATTCGCCGGCCGATATCGGCGTGGCGATGCAGGGCTGTTTCCAATAGCACCGGATGGTCGATTGACAAAACGGTATGCGATATCGTCAGGATAGCTTATGAATCAGTCAGTCCGAAACTTTATCGTGCTGTTCACGATTGTGGTTTCCATTGCGGTTTTCACGCTAGGAGTCTGTCGGACAGGGTTCAGTATTATGATTCTTATTTGACCGATATGGATTATTGGCGGCATTGAGTCTTCGGTTCTGCCCAACCAAGAGCTATTTCGGGTTATTTTTCCGTTATCCGGCCGCCAGCACATGCATTCGCTTTAAATTGAAGGCCATAGTCACCAGTTTCCACTCACCAGCTACCGCATCAAGACCTCTCAGCGAGAATTGGCGGAAGCCCAGTACCTGTTTGATGATCCCAAATACCGGCTCGACCGTGCTTTTGCGTTTACCATAAAGCGTGCGGCCACTCTGGGTTTTGAGTTTCCAGGCCATTTTGACCAGCGGGTCATCGCTTTCAGGTTCCGGTGCATCCGGCGTCAGGCGTTCCGCCAATGGCAGATGATGGGCTTCCCGGCCCAGCGCGATGAGGGGTGTAATTTTTTGCTCCACACAGGCCTGGATGTTGTCTTTGCTGAAGTAGCCGTTGTCGGCCAGCAGCATTTCCGGCTTGCCGAGGCTGTCCGGCAAGGCGTTCAGCGCTTTCAGCATCGGCTCGACTTGCCGCTTGTCGTTGGTATGCTGGCTGAGCGTGGCGGCAACCACCAGCAGGCTGTCAACATCGACGGCCGCCTGGGCATTGTAGCCCTGCACGAAGCCGTCCTTGCTCGGCATGATCCGCGATGCTTCGTCGGTCAGGTTGATCTGGTCCTTAGCTTGGGGGCCGGTTTCGGGCGCCTTGGGCTCCTGGCCTCGGGGTTTTTTGCCCGCCTGGCGCTGGCGCTCCCGGTCAGCCAGTCTCTCCTGGTGGTCTTTTTGGGCTTGTTCGTCCCGTTCTTTAACCCGTTCGGCAATCTTGGCCTTGGCTTCCGCCAAGGCTTTCAAGCGATCTTCCCGACGCGCGACTTCCGCCGGCAAATCGATACCGTCGGCCAATTCTTCCTGATCAACGTCCGCTGCCTTTTTCAGCAGGGCCTGCACTTCCTCACGCAATTGCGCTTCCAGCTTTTCGATGTGGCCATGGGACAAGGCCTTGTGCTTCGAGGCATTGGCCTTGATTTTGGTACCATCCAGCGAAATCTGTCCCAGCTTGACGAGTTTCATCGTCTGCGCCAGTGTCAGCACTTGTACGAACAAGTCCTCCAACTCCACCAGAAAGGTCTTGCGGAAATGAGCCAGGGNGTCATGATCGGGATGATGATTGGCAGCAATGAACCGAAACGCCACTGAATCGTAGGTTGCCCGCTCGATCTTGCGACTGGAGAACGTGCCGGTCGCATAACCATAGATCAGCAGGGCCAACAGCAGTGCCGGATGATAAGCCGCTGAACCCCGTCCAGAATAATGGCCTGTCAGTTTTGATAGATCGAGCTGATCGATCACTTCGACGATAAAGCGTGCCAGGTGGTCTTCCGGCAACCATTCGTCCACGGACGGCGGAAGCAAATACTGTTGGTTACGATCAAACTGAATAAAGCGACTCATCAGAAATCATGGCGGTAAAATGATTGAACTCATCACTATTTTACAACTGATGAGATTTAAATGCTGATAAGTCCGACAGACTCCTAGTGCCGAAGATACCGCAGGACCTTAATTATCATTATTTTGGCGATCAGAAGCAGATGCTGGGGGTTTCCAACTTCTGGAATGTCATGACCAATCTGCCTTTTTTGATCGTCGGTTTGATGGGCATAAGGCGGGTCATGGCCAATCGGCTTGGTGGCGGCATGCCGCAATTACGCCCGGCCTATCTGATATTTTTTATCGGCGTATTCCTGGTCGGCTTGGGATCAGGCTATTATCATTTAGATCCTGACAACGGGACGCTGATCTGGGATCGACTACCGATGACGATAGCCTTTATGGCGCTGTTCTCGGCCATAGTCGGTGAATACCTGTCAATAACATGGGGCAGGCGGCTGCTTTATCCGCTGGTCCTGATCGGTATGGCATCGGTTGTCTATTGGCATTGGAGCGAGCAACAAGGGCACGGCGACTTGCGGTTTTATGCCCTGGTTCAGTTCCTGCCCATGTTCCTGATTCCGGTCATGCTGGTTTTCTGCCAGCCCCGGCTTTCCGGCAACGGTTATCTATGGGGCATTATCGGTATCTATGCTGCCGCCAAGCTGGCGGAAACGGGCGATGTCGTCATCTACGAACACCTGCGCTTTTTGAGCGGGCATTCCCTCAAGCATCTGCTGGCCGCCGGTGGAGCGGCACTGTTTTTGGTCGCACTCCAAAAGCGTGTACCGGTGCATCAGGCGATTAAGCCAGAAAGCGGTGCCGTTTCCGAATAAGGATTTGCTATGATCAATCTGTAGGTCTGTACCTTACCACAGATTTCTTTGCCGTCTTTGCAGTCAAACATTCAACATCAATTATTCTTAAATCCATACATGTCTCTAAAAATAGTGCTTGCTCAAGTCAACTTATTGGTCGGCGGTATTGATGCCAATGCCGCCAAAATTATCGATACGGCCATTCATGCCCGGGACCGGTTGCAGGCCGACCTGATCGTCTTTCCCGAGCTGTCCGTGACCGGCTATCCGCCCGAGGATCTGCTGCTGCGGCCGGATTTTATCGCGCATGCGTCACGGGCCGTCGAACACATCGCCGCGCAGGTGACCGGCATCGATATCGTGCTGGGCTTTCCCGACAACTATCAGGGCAAGCTTTACAACAGTGCGGCCGTGCTGCGCGATGGCGCCGTGCTGGCTCGCTACAGAAAGAATGCCCTGCCTAACTACGGTGTGTTCGATGAAAAACGCTATTTCTATGAGGGCGATGAGACCTCTTTGTTTACTTTAAAAGGCACTGTAATCGGCCTCACGATCTGCGAGGACATCTGGCAGACCGGCATCATAGCCAGGAACAAGCAGGCCGGCGCCGAGCTGATCCTGACCTTGAATGCCTCGCCGTTCCATGCCGGCAAAATACATGAGCGCGAAGACATCGTCGTCAATCAGGTCAAAGCGCTGCAGCTGCCGTTGGTTTATGTCAACCAGGTCGGCGGACAGGATGAGCTGATCTTCGACGGTGCCTCGTTTGTTGTCGACCGTGATGGCGAAGTCGTGTTCAGGGCCGAGGAATTCAGCGAGCAGGTCAGCGTCGTCGAGTTTGAAGGCAACAGGCCGCTGAAAAGCACCTGCGCGCCGCTGTATAGCGAGGTCTCCAGCGAATACCGGGCTCTGGTGCTGGGCATCAGGGATTATGTCGCAAAGAACGGCTTTCAGGGCGCCATTCTGGGGCTGTCCGGCGGCATCGATTCGGCGCTGGTGCTGGCTTTGGCCGTCGATGCGCTGGGGGCTGACAAAGTGGAAGCCGTGCTGATGCCGTCGCGCTATACGCAGCCCATGAGTATCGAGGATGCGGTTCTGGAAGCCCAGGCTCTGGGCGTCAAATACCATACGATACCGATAGAACCGGCCGTCAGCGCCTTCACGGACATGCTGGCCGGTGTGTTCGCCGGCACGGCCAAGGACACGACCGAAGAGAATATCCAGGCGCGCTGCCGCGGCGTGATTCTGATGGCGATGTCCAACAAGTCGGGCAAACTGCTGCTGACGACCGGTAATAAAAGCGAAATGAGCGTGGGTTATGCGACTTTATACGGCGATATGGCCGGCGGCTTTGCGCCGATCAAGGATGTGCCGAAACTGCTGGTCTATGAGCTGGCGCACTATCGCAATTCGCTGTCCAATGTGATTCCCGAGCGCGTGCTCACCCGGCCGCCGTCGGCCGAACTGGCGCCCGATCAACTCGATGAAGATTCCCTGCCGCCGTATAACGTGCTGGACCCGATACTGGAGCGATATGTGGAACAGGATCAGTCGGCTGAAGAGATTATCGCGGCCGGTTTCCGGCGCGAGGATGTCGAGAGAGCCATCCGCCTGGTCGACAGAAACGAGTACAAACGCCGACAGTCGCCGCCCTGCATCCGAATCACGCCCAGAGCGTTCGGCCGCGATAGGCGCTATCCGATCACTTCGGGATATCGTGGGGTTTAAAAATCAAATGCATAACAAAGAAACCACGAATTCCAGGTATGCAAACCAAGTGTGTCAAATCGCTTGGCACGGCAATTCAAGGTAACGCATAACCGACTCAGTCGTATGTCAGCGATCGTCACTATCCATACGCAGAAAGACTGGTTGTCGTCATAGTTTGAAAACAGGAGCATAAAAACGTGTGTTTTTTCGGTTGAAAAGGATTAGTTTTCTACCGGATAGGAAAAGGACATGGCATCAGCCAGGATTAACAAAAAACGCAATCTGATGAAGTGTTATTTCTGCTGTGAGAGGCTTGAATACTGGTTTACTGTTGGTTTAATGTCTATAATATCGACTTAATTTAGACCGAATTAAGTCTTCTCACAGGAAAACATCATGAAACTTTCCGAAAACATCAAACCGATCAGCTACCTTAAAGCTAACGCGGCTGACGTCATTGAAAATTTAAAGACTACCCATCAGCCGATGGTTATCACCCAAAACGGCGAAGCCGCCATGGTGATTCAGTCGGTAGCCGATTATGAGCAAACCTTGGAAACGTTGGCGTTGCTGAAAATATTGGCGCAAAGCCAGCAAGCGGTTAGCAATGGTAAAACGGTAACAAGCGCCGAGGCTTTCTCGCAACTTAGACAACGACGCGGTTTGAAATGAAACGTCCGGTCGTCATTTCCGAGCCGGCATTGCTTGATTTACTGGATATCAATGATTATTACCTGGTTGAAGTGGATGACAAGACAGCGGCAAAAATCATAGATCGCCTGGAAGTCGCCGTAAACAGCCTTGCGGACTTTACTGAGCGCGGCAGTATTCCCAAGGAATTATTGACGTTGGGCATCCGGCAATATCGGCAAGTCATCGTCAAACCTTATCGTATTATCTACGAACAGTTACCGGAAACCACCATTGTTCACGCCATTCTGGACGGGCGACGGGATATGGAAACCTTATTAACACAACGCCTTGTCAGGTTTGGATTGTGATAACACGTTTACACTCTCTAGCTGTTACTGACGGTTTGCATAAATAAGGGGAAGGCACTGAGGTATTACCATAAAATATCTTTATAAAACAATATGCTATTTAGTGATTTTTTATTCAATCAAAATCTAAGTGGGGCTAGAATAAGATTTTCTTCCAGAAAAGTTTAGCGGAAGAGTCTTATGGCGATCATCAAAATTGCGCTTCCTTCTTATAATAATCTCCCTAATCTTCAAACGCCCGGCTCAATGTGCTCATGGACGTGGTCAGAGCTTGCCTAACCGGTGCATCCTTTAGCCAATTGCAGCAGTGGATCGGGTGGTTTCAGGGCCTGAGTTTATTAAGCATAAAATCAAACGCCTGGACCGTTTAGTTGGGAATCGTTACGTCAAATCCGAACGCTTGGCGTTATATGGCATTATTACTCATTTTCCGTCGAAGTATCCCTTTGTCTCTGATTATTAATTTATCTTGGTTTCACTGGCTGGTTGAATCTTTGGTTAACCTAAAGGATTAGAGTTTTTCTGAGTTAATATTGATAGAATATAGTAAATGAAGCTCTAAAAAAGTAATTAAATTTAATCGTTTAGCCATATGAATAAAACAATAGTAATGGACCAAGAAATACTCGCTGATGCTTATTTAAGCGATACAAGAGCTATTCTAAGAGAGAATTTTCTTGCGGATAACCGTCCTTGGGTAGTCGCTTATTCAGGGGGAAAAGATTCAACGCTGGTTTTACAGCTCGTTTATGGAATGCTGCTGTCATTAACGCCGGAACAGCAAAAACCCGTTCATATTATTTCTTCGGATACTCGAGTTGAAGCTCCGAACATTGAGGAATATTTACAGAATAGCCTGATGCAACTTGAGCAGCACGCTCGAACCTCCAGCCTGGACTTGACAGTGCATCTGGTCAAACCGGAAATCGAAGACAGTTTTTGGTCTTTGATTATCGGCAAAGGCTATCCACCGCCAAACCGCTGGTTTCGCTGGTGTACGACTAAGTTAAAAATCAGGCCGGTTAGAAAAGTGATCGATGAGATTACATCGGAGCATGGCAGCGTTATTTTGCTGATCGGCACACGTAAAGCTGAAAGCAGCAACCGCTCCCGACAGATTGAAAACCGTCAATACAACAGCAGAGGACTTAACCAGCATACTGAGATCCCTAACGCCTTGGTATTGCAGCCGATTATGCATTGGACAACCGACGAGGTCTGGGAATATTTATTTACTCATAATCCTGCGCCATGGAATTTCGATCACGATAGGATGTTGGAACTCTATCGGCAGGCGAATAGTGGCGAATGTCCGGTGATTACCGACTTAGATACGCCTTCTTGCGGAGGAAGCCGCTTTGGTTGTTGGACATGTACAGTTGTAAAAGAAGATAAATCGATGAAAGGGTTTATTGAAACCGGGGATGAATGGATGGAGCCCTTATATGACTTTCGGATATGGTTAAAAGACCAGCATGGCAAAGAAGAATTAAGAAACCAATACAGACGCAATGATCAGCCTGGACTGGGGCCTTTTAATTCCGAGGCCAGAAAAATGATTCTTGAAGAGCTATTAAACGTTGAGAAGAAAGTGGGCAGACAGCTGATCAGCAATCAGGAGTTGCTTCATATTCAGGATATTTGGACTGAGGAATTTGATGTTATGTACTCTGCATTAAGAATCGCCTATAAATATAATCGTAAACCGAAAGGAAGCGCAGCAGCATGAGTAGTGAAACAATTAGTCAATTTATAGAGCGTAACCTGTATGAACTATCAGAAGAATATGAAATACCCGCTAATGTTATTTCCCAGATAACCCATTTAATTGAAAGCTATCCAAATCCCGAAGTTCAGGGTGCTAAAACAGCATTAAAAGAATCGCTTGCCAAGATTATTACAGACCATCGACAGCAGGACGCGTTGCAGTAAATGTATTTCAAGTCATTGACAATTAACAATCTGTTTTCGTATCACGGTTCCTGTTCCTTTGATTTAAGGCCACCCGATGACGCAGAGAGAAATATCGTAATTATTCAAGGGCGTAATGGCGATGGAAAAACCAGTTTCCTCAATAGCGTAAAAATATTATTCTCGGGTGTGAATGAGGATATACGTCGGACCGTTCAACGCAGCCGTATTCCAACGCGTAGACAGTATGTCTGCGGCATAGAAAACGAATGGTGGGGAATTCTGAATCAACAAGCCAGGCTAACCGGCGGAAGTGTTTTGTCATGCGGCGTACAAGCTATTTGGGAATCCGACGACGGCGAAGTCAGTGCGGAGAGAAAATGGTTAATCGATTATGGAAGGAATGAGTATCAGGAAGAAGTCATTGTTTCAACGCCCGCGCTAGGTGTTCTATTGGGAAAAGACGCGGAAGACTATTTGGAACGGAGTTTTCCCCGATCTTATATTCCTTTTTTCTTTTTTGATGGTGAAGAAGTTCAATCGTTAGCGGAAGCAAACGATAACGAAGTGATTGCCAAGATGGAGCAGTTATTAAATATCCGGCCTTTGGAAAATATTCAAGAAAGGCTCAGGGAATTAGTTAGAGATTGGCGCCGCAACGCAATGAGTTCTGAACAAAGGAAGGAATTAACCCGTCAGGAGACTTTACGGCGAAGCAAGGAAAGCGACTTAGCGATCATTGCTCAACAAAAGCTCCTGTACCAAGCTGAGATTGAAGAAACAGAAGATCATTTGAATAAAATTGCCCGTCACTTGAAGATATTGCGAGGCTCCCCGGATCAAGAGAGCGAAATCAATATTAAAGCGCAGATTAAGCTTAAGGAAGAACTGCGCCAACAACACATGGCGGAAATCAGTGAGGCTTTCCAGCGTGACGCATTTTTAAAATTAACGCCTGGCTTGGTTGAAAAAGCGCTGAAAACAACTGAAATACTAAGTGCTCAGGAACAAAGAATACCACCAGAAATTCTTAACAGCCTGAAACAGGAACTATCAGAAATTTTTACCAAGCCGCCTTATTCAAGTCCAAGGCTAGAAAATCCACAGGTAGCGTTCTATCAACAACGTATTATCCGAGCATTGGAATATCTTGATCTTCCAGAGAATAATGACGCTTTATTCAATATAGACGGTAACCGCGTTAGGTCGTTATCCAGTTTGTTATCCAGTTATCAAGGTGTCCATAAGCCCCATCAAAACCTGCAAAAAAGCCTGAAAAATGCTTATGAGTTAGCTCAAGAAATAACGCGATTGGAATATCAATTAAAAGATGCCGGCGATATGTCGAACAAACAAAGAGCAGAGCATGCCCGTTTGTCGGATGAAGAAGAACGCTACAAAGATAATCTATTGACGCTGAAAGATAAGCTTCGTGACCATGAAAAGCAGCAGCTCATTATTGGCATTGAGCTTACCAAAATAGAGAAAGAAATTAGTCGCCGGGAAAACACGGTCAATCAGGCGGACGATAGCGAACGCCAATTGAAATTTGCCGAGCGTTTGCGTAGCGCATTAAATGAAGTCAAAGAGCGATTAAAACGGCAAAAGAGAGCGGAATTGGAGGAAAGCTATAACCGGCATTTAAAGCAGTTATTGGATTCGAACAGTTTGATAGCGCAGGTAAAAATCAATGAGCATTTTGAAATCACTTATCTGGATGCACAACAAAACAAGATTGGCATGAGTTCGGTTTCAGCAGGAATGAAACAGCTATCTATTACTGCTTTGTTCTGGGGATTAAAAGAAATATCGGCTAGAGAATTACCGCTGATCATCGATACGCCGATGGGCCGTATCGACCGGCAGCATCAAGACAATTTATTACTGAAATATTATCCAAAAATCGGCCGACAAGTCATTTTATTACCCACCGATTCGGAATTGGATGAACGCAAACGTGCGCTGTTGAAGCCCTACATCTATAAAGAGTTTCATTTGTCGAATCCGCATGGAACGCAAACAGAGATTATTGAAAGGACGATCTAATGTCGGATATTTTTACCAGTAAAGCCGATGAGCTAATTATCGATCAGGTACTTCAATACGGATTATGCGTATCTAAAGCACCCAAATATACGGTATTGCGTGTTAAAAAGCGTGCAAAACTTTCCAGGGCCCTGGGGAAAAGAGCGTTGAAAAGTTTCCACCCCAGGTTATTTAATGACCGGTTTTTGACCGGAGCATCCTGGAGTGTTAGAAATGGACCTTATTGCCGAACTCAGACGGCGTCATCATGTAGGTAAAGAAAGCATCAGTTCTCTGGCGAAGACCTTTAAGCTCTCCCGCCCCACCATCCGCAAGCATCTCAAGACGCTTGAAGCGCCGGTTTATCAGCGCCAACATCAGCCTTATCCCAAGCTGGGCTCATTCCATGACCAACTGGACACCTGGTTGGAGCAGGAAGCGGTTTTGCCGCGTAAACAGAGACGGACTGCCCGCCGACTGTATGAGTGTCTCCAGGTTGAGGGGTACCGCGGCTCTTATACGGCCGTACAACGCCATGTAAGGCGTTGGAAGAAACAGCAAGTCAGCAGTCCCG
Source organism: Methylobacter luteus IMV-B-3098 (assembly GCF_000427625.1). GTDB lineage: Bacteria > Pseudomonadota > Gammaproteobacteria > Methylococcales > Methylomonadaceae > Methylobacter > Methylobacter luteus. Next base: position 2,950,099 of record NZ_KE386569.1, read on the forward strand.
CCGTCAAACAAGCCTTTGTACCGTTAGCCTTTCCGGCGGGCGAGACCTGCCAGTTTGATTGGAGCCAGGAAACCGTCGAGCTCGGCGGTGTGACGCAGACCATTAAAGTGGCTCACTTTCGCCTGGCCTACAGCCGGCAGATGTTCGTGGTCGCCTATCCGCGAGAAACCCAGGAGATGGTGCTGGATGCACACCGCCAGGCGTTCGCTTACTTCGGTGGCGTACCAAAACGCATGATCTACGATAATCTGAAGGCTGTTGTTGACGCGATCTTTGTCGGCAAGGAGCGTCGCTTTAATCGCCGTTTTCTGGCCTTGGCCAATCACTATCTGTTTGAGCCGGTGGCCTGCACGCCGGCATCGGGCTGGGAAAAAGGCCAAGTGGAAAATCAGGTGGGTAATATCCGGGAGTGGCTGTTTACGCCCTTGGCCAAATTCGCCGATTTTACCAGCCTGAATGCCTGGCTGGCGCTACGCTGTCGGGAATTGGCGGGACGGCCCCATCCCGAACAACCTTCACGCACTATCGCCGATTGCTTTGCCGAAGAACAGCCGCTGTTAATGCCAGTCAAGGCCAGCTTTGATGGCTACGTGGAAGAGGTACGGCGGGTCTCACAGTTGTGCCTGATACGTATTGACCGTAATCGCTACAGCGTGCCGGCCCAATGGGCTAATGCGGTGGTGTCAGTGCGCTTAACGGCCGATCGTGTGCGCCTGGTGGCCGAAGGTCAGGTCATTGCCGAACATATCCGTCGTTTTGGCCGTGATCAGCTGGTCTGTGATCCCTGGCATTACCTGCCGGTATTAGAGAAAAAGCCGGGAGCACTGCGGCATGGTGCGCCGTTTCAGGCCTGGGATCTGCCGGCACCGGTTAAAGTGGTCCGGGACCGCATTCTCAAACAAGACCAAGGTGATCGCGCGTTTGTCGATCTGTTGCTGATGGCCAGGTCATTAGGCGATGATGGCCTGGAGACACTGGAAGTGGCGTGCGACCTGACCTTGCAAACCGGGATCATCAGCGCCGCGATTGTGCTCAATGAAATGCGCCGGTTAACTGATGCAGCTAGGCCTAAACCGTTGACTGACACATCGCCATCCACGCCGACATTGGCCCTGGAGCCGGTAGCTGATTGCAGCCGCTACGATACCTTGCGGAGTTCACGCCATGTCCATTGATCGTGCAATGCGCCTAAAGGATCTTCATCTCTATGGCATGGCTGCGGCCTGGAGCGAGTGGCAAGCCGAATACAGTGGTCAGCAAAAGCCCGTCATGCCGGAAGTTTGGCTGGATCGCCTGATTGAAGCGGAACAGGCTGACCGACAGGCCCGCAGCCTAAGTTATCAGCTTAAAGCCGCGCGCTTTCCTCATCACCGTGATCTGATGAGCTTTGATTGGCAGGAAACGCCTTTGGAGCAAGCGCGGATTGAGCAGTTGGCAACGGCCGGCTTCATGGAGCAGGTCACCAACCTGATACTGGTGGGCGGAACCGGCACCGGTAAAACCCATCTGGCGACCGCCCTGGGCGTAGCAGCCATTCACCAGGGCAAACGCGTGCGTTTTTACAACGCTGTCGATCTGGTCAATCAACTGGACAAGGAAAAGCAGTTGGGCAAGGCCGGCACTCTGGCCAAGCGGTTAACGCATAGTGATGCAGTCATTCTCGATGAACTGGGCTATCTGCCGTTCCCGGCATCGGGTGGCGCTTTGCTGTTTCATCTGATCAGTCAGCTGTACGAGAAAACCTCGCTGATCATCACCACTAATCTGAACTTCGCCGAATGGGTGCAGGTGTTCGGTGATGCCAAGATGACCACGGCCCTGTTGGATCGAATTACTCATCACTGCGATATTCTGGAAACAGGTAATGATTCCTATCGGTTCAAGCAGCGAAAAAAGGCGGCTGAAGGCCGATAACCCTACAACACGACTGGAAACTTTTCGACGCTCTTTACTGGAAAATTTTCAACGCTCTTTGACAGAGGATTTTAACGGCATTCGCGATTTCGATGACGCCATTTGCGCATTGCTCAGCGTTTATCACAATGAAGATTTATTTGCCGATATAAAGCTATACCGTACCCGATTGCAAAGACATATTCGTAGAGGCTTGTATGAAATCCGAACCAGTTGGAATCGCAGTCATGATTTTATTACTTATTTACAAGAAGAGTTATTTGCCGGTTTAGACCTCAATCCAGAGCAACCCGAACTAAACGCAGTAGAAAATACCTTGGTTGATGCTTTGCAGGAAATCGGTGTTGCTGCGGAAATCAAAGAAAAAATTCAAGGGCCGAGAATTGACCGGTATTTTCTGCATTTGCCCAATATTCAACATTTGGATCAATTAAAGAGAGGCTTGGAAAAATTGGCGTTTCGTTTGGGTTTGCAGCAGGAAGGTGTTTTTATTCATGCTACGAGTGAACCTAAGGTTGTTGGTATGGATATTCCTCGTCAGCGGCAACGCTGGAAGGCTATTGATGCAAGCCGATTGCCTCAATGGGCGGAACAGGAAAAGGGCAATAGCCGGTTGGCGGTTTGGTTGGGCGAAGATGTCTTAGGCAACGATTTTTCCTTTGATTTAGTTGATGCGCCGCATTTATTAATTGCGGGTACGACCGGCAGCGGTAAGAGCGTCTGTTTACATGCGTTGTTATTATCCTTGTTATGGACGCAATCAAAAGATTCCTTACAGTTAGCCCTGATTGATCCGAAACAAGTCGAACTGGCGCAATATGAAAAAATTCCGCATTTATATAGTAAAGGTGTAGTTCACCTGATTACTGATGTGATGGAGCTTTTGGATCAATTGGTTGATGAAATGGAACGCCGGAATCAATTGTTACGGGAAGCAGGTGTTAGCAATTTGACCGAGGCATTGCAACAGCGCAAATTGCAATTACCGCGTATTGTTGTGGTCATTGAAGAGCTGGCTGACTTAATGATGCAATCCCGTGAATTGGAAACACCGCTGGTTCGCCTTGCCCAAAAAGCGCGTTCAACAGGTATTCATTTGATTCTAGCGACACAGCGGCCTGATTCGGTGACATTCAGTGGTTTGTTACGAACCAATATACCCAGCAGAATTGCCTTACGCGTACAAAAAAACACTGAATCTCGGATTATTTTGGATGAAATGGGTGCGGAACAATTATTAGGTTCCGGTGATATGCTGGTCAAAATTCCTCAGGTATCAACGAATGCTATTCGTGTACATGGGGCTTACATTTCGCAAGATGATATTAAGTTATGCCTGCGTAATTTATAAAAGGAGCCGCAAATGGCAAACGACTTGTTAATCTATGAATTTTGTCCGCTGTATTTAATTTTGGATCGTATCGGCCCTTTTCAGGATGAGCCCTACGAAATTGATTTCACCGATAAAGATCATCGGCCTTGCAATTTTTTCTTGATGGTATCGAAGAATGGTTCAGGCAAAACAACGGTTTTAGATACCATGTCCTGCTTACTTGGCTTGCTGGGGCAATCCGAGCCTAAACAATACGGTTTGGAAGATTTAGACAAGGGTGAAGGGCGCGCCCAGCTTGATGTAAAACTCCGCGTGTATTGGCAAGGGCAAGATCATAATATTGTTTTATCTATTCTGGGCGGTCATTTAAGCAGTGATTTGTCACTGAAAGTATGGAGTGATGAACAATTGCAAGTTCATGGTACAAGCAATTGGTATCGCATGGGCTTTACAGGACGACAAAGCGGTCTGCCATTAAAACCCTTATCTACCCATAAAACAGATGATTTTATTGCTGATTTATTGGTTGCTTTGCAATCCAGTTTGGGTAGTTCGCCCAATAGTTTTGGGGAAAGCGCTTTTTCTTACCCGACTACACTTAATTTTTCCGCTTATCGTGACATACCGCAGATTAGCTCTTCTGGGGAATTAGATCAGCCACGTTCAATTACTCAGCCACAATATTGGGGTTATAACCCCGTGCATTGTTTTTCAGCGCATAATGAAACATGGAATTATTCTCTGGATAATCTTTTGGTTTGGCTGAAATGGTTGGATGACGGACGTTTTGAAAAAGCCCGTGATTTTATAAATAAACAGGTTTTTGAAGGAACCAGCAAATTTTTAAAAGATGTGCATCGCCCTACGTTGGAAGCAATTGTGCGCACGGGTGACAACGAGCCGAATGAACACCGTCTTGACCGTTTAAGTAGTGGTGAAAAAAATCTGATGCAATTATTTTTGCGTATCGGTGCTCATCAGACCAAAAATACCATTTTGCTCATTGATGAATTCGATGTGCATTTGCATATCCGCTGGCAGTACCGATTGTTTAATGCCTTAAAAGCATTGGCAGCCAATGAGAATGCAAACTTTACCGTGATAGCAACCACTCACTCGACCGAGATACTAGAAACATTTGTTGAAAATTTGGATATTGATGAAGAAGGCTTAATAAAAGGCGGACATTTGATTAAAGAGGGAATGTTTAATGACGATGACGAATAAAGGCAGTTTTAAAGCCATAGGTAAAGAATCGATTGTTGAGGAATATACGGATGGAATTAAAATTTATCTGGAGTCCACGGATGACCAATTTATTTTTAAAGAAAAGTGGTTCTCACGATTTAATGACAAACTTAGTTTTGAATCGGTTTCAGATACACGCGCCAATGGTGGTTGCGAGTTGGTTCGACAAAAAGTTAAAAACTCAAAAATAACAGCTTTTGGGGTAGTAGATAGGGATACTCTCTTGAAAGATCCTGATTTTCAGGATTCATTGTGGTGGGAAATTGATGATGAGGTTTTTTCATCCCGAAAACCATACGGTGAGACCATTTTTGTATTGCATCGCTGGGAATTAGAGAATTATTTACTTCATCCTCAGGCTTTAGCATCATTGGTTGCAGACAAACGGCTTGATGCTACGACTTCGGCAACTGATATTGCTAAGTTGTTGTTCGATCGCGAAGATGAGATGGTGGCTGTTACCCTTTTATCAACTATACCCGCTAAAAACTGTATTGCACAAGCTGGTGAACAAGTTTTGCGTGATAAATTGGGTGATGACCTAAAGCAAGCAGTAAAAAACAAATTGCAAGCACAGAGTGATGTTATAGAGTCAGAGCAGATAAAAATTAAAAATTTTGTTGAAAACGAACAAGATCATATCAAGCGATGGCATAGATTAAGTCGACTGCTGGATGGCAAAAGAATAATGTATCGAATAGATGATTTGCTTTTCTCAGGTAAAGTTAAACTAGAGTCTGAACGTGGCGTGTTAGCGGGGTATATTGCCAAGCACAAGCTAGTTGATTCTGCTTTAACTAATTGGCTTGAGGGTATTTATCATTCAGCTATTGTGAGTTGACTGTTTTATCGAAACATACAATTTTTCAAGTCATCATAGCAGCGAAGAGAAAGGTGATGGCTTTAACATTCAAATATGCTGGAATGTTAGACCTACCCCTTTCTTTACATCTTCTTTGTTATTTTTAATTTAGTCTTTTTTTCAGTATCCAAGCGGCTATGGAAAATACCAATGATATCCAAGTATTCAATACCGATGCGATAAAAAATCAAGTGTTTTTGTAATGATATCAAATTTTTCTTGATCTCTCGCCCGGTCGACAGAAACGAGTACAAACGCCGGCAGTCGCCGCCCTGCATCCGGATCACGCCCAGAGCGTTCGGCCGCGACAGGCGCTATCCGATTACTTCGGGATATCGGGGTATTTAGCTATCTATTATGACGGTAGCAAAAACACGCTGGCCAATCCCAGAAAAATAAAAAACCCCATGGCATCGGTGATAAAGGTGAGCATGACGCTGGTGCCGACGGCGGGGTCCTTATCGAACTTGTGGCGCAGCAAAGGGATGCCGAGGCCCACGAAGACCGCGACTTGCAGGTTGATGAACATGGCGATGGCCATGACCAGGGCAAGGTCCCTGTCCTGATAAAGCAGCCAGACCAGCCCGCCGACCAGGCTGCCTAACAGGATGCCGTTCAGGACGGCAAGGCTAAGCTCCTTCGTGATCAGGCGGCGGACATTGGCCCGGGTAATCTGCCCCAGCGCCAGCGAGCGGATGATCAGCATGCTGGTCTGGTTGCCGGTATTGCCGCCCGTCGAGGCGATAATCGGCATCAGCGAGGCCAGCGCCACCAAATGCAGGATCGTGTCCTCGAAAATGCCGATAATGCGCGTCGCGGCAAAGGCTGTGGTGATGTTGAACAATAGCCAGCCCCAGCGGTTTTTGGCGCTCTTCCAGACGCTGGAAAACAAATCCTCCTCTTCCTCGACGCCGGCCTGAATCAGCAGATCTTCGTCCGTTTCCTCGCGGATGAAATCGACGATGCTGTCGATGCAGAGCCGGCCCAGAAGCCTGCCGCTATCGTCGACGACTGGCGCCGAAATAAGGTCATAGCGCTCGAAAGCCCGAGCGGCTTCAGTAAGATTCTGAGCAACCGGAAAGGCGATAAAATCGGTCACCATGACTTCCGCGACTTGCTGGTCGGGGGGATGGGTCAATAGCTGCTGCAGCGGCAAAATGCCTTTTATTTTGTTGCTGGAGTCAACGACGAACAGCTTGTCGGTATGGCCGGGCAGCTTGCCGCGTTTGCGGATATAGTCGGCTATGGCTTCTAAGGTCAGATCGTCCCGGATCTTGATCGTACCGAAATCCATGCGCGAGCCAACCTGGTCTTCCCGGCAGGCCAGAACCGCATTCAGATCCCTGCGTTTTTTGCGGTTGAGGGATTTCAGAATTCGCTGCATGGCGTTTTGAGGCAGGTCGGCCGCCAGGTCCGCGATCTCGTCGCTGTCCAGCTTGCCTGCGACGGTGGCCAGCTCTTCGGGGCCCATGCCTGCAATCAGCGTTTGCCGCACCGCATCGGAGACTTCGAGCAGCACCTGTCCGTCAATATCGGTTCTGATGGCGTTCCAGGCTATGCGGCGCTGATCCAGCGGCAGTGATTCAAGAATATAGGCGATATCGGCAGGGTGCAGCCGGGCGAATTCTTCCTGCAAACGGCTCTGCTGCTGCTTGTGCAGAACGATTTCGACCAGCGCCTGCCGGGCTGTGGGGCCTCTTTGCACCAGCGACTCTTCCAGTTGCTGTTTTTCCAGCAAGGTGATGACTTTCTGCAGGCGCTCCTGTAGAAATTGCTCGGAATGGCGTTTGTCCGGGGATTCCATGGTTAAAAAACAGTTTATTGCGATTGTAAAAAGCTTACTTTGATTAAAACTGCTTCTAACAAAGACAGTAAGCCTGGTTAAAATTTCCGGCTCAACCTGAAAAATACGGCATGGAAATGAAACGCTGGAGCGGCGGGCTAATATCGGGGGCGCAGCCAAACGATATTTTTCAGTTATGTAAAATAATATCTTAATTTAACACGGGTTATAATTGTTTTTTAAACCTATGTCTATTTATCGGCGCTATAAAATATATGATGAATAAATTCAGTTTGATAATACGTTTTTTATCAGTTGCATTGTTGGCGGTATCGCTTGCTGCCTGCGCGGGCAGCAAGCGTCATGAAAGCACCGGCGAATATCTTGATGACGCCGTGCTGACGACCAAAGTAAAGACGGCCATATTTAATGATTCGAGCCTGAAAGTGCTGGATATTAACGTGAAGACATTCAAGGGCGTCGTACAGCTGAGCGGTTTTGTCGATTCCGTTGATGCCGCCAACAAGGCGGTTGAGCGGGCGAGAGCCGTAGGCGGCGTCAGAATGGTCAATAACAGCCTGATCGTTAAATAACCAGGCCAGAGGGATTGAAAACAGGCGGAATTTATCCCAACCGGGTCTGTAGAACTTTCACGTTGTTCCAGACCGCATCGACAAAATCCTTATTCATTTCCGGCATGCCGTCCTGAATCCATTGAACCAGTATCCTGGCGGTATTGGGATAAGCGACCTGGACGGCATGGTCATCATGCAGCCAGCGTTCGATCACCGCCGGGTCCATATCGTTCATGACATACCCGTAACCCAGTTGCTGCAATGCGGCGGCATTGGAGATTTGCTCCATTTGCGCGTGCAGCGGTTTTGCCAGAATTTTTTTGCCCAAATGCAGCGATTCACTGGCGAGCTCAAAGCCGGCATTGCTGATAATGCCGGCGCAATCCTGTAAATTTTTCTGAAAACCGTCGCGGGAGAGCGGCTGGCAGATGATGTGGCTGAACTCAGACGGCACCGTTTCCGGCGCATAGACGTGAAAATTAAACCGGGTGAAAGGCGACAAAAGCCTGATGACTTCGTTTTGGTCCTCAAAAGGCAGATAGACAATGATTTTATTTTTGATGCTGTTCGCGGGTGTTTTTGCCGTATCGATGATAGGCGGCAGAATCGGCTGGTCGAAATGGTGCCAATGCAAGCCGATGCCGATATCCGCCGGCGCAAAGTATTTCATAACTTTTTTAGCGACAGGATTGGTACCCGCCTTGGGGATTTTGTGGTTAAACGCATATTGATGACCGATGCCTAAAACGGTCTTGTTCTGCTTTTTTGCCGCCCAGGCCGTAACCGGTTCAAAATCGCTGATCACCAGATCGTAAGCGCTTAAATCCAGCGAGCTGACATCTTTGATGAAAGTCAGCGGTTTGGCATCTCTGGCGGTTTTCAGGTAATTGACCTGGCCTTTGTCGGTATTAAAGGTCAGGCCAGTACGCAACCGGTAGTCGTTGAATATCGCCATGTCGAAATATTTCTCGGCAGGACGGCCGGTAAACTGAAAGGTAACGTCCATGCCGGCGGCATAGAGTTCTTTCGCCATGACGCGCGCACGAGTGATATGGCCGTTACCGGTGCCCTGTACGCCGTAGAAAATCCTCATGGAATAATTTGTCCCAGACTAAAAAGTGCCGTACTGATGCCCAATATGACGCCGACCAGGGTGTCGGTCGGGAAATGAACACCCAGCACGACACGCGAGAAACCGACCAGCGCTGCCCAGCAATAAAGCGGAATCATTAAAGCGGGAAAAAAATAGCTGATCAGTGTCGCCATCATGAAGGCGGCGGAGGTATGGCCGGATGGAAAGCTGAATTGATCGGATGGCGTGATGACGCTATGGAAGTTTTGTAATGCCGCAGCCGGACGGTTCCGTTTGAGGCTGTTTTTTACTATAAAATAGATCGGCCTTTCGATCAGAAAGCCCAGCAAAATAGCCTGGAGCAAAGGGCTTTCAATGCCTTGTTGCCAATACAGTAAAACAGCGACCAACAGATACAGCGGGCCATCGCCGGTCCTTGACATGTATCGGCTGAACTTGGCCAATGAGCCGTGCATCCTGACATTAATCAGCCAGATGAGCATGAACACATCGTACTTATGTATCGAATAGAGCAGTTTCATTTTCTTGTCCTCTCGGCGTTTGCAAAAGTCGGCCGCGATCTGGCGCAGAGTTACGAAATCGCGGATCTTCCTTTTGGATTAGTTCCTGCCTTCAGGACAAAGACTAAAACTCTTTTGTGACAAGGAAATGAAGGTTTGTTTAAGATTTTGTGACAATGCTTTAGCAGGGCTTCGTCTGAAAAGTTTTACTAAAGCTTGAGATGGGGAAGTTCAGGTGCGAATGACTTCGCACCTTGTAGCATGCATTGCCGGGTGGCAAACAGGAGGCGCGCCTAAATAGGCGTGAAACTTTAGGGACGCTTGATTTTGAACAGGCGATTGTTGTAACTGACGATGAGACTGTCGGGCCGTATCTCCTTGAGGTCCAGTTGGTCTTTGATGCGCTGGCCGGGGGTGTATTTGACCATGTCGATCATGACAAAACGTTCGGCAGGCACGGGCGAATAGACAAAGACATTGATCGGCAATTGGGGCACCGTACGGCGAAATTCGGCAGGCAGCTCATTCAAAAAAGGCAGGTCGTGTTTTGCGGGCGGTGAAACCGGGGCCGGCTCTGTGATAGCAGCAATGGCGGGCTCGATTTGCTTTATAGGCAACGGTTCAGCTTTAGGCTCCGGTTTATTGGCCGCGATTTTGACCGGTGCGGCTTTTTGCGGGGCCGGCCGCGGCGGCGCGATTGCCGGTTTAACGGGTTCGGTGAGCGGTTTCTGTACGACAGCCGGTTTGACCGGAGGCTGAGGGGCCGCCGCAGTTCTGGTTTCGATGATCTCGGCAATGGATGGCGCTTTCGGCTCTGGCGGCCGGATCTCGGACTTGGGCGGCATTGCTTCAGCCGGCGGTGTTATCGTTGGCTTAGCTATGGGCGCGGCAGGCTGCGTGTCAGCTGGGGGTAGTAGGGCGACAGGTTGAGTTTTCTGCGTAAACCAGAGGAAATAGGCCACAATAATCAGGTTGCTGATGATCAGCGCGGCGATCAGTTTGCTGGAGCGCTGATGTTGTGGCGGCTGAGAAACAAGAATTCTGGTCGTTACCGTATCGGGCTCGACGGCTTGCCGTTCCCGCTCTGATTTACGCAGTGCATTCAAGATATAAGACATATTAATCCGTGATTTCCAAGTGTGGCGAGTCTCCGGCGCCAGTGTTGTTGTCCAGGTGAATCAAAGTGCGGGCGCCCGCTATGCCGTCAGCCATTAAATGATGCCGGCGCTGAAAATTAATCACCTGCGCTTTAAGCGCCTCATCAAAGAACAGCGGCTCGTTGACGCTGGTGCCGGCGCCCGTTATAGCACTTAACTGCTGGCGCAGCCAGAGCACATTGGTCGATGTTTGCCGCGGGACGATTTCCGTCATATCCGGGCGCGGCGGCTGCCAAAGCATCAGATAATAGCCGTCCCACAAACTCAGCACATCGGCCAGCGGAAACGTTAAATCTTCATTGAAGCGGATGACGGGTTGCCCCTTGCGGATGCCGGTCAGCAGCGCATAGCGTTTTTTCTCGTTGGCTAATGAAAACTCCAGGATAGCAGGGCGGTCCAGCTCCAGTACATCCTTCCAGTTGGCCTTATCGAACAGGCAGTGAAGGTCTACCGTTTTCATGTAGTTGCAGTCGGCCCGGTTATCGGCCGGCGCGGCTTTTTTCCAGGCTTTGAGTGCCTGAATCATGGCGGCGTTCAGCGACAGCGACGGATCGTCAAGCCAGGCTTTAAAAGTCTTCACTTCGGCTTTTAGCGCTACAGGTTCAGGTTTGGGCGCCGGTTGCGGACTTTTTATGGCCGGGTTTGAATCCGGCGCCGGGAACTGGCCCGACAATATGAGCTTGACTTGATGGCCTGCGGGTTGCTGCTGGCTGAAAAAATAAACGCCCATGGCGATACTGCTGAAAACCATCAGTGCTATCGCTGCGCTGGCGCGGCGACCGGGGCTGTCCAGCGCCAGCGTTTCCCGGGCCGCACGCGTGATAATGTCAGGTGAAATGGTATGGGCATTGGTCGCGTAGGCACCGAGCAGGGCGCGATCGCAGAGAATATTGATGAGTCTGGGAATGCCCGAGGAAAATTGATAAATTTTGCGAACGGCGCGTTCCTTAAAAAGCCCCGGATTGCCGTTGCAAACGGTCAGGCGATGATGAATATAGGCCCGTGTTTCATCAAGCGACAGCGGCAGCAAATGATAACGGGCCGTAATGCGTTGATTGAGCTGGCGCAAGCCCTTCCGGTTCAGTATTTGCTTCAGTTCCGGCTGCCCGACCAGAATGATTTGCAGCAGTTTGGTCTTGCTGGTTTCCAGATTGGTCAGCAGCCGGATTTGTTCCAGCACTTCCAGGCTCAGATTCTGGGCTTCATCGATCAGCAGCACGGTGCGCCTGCCGTTGGCATAGGCCGTAAGCAGGTATTGATTTATCTTGTCGATGAAGTTTTTCAGCGTTTGCTGGTTTCTGTCATAACCAATGCTCAGTTCGTCACAGATCGTGGCCAATAATTCGACGGCGTTGAGTTTTGGGTTTAAGATCAAGGCGATATCGATATTGGCCGGCAACTGCTGCAACAGGCAGCGGCACAACGTGGTCTTGCCGGTGCCGACTTCGCCGGTCAGGGCAACAAAACCGCCGCCCATATTGATGCCGTAAAGCAGATGCGCCAAGCCTTCCTGATGGCGCGCGCTCATATACATGAAATGCGGATCAGGCGCTATCGAAAACGGTAATTCATTGAAATGAAAGTATTGCTGATACACGATTCTGACTTCTTAGGCACTTTAAAAAATATTTAAAGTTATTCTAACCCACAACTGAAAAAAGGTCTTAAACATGGGGCGATACGAAGAAACCAAGCGTAAAAAATCCAGCGGCATCCTGGTCTGGCTGGTGCCTGTTTTGCTCATGATGGCCGGCATGGGCTGGCTTTATTTCAAGCAGCAACAACCTTCCGATCTGACTGAGCCGCAGACGCAAACGCAACCGTTGGAACTGCCGCCGATTTCCGACAACGCGGCACAAACGCAAAAGGCGCCGGCTCCAGCGGATACCGATATGGCGGCACCCGATGCGGACATCGTGCCGGATATCACCGAAGAGTCCCAGCAGGAAAAAGGCTTTATCCTGCCGGATCTCGCCAATAGCGACGGACAAATACGCGAGGAAATGATCAGGGTTTCGCCGGGGCTTGCCGAATGGCTCAAGACCGACCAGCTGATCAGAAAATATGTCACGATCGCCAACGATTTCTCTCAGGGGCAGCGGCTTGAGAAACATATGCGCTTTCTTAAGCCGAGCCAGCGGTTTGCGGCCGATGAGAATCTGTTCATGGCCCGGCAAAGCTATCAGCGCTATGACAAGCTGGCGGCGGCGATCAACGCTCTGGATGTCGAAGCGACGCTGGCTGTTTACAGGAAATTCAGACCGTTGTTCGTACAGGTCTTTGCCGAGTTCGGCTATCCTGATGAATACAAGCTGGAAGACATTCTGGCCAAAGCCGGGGCGGAAATCCTGTCGGCGCCGGTCATAGACGCGCCCGTTCCGCTGGTACAGCCTGGGGTACTCTACAAATTCGCCGATAGCAAGCTGGAGAATGCAAGTCCCGTGCATAAGCAAATGCTGCGCATGGGGCCTGAAAATACGCGCATCATTCAACAGAAAGTGCTTCTTCTGGTCGAGGGCCTGGTCAATTTGAAAGATTAGCCCGGCTCCAGGACAAAAATGGAATGTGGAGCGAGTTTCAGTCGCTCCACAGAACAAAAAATAAAATTAGCTTCACTCCTCCTCGCCGGTTGTCGCCACAGCCGATTTCCGTAAACCGGCATGATGAGCCGGCACAGGATTGCGGCGCGTAGGCTCGTGCCGGCTTCCGGCCTGACTGATAAGTCAAACAGGCGAATGTCAATGTGGGCACGCAGCATCAAACCTTGCGCTACAAAAAGATCACGGTTCGATTACGTCGATGGTAGTGCGGTTTTACAGTCAGGATATTGCTCAGTCTGTGTATAATGCTTGGGGTCCGTGACTTGCAAAAATCCTCATGTTCATCCTGCACAGCTCCAATAAAACCGAGAATCTGGTAGCGCATCTGACCGCCGTGATCGAAAACGCGCCGTTGTCATCGCCTTTTACCAAGGAAGTTTTCCTGATTCAAAGCCAGGGCATGGAACGTTGGCTGTCACAGCAGCTAGCGACTGAATTCAAGGTCTGGGCCAATTACGAGTTTCTGTTTCCGAACCGTTTTTTCAGTACGCTGGCGCAAAAGATCAACCTGTCACTCAGCGATGCGGTTTTCGAGCGGAACGTCATGCTCTGGCGGTTTGAAGCCCTGCTGCGACGATTGGACGATGAGACTTACGGGCATGAATTCAAGGCATTAAGGCAGTATCTGACCGGAGAGAATATCGCCGTCAAACGCTATCAGCTGGCACAGCAACTGGCGCAGATTTTCGACCAGTACCAGATGATGCGGCCCGACATGCTGGCGCTCTGGCACCAGGGGCAACTGCTGTATCAGTCCGAAACCGAGCGCTGGCAGCGGGCACTCTGGCTGCTCGTGACCGAGCAGACCGGCATCAGGCACCGTGGCTCGTTATGGCTGGATGTAATCGAGCGGTTGAACAACGCCGAGGCAGGCGCTTTCGGCGATGCTGTGCCCGAGCGCGTGTCCGTGTTCGGGGTCAATACCATGCCGCCTTTGTTCCTGAGCTATTTGCAGGCGCTGTCCAGGCATTGCGATGTACATTTTTTCCTGCTGAATCCGGCGCAAGTGTTCTGGGCCGATATCGAAAGCAGACGCCAGCGTGTCGAGCTGGAAACATTTACCGGGCATCCGTTACTGTCGACGCTGGGTCAGCAGGGCCGCGAGTTCCAGGAAATGATTCTGGAACAGATGCAGTTTGATTTCGAACCGGAAAGTTTTGAGCTCAGCGAGGCGCATAATAATCTGCAGCAGTTGCAAAACGATATCCTGAATAATGCGCTGGAGAAACGGGCAACGCTTCAGAAAGATGATTCGATCAGCATCCATGCCTGCCATTCGCGTATGCGCGAAGTCGAAGTCCTGAAAAACGAGCTGCTGCAGGCGCTGGAACAGGACCCGGCGCTGGAACTGCGCGATATCGTGGTCATGGCGCCCGATATTCAAGCCTATGAGCCGTTTATCGCGGCCGTGTTCGACGATATTCAGCATGCCATCGCCGACCGCAGCCTGCGCGTGAGCAACAATGCGCTGGAGGCCTTTATTCGCTTCCTGAGTTTGAGCCAGAGCCGTTTCGGCTGGCAAAGCGTACTGGACTTGCTGGAACAGCCGGTGGTTTATCCAGGCTTTGGATTGTCCGAAACCGATCTGGAACTGATCAAACATTGGGTGCGCGCCACGGAAGTGCGCTGGGGCAAGTCGGCCAAACACAGACAGGAGCTGGGGCTGCCCGAGCTGGGCGGGAATACTTGGCAGGCGGCGCTGGACCGGTTGCTGATGGGTTATGCGGTCGGCAGCGACGACGATTTTATCGATGACGTATTGCCTTACTGCGATATCGAAGGTTCATCGGCACAGGCATTGGGCGGCCTGTGTGAATTCATGCAGCTGGCGTTTCAGGCCTGCACGGAACTGAAACAGGCCAAAACGCTGAAAGCCTGGAGCGCACAGCTTTATTATTACGCCGATCAGTTGCTGGAGGGCGCCGATCCGGTTGAGCGCCAACAGCTTAACGAGCTGCTGGTCGAATTATCGGCCGACGTGGCGGCGGTCCATAATGACGATGTCGAGCTGCAAGTCATCATCAGCTGGCTGGAAGGCACGATTTCCGAGCGCAAATCCTCGCACGGCTTTTTGCGCGGCCAGTTGACGTTCTGCTCGATGCTGCCGATGCGCTCGATTCCTTTCAAGGTCATTGCGCTGCTGGGCATGAATGACGGCGAATTTCCCAAAGTCGACCGCGCTCCGACCTTCGATCTGCTCAGCCAACCTCAACATTTTCGCAAAGGCGATCGCTCGCGCCGGGCCGATGACCGCTACCAATTCCTGGAAATCCTGCTGTCGGCGCGCCAGCGGCTGATCATGACCTATATCGGCCAATCGATCAGCCAGAACGATGTTATTCCGCCGTCCGTCATCATCAGCGAGTTGCTCGACGTGCTTGAGGACAGTTACGGGCTGTCCGGGCTGGTGACGAGACATCCCTTGCAGCCTTTTAGCCCGCGCTATTTCGACGGCGCATCGGACCTGTTCAGCTTTTCGGCAGCCGACTGCGCGACGGCCAAGGCCTTGTCGGCGACCAGACAGGAGCCGCAATTATGGTGGCAGGGCACGATCACGACCGAAGTTGATGAAGTGATCGAACTCAGCGAACTGTTTTCCTTCTTTCAGCATCCGCAACGCTATTTCCTGCGAAGACAATTGGACCTGCGTTTCGGCGGCATAGAAGCGAAGGCCGAAGAGCGTGAGCCTTTTGAGATCGACAAGCTGGACGGCTATGCCATCCATCATGACTGGATACAGCAGCAGTTAAGCGGCGCTTCCGCGTCGCTGAAAAGACTGCAGGCTCAGGGGCGCTGGCTGGCCGGCAGCCCGGGCGAGCTCGAGTTTGAGCGACAGCAGAAAGTGATCAGGGAATTCGTCGAGCGCATCGAGCAGAAAAAGTTGGGTCCGGCGTTGGACGATCTGCCCGTCGACATCAAAGTCGGCCACTATCGCCTGATCGGCAAGCTGGGCAACCGCTATCAAAACGGCAGCCTGTTCTATCGCTATGCCGATCTGAAAGGCAAGGATTTCATCAACGCCTGGCTGCATCATCTGATCATCAACCGCCTGGAGCCGCAGGCGACCTGCCTGCTCAGCACCGATGAAGACCTGCTGTTTCTGCCCGGGCATTGCCAGCCCGAATACCTGCCCGAGCTGATAGAAATCTACCGGCTAGGCCAGCAGCAGCCCGATGCATTTTTTGTCGAGCCGGCCCTGGCCTATGTCAGGCAGGCACATAAGCTGAATACCAGCAGCCGCGCGAGCAAGTCGGCGCTCGATACGGCGATGGAGCAGTTGGCCAGAGCCGTCGAACAGCCGTATGAGCCGGAGCTCAGGCGGCTTTATCATAATGCCGACGACATGGCCCGGGTGCTGGGCGAGGCGTTCGAGCGGCAATGTCAGTCGCTGCTGCAGGATATATGGGCGGCAACGCATGGCCATTGATTATTCAGGATAATGAAAATGCGTGATTTCAATCCGGTGCAAACCGAACTGCTCCAAGGCGTCAATCTGATCGAAGCCAGCGCCGGGACCGGCAAGACCTATGCTATCGCCATGCTGGTGTTGCGCTTTGTCGTCGAACAGGACCTGAAGATTGAGGAACTGCTGGTCGTGACTTTTACGAAGGCTGCGACCGAGGAGCTCAAATCCCGTGTCCGGGCCAGGCTGGCCGAAGCCAAACGGATTATGGACGGACGTCTCGATGACGTGGACAGCAATGTGGTCGCATGGCTGGGCAGTCTTGATATAGAGCCCGAGCAGATCAGGCAGCGCCTGGAGCTGGCGCTGCTGAATATCGATCAGTCCGGTATCTTCACGATTCACGGTTTTTGTCAGCGTATTTTAAGAGAGCATGCGCTGGAAAGCGGACAGCTGTTCGATGCCGAGTTGACCAGCGACCTGGCCGACATCAAGCAAGCCTGCGCGGACGACTTCTGGCGCCGGCAGATTTATAACCGTTCGGCCTGGGAAGTTTCGGTGCTGACCGCGGACTATAAAACGCCGCATGATCTGCTGGCCAGCGTCGATTTCATTCTGGCCCATGTCGATGTTTATCCGTCAGGCACTTGTCTGGATAGCCAATTGGCCGAATTGAAGCGGTTGGCGGTTTCAGCCGGGGACGCGCTGGGCGCTTGTGTTGAATCTCTGACGAACAGCTTTGCCGACGGCAAGTTCAAATCGAGTTATTGCGATAGCTTTGGGCAACATATTCAGGCGCTCGGTGATTGGCTGCACGGCAGGACGGCGCAGTTGCCCAGTGCCGAGACCCTGGCGGTGCTGACCAACGACGGAATCATGGAGGGGCTGGACGGCCGTAGGCTAAGAGGCGATAAAAAGGCCGGTTATCTGGCCGATCTGGCGATCGACACGACGCCTTTCGATGCGCTGATCGAGGCGCAAGGCGTCATTACCCTGACCTTGCGCCGAACCCTGCTGGAAACCTTGCACCTGGAGCTGGACAAGCGCTTGCGCCAGATGAATGTTATGTCGTTCGACGACCTGATCACGCGTCTGTCGGAAGCCCTGCACGGTGATAAAGGCGAATTGCTGATTGCCGAACTCCGGCAGCGTTTTAAAGTCGCGTTGATCGATGAATTCCAGGATACCGACCAGAGCCAGTGGTTTATTTTCTCATCGCTGTTCGCATCGCCCGATCATTACCTGTATCTGATCGGCGATCCCAAGCAGGCGATTTACAAATTCCGTGGCGCCGATATTTATTCCTATCTGGCGGCGCAAAAGCAGGCCCATCATCAATTTACACTGGGCAAAAACTGGCGCTCGCACCCCGAATTGGTCGATGCCGTGAATACGTTATTCAGGCGCGAGCAGGCATTTCTGCTCGAAGATCTGGCGTTTAAGGCAGTCGAGGCGGCCGTGCCGGCGGCTGAACGGACGTTGTATCAGGCCGACCGCGCGCTCGCGCCAATGGTGTTATGGCAATTGCCGCAAAGCGATGCCAAGTCAGGCCACTGGACTGCCGGCAAGGCGGCTGACGAGATCAGAAACGCGGTCGTCAATGAAATTCTGCAATTGCTGAGTAGCGATTACACGCTGGCTAGAAAGATCAATGACGATGTCGTTGCAGGCAAGCTCGAACCCAGGGATATCGCGATTCTGGTGCGGACCAATACGCAGGCCCGCGACTATCAGGCGGCACTGCGCAGTGCAGGCGTGCCGTCGGTATTGAACAGCACCGAATCCGTCTTCGCCTCGCAGGAAGCCCGGGATTTATATGTGCTATTGCAGGCCGTGGCGCAGCCGGGCGAAATGAGCCTGCTCAAGCAGGCACTGGCCCTGAGCTGGTTCGGCCTGGATGGCCGGACGCTTTATGAACTGGTCAATAGCGAAACGGAGCTGGATGCACACATGGCACGGTTTCTGGGCTATTACCAGGACTGGCAGCAAAAGGGGTTGATGGTCATGATGCAGCACTTGCTGGCGCAGGAGGCCATCCGGACGCATCTATCCATCACGGTCATGGCCGAAAGGCGCCTGACCAATCTGCATCATTTGATCGAACTGGTGCAGCAGGCCGCCGTTGACGAGCATCTGGGCATCAATAAAACCCTGGATTGGCTGCAAGCGGTCATTACCAAAGCCGAGCAGGACAAAAGCAGCGCCGATGACCAGCAGTTGCGGCTCGAAAGCGACGAGGAGGCGGTCAAGATCATTACGATGCATCGCTCTAAAGGTCTGGAATATTCGGTCATTTTCTGCCCGTACCTGTGGCAGCGCAGCGGCCGGCTGAACAGCGAAAAACGTCTGATCAAATGTCATGACAACGGCCGGGTGATTGTCGATCTGGGATCGAAGGATTTCGAACGCCGCAAGACGCTGGCACTGGCCGAAGAGCTGGCCGAGGATTTGCGCGTGTTTTATGTGGCCGTGACGCGGGCCAGATCGCGCTGTTATATCGCCTGGGCCGATGTCAGGACCGAGAAGGCCGCCAATGATTCGGCCATGGCCTGGCTGCTGAATCTGGCCGATGCCGATTTTGCCGCTCAGCAGGCAACATTCGAGGCGTTATGCCAATCAAGCGCGTTCGAGTATCGGCTGCTGGAGCTGCCGTGCGCAACGATCGGCAGTTATCAGCAACGGTTTGCGCCGTGCGATTTGCTGGCCAAAAAACGGAAAAGGTCGTTATATACGCACTGGCAAATGAGCAGTTACACGGCCTTATCCAGCTTAAGCCTGCACGATGCGCCCGAGCTACCCGAAGACAAGGCCGGCGAAACGCTGCAGCCGGAACCCGAAAAAGACAGGCTGGCGTTGCCGCGCGGCGCGCATACCGGAAATGTCGTGCACGCATTACTGGAAAACGTGGCGTTTAACGATCTGGCCCGTCGCAAGGATATCTCGAAATTGCGCAATCAGGCCTGCCAGCGTTATGGCCTCAGACTGGAGACGCCGGAGCTTATTGACGAACTGTTGCAAGCCGTTGTCACGACGACGCTGTCCGATACGGACGCATCTTTCCGCCTGATGAACCTGAAAGAAAGCCATTGCCTGAAAGAGATGCCGTTTTATCTATCGATGCGGCTGATCGATGTCAGCCAGATTAATAAGATTCTACTGGATACGCCGGCCTTTCAGCCTTTGAACGGCAAGCAGATGTGCGGTTATCTGACCGGCTTTATCGATCTGATCTGCGAATATGGCGGCCGCTACTACGTCATGGACTATAAGACCAACAGTCTCGCCGATTATACGAATGAAGCCCTGGGCCAGGCCATGCGCGAGCATAATTACGGTCTGCAATACTGGATTTATACCGTGGTGCTGCATCGCTATCTGCAAAAACGCCTGCCGGATTACCGTTACGAACGCCAATTCGGCGGCGTGCGCTATTTGTTCGTGCGCGGTATGCAGCCAGAGCTGGCCATGAGCGGGATTTATCAGGACCGGCCGGAACTGGCCAGAGTCGAAGCATTGGCCGCGTTGTTTGGAGGATAAGATGCAGGATCAGGAAATAACCTTTAGCCGGCTGGACGTTGCTTTCGCCCGCTTCCTGGGACAGCGTTGCAAACTCAATGCCGAGGAAAAACTGCTGTTTGAAAGCCTGGTTATGCAATTGTCGCATGAGCAAAGCCAAGGGCACAGCTGTATGCAATTGGCAGAAAAAGACTGCGCGTTGGTGCTGGCTTCGGGACTGGCTGCCGTGCCAGGTCAATCTGTCGGGCCGTTGCCTCTGGTGCTTGAGCAGAACCGCCTGTATCTGCACCGCTACTGGGATTATGAAAGCCGCTTGGCAAAACAGATCAAGGCGATGGCGCAGACAAAGCCTGCTGTAGAAGGCCTTGATGCTGCGCTGGATCGTTATTTTCCGGCGCTGTCCGATGAGGTCGACTGGCAACGCGCCGCCGCCAAAATGGCGCTTACCCGGAGGTTCAGCATTATTACCGGCGGGCCCGGCACGGGCAAGACGACGACCGTAGTCAGGATTCTGGCCTTGATGCAGGAGTTGTCTGAGGAATCACTGCATATCGCCCTGGCGGCGCCGACCGGCAAGGCGGCCATGCGTCTGCAGGAATCAATAGGCAATAACAAAGCGTCGCTGCCGTGTGACGAGTCTGTCAGGCAGCGTATCCCTGAATCGGTGACAACGCTGCATCGATTGCTGGGCGCCAGGCCGCCGTCTCCGTATTTTCGCCATCATGCCGACAAGCCGCTGGTTCATGATCTGGTCGTGGTTGATGAGGCGTCCATGGTCGATCTGGCGCTGATGAGCAAGCTGGTCGATGCCTTAAAACCCGGCGCCGGTCTGATTTTGCTCGGCGATAAGGATCAGCTGGCTTCGGTCGAATCGGGCGCCGTGCTGGCTGATTTAACGGCAATTCTGCCGGACTGTACGCTGGAACTGAAGAAATCGCACCGGTTTGACGAAAGCATTAAGAGGCTGGCGGTTGCAGTCAACCAGCAACAGGCTGATATCGCCTGGCAGGTGCTGCAGGGTGGAGATCAGAACATAACGCTGCTGGACCAGGACCCGATCGATTATGTGGCCGGGCAGCAGGCCGATTATTTGCGGCTGATCAAGACTTCCGCGTCCTTTGACGAGATTTATCGCGCTTTCAGTCGCTTTCAGGTGCTATGTGCCAACCGGCATGGCAAAAACAGCGTCGCCGAGATCAATCATCTGGTCGAGCAAAAACTCGTCGCGCAAAAGCTGATCAGTGTATCCGGGCTCTGGTATATCGGACGGCCGGTCATGGTCACGCAAAATAACCCGGCCTTGCAGCTTTATAACGGCGATATCGGCATTTGCCTGCCCGATAAGGAGCAGGGCGGAAAACTGATGGTGTTCTTTCAGCGTGCCGATGGCAGTGTTAAAAAATATCTGCCCGCGCGCGTGCCGCATTGCGAGACCGTGTATGCGATGACGATACACAAAAGCCAGGGTTCTGAATTCGAGGAAGTGCTGATCGCTTTGCCTGATGTGGTTAATCCGGTGCTGACAAAGGAATTGCTTTATACGGCCATAACTCGGGCCAGGAAAGCCGTCAGGCTGATAGCTGATGAAGCCGTGTTTGCCGCTGCGGTCGGGCGGCGGGTTGAGCGTATCACCGGATTGGCTGATAAATTCAAATCCGAGTCATAACGATGATGCGGCCAGCGAGCCTGGAGGATTATGTCTTGCCGTTTGCGAAAACGAGTGATGATTCTGTTGTCTTGGAATTCCCGGCTGAATTAATGGGTAAGCTGCCTTTCAAATATCACCAGCAACAGCTGGGAATGCCCAAGCGTTTAATGCTGCGCTTAAAAACCAAGCACAGCCCAGCGATTTTCTGCAAATATCAATAATTGCGCTGAACTGAAAATTTCGCCAACAGAATCAGTGCGTCTTTGTAGTCCGAATCGGGCAGAACGCTTAAGGCATCGATCGCTTTCTGCGCTTCTTCATCGGCGCGCAGTTCGGTATAGTCAATCGCTTTAGTGCGCTTTACGACGGCATAGACTTCACTGAAGGCATCGCGATTGCCGTTCTTGACCGCATCGATCACGATGCCGGCTTCACTGTCATTGCCGTGCTGAATGGCGTAAATCAACGGTAAGGTCGGTTTGCCTTCGGCCAGGTCGTCGCCGAGGTTCTTGCCTAACTCCTCCTGATTGGCCTTGTAATCCAGCGCATCGTCGATAAGCTGGAAAGCGATGCCGAGATGCTGGCCGTATTTTGCCAGACCTTCTTCCACTTTTTCGGAAGCATTGGAGATAACGGCGCCCAATCGGGTTGCGGCGCTGAACAGGATGGCTGTTTTTCTGGAGATGACTTCGAGATATTTTTCTTCGGTGGTTTCGGGATTGTTACAGTTCAGAAGCTGTAGAACCTCGCCTTCGGCAATGGCTGTTGTCGTTTTGGACAAAATTTCCATAACGCGCATGTTACCCGTGCGCACCATCATTTCAAATGCGCTGGAGTAGAGGTAATCGCCGACCAGGACGCTGGCGGCATTGCCCCAGACCGCATTGGCCGACTCTTTGCCGCGTCTGCGGTCCGAATCGTCAACCACGTCATCGTGCAGCAATGTCGCGGTATGGATGAATTCAATGACAGCAGCGAGCACCAGGTGATTGTTATTAGCGCCGCCCAGAGCCTTGGCGGCAAGCAGCAGCAGCATAGGGCGCAGTCTTTTGCCGCCGTTGCCGATAATATAATGGCCCACCTGATTGATCAGAACAACATCGGAACTTAACTCGTTAATGATGAGCTGGTCGACCGCCTTGGCTTCAGAGATGGTTAAATTCTTGATCGAATTAAAATCAATGGGCGCTGATGCGTTCGATGTGGATTGTGATGCCATTATTAATGCTGCGTGTCTAGGATTAGGTTATTTTTCATGATGATAGCTATGAAATACAAAGCCGTTAAGCTATTATAACTTAATAAGAAGTTAATCGCCCATGCTATTGAATAAACTATAGTGGTGTCAATAGCCTTCTTGTGTTATTTTATTCGAGGATATTAGGGGTCGGTTGATTTAAATTTGACTTGACTTAGTTTTAAAAATAAAATTATCTGTTCACTTTAAACAGATTAATGCTTGATGGAGCTTGCGCAGATGTATGCGGTAATTCAAACAGGTGGTAAACAGTACCGAGTAGAAGAAGGTACGACCTTAAAAATAGAAAAACTTGAGCTTGGAACAGGCGACAGCATTGAATTCGATAAAGTGCTGATGGTTCAGTCAGGCGGTGATGTTAAAGTTGGTCTGCCTTTCATTGAGGGCGGCAAGGTGACTGCGACTGTTCTGTCTCAAGGTCGGCATAAAAAGGTCAAAATTATTAAATTCAGAAGACGTAAGCACCATATGAAACACATGGGGCATCGTCAGTACTATACAGAAGTCCAGATCACTGGCATTTCTGCTTAATAATAGGGGTTACAGATGGCTCATAAAAAAGCGGGCGGTAGTACGCGTAACGGACGCGACTCTAATGCGAAAAGATTGGGTGTTAAACGTTTCGGCGGTCAAGTTGTGACAGCGGGAAATATTATTGTTCGTCAACGTGGAACACATTTTCACGCGGGTGACAATGTCGGTTGCGGAAAAGATCATACTTTGTTTGCAACAGCTGACGGTAAAGTGGTTTTTCAGGTTAAAGGTCCTAAAGGCCGTAAATTTGTCAGTATAGTTGCTGCATAAAACTTACGAACCGCTTATGGCGGTAGTGTGGTTGTCTAAAGAAAGCTCCGCTCGTTAATAGTGGGGCTTTTTTTGTTTTTATCGGTAAGCTTTAAATGCGGCGGCGTGATTTATGAAATTTGTTGATGAGGCGGAAATTCGCGTAGAGGCGGGTGACGGCGGTAACGGTAAAGTCGGTTTTCGTCGCGAGAAATACGTGCCGTTGGGTGGTCCTGACGGTGGCGATGGCGGTGATGGTGGTAGTGTCTATCTGGTTGCAGCTGAAAATGTAAACACCCTGGTTGATTTTCGCTATCACTCGGTGCATAGGGCGGAGCGAGGGCAAAATGGCATGGCTCGCAATTGCACCGGTAAAAAAGGCGAGGATTGCTTTGTGCAGGTGCCTTTGGGCACGCGCGTCTCCGATGCGGAAACAGGCGAGGAGATGGGGGATCTGACTGAAGTCGGTCAGGTGTTGCTGGTGGCCAAAGGTGGTTTTCACGGTCTGGGCAATACCCGTTTTAAAAGCAGTATTAACCGGGCGCCGCAGTATGCCAGTAAGGGCACCGAAGGCGAGCATCGCAGGCTGCATTTGGAATTGACGCTGATTGCCGATGTCGGTTTGCTTGGGATGCCTAATGCGGGCAAGTCCAGTCTGATACGTGCGGTTTCGTCAGCCAGACCTAAGGTCGCCGATTATCCATTCACTACGCTGCATCCTAACCTGGGCGTGGTCAGGATTGACGACCTGCGCAGTTTTGTTATTGCCGACATTCCGGGCGTTATAGAGGGTGCGGCGGAAGGCGCGGGGCTAGGGCTGCAGTTTCTCAAGCATTTGTCGCGTACCGGCTTGCTGTTGCATCTGGTTGATGTTGAGCCTTATGAGAGCGCGGACTCACCGGTTGAGGCGGCGCGCAAAATTATCCGAGAAGTTGAGAAATGGAGCGATGATTTGGCTAATAAGCCGCGTTGGCTGGTGCTCAATAAAGTAGATAGATTGCTTGATGAGGAAGTGGATGAGCATTGCCAAGCTATTGTTGGCGAGCTCGGCTGGTCGGGGCCGGTCTTCATGATCTCGGCAATTAACGGGGATGGCACTAGAGAGTTAATGTTTGCCATCATGGAATTTTTGGAACAGCGGCGGCGGAAAGAGAGTGAGCAGGACTGATTTTGCAAAAGCCAAACGAATTGTCGTAAAGATAGGTAGTTCCTTGTTGACGGATGGCGGTCGAGGGCTTAATAAGCCGGCTATCGCAGCTTGGGTCGGGCAAATGGCTGCATTAAGGCGGCAGTCAATTGAAGTGTTGCTGGTTTCCTCGGGTTCGGTGGCGGAAGGCATGTGCCGGCTGGGCTGGAAAGTAAGACCCAAGACATTGCATGAATTGCAGGCGGCGGCATCGGTGGGCCAGATGGGGCTGGTGCGCGTTTTTGATGATAATTTTCAGCAGCACGGGCTGCATGCGGCACAGGTATTGTTGACGCATGATGATTTATCGGACCGGCAGCGTTATTTGAATGCCAGAAGCACTTTGTTGACGCTGATAAAGATGGGTGTGGTGCCCGTCATTAATGAAAATGACACGGTCGCGACTGAAGAGATTCGCTTTGGCGATAATGATACGCTGGGTGCCTTGGTGGCGAATCTGGTGGAGGCCGATCTGCTGATCATTCTGACGGATCAGCGAGGGCTGTTTACGGCTGATCCGGGTCTGTATCCTGATGCCGAGTTGATCTCCGAGATTAGTGTCAATGACAATCGGTTGGATATAGTGGCTGGTGAAAGTCGTAGTGGACTGGGTCGAGGCGGCATGTATACTAAGGTTCGGGCGGCGCGCCTGGCGTCCAGGTCGGGAGCTGCCACCGTGATTGCGGCAGGTGCTGTTGAGGAGGTGATTACGGCAGTGATTGCCGGGGCTGATCTGGGGACGCATTTATTGCCGGATATAGAGCCCTTGGTGGCCAGAAAGCGCTGGCTTGCCGGGCAGTTGCAGGTCAAAGGGAAATTGGTTCTTGATGACGGTGCGGTCAGGGTCTTGAAAAGTGACGGCAAAAGCCTGTTGGCTGTCGGCGTTAAATCGGTATCGGGTCGGTTTGAACGCGGCGAGCTGGTCTCATGCGTGGCTGAAAGCGGCCAGGAAATCGCTCGAGGGCTTATTAATTATGGCAGGGCCGATGCGGAGCTGATCGCAGGCAAGAGCAGTTCCGAATTTGAAAGTATTCTGGGCTATGCGGATGACTCGGAAATGATACACCGCGATAATATGGTGTTGATGTAGAAGAGGCAAATAAAAAGGCCGTAACTCGTTATCGGGTTCGGCCTTTTTTATGAGTAAGACTAAAGCGGATTAAGCAATAGATTTTACTTTTGAATTCAGTCTGCTTTTGCTGCGAGAGGCTTTATTTTTGTGGATAAGGCCTTTGTTTACTGCTGAATCGATAATGGGCACAACAGTCTTGAAGGCGGCTTGCGCTTTTTCTTTGTCGCCCGCGTTAACTGCGGCAATAACTTTTTTTACGAATGTGCGTAAGTTGCTGCGTTGTCCTGCGTTGCGAATACGGCTTTTTTCCGCTTGTCGCGCACGCTTTTTAGCTTGTGCTGTATTAGCCATAATTTCTCGATTTTTGCTATGTGAGTTAATAAGACCGCATATTATCTTTTTAAATGTTATTATTGTCAAAAAAATTAATGCATTAGTTAGAAGGAGCAGCGTTGAGCAGGCAGCTTTTCAAATCAACCGCCATAGTAGGCAGCATGACCATGATTTCTCGTTTGCTGGGATTTGTCCGGGACATGTTGATAGCACGGCTTTTCGGCGTTGATCTGGCAACTGATGCGTTCTTTATCGCATTTAAAATTCCGAATTTTCTGCGGCGTCTGTTTACTGAAGGGGCTTTTGCACAGGCTTTTATTCCGGCGTTGTCAGAAAGCAGGGAGCAAGGCAGTCAGGAAGCGCTAAAGCAGTTTGTCGACAGAACGGCCGGAACCTTGGCGCTGGTTTTAATGCTGGTCACGATTCTCGGTATGATTGCCGCGCCTGTGCTCATTACCTTGTTTGCCCCCGGTTTTATCTGGAAAGGGTCTCAGTATGAACTGGCCGTACAAATGCTGCGGATTACTTTCCCCTATCTGTTTTTTATCTCGTCGGTGGCATTTGCGGGCAGCGTCTTGAACGCGCACGGCAAGTTTGCCATCCCTGCCCTGACGCCGGCTTTGCTGAATATTTGCATGATTGCCGCTGCAATCTGGCTGGCGCCCATGATGGCCGAGCCGGTTATCGCGTTGGCCTGGGGAGTCTTTATAGCAGGCGTGGTGCAATTGTTGTTCCAGATGCCGGCCTTGATGCGTTTAGGGCTGGTTCCCCGGCTGAGGTTTGATTTTAATGATGCCGGCGTCAAACGCATGATGGGGTTCATGCTGCCGGCGATCCTCGGGGTTTCAGCCACGCAGATCAATTTGCTGCTGGATACGTTGATGGCCTCGTTTTTGAGTGCCGGTAGCGTCTCTTGGCTATATTATTCGGACCGTCTGGTGGAGTTTCCGCTGGGTATTTTCGGAGTCGCAGTGGCTACCGTCATTTTGCCGAACTTGTCGAGAGATCATGCGGCTGACGATACAACGGCCTTTTCAAATTCGCTGGATTGGGGCTTGCGCCTGGTTTTATTGATCGGCATGCCGGCCATGGTTGGGCTGCTGATGCTGGCCGAGCCGATCCTATCGACACTGTTTCAGTATAAGGAGTTTGGCGCCGATGATGTGCATTTGGCCGGGCAGAGTCTCATGGCTTATTCGGCCGGATTGTTGGGATTTATTCTGATTAAAGTGCTTGCGCCCGGCTTTACCTCCCGGCAAGACATGAAAACGCCGGTTCGGTACGGATTATATGCCATTGGCGCCAATATGCTTTTAAACGCTGCGCTGATGTTTCCTATGGCGCATGCAGGAATCGCTTTGGCGACCTCATTAAGCGCGTTTTTAAATGCGTTTCTGTTGCTTGGCAAACTGTTGAAAGATAAGGTCTATCAGCCGGCCGAGGGCTGGGTATTATTTTTTGCCAGGACATTGTTGGCAAGCGCAGTGATGGCGGCAGGCCTGGATTATTTTGTCGATGTCAGTCAGTGGGGGCAGTGGGGCTCCATGGATAGAATCATTAATCTGCTGGTATGGATCGTGATAGGGTGTGCAATTTATGCGTTGACATTGGTCCTGACTGGTTTAAGGTTCAAGCATTTGGTCAGTCGGCATGACCGTAACGCAATCCAATAGTGCTTTGCTGAATCGGTAGGCTTTTATTGTCGGATTCATTTATTTTGCCTGATTTATGTTTTGAGTTCACATGATATTACACGTGATAGAATAAAGAATTTTGATTTGTCACATCCATGCGTTTAATTAGAGGCCTGTCTCATTTGGAACCGTTGGAAAACGGTTGTGTGTTGACTATCGGGAATTTTGACGGCTTGCATTTAGGCCACAGGGCCGTGATTGATAAGCTGGCAGCGCGTGGCAAGGCGCTCGGCTTGCCGGTCATTGTTATGATTTTCGAGCCGCAGCCGCTGGAATATTTTCTGGGAAAAAATGCACCATCTCGATTGATGCGCTTGCGGGAGAAAGTGATTCAGTTTTTAAAGCTGCCCGTTGATGATTTACTGATATTGCGCTTTAATCAACACATTGCCAATTGGGACGCCGAACAGTTCATTTTGGATATATTAATAAAAAAACTGAATGTTAAACATCTGGTTGTCGGGGATGATTTTCATTTCGGCAAAGCCCGACGCGGTAACTTTGCCATGCTTAAGGACAAAGGTCAGGCGTTCGGTTTTGAAGTTGAAGATACCGGGTCTTATTATGTGGACGGTCTGCGTGTCAGCAGCACGCTGATCAGGGACGCGCTGGGTGCCGGCGACCTGGCCGAAGCCGAGAAACTGCTGGGCCGCTGTTATTCCGTATGCGGACGGGTCGCGCACGGCGATAAGCGAGGCAGGACGATCGGTTATCCGACCGCCAATATACGTATGTTTAGAAAAAATACTCCGGTTGTCGGCGTCTATGCTGTAACCATGACTGGCATAGATGGCCAGGAATTCGAGGGAGTGGCGAATGTCGGGACGCGACCCACGGTCGATGGCGGGTCAAAAGTGATACTGGAAACACATTTGTTTGACTTTGATAAAGAAATTTACGGGCGTTACGTGGAAGTGCATTTCAAGCGAAAGATCAGGGATGAGATGCGTTTCCGGTCACTGGATGAACTTAAGGCTCAGATCGTAAAAGATGTGGCTGATACTAAAAAGATTTTTGCTGATTTAAGAAACGTATGACGATGGACTACAAAAAAACACTGAATTTACCTAAAACTGCTTTCCCGATGAAGGCCAATCTGGCGCAACGTGAGCCGGAACGGTTAAAGAAATGGAATGAGGCCGGCCTGTATCGCAAAATCAGGGAGCAGTCTGCCGGGCGCCCAAAATTCGTTCTGCATGATGGGCCTCCTTATGCCAATGGTGAAATTCATATCGGTCATGCAGTCAATAAAGTCCTGAAAGATATCATTATCAAATCGAAAATGTTGAGCGGCTTTGATGCCCCATATGTGCCGGGCTGGGATTGTCACGGTTTACCCATCGAATTGATGGTGGAAAAGAAAGTCGGAAAGGCCGGTGTCAAAGTGTCGCCCGCTGTTTTTCGCAAGGCCTGCCGAGAGTACGCAGGCAAGCAGGTCAACATTCAGAAAGAAGCTTTTGTCCGACTCGGAGTTCTGGGCGATTGGGATAATCCGTATTTAACAATGGATTATGCGTTTGAAGCCGATATCGTACGTTCATTAGGAAAAATCAGCGCGAAAGGTCATTTGAGTAAAGGTGCCAAACCTGTGCACTGGTGCACCGATTGCGGATCGGCGCTGGCCGAAGCGGAAGTTGAGTACGAAGACAAACATTCACCGGCCATCGATGTGCGCTTTCAAGTCATTGATGAAGATGCGTTTATGGCGAGTTGCCATCATGTTCCCGAGCATGATGGCGCCGGGCCTTTGTCAGTTGTCATCTGGACCACGACTCCCTGGACGCTGCCGGCCAATCAGGGCGTCGCTTTGAATCCCGACCTTGAATATGCCGTGGTTCAGTGCGAGAAGGATGGCAACAAAGAGCGCCTGGTCATAGCGGAAGTCCTGCTTAAGGATGCAATGCTGCGCTATGACATCGAGAATTACCATGTCATTGCCTATTGCAAAGGTGCGGCACTGGAAAACCAGTTATTGCGGCATCCTTTTTATGACCGTCAGGTACCGATTATCCTCGGCGATCATGTCACGACCGATGCAGGTACCGGCGCCGTGCACACCGCGCCCGGACATGGACAGGACGACTATATCGTCGGTCTGAAATACGGCTTGCCGGTCGATAATCCGGTCGGCAATGACGGCATTTTCCTGCCCAATACAGAACTGTTTGCCGGCGAGCATGTCTTCAGTGCCAATGACCATGTGCTGGCTGTGCTCGAAGAACGAGGCAAACTGGTGCATCAGGAAGCCATTCTGCATAGTTATCCGCATTGCTGGCGCCATAAAACACCGATTATTTTTCGGGCCACGCCGCAGTGGTTTATCTCGATGGATAAAAACGGGTTACGCGAGCAGGCGCTGAATGAAGTCAAGCGGGTAGCCTGGATTCCGGAATGGGGGCAGGCGCGTATTGAAAGTATGATGGAAAATCGACCTGACTGGTGTATTTCGCGTCAGCGTACCTGGGGTGTGCCGATCGCCTTTTTTGTCCATAAGGAAACCGGTGAATTGCATCCGCGCACGCCTGAACTGATCGAGCAGGTGGCCCAGCGCATCGAGCAAAAAGGCATAGAAGCCTGGTTTGAACTGGAGAAAGAAGAGCTGCTGGGTGGGGAAGCCTCTTTATACGATAAGATGACCGATACGCTGGATGTCTGGTTCGATTCCGGCGTCACGCATGCCTGTGTTCTCGATAAACGTCAGCAGCTGGCCTTTCCGGCTGATCTGTATCTGGAAGGCTCCGATCAGCATCGCGGATGGTTTCAGTCGTCCTTATTGGCCTCGACAGCCATGAATGATGCTGCACCTTATAAAGCCGTCTTGACCCATGGTTTTACTGTGGACGCGGAAGGCAAAAAAATGTCCAAGTCTAGGGGTAATGTGGTCGCGCCGCAGTCAGTCATGAAAGAACTGGGCGCCGACGTCTTGCGCTTATGGGTAGCATCGACCGATTATCGTGGCGAAATGTCCGTTTCCGATGAAATTCTTAACCGGACCTCGGACGGCTATCGGCGCTTGAGAAACACGGCCAGATATTTGCTGTCAAATCTGGATGGCTTCGATCCAGTTCAGCATTTGGTCGAGGCAAAGGATTTGCTGGCTTTGGACCGTTGGATCGTGGATAGAGCCTATGCGCTTCAGGAAGAGGTTAAAGCCGCTTACGAAAGCTATCAGTTTCAGCCTATTTTCCAGAAAGTACATCATTTTTGCGTGATCGATCTAAGTGGTTTTTATCTGGATATCATTAAAGACCGCCAATATACGGCTAAGGAAGAATGTCTGGCCAGGCGTTCGGCTCAGACGGCCATGTATCACGTGTTGGAGGCTCTGACTCGTTGGCTGGCGCCGATCATCAGCTATACAGCTGATGAAATCTGGAGTTATATACCCGGTCAACGCAGCGAGTCGGTATTCCTCGAAACCTGGTATCAAGGCTTGTTTAAACTGGATGAAGAGGCCGCTATGAATCGTGAATTCTGGCAGAAAGTCATGAGTGTCCGAACTGCGGTCAGCAAGGAGCTGGAGAAGAGCCGGAGTCGAGGCGAGATAGGCGCTTCGCTGAATGCCGAGGTCGAGCTGTATTGCAATGCGGTGTACTTAGACGCTTTAAATAGCTTGGCCGATGAATTACGTTTTGTCCTTATCACCTCGAATGCCACGGTAATGACCGATCAGGATTGCCCTGACGATGCGATTCAAACCGAGATTGACGGCGTCAAGTTAAAGGTTGCCGTGTCCGGGCATAAAAAATGCGTGCGCTGCTGGCATCAACGCCAGGATGTGGGGGCGCATGCCGATCATCCTGAGCTTTGTGGCCGCTGCGTCGAAAATGTGGCGGGCTCCGGCGAAAACCGACAGTTTGCGTGAATACTATGTTGAAATGGTTATGGTTGTCATTATTGGCAATAATTTTGGATCAAGGCAGCAAGCTTGCCGTAGATAATTCAATGCGGCTTTACGAGTCCATCCCGGTCATGCCGTATTTTAATCTGACTTATGTGCATAATCCCGGCGCCGCTTTCAGCTTCTTGAGCGAGGCAGGCGGCTGGCAGCGCTGGTTTTTTGCTGGGCTGGCTTTGGTGATCAGCGTGGGCATCACAGTTTGGCTGTCCAGGCTGAAAAAACATGAGACCTTGCTGGCTGTAGCGTTGGCGCTGGTCTTGGGTGGCGCAATCGGTAACCTGATTGACCGATTGCTGTATGGTTATGTTATCGATTTTCTCGATGTATATTATAACTCTTGGCATTGGCCGGCATTTAATATCGCCGATTCCGCCATTACGCTGGGCGTGATCCTGATGCTTGCCGAATCATTCGGCTTCGGGCAGTCCAGACATGCCGATTATGCATAGAATGTTTGCCATCGCCGGAACTTCAGGCATTCAATAAACTGAACAGCTTTTGCCAATTAAACGATGCGCCCGGGTCGGTTTTCCGTCCGGACGCGATATCACTATGCCCTGTAATACGATCAGCCGATAATTGAGGGTAGGTCGCAAGCAATAGGCGAATTACTGCCGCGAGTTGCAGATACTGCGCTTCTGTATATTCAATCAATTCAGTGCCTTCAAGTTCTATGCCGATGGAAAAGTCATTGCATTGCTCCCGCCCTTCATATTCCGATTTTCCAGCATGCCAGGCACGTTTATCGAAAGGCACATATTGCACGATTTCGCCTGTACGCCTGATCAATAAATGCGAAGACACCGTCATCTGATAAATATCCCTGAAATAGGGATGTTTTTCCGGGTCGAGTTGGTTGCAGAAGAGTTGGTCAATATACGGCGTGCCGAATTCACTCGGAGGCAGGCTGATGCAATGTATAACCAGTAAGGAGATATCAGTAGGATCGTTCCTCTCGTTAAAGTTTGGAGAAGGGATTTGGGTAATATCAGTCAGCCAGTGGCAGTCTACTTTCATGGACTTAATCAGAAGAGGAAAAAACGGAAATGGATCACAGAATTCACGATAAAAATGCGTATTATTTATCAAATTAATAGTTTAGGTACAGTCTTGGGTTGACAAAGACTGATATTTTATTTAATGGAAGAGATAGGGCGATGAACATACGGCAATATACAGGCATAAGCAAAAGCATATCGAATAATGCCGAAATTCTAGCTAAATTCAAGTCGGCTTTTTATCACTACTTTGAGCAATTGGTTGACGATTGTTGCAGGCGGATTGATCTCGAATTCGGACTACAATCAGGTAAAGATCGTGAGAAAGTGGGTTACGGAAAACAGCTGGAACATGTACATTCGGTGCGGAGAAAAATTAAGCAAAATTATTTACTTAAGGTTGGAGATGCTTTCCATGTTAACCACCGAAAAACGGTAAACAATCCAGATCAGAAAATAAATGTGGCCGCGGCATCGCTAGCTAGTGATGCTGTGGTAGAGGAAAGTCATGCGGTTGCCTCGATTATCCGAAACTGTGAGCATTCTTTTCAAGACCAATTGCATCAGTTAAATAGGCAACTTTCAATTAAGATGGGCAAACAAGCCTTTTCTGACCGTCATAATCCTGTCTCACCGGCAAATCTGGTTCATGCTTTAGTTGAGGTAATTAACCCATTGAAATTAACAACTAAATTTCGGGTTGCTGTCTATAAATCGTTTGAAGATCATGTGTTTAGCCAGTTGGGCTTTATTTATAGCGAATTGACTAAGCAGTTCGAGGCAGAGCTCGCAACGTCTTCATATGATGTCAGCGAAATTAAGGAGGCGTCTGAACCGTCTACCGCGAGTAGTGAATTGATCAGTCAAGAGTTTCAGGCATTACAGAAAAAACTGGATCAGTGGCGTTCAATGCATACCCCGTCAGCTTATGATTTAATTCCGAAGCCTGAAAATGCGGCCACTTATGAACATTTTGAAATAATACATGTGCTGGAAATTCTTGGCCAGTTTTATGCTTTTGAGCATGACGATCGGGAACTCGAGAAACCTCTGAAATGGCGCGTCATTAAAAAGCTCGAAGAGCTAAATTTCAGCGGTGATATCAAGAGTCTGGCCAAATGCGACGAAGATATTCTGGATTTAGTGGCTTTGATTTTTAAGGAAATTAACAGTGATTCCTCGCTGACAAGCGCTGTAAAGTCTGCCTTGCTCCAGTTGGAAACGCCTTGGGCCGCGGTCACGCTGGGGCAATACAGTGCCTTTGCCGGTACGGATCATCCTATCAGGCGCTTACTGAATGATTTGTTTGCTGCCGGGCTATTTTTAAATCTGGCTGATCATAGTGACCGTTTGGTTTACGAACGCATTGCCGACATCGTAAAAACAATAACCAGGGAGAATGAATCTGAGCACATTCGCTGGGCAAATGAGACGAGTGATTTTGGGCGTTATTTGGAAAAACATAAGCAGCGGGTTCAGATTCTTGAGGATCGCTCTAGGCAGTTAATGCAAAATAAGGAATCGCTGGAGCTGAGCAAGAAAGCTGTAGCCAAGGCTATTGATGACAGCACGCAGGGAAAGGAATTGCCGGCAGTCATTGCCGAATTTCTGCACGATGTCTGGCAGCATGTATTGTTGGTTGATCACGTCCGCAAAAATGAAGAGCCGGAACTTTGGAAAAAATCAGTACGGGCAATGGAAGAACTGGTCATCAGCGTGTTGCCTCCGGTAGATGAAAATGAAAAAAAACAGGTATTAAAATTTTTGCCCGGCATGATCAAAGAACTAAGACATGGCCTGGATCGTATTTCATACGATAAAAATGCACAGTCTCGCTTTTTTAAAGATCTTGCGGTACGGCATATCATCCTGATGGATAATAAAGATAAAAAAAGAGAGACGGGCAGTGTCAATAAGGTTAGCCGGGCTTTGGAACATATCAAGGATATGAAGCCCGAAGTCATCATAGATGAGTTTACTGAACAGATAAAAAATATGGCTGAAAACAGCTGGGTAGCCTTCGGCTCCGAATCGGAACGGCAATGGGGCAAGCTGATATGGAAAAGTACGGAAACCGAAAATATGCTGTTTGTCGGCAAAAATGGCGCAAAAATGCTTGAAGTTAAAGTCCAGGAATTGGCTGAAAAATTTAGACAAGGACAGGCGGCTATTGTAACCTTGGACGAAAGGTCCATCGTAGAGCGAGCGCTTTCCAAATTAGACAATTTATGACAGCACAATCAAAAATAGCAGAAGTAAAACCTTTTCTTGAGGAAGATATCGGTTCGGGAGACATCACAGCAGAGATCATTCCCGAAACCATGCATGCCGAAGCCGAAGTCATCACGCGGGAGCATATGGTGCTCTGCGGCCGGGCCTGGTTTGATGCAGTATTTAAGGCGCTAAATGCCAACGTCAACATTAATTGGCTGGAGGATGAAGGGGCGGTAGTCGGTGAAGATACGCTCCTTTGCAGGCTCAGTGGTCCGGCCAGAAGCCTGTTGACAGGAGAACGTACCGCGTTAAACCTATTACAGACCTTGTCGGCTACGGCAACTGTCGCCCGGCAATATGCGGAGGCTGTTGCCGGCACCGGCTGTAAAGTGCTGGATACCCGCAAGACCATTCCAGGACTCAGGAATGCGCAGAAGTACGCAGTAGCCTGTGGTGGTTGCTATAATCACAGAATCGGCTTGTATGACGGCGTATTAATTAAGGAAAATCATATTATTGCGGCAGGTTCCATAGCCAAGGCTATTCAGACCGCGCGTGAAAAAACATCGGTTCCTGTCGAAGTGGAGGTCGAATCCATGCAGGAACTGGAGCAGGCGATAGCGGCAAAGCCCGATCGAATCATGTTGGATAATTTTACTCTCGAAGACATGCAGGCTGCGGTAAAGCTGAATGCCGGCGTCATAGAACTGGAAGCTTCAGGTAATATCGGTCTTGACAATATACGCACGATTGCCGAAACGGGAGTCGATTATATTTCTATCGGCGCATTGACTAAGAATATCCGTGCCGTTGACTTGTCGATGCGTATTAAACTGGTGGCCGAAAATGATTGAAAATCCCGACAGTTTATTCAAGCAAATCAGCCATGGCATCTATGTCATAGGCGTCAGTGACGGCATACACCAAAACGCCTTTACAGCGGCTTGGGTCATGCAGGTCTCTTTTGATCCGCTGTTGCTGGCATTGAGCATTAATCCCGAGCATTATTCCTATCAATTGCTTCGAGCGGGCGGTATCTGTACCGTCAATGTTTTGGGCCAGGATCAACAGTCTATCGCCGGGCATTTTGGCCGCTCCGGAGTCAGAGACAAGATGGCCGGTTTTCAGTGGCTGACAGGTAAAACCGGAGCGCCGATATTATCCGAAAGTCTTACTTATTTTGACTGTGAAGTCAGCCATTATACTGATGCAGGCGATCATAAAATCGCAGTTTGTAGAGTCATTGATGCAGCAATGCTCAACCAAGGGCAGCCGTTACTCTATGTCCAGACCGAAGATATGGACGGTAGCAGTGAGTTTTACGCGGAAAGCGCTCAATAGGTGGCATAGGAGACATATTAGCGCTGACACTGTGCCAGAAGGTCATTAAAAAACTTGCGACGCTGATTCCGACGTTGCATGAAAGCCGAAGGCAATCGCCTTAGTCAATATATTCATACTTTGTGACAATTTTTTTTACTCCAGGGGTTCGCCGGGTTGCATCTATGGCGGCCGCGCCTTCATTTTTGTGCACCAATCCCATCAGGTAAACCACACCGTTTTCGGTGATTACCTTGACTTCTGTGCCATTGAATCCGGGTATGGAGTTGATAGAAGTCAGTGCTGTTTTTAAGTTTTCGGTAATCAACGCATCATTAGCGCGCGATTGCTCAGAACTGGGTTTTGCAAGAAGTACGGCATTGTGTATCTGTTTTATATATGGGACGGTGCGGACAAGGGCAATTATTTTATTGAGCAGGCCTGCGCTAGGGGCTTCGCCCGTGACCAGGGCCATTCCGTTATAAGCTGTGACATTTACGTGGCAGTTTTCTTCTATTTCATCATCCGCTCTTAATTCTCTGAATGCATTAGTTTCTATAAGTTGATCCATCAATACGGCATCACTGTGACGACGTTCACCGAATGATTTGCCGGTTGTTGCGCAACCGCTCACGAGTAGGCCGATGAAGAGCAGCAAAGATAGCAATAGATGATTTTTCATGGATTAGCCGCCAAAGAGTTGATGGTCGATCAGATCGCACAGGCAATGCGTAATCAATAGGTGTACTTCCTGTATGCGTGCGATTGAACTTGATGGTACGCGGATTTCTATATCGGTTTCATTCAGTAGCGGTGCAATCATGCCGCCGTCTTGGCCGGTCAAGGCAATGACTGAAATATCTTTATCATGCGCGGTAGTTACGGCCTTGGCCAGATTGGCCGCATCGCTGGCGTCGGAGTATGCGACCAAGATATCGCCGCTTTGTCCAAGCGCCCGGATTTGTTTTGCGAAAATTTCGTCGAAATGATAAGCATTGGCTATGGCAGTGAGGGCAGTCGTGTCCGTGGTTAAGGCAATGGCCGGCAATGAGGGGCGTTCGCGCTCAAACTGGTTGAGCATGGCAGAGGATAAAAACTGGGCATTAGCCGCCGAGCCACCGTTTCCGCAGGACAATATCTTTTTATCATTCAATAAGGCGGCGACCAAGCGTTGTGAGGCAAACTCGATAAGCTCGCAGAGGCTGGCCATGGCATCCTGTTTGGTCTGGATGCTGTCAGAGAAATGATTGATGATTCGGTCTTGTAGGCTCATGAAAATTGCAGGTTTAAAAGGCGTTTTGTATCCAGTCTATAGTGCCGTTGCCGGAAATGGCGATAACATCAAAACGGATAGGTCTGTCTGTCTTATTGGCTGATAAATAAAGATGTGTTGCCGCTATTATACGGGATTGTTTCTTCTGTGTAACACTCTCGAGTGCGCTGCCGTATTTATCGGTCTTGCGAAATCTGACTTCAATAATAACCAGCGTCTGCCTATCAAGCATGATCAAATCGAGTTCGCCCTGCTTACAGCGGAAATTGCGGCAAACCGGTTCAAGTCCTTTAGCAAGCAGAAAATGATAGGCTTGCTCTTCGGCGTTCTCGCCACGGATTAAGTGGGCTGCTTTCGTTTTGAGTTTATTCAACATGCTCATTCACTGGTAACAATTCCTGCGCTGGCTGATTTTCATATCCTGGAGACATATCTGGTGGGTTTTTGAAAGTGTTGATCAGCTCAGGTCGTCCATCTATGAATTTGGCGCAAACCAGTTCTCGTTTAATGCGTCCGTCAAACGCTAGCGATAAGGTTCCTGTGGCGCCGGAGTAAGGAGCGATGTCGAGTTTATCCAGTTGGCCAACCAGATTATAGGCGTCGATACCCATGGCAATCAGGCGTAAATAAGGGGGGGTAAATTGTCTCCAGACATCTTGTAGAGCACTCATGCCGAGGCCGTTCTGATCGGAGCCGAGCAGCCAGGGTGTATCGCAAAAGGTTATTTTGTTGAGGTCCTGATCTAGTTGTGGATGAGGCTGGCCGCTGTAAACAGTCGGCAGCGCATAAACAGGCATATTGCCGGCTTGGTAATGCAGTTGCGGGTTGATCAGGCGTGCTTCACCACTATAAGCGCTTAACAAGAATGCATCGGCATCCTGTCTTTTTCGGGGGATATAGGCCATTGATGGTATCAATTGGCTGATTTTATGACAGCGGCTCTCGCTTTCATCGAGATTGAGCAATTTTTTAATGGCTGATGAAAAGTCGGTGTTCTTGGGGTTATAGGTTTGCGACTCAAGAATTGAGCCATCAAATCCTTGCCAGTTTTCTATGAAATAATTGGCTATGCGTTTGCCCTGGTTATTTTCCGGAATCAGTAATAATACTTTTTGGTGGCCGTCCAGCCAGGCTTTATGGGAAATCTGCTCAACATCATCCATCGGGCTGAGACTGAACTGGTAGAGATTGTGTTTTTGCAGTTCCGGAATATGGTTTAAAGCCAGTACGGGAATGTCAAATGTAACCGAGTCCGCAAGGTTTTGAATGTGTTCTTTGCCCAGCGGGCCGATAATGGATTCCGCCCCGTCCGCAACCACTTGATTATATAGGGCGGCTGCGGTTGACTGTTCGGTATCGTAAAAGAGGATAGTGGGTTTTGTGCCATTGCTGTCTTGACGATCATGGGCGGCCATAAATCCAGCCCGTATGGCTTTGGCGGCTTGAGCGAAAGGTCCTGATTCAGGAAGCAAAACGGCGATCGATGCAGGCTGTTCTGCTGCATTTTCGGTCGTATTTTTCAATAAATAAGAGTTGGCTGGGTGGCCCGGAAAAGTTTCGCGCCATTTTGCCAATTCAGCATCGAAACTGGCGGCGTCTCGCTCTTTTAGTTTTAACAGGTTGGCCAAGGCCATCCAGCCTGCCAGTACATCCTTTGTCGCGTGCGATTGGCTTTGCAATTCGGATTCCGGCATTAGACTTAATGTCTCAAGAATGGCGGCATGGTTATCATCGCGCTCATCAGGCGAACTTAATAGCGTGCTCAACTCGATTCTGGATCTGGCACTGTCCAGCAGACGGCCGGTTAATGAAAACGCAAAGGCCTGTGATTGCAAGTATTTGATTTTATTGTCCGGACTAAGCTGCTGGACCTGAATTAATTCCAGTCTGCTAAGAGCCTGTTCGACTTCTCCGACGCTCAGCGTAATCTGGGCATAAATCAGATTCAGTTGATTGCGTTGCTGGGCAGACAGGGCGGCAGGGTCAAGTGCATCGGCGAGTTTTTGTGCCGCATGGTGATCGCCGGCTTGCATCAGTGCGTCAATAGCCTGCAGTTGGTGTTGGCTTTGCTCGGGAGACAGTTCGCTGGAGCGTTGCTGGTATAATGGCGGCGCCGGCTCTGCTGGGGTGTCTTGTATGATAGAGGCGATCTGCTCTTGAGGCTGGACACTACTAATGGACAGCGGGGTGCAACCGGAAAACATCCATAAGCCCGGAAGTGAGGCACATAGTAATAGCGGTCTATATTTTGGCCGTATCTTAAAATTAGAAGTTTTCAAGTGAGAATGTCCAATGTCAAGTCCATGCGGCAAATTATATGTTGTTGCTACACCAATAGGTAATTTAGCAGATATTACCTTCAGAGCGGTGGAAATATTAAAACAGGTCGATTTGATTGCCGCGGAAGATACCCGGCATGTCAAAATGTTGCTGCAGCATTATGGGATCAGCAATAAAGTAGTGTCATTGCATCAGCATAATGAAGATACGGTTTCGACTGGACTGCTGGAAAAACTGAGACAAGGGCAATCTATCGCGCTGGTTTCGGATGCCGGCACGCCGCTGCTAAGTGATCCGGGCATGCCATTGGTACGCATGGTGAAAGATGCGGGTCTGGAAGTGTCGCCGGTGCCGGGCGCTTGCGCGTTGATCGCCGCATTGTCTGCGGCAGGATTGCCGGTTACCCGGTTTTCTTTTGAAGGCTTTTTGCCCAGGACTTCGTCGGCACGGCAAGCGTTTTTTCATGAAAAACTGATGTGTCCGACTACCTGGGTGTTTTACGAGTCCAGTCATCGGATTCTGGCATCGTTAAAGGACATGGCTGAGGTATTGCCGTTGGACCGTCAAATAGTCATCGCCAGAGAATTGACCAAGCTGCATGAAACCATTATAAAAACCAGCTTGGGCAGAGCTCTGGAACTGGTTGAGAGCGACGACAACATGAGAAAGGGCGAGTTTGTTGTCATCGTCAATGGTGCGGTTGTCGATAAAAAAGAACAAGTTATTACTCCGGAGCAGCAGAAACTGTTGGCTGTGTTACTACGGGAATGCTCTATTAAAACCGCCGTTGCGATGGCTGTTGAAATTACCGGTGTCAGAAAAAAATTGCTGTACCAAGCGGCGCTGGATATGCAATAGGTAAAAACGCTTATTCTGTCCGTTAATATTGTTCGTCAAGGCAATGGTTGAATAAGTGTGACAAGCTATACAATAAGTAAAAACACTTAGTTTATCCGTTAATGCAATTCGTCAAGGCAGTTATTGAATAAATGTGATAAACTATACATTGAAAGAGTCGGCTGAGCAGTCGCTGTTTTATCGTTAAGATGAAATGGAGGAAAGTCCGGGCTCCATTGGGCAGGGTGCCAGGTAACGCCTGGGGGGCGTAAGCCTACGGAAAGTGCCGCAGAAAATATACCGCCAGTCCTAGGTGGCTGGTAAGGGTGAAAAGGTGCGGTAAGAGCGCACCGCGCAACTGGTAACAGGAGCGGCAGGGTAAACCCCACCCGGAGCAAGATCAAATAGAGGAACAGACGCGTGGCCCGCGCGGTTCCTGGGTAGATTGCTTGAGCTGCAAGGTGACTTGCAGCCTAGATGAATGACTGTTCTAGACAGAACCCGGCTTACAGGCCGACTCTTTCTTTTGTTTAAGCCTCAAGTCTTCTCGAGGCTCGATCCATAAACATTTTTGAAGTTGAAGTTGTATGAAAATGTCCGGTAAATATTGCCGCAGTCCCTTCCTGTTTCTTTTCTCCTTTACTCATAAAGCCTGCTGATTTTAAGGCTCTTTTATTTAAAGTATTACTAACACAATATCAATTAACTTTCTGATAAAGCATAAGATTTATTTTGAGGCATTTTATGTGTTTCAACCTGTGCTTTAAGGTTACGTAAGTCATTGTCAAAAAAGAAAGATTAGAAATGAAATCGTCCTTGACTCAGGCTGATTTGAAATCTATAGTGAATTATAGTGGTGAAAAGTGGAAAAAAATGGTTTTTTCGGGAATTCGAGGTAAGACTTGTTTCGAGGTATCAGCTCAATCAATCTTGATGATAAAGGACGCCTTGCCATTCCAACTCGTTATCGGGAGGAATTGCACGATTGCTGTGATCGTCAGATGGTTGTGACAGTCGCTGTGAATGAGCGATGTGTCGGAGAGCATGGCTGTTTATGGCTTTATCCACTGCCAGAATGGGAAAAACTCGAACAAACAATCAGTAAATTACCCACCTTAAATAAAATGGCAGGTAAGTTAAGACGCTTCGTTATCGGAAATGCCTCTGAATGCGAGATGGACGGGCAGGGCAGATTGTTATTGCCGGAAAAACTCAGGACGTTTGCGCATATGGACAAGAAAATTGTTCTAGTTGGTCAGCTTAATAAGTTTGAAATCTGGAACGAAGAGGCATGGACGGCAAAAGAAAATGAATGGCTCAGTGGCGATGATGACGAAGGGTTGGAAGATCTAGGATCATTATCCTTTTAAGACGGGAGATTTGTTAGTGAAACATTTGCCCGTTATGTTTGCGGAAGCTCTGCAACAGTTGGCGATTAAAAAAGACGGCATCTATCTGGATTGTACATTTGGTCGAGGTGGCCACAGTCAGGGAATTTTGGATCAGTTGGGTCCATCCGGGCGATTGCTGGCTTTTGACCGCGATGTCGATGCGGTTAACTCCGATTATGCACAGGCCATGCTTAAAGATAAGCGATTCCAGTTGATGCATAACTGCTTTTCCGAGTTGGAAAACATAGTGACTAGCGAGGGACTGATGAGCCATGTCGATGGGATTTTGATGGATCTGGGTGTGTCATCTCCTCAACTGGATAACCCTGAAAGGGGCTTTAGTTTCCTGCGCGATGGACCGCTGGACATGCGCATGAATGGCAATGCCGGTGTATCGGCAGCGCAGTGGTTGATGACTGTTGATGAGCGGGATCTTGTCGAGGTTCTGTTTGAATATGGCGAGGAGCGCTTCGCGCGACGCATAGCTCGGGCTGTCATCGAAAGAAGAGCCCAATCGCCTATTACTACAACCCGACAATTAGCTTCGCTGATTGAAGAGGCCGTGCCGATAAGAGAAAAGCATAAGCATCCTGCAACGCGTACCTTTCAAGCAATACGCATTGAAATTAACAGGGAATTGGAAGAATTAAAAGATGTTCTGCAGCAATCGGCACGGGTACTGAAACCGGGCGGACGATTGGTGGTGATTTCTTTTCATTCCCTGGAAGATAGAATCGTAAAGCGCTTTATTAGGGATGAGTCGGGGGCCAAGTATCACCCGGGCAAATTGCCTATCAAGGAAGTCGATATTGAAAAAGGATTTTTTAAAAAAGCAAGTAAGGCATTAAAAGCCGGTAAGCAAGAGATTGCACAAAACCCTAGAGCGCGTAGCGCAATTATGCGAGTAGCTGAGAGACTTTAAGTGGCGACAGATCGGATTTTGGGTGTGGCAACTCTGCTGATAGTGCTCCTGGTATCGGCGTTGGCAGTGATTTACAGCAAATACTATTCGCGGCTGATTTTTATAGAGATTCAGAAACAGGAAAGGACTTTAGATCAGTACGAAGTGGAATGGGGACAGTTGCAGTTGGAACTGACGACCTTAACGGAACAGAATCGGGTTGAGTTAGTCGCGCGAGAGCAATTGAAACTGGTTATGCCATTACGGGATAAAATTATTTATATAAAGCCGTAAATGTTTGATTTTATAGGTAATAAGAAAGCAGGTGCGCAATCTGGCGATTTTTCCGGCAGAAGAAAATTCGTCATGATATTCATGATGGGTTGCATGGTGACGTTGGTAGGACGTGCGGTTGACCTGCAGGTGCTGAATAAGCAGTTTCTGAAAGACCAGGGCGATATGAGGCAGGTGGATGATGTATCTGTATCGGCCTACAGAGGCATGATTAAGGATAGAAACGGTGAACCGCTGGCTATCAGCACTCCGGTGCAGTCCATTTGGGTGAATCCCAAGGAACTTAAGTTGGCTCCGAGGGAGCAAGTCCGACAAATGGAAAAGCTGTTGGGTCTGCCGGAAGGCAAAGTCACCGAACTGCTTAAAGAGGATACCACTCGGCAATTCGCGTATATCGCCCGTCGGATCAATCCCGGGTATGCCGATCAGGTAAAAGAGTTAAAACTGCCCGGTGTGTATTTCGAGCGCGAATTTAAGCGATTTTATCCTACGGGCGGCGTTTCGGCGCATTTGGTGGGCTTTACCAATGTGGATGATATCGGACAGGAAGGGCTTGAGGCAGGGTATGAGAAAGCCTTGAGAGGCACTCCGGGCAGCAAACGGGTCATCAGGGATGGGCAGCGACGTATTATTGACGACATTGAAAACATTAAAGAGCCTGTTTCGGGAAAAAATCTCGAGTTAAGCATTGATCAGCGCATCCAGTATCTGGCGTATCGGGAATTGCAACTGGCCGTTGAT
Source organism: Methylobacter luteus IMV-B-3098 (assembly GCF_000427625.1). Lineage (GTDB taxonomy): Bacteria > Pseudomonadota > Gammaproteobacteria > Methylococcales > Methylomonadaceae > Methylobacter > Methylobacter luteus. The sequence goes on from NZ_KE386569.1 coordinate 2,994,207, forward strand.
AAGCATAAAGCCAAATCAGGCACTTTAGTGGTATTGGATGCAAAAAACGGAGAAATTCTGGCAGCAGTGAACCAGCCGTCTTTCAATCCGAATACCCGCAAGAATTTAAAAGAAAGCTTATACAGGAACCGGGCGATGACAGATGTATTCGAGCCTGGTTCGACAGTTAAGCCCTTAGTGGTGGCGGCGGCTTTGGATGGCGGTTACGTCCGTCCTGATGAGGTTTTTGAAACCAACGGCATGCTTCGGGTCGGGCGCCATCTGGTCAGGGATGTGCATAATTACGGCACCATGACTTTGACGGAAGTGCTGAAGAAGTCCAGCAATGTGGCCGTCAGCCAGATGGCGTTGGAAATGCCGCCGGCTTATTTCTGGGGCCTGTATGACAAGCTCGGATTTGGCGCGGCGACAGGCGCCGGTTTTCCCGGCGAAGCCAACGGGAGTCTGCTCGAGTACCACAAGTGGCATGCTTTTGAGCAGGCAACCCTATCGTTCGGCTACGGTTTGAATGTGACAGCCGTGCAACTGGCAAGAGCTTATACAGCTCTGGCAGATGATGGCATCCTGCATTCGATCAGCTTGTTGAAGCGGGACGAGGATGAGGATATGCGACGTGTGTTTTCGGCTAAAACCGCCAGGCGTGTCAGAGCGATGATGGAAAGCGTGATTATGAAAGACGGCACGGCCTATGAAGCCAGAGTCGATGGCTACAGAGTCGCTGGTAAAACCGGAACGGCAAAGAAAGCTGGAGCCGGTGGCTATGTCGATAAAAGCTATCAGGCTGTTTTTGCAGGCATGGCGCCAGCCAGCGATCCGAGGCTGATTATCGTGGTCATGATTGACGAACCTTCCGCCGGACAATATTACGGCGGGGTGGTTTCCGCCCCGGTGTTTTCCAAAGTCATGGCCGGTGCGTTAAGGGTGCTGGGCGTAGCACCTGACCAGGAAAACACCATGCCGGTGCTGCTGACGCAAAAAGCCTCATGACGATGAAACTGAAGGATTTATTAACAGGATTGACGGTCATCGACGATGACTTGACGGTCACGGGTTTGGCGCTGGATAGCCGAGCTATAGTTGCCGGCAATGCATTTATTGCCTTGGATGGGGCCGCGCAACACGGATTGATGCATGTCGGTCAGGCTGTCGGAAATGGCGCCTGTGCTGTGATTTTTGATCCGGCCGGGCAAGGAAAACAGTTGGCGGAGCGGGTCGGCGATATACCGGTGATTGCCGTAGACAATCTGGGATTTATGCTGGGTGAAATCGCCGCGCGTTTTTACGGCAATCCGTCTGAGTTGATCGATGTTATCGGTATTACCGGTACGAATGGAAAAACCTCGTGCAGTCAGTTTTTAAGTCAGCTTATGGATGACTGCGGCATTATCGGGACACTGGGTTGGGGCGTGTGGGGCAAACTCAGCAAAACGCTTAACACGACGCCCGACGCCCTGGCCGTTCAGCACATACTGGCTGAACTGGTAAAGGCAAAAAAACAAATGGTCGCGATGGAAGTTTCCTCGCACGGCTTGGAACAGGGGCGCGTTAACGTCGTGCGTTTTAAAGGCGCCGTCTTTACGAATATCAGCCGCGATCACCTCGATTATCACGGCTCGATGGAGGCTTATGTTGAGGCCAAGCTGGGTTTATTGCACAAGCCCGGTCTGGCTTTCGCGGTAGTGAATCTGGATGATGATTACAGCGAGCAGATTATAGCGTCAGCGCCTGAACCGATTGTGGTTTGGGGATTTAGCGCCAAAGGGAAAACAGCGGGACCGAGTGAGAACGTGAATGTAGAACACATCCTGCATCAAGCTGACGGCATCGAATTTGACGTACGGTGGCGGCACGAGCAGCAGCGGGTCAAAGTGCCCTTATACGGCGACTTCAATATAGAGAACGTCCTGGCTGTATTGACCGTCATGCTGGCGATGGGGACTACGTTGACAGATGCCATTAAAAGGCTGGCGCGCATTGAACCGGTGGTTGGACGCATGGAACGCTTGGGTGGAGAGGGTGAGCCTCTGGTTTTTGTTGATTATGCCCATACGCCAGATGCGCTGGACAAGGTTTTATCCAGCGTCAGGAAGCATTGCAAAGAAGCTTTATGGCTGGTTTTCGGTTGCGGCGGCAACAGAGATGCCGGCAAGCGCCCGCAAATGGGCGCTTGCGCAGAACATTGGGCGGATCATGTGATTGTTACGGATGACAATCCGCGTTTTGAAAATGGACTCGACATAGTGAATGACATATTGACTGGTTGCAGTTTGGGTAAGGTTGAAGTGATTCAAAACAGAGAACAGGCGATACTAAAAGCAGTAGCAAGAGCTGGTGCAAACGATTGTATCGTGGTTGCCGGTAAAGGCCATGAGCAATATCAGGAGATCAATGGCGTAAAAATACCGTTCAGCGACAGAGAAGTCGTGATTGACGCATTAAAAGCGAGAGCGAAGCAATGATGGAGATGATGCTAAGCGACATTGCCCGCTGTGTACGCGGACAACTTGTCGGTCAGGATACGGCCATCTCATCGGTCAGTATCGATACGAGAGCCATTAGGCCCGGACAGCTGTATGTGGCAATTAAGGGGCACAATTTCGACGGCAATGATTTCGTGGATATGGCTGAGCAGGCAGGAGCCACCGCAGCCATCGTGCATAAAGAGGTTGCAGCAACAATGCCTCATATAGTTGTCGAGGATACGCGCCTGGCCTTGGCTGAACTGGCCGGCGCCTGGCGCCAGAAAGCATCGGTTTCGGTGGTCGGTATGACCGGCAGTAACGGCAAGACGACGGTCAAAGAAATGGTTGCGGCCATATTGGGCGTCAATGATCCGGTATTGTTTACTCAAGGTAACCTGAACAATGAAATCGGCGTGCCTTTGACGTTGTTGCGGCTCGAAGAGCGGCATCGTTATGCAGTGGTTGAGATGGGCGCCAACCATCCTGGAGAAATTACCTATACCAGCACTTATGCACAGGCCGATGTCGTGATCATCACGAATGTAGGTGCGGCGCATATAGAAGGATTCGGCAGTCTGGACGGTATTGCCAGAGCGAAAGGCGAAATCATCCAGACGCTTAAAAATGACGGTATTGCCGTGCTGAATCGCGATGATGCCTATTTCGACTATTGGAAAACCATAGCCGGAGCCAGAAAAACTGTGTCATTCGGTTTAAATGACGGCGCTGACGTGACTGCCCGGTCAATCAGAACGGAAATTCGCACCAATGAGGGTACTAATGCAGGTAGTGCAGCTTCTGCCGAATTTATTACCGGATTTGAGTTAGTCACGGCTCTGGGTTCTTTGGCCGTGAACTTAAAATTGGCAGGGCGGCACAATGTCGTTAACGCTCTCGCCGCGGCGGCAGCCTGTCTGGCCTTGGGGTTAGATCTGCAACAGATTAAACAGGGGTTGGAAAGCGTAAAGCCGGTAACTGGACGTTTGCAGCCGCTGGTAAGCCGGCAAGGCAACATCATCATTGATGATACTTATAACGCCAACTTTGCCTCGCTGAAAGCGGGACTGGCTGTTCTGGAAGATATGCCTGGCGAGCCCTGGGTTGTTCTGGGGGCTTTTGGCGAATTGGGGCCGGAGAGCAAGAAAATACATGAAGAAATGGGCGAGCTGCTTAAAGCCAGCGGTATCGTGCGACTGTTGGCGACGGGCGCCGATACCAGAAATACTGTGCGGTTTTTTGGCCCGGGAGCTACTTTTTTTGAGACCCAGAACGAGTTGATCGATGTCTTGAAACAAGAACTTAAAGGCAGCGAATCGGTTTTGATCAAAGGGTCGAGAGCGCAGCGCATGGAAAATGTAGCAGCAGCTCTGGTTGAAAATTTCAGGATTTAAAAGATGTTACTTTATTTGGCAGATTATTTAATGACATTCGATGGCGGTTTTCGGGTTTTTCATTACCTGACCTTTCGCGCCATACTCGGAGCATTAACTGCATTGATGATCTCTTTCATTGTCGGGCCGGTAATGATCAGAAAACTCAGCCGTAACAAGATCGGACAAAGTGTTCGCGAATGCGGACCGCAAACGCACTATGAGAAATCGGGAACCCCCACCATGGGCGGAACCCTGATCCTGGTGGCGATTGCCATCAGCACCTTGCTGTGGGCCGACCTCGGCAACCGTTATATCTGGGTCATTATGCTGGTTACCATGGGCTACGGTGTTATCGGTTTCGTCGATGACTATCGAAAAGTCATTCGCCGCAATAGTGATGGCTTGTCGGCTAAAGCGAAGTATTTCTGGCAGTCCGCTATCGGGTTAGTGGCTGCGGTTTTTCTGTATAAAACGGCTGTGTTGCCGGCGGAAACGCAATTTATCGTGCCTTTTTTTAAGAGTGTCATGCTTGATATGGGCTGGATGTATGTGGTGCTGGCCTATTTTGTCATTGTCGGCAGCAGTAATGCCGTTAACTTAACCGATGGTCTGGATGGTCTGGCCATCATGCCGACGGTCATGGTGGCTTCCGGTTTGGGAATTTTTGCCTATCTGTCAGGGCATGTGACGTTTGCCGAATATCTGGCGATTCCTTATTTACCTAATGCCGGGGAATTAATTGTGTTTTGTGCCGCTTTAATCGGCGCCGGATTAGGATTTTTGTGGTTTAACGCTTATCCCGCGATGGTATTCATGGGCGATGTTGGCGCGCTGGCACTGGGCGGAGCTTTAGGCGTATTAGCAATACTGGTTAGGCAAGAAGTTGTATTGATGATTATGGGCGGTGTTTTCGTCATGGAAACGGTATCCGTGATTATTCAGGTTGCCTCTTTCAAGACGACAGGAAAACGTGTTTTCCGCATGGCGCCTATCCATCATCATTTTGAGTTGAAAGGTTGGCCCGAACCTCGGGTTATCGTACGTTTCTGGATCATCACCGTGATTTTGGTGCTGATCGGTCTGGCAACTTTGAAATTGAGATAAGAACATGGATAAGACAGCGATTACAGAATTGTTAAAAAAGAATTTTGCGCTGGATCCACAGAGCGCCAAGGTTTTAGTGGTCGGTCTTGGCGTAACTGGTATTTCAGCGGCACGTTATTTACAAGATCTGGGGATTAAGTTCGCTATCGTCGATAGTCGGGCTAAACCGCCGTTAATGGAGGTGTTCACTCAGCAAATGCCTGATGCCGCGGTTTTTACCGGCGGATTTGATGAAGCGGCTTTTAAAGTCGCCACGCACCTGGTCGTTAGTCCCGGTGTATCGCTTAGTGAAAAAGCCATCACTAAAGCCATTGCCAATGGCGCAAAAATCATCAGCGATATTGATCTGTTTGCTTGCTCTGTTGATGTGCCGATCGTTGCGATTACCGGCTCCAACGGCAAAAGCACCGTAACAACCATGCTTGGGGAAATGGTAAGGGAATCCGGCAAACGTGTAGGCGTAGGCGGAAATCTTGGGACACCGGCTCTGGATTTGCTGGAGCGGGATGCGGAGTTGTATGTGCTGGAGCTTTCGAGTTTTCAGTTGGAAAGAACCACCGTTTTCAATGCAGCGGCTGCTACCGTGCTCAATGTAACGGCGGATCATCTGGACAGGCATGCCGATATGGCCGGTTACGCCGAGGAGAAACGCAGGGTTTTTAACGGCAATGGTGTCATGGTAATCAATGTCGACGATCCTATTGTCAATGAGATGCGGGATAGAGGCCGTAAAGTGCTCACATTCTCTGTCAATGGCAAGAATGCGAATTTTTACCTTGCGGCAAAGGCTGATAAGGAATATCTGATGCACAACGATACCCTGCTGATGCCCCTGGCCGAATTGCCGCTTGAAGGCCGGCATAACGCGGCAAACGCGTTGGCCGCCTTGGCTTTAGGCGTGGCTATCGGGTTGGATGAGCCATCCATGTGCCGGGCGTTGCGAAAATTTAAGGGATTGGCGCATCGCATGCAGCGTGTCGCCGAAATACGCGGCGTCACCTGGGTTAACGATTCAAAGGCGACCAATATCGGCGCCTGTATGGCGGCTTTGCAGGGATATAACCGCAAAGTCATACTGATCGCCGGAGGCGATGCCAAAGGCGCCGATATGAATGAGTTGACGCCCGTAATCAAAGAAAAAGCCAAAAGTGTCGTATTAATGGGTAAGGATGCGGGGCTGATCGAGCAGGCGCTCAATGGGTGTGTGCCTGTTTATTCCGCTGAAAATATCGTTCAGGCGGTGCAGATTGCCGCCAATCTTGCTGATGCGGGCGAAAGCGTACTGCTTTCTCCAGCCTGTGCCAGTCTTGATCAGTTTAAAAATTATCAGGATCGCGGCGAGAAATTTACCAAAGCAGTGCTGGAGCTAGTTGCATGAGAGATCGTGCGAAACCGCCGCGTGCCGGACGATTGCATTTTGATCCGCTGCTGCTCGCGACGTGTGCGAGTCTTTTGCTGATCGGCTTCGTTATGGTGACGTCCTCATCATTGCATCTGGGCGTAAAAATGGCCGATGACAGTTTGTATTATCCGATCAGGCAGCTGATACACATTGGCCTCGGATTGTTTCTGGGCTCGTGTGTTATGGCAGTGCCCATGCAAGTGTGGGAAAAATGGGGGCCGTGGCTGTTCATTGCAGGCTTGTTATTGCTGGTGATTGTGTTGGTGCCCGGCCTCGGCATAAGAGTTAACGGTAGCGTACGCTGGTTGTCTTTGGGTGGTTTGCGCATACAGGTGTCGGAAGTAGTTAAATTTTTTGCCGTCATCTATATGGCGGGCTATGTCACTCGGCATCAGCAAGCCCTGCGTGAATCGGCTTACGGCATCGTAAAACCTTTGGCACTGTTTTCGCTGGCTTGCATATTATTACTGCTGGAACCGGATTTTGGTTCGGCTGTAGTGATTTTATGCATTGCCATGGGCATCATGTTTCTAGCCGGCGCCAGATTGTCGCAATTTATCTTTTTACTGGCTATCGTGGCCGTGCTGGCAATGTTACTGGTTTATTTTTCGCCTTATCGTCTGGTTCGGGTAACGAGTTTTATGAATCCTTGGGCCGATCCTTTAAATACAGGGTTTCAGCTCGTTCAGGCGTTGATTTCATTCGGGCGTGGAGAATGGCTGGGCGTGGGGCTCGGTAGCGGCATACAAAAATTGTTTTATTTGCCTGAAGCACATACCGACTTTCTGTTCTCAGTGATTGGCGAAGAATTGGGCTTGCTGGGCGTGGTTACGGTTATTGGCTTGTTTTCGTTACTGGTGTGGCGCACTTTTCAGGTGGCTATCGCGGCAGAAAATGCTGGACAAAGTTTCTCAGCTTTTATTGCCTATGGACTGGGCATCTGGTTTGGCTTTCAGGCGTTTGTGAATATGGGCGTCAACATGGGCATCTTGCCGACTAAGGGACTGACCTTGCCGCTGATGAGTTATGGCGGCGGCAGCATGATGATTATGTGCTGCGCGGTGGCGCTGCTATTTCGCGTGCATAGCGAGGTTTATGAAATAAATGTCAATAGGCCTAAAGGAAAATCCGAATGGGCAAGCGCATAGTCATCATGGCCGGCGGAACCGGCGGGCATGTGTTTCCGGCCTTGGCTGTCGCGCAGTCGCTGGCGGAAAAAGGTTGGCAGGTCAGCTGGCTGGGTACGCGAAAAGGGTTGGAAAGCCGGGTCGTTCCTGAGAATGGCATTGAGATTGACTGGCTGTCGGTTTCGGGCGTGCGCGGCAAAGGCATAATGGCGAAGTTGAAAGCCGTATTGATGCTGGCAAAGGCCTGTATGCAGGCATTAAAAGTTTTACGGCGGCGTAAACCTGATGTAGTGCTGGGCATGGGCGGATTTGTTGCGGGGCCGGGCGGATTGATGGCAAAACTGCTGGGCATACCCTTGGTCATTCATGAGCAGAACCGTGTGCCCGGTACGACAAATCGATTACTGGCAAAGATAGCTAATCGGATTCTGGAAGCTTTTCCCGACAGTTTTAACAAGGACGTGAAGGCTGAATGCACGGGAAATCCGCTCAGAAAACAGTTTTTGGACAGGCTCGACGGTAGTAAAGGCGAGCAGGATAAGCAGGGTGTCCGGATATTGGTCGTTGGTGGCAGCCAAGGTGCCCAGGTATTGAATGAAATCGTTCCGGAAGCGGTCAGGCAATTACAAGACGTGCGGGTAAAACACCAGACTGGTACCGCCATGTGCGAGCAGGTCAAGAGTCGGTATAAAGACTTGGGTGTTAATGCTGACGTAAGCGCTTTCATAGATGATATGGTGTTTGCCTACCAATGGGCTGATATGGTGATTTGCCGAGCTGGTGCCATGACCGTTAGTGAAGTCGCGGCCTTGGGCGTACCGGCAATTTTTATTCCGTTGCCGCATGCCATTGATGATCATCAAACAGCGAATGCCCGCTATTTAACCGATGCTGGTGCCGGGATTTGTTTGATGCAGAAAGACTTGAATGCCGCAACGCTGACGGAACAAATAACAAAAATGCTGAAACAACTAGATGTGATGAGTAAAACTGCAAAACAATGTGCTCGCCTGGATGCGACTGAAGTCGTTGCCGATTATTGCATGGCCGAGGCCGGTTTATGAATTTTCCTAATATACAGATGCCGACGCAGGTCTTAGGCAAAATCGACCGAATACATTTTGTCGGCATAGGCGGCACCGGCATGAGCGGTATCGCGGAAGTTTTGTCCAATCTGGGTTATAAAATTTCAGGTTCGGACATAAAAGAAAGCCCGGTGACACAACGGCTCGCCGATTTGGGCGTGACCATCAATATCGGACATAAGCGCGAAAATGTCACTAAAGTCGATGTGGTTGTCGCGTCAAGCGCCATAGATCGCAGCAATGATGAAATCGATGAAGCGTATCTTAGTAGGATACCCGTTATTCCGCGTGCGGAAATGCTGGCTGAGCTGATGCGTTTCAGGTTCGGTATCGCCGTAGCCGGCACGCACGGCAAAACCACCACGACCAGTTTGACAGCCAGCATGTTGGCAGAGGGCGGTCTTGACCCGACTTTCGTCATTGGCGGGCGGCTGAACAGTGCGGGCAGCAATGCCAAATTGGGTTTGGGCCACTATCTGGTAGCCGAAGCCGATGAAAGCGATGCTTCATTCTTGTATTTACAGCCGATGATGGCAGTGGTTACTAATATCGACCAGGATCATATGGCGACGTATCAAGGCAGCTATCAGCGTCTGAAAGAAACGTTTATCGAGTTTTTGCATCATCTGCCTTTTTATGGCCTGGCAGTCATGTGCCTGGATGATGAAGGCGTCAGGGAAATTCTGCCGCACATCTCCAAGCCGGTGACTACCTATGGTATTCATGCCGATGCCGACGTGCGAGCGATCAATATCAAACAGCAAGGCATGCATACCTTTTTTAAAGTGATTCGCCGGGGCGATTATCCACCTTTGCAGGTCACCTTGAACATGCCCGGCTGGCACAATATGCTCAATGCGCTTGCGGCCATCAGTATCGCAACCCATCTGAATGTCGATGATGAGGCGATCATCAAAAGCCTGGGTGCATTCAAGGGCGTTGGCAGAAGGTTTCAGATTCAGGGCGACCTGGAGATAGAAGGCGGCAAGCTGACATTCGTCGATGACTATGGCCACCATCCGCGCGAGATTGCCGCAACGCTGGAGGCATTGCGCCAGGCCTGGCCGGACAGGCGTTCGGTCGTTATTTTTCAGCCACACCGATATACGCGCACGCGGGATTTATTCGAAGATTTTGTCAAAGTCCTTTCCACTGTCGATGTACTTATTCTGATGGATGTTTATTCAGCAGGAGAAGCGGTTATTCCGGGCGCGGACGGGAGAGCATTAAGCCGGACTATCCGCATGCGTGGACAGGTTGATCCTGTATTCGTCGAAGATTGGGAAGATTTGCCGCAAATACTGGCCGGCATCGCAAAGCCTGATGACGTGATCTTAACAATGGGGGCCGGCAATGTCGGGCAAATCGCCACGCAATTGCCGCAACTGCTATCGGATGCTTTCGGGTTGATAGCTTGTCCGGATTGAGAGAAGAAAGATTGGCCGATACGATGAAAGGGCGCTTGTTAAACCATGAAAAACTGGCGAAGTATATCAGCTGGCGAGTTGGCGGACCGGCTGACCGGTTATATATGCCATTTGACCGGCAGGATTTGATAAATTTCATAGCAGCTCTGTCCCATGGAAGCGGCACGGCTGCTGAGTCGATATTCTGGATGGGGCTGGGCAGTAATTTACTGATCAGGGATGGCGGCATACGCGGCACGGTCATTAATACCAAAGGCCGGTTAAAAGAAATGAGGCTGGCTCCGGATAGATCGATTTATGTCGAGGCAGGTGTTCCGTGTGCGCATGTGGCACGCTTCTGTGCAGAGCAGGGATTTATCGGTGCAGAGTTTCTGGCTGGCATACCGGGAACGATGGGCGGCGCCTTGAAGATGAATGCCGGCGCCTTTGGCGGTGAAACATGGCCTATCGTTAAAAATGTAGACATGTTGAATGCGGCAGGCCAAGTCCATGTTAGGAAACCTGAGGATTTCGAGATTAACTACCGGTCAGTGAAAGGCTTTGAAGACGAATGGTTTCTGGCGGCGCATCTGACATTGCAGCAAGGCGACACGGCGGCGAGTTTACAGCGGATAAAAGGCTTGTTGGAAAAACGAGCCCAAACGCAGCCGACTAATCAGCCCAGTTGCGGATCGGTATTTAAAAATCCGGAAGGCGGTCATGCGGCAAGGCTCATAGAGCAAACCGGCTTAAAGGGATATGCCATAGGCGGCGCCTGTGTATCGGAAAAACATGCGAACTTTATTATCAATACCGGCAAGGCGACGGCTGCCGATATCGAAACCTTAATTAATTATGTTCAGATTAAAGTAATGGAAAGTCAGGGGGTTGAATTGCAGACTGAAGTTTGTATGGTGGGCGTAGCACTATGAAGCCGATGAGGATTAAAGAGGCGCGGGAATTCGGGCGGGTTGCCGTGTTAATGGGCGGGGCGGCCGCAGAAAGGGAGGTCTCTCTGAAAAGTGGCGCCGCCGTGTACGAAGCTTTAAAGCGCAAGGGCGTCGATGCTATCGCCGTTGATGTAACGGGCAATCCCATAGAAACATTGGCCGGGCTAAAAGTTGACCGGGTATTCAATATCATTCATGGGCGCGGCGGTGAAGACGGTGTGCTTCAGGCCGTTCTGGAAGTGATGGGCATTCCCTATACCGGCAGCGGCGTTCTGGCTTCGGCACTGAGTATGGACAAGCTCCGGACCAAGCTGTGCTGGCAGGGTTGCGGCTTAGTTACGCCCAAGTGGTTTTTGTTAAAAGATGAACAGGATCTGGATGAGTGTATAGCAAAACTGGGCTTCCCGGTTATCGTCAAGCCGGCCCAGGAAGGCTCCAGCATAGGCATGAGCAAGGCAACCAATCCAGACGAGTTGCGTAAAGCATTAAAAACAGCAGCAGAGTTCCGTTGTGATGTCTATGCGGAAGCTTGGGTGATGGGCAAGGAATATACGGTTGGCGTATTGAATGGCGAGGCATTGCCTGTTATACGTCTGGAAACACCGCACGTTTTTTATGACTACGAGGCAAAATACAAAGCTACGACGACGCAATATCATTGCCCGTGCGGCTTAAGCCAGGACGACGAGTTGCAGTTGCGTAATCTGGCCGTAAAAGCCAGCCAAGTGCTGGGCGTTAAGGGCTGGGCAAGACTCGATGTATTTATTGATGACGCCGGACAGTACCAATTGATTGAAATTAATACCGTGCCGGGCATGACCGACCATAGCTTGGTGCCGATGGCAGCCAAACAGGCCGGCATTGAGTTTGATGAACTGGTTTGGCGGATATTGGAAACCAGTATCGGCTAATGAATAAATACGCGGTAAAAATTCTGGCGGCCGCATTATTGCTGACAGGTTTGATCTGGCTGTACAGGCAGGACGTTAAGAGCTACGGCTCCGATACGATGCCCATTAAATACGTCAGGATCGAAGGCGTATTTCAATACCTTGGCAAGGATGAGATAAAAACGGCGCTGCAGCCGTTGGTCATGACCAGTTTTTTTTCAGCGGATATGCAGGCAATACATGAAGCTGTCGCGCAACTGCCATGGGTGCAGGCCGCTTCGGTGAAACGGGTCTGGCCGGACGCGATTGACATAAAAGTATATGAAAGAAAACCTTATGTGCGTTGGGGACAACAAAGCCTGTTAAATGAGAGAGGCGAGTTGTTCACTCCGAAGAATATAGAACAGTTTCAGATGTTGCCTTTGCTTATGGGGCCGGAACAGCAGCACAGAAAAGTCCTGGAAATAATGAAGGGCATTAAAACAGTGCTGGCGGACCAGTCCATGGAATTGGCCGAGTTTAGCGTCGATGATCGATGGTCATGGAAAATCAGGCTGGTGACCGGTATGGAGATACTACTGGGGCGAAATGAGCCGTTAAAGAGATTGCAGCGTTTTTTGAAGACGTTGACGATATTAGGGCAAGAACAGGTTGATGCAATGGCTGTGGTTGATTTGAGGTACCCCAATGGCTATGGGGTTTCATGGAAGCCCGGAACTGCAGAAATTGACTGGAAAAAAATCGCAAACCCCGAAAACAAAACAGATGGGCAATTAGAAAAGGCGACACAGAGTAAACAAAATGGCGAAAAAAACAGAGCGTAATTTAATAGTCGGACTGGATATTGGGACTTCTAAGGTCGCGGCTATTGTAGGTGAGCTTACAAGCGAAGGCAGAGTAGAAGTCATAGGAATTGGCTCAACAGCGTCGCGCGGATTGAAAAAAGGCGTAGTCGTTAATCTGGAGTCGACCGTGCAGTCCATACAGCGGGCCGTGGAAGAGGCTGAACTAATGGCGGGATGCCAGATCAGGTCGGTCTTCGCGGGTATTGCCGGTAGCCATATCAGAAGCCTTAACTCTCATGGCATCGTAGCGATCAAGGATAAGGAAGTGACTCAATATGATATCGACAGGGTCATTGATTCTGCTCGCGCAGTCGCCATCCCGGCCGATCAGAAAATCATACATATTCTGCCGCAGGAGTTTGTCATCGATCTCCAGGAGGGCATTAAAGAACCCATCGGCATGTCGGGCATACGTCTGGAAGCGAAAGTTCATATGGTTACGGGCAGTGTCAGTGCCGCTCAGAACATTATCAAATGCATCCGGCGCTGTGGGCTTGATGTTGAAGATATTGTGCTGGAGCAGTTGGCGTCATGCAATTCGGTACTGACCGAAGACGAAAAGGAACTGGGCGTCTGTTTAATTGATATCGGCGGCGGGACTACGGATATCGCAATTTTTGTCGATGGCGCGATCAAGCATACAGCCGTCATTCCGATAGCCGGCGATCAGGTCACCAATGACATTGCTGTCGCTTTACGTACGCCCACGTTCAATGCGGAGGAGATCAAGCAAAAATATGCCTGTGCGTTAACGCAATTGGCCAATGTTGATGGTGTTATTGAAGTGCCAAGCATCGGCGATAGGGCGCCGCGCAAGATTTCGACACAAAGTCTGGCAGAGATTATAGAACCCCGTTATGAAGAGCTGATGTTGCTGGTACAGGCGGAACTGAGGCGAAGCGGGTACGAAGAATTGATTGCGGCAGGGATTGTCTTGACCGGCGGCAGTTCAAAAGTGATGGGATTAATCGAATTGGCAGAAGAAATTTTTCATATGCCGGTCCGCATGGGTATCCCACAGAATGTAAAAGGGTTAACCGAAGTTGTGAAAAATCCAGTTCACTCAACAGGGGTCGGTTTATTAATGTATGGAAAAGAGCACCAGGGCGGCGACAGAAGCATTGATTCTGACGGGGCCGGATTGTTTTTAAAAATAAAAAGTTGGTTCCAGGGTAATTTTTAGTAATTCGTAAGGTTAATTAAGGGGCAGCGAAAATGAAATATGAATTAATGGACATGTGTACTGAAACGGCCGTCATCAAAGTTATTGGTGTTGGCGGCGGTGGTGGTAATGCGGTCAATCATATGGTTGACAGTCATATTGAAGGTGTGGAGTTTATCTGTGCAAATACCGATGCGCAGGCTTTGAGAAGATTAAATATCGGCACCATTATCCAGTTGGGCGTTGAACTGACTAAAGGACTCGGTGCAGGCACCAATCCCGATATCGGAAGACAGGCGGCGGAAGAAAATAGGGACCGCATTAAAGAAGTGATAGAGGGTGCGGATATGCTCTTTCTGACTGCAGGCATGGGTGGCGGTACCGGTACCGGCGCTATTCCTGTTATTGCGGAAATTGCCAGGGAAATGGGCATTCTGACCGTGGCCGTCGTGACCAAGCCGTTTCTGTTCGAGGGCAAGAAGAAGTTGGCAGTAGCGGAAAAAGGGATTAAAGATCTTGAACAGTATGTTGACTCATTGATCACAATTCCGAACCAGAAGTTATTACGGGTGCTGGGCAGCAGCGTCTCCTTAGTGAATGCATTTAAGGCCGCCAATGGCGTTTTGCTGGATGCGGTGCAAGGCATTACCGAACTCATCGTGCATCCGGGCATGATCAACGTGGACTTTGCCGACGTCAGAACCGTCATGGCTGGCATGGGCGCCGCCATCATGGGTACAGGATCGGCAACAGGGGAACATCGCGCCCGCGAAGCGGCTGAAAAAGCCATCGCCTGCCCATTATTGGAAGATATCAACCTCCAGGGAGCGCGAGGCATTCTGGTCAATATTTCTGCCGCCGATATGGGCATTGCCGAGTTTGACGAAGTCGGCAATATTGTTCACGAATTTGCTTCGGAAGATGCGATCATCAAGATCGGCACTGCTATCGATCCTGAGTTAGGCGATGAAATTAAGGTCACTGTCGTTGCTACAGGCATGGGACTGGCATCGTCAGCGGCTAAGGGGCCGGTTAAACTGGTTCAGAAAGCGGCTGCCGGTGAGGTCGACTATGGTGTGCTCGATAAGCCGACCGTCATACGTCAGAACAGGCCTGAAACCAGGGAAAACCGGTTTGGAGCGCAATCTAAAAAAGATATCGATCTGGATTATCTGGATATCCCGGCTTTTCTGAGACGTCAGGCTGACTAGTACGAAAGTCGACTTAATCTCTTTTTTGGTCCGGTTGTGATAGAATTCCTGTTTTGCCCCTTAATTCGGCGTCCTTTATTTTATGATTAAACAGCGAACTTTGAAAAATACAATCAGGGCTACAGGCGTAGGGTTGCATACGGGCGATAAAGTGTATCTGACTTTACGCCCTGCAGAACCGAATACCGGTATTAAATTTCGCCGCGTTGATTTAGTTGAGCCGGTTGTCATCGATGCTTCTCCGGAAAATGTCGGCGAAACGATGCTTTCAACAACGCTGGTTGCAGGCGATGTGAAGATTTCAACCATAGAACATCTGCTTTCGGCGTTTGCCGGGTTGGGCATCGATAATGCGATTATCGATGTCAGTGCGGCTGAAGTCCCTATCATGGACGGCAGCGCCGGCCCTTTTGTGTTTTTGCTTCAGTCTGCCGGGGTCGAGGAACAGGATAGTCCAAAACAATATATTCGTATAAAGCGCAGCATCAGAGTTGAAGACGGTGATAAATGGGCGGCTTTCGATCCATTTGAAGGCTTCAAGGTGACGTTTACCATCGATTTTGAGCACCCGGCTTTTGACGAGCATGTCAAAACCGCGACAATGGATTTCTCGTCGACGACTTTTGTAAAGGAAGTGAGCCGAGCCAGAACCTTCGGTTTCATGAAGGATATTGATATGCTCCGGCGCAATAATCTCGCTCTGGGAGGAAGCCTCGATAATGCAATCGTGGTAGATGACGATAAGATTCTCAATGAGGACGGCCTGCGTTGTGCGGATGAGTTTGTTAAGCATAAAATTCTTGATGCCATCGGCGATCTATATCTCCTAGGCCATAGTTTGATCGGTGCCTTTACCGGCTATAAATCCGGGCACGGACTGAATAATAAACTGCTCCGTACTTTATTGAATGATAAAGATGCATGGGAAATGGTTACGTTTGACGAAGAAGAAGACGCGCCAATCTCCTTCATGCGCTCCGCGCAATCACCTAGGTCCGCTGCGTAAAACCCGCTTTTAGGCTATCCGGCATCGTCGGATAGCCGCTGCAGCGTTGCGCTTAATTTCAGCAACGACTGCTTCAACTGATCATCCGGAACATTAAGACCCAGATTCCGGATGATTTCTATTTTTTCCAATGACGGTACAGCGGCTTTCCTTACAGGTTGCGTATCAGGGCTTTTCTGCTCGGTAAGGATTTTAACCTTCATAATAGTGACAGCATCGCGCGTCATCGGCGCGGCAGCGGCAAGAATGGCTTTGTTATAAAAGCGCAGCTGTGATGCCCAGGCGGCGGAATCCGTGTAAATCAGCAATTTCTTGTCATTGATTACGCAATAGCGCGTATGTTTTGCCAGGGCTTCCGGCAGCGCCGCCCGGATATGTTGCAAAACCAGGCGCTGTTGCTCAATCCGGCTGTAAAAATGGGCGATAGCCCGGTTTGGGAACGATAGTGCTGCTTTAAATGCGACAGGTTTTTTGGCCATGTACTTGTGAAAAGTATTTTTACAGGAGTGTTGGATTATTTAAAAGATTGTCATATAGTGACAAAGAAATTCATTTTCTCAAACCGTAAAGATCCAGCCAGGTGGATAAAATGAAACAATTCATTCAGGATCTCGCAGAAAAGCACAACAATCAAGCAAAACAGCTGCTTCAAATCCTGCGAGAGATCCAGTCCCGCTATCACTATATTCCAGAGCAGGCGATAGAACAGCTGGCCGGGCTATTGGCCATTCCCCGAACCCGAATCATTAGCGTAGTCGAATTCTACAGCTTTTTGCACTTGGCTCCCAGAGGACACTATGAGCTGTTGATCAGCGATTGCATTGCCGACCACATGCAGGACAAGAGGAGCCTGACCGACTATCTGGTCGATAAATTAAACGTCGCTGTCGGTGCGGTTCGGGAAGACGGGGCAGTCAGTCTCGACAATACCTCATGCACCGGCATGTGCGATCAGGGGCCCGCCGGCATGGTTAACGGCTATGCCTTAACCCGTTTGGACCGATCCCGGATTGACCGGATTGCCGATTTAATCAATCGCCGAGAACCATTGGCAGCTTGGCCTGCTGACTTGTTCTATGTTGACGATAACATAGTCAGGCCGGGGTTGTTGTTGAAACAACCCATCATGCAGGGCGCCGCACTCAGATCGGCCTTTAAAAGAGGCTTAAAAGAGACACTGGCGGAAATTGATCAGTCGGGGCTGCGAGGACGTGGCGGAGCCGGTTTCAAGACAGCCATGAAATGGGCTTTTTGCGCCGGTGAAGCACAGAGCGAGCGCTACGTGGTTTGTAACGCCGATGAAGGCGAGCCCGGCACATTCAAGGACAGGGTGCTGTTGAATTCATTTGCGCATCAGGTTTTTGAAGGCATGACCCTATGCGCGGTCATTATCGGGGCCAGACAGGGTTTCCTGTATTTGCGCGGCGAGTATCTGCACCTTTATGACCAGTTGCAGGACATTCTCGATCAGCGTAGACAGGCCGGTTTGCTCGGTATCAATATTCTCAGGGAAGGGCTGGATTTCGATATTGACATCCACCTCGGCGCGGGCGCTTATATTTGCGGTGAAGAATCAGCGTTAATCGAATCGCTGGAAGGTAAAGCCGGCATTCCACGTAATCGTCCGCCTTATCCTGTGACTCAGGGATATCTTGGCCAACCAACGGTAGTCAACAACGTCGAGACATTTTTTGCTGCGAGCGCGATTGCCGTCAACGGTGCCGACTGGTTCGCAAAAGCAGGAACGGAAAAATCGCAGGGTACGAAAATCCTCAGCATCAGCGGCGACTGCGCCAGGCCCGGCATCTACGAGTATGCATTCGGCACAACCGTTCAGACGCTATTAAATGAATGCGGTGCAAGAAATGTGTTAGGCGTGCAAATAGGCGGCCCTTCCGGCACCTTTATTTCCAGCCAGGAATTTGACCGCAAGCTGGCGTTCGAGGATCTGGCGACCGGCGGATCCGTCATCATCTTTAACGAAAGCCGGGACATTTTCGATATCGTCCATAACTTCACGCACTTCTTTGCGCACGAAAGCTGCGGGTTCTGTACGCCATGCCGGGTTGGCACTTCGCTGTTAAAGAAGCAGGTCAATAAAATTTATGAAGGGCATGGCTCGGCTGGCGATGTCGCGGCGCTTGAAGAAATGGGCCGGTTGATCAAAGGCTACAGTCACTGCGGCTTGGGGCAAACGGCCGCCAACCCGGTGCTGACGACTCTGGAGCGTTATCCTGAGCTTTATCAGAACAAATTGAAGAAAATCAGCTATGAGCCGGGATTTGATCTGGATGGCGCGCTCGATATCGCCAGGCGGCTGGCGCAACGCGACGATGCTGCCGCGCATTTATCTCAGGTAGGCGATCATGACTAAATCCATCACGATTGACGGTAAGATCATCCCTTTTGAGGACGGCCAGACCATCATTGAGGCCGCGACCGCCGCGGGCGTTTATATTCCGCATTTATGCCATCATCCTGAATTCACGCCGCACGGCAGCTGCAAGTTGTGCACGGTGACCGTGAATGGCCGGGCCTGTTCGGCCTGCACGTTCCCGGCTATGGACGACCAGGAAATACTCAATGATACCAAGGAGCTGAATGACGACCGGCGCAGAATCACGCAAATGCTGTTCGTGGAAGGCAACCATTTGTGCCCCGGTTGCGAGAAAAGCGGCAATTGCCAGCTGCAGGCCGTCGGTTATTATCTGAACATGCTCGACAATCATTTCCTGCATTTCTTCCAGCCGCGCGAACTCGACGCCTCGCATCCTGATATATTGGTCGATCTGAACCGCTGCATCTTTTGCACGTTATGCGTGCGTGCCAGCCACAGGGATGGCAAGGACGTGTTTGCGATCAGCGGCCGCGGCATCAACAAGCGCCTGATCTTCAATGCTGAAAGCGGGCTGTTAAAAGATACCGCTCTGGATGTCAACGATCAGGCTGCGCATATCTGCCCCACCGGGGCCATTTTGGTCAAGCGCACTGGTTTTACTGTCCCGATCGGCGAGCGCCAGTTTGATCACAAGGATATTTCAGAAATCAGCCTGGAACAGGAGCAGGGCGATCATGGCCGATAAAATCAAAGTGGCAACCGTATCACTGGCAGGCTGTTTCGGTTGCCATATGTCGTTGCTTGATATTGATGAGCGTCTGTTGCAGTTGGCCGATCTGGTTGCATTCGACCGGTCGCCCATCACCGATATAAAGCGTTGCACCGAATGCGATATCGGCCTTATCGAGGGTGGGGTTTGCAATTCGGAAAATGTTCATACCCTGCGCGAATTTCGCAAACACTGCAAGATTCTGGTGGCTGTCGGAGCCTGCGCCATTAACGGCGGCCTGCCCGGGTACAGAAACTATATTCCGCTGGAAGAATGTCTGAGCGAGTCTTATCTGGACGGAATCGGTGTGGAAAACCCGCAAATACCCAGCGATCCTGAGTTGCCTTTGTTGCTGGACAAGGTGTATCCGGTGCATGAAGTCGTCAAGATCGATTACTTCCTGCCGGGCTGTCCGCCGGCGGCTGATGTCTTCTGGAAGTTTTTGACCGATGTGCTGGATGGGCGTGATCCATCGCTGCCTTATGAACTGATTCACTACGACTAGGCAATTATGTACGACTATTTAGAAACGGCCGAAAATCCGGAAAATCTGAGGCGCGTCGCCGTCGATCCGGTCTCGCGCGTCGAAGGGCACGGCAAGATCACCTTGCTGTTGGATCAGGACAATCAAGTCAAACAGGCACGGCTGCATATCGTCGAATTCCGCGGATTCGAGCGCTTTATTCAGGGCAGGCCCTACTGGGAATTGCCGGTTATCGTGCAGCGCCTGTGCGGCATTTGCCCGGTCAGCCATCATCTGGCCGCCGGCAAGGCTATCGATCAATTAGTCGGCGTTGACCCGCAGAATTTGCCGCCCGCTGCAGACAAGCTCCGACGCTTGTTGCACTTCGGACAGGTTCTTCAGTCCCATGCCTTGCATTTCTTTCATCTGTCCAGCCCGGATTTGCTGTTCGGTTTTGAAAGTGATATCAATAAGCGCAATATCATTGCCGTCCTGGATCAATATCCGGACATCGGCCTGCAGGGCGTCAAACTGCGCAAATACGGCCAGGAAGTCATCCGCATGATTACCGGCAAACGCATACATGGGACCGGCGCCATCGCCGGCGGCATGAACAAGGCGCTGACCCAGGCAGAGCGCAACTATCTGCTACAGGATGTCGAACAGATGATAGCCTGGGCGGCAGGGGCTGTGGAACTGGTTAAGAAAATACATGGCTCCAATCTGCCGTATTATGACGAGTTTGCCACCATACGCAGCAATTACCTCGGCTTGACCAGGCCAGACGGTGCGCTGGAGCTGTATCATGGCGGCCTGCGCGCCAAGAATGATAAAGGCGAGGTTATCATCGATCATGTCGATTATTGCCGATATAACGACTATATCCATGAAGAGGTGCGCTCATGGAGCTATATGAAATTTCCTTATCTGTTGTCGCTGGGCAAGGAAAAAGGCTGGTATCGCGTAGGGCCGCTGGCACGCGTCAATAACTGCAATTTCATCGATACGCCATTGGCGGAAGCCGAGCGGCTGGAATTCAAAATGCATGGAGGTGAAGCCATGGTGCATAGCACGCTGGCCTTTCACTGGGCGCGGATGATCGAATCCCTGCATTGCGCCGAACGCATCAAGGAACTACTGAACGATCCCGAAATCATGAGCGATGATCTGGTCACGCAAGGCGAAAAACACTATGAAGGCATCGGCGTGATCGAGGCGCCGCGGGGCACGTTGTTTCATCATTATCAGGTTAATGAAGATGACCTCGTCACCAAGGTGAACCTGATTGTCTCGACGACCAGCAATAATATGGCCATGAATGAGTCCGTGCGGCAGGTCGCGGCGGAGTATCTGTCCGGCCAGGAGTTGACAGAGCCGTTACTAAACAATCTGGAAGTCGCTGTTCGTGCCTATGATCCCTGTTTGTCCTGCGCGACGCACGCCGTAGGCAGAATGCCGTTGCAGCTGGAATTGATCGATGCGGAAGGCAGGCTGATCGATAAACTGGTCAGGCACAGCGACGGCGAATTTGAGCATAACCTGGATGGTTAAGCCGGTTCTGTTGTTTGGTTACGGCAATCTCAGTCGCGGTGACGATGCCTTGGGGCCGCGGCTGCTGGAGTTTGTGGAATCCCGCTTGGATCTGGACGATATCGATATACTGTCTGATTTTCAGTTGCAGATCGAACATGCACTGGATCTTGAGAACAGAGCCTTGGTCTTGTTTGTCGATGCGTCCGTATCCTGCTCAAGCGTATTTGACTTTACCGAGCTAAAATCCGCCCGGGACAAAAGCTATAGCACGCATACGCTCAGCCCGTCTGCGGTTCTGGCCGTATATCAGGCTGTCAAAAAGCAAATGCCTCCACCGTGTTTTCTGTTGAGCATCAAGGCTCAGCAGTTTGAACTCGGCTCCGGGTTGAGTCCTGAAGCCGAGATTTGTTTAATGCTGGCCAGTCAGTTCGCGGCGCTGTTATTAGACAATCCGGCACTTGGTTTCTGGCGGCAGCAGGCAAAGTCATGCAGGGAGAAAAACCATGCATGACTTGTCATTGGTTACGGAAGGCGATGACAAACCGCTCAAGTACCCTGACATGTTTCATGCGGCGGGTTTAATGCTGCTCAACAAGATAGACTTGC
The DNA here is from genome assembly GCF_000427625.1 of Methylobacter luteus IMV-B-3098. Lineage (GTDB taxonomy): Bacteria > Pseudomonadota > Gammaproteobacteria > Methylococcales > Methylomonadaceae > Methylobacter > Methylobacter luteus. Next base: position 3,015,939 of record NZ_KE386569.1, read on the forward strand.
GGCCTTATGTCGACCTTGGTGTCGAGCGCTACATGCGATATGCCAGACAGATGAATCCCGCCATTCAGAGCATCAAACTGTCGGCGGCCAAAGGCGATAATTTCTTCGGCTGGATCGACCGGTTAGCTCAGAATCAAGCCGGAGTTATAGCGGCCGATTATCTGGAGCAGGCTGATTTTATAAATTGACATGCCCAAAATGCCCATATAGAATGCACGTTAGCTTGAAATACGATTTACCGCATGTTTATCTTTACGAAGTTCCTCTGTAGTTGCTCGTCCTGTTTATCATTAAGTAATTCTTCATTTCCCAGCTCCACCAGCCTTAACAGGCTAAATTACTAATTTTTATTTAATAGGATTGCAATTATGGCTTCCATGACTACTGGTACCGTTAAATGGTTTAACTCTGAAAAAGGCTTCGGCTTTATTCAACAAGAAAACGGTCCTGATGTGTTTGTTCACTTCCGCAACATTAACGGCTCCGGCTTTAAGTCCCTTGATGAAGGGCAAAGAGTGCAGTTTGTTGTAACTCAAGGCCAAAAAGGCCCGCAAGCAGAAGAAGTAACCGTTCTCTAATTGCGCAAAATCCAAGCCGTAGCAGTCGAAAGGCTGCTACGGCTTTTTTATATCCGCTTGTTCAAGCGCGGCAAGTTACTCATATTTCCTGCCGTTATAGGCTAGCCATCCGCCCTCATGCTGACTTTGCGGATCATGATGCGTCCAGTGTATGACGCCGCCTTTATTGTTCCACTCATACTCGCCAGAAAAACTGATCATCGATCCTTCTCTGATGCCCTCGACTCTGGGCGCTAGATCGATATTGTGCGCGATCAGTACGGATTGGCCTGAACTCAGCCGTACGATAAAGCGCTGATGCCTCGAACCATTGGTATCATCAGGCAGTGTTTTTATAATCGTGCCGGTTTGCCTGACCTGAATATTGCCGCGTTGATTCTCGAAAGCGTCAGTTAATACGCTTAGATCAGTAAAGTCTTGAACGTCGCCTTGCCGATCTTCAGAATCATCCGTTAAGCCTTTTAGGCTGGTAAGATCGCCTTTGTCAGCCGAGGCCGGCTTATTTTCACAGCCTGGCAGCATCAAGCCTGCGCTACCGGCAATCAAAAGCGCCAGGATTGATTTTCTGATCAAAGCTGTAGCTGACTGCATTATAGTTTTCCCTCAATGATGTCCTTAAGCGTCTCCAGATAAAGATCACCTTCCGTAGCTTGTACTCGTGCCCGTAAAGATGCGACTGTATCATCCGGCAAAACCGGCACATGGCTCTGCTTGAGCACAGGGCCTTCGTCATAGCGGTCATTGATCAGATGCACGGATGCGCCGGAAACCGCATCGCCCGATTTCAGCACGGCTTCGTGGACGCGATCGCCATAGAGGCCCTGACCGCCGTGTTTCGGCAAAAGAGCCGGATGTATATTCAGGATATGGTCGTTAAAGCGGGCCAGCGTATGTGGGCCGATTTTTTTCATATAACCCGATAGCACGACAAGATCGGTCTGGGCTTCAATCAGTGCATTCATAATCGCCAAGTCTTCGCTTTCCGGATCGGGATGCGTTTTGGCATTGATCAAATGCACGGGAATGCTCTGCTCCTGGCACCAGCTCAATATGGCCGAATCGGAATTGTTGGTGATGACCACGCCCAATTCGGCGGTCAAGGTTTTTTGCTTAATAGCGGCGATGATGTGTCTGGCGGAAGAGCCACCGTGTGAGGCGATAAAGCTGATTCTCATGAGTATTGATTTTTTATAGGTTAATCAAAAAAGTGTATGTTCAACATATTCTAGGCAATTGTTCGCCGCTCAATTAAGTTCAGAACACGGCTGATGTCCAGCATCGATATTAACGCAACCAGACCTTGTGCGTGCTTGTATTTTATCAGACTTATGCGGCAGGCCTGTTGACCTGACGGATAGCCACGCAAGATCTTCGAGCTTCTTCTGGTTGCATTTTAAGTGGTCGGGCTGACTTTTTTAATGAGCGGAAAATTGATTTGGCCTTTGCGCACTAAAAGTACCCGCATCGGCAGAAAAGCTGATAATTTGTCCGGGATGAGCTGGGTACATATAAATTATCCTAAAAATTTTGCCGCTTGCGGTTGATCGAGGGAGAGTCGGCCGCCATGAGGCGATATTTTTTCATGGCTGTACACGTTAAAGCCAGCTGTTTTTTATTTGCTGATGGGTTCAATTGCCTGATCAAGCCCTCGCTGGTATTAGCAATCCTGCCTTTTGGCTCATGTCGCCGGGCAAGGCACACAACAAAAAGGTGAAACCTCGTTCCCTGAACGAAACCTTTAAGATCAATCTATATAGTGTTCTTTGTTGATATTCAAACTTTTGACCCCATAGTTTAAGGGTGTTTTTAGCTGTAACTAAAAAATTAGACAGTATATAATCCAACGTTTTGAATCAATTTTTTACTAAATACAACACCGGAAAAAAATATGCTCGGTAAGCTGGTTAGATTAGTTGTAGGAAGCCGTAATGAAAGGCTTATAAAGAATAAAAGGAAGTTGGTCAAAAAGATCAATGCATTAGCTTCTGAATACGAAAAATTATCTGATGAGGCCCTAAAGGCGAAAACGCAGGAGTTTCGTGATCGTCTAGCGCAAGGCGAAAAGCTCGATAACCTGCTTCCCGAGGCATTCGCAACAGTCAGAGAGGCGTCTACGCGCGTCTTTGGCATGCGTCATTTCGATGTACAGCTAATCGGCGGCATGATCCTGCATGACGGCAAAATCGCTGAAATGAAAACCGGTGAAGGTAAAACCCTGATGGCGACGCTAGCGGCCTATTTGAATGCGTTGCCGGGCCACGGCGTGCATGTCGTGACTGTCAATGATTATTTGGCTAAGCGCGACTCGGAGTGGATGGGTCGCCTGTACAGCTTTTTAGGATTGACGACCGGTGTCATCGTCAGCCAATTGGATAGCCGTGAGCGGCGCCAGGCTTATGCGGCCGATATTACCTACGGAACCAACAACGAATTCGGCTTTGACTATCTGCGCGACAATATGGCATTCAGTCTGGAGCAGAAAGTTCAGCGTGATCTGCATTTTGCCATCGTCGACGAGGTGGATTCGATCCTGATCGATGAAGCCAGAACACCGCTGATCATCTCCGGTCCTACCGAGGAAGGCACCGAAGTTTATGTCAAGACTAATGAGATCATACCGTTCCTGACCAAGCAGGAAAAAGAGGGCGAGAAAGGCGATTATACGGTCGATGAGAAAGTCCGCCAGATCTATCTGACCGAAGAAGGCCATGAGCGCGTAGAGCGCTTGATGGTCGAGCATGGCCTGATGGCGGAAGGCAGCAGTCTTTACGATGCGGCCAACATCCGCCTGATGCATTATCTGAACGCATCTCTACGGGCGCACGTGCTGTTTCAAAGAGATGTCGATTACATCGTCGCTAATAATGAAGTGGTCATCGTCGATGAATTCACCGGTCGTATCATGCCGGGCCGGCGTTGGTCAGAAGGCTTGCATCAGGCGATTGAAGCGAAAGAGCATGTCGCGATCCAGAATGAAAACCAGACATTGGCTTCGATTACCTTCCAGAACTATTTTCGCTTGTATCATAAGCTTTCAGGCATGACCGGTACAGCTGATACCGAAGCGTTCGAGCTGAACAAAATTTACGGTCTTGAAGTGGTCGTGGTGCCGACGCATCGTCCTATGATTCGTAAGGACCTGGGTGATGTGGTTTATCTGACCGCACGTGAAAAATATGAAGCCGTTGCCAAAGATATTAAGGCCTGCGTCGAGCGCGGCCAACCGGTTCTGGTCGGTACGACATCAATCGAGAACTCGGAGCGGCTATCGGCGTTACTGAAAAAGCAGGGCATCAAACATGAAGTGCTCAATGCCAAGCAGCATGAGCGTGAAGCGCATATTGTCGCACAGGCAGGTATGCCTGGCGCCGTCACGATCGCGACCAACATGGCCGGACGCGGAACCGATATCGTGCTCGGCGGTAACCTGGAGACGGAACTGGCTGCTTTGGGTGAAGATGAGGCTGAGTCTGAGAAGGAAAGAATTCGCGGCGCCTGGCTGGACAGACATGAGCAGGTCATCGCTAGCGGCGGTTTACATGTGATTGGGTCGGAGCGTCACGAATCGCGTCGTATCGACAATCAGTTAAGAGGCCGTTCCGGCCGTCAGGGCGACCCGGGCTCAACGCGATTTTATCTGTCACTGGAAGATGATCTGATGCGTATTTTCGCTTCGGAGCGCGTAGCAGGCCTGATGCAGAAATTAGGCATGGGCGACGGAGAGGCGATCGAGCATCCGTGGGTAACACGTTCAATAGAAAACGCCCAGCGCAAGGTCGAATCACGTAACTTTGATATCCGTAAGGAAATCCTTGCTTATGACGATGTCGCCAATGACCAGCGTAAAGTGATTTATGAACAACGTAATGAACTGATGGCCGCGAAAGACGTTTCCGACATTGTTTCGGCGATACGCGGAGATGTCGTCAACAATGTCATTACGCAGTATATCCCGCCTAAAACCATGGAAGAGCAGTGGGACATAAGCGGTCTGGAAGAACATTTGCATCAGGATTTCAATGTTCATATTCCCGTGCGCAAAATGCTTGATGAAGATCATACGCTGCAGGAAGAATCCTTGCGCAATCGCATCATTGATATTCTGGAGCAAAACCATAAGGATAAGGAGCAGCAGATTTCCAAGGAAGTCTTACAGCATGTTGAAAAGTCGGTCATGCTGCAAGTCTTGGATAACAGTTGGAAAGAGCATCTGGCCGCCATGGACTACTTGCGTCAGGGTATCCACTTAAGAGGCTATGCGCAAAAAGATCCCAAGCAGGAATACAAGCGTGAAGCTTTCCAGATGTTCAGCAATCTTCTGGATCATATCAAATACGAAGTTATCACGATTTTGGCGAAAGTGCAGGTCCGTCAGGAAGAAGATGTGCAGGCTCTTGATGAGCAAATGCAGGCGCCAAAAGAGATGCATTTCGAACATGCGGAGGCCTCGGCTCTGGAAGAGTCGCCACAGGAGATTCCGGCAGAGGAAAAGGTTGCACAGCCTTTTGTCCGTGCCAGCGATAAAGTAGGACGCAACGACCCTTGCCCTTGCGGGTCAGGCATGAAATATAAACAATGCCATGGTAAGTTAAGTTGATCCTTTAGATAATCCGCTTGCCGGCAGTTAAGCAAAAATGGCCGGAGAGATCGGGATAATATGTTCAAGTTACATGTTTTCCGATCTCTCCGGCCATTTTTGTATAAGCAGCCAACACTTAATGATCTTAAAAATTCCTGAAAAATAGCCATGCTCATGGTACCCAGACTTGATCAGGATGTGTTTAATAGTTAACATCGATTTCATATAAACTCCTCAAGTATTAAAAATTATGCCGCATAGACGTTTCAAGAAAAGTAAACCCAGTCCTGCAATTACTACGCTTCCAGGCTTAGGCATGGATGAAGAACACTTGGTGGCCGGTTTTAAGCATTATTACGGGCACAGGCTTGGCAGGGATGAACACTGCAAATCGCCGCATTACGCCTATGAAGCGTTGGCCATGGTTGTCAGTGACCGGCTTATAGAGCGATGGAAAGAAACTTATAATGCTTATAGGGAAGCGGATTGCAGAAGAGCCTTCTATTTATCCATGGAATTTTTGATGGGGCGCACATTAAGCAATGCCATGCTTAATCTGGATATTAATGACGCCGTCGATAATGCCATGTATAAATTGGGGCTGGAGCTTGAAGAATTGATCGATAGCGAGCCGGACGCTGGTCTCGGCAATGGCGGTTTGGGCCGCCTGGCGGCCTGTTTCATTGATAGTTGCGCGACCTTGCAGTTGCCCGTGACCGGGTATGGCTTGCGTTATGAATATGGCATGTTTTCCCAAGATATCGTCAATGGTGAACAGGTGGAAAAACCGGACCATTGGTTGCGTAACGGCAATGTCTGGGAAATCGAGCGTCCTGAGTATACGCATCGCATTAAGTTTGGTGGACGCACTGAGACTCATGTCGATGATTTCGGCAATAAAAAAGTCTATTGGGTCGATACGCATGACATACTGGCTGTTCCGTTTGATACACCGATTCCGGGATATCGAAACGGTACAGTCAATACGCTACGTTTATGGAAAGCTACGGCAACGGAAGAGTTTGATTTGCAGGAGTTCAATGCCGGCGATTATGCTGAATCGGTCGCGGCTAAGAATACAGCCGAAAATATTACCATGGTTCTGTATCCGAATGATGCCAACGAAAACGGTAAGGCTCTGCGTTTGCGTCAGCAATATCTGCTTGCCTCGGCAAGCCTGCAGGACGTGATTGCCAATTGGGTCGGACGGCATGGCAACGATTTCTCCGAATTTGCGGCGAAAAACTGCTTCCAGCTGAACGATACGCATCCGAGTGTATCAGTTGCGGAATTAATGCGCCTGCTGATCGATATGTACGGCCTGGACTGGGATGAGGCCTGGCATATTACCCGCAACACGATGGCATATACTAACCATACGCTCTTGCCGGAAGCCCTGGAACGATGGCCGGTCGATCTGTTCAAGCAATTACTGCCCCGGTTGATGGAGATCATTTTTGATATCAATGCCCATTTCCTGGCCGAAGTATCAGCGCATTGGCCCGGAGACATAGATCGGTTGACGCGCATGTCCCTGATTGAGGAAGGTCCGCAGCAACAGGTCAGAATGGCCTATCTGGCGATAGTCGGCAGCTATTCAGTCAACGGTGTTGCCGAACTGCATTCAAAGCTGCTGCAACAAGGTCTGTTTCGGGACTTTTACGAGCTTTGGCCGGAGAAATTCAACAATAAAACCAATGGGGTGACGCCACGCCGCTGGCTGGCAGCTTGTAATCCGGAACTGGCGCAACTGATTACTGAAACTATAGGCGATGGCTGGCTGACCGATTTATCTCAATTAAAAAATCTGAAACCGTTCGCCGACGATAAGGCGTTCCGCAAGCGCTGGTATCAGGTTCGGCAAAATGCCAAGGAAAGGCTCATCAATTATAAAAAACAGGAACATGATATCGAACTGGACGCTGATGCCTTATTTGACGTGCAGGTAAAGCGCATTCATGAGTATAAGCGTCAATTGCTGAATGTACTCCATGTTATTTATCTGTATGATCGCATCAAACGCGGCGACACGGTGGACTGGACCAATCGTTGTGTGTTGATCGGCGGAAAGGCCGCGCCGGGTTATTACATGGCTAAAAAGATTATAAAGCTGATCAACAATGTCGCCCATGTCATCAATAGCGATCCCGATATCGGCAACAAGTTGAAACTGGTTTTCATGCCTAATTACCGGGTGTCGGCCATGGAAAAAATCTGTCCGGGAGCAGATCTTTCAGAGCAGATTTCAACGGCCGGCAAGGAAGCTTCCGGTACGGGTAATATGAAGTTCATGATGAACGGTGCTCTAACGATTGGCACTCTGGATGGGGCTAATATCGAAATTCGGGAAGAAGTCGGTCATGAGAATTTCTTTTTGTTTGGATTGACAGAAGAGCAGGTTGAAGAATTGAGTCACCATTATGATCCTGTTTCAATCATCAATCAGGATGAGGATCTGCAGCGGGTTATGAACCTGCTGGAATGCGGACACTTCAATCAGTTCGAGCCGAACATATTCGACGATATTATTGCCTCGGTAAAAAGTCCGCATGATCCCTGGATGACCATTGCCGATTTCCGCAGTTATGTTAATGCGCAGAATCATGTAGAAGAAGCTTATCGCGATAAAGAACATTGGATTCGTATGAGTATCTTGAAGGCTCATAATGGATTCCAGGGAGTTAGCTGATAATCAGCTCCAACAGAGAACTTAATAACGCTTTACCGCGTTTTCTGGCGTTATGGACAAACTCGAAAAAGCCTAAATAAATGGGCAGATGCGCTTGAGAAATCCCGCGATGCGGGCGTAACCAGGAACGCAGCAGCGACCAAAACCCTTCCATTGTGTTCACATGCACTTCATAAAACCCATCACCGTCCTCATCGCGCGCATATTCCCCGGCACCATGGCAAACGCTTTTTCGCGCGTATCCCCATGACTCCAGGCGGTCATAAATCGCATATTCATCGGTGTAAATGAGCGTACCCGGCGCTATGGTGCTTTGAATCACAGGCTGGATGGTCGTTTGCTGAACATTGTCCAGCATCTGAATGACCACTGGTCCGCCGCGTTGAATCATGCCCAATATCGGCGGCTTTTCCTTGGCCAGCGTACCGCGTCCACGCGCACCTTTTAAGCGGTTACGCCGACCTTTTCGGCCTTTTTTTTACGGCTTCCGGTTGGCCTTTATGCCCGGCTACCACATAAACTTCGTCGCATTCGACTTCGCCTTCCAGCACCACCACTGGTCTTTTGCTGACGATCCCTGACCGCAACTGCTGGGTCATTGGCTGAACGTCCGTTTCATTTAAATCCAGCTCACGGGCAATCTGCGCGTTCGATAAGTTCAAGCCCATAAAATACAAGCACAGCACCCAGATCTTCAAGGGTTGATGGTGACCCGCGAAAATCGTACCGGTTAAATCGTCGAATTTGCGCTGACAGGCCTTGCAGCTGTAACGCTGCCTTTCAGACTGGGTATCATCCTTGCCCTGCTTGATTATGGCTTCTGAGCCGCAATGGGGACAAGAGACTTTATCCGGCCAGCGCAGGACGCGAATCGTTTCAAAGCATTTGGCATTGTCTAATAGTTGAGGTAAGGTAATCATCCGTCCTATCTGGGGATACTGAACCTCAAATTCAAGCTTTCAGCAATGGTTGGGTATCTCCCTGGAATCCAATAAGAGCCATCTTGAATTGTGCGGCCAGCGGTAAATTTTCCACGGATAGAACGATTGCTGATTACAACGACAATATCTGGAAACTGACGCCAGTCGGGATAGACAATAAAGTTTAAGATGTTTCATATTGTTTTGTATGAGCCGGAAATTCCCGCGAATACCGGCAATATTATTCGCTTATGCGCGAATACGGGTGTTCAATTGCATTTGATTAAGCCTTTGGGATTTGAGCTGGATGATAAAAAGCTACGCCGGGCTGGGCTCGATTATCATGAGTGGGTTGATGTCAAGGAACATTTTTCCTTGACCGCTTTTATGGATAACATCAAGCCTGAACGGCTGTTTGCACTGACTACCAAAGGCCGGCAAATTTACAGTGAAGTGGCTTTTCAGTCTGGGGATGCTTTTTTGTTCGGACCTGAGACGAGAGGTTTGCCTGAAGCCGTTCTTGAAGGGCTCTCTCTCGACAGGCGTCTGTATTTGCCCATGAGAGCGGAAAGCCGGAGCCTGAATTTGTCCAATACTGTTTCAATTGTGTTATACGAGGCTTGGCGACAGATGTCCTTCCCAGGCGCCTTGATAAAATAGAGCAGCCCTGTTCAGTCGAATACTCTGAGCAGGGCATTGCCTACGTTGGTGAATATTGATCCATGAATGGATCGTAAACTAATGATTTACGTTATGCTACTTTGATGCGGGTATTAAGACTCAGGCTTCTGCTCGCGCGCTAACAGATTCTGTACTGCGGTCAGCGGCGCCAGTCCTTCGTATAAAACCTTATAGGTCTGTTCCGTTATGGGCATCTCTATGCCATATTTTTGAGCCAGCAGGAACGTTTCTTTTGCGGCTGAAACGCCTTCAATTTCCTGGCCGATTTCTTGGGTTGCCGTCGCTCTGTCTTTGCCTTGGCCTAAAGCCAGACCAAAGCGCCGATTCCTGGACTGATTGTCTGTGCTGGTCAGAATAAGATCGCCTAAGCCAGCGAGACCCATGAAGGTTTCCTGTTTGCCGCCAAGTTTGACGCCCAGACGAATGACTTCGGTAAGGCCCCGTGTAATCAAAGCCGCTCGTGTGTTGGCGCCAAAGCCAAGCCCATCAGCAATGCCAGTGGCAATCGCCAGGACGTTTTTGACAGCGCCTCCTACTTCCACTCCAATTAGGTCAGAGCTGGTATAGGCGCGGAAACGCCCGCTGTGCAGGATATCGGCTAATTGATTGGCAAAGTCCGGCTGAGATGATGCGATGGTGACAGCGGTTGGCAAGTCGGCGGCAACTTCCCGGGCAAAGGAAGGGCCTGAAAGCACGGCCGCAGGCGTTTGCGGAGAAAAAACTTCAGCGACTATTTCATGAAGCAAGGCTCCTGTTTGCGGGTTAAAGCCTTTGGTTGCCCAGGCAATTTTTACCTCATCGGATACATAAGGCTTGAGTTTAATCAATGTATCCTTAAATGCATGGCTAGGCACGGAAACGAGTATAAGGTTGCTGAATGCAGCAGCCTTGGCCAAATCCGATGTCATGGAAAGGTTTTCGGGAAAAGGCAAGCCAGGCAGATAGCGGGTATTTTGCCGATCTCTTGCCAGAGTCGCAATATGATCCGGATTATGGCCCCATAACAGCGTCGGGCAACCGTTTCTGGCTGCCAGAATTGCAAGCGCCGTTCCCCACGAGCCGGCGCCCAGAACAGATATTTTTTTATCCATATTCGATTTAGTTGACGGCCTCAGAGCTAGGTGCTTGATTTTGTACGTGCTGCAGATGTTGTGCGTACAAGGCGTCAAAGTTTACTGGTGCCAAAAGCAGTTGTGGAAAACCGCCTTTAGACACGAGATCGGAAACGACTTCCCGTGCATAAGGAAAGAGAATGTTGGGGCAGAAACTGCCGACCATTGGGCCCATTTCCTGATCGGTAAAACCATTCAAAGCAAAGATACCTGCCTGATTGACTTCAACAAGATAAGCGGTTGTGTCGCCGCTCTTAACAGTGATGGTAATGGTAAGCGCTACCTCATAAAGCGAGTTTTCCAGAGTTTCAACATGAGTGCTCAGATTGAAGTCGACAGAAGGCTCCCATTTTTCGATGAATATTTTAGGCGAATTTGGGGTTTCGAAGGAAATATCCTTGGTATAGATCTTTTGGATGGAAAATTGTTTTTCTACAGTATTGTTTTCTTCGGCCATGAGGAATTATATAAGTCTAGGTTTGTAAGGTAATCGTGAAAATTTATAGGCTTGCTAGTCGCCCTCTTAAAAAATTAGGCGGCAGCTTTATTTTTGTTGGGCATCTTTATAGGTAATTTATAGTCACTTTCCCAGGATTGCATGCCTCCGGTAATGACGAAGACTTGTTCGAATCCCGCCTTAGTTAATATTTTACCGGCAGAAGCAGAACGTGCGCCGGTTTGGCAGGCTATGAGAACGGGCTTTTTCTTGTACGGCTCCAGTTTTGCAAGATGTTCTGGCAACTTGCTTAAAGGCATGTTGATAGCGTTTTCAATATGGCCTTGAGTAATTTCATTCGGTTCACGCACGTCGATAATGACAGCTTCGCTGTCATTCATTTTGGCAACAGCTAACAAAGGCGAAATGGATTTGAACTTCTTGAATGCCGTATCAAACAATTCCTGTATTAACAAAAACGTCACTACAGCCAGCGCGAGAGATAAAATATAGTGATTTAAAATGAATTCTAAATAGCGGTCCATATAGATCTGGTGTTGAGTAAATGAATGGGGAAATAAATCAGTTGATGGAACAGAAGACGTCTTGCATCATTTTGATGAGTTGCAGCATGCGTTCATCGTCGATGTAGTAATAAACACGGTTGGCTTCCTTTTTATGACCGAGGATGTTTTTTTCCCGCAGAATAGCCAGATGTTGGGAGATATTGCTCTGGCTGGTTCCAACCTGTTCTACAATGTCTTGTACACTAACCGAATTAGTGCCTAGCACGCATAATATTTTTAAACGCAATGGATGGGACATTGCCTTTAAGCAGCGCGCCGCTTTGGTTATGTCGGGGTCATTATATAAAATGTACTCGTCTTTAGTTTCCATAGGACTGCTTAGTATTACTGAGTGGTTGAGTCTAATTCTAAAAAAAGAACCCACGAAGAATTATTTATACACAACTGTTGTTAACGTGTATTACTATAATGGCGACTTGTTTACGAATTTTTACTAAGTTGCCAAATGCGAAAAACTAGTAAATCTAACAAAATGATACCTTATTTTCAATCATTTTGGGTAACGAAGAATAAAACAACACATCAATTGATTTCTGCTCTGAAAGTAGTTAATCAATGTGGGTTTTTACTTTAGTGTACGGAGATAAATAAAGAATGTTAAATCGGCCAAAGCCTCTGGTGTTGCTGATCCTTGATGGGTTCGGTTACTCACAGGAAAAAGAATACAATGCGATTGCAATGGCTAATACGCCTTGCTGGGATAGATTACAGCATGATCATCCCATGACGTTGTTAAATTGTTCCGGTACTGTCGTGGGCCTGCCCGACCAGCAAATGGGAAATTCGGAAGTAGGGCATCTTCATATAGGAAGTGGTCGTTATGTGCCTCAGGATTTATCTCTGGTCAATAATGCCATAAAAGATGGCAGTTTTTTTTCAAACCCGGTACTTTGCCGCGCCGTAGATAAAGCTAGAGATTCAAGCAAGGCTTTACATATCCTGGGTTTATTGTCGCCGGGCGGCGTACACAGCCACGAAGACCAGATTTTGGCGATGGTTGAGCTAGCCGCCAGACGCGGGCTGAGTAAGATTTATATGCATGCATTTCTGGATGGGCGAGATGTACCGCCTAAAAGTGCCGCGTCATCATTGCAACTGCTGGAAGCAAAGTTCGCTGAATTGGGTGTGGGTCGCATAGCCTCGATTGCCGGCCGGTTCTATGCCATGGATAGAGATAATCGTTGGGATCGTGTAAAAGGCGCCTATGATTTAATCACAAAAGGAGAGGCGAGTTTTTATATCGATTCGGCGATGGAAGGCTTAGAGTCAGCTTATAGTAGAGGAGAAACTGATGAATTTGTGTCTCCGACTGCTGTTTTGGGTGCTGAGCATCAACTCATAGTCTTGGATCCTGATGATTCTATCGTTTTCATGAATTTCCGTGCGGATCGTGCACGTGAAATTTGCCGGGCTTTAACGGAAACAAAATTCGATGCTTTTGACAGAGGTCATGAGCCTCATAAAGGTTATTTCGCAACTCTAACCGAATACCATCAGGACTTTCATTTCGATGTGGCTTTCCCCTCGATTGATATAAAGAATGGCTTAGGAGAAGTGCTGTCCAACTTGGGCATGACACAATTAAGGTTGGCTGAAACCGAAAAATACGCACATGTCACTTTTTTTCTAAATGGGGGCATAGATACGCCTTTCCCCGGCGAAGACAGAATATTAGTGCCGTCTCCTAAAGTCAAAACGTATGACCTCCAGCCTGAAATGAGTGCCGTGGCAGTGACCGATCATCTGGTCGAAGCCATTATTGGCAGAAAATATGATGTTATTATCTGCAACTATGCCAACTGTGACATGGTAGGACATACGGGCGTGGTTGACGCAGCAGTTAAGGCGGTTGAAGCCGTGGATGCTTCATTACAGCGCATAGTCGATGCATTGCTGACAGTAGGTGGGCGTCTGTTATTGACTGCCGATCATGGCAATATCGAGCAGATGGTTGATAAAGAGACAGGGCAACCTCATACCGCTCATACTACCAATCAGGTACCTCTGGTTTATGTAGGCGGCGACAAGCCATTGGTCTCCGGCGGCAGTCTGTCGGATCTGGCGCCAACCATGCTGGCAATTTTAGGTGTTGAGCAACCTATTGAAATGACTGGTAGATCACTTATTAGATCTGTTTAATTTGTGAATGAGAAAAAAGATAGTTTTTTGTTTTTTGCTAAGTACATTTATAAGTCAGGTTATTGCTGGTGTTTCGCAAAAAAGCAAGGAACTGGATGAGGTTCAGTCTGACATCAGAGCCGTCGAGCAAAATATGGAGCGTATCCGGCAGGAAAAAGATACGTTAAACGCTCAGTTGGCGGATATTGAAAGAACATATGGAGAAACGGTCGCTTTATTGAAAGAGTTGCAAGAGCAAATCGATCAGAGGCGACAAAATCTGGATAAAACTCAATTAGATATACAGAACTATCAGGATGAAGTAAAAAAACACAATAAAGAACTGGCGGGCCAAATAAAAGCGGCCTACGCAATGGGGCAAAAAGAAAAGTTAAAGTTAATGCTCAACCAACAAGACCCCGCCTTATCAAGCCGGATGATGGTGTATTATAATTATCTTAACAAGGCCCGCTTAAAGAAATTGGCGGATATTGACGAGTCTTTAAAGCATCTGAGTCAGTTGGATAAACAAAAACTAGAAGAAACTGAACTTTTAGAGCAAAAACTGGAACAAAAGAAAGCAGAGCAAACAGCGTTGGCTGATGTCAGAAAACGGAGGAATGAAGTACTGATACAATTAGGACGAGATTTTTCCTCAAATGAACATCAATTAAATAGCTTAAAAGAAAGCGAAAATGAATTGATGGCTCTGATTGGCTCATTGCAGGGAGAAAGAACCGATGAGTTCTCTCTTGATGCCAACCAGGCAGAGTCTGCCAAGAATGAAGAAGATCTTCTGGCGCTTAAGAAAGACTCACTTAACGATCAGGATAAGGTTGCCGAGATTAAGGCGGATTTTTCTAAACTCAAAGGTGATTTTTCCTCGCTTAAAGGCCAATTGCCTTGGCCTGTCGAGGGAAGACTGGCTCAGAAGTTTGGCAGTCCACGTTCAGAGAGTCTTTGGGATGGTGTGTTAATCGAGGCTCGGGAAGGTACCGAAATACATGCTGTTACCAAAGGAGAGGTGGTTTATGCAGAGTGGCTCCGGGGTTACGGTTTATTGACGATCATTGATCATGGCAGGGGATATATGTCTCTTTATGCTTTTAATCAGAGCCTTTACAAGCGGGTCGGTGAATGGGTGGAAGCGGGAGAGATTATTGCTTCAGTTGGGCAGAGCGGTGGACGTAGTCAATCTGGGTTATATTTTGGAATACGCAAGCAAGGCAAGCCGGTCGATCCTCTTGAATGGTGCCGGAAAGTAAGCCAGGATCAAGTTAGTTAGTCATTGGATAATATTTTTAGGAAATCGTATTCGGGGTTTTAAGATACATGCTAAAAAAGAAGAGTATTTTTATTTTGTTCTTGGGCATTATGTTGGGTGTTTTCGTAAGCACCTGTGGCAGTGTCTTTGCTGATCGGGATAACGGGGAGGTTGTGACTGATACAGAAACCCTGCCTTTTGAAGATTTGCGGACATTTACAGAAATTTTTGGCCGGATCAAGCGAGATTATGTAGAGCCTGTTTCCGATAAAAAATTACTGGAAGATGCGATTCGAGGCATGCTGACTGGGCTTGATCCTCATTCCGCCTACCTGATTGCAGAAGAGTATCAGGAATTAAAGGAAGGGACTACAGGACAATTTGGCGGCCTAGGCATAGAAGTAACGATGGAAAACGGCTTCGTTAAAGTGGTTTCACCTATTGACGATACGCCTGCGCAAAGGGCGGGCATAAAAACCGGCGACCTTATTGTCAGGCTTGATGATCAGCCTGTGAAAGGGATGTCTTTAAATGATGCGGTTAAAATCATGCGGGGCGAACCGGGTAGCAAGATTTTACTTACCGTTGTGCGAGAAGGTGAAGAAGCGCCTCTAAAGATAACCATAACCAGAGACATAATAAAAGTTAAAAGCGTAAAAAGCCGGATGTTGGAAAAGGACTATGGCTATGTGCGTATCAGCAGTTTTCAATCCAAAACCGGAGAAAGCCTTAAGGAAGCTGTTGCTGAGCTGAAAAAGGAAAATGCTGGTGGCTTAAAAGGATTGGTGCTTGATCTAAGAAATAACCCCGGAGGCGTGTTAAATGCGGCTGTGGAAGTGAGCGATGCGTTCATTAAGAGTGGGCTCATTGTTTATACTGAGGGGCGCATTGAGAATTCTGAAATGCGCTTCAATGCCTCGCCTGATGATATTATCGATGGCGCTCCAATTGTCGTTTTGATTAACGCTGGTTCTGCATCGGCTTCCGAGATTGTAGCTGGAGCCCTGCAGGATCAAAAACGCGCAGTGATCATTGGCGAGAAATCATTTGGTAAAGGATCGGTGCAGACTATATTGCCAACAAGTAATGGTGCGGCAGTTAAGCTGACTACCGCACGATATTACACGCCTTCAGGAAGATCTATACAAGCCGAGGGTATTGAGCCAGATATTGCCTTGGCTCGTGTTAAGCTGGAATCATTGGATAAGTCAGAATTCACACCTGTTAAGGAATCAGATTTATCGCATCATTTAACGAATGGCAACAAACGTCCTAATGAACAAACTGATGCACAACAACCAGGTAAGGAAAAGGATAAGGAAGCTTTGGATCTCCAGGATTATGCACTGCATGAGGCGCTAACATTATTGAAAGGCATCAGCATCATGCATAAGTAATCATTGGTCTGACTTCATATTCTGAAAAACCCGTTCTTGAGGCATTCGTCTGGAGCACGGGTTTTTTTATTGTAATTAACCTCTGTTCGGGATAAGAACAGTAGGCGGGTTTTTGAAAAATAGGAAAAATACAGACTCCGACATCCATTTTTTTCCTCAAAAACCTGTTTTTATGAAATTAACGCACTTGTTTTGTGATGTAGATGATTTTTGCCAGGCTTTCATTTCAGCCTGGCAAGAAAAACAGCTACGAACGGAGACCGGAGGCGTCACCGCGCGCATCGCATGAGTTATAGCGAAATGATCACTCTGTTAGTGTCTTACCATCAGTCAGGCTACCGAACCTTCGAGTGGTTTTATCTCAATCATGTTCGTAAACATTGGCGATCAGCGTTTCCTAGCTTGTTGAGCTACAACCGGTTTATTGAGCTTCTGCCGACTATCATCGTGCAACGACTTTCATGAACAGCCGTTGCGGCACCTTGCAAGGAATTGCCTTTATTGATTCTACGCATCTGAAAGTCTGCAAGAATATCCGTATTCCCCGGCCTAAAACGTTTGTCAGTCAGGCTGGTCGGGGCAAGTCATCGACGGGCTGGTTTTATGGCTTCAAATGGCATCTAGTCGTCAATGACCAGGGTGAAATTCTGTCATTGTGCGTCACCGCAGGTAATGTCGATGACAGAAAACCGGTGCCCAAACGGGTGAAATCATTGATTGGCAAGCTGTTCGGCGATCGAGGTCATATTTCCAAAAAATTAACTATAGATACGGCCCAATGAAGTTTGAACTTTTTAATTCTGAGCCTGTCGCAGAGCTATGGATAAAGAAGACGCAAGATATCAAACACTGGAACAATTGCACGAAAGGCGAAAGCAAGTTGTGCGCTTACATAAACAAAGCATCAAGGTCATGAAAATTGTCGATCTGACGGGGTTGAGCTATCCAACGGTCAGAAACACGCTGGCTCTGTACGAGCAAGGTGGCTGGAAAGCGATCAAGCCAGCCAGTCGTGGTCGTGAAGCCGGTCAAGGCCGTCTGTTGACGCCGGAGCAAGAAAAACAAATTCAAGATGCGATCATCGATAAACGCCCGGAACAATTAAAGATGGACTTTTGTTTATGGAGTCGTGCAGCCGTCATGCAACTGATTGAACAGGACTATGGCATCACATTGCCTGTCAGAACAGTCGGCAAATATTTGCGCCGCTGGGGCTTTACCCCTCAGAAGCCGATTAAAAAAGCTTATGAACAGCGGCCCGAAGCGGTGCAGGCTTGGCTTGAAGAAACCTATCCTGTGATTGCCGCTAGAGCAAAAGCCGAAGGCGGCGAAATTCATTGGGGCGATGAAACTGCATTGACGAACACCGATGTCCGCGGGCGAAGTTATGCGCCGGCTGGAGAAACACCGGTGGCTTATGCGCCGGGCGGAAAACGCGAAAAACTTTCGATGATTGCCACGGTGACCAATCAGGGGAAAGCCCGCTGGATGATTATTGACGAAGCCTTCAATGCGACCAAACTGATTGAGTTCCTGCAAGCTCTTATCAAGGATACAGGCAAAAAAGTCTTTTTGATTGTCGACAATCTATGTGTACATCATGCCAAGCCGGTTAAAGTTTGGTTAGCCGAACAGGTCGACAAAATCGAAATGTTCTATCTGCCCAGCTATAGTCCGGAACTGAATCCGGAAGAACGTTTGAATGCTGATCTCAAACAGGCCATAGGTAAAAAAGTACCTGTGAGAACGAAGGCTAAGTTGCGTGATGCGGCCAATGAACATATGACTGGTTTAGAAAACGCTCCTGAACGGGTTCGGAGCTTTTTCCAGGACAAACACGTAAAATATGCCGCTTAAAACTTCAAGGGGCCGGATCAATAAGCTGTTGGTCAGCCAGGATATTAAACTGATTACCACCTTGAAAAAGAACATGAAAGCTCAAGCTATTGATGCCATTTGATCAATGGATGCTGCGTAAACGCAGCATCGTTGAAACCATTAATGATCAGCTGAAAAACATTTTTGACCTCGAACATTCGCGTCATCGCTCGCTGACCAATTATCTGTAGAATACTATGGCAGGCTTAGTGGCTTACACTTATCAAGAGAAAAAGCCGGCTCTCAGTCTGCGTGAGCTTGATTTGTTACCTTTGGAGCAAACCTTATCCCGAACTGAGGTTAATTAATATCTCAAAAATTCGCGGAATTTTAAATTTGGGTATTAATCCCGCTCAAAATAGGCGGGTGACTATGATTGATGCGGAACGATATCTATTCCTGACGGATTTCGGGTGATCAGATCCGGTTGATAAAGGTTGGAGTTCGGGATGTTCTGGTAAGAAAAGAGCAAGGCAGGCACGATAATGCACACCTTGCTATATTTTAATTGGTTGAATTTTGATAAGTGACTGTAAAGTCATTCAGAGTAGACAATGCTACAGGCAGGTCTTCAGTTTTTTCTAAATTAAATGCATTAATGCCGACACGCGATAAGTAAAATACTTGATCCGGCATGTAGTGTCCTGTCGCTCTGATTTCGCCCTTATATTGATAGCGATTTCTGAGCAGCCATGCATGAGAAAATGTACGTCCGTCAGCAAAAGCAGGAAAGTTCAGTTCAATTAATTCAAATTTTCCCAGATTTTCAGCAATATCATCAACCGAATCTGAAGGTTCAAGTCTAACGCCTATTTTTCCGTCATGATGCAATAGTTGCTGCTTGTCTTTTTTCCAGCGAGCCAGCGAAACAGTGATGTCGCCGACTTTCAATTCAGCATCATCCGGCACATGAGTCCAGTTATCATTGATGATTTGTTTGTCTTTAATTATCTGCATAGACTTCTTCTTTGAATGGAGTAATTCCAACCCGTTTTACCATGTCCAGGAATGATTCATCGTCCAGGCGCTGTTTGACATAAACATCAAGAATGATAGTCACCGCTTTAGTTACCTGGTCTTTAGCAACCGCAGGCCCTAACCTTTCGCCAATCGCGGCTTCGTTTTCTGAAGAACCGCCTAGTGTCAATTGATACCATTCAGCCCCTTTTTTATCAACGCCCAGTATGCCGATATGACCGACGCTTTGATGCGCACAACCGTTCATGCAGCCCGACATGTTAATTTTTACATCGCCTATATCATGGATGTAATCCATATTATCCAGGGCTTCATTGATTTCTTTGGCAATGCCGATGGAACCGGCATTGGCCAGTGAGCAAAAATCAAGGCCCGGGCAGCAAATCATATCGGTCACGGTGCCAATGTTGGGTGTGGCAAGCTTCAGTGCATCCAGTTTTTGCCATAGCGAGAACAAATCCGCTTGCTTGACATCGGCAAAAACCAGGTTCTGCCTATGGGTGCTCCGTATCTGTCCAAAGCTGTATTGGTCCGCCAAATCAGCAACCGCATCAAGTTGCGTGTCAGTCATATCTCCAGGAGGGGAGTCTGGCGCTTTGAGTGATAGGAAGGTGATGCGATAGCCCGGCACTCTATGGTTAAGGGTGTTATGTTTAACCCAGGTGGCAAAAGCTTTGTTCTCCAGTTGGTGCTGTGCAAAACTGGTATCTTCCGCTGCATGGTGCTCGTAGGCGGGTGGGGCAAACTGGGCTTTTATCGCTTCAATACGATCGGCGCTAAGTTCCAGATTATCCTTGATCAGCAACCATTCTCGCTCAACTAATTTAGTAAACTCTTCCAGTCCGGTTTCTTTAACCAGGATTTTGATGCGCGCTTTATATTTGTTATCGCGCCGCCCGTATAAGTTATAAATACGCAGTATTGCTTCCAGATAAGACAGCAAGTGCTTCTTTTCCAGGTAAGGTCTTATTACTTGACCGATAATAGGGGTGCGACCTAAGCCGCCGCCGACAAGCACTTGAAAGCCTGTTTCGTCGGCATCATTTTTGACCAAGTGCAAGCCTATGTCATGAAACTGAGTGGCAGCCCGATCAAGTGCAGCGCCACTGACTGCGATTTTGAATTTGCGCGGCAGATAGGCGAATTCAGGATGCAGAGTAGTCCATTGTCGAATAATTTCACAGTAAGGACGAGGATCTTCAATCTCATCGATGCAAACGCCGGCCAAATGATCTGAAGTCGTGTTTCTCAAACAGTTGCCGCTGGTTTGAATGGCGTGCATTTGAACGCTGGCCAGTTCTTCGAGAATATCGGGAATTCTTTCCAGTTGAGGCCAGTTAAACTGAATATTTTGCCGGGTCGTAAAATGACAATAGCCTTTGTCATATTCGCGCGCAATATGAGCCAACTTGCGAAATTGCTTGGAAGAAAGCAGGCCATACGGTCCGGCTATCCGCAGCATTGGTGCATGAGTTTGAATATAAACGCCATTCATCAATCTCAAGGCGCGAAATTGATCATCCGATATTTCGCCTTTTAAAAAACGTTCGGTCTGCCTTCTAAATTGGGCTACACGTTCTTCAATAAGTGTTTGGTCGTCTTCGTTATACTGATACATAGATATAGTACTTGTTATGCCTGTCGGGCCTGTATTCATGAGCAATAATCATATACTGCGAGCCATAAAATGACAAAGTTTATTATATGGTGATACTATTAACGGTTAAGATTCGGTCAGTGTTTGTTTAATTAACTACTAGAAAAATTAGGGGGTTACTTTGTTGCGGTTTTTATTTGTCCTATTGTTGATGCTGGTGTTGCCTGAAATGGCTATGGCAGCTGATTTTGAAACGCTTGGGCTGACAGGAACAGAGCGTGGCATTTACACGGTTCTGATTTTTATTATCGCCTATGGTTTTGTTATGGCTGAGGAATTTACGCATATGCGTAAATCCAAGCCGGTTATTCTGGCAGCAGGCATTATTTGGGCGCACGCTGCTGTTTTGGCGTCTCAAGCAGGTGTTTCTGCAAAAGATATGCATGAAGCTTTCGAATACAATTTGAAAGAATACGGTGCATTAATGTTATTCCTTTTGGTCGCGATGACTTATATCAATGCAATGACTGAGCGGAATGTGTTTGAAGCTTTAAGATCCTGGCTGGTAAGAAAACAGTTTGGATACCGTAAACTGTTTTTGATTACCGGCGTGATCACTTTCTTTTTGTCAGCTATAGCGGATAATCTGACTGCTGCATTGTTGGTTGGCGCGGTAGTCATGGCGGTAGGGGCTGATAATCCGAAGTTTGTCAGTCTGGGCTTCATCAATATAGTTGTCGCAGCTAATGCGGGCGGCGCTTTCTGTCCTTTTGGCGATATTACTACCCTGATGGTCTGGCAGGCGGAATATGTCCAGTTCTTTGACTTCTTCAAGCTTTTCATCCCTTCAGCAGTGAATTATGGGGTTCCGGCGGCATTTATGTATTTTGCCGTGCCCGATGAACAACCTCAGGCTACCAGTGAGGCAGCGGTACAGTTAAAGCCGGGAGCAGTTCAAGTCTGTGCATTATTCTTGCTGACGATTGTTACTGCGGTAAGTTTTCATCAGATTCTGCATTTGCCGCCTTTTATGGGCATGATGGTCGGTCTTTCTGCATTGATGATTTACGGATATCGCATCAATATAATGTATTCGTCACAAGGCCAGCCTTTTGATATTTTTAACAAAGTGCGTGAAGCTGAATGGGATACCTTGTTCTTTTTCTTCGGCGTTGTATTTGCTGTAGGCGGGTTAGGATATATCGGTTATCTTGAACTGCTTTCAGGCGCCTTATATGATGGTTTGGGAGCGACAACAGCCAATATTTTAGTGGGTATAATTTCAGCGATTGTTGATAATATTCCTGTTATGTTTGCTGTGCTGAACATGAATCTGGATATGGATCTGTATCAGTGGCTGCTGGTTACTCTGACTGCTGGCGTAGGCGGTTCAATGCTGTCAGTGGGTTCGGCCGCAGGTGTGGCATTGATGGGGCAATCCAATCACAAATATACCTTCTTCAGTCACTTGAAATGGACGCCAGCGATTGCTGCCGGTTACGCCGGAAGTATCGTTGTTCATTACTTGATTAATGGCTGAAATGTCCAATATGCACCGCATGAAAATGCGGTGCTTTCTCGCGGGTAAGGTCAATGGCGGCTGAAAAAAGTTGGCGCTCGGCCTTTTCGGTTTACGCTCAGTCGCGTGTGCTGAGCATGATGTTTCTCGGTTTTTCGGCGGGCCTGCCTTTTCTATTAGTCTTTTCCACCTTATCCGCCTGGTTAAGGGATGAGGGTGTGGCTCGCTCCGTTATTGGCTTTTTTAGTTGGGTGGGTTTGACTTATTCAATAAAAGTGTTTTGGGCTCCCGTAATTGACAGATTGTCGCTGCCTTTTTTCACCAGAATATTAGGTAAACGGCGAAGCTGGATGCTTCTTGCTCAATTGGGGATTATGGCCGGTCTGATGGGCATGGCAAGCTCGGATTCACACACACAGTTACAGCAGATAGCTTTATTTGCTGTATGGGTGGCATTTTGCTCGGCCACGCAAGACGTCGTTATTGATGCCTATCGCATTGAGGCTGTTAAGCCGGAATATCAAGGTGCAATGGCGGCAATGTATGTATTGGGGTATCGGATTGCGTTGTTGGTATCTGGCGCGGGCGCTTTTTATATTGCGGATTATTCGAGTTGGGGATTAGCTTACTTTGCCATGGCGGCAGCTATGATCATAGGCATCGTCACGACACTCTGTCTTAGCGAGCCTGAGCATACACAGACTAAAGCCGTGAAAGTACTTGAGGATAAGCTTGAGTCGACATTGGGTGTGGAAAAACGCTTGAATATCTGGCAGCGTGCACTTGCAGGTATCTCTGATGCTGTTTTGAGCCCGTTTGTGGAATTTTTCAGCCGTAACGGCTCCATCGGTCTATTGATTCTGGTGCTCATCGCTGTTTATAAGATGAGCGATATCACAATGGGGGTCATGGCGAACCCGTTTTATCTTGATTTGGGTTTTAGTAAAAAAGAGATTGCCGAAATCAGCAAGGTTTTTGGTTTTTTTATGACCATTGCTGGCGCCGCCTTGGGTGGTGTGTTAGTGGCAAAATATGGCGTCATGCGCCCCTTGCTGTTAGGTGCGGTTATAGTGGCCGGTACTAATCTGTTATTTGCTGTTTTGGCGATTAGTGAACCTAGTCTGTTGTTATTGGCGGGCGTAATAAGCGCTGATAATTTAAGTGGCGGTATAGCAACATCCGTTTTCATTGCTTACCTTTCAAGTTTGACGAATACGGCATATACCGCTACGCAGTATGCCTTGTTCAGTTCCTTGATGACATTGCCGGCGCAGCTTCTAGGTGGCTTGTCCGGCATTGTTGTCGACGCTTACGGTTACTATGTATTTTTTATTTATGCATCAGTCGTAGGCGTGCCGGCTATAGTTCTGGTACTTTTGCTGATGCGTTATCAGCGTTCGACCCAAGCTCGTAATCGTAATCCATGATAAGTGGCGCATGATCGGAAAAGCGTTCGTCTTTATAGATTGATACAGCACTCACCTTGTCTTTGAGTGAGGCGCTGATGATCTGATAATCAATTCGCCAACCCACGTTTTTTTTCCAAGCCTGACCTCTGTTTGACCACCAGGTATATTGCTCAGCTTCTTGATTAAGCAGTCTGAAAGCATCGAGCCAATGATTACTGGCGAATAATTGAGTCAGCCAAACTCTTTCTTCCGGCAAAAAGCCCGAGTTTTTTTGGTTGCCCCGCCAGTTTTTCAAGTCGATTTCTTTGTGGGCAATGTTCCAGTCGCCGCAGATGATGTAATCTCGTCCGCTTTGTGCGCATTCTTGCAGGTAGGGCAGGAAGCGATCCATGAATTTAAACTTTATCTGCTGCCGGTCTGCACCGGATGTGCCGGAAGGTAGGTAAAGCGATATAACGCTGAGTTTGCCAAATTGTGCTTCAATGAATCGGCCTTCTGCGTCGATATCAGGCCAGCCTATTCCTCTTATGATTTTATCAGGCTGTTTTTTACTAAAGAGCGCTACGCCACTATAGCCTTTTTTTTCAGCATCATGATAGAAACAGTAGTAACCAGTTGGGCAGAAGAGTTCTGGTTTGAGTTGGTATAGCTGGGCTTTTGTTTCTTGTATGCAAATAATGTCGGCATTTTGTAGCAGCATCCATTTAAAAAAGCCTTTGCTTTCAGCAGAGCGAATGCCGTTAGCATTTAGTGTAATAATGCGCATGCGTATAAATTGAGTTGCGGTTTTAGTATGAAAAACGTATTATACGGGGTTCTTCAATAAGTATGTAGCCCGTCCATGGGTAATGTGAAAGTGATATGAAACCAGAAATTCATCCTGAATATAAACAAATTACCGTAACATGTGGTTGTGGTAATACATTTGAAACCGGTTCTGTATTAAGAGGCGACTTGCAAATAGAGGTTTGTTCCTCTTGTCATCCTTTCTATACAGGCAAGCAACGCGTTGTTGATACAGCTGGCCGCGTTGACAAATTCCGCAAAAAATACGGCAAATAACTTTTTAGGTTTTTGTTTCAGCAGCATATAGATATAGTTCAGCAATTTCAAAGAAGCTGGCTTTATCTGAGTTTTTTACTGCTCATTAATGCTTTATGGTAGCGCGATAGAATTGCTTATCCTCGCTAGAGATAGTTATGCATCAAAAAGCTGGGGTTGTTCTTATGGCCCCAGTTTTAGCCTTCAGCAATTATAACCGGGCATTGCTGGGCGGCCTGGAATGTTAATCTGATGCTCTAAAATAGAGCTTCAATCGGTTTTTCATTGGGCTGACTATATTCGCCGGGTAAATTTTCAAATACCGGTGCGGATTTATCGGGTACGTGCTCGGCCTGAAAAAATTCCCATACTCCATTTCGGCTTCCTTCAGGCGCCAGCAGGCCAGTCTGAGGATCGATAAATGCTTTTACTATTCCCTCAGGCACATCAAAGGAAACTTCAGGTGTGTTTTTCAGAGCCGTTTGCATAAATTCTATCCACATCGGTAAGGCGGTGACTCCGCCTGTTTCAAGATTTCCTAATGACACATAGTTGTCAAATCCGACCCATGTTGTTGCTACGATGGAAGGTGTATAACCATTGAACCAGGCGTCGCGCTGATCATTGGTTGTACCTGTTTTTCCAGCCAGATCTTGTCGATTCAGAACTTTTGCGCGAGTTGCCGTACCGTGCTGCACAACGTCTCTAAGTAAGGAATTCATAAGAAAATTAATTCTTGGTGAAATAATTCGCGGTGCATAAGTTTTATTCAACTCCTGACTGCTATCGCATGAAGGACAGGCTATTCTGGGTCTTGCCTGATAGATGACTTTTCCCTCGTTGGATTCAATACGTTCAATGAAATAAGGCTTAATAAGAAAACCGCCATTAGCAAATGCGGCATAAGCTCTTGCCATTTGCAGGGGCGATGCGTAGCCGCTACCTAAAGCTAGAGACAGGCTTTTGGGCAATTGGTCTTGAATAAAGCCAAAGCGCAAAGCCGTAGAGACGGCTTTTTCAATGCCTATTGCTTTCAAAAGGCGAATGGAAATAATGTTTCTTGAGTGGATTAAAGCTGTTCTAATGCTTGTAGGGCCAAAAAACTTTCGATTGTAATTTTCGGGTCGCCATTCGTCATTTTCTTGGCTTGAGTCATCTATGATAATCGGGGCGTCATTGATAAAGCTGGCCAGGGTGTAACCTTCCTCTAATGCCGTGGTATAAATGATAGGCTTAAAGCCTGATCCCGGTTGTCTTTTAGCTTGGGTGGCACGGTTGTATTTGTTATGGAAGAAGTCGAAGCCGCCAGACAATGCCAGGATTGCACCATCGATTGGATTTATTGAAACAAAGGCCCCTTCTACTTTCGGTACTTGAGTTAAAGCCCAGGTATTGTTTATTAATTGGCGGACCCGAATGATATCTCCGGGTTTCAAAATGCTTTTTATAGCATTCTGAGCCCATTTTATATTTTCCCAAGGTACTTCGATGATGGCGTTATTTTGAAGTTTGGCAACGACCGTGTTGTTAGTTATTCTTATAATATAGGCGGGTTTGGTATCTCCGATAATAGGAATATCCCTGAAATCGTTAACTGTGTCGATGTTGGCGTGAGGCGCTGAATGATATCCGTGACGCTCATCATAGGTGTGTAATGTATTTCTAAGAGCCTGATCAGCGGTTGTTTGTAATGATGAGTCGATCGTTGTATAGACTTTAAAACCCGATGTATACGCTCCTTCACCGTATTTATCAAAAAGCTTTTGCCTGACCATTTCGGCTAAATAGGGTGCTGAAATTTCAGGTAATAGGTATTGCAGTTTGGCAGTTGAAAGTTGATTGGAAGCGTTGTCAAATTCCTTCTGAGTTATGTAGTTAAGCTCAAGCATCCGTCGCAAAACATAATTGCGTCTTTGCAGCGCCCGAGCTTCATTAGTGATCGGATTATAGGCTGATGGGGCTTTGGGCAAGCTCGCAATCATGGCGTATTCTGCAAGCGTAAGTTCATTAAGGGGGCTGCCGTAATAAGTCTGTGCGGCTGCAGCGACACCATAGGCTCTATGTCCCATGTAGATTTGGTTCAAATAAAGTTCAAGAATTTGCTTTTTGGGGTACTCGTTTTCTATTTTTAGCGCCAGAATAATTTCTTTTATTTTTCGGATGTAGGTTTTTTCTCTGCCAAGCAGAAAGTTGCGCGTAACCTGCATAGTGATAGTGCTGCCGCCTTGTCTTTTTTTTCCGGTTAAGGCTAGTTGTATGGCTGCTCGCAATAAGCCTTTATAGTCAACACCGGGATGTTCAAAAAAGCGCTCATCTTCGGCTGCCAGAAAAGCATTAATAAGTTGTTGAGGCGTCTCATCGATATTGATTGGAGTCCGTTTTTTTTCTCCGAATTGAGCAATGAGAAGATTATCTTTGCTATAAATTCTTAAAGGAATCTGATACTGAACATTGTGCAATGTTTTTATGTCCGGCAGATCCTCTGATAATTTTTGATACACCAAGTAGCCGGTGAGCGCTATGCAAGCGCTGATCGCTATAAAAAAAGCAATCAACCCCTTCAAAATTCTTCCGCACAGCATTTTTATAGTCACGAGTAACTCTGAATAAAGTTTACGGTATAGATAAACTACAGCTTGTTAGGAATAACAAGATTTTCCAGTTAAATGCCGATTGCAACAAACTTCGCTGGAGTATAGTGGAACCGGTCACACAAATAAATTGGATATTTTTCATATCAAAATAAAAAAATAAAAAACACTACTATACTTCTGAAGGTGATTAGTTTTTTGACTGCTGAATATATACGAGAGACAGGCATTTCAATTTATGCAATACATTCATTATCAAGTTTTTCGAGAGTTAATTCATGAGCTGGTTTAATCAAAAACAGAATGCTGTTCTTGGTATTGATGTAAGTACAGCTGCAGTAAAGTTACTGGAATTGAGCAAGGTCGGTGCTCGTTACCGGGTCGAGAATTATGCGGTGGCGTCTTTGCCGCAAGATGCCATCATTGATAAAAATATCGCTAACATTGATGTTATATCCGACGCCATAAAAGTTGCATTAAAGCAATCCGGATCAAAGCTCAAGCAAGCGGCTGTAGCAGTTGCCGGTTCGGCTGTTATGACAAAAATTATAACGATGCCCGCTTCATTATCCAGTGATGAAATGGAAGAGCAGATCATGGTTGAGGCTGATCAATATATACCTTATTCCCTTGATGAGGTTAATCTCGATTTTGAAGTGCAGGGTGAAAATGAACATAACCCAGAAATGGTCGATGTGCTGCTTGCCGCTTCGAGAAAGGAAAATGTGGATGACCGGGTTGAGGCATTAGCAAAAGCCGGCTTGAAGGCCAGGGTGGTCGATGTAGAAGCGTTCGCAATGGAAAATGCATTTACATTGCTCGCCGACCAATTGCCAGATTCATTAGAGGGGCGAACCATTGCCATCGCCGACATAGGGGCAACCATGGCCACGTTAAACGTTCTTCATGATTGTCGCACCGTGTATACGAGAGAACAAGGATTTGGGGGGAAACAGCTGACTGAAGAAATTCAGCGCAGATATGGTTTGTCTTATGAAGAGGCGGGCTTGGCAAAAAAACATGGCGGATTACCAGATAATTATACCACTGATGTACTTGACCCATTTAAAAGAGCCATGGTGCAGCAAATTGCTCGATCGTTACAGTTTTTTGTCTCATCAAGTGCGAATAGAGGCATTGATAGCATCATTCTCGCAGGTGGCTGCGCTTCAATTCCCGGTGTAGAAAAGCTGGTTGAACAAAGTCTGGGGGTGCCTACTTATATCGCCAATCCTTTCATCAACATGGCTTTATCAAATAGAGTAAAGCCACAGGCATTGAGTAATGATGCTCCGGCAATGATGATTGCCTGCGGCTTGGCATTAAGGAGTTTTGACTAATGACAAAGATCAATTTACTCCCTTGGCGCGAAGAACTGCGTAGACAAAAAAAGCAGGATTTTATAAACGTGATCGTACTATCGGTCCTGGTTACGATTGCTATTCTTGGAATGGTTCATCTCTATATTGAAGGGCTGAAGGAATATCAAGAGCGAAGAAATAAGATGCTGCAGGATGAAATAGCATTGTTAGACAAAAAAATTCAGGAAATCAAGGATATTGAAGAGAAGAAAGCCAAGTTGCTGGCTAAAATTGATGTGATTCAGCGATTGCAGGAAAGTCGTCCGGAGATTGTGCATTTGTTTGATGAGATAGCTAGAACGACACCTGAGGGGGTGTTTCTTACCAAATTCACCCAGACGGCATCCGATCTGACTTTTGATGGCAAATCGCAATCAAACGCGAGAGTTTCCGCTTTTATGCGAGCGATAGATATGTCCCCTTGGCTGCAAATACCAAAGCTTGATGTGATTCAGTCGAAGGACAAAACTAATTCTGAGCAGTTAAGTGATTTCACGATGCGCGCAAAGCAGGGCAAGCAAAAGGCCGAAGCCGGGAATGGGGAGGTAACCAATGAATCTGTCAGACATTAATTGGGATTTTAACGCGGCCGGAACATGGCCGTTACCTGTTAAGGCGGCACTAATTTTACTAACCTGTTCTGTAGTCGCAGGCGGAGGTGTTTACTATGATACCGTTGACCAGTTAACAGAACTTGAAAATCTTGAGCGGAAAGAGCAGGAGTTAAGGCTCTCTTTTGAAACGAAACAAAAAAAAGCGGTAAATCTTCAGGATTACAGAGATCAATTATCGCAAATTGAAGTTTCATTGCACGAAATGCTCAGACAAATGCCTACCAAGGAAGAAGTTGCAAGCCTGCTGATTGATATCTCACAGACAGGTTTGGCGAGCGGTCTGGAATTCAGATTGTTTAAACCGGCTGCTGCCGTGAACAAAGAATTTTACTCAGAGTTGCCGATTAATATTGAGGTAATAGGAAAATATGAGGAGCTGGGTTTATTCGTAAGTGGTGTGGCTGCTTTGCCTAGAATTGTTACCGTGCATGATGTCAACATTGTTCCTATTGATAAAAGCAAAGGCAAAGACAAAGGCAAATATGAAGCGGGAACCATGTTGATGAATGCGACAATAAAGACTTATAACGAAAACGTTGATCAAGAGGTTCCGAGCGGTAAGACAGGCGTTAAGAAGAGAAGGGGGAAAAAGTAATGGGATACAAAAGTTTGCCATTATTGATTAGCAAACGGACAAGTTTACAAATAGGCTGTACCGTTCTCCTTGCTCTACTGGCAGGTTGTGGGAATGACGATTTTTCAGATTTAAATCGTTATATCTCTGAAGTCAAAGCCAGGCCTAAAGGTCCTATTGAGCCATTGCCCGAGATTAAAGTTGTTGAGCCATTCATCTTTAAGCCGGAAGGATTGCGGGATCCATTCAAGCAATTGGAGCAGACAGAGCAAGTAGAAGGACTGGACGTTGGAACAGGTAACGGCATAAAACCCGATACTTCTCGTCGCAAAGAAGAGTTGGAAGCATTCTCTCTGGACAGTTTAAGAATGGTGGGTACTGTAGTTATGAAGTCAGGTTTGTGGGGATTGATAAAAGCGAGTGACGGTACAATCCATCGCGTTCGGGTTGGGAATTATATCGGTAAAAATTATGGAAAAATTATACGGATAACCAACGATAAAATTGAACTGACAGAAATCATTCCTGACAAGCCGGGATCGTGGCGAGAACAATCCGCTTCATTAGCTTTGTCAGAGTGATTTCGAGGATAACAAAATGAATAATAAACAGGGCGACATTATGTTGAATAAAACGGGACGTTCCCTATGGGTGCACTTCGGGTTAGGCTTATTTTTATTTATGTTCCAAATTGCATCCGCAGGAGCCGGTAATATATCTATCCAAGGTATAGATATTGTTACTTTGCCCGGGGATAAATTACAGGTACAACTGGAAATGAGCGGGACGGCCATTGAGCCTAAAGTCTTTCATACGGATAATCCCGCAAGGATCGCCTTGGATTTTCCCGGTGTAAAGAATGCATTGGATAAAAAGGAGTACCCGATAAACCAAGGATCTGCGCGTAATGTTTATGTGGCGGAAGGGGCTGATAGAGTTCGTGTCGTTCTCAATCTGGTTGAATCCGTGCCTTTTGATACCAAAGTGATCGGTAATAAAGTGCAGCTTACTTTAACCAAAGCAAAAGCAGTAATACCTGATCGATCTGTTCCGATTGCTCAAAAACCGGCAACCTCTGTAATCTCCAGCTTAATGCCTGAGCAGGCTATCAGAGGTTTGGATTTCAAGCGTGGAGATAGGGGGGAAGGACGTATATTGGTTTCTTTGGCAAATCCCAATACTATTGTTAACAGCAAGGAAGAAGGTGGGAAAGTTGTTATTAGTTTCCTAAATACGCAATTGCCGGGTAATTTAGAAAAAAAACTCGATGTATCCGATTTTGCAACACCGGTTAGATCTATTGATGCTGTTTCGACAAATAAAGACTCCGCCATTACAGTTTCGCTACAAAATAGTCTCTATGATTATTCACTTTTTCAGTCGGAAGGATTATTGACTGTTGAATTCAGGCCTATAACTGCCGAAGAAAAAGAGGCGGTTGACAAAAAAAGAGCGAAATACACAGGCGACAGATTGTCTTTGAATTTTCAAGAGATTGATGTCCGTAGCGTTATTGCTGTATTGGCTGAGTTTACCGGGCAGAATGTGGTTGCCGGCGATGACGTTACTGGAACCGTTACCTTGAAACTGGATGATGTGCCCTGGGATGAAGCTCTAGACTTTATCATGATGACCAAGGATCTGGAAAAGTATGAGACGGGCAATGTTACATTGATTGCGCCGCAGGGCAAGATTAAAAAATATAAGGAAGAACAGCAAAAGACAGAAGCTGTAGTTGATCAATTAGAGCCTTTGGCGACCGAGTATCTCAAAATTAATTATGCTAAAGCGGAAGATTTTAGAAATTTATTATATGGAGAGGATGCAAGTGCTATTGGCAGTTGTGCTTATGTTACTCAACGTGATTTCTCTACAAGTAACAGCAGATCCAACCAGAACCAGGGTCAGAACCAGAATCAAGATCAATTCCAAAATCCATACCAACAAGGTCAAAATTCAAGCCAAGGCTTCGGAGATATGGAAAACAATTTAGTGTCAAAAAATGGATTGATATTGCTCTCCGCTCGAGGATCCGCAGTTGTTGATTCAAGAACCAATACACTGATTGTGCGTGAAACGGCAAAGCGTTTGGAAGAAGTTAAGAAGCTGATACACAAACTGGATATTCCAGTGCGTCAGGTTATGATTGAGTCAAGAATAGTCATCGCTTCCAATACATTTGCTAAAGAACTGGGGGTGAGGTTTGGCATTGCAAAACAGGCTGAAGTCGGTTCCGGTACGGTATTTGGTGTTGGTGGTCGAGGAACTCGAGGCAACGGCAATGCTCAAGTTGATGAAAATGGTAATATAGGCGTATTAAATGATGCGCTGGTGGATCTGGCGACATCATCTAATCCCTATGGCGCCTTAGGTATGACCTTGGCAAGAGGTGCGGATTACGTGTTAAATCTTGAATTATCGGCTCTACAGGACCAAGGGCGCGGAGAACTCGTGTCCAATCCAAGAGTCATGACTTCCGATCGCTGTCTGGCAACGATTCAACAAGGCGCCAAAATTCCCTACGTAACCCAAAACGGTCTTAGCGGAACCAATACCACATTCGTTGATGCTGTATTGCAACTGGGTGTATTGCCGCAAATAACTCCGAATGGAAGTGTGATTATGGGTTTATATATCACCAAAAACACTCTAGGCGAACAAGTGACAGAGTTTGGCGATCGCTTAATTGACAAGCGGGAAATTAAAACCAGTGTGCAAGTGAACGATGGGGAGACAGTTGTGCTTGGTGGTGTCTTTGAAGAAGAGTTAAATAATGATACTAATAAAGTGCCTTTTTTTGCTGACCTGCCGGGTATTGGTTTCTTGTTTAAGCGTACATTCAATCAGGATGATAAAAGGGAATTGCTGATTTTTGTCACACCAAAAATCATCAAAGACGCATTATCATCTTATTGATAGCTTCTACTTGGGGCAAAAAGGGGGCATAATGCCCCCTTTTTTTATGCTTAAATCTAAAGAACCAAATAGCTCATGATGCAATCAGAAAATATCTATTTAATTGGTCTCATGGGTGCTGGAAAAACTACTATAGGCCGGCAGTTGGCAAAGGCTCTTAAATTGCCTTTTTATGACAGTGATAAAGCAATTGAAGAAAGCACTGGCGTAGACATCTCTACTATTTTCGAATTTGAAGGCGAGGAAGGATTCAGGGACCGCGAGCAGAAAATGATTCAACAGCTAACGCAAAGGAAAGGCATCGTGCTGGCTACTGGCGGTGGGGCGATTTTGCGGGAACAGAACCGCAAGTTATTGAAGGAAAATGGTTTTATTGTTTACTTGCAATGCTCGGTGGAAAGAGTTCTGGAACGGACACGCAGAGACACTCAGCGACCGCTATTGCAAACTGATAACCCCAAAGAGCGTATAGAAAGCCTGTTCGCACAGCGCGAGCCTCTTTATCTGTCTTGTGCCGACTATAAAATTGATACCGGTGCGATGCAAAGCAAAACGGTTGTTAACCACATACTGGAAAAATATAGATCAGTTAATCGTTTACAAAAATGAAAAAATTAATTGTACAGTTAGATGACCGTAGTTACCCCATATACATAGGCTCTGGTTTATTGAGTTGTCCGGAACTCTTGACTCAGCATATAAAGTCCAGGCAGGTTCTGGTGGTTACTAATGAAACCATTGTGCCATTGTATCTGGACGCGACTTTAAAGAACTTGCAGGGCTATATTGTTGAAACGGTTATTTTGCCAGACGGCGAGCAGTATAAAACTTTAGACTTTGTCGCCAGGATTTTTGATAAATTATTGGCTGGCAAATTTAGTCGAAATGCGACGCTTATCGCTCTGGGCGGCGGCGTCATCGGCGATATGGGTGGTTTTGCCGCAGCCTGTTATCAAAGAGGCATCCCTTTCCTGCAAATACCTACAACCTTGTTGGCACAGGTTGATTCTTCAGTCGGTGGAAAAACGGGTGTTAATCATGCGTTGGGAAAAAACATGATCGGTGCTTTTTACCAGCCTCAATGCGTTATTGCGGATGCCGATGTTTTGGATACGCTCGATAATCGTCAATTGTCGGCAGGTCTGGCGGAAGTGATTAAATACGGCTTAATTAGGGATGTAGAATTTTTTGTCTGGCTGGAAAATAATATTGATGCCTTGCTGGCAAGAGATAAGCAGGCGCTAGCCTTTGCCATTGAACGGTCCTGCATTAATAAAGCTGAAATTGTCGCTGAAGATGAAACAGAAGCTGGAATTAGGGCCACATTAAATTTGGGCCATACTTTTGGTCATGCAATTGAAACGGGCATTGGGTATGGTCAATATTTGCATGGCGAAGCAGTCGCCATTGGTACTTGTCAGGCTGCTGATCTTTCCAGAAGAAGAGGCTGGTTAACTGACGAGGATGTAACAAGAATAATTGCGCTTTTCAACAAAGCCAAATTACCCGTTAATCCGCCGGAAGAAATTGATGCACAGCGATTCCTTGAATTGATGGCGGTTGACAAGAAAAATGTAGACGGTCAAATAAGGTTGATTCTGCTGAAGAAAATTGGTGAAGCAACCTTGCCTGTAGACGTAAATCAAGAACTATTAGAAGTAACGCTTAAAACCTATGGTAGATAATGATACCTTTACGTATCATCTGAAGAAGTCGTTGAGCGAACCAGCCGATAAGACTGTTCGTTCTTTGATAACGCAGGAACGAACTCAGAAACTTGAATTACTGGTTCATCTGCTTGCCAATTTAACCCAGTCTCTTATCATCTGCGGACCAGAGGGCATTGGTAAAACAACTTTGCTGAAAGTCTTGCAGGAGCGCAAGGTTGACTCGTGGTCGTATTGTCCAATACACGGTAATGCTGATTTAAGTTTTGAAAAAATCCAGGAACACATGGCAAAGGCCATCGCGCAAGACAAGTCTGACAGGCCGGGTCAGGCTGTAGCAACGGCTGTTGGTCAGCATGAAAGCCGGAAAAGAAAAGTAATCCTGATCATTGATAATGCCGGCCAGTTGGTACCAGGCCTGATTACGACAATAATTCAATATGCTTCATCAAATCCTGTTTTAAGAGTGGTCTTTGTTTTGACGCATGATGAACTGCACATGAAGAACAGATCGGACCGAGCTATTGATGATTGCTATTTTATAGAAATACCGCCTTTGTCGGAAAAACAATGCGGTGAATTTTTGCAGCATCTATCAACGCAACCTTGGGCGC
The DNA here is from genome assembly GCF_000427625.1 of Methylobacter luteus IMV-B-3098. Lineage (GTDB taxonomy): Bacteria > Pseudomonadota > Gammaproteobacteria > Methylococcales > Methylomonadaceae > Methylobacter > Methylobacter luteus. Next base: position 3,051,059 of record NZ_KE386569.1, read on the forward strand.
AAATTTCATTTAATGCCATCAATGAAAGCATGGTGGAAGCTATTTATCGGGAAACGCATGGGATTCCGGGAAAAATTATCGCCGAATTGCCCGCTTTGGCTAGCAATCCCAAACCAGGGATCAATGCCAAATGGATAATGCCGGCTGCCGTAGCCGGCTTGATTGCCGTAGCGCTTGTTGTGCAATGGATGAGTTCTGTTCCGCGTAATGAAGTTGGCACAATTGCTAGTTCGTCTGTTGGTCAGAATCAGATTGCTATTGAAACAGCACCGTCATCAGTCGTGCCAATACCTGCGGTCTCGACTGAAAACGCCAAAAATAAACAATCTGTGCAACCAGAGCAAGGAGAATTGCAACAGCAGAAGACGACCAATGAAAAAACTTCAGCAGGGTCTGAAACAGATGGCACGCTAAAGGACTCTGCTGAATTAGAAGCGTTAGCGGCGGTTGAAAATGCGTCTGAACAAACGGATACGATTTCGCCCAGTCATAATGCGGAAAACAGAAGCCCTGCTAATGATGTTCAGCAGATAGACGACAAGCTTAAAAGATCGAAAATAGATAAAGCTATTAATAGTGCCAAGCAGGTTGAATCGGAAGAAACGGACATTAGTGATAAGAAAAAAAATGTAGAGGATGCGGCTGCATCGAAAGAGAAATTACTAGCAAAGCCAGTTGCTCAAGAAAGTGAGAGGCAGCCGCCAGTAACTCAAATGGCTAATAGTTACACGTTGCAACTCATGGTTTTATCCAAACAACAATCGGTAGAGGATGTGCTGAAAAAATACCCGTTGTTAGCACCGAGAATTAGATATAGTCGGAAAATAATCAATGGCAAGGAACGCTATGTTTTAATGTACGGTTCTTTTTCCAGTGCTGCGCAGGCAAACCAAGCCCGGAATTCATTGCCGCCTGAGTTACGTAAGGCCATGCCAATAAAAATGAGTGTGGCTAAATAAAGAACTTGTGACCTTCGGCGAACAAAAATTAAATAGTTGAGTGGCAGATATCTTTTTTAGAGTTTCTATGCTTCAGTATTTAGAGTAAACAGCATTCCTTGAGTGTTAGTGTCTCACGACTGAAGAACAAATCTAAACCGAAAAAAATCAGTATAAAATAATGACAGAATTAAAAAACGACACCTTGATCAGAGCTCTTTTAAAGCAACCTGTCGATCGAACGCCGGTCTGGATGATGCGCCAGGCGGGACGATATCTACCTGAATATAGAAAAGTCAGAGAGCAGGCCGGCAGTTTTTTAAATCTATGCACTAATCCTGAGTTGGCTTGTGAAGTCACTCTGCAACCATTGCGGCGATTTGATTTTGATGCGGCCATTCTGTTCTCCGATATATTGACTGTACCTGATGCAATGGGGCTGGGGCTTTATTTTACGGAAGGTGAAGGCCCTAAGTTTAAAAATCCGGTGAGAACAGCCGCAGATATCAATAGATTATCGATTCCAGACCCGGAAGTGGAGTTGCGTTATGTGGTTGATGCCGTTCGATTGATAAGGAAATCACTGCGGGGCAGTGCGCCGCTCATAGGATTTTCCGGCAGTCCCTGGACATTGGCCACTTATATGGTTGAAGGGGGAAGCAGCAAAAGTTTTCAAAAGGTCAAAGGTCTGATGTATGAGCAGCCCAAGCTAATGCATGTTATGCTCGATAAACTGGCTCAGTCGGTAGCGGCCTATTTAAATGCCCAGATTGAAGCAGGCGCCCAGGCAGTCATGTTATTTGATACTTGGGGCGGAATGCTGACTTCCGAAGATTATGCCGAATTCTCCTTGTATTATGCCAAGCAAATCAGATCGTTGCTGAAAACCAATGTCAACGGCCAGCAGATTCCGACCATTTTATTTACCAAAGGCGGAGGGCTCTGGCTGGAAGCTATGGCTGAGTCCGGCTATGATGCGTTAGGCTTAGATTGGCAGACAGATATACAACAAGCTCGCGCCAGAGTCGGTGACCGGGTTGCTCTACAAGGCAATATGGATCCTGTTTCACTTTATGCGAGTCCTGAAATTATTACTGAGAAAGTAAAAACTGTTCTACATAAGTATGGCTCAGGTTCAGGCCATGTGTTCAATCTGGGGCACGGAATATTACCCGATATTAACCCGGATCATGTTAAGGCAATGGTTGATGCTGTACATAAGTACAGTCCTGCATATCATCAATCATAACTTTTATTTAAAGAAGCAGCATTTTTTACTGGATTGGCTGGCCTGCTTGACTGAAAAACGGCAATTTCTTCAAGTCGCCGGAAATATATGTGGATACAAAAATTGTTCGATTGGTCTTAAAGCTTAAGATTTTCATTAGCTCATGAGATTCTTAATGTTCTACTTGAAGCAGAGGGCTTAAGGATAAGATTTTTGAGTTTATCTGCTATCTAGGGCTCTGTTAGGGCTCTGTTAGGGCTCTGTTAGTGTGATAAAAATGCAGATCACTGATGAGAAGATTGGAAGGCTTATTTTTTGAAGAACCGGATGAACACATGGCTGAGCATTTCTTTATGATTACACCGGTGAAATTGCCGGTCAGCGAAAAATCATGGTCAAGTTCACCGGTAATGAAGTTGGAATATTAAAGAGGTTGTGTTATGAAGTTATTAAATATATTTCTGGCAATAGGTTTGCTTACTGTAAATGCCGGAGTGAAGGCGGAGAATATCGAGTCGGCCAAACCTGTTGATATTGTGGTATACAGAAGCCCTTCATGCAGCTGCTGTGGAAAATGGCTGGAACATCTGAAAAAAAATAACTTTAATGTCAAAGATGTTGTTAATGATGAAGCTCAGGCCATAAAAGACAAGTATGGCGTGCCAAATGAAATGGCTTCCTGTCATACTGCTTTGGTGGATGGATATGTTATTGAAGGGCATGTGCCAGCTAATGATATTAATACACTTCTGAAAATGAAACCTAAGGTGACCGGAATAGCGGTTCCAGGTATGCCTGCCGGTACGCCCGGTATGGAAATGGGTGGCAGAAAAGATCCTTACCAAGTAGTAAGCTTCGATAGTGAAAAGCATTACCAGGTATTCAACAGTTACGAGAGCAAGTGATGATTCTCGCCGGCGATATAGGTGGCACCAAGACAATCCTGGCATTATACGAAGTTGAAGGCGGCAATTGGCGATGCGCTAAAAAAGAACAATTTTCCAGTTCCGCATATCAAGCGTTTAATGAAATACTGGATTTATTTTTAGGCGATGTTGAACAGGTTCAAGTATCAGCAGCTTGTATCGGCGTGGCCGGCCCCATAGTGGATGGTAATTGCAGTACAACCAATCTTCCCTGGGTATTAAATCAAACAAAAATCGGCGCTCAATTATATACCCGGAATGTCAAATTATTAAATGACTTAGAGTCCACCGCCTGGGGGGTGCTGGAATTGCCCGAACATAATTTTGTCGAGCTTAATTCGCATGCAGAGCCGCAGGAAGGCAATATAGCCATTTTGGCAGCAGGTACGGGTCTGGGTGAGTCTATAATTATATGGGATGGTACAAAGAATTATGTCATGGCAACAGAAGGCGGCCATGCGGATTTTGCACCTGGTACGGAGCAGGAAATAGCTTTACTTCACTACTTGAGGGAAAAATACCCCGAACATGTCAGTTACGAAAGACTGTTGTCCGGCGAAGGACTGATAAATATTTATCAGTTTCTTAAAAAGAATGGATGGGCAACGGCGCAATCTGAAATCGAGCAGCAGATGGCGAAGCGGGATCCGGCTGCAGTTATTGGTGAAGCCGGAGTTGCTGGGAGTGATGCGTTGTGCGTGGAAGCATTAAATATTTTTTGTAGAATATATGGTGCTGAGTCGGGAAATCTTGCGCTTAAGTGCTTGCCTTATGCTGGCATTTACCTGGCTGGTGGAATAGCATCAAAAATTTTATCTTTTCTACAAAAAGAAGCATTTATGCAGGGTTTTCTAGCTAAAGGGCGATATCGTCCAGTTCTAGAGAAAATATCTGTTAAAGTTTGCACTAATCCTGAAGCGGCTTTATTAGGTGCAGCGAGTTATGCTATTAAACAGCTTTAAATAAAAATAATTGATAACAATGAAAATTGGCATTCCTAAAGAAACTAAGGAAAAAGAAAGCCGGGTTGCGATTACACCTGAAGGTGCGAAGTATCTGATTCAAAAAGGGCATTCTGTTCTGGTTGAGATCGATGCCGGATTAGGGTCCGGGTTCAGTAATGAACAATATGAGCAGGCAGGTGCGAAGCTGGTTTCTACAGCTTCTGCCTGGGCTGTTGATATGGTTGTGAAAGTCAAGGAGCCTCTGGAATCCGAATATCGATATCTGGATAGCCAAATTGTCTTTACTTTTTTTCATCTGGCCGGAGTGTCACCAGAGTTGACCCTGGAGTTACTGAGGAAAGGGACAACTGCAATTGCTTATGAGACGCTGGAAGATGAACAAGGGCGATTACCAATTCTTGCTCCGATGAGCGCTGTTGCAGGCAATATGGCAACACTGATGGGCAGTTATTACCTTGCTAAATTCAATCAGGGCAAAGGAATACAGTTAGGCAAAGTATTAGGCAGACGATTTGGCAAGGTTGTCATTATTGGTGATGGTGTGGTTGGTCAACATGCTGCGCAAGTTGCCTGTGCGATGGGGGCTGATGTATTTGTTGCAGGTATTGACCTAGACGCAATGCATAAACTGAAAATGACAATATTGCCGGAAGTGAACTTTTTTCTGTCCAATAAGGAAAATATTGGAAAGCACATCATAGACGCTGATTTAGTAGTAGGTGCTGTGCTTTGCCGCGGAGCCAAGGCACCTAAAATAATCAGCGAAGATATGATAAAGTCAATGGCTGAGGGTTCGGTTGTTGTTGATGTCAGCATTGACCAGGGAGGATGTATAGAGACATCAAGGCCCACAACTCACTCGGATCCGGTCTTTATAAAGCATGGCGTGATTCATTACTGCGTAACTAATATGCCTGGAGCTTATCCAAGAACATCAACTATCGCATTAGTTGATGCTACGCTGCCGTATATTGCGAAAATAGCGGATGCTGAGAGGTCATCTTTAAAGTTTGATAATGAGCTCGCCAAGGCAATTAATGTATTTGACGGTAAAATCACATGCAAAGCGGTGGCCGAAGGGCTGGAAATGATGGACCAGTATCAACCGTTAAATTAGTTTTTTAAGATTCTTTAGAATTTTCTTCCTAAAGCCGATGTAGCTCAGTTGGTAGAGCAACTGATTCGTAATCAGTAGGTCGCGGGTTCGAATCCCGCCATTGGCTCCAATAAAAACAAAGGCTTATAAAAACATTGCTTAATCTTTGTTCTTTTTGAGTCACCATAAAGTCACCATAAGAATAAAAAAGCGGCTTAAATCGATGGAAGGTTTGTCGTTAATTTTGTTCAATACTGATGGCATTCATTGCCGGGGAATCGATTATAAAAAACGAAACGCGTTTCGCTTTTGGCGATACTAAAATGATACATTGACGGCAATGTGTCCCTTGTTGTCTGTCGCATTTTGAATCTCTGTATGTCCACTTCGTAACTAACTTCAGGCAATCGCACTTGTCATCATCGCCATGACCAAGCGGATGCTTTCTTGTAGCAATTGCTTCCTGTTGAGCGAAACCGTATTTCCGGTCTGCTGGTCAAGAGAGCATTGTCTCCCTCTAATAATCTCGCGGTGCGTTCAAACAAAAAACGGTATTGGGCAAATAGTATAGAAACTGGTGCTAGCAACAGCTAAGCACGGACACGCGAATCGATTTTAAGCTTTTCCACTGCTACGGTTATTTTTTGAACCAGCCAACTATGGAATTAATAAACGAGATTCCGCTGTTATCCTGTTTAGTGTTACGGGCTTTTAGGATTACATCAATACGCCTAGACGCTAAGGCCTTCATGGCTTTAATTTTCTTTGCAATTTCTTCCTCAGAAGCGCTCATTTAGAACCTCATAGCTATAAAAGCTTTGCTGGAGAATCCTCTCTTTGAGCTTATAGTTATCTTTTTCCTGTTGGCCTGTTTGGTCGTAGATACGAACAAAAAAACGACAATTATGATCTTTGCTCCATTTTAATAAATCTTCAGTCTGCTTCGAAAAAGTGCTTGGAGAAATCTCACTATCAAATGTTATATTCTGAATAGGCAGCAGTGATTGCTCCTCTTGACGATGGGGGAGTTTGCGATCACGGATAATGTACCCATTTGATTTTAGAGCCACATCAAATATGTAATCGATTTTACCATTGGGCGCGACCCAACACGGCGGGTATTCAGTTCCTCGGCCTCCTAGCCTTTGAGTAAGATTGAGAATCTGGCCTTTCAGGGTCTCATTTTCCTTTTCAAGTGTGTGGTTCTGGCTAATCAAATCCGTTGATTCATTTAAGGCCTTAAGAGTAGATTTGACGTCGCTTGGTGCAATCGGAGGAGTTTGGTTTTTGGCAAACTCCTTCATCTCTTTACCAAGGATTGCATCTTGGGCTAATTCTTCGACAGAGATTTGAGGTGAATCCTTGGATTTTTCTAAAAGCTTTTTCAGTTCCTTATAGCTTTCAAGTTCGGCACGAAGTTTCTCAAGCTCACGCTTGACGACAGCCAATTCCTTTGAGTTTTGGATAGCCATCCTGATTTCTTTGAATTGTTCATCAATGGTTTGTGCATTAGGGAATGCCCGCCTGATTTCTTGAATTAGAAGTGCAGAGTCAACAGAAAGCGAGCCTGACACCTGAACGAGTGCTTTAATGCGCTCTTCTTTGGAAACGATGGTTGCGCCAAGAGCCATCAAGATCGCAAACAAAATCAAAATCATGATCTCGGCCATCGTGAACCCAAGAACAAGCCCGCGACGATAGGAGCGATCCTGTCGTGAATTGGTGTGTTGCATTATGATTTAATCTTTTGCGCTTGTTCTGTCACGGTTTCCAATTGGAGGCGCGCAGTAATTTCGTCAATCATTTCATTCAAGCCAGTATGGACTTGAATGGTTGATTTACGTGATTTCTCTAGTTCTTTTTCTAATTCTCCTGAATGCTTTCGAACAGTCGCAAGGATGGTTTCTGCTGAAGTCGCCAGTTCTTGAATCGTGAGTATCTCCTGTCCTTTAATCTCATCAATGGATTGTCCGATGGTTTTTTGGACTTCTGTTCCCTTCTGAGAGATAACAACAATAGCCGCATCTACCTCGGATTGCCATGAACCAATCAGGGAAGATAACGCGGTCGAGGTACCGCTTAATGATTGTTTAATTTCGTTGAGAGCTTGGGCATGCTCTTGAGTGAGCTTCTGAGCTTCTGCGACTGTCTGAGTTATAGACATGAAAATACCATTGCCAAGTTCAGCAGACTTGCTAAGTGTCACCATGTTTTCTTGGGCTTGCACGGCTACAGCATTCAACGCAGATACATTCTGTTCAAGAACAGTGGAGCTATCTAATGCGTTCTCGATAGCTTTTGTAAGTCTTGCAAGCACCTTTCCATCACCGCTTGCCCTCTTATTAATTGCTTCTCCTGCTTCTTTAATAGCGTCCATGGCTGGAGCGATTTTGGTCGTGATCAAATCTGTCGGAGCCTCAATACTCTCAACACGTTTAAGGAGGGATTCTATAGCGGTCACCATTCCACTGGACGTTGTGTTGAGTTGCTCAGTATTCAGAGTAAAGCTGTCGAGCGTTTTGCTCATTCGAACGCCAAGCATTTCGGCAACGTCCCCGAACTTGGCAGCACTTTGGCTCATGGCATCGGAGGCTTCTTGGGAAACGGTCTGCAATCCTTCTGCAATAGATTGCCTTGTCGCACGGCCAAAATGATTCATGTCCAGCGTGATCTGGTCGAGTTCTGTTCGTAGGCGAGTAGCCGCATTCGCCAGTTCCATTCTAGCTTCCGCTTCAACATCCACAATATCATGGCGCATTTGATTAAACAAAATACGCAGCATTAGCCCCAAAATAGTCGTGGCGAGGGCTATCCCAAAACTATTAATAATGGGGTCAATGCTTGCTGTCGCGGAAGATTCCTCTGATGCTGAGGTGAAATTGTAAAGCGCATACGAAAGACTGACGAGAGTGTAAAGAAACCCTAGATAATAAAGATTATCTCCTGATTGATCTTCGCTGAGCCGACGTTCTCGAACTTTGGCCAATATAGCGGCGTAAGCCAGCATTAAAACAACAAGGAACGCTGTTACATACATCTGCTGAAATTGATAAATTTTAAGACTTATAATGCCAATAGTCCCAATGATAAATACAAGGCCAAACATATATCTATCATAAAAACTCTGCACAGGATTCAGTCTTGGTGCACGCATCTTATCTGTCATTTTGACACCCGTTGCTTTCAACTAAGACACAAAAATAGGCAGTTTGAGCGCCTTGTTCTGCAAATATCCGTTGCCAAAGTTCAGCAAGCTTTGAGCGATTTAGAGCGTTGTCCCGCATGAGCATCCAAACACTAATATCTATATCTCGCAAGTCGCTTTTCATTCGTTCAAATGATTTGTTTTGGATGAATGTGTCTGTCGCTGGTGCCCTTCGATAGAGGGAAAGGTTGGGTGTATGTTGCATGAGGTCGGAAACAATAATGAGCTTTTTAGGTTTATCGCGAAGAGACGGTTCAGATAAGCTTGTCAGCACAACCGACTGAATGCTTTCCATAATGGGAGATTCTTTTTCTGGTGAGGCCTCAAGCAGCTGAGAGATTTCACGCTCAAGAGGCTGGCCAAAACCTTCCTGCCATATTTGCTCAACGTGGCGAGGGTTGCCAGTAAGTGGGCCGATTTCATCCCCGTGCCCCGGGTTACAGAGAGAGACAACGGGTTTTAGAAGACTAGACTGAGTGCTATGGATAAAGTAAAGGTCTAGGCGCCCATGCAAGGGGATGGAATCTCGTAGACTCTGAAACGAGGTTAGAAAAGCTTGTTTTTGCTGGATGGAAAGGTTGTCAGTCGCATCAATCAATAATGCAGTTATGCTAGTTACTCCAGATTTTGGACAGAAGGTTTTTTTATCAATTTCGAGTGCATTTGTCCTGAGGTAGAAAGAAACACCCATGCCCACCATGGCCAAAAGCACCGCGACGATGAGCATGCGGATGCCCCACTCGTCTGCTTTCTGATCTCTCGTGTCTTTGCGGTTACGGGAATTGTGGTTACGTCGAGACATGATTCGTTTCTTTTGGGCTAAGGATTGCGTTAATTTGTTCGATCATATTAATGGCTCGATCAAAAGCGTCCATGACATCTTTGATAGCTGATTGTATTGTTGAGCTGGCCTCCGTCATTACCTCATTGAGACGCTCATCAGAAAGAATTGGTGCGGGAAAAACCGGTGATATCCTTCTTTCGAGATGCCATGCTCGATCAAAATGTTTAGGTGGCGACGTGTTGCGTGCTTCTCGGTTCCTTGCACGATAAAAGGTTATCAATTCATGGCCACAACTCTCAAGGTGGTTTTGGTGCGCCTCAAAATTCATAAGTAAGTTCGTTCGATTGGCAATGATTGAGTCGTGCTCTTGTCTTCGCTTAACAAGGTCATCTTTGAGTTGAGCGAGACCAGTAGAGGCAATATCTCTGGTATGCTTTAAATCCTCTAATAGGTTTGCCTTTTTATCCGCGTAGGTTTCATAGGCTCTTCGACGAAGACGATCCCAATGCCCATATTTTGGATAAGGATCGTCCATCCCAAAACCATCGATCAATGCAATAATAGCAAAAAAACAACCAACGCCGACCATCATCCATGACTTAAAGTCAGCGATATTAAAAATGTCTGCCATGAAAGATGAAACGGCTAATATAGCCGCTTGATCTGACATTTCATTAGCAAGTGCATCCCGATAATGGGCAACGAAAATATTAAACACAAAGTTTGCAGCAAAGAAGATTGAGATCAGCACGTTTCCAAGCAGTTTCTGGCTGATATTTTTGTGCCAAATAAATGGCACAATTTTTTGACCAAAAAACAATGCAATGCCGATATTTACAAGAGAAATAATAAACGCTTCTCCAGCGCCACCTAGTAAGCCAAACTCATTACCAACGGCCAGAAAAAACGCGTTAAATATACATTCTGCTATAAATAGAAGGGCTATAATACCTAGGCGAAAAAGTTTTGATCGAGGATAATGTGCAGGGCGGGTAAGGTTGTTTTCAAGCCTGAAGTTTTTGAACTGGCTTGCATGCTCTTCTAAATCATCTCGTGATATTACAAGGTCATCTTGTCCCTGATGAATCTGCTCCTTAAAATCGCCTATGGCTTTTTTTGCGGCAAGAGTAACCTCTGTTAAGCGTGCTTCAATGTTCAGGTTGGCCAGTCTTTGATTGTAGGTTGTCAGATGATCATTAAACTCATTCAGGCATCTGGCTCTTTCGGTTTCGATGAAATTTATGATCGCACTCTCGACCTCATCAAAGTCATCACTATCGGAGCTTGGGAGTTGTTTACTGCCATTTTCTTTCGCTTTTTCATCGAGCCTAAGGTTTTTTTTTATCTTGCCTATGTCAAGAGGAAGAAATTGGCTAATTCCCGCGAGTTGAATCTGCTCGGATGATACGAGTAGGTCTTTGAGTTTTTCGAGCGTCTTCATACCTGTATCTTTGCTCCCTTAGTGTTCACCATAAGTCTTCGTTTCCTTCTGCCGCTAATACTGCGAGATTTTCCGGTATTTTTACAGCACAAAAGTTTTGATTATCGCCGATTTCTTGGTTTCGGGCTACCCAATTGCTTGTTAGTCTTCTACTTACCGGCACAAACTCGTGCACAGAATCCCGTCATGGTTGCCGTCGAGACCGGAGAGGCCGCGGATGTTGATATAGAAGCGGGCTTCTGCGCAATTCGTCATTTGCCTACAGGTTTATTTGGTGCCCCTGGCGAACGTGCGTCCGCTTTCGAATATAGATTGGCGTGTCAATAATATGAATTTTGGAGAGTGTGAGTGGCCACATAGGGTCGATTTTTGCCTATTGGCTACCTGATTAAAGTCGGTCAAAAGCTGTAGTTAAAGGCAAAATATTTTGACGGATGAGTATGAGTTAGCAGTAAGATATTTCGATGAGTAATAACTTTTATGTTCAAGACTGAGCATCGTGCGGCAAAAATAAAATGGTAAATAGCAGTTCATATAGTGAAAAGGACTTAGATCAGGTTCTTAACAAGGGATTCAAGGACTCCGACTCCTTTGCAAAATGGTTTTTATCCAAAACACGATTTTCGAATCTTGACGCCAAGTATCTATGGTCTCGTGCTGATCATCCTTGGGGAAGAATACCTTTATCGGTCAATAATGAGACAACGGGGGAAACTAAAACGGTAATCAGAGAGTGAAACTGATATTTTAGTTGTCTTCGAGGTTGCTGATGACAAGCGCATTGTCCTGCATATTGAAAACAAACTGGCTAACGGCAAGTTTAATCCTGATCAACCAGCGCTTTACAAAGAAAGAGGTAATTGGTGGTTGAACAAGGAGAAATACGGTAACTATTCTGATTTTGAAACAGTTCTTGTAGCGCCCATTGAGTTCTATGAGAATAACTTTGAAGCATCAAGATGCTTTGACAAATACGTTTCGTATGAAGAAATAGCAATATTACTTCCGGAATTTTCTGATTATTTGAATAGCCGAATAGCGTAATCGAGCGAAGCATACGAGTTACTCGTGCCTTATGCGAATTAGCACAACGTTATGAGATTAAGGAAATATGGATATTAACGACATTTTGACGCGATCGGCTGCGCTAGAAGAGAAGTTGGCTGACTTGTTTGCTCTGAGGTTATATGACAATTCTGACAAGATACTCTCAAGTAGAATCATGTGTGGTGTTGCATTCGAACATGCAGAGAGCGCGAAAATACTTATCGCTTCCGGAAACTTTACTTCCGCTACCTGCCTTGTGCGTCTGCAATATGAGGCTCTAGTTCGAGCAATGTGGCTTTTATATGCGGCGCCAGATCTTTCGGCATCGAAGCTTATGAGTGAACTTACGCAGGAATCCGCAAAGAGGGCAGACAAGTTACCCATGCTGAGCGAGATGCTGAAAAATCTCGAAGGCAAAGCGCCTAAAGAAGCTATGGATTCGCTCTTCGAGTTCAAAGAATATTCATGGAAGCCATTAAGCTCATATGTCCATGGTGGAATTCATGCGGTAAACCGGCATGGCAGAGGGTATCCTATACCTCTTTTGTGCCAATTATTAAAAGCCTCAAATGGAGTCTCTGTAATGGTTGGTATGTTATTAGTAGTTCTTTCGGGTGATAACAAGCAATTAGGAAAAATGCCGGCAATTCAGAGAGAGTTTTTCGATTGCTTGCCCGACTTTAAAGAGCAAATCGCATAACAAAGCTATTCAATAAGACGCAGCAAAGCTTCTATCTCTGCTGCTGGCGCTAAAACTATCACTGTACAAAATTAATATCCACCTTTTCACCGTCCGGTTCACGCCCTGAGTTAGTCCGTCAAGCTTTTTCACTGATTTCGCCGCCTGGTTTTAGCAACGAGGAGCCCCGTTGTTCCAGCGCTTTGAGGTAAGTGGATTCATCATAGGGCTTACCGGTCTGCCAGCACCGGTAGAGGATACGTATCCATTTAAACGCCAGGGAACGCACAGCGGCTTGATAGGTTGAGCCCTTTGCGCGCTGCTGTCGGTAATATTGGCCCGCCCAGAATGATTTATTAATGGTCTGTGCCGCCCACTCGGTGAAGGTTTGTCGAAGAAAGGTCGGGCACTCCCACCGCCAATGCACCCAATGTTTCTTACCACTGCGCTCCGTTACTGGCGCAACGCCCGCATATTTTTGTAAATCTGCCGCACTCGGGTATCGATCTCGCTGCTCGCCAAACGCCACCAATAGCCTCGGCGCGAGCGATGAACCTGCGCCTGGCAATGCGCTAAACAAGGCATAATCAGGATGCTGACAGGCGATTTGCTCAATGGCCTGGTCAAATTGTTTAATCCCTTCCAGAGTAACGCTTAACTGTTCGATCAATACCTGTGCCTGTAGGCGATAGGGAATGATAATAGCCTCATCTAAAGTTAACGGCGTTGCAGTTTTGATCGCTGCCAGCCGCTCTTCCAACACCTGAGGAAAACGCATGTTATGTTGATGAAAAAAGGTGGCCAGCGTATTTTTTCGGGCCCGTTTGACTTGGGCCAGCGTTGGCCATTGGCGAATGAAAGCACAGAATAACGGGGTATCAATATGATCAAACCAGTCCAGGACTTGCGGATAATACTGCTTTAAGGCCGAACGCAGACGGTTGGTGAGACGGATTTTATCGTTAACCAAACTCCTTCTTTGCTCAACCAGGGATGACAAGGCTCGCATTTCCAGGCTTTGAGGCTGAAGGGGTTTAAAACGCTCGGGATGACGTAACAGTAGATCCACAGCGAATTCCGCATCCGTCGGATCATCCTTTGCCCTGCTCGGCGTAAAGGCTTCCCGATACTTGGCCAGCGTTCCAGGATTGATCGGATAAATGACAAAGCTATCAAATTTCTGCAGTGCATATACAATCGGACCTTTCGACAGTTCCACGGCGACCGCAATAGGTGAGCCAAACCGTTGAATTAAGGCTTGCGCCCAATCGTTGATCGATTCAACTTGATGGGGAATCACTGAAAACTCCCGCTTCGGGCTGTCTGCCGCTTGAAGGCAAACGTCATGCTTTCTGTCGGCCCAGTCAATACCGACAAAAGCTGTAAACGATGGCTTGTTAAGGCTATTCATACCTGATCTCCGGCGGGGTCGATTAACCAAGAGAAACATGCCTGCCTGAGATCTGCGAAAGCAATATAGGTGAGCCGATGCCGCGGCAAGCCCTGAGTATTCGTTAGTGATCCCAAGCGCACCCGTGGGCTCGAAACCAAACCGGTGAACATCTAAATGTTGGGGTCGAATTATTCGTAGCCCGCAGGTGCATGTCCTGCTTTACTGGCAGCTACCTGCCAGCTGTGCTGAGTATCACCTAAAACAGGACGGAAGGACTATAAAGGGTCGTTTTTTGCCTGTGGATTGACTGACGTAGTTCGGCCGACGAGGGTGTGTCAAAACTCGTGACTACATCTATCTGAAGTGAAAATTACTCCACTAAACGGCTTAAAATGAGCGCTTTCTTAATGATTAGCTCCACAGTGATCGGTATTCAGCTCGATAACTGGCATAATTAAACCACTGACTTTTCGATTTTTACGTCTTGACACACCCTTGGCCAATCAGAGACATTCAAGAATTTCAGCGTAATGGCAGCTGCAATTCAGAAAGCTGTCGTTCAAAGTTTGAATTAAGACGTGGTGCGATGCGGTATCGACTTGAATGAAATGTCAGGCTTCATAGCTTGGCAATCATTTCAGGGATGTACTCGCGTTCTGTATATCCACCTACGAAACTCCAACCGGAAAGTATGCTCCAGAAAAAGCTAAGAACTTCTTTAGTACCATCGTAGTCAGAAGACCAATTCTTAGCGCGGTAGAGAGCTTCTGATATACGCGTGATGAAGGAAATGATGTGTCAACGCTTTTCCGGACACATTGTTACACAGCTTTTTGCTGTATTTCATAGTCTACCGGTGACAAATAGTCATTGGCAGAATGCAGGCGTTCTCGATTATAAAAGACCTCAATATATTCAAAAATCGCCTGCTTAGCTTCCTCACGAGTCCTAAATTGACAGTGATGCGTCAATTCCGTTTTCAAGGTATGAAAAAAGCTTTCAGAGACGCTATTATCCCAGCAATTTCCCTTACGACTCATGGATTGAATGACGTGATGCGCCTTTAAAATAGCGCGATGACTATCGGAAGCATATTGACTGCCGCGATCGGTATGCCATATCAACCCTTTATCTGGCTTACGCTGCCAGATAGCCATCAACAGAGCCTCATTGACCAGTTGTGCTTTCATCCGACTGTCCATTGACCAGCCGACGACCTTTCTGGAAAACAAGTCAATCACCACAGCCAGATATAACCAGCCTTCCTGAGTGGCAATGTAGGTCATGTCGCCGACATAATAGCGATCAGGCTGTGAGACTGTAAATTGTCTGTCCAGTAAATTAGGGGCAATCGGCTTGGTATGCTTGGAGTCTGTTGTCGCTTTAAATTTTTTCCTAGTTTTACAGGCCACTCCCGCCCGATTCATAAGCCGACCAATCCGTCGCCGACTCACCACGATACCTTGCTCAGCGAATTTCTTTTTAAGACGCCGTGTGCCATAGGTTCCTCGGCCTTTTTGAAACAACGTTTTCAGTATTACAAGCAATTGCTCATTTTCCTTGGCCCGCTCTGTTTTCGGCGAATTGAGCCATTCATAATAACGACTCCGTGAAATACTCATGAACCGACATAGCACAGCGACGGGGAAGTCTGCGGAATGCTTGGCTATCCAGGCGCACTTCACTGCATTTCCTTCGCAAAGTACGCGGTGGCCTTTTTTAACAAATCCCGCTCCTGAGTGACTCTGGCTAATTCTTTCTTCAGCCGTTTAACTTCATCATAAATATGTTCATCCGTTCTTTCGATGGCAGTTTTCGGTTTTGAATACTTATTAATCCAAGTATGTAACGTATTGGGATTCAATCCTAAATCTCTCGCTGTCTGGGCGATTGGTTGATCTGATTCAACAGCCAACTTAACAGCCGATTCTTTAAATTCTGATGTATAGCTATTTGGTTTTTTAGTTTGATCGCTCATTTTTAGACACACTATCCTTTTCAGGTTATTTTAAGTTGTGTGTCCGGTTTAGTGTAGCCGCATCAAAAATACCTCGGGGTCTCGTATGTCTACGACACTAAGGGCGTGTTGAAACTGATTTAACAGTACCTCGGCTTCGATAACGAGTTGCCTGAGCATAAATTCATCCATCGCGTTCGCGACGCCATGCCATTTATCTTGGCCAGGTGCATAGGGCTCTTTGAAGAAATCTCGGAATTGCCGTTGTTCCATTAGCCTGTCGACTGTTTCCGTGTTGTAAGACCCTTGAATGGCACCAACAAAGATTTGGATTACCGAACGCTTAAAGGACTGGTAGGAGAATTGAAGGTGTCGCTTGATACGACTCTTACGCTCATATTCAGGGATGCGGACTAGGAGATAGAACATCCCGATTGCGGAGAGCACGCCAACCGATAGGTCAAACGCGATTTGGTTACCTGTGCTGAATTGCTCGAATGCAGCGGCAACCATTGTCCCCTGTAGCCAAGGAAAAACCGGATCAGAACTAGCGGATAGCATCAGCCAAAGACAGATCACTGTCAGTACGGCTAGCAATACATCAAGCTTTGTCTTTGTATAGAACCGAGAGAGAGACATTGATAAAATCTATCGTTCAAGTTGACCGGTGGTACTTACTCAGATGAAGTCCGTGTTGAACGATTAGTATGACGCACGGATTGACTGACTGCTATATGGACTTTATGGTTGGGATAAACCGCTGAGGAGGAGCTCCATTTCGCTGATCTTCAATTGAGTTGAGGCTTCGTCGTACTTTCGACGCGCAATTGCCTCTTCAATTGCGAAGCGAACTGCAGGCTCTGTTGCTATATCTAGCTCATGCTCAATAAAATCAAGATTCTTTCTAATCATTTCCAATTGCTTCGAGTTGATGTCGATGATTACCCTGCACGCGTTCTCGTTGTAGAAAAAGGTCATGTTTTTTTATATTATAAGTAGTTGAGAGTAAAAATATATATACGGGATAGATTCAGAGCCAAACAAAGTATTAAATAATTTTTGCTATATTATCTCATTATAAATGATATACGGTTTAACGGTTGTCAGCTATTTAACCCATACAAGCCATTTCAGCGATTGCCTGCAAGACCCATTAGGGTCGAACTTCACCTGTCGCGAATGACGCAGTTCCGGCCAAAAGTGGACGATCACGGATTCGACGCAAAGCAGTCTTTGGCGGTTAGCTACTGCCGAATGATTCAATGGAAAAACGAATCAGGGAGTTTGAGACTTGACCGCCAAATCTAGGTAGTAAGAAAATAGCAAGATAATTACACAGTCATTTTTTGGAGCATGCCTTGGGCTTAGATGGTACCTCACTACTTGACCAGCCGCTAACACAGGCATGGCTAAACCAGTTTCGCATAGATGACCAACCTCGCGCAGCCGCGCTTTTAAGTAAGTTCGTGCTCGTGTCGCGAGACGAGTTCGCAACGGGGCTGCGTGACCTTGTGTCAGTTCGTTCCCAGAGGATAAAGGGGCCGATTGCACTCTATGCGGAACGTGAAGTGCGCCACCGGCTCGGAAAACCTCACCGGTTGTTCAAAGAGTCAAGAATCAAAGTCCGCCGCGCAGAAGGTATTGGGCCGAAAGCCGTTGAGCCGACTAAAGCCTACGACCAGTCAGTTGGTAGTGAGGGCCTTGTTGCCCAATTGATTACAGAGCTTTGCCGGGAGAATCCGAAGAAATTCGTTAGCCACCCTGGCCCCGATACAATCAGAATGAAAAAAGTCAGAGGCTTCTTCGTTCTTACCGACCTCATAGCTTCCGGGGAACGTGCCAACTCCTACTTATCTGCCGCTTGGCAAGTCCGTTCGGTGCGAAGCTGGGGATCGTGGGGGCTGCTTAAGTTCGAAGTCATTGCCTATGCAGGAACTACCGATGGAACTAGGGTTGTACAGAAACACCGCTGCCGACCAACGGTATCCTCCATCGTCCCTTGCCCAACGGTTAGAGAGTGCTTCCCTAGCACAGAAGCCAATAGGATGGCCGGCTTATGTGTCTCATACGATCCAGTACGTCCACGTGGAAAAGACAGCCTTGGGTACGGAAATATTGGGGCGCTCATTGCGTTTGCACATGGAGCTCCGAACAACGTTCCCCGGATTTTTCACAAAACAGGACGAGGCAGTTCGGTGTGGACTCCACTTTTTCCATCTAGAGTAACGGCGGGAGTAGCTCCGCAAAACTTTGGCCGAAGCTTCTCAGCATCAATCATTGAGCATCGCCTAAAAGCGTTGGGCCAAAAGGTCCTGGCACGTTCTCCTGCAGCCCTATATGCAAGCGATGCAACGAAGAGAAAGCTTTTGCTTCTTGCTGCATTGCTACGCCGTCCGCGTTTAGATATGGCAATTGCTGAACGTACCGGACTGACAACGATCGAGGTTGGTTGCCTCTGTACTGAGCTTGAGAGCCTTGGATGGATTGATTCTCGACGGCACTTAACAGACAGAGGCTACGGTGAGCTTTTACACGCACGTGCTGGAGCTATACGGCAAGCGCAGAGCAGGAGCAAGGAAATGGACCATACCCAAAAAGTAGCGTATTATCCGACCTCGTTGAGGTCTCCTTATTCCAAAGTCTAGATGAAGCCCACTTTCTTCGGAGATGTCGGGAACCACATGGCGCTAACGCGCCATGACCGGGCGCAGATTGCTGTAAGCCCTATGATTAAGCTCACGCTTGCGGCTAAGGCCTCTCGCCACAAAGCTCGTGGCGGAGTCTTCGGCTTTGCGGCGAGAGGTCTCACCCTTCGGGTGTCAAAGTAGATGGCAGATTGGAAACCTCAACCCTATCGCGCTAAGGCGCAGTCTCTTGAAGTTGACCCAACGATTCTTGATGCGGCGGTTGCAGCTGGCAATGAAGTGGTCGCCATTCACCCTTCCTTGCCGCCTATTTTTACGCTTAAGCATCTGGCATATCTGACTGACACAAAGTATAGCGTTCTTAGAATGATGGTCGGACGCCACATTGAAGAACCATATCGCGTTTTTAAGATCAGAAAAAGGCCGGGGCCAGATGGGGCTGCACGATTCCGGGTCATTTGTGCTCCGTCGCCTACGCTGTTAGCCGTCCAAAGTTGGCTGGCTCGCAAAGTACTTGTGCATGCCCGAACCAAGGTGCACAGTGCAAGTACAGCCTATGCTCCTGGGTGCAGCATTTTGGAAGCTGCAAGCCCTCACTGCGGATGCCGATGGCTTATCAAGGTGGACATCAAGAACTTCTTTGAGTCTGTATCAGAGATATCCGCCTATCATGCCTTTCGCTCATTGGGATACCAGCCACTGGTTTCGTTTGAGCTTGCTCGTCTATGTACTCGAGTAGGCTCACAGACTCGGCATCGCGCTCATAGACAGTGGCAAAGGCATTTGCCATCCACAAAGTCGAAGATTCACGACTATGTCTATTGGCGCCTCGGCCATCTTCCTCAAGGGGCGCCAACGAGTCCGATGCTCGCAAATATTGCGATGTACAAGGCAGATGGCGAGCTTACTGCTTGGGGACTGAAGCATGGTCTAGTCTACACCCGCTACGCGGACGACATGACCTTCTCCATCTCGGATGAGGGATTCAATCGTAATAAAGCTGCTGCAGTAATACGTGGTATCTACAGAATTATCGGAAAGTACGGCTTTGCACCCAACGTAACAAAGACACAAGTTGTGCCCCCTAGAGCACGCAAAGTCGTTTTGGGACTCTTAGTTGACCAAAACGAGCCTAGATTGCCCAGAGAATTCAAAATGGGGGTGCGAATGCATCTCCACTATCTGAAAAGCCCCAAATTCGGGCCTGCAGTTCATGCGGCTAATCGGGGCTTCACTGCCGTCGCAGGTCTTCGCAACCATCTCTTCGGCCTAGTCGCATATGCGGCACAGGTGGAACCCGCCTACGGGACGCGTATCAAATCCGAGCTCGAAGCGGTTAAATGGCCTATCTAAGCTGCTTCGCTTTGACCATTACAATCCCCCAGCGGCGGGTCCAAACATTAGCTCAGTCAATAAGTTAGCACGCAAAATATCTCTAATCCCTTTACCGAAAATCACCGAAAGTTAATGTGTATTACAACTAAGTGGCAGCTTTCTTTACCATGCTACGTCAGCTTTGGGTCAACTCGGACTTGCGCGAATTAACTTTTTGAATTAAAAACCAGTTCACCATACCTCGCCTCGATCTCAGCGATTCGCTTTATATTTTCGCGGCCTTCGGGCGATGCCTTTAAATAGGCGCTAATGATCTGCTCAATCTGTTTTGATGTCAGTTCATCAATAGTGAGGTTTGGAATCATCAAGTGATACGGGGCTATTCCAAAATATTCTGCCAGTGCCTTGATGGTTTTCGTTGTGATGTTGTCTGTATTGTCGTGGCGCAATACATTCGATATTGTTCGTTGACTGATACCGGTATTTTGAGCCAATGCCGCCTGCCTAATATTCCCGTGGTGCTGCATCAATAGCGATAGATTTGCCGCTATTATTTCCGTTGTTTTCATTGTTTTTGCTCCTTTTGTCTTGGTCCATGCCTGCAGGAATATTTGCCCGGGCCTAGCCGAAATACGACTATAATTTGTTAGTGGATGGATTACAAGCACGTTCACCGAAGCCCGCTGGTTCCCGAACATACCCCCCGGGCTTTTTTGTGTCTGGTGATCAGTGAAGAACCACCTTCATGCCCATCAAAAAATCATCGAATGACGTTACCCGGCATATCCTGTCGACGTATTTTTTGGCCGCGGCATGGTCCCCCAGGCTTACTAACAATCATCTTTAACAATTTTCAATGATGATAGGATTAACGCCGGCCTAATGGCATATTCAAACCATCTTGTTAGCATGTGGATCGATTCTTTGCGGCTTTTAGTCCAAAAATTCAGCGCCAGAAATACAAAATCGTCATCAGCAACGATCTGTTTCGATACTTTGGCACCGGAATCCTTCATATACTCAGCAAACATGCTTTCACGATCGGCTTCGGGGAATTGCTCGAGGATTTGCTTCACCGCGGCAATATGGTCTGGATGGCTTGCCGGTAATGTTTCAATGATGTGGCTCATAATGGATTCCGAGGGGTTAGCTGATAATCAGTTCCAACAGAGAACTTAATATCGCCTTGCCGCGTTTTTTTGACGTTATGGACAAACTCGAAAAAGCCTCAATAAATGGGCAGACGCGCTTGAGAAATTCCTCGATGCGGGCGCAGCCAGGAACGCAGCAACGACCAAAACCCTGCCATCGTGTTCACAAGAACTTCATAGAACCCATCACCATCCTCATTGCGCGCATCTTCCCCGGCACCCTGGCAAACGCTTTTGCGAGCGTATCCCCATGACTCCAGGCGGTCATAAATCGCGTATTCATCGCTGTAAATGAGCGTACCCGGCGCTATCGTGTTTTGAATAACGGGCTGGATGGTCGCTTGCTGAACATTTTCCAGCATCTGAATGACCACTTGTCCGCCGCGTTGAATCAGGCCCAATATCAGCGGCTTTTCCTTGGCCAGCGTGCCGCGTCCACGAGCGCCTTTTAACCGGTTACGCCGACCTTTTCGGCCTTTTTTTTTAGGGTTTCTGGCTGGCCTTTATGCCCGGGGACCACATACATTCAACTTCGCCTTCCAGCACTACCGCCGGTCTTTTGCTGACGATCCCTGAACGCAACTGTCGGGTCATTGGCTGAACGTCCGCTTCATTTAAATCCAGTTCGCGGGCAATTTGCGCGTTCGATAAGTTCAAGCCCATAAATAAAATACAGGCACAGCACCCAACTTTTCAGGGGTTGATGGTGGCCCGCGAAAATCGTGCCGGTTAAATCGTCAAATTTGCGCTGACAGGCTTTGCAGCTATAGCGTTGTCGTTCAGTCTGGGTATCATCCTTTCCCTGCTAGATAATGGCTTCTGAACTGCAATGGGGCAAGACACTTTATCCGGCCAGCGGGTGCGAACCGTTTCAAAGCATTTGGCATTGTCTAATAGCTGATGTAGGGTAATCATCCGTCCTATATGAGAATACTGAACCTCAAATTTAAGGTTTCAACAATGTTTGGGTATCTCCTCGGAATCCAACAAGAGCCTAAATCTTTTCTTGCTCATTTGTTTAATATTCCTCATCAGGATTCAACAACGCCCTTGATCCAACAGTAAAGCACATTAAAATGCTCATCTGGAAGTTCCAGCAAAGTATCCATAATGTTCGACAGGCGATCAACTTCTTCCTGAGTCAAACCGTATATTTCGGCTGTGCTATCGACTTCTTCCTGATGTCTTGGGAATTTGAGTATATTTGATTGGTTCTGGTTTTCGTTATTGGTCACGCTAGGTCCTCATTTCTGATGAATTATTGTTTCTGCGGAGCCTTTGCCGGAGAGATATTTTATGATGTATTGCTTTGATAAACCGTGACAATTCGGTTGCCCTTTGACTATCTCTGGCCATCCTTTTATGAAGGCGATAACGTTGCTCAAGGCAAGCGTAGACATCACTTTATCGGTGCGACCAGTAAGCTCTTTTTGGACTTCAAGGCATTTAGCCTGAGATATTTTGCATTTGTTTAGCATTATCAAACCCTGTTATTTTGTTATTAATTCAACGGTTTGGGTATATGCTCAGAGGGAGAAGAGTGAGTGAATTGGCAATACTCTCCCAAAGCCGACAAAAAATGCCCGCTTTGGTATTGCCAAGAAGTTTTGCCCGTCGGTCGACTTCGCTCGCTTCATTGGGTCCGGTCATGTATGGTTCCCGAACTGCAAGTTTTACGGCCCGATAACGCCGCCCATGCCCCGCACTTGCTATGATTAGGTGAAGCTGCGCCCAAGGCCAAAATCAGCCAATATAGGCGCGCTATACGCCTCCATCATTACTCTTCTGGGTGTCTACTCTGCATGGTCCCGCTGGTAGTAGACTTTGGCGACGTATTCACTGGCGTGATACAATCGCCCACCTTTCGCTGCCAGTGACACTTACCCTACCACCCGGCGAAGGTAGAGGCTTAGGGTGACTGCAATCACCCTAAGACCTCGCTTTCAATCAAGATTTGTTTCTGTTTCGTGGCCTCCTGTTTTCGCTTCAGTTAATTAGGATGGACACTGGCAACAATGCCCATCGTGATTAACTTATCTGCTCAATAACTGGATATTTTTCTCTGCTTTAATCCGCTGCTCGATCTCGTACAGAACATCATCGCTCCAGCTCGACACGTGCCTTATGTGCAGGATTTGATGAAAGAGTCGGAACGCTTCCGTATCCAGGCGGATAAGCTCCCCCAGGCTGCGATTAAACGGCTGTCCGATCCGGTAGGCGCTGATAAAAGCATCGGCCAGGAACTTCCCAGAATGGCCGCCTTGGGCGATACGTTTTAGTAGTAGCTCAACCTCCAGTGGAGTATGGACAATGCCCCGCTCAGCCTTGATTCTGGCGGCTTTGGTGTCGTGATACACGCCTGTAAGCTTGTCGATATCCGCTTGTCTTAATGGCGCCGAAGCCAACCTATCCAAGAGGCTATTGGCCCTTTTTGCTGCTTCGCCGGACTCCTTAACCGGGTTGTTGCTAAAAATGGGTATGGTGTTCATGGCTGCGCCTCCGCTTCTTTGTTGGCTGTCGCTTCTTTGACGTCTATGTGGTGCATCCTTTCCTCCAGCCATTGGGCGGAGGCGTCTGAAGTTTCGGCGGCTATTTTTATTGCATCCAATAAGCCGCCTATGACGCGGCCATTTTTAATAGATTCAGGGATTTCATCCAGGCATTCGGAATCAGTCTGAAATTCATTGAGGATCTCGCTGATGACAGAAATTGCGTTGTTGCAATCTTGGATTTTTTCAATTTGCTGTTTAGAGAAATATGTTTGGCTCATTGTGCAGCCTCCATGCGAGAGAATTTAACGATAGTGGCGGGGATTTCAACCACCAGACCGGCGGCCTGGGGAAAGGTTAAATCACGGCAAATAAGGCGCAATCCTGCCGGTGTGAGTTTGAATAAATTGAATAGGGAAATACGGTAATTGCCCTTGGTAAGGGGCTCGGAAGGGGCTTTGTTAGTCATGATGGACTCCAGTTGTAGGTTAATTACCCGGCAACATGACGCCAATCATGGGTGCCGGACTGAGCGAAGTTGGCGTACCGGAACCTACGAACCGGCCAGTCTTGCGACTGCTTCACCCAGCCCGACATAACGAGAAGCTGAGATTTCGCACATAAAAAAACCGCATGACGCGGCTGTGTGCCGTAGGATATTCCAGGACGCCAATCCCGACACTCAAATGTGTGAGTGCAAGGAAAGAATAGTTCACCGCTCGATACTATGTCAAGCGGGCGGGTGAATTATTAAATAATCAGGCTAAAAAGTAATGCGTGATAGTTTGCATTATTTTTTTCTGGATTTGTGATAAGGCCCATCTTAATCATAGCGTCCAGTTTGGCTTTCTGAGCAGCCCGTTTAGCAGCAAAGGATGGCGCAGCGGCCAGGATTTTGTTCTGTTCGGCTATGATGCTCTGGAGTTCTTGTTTTGTTCTGATGAAAGCATATTGATGTCCTGATGATAGCAATTTAATTGAATCATGCCATGTTATTG
Organism: Methylobacter luteus IMV-B-3098; assembly: GCF_000427625.1. Lineage (GTDB taxonomy): Bacteria > Pseudomonadota > Gammaproteobacteria > Methylococcales > Methylomonadaceae > Methylobacter > Methylobacter luteus. The sequence goes on from NZ_KE386569.1 coordinate 3,075,336, forward strand.
GCTTTCTCGGAAAGTTGAATATATTGGAGGCATAGGCAATAAAAAACCCACCGAAGCGGGTTTCTAAAGAGATAAGAGTAGATTTGAAAATTATTTTTGGGCTAACTCAATAAAGCTGCCGGCTTTTATGTCGCCGTCGATAATCTTAGCTGTAAAAGTTATTGGTATTTTGCGGCTATTCTTAAAGGCATCAAATAATTGAGTGGTTTCATCAGGGTCTGCCATATTTGATTCTACGCGCATAGGAAAGCTACGATCATCTTCATCAATAACGCCCAGTGTTAAATAGCCCCGATTTCTCCGAATACCTTCGATGTAAAGCGGCAAAGATAGTTCTTTCTTTTCCCGGCTCTTGTCAGGTTTTTGGATAATTTCAGCAATTTCTTTCTTATCCCATGATTGATCGCCGATTGAAATAGATTCCGCACCAATAGCGTTTTTGAATATGGCTCTGAAGGCAGTTTCGGCATGGTGTTTGAAATCTGTAGCTAATGCAGGCACTCGGCCAGACGCAGCAATAGCCTCAACAACAGCTTGCTTTTGCAATCTTAATGACTCATTGCCGGCTTCGATCTCTTTTGCCTTGAGGTTGTTATCGGAAAATTTTTCAAAAATTTTATAGCCGGTCAACGCAAATACCAGCAAGGCGATACCAATTAGCTTTTCTTCACCTGACATATTTACAAAAATTTTCCCCAAATTTTCAACAATAGTATTTAATAGATCGGTTTCATCGGCGCTGCTTTTAGTGCAATTGTCTTCTATTTTAAAGACAAACTCCAATCGCTCGCGATCATCAATAGTTAAGCGCTGAATGTTTTTCGTTTTATAACGTAGCTCAGCGTAAGCTCTATAAAATTCATCTTGAAATTCAACAAAGCCTCGCATGAGCTCTGTTGGCAATGTTCCGTTAAATCGGCTGCCCTCTATGATAACTTCAAGATTGGGCCAGCCTGAGAATCGGATATCGATATTATCTTGTGGGTTAGCTAAGCGCGCATGAATAAAATCCAGCCATTCTTTTTCTGATCGAATCTCTTGCATATCAATTTCCGAAATTACTTTAAATATATCGCATTAAAAAACCCGCACTAGGCGGGTTTTGGTATTGACCTAATCAGATGTTGTATTTAGTGATCAGGGCTTTTTTGTTGAGTAGCTTGACTAATATTCTCAGGAGTTTGAGCTTGGATGGGCGCATTCTGCATCACTGGAGATTGAGCAGGGGCATATGGTATTGTTGGATTTTGGGGTGATACATATTGCCCGGTCTGATTTTGTACAGGAGCATATTGCGCCATTGGAGCCTGGGTTGGAATAACTTGTGTTTGATTGCTTGCTGGAGGGATAAATCTCTGAACAGCAATTACCATACCGGCCACCGTGATCACAGTGCCTATCGTCCACATAGTTTGTTTCAGTGCACTCCCGGTTATTTCAGTTTTCAGCCCGGAAATTTCTGTTTTAAGATCAGAAATATCTGATTTTGAGGCATAATTTGACTTTATAACAGCGACATCCAACACAAGCGTATGCAGATTATCCCTAATAGCACGCACGTCGGTCTCTAAATTACCTACTCGTCTCTCAAGATCTGACATATTTCCTCCGCCACCATTGCCGCCACCTCGGCGATTAAACTCCTCCGATATTTCGTCCCGCATCCATTTCAAATGAGGATGATCGCTTGTTGGGACAGTCTGCGGAACAGAAGCGGGAGATTCGTCAGAAGAATTTTTAACTGATTTTTCAGACAAATCACTCATTGCTCGAGCCTTGTTTTAATCCATTCCCACATATCTGTAGGTCCGCGTCCAAAGTATGCGGAAACAGGTACTATAATTGCTGATCCTACGGGAGATTTTTCTCCTGGACCTTGTCCTGTGATGCCCAAATGGTTGGACAGTTCAACCGATGTTCCGTCGAACTTTATTAGCCAGCCACGCTCTGACTGTAACTGATAGCGATCTGATTCCGAAGCAATGTTTTCCATAACCGCCTTATCTAAGGCGTCACTGCTCGATGCAAGAGGAACGGCCATGTAAATTGCCATAGTATTCAGTATAGTTTAGTATTCAGTATAGTTTAATGTTCAGTATAGCTGTTTATAGTTAAATAACTATGATATTCGGATTTAATAATCTGAACTTTAATATTATCTTTCATAATTATTGCACCAAATTATATAATTTGGTGCAATAAAAAGCCTCGGAAACACAATTATTCCCAAGGCTTTCCGTATCGTCAATGTATCATCTTGCTAAATCACAAGTCAATTTACCTGAAACTGAAAATTACCAATTAGCTATTACTTACAAAGCGACTCGCACGGAACGCCATCATTATCACGGTCTAGGCGAGATTTACCGCATTCATTCAAATAGAAAGTAGCTTCGGCGCAGCTGCTCATGTCACCGCATCGTGACTTTGATCCGCACTCAAACCCCGCACTACTGGCAGAAACTTTTTTGACTGGAAGTTTTTTTGCAGCCTTTGCCGTTTTACTGCCATGTCTGAATTCCCAAGGCGGGATAGGGTTCTCATCGACCCATAAGCCAGTTTTGCTAGCTTTTGCAGTTTCTTCTAATCCAGCAATTGTCTGATCAGTGAGGTATTGTTTATAGGCCCAAGCCATGCCGCGCTTAACCTGTTCGGCATTGGCATCAATGCCATCGCATGTTATCCGGCCCAGGGTGCGCTTATATCGATCGGTCCCGTGGTCATCGATAATTACCGATTTTTTAAAGCAGATGTTCGACAAGGATTTTTTAGATTGGGTGCCGAATGCCTGCTTAGACTCGGGCGCATCAATTCCGGCCATGCGTATTTTAACCTGACGTTTGTCGGCATTCAGTACGGTCAACGTATCGCCGTCCAATATACCGACTACAGTTCCTGTCCATTCGGTTGAAAACGCGGAGAATGGGGCTAAAAGCGCTAACGCTAAAACAAGTTTTTTCACTTTTATTTTCATTTTTACTTCTAAAAACTCGCCGGATAGATTGTGTTATCTATCCTCAAAAAGCCAACTATTCTACATTCTAGTTATGCATTTTCATAAATTTAATGTTGAGTTAATGAGACACCAGATTATAGTCGTGTACATCAATTCAACGTGAGTTGCATTTCCATGACTTGCTAGGTTTCTAAGTTCTTACATTTATGGCAGCTAAGTTTAGGTGTTACAATCCAGCGCGTTTTAATTACATGGATTATAAAAAATGAAAAAAATAATTGGATTGGCTTTTTTAGTTGCAGCTACTGGAAGTTATGCTGATAGCGTAACTGGTAAATACTCAAAAGAAGATGCTGTTGTAGAGATATCTGAAACTAAAGGCGGGGTTAATTTCGAGATTAGCTCAGTTGTCGATCAAAGTTCATGTAATGTGTCTGGAACTGCAAAAATAATTGATGCACATAGGGCAGCATGGACTCCCGATGATCCTGAAAATCAATGCTCAATTGTGATTAATTTCAAAGATAACAATAATTTGACAGTCACAACAAAAGACTGCTTCTATTATTGCGGAGTTGCAGCTGGCGAATCTATGGATGGCGACTATAAAAAAACAGCTTCAGAAAGCGTCGAGCGCTATCCTGACAATGTAGATTTCAACGCCGCCGCTCTGATGATGTATAGCTCATATATAGGCTATCAGAACGGCGTTGCAGCTATGTACGATAAAGAGGAGTCATGTTGGAAGGAGATTGGCAGCGACTTAAATCACGCTAAGTATTGTGTCGCCGCATCATTGGCCGGAGGCATTATTGAGGCGGGATACGCTAGACAGGAAGGGCGTGTATCAGCGCCAAATTATCAACCGGACGCTATGAAAAACCGCATTGTCGAAAGAATGAAACAACACGGTTTCTCTGAAGACGAAACAAACTCTGCAAGAGATTATGTCGGCTTAAATGCCATGAAGGTTATAGCAGGATTGGCAAACGCCGGAATGCGCTAAACACCACCCAGACCTCCAAGTACAATATGAGCTATTTTTCTACAGCTTACGTCCTGCCCCACGTCACCCTGGTCCACAGTGACATTAACCGATCGCTTGCTCGCATCACTAGCCATAGGGATAATGAGAGGCGGCGCATCGGCAAAAGCAGGCGGCTTGGGCATGGCTGGCACAGATGGGCTTGGTGATGACGCATAAACGGGCTTAGGCATAGACGCCAAAGACGGCATAACAGATCGGCTGTATTCAACAATATCCCTGGCAAATACCTCGCCTCGGCTCATGGCCTTAGTCATGCGGCCATAAGCTTCCTGAATGGTTATATTTCCATCGCCGTACAGGCTCTTGTTACCTGAGATAACGGCATTTGTCATGCCTTTTACGCTATTTACCGGGGCGTTAGGATTGCTCTTTAGGGCTTTCAGAAAGTTAGCCCCGGTTCCTTCGCCCAGATTATGAAGTGCGTAAACATTGGCATCATCATTGGTTCCGCCCAGAGCGCGGCCTTTTTCGATGTTCGCTCGCGTAAACTCAGCCAACATGGCGGCCTGTAGATCTTTATCGGATCTCAACTTGGCGGCTTCTTCTTTGGTTAAATTGCCGGCGTTCTGAACACCATATTTGGTCCCGTACTTGTTGAGTATATCCGTCCAGGTAGCATCCAAAAACTGGCCGTAACCGTGCGCTGACGATATGCGCGATCCGTCTTTCCTTGTTGGCCTGGCTTCTGAATTAAAACCGCTCTCGAACCCGGTAATTTTTGCCACTATGCCGGGATCTATGCCGGCTTTTACAGCAGCTGTACCGAGATGCTGTTTGGCATCATTCCATCGCTCCTTAAGGCTCTTAGGAATGGATTTAACCGCTTCAGTGCCGTTTCTGAATACCTCTTTGCTGGGCTCAATGATATTTTCTAGGGCCACTTGCTTTACATCGACGCCGGTTTTTTCTTTGATGTAAGTATTGGCGGCATCAGCTACGTTTTTGACGGTGTCGACGCCTTTCTGCACAATGCCTAATTTATCCTTGAAAAAGTCGGCTATCGGCTGCCAAAGGTCGGCAATAGTCTCGGCCACCTTGCTGAATTTATCAGTAATGCCGGGAAATGTTTCCTTAAACCAATCAACGGCACCATCCCAGGCTTCGCTGATGCGCGGGCCAAGATTGGCAAAGAACTTGCGCCCCTCATCGGTAAACAATCCCCAGGCTGCAGTCGCCGCTGCCGTGATTGCCAGGCCAATGGGAGAGAAAATGCCGGCCAGAACGGTTCTCAAGATGAGCCCGAAGCCACCAAAAACCGTCTTGATTCCGGTCAATAGCATTGGGCCTAGCCCGGCGATAGCACCCAGCAACCAAGGCAAAATGCTTCCCAGCAGGCCACCAAAGAAACTGCGTCCACCATCATCATCAACAACAGGCTGCCGGTCCTCGATTTCATTCAGGCTTCTTCGCGTGGCTTTATTGAATGCGCTGTCCTCTTTCCGGAACAGGCGCAATTCGCCAAAGATGCGCCGGTACCAGCGCACATCATCCTTTTCTCCACTGAATAGCGCTTGATAGCCACGGGCCAAAGGTTCCGCTATCTCGTTGAACGCTCTAACAGTCGGATCGACTTCTTCCAGTCCGGTGCTGGAATCTGTGACGGCGGTAGCTATGCGGTCGGCCAAGCCATTTAACAAGGTGCGCTGCGACTGCTCATCGCCTTCGCCATTGGAAGTAAAGCGCCCCCTATTATCGCGGCATGCATTGGGCTCGACTGAGCGTTCACGGGCTGCTGAGTCATCGACTATAAACCGGCCAGAAGCATTGCGGGCGCGTTCGCGGTTCGGGGTGGCCGGTGGTTGCTGATCGGCACGATTAGCGCCCGCCTGTGGCGCGACTTCGCCTTGCTCATTTCTGGATCGTTGACCGTCCGCCCTAGTCGATGCATTGGCCGCTCTGTTCGGCGTTACCGAGTTATCCGCTTGCGTCCCGGGTGGTCGTTCGCTGTTGCTTGCCGGCGTGAAGCGCTGACTTGATCTATTGCCTGAAGCCGGTGTCGTCGTCTGGCTGGACCGCTCAACCGCTCTAATATTTTGGGCAACCACCGCCCGCTTGATGGCTGCTACATCGGACTTGATGGAATTTAACAAGTCATTGCTGCGCTTGATGTCGGGTATTATTGGCCCGGTCAGGAAGCCTTCTGAGTCGTGGCTGAGTCTCACAACTGCACCTCCAAGAGTTTGGCCGCTGCAATGGCACGGGCTTCAGGGCTGGCTGTTTCATCCAGCACGACCTGCTCAAGCGTTTTGATTGCGATTTTACGGATAGTGGCCGGCGTTTTATATCCAGGCTTACGTCCTGGTTTTGATCGGAGCGCGTTTGGGTTAAGTTTAATGTCTGCTTGCATGGTATTTGCCTTTTGGGGATAAAGGAAACCGGTTGTTATGGACTGGTGAAAACCGGTGACATCGTTGCAAAATTCAGTTAATGGTCAGTTAATGGACTGTAAAAATTCCGGTGATTATTCATCAACGAACCGGATATCTTTCAGCAGTTCCACAATGGCTTTTCCAGGATACCGGCCCTGATGATATTGCCTTAAGTGCGGCTCTAATCGTCGCCACAAGTCGGCTGGGATGTAGATATCAAGCCGGACCGCGCCTTCAGAACGCAGGTTTTCTCGGTATCGCCGCTGGGTTTCTGCTCTGCTTTTTTTCATATTTGAAACTTGGATTGTGAAGCTTTGAATTTACCTTTGATTTTCGATGGAAAGTAACTTTTCACAAGCTTGTACAACCAGCTCAGGCGGGGTTTCAGGGCTTTCAACGAGCCGCACAAGGGCATCAATGACAGTTTTTTTAACCTTTGGCGCAACTTTTTGCGCAACTTTTTTATTAACATCGGCGTTAACATCGCCCCGGCACCAACCGTCCCGGTGAGCTTTTTTGCTGATTGCCTGACGGGTAAGCTGGAGTTCGACGGAAAGGTCTGCGAAGCTCATTTGGGGATTGGATTCCCATTTCTTGCGGGCTTCCTGCCACTGCTCTTCTGACGCTTTTGATTTTGCTGCCATTTTTGTTACCTTGGTGAAAAATGTTACCGGGGGTTAACATTTATTGACATTTATTGAGGAAATATCGCCGGTCCTCAAGCTCAGCCCGTGCGATTGCGGCCTTAGCCTTCAACTCATCAAGGGCCTGTTTTGCGCAGGCATGATCCGGGGCTTTGGGGTCCACCGCCGGGTGGTGGGGATTATCCAAAACAGCGTCAAGAACCCGCTCGGCCTCGCTCAGCGTCCGCAATTTTTCCAATTCAAAACCCAGGCCCATCGCTTCTTCGGCGGTTTCGGCCAACACGCGCAGCAGTTTGGCACCACCGCGAAGCTGATCGAATGCCTTGTTGTTCTCTCGTACATGCTTGACGCACTCGAGGTTTTCTTTCGATCGGCGCAGAGTGCGGTCAATCGCTTCCTTCAACTCGACCTGCTTGTCGTGCAAGGATCGGACCGCGCAGTCTTGGGCCTCCTGCGCTTGTTTCCACTGGGCTTCCAGCCATTGGCCGACGTGCTGTTCCTGAGCGGCTGTCAGATCACGCTGCCAACAATCTGAAACCCCAAACAGGAAATCGATTGATACCTGATACACTTCGGCCGCCTTCGGGATCAGCCATAAAGGAACTGCATCGATAGAGCCTTCGACCTTGGCCAGCTTTGACGAATTCGCATAGCCAAGCAGGCTGGCGGCCTGTATTTGAGAATACCCGCAAAGCTCGCGTGCGGCCTTCATGCGCTCGCCTAGGGTCTTAACAATTTGCTCATATTCATTGCGTCGAGACTTTATTTGCATGCTTGCACCTTGTGGCGAATCAGCGCGCGCCGCGCCGTCTGGGCGCTCTCGTGGGCTTTCCGGATGCGGTACTGCAACTGCGACCCGGCCGGCAATCGGTTGAAATCCGAATTCAATCGTTTAAAGGCGGTCAGCGCTTCGTTGATCGCTTCGATCTCGGCCAGCAGCACGCCGACTGCCGCCGCCATTGCTTCGACCTGGCCTTCTAAGGCCATTTGCCGGGCCGCCCACTGGGTAAACAGCTTAGCTTGCTGATGGTGTACCCATGCGCCGATTTCGCGCCCCAGCTTGGTTTCTTCAGCCACCTCAAAATCGCTTGAAAAACCAAGCAGAAAATCGACGCTCACGTCATAAATCAAGCTCGCCAGCCGTACCAGTTTCAAAGGGATGGTCTCGATATCGACGCCGCTTTCAATCTTCGCCAAAAGTGAATCCGAAACATCCAGTCGATCAGCGGCCACATGCCGCGGCAGCTTGCAGATCTCACGGGCCTCGACCATCCTACTTCCAACGATCTTGGTGATTGCAATTTCATCTTTATCCATCATTCGGAGCCAACCTGGCTAAGCCGCTTCTTCGGCATTATTGAGTGGGTAAAGTGATGTATTTTTGAGCAGTTCAACAGAAAAACGCGGCGAATCTCCTAAAAAGGCTTTGATAGCTTCAGCTTCGGCCTTGAGCCCGGCAATAATGGCGGCTGAGGCGTCTGCTTCAGATTTGGGGATGTGAGGGACTATTTTTTCAATCTCGGCTTCGCTGAATCGCTTACCCAACTCCTCGGCTTTTTGCCGGCGCGTATCAAGGCGCGCTGCAAAGGTCTTTTGCTCAAGCTCGATGTCGCGGGGTATTTGGTTTAACCGGCTTGCGGCCTTGTTGATTAGCTCAAGAGGACGGCTCTCATACTGTTTGTCGCCGAGGGCAATAATTTCTTTATTTTGATCATAAACGCTAGTCAACAGCTGTTTGAAATCGGCCATTTTAGCGATTGCGTCTGCATTTTGATTAAGCGTTTGATCGTCGATTCGTTGCAATGATGCTAATGCGCCATTAATGCAAGTAGCCGCGTTATGTGCCGCCCGGTACTGTACTGGGGAAATAATTGTATTTTTGGTCATAAACTGCCTCTTGGTGTGAATTTAAAGGCAGTTTACGACCGATTTAAAAGGGTCTAGCGGGTGTTTTCCGAATTCAGTCATTGGTGCTTCTGGATATAGTCGACGTAATCGATATCTATGCCTCGATCTATATGAACCGGGCTTTCCTTGCCAAGGATACTGGCTACATAAACTTCCTTGCCCTTTTTAACCTTCAAACGATTAGCCAAGGTATAGGCCGCCTTTTGTCCCGTAAAACTGCTGTCATTGTCGGCATAAATGATTACTGTACGCACATAATCGGGAACCTCAACCTGCTCCATCATTGTCGCGTTGGCAGCCGCCCAGCATGGGTATCCATCGTCCTGCATGGTGGCCAGCGCCGTCTCGATGCCCTCGGCTATGCCTAGGAGTCTGTCGGACTTATCAGCATTTAAATCTCATCAGTTGTAAAATAGTGATGAGTTCAATCATTTTACCGCCATGATTTCTGATGAGTCGCTTTATTCAGTTTGATCGTAACCAACAGTATTTGCTTCCGCCGTCCGTGGACGAATGGTTGCCGGAAGACCACCTGGCACGCTTTATCGTCGAAGTGATCGATCAGCTCGATCTATCAAAACTGACAGGCCATTATTCTGGACGGGGTTCAGCGGCTTATCATCCGGCACTGCTGTTGGCCCTGCTGATCTATGGTTATGCGACCGGCACGTTCTCCAGTCGCAAGATCGAGCGGGCAACCTACGATTCAGTGGCGTTTCGGTTCATTGCTGCCAATCATCATCCCGATCATGACACCCTGGCTCATTTCCGCAAGACCTTTCTGGTGGAGTTGGAGGACTTGTTCGTACAAGTGCTGACACTGGCGCAGACGATGAAACTCGTCAAGCTGGGACAGATTTCGCTGGATGGTACCAAAATCAAGGCCAATGCCTCGAAGCACAAGGCCTTGTCCCATGGCCACATCGAAAAGCTGGAAGCGCAATTGCGTGAGGAAGTGCAGGCCCTGCTGAAAAAGGCAGCGGACGTTGATCAGGAAGAATTGGCCGACGGTATCGATTTGCCGGCGGAAGTCGCGCGTCGGGAAGATCGCTTGAAAGCCTTGGCGGAAGCCAAGGCCAAGATTGCCGAACGGGTTAAAGAACGGGACGAACAAGCCCAAAAAGACCACCAGGAGAGACTGGCTGACCGGGAGCGCCAGCGCCAGGCGGGCAAAAAACCCCGAGGCCAGGAGCCCAAGGCGCCCGAAACCGGCCCCCAAGCTAAGGACCAGATCAACCTGACCGACGAAGCATCGCGGATCATGCCGAGCAAGGACGGCTTCGTGCAGGGCTACAATGCCCAGGCGGCCGTCGATGTTGACAGCCTGCTGGTGGTTGCCGCCACGCTCAGCCAGCATACCAACGACAAGCGGCAAGTCGAGCCGATGCTGAAAGCGCTGAACGCCTTGCCGGACAGCCTCGGCAAGCCGGAAATGCTGCTGGCCGACAACGGCTACTTCAGCAAAGACAACATCCAGGCCTGTGTGGAGCAAAAAATTACACCCCTCATCGCGCTGGGCCGGGAAGCCCATCATCTGCCATTGGCGGAACGCCTGACGCCGGATGCACCGGAACCTGAAAGCGATGACCCGCTGGTCAAAATGGCCTGGAAACTCAAAACCCAGAGTGGCCGCACGCTTTATGGTAAACGCAAAAGCACGGTCGAGCCGGTATTTGGGATCATCAAACAGGTACTGGGCTTCCGCCAATTCTCGCTGAGAGGTCTTGATGCGGTAGCTGGTGAGTGGAAACTGGTGACTATGGCCTTCAATTTAAAGCGAATGCATGTGCTGGCGGCCGGATAACGGAAAAATAACCCGAAATAGCTCTTGGTTGGGCAGAACCGAAGACTCAATGCCGCCAATAATCCATATCGGTCAAATAAGAATCATAATACTGAACCCTGTCCGACAGACTCCTAGAGTTTCGCCTATTCCGCCCAGTTGAATAGCGCCTCCCGGCATCTCACGGATTTTGGGTAAGAATTTTTTGGCTGGATATCCTTCTATCTTGTGGCCGTTATCATTAAGGTAAGTGATATGGTAGCTGCAAACTTCGCCGGCGATATTGCGGAACACGGCCACCATAGCCGGGAATGTGCCGACCTTTACCGGCTTGTCGGCATCGTTTTTATGCCAATAATCGACACCTGGATGAAAATAAACGTCACGTTTAGGCAAAATAGATATGCCCCGGTTTAACAGGTATTGCCCGGCGATATCGCAGTGTGTGATGCGAGTAAAACCGGAATGAATACGCTTTAGCCGGGCTTCATTATGGCCGTAATCCGCTTTGTCCGGGGCAGGGGCTGCATGGCACTTATCTATAACTTTCTCGATGCGGTTAGCGGCTTCAGAGAATGACCAACCGTTCACCTTTTGCAGCAAGCTAAACCCATCGCCGGCGCCGCAGCCGGAACAAAAATATGATCCTTTGCCGTTCTTATCATCGAAGCGAAAGCGGTCCTTGCCACCGCAAGCCGGGCAAGGGCCATGTTTGTTTTTTAAGAATGACTGATCGATACCCAAGGCGCTTAGGATGCTCGGCCATTTGCCAACGACTGATTTTGCAATACTGCTCATGCCGTGGCCCTCCGTTTGCAGCCCTTGGCAAAGGCGATATTGCGCCGTCTTATTTCATTCTCAACAACCCGGCTAACAGGCACGTCAAGCGCTGCTTCAAACTTAAACGGTGGCACATCGCCCGCGATATCCTGATACAGATGAAACGCCATGCCTGGCTTTTTGCCATGCTCTTTAACATACGTGCAGAGCTGGTTCCATAAGTCTCTTTTATTCCGCGCCGCAACCGCTTTACCCAGCTTAATTTCCTGCATTTCACCAGGCACCGACACAACCTGATTGCGCCTCACCCTGACATGGCCGCAATGCTGGCCAGTGTCGCTATTGGTCTGCCATAATTCCCCGCACTTGGGACACTTGGCGGCCTCTTTTTCCTCCTTGGTTGGTTCTTTTTTCGGCTTTTCTGCGCCGTCGTCGAGCGCACTGACGCCATTGTGATAAAGATCCTCCCATTGATCCTTAAATCGCAAAAAGTTGCCGGAATGATCGAGCCAGACAGCAAACTCCTTGCATGGATGTGAACGCATGACGCGGCCGAGCTGCTGAACATGGCTCGAAAAGGATTTTGTGAACGGTCGCGCGGATATGCCTATCATCACGTCTGGGCAATCGAAACCTTTAGTCAAAATATCGGTCGCAATTAGTCCGGTGATTGCGCTGTCCGGCTTTGAAAATTCACGCAAAATCTCCTGCTTGGCGTCCTCGTCATCCCGATATGAAATAGAAACGAAGTTATAACCGGCCTCTTTAAATTTTGCTGATAAATCTTGTCCGTGGGCGACACCAGCGCAAAACACAATCGTTTTCCGTGGTCCACCAAAAATCTCATGCGTTTTTTTAATCCACTCAGAAACGATATCGCCAGTAATCTGGATGCCACGCGCCCCGGCTTCTGCCTGGCTCCATTCGCCGCCTACTTTCTTCGCACCGGTCATATCAATCTCTTTTGCGATAAAGACGCGCAACCGTGCCAAATTGCCCATGTCGACAAGTTGTTTGGTGGTGGTTTTGCTGATGACATTGGAATAAGTGCTGCCCAACCCCTTCACGAAAGGGCTAGCCGAAAGCCCCACGACCTTTATCCCAGGATTGTTTTTTATAAAATCGACGGTTGACCGGCGCGTATTATGGGCCTCATCGACGACCAGTAGTTTCAAATTTGGAAATGAGCCTCGCTTCTCCAAAGTCTGGGCGCTGCAAATTTGAATCGACTTGTAAGTCAAATACCGCCAATGGCCGGCCATCAAAACGCCGTGATCGATGTTATATTTATCCAACCGCTGACTGGTTTGATCGCATAATACGCGGCGGTCCATAACCATAGCGGCCCTGTGGCCCTTTTGCTCCGCTGCCGCCAACATTGAAATCGCTACTTCTGTTTTCCCCGCGCCGGTGGGCAGATAAAGCATCTGAGACCTATGACCGGCTGCAAAGCCTTCACGTAATCCATTAATACTAAGCTCTTGGTAATCTCGGAGAATAAGCTTACTCATGACCGGACTCCTTCAACTTTTTCTCCAAGATTTTGCAGCGGCGATCCAGTCTATTTAACTGCCTCTTCATTTCCGCGTTTTCGTTGAGAAGGCCATCAATGCGCCCCTGCAAGCCCTTTTCAACCTCCTTCAGAGCGTCTATTTGCTTGATAGCTGCGGCTGTATAATTGTCGTCCTCGAAAATAACACGCATCCGGTTGTTATCTTCCTCAAGCCGCTGATTTTCTCTAATCAAGTCATCAATCAGGTCGCTGGCTCGATCATCGTCGGAATACTCCTCCTCATCATCCAGCAACTCCGGTTCCGGCAGGGCTGGGCGCGCGGGTTCCGGCTCGACTTCGGTATATTCACCTTCAAGGATCTCCTCCTGGCCTTCCTGTCCAAGAACGGATGGGGCATCAACCGTTGCTTCATCAATAGTCACCTCGATCTCAGTACCGGCTTGAGCCTTGGCGGTAGATATAGCTTTTGCCAGTTTATTTATTGACGGCCTTATGTCGTGATTACCAAACAAGCTAATCACCAGGTCTTTATGGCTGGCAATCTGCATGTATTTCTGGGCCTGGCGGATATCAAATGCGAACTCCGAGTTCGTATTTATAAATTCATCCCACTTACCAAAACCCACGTATTCCTTGGCCTCCAGAAGTCTTTCACCAAGATTTATGACTGAAAAAACATAATCCTTTTTCGATTTCTCCATGGCCAAAAACGCTTTGTTGATCCCGGCTGCTAATTTTTTTTTGCTTACTAAATTCTTGCTCATGCTCACCACCTTTAAAAAATAAACCGCTGATTGATTTCGATATGCTCTAAATCAAACCCAGGTGGTGACGCGGTTATTGGCTTTTCCTCTTCTATATATTTATTACTATGTATAAGAGTTGTATTTGGAATGTCCTTATCTTGGATAGGGAATAGACGAATGGGATTGAAACCACGCTCTAGGCCGCGCGGCTCTAAGCCTGCATCGGTATCGGCGTTGCCAGAAAATTGCCTAGAAATTGCCAAAAAATTGCCATTCCGTTGCTTAGAAATTGCCAAATTTTTGCTTGTCTTTTTCCTAGTGCCTCTAATCAGGTGCCCGGTCATGGTCCACCCGTCGCCCAAAAAAGGAAACTCGGGTTTTATGCTCGTTACGCGTAAATAATCACCAATGCGATTGCTATGCGCCTGCTCATACTCAATAAAAAATTGATACCCGATGAAGTGTGTTAAAAGTTGATCGCATCGGCTAAACCTCGCGACCGGGTTTTCTCCGATGGTCAGCCGGTACAGTTTGGCAAAATCGCCATTGCGATCCACTGAATAGCTGCCCTTGGGAGTTTTATTAACATTAAAAAACTTGATTAAAATTTCTCCGGCATCATTTGCCAGCTCCATCAAGAAAACAGGTTTTATCCCGCCCTTGATGGCAATGGTGCCTGTTTTTGTGTTCACACAAACACATGATATTTTGTTCACTTTTTTAGCAATCCTTAGCCGATAAAGTCCGTCGTGATACAATTAACCCGCCCAAGAGTTAATTGCTCACTGAACCCCGGCTATTAATTAATAACAGTCGGGGTTTTTATATTTGGTTCAAAGGCGCCGAAGTTGACGATACCTTGCGCTTTTCTTCAAAGGCTATGATGTCGGCCTCCAAATACCGAACAGATCTGCCAATTTTTACAAAAGCAGGACCAATCCCCTTGTAGCGCCAATCTTGAAAGGTTTTAGGACTAAGTCCCCAGCGTTCAGATAATTGTTTTTCGGTTAAGGTTCTTTGTGAAGGTCGGTTGAATTTATACATCTATCATTTGCTCCGTGAAATTACAGGTTCGATGGAGCAAATGATATTTTTTGCAGGTTAGGGGGTAATTGTTACAAATTCGATTTTTCTTTAAATTCTAGCAAGACTTTGTATGCATCATTGTAAGTGACACCATCATCCATCAGTCCCAATGTGGCATTAGTCATTCCTAAAACAATATTTGACCAATCCTTAGAAGGATCTGGAGATAGTCCTGCAGAGTGCAATAAAGAAACAAATCCTCTCAAACACTCTCTTCTAAAATTGTTTTCCTGGCTGCTTATTCCATTATTAATAAATTGTTCATCAGTTATTTTATGCGGATCAAAGCAATTTACCTTATCGATCAACCAAGCCAATTCCGTTTGCAATGACGTTTGATTTAAGCTCAAATCCGGATTTCTTTGAGAGCGATAACCAAGATCTGACAGCTGGTTAAGCAAACTAGATAATTGTTCAGCGTGTTTTTTTATACCAGATACAAGTTTTTCAGCTTCGTTTTTTCTTCTTGCGCCTTTTCCTGATGTCTTAAACCTATATTCATCATAATTAACGTAAGCTCTCCATGATGCATCA
Source organism: Methylobacter luteus IMV-B-3098 (assembly GCF_000427625.1). GTDB lineage: Bacteria > Pseudomonadota > Gammaproteobacteria > Methylococcales > Methylomonadaceae > Methylobacter > Methylobacter luteus. The sequence goes on from NZ_KE386569.1 coordinate 3,090,703, forward strand.
AACAATTTAATTTGATCCTCCTCCCTTGATAAAATTAAAGTAACTCTATGCCATGTTTCAGATATTTTCGGCCATGTTAAAAGTCTAAGCATTCTTTCTTCATCAGTATATGACCAATGCTTTTCAGTAAAGATGACTCCATTCCTCTCATACTTGTAACCAACTTTGAGCTTTTGATAATGCTTTACAATAGCATTAGGTACGCCAGGGTATTCCGATTTTCTGATCATAAAATCAGATCTTTTTCCGCGCCAGGTCAATGCTCACAACATCGGCGCTTGGCTTCAATCCTGCTGCAGCTAAAATCTGCTCACCATGCCGGTCAAGAGCATCCCGAACGCTATCCTGTCCAAATCGGGCATAAATGGCGGTAGTCGATGTGTTAGAGTGATTTAAAACGCGCCCTATTAAATGGAGGCTGTTACCGGCCTGTGCCAGCCAACTGCCAACCGTCCGGCGCAAGTCGTGAATCCGGACGTCCTCAATCCCCGCTGCTGCTCTAATACGGCCCCAGGGCTTACTGATGTTAACCAAATGCACTCCAGGCTTCTTTCCAACCAAGATGTAAGGATTGTCCTCAATCCTTGGTATCTGTTCCAGAACGGTGCGCGCTGCAGGAGATAATGGTAGGTAGTGAGTTTTGCCGTTTTTAGGGTCCAATATCTTTATCTCATTGCGGCCGTAATCAATATCAGTCCATTTTGTCTTCAAAACCTCCTGTTTCCGTAGGCCAGTCAATAAATAAAGCCATACGGCATAACGTGCTGATTCATTCAGTTCACTTTGTATCGCTTCAATGAGTTTTGGCAGTTCTTCTGGCGTAATGTATCGGTCGCGCTTTTCCTCCTTGAATTTTTCTAAACCTCGCGCCGGGTTCGGGTGTCCTTCATCGACAATGCCCCATAATTCAGCCAGTTCAAAAAGTTTATGCAACAAAGCCAATGTCCTGTTGGCCTCATACTTACCGTTGTTTTTGCCTATTTTTGCGTGTAATGCGGCTATATCGGCGCGCTTGATAGCATTGGCTTTTAATGATCCCCATGCCGGAACAATATGAGCATCAATTCGCCTGATGTCATCCTTTCCTGATTTCTTTTTTGTAGCGTGTCGATCAATGTAGGCCGCGCACAGTTCCTTGACCGTATTCCCGGCGCGTTCCTTTTCTCGTTCGGCCAGCGGGTCGTCACCCTGGATCACGTCGGCCAAGTATTTGCGCGCCTCCTTCCTTGCTTGGTCAAGTGTAATGGCTCCATATTGACCGATAGTTATCATTCGTTTCCGTCCATTGTGTCGATATGACAAAACGAACGCCTTTCTTCCGCCGGGATAGACTCTCAGGCCGAACCCTGAGATATCGCCATCCCATAAAACACATCTTTCTCCATTCGATCCGCTGTATACCGCTGCATCAATTATTTTTTTTGTAAGTTTCATTGAGTCACCATTAAGTCACCATGCGAAATAGTAAAGCACAGTAAAAAACAGTAATCAATGAATGTAACGATATGCTCTATATTATTGATTTATAGTAACTACCAGAAATTAGCGGTAATTAACGGTAAAGCTGAATCTGAGATTCGTAATCAGTAGGTCGCGGGTTCGAATCCCGCCATTGGCTCCATTGTAATCAGTGGCTTATGTTATTTGTCAGGTCCTTTTATTTTCTTAGGGACAGTAGAAGAATAGGATAAAAAGCCACAGCAAATAGCAATAAAACTCAATTAGAGCGCCTAGTTCCGGTCGCGCAATAGTCTTTCATGAATAATGGTGCGGCGCTAAGAGTCATTGCTCGACTCTTACGCTACCTTGCTTCTTTCATCATAAAATATGAAAACCTATGTGCAATATATATTGATGGTTTATCAATGAAGCGTTCAAATAGATAAGAGGCCAAAATACTGATGGAAATATAGGTTGCAAAACAGGCAACTAATGTCACCTTTGTTTGAGGAAGAGCGAGATAAAATATGCAAGTAATGGAACCAAGTATAATCATATGCAAAAGATACAAAGGAAAGGATATTCTTCCCAAAAACTGCACTGGCTTTGACTCCAATAGATTCTGTCCAAATCCATTGATAATGGATGCCGTTATAAAAATAGCGGCAATTGTGTTGTAAAAACTTTTTTTCTCAAATATCTCAATGCCGTAAATTTTAATATCGGGCAAAAAATTATAGAAAGAGCTTTCGAACTGGAATGCGCCAAAATAAAAGCCACTCAAAAATAATGCCCTCCCCAGCTTTCTGCTAACTTTTGTTTGATTCAAAAGTGCCCCAATAAAAATCGCAATATAATAAATAGAATCGCTTTTGTAATATGCATAGAGAAGAAGAGACATCAATATTGTTGCAATAAAAACACGTCTTCCCTCCCCAGGATTACATAGATAGAACGTTAAAAGATAAATGGAACCAATAAATTCAATTTTTAGCGTCCAAAGAGGTGGATTTAATGAACCATCACCAAAAATTATTGATTTGTAACTTATATACTCAAATAAATTGATCAAAGAGATATCTAGTGGGAAAAAGCGGTCTAGCCATGGAGAGGAGCCAGAAATATCAGCGGCTTTCACATTATAGTAAAACCCAGTCTTGTACACTATAAATGACAATATTAATGATGCGACAATCGGTAAATTAAGGCGCAAATATCTACCCCATACCCGCCGCCTAAGTGACTCGAAATCATCTATAAAATAAGGTAGCGCAAGAACGTAACCAGATAATACAAAGAATATCAAAACAGGCAGATGTCCATTGTAAAATATGGACACGAAAGGAGATTGTGCGATCTCAAATAAAATGCTTGGATTTTCGTTCTTTTGAAAAATGGCGGGGTAATTTTTGTGAAGAAGCACTGGAATAAAAGCGGCAACAAAGTGCGCAATCACAACACTGAGCGAAGCGAATCCTCTCAAGCCATCTGCCCTTTTATTATGTTTCATTGGCTATTTTTCATGTAAATTATCAGTTTAACATTTTTTGCGAAGCGAGAACTTCGCCGGAATTTATTGAGGTTGTTTTAAATGCACTTTATTTAAAGCGCTTATATCATTTCGTTGTTCTAATCGGTTCTGTTGACATTTCGTAATGATTTTACAAGACTCCCGCTCCTTTTGGTGCAGAGATGAGCAACAGAACGGAATTGACCGATGATCAATGAGAAACGTTTTACAAATTATTGCTGCTTCATGGTCGAGTGCATGTTGGGACTGTTCAGACATGCCGCCGTTTTCTGAATGCGGTGCTGTGGATTTTACGCAGCGGTACACAGTGGCGTCTTTTATTAGCCTCTTTGGCAACTGGGATTCGGTCTATAAACGATTCTCACGCTGGTGCAGACATGACGTCTGGAAGAGCTTGTATGCTGGCTGTAGCCAATATCCTGAGGTGCAGCAGGTATTGTTCGACAGTACGATAACTATTTCTGGTCCAGCAAGCATCACGGAATGGTTAAGGACATTAACCTGATTACGCTGTATTACACCGATCCTCAAGGGCAACATCAACCGGTTAATTTCCGGGTTTACGATAAAGCCGAAGGTAAAACCAAAAATGATTATTTTCTGGACATGCTGGCCGAGGTGTTCCCAAGAGGTATAGTCATTTCTGGTGTATGACCTAGAGAGGAAAGCGGTGTAACCTGTTGGTAAAAAGATCTCCGCAGATCAACCACCAACTATAAGGAAAACACCGCCATGACAGAGAGTAATGTCATTACCCTGAATAAGCCAGAACAGAATGATCCGTTGCAGGAAGTGCTGCGCGAGGGCGCCCGCAAATTGCTGGCTGCCGCCATCGAAGCTGAGGTCGCGGCCTTTATCGCGCAGCATAGCGCGTTAAAAACTGATACGGATAAAACAGCCGTGGTCAGGAACGGTTATCTGCCAGAGCGCTCGATTCAAACAGGCCTCGGCGACATTGCAGTCAAAGTGCCGAAGGTGCGGGACCGCTCCGGCTCGGGCATCAAGTTCAACAGCAGTCTGGGGTGCCGCCCTATTTGAAGCGCACCAAGAATATTGAGGAATTTCTGCCTTGGCTTTATCTGCGCGGCATCTCAACCGGAGATTTCTCGGAAACGCTGAAACACCTGCTGGGACCGGAGGCGCCGGGCTTGTCCGCGGCCACGATCAGCCGTTTAAAGCAGGACTGGGAGCAGGATTACCAGGACTGGACCCGGCGTGACCTGAGTCAAAAGCGCTAAGTCTATGTCTGGGCCGACGGCGTCTATAGCCATGTCCGTATGGATGACCGGCTATGCCTGCTGGTGATCATCGGTTCCGATGAAAACGGCCGTAAAGAACTGGTGGCTTTATCCGACGGCTACCGTGAATCGGCGGCGAGTTGGGAAGCGGTGCTGACGGATTTGAGGCAACGAGGACTCAAGACGGCGCCCAAACTGGCCATCGGCGATGGCGCACTGGGTTTCTGGAAAGCCGTGGCCAAGCTCTGGCCGGATACCGACCAGCAGCGCTGTTGGGTGCACAAGACCGCCAATGTCCTGGAAAAACTGCCGAAAGCCATGCAGCCCAAGGTCAAGGAGGCGCTGCACGCGATCTGGCAGGCGGAAACCCGGGAAGCGGCCTACCAGGCCTTTGACCACTGCGTTGAACGGTTCGAGCCGAAATATCCGAAAGCGATGGCGTGCCTGGCGAAAGACAAGGACGCCATGCTGGCCTTTTATGATTATCCGGCCGAAAACTGGCAACACATCAGGACCAGCAACCCGATCGAGTCCGTCTTCGCCACGGTCAGGCTGAGAACGACCAAAACCAAGCATTGCGGCAGCCGGACAACCACCCTGGCGATGGCCTTCAAGCTGATGGAAACGGCCCAGAAAAAGTGGCTGCGCTTAAGAGGCTATCAACAGTTAGCCGAGGTCATTACCGGCGTGAAATTCGTCAATGGCATCAAACAAACCGGAGATCAACAACAGGACGCCGCTTGATTCTCTATACACCAGATTTGACGTGCGCCGTGCTAAGGCGCTGTCTTCCAGCGGGTGCGAATCCCGCCCGGCAACTTTCGCTCCGGCCGGTAGCAATTGGAGCAGTCGTGGAGGCAACGAAGCGGCTGAAGCCTCCAGTGTAGAGGGTCCTTAAGGGACCTGGCGAGCATGCAGGCCGTAACGCGAGTGAACGCTGAGCAGGCCTCGAAACGGTGAATGTGGAAGCCGATCCTGCGTCAATATGGAGAAGGCCGATGCTGGTAGGTGAAGTGAGCGAAATGCAACCTACCAGTTCCACCGGGGTAGTGGCGATGGCATGTATGAAAGAGGAAGGCAGAGGCAACACGGGAAGCCCTGTAATGTGGTCCAGCGCGAGACCAACCAGCAACCCGCGAGGGACAGGCTGGGCATAACAGGGTGGCGGAGAGGCTCGTAGTACCGTTGAAGTCAGGTAATGCTGATGGAGGGAAGGCGCCTCAGTTCAAGACTAACGCAACAAGTAGGAAGGAGAGGAGATTGGGAAACCTGGAAACTCCGGAAAGTATTCAGCGACTACGGACGGCGTTACATGTGAAAGCGAAGGAAGAACCCGGGTACCGGTTCTATATCCTGTATGACAAGCTTTATCGACCAGATGTTCTGAAGCACGCCTACCGCAGCTGCAGAGCCAACCAAGGCTCTGCCGGCGTGGATGGCGTGCGGTTTGACGATATCGACGCGTACGGGGAAGACCGATGGCTCTGGGAACTGGCGGAACGGCTGAAGAAGAAAGACTACCGACCGGAAGCGGTCAAACGGGTCTGGATTCCGAAACCGGACGGTAAATTGCGCCCATTAGGCATCCCGACGATTATGGACCGGGTCGTACAGACGGCGGCCATGATCGTTCTGGAGCCTATATTCGAAGCGGACCTGCAGCCGGAGCAATACGCTTACCGGCCGGACCGCGGGGCGCACGATGCGGTACGGGCAGTCCACCGGCTACTCGTCACCGGCCACCAGCAGGTGATAGATGCGGATCTGTCAGGCTATTTCGACAGTATTCCGCACCCTGAGCTGATGAAAAGCATCGCACGGCGGATCGTCGACCGGCAAATGCTTCACCTCATCAAGCAATGGCTGGAGGCGCCGGTCGATGAGGCCGACAGACGCGGTCACCGGCAAAGAACGACGTCAAATCGTGACGCGAGAAAAGGAACCCCGCAGGGGGCTCCGGTCTCGCCGTTGCTGTCGAATGTGTACATGCGGCGCTTTATTCTGGGATGGAAACAGAAAGGTTATGATCGGCGTTGGTCGGCGCACATCATCAACTACGCGGATGATTATGTCATCTGTTGCAAAGGTCACGCCGATGAGGTCATGGATGCGATGCGGGAGATGATGGGCAAGCTGAAACTAACGGTGAACGAGGACAAGACCCATCTGTGCCGGCTACCGCAGGAGCGGTTTGATTTCCTGGGCTACACTTTCGGGCGATGCTACAGTCCTCAAACCGGGCGGGCCTATATCGGCACCCGCCCCTCCAGGAAGCGCATCAAACGGATGGTGGACAGCCTCAGCGAGGAGACGGATCGCCGCCGAGTGAAGCTGGATGCCGAGTATGTGGTGAAACGGCTTAACCGGAAACTGACGGGGTGGGCGAACTATTTCTGCCTCGGCCAGGTCAGCCCCGCGTATCGAGCCGTTAACAGCCATGCCATACAACGGCTACGCCGGTGGTTATGCAAGAAACACAAGGTTCGAGGCTTGGGGGGAAAGCGCTACCCGGATCAATACCTCTACGAAGAGTTGGGATTGATTAATTTGCCATCGCGAACCCATAACTTTCCGTGGGCGAAAACATGAGTGCTTGTCCGAGAGCCCGGTGCCTTAATAGGGCACGCCGGGTTCGATGAGCGGGATGTGAAAACGGAGTGATGGCTCGGCTATTGAGGCACCGCCAGACGAAAGGGGCGACAACAGCTAGGCTGAGCCTTAGGCCACCGCGTCACATCTCGACTCTACCATAACCTCAGTTCGGTTTAAGCATTCGAAATAAAAGGCAACCAATCGACATCGCGCAAATTGAGAGCCGGCTTTTTCTCCTGATAGGTATAGGCCACCAGACAAGCGATGATATTGGACAAATAGTTGCTCAAAGAACGATGCCGCGAGTGTTCAAGATCGCCAATATTCTTGAGTTGATCATTGATCGTTTCAATGATGCTACGCTTGCGCAGCAAACATTTGTCAAACACATCCATCACTTGCGGCTTCATGTTTTTCTTCAGCGTAGTAATCAGCGTGACATTCTGATGGGCCAATAAGTCAGTTAACTTCCTGGAAATATAGCCCCGGTCGCCAAACAGCTTTCCCGTCAATGATTTCACCAGATCGGGGACTGGTTTGCGATCATCGACATTGCCCGGTGTGATGCAAAATGACAGAATCTCGCCCTGGTCATTGACGATCAGATGCAATTTGAAGCCATAAAACCAGCCGGTCGACGATTTGCCGCGCCCGGCTTCCTGGGTGAAGGTTTTGTGCCGGGGAATACGGATATTCTCGCACACGCCCAGCGGTGTTGAATCAATAAAGGCAATACCTGCCGAAGCGCCTCGGCGACTGGCCATAAAGGCGGTGAGCGGCGCCAACAGTTTTGGCATCAGCTCGATAAAGCGATTATAGCTTAGCAGATTAGGAAACTCAGCTCGCCAATAGCGCTGCACATGCCTCAGATAAAACCATTTGAAGGTTCGAAAACCGGCTTGATGGTAAGCCACTAAAATCGTGATCATCTCGCTATCACTCATCCGATGGAGACGATGGCGTTTCTTCTTACCTTGGGTTAATTGATTTTTTTGCCAGTCCGCTATAAAGGTTTGGCAAAAATCGTCCACATCGCAGAATAAGTGTGTTAATTTCATAAAGGCAGGTTTTTGTTCGGAGAAAGTTAGCGTCGAAAACTTATTTTCTCTTTTATAACAAGAACCTGCTCCCTTTTTTATCCCGAACTCAGGTTACCATAGCTCCAAGGTGTTGGCTTGGGGGCTTGAGCCCGGTTTGATGACGGGCGATAGCTGGTACAGTTGTGTCTGGAATCTTTAGACGGTACAAAACCATGGTCTGGGTTTTCTGTTCGCACTGGAGAGCAACCGTCTGGTTTCAGTGGAAAAAGGTTCATGGCAGCAAGTTCAACAATTAGAGGTGCCCGAAGACGGCCTGGTCGTTTGGTTGCGGGACTTTGGCAGTGTCAAACTGTTTCGGACGCGGCTAAAAGACCAACTGCGCCATTATGTTGTGTACCTGCCTCATGAAGAGCGATTCTATGACTTTGATAGACAAGATTTTAGCGAAACCCATGACCGGCATTGGCAAATTGAGCAGTATCACCGGGCCATTAAACAAGTGTGTCATATCGAGCATTTTTAAGTGCGGAGCAAGATAGCCATCAAAAACCATTTGTTTGCCGCTATCTGTGGCTATGCGCAGTTACAGAAATTGCGTGCTATGGAGTTGATCAGTATTGGTTATCGATTACGACGAGACTTATTTAACGAAGTCACGGCATCTTTCATCGGTACTTTTATGCCTTCAATGGCGCATTTGAATCCACAATTTCATTCAAGCGTCAATGCGTAACTTCTACGTCATTTGATTGAATGCTTCTTTAACAAGATCAAACATTACCGAGGAGGGTTCTCGCGGTATGAAAAAATGGCACGAAATTACCTGGGCTTTGTTCGATATGTCTCAGCCCTGATTTGGCTGCGCTAAAATGTCAACAGACTAGGAATTTTTAGGCTGGATCTAACCTGGCAGCCACTGTTAGAAAGTCAATAACTGTCAGGTTAGGTTTGAACTATTACATCCAATAAGATTGATGCTTTACCTATCAACCACCAGAGAAAGGTCATCAATCTGCCATTGGTTTGATGGACTAGGCGTAACTCGAACACCAACTCTATGAACTCCGGCGGTGGGAACTCTATAAACACACTGCTTGACAGCACTCACCCATGCATCAAGCACATTAGGGGTGCCATTGCCGGATACGAAAGCGGCGTCCGAGGCATCGTCTTGCTCCACCTCACCGTCCTCATTAGTTAAGATTGAACACTCAGTTTGGCCTTGTTGGCCAGCAGGATCTATAAAAATCGTAGCATTTAGCGCAGCCTGAAAATTACCTCGCACTGCAGCTGAGGCATTAAAGATGACGCGTACCCATGTGTTCGGTTGGACCGTTGTAAAGGTGACGAATGCTTGCTTGCCATTAACGGCGCCATTAAGGTCGAGAGTGTTAGTGCCTGAGCCAGTTTGTTCGGTGTTGTTTTGTGTTGCCCATAGAAGATCGGCTGAAGCCGGGTTAGCTACGAGCCCGAAACCTAGAAACGTCGTTAAGCCGCATAAGTAACGCATTTTCTTATTGATTGATCGTATGTTCATGTTTTTACCCTCATTGTTGTATAAAAAGTAAAACAACTTGGACAAAGTTTCGTCTTCCTGATCGGCTACTTGTCGAGCTTTGTCCCTGTAAGTCTTGCTGGGCATCTTGCGATATCCATTCGAAATTGAAGATCCATCCTCGAATTGAGCATCCTATCTCTTCCTGGTAGTCTATTTGCCGAGCCTTGTCCCTGTAGGTCTTATTGGACATCTTGGAGTATCCATTCGAATTGAGGACATCATTTGTTCTTGATATTTTTAAAGCTATTAAGAATCCATCAATTGTTTTGGAATTCTTGGGATTCCTGCTCGCTTGGTTCAGTTAGTGACTCTTCCAAAGACTTCATAAGCTGTGTGGCGAGTTCTGATACTTCGGGGTCGTTGTCTTTTTGAGCAGTCACTAGAGTCTCCAGCATATCAGCTGATTTAATCAAACCGTCCTCGGAGCGCTTAAATAAAGCTACAAGGGCGATAGAGCGAATTTTTGCGGAAGCATCGTTTTGAGCCAAGTCAATGATCGTATCTGGTGGCAAGTCTATCTGAGCCCGCAAAGCGGCATCCAATGCGTGGATACGAATGCGCTCATCAGGGTCCGTCAGTGCATTTTGTACAATTTCTGTCGCGCCACTGCCTTGCTGCTCGACCAGATTGGCAATTGCTGAGGCACGCTTGACTGGGTCGGCATCCGTTGTATTTTGTGGCATCTCATTGGCGTGTTCTGCAATTGGCGGAGAAGTCGGCGCAAATTTTTTGCCTTGGCCTTGAGGATAGACCCAAACAGATGCAAGACGCACCGATTTGCCATTACCTCGGGTGTAGAAGAAAAACACGTCATAATTCTCAAAAAGCCGGTGCAGAGCTTGCTCTATAGAAAGCTCGTGAAATTGAATTGTGATTGGTGGATTGGCCATGGCTTCGCTCATTATGATAGTAATCTCTGATTGTTGAGCGATTTTATCTACAATAGCCTGAAGCGGATGACTAGAAGCCTCAAGGCTTAAGCGATTAGACGTAAATAGAACATAAAGGGGTGATGAATTGGGCGGTTGAGTAGCATTATTAGCAATCTGATTTTGAACTACTGAGCCTGATACAGGATCAGAATGCAGTGGGACGAATACTTGGGAGTTAGCTGCGCCAAATTCTCTCTTTGCTTGTTCTGTTACCGAATTTGGCTGATTTGGCCATAACCAAAACATGAAGCTTGTTGCTATGACAGATATGATCACAATCTTTATTGTTTTCATAAGGAACCCCCCCATCTATCATGCGCGGAGTCAAATTATCCTTTGCCTAGCATGCTGTATAGCGACGCAGACGCGGCACAACATATTAGGTAGTCTGAGTTGATGCAATGATTAGTTGACATCAGGATAAGCCAAATTTCTACTACTCTAACGAGTATTATTCATGCTTTTGGTTGAATTTCTATTCGTGCCATTACTGTCAAACTTAGCAGGCATTGAGTCGATATAGATTATCTCGACTTACAGAGCAAGCTTTGCAGTCTGTAAATAATGATAACTTATACTGCTTGCTCAAAAAGGCAATCACAACAATTCTTATCGGATGTTCAAACGCTGGATGCGGTAATGGGGTGTTGTTCGAGATGTTAACAATGAATCTGCTGTCAAGTATGTCTTGGATAGAGTTCACTATATAATTATGAAGTTAGTCAGGTTTGCTTCGAGGAGTGGACCCCATTGATTGGGCAGCCGTTTATCGTTCTTAAGTGATAGCCCTGCCGAGTTATGCCGCCTTTTGTTCATTCAAAAAGTCAGCGTCATAAGCTTCATCCGGTGTTTTTCTCTCTAGTCCCTGATGTCGCCGTTTTTCATTGTAGAAGCGGAAACACTTACCCATTTCCGATTCAGCTTGTCTTGGCGTTTCATACGCTTTCAGATACACATCTTCATATTTGACGCTGCGCCAGAGTCATTCAACAAAGACAGTGTCGACCCAGCGGCCTTTATCGTCCATGCTGATCTTGATGCCATAGGCGTTGAGCGTGCCGGTAAATTTGTCGCTGGTGAATTGACTGCCCTGATCCGTATTGAAAATATCCGGTGTCCCGTAACGTGCGAACACTTCCTCCAGGGCTCCTACGCAAAAGCCGGTGTCCGTCGTGTTCGACAGGCGCCAGCTCAGTACTTTGCGGCTATGCCAGTCCATCACCGCCACCAGATAGAGAAAACCCTTGGTCTTGGGAATATAACAGATATCGGTCGCCCAAATCAGGTTAGGCCGGGCAATTGTAAGACTTTCAGCAGATAGGGATAAATTTTATGGCCCTTATTTGGTAGGCTGGTCTTCTCTTTCGGATAGAGCGCGACCAAGCCCATTTGCCACATATGTCGTTGAATTTTCTTGCGGTTGATATGCCCGTCACAATACCTCGATCGATCAGTTTATCTCGCAGCCGGCGACGTCCCCTGAACGGCTGTTCCAGATGAATTTCATCGATGGCCTTCATCAGTACCAGTTCCTCATTGGCGACATCGATAGGCCAGTAATAGACGTTGGAGCGGTTCAACGCCAGTAATTTGCATTGTTTAATCACAGGTAGCTTCGCCTGGGGATCAATTTTTCTTTGCGCTGCGCCCGATCTAGCGATCGAGCACTTTGGACAAAAAAACGTTTTCCATCGTCAGCAGACTGATCTTCGCATGCAGATCCTTGAGGGTGGCATCGGCTGTCGCTGAATTAGCTTTGTCTTTGCTGAATAGCTCGCTCGCATTATCTAGCAGTTGCTGCTTCCATTGCGTAAATTTGGTTCGGGTGAACATCAAATTCAGTCGATAATTCGGCTAAGGTCTTGTCGCCTTTTTCAGTGCTCTACGCCTGCTTTGGCTTTGAACTGCGGTGAGTGTTTCTTCTTTTCTTGCCCATGATTTTTTCCTCATGCGTTGAGATCACAAGAGCAGTTTTATCACTTAAGCTACTGTCTGATTTTTGGGGTCCATTTCTTTCTAGATGTTATCTAAACCTGACAATCCATAGATAGACCAGTTGGCAAAATCAAGAGCGCCTTCCTCATCACTTTTATTTTTGTAATTAATTCGACATACGTATCTTTTAGTAACGGTACTCAATGTGTCGCTGGTTATATCGACTTCAGCGTTAATTACGTATTGATAATCGCCAAGGCTCCAGGCATTAATAGGTTTTTCAGGAAAGTTAATTGTTACATCTGAACCAAGCTCAGATTTAATGTAACTATTGCAGTGCGTGAACGCGAGTTCAGTCAAAGAGTTGGAAACAGGAGTAGCACTGCCTTGATCTTGGGTGTCAACAAGAAATAAGTCAGATTTAATGACGCTGTTGATTGCAGGCATGATGAATTCTCGTTGAATTAATATCAGCGCAGCTATGCCGAGAATGAAAACTAAAACAGGGTGTTTTTTCAAAAACAAAATAAGATATTTCTTCATAAGACTTAGATGATTGCGTTCAGAAAAAAGAAAGGATGGACAAGAATTTTAACAGAAATCAAAGTTTTAACAGCAAGGAAATTTATCAAGAGTTGAATGAGTCAAGGACAAACAGAATTCAAAATTGTTTTTGACTTGACAAGGTTGATCGAACTGGTAGACTGAGCGCTCACTAAATAGACTTGGTGACACCCTGATTCTAAATTTAGAAGGATGGGTGAGAAAATGGAGTTGTAACTATAGACTCCCGGTTTAATAAACTGGGGATTTGATAATTTTTAGGAGGTAGAAATGGCAGCTACAACTGAATCAGTGAAAGCTGATGCTGCGGAAGCACCGCTGTTAAATAAAAGAAATATGTTCGCCGGAGCAGCACTGTATATCGTGTTCTACGGCTGGGTTCGTTGGTATGAAGGAATTTACGGCTGGTCAGCTGGTCTGGATTCATTCGCACCTGAATTCGAAACATATTGGATGAACTTTCTTTACACCGAGATGATTCTTGAAGTTGTGACCGCATCGATTCTATGGGGTTACATCTGGAAAACTCGTGATCGTAAAGTAATGTCAATCACTCCAAGAGAAGAGTTAAGAAGACACTTCACACACTGGACTTGGTTGGTAATGTACGGTATCGCTATTTATTATGGCGCTAGCTACTTCACTGAGCAAGACGGTACATGGCATCAAACAATCGTTCGTGATACTGACTTCACTCCAAGTCACATCATCGAATTCTATTTGAGCTATCCTATCTATATCATTACTGGTTTTGCTTCATTCCTGTATGCAAAAACAAGACTGCCTGCTTACCAACAAGGTCTGGCATTACAGTACATGGTATTAGTAATTGGTCCTTTCATGATTCTGCCAAACGTTGGTTTGAACGAGTGGGGTCATACTTTCTGGTTTATGGAAGAGCTCTTCGTTGCTCCTTTACACTACGGCTTCGTATTCTTCGGATGGGCTGCTTTAGGCGTACTGGGTGTTATCAACATCGAAGTTGCTGCTATCTCTAAACTGTTGAAAAAAGACTTAGCTTAATAGAGTCTTCGGTTGTAATAACTATCTCCTAGCTGTTTTGCCTCTTTTCAAGGCAAAACAGCATAGTGAAAGATAGTCATTAATAAAAATAATTTAAATCCTTTAGGAGGTAAGCTAATGAGCGCATCTCAATCAGCTGTTCGTTCACGTGCTGAAGCGGTTAAAGTTTCACGTACGTTCGACTATTTGATTCTCTTCACAGCGTTTTTCGTTATTCTGGGTGGTTATCACATTCACTACATGTTAACTGGTGGTGACTGGGATTTCTGGACAGACTGGAAAGATAGACGTCTATGGGTAACTGTAGCACCTATCGTTTCAATCACTTTCCCTGCTGCTGTTCAAGCATGCTTGTGGTATCGTTACCGTCTGCCTTTCGGCGCGGTTGTTTGCGTATTAGGTCTGCTCTTGGGTGAGTGGGTTAACAGATATTTGAACTTCTGGGGATGGACATATTTCCCAGTAAACTTCTGCTTCCCTTCAAACCTGGTGCCAGGCGCTATCGTTCTTGATGTTATCTTAATGTTGTCAAACAGCATGACATTAACAGCGGTTGTTGGTGGTATGGCATGGGGTCTGTTGTTCTACCCTGGCAACTGGCCAATCATTGCTCCATTGCACATTCCTGTTGAATACAATGGCATGATGTTCACTCTGGCTGACTTACAAGGTTACCACTACGTAAGAACTGGTACTCCTGAGTACATCAGAATGGTTGAAAAAGGTACGCTAAGAACTTTCGGTAAAGACGTTGCTCCAGTATCAGCATTCTTCTCTGCTTTCGTGAGTATCTTAATTTACTTCTTGTGGCATTTCTTCGGTAAATGGTTCTCAAAACCTGACTTCGTTCAGTCTGCATAAGAATCGTTACAGAAAACTACACATTAAAAGACTAGAGGCAGCCGTAATATTTCAGTTGCCACTAGGATACTCAGAAAACTATAGATTCTCTATTATAGAGGAGGATATATGAAATTGATTAAAGACAAAGTTGCGAAACTATCCTTTGTCGCACTGCTGATGACTGTCACAGCAGCGATGTTTTACACGCCAACTGCATCTGCTCATGGTGAAAAGTCTCAGGCCGCTTTCATGCGTATGCGTACTATTCACTGGTTTGACTTGAACTGGTCAAAAGAAGAAGTAGCAGTTAACGATACAATGACAATTTCTGGTAAATTCCACGTTTTCGCTGGATGGCCTGAAACTGTTGATAAACCAGAAGTATCATTCTTGAACATTGGTATTCCAGGCCCTGTATTTATTCGTGCAGGATCTTGGATCGGTGGTCAATTGGTTCCTCGTTCAGTTACTCTGGAATTGGGTGAAACTTATGAGTTTAAAGTATTGTTAAAAGCACGTCGTCCAGGTGACTGGCACGTTCACACTATGATGAACGTTGAAGGCGGTGGTCCAATCATCGGTCCAGGTAAATGGGTAACTGTTACTGGTTCAATGGGATCATTTGTTAACCCAATCACAACTTTGACTGGCGAAACTATCGACCTGGAACATTTCAACCTGGGCAACATCTACTTCTGGCACGCTTTCTGGTATGCTCTTGGCTTAGCTTGGTTAGTATACTGGGCACGTAAACCAATGTTCGTACCTCGTTCAATCGCTGTTGAATCAGGTAAAGCTGATTCTTTAATCACAGCTACTGACAAGAAAATTGCTATGGCATTTGGAGCTGGTACTGTCGCTATCGTTGCTTTCTCAATGGGCAGCACAAACGAACAGTATCCTGTAACTACTCCTCTGCAAGCAGGTTTGATGCGTGGTATGAAGCCAATTGAAATGCCAGCACCAACTGTTAGCGTTAAAGTTGAAGATGCTTCTTACCGTGTACCAGGTCGTGCTATGCAAATGACACTGACTATCACTAACAACGGTGATTCAGCTATTCGTTTAGGCGAGTTCAACACAGCTGGCGTACGTTTCTTGGATCCAGCAGTTGCTGAAGATACTACTAACTATCCAGATGACTTGTTAGCTGAAGAAGGGTTGACTGTTAGCGATAACAGCCCACTTGCTCCAGGCGAAACAAGAACTGTTGAAGTTACTGCTTCTGATGCTGCATGGGAAGTTTACCGTTTAGCTGACTTGATCTACGATCCAGACAGCCGTTTTGCTGGTTTGTTGTTCTTCTTTGATGAAGCTGGCAACCGTCAAATGACTATGGTAGATGCTCCATTAATCCCAACATTCATCTAATGAATAATTAGCTGATACTTTAGTTGTCAGTTAAGGGTTAAGACCCCCGTTGCCGAAAAGGTAACGGGGGTTTTTTTTATTTTTGAAAAACACCGAAATGAAGGCAAACGAATAAGACTTGTATAAAATAGAGCGTTCATTTTTTAGTAGAAAACATAGAGCAATTCTCTGCTATATAGAACCATAAGCTATGTTTAAATAGCGGCTAGAGCAGTTATCATTTAGATAAAAACATGTTATTAACTAACCTCTTGTTAAACAAGATGAGCCGTTTTCAACATGCCTAAGCCTTAGAGTTTGTCCAATATCTGCTGATGATGAGTGATAAATAAGGGGCATGAGAAAGTTTACCCCAGCGATATCAGTCGCGAACAATTTTGAGCCAATCAGAGAACTTCTGGAAAATGCCCGCAAGAAAACCCGCCCGCGGACAGTGGACTTGTATGAGGTGTTCTGTGCCATTCTTTATTTGCTCAAGAGCGGCTGCCAGTGGCGCATGCTGCCGAGCGATTTCCCGAAATGGTGCACGGTCCATCATTATTTGCGCTGTGGAGTGAGAAACCTGAAGGCGGCGCCAGTCTGCTGGAGCAGGCGTTAAAAAAATCAGGTTGGCGAGGCCCGTACCAGACAGAGGCGCAACGCCAAGACGAGTTTCTGCATCGTTGATGCACAGAGCGTCAAGAACACCGACTGCGCGCGCAACAAAGGTTATGATGCCGGCAAAAAAGTATCAGGCATCAAGCGCTATATTGTTGTTGATACGCAAGGATTGCCCCATGCGATAGTCGTCACTACCGCTAATATCACGGATCGGCAAGGGGCACTTATGGCAATTGACCAGCATGCGGCTAACTTATCGGACGTGACAGCGTTACTGGTAGACGGCGGTTATACCGGTCAGCCTTTTGCGGAATCGGTACGGACATTAATCGGTGCAGAGGTACAGGTTGCTAAACGTCATGAGCTTCATGCCTTTGCCGTCATGCCCCAACGCTGGGTCGTCGAACGATCGTTCGCCTGGCTGGAGAAATGCCGACGGCTTTGGAAAAATACCGAGCGCTTGCTCAATACCAGCTTGCAGTTCGTCAATCTGGCTTTCTTGGCGCTGTTGCTGCGGAGATATTGAACAGACTCTTAGGCCTGGGCTGTTGGAGTTCTTCCGAATCCTACGGCATAAGTCCCACCAATTCTGCCGCCCTGCCCAAGATTATTTCAGGCGCAAGAAAATGCCGGACCAGCATCAACAGGTTTATGACCCGGAAAATGCTGTGAATCCAGGCTTCTGAAGTGCGGACCGTCTTCGCACGAAGGGTATTGAGGCTGTAGCTACGCTTGCCTTGGTTGAATTTGCCTTCAATCGGGATGCGTTGCCGATAGTCCGCTTGCCTTTGCTGCTTCTCGCGTTTCCGTTGCGCGGCTTTTTGTTCGGCGACCTGCGGGGCTGGGGCGTAAGCGTCCACCCGTCCCATCTGTGCTAGCGTAGCCAAACCAGTCATCCTTATTATTTTTTGAAGAGGATGCATAATGGCATTATCAAAACAGTGGCTTGATCATATCGAAGCCTGGCAAGGCAGCGGCTTAACGCAGTCGGCGTATTGTCGGCAGCAGGGCCTGAATACCCATACGTTTGCGGCCCGCTTGTCGGAATACCGTAAGCGCAGGCCGAGTTCACCGCCGGCCTTGATCCCGATGCAGGTTCAAAGCCTGGCGCCGCCGACTGAGCGCCTGGTGTTGCAGGGCAGCCAGGGCTACCGCCTGGAGCTGCCCTCAACCGTTGACGCCGCCTGGCTGGCGGCATTGCTGCGATGCCTGGCCTGATCGAAGCCCCGGCGCAGATCTGGCTGGCCGTTGAACCGGTGGATCTGCGCCGCGGCATCGACGGNNTGTCNNCNATNGTGCAGCANGCGCTGGGGCATGCTCCGTGCGCCGGTTCGGCGTTCGTGTTCCGTAACCGGGCCGGCAATCGCCTGAAGCTGCTGCTGTGGGACGGCAACGGCGTCTGGCTGTGCCAGCGGCGGCTGGCGGCTTTGCCGCCGGCCGATTGGCAGGTCTGAAAGGTTGGATAAAATCGCCTGAAACCCAGTAAAAACAAGGCATGCAGCGGCTGTTCAGGGTATAATGTTGCCCATGAATCCGCTCGCCGAACTCGCTCACTTGAACCTCGATCCTGATGCCAAAAGGCAGGTGACGGCCGTCGTGCAGGTGCAGCAAGATGCCGAAATCCTCCGGGCCAAGGAAGCCGAGCTGCAAGCCAAGGATACCGAAATTCAGGCCAAAGACCTGAAAATCCAGGCCCTAACCCTGGAGCTGGCCCACATTAAGCGGATCCGCTACGGTGTCAAAAGTGAAGCTTTGGCGCCGTTGCAGCGCGATGTGTTCGAGGAAACCTGGAACACCGATCTGTCCGCTCTCGAAGCCGAAATCGAACAGCTCGCCGATAATCAGCCCTGCACGACTGTCGTCAAACCCCAGCGTCCACGTGCGGGCCGCCAACCCTTGCCGGATCATTTGCCGCGCATCGAGCATCGCCACGAACCGGATAGCTGCACCTGCGGTCAGTGTGGTCAGGACTTGGTCAAGATCGGCGAGGATATCTCCGAACAACTGGACGTCGAACCGGCCAGGTTCTTCGTGCACCGCCATATCCGCCCGCAATATGCCTGCCGGCAGTGCGAAACCGTGGCCGCGGCGCCGATTCCGCCGGCCGTCATCGACGGTGGCCTGGCAGCCGTGGGTCTGCTGGCCTGGGTGCTGATCGGCAAGTACGTCGACCACCTGCCGCTGTACCGGCTGGAGCAGATCGCCGCCCGCGAGCAGGTCAGCCTGTCCCGTTCCACTCTGGCTGACCTGGCACCTGCTGCAGGGCAATACCCTGCATGCCGCGAGACGCCGGTAGCGCAACTGGATCCCGGCAGCGGCAAGACCCGCAAGGCGTATCTGTGGGCTTATCGCAGCAACGACCTGCAGCCGGGACCTCGCATCATCGTCTTCGATTATCAGCCGGGGCGCAGCGGTGCGCATGCGCGGCAGTTTCTGGGCGCCTGGCGAGGCCATCTGCTGGTCGACGACTATGGCGGTTATAAAGCCCTGTTCGCCGGCGGCGATCAGGCGGCCTGCATCGAGCTGGGCTGCTGGAGCCACGTGCGCCGCAAGTTCTTCGACCTGCATCAGGCCAATGGCAGCCCCATGGCGCTGGCAGCCCTGGAGCGCATCGGTACGCTGTATGCCATCGAGGCGACAGGCCGGGACCTGGACTGCGAAGCCCGAAAACAACTGCGTGCGGCACAGAGCCGACCCGCCCTCGAGGCCTTGCATGACTGGCTGGTGAAAACCCGCGTCCAGACGGCTGACGGCGGTGCTTCCGCCAAGGCCATCGATTATGCCCTAAAGCGCTGGCCGGCGTTGGTCCGCTATGCTGAAACCGGTCACCTGCCGATCGACAATAACGTCGTCGAAAACGATATCCGACCCATTGCCTGGGCAAGAAGAAATGGTTGTTCGTCGGTTCCGAGGGCCGGCCGCCGCGCGGCCGGTATCCAGACTCTGCTGGGCACAGCCCGGCTCAATGGCCTGGATCCTGCCGCCTGGCTGAAAGACACGCTGGCCAAGCTGCCGGTCTGGCCGAACAGCCGCATTGACGAACTGTTGCCTTTGGCGCCGGATTTCATTGAAACTCTAAAGCAGAAATAGGGCTAGGTGGTAGGACTGGACGAATACGCTGGGGCCGTCCCAGCGGTTTTCTGGCATAGCGAATGCCTGTCTTTCGGAAATGCCCGGTTTTCCCGGGTGCCATAGAGTGGGTCGGCATGGACGCTTTCCGGGTAAACGCCATGACGGGCTTTATAAGCCTCGATCTGATGTTTCAGATCGGCGCCTTCGTGGAAGGCTCCCCAACGGATTCGGTCGACGCTAGCCAGGCCGCTGTCGGTAAGGCTGATGATGAGGTCATCAGCCGGCGTTTGTTGTGATACCCCCTGTGTCAGGATAGTTGTCACCCTCCCGTTAACGGGATAATTGGAAATCAGACAGGGGACGGAAAGAGCATGTAATGTCGCATTATTCAGCAGAACGCAAAGCGTCTGTATTAAAAAACTGTTGCCACCCCATAACCGCCCGGTACCGGAAGTTGCCAGAGAGGAAGGGATTTGCCAGAGCTATGGTAGAGTCGAGATGTGACGCGGTGGCCTAAGGCTCAGCCTAGCTGTTGTCGCCCCTTTCGTCTGGCGGTGCCTCAATAGCCGAGCCATCACTCCGTTTTCACATCCCGCTCATCGAACCCGGCGTGCCCTATTAAGGCACCGGGCTCTCGGACAAGCACTCATGTTTTCGCCCACGGAAAGTTATGGGTTCGCGATGGCAAATTAATCAATCCCAACTCTTCGTAGAGGTATTGATCCGGGTAGCGCTTTCCCCCCAAGCCTCGAACCTTGTGTTTCTTGCATAACCACCGGCGTAGCCGTTGTATGGCATGGCTGTTAACGGCTCGATACGCGGGGCTGACCTGGCCGAGGCAGAAATAGTTCGCCCACCCCGTCAGTTTCCGGTTAAGCCGTTTCACCACATACTCGGCATCCAGCTTCACTCGGCGGCGATCCGTCTCCTCGCTGAGGCTGTCCACCATCCGTTTGATGCGCTTCCTGGAGGGGCGGGTGCCGATATAGGCCCGCCCGGTTTGAGGACTGTAGCATCGCCCGAAAGTGTAGCCCAGGAAATCAAACCGCTCCTGCGGTAGCCGGCACAGATGGGTCTTGTCCTCGTTCACCGTTAGTTTCAGCTTGCCCATCATCTCCCGCATCGCATCCATGACCTCATCGGCGTGACCTTTGCAACAGATGACATAATCATCCGCGTAGTTGATGATGTGCGCCGACCAACGCCGATCATAACCTTTCTGTTTCCATCCCAGAATAAAGCGCCGCATGTACACATTCGACAGCAACGGCGAGACCGGAGCCCCCTGCGGGGTTCCTTTTCTCGCGTCACGATTTGACGTCGTTCTTTGCCGGTGACCGCGTCTGTCGGCCTCATCGACCGGCGCCTCCAGCCATTGCTTGATGAGGTGAAGCATTTGCCGGTCGACGATCCGCCGTGCGATGCTTTTCATCAGCTCAGGGTGCGGAATACTGTCGAAATAGCCTGACAGATCCGCATCTATCACCTGCTGGTGGCCGGTGACGAGTAGCCGGTGGACTGCCCGTACCGCATCGTGCGCCCCGCGGTCCGGCCGGTAAGCGTATTGCTCCGGCTGCAGGTCCGCTTCGAATATAGGCTCCAGAACGATCATGGCCGCCGTCTGTACGACCCGGTCCATAATCGTCGGGATGCCTAATGGGCGCAATTTACCGTCCGGTTTCGGAATCCAGACCCGTTTGACCGCTTCCGGTCGGTAGTCTTTCTTCTTCAGCCGTTCCGCCAGTTCCCAGAGCCATCGGTCTTCCCCGTACGCGTCGATATCGTCAAACCGCACGCCATCCACGCCGGCAGAGCCTTGGTTGGCTCTGCAGCTGCGGTAGGCGTGCTTCAGAACATCTGGTCGATAAAGCTTGTCATACAGGATATAGAACCGGTACCCGGGTTCTTCCTTCGCTTTCACATGTAACGCCGTCCGTAGTCGCTGAATACTTTCCGGAGTTTCCAGGTTTCCCAATCTCCTCTCCTTCCTACTTGTTGCGTTAGTCTTGAACTGAGGCGCCTTCCCTCCATCAGCATTACCTGACTTCAACGGTACTACGAGCCTCTCCGCCACCCTGTTATGCCCAGCCTGTCCCTCGCGGGTTGCTGGTTGGTCTCGCGCTGGACCACATTACAGGGCTTCCCGTGTTGCCTCTGCCTTCCTCTTTCATACATGCCATCGCCACTACCCCGGTGGAACTGGTAGGTTGCATTTCGCTCACTTCACCTACCAGCATCGGCCTTCTCCATATTGACGCAGGATCGGCTTCCACATTCACCGTTTCGAGGCCTGCTCAGCGTTCACTCGCGTTACGGCCTGCATGCTCGCCAGGTCCCTTAAGGACCCTCTACACTGGAGGCTTCAGCCGCTTCGTTGCCTCCACGACTGCTCCAATTGCTACCGGCCGGAGCGAAAGTTGCCGGGCGGGATTCGCACCCGCTGGAAGACAGCGCCTTAGCACGGCGCACGTCAAATCTGGTGTATAGAGAATCAAGCGGCGTCCTGTTGTTGATCTCCGGTTTGTTTGATGCCATTGACGAATTTCACGCCGGTAATGACCTCGGCTAACTGTTGATAGCCTCTTAAGCGCAGCCACTTTTTCTGGGCCGTTTCCATCAGCTTGAAGGCCATCGCCAGGGTGGTTGTCCGGCTGCCGCAATGCTTGGTTTTGGTCGTTCTCAGCCTGACCGTGGCGAAGACGGACTCGATCGGGTTGCTGGTCCTGATGTGTTGCCAGTTTTCGGCCGGATAATCATAAAAGGCCAGCATGGCGTCCTTGTCTTTCGCCAGGCACGCCATCGCTTTCGGATATTTCGGCTCGAACCGTTCAACGCAGTGGTCAAAGGCCTGGTAGGCCGCTTCCCGGGTTTCCGCCTGCCAGATCGCGTGCAGCGCCTCCTTGACCTTGGGCTGCATGGCTTTCGGCAGTTTTTCCAGGACATTGGCGGTCTTGTGCACCCAACAGCGCTGCTGGTCGGTATCCGGCCAGAGCTTGGCCACGGCTTTCCAGAAACCCAGTGCGCCATCGCCGATGGCCAGTTTGGGCGCCGTCTTGAGTCCTCGTTGCCTCAAATCCGTCAGCACCGCTTCCCAACTCGCCGCCGATTCACGGTAGCCGTCGGATAAAGCCACCAGTTCTTTACGGCCGTTTTCATCGGAACCGATGATCACCAGCAGGCATAGCCGGTCATCCATACGGACATGGCTATAGACGCCGTCGGCCCAGACATAGACTTAGCGCTTTTGACTCAGGTCACGCCGGGTCCAGTCCTGGTAATCCTGCTCCCAGTCCTGCTTTAAACGGCTGATCGTGGCCGCGGACAAGCCCGGCGCCTCCGGTCCCAGCAGGTGCTTCAGCGTTTCCGAGAAATCTCCGGTTGAGATGCCGCGCAGATAAAGCCAAGACAGAAATTCCTCAATATTCTTGGTGCGCTTCAAATAGGGCGGCACCAGACTGCTGTTGAACTTGATGCCCGAGCCGGAGCGGTCCCGCACCTTCGGCACTTTGACTGCAATGTCGCCGAGGCCTGTTTGAATCGAGCGCTCTGGCAGATAACCGTTCCTGACCACGGCTGTTTTATCCGTATCAGTTTTTAACGCGCTATGCTGCGCGATAAAGGCCGCGACCTCAGCTTCGATGGCGGCAGCCAGCAATTTGCGGGCGCCCTCGCGCAGCACTTCCTGCAACGGATCATTCTGTTCTGGCTTATTCAGGGTAATGACATTACTCTCTGTCATGGCGGTGTTTTCCTTATAGTTGGTGGTTGATCTGCGGAGATCTTTTTACCAACAGGTTACACCGCTTTCCTCTCTAGGTCATACACCAGAAATGACTATACCTCAGGGATTTTGTGACCAGACGTTATACAATTGGCGCAAACAAGCCAAACAACAGGGGGTGCCCGTGCCAGGCAGCGGGAAACAAACAGAAGACTGGTCGCCGGAGGCAAAATTTGCCGCCGTGGTGGCAACCGCAGCCATGACCGAACTGGAACTGAGCGAATACTGCCGCCGCCAGGGCCTTTATCCCGAACAGATCCGGCGCTGGAAGGACGCCTGCATTCAAGGCGCCCAGAGGGCCGAAGCGCAGCAACAACAGCAACGATTGGAAGCGAAGCAGGACAAGCAGCGCATCAAGGCGCTCGAAAAAGAGCTCAAACGCAAGGAGAAAGCCCTGGCGGAAGCAGCGGCTTTACTGGTGCTGAGAAAAAAGTTGACCGCCCTCTGGGAGGAAAACGAGGCCGATTAACCTCGTACCCGGAGCGGCAACAGTTAGTGGTCTGGATCCGCGCAGCAATCTCAGCGGGTGTCCGGAAGCGCCGGGCCTGTGCAGAAGCCGGCCTCAGCCTGCGCACCTTCCAGCGCTGGACGCAGGAGGCTGGCCAGATTCGCGAGGATCAGCGCGCGCAAGCGCAGCGCCCGGAGCCTGCGAACAAGCTGTCGGAACAGGAGCGGGAACAGGTACTGGCGGTCTGCAACCAGCCGGACTATGCCAACCTGCCGCCCAGTCAGATCGTGCCGAGACTGGCGGACCAGGGCGTGTATCTGGCCTCGGAATCCAGCTTTTATCGCATCCTGAAGGCGGCGGATCAGCTGCATCATCGGGGCCGTGCGCAAGCCAGACAGAAATCCCGGCTACCGACGACGCATCGGGCGGCAGCGGCCAATGAGGTCTGGACCTGGGACATCAGTTATCTGCCGAGCGGCGTGCGCGGCCGGTTCTTTTATCTGTACCTGATAGTGGACATCTTCAGCCGCAAAATCGTCGGTTGGGAAGTGCACGAACAGGAGTGTGGCGAAGCGGCGGCAGCTCTGATACAGCGCGCGGTATTGGCCGAGCACTGCTTGCGTAAGCCCCTGGTGCTGCATGCCGATAATGGCAGTCCGATGAAGTCGCAGACGCTGCAGGCCAAGCTTTATGACCTGGGCATTACGCCTTCCCATAGCCGACCCCGGGTCAGCAATGACAATCCGTACTCGGAAGCGCTGTTCCGGACCTTGAAATACTGTCCGCAATGGCCCTCGCAAGGCTTTGCCTCTCTGCTGGCCGCACGCGAATGGATGAGCCGCTTCGTGCCTTGGTACAACGACACGCATCGTCACAGTCAGATTAAGTTTGTCACGCCGACACAGCGCCATCGGGGCGAAGACCGGGCGATTCTTAACCGGCGTGAGCAGGTCTATGCCCAGGCCAAAAAACGGCACCCGGCCCGCTGGTCAGGAGCGACGAGAAACTGGACGCCGGTAGGCCCTGTCACTCTGAATCCGGAGCGAAACGATGTAGAGATAAAAAAGACCGCATGATCAAAAAACACGACAACTATTTTGAAAAACACCGGTCTGAAAGTCCGGATACGCGTCGACTAAACGATGCGTCTTAATCAGGTTCCATTTTAAAATTATCATTTGGGTTAGGTTCAAAGTGATGCTCCAAATAGTGTTGGATCATTTCATCCTTCATCTGGCTAACTGTGGCGCAAAAATAGCCGCGCGCCCAAAAATGTTTTCCCAATACCGCTTTTTCAAGTAAGGAAACGCCTCAAACAGATAGCTCGAAGTCCGTCCCTTGATTCTCCTCATGATTTCGCTTGGCACCCTGTTCGGCGGTGCACTCACCAAACTATGGACATGATCTTTACTGACCACGCCTTTATAATCCGTATCTCAAACGTTTCGCGCGTCTGCCTCACCAAATCTCTTACTCGTTCGGCTATTTCACCACTCAGCACCTTGTAACGATATTGGGTTATCCAAACAAAGTGGTATTCAATTTGGTAAACCGTATGACTGCCGTATCTATAGCCCATTGCCACATCCTTGGCCGAATTATCGCAGCTAAAGTCGGTGGTTTAAACCTTAGGATGGAAAATTAACAATGCTATAAATTTGACCTAGGTCCTAGTTGAGTGGGAGATGCCCATGTATAGAGCGTTGCTGCGGAAAGGGATGGGCAGAGCCATGAGAATCTGGTTTACAACCAGTCGATATATCGATTATTAGCCGGCGATTGTCTGGATTTTTAAAAATATAAGGTATGTTTCCGACTAAATGACAGGTAGCTTAATGCAAAAAACCCAGCATTAAGCTGGGTTTTTTGGTTTTATGATCTCTTATGTTAATTAAAGAGAGATAGAACTGGAAACTTTTTGTTTAGAGCTATCTGGATCGTCAATGCAACCAGTTAAGCCAACGATCATTAATGCCATAGCTAAAAGTGATAAAACTTTTTTCATAATAATATCCTCCAAAGGGTGTAAATTATTTTTATATATTTATGCGCCAATTTTTAAGCACAAGCAATTTATATCATGACTACATGGATGATGCAATAATAAAATCTTTCTAATTTTTAGAATCATTATAGTTCATTGATATTATCAGGTAGATCAAAGATGACTGTACCATGATTCCATTTGACTATACCGATGTTGCTCCATGGAGAGGAAAAATTCTTGTGCAGTTGATCATAAACCCAGTAAGAAGGCGCATTAATTTTCTTGACTTTTATTAGAAACAAAGTTTGATCAAGATTTAAGCCAATTTCTTGTCCCCAAAAAGCGGTGACCTTCATGATAAATTTTTGCAGACGTTTGTGATCAATATTGGGAGTGACAGCGATATTTGCCCACATGGAATGAACCCGGCCCCAGTTTGGAGCCAATAATCGACCTTGGTCGTTAACAAATGGCAACCAACGTTCAACATTATTCTGATCAATATACGTAATGGCTAAGATATGATCATAGCCAACAAAATGATCATGAAGGTATAGAGCATGAGGTGTAATGCCTAAAAAGCTCTGGGATATCATGAGTAGAGAATTGCTGGCCTGTGCGAAAGCGGTGCCGATAACATTATGCTTTGTATCCAACTTGAATCTATAAATCAAGCCATAATGAATAGTGCTGTTTAATTGTAGAAACAATAAAGCAATGAGGATCTTTGCAACTCGCAAGGAAAAAAGTTTAGGTGAGCGAGTGGCGAATTGCTCAAAAATACGA
The DNA here is from genome assembly GCF_000427625.1 of Methylobacter luteus IMV-B-3098. Taxonomy (GTDB): domain Bacteria; phylum Pseudomonadota; class Gammaproteobacteria; order Methylococcales; family Methylomonadaceae; genus Methylobacter; species Methylobacter luteus. Next base: position 3,117,444 of record NZ_KE386569.1, read on the forward strand.
TGGTAAAGACTATTATCGGACAGTTTTGCGGTTACTCTGCATTCAGATGAGCAGGAAATACGAGCACGGGAGTCGGCAATGGTCCGATATTTATTTGCAGCATAATGATAAATGCCAGGCAAACGCATAATCAGGCTGACGGGTAATAAATAATACATCTTGGCAAAAATTTGAATATAAGTATCGATGCCTGAATAGATGCGGTTGTTGCTGTCTAGCGCATATAAATCGGTGAGTAAGGTTTCATTATTTAATGATGCAAGAGCTGGATAGGCAGAAGCATATCCTTGCGCTGATTTAAAATCGATGCGTTTGAAGATGTCAAAATGATTGAGAGTGAGAACTGTTCGATTACATAGAGGGCATTGCTGATCATAAAATACGGTGAGTGCCGGTTGTTTCGAAGTGATCAGCTCGCCAATACATCGCCACCAGCTGAATGGGATGAGTAGCGTATAAAACGTAAGCATGCCCATACCGAAAGGGTAAATGTTGAAAGACAAGGTAATGCCTAAGTGAAGTCCAATGCCTATGAAAAGATAAACTATACGTAGACGAGAGTCGGAGAAAAAAAATAAGAAAGTAAACTGAAAGACTAAAATAATGTAACCAACGGTTTTTACCAGAAGCTCATTATTCAGCAAAGGCGACATGTCAATTGCTGAAACATAATAAGGCTGTGTAGTTGGTAGCCAGGATCCGAGACCATTGCGCCAGTGTTCGGCAAACATTTTATGGATAGCGGAATCAAAATAAAGAAGCCCAAGGCAAATAGCGACAGGCAAATAATAAGCAAGCGTTGAAACGGTTGGCTTAGGGTAGGTGCTGTAGTGAGTAAAAGGCGTGCTAAGTTTGTATCTAAGACTGTCTATAGCAAAAGCCCGATTGCCAGGCATAAAAAGCAGGAAAAATCCCGCTCCTATCATGAATATATCAAAGCCGCCATCAAAGTCCCTTTGCATGGGCGTAAAATTAACAAAAATGATCCAGAAGATGTAATTGCAAATGACCGCAAATTGATAGCGATACCCGACAACGATAAAAGCAGCAATAACTCCCCACAAGCATAAGAAAAAGGGAATCATAGGAAATTCCACATCCAGATAGGGAATTGGATCAAAAATTAAATGATTGAAATACAGCAGGAAGATAATTTCCTGTAAAGCGACTAGTCCGTAAAGTAGTCGAAATAAACCGATGCCTGTAGCAGGCGCGGGTTTGGAATGAAGATTTAAAATCTTGGAAGGGAGTAATTTATACATTTCAAAATTCGAAAATTCGAGACAATGTATAAATTATAAAATAAATATGGGAATTGCGGCGGGAAATATGAAGCTAAACTGAGGCCGCTACGAATGCAAGGGATGCGGTACGAGCGGCCAAAGTAGGGGCGAATCTGTTAAAACTTACTTTTCGTCGTCTGGGTGCTCAGCGAAGACCCATTTTACAAGGAAGTAGCCAGCAGCTATAACAACTACCGCGCCGATCATGCCGGCTGGTGATTTTAACATTTCGGTGATATCTAAGATCGCTCCCATGAGTGTCCTACCTATAATTTGTAATTTAGAAACTGCTAATGATATAGCAAACGGAAATCGTATGATACTTTAGGTGAAGTTAAAGTCAAGGCTTAATTATCGCGTAATTTTATGAAGAGGATGATCAAGAGGCATTGCTCTGAGCTGAAATTTAAAGCTCGATAGCTGGTGTGTTATACTTTAAAATCTAGAGCTTGAAAGCTGATATATCGAGACAAAAAGATGAAAAAATACGTTAAAATGTTACCACTCGCAGCGATTTTCTTTACCCTTTCTGCAAATGCCGATGTCCAACTAAAGGATAAATCTGAAATTTTGGGGAAATGGAATTTATATGCTGAAGCGATCAAATTGAATGGAGAAAAGAAGGCGATTACTGTTGAGTGGGACTTTAAGGATGATGGTACGCTTGAAACAACAGCAACTGACTCTGTTGGTCGAACCAGTGAGTTTAAGGCAAATTTGAAGTATGCTGTAGAGGATGGTGTACTTAAAAAGCAGCTGACGCCTGGGCGAGAAAAGTATGAATCATGCAAGGTTGTTGAAAAAGACAACTCCAAAATGGTTTTAAAGTGTACATATCTTTTCTTCTTCCTAACAAAAAAATGATAATTAAAAAAGAGGTATAACGATGATAGGCGGTATTGTAATGATTATTACGGCTCTCTGGGTCTACCAGTCAGCCATGAGAGCAAAAGTAAATAATGTACTGATATGGGTTGCGATTTGTGCCGTGGCTTTTTTTGTCGTGCAAATGTTATTGGTTCAGTTCAACATTTATATTTTAGAGTCGATCAGAGGCGGTGAAGCTGACACTGGTTATGAACGAGATTTATTGAGTGTTGGGGACAGAAAGAACGAGGGCGGTTTTCAAGGAGCTGGCGGTGTATTATTGTCAATATTTTTTGAATTGATGCCTCCAATTGCTGGTTTCCTAGCGGTTGCTGTGATTCGCAATAAATTTGTTCTTAAAGAAGAATTTACTTTAGCTAATCTATTCAGTGGCATTAAAGAAATGTTTCAAGGTATAAAACAAAGCTTTAAAACCACAGAAAAGTAAAAATTAAGAGTGGCCATAAAATAAAGCTCAAGCCGTGCTTGGGCTTTTTTTATGGCTATTGCATGCAGGTTTTAAACGCAAGAGCGGAAATAGCTTGGGAACAAAGAAATAGTGCAGAGTTATTCACATTTAGCTTGGATCAGGATTGGGGTTGATCTTAAGCTGCATTGAATATCGGCTAATTGATGCATTTAGGGTTTAATCTGACAAATTGAAGGCTTTGAGTTATCAGCTGAATTTAAGTCCATGCCGATTAGCGCCTTGTTTAATTGGATGTCGAGAAGAATCCGCTAATGAGAATTAAAGAAACGTAAACTTAATCGCCTACGATAACAGAAACAAGAGAAATAAGACCAAACACGAAAAGAACAATAAAGACTATCCCCACGATAACATAAGTTGAAAGCGAACCTTGTTCGAAGTCTTTTTGTCTATTCTCTTCACTTCGCACACCGATGACAGCAGATAGAACGCTCTTAATCACTTGAATTACCGTTGGTTTTGACATGTTCTTCCCCGACAAAAATATTAAAATAATAGTGGTTGATTGCATTTTAAGCAATGATTATATTCAAGCCGATTATCACTATTAATCTTTATCCTAACTGATACACATCTTGGCAGTCTCAATGAGCAAAATACAATTATTAAAGCAACAATTATCGCAGAGAATCTTATTTCTTGACGGTGCGATGGGTACGATGATCCAAAGCTACAAGTTGGAAGAAAAAGACTACCGGGGTGAGCGCTTTGCTGACTGGGCTGTGGATCTTAAAGGTAATAATGATCTATTGTCGATAACTCAGCCCGACATTATCAAAGCCATTCACCAAGCTTATTTTGAAGCCGGTTCTGATATTGTTGAAACGAACACGTTCAACGCAACCAGTATCGCCATGGCAGATTACAAGATGGAAGCGCTGGTTTATGAGATCAATGTTGAATCGGCGCGATTGGCAAGACAAGTTGCTGACGAGTTCACTTTAAAGACGCCGGAAAAACCGCGGTTTGTTGCCGGTGTTTTAGGGCCCACCAATCGCACAGCCTCCATGTCGCCCGATGTCAATGACCCGGGATTTCGCAATGTTTCCTTTGACGATCTGGTTGAGGCATATACGGAAGCAACACGCGGCCTTATTGATGGCGGCGCTGATATTATTCTGATCGAAACCATTTTCGATACGCTCAATGCCAAAGCGGCTATTTTTGCGGTCGAACAGTATTTTGAGCAAATCGGTTATAAACTGCCGGTCATGATTTCCGGCACGATCACTGATGCTTCAGGCAGAACTCTTTCCGGACAAACCGTAGCGGCCTTCTGGAATTCACTCAGGCATGTGGAGCCGATAGCATTCGGTTTTAACTGCGCGCTAGGCGCAAAAGAATTGCGTCAACATATTGATGAACTGTCAACGATTGCAGACACGCATGTTTCCGCACATCCGAACGCAGGTCTCCCTAATGAGTTCGGCGAATATGACGAATCGCCGGAAGCGATGGCAGAAGAACTGGCTGACTGGGCGCGCAGCGGCTATCTGAATATCATCGGCGGCTGCTGCGGCACCTCACCGGCGCATATCAAAGCGATAGTCGAAGCCGTACAAGAACACAGCCCGAGGCCCATTCCCGCCATTGAGAAACAATGTCGGCTAGCCGGATTGGAGCCCATGAATATAGGCCCCGATTCCTTGTTCGTGAATGTGGGCGAGCGCACTAACGTAACCGGTTCGGCTTTATTTAAAAGATTGGTTGTCGACGGCAATTACGAAGCAGCACTGGACATCGCCAAACAGCAAGTTGAGAACGGCGCCCAGATTATCGATATCAACATGGACGAAGGCATGTTGGACTCGAAGCAAGCGATGGTGCGCTTTCTTAGTCTGATCGCGTCCGAGCCCGATATTGCCAAAGTGCCCATCATGCTCGATTCGTCCAAATGGGAGATTCTGGAGGCCGGCCTTAAATGCATCCAGGGCAAAGGCGTTGTCAATTCCATCTCGCTTAAGGAAGGCGAGGCGGCTTTTATACAGCACGCCAAGCTGATTAGACGCTATGGTGCGGCCGCTATCATCATGGCTTTCGATGAAGAAGGCCAGGCCGATACTAAAGAGAGAAAAATCGAAATCTGCCGCCGGGCTTATAAAATCCTTACCGAGCAGATAGGATTCCCTGCCGAAGACATCATTTTTGACCCGAATATTTTCGCGATCGCGACCGGTATTGACGAGCACAATAACTACGGCCTGGATTTTATCGAAGCCACACGCGAAATCAAACAAACCTTGCCACACGCACTGGTTTCAGGCGGCGTATCGAATGTATCGTTTTCTTTCCGCGGCAACAACCCGGTGAGGGAAGCGATTCATGCCGTATTTTTATTCCATGCCATTAATGCGGGCATGGATATGGGCATCGTCAATGCCGGCCAGCTCGCGATCTATGCCGATATCCCCGAAGATCTGCGCGATGCGGTCGAAGATGTGGTATTGAATCGTCACGCGGGTGCCACGGAAAAGCTGCTGGAACTGGCCGAAAAATACCGCGGCGACGGCAGTAGCGTGGTAAAACAGGAAGATCAGGAATGGCGCAGCTGGCCCGTCAATAAACGCTTGGAGCACGCGCTGGTCAAGGGCATTGACGACTATATCAACGAAGATACTGAGCAGGCGAGACTGGAAGCCGAAAGGCCTCTGCATGTCATTGAAGGCGCATTGATGGACGGCATGAATGTGGTCGGCGATCTGTTCGGCGCCGGCAAAATGTTCCTGCCGCAAGTCGTCAAATCGGCGCGGGTTATGAAAAAAGCCGTCGCTTATTTGATGCCGTTCATGGAAGCCGACAAATCCGGCGAAATGAAATCCAATGGCAAAATCCTGATGGCGACAGTCAAGGGCGATGTGCATGACATCGGCAAAAATATCGTCGGCGTCGTGCTGCAATGCAACAATTATGAAGTCATCGATCTGGGCGTCATGGTGTCGGCAGAAAAAATCCTGCAAACGGCGCGTCTGGAAAAGGTCGATATTATCGGCTTGAGTGGTCTGATTACACCATCCCTGGATGAAATGGTGCATATGGCTAAAGAAATGGAACGCCAGGGTTTCGATATCCCGTTGATGATAGGCGGCGCTACCACATCGCGCGCGCATACGGCGGTCAAAATTGAGCCCCATTATCATGGACCTACCGTTTACGTAACTGATGCCTCCAGAAGTGTCGGCGTAGCCAGCAATCTGCTGAGCGATGACCTGAAAGGCGATTTTGTCACAAAAATCCGCACAGAATATGAAGAGGTCAGGGAGCGGCACAAAGGCCGCGAGGCGAAAACCAAGCAACATACCTTGGCTGCGGCAAGACGCAATAAATACGTCTGGGGCAATTATGAGCCAGTCAAGCCAATGTTTCTGGGCACCAAAGTCATTGATCATTTCCCGCTGGACACGCTGGTCTGGTATATCGACTGGACGCCGTTCTTCCAAACCTGGGAAATGGCGGGCAGCTATCCGAAAATACTCGACGATAAAGTCGTCGGTGATGAAGCCAGAAAATTGTTTGACGATGCTCAGGTTATGCTGAAAAAAATCATTACCGAAGAATGGCTGTCTGCCCGTGCCGTTATCGGCTTTTTCCCAGCCAATAGCGACGGCGACGATGTCATTGTTTATACCGATGATTCGCGCCAGCAAAAACTCGAGAGCTTGCATCATTTACGGCAACAAAATATAAAGGCACCGGGCCGGCCTAATTACTGCCTATCCGATTTTATTGCGCCGGTCGATAGCGGCAAAGCCGATTATATCGGTGCCTTTGCTGTCACAACCGGTATCGGCATCGAAGAAAAACTGAGCCAGTTCGAGCAGGATCATGATGATTACAGTGCCATCATGCTGAAAGCCCTGGCCGACAGGCTGGCGGAAGCGTTTGCCGAATATATGCATGCAGCGGTCAGAAAGGAATATTGGGGCTATGCCAAAGATGAGGCTTACGTTAATGAACAGCTGATTCATGAGGCCTATCAGGGCATAAGGCCAGCGCCAGGCTATCCGGCCTGTCCCGACCATACCGAGAAAGCCAAGCTGTTTGAAATGCTGAATGTCACCAAAAACACCTCAATAGAACTGACCGAAAGCTATGCGATGTATCCAGCTTCCGCAGTCAGCGGCTGGTATTTCTCTCATCCTGATGCGCAGTATTTCAATGTCGGAAAAATCGATCGCGATCAGTTAGCGGATTATGCGCGGCGCAAAGGCATCAAGGAAGATGTAGCCGAGCGTTGGCTGTCGACACATTTGCATCATTAAAATACTGGAAGTACTAAGCATGACAATAAAAGAGAAGACAGAGCAAATGATAGAAAGACTCATGTACGCCAGTCGCTGGATACTGGCGCCGCTTTATGTCGGCATGAGTTTGGCTTTATTGGGACTTTCAATAAAATTCTTTCAGGAGCTTTACCATTTCATCCCCCATATCCTTGAAGTTGACGAGTCCGAGCTGGTTCTGAAATTGCTGACTTTAATCGACTTGACGCTAGTGGCGAGTCTGATCGTTATCGTCATGTTCAGCGGTTACGAAAACTTTGTTTCGCGCCTGGACCTGAGCGAGGATACGGAGAAACTCGACTGGCTGGGCACGCACGATTATAACTCCCTGAAAATGAAGGTAGCTTCATCGATAGTCGCTATTTCCTCGATTCATTTGTTGAAGGTTTTTATGAATATACAAGCGTCCGATAACGACAAAATCATGTGGTATGTGCTGACGCACCTGACCTTCGTGATATCTGCCCTGTTTATGGGGTATCTTGAAAAGCTGAATAAGCACTGATGATAAAATTACTACTGTTAGGAACGGCGGGCTGCCATCTGTGCGAAGAGGCGAAGATCATTATCGAAGCGTATAGCGTGCAAGATGCCGATCAACTCGCCATCGAGACGGTAGACATAGCCGAGCAGACGCAATGGCAGGCGAATTACGCAGAACGAATTCCCGTTTTATATCATCCGGCAACTCAACAAGATCTGGGCTGGCCGTTTGACCGAAATGATGTTAACGAATTTATTAGTGAGCTAAGCAATGACTGAACATTACAGAATAGAAAAAGACAGCATGGGCGAACTGGAAGTGCCGGCCGATGCTTTGTATGCCGCGCAGACGCAACGCGCGGTCAATAATTTTCCGGTCAGCGGTTTGACCATGCCGCCGGCTTTTATCAAGACCGTGGCGCTGATCAAGCAGAGCGCGGCCAAGGTCAATATGGAACTGGGGGAACTCGATGCCGTTATCGGCGAAGCGATCGTGCAGGCCGCTCAGCAGATCATTGACGGCGGTCATAGCCAACATTTTCCGATCGATGTGTTCCAAACCGGTTCCGGTACTAGCACCAATATGAATGTCAACGAAGTGCTGGCTAATCTGGCCGGTCAAATCGCGGGCCAGCCGGTCAATCCGAATGACCACGTCAACATGGGGCAGAGCAGCAATGACGTGATTCCGACCGCGATTCATGTCAGTGCCGCGATCGAATGCCAGAAAATATTGCTGCCGGGACTGGCGCATCTGGCTCAAACGCTGGAAGAAAAAGCAGCTAGTCTCGACCACATCACCAAAACCGGGCGCACGCATTTAATGGACGCAATGCCGGTGCGCCTGAGCCAGGAACTGGGCGGCTGGGCGCTCCAGATTCGCAACGGCATTGATCGCATCAATGCCTCGCTGCCCCGGGTCTATAAACTGGCCCAGGGCGGCACGGCCGTCGGCACGGGCATCAATGCCCATCCCGAGTTTGCGGCGAAATTCGCGCAGGCGCTCAGCGACGAAACCGGCCTGCCGTTCGAGCCGAACGCATCGTTCTTCGAAAGCCTGAGTGCCCAGGATGCCATGGTTGAATTATCGGGCCAGATGAAAGTTGTAGCAGTCAGTCTGATGAAGATCGCCAACGATTTGCGCTGGATGAACAGCGGCCCGCTGGCTGGTTTGGGAGAGATAGAACTGTCGGCGCTACAGCCGGGCAGCAGCATTATGCCGGGCAAAGTCAATCCGGTTATTCCTGAGGCGACGGCCATGGTGGCGGCCCAGGTGATCGGCAACGATACGACCATCACTATCGCCGGCCAATCCGGCAACTTTCAACTGAACGTGATGCTGCCAGTGATCGCCTACAATATCCTGCAAAGCATCGAGCTACTCGGCAACGTCAGCCGCGTACTGGCCGATAAAGCGATTGCCGGTTTCACGGTCCGGGAAGACAATCTGCAGCAGGCTTTGGCGAAAAATCCAATACTGGTGACGGCCCTGAATCCGATCATCGGCTATCAGAAAGCCGCCGAAGTCGCGAAAGCCGCTTACAAGCAAGGCCGGCCTATCATCGACGTCGCCGCCGAAATGACCGGCCTGAGCCGGGCGGAACTGGAAAAACTATTGGAGCCCGCGCATTTAACCTGTGGCGGCATTAGCGAGTAATCAGATCCGGTTGTGCTGGTACTGGTTGACGGCGGACCCAAGCCCCGGCTTGCCTAAACAGCGCAGGATATATTGAGGCGGCTGCGTACGGCATGCGACTTTGCTGGATCGCGGACTTGAACATGGATGGTAACACGATCTGTTTTGAGGCTGATCAGCGTGCGTTGCGCATCACTTATCAGGAACAGGTGTCAGTCGAATAGGGGCAATGGCGTTGCCCCGACTCAAAATTTACAATTCACCTTTATGGATTATAGTCCCGAGTAAACGGTCTGTTTTATGCGCCGTTTTGACCCGATCTATCAGAGAGGCGGCGGTCAATTTTTAGGTGGTTCCGCTGGTTCTGCCGGTTGAGTTGGCGCCGCAGGTTGGACTGGAGCCGCCGGTTGGGCTGGTTCTGCGGGTTGCGTCTGTTCCGTTGCTGCCTTTTCGTCTTCTTCGGATTCCATGATGACGGCCGAGATGCAGTTCATCATGCTTTCGGTGTAGTTGTTATGGGCGTCGGCAAGCGCCTCGGCCGAGCCGAAGTCATTGCGCAGTTCTTCCAAGGTCTTTTTAGGATCATTCGAATCCATCAACGTCAGCATTTTGGTATAGTTGCGGTAAGCCGTCATGCGATTCGGATCGCCAGGGAAAATACCGGGCATGTTTTTCGTCGTCAGGTCAATGACGCAGTCAGCCATGTGCTGGGGGTCTATTTTATAGTCCTGGATGTCTTTTTCTTTCTTCATTTGTTCCAGCACAGCTTGTTCATATTGAGCTTTATCAGCACAAGCTGAAAGAAACAATGCGGATATGGAAACCAGCAGTAGTTTTTTCATGGATGCGTTACCGTTATTTATATTTTTAATTGAAATAGTAAGCTCGTCATTATACGTATATAACTTACTATGCGTTTTATGATTGTAGCAAACAGGCTTCAGGACGTTTCCTAATGAGTGCTGATATCCTGCATGGCCTGCCTGATCCAGGCTTCCGCTTCGGCATTGATATCGGCAGCTTTACGGCCCTGGCTTTCAATGGCCGGGCCAATTTTTACCTTGATCGTCCCCGGATATTTTAAAAAGCTGTAGCGAGGCCAGTATTCACCGGCATTAAGCGCAATGGGTATGACCGGATAACCTGATTTTTGTGCCAGCATGGCGCCGCCGGCGCCGAATTTTTTTTCTTCGCCCGGCGCTGTGCGTGTGCCTTCAGGAAAAATCACGACCCACATGCCTTCCTTCAAACAAACCGTGCCTTCGTCCAGTAACTTACGCATGGCGGCTCGCTGGTTTTCGCGGTCTATGGCTATCGGTCTGAGCGTCGCCAGCGCCCAACCCCAAAGCGGCATCCAGAGCAATGAGCGTTTCAATAACGTAGTTTGGGTTGGAAGAATGTGCCTTAACGCCAGCGTTTCCCAGGCGGACTGATGCTTGCTCAGTACGATGGCCGCATCCAGTCCCTTGATATGCTCCAGGCCTTCAACTTCATAGCCGAGACCGCAGAAAAATTTCGTCATCCAAACAACTAGGGAGCACCAGGCAGTGGCGATTTTATAGCGCACGGAGAAAGGTGTCAGTATGCACAAAAGAATTAATATGCCGTCGATTGTCGCGGTAGTAAAAATGCTGATAAATAACAGGGCTGAGCCGATATAAAGCCGGACTTTATTGCCTTGATACGAGGTACTTTGCTGCGTCATAGAGGTTATCGAAAACAGGGATGTTAAGATCGGGATTGTCCATCAGGGTTTTTTTACCCTTGCCGGTTTTGACCAGTATCGGGCTGGCGCCGACAGCCTGAGCGGTCTGGATGTCACGTAGCGCATCGCCGATAAAAGGCATGCCTTGCAGACTGACTTGTTTGTCGACCGCAAATAATTCCAGCAGGCCCGGTTTGGGTTTTCGGCAGGCGCAACCGTCATCAGGGCCGTGCGGGCAAAAATAAATAGAGTCGATTTCGCCGCCTTTCTCGGCAGCCAATCGGTGCATTTTGGCGTGGATCTTGTCCAGCGCGGCCTGATCGAACAGGCCGCGCTGAAGTCCTGACTGGTTCGTGATGACGGCGACCTTGTAACCGTGCCGGTTGAGCAGGGCGATAGCCTCAAGGCTGCCTTCTATTGGCTGCCACTCTTCCGGCGATTTTATATAGTCATCGGAATCATAGTTAATGACGCCGTCACGGTCTACCAGAACGTATCGATCCATGCCTAACGTTTACGATTGCAGTCTGGATATGTCGGCACAGGTCAAAAACTGTTCGGACACCAGCGTTAGCAGGGCCAAGCGGTTGGCGCGCAGGTCCAGATCATCGGTCATGACCATGACGTGATCGAAAAAGGCGTCCACGTCATTTCTGAGTTGAGCCAGACGGTTCAGTGCGGCTTGGTAATCGCGTCTCGCCAGCAGGGGTTGGATATCCATGGCCGATTGCAAGGCAGCGGCCAGCAGCTGTTTTTCCTGCGTTTCGCTCAAATCGCCGATGCTATTGGCTGCTTCAGTATCCGACTTTCTCAGAATGTTGCGTATGCGTTTGTTGGCGGCCGCCAGGCTTTCGGCTTCCGGCAATTGCCTGAATGCCTTGACAGCCTGCAGGCGCTGGATAAAGTCCAGCGGTTCCGCCGGCGTCACGGATATGACGGCATCAAATTCATCGGCAGTATAACCCTGATCGAGGCAGTAGCCTCTCAGGCGGTCAAAGACGAAATCGACTACCAGCTTATAGGTTTCATCATGGTCGAATTCGTGTGTGAACTGTTTCAGCGAGAACGCGATCAGGTCCTTGATGTCGAGATTGAGCTGATTCTCGATAATGATCCGCAATGTACCGAGTGCGGCTCTGCGCAGGGCATAAGGGTCTTTGTCGCCGGTCGGGATGAGTCCCGCGCTGAAGATGCCGGTCAGCGTGTCGGTTTTTTCCGCGATGGCCAGAATCTGGCCGGTCTTGCTGCCTGGCGTCGGGCTGCCGGATTGTTTCGGGAAGTATTGCTCCTCAAGCGCCCAGGCAACTTCAGCCGGCTCGTCATCGGCCAGCGCATAATAGCGGCCCATGATGCCCTGCAGATTGCCGAATTCGCCGACCATTTCGGTCATCAGGTCGGTTTTGGCCAGTAGTGCCGCACGCTTGGCCAGATCGACGTTTCCATTGAGCTCGCCGGCAATGTATTCGGCCAGCGTGACGACGCGCTGAGTTTTATCGGCCAGCGTGCCCAGTTTTTCCTGGAAGACGATGCTGGAAAGCGTCAGCAGACGTTCTTCCAGGGTCTTTTTGCGGTCCTGTTTCCAGAAGAACTCAGCGTCGGACAGGCGCGGCGTCACGACGCGTTCGTTGCCGTGCTGTATCGATTGCGGATTGCTGCTCTCGATATTGCTGAAGGTGATGAAATGCGGCAACAAGCCGCCGGCCGCATTCTTGACTGGAAAATACTTCTGGTTGGTCTGCATGGTCGTGATCAGCACTTCGGCCGGCAGTTCCAGAAAACGCGGATCGAAACTGCCGGTGATCGGCACCGGCCATTCGTTTAAGGCCGCGATCTCTTCGAGCAGGTCTTCTTCGATGTGCGCGGTGCCGTTAACAGCGACGGCCGCCTGCTCAGCAGCGTTTCTGATAATGGTTTTGCGCTGCTCGAAATCGGGGATGACTTTGCCTTGTTCGAACAGGATTTGTGCGTAGTTTTCAGGCTTGTCGATCGCCAACGGTTGCGGCGCATGAAATCGGTGGCCGTGCGTAGTGGCGCCGGTTTTCAGGCTTAAAATGTCGGTGTCGATGACGGCATCGCCGTACAGCAGCACGGCCCAGTGCACGGGTCTGACGAATTCGGTCGTGCCGCTGCCCCAGCGCATGCGTTTGGCGATCGGGAGTCCGGCAATGCTGTGCCGGATGATGTCCGGGATCAGGCTTTCGGTGGCCTGACCCTGGACGTCTTGCGTGAAGGACAGCCATTCGCCCTTGTCGGTTTTCAGACGTTCCAGCTTGTCGAAAGTCGTGCCGCAACTGACGGCAAAGCCTTGGGCCGCCTTGCTGGGCGTGCCATCCGGTGCGAAGGCCGCTTGCACGGCAGGGCCTCGTTTCTCGACCGTTTTATCGGGTTGAGCCGTAGCCAGATCTTCAATCAGCACAGCCAGTCGCCGCGGCGTCGCATAGAATCGGCTGCTGCTGAAATCGAGCTCAGCTTCTTTCAGACCTTGCGTGATGTTGTTCAGCAGGGCGGTCGCCATTTTCAGCAAAGTTGTCGGTGGCAGTTCTTCCGAGCCCAGCTCGAACAGTAAATGTTTGCTTGTTGCCATTATTGTGCTCCTTGTCCTGTCAGCATCGGGAAGCCCAGTGATTCCCGGCGTTGGTAATAGGCTTCGGCCACGGATTTGGACATGTTTCTGACTCTTAAAATGTAGCGTTGGCGTTCGGTGACCGAGATGGCGTGACGCGCATCCAGCAGGTTGAACGCATGCGAGGCTTTCAGCACCATTTCATACGCCGGCAGCGGAAGGTCCAGATCGATCAGTTTGCGGCATTCCTGCTCGTAGGTATCAAAGCACTGGAACATGAACTCGACGTTGGCCTGCTCGAAGTTATAGGCCGACATTTCCACTTCATTCTGATGGAACACGTCGCCGTAGGTGACCGTGCCGAACGGGCCCTTGGTCCAGATCAGGTCGTAGACGCTTTTGACGCCCTGCAGGTACATGGCAATACGCTCCAGGCCGTAAGTGATTTCGCCCGTAACCGGTTTGCATTCGAGGCCGCCGACTTGCTGGAAATAGGTGAATTGCGTGACTTCCATGCCATTCAGCCAGACTTCCCAGCCCAGTCCCCATGCGCCCAGGGTCGGCGATTCCCAATTGTCTTCGACGAAACGGATGTCGTGTTCGAGCAGATCCAGCCCCAGATGCCGCAGCGAGTCCAGGTACAGTTCCTGAATGTTGTCCGGTGACGGCTTTAACGCCACCTGAAACTGGTAGTAATGCTGCAGACGGTTGGGGTTTTCGCCGAAACGGCCGTCCGTGGGGCGGCGCGAGGGCTGCACATAGGCCGTGTTCCAGGGCTCGGGGCCTATGGCGCGCAGGAAGGTGGCGGGATGAAAGGTCCCGGCGCCGACTTCCTGATCCAAAGGCTGCAATAAAATACAGCCCTGACTTGACCAGTATTTCTGTAAGGCCAGGATAAGTCCCTGAAATGTGGATAAATCGTTATTTATACTCGACACGGCAGCAAACCTGTTGGGCAATAAAAAGGCCGTCAATTATAGCTTAAAAATGTCGGCTGAATAGGCCCTTATTGTTGAGCCATGACGCGCATCAATTGCAAGTGCGCCAGGCCGGTTCGCATGCCGGAAATTATTCCGTCGTTTCCTGTTCCTGTTCATCTTCCTTCTCGATAGCCTCCAGCGCAAAGTCGGACAGACCGCTGCTGGCCGCATCGGGTGACTTGGCGGGCGAAACCGAGCCGAGCCCATCGGTGAGGTTGATTTTCAGCTTGAGGTTATTCGGTGAGTCGGAATTGTTCAGCGCTTCTTCAAGCGAGATCGTGCCTTCCTTGAACAGCCTCAGCAGGTGGCTGTCGAACGTCTGCATGCCGACATTTTCCGATTTTTCCATGGCTTCCTTGATGGAATGGATATCGCCTTTCTGGATCAGGTCCCGGACCAGTTGCGTGCCCAGCAAAATTTCAATCGCGGCCGTGCGCTTGCCGTCCACGGTAGGCACCAGTCGTTGTGAGACAAACGCTTTCAAGTTCAGCGACAAGTCCAGCAACAGTTGATTGCGGCGCTCTTCGGGGAAGAAGTTGATGATGCGGTCCAGCGCCTGGTTGGCGTTGTTGGCATGCAGCGTGGACAGACACAGATGGCCGGTTTCGGCGAAGGCCAGCGCGTGCTCCATGGTTTCCTGGCTGCGGATCTCGCCGATCAGGATGACATCAGGCGCCTGACGCAGCGTGTTTTTCAACGCATCCTCGTAGCTCAGCGTATCGACGCCGACTTCGCGCTGGTTGACCAGCGACTTTTTGTGCGGATGAATGTATTCGATAGGATCTTCGATGGTGATGATATGGCCGGACGCATTGCTGTTGCGATAATCGATCAGGGCCGCCAGTGAGGTCGACTTGCCGGAGCCGGTGCCCCCGACGAACAGGATCAGGCCGCGCTTCTCCATGATGGATTGCTTCAGCACGGGCGGCAGTCCCAGTTTATCGGCACTGGGGATGTCGACTTTGATGTTCCGGATGACCAGCGCCAGGCTGTTGCGCTGCTTGAAAATATTGACGCGGAAGCGGCCTATGCCGGGTTCGGAAAGCGCCAAATTCATTTCGGGCACCTGTTCGAATGCCTTTTGCTGCTCTTCATCCATCAGGCTATAGGCGATTTCCTTGATGCGCTCCCTGGTCAGCCTGATGTTTTCCAAAGGCTTCAGTGAGCCTTCAAATTTGGCGGCCGGCGGTGCATCCACGGTCAAGTAAAGGTCGGAGCCGTCTTTGTGGGCCAAGATTTTAAGGTAGTCTTTGAATTCCATATTGCAATTGATCCCGGGAATAAAATTAAACGCCAAAGTTTAGGTGATAACTGGAGAAGTTGAAGTCGCATTGCCAAATAAACGGGTATAATAGGCTCATTTTTAGCATTTTTTTAAGCGTTATGAGTCAACAAAGAAAAGCGGTGGCATTGATTTCCGGTGGCCTGGATTCAATGCTGGCGGCGAAGACAATTCTGGAGCAGGGCGTGCATGTGGAAGGCATCAACTTCTTCACCGGCTTTTGCGTGGAAGGTCACACGCATGCCATCAGGGCCCGGGACAAGGCTAAGCCCAAGCGCAATAACTCGCTGTGGGTCGCCGAACAGTTGGGCATCAAGCTGCATATCATCGATGTGATCGAGGAATACAAGGACGTGCTGATCAATCCGAAGCACGGCTATGGCGCCAACATGAATCCGTGCCTGGACTGCAAGATTTTCATGGTCAACAAGGCTAAACAGTGGATCGCCGAAAACGGTTTCGATTTCATCATTACCGGTGAAGTGATCGGCCAGCGGCCGATGTCGCAGCGCAAGGAAACCATGCCGATCGTTGCGCGCGAGTCCGGCGCCGATGACTTGCTGCTGCGGCCGTTGTGCGCGAAGAATCTGCCTGCTGCCTTGCCCGAGCGCGAAGGCTGGGTCGACAGGGAAAAGCTGTATGATTTCAGTGGCCGGTCGCGCAAGCCGCAGATGGCGCTGGCCGAACAATACGGCTTCAGCGAATACGCGCAGCCGGCCGGCGGCTGTTGTTTTCTGACCGATGCCAGCTATTCGGCCAAACTGGTCGATTTATGGCAGGCGCGCGACAATAACAGAGCCTATGATCTTGATGACATTATGTTGCTGAAAGTCGGGCGCCATATCCGGCCCCGGCCCAATTTCAAGATGATAGTTGCGAGGGAAGAGGGCGAGGGCCGCTTTCTGCAGGGCTATAAAAAGGAATTCATGATGATGAGCTGCACAAGTCATAACGGTCCCTTAGTGTTGATCGACGGCTCACCTTCTGATGAGGATTTGCAATTGGCGGCCGCCATTACCGCACGCTACGGGCAGGGCCGCGACGCCGATCAGGTTGATGTCAGCATCACAGGCAAAGACGGCTCGGCAAGAACGGTTCAGGTCAAGCCCTTGCCTGCCGATCAGATTCCCGAGGCATGGTTTATATGACTAGAGAGACTTTAAATGCAAGGCGTTTGCTGTGCCCGCTGCCGGTCATCCGTACGCAGGATAAAGTCAAACAGCTCAAGGCCGGCGATCGGCTCGAGGTGATCTGCACCGATCCGGGTGTCATGCAGGATATTCCGGCCTGGTGCCGCATCAACGGCCATAAGGTGCTGGAAACCCATGCCGATGATGGCGAATATATCATTGTGCTGGAAGTGGGTGGCTAATGGCTGAGGTCTATGACGCCGCAACCGCTGATAAACTGAAGGTCAGGGCGACCTATGTCGGTGCGCTGGTCAATATTGTTCAGACCTGCATTAAAATCGGTTTCGGCATCTTAGGACAATCAGCTGCGTTAATCGCTGACGGGATTCATTCCCTGTCGGATCTACTGAGTGATCTATTGGTGATTATCGCCATCAGGCTGGGCAGCCGCGAGGCGGATCACGAGCATCCATACGGCCATCGCCGTTTTGAAACCATAGCGACGGTTATCTTGGGCGTCGGCCTGATCGCCGTTGCCGGTGCCATCGTCTGGCATGTGCTGGAGCGCATCGCGGTGCCGGAAACCTTGTTGGTCCCTGATGCCAATACCTTAGGTGTTGCAGCCATTTCCATTCTGATCAACGAATGGCTGTATCACTATACCAGGCGTATCGCCAAAAAGACCCGTTCGAAATTATTGTTGGCCAATGCCTGGCACCAGCGCAGCGACGCCTTCTCTTCGGTGGTCGTACTGATAGGCATAGCGGCCGTGCTGCTGGGTTATCCCTTCGCCGATGCTGTTGCCGCCGCCGTGGTCGCGTTGATGGTGGCCAAGATCGGCTTGAATCTGGTCTTTGACAGCATCAAGGAACTGGTCGATACATCCTTGCCGCCCGAACTGGTCGCTGAAATCCGCACGGCGATCCATCAAATCGACGGCGTCGAAGGCATCCATTTGCTGCGTACGCGACAAATGGGCGAGGATGCCTATATCGATGCGCATATTGTCGTCGATCCGCGCATTACGGTATCGGAAGGCCATATGATCGGCGATGCGGTCAGGGATGATCTGATCAGACGCTTCGACGACGTCATGGATGTGCTGGTCCATGTCGATCCCGAGGATGACGAGGGCATGTCGGATCAGTCCAGGCCGCTGTTGCGCAATGACGTGCAGAAGCTGTTGGAGCATTATCTGGCCGATTTTAAACTGGCGATCGAAGATTTCAGAATTCATTATCTCGACGGGCAGATTGAGGTTGAAGTTATCCTGCCTTTTGCCCTCTGCGAGCAGCCGCAACAGCTGGAACAAATCAAAAAACAGTGCGCACTGATGAGCGTCAGTGTTAAAAGAATTGATCGAGTTTTCGTATTTTTCAAAACCTAGAAGGATTAAACCATGGCAGTACTCCCTCAGGGATACCACTTTCCAGACATGCATGAAGTAGCGGGAATCACGCTGGGCACCGCCTGCGCGGGCATCAAGCAGACCGAACGCGATGACATTTTAGTGATACAGATACCTGAGAACGCAAGCTGCGCGGCTGTGTTCACGCAGAATGCCTTCTGCGCCGCGCCCGTGCATGTGGCAAAGGCACATCTTACTCAGGCGCCGCGCTGGCTGCTGATCAATTCCGGCAATGCCAACGCCGGCACCGGCGATCAGGGCATGCAGGACGCCCTGGCGACCTGCGCGGATCTGGCCGAGGTGGCAGGCGGTGGCGCCAATCAGGTGCTGCCTTTCTCAACGGGAGTCATCGGCCAGCCTCTGCCGGTCGACAAAATCAAGGCGGCTTTGCCGGCGGCCGTGCGAAATCTTTCGGCTGCCAACTGGGACAAAGCCGCGCGCGCGATCATGACGACCGACACCTTTCCCAAAGGCGTGTCCAAAGTCTTCACGATTGCAGGTCAGTCCGTCACGATCAACGGTATTTCCAAAGGCGCCGGCATGATTCAGCCGAATATGGCGACGATGCTGGGCTTTATGGCCACGGATGCCAAGATAAAGCAGCCGCTTTTGCAGCAGTGTCTGGCTCAGGCCGTGGAACAGTCGTTTAACCGCATCACTGTCGATGGCGATACATCGACTAACGATGCCTGCGTCCTGATGGCCAGCGGCTGTTCAGAGGCTCCGGAAATCGAGGCAGACAGTGATCATTACCGGACTTTTGCCGAGGCCGTCATGGAAGTCTGCAAACAACTGGCCGAAGCCATCGTCCGGGACGGCGAAGGCGCCACCAAGCTGATGCGTATTGTGGTCAAGCAGGCCGCCTCTGATGAGGAAGCCGTGCGCGTCGGCAAAACCATCGCGCATTCGCCGCTGGTCAAGACCGCTTTCTTCGCCAGCGATCCCAACTGGGGACGGATTCTGGCTGCCGTAGGGCGCGCCGGGGTGGAAAACATGGAGCTCGATAAAGTGCGGATTTATCTGGATCAGGTCTGTATTGTCAGGAACGGCGGCCGTGCAGATGACTATACCGAAGAGGCCGGCCAGCGGGTCATGGATCAGCAGGAAATCACCGTGACCGTTGCACTGGGACGGGGCGATGCCTGTCAGGAAATTTTGACCTGCGATTTTTCCTATGAGTATGTCAAGATCAATGCCGAATACAGAACTTGATCGACGGTATTAATGAATATGAAGCCTCTTCAGGTTGCCGTGGGCGTCGTAAAAGACGCGGCCGGGCGGATTCTGATTTCGCTGCGTGACCGGTCCTTGCATCAGGGTGGCTTATGGGAGTTTCCGGGCGGCAAAATCGAGCCCTTCGAAACAGCCGGACAGGCGTTAAGCCGCGAGCTCAAGGAGGAGCTTGATATCACCGTCGAGGTCGCCAGTCCGTTGATTACCATTGAGCATCAATACCCTGATCTGGCGGTGCAGTTGCATGTGTTTCTGGTGGAACAATTCTCGGGCCATGCCAGAGGTTGTGAAGGTCAATTGTTTAAATGGGCAGCTCCCGATGAACTGGATCATTATGAATTTCCGGCCGCCAACCGGCCTATTGTTACGGCGGCCCAGCTGCCGCCCTATTATGCGATTCTGGATGATACCGATGAGTCGCAGTTATTGACTAATCTGCAAAAAATATTGGATCGGGGCATCAGGCTGATACAGGCGCGGTTGAAGACATTGTCCCGGCATGCTGTCGAAAGGTTTGCCGAACGGGCTTATCCTATGTGCCAACAGCAGGGCGCTTTATTATTGATGAATTCTGCCGTGGAAGCGGCCTATGAGCTTAATGTAAACGGCATTCATTTAACCAGCCGGCATCTGATGGCTCTTGACAAGCGGCCCGAAAACATCAAATGGGTCGCCGCATCCTGCCATAATCTTCAAGAATTGCGGCATGCGCAGGCCATAGGCGCCGATTTTGCGGTGCTGGCGCCGGTGCTGCCGACCAAAACGCATCCCGGAGCGCAGACACTGGGCTGGCAGCAATTTGCTGAGCTGGTTTCCAAGGCTAATTTACCGGTTTATGCCTTAGGAGGCATGTCTCTGTCTTGTCTATCGACAGCACGGCAGGCTGGCGGGCAGGGGATTGCGGCGATCAGGGCATTTCTGGATTGAGCTAATGCCAGTCGTTGTTTTCGTCACCGTCCTCTGACAAGGGTTCGCCGGGAATCTTTTTTTCTTCCATGGCCCATTCTCCCAGATCGATCAGTTTACAACGTTCACAGCAGAAAGGCTTAAATTTCTGCTCGGGTGTCCAGGGCACGGGGCGTTTGCAGGTGGGGCATTTGACGACAAGCGGCTTGTCAGATGACGGCATTAGAACAGGCAGCAGGTTAAGGAAAAAGGAATATCATCCGGTGTTTGTGTCGGACGCTTGTTATCTGAAGGCGGCGTCATGAATCGGATAGTGCAGCGGTGCTTGCCGCCGCTGATTTCCGCAAAGCAGTGGATGGATTTATCCACGTTCACTTTAAGCAGTTGAAAAGGCTGGCTTCTGTCCAGCGACAGCTGAAAAAAACCGGCTTCGGCGATTTCCGAAGTCGGGGCATTGCTGTTGCGTATAAAGCTGAGTATCAGATCGATGGCGGTGCGGATGTCCGTAAACGGACTGCTCCAATGTTCCAGATCTTTCAAGCGAATGGACTCATCCTGTTCCAGCCAGTAATGGAATTCGGGCAAATCGAAGGAACAGGTGCCACCCGGGATCGAACTGCGCTGGGCAATGCTCTGGAACAGGTCGCTTTCCATGACATTAATGCCGATTTTGCCGCTGACGGCATAGAGTCGCTTGCTGGTTTGAGTGACTTGTCCCAGCAGTTGCATCAGTTTTTCCGTATCCACACTGTCGCTATTGGCGACCTTGTTCAGTACCTTGGCATGACGATCCAGTTCTTTGAGAATTTCCGATTTCAGATCGTTGCGTCTGAAGATCATCATGATATCAAGCAGACTGCTAAGCGCGGCGCGTTTGTCGGCCACTGTCGGCCCGACTAGAAAATGACCGAATTGTTGAAACAGTTGTTCGAGCCGTATGAAAACCCGGATTCGTTCATTGAGTGGAAATTCATAGGTGATATTATCGTTCACGAATAAGTATATCCTAGCAGGCGCTTAATGAGAGGTATAAATTGTGCAGTTTTTTGACCTGTTCTGCAAGTCTATAATCCGATTCCGAATTATCGATAAGATCGTCGGCATGCGATTTTCTAACGTCGCGGGACACCTGACTGTCAATGATCGACCGGATTCTCTCAAGAGAAAGTTGATCGCGTTTTCTGACGCGTGCTATCTGTGTTTCGACCGGACAATCCACGACCAGCACCCGGTCGACAAAATGGGTCATGTTGGTTTCGAACAATAGCGGTATCGCTATGATGCAGTAGGGCGCATTCAGCTTTTCGAGTTCTGCCTGTATGGATTGATAAACCAGGGGATGAAGAATGGATTCGAGTTTTTGCTTTTGGGCGGGATCGGAAAAAACGATTTCCCTGAGCCTGGATCTGTTCAGGGAACCATCCGGATTGAGTATGTCGGCATCAAACTGCTGATCTATTTGTTTGAGCGCGGGCTGTCCTTTTGCAACAAGGTCATGAGCTATCTGGTCGGCATCGATTACGGGGCTGCCAAGTTCGGCGAACAGGCGTGCAACAGTCGTTTTGCCACAGCCGATGCCGCCGGTCAGGCCGATTTTAAGCATGTTGTTATAAGCCGACTGTGTCAAGATAAAACTGGTTGATGTCATTGCCCCAGAGTAATGCGATCCAGCCTGCCATCGCCAGATAAGGGCCAAATGGGATCGGGATTCGATGATCGCGTTTGACGAAAACGACCATGGCAATGCCTATGACCGAGCCTACCAGGGATGACAGTAAAATAACAACGGGCAGGCTCTGCCAACCCAGCCAGGCGCCGAATAAAGCCAGCAATTTGAAATCGCCATAGCCCATGCCTTCTTTTCCCGTAGCCAGCTTGAACAGATGGTAAACAGTCCAGAGCGCCAGGTAGCCGGCAATGACGCCTATGATGCTGGAGTGCGTGTCGGCAAATAACGCAAACAGGCTTAAAAATAGTCCCAGCCATAAAGCAGGCAACGTGATGGAATCCGGTAACAGTTGATGGTCGATATCGATGAAGCTCAACGCGATCAGCGACCAGGTCAGGGCCAGGGCAAAAATTGTTTGCGGTGTATAGCCAAAATGCCAGGCCACGATCGCTGATGTGACAGCTGTGAAGGCTTCTATAACCGGATAGCGCAAGGAAATGGGGGTTCGGCATTGCGCGCATTTGCCTTTCAAAAAAAGATAGCTGACAACCGGGATGTTTTGATAGGGCTTGATAGGCGCATTGCAGTTTGGACAGCGTGATAGCGGGAAAGCCAGATTGAAAGGCTCTGCCTCAGGCGTTTCGTCCTGGTTAAGTCCCAGGTATTCGATGCACTCCTTTTTCCAGTTTCGCTGCATCATGATCGGCAATCGGTAGATGACGACATTGAGAAAACTGCCGACCATTAAGCCGACAATACCCGCCAGCGCGGATAAAATATAGGGTGAATTTAAAAGGATATCCAGCTGTTGCATCATGTGTTTTAGAAAAAAGAAACGCTCCATGTGCTGGAGCGTAGGTTGAACGGTTATGGATGTTTTGCGGCTATTTTAACAGTTTTCAAAAAACAACATCCCCTCAGGTTTAGCCCACAGCGGCGCCGAGTTTGAAAATAGGCAGGTACATGGCAATGATCAGGCCGCCGACCAGAATACCTAATATCACCATAATGGCCGGTTCCATCAAGCTGCTTAAATTGTCGACCAGATTGTCGACTTCTTCTTCATAAAAATCAGCTACCTTGGCTAACATGGCATCGATAGAGCCTGATTCTTCGCCTATGGCAAGCATCTGCATGACCATATGAGGAAACAGTTCGGTCTGTTGCATGGCAAACTGCAGCCGTTGTCCCATTGCCACTTCTTCACGCATTTTTAAGACGGCATCGGCGTAAATAATGTTTCCGCAAGCGCCGGCCACAGATTCCAGGGCTTCCACCAGCGGTACGCCGGCTGCCGACATTGTGGATAAGGTTCTGGAAAAACGGGCAATAGCCGACTTGTGTAAAATCATGCCGACAACAGGTATTTTCAGGAACATTTTATCCATGAAATGGTTGAACGGGCGCGAGCGTTTCTGGAAAAAAAGAAAGGCGTAGATAGCCGCACCGATGCTGCCGAACAGCAACCACCACCATTTCTGCATCCATTCCGATATGCCGATGACAAATAATGTGAAAGCCGGCAAGTCGGCGCCAAAGCTCTTGAAAAGGTCTTGAAAAACGGGCACTACAAAAAGCAGCAGAATGGCCGTTACGATAAACGCGACAACCAGCACCGCAATAGGATAAGTCAGCGCCTTCTTGATCTTCTTTTTCAGGGATTCGGTTTTTTCCTTGTAAGTCGCGATTTTATCGAGCAAAGATTCGAGTACCCCCGCTTGCTCGCCTGCCTCGACCAGGTTGCAGAAGAGTTCGTCAAAATGCTGCGGTCGCTTATTAAGCGCTTCAGCCAGGGTGGCGCCACCTTCGATATCCGCTTTGACTTCCAGCAGCATTTTCTGCATGCTGGGATTGTCGTGGCCTTTGCCGATGATATCGAAAGACTGCACTAAAGGCACCCCTGCTTCCAGCATCGTCGCCAGTTGCCGGGCAAAGACCGCTATGTCAGCGGGAGTAATTGACTGGACTCTGGCGCCGAATAAGGGCTTGGGCTTTTTCTTGATTTTGGTAACGCGTATGCCCATGCGTCTTAAGTCGGTTCTGGCTATTATTTCACTTTTCGCAGAGATCAAACCTTTGGTTTTTTTTCTGCTTTTGTCGACGCCTTCCCAGATGAAATCCAGTTGATCAATTTGTTCTGCCATAATTATTCCTTCGTTACGCGGTCAATTTCTTCCAGAGTCGTAATACCCATACGAACCTTATTCAACCCTGATGCTCGCAAATCATTAATGCCTTCGGATTTGGCCTGCTCTGCCAGTTGCATGGCATTGCCGCCTTCAAGAATGAGCGAGCGCATTTTTTCGCTCAATGTCATGACTTGATATATGCCGACCCGGCCTTTGTAACCGTTCGTGCAATGCTCGCAGCCCACGGAACTGAATATTTGCAGATTGTCCAGCTCTTCTTCTTTAAAGCCGGCGGAGAGCAGGGCCTTGGCCGGATAGTCGGCCGGCTTTTTGCAATGCTCGCACAGGCGCCGCGCCAGACGTTGAGCCATGATCAGGTTGACGGCCGAGACGATATTGAAAGGCGCGACGCCCATTTGCATGAGCCGGTTCAATGTCTGCGGCGCATCGTTGGTATGCAGGGTCGATAACACCAAGTGGCCTGTTTGTGCCGCTTTAACGGCGATCTCCGCGGTTTCCAAATCACGAATCTCACCGACCATGATGATATCGGGGTCCTGGCGCAGAAAGGCGCGTAAGGCCGAGGCGAACGTCAGGCCCGCTTTGACATTCATATTGACCTGATTGATGCCTTCTACCGTGATCTCCACAGGATCCTCGGCCGTGGAAATATTGCGTTCGATACTGTTAAGAATGTTCAGGCCCGTATAGAGCGTGACAGTTTTTCCGCTACCGGTCGGCCCTGTAACGAGGACCATGCCGTAAGGCTTGTGTATGGCTTCAAGGAACAATTTTTCCTGATCCCGTTCAAAGCCCAGCTTTTCGATGCCAAGTTGAGCGCTGGTAGGGTCCAGAATACGCAGAACAACTTTTTCGCCGAACAGGGTAGGGCAGGTATTGACACGAAAATCTATCGCACGGTGTTTCGATAAGACCATTTTAATGCGGCCGTCCTGCGGAACCCGGCGTTCGGCAATATCCATCCTGGCCATGACTTTGATGCGGGAAATAATGCGTGTCGCGGCACTGGCCGGCGGACTGGCGACTTCATGCAGGATGCCGTCGGACCTGAAGCGTATGCGGAAGTTTTTTTCGTAAGGTTCCAGGTGAATATCGGATGCGCCTTTTTTTATCGAATCCAGCAGGATTTTATTGACGAAGCGCACAATGGGCGCATCGTCAATTTCGGAGTTGGCGTCATCCTTGGCCGTGTCTTCATCGCCGGACATGATATTCAGGTTATCCAGATCCTCGTCGAGAAGATCTTTCATGGATGTATCTGATGCGGCTTCTAAAGACGTCTCAATCGCCTTGACGAGTTTGTTTTCCTCGACCAGTATGGTTTCGGGTTTAAGCAGGCTTTGAAACTTGATGTCATCGAGCGCCTGAAAATTGGTCGGATCGGAGACGGCGATAAACAGCGTTTTGCCACGCTTGAAAAGCGGTAGTACATGGTGTTGGCGTATCAGTTTTTCGCTGATCAATTTGACAGGCAGGCTGCGGCAGTCTATCGCATCAAGATCAAAAAAAGGTATCCCGAACTCAGCGGAGGCTTTTGTTGCTACGGCTCTGCTGTCAACAAAATTATTGGCCACCAGATAGGAGATGAGCGGAATCTTCTTTTTTTGCGATTCCTGAATGTGGGTTTGAGCTTCGCTTTCAGATAGCAGGCCGCCTTGAATTAAGCATTTTACGAGACCATTAAATTGTAGATCGGTTAATACGGTAGCCATGCGATGATTGGTTTAATGCAACTGTAAAAGCAAATATAGATCAAATAAGAGGTTTGTCCAATAAATAGACAAAACGAAGGATAGACATAAGGGGAAGGCGTTCTTTCCCCTTATGTCTTGATACCTTTATAAGGCTTGGATCTTGCGGTGCTGTTCTTCGAGGTTGTTCAGTGATGAGCGTAAATCAGCCAGTTTGGCTTTTTCTTTATCAATCACATCGGCCGGCGCTTTATCGATGAATGCCGGATTGCTTAATTTGCCTTCGATTCTGGGCAACTCCTTGACGATTTTCTGGATTTCCTTGTCCAGTCGCGCCAGTTCGGCTTCCTTATCGATCAAGCCGGCCATCGGAATCAGGATCTTCATTTCGCCGACCAGCGCTATCGCCGATTCGGGCGCCGTTTCATCGGCATCAAGCCAGTTGATCGACTCCAGACGGCCCAGTTTCAGCAAATAGACCTGGTTGTTGGCCAGACTGTTTTTATCCGCGTCGGAACCGTTTTGCAGCAGGACCGGCAGCGGTTTGCCCGGTGCTATGTTCATCTCGCCGCGGATACGGCGCACGCCCAGGATAAAGTTCATGACCCAGTTGATTTCGGCGATGGCGGCTGTATCGATTTGAGCCTCATCGGCGTCCGGGTACGGCTGCAGCATGATTGTCTTGGCCTCTACTCCCGCCAATGGCGCGACGCGCTGCCAGATTTCCTCAGTGATGAACGGCATCAACGGATGCGCCAGGCGCAGCACGTTCTCCAGCACTGTCAGCAGCGTTCGACGCGTGCCGCGTTGCAAAGCTTCGTTGTCAGATTGCAGCGAAATCTTGGCCAGTTCCAGATACCAGTCGCAGTATTCGTTCCAGGTAAATTCATAAATGGCCTGGGCCGCCAGATCGAAACGGTAGTTGTCGATGGCATTGCTCGTTGCCGCGATGACCTGATGCAGTCGGGCGGTAATCCAGCGGTCGACTTGCGTATATTCGCAAGCGCTTGATAAGCCGTTGTCCTGGCCCTCGGTATTCATGAGCACGTAGCGCGCGGCATTCCATAGCTTGTTGCAGAAATTGCGATAGCCTTCGGTGCGGGCCAGGTCGAAGCGGATGTCGCGGCCGGTCGAAGCCAGCGAGGCGAACGTGAAGCGCAAGGCATCGGTGCCGAAGGATGAAATGCCGTCCGGGAACTGCTTGCGCGTGGCCTGCTCGATCTTTTTGGCCAGATGCGGCTGCATCATGCCCGAGATGCGTTTGGCGACCAGCGCTTCCAGATCGATGCCGTCGATGATATCGATGGGATCGAGCACGTTGCCCTTGGATTTGGACATCTTCTGGCCCTCGGCATCGCGGACCAGTCCGTGAATGTAGACTTCCCTGAACGGCACGTCGCCCTGGAATTTCAACCCCATCATGATCATGCGGGCGACCCAGAAGAAGATGATGTCGAAGCCGGTGACCAGGACGCTGGTCGGATAATGCCTGGCCAGTTCGGGCGTGTTTTCGGGCCAGCCCAGTGTCGAGAAGGGCCACAAGGCTGAAGAGAACCAGGTGTCGAGCACGTCTTCATCCTGCTTCAGCGCGTAGTCGGCCGGCAGGTTGTGTTTGGCGCGAACCTCCTCTTCTGAGCGGCCGACGTAGGTGTTGCCCTGGTCGTCATACCAGGCCGGAATCCGGTGTCCCCACCAGATCTGCCGGGAAATGCACCAGTCCTGAATGTTGCGCATCCAGTCGAAATAGGTGTTTTTCCAGTTGTCGGGCACGAATTTGATCGCGCCGTTTTCGACAGCCTCGATGGCCGGCTTGGCCAGCGGCTCGACCTTGACGTACCACTGATCGGTCAGCAGCGGCTCAATGACGCTGCCGGTACGGTCGCCGCGCGGCACCATCAGTTTGTGGTCGACGATTTTTTCCAGCAGGCCCTGGGCTTCCAGGTCGGCGACCATCTGTTTGCGCGCCTCGAACCGGTCCAGGCCGATGTATTTTTCCGGGATCAGGCCGCCTTCCGTATCCAGATTGCCGCGCACGGTGGCGTCGACCGTGAAGATATTGATCAGGCCGCCGTGCGGCAGCTCGCTGATGGCTGATGCGTTGCGATGCCGCGTCCAGACCTCGTAGTCGTTGAAGTCATGGGCCGGCGTGATCTTGACGCAGCCGGTGCCGAACTCGGGATCGACATACTCGTCGGCAATAATGGGAATGCGGCGGCCGGTCAGCGGCAGTTCGACAAATTCGCCGAGCAGGTGTTTGTAGCGCTCGTCATTCGGATGAATAGCAACGGCGGCATCGCCGAGCAGGGTTTCCGGGCGTGTTGTGGCCACGATCAGATGCCCCTGGCCATTGGACAGAGGATAGCGCATGTGCCACATCGAGCCGTTTTCTTCTTCCGACAGCACTTCCAGGTCCGAGACGGCCGTATGCAGGACCGGGTCCCAGTTCACCAGACGCTTACCGCGGTAAATCAGGCCTTCTTCGTACAGGCGGATGAAGACTTCCTGCACCGCCTCGGACATGCCCTCATCCATCGTGAAGCGTTCCCGGTTCCAGTCCAGCGAAGAGCCCATGCGACGCAACTGGCGCGTGATCGTGCCGCCCGATTGCTCTTTCCATTCCCAGATTTTTTCGATGAATGGCTCACGGCCGTAATCGTGGCGGGTTTTGCCCTCGGCATTGATCAGGCGCTCGACGACCATCTGCGTGGCGATGCCGGCATGGTCGGTGCCGGGTTGCCACAAGGTGCTGTAGCCTTTCATGCGGTGGTAACGCGTCAGCGCATCCATGATCGTGTCCTGAAACGCATGTCCCATATGCAAGCTGCCGGTTACGTTAGGCGGCGGAATCATGATGCAATAAGATTCACCGTCCTCTCTGGCGGCAAAATAGCCTTTTTCTTCCCAGATTTTATACCAGCGTTGTTCAATTGAATGGGGTGCGTATGTTTTTTCCATGGATGTGTTGTTGTTTGTAAAAGTTATTTATTTAAGAGGCAAGGTTACGCGGTTGACGTTATACCTTATGTCTTAAGTCTTCATGCTAAATCTTATGTGTGGTAACGGTCAGTCCCAACTGTTGATACTGGCGGTAACGCTGCCGGCCGGCCGCCTTGGTTTCCTCGCTGTCATCAAGGATTTCTATAATGCGCTCGATCTGCTCAAGGTCCTGCGGGCATTGTGAAGAGAGATTAATCACTGTTTTCTGCCAATTTTCAGGCGCCTTTTGCGTGCCTATCAGGATGACATTGCGCTCCCATTCCGCACGTGGGAGCGAGGCTGTCTCGTTCGTATAGAGTCCGTGCGGGATGAAACTGCCTGCCCTGAAAGTCCAGAGCAGGTTGTCCATGATTTCGCTTTGCTCGGCCGAGTCGGTCAGCACATAGCAGAAATGGCCGCTACGGTAGGCTTTTTCTATCAGTTTGCAGGCAAACAGATACCGTTCCTGTTGCGAGCGTGACGGCAATAGATAAAAGCTGACTTCCGGCATGCGCTTTTAGGCTTTGGGCGTGCGGCTGATCAGATACTGGCACAAAAGCGGCACGGGGCGGCCGGTCGCGCCTTTGGTCGGTCCGGTGCGCCAGGCGGTGCCGGCGATATCCAGGTGCGCCCAGCGGAAGTTCTCGGCAAAACGCGACAGAAAACAAGCCGCCGTGATGGTGCCCGCATCCTTGCCGCCGATATTGGCCATGTCGGCAAAATTGGATTTGAGCAGTTCCTGGTATTCTTCCCACAGCGGCAGGCGCCAGAGGCTGTCGGTGGCCGTCTCGCTGGCTGCGAGCAGTTCATTGCACAGCCTGTCGTCATTGCCGAGCAAGCCGCTGGGCACGCGGCCTAAAGCCACCAGGCAGGCGCCGGTCAGGGTCGCCAGGTCAATGACCACATCGGGGTTATAGCGTTCCGCATAGGTCAGCGTATCGCAAAGGATCAGACGGCCTTCGGCATCCGTGTTCAGGACCTCGATCGTCTTGCCGGACATGCTGGTCAGAATATCGCCGGGCTTATCGGCATTGCCATCGGGCAGGTTTTCCGTCGATGGAATCAGGCCGACGATATTGAGCGGCAGAGCCATTTGCGCGGCGGCCTGCAGGGTGCCTAAAACGGCCGCGCCGCCGCACATGTCGTATTTCATTTCATCCATGCCCGCCCCCGGCTTTAAGGAAATGCCGCCGGCGTCGAAGGTGAGCCCTTTGCCGATCAGGATGATAGGCTTGCCGTTCCTGTCGCCGCCCTGGTACTCCAGCGTAATCAGCTTGGCGGGTTGGCGGCTGCCGCGCGCGACGGCCAGCAAAGCACCCATGCCCAGCTTTTCCATGTCGGCTTCTTCCAGCACGTTCACATTGAGTTTGTCGAACTTTTTGCCCAGCTCGATCGCTCGCTCGGCAAGATAAGTCGGGGTGCAGATATTGCCCGGCAGATCGGCCAGGTGTTTGGTTAAATTGACGCCTTCGGCAATGGCCCGTCCTTGTTCCAGTCCCGCTTGCGCCAAGGCGGACTCGCTTTGCGGCGCGCAGATGCAAACCTTCTCAATCTTGCTTTCCGTTTCCTTATCGGATTTCAGGTGAGTAAATTGATAGACGGCATCGCTGAAGACTTCGATGATTTGCCGTGTTTTCCACTGCCAATCGCCGTTTGTCACATCACATTCAGCCAGACAGCAGGCCACGGATTTTATTTGGGGCTTTTTCAAGGTGTTAACAGCCGCTGCCAGGGCCTTGCGGTAATTCTTACCCGATAAGGACTCTTTTTTGCCCAGACCGACCAGTAAAATGCGTTCAACAGGGCTGTCAGGAATAACGTTGATCAAGACGGTTTCGCCATTTTTTCCGCTGATATCTCCACGGCTGACGATGTTGTTGATAATTCCCTGAATGCTGTTATTGAGGGCAATGGCTGATGGGGTCAGTTGCTGATCCTCGTAAATACCAACAATGATGCAGTCAGATTGCAGTTTTTCTAAAGGCGCGGTTTCTATAGAATAGTCCATAATATTTATCGTGTAGTTGCGAGAGAATGGTTATCTTGAGCAGACAGCCGGTATGCCGTTTTGTCAAGATGGGCTGTTTGGTTTCGAATTATACAACACAAATTTATTTTGATGGGGAGACAGGCTTGGGAGCAGATTGGCCGCAAGGCTATAAAATGGAACGGGGTCCGTTGATCACCGTTCTGGATAAGATGATTATGCGCGATTTGATCAAAACATTGCTAGCGGTTTTGACCGTGATTGTCGTCATTATCGTCAGTCGGAGATTTATCAAAATTTTGGATAAAGCGATTGAAGGGCAGGTATCGAATGAAACGTTGCTGAGCATTTTGGGATTGAAAATTGTGGTCGCCAGCATCGCTTTCCTGCCGGTCGCTTTATTCATGGCCGTATTGATGGTGCTGGGTCGTATGTATCGGGATCAGGAGATGTCGGCGGTTTTTTCCGCAGGAGGCGGCGCCGGCACTATTTACCGTGCTGTATTCCTGCTGGTTTTTCCGTTGAGCGTACTGTCTGCGGGCCTCTCGATGTATGTGGCTCCCTGGGCGGAAGCCAAGACGGAGGAGATAATGCAGCAGGACGAGAAAACTGCTGATATCAGAGGCGTCGCGGCGGGGAAATTCAGCGAAATATATACTCATGGCGATCTGGTTTTTTATGTAGAAAGGATTGGTGACGACAAAAAGATGCACAAGGTATTTGTGCAACACAGACAGCCTAATGGCAATCTGGCGATTATTAATGCTGAAGCAGGGCGGATGCAGGATTTAAAAGAAGGCCGTTATTTGATTCTGGAGCAGGGCGAGCGCATACAGGGCCTGCCGGGCGCTGTCAATTATGTAATTGAAAATTTTGCAGAATACGCCGTCAGGATAGATGAGCAAAGCGCTGTCATCAATGCGAGTCGCGAGGGAGTCCCAATGGATGTGTTATGGAATTCCGATGTCATACGCGACATTGCCGAATTGCAGCGCCGCTATTCCATTCCTTTAAGCATGATTTTTCTTAGTCTTCTGGCCGTGCCGTTGGCACAGAGTGCGCCCCGGGGCGGCGTTTACGGCAATATGCTGGTCGCCTTTTTAATCTATTTCAGTTACGGGAATCTTATTCGTGTCAGCCAGAGTTGGGTCATCAATGAAACAATTCCTGCCTGGCTGGGTGGTGTTTGGGTGTATTGCATATTATTTCTGGTTGGCACTGGATTGTTGATCAAGCTGTACGGATGGCAGTGGGTTGTGATGAAAATCAGGGAAAAGGTGGCAAGGTGAATGTACTAACCAAGTATATCGTCAAGGAGATTTTGAAAGGTTCGTTGATTGCGATTCTACTGTTATTGACATTGTTTAATCTGTTTACCTTTAGCGATGAGTTAAAGGAACTGGGAAAAGGACATTATGGCTTAAAGGAAATTTTTTCCTATTTGGCCCTTACCTCGCCCCGGGTTTTTTATGAATTGGTACCGTCATCAGCCTTGCTGGGCAGTTTGTTCATATTGGGCTCCATGGGCAATAACCGTGAATTGATCGCCATGCGCGCGGCAGGG
Source organism: Methylobacter luteus IMV-B-3098 (assembly GCF_000427625.1). Lineage (GTDB taxonomy): Bacteria > Pseudomonadota > Gammaproteobacteria > Methylococcales > Methylomonadaceae > Methylobacter > Methylobacter luteus. Next base: position 3,149,727 of record NZ_KE386569.1, read on the forward strand.
CTATCCGTTATGGGGATTATTAAAGCAGTGATGCTGGCAGGTGCTATTTTAGTGGCGATTTCCATTGTAGTGGGCGAGTTTGTGGCGCCATTGACTGAACGCGCGGCGCAGATGCTCAAGTCGACTGCCCAGAATGAACAGGTCACTATGAATTACCGCTATGGCCTTTGGCTGCGTGAAGGCAAGAAGTTCATTAACGTTCGGCAAATTATCGATGACGGGCATCTTGTTGATATCCGTATTTTTGAACTGGATGATCAGAACCGGTTGCGCCAGAACCTGCATGCGGATAAGGCGACTTTTCTAAAAGATCAGCAATGGAAATTGGAAGGCATCAGGCAATCAAAGATTTCAACAGAGCAAATGGTCGCCAGTACACAGCGTGAGCAGATCTGGAAATCATCGATCGCGCCGGATTTGCTGAAAATTGTTGTCGTGAGCCCTGATAATATGTCGCTGTATGACCTGGCGATGTATATTGATTTTCTTAAGGAAAATCATCAAAAATCCCATTCCTTCGAACTGGCTTTCTGGGGGCGTGTAGTGAATCCGTTAGTTACATTCATCATGCTGCTGGTGTCGGCGCCGTTCGTGATAGGTGTTAAACGAGGCGTCAGCGTTGGCGGCAGGATGATGATCGGGGTAATCATCGGCATGGGATTTAATATTTTTGACAAAATCGTCGGACACATGGGATTAATTTATGATCTCAATCCTCCGTTAATGGCATTTTTTCCAAGCCTGATCGTTCTGATGCTGGCTCTATTCGCCATGCGGCGCGTGCAATAAGTGTGCTGGGCAGTATTTAAATTCTGCCCGGCTTTGTATCAATTCTCAATGTATTCCGTCAGGTATTTTATACGCGGCGCAGAAGAGCTAAAAGTATAATAAAAACATTACTGCTAATGATTACTTGTATAAATTGGGAGGGTAAAAATGGAAAATTTAAGGTTCAGGACGGCGCCGGATATAAGCGATTATAAAATCCCTTTTGCGGTTAATGAACAAGCGCTCACTGATTGGTTGCGTACTTTGTCCATGCAGCAAAATTACAATTCATGCAAGGAACTCTTCTGTCTCCTGCAAGCTTTTACCCGTATCGAGATAGATCCGCAACAGCATCTGGTCTATCTGCAAGCAATCAATACTTACCTGGAAGACCTTGTAAAGCAGTTGGAAAAAAACTATCTGGATGCCGGTTTCGCTCTCAGTATGGAAGAGCGGGCGCATGTCGATATTGTCACGTTTGCCTACGCGATGCTGGCTGAAAATTACTCACTTTTAGGGCGCAGATCAATTGATCGGCTTGATGCGCCTGAACTGGTTTTTTATCTGGCTTTACAGGCGGCAGGCAGAGCTTTGTTGCATATGTCCCAGGTTTATATGCAGCCCTATGAGGGGTTCTGGCTCTTCTGTTACGGGATTTATTCGCTAGCTGAGAAAGCGGGGTTTCTGGATGTGGAAATTAAATCCCGGGAATTTAAAGGCAAAACCGTCCATGTCGCTTTTAAGCATATTCTGGCGTTTGAACTGTTGGGCACCAATCAATTCAGGCCACGGGAATTGAAGTTGATTTTTCGTGTACTGGAAAGTTTTTCCGACCAGGTTCTCTGCGTGAAAGAGGTTACACAGGAATGCGCCAAGGATCTGTGCGTTTTTAATCTGAAACAGGATCAAGAGCCTAGGCATCTAGCACAAGCGCAGACGGTAAAGAATGATGCCGATCGTTATGTTTCCCCGGTTAGAGTTGCGAAAACCCTTTATCAGCTTGTGCAACAGGAATCGTCCGGACAGGGAGCATTAAAATCGATAAACCGGTCAGTATTCATACGCGCCGTAAAATCTTTAAGTCTGGCGCAAAAAAGAAAATATACCCGAATTGCCGAACAGCAGGATGGCTTGGGAATCATTGGTTTTAATAATTTGATAAGCTTCTTATGGAAAAATAATCTAAACGAAAAGGAAAACTCAATCCCGACTCAGGAAAGAGACCCCAGAATTTGTGGGAATTGGCAGGCTCCCGATTTGGAGCTGGTGCCGGAAGGCCATGAATGGATGCATCAGATGGAAACGTATTATAGGAAAGCGCACGCTGAAGACTCACCGATAAATAAAATTTTAAAGTTAAGCAGCGAAATCCCGCATGACAGTCGAGTCTGGAAGTCATCGAATATAGAGAAGAGCAAATTGCTTGAGGATGTGTCGGTCGGTGCTTTTGAAATAATTAATAGCAGCGCTCAGGGCTTATATATTTTATGGAAGTCCACTGATTTAAAGGTCAGGATTGGCGATATTTTTGCAGTGATTTCGGCTAAGGATAAGAGAGTGGAAATAGGCTTGATTCGCAGAGTCGGCAAATCTACTCAGCAAGGCGTAGGTTTAGGAATTGAAATGCTTGGCTTTGAATCTGAAGTGGTTGGTTTGATGCAGTCCGGTCAGAAGGAATTGGCTTGTTGGGCTATTTTCCTGCCCGGCATCAGGGCATTAAAGAAGCAAGACAGTATTGTCTTTAACACGAGCGATTTTTCATTAGGTGAATTTGTTAATATACGGCATGGAGAAAAAGATACCTTATGTCGGTTAAATAAATTAATAAACTCCACTTCCGCCGTCAGTCATGTGGAGTTGCTTTATGTCACGGATTCAGTATAAATAAATCATTACTGATTGGTAATATAGTGTTTATGAATGTCATCTATATTCCGAATGAGATTATATTTGGAGAGATAATTTTTTGATTATTAGCTCTAGTAATCTCTGTGTTAAAGTAAGTAAGTACTTGTAATTTTTACAGGTAAATGCAGTATGTTAATAACCATATAAATCAAGAAGGATATGCAATGAAAACTAGAGAAGTTATAGCGATAAGTTTATTCGGTTTGGCTTTATTGACTGGTTGCAATAAAGGGGAAGAAACGACTACACCTGCCACAGGCAGCTCATCAGAAACAGCTCCCGCAGCGACTACTCCTGCTCCAGCGACTACAGCTCCTGCTCCTGCCGAATCAGCTCCCGCGGCACCTGCGCCTACCGAAACGGCTCCTGCTACTGAAAGCAAATAAATAGAAATAACCGATAGTGCGTTCGGCATTTTCGGTAGCTTATTTCCAAATGGGTGCCGGGTATGGCTTATACCCGGCAACTCCTCGCTCTTAACTCGCCAGAAATATCTACAAACCATGGTTTGGATAGGGTTTCTACAGTTTCAATCGGTAAAGTATTTTCCGATAAACCAAACCACGGCTTCGAATAAATCAATTACCGGGCTCATGTCCGCGTAACGGGGTAACGTGTCAGTGTAATCGCGAGCCGTCTTGTAATGGCTTGAGCTTGTTTCGGCTTCGATTGTCCGTTCATGCAGTAACTGACCGCCGGCTTTTTTCCATTCCAGCAGATGGGTTATTTCGCCGCTGTCGAGCCAGATGCCGTGGTTTTTGCAGTGGTCGACAACCACGCCGCTGCGATAGGCAAACACGCGCCGGCTCATAAAGGCGCGGCAAACAGGGCATTTGATGTACTTGACTTTTTTATTGCCCTGGTAGCGATCCTTATTGATATTGTCCAGATGTTGTCGGTTGGTATCGAAAACGTTCGAGACCGCGCTTTCAAGCAGGATGTCTATTTCCCCGGGATCAAAGAACAATCCGAAACAGTGTTCACAGCGCGCGATCAGAAATGCGCCGTTGATATTGAGCTCGATGGTTTGCAGTTGCTTATCGCAATGAGGGCACAATTGATTAGACTGTTTTTGGATAACCGTATACGAATGCCTGTTTTCCAGATCGACATCATTATGTGAGCCGCAATATAAACATTTGTTGGTATTTGCCGGCAGCGGCGCTGCACAACTAATGCATTTAGCCATGATTTTAGAGTTTACCGAGGAAGATGATCTGCCCGCATTGCCTATAATAAAACATCAGTATTTAACCAAGTCTTTGATGTATCATGTTTTAGCATGCCAAGCCAGAATAGGGCGCTCATACAAGTATCAACAGGTTTTTTATATTGTGCGTTCAGAGCATAAATTATAGTTAACAATCAGGAGGTAGTGTGGCCATCAGAAAATTCAATGATAAACAGCCCAGCATCGGCAAGTCTGTCTATATTGATGACAGCGCCGTGGTGATCGGTGACGTGACGATTGGAGATGACGTATCGATATGGCCTACGGCTGTCGTCAGAGGCGATGTGGAAAGCATCGCGATCGGCGAGGGCACCAATGTTCAGGATGGTGCCATATTGCATGTATCGCATGCCGGTACGTTTTCGCCGCAAGGGCATCCGTTAACGATCGGCAAAGGCGTGACGATCGGGCATAGGGCCGTGGTTCATGCTTGTACCGTCGGAAATTACTGCCTGATAGGCGTCGGTGCCATCATTATGGATGATGCCGTGCTTGAGGATTATGTCATGCTGGGAGCCGGAGCGCTGGTGCCGCCCGGAAAAACGCTGGAAAGCGGTTATCTCTATGTAGGCGCGCCCGCCAAGCAGGCAAGGCCTTTAAAAGAGTCCGAAAAAGAATTTCTGGAATACTCTTACCAGCATTATATGCATTTGAAGGATCAGTATTTGAAATAGGCCAAAAGGAGAAGAGACTATGAAAGTATTCAATAGAGAGATAACCACGAAGGACACGAAGTTTTCAATAGATTGAATTCTCAGGATTATTTGCTTCTAGCTTCGTGGCTTTCGTGGTGAATAATACTTTTTACTTTCTTTTACAGATTCGGCCTTACCGTTGCCCGTTTCAAGCTTGGCGCTCCGAATTGAGCAATTCAATAACAGGCCGGGTTTCAGGCCGGACGCCGCGCCAGATGAAAAATGCCTCGGCCGCCTGTTCGACCAGCATGCCAAGCCCGTCCAGACTTTTCGCCGCGTTTTGTCCGAGCCCCCAACGCACGAAAGCGGTCGGATCATTGCCATAGGCGAGGTCGTAGCAGATGCCGTTTTCAGCCAGTACGCCATCGGGCAGAGGCGGCAGTTGGTCGCTTAAGCTGGCCGAGGTCGCGTTTAAAATCAAATCAAATTGCTGATTTTGCAAGTCGTCAAATCCACAGCCGCTGACAGTCCCCTTGTGCTGGAAAGCTTGTGCCAGATCGGTGGCTTTGTCGACAGTACGGTTGGCGATGATGATGGAGTGCGGCGCTTGCTCAAGGAGAGGGCCTATGATGCCTCGGCCGGCGCCACCCGCGCCCAGAATTAAAATCCGGCTTCCTGTCAAGGTGATGGCATGGTTGGCGATTAGGTCCGTTACCAGTCCTTTGCCGTCCGTGTTATCACCGAGAATAGAACCGTCTGGCTGCAAGGCGAGCGTATTGACAGCCTGGCTCAGTTGGGCTCGTTCGGTTTTGTTGTCGGCAAAGGCCCAGGCCAGTCCTTTTAGCGGTACGGTGCAGTTCAGCCCTTTGCCGCCGGCGGCGAAAAAAGCCGTGACGACGATCCGGAACTGTTCGGCAGGCACATCCTGCGCGGTATATTCAAGCGCCTGTCCTGTCTGTTCGGCGAAAAGCTGATGGATTCTCGGGGATTTGCTGTGTTTGACAGGATGGCCGAATACGGCATAGCGATCTGTTGTCATCATTATTGCGCTCTTTTTTCCATCCAGTATTCCCACAAGACCGTTATCAGCACAATGCCGATGGCAATCAGTATTTCTATCCACAGAAAGTGTTCCGTATAAGCGGCAACAACAGCGGAAGTGCCCAGGAACAGTCCAACGAAGCTGAAGCGCCAGCCTACTCGCAGGCCGTCGAGAATGGTCGACAGCGATAAAATCAATAAAATAACCAGACCTGCGCTTTCAGGATCAATGCGCCCTGACTTTTGCACCAGGAAAGCGCCACCAACTACTATCAGGGAAGTGAGCCAGTGAATGGACTGCTCGCGAACTATCTTCTTGAAATCGTCGATATTATGCTTCGATTGCAGCCAGCCGATCAGGATCCCGAACAGGCCGAACACGAACACCATAATGATCCAGTAGCCCAGGCCGTCGGCAGGAGAAAAATCGTTAATGCCGATGCCTACCAGCGACAGGATCAGCAGCAGGACCAGAATGGCTTCTTCAAAGTGAAACCTTCTCTTGGAGGGGATTAGATAGTCTTCCGACATGGCACAGATTCCAGATTCAGGGTTATAAAAAGAAAAATGCTCGCCTTACAGAGAGTCAGGGCGGTAAACGATTAGTCCTGCAGCCATTGCGCTACGGATTTGGCAAAATAAGTCAGAATCGCATCGCTGCCGGCACGCTTAAAGGCCAGCAGGGATTCCAGAACCACCTGTTTTTCATCCAGCCAGCCGTTCATGGCGGCGGCTTTGAGCATGGCATATTCGCCGCTGACCTGATAGGCGAAAGTCGGCACGCCGTACTGGTCCTTTACGCGGCGGATAATATCGAGATAGGGCATGCCGGGCTTGACCATGACCATATCGGCGCCTTCCTGCAGGTCCAGCTGAATTTCGCGCAGCGCCTCGTCTGAATTGGCCGGGTCCATCTGATAGCTGTATTTGTTGCCCTTGCCCAGATTGCCGGCCGAGCCGACGGCATCCCGGAAAGGACCATAAAAGCTCGATGCATACTTTGCAGAATAGGCGAGTATGCGCGTATTGACATGATTCTGGGCTTCCAGCGCTTCTCTTATTGCGCCGATGCGCCCGTCCATCATGTCCGAAGGCGCGACGATATCGGCTCCGGCTTCAGCATGGGATAGCGCCTGCTTGACCAATACGGCTATCGTTTCGTCATTCATGACATAGCCGTCCTGATTGATCAGGCCATCCTGCCCATGGGATGTGAAAGGGTCCAGGGCAACGTCGGTAATAATGCCCAGTTCCGGTAAGGCTTTCTTTAAGGCTCTCACGCTACGTTGAGCCAGGCCGTCAGGGTTATAGGCCTCGGCGGCGTCGTCGGATTTTTTATCCGGAGGCGTTACCGGAAACAGCGCAATGGCGGGAATGCCCAGTTCATAAAGCTCACGGGCCTCCTCCAGCAGCAGGTCCAGGGAGAGCCGCTCTATGCCCGGCATCGAAGCGATGGCTTCCCTTTGATTCGCACCCTCGGTGACAAACATCGGGTAAATCAAGTCATCAACGGATAAGCGGTTTTCGCGCATTAAACGGCGGGAAAAATCGTTATAACGCATTCTTCTCATGCGTGTGCGGGGGAAATTGATGTTATTATATGTCATCTTATCCATAGTCATGGGTTTGGAAATTATCAGAACCTCTGGCCTGAGTCATGCAGTTCGTTAAGTACGCTTTGCGGGCGGATTGGCTGGGATTTATTTTATCAGGGAATAGGGGTCGCTGATATTCGAAAATGGAAAGTATTCGCTAGTTTCAATTCTTAGAGGGTTTTATGAAGGCTAAACAATATACGATATTCGTTTTATTTGCATTATTGCTCGGTCTAATGCCGATGACGAAAGGCGTGGCAGCCGATCTGTTGCCTCCGCAACAAGCGATTGAAGATGCTTCGACAAAACTGCACGCCAAATTGCAAGACAGAACGTTTGCTCAGGACTTTGTCCAGGTTACACGGTTTGTCAACGAAGTCATCATGCCGCATACCGATTTCGACAGGATCTCCGCATTAGTGCTGGGGCAGAACTGGAAAACAGCGACCAACGACGAACGGCAACGTTTTAAACAGGAGTTCCAGACTCTGCTGGTAAGAACTTATTCCAGAGCCTTCGTTGAGTTCCGCGACTGGACAGTAAGGTTTTTACCGCTGGAAATGGAACCGGGCGCGACAAAAGTTGTAGTCAAAACCGAAGTTCTGCAACCCGGCATTCAGCCGGTCGCGGTAAATTACCGGATGGTACAGAGCCACGGTGACTGGAAAGCTTACGACATCATGATTGAAGGTGTCAGCCTCGTGACTAACTATCGCACGACGTTCAGCAATGAAGTTAAAACCAAAGGTTCATTAAACGCAGTGATCGACGGGCTGGCCAAACGCAATGCCGAAGCGCTTGCCTCAGGCAGAACAGCAGCTACTTCCTAATTGCTTGACCTCGTTTTTAGTTTTGATTACCACGAAGTCCATACTTCGTGGTAACGCTCAATAGTTCTGATTGACTGCCTACACTATCCCCCGTTTTTTTCAGTTAATGCTGTGCCCGGATGCAAACAGCGTATTTAACTTTATCTGAATGATTGATTATCAACCGTTAATTGAAACCCTGCTTGATGCCAAGGCCGATGCCTGGGTTCAACTGTTGCCGCAACAACTGGCCCGCGCGTTCGAGCCGGCCAATCACGGCACGCTGGCCCAGTGGCAGGCACTGATCGAGCAACTGCCGGAATCGGAACATAGCGGCTCATTGCTCGATGCCGATGCCGTGCAAATAGGCCGCCCTGAAGATCTGGCCGACGAAGCCAGAAAACAGCTGGAAGCTCAGCTCAAGATCCTGCACCCCTGGCGCAAAGGCCCTTACGATTTGTTCGGCGTTAAAATTGACACTGAATGGCGCTCGGACTGGAAATGGGACCGCCTGAAGAACCATGTTGCGCCGTTAGTCAATCGCCTGGTGCTGGATGTCGGCTGCGGTAACGGTTATCACTGCTGGCGCATGCTCGGGGCCGGAGCCCGGATGGTGGTCGGCATTGACCCGCTGCTGCTTAACGTCATGCAATTCCAGGCGATCCGGAAACTGCATGGCGAGGCGCCTGTCTACGTATTGCCGATCGGCATGGAAGAGGTGCCTTATGGCCTGAGGCTGTTCGATACGGTATTTTCCATGGGCGTGCTGTATCACCGCCGTTCGCCTGTCGATCATCTGCTTGAATTAAAGGAATGCCTGCGGCCTGGCGGTGAACTGGTGCTGGAAACGCTGGTCATAGACGGCGGACCGGAGCAGGTGCTGGTGCCTGAAGATCGTTATGCCTGCATGCGCAATGTCTGGTTTCTGCCGACTTGCGACACTCTGATAGGCTGGATGAAGCGCTGCGGTTTCACCAATATCCGCTTGGTCGATGTGACTGTCACCAGTACGGAAGAACAACGCACGACTGAATGGATGACCTTTCATTCCCTCAAGGATTTTCTTGATCCCGATGATCCGAAACTTACCCGCGAAGGCCTGCCGGCTCCCAAGCGCGCCATTATTATTGCGAATCCGGCTTAGCCGGCTGTTTAACATTACACGAGATTAAAATGACTGCCCCACATATTGGTTTTATTAGTTTGGGTTGCCCGAAAGCCCTGGTCGATAGCGAAAGGATTCTAACCAAGCTGCGTGCCGAAGGTTACACCATTTCGCCGACTTATCAGGACGCCGATCTGGTGGTTGTCAATACCTGCGGCTTTATTGACGCCGCGGTCGAGGAATCGCTGGACAGTATCGGCGAGGCGCTGGCCCATAACGGAAAAGTCATCGTGACCGGCTGCCTGGGGGCCAGGGAAGCCGAAATCCGCGCACGCCATCCGCAGGTGCTGAAAGTGACCGGCGCGCACGCCCTGGAAGAAGTCGTGGCTTCAGTGCACGAGCATCTGCCGCCGCCGCACGACCCGTTCACGAGTCTGGTGCCCCCGCAGGGCATCAAGCTGACGCCGCGCCATTATGCCTACCTGAAAATCTCCGAGGGCTGCAATCACCGCTGCACGTTCTGCATCATCCCGTCCATGCGCGGCGACCTGGTCAGCCGGCCCGTCGATGATGTTCTGTTCGAAGCCGAGCGACTGGCCAATGCCGGCGTCAAGGAACTGCTGGTCGTATCGCAGGATACCAGCGCCTATGGCCTGGACCTGAAGTATCAAAGCCGCGACTGGAAAGGCCGCTCCGTGCAAACACGGTTTTATGATCTGGCCGAAGCGCTGGGCGATCTGGGCATCTGGGTGCGCATGCACTATGTGTATCCGTATCCGCATGTCGACGATGTGATTCCGCTCATGGCCGAAGGCAAAATTCTGCCTTATCTGGACATACCGTTTCAGCATGCCAGCAGCCGCATACTGAAACTGATGAAGCGCCCGGCCGCCAGCGAAAACAATCTGGACAGAATCCGTGCATGGCGTGAAATCTGCCCGGATATCACTTTGCGCAGCACGTTCATTGTCGGCTTTCCCGGCGAAACCGAGCAGGAGTTCGAAGAATTGCTCGACTTTATGACCGAAGCGCAAATGGATCGGGTCGGCTGCTTCGCCTATTCGCCGGTCAAAGGCGCGGCCGCTAATGACTTGCCGGATCAGGTGCCTGAGGAAGTCAAGCAGGAGCGTTTAGCGCGCTTTATGGCCCATCAGGCCGAAATCAGCGCCGCCCGCCTGCAGAAGCGTATAGGCCGCATCGAGACCGTGTTGATCGATGAAGTCGTCGAGGAAGGCGCCGTGGCCAGAAGCAAGGCCGATGCGCCGGAAATCGATGGTCAGGTATTCATCGACGGCGCAACGCATCTGAAAGTCGGTGATTTTGTTGAAGTCGAACTGGAAGAGGCCGATGAATATGATATGTGGGGACATTTGGTTTAACGCCGTGTAGTGACCACAAGACAAAAAGGGCGATTACTTGGCCGCCCTTTTTGTTTCCTATTGGCAAACCGTTTTTGGCTAATAAAACCGGCATGGATTGATGTGCTCATGACCACTGCTTCCAGTCGTAGGGTACGCATTGCGTACCTTTTTAGAATCGCGGAGCTGGCAAACGTCGAAAAAGGTATGCGATGGATACCCTACAACGCTAGGCGATCCAAGAGAATTTGGTTCCGCAGAGTGTATGCGCTCTGCGGCGGGGAGTCTGGCCGATGGCACGGATGTTTTTAAGCAGTGTAGGTGCGAATTTATTCGCACTGCCTGTTTTATATCTTGGGTGTCCCGGGTCGAATACCCTCCAGGGCACAAGTGAATTCGACCCTACAACTGCGTGACATCAGTTAACTAATCTATTTCATTTTATTTTCTTTCAGCAAGCCATTTCTGGGCAAAAAATCCGGTATAGATCGAAGCGACCATGACCACTGCTTCCAGTGAGCCCAATCCCAGGCCGGCCACGGCCGGTCCCGGGCAATAGCCCGTCATGCCCCAGCCTATGCCGAACAGGCCCGCCCCCAATAATAAAGGTTTGTCGATCTCCCGGCGTTTGGAGACGTGAAAACCGTCGTCCAGTAGGGGCGTAGGGCGCTTCAGCACCCATCTGAAAGACACAAACGCCACCGCTAGAGCGCCGACCATGACAAACGCAAGGCTCGGGTCCCAGCTTCCGGTGATATCGAGAAAGCCCAACACTTTGTCGGGATTGACCATTTGCGACAGCGATAACCCCAGGCCAAACAGAATGCCGCTGACAAGGGCGAACAGGATTCTTTTCATACGGTCAGCTCCAGGATATGACGGATGATGTAAACAGTGATGATGCCGCCAGCCATGAACGTCAGGGTTGCCAGTATCGAGCGCGGCGATAAATTGGCGATGCCGCAGATGCCGTGGCCGCTGGTGCAGCCGTTGCTCATGCGGGTGCCGAAACCGACCAGAAAGCCGCCTGCTGCCAACAGTCCTAAAGGGTAGCCCTGCCGCGCTGTAAAGAAGCCAGGCACAATCAGACTGAACAGAAAAGCGCCGATGACAAGGCCGGCCAGGAAAGCGAGTCGCCAGCTCATTTCGTTTCTCGAAGAGTTGAATACACCGTTCATGATGCCGCTGACGCCGGCCATGCGGCCATTGAACAGCAGCAGAAGTGTTGCGCTGATACCGATCAGCGCGCCGCCCGTTAACGCAGAGACAGGGGTGAAATTTTCCACAAAACAAACTCCAGCTTAATAATGAATTGAAAATATTCTACTATTTTCCTGTTCATTCTGCTGAGCTAGGTAAAAAGTTGGTAGGTTTTTTCTGCTTGCATATCCTGTTGGTCAGAAGGCGGATTACGATGCGCACAAAGGCCAGTGGCAAGCGGAAGGTTCAATGGCTTGCGCATCTAACCCGCTCTACGGCCCTGAATCCAAGTGGCGCTGGTTGCAATGACTTCATCCATGACCGCCTGCTCGCTGCGGTTAAACCGCTTCAGTACCTTGAAGGAATGGTCGCCGCCTTCGATGATATGCAGGTCGGGGTAAACTGGCAGTATCTTTAAAACCGCCTGCAATTTATCGAGATCGCATAAGGCATCGCGCGTGCCCTGAAAAAACAGCATTGGCGCCGAGATAGCCGGTAAATGCTCGGCTCGCAATTTATCGGCTTTGCCAGCCGCATGCAGCGGATAGCCGTACAGAATAACGCCGCCGAATCCCGGCCGTTGTGCCGCTATCATCGACGCATAACGTCCGCCCATGCTTTTGCCGGACAGTATCAATTTTTCCGGCGCAAGCCGTGTCTTTTCTAAAACGACATCGATAACGGCTTGCCAGGTTGCTTCCAGAACGGTCGGTCGGTCGGGCGCCTTGCGGCCTTGCTCCATGTAGGGAAAATTGAATTTGACGGTCAAAATGCCGTGTTGGGCGATGCCTTCATGCAGAGTACTGATAAACCCGGAGTGCATGTCGTTGCCGGCGCCATGCGCAATAATCAGCGCGTGCTGATACTGCTGGGGGACCAGCCATACGGAGCTGATTTCGGTGCTGTCGTTGACTTTAATTCGATGATTTTCCTGTTTCATAGAGAATAAGCTTGACGGATTAAAAAAATGTTATAGAATACGCGCTCTGCAAACGGAGCGGTAGTTCAGTTGGTTAGAATACCGGCCTGTCACGCCGGGGGTCGCGGGTTCGAGCCCCGTCCGCTCCGCCATACATGCAAGTGACACTAAAGCCCTCGACAGGGCTTTTTTTATGTCCGGCGTTTCGGCATTAAGCCGGATTGTCGCTGCCGATAAAAACGCAATTTACGTCGAATTGCTCGCGCGTTTTTTCCATTAGGGCCTGTATGCCGAACTGTTCGGTGGCGTGATGGCCGCCGGCGAACATATGCACGCCGTTTTCCTGACTTTCATGCCAGTCATGCTCGCTGATTTCGCCGGTTATGTAAGCGTCCAGCCCTTCTTTCGCCGCCAGTCGCCATTCGCTGTTGGCGCCGCCCGTGATAATGCCGACGGATCGGATCAGGGCATTGCTGTCCGGTGTCGCCAGAATTACAGCATGTCCCAGCACGGCGGCCAGCTTTGCCTGCAATTGTGATGCTGTAAGAGGCGATGCCAGCATGCCTTTGATGCCCGTCGCCGAGCCCTTGTAATCACCGAAAGGCTCTTGTTGTCCGCAGCCGATCAGCCGGCCTAAGATGGCGGCATTGCCGATCTCGGCATGGCCGTCCAGGGGCAGGTGATAACCGAACAGGTTGATGTTATGCCTGACCAGCGGCAGCACGCGCTGGGCAAAGGCGCCGATCAAAGGTCGGGCGCCGTGAAAACTCCAGAACAGACCATGATGCACGACCAAGGCGTCGGCCCGATTGTCGACGGCCTGCCTGATCGAATCGCGCGTCGCGGAAACGGCGAAGGCGATGCGTTCGATTTGTGCGGTCCCTTCTATTTGCAGACCGTTCGGGCAATAGTCGGCGTAGCTTTGCGGATTCAGCAGGACGTTGTAAAAATCGTTGAGTTGTTGCTGCGTAATCATGGATTTTAAGGCCTGTAGTGTCGCCAGATCGTTTTAAAGGTTTCGGTCAGTGTCTGATCATCGGCCGCGATGCGCGCGGACAGGTCCTGCTCCGAGAACCAGTCCCCGGTCTCGATTTCATCAGGCGCCAGCGTAAACGGGCCGTTATGCCGGCAGCGGTAAACCTGGATGAATTCCATGCCGATAGCGGCCGTGGCCGGCAGCTTGAACAGCGGCTCCAGTTCGTCGTCTACCTTGATGCCCAGTTCTTCCTCAACTTCACGGAGCGCACAGCTGTCATAATCTTCGCCGGCATCGACATGGCCAGCTGCCGAAGTATCCCACAGGCCGGCATTGAGGTCTTTCAACAGCGATCTTTTCTGCAGGAACAGCCTGCCCTGATCGTTGAAGACCAGAATGTGTACGGCGCGGTGGCGCAAGGACTGGGCATGGACATGATGGCGCGGCAGCGTATCGATCACACGGTCGTTTTCATCGACGACCGGGAGCAGTTCATTGTACATAAGAGAATTTAACAGTAAAAAACAGGACATGAATTTTAGACTGTTATGGCGGGCGCGCAAACCCGCCTTGAGGAAATTGCCCGCCTAACAGGGCGGGCAGAGCAGTGTTTAGCGGGCTTTTCCGGCTTCAGTGGCGGCCGGCACTTCAACCATTCGACCAGACTTCACGTCATAAATATAACCGTAAACAGGAATGTTGGACGGCACCAGGGGATGGCTTTTAATGCGCGTCACATCTTCGAGCACGCTTTGTGCCTGATCTTTAATCGTCAGCCAGTCGATATACTTGCCCTCCGCCGAGCCCGGACCTTCACAGCAATCGTGCCAGCCGTTTTCATCGATGGAGGCGGTTTTCAGACTACTGCCCAGCAGGTCACGCATGATCTCGTCGTTAAACGTTTCCATGCCGCAATCGCTATGATGAATCACGAACCATTCGCGCGTGCCGAGCAGTTTATAGGAAATGACCAGCGAGCGGATCGCATCATCACTGGCGCGGCCGCCGGCATTGCGGATGACATGGGCATCGCCTTCGGACAGGCCCGCATATTTGGCCGGATCCAGGCGCGCATCCATGCAGGTCAGGATGGCAAAATGGCGGCCCGGCGGCATCGGCAGATCGCCTTTGTCGCCAAAATTGTTCACATACTCTCTGTTGGCTGATAGAACTTCATTCAGAATTTTGCTCATGATTTCCTCTCATTATTATTATCGGCTATAAAAAAACCGCTGAGCCTTAACATGTTGCATGCGTAAGACTCAGCGGCCCTAAACTATCTCCGGCCTGAAGTCTAGACCAATAAACTGGCGTTTTAAATAGATATATAAATTTATACAATATAAACTTATAGTTTATAAAGTTTGGCTCATGGATAAATTAAACAACATTCAAGTATTCTGCCGCATCGTCGAACTGGGCACATTTGCCGCGGTCGCGCGCGAAATGAATCTCTCGGCCATGATGATCAGCAAATACATGGCCCAGCTGGAAGAGTCGCTGGGCGTGGCTTTGCTGAACAGGACCACACGCCGGTTGAGTCTGACTGAAGCCGGTGAACTCTACTATTACCGCAGCAAGCAATTGCTCGAAGATTTCTCGGAACTGGACGATTACACCGCGCGACTGGGACGGCAGGTAAAAGGCACATTGAAGATCAGCGCGCCGATTGATTTCGGCGGCATATACATGGTGCCCGCCATTGACGCCTATCAGCGCGAGCATCCCGGGGTCAGGATTTTGATGACGCTGCACAACAGTCGCGTCAATTTAAGCGATGGCAGTTTCGATTTGTCCATTTTAGTCACTGACCGCCTGGACCCGGGCGTCGTGGCCCGGAAAATAGCCGAAACGCGTCTGTGCACCTATGCCTCGCCTGCCTATCTGGCTGAACAAGGTGAGCCCGAACATATTGATGCCCTGCATTCACACCGTTGCCTGCATTATGTCGATACGCCGCACAAAGACTATTGGGTGTTTAATGTTGGCAAGGAAGAGACTAAAATTAAAACCAACTGGCATTTCGCCTCCAATAACGGCAGGGCCTTATGTCAGGCTGCGTCCTTGGGCATGGGCATCACGCAGGCGCCGGAAATATCGGTCGCGAATTACTTGGCGCAGGGCCAGTTGGTAGAGATCCTGCAGCCTTATCGTATTCCCGCTTTGGCCGTTTATGCCACTTATCTGCAAAGGCGCTTTTTGCCGGCCAAGCTCACGACGTTTGTCGAGTTCCTGGTTAAATACTTTGCCGAAAATAACAGCCACAACGAAGACAAGCTTAATACAAGGGAAAAGACCCCAACTTAAATATAGGGAACAGCTAACTATGGCAAGACGAAGCGAACACAGTCTGGAAGAAATCAAGGAAATGGTCCTGAAGGCCGCCGAGAATATAGTGATCGAGGAAGGCTATTCGGCGCTGACCGTGCGCAAGATCGCGCTGGAGATCGGTTATACGGTCGGCAGTATTTACATGGTGTTCGCCAATATGGCCGATCTGGGACTGCACATCAAGGGGCGAACGCTGGATGACATAGCCGCGCACCTGGAAGGCGTTAATGATGAAGCGGCTGAACAATGTATCGAAGCGCTGGCGAAGGCTTATCTGTTCTACGCGAGCCGAAACTTCAACCGCTGGCGCATGATTTTCGAGCACCGTTTGCCGGAGCGGGCAGAGATCCCGGACTGGTACCAGGCGAAAGTCGATCAGGTTTTCAAAAAGATGGAAGCGCAGTTTGCCCGACTGGCCCCGCAATGCGGCGAAGTCCAGCGAAAACGCGCGGCCCGTGCGTTGTGGGGCGGTATCCATGGCATTTGCGAACTGTCGCTGACCGGCAAAATGGATCTGGTCGGCGTTCATGATGTGGAAGAGAGTGTGGCGCTATTGGTCAGGAACTTCATTCGCGGCTGGGTGGCGGAAGTGCATTAACTGACGACAAGCGATATTACACATGCTGTATGAAGCCGCGAACGACTGCATTGGCAGAGAATGATCCAGCCGTTCCGCTGCTTACCCCTTGTTCCAGCGGACGGCATCCGTAAACGGCTCCGCCCTACGCGGGTTATGAGTTGTTATCTTGTAAGTCAAAATCTAAAGAGCTGGCGCAGTAGTAAAAATTGATTGATCTGAACAAGTCATCATACCCACCGCCCGGATTGACTACAATGTCACTCAGCGGGCAAATTTCCAGACATAAAGAGACCCAATTCAGGTAGCCAAGTCGATCATTATCAATAGTAAATGTTGCGCTATGTAACAGTTTCTCGAGGCCAGATTCTGAAAAAAAAGTATCTCGTCTAGAAAAGACAACTACAGCATTTGATGTTCCTTGAACGTATGCACATGCATCGTAAAACTGGTCTGGCTCTACGGCAAAAATACCGGCATATTTTATACCTTTAGGAAATTGATAACATTTTTGCATATTTAAAACCTCAGCTAATCCTTTTTCGCGTAAAGGTCTAAAAGGTGCATAAGGTCCAAATTGTGTTAGGCTTTGAAGCATAGCAGGTTTTAGCAATGGCCCAATCTCAAAAATCCAGGCTTTATATCCGTGAGAAAAACATTTTTCGATCAGATTCTTGGAATGCGTATAGGCATATTCAAATTGCCTGTGGTAATTATTGTCAAAGTCTTTAGTGGATACTACCCTTGCTTCAATATGTGTTATTGAAATTGGCTGAGGATCAATATGGTATAGAATTTCGTTATTGTCCTTGAAAATATCATGCTTATATTCTTTAGTAATAGAGATCATTTCGCTCAACCTTTTCACGGTCTATAGTAAGGTATTTGGGCCGAATGGCACGCTATGATCCATAGTGATCAAAATGCTCACCATAGTATGTATCAGGGTAATGAAAGTATAGTTTTATTCTATCCGACAGGATATGTGTTCCGCCCCTAATATTTAAACCTTGCTCAATACTGGGCAAACGTTGCGGATGGTCGGGAAAATCAAGCAGTGGAAGGAGCGTCTGCGCGGATGCAGACGGTGGAATTCTGGTGCAGCAATCGAGAACCCAGATTTATATTGCTTCTCCGTGGTAAAAATTCCTTAGCTTGCGTAACATCATTTGTCTAGTCTCAATTAGGCGCATCTAATCAGAATTGATATGAACAACAATCACAACCAACACCTGGCCGGCCAGAACAACTTGGCCATAGGCCAGGCAGGGCGCAGGGAATTGCTGGCCTGGGCGCTGTTCGACTTTGCCAACTCCGGCTATACCACGGTCGTGTTGACGACCATTTTCAGCACTTATTTCGTTGGCGTAGTTGCCGGCGACATGCCCGGTTCGGCCACATTGCTGTGGTCCTTGTCTATCGGCATCGCCAATTTTACCGTCATGCTCAGCGGCCCGGTCATCGGCGCGATTGCCGATGACCGGGCTGGCAAGAAGCGCTTTCTGCTGATTTCCACGCTGGGCTGCATCGTATCGACCGCCTTGCTGGCGCTGGTCGGTCCGGGCGATGTCTTGCCGGCCATGCTGCTGGTCACCGTTTCGGCCATCATGTTTGCCAGCGGCGAGAATCTGATCGCAGCGTTTTTGCCGGAGATCGTGCCGGAGCAGAACATGGGCAGAATGTCCGGTTACGGCTGGAGCCTGGGCTATTTTGGCGGCCTGCTGACGCTGGGGATTTGCCTGGCCTACATCACCTGGGCCAAGCGGCAGGGCTTGCCGGAAACCGAATCTGTACCAGTGACTATGCTGATTACGGCCGGCATATTCGCGCTGGCGGCGATGCCTACCTTTCTGTGGTTGCGCGAGCGCGCGGTACCGTCGGTGCAAGATCTGCACCTGTCTGTGCTGACCATCAGCTTTAGGCGTCTGGCGCATACCTTTCAAGAAGCGGCCCGTTTTCGCGATCTGTTCCGGTTTCTGATAACGCTGGGCGTGTACCAGTCCGGTGTCAGTACGGTCGTCGTGCTGGCGGCCATTTATGCGCAGGAGGTCATGGGCTTTGACACGCAGGCATTGATCATACTGATCATGGTAGTCAATGTGACGGCGGCGGTCGGCGCTTTTATCTGCGGGCATCTGCAGGATCGCATAGGCTCGGTGCCGACCCTGGCCATAACGCTGCTGATCTGGATCGCGGCCGTGATGGCGGCTTTATTTGCCAGTCAGTCTGTGCATATGTGGATAGTCGGCAATATGATCGGCCTGGCTATGGGCGCCAGTCAGGCTGTCGGACGGGCTTTGGTCAGCAAATTCTCGCCGAGCGAGCGCAGCGGCGAGTTTCTGGGCTTGTGGGGCGTCATGAACCGGCTGTCGGCTATTGCCGGGCCTTTGAGTTATGGTTTGATCAATTACTGGAGCGGCGGCAACCATCGCCTGTCGCTGGTATCGACATTACTGTTTTTTATTGCCGGCCTGCTGTTATTGGCCAGGGTCAATGAGCAGCGCGGCAAGGCCGCCGCCCTCGATGCCGGCGTAACTATGAGCAAGTAATGTTCGCTAGAGCAATTATCTTTTAGATAAAAACATGATATAAACTAACCTCTTGTTAAACGAAATGAGCCATTTTTATCATGCCCAAGCCTTATTCCGAAGATTTACGCAGCCGGGTGGCTGAAGCGGTTGCCGCAGGCCACACCGTGCGGGCCGTGGCTTTACAATACAAAGTCAGTCCGGCCTTTGTCTGCCGAATGCACGCCTTGTGGCGTGAAACCGGAGCCGTTCAAGGCAAGCCCTTTGGCGGCTACAGACGCTCGCGGCTGGAACCTTATGAAGCCGCCATCAAGGAACAGTTAGCGAGTAGTCCGTCGATGACCTTGCAGGAACTGCAGGCTTGGCTGGGACGCGAACACAGCCTAAGTGTTTCGATCTCGGCCATTGATAAGTTTATTAGGCGCAAGCTGGGCTATCGCTATAAAAAAAACGCTGGTCGCCAGTGAGCAGCAACGCGCAGATGTCGCGATGGCCCGAGAGCAATGGCAAGCCTGGCAGCAAACCTGCGATCTGTCAAAGTTGGTGTTTCTGGATGAAACGGGCGTCTCCACGAACATGATCCGTCGCTATGGCCGGGCCTTGGATGGCGCCCGCTGTCGGGATGCGGCACCGGCAGGCCATTGGCAAACCCTGACCTTCATTGCCGGCTTGCGTGCCGACCGGCTCACCGCGCCCTGGTGTCTGGACCAGGCCATGACGGGCGAAGCCTTCAAGGAATATCTGCGCTCGCAACTGGGACCGACCTTGAAGCCCGGCGACATCGTCATCTGTGACAATCTGTCCGCCCATAAGGTGGCGGAAGTCCAGTCCATTGTTGAAGCGCACGGGGCGACGATCCAATATCTGCCGCCCTATAGTCCTGAGCTGAATCCGATCGAGCAAGTCTTCGCCAAACTGAAGGCGTTGCTGCGCAAGGCCGCCGAGCGCACTTACGACAAGCTCTGGCAACTCATTGGTAAGCTGTTGGATGAGTTTCAAGCGGATGAGTGCCTCAATCTCTTCAGGCATTCAGGCTATGTTTCTATGTAATAGATAATTGCTCTAAAGTACGTTGGTTAAATAATTATCCGGCCTGCCGTACCGGCTGACGCTTAGGCAGGCGCAGCGATACCAGAAATGTGGACATGAAAAACAGCGAGCCCAGCGTCAGCATTGACAGCACCGGATCGGCATTTTGGGAGGCTGCATAGGTATAGCCGCCTACTGCGGCCAGCATGGACAGGTTTTGAAAGAACCCCTGCAGAGCTACGGCGCTGCCGCTGCCGATGCTTTGCTGTCCCAGTTCCTGTAATGCGGCGTTGATGGGCACGATGAACATGCCGCCCGTTATGCCGATAAAAAGCAGTGCGAAACGAGCCGGCCAGAGGCTGTCGGTCAGGCTCAGTTCAAAAATAAACAAAGCCATCAGATAGGCCGGGATTCTGACGCGGCGCAGGTGCTCCAGCGGAATCAACCGCGGCACCAGGGCCGAGCCCAGGATGATGCCGACGGCGAGAAACAAGGTCAGCTCGGCGATTTCCGTCGCATTCTTCGACATTAAAACCAGCGGCGCCCAGGCCACGATAATGACTCTCAGCGTCGCCGCCGCGGCCCAGAACATGGATGCGCCGATAATGGCGAAGCGCGAGCGCGGCGTCGTGAAAAACTGCCCAATCTGGCGGCCGAATTCGGCCATTCCGGAACCGGTAGCGCTTTTCTTGCTGACGCGGACCGGCAAAGACAGCGTGACCACAGCGGACGTAATAAACAGCGCGATAGTGCCCGCAAGCGCCCAGGTGGTCGAGTAATCGGCCACGCGGGCGCCGATCACCATGCCCAGCAAGATTGCCAGTATCGTGGAGCCCTCGATCCAACTATTGGCCTTGACCAGAAATTCATGGCCCGCCAGTTCGGGCAGAATGCCGTATTTTGCCGGGCTGTAAACGGCCGCGCCCATGCCGACCACGCAGTAAGCCAGCAAAGGTTCCACATGCAGCAGCAACAGTCCGGCCCCCGTCGCCTTGATCAGGTTGGCGATAATCAGTACGCGGGATTTGGCGTGGTTATCGGCAAAACCGCCCACCCAGGGCGCAAGCAGCACGAACGCGACCAGAAACACGCTTTGCAGGGCTGGAACGTACCAGCTTGCCAGATGATTCGATTGCATGACCAGGGCGATGACCGTAAACAAAATGGCGTTATCGGCAAAGGCGGACAGGAACTGCGCAATCAGCAGCGGGTAAATTTGCCGGTTCATGATACTTTGCCGGTTGCAGGATCAGGCCGGGCGACGGGCGAGAGTTTTGCGGCGGCAAGCGCTGTCGCCGCCGGGTAATCGGTTTTGCCGGACGCCATGACCGGCACCGAGTTGACCACGAGAATTTTCTTCGGCAGACCAATGTGAGATATGCCGTCCGCGACAGCGGCCAGATCGTGGACGTTGGCATTTTTCTGCGTCGTCAGCAGGATGATCTGCTCGCCTTTTTTGGCATCGGGCAGACTGACGGCGGCATGGTACGCCTCGGGCCAGGCTTTGGCGGCCAATTGCTCTACTACCGTTAAGGAGATCATTTCGCCGCTGACTTTGGCAAAGCGCTTGCTGCGGCCGCGAATGCTGATAAAACCTTCCTCATCGACATGCACGATATCGCCGGTATCGTACCAGCCCTTGCCGTAAACCGATTCGGGCGGTACCAACTTGCCCGGGTTATCGGCCAGCAAATAGCCCAGCATGATGTTAGGTCCCTTGACATGCAGCAGGCCTGCATCCTCAATGCCCGGCACCGGTTCCAGCCGATACTCCATGTCGGGCATGAAGCGGCCGACCGTGCCGGCCTTATAGTCCATCGGCGTATTGACCGACGTGACCGGCGCCGTTTCGGTCGCGCCATAGCCTTCGAGAATGCGGATGCCAAATTTGTCGGCCCACACCTGGCGCGTGCTTTCCTGCAATTTTTCAGCGCCGGCCACGACATAACGCATGTTGTAGAAGTCGTAGGCGTGGGCTTTTTTCGCGTAAGCCGCAAAAAACGTATTCGTGCCGAACATGATGGTCGCGTTGATCTCGTAAGCGATTTCAGGGATGACGCTGTAATGCAGCGGTGTCGGATAGAAGAACGCCTTCATGCCGCTCAGGATCGGCAGCAGCGTGCCGACGGTAAAGCCGAAAGAGTGAAACATGGGCAGGAAATTGAGCACGACATCCTGCGCATTAAAGTTGATGCGCGCCTCCAGTTGCTTGTGATTGCCCAGAATATTGGCATGGGACAGCACGACGCCCTTGGGCGTGCCCTCGGAACCGGACGTGAACAACACCACGGCCGGGCTGTCGGGGCTGTAGCGATTATGGTCGTACCATAAGTTGGCCGTTTTGCTTTGTACGAAAGCCTGGAATTTGGCGAAAGACGTAATTTTCGCGGCCAGATCCTCCAGATAGATCAGCTTGACCAGTTTCTGCAGCTGTTCGGCTTCATCGTTCAAATGGGCCATTTCTACAAAGCGGCGCGAGGTTAAAACCGTCTTGACTTCCGCCGTCCGACAGGCTGAGACCATGCCGGCCGAACCGGTGGAAAAGTTCAGCATCGCCGGCACACGGCCGTGCAATTGCAAGCCCAGGATCACGCACAATGTTTTAGTTGAATTGGGCAGGAAAACGCCGACATTGTCGCCGACTTCCGTGATTTTTTGCAGCGCGTTGCCGATCGCGATCGTGCGTGTGATTACCGTATCGTACGACAACGGAATGCGTTCCAGGTCTTCGGCAACGGTATGATTGCCGCCGTGTATCTTGCGCGCCTCCAGCAGGGCCGCGAAAATGGTTTGCCGGTAATGACTGGTGGCAAACATCATATCGGTCATCATGTCGGCCAAGGCATGTCCGCTGTGTTTGCGGCGGGTTTTGCCTCTCATGTCATCAGGCGCGGAAATCTTTGTCGGCGGCAAAATCTGAATCGTGATCTTGGGGAACAGGCGCAAGCGCACGATATTGCGCAAGCGCGAGAAGTGCGTGTATTCGGCGCCGTCAATGCGGACCGGCAGAACCGTCGCGCCCGATTTGTCGGCGATCATGCCGGTGCCGTCGTAGATCTTCATTAAGGAACCGGTCACGGTGATACGGCCTTCCGGGAAAATCACGGTGCGGGTTTCATGCTGCAGATGATGAATGACATCCTTCAGCGACATGGGATGCGTCGGGTCCATGGGAAAGACGCGCGACAGGCCCAGAAAAGGTCTTAGCCACCAGCGCTGGGAAATATGCGTGTTGATCGCGAAAGTGATGTCGTCGGGCAGAAAAACGCCCAGCAACAGCGGGTCCAGAAAGGACGTATGATTGGATATGATCAGGACACGGTTTCCGGCTTTTTTATAGTTATCCAGGCCCTTGACTTCAACCTTGTAGATTAAAGTCAGTAGCCAATGTAGAATTTTTTCAGCATAATATTCCTCCTTGCATCATCTTAGCAGACATTAAAAGATGTCTTGATAGTGTTACTTTAAATTAAAATTAAACTATGTTCAATTAAATGTTTGCATGTTCCGTACTGCGAGCCGGCAACTCCGTCTTCATCCTGTTCAGTGAGCCAAAACCTTCAGTGAGGAAAAATAATGACAAGAGGACAATTCACGTCTAAGTTTAAAAAACCGATGAGCTTGAAGATTGCTCAATGGGGGGGCGACAGGCAGGGATGCCTTGTCAATTAACCGGATGCGCTCATGCATCCTAGATTGCCAGTGGAGATAAACCATGCAGCGAATTACCTCACAGACCATCCGTATGATGGTTCTCATTATCGCCGGCCTGCTTGCTGCCGGCTCGGTACACGCGGATAAGCCATCGTCACGATCAGGTGGCGATCATCCCGGTAAGAACAGGCAGAAAGACAAGCATGAACGTTTCGTGAATCAGAAACCGGATCGTTACGGGGGGAGGGCAGAGGGCAAGACAGGGAGAAACGACTATTTCCTCGACCGGCACCGGACCGTTATCCATGATTACTATATTCAACAGTCTCGTTCCAGGCATTGCCCGCCGGGACTGGTCAACAAGCGCAACGGCTGTGTGCCGCCCGGCCAGGTCAAAAAGTGGCAGATAGGCCGGCAGCTTCCTCGGGACGTGATTTTTTATGATCTGCCGCCTTCGCTCGTTCGGACGTTGGGGCCCGCGCCGCTGGGATACCGTTATGTGCGCGTGGCGGCCGACATCCTGTTGATAACGATAGGGACAGGCATGGTTGTGGACGCCATACAGGATCTGGGCAGAATGTAACCCTACGCCATCGTTTAAATCCGGGGCGATTAAAATCGCCCCGGAGCCTAAGGCTGTTCGTCAGGTTTATCAACTTTAACAAGCAAATATTGTCGCAGTAATTATTTACTTGTCAGAGATAACCATGATGCAGACCGACAAGACTCTGCTGGAGCAGATGGCAATTACTGAATCGGATGCCGAGCGCCGCAAGTCATTGTTATCGTTCAGTGCGGCCGATGCGGCATGGCTGGCTCGCTGCAAACCGGTTATTGAGAGAAAAATAGATGCACTGGTGGACGAATTTTACGAAATTCAGGCCCGCATACCCGAGATTGCTCAGCTGATCAATGATGCCGATACCTCGAAGCGTCTGCGCGAAGCGCAACGCAACTATATTCTCGACCTGTTCAGCGGCACGTATGATCTTGATTATATAAGCAACCGATCAGGCATAGGTCTGGTACATAAACGTATCGGTGTCTCGCCCAGATTCTATCTTTCCGCCAACCACTCGCTTAAATGTCTTTTGGCCAAATTGATTAACGAAGCGATTCCGGATGTCAGCATGCGCCAGGCCATACTGGCTGCGCTCGATAAATTATTGCTATTCGATATCACGCTTGTGTTCGAGACTTACATCCGCAGTCTGATCTCGGAAATCGAAGCCGAAAAAGATAAATCCGAGACTTATGCGCGGACACTGGAAGCCAAGGTCAGGGAACGGACGCAACAACTCGAGGAAATGGCGCGCCGGGATCCGCTTACGGGACTGTTGAATACGCGCTTTCTCTCCGAAACACTCGAGCAAACCATCAAAAGCGCACAGCGCCGCTCCGAGCCTGTAACATTCGTCTATTTCGATATCGACGACTTCAAGAAAATAAATGATATCGAGGGCCACCAACGCGGCGATGAAGTATTGCGCCTGGTAAGCGATGCCATAAGAAAAATATCGCGCGCTGAAGACTGCTGCTTCCGTTATGGCGGCGATGAATTCTGCATTATTCTGCCTAATTGCCGGGAGGAGCAGGCCAGCGAGATCTATGCCCGGCGATTCAAAGAGGTGCTTGAGCAATACCGGCATGATATCTCGTTGAGCATCGGCATATTCCAGACAGGTCCCGATCACTATGATGAGCCCGAAGTCGTTATCCGCTGCGCCGACCAAAAAATGTACGAAGCGAAAAAAGCGTTCAAACTGGCCAGGCAGTCATCGGATGTCTGATCCGGAGCCCCGCCGTGCGCATTTGACCGGCGGACTTCGGCGCCGGTTATAAAAGACTAAGCCTGAACAGGAAAATCTTGCCTGACAGCGCTATAATGCAAGGACTTGAAAAACCTTAATCCTTGCCGGGCAGAGTCGTCAGCGCATGAAAATTCTTAATATTCATTTTAAAAATATCAAGTCATTAGAAGGCGAGAGCCGGATCGATTTTAATCAGGCGCCGTTTGATACCGGTGTTTTCGCCATTACCGGGCCCAACGGTTCCGGCAAGTCCGCCATCCTCGATGCGATCACGCTGGCTTTATACGGCGAGACATTCCGTTTTGAAAGGCCTGCCCGGCATGTCATGACCAAGCATACGGCCGAATGTTTTGCGGTGATCGAGTTTTCGCTGGGCGCTGACAGATACCGGTCAAGCTGGCGTGTGGAGCGCGAAGGCGGCCGTCCCGATGCGGAACTGATGCCGCCGGTCATGGCGCTGATGCGTCTTGACGAAACCGACGAGCTGCTGACCGATACGCCTCATTCGGTCTGCGCGCTGATTACCGAAATCACCGGCATGAATTTCCGTAATTTCACGCGCTCGATCATGCTGGCGCAAGGTGATTTCGCGGCCTTCCTGAATGCGCTCGATACCGAACGCATGGATATTCTCGAGAAAATCATCAGCAGCGATATCTACGCCGATTACAGAAAAGACGTCATTGACAAGGCCGAGAACGCGCAAAAACAACTGGATCAGTTAAGGCAGGATCTGGCGGACGTGCCGGTCATGGCGCCTGAAAAACGGGAGGCGTGTGAGCATGATTTAATCGACTTTAACGAGCAGTACGCCGAATTGCGCACCGATCACAACCAGCTGAAACAACGGCAGGCCGCGCTGAGACGGATATCGGCGCTAAAAACCGAAATCGCCGGCCAGGAAAAACAACTGCAGGACGCCCAAAAACAGGCCGAAAGCCGGCAGGAGAACCTGGCCAAACTGGCCAACGCCCAGGACGCGCTGCTCTTCCAGGACGATGCGGCGGCTATTGCGGGCAAAAATCAGGCTGTTCAGCAGGACAAAGCCGCGCTGGCTGCCTACCGCAACGAACTGAATCAGCTGGAAGGGATGTTCGTCGCCTCGAACATAGACAAAAACGCCCCGGTTGATCTGGCGAATAAATCCATTGCCGAGCAGAAGGAGGCCATAGACAGCACCAAGGCGCAGATCGACCTGCTTAATATCGATAAACAGTCGGAAATGGGTTTGCGGCAGGCTTTGGGCGCGCAAATCGAAGAAAAGAAGGCCGTGTTGGCGACCGTAACGACATGGCTGGACGAGCATGCCTCGGACGAAGCACTGCTGTCCGACTTTCCGGAAACCGGCCGCCTGAAAAAACTCAGGACGGAGCTGGTCGAGCTCAGGGAAAAACAGAAGTCTTTCGCCAAATGGACCAAGAACACGACCACTTCGCTGAAAAACAACAAGTCCGCGATCGAGCGGGACATCAAAAAACTGGCCGAGTTGAAAGACAAGCTGGCAGACGAAGAGCAGGATCTGGAATCGCTGGCGTCAGGCCACAATCCCGATGAAATTGAAGAATTGCGCCTGGAGCAGCAGGAACGCGTCGGGGCCTTTCAGGAATTGAACAATCTGGCCCGCGCCCACCAGAAGCTGGCCGATGCGGGCTACGGCTTTTTCAGCAACCTGCTGGGCAGAGAGGAGCCGGAATACGATATCGACGCTTTAAACCGCGATCTGGAAAAGACCCGGCAGGAGATAAGCCGCGAGGAGAATATCAGACGCGCGCTGGAAGAGTCGGTCGTCCGCGAAGCCCTGCTGAAAAAAATGGAAGCGGACCGGCAGCATCTGGTGGAAGGCAAGCCCTGTCCGTTGTGCGGATCCCTGACGCACCCGTATGTCAGGCGCCCGCCGGCCGTATCCAACTCCCAGCAGGCCTTGACCGATCAGCGGGCCAAACTGCAGGCTTTGATGACAGCGGCCGATAAACTGACGCAGCAAATCAATGCCGCGCAACGACAGACCGAGAAAAGACAGACTACTGATACGCAACTGGCGCAGCTCAAATCGCAATGGACGATGTTGTGCAACCGGCTCAATGTCGCCAGCGGCGAGCTGGATATCGACAATACCAGACTGATGAAGCAGCTGTTGCAGACTGAAACCGACGAACTGAAAGAAATAGGTACGCTGGCATCCCGATACAGAAGCAAACAGGACGGTATCGAAAAGCTGAAAGCATTGCTGGCCAAAAACGAAGCTGCGCTTGAACAGCTGAAGATAAATACCGAGAAACTCGATGCCGAATGGCAGGGGCGTCCGCAGGATCAGATCGACACGGAAGCGGACTTGGTCAAGTATCAGCAGGAAGAAAAAGAACTGGTCGCCAAAATGACCGAACAGCTGGCCCGGCTCGGAGAAAAGCTGCCGGTCAGTGGCAAGGAAGACGCCTTGTTCGATCGGCTCAACAGCCGCCGCCAGGATTATCAGGGCTATGCATTCCGCCGCAGGTCTCTGATGGAAGAGATAGACGCGCTGGCCGAAAAAGAGGCCGCCTCGCGGGCCAAGATTCAGGCAGACAATGAAAAGCTTGAGGTTTACAGTCGTCGCTTGCAACAGGAAGAAACCGTCGGCCTGCATCTGGCTCTGATCGAGAAACAGAAGCTGATCGCCGACAAGGAACGGCTGATCGCGCAGCAGGAATCCGAACTTGCCGGACTGCGGCAGGCGCTGCTGCAAAGGCTGCAAGGCACGCAGTTCACGAGCTTGCAGGCGCTTGAATCCATGCTGGACCTGATACGGCAACAGCCGGAGCTGGAACGGCAATTGACGGCGCTGGAGGCGGACATCGAAACCATGGCGGCACAGCTGGAGCAGCAGAAAGCCCTGCTGCAGGCCGAGCTTGCTCATGCGGACACGACATTAAGCCGGGAAGAAACAGAGGTCCAGTTAAGAAGCCTTGCCGAAAAAATGGACATCGCGCAGCTGGAGGTCCAGCGTCTGGAAAGAACGCTGAAGGAGCAGGCCCAGCAGAAGCAGCGGCATGACGCTCTTCTGGCTCAGCTCCAAGATCAGGAAGTGATCACCCGGCAATGCCTGGCGGAAGCGCAGCAGATAACGGCCGAAAGCGGCATGGAATTTCGCCGCCGCGTGCAAAGGCAGATGGCGGAAAGGTTGCTGGCGCAGACCAATGAAATACTCGAGAAAATCAGCGGCCGCTATTACATCCGGCAGGCGCCCAGCGAACAAGGGCTGGCGCTGGAAATCGAAGATACCTATCAGGCCAACGTCCGCCGCCTGCCTCGGACCTTGTCCGGCGGCGAGAGCTTTATCGTGAGCCTGGCGCTGGCCTTGGGGCTTTCGGAACTGGCCAGCAACGGCAAGGCCGTCGATTCGCTGTTCCTGGACGAAGGCTTCGGCAACCTGGACGCGGAAAACCTGTACACGGTCATCAGTACGCTGGAAAGCCTGCATACGCACGGAAAGGTGGTCGGCGTTATTTCCCACGTCGAAGGCGTGCAGAAACGCTTCAAGGCGCAATTGCAAGTGATCAAGAAGCCGAACGGCATGGGCGAGCTGAAGAAAGCATCCTGATGGATGGGCGGATTCATCCGCCCCCTCAACTTAAACCACAAAGAACACGAAGACTACGAAGAAATCGTAGGGTACGCACCGCGTACCTTTTCAGCGTTGCGACGGGTCGGCAAGCTTTGAAAAAGGTATGCGGTGCATACCCTACAGGCTTAAACCACGAAGGCCACGAAGAAATTGTAGGGGCGAATTCATTCGCCTTGGCAACTTAAGTCGCCCCACACAATGTTGTGTTGCTCGTCAAAATTCAGGGAAGTTATTTCTCGCCTTACCCTAAGCTTTTGAAAAAGGTATGCAGTGCATACCCTACAGGCTGATGCAGAACAACGCCTAAGGCTTAACCGCAACGCCCCACGGGTAAAGCCCGACGCCCACGGATTTGGTGACCTTATGGGCTTCCAGATCGATAATGGAAATGTCATTGCTGACGCCGTTGGTCGTATAAAGCCGTTTCTGGTCCGGCGAGAAAGCCAGATTCCAGACCCGCTGGCCCACCAGCAAATATTTTTCCGCTTCAAGGGTTTGGGCATTAATCACGGCAACCCGATTGGCCGGCCCCAGGGCCACGTAAGCCCACTGCCGCTTGCCGTCGATCACTACGCCGACCGGCTGAATCTTGTCGTCTGTGACGCCCGTGACGGCGAATTTGATTTGCTTGATGATTTTGCGCGTCGCCACATCGATCACCGTGACCGTGCCCGCCATTTCCGACGTGACCCAAAGTTGCTGGCTGTCGGCGGTAAAGCTTAGCGCACGGGGCCGGGGATCGACCAGCGTGTTATCAACGACTTCGAGGTTTTTCCGGTCAATCCAGTGCACCATGTTGGTGGCCTCCGAAGCGCTGGCGACCCACTTGCCGTCCGGGCTGACGGTAATGCCTTCCGGCTCGACGCCGACCGGAATTTCCTTGATGGCCTTGCGCTGTCCAAGGTTGATAGCCGTCACCAGGCTGTCATCTTCATTGGAGACATAGGCGAATTGGCTGTCGGGATCGAGCGCGAAAGTTTCCGGGTCCTTGCCGGAAGGCAATTGGCCTTCCTCAGCAAAGGTTTCGCTGTTGATGACGCGGATCGTATTGTCATCGCTGGTGGCAATGTAAAGATGCCGATAATCCTTGCTGATGGCGATGCCGCGCGGACGTTGACCGACGTTGACCGTTTTCAGCAGCTTGCCTTCAATCGGATCGACGATCGCAAGGGCGTTGTCTTTTTCCAGCGTCACAAAAACCGTTTCGGCATGAGTCATGCCGCCTGCTATCAGCAGGGTAGCCGTTATAATATGTTTCATAAACCTGTACATAAAAAAAGAGACAACATAATCATTGCTGTCAAGAAGATAAATAACGGCAACAAAAAAAAGAATTTTTCCTATAGGAGGAGAGGAATCTGGACACCATAATTGAGAATTTAGGCGAGCCGAAGATGAGTTTACGCTATCAGATCAACATTAGAATTTTGCTTGTCAGCAGCGCCATCCTGATCCTGGGCGGTTCTGTGGCTATCTGGCAGGCGCGCGGCGCCGTCAGCCGGGAAATCGACTCGTCGCTGAATCTGGCTGCCCAGCTGATCCAGCTCAATTTTCCGCAATCACAACAAGCTGCGTTTGATGTCGACACCTGGCTGCCCCGGTTCGTCTCGCTAAAGCAGACCCGTCATTTGAATATTCAAATAAAAAAGCCCGCAGGAGAGGTGATCAGCTATACAGCCAAGCAGAAAGACGAAGCCGATGCCTACACGCCGCCCCGGTGGTTTATCCATCTGGTTGCGGCAGAATACCCGCAACTGGAGCAGCAGCTGACCACGGCTAATGGCGAACGGATCACGCTGATCATTCAGGCCGACCCGCTGGACGAAATAGTCGAGGTATGGGAGGAAAGCTTCTCATTTTTCATCTCCCTGCTGGTGATGACCTTGATCACGTTTCTGGCCGTCAATATGGCTTTCAACAAGGCGTTCAAGGCGACAGCCGTCATCGTCGATGCGCTTAAAGCCATCGAACAGGGCGAGTATCAGCAAAAACTGCCCGACTTTTCCATTAAGGAATATGACCGCATTGCCAAGGCCATCAACCACACGACCCATATGCTGGACATCACCCACAAGGAAAACAGAGCCCTGACATTGCACTCGCTGGAAATCCAGGAAGAGGAACGCCAGCGCCTGTCGCAGGAATTGCATGACGAATTGGGACAATCATTGACCGCCATTAAAGTCATGGCGGTCACGGCCAAAAGCAACAAAGCCGAGGCCGAACGGATTGCCGATGCCATTACCGGCATTTGCGATCATCTGATCAGGGTCGTGCGTTCCATGATGCGCAACCTGCATCCGCTGATCCTGACCGAGCTGGGCTTGAAGGCGACCCTGGAAGACCTGATCAATCAATGGGCGACCCGAAACCCTGAATTAAAACTGAACCTGAGTTGCTCTGATGAAGTTGACGGACTGGAGCAGAAAATCACCATTCAGGTCTTCAGAATCGTGCAGGAGTGCATCACCAATATCGTTCGCCATGCGCAGGCCGAACAGGCCATTATCTGCCTCGAAATTATGCCTCAGGCCACTTCCGGCAAACAGTTGCGCCTGCAAGTGACCGATAACGGCAAGGGCTACGCGCCGGAACAGATCAAAATGGGTTTCGGGCTGCTGGGCATGAGAGAGAGAATAAAAAGTCTGGGCGGTGAATTCCGCCTGCAAACCGGGCCTCAACAAGGCATGAACATCATCGCAACCATTCCCTTGAAATGAAAGAAAAAATAAAAGTTATTCTGGTGGACGACCATGCCGTCGTCAGAGCGGGCTTCCGCTTGCTGTTATCTTCCGTGAATCATATAGATGTGATAGCCGAGGCCGAGCGGGGCGAGCAGGCCTGCCAGCTCTATCTGGATAAACGGCCGGACGTCATCGTGCTGGATTTGTCGATGCCGGGCATCGGCGGGCTAGAAAGCATAAGGCGCATCCTGCTGCGCGACAGCACGGCCAAAATACTGGTGTTCAGCGTTCATGACGAACTGGTCTACGTAAACCGGGCGCTCAGTGCCGGCGCGAAGGGCTATATCACCAAAAACACGGCGCCGGCGATTTTAATGGAAGCGATAGAGAAAATAGCCGCCGGTGAAACTTATATTGAACAGGGATTAAGGGAGAACCTGCCCGTGCAAAATAATGAATCCAATTATCGAGCGCTGATCGATACACTTTCGGCTCGGGAATTCGACGTCTTCCGGCTGCTGGCAAAAGGTCTGACCATACATAAAATTTCCGATGAACTGTGCCTGGGCTATAAAACCGTAGCCAATTACGGCACGCAGATCAAAAGCAAGCTCAAGGTATCGACAACGGCCGAGCTGGCGCATATCGCCATGGTGCTGGGCGTCATGAAAAGCTGAACCGGCGAAAAAGGAATTATCCCGTAGGTATCAGGAAATTTGCCCGATGCCTTTCAATTGAATTCATCAATGCTATGCCCTTTTGAGCAAGGCATAGTATTGATATGAAGTTTACACTCGCAGCATTAATCGCTTTTCTGTTATTCCGCGTATTGTCTCCGGTATTTCGCCGATGCCGGGTTTGCTGGGCACGGTGACCGGTATCGTCGAAACCTTCCATTTGATCCGCGTGTTCGGGAGCGCCTGAAGCATCGAAGGCTGGGTGCGGCTCGAAATTACCGTGATCCCTACGGGCACCGTCAGTAATACCGGAGTCATGGATGCCAGCCTATATTCGATCGGGCTGAGCTCGAAGCGGTCCGGCAATGGCGGTTCAAGCCCGCCTTCAGGGATGGTGCGCCGTCGGACAGCAGGCAGTTCAGAGTAGGTTTCGGCTAAAGAAACTGCGCTGAGCAGGCTATATGCCGGGACTAATCAGGCTTGTCCGGCCGATCTTCCTCCCTATAAAGCTCCATTATCATGTTCTTAAACCAGAGAGGTTTTTTTAAAACAATATAAACGGCTACCATCGTGGTTGTCGGCAATGGAAGAAAGTCGGTAATCTCAAGTAACACGAAACCTACTATAAGTTTTGTTTTGATGCCCATCAGTCTTGTCTCCAGCAATCTTCGTCAATAACGTTAACAAACCCGGTTTAAAGATCAAGAACCGGCTGCCTTCCTGCACCGCGTATAGCCAGCTCCGCCAGGGCGGGACATTCATCGCGACTTCAATATTCTGCCTCTTCTTTTTTCGGAAGAGGGCCGGGTGAAGGGGTATTGCCCAAGTTATTTCATGCGCATTTTTAAAATACATTATCCGGGCAGTGAACCAATGAGGTAATGCTTTTGATAAATTAAATAAAATCCGACACCGACCGTTTATTATCAATCCTGTATTACCGGTATTCGAGGCAGTCAAAATCCGGTTTCAGCACTTCTTGTTCAGCTCGAAGCCCGCCTATGCTTGATCAACAAACGATAATAAAAAAATCAATTTACCAGTTCATAAAACCGACGATTTAGCGGTATAAAGAAATGAACGGAAATTTTTATCGTTGAGGCTTATTTGACCTCCGTGACGCTCTGTAGGAACACGGCTAAAGAAACTTAGTCAAAATACTCACCCACAACCAACGGAGGATTTATGAAAACCCAATACCTAATGACAGCAGTTCTCGGCGTTTTATGGGCGGTATTCGGTCAAGTGAATGCCGGCGAAGATGACTTGAGCAAAGACCAGGTACCTAAAGCGATTATCGCTGCCTTTGAAAAAGCCTACCCCAATGCCAAGGGCGCGAAGTTCGAAGAAGAAACGTTTGAAGGCAAAGCGGCTTATGAGGTGGAATACAAGGAAAACGATAAAGAATACGACCTTCTGTACAGCGCCGATGGCACACTTTTGCAGAAGGAAGAGGAAATTGACCTCAAATCGCTGCCTGAAGCAGTTGCTCAGGCTATCAAGAAAGACTATCCACAAGCAGAGATCAAGGAAGTAGAAAAAATGATGAAGCCGGATAGCACGGTGACCGGGTACGAAGTGGAGATCGAGACGGACGACAAGAAAACTGAACTTGAACTGGATGTCAGCGGGAAAATTTTGAAAACCGAGAAAGATTGAATGCACCACACCGATCCCAGTCCCATAAGCGCATTGCGAACAGCATCTTATGGGACAACTCAATTTCCGGGGCGTTCGGACTGCAATTGACAGTGAATGATCTCGGTGGAGCAGGCACCTGGGGGCGGATAATACAATACGCGACCTCATCTGATCCATGTGCGGAGCGTCCAGAGAGATATCTGCTGACTTCCATGGCTTCTGTTTTACAAAGAGTTATCCTTTCTTCATAGGCAATCAAAGCAATGTGGCTATGGTGATTGCAGGTTTGTTAATGGCTGATGTTACGCACGGGCTTTTTTAATCCCGTTTGCTGCGAACATTGCGGTTCTTGAGCCCCATAGGTGCGAATTCACTTGTGCCCTACGGGTATTCTTACCAAACAACAATTCAGCCTTTTATGAAGCATGGCTTGATAGGATGCTGTCGATGTTAAGAATGCATCGTTCGCGATCGATGCCTCTTTCGATTGTATTCGCCCCTAAAAGGGATTGAATTTGTTAAATTGCTTAAACAAGTTAGCAAAAGAACTGTCTATTCAGTACATGCGCCGATTTGACTTGGTTAATGATTGTATCGCAGCCAAGTTAGATGCGGCGCTACTCTGCTGATTCCCGGAATGATCTCATTGCAGTAATTATTTACCCTGGCGGAATGGCTTGAATGACTAAACGAACTGCGCTTTTTATTTCAAATAAAAAAAGCGGCAAAGCGGATAATGAGCTCAATGGCGCCGTTGAGATTCTTAAAGATTCGGGCATTAACCTGATTGAACAGGAATCCGAAGATCCTTCTCATGTTAACGACTTGATTCGGCAGTATCGTGACAAAGTCGATACCGTTATTCTGGCAGGCGGTGATGGAACCATGAGCTCCGCGGCGGGGGCGCTCTCGGAATGCGGCCTTGCTCTGGGTATTTTGCCGATGGGCACTGCCAATGACCTGGCCCGTACGTTGAAAATTCCCGAATCCATCGAAGACGCCGCCGCGATAATCGCCAACGGTCGCCTGCATGCCATAGATCTGGGCAAAGTGAATGACCATTGGTTTATAAACGCCGCACATATCGGGCTTGGCGTCAAAGTAAACCGCACCCTGACCAGTGACCTTAAATCCCGCTGGGGGCGGTTCAGTTATGCCCGAAGTCTGATTGACGCATTTAAATCGATGCGCCCCTATCGTGCGGACATTGTCTGCGACGGAGAAGGCTTCAGCGTGCGCTCCATTCACATCACCGTTGCCAACGGCCGGTTTTACGGGGGCGGGATGGCGTTATCAAACGAAGCCTCGGTCGATGACCATAAACTGAGAATTTTTAGTCTGGAACCGCAAAGTTTCTGGAGTCTTCTCAGTCATGGGGTCGTTATCCTGGGCGGTGAGCTGAAAGGCCGCGAAGGTGTCTGGCTCCGTAGCGGCGAGGCCATCAGGATACATACTTCCAGAACCTTGAGCATATGTGCCGATGGCGAATTCATTACCCGGACGCCCGCTTATTTCGAGCTGCATCCGAACAGTTTGCAGGTCTATGTGCCGGACGATTATTCTACACAGGAGGAAGCTGGCAATGCTGAGAACTGAAAAACAGGTTGCGCTTGATACGGTTATCAACTCAAGCCTCAGATCGATCGAACATTATCGCTGGACCGGTGATTCCTGCGATGATGAACAACTCAAGACATTGCTGAATAAGCTGGCCCTGCATCGGCAAAAGATTGTCGATAAGCTGGCGCCGCAGATGCATAAGCTCGGAGACATGGCTTCTTCGCCCGACCCTGAAAAACTGGCCGTCGAGGAAATTGTTACCCAGATAAAAGCCACCTTTTCAGAGGATGAAAAGGATGCGCTGTTGACCAGTTTAGACGAGTTCGACTCACAGCTTCTTCAAGACATCAGCGAAGCTTTCAGCCTGGATTTTGACGCGGAAACGATGGCCATACTCCGGGAACTTCAACAATCGGTAGCCGAAGCAGGAAAACAGAGGGGAAGCTGACCGGTTGATCCTGGCTGGCTCTGTGGCGTGCAGGCAAGAAGCAGTGGCGCCGGTCAAAAATTATCAATCGCTGTGGATTGGCCATAGGCGTTAAAAAACTGCCTGGCGGTACGCCCGCTTTTAGAGGCATTCTGATGGGCAAAATCCAGCGCCGCCTTGTGTAAAGTCTCGCGATCGCCGGTGAAATCGGTGAAGTAGCTGTCGACAATCTCAAGATAGGTCGGGGTTTGTTGGGGATAAAAGGCCAGCCGCAAACCGAACCGGTCAGAGAGAGAGATTTTTTCTTCGACGGCGTCGGAATAATGCACTTCGCCATTGACCAGTTGCGTCTCCAGATTGTCGCGCATATGCTCAGGCAACAAATGCCGGCGATTCGAAGTCGCGTAAAACAGCACATTGTCCGGCGGCAGTTCGATGGAGCCTTCCAGCACGCTTTTCAACGGCTTGTAGAGACTGTCGCCGCTTTCGAAAGACAGGTCATCGCAATAGATGATGAAGCGGTGATCGTGCTCACGGATGTCGTCGACGATTTCCGGCAGATACAAAAGATCCTGTTTATCCACTTCGATGATGCGCAAACCCTGGGCTTTATAGTCATTCAGCAGGGCTTTCACCAGGGACGATTTGCCGGTGCCGCGCGCACCCCAGAGCAGGGCATTATTGGCCGGCTTCCCCGCCAAAAAGCGTTCGGTATTGGTTATCAGTTGTTGTTTTTGCGAATCAATCCCCAATAACTGCTGCAGACGGATCGGGTCTGTCTGCCTGACGGGGCGTAAATAGGCCTGGCGCTGGCGCCAGATGGCTGCATAAGTGGTGTTCCAATCGATCATCGGATTTTGAAGGTTGCTAAACGTGGATTGGATTGTATGTCATTCAATTCGGCAAACGCAATCTGAAAACAGAGTCGGGCTGGGGGTATGTCGCCCTGTGTAAAGATTCGTTTCAGTTCCGCTCAGTTCGCGGTTAAATGAAATGGTCTGTCGGGTCTGGCACTCTCGGAAATCATCTGAAGTGTGTCTTTGTTCAGCCGATGGGGGTGAATTGGAGCGTTAGCGGGAACCCTGCATGGTCGGCTCCAAAAAGCCGGGTTTATCAGCCCAGCTTACTGCACTAACAATATTTGGCTTGTCGGTTAAATAGTTTAACTAAACCAATGCTCACTCTGTCAATGCAACAGAACCATACAAATTCCCCAGAGGAGCATTGCGTGCCATTTTCAAAAGGCACAGATGAAGTAAACTTTCAAAAGGTCAGCAGCATGTATATTGGGCTAACGGATTGTTTAAGCGGATCATTTATAGTAGTCTTATCGCGCCGGGCACTATGTAAATTGTTTGATTTTAAAAAACACATATAATACAAGTATTTATATTATATCAGACATTCTTGGCTTGGTAATCATACGTAAGTTTTTTAAAAACCACATAACTGATCTACTAGGATTCAGGGAGCAAAAAGGACGATGAAAACAAAAAAACTAGAGGTATTTTTAACGGCTTTGTTCGTAACAACTATTGGCCACGCGGCAGCCACCACTTATGATCCCGCTACCGGCACAGTAACTATTCCAGAGGTGGCGGTTAACGGTAAGATTGAGTTTGTCAATGTCAAATTGAAGGTAAAATCCGCTGGAACATTCAGCATTCTCTCTACTGAAGCCCCCAAGGCTTCCCCTAATACCACCACTTATGACCCCGCTTCTAACACCGTAACTATTCCATCGGTGATGGTTGACGGCAAGGCTGAATATGAAAATGTCAAACTAGGGTTAAATCCAGATGGAACACTTAGTGTTCTTTCCGCTGAAGAGCCGCCGGTTACTGACTTAACTTGTAAAGAGTTTGCAGCTGGAACCAGTTATTGCTCCGAGGGAAGATTTCCCACCTGTAAAACCAACTTAACACAAGCAAATAAGCTCCAGGTAGGGATGACCTATAATGAGGTCGTTGAAATTTTAGGTTGTCATGGGGTTCTTATGTCTCATACTGCTCAAGGTGGAACTAGCGTCGGAGTATATGGGTGGGGTACTGAATCATTCATAGATACCAGTGTGACTTTTGTCAATGACAAGGTTAATTCTATCAGTGGCTCTTGACCTATTGTCCAAAAATTCGGGAGCATTTGAATGATTTTCAAATACTCTGGCAAGAGCTAAATAATAGAAAGCCGCTTAAACAGCGGCTTTTTTATGGGCGACACTTAATCGGACGGCTAATCTGTCATTTTGCTTGGTCATCTTGAGATATAGATTTAATGCTCCGATTAACGCGAGTAGGTGCCAGTTGTCAGGATGCTGCAGAGGTCAGTGAAGCGCATCGATCGTGATTGATGCGCTTCACTGCGTTTGGGGCACCTGTCAGGCTATGAAGCACCACGATCAGCCGGATGATTAACGCCATCGTTCATTGGCACGTTCTCAATTTCAAACGGATTGACGCCTTCCAGGCAGCCGACGTTATAGCCGTACTGTTCGGGATTCGACCGTCGCTGATGATGGGTATAAATGCCGCAGATAGAGCAGAAGTAATGCTTCGCGGTCATGGTATTGAACTGGTAGAGCCTTAACACCTCCTGGCCCTTGATGATTCGGATGCCGGAAAGCGGAACCGAGGCGACTATCGCGCCTTTTCTCCGGCAGATCGAGCAGTTGCATCGGCGAGGATCAACGATACCGTCAGGCAGGTCGAGCTCCAGCACAACAGCTCCGCAGTGGCATGTTGCCAAATGCTTCGGGTTGATAACGGTCCTGCCAACCTGCTTGATCATGTCGATTTCCCTCTTTGTTTATAAGGCAAAGCTAACCGGACGTTGCCCGGAAAGTTAAAAAAACTGCGTTATAGTCGCACTCCGGTTAAGCGCCAACCCTTCATGTTTCATCCTCTTCCACCCACTTCGTAACGGCTGGTGGTTGGTAACTGCCGAATCGATCGAGCAGCGCCTCCGGATCACGCTCAACGAGCAACATGGAATGATGTGGTTGTTTGACGAACTGTTCTGCTACGGCATGATCCAGAAACGTGGTCAGTGCATCGAAATAACCCGCTATATTCAGCAAACCGCAGGGTTTTTTGTGCAATCCGAGTTGCGCCCAGGTCCAGACTTCGAAGAGTTCCTCAAGCGTGCCTATTCCTCCGGGCAGCGCGATGAAGCCGTCGGAAAGTTCAGCCATCAGCATTTTACGCTCATGCATGGATTGCGTGACGTGCAGTTCGGTCAGGTGCTTATGCGCGACCTCCCTTCGCACGAGCGCCTCGGGGATCACCCCTACGGCCTGGCCGCCGAGCTGCAGCACTGTGTCTGCCACCAGACCCATGATGCCGACACTGGCGCCGCCGTAGACAAGCCTTATATTTCGATCGACAAGCGACCTGGCAAGGTCGCGGGCGGCATCGGAATACGCTTCTTGCCTGCCGGGGCTGGAGCCGCAGTACACACAAACACTTTTCATAATTTTGACCATTGCTATTGATGACACTCAGCGTCTAAGATCAGGTGGGCTGGGTCGTTAAACCCAGCATAGGACATTTCGAAGTGCTGGGTTTATCAATCCAGCCTGCAAATTGCCATTGCATCGCTTGCGCTACGATCGAGCAGGGTCGGGAAGAACTTCATGACCCGCGGGTCCGCATTGAGCGCGGCGAATGGTTCACGATCCGCTGCGCACCATTGGCGCGGGCGAAGGCATTCTGTGTCGAAGTCAATTAGCTCGGCTATATAGCTCCTTGCTTAATGATGAATCAGCGTCCAAGTTTGCCCAATCCACGGAACATGACATAACCAGTACGGTCTCAATCAATCTTTTCCAGTGCAGGCGGTTTGGTTTTAAACAACTCCGCTATAACCTCAAGCTGAGCCGTGAGTTGGGGTATCTCGGGAATTTTCCAGGCTTTTCCTATAACCCGGGACAATAAATTATTCAACCAGGGACGGTCCGATTTTGCATGATGAATGATAAATCTATAGGATTCCCCATCGTGAAAAACAGCAAAATCTTCCAGACAAACCTCAATCGAACCTTCTTCACCATAGAGCCTCGTTTGAACGTAGATTTTTCGAGCATCGACATCAAAATTAAACCTGGTTAATTCTGCAATGCCCTTAAGGACTAAGTTTGAGACCCAGATGATTAATATATTGGGCGTTAATTTTATTGCTGTTTTTAATAAACTGGATTTAATACTCATCTTTTGTTCATTCGTTAATAGGGTAAGGTGTAATTTTAATCAATATTAGTTTGATTGTTGCGAAAATATTCCAAAAGCTTGCACCCTGGATGAGAAGGACTCAGGTCTCCGGCCATCTCATGGTGTTGATGCGATGGCCGGGGCCGCTCATGGCAGAGGCAAGCCCTGACTCTGCGGCTGCAGACGGCTTCGCGATTGTGCGATCTGGACAAATCGAGGTAGTAGAGCTTGGGAGCCTGAAGGAATCAAAGATCCTCGCCCATAGCGGTTTTCTCTGGCTTATTCGACGCCAATTCGATCAATCCCTGAATGTATTCCAATGGCACGTCTTCGTGACGGGTTGCCAGATACATGGTCTTGGTTAACGGCAGGCCGTTAAAGCGCAGGCTGTCCAGCGACAGTTTGTCGGCTTTTTCCGCCAGCAGCCATTCCGGCAGCAGACACACGCCGCGCTGGCTGGCCGCCAGCTGCAGCATGATATCGGTTTCCTCGACGGTGATGTGGTTCAGCGGCTCAATACCGGCGGGTTGCAGAACTTTCCGGAACATGTCCAGGCGTTCCCGGTCAACCGGATAAGTCAGAATGGTTTCCTGTTGCAAGTCCAACGGCTCGATAAAGCCGCGTCCGGCCAGCCGGTGCTGGCTGGCAACAATGAGCACCAGTTCAAAATCGAACAGGGCCTGATAATGCAGCACGCCGTTAAAGGCGGGATCGGAGGTCAGGACCGCGTCCAGCTTATAGTGCCGGATGGCTTCAAAGGAGTTGAACCGGTAACGGGAGGTGACTTCGACAGCCAGCTCCGGCCAAGCCAACAGATAAGGCTGAAGAATGGTGCGGAACCATTCATAGCAGGCGTGACAGTCAATGCCGACAGTCAGTTTGCCGGTTTTTCCGGCGCCCAGCAGGGCTAGGTGCTGTTCGGCGGAATCAACGGTGGCGATGACCGATTCGGCGACATCGGAAAGATATTTTCCCGCCTGGGTCAGCACCAGCAGGCGCCCCTGCTTCCGCCACAGGATGACGCCCAGGCGCTGTTCCAGGTTTTTCATTTGATGGGACAGGGCCGACTGGGTTAAATGCAGCTGTTCGGCGGCCGAGCTTAAGGTGCCGCTTTGTTTCAGCGCCAGCAGGATGCGCAGATGGATCAGTTCCATTTATGAATTTTTCTCATGAAATAGTGAGAAACTATCAATATTTATCATGTTACGCAAACCTTACAATGCGTTTGTTCCTTAATAGACGACGAGAGCCATAACAATGATAAAAACTCATAACCTGGGTTTTCCCCGCCTGGGAGAAAACCGCGAACTGAAATTTGCCCTGGAACGCTACTGGCGGGGCGAAATCGATCAGCCAGCCCTGGACGGGATTGCCGCCGAAATCCGGCAGCGCCACTGGCGACTGCAAGCCGGCAGCGGACTGGACTTTATCCCCGCCGGCGATTTTTCCTACTACGACCAGGTGCTG
This sequence comes from Methylobacter luteus IMV-B-3098, assembly GCF_000427625.1. Classification (GTDB taxonomy): domain Bacteria; phylum Pseudomonadota; class Gammaproteobacteria; order Methylococcales; family Methylomonadaceae; genus Methylobacter; species Methylobacter luteus. The sequence goes on from NZ_KE386569.1 coordinate 3,191,464, forward strand.
GATACCAGCGTCATGCTTGGTGTTGTGCCTGAGCGTTTCGGACCGGCAACGCAACCGGTCGGTCTGGACACCTATTTCAGGATGGCGCGGGGCCGGGCCACCGATGGGCAGGCCTATCGGGCCTGTGAAATGACCAAGTGGTTCGATACCAATTATCACTATCTGGTCCCGGAAGTGGAGCCGAATCAGGAGTTTGCTTTGTCCGGCACCCGGTTATTCGACGAGACGCGCGAACTGCAAGCGCTGGGCTACAATCCGAAACCGGTGCTGCTGGGGCCGCTGACCTGGCTATGGCTGGCAAAATCCGCAACCGATTTTAACAAGCTGGACTTGCTGGATCGCTTGCTGCCGGTTTACGCGGAGATCATCCAGCGACTGGCTGGGCAGGGCGTGGAGTGGATTCAAATTGATGAGCCTGTTCTGGTGCTGGATTTGCCCGTCACCTGGAGCAGCGCCTTTGAAACCGTCTATCATCGCCTGCAAAACGGCACGGTCAAGATCTTGTTGGCCACTTATTTTGGCGAGCTGAACGCACATGCCTCGTTGACCTGCAAACTGCCGGTTGCGGGACTTCATATCGATCTGGTTAGAGCTTCCGGGCAATTGACGCACGTCCTCGACAATTTTGCCAGTCACAAAGTGCTGTCGCTGGGGCTGGTTGACGGTCGCAATGTCTGGCGTACCGACCTGGATTCGGCACTGGCGACCGTCGCCGGCGTGCAGGAACGGTTCAAGGGAGAGCTCTGGTTGGCGCCTTCCTGTTCACTATTGCACGTGCCTGTTGATCTGGAGCTTGAGGCTGCGTTGGATAAAACGGTTAAACCCTGGCTGGCGTTTGCCCGGCAAAAGCTCACGGAACTGGAAGTGCTGCGCCGGGCTATCGAAGAAGGAACGGCGGCCGCCGAGCCGGCATTATCGGAATCAAGAACCGCGATCCGCTCTCGCCGGGAAAGCGGCTTGCGGCATAATCAGGCGGTTCAGGCCCGGGTTGCGTCCCTGAGCGAAGACATCGACCGGAGGCAGAGCGGCTTTGCCGTAAGGCGGCAACAGCAGCAGATCAGGCTCAAGCTTCCCAGCTATCCGACCACGACGATCGGATCATTCCCGCAAACGCCGGAGATCCGCAAGGTTCGCCATGAATTCAAGCAGGGCCTGCTCAGTGAGCAAGACTATAACCAGCTGATGGAGCAGCAGATCGAGCACTGCGTCAGGGAGCAGGAGGAGCTGGGCCTTGATGTGCTGGTGCATGGCGAACCGGAACGCAACGACATGGTGGAGTATTTCGGCGAGCAGCTGGACGGTGTTTTGACCACCGCCCATGGCTGGGTGCAATCCTACGGCACGCGCTGCGTCAAACCGCCGATCATTTACGGAGACGTCAGCCGGCCCGCCCCTATGACTGTGCGCTGGATCGCTTATGCCCAAAGCCAGACCGGCAAACCGATGAAAGGCATGCTGACCGGTCCGGTCACCCTACTGAACTGGTCGTTCGTCCGCGATGACCAGCCCCGTTCAGCCACCGCCTACCAGCTGGCGCTGGCCTTGCGCGATGAAGTGCGGGATCTTGAGGCAGCCGGCATCCCGATTATCCAGATCGACGAGCCGGCCTTCCGGGAAGGATTGCCGCTGCGCCAGGCGCAGTGGGCCGAGTATCTGGATTGGGCGGGGAGGGCTTTCCGCATCAGCGCCAGCGGCGTTCAGGACGCCACGCAAATTCACACGCACATGTGCTATGCGGAATTCAATGACATCATTGATGCCATTGCCGGACTGGATGCCGATGTGATCACCATCGAAACGTCCAGGTCCAATATGGAACTGCTGGATGCGTTTATCGATTTCGATTATCCGAATGACATAGGGCCAGGCGTTTACGATATTCACAGCCCGAATATTCCGATGACAGAAGACATTGTTTCGCTGCTGAAACTTGCCGGCGAAAGAATCAGTCCGGAGAAGCTATGGGTCAACCCGGATTGCGGCCTGAAAACGCGGCAGTGGGGTGAAGTCAGGAAAGCGTTGGCCAATATGGTCGAGGCCGCAAAAGTATTGCGGTCTTCTGCAACGGAAGCCTAAGGCGTTAATCCAAATGATTCATGCATAGGCTGGGCTGGCGCTTTGCGGAAACCCGGCATGGACGGCTGATTGACTCCGAAGAGCACGAAGAATTTTGCGGTTTGTTTCATATTGATTACAGAGAATACAGGGCGTGTATTCTCTGAATCCCTGTGAGTTCTGTAGCTCGTTGCCGCTGTTGCGGTTTGGACGGTTTAAGGCTCCGATTCAGCCAGTTGCTGCAGATCCTGGATGACTTCGGTGAAGTGGCGCTTGAATTGCTGCAGGTCTTGTTGGTCAACGGATCGATTCTTCAATTGTTCATAAAGTCTTGCACAGCTGTCATTGACGCTGGAGATGGATAGATTGGCGCAAACACCTTTCAGTGCGTGCAGCCAGGCTTCGGCGGCGGCCCAGTTTTTTTGTTCCAGATAGTCTTCCAATAAGGATTCCTTGCTCCGATAGCTTTTATAGAACAGCACGAGCAGCTTTTTGTATTTTTCTTCATCGTTACTAAGCCGCGACAGCCCGCTTTCAACATCTATGCCGGACAAGCGATAAGTCGAGAGCACGGGAGGGGAGGCATTGTCCTCGGCTGCCAATTTTGGTCGTCCCTTGCTCAGCAGGTTGAACATTTTCTTTAATTGGTCGATATCAATCGGTTTTGTCAAAACGTCGTTCATGCCGGCCTGGTAGCATTGACGGCGATCGCTTTCGGCTGCAAAAGCGGTCATGCCGATAACCGGCAAAGCTGTGAGCTGGAGTTGCTGGCGAATCTGTCGAGTCGCCTCGAAGCCGTCCATTTCCGGCATTTGAATATCCATTAGCACCAGGTCTACCTTTTCTTTTCGCAGAATTTCCAGTGCTTCGCGGCCATTGCCGGCTTCCAGAAAGCGTTCCGCCTGGCCTTGAAGGATATCAATGATCAGCAGCCGGTTAATATGATAGTCATCGACAATTAACACGCTGGATAATGTATGTGTTTGGGCTGAACGCCGGGATTGGGGCAGTACCTGCGGTTCCGCCTCGTGATGATTCTGCATCAGGTGCTGACAAAGCAGTGCCCGATCGAAAACAGGCGTTTTCAGGTAGCCGACCGGGGTCACCGTTTCGGAAAATTGTTTAATGGCCTGTTCGCCCAACAGGCTGTCCATCAGTGAAATCGAAACGCCCGCTAATTGGGGCTCGGCCCTGATTTGACGCACCAGGTCAAAGGCATCGGCGTCCTGCAGGTCCCTGTTTATCAATAAATGATGATAATGGCGTTGCGCCAGCAGGGCCAGCGCTCCGATGCCGGTTTCAACACTGTCGACGCTGCATCCTAATGATTGGAGCAGTCCAAGCAAATGTTCCCGGCTTTGTTGGCGCGGTTCGACTATCAGGACTGCCGGCATCGACGAGGCAGATCGGCTGATAATAGCCTTATCGTAGTCGGGCAGTGCTGATTTGAGCGGCAGCGAGAATGAAAATCGGCTGCCTTGTCCGGGTTGACTATCAACGCTCAGGTTTCCTCCCATCAAGGCGACCAGCTTTTTGGAAATGCTGAGTCCGAGTCCGGTACCGCCGTATTTGCGCGTGGTCGATACATCAGCTTGGCTGAAGACTTCAAATATTCTGGCGACGGTTTCCCTGTCCATGCCGATGCCGGTATCGCTGATGCAGAATGTCATTTGCGGCGTAGGGCCGGACGTATTGATAGCAATGGATAAACGGACTTGTCCCGTTTCGGTGAATTTTATCGCATTGGTCAATAAATTGATCAGCACCTGTTTTAAACGTAGTGAGTCGGTCTGGATAAATCGGGGCACGGCTTCGGAGACGTCGATGATGAATTCAAGCCCTTTTTCTACAAATTTGGCGGTCAACATTTGGTTGATGCTGATCAGGATTTCAAACAAATTGCAGTTTTGATAGTCCAGTTCCATTTTATTGGCGTCAATGCGCGAGAAGTCGAGCAAGTCGTCGATCAAGGCCAGCAGCAGGTCGGCCGACTCAAGCGCCCGCTTCAGTTGCTGCTGTTGATGGGGGGATTCTGCCGCATTCAGTGCCAATTTGGTAAATACGACAATCGCGTTCATCGGCGTGCGGATCTCATGGCTCATATTGGCCAGGAATGCCGATTTGGCCCTGGATGAGGCTTCAGCCGCCTCTTTGGCTTCTTCCAGTTGACGGGTCCGTTGATAAACCAGATCTTCCAGCTGAAAGCTGTATGTCCTCAATTGATGTTGAGCCTGATCACGCGCCGAGATCGCATGATGGATCTGCTCCAGTAACTGGTTAAAGGCGGCCGCCAGTTGTTCGATTTCGACATAGCTTTTATTCTCCGTTCTCAATTCATAATTTTGCCCTTCTGTAACGGTGCTGACGAAGTTGGCCAGTGATTCGATCGGTTTCGAGATAAGCTTTTGCAGGATATAAGATAAAAATAAGGCCACAAACAGCGCGAGGACGATTACGATGGCTACCACTAAAGCCGCGCGGGTCAGCAGTTTCCAATAACGCGAAAAATCGGCGTACAGGATTACATGGCCGATTTTATTGGCTTGCGAATAGATGGGGCGGGCATAGACGAGATAGTGTTCGGTCTCGCTAAAAACCGAGTGTTCGGTCAAAAGCTCGTCAACGGTCCCAGGCTCGATCAGTAAATTGCTGCCGGGGCGCCGATAGTGGGCAAGAACCTGTTTTTCATCGTTCAGCAATAGCGCATAGATTACCTGGGGGTCGTATTTCAATGAGGCTAATGAGTTACTGGCCTCGTCTTTATCGCCAAACACGATGATGGCCTGGGCGTTATCTGCGATGACGCCGGCCTGGATGGTCAGGCTGCTGGTCATGTCCTGCTTCAACTGCACCGTCCGAAAGGCTATGAACAACAGGCCCGCTATCAGAAGCACGATAGTGCTGGTCAGCACTATGATGAAGAAGAGCCGGTTTTTGATGGAGCGTTTGTTGTGAATCATGATGGTGGCTGATCGGCTAAATGCAATAATTGGGCTCTTAATTCCAAACCGGCCTTTTTAGCGGCCTGTTCATTGATAGCGAAGCGAATTCTGTTGTCTTTATTGTAAAGATATATCATACCTCCCTGGCTATAAAATGCCTCGGACTCGCCGACGGTCAGGACCGGATAGAGGGCTACCGCTTTCAGAAAGGCCTGCGTTGCCTGGAGGTGTCTGGGAAGATAGAGTAAATGGCAGGCGGACAAATTATCCCGCAATTGTACCTCGGTCACCTCTACTTTATGCCGATTGATGGATTTGTCGGCCAGGACCGTTTTCAGGGATTCATGCATGCCTTGATCCCCGGCAACGCAAAAAAGCATTGGTTCCGACCCGGTCGGATTGAGACTGGAAGGCGGCCATTCGACAAACAGCGATAATCTGAAAAGATAAGCCGCCTTAATCGTCAGCTCCCGTTGATCCATGGCCCAGCCTTGACTCAACAGCAGCGCCGATACAAAAACCGACTTCGTTATCAACTTTAGCATGCGCATAATCGGTTTTATCGTTTCAATCCATGAGGACGACAGGAAAAGCAGGCATCATTAATATTGGTAGGATAATTTCAGCATGATTTCCCGGGATGGGCCGGGCAGGGCAGGGTGGCCGCCATTGTAAGGCTGGACGTATTCGAATCGCTCATTAAAGATGTCATAAAAGCCTAATCCGACTTCCAGTCCCCTGGTCAGCAGGTTCTGGTAGCGGAAATAGACATTGGCCATCCAGGCAGGATCATGATGGGTGAGGGCATTGCCGGTATAGCCGAAACGGTCGCTAATGAATATCAAGCTCGGATTAACGGAAAACGACGGCGTGATGTTGGCATGGGCGTTGAACGTCACTTTGTGAGTCGGAAAGCCGACATTGAGCTGGTCGTGGATCTGGGCTTCCCCGGTATTCAGGATTTTATATTTGTCCGCCGTGTTACGGGTCGCATGATAAAAGGAATAGTCCAGTTCCAGATAACCCCAGTCTTTGCCATTGTAACGCAATCCGGTTTCGATGCCTTGAGTATTCTGGCCGGCGGCATTGATATAAAAATCGTTGTTTTGGTCATCTATCTGGTACAAGATGATGTTTTTGCTGCGGATATCGAACAGGTTGACGGTCAAGTCCAGGTTATCGAGCACTTCATAGCCGAATTCTATTTCGGCCGTGTGGGTTTTCTCAGGTTGGACCTGGCTGATTTGCTCCGCCGTTTGCGGGTTAAGATTATATTCCTCGTTTTTCTGATAATTGCCGCCGGTCGGTATGCGGAAAGCCTGGCTGTAAAGCGCCTTGAAATGAAATCGGCCGAAATCCTTGGTCAGCGCAAAACGGGGGGCCAAGTTGGTGCCGTATTCATTGTAGGCATCGAAGCGCAGTCCGGCCAGCAGGTTTACCCAGGGGAAAGCATAGCTGGCCTCGGCGTAGGCGGTGTAATCGCTGAAGGTCGGCAAAGGTGTGTTCAGGCCTCCGTCTTCGCTTTTGCGGATGTCAAATTTATCAAAGGCGAAACTATTGCCCAGCACCAGATAGTTGCCTTCCTCAGATGCGAATGTGGTTTTGGCGTCGAACTTGTAAAAATCGACGAAGACGCGTTCGCGCAACAATGGCGATTCCCCATCAAAATACTTTCGGGTTCGCTCCCAGGGATTCTGACGGGAAAATTGGGCGTTGAGGTCCAATTGAATGGCCTCGGTAAAGGAATGCTGGTAGTTTAAATTGGCCGCGTAAGTCGTAAATCGATTGGTCAGGTAGCGGTTCGGATTACCCTCGGCGTCTGCAAAAATTCTGTCTGCAAAACCGTCGCGGCTGTCGACACTGTAGTCATCGAGGAGGACACGGAAGTCAACATCCTTGTATTTAACGCCCAGGTTGATCATCCTTGACTCCAGTTCGTTACTGTCGGACATGTCAAAGCTTTGCCCAGCCGCATCCCGATAGATCCGGTCGCTCCGATGGGCCTCGCCGTATTTGCCGGATAGCGTGACTTCCCAGTCGTCCCATTTTTTGCCGGCGACAAGTTCCGTGTTTTTGCGGGCTTCGCCGCGTTCAAAACGTCCGTATGCTCCGCTCACTTTGACTCCATCTATTTGCGTGGCGCTTTTGCTGATAATGTTGATCACGCCCATCTCCGCGAAATTGCCGTGGATGATGGAGCCGGGACCGCGAATAATTTCGATGCGGTCGATTTGTTCGACCGGAAAATGATTGCCGAACTGAGTCGTTCCAAAGCGGTGTTCGTTTAAATTGATGCCATCGACGAAAACCGCGACCTTGCCTTCATGAGCCTGAAAGCCCCGAATCCCTAAGCCGACGACATTGGACGTGTCAACGCCGAAACTGAAACCGGGTACCAGTTGCAGTACGTCGATCAGGTCCCTGGCGCCCATATTGCGGATTTCCTGGCCGGAGATCACGGTCACAATGCCGGCGGCTTGCTCGGTGCAGGTCGCCTTTTGGTTGGCGGATAAAAAAACCGGCACTTCGGCGAGTTCCGACAGATCCAGATCGACAATATCGGTTTCGGCGACCCTGTCACAGGACAGTTGTTCCGACGCTAATGCGCGCTCGTGCAAAGGGAAGAGCGCGAATAAACAGCTTACCAAGTTTTTTATTATTTTACCTTTCATCGCTTTATATACGCCTCAAAACGAGGAACAGCTGCTAAGTATTGCCAGGCGTTGATTGGGTTGCGAGTCAATCAACGCCTGGCGAGAGTGCTAACCGCCTGATTTAGTGTTTTACTGTATAAATTGTAAATTTAGAACGATTTGATCGGTCGCCGCGAAACAAAGGCATTTCCTGCTAATACTCGATTCGGTCACGCCCTGGGGTCGTGCTTTTACTGGATGGATATGGGCACGATTTCCTTAGCTCGTAGTCTGGGTTGCTTTTGCGGAAACTCCGTTTCTTCGTTGTCCGAAGGCCGGGTTTCGTTCCCCAGCCCGGCCTTCAGCGTTTTTACTTTTGAAAAATTATAGAACAAACAGCCCTGTAATGGCGATAACAAGCCGACTGCTTCGCCTTTTTTACTCGTTTTTGCTCTTTAGATTGCCAGCATGCAAACCGCATTCTTTTTTAGCCCCTGATTCCCACCACCAGCGACCGGTTCTTTCATGCTGATTGGGCAGGACAGGACGGGTGCAGGGTTCGCAGCCTATACTGATGAAGCCTTTTTCGTGCAGTTCATTATAGGGCACCTGCCAGGCTTCTATGTAATCCCATACTTGTGCCGAGCTCCAGTTGGCCAGCGGGTTGAATTTGACCAGCGTGTGCTCAGGGGCCGAGAACGTGGTATCGATTTGCACTTCGGGAATGGCTTGCCGGGTGTCGGGGCTCTGGTCCTTGCGCTGACCGGTGATCCAGGCGTCCAGATGCGCCAGTTTGCGTTTTAAGGGCTCGACTTTGCGGATGCCGCAGCATTCCTGGTGACCGTCTTCGTAGAAGCTGAACAGACCCTTGCTTTTCACGAAGCGGTCCAGCACGTCCCGGTCCGGCGTCAGCAGTTCAATGTCTATCTGATAATGCTTTCTGACTTTTTCGATGAAACGATAGGTTTCAGGATGCAGGCGTCCTGTATCCAGGGAGAAAACCGGAATGTCTTTCCTGATCTTGACGGCCATGTCGATCAGCACGACATCCTCGGCGCCGCTGAAGGAAATGGCGATGTTGTCGAACAGCTCCAGTGCTTTTTTGAGGATGACACGCGGGTTTTTCTGCTCCAGTTCGGTTTGTAATGTTTCGATGTTGAATGTGGTCATGATGGTCAGCGGTATAAAGTCAGCTTTGCGCGAAATACTGTTTTAAAAACTCGTCAAAAGGCAGTTGATCACGGCCCTCGATTTCTCTTTGTTTGGCCAGCGATTGTTCGGCAAGTTCATTGAACTGATCGGTATTGTAGCCATCGAGTTTGCGCTGTCGGAAATATTGTTCATGCTCGGCCGATTTGTTCAGCGAGAAGCAGCCGAAATGCTGTTGCTGATGCACCATGTGTTTCAGTATGCGTGCCGATGCGGTCAGGTCGGGATCGTCGACGATTTTTTGCTGTTGCTTGAGAGCCTGGCTGTAGGGTTTACTGGCATCATCGCCGTCCAGTATGTCGCAGACCGGCTGCATGTCTGCCAGAATTTCGGCGGCCCATTCCCGTAAAGGGATTTTTTTCTCGCGTCTGTCCAGTTCCAGCCCCGGCTTTCTGCCGAACTGCGCAACGGCCAGCTGATTGGCATTATTGATGCGGTGGTCTTGTTCGGATATCAAAGGGCTGTCTTTCAGCAAACAGGTCAGCAACAGTGCCTCTATGAAGCGGGCTTTGCCTTCATCGATGCCGATAGGGTTGAAGACATCCAGGTCAAGCGAGCGCATTTCCACATAGCGCACGCCTCGGCGCTTGAGCGCCAGCGTCGGCTTTTCGCCCGATTCGGCCACCTGTTTAGGCCGGATCGTGCTGTAAAATTCGTTCTCGATCTGCAGGATATTGCTGTTCAGTTGCCGGTATTGCCCGTTCACGACCGTGCCGATTTTTTCGTACTCCGGATAAGGCGTGGCGATGGCCTTGCCCAGACTGCTGACATAGCCGGACAGCGAATTGTAATCGATCTGCAGGTTAGCCTGATTTTTGCTTTTATAGCCGATATCGCTCATGCGCAGAGAGGTTGCATAAGGATGGTACAGGGTGCCCGGGTCAAACTCGTCAAACCCGGCCATCAGCGCCGGACGGCTTTTGAAGAAGCTCTTGCAGATGGCGGGCGATGCGCCGAACAGATACAGGATCAGCCAGCCCTGGCGCTGAAAATTTCTGATCAGCGCGAAATAGGCATCGGCTTTGAACTGTTCCGGACTGACATCCGGTTTTTCCAGTTCGTACAAGGCGGGCCAGAGGGCTTCGGGCACGGAATAATTAAAGTGTATGCCGGCAATGGCCTGCATGGTTTTGCCGTAGCGGTGCCATAAGCCGTGCCGGTAAACGTGCTTCATGCGGCCGATGTTGGACGAGCCGTACTGCGCAATCGGTATACTCTCATCGCCGTCGATGCCGCAGGGCATGCTCGCGGCCAGCAGCATTTCGTTGTCCAGATGGTCGTAGACGAACTGGTGCGTGTTATGCAGGAATGCCAGGGTATCCTTGATGTCGGTAAACGGCGGCGTGATCAATTCTATCAGGGCTTCGGAATAATCCGTCGTGATATAAGGATGGGTCAGAGCGGAGCCCAGCGCTTTCGGGTGCGGAGTTTGCGCAATGAAGCCGTCTTTGGATATACGAAGGCTTTCCTTTTCAATTCCTTTAGATCCCCCGCAGAGCAGGCGCTGCTGGCCGTTTGCCAGAATTTGGTCGAAGCGTGTTGAAAGCTTATTATTCAAATGAGTCATAGATTGGGCGTCTGTACCCTGCAGTCCTGATATAATCTGACTATTATAGAAGGTATTAACTGATTGAAGAAATATTATCGCAGTGAAGGAATCCGTGCCCAGCAAGCCCATTGAAATCCTCAAAACAGTTTTCGGCTATGACCATTTCAGGGGGCAGCAACAAGCCGTTATCGAGCAATTGTTGGCCGGGCAGGACGCGCTGGTTCTGATGCCGACCGGCGGCGGCAAGTCGCTGTGCTATCAGATTCCGGCCCTGATCAGGCCTGGTGTCGGCATCGTCATTTCGCCGCTGATCGCATTGATGCAGGACCAGGTCAGCGCGTTGCTTCAGGTCGGCGTAAAAGCTGCGTTTCTCAATTCGACGTTGGCACAGGAAGACGTGCGCATTATCGAACAGCAACTGCTGCGCGGCGAACTCGATCTGCTTTATATCGCACCGGAAAGGCTGACATCGGCGCGTACGCTGGCGTTGTTCGAACGTCTTGAAATCGCTTTGTTCGCGATCGATGAGGCGCATTGCGTCTCGCAGTGGGGGCATGATTTCCGTGCCGATTATTTGCAGCTTTCGATGCTGCACGAGCGTTTTCCCGATATTCCGCGTATCGCGCTGACGGCCACGGCCGATGAAAAAACCCGTCAGGAAATCATGCAGCGTCTGGGACTGGAGCAGGCCCGGCTGTTCCAAAGCGGCTTTGATCGCCCCAATATCCGCTACCGGATCGTGCAGAAGCAGAATGCCAGGCAGCAATTGCTCGATTTTATCCGTGCCGAGCATGCCGGCGATGCCGGTATCGTTTATTGCCTGTCACGCAAGAAAGTCGATGCGACGGCCGAATGGCTCCGAACCAAGGGCATCAATGCGCTGCCGTATCATGCCGGCATGACCGCCGATCTGCGGCAGCAGCATCAGCACCGGTTCCTGATGGAGGACGGGCTCGTGATTGTCGCCACGATCGCTTTCGGCATGGGCATCGATAAGCCGAACGTGCGCTTTGTCGCGCACCTGGATTTGCCTAAAAGCGTCGAGGCGTATTATCAGGAGACCGGCCGGGCGGGGCGTGACGGGCTGCCCGCCAATGCATGGATGGCTTACGGCCTGCAGGATGTCATCACGCTGCGGCAAATGCTGGCCGATTCGAACGCCGACGAAGCGCACAAGCGGCTCGAATACCATAAGCTCGAATCGATGCTGGCCTTATGCGAACAGGTGCATTGCCGCCGGCAGGCCCTGTTGAGCTATTTTGGCGACATCCTGGCGCAACCGTGCGGCAACTGCGATACCTGTCTGGAGCCGGTAGTGACGTGGGATGGCACGCTGGCCGCCCAGCAGGCGCTGTCGTGCATTTACCGTACTGAGCAGCGCTTCGGCGTCAATTATCTGATCGATGTGCTGCTTGGCAAGGACAATGAACGGATCAAAAGCTTTGGTCACGATCGGCAATCCACTTTCGGCATCGGCAAGGAACTGGACGAAAATCAGTGGCGTTCGGTATTTCGGCAGCTGGTCGCCCGAGGGCTGGTCGCGGTCGATTTTGACGGCTATGGCGCGTTCAAGTTGACGGAGGCGTGCCGCCCGATTCTGCGCGGCGAGCAGCAGTTGATGCTGCGCAAGGATTTGCAGCCCGGCAAGATTAAACGCAGCAAAGGCGAAAGCCGGCAGTTTGTCGACAGCCAGGATGCCCTGCTCTGGAATGCGCTGCGCGCCAAGCGCCGCGAGCTGGCTGATGCGCAGGATGTGCCGCCGTATGTCATTTTCCATGACGCAACCTTGATGGCCATGCTGGAAGCCAAGCCTGTGACGCATCAGCAAATGGGGCTGTTGTCGGGTATCGGCGAACGCAAACTGGCGCTTTATGGCGATGAGTTTCTGGCTGTCCTCAGCGAATTTGTCGATAATGAAAATAATGGACCGATCGGTTTGTCCGATACCATAGCCGAATCGGTGGCCTTATTCAGGCTGGGATACAGCGTGAAACAGATTGCCCGGCAACGGGAACTGCAGGAGACGACCGTCTACGATCATTTATCTCAGTCCCTGGAACAGGGACTATTGGCTTTGGCGGATGTCATTGAATTGCCGGAACCGGAAATCAGGCTGATAGAGGATGCGTTCATCAGTCTGCCGGAAGACCGGAAAAATGCGCTCAAGCCCGTCTTTGAGCGGTTCGGCGGCCAGTACAGTTACGGTATTCTGCGCTGTGTCAGGGCTGCTCTGCTGCATCAATCCCTATTGTAATGCGCTGCTCAATAAACCGGGCGTGCTTGTGACCAAGCTAAGTTTTTGATAGATTTGTCGCCTATTTCAATGTCCTTTCCTCAGTCTGACCTCATGATAGATCCAACCGCGCCACATCCATTGACCAATAAATCGACCATCACGTGTGAAAACTGTAACCTGGATAACATATGCATTCCTAAAGGACTGACCAGTTCAGAAATTGGTGAGCTCGGTTTATTGGTCAACAGGAACAATATCCGTCGGAAGGGTGAGGCCATCTATCATGCCGGCAGCCCGTTCAGAGGCATTATTGCCTTACGCTCCGGCAGCGCAAAACTGCTCAGTTTCGATCAAAACGGCAATGAGCTGGTTGTTGATTTTATTCTGCCCGGGGAGTTGCTGGGATTTGACGGTCTGTCGTCACAAATTCATAACTGTACGGCCATTGCTTTGGAGACGGTGAATTATTGCCATCTGCCGGCCCAGAAAATTGAAATGCTGGCCGTTAAAACTCCGGGCTTAAGCCAAGTGCTGCTGCAGCGGTCCTGTGATCAGTATGATAGCCAGGTGCAAAAGATGATGCTCAGCCGCCGGTCAGCGGAAGCGCGCGTAGCCTGTTTCATTCTGCATATTTCAGAACGGCTCAGAATGCGGGGCTACTCGGAGCTGGAGTTTCGCCTGAGCATGTCGCGTGAGGAAATAGGCAATTATCTGGGGATCGCACATGAAACGGTCAGCCGTATTATTCATCATTTTCAATCGCGGCAGTTGATTGAAGTGAAATCCAAGCAATTGAAAATCATCGATAAAAAAAGGCTGTTTGGCTTTTATACAGAATAATCGCCGAACAGCCCAAAGCTCGTTGGATCTAAAAATTAGTAATTCTATGTAGGTAGAACTTAGACAGATATGCTGCGTGAGAGGAATTTTCAGCAATATTGCGCTAAGAGCGAGGCTATTTAAACAAACTTTGCAATATCAAAGTTGAGCTAGATCAAGAAATGCTTGTTTAATAAACTGAGGCATCAAATTTTCTTTATGCACTGATGGTTGTCATGGATAGCGGAAGGGCATTCGCTTAGACGCTGATTAGTCTCAATAACGCGGGGGTAGTTTACTGAGGGCTGGCAGACTCCATATTGATGGATCGACCCTTGCTTCCACGGCATCTTCGACCTTGTCGTCCAGTTCAGGAAAAAAGTCCAGGCCGGTTTGCGCTTCTATATGGTCGACGCTGGTCACGAATTGCATCAACGGCTCTTTGCCTTTGACCGTTTGCGGTATTACAAAGCCCAGTGCAATAGGATGCGCATTAGGATTGGGTTTCGCTATATATATTTTATAAAAGGCATCCGGTATTTCCACTGTCCAATCTGACTTCAGGCGTTCTATGGTTCCGTTAAATACCGGGCCTGTGATGACCCAGACTTTGCCGAATCTTTTGGCGAAATGCTGGATTTCGATTTCCTCCAGGCGCTGCCATACGCGCTGGTTCAGCTTGGATTTCTGCGGGCTGATGTTGGTCATTAAAAAGCTGTCGACCTGTCCCTCTTTGCCGTAAAGCCGGCTGATCGCGTAATTCGGCGCCATATGCCCTCGGTCATAACCGCTCTGCTGGTAGCTGTCATGGCTGACGCGGTTGATGCTGCGCCAGTCCGTTTCAAAGCGGTTGGGGCGCTTTAAGGAGGGTTCATTTTCGGGAAGCGGGGTTAGCACGTATTCCACCCATAAAGGATTGCCGCGCAAGTCGGAATAACCCAGAATAAATCCGTCATTGCGCAATATTCGAAACCAGGTTTCGTAGTTTGCCGCATCGTGTGCTCTCGGGGCGCCCTGAAAAAGCAGGGCCGGGCGGGCAATCTTGACTTCATACGCATAACCGCCCGCTCCGAGCGCGATAATCAACAGCAACAATGCAGGATGCTTGCGACCGATACGAAATAGGCTTGTCAGTAGTATAAGCCAGTTTGATGTGCGTGGTTTTCTGCGCATAGCGAGTTAAAGCTTGGGTCAGCTTTTAGACGGTTTGATAGGGCTTATGCCAAGGCTTCTATCGATGGTTTATTGCTGAATTGATAGTGATGTTTTAAACAGTGATCCAGCCATTTTTGCAGGAAATAGTTTAAGCGCCATTTGTAATTCATGATTTCAAGGCTCAAGCCGGGGTCTTTAAATGTGCTCGGCACACTTTTCCGAGCATGGTCGCTCAACACTTCCGCCAGCTGTGCATCGAGATAAATCCTTATTTTTACGGCGGGCTCCAGAAATTCATTGGGATTTTTCTTGAAGCAGTGGCTTAGATCCACGGTCATGGTATACGGAGTGCGTTCAATGACTTCCAGGTGCAGTGTGGTTCTGTCAGGTGCAAGACCGATGGCTTTTTCTTTAAAAGCCAGCAGATCGGGAATCAGCTGAAATAGCTTGCGGTAGTTGGACGCGCAGACTTGTTCCAGGCAGAATGACTTGTTGATCGGATTAAGAAGGCCCATAGCGGATGTCAGTTTTCACTGTAGCAGGCATAGGCGCTGGCCGTCTCCCATAATACGACCTGAGCGACGTTAAAACCTGCCTGTTTCAGATGTTGATAAATCATTTTACTCAGCACTTCGGCGGTAGGGTGTTCGGCCAGAGCGAGAAAACGTTCGTTGTTTTCAATCAGCATGGGGATGATCGGATCATCCTTATGCAGCAGGAAATTATGGTCAAGTTGCTGATCGATATAGCTTTCAACACAATCCTTGATGTCGGAAAAATCACAGACCATGCCTTGATCGTTAAGTTGCTCCTGCTGTATCGAAATCGAGGCTTTGACGCTGTGGCCGTGCAGATTCCGGCATTTGCCTGGGTGGTTCATTAACCGGTGGCCGTAGCAGAAATAGACCTCTTTGGTAATCGTAAACATATAAATAGAACAGCTTCGTGGTTTTCAATATTCAATAATAAAGGAGATTAATCTCCTTTTATGCTTTTTATGGTAGCAGCAATTTCGTAGTGATCATTTTCGCGTTTCGTACTTCTGACTACCTCGATAAAAGCCGTCATCGGCGGCGTTATAGTATTTTTAGGAACTACATTGATCTCCATGGCTTTACCTGGATCAAAAGACCGGTCGGCAATAAATGATACGTCAGCACCGCTGATGGACGTGCAGCGACCTCGGTAATATTCACTTGAGTCAGCGAGTTTATAGATGATATCGCAGTCTGCCTCCATGCGAGCGTAGCCGCGTTTTTCATCATACTCCATCATATGATTTCCCCTGCCAATATTGTTGGTTGTTACATTTACTTTAGCCGCATAGCTTTAGCGGCGCAGTGTACTATAAAAAGCACACAGATGGGTGATGATTTGCAGCAGGATTATTAATTGAGTTGAGCTACTGGATATTAGCCTGAATTTATGTAATATGATAGGCCAAACACAATCGGACTTGAGTATTATCGAATGACCAAAGCAACAATTTTAACGGGAATCACTACCACAGGCACACCCCATTTGGGCAATTATGTCGGCGCTATCAGGCCGGCTATTGCAGCCAGCAAAGATGCTAATGTTTCGCCATTTTATTTCCTTGCCGACTATCATGCGCTGATTAAATGCCAGGAGCCGGAGCGGGTTCGCCAGTCCAGTCTGGAGATTGCGGCAACTTGGCTGGCCTTGGGGCTGGATACCTCGAACGCCGTGTTTTACCGGCAATCCGACGTGCCCGAGATTATGGAACTGACCTGGATGCTGACTTGTGTAACGGCAAAGGGTTTGATGAACAGGGCGCATGCCTATAAGGCGGCGGTTGCAGAAAATGAGGAAGGCGGTGAGAACGATCCCGATAAAGGCGTGACCATGGGCTTATTCAGTTATCCGATCCTGATGGCCGCCGATATTTTGATGTTTAATGCCCACAAAGTGCCGGTCGGCAAGGACCAGATTCAGCATATTGAAATGGCCAGAGATATCGCGGGACGATTCAATCATATTTACGGTGAGCACTTTGTATTGCCCGAGGCTGTTATCGACGACAATGCCGCAACTCTGGCGGGACTGGATGGCCGCAAAATGAGCAAGAGTTATAACAACACCATTCCATTGTTCGAACCTGAGAAAAAATTAAGGAAGCTGATCAACAAGATCAAAACCAACTCCCAGGAACCCGGTGAGCCCAAAGATCCGGACACCTGCACGTTATTCAGTATTTACAAAGCCTTCGCTATGCAATCGGAAGTGGCTCATATTCGCCAGCGCTATGCGGAAGGTATTGGCTGGGGGGAAATGAAACAGATCTTGTTCGAGCATATCAATGAGCAAATCGCGCCGGCGAGAGATCGCTATGAAGCATTGATGCAGGCGCCGGGGCACATTGAACAGCAATTGCGGGAAGGCGCCGAAAAAGCACGTGCGATCAGCGCGCCTTTTATCAAGGAATTGCGCCAGGCCGTCGGTATTTCACGGATCTCGGCGTGAAAAGAACCAGTTTCAGCGGCTGGCTCAGTCAGGCTTTATGGTTGATCAGCCGTGCGCCTTCGATTTGGATCGGATACACGCTGTTTATCGGACTCCTGTTAGGCGCCGGGCGTATGTCGCTGGCTCTGGGCGTCGTTTTGTCGGTGACGAGTCTGTTTGTCGGCGTCGGTGTGGCAAAATATACTGATTTGAAAAGTTCGGACGGGCATTCTGTTAGTCTTTACTGGGCGATCAGTAAAAGTTTGCCATTAGCCTTGCTGGCGGCTCTCAGCATCGTATTTTGCTGGTTTGTCTTTAGACTGATTGCCAACATTTATAACGAGGAATGGGAGAAGATTGCCCAGTTTTTCTTTTATTGGGAGTTTACGCCTGAGAATATGGAGGATAAATCATGGCGGCAACTGACAGGATGGCTTTATTCCTCGGCAATCGTGGCGCTTATTTTCGTTCTGTTAATACTGACCACGTTCGCAAGCTGGTTCAGTTATCCATTGATGCTTTTCAAAAACTATACCTGGAGCCAGGCAAAGGAACAAGGCAATAAGGCCGTTACCAGACATCAAAATGCTATGTACAAATTGTTAGGTTTTCTCTTTGCCGTCGTGTTTATTGGCGGTGGCATGATGCCTTTGCTGACGCCGGTTTTATATATGCTGGTTTCAACGCTGATGTATGTCTCTTATCAGACAATTTTTGATTCCGACTAGAAATCTCAAGCGTTCCCCGGAAAGCTTTGCAGCAATATGTCTACATTGTCAGCCGGCAATTGAATCAGCAGTCTGACCTGTTCGGCAAAATGCTGTTCTACAATCTGACCATCAAGTTTTTTCAATTGATATTCGAGCGGCTGCATTTGGTTATAATCCAACGTTAACCGGATTCTTGCCAGTTCCACATACGGGTAAATTTCCGCCGCCTCGATGACGCTTTTGGCTGTATTGCCATAAGCACGCGTCAGTCCGCCTGCGCCCAGTTTGACGCCGCCGAAATAGCGGATCACGGCAATTAACAGGTTAATCAGTTGTTTGCCCTCGATATGTTGGAAAATCGGTTTTCCGGCCGTACCGGTTGGCTCACCCGCATCATGGAAACGGTTGATAAAGCCGCAGTCGGTTTTGATGCGATAAGCGAAAGCAATGTGATTGGCGTTGGGGTGTTCGGCATGCAATTGTTTAAGGTTCAGTAATGCCTCGTTCTCATTAACGCAGGGAACAATCACTCCGATGAAGCGGGATTTTTTGATTGTGTCTTCTATTGTCAGTTTCGATTTGACACAATACATGGCTGGCTCTTATTGATTGGCGATGACTTATGATAACAATTCAGCCACATGCGTCGGAAACAATCCATCATCAGATTGACCGCAATGTGTTGATCAATGAATTTAGAACGTTTTTACCGCAGGCATCTATTATTTTCGAGAAGGAAGCCTTAAAACCATTCGAGTGCGATGGTCTTTCGGCTTATCATTGCGTGCCCTGGCTAGTCGTATTGCCCGAAACGATCGAACAAATTCAGCGTATATTGCGTCTCTGCTATCAGCAAGGCGTGCCGGTGGTCGCCAGGGGAGCAGGTACAGGGTTGGCAGGGGGCGCGATGCCGTTGGCTAACGGTGTCTTGTTAAGTTTGGCCAAGCTCAATCAAGTCCTTGAAATCGATATTGCCAACCGCTTGGCTGTTGTGCAGCCGGGCGTGCGCAATCTGGCTATTTCGCAGGCGGTTGCGCCTTTCGGGCTTTATTATGCGCCGGACCCATCATCACAGATCGCATGCACGATAGGCGGCAATGTCGCCGAGAATTCGGGAGGCGTACATTGTCTTAAATACGGACTGACTACGCACAATCTTCTGCGCGTTAAAATGCTGACCATGGGCGGCGAACTTGTCACTATCGGTTCGCACGGCCTGGATAGTGCCGGGTTGGACTTGTTGGCGTTAATAGCCGGCTCGGAAGGTATGTTGGGCATTATTGTTGAGATAACGGTCAAGCTGTTGCCCACTCCTGAACAGGCGCAGGTTGTGCTGGCAGCCTTTGACGATATCGAAAAGGCCGGGCAGGCGGTCGCGGACATTGTGGCGGCCGGTTTGATTCCTGCCGGACTGGAGATGATGGACAAGGCGGCAATTAAGGCGGCCGAAGACTTTATTCATGCAGGCTACCCCAATAATGCAGAGGCAATACTGCTGTGCGAGCTTGATGGTGCAAGGGAGCAGGTCGAGGAAGAGTTGGATAAAGCGGTCGCACTATTAACGGATGGCGGAGCGATAGACGTCAGGGTTGCTCAGTCCGAGCAGGAAAGGCAAAAAATGTGGGCAGGCCGCAAGTCGGCGTTTCCTGCAGTCGGGCGTATTTCACCGGATTATTATTGCATGGATGGCACGATTCCCAGGCGTTTTCTGGCAAAAATACTGAAAAATATAGGCGATTTATCTGAAAAATACGGTTTGGCCGTGGCTAATGTATTTCACGCTGGCGACGGTAATTTGCATCCGTTGATTTTGTACAATGCCAATCATGCAGGAGAACTGGAAAAAGCTGAACAGTTTGGCGGTGACATCCTGAAATTAAGTGTTGAAGTAGGTGGAACGATTACAGGTGAGCATGGGGTAGGTGTCGAGAAGATCAACCACATGTGTATTCAGTTTGCCAATAATGAATTAACTCAATTTCATGCTGTAAAAAGAGCATTTGATGAAAAAGGCCTGCTCAATCCCGGCAAGGCCGTGCCTACATTGCATCGCTGTGCTGAATTAGGTGCTATGCATGTGCACCAGGGCGAAGTGGCGCATCCTGAATTGGACAGATTCTGATGCCGCCAGGCGGCCGCGCTAAATGACTTGAGCCAGGGCGAAAGCACCGCCGTAAGTCACCATGAAATAAAGGAAGGACAAAACTAGGGCGGCAGAAAGGTTAACGGACAGGATGCGCTGGATAAGATAAGCAATCAAAGCATACTGCCATAAGGCCAAGGCGGCAAATGTGTAATAGCTTAAAGCATCATCGGTGGTGGTTAGCCAGACTATCACTGGCACGACAAAAATAGCGACTACATTTTCACAAAATAGAAAAGCGGTTGACGTTTGGATAAATGCGTACAGGGACTTGTTGAGAATCAGCATGATCGCTATAAACAAAAAGGTTAGCGCTGTTTCCAGGCTAACCTCATAAAACGATTCTACAGGATCATCAACCATATTCACCTGTATGAAAAATTCAACAATATAATAGAACCAGAAATTTTGTTTGAAAAAATCAACTGATCTAGGCAGCGCAAGCGGGTTGCTTTGAAACCAGCAAAGCGCCAGATATTGCTTTAAAATAGCCATGTAACCACAAGAAGCGACGCAGGAAAACTTAACGGTTCAGATTAATTTGCTAAATTCAGCGGGTCCGAATAATTGACCAATGACCGATCATTATAAGTACCAAAATTATCATTCAATAACTGAACAAGTTCCTTGGTTTTATCAGTTAATTGATATAAACGGGCTTTGGTTTTTTTGTTCCAGCCAGCAGGCTCAGTAATTGGCATTAACATGCGTGAAAAGGTCAGATTTTTTTCAAAGAGTTTGGCCAGATTTTCCATTAAGTGAAGCTCTTTTTGTCTGGCAGTTAGCTGCTTGATGATTAATTTACCTTGTAGCTTGCTGATGAGTATATGTAATGGAACTATGATGGCTAACAAAACAATCAGGACCACAGGGCCAATGATCGGGTCTATCAATAAATCCAGAATCCCCATTTGTATTTCGGCGAAGAGAGCGAAAGTGATAATGAATCCCAGAATCAGCAGCGTAGAAAAATGCACACGGTCTTTCCATATCGCAATGCCTTTGGTTACTTCCGGGATCACGACGTTATCAATTTCGCGGATGCTTTTTTCCAGCGAATGCAGGACGCGGTAGGATCGGTCATAGGACACATTGACCATGCGTTGATCTATTGCGGCAAAACCTGCCTGGTTCTGAGGATTGATTGTATTTTCTACAGTAGACAAAACAATAAATTGTCCGGTATTCAGGCCCAATCCTGATAATTTTCTTTGCCAGGAAGAAATGATTTCATTGTTAAGAGCCCGATTTAGCGCTGCTGCAGGTTCATTGATGATATAAACAAATTTATTCGTATCCTGATGGCGAACGATGGTTTCAACTAATTCATCAACCAGCGGTGCTGCTGAATCAAACGCATCCGTAAAAATTAAAACCAGATCAGAGCATTCGATAGTATGTCGCATTAACAGTGAAGCAACTGAATTGGACGATACGGCGTTAATATTGGGAGCATCAATGAATAGCTTGCCTTTTAAGCGATCGCTATTGATGGTTTTTAATTCCAGGTAAGAATTGATGCGGTCGCCTTCGCCTGCCTGTTGCTGTTCAATTTTGCGGCTGATTTGATAAAACGGGTACCGGTGATCAACATCCAATGCGGTACCTGGCAAAATGGTTGGGGTAGATTGACTGCTATGCAGCAGCACAGTAAATTTGTGGCTGGATGGCTGAAGCCCGGCGAGCATATATTCTGAGCCCAAATAGCTGTTAATGAACCCGGATTTCGCGGTTGAGTTGCCGCCGATCAGGCTGACGATCGGCCACCAGGAATCCTTGCATGCTGTTGTTTCATCGTTGCCGAGTAACCCTAAATCGTATTCAATTTGATCGAGCTCATGGAAGACTTTTGCCGCTTTCTGCAATACCGGATTATCACTGGCAAAGTTCTTTTCAAGGTTGAGCAAATATTTGCTTACTGTTTTTTCAGCCATCAGATTGAAACCGTATTTGTTAGATTTATAGTTATATTTAGAGTTGGAAAAGTATACACTCAGATGGGCCGGATGATACAAAAACAGTAAAAATATTAAAAGAATTTTATTGTTTTTAGAGGCTGTATGTTTGACAGTTTTCTTTTCTGCTCAAGTGAGCCGAATTTATAGTATATTGAGAAGTTTTAGTTGAATGAGCTCTTTAAGTAAAGTAAAAAATCAGATGGCAAAATGGAATAAGAATTTGGTTAACTTTCATAGCTGCATACTGATTTTTATTACTGTGGTATTGTCAGGATGCGCAACACCTTTTGCGAGTGGATATGGGGCAAACAGACAGTCACGGGAAGAGTTTGCACGCTATGTGGAAGATGTTTTTCGTTTACAAAATAGCATGACCAGCGAGGTTATGATATTGACGGAAACTGAGAATGATCCGCAAAACCATGTGACTTTAATCAGAGCTGAGCAGCATATGCATAAGATATGCGCTCCTCTCAATGAATATGCAGTCCGTAACAGCGAAGGGCTAAACATTGGGCTTTTGTTAAGTCACTATGTGGAGAAGTCTGCCGTAGACTGCGAGCAGGCGGCTCGACAAGTCGAGTCGCTGCTAAAGGAATTTTAATTTGTGGAAAATAGGTCTAAGTCTTTCAGGGAGACAGAATAGTATTTTGTGCCGGTTTGCTGGCATCTGGTTCTGGATGGTCCAATGTGTAATGCAGGCCTCGGCTTTCCTTGCGCTGTTGAGCGCAACGAATGATCAGTTCGGCGACTATGACCAAATTGCGCAACTCCAGTAAATCGCTGGTAACGCGAAAATTTCCATAGTATTCGGCAATTTCTTTTTTAAGCAATTCCACACGATTCATAGCCCTGTTCAAACGTTTATCGGTTCTTACGATACCTACATAATCCCACATAAAATGACGCAGTTCGTCCCAGTTATGTGACACTACAACTTCTTCATCCGAATCGCCGACTTGTGATTCATCCCAATCGGGAATATCTGGGCAGGCAGGAATGGTGGAAAGTTTCTGCAAAATATCTTCGCTGGCGCGATCGGCAAAAACCAGACATTCCAGTAACGAATTGCTGGCCATGCGATTGGCACCGTGTAGACCTGTGCAGGCGACTTCCCCTATGGCGTAGAGATTGGCGATATCGGTACGCGCATGGCTGTCTGTTAAAACGCCGCCGCAGGTGTAATGCGCGGCAGGTACGACGGGAATGGGTTCTTTTGTGATATCAATACCGAATTCAAGACATTGCTGATAAATCGTAGGGAAGTGCTCCCGTATAAATTGTTCCGATTTATGGCTGATGTCCAGGTAAACGCAGTTAATGCCCCGCTTTTTTATTTCATGGTCTATAGCTCTGGCAACAATATCGCGGGGCGCCAGTTCGCCTCTGGGATCGAAATTCTGCATAAAAGACGAGCCGTCCGGCAGAATCAGCTTGCCGCCTTCGCCTCTAACTGCTTCACTGATGAGGAAAGAGCGTGCTTGGGGGTGAGGATGATAGAGACAGGTAGGATGAAACTGCATAAACTCCATGTTGCTGACACGGCAGCCCGCCCGCCAGGCTAAGGCAATGCCGTCGCCGGTTGAGCTTTGCGGGTTTGTGCTATAAAGATAAACCTTATTGGCGCCGCCTGTTGCCAGAACGACAACTCGCGCGGCAATGGTCTTGACCTGATGCGTCTGGGTGTTCAGTACATAGGCGCCTATTACACGCTTGACAGAGTCGGCGGAGTCTGGTGCCGTGATTAAATCGACAACATTATGATGTTCAAACAATTTGATATTAGCGTGTTCTTTTGCGCGCTCAATCAATGACAGCGACACTGCTTTACCTGTTGCATCATTGGTATGTACAATACGCCGGTGAGAATGGCCGCCTTCCCGGTTTAAATGCAGTTTTGTTTCGCCGGATTGCGTTTGTTCTTCAGTAAAAAGCACGCCCTGCTGACGCAGCCAATCTATAGAGCTTTTCCCGTGCGTAACGGTAAGTCTTACAATTTCAGGATTGCAGAGTCCCGCGCCTGCATCCAGCGTGTCTTCAATATGGGATTCAATAGAATCTTCGGCATCAAAAACTGCGGAAATGCCCCCTTGGGCATAATAAGTACTGCCGGATGTCAAGGCAAGTTTTGAAAGGACAGCAATTCGCATGGGATGTTCGGCCAATCTAAGCGCTAAACTTAGACCTGCACCACCGCTACCAATAACAAGGACATCATAATTTGTGGAATAAGGCATAAAAGAAGCTGTCATTAAATCAATAAGGAAAAATGTTTTGCTGTGCTGATGTTACGGTAAATTAGGTCACTGGTCAGTATTTATGGATAATAAAGCTTTTTAGGGTGATAGCAATTTTTTTTGTATCCAAAGAACTTATGCGGTTTAATTCTGTCTATTTCAATAATTAAAGAGCCGTAGTGAATAATCAAACAAGGACAAGCGAACAACTAGATAAAGAGTTGGTGTTGCGAGTGCAGCACGGCGATAAGTCAGCTTATGATCTTTTGGTGGTTAAATATCAACATAAGATTATTCAGTTGGTGAATCGTTATGTCAAAGATCCAAGCGAAGCTCAAGATGTGGCTCAGGAAGCTTTTATTAAAGCTTATCGCGCATTAGGAAATTTTAGGGGCGATAGCGCTTTCTACACTTGGTTATACCGCATTGCTATTAATACAGCAAAAAATTACCTGGTGTCCCGGTCAAGAAGAAGCTTTGATTATCAGGTAGATATACAGGATGCGGAACAAATTGAAAATGTACCTCAACTACAGGGCATGGAAACGCCGGAAAGACTTTTATTAAATCAGGAAATAGTTGAGGTCATTAAAGCAGCAATTGATAAGTTGCCTGAGGAAATGCGCACAGCAATCATGTTGCGGGAGTTCGAGGGAATGAGTTATGAAGAAATTGCTGTGGCAATGGATTGTCCGGTTGGTACGGTGCGATCGCGCATTTTTAGAGCGCGTGAGGCAATCGATAATAAATTAAACCCCTTGCTCGATTAAATGGTGATTTTCGATGCATGAAGATTTGAATCAAAAAATCTCTCAATTCCTTGATAATGAGCTTAGTACTAACGAATCTTTAAGTTTATTACAAAAAATACAGCAAAACGCTGAGTTAAGAGACAAGATGAACCGCTATGCGGCGGTGAGTCATGCTCTGAAAACTGATCTGTTTTTGTCGCCGAAATCTGATTTTGTTGAACGGATTAGCCAGGAAATCCAATATGAACCCGTTTATATGTTGCCTCAACGCAATAAATTTAAGCGTAGCCATAAAATTAGCGCCTTGGCGGCGTCTATCGCTATTATCGCCGTGATAGCGAGCCAAAGCATGAATTATCATGCTGAACAATACCAAGCTTCACTGATTGAAGTGGCTCAGCCACAATTGCCGGAACAGCGCTCTGATTCGATTGTCTATATGGATCAAACCAAACAGTATCCAGTAAATACACGGTTTAATGATTATCTTCAGGCACACAACAGCAGTGTTTATACCAATGGCGAGGTCAACTTTCAGTCCTTTGCCAGTGTTACTGTTTACAATCAGGAATAATTAAAGTGGTAAAACGTTTTTTTCTTGTGTTGCTTTTATCAACAAGAACGGTTTTTGCGGCAGATCTTGAACTGAATGCTCGGCAGGCATTAACAAAAATGACTCACGCCATGCGAGCCCTAAATTATCAAGGTACTGTTGCGTTTTTAAGAAACGGCAAGCTGGAGACCATGAAATATTTTCATGCAGCCGAAAAAGGTATTGAGCAAGAACGCCTGTTATCACTAAATTCCCCGCTACGCGAAATTATCAGGGATGCTGATAAAGTCAGTTGTTTATTCAAGTCCACCCAACAAGTTGTGGTTGACCATCGACCCGTAGGACGCTCTTTCTTAATCGATTTGCCTCAAAACTTAGATGAGATGAGCGCTGTTTACGATTTCAAAGTTGTCGGCGAGGAAAATGTGGCTATGTTGCCGACCCATGTTATTACCATTCAGCCTAAAGATGATTTTAGGTATGTCAGAAAAATATGGATAGAACAGCAGCAGTTTTTGCCGCTTAAAGTAGCCGTATATGATCTGTCAGGCACGGTTTTGGAACAGGTTGTTTTTACGGATTTGGAGGTTAAAGAAACATTGCCCTTTGTCGAGGCCAAGTTCGGAGAAACAACGGGAGCCGTGAAGCATATCCATCAATTACAGGCTCAGGCATCGAATCAAGCGGCTTTTATTGTAAATAATCTGCCACTTGGTTTCGAAGAAATATTTTTTACTCGCCGACCTATGCATAATTCTAATCAGCCGGTTGACCATCTGCTATTAAGTGACGGTTTTGCTGCGGTTTCAGTTTATATGGAAAATAAAAATACAGCTATGCAGCAAGGACTGCAGTCGGTAGGCGCAGTGAATTCTTTTAGCCGGACAATAGATGATTGGCAGCTTACGGTAATGGGCGAGGTGCCGGCAAAAACAGTTAAATTTATTGCCGAGGGTATTAAGCTGCGGCATTAGAAGATTAATAAATTATGGTTGTATGACAACGATAAATGGCAACCATGTTCTGAATATCATCGATATTTTCATGTCCATAAATAGAACGGCATCCTGCGGCGATCTATAAGTCCGATATTCATTTAGTTGCTCCGGAACATATTTTAAGAAATCTGCATGACGCTCGTTTCTTCATTCGTCAATGAAGCAGGAGTCTATGCGGCTGCGGAATAAATGGGGCGGAGAGATGTTGTGATTAAAATCTCAGTAAATAATATTCTGGCTTTACTTTATTTGCATATATCCGATAGCTAGGCAATTTTAATACTCGCTTTGTAAGTTCGAATGCAAGCGTGCGGCAGACTTCCCCTTCTCTCGTTGACACAACTGATTTTAATAGATGCAAGGTCTTTGTTAATGAAGTATTTTGTAAAAGTTATTGGTTTCTTAAATTATAAGTTATTCATTATTAATGATTGGAAATGGAGTTTTTATGCTCAATAAGCTTATATGGTCTTTTTTTCTGGTTCTTCTGTGTAATCAAAATGCTTTTGCGCAATTACCGGATTTTACTGAGATGGTAAAAAGAAATGGTGTGGCTGTGGTTAATATCAGTACCACTCAGAAAGCGCCTCCGGAAGCAGATGATCTGGCGCAAGAGCCACAATTACCTGAAGGTATTCCTCCCGAGATGGAGGAGCTGTTCAAACATTTTTTCAATGGTCAGGGAGGTGGATATATACCGAGAGAGACTAAGTCTTTAGGGTCGGGCTTTATTATTTCCCAAGACGGTTATGTGTTAACCAATCATCATGTAGTGAAGGATGCGGATGAGATCGTAGTTAAGTTGTCTGACCGTCGTGAATTACTGGCTAAGCTGATAGGTTCCGATGCGCGTACCGATGTTGCCGTATTGAAAGTTGATGCTACTGATTTACCGGTGGTTGATATTGGTAATCCCAATCAATTGCAGGTTGGCGAATGGGTTTTAGCCATCGGTTCGCCTTTCGGATTCGAGCAGTCAGTGACAGCCGGCATTGTCAGCGCAAAAGGCCGCAGTTTGCCTGGGGGCAATTATGTGCCGTTCATACAAACGGACGTGGCGATCAACCCGGGAAATTCCGGCGGTCCGTTGTTCAATATGGATGGCAAAGTTGTTGGTATCAATTCACAGATTTATAGCCGTACCGGTGGTTTCATGGGGCTCTCATTCGCCATTCCAATGGACATCGTTATGAATGTTGTCGATCAGATAAAATCCAGCGGTAAAGTTGCTCGTGGCTGGTTGGGCGTGCAGATTCAGGATGTGACCCGTGAATTGGCCGAATCATTTGGTATGAAAAAAACTCAGGGAGCTTTGGTATCCAAGATAATTGCTGGCAGCCCTTCAGAGAAAGCCGGTATACAGATTGGCGATATTATCACGGAGTTTAACGGCCAGCAGATTGAAACTTCCGGTGAATTACCGCCTATGGTAGGCATGACGCCTATTGGTGATAAGGCAACAGTTAAAATCATTCGGCAAGGTGAGACTAAAACGTTGACTGTGACAGTCGGGCTTTTACCGGAAGAAGTTGAAAAAGTAGACGAAGCTAAAGTGGAAGCGAAACCTGACAATCGTTTAGGTATTAATGTTACAGATTTGACCAATGAGCAAAGAGAGCAGCTGCAGGTTATTCAAAACGGTGTCCTAGTGCAAAATATCGCAAAAGGTCCTGGCAGGGATGCAGGCATCCAGCGTGGTGATGTGATTTTACGAATTCAGAATAATATCATTCGTGATGTGGCTGATTTTGATAAAATAGTCAAAAATCTTCCGGTCGGCAAATCAATCGCTGTTCTGATTCAGCGTCAAGGCAGTCCGGTCTTTTTGGCACTTAAAATAGAAAAATAACACGTGGATTTAAAGCATATAAGAAACTTTTCCATTATTGCGCATATTGATCATGGTAAATCGACACTTGCGGATCGCTTCATTCAGATATGTGGAGGCCTTACTAACAGGGAGATGTCAGCGCAAGTGCTCGATTCTATGGATATTGAGAAGGAACGTGGGATTACCATTAAAGCGCAGAGTGTTACGCTCGACTTTAAAGCGAAAGATGGTGAAACGTATCAGCTTAACTTCATTGATACGCCAGGGCATGTTGATTTTTCCTATGAAGTCTCCAGGTCACTAGCTGCTTGCGAAGGTGCGCTGTTGGTTGTTGATGCGGCACAGGGCGTTGAAGCCCAGAGCGTTGCCAACTGTTATACGGCGATAGAACAGGGACTGGAAGTGCTCCCTGTTCTGAACAAGATAGATTTGCCTTCCGCCGAGCCTGAGCGGGTAATCACGGAAATAGAGGATGTTATTGGTATCCCGGCCGATGACGCGCCAAAGATCAGCGCTAAAACAGGCTTGGGTGTGGGGGAAGTCCTCGAGCAATTGGTGGCTAAAATTCCTGCTCCTGAAGGTAATCCGGATGGCCCTCTGCAGGCTCTGATTATTGACTCCTGGTTTGACAGTTATCTGGGCGTGGTGTCTTTGGTCAGAATCGTTCATGGCAGTATTCGAAGAAAGCAGAAGATCACTATCATGTCGACCGGCAAGTCCTTTATCGTCGAAAAAGTCGGTGTGTTTACGCCCAAACGTTTCGAAAAAGAACTTTTAAATACCGGTGAGGTAGGTTTTGTTGTTGCAGGCATCAAAGACATTTTCGGGGCGCCGGTCGGCGATACGATCACCTGGGCCGATAAGCCTGCGACTGAACAGTTGACAGGCTTTCAGCGCGTTCAACCGCGAGTTTTTGCAGGCCTCTATCCGGTCAGTTCCGATCATTACGAAGATCTGCGCGAAGCACTGACTAAATTGAATTTGAATGATGCAGCGTTGCAGTTTGAACCGGAAACATCACAAGCGTTAGGTTTCGGTTTTCGCTGCGGGTTTCTTGGCATGCTCCATATGGAAATTGTACAGGAGCGTCTGGAAAGGGAATACGATGTCGATCTGATTACTACAGCGCCTACCGTGGTTTATGAGGTTGTTACTCATGGTGGGCAAGTTCTCATGGTCGATAATCCGGCTAAATTGCCTGATATCGGAACCATTAAGGAAATCAGGGAGCCGATTATTCGAGCCAATATTCTGGTTCCGCAAGATTATCTCGGCGCCGTCATCACATTATGTATAGAAAAGCGCGGCGTACAAAAAGATATGCAATATGTCGGCAGGCAGGTATCCATACATTATGAGATGCCGCTGAGTGAAGTTGTGCTGGATTTCTTCGATCGTCTGAAGTCAGTGAGCAGAGGGTTTGCCTCGTTTGATTATGAATTTTTACGCTTTCAGGAAGCCGCACTGGTTAAGCTGGATGTACTGATTAACGCGGATAAGGTCGATGCCTTGTCGATCATAGTTCATCGCGATCAAAGCCAGAACCGAGGGCGCGATCTGGTCGAAAAAATGAAAGACCTGATTCCGCGGCAGATGTATGAAGTTGCGATACAGGCTGCCATCGGTTCCAAAATTATCGCCAGATCGACCGTTAAAGCCATGCGAAAAAATGTCACGGCCAAATGTTATGGCGGCGACATTACTCGTAAGAAAAAACTGTTGGAAAAACAAAAAGCAGGTAAGAAACGGATGAAACAGGTGGGCAATATTGAGATTCCTCAAGAGGCATTCCTGGCTGTTTTGCAGCTCAACAAAGAATAACTCAAAATTTTCACCTTCATTACACACTATATTATGGACTTTGATTTTTCCTTCTTTCTTTTGATCGCCACTGTTATTACTGGTGTAATCTGGGGTGGTTACCTGTTAATGCGCAAACCCGACGCAGGTATTTTCGTCGACAAAAAAGAGCCTTTAATTGTAGAGTATGCGCGTTCTTTTTTTCCTATCGTACTGATCGTTTTGTTGCTTCGCTCATTTTTGGCCGAGCCTTTTCGTATTCCTTCAGGCTCCATGATGCCGACATTGCTGATCGGTGATTTTATACTGGTCAATAAGTTCACTTACGGTATACGCCTGCCAGTTATAAATAAAAAAATCATTGAACTGAATGAGCCACAGCGGGGCGATATCGTCGTGTTCCGCTATCCTAAAGATCCTTCCGTTGATTATATAAAGCGCGTGGTGGGCTTGCCGGGAGACAAAGTTGCTTATTACAATAAAAAACTATATATCAACGACGTGCCTGTTAATCAGGTTCCATTAGGAGCTTATCAGGGTATAGGCCAAGGCCAGGAAATGACTGGAGCTGAACACCGGATAGAAGATTTGACCGGCATCGAACACAGCATTCTGATCAGAAACGGATCACCTACGGTTGAAGGTGTTTTTGTCGTGCCGGCAGGAAGCTATTTTGTGATGGGCGATAACCGGGATAACAGTAATGACAGCCGCTATTGGGGCGTCGTTCCTGAAGAGAATCTGGTGGGCAAGGCATTTTTTATCTGGATGAGCTGGGATTGGCAGCATAAAGGCGTAGGCCTCGATCGTATTGGCACCGTGCTGAAATAAACTACACTTATGTAGGTATTTATTTAAATTGTTCGGAGGAAATATGAATTTATCGCCTAAACGCCAGCAAGGGCTCACTTTGATCTCAATAGCTTTTATTCTGGGACTGATCGCTTTCTTTGTTTTATTGGTGTTGAAAATTGCACCGATATACATAGATCACAGCAAAGTCGTTAATGCATTGGCCGCCCTTGAAGAGACTGTTGACATTCAAACCAAAAGCGAACAAGAAGCCAGATCCATTCTTAATAAACGCTTCACTATGAATTATGTCTATGATGTGACCAAGGATGATATAAAGGTCACCAAGCGTGGCAATTATATAAAAGTGGAAATTGAATACGAGACTGTGGTGAAAATTTTCGGTAACCTCAGTGTGTTAGCCGAATTCTATGATTTTATTGAGGTTGGTCAGGAGTGATAAGAAAGCCTACCGTATTATGTAAAAAGCTTGGATTGGTATTTAACAATCCACAGCTTTTTACCAGGGCTTTAACCCATCGAAGTGCAGGCGCTCATAATAACGAGCGTTTGGAGTTTTTAGGTGATTCAATATTGGGTTTTGTCATTGCCCAGAAGTTGTACGATTTATTTCCTGATGCCAGCGAAGGCGTGTTAAGCCGGTTGAGAGCCAGCCTGGTCAATCAAAGTTCATTGGCGGACTTGGCCAGAAAACATCAAGTCGGCGACTATTTGCTGCTGGGTTCAGGGGAACTAAAGAGTGGTGGTTTCCGCCGGGATTCCATTTTATCCGATGCTTTGGAAGCTATTATGGGCGCATTGTTCATAGATCAGGGCATAGAAAGTTGTCAGCGGTGGATATTGGAGTTATTCGCGGAGAAACTGGCGAACTTATCTTTGAATAACTGGCAGAAAGATCCTAAAACCCAATTGCAGGAGTTGATGCAGTCAAAGAAAATGGAATTGCCCGAATATATTTTAATGACTACGTCCGGACTCGCGCATGAGCAAACGTTTAAAGTCAAATGCACAATCTCTCTGATATCCGAAACTTGCATCGGTACAGGGATTTCCCGAAAAAGAGCAGAACAGGCGGCGGCTGAACAAATGCTCAAATTACTGAGTGAAAACAATAAATGAATTGCGGTTACGTAGCGCTGATCGGGCGCCCCAATGTCGGTAAATCCACATTGATGAACCATTTGCTGAAACAAAAAATCAGCATCACATCCCGTAAGCCACAAACTACCCGGCATCGAATTCTCGGCATCAATACGACAGAGGCAGGTCAGGCTATCTATATGGATACGCCGGGCATGCACGACAGTGAAAAGAGAGCACTGAACCGTTATTTGAACAGGACGGCCGATACGACTCTCCTGGGAGTCGATGTGGTTGTCTGGCTGATCGACGGTTTATCCTGGCATGAGTACGATGAAGTTATCTTCAAAAAACTGGAGCAGGCCGGTTTGCCGGTTATTTTAGCCGTCAATAAAGTCGACAAAGTCAAAGACAAGGACGCGATTCTGGCTTTCTTTGCCGAAGCGCAGCACCGGTTTCCGTTTGAGCATTTGATTCCCATCTCTGCATTGAAAGGCACTAACCTTGATCAGCTTGAAAATGCGGTTATGCAACTGCTGCCCGAGGGGGAGTTGATTTATCCTGAAGACCAGATCACAGACCGCCCCGAGCGTTTTCTATGCGCGGAAATCGTCAGGGAAAAGCTGACCCGAAGATTGGGTGACGAGCTGCCCTATGCATTGACGGTCGAGATTGAGCGTTATGAAGAGAAGCCTGAGATTACCAAGATCTACGCCATCATTTGGGTGGAGCGGCCGACCCAGAAAAATATCGTTATTGGCAAGGAAGGTGAAATGTTGAAGAAAGTTGGTACGGATGCCCGGCACGATATCGAGAAATTGATTGGCCAGAAAGTTTATTTGCAGCTTTGGGCTAAGGTTAAAAAAGGTTGGTCGGATAATGAGCGCGCGCTGCAAAATTTAGGGTTTAATGACTGAATCAGCGGTTTATCTACAACCTGCTTTTATTTTACAGCACTGCAAATACCGGGAAACCAGCCTGATCATTGATGTGTTAACCAGAGATTTCGGCAGGCTTTCTCTGGTGGCAAAAGGCGTAAGAAAATCAAAGTCCAAAACTGCCGGGGTGTTGCAGCCTTTTATTCCGTTACTTATTTCCTATATCGGCAAGGCAGAGCTAAAAACGCTGACGAATGTTGAAATCGCTCAACCGTTAGTGCAACTGGAAGGGCTTGCTTTTTACTGCGGCTTTTACATTAATGAGCTGGCCACTCGCTTTCTGCATAGATTCGATCCGCACCCTGAAGTATTCGACGATTACGCAGCCTGTTTATTGCGCTTATCGAGCGGCGAGAACATAGAGGCAACATTGCGATTATTTGAATTAAATCTTATGGACCATGTCGGCTACGGGATGCAACTGGAACGTGATGTAAATGGCGCCCCGGTGAATCCGTTAAAGCATTACGTACTTGATGCGCAGCAGGGGGTAGTTGAATCCGTGGATGGACGCTTTTCCGGAAAGGTTCTGCTGGCGATAAAGTCCAGGGAGTTCGCCGATCCCTTGGTCTTAGTCGAAGCAAAAATACTGATGAGAACAGTCATAGATTCTCATCTACAGGGTAAGCCGCTTAAAAGCCGAGCGGTTATCAATAAAATATCAGGCATATTAAAAAATGAATAAGAACTTAATTTTATTAGGTGTCAATATCGACCATGTCGCTACCTTAAGGCAAGCGCGACGAACGATGTATCCGGAACCGGTTCAGGCCGCATTAATAGCGGAGCAGGCCGGCGCCGACGGGATTACCGCGCATTTGCGCGAGGATCGCCGCCATATTCAGGATAGGGATATTTTTTTGTTGAAAGACATGATTCATACCCGGCTGAATATGGAAATGGCGGTGACCGATGAGATGATCGGCATTGCGAGACAAGTCAAACCTTATGCCTGTTGTCTCGTACCTGAAAAACGCGAAGAATTGACCACTGAAGGCGGCCTGGATGTGGCCGGCAATCTGTCTCGCATGCAATGGGCTTGTGAGCAATTGGCAGGGGTCGATGTCGAGGTATCTCTTTTCATTGATCCTGATGAAGCCCAGATTGACGCTGCCGTAAAAGCCAGGGCACCGGTTGTGGAATTACATACCGGGCGCTATGCCGAGGCTAAGAATTCTGTGCAGCACATCGACGAACTGGAGCGCATCAGGCGGGCCGCGAGATATGCGCATAGTGCGGGATTGCAAGTCAATGCCGGACATGGTCTGCATTTTCATAATGTTGAAGCGATATGCGCGATACCTGAACTGATTGAGCTGAATATCGGGCATTCGATTATCGCTCAGGCAATATTCTCGGGCTTGTCCCAAACGGTTAGGGATTTGAAGCGAGTTATGAGAAATGCAAGGCTGGCGAGTCCTTATTGCGAAAAGTAAGTGAACCTGGAATTCTATCAATTAACTTCGGCAGGCGATCGAGAGATCAATCAGGATTTTATGGCGCATATCGTCAATGATTCTTATGCGCTGTTTATAGTCGCCGACGGTCTGGGAGGTCATTCTGCCGGAGAAAAAGCTTCCCGTTATTTTTGTCAAAGCATGCTGCGATTTGCTGAGGCTTACAGCAAGCTGATTGCACGCAATCCATCCGCAATGATTTCGGTCTGGATAGCCGATGCTGTTAATGAAATGAAACGGTTATTCGGCCAAGATAGATCTGTTGAGCAAGCATGCACAACGTGCGCCATTCTTTATATTAATAAGCGGTTTGTACTGACGGCCCATTGCGGTGATACGCGAATTTATAGAATAAATCCGCAACAGATTTTGTGGCATACACAGGACCATTCAGTTATACAGCAACTGGTAAATCAAGGCGAGCTTTCAGAGGAGCAAATGGCGCGGCATCCCTGTCAGAATCAATTGACGCGCAGTATAAGTGCGTTAAGAGCGCATGATGCGGAGATTTGCTTATATCCGGCCATGGAAAAAGGGGAAACTTTTATTCTATGCAGCGATGGTTTTTGGGGAAATATAAAACAACACGAGCTATTGCAACTGGCTCAGCCAGGCATTGGCAAAGCTGAATTGAGCAAGATGGTACGGTTAACGATACTGCGCGGGAATGGCAAAAGCGATAATGTTACCGCGCAGTGGATAAGATGCTATTGATGAAGCCAGGATTGAAAACTAAGCGGTATTAAACAGAGTCGGCGCATTTCGTCTGTAGCGATTCTCATCGAAATTATGCAGATTTGTTTTAGTGTGAGGCATAACCATGCTTTTGCATGCGGTAGAGCAGTGTATCTCTGGAAATGCCCAGCAATTTTGCCGATTTGCTGCGGTTGCCTTGAGTTCGGCTTAGTGCCTGATGGATCAAGTCGGCTTCCAAGGCATCCAGTTGCAGGCCAACTTCAGGCAGCGTGAACGGAGTGGCTTTGGCATTGCGGCTATAGACGCTAAATTCATGCGGCAGATTTTCCGGTTCGATAGTCTTGCCGGCCAATAAAATGCTGAGTCTTTCGCATAAGTTACGCAGTTCACGGATATTGCCGGGCCACTGGTAACCTTTCAGAATTTTCAATGCCTGCTTGCTGAATTTGGGCGCTGTTATATAGTGTATGTCTGCGAAAAAAGTCAGAAAATGCTTTATGAGATGCTCAATATCCTCGGTACGTTGTGCCAGCGGAGGCAATTCCAGAGGCACGACATTTAACCGGAAGTACAAATCCTGTCTAAACTCGCCGGCATCGATCTGTTTGTTCAGGTCGGCATTGGTCGCCGCAATAACGCGGACATCGACTTTATACGGTTTAATATCACCGACCGACAGGCATTCTCCAGACTCCAGAAAACGCAACAGTTTAGCTTGAATGGAGACGGGTAATGAATTGATTTCATCAAGAAACAAGGTGCCGCCATCAGCGACCTGAAACAGGCCTTGCTTGTTGGCGGTGGCACCCGTAAACGAGCCTTTTTTATGGCCGAATAATTCCGATTCAATCAGGCTCTCGGGCAATGCGGCGCAATTCAATGTAATAAAGGCTTTGCTGGCGCGAGGACTGGATTTTTGGATCGCGGTGGCCAACACTTCCTTGCCTGTGCCGGTTTCACCTTTAATTAATACCGTTACATCAGTGGCAGCAACCATTTTGGCGCTGCGAATTAAAGAATCTAATGCAGGAGATTGCCCAATGATAGAATTAAAATGACCCATAGTTGCCTCTTAATGATTTCTTAGATGTATTGTTAGTGCATAGGGGTTAAGCCATGGCATCGCAGCTATTAGCGCCAGTGCAATCATCAACAGACCGACAGTCTGCTTGAAATATTGCATTCTGGATAACCTTGCTAATATTCCGGTCATTATACCCACTCCCATGACGGCAGGTAAAGTTCCCAATCCGAAACTCAGCATTGTCAGGGAACTTTTAACAATATCACCGGTCGTTGCTGCCAGCGTAAGACCGGAATAGACCAAACCACAAGGCAACCAGCCCCAAACTATGCCGAAAAAAAAGGCTTGGGTGCAGTTCTTTACCGGAATGAGCTTGCGGCCAAACGGTTCAATTTTTTTCCAGATATGGGTTCCGGCTTTTTCAATATAAGCGAAACGCGGGAACCAACCTGCAATGTAAAGGCCTGCGCCGGTCATGACTGCCGCAGACAATAATTGCAACAATCTATGCCCTTGGCCATCATGACTGAGCGGCATGGTGAGTATTAACTCGATAATGCCCGCTAATGCCCCAGCTATTGCGTAACTTATGATGCGCCCGAGGTTGTAATTAAATACAAACGGAAAAAGGCGAGTTTTTTGTTACGGATTTCAGGGCTGAGGCTTAATGTTAGTGTGCCGATAATTGAGCCGCACATGCCTATGCAGTGCATACTGCTGAACAGGCCCATCGTAAAAGCGACTAAATAAGAAGCATTAAAAGCAAGATCAAATTCCATAACCGATCAACGATACCACAGAGATGAATATATACAAATAGTCAGCATTAAAAGTTGTTTTGTATAAATCGGTTAATTTAAATACCAGTCAACGGATCGATTTGAACCAGGTCCAGACTGACGAGAGGCTCTGCCGAGCTTTTTACCTTTCTTATTGAAGCGCATCGTTGAAGTGAAAGCTATTGAGGTTGCTGAAACTGCGCAAGGATTTGCTCTTGAATCTTCTCGGCCATGGCTTTGCGGTTCTCGGCATCGCGTATGGGGCGACCGACAACGATATAATCGGCTCCGTTCTGGAACGCGTCTTCGACACTGACTACGCGTTTCTGGTCGTCTTCAACCCGATTATCGACCGGCCGGATGCCGGGCGTAATAATTAGCAAGCGATGATCCAGCTCTGTTCTGAGCATGGGCGCTTCCAGTCCTGATGAAACAATGCCGTCACAACCGATCTGCAAAGCCCGTCTGGCGCGTGACAACACCAGATCCCTGACATCGCATTTAAAACCCAGATCATCCAGATCGCCCCGGTCCAGACTGGTCAAGGCCGTGACCGCCAGCACCTTGAGATCGCCTTTTTCCTTGGCGGCCGCCTCCATGATGGCATCGTTGCCGTGAATGGTTGCCAGATCCACACCCTTGCTGCTTAAAGCCTTGATAGCGCGTCCGACCGTAGCCGGTACATCGAAGAATTTCAGATCAACGAACACTTTCTTATTGCGCTGTTTCAGCCACTCGATAAATCCAAAATAATCGCCGGACATGAACAGTTCCATTCCGACCTTGTAAAAAATCACCGAATCACCGAGTTCTTCGACGATAGCCTGAGCTTCGGGAATGCTGGGCAGGTCTAGCGCCATAATCAGACGTTCGCGGACAGGGATAGGTTTGGTTGAAAGGAATGTGGTCATAGGTTCAGAACTCGTAAAAGGCGCAAGGTATTATAAAGAGGCGACTGATTGGTCGGCCGGCCAGTTAGTCGGCCTATATTACCGGAACTTGTTTTGGCGGGGAATGTTAAAATTGGCAAAACATAATAATTGACGGACTATGAACTCAACACTGATACAA
This sequence comes from Methylobacter luteus IMV-B-3098, assembly GCF_000427625.1. Lineage (GTDB taxonomy): Bacteria > Pseudomonadota > Gammaproteobacteria > Methylococcales > Methylomonadaceae > Methylobacter > Methylobacter luteus. The sequence goes on from NZ_KE386569.1 coordinate 3,229,365, forward strand.
ATGACCTTGCTGATCGCCTGCGGAGCCGGATGGCGCATCCTAAAGCCTGCCGGGCTGTTGGCAGAGCAGGTCAGGCTGGCGCTGACCACGGTTGTTTACTATTTATTGCTGCCGGCCATGGTGCTGGAAGTGCTGTGGTCGGCCGATATCGGCGTGCATTCGCTGCAATATACGCTGTTAGGAGCTGGCTGCATTGCTTTTGCCATGGTCAGTATCTGGCTGGTGGGGCGCGTGTTTAAATTCGAGGACAAGCGTTTGGGAGCGATGATACTGGCAACGGCTTTTCCGAATGTGACGTATCTGGGCCTGCCGGTGCTGGAACAGACTTTCGGCAGTTGGGCGCGATCGGTCGCGATACAGGTTGATCTGTTCGCAACGGCGCCGATACTGTTTACCGTAGGGATCATGATTGTGCGCCATTATGGAGAAGATCATGCCGAAAGCCAAAAGTCGATCTTGTCCTTTCTAAATGCCCCGCCGTTCTGGGCCGCTGCCGTTGCTGTCGGTCTGAATCTCAACGGCATGGTGGCGCCGGTCTGGCTGACCGGCGCGCTGCAAAAATTGTCCGCTGCAGTCGTGCCGCTGATGCTGTTCTCGCTGGGTCTGGCATTAAGCTGGAGAGCCGTGACAGTGCGCAATCTTCCTTATGTGACGCCGGTGATACTGATAAAAATGGCATTGATGCCGCTGTTTGCGGTCGCACTTATTAGTTATTTGAATATGGAAGAGCGGTATAAAGCGCCTGCGATCCTGGAAATGGCCATGCCGAGCATGGTGCTGGGCATCGTATTCTGCGACCGCTATCATCTGGACAGTTCGCTGTATGCAATGGCCGTCACGGTGACGACGGCCTTGAGTTTGGTGACGCTGCCGTTCTGGCATAGTCTGCTGACAACCGGTTAAGGGAGAGATATGAATCCAACGCTGGAAATCTTCTCGCAAGGCGAAGAAATCGTGACCGGGCAGACGGTCGATACCAATGCGGCCTGGCTGGCTCAACAGGCCGTGCAGATGGGCTTTACCGTAGCGCGGCACACGGCCGTAGGCGATAACCTCAACGACCTGACCGAGCTGCTGCGCGAAATCGCGCGGCGCGCGGACTGCTGTATTTGCACCGGAGGACTCGGACCCACCAGTGATGATTTGACCGCTGAAGCAGTAGCCAGAGCGTTTGGCCTGATGCTGGAATTTGACGAGATTGCCTTTGCGCAAATCAAACGGTTTTTTGACAACAGAAACCGACCCATGCCCGAATCGAACCGAAAGCAGGCCATGCTGCCAGAAGGGTCTGAACGCATCGACAACGAATGGGGTACGGCACCAGGCTTCTCGTTAAAGCATGGACGCTGCTGGTTTGCCTTCATACCCGGCGTGCCGTTCGAAATGCGCCATTTGTTTCTGGAAAAGATCAGGCCGACATTGGCAAGCTGTTTTTCATTGCAGCCCGGCCGGCTCGTTACGATAAGAACAGTGGGCATCGGCGAATCGGATATTCAGCAACGGATAGCTACGATCACCATCCCTGAGCAGGTTCAGCTGGGCTTTCGTGCCGGCATCGACGACGTCCAAACCAAATTATTGTTTCCTTATGGTTACTCTGAAACTGCAATGGCCTCATTAGTGTCCAATGTTATTGAACAATTAGGCAATGCGGTTTTCGGTATTGATGGCCTCAGTGAAGCCGCAGGCGATCTGGTTGCCGTCATAGACCGGCTGATGCAGGCAGGCAAGCATACATTGACTGTGATAGAAACAGCCAGCCAGGGATTGCTGGCAGCGAAATGTATCGGTATGCCATGGTTGCTTGGTACGCTCTTTGACCGGTCGCTGGACAGCCTGGGGCAACGATTTGCGGTGCCTGTCCATCATGATGATCTCATGGCGTCGGCAAAGGAAATTGCCGACGCCATGAGAAAGTCGGGTGGGAGCGATTTTGCGCTGGTCCAGCTTTATACCGGCGATGACGACACATTTCACGATAAGGATCAGCCCATTGTTCTATATAATGTACTGCTGACCGAAGACGGATTTTATCAATCGACACAGACCGTAGCCGGTCCCATCAAGCGCAAACAAAACCAAGCCGCGTTACTGGCGCTGGATTTATTACGACGCTATTTACAACACAAAGAAATTTAACATGCCTTTATTACGATTAACCAATATTTCCATCGCCTACGGCACCCACGCCTTGTTACAGAACGCCGATTTCCAGCTGGATGCCGGAGAAAGAGTGGGGCTGTTAGGCCGCAACGGAGAAGGCAAGTCCACGTTGATGAAAATCATCGCCGGTAACGTCCATGCCGATCACGGCGACATCTGGCGGCAGCCCGAATTAAAACTGGCCTGGCTGGAGCAGGCGCCCGAGCTGCCCGACGATGCGACAATCTACGATGCCGTAGCCGGCGGTCTGGGTGAACTGGGGCAGTGGATCACGCGTTACCATACGCTGTCGTCATCGATGGCCCATGACGATGACAAAGCGTTGCAGGAACTGGGCGATCTCCAGCATAAGCTGGAGGCGCATAACGGTTGGCATTTTCAACAGCGCGTCGAAACCACTTTAAGCAAGCTGGACTTGCCCGGCGAGCTGAAAATCAACGGCCTGTCCGGCGGCTGGAAACGGCGCGTCGCTTTGGCCCGTGCATTGGTCATAGAACCCGAAGTGTTGTTGCTGGATGAGCCGACCAACCATCTGGACTTTGAAAGCATCACCTGGCTGGAAGAACAAATCCTGAATTTTCAGGGCGCCGTACTATTCGTCACGCACGACCGGTCTTTCCTGCAAAAACTGGCGACCCGCATCATCGATCTGGACCGAGGCAACTTGGTCTCCTGGCAGGGCAATTACGACGATTACCTGCGCCGCAAGGCAGCCGCGCTGGAAGACGAGGCCAACCAGAATGCCGAATTCGATAAAAAGCTGGCCGAGGAAGAAGTCTGGATCAGACAGGGCATCAAAGCCCGGCGCACACGCAATGAAGGCCGGGTCAGGGCATTGGAGCGCTTGCGCAACGAACGCGCCCAGCGCCGTAACGCGCAGGGTACCAGCAAGCTGGCGCTGGAGCGCGGCGATGCGTCCGGCAAAAAAGTGATTGAAGTCAACGACATCAGTTTCGCTTACCAGGACAGACAGATCATCTCGCACTTTTCCACGCTGATTCAGCGCGGCGACAAAATAGGTTTGATCGGCCCCAACGGCGCCGGTAAATCCACCTTACTGAAATTGTTGTTAAAACAGCTGGAGCCCGACAGCGGCACCGTCGAGCAGGGTGCCCGGCTCGAAATCGCCTACTTTGACCAACTCCGCGATCAGCTCGATCCCGAGATGACCGTTGCCGATACGGTCGCCGACGGCAATGATTTTGTCGAGATTGCCGGCAGCAAACGGCATGTCATGTCATATCTGGCCGATTTCCTGTTTGCGCCGGCCAGAGCGCGTTCGCCGGTCAAGAGCCTGTCGGGCGGCGAAAAAAACCGTCTGTTGCTGGCACGCCTGTTCACGAAGCCCGCCAACCTGATCGTCATGGACGAGCCGACCAACGACCTGGATCTGGAAACACTGGAATTGCTGGAGGAAAAGCTGGTCAACTATGATGGCACCCTGCTGTTGGTCAGCCATGACCGGGCGTTTCTCGACAACGTCGTGACCAGCGTGTTTGTACTCGACGGCACAGGCCGCGTCGATGAATTCGTCGGCGGCTATACCGACTGGATGAGCCACTGCCAGCAGGCAAAACAGGCCGAAGTAGCCAGAAAGGCGACGGCCGTCAAGCAGGAAAAACCGGCCACGAATACTGCCGAGCGTACCGCGACGAAGAAAAAGCTCAGCTTCAAAGAGCAGCAGGAACTGGACAGATTGCCGGATATGATCGACGAGCTGGAAGCAAAGCAGGCGGAATTGAATCAGCAAATCAACGACGCTAATTTTTATAAAAACGACAAGGAAACCATTGCTAAGGCATTGACTGAGCTGGAAAAAACCACGGCACAGCTAGAGCAGGTTTACGAAAGATGGAATGAACTGGAAGCACTGGCCGGATAAAAGTCATTGCAACAAAATGCAATCTCGATTATCCTTGCCGGCTTCCCAAGCCTCTGGGTAAAAGATAGCAGGAGAGATGGCCGAGCGGTCGAAGGCGCACGCCTGGAAAGTGTGTATACGGCAACGTATCAAGGGTTCGAATCCCTTTCTCTCCGCCAATTATAAGCCTATGATTTATAAAAATATTCTCATCTGGCTCGCTAATTAAGCAGTTTTTGCTACACAAGACTGTTACACAAAAAGAGATGGATGGGGCGAAAATTTCTTATCTTTGCCAGACGGAAAAAGATTTTTTTCCGCGCGTATTATCCCACTTGAGCATCAAAAATCGTTCGAAGCCAGGGAAGTTATCCATAGTCTGAAAACCGTAAATCAAGCCGGCGCTTACCTTTAGCTTTAAAGCCTGCCGCAAATCTCAAGCAACTTCGCTGGATATATGGACAAGCAAAAAAATGCATCACAAGCCATTCCGAACTGATAGCGTTGCTGAATGGTGCAACAACCCCATAGGTCTCAAAATAGCGTTATAGCGCCTTACCTGTTGCGGCTGTGCCTGTGCCTGCCCCTACTAATACTCCCTCTCGGCGTCGCAGTAATCAGTCGTTATTGCGGTATGAAGGCACGTAATTTGACCCAGCGCTATGCGATTGAACCGGTTCGGAATCAAAATCGCACGTGGCGGTCAATGGTTATTGATTCAATTGCAATGGGTTATGGCTCGTTTATAGAGGATTTTCGGTTAGCGCATAATCTAGAGAATTGTTTTCCTGGCATGATTTCATGCTTCGTCCAATTCGTTTGGGTAGTGGTTTAATTAATAAAACTGTGAGGGCAACAAATGAATTTTCGAGCCAAACTGGTAGTAGCGGTAATAATGAGCAGCATGGCTGGCGGCGTAAGTGCTTCGTTAATCTCTACCTATCAAGCCAACGAGCCGACTGGTATTGATACGCCTGACATAAAGATGGCTGAGGTTGATACGCCTGACGTTGATACGCCCGATACACCCGATATACCTGACGTTGATACGCCCGATACGCCTGATATACCTGACGTTGATACGCCTGATACACCCGATATAAATGATGTTGATACGCCTGACGTTGATACGCCCGGCGCACCTGATATCACCGACGTAAATACGCCTGATGCTGATACGCCCGATTAAAAAACTTAATGTTAAGGCGGAAAGCCCGCTCAGTGTACAACCGGGCGCAATAATTTCAGGCATTCGTCGGCATGAACATGATCCGGTAGCGTACCGATGATTCGCCGAAGCTTATCGTAAGCGCGCTTGGCCGCCTCGTACAGAAGTCCTTTAAGCTTGGCAAACACCTGTCCGATCGGGTTCAGGTCAGGACTGCCAGGTATTTAATCGTTGCACTTTGCGCTTCAATAATGTCCTGGACTTGTATTATTTTATAAGGGCGGATTGGCGCCAATGCCAGCCAGCGCGGCATCCACACAATGAGCGCCGTCTAACGCACGTCCATAGCGGCGGATCATGTCGGTGGATAGCCCTGTTTCGTCCAGAAACACCCGTTGAAAAAGATCGCAATGGGCTTGCCAGGTGTGCCATTGTTCACGCACAGCGGTCTCAAGCTTCATGCCCGAATGTTTCGAATCCCTGAAGTAATAATTCAAAAACAGCCGATAATCATCAGAGTGATTGTGTTTCGGCGGGCAACATTTTCCTTCGCGCCTGATTAAAACTCAGTCCACTAATTCCGCCTTTTTGCATGGATTGTCCCAGGGAATGGGCCAGGGCCGAAGCCAGCACGCGCGAATAGAAAGGCAATGTTGCTATATAAACAGGCAGTATGTCGTCGACGTGCCCGGCTGTTTTCAGTTTTTGATCGAAGCGTTCCCGTTGCCGCGTGATTTCCGCCATGAGTTCCCGGTCGTCCCGGCATTGCTTTGAGAGTTCCAGTGTCCAAGTCAGGTCCGGCCGCAATTCACAGGCGCCGATAAACTGGCCGTATTTTGAAGAAGACCATTCTTCAGGCGCTATCAGGGAAAGTCCATAAATTCCATTCTTTCGGTAAAGCCAGTAAGTGCGGCCGATGATTGGCCTGAATTTGATCTGGCTGTTCAGCACGAAAAGCGAGGTGAACAGTTCGTTGGCTATCTGCAGGATGTCCTTGGCGGGCACGGCTAGGTTTTTTCTGGTCTGCAGCAGGTTTTCCAGAACGGGAACGAGGCCTTTGCCCTGGGGATTCGGGGATTTAGAAGTCATGGGTTATAGAGCAGTTACTCACTGATGTTAAGCAATAAATTGAGAATTTTTACCATGAAGGTTACGAAGAGCACGAAGAAAAAATATTAAACTTTGTCACGTTTCCTTGCGGCAGCCCTGCAGGCTGTCTTTCGGAGGCATGACGACGCGCGAACAGGCAGCGGTTAATTCCAGGTAAACGGCTTCGGGGCTGGTTTCGTAACGCCTGGAAAAGTGGAACGGCACCAGTTGCCGGACATCGGCGGCGGTTGCGATCTGGCCGCAGGCCTGTGCCGTCAGATGACCGGTTCTGCGCGCCTGTTCGCTGTCGGCTTCGAGAAAACAGGATTCGCAGAAAAAGATATCGGCGTTGCGGGCCAAGGCAGTCAGGGCGTTTCGATTGGCTGCTGTGTCGGCCAGATCGGTCGCATAGACCAGTTTTTCGCCGGGCGTGACGGTCACGAGCCGGACGCCGAGTTCCGTCGCCCTTCGGCTTGTGTTGTCGGGCAATCGGATCAGCGCTTCCCTGTCGCCTTCGACCAGGCATTGCTTGAGTTGGTTAAGCCAGGGGCCGGCGCTCAGGCCATGAGCTTTCAGCGCGGTCTGATCCACGTTGAGCTTGGCCCTGCTCTCAAAGGCATAGGCCTGCACCGGCGTGCCGTGATCGAGTGTGATCGTGCGGACGCTGAACAGCGGGTCGTTCACGAGCAGACCATCGGTCATGCGGACTTCCGGCAAGTCTTCACGGTTTTGTAAACCGGCCTGAATGCGAGCCCGTAATAGCCGGTCGCCATGCACTTCGGCGATTTCAAAGCGCGGTCCGGTAATACCGATACGATCCCAAAGGAAGCCGTTGATCAGCCCTTGGATATGACCGATCAAGCCGGGCGGTCCGAACAGCCGGCAGGCGGGAAAGCCGCCGACGCGGGAACGCAACAGCCAGAGAAAGCCGCCAATATGGTCGATATGGGCATGACTAATGAATACATCGCTGACTTGATGAGCAATGCGGGCCGGCAATCTGCCCGAATCGCCCAGGTCGAACAGCAGGCTCCGTTGCTGCTGGCGCAACCGCAGATGCAGCAGCGGATCGTCGAAGACGCCATTGACCAGGGCCGCGAAGGCACCGTTCAGCTTGGCCACCGGGCGCGGACCGCCGCTGTAGTCGGCCCTCGGATAAGGCATGACGTCGGTCGGAGGCAGATATTGCAGCGCACTGGATGCAAACGGTTCGGCGCTGCCGAGCAGGCCGTTTTTTTCGGTGCGGGCATCGCGCAACAGCAAAACGTCGGTTGTCTCCGAGGCTGCAGGCAGGCGGGCGCTTAGCTTTCCGCCCTGCAAAGCGATGATCTCGCCGATGGACACGGTGCGGCCGGCGTCGATGAAGGCGCATTGACGGCCTGGCCAGGCGTCGGGCACGTCAACAGGCGGCGGCGTGCCGATCAGCCTGATGTCGGACAGGTTTAACATTACTTCATGCGCGGCGCCGAGATAGGCTTGCCAGCGTTCGGTTCTTTTTCTGGCCCGGGCCTTTTTGCCTGAGCGGCGGGCCTCGGGATGGGCATGAACGGCCAGGACACGGCTCGGCAGCGCCAGCAGTTCGTTCCGCAACGGCACCGGTTTCGACTGCCGGACCAGCATCAGAACGGTATCAATATTCAGTAATTCGACCATGCCGGTCAGCAGCTCCGAGCCGGCAATCCCCCGGACCACGCCCGGCGCATCGATCAGCAGCAAACCGGGCGGCGCTTGACTGATCAGCCTGTTTACGGCCGTTACCAGCGGCAGGCGAAAACGACCGGCATCGAGTGTGCAAAGGGCTTCAAATGCCAGCACTTGCCAGCCGGGCTCCCGCCACTGTCCCAGCGATACGGTCCCGGGGAGGCCGAAATCGGGCGATCCGGGATCGGCGGTAATGCCGAGACAGGCCCGGCCCCGGGAGAGGATGATGCGCGCCAGTTCGGCTGTCAGTGTGGATTTGCCAATGCCCATTTCGCCGCACAGCAAAACCCGCTGTCCGCCAGCCAATAGCCGGCTGGCGAGGTTTGAAGGCTCATAGGGCAGTAACGGCAATGGATGGGGCATGGCGGCTACCTGGGCACGATCTATCTGAAAATATTGACAGTGGCGAGCGATGTCCGTTCGGGCGGCAACCTCGACGCCAGTTTTCATGGTATGACTCTTAATGGATTAAAACTATCTTAAGCAATAGTCCTTAGACTCTGTGCGTTCGTTGGCGAACTGGCTTGAAGGTCGATGTTGATCACAGGAAACAGGGTGTTGTCTGGAAAGAATTTGGTAAGTGTATGAAGTCAAACTGGTCTATAATGACCCCTCTTCAAAGAAGGAAATGTCAAAATTTAGTGGTATGGAACTGGTTATTGCGGGCAGTCAGCCCCTCTCGCTACCATGTCCTTATTTTTGCCATTCTTTATATTTTTTCCGCGTTTTGCCTTAAGTTATTAGACTTGCCTGTCCTTGAGTAAGCACCCTTGATTAACATTTTTAGCGCTGTGGATTATGCCAGAAAATTATTCTTATGATCGCGATTACGCGCTGGATGCCCTGAAAGTCCCGCCTAATTCCATCCAGGCCGAGCAGTCGGTGCTGGGCGGTTTGATGCTGGACAATCAAACCTGGGATTCAGTCGCGGATAAAATAGTAGAGACTGATTTTTACAGGAAGGATCACCGGCTGATTTTCAGGGCCATCGCGCAACTGGCCGAAAAACAGATTCCTTTTGACGTTATTACACTGTCCGAAGCGCTGGAAGCGATCGGCGAACTGGAGAATGTCGGCGGTCTGGCTTATCTGGGCATGCTGGCCAGGGACACGCCCAGCGCCGCCAATATTGTCGCTTACGCCAATATCGTCAGGGACCGGTCGGTACTGCGGCAGTTGATTCATGTCGGTACCAATATTTCCGATTCGGCGTTTAATCCGGAAGGCCGCGATACGGCCGAACTGCTCGAAAATGCCGAGCGCCAGGTTTTTGAAATCGCCGAGCAAAAACAGCGCGGGCAGGGTGGTTTTATGCCGATCAAATCGTTGCTGGCGACCGCGGTCGACAAGATTGAAACGCTGTTCGAACAGGAAGGCAACATCACCGGCGCCAGTACCGGGTTTGCCGATTTTGATGAGATGACGTCGGGCCTTCAGCCGTCCGATCTGATTATCGTGGCCGGCCGGCCATCGATGGGCAAGACCACGATCGCCATGAACATGGCTGAGAACATCGCGATCAAGGGCGACAAGCCCGTGGCCGTGTTCAGCATGGAAATGCCCGGCGATTCGCTGGCCATGCGTATGATGTCGTCTCTGGGCCGCATCGATCAGCACAAGGTCAGAACCGGCAAACTCGATGACGACGAATGGCCGCGCCTGACTTCCGCGATCAACCTGCTGGCCGAAACCAAATTGTTCATCGACGATACGCCGGCCCTGACGCCAACCGAAGTGCGTTCCCGTGCCAGACGGCTCGTGCGCGAGCATGGCTCCCTGGGACTGATTGTGATCGATTACCTGCAGCTCATGCAATCGCCCGCCAGCGGCGACAACCGCGTGCAGCAGATTTCCGATATTTCCCGGGGGCTCAAGGCCTTGGCCAAGGAACTGGAGGTGCCGGTTATCGCCTTGTCCCAGCTCAACCGTAACCTGGAACAGCGCCCGAACAAGCGCCCGGTCATGTCGGATTTACGTGAGTCGGGCGGTATCGAGCAGGACGCCGACTTGATCGTGTTCGTTTACCGCGATGAAGTCTACAATCCGGACAGCCCGGACAAAGGCATCGCCGAAATCATTATCGGCAAGCAGCGTAACGGGCCTATCGGCACAGTCAGGCTGACCTTCCTTGGGCAGTACACGCGTTTTGAAAACTTCGCCGGCAATCCGTATGCGGATGATTATGAATAATTATAAAAATGACTTATGCCCGGGAGGGTGTGAATGATAGCGGCAGCCTACGCGGTACTTGATTTGGATGCGTTTCAGCATAATCTGGCGAAAGTGCGTGGCTGCGCGCCAGGCGCCAGAGTCATGGCGGTCGTCAAGGCGAACGGGTATGGCCATGGCGTGCTGCGTATCGCCGAAGCCCTGCAAGATGCCGATGCCTTTGCCGTGGCGCGTGTCGATGAGGGTATTCGCTTGCGCAAGGCCGGCATCAGCAACAGGATCGCCGTTCTGGAAGGCTTTACCTGCGCCGAGGAAGTGGATGATCTGCTGGCGTATCAACTGGAGCCATTGCTGCATTCCTCTTCCCAGCTCGCCATCCTCGAGGACCGGAAAGAGCGGGAAGCGCTGACGGCCTGGCTGAAAATCGATACCGGCATGAACCGACTGGGTTTTAAGGCTAAGGATTTCAGCGCCGTTTACGAGCGCTTGAAAAATTGCGCCATCGTCAGACAGCCGGTCAACCTGATGACGCATTTGGCCAGTGCCGACGATAAAAACGACAACATGACGCTGAAACAGATCAGCCTGTTCAATGAGACCGTGGCAGCCTTTCCCGGCCAGCGCAGCATCGCCAACTCGGCCGGCATATTGAGCTGGCGGGAATCATTGGCGGACTGGGTGCGGCCGGGTGTCATGCTCTACGGTATTTCACCGTTCCCCGACAGCACGGGGCAGGAGTTGGGGCTCAAGCCGGTCATGAGCCTGCATTCGCGGCTGATCGCAGTCAAGCCTGTCCTGGAAGGAGAAACCGTCGGTTATGGCGGCAGCTGGATGTGCAGGAAAAGCACGACACTGGGCGTGGTGGCGATCGGCTATGGCGACGGTTATCCGCGCTATGCCAAAACCGGAACGCCGGTGCTGGTCAACGGCAAGCGCGTACCGTTGATCGGCCGGGTATCCATGGACATGATTACGGTTGATCTGGCCACTCAACCGGACGCAAAACCCGGCGATGCGGTGACTCTGTGGGGCGAGGGGCTGGCCGTTGAGGAAATCGCCCGATGCGCCGATACCATTCCTTATACGCTGGTGTGCGGCATCACGCCGCGCGTGCAGATTATTGAAGGCGTGCCGGTCCATAAAGATAACTGATGCTGCTCAGCTTCGGGTCGAATACCCTAAAGGGCACAAGTGAATTCGATCCTACAAGAGCATCATGCGGCCAGGTGGTTTTGAGTTTTGTCATTGAGGTTGCATCAAGCTGAAGCGTGGCCCGGATTGGAGAAGTTCGCTATATCGCCGAAAAATTGATTCCTGCATAATGTCGCTTCTTAAGATCAAGGACGCGGAAGCCAGCGCATGAATTCTTCATCCTACCCGTTAATTCTGCATCATGGCGCCGTCACCGGCGTGACGGGCTCCTGTCATGAGTTGCAGATCGACCAGGCCAATTCCGTGCTGATCGACTGCGGTTTATTCCAGGGCCTGGAAGCTTCGCCGGGCGGTGCCAATTACAACCGATCGGCCATCGATTTTCCGATTGCGTCCGTACGGGCGTTGCTGGTCACGCATTGCCATGTCGATCATGTCGGGCGAATTCCCTATCTGATGGCGGCGGGCTTTCAAGGGCCGATTTATTGCTCCGAATTGACGGCCGAGTTATTGCCGCTGGTGATGAAAGATGCCGTGAACGTCGGTTTGTTGCTCGATAAAGAACTGGTGCGCCAGTTTCTGGACGTGCTGAAGACCCAGGTCGTTGCCGTTCCGTATGAAAGCTGGCAGACGGTTCCGTTAGTGGGGAATGGCAGCGCCAGGCTCCGGGTCAAATTCAAACCGGCCGGGCATATTCTGGGCTCGGCTTATATTGAATGCGACGTCGAAACGGCATCCGCCCGGCAGCGCCTTGTTTTTTCCGGCGATCTGGGCAACCCTTATACCCCTTTACTGGCAGCGCCGAAGTCGCCTTATCAGGCCGATGTGCTGGTGTTGGAAAGTACTTATGGCGACAGAAACCTCGTCAATCGCCGCCAGCGAAAAGCCTTGTTGAAGCAGCACATCAAGCGCTGCCTGAAAAACAGCGGCGTTATCCTGATACCGGCCTTCAGCATCGAGCGCACACAGGAACTGCTGTATGAGCTTGAAGACATCATTCATCACAGCCGGAATGAGCCTGTGGCGAAGGGATTGGTCTGGAACGAGATCGAAATCATTGTCGATTCGCCGCTGGCCAACAAATTCACGAAGGCTTATAGGAAGCTGAAATCCTTCTGGGATGCCGAGGCTCGCGTCAAGATCAACGCCGGCCGTCATCCACTGTCATTTGAACAATTAACGACGATCAACAGCCATCAGGACCATCTGAGTGCGCTCGCTTATTTAAAGCGCACGGCCAACCCATGCGTCGTATTGGCGGCCAGCGGCATGTGCAGCGGCGGACGCATGGTCAATTATCTGAAAGCCCTGATTGAAGACCCTCGAACGGATATCCTGTTTGCCGGCTATCAGGCCGAAGGCACGCCCGGCAGAATGATTCAGCAACGCGGGCCGGCGCATGGCCAGGTCGAGCTGGACGGACGGCTTTATACGATCAATGCCGGCGTTTATACCTTGAATGGCTACTCTGCGCATGCGGACCAGGATTCGCTGGTCCGCTTTGTCACGCGCATGCGCAAAAAGCCGCGCGAAATCAGGCTCGTGCATGGTGAGCCAGAGGCCAAGCAAACCTTGCAGCGCCTGTTGCAGCAGAAAGTGCCTGACTGCCGTGTCATCATCCCTTAACATAAGCGCATGAATCGCCGCCATTTTCTTCAATGCCTGGCCCTGCTTGGATTGTCATCAAGAGCACTGCCGGGCTGCTCCGGGCGATCTGCCGGGCTGTATGATTTGCCGGAATTCGGCAATGCGACGCTGCTGCACTTTACCGACTGCCATGCTCAACTGCTGCCGGTTTATTTCAGGGAGCCTGCGGTCAATATCGGCGTCGGTAAAAACAGGGGCAGGCCGCCGTACCTGACCGGCCAGCAATTTCTCGATTTTTACGGTTTCAAGCCCGGCAGCGCTGAAGCTTATGCCTTCACGCATCTGGGCTTCGCCGAAGCGGCCTCTGTATACGGAAAAATGGGCGGTTTTGCGCATCTGTCGACGTTAATTAAGCAGATTCGACAGTCGCGCGGTTATGAAAATACCCTGTTGCTGGATGGCGGCGACAACTGGCAGGGTTCGGCCACGGCCCTATGGACAAAGGGGCAGGATATGCTTGAAGCCTCAAATTTGCTCGGTGTCGATATCATGACGGGGCATTGGGAATTCACCTACGGCAGCCGGCAGGTGCTGGACAATATTGCCCGGTTCCGGGGCGAATTTATCGCGCAGAATATCACCCTGACCGAGGAAGCGCAGTTTGCCGGCGATACCGAAACTGATGCTTTATTTAAGCCGTATGTCATCAAGGCTTTCAAGCAGGGCAGGGTCGCCGTCATCGGCCAGGCTTTTCCTTATACGCCGATCGCCAATCCAATGCGGCTCACGCCGGACTGGCAGTTCGGCATTCAGGAGCAAAGGCTACAGCAGACCATTGACCACATCAAGACCAGCCATGAGGCCGATGTGATCGTGCTGCTGTCCCATAACGGCACGCCTGTCGATCTGAAACTGGCATCACGCGTGTCGGGGCTGGATGTGATTCTCGGTGGCCATACTCATGATGCGCTGCCAAAGCCCATACCGGTCAAGAGTGCAGGAGGGACAACCTGGGTCACGAACGCCGGCAGCCACGGCAAATTTCTGGCTGTGCTGGACCTGGACATTGAGCCGGGACGGCTCAGGGAACTGCGCTACCGCCTGCTGCCGGTATTTTCGAACCTGTTGGCGCCGGATCAGGACATGCAGGCGCTGATCGAGACCATCAGGCAGCCTTATTTGAAACAATTGCAACGGCCGCTGGCAGTCACTGATGAACTGCTTTATCGGCGCGACACCTTTAACGGAACGTTCGATCAGCTGATTCTGGATGCCCAGCTAGCCGTCAATGATGCGCAAATCGCCCTATCGCCGGGTTTTCGCTGGGGCGCATCGCTGCTGCCAGGACAAACCATCACTTTCGAAGATGTCATGAATCAGACCGCGATTACCTATCCTGAAACCTATGTCAGGACCATGACAGGACGTGAGTTGAAGGCGGTCATGGAGGATGTCGCCGATAACTTGTTTAATAAAGATCCTTACTATCAACAGGGCGGCGATATGGTCAGGGTGGGCGGCATGGCCTTCGTCTGCGATCCCGAGGCGGAATTCGGGCGGCGTATCAGTCGCATGCGGTTATCAAACGGAGATAGTTTTGAAGCGGACAAGCCATACAAGGTTGCCGGCTGGGCCAGCGTAAGGCAGGTTGATACGGGAAGGCCGATCTGGGATGTGGTTGCCGACTATTTGCTCGATAGAAAAACGGTCAGGGTTTGATTGGGATGGCTTTAGGGGCGTTATCTTAGGAATGAGCTAAAGAAGATCCCGCGGAATAAAAGCGCCGTACAAACTTATCCGGCGCTGTAATTGATAATCTCAGGTCCTGTTCAGGATCAGTTCCAAAACCAGTTTGCTGCCGAAATAAGCCAGAAGCAGCGATACAAAACCGATCAATGTCCACTTTATCGCGGTCCGGCCCCGCCAGCCATAACGGCTACGGCCGATTAGCAGGCCTGAAAAGATAACCCATGCCAGTATCGATAGCACGGTTTTATGCACCAGATGCTGTGCAAATAAATCCTCTATGAATATAAAGCCGCTGATCAATGAAATCGTCAGGAAGCCAACTCCGGTGCCGAGCATTTGAAATAGCAGCGATTCCATCGTCTGTAGCGGCGGCAATGACAGAATAAAGCGTTTGGGCGGATGGCTTTTGAGCTGCTGGTCTTGAACCGCCAGTAATATGGATTGGAGGGCCGCGATGTTTAAGAGACTGAAGGCAATGATGGAAGTCAAAACGTGAATGCTCATCTGCCAGTTGTGGTTGTGAAGAGGGCGTAGTTGCTCCGGAAAGCTCAGTTCCAGTCCAAGCATGATGGCGGCAACGGGAAATATCGCGATACCCAGCTTTTCGATAGGTTTGCTGAGGATTGCTATTAATAACAACAAGACGACAATCAGCGAAATCAGGGAGGCGGTACTGACAAAGCTGAAATTAAAGCCATTCTCATTATGGAAGTTAATGGCGATATAGGCGAAATGAGCGCATGCGGCGGCCCAAGCCAGATAAAGCGGGGCTCGATTGTCATCGCCGCGATGAAATTTACGGATAATAAGCAGGGCGCTCCCTAAATAGGCGCAGATTGAAAGAGCGGCAAAGATAGTGGCGTTCATTTGGCTGTGTTTTCTTTTATTGAGTAGGGCCTTGTTATCATTGTCACGGCTAAAGCGTTCCTGGCCAAATTAAAATTTATGGCTATTGGTTTGAGATCGGTCAATTAAATGAAATTGAATTGCTAATGTTTAATTTAATCAATACATTAAAAGCCAATGATCGTGGTTTTATTGTGTCGTCCGCGACATGACAGCGGGTGGTGCAAAGGTCTCAATGGGTATGTTAATATAACCGGCTAAATAGTTCTAACGCATTTGCGTTAGATGGTGGTTTCCATGTAAATATTCAGCCCCGGCATAATTTTGATCTGACGGGATGGGCTTCGGCTACGGTTGAAGATCTTCCTGCGCATAGAGAATCTGAATAATTACGTTTCCTTGATTACAGAATAAAGACGCAGATATGTTTGATAATTTAACCGATCGATTAAGTAATACTCTTAAGAAAGTTAGAGGCCAGGGGCGGCTGACTGAAAGCAATATCAAGGAAACAATGCGCGAAGTGCGCATGGCATTGCTTGAGGCGGACGTGGCTTTGCCGGTTGTTACGGATTTTATTGAACGCGTTAAAGAAGGCGCGTTGGGTCAGGAAGTGCAGACCAGTCTTTCGCCGGGACAGTCACTGGTTAAACTGGTTCAGGCTGAACTGGTCAAGGTGATGGGTGAGGCGAATGAGGAGCTTAATCTGAAAGCCGTCCCGCCGGCCATTATTTTGATGGCAGGTCTCCAGGGTGCTGGTAAAACCACGACGGTTGCCAAATTAGGCCGCTGGCTGAAAGAAAATCAGAAGAAAAAAGTCGGCGTCGTCAGTGCCGACGTCTATCGTCCTGCCGCTATTAAACAGCTGCAGACGCTGGCCGATGACCTTTCCCTGGATTTCTTTGAAAGTGATATTTCCCAGAAACCGGTGGATATCGCAAAAAATGCGATCGAAGCGGCGAAGAAAAAATTCCTTGATGTCATTATCATCGATACCGCTGGTCGTCTGCATATCGATGACGAGATGATGGGTGAGATTAAAGAATTGCATGCCGCAATCAATCCTGTCGAAACCTTGTTTGTTGTCGACAGCATGACTGGCCAGGACGCGGCAAACACGGCCAAAGCCTTTAATGATGCATTGCCGCTGACTGGTGTGATTCTGACCAAAGCCGATGGCGATGCGCGCGGTGGTGCGGCATTGTCCATACGCCATATTACCGGCAAGCCTATTAAGTTTATCGGCGTAGGCGAAAAAACCAGCGCTTTAGAACCGTTTTATCCCGATCGTTTGGCTTCCCGCATTTTAGGCATGGGCGACATGCTGGGCTTGATTGAAGAGATCGAGCAGAAGGTTGACAAGGAAAAAGCTGAAAAACTGGTCAGGAAGATACAGAAGGGCAAGGGCTTTGACCTGGAAGATTTTCGCGAGCAGCTGCAACAGATGCACAGCATGGGTGGGGTAGGTTCCATGCTGGACAAATTGCCCGGCATGAGCAGTGTTCCACAGGAAATGAAAGATAAGGTCAATGATAAGGAATTGGCACGCCAGATCGCCGTAATTAGTTCCATGACGATGCAGGAGCGCCGTTTCCCTGATTTGATTAAAGGCAATCGGAAAAAACGTATTGCAGAGGGCTGCGGACAACAGTTACACGACGTTAATCGGATTCTGAAGCAATTCAAGTTGATGGAAAAAATGATGAAGCGTTTCAAGAAAGGCAATATGGCCAATATGATACGCGGCATGAAAAGCAATCTTCGCGGTATGAGAATGTAATTTATGCTAGCCATCGGTACTTGAAATGACTGTATTTTTGTCGTTGATAGCCATGGCTTGCTGTATATTTTTATAGCCTTTTAAGCGATATCGAAAACAATGGATGAATTTATTCTTCACTTATATGGAAAATCGCGTAAAATAGGCAGATTAAATTTTGACTAAATGTTTTTTGAGGAACTTAAATGGTAACCATTCGTCTTGCTAGAAGCGGCGCAAAAAATCGTCCTTTTTATCATGTGATTGTGACTGACAGCAGAAACAGCCGTGATGGCCGTTATATTGAGCGTCTTGGTTTTTTCAATCCGATAGCTCGCGGCAATGAAGAAAAATTACGTCTGGATTGCGCTCGTGTTGAATATTGGACAGCCAATGGCGCACAGCCTTCTGACCGCGTTGCAAAATTAATTAAAGACGCACAGAAATCGGCTGCGTAATCTGTTTGTCAGCGCAGAAAGATATAAACGTTGGCAGGATTTCCGGCGTTTTTGGTGTAAAAGGGTGGCTTAAGGTCTTTTCTTTTACCGATCCGAGAGAGAATATTTTAAGTTATTCTCCATGGCTGCTGAAAAAAGGTAGTGAAGCCAGGCAACTTGATGTCATTGACGGAAGCCTTCATGGTAAGGCCGTAATCGCTCTGCTTGATGGTGTCAATGATAGAGACCAGGCTGCCGGACTAATTGGATGGGATATTTTTATAACCCATGCCCAGTTGCCGGAAACGACCGAAGGTGAATATTACTGGTCCGATCTGATCGGATTGAAAGTTGAAACCGTTGAGGGTGTCCAGTTAGGTGTGGTCGATAGCCTGCTGGAGACCGGAGCAAATGATGTGCTAGTCGTTCAGGGTGGACGAGAGCGGGCGATTCCGTTTTTACAGGGACAGACCATAATTAATATTGATTTGGATGCCGGCAGTATTATTGTCGATTGGGATCCAGAATTTTAATTATGTAGTATGCGATTTGATGTCGTAACGTTATTTCCGGACATGGTGACAGCGGCTGCCGGTTATGGTGTGACAGGTCGGGCTATTGATCGCGGCATAGTTGATCTATTTGTATGGAATCCGCGCGATTACACGCACGACAGGCACAAAACGGTCGATGACCGGCCTTATGGTGGCGGTCCCGGCATGGTCATGAAATACCAGCCGCTGCATGATGCTGTTTGTAATGCTAAACAGGCAGGCGGTGGGACTACCAAGGTAGTTTATTTGAGCCCGCAAGGCAAACCGATTACACAGGCTTTGCTGTCAGAAGCTTGCCATGTTTCTCAATTGATTTTAGTGGCAGGGCGCTATGAGGGAATTGATGAGCGCTTTGTCGAGCTGGATTGCGATGATGAATGGTCTATTGGAGACTATGTCATCAGCGGCGGTGAACTGGCGGCACTGATAGTGGTAGATGCAGTGACCCGTTTATTGCCCGGTGTGCTCGGGGACGAGGACTCCGCCCTGCAGGACTCCCATATGAACGGCTTGCTTGATTATCCGCATTTTACGCGGCCGGAGCAGCTTGAGGGACATTCGGTGCCGGAGGTTTTATTGGGCGGCAATCACGCGGACATAAACCGCTGGCGTATGAAGCAGGCTTTAGGAAGAACCTGGCTGAGACGGCCGGATTTATTGAAAAAAAAGAATTTAAATGCAGAGCAGGAAAAACTGCTGAACGAGTTTAAAATTGAAGTTGATGTTAAATAGGGTGTGGCAATGAGCAATATTATTGATGTATTGGAAGCAGAACAGCTGAAACAGATTCCTGACTTTGGTCCAGGCGACACAGTTGTTGTACAGGTTAAAGTAAAAGAAGGCGAACGTGAAAGAATTCAGGCTTTTGAAGGCATAGTGATTGCGAAACGTAATCGCGGTTTAAACTCTGCTTTCACAGTAAGAAAGATTTCTCACGGTACAGGCGTTGAGCGTGTTTTTCAAACTCACAGTCCTATGATCAGCGAAATCAATGTTAAACGTCGCGGTGATGTTCGTCGTGCCAAATTGTATTATCTGCGTGATCTGACCGGTAAAGCGGCTCGTATCAAAGAAAAACTGTAATCGGTTTTTTAGTGCACATTATAAAAAAGGCAGCTTTGGGCTGCCTTTTTTATGCCTGAGATATCAAGCTTCTACCCATGTGTAGGGCCGAATTCATTCGGCCTAAGCACCATTTAACCAATGTAGGTTTCACTATGTCATTCGTCATTCACTGGGTTGAAACCGGTTCAGGACCTGAGGAGGTGTTAAACGTTCAAACACCTGTCGGCAATCTGATTTTATTTGTTCATGGCGATGTGTTGTTTCAGGCTGACTGGGAATTTGCGAGTAGTCCGGCTCAAACTATTCAAGTCGCTGGTGAACATGACATACAGCGACAATTAGGTGAGTATTGGTTAACTCCGGAAAAGCCCATTCACCTGAAGCTGTTAAAGCAGGGTAGTGATTTTAGAAATAAAGTCTGGGCTGAACTGTGCCGCATACCGTTCGGAGAAACGATTACTTATTCGGCGCTGGCCCGCAGAATAGGATCGGCTGCGCGGGCTGTCGGTAATGCCTGTCGGGATAACCCTTTTCCGCTAATCATTCCTTGCCACCGGGTGGTGTCCGTTTCTGGTATGGGTGGTTACTCCGGTCAGACAGAAGGGGATTTCATGGCGATAAAATCCAAGTTGCTGGCATTTGAAGCCGCCCATAAGAAATGAATTCAACGGGTTTCATAGATCAATTTCTGGATGCGGCCTGGGTAGAACAGGGCTTGAGCGAAAATACGCTGTCGGCCTATGGCAGTGATTTGCGGATTTTTGCCCAATGGCTGGCCGGGAAATCCATGCTGGACGTCGACGGTAGCGATATATCAAGGTTTCTGGCGAGTCGTTTTAAAGACGGCATAGGCAATAGATCGTCGGCGCGTATTCTGTCCAGCTTGCGGCGATTTTATGGTTATTATCTCAGAGAAAATAGTATAACGATTGACCCGACTGCGCTGATTGAATCGCCGCATATCGGTCGACCATTGCCGGTATCCCTGTCCGAAAACGATGTTGAATTATTGCTAGGTGCGCCCGAAATAACGCATGCGCTCGGATTCAGGGATAAAACCATGCTGGAAATGCTTTATGCTACAGGACTTAGGGTATCGGAGCTGGTCGGTTTGAAGTTTGAGCAGGTCAGTTTCAGACAGGGCGTGGTCAGAATCACCGGCAAAGGTAATAAGGAGCGGCTGGTGCCGGTCGGCGAAGAAGCGATGAGCTGGCTGGAAAACTACATGAGTGAGGCCCGGAAGACCCTTCTGGGTGAACGGCAATGCGATTATCTGTTCGTGACCAATCGCGCCACCGGTATGACGCGGCAGGCCTTCTGGCATATTATCAAGCGCCATGCCAAAAAAGCCGGCATTAAAAAAGAGCTGTCACCGCATACGCTCAGGCACGCCTTCGCAACGCATCTGCTGAATCATGGCGCGGATTTACGCGTAGTGCAATTATTGCTGGGGCATTCCGATTTATCCACTACGCAGATCTACACGCATATAGCCCGCGAAAGACTAAAAGATTTACATTCAAAATATCATCCTAGAGGATAACTAAACATGGCACAAAATATTCACCCGACTGCCTATATAGCACCGGATGTATCATTACCAGAAGACGTGACGATAGGCCCTTTTGCCGTTATTGAATCGGGTGTTGAGATGGGGCGGGCATGTCAGATTGGCGCCCATGCCGTCGTGCAGCAGTATGTGAAAATGGGTGACGGCAATATTTTACATCCCCATGCCGTTCTGGGCGGATTGCCGCAGGATGTCAGCTTTAAACCCGAAACGGTTTCCTGGCTTAAAATCGGCGACAACAATGTGTTCAGGGAAGGCTTTACGGCGCATCGCGCTTCGAAGGAAAACGGCGAAACGCGCATAGGCTCGGGTTGTTTCTTTATGAATAACAGCCATGTCGCGCACGATTGCAAGATCGGCAACAATACGATTTTCGCTAACAATGTTGCCATTGGCGGCCATGTTGAAGTCGGTGACCGGGTTTTCATGGGTGGGGCCGTAGTTGCGCACCAGTTCTGCCGGATCGGTTCGTACGCGATTGTGCAGGGCACAACGGGACTTAATATGGATGTCATGCCTTTTATGCTGATCGGCGGACGTCCTGCCCGGCATTATAAATTGAACACGGTGGGTTTACGGCGAGCCGGTATTACCGGCGACCGCTATAACGTACTTTCAGCGGCATTCCGCCTGTTAAAAAACAAGCAAAGCCTGGATTCGTTGGAAGAAACCGAAGAACTGAAGCAACTGAAGGAATGGCTGGCGGTTAAATCCAAACGCGGCGTGCATGGGTTTGTCGATATTTCGATTTAATTGAATTAGCCTCATTAAGATCGGCTCCGTAAGTTGGTCTATCAACAGCAGATAATTCTGCGCCGTTATATTGGACGGGATGGTATTTTTCAAGTCAGATGAATGCCTTCCCGCCCAGTAACAATAAGGCGCATTTGAGTTATTTCAAAGCACATAACTAACCTTATCAGGTCTGGCATCCTCGGATCTGTTACCATAGTCAATTCAATGGCGGCATTTCCGTCGTCATTCGCGTTATAAAGAGTCCTTGTGAACACTGCCGAATTTTCAGCTTTACCCTTAAAACCCGCCTTACTTGATAATATCGAATCCCTAGGCTACAGCAAATTGACACCCATCCAGGCCGAAAGCCTGCCGCATATTCTCGAAGGCAAGGACGTCATCGCGCAGGCTAAGACAGGCAGCGGCAAGACTGCTGCCTTTGGCATTGGCCTGTTATCTCGATTGGATTTGAGCAGTTTCAGGGTTCAAGCCTTGGTTGTTTGCCCTACCCGGGAACTGGCCGATCAGGTTTGCAAGGAAATTCGCAGGCTGGCTCGCTTTACCCAAAATATCAAGGTGCAAGCCTTGTGCGGCGGTGTGCCGTTTGGTCCTCAAGTCGGTTCGTTGGAGCATGGTGTGCATATTGTTGTCGGCACGCCCGGACGATTACAGGAACATCTGCGCAAAGGCAGTTTGCGCTTGAGCAATCTCAAGGTACTGGTGCTGGATGAGGCGGACCGGATGCTGGACATGGGCTTTGAAGACGCCATATCCGATGTGATCTCGTATGCGCCGAATCATCGGCAAACCTTGTTGTTTTCCGCAACTTATTCCGACCCGATACGGGAAATGAGCCGGCATTATCAGTATAAGCCGGTTACAGTCAGCATCGAGGCCCATCATCATGACAGCGATATCGAGCAACGCTTTTATCAGATAGAGAAAGCGGGCAGAGCCAATGCGCTGGGCTATCTTTTGGCCTACCATCGGCCTGAATCGACAGTGGTTTTCTGCAATACCAAAAAAGACTGCCAAAATCTGGCGAACGAACTTGAATCAAGCGGTTTTTCCGTTCAGTGCCTTCATGGCGATTTGGAACAAAAGGATCGGGACAAGGTGTTGGTGCGCTTTGCCAATAAAAGCTGCTCGATTCTGGTGGCCACTGACGTGGCCGCCCGAGGCCTGGATATTAAGGATCTGCAAGCGGTGATCAATTATGAATTGCCCTGGGACCCTGAAGTGTATGTGCACCGGATCGGCCGAACGGGGCGCGCCGGGAAAAAAGGTTTGGCGCTCAGTTTATGCGCGCAGCAGGAAACCAGTCGGGTAAAAGCCATTGAAGACTATCAAAATAAGCCCGCGATTTGGGATGAAGTAGCGCCTTTTCAGATGAAGCATGAACATCGGTTCGCGCCGCCTATGGTGACTTTGCATATTGACGGTGGACGTAAGCATAAAGTGCGCCCGGGCGATATTCTGGGGGCATTAACCGGCGAAGCAGGTCTGGCCGGCAGCGAAGTGGGAAAGATTGATATTTTTGATCTGCAATCTTTCGTTGCTGTCCAGCGTGGCAGTGTTGAAAGAGCGCTGGCGAGATTAAAGGCGGGAAAGATAAAAGGGCGCAGCTTTAAAGTGCGCAAAGCCAGCTAAACGTACGGGCGCCTACCCAAAGTAGGCGCTTCGACCACCGCATTTTTAATCAGGCATAGCTTCTGGCCCGGGATGGACTTTTTGGCTGAGCGCCTGAAGGTCTGCGGGGCTGGCTTGAGTTTCTGCGCGGCTGGTTTGAATTTCTGCCGGGACGCGGTCCGCGTGGTTGGGCAGGTGGTTCTGGCGGCGCGACTTCAGACGCTTCAAAGCCATTGATCTGCTCGCGTTTAATGGACTTACCGATCAACTTCTCAATGAGTCGCAGAGCGCTGTATTCGTCATGCGAGACTAATGATATGGCTTGTCCTTCTTCGCCGGCGCGCCCGGTACGGCCGATTCTGTGAACATAATCGGCCGGCGAGCGGGGCAGTTCAAAATTGATTACATGCGGCAGCTGCGCGATATCGATGCCGCGCGCCGCTACATCGGTCGCAACCAGTACGCGCAGTTCACCGGCTTTAAAGCCTGCGAGGGCGCTGGTTCTGGCTCCCTGGCTCTTGTTGCCATGAATAGCGGCGGCCTTGATATCAACTTTGTTGAGTTTTTCAGTGAGCCGGTTGGCGCCATGCTTGGTGCTGGTAAACACCAATACCTGCCGCCAGTCATTTTCCTTTACCAGGTGGCAAAGCAGTTCGGCTTTCTGGGTTTTGTTGACGGTGTAGACAATCTGCTCAACCAGTTCGGCGGCGGTATTGCGCGGGGCCACTTCGATTTTCACGGGATTGACCAGCAGGCCGGTCGTGAGTTTGCGAATGTCGTCGGAAAAGGTCGCCGAAAACAGCAGATTTTGCCGCTTTTTCGGCAGCAGGGCGATAACTTTACGGATGTCGCGGATAAAGCCCATGTCCAGCATGCGGTCGGCTTCATCGAGTACCAGTGTTTCCACTTTGTCGAGCTTAACCGCATTCTGGCTGACCAGGTCCAGCAGGCGGCCCGGCGTTGCCACCAGCACATCCACTCCGCCTCTTAAGCGCATCATTTGCGGATTGATTTTGACACCGCCAAAAACGACTTCCGACTTTAGGCGCGGATGCAGGTGCGCACCGTATTTGGTAACCGATTCGCCGACCTGGGCGGCAAGCTCACGGGTGGGGGTCAGTATTAATACTCTTATCGGGCGATTGGTACTGTAAGACTTTTGTGACAGGCGATGCAGGATGGGTAACGTAAATCCTGCGGTTTTTCCGGTGCCGGTTTGTGCGGCGGCCAGAAGATCGCGGCCTTCCAGCACGGCAGGAATAGCCTGCGACTGAATCGGCGAGGGCTTGGTATAGCCTGCATCGGCAATGGCGCGCAAGAGTGGGTCGGATAAACCGAGAGTGGAGAATGGCATAATAAAGGTCTCAATAAAAGCTGATGTCGACGTAAGTCTTACAGCGCTGGGTAAAGAAATAATTTTAATAAAAACGCGTCAAGAAAATGATGATTACAGTCAGGTGTTTATCGACGTTTTTAGTGATGGGGTTAGTGGAGTATCGCTACGACGATAGTTATTGGAGTTAATGGCGCCCCGAGGCGGATTTGAACCACCGGCCTGTCCCTTAGGAGGGGACCGCTCTATCCTGCTGAGCTATCGGGGCATAATAAAAACAATTTTACCATAAGCCGGGGATTTAATTCTTTTTTGTTTTCTTTTCGAGCGGAAATGTGACTCTTCAGTCCTTACCGGCGACAGGCTGGCAGAATTCCCGCAAGCGCATTTATAAAGATGATACTGAAATCACGGAACGGATAAAATTGTCGCTCCAGTTTGAACTATCGGGCTATAGGACATAGAAATCCGGGACCTGCTCTTCAAAATATGCAACGAATATTTTATATGGCGGGCCAAGAGGTCGGTGCTGGCGTCGATTTGTTCGTTCGGTAAGTGGCTTTGACAGGCGGAGATATCAGTCAGGTTCAGTTGCCGGTTAGTCCGGCGCCTGATAAAGCCGGGGTTTGATCAGGATTGATAAAACAATCCTGATCAAACCCCGGCTGTCCGGGAAAGCTTATTCTGCTGCTGGAGCGGGGAATATGACTTTGGGTTCGAAATTCGCCGCCGGGTATTTAGGGTCGAACTCGGCTTTCTTTCTTTCAGGTTTCGCTGATGGTTTCTCGCAGGGCTCTTTCTTGGCAGCCTCTTTATCGAGATAGATAACCTTAGGCTGGAAATTGGCGGCAGGGTATTGCTCGTCGCCGCTGGTTGCCGATGCGGTTAATGGACTTAAGGCAATTGCAGCAATTGCCCATCCCAGGATAATTTTTTTGTTCATGCTTCGTTAGCTCCCATTGGGTATATGGCAAGCCCGGCTAAGGCTTAAAAAACCTAAGTATCGGATATTTGACCGTTGATTTCAAGGTTGATGCCAACTACAAAAGCTGTCTTATTTCAGGGTAATCCTTCATCAATGCCTGTCTGTAGGATTCGATCAGCGTCTCATTATGGCGTTCTTCCCTGGCAATGGGTACGGTGATTTCACTCAGCACGTGCATGGGGGATGCGGACAGGAAAATCAGCCGGTCTGCCAGCGTAATGGCCTCGCGCAGATCGTGCGTGACAAACAAAACCGTATGCGGACGTTGCCGCCACAGTTTCAGCAACAGATCCCGGACCTGCCTGGCCGTCGGCGCATCGAGCGAGACAAAAGGCTCGTCCATCAACAACACGTCAGGATCAACGGCAAACGCGCGAATGATGGCTGCGCGGCGGCTCATTCCCAGCGACAGGCGTTCAGGATAAACATGCTGCGCCCGGGTCAGCTGCATGGATTCCAGCAGCGGATCGATCAGCTCCGGAGATTGATGGCTGTCCAGAGCCAGCTCAATGTTTTCCCTGACCGTCCGCCATGGCAGGAGGCGCGGATTCTGGAATACATAGCCGATCCTGGGATGCATGTGCTGCGAGCCCAGCAGAATCTCGCCATCGTAATCATGGTCCAGGTCGGCAATAATGTTTAACAGCGTGGTCTTGCCGCAGCCGGAAGGACCGACCAGGCAGACGAACTCGCCGGCTTTCAGTGACAGATCGAGATTGGCGATGGCCTGATACTGGCCCGCCTGGCCTATGGCCGGATAGGTCTTGCTGTCGATGCGGATTCGAATGTCGGTCATCGGCGCCACCGCTGCGATTTTCTATCCAGAGGTTTCAGGATCATCAGTTCTATCAGTTGGATGACGGCCACGAAGGCAATCGTATAAGCCAGAATGCCGGCCACATCGAACAGCTGGAAAAACAAATGCAGCTGATAACCCATGCCGTTGCCGCGGCCCAGTAATTCGACCACCAGAATGATTTTCCAGATCAATGCCAGACCCGAGCGCGTCGCGCTCATGATGAACGGGTGCAATTGCGGCCAGATCACATGCGCCAGCGTTTTGCGCCGGCCGAAATGATAGCAGCGGGCCATTTCCAGCAAATCCTGATCCAGCGCCCGCGTGCCTTCGCGGATCGTCACGACGACGTTAGGCAGCTTGTTGATGACTACAGCCAGTATCGCGGCCGATTCGATCAGGCCGAACCAGACATAGCACAGGATAATCGTGACCAGTGCCGGAATGTTCAGAAAAATGACCAGCCAGTTGTCGAAGAATGCATCAAGCTTTTTATGCCTGCCCAGAACGATGCCAATCGCGCAGCCGAGCAGCATGGCGATGGCAAAGCTGACTACGAGTCGGAGCAAGGTAACGCCCAGGTGATAGGGCAGTTGTCCCGATATGGTTTCGCGCCAGAAAACATGGGCCACCATTTCGGGCGTCGGCAGCGCACTGCTGCTTAAATAAACGGCCAGGCCCTGCCAGAGCGCCAGAAAGGCGAGCAGTGACAAGGCGGGCAAAAGTTTTTGACGACTACTCAAATGCTCGGACCTTTATTGCTCAATCGACCAGAAGGTGCCGGGCTGCAGGGTTTCCGAATCACCTGTCAGTTGTTTGTTGCTCAGCGTGCGCAGCATGGCATAAATACGGCCGGCCGCCTGCTGTTCCTGCTCGCCCCAATGCTTGATTTGCCCTTCACAATAGCGCTGCCGCAGTTTGTTTTGGGTTGATGTATCTTTCGTCTGAGTCAGCGGGATGACTTGTTGCCAGACCGCATCGGACGTGCAAATTTGGTCTTTGGCGTGCTGGCTGGCCTTCAGGAAAGCGTTGACGGCGTTTTTATGGTTCATAGCCCAGCTGTGCTTGAACACGTAGCCGAGGGTGGGCACGTCTTCATTAATACCCAGCGCGTTGACGATGCCTTTGCCATCGATGATCTGCCGGTAGCCCTCCGCTTCCAACCGGGCCGCGAAATGCCAGTAATTGAGCACGGCATCGATGCGGTTTTGCCTGATCTGCTCGTTCAGCAGAGGAGGCGCGCCGAAGACCTTGTCTACATCCGAATTCAGATCAAGCTGATCCTTTTTGGCCAGGGCCTGCAGCAACAGCCAGTTTTTGTCCAGTTCGCCGCCGGCAATGCCCAGGCGTTTGCCTTTCAGATCCTTCAGTGTACGGATAGGGCTCGCATCAGCTACGACCAGCGCGCCAGACGTTGTTGAATAAGGGTAGAATGTGAAATCGGAGCCCGTTGCGCGCAGTTTCGACACCCAGATCCAGTCGGAGACGATCATATCGACGGAGCCCGATTGCAGCGCGATCTTGCCGGCTTCGGGATTGGCCAGGCGCTGGATGTCCAGTTGAAAATCCGCCGATGCGGTTGCCGGGTCATTTTGTATAGCCGACAATTCCCAGTCGACAGTGCCAAACGCAAGCACGCCGATGCGAATCTTGGTTTTTTCCGCAGCGAATCCGTTGCAGGATACCAACATGCACAGGCCGATAAACAAGGCTTTGAATTTCATGGCGTCTCTCCCGATATGAGTTTGCAAAGCCTTATATTCTATCTGTATGCGGATTTTCGTGCGAGGATTTAGCGCGGCGAGCGAATTTAGTTGGCCCGCCTAACCTGCCGGGACAATACCTGGCGCCTGTGGGATAATGCCCTTATTTCTTCCATGGCCATTATCATCCCATGCAACGCACACTGACTCGGCAAACCTGGCTTAAAATTCATCTTTATCTGGCGCTGATCGCAGGATTTTTTTTCGCCCTGATGGGCCTGACCGGCAGCATCAGCGTATACCGTGAAGAACTGGACGAACTGCTGAATCCGCAACTGGTCATCGAGCTGCCCCAGGGTAAGTATCAGTCGCTGGACCGGATCATGGCCTCGGTGCGGCAGGCGCACCCGGACCGGCACGGGGCCTGGACGCTGGAAATGCCAAGGTCGCCGTACGGCATGGCGACGGCCTGGTACGATAAACCGAGGGAGACGTTCTTCGAGTTGCATGCACCGCTGATGGTGTCGGTCAATCCCTATACGGCGGAAGTCGTCGGCAGCCGTTTCTGGGGGCAGACCGTGACGACCTGGCTGCTGGATCTGCATACCCAGCTTCGGCTCGATCGTTTCGGCTGGAATACGGTGGGTATTATGGGGTTGCTGCTGATGGTTTCGATCGGCACCGGACTGTATTTATGGTGGCCGGATACGCGGCAGCTTCGGCAAGCGTTTACGATTCGCCATGATGCCGGCATGGTCCGACTGGCTTTCGATCTGCACCGCTTTATTGGACTGTTTAGTGCTGCTGCCTTGCTGGTGCTGGCATTCACGGGCATTCTGCTGAGTTATCCGGCGGTGCTGGAATCCCTGGCCGGCGCATCGGGCATGGCGCATGGCGAAACTGGCCGCAATATCATCAGCACGGCGGTTCCCAACAATCACCCCACCGGTCTGGCGGCGGCGACATTCATGGCCCAGGGGCCGTTTCCGCACGCCGAACTCAGGCGTATCACGACGCCGGTCGGCGATAGCGGCATCTACCGCGTCAATTTGCGCCAGCCCGGCGAAATCAATCAGCGGCATCCGTATACCACAGTCTGGGTAGACCGCTGGAGCGGCCAGATCAAAGAAGTGCGCAATCCCGCTGATTTTTCAGCAGGCGAGACATTGGCGAGCTGGGTATGGCCGCTACACACCGGCGAGGCATTGAATGGCACAGGCCGGTTCCTCTGGTTCCTGGCCGGCCAGAGCCTTTTCGTTCTCTATGTCAGCGGCCTGCTGCACTGGTTGTATCGGCGCGGCAAGATCCGTGACAGAAAGGTTGATTTTGCTACGCTGCGACCGTTTCTTGACCGGCTGGCCCATAATAGTCATCGCATCGGCTTGATGCTTTTCCGCTACCTTGTCTTGTTGGCGCAGAAGGCCAGGCCATTCGTTGCAATCGGAGTTGCCCTGCTATTGCAGCAGTTTGACAGATTGCGCGCCGCCATGGCGAATCGGCAGAGGCGCATAGGCCATTAAAATTCGCGTAAATGCACAGATAACTGGATAGACCGGCTGCATGTTGGCTCTAATGTAGCGTTGTTTTTTATAAAACGGCCGGCAACGTTTGCAGAGACAATATGGTAATATAGTCGCCTTGGATTTGCTTACCCTAAGTTATATGAGTCAATCGTCTGATTCCACTCAATTGATCGATCGCTTCGGCAGAAAAGTCGATTACCTGAGAATTTCCATTACCGACCGCTGTGATTTCCGCTGCGTCTATTGCATGGCGGAAGACATGACGTTTTTGCCGCGCGCGCAGATTCTGACGCTGGAAGAGATTTATACCCTGGCCAAGGCGTTTGCCGAACTGGGCGTCAGGAAAATCCGCGTGACGGGCGGCGAGCCGCTGGTCAGAAACGGCGTGCTGGGCTTACTGGAGGATATCGGTAAAATTGAAAGCCTGGATGAGCTGGTCATCACGACTAACGGTTCTCATTTGGCGTCGATGGCGGCCCCGTTGAAGAAGGCCGGCGTAAAGCGCATCAATATCAGCCTCGATACGCTCAATGCCGACAAGTTCAAGGCCATAACGCGGACCGGTGATCTTCAGCAAGTTCTGAAAGGCATTCAGGCCGCCAAGGCGGCAGGGTTTGAGCGACTGAAGATCAATGCGGTCATCCTGAAAAACCGGAATCATCTGGAAGTCTGCGATCTGGTGCGGTTTGCCGTCGATAACGACATCGACATCAGCTTTATCGAGGAAATGCCGCTGGGCGTCATCAGTCAGCATGACCGCTCGGAAGCCTATTATGCCAGCGATCTGATCAAGACCGATCTGGCGCGCGAGTTTTCATTGATCGCCTCGACCGAGAAAACCGGCGGTCCCTCACGTTATTTCAAGGTGGCCGGCAGCCGAACCCGTGTCGGTTTCATTTCGCCGCACAGTGAGAACTTTTGCAGCACTTGCAACCGCGTGCGTTTGACTGTGGAAGGCCGCTTGCTGCTGTGTCTTGGCAATGAGCATTCGGTCGATTTGAAAAAAGTCCTCCGGGCGCATCCCGGCGATAGCAAAGTTCTGAAACAGGCTATTATCGATGCGATGTCGATCAAGCCAGAAAAGCACGAATTCAATATTCACGAGCAGCCGATCATCTTGCGGCACATGAGCGTAACGGGCGGATAACGGTCCCCCGTTACGCATCTTCCTTTTCTTTTCTAAACGATTTCTCTTGTCAGAGGTTTTTCCATGTCTTTTGAACAGCTCGGTTTAACCGAGGAACTCCTTAAAGCTGTTGCCGATCAAGGCTATACCACGCCTACCCCTGTTCAGCAGCAGGCCATTCCCCTGATTCTGGAAGGCCGCGATGTGCTGGCCGGCGCTCAGACCGGCACCGGAAAAACGGCCGGTTTTACCCTGCCTTTGCTACAGCGCTTGGCAGCCAATTCGACGCGGCCGCAAAAACCGCGTCCCGTGCGAGCGCTGATTCTGGCGCCGACGCGCGAACTGGCCGTTCAGGTCCATGAGAGCGTCAAAACCTACGGCAAATATTTGCCGCTTTATGCCGAAGCGATATACGGCGGCGTCAATATCAATGCGCAGATACGCAATTTGCGCAAGGGTTGCGATATCATCATCGCTACGCCGGGCCGCCTGATCGATCATGTACTGCAGAAAAACGTCGACCTGTCCAAAGTGGAGATACTGGTGCTCGACGAGGCCGATCGCATGCTCGATATGGGGTTCATGCCCGATATCCGCAAGATCATTTCGTGGATGCCCGCAGAGCGTCAGAATCTCCTGTTTTCGGCCACGTATTCGAGCGAAATCAGGGCGCTGGCTACGTCCGTGCTGCGTGATCCTGTCGAAGTTGAAGTCGCGAGGCAGAATGCGACGGCGGACACCATAACTGAGCGAGTTTACGGCATCAATCGCGAGTACAAGCGAGAATTGCTGTCTTATCTGATCGGCAGCGGCAACTGGAAGCAGGTTCTGGTTTTTGTGCGGACCAAGCATGGCGCGGACCGGCTGGAAAAACAGCTGCAGCAGGACGGCATTCGGGCCGGCGCCTTGCATGGCGATAAGACGCAAGGCGCACGCAACAAGGTGCTGGAGTATTTTAAAACCGGCAAAATCGCTGTGCTGGTCGCGACCGACATTGCCGCACGAGGCCTGGATATCGACCAGTTGCCGCATGTGGTTAATTACGATTTGCCGCAGGTGGCCGAGGATTACGTGCACCGCATCGGCCGCACAGGTCGTGCCGGTTCAAGCGGCGAGGCGCTATCGCTGGTCTGCCCCGAAGAAGCCTATCTGCTGGCGGAAATAGAAAAATTCCTGAAACGCCAGATCCCGCGCGTTGCCGACACCGGTTATGAGCCTGTGTCGCTAAAGGTCGTGGATATGCCTAAAAAGAGCGCGCCGAATACAAATACCGGCAAAAAGGATTATCGGCATAAGAAAAGCACCGACAGGCGCCGGGCTAAACCCGGCAGCAGCGCAGGCAAAGAAGTCAAAACAGGCTCAAGAGGCAGGACCCGAGGCGCACGATAAGCGCTAGCCCTGTACCAGTATCCAGGGCTTGACCACTACGGCCCAGACCTGGGCGTCCGCTTCAAGCCAGCTGATGGCCTGCTGATCCGATACCAGGCCCAGTTGGCCGTTTTGCATCCATTGCTCGACCTGGGGCTTGTTGTCGATCGAAAACTGATAGGCGACTTCAACCAGATCCAGGTCAGGCGCCACATAGACGGCCGTACCGTTGGCGAAGAAGCGTTGCAGCTCTTTCCAGGCTATTTGCGAGGTTTCCAGGTTGACTTTCTCCCGGGTCAGATCGATTTCAGCGTGATTCATTAAAGCGTTCTCTTGGTTGTCTTTCGGTCATGTGTTTATTGACACATTGAATCGGAGCATTAGAATGCGAGGTTGCTGTATCAACAACATAATTATAACCCACAAGATGAGGAGATAGGCGCATGTCGTTATTCGGGGCGTTTGCAAAAAGAGCTAAACTGAATTCAGCCATTAAACAAACAGCTGAGGCGCGTAAAAGCGAAGCCGGTAAGGCTGATCAATTGTTTAAAAGAGTCTATCAAGGTTATGCCGAAGTCGTAAGCGATCATCCCATGCTTGCCGAGGCCTTGTATAACTGGGGATTTGCTTTATTGCACCATGCGAAACTGAAGTCCGGCGAAGAAGCTGTGGCTCTTTATCAGGAAGCCATCTCGAAATTCGCTTTTTGCCTGACGCTTGAGCCCCATTATCTGGGCGCGGCCATAGACGGTGGCGTGGCTTATATGGATCTGGCCCGGGTTAAAGGCGTCAAGCCCGAGGATCACTTGTATGACATGGCCGAGGAGCAGTTTGAAAAAGCCAATGCCATTCAGGCTGGGTCGGCTGCCTATAATCTGGCCTGCATTTATGCCTTGCGCGGCGATGAAACCGCTTGCCTGAGCGCGCTGGAGGATTCCAGGGACAGGGGCAGTTTGCCTAATGCCGAGGATGTTACGAATGATCCGGACATGGCGGCAGTCAGAGGGCAGGGCTGGTTTGTTGAGTTTATGGAAGCGGTGAAGGCGAAAAAAGAAGCCGTGCCTGAAGAACCCGCTACGCCTGAAACTAAAGCTAGCGAAGAGCCTCCGGTTGAAGAAGAGGTTCGCATGGAGGGCCATGAGCCTCCTGCCAAGGAAGAGACGCCTGCCGAAGAGGAAGCAAGCAAGGAAGAATCTCCTTCTACTGGCGAAGAAGCCAAATAATCGTTCCAGATCCGGCATAAGGTGTAAGGTATCGCTTACACCTTATGCGCAGCCTTTTATTGGCCTGCTGCTTGTGCTACTGATCCGTCTGATAACAAGCTGACAATAAGGCCTGCATTTTGGCCAGGCCTAAACGTCGCGTCAGTTCAATATTGCGCTCGGGGATATTTTCAGGATGCGGGTAGGCGGCCACGGCCCGCTCAATGCTCTCTTCCCGTATCAGGTGGAGCAGCGGATACGGCGAGCGGTTTGTATAATTGGCTGGGTCATCCGACGCCGCGCCTTCAAAACAGTAGCCGGGATGGAAGCTCGCCAGTTGATAAATGCCTTCATAGCCCTGCTCGATCAACAGACGCTCGGCGATATCCAGGTAATCCAGGTAATCAGCGAAAGCTGTAAAAGCATCCGGGTAAATCAGCAGTGTGGTTTCAATGCCGTCATCGCTATCCAGCCGTTCGCATTCCTGTATCAGATGCTCCAAAAAATACTCAATATCCGCAGTGCGGTTGACGGTGTAATAAATGCTGCCGCGGTCCCGTTCGCGTTTTGCGAAAGGGCAAATGTTGTAGCCGATGATGAACGAGTCTATCCAGGCTTGTGTGGCGCTGATGATTTGTTGATCGGTAAGTTGCTGCATGGACATTATTCATTGCCGCTCATGGTTTTTTCGCGGTTTTTCTCGATTTTTGAGAAAAACCGCAGAACGTCGGTAGCGGACAGTATGCCTACCAGTTTATTGTCCTTATTGACGACAGGCAGCGCGCCAACTTTGTTATCGGCCATTATAGCGGCGGCTTCCGAAGCATAGGTGTCCGGGTTAACGGTCAGTACGCCGCGGCGCATGATGTTTTGTATTTTCTTCGGAATCACATGCAACTCGGTGGCCCCTGCTTCAATGGCGTTGGAGTTGTTTTTGGGGCCGAGTGCCTTGTACAGGTCCCGGTCGGAGACGATGCCGATCACTTTGCCTTTTTTAACGACCGGCAAGTGGCGAATTTTTTCGTAGTGAATCAAGAAAAAAGCCCGGTCAATCAGGTCCTGTTGTTCGACGGTAAATACTTTTGAGGTCATCAATTCTTCAACACGCATCGAATTTCTCCCTGAAGTTAAGGATTACGGCCAAGAATAGGGATTCAGCCGCATTTTTACAAGAGATTTAGTAGGTTGTGTTATAAAATAGGCGGTTCTAATATTATTTGGCCACAAAACCAGTGACAGGTTTCATGGCGGCACACTTGGAGTATTTTATGCGCATCATCCTTTTAGGGAGCCCCGGTTCAGGTAAGGGCACTCAAGCTCAGTTTATCACTGAAAAATACGGCATTCCGCAGATTTCCACCGGCGATATGCTCAGGGCGGCGGTACGGATGGGCACGCCGCTGGGTGTGGAAGCTAAAAAAGTCATGGATGCCGGCGGCCTGGTGTCCGACGACATCATCCTAGGACTGATCAAGGAGCGCATAGCCCAACCCGACTGCGTCAATGGCTTTTTGCTGGACGGCTTTCCGCGCACGATTGCCCAGGCCGAAGGATTGGAAGCGATGGGCGTGACGATCGATACCGTCATCGAAATCGTCGTCGCTGATGAGGAAATCGTCAAACGCATGGCCGGCCGACGCGTGCACTTGGCTTCAGGCCGCACCTATCATATCGAATTCAATCCGCCCAAAGCCGATAACGTCGATGATGTTACCGGCGAAGCCTTGATCCAGCGCGACGATGACAAAGAAGAAACCGTGCGCAAGCGCCTCAGCGTCTATCACGAACAAACCAAACCGCTGGTCGGTTATTATTCCGCCGAAGGACGCCCCGTTAAATTCGCATCGATCAGCGGCGTCGGATCGGTCGAGGACATCACGGCCCAGGTTTTCGAGATTTTAGGCTGAACAATCAGGACAATTCACATTAATGTAGCCGCCCGGGGCGGCTTAACCCTACCAGAGAGCTATGTCAGGTAAAACTTTATATGACAAATTATGGGAAGACCACGTCGTTTATACCGAAGATGACGGTTCTTCGCTGATCTATATCGATCGCCATTTAGTGCATGAGGTCACCTCGCCTCAGGCTTTTGAAGGTTTGCGGTTGGCAGGCAGAAAGCCTTGGCGGCAATCCCGCAATCTCGCCGTGGCCGACCATAACGTGCCGACGACCGACCGCGATCAAGGCATCGCCGATCCGGTTTCGCGTCTGCAAGTGGAAACACTGGATCAAAACTGCGCCGAGTTCGGCATCACCGAATTTGATATGGCTGATGTACGTCAGGGTATCGTGCATGTGGTCGGTCCCGAGCAGGGCGCGACTTTGCCCGGCATGACGGTCGTTTGCGGCGATTCGCACACCTCTACGCATGGCGCCTCCGGCGCGCTGGCTTTCGGCATCGGCACATCCGAGGTCGAGCATGTGTTGGCCACGCAATGCCTGATGCAGAAAAAAGCCAAAAACATGCTGATCAACGTGAATGGTCAAACCGGCCTCGGCGTGACGGCCAAAGATATCGTACTGGCGATTATCGGCAAGATCGGCACGGCCGGCGGCACCGGTTATACGATCGAATTCGCAGGCAGTGCCATACGGGCGCTGTCGATGGAAGGCCGCATGACGGTCTGCAATATGGCGATAGAAGCCGGCGCCCGCGCCGGTCTGATTGCCGTCGATGATGTCACGATCGATTACTACCGCGGGCGGCCTTATTCGCCCAAAGGCTCGGATTGGTTCATGGCCCAGCGCATGTGGCAGCGACTGCATTCCGATACCGATGCCGTGTTCGACAAAGTGGTCGACATCGATGCAACTACTATCAAGCCGCAAGTGACCTGGGGCACTTCGCCGGAACTGGTCGTCGCCGTCGACGAAAACATTCCCGATCCGGCGCTGGAAACCGATCCGGTCAAGCAGCAGAGCATGACCCGCGCGCTCGAATACATGGACCTGAAGGCCGGCCAGGCAATTACCGATATCAGGCTCGACAAGGTCTTTATCGGCTCCTGCACCAACTCGCGCATTGAAGACCTGCGCGCCGCCGCGGCCATCGCCAAAGGCAGAAAAGTCGCGGGCAACATCAAGCAGGCGTTGGTGGTGCCGGGTTCCGGCCTGATAAAAAGTCAGGCGGAATCGGAGGGTCTGGACAAAATCTTTATCGAGGCCGGCTTCGAATGGCGCGATCCGGGCTGTTCCATGTGCCTGGCCATGAATGCCGACCGGTTGGAACCGGGCGAGCGTTGCGCGTCGACTTCGAACCGCAATTTTGAAGGCAGGCAGGGCTATGGCGGCCGCACGCATCTGGTCAGCCCCGCGATGGCCGCCGCGGCAGCGATTGCCGGCCATTTTGTCGATGTCAGCACCTGGGAGGGTCAGTAATATGAAAGCCTTTACTAAAATCACGGCTTTAGTCGCGCCGCTGGATCGTGCCAATGTCGATACTGATGCGATTATTCCGAAACAATTCCTGAAATCAATACGCCGCGCCGGCTTCGGCCCGTATCTGTTCGATGAATGGCGCTATCTGGATCACGGCGAGCCGGACATGGACTGCTCGCATCGTCCGCTTAACAAGGATTTCATCCTGAACAAACCCGAATACCAGGGTGCCGAGATTTTGCTGACGCGCGAGAATTTCGGCTGCGGCTCCTCGCGCGAGCATGCGCCCTGGGCGCTGGAGGATTTCGGTTTCAGAGCCATCATCGCGCCCAGCTTCGCCGATATCTTCTATAACAACTGCTTCAAGAACGGCTTGCTGCCGATTGCCTTGCCGGCCGACGTGGTCGACAGTCTGTTTAAGGAATTGACGGAAGGCTATCAATTGACCATTGATCTGGCCGCGCAAAAAATCACCACGCCATCCGGCCGGGAAATCGGGTTTGACGTCGATGAAAACCGCAAATACCGCTTGTTGAACGGCCTCGATGACATCGGCTTAACGTTACAGCATGCTGATGAGATTAAAGCCTACGAAGCGGTGCGTGCGAAAAGGGCGCCCTGGCTGTTTGCCGAATAATGCCGGCAATTTAAACGTATTCATAATCTAAAAAGAAGGTTTTAAAGTTAATGACAAAGAAAATTGCAGTGTTGCCCGGTGACGGCATCGGTCCTGAGATTGTCGCGGAAGCGATTAAAGTGCTGGAGTGCCTGAACGCCGAGATGAATCTGGGTCTGGTTTTTGAAAATGGTCTGATCGGCGGCGCCGCTTATGATGTGCATGGCACGCCGTTCCCGCAACAGACGCTCGGTCTGGCCAAACAGGCTGATGCCGTGCTGCTCGGCGCGGTCGGCGGCCCGAAATGGGAGTCGCTGGATATTTCGGTGCGCCCCGAGAAAGGCCTGCTCGGATTGCGTTCGGAACTGGAACTGTTCTCGAACCTGCGTCCGGCCATTCTGTATCCGCAGCTGGCCGATGCCTCCACCTTGAAGCCGGAAGTTGTGGCGGGTCTCGATATCATGATTGTGCGCGAGCTGACCGGCGGCATTTATTTCGGCCAGCCGCGCGGCATCAGAATCCTTGAAAACGGCGAACGGCAGGGTTTTAACACGCTGGTCTATAGCGAGTCCGAAATCCGTCGTATTGCCCATTCCGCGTTCCGTATCGCGCAAAAACGCAACCGTCGTCTGTGCTCGGTCGATAAGGCCAACGTGCTCGAGTGCACCGAGTTATGGCGCGAAGTCGTGATCGAGGTCGGCAAGCAATACCCGGATGTCGAGCTCAGCCATATGTATGTCGATAACGCGGCCATGCAACTGGTGCGCGCGCCCAAGCAGTTCGACGTGCTTGTGACGACCAACATGTTCGGCGATATCCTGTCCGATGCGGCATCCATGCTGACTGGTTCAATTGGCATGCTGCCATCCGCTTCGCTCGATGCCAACGGCAAAGGCATGTACGAGCCGATTCACGGGTCGGCGCCTGATATCGCCGGCAAAGGCATCGCCAATCCGCTGGCGACCATTTTGTCGGCAGGCATGATGTTGCGTTACACCTTCAATCAGGCCGAAGCGGCCGACCGCATCGAAAAAGCGGTCAATGCGGCGCTGGATGCCAGGGTTCGTACCGC
Source organism: Methylobacter luteus IMV-B-3098 (assembly GCF_000427625.1). Taxonomy (GTDB): domain Bacteria; phylum Pseudomonadota; class Gammaproteobacteria; order Methylococcales; family Methylomonadaceae; genus Methylobacter; species Methylobacter luteus. The sequence continues at coordinate 3,267,704 of NZ_KE386569.1, forward strand.
CGATATCTATTCCGACGGTATGAACAAAGTCAGCACGGCGCAGATGGGCGATGCCGTGGTTTCAGCTTTAAGAGCGGGGGTATAAATGAGCAAGCTTTATAACGTGGCAGTCGTCGGCGCGACCGGTGCGGTCGGTGAGGCGATGCTGTCCATTCTGGAAGAACGCAATTTTCCGGTCGGCGAGGTATATGCCTTGGCAAGCAGCAATTCAGTCGGCAAGCGCATTCCATTCAAAGGCGGCACTTTGAAAGTGCAGGATCTGGCCGAGTTTGATTTCTCCAAGGCGCAGATCGGCCTGTTTTCGCCTGGCGCCTCGGTATCGGCCGAATATGCGCCGAAAGCGGCGGCTGCCGGCTGTATCGTGATCGATAACACATCGCAGTTCCGTTACGACGACGATATTCCGCTGGTCGTGCCCGAAGTCAACCCTGAAAAAATCGCCGAGTACAAGAACCGCGGCATCATCGCGAACCCGAACTGCTCGACGATCCAGATGCTGGTGGCGTTGAAGCCGATTTATGATGCAGCCGGCATCGACCGGATCAACGTCTGCACTTACCAGGCCGTTTCCGGTACCGGCAAGGACGCTATCGAGGAACTGGCCAGGCAGACAGCGCAACTGTTGAATGGCAAGCCTGCTGAATCCAGCGTTTATCCGAAACAGATCGCTTTCAATGTATTGCCGCAAATCGATGTCTTCCAGGACAATGGCTACACCAAGGAAGAGATGAAAATGGTGTGGGAAACGCGCAAGATCCTCGGTGATGACAGTGTCAAAGTTAACGCCACGGCGGTACGGGTACCGGTTTTCTACGGTCATTCCGAGGCCGTGCATATTGAAACGCACAAGAAAATCGATATCGCGACAGTCAGGGCGCTGCTTGAAAAAGCGCCAGGCGTCAAAGTGATCGATGAGCGCAAGGATGGCGGCTATCCGACGGCCGTGACCGAATCATCTGGCCACGATGATGTCTTCGTCGGGCGCATCAGAGAAGACATCTCACACCCTCAAGGAATCGATTTATGGGTCGTTGGCGACAATGTCCGCAAAGGTGCCGCATTAAATAGCGTACAAATAGCCGAAGTGCTGGTAAAAAATTACATCTAGACTAAGCTTATCTGTAATTTGACTGTTCACGGTAAGAGACTGTGGTAAATATTTGTGGAGGAGGCAATGTGCGCAATTTAACTAGAACTTTAGCGGTTGTATCGTTACTGGCACCAGCTAGTGCTCATCCGTTGGGGATTGGCGATATTAAATTGCACTCAGCCCTTAATCAGAATCTGAATGCTGAGATTCCCTTGGTTGTTTCGGCAGGCGAAAATGCTGCTGATATCAAAGTAAATTTGGCGCCACCTGACAAATTTGACGAAGCGGGCGTGCCGTGGTCGTATTTCCTGTCGAAAATCAAGTTTGAACCGACTGTTGGCCCTAACGGTTCGGTTGTTATCAAGCTCAGTTCAAGAGAAGCATTAAAAGAACCCGTTCTGGATCTGCTGCTCGAAGTAAGCTGGCCTAAAGGCAATCTATACCGGGAATTTACCGTTCTGGTGGATCCTCCTGCCGCATATAGCCAAGCCACGATCCCTGTTTCTACCCGCGTCGAAAGCTACGAGCCTTACGAGCCGGAGCAGGAGCAGGATTTTACCCCTCAACGTCAACAGGCGCCGAGGCCGCAGGCAAGTCCCCGGCGTGCTGCGGGCGTTGAGAGAGGGTATGTCATTGTCAATAGAAATGACTCGCTCTGGAATGTGGCCAAGCGCGTGAACAGTCATCGCGGTGTGTCTATGGAACAGATGATGATGGCAATGTATCAACAAAATCCTGATGCATTCTATAAACAGAATGTAAATGCTCTGATCGCCGGAAAGAAGCTGAAAATTCCGGAAAAAGAGGCCATTCTGAAATTATCCAAAAAAGAGGCATTGGCTGAATTCAATCAGCAAAAAGAGGCCTGGAAAAATCGCGCCGATGCGCCAGCTCCTGTCGAGAAGGTCGCTTCTGTTGAGAAGCCTGCACCTGTTGAAAAACCTGCACCTGTGGAGAAGGCTGCTTCTGTTGAGAAGCCAGCTCCTGTCGCGGCAGAAGTTGCTAAGGAAACCGCTGGCGATAATCACTTAAAACTGGTTGCGCCGACCGAGGCAACAGTGACTGAAAATGTGGCAATAGCTGCAAAGAGCGATCAACCCACAGCTGATAAGCCATCAACCGATGCACAGCAGACAAAGGTTGAAGCAGCGGCTGCTCCTGCAGGTACGGATGATGCGGGAGCTGCGGATGCGGCGACGCAACAAAGATTGGCGGAGCTTGAAAATAAGCTGGCTACAATGGAAAGACTGCTGGCTCTAAAAGATGAGCAGCTGGCCTCCTTGCAGAATCAGCCAGCCAGCCCGATTGCACAGCAACAGCCCGCGCAGCCACCAGCGGCCGCTGAGACGGCCAAAGCATCGCCTAAGCCTAATCCAGTTGCTCAAACGGAATCTGAGTCCGATGATTTATATTACCTGGGTGTCGGTGGCGCGGGTGCTGGCATTTTATCCTTGCTGGGCTGGCTATGGTGGCGCAAACGCAAGGCTGATGAGGAATTGAATGCGGAGAGTATGTTCGCGTCGTCCAGTTGGAGGAACAGAACGGAGGCTGTTGAAAATCTCGCTGTGCCGGTTGTTGACGAAAGCACGTCCTATAATGTCGGCACAGTCGGCGAAAGTTCTTTCTTAAGTGAATTTACCCCTAGCGATTTTGGAGCATTCGACACAGATCAGAGTGAAATTGATCCGATTTCCGAAGCCGATGTTTATCTGGCCTATGGCAGATACCAACAAGCGGAAGAGCTCATGCGGCATGCTATTAAAGATCAGCCGGACCGTGATGAATGCATGCTGAAATTGCTGGAAATTTTCTACGCTAATGAAAACAAACAGGCTTTTGAGACTTATGCCGGTGAATTAGCCGCGGCAGGCAAAAAAGACGAGCCTGATTTCTGGGCAAAAGTTGTTGAGATGGGTAGTGAAATCTGTCCTGATTCCGCGCTATTTTCTTCCGAATCTGCTTCAAATGAAAGCACAGCCGTTGAAAAAAATAGTCATGTCGATTTAACACATGATGACAATACTGTCGTGGAAGCGGACAATGCTGGTGCGATGGATTTTGACACGTTTGCGTTTGAGTCAGCATCAGCCCAGGAAGCTGCCGAGCCGGAAGAAAACGTATCGAACTTTGATATAGCGGCTTTTGAAGCCTCCTCTGATCAGGAAATGGCCGAGCCCAAGGATGCTGTACTGGATTTTGATTTGGTCGCTTACGAAACATCGTCGGATCAGAAAGCGGAAGAACCCAAGGATGCTGTACTGGATTTTGATTTGACCGCTTTTGAAACATCGTCGGATCAGAAAACGGAAGACCTCAAGGATTCCAGGTCTGATTTTGACATGATCGCTTTTGAAGTTGAAGACGATCAGAAGAATAATGACAGTCTTGAATTTGATCTAAGCGCTTTGGACGATGCGACGGGAAATTTTGAAGATTTTGACCTTTCTGCCAGTAATTTATCAGGTTCGGACAAAGAGGCCTTTAGTGATGAATTTGAGTTTAATTTCGATCTGGACATACCCTCCTCAGAAGAGCGGGAGGCCGACGCTGGTGTCTCTGATCTGATGGATATGGATGAATGGGAAACGAAGTTGGATCTGGCAAAAGCTTATATTGATATGGGCGATGCCGAGGCAGCCAAGGATATTGCCGATGAAGTATACGAAAAAGGCTCATCGGAGCAGAGGAAAGTGGCCTTGGAATTACTTGATGAACTGAAGTAACCAACTATCCAACTCTTTCACAATAAAAAAGCCCGCGAAGGGCTTTTTTATTGTCCTGAATTATCAGCAAGATCGGCGAGTATAGCGGTTTGGTAGCGGGTAAAGTTCAGAATACATTGTTGCAATATCAGAAAGTGCTGATTAGCTGCCTTGTAGTCATGATTCAATAAGCTGCTCTCCAAGGCGCATGCCGGTTTCTGTATATCGGTCAGGCCGCAAAAGCTTACCGATCCATGCAATTTATGGGTGATTTGCTGGGCAAGTGTGTATTGCCGGCTTTCCAGTGCATCCTTGATAGTATCAATTTGCTCAGGAAGCTCTTCAAAAAGCTTCTTAAAAATGGTTAAAGTAAGCGGGCGATTGCCGCGCGTCTTGTCTAGCAGGATCTCAATGTAATTAGTGGCGTGCTTTGTCGGTAAAGTCATAATGGATTTGGACGGATTAGATTAAAAATAAGGCGGCGGTTTTCTGACGCTAAGCATCTCTTAAATTCCCGATTTCTTATAGCTATGATTGTCTTTGAATGAGCGCTGATCACTATTTCAGCCTGTTTTTAAATTAAGCAATCACGTTTTTAACTTTTCTATCATATTTTTTTAATACGGATTTTTCGATGCTCAAATATCTCTTTACAGGATTATTTGTCAGCGTTATCGCCAGTAGTTGCCAGCGAGTAATTAAGCATAGGTTATGTTTTGTTTCTATCGATTTTGTTCTGTCATAGGCTGTAAATTGCTTGTTGATGTAAAAAAGCAAATGTTTTAACGGGCTCAAATTGAACAAAAACAGCGGGCAAGGGAATCATTCAAAACACCGATATTCATTATTGCTGCTGCGTTTATTTTATTAACATGCTGAGAGCGAAGCAGCTACTATCTTTTTCATGAAAGGAATTTTAGCTGAAGGTTGAAAAATGAGCAGGCAGTTTTCGATGTTATTTCTGGCTGAAGGCAAAGAATCCATTACAGCCTGAAAAAGCATGAGCCGATACTGTACTAAAGAAGATGGCAGGGAAGAGCCAGAACAAGGAGGTCTTTTTTATCTGACTCATCATGCAATAGTCTGACTACGGTCGACCCTCCTTGTTATTGCGTTAACTTGGCTGGCGGAGGGGGCATCTGAAGCTTGAGCGCGAGTATAATATCCTGGTGAATACCGTGCACGGCAATATCCACGATATTGCCGGATTATGCGCTGCCGCGTTGAGCGTAGATAGCCATATATTGACCAAATGATATGCAGTTAATCGATGTATTGGATCAACTGCTGATCCTCAGCAAAGCGGTCAGACGGGTGTTCTTATAGCGGAGTCTTGCCATAAGGTGCGCTGTGGCGCCAGTGTGAATGAATTAATCAGAGACCGCGGCTTGAGCCATGATGAGGCAGTTTTACTGATATGCCTGCATGGCTCTGATGTAATAGGTATCGAGACTAAATCGTACCGGGATAGGGCGATTGTTTGTCTGGAGGACTGGATTTTTCCAATTGGCGCCCGAATTCATCCAGTTGCTTTTTCAGTTCCTGGCCGAAGGACTCAATTTGCTTTTCAATTAATGGAAGCTGTTGTTCCAGTTGTTTATTGAAGATATCGCCAAGAGACTTCAGGCTTCTGATAATACCGTTGAGCGGCTGACTCGAAATATTAAGCAAAGTTTGCCGGTAGTCAACAAGCCAGTGATCGTGCTCTTTTGCCAAGACAGTGTTAAAGGATAAGGTTTTTCCGGCTTCTTCGTTAGTTGTCAGTGTGATGATGGTTTCTACCGATGCAGCAGGGTCATTGATGACAATTTGGCCGGTTTCCACTGATGCGTTCTCGAGATTCGGCTCTTTTTTGACTAGGTCACGGCTTGCCGGCGTGGCATAGGCTTTGGCTATTTCAAGCTTGTCTTCTATTAATGCTTCCCAGAATGCTGCCGTTACCTCATCGGGCGTTTTTGCGGTCTGGCATCCTGTAAGCATAAATAACAAAACAAAAAGTCCGGCTAGACAAGCCGGACTTTTCACAGTGCATGGGATAAAAATGGAAAAAAACTGTTTAGTCGTCGCCACTGAAGACACCCAGCAATTGCAACAAGCTCAGGAACAGATTGTAAATAGAAACGTACAGCGATACGGTGGCCGAAATATAGTTGGTTTCGCCGCCGTGTATGATGGCGCTGGTTTGAAACAGGATCATGCCGGACATCAGCAGGATAAACATCGCCGATACGGCAAGAGATAGGCCAGGCATGGAGAAGAGCGCTGCGCCGATACCGGCCAGAAACGCTACGAGTATGCCGACCATCAGGAATCCACCCAGGAAGCTGAAATCCTTGCGCGTGGTCAATGCATAACCCGAAAGACCGAGAAAGATAACGCCGGTACCGCCTAATGCGGTCATGATCAATTCATGGCCGTTGCTGAAAGCATGAAGGTACATGTTCAAAATAGGGCCCAGCGTTAAGCCCATGAAGCCGGTTAATGCAAAGACAAAAACCAGACCCAGACCGCTGTTTCTGAATTTTTCAGTCAGGAACAACAGGCCGAAATAGCCCACTAAAGTGATGATCATGCCGGGGTGCGGCAAATTCATAAACATGGACACACCGGCAGTCAGTGCACTGAAAAGCAATGTCATCGACAGTAGAAGATAGGTGTTTTTCAGCATTTTATTGGTCGCCAGAATACTGGCTTCCGGACGAGAAACAGCGGTATTTAATCTCATTTTATTCAGATTCCTCAAACAAAGGGTTAACGAAACAGAAAGACCTTTAAATCTTACAAGAGTTTCGCGATATTGGTAACAAAAATTGAGTTAAGATAACAAGTTATAAGCGTAGTAATTTTAGAGTTAAATGATGACAGAAATTATACAGAAAACTCCCTATGAGCTTATCGGTGGTGAAAAAGCACTATTAAGTTTAGTCGATCGTTTTTATTTTTTCATGGATACTTTGCCGGAAGCAGCAGGTATTAGGGCTATGCATGCAAAGAGTCTGTCAGGAGCCCGCGATAAGTTGTTCAAGTTTCTATCGGGGTGGCTGGGCGGTCCCGATTTGTTTATTCAGCAGTATGGGCATCCGCGTTTGCGGCAGCGGCATTTTCCTTTTGCCATAGGCCCTTCTGAAAGGGATCAATGGATGTTGTGTATGAATAAGGCTTTAAACGAAATGCCCATGGACGCTGATTTCAGAGACAATTTAAGCCAGGTTTTACAGCAATTGGCCACGCATATGATTAATCAGGATGATTAAAGTTAACTGATAAATGCAGTTCGCACAAGGGGTTATGCCCATGGCCTTATCTGAATAACTATTTGTTTGATAAAAACAAATGTAGTGAAGATGCACCGCTGCGTATCAGCCAGTGGCAAAGCCGATATAGATGGCAAAAGACTTGCCGGCTCAGGAAAAATTACAATGTGGCAATGATTTTTTAATCAGAATGTGGCGTTCGTCGATGATATGATACATTGATTGTTGATGATTAATGGATGACACTGGTCGAATTTCTGGCGATCGATGCTGGTGATTGCGAAGACTATTTTATCGCCCTATACTTCATGCTGAAAGGGTTCGGTATTGATGAGGATAAAATGTGTATCACCCATGTAAAAGCGCATAAGTCGAGTCAGGCGCATAGGGTGCTGAGCTATTTTGCCATGCCCATAGTCGTGTTCAGCGGTATTTGGTAATTTGATTTCGATGATTAAACCGTCAACAAAAAGAGCAGATTTACTGCCTGTCTACAGTTTTAACAGTCCTGGCTATCGCTGGCTAAATCCGGTGCGTTGGTAAGCGTGTTAGCGGTTCAGAGCGGTCAGATTCTTGAACCGGGCTTAGATAAAGAATAACTTGCTGTAATTTAGAGAACTATTATTTTTAATCTACCTTTTTCTTATCACATTCGTCACAGCCAGCGCGCGACCCGAGTACGCATCGTTGTAACGCCCGGCAAGGTTGAAGTCGTCGCGCCTGTGAAAGCCTCTCCACTGCGCATTGAACAATTTGTTCTGGAAAAGCAGCAGTGGATTATGCAGACCCTGGCAAACATGGAAGCTAAAAGCCATCTGTATGGTCGCCGCATGCCGTCTGATTATAAGCATGGCGTCGATGTCCCTTTTCAAGGGAAACAGTATCAATTGGCGGTCAGGCCTTCAACATTAAAAAGAGTCAAAATAGAGTTTTCAGATGCATTCGTTGCCCATGTCCCTGATGCATTGGTTGCTAGAGAACATGGTGATGACATCAGAAAAGCCTTGATACGCTGGATGAAGACGACATCAAAACTGCATGTGGAACAATTCGTTAATATTCATGCCGATAAAAGGCAGTTGTTTCCGCGGTCCATCAAAATCAAGACTCAAAAGAGCCGCTGGGGCAGTTGCGGCATTTATAACGATATCAATATCAATTGGGTATTAATCATGGCGCCGCCCGAAGTGCTGGAATATGTTGTTGTTCACGAACTGTGTCATATTCAGGTTAAAAATCACTCCCGACATTTCTGGGCATTGGTAGCCGAACATTTGCCAAGCTATCAGCAACAGAGGCATTGGCTGAAAAAGCATGGTAGCCATCTGATGATGGGCTTGTAGCGCCCAAATGAAAGTATTCTTGAGATAAAGATGCTAATAGCGCAACCGGTTGCAATTACTAAGTAATTTGATAAGCGAGGGTGACAATATTTTAGTTTTCAAGTGTCTTATTAATTAATATGAGCAAGAAAAACAAAACGGCATTCGTTTGCGATCAATGTGGAGCGGATTTTCCTCGTTGGGCAGGGCAATGCACGAGCTGCGGAGCCTGGAATACGATTAAAGAAGTCAGGCTAGGCTCAGCAGTGTCTGATCGCCACAGCCGCACGGCGGGCTATGCCGGCAGTCGGTCAGAAGTTAAATTGTTGTCCGACATCAATCTTTCGCAAGCCGAGCGGATTTCCACGCGGATTTCAGAATTTGATCGCGTACTAGGCGGCGGCATTGTCAGAGGCAGCGTGGTCTTGATTGGTGGTGCGCCGGGCGCCGGCAAGAGCACTATCTTGCTACAAGCCATTGCCAATATTGCTGAGAATGGCATTAGCGTGCTTTATGTCTCCGGCGAGGAATCACTGCAACAGATCGCCGAGAGAGCACACAGGCTCAAACTGCCAGTCGATAACATCATGATGCTGGCCGAAACTTCGGTTCAGAGTATCTGCGATGTATTGGACGAAGTGCATCCGCAAATTTTGGTGATTGATTCGATTCAGGTCATGCACACGCTGGATACGGATTCAGCACCCGGATCGGTCTCTCAGGTCCGGGAATCGGCCAGCTACCTGACTCAATACGCCAAAAAACACAATGTCTCCATTTTCATGGTCGGTCATGTGACCAAGGATCAGTCGCTGGCAGGTCCTATGACATTGAGCCACATTGTCGATACGCAGGTGATTCTGGCTTCGACGGATGATGCCCGGTTCAGGGTTTTGAGGGCCGATAAAAACCGGTTTGGCAGTGTCGGTGAGCTGGGTTTTTTTGCCATGGACAGTTCGGGGCTTAAAGAAGTCAAGAATCCGTCGGCCATGTTTTTGAACCGTGCCGAAAAACCGTCTTCAGGCAGTGTCGTAACCGTGCTCTGGGAAGGTACACGGCCTTTGCTGGTGGAAATTCAGGCATTGGTTATTGAATGCCAATATGGTAATCCGCGGCGTCTGGCCGTCGGCTTCGACCAGAATCGTCTTGCCATGCTGCTGGCGGTGCTGGCGCGGCACGGCGGCATTTTAACAGGCAATGATGAGATTTATGCCAATGTGGTCGGCGGTATCAAGGTCACGGAAACAAGCTCTGATTTGGCTATTGTCGTGGGGATCGTATCCAGTCTTAGGGATAAGGTGATTCCGCATGATGCATTCTTTTTTGGCGAGATTGGCCTTAATGGCGAGATCAGGCCGGTCGCTAACGGACATGCGCGTCTTAATGACGCGGCAAAACATGGCTTCAAAAAGGCAGTTATCCCGAAAGCCAATGCGCCGAGAAAACCGATTGAAGGACTGGAAATCCATGCCGTTTCCCATCTTTCCGAAGCACTGGAAATTTTTTCAGATCTTTAAAGGAGGGAAATAGGCGGATAGTGGTGTTTGTTGCTTTGTGCTACTCAGTCTACCGGCTCATCAGGCCAGAAAAAATTGCAGAGTCGTATTGTCAATAACGATCACATCATGATTGTTCAGTCTGAGGGAGCTATCGTCCAAAGGCTTGTTATTGACTGTGATCTGGTCTTTATTTTCCAAGGCGGCAATGAAGTAGCCTTCTTTTCTTTTGGATATGACGGCCATGCCTCTACCGCTTTGACCCAGTCGCGTCATCGCATTTTTCAAGAGCAGGATTTTGCCTATATTCTGACCGTCCATGACCTGCAGATTAGCGACAGGCATAGGCGCATGGACGCCGCTTATTGGCTTGGCGTCTTTGTCGGTGGTGTCGATATGCCGAATCTGCTCTGCCGCTGATTCAGTCGTATTGTAGATGATGTCATGCTTGCCGATAGAAATCGTGTCATTATTATTAAGATGACATTCCTTAACTTTTACATGGTTGACGATTAATGGAAAATCTTCGCTCAACTGCTTGATGACACAGCTATCGTTGCGAATGACAAGAACCGCATGAACCGGAGCTACTGCGAGACTATCGATAGTTAAATCGTTGGTTTTATCGCGACCAATATGCACAATGCATTCTTCAAACAGGTCTGAATGGATCGCTTTATCTTTAAAAAAAACAGTGAGTCTGGCCATTGCGTCGTAAAGTAATCCCAAGCAAATTTTAATTAGCGAATTTTAATTATAGACGGATTATCTTGGTTAGACAAAACACACAAATTTTTTAATGGAACTTATTGACATTCATGTAATTTCTAACTATCTATTTTTGCGGCAGAAACTTAACCAATTTAACGGTGTTTTCATCGCGCTTTAGAATTTCCAGCGGGTAGCCGTGTAATTTTATACTGGTCCCCGGTTCCGGGATGGTCTCCATGAATTCAAGGATAAGCCCGTTCAGTGTCTTAGGACCTTCCGTTGGTAAGGACCATTGAGTGACACGGTTTAATTCTCTTACAGTAATATTGGCATCCACCAAAAAGCTGCCGTCGTTTTGTTTTCTGACGGTGACATCGTCGGTAATCAGTTCCCCTACTATTTCCTGCAGCAAATCGTCCAGGGTGACAAGACCTTCTACATCACCGTATTCGTCAACAACCAGGCCGATGCGTATTTTCTCGGTTTTAAACCGGTGAATCTGTTTATGTACGGGCGTGCTTTCCGGGATGAAAGAAGGCTTGATCAGTTGATTGATAATGGTTTGCTTGTCAAAATCCTCATTGTTGACCACCATGAGGATTTTTCTTAAATGCAGGAAACCGATTACTCTATCGATGCTTTTTTTATAAACAGGCAGGCGGGTATGCGGGCTGGTCTTGATTTGCCTGATAATCTCTTCAATGGGCAATTCGAGATCAATGCCGACAATTTCATTGCGAGGCGTCATGATGTCTTCAACGGTCGCCGACTCAAGATCAAGAATGCCCAACAACATTTTCTGATAGCGCGAAGGCATTAGGCTTTCCGCTTCAGCCACGATACTTTTCAATTCTTCTTTATTGAGTATATCGTGGCTGTGTTTTTTGACATTAATGCCAACCAGTTTTAGCAACAGGCCGATAATTAAGTTAATGGCCCATACAATCGGATAGAAGAGCTTTAGTAAAGGGATGAAGACCCATGCCGCAGGAAAGGCGAGTATCTCAGGTTTAATAGCCGCCAGTGTTTTCGGAGCCACCTCGGAAAAAATAAGAATAACGATAGTTAAGATTCCGGCGGCGATAGCGATGCTGGATTCGCTTTCACCATAGAGACGAATGGCAATAACCGTCGTTAATGATGAAGCGGCAACATTAACAAAATTATTTCCCAGTAAAATCAGGCTGATTAAATGATCGGGTCTTTGCAGTAAGTTATGGGCTTTTATGGCACCGGAATGCTTGAGCTTAACTAAATGTTTTAAACGATAACGGTTCAGTGTCATCAGAGACGTTTCGGAACCGGAAAAAAAAGCCGAAAGAATAAGCATTAATGCAAGTATGCCAAAGAGCATACTAAGGGGCATGTCGTTCAAAGAAGGATTACTCTGAGTATTGAAAACCCCTCTAGTGTCTACAGTGAGAAATTTTTGTCAAGCCTGAATGTAACCTGAATGTGATCTTTAAGCTTGCATTTGTATTTGAGTTACTTTAAAAAAGTTGTAGAACATTCTGAAAAGAAGAATATTTTTGAATCTGTATGATTCAATGACTAATTTTGTCAGCGGTAGCTAAAATCAAGATAGATTATATTTAATGCCTTGATAGAAATATCTGATCTTATAGGCAGGGGTGTTTTTTTGAGGTCTACATCGAAATCGAATTTACAGGGTGACAGACGATCTCTTTCAGAAGGTTGGCATGGCGCTCGGACGGGATTGGCTCTTGAAATTAGTGGCTGTGATTCTGGTCCGCTAGACTTTAAATGCCGTCCTCGTTCACCTGCATTATCTAGCGGACCGATCGAAATGGTGCCGATCTTCGATTGAGGCTCTGTATGCCGGCGCAACATAGTTTTCGAACTGTTTGATGATTTTTCCAGCTTTCTCAGCGTCACTGATAGGCGAACAGATCGTCAAAAGGATAATGTCAATCATTATTATACCTTATGTTGTGTTTTTTCACCCGGCGGTCTTTAATTGCCGCGAGAGCTTACTGTAAACTTAATGGTATGATTCTATAGGGTAAAAACTTCAGTGTCGCTGATTTCTAAATTAATTTAGATGCGCTTGCCTTGATGTTTTGTGTTTAACCTTTCCAACGCCTGCAAAAGCCCCTATAATAGTTGGTTCTTTGGGGCATTTGCCTCTCCTTGCTTTACCATCTTTAAATAAAACAGAGATGGAAGGCTTAAAACCGAAAGGAAAAATTATGCGACATTATGAAATTGTCTTTTTAGTCCACCCTGACCAAAGTTCTCAGGTTCCGGCGATGATCGATCGTTACAAAGCGACTATCGAAACGGCAGCCGGAAAAATTCATCGTTTGGAAGACTGGGGTCGTAGACATCTGGCTTATCCCATCAATAAAATTCATAAAGCCCATTATGTGTTAATGAATGTTGAGTGCGATCAGCCTACTTTGGAAGAGTTGGAAAGTGGCTTCCGTTTCAACGACGCTATCCTGCGCAGCATGACTTTACTGCAAAAAGAAGCTATTACTACGCCATCCCCAATTGCCACGGCAACAGCTGAAGAAGGCAAAGCGGCTGAATCCAGAGCTAGAGAAGCGGCAGCTAGAGAAGCGGCAGCGGGAGACGCCGACGAAGATGTCAGTCTGGACGATGAAGATTTCGACATTGACGAAATCGCTTCTGAATAAAACCTTTAACACTTGGACAAGAGATTATTATGGCACGCAACGTAAGACGTAAAAAATTCTGCCGATTCAGTGCGGACGGTGGTACACAGATCGATTATAAAGATCTGGATCTATTAAGCGATTATATTACTGAAACCGGCAAAATTGTTCCTAGCCGTATTACAGGTACCAGCGCTAAATATCAAAGACAGTTGGGTGTGGCAATTAAACGTGCGCGTTTTATTGCATTATTGCCTTTCTGCGACGCTCACAAATAATCAGTACCGGAGGAGCAGTCAGTGAGCTTTCTAGCGGCTTACATCATGCGAGGACGGCTGCAAGCCATGCTTGTGGCTTCCAGTCTCGCATTGCTATCACTGATTATGCCTCCGGTAAGTATAGTAAGTTCAGCCTCCGTTGCTCTCGTCACATTAAGGCGAGGGGCTTTTGAGGGCCTATATGTTTTAGTCTGTTCAAGTGCCGCAGCCTCATTATTGGGGCTCTTTCTGTTGGGCAACTACCAGTTCGCATTGCTTTACAGCATGGTGTTGTGGCTGCCTGTCTGGTTGATTTCAATCGTTTTAAGAGAAGGAAGACATTTATCTCTGGCGGTTGAATTTGCGGTGTTGATAGGCGTGCTCGGGGTTGTCGGCTTCTATCTCTATGAGGCAGAGCCTGCAGTCATGTGGAAAGAGGTTCTATCGCAGATGGTGCCGCCCAATGCGCCTGTTGATGAAATTCAGCGCACTTTGGATGTTCTGTCTCATTACATGACCGGCGTGGTTGCAGCGGGAACCGTATTCGGCTTGCTGTTCGGCCTGTTTCTGGGGAGATGGTGGCAATCGGTGCTCTATAACCCCGGCGGTTTCAAGCAAGAGTTTTTGTCGTTGAATACGAAACCTCGGCTGGCAATGGGCAGTTTGGCTATTGTAGCTATTGCCTGGGCCAGTTCCGGAACGCTCTCCGAGGTCGCCTGGAACATGACTATTTTGCTGTTTGTGTTATACACCTGTATCGGAACAGCCGTACTGCATGCGGTTTTTGCTTCGATGAAACTCGGTCGCTATCTGGTGCCGATGTTTTATCTGACATTGTTTTTGATACCCCATGTCATCTTGCCTGTGGCTTTAGTAGGCATAAGCGACGCATGGATGAACTTACGAAATAAAATTTCAAATCAAACTAACGCCTGACGGCGCGAAATAATTAGCTAAAACCGAAAGGTGAGGTATTAAAAGATGGAAGTTATTCTTCTTGAAAAGATAGCAAACTTGGGTAACCTGGGTGATAAGGTCACGGTTAAACCTGGCTATGGCAGAAACTATCTGGTTCCACAGGGTAAAGCTGTTGCTGCAACGGCTAGAAAAATTGCGGAATTCGAAGCACGCCGCGCAGAACTTGAAAAAGTTGCCGCTGAAAAGCTGGCTGCTGCTCAAGCACGTGCGAATGCACTGAGCAAACTTGAAGTTGTTATCACGCACAAAGCAGGTGATGAAGGCAAGTTGTTCGGCTCTATCGGTACACACAATATCGCTGATGCGATTACTGCGGCAGGTGTTGCTGTTGAAAAGCATGAAGTGCGTATGCCGAAAGGCGTCATTCGTCAAGTTGGCGAATACGACATCGACATCAACCTGCATACAGATGTTGTTGTAACGATGCCTATCAAAATTGCTGCTGAAGCATAATAGTTAAAGGCAAAAGGTAACAAGGCAAAAGGTAAAGCGACGGCTTTTCAACCTTGAGCCTTGCGCCTTGCGCCTTTTTAACATGCGTGCTTTATATTCATTCCTTTTTTACCTGCTCGTCCCCTTTATACTGTGCCGCCTGCTCTGGCGGAGTATCAAAGCGCCGGCCTATCGCCATCGATGGCACGAACGGCTTGCCTACTACCCTAAACAACATGCTCAAGGCGTTATCTGGTTTCATGCCGTTTCAGTCGGCGAGGCTGAAGCCTTATTTCCATTAATCCGGAAAATACAAATTCTGCATCCTGATGCGCGACTTTTAATTACGACCACGACGCCGACCGGATCCGCGCGCGTCAAGGCAGTGCTGCAGGGAGCTGTTGAGCATGTTTATCTGCCCTATGACACGCCTGGCGCCGTCAGTCGTTTTATGCGCTGCTTTAAACCGAGCATCGCCGTGATCGTGGAGACGGAAATCTGGCCCAATCTGTTCGCCTGTTGCGGCAGAAACGGTGTTCCGCTTTATATAATCAATGCCCGATTATCGGAAAAATCGGCGCGCGGTTATCAAAAAATTCCTTCACTGGTTCGTCCGGCCTTGGGGCAGGTTAAATTGATCGCTGCGCAAACGCAGGATGATGCGGACAGGTTCATCGCTATCGGCGCTGAAAAACAGCAAGTGGTTGTCGCCGGCAATATCAAATTTGACATTGATATTGCCGATGAAACGGTAGAGCAGGGGCTGCAATTAAAACGGAATTTGTTCAAGAGTCGGTTCGTATGGATTATTGCCAGTACGCATAAAGATGAAGAAGCGATATTTCTCGATATTTATAAACAGGCAAAACAGCAAATTCCCGAGTTGTTGCTGGTGCTGGTGCCGAGACATCCCGAACGCTTCGGCGAAGTCGAGAGATTATGCAAACTGCAACAATTATCAGTAGTGACCCGCACATCCGGTAATGATTGTCAACAGGATAACGATGTTTATCTGGCTGATACCATGGGCGAGTTGAAGATGCTGTATGCGAGCGCTGATGTCGCATTTGTCGGCGGCAGCATGGTTCCTGTGGGCGGTCATAATGTGCTTGAGCCTGCTGCGGTAGGCGTGCCGGTATTGTTTGGACCCTTTATGGCTAATTTTAAAGAGATAGCCGGTGGGATTCTACGACATGAGGCAGCCATACAATGCCAAAATAAAGACGATATTGCCAGAGCCGTCTATGCAATATATGGAGATGCCGCCTACAGAGCGTCGTTAATTGAAAAAGCCAAGGTATTTGTTTACCAGAACCGAGGGGCGAAAGCCAGGCTCTCGGAAATGCTTGATCAAACCATTGCCCAAATAGCGCGGTGAATGGGTTCAACGCAATTCAGGCCCGGGCACATGCCCAGACATCAACCCGGCTGGCTCCGGCCTTTTTTAATAGCGCGGCGAGTTCATCGACGGTAGAACCGGTCGTCATGACATCATCGATAATGGCTATGTGTTTAGCCTGAATCGGTTTAACCAGCGAGAAGGCATTTTTCAGGTTTTTACGCCGCTGCTTGGCCGGCAGATTGGTTTGGTGCGGTGTATTGCGATGTCTCCGGCAGGACGAAAGATCGATAGGCAGTTGTAATTCACGGGAGACAGTTCTGGCGATTTCGATGGACTGGTTAAATCCGCGCTGGCGGTAGCGGGTTTTATGCAGCGGTACAGGCATGACGCAATCCGGTCTTTCTGCTGTCTCGCTGATATGCTCTGCCAGTAACTGGCCCAGCAGGCGTGCATTCTTATAGTGGGCGCGGAATTTTAGCGATGCAATCAAATGCCGCATGGCGCCTTGATGTATGAATGGCGCATAAGTCCGGTCATAGGCCGGCGCCCGGTTTTGACAGCGGCCACACAGAACCGTTATTGCAGTTGGCATTTCAAAAGGTTCGGCACAGCAATAACAGCACGGATTGTTTCTGTGTAAATGTCGATAACAGGAATAGCAGATGTCGCGCGAACCAGATCCGGCGTTTCCGCACAAGATGCAGATAGGCGGAAGCAGGTAATCCTGTATAATATTGATCCAGTTGTAATCTATTTTCATTTGAACAGGTTGACAAGTATCATGGCTGTCTTCCTTAAAAAAATACTGTAGCCGGAGATTAACAGAATGTCTGCAAACCCTGCAATAAGCCCGATTCAACAGTCGACGGCCATTCGTCATGACTGGCAATTGGATGAAGTCCAAGCGCTCTATGCGTTGCCGTTTAACGAGCTGATTTTTAAAGCACAAATCATCCATAGAGAGAACTTCGATCCGAACGAGATTCAGGTGAGCAGTCTGTTGAGCATTAAAACCGGTTCCTGCTCGGAGGATTGCGGTTATTGTCCGCAAAGCGCGCGTTATGATTCGGATTTGACGCCCGAAGCACTAATGCCTATCGACGCCGTTCTGAAAGCCGCTCAGCAAGCCAGGGACCAAGGCGCATCGCGGTTCTGCATGGGCGCGGCCTGGCGCCAACCCAAAGACCGGGACATCGAACGCGTCGTCGAAATGGTGCAGGGCGTCAAGGCGCTCGGAATGGAAACCTGCGTCACACTGGGCATGTTGACCGATGAGCAGACGGCAAGGCTGAAGGACGGCGGGCTCGACTACTACAACCACAATCTGGATACGTCGGAAGATTATTATTCCGAAATTATCACGACGCGCACTTATCAGGACCGCCTTGATACCTTGGCACGCGTCAGGGACGCCGGTATTAACGTCTGTTGCGGCGGCATCGTCGGTATGGGCGAAAGCGATATCGACCGCTCCAAGCTGTTGATAGAACTGGCCAATATGCCCAAGCATCCTGAAAGCGTGCCGGTTAATATGCTGGTTCAGGTCGAAGGAACGCCGCTGATGGGCACCGAAGCGCTGGACCCGCTTATTTTCATCAGAACTATTGCCGTGGCGCGCATCATGATGCCTAATTCGCGTGTGCGTCTATCGGCAGGTCGCAACAATATGAGCGATGAAATGCAGGCTTTGTGTTTTCTGGCTGGCGCCAACTCAATCTTTTACGGCGATAAATTATTGACGACTGACAACCCGATGACCAACCATGACCGCCGGTTATTCGAACGTCTGGGCCTGCATTCAGGCGGTTCCAGCTACGCATAATGGCAGGCGCATTCTCGACGCTCGCCGGCGATATCGAAGCCATTGCCGGGCAGGGGCTGTACCGTTCGCGGCGTGTTATAGAGTCACCTCAAGGCATCCATCTGCGGATCGGCGGCAAGGAACTGCTGAATTTCTGCAGTAACGATTACCTGGGCCTGGCCAATCATCCATCTGTCGTGCAGGCGTTTAAAGCCGGGGTCGATCGTTACGGCGTCGGCAGCGGTTCGGCGCATCTGATTTGCGGACACAGTGCCGCGCATCACGCTCTGGAGGAAGAACTGGCAGCCTTTGCCGGTCGCGACAGGGCTTTGCTGTTCTCGACCGGTTATATGGCGAACATGGGCCTCGTCTCTGCTCTGGTTGGTCGCGGCGATACGGTGTTCGAAGACCGCTTGAACCACGCCTCTTTACTCGACGGTGGCCTGCTGTCCGGCGCCAGGTTCAAGCGTTATGGCCATGGGGATGTCGAACATCTGAATGCCAATCTTGAAACAGCAACAGGACGCAAGCTGATTTTGACAGATGGCGTTTTCAGCATGGACGGTGATTTTGCTCAGTTGCAGGCGTTGTCGGAAACGGCCAAAAATCATGAGGCCTGGTTGATGGTCGACGATGCCCATGGTTTGGGTGTGATTGGCGAGCAGGGACGGGGTATTGTTGACTATTACGGCCTCGGCCAGGACGATGTGCCGATACTGATGGGTACGTTGGGCAAGGCCTTCGGCACGTTCGGCGCCTTTGTGGCCGGTTCCGATGTGTTGATCGAAACGCTGATCCAGAAAGCGCGAACTTATATTTACACGACGGCGTTGCCGGCGGCCATTGCCGAAGCCACAAGGGTCAGCTTAAAAATAGTTATGGCCGAAAGCTGGCGCCGGGATAAGCTCAAAATGTTGTCCGAGCGTTTCCAGCAAGGCGCACAGCAGCTAGGTCTACAGGTGATGCCGTCTTTTTCTGCTATCCAGCCTATCGTGATCGGTGGTAGTCAGCGCGCTGTAGACATCAGCAATGCCTTGCTGAACAACGGTCTGCTGGTCAGCGCGATACGCCCGCCTACCGTGCCGCAAGGTAGCGCCAGGTTGCGCGTGACTTTTTCGGCGCAACATGAAGAGTGGCATGTCGACCGCCTGCTTGCCGCACTGGATCAATTGCATCTATGACAAAACTCCACAGTGAAACATTAGGCCAAGGCAAGCCGATTGTGCTGGTGCACGGTTGGGCCATGCATTCAGGCGTCTGGCGTGATTTTGCCGAGGCTCTGGCGCAACATTACCAAGTTACTTGCATCGATTTGCCGGGGCATGGGCGTAGCGACAAAATCAGTCCGTTTACGCTGGAACAAATCAGTGCGGCTCTGGCGAGTTCGCTGCCGGAGCAGCCTTGCTGCTGGCTGGGGTGGTCCTTAGGCGCAACGGTCGTGCTCGACATCGCCGAGCGCTTTCCTGAACGCGTTAATTCGTTGATATTGTTGGCCGGCAATCCGCTGTTCGCACAGGCGGAAACCTGGCCCGGCATGGACGCGCGTCTATTGGCTATGTTTGCCGATGGCTTGGGTAAAAACTGTCAGGCGACCTTGTCGCGTTTTCTGGCGCTGCAGGTAAGCGGTCTGGCGGATTATAAAGTTTTATTGAAAGAACTGAAAGAATCCGTGTTCGAACGCGATGCGCCGGACACGCTGATATTGCAGGGTGGTCTGGATATCTTAACGCAATCGGACTTAAGACCGGCTATGTCGAGACTAAAATGCCCTGTATCGGTCATATTGGGTGGAAAGGATACGCTGATTCCCGTCTCTGTCGGAAAGCAACTGTTACAGCTGAATGCCGGTTGTGAGGTCAATATTCTTGATAAGGCCGGGCACGTGCCGTTTTTGTCGCATCAGCAAGAGGTCTTGACTATTATTTCCCGTTTTTTAGTTTAAGGATGAGCGTTGTTTCGTGTTAGATAAAAGCAAAGTCAGACAATCTTTTTCAGTGGCCTGTCTGTCCTATGAC
Source organism: Methylobacter luteus IMV-B-3098 (assembly GCF_000427625.1). Lineage (GTDB taxonomy): Bacteria > Pseudomonadota > Gammaproteobacteria > Methylococcales > Methylomonadaceae > Methylobacter > Methylobacter luteus. Next base: position 3,287,743 of record NZ_KE386569.1, read on the forward strand.
GCTGTCGCTGAACTGCAGCGCACGGTAGGCAGGGAGTTGCTGGGCCGTATAGCCGCAGATAAGCTGACCGGTACGGTCCTGGATATAGGTTGCGGCACCGGTTTTTTGACGGCCGAGCTATTGGCCTGGACTGGTAGCAAATACATGCTGGCGCTGGACATTGCACTGCCTATGCTGCAAACCACACGTAGCAAGCTGGTTGATGCCAGTAATGTTACGTATTTATGCGCCGATGCGGAATTATTACCACTAGCCAATCATGCTGTCGATCACGTGTTTTCGAATCTGGCCTTGCAATGGTGCGAAAATCTGAAAGCGGTTTTCACCGATATCAGACGCATACTAAAGCCCGGGGGGCAGCTGGTTTTCTCGACATTTGGCCCGCATACCCTGCATGAACTGAAAGGCGCATGGGCTACGGTTGACGATTACAGTCATGTTAACGAATTTTATAGTCAGGAGCAGCTCGATTGTTTCCTTAAGAAAGCCGGTTTTCGTCAGATAAAGATAGAAAGCACACTTCATAGGCCGGTTTATGGCTCTGTTCAGGCATTGATGAGAGAGCTAAAGCATATCGGAGCGCATAACGTGACGGCTGGGCGTAACAGACGCATCACTACCAAAACCCAGATGCAGAGCATGATTACAGCTTATGATGCCTATAGCATCCAAGGGCGGATTCCTGCTACTTTTGAGGTCATAATGATTACAGCACAGGCATAGCAGTATGGAGAAAGGCTACTTTATTACCGGCACCGATACCAATGTCGGAAAAACCTGGGCTACGATTGCGCTGATGCGCTATTTCAAGAGGCAGGGAAAATCCGTCATCGGCATGAAACCTGTAGCGTCCGGGGGCCTGATGCAAAACGGGGCTTTAAAAAATGAAGACGCGTTGCTGATCCAGGAAAATGCCTCATTATTGGTTGATTATGAGCTGATCAACCCTTATGCCTATGAAGCGCCCGTCTCACCTCATATTGCCGGTGCCGATAATCCGGTGGAACTGTGTAAAATCGTTGCCAACTTTAATATTCTGAAACAATCGGCTGACATAATGCTGGTTGAAGGGGCTGGCGGGTGGATGTCGCCAATTAATGCCACTGAAGATATCTCCGATCTTGCAAAAACACTGGACCTGCCGGTCATTATCGTTGTAGCGATCAGGCTGGGCTGCATTAATCATGCAAAATTAACCTATCAAGCCATTTACTCTTCAGGTATCTCCTGTGCGGGCTGGATCGCCATGTGTACCGAACCAGGTCTATTGAATCTGGACGAGAACATTCAAACCGTTAAAACCTCTCTGGAGACGCCTCTTCTGGGGGCGTTACCTTATTTTGCTCAAGTTGATTTTGATGCGCTGTCATTAAATCTCTCGGTTGATATGAACAAAAATTGATTTAGGTCAATATTTGGGCAAGCGTAAAAACTATAATTTTTGTGCGGTTATTATAACAATTATGAGGAGAACATTTATGGCTTTAATCACTTGGACAGCTGGTCAATTTGGCACTAATGTAGGGTTTGCCGATGATGAGCACAAAATTTTATTTGATAAACTGAATAACTTATATGATCTGGCAACCGGTGGCGCAGATCGTTCCGCTGTCGGTAATCAGCTGGATGACTTGATCTCTTATGTTGTAGGACATTTCGCTCATGAAGAAAGAGAAATGCTGGCGAAAGACTTCAATGGCTATACGGCTCACAAGGCTGAGCATGAAGCTTTAATCGGTATTTGTGCCGGACTGCAAACAAAATTTCATGCCGGTGAGGCTGAAGTTACCGAAGAAGTCGGTCAAATGGTGAAAGGTTGGCTGGACCATCATATTCCTACATTTGATATGGCTTATGCCGATGCATTGAATAGCTAAGAAATAGTAATTCAATGATCAAAAAAGGCTTGTGAAGCAATGTTTCACAAGCCTTTTTTATTTAAAAGCAAAAGATTGTTCAGCACATTTTGTGTGAAAGACATAGTTAATCTGTTTACTCCAATAAAATAAAGTTCAATTGAATGAATTATATTTTTAATTTTGTGCCCTTTCTCCCTGTTTTTTTGAAGGAATGCAGCTAAAATTCATATTGAAGATCTTTCGCATGAATTTTGAGAGTTAATGCATGACTAGTTTCCAGAAATTGATTACTTGTAGTGAGGGACAAAAGGACGCTCATGGATTTCCTGCATGGAATAATATTTTTTTGCCATCAGATTCAAACGCTTTTTATTTTGTCGATAACAGATTACCCGAGCATGTCCTAAGAAATCTTGTTTTTCATATATCTAGAAAGCCTAGACAATTAATTACTCATATTCAGCGTATTTACCATTGTTACTACGCAAATTTATCGGAACAACTTTTTGCAGCACTTGTTGATTTTCTGGTTGTTTTAGATCGGCGCGGTACGAAAATCAGTCGGCGCATGATAATCGGAACAAGATCAAAGTTGTCCCGGGAGCAGTATAAGTCGTTGCAGGCATTTATGGTGAATGAAATGGATATCTCAGCACTAGCCGGAAATCAATATTCCATTTTTACAAAAGGATTGATTGGCACTCAAGACCTAGTGCAACAGGCGGCGAGTGCTTCAACTAAACAAGCGTATGACCCGCTAAATTTGGCGCGCGATTATATTGAATACAGTCAGCTTGCTGAAGCAAGAGATGTGCTGGAAAAAGCTATCGTAAACGAACCGCACAGGCTGGAATTGCATCAGAGCTTGCTAGAGCTTTATAAATCAACACAGGATGTTTCAGGATTAAAAAAAATGGTCGATATTTTTGCTGACTTGAATATAGCAATGCCCGACGACTGGAATGAATTAATGACGCTTTTTATGAGCAGCAGCAATGAACAATAAACGCAAAAGCTCTTTAAGAGTCGCGCTTCACGGCATGGATGGTCGCACTTATAAAACGATGGTGATGTATCTTCAAGGGCCTTGTAAAGGCGCGGCCACTGTTGTTGAAGATTTGGACGCTGAAGTTGATATGATTGATGCCGATTCAGTCAATGCCAAAGCACTGCTTGAACAGAGGCAGACCGAAAACTCCGTTCGGCCTATTATCGTATTATCCTTGCAAGAGCTGAACCTGGATAATGTGTTGTATGTAAAAAAGCCGGTAAAAACAGCTGATATGCTAGACGCTTTGAGTAAAGCCGAAGCGATATTGACTGCAAAACAAAATCCGAGCGATGAGGTTCTGTTTAACAAGAAGCTGTTTATAAATAAGGATGAGCACAAAAAGACATCTAAACATCAAACGGCGATGCATCTTGATGAAGGAAATTTCAATGCGTTTATAGGTTCCATTCCTGGTCTGGATGTGAATGATCCGAAACAATTTCCTAATGCTTCTTATAATCCTAAGGAATATTTTCAAGGATATTTTCAATCCGCATGCCTTATAGCGCAGACAAAAAAACAAGTATTACATCTTAACTCAGGCTGGAAGTCGCTGATTATTTTTCCTCATAATCATGAAATTTGGCTTGATGCGGATGACAAACAGCTGCGGGCGTTCGCCGGTTTGCCAATCAGTAGCCTGTCTGGCCCAGGCATGTCACTTACTCCGGCTAGCGCACATACGTTATCTGTCAAGAAAGAGCTGGATAAATTTCATAATGTGGACGCCTTTCTGTGGAAGTTGGCTGTATGGACGTCTAAAGGACGCTATCCTGTTGCCCTGGATATTCATAAGCCGGTTTTTTTAAAACACTGGCCGAACTTTACTCGCCTTGTTGTTACTCCTCATGCATTAAGAATTTCAGCATTGCTTATAGCGAGCCCGAAAACCTTACCCGATATCGCTGAAACTTTAAAAATCAAACCACAATATGTATTTGCTTTTATCAGCGCAGCGCATGCACTTGGCTTGGTTAAACAAGCCAAACGTCAAGCCGATGAAATCGTTCAGCCTCCAGTTATGAAAAATAATGAACGGCAGGGATTATTAACTCGCATTATCAGCAAATTACGCGGACACAAGTCATAAAGTTGGGAACAATATGAGCCAATACAAAATTATCTTTACCGGTCCGGTTGGTGCAGGTAAAACAACAGCTATCGAATCAATAAGCGATGTGCCGCCGGTTAAAACGGATGCGACTGCCAGCGACATGACAAAGAACAGGAAATCATCAACCACTGTAGCCATGGACTATGGGATTATGAACCTTGCCGGTGGCGAGAAGATTCATCTTTACGGCACACCCGGACAAGAACGCTTTGACTTTATGTGGGATATTTTGACCACAGGCGGTATAGGCCTGATTTTACTGCTTGATAATACCAGAGCGGATCCTTTCCAGGATATGAAGTTTTTTTTGGATACGTTTCAGTCATTCATAGCAAAAACGAATGTGGCTATCGGTGTAACGCAGATGGATTTGAGCGATAAACCGGCTATTAATGATTATCATGTTCAGCTGCAAGGAATGGGGCTTAAACCACCAGTGTTCTCTGTAGATGCCCGCATTAAAAGTGATGTGTCTCTTTTAGTGCAGTCGCTACTATATTCCTTGGATCCTGAACTCGAGGAATAACGCATGAGCAATTATGCCTTGAAGAAAGGGTTGTATTTGTATCCAACGCCTGCGGGGGCTTATTATGCCGTCTGTTCTGTCAATAAGGACAGGCCTCGGCAGTTTTTGAGAGCCCTGTTAGCCCAGGAACAAACCCCTGAGCTTAACATGATCAATTTGCAGAAGTTAATGAGCCAGCATGAAGAAGCAAAATGTCTGGAATTGCTGCATCATTGCCAAAAATTAGGCTGGGTTCAGGGGCTTGATACCGTACATTATTATTCGCACGATGCATTAGAAGACATTTTGCCTGATCTATTAAGTAAAATTTCGGAAAATGGCAAGGTGCTCCTGGCGGACAGCCAAGGTTTCTATCTGTCCAGTCATGGGTTTCCGCATGAAGTTGCTGAAGAGCTATCAGCATTAAGCGCGGAAATAGCTACCATTCACGAGCGTCGATCAGGTTTATTGATGAACAATATGGGACTGGCTAGCAACGCGTGGGCGGTCATTGATGCGTACGGTAATAGTCAGCTTGGATTTTGGCCATTATTTATTGGTAATAATCGCTTTGTTATTGCTATTTCGGGTATTCCCCATTTTAATCATCCAGAATTCGTTTCTCTGGTTTGGGCATTGAGTATGCGTTATGCCACTAAATAACGCTTAATTAATAATTTATCATTTAATAATCAAAAATAAGAGACAGAAATATGCGCGCAGATATGCTGGCTTCAGTGTTAACAGAACTTAATGGTACTTCAGCAGATATTGAGGCATCGGGTGTAATATCGACAGATGGCTTAATGATGGCTTCTGTGTTGCCTGCCGGACTGGATGAAGATCGGGTGGGTGCTATGAGCGCCGCTATGCTTTCGCTGGGTGATCGCACCGCTCAGGAACTGACAAGAGGGACATTGGAACAGGTTTTAATTAAAGGTGCCAAAGGCTATGTCCTGATGGTTTATGCCGGTAATGAATCCGTATTAACCGTTCTGGCAAAACCTAATGCTAAGTTGGGCTTGATTTTTCTTGATGTGAAACGGGCAGCGAACAGTATCTCTGAATTGCTGTAGGGACCTTTGGAAGGAAGTAATTGGTTATAAAATAACCATGAAATTTATATAATAAAAAATGAATAGATATTGAAATATTACTTATAAATGTTGTGAAGTAATAAGTTCGATATATTCAATACCGGGGAAAATAAATGTCACCGAATTTCAACGAATTAATTGAATATGCCAAAGCATTTTCCGGTTTGACACCTGAGCTTGAATTATGTCTAAAAGACATCGGACCGGAAATTATGCCGCATCTACAAGCCGTTACCGACTCTTTTTATGATCAATTAACTACGATACCTTCAACCGGCAAATATTTGGAAGGACGAGTGGAAACTTTAAAAATAGCTCATTTAAGATGGATGACAGGGTTATTTGCCAATAATATCGATGCTGAATTTGCTCGAAACATGTATCAGGTAGGCGATATCCATGTCAAAGTTAATTTGCCTGTTGAATTTATGGCAGGTGCTATGACCTTAATTAACAATGAACTCACCCGCATTGTTATCGAGATATTCGGACATAGCGGTGAAAAATGCTCGAAAGCGTTGCAGGCGATCGGTTCAGTTACAGGGCTTGCGTTAATGATAATGCAACAGTCTTATCAGAAATCGACAATTGCCGAAGAGTTGGAAAAGTTTCTCAGCATCTCTGGCATGAGCAGAACGTTGTTTGCTAACCTTGCCAAAGCTTATAAATAATCAAAAATTAACTTCGTGAAATAAATACTCCGCCATTTTCAAAATGATTGAGTATTGATTTCACTTATTTCACTGTGTAATCACAGCATTCTTGACTTAGATCACAAGAAACAGCAACGGCTCAATTATTCTAAGTATTTATATTAAATAATCAGCCCCATAAAAATTAATGATCAGTTTATCGGGATGTTACCAGAATGGAGATATATAATGCTTTATGATATGAAACCTGAGGATATAATTGGTGATTATCAGGAGGTTACTCTGAATTTATACGGCGGTATAAAACGCAAGGTTTTATATACCCAAATTGAGACACCCTATCCTGACGGTAAACTGATCGTATCAACAACAGATCCGGACGGTGTCATTACGCATGTCAATCAATCTTTTATTGAAATGTCTGGCTATACCGAAGATGAGCTGATCAATACTCCACATTCAATTTTGAGACATCCGGATATGCCATCGGCAGCGTTCAAGGACTTGTGGGATACTGTACAAAAAGGCAATAAATGGCAGGGATTTGTTAAAAACTTGCGTAAAGACGGCGGTTATTACTGGGTTAAGGCTACCGTTATTCCTAATGTAAGGCAGGGCAAGGTAGTAGGTTATACCTCCGTGCGCCGCAAGCCTTCCCGTACTAAAGTGGAAGAATGCATTAAGCTTTATCCGACTTTGTTTTAACCCATACGGAGCCTAATCATGTCGAACATGTTCACAGTCAGCCCAGATTTCTCCCCCGATCATATTTCCGGCTGGTATATCTTTAATACCTGGCTTCAAAAACAGAGTGGGGAAGCTATTCATTTGCAAATGTATGACAATTTTCCTACGCAGAGAGAAGCTATTAATCTGGATAAAATTGATTTGATTTATGCTAATCCATTTGATGCTGCTATGTTGGTGCGTGAAAAGGGTTTTTTGCCTTTGGTAAAGCCAACTGGCGTTGCTGATGAGGCTGTTATTGCCATTAATGCCAAAAACACCGTAGAAGATGTGTCACATTTGTCGCCAGGCATTCGAGTCGCTGTCACTGAGGATCCTGATGTCCACTTGATGGGCATGATTATGCTGGAGCCTGGGGATTTGGATGATAGCAATGTAGAGACAATGGTGTGTGATTCATATGTGCTAATTGCAAAACAGTTGCTGCGCGAAAATGCAGATGTCGGTATTTTTTTGGCTGAAGCTTATGACAATTTATCGAATATCATTAAAAATCAGTTAAAAGTGCTAGTTCGCAGCCAGATTAGTGTTGTCCATCATTCACTGATGATCGGGCCGAAGCTGGCTGATAAAAGAGACGTCTTTCAAGAGTTGTTGGTTGATATGAATAATGATGAGAAAGGACGGGGGGTCTTGGAAAGTTTGGGCTTTGATGCCTGGATGCGTGTTGATGATGAGGAAATGGAATTCATGATTGATCTGATGGATACTTTAAATACATAAATATAAAATGGACTAAGGTTACATATTTTCCTAAGGTTATTTCCATATCTGCTTTCTCTGCTGTGCTTGAGAAAGTGGCCCGTGAAGCTGGATCTGTCGCTTTGAATCATTTCAGAAATCTGAAGTATTTGGAAGTCTATAAAAAAACTGCGTGATTTTGTGATTGAGGCCAATGTTGCTGGGGAGGCTTTTTAAAAGAGGCATTGGTTAAAGGGTATCCGCAACTCGGTTTTGGGGAGAATAGAGCGGTCAGACTGAAAGCCAGTCCAGTTGTTGGGTTGTCGATCCGGTAGACGGCACGCATTCGTTCTCGCACGACAGTATTTTTAGGCATTCAGCATGGCGCTGGAAATTGATCGGGAATTGATGGTCAATGCAGTCTATGCGCTTGGCGATTATTGTTGCGTCGAGAAGGCTAGAGGGCATGGAAAATGGTCAGCCCATCACTGCTTTCATCGGAAATCGAATTGGCTACCGTGATAGTATTCACGGGATTTGCCTGTTTGCGCAATAATCCGGAACAAAATCTCTCGAACGCTCTTGTCGCATTGCACAGGCTACTACAGGGCAGCGTCGTTCGGTTCCGTCGCACTCGAAGTGGGTCTGGTTGCGTCGGTCAAGTCGATGCACTCTGGGAACAGGAATTGAATCTGTATGATATTGCGGCTGGTGCGTTGATTGCCAGGCAGGTGCGACCGTGACGGGTTTTCAGGGTAACGAGGGTATTTTTCCGAAGCAGATTTTAGTCACAAACGGGAAGATTCCTGATCAAATCCTCCCGCTTATGAAAGGGTTTAAACGCTTATTCCGCTTTAGCCAATTCAGAACGCATCGCGTCGATCACGGCTTTATAGTCAGGCTGGCTGAAAATAGCCGAGCCGGCCACGAAGGTGTCGGCGCCGGCGGCTTTGATTTCGCGAATATTGTCGACTTTAACGCCGCCGTCGATTTCCAGTCGTATATTCAGGCCGCTGTCATCGATGCGTTTTCTGACTTCGCGCAGTTTGGGCAATGCGGATGGGATGAAAGATTGGCCTCCAAACCCCGGATTGACCGACATCAATAAAATCATATCGATTTTATCCATCACGTAGTCCAGATAATGCAATGGCGTAGATGGGTTGAATACCAGACCGGCTTTGCAGCCGCAGTCGTGAATTAGTTGCAGGGTTCTGTCGACATGAATCGATGCTTCCGGATGGAATGTGATATAGCTGGCGCCAGCTTTGGCGAAATCAGGAATAATGCGGTCTACTGGCTCAATCATTAAATGAACGTCAATTGGTGCGGTAACGCCGTGCTTTCTTAACGCTTCACAGACCAGCGGACCAATGGTCAGGTTAGGCACAAAATGATTATCCATGACATCAAAATGAACCACGTCGGCGCCGGCTTTTAAAACATTGTCGACTTCTTCGCCCAGTTTGGCGAAATTTGCGGATAGAATGGAAGGTGCAATCCAGTTTTCATTCATTTTTTTACCCTCTTATAATAATTTTTAAATTGATTTTTTGAAAATAGAGGCCGCCTGAAGCTGGGCGGCCGCGCATTATGATCTAATAGCGGGGGAGGAGACTGTAATAGTAGCCTTCCGGCATGAGTTTTATAAAGTAACGACTTCGGTACCTTTGCCAACCAATACGATATCGGCACCTCTCAACGCGAACAAGCCGACGGTCACAACGCCCGGAATATTATTAATGGTTTTTTCCAGCTCGACAGGATTGGTAATATTCAGGTTGCGGATATCAATGATCTCATTTCCGTTATCGGTAATGAAATTTTCTCTCCAAACCGGCTGGCCGCCCAGTTTGACCATTTCACGAGCGACAAAGCTGCGAGCCATAGGAATGACTTCAATAGGCAGTGGGAACGCGCCTAATACATCCACGCATTTGGTTTCATCGGCAATACAGACAAATTTTTCGCTGGCTTCGGCAATGATTTTTTCCCGTGTCAAAGCGCCACCGCCACCCTTGATCAATTTTTTGTCGGGATTGACTTCATCCGCACCGTCTATATAGATTTTAAGATCGCTGACAGCATTCAGGTCCAGGACCGGGATACCGACTTTTTTCAAACGTTCGGTAGTGCCAATGGAACTGGAGACTGCGCCTTCGATATCAGCTTTATAGTCGGCCAACATTTCGATAAAGAAATTAACCGTTGAGCCGGTGCCGACACCGATAACGGGAATATCTTTAACATATTGCAGAGCAGCTTCGGCAACTTTTTTTTTCAGTTCGTTTTGAGTCATAGGTCGTTTTTAATGTGAATGGTTAATGGTGTCGCGTTTAGGCGATTCGTGTTTTTCGTATTTAAAGCAATAACCGATAATCGGCTTATTTAACAGCAAGGGTGGGAAATTATATAAAAAATAACACCGTTTGAGTAATGTAAGTAAAGAATTATAAGCATTTATGAGTGATTATCGGTCTTAAAGCCAATCGCCGGGCTGTTATGAAAGTCGGGTGCCGCTTTATAATCACAAGGTCTATATAAAGTCTTTATCACTATTTTAGGAGGAAAGCATGGTTGCAACCGCTTCAAACATGATGCCTTTAGGCACTATTGCACCGGATTTTGATTTGTTCAATCCTGTCACGGGCTCGCATAATAGCCTGCAGGAATTGAAAGGAGAAAAGGGCACAGTAGTGATGTTTATCTGTAATCACTGTCCTTATGTGCAGCATGTCAAGGATCAGCTGATCGATATCGCTAGACATTATGCTCCGCTTGGCATTAGCTCTGTCGCGATCAGCGCCAATGATATAGAAAACTATCCGCAAGATGCGCCTGATAAAATGAAGGAAATGATGGAAGCTTGGGGGCATCCTTTTGCCGCTTATTTATATGATGAAAGCCAGGATACCGCCAAGGCCTATCAGGCGGCTTGCACACCGGACATTTATGTGTTTGACCGGAATCTGGCCTGTATTTATCGAGGTCGTCTGGATGGCTCAACGCCTAAGAACGATGTGCCATTAACCGGTAAGGACTTGCGCAATGCGTTGGATAATCTGCTGGCAAGCAAGCCTGTCAATGCAGAACAGATTCCCAGCGTTGGCTGCAACATCAAATGGAAGGAAGCATAACCGCTGGTATTGCTCCAGGGTACGAATGATGTTCGTACCCTGGAGCGATTGACTGGTGTTATTTTTTTAGCGCAGCCGCTTCAGTGGCGCGGCGTTTGATTTCATCCCAATCTTCCTTGTCCACGAGATCGGCAGGCGCCATCCATGAGCCGCCGATACAGGCGACATTGCTCAACGCCAGGTAATCGGCTGCATTCTTGAGGCTGATGCCGCCGGTCGGGCAGAAGGTCACTTGAGGCAGCGGGCCGCCGATCGATTTCAGCATCGGGATGCCGCCGGCCGCTTCCGCCGGGAAGAACTTCATCTCCGTGATGCCTTTTTCCATCAAGCGCATGACTTCGCTGGGGCTGATGACGCCGGGCAGGATAGGCACGCCTGATTTGATTGCCGCATCGATCAGGCTTTCGGTGACGCCTGGGCTGACCAGAAATTCAGAGCCGACATCAATGGCTTTTTTCAATGTGTCCAGGTTGATGACTGTGCCGGCACCGACAATAGCGCCAGGCACTTCGGCTTTGATTCTTTTGATCGCATCCAGGGCAATCGGCGTGCGCAAAGTGATTTCCAGTACTTTCAATCCGCCTTCAACCAGTGCGTGCGCCAGCGGTACGGCATGTTCCAGTTTGTTAATTACCATCACCGGCACGACCGGGGACGTATTCATAATCTCTTTAATGGATACAGTCATTATAAATTCCAATTTATAAAATAAAAGATAGCCGTTCAGGCTTCGTAAAGAGTAGGCCCGGACTGATTACCGGGCCTGTGCAGTACTGATTAGTCTTCAACCCACAGGTTTGAAGCGCCTGTTTCGGACGATGATGCGCCGCGGCGGAAAGCGCCGAACAGCTCGCGTCCCATGCCGTAGTGATGGTTGGTAGCTGTATTGACGGCGGGTGTACGCGCGTTGAATTCGGCTTCATCAACCAGTACATTGATTTCGCCGGTTTGCGTGTTCAAATGAATGACGTCGCCGTCACGCACTTTAGCCAGCGGGCCGCCATCGGCACATTCAGGGCACATGTGTATCGCTGACGGCACTTTGCCGGAAGCACCGGACATACGACCGTCAGTAACGAGCGCGACTTTAAAGCCCTTATCCTGAAGCACGCCCAGCGGCGGAGTCAGTTTGTGCAACTCGGGCATGCCATTCGATTTAGGGCCTTGAAAGCGGATGACCGCAATAAAGTCTCTTTCCAGTTCGCCACGTTTAAACGCAGCCATCATGTCATCCTGATCGTCAAATACGACCGCTGGCGCTTCAACAATTTGATGCTCTTCCGCCACAGCAGAAATTTTAGAAACGCCACGGCCCAGGTTGCCGTGCATGACATGCAGTCCGCCGCTGGTTGCGAACGGCTTGGCAACAGTGCTGAGCACTTCAGTATCCAGCGGCGCTTCAGGACAAGGAGTCCAAGTCAGTTTGCCGTCTGTCAGGCGAGGCTCCTGCATGTAATTCTTCATGCCGCGTTCGTCCGCAACGGTCAGGAGGTCTTCATGCAACAGACCGCCTCGCAACAGTTCGGCAATCAGGACGCCCATGCCGCCTGCAGCCTGGAAGTGGTTGACGTCGGCCTGGCCGTTCGGATAAATGCGCGTCAGCAACGGAATGATGCGGGACAGCTTGTCAAAGTCATTCCAGTTGATGATGATGCCGGCGGCGCGCGCAATAGCGATCAGGTGGATTGTGTGGTTGGTCGAGCCGCCTGTGGCTAACAAGCCAATGATGGCGTTGACAATCGCTTTTTCATTGATCATATGCGCGATCGGACGGAAATCATTGCCTTGGGCCGTAAATTTCAGGACCTGTTCGGCGGCAGCTTTAGTCAATTCATCGCGCAATGGTGTGTAAGGGTTAATGAATGAGCTGCCCGGCAGGTGCAGACCCATGATCTCAACCATCATCTGATTGCTGTTGGCCGTGCCGTAGAAGGTACAGGTGCCGGCGCTGTGATAAGACTGTGACTCCGATTCCAGCAATTCCTTACGGCCGACTTTGCCTTCTGCATACAGTTGGCGAATGCGGACTTTTTCCTTGTTAGGCAGGCCGCTGGGCATGGGGCCTGCCGGTACGAATACAGCTGGCAATTGACCGAAACTCAAGGCGCCGATCAAAAGGCCCGGCACGATTTTGTCGCAAACACCCAAGTATAGAGCGCCGTCGAACATGTTATGGCTCAAACTGATAGCTGTGGCCATGGCGATCACATCGCGGCTGAACAGTGACAGTTCCATGCCGGGTTGGCCTTGCGTGATGCCGTCGCACATGGCCGGTACGCCGCCGGCAAACTGGGCGACACCGCCTGCTTCCTTAATGGCTTGTTTGATCAGCGCCGGCGCGTCTTTAAACGGCTCATGAGCGGATAGCATGTCATTATAAGAAGAGACAATCGCAATATTGGGTTTCTCGCTGCCGGCCAGATCGGCTTTTTCACTGACTGAGCAGGCGGCGAAGCCATGCGCAAGGTTGCCGCACGCCAGTTTCGCGCGATGAGGGCCTTTTTCAATGGCCGCGTCGATGCGTGCCAGATAAGCGCTACGCGTTTCACGGCTGCGCTCAATGATTTCTTCAGTAACTTTTTCTAATACGGGATGCATAATATTCTCTTTTTACGACAGCTTATAATGACGGCTTAACATTTAATAATACCTCAAGGTGCCCAATACAGTTCAACCGGCGCTTTGTTCTGACGCAGCACGGCGCGCACAGGCATGTCTTCTACAGGGCCTTCGGTCATGGCTTGACGGTATACGGCGAGTTTTTCCTCGCCTGTCAATAAAATGATCAAACGTTCGGATTGCAGCAGGCCGTTTAGCGTCAGTGTTAAGCGTTCAGTGTTAGGGCCTGTAACCTCGCTCTGCTTGGCCATGATAGCGGCGGTGAGTTGCCGGTTATTGTCTGCCAGCGCTTCGTCCAGTCCGTCCGCATGCGGGAATAAGGAAGCCGTATGACCATCATTGCCCATGCCCAAGATGGAAATTGCAAACGGTTTCGGTAATGCCTGGTACAAGACTTCTGTTTCAGTGCAGCCTTCAACGGCGCTCTTGGCGGCCGTTTTCATGCTCACGAAGGAAGCTTTAGCTGCGTTGTTGATCAAAAGCGAGCGATAAATAAGTGCTTCATTGCTGGCGCTGTGCTCCTTGTCCACCCAGCGTTCGTCGACCAGGGCGACATTGATGTTATCCCAGTCCAGATCGGACAGGGACAAGGCTTCATATAATGGCGCGGGAGTGCTGCCGCCTGAGACCATGAAGGTTGTTGCGCCTCTGTCGGTCAGGGCTTTCGCCAGATGCGCCCGGCAATCGCTTGCCAGTGCGGCAAATAAGCTGGCGCGGTCTTCAAACAAAAATTCTTTAACCATGAAGTGTATGCTCTTTGATTCTTTATTTATAGACCTCTCTGTCTATACAGAGAGAGCACGAAATACCTTTTATTTATAGCAAGGTTCTTCCCAGGCCCTGCCGTCCCGAGCAAGCAGTTCGTCAGCTTCGGTAGGCCCCCAAGTGCCTGCTGGATAAGGTTTGGGAGTCGCATCAACATGCTTCCAAGCATCTTGTATGGAATCAATCCATGTCCATGCCTGTTCAATTTCCTCACGGCTGATAAACAGCGTAGGATTGCCCCGCATGGCTTCCAGCACCAGTTTTTCATAGCCGCCGAAAAGGCTGCTTTTCCTGAAGGTCTCGTCAAAGCTTAAGTCCAGCTTGGTCTTGTGCAACTTAATGTGTTCATCAATTCCCGGTATTTTATTCAGCATTACAAAATCGATGCCTTCATTCGGCTGAAGGTGGATAATGAGCTTATTAGGCGGCAGGACGTTGAAGCTGTCTTTAAAAATATTGTGCGGCAGCTGCTTAAAGTAAATAACAATCTCGGTGCGCTTGCCCGCCATGCGTTTGCCTGTGCGCAAGTAGAAAGGCACATCTGCCCAACGCCAGTTATCAATATCGACGCGCAGAGCTACAAAGCTTTCTGTCGTGCTGTCTTTATTGGCGCCTTCTTCGTCCAGATAACCTGGCACTGCGCTGCCTTTGATAACACCGGTGGAGTATTGCCCGCGCACGGTTTTTTCTTCGACGTTGTCGATGGTAATGGGACGCAACGCTTCAAGTACTTTGATTTTTTCTCTATGGATGTTCTGCGCTTCGAGATCGACCGGCGGATCCATGGCGACAAAAGTCAGAATTTGCAACAGGTGATTCTGCAGCATGTCACGCAATTGTCCGGTTTTATCGAAATACTCCCAGCGACCTTCAATACCGACTTCTTCACCGACCGTAATCTGAACATGGTCAATGGTATTATGATCCCAGTTAGAGGTAAAAATGGAATTGGCAAAGCGCAGCGCCAATAAATTCAGTACGGTTTCTTTACCTAAATAATGATCGATACGGAAAACCTGATCTTCACTGAAAACTTCAGCGACGACATCATTAATTTCCTTTGACGATTGAAGATCATGGCCGATAGGTTTTTCCATGACCATGCGCGATTCTTTATTTAAGACCCCTGATTGATCGAGCCCATGACAAATGCTTTTGAATAAAAACGGTGCGACGGCGAAATAATTGACCAAAACCCTCGAGGCTGGATCAAGGATGTCATGCAGCTTCTTGTATTGATCCAGTTGAGCCAAGTCTATTTGCAGATACGAAAGCCTCGCTGACAGCGTCTTCCATACGCTGCTATCGATTTCTTCATTCAGAAACTCTTGCAGGCTTTTATAAGCAATATCGATATAGGCTGCGCTATCTTGAGCAACTCTGTCCACGCCTATGATCTTCGTATCGGGTTCAATCAAATTGGCTTTTTCAAGCCGATACAAAGAAATGAGCAGCTTGCGGCGGGATAAGTCTCCCATGGCCCCATAAATGACTAAATCGCAGGGTTTATATGTTATTGTTTGCATTTTTATTATGTTGAGAAATAAGATGAAATTTAATGAATATCAGTTGTTGCTAGGGGAATCAGGCTGAACACGCGCTATTTGTGTCTGCTAGTGAAAAACAAATATAGTGAAATTTTGAGAGTAATTCCGGCACTGGCTGGAAAAACTGAAAAGTATTATCGAACCCGATTTTTTTACCTAAAAGAAGATAGGCATTACCTGTGCGTCGGGTAATGATAGAAAATAATTGCTTCATGGACTTTCTGACAAGCAAATAGTTGATTATGTTTCCAAGGAATAGTTGACGTGTCAATACTTTTCAGCTCTTTATTCTTTTATGTCGCTTTAATACATATAATAATGGACAGCTCTTATCTATTGATTAAGTGTCCATAATCCAGATAACTGGATCAGCCAAACATTATACATGAAGGTTTTTATGCTGCTCGAGCCAAGCGCAGTGTTCTTCCTGCGAAGGGATTCCCAGACGAGCGCCTGTTTTTGTACAACAAAGCGCCCCGGCAGCGCTAGCGTAACGCAGAAGCTCAAGCCATTCCATATCTAAAGCTACAGCAGCGGCAAATGCGCCATGAAAGGCATCGCCTGCGCCGGTAGTATCGATTGCGACGATCGGAAAAGCAGGCATGATGCCATGCTTTTTGCCTCGTTGCCAAAGCAGTCCTCTTTCGCCCAGCGTGATGACGACGGAAGGGGCGACTTCCGCCAAGCGTGTTAAAGCTATTTCCGCGTCTCCGGCCCATTGTCGGGCGAATTTTTCCGAACAGACCAAATAATCGACCTGGTTCATCAGGGCTAATGTGCCTTCATGGAGAGAACCCGCGTCTAATACGGTGGGAATGCGATCGCGGCGTGCACGCTCGGTCAAAGCTACGGATAAATGCGGTTCATGGCCATCGAACAGAATCACTTTGGGCTTGACTGAAGAGAAGTCCACCGCGTTTGCAGGCAAGGCCTGGGTGCCGCCTTTGTAATTGATCAGGGCTCTTTTTCCATCCGGCTTGACCAATATTGTCGACAGCGGCGTAGGCGATGGTCCTCGCATGATGAAGCGGGTATCGACATCGCTTTCAACGAACTCACGGCTATGCTTGTCTCCATACAGGTCCTGGCCCAGATAGCCGGCGAAGGCTGCTTTGAGGCCCAGTCGCGAAACCATTACGGCCGCGTTAGCGGCCGGTCCGCCGCCACAGCCGACAAATCCGTCCGCAAAAATCTTTTCGTCTTCGGCCGGATGGTGCGAAACTGAGAAGATCAGATCATAAGAAGCATGGCCTACGCACAGTACGTCCACTTTCATTGGGCAAGTCGTCATTAAGTCAAAGTGATTCGATGTCAAAGAGGCCCTATATCAAGGGGTAATTTTGCAGGTTATCATTTCAGTGTATTTACTGGCAAGCCGGCGTCTTGATGGCCCAATAGCCAAGTTTTTTGCCCGCTTAATCGAAATGTCCTGATTTGCTTATTCGAGCATGGATCTGATATCTCAACTGGACAGACCCATAAATTGCACGCTATTCTCCAAGCTATCAATATTCTGAATTGGAAACAGTTATGCAACTCACTCCTCAATTATTGCCGAACCTGATTCAGGCCATAGCAGATGTGATCGAAAATAATGCCGAAGAGGTAACCGCTCTGGACCAAGCTATTGGCGACGGCGATCATGTAATTAACTTGCAACGTGGCATCCAAGCCCTCATAGCGCAAAGCGTCGAATTAAGCCAGTCGGATTGGGCTACTGCCTGGCAGAAAATCGGCATGACATTGATGACGACTGTAGGTGGTGCGTCGGGCTCGCTATATGGCACCCTGTTTATGGCCATGAGCAAAGCCTCTCGCGAGCGGTCTTTGACTCTATCTACTTTTGCAGAGGTTTATGCTCAGGGAGTGGAAGCCGTCAAGCAAAGAGGGAAGGCTGACGTCGGGGAAAAAACCATGCTCGATGTTTTGATCCCTGTGGCGGATAGCTTGCGGCAATCATCGGTGGAGGCTGTTGAGCTGCCTGTGGCGCTGACCAAACTGACAGATGTTGCGCTCGCTGGCATGGAGTCCACACGCGACATGCTGGCGACTAAAGGGCGCGCCTCTTTTCTGGAAGAGCGGAGCAGAGGACATGTTGATGCAGGCGCTAAAACTGCTCAGTTAATGATTTGCGCGATAGTCGCTGTGCTGGTCGAGCGCTTAACAACCCCAGCGTAAAGCCGCGGTATGGACTGGCGCATCCCATAGATGAATCAGTTCGTCATCAAGCAGTGTCAGTGTAACCGAGCAACCGGCCATATCGAGTGACGTGGTATAGTTGCCGACCAAGGAGCGGCAAATGTTGATGCCGTGTTTTTCAAAGAAACTGGCGGCCAAGTCATAAACCAGATGCAATTCCATCAATGGTGTAGCTCCGAACCCATTGATATGTAATAACGCGGGCTGGCCTTTTTGCGGCTTCAGCTCTTCATCAATGGCTTGAGCCAGATGTTCGACAATTTCGGTGGCGCTGGCTAATGCCATTGTTTCACGCCCACGCTCGCCATGTATGCCGACGCCCATTTCCATTTCGTTGTCGCCGATAGTAAATGTAGGCTTGCCGAGAGCCGGCACTGTGCAGCTGCTCAGTGCCACGCCCATGGATGCCGTAGCTAGATTGACGCGCTCGCCGAGCGCTTTACAGGTAGCCAAGTCTGCACTGTTTTCCGCCGCCGCGCCGACGATTTTTTCCACGATTAATGTGCCTGCTACGCCGCGCCGTCCGGTGCTGTGAGTTCTGGGCAATGATACATCATCGTTTATCAAGACGGTTTCGTGAGGACAATCCAGTATTTCCGAAGCAATCTCGAAATTCATGACATCCCCGGCATAATTTTTGACGATGAACAAGACACCGCCGCCATTTTCGACAGTCTGTGCGGCGGCCAGCATTTGATCAGGCGTAGGGGAGGTGAAAATCTGACCGGGACAGGCAGCATCCAGCATGCCCCGTCCGACAAAACCGGTATGCAGAGGCTCATGGCCTGAGCCGCCGCCGGAAATCAGCGCGACCTTGCCAGGGGCAGTAGCGGTTATGCGTCTGACAAAATGCGGCTGGGCATTGAACTGGATGATATCAGCATGAGCCCTAGCGAAACCGCGTAGACTTTCGTCGAGCAGCGTGTCAGTACTGTTAATGAATTTTTTCATTGCGGCGACTCCGGTGTTTTTTGTTTTACTTATGGTAGCGTGTGCCGATAATACGATCAATCAGCTTCCGAGAGGCTGATTTTTATTATAGTTACAGGAGATGTTCGGCTTAACCAAGCAATGCCTGGGTTATAGTGCGGATATCGGGCATGATCCAGGTCGGCTGATAATCCGACTTTTGCAGGTCATCTTCGGTAGAGATGCCCGACAGCACTAGGAGACTGCGTATGCCGGTACGAACAGCACCCAGAATATCCGTCTCCAGCCGGTCGCCAATCGCCACCGTTTGCGATGGATCAGCACCCAGTAAAGAGAGGGCTTGTTGATACATGATCGGTTCCGGTTTGCCTATGATGGTGGGCGTCACGCCGGTGGCAACCTTAAGGGCGGCCAGAATGGCGCCATTGCCATGTGTGATGCCGTGCTCTGTCGGTAATGTGGTGTCGGCATTCGTTCCTATGAAGGCCGCGCCTGCCCGAATATTTAATGTCGCTGTCGCCAGTTTGTCCCAGGTCAGCGTTTGGTCCTTGCCACAGACAACAATGTGAGCCCCCAGGTTGGGTGTTTCCTTGCTGCTATCGTTGACTTCATAAAGTCCTGTAAGTGTAAAGCCTTGATCCAGAAGTGGTTGCCTGAGTCCGTCTTCGCCGACAATAAATACTCGGGTTGTCTCCGGGTTGTTATGTTCAGCCAGGTACAGTGCCGTTGCAGTGGCTGAAGTCAAAATATTATCGCGGGTAACGGTCGTCACGCCCATGCGTGCGAGTTTCGTTACATATTGTTCTCGAGTCAGGCTAGCGTTATTGGTTGCCAGAATGAATCGGATCTGATGATCATGCAAGGCTTGAAAAAAGTCCTGTAATCCTGGTTGCGGTTGTTCGCCGTGCCATAAAACGCCATCCATATCGATGATAAAGGCGCGAATATTAGTAAAAGGTTCCATCAGAAAATCTCTCGATAGTAAATTGTGTTGAATCGGTTCTGCAATACTGAAGTTAGGTATAGTCTAGTGCTTTGCCGTAAGAAAGGATTGGGTACAATATAATGAAAGCGAGCCAAGCCGTTCCGGATATTCTCCTGCCTCAATTCATTGGCTGTCATTAAGTAGTTTGTTCAAAGAGTATGGCGGTCGTCTTGTTTCGGATTGCATTTTCAAGACATTTTACTTCATAGTCCAAAGTCTTGCGCATTAGGCTCATTCAATTTGTTTGCATGAAAATGTATAAAGGGATGGTGTCGACCCTTGGTTGCGAAATTTTTTAGAATAGCTGGTGCAACCAAGCTGATCCATATGTAAAAAATGCGTAATTGCATAATTAATATTATTAGTCTAAATACGCTCGACCAGTTCTCATCCTTACACTGCCGTCGGGATTGGGCATTGACAGCCGTCCCCTTTCTAATTTACAGTTAGCATCGCATTAAATTTATGTAACCAAACTATAAAAACATATCGGAGCACGATCATGGCAAAACCATTAATTCAAATGGCATTAGATTCATTAGATTTCAACGCAACAGTTGCACTTGCAGAGCAAGTAGCGCCACATGTTGACATTTTTGAAATCGGAACACCATGCATTAAGCATAACGGCATCAATCTGGTTAAAGACTTGAGAAACAGATTTCCAGATAAATTGCTTTTAGTTGACCTGAAAACAATGGACGCTGGCGAGTACGAAGCAACACCTTTCTATGCAGCAGGTGCTGATATTTGTACAGTTCTGGGCGTATCTGGTCTTGCAACTTGTGCTGGTGTTATCAAAGCGGCTAATGCTCACGGTGCGGAAGCCCAAATCGACTTGATCAACGTTGAAGATAAAGTAGCATGTGCACGCGCTACTGCCGAAATGGGTGCTCACATCATGGGTATCCACACTGGTCTTGACGCACAAGCAGCAGGCCATACTCCATTCAGCGACTTGAACGATATCGCTAGATTAGGCTTAAACGTCAGAATTTCAGTAGCCGGCGGTATTAAACAATCTACTGTTCAAGATGTTGTAAAATCTGGCGCAAACATTATTGTTGTCGGCGCAGCAATCTACGGTGCTCCTTCCCCTGCTGAAGCAGCTCGTGAAATTCGTCAATTGGTTCATGCAGTTAGGGTATAAGTATGCATCAGCAACTTATCATAGATAAAATTTCCGGTATTCTGGCAGCTACAGACGACTCATACGATGAAAAGCTGACTGCAATGCTTGATAAAGCATCCCGCATCTTTGTTTCAGGCGCAGGCCGGTCAGGTTTGATCGGAAGATTTTTCGCCATGAGACTGATGCACAGCGGTTATGATGTGAGTGTCGTTGGTGAGATTGTTACACCGAGCATTAAAAAAGGTGACCTGCTGATCATTATCTCAGGCTCCGGAGAAACTGAACAATTGGTGGCCTTCACCAAACGCGCTAAAGAAATAGGCGCTCAAATTGTTTTAATCTCGGCGAAAAGCGACTCAACTATTGGCGATATGGCAGATGCGGTATTCCAAATCGGCAACCCTGAACAATATGGTAAAGTTGTCGGTATGCCAATGGGAACGGTATTTGAATTGTCCACGTTATTCTTTTTGGAAGCTTTAATTTCTCATGTTATACATGAAAAAGGAATTCCTGAGGAAGAAATGAGGTCAAGGCACGCTAACTTAGAGTAGCGATAAAAAAACGAGTGGCCGCAGTCTCACCACTCGTTTTAACCGTATCAGATGTCAGATATCGAAATTATTTCGTGACAAAGTTGATAGGGCTGATTAATTCATCATTTATACTCAACGCAGATCAAAATTCGGATATTTTATTCTCTTAATCATAACCGCAAAATAGACGGTAAGAAGAGACATAATGATCCGAGTTTTGGTCTGTAAATATTTTAGAAATTTATCTCTAAGGAGAAGAATATGACTTCGCGCCGAGAATTAGCGAACGCCATACGCGCTTTGAGCATGGATGCCGTACAGAAAGCAAACTCTGGTCACCCAGGTGCCCCTATGGGCATGGCGGACATTGCTGAAGTTTTGTGGAATGACTTCATGCGTCATAACCCGACCAATCCAAAATGGTCAAACCGCGACCGCTTCGTTCTTTCTAACGGTCATGGTTCAATGCTGATTTATTCCCTGCTGCATCTGACCGGGTATGATCTATCTATCGAAGATCTGAAGAACTTCCGTCAACTTCATTCTAAAACAGCAGGCCATCCTGAATACGGCTACGCACCCGGCGTTGAAACCACTACCGGTCCATTAGGTCAAGGTATTACCAATGCTGTGGGCATGGCAATCGCTGAAAAAGCATTGGCTGCTGAATTTAATAGACCCGACCATAAAGTTGTTGACCATCACACTTACGTGTTTATGGGAGACGGTTGTTTAATGGAAGGTATCTCACACGAGGCTTGTTCCTTGGCAGGTACCTTAGGCTTGGGTAATCTGATTGCATTCTGGGATGACAATGGCATTTCCATTGACGGTCATGTAGAAGGCTGGTTTACCGATAATACGCCAATGCGTTTTGAAGCTTATGGCTGGCATGTAATTCCTGATGTTGATGGCCATGATTCTCAAGCTATTTTGAAAGCGATCGAGATGGCTAAAGCGATGACCGATAAGCCAACGTTAATCTGCTGCAAAACAACAATTGGCTTTGGATCGCCTAATAAAAAAGGTAGTCATGCATGTCACGGAGCTCCTCTGGGCCAAGATGAAATCAACCTGACCAAGGCCGCTTTGGGTTGGGATCATGATGCGTTTGAGGTTCCGGCTAATGTTTATGCTGGTTGGGATGCGAAAGCTAAAGGTGCTAAAACTGAGCAGGAATGGAATGAAAAATTTGCCGCTTATAAGGCGGCCTATCCTGAATTGGCAGCTGAATATGAGCGTCGTATGTCTGGTGAACTGCCAAGTAACTGGACTGCGGAAGCAGATAAATTTGTTAATGCTGTCAATGATGAAGCTAAAACTACGGCTACACGTCTTTCTTCATTGGCTTCGATTGAAGGTTATGCAAAAGTACTGCCTGAGATTTTCGGTGGTTCAGCTGATTTAGGTTGCTCTAACATGACCGAATGGTCAGGTTACAGACCGATGCGTGCAGATAAACCGCATGCCAACTACATCAACTATGGTGTGCGTGAATTTGGTATGTCGGCTATCATGAACGGCTTGGCATTGCATGGCGGCGTTATCCCATTCGGTGCGACTTTCCTGATGTTTTCAGAATATGCACGTAATGCACTGCGCATGGCAGCATTAATGAAGATCCGTTCGATCTTTGTTTATACGCATGACTCTATCGGATTGGGCGAAGACGGTCCAACGCATCAACCGATCGAGCAAACCGCTACATTGCGTATGATTCCAAATATGCAGGTATGGCGTCCATGCGATGCGGTGGAAACCGCCGTATCATGGAGATCTGCTATTGAGCGTAAAGACGGGCCTTCAATTTTGGTATTCTCACGTCAAAACCTTCCACATGTGCCTCGTACTCAAGAACAAATTAGCGCTATTTCTCGTGGTGGCTATGTTCTGAAAGACAGCGATGGCCAGCCCGAAGCCATCATCATCGCTACCGGTTCTGAAGTTGAACTGGCGCTGAAAGCCGCTGAGGAGTTGACAGCTAAGGGCCGGAAAATTCGTGTGGTCTCTATGCCTTCTACTAACATTTTCGACGCTCAAGATGCTGCATATCGCGAGTCGGTATTGCCATCTGCTGTAAGCAAACGTGTAGTAGTCGAAGCTGGAGTGAGCAATGGCTGGTGGAAATACGTTGGCACCAACGGCAAGATCGTAGGTCTTGATCGTTTTGGTGAATCGGCACCAGCGGGAGTACTCTTCAAAGAGTTCGGCTTCACCGTTGAAAACGTAGTCAAAAACGTAGAAGCAGTACTTTAATTTAAAAGTAAATATACACTATAAATTTGGCGAGGGGCTCCCTTTATATCCGGAGGAAACTAATTGTCCTCCAGTCTTAGGGAGCCCAATTCGCTTATTACGACTCATAGGTGAACAACGTGAAAATGAATAATTTGACGACAGGTGTGCTTGCGGCACTGCTGCTAGCCAGTCCCATAGCGGGAGCAGAAACTGAATATCCTGCATCCGACTTCAAACCGAAGGTTCTTTATAAGGATGCTGAATACAAACATACTCAGTCTTCTGCATCATCCGCTTCAGCCGAAAAATCCAAACCAGCTGCCGCAGAAACTACTAAACCAGATGCAAAATATCCTGCTGCAACTTTCAAGCCGGAAGTTGTTTATAAAGATGCTGAATATAAGCATACTCAGTCCGCTCCTAGTGCTCCAGCATCAAAATCAGCTTCTACTGAAGAATCAGGATCAACTGGCGCGGTAGCTACCACAGAAAAGAAAGAAGAACAATCAATGACTAACTATTTGGTCGGTTTAGGTGCTTTTGCACTGGCTGGACTGTTTTTCTTTGGTAGAAAACCTAAAGACCAAGTTGAAAAAGCTGCTCCTGTATATTCCAGAGACGCTAGTGGACTTACCGGTGTTGCCAGATATCTGAACGAGCAAGAAGCTGCTTCAGCAACTGGAGTTACCAAATATCTGAATAAACAGACTGCGTTTGAAGAACCAGCTGCAACTGCTACAGCTTCAGTAACTGGTGTTGCTAAGTATTTGGATAAAAAGTCAGAAGCAGATGTAACCGGAGTAGAAAAATATCTGCGCAAGCAAGGTTAATAACATACCTGAAATCCGGGGCATATCCGCTGCCTCAAATCCAAGAGAACTAGGTCCTTACTTATACAAGAGTGCCTTAAAGTGCTCGACTGGTGTGACTGCCCCCGAATATTCGAGGGCAGTGGCCTTCTTCTTGACGCGAAGCGGAAGAAATAAAAAGCGCTCAAGTTGCGTTGAGTTATCATCGACTGATATCAGATTCGTGTCAGCAGCATTCTATAAATAGATGCAGCAATCGTCGTCATATTTCGATTGAAATCGAATGGCTCCATTCCGGAAACATCGCTAATAAAATTGCAATTCCCGATATTTCTTAACTTAGGATTGAGGTAAGATATACGCCCGGATTTACTTCAATGGTGAATTCTCCGCCCACAGTCTAACTACTGCATTCCAATACGTTTAGATTATAATGAGCGGCTCTACGGATTTTTTTAAATTTGAAAACGAAAGGTACCATTTATGGCAAAGAATTTACTTGAACAACTGAGGGAAATGACTGTGGTTGTAGCCGATACCGGCGATATCCAGGCCATCGAAACTTTTAAACCACGCGATGCTACAACCAATCCCTCGTTGATTACTGCCGCCGCTCAAATGCCGCAATATCAAGGTATCGTTGATGATACGCTCAAAGGTGCTAGAGCAACATTGGGTAGCAGCGCATCGGCAGCAGAGGTAGCTAATCTCGCTTTCGAACGTCTGGCCGTTTCTTTTGGACATAAAATACTCGAAGTTATTCCAGGTCGTGTTTCCACTGAAGTAGACGCTCGTCTCTCTTATGATACCGAAGCCAGCATTGCTGTCGGCCGCGAATTAATTAAGATGTACGAAGAACAGGGCGTTTCCCGCGAGCGAGTACTTATCAAGATTGCTTCGACATGGGAAGGTATTCAGGCTGCGGCGGTTCTGGAAAAAGAAGGTATCCACTGTAACCTGACCTTATTGTTCGGTATTCATCAAGCGATTGCTTGCGCCGAGAATGGCATTACGCTGATTTCTCCGTTTGTCGGACGTATTCTTGACTGGTACAAAAAAGATACCGGCCGCGATTCTTACGCGCCTGCTGAAGATCCAGGCGTACTTTCAGTTACAGACGTGTATAACTATTACAAAAAATTCGGTTATAAAACTGAAGTCATGGGAGCCAGTTTCCGTAACATTGGCGAAATTACCGAGTTGGCAGGTTGCGACTTGTTAACTATTGCTCCGTCTTTATTAGGTGAATTGCAAGCTACCGAAGGTGAGTTGGTGCGTAAACTGGACCCGCAAAAAGCAGCCAGTGCATCTATCGAAAAAATCACTATGGACAAAGCTACTTTTGATCGCATGCATGCGGAAAACCGTATGGCTTCGGAAAAACTGTCAGAAGGTATCGAAGGTTTTACCAAAGCATTGGAAACGCTTGAGAAACTGCTTGAAGACAGATTGGCGGTACTTGAGGGCTAATATCCCTGAGTTATTCGGCTGTAGGTAGCTCATATCAATCACAACCGGATAAAATTTTCATTGCTCCCATGCTTGACGTGGGAGCAATGAATCATATTGAATCTGCGTTCCAACACGTCATATAAAATTTAAATATAGTTAATTTTGCGCCTTAGTCATTTAAGGCATGCCGAGTACTTTTGTCGTTTGCAATGACTATAAGCTTGCATTTCCGATCGCCGGGATAGTGCTTCGCTCAAGCATGGCATTAACTTCTTTATTGAGTTTTTCGCAATCTTTACCCGCACCGAAACATCGGATTAACCGGTTGTGGCTGCAAAGCCCTTTTCAATGCTGGTCATAATTTACTAGCCGGTTATGTCTTTATAAATACAAACAAACATTGTTGATCCTTACTTCTTTAAGGTTGTGCGGTCTCATTGATTTTGCGCCGCTTAACCTGAGCAGGGTCTGCTGTGATCTGGCGGTAGATTTCCACTCGATCGCCTTCCTGAACAGTAGCGTCTAATTTGGCAATCTTGCCGAAAATGCCGACTTTTTGCTGGGTCAAATCGATCTCAGGATAATGCGTTAATACGCCGGACAGATAAATGGTTTCTTCTACGGTACTGTTATCGGGTACTTCCAGCCGCATCCATAACTGTCTATCAGCCTGCGCGTAACAAACTCCTACATTCATTGTATTTCCTCCGGTATAGCTTCAGATAATAATGCTGCCTGAGCCTTGTTCGCGACTCGTTTCCGGTCCAGTAATCGTTTGCCAGCGATAATGAACGCCAGCATGATGAATCCGCCCGGTGGCAGTGCCATCAGCAGAAAGCCTTTGTAGTCAGGGATCAGGGTTAATTCGATAAATTTAAATCCATCGCCGAGCAACAAGGACGCGTTGGCAAACAATGTTCCGGCCGAGGAGATTTCCCGGGCTGCACCTAATACGACCAGAGCCATGGTGAAACCCAGCCCCATCATGAAGCCGTCCCATAAGGAGGGTGCGACAGGCTGTCTGGAAGCGAACGACTCGGCGCGCCCCAATATTGCACAGTTAGTGACGATCAGCGGGATAAAAAGGCCCAGTACTTTGTGCAGTTCATGCAGCCAGGCATTCATGACCATATCCACGACGGTCACTACTGCAGCGATTAACAGTACGAAAATGGGGATGCGGACTTCCGAGGGGATGAGTTGGCGCGTAACCGAAACGATGCCGTTAGTGCTGATCAGCACCGCTAATGTTGCCAGTCCCATGCCTAACCCATTAGTGGCGGTAACCGTAACTGCCAGCAAAGGGCACAATGCCAGGTACTGGCTGAATACGATATTATTGTCCCAGATGCCGTCCCGCATTATTTTTCGATAATTTTCAGACATATAACCGCCTTATGTTTAAGAGCCGACTAATTCGCTACGGTGCCGGTTGAAAAACTGCAATCCCCGGTGCGTGGCCTTGACGACTGCGCGGGGCGTAATGGTCGCGCCGGCAAACTGGTCGAAAACGCCTCCGTCCTTTTTGACCGCCCATTGCGCATCAGTGAGATTCAGCAGGGAGCGGCCACTGAAATCCAGTATCCAGTCTGATTTCACGACCTCGATCTTGTCGCCCAGGCCGGGCGTTTCGGCATGATTGATGACGCGCACGCCCAGGATTTGACCGTCGCGGTTTATGCCCATGACCATGCTGATCGCGCCCGAATAGCCGTCAGGCGCAGCCAGCTTGAAACAGACCGCAGTGGTTTGCCCCGCTTTCCTGGCGATATAGACTGTCGTTTCATCCGCGCCCAGGTTGTCCTCACCGGAAGGGACAGTCACCGTATCCTGTAGCAGATCATTATCATGCAACGTTGACGGTACAACTTCCGCCAGCGATTTCTGCAAATCTTCATCCAGCCGCTCCTGAATGGCTTCCAACGTACTGCAGTGGGTGACACCAAGCAGCAAACTGGCGATCAGGGCAAATCCGGCCAGAACACCGGTCTGAAATTCCAGCCTGGGCCTCAGCCGTTCAAGATTCGACGGGTCCAGCCAGCGTTTCAAGAGTTCCTTATAGATGGCTGCTTCTTCGATCAGCCACTTGATGTGGCCAGGATCAGATCTCATTGTTCACGCTCCTGTACGGTAATTTTCTGCTCCAAAGGCTTTCCGTTGCGATTGCGGCCGTATATTCTCGGCCGTATGTAATGATCTATCAGCGGCGTCGCCGCGTTCATGAGCAGCACGGCAAAACCGGCGCCCTCGGGATAAGTGCCCCAGGTGCGGATGACAAAGATCAACAGGCCGCACCCTGCGCCGAAAACGAGCTGTCCCGCCGGCGTGTTCGGCGATGTGACATAATCCGTGGCGATGAAAAACGCAGCGCACATTAAAGCCCCCGAGCTCAAGTGCACAAGCGGGGAAATGTAGTGCTGGCTGTCCAGCAGATGGAACACGCTCGACAATAACGTGACAGTCAA
The DNA here is from genome assembly GCF_000427625.1 of Methylobacter luteus IMV-B-3098. GTDB lineage: Bacteria > Pseudomonadota > Gammaproteobacteria > Methylococcales > Methylomonadaceae > Methylobacter > Methylobacter luteus. The sequence continues at coordinate 3,316,264 of NZ_KE386569.1, forward strand.
TAATAAAGAAACTGGAATGTGCCATTTGATCACGCCCTGCCGGATCAGCCACACCCCGCCTAAGCCAAGCAGCAGCGCGGAAGTTTCGCCCAGACTGCCGCGTGTCCAGCCCAGGAAATTCAGAAAAATGGAATGATTCGCCAGGATGTCCGGCAGCCAGTGCTGTTGCGAAAATTCGGTCTTGATGTAGCCCAGCGTCGTTGCGCCAGTCATTGCGTCGGCAGAAGCAATGCTGCCCAGGCCGGAGAAGGTGATTGACCAGCTTTCGATAAAGTCGGGCGCCTGCGCTGAAAAAGCGGGCGCGACATTGGGCCATGTCGTCATTTCAATCGGAAACGAGATCAGCAGGGCGATTCTGGCTAGCATGGCAGGGTTGAACAGATTCTGCCCTAGCCCGCCATAAACCTGCTTGCCCAGGATAATCGCTATACCTGCGCCCGCGACGCCAATCCACCAGGGCGCCCACGGCGGCAACGTCATGGCGACCAGCCAGCCGGTCAATAGCGCAGAGCCGTCCATAATGGCAGGCTTGGCGATCCTGCCCGCCAGGCGCAGGCAGAAAGCCTCAAATAGAACGGCAGACAGCAGCGTGACGATGAACAGATTCAGGGCGGGCCAGCCAAAACAGAAAAGCCCGAACGCCGTCGCCGGCGATATGGCCAGTATCACCCGCCACATAATGTGCTGGACCGACGTGTTCGTCCCTATATGAGCGCCGCTGCTGGGCTTTCTGCTTGCAATCATGCCAATGTTCCTTGTTCGGTTTGTAAACGTTCTCTTTCGGCTTTGGCCGCCAGGCGCGCTTGTTCTTCTTCCTGTTGCAGTTTTTTGATGCGGGCCATGCGCTCATTGCGTTCATCCATCAGACGCTTGGTATGTTCCGATTTGTGTTGCGCCTGCTGTCTGGCCGCGAGTTCGCCGGTAGCGTATTTAAAATATTGCACCAGCGGAATGTTGGAGGGGCAGACATAAGAACAGGAGCCGCAACTGATACAGTCTCTAAGACCGATATCGACGGCCGCATCCAACTGATTGTTGCGAATCCGGTTGGCCATATCCAGCGGCAGCAAGCCGGCCGGGCAGGCGCTGACGCATTGCGCGCAGCGGATGCAAGGTTGCTGGGTCGTGTTTCTGATCTCTTCCTGAGTCAATGCCAGGATGCCGCTGGACGCCTTGACGACAGGCAGACGGCTATGCGGCAGGGCATCTCCCATCATCGGTCCGCCCATGACAATGCGTTTGGTTGCCGCTTGATTAACGCGGCAGAAAGCAAACAATTCGCTGATCAAGGTGCCGATGGGCACTTCGATATTCATAGGCAAGGCCACGGCGCCGCCCGAGACCGTCACGACGCGGCTGACCAGCGGTTGGCTGAAGCGGATGGCTCTGTGCACCGAATAGGCCGTGCCGACATTATGCATGATCACGCCGACATCGGCGGAGCGGCCGCCGGCCGGCACTTCTCTGCCTGTAAGATAGCGGATCAGCTGTCTGTCCCAGCCCATGGGGTAGCGGGTCGGCACTTGTTGCACTTTGATAAACGGGTAGGGGCCGGCGGCGTCCAGCATGGCCGCGTAGGCTTCGGGCTTGTTGTCCTCAATGCCGATAATCGCCTGTTCGGTCTCCATGCCATGCAGCATGAGTCGTATGCCATCGATAATGCCCAAGGCCCGCTCTTGCATCAGCCGGTCATCGCAGGTCAAATACGGCTCGCATTCACCGCCGTTGATCAGCAGCGTGTGTATCTTGCTTTCACGGCCCAGATTCAATTTGACGGCCGATGGAAAGGCAGCGCCCCCTAAGCCCACGATACCAGCCGCGCCGACGCGCAGGCTGATCTCTTCGGGAGCCAGCTGAAACGGGTCATCAATAGAAGAATATTCGATCCACTGGTCCTTCCCATCGGTTTCCACTACGACCGTGCGTATCGGCAGCGCGGAAGGGTGCGGCGCTGGATAATCATTGATATCGACAATCACGCCCGAACTCGATGCATGCACCGGCGCGGAAACCATGCCCTGGCTGTGGGCCAGCAGTTGCCCTTTCAGGACATGGTCGCCGACCCTGACCACCGGCTCCGCGGCTTTGCCGACATGCTGCTGCAACGGAATATAGAGCTTTTTGGGCAGCGGGAAATCAACCGCGATAGGTTTGCAGGACGTGTCGGCTTTATGTTCTTCGGCATGAACACCGCCGCGAATGCGCGGCCCTTTAAACAGACTGGATAGATTCAGCATGTGGCAGCTCCCTCGGCAACAGCCGGCTTGGGCCAGCGCCAGCTCCGCAAGGTGACTTCAACCGGATGCATTTGCAGACATTCGGTCGGGCAGACCGCCACGCATTTCTTGCAGCCGATACAGGCATCAGCGATGACGGCATGAATTTGTTTAGGCGCGCCTACGATCGCGTCGGTCGGGCAGAGCTTGAAGCAGCGCGTGCAACCGATGCAAGTGTCTTCACTGACACGGGCGACCAGCAGCTCAGGGTCCTGGACATCGTTCAGGTCGATTTCCACGCCGAGCAGTTTTGCCAGCTGCTCGGCTAGCGAACTGCCTCCGGGCGGGCACAACGTGGGCGGCGCCTCGCCTGCGGCCAGCGCTTCCGCGGCCGGTCTGCAACCCGGGTAACCGCATTGGCCGCACTGAGAGCCGGGCATTAACGCTTCCAGTTCATCGACGATCGGGTTGCTTTCAACTTTCAGATACCTGGCGGCGATACCGAGCAGCAAACCTAAAACAAGTCCTAATGTCGTTAAACTTACAATGGCAGTTAAAATGTACATGGTGTCCCCTCAAGCAGGCTATTTGTACAATCCAGCGAAACCCATGAAGGCCAGCGATAAAATCCCGGCCGTGATAAAAGCGATCGGCGTGCCGGCAAACAGGGCTGGCACGCTCATCAATGCCAGCCGCTCGCGCAGGCCCGCAAACAGCACCATGACCAGCGTAAAGCCGACAGCCGATCCGAAACCGAAAATCATACTTTGCATGAACCCGTACTGCGCCTGCACATTAAGCAAGGCCACGCCCAGGACCGCGCAATTGGTGGTAATCAAAGGCAGGAAAATGCCCAGTATCTGATACAGCACCGGACTGGTTTTATGGACCACCATCTCGGTGAACTGAACGACGGCGGCAATTACCAGAATAAAGGCCAGTATGCGCAGGAACTCAATATGGAACGGAGCCAGAATGAAATGCTCGATCATCCAGCTGGCGATGGCCGCCAGCGTCAACACAAAGGTGGTCGCCATCCCCATGCCCAATGCCGTATCCAGCTTATTGGATACGCCCATGAACGGGCAAAGTCCCAGGAACTTAACGAGAACTACGTTATTGACCAGCGCGGTGCCCAATAAAAGTAACAAATATTCACTCACTGTTTTTTCCAAGCTGTTTTTCACGCAATACAGCATCAAGCATGCCAAATTGACAAAAGCAGTGATTCTATAAGCAATATGGCTAAAAAAAGTGCGGTTATGCACCATATTGGTGCGTAAATTCTGTCGGAATTAAGACATAACGACACGGGCTGGAATTTCTGTGTCGTAAATCCTACATAGATCCGGGCCGACAATCGAGGCGCCAAAGATGATGGCGCATCTTTGAAGGTTCATTTTTTAATAACCCTACAAAAATTGGCTTCATTTTTGCTTGAGTGTGGAAGATATTGTTCAATTCCCTATAAAGCGTATGAAAACGTATGAAAAAAACTTCGTTGCAATTTTTGTGGACTCACAGTAATAAGGGCAAATGCATCAATGAAGAACTTGAAGCCATTATGCTCGGAGAGGACGTTGACAACAGAGGGCCTTGCGGGCTGTTCATTGAAACGGTCGAGCAGGCGCCCATCGCTATTTCCATTACCGATAGGAAAGCCCGCATCCTCTATGTGAATGAAGAATTCACCCGTGTCACCGGCTATGTGCCGGCCGATATTCTGGGCGAAAACGAATCCCTGCTATCGGACAAGTCCACGCCGCGTCATGTCTATTATGATCTATGGCATACCATCAGCGGCAAAAAAATATGGCACGGCCGGTTAATCAACCGACATAAGCTAGGCCATCGCTATCTCGCCGATTTGATTATTACGCCCATGCTGAACAGTCAAAAGGAAATCACGCACTATATCGGCATGCACCGGAATGTTACCAACGACTATGAGTCCGAGAAAAAAGTAACCAATCAAAAACTGCTGATTGAATCCGTGATCAATTCATCGCCTATTGCCATGGTTGTGCTCGATGATCAGGATCGGGTCATTCTGGATAATCAGCTGTATAAGGCACTGGTCAGCGATCTTGATAAAGGCGAGCCGGCGATCTATTTTTTGGAGTTGCTGCGCAATGAGATGGGAGAGTTATGGGAGCAATTGCAACTCGCCGAGCAAGGCTTCAATAACCGGGAATTCAGGGTGGAAACCCGAGGCCATCAAGGCGCGCGCTGGTTTTCCTGCGCCGGCAACTGGTTCGTGGAAAAGGAAATCAATGCCGACGCTTTTTTCGAAGACAATGCGAAACGCTATCTGGTACTGACCTTGACCGATATCACCAAGCAACGTCGTCAAATGGAAGAACTGCATATCCAGACCCTGAAAACCATGATGGTCGAAGATGAACGGGTGCGAGGCATCCGGGAGACACTGCTGGGTGCCATGCACCAGATTCAGATGCCGATGAATCAGATCAGAGCCGCGGAGCAGATTTTCCGGCACAAAGGTGACGCCCAGCATGACGGCCTGTTGCGGATTTTGCAGCAAATTCAGGCCTCGGGCGAAGAGGCCGTGTCCATGATGAAAAAATGCATTCCCCAGATTTACCAGGCGGCCGTTGTCCCGGTTAATCTCAATAAAATACTGCACGAGATGATGCTGCTCAGCGAGCCGCGTTTTCTGAGCCACGACATCGAAGTGCATTGGCAGCCCATGCAGGCGCTGCCGACGATTCTGGGTTCCGAAAATCGCCTGCGCATCCTGTTCAAGCAACTCATCGACAATGCGGTCGAAGCCATGGTTCAGTCCGACTGCGAGGAGCAGCGGCTTAGAATCATAACCGATTCCGATGCCGATCTGGTTTACGTCAGCATTGAAGACAGTGGGCCGGGAATCCCTGCCGACAAACGCGCCAAAGTATTCGAACCCTTTTATACGACAAGGCCCATGGGCGGCAATCAGGCCGGTATGGGACTGGTCATGGTCAAGGAAATCATCAACCAGCATCAGGGACTGATCGAGATAGACCCTAATTACAATCAGGGCTGCCGCTTTATTATCAGTTTTCCCATGCGCAGAGTATCGGCATAGAGAGTCAATAGAATGATTGAGCGTACAGATTTAATAGAAGCGGAACTGGACACTTTGTACTTGATCAGCCAGGTCTTGAACAGTACCCACGACTTGCAGGCCAAGCTACAGGGCGTGCTGGAAATTCTGCATAAGAGATCGGGCATGCGCTCCGGCATGATCACGTTGCGCGAGACAGAAAACAACGTGATGGTCGTCACGGCCGTACACAGCGACAGTCCCGTCAAACAGGTCCAGCCTGTCAGATATCAGCCCGGAGAAGGTCTGATCGGCGCCATACTGGACGCCGGCAGCACCATTGTCGTCGAAAAAGTCGCCGATGAGCCGCGTTTCCTGGGCAAGCTGGGACTGTATGATCCTGAACTGCCGTTCATTGGCTCGCCCATTTTCGTGGAGAAAAGTGAACTGGTCGGCGTGCTGGCCGCGCAGCCCACCAACAGCCTGTTCCTGGGCGAGCGCTCCCGGTTCATGGAGATGGTCGCCAATCTGATCGCGCAAAGCGTCAAGATGCTCCGGGTCATGGAACGCAAGCAGCGGGATCTGCTCAGCGAGCGGGATCACCTGAAACAGGCGCTGATCAAGAACTACAGCTTTGAAAACATCGTCGGGCACTCGCCGTCGATGCTGAAAGTGTTCGATTTGATCCGCCAGGTCGCCAAGTGGAATACTACTGTTCTGATACGCGGCGAGTCGGGCACGGGCAAGGAAGTCGTCGCCAACGCCATCCATTTCAACTCGGGCTGCGCCAGCGGGCCGTTCCTGAAACTCAACTGCGCGGCCCTGCCCGATACGCTGCTGGAGTCCGAGCTGTTCGGCCATGAGAAAGGCGCCTTCAGCGGCGCTCTGACGCAGCGCAAGGGGCGTTTCGAACTGGCTGACAACGGCACCCTGTTCCTCGACGAAATCGGCGAGATATCGGCCTCGTTCCAGGCCAAGCTGCTGCGCGTGTTGCAGGAAGGCGAATTCGAACGTGTGGGCGGCACCAAGACCATCAACGTCAACGTGCGCATCATCGCCGCGACCAACCGCAACCTGGAAGAGCAAGTCACCGAAGGCACGTTCCGGGAGGATTTGTATTACCGGCTGAATGTCATGCCCATACACATGCCGGCTTTGCGCGACAGAACCGAAGACATCCCGCAACTGGCCGAGTTTTTGCTGGGCAGAATCTCAGCCCAGCAAGGCGGACGTTACCTGGAAATCAAAGACAGCGCCATCCGAATCCTGATGAAGCACAACTGGCCCGGCAATGTCCGGGAACTGGCCAACCGCCTCGAGCGCGCCGCGATCATGAGCCCCAACGGCATTATCGACAGGGATGTCATGGTCAATACCGGACTCGAAGATGAAATCGGCCACCACGTCGTGCTTAAATCCCAGAAAACCCCGCCGGTCGATATCAACGATGAAACGCTCGATGACCGCGAGCGGGTGATCGCAGCGCTGGAGCAAAGCGGCTGGGTGCAGGCCAAGGCCGCGAGGCTGCTCAACATGACGCCGCGCCAGATCGCCTATCGTATCCAGGTGCTGGATATTACCATGAAGCAAATTTAACGAACGTAGACTGGGTTGATAAACCCAGCCTTCGAGACTAGCCTACAAGGAAAAACAATGACCATTTTATACGTGCAACACGATTATGCCGTTTTCGGTTTCGGTGAAACCCGGCAGGAAGCTATCGCCATGGCCGCGCAATGGCTAAAGGATGAAACCGGCAAGCAAGGCTGTTCGGTGGATTATGCGGAAAGCCTGTTGGTAACATCACCCAAACCCGGACAAATGACACTCTACCAAACGGCTGAAACCATCCCCGCAGGCGCCGAAAATTGGGGTGGTGAAGAGCTTCTGGAGTGGTATTTTGATGTAGCTTGAGGGCTGCTTGCGGTAATGCTGGAGCGGGTTTGTAACCCGCTTCATTGTCCGGTTGATTACAAAACCTGCCTGCATACCTGTTGCGTTTGCGACATCTCCCGCGTAAACAAGGCTAAAAATCAATAAAAAACTATATAAATCAATAGTATGAAATATTGGCACGGCCTATGCATTTACTTTATGCAAACATAACTTACGAGGTCAAATATTATGGAATTGCCAGTACTCAACGATACACCCAAAGCAGCAGGTGGATGTTCAGCAGGTTCCTGCGGTTCAACCGATGACCAAATGGATCAATTGCCCGACTCGATTCGGGAGAAAGTACAGAATCATCCCTGCTATTCGGAAGACGCGCACCACTATTTCGCCAGAATGCACGTGGCGGTGGCGCCGGCTTGTAACATTCAATGCCACTATTGCAACCGTAAATACGATTGCGCCAATGAATCGCGCCCTGGCGTGGTGTCCGAACTGCTGACGCCGGATCAGGCCGTTAAAAAGACCATGGCCGTGGCTGCCACGATTCCGCAAATGACGGTCCTGGGCATTGCCGGTCCCGGCGATCCGCTGGCCAATCCGGAACGCACATTCGAAACCTTCCGCCGTTTAAGCGAGGAAGCGCCCGATATCAAACTGTGCGTATCCACTAACGGCTTGGCTCTGCCCGATGCGGTTGAAGAGTTGTCCAAACACAATATCGACCATGTCACGATTACCATTAACTGCGTTGATCCTGAAATCGGTGCCAAGATTTATCCGTGGATCTTCTGGAACAACCGCCGTATCCATGGCGTCAAGGCTGCGAAAATCCTGATCGAACAGCAGCAAAAAGGTCTGGAAATGCTGATTGCCAAAGGCATCCTCGTCAAGGTCAACTCGGTCATGATTCCGGGCGTCAATGACAAGCATCTGGCGGAAGTCAGTAAAGTCGTCAAATCCAAGGGCGCGTTTTTGCACAACGTCATGCCGCTGATCGCCGAAGCCGAGCACGGCACGTTTTACGGTGTAATGGGGCAACGCGGTCCTACGCCCGACGAGCTTCAAGACCTTCAGGATGCCTGCTCCGGCGACATGAACATGATGCGCCACTGCCGCCAGTGCCGTGCCGATGCCGTAGGGTTGCTCGGCGAGGACCGCGGCGACGAATTCACACTGGACAAAATCGAAGAGATGGAAATCGATTACCAGGCGGCGATGGAAAAGCGCAAGGTTATTCATGAAGCCATACAGGCTGAAATGGACAGCAAGCGCCTGGAAAAGGCATCCAAGGCCGAACAGTTCAAACAGGAACCCAAGCTCGATACGCGTCCGGTGCTGATGGCCGTGGCGACCAGCGGACAGGGCCTCATTAACGTGCACTTCGGTCACGCCAAGGAATTTCTGATTTATGAGGCATCACCCGATGGCGTGCGCTTCATCAGTCATCGCAAGGCCGATCAGTATTGCGGTGGCGATACGACCTGCGGCGAGACTGAATCGACCCTGATGCGCACGATCAGGGCGCTGGAAGGCTGCGAAGCGGTGCTGTGTTCGAAAGTCGGCTATGAGCCCTGGGAGATGCTGGAAACGGCCGGTATCCAGCCGAACGGCGAGCATGCCATGGAGCCGATCGAGGATGCGGTCATGGCCGTGTACAAGGAAATGGCGGCGGCAGGCAAGCTGGATGCAAAACCTGACGCAGTTAGAGCGAGTGCATAACAACAGTTAGGGTGGGCGGTGCTTTTACACCCACCCTGCCAATTGGAACATTGTAGGGTACGCATCGCGTACCTTTTAAAAATGGTACGCGATGCGTACCCTACGATTCAGGAGTTTGTTTTATGGCAGTAAAAATTATTGAATCCTGCGTTAACTGCTTTGCCTGCGAACCAGTCTGTCCCAGCAAAGCCATTTATGAAGCCAAACCGCATTTTCGGGTCAACAGCAAGAAATGCACCGAATGCGAAGGCGACTATCCCGTTTATCAATGCGCCAGCATTTGCCCGATTGAAGGAGCGATACTCAACTCGCTGGGTGAGGCCATCAATCCGCCGGGGTCTTTGACCGGTATTCCGCCGGAAAAAATGGCCGAAGCGATGGCCGAGTTGCAGGCCCATTAAAAGGACGACAACTGTGGCTACGGTCTACTTCTACGAAAAACCCGGTTGCATCAACAACACCCGGCAAAAGAAGTTACTGACAGCGGCGGGTCATCAGGTTATCGCGAAAAATTTATTGACCGAGCCCTGGCAAAAGGAACGCTTGCGCGCCTTCTTCGGCAGCGAGCCCGTGCATCAGTGGTTTAATTACAGCGCGCCGGCGGTAAAAAACGGCGCGCTTGACCCTAATCAGATCTCTGAAGAGCAGGCTCTGGCCTTAATGCTGAAAGATCGGCTATTGATTCGCCGCCCCTTAATGCAGGTAGGCGATGCCAGGGTCGTGGGATTCGATCAGCACAAGGTCCATAACTGGATAGGGCTGACGGAAATTCTGGCCGGCTCGGACCTGGAAGGCTGTCCCCGGACATCCGGGACCGAACCGCACGACTGTCTGTCCGGTACAGTGGAAAAATAATCCCGGTTTTTCAAGGAATTGCTTATGTCCTCAGTCAGCCTTTCAAGTCCGCAACACAGAATCCTCCCTATCGTGGTCGGCCGGACTTGCCGGAAGCCGGCCCGGGATTAAGCCATACGAGGCCAATATCATGTCTATAGCGCTCAAACTTCAGGACAACAGGGAAATCCTCTACGCCCGGCTGAAATCGCAAGCGATAGCGACGCCTAACCACGAATGGCTGGCCTGCATGGTTTCCAGCTGGTGTTTGGGCAAAAGCGCTCTGCCGGACTACCTGGGGCTGGAGCCTTTACAGTTTAACGAACTGATCAGCCACTATTTTCCGGACTGCGGCATACCCGAACAGGCGCCCTCGGGCATACGGCAGGATTTCACCCGCATGCTCGAGAGAGATGATCTGGTCAACCTGCTCAAGCATTACAGCCTGCCTCATACTTTCGAAAACGACTACATCATCTCCATTATCGTGGCCGGCTGTCTGGGGAGCGATCACCTATGGCAGGATTTGGGCTTATGGAGCCGCTCCCAGTTGAGCGCCATGCTGTGCTGTAACTTTCCCGAACTGGCTGGCAAAAACGACAAGGACATGAAATGGAAAAAATTCCTGTATAAACAGCTCTGCGAAGCGGAAGGGCTGTATCTCTGCCGTGCGCCGTCCTGCGATGTCTGTAGCGATTACTCAAAATGCTATGGTCCTGAAGACTGAATAATAAATTGCGTGGGAATGTGGGGCGACGCCTAAAGCGTCTGTTGGCAGTCGCCTCCACAAATATTCACCCAAGCAAATTAACTGATCAACCGCGAAGTTCATGAAGAACATGAAGTTTTTATCCTGAGTTTCTTCGTGCTATTCGTGTCCTTCGTGGTTTTATGTTTTAACTTGACGCGGCAAAAGGCGACTGGAGTTGCCCCACACTTAATTTCCACCCAATACCCGCCAAAATTAGGCTTTCAACAAAGGCCACAATTATCGTAGACTTTTCCCTGCTGGGGCCAACCTCTTACAGTCGGTTTGGCTTGCCATACCAGATCAATAACCCGTCCTGACTTTTTTGGAGTGGAAAATAGTGGACAGAGAGAATTTACAGAAAAAACTGGATGAATTGTTGCCGGTGATAGAGTCCTTCAGGTTTGACGAACAATATGACAATGAAGAGCTTTACACCAATCTCAATATTCTGGAAGCCGATATCCGGGCCATACTGAAAGTACTGGCCAATCCCAAGCCCAACCCCTTCATGGTCGTTTAAAACGCCATGCCACGTAACGCGCCGGTAAAACGGTGCGTTAAGCCTGCCTTCCTATAGCCGCAAGGGCGCGACTTGGCCGGTCAGCCGGTAATTGCGGTAATCATCCAGCACCATCGCATGATCGAACGCCAGCTCGGCGGGAAGATTGTCGAACGTAAAAATGCCGCAATTTTTGGCGTCATCAGCCGCCACGGGCATGCCGTGCGCTTCGGCGACATAACAGGCCGTCACGGTATGATTGCGCGGATCGCGCTTGGGATTGGAATAGAGACCTAACAAAGCCGTCAGCCGGATATCGAGGCTGATTTCCTCCTTTGCCTCGCGCACGGCCGCCGATTCCATCGTCTCGCCGACATCGACAAACCCGCCCGGCACGGCCCAGCCATAAGGCGGATTGGCGCGCTCGATCAAAACAAACGGCCGCCCGGGCAGATCGATCAGCTCAATCAAGGTATCGGCGGCGAGCAACGGCGTAACGGGTTTGTACATAATGGCTCCTGACAGCAAACGGTAGTGAATAACGGCCGGCTTGATCGGGCCGTTTTGGGAAGTGTTGAGTATAAAGTATTCGAAGCCGGGGATGGTGGCGAATTGCTCTGATCATGCATTGGCTTAAAGGGCCTCGTTTGCTATTAAGCGAAGTAAATTGTTTAATAAGCACCAGCTAGCTGTTTAGTCTTAAGATAATATGAATTTTATCGTTCATCTGAGCACATTTCTGGAGATGGCGATGAAGCGCGGTAGACTGGGCTGATAAACCCGGCAATTCACCGCCTCGATATGCCGGGTTTCCGCAAAGCTCCAACCCAGCCTACTTTCGCCCCAACGCGATAAGGCGCAATTCATAGGGCGCAATAGGCTCTAGCCGTATTGCGCCGCATGTTGGCCTTTAACCATTCGGCGCATTACGCTGACGCTAATGCGCCCTATACGCTGAAATCGCCATATTGACAACTACAATGAATACCAAAGTTCGCGCATCCTCTTCAAAATCATCGATTTTCATCCTTGTGCTGAAAACTTTGTTGTCTCGCCTAGGAAAGGTCACGGTGAGTGGCGTTGAGTACTTGGACGGTCAGGAAGGAAAAGTCGTGGTATGCAATCACATAGGCTGGGCAGATCCGCTGTGGATGGGGTATTCCGCCATGCCGCACACTTTGCATCAAATGGCCAAAAAGGAACTCTTCAAGAACCCTGTCATCGGTTGGCTCGTCCGGAGTGGCGGTGGGTTCCCGATCGATCGTGGCCGGCCTTCCGCCGCGACCATCAAGCAAGTGATTTCGCTCGTGGAACAAGGCAAACTTGTTCTCGTTTTTCCTAATGGCACGCGCACCCGCGATCAAGTCGAAGCAAAGCGAGGCGCAGCAACCATAGCCTTGCATGCCAAGGCGCAAATTATCCCCGCGCATTACGAAGGGCCGGAACAAATCCGCTTCATTCATCTACTTCGCCGTCCAGCTATTCGCGTCACGTTTGGGGCTCCCGTCGTAATACCCTCGGACGAGCCCATTGATAGACAGACGGCTTTAAGGTTAACGACAGAACTCGATGAAGCCATGAATAGCCTCTCTCAAGCACGGTAGGCTGGGTTGATAAACCCGGCAATTCACCGCTTCAATATGCCGGGTTTCCGCAAAGCTCCAACCCAGCCTACTCAGTCAGAAAATGTGGCACGCGGCGCGTATCTTACTGACTATCCCTTGATGATTGAGCGCAGATGAATAAAATTGTTAGATCTCAACAAAAAAGGAAACACAGTCCATGAATGAAATAACAGAAACAGCCGAACGCCCGACATCAATAACAGCCATCTGTGTGCTTGGCTTCATTGGGGCATTAATATCAGTACCTTTGATTTTCTCACCCGTAGCGCAGCAAATTGGTTTTGGGTATCTGCTATACCTGGGGCTTTCGTCCTTCATGGCTCTAGTGTGTATGCTCGGGTTGTGGATGATGAAAAAATGGGCCGTTTATACCTACACAGGTCTTATAGCGCTCAACCAGATTTTTTTGCTTGCAATGGGACTATGGAGCGCCATGGCGCTGCTTATGCCGGCTGTGGTTATATTCTTTGCACTAAAGCATGCTTCCAAAATGTCATGATCTTCAAATAGCCAAGCATCCCGGGAAGGCGGCTCCCAAGCGTTTTCGACGGCCGGCAAGGCGTCCCACTGGTCCGGCGATGTCATAACGCCAGATGTTGTCGATCACGTCGCCGGCAACCTTCGGCACCAGGTTGTTCACCGCCGGCGCGATCAGCACGGTAGGCTGGGTTGATAAACCCAGCAATTTACCGCTCCGATATGCCGGGTTTCCGCAAAGCTGCAACCCAGCCTGCTTTCGCCCCAAGGCCGCACTTTCACCCCAGCCCTTTGTCTTAACAGTAATAATGACACTGAAGGCGGGCAATGAAACACATAGTATGGTATTCGAACCTGGCTCACTGGACTTTGACGCTTACAGGAAAATGTGTGCCATGCATATCGAGGAAAAGGTAGCCTTTCTCCGACGGCCGGAGATCTATCCGGACAGACCGGAACGCGTGGAGGTCATCAAAACCCACATGTCCTGGGTTTTTTTAACCGAAAGGCTGGTTTACAAGCTGAAGAAGCCCGTTCGATATGATTACCTGGACTTCAGCACCCTGGAGGACAGGCGCAGGAATTGTGAAAACGAGGTGCGCCTCAACCGGCGGTTGGCCGAACACGTTTATCTCGGCACCGTGCCGCTCACGCTAGAAGCGGATGGCGGCCTGAAACTGGATGGTGAAGGCCGGGTGGTGGATTGGCTGGTCAAAATGCGCCGCTTGCCTGCCGATCGCATGCTCGATGTTACGATTCGTGAAGGCACGGTCGATGCCGAGGACGTGCGGAAGCTGAGCCAGGTGCTGGCCAGCTTCTATCGGCTTTCTCCTTCCTTAGCCATAAGCCCGGCCGAATATCGGCACAGCTTCGAGGCGGATATTCAAAGCAATCTGATCGAATTGAGCGACAGCCGGTACGCTTTGCCCAGAGTGCTGGTGGACCGTCTCATGGCGGCGCAAAGGCAATTTCTATCGGAACAGGGGTGTCTTCTTGAGCAACGGGCAGAGGACGGGCGCATCATCGATGCGCACGGCGACCTCAGGCCGCAGCACATCTGCTTGACCCCCGAGCCGGTGATCATCGATTGCCTGGAGTTCAACCGGCAGTTCCGCATCCTCGATCCAGTCGATGAGTTGGCCTATCTGGCCCTGGAATGCGAGCGTCTGAGTGCGCCCGCCATCGGTGACCACGTACTGAGACACTACAAGAAAGCAGCCGGCGATGCTTGCCCCATTGAGCTGATAGTGTTTTACAAGGCTTTCCGCGCCTGTTTGCGCGCCAAGATCGCGGTATGGCACACCGTGGACCATGATGTTCAGGATCATCAGCATTGGCTCCGCCTTGCCCGAACCTATCTCGACCGGGCAGAGCAGTATATGCGCCGTTGGTAACGGTTAAAGGAACTCTACGATGGAACCGCTGGTATGGATATGTCGAATGGCGTCCGCCAGTAATGGCGCAACATCCAATACCGTCAGCCGATTGCGCGCGAGTTCCGGATCGAGCCGGAACGGCGGGAGCGTATTGGTGACCACCAGGCTATCCAGGGCGGGATCGGCCACGACCTGATCGGCCTTGCCCACGAAAATGCCATGGGAAGCGGCGGCATAAACACTTTGCGCGCCCTGTCTGCGGCAGGCGTGTGCGGTACGTGAGATCGTGCCGCCGGTGCTGATCATGTCGTCGATGATGATGGCGGCTTTGCCGTTGACGTCGCCCACCAACGCTTCGCCGCTGACGATCCCGGCGCTGCGCTGCTTCTCCATGAAGGCGCTGCCTGCGGGCCTGCTCAGGCGTTGGTTCAGAGCCTCGCGAAACAATTCCGCCCGTTTGACGCCACCCACGTCGGGCGAGACCACGACCACCTCCGCGTTGCTGATGTGGGCGGCAAAATAGTCGACGAACAACTCCTTGGCTTCCAGATGGTCCGTCGGGCAGCGGAAGGCGTTTTGAAAAGCGGCCAGGTTATGCACGTCGAGGGTCAGCACCCGATCGGTTCCCACAGCCTCCAGCAGTTGCGCCACGTAGCGGGTCGTCACCGGATCACGCGTTTTGGTTTTTCTGTCTTTGCGCGCATAGCCGAGGTAGGGCAGGACGGCGGTCACCGATCGCGCCGAGGCATCCTTCAGGGCGCCGATGAAAAACAGCAGGCGGCACAGCTTGTCGTTGACGCTTTTTCCAGGCTCGCTGTACAGCGACTGGATCACGAAGACATCGCAACCTCGCACGCTTTCCAGGGGGCGCGTCTTGTGCTCGCCGTCTTCGAAGTCTCTTTCCTCGTGCGGACTCAGCGGTATACCGAGAGCCGCTCCGATGCTCTCTCCGAGCGATCGGCTTTCGCTCAACGCAAACAGTCGCATCGCATCGAGATTCATGAGCCGGCCAGATAGCGCAGAAACCAGTCGCGGGTGAGCTCTGCCACCTGTTCCAGTTTGCCTGGTTCCTCGAACAGATGTGTGGCGCCGGGAACTATCTCCAGGCGATGTCTAACCAGCAATTTCGCGGCTGCCTGCTGATTGAGCTCGATCACCACACTGTCCTTTCCACCCACGATCAACAGCGTAGGCGCCCTAACCCGCGCAAGATGGCGCAAGGCCAGATCCGGCCGTCCGCCTCGCGAGACCACAGCGGCCACTCTGCCGGTGCGCGCCGCGGCTGCGCCCAGTGCCGCGGCCGCGCCGGTGCTGGCCCCGAACAGCCCAATGGGAAAACCGGCTGTTTGGGCATTTTGTCTTGCCCAATCGACCACGCCAATCAGCCGGCCGGTCAGCAAATCGATATTGAAGCGAAATTCGCGTGTGCGCAGATCAATGTCTTCCTCCTCCGAAGTCAAAAGATCGAACAGCAACGTGGCAAGCCCGGCCTCGTTCAGGAATTCGGCCACGAAACGATTGCGCTGGCTGAACCGGCTGCTGCCGCTGCCATGGGCGAACACGACCAGGCCCTTTGCAGGTTCAGGAATGGTAAGGCTGCCGTCAAGTGAGATCTTTTCAAAGGTTATGCTGACATCAATGGAGGCCGGCGGTGCGGGATTAGTCATGGCTGCTCCGTGAAGTTTGGGGAACCGAATTCCGTAGCCCAGGCGCGTGTGAGCAGAGATTTGACTTCATCATCGCTGGTCTGCGAAAAATCCCCGTACCAGCGACCGACGGCCAGAAATGGCTCGGGCATGGCCAGGCAGACCACCTCATCGGCCTCCTCTTTTAGCACCTCTACCGTATCAGGCGGGGCTACAGGTATGGCGACTATGATGGAAGCGGGATTTCGTCGCTTCAAGGCGGCGACAGCGGCGCGCATGCTGGCTCCAGTAGCCAGACCGTCGTCCACCAGAATCACGTGGCGATTCTGAACTACGGGCGGCGCATGATCGCCCCGATAGGCCCGTTCGCGCCGCTCCAGTTCTTGTTGCTCTCTTTTAGTGACGGCGGCTATGAGCTCCGGATCAATAAGAAGTCTCCCCACCAAATCGGAATTGAGCACGCTCACGCCGCCGCTGGCGATTGCTCCCATGGCCAATTCCTCATGGCCGGGCGTTCCCAGTTTGCGCACCAGCATGATATCCAGCGATGCGTTAATCACCTTGGCGGCCTCGAACCCTACGGGGACTCCGCCGCGGGGCAAGGCAAGGACAATCACGTCCGGCCGGTTGGCATACTTGGCCAGCGCCTGTCCCAGCAGACGTCCGGCGTAGACTCGGTTTTCAAATGGCAGTTTCAAGGTGGTTTCCTCTACGCAGCACCAAAGATGTCTCTATGACCGCTACAACCCCTTTACCTATCCCCACACGATGAAACTTATCGGATCGCTTTACGAACTAATATGCCAAGCTTTTTGATTGGAATGACGGCCAATGAAGCATAAACCAACTACTATCGCCGACGATGAATGATTATCGGCCAAAACTGAGAACGCGAAGGGACTTCCTGAAACTGGCCGGGATCACGATGGCCGCTTGGGGTATGACCGAAACGCGTTCGGCGCCGGATAGGAAAGACAGGGTGTCCGATCAAGATCTTTCACCCCGGACGGCTTCCCGCGATAACTCAACGATTATGCTGTTCCTGTGCGGCGATGTGATGACCGGCCGGGGCATCGACCAGGTGCTGCCTAACCCTTCTCACCCGCGTATTCATGAATTTTATATGAACTCCGCCCGGGGGTATGTGCAGCTCGCGGAGGATGCCAACGGCCCCATTCCGAAACCGGCCGGATTTGACTATATCTGGGGCGATGCGCTTGAAGAACTGCGGCGCACGGCCCCCGATGCCCGCATCATCAACCTTGAGACGGCCGTGACGGCCAGTTCCGACTTCTGGCCTGACAAGGGCATCAATTACCGGATGCATCCGAAGAACATCCCCTGCATCACGGCCGCGGCGATCGACTGCTGCGTGCTGGCCAACAATCATGTCCTGGATTGGGGCTATAACGGCTTGACGGAGACTTTGACCACATTGGCCGACGCCAACCTCAAGGCCGCGGGCGCGGGCCGAAACCTGCCGGAAGCCGAAGCGCCGGCGGTTATCGATGTGGCAGGAAAAGGGCGCGTGCTGGTGTTCGGTTTCGGCGATGACAGCAGCGGCATCCCCTGGCTATGGGGCGCCCGCAGCCACAAGCCGGGCGTGAATCTGCTGCCGGACTTGTCGGAGCACACGATAAGCCGTATCGCTGAACGGATCTCGGATCTTAAGCAGAAAGGCGATTGCGTGGTGGCCTCGATACACTGGGGCGGCAACTGGGATTATAAGATAATAAACGCGCAAAGGGAATTTGCGCACCGGCTGATAGACCTGGCCCATGTGGACGTGGTGCATGGTCACTCATCCCATCATCCCAAGGGCGTCGAGGTCTACCGGGGAAAGCCGATCCTCTACGGCTGCGGCGACTTTCTGAACGACTATGAGGGCATTTCGGGGTACGAGGAGTTCCGGGGCGATCTCTCTTTGATGTACTTCGTCACCCTGGATGTCGCGACGGGAGAGTTGGTCAACTTGATGATGGTGCCTATGCAAATCAAGCGCTTCCGGTTGAGTCACGCATCGCCTAAAGATGCGCTCTGGCTGCAGCAAGTCCTGGACAGGGAAAGCCGGTTGCTGGGTACGAAGGTCGAATTGGTCGATAGATACGGTCGTCTGGCCTTGTCAGTCAGTTGTTGAGGACTAATGGCTTGATTGCCGGAGCATTATCGTTAAAGGTCATGATGAGGGGATAGCAGGATGACTTCGCTCAATCATTGAAATCAACGCAATGCCAATTCGTGTTCATCCAGGACCGGTTCCATCGTATCAGCATCGGCATGCGTTCTAATGTCCGGAACGTTGATGATGGGGCCGGATAGCTGATCAACCATTTCAAAGCTTAAGGCAAAATCAAACCCGATATCAAACTCATCGTAATCGATCGCTTGATTGTTTAATCCGAATTTCGTTTTTTCTCTAATCCAGTCCAGCAACATCTCTACACCTGTCGTTTTTTAAGCTACTGACGCTAGCTTAGAGCAGCCAGATGACAGCCGTATGACAGCAGGCGTGATGAGCGGACTTTTATTGAAGGATGAGGCTGTCTGTTCTGCATTGGTTTGCTGTACAAGTAGCGGATAATGCGGTAAAAATGGCTGGACTTCGTTAAAATGAAGCGTAAAGGCTTTAAAAGCTGAACGCTTAAACAAATCCTGTAAATTCCATAAGTTAAAAGTTAAGTGAAATAAATATGTCATCAGCATGGGCAGGCGGCACCGATGCCATCATGGAGCGAATGGAGCAAATGACCTCGCTCTTTATCGAAGAAACGCGAAAATCGATGTACGCCGGTGAGTCGGCTATCGAGTGCGAAGAATGTGGCGAACCGATACCGGAAAGTCGCCGGAAGGCTATTGCCTGCAAATATTGTTTAGCCTGCCAAACGGCACTGGAAAAAAATTCAAGATAAAGGGCGGGCAGAGTGGTTTTACTGCTAATCCCTCCATCGAAAGCCAGGCGTTTTATCAATATGAGCACATTGTTCCGAGGTATCTTTCATGTCCAGCCCGCTTATGCCGCCATCCGCCGAAGTTTATAATCGTTTTATCTCGACGCCTCTGGATACGCTTCTGGCAGAATCACAAGCCGTAAATCCCGAAGACAAGGTTCTGGCCCTGTTTCACCGATGCGCAGCCGAGGTTCCCGCTTATCGCCAGTTTCTGGAGGCGCAAGGGGTAAATCCCGCCGGGATCACCTCGTACCAGGCTTTTCAAACGTTACCGCTGATGAGCAAGGCCAATTACATGCAGGCTTATCCGCTGCCGGAGCGCTGCCTGGGCGGCAGTCTCGGGAGTGCCGACCGTGTGGCGGTCTCTTCCGGTTCTACGGGGCAGCCGACTTTCTGGCCGCGGTCTGTCGCCCATGAACTGGATGTGGCCCAGCGTTTCGAGCAGGTGTTTCATGACAGTTTCCGTGCCCATGAACGCAGCACCCTGGCGGTGGTCTGCTTCGCCTTGGGCAACTGGGTGGGCGGCCTGTACACGACGTCTTGCTGCTGGCATCTGGCGCGCAAGGGTTATCCGCTGATGGTGGCGACGCCCGGCACAACAAGGCGGAAATCTTCCGCGTGGTGCGCGAACTGGCGCCCCATTTCGAGCAAACGGTGTTGCTGGGTTACCCGCCTTTCGTCAAAGACGTTATCGACGCCGGCGCCGCCGAAGGCATCGACTGGTCCGGCCATAATCCCAAACTGGTCTTTGCCGGCGAGGTGTTCAGCGAGGAATGGCGCAGCCTGATGGGGCAGCGCATCGGCTCTGACTCACCCTGTTTTGATTCCGCTTCGCTGTACGGCACGGCCGACGGCGGCGTACTCGGCAATGAAACGCCGCTCAGCATTGCTGTCCGTCGCTGGCTGGGGGCCCATCCCGATGCGGCGCGAACCTTGTTCGGCGAATCAAGGCTACCGACGCTGGTGCAATACGATCCCGTCCGGCGGTTCTTCGAAGTGCACGCAGGCACGCTGGTGATTTCGGCAGACAATAGCGTACCCCTGGTGCGCTATCACATTGCCGACAAAGGCGGCGTGCTGGGTTTCGATGAGCTGTGGCGTTTCCTGCAGGCGCAAGGGGTGCGCTCGCTCAGCGATTTAGGACTGAACGAGGATTTTCAGCCGCGCCATTTGCCGTTTGTGTATGTGTTCGGGCGGGCCGATTTCACCGTGTCCTATTATGGCGCCAACATCTATCCGGAAAACGTCGCGGTCGGCCTGGAGCAGTTGGAGATCATGCAGTGGCTGACCGGTAAATTCGTGCTGGAAACAGCGGAGACCGAACAGGGCGACAGCTATCTGCACATTGCCGTGGAATTGTTGCCCGGCGTCGAGCCCGATGAAGGGATAGCGTCCGTGATAGCCGAATCCATTCGCGCGCAGTTAATTCGCCTGAACAGCGAATTCGCCAATTACACGCCTCCGGAGCGGCAATTGCCCCGGATCACCCTGCACCCGTTTGCCAGCCCGGCATATTTTCCGGCGGGGGTGAAGCATCGGTATACCCGTCGATGAGAAGGCGGCTCACTCTGCTTTCCTGACAAGATCTTCAGGATTGGAATCTGTATGCATTCCTGAACGCTTCGCGGTTTCAGGCCGCTGAATTCAGGCTCTGGGGGCGGAGCGTACTATGCACCGCATCTTTGAAGGCGTATTAACTATACTTACAAAATGTTCTTCGATGGAAAAATGACATGACGGAAAATCAATACAACAATAAACCACCCCAGGCCAATAGCGATGAAAGAGCCAAAATCGGGAAAGGAATAATTTATTTTGCCATAACCGTTATTGCTATTCTTGGCGTAGCGGCAATGTTGGTGACAGGGCTGGCTCCTAAAGATGAATTCCCGCTTCGGGCCAATCTGGTAAAAGATATATTGACGGCGCTTCTGCCGGTATTGGGCACATGGGTGGGCACGGTGCTGGCCTTTTATTTCTCAAAGGAAAATTTTATCGCCGCGGCGGAGCAAACATCGAATCTTGTGCGTCAGTTAACGCCGGATCAAAAACTTCAGGCAATTCCTGTCGTGGAAGCCATGATTTCGATGACTGACCCAAACACCACCAAAATGATTATTGACAAGCCAGAGGATCAAATCAATTTAAAAACAGCGTTACTGGCTTTGTTTAATAGCTCCGGAAGAAACCGTCTGCCACTCATCGATGCCGATGGAAAGATTAAGTACATGGTACATCGCAGTATTATCGACAAGTTCATTACCGAGCAGGTACTTTCCGGGAATAAAGAGCCAGAGAAATTAACTCTGAAAGAACTGTTTGCGGACGATCGGTATAAACTGGTTTCAACGGCTTTTGGCGCAGTAAATAGAGATACCAAACTCAATGCTGTAAAAGCTTCAATGGATGGCAACCCGGACTGCTCGGATGTTTTTGTAACTGAAGACGGCACCAGGAACAGCAAAGCGCTAGGCTGGATAACCAATATCATTCTGGCCGAGAAATCAAAAGTCTAACGCATCATTAACGGTACCGTAGGCGCTGGCCGGTGCTCACCTGGCCAACGCCTGTCACGCAGATTGGACCCGACCTGTTTACCCAGACCGTGCCCGTCTCAAAATTCATTAGCTTTAGCAAACAACCGCGCCTGGATAAGCACGTGGCTTTTCGGAAAATATTTTTGCAGCAGGGCGACGGCTTCGGCACATCGGGTTGGGTTTGCCCGTCGCCGCCAGGCGACAGCCACGGCAAACAGGGTTTTGTCCAGATCCGCCAACTCCGGATTGCAGCGCAATAAGGCAAGCACGATCCTTTCGGCGTTTTCAGGATAACCGTATTTCGCGAACCTGATCGCGAGATGGTGCAGACAGGTGGATTCCAACGCCATTTTTCCGGGTTGCGCCTTGAGATAATACCCGAAGGCGTCGTTGAGTTGTTTCAAGGTTTGCGTGTCGTTGTCGTTCAGGCTCAGGATCTCGACAAGGATGCGGTAAAAATCGGCGCTGCCCGGGTCATGTTTCAAGGCATGATAAAGTTGCCAAAGGATATCCCGGTCGTTCGGATATTCGGCGTGCAATTCCTGAAATAATTTTTGCGCTTTGGGGATGTCCAGCGCGCCCAGGAATTGCATGGCCTGCCGGTAGCGCTGCTGTTTGTCTTCGTCGCGTTTCGCCGCATCAAGGTAAGCCGTGTCGATATTGGCGCTCCCAAAACGCTGCAACAATGCCGCCAGCAAACCGCCGGACAGCAAGCCGCCGATATGCGCAATGAAAGCGACGTTGCTGTCGGGCATGGTCAGCATGTGGTAGGACTCGTTCGCCAGCCAGGCGGGCAACATGATCAAGGCCGGAGCGCGTACATAATCGAAATAAAACAACAGCGAATAAAAAAAGCGGATCCTGCGCAGCCCGAAGATGCCCGCATATAAGCCCATGAGGCCGGCTATCGCGCCCGACGCGCCGACCAGCGGCACTTCACTGGCCGGGTTAACCGCCCAGAACAGTCCGACCGCAGCCAGGCCGGTCAACACATAGCAGAGCAGATAAAGCGCCGAACCCAGCGCCATTTCCACGGTAAACCCGACCAGGAACAGGAATAGCATGTTGCCGATCAGATGTCCGGTATCGCCATGCAGGAACATGTGGGTCAAAAAGGTTAACGGCTTGTGCTCTGCCGGCGTGAAACCGTACATTTTATTCACCGGCTGGAATGTCAACGCATCGAAACGTTTGCGTTGGACTTGCCAATCGCCGAATTCGGCATTGTCGGCGGTGACGATTTTTCCGTCGTGCAGGCGCGCCATGAATCTGGCGTTGTTTTGCATGTGCAACAGCAACCCTTGCAGGAAATATTGCCGGGGCTCGTCCAGTTGCCGGTAATCCGTGTTCAACAATGCCTGTAAGGACTCGGGATCGATATCCTCTTCTTCGTCATTCAGCATAGTGGCATACCGCGGCAATTCGAGGTGCGGCAGGCTGGAGGCAAAATAAAAATCGAACTGGGCAGCGTATTTCCTGTTTTCATAGTGCTGGCCCCCGAAAAGGATCGCAGCACAGCCTAAAATCAGCAACAGGGTAACCAGCGGTGGCCGTTTCCAGTCGATGGCTTTTTCCAGCGGAATAATGAACATGCAATCCCTCAGCCGATAATCGAAGACACCAGTTGGTGATATTCCCTGACTTGCGGGGTCACGGCGTGATCGGGATAGCGCTTCAGCAAGGCATCCAATATTTTTTTCGCCTGGGCATCGTCCTGCTTGTGTTCTACCATCACTTTGGCGACCATCAAATACGCTTCCGGCAGCAATTCGCTTTGCGGGTAGCGTTTGTGGTAGCCGTTCAGGATCGCCAGGCAATCGTCGAATTGCCGGTTTTGGAAAGCGGCTTCGCCCAAGTCGTAAACCACTTGCGGGTCTTGAAAGTCGAATGCCGGATCGGCGCGCGTGCAATCGGCATAAACGCCGGCGGCTTCGTGCAGGCGCTTGAAGCGTGGCATGGCTTCATGTTTTAACAAGCGTTTCAGGTAGGCTTCGCCATATCGGCATAGCTCGGCGTTGCGTCCCGTCGATTGCAACAACCTGTGCAGCTTGGCGTAATATTCCGGCTTGGGGTCTCGCGTGACCGCCTTTTGCAGGCGCTTGATCGCCGCATCCTGCATTCCTTCAATGTTCAGGATATAAATTTCGTTCAACAGCGGATCGGCGGAAAGGCCGGGAATGGGTTTACGCGGGCTTTCCTCGACTTTCTTGACTTCGTCAAACCCCAGGGGCTCGTGGTATTGATAGATCACGTAACCCATCATTGCGTACATGGCGACGGTAAAGTACGCCTGTAAAAAAAATACTGCCGGCATAATCAAGAACTCGGGAATATGTTCGAGCATCGTCTGTTCCAGCATTTCATAACTGCCGAGCATCAGCAGCAAAAACAGGTAAAGAACGAAATAGGGGCGGCCGATGGCCGCCATGGTGCGAAAGATGCTGACCGGGTTGACCGCATCGAGGATGCTGCCGTTGATCGCCAGCAGGGTGGTGGAGGCCGGAATGCCCAGCAGGAAAAATCCCCCGGTGACGATCAGGCCCGGCGCGCCGAACAGCCGCAGTGCAAACAGCGACGCCGACACCACCAGGAAATATACCATCGATTGCTTGAAGATAAGGGATGATTTGAGCACCTTATAATCGACCATCAGGCCCGGCGCTTCCAGGTGGCCGCGGGCGACATGGTTCAGGCATTTATAAGAGTAGAGCAGCAAGGCGTATGAAGTCGTCACCAACGCGATGATCCCCAATAATATATTGACCGCGAACAACAGGTTCAACAGCGACAGCAATGCTAAGTAAATCAAGGCATCGAGCCTTGCGGGATAAATGAAAAATTCCGGGATGCGTTCCCAGAACGGTTTGATGGAATTTCCGATCCCCAGCGACTGTAGCGGTTCCAGGCAAATGGGGCAATCGCGGCGAATTTCGTAGCGGTCGTCGGCGCCTTCCGGGCGTTTCGCGCAAGCGTCGGAAATGTTGATCATACAACGCGGGCAACGCCAGCGCGCCGGAAGTTCGGGGAAATACTTACAGGAAATTTTTGCGTTGTCCATTGTCGCGCCTTGCTCCGGATTAACTTGAAAGATACTGCGCAAAAGTATAGCTCTTCCGGCACTGACCGCATAGGGACGGGAGATAAAGCGACTGCTCATCAACACGGCAACGGCCATTGTGACCCCGCGGTCTCAATGCGCCGGTTTTCATTCCTCAATCCACCCTATGGGATTACGATGGGACTGATGCCGTTGGAAATTAAAAAGCCAGTGTTTTTAAGTGGTTATACGTATTTATTATGGTTTTAAAAACATGAAATACTGTTGCCTAATTTAATCGCTAGATCCTCCCTATTTTCAATCCAAGGCCCAGGTCGACTGAGTTGTCTTAATGATGTATTGAAACTGACAATGCGCCCTTAAAAAAGGGTGAAGTCATGAATTTAGATAGCCAAACTCAAAGGCCCTATGCACTTGCACTGTCAGATGGTGAATCGATAAGCGATTGATGTCTCTAGCCAGCCTGACAAACTGCATAAAGGCAAGCATGTCGTTTAAATACGGGTGACTTGGATTTTGATCTCCATGGAGCGATAAACGTAGACACGGTAAATCAAGATGCGGGAATTAATAAATAAATGTCCTACAGGGTTCTTGTTTATATGCTCATTAGCGCTTTCATCAGGGGTATTGTTTTACCGGCTAGGGGAGTTGTCCATCGATTGCTGGGATGAGGCGCGCCTTGCCAATAATGCCTTGGAGATGGCTAACAGTGGCGGCCTGTCGCTGGTTACTACTTACGACGGCAGTCCGGATCACTGGAATACAAAGCCTCCCTTGGTTATCTGGCTGATGTCCTTATCAATAGCGTTTTTCGGATCTTCCGAACTGAGCGTTCGCATTCCCTCGGTCATGGCAGCTATGGCTACCCTCATCATGGTATTTGCATTTGCCGCTTATTATTTGAAACGGCCGTTAATCGGTTTTCTTTCCGTCCTGATCCTGCTTTGCATTCGAGCCTATATTCACCTTCACGGCGCCCGTTCCGGCAATTACGACGCTATTCTGACCCTTTGGACTACCGGCTATTTGTTATCAGGCTATTTATATTTAAAGGATCACGATCACCGCATATTGTGGCTTTCATTGTGCATGTTGGGTATTTTGCTGGCTTTTTTTACGAAAACCGTACAAGGGCTGATTTTTGCCCCGGCACTTATCATATATGCCTTATACAAACGCCAGTATTTTGTGCTGAAATCCGCTCTGGTCTATTTCTATGGGCTATTGATTCTGGCGATATGCGCAGCCTATTATCTTTTGCGCAACCAGATTGATCCCGGCTATTTTGACTCAGCGATATTGAACGATTTGCTGGGGCGATTCGCAACGGTGATTGAAAACCATGCTGGCGGCCCGTTTTATTATGTAAAGCCTGCATGGATGATTTTGACGCTCGGGATAATCGGTTTTCAATTTAGCCGGCGCCATCCTTCAGAGCTTCGGGATTTCAGCATTTTTCTGGGCATGATGTTTTTATTTTATCTGCTGATCATCTCAGCGGCTTCCACTAAAATAGCTTGGTATCTGATACCCCTTTCGCCGCTGGCTTCCATGCTGATTGCCATTGCGCTTTATCAATTAGCGGAAGATAAATTATTTAAAGTTAAAGCAACTTTGCCGGGCGCAAGACCGGGATTGATTATTTTTCCGGCGGCCATTTTCGCGAGCCTTCTGGTTTTTGCCTTTAACTTCAGGGAAATTGAAAAGCAGGAAGCGGATTCGAAAAATAGGGTGGCCGACCAATATAATTATTTTCTACGCTCGAAATTCATACAAAGCAAACAGATACCAAAGTTTGCCGTGGTGCATCCCGGTTATTATGAGGGCAATTTTTATGTTGCTCCTGCGCTTTTTTATATCAATACGCTCAGGAAGAAAGGCCTGGAAATAACAGTTTTGCAAACCGATGCCGCCATACCTGAAGATTATCAATATCTGCTGTTATGCGGTGAAAAGATTAAAAATCGCATGGAAATCCGGTCCGGCTTGCAAGAGGTCGATACCGATGGGCAATGTGGAATATACACTGTCGGGAAGGGTAAGGGCTCAGCTAAGCGGGGCGTGGAGCGTCCGGCCGGCCATGCGCCGGAAACCGGATGAGGCTTGGCCGGGTTTCTTTGAAGCCTGCGGACGTTCATCCCCTTGAAATCCGATGACCCTGATGGCAGGCAGATCCATACAGCTTAATTAATTAATCAACGAATCTATGACTATGACTTTTGGCAGATATCTACTTGTTGGCGTGGCCAATACCATTGTGGGATTAGGCACTATCTATATCGCCATGTATTTTCTGCATTTGAACATTGTTCATGCCAATGCGGTCGGCTACACAATTGGCGTTTTATTCAGTTTTTTGTTGAATAAATCCTGGACGTTCAAAAGCGACGATCATCTTTTGTTCAGCTTTTTGCGTTTTATCACGGTGCTGGCCGTAGCTTATACAGCCAATCTTTACACGGTTTTGTTTTTCGATTCCCGTTTTCATGTTAATGCTTATCTTGCGCAGGCGGCGGGTATTTTTCCCTACACGATCATCGGATTTTTGGGGAACAAGTATTTCACCTTCCGTAATCAGCAACATGCGGCCCCGTCCGGCAGTCAACAGCCTGCCGAATTGCCGGAAAATCTGGCGCCAACGTCTTGTCAGCCCATACAGCTCAGTATAGTCGTGCCTTGTTATAACGAAGTAAGCGTATTGCCGGAAACCACCCGGCAATTGGCTGATTTATTTCAGACGCTCATCGCGGATCAGAAAATCACGGCAGACAGCGGCGTGTATTACATCGATGACGGCAGCCGTGACGGCACCTGGAGATTGATTGAATCCCTGGCGGAACAGCAGCAATTTGTGCATGGCATCAAACTGTCCCGCAACCGAGGACACCAAAATGCGCTGTTGGCCGGATTGCTGACGGTAGAAGGGGAGGCGATTATCAGTGTCGACGCCGATTTGCAGGACGATTTGTCCGCAATCGTCAAGATGATCGATTTGTATAGGGCCGGTTACGATATTGTTTATGGCGTCCGCGATTCGCGGCAATCCGACACGTTTTTCAAAAGATTTACAGCTCAATCTTATTACCGGCTGTTAAACGCGATGGGCGTGGAAATTATCTATAATCATGCCGATTACCGGTTAATGAGCCGCCCCGCCGTGGAAGCCTTGAGAGAGTTCGGTGAGGTTAACCTGTTTCTGCGCGGCATAATTCCGCAATTAGGGTTTTCGCATGCGCTGGCGTTTTACGAGCGGGCCGAGCGTTATGCCGGTGAATCGAAATATCCGCTCAGACAGATGCTGGCTTTTGCATGGCAGGGGATAACCTCTTTTTCGGTACTGCCTTTGCGCTGTATTACCGGAATCGGCCTGCTGGTATCGCTGTTCAGTTTTGTAATTTCCGCCTGGGCAATCTCTGTCCGGCTGTTTACCCAGGACGCCATCCCTGGCTGGGCTTCCACGGTATTGCCCATTTATTTTCTGGGCGGCATACAGTTGCTATGCCTGGGCATCATGGGGGAGTATCTGGCGAAAGTCTATTCCGAAACCAAACGCCGACCTCGGTACGTCATCGAAAAAACCATTTGATCAAGCCTTTGGAATGTCGTTTTTTACGCGGCAGGGCCGGCAGAAGATGGGGAAGGCTCAGCAACCGGTTTTTCAAGTCAGACTTTATGGTTTGGCCGGATAAGTTGATAACTGATGCCGCGCAGGAGGGCTGTTTATGCTTTAATGCGCGTATAGGTGCGAATTTGCTTGAGCCCTTCAGGGTATTCGCACCAGACAACAATACAGGCGTCCCGGGTCGAATGAATTCGACCCTACAACCGCGTAACACCCGTTGATACGCCCGGCGATTCACCCGATGCGCCGGGGTTTCGCAAAGTTCCAGCCCAGTCCGCTCAAACCGTTCCAAAGCCGCACTTTCAGCCCATCCCCTTGTCTTAACGGTAATAACGACACTGGAGGCAAGCGATGAAACACATGGTATGGTATTCAAATCTGGCTAAACTGGCGTCACGGATCAGCGGGCGTCCGGCTGCCTTTGCCGTAGCGGTAGGATTTATTGTTGTCTGGGGCATCACGGGGCCTCTTTTTGATTTCAGCGATACGTGGCAACTGGTTGTCAACACGGCAACGACCATTGTGACGTTTCTGATGGTGTTCCTGATCCAGAATACGCAGAATCGCGACACCGAGGCCATGCAGATCAAACTCGATGAATTGATCCGCGCCACCAAAGGCGCCCATAACGCATTGCTGGACCTTGAGGAAATGGAGCAGGCCCAGCTGGATGAATTCCATGCGCATTACGAGAAGCTGGCGAGGGAAGCCAGAGCCGGATTGAGGCCGGGGCATCTGAATGCGCCGGAGCCCGAACAGGCCGCCACGGATAATACAGTAATACACTGACCAAAGCGGCGGCCGGGTTGATACACCCGGCACGGGCGACTACATCTGCGATTGTAGGTAGTTTTGCAGTCCGATTCTATCGATCAGGCCCAGCTGCTTTTCCAGCCAATGGGTATGGTCGTCCTCGGTATCCTGCAGCATGCTTTCCAGAATTTCGCGCGTGACGTAATCATTGACCGATTCGCAATAGGCAATGACTTCCTTCAGCGAGCTGATCACCTGCATTTCCAGCGCGAGGTCGTTTTTCAGCATGTCCGGAACCGTGCCGCCGACGGCCAGAGGATTGCGAACCGACAGGTTCGGTACGCCTTCAAGAAACAGGATGCGTTTGATCAGCGCATCGGCATGACCTGTTTCATCTTGCATTTCATGATTGATGCGCTCGTATAACTCATTAAACCCCCAGTTTTCATACATGCGCGAATGAATGAAATACTGGTCCATGGCGGTCAGTTCGCCGGCCAGTAATTTATTCAGTTGGTCAACTACCTGATTGTTGCTCTTCATAATTACCTCATATCAATTATTATTTTCATAAAGGATTTACATGCGGGGTCAACTTCGCCTGGGGCGCCTGCCTGAAGCGGGACAGGGTTTGCAACCCTGTCCCTAACGTTTCTGCAATGACTGGGCTTAATGGCTACACTTAACCAACCTCAAACGTTTCGGACGGGGCAACATGCCCTGTCCGGCTGCGGTCGCCTATATAGGCATACAAAACGACTGAAGCCGCCCCCACAGAATCCAAGCGCCGTAGGGTACGCACTGCGTACCTTTTCAGAGTCCTGATGAACCGGCAAATTTGAAAAAGGTATGCGATGCATGCCCTACAGAACTCTACCAAGTTCGAACGTTTCAAGGCAACAGCGCCGGCCGAGCGTATAAGGCAACTGAAGCCGCCCCCACAAGTTCCAAAACAGCTTTTTGCCTTCCTGGAACACCTCATTCCCTCCTTCTTCCGGCGGGCAAAATGCGCAAGCCCTGTTTATGATTGCCGGGCAGGCGTACTTTTCGGCATCAGGTCAGATTAGAGCGTATAAACCCCATCCTGTCAAAACAGTCGCGCGCCTTTTCAGCCCTGCAAATGCCCGTAAGCCGGCAGAATCTGTAGCCGCGTGTCTTCCAGCGGCGTGCCCACGGTAAAATGGTACAGGCTCTGGAACCGGTCAGTCTCGATGCCGAGAATTTCATGCACACTGTCATCAAAGTAACAGCCGATGCCGGTGCCGCGCACGCCTGCTGCTTCGGCTTCCAGATACAGCACCTGGCCGATCAGGCCGCATTCCCAGAACAGCCGGCGGTAGAGCCAGGGTTGATCGCCGAAGGTGAACTCGGCGACCATCGCCAGGCTGAAGGCGCTATCGCTGGCGATCGCCTGGTGACAGGACAACGATTTGGCGATCGGCCGGCAATCGCCCATGTAGAGATGATAAAGCGGCAGGATGTCGGACACGGGCTGCCAGTCAAAATCGGCAAGCGTGGCCGCCTGTAGCCTCTCAAGCGCTTCAGGATCGCGGGGCAGGGCATACACGCTTGGCACCAGGCTCTCAACGCGATGGACAAACAGAAACAGATGGATTTTCGCAGGCCAGCGCCACAGATCGAAAGGCGGCTTACGGGCCGGCAGGGCGGCGTTCAACAGCCGGTAAAAGTCGGCCAGCGGCAGAGTGGTCTTGCCGTCGAAATGCTGGGCGCTGCGACGCTGTCTGATGAGGGTCGTTGCAGTCTGCCGGCAAGTTAAGGCGACGACCGGTTGCGGGTCGGCCTGCCAGCGCGGCTCTTCGGTACGCGGCTTGGCGGCGGCTGCGGAGACTTCGTCTATGACCGGCCACTTGTACATGTGATAGGCCCTCAGACTGCTTGCCCGGCCTGACCAGGTGGCCGATTGTAGGGTTTGCGACAAAGTTTCGATTCCGAACGATGTGCCTGCCTCGGAGATTATGCGCATGCGGCAGAGCACGTCGGGCGATTCCCGCTCGTCCGGCTTGAAATCATCGGACCGGTTGAGCCCCAGCAGCGCGGCTATGTCGTCATCGGCGCATTCGGCCAGCAATTCGACCGACCAGCCCAACGTCGCCGCGGCATAACGCAAGGCGCCCAGCGCATGGCCGATATCGTGCTGGCAGTAGCGGTAAGCTCTCTCTCCGTATTTCCAGGCTTCGCGCCAGTGCACTGAACTCAGGCCGATCAAAATGCCGATATTATCCACGTCGTCATTAAACAGGCAGCGCTGCTCAAGATGATGATCATGGCTGACATAGTGATAAACGCCCGGTTTCATCAGCGCGCTGTCCGTGTTGATCAGATAAGCTTCGGTCGGATGCAGATTGCCGCTGGACGGGTTGCAGCGCAATGCCCAGCGGTCCGGGCCGTACTGTTTCCAGGCCGACAGGCCGAAGGACAGCTCCAGCAGCAATCCCAGCGTCTCCAGCGTCAAGGCCTGGGGTTCGATGGCCTGCGGAGTATCCAGTTCGCTGAACAGGACGGGCAGTTCGGCGCCCGGTTTAGGCAATGGTACTAATTCGCAGCCGGCAAAGCGCCGGAACGGATCGGGCTGGTCATCCCAGTCCAGCGTTTCGGGGCCTTTTGCGTAACGCTCCAGGTGGTGTTTGGTGCGGTGGTGGTAGTCGGTGACGGTCTGTGTTTGTTCGTTCATATTAATGTTACTGTTTGATGTTGCATCGTGGGTAGGCTGGGTTGGAGCTTTAGCGGAAACCCGCCATGGAAGGCCCGAAACGCCGGGTTTATCAACCCGCAAGCTTTGTAGGGTACGCATCGCGTACGCATACCTTTTTCAAGTTTCGAAAAGGTACGCGATGCGTACCCTACATTTCTGCATCCATGCAGTCATCCGTACTTTACTTATACCAATGCAAGGCTACGAAAATTCCAGCCCGATCCGCACAGTCTCATGCCGCCTCTCCAGGCTCAAATCCTCAGGCCAGCATCCGATCGGGCTGCCCAGGTTCAGCTCCTTGTCTTCAAAGCGCACTATGAAAACTCTACGTTCAGGCTGCTCTTCCACATGGCCGATCATGGTGATGACGCCGCGGGCTCCGGTTTCGACCAGCACATCGCCTGCCATGCCGTGCGGCATGGAGCCGTCATCGGTGATAGCGTGAGCTGCATAAACAACATCGCCTATATCCAGGTCTTCTATTCTCATGTGTTATCTCCTCAATGCTTCCGATTATTTTGTAGCAAAGCCTACAAAGTTTAAGTGATTGTCTGTTTAGAACCTGCCCTAGCCATTCCCGCATATTATTCCTGCTTAATTTATTCTTTATTAAACAAGACATTAAATAATAAAAAAGGTGATGGCATACAGGTTGCTATAACTGTTTACAAGAACGATGCCAACCCTATTCAGGAGAATTACATGATTACATTAACTGAAAACGCTATTCACGCTGTCGGGCGTTTTATCGCCGGCTCCGATAAGCCGTCAGCCGGCTTACGGATTGAAGTAACCGATGGCGGTTGTTCCGGTCTGCAATACGGCCTGAAGCTGGAAGAAAATCAGGGCGCGGAAGACACCGTTATCGATTGCGGCAGCGTCAAGGTATTCGTCGATCCTGGCAGTATGCCTATGCTGGACGGCATGACTGTCGATTTTATCGACAGCCTGGAAGGCTCCGGGTTCAAGTTCAGCAACCCTAATGCCGCTAAAAGTTGTGCCTGTGGCACCTCGTTCAATACGTGCTCGTAAACAGCCCTAATTCAATATTTTCTGGAGGATTAAACGATGTGGGATTACTCAGAAAAAGTCCAAGAACATTTTTTCAACCCTAAAAATGCAGGGGCTGTCGCTGATGCCAATGCGATCGGCGAGGTGGGTTCGATCAGTTGCGGCGACGCGTTAAGACTGACATTGAAAGTCAACGAAGAAACCGAGATCATCGAAGATGCCGGTTTCCAGACCTTCGGCTGCGGTTCCGCCATCGCCTCGTCCTCAGTGCTGACCGAAATCATCAAAGGTCTGACCCTGGACGAGGCGCTGAAAGTGACCAACCAGGATATCGCCAACGAGCTGGACGGCCTGCCGCCTGAAAAAATGCACTGTTCGGTCATGGGGCGCGAAGCCCTGCAGGCCGCCGTGGCGAACTATCGCGGCGAGGAATGGAAGGACGATCATGAAGAAGGCGCGCTGATCTGCAAATGTTTCGCGATCGATGCCGTCATGATCGAGGAGATGGTCGTGGCCAATAAGCTGCGCACGGTCGAGGATGTCACCAACTTCACGAAAGCGGGCGGCGGCTGCGCGGCCTGTCATGAAGACATCGAAGGCATTCTGGCAAAAGTGCTGGCCGAGCGGGGCGAGAAATTCGACCCGAGCGCCGCGCCGATCGAGGTGGCCGCGTCGGCCAAGGAAAAAATGCCGATGACCAACCTGCAACGCATCAAGAAAATTGAAGAGGTGCTGGATAAGTTAAGGCCGCAACTGATGGCCGACGGCGGCAATGTGGAACTGGTCGAAGTCATCGGCAACACCGCCTATGTCAACATGACCGGCGCCTGCAGCGGCTGCCATATGGCCGCCATGACCATCGGCGGCATTCAGCAACGGCTGATGGAAGAACTGGGCGAATTCATCAAGGTCGTCCCTGCGTCACAAATGCCCAAAGCCGCTGCGGCAGGAGCGTAAGCCATGAACGCCATCTATCTCGATAACAATGCCACTACGCGGGTCGATCCGCTGGTGGTCGAGGCGATGCTGCCTTACTTCACCGAACAGTTCGGCAACCCGTCGTCGATCCACCGGTTCGCCGACGGCGTCGCCAAAGGCATCAAGCAGGCGCGTCATCAAGTGCAGGAACTGATAGGCTGCGAGCACGATTCGGAGATCATCTTCACGTCCTGCGGCACCGAATCCGATTCGACGGCCATCCTGTCGGCCATCAAGGCGCAGCCGGACAGAAAGGAAATCATCACGACGACCGTCGAGCATCCGGCCATCCTGAATCTGTGCGAGCATCTGGAAAAAGAAGGCTACACGATCCACCGGATGCCCGTGGACAAGGTCGGGCGCCTGGATCTGGACGCTTACAAAAGTCTGTTGTCCGATCGCGTCGCCATCGTCTCGGTGATGTGGGCCAACAACGAAACCGGCACCCTGTTCCCGGTCGTGGAAATGGCCGAAATGGCCCATGCCGCCGGCGTCATGTTCCACACCGACGCGGTTCAGGCGGTCGGCAAGATTCCGATGATGCTGAAGGACACCAAGATCGACATGCTGTCGATATCCGGGCATAAACTGCATGCGCCCAAAGGCATCGGCGTCCTGTATCTGCGGCGCGGCACGCGTTTCCGTCCCCTGCTGCGCGGCGGCCACCAGGAGCGCGGACGGCGCGCCGGCACCGAGAACTCGGCATCGATCGTAGGACTCGGCAAAGCCTGCGAACTGGCGCTGGCGAATATTGAACACGAGAACACCTACGTCAGGGCCATGCGCGATAAATTGGAGCGCGGCATTGTCGAGCTGATCCCGAACTGTTTTATCACCGGCGACATCGACAACCGTTTGCCCAATACCACCGATATCGCGTTTGAATACATCGAGGGCGAAGCCATACTGATGCTGCTGAATAAAGCCGGCATCGCCGCCTCTAGCGGCTCGGCCTGTACTTCGGGATCGCTGGAGCCTTCGCATGTGATGCGGGCCATGGATATTCCTTATACGGCCGCGCACGGCACGATCCGCTTCTCGTTCTCGCGCTACAACACCATGGACGAAGTTGACGAGGTGCTGAAAGTGATGCCCGATATCGCCGCGACCTTGCGCAAGCTGTCGCCTTATTGGGACGGCAACGGACCGGTCGTCAATCCTGAGCAGGCATTCCAGCCGACTTATGCGTAGGGTACGCATTGCGTATCTTTTCAGGTAACAGACGCAAATTACGGTACGCGGCGCGTACCCGACAGGTGAATTATGAAATCTCAACATCGCACCATCATCATTGATGACACCACGCTCAGGGATGGCGAGCAATCGGCCGGCGTCGCCTTTTCGCTGGACGAAAAGCTGGAGATTGCCACACGGCTGGCGGCTTTGGGTGTGCCGGAGCTGGAGATCGGCATTCCGGCCATGGGCGAGTTTGAGCGCGACGAGATCAAGGCCATTGCGGCCCTGGGGCTGCCCGCGAAACTGCTGGTCTGGTCCAGAATGCGGCGCGAGGATTTGCGCTCCTGCCTGAATCTTAATGTCGATAAAGTCGATCTGTCGATTTCGGCCTCGGACCAGCATATTCAGAACAAGCTGAAACAAAGCCGGTCGTGGGTTTTGAAGACTATTGCCACCTGCGTCCGCGAGGCGCGCGATCTGGGCCTGGAGGTCTGTGTCGGCATGGAAGACGCTTCGCGCGCCGATACCGGCTTTTTGCTGGCCATGGCCGAAGCCGCGCAGCAGGCGGGAGCGAGCCGCATCCGTTTCGCCGATACCGTCGGCATCATGGAGCCGTTCGGCGTGTTTGAAACCATCAAGACATTGCGTGCGGCGACCGATCTGGAAATCGAGATGCACGCCCACGACGACCTGGGGTTGGCGACCGCCAATACGCTGGCTGCGGCCATGGCCGGCGCCACGCATCTGAATACCACGGTCAACGGACTGGGCGAACGGGCCGGCAATGCCGCGCTGGAAGAAGTCGTGGTCGGCCTGAAGCAGTTGTACGGTTTTGAGACGGGCATCGACCTGACCAACTTCACGGCCTTGTCGGAGCAGGTTGCCAGCGCCTCGGGCGATGCCATCGGCAGCCGCAAGAGCCTGATCGGCAAGGACGTGTTCAGCCACGAGGCGGGCATCCATGTCGACGGCCTGCTGAAAGATCCGAACAATTATCAGGGCGTCGATCCGGCCATCGTCGGGCGCCGCCATCAACTGGTTCTGGGCAAGCACTCGGGCACGCGCGGGGTCATGCATGCCTATCAGCAACTGGGCATAGCGGTGACGCGCCTGCAGGCGCAACAATTGTTGACGCAAGTCCGGCTGTTCGTCAGCCGCACAAAAACCTCGCCGACCGCTGCCGACCTGAACCGGTTTCATCAAAATCTCTCCGGAGGATATTGCTATGAATGATCAATATAAACAACCCACAGCGGAAAAGATCGTGGAAACACCCCGGCCATCGCTACCGGCAGAGCCTTACAGACAAGAGCAGGACGATGATCGCTATCCCGGCTCCTTTTTCAGGATACCGGGGATGGCGGTGCCCGGCAAAACAAGCTGGAGCCTAAGCTGATGGTTTCCGCCGCTTTCGACAAGCTCGGCAAGCACCCGGAAACGCCGCTGGGCCTCATGGCGCAATGGCGTGAAGACATTCACTGCGTATTCGCCCGCGATCCGGCCGCGCACAGTATCTGGGAAATTCTGCTGACCTATCCGGGCGTGCACGCGACGCTGTTTCACCGCGTCAATCACCGGCTGTGGAAAGCGGGCAGAAAACTGCCGGCCAGAATCCTGGCATCGGTCGCCCGCATGCTGACCAACGTCGACATTCACCCCGGCGCGACCATAGGCCGGCGCCTGTTCATCGACCACGGCCTGGGCGTCGTGATCGGCGAAACCACGATTATCGGCAATGACGTCACGCTCTATCACGGGGTGACGCTGGGCGGGACGACCTGGAACAAGGAAAAACGCCATCCCACGCTGGGCGACAACGTGCTGGTCGGCTCCGGCGCCAAGGTGCTGGGCGCCATCACGCTGGGCGACAACGTGCGCGTCGGCGCCAATTCCGTGGTCGTCAAGGACGTGCCGCCCTGTTGCACGGTCGTCGGCATTCCCGGCCGCGTCATACAAAGCAAAGGCACCAAAATACAGAGCCGGAACGGCATTGATCTGGACCATCATCTGGTCCCCGATCCGGTCGGCAAGGCCATCAATTGCCTGATTGATCGCATCGACGAGCTGGAAGCCCGGCAGACCGAAGTCAGCAAGGCATTGCACGAACAACATTGTGAGTCCTGCGAAGCGGAAAGCATCTGCGCGACCGAGCAGGAAATCGTCATCAAGCGCGCCGTGGGGGAATAAATGGATCTGCTCGACTTTGAAGCCAAGGATTTGTATTTCGACCGGCCGGATGCGCCAGAAGTCGAGCGGTTGATCAAACAGGCGGCCGAAGACTATAGCAGTGAGGCCGAGTTGCCCTTGCTGAGGGCTTATTTTCTGGCGCCCGAATCGATGAATGTGCTGGTGGCCCTGAACCGTTTTTATTATTACCAGCACCGGCTGGAAGACGCCTTGAGCGCGACCGGCAAGGCTCTGGATGTGGTCAGGCCCGCGATCGGCTTTCCCGAGGACTGGCGCGACTTGCAGCCGCGGCATATCGAGGAGGTTCCGCCCGATTTGCTGACGCGGGTCCGGCTGTACCTGTTCGCTCTGAAAGCCATCGGCTTTCTGAACATGCGCCTGCACAGGCTGGATGTAAGCCAGTCGATTTTCGAAAAGCTGGTCGAGCTGGACCGCATGGACCGCATCGGCGCGAAGGGACTGCTGGAATTGCTGCAGCAGTGCAGGGCTGAAGTAGGCGAAGCTGCCACCACGGGACAATGAAGGTGTTGCACCACGAAGGACAGGAAGCTTTGTAGCACATGTAGGCTGGGTTGATAAACCAGCATGGGTGGCTTCGAATGCTGGGTTTATCAACCCAGCCTACAGCTCTGATTTCATCAGGCGTAGGGTACGCATTGCGTACCTTTTCGGAACCGTAATATTAATAAAGGTACGCGGTGCGTACTACTTCGTGGTTAATTTGTTTAGAGAGGCAGTCATGTCAAACGAAAAACCCTATTCCATGCTGATGACCGTGACAACGACAGCCCTGTTCGTCCTGCTGGCGTTATACCTGCTGTTTCAGGATGTCTCGTTAGTCGGACCCATTTGAATGTTTGGAGAAAAGCGATGAGTTTTGAAGAAGAAATGGAAGAGCTGGAATCAGCCGAAGACTTCCTGCGGTATTTCGAACTGGAATACGATCAGAGTGTCGTGCACGTCAACCGCCTGCATATCCTGCAGCGTTTCCACGACTACCTGCAAAAAGCCGCGGACAGCATGCCGGACAGCGAGGAGGCCAAACGGGCCGTTTACAGCAAATTGCTGATGCGCGCCTACCAGGACTTCGTCGAATCCGACGCCCAGACCGAGAAGGTATTCAAGGTCTTTTCCATGGGCGAGCCGCAAACCGCGTTTGTATCATTAAGCGATATAAAAACATGAACCCCGAGCGCTTTGACGAAGGCCGGTTTGAATTCGGCGAGGGGGTGCGCGTGACGCGCAACATCCGCAACGACGGCACCTATCCGGGCCTGGACGTGGGCCATCTGCTGATCCGGCGCGGCAGCGTCGGCAACGTGGTCGAGGTCGGCACTTTCCTGCAGGATCAGGTCATTTTCACGGTGCATTTTCTTGATCACGGCCGCATGGTCGGCTGCCGCCTGGAAGAGCTGATAAGCGCCGATGAACCCTGGAATCCGAGCCGTTTCGAGTTCAGGGACAAGGTGGTCTGCACGATCGATTTAGGGATGCGGGGCGAGGTACTGTACCCGAAAGGCACGGAGGGGGAGATTTTCAAAGTCATCAGAGACAGCGAGATGATTCAATACCACGTCAATTTCACCGGCCGGATGCTGCAAGTGCCCGAATCCGCACTGGCGCCCGCCCATCCTGAAACCTTTAACGAACCGGAGGTTTGACTATGGAAACCCTTGAAAAACCCGTCCGGGCAGAGCCTTACGTTTTGTTGAGAGCCTCGCTGGCGCTGTTTCGGAAAGCGCCGGACAAGCTGACTCCGGCCGAGTTGAAGCAGGCCGAAGCGCAGGCCAGGAACGAATACCGGCTGGAAAGCCGCGTCCTGAACGCGCCGGAAGCCGCAAGCGTGATCATCCCCGAGCGCGAATTGCAGACGGCCTACAAGGAAATCCGCGACCGTTATGAAGACGAGGGCGCTTTCCTGAGCGAGTTGGCAAAAAACCGGCTGACCGAAGCCTCTCTGCGCGAGGCGATATACCGGCAATGCAAGGTGAACGCGGTGCTGGAGTCGGTTGCCGCGCGTTCGCCCGAGGTCAACGAGGTGGAAATCGGCATTTACTACCATCTGCACGCCGAGCAATTCAACCGGCCAGAGCTGCGCGATGCCTGCCACATCTTCATCAGCATCAACCCCGATTTTCCGGAAAACACGCGCGAGAATGCCTGGGACAGAATTCAGGACATTTGCACCAGACTGCACAAGAAGCCCCACAAATTCGCCGAGCTGGCCTTGAAGTATTCGGAATGCCCGACTTCCCTGAACGGGGGATTGCTGGGCAAGGTGCCCCGCGGCAAGCTTTATCCCGAACTGGATGCCGTACTGTTCAGTTTGAAGGCCGGCGAAGTCAGCGATGTCGTGGAATCGGAAATAGGTTTTCACGTCTTGTTATGCAAACAGATACACAGAGCGGAAACCATTTCATTAAAAAATGCGACGCCGAAAATACGCCAGCTGATGAAGGAACGCTACAGGCGCAACTGCCAGCGCGCCTGGCTGGCCAATTTGCCGGTCGCGGAAACGGAGGGAAATAGTTATGGCGAATAAAGAAACTAGACACTGTTCTTTTTGCGGTATCGAGCAATCGGCTTCCGTGCCGCTGATCGCCGGCGCCGAGGGCTGTATTTGCGAGGCCTGCGTGTTGCTGTCCAGTCAGGTCATATCGAGCTGGAGCCGCAGGAAGGAACTGTCCGAAATGCAAGGGCCGCTGCCGATTCCGGCCAAGATCAAGGAATATCTGGACCAATACATCATCGGCCAGCATCTGGCCAAGGAAATATTGTCGGTCGCGGTCTACAACCATTACAAGAGGCTCAAGCACGAAAGCGGCGACGCG
This sequence comes from Methylobacter luteus IMV-B-3098, assembly GCF_000427625.1. Taxonomy (GTDB): domain Bacteria; phylum Pseudomonadota; class Gammaproteobacteria; order Methylococcales; family Methylomonadaceae; genus Methylobacter; species Methylobacter luteus. Next base: position 3,356,166 of record NZ_KE386569.1, read on the forward strand.
GGGCTGGGCGAGTTCGACAAGGACGTGGAAATCGGCAAATCCAACATTTTGCTGATCGGGCCGTCCGGCACCGGCAAGACCCTGCTGGCCAGCACGCTGGCCAAGATCGTCGGCGTGCCGTTCGTGGTGGCCGATGCCACGACGCTGACGCAGGCCGGTTATGTCGGCGACGACGTGGAAAATATCCTGGTGCGGCTGCTGGACGTGGCCAACGGCAATATCGGCAACGCCGAGTGGGGTATCGTCTATCTCGATGAGATCGACAAGATCGCGCGCAGCCCGGAGCAGCAGACCGGCACGCGCGATGTCTCCGGCGAGGGCGTGCAGCAGGCCTTGCTGCGGCTGGTCGAAGGCTCCCAGGTAAAAGTGCCGTCCAAGGGCCGCGGCAAGGACGGCGGCGATACCATCGTCGATACGCGCAATATTCTGTTCATCGCCGGCGGCTCGTTTCCGGGCCTTGAAAAGCATGTCGAGCGGCGTATCGTGCCTACCGATACGGCCATCGGCTTCCATGCCGCCGTGAGCAATCCGAACAAAAAACCGGCGCTCGAAGAGATGTTGAACGCCACGCAGCCCAGTGATCTGCGCAAATTCGGTCTGATCCCCGAGTTCATCGGCCGCTTTCCGGTGCTGGCGCCTCTGGAGCCGCTGGATGTGGATGCGTTGATACAGGTTTTGACCGAACCTAAAAACGCGCTGGTCCGCCAGTATCAGCAACTGTTCGCCTTCGAAGGCGTGGAGCTGAAATTCGAACCCGACGCGCTCGTTGAAATCGCCAACAAGGCCATCGAAAGGGAAACCGGCGCGCGCGGCCTGCGCAGCATCCTGGAGCAGATTCTCAGAAAGACCATGTTCGAGATTCCGTCGCGCGACGACGTCGAGCAGTGCATCATCGATGCCGCTGTCGTCAAGGGCGAAGGCGAAATCAAAGTGATCGAAAAAGACGTGGTCAAAATCAGGCAGCAGGCATCGTAACAGCCGCTTCAGTCGTCCCCACAGGAATACAGGAACACTATGAAAACCGAAGACAAAATCCGCCAGCAACTGGCATCCAACCCGATCATCATTTACATGAAAGGCATCCCGGCCAATCCGCAGTGCGGGTTTTCAGCCAAGGCTGTAAGCATTCTGAACAATACCGGCATCGACTATGCCTATGTCAATGTGCTGGAAGCGCCTTTCATCCGCGAGAAGCTGCCGAGCATTTCGCACTGGCCGACATATCCGCAGCTGTTCGTGAATGCCGAGCTGGTGGGCGGCTGCGATATTGTCGAGGCCATGGCCAATGACGGCAGTCTGCTGCCGTTACTGCGGCAGGCGGCCGCCAATGACGTGCAGGCGGAAGGCGATGCCTTGAGTGTCGCCGAGGTCGAAAAACTCGTCAGACAGGGCATACCCGATGCGCAGGTTTATGTCGAAGGCGCCGGCTGCGACCTGTCCCTCGTGGTCGTCAGCGAGCAATTCACGGATCTGACTCCGGTAAAAGAACAGCAACAGGTTCTGGCGACGCTGAAGGAACCGCTGGCCTCGGGCAAACTGCACGCCGTCAGCGTCAAGGCTTATACGCCCGACGAATGGCGGGCAAAGCAGGCGCATAATGACCCGGGATTATTGCAGATACAGGGGTAGGGGCTGGTTAACAACTACACAGGGGCGAAGTAATTCGCCCCTGCAAATGTTACTCATCGAAATTCAGGAAAACCGTAGGGTACGCACTGCGTACCTTTTCAAAGCGAGTTAATTGGAACAAACCATGCTTGAAGAATTGGCCGTTGTCGTAAAAACGGAAAACCATCAGGTCTGGGTCGAAAGCCGGCAGAGCGGTGCCTGCGCGGGCTGCAAGCAAAAAACCTCGTGCTCGGTTTCGGCAATCGGCGGCGTGATCGGCAAAAAAGCCGTTGCCGTCGACAGCCAGATCAATCTGCGCGTGGGCGATGAAGTCATCGTCGCCGTCGACGAAGGCCTGGTGCTGAAAGCCTCGTTGCTGTTGTACCTGCTGCCGTTGCTGGCCATGTTCACTGGCGCCGGCATGGCCGACTGGCTGCTGGCCGACACCAGCGCCCATGCCGATCTGTGGATGGCAGGCTGCGCCTTGTCCGGCCTTTTGCTTTCGACGTGGCTGATCAACAGGTGCCAGAAACTGTTTTTGATGACCTATTGCGCCAGGCCGATCGTGCTGAAAAAGCTGTAACCATGATCAATGTCTGGGCTATCGATAAGGATATCGCGCTGAAGCTGTTGCTTCTGGAGCTGGTGCGTCTTTACGGCGAAAACACGCTGGCCTTGAAAACCCGGGAGCAGAACCGTCAGGCGGTCGAGCTGTGCCTGCCCGACGATCCGGCCACGTCCGCCTATGTCTATACCTTTGCGCAGAACCCCGGATGCTACGGCATCGATCTGAGATACCCGATTTCCGAACACAATATCATCGGCGAAAATGAAAACCTATCGCTGGACCGGACCCTGGAAATCATCGCCATCCATTTATTTTCCTAACACCACCTTCATGAATCAGGAATCTTCACTCATCTGCCGCCATTTCGTCAGCTACAGCGGCATCAAACTGCCGTTAAAACTGGTCAACGAACTGACTGAAGCCGGTCTGAACAACCGCAACACCTTTTATCGCGGCTATTTCGACGCCCAGGACCGCCTGCTGATCTGCCAGAAGATCGTGTACGGCGAAGTCGAATCCGAACACCGCTATCGGTACGATGACAACGGCGTATTGAGACACGCGCTGATTATTGAAGATGACGAGGAGCGCGAACTTGATTTTAATGAACAGGTGTAGGGCGTGTATTTATGCCCTGTAAAAGTTTTGCGCGCCATTTTCAAAATTTTAGGTGGATTAAGCCCCAACAATATACTCAATGCGTATCCCGACAGACGATAGTTAGCAAAATTCTGTATGGTATATGCATTAAATGTTGAAATTGTCAAGGGTATCAATCCGGATTTTTCTGTGAATTTTTTCATATTTTTGAAAAGATCCCAATACTATACTCAAGCCCTGCATTAAATAATGTGCAGTTGCGCAGCAGTCTCTTACAGGCTGCTAATGTTTTGAGTTATAAACGGAATTTAAGGTAATAGTTATGAAGAAATTAATTTTATTGAGCAGTATTGCACTGTTGGCTTCAGTAGGTTCGGCAAATGCTGCGCCGGTGCAATATGCTGGCAATGGACACTGGTATGATTATATTAGTGCTGGAAATATCAGTTGGGATAACGCAGTGAGCGGCGCTGCAGGCTCAATTCACAACGGAGTGAATGGACATTTGGCTACTGTTACGGATGCCGGCGAAGATCAGTTCATATCATCCATAGCAGGTAATGCTTTTGCTTATTTGGGCGCTTCCGATGCAGATAGCGAAGGAAATTGGAAGTGGGTGACCGGAGAGACATGGTCTTATACAAACTGGGCAGCAGGAGAACCCAATAATTGCTGTGGTGGCGAAAATTATCTGATGAAATGGTCTAACAACCAATGGAATGATATTGCGTCAGCTGATAGCTGGATAACTGGATATTATGTAGAGTATGAGAATGCTCCTAGTGCCGTACCCGTTCCTGCCGCAGTCTGGCTTTTTGGTTCAGGGTTATTAGGTTTGCTTGGAGCCAGACGTAAAAGTCAGCAAGCTCTTTAAATGTGATTTTTCAAAAAACGTTATATTTCAACTCTAGCTCGATAGGATGCACTGAACGCATTGATGCGCATCAATCGCGAACGATGCGCCTCTTTAGAGAGTCGCGTCGTTCGCGTTCAGTTATGCAGGTTATCAGCTCTTCTTAACAAACTCCGATTTCAGCTTCATGGCTCCGATGCCGTCGATTTTGCAGTCGATATTATGATCACCCTCGACCAGGCGGATGTTCTTGACCTTGGTGCCGACTTTGACAACCGAAGATGAGCCTTTGACCTTGAGATCCTTGATGACCGTGATGCTGTCGCCGTCCTGCAGCACGTTGCCGTTGGCATCCTTAACGACCAGTTCATCGGCGCCGGCTTCGGCTGTCTCGCCTTTTGGCCACTCGTGCGCGCATTCCGGACAGATGTATATATCGCCGTCTTCGTAAGTGAATTCCGAGCCACATGCCGGGCATTTTGGTAGGTTACTCATTGCTTTACCTTATACAGATTGTTTCAACCTTGCGGAATACAAGGCGTAGTGAGGTGGCATGATGCCAGATTCGGGCGTTTATTTCCACTGAGGCAGGGTAAGTTAATGATTTTTAATATTTTTTAGGTCGACTTTTTAAGGGCGTTTTTAATGACTTCCTTGACGTAGCCATAAATGGCCGGGCAACTGCTCAGCCTCGGTCCTGCCACATTCAGGACGGCAATATGATGGCTGTCGATGAAATCACGGATGGTCTTTGCCGCTGAATCGCGATCAACCAGACTGATATCGATGAGCTTATAAGGCTTTCCGGACTTAATGCAGAAAACCACGGTTTGTTCCGTACCTCCTTGAAGCTCCGACTCATAAAAAATGGCAGTGCCGTGCGAATCTTCGACATTTTTCCTGGTTCTCTGACGATAGCCGCCGCCGAGTTCCGTCAATGGATACTTAACATCAATTTCACCATCTTCCGCCAGCCTGCCGACCGGACAATAACCGCCCACCGGAAAGCCCGATTCGATGCCGGCATCCAGGGCCGCTCTGTCGGCTCCCGTTTGCCCGCCGCTTACTATTTTATTAAGCATGATATAGTCTGAAATTAATATATATCCCGTACAGCGACGGTATTTTCGTCCTTAGTAATGAGCATTGAATAAATCAGGGAATTGTAGGTGCGAATGAATTCGCACCTACATCAGAAAATCATCCGCACGCTTGAGGAAGTTATTTTATGCTCGATCCTTATTGGTCGGATTCCGTAGTAACCGGATAGCGCATGATCAAATTCTGGCTGCGGCTTTCGGTTTTTCGGATGAGACACTCTATCACCACGAGCGGTTTGCCACTTCCGCCCGAATGCATGGGGATTGGCTGATTTGTATCACTGAACGACGGTAATCAGCAGTACACGTCCTTTGTGTACCTGCTGAACTGGCTCAGGATGGATTAACGTCGATTAATATAAAACCATATCATTATTCTTGGCAGATTCGGTAAATCTTTCCTGACGGTTGCTCAATTAATGGGGGATTGCACCAGGCCTGTCCCCACATCCTCTTCTTCAACGTTTGGAGCTAACGGAGCTGTTGTTCCGCTGGCAATCAGTTGAGCTAACAACGTATTGCTTTCAACACGACCTGCCATGTCGAGCTGGCGCTGTGCCCATAACGCCGCCACGCCGGCAACGTGAGGTGTCGCCATGCTGGTGCCGCTCTTGCTGCCAAGTCCGCCGCCAGGGACAGCCGATATGATTCCAACGCCAGGCGCGGAAACGTCTACCTGATTATTCGAAAAAGAGGCCACATCGAGACCGTTGGCCGTCTCGCCAAGTGCGCCGACTGCAATAATTCCTGTGCCGGCGGCAGGTGGTGCGACAGCGATCTCGTACTGGGGCCGAACGCTTTCATTGCCGGATGCCGCGACGACCACTGTACCATCGGCAAAGCTTCCTTGAGCCCGTACGAAGTTAGACAGTTCGGTAAAGAGATTGATGTTCGCTCGATAGGCTTCCAGCGCGATTGATGTGGCTGGATTTACATTTAGTCCCTTTTCATTGATCAGCCACTCAACAAAGCCCGGAAAATCGATACCCAGAGACATGGAAACAACGTGCGCTCCTTCATTGACCGCCCATTGGATAGCCTGAGCGATTGTCGCGGATGATCCACCGCCATTTCCAAGCACTTTTCCAATTAAAGCGCGCTTTATGTTTCGCGCAATTCCGATGCGTTTCCCATTGATATCCTGCCCGAAAATTGTGCCGGCGCAATGTGTGCCATGCCCGTTTTGGTCGTCTTCACCTTCAGCCGTAAAATTGCGCCGCAACAATTCTACATTCTGGAATGCAGGATGATTCGGATCTATCCCCGTATCAAGTACTGCCACAGTTATGCCTGATCCGTCGAAAGGGGATTCCGTCGCTCGCACCGCTTGAACGCCCCATGTTGATGAAGACAGTGCTGAAGCATCAACATCACTTGCTTCCATCGGGCTGACCAGTTTCATTGGCATGGGAGGCGCTATCGCGCGAACTCTTGGGTCGCGCCTGAGATTGCTGCGCTCCTTGGCGGTCAAGTCTGCTTCATCTATTTCGATGGACTGGGGAGCCAATTCAGAAGCCGATGCTCTACCGAGAGTTCCAATGTTATCCAGTGTTGGAACTACGATATTCCGGGTACGTAATACAACATACTTATCTGTGGACATACGGGTATCCTCTTTCTCAAGCGAGTGTGGGAAAAAGCCACCACAAATTGAGTAATGGCATATGGCTAATGTGCTGAATGAAGGACGAAGCGTTTTTGCCGCGCCCTTTGCTTTTAAGATAAGCCTGATGGAGTCTGTTCACATAGCAAATCTCCTCTCGGTTCAATGTGTGGTTGTGGCGGCTCTTTTTTTCCAAAAAACGCATTATTTAGAGCCTGACAAGTTTGTCCGGATCGGCCAGGTCCTATACGCAGACAATTGGCCCCTACGTCAAATGCGCCTGTAGGGTCGAATTCACTTGTGCCCTATAGGGTATTCGACCCGGGACGCCTTGTTAGTCATTTAGTGCGAATAGTGCGAATACCCAAAGGGCACAAGTACCCAAAGGGCATAAATGAATTCGCACCTACGCGGGCATTGGCCGCTTTCGGTAAAGGAGACTCGGGAACTGTAGTGCCCGGAAGCGGCAAACAGCATAAAAAAGCTGCCCGTGCCTAACATCAATGATTCATTTCGGTATTTCGACGGGCCATGCATTAAAAAATTCCTGATAAACACCTGGAATAAATACCTGTTTTCAAGCAGTTTTCATCATAAACTCTTGTCGATTACTGTCATTTTCGCCAATTTATTGCATGTAGTCGGTTGCCGCCGCTTTTCCAGCCGGGGTGCAAGTCCTGCCAAGCTTTATTCGCCTATAGAGACGGGCTGACAGCCTTTTCGCATTGCGCTAGAATCCCTTCATTTGTTACCAGAATTGAGTTGATTTTCGATGAAAACACAGCCGAAGCAACTAAAACAACCGACTCCCGCCGAATTGCAGACGCTGCACCAGCTCTTTCAGGGCGGGCGTTTGCAGCAAGCCGAAGTGATGGCGCAATCGATGCTCGGCAGGTATGCCAAAGCCCCCGTTTTGTACAACATACTGGGGCTCTGCCAGCAAGGGCAGGGCAAGTACCGTGAAGCCGTGGCCAGTTTCCGGAAACTGCTGGCGATCGACCCGCGCATCGCCGAAATTCATTTCAATCTCGGCGTGCTTTTCACTCAGCTCAATGATGTCAAAGAGGCGATCGCCAGTTACCGGAAAGCGCTACAGCTCAAGCCGAGCCTGACGGTCGCGCACTTCAACCTGGGTACTTTGCTGCAGGCCCAGGGATTATTAAACAACGCGGCACAGCATTATCAAAAGGCGGTTGATCTTGAGCCCGGCTTTGTTGCGGCGCTGGGCAATCTCGGCACAGTCCTGCAACAGCAGGGCCGGCTTGAAGAAGCCGAACAATGCTACCGCAAGGCCCTGGCGCTCAATGCCGATGCGCGCGGGTATTTCAACCTCGGAACGGTCCTGTACGGGCTGGGGCAGCACGAAGAGGCAGTCCGGCAGTTTCGGGAGGCGGTTAGTCTGGACCCTCAGTTTGCCGATGCCTGGAACTCGCTCGGCGAAACCTTGCGCGACCGCGGCGAGATGGATGAAGCGATCCGCTGCTATGAAAAGGCGCTGGCGGCGCAGCCTGAGCACGACCGGGCCAAATACAATCTGGGCGAATATCTGTGTCTCGCCGGCCGGCTCAACGATGCCATCCCGTATTTCGAGGCATCCGACTTCGCCGACAGCAAGGAGAGGGCGCTGCAATGTTTGTACAAAACCGGGCAATTCGAGCTTTTCAAACAGCGATTCGACTTGCTGACCGCCAATGCCCGGACTACTACCGTTCTGCTTGGGGCTCTATCGACCCACTACGCCACCAACTTTCGTCAGGAGAACCCTTACCCTTTCTGCGCGGCGCCGATGGACTATGTGCGACATACGCATATCGATGAACTGACCAGTCCCGAAAGCCCGCTGCTTCAGGAACTGCTGCACGACATCCAGCATCTGGCCATCGCCGAAAGGAAGCAGGGCCGGCTGTATTACGGCATACAGTCCGCCGGAAATCTGCTGTTGCGTTCAGAGCATTCCTTTCAGCGGCTCGCGGCGCTGATTCGCGAAAAAATCCACGAATACCGCCAGCATTACGCAGGAACTACGGATCGGCTGATCGTGGATTTTCCGCGGGAAGTCGAGTTTACCAGTTCCTGGTATCTGCGCATGAAAAAGGGCGGATACCTGGGGTCGCACATCCATGAGGAAGGCTGGATCAGCGGTTGTGTTTATCTCAAACTGCCGGAGCGGATCGCTGATCACGAGGGCAGTTTTGCCTACAGCACCGATGGCGACGATTATCCGAGGCTGCATGACGATTTTCCGAGCCGGATCGTGGATGTGCAGGTCGGTGATCTGGTGTTGTTTCCTTCCTCCCTGTTTCACCACACCCTGCCTTTCCAGTCCGACCAGGAGCGGGTCTGCGTGGCTTTTGACGTTAAACCGGCCTCTTTGTAGGCTGGGTTGATAAACCCGGCATGAGCGGCTTCGAAAAGCTGGGTTTACCAACCCGGCCTACTTTCGGAAAATTTGCAGCGCAGCGGTCAACTTATCCACGGCAGCGCTGTTACGCCTGGCGCTGTCTCATTTTATAGATATTGAACGATGACAAAATCATGCTGTTTATTGAATCCCTGTACGTACTCACAACTTTACTCATATCGATTTTTTTGCTTTCCGTTTTAGGGACAGGCACTTCAACAATTTTCAGCTCGCTTGTCTTGATTCTATTGTGAGAAGACGAGGTACCTGACGTAAGACTTTGAATTTGATCCTGTACAAGCTTGTTAAGCAAAATATAACTCACCCAGTAAGGGTCAATGCCCTCTTTTACAGATAAGATTTCGAATTCATTAGAGCATGTGGTAGGAAATCCCAGGTCAGGAACCACAATAACCCTCGGAATTCTTGGATTTATCTTTGATATGAGTATGTCACCCGGAAAACAGACATTGCCCTTTGTCTTTGGGTTATAACTCATTAACTCGTTAAAATTGATAACGCCATCGCCTATCACATGCAAAACGCTTATACATTTGCTTCCGGGTTCTGCTTTGAGCCTTCTTCGGCTTTTAGTCTCAAAGTTAACGATTTCCTGAAGCTGTTTTACTTCTGTTTCCCGGATGGCGTTTATTGAGGCAGTCGCTCTAAGCCTTTTTGCACTATAGTGGCTTGCGGTCCAGGATTTTTGCTCAACATCATCAGCGCATTCAATGATGCAGGATGGATTTTCCGAGACGACCCCTTTGCCTCCCGGCCAGTTAAAGAGGCTTTTGCTCAGCACGCTCAGTTCGTTTGTTCCTTCATATTTTTTTACAGCCACGCCCTTTCTCATTGAAACCTGAAAACCCAGATCTTCAATGATTGCCATCGCCAGCAGATCATCAGGCGATTTATCCAGGCGTTTCTCAATATAAAGGATAGAGGTTTTGGTGCGAGTACCGGCTTGTGCAAAAGTGACTGACGGCAATTCCACAACACCTTTCAGCCTTGCCTTTCCCATTAACCTCACTCTCAAGGTTTCAGCCAGACCTCTTGAAGAGACAGTCGAGTCAGGCACAACAATAAATAACTTGCCGCCGTCTCTTAGCAAGGCCAGTTCCCTGTCAATAAACGCCAGTTCCGAATCGATTGAAGAAGAAATGTCTGACGCGTTACCCAGAAGCGGATAGTTTGCGGCGGGCTCATCAGTAATTTGAGCGCTTGAGATGTTGGCTCCGAAGGGAGGATTCGTCAGGATAAGGTCGACTTTCCCATTAAATCTGTTCAGCCTGCCGCAATTGAACAATGAATTGCCCTGATCAATATCGTAAATTTCGCTACCGAAAAGCATCATGTTAATTTTTGAAAGCCTGACCATTCTGTCGACTTTGTCCTGACCGATCAGCTTTACGTTCTTTTCGGCTTTCTCTGACAGCGATGATAGCTTTCTGTAAAACGAGGCAAGGAAGCTGCCTACGCCGCAAGAAGGGTCCATGACGATAAATTCCCTGTCAAGGAAGTTTTCGTCATGCCTTTTAATTTCGGCTAAGGCCCATTCACATATAAAGTCCACGACCTCGGGAGGCGTCATGTATTGCGCGTCTTCAATATTTCCCCGAAAGTTGTCGCGGACGAAATGGCCAAATGCCTCGTTTATCAAATCAAATGAGCAGCCGGATCGGGCATGAGATAACGCTCTTGAGAAAGTTGCATAGAGGGTCCGTGATAACAATAAGGCAAATTCATTATCGTTATCTTGAATGTTCAGTTTGGGGAATGCCCCAAAAATGGATGAGCCGTCAGAATTCAGAAACGGTTTCTCCTTGGCGCAAGCAGAAAACGTTTTTTGCAATACTTCTGTGGCTCTATGGTCGTGTTGTGATGAATTAATTAAAGCTTCAAACTCATCGGCCTTTATCCACCCCCGATTGACAGCGATACAGATAGCCAGGATTTTTGAGACTTCATCCAGCTTGGCGTTGGAATCGTCAATCCTGCCGGCCAAATGAAGATGTTCCCTCAAATTCGAGAGCGCTGAGTAAAGGTCGGAGTAGGTTTCTGCTATCGGGCTCATGATGTTCCGTCGTCTGTTTTTTAAATTGTAATCTAAAAACACAAACGACAGGGTCGAGCTCTATTTGTGGCTTTTTGCAAAAAATCATTATGATTTGGATAGTGCCAGCACAAGCCTGAACCCAGTTTCAGTTAATACCGGATAAAATCCGAGGCGCAAATTCTCCTCTTTACGGCAAAAAATACCCCAGCTATGGCCCGGCTTGCATGCCTGCCCAACATGCATTTCGTGCGTTCAGACCGAGTTAGAGCCCCGGCAAACCCCTCCCACAGACACACATTCGAAACGCCGGAGTTGTGAACTGAGCCTGTCTGGATATAATGCATATACATTTGGTAAACAAAGGTGACTCTTATGGGCAACAATTCGAAATTACGTTGGGGCATTCTGGGTGCGGCGCGCGTCAATGAGCGACTGTTGCCCGCCATTGTGGAGGCGCAGAATTCGGAACTGGTCGCGATAGCCAGCCGGCGTCCCGGCGCGGCCGCGCAGACATTGGCGAAGTATGCGCCGCAGCTGCAGGGTGTTCATATGTATGACGACCTGGACGAATTGCTTGATGATCCCGACGTTCAGGCCGTCTATCTGCCCATGGCGAATCACGAGCATGCGGAATGGGCGTTGCGGGCGATTGATCAGGGCAAGCATGTGCTGTGCGAGAAACCGATGGCGTTGACAGTAGCCGATATCGAGGCGATCAAAGCGGCGGCGTATCGCCGTCACGTCACGGTCATGGAAGGCTTCATGTACCGCTTTCATCCGCAGCATGCGCGGGTTCTGGAACTGGTCCGCTCGGGCCTTATCGGCGAGATCCGGTCGGTGCGCGCCACTTACTCATTCATGATGCGGCCGGCGCGCATGTACCGGCTGGCTGAAAGCGTCGAGCGCGGCGGCGGCGCCATGTGGGATATTGGCTGTTATGCCATCCATTCCGCGCGCCTGTTTTTCGACCAGGCACCGCTGGCGGTAACGGCCATGGCCAAGTATGTCGAAAGCGGCGCCGATGTGACGAACAGCGGCATCATGGATTTCGGCGATGGCAAGTTCGCGCATTTCGATTTCAGCTTTGAAAGGGCGCGCCGCTCCGAATACGAGGTGATCGGGACGAAAGGCGGCGTCAAATGCCATACGGTCTGGCAATTGCCAGGCGATGTGCCGGTGATTTCCTGGTGGACCGAAGACGGCCAGCAATGCGAGGAGCGCTTGCCGGCAGCCAACCATTTCCGGCTGGAAATCGAGCATTTCAGCGATTGCGTGTTGAACGGCAAGCCGCCGCTGCTATCGCTCGACGATGCCAGGATCAACTGCCAGACCATCGTTGCGGCCTTGCAGTCCGCCGCTCAGGGTCAACGGGTAACATTGACTTAAAAAAGTCTGGCTGAAGAATAAACAATAAACTTTGTTTGTTTACAAAGAGGCAACCAAGCCCCAATGGAAGAAATATGGCGGGTTTAATCAATAAATTTAAGAGAGGGGAGACATCATGCAAACGTCACATATACTGATCGGACTGGCTACGCTGGCAATCATTCTTATATTTTGGACCGTCAAACGATATTTGATCAAACGAAAGGCGGCCAAAGACAGGGCGGTGAAGCCAATTCCGAAAAAATCCGAAAGCGCGCCTGCCGCCGCGGCGAATCAGAGGGATGTGCAGCCTGTGCGGTCAGAAAGCAGTTTCCAGACTTCAGAGAGTGTTCAGCCTTTCGTTGAAAAACGCCAGCCTGGAGTCGTTGACAGACGTCATCATGCCGTCGAGGCGCAAAAAGCAGAACCGGCGCCGGTAGCTGTTCACGAAGAAACTCCTGCGGCTGCCGCGGAAGCAGTCAAAATCGCCGAAGCCCCGAAAGCGGAACCGGCTCCGGCAGTTGTTCGCGAGGAGATTCCAGCGGCTGTCACGGAAACAGCCAGAACAGCCGAACCCCCGAAGGCCGAGCCGGCCCCGGCAGCCGCTCGCGGGGAACTGCCGGCAGACTGGCTGCCGGAGGATTCCGTGCTCAGGCGGCATTATCTGACGCATTTGCAATCCGAACGCGAAGCGCTGACTAATCCCTATCCGACCGATTCCACTTTACGCCGCCATTATGACGCCATGGTGAAAATCCAGATTGACGGGCCATCGATTCAGGCACACGAAGAAAATGTGCCGACTCAAGAAGAAAGCAGACTTGAAGATCTGGAAAGCGGCCAGTCCGCCGTTGCGAGCCTGCAAGATGAAATCGCATCGGAACGCGAGTCATCTTCGGTAGCAACTTATGATGAGATTCAGGCCGAGTCCAAGGCAGCAGCCGAAGACTGGCTGCCGGAGGATTCCGTGCTCAGGCGGCATTATCTGACGCATTTGCAATCCGAACGCGAAGCGCTGACCAATCCTTATCCTACCGATTCCACTTTACGCCGCCATTATGAGACCATGATAAAAATGGAGCTGGGTTGGCAGCCGGCTGGGACAGGCAGCGAAGAAGCGCCTGCGCCGCAAGAACGCGCCGTCAAGGCGCCTGCAAGCGACCAGCCTGAAGCCAAAGCGCCGCCATCCCTGGCGGTCGTTCGCGAGGTAGTCCGCGTTCCTGCTGCCGAGCATAAAATGAGGATACCGGAAGACTCGGTGCTCAGAAGGCATTTTCTGTCCCATCTTCAGTACGAGGTTGAGTCCGAACTGCCGGATCGCCCGACTGATTCCGTGCTGAAGCGTCATCACGAAGCGCTTGTCTGCGCCAGGATGGCGGAACGCTTGCAACAGTTGCAAGCTTAGTTGAATGGGGTGGGCACAGGCTTTTGTGCCCACCCTGTTGATCCTGAATCCAGGCGTAGGGCACGCATTGCGTACCCTTTTAGAGCCATGGTGATCTTTAGAATCATGGTGATCCGCAAATGCCAAAATGGTATGCAATGCATACTACAGGGCTTCGTGTTCTTCATCGTTGAGTTGATGTTTATGCGGCAAACAACACAACCCGTTTTACTGTAGAGGCTGAATTCAAGTACGCCAGGGGTGCGCCGGAAGATCGGTAAGACCGATGACGACAACCCCGGCTTTGGCGACCTGATGGTCGTTTTCCACCGTGCTGCCGCTGACGCCGATCGCCCCTATCAGAACGCCATCCTGGTCAACGATAGGGATGCCGCCAGGAAAAGTGATCAGGCCATTGTTCGAATGCTCAATGCCATAAAGCTTGCCGCCCGGCTGTGACAGCTCGCCGATCTGCCCGGTGTTCATGCCGAAGAAACAAGCCGTCTTGGCCTTCTTGATAGCGATATCCACGCTGCCGACCCAGGCATTGTTCATTCTCACGAACGCCTTCAGATCGGCGCCCGAGTCCACTATCGCTATACACATCTGCGTGCTGATTTTGTTGGCTTCTTCAATGGCCGCCGCTATTGCCATTTCCGCCTGCTCATAGGTTACGTGCATGGTTTGGCCCTCCGGAATTTTCAAGCAAACGTAGCAAGTAAAAGCGATCAGGACAAGACGGGCAAATACTTAGTGGGAGTAGGGTTTAGCTTTTCGCTGATCCGCAGGCTTGTATTCTTACGGTCGTTCGCGTCTTCGTAATAAATGCAATATTAAAGCTTCAGGCGAAGTCGCCCCACATTTTTGCGTAAGTCCTGCGAGTTTTATCTGGAATGAAATAGTCAGAAAAGATACTAAGTAATGAGCATGGAATAAATCAGAAAATTGTAGGTGCGAATTCACTTGTGCCCCCATAGGGTATTCGCACTGTATTGATATCCAGGGCTGTGCCGCTATCATGACCGGCATCAAAGCATTATTGGCCGTAAACCCGGCAAATGCGGTGGCTTTGTCCATCTGATTCAATTGATTGTCTCCAGGCTATATTCAACTGAGAATGGCTTGAGCGTTTAACGTTAATACAAAGCGGAAGAGATCAACCCTATGGCTAATCACGTCAAATCCGATGCCCCTACTTTAAAATCAAGTACCCTCCCAAGATCAGAGCCTTTGCCCTGGGAGACACCGAAACCGGCCGAGGAGGATCCGGAAGCGCCGCAACGGCTTAAAAAAATTCTCGCCAGTCCCAGTTATCGCCCAGCCGATCAGGATCTCGATTTTCTCTATCAGGACGATCTGCGCTTTTTCAGGTTACAGGTTGATTTTTTAAAAGCAGAAAGGCTGCTTCAGGAAAATAAAATCATACACACTATTGTCGTATTCGGCGGTACCCGTATCAAAGAGCCGGGCGGCGCAAAGCGAAAAGTCGAAGCTTTACAGGCTGTATTAGAAAATAGGCCGGATGATCCGGATTTAAAAAGAAAATTGGCGATAGCCGAACGCATCTATGCCAAAAGCGGTTTTTATAATGTCGCTCGCGAATTCGGCCGTTTAGTCGGTGAATCCGGCGAAGGGCCTTCCGATTGCAGTTGCGTAATCATGACCGGCGGAGGGCCGGGAATGATGGAGGCTGCCAATCGCGGTTCTTACGACGTCGGCGCCAAAACGGTCGGACTGAACATTAATCTGCCCTACGAGCAATTTCCGAATCCTTATATCACGCCCGATCTTTGTTTTCAGTTCCATTATTTTGCCATGCGTAAATTGCATTTTTTATTGCGGGCCAAGGCATTAGTCGTATTTCCAGGCGGTTATGGCACATTTGATGAGTTGTTTGAAACGCTGACGTTGATGCAAACCCGCAAAATTCAGCAAGTTCCGGTAATTCTGGTCTGCGAGAAGTATTGGAATCAGGCTTTCAATATCGATTTTTTAATTGATGAAGGCGTGGTCGATCCTGAAGATCGGGCATTGTTCTGGTACGCGGAGACCGCCGAAGACATTTGGCAGGGTATTCTCGATTGGCATAAGATCAACGGCAATCCGTTGTTTTGAAAACACTTTATGTTGAGAGAAATGAACAAACTGACCCGAAGATTATTGCCTTTAGTGCCGATTGCCGGGCTTTTAATCCTGATTGGGCATGAACTGGAATTGCATCTTCCTGATCTCGAACGCTGGGTGGAAAATCTGGGGCCCTGGGCGCCGCTGGGTTTTGTTGGTTTATTCGTGGCATTGACGCCTTTTTTTGCATCGGTCGATGCGCTTTGCTTTGCCGCGGGTTTGCTATTTCCCATCAGTGCCGGCGCGCTTTACGTCATTATTGCCACTTATCTTGCGGCTGCGCTCATTTTTGTACTAGGCCGTTATTTGTTCAGCCAAAAAGTAGCCGGTTTCATTGCGAAACACAAAAAATTTGCCGCGCTGAACACTGCCCTGGCCAAGCGCGCCTTCAAACTGATGTTTTTGTTGCGGCTGACACCGCTGCCGTTTGCAATGCTCAGCTATGCCTTTGCTGTTGCCCCGGTCCGGTTCTGGCCTTATCTGGCGGCAACCAGCGGAATGTTTATTTACAATCTGACGCTGGTCTATATTGGTTACGCAACCAAACATATGGCTGGTTGGGCCAGCGGCTCTCCGGCACATACGACGGTTTCGTATCCATTACTGGCGGCTGGACTGGTGTTGACGCTGGCGATATTGTTCTATGTATCGAAACTGGCTGGTAAAGCGCTTAAGGATTTGCGTATTGACAACGCTCGGGGAGAGTAGCGCGGCAGGATGATCTCAACCAGCCAACACCCAAAGTGACGCGGATCGCTTAAAAAACAGTGCTAGTTGCTTCCGTGATCGAACTTATTCCCAGATCGCCGGGTATAAAGTCCAGGCCGAGTAAAAATTTCGATCATTTCAGGAGGCAACAATGAAGTTAAAGCTATCCAGTCCATCCAGATTCATGCAACCGGTGCTTTTAATTTTGACCTGTGCGGGCGCGTTTCTTTCAACCTCATGTTCCACTTTGGAGCCTAAACGCGAGGCTATGTCGGAAGAAGAGGTCTGCACTCAGCTGCACAGCATAATAGACGCGCATCCTGGTGAGTTTGCCGATTATAAGACAAATAAGCGAGTCACCAGAAGAATGATCATTTGGGATGCAACGGTATCGTTTCCTGAAGCTGATGACTGTCAGGTCTGGGAATGGAGCGATGGTTTGGACAATTACTTTTGCGAATGGAAATCTGACGGCATAAATGGGGCGAAAGCCGATTTTCATAGAGCTGAAGGCATCCTGGAACGGTGCTTGGGACCGCAATGGACTCGCCATAAAAATCCGACCTCTTCCGGTGGCGAACACACCAGGTTCATTAAAGAGGGCTCCAAGACTGTCGTCTCAATTCGTTATTTCAAGGATCAATATTGGCAGACCGTCTTGTATATCGGCGATAAGAGTAATTTGAACACCCCGCTTCAATGAAAGGGTGCAAGAGGGTCTCCTTTGCCGTTTGCCGCGCTTATGTAGGCTGGGTTGAAGCTTTGCGAAAACCCAGCTTGGGCGGTTTCGAATGCTGGGTTTATCAACGCAGCCTACGCGCTTATGTAGGCTGGGTTGAAGCTTTGCGGAAACCCAGCTTGGGCGGCTTCGAATGCTGGGTTTATCAACCCAGCCTACGCGCTGAAGCGCTATAGGTGCGAATTCATTCGCACTGAAGAACCACCCCCTGTGTCAGGATAACTGTCGCCTCTAATTTTCATTGATTGACTATTAGAGGTAATGAAATTGAAAAAGAAGACTTATTATACGAAAGCTTTTCGCCAACAGGCGTTGGAGAAAGTTTATAACCGGGGCGATCGTACCGTTCAAGCGATTGCCGATGACTTGAACATAAACAGCTGGACGTTGAAGAACTGGATGAAATTACCGAAAAACGTGGTTGAGGGCCAAGCCGACCTGATGACAAAACGACCTCAAGACTGGAATCAGAGCGAACGTTTTCAACTGATCCTGGATAGTCAGGGCAAGGCAGGGGAAACATTGCATGCCTGGTGCCGGGAACAAGGGATTTTTCCGCATCATTTACACGCCTGGCGTAAAGCCTTTGAAACCGGCACGTCGGAGACTGCCGTCAGTCGCGCTGACTGGCGAGAACTGCAAGTGAGCCATCAAGCGTTACAGCGGGAGCTGAAGCGCAAGGAAAAAGCCTTGGCGGAAGCGGCGGCCTTACTGGTTCTGCAAAAAAAGTATCAGGCGCTCTGGGAGGAAAAGGACGCATGATTTCCCTGTCAGAGCGCCAACAAATTGTGTCTTGGCTAGACGAAGCCCACGCCGCCGGAGCCCGTCGGCATCGAGCCTGCGACTTATTGGGGATCACCTTGCGCACATTGCAGCGCTGGCAGCAATCGGGTGAAGTCGCGGAAGACGGTCGTCGCGGCCGCCAGCTGATTCCCGCGAACAAACTCAGTGAGCAGGAGCGTCAGTCCGTGTTGTCGGTAGCCAATTCGGCCGAATTTGCCGCGCTGGCGCCCAGCCAGATCGTGCCGATTCTGGCCGAGCGGGGTCAGTATCTGGCTTCGGAATCGACCTTCTACCGGATCTTGCGCGAGGCGAAGCAACTTCAGCATCGCCAGGCCAGTCGGGCGGCCACCGACTGCCGCAAGCCGAAAGCCCTGAAGGCCACGGCGCCCAATCAGCTGTACAGCTGGGATATTACCTATCTGCCCACGGCCGTCAAAGGGGTATTCCTGTATCTTTATCTGTTTATGGATGTTTACAGCCGCAAGATTGTCGGTTGGCAGGTGTACGAACGCGAAAGCAGCGAATGGGCGGCGGACATTGTGCGGGATATCGTGCANCGGGAAGGCNTCCCCCGTCAGCAGGTGACNNTGCATTCTGACAACGGCGGCCCCATGAAGGGNGCCACGATGCTGGCGACCCTGCAGGCCTTGGGCATCCTGCCGTCGTTCTCGCGACCGGCGGTGAGCAATGATAATCCGTATTCGGAAGCCTTGTTCAAGACCCTCAAATATCGGCCGGACTATCCGGTCCACCCCTTTNCGGATTTGAATCANGCCCGACGCTGGGTGGCTGGCTTTGTGGACTGGTATAACCATGAACATCGGCACAGCGCCATTCAGTTTGTCACGCCAGATCAGCGGCATAGCGGACAAGACTTCGCGATTTTGAAACAGCGAAAGGCGGCCTATCAAGCCGCCAAAAAGCGCCGTCCGGAACGCTGGCGGAGCAAAACACGAAATTGGGAGCCTGTACTTGAGGTCTATTTGAACCCTGACCAGAAGGACAAAAATATAATTCGGCAGGCGCTGAAAAAAGCGGCCTGATTTAACTGTTGAGGCGACAGTTATTTTGACAATTACCGACCATGAGTGCGAATGAATTCGCACCTGCATTTGGCATTCTATCCAAACAGCCATCGCGTTAGCGGCGCCTTGTCAAACCCTATCCCGCATGACTAAACCGCACCCGCTCTTCGGCAGAGCGGCCCAGCGCTTTGGCCATCCAGGGGGGCGGGGCATCAAATACTTGCTGGAATTCCTTCAGTTTGTCGGCCGCCTCGACGACATCGGGCACTTTGATCGGATAGATATCGGCACGAATGACTTTGGCGGCCGCTGGGCCACCTATGGACTGCACGAACAGGACATGGCAATCCTTGATCAGATTGGCGCGAAACAGGTTTTTGTCGTCGGCGCCGTCGGCTTCGACGGTTGAGCGAATATCGATCAGTTTGCAGTCGGTGCGCGACAGTTGGTAAACCAGGAAATGGATGCAGGAACCGAAATGCCCGTTGAGCAGCGCGCCGCTGTTTGAACCAATGGCAACCCGGATCGATTCGGGCATATCGCCGTCCTTATAGGGCTGGATTACCGGCAGGTTTTCATCTTCGGTCCCTTCGCCCCACAGGTAGCGCACCGCCAGCTTGATGTTCTCCAGGCCGATGCCGATGTCCTCGCCGTCTTCCTCGCCATCGAGGCTGCCGATGCCGGTTTTGAGGTTGGTGACGGTGATTGATTTCAATTTTTCATCACTCAGAGGCGAGCCTGCGCGCTCATGCAGAATGTCCAGCAATCTCGGTACGCTGATGCCGGGTAGGACACGCGTTGCCAGAGCGATGCGCAAGGCCAGTTCACGTGGTAAAGGTTCCATATTAAGCTCCTGATAATTGTGTGCGTTGGGGATGAGAAGGTGTGCGTAATAATTTCAGTATTTCTCTGGTCGATGCCAGATCCAGTGCAGTGAAATCATCATGGGTTTTCAAATCGGGATTCGCGCCGGCCGCCAGCAATCGTGCGACAACTTGCTCCCGGCCGCTGGAAGCGGCAAAGATCAGGGCGGTGGCGCCCGATGCGGCGTTTTGAAAATCGATGTCGATGCCTGCATCGAGCAACCTGTCGATACAGGCGATGTCCTGCGCATAACAGGCGGCCCACAAGGCATTATTGCCGTATTGGTCGATGACGTCTAAATCGGCGCCGCGCCCGATCAGGAATCCGACCATGTCGCTACGGCCCTGCTGGCAGGCTAAAATCAACGGATACATGCCGGCATCGTTTTGTTCAACGGGATGGCTGACAGAAAAGTAATGATTCTGCAGCCAGTCCGTGATTTCAGGCTGCATCGGTGGCGCCCTTGCGGCTTTCCTGCCAACTGGCATAGCCGCCCTGCAGGCTGTAGACATCCTTGAATCCAAAGTCGGCGAAAAATTCGGCCAGATGCTCGCTGGCATGGCCGTAATAGCAGTAAATCAACAGACTGCGCTGTTTGTCGCCGCGTTTGACCAGCGATTCCTTCAGGCCCTCGTGCACATGCAGCGCATCCTCCAGATGGCCGGCCTTGTAGTCTTGCAGTCCGCGGCAATCCAGAATCAACGGATGGGATTCCTTGATCAGTTTTTCAGAATCGGCAACAGAGATTTTTTTATATTTCATCGTCTTATAATGACTGAGACAGTCACTCCTCATAAAGATACGGCTGTTTGTAGTAAAGCTGACAATTGGACGGTGTTGTCGCGTCCATGAAAAATCTTATTCACTGATTTCAAACGGTTAGCCGGTGTCAGCCGGTCCTGTTGATATATTAAGCAAAACGTTTGCCAGTTTTTACATTGAAAATGGCGGGCGGATGCGATGGTTATCTTTTAAGCAAAAAAAAGCGCCTTATCATAAAGATAAGACGCCGAGCTCTAGCTTCATGGGCAAATGAGAAGGTGATGAGAGAGGTACACTTACAAACAGCAGCACTAATAGTGCCAAACTAAAAATTCCAGTTTCTTCAATAACTTGTTAAAGTTTCGGTTAATTATCAAGACTCTTTTTGCACCAAAACCGGCTTTTAAGCTATCCATTTTGGTGCGTATTCCGTTCTGTGCGGGGCAGCGAACTCGCTAGACCGCTCCGACCGCCGCTTCCTTGTTCACGACGATGGTATTTTTCTCGGCTTCTTCGAAAGAGACGATCTCGGTATTCGGCTTATAGGCTTTTGCCTCCCTGTAAGCCGTCGCAACCTTGTCCTCGGCGGACTGGCCTTTTAAATCGTTTTTTTCTATATACAGTTCTTCAAGCAATTCATTCCAGACCAGGCCCTGTTTGTAAGGGATGAGTTTATAAGTCACGCCTTCCAGCACCACTTGCATGCCTTTGCCGATATTTTCGATATAAATCAGGGCAACACAGTCTTCCGCCAGATCGTCTTTATATTTTTCGACCAGCACGGGCAGCAAGTTCAGTTCCGGCAGCAGGCCGCTGATGAATTTGATTTTGTCGTTTTCAATCACTAGGGCGGAATGAATCAATAATGATTCGGGCGGGTTGCGGTCGTTTGCGTTTGTAGTGCCTTCGCGCAATTTGCCTTCCTTTAAAACCAAGTCGCCACGGTAAGCGTATACGCCGGAATCACTGGTCTGACCGTTCACCAGCGTGACCGTCAGTAATCCTTTCGCTTGATAAGTGTCGAGTAGCATTGTTTATTTCTCCTGAACTTTTGAGATAGATAGTGACTTTGTTTGGGTTGCCCCTTTTATCAAAGAGAAAGCAAAATGCTTGCCAATAATATCGGACCGTGTGAAAAACACAGGCTGAAAGACTGCAAAGCCAGAATTTATGCGTGATACGCGGATTTTGCATTGAAAAATGAGTTGAACAAATTAGCGAGAAAACCGCTCAAAGACGCAACAGAAGCGGTTTTTTGAAGTAATGCGGACAAGATAATGTCGGTTTTGCTACAAAAATGCCGACTGAAGGTATCGCGGACTGTTAGATATCTGACAGTCTGAGTTTGTTGTATTTTTAAGATAAGCTGTGAAAAGGAGATACGACCATGTGGTTACTATTCCTGACACTGATTTTGTTCGCGATTCTTATCAAAGTGGAACGGAACATGCCCTTTCTGAAAGACCCTCCCGCTAAAGTCCTGGAGTCCTACAGGACCAACTTCAAGCTGTTCCTGTTCAATGAAATAGCCCTGGCGATATTTTCCGTCGAATCGATCTATTTATTAGTCGATAAATTCTCTGGCCACGGGCTGCTGAGCAGCATGGCGGAGGGACCGGTCAAATACCTGCTGGCTTTTGTGCTGATGGATCTGACGCTTTATTTATGGCATCGCTCCGAGCATGTCTTCAAGTTCCTCTGGGGATTTCATCAGATCCATCATAGCGATGCCTGCGTTAACGTCACGACCGCCGTGCGCTTCCATACGCTGGCCCTGATACTGGCTGTTGCGGTCAAGGCGCTGTTTTTTATCATCATGGGGCTGAGTGCGACGTCCGTCCTGTACTTTGAAGGCATTATGACGGTATTCGTCATTCTCCAGCATACCAATATCACTTTTCCCTACGAACAGCGCATCGGGAAAATCTTTATCGTGCCGCATTTGCACAGGCTGCACCATTCCAGGGCGTTTAGTCAGCGTGACAGAAACTTTGGCATTGTTTTCTCTTTCTGGGACAGGATTTTTGCCACGCATCTGGAAGCCCTTCCCGAAGGAATCGGCCTGGCGTATATAGACCACGCCAGTTGTGTGCAATTGCTGAGGATGGGCTTTATAAATGCCGTGGATGGAATTAGTGACTTTTTTCGTACGACCAGGAGGACCTATAGTGCGGTCAACCAGTTTTTGCACTTTAACAATTAGGGAATATGATGAATAATTGGCAAGGCCAATTGACAGATGCAGTATTAATGATCAGAAAATTATGTCCATTTTTTACATTTAAATATTTATTATTTATATGTGCGTTGACGCCGTTTCTACTAATGGTGGTCGATGTTATTACCGACAATCTCGGGGCGAATCCGGTAGAGGAATTACTGGACCGGAGCGGTTTGTGGGCTTTGCGATTCTTAATGATTACCTTGGCGATCAGCCCTGTCAGGCTACTGTTCAAGAACTTGCCGGTCATGAAATACCGGCGCATGCTGGGCTTGTTCGTTTTCTTCTATGCCAGTGTTCATCTACTGGTATTCCTGGTCTTTGACCACTATCTCAATGGGGCTTATATCGTTGAAGCGATAGCTATAAGTCCCGCCGTTCAGATAGGTCTGGTGGTCTATCTGATATTGATTCCCCTGGCCGTGACATCGACCAATAAAATGATGCGCCTGTTGGGCAAGCGCTGGGCGAAGTTGCACAATTTCGTGCATACCGCCGCTTTGCTGAGCATTGCGCATTTCGTTTTCAGCGAAAAAGTCGATATATCCGTTCCATTGACCTATGGCGCTTTTCTGGTTTGCCTCCAGGTTTCTCGCATCATACTTAACAAGCGCAAGCAGATTGCTTTGCTCAAACGCCCGCATTTACAGCACGATGGCGAATTTGAGGCTTGAAAGTCTCGCAGCCATATAACTCGATATTCCTATCTACTGCACCCATGATTACTATACGAAACGCCGAGTCTCCCGATGTTGCGCAGTTGGCGGAGCTTCTGAAAGAGCTGTTTGCCATCGAAGCCGATTTTGTTTTTGACCGGGACAAGCAGGTTAGCGGACTCAAACAGTTGCTGGACAGCGGCATGGGTCGAGTTTTTGTCGCCGAATCAGGCAAACGGATAGTGGGCATGTGCAGCCTGCAAACGTTGATTTCCACGGCTGAAGGCGGTCCGGTGGGCCTGCTCGAGGATCTGATCGTTACGGCGGAGTTCCGCTGCCAGGGCATCGGCGAAAAACTGCTGGCTGCGGCCGTTGACTGGGCGGAGCGGCAGGGTCTCAAGCGATTGCAATTGCTGGCGGACAAAAACAATCCGCCGGCCTTGAAGTTTTATGAAAAACAGGCCTGGCGGCAAACGCAATTAATTTGCCTGAGAAAGTGCTAGCTTTATGCAGGCAGAGTGAATATCCGCCATCGGCTAGTGCTTGCCTGTTCAAGTCGAGGACAATGCGCCGCCGTCATACTTCCCGCTTTGGAACAGTGTCAGCTCCCAACGATCCGCCAATTCATCATGCCGCAGTATGTAAATATCGTCTTCGCTTCCGCGCACTTTAAAATAACGGTATTCGGGCGCTAACCAGCGGTCGATTACTTCTTCAATTTCAACGGATTTATCACCCATAAAAAAACGTCGAGGCGTTTCCTCTCCCCGGTAACCGGCATAACATTCCACGCGAATGGTTAACTGATCCGTATTCATATAATTTTTAAACCTTAATGGATAAAATTAAAAAGCCAGCAAAACAGACGTCTAACTGGTGACTGCAGTGAGCGGCCCTGACGGACTGGCACTGAACAGCAGGCAAAAAAGCATTGATCGCCAACGCGATGGTTTCATGCTGCTCTGAATGTCTCCTTGAGGACGATTTGAAGCGCTCGCCCACTGTAAGACATTCGGAGAATCAAAAATTCAATTCCCTGAAAGGCCGGCCTCAGCCAACAACCAGACTGTTACAAAATGATTGGCTCTGCTATTAAAATGAAGAGCTCATCGACTTGCGGCAGCGTGTAGCACCCAAAAAGATCTATGCCAGCAGTTTGAAAAAACTTTTCGGCGCACCACAAATTGGACAAGCCCAATCATCCGGGATGTCTTCCCAGCGCGTGCCAGGCGCAATGCCGCAATCGGGATCTCCTTTTGCTTCATCGTAGATATGCTCACATTCCATGCAGTGGTATTTACGGTATTCGGTCATCTTGGCTCACCTTATCAAAATCATTACTTTTATAGCGTTCAATGTTAATAATCAGCAACCCTGGTTTACTTACCCGATGTTGCGCTAGGGCCTTTTTTAATCCCGTTTGCGGCGCCGGTGCCGGGTTTAGCCTCCAGGCTACAGTGAATACGCGTGTAGGTGCGAATTCATTCGCACGGCCTGTCAATGCCGGCACCCCGACATTCGCTGTCCCGGCTCGAACACCCTCTAGGGACAAGTGAAATTGACCCTGCAACTGCGCAACATCAGTTACTTGAGATCGGCTCACCAATAAACTGGGACCTGAGCAGTGCAAACAATCTTCCCTTTATAGTTTGGCTGCTTGCTGGTGTCAATCGGTCGGGTAGAGAGGGTGCAGTACATTTCCCCAGTGATCAGTTTTACAAAAAGGAAATTCAGCAGCACGATTGCAGCGATTAATCCTTGTTGTTAATCGTGCGGATGAACGAGCAGGCCGCCGATTTAAAGTAAACTTAAGTTAGTGAAGCTACTCTTTGAAAAACAAAATAAAACAGGATTAGGGAGGCGTCATGATTATGGCTAAGTTTAAACTTGAGGATGGTACTGAGTATTTGGCGGAAGATTTTATCGACGGCTATTTAATCAATCCGCTTTTGCTGCGCGGTTCTACTCCGGTAGTGCCTTTTATTCTTCGCACTGAACATGTATTGTCAGTGCATTGCTTAATCGGAGGATGGCTCAGATGTTGGGGCGTCTTTGATACGCTCGATGAGGCTCTGAACTGTGCCAAAAAGGGCTCCTCTTCCTGGCGTAATAAGAAGAGCGCTTAACGGCAATCCGTGTTGCCGGCCTGGTAAAAATTCAGAAATCGAGTGCGGATAATATCCGACGCCGCTTCACATAAAATATACATCCGAAGGACCGGTTTGAGACAGTCGATGTCCTGTGTAGTTGAGATTAATTTTGCAAGTGGTCTGCTGAAAGGTACGCATTGCGCACCCTTTTTATATTCTTAACCCATTTCCTGAATCAATCGCGCGATCAATCCCACAGGATGCATGACCGTCACCGGCGGCGCCAGTTTGCCGGCACCGCCCGCCAGATGCAGCGCGCAGCCGATGTTGGAGGTGATCAGCAAATCCGCGCCGCTGATGTGCAACTGCTCGATTTTTTCGGCGCCGAGAGGATCCGCTATGTGCGGATGGGTCAATCTGTGCACGCCGCCGGCGCCGCAGCAGACGGCGTTGTCGGCCAGCGGAATCAGGTTGATGGCCGGGATGCGCGCTAGCAGTTCGTAAACGGCTTGCTGGTTTTTCAGCGTGTTGCGCTGGCTGCACGGTTCGTGCACGGCGATGGTTTTGGGATAGGCCTGGAGCGGCATCTTGTCGGGCCAGTGCAGGTTGATGAAATGGGTGACATCGAACAGCCGGTCCCCGAAAAAGCCGAGTTCTTCGTCATCGAAATCGGCGATGGCCAGTTGCCCGTATTCGTTTAGCATCAGGCCGCAGGCGCTGGCCGTGTAGACGACGGCATCGACATCCAGCGAATTGAACACGCCGACATTGCGGTAGGCCAGTCGGGCCGCCGTTTCGGCTTGTCCCCGATGCTGATGTATGGCGCCGCAGCAGCCTTGCTGGCCGGGAATGATCACGTCGAATCCGATCCGGTTCAGCACGCGTATGGCGGCCGTCGCCGTGGCCCTGTCGAAACTTTCGGCGATGCAGCCGGTAAACAGCGCCACGCTGCCGCGCCTGTCGGCAGTCGTTAGATAGAACGGCTCCAGCGGCGCAGCGTCGATGGCGGGCGGCAGCAAGTCCTCATAGGATTCCAGTTTTAAAACGGATAACAGCCCGGATTTGCGCAACAGGTTTTGCAGGCCCGAGCGCTGATAAAAGCCGAGCAGCCGGCTTAAGAAGCGCAGCCGGGGCTTGTGCTCGATCAGCGCCAGCGACAGTTTTTCCATGAAACCCGCCAGGCGCGCGGGCTTGGGCATTTCGGCGAGTTTTTGCCGGCTCTGATCGAGCAGTTGTCCGTAAGCCATCTTGCTGGGGCAGACGGTCTCGCAGGCCCGGCACTGAAGGCAGTTGTCCAGATGTTCCAGTTCTTCTTTGGAAGGCATTACGGACTGGTTGAGAATCTTGTCAATCGTGCGGATGCGGCGGCGCGGCGTTTCCTCATCGATGCGGTTGATCCTGAAGGTCGGGCAGTGGCTGACGCACAGACCGCAGCGCATGCAGTCCGAGACTTCCGGAATGTACAGGCCGTTCTGTTCATAAGCCACGTCAGCGCCGAAGCTGTCTTCGAAAAATTCCAACATGCTCACGACTCCATGATGTAGGCGTAGGCGCGGCGCAGCAATTCCATTTCGGCCGGCGGCTGGCCTCTTAGCTGGGTCAGGGTTCTGAACCGGCAGTCTTTGCTTTCCATCAGTTGGTGCGGCGGGTCCAGCAAGTCGAAGCGGGCCAGGTAAACGGTAATGATGCCGCCCGGCGTTTCGATCCGTTCGCGGTAGCCCGACTCGGCTTTCAGCAGGTGGATCGGCAGATCCAGGGCCGTTCCCGCAGCCTGCACGACGGAGGCCGGGTGTGTGCTGACCACGTCATGCACCGTTTCTTCCGATTCCAGCGCCGAAGACAGCAGCGGCAACGGCGAAGGCGAGCAGACGCTGCCATTGGCGTGTTGCACGAACAGGGTCAGGGCGCTGATGGCGCCGTTGTAATAGAGGATAACGCGGTTGTTTTCGAAAGCTTCGGTCATATGGCTGCTAATGGTGAGCGTCCCAGAGGTTCTTGTAACTGCTGTCCATGCGCGACAGACGGGCCGTGATCTGATCGAGCCGGGTGAATTCGGGACAGCGGCCGGGGTTGCCGGCGCCGTACCATGCCTCCATCGCCTGGGTCAGTTGCTGTTTTTCGGCATAGCACTGGGCGATCTGGGACTTCAGCCAGGCCATGCTGTTGTCAGGGTTCAGCTCCACGATCCGGTAGCGGGCGCCGTTCTCGAAAATGCGCACGCCGCCGCCTTCGGCCGCCGTCCGGTAAAGGCTGGTTGCATCGGTCACTTCGATGCCGGCCAGATAGTCAATGCCGAAGTCGTGGAATTCCGGCAGCCAAGGCACGGTCGGCCCCATCAACACCGTAACGGCATCGCGGGACAGTTCGGCCAGGCGCGGAAAGGTCTTGTTGATCAGCGAGCTGGCCGTCAGAAATACCCAGTCGGCATCCGGCAGCAGGAATTCGCAGGCCGGGTCGGGATAATCGCCGGCTATGGGCTGCCGCTCGATAATGTGCAGGTCGATCTCTTCGGCATAGCGCTCGATGCCCGGATAGCGGCCGATCACAACGACTTTCCTGCCGCGCAGCTGCGGCAGGAAATGTTCGAAGACGGCCAGATTGCCGAGGCCCGGAGCCGGTTGCAGGGTCAGGCCCGCCGGCAGCTCGCGCGCATTCAGGCTGCAATTGATCGCGGCCATGCCGACGGTGGCTGTGTAGGGTTCCCAGTCGGTGATCCAGCCGGCCAGCTCGCCCAGCGTTTTACCCGTCAGCGTGCCGGGCCAGGGCAGGGTCCGGGTCGGCAGGCCAGGGCTCATGGCCATACCCAGCGCGGTGCCGCCATCCGGTTGCGCCTTGCAGACCGTCCACACCAGGCCGATGGTCAATTCGGCGACGCGCGCATTATTGGCGGCATAATCCAGCAACAGTTCATAAATGCGGTTCGGCCGGGTCATAGTGTTTATTCCGGCATCGGCAGCAATTTGGCTTCGGCCGTGATCCTGTCCGCGCTGCCCCAGGCGGTGATGCCTTCGACGAACCATTTAGGTCTGGTCGGATGTGGCTTGACCACATCGTATTCGGCGTAAAACGTGCCGTCGCTGTTGAATTGCAGGCTGCCGATACGCTGCTGGCGCTGGTCGTGCCAATAGCCGGCCAGATTATGCTCGCCCGTGTACGGGTCCTTGACCAGCTCGAAACGGGCTTTGTCGAACAGGGGGTAGTGCTCGACGCTGCCAGATTCGAAACCGAGCCGGTCGATTTCATCGCCGATCCGGGTGCATATCGAGGCGCCCAGCTCGCGCTTTGTTTGGATATGTTCAGCCAGTTCCATCGTTTACGCCTCCAGTCCGGCGGCCAGGTCCATGATCACCGAGCCACCGGACAGATCCTGCGGGTCCAGTTGTTGCAACTGCGACAAGATGAACTGGCCTTCGACCAGATGGCCCTGCCGCAATTTGATGAACGCCAGCGCCTTCAGCGTATACAGATAAAACAGCGTAATCTCGTTCGCGTACAGATCCCATTTTCTCGGCTCTCTGGCCAGTCGGCGATAATCGCTGGGAAAGCCGCCCTGTCGGGCCGATTCCTCCAGCCCCGATAGGACAATACGTTCAGCATCAGTCAGGCGCTTTTGATAGAAGTAGAACTTGTACAGGGCGAAATAGGTTTGCAGGCAATGGCTGTCCATGGTCTGCGCCTGTATAAACAATGTTTCGGCACGCGCTTGGTCGACCGAACTTGCTATTACCGCCGCTTGCAGCAGTTGATTGACCTCGGACGGCATATTCGGACTGAAGGTGATGCGTTCTCCCACGTCCATGGCTACCAGACCTCGGCCGGCGCTATCAGGTCGGCGACAGGCTCACCGCCCAGCAGATGCTGATCGATGATGGTCTTGACATCGGTCGGTTTGACTCTGCCGTACATCACGCCTTCCGGGTAAACCAGCACGCTCGGCCCCATCATGCAGGGGCCCATGCAGCCGGTGTTGGTCAGCGCGATCTTCTCGAACAGGTTGCGGTTTTGTATCTCGTTCATGAATTCGTTCATGACTTCCGCGCAGCCGCTGCTCGCGCAGGAACCGCGAGGATGGCCCTGGGGGCGGTTTTGGGTGCAGACGAATACGTGTTTTTCTGGTCTGGGCATGGTGGGTTCCTTAAATGTAGGCTGGGTTGATAAACCCAGCAAATACGCTAAATTCACAATTAATTGTCGCTGGCGCGACGGTTGTTTGAATCGGGTTTCAAATGTAGGTGCGAATTCACTTGTGCCCCAAAGGGGTATTCGCACTAATATTTCTTCAGTGCGAATGAATTCGCACCTACAGCTCCTGTCCTTTTGGCAACGCGCAGCATCTCTGCCGCGCCCCTGCGGGCCTGTTCTGTTAAAAGTGCAGTAGGCTGGGTTGATAAACCCAGCATTTCGGAGCCACCCATGCTGGGTTTATCAACCCAGCCTACCATGGTTAAAGACTTTGTAAGGTACACATACGTGCATTACATTCGCATCACGCCGCTTTCTTATGCGCGTGCGTAAAGCAGCTTTTCGGACAGACTTTCGAGCAGGCCTCGCAGCCGATGCAGTCGTTGGCATTTTTAATGCTCATGACCATGTTTTCGTCGTCATCGTCCTCGTCGCCATAGCCGTCGAAGTCAGCGAGCGCGTCGGATTTTTCCACCAGGTCGAACACATCGCGCGGGCAGACTTTGAAGCAGCGGCCGCAGCCGATGCAGGTCGACTGGTTGATGTCGTTGACATAAGACGGCGTCCATTCCGCGCCGCCGAAGGTTACGCCGGTTACAAATTCAGACATACTAAGGCTCCCGGTCAGGCCGCGTCGGATTGCGCGGCGTTAAGTTTCTGATTGGCCTCATCCCAGGCCTTGCAAGCATCAAACGTGGCCTGGGCTATGCCCATCAGCTCCTGATAGGCTTCCGGCAGGCGGTCTTCGATCAGATCGTGCAGTTCCATGGCCTGTTCGCTGGCCAATCG
The DNA here is from genome assembly GCF_000427625.1 of Methylobacter luteus IMV-B-3098. Taxonomy (GTDB): domain Bacteria; phylum Pseudomonadota; class Gammaproteobacteria; order Methylococcales; family Methylomonadaceae; genus Methylobacter; species Methylobacter luteus. The sequence goes on from NZ_KE386569.1 coordinate 3,386,647, forward strand.
TTTGGTCTTCTTGACCTCTTTTTCCAGTTTTCTCAGTTCTTCGGGACTCACGGTCACACCTCCTAGTCAGTCGCGGCTGTGTAGTATTTTTCGATCAGGTTCAGCGCATTCTCGATAGTCTTGTCGCTTTGCTCGCACATCGTCTCCAGGCTCGGAAAGCCCCAGCGATGCACGTCGCGCAGGATTTTATCGACCACGATCAGCTTGCCGACTATGACGAACGCCCGGCCGAAGCCTTCATGGCTCAGGTTGACTACGGGCACGGCCATGAGGCCGCATCTTTTCTCGATCAGCGATGCCAGCGAGTTGTAATAAGCCTTGATGCGCGCGATGGTAATGCCGTCCGGATCGCCGATAACGGGAATTTCGCGCTTGCGCTCCTTGGTCAGGACGATGGGATCGATAATCTTCGCGGGCGACCAGCCGTCGTAGGTGTCGAACGTGTCGATGGCGCGCAGTTGTTTGATCAGATCCTGAACAAGCTCGGAATCCAGGTTTACGTCGTCCTCTCGGACGACCAGTTCAGCAGTGGTCATGGTGTACTCCGTTAATTTAAAGTGGATGGAGAAAATTTTTATTCATCCCAGCCTTCGTTTTCCATCTGGTCGAAACGGCTGGGGTCGGGGGCTTTGTGTTTGTTGATCGCTTTCGCCAGCCAGCTTGAAGGGCCTGCCTTTAATTCATTCTGCAGATCGGCGATCAGGTCCTTGATTTTGCTGCCTTCATGCACCTTGACCGGCTGTATACCGTTGCCGATCAACTGGTTGACGGCCGAGGCGCCGATGGCCTGGCAATAAACTGCCGCACAGCCGTCCAGCAGTTGAATTTTCACGGACAGCTTGTCTTCGTTGCCGTCCTGCGCCAGTTCGCCAAATTGCGCCGCTTCCATGAGTTCGGAGTTCTCCATGTCGACGGCGTAAACCGCAAACGACCTGGCGGAGCCGAAATGCTGGTTGACGTATTCCATATCGGTGGTGGCAAAAGCTATTTTCAATGCGGTATCCATAAATTTGCTCTCATCTTTACTTTGCACGACGTGCAGTCTTCTGCTTAATGACATGACGGCGCGCTGGCTTCGGTGGCCGGTTTTTGCGCGTAAACCGAGCGGTAAACGGGGATTTCCTCGTGCGCGTGATTGATGACCAGATTGGCCAGATCAAACAGCGTCTGCCGCGAGCCCTTGTAGCCTATCCAGGTCTTCTGGTAGCCGCCGATGATGTCGTAGAGCGGAAAGCCGGACCTCAGAATCGGCGTGCCGAGCCGCTCGGCGCTGTCGACGGCGTGCGAGTTGCCGATCACCAGTTGCGCGTTATTGGCTTTGGCAATCAGCTCCATGTCTTCCAGATCGCCGATCTTGATGCTGGCGACCGGTATGCGCGACAGCAGCGGCGTATTGCAGGACGTGACCGCGGCCACGACCTCGGCGCCCATCTCCTGCACCTGGGCGACCAGCGCATGCAGCAGGTCCGCATCGGCCGCGATGGCGATACGCAGCTGGCCGAGCATGAAATGCGTATCGAGCATGGTGTCCTGCAACTGCGAGCGCTGGCGCTCGATGCGTTCCGGCACGTCCAGGCCGCTGATCTCGGACAGTGCCGAGATCAGGGCATCATTGGCGTGTAGGCCGTAGAGATGGTCGAACCGGTAAGTCGGCACGCCGGTCTTTTCTTCCAGCAGGTCGGCCGCTTTCTGCAATGAGGCGCCGATCACGACCGTCGCCTTCGCGTGGCCTAATGTGGCCATTTCCGACAGCGGCGTGCCGCCGATCGTGACCGGGCTGAAATCGTCATCGGTCAGGCAGCCGTCCAGCGAGTCGGACAGGTCCGGCACGAACACCGGCCGCAGTTGAAACTGCTCGAAAATGTCGCGCAGCGCTTCCAGATCGCCCGGCGTCAGCATGTAGCTGACCAGCACGTTCACCTGGCGCCGGCGCCAGCCCGGCAGCGTGCCGGCCTCCTTGGCATCGGGCACCAGCGCGCGGATGATTTCGGTCAGCGTGGCCGCATAGCCGGTTTCGACGCTGCCGGTAAAATCGGGCGTATTGACCGCGACCACGGCCACATCGTCGAATTCGGGATTGGCGGCTCTGAATTCGCGGACATTGCGATGCACGTCGGCGCCCTGCGTTTCAGCCAGGCCCGTGGTCAGAATCGTGATCAGGGCAGGGCGGGATTTTTCGGCGATGGTCTTGATGCCGACCACCACATTCTCGTCCGCGCCCAGCACCGAGCTGCTCTGGTCCATGGCCGTGCTTTGCAGCGGAATCGGCTCGCGGAAATGACGCACGAAGAACACCTTGGCGAACGCCGTGCAGCCTTGCGAGCCGTGCAGCATCGGCATGGCGCGGTTGAAGCCCAGCGTCGCCAGCGAGCCGCCGACGGGCTGGCTGGCTTTCAGCGGGCTGACCGACAGCGCCTTGTTGCGTTTCAGAATCTCGGTCATGCCGCCACCTTCGTCTTTTTCCAGGGCGCCGGCGCCCTAACGGATTGCCAGACGGGGCTTTCCATGGTCAGCGCCAGTTGGCGCACCAGTTCCAGCATGCCCTGATAGCCTTCGTAGCCGAATTCGCGCTCCTGGTTGATGTCCAGGAACGGGATTTTCGCCTTCAGCGCCGTGTACATGTTGCGGCCGCCGGCGATCAGGATGTCGGCCTTGTAATCGTGCACGATGCGGATCAGTTCCCTCGGGCTGCCGTCCTCGATCATCAGCGTGTCCTCGCCCATCAATTCGCGAATCCGCGCCTTGTCCTCCTCGGTCGATTTCTTCGTGCCGGTCGCGACGACCACCATGCCCAGATCCTGCAGCGCCGAAATCACCGACCAGCTTTTGACGCCGCCGGTAAACAGCAGCACGCGCTTGCCTTTCAGGCGTTCCTTCCACGGTGCCAGCTCGGCGCGGATGCGCGTTTCCTCGCGTTCGATGAGTTGTTCCGTGCGTTCGGTCAGATCGGGATCATTGATAGCTTTGGCGAAATCGCGCAGGGCCTGGCTGGTGTCGGTAATGCCGTAAAAACTGCCTTCAAACCAGGGCGTGCCGTACTTTTCATTCAGTTTGCGCGCGACGTTGAGCATGGCCTTCGAGCACACCATCATGTTGACCTCAGCCTTGTGCATGGTCTGCACCTCGCGAAAACGCGCATCGCCGGACAGCGTGCATAGAATGCGCAGGCCCAGCTCATCGAACAGCGGCAGCACATGCCAGAACTCGCCGGCGATGTTGTATTCGCCGACCAGATTCACATCGTGTATTTTGATATCGGCGCGCTGGACCGACAACGGCAGCGGGTCGGGATCGCGCGTGCCGATCACATACTTGAACATGGCGTCGCCGGCGATGCGGTTGCCGAGGTTCTTGGTGCCGTAAAAGCCGGCGCTGTCGATAGGCACGACCGGCACGCCCCAGCGCTCTTCGGCCGACCGGCACACCGCGCCGATATCATCGCCGATCAGCGCCGGCACGCAGGTGTTGTAAATGAACACGGCCGGCGGCTGGTAGGTTTCGACGGCCTGCTTGATAGCATGGAACAGCCGCTTTTCGGCGCGCCCCATGACGATATCCTGCTCGGTCAGATCCGTGGTCATGCCGATGCGGTACAGGCTCGCCCCGGAAGAGCGCGTGCCGCGGTTATCCCAGGAGCTGCCGGCGCAGGCGATAGGCCCGTGCACGATATGCGCGACATCGGCAATCGGCAACAGCGCAATCTGCGCCCCGTCAAACGCGCACCCGCCCGCCGAAGCGCCGGGCTTGGGCTTGGCGCAACCGGATTTCTCCTTCTTGTTATGCTCGCAGGAGGGCTCGTCCAGTAATTCAGCAATGTCTTTGGTTGATTTCATGGCTCTGACCGGTAGTTTTGTTTTACTTAGGGTAGAGCAATGATTGTGCCAGGTTGGGGAATGTTGATTTTGTTGGGGTTGGTTGGGAGGGGATTGTAGGAAATGCTACAAAGTTGGGGGATTGGTGTAGGAGAGGGAATATTCGGCTATTCGAAGTAATTTATATTAGGGTTTAGGCTAAAGTTTCAACTTGAGCATGCGTGCTGATGATCAAAATTAAAATGCCCTTACAAGTAGCGCGATCATCTAGTTATTTTTTAAGGCTGATTTTGAGATAGAGTATAGAATATTTGGCTCTACATAATTATTTGTTAAACGTAAAAATGGATTGGAAAACATTTATAGCATGGTAGGCTGGGTTGGTAAACCCAGCATTTCGGAGCCGCCCAAGCTGGGTTTCCGCAAAGCTCCAACCCAGCCTACATGATGCTTATTCCCATGAATAGCATGGTAGGCTGGGTTGATAAACCCAGCATTCGAAGCCGCCCAAGCTGGGTTTCCGCTAAAGCTCCAACCCAGCCTACATGATGCTTATTCCCATGAATAGTCTTGGATGTCCGGGGAGGCGGCCCAGTTTTCGGGGTACATGCCGCGCTGGACCCATTGCCGGAACGATGAATACGGCCAGTCTTTGGCGGCCTGAACGTAGCCGTGTTTGACGGGGTTGTAATGGATGTAATCCAGGTGGTTGTGGTAATCCCGCTCGTTGCGAATGCAATGCTCCCAATAGCGGCGCTGCCAGATGCCTCTTTCGCCTTTGCGCTTGCGGCTCTCGGAAATGGTTTCATCGGCAGTCAGGCTCATTGAAAACCGTGCCTTGATCAGACGCCAGCGCGTAGAATAATCGTCATCGCCCGGCGGCAGGGTCCAGATGCAGTGCAGATGCTCCGGCAGGATGACGATGGCGTCTATGTTGAAGGGATGATCATTTCGTGTTTGCCGGAAGGCGGCGCGCAAGTGATCGACATGCCGAGTCAGTTGGTCATTGTTCTGGCGCTCGGCAAGATTCACGGTAAAGAAATACTGTACGCCGGTCAGCCGGACTCGCTTATAGGTTCGCATCCACAAAGCTTAGATGAAGCGCCGTGGTTGTGCTATATCCATAGTCCAGATTGTAGGCTGGGTTGATAAACCCAGCCTACCAAAGCCGCCAAAGCTGGGTTTCCGCCAGGCTCCAACCCAGCCTACATAAGTTACATAAACTCATTCCCATGAATGGTCGTGGATGTCCGGGGAGGCGGCCAACATTTCGCATCTAAAGCGCCTGCGGTCCTTTATTGGACGTGTTTATGCCAGCTCGGCATGGCGATGATGCAGTTCGGCGTCAGTCCGGCTTTTTTCAGGACGTCAACCGTTGCGACCACTTTATTTCGGGTCATGTCGATGACGCTGACAGAGCCATCGTCCATCTCCGGCAGATTGAGGAAGCTGTTCTGGACGAAGGCGTAGCGGTTATCAGGCGAAAAGACGAAGTGGTGAGCGCCTCCCGCGGTCGGGATGGTCGCAAGGAGCTTTGGCTCGTAAGGCTCGGCGATGTCGAAGATATTGAAAGCGCCCGGCTTGGCCGTCGTAACGAAAAGGCGATCGCCTTTTTCATTGAAGCCCATTTCCAGCGGCAGGCTTTGGCCGGTGCCGACAAAATCGAATACCTGATGAAAACCGAAATCCCTGGATTGAGGGCGCCAGGTCGCGGTCCAGAGCGTGCCGCCATACATATTGTCGATGTAGGCCAGCGGCGGGTTTTGACCCGGCGCAAAGAGAATTTCAACGGGCGCTTCTCCCGAAGGAGACGGTTTGGTCGAGAGTTTATGCGTCGAAAGAAGTTTCTGTGTCGAGGCCTCGATGACCGTGACGGTCTCGCCGGCGTCTTTGGGGTCGTTCGGGTTTACTGTGCTGGTGACGAATATCCGGTCCAGTTCGTCGTTCAACATGATGCCATGCGGATACTTGATGAATTTATCGGGGGAGTCGCCGCTGGCGATGGTTCCTATGGGTTTGTCTGTTTGGGCGTCGCCCACGATAATGTTGCTGGAGCCCATGCAGCTCAGAAACCAGCGCTTCTTGTCGGCTGAGAAGGTGAGGTCCTCCCCGACCTTGCAGTCTGGCACCGGCACAATCGTTTTCGACTCGGGAAATTTTGCTACGTCATAGATGTAGAGCTCGGTGTGTCCGAGCGAAGTGACATAAGCCTTGGTCATGTCTTTGTTGTAAAAGATATGGTGCGCCACGAAATCCGGGGGCAGCGGCGTATCTTTGATGATCTTGTTAAAGTTCGGCGATTTCGGGTCGACGTCTATGACGGCAATGCCTTCGCGCCGGTTCGGCTGGTCAGCCTTGCTCTCGTAATTGAGTAGAGCCAGCAATTCCGCGTTTGCGGTAACCGGGACACTTAGCGCCATTGCGCATAGGCCAACTATCTTCAATGCTTGTTTCATGGATTTCTCTCCAGTGTTCTATTCGGTTAGTTGCCCGCGGTAGTCGGGTCGATCACGGTTCGATTTCGCTGATGCGGTTATAACGGGAAAACCGCCTTGCCCGGCCTGCTGACGGATGATGGCTTCATCGGAAGCGATGTAGACGCAGCAGGCCTTGTCGCCGGTTTCGTGGCTCTGAATCCATTGCACGCCCGGACCAAGCGGGAATCTCGTTCGATCAGGAATTTCGGCATTTGCTTACCTCCACGCTTTCTTTGCCGGGGCTGAATACCCCCAAAGTATATGATCGGCCGTCTTTGAAATAGATCAAAAAAACAAGCTTTCAGGCAGTGAATTTTTCCGGAAAAAGCTCAACCCGCTGACCGGGCGTTACGACGACATCCTAAAGGCTGCGCACGACCGGGTCATCGAAGCGCGCAGGCTATGTTGAAAATAAGCGGTTACACGGAATTATTTGCCCCCTCGTCCTATCTATAAAATCTGTAAAATTGGCGGACTCAATGGACCAGATCTAGTGAAGCACGGCATTATTTTCTTTACGATAGATAATGAGTCGGGAGATGAGCGACAGTAATCTTAATGCATAACTGGAACTGTAGCCGCATTGAATCCTAGGAAAGAGTAATTCACCACGGATGCCTTTCATTTAGGAGGAAAGCCAAAATGACTAGTTATCGAAAGATTCCAGTTTATTTGCTGTTTGTAACTGCTGTACTGTTTGCAGCGGGAGCGGTTGCCAGAGGCGGCAGTACTACGCCGGAAAACAAGGTTCCCGAGAGTGTTGAAAGCAAGGCGCAGAATCTCATGGACGACCTGAAGCAACAGGGTTTCGAAGTCAGCCGCGGCTATTTCAAGCTCTACACAGTCGATGATTGTGACTACACCTTTGACAAAATCGGGTCTTGTTACGGCAACAATCCTGCCGCACCTTATGCAGTTTTCACGGTGCCCCCTTGGCCGGAGGAATTTGTGGACCCCATATTCGGTAACATGTGGGGGCCCTCTCAAGCGGGTTACAACGATATCTATCGCCTCGATCCGCGCGAGGCGATCATAATTTTAGGGCAACTGCCTCCGCCAGCCGCTTTTTTTTCCGAACAGACATGGATTTTTACGCGGGAGGGGGCTTACGATAAGGACAGCCAGAAGTATAAGGATATTGAAAAGTATCTGCCCGACTTCCTGTCGATTTTTTTCGCGAACGTGCCCGATCATCCCGAACGCATTCAGGTCTTATCCAGCCTGAGCAATCCCAACAATAATGTGGTCATCGAAAGACAATCCGGCGCAGCCTTTGACCAGATCCGCTATTTCATCATCACCCCGGACCAGGTCATGGATCAGGAGGTCCGTAAGGCCTTCAGCCGTATCTCGGTGGAAGATAAGGACGTCTTTACCGAACCGATCCCATCCGACATGAATATCGGTCTCGACCAAGGCGCCGATGACTTTACCAACCTTATTCGCTATGTCAAACCTGATGACGGAGGAGCGCCCGGCACGCGCTCGGACACCTGGAGAAAGGATCTGCCCCTGGTTGTGCTTCGCGTCAGGGACACGCGTTCCGACCGCGAGCCTCAAGGGTACCCGCCGGTCGAGATCGAAACCAGAACAGCACAGGATGAGCTCTATCTCAAACCCGATCTGTTGAATCTGGTGAAAGCGGTCGGTGATCGATGGGAGCAGCCTTGTGCCACTGCCGATTGTTCGGACCGGGCCGGAAGCTTCACAATGCTGCAGGAGTTCCCCACTTATATGGTGGGGCCGCTCTGCCTCTCAGTTGGACAGAACTGCCTTCTCGACACTTTGGACACTACCTATCAGCTCTTCGGCCCCATGCCGCTCGACAACGGAGAGATCTATGCCATTGCGGGCACGCTCGGAACGGAAACCGGCAATGCAACGTATGTGGGCTTCGGTATCAATCAGAGATCACGCATTGTAGGGGTCGCCAATCTGTTCAATGATGACCTGAAAGGCACTGCGAATGGATACGCGGGAGAAGCAAGCAATACCGGCAAATTCTATCTTTACTACTTCACGCGGGACTGTTCCGGCCTGGAAGACCTCACGGACGGCCACTGCTTTCCGCTCTCGGAGGAATTAATCCCATCGGGCGATCAATTCTTAGCCACTATACGAGATTACATCAAGCCGGGCACGCAACGGGGGGCCGACTCGGCTCTCGTTTTGCCTTCTATGGTGATGAAACTGCAGAGACCGTGAAGGAGTCAAGGAAGCGTAACAGTCGCGGAATGGTGTACGACGCTCTCGCGCCGCTGTTGGGGCATGGTGTTTTGGACGAAATTGGAGCGATAGAGAGGTAGGCAGGGTTGCTAAACCCAGCATTCGAAGCTGCCCTGAAATTTAACAAAGCCATCAAATTGACGGCTATTGCGCTCTAAGCATCGTTTCCCGTTCATCGTATCCGTTACTGCTTGAATGCTTATAAATTTTTGATGGTGCAATCCTTTGCTGGAGCGGGCCACAAAAGATATTTCCAATCCACAGTTGAAAATTAGCTGTCGTGACACTATATCTTTTTACGCTATCTTGCAGAATTGCATTAATCATTGCTCTCCTTAGTCCCTAAACTACCGAGCCCCTTAATTGGGGCTTTTTTTTGCCTTTTGCATTGATGATGATTTTAGCCGCCAATGCCGGGTTTCCGCTAAAGCTCCAACCCAGCCTACAAAACTGAGATAGCGCTGTAGGCTGGGTTGATAAACCCAGCATTCAAAGCCGCCCAAGCCTACATGCTCGATTTTTTAACGATTGATGAGCCAGAAAGCTTCGTTCACTCTTCTTGCAGAAGTTCTGCAAAAGGTATGAATCCTTCACTGTTATGCTGGCTGCAGGCAACAAATTTGTACTTTTGCTGGTTGATGGTTTTCTCGAGTGTATCCAGGTTGGTTTTGCGTCTGCATTGTGTGCCTTTCGAGGTTGTCGACTGACATTGTGAGGCGGCTTCGGCCAGGTTGATGATTTTGCCTGGCGTTTTAGCGGCAGGGGGCGATTGTTTTTCGACCTCTTGTTTAGGTTGGGTTTTTTTCTCTTCGACAACAGGTTTTTGCTCTGCTGCCTTTGCCTGGGCGGCTGGCTGGACCGCTTCGGGTTGTGGTAGGTCGGATGGCGTAATTTGTTGTTTGGCCAGGTATTTCTCTACGCGTGTCAGGCTCGCGGTATTTGCGGGCTCTGCTGTTTCTGTTTTGGCAGGGGCGGTTGCAATTTTACCTTCCAGTTTGGCCAGATATCTTGCAACACCCGTCATCTTGGCCAGTGCTGCCGCCTCCGCTTCGGCTTGTTCCTGTTCTTCCTGCTGTTTTTTCGCCAGGTATTTTGCAACCCTGGTCAAGCCTGCGGTTCCCGAGGTATCTGCCTGGGCTGCATCTTTCTGTTCTTCCGGGTAGTTGTTTGCCAGGTATCTTGCAACACCCGTCAATTCGGCCGTTGCTTGCGCGGTTTCGGGACTTTTTTTCGGCTGATGTTTCCCTGCATCCGACGGTTCCTTACTGCTTTGCTCGTCTCTGTAGACCGATGGACTGTAGTGACCATGAGCATCGGGCAGTTTTACCCCTACCAGGTCGAGCAATTGATCTATAAAACTCTTTGCCATTTCAAGCTCCTCATACTTTATATTTATTGTGTTGGTTATCTGCGGCTGAAGATATTTCAAATCCTTGTATTTGGATAAGAAATAAGCGCCGAGGGTAAGCATAGCCTAATCGGAGCATCGAGGTAAACGGTATTGAGTTACGCCTGATGAAATCGCGTCTGGGAATGGACACGAACTCACTTGAGCACGATGGGCCGGGTGGGCAAACCCGGCATTTTAAAGCCGCCCATGCCGGGGTTCCGCAAGCGCCAGCCCGGCCTACATGCGGTTATTCATTTCATATAAGCCGACAAAATCCTGCATGCTCAATGTAGCAATAATATTTTCTTCATCATCGAGTAGTTCATACATCACACCCTCGGTTCCCCGAATGCTGAACAGGACAATCGCCCCTTCATCGCCACCGCATTCTCTGTGAGGTATCGGATCAGGATGGCTGATGGTGTAACTCCCGACGGCGCGAGCGGCTTTTAATTCGCCATTGGCATGATAGAGCCGGTGTTCGCCGTGAATAACAAAGGTGTGATTCAGCGCGCGGTGCCGATGCAGGATTATCGGGTCGTGTGGTTCAAATTTGAAGATTACGTCGACAATTTTGCTGTCTTGATCGATATTCAGAATCGAGTAGCGGAAATTCTCAAATTCGCCAAGTTGCTGCCATGCGATGTTTTTATCATTAAAAAGGTAGTTGCTCATAGCGGTTTTCCTTATTTGAAGCGAAGCCCTCAACTCGACAGCTGTTCCGGCTGGCTGAAGCGCATTCATCAGCTTTGCCACTGGCTGCACAGGTTGTGAAGGTGAATTTGAATGCTACTGAACGAACGTCAGGCTTGAAAGTGAAAACTGCCTTTTGAAAGCGGGCATTTTGCCCGGTGTCGGGAATTTCATTTTCGTTGTAGACCAGGTTTCCGCCAAAGCTCCAACCCGGCCTATATGACTACATGACTATCAACCCCTTCAGGACTGACGGCGAACGATAAAAAATAAAAGCGGTTTAGTTTTTGCTACCAGGTTGTTTTCCAACCAATACCATAGGATTTATCTCCTGTGCTTGGAGAATGGTTGACAGAGCCGGAGAATTTACCGTATTCGCTGCCAACGCCAATCCCTAGTGAATTATCCTTGGTACTCGGCGAATGCGTGACTGAACCCGAATATTGGCCATGACCTACGCCTACACCATATGAGCTTCCGGTATCCGGAGAATGGCTGACAGAACCGGATAGATTACCGTGTTCGCTATCCACGCCAAGCTTTAGTGATTTATCCCCGGTACTCGGCGAATGTTTAGCTGAACCTGAATATTGGCCTTGTTGCGCACTCATGGATACGGTTCCATCTTTGTAAACATTTAATTTATGCGACGAATCTTCGTCTTTTGATTCAATCCAGCCACCCGCCAGTGGGGATGCGTCGGTCGTCGGACGCTTGTTTATAGTGACTCCGGTAGCAACTTTATTTCCACTTTCCTTGGTTTCGGAAATAGGAACATCGACTTCCGCGAAGACGGCATAATTAGCCAGAACCAATGCAATTGACATCGATACGGCAATGATGGTTTTTTGCAATGTTTTCATATATTCACCAAGAAGTTTATTGATTGGGTTTGCGAAAGCTTGTTTTGGGTATGGCAACCCAATCAAGCGGCAAAAATTATGCGGCTCCGATTCGTCCTGCGTCCTTACCCCTCTGCCGCATCCCGGTAAACTTGATGCGGGCTTCGTGGCAATCCCAATCAATGACTACGCCGTTTTGTGATGCCTTGTATTTTGCCTCTCTCCCATGCTGTTCACGCAGATTCAGGCAAAAACACTCGGTGCTACGGCTATCGGGGGCTAAAAATCTTCACTTCGTTAATGCTCCGTTTCCAAGATTTTCAGCGATTGTAAGAACGATTCATTCGAAACCATTGTTCGCCCTTGAACTAATCAATATTTCCTTGCAATAGCTTATGCTTCCAGAACTTACGCATTTTCCCTTCTCTCACCGGCAGGGATGAGATGATCTAAGTTGTTATGCCTATGTGGGGGCTTGCGTAAGTCCTGACTTCATTGAATATGATAGCGCGATAGGCCGGGCTGATAAACCCGGCATTTCGAAGCCGTCCATGCCGGGCTTGCTTTCTGATATTGCGACACGGCTATTTCGGCCCCGCAGCCTTTTTATCGACGACGCCGGGAAGCGGGTGCGCAGGCATTGAAAATTTGCCTTTCAGCGCATCGACGCCGGACTGTGGTTTGGCCAGGTCCTTTAATGCAGCGCGATCATTGCGCTTCTCGTTGGTGCTGATGTTCATCCGCTGATCCCGCTTCTCGATCAGGCCGGGCAGGGCTTCACCGTCCTGGTTGAACGACCACTCCAGTACGGCTTCGCCCAAGGGTATTTTGTCGCCGGTTTTTCCGAATGGGGCGGAGTTCCATACATGCCAGGTCTTGCCGTAACTGTTCATTTTGTCTTTCATCAGTTCCTTTTCCGCTATTCCGGGAATGCCGGGCGCGATGAGTTGGCCGGACAGAATCTCGTAATTATGCGGATGCCAGTACTGTCTCTCTTCCTCGGGCAATGTCTCGAACAGCGTTTCCGAAATGATATATTCAATGCCGATCAGGTTCGCCTGCCGGGTATTGCCGTCAAACAGGACGCATTGGGCGAAATCTTCATTGACCTGACGGCAGAAATGGTGGGCTTCCATTTGATGAGTCGGGTCATCCTTGGCGGCATGAAAACCGTCCAGATAGATGTTCATGGGCTGCAAGGGCGAGTCGCTCTGGAAAATGGCGGCGCCTGATTCGAGCATTTCGGTTTTCGTCGTCTTTTCCTTGCCGGACGGTTGCTGGGGAGCATCGGATTTTGGATTGCAGGCTTCCAGCAGGCCGACGGAAATGAGGGCAAGAGTCATGCGAGAAAGAAAATGAAAGTAAAATGTCATTGTTTTCCCCTTTGGGTGCAGAACTGGTTTTGGTTTTCAGCCACTGCCAGGAGCGGATTTGATCGCGTTTGACAGTAGCGGATGCGGCAGTGAAGGATAGGAAATGCGCGCCGCTTAATTTCTTAAAGGCCGAATGACACCGACATTTCCCGGCCGTATCGCCAGATAGCTTGCAGGCGGGTTTTATCGTCAAGCGGCTGTTATCTGCTCGAATCATTCGATAGGCATCGTCCGCGGTAGTTCCGCATTACCGCGCGCGGGGATGTGATTCTGAGCCGGTTGTCTGTAAATGCGCTGCTGATGTCGGCAAACATTACATAAATGAACAGCATGATAGATCAGGCTGGAGCTTAGCCGTTAGTCAAGGACGAGGCTGCCGTGAAAGCCATTTTTAGCGATAGGACATAGCTAAAAAAAATGTCTACACCAATTAAAAAATGGCTGAGATTAATCAATTTATTTTTACGTATTCTATGTTATTGATATCTTTCAAGCTCTACAAAAGACAGAATCGTTTTCATATCGAGAAATGGCAGTACCACAGTACTAAAAGGAGATTGATGTGATGACTATCTCTACTCATCAAAAAGCCGAGCGCCGCTATTTGCCGCGCCGGCTGGCAGATCGAGCCATTAACGATCTCTATAAGACCTTCTCAACCCCGCATTGCCATTCCTGCCTGGAGCGTACGGACGATGCCGTGCTGCTGCTGGATAGCGAAAGGCGGATCATGTACGCTACATCGCAAGCCGATAAAATCATGAGCAGGTTCGGCATGCCTTGCACGTTAGTGCAGAAATTTACCCTGCCGCCTCGGCATAAGGATGCTTTCCGCTTCGCGGCTTTCGTGAACGGGAAAACTACCGAGCCGGGGCCGTTCATCCTGCTGCTGACGGGCGAGAGAGACGCGGACCTGCTGTTGCTGACCTGCTTTCGCCTGCCGGAGCCTTTGACAGCCAATTTGCATGCGGCCCGTTACATGGTCGCGTTGCGTGACCCCAACCACTATCCTGTCCGGCAGTGGCATTTTTTCACCAGCCAATTCAGTTTGACGCCAGCCGAGGCCCGGCTCTGTCGCGCCTTGGCGGACGGCTTGACGCTCAACGATTACTGCACCATCTGGCGTGTCAGGATCAGCACCGCACGCAGCCAGCTGAGGGACGTATTTGCCAAAACCGCCACACATGGGCAATCCGATCTGATGCGGCTGATTTATTTGTTCACGCGAGTGTAAATAAAAGATGAACTTGTCCTCCATTTGAAGGATGCGGACCATCGATAAAATTGAATAGACTGACTTCGGCTTGAATGAAATTGAAATCAAGTTGCAACTGAGTAACGGCGCTTGCCGTTTCGTTAAATTTATCTAACAAGAGGTGGCTTCTCTTTAACTATTGAATAGGAGGGCCAATTAGTCGAGTTAGTGATAAGCGAAAAATGGCACAAATCCGGAGTGATGAAGCCTTCTATTCTGAAGCCACGATGATTCGATCATGAAACAGGAGAGTAATATGTTACAGAATATTTTTTGTAAGAGCGCACTGGCGCTGGTCCTGTCCTTGGCTGTCGTAGGAACGGCTGGAGCCGGTGATGACTATGGAAAGGGTAATGACCACTCGAAAAAGGGTCATGAGTATTCAAAAAAGAAGGATGACGACAAAAAAAGACATGATGACAAGAAAAGACATGATGACAAAGTAGTAGCATATAACGACACAAATGACGATTCGTATGACGATCCAAAAATGGACAATGTTAACTTTGATTGCTCGAAAAAAGATAAATTTCCTGCAAACAACGAAAGGATATGCGAGAAACTGGGTGGTGAATTCTCTCATCTGCATCATGTCAAAAAATGCGTTATCGACAAAGATCCCTATCGCGTGACTTGCAAAGAGCCCAAGAAATATCCGTTTGAGGCAGATATAACCGCCGCCACCAAAGTGTTCATACGCGTTGGCAATATATGTGTGACTAGAAAGCTCCCAGGCGAGATTGTTGCTTGCTTTGACTCACATGGAAAACCCGTTCGCACGAGCAAATGCGAAGATAAAGGCTGCTTCCCTGATAGGGATAATGATCATGATGATGGTCATGATGATGGTTATGGCCGTAATGATGATCATGGTCATGATGGTTATGGCCGTGATGATGACTATAAGACAGAGAAGACTAAATATTAGTCTGAGTAAATTTCAGCAATTGGACCTGGTCGGACACTCTCTCGGGAGACTGATCCGACCAGTCTTGAAAGAAGCGCCGGGAGGCGGCGTAATTGCCGGCTCCCGGCTTTCCTGTAGGGTTACACCCATCGATGACGCGGCAGCGGTTGAGTTTCGCGACTCATTCGGCAGGCTCCGGTTTTTTATTCCGCCGGCGTCGGTGGTGTAAGGGATGGGAGGCTATTTCCGCTCCATTTCCCACTTTTCAATCCTGATTTAATTCCTCCTATCCTGAATAGGGGCCGGATACGGAGGTTTTCATTCACAGGCCCACAAGAAATCAAAGGAAGACTATGAAACGAATAACACTGCTTGTTACTTTAGTAGGGCTTGCCTTGACGGGATGCATGGAACCAGTGCGGCAGGATGTCGAGGCGCTCGAGCAGGGCCGGGAAACGCCGCGCAAGGACTCTGTGCGGCAGGACGTCGAGGCGCTCAAGCAGAGCCAGGAAGCCTTGCTCAAAGATATGGCCGAAATCAAGAAACTGCTCCAGATAGGCGAGGAACAGCCAGTGGCGCAGGCGCTCGACAAAGTGCTTGAGATCAGCGGCGCTCCCCTCAAGGGCAATCAGGATGCGAAGCTTACCCTGATAGAATTCTCCGATTACCAGTGCCCGTTCTGCAAACGCCATGCGGAAGAAACCTTGTCGCAGATCGACAAAGAGTACATCGCTACGGGCAAGATTCGCTACGTGTTCCGCGATTTCCCGCTGGAAATGCACAAGCAGGCGCTGAAAGCGGCCGAGGCGGCGCATTGCGCGGACGAGCAGGGCAAGTACTGGGAAATACACGACCAGTTGTTCGCCAATCAGCAGGCGCTGAAACCGAAACAATTGACCCGGTATGCCCGCGCGGTCGGACTGAAGGCCGGTCCTTTCAAGAAATGCCTGGACAGCGGCAAGTATGCCGAGCAGGTCAGGAAAGATATCGCCGAGGGCCAGAAGCTGGGGATCAACGGCACGCCTACGCTGATGCTCGGAGTGAGCAATGGCGATAAGGTGGAGAATGTGAAAATGATTCAAGGCGCGCATCCCTTCCCGACTTTCAAGGAGGAAATCGACAAACTGTTGAAAGGGAGCGATCAGAGAGCCGAGAACAATTAGCCGCGTGGGGAATTTTTTGCTTTCCGCGACTCAACATTTCCAGGCTGATGAAATGATAACTGATGTTACGCACGGGTAGCTTTTTATGCTGTTTGCCGCTCCCGAGCACTACAGTTATTGAGTCTCTTTTACCGAAAGCGGCCCAATGCACGCGTAGGTGCGAATTCATTTACCCCCTGTGTCAGGATAACTGTCGCCTCTAATTTTCATTGATTGACTATTAGAGGTAATGAAATTGAAAAAGAAGACTTATTATACGAAAGCTTTTCGCCAACAGGCGTTGGAGAAAGTTTATAACCGGGGCGATCGTACCGTTCAAGCGATTGCCGATGACTTGAACATAAATAGCTGGACGTTGAAGAACTGGATGAAATTACCGAAAGACGTGGTTGAGGGCCAAGCCGACCTGATGACAAAACGACCTCAAGACTGGAATCAGAGCGAACGTTTTCAACTGATCCTGGATAGTCAGGGCAAGGCAGGGGAAACATTGCATGCCTGGTGCCGGGAACAAGGGATTTTTCCGCATCATTTACACGCCTGGCGTAAAGCCTTTGAAACCGGCACGTCGGAGACTGCCGTCAGTCGCGCTGACTGGCGAGAACTGCAAGTGAGCCATCAAGCGTTACAGCGGGAGCTGAAGCGCAAGGAAAAAGCCTTGGCGGAAGCGGCGGCCTTACTGGTTCTGCAAAAAAAGTATCAGGCGCTCTGGGAGGAAAAGGACGCATGATTTCCCTGTCAGAGCGCCAACAAATTGTGTCTTGGCTAGACGAAGCCCACGCCGCCGGAGCCCGTCGGCATCGAGCCTGCGACTTATTGGGGATCACCTTGCGCACATTGCAGCGCTGGCAGCAATCGGGTGAAGTCGCGGAAGACGGTCGTCGCGGCCGCCAGCTGATTCCCGCGAACAAACTCAGTGAGCAGGAGCGTCAGTCCGTGTTGTCGGTAGCCAATTCGGCCGAATTTGCCGCGCTGGCGCCCAGCCAGATCGTGCCGATTCTGGCCGAGCGGGGTCAGTATCTGGCTTCGGAATCGACCTTCTACCGGATCTTGCGCGAGGCGAAGCAACTTCAGCATCGCCAGGCCAGTCGGGCGGCCACCGACTGCCGCAAGCCGAAAGCCCTGAAGGCCACGGCGCCCAATCAGCTGTACAGCTGGGATATTACCTATCTGCCCACGGCCGTCAAAGGGGTATTCCTGTATCTTTATCTGTTTATGGATGTTTACAGCCGCAAGATTGTCGGTTGGCAGGTGTACGAACGCGAAAGCAGCGAATGGGCGGCGGACATTGTGCGGGATATCGTGCAGCGGGAAGGCATCCCCCGTCAGCAGGTGACTTTGCATTCTGACAACGGCGGCCCCATGAAGGGNGCCACGATGCTGGCGACCCTGCAGGCCTTGGGCATCCTGCCGTCGTTCTCGCGACCGGCGGTGAGCAATGATAATCCGTATTCGGAAGCCTTGTTCAAGACCCTCAAATATCGGCCGGACTATCCGGTCCACCCCTTTACGGATTTGAATCAGGCCCGACGCTGGGTGTCGGGCTTTGTGGACTGGTATAACCATGAACATCGGCACAGCGCCATTCAGTTTGTCACGCCAGATCAGCGGCATAGCGGACAAGACTTCGCGATTTTGAAACAGCGAAAGGCGGCCTATGAAGCCGCCAAAAAGCGCCGTCCGGAACGCTGGCGGAACAAAACACGAAATTGGGAGCCTGTACTTGAGGTCTATTTGAACCCTGACCAGAAGGACAAAAATATAATTCGGCAGGCGCTGAAAAAAGCGGCCTGATTTAACTGTTGAGGCGACAGTTATTTTGACAATTACCGTCAAATTGAAGGCCGATTCAGATGGAACATTTAGTGTTCTTTCCAAGGAAGCGCCTCCGGTTTCCACTACTGCCACTACTTATGATGCCACTAATGGCACAGTAACTATTCCAGCGGTGGAGGCTGATGGTAAGGTTGAGTATGCCAATGTTAAATTGGGGTTTAATTCAGATGGAACCCTTAGTGTTCTTTCTACTGAAGCGCCTCCGGTCTCCGATAGTTTAAGTTGCTCTACTTATGTACCTGGAACCAGTTATTGCAATGACGGGAAGTATCCTTCTTGCATACCTGACTTATCCCAAGCAGCTCAGGTCCAGAAAGGGATGACCTATGATCAGGTTGTTAAAATTATAGGTTGTCATGGAGTTTTTGACAGTATGTCTTCGGCTGGCGTAGATTTTTACTGGAGTGATGGCCAATATGGAACACCTTTTACTTCGGCGACGTTTAGAGATGGTAAACTTGATTATTTCAGTTATAGTCCATCGTGAGCTGTTGTTTAAAAATTCGGGGCCATTTGAATAATGCATTCAAATAATTTAGCGAGAGCCAGAGCGATTATCTTTTAGTCAGAAACATAACCTGAATGCCTGAAGAAGTTCAGGCATTCGTCGGGATGAAACCGATCCATTAATTGGCCCACAGTACGCCAGAGCATTTCATAGGTTCGTTCTGCCGCCTTGCGCAAAAGGGCTTTGAGCTTGGAGAATACCTGCTCGATCGGATTCAGATCAGGACTGTAAGGCGGCAGATATTTGATCGTCGCCCCTTGCGCTTCAATAATGGCTTGTACTTCCGCCACCTTATGTGCTGACAGGTTGTCACAGATTACAATATCGCCGGGCTTTAAGGTCGGTCCCAGCTGCGAGCGCAGATATTCTTTGAAGCCCTCACCGGTCATGGCCTGATCCAGGCACCAAGGCGCCGTGAGTTGGTCGGCACGCAAGCCGGCAATAAAAGTCAGCGTTTGCCAGTGGCCAGCCGGGGCGGCATCCCGACAGCGAGAACCGCCTAACGCACGGCCATAGCGACAGATCATGTCCGTGGATAGCCCCGTTTCGTCCAGAAACACCAACTTCGACAGATCACAAGTTTGCTGCCAGGCTTGCCATTGTTCACGAGCTATCGCGACAGCCTCGCGCTGCTGTTCACTGGCGACCAGCGTTTTTTTATAGCGATAGCCCAGCTTGTGCCGGATAAACTTATCGATCGCCGAAATCGATACGCTCAAGGTTTGTTCAGTTTCCAGCCAATTTTGCAGTTCCTTCAAGGTCATCGACGGACTGTTCACCAGCTGTGCCTTGATGGCCGCTTCATAAGGTTCCAGCAGAGCCCGCCGATAACCACCGATCGGCTTGCTCTGAACGCCGCCGGTGTTTTTCCAGAGTTGATGCACTCTGGAGATAAAGGAGGGGCTGACTTGATAGATCGCGCTGACTTCGCGTGTTGTTTTGCCGCTGTCAACGGCCCTCGCGACACGCAGGCGCAAGTCTTCTGAATAAGGTTTGGGCATCTTCGATGCATGTCTGTTATCAACAAAACTCTATTTTAGCAGTACAAGTTGATCTCAAGTAACAGACAATTGCTCTAGTTGACTTGCAATACATGGCTGGCAAAGGAATGCTGAGACGAATGCCGAAACGAATGCGCCGATGCCCATTTGGTAAGCTTGGCATGGTTAACCGCTCATTCATTAGGTAGTAGGAGCATGAGATGAGATATCCGTATCTGCTTATCCCGCCTAATAAATCAAGTTCTTCGTCTTTTTCACTATATTTTAATTTGCAACCGAGTCAGCTCAAGTGTAAATATACAGATTTAGATAATCATTTATTAGGTCACCCATGAAACGGCCCCAGCTCGTCGCCTATTCGACTTTCTACTTCATTGCCATGGGTGCTTTCGCGGCGAGCCTTGTCTTCGCGGGCACTGCTCGGTCCTTGTTGCTCTTTCTTGGAAATGCTTCGCTTGTTGTCGCGGTACAGATCTCCCTTCATGGCGGTCCCGCGTCAAAAAGAAAACAGAGAAATCTTGCCATCGTCCTTTTAATCCTCGTGGCGTGTGTTGCCGCCGCGTTACTGGTAGTGTGGAGCGGAATGCTTGATTATGCTCCTGTTCGCTACGGCGCCGCATTCACCTTGGTCGTGTACGCATTAGTGGAATGGCGCAAAGAAGTGTCTAAGTGGGACGTGACCTAACAATCTCCTTGAATCCGACGCGCTGGACGCATCGCCTCTTTGTCATGCAGTCGCAGCGGCGCACGGCTCAGGAATATCGTTGAATGGCTCTTTTCAAACTTGCATCAGACCTTCAATAGAAATTGTTGATAGACCACTTTTGGCACATTGCTGCCAGCGTATCATTTTAGTCTACCCATACAAGACACAGCTATTGAGGCAAATTCAGTGTATCAATAGGATTCAATTTAAGTTTATGAGACATTCTCGCTTGAAAGTCTAGGCCTTCAGGTAAGGTACATGTTGACGTATGGAAATAGCTGGATTTGATTTACAGATACCGACAATTCATGTCGGTTAGGAAGTCATAAAGTGAAACATATTAAGCTGTGGTAGAATTATCTATTTTAGTACGATTAATAAATAACAATATGTTTTTAAAAGAATTTTATTGCATTCATGAAGGCAATGTCAGTATTTCCGCCGAACAGGCCAGTACATTCGCCAAAGAAGTGGCGCATGATTTCAACCCTTTACACGATGTTGATGCCAAACGTTTTTGCGTACCAGGCGATTTGCTTTTCTCACTGGCATTGGAGAAATATGGCCTGAGCCAAAATATGCACTTTATCTTTTCTGGCATGGTCGGGCAGGGTGTGCTGTTGAACTTTCCCGACACCGATGCCGAGCAGATTGATGTGAACGACAATCAGGGTAAAACCTATTTGCAGATCGAACGTTCGGGGGACCTCAGCCGAGATTCAGCATTGATTGAAAGCTTTACTCGCGATTATGTGGCTTTCTCGGGACAAAATTTTCCCTATGTGCTGGTTCCATTATTGGCCAAGGAAAACGTTATGTTTAACCTCAACCGGCCACTGGTGATTTACGAAAGCATGACTTTGTCATTTCATCATCTTGATTTCCGGCAAGCGTCCGTTGAAATGATGGAACCGAAGATGGAAGTCAATGGCAAGCGCGCTACGGCTTTTTTACACTTTCAGATCAAGGCGGGCGAAAATGTGGTTGGCTCAGGCTTTAAAAAACTGGCGATCAGTGTATCGAGCGTTTATGAATCTGAACCGATGCAGGCATTTGTCGATGAATATTTGGCCCGGAAAAACGGCTATCTGGGTAATTTGGCGGTTCTGTCGCATTAAGTCTGTCAAGCTGGATTGGAATATGCTCAGCGACTTTCAACAGAAACCGTATCACGTCATGCCCGATAATAAAAAGATACAACTTCCAATGGGCGTTAACTTGTTATCAACAGTTCCTGCACAGAATGAGCCTTAACCAGTCCGCTTGAGCCGCTCTTGGCAAGCCTCAATCCGCTGCTCAGCTTCAACTTCCAAAAAATTAATTCGCCTGTTACTTAATGGTCGGTTTTCACTAGCTGGTTGACTGGCGAAATCCCGACCATTTTCTGTCAATTGAAGTGCATTCCGGAATGGCTGGTTTATGGCACAAACTGCTCACTCACAACTTTAAGTAGGCACCTAAATTAGGTGCATGTCACACAGGATTTAAATAAATGAGCAGAGAATGATTGAACTGTGCGCTTGACACTATTGAATAGCATTATTAACAATGCCTAAAAATTACTTTTTCATATCGATGCTCTGCAAAACTTCATCAAGAGTAATTTCCAGATTAATTTCTTCGGCCGACTCTCCATCACAAGTTGTAGGCTTAGCCTCCCTGACTTTCCACTCCTCAACATTATTCGGATTTCTTTCCATCACAACATTGTAGTGTCCGGCGAAGATTGTTTGTTGCACGTCGACGCAAGGAATCACCAACAAGTTATTTGAAAAACTGATTATCACTTTCTTGCGCAGGTCATAATCTACCGTGACTTCTAATGTTCTGTCAGTTCCATCCTTGCCTTTGAACTCCGAAACACTCGGCATGCCGATGGCGGCCAGTACATCGTCGGTATCAATTTCATTGTCTAATGGGTAATCACAAACCGGGTCTGTTGTGACTTCAGCGCGTTTAAGCTTCCAGTCAAAGCCGCTGCCGTCACCAGCCAAGCTCATCAATACGTTGTAATGTCCATCGAATGGAGAATTTCTCACATCAACACAAGGTATAACCAATAATTTATCACTAAAACCGGCTACAACTTTTTTCTTAGGTTCAATATCGCCTGATGTGTCGTTTGTAGACGATGCGCTCGATGAACTGATTCCATCATCAGGCCCATCCTTCGCAAGTAAAGGTGTAGTTGCGGCTAAAGAACCTGCTATTAGTATCGCTATATTACTGCTTATTTTCATAAACCCCTCCCTAATAGAAAGATAAATTTTAGAAAGATAAATTTCGTGCTAAGAATCACTTAATTGGAGTTTTTGGCAGTTCAAATACTAGATAGTTGAGCCCTTGAAAAAGCTAAAGGTTCAATTCGATATCGAGTTAAATTATTAATTGAGGACTTTTTAAGAGCGATCTGAGAGTTCTCTGAGAAATGCCGACAAAAGCTGTAAAAGAGGGGTTACCAAGGCTGTTCAGACCTGACCTCCTGCGGGGTAGATTAACCAAGAGGTACATGCCTGCCTGAGATCTGCGAAAGCAATATAGGTGAGTCGATGCCGCGACAAGCCCTGAGTATTTGTTAGTGATCCCAAGCGCATCCGTGGGCTCGAAACCAAACCGGTGAACATTAAAATGCTGGGGTCGGACTATTCGTAGCCCGCAGGTGCATGTCCTGATTTACTGGCAGCTACCTGCCAGCTGTGCTGCGTATCACTTAAAACAGGACGGAAGGACTATATTGAGTCGAATTCAGCCAGTCAATATCAGATTCAATTCCGATTAATATTTAAAGCCGCCAGATCAAGTCCAGAGTCTTAAGCTTTAATGTACTGGCTGGTTATCAATTTTGTAAACAGACAAAAATCCGCCCCAATGGCTCTGGTAAACCAGGCTGACACCTTCGGGCAATTTCTTTAGCGAATCGATAAAAGGCAGCAACCTCACCAATAGAGTGTTTTTGGCTTTCGCATCGGGCGTGGACCAGACGCGGTAATAGTTGCCTTCTTTCTGCGCCAGATAATTGCCGTCGCCTGCTTCGAAAGCCCAGCGCTTGACCAGGGCAATATCCCCGTGCAGATCATTGCCTGCCGGGATGTTTTTCGAATCGAGCGACAGGGACGTGCCGCCGTAAGCCGCGAACTCGGCCAGATGCAGCAGCAGATCATTATTGACCAGCAGATAGACGGGCCGCGACACGCCAAAATGCGCGGCGATCTCGGACAGGGCTTTTTCGCTGTCCATGGTCAGCCAGCGCGCCATTTGTGTCAAACGCGCGCGTTCCTCGTCCGATGCTGCCGGCAGGCTGTCCTGTAGGGCTTTCCATACCGGACCGGCAAAGGTTTTATCGGAAGGCTTGCACAGCCAGGCTTCCTTGCCGCTCAGATAATGAATGCGCTGACCGTCGTCCCACCAGCTCAGGAACAGGGCATCTTCCGGCGCCTTGCGGGCAATGATGTCGGCTGCCGATTGCCAGATATCATGACGCAACCCGGTCGGACTGGAAGCAATCTCCTGCGCGTCCTTCGGAAACAGGACCGCGCCCTGTGGCAGGCCGGTACTATCCTGATACCGGGCCACCAGCAGGCTGAACAAATCCTTGCCTTCCTGGCTGAAGGCATAGCGTTCGACCGACTGTGCAGGGAAACGGCCCTGCACATCGGCTTTCGGTTCCGGCGCATGGCGGACGCTGAGCTGATCACCGCTTTTCGCGCCATCCGCCTTAACGGCGGGCGAGGGCAGCAGTTGCCGGTACAGTATCGTGCCGCCTGTCGCCAGCAGCACAATACTGATCACCATAAGCAGCCCTTGTCTTATTTTACGGGACATCACTCTTGCTCTCTGCCCTGTTCGCTCGCATCCTCCGGTTGCTCTTTGTCCTGCTCGCCCACCTCTTCCGGTTTTTTGATCCGGGCCGGTCTCAGGACCATATAAGCCACACCCAGCCCGAACACGATCAGCAATAGGCCGCTGATGATCAGACTGTTGTCACCGCCCTCTTTCTCGCCAGTCGGAGATGATGCCGGAGCGGAAGCCGGAGCAGACGCCGTCTTGCCGGCCGCTTCACGCAGGCGTGTGTCTTCATCCATGATTTCAGTGTAGTCCTTCAGCAGTTCCGACCAGCCTTCGGTGTAAGTGAAGCCGCCGGGATTGGCGTGGAAAATGCCTTTATAATGCTTGATCAGGTCATGCTCCCACATATCGGCATGGATGCGTTCCACGTGACTGGGGTTGTTGCCTTTGGCCCAGAACAGCTGGAAGAATCCGCCCGGTACGTCTTTTTCCGGTGCCGGCGGATTGGGGCGGTTGGTTTTCTGACCGACCAGCAGGCCGTCGTCATAAAGTTTGGTGACGACTTTTTTGGCTTCCTGCTCAACGGCCAGGCCCTGAATGGTGCCTTTGTCGGCCGTGTCCAGATAAGCCTTGGCGAAGCTGGCCGAATGGCACAGACTGCACGTGTCAATCCACGCCTGTTTGCGGTCTTCAAACCAGGGATCGCCGAGGTTGTCGGCGATGGCGGGTGTCGGGTTGAACGCCCAGCGCACTTTGCGTACCAGATTGTGGGAATATTCGCCCTTGTATTCGAAATGGCAGACCTGACAGGTCGGCGCCGTATAGCCGCCCTTGGTGATGGCGTCTTTCAGCGGAACTTCGAAATTCCACTTGGCTTTGCCCTGTGTCTGGTACTGGGTGCCATGCTTGGACATCATGAAATTTTCAAACTCGTTGTGATCCACGCCATTGTGGCAGGTTGAGCAGGCCTCCGGTTGCCGGGCCTCGGCGACGGAGAAGGTGTGGCGCGTATGACACCCGTCGCATTTGTTCTGCTGGTAATGGCACATGTCACAGCCTTGCGCCACTTCCCGCTGAGGCATGGCCGCCCAAACGGTATTTTCGACGTTCGCTTCCCAGTCGACCGCATGGGAGGGATGGCCTTTGCCCCATTGCTTCTGCGGCCATTCCTGATCTCTTTCCGATTCCGCTTCGGCAAATTCATTCAAATGGCACGAGCCGCAGGCGGCGCGGTCCGGCATTACCAGATTCTCGGCGTGGTTGACGGTTTCCTTGCCGACGCCGCCGTGGCAATCGATACAGCCGACCTGATCGAGCTGTTGGCCTTCTTCCAGTAAATCCTGTTTAACCAGGTTGGCTTCCACTTGCGCCAGTTTTTCTTTCTTGTAGGCGCGCACATCGCTGTCCGGCAGGTTTCGAATCGCGGCCAGATCACTGTGGACGCTGTTTTTCCAGGCATGGAATGCGCCCGGACTGGTGGCTTGATGGCAGCCTACGCAGTCATCTCGGCCGAATTCGCCCTGAACGGTTTTGGGTGGCTTGTAGAAATCTTTGGGATTCCAGTATTTCTGGATGGGAATCGGTTCCCAATAGTCGGCATGCGATCCCTTGCCCGGATGAGAGTCATAGTAATTCTTCCTGAGCTGTTCAAAATCGGGTATGTCCGCGTTGGCAACCCCGATGCAGCTGAGTCCTATTAAGCTGAATAACAACATACTCAGCAAATAAAGCATCTTGTGTTTCATAGTGCACCCCTATGGCCTGCTTTAATTATTGTATCGATTCGAAACCAGATTCTAGCGCAACACGAGACATAAGCAAACAAATATTATGATGGGCTTGCGTCTGACATCAGCGGCCATAAGATAAACAGTTCAATGAACTACGAACTTCGTGCGTCTGGCAATGGCTCCCGCATTCGCCCGACGGATGAGGCGAATGCGGGAAAATGGCGGGATCATTTCCTGTCCGTGCAGCCGTTCGTAATGTTTGTCCTGGAGTGCGTGCAACCAAACAGTGAAGCGCTATATTTGCATCAATAATGAAGAGACCGCCTGAAAATAGAGCTCAAGCAACTGCGACAACAGGTAATGATAAGAAGCCTCCAGTGTTTCGGTGGGCTGTTCCAGAAACATATTGAACAGGTCGGCCAGGGCATAATAACCGCTTACCAGGGCCGCTTCGGATGCTTCGGTCGCCGCGGCAAGATAAGCCGTGACAGGCTCGATTGCCGCAGCCGCGGCGGTCTCTGGGTTTTCCATGAAATTCTGCAGGTAAAGCTGTGTTTCCCGACCCGCATCGGCCAGATCGACGATAAGCTGTTGGTAAGACGCCTGTGCTTTCGGCAACAGCTCTCCGTTAATTCGTGCGTAAAGTTCAACAGAGCGACTGGCGGCCTGATCATACCAGGCCGTCAGGGTCGGCCCAGGCTGCTCATACAATTGTTTGGCCGATGAAGCCATCAGCGCATGGATATCGAACAGCTCTGCGCGGATATCCTGATACAGCGTCTGCAACTGGAAGTTCAGCTGCGTATAGAGTCTTGAGGTGGGCAAAAACAACTTGTTTTCCAGATCAAGATCCTGAGCGGATGGAAAGTTCGGATTATCGAAAAAAATCATAAAACTCCTTAATAATTCAACTTTGGATTTAATGAGCCGAAAAAGAATGCGGACGGGAAGTCCGCATTTGAGAGGAAGGATAGATAAACTCTGATTCTCATAAAGAGAGCGCATACAAGAGTCGGGTTTAGTGTATTTATCCCCGGGCTCATTGAAAATGCGACATGATGACGCGCGACAATATGCCTCTACAGTTGGCATACAATCTGCACTGTATAAATAGTTTTGCCTCCGGAAAATCAGCGCTACAGCGGCTTTTTCCCGGGTTGAAGTGCTCAGGATAAGGTATTTGGTGCACCAAAACTGTGTGATTTCACACATTCTTCAAACAAAACGGCATCAAGTGCGTGAGCTTGATGCTGATGTGCCGGTATTGATCCATGCTTAAAAAATACTTAAAATATTTCTAACGCGGGTAGTGAGCGGCAACGACTGCTTTCCTGATTCCGAACCCCTTTCACATTCCGCGCGGACGCGCTAGAGGTCCTAATCCGGTTTACTGCTGGCAGATGCGTCGTTAGCTGTGAATATCAGCAACTAAAATTTTCCCTCTATCCAAAAAAGGACACTATGAAACCGATATCCAATACCGCCTTTTATTGCTGCGGCGTTCGCATGCAGGATGCCGAAACCGCAAACCCGGTCTGCCGGGACACCTATGCCAGGGTTTTTATGGATGAACGGGGCTTGAACATTTTTTCCGCTTTCAAAGAGGAAACCAATCCCAATGCCGGCAATGTGGCGAGGCATCGGATTATCGATGACTGCATCCGGCAGGAGCTGGCCAATAACCCGGATTTAAAGATTATCCTGATCGGCGCCGGCTTTGACAGCCGTGCCTACCGGCTTGACGGCGGCGCATGGATCGAACTGGATGAGCCGCAAATCATCGCCTACAAAAACGAGCGGCTGCCGATTGAAGCCTGCAAAAACCGGCTGCAGCGCATCGCGATCGATTTCGAAACCGAATCGCTGGAAGAGAAACTGCAGGCGTTTTCCACCGATGAGCCCGTCATCGTCGTCATAGAAGGCGTTTTCATTTATCTGCAAGAGGATGCCATCAGGCAAACCCTGCAAACCTTACACCGGTTGTTCCCGGCGCATAAACTGGTATGCGACCTCATGACGGAAAAGTTCTTCAACAAATACAGCCATACTCTGCAGCAGAAACTGGGCAGACTGGGCGCCGACTTCAGGTTTACGTTGCCAAATCCCGCCGAGTTATTCTGCCGGTACGGCTATCAGATCGGGCAAAAGCATTCCATCGTCGCCAAAGCCTCGGAATACGGATCGGTAAAAGTGCCCGTGCTACTCTTTAACCTGTTCATGAAAACACTGATGCATGGCTACTCGATTTTTGTGTTTGAACCGGCTCATAAGCAATAAAATATCGACCGGAATTGATGTTTTTTAACCCAAAGCGCAGCGGGGGCACAGTGCAGGACAATCTGTTAATAAAAATCAGGGAGTTGATAGGATCGAATCCGGGCATGGAACTGCCCCCCCAAATCTTCAAGGAAATGGAAGGCGAGTTTCTGGAATATGTTGAAGAGCAATCGCTGACCGCCCGGTTCCCGATCAAGGAGAGCTACAGCAACCCGTTCGGATTCATGCAGGGCGGCATGATCGTGGCGGCCATGGACAATACCCTGGCGCCGCTGAGCTACCTGCTATTGCCGCCCAGCATCACGACCCATGTCAACACCACGTTCATCCGGCCCGTCAAAATGGCTTACGAATTCATCCATGTCACGGCCTTTCTGGTGGAAAGAACACCCATGCAGATCCATCTGCGGGCCGAAGTCAAAAACCCCGGCGGCAAGTTGCTGGCGACTTGCACGTCCAGTTCGGCTGTTATGAGAAGGCTGAAAGGGTAATGAAGTAGGGTAAGCATTGCGTACCGTCTGTGATGACTCAAACCGCAAAAAGGTACGCGGTGCGTACCCTACTTGGCTACGCCCGATTAAGCGATCGCTAAGTCCATACCTCACAAATTCACTTTGAGCTTGCGGCCACCTGTAATGCTGAACCCCTCTTTCTCGTAGAATTCGAGTGTTCTTTCAAACTGGGGAAGTGGGGGCGTCGTTACTTCGAGCCGGGTCCATCCCTTCGTGGCGGCAAACTCTTTTGCCTTGTCGGTGAGTTTTTTACCGACACCTTTGGAACGGTACTCGGGGCGTACATAAAGCTCCGGTATCGTTCCAAACGCCCCTTCAGCATAAAGCGCATAGCCTTCATAGAGCGCTATGAATCCCACTGGCTCGCCCGCATCCTCTGCCACAAACACGAAGTATTTTTGATCCAGCAAAAACTGCCTCAGTCTGTCCCTGGTCTGGTTCCAGTCAAAATTGAAGGCTTTTACGCCGATGTTGTTCATGATTTCTTCCAGCAACTGTCCCACCATCTCAGCTATCTCCGGGGATTGTTCCGGCGTTGCCTGCTTAATCTCAATACTCATTTTCGATCTTCATTAAGGTTATAAGATGCGCTAGTTTATAGGATGCGCCTCATGCCCCGGCATCCTATTGCACTGATAGCGCATCTATCGCTGTAGGGTTATTAATCTTGCTGGGAAAGGTTTTATGGTTTTGTGGCCGTTGCCATTTGCTTCATTGCTTTACTGTTCCTCCAAAAGGATCGAATGGCCACTCTGGCGGGAACATCAATCACCGTGTTTATGAATGAAGCAAGCAGGACAGATGCAAGGCAAGTAAGGACTATGGCTGTAACGGGTTCCAGGTTGTTTGCATACCCTATGCGCAGCAGTACATAGCCTATATTTTGATGCAAGAGATAGAGGCTGTAGGAGATTGTCCCAAGATAGACGAATGGTCTGGCTGAAAGCAGGCTATTTAAAAATTTTATTTTCAAAACGAAAACGCTGTAAAACAGGCCGAAAAATACACCGCATATCAGCCCCAATTTCCAACCGTGGATTATGAATTCCACAGCCAGGCAGGCACTGATGAGCAACTTGTTATGCAGCGGGTTATCAGCACGATATAGCTTATAAAACGCGATGCCGGCAAGAAACAGGTTGGCGTATTCCAGAATCAGGGTTGTCTTAACAAGATCAGGAAGTCGCAAAGCAGTGGAACGCTCTACTTTGTAAACCACAATCATCAGGCTTAGCCATAGGATCGCCACCAGATTGATTCTATTGAGACAGCGCAAAAGAAACAGCGCGAGCATGATTGCATAGAACGACAGCTCTACAGTTAATGTCCAATAGGCTCCGTCAACATGCGGTACCCGGAACCAGTGCTGAAGCATGGTAAGGTTAACAAGCGCTTCGGAAAAAGATGTTTCTCTGCCCGGGAGTGATGCGATTGATACGAAAATATAGGTAAGGAAAACTGAAGTCCAATAGGCCGGATACAGCCTGGCGAAGCGGGAGACAACAAAGTCCCTGAAGTCTTCGGTCCGCTCAAGCGTCATGAAAATGACAAAGCCGCTTATCATAAAGAACAGCTGCACGCCATGGCGTCCAAGAGGCAATTCAAGCGGCAGCTGGCCTGGATGTCCATATAAATCCTGGTATCCCGTCGTGTAATGAAATCCGACGACCATCAAGGCGGCAAATCCCCGCATTGCATCAAGTTGAACTAAACGATCGCTCACCTATGTCTCTCTTTTGGTCAACTGGTTATTTTTCGGGATTTGACTATCTTACAATCTTTTCGATCACAATTTGGTAAGAGTACCTTTCGGTCTTGCTTGTTCCGATCTTTAAAACACATAAAAGCAGTTTCAGGATAATGTCTTGCGCTGCTCTTCTTCCTTATGTGCATCCCGGCGCGGCGAGAGAAAGGCAAAATGCGCAAGTCCTGGCGGAAACAAAACTTGGGCGCCGACCGTTGCTGCGGGGACTGCGTTTTGTAATACTAGCGATCAAGGCGCTTGACAACTTTCATAACAAAGCGCGTTCACCCTCAGTCAATTGGAGCGAGCATCATTGGATAGTTTGTCGGGTCAACAACAAGATCGACACCCGATCGGGACCATCGCTGAAATTCATGGCCCCGTCGTCATTATCGACTGTGCCCGGTTGCCGCCATTGCGCCGGGCTTTATGCGCCCGTTTCGATCATACCGTCTACCAGTTCGAAGTGCATCAGCATCTTGATGAGCGGCATGTCAGGGCTATTACGCTGCACGGTACGGCCGGCCTGAGCCGGGGCTTGACCGTCTACGACACCGGAGCGCCGCTGCATGTTCCGGTTTCGAAGCAATGTCTGGGGCGATTACTGAATATTTTCGGCGAACCGTTGGATGGAGGCAGTCCGCTGCCTCATACCGAATTTCGCAATATCCACTCGAAACCGCTGGTCTTGTCGGAAGCAATCGGCATCAGCGGTATTTTGCAGACCGGCATCAAAGTCATCGACTTGTTGTGCCCTTTCGTCAAAGGCGGCAAAACCGGGTTGTTCGGCGGCGCCGGCGTCGGCAAGACGGTGCTGGTGATGGAATTCATTCATGCGGTTTCGGCAATCCACCAGGGCGTTTCCGTGTTCGCGGGCGTCGGCGAACGCATCCGGGAAGCCCACGAATTATGGCGGGAAATGGAACAGGCCAAGGTCATGTCCGACACCCTGATGGTGTTCGGGCAAATGGACGAATCGCCCGGCGTGCGCTTCCGCGTCGGCCTGTCGGCTTTGACCTATGCCGAATATCTGCGCGATACCCTGCATAAGGAAGTCCTGTTCGTGATGGACAACGTCTTCCGGTTCGTTCAGGCCGGCAGCGAAATCTCAAGTCTGCTCGGCCGCATGCCGGCCACGGTCGGTTACCAGCCGACCCTGACGTCGGAAGTCGCCGAGCTGCAGGACCGCATTCTGTCCAGCCGCCAGGGCGCCATCACGTCGGTTCAGGCCGTTTACGTGCCGGCGGACGACATGACCGACCCGGCGGTCAGCGCCATCCTCAGCCATCTGGACACCACCGTTATCCTGTCCAGAGACCAGGCCAGCAAGGGCATTTATCCCGCTGTCGACCCGTTGCGTTCCGGCAGTCACCTGATGGACCGCCATACCCTGGGCGACCGCCATTACAATGTGGCCGAAGGCGTGCGCGAACATCTGGCGCGTTATGATGAACTGGAGGATATCATCGCCATGCTGGGCATGGAGGAATTGTCCGAACGGGACCGGAAAATTGTCATGCGCGCCCGTAAGCTGCAACGCTATCTGACCCAGCCGTTTGCGGTTCTGGCGCAGCACACCCGGCAAGCCGGCGTTTCGGTTCCGCTCGAACAGACCTTGACCGACTGCGAGGCTTTTCTGGCCGGGCGTTATGACGATTTGACCGAAGCCCAGTGTTATATGCGCGGCAGCATGCAGGAACCGGTATGAAAGAATTCGCGCTGCAACTGTATGATGCCACCCATGAACAGCGCATAACCGGCGTGACGGCCTTTATCGGCGAGGACGCGTCCGGCAGTTTCGGCATCCGCCCCAACCATGCCCGCTTCATGACCACGCTGGTATTCGGACTGGCGCGCTTTCGGCAGGGGGAGGAAGAAGACTGGCAATACCTGGCTTTGCCCGGTGCGGTTCTGTATTTCAACAATAACGAACTGGCGCTCAGCACGCGGCGCTTCATGATAGACACAGACCTCGACCGCATCAGCTCATTACTGGAGCA
The DNA here is from genome assembly GCF_000427625.1 of Methylobacter luteus IMV-B-3098. Taxonomy (GTDB): domain Bacteria; phylum Pseudomonadota; class Gammaproteobacteria; order Methylococcales; family Methylomonadaceae; genus Methylobacter; species Methylobacter luteus. The sequence continues at coordinate 3,418,885 of NZ_KE386569.1, forward strand.
GCAATTGATAGCCGAGGAAGAAGATCTGCGCGCGACCAAGGCCAGTCTGCAAAAAATGGAACAGGCCATGCTGACCCGGCTCCGGGCGCTCAAGCGAGAAATGACATGAATCAACAGCGGCGATTAAAACAGCAGATAGAAAATCAGGTCAAACGCATCAAAAAAGCGGACCGGGAACGCCCGAACCTGCTTTCGCAGACCGCTTATATCGGGACGCTCGGGCTGGTCATGGTGTTGCCCATCATAGGCGGCGCCTACCTGGGGCATTGGCTGGATAGTATAATGCCGGGTTATTCGATGTGCTGGACGCTCAGCCTGTTGTTCGCGGGCATTGTGGTCGGCATGTTTAACGTTTATTTTCTGATTCAAAATAAATAACTGATGTTACGCACGGATAGCTTTTTATGCCGTTTGCCGCTCCCGAGCACTACAGTTCTTGAGCCGCCTTTAACGAAAGCGGCCAAATGCTCGCGTAGGTGCGAATTCACTTGTGCCCTTTGGGTATTCGCACTAAATGACTAACAGAGCGTCTCGGGTCGAATACCCATGGGGCACAAGTGAATTCGACCCTACAGGCGCTTGACGCATGGGCAAATTGTCTGCGTAACATCAGTAAATAATGCTTTGTAGGACGGCCTCTTTAGCAAGGTTAAATCATGGAAAACGAATTGGTTTTTATGCTCGGGCCACTGGCCATTGGCGTATCGGTCCTGACCACCTGGGGCATCATGCTGGTCACTGCGGTACTGGCCTGGCTTGCAACCCGGCGTCTGGACATGCTGCCCGGTCCTCTGCAGGCCATGGTGGAAGGCATCGTCTCGGCGCTGGAGGAAGCTGTTCTCGCGGTCGCGCCGGAACATGGCCGGCAAATCATGCCTTTTGTCGGGACCTTGTGGCTGTTTCTGATCGTCGCCAATCTGATCGGCTTAATACCCGGCCTGCATTCGCCGACACGCGATCTGTCGGTCACCTCGGCACTGGCCGTACTGGTGTTTTTTTCGGTACACTGGTTCGGTATCAAGACCTGGGGACTTAAACAATATCTGCGCCATTATCTGGCGCCCAGTCCGATTTTACTGCCTTTTCACATCATCAGCGAATTGACTCGCACGCTGGCCCTGGCGATTCGGCTGTTCGGCAACATCATGAGCCTGGAAATGACGGCGATGCTGATTTTGCTGGTCGCGGGTTTTCTCATGCCGATTCCGATTTTGATGCTGCATATCGTCGAAGCGCTGGTGCAAGCTTATGTTTTCGGCATGCTCGCGCTGATTTATCTGGCCGGCGCGATACAATCCCAACAACTTAATCGACAGGAATAGTTATGACAGACATCGCTTCAATCGTGTTCGGCTCCACTCTCGCCGCCATCATCGGCATTGCCCTGGGCGTCATGATGCCGGCTCTGGCCATGGCAAAAGCGATCAGCAGCGCCTTGGAAGCCTTGGCCCGTCAGCCGGAATCGGAGCAGTCGATCATGCGGACGCTGTTTATCGGATTGGCGATGATCGAATCGCTGGCTATCTACTGTCTGGTGATTGTTTTGATCGTACTGTTCAGGAATCCGCTGCTTGAATTCCTGACCAAATAATCGGGCCAGAACAGCCATGGAATTCAATTTTTCCACCTTTGCGCTTGAAATCATCAATTTCCTGATCCTGATCTGGATCCTGCAACGGCTTTTTTATAAACCGGTACTGGCCGTCATTACCCGGCGCAAGCAGCACATCGACCAAACACTGGCCGAAGCCAAAAAGCTGCATCAAGAGGCCGAAGATTTACGCCAACACTATGAAAACCGGCAAAACGAGTGGGAGCAGGAAAAACAGGCCGCGCTTAGCGCGCTGCGCCGGGAAATCGAGGCCGAAAGAAAAACGCAAATGGATCAGCTGCAGGCCGATCTTGACCAGGAACGGCAAAAAGCCAAAGTAATCCTGTCAAGGCTGCAGCGTGACATCCAGCAGCAGGCCGAAAAAAAGGCGTTGCAAAACAGCGCCCGCTTTGCAGCCATATTGCTGCGCCAAGCCGCAGGTCCCGAACTGGAAGAGCGGTTGTGCGCCATGCTGCTGGAGCATTTCAATGATTTGCCCGAGGAATGCAGACGCTGCCTGCAAATGCTGGAGGCTGACCAATCGGTGTCCATTCACATTACCAGCGCCTATCTCCTGCCGGACGAGCTAAGACAAAATCTGGAGCAAAAGCTGGGGGCACTCATCAACAGGCCCGATGTGTTTCATTATCAACAGGACGCCGGGCTGATCGCCGGCCTGCGCATCGATATCGGCGCTTGGGTCCTGCACGCCAACCTGCAGCATGAACTGACCGGCTTTGCCGAGATTGCCCATGAATTCGACTGATGCCGAAGCGCTCGCTGACTTGGTAGACAAGCAAAGCGCCTGGCTGGATCAGTATCAGCCGGAGCTTCGGGTCACCGAGCAGGGCACGGTCGTAACGATCGGGGACGGCATTACCTGGATCATGGGATTGCCCTCGGCAGCCATCGACGACATCCTGATATTTGCCGATGGCAGCCGCGCCATGGTATTTGACCTCAACCGTGACCGGGTCGGTGCGATTCTGCTGTATGAAACCGAAGCGCTGACGTCCGGCACGCTGGTGCATTTGTCTAAAAACGCGCCCAGCATACCGGTCGGAGACGCTTTTATCGGCCGGGTGGTCGATCCTCTGGGCACTCCGCTTGACGGCATTCCCGCTCCGGTTCCCGCCGGACGGGGCGGCCTGGAGCGAGCGTCGCCGCCGATTATCGCACGGGATTTCGTTCACGACCCGCTGTACACCGGCATTAAAATCATCGACACCCTGATTCCGATCGGCAAAGGTCAGCGGCAACTGCTGATCGGCGACGAAGGGCTGGGCCGCAGTTCGATCGCAATCGACACCGTCATCAATCAAAAAGACAAAAATGTCGTCTGCATTTATGTGTTGATCGGGCAGAAACGCTCAACTGTGGTGAACACCATCGAAACCTTGAAAAAACAAGGCGCGATGGATTACACCGTTTGCGTCGTGGCCGAAGCCAGCGCCTTGCCCGGCCTGCAATATATCGCCCCGTTCGCCGGCTGTGCGCTGGCCGAACACTGGATGGCGCAGGGCCGCGATACGCTGGTCATCTATGACGATTTGTCGACCCACGCGAGAACTTACCGCGAACTGTCCCTGCTGCTGCGCCGCCCGCCCGGGCGCGAAGCCTATCCCGGCGATATTTTCTTCGTGCATGCCCGCCTGCTGGAACGGTCGACCTGCCTGAATGCCGAAAACGGCGGCGGCAGCATGACGGCCTTGCCTATCGTCGAAACCCAGCAGGGTGAAATTGCCGCTTATATTCCCACCAACCTGATCTCCATCACCGACGGCCAGATTTATCTGGATGCCAACCTGTTCGCCTCGGGATTCCGTCCCGCCATCGATATCGCCAAGTCGGTATCGAGGATAGGCGGCAAGGCCCAGCACTTGAGCATCAGTAATCAGGCCGGGCGAATGAAGCTGGATTATTTGCAGTTTCTGGAACTGGAAGCCTTTTCCCGGTTCGGCCAGCGCCTGGAAGCCTCGATGGAAGCGCGGATTCAACGCGGACGCGTGCTGCGGGAGATTCTCAAGCAGGAGCGGCTGAGCCCGCTCAGCAGTCTTTTTCAACTCGCCTGGTTGATTGCTTTCAATGAACACTTGTTCGACCAGGCCAAGCCGGAGGAGATTAAAGATTTTCTGGCGCGGATGAAAAAAGGCATCAGCGACACCAGGCTGACGCTGAACAGCAGCCCTGACCAGTGGTTGCAAGCCATCGGCGACTGGCTGGGCATCGAACCGAATCCGCAGCCATGAGCCAAAGCCGGCGTCTGCGACAGCATATCGCCCAGATGGAGGATATCCGGGGCATTTTAAATTCGATGAAAAATCTCGCGTTTATAGAAACGCACAAGCTGCTCCGCTTTCAATCCGTGCAGAACCAGGCGGTCAAGGCCATTGAAGATGCGGCCATGGATTTCCTGAGTTTTCACCCTTATCTGTTGGATACCGATGTCAAGGCCCCGCATATCGTTATTTTGATCGGGTCCGAGCGCGGTTTTTGCGGCGACTTCAATGACAGCCTGATTAATGAAATAGCGCCAGCAGCCTACTCGGAGGACATCATCCTCATCGGCAGCAGACTGGCCAACCGCTGGTCCGATGTCTATCCCGAGCCGGTTGCCACGCTTGAAGGCGCCAATGTCGCCGAAGAAGTGCCCGCCATTGTCAACCGCTTGCTCGGCGCGATTACCTCGCTGCAGGAAACGCGCGGTTTCTTTGAATTGAGTGCCGTTTATCACGACAACACGCTGAGCCGGCCCACGCATCAGCCCCTGCTGCCGCCTTTTCAGCAAACCGTTCAGGAGCGCCCCCGCTTCGCTTTCCCGCCGCTACTGAATCTCGATCCGGCCGATTTTTTTGCGGACATGGTGGAACATTATTTATTCGCCGTACTGCATAAGCTCTGCTACACGTCGCTGATGGCGGAAAATCACCGGCGCTTGCAGCATCTGGATGGGGCCGTGCTGCATCTCGACAATGAAACGGCAAAACTGCACCGGAAATTCCAGATGCGCCGGCAGGAAGAAATCACCGAGGAAATTGAGGTCATACTGTTGAATGCGGAAAATCTTTAACAAAGCCGATGAATCCGACGCTTTCAAGTCATGCGGATGGCGCCTTGCTGATCGGCCAATTTTTAGTCAATCTGATTCAATGATCCGAATAATGAGGATTTGGGGGGGAATTTCACTTTTTTGTAACAGAGTTATCCACAATTTTTGTGGATAACCCGTATCCCGCAGATCGAAAGGCGTTGAAAACTGCCGGTAAAGAGCGTCCGGATTGAGCATTAAAAGTGGCATTAATGCTCTGTTTTTAAATGGATGCGACAACTGTCAAATAGCTGACGCTGTTTTACAGCGATAAGGCATAATCCAGTAAACTGACACAAACCCAGCCAAAGCCTATCGTGGTAATGGCAAAACTAATCGCGGTGTAGGCTCTCCACACCGGCTTATTCCAAAAGTCCGGATCGAAGGCGGCAATCACAAAAACACCGGGATTGCTGATGCCGCCGATGACCACCAGCCAGCAGGCGATTACGGGCAATGGCACCTTTACGGCGTAGAATCCCAAACAAAATAGCGCCATCAAGGCAAAATCGATATGAGCTCTAATAAGGGTCTTATAGTCGACCAGAAAATCGCCATCGATGCCTTTAACAGGAAACCATCTGGCAAAGGTCATCAACCATGCCGATGCCAGAACGGCAAAAATCATCAATACAGCGCCTATCAATAAAACTTCCATTACCTGTTCCTATCACTAAGTTTTTAAATTAAAACTATACAGACCGGTCTGTATAGTGTCGCAAAAGTATACTGATCGGTATAATCGTTTGCAACCCTGCCACCGCCTGATCATGAAAATGCCCACCCATCTGCAAGAAAAAATCCTGAATGTCGCAGCTGATCTGTTTTATCGCCAGGGCATTCGGGCAACAGGGGTGGATGCCATTGTTAAAGCGGCAAACACCACCAAGATGAGCCTGTATAAATATTTCCCATCCAAGGATGATCTGGTGCTGGCTTTTCTGCGCAAACGGGACGGGGATTTCCGGCAGTGGTTTGTTGAGCAGGTGGATTCAAAAGCCGATACGCCCGAAGGCAAATTGCTGGCGGTTTTTGATGTGATTGGCGCATGGATGGCCATTCCGGAGTTCCGAGGCTGCGCTTTTATTAATGCCGCTGCCGAATTTCCACTGGAAGGCAATCCGGTCCATCGGGTGTCCGCCGAGTTTTACGACAGTTTCCGAAGCTATATTTCAGATCTGGCGAAAGCGGCGGGATGCGCCGATCCGGAAAGCCTGGCTTTGCAACTGAGTTTACTGGTCGAGGGCGCGATCGTTTCTGAACAGATGAAACGCCATTCAGGCGCAGGCGAATATGCCAAACAGGCTGCCAAAATGCTTATTGAAGGCAGCATACCCCATAAAAAAACAAGACATCCCCAAAAACAAACTTCCCAGGAGAGACAATGAGTGAATTTTTCCACGATGGCAGCCGGCAATTACAGGATCGCTTTGAGACGCGCCCGTTAGCGGACCGGCTGGTTGAAGCAATCGTCAGCTCGCAAATCAGCCCGGAGGACAAGGCATTCATCGAAGAACAGAACATGTTTTTCCTGGCAACTGTTGACCGGGAAGGCCGGCCCAACTGCTCCTATAAAGGCGGAAGCCGCGGCTTAGTCAAGGTGGTCGATGAAGCCACACTGGCTTTTCCGCTGTACGATGGCAGCGGCATGTACATTTCAGCGGGCAACGTCCTGGTTAATCCGCATGTCAGTTTGCTGTTCGTCGATTTTCAGCAGCAAGCCCGTCTCCGCCTGAACGGCGACGCGTTCATCCAGGACGATGAGCCCTTGCTCAATCACTGGCCGGAAGCTGAAATGGTCCTGCGGGTCAGCGTGCGTGAAATGTTCCCGAACTGCCCGCGTTATATCCACAAAATGGAGTTGATTGAAGAATCGGCTTTTGTACCCAAGGCCCAATGCGAAACGCCCGCGCCGGCCTGGAAGCATCTGGAGGTTGTGGCCGATGTATTGCCGCCCCGCGATGCGCATTTGGCCGGGCAAGAGCAGGATGCCGCAGCCGCACTGAACAGAAGCTGAGAAACTTCTAACAGAGGGTGCCATTTTCAGAAGATGGTTGCACCATCTCATTGAAAATTTGCCAGCAAAGCGCATCGAAATTGATCCATGCGTTGACTGGCAAATCGGCGGAAAATATTCGATGCTGTTTTACAGGCCCAGATCGCTCAATCCGGGATGCTCATCGGGGCGCCTGCCCAGCGGCCAGAAGAACTTGCGCTCGGATTCCTCAATGGGCAGGTCGTTAATGCTGGCGTAGCGGCGCATCATGAAGCCGAGCTCGTTGAATTCCCAGTTTTCATTGCCGTAGCTGCGGAACCACTGCCCTGAGTCGTCATGCCATTCGTAGGCAAAACGTACGGCAATGCGGTTGCCGGTACAGGCCCATAATTCCTTGATCAGCCGGTAGTCCAGTTCCCTGGCCCATTTGCGCGAAAGGAACTGTCGGATTTCCTCATGTCCGGCCGGAAATTCGGCGCGATTGCGCCAACGGGAGTCTTCCGTGTAGACCAGCACGACACGGTCAGGATCGCGGGTGTTCCAGGCATCCTCGGCCATGCGCACCTTTTGGGCGGCGGTTTCAGGTGTAAAAGGGGGAAGCGGCGGTTTGTTTTCCATGTCTGATCTCCTGCGGCAATGAGTTGCGTTAGATGTAGACAGGTTTGTCTACTGCGAAAAATAGTACCCTTTGTAGACAGATCTGTCTACAATACAAGGATGCAAACTAATATGAACCCAGACAGGCAATCGCTCCCGGCGCGCGAGCGCATTCTTCTTACCGCGCATGATCTTTTTTACCAGGAAGGCATCCGTGCAACCGGCATTGACCGGATCATTGCGGATGCAGGCGTCACCAAGGTGACTTTCTACCGGCACTTTCCGAGCAAGAATGATCTGATCCGCGCATTCCTGGAATACCGGCATCAGCGCTGGATGGCGTGGTTTATTGACGCGCTTGAACGCCATGGCGGTAATTTGAATGCGCTCATACCCACCCTGGCGGAGTGGTTTCGAAGCGGCAGCTTTCGCGGCTGCGCTTTCCTTAACGGCGTGGGGGAACTTGGCACCACTCTGCCCGAAGTGGTTAAGATCACCCGGAGCCACAAGCAAGACATGACAAAGGCCATTTCAGACCTGCTTCCGCCTTCCGAGCTTCGCGAACCGTATGCGCAGGCCATATCTGTGGCGGTGGACGGCGCCATCGTTCGGGCGCAATTCGACGAAAATTCCGAGGCGGCGCTTAAATCACTGAGCCTGGTCTTAGATGTGCTGCAAAGAAGTTTGTGATGTGACGGTACTTTTGTGGCCGCTGACCTATGTTTTCGTGTCCGGCCTGAAAGACCCGATGGTTTTCACGCTTGATAATTTCGCATCAGTACGGATTTTGGAAAAAGTCGGCTTCAGATTCTCCCATCAAGCGTTTCTTATGGGGATGCCAAGCAAAATATATGCTCTCCCGGATAGCAAATTTTGATGCTGAACACTATAGATAAGGCAGAGCTTGAGCTTATTGCCAATCGGAAAGTTCTAGCGTATAAATTGAGCCGATCGGAAATGACGGTTGGCAAAAGACAATTTTTATAACTGCCAACGCCATGGCTGGAATCCCGCCTTTACAGCCGCTCCACTGCAAATATCTTCGCTTGGGAAAGGGCCGCGCCTCGAAAAAACAACCCTGTTGAATTTTTAAAGGAAGCTACGGCGTTGCCGGGCAAGGGCTATGGACTGCTTAGGCGTGAAAATGCGGGATTCATCGGTATGACAGGGCTTTCTGATCAGATCATTTTACATATACAACAAGGAAAGCTTTATGAAAAAAACATCTGTACCCTCCATTGTCGCAGGCATGCTCATGTCCGCGGCATCGGTGTCGTCCCTGGCCGATACGCGCACGCCGGTCGTCGTGTTCCCTGCCTTCCATCTGACCACTCTCGAAGTGAAAGTCCATAACCAGACGGCATTCCCGGACTGTCCCGCATCCGGCAGTTTCGAAGACTGGTTCCCCAACCCGAATCCCGGCACGGAATTCAGCCAGGTTTGCAGAGACAAACTGCTGACATTGGTGGTCGACCCGGACAAGAACCTGCCGATGTCATCGCGCTTCTCCAATCAACCGGGCGTCAAGGTCAAGGTAAAACACTATGGCGATACCGAGAGTGCGCCTTTCTATGAGCCTCTGTACGTGTTTCTGGAAACAAACGGCTACGCGCGCAACCAGAATATCCGCGTTGCCGGCTATGATTCCCGGCTGACGCCGGATATCGGCAGCTTTCTGGAGAAAACCAAGGAACTGATCGAGGAAACCTACCACCAGAACCAGAATACCCCCGTGCACCTGGTGGGGCACTCCAACGGCCCTCTGTACATACAGTACCTGCTCACGCACACGACCCAGGAATGGAAGAACAGATTCATCCACGGCTTCACGCCGCTGGCCGGCAACTGGCCCGGACAAGGACTCTTGTACCCCGTTTATTTTACCGGCCTGAATATCATTGACTTCACCTTCCCGACCGACGCCGCGAATGCGGCCAGCAGCGCCGCCATGTACCAGAGCCATCCTTCCAGCTACATGAGTTCTGCCGATCCTGCGATTTTCAAAGATCAGGAAACCGTGTTGCAGGTTGGGGATATCTCGTACACGCCGGAGGATCACCAGCAACTGTTCGAGGATGCCCATCTGCCCTTGTCGAAAGAGCTGGCCGCTGCCTACATAGGCTTCGTCAAATTCAATGAGCCACAGCACTTCCCGAACGTGGATGTCTACGCCGAAAAAGGTTCCGGGCTTGATACGCTGGTGGGTCTGGGACTTCCGGACCTGTCGGTTGGGCAGGTGGTTGACTTCAACAGCGCGCCCGTGTTTGTCCGCGACGGGGATGGCAACCAGGAAGATCTCACTAACGATGCGGCCTATGTCTGGCAGAACATGCCCTGCTACCATTTTGAGCTGAATGACAACGCGGGCGTGGACCATTTCGGGCTGGCCATTGATACGGCTGTCCTGAACCGCCTGCTGACTCATCTTCAGCGGACGAAATCGGTTTGCCCGGCCTCATGAACTAGCTGACCGTCTTACGACAGTCGCGGCCTGGTCCAACGGTCGGGCCGCTTAAAGCTATTTTTCAGAAGCATTCCTCAAAACCCATCCGCTCAGGCAAAATCCGCATCCAGCACGATACGGTAACGCGCCTTGCCCGCCGCCAGATGCTCAAGCGCCTCGTTGACCTGACTCATCGGAAAATGCTCGACCTGCGGGGCGATGTCGTGCCGTGCGGCAAAATCCAGCATCGTCGCTATCTTTATGGGGCCGCCCGTCGGCGATCCCGAGACGCTCTTTTGTCCGAAAATCAGATCGATGGCCGGAATCGGCATCGGCTCGAGTACGGCGCCCACGACATGCAGACGGCCGTTGGGCTTCAGCGTTTTCAACAGCGCCGCCCAGTCCAGCGGCGCATTGACGGTCACGATCAGCATATCCAGCGAGCCGTCGATTTGCTGCATGGCCTCGCTGTCGTGGCTCGGGACCACGTGATGGGCGCCGAAGCCGCGCGCTTCCTCGGCCTTGGATGCTTGCGACGTAAAAGCTGTCACTTCGCAGCCCCAGGCATTGGCAAATCCGAGGCCCATATGGCCCAGGCCGCCGATGCCGACGACGCCGACGCGGTCGGTCGGTTTGACGCCGAAGGTCATCAGCGGCGCGAATACCGTGATGCCCCCGCACAGCAGCGGCCCCGCACTGGTCATATCGAGCGCGTCCGGCAGCGGAATGGTCCAGGCCCAGTGCGCCCGGACCCGGTCGGCAAAACCGCCCTGGTGCCCGACTATGGTCGGCACCGCTTCCGCACAGAGGTTGTTGTTGCCGGTCATGCATTCATGGCAATGCATGCAGCTGCCGGCATTCCAGTCGACGCCGACCCGCTGCCCGATACTTAAGCCCTTGGTGTAATCGCCCAGGGCCACGATTTTTCCTGTCACCTCATGCCCCGGAATAACCGGATACTGGGACATGCCCCAGTCGTCATTGATGATCGACAGATCGGAATGGCAAAGGCCGCAATATTCGACGGCGATTTCCACCTCTTCCGGACCGAGCGGCCCGGCGTCATAGCTGAACGGTTTGAGTTTCTGCCTGGGACCGTGCGTGGCCCAGCCGTGAATTTCCGTCATGAGATGTTCCTCCGGGTCAGTGGTGAACGTTCAGTACCGGCTTGTTTCAGGTCCTGTCTGGCCGGGTTTGCGCATGTTTACATTCTTCGCGGCGGATTCGGGTGCTTTCATGAGGTTTTCTCCCGAATTTTCAGATTTAACTATGACGGAGACAGAAAGGAAATGTTTCCGGGCATCGGCAACTTTATTCTGTCTCAGGACTTCGGCAGATTGAGCCGCAATAACCCCGCTGCCCGAACGGCAAGGCCGCCGCTCTTCGCGCCATAAGCCAATACCAGCAGGCCCAAAGGAATGCCGGTTACCCAAACGATGTACGCTGAATTCAGCGTGTTCCGGCCATCCACCCAGCCGCGCAGCAGCGGAATCAGTAGCGTTACGGTTAAATACAGCAATGCCGCAATCATCACGGACGCGTACCAATCGCGGCGCCGGTCCAGGCTCAGTTGCAGGCAGATACTCAGGAAATAGCTCAAAATGCCGATGAGGCGATGGCTGTCCGATGCCGGCAAGGCCAGTCCGTCGGACAGCGCTGCGCCTGCATAAACGCTGAGCAGAATCCGCAGGCTATTGGCGCACAAGGTAGTCAGCCAGGCCGCCAGAACCGCAACGGCGATGCGGCTCAGGGGTTGTCGCCGGTCCGGCAGCAACCACAAGTAACCGACCAGCGAGATAATGAAAAAATTGCCACCCGCACAGGCCTTGACGATGCGGATATGATGCCGCACGTCCAGCCATTCCCCGCCGGCCAGCGGTTCAAAGGACAGCGGGCTGAGCAGTTCCAGCAACAGAACCAAGGGATATAGCAGCCATTGCAGTTCGTCGGCGCTGGCCTGGCTGTAGTAGTGTTTTAGGCCGAAGACCATGAGGGCGGTCAACCCCCAATTGACCGCCGTACGGTTGAACATTTTCAATTTGCTGTTAAACATGGGGTTGGCTCTTACGCAGCGAGTTGGCGGCGATCAACGCCATGAGCATGGCCATCAGCCAGTAAAATTCGGGTTCCGGCATGGGCTGCGAGGCCAGCGCGTATTCGGAAACGCCCTGCGGCAGAGGCAAAGGCTGCTGTACGTTTTCAGCCTGTTTTGCCGCATTGGCCACGACCTCATCCACGGCAATGAAAGCGGTGTACGGCGTCAGCAGGGAATAGCCCAAGCCCAGCTTTACAATCTCGTCGCGATTCGATTCCATCTCGTTGCCCGCCATGTCCGCCAGATGCATCAACCGGTTTCTTGCCCACAGTACGGGGAGCAGTTCGGCGCGGCTGTCATGGCTTGCCTCGGCCAGCGGCATCGCGACATGATACACACCGTTCGCGCTTTGCCCGTGCAGATCAATCACGGCTTGATCGCTCGTTGAGCGGTATTTGCCGAAAATCACGATGGGCCGTTCCGCGAGCATGAGCGGTACGTTTTTGGGTTCCTGATCATAAATCTCGACATCTTTACCGCTCACGGCAATATTGCTCAGCAACGGCGCTTCAATATAGCGGCGAAAACGCGTGCTTACCGCATCCACCTCTTTTTCGCCGGTGACGATAAACGGCTCACCGGCGCCGGCTTTAGCCATGGATTCGATAAGATGGCGGTTCACCGAACTGCCTATGCCGAACGCAAACAGATTGCTGTCGTTGAGATTGTCGGCGATCAGCGTGTAGGCCTCGCGCTCGGCACTCACAAACCCGTCGGTGACCACGACCAGGCTGCGCGCCACATCGGGCTTGCGCGGCATGGCATACGCCTGGGTCAGGGCATTGATCAGTTCCGTGCCGCCACCGCCGGTATACGCCGACATCATGCCGAGCGCCTGCTGAATGTGCTTGGGCGTTGCCGTTAACGGCTCCGGCGACAAAACACGGGCATCGCCGGCAAAAAACAGGATGTTGAACGATTCGGTCGGTTTCAGTGCGCTCAGCAGTCTGGTCATCAACTGTTTGGTCGTATCGAGCGGGAAACCGATCATCGAGCCGGACACGTCCACCACGAACAGATATTCACGGTTCATGACTTGCCCGGACTGCACGCGGGCGGGCGGTTCGGCCATCATCAGAAAGTAATTTTCCGCGCCCTGGCTGTAAGTCATCAAGCCGGAGACGATTTGCTCATCCTGCAGGCGAAAGCGCAGAATAAAATCCCGATTGCCCGGCTGCGTTTCGGAACCGGCCAGGCTGACCGTCGCCGATCTGTCGTTCTGCCAGTGGGTTTCGATTTCATGCTGAACCGATTGCAGGTCCTTAAGCGCGATGGGGCTGTCGATGCTCAGATTGATGCGGGTTTCGGTCGCCGCCGGATTGCGGCCGTCGCCGGTATCCTTGGCGTAAGGGTTGGCGATCCAGGCGGCATCGCGCGCCACCTGAAACGGATCGCTGCCATAGCGCGGCCCGACCACGGTCGGATACACCAGCTCGTAAACGCCTTGTTCGGGAATCAGCAGTTCGCTGTAGGTGAGCTTCAACTCCACGTCGTCGCCCGGCATGATATTGGCGACATCCATCATGAACACATTCGGCCGCTGCTGGGTCATCAGCGCGGCGCGCTTGCCTTCCTGTTGCGCCTTGGCGAATAAATGCTCGGCCTGGGCTTTTTCCTTGATTTTGGCTTTGACGATACGGTTGCCGATTTTCATCGTCAGGCCATGCACGGCGGAATGCGTGGAGCCCGGAAACACATAACGGGCATTGATCGCGCGTTTGCCGGCGTTGCTGTAATGCTGGGTGACGGTCACTTCGGCAATCGGGCCGTTGATGCGAATATCGGCATGGCTGGCTTTTAACGGCAGCACATCGGTCGCAGGGTCTCCGTCCGGTATCCATAATCTGGGTGCAAGGCTTTCGGTGCAGTCGTCGCAAGTCGTCCCGGCATGGCTGCCGGCGGCGATGCAGAACAGCAGGATGATAATTGATAGGGGCTTGAACATGGTTTTTCCTCGTCATCTGTGGTTTGGGATGAAACGAGTATAAAAACCGGATAAGGGGTTTTTATGTGGCGAACATGTGTTTTTGATGGGGAATATGTGTAAAGCCCGTGCCCGCCTGTGGGGGCGAATTAATTCGCCCAAGGCGACTGCCAAAAGTAGGCGCTCTAGGCGAAGTCGCCCCTACAATGTTGCTTAACCTGAATATTTCGCCATGAACGACTTGTATGGGCAGGAGATGACCCCGTCATTTCTCTGCATTCGAAATAGCTCTGATTGAGTCTGAAATTAATTGTCTAACTTCGATCTGTCGCTGAGCGGCTTGGGCAAGGCAGTTGTAAACATGAGTATTGAAGTTATCTGGATCTGGTTATCGTGAAAATTACGTAGGTTATTCCGTTTAGAGCCATAACATTTTCAGAAAATTGTTTTGATACGGTGGCCCAGTATATAAAATATGCAGATCTAGAGAATCACTTGTTATAAGCATGAAATGAAGTGTGTACAAATGGAAAAAATTGGAAATCGAGAATTATTGTATTCTGGTGATTTTATAGTCCCAGCAGGAGAGCAAGTTGAGATGTTCCTTAACCTCAAAGGCTGGAAACTTAAAATTGTTGTTATTTTTGATCCAAATGGCAAGGAACAAGGAATAACAATTAGACCAATTAATGATTACGCTGAAATTACCCTAATAAAATGGGATAACGGGCTTGGTACATGCACCACTAAACCAGCAGAGTTAGGTACATATCATTCAGGTGAAAAAATATTTTTTACAGCTGCCAATTTTTGTATCGGAGGAACGAACAATTTGACCTTTCAAGTTCTCATGGGAAGCAAAAATGACTGAACCACAAGGTAAGTTAATTCCTGAGACTGTTGAAGTGACATACGTTCACAGCAACTTAAGTCAAGAAGTAATTAAAATAACCACAGACAAATTAAAGTTAATTCTAAAGGACCACCTACATCTCATGGAGAGAAAGAAGGAATGGATAGCTCCTTTAGGTATTGTTATTACCTTGGTTGTTGTTCTTACAACAACCACTTTTCAAGAAGCTTATTTCTCGGCAGACACGTGGAAGGCGATATTTGTAATTATTCTAGTGCTATCTTCTTTATGGCTACTAAAGTCATTTTGGTACTTTTTTAAATCTCCTTCTATTGAGGAAATTGTAGAAAAGATCAAGAAAGGCGAATAATGTTTATAACAACGCGGTAAGGCGCACAAACCGTACCACGTACGGCACAACCTACCTACAGACGCCAAAGAAGTCTGGGATACCGTGCGATCGAAAGCAACGAAAAATCAAAAAACTCACCGATGAAGCGAGCAAAATGGAAAAAATCCTTTCCTCGAAGGACAAAGCAGACGCTAAGCTGCCAGCTACAAACAAGCCTAACGTCCCCAAAAAAGTCGATAAATTTTAGACAGCCCTGATCGAAAACAATACAGTCCCCATTAATAAAGAATACGGGCTAAGCCAAACATCCAGGGCGGCTTAGTCCAACACGCATTTATCTGTCATGCTCATACGGTAGATAAAATACTTATTTGTCAGTCGCTTATCACGCCATTCCACTTGCAAGCAATGTGATATTGGTATATTTTCTATACCATGATTACATTCGAGTTTGATGAAAATAAGAGCCGGTCCAACTTTGAGAAACATGGAATTGATTTTGTCGGCGCTCAGCAACTTTGGGATGATCCAGACCTTCTTGAAATACCCGCAAAAACTGTTGATGAACCCCGAGCGCTAATCATAGGCATGATTGCTGGAAAGCACTGGTCTGGTGTGATTACATACCGGGATGGAAACATTAGAATTATTTCTGTGCGTCGAGCGCGGCAAGAAGAGGTGGATCTATATGAAAGCTAAAGAGCTTGACCAAAAATTTGATAACGGGGAAGACATCCTGGATTCCTTGGATTTATCTAAAGCCAAAAGAATTATGCACGATCAAAAAAGGGTTAATGTCGATTTTCCTGCCTGGATGCTTGAGTCATTGGACAGAGAAGCAAGCCGCGTCGGAGTAACACGCCAATCCATAATAAAAGTCTGGTTGGCTGAGCGCCTTGAACAACTGGCTGCTAACAAAGCATTACAGCGGACAAGCCGCTGAATGCAGCGTTATGCTATTCAATGACTGATGATTGGTTTAAACAACTATTAATGTTTCCAACGCGGTAAGGCGCACAAACCGTAGGGCGCAATAGCGCTAGCGTATTGCGCCGCATGCCTGCCGATTACCGAATGGCGTTCCGTATGTCCGTATCGCATGTAGCGAAAGGGGCATTTGGTACCGCCGTTTTTGGGAACATGTGGTTCGGGATGACGAAGACTATGCGGCCATGTCGATTACTGCCCTATCAACCCTAAAACACGGCTTGGTTGAACAGATGGCCGATTAGTCTCGTTCAACCTTTCACCGTTATGTCGAGCATAGGCTTTAGCCGTCAAATCGAACCACTAAGCCAAGCATTACACATGCCGTTGGGGAATACGGATGATCATCATGCTTATCCTAACTCGATCGATGCGGTTCGCGCCTCACCGCATCCTACCGAGCCGGGTTAAGTCGTCGCTCATCCTCTTTGCGGAAACTTGAGCCGCGCTTCCGTGCCGTTATCATGCGAAACCAGTTCCACCCGGCCCTGATGCAGTTCCATCACTTCCTTCACAAAGTTCAACCCTAATCCTGAACTTCGTCCGCGATTAGCAGGGCGGGGCAGGGAATAAAAACGCTCGAAAATGCGTTCCCTGGCATAGTCCGGTATGCCCGTGCCATGATCGCGAATGGACACCACTAGCCAGTCCTCGTCGGCATAGCCGCTAATATGGATGCGCCCGGCATCGGGCGAAAAATCGATGGCGTTGTCGATCGCATTGAACAAGGCCTGACGAATCAAAAAGCGCTCGCCCTGCACGCTGAACGTTATCGGATTATCGAGGTTTAAACTGACTGAGCGCCGCTCCAGCGTGCCCTGCAAGGAACCGCCGATTTCATCCAGCAGTTCGGCAAGCGGAACCGTTTGCGCTTCAATCGAGCCTTGCCGGTTTTCCAGCGCCGCCAGTTCCAGCAGGCGCTGAATGAGATTTAACGCCCGGTCGTTTTCGGACTGAATGTTTTGAATGAACCGCTGGCGCTGGGCGGCAGGCATCTCTTCCAGCAATAATTCCGCCGACGCCTTGATCGACGTTAACGGACTTTTTAATTCATGCGCCAGGGTTTGCGTGTACTTTTCGATATAGTTCTTGCCGTCGAGGGCTTTGCGCATGGCATCGATGGCATTGACGACCGTGCCGATTTCATTGCGGCCCAGATCGGGAACGCTAACCGGCTCGCCCGCGGCGATGCGTTCGGCAAATTGGGCCGCCTGATAAAGCGGACGGCTTACCCAAAGATAGAGCATGGTGGCGATGGCAATCACCAGCACGGTGACGCCCAGGACCGTCCATAATAAATCCTCGCGGGCGGCCATAATAAAATGCGACACGGTGACCTTAGGCTTACCGACGCTGAGTACGCCGATGATGTCATTGCCGCGATAAATCGGTGCGGCAATGTAGGCGATGGAATTGCTCTCGCGTTGTTCGATCCCATGCATGCGCTTGTCATTCGGCGACGAACGGGCGCCATATTGGCCTTGTAAAGTCCTGGACACGTCGCGCCAGCCGGCAAAATTCTTACCGACATCGAGTTGGTATGAATCGAATAATACTGTACCGGCCCTATCGGTAATGTAGATGCGGATATCGACATCGTTTTTTTTCAGGCCGTAAATATCGGCGTTGACCTGCCGCGCATAAACATGGGTTAACGCGGCCTGCAGTTTGTCAAAGCGCGGCGCGGCCTGATTGAATTCAGGCGCGGCGATTTCGGCCAGAATGTTGGCCATGTCCACTAACGGCTCTTCGAACGATTGATAATAACGCGGCCGCAGCTCCAGGCTGAGCCAGCGCTCAAGCACAAAAAAACCGCTGCCCAGCGTGACCAGAAATATCAGCAGTATGCGGGTCCTGACCGTCATGCCGGCGGATTCAAGGCATAGCCGATGCCGCGCAAGGTGCGAATGGGGTCTTCATCGGGACGGATGGCATGCAGTTTGGCTCGCAGGGTTTTGATATGCGTGTCGATGGCCCGGTCCAGGCGATGCTCCGGCGCGTCCCAGCAATGCGCCAGCAGCGCTTCCCGGGTAAAGACCCGCTGCGGCTGATTGATGAAAGTATGCAGGAGCCGGTACTCCTGCAGCGTTAAATCGAGAGGGATGCCGTAATAATGGATTTCATACTGTTCGGGAATAATCCGGAAACGCTCGGTGGCGGCAATCGATGGCGGCGCTTCCGGTTTCGGCTGGCTGCGGCGCAATACGGCCCTGACCCGGGCATTGAGTTCGCGTGGACTGAACGGTTTGCCGATATAGTCATCGGCGCCCAGCTCCAGGCCGACAACCCGGTCGATCTCCTCGGTGCGCGCGGTCAGGAAAATCACCGGCGGCGGTGCGGCCAGTCTGGCTTGCAGCGATCTCAGGACATCGAAGCCGTTCATATCCGGCAGGCCGATGTCCAGAATTATCAACTGCGGGCGCAGCGCTAACGCTTGCTGTATGCCATCGGCGCCGGTAGCGCACCAATGCGTTTTAAAACCATCCGTATTCAACGCGTAACAGATCGTTTCCGCGATGACGGGTTCGTTTTCAATTATCAGTACCGCGGACATATCATTGGGTCAGTAGGGGCGAAAGCTGGAAAGGGTCGATTATAACCAAAATTAATGCAGGGTTTTCCATTCGCTACGTCATCGGCTTGGCATGGTCTGAGAAAATCAGGATCTTGCGCGGGACGATATGCATCCCGTCCCTAACGTTTATCTATTGTCTGAGCCAAGTGGCTACACTTAACAAGGCAAATCGCTCCAAATCAGCAGTATAGCCCAAAGCATGAAGGTAATGGCCGCATCAAACGCTTGGGACGGGGCTGTAAAACCCGGTCCCGCAGGAAGTGTGCGAATGAATTCGCACCTGCAAATTCCTGATTTATTCCGTGCTCATTACTAAACGGCTAGATCCTCCTCCAATTCCCTGACCAGCGTGGCGACCAGGATTTTTAAGGAGCCGGTCTCCTGAAAAAGCCGCCGTTGGCGAAGATAGCTGGGTTGCTTGACAAGATGGCTTTCCAGATGCTGCAAGTAAGCCGTGGTTCCCAGTTCAAGAGCGGTTGGGGTCAGCTTTTGGAAAGTTTCCAGAATCACTTCCCTGAGAGGACTGCTGTGGCCCTGGCCATCGAAGATATAGTCGGCCTCCAGTCCCTGGCAGGATGCGTTGAAATGATTCATTTTTTCCATCCACCAATGATGCGGGGGAAGATGGCCACATGCTCCCTGTTCGTGGCAACGCAGGAGATAGACGATCAGGGTGTAGACCAGCGCCGCCATCATTATATTCTCGCGGACTGTAGGCAGCGCATCCATCACCCTGACTTCAAGGGTGCCGAAACCGGGGGAGGGGCGCAAATCCCAGTGGAGATCGCGACAGATGGCGCTCAGTCCGGCCGTACGGGTATTTTGGAAGAATTCGGCAAAATCGCTCCAGGCACTGAAACTGGGCGGCACGCCGTAATCTTTCATTATCGCCAGGAATCGCTGACGGAAAGAGGCAAAATTGGTGTCTTCTCCTTCCCAAAAGGGTGAACTGGCCGATAACGCCAGCAAGATAGGCAAATAGGGCTTGAGCAGGGTCATGACGGCAAGCGCCGCATCGCCGGAAGGCATCCCTACATGGACATGCAGGGCGAAGGTTTTCAGGCGGTGCGACAGGTACGCCATTCTCTTCTCGATGGCGAGATAACGCGGCCGCGGGGTGATGCGGACCGGACGCTGGCTGAAAGGATGGGTGCCGGCGGTACAAAGGGCCATGCCTAAAGACTCACAGCGTCCCTTCAACGTCCTGACCAGCGAAATCACATCCGCTTCCAGCTCCCGGATGTTTGCGCAGACCTTCGAGTTGATCTCAACGGAACACTGGGTCAACTCCGGCTTGATTTCCGGCGTTTCGGGATAGCTGTTCAGCAGGACTGATATGCCATCCGTCAAATCCAGTGTAACAGGATTCAGCAGTTGGAACTCGATTTCCATACCCAACGTGGCATCGGGGCATGCCTTGAATTCGATGTAGGGATGAATCTCGTGCTCAGGCATGTCAGGCATAAACTCTGATCGCTTCTCTTGCGACCTCGTTGAAGAAGGCGGCTCCGACCTTCAAGGCTTCTTCATCAAAATCGAAGGCCGGACTATGCAAGGGAATGTTCTCCCAGCCTTCTCGCCGGGCGCCGAACCGGACATAACAGCCCGGAATCTGCTCAAGATAGTAAGCGAAATCTTCCGCTCCCATGCTGGGATAATCAAGGGGGACCAGTCCCTGCTGCCCGACCACCTTAAGCGCCGCGAGTCTGGCGATCTCCGCCTCCTGTTCGGTATTAACCACGGGCGGGTAACCTTCCGCAACCTCCACATCGACGACTGCGTTATGCAAGACGCCGGTCGCTTTCGCCATGCGGTTGAGGCCCTCGATGATTTGCTTTCTCACTTTGCGCTGGGTGGTTCGAATCGTTCCCTGCAGGACGGCATGCTCCGCAATGACATTGGGCGCCGTACCGGCCTGTACCTGGCCGATGGTCACCACCGAAGGATGAAACGGGTTGATTTCCCGTGAAACCAGGGTCTGCACCGCCATGATCAACAGACCGGCGACGACCACGGCATCGACGGCCTCATGGGGTCTTGCACCGTGTCCCCCGCGGCCTCGTACCCGGATGGTGAACCTATCGGACTGGGCGGTAATGACACCATGGGCGACCATGATCTCACCTACCCTGAACTGACGCATCACATGACCGCCAAAGATCGCCTTTACGCGATCGAGAGCCCCGGACTGGATCATCACCCTAGCCCCGGCCCCCCGCTCTTCGGCCGGCTGAAAAATCAGCACCACGTGGCCTGGCGGCGGATTCTGCTTGAGCATGGCCGCAGCTCCCAGGAGCATGGCCATGTGGCCATCGTGCCCGCACGCATGCATCTTGCCCGGATTGACGGAAGCAAAAGGCAGACCGGTCGTTTCGTCGCCGGGAAGACCGTCCATATCGGCCCGCAACGCGATTGTCGGGCCATCATCCTGGCCGGTGATCCTGCCGACAATGCCGCCGCCCACCCCGCCATATTCGAAAGGAATATCCAGGCGCCGCAGTTCCTCCATGATGACCGAAGCGGTTCTCTCTTCCTCAAACGCCAGCTCCGGATAGCGATGGAAGGTCCTGCGCAGTTCCACCATTCGGGGAAATATCAACTCGGTCAATGCCTGCCTGCTCATAACCCCTCACACTGCTTTATTATTCGGAAACGGCTATTGTTACATTTGATTCGGTTCGTCGTGTAAGATTCCGCTAACGTTTAAATGTTGGCCAATATTGCATAAACATTGCGGCTGCGATGAATGCCACGCCCGGTTTGAGGTACGGTGTGATTGCAAATGATCCCAGGAACTCGTAGGATGCGGAGAAGCACTAAGCGCATCAATTGCGAATGTTAGGCTTCCTTCGTCAGCCAGCCTTAGCGCGCTGAGTACGCGAATTAGAAAAAACACTACTGAAATACACAACATGGCCAAAAATGTTTACCAAAAACCATCGCCGGAAACCCAGTCGGAAGCGTTGAAAATCGCCAGGGCAACGCAGCGTCCCGGACAAACCAAGGAACAAACCAAACTGATCGCCCAGGGCATTGAAAAAGGCATTGCTCTTTATAAGAAGCAGCAAAAGGAAAAGGCGAGGGAGTTGAGCCGGAAACTCAAGAGAGCTTCAAGCCAGCAGCAGAGCTCTGCCGAACCGGAGGATCAGGAAATCACGGAACGGATCGTTTACCGGCAACATTGGCTGCCCTGGCTTCTGCTGGCTTTGAGCTGGTTAGGCTGGGGCGTTTATTTTTTCGTTTCCCAAGGCCAATAACATCCATTGCAGTTAACTGCGCGGGGATACCGCTTGATGTCGGTAAAGGCCTCTGCTTTTGCTATCCCCAAATACCGGAACACAGGACGGAATCGTGAGATGAATTCCGCCGCACAATGGCCTTTATGCGGCGGATACTACTTGTTTCTCCGCCGAATTCGTCAACTCTTCAAAATACTCCACCACCCGCTCCGCCTTGCTATGCGAATTCAGTTCTTCGGCCAAAATGATGTTGCCCGAGGCGGTTTTGGCGATGACCTGGTAATTGATGTGATGGGTGTTGCCGGACTGGTAGCTGCCGTTATGCTTGATTTCTATAGCATGGATCAGCGGGTAGGTGACGGTCTTATTGCCGACCTGGATGCCGAGGATTCGGCGCACGGCGGTGAGCGAACGGCCGTCGAATTGGACGTGCAGCGAATTGAACAGCGCGTACAAGCCCCACAGCACGATCAGGCCACCGACGAAATGAAAAATACTGCTCATGATATACAGCGGGAAGCCATCCTGCACGGCCCGATGCCATAAAAACGCGCCGCTGCCGTTGAAGATGCCGCCGAACAGGATGAGGCCGAGCGCGTTCAGCGGCTTGCGCAACATCGGGTAGTGGATGTCGACGCGGTTGCCGATTTGGGTTAACGGCAACAATGTGACGGCGTCGGGTTGCACGTGCCCATACGGCAGGTGCTGCGAGGATAGGGTGGCAATGTGCCGGGATTTTTCTCTGCCGGGGTAGACGGGAATTTCGAAGCTGCGTTGCAAATCCACGCCGGGCATGTCGCCGTGGACGTTGAGCCGCCACAAATGGTAATTGTTGCTGGGTTCTTCGCTTTCAGGCAGGCCGTCCGGCACTTCGAAGCGGAATTGCAGGCGGACGCCGCGCATCGCCGGCTGGACCTCGGCATAGCCTTTGTGCTGCCAGATGACTTTTTCGCTGCGCGAACGGTTTTTTCCGCTGCCCGATATATGGCTGTTGATGCAGCTCAGTGTCACTTCGAAGGCCGTGGACGGTTGATAAGGAATATTGACGAGTATCTCGCCGCCGACGTCACCGCCGATCGCGCCGGGGAACGGATCCATGGTCATTGGCGTCGCACCGAAGCGTTTCCATTCCAGCGTGATCTTGCCCGCCCAAAACAACAGACCCAAACCGACGCACGGGAATGCCAGCACCAGCAGCGCAATCGCGCCTTTTTCGCGCCAGATGTCCGTGACCGCAAAAGTAGCCGGGGCGCTGAGCAGATTCCAGAGTACGGCGAAGCCCCAGGCGAAGTACATGCCGGTTTTCCCACCGGAACGGATGACACCGCCTTGCCATTCGGGCCGATGTAACCAGGGTTGCGTGCCGCTTGCCGATGTAATGGTGGCTTTTGTGCCGCGCAGACCGAAATAGATCATCGTAAAACCGATGCCGCCGAAGGCGATGACGAAAATCAATTTGAAACCGAGCAAACCCCAGCGGATGTCGCGATTCAACACCGCATCATTCGGACTTGCCGGATCGTACCAGACACTGACCGTTTGGCCGGTTTGATAGGCATTGTCTAAACGGTTCCCCAGCGTTTGCTGAAAATCGCCGACGTTGTCGGCGCTTGTGCCGATGGCGACGCGGCTGCCGCGATAGTTACGCCCGTCGACGTCATAACGGTATTCGGCTTCTACCCGATAGGTTGTGGACTTGCTGGAATGGTTGGTGACGAGCTGCGCTTGCAGTAAGGTGCCCGGTGTTTCCGACCAGGAAGCCATGCGCAGAGCGTCGTACAGCGCCGGCGCGATGGAGAACAGCAGGAAGCCTGCGCCGATACAGAAAAACGGCAGCCCGAACAGGGCGAGAAGCCAACTTCTTTCGGTTTTGACGGTAGAGGGCATGGTTGTGCTCCAAATAGCCGCTGATGGGATAAATGAATGTCTGGGCGCCAGGCTTTGTCTGGTCTCGGCGTTTCTTGCGGGTCAGGGCGGGTTTGCCACGCATGGTAATATTTTAGTAGATGTGGCGTAATGTGCTAACTATGGATGAAAGCTCATGAAAAACGGACTCATGCAAACTTATGGAGAATTCCTGTTTGCTGCGGTATTTGGCTTGAAGTGATCTGATAGAATCGGGTTTACGGGGCAGGTTTTGTAAGATCGCCTCCATCCGCAATGTTAGCTTCTGAGGGACTTCTGTATTAGAGAATAACTCAACTCTAAATCAGAGATTAGGCACCGATCTTGTATTAATCCCTCATCGTATGCTGACTTCGCTTCGGATATTCGTTCTTCGCAATATTGCAAAATCGTTGGATTATATTCGTACCTGTAGTTTATTAAGGACTTGACCATATCAGGTTCAGAGACAGTCACTTCCGCTAATGAACGGTCTCTCACAAATACGGGGAATGAAGTTTTACCGTAACGCACATACGGATTACAACCTATAGATAACAGAGCGCGGAATTCGAGGTCTGATCCTTCTGCCGCCACTGCCATGAGCGGAGTCCAACTCCAATGTGTTCTGACCTCCAATTTCGCCCCCGCGTCTTTCAAAAGCCGCGCAATTTCAAATGTTGAAGATTCATCGTGCTGGTAATACGGTTCGTAAAACATATGCAATGCAGTATATCCATCCGATGTCCTTGCATTGGCATTGGCCCCGCACTCCAGCAGGCGCCGTACGATATCCGAATCGCGTCCCTCTTGCGCAACAGCTGCCATTAAGGGTGTATAGCCTTCACCATCTGACACGGTTGCCAATTCTGGCGCCTCTGAAAGGATGGACAGTACGTGATCTTTACTCTCAAGGTAAACTGTATCGATAAATTTTCGGGCGGGTTGCATCATATAGAAGCTAACGTTTGATATAACTGGCTGGCTGCAGCGGGATCAGGGCTTGCAATCCAGCCTGGCAAGCAGAATACACTTCTTCGGCTGGTATTAGGTTCAAGCCGGCTAAGCTGAAAACATGACCTCGCCGGTTCATTCAAGCCGTCTTGCTATGTCACCCGGGTTTCCTTCATAACTGCCAACAGAACAAGAGTATGTAGTCCAGCCGCCTTCTGCCCATTCCTGCCATGAACCATTACCATTCTTTATATCTATTCCTGTAAACAATTGCTCATCGCCTCCCCCTGAGGTTCTGAGAATGTACATTTTATTTTGCGAATAAAATGAAATTTCATAATTAAATATATCTTTACTATCATCAATGGGATTGTGATGATAATTACTCTGGCTACTGAAATCTGATAATGCCCCACCTTTATCGCTTGGATATATAACGCTAGGTTTCCCTTTTTTTCCTAATCTGAATTGTAACGTTTCATTGCCATCGCTTTCATTGGAACATAGAGATGCTACCTCGTTTATGCCTTCAATTGAACATGAAAAGTACGTAACTTCATCCGGATGGCAATGAGAATAGAAGTCTGACGCATTTGTTAAAGAAGAAAATAAACATAAGATTGAAAAGTGGCCGGCCCTGTCATAACGTACCGATCGAACTGACATATCTAATATTTCTCCAATTTTTATATGCCTAATGTTGAGTTCAGGGACCGCCGGAGATAGAAACCGGAGAGTACCAGCAAGCGCTGCTTGCCGGCGGCCCCTTGGAACGAGATGTTAGGGGTTAGCAAGATCAACCTTAGACATTGGGATGGCGCTTTCCATGACGATCTTTAACGCCAAGGCTGGATCAATGACGCTCTTCCCTGCTTCAATGGCTTCCTGAATTGCAAGACCATAAAGAATTGGCCAGTCGGCCGGATTCGGGCAGAACAGCTTCACGGTTGGAAATAGCGCCGGCCAAATAGCCAAGTAGCTAATGGGGGTGTCACTCGCCCTATGGTTTTCAGGGACGCGAGGAATGCCGAACTGGTCGCCGCCCAACACGGATGATGTGTGTTGAAAAATTTCATTGAGGTCAGGCAGTTGTTTGGCGCCTGCATGTTGCGCCGCTCCACCGGCCAAGCCCCAAACTGAATACTGAGAGCCTGCAAGGGCATTGTTTAATGGGTCGCCAAAAAAGTACCGTTTGCCATCTTTAGAATCAAGGATTTGAAATGCGGCTGTTTCGGGCAAGCCCTTCGCCAGGGCTTGAGCCCGAAGACTGGCTTGGCACGAGTAGCCGGCTAAAGCACCCAGAGCGCAGAGGAGGGACTCGATATGTACTCCCTTCTCGCTTTTCATGCCATTGAGCAGGAGCTGGAAAACCTCTTTTGCGCCTAGCTTCGCGCCAATCAAAGGATCTTCCTGGCTTCGTTCTCGAATTGCGTGAATCAAAGCCTCCGTTTTTGGGTCTAATTGAAGTGTGTTTTGCTCAGATGATTTTGAATCCGGCAACTTGTCAAATATTTTCTTAGACATTTTTATAGCTCCAAATTG
Source organism: Methylobacter luteus IMV-B-3098 (assembly GCF_000427625.1). Classification (GTDB taxonomy): domain Bacteria; phylum Pseudomonadota; class Gammaproteobacteria; order Methylococcales; family Methylomonadaceae; genus Methylobacter; species Methylobacter luteus. The sequence continues at coordinate 3,445,005 of NZ_KE386569.1, forward strand.
GAAGAGAAAAAATGGTGCAAGCATACGAGACTGTGAAAGAATTCATTTTTTAGCCCAATTAATAACTAACCACAGAGGACACAGAGAGCACAGAGTTTTTAATGCATTGAATTAATTAACATTATTTTCTCTGTGTCCTCTGTGCTCTCTGTGGTGAATCACTTTTTAACTTGGCAGGAATAATACTTTCACACTCTCATACGAAACTCCTAACAGTTAAAGTAACCGGTACCGAGCCAGAGGCGAGTGAACCCAAAAGTGTAGCTTTTGGGTGTTCGGTTAACTGAGGCGTTAGGTGTAACCATTAGTTTATGCTCGTGGCAAGACTGCCAACAAATGATCTGCCCAATTTTTCACTGGCAGAAATTTTATATTTTAGCTCTTTGTCTGAGGTGAGAACTGTGGCGATAAAAAGGCTCGCGCCTGCCACTGCCCCAGGCGCCGAATTAATCCTGAGATTGTGCCCATTGGGTAGCCATTCAATGAAAGTTACTGATACCACACCGATAACGAATGTTATCAGCCAAATAAGCCAATATTTGTTGTATGTAACAAGCTCGGACATGAATACACCTAACATGATATACACGACATTGTTTACCCAATAATCTGTCTCAAGTGTCGTATAATCATTCTTAATTGAAACTATGTCTTTGTTAATAATAATTAAATACGACTCAACGCGACCAGTCTGCAATAAGCACGACATCTTTTCAGGCCAGAAATTACTGGATCAAGTGCAGGATAAGATTTGTTTAAAGAAACTATAGTCTAATTACTAAAAACAGCTATGTTTCCTGGATTAAATAACTCATTTCTATTTAGAAGAGACCATCTTGGTAAAATGAGCGTTGCGGAAGCGGAGTTTTTTAAATCTATCTTGCCAACTAAGCGGCATACCTCCAGTCCGACTCAGAACAAGCGCTATCGATGGTTATCACAGTAGTGCTGACGGTTTTATCCGCATATCCCTCTGCCATAAACCACGAAGAAAACAAGAAACTTCGTGTTCTCTGTGCCCTTCGTGGTTGATTAATCAATCTGCTGAGCTTGGTCTCAGCCCTGCTCCAGAGCAAGACGCTTAACTGCCTGTCTGACCAGTTCGCTCAGTTCACTGCCATCTTCCCGGTAGTACTGGATGATTTCCTTGCGCATTCTTGGTTCCCAGGATTTTCGCAGGTGGTCGAAAATGCCATCTACCGCGGCTTCCTTGTCGGGGTCGGAATTAAAAAAGTTGCCAATGTCATTGGCCATTTTTATCAGTCTTGCTGTGTGGTGCATGGTTATTTCAATAAGGTAGGGTAAGTCGTGTGGGTTAAACGTTCGGTATGGGTATAGACGACATGCTGGTCGTTGCGTGCGAAGCCGACCAGCGTCAGGCCGTTGTCTTCGGCCAGGCGGATCGCAAGGCCGGTCGGGGCGGAGATAGCCGCCAGCAGCGTGATGCCGACAGTCGCGGCTTTCTGGACTAGTTCATAACTGGCGCGGCTGGTCATGATCAAAAAGCCGTCGGCCGGATTCTTGCCGGCGCGCAGCAGGAGTCCGATCAGCTTATCCAGTGCGTTATGACGGCCGACATCCTCGCGCACATGCTGTATGCCTTGTTCCGGCACAACCCAGGCGGCCGCATGGACCGCGCCGGTCAGCTGGTTCAGCGTCTGCCGCTCGCGGAGCTGGGCCAGTGCATTGCAAAGCTCCGTTGCCGTCACGGCCAGGCGGCCGCTCACGGGGGCGGTGGGGCGTATGGCCTGATCCAGATTGTTGGAACCGCACAAACCACAGCCGGTGCGTCCGGTCAGGTTACGTCCTTTATCAGCCAAGCAGCTAAAGCGCTGCTCGGTGATCCTGATGCGTACTTCGATGCCGTTGGAGCGCTGGTACACGCGCGTTGAAAGCACTTCATCCGCCCGCTGCACAATGCCCTCGGTGATGCTGAAACCGAGGGCAAAGTCTTCCAGATCTGTCGGTGTCGCCAGCATAACGACATGCGGCATGCCGTTATAGATCAGCGATACCGGCGCTTCCTCGGCGATATAATCTAACTGCCGGGAATAACTATTGCCCTTCCAGCGCTCAACGGTACTCTGTTGATAACTGGGCCATCCCAATTCCAGATTTGAAGGCAACGTTTGCATGGTCCGTCCCCGTTACTAATGCTGGGATGCTTTATCCAGCAATTGCAACTGTTCTTCGGTAAAGTCCTGGTAGCTGCGCTGCCATTCCGAAGTCTGGCTGACTTTGGAGACCTGTACCGCCGTGACCTTGTACTCTGGGCAGTTGGTTGCCCAGTCCGAGTTGTCGGTGGTGATAACGTTGGCGCCTGATTCCGGGAAATGGAAAGTCGTATAGACGACACCGGGCTGGACGCGGTCCGTAATCAAGGCACGCAGCACAGTCTCGCCCGCACGGCTCTTAATGCCGACCCAGTCGCCATCGTTGATACCGCGGTCTTCGGCGTCATGCGGATGGATTTCCAGGCGGTCTTCGGCATGCCAGGCGACGTTGTCGGTACGGCGCGTTTGCGCACCCACGTTGTATTGCGACAGGATACGTCCGGTGGTCAGAATCAGCGGGAACTGCTGGTTCGTACGTTCCTGTGTCTGCACATATTCGGTCACCATGAACCGGCCCTTGCCGCGCAGGAATTCATGTTCGTGCATGGTCGGTGTGCCTTCCGGCGCTTCGTCATTGCACGGCCATTGTACGCTGCCCATCTGGTCGATTTTTTCGTAACTGACGCCGGTGAAGCTGGGTGTCAGTCTTGCGATTTCGTCCATGATCTCGGACGGATGACTGTAGTTCATCGGGTAACCCATGGCATTGGACAGCAGTTGTGTAACCTCCCAGTCCTGATAACCAGCCAATGGCGCCATGACCTGACGCACGGGCGAGATACGGCGTTCGGCGTTCGTAAACGTGCCGTTCTTTTCCAGGAAGGACGAGCCAGGCAGGAACACGTGCGCAAACTTGGCCGTTTCGTTCAGGAACAAATCCTGTACGATCACGCATTCCATCGCGCGTAGGGCCGCGTGCACGTGCTTAATGTCCGGATCTGATTGCGCGATGTCTTCACCTTCGACATACAAACCTCTGAAGCTGCCGTCCAGTGCCGCATCGAACATGTTCGGAATACGCAGACCCGGTTCGGATTCCAGCGTAACACCCCAGTTTTGTTCAAATAACTGCCGCGTTGCCGTGTCGGATACATGGCGGTAGCCGGGGAATTCATGCGGGAATGAACCCATGTCGCACGAACCCTGTACGTTGTTCTGGCCGCGCAACGGGTTGACGCCGACGCCGATGCGTCCCAGGTTGCCTGTGGCCATGGCCAGGTTGGCGATGCCGATAACCATGGTCGAGCCTTGGCTATGTTCAGTTACGCCCAGTCCATAGTAGATCGCGCCGTTGCGAGCCTGAGCATACTGTCTGGCTGCGGCCCGGACATCGGCAGCCGGTACGCCGGTTATGGCTTCGGATGCTTCAGGCGAGTTGTGTTCTTCGGCGACGAAATTTTTCCATTTGTTGAAGGAAACGATATCGCAGCGCTCTTGAACGAATGCCTCATCAACCAGGCCTTCAGTGACCACGACGTGGCCCAGAGCGTTGATCAATGCCACGTTGGTGCTGGGGCGCAGTTTCAAGTGATGGCTGGCTTTGACATGCGGGCTCTTGACCAGATCGATCTCGCGCGGATCAGCTACGATCAGCTTGGCGCCCTGGCGCAGGCGTTTTTTCATTTGCGAGCCGAACACGGGATGGCCGTCAGTCGGGTTGGCGCCGATAACCATGATGACATCGGCCTGCATGACTGAATCGAAATTCTGCGTACCGGACGATTCACCAAAGGTTTGCTTCAAGCCGTAGCCGGTAGGGGAATGGCACACGCGCGCGCAGGTATCGACGTTGTTGTTGCCGAAGCCGGCACGTATCAGTTTCTGTACGAGATAGGTTTCTTCGTTCGTGCAGCGTGACGAGGTAATGCCGCCGACCGCATCTTTGCCATAATTGGCCTGGATGCGTTTCAGTTCGGAGGCGGCGTAGTTGATTGCCTCTTCCCAGCTGACTTCCTGCCATGGATCCTTAATGCTTTTGCGGATCATCGGTTTGGTAATGCGGTCTTTGTGTGTCGCATAACCAAACGCGAAGCGGCCCTTGACGCAGGAATGGCCGTGGTTGGCCTTGCCGTCTTTGTCGGGGACCATGCGGATAACCTTGTCGCCTTTCATTTCGGCTCTGAACGAGCAGCCGACGCCGCAATAAGCGCAGGTCGTGACGACGGCGTGCTCAGGCTGGCCGTGTTCGATGACGGATTTTTCCATCAGTGTCGCGGTCGGGCAGGCCTGTACGCAGGCGCCGCAGGAGACGCATTCGGAATCCATGAAAGCCTGGTTCTGGCTCGGCGAGACTTTGCTGTCGAAGCCGCGCCCGTCCAGCGTCAGGGCGAATGTGCCCTGGGTTTCCTCACAGGCTCTGACGCAACGCGAGCATACGATGCATTTGCTGGGATCGAAGCTGAAATAAGGGTTGCTGTTGTCTTTCTCGGCTTTCAGGTGAGTTTTGACCGGGTTGTAGCGCACTTCGCGCAGGCCAACCGCACCGGCCATGTCCTGCAGTTCGCAATCGCCGTTCGATGAACAGGTCAGACAGTCCAGCGGGTGATCGGAGATATACAACTCCATGACGCCGCGGCGCAGATCGGCCAGCTTGTCGTTCTGCGTGGTGATCTTCATGCCGTCGGCGCAGGGCGTCGTGCACGAGGCCGGATAGCCGCGACCGCCTTCCACCTGAACCAGGCATAAGCGGCAGGAACCGAACGGCTCCAGGCTGTCGGTCGCGCACAGTTTAGGAATTTCAATACCGATAGAGGAAGCCGCACGCATGACAGAGGTGCCGGCCGGCACTGTGGCCTTGAAACCGTCGATTTCCAGTGTGACCAATTGGTCACACTGGCTGGCTGGAGTGCCAAAATCTTTTTCGAATTTAGACATAGTCTTCTCCTTAAATGGGTTAGGCCGCGTTCGCTTTATCATGATCCCCGAAATCTTCAGGGAAATGATTCAGCGCGCTCAGTACCGGATAAGGTGTCATTCCTCCCAAAGCGCAGAGGGAACCGTTCAGCAGCGTGTCGCAAAGATCGCGCAGCAGCGGAATATTTTTGCTTAGGTCGTCACCCTTGATGATGTCATCCATGAGCTCTGTGCCGCGCGTGGAGCCGATGCGGCACGGCGTGCATTTGCCGCAGGATTCGATCGCGCAGAATTCCATGCTGTAGCGCGCCATTTCGGCCATGTTGACCGTATCGTCAAACGCGACGATGCCGCCATGACCCAGGACAGCCCAGATGGCTGAGAACGCTTCGTAATCGAGCGGCGTATCGAATTGTGATTCAGGCATGTAGGAGCCTAAAGGGCCTCCGACCTGCACGGCCCGAATCGGACGTCCTGATGCCGAGCCGCCGCCGAAGTCGTACAGCAGTTCGCGCAAGGTCAGGCCGAATGCGCTCTCAACGAGGCCTGCGTGTTTGATGTTGCCCGACAGCTGGATCGGCAGCGTGCCGCGCGAGCGGCCCATGCCGAAGTCGCGGTAATAGTCGCCGCCCTTATCCAGTATGATTGGCACGGAAGCCAGTGAAATGACGTTGTTCACGACGGTCGGCTTGCCGAACAGGCCGCTGATGGCCGGCAGTGGCGGCTTGAAGCGCACCAGGCCGCGTTTGCCTTCCAGACTTTCCATCAATGAAGTTTCTTCGCCGCAGACATAGGCGCCGGCGCCCAGGCGGACTTCCAGATGGAAGCTGTGGCCGCTGCCCAGAATGTTGTCGCCGAGGTAGCCTGCTTCATAGGCTGCCGCGATGGCCGCGTTCAGGGTTTGTTCGGCATGGGGGTATTCGATGCGCAGATAAATGTAACCCTGCGTGGCGCCTACACCGAGGCCGGCAATCGTCATGCCTTCGATCAGCACGAACGGGTCGCCTTCCATGATCATGCGGTCAGAGAAAGTGCCGGAATCGCCTTCGTCGGCATTGCAGATGATGTACTTTTGGTCAGCGGGTGTATTCAGCACCGTGTTCCATTTGATGCCGGTAGGGAACGCTGCACCTCCGCGGCCGCGCAAACCGGAGTCGGTGACGTGCTTGACGATATCGGAGCTGTTCATAGCTAACGCATTTTTTAGGCCGCGGTAACCGTCGTGCTGGAGATAATCGTTCAGGCTGGTCGGGTCCGTGATGCCGACGCGGGCAAACGTCAGGCGCTGCTGGCGCTTGAAGTAGTCAAGTTCCTCAGTGAGGCCGAGATTCAGCGCATGTGCGCCGCCATTCAGGAAATTGGCATCGAAAAGACTTTCGACATCGTTTTTTTGAACCGGTCCGAAAGCTACGCGGCCTGCTGCCGTTGCTACTTCAACCATTGGTTCCAGCCAATACATGCCACGCGAGCCGTTGCGCACGATGTTGACAGCCAGCCCCCGTTGTTGGGCTTGTTTTGAGATAGCCGCAGCGACCTGGTCGGCGCCCATGGAAACGGCGCAGGAATCGTTCGGTACATAAACGGTGATGCTCATAAGGAAGTCTCCAATTCGTTGACGATCTCGTCAAAGCGGTCGCCGGTGACGCGGCCGTAAACGGAGTCATCGATTTGCATGGACGGAGAACGGGCGCACAGGCCGAGACAATACACAGGCTCTAGAGAAAACTTTCCGTCGGCTGTGGTTTCATGAAAGTCGATGCCGAGCTTGCTTTTGATATGGCTCTCCAACTGCTTGCTGCCCATGGCCTGACAGGATTCGGCGCGGCAGACATGCACGGTGTGCTTGCCGGGCGGCGTATCGCGGAAATAATGATAAAAACTGACGACGCCATGCACTTCGGCACGGGAAAGATTCAGTGCTTTGGCAATTTCTGGAATGCTATCGGCAGGAATGTAACCTAGCGCGTCCTGCACGCTATGTAAAATCGGTAAAAGCGCTCCAGGCTTGTCTTTTAAAGAGGCGATAGCGTTCCGTACCGCTTCTTGTTTACCGTTAAGGTCTGTCATATTGGTCTCGCTGTGTTGCTTTTCGTCTCGGAAAATGATCGCAAGAATAGCATGTTTTGGACTCTGAGTAAAAAACAAATAGAAGTAACAAATTGTGCAATTTCATTGTGGTTTTAGGTTTATTACCGTAACAATTCTGCAAGATATAGATACTTTTGCTGCGCAATAGATCCTTGCATATGTGAAATAAATCCTTATATACAGGCTAAAGATTATTAGTAATAAAGTTCAGCACCGGCTTTAGACAGGTGAATAGTAACTATGAAAATAAAACATAATTTTGCATAATCAACAGAGTTTCAGTCCTTATCGGTTGAATTACCGGCGCAGGCAACCTCGTTATGATGTTTCATCAATATTTAATAAATAACTGAGAGGATAAGTGCTTGCCTGAAAGATGATCCTGCATGAGGTCGCGGAATATTATAAAGAATCAAAGAATGCAAGATTTACGATTTAATCGCGCAAAAGCCGATGCCGGTATTGCCATGGGCGTTTATAGCCAGGCAATTGCGCTGGACTTCATACCGCGGGCAACCAAGCGTTTCGACCTGGGTATGCGCAGGCGTGATTGTTTCGCGCCGCCGATTCAAGCCTTGTTCGCACTGAGCCGTTCTAAAGCTCTTGTCGAAAAGGCTGAGGAGCTGGGTGCTGACGATATCAAGGGTCTGGGCAATATCATTGTAATATGTGATAGATTCAAATTTACAGGGCGTAAAGTCTCTTAATAGAGGACAGCTTTTTGCCCGTCCGGAATTTATAAAATTATCAGGATCGAATTATGAGCCAAAGAAAATTATCGTTACAGGAGCAGCTGTTAAAATCGGGCCTGACGACCGATGCCAAGGCCAAACAGATCCGCTCGGAAAAACGCAAGCAGCAGCGGCAAAACAACGCCGGCGGCGAAGATGAAGCCAGGCGTCTGGCGCAGAAAGCCAGAGAGGAGCAGGCGGCCCGCGATCGCGAGCTCAGTCTGTTGAGAAAAGAGCAGGCGGAGCAAAAAGAGATCGCCGCTCAAATCAAGCAGTTGATCGACCTGAACCGAAAGGATCAGGATGATGACGGCATTGCTTACAAATTCAGTGACAACAATAAGGTCAAGAGCGTGTATGTATCGGAAATCATGCGCGATCAGATCAGCAACGGCCGCCTGGCTATCGTGAAATGGGAGCAGCAGTACGAAGTCGTTCCGGCCGATGTCGCGCTAAAAATAAAAGCACGCAATGAAAGTTGCGTGCTGGTGCTGAACGATCATATTGAAGAAAAAATCGATGACGCCTATGCGGCTTACCAGGTGCCTGATGATTTGATCTGGTAGTCGTGTAGGGATGCATCGCATATCTTTTTCAGGTTTGCCGATTCTGAAAAGGTACGCGATGCGAACCCTACAATTGATCTATTTGCTTAAGTTGGCGCTTTCCTGCTTGACCAGCTGGTTCATGACTTCAATCATCTTTTCATGCGAGCCGGCTAAAGGGCCGTTGGTTTTGTATTTGCCGTTGATGACAATGGCCGGCACGCCGGTTATGCCGTAACGGGCTGCGATCGCTCCGGCCTGGCGCATTTTCGTATCAACCAGAAATGAATTGTAAGCGGTGCGGAATTGCGCTTCATCGACGCCATGCGCGACAAAGAACTTGGCTAGCTGGTCTTCGTCTTCAAGTTTTTGTTTTTTAACTTGGATAGCATCAAAAAAGTCGGCGTGCACTTTGTCGACCACGCCCAGCGCCTCGGCCGTGAAATAAGCCTTGGCATGTTTGCCCCAAAGGCTGCTGAAAACGGCCGGCTGGCGGATGAATTCGACGTTGGCGGGCTGACTTTTTACCCATTTTGCCAGCAGCGGTTCAAAGTCATAGCAATGCGGACAGCCGTACCAGAAGAACTCGATGACTTCCACTTTGGCCGGATTGTTGGTCGGTTGTGCCGGCGACAGGGTTTCATAGCCGGCCGACTCGGCTTTTAATAACGTGGAGCATGAAAACAGCAGGATCAAAAGGCCGGTTGGGATGATTTTTTTTAGCATGATTTATAGTTCTCCATAAGAATGTAATCCGGACAAAAACATATTGACGCCAAGGAACGCGAAAAGCGTGACGAAAAAGCCAATGATAGCCCACCAGGCCATCGGTCTGCCATTCCAGCCTTTGGTCAGACGCATGTGCAGCCAGGCTGCATAATTAAGCCAGACGATTAAGGCCCAGGTTTCCTTGGGGTCCCAGGACCAGTAGCCGCCCCATGCTTCCGCCGCCCATAAGGCACCGAGTATAGTGGCCAGCGTGAAAAAAGCAAAGCCGAGGGCGATGGCTTTGTACATGACGTCTTCCAGCAAAGACAGCGCCGGCAGGCGTGTGGCGACCAAACCGTGCGGATTTCCGGTTTCGGCGCCGGATTTCAGAATGAACACGACGCCGATCATGGCGGCCAATGAGAACGAACCGTAGCCGATAAAGTTGGCGGGCACGTGGATTTTCATCCAGTAACTGTTCAGCGCAGGTACCAGCGGCTGGATTTCATGAGCCTGTTTGTCGAACGTGTACCACAGTAGAAAGCCTACCGCGGCGCTGATAACGAGCAACACAAAGCCGCCCAGGGAGCGCGTTCTGTAGCGCTGCTCGTAATACAGGTACAGCAGCGCCGTGATGATCGAGAACAGAATGAACACCTCATACAGGTTGCTGACCGGGATATGGCCGATATCGACGCCCATCAAATACGATTCGCGCCAGCGCACCATCAGGCCGATCATGCCCAGTGTCGTGGCCGACCAGGCCAGGTTGCCAGCCACCTTGCCGGTGAATTCATTGCCCGAAAACAAGTGGCCGAAGTAAGTCACGGTCGCCATCACATACAGCGCGCTCATCCACATGATGGCCGACTGGCTGGACAGCAGGTATTTGAGGAAGAAATTCGTATCGGCGGCCGAAAGCGCCATGCCGTAGCGCGAGATGGCGAACAGACTGAGGCCGGCGACGGCCAGGGTAAAGGTTCTCAGCGAAGGCCAGAACCAGCCCAGCCAGACTGTCATCAGGCCGGTGCCGAGCAGGATGGCGATTTCGAATCCATCCATCAAATGCCGGTACTGGCTGAAGGCGAATACGGTGCCGGCCATGACCAGCAGTGCCCAGGTCCAGTCAAAGAGCGAGCGCTGTTTTAAAAAGCTGTCTGCTCTGAATTCTTGATCTAAAAGATTTTCCATAGCGGTATGCGGGTATTGGTTATAGATGAGATCCGGCTGGATCAGGTTAGCTTTTGGGTCAGGTCTTGCCTGATAAGTTCAAACTCCCTGTCGAAGTCATAACGGTTGCGCAGGGCGCTGCCGGCCAGGGTTAGTGACGATTTTTCGCCTTCGGGTTTGATGATCACCCAGAGCCGGCGCTGCGGCAGGTAGAACATGAAGAACACGCCGACGGCGAGCAGCAGGCAGCCCGGAAACACCAGCCACTGGCCCGGCGAACGTGTGAGTTGCAGGCCTGTCGCTTCGATGTGCTTGAAGCTGTTCAGCGTCACCAAGACCGGTGAGCCATACTGATAGGCGACGCTAAGGGCATTGACGGCATTCTCAAAGAAGCGCATGTCGAAATCGCTGACCGGCTGGGTAGCGTCCATGCCCTCCTGTTCCAGCACCGATAAATAGACGTTTATCAGGAATTGATGCAGTACCGTGGCATAAAGCTCGGCGACCTGTTTACGCTGGGCTTCCGGCACCGATTTTTCAATCTGGGCCGAGATGCGCTCGTTGCCGCCCTCGGTGAACTGCCGGCTGAGGGCGATCATGAATTCGGCGACTTTTTGCTGTTCGGCAGCCGGCAAATTTTTGCTGTTTTCGGTGGATTGTGCCGTAGCTGTGGCGACCTGGTTGAGTCGGCCCGGATTGTTCAGCGCCGCCAGAAAGTTCAAAAAGCGGTCCGGGCGTTTGTCCGCACCGGCCGGAATGAACCAGTATTGAAACGGCTCGGCCGGCGAGCGGCGCATGCCGCTGAGGTAAAAGTAGGCGCCGTCCTGCTCAACAGGCTGCATATAGTTCAGATATTCATAGGCCACGCCGTTGGCTTTGCGCAACTTAAACTGAAAGCTGGGCCCGATATTGCGGAATTTCTTGACGCCGGTCGGGTCCGGATTGACGTTGAACGGACGGAAGTCGGCGATTTCCAGCGACAGCTCGCCGGCAGCGGTTCTGATCGGATGCGCTTCCTTGACCGCCGCCTCGATTTCCTGCGCCTTGCTGTCTGCGCCGGTCAAGGGGTGCAGGGCCAGCTTCAGCAGCGATCCGCCGTCGCCGAAGCTGTTCTGGTAGATCGTATAGCCCTTGTAGCTGAATGGATGATTGACCGAGATGGTCTGCCTGATCGGCGCGCTTAAGTTTTTGTCGATAATGGTCAGGTCGCTTTCGAATGACTTGGGCTGGCCGCTTTCGTAATGCTCGATGCGAAAATCGTCGACGCGGATCGTAAACGGCAGCTTTTGCACGAGGTAGCCGTCCTTGAAATCGATGAAGGCAATGTTGGCGGCTTTGCCCTCGGTAATGTCGATGTTGGCGCGGAAAGACAGGTTGTCAGCCGGCAGCGCGCTTTTTTCGGGCACTTCGCTGGCCGGGATTCTGCGTGTCTCGACCGCGATATCGCCGCGCATCTGCGCGATTTTTAGCGGCACATTGCCATCCAGTAGGCCCCCTATGCAGATGATGATGATCGCGACATGCGTGAAAATGTAACCCAGGCGGCTGCCGGCGCCTTTCTTGGCCGCGATCAGCAGGCCGCCCTTCGTATCGAGCTGTTTGATCTTGTACCGCTTGTGTCTGAGCAAGGCACTGACATAATCAATACTGTGCTTGAGCGGCTGGCCGCTTTGCCATTGGGCATGATGAGCCAGTCGCTGCAATGCACTCTGGTGCGCATGTTCATGGAAATTGCGCATGTCCCTGAGCATGTGCGGCGTGTTGCGGTACACGCAGACGCTGGTTGAAATGACCAGAAACGTCAGAATCGTTAAGAACCAGCTGGAAGAGTAAACGTCATACAGATCCAGCGTCTTGAAGATTTCAAACCAGAACGGGCCGAATTTCAGCACGTAATCGGCATAGGGCTGGTTCTGCTTCAGGACCGTGCCGATGACGGCGGCAATGGCCACGGCCACCAACAGCGTGATGGCCAGGTTCATGGAGCCCAAAAAGCGGAAAAGAGTACGGGATAGGGACTGGGATGCGCTAACGGAAGACATTGATTTATGGGGTAACTATCACATCCCGTATACAGGGATGTCTGGTAAATACTGGAAGTTCGGTAGGCCGGGTTGGTAAACCCGGCATTTCGAAGCCGTCTGTGCGGGGTTTACGCTAAAGCTCCAACCCCGCCTACATCGGCGCCGGTTTCATCCGCAAACCGGGAAGCTATTTTTTAGCCAAAACCTTAATGGCAGTGATGCTGTTATTTCATCATGGAAATACGATAAGAAACGGCTTTGATTTCCTCATCGGTCATTTTTTTGGCGATCATGTGCATCATGTTGTCCGGATTGTTGCTGCGGGCGCCGGATTTAAAGTCTTTGAGCGCTTTGATCAGATAATCGGCATGCTGGGACTTCAACGCAGGAAATGCCGCCGGCTTGTTGCCTTCGCCGAAAGGACCGTGGCAGGCGATACAGGCGGAGACTTTCCGCTTCAGGTCGCCGTTGCGGTAAAGATCGCTGCCTTGGGCGATCAGGGCTTGAACGGGGTCTTCTTTCTTTTCGGTTTCCGCAGCGGGTTCCTCATCTTCATCGTCTTCGTCCGGAACCGGCAATTGGTTTGCTGAAATTCTGCGGGAGGCATAGTAGGCGGCAATGTCGGCCATGTCTTCTTCGCTCAGGGGCATCGCCATCGGTGACATCACCGGATCCTTGCGCGTACCGTCCTTGAAATCCTTGAGCTGTCTTTCCAGATAGGATTCATGCTGCTGGGCAAGTTTGGGGAATGTTGATACCATGCTGTTGCCGTCCTCTCCATGACAACTGGCACAGGCGGCCGCTTTTTCTTGTCCTGCTTTAATAGAGCCTTCGGCATGTACGATACTTGTAGCGCCCCCGGTAAACGCCAGAGCCATTGAGAATGCCAGCAATTTTTTCTTCATCAGGTTCCCCTTCGGAATAAAGTCATCATTTATGGTAGCCTTTATAGTTATTGGTCGGCTACTTAACAGTCGAATTCTACTCTAATTAACAAGCTTAAGCGAGGCAACGATGAATCCCATTTATCATCAGGCAAAATTTATCAACAGCTCGCCGCATATCCGCAATGCGCCTGCCGATCAGGGCCTGGAAGTGGCCTTTGCAGGGCGCTCCAATGCGGGGAAGTCGAGCGCGATCAATACTCTGACGCGACAAAACGCATTGGCCCGGATCAGTAAAACGCCGGGCAGAACGCAGATGCTCAATTTTTTCGAAATCAATGCCGAGCTGCGTTTCGTCGACTTGCCCGGTTACGGTTATGCCAAAGTGCCGGTGGACGTGAAGAAAAAGTGGCATGAGCTGATGGAACATTATTTGACGCACCGCAAGTCATTGTGCGGCATCATTCTGGTTATGGACGTGCGTCATCCCTTGACCGAATTCGATTGGCAGATGGTCGAATGGTGCCAGCATGCCGGCCTGCCGCTGCATATCTTGCTGACCAAAGCCGACAAACTGACTTACGGTGCCGCTAAAAATACGCTGCTGCAGGTCAAGAGAGAGCTTAAGGATATCAGTTGTCCGCTGACGATACAGCTGTTCTCATCCTTGAAGAAAACCGGCATCGATGAAGTGCATGAGGCGCTGGACAATCTGTTCAGACGCGCGGAACCCGATCAAAGCGAGATTTCAATGCCTTCCTGAGCCAATAATAACCCGAAGCCGGTATCGGAGGTGAACCGCAACACTTTCTGCCCGATTTGCGGACCGGCGTTAAAAAGAAAGCCCCAAATGCACATAAGCATGTTGGGGCTTGAAAGAAAAATCAGCCAATAATAAAGGGGGGGATTGGACTGATTCGACGCCGTTTTAAGGCGTACGTCACTAAGACGTATATGAAAATGAAAAGTTCCACTCAAATTAAATTTATTAATGCGCCTCGTCCCAATTGTTGCCAATACCGATATCGACAACCAGTGGCACGTTGAGATCGGCGGCTGAGCACATCAGTTTCCTAATGCCGGACGTGCAGAGGTCCAGTTGATCTTCGGCGACTTCAAAAACCAGCTCATCATGTACCTGCATGATCATCTTGGCGTCGGGCTTTTGCTGTTGCAGCCATTGATCGGTGAAGATCATCGCGCGCTTGATGATGTCTGCGGCCGTGCCCTGCATCGGCGCATTGATGGCCGTGCGTTCGGCATACTGGCGGCGCGCCGCGTTGCGCGATTTGATTTCGGGCAGATACAGGCGGCGGCTGAACAGGGTTTCCACGTAACCCTGTTCCCGTGCCAGCGCGCGGATGTTGTCCATGTAATCCCTGACGCCCGGATAACGGGCAAAGTACAAGTCGATATAGGACTGCGCCTGGTTGCGCGACAAGCCGAGCTGCTGCGCCAGCCCGAACGAGGACATGCCGTAAATGAGCCCGAAATTGATCGCTTTGGCCGAGCGGCGCAGGTCGGGGGTGACCTGGTCGGGCGCTACGCCGAACACGTCGGCCGCGGTCGCGCGGTGCACGTCCTCGCCGGCGCTGAAGGCTTTCAGCAGGCCGGCGTCATTGGACAAGTGCGCCATGATGCGCAACTCGATCTGCGAGTAATCGGCTGCGACGATGTTATAGCCTTTCGGCGCGATAAACGCCTGACGGATTTTGCGGCCTTCATCGCTGCGTATCGGGATGTTCTGCAGATTGGGGTCCGAGGACGACAGCCGGCCTGTCGCGGTCACGGCCTGATGATAGGATGTATGGATGCGGCCGGTTTTATCGTCGACCTGTTGCGGCAGTTTGTCGGTATAGGTCGATTTGAGCTTGCTGAGGCTGCGGTATTCGAGAATCAGCTTGGGCAGCGGGTAGTCCAGGGCCAGTTCCTGCAGCACCGATTCTTCGGTGGACGGCTGGCCTTTCGGCGTTTTCTTCAGCACGGGCAATTTCTGGCGATCATAGAGGATGTTCTGGATTTGCTGCGGCGAGCCGAGATTGAACGTTTGTCCTGCCAGGTCGTGGGCACGCTGCTCCAGCGCTACCATATGACTGGCCAGTTCCAGGCTGTGCTGCGCCAGCATGGCGGTGTCGATCAGCACGCCGTTGCGCTCGATGCGCGCCAGCACGCTGATCAGCGGGATTTCGACATGCGAGTATAGATTCATCAACGCCTTGTTCGGAGCAAGTTTTGCCATGAGCACCTGATGCAGTTTCAGCGTAATGTCGGCATCTTCGGCCGCATACGGCGTGGCCTGTTCCAGCGGCACTTCCTGAAACGGAATCTGTTTCGCGCCCTTGCCGGCCACATCCTCGTAATGAATCGTGTCTACACTTAAGTATTCCTTGGCCAGATCGTCCATATTGTGTTTCGTGGCCGTGCTGTTCAGCACGTACGATTCCAGCATCGTGTCATGGGCGATGCCGCGCAGTGTGATGCCGTGGTTGGCCAGCACATGCATATCATATTTCAGGTTCTGGCCCAATTTGGCTTTATGCGGGTCTTCCAGCAACGGACGCAGGCGTTCCAGAATGTCGGTTCTGTCCAGCTGATCGGGTACACCGGGATAGTCGTGTGCCAGCGGCACATAAGCGGCGTGGCCTGGCGTGACGACGAAGGAGACGCCGACGATTTCGGCCTGGCTGTAGTCCAGGCTGGTGGTTTCGGTGTCAAAGGCGAACAGCGGCGCCTGATCGAGCTGCTCAAACCATTGATTGAACTGCTCTTCGGTAAGAACGGTTTCATAAACCGCTTCCGGTGCGGCCTCTTTCTCTTCAGGCGTATCCAGGGCCTCGGGTTGGCTGTCGAGCATTTTCAGCCACGATGAAAAGCCGAGCCCGGTCAGCAGATTTCTGAGTTCGGCTTTGTCCGCGGGCCGGCGTTTCAGGTCTTCCAGATGGTATGGCAGGTCCAGATCGCATTTGATCGTCGTAAGCTGCTTCGATAACGGCAGCTGATCCAGGCTGGCGCGCAGGTTCTCGCCGATCTTGCCCTTGATCTGATCGGCACAGGCGATCAGGTTTTCCAGTGTTTCGTACTCTTCCAGCCATTTGGCCGCCGTTTTGGGGCCGACTTTGGGCACGCCGGGGATGTTGTCGACGGTATCGCCGATCAGAGCCAGATAATCGACGATCTGCTCAGGCCTTACGCCGAACTTGTCGATGACGCCCTGAATGTCAAGCCGTACATTAGACATGGTGTTGTCCAGAGTGATGTGCTCGGTCACCAGTTGGGCCATGTCCTTGTCGCCGGTCGAGATCACCACATGAAATCCTTGCCGCTCGGCCTGTTGCGCCAGGGCGCCCATGATGTCATCGGCTTCCACGCCGTTTTCGATGATCAACGGCAGGCCCATGGCGCGGATCAGCTGATGCAGCGGCTCGATCTGTATGCGTAGATCGTCGGGCATGGGCGGCCTGTGCGCTTTGTATTGGTCGTAAAGGTCATTGCGGAAGGTTTTGCCCGGCGCATCAAAAATGACCGTGATGTAGTCGCTTTGGTAATCGTCGATCAGTTTGCGCAGCATGTTCGAAACGCCGAGGATCGCATTGGTCGGTTCGCCTTTCGCATTAGTTAGCGGCGGAAGGGCATGGTAGGCACGGAACAGGAACGAGGAACCATCGACGAGGATCAGGCGTTTTTGTGTGTCTTGGGGCATAAGTGCAGATATAAGGTTAAGGGATATAATGCGAAAGGCGGATTTATTTGTCCTGAACGGCTACATCAGGTTTTACGCGTAACATCGATTATGTTGGGTAATTGATTGATTTTAGTCAGCACCTGGCTTAATTGATCGGTATTTTCGATTTGAATGGTCAGGTTGAGGTCCGCTGAGAAATCAGGATGCGTATTCAATACCGCATTGGAAATATGAATTTTGGTCTGGGCCAAAACCTGCGATACGTTATTTAACAGATTCTGCGCGCTAAAGGCATGAATGACAATAGGCACGGCATGGTTGGATTTTTGCGAGCCCCAGTTTACGGCAATCAGCTGGGACTGCTTTTCCGGACCTAAGTGCATGATGTTTTCGCAGGTCTTGCGGTGCACGGTGATGCCTTTATTGTGCGATATGTAACCAATAATGTCATCGCCAGGAACCGGTTGGCAACATTGTGCAAAAGAGGTCTGCACGTTATCGATGCCGGCCACGGAAACGGCGGATTTGGCCGGCGCTTTCGGTTGTTTGGCTTTGGCGGGCGGCGCTTCCTCCAGTTCGGGTATTTTAAAAAAGGCTGTCAGCTGACGGACATTGATATCGCTACGGCCAATTGCCTCGAGCAGCTTATCGGTATCGGGCTGCTTGAAATGTCTGGCCAGTTCTTCCAGATTAACCATTTTCAGCCCCAGTTGCTGGCATTTTTTATCCAGAATGGCTTTGCCGGTCGCGATGTTCTGCGCCTGTTGCTGATTTTTAAACCAGCTTTTGACGCGGCTGATGGCGCGCGATGATTTTAAATAGCCCAGATTCTGGTCTATCCAGTTGTGATTGGGGCCGCCTTCCTTAGCCGTCAGGATTTCCACCTGCTCGCCCGATTTCAGCGTATAAGTCAGCGGCACGATGCGGCCGTTGACTTTGGCCCCGCGGCAGCGATGGCCTATTTCGCTATGGATCGCATAGGCAAAATCCAGTGGCGTGGAACCTTTGACCAAATCGATCAATTTGCCGGCCGGCGTCAGCACATAGACGCGGTCATCGAACAGATCGCTGCGGAGGTTTTCAACCAGCGCTTCGTCACTTTCCTTTTCTTCCAGCAGTTTACGCAGCGAAGCGATGCTTTTTTCAATGGCGGCATTGTGCCTGCCTCCTTCTTTGTAAGACCAGTGCGCGGCGACCCCGAGTTCGGCAAAGTTATGCATTTCGTGCGTGCGGATCTGGACTTCGATGCGATTGCCATCCGCATCCAGGATGACCGTGTGCAGGGACTGATAGCCGTTCTCTTTGGGATTAGTAATATAATCGTCAAATTCTTTTGGTATCGTTTGCCAGTGGCCATGGACAAGGCCCAGAACGGTATAGCAATTGGCCAGGTTGTCGACGATGACGCGCACTGCCAGCAGATCGTAAAGTTCTTCTATGTCCAGTTGCTTGCGCTGCATCTTCTTCCAGATGCTGTAAATATGTTTGGGGCGGCCGTAGATTTCAGCGGAAATGCTTGCCTCGGCCAGCGTTTTCTGTAACTGGGCAATAAAGCTGTTGATACAGGTTTCCCTATGCGTGCGCTTACCGGCGAGGGATTTGGCGATACGACGATAGACTTGCGGTTCCAGATAACGGAACGCCATGTCTTCGAGTTCCCATTTCAACTGATGAATACCGAGCCGGTTGGCAATCGGCGCATAAATATCCAGCGTTTCCTGAGAAATAAAATGGCGGACCTCGTAAGATTCCCGAGGCAGATTGCGCAGGCGCTGTACACGGTAAGCCAGTTTTATCAATACGGCGCGCACGTCCTGGGTCATGGACAGCAGCATGCGGCGCAGGGTTTCCGCCTGATTTGGCTGGCTGGCCATTTCCGGCGTGTAAACGGTCAGGGTATTGAGCCAGTTGACATCTTTAACCAGCGCCGCGACTGTTTCGCCGAACTGTTCGGCAACGTTTGGCTGGGGATTTAATTTTGCCAGGCGAGGATCGCTCAGGATCGCCGCAAGGATGGTTTTCAGGTCGATATTAAACCCCATTAAGATACCGGCCACGTCGATTCCCTTGGGGCGGTAATACTGAGGGTCGTCAGGAATCTGAGCAATGATAGCTAGCGCCTGGTTGATTTGCTCTCTGTCCGGAGCGGAAAAACCGGCGAACAGCGCTTCATTGGGATGGGTGTGTGTTTGCATCTGATGATTGTAAACGATTCGAAGATCTTGGCAATTATGAAAAGGTTATGACTATCAATGTTCAGTTCGATGGCAATAAATTGAAAATTTATGATGCTGTAATAATGATTAAATCATAAACCCATTAAACTAATATTTATGCCTGTAATAGTGCTCATTAACTTTGAGTTTACGGCCAATAAATGATTCATTGGCTCTAAGTCGGCAGGTAAACCAGTTTTAATAGTGAAGGACAAAAAAACATGAAAATTACTATATTCGGCAGCGGTTATGTGGGACTGGTGACCGGAACGTGTCTGGCGGAAGTCGGTAACGATGTCATCTGTATGGACGTTGATGTCGCAAAAATAGAAAAGCTCAAACAAGGCATCATCCCGATCTATGAGCCTGGACTGGAAGTGATGGTCAGGGAGAATCAGGCCGAAGGCCGGCTAAGATTTACCGCCGATATCAAGGAAGCCGTCGATCATGGCCTGTTTCAATTTATCGCCGTCGGAACGCCGCCTGATGAAGACGGTTCGGCCGATTTACAGTACGTCCTGGCCGTAGCACGCGGCATTGCCGAGCATATGCACGGCTACCGGGTCATCGTCGACAAATCGACCGTACCGGTCGGCACAGCTGACAAGGTCAGGTCTACGGTTCGGAAAATATTGACCAACCGTGGCCTGGACCTGGAATTTGATGTGGTTTCAAACCCTGAGTTCCTGAAAGAAGGCGCTGCGCTGGCCGACTTCATGAAGCCGGACCGCATCATCATCGGCACCGATAATCCCAGGACCGCGGAATTGCTGAAAGCCTTGTACGCACCGTTCAACCGCAGTTATGAGCGTGTCATTACCATGGATATCCGCTCGGCGGAATTAACCAAATATGCGGCCAATGCCATGCTGGCGACAAAAATCAGCTTCATGAATGAACTGGCCAATCTGGCGGAACAATTGGGTGCTGATATTGAACAGGTAAGGCAGGGGATAGGTTCCGATACCCGGATAGGCTATAGTTTTATTTACCCCGGTTGCGGCTATGGCGGCTCTTGTTTTCCGAAGGACGTCAAAGCGCTGGAAAGAACGGCAAAAGAGTGCGGCTATCATGCGGAACTGCTCAGCGCTGTGGAGAATGTAAATAATCGCCAAAAACACCGCTTGTTCGAGAAGATCAATCAACACTATCAGGGCGCTTTAAACGGCAAGACATTTGCCCTGTGGGGGTTGTCATTCAAGCCTAATACCGATGATATGCGTGATGCCCCAAGCCGGGCAGTATTGGAAGCTTTGCTTGAGGCCGGCGCGACCGTTCAGGCGTATGATCCCGAAGCGATGGAAGAAGCCCGGCGCATTTATGGCAACAGACAGGGATTGAGCTATTGTGATTCGCCCAAGGATGTCCTGAAACAGGCTGATGCGTTGGTTATTGTGACGGAATGGAAGCAATTTCGCAGTCCGGATTTTGATATGCTAAGCCTGCAGTTGCAGGATAAGGTCATTTTTGACGGTCGCAACATGTATGAGCCCCATCTGGTCAAGCGCAGCGGGTTGCAATATTACGCAATCGGCCGATGAATTTTTGGTTGTCTTTGAATACTGGTATTTTGCACGCTAACGTCTAGACTATATCGTGAATAGTTAATTATTTTGGTTGGCGATAAGCAAGACTATTCAAATTTAAATTTATTTAAGGACAAAACATGAAAAAATTATTGATTGCTTTATTTGCCACCTTTTGCGCTGCCAATGTTATTGCCGCTCCCGTCAATATCAATACCGCTGACGCCAAAACGATATCGGAATCCATCTCAGGCATTGGTCAGAAAAAAGCCGAAGCTATTGTTAAGTACAGGACTGAGGTAGGTCCGTTCAAAACGGTAGAAGAGCTGGCCAATGTTTCCGGTATTGGCGAGAAAACCGTGCAAAAAATCAAAAATGATATTTTGTTAAGTGACTCCGGGGCGGCAACGTCAAAGAAAGACGCAAAAACAGATAAGCAGCAGTAAATCCTTGAGCCACTAGTATAATACGCATCGAGATAGCCATTATCCTGACGTATCGTTGTACTAGAGCAATTATCTTTTAGATAAAAACATGATATAAACTAACCTCTTGTTAAACGAAATGAGCCATTTTTATCATGCCCAAGCCTTATTCCGAAGATTTACGCAGCCGGGTGGCTGAAGCGGTTGCCGCAGGCCACACCGTGCGGGCCGTGGCTTTACAATACAAAGTCAGTCCGGCCTTTGTCTGCCGAATGCACGCCTTGTGGCGTGAAACCGGAGCCGTTCAAGGCAAGCCCTTTGGCGGCTACAGACGCTCGCGGCTGGAACCTTATGAAGCCGCCATCAAGGAACAGTTAGCGAGTAGTCCGTCGATGACCTTGCAGGAACTGCAGGCTTGGCTGGGACGCGAACACAGCCTAAGTGTTTCGATCTCGGCCATTGATAAGTTTATTAGGCGCAAGCTGGGCTATCGCTATAAAAAAAACGCTGGTCGCCAGTGAGCAGCAACGCGCAGATGTCGCGATGGCCCGAGAGCAATGGCAAGCCTGGCAGCAAACCTGCGATCTGTCNAAGTTGGTGTTTCTGGATGAAACGGGCGTCTCCACGAACATGATCCGTCGCTATGGCCGGGCCTTGGNTGGCGCCCGCTGTCGGGATGCGGCACCGGCAGGCCATTGGCAAACCCTGACCTTCATTGCCGGCTTGCGTGCCGACCGGCTCACCGCGCCCTGGTGTCTGGACCAGGCCATGACGGGCGAAGCCTTCAAGGAATATCTGCGCTCGCAACTGGGACCGACCTTGAAGCCCGGCGACATCGTCATCTGTGACAATCTGTCCGCCCATAAGGTGGCGGAAGTCCAGNCCATTGTTGAAGCGCACGGGGCGACGATCCAATATCTGCCGCCCTATAGTCCTGAGCTGAATCCGATCGAGCAAGTCTTCGCCAAACTGAAGGCGTTGCTGCGCAAGGCCGCCGAGCGCACTTACGACAAGCTCTGGCAACTCATTGGTAAGCTGTTGGATGAGTTTCAAGCGGATGAGTGCCTCAATCTCTTCAGGCATTCAGGCTATGTTTCTACGTAATAGATAATTGCTCTAGTGGCCACTTCAATCAAAATATTCGTAATTTTTGGGGAAGCTTTAGCTATGGCAAGCGGAGCTAACGCTTTTATCCTACAGAATTTTTTGATGTCCTCTGATCTTCGTGCAGAACTTAATCAATAATTCGTTATCGAGTACACATCAAGTACGCACTGGCAATCCGTTAGCAGCACGGTCTGAAATGTCTGTATAAAAATGCGGCAAGACGAAGTTAAAAACTTTACCGGTGCTGATTCTGTCTATGAACATCAGGAGAATCCTGAATTAGTCATGGAAACACATATTCAACCATTTGAAAAAAGCGTTGAGCAGATGCTAAGCTATCTAATTGAACGGGGGATTTTGAATAAATGAATTATGATGTATTCAATGGCGATGCCGATGGCATATGCGCCTTATTGCAGCTTCGATTGGCCGAGCCAAAGTCGTCAGTATTGGTGACGGGCATAAAGCGCGATATCGAGCTACTGGATCGGGTCAATGCGAAGCCGGGCGATGACGTAACCGTGCTGGATGTTTCCCTGCAGAAAAATCTTCCTCACGTGCAAAGGATACTCCAACAAGGCGCCCGCATTTTTTATGTCGATCATCATTTGCCCGGAGAGATACCCGAGCATGCCGCGCTTAAAACGCTGATCGATACCGATGCAAATATGTGCACCAGTCTTCTGGTTGACCGTTATCTGCAAGGACAATACCGTAGCTGGGCCGTTGTTGCGGCTTTCGGCGACAATTTGAATCAAAGCGCGGAGCAGGCGGCAGGCGGGCTGAAACTGTCGGCCTCCGAAATAGACCAGTTAAAAGAACTGGGCATTTGCATCAACTACAACAGCTATGGCAGTTGTGTGGAGGATCTGCATTATCCGCCGGATCAGCTTTATAAGAGTTTATTGCCTTATAAATCGCCTTTAGACTTTATCGGCGATCAACAGTCAATCTATAAAGCACTTCAGGCTGGCTATTATGACGATTTAATGCAGGCAAGCCGTATTAAACCCGAATACGATAATGATCATGTTGCAGTGATCGTATTGCCGGATAAAATCTGGGCCCGGCGCATCAATGGCGTTTATGGCAATGAGTTGGCCAATCAGGCTCCGGCCAAAGCGCATGCTATCGTGACGCATAATAATCGAGGAGGGTACCAAGTCAGTGTCCGGGCGCCACTGGTCAATAAAGCCGGCGCGGATGAATTGTGCAGCGAATTCCCCTCTGGCGGCGGACGCAAAGGCGCTGCCGGGATTAATCATTTGCCGGTAGAGCAATTAACTGATTTTATCAAAAGATTTAGCGAGAAATATGGCTAGCATTGAGATGGGTAGGACTGTTCTGTACAGGCGCGCCATCCATTTATTTTATATTGCCATACGCTAAAAAGCCGAAGCTTTAATGCAGTTTTAACAGAGATTGGTTACAACAGTGCAATTCAGCATTAAAGGCATTAAAATTAAGTATTGAAAATCACAAGTCGCCTGGTTGCAGCAAATTTCTACCGTAAAATTAAAGAATGAAAATAATCCCAACAAAAATCCCTGATGTATTTATCCTGGAGCCCAAGGTATTTGGCGATCAGCGCGGCTTTTTTCTGGAAAGCTATAACCAACAAACATTTCAAGATATAACCGGCATAAAAGCAACCTTTGTGCAGGATAATCATTCCCGCTCGGGTAAAAACGTCCTAAGAGGGCTGCATTATCAGCTAAAGCATCCACAAGGCAAGCTGGTGCGTGTGGTGCGGGGCTGTGTCTTTGACGTGGCGGTTGATCTGAGGAAATCGTCATCGACATTCGGCCATTGGGTAGGCGTCGAATTAAGCGAAGAGAATCACCGGCAGTTCTGGGTGCCCGCCGGTTTTGCCCATGGCTTTCTGGTGCTGTCCGAACAGGCGGACTTCTTGTATAAAACCACCGATTACTACGCGCCGGAATATGAATGCTGCATACGCTGGGACGATCCCGACATTGGCATTGTATGGCCGGAAAACTGTACGCCCTGTCTTTCCGCCAAGGATCAGCAAGGCGTCTCGCTCCGTGAGGCCGAGGTGTTTGCATGAAAATCCTGCTGACCGGCTGTAATGGTCAGGTAGGCTGGGAACTGGCCAGAGCCTTATTGCCGCTTGGAGACGTCATTGCCGTCAGCCGCTCGCAGGTAGAACTTTCCGATCCTGATGGATTGCGCCGCATTGTGCAGAAGGTTAGTCCGGACGTTATTGTCAATCCGGCTGCCTATACGGCTGTCGATAAAGCGGAAACGGACCGGGATATGGCATTCCTGATCAATGCGGAAGCGCCTCGCGTGTTAGCCGAAGAAGCGGCGAAAAGAGCGGCGTTGCTGATTCATTATTCCACCGATTACGTCTTCGACGGCACGAAGAACGCGCCTTATACGGAAGACGACGCCACGCATCCCGTCAATGTCTATGGCCAAAGTAAACTGGCTGGCGAGCAGGCGATTCAGGCGGCCGGAGCGGACCATCTGATTCTTCGCACATCCTGGGTTTACGCGGCCAGAGGGCAAAATTTCCTGAAAACCATTTTGCGATTGGCGGCAGAGCGCGAAGAACTGGCTATCGTTGCCGATCAGATCGGTTCGCCAACCTGGGCGCGTCTGATTGCCGAAACCACGGCGCATATTCTGAGACAATCCCTGCAGGAAAGACGGCAAGACCATTTTAATTCTGGTGTCTACAATCTGACTTCAGTGGGCGAAACTTCATGGCATGGATTTGCCCAGGCGATTGTTGAGATCGCCCGTCAGCAAGGCATGCCAGCATTAAAAAACCGCATCATCAATCCGATACCGACGACAGCTTATCCAGTGCCCGCCAAACGCCCACTCAACTCGCGGCTATCAACAGATCGCCTGGAGCAGCGTTTCGGTTTGAAAATGCCATCCTGGGATGCTGCATTGAGGCTTTGTATGGCGGATATGACTTAAAAGCAGAGGCTTTAGCGTCAGTAGAAAATTAAGCTCCCGGTAAGTTCGGCGTGCGATAGTTGCCGGGAGTTGACCTTGGAACACAGCAATTAAACATAACCTATGAAAATATTAGTCACTGGGGGCGCCGGGTTTATAGGCTCGGCTCTGGTTCGTTATCTGATCAATGAGACCGAGCACAGCGTTATCAATGTCGACAAACTCACCTATGCGGGCAATCTCGAATCGCTCAAATCGATAGAAGCCAATGCGCGCTACCATTTTGAGCAGGTTGATATCTGCGACGCCGCCAAAATCGAGCAACTATTCCAGCGCTATCAGCCTGATACGGTGATGCACCTGGCGGCTGAATCCCATGTGGATCGCTCCATCGATGGTCCTGCGGCCTTCATACAAGCCAATATTATCGGCACTTATACCTTGCTGGAAGCCGCACGCCAGTACTGGCAGACATTGGCTGACGCGCAAAGGCAAGCGTTTCGTTTTCATCATATCTCGACCGATGAAGTCTATGGCGCCTTGGGCGAGACAGGGCTCTTTACGGAAGACACCGCTTATGATCCGAGCTCACCCTATTCAGCCAGCAAAGCCTCATCGGATCATTTAGTCAGAGCCTGGCATCGGACCTACGGCTTGCCGGTGATCGTCACCAACTGCTCAAACAATTACGGGCCTTTCCATTTCCCCGAAAAACTCATACCGCTGGTGATTCTGAATGCCATTGAAGGCAAGCCGCTGCCTGTTTATGGCAAGGGCGATCAGATACGCGATTGGCTCTATGTCGAGGATCATGCGCGGGCGCTCTATAAAGTGGTGACCGAAGGCGCTGTCGGGCAGACCTACAATATCGGCGGTCACAACGAAAAAACCAATCTTGAGGTGGTCAAGACCATTTGCCGCATTCTGGATGAGTTGAAGCCCAATCGTCCTGGCCATATAACGCGCTATGAAGAATTGATTACACACGTAACGGATCGCCCGGGGCATGATAAGCGCTATGCCATCGATGCGGGCAAAATCAACAAGGAACTCAATTGGACGCCGAAAGAAACCTTTGAAACCGGCATCAGGAAGACTGTGCAATGGTATATCGATAATCAAGCCTGGTGGCAACGCGTGCAGGATGGCAGTTATCGGCGCGAACGGTTAGGCTTGGGCACGAAGTAATATAAAAACCCCGACAACTTTGAATCATTACCGACAGGAAAATAGAGCATGAAAGGAATAATACTGGCAGGCGGCTCAGGAACGCGCTTGCATCCCGTTACGCTGGGTATCTCAAAGCAGCTCCTGCCTGTTTACGACAAGCCCATGATTTATTACCCGCTGAGCATTCTGATGCTGGCGGGCATTAAGGAAGTGCTCATCATTTCAACACCGCAGGATATTGGCCGGTTCGAACAGCTCTTAGGTGACGGTAGCCAGTGGGGCATGCAGCTGGAATATGCCGTTCAGCCCTCACCGGACGGCTTGGCCCAGGCTTTTATTATTGGTGAAGAATTTATCGCGCATGATGCTTGCGCGTTAGTACTGGGAGACAACCTGTTCTATGGTCATGATTTAGAGAAACTGCTGAAGCGATCGGTACAGAAAACAGAAGGCGCGACCGTTTTTGCCTATCCCGTGCATGATCCGGAACGTTATGGCGTTGTTGAGTTTGATAAAGAAGGAACAGCCATCTCGCTGGAAGAAAAGCCGGCCAGGCCCAAATCCCGCTATGCCGTCACCGGTCTTTATTTTTATGACCATCAGGTCGTGGAGATTGCCAAATCGATCAAGCCTTCGGCCCGCGGCGAGCTGGAAATCACAGACGTCAACCGCTGCTATCTTGAGCAAAACACGCTGTCGGTTGAGTTAATGGGGCGCGGCATGGCCTGGCTGGATACCGGCACGCATGAATCCTTGCTGGATGCCTCGCAGTTTATCCAGACCATTGAAAAACGGCAGGGCCTGAAAATAGCCTGTCTGGAAGAAATTGCCTGGCGCAACGGCTGGATTGTCGATGATCAGCTGAGGCAGTTGACGAAGCCCTTGCTGAAAAGCGAATATGGCAATTATCTGATGCGGTTGCTTGAGCAGTGAACTTGTTAACATGACACAATAGAACCTAGAGTCATGGCTTGGATTCTGTTTGAAATCAGTGGCCTGTATGGAAAAACCGTCCAACAATGAATTTTTGGGTAAGCGCTCAAGACTATTTATCCATTTTTCAGCCACTGATAGCGTCTTTATGCTCAGCTCGAGGCAAGCAATGGGGGCTCAATTTCAGCGAGTGTTGTCAGCCGTTGCCGAGATGAATAAAATGCCTCCAAACTCATCAGGTACAATATTTGCCACAAATTGAAGATATCCTTGCTACATAATTCTTGCTGCTGTAAAGCGCGCTTCCCAAGTATTGCTATCTGTAAATTGCCGGGTTTTTTCCTCATCCGAACGATATAACAGCGCTTTTTGTACTAAACTGTTGATTTCTTGCCCTTTCTTGCTCAGAAAAGTTCCTTCCTCATCATTACGGAATGTCATCTCGCCAAATTCCGTAGAAACTACCGGCAATCCTAGCGCACGGTACTCATAATATTTGATCGGGTCAACCGAAGCGGTCAGCTCAGTATTCTTGAATGGGATCAGTCCCACATCAAAGTCTTGCATCGCGATTAGGGCTTCTTGATGCGGGCAGGGTGGCAGAATCTCAATGTTTTCAGGCAGCGCATAGGATGACGGTGAAAATATCGGTCCGATCAATCTCACTATATCTACTGGCCGAGCATTGGCCAGAGAAATTATCCATTCCCAATCAAACCAAGAACCGATCGTTCCAACATATCCCAGGATCTTTCTTTCTCGCGCTAACGTACTAATTTGGCGAGTTGGCAAAACACTGGCGTCCAATCCGTTAAGCACCCGCTGAACATCAGGCCTGACATCGCTCCAGCGCTGCTTCAACGTAGTCGAAGATGTTAATACCTGAGTCACACGGCTAGCTAGTTTCTGCTCTCGCCAACGCATCGCCAGGCGAGAAAAACCGGAGTAAAAGCAAGGGAAATTATCCATTGCATCGTAAACTGAAGTAATGTCCTTGAGCCGATCAAAAACGGCCAAGGCTAATACGGATGGTTTGCCAATGACCAGCATCGCCTGGCTTTGATGTGCAAATGTATCGATATGGTTTAACACCGGCCGCCACATGATGCCGTTTATCATGCCTGATCCCGGAAGAGGTTCTATGGGCAGCGCAGGAGGAGTAATCACCTTAAGCCAGGCGGGACTTTGACGATTGATCGTGCTCTCTTGAACGCCTAATCGACGGAAATCAGAGAGCAAGGGAAAACGTGTCGGATAAGGATCAACCCATAAGACATCTCCGCCGGTACTCGCGTGAAACCACTCTACAAATTTGTGTGGGCGCTGCGCATAGCTTGTCCAGGAAACTGGGGAAAGATACACCAGGCGCATCAGGCAAAGTGCTCTCGAAGCACCTTGACGATACGCTCGGCGCTTCGGCCATCACCGTAAGGCGATATTCCCCGAGCCATTGCCTGATACGCTGACTCATTGTCCAGCAGGCGTTGTGCCTCTTCCACAATCCGCTCATAATTGGGACCGACCAGTTTGACTACCCCCTGTTCAACCGCCTCTGGGCGCTCGGTTTCGTCCCGCAATACCAGCACCGGCTTGCCCAGGGCTGGTGCTTCTTCCTGTACGCCGCCGGAGTCGCTGATGATCAGATAAGAACGCTTCATGGCGGCAACGAACGGAGCGTAATCCAGAGGTGCGCAAAGATGAATGTTCGAGCTGTCCCCCAGCATTTCATAAGCTACATCCTTGATATTCGGGTTCGGGTGCACAGGGTAAAGAAACTGAACATCAGGGTTACGCGCCGCCAGCGTTTGCAGCGCCCGACAAATATTGCGGAACGGCTCGCCGAAATTTTCACGGCGATGGGAGGTGATCAGCACAAGGCGCTTCTCGGGATCAAGTTCAATCCCGAGTTCCAGATCCTTGGCCGCCGTCATCAGTAATGCATCGATCACGGTATTACCTGTAACAACGATATCGCTATCCATAATCCCTTCACGAAGCAGGTTCTGGCGCGAACTTTCCGTCGGCGCGAAGTGCCAGCGAGCCAACTTTCCTGCGATCACGCGATTGGCTTCTTCCGGAAAAGGATTCTGCATATCCCAGGTGCGTAAACCCGCTTCCACATGACCGAAAGGAATGCGGTGATAAAAACAAGCCAGCGCCACCGCCATCACCGTAGTGGTATCGCCCTGGGCCAGAACCACGTCGGGCTTTTCTGATAGCAAGACCTTATCCAATTCCAGCAACAGTCTTGCCGTTAATGTTGTCAGGGCCTGATTGGGGCGCATGATGTTCAGGTCTATATCCGGCTCGATCTGGAACAAGCTCATGACTTGATCCAGCATATGGCGATGCTGCGCCGTAGCCAATACGCGCACATCGACCCAAGGTTCGGCTTTGAGCGAGAGAATTACGGGAGCCATCTTAATGGCTTCAGGACGTGTGCCGATAGCACATATAATTTTCATATCGTAATTGTTTAATTCAAATGACTTTTTAAAGATGTTAAAACTAAATCGGCGCCACTTATGCTTAAATGGAATTTGTCGAAATACATTGCCTTGTTATTGATGACTGCATAACAGTTTATTTTATGGCAAAGTTTTTCTGCCGGATCCAATGCAATTAAGTTATCGTTCCAATCAAAATGCTCCAATTGTTCAATTAAAAATTGATTCTCCATCAAATAATCCGATTTCTGAATGCTCACAACAGACGAGGGAGACTTTGCGAAAAAAATATACTTATCAATATGACTATTCAATCTCGGCACCGGATATAAAACAAAAACCTTTTTACCCTTTTCCAAAAGTATATTGATAATTTTTATATAATTCGCCATGCGAAGAGATCTTTGATCCTGATTGTCGAATGAGTTCTGGCTATACGCCAGCAAGACATTTTTAATTTGTTTATCACGTACAATCCTTTCAATTGCTTTCTGAGTCCATTGATGACAGCCTTTTGTGACGATTGCCCCCTTTATCTCCATGGATGGCACACAGCCACTGAATGTCAGATGGACTAACCCTTCATTATTTGGTTTGAGCAGCTTGGATAATGAGTAACCTAATTCAACGCCAAAACTATTACCAAGAACAGCCCACGTAACATTGGTGCCGCCATAGGTGCAAGCGTCATCGGGCAATTTAAAATTCTTACCGCCCGTGTGGCACTTGTTACGCTCAGGGCTGTATTCGATTGAATCAATTAGATTTTTTTGCTGTTTATTGAACCTGTACTGGAATCCTTTGTTATAAACAGAAAGGGCACTAAGCGAAACAAATACGGCACTCATCAAAGAAGCCAAAAGGAAGATGCTTTTAGTGCTTATTTTATACTTATCTCTAAATGGCGACTCAATGTATTTCCAGCTAAACCAGGCAAGCACGATTGTGCTTACAATTAACATAATAAACAGTAGTTGACTGGGTTGATCCAGGGAGCGCAAGCGTGCGAACGCGAACAAAGGCTGATGCCATAGGTAGGCGCTATAACTAATCAGTCCAATACCAACCAGCCATTTTTGGGAAAGCAGTTTACCGATGGCCGTTTGTGATGAAGCAAACAAAATAACGAACGCGGCGCCTAGGAGTCTGTCGGACTTATCAGCATTTAAATCTCATCAGTTGTAAAATAGTGATGAGTTCAATCATTTTACCGCCATGATTTCTGATGAGTCGCTTTATTCAGTTTGATCGTAACCAACAGTATTTGCTTCCGCCGTCCGTGGACGAATGGTTGCCGGAAGACCACCTGGCACGCTTTATCGTCGAAGTGATCGATCAGCTCGATCTATCAAAACTGACAGGCCATTATTCTGGACGGGGTTCAGCGGCTTATCATCCGGCACTGCTGTTGGCCCTGCTGATCTATGGTTATGCGACCGGCACGTTCTCCAGTCGCAAGATCGAGCGGGCAACCTACGATTCAGTGGCGTTTCGGTTCATTGCTGCCAATCATCATCCCGATCATGACACCCTGGCTCATTTCCGCAAGACCTTTCTGGTGGAGTTGGAGGACTTGTTCGTACAAGTGCTGACACTGGCGCAGACGATGAAACTCGTCAAGCTGGGACAGATTTCGCTGGATGGTACCAAAATCAAGGCCAATGCCTCGAAGCACAAGGCCTTGTCCCATGGCCACATCGAAAAGCTGGAAGCGCAATTGCGTGAGGAAGTGCAGGCCCTGCTGAAAAAGGCAGCGGACGTTGATCAGGAAGAATTGGCCGACGGTATCGATTTGCCGGCGGAAGTCGCGCGTCGGGAAGATCGCTTGAAAGCCTTGGCGGAAGCCAAGGCCAAGATTGCCGAACGGGTTAAAGAACGGGACGAACAAGCCCAAAAAGACCACCAGGAGAGACTGGCTGACCGGGAGCGCCAGCGCCAGGCGGGCAAAAAACCCCGAGGCCAGGAGCCCAAGGCGCCCGAAACCGGCCCCCAAGCTAAGGACCAGATCAACCTGACCGACGAAGCATCGCGGATCATGCCGAGCAAGGACGGCTTCGTGCAGGGCTACAATGCCCAGGCGGCCGTCGATGTTGACAGCCTGCTGGTGGTTGCCGCCACGCTCAGCCAGCATACCAACGACAAGCGGCAAGTCGAGCCGATGCTGAAAGCGCTGAACGCCTTGCCGGACAGCCTCGGCAAGCCGGAAATGCTGCTGGCCGACAACGGCTACTTCAGCAAAGACAACATCCAGGCCTGTGTGGAGCAAAAAATTACACCCCTCATCGCGCTGGGCCGGGAAGCCCATCATCTGCCATTGGCGGAACGCCTGACGCCGGATGCACCGGAACCTGAAAGCGATGACCCGCTGGTCAAAATGGCCTGGAAACTCAAAACCCAGAGTGGCCGCACGCTTTATGGTAAACGCAAAAGCACGGTCGAGCCGGTATTTGGGATCATCAAACAGGTACTGGGCTTCCGCCAATTCTCGCTGAGAGGTCTTGATGCGGTAGCTGGTGAGTGGAAACTGGTGACTATGGCCTTCAATTTAAAGCGAATGCATGTGCTGGCGGCCGGATAACGGAAAAATAACCCGAAATAGCTCTTGGTTGGGCAGAACCGAAGACTCAATGCCGCCAATAATCCATATCGGTCAAATAAGAATCATAATACTGAACCCTGTCCGACAGACTCCTAGTGTTGGAATTAGCGTGTAAAAACCCGGATACGGAATCGTTTTATTAAACAAAAAAACCGGCAATACGATTAGGGCGAATCCGATAGCAGATCCTGCTTGATTTATGCCGGATGAAAAAGGGATATGTTTAGCCTCTTTTTGACTGTTAAGGTAAATTGCAATAAAGGAACCAATCAGTAGCTCTCCTGCGCGGCCTCGTGTATCAAAAAATATCTTTTGAGGATCAACAGCAGACTGCAATTCTGCAAAAATAAAACTAGTCATAGCAATCAGTATAAATACTGATGGCAACCACTTTTTATCAATTCGCCAAAAAAAAATAGTTAGAAGGGGAAAAAATAAATAATATTGCTCTTCTACAGAAAGACTCCATGTGTGTAGCAGTGGTTTTTCTTCTGCTACATTAGCGAAGTATCCGGTATCATTCCTAAAGTAAAGATTGGATACATATAGCATGACACTGATTAAACTCTTGGAGAAATCCAGGAGCGTGTTTGGTAACATCCATAGCCAGGCAAATGGCAAACAGACCAATATCACAAAAAACAGAGCCGGCAGAATGCGTCTGCATCTGCGTTCATAAAAAGCGATAATTGAAAATTGTCCAGTCTTTATTTCAGAAAATATGATGGACGTAATCAAATAGCCGCTTATGACAAAAAATACATCTACGCCTACATATCCACCACTGAACCAATCAAATCCAGCATGAAAAAATATGACAGGCAGCACAGCTATAGCACGCAAGCCGTCTATTTCTTTTCTATATAACATCAAAATATATGATTCCTATGTGACTCTAGCCTTATTGAATAATTCTAAGCTATCCGGCCTTCTTATATAAATTTGACTGTTTCTCCTAATTAGCCTCATTGAGTCGTGGGTGCAGACAAAAAGATTCGGAGCGGAATTTCCTGCCTAATTTTGCCCCTAAGGAAATGCAGCGTTTTTCTATAAGGTGCCAAGAGATAAAACCGAGTATTATTGAAATACAGAGGGCCGATACCTGATTGAATAGCACCCCATATTCATGAAAATAACTGGCCAGGATTTGCTGGACCGGAAATCCCCATAAATAAATGCCATATGAAATATCTGATTTAGGCTTGAGTTTTATAACAAAATCAAGGCTGGCTATATATATTATTGAAACAAATATTGCGTAGTATAAAAAATAAAATTTATAACCGCAGTTTCTGAACAAATAAAATAATAACCATGCCCCTAAAATTAAAAAAAAGTTAATACTTATCTGATCCTTATAAAAAGCAAGTATTGAGCCAAAAGCGAAACACGGGGCAAGCATATTTATGTGGTGCTTATGTGGCAGCCATGTGAATAGAAGCTTATTTCCTAGTAACGGATCAATCAAAATAACGAGAAATAATATGAGTGGCAGTATTTTCGATTTAAACAGTCCCACCATAAACAACGACAGGACAATAAGGTAAGCAGACACTTCGTATGAAATAGTCCATAAGGAACCGTTTACGCTATTTTTCCACGGGTTATCTACAAAAACGCCGGGAAGGGATAGTTGATAATTCAATATCAGACTTTTATAGAAATATCTAAAAGCATCGCCGGAGCCAAAGTATTCATTAATGGGGAGTTTGGTGAGGACTGGCCCTAAAATAAAAGCCGAAATAAAAACAGTAATAAAAAGGGCTGGCCAAATCCTGAAAATTCTGGATATAACAAACTGGATTAGATTGCGTTTCTCCAGAAGGCTATTAGTAACAACAAGCCCGCTCAGAAAGAAAAATATATTTACCGCTAGCGATCCGGAGTAATCAAAACGGACCAATCTGCGAACGATATCGATCTGGCCTGCTTCAGGAGAAAGAGGATACGCATGCCCATAAATTACCATGCAAGCAGCTATGACTCTGAAGATATCCAAATTATTTTTTTCTTTATTCAATATTTCTTCAAGCTTCATTGCAAAAGGGCCTTTAATAATTTTGGTGCTTATTAATTCCAAGGATACATGCTATTTAAACAATCCATTTTTAATGCATAAAAGGCATGATGCATAAGTATTTTTTCTGCGCGTCTCGCATCACTAATTAAATTTTTTAAAAACTAATCAGATAATTCAACAATACCGACTTTTACTTTTTCATTGTTTTGGCGGCTGTACAAAAACACGGGATGACTGCCTGCATTGATCGTTTTCTGATGCACTGAAAAAAGACCAGTCACTAGCGTCGAACCTACGGTTGTATTAAGCGGCGTATCACTAACAAGAATAACAGAATCCCGCGGAGCGCAATGAGATGTTATCCATAAAGGGCTCTTATCCCCTTTAAGAAATTGCTCTAATGGCAATGATTTTGGTCCCCAGCCCTGTACTACGCCGAAATGCTTTGACTCATGCCCTTCTTCATTAATGGCGGGACGCGATCTGTCAAATACCTCGAAAAAACCGACACGCTGCTTTAAGTTTCGGGATGGATCATAAATCATGACTTCTTGTTTGCCGGGATTGCTTATCAGGCCGTTTAGCAGCTTTCCTTCAATTTTTGTTGTCAAAACATCGACGCCTTTAGTTGTAGGCATTAAGGTTCCGTTTATATAGACTCTTAGCAGACCTGTATAGGGGCCAATAAGAAACCAATGACTGGAATGCCCATCCGATTGCTGATTGAACCCCATATCAACACAAGTAGATTGAGGCCCCCAATCTTTAATATTCAAAAAATCAACAAGTACCGCATTTTGAAATGCATTAATCTCTTCCTTTATTTGCACGCCTTGCTTATTTTTCACGAGCAACGCGTAAAAAATCATGTCCCGCTCAAACTCGGAGACAATCCATCCGTCGATATCCACGATTTTGCCCGCTAGAAATTCCTCTCTGGTAATTTCACTGATCCGGTCGTAGAACGCTTCTTCAGTATCTATATTATGCCAGTTTTTAGAGATCAGCTTAGCTTCTAGCTGCGCAATTTGATCGACTGAAGAGTTTTTGAAACGGGCGCCTTTTAGCTGTAATCCAAAGTTTTGAACATAGGTTCTTATATTTTCGTCTGATTCATCAGTAAGGCTAAAGTCATAATAAAATTTCTTATAGGCTAAAGATCCAGCCGCGGCAGTCAGAATAAGCCCAAGAAATTTTCGGCGTTTCATCAATGGCATCATAACTACACCTCTTCGCCAATATGATCTGCCAGGCGGACAGCCAGCGCGACAATCGTGAGCGTCGGATTGGAATAACCACACGTCGGGAAAATGGAACTCCCTGCCACATACAGGTCAGACGTTTCAAAAACCTTACAGTCTGAATCAACAACGCCAAACTCATGATTTGAAGCCATTCTAGTCGTTCCGATATGATGCATGCCGACTCCAAGGGGACGGCTTATTTCTGGAGGTTCCTTTATCTGGATTTTCAGGCGGCCTTGACCGGTTGCCCCAATAGTAGTGGCAAATTTGGTTATGAAAAAGGACGCATTTTCGAAATCTTCTTCCGCTATATTCCAGTCAAGTATGGTTCGTGGAACTCCGTTTACATCAAGATTAGAATCGAGCCGTACTCTACTGTTCCTATTGGGACGGTGTCCCGTCACTACTCGCAGGGTATAGTGCCAGCCTCGGCTGAGTCCTTGGAAAAAGCCTGGATTTTCCAAGTAAGAGGCGCCTAGCGACTTATCCTCGTCCGCAGGGTAGACATCAATCATCAAATTACCAAACCCCGGTTGACGCAGCATGCTTGCACTGGGCGTGATTCGTCCCATTACATCACCTGAACTGTTTGTCGTTCTGTCGTAATTAATTGCAGTCCTGGCAAGTACCCGCGATGTAGTTAGTGCAAAATGATCCATAAAACAACGACCAATCCAGTCACTGCCTAGGTTAATGCGGTTAAGTTCATTCGAATAAAGCAATGTTCTGGCATTTTCAACACCTCCCATCGCTAGCACGTAACGTTTTGAATGCACTGTTACTCGTTTTTTATTCGCGTTAAGCAAGACTAAATGGCATTTTCCATTTTCGCCACGTTCAATGTGAAGCAGTTGAGTATTCAAAATGCAATAAACAGAGGGTGAATTTTTTATGTCGGCTCTATATCTATCGCCAAATCTGGTTGGAGGGCTAAATCTGAAAATAGAATTTCTAAATGCGGAATCCTTATCAAAGGAGAAAAGGTTTAACTGATCAATGCCATTAATCCTCTCTGGGTTATATTCGCTTCCGCGTACCTCGCAGATTTTATGGGCTTCATCATAATAAGGCGCAAGTGAATCGTAATTTATGGGCCATCCGCTATAAGGTATGCCTTCGTTTGCCTCAAAATCTTCCCTATCTAATGGACGAACCCAGCCGCCCCAGTGATTTGAGCATCCACCAAAATATCTCAACCTGGACGCCTCAAGCGGATATGGGCGTGAGACTGTCCGGCCAACATAAGGATCGTTTTCCTCTTCCGTTGGATATTCAAAACCGCCTGCTTCGATCAACAGAACGCTTTTGCCTTTCGCGGAGAGCTTGAGTGCAAGAGTGATCCCCGCGGGGCCTGCGCCAATAATTGCGACGTCTGTTCCGTGATCAGCCAATTGGTCAAGTTTTTGTGTATCTATAAACATTTCATATTTTTCCAGGACCGAATATAGCAGGCTTACTGCACCAATAATTCGTGTCTCAAATTAGTTGTAAACAATAAAGTAGAATCGTCTAATTCAAGAAATAGCACCAGGCAAATGGATTGAGTTATGCGTAGGCGTTAAGGTTTTGTCCTGGAGTAGTCAAGAAGTCTTGGCCGGTAGACACCAAATAGTTCGGTACCACGACCTCCTGCCCGAAAGTGCTCGAGCTCGGCATTAACCATGCGAACAATCCATTTTCGATCATCAGGGTTTTTCAGATCATAGTTGTCGCTATAAGTAAGATTGATTAAGCGCCAAAGAAAGCAGTTTCTCCGATATACATCGACCGGATGAAACCATCTATCCAGTAGCGGCTCAATGTTCTCGCTACGGATTCCTTCAAAGCAGCCCACGGAGTAATCGTTGTCGGGAATCTCATAATCCAGTTCACTGGTATGATGGTTGATCCGATATTGCTTGGGCAATTGATGGAATAATTTATTTGCCTCTTCCCTGGCATCGGGCCAAAGTCGATTGCCATTTCTTCCCACGTATTCTCCGATGCTCCAAAATTCGCCGTCTTCATTGAGACTGTTGTGGCAAAACTTCATAAGTCTCTCTAGCTCGACAATGTGATGCAACGCAGAGACGCAAAGAATGATATCCCACTTTTCTCCGGAGAATGACAACTCGTTAACATTCGCTTCAATTAAATCAAGCTTTATCTCTGGCGCGAATTGTTTTGATGCCAAACCAAGAAGATCGACATTGATATCTAAAAGAGACCACTCAACGTTAGTGCCAACTTGTGCCGCATAATCCGCTTCAATTCGCGCAGCTCCACTGCATAACGACAAAACCTTTACTCTGTTGCCGGATTTGGCACGTGATTTTAACCGCTCCAGGAAATTTGGAGGAGTCTGGGGAATGCACTCGGCCAGTAATCTTGTCGCATAGTCATAGGGGAACTCGCCAGGCAATGGTTCAGCGTCAGTAATTGCTGTGCCATTCGATATTTCAGCAACATCATTACCCTGTATAAACTTTCTTACCGGCCTAGGCTTACTGGCTGCAAGCTCAGCATGTTGGTCCTGGATCGATGAATACATGCTGTGTCTATAAACGATACTAAAGTGTTCAATCTCGTTTCTCGAACGATGCTCGTGGAATGATCGAGCTTTTAGTAATGACAACTGGTCTTCCCGTCCTATGCATAAATCAGAAATGGCTAGCCAATCACCGGAAGGATCATTTTTCGCTCCTGGTTGGCATCGGAAAATTAGCCGCCCTTTATGACCTGCTAAATGTGAGATATCCAAGTTGATCATCCTCCAATACGGCGGCTGCATTCCGCCAGCTATTGGAAGGGCACAAATCAAGTCCGCGATATGATTTTGATCTGATTCTAAAAAACAAATTTCAAATACCAAGCCATCCGCACTTATATTTGGCAGTGCGGCTGAATATCGAATATTAAGTCGCGTATCTTTTTTGATCTGTAAGTTATCCGGCAGTTCGATACTCTCTCCGGATAATAAAATCATAGAAAGTCGCTTGTCTTCGCAATGTGCTATTTGCATCCATCTCGGAAAATTAACGTTGCGTGGAGTGCCCGTAATCTCGAATATCGAAAATTCGTCTAAATAAAAGGCGTTGGAAACATAATTTTTTTCCAAGTTGTTGACTTTATGAAACATTAGATGGCCTGCTTAGCTTGATTAATATCGTGAACCAACTTTATTAAAGGCGCATGGCGTAATAAATTTTTTAATATCACAAATTAGGTTCCCTATACACATGCGGCGTCCATTCGCCCCATTTGCTTTCATAAGTAGCTTTATTCTGTTCAAAAAGAGCCTGCCTCTCTGCGCTTCTTAATTTATTGAACGAGGCGGAAAGATGGTGATGAATGAACACGTCCTCGGCGCACACAATACGCAAACCAATCTGTTCAATGCGACGACAGTAGTCATCGTCCTCGAAGAAGCCTCGGCCAAAAGTTTCATCAAGTGTGCCGACGCGTTCGTAAACATTGCGTCGCATCATTACGCAGAAGAACGCGGCGGTATGTAGGGGGAAAGTTTGGCCGATATGTTTGCGCGTGTAATCTGCGGAGGCAGCCAACATTTCTGTCATATCGCCGTAAGCAATATTAATCTTGGCTTCATTACCGATATTATTGGTAACCGGGCCGATTAAGCCGATGCTCTTGTCTAGCTGCAGATGTTTGAGCAGTGTGCGAATCCAGCCAGGCGTAACGAAAGTGTCATTATTGAGCAATACCAGATAGTCACCTGATGCAACGGCTAGTCCCTGGTTGTTAGCTGCAGCAAAACCCCGATTATCATCGTTGAGTATGAGCTTACGATCATGACCCTGGGCAGCCCATTCTTCCAGAAACTCCCTGGAGCCATCGCCGGAAGCGTTATCGACAATGATAATCTCCAGACTCGCGTAATCACTATGATCTTCAAGGCTGGCCAGGCAGGCACGAGTCAGTTCAAGGTTGTTATAAGTAACAACAATAACACTGACCATCGGGTCATTCGCCGTCGATTCCGCTTGCTCGATAAGCATCTCCCCTCGATGAGACCAAGTCTGCCCAGCCGCAAAGGTTTTCCGACGCTGGATCACATCCTCAGGTTCCGGTTGAGCCAATATTGTCGTGATGGTGGCCAGAAATTGCTCCTGATCGGCTGATACATATACCAGTCCATCAAACTGCGCCATTTCGGGCAAATCCACAGTGACCACGGGCTTGCCGGCGCTCAAGTATTCATAGGCCTTGACAGGATTGGTTGCCAACGTAAGTGGAATCACCTTGAATGGCAACAGGCAAACGTCAAAACTGTAAAGGTAGAATGGCAGCTTGCTGTATGGGACCTCGCCTGTGAAAAGGACATTAGATAGTTTGCCAAGTTTGGACTTGCAATTGACTGTATCGGCGCCAATGAGCAAAACACAACAGTCCGGGTTCTGTTTCGCAACGGCCTCAACCAAATCCTGGTCGAACCATTCGGCAATAGCGCCATAGTAGCCGATGATTCGCCGTCCTTGCGGCTCAACATATATTATGTCGGGTTTGCGGGCGAAGTGTTCGAATTCTCCGGCATTTCTGATTAGCGCACGGTTTTGAGTATGTCCGGAAACAATTTGATCGAGCAAGGCGGATGAGGTCACTGTCAAATCGGCATCGCGCATCAGCGCGCGCTCCAAGGACAGCACTTCTTCTGCTGTGTTGCCGAAGCCTTCATGATGATCCATGCAGTCATAGACAACCCGGCAATTGGGTAACATCGAAGCAATGTCATGCCAGAAAGGATGCTGCACAAGAGAAATAATGCCTCTCACATTAGCCCAGGCAAGAACACTACCGATGCTGTTACGAAGCTGCTCAACCGTTTCAATTCCGGGCGCCGACGAATAAATAACCGGAGCTCCTTTGGCGAATAGCTTGATCTGGAACAGACGGCCTCTGGTATCCAGTGGCTCTAGATCAAACCCCGGCTGTCCATTGTCTATCAGGTTGGCGGACACGTAGAAGACACGCCGCCCAGAGGCTGCTATGGCTTCTGCCAGGTGTTGAGGGCGCTGGTGGCGAAAATGCCAATCAATGACACCCCAGACGATATAGTCGGGTGCATCCGTTTGTTCCGCTACTTGATTTATTTGCGGTGGCTGGGCTTGGGTGGTGACTGAAAATGTTCTGTGAACATCATGATACGAATTACCAAAAGCTTTGTTATAGAGCCTCT
The DNA here is from genome assembly GCF_000427625.1 of Methylobacter luteus IMV-B-3098. Taxonomy (GTDB): domain Bacteria; phylum Pseudomonadota; class Gammaproteobacteria; order Methylococcales; family Methylomonadaceae; genus Methylobacter; species Methylobacter luteus. The sequence continues at coordinate 3,485,598 of NZ_KE386569.1, forward strand.
TTAATATCCTTTTCATAAACAAAGGCAGAGGCAGGCGAGTATATATCGTTTGCATTACTCGGGTCAGGCTACGACGATCATCATCAATTAACCCGTATCGCAACAGGCGAGCTGTAAACCGCAGCGGGCGTGTGATGCGCCAGGATTGGCTGTTATGCATTGTTTCAATGATTTCCAGCAACGCTTCGCGCTGAGCCGCAAGCTGGTTGAGGCTGGCGATTTGCCTGTCGCGTTCAGCCACCATATCGCTGAGGCTGGCGATCTGCCCGTCGCGCTCGACCAGCGTATCACTGAGGCTGGCGATCTGCTTGCCACGCTCGACCAGCATGTCACTGAGGCTGGTGATCTGCCCGTCGCGCTCGACCAGCGTATCACTGAGGCTGGCGATCTGCTTGCCGCGCTCGACCACCATGTCGCTGAGGCTGGCGATCTGCCCGTCGCGCTCGACCAGCGTATCACTGAGGTTGGCGATCTGCTTGCCACGCTCGACCACCATATCGCTGAGGCTGGTGATTTGCTCGTCGCGCTCTGCAGCAACCATTTTCCAGGATTGAACAATTTCAGAATCCTCGACAGGATGCTCAAAAACACCAGAAGAGAGTTGAGGAAGTTGAGCGTCCGAAGCCAGTGCAATCCAGTAAACAGGCTTGGCAAGTCCTAAGGCTTCTTTTATAAATTCATTTTCTTGCCAATAACTTAAAGTGGGAGTGGCTAGTGATTCTGCGAATATGCCAGAGCCGTAAATAATGCGTTGTCCAAAGTAAGCGGTATTTTTAAAGTAATTTCCAAGAAATTGTTTGAACTCGTGCTGATACAGTTCCTTGACGTGATAGGGATTGTTATAACCGGATTCAACAGAATAATGATATTTGTCCGGGCTAGAAATCAATAAAATTCCATCAGGGCGCAAAACACGCTTAATTTCCTGCATCATCTGTTCGTGTTGATCGTGATGCTCGATTGTTTCAAAGCTCACTACCATATCAACGCTCGCATCAGGCAGGGGAATATCGGCGCAACTCCCTACCATGTATTCCAGATTTTCTTTTTGATAGCACTTGCGAGCGTGTTTAACGGCCTCGGCGGAGATATCGACGCCAATCACCTTATTAGCCTTATTGGCCAGCATCGCGGAACCATAGCCTTCGCCACTGGCGATATCTAAAACGACTTTCCCTGCAGCAATTTCACAAGCTTCCAGATATCGGTGCAAGTGTTCAAGTTCGATATTGCCGTGCACATTCGGGACAAAGCGTTCGCCGGTAAATAGCATATTTTCCCATTCTTTCTTCATTTGAGATTCCTTAGGACATCAAGTTTTATTTGTTGCATGGGGATGCCAATGAGACCTGTTACAGCACTGCTGGACTCTGACTTGAAGAGTAGCGCATCGTGTATCCAATGATGTTGCACATGCTGATCCTGGGTTCCACTGGCAATGGCTACGTTTACGCTGTAATTGCCAACAGGCAGTATGGGCATTAGAAATGTGAATTCTGCTTGAATTGCATGCTCTGCTTCACAAAATAAAGGGGCGTCTCTGTAGCTAAGATAAGTATTGTCCCCAAACAGCGCTTGTCCTAGGCGATCTTTAACCGTAAAACCGATAATTGGAGCGTCCAGCGGTTCGTGCGCTATTGCATGAATACGGAGGATAACCTGTTCGCCCCCTACTACCCAGGCAAGCGGTGAGCCATCGCTGTCGAGAAATTCAACGTCAGTAATTTGCGCGCTACCTTTGCCAAAAGAGGGCGCATCAGGGTTAAACTCGAATAATTGAATATCATTGCGCAAGTTGCTGGCATTTATAAATTTCTGACGCTGGTCCTTCGCGCTAGTTATCGGAGGGTTGGCGCGATTTGGTTTGATACGTGTTATTGTTCCTTTGCCTTGTTGGTCTTCAAAAAAGGCTTCCAAGTAGTTTTCACAAACATCTTTCGGCGAACCTTGTTGAAGCACGTTCCCTTTCTCAATCCAAATTGCTCTGCTACATAAATTTCTAACAGAGGCAGTGTCGTGACTAACAAATAATACCGTTCCTGTTTTCATGAAATTACGCAAGAAGCGCATGCATTTTTGGGTGAAGAATGCATCTCCTACCGCCAGTGCCTCATCTATTACCAGAATATCGGCATCCACATGGGCGATAACGGCGAATGCCAGTCGTACCATCATGCCGCTGGAATAGGTTTTGACCGGTTGTTCAATAAAGTCGCTAATATCGGCAAAAGTAATGATGTCATTAAAGCGTTCATCGGTTTCTTCTTTGCTCAATCCGAGCACAGCGGCATTCATATAGATATTTTCGCGCCCGGTAAATTCTGGATTGAAGCCTGAACCAAGCTCCAGTAGGGCTGCGATACGTCCATGGGTTTGAATGCTGCCGCCGGTTGGATTGAGTGTGCCGCAGATCAGTTGCAGTAGCGTGGATTTGCCGCTGCCATTGCGTCCGATGATGCCGACAGTTTCTCCTTTCCTTATTTCAAACGATACATCTTTCAGCGCCCAAAATTCACGGAAATACTGTTTGGGCTGTTGTTTGCCGGCAAGCCGCTGCAAACGCGGATATATCGACTGCTTGAGGCGGTGATGCGGCTGCTCGTAAATCTGGTAACATTTGCTGAGATTTTCTACCTTGATGGCAATTTCAGAGGACATCGGCGAATCCTCTGCGAGTTTTCTGAAACCAAACAAATCCTCCCCATGCAATCAATATACCTATTGCTAACATGATGCCCCACTGCCCCATATCCGGTACTTTGCCGAAAATCAGCGTGTTGCGCCCTTCTTCGATAATGAAGGTGAGAGGATTGATTTGCAGCCAGGTTTGGTAGCGAGCAGGCAGCGCGCTAATGGGATAAAACACAGGGGAAAGAAACATCAATACGGTCGTGAACATACCCGTAATTTGCCCTATATCTCGAATATATACGCCAAGCCCAGCTAAAAACCAGGCAAAGCCCATAGTGGCAAACACGAGAGGCAATAACACAAAAGGGAACAATATTGCAGTCCACACAAGCTGTTGGGTAAGAATCAGTTGCGCAACCAACAAAACGAGCAAGCTGATGGCAGTGTGGAACAGCGCCGAGCCGAATGCCACCCATGGCAGAATTTCCAAAGGAAAGATGACTTTCTTGACGAAATTGACGTTGGAAAGAATCAATCCTGGGGCGCGGTTCAGACATTCAGCAAACAAGCCATGCACGATCATGCCGACAAAAAGCACAATGGCAAAATCGGTTTTGCTTTCCTCGCCGCCGAGTCCCCAGCGTGCTTTGAACACTACAGAAAATACAAATGTGTAAATGGTCAACATTAGGATCGGATTGAAGAGCGACCACGCCAATCCCATAATCGAGCCGCGATAGCGTCCCACCACCTCCCGCTTGGTCAAAGCAAAGATGAGGTTCCGGTTGCGCCAGAGGCTGGCCGCCATTTCACTAGGAGATATACGAAATTGCTGCATCAGATAAAAACCTCAATCTCAGTGGGCAGCTTGCCCTGCGCATTTTTTCCCGAAAGAAACGGTGTGTTTTGTATTGGCGATCCGGTCCCCAAATTTTGCCCGCTCCAAACAATGCTGCATTTGAACTCTGGAACGTGGTAATTGGTGGTCTTGTAGAGAAGCTCGGCAAAACCGGAAAGGGCCACAAAATCGTGGACGAAGCACTTGGGAGTCCAGAGTTGTTTTTTGTTTTCTTTGTTGGGCAACTCGCCCAGCCATTGATCAAACGCTAAAGGGGATTTGCGAATATTCACCATCATATCAAAAGCTCTTCCGATTAACTACGCGCACCAGCTTGCGCTCAGAATAGCGCGGCGGCTATTCAGGTCGAGGCGGTTTCTCACAAAAGTAATTTGTGCGGAGTAAGGCTTGCCGTTTGCGCGGGAACTATATTCGTAGATATGGCTATTAATATTCGCCATATTGCAAGTGTAAATTAGATTGTCGAGGTTGGTGACAGGCTTGTTATTTTGATATAGCCAGTCGAGCACAAAATTTGAACCGATAAACCCAGTCACGCCGGTAACAAGAATGCTCATTGATTATTTGAATTTCCTGATTGCTGTTTTGCAGCGCTTACTAAGTTATCGCCCCGCTGCAAGGCTAAAGCCTCTCAATCTTGGAATTCAGAATGGAATTTTCAGGGGGCAACCGAAATTCGATCGCCAAGAATGCGCAACTGCTTGTAAAAAGGGCAAGTATACATTTCGAGGTGATAGGGGGCAAGTTTTACGACAAATTAGCAGGGCAATCGCGTTATACTCCATTGATGGACCAAGGTGTATAAAAATAGCCGCTTTGCAGAGAGAATAAGGCTGCTTTCCAAGCCGATGTCGCATATTGAAAACCTCGAAGACCTTCCTCGCGGCGAGAGACGAAAAACAAATTGCACAAGCTGAGTGATATTGTAATGATCGTCTTATGGGCGTGCTGAGTGATATAGAAAATTGGGCAGGCATGGAAGAATTTGCCGAGGAGAAAGAATCTTGACTGCGCGGATTTCAGTTGCCGGATGGCAGTCCACGCAGGTTAAGCAATGTGGTGAAGAGAAGCGATCCTATAGCTTTTCAGGACGCGTTTTTGCTTTGGGTTCAAGTGGCGTTGCCGAGCCTGGCGGGCGGAAAAGTCTGTCTGGACGGCAAGCTTGCGATCTTTCCAGCTGACAAAGGCGAAGGAATTGCGCATTATGGGGCCATACAAATTGACGCTTAGCGCCTGCGCCGCCTTGTTAATAACGCGCTTGTCCAGGCGAATTTTGACGATAATGCAGTCTGGATACAGGATCGGATGGAGCGTATCCAGCGGTCGTGTCCGCCATTCAATGACCTTTTCCAGTACCGAATCAGCCACTTATGAAACCACGGGCGGCAAAATAAGCGGTATCGTGCCGCCGTATTGTGTGACTTTGAAAATAAGCGGTTTATAAGGAATTATTTACACCCTCTTGGTTGTTACATAATGGATATGGATTCAGACTATTTTTCCCGTTTATGTTAGATATCCTTATTTGTATGTTCCTGAATTGGTCGTATATCATATAGGTCTAGCGCTTACCGGCAAGATGGCGATTTCTCCATATCATGTAGCCTTGTAAACTAGTCTAAATATTTATTAAGAGCATGCTTAGAGGCTTATTCTGGATGTTGCTACCGATCTGAGAACCTTAATTTAGTCACATTATATTCTTTGCTCTACACAGAGAGACAAGGTGATCTTAATAGTAGAGATGCAATATATAATTTCAGGGACAGCTACAGCATGGTGTGAATAGCAATATACTTAATTAGCTCACGTTATATCTGTGTGCGAGATTTAGCTAATAAACAACGAATCGTTCCTGCAAAATGATGCAGCGGAGAAAAGTTTGAGGTTAATGAATAAACAACTTGATGCTGTTACCTTGGTGACTGTCAATTATAACGCAGGGGATATGCTTCGGAACTGTATTCACTCTGCAGCTGATCAGGTAGGAGAAATTATTGTCGTGGATAACGCTTCTTCCGACCAAAGTTTGGCGAATTTGAGTACCCAGGATGAGTCGCAGGGAGCAGTCAGGATTATCCGGAATTCACAGAATTTGGGATTTGCCGCAGCCTGCAATATCGGAGCGAAAGCCGCTAAAGGGAGCTATTTATTGTTTCTTAATCCGGACTGTGAACTTAATCCGAATGCCATTCAAGCTATGCTGGATGTTTTTCATGAATATGCGGAGGTTGGTATGGTAGGCGGATTGCTGATTGGTCCCGATGGCACGGAGCAGGGCGGCGGACGACGGGCTATTCCAACGCCCTGGCGGTCTTTTGTAAGAGCCTTCGGTTTGTCCCGATTTGAGCAGCGCTGGCCGAAACTGTTCTTTGATTTCTATTTGCACAAACAGCCCTTGCCTGTTCATCCTGTCGAAATGGAGGCCATCTCCGGCGCCTGCATGTTAGTGAAGCGTGAAGCGGTTGAAGATGTCGGGCTTTGGGATGAAGGTTATTTCCTGCATTGTGAAGATCTGGACTGGTGCATGCGCTTTCGTCAGAGAGGCTGGAAAATTTTATTTGCGCCGGGTGCGCGAATAGTACATCACAAAGGCGTATGTGGCCGTTCTCGTCCCATATTTGTAGAGTGGCACAAGCATAAGGGCATGATGCGCTTTTACCGCAAGTTTTTCAGTCATCAGTACCCAGGGCCGTTGATGTGGCTGGTTGCTGCCGGGATCGGTCTGCGGTTCTGCATGTTGGCAGTTTATTTTACTGGTTGTCGTATTGTGCATCGCCTGGGGTTGTCCAATGGATAAACAGCAGATAGGGATTATTGGTGCGACCAGCTTTGTCGGAGAATATCTCTTAGATAGATTGGCCGGGCTGGATATTGAAATTACGGCATTTTCGCGAAAACCCCAAGAAATTAGCACTGATTGTTATACGTCAAATATAAGTTGGCGTGTTCTAGGAAAGGGCACTGATTCGTCGGGCGCGCCTTACTCTGATGAGATGCAAGCGATTGAAAACTGGATAAGCCTGGGGCCTGTCTGGGCTTTGGCTGAGCTGTTTCCGATGCTGGAAGCCTATGGTGCACGTCGTATCGTGGCCTTGAGTTCAACCAGTCGCTTTACCAAGACGGCGTCCAGGGACGAATCGGAGCAGGCACTCGCCGAGCACCTGATCAGCGGTGAGGAAAGCTTAACGACGTGGGCCGAAAAACAAGGCGTGGAATGGGTCATTATTCAGCCGACCATGATCTATGGCTATGGCAAGGACAGAAACATTGCCAGGATAGCGCGTTTTATTGAACGCTTCAGCTTTTTTCCTTTGCTTGGCAAAGCCACAGGCAAGCGGCAGCCCGTACATGTCGAGGATGTTGTTGATGCTTGTTGTTCGGCTCTTTTTTCAGGGCAAGCACTAAACCGCTCTTATATTGTGTCTGGTAAAGAGCAGTTGACTTACCGGGCAATGGTTGAGCGCATATTTTTATCGATGGGGAAAACGCCCGTTTTTTTATCACTGCCATTAGGCATGTTTCGATACGCCGTGATGTTGTTACGAATCCTGCCCAGATTCAAGTCTTTAAACGTTGAAATGGTGTCTCGCATGAATCAGGATATGATTTTTGACCATGAGGAGGCGGCACAGGATCTGGGGTTTAGGCCGAGAGGTTTTTTAAACAATAAAGACTGACAGCATATTAACAACCTATAAATCGAGGGCTTAAGCTCGACTAAGATAGTTTATCCTGCAAAATCTCGACGTAACGTATAGCCGCTATTTTGGGCTAGGCGTAGCACCCGTCATAATTGAATGGATGTTATCCATTCCCTCTAAAATTCCAATCTTGACATAAAGCTGTTAGTAGCAATGAAATTTATTTTTTCCCTGGGGGGATTAGCCGCTCTGAATCTGGCTATTGCCATGGCTACCCAATGGCTGGTTCTGGTCTATATAGGTCCCGGCGCCGATACCGATGCCTATTTTTCGGCACAGGTGCTGACCTTAATTCCACTGACAATTTTGAGCGATATTCTGATCAGGGTGCTGGTGCCTTTGTTAACGGGGTTATCCAGGGAATATTTGACCGGAACCGTAAAATCTTTGCTGCTACAGTCACTTTTAGGTTATGTTGTGATGGCGGTCATACTGGGATTATCGGCTTATTTGTGGGTTCCGCTGTTATCGCCGGGACTTTCGGGCCAGTCGCTCGACTTGACGATTGAAATGGCTGAAGTGATGTCCGTTACACTGATTTTTGGCGGGCTGACAACGGTGTTGAAATCGGCTTATCATGCCGAGCAACGTTTCATTTATCCGGAACTGTCGCAATTGATCGCCAGTATTGTCGTGCTAGTCGGCGTGTTCCATGCCATACCCGTTTATGGCATCACATCAGTCGCCTGGGGGGCTGTCATACGATGGACATTATGGACTGTGATGTTGTGCAGATGGGTCGATTGGCGGGCGCCCTCACTATATGATCGTGCGATGGTTAAAACGGTCCGGCAACGCGCGCGCGTCCTGTTATTGGGCGCATCCATTTACAAAACCGGTCCTGTTATTGACCGTTATTTGGCTTCACTCGGTCCCGTAGGTGGTATCAGCTTGTTGACCTTCGGCAATCAGCTTTATGGGGCATTTCTGGCGATCACAGATAAAGTATTCGCCACGCCTTTGCTGTCGTTTGCGGCAAAGAATATGAAATCGGGCGATAATTCTCAGCTTTGGCGGAATTACCGGCAGAAACTGCTGCTGACCGGGGCGATGACACTGGCCGTATGGGCTTTAGTTGGTTTATGCGGGAAATGGGGGTTGAATGTGCTGGTCGGCTATGGGAAATTCGGCGCGGGACAAATCGATATGTTGTGGCAGCTCATGACGGTGATGGGCGGCATGCTGGTTGCAGGCATGGCGGGTCAGTTGGCGAGCAATTGCCTTTATGCATTGGGCCGAACAACTGTAGTCGTCAGGCTTGCGATGATCAATTTTTTCATTTGCGCGGGTATAAAAGTGCTGGCGTTTAATGCATTGGGCATTGTCGGCATCGCAACCGGAATTGTCGCTTATCAGTTATTAAATGCTGTTGGATTACATGTCGCGCTGATGCGTGAATTAAAGCAAGTCGGTAATTTGGCCTGAGATCGCCTGGTGAAAGGTGAGGGATTTGTCATATAATGCGTTAGCTAGCGTCTATAGCGATATTAAAAAACCGGGAATTTTATGATTCGTATCATTATAGGTTTCGATCAGCGAGAGGCTGTCGCATACCATACATTTTGTCAGAGTATTCTGGAAAAGGCTTCGGAGCCTGTTTCATTTACGCCATTGGCATTAAATTCTCTCAATATTTACCGGGAAACCCATACAGACGGCAGCAATACCTTTATTTATTCGCGTTTCCTTACGCCTTTTCTGTGTGATTTTCAAGGCTGGGCGATTTTTGCCGATGGTGACATGATTTGCCGCGATGATATCGCCAAATTGTGGGCATTGCGCGATGACAGTAAAGCGGTGTTATGCATCAAGCACGATTACAAAACCAAGGAACACAACAAATACCTTGGCAATAAAAATCTTGATTACCCCAGAAAAAACTGGTCCAGTCTGGTTTTGTGGAATTGTTCTCACCCTAAGCATAAAATCCTGACGCCTGAATTCGTCATGCAACAGACAGGCGCTTTCCTGCACCGCTTTACATGGCTTGACGATAATGAAATAGGCGAATTGCCCAAGGAATGGAACTGGCTGACCACCGAATACGAAGACAATTACGAGGCGAAACTGCTGCACTATACGCTCGGAACACCTTGCTTCAAGGATTACTGGGATGCTGACATGGCGGATGAGTGGCATGATTGTTTTGCTCGCACACAAGACGGCATGCACGTATAAAAACAATCATTGCCTTGGCCTGAAACATTCGTTTAGCGTGACCATTCCAATTTATCATAAACTGTCCACTTTTCTGGGCCATATACGGCTTTTTGCAAAAAAAGAACCCGAACCCTATCATTTGTTCATCATTGATGGGCCGAATGCCATTAAAATCTCGGAATTGCTGGTCAATAGCGGTTCGTCTCTCGCGCTTAGATTCATCGCCTCGGCGCACTATCTGACCCGACTGGATAAAACGGATGCCTCGCTGGAACAGCGCATGGTTGGCTGGCAGTTAGCCACGCTTTTTAAAGGCGCATGGCGTTATTTGCGAGCCTGCAAAAATGCGCATCAGAAAATTCCGTCTATTTCGGAACTTACAGCGTTAACCAATCGCGAATGCATAGAAAGCCACATTAAAAGCAATGTCCGGCAAATTAAGTCGGTGGTCGTCTTTAACGAACGAAACCCTTTTCCGGCATACGCGGTAGCCAGCGCCAAAAAACATGCTATCGCTACAGCCTGCATCCAGCATGGCGCGGTTGTTGAAAATTATTTTCCGGTTTACGTTGATAGTTATTTTACCTGGTCTGATTATTATTCCTGGCTTTTAGAACGGCGCGTTCCGGGACTCAAGACACGCTGCATCGGGCGTCTGGGCTACAAAATGCCTTTACCCTCACCGCGAAGCGAAAAACCCAACAAGTTATTATTGGTGCTGCAACCTGCCGATGTCAGTATCGCCAGAGAGGAGCTTTTGTCGCATTTTCAACAAATCCTTGAGGTCTGCTACCGCTTTTTCGATACTATTACCCTGCGCCCTCATCCCAGCGACAATATTATGCCGGATATTGCCGCGTTCATAGGCAACCGCTCTTTTTCCGTTGACTCGGGACCTCTCGAGACTGCGTTGTCCCGGCATGCCATCACCCTTTCGCTTTACTCCACCGTCCTGTTTGAAGCGCCGCTGTTTGACAGCCTGCCTGTGCAATATCTTGCCAGTTATTTGTCCGTCGAACTGATGCACAGATGCGAACTGCAGGCCGAATCTCCGGAAGATCTACAAGCCATTATCAAAAGCCTGCAAGATAAAACCTATTTTGACGCCTGTCTGGAGAATGCAAAGCAATACGCCGAACAACGGATGATGGCCGGTGATAGCGCCGCCTTGTTTAGCCTACTCGAACAAAACGCAACCCCCATGAATATGCTATGACCGAAGTCCATGTCATTCTCTCAACTTACAATGGCGAGCGTTTTTTAAAGGAACAGCTCGAATCCATTCTTGCTCAGCGCTCGGTGTCAATCAAACTCTACATACGTGATGACGGATCAAGCGATGGAACTCGGACTATATTGACGTCCTTTGCGCAAAACCATGCCCATATCGAAATAGACTATGGCGATAACATGGGTGTCATAAACAGTTTTTTTGCTTTGCTTAAGAAGATTCCGCCGGATGCCGGGTTTGTGGCTTTTGCCGACCAGGACGACATCTGGTTGCCCGACAAGCTCACCCGTGCAGTTGATCGGATAAAAAACTCGTCAGGGCCGGCCATGTACTGTTCCTGCTATAAAGCCATTGACGAAAACGGGCGTTTTCTCTGGCAATCTCAGTTGCCTGCAAAAGAGATCAGCTTCAAAAATGCCATCGTGCAAAATATCACGACAGGTTGCACAGTGGTTATAAACAAGAGCCTGTTGAGTATGCTGAAAATAAACCAGGTTAATACCAAAAATCTGGTCATGCATGATTGGTGGGTCTATCTGGTGGCCACCTGCTTCGGACAGGTCATCTACGACCAGGAGCCTTCTATGCTGTACAGGCAGCATGGCGGCAATGTAGTCGGCGCAAAAAACGGCTTCGCTTTTTGGCTGGGCAGGATCAAACGTTTTTTTCTGAATCGGAAGAAGAACTCCAGAATTGCCCAGTCCAAGGAATTTCTTGAACGGTATAAAAGCGATCTAAGCGCCGATGACGTACACTTGCTTTCGACCTTTATTGCTTACCGGCAAGCCGGGTTATTACAGAGAATAGGTTATGCTATTGAAACTCCGTTATACATGCAAAAAAAAACTGATAATCTCATTTTAAAACTACAGTTGATTCTAAACAGTGCATACTGACATCAGGCCAAACTCATCGCGGAAGGCGCGAGTTTTTTGCTATCATTGAAAATCAAAAATGATAGGCGAATACTCCGATATGTCTTCATATATCTTGTCTTTTAAGCATAATTGTCCTGCCTGGCTGTACATGAAGCTGGACATTGAATTTAAAACTGAATTTACCGGGCTCAAAAACTAACGAGGCGGTATACTCGTCGTTTTGTTCCTAAAATTTCTGAACTATATTGCTTAATATGATCAGGCGCTTATATAACTGGATTAGATATAGAAACAACCCCATCGGCTATTTCAGGAAGCAAGGGGTGACTTTCGGCGATAATTGCCGGTTAATCGGTAAAAATGATTTTGGTTCGGAACCTTATTTGATAACGATAGGCAATCATGTCAGTATCACTTCCAGCACGTTTATCACTCATGACGGAGGCGTCTGGATTTTTCGTGAAAAAGCCCCTTCCATCGATATAATCAAGCCGATCAAAATAGGCAATAATGTGTTTATTGGTGCTGAGTGCTTGATTTTACCAGGTGCCACGATAGGTGATAATGTCGTCATTGGCGCAAGAAGCGTCGTCACCAAAGATTTGCCGGCAAATGCTGTTTACGCGGGCGTTCCCGCAAGGTTTATCAAGACAGCCGAGGATTATTGGAACGGTATGCAGGCCAATATTATTCATACAAAAGGCCTTTCTAGAGCTAAAAAAAAGGCTTTTTTAATACAACAAGCATCATTGATGAGTAAAAAACAGCTTTAGGAGTTGTAGTTGTTGAAGCGGATTCATAGCCCTATGTTTTCGATAACAGTGGCTCTTTAATGTCAAAGATTAGAATCTTGTTTTAGAATGGACCAATTTATAGACAGTCCGCAAGATATTCTTTCTATGTCTGCCCATTGATAATAGAAAGCCGATGCCCTTATTTGCGAACGCTATAAAGCGCATAAATATCCAAACTTGTGTTTCATCAGGCATGCGCCTAATAAATGAGAGCTGTTTTGCATAATTTTGAGAAAGCCCCCATCTTCGTCTATGTCATTAATGTAGACTGGTATTTTGAGCTACACTGGCTCCAGCGCGCGCTTGCGACCTTGAATTCCGGGGCGGAGGTTCATCTGGTGATGGGGATGACGGATACTCGGCTGACGGACAGCTTCAGCCAATACGGGCTTGTTTGTCATCAATGGAATATTGATCGCAAGTCTTTGAACCCCTTCTTTAATTTGAAAGGGCTAGTGGATCTTTATCAGTTGCTTAAATCCATTTCACCGGATGTAGTTCATGCCATTACCATCAAGCCTAATATTTATGTAGGATTGATTTGCCACTTACTAAAAATACCTTATTTATTAAGTATTACTGGCACCGGCATTATTTTTTCTGGCAAAGCTCTATCGACCAGATTGATAAGACCCGCTATTAGGCTGCTCTATAAGGCGTCAAAGAAAAAAGATATCAAACGCAGAATCATATTCGAAAACAATGAGGACAGGGCATACTTCATCAATACCGGATTATGTGACAGTCACGAAGCGGTGACTATTCTTGGCGCTGGAGTGAATCCGGACATCTATGAACCAGCCGCTGAACGTGAAACCGATACGCCCATTATTTTGTTCGCGGCCCGGCTGTTATGGGATAAAGGCCTTGGCGATTTGATCGAAGCGGCAAAACGCCTGCGTAGTCAGGGCCTGAAATTTTCGATACAGGTTGCGGGTATCATCGATAATTCAACGGTTAATGCCATCGATCAACGGGTTCTGGAAGCCTGGAGCCGTGAAGGGGCAATAAAATGGCTGGGCACTGAAAAAAACATGCCCCGCTTGCTTGCGCAAGCCAATATCGTGGTATTGCCCACCTTTTATGGCGAGGGTGTGCCGCGCATTTTGATTGAGGCCGCATCTTGCGAAAGAGCGATTGTTGCGTCTGATATCCCCGGCTGTCGTGAAATAGTAAAACACGGTATTAACGGTTTGCTGGTGCCGGCCCGCGATATAGAAGCGCTGGCAGAGGCGCTTGCGCAGTTGATTCAAAATCCGGAGATCAGAAAAATGATGGGAAAACAAGGCCGAGAAATTGTCGAGCGTGACTTTTCCGAGCAGCAAGTGATTTCTGAAACACTGTCTTTATATAAAGAATTATTGCCATGAATAAAGTGTTAGTTACGGGCGCCAATGGTTTTATAGGCAAAGCCTTGCTCGCAGAGCTTATTGCCGCCGGTTTTGATGTAAAAGGCGCAGTTCGCTCATCCGTATCCTGCACCGATCAGTCTGCTGCCATTGTGGTTGGCGATATCAATGCCGGAACATTATGGCAGGACGCTTTGCTGGATATTGATGTCGTGGTGCATCTGGCCGCGCGCGTGCATGTCATGAAAGAAACGGTGGCTGATTCCCTACAGGCTTTTCGCGAAGTCAATGTGGCAGGGACTGAAAACCTTGCACGGCAGGCTGCGGCCAATGGCGTCAGGCGCTTTATTTATCTGAGTTCGATTAAGGTGAACGGCGACCAGACTGACAGGGCATTTTCTGCCGGCGATAATGTCACCCCTCAGGGCCCTTACGCCTTGTCCAAATGGGAAGCCGAGCAGGTACTGGGAAAAGTCAGTGCTGAAACCGGGCTGGAGATCGTGATTATCCGCCCGCCTTTGGCTTATGGGCCTGGCGTTAAAGGCAATTTTTTGCGTTTATTGAAGTTGGTCAAGTCGGGGTGCCCCTTGCCGCTGGGCAAGGTCAATAACAAGCGCAGCATGGTTAGCGTCGATAATCTATGTGATTTGATCAAGACCTGTATTGATCATCCCAGTGCTGATGGCCAGGTCTTTCTGGTATCTGACGGCTATGATATGTCTACACTTGATCTGGTCAAAATGATGGCTACTCATATGCGGCGATCGGTGCGATTGCTCTCGCTGCCTTTAGGCTGGTTATACGGATTAGGCAAAATAGCCGGTAAAAAGCCCGAGATAAGCCGGCTTTGTGCTTCATTGCAAGTTGATATTCAGCAAACCTGCAATAAGTTGCAATGGACACCGCCGTATTCAGTGGATGAAGAGGTAAGAAAAACGGTTGCCTGGTTTATGGGGCAAAAGCAATAAAAGAACTGCATGCTTATAATATTACTGTCAATTGGCGTATTATCGCTGTCATGGCTGAGCGTTTATTTTCTCAAGGCTTACGCACAAAATAATCTTTTGGATGTTCCAAACCAGCGCAGTTCCCATCGGATGCCGACCCCTAGAGGCGGTGGTTTGGGCATCGTTCTGGCCTTTTTCGTGGCTACTTTGATGCTGTTTCTTGGCGGAAGCATAGCTCTGACCGGTTTTCTGCCTATAATGACGAGTCTGCTGGTGGCCGGGATCGGTTTCTGGGATGATCATCGGCACATACCGGCCCGTTGGCGTTTTTTAGTGCATATGGCAGCAGCGGGAATAGCTCTTTATATGATACAAGGGTTTCCATCTTTAGTCATAGGCGATTTACATGTGGAATTGGGTCTTTTGAGTTATGCGCTAGGCGTGGTTTATTTGGTCTGGCTGCTTAATCTGTTCAATTTTATGGATGGCATTGACGGGATCGCCGCTTCCGAAGCCATATTTATATCAGGAGCGTTGGCCGGCTTTTTGAGCTTTGTCGGTCATGAGCTTGCGCTTATCGCTTTTGCGTTGTGTTTTGCTTCACTGGGTTTTTTATTGTGGAATTGGCCGAGGGCGAAAATTTTTATGGGCGATGTCGGCAGCGGATTTCTGGGGTTTGTATTGGGCCTGTTGATTTTAATGGCCGGCCATAGTGATCCCGTTTATGTTTATATCGGGCTGATTCTGTTCGCGGTCTTTATAACGGATGCTACTGTTACCTTGGTACGCCGTTATATTACCGGGCGGAAATGGTACGAAGCACATTGTTCTCATGCCTATCAGCAAGCCGCAAAACGATATGGTCACTTGAAAGTGATTCTGGTCGTATGGGGCATTAATTTATGCTGGTTGTTGCCGGCCGCATCAGTTGTATTCAGATACCCGGCCTATGCGTTACCCGGATTAATAATAGCCTATTTGCCGCTGATTTATGTTACTGTTAAGTTTGAAGCAGGCAACGCATGAACCAATGATAGTTTGGTATACTGCAGTGTTTTGTAAGATGTTACTTTTTCTTCGTGACAGGCATATCCCAATTTGTGAAATTTAAATTCCGCTCCCGCACGACTATTTTTATCCATGATCTGGCCATGGTGGCCGTGGCCTGGTTTGGCGCGTACTGGCTGCGTTTTAATTTGGATGTCATTCCCGATAGGTTTTTACAGGATATCAAGCAAGATTTGCCTTATGTCGTTGTTATCCAGGGGGGTGTTTTTTGGTTTCTAGGCTTGTATCGCGGCGTTTGGCGTTTTTCTTCCATGCCGGATTTAATCCGAATCACTAAAGCGGTTTTGATCGGCATAGGCTTGATTGCCTTGAGTTTCTTTTTGTACAACCGCCTGGACGGTGTGCCACGCGCCGCACTGCCACTGTATTTGTTCTTATTGTTGCTACTGTTGAGCGTGCCCCGCTTTTGCTATCGATTCTGGAAGGAAAATATTCTGATGGAGCGCTCAGGCAAGAGAGCCCTGATTGTCGGTGCTGGTGCGGCGGGAGAAATGCTGGTCAGGGATTTGCTGGGCAAAACCAATTCCGGCTATTTACCGGTTGCCTTTGTCGATGATGATCGTCATAAGCGGAAAAGAGAAATTAGAGGCATTCGGGTAGTCGGCGATATCGAACAATTACCGGTATTTATAAAAAAGCTGGGCATTGAGGTGATACTGATCGCCATTCCTTCGGCGACAGATAGCCAAATGCGGCGCATCATCGAAACATGCGAGCTGTGTGAGGTGCCTTTTCAAACCTTGCCATCGGTTAAGGATTTATTGTCAGGCAGGATTTCGCGTGGCAGTTTGCGTGACGTTTCGATTGAGGATATTTTAGGCCGTGATCCGATTCATCTGGATTGGCGACTGATTGCTGACAATCTTCACGGCAAAAGCATCATGGTGACCGGCGGAGGCGGATCGATCGGCTCGGAACTCTGTAAGCAGCTGGCCAGAGTCAATCCGGCCAAGCTGATTATTTTCGATCAGTCGGAATTTAATTTATACAAAATAGATGCCGAGTTAAGAGCGTCCCACCCTGAAATAAAGCTCAAGGCTGTTTTAGGGGATGTCGCAGACAGGTTATCGGTGCGTCATGTTATCCGAAAATTAAAGCCCGATGTTATTTTTCATGCCGCAGCTTATAAGCATGTACCGTTACTGGAAAATCAGATACGAGAAGCTGTGCATAATAATGTCATTGGCACCAAGACGGTTGCCGAAGAGGCGATCGCGGTCGGTATTGAGCGCTTTGTCTTGATTTCCACCGATAAGGCCGTTAACCCGACCAATGTCATGGGCGCAACCAAAAGGGCGGCCGAGATACTCTGCCAAAATTTGAACAGCCGTGATGGCACGCGTTTTATGACTGTGCGCTTTGGAAACGTACTGGATTCCGCCGGTAGTGTCGTGCCTTTGTTCAGAGCGCAAATCAAAGCCGGAGGACCGGTTACGGTGACTCATCCCGATATTACGCGTTATTTTATGACGATTCCGGAAGCCTGCCAGTTGATTATGCAGGCTGAAGTCGCCGGCAAAGGCGGTGAGGTTTTTGTCTTGGATATGGGAGAGCCTATAAAGATTGCTTATCTGGCCGAGCAAATGATTCGTTTGAGCGGCAAGCGGGTCGGCGATGATATAGAAGTTAAATTCGTAGGTTTAAGACCCGGTGAGAAACTGCACGAGGAATTATTTCATGAACATGAGCAACTCAGATCTACCGGTTATGAAAAATTATTATTGGCTAATGCGCGGTTATATGACGAAGTTTTGTGGACAACCCATATTGAGAAGCTAGTTCAGGTCTGTCAACAGGATAATGAAACTGAGATTTTGAGAGTTTTACGAAGTCTTGTGCCCGAATATCAAGATGAGTTTCCCGAATATGAAGCTAAGGGCGAGATTGCGGTGAATAATTTGATGTCGGCTAACCTGTAGATAAAAAAAACCTCCCTATGCTTTGCATAGGGAGGCAAAAAATCAAGCAGAGTGTTATGAGGAGGATCTGCTTGTAGGTATAACACTAGGAGTGTAGTTAATCCTGCCGAGCTTAACTGTTCAATTTGACTCTTATTGTATTGTTTCTGCGAGTTGCAGCAATTACAAAAAAGATAATTGGAAGATTTAGACCAGTAGCTTTATAGCCAAAAGTTTTAAGTTGAGCTAAAACAATAAGCCCAGCTTGACTAGTTTATTTATCTGTCAGTTAGAATCTACTATACAGTGGATATTTATTGGATACAATATGATAAATAATAAATGAATTGTTTCTTATTAAGAAATAAATAACAATCTAATTTTTAGTTCATTATCATCCATGATCCAAGATCATCCTGAGCTTGGCGCATCTATCATTTCAATCAATCCTGTATAAATATCCAGAAAAAGTGACGAATCATAATTCTAAAAATTAAAACAGAACTCAAAATTTGTTATTTTCAAGATGAAGAGGGAAAGCAGTGGATAAATTGACCAGCATGAATGTTTTTGTTCGGGTGGCAAAGGCCGGAAGCTTTGCTGGCGGTGCACGTGATTTGGGGATTTCACGGGCGATGGCAACCAAGCACATCATGCAACTAGAGAGTAATTTGGGTACGCGCTTATTCAACCGAACTACGCGCAGCTTAAGCCTGACCGATGTGGGCTCCCAATATCTGGAACGTTGTCAGCAGGTGCTCGGTGATGTTGAAGAGATGGAAGCGGCCGTAACGCATCTACAGACTGAGCCGCGAGGTGTCTTAAAAATCAGTGCCCCACCTGTGATTGGCGCGACGCACATTTCCCGCGCTTTGGCTGAATTTCTTAAAATACACCCGGATTTAAACGTTGACATGATTTTACAAGGCAGTCCGGGGGATCTGATCGACGAAGGGATTGATCTTGCTATTCATCTGGGCGCATTGGAAGATACCAGCATGGTGGCCCGGAAACTGGCCAGTTCGTCATTGGTCGTCTGTGGCTCACCCGAATATCTGGAACAGTACGGTATTCCGCAGACGCCGGAAGATTTGGCGCATCATAGCTGTCTGGTCAATTGGGCGATTCCTCCAAGGGGTAAATGGGAATTTAAAGATGAAGGCGGTTATAAGGCTATACATGTGTCCGGGCGGATGCAAGCCAATGCGGCGCATCCGATCCGTATCGCCGCCATCAATGGCTTAGGTTTGGTTATGCTGCCCACTTATATCGTCGGGAGCGATATAGAAAAAGGCAAACTGAAGCTGGTGCTGGAAAATTACATACTGCCGCCATTGGATATTCATGCGGTTTATCCGCACAGGAAATACTTGTCGGCTAAGGTCAGAAGCTTTATGGATTTTCTGCAGGAATGGCTGGAGCACAGGGTCAGTATGCCTGGGACTGAATAATGGATGCGTTAATCGGCAAATGGGACCGCATTTATAGTCAATCCGGGCATGAAGCATATTTGCCGGCTCAGGTGCTCGCCGACAATGTGTTTTTACTGCCTGAAGTTGGAACCGCTCTGGATCTGGCTTGCGGTCTAGGCGCCAATGCTATTTTTTTAGCACAACAGGGATTGGCAGTGACAGCCTTGGATATTTCGTCTGTCGCAATTGAAAAATTAACAGCTTATGCGGCTCTGCAGGGGTTAAATATCAATGCCCGCCAGCAAAAAATCGATTGTCACAGCTTGGCAGAATTGAAGTTTGATGTTATCGTCGTGAGCCGGTTTCTTGACCGCGCCCTAAGTGGTGCGATAATAGACGCACTTAATCCGGCCGGATTGCTTTTTTATCAGACTTATACGCGAGAAAAAGTTAACCGGCATGGTCCCAATAATCCTGACTATCTGCTGGCAGAAAACGAGTTACTGGGTTTGTTCTCGCCGTTGCGCGTGGTTTTTTTCAGAGACAATGGCTTAATCGGCAATAAAAATCTGGGTTTAAGGGGCGAGGCTCAGTTTATCGGCCAGAAATACATAGAGACTTAGTTGAACGATGATAGAAAATTTAGATCCTAGACAGTGCTGGGATTTGCTGCAACAAAATGCTCATGCGGTATTAGTGGATGTAAGAACCAAGATGGAACACACGTTTGTCGGCCATCCGCCAGGTGCCGTACATATTCCCTGGAAAGAAGCGCCCGATTGGCAAATTAATCCACAATTCGTTGCCGAGGTCGAAAAGGCTGTGCCTGACAAGCAGGCGCCGGTTTTACTGCTTTGCCGTAGCGGTCAGCGATCGCTGGATGCGGCCAAGGCGCTGGAAGAGGCGGGCTACCAGCATTTAATCAATATTGCTGACGGTTTCGAAGGTGCTTTGGATGAGAACAAGCATCGCGGTAACCTAAATGGCTGGCGATTCAAAGGTCTGCCCTGGGAGCAAAGTTAATCTCCATTTCCTTGTCAGGTTGGACCAAGCCGGGCGTGTCCAGCATCCTCTTAAACTGCCGTTATGATGGCCTCCTGCCATCTTTTCCCTGCCCGATTTTTTAACCGGAGCGCGCTCGATTCCGCGCGCCTGTTCATTTAAACATTAGAGTATATTTAAAAGTGATCCAAAAATTAAGAAACATTGCCATTATTGCCCACGTAGACCACGGTAAAACGACGCTGGTTGACAAGCTGCTACAACAATCAGGAACTTTCGCCGCACATGCCAAGGTTTCAGAGCGGATTATGGACTCTAATGATCTTGAAAAAGAGCGTGGTATCACGATTTTGGCCAAGAATACTGCGCTGGACTGGAACGGTTATCACATCAATATTGTGGATACGCCGGGCCACGCAGATTTTGGTGGCGAAGTTGAGCGCGTCTTGTCGATGGTTGATTCCGTATTATTGCTGGTTGACGCCGTTGACGGACCTATGCCGCAGACACGATTCGTTACTCAAAAGGCCTTTGCCTTGGGCTTAAAGCCGATTGTGGTTATCAACAAAATTGACCGTCCTGGCGCCCGTCCTGATTGGGTGGTTGACCAAACTTTTGATCTGTTTGACCGCCTTGGTGCAACCGATGAGCAGCTGGATTTTCCGATTGTCTATGCATCGGCATTAAACGGCTATGCTGGTCTTGATCCATCGGTCACAGGTGGCGATATGACGCCTTTGTTTGAGACAATTGTTGATAAAGTCAGTCCGCCGGCCGTTGATTTAGACGGTCCTTTCCAAATGCAGGTAACTACGCTCGATTACAACACCTATGTTGGCGTAATAGGTATTGGCCGCATCCAACGCGGCACAATTAAGCCGAATATGCCACTGGTGATCATTAATAGAGAAGGCGTTGAGCGTAAAGGCCGCATGCTGCAGGTTTTCGGCTTTCACGGGTTGGACCGCGTCGAAGTGCCCGAAGCACGTGCCGGCGATATTATCGCATTTACCGGTATTGAAAAGTTGGAAATATCCGATACGATCTGCCATCCGGATGCAGTAGAAATATTACCACCGTTAACGGTCGATGAGCCGACAGTGACGATGACTTTTCAGGTCAATAATTCACCATTTGCCGGCAAAGAAGGCAAGTTCGTGACTTCTCGGCAGATCCGCGACCGTTTGGAAAAAGAATTGCAGCACAACGTGGCGCTAAGAGTTGAAGATACGGCTGATCCGGACAAATTTAAAGTATCCGGCCGCGGCGAGTTGCATTTATCGGTCCTGATTGAAAATATGCGTCGTGAAGGTTTTGAACTGGGCGTTTCCCGGCCTGAAGTGATTATGAAAGAAATCGACGGTGAAAAATGCGAGCCTTTCGAGATGGTCACGATTGAGGTAGAGGAGGCTCATCAAGGCACAATCATGGAAAGAATGGGTGAGCGTAAAGGCGACTTGCTGAACATGGTGCCCGATGGCAAAGGTCGTATTCGTCTGGAATATATGATTCCGTCACGCGGGTTAATCGGTTTTCAAACCGAATTTATGACCGCTACATCAGGTTCAGGTCTGTTGTACCACGTGTTTGATCACTACGGTCCAGTGAAAAAAGGCGAACTGGGCACACGCAAACGAGGCGTGATGGTTTCCATGGTGCAGGGTAAGGCGTTGGCTTATGCATTGTTTGCTTTGCAGGAGCGTGGCGAGTTGTTCCTGGTTCATGCCGATGAAGTGTATGAAGGAATGTTGGTAGGCATACATTCACGCGCCAATGATTTAGTTGTCAACCCGACCAAAGCTAAACAGCTAACGAATATTCGCGCTGCCGGTACAGACGAAAACTTGATTTTAACAGCGATTCAAAAAATGACTTTAGAGCAAGCTCTGGAGTTTATTGGTGAGGATGAACTGGTAGAAGTGACGCCAAAATCAATCCGCTTGAGGAAGAAGCATTTAACTGAGAACGAGCGTAAACGTGCTGCTAAAGGCTAAGCAATGTATAAGCGATACAGGTGGCAGGGAGGTCCCTGCCACCTGTATCCTGGCCATTGTCGTTTAACATTGCAGTTCGGCAGGGATTTGAATTTTATAAAAAAGCCCCAGGGCACTAAAGTGCGCTGGGGCCTAAAATCGCCAGCTTGGTTGGCTTAGTTCCATCCTTGGCAACATCCTATTGAAAAGTCCTTGAAATCCTTATCCTGTTTGGCGATGTAACTATTCTCTCAAAAAGTTCCAAGAAAAAAAGCCGGCTAAGGCGGAAATTGTTGTAAGCAAAAGATTACGTGCAAAATTGTCGCCTTTTGTAAGGCAGGCTTCATCTTTTATATTGCTAAAAAAACAGTATACCCGGCCCGAGCGACAATGATTTAACAATCACTGCGAAATCCGCTAATTCATAGTAAAATGCTGATAGACATTAATTCAGCCCTTTAAATCATGAATCAACGCACTGCCGAAGTAGAGCGCAATACGCTTGAAACTCAAATTAATATTAAAATTAACCTGGATGGATCGGGAAAAGCCTCATTTCTAACCGGAATACCTTTTCTTGAGCATATGCTGGATCAGGTTGCCAGACATGGATTGATCGACATCGAAATCGATGCCAAAGGTGACTTGGAAATTGATGATCATCATACGGTGGAAGATATCGGGATTACATTGGGCCAAGCCTTTGCTGCAGCTATCGGCGATAAAAAAGGCATTTATCGTTACGGGCATGCCTATGTGCCTCTGGATGAAGCATTGTCCAGAGTGGTGATTGATTTTTCAGGTCGTCCAGGCCTGTTTTACGAAGTGAAATTCCCGAAGGCCATGATCGGCAGTTTTGATGTGGATTTGTTCCGCGAATTTTTCCAAGGGTTTGTCAATCATGCCGGCGTTACGCTTCACATTGATAATTTGAAGGGCGCTAACGCTCATCATATTGCAGAAACGATCTTCAAAGCCATGGGGCGGGCAATACGCATGGCCATCGCCGCCGACCCAAGAATGGCTGGCATGATGCCTTCAACCAAAGGCAGCCTTTAATTTCGAACCCGTTTTTAACTTTTACTCTTGTGTTTTATGTCTTCTGTTGCCGTTATTGATTATGGAATGGGCAATCTGCATTCGATTGCAAAAGCCCTGCAGCATGCTGCTCCGCAAGTAGATGTGCGAATAGTATCCGATGCCGATGCGATCTTGCACGCTGATCGGGTTGTTTTTCCCGGCGTCGGCGCCATACGCGATTGCATGCAGGCATTGAATCAGTCGGGTTTGTCCGAGGTCATAAAGAGCGTTGCCGAAACAAAGCCTTTGCTGGGCATTTGTTTAGGTATGCAGGCTTTATTGACTGACAGCGAGGAAAACGGCAATACGCAATGTCTGAATATTTTTTCGGGTCATGTTGTGCATTTTCGTGAGCCATTAGAAGACAGTGTCGGCAATCGTCTGAAAATTCCTCATATGGGTTGGAATCAGGTTCATTTTGCGCCTCATCCGCTATGGGACGGTATTGCCCAGGACAGCCGGTTTTATTTTGTGCACAGCTATTATGCGTGCCCCGACGAAACTTCCGTCGTCGCGGCAACCACGGACTATCCTGACCCATTTGCTTGCGCTTTGGCGCGAAACAATGTTTTTGCCGTACAATTTCACCCCGAAAAAAGTCAGGCAGCCGGTTTGCAACTGCTGAAAAACTTTTTACATTGGAATGGACAAGTTTAAATTTACCATTGAGGTTCTACGTGTATGTTGCTAATACCAGCAATTGATTTAAAAGAAGGAAAATGTGTCCGTTTACGGCAGGGGCGCATGGACGATGACACCGTGTTTTCGGATGACCCGGTAGCCGTCGCAGGCAAGTGGGTGGCTGCCGGCGCCAAAAGAATTCATCTGGTCGATCTGGACGGCGCCTTTGCTGGAAAACCCAGAAATGCCGATGTGATTCATGCCATCGCGGCCGCTTACCCAGATGTGCCTGTGCAGATTGGCGGCGGTATTCGCGATGAAGATACGATACAAGGTTACCTCGATGCCGGCGTTCAATACGTTATTATCGGCACCAAGGCCGTCAGTGAGCCGCACTTTGTCAGGGATGTAGCGCTTGAATTTCCCGGCCATATTATTGTCGGGCTGGATGCTAAAGACGGCAAGGTTGCCGTGGATGGCTGGTCCAAGCTGTCTCGCCATGACGTAATCGATCTGGCCCAGCACTTTGAGGAAGACGGGGTCGAGGCGATCATTTATACCGATATTTCCAGAGACGGCATGATGTCTGGCGTCAATGTCGAGGCTACTGCGAAGCTGGCGCGAGCTATTCGTATTCCGGTCATAGCTTCCGGCGGCATTACCAATATGGACGATATCAGAGCCTTGGGTGCTGTAGCCGGCGACGGCATTATGGGCGCCATTACCGGCAGGGCTATTTACGAAGGTACGCTGGATTTTGCCGAAGCGGAAAAACTGGCCGAGTCATTCTGAAGAAAACCATGAGCTTAGCTAAACGTATTATTCCCTGCCTCGATGTCGACAATGGTCGTGTCGTTAAAGGCGTAAAATTTGTCGATATCCGCGATGCCGGCGATCCGGTTGAAATTGCCAGACGCTATGACCGTGAAGGTGCCGACGAAATCACATTTCTGGATATTACCGCGACCCATCATGATCGTGACACTATTGTGCATGTGGTCGAGCAGGTTGCCGGTGAAGTCTTCATACCGCTGACTGTGGGAGGCGGTATCAGAACGTTGGACGATATCCGTCGCATGCTCAATGCTGGCGCCGATAAAGTCGGCATTAACAGTGCAGCGGTTTCTAATCCGGAATTTGTGCGCGAAGCCGCAGAGCGCTTTGGCTCTCAGTGCATCGTGGTCGCCATTGATGCCAAGAAAGTCAGCCAACCGGGCGAAGACAATCGCTGGGAAATTTTTACGCATGGTGGTCGTAAAGCCACAGGCATTGATGCCGTTGAATGGGCCAAAAAAATGGTGGCCTATGGTGCGGGCGAGATTCTGTTAACGAGTATGGACCGGGACGGTACCCGGGAAGGCTTTGATTTGCTGTTAACGCGAGCTATCAGCGAAGCGGTGCCCGTGCCGGTTATTGCATCGGGCGGCGTTGGCAATCTCGACCATCTGGCTGAAGGCGTGATTGAAGGCAAAGCCGATGCGGTATTGGCGGCCAGTATCTTTCACTTCGCTGAGTACAGTATTCAGCAGGCAAAAGAACATATGGCGTCACGCGGTATAGAGGTGCGTTTAACATGAGCGCGCCCTGGCTTGATGAAATTCGCTGGACCGAAGAGGGTCTGGTACCGGTGATTGCGCAGCAGGCGGAAACGGGAAAAATACTGATGTTTGCCTGGATGAATCGTGAATCATTAGCTTTGACGGCCCAGGAAGGCTATGCCGTTTACTGGTCAAGATCGCGCAATAAACTATGGCGCAAGGGCGAAGAATCCGGCCATAGGCAGAAAGTGATCGGCTTGTTTCTGGACTGTGATGAGGACGTTATCCTGCTTAAAATTGAACAGGAGGGTGGTATTGCTTGTCATACCGGCCGCGAAAGTTGTTTTTATCGGAGTCTGGTCGATGGGCAATGGCAATCTGTCGAGCCGGTGTTGAAAAATCCTGAAGCTATTTATGGAAAGCAATGAGCGACGTATTACATCAATTGGCACAGATTCTGGAGCAGCGTAAGCAGGAGTCGGCCGACAAATCTTATGTGGCCAGTCTTTATGCGAAAGGGCTGGACAGTATACTGAAGAAAATCGGCGAGGAAGCCACAGAAACAGTCATTGCGGCCAAAGACGGCGATAAAAAGCAGATTGTTTATGAAACCGCCGATCTTTGGTTTCATTGCATGGTTTTATTAGCCGCTCAAGGACTGGGGCCGGACGATGTGCTGCAGGAACTGCAGCGGCGCTTTGGCTTGTCCGGACTGGAAGAAAAAGCCCAGCGTAATAAACAAGTTAAATAAGGCCGGCTTTGAGTCGGCATTTGGAGTTTAAATGGGTATAAGTGTCACTCAACTGTTAATCGTGTTGGCCATTATCATGATTGTTTTTGGCACTAAGCGCCTGCGCAATTTGGGATCTGATTTGGGCGGAGCCATCAAGAGTTTTCGTGCAGCCGTTAAAGAAGGCAGCGACGAACAAAAAGTCGCCGAAGAAAAAGGGATAACCATTGACGGCGAAGTCACATCCAAGAAAAACGAAGAAGTCTGATTATGTTTGATATCGGTTTTTCAGAGCTTTGTATGGTCGGATTAGTCACCCTGCTGGTGGTTGGTCCCGAACGCCTGCCTAAAGTTGCACGGTATGCAGGATTCTGGATTGGCAAGACACGGCATATGATTGCCTCCGTTAAGGCTGAGATCAGGGAGGAATTGCAAGCCGAAGAAATGCGTCAGATATTTAAAGAGCAGGCGGAATTGAAAGAAGTCCGGCGCATGCTCGATGACGCTTCCGATGCGGCAAACGCCATAAAGTCTTCGCTTGAACAGTCGCAGCAAGAGAATGTAAAGCAGGTTAAGCAGTCGCATGAGTCAGAATAATTTTGAAGAAGAGGCTGCAGAGCAACCTTTTATCAGTCATTTGATTGAATTGCGCAACCGCCTTTTGCGTGTAGTTCTGTTTGTATTGGTTATTTTCGGCGGACTATCTTTCTATGCCAATGATATCTATACGATTCTGGCTGGTCCTTTAATGCGGTACATGCCGGCCAATAGCTCGATGATCGCTATTGATGTCGCTTCGCCTTTTTTCACGCCATTCAAGCTGGCGCTCGTTTTAGCCGCATTTATTTCCGTCCCTTTTATTCTTTATCAATTTTGGGCCTTTGTCGCGCCGGGGCTATACAAGCGCGAGCGGCGCATGGTTTTGCCGCTGCTAATTGCCAGCACGTTTCTGTTTTATTTAGGCGTAGCTTTTGCCTATTTTGTTGTTTTTCCTCTGATGTTCCAGTTCTTGACGGCGGCAGCGCCAGCAGGTGTCACGGTTATGACCGACATCACCAAGTATCTGGATTTTGTCTTGACAATTTTCTTTGCTTTCGGCGTTTGCTTCGAAGTGCCGATATTTACGATCGTCATGGTCTGGACAGGGCTGACTACTCCGGAAAGTCTGGCTGAGAAACGGCCTTATGTCATTGTAGGCGCATTTATTGTCGGTATGGTGTTAACGCCTCCTGATGCGATTTCGCAAACCTTGTTGGCAATACCAATGTGGATGCTGTTTGAGGTGGGATTGCTGTTTTCGCGCTTATTCGTACGCAAGCCGGATGATGCTTATCTGGATGATATAGCATTGGAAGCCAGAATGGATGCGATCGAAAAGCAGGAAGATGAGTAGGGCTACAGAAAATTCATAGTGCTCCGGCTTCGCGAAGTAATTTGAAAATATTGTCGGCCATTAGCTGATAGCCGGCATCATTGGGATGAATCATGTCGGATTTCAAATTATTGTTGCCCAGAATGTCGGGCAGGGTATTGAGATCGACAGGGACATTCCGGTCTTCTGCAATACGCTGATAAAAATCCGCACTGGCCAACATCCATAGATTAGGCTGGGGCACGCCAAGCATAACAACATCTATATGGCGGCTGGCGGCCTCTTCGACCATCTTGTTCAGATGATCGGCGGTTTGCTCAGGTGGAATTTTTCTTAACATATCATTACCGCCATGTATCAGAATCAGCAACTTCGGCTGATATTCGTCAAGCAAAGCCGGAAGTCTTTTTAAGCCCTCACTGCTGATTTCACCGGGCACACCTTCATTAATCACTTTAAGTGAAGTCAGTTCGGCAAGAATATTGGGATAATCCTTGAGTCCGGATGCGCCTGTGCCATACGTCAGACTATCGCCAAAGGCCAAAATTACGGCATCATTGGGCAGTTTAGTCAGGTTTTTAGGGGAATCGCTGCAGGCCGTGAGCGAGAGGAAGATTAAAGATAATAATTTTTTTCTCATAATTCGGGATAGTGAAGATGCAAAAAAACATTTTGATTACAGGTGCAGCAAAGCGCATAGGCGCTGCTTGTGCGCGGTTATTGCATAGTGAAGGCGGCAACATTGTTTTGCATTATAGATCGTCAAAAGACGACGCGCTGCAGCTTTGCAATGAATTAAATCAAAAGCGTCCTGATTCGGCAAAACTGATTCAGGCCGATTTGCTGAACATGCATGAATTGGAAGCGGTTGCCAGAGAGGCGGCCTTGGCTTGGGGTGGCATAGATGTGTTGATCAATAATGCCTCGGCGTTTTACCCAACTGCGGTTAATGATGTGAGCGAGTGGCAGTGGGATGAACTGTTGGGGAGTAATCTGAAGGCGCCTTTTTTTCTGGCGAAATCATTGGTGGAAACTCTTACAGATAATAAAGGCTGTATTGTCAATATTGTCGACATTCATGCGGAGCGCGGCTTGAAAGGGTATCCCGTCTACAGCATTGCCAAAGCCGGGCTGGCGGCTATGACTCGCGTTTTGGCTAAGGAATTGGGGCCGGTCGTTAGAGTGAATGCGGTTTCACCGGGAGCCATATTATGGCCTGAGAGTGAGTTGTCCGAACAAGACAAAGCTGAGATTTTGCAGCGGATCATATTAAATCGGCGCGGTGAGCCGCTCGATATTGCCAAGGCGGTGCTTTTTTTGATTAAGGATGCCGATTATATGACTGGGCAAATTCTTACCGTGGACGGTGGGAGAACCTTATTTTGTTAACATCCAGGAAGGTGTTATGCGTTTCTGCTTGAGGTTGGTTTTATCGAATTTATCCCATAGTTCGGCATAGCTTATATGGTTGATGGGATGTTTCAGAGTCGGTGCAATTTCCGCTAAAGGCTCAAGAACGAAGGCATAGCGCTCAATCTCATCACGCGGTATCTGCAATTGCT
The DNA here is from genome assembly GCF_000427625.1 of Methylobacter luteus IMV-B-3098. Classification (GTDB taxonomy): domain Bacteria; phylum Pseudomonadota; class Gammaproteobacteria; order Methylococcales; family Methylomonadaceae; genus Methylobacter; species Methylobacter luteus. The sequence continues at coordinate 3,514,407 of NZ_KE386569.1, forward strand.
CATCGCGAAGCACGAGATTGCCATAGAGGATCAGATCCAGATCCAGCGTTCGGGCGGTAAATTTTTGGCAATCGCGGGTGCGGCCTCGGTCCAGTTCGATTTGCCTGAGCTGTTGGGCAACTTCCTTCACGTCCAGATCGGAATCAAAACCTACAATCAGGTTATAGAATAGATCACCCGAAAATCCGACCGGCTCGGTTTCATAGATGCTTGAGACAATCAATTTGCCAAAGCGGTGTTCAAGTGCCTGTAGGCTGGCAGGAATATTCTTATCCCTGTCTATATTGCTGCCAATGCTGATATAGCCGCGCGGCATGGCTTACTTTGCACCCCGCTCGATTATGATGCCTACATCTCTTGCGCTGCTAATAGCGCCCCTCTTGTTTAGTATGATTCTAACCCAAGATACATTAAATTCATTGCGGATAATCGTCGCGATTTCTTCAATGAGCTTTTCTACCAGAAAAAAACGGCTTTGTTCGACAAAGGAAATAATGCGTTGGGAAACAGCCTTGTAATCAAGTGTGTATTGAATGTCATCGGTTTCGGCGGCTTTTTCAATGTCATAAGCCATCTCAATATCAAGAACAATGGTTTGTTTGGTTTCTCTTTCCCAATCGTAAATACCGATAATGGTCTGAATTTCAAGCCCGCCTAAAAATATGATGTCCATAGTGATTTCCGGTTATGATGTGCAATTTTAAAATCGGTTAAGTATCGGGGAAACAGCCCTGGCTTACAAGTTCTGAATGATAAAAGGTATAGAATGTTTGAATGGTTGTTTGTTCCGGCTGCCTATCTGATAGGCTCGATTTCCAGTGCAATTATTATTTGTCGCTTGATGGGATTGCCTGATCCCCGCGAGCAGGGCTCGGGCAATCCGGGGGCTACCAATGTCATGCGCATCGGTGGGAAAAAAGCGGCCGGTATTACCTTGTTGGGCGACATGCTAAAGGGTTTGATCCCGGTCTATATAGCAAAATCACTGGGAGTATCTACGGAATTGTTAGCTGTTGCCGGCTTGGCCGCATTTTTTGGACATCTTTATCCGGTATTTTTTGGTTTTAAAGGCGGCAAAGGAGTCGCTACGTCAGTCGGTGTATTGCTCGGCTTTTCCTGGTGGCTGGGGTTGTCATTCATGGGCACCTGGGTTCTGATCTACAAGCTGGGCAAAATATCCTCTTTATCTGCGTTGGTAGCATCAATTCTATCACCGGTCTATGCCTGGTTTCTTGTCGGGGATGTGGCGATAGTTGCGGCATCAGTAGTCATGATGGTGTTTTTGTTATGGCGACATGAAAGCAATATTCAACGTTTGTTATCCGGCGAAGAGGGCAAATTAAAGACCTGACAACTCGTTGATTGACCAGCGAGGCCGGGCAAAAATTTCAAGCCCTTGCTGCTGGCCGGCCAATAGTCGTTGGCAGCCGGCATAAGCAATCATGGCGCCGTTGTCGGTGCAGAACTCCGGCCGGGGAAAATAGATTTCCGTATTTTCATGGTTAGCCATTTCGGTTAGCGATGTGCGTATATGCTTGTTGGCACTGACACCTCCGGCTACGACCAGCTTTTTTAGTCCGGTTTGTTTCAGGGCTCGCCTGCATTTGATGCTGAGCGTGTCGGCAACGGCATTTTGAAAGGCCATGGCGATATCGGCTTTATCCTGCTCGGTTTTTTGCGAAGTGTTGAGCGTATTCATGGTATAAGTCTTCAATCCACTAAAACTGAAATCTAGTCCCGGTCTGTCGGTCATCGGGCGCGGAAATTGAAAAACTGGCTGGCCGCGTTCGGCAAGCTTGGACAGTTTGGGGCCTCCGGGATAGCCGAGTCCCAGCATTTTTGCCGTTTTGTCAAACGCTTCGCCGGCAGCGTCATCGAGCGATTCGCCCAATAAATGGTAATGACCAATACCGTCGACTTGCACAAGTAACGTATGTCCGCCGGAAATCAGCAAAGCGACAAAAGGAAAGGTCGGCGGTTTTTCTTCCAGCATGGGTGCCAGGAGGTGTCCTTCCATGTGATGAACGGCAATTGCAGGAATTTGCCATGACCACGCCAGACTGCGGGCTGTAGCAGCGCCGACCAGCAGGGCTCCCATAAGGCCAGGGCCTGCCGTATAGGCGATGCCATTAATTTCGGCACTGGTTAGCTTGCTTTCTTGCAGGGATTGCTTAATGAGCGGGACTAATTTTCGGATGTGATCCCGCGAAGCCAGTTCCGGTACAACGCCGCCATACTCGCTGTGCATTTCGATCTGACTATACAATAAATGCTTGAGCAATCCGTATTCGGCGTGATAAATGGCGACGCCGGTTTCATCACATGATGTTTCTATGCCTAAAACGTACATTGAGTTTTTGAAAATTGTAAAAGTAAAGGTATAATTAAGGGTTCTGTTTATTCAGTGGGTCGCAAGGCCTTTAATTTTTTAGATACTAACACATTTGGGTCATTAATATGCCGTCAGTTAAAGTTAAAGAAAACGAACCTTTCGATATCGCGATTCGTCGCTTCAAACGTGCTTGCGAAAAAGCGGGCGTCTTGTCAGAAGTCCGTCGCCGCGAGTTTTATGAAAAACCAACCGCAGAGCGCAAACGCAAAGGCGCTGCGGCTGTTAAGCGTCACCTGAAAAAATTGGCCCGTGAACGCTATGCATTGAAGAATTTACGTCGCGGACGTCCTCAGCTGTAAAGCAAGGTTAATGAGATGGATTTGATATTAGATCGTATCAAGGATGATATGAAAGCCTCCATGAAAGGCGGCAATAAATCTAGATTGGCGGTGATTCGTTTAATTCTGGCCGCAACCAAGCAGGTTGAGGTTGATGAGCGGATTGAGCTGGATAATGATCGTGTTATCCAGGTTCTCGATAAGATGCTGAAGCAACGCCGTGAATCTATCCGACAGTATGCTGATGCTGGTCGAAATGATCTGGTAGAGATTGAAGAGGCTGAAATTTTGGTAATCCAGGATTTTCTGCCTCAGCCTCTTGCCGAAGCCGAAATTGACGCTATGATCAAAGAAGCGGTAGCAGAGTCTGGCGCGGTATCGGTTAAAGACATGGGTAAGGTCATGGGCTTGCTTAAGGCAAAAATGCAAGGTCGCGCTGATATGGCGATCGTCGGTGCGAAAATTAAGGCTGTCTTGGCCGAATAGTTTGCTTGTGCCGATTTTGTCCGGGTAAATCATGTCCGGTAGGATTCCTCGCGAGTTTATTGATGAGCTTTTAGTGCGGGTTGATATTGTCGATTTAATCGATTCGCACGTTCCTCTAAAAAAAACGGGTGCTAATTATGTCGCCCGCTGTCCTTTTCATACTGAAAAAACCCCCAGTTTTTCAGTAAATCGCAGAAAGCAATTTTTTCATTGTTTTGGTTGTGGAGCCAGTGGTAATGCCATCAGTTTTTTGATGGATTTTAACCATTTAAATTTTGTCGAAGCAATTGAGGATTTGGCGGCTTTTGTCGGCCTTGACGTGCCTCGGGAGTCGGCAGTTTCTCAACCTGGGCAAAAGCAAAAGAAAGATGATTTGAGCAGCTTGTATCAGGTTATGGAAGATGTGGCGGCTTTTTATGTGGAGCAGCTGCGTATTGACGCTCAGGGAAAAAAGGCAGTTGACTATTTGAAAGTGCGAGGAGTTAGTGGCCAGATTGCCCGTGATTTTATGCTTGGTTACGCGCCTGGCGAATGGACGGCCTTGGCTGGTCGATTTAATCAGGCGTTGCTGTTGGAAGCTGGATTGCTGGTCAGCAACGAAGGTGGGCAGGTCTATGATCGGTTTCGCGGCCGGATTATGTTTCCCATCAGGGATAGACGGGCTCGTATTGTCGGGTTCGGTGGGCGGGTGCTTGATGATTCTTTGCCCAAGTACTTGAATTCTCCTGAAACATCCCTATTTCATAAAGGCAGGGAAGTTTATGGTCTGTACGAGCTTCTGAAAAAGAATTCGAAACCAGAGCGGATTTTAATTGTCGAGGGTTATATGGATGTTATCGCCTTGGCTCAGTTTGGAATTAATTATACAGTGGCAGCGTTAGGGACGGCGGCATCGCAAGCGCATTTTGATCTTTTGTTTCGGTTCTCCTCGGAGCTGATATTTTGCTTTGATGGTGATAAAGCAGGGCGCCAAGCGGCATGGCGAGCTATGGAGCCGGCTTTTTCCAGTTTAAGGGATGGGCGATTGATACGCATCATGCTGTTGCCGCAGAATCAGGATCCAGATTCGTTAATACGCTTGGAAGGAGTGGATAAATTTTCAGAGCGTGTACGGACGGCTACGACCTTGTCGGATTATTTTTTCGGGCATTTCGCGGAAGAGTTGAATTTATCTGAAATGGAAGGGCGTGCGCAACTGGTTGGCAGGGCTAAGCCATATCTGGAGAAATTACCGGAAGGTGTGTTTCGGGAGATGATGTTTGCGCGGCTTAAGCAATTATCGGGCTTTTCAGCGCTGGATGTTTCAACAAATGCGACTACACTTAGACCGACGAAGGAAAATAATAAGCGTAAAGAGCATGATCGTCGACTATCATCGGCGCGTGTGGCGATTGCTTTATTGATTCAGAATCCAGGGTTGGCTGAGATTGTTGAGCAGAGAGAGATTGATTGGCGCGGATTGGGGTTTCCTGGCATTGATCTGTTTAAGAGTGTGCTACACATGATTCTCGATAAAAAACCGGCGAATGCTGCGGTTTTGGTTGAGTCCTACCGAGATGCGCCAGAAGAGAAATTAGTCAAGGCGCTGGCTTTTCTGGACTTGCTGGTTCCGGATGAGGGTATGGAGACAGTGTTTTGTGATGCACTGGATCGGTTGCTTGATCAGGCGCGAAAATCGAGCATAGATAGATTGCTAGCCAAAGCGAAAGTCAAGGGATTGGATGCACAGGAAAAAGAGGTGTTGCGGAAAATGTTGGCAAACAAATAATTTAATGCCAAATAGCAAAGTTTATAGTACAATTTCCGGTTCAGCGAAGTCGTGCTGAACCGAGCATTCAGTGAGTAAATATGAATCAAGAACAGCAACAATCCCAACTTAAACAATTGATAGCCAAAGGCAAGATTCAGGGATATCTGACTTATGCCGAGGTTAATGATCACCTGCCCAGTGATATTGTCGATCCGGAACAGATCGAAGATATCATTAGTATGATCAATGATATGGGGATTCAGGTTTACGAGGTTGCGCCGGATGAAGATTCCCTGATCACCGATTCAGCAGCTGTTACCACCGATGACGAGGATGCCGAAGAAGTCGCGGCTTTAGCGTCTGTTGACAGCGAGTTTGGCAGAACTACGTACCCGGTGCGCATGTACATGCGCGAAATGGGCTCGGTTGAGCTATTAACGCGTGATGATGAATTAAAAATCGCCAAACGGATTGAGGATGGACAGCAGCAGGTCGTTAAGGCCATTGCCAGATCTTGCGTTGCTGTTGAGCATTTTTTACAGTCATTTGATGCTATTTCCGGAGAAGAAGGCGGAATCAGGCTGGCTGATTTGATTTCAGGTTTTGTTGATTTAAGCGAATCGGAGCCTTTGGTCAGTGCATCATCTGCGAGTGATGATGAAGAAACAGCAGTTGAAGATGAAGCAAAAGGTCTCGATTACGAAGAGGTCAAGCTGAAAGTGGAAGAACTCCGGAAACAGCTTAAAACAGCTTCCGCAGCAATCAAAAAATACGGCTATTCCAGTGATAAAACAGAGCAAACCTTCGAGGCTTTGGCTGATTTGTTCATGGAGTTCAAGTGGACTCCACAATATTTGAAAAAATTGACGGCTATTATTCCTGACGGTGTCGCTACTGTCCGTGAGCAGGAAAAAGTGATTATGGATATTTGCGTAAGGCATGCAAAAATGCCTCGCAAAGAATTCATCGCCCTCTTTACTGAGAGCGAGGTGAACGCGGAGTGGTTTGACCGGTTATTGAGCAACGACAATAAGTATGCGGCAGCCCTGAAAGAGCACGAAAAGGACATAAGAAAGGCACAAAAGGTATTGTCGGATATTGAAGCCGAATATGGTCTGACCATTAACGGGCTGAAGGATATCAACCGACGCATGTCTATTGGTGAGGCCAAAGCCAGACGCGCGAAAAAAGAAATGATCGAAGCGAATTTAAGGCTGGTTATTTCGATCGCTAAAAAATATACTAATCGAGGTTTGCAATTTCTGGATCTGATTCAGGAAGGTAATATCGGTTTAATGAAAGCGGTTGATAAATTTGAATACCGTCGCGGTTACAAGTTTTCAACGTATGCAACCTGGTGGATTAGGCAGGCGATTACCCGCTCCATTGCGGATCAAGCCAGAACTATTCGTATTCCAGTGCATATGATCGAAACAATCAATAAATTAAATCGTATTTCCAGGCAGATTCTGCAGGAAATGGGGCGTGAAGCAACGCCGGAAGAACTGGCCGAGCGGATGGAGATGCCTGAAGATAAAGTTCGTAAGGTATTGAAAATAGCTAAAGAACCAATTTCTATGGAAACACCGATAGGGGATGATGAAGATTCTCATTTGGGAGATTTCATAGAAGATGCTAAAGTATTGTCCCCGGTTGAGTCTGCTACAATTGCAGGGTTGCGTGAATCAACACAAAATGTATTGGCTGGATTAACGGCAAGGGAAGCTAAAGTTCTGCGCATGCGTTTCGGTATCAATATGAATACCGATCATACACTGGAAGAAGTCGGCAAACAGTTTGATGTGACGCGTGAAAGAATTCGTCAGATTGAAGCTAAGGCATTGAGAAAGCTCAGACATCCATCGAGGTCAGAGCAATTAAGATGCTTTTTGGATGGCGAATAGGTAACAGTTAAGGGCCCTTAGCTCAGTTGGTTAGAGCTTCCGACTCATAATCGGCAGGTCGTAGGTTCAAGTCCTACAGGGCCCACCACAAATAAAAAAGGCTGCCTCGGCAGCCTTTTGTATATCTGGGTTTTATATTTTTAGAAGGCAGCATCGTGAGCAATAATTTCATTTTTACATCAGAATCAGTTTCAGAAGGACATCCGGATAAGGTTGCGGATCAAATTTCAGATGCGGTATTGGATGCAATATTAGCGCAGGATCCTAAGTCGCGGGTTGCTTGTGAAACATTGGTAAAAACCGGCATGGTCATTTTGGCCGGTGAAATTACTACGAATGCGTGGGTTGATACCGAAGAGCTAGTGCGCAAAGTTGTTTGCGGAATCGGCTATGACCACGGTGATATAGGCTTTGACGGTCAAAGCTGCGCGGTACTGAATGCGATCGGCAAACAATCACCTGATATCGCGATGGGCGTTGATGAGTCCGCAAATCATGAGCAGGGTGCAGGCGATCAGGGTTTGATGTTCGGTTATGCAAGCAATGAAACCGATGTCTTGATGCCGGCGCCGATTACTTATGCGCATCTGTTGGTAAAACGTCAGGCTGAAGTCCGTAAGAATAAAACGTTGCCCTGGTTGCGTCCTGATGCAAAAAGCCAGATTACATTCCGTTATGAAAATAACAAGCCGGTCGCGATAGAGGCGGTTGTCTTATCCACTCAACATTCGCCTGAAATCGGTATAAAACAACTGCATGAAGCAGTCATGGATGAAATCATCCTGCCGACGCTACCTAAGGAATGGCTACACAAAGGCACTAAATATTTTATCAATCCGACCGGACAGTTTATTGTCGGCGGCCCTGTTGGTGATTGCGGTCTGACAGGCCGTAAAATTATCGTCGATACCTACGGTGGCATGGCAAGACACGGAGGCGGCGCATTCTCGGGCAAAGATCCGTCAAAAGTTGACCGTTCCGCAGCTTATATGTGTCGGTATGTGGCAAAAAATATTGTCGCGGCCGAATTGGCGGAGCGTTGTGAAATTCAGGTGTCCTATGCGATCGGTGTTGCCGAGCCGACTTCTATCAGTGTGGAAACATTCGGCACTGGCAAAATCAGTGAAGACAGATTAGTGCAAATTATCCGCGATAATTTTGACCTGAGACCTAAAGGCCTGATTGCGCAGCTCGACCTGATGCGGCCTATTTATCAGTCGACAGCATCTTACGGACACTTTGGCCGTACGGAAGAGAATTTTACCTGGGAAAGAACTGACAAAGTGGACGCTTTGAAAGCAGCGGCCGGGCTTTAATCTTTTAACATAGGGAGAAAACAATGAGCTTACCAGATTATAAAGTTGCCGATATCGCTTTGGCAGAATGGGGTCGCAAAGAAATCAATATTGCTGAAACGGAAATGCCGGGCTTGATGGCATTGCGGGAAGAATATGGTCTGGAGCAGCCGTTAAAAGGTGCGCGTATCGCCGGCTGTTTGCATATGACCATTCAAACGGCGGTATTGATTGAAACCTTGACCGCATTAGGCGCAGAAGTGCGCTGGTCGTCATGCAATATTTTTTCAACCCAGGATCATGCTGCGGCGGCAGTGGCCGTGGCCGGTATTCCCGTTTTCGCCTGGAAAGGTGAAACGGAAGCCGAAGCTGAGTGGTGTATTGCACAGACTATTGAAGGTCCTAATGGTTGGCGCCCGAATATGATTTTGGATGATGGCGGTGATTTGACTCTCATGATGCATGAGAAATACCCTGAATTAATGTCAGGGGTTAAAGGTCTATCAGAAGAGACGACAACCGGTGTTTTGCGGCTCTATGAAATGGTGTCCAAAGGCACGTTAAGAGTGCCAGCGTTCAACGTCAATGACTCGGTGACTAAATCAAAATTCGATAATCTGTACGGTTGCCGTGAATCGTTGGTTGACGGCATCAAGCGGGCCACCGACGTCATGGTAGCCGGCAAAATTGCCTTGGTTTGCGGTTATGGCGATGTTGGCAAAGGTTGCGCGCAATCGTTGCGAGGCTTGGGCGCGACGGTTTGGGTAACTGAAATCGATCCGATTTGCGCATTGCAAGCCGCAATGGAAGGTTATCGTGTCGTAACCATGGAAGAAGCCGCGCCTGTCGCCAATATTTTTGTGACCGCAACCGGTAACGTCAATGTCATTACGCATAGTCATATGGCCGCTATGAGAGACCAGGCTATTGTATGTAATATTGGCCATTTCGATGCCGAGATTGATATTGCCTCATTGCGTCAGTACACGTGGGAAAATATTAAACCACAGGTTGATCATGTCATTTTCCCTGATGGCAAGCGATTGATTGTGCTGGCGGAAGGTCGATTGGTGAACCTGGGCTGTGCAACGGGGCATCCGAGCTTTGTTATGTCCAATTCTTTCTGTAACCAGGTTCTGGCTCAGATAGAACTCTGGAAAAACTCAGATCAGTATGAAAACAAGGTTTATATTCTGCCTAAGAAACTTGATGAAAAAGTAGCGGCTGCGCACCTGAAGCAGTTGGGTGTCAAACTGACCCGTTTGACTGATGAGCAGGCTAGATATATCAGTGTCTCTGTTGATGGTCCTTATAAGGCCGATCATTACCGTTACTGATCAAGTAAATGGGTTTGCCAGCATTGGCAAACCCGTTCGGCTATAGTATAAGTGCCGGAATGTCTGAAGCAGGTTTTTACATTTCCCTCATTCAAATAAAAATGCAATCACAAAAAAAGCATCCACAGTTGTTCAGTTTTGAGTTTTATCCGCCCAAATCAGAAGAAGGCGCCGCAAACTTACAGGTGGTGCATGGCAAACTGGCTAAACTCAACCCGGACTTTTTTTCAGTTACCTTCGGTGCAGGCGGTTCGACTCGCGATAAGACTTTCGAATCAGTTATCGAGATTCAGTCTAAGGGAATTGCCGCGGCACCGCATTTATCCTGTGTGGCATCGACCAAAGATAATATTCGCGAGATCCTGAAACGCTACCAGGACCATGGCATATCAAAAATCGTGGCCTTAAGAGGCGATCTGCCGTCCGGCATGCTGTCAGCCGGTGAATTCCGGTATGCCAACGAGCTGGTGGAATTTATCCGGCAGGAAACTGGGGATCATTTTCAAATTCATGTGGCCGCCTATCCGGAAGTACATCCTCAGGCCATAAGCGGCGACCAGGATTTTAAAAACTTCAAGCGCAAAGTCGAAGCCGGCGCCAACGCGGCTATTACGCAGTATTTTTATAATGCCGAAGCGTATTTTTATTTTATTGACCGGTGCGAGAAAAACGGTATCGATATTCCTATCGTGCCCGGTATCATGCCAATTACCAATTATTCGCAATTATTCAGATTTTCAGAAATGTGCGGTGCCGACATCCCTCGCTGGATGAGAAAACGACTGGAATGTTTCGGCGATGACCGCAAGGCTATACAGGCTTTCGGCATTGAGGTGGTGACGGCGCTTTGCCAGCGTTTGCTCGATAGTGGCGCGCCGGGTCTGCATTTTTATACCATGAATCAGTCCGGCCCGACATTGGCTATCTGCGAAAATCTGCATATCGGGCAGGCTGAATAAGGCTCTGCTCGCGCCTGTTCATGACCAACCGGACATTTTCCGATCGTGACTTATCTGTTTTGTGGCATCCATGCACACAAATGAAAGATCATGAAGCGTTCCCGATTATTCCAATAAAAAAAGGCCGCGGCGTTTGGCTCGAAGACTTCGACGGCAACCGCTATCTGGATGCTATCAGCTCCTGGTGGGTCAATTTATTCGGACATGCCAATCCCATTATCAATGCCGCGATAAAAGATCAGCTCGATACGCTGGAGCACGTGATTCTTGCAGGCTTCACGCATGAAGCGGCTGTCAGCCTGGCCGAAAAGCTGGTCGAGATCACACCCCAAGGGCTTACTCGGTGTTTCTATGCCGATAACGGTTCCTCGGCCGTAGAAGTCGCGCTCAAAATGAGCTTCCATTACTGGCGCAATCTCGGTCAGACGCAAAAAACAAAATTCATCACGCTGGAAAACAGCTATCACGGCGAAACCCTGGGGGCTCTGGCAGTCGGCAATGTACCGCTATATAAGGAAACGTATGGTCCCTTACTGATGGATGTTATTACGGTGCCAGGTCCAGACTGTTATTATCGGGAGCCCGGTGAATCCTGGGCGGATTATTGCATACGCCGGTTCTCACTCATGGACGCAACACTTGCTCAACATGCCGATACAGCCTGTGCCGTCATCGTCGAGCCTTTGGTGCAGTGCGCCGGCAACATGCGGATGCATGATCCCGTCTACCTGAAATTGCTGCGCGAGGCTTGCGATAAATACAACGTGCATCTGATTGCCGATGAAATAGCGGTCGGCTTTGGCCGGACAGGTTCGCTGTTCGCCTGTGAGCAGGCCGCGATCACGCCAGACTTCATCTGTCTATCCAAAGGCTTGACCGGTGGTTATTTGCCTTTGTCAGCCGTCCTGACTACCGATCAGGTCTATCGAGCCTTCTATGATGATTATCAAAAGTTGGCGGCCTTTTTGCATTCCCACAGTTATACCGGCAATGCCCTGGCCTGTAGGGCCGGTTTGGCAACCATAGCTATTTTTCAGCAGCAAAATATCATAGAGAAGAACAAAAAATTGGCCGGGACGATGGCTAAGGCGGCGGCGCGCTTCAGCGAGCATCCGCAGGTGGCGGAAGTCAGACAGATTGGCATGATATTGGCTATTGAATTGGTCAAAAACAAACAGACGCGGGAGCCCTATCCCTGGCAGGAACGCCGCGGTCTACGGGTTTATCAGTATGCGTTATCCAAAGGCGTCTTATTGAGACCTTTGGGCAATGTCATTTATTTTATGCCTCCCTATGTGGTGACCGAGGACGAGCTTTGGCTGATAGCGGATGTGGCCTGGGCTGGCATACAACAGGCTGTTCAGGATTAATCATGCGTATTTCACGATTATATATACCAGTAGATCTGGCCGAAGGTCGGCAAATAATACTCAATGAGGATAGCGCGCATTATGTCAGGACGGTACTGCGGCTGAAGAAAGATTTACAGATCATTTTGTTTAACGGCAATGGCGGTGACTATCTATGTAAATTGGTCGAAGTCAGCCGCAAGCAGGTTCTGGTCGATGTGCAGCATTGGCTGGACCGCAGTGTCGAGTCGCCGTTAAAGGTAATCTTCGGTTTAGGCATTTCGCGCGGCGATAGGATGGATCTTTCGGTGCAAAAAGCCGTGGAGCTTGGTGTTAATGCCATGACACCGCTACTGACCGAACGTTGCGTTGTGCAATTTAAAGGCGAAAAAAAACACCAGCGCTTACAGCACTGGCAAAAAATAGTCCAGCATGCCGCCGAGCAAAGTGGCAGAACGCTACTGCCTGAATTAGCCGATATCGAGCATTTGTCGAATTGGGTGGATAAACAAAGCGGTTTGAAGGTTTTTCTAGATCCGTATGCTGAAGTATCTTTAGCCGATCTAAAACCCGAAGACATGAAAGTCACATTGCTGTCCGGCCCTGAAGGCGGTTTTTCTGATCAGGAGCGGGAATTTGCGAAAGCGGCGGGCTTTATTCCGGTACGGTTAGGCGGCCGGATATTAAGAACAGAAACGGCCTCATTGGCCGCATTATCGGCCGTGCAGATGCTGTGGGGCGATTTCGGTAGTTGGAAATGATCAAGACTATTTATTACGCCCTCGTGCCGCTGCTAGTTCTGCTAGGAGCTATCTTTATAGCTTGCCTGGTTGGTTATTTTGTCGCGCTGGGTATTGGTGATCAGTTCACGATAAATAAAATAATTCATAAGTTGGCGCAGCTCTTTCTGGTGCTGAGCATTTTTCCGGCCATGGCCTATTTCAAATTCAAAAAAACCGATATCGGCTTTGCCGGCAAAGCTGTTTTTTTAAAGCAACTGCTGCAGGGTTTCGGGCTCGGCTTTGTAACCTTGATGCCGGTTGTTATTGTACTGTATGGGCTCGGCGTCAATGTTATCGATCAGAGTCAAGGCTGGACAGTCTCGCTGCTGGTAAAGAAAATGACGCTGTCATTATTGCTGGCACTGATTGTCTCCTGGATTGAAGAGCCCCTGTTTCGCGGCATACTGTTGACGGGACTGAAGCGCAAAATGTCCGTCATCACTGCCGTTATCATTAGCGCCATCTACTATGCGATGCTGCATTTTCTAGACAGCGACACCAATATTTCATACCAGGATCTGACGCTATTGAGTGGGTTTAAACTGCTGGGTGAGGCGTTCGCCAATCTTTTGAATCCAGACATTCTGTCGGCATTCTGGGCCCTGGTCATGGTCGGTATTTTTTTGGGCGTTCTCAGGACAGAGTTCAAAGCCAGCCTGGGCTTATGTATCGGTTGTCATACCAGTTGGGTCTGGCAGATTAAGATGAGCAAGAGTCTGTTCAATACCAATTTCAGCTCGGAGTATCTTTATCTGGTCAACAGATACTATGACGGCTTGATTGGGCCTCTGGTGACCGGCTGGCTCAGTCTGGCGATACTCGGGTATCTTGTTTACCGGCAGATTAACAAGCCCGCATTCATTAATCCCTGAAGTTGATGAACTGTAGCGGCATGTCGATTTTTTCATCCCTGATCATCTGAATCACTTCCTGCAGGTCGTCCCTTTTCTTACCAGTTACCCTGACCTGATCGCCTTGAATAGCGGCCTGGACTTTCAGTTTTTTGTCCTTGATCAATTTGACGATTTTTTTCGCTAATGCCGAATCCAGACCTTGTTTCAGTGTAATCTCCTGACGCATGCCTTTGCCGCTAGGTTTGGGATCGGCAACGTCCATGCAGGCGATATCGATACCGCGCCTGCTGAGTTTCGAGCAGGCGATACTGAACATTTGCTGTAACTGAAACGTGGATTCAGAAATCATGGTCAGTTTGTCATCATTCAATTCAAAGCTTGAATCTGTGCCTTTGAAATCAAAACGGGCGCTGATTTCTTTATTGGCCTGATCAACGGCATTTCTAACTTCGTGTTTATCAAATTCGGAAACGATGTCAAATGAAGGCATGGTGTATGATTAAGTCAGAAAATTTTTACTATAATTCGATTGAGTTCATTATTCAACTGCAATAAATTCCACCACTGCCTTAATTCTTAAACGACGTATGGCTTCGCCGATTTCAGCGCCTTGAAGATTGCTCTTTAAAATTGCCGAGGTGTCCACCGATGCAGCGGCTTTGGCCGCGCCTTTTATGTAATCAGCCTGAGGATAAGGATTGTTCTCATGATTTATTCGGCCTTTGGCATCGGCTTCACAAGCCAGCAAGAAATGATCCAGCTTGTTGTTAGTCGATTTAAAAGCGCCTAAATCTGCCAGCATGTCCGTTAAGGTCGAAGCGCGCAATTCAAATACCCGATGGCAGTGCGTGTGATGGCGCATAACCAGCCAGGCCAGCGATTTGAATGAATTGGGCACACGCAGACGGGCACATAAATTCTCCAATATAGGCAGGCCGTTTTTTTCATGATGATAATGATGCGGCCAATTTTCCTTGGGCGATACGGCCTTGCCGAGATCATGCGCTAGGGCTGCAAATCTGACCTCAGGGCTCGAAGATAATGCCGCGGCTTGCTCCAGGCAGAGCATAACATGAACGCCGGTATCGATTTCAGGGTGATGCTTTTCCGGTTGCGGCACGCCGAATAGGTTATGAATTTCAGGAAAAATTCTCTCCAGTGCAGAACAGTCTTTTAGCGTATAAAAAAAAGCGGAGGGTGATTTTTCGTTAAGTGCTTTGAATAACTCCGCCCACACGCGTTCCGGCACGAGGTGATCGACTTCTCCATCCGTCACCATTTGCTGCATTAGCTCCCGGGTTTCTTCAGCCAGCGTGAAGCCGAGGTGGCTGTATCGGGCTGCAAAACGGGCTACACGCAGTATGCGCACAGGATCTTCGGCGAAAGCGGGCGATATATGACGGAAAGTGCGGTTTTCAATATCATCTTTGCCTCCGTAGGGATCAATGATTTCGCCCTTTGGCGTCATCGCGATCGCATTGATCGTCAAGTCACGGCGCATTAAGTCTTGTTCCAGGCTGACATCGGGAGACGCATGAACGACAAAACCTTTATAGCCAGGAGCGGTTTTTCTTTCGGTTCTGGCTAACGCATATTCTTCACCGCTTTGCGGATGTAGAAATACAGGAAAATCCTTGCCCACCGGGCGAAACCCTTTTTTTACCATTGAATCAGGCGTTTCACCGATGACGACCCAATCCCTTTCCTTGACAGGGTAATTGAGTAGTTTGTCGCGTACGGCGCCACCTACCAGAAATGTTTTCATCACGTTACACAAGCGCTCTATTAATGTTGGACTTAGAATAGCACAATCAGTGATTATCGAACGCTGGCAGTTATTTATAGAGGACAATAATGATATTTTTCTTGTTGAGTGTGATATTAGGGATGGTTTCCGGAGTGCTGGCCGGTCTTTTCGGCATTGGAGGCGGAATGGTCATTGTGCCGGTTCTGGTTTTGCTATTTGTTATGCAAGGTATTCCTAATGATCTGATCATGATTATGTCGGTGGCAACTTCGTTGGCGACGATAATCGTCACCTCGACAGCATCTGTGCTGGCACATCATCGTTTAGGCTCTGTAGTCTGGAGAAAAGTGCTCCGATTGGCGCCGGGTATTATGGTCGGATCGGCGCTCGGGGCTGTAGTAGCGGACCAAATAGACGCTGATGTATTGCGCTATATCTTTATCGTGTTTTTACTGTATGTCGGTGTGCAAATGGCTCTTCAGATAACACCGACACCCGGAGCGGTAAAGGAATCGAAAGTGCTGGATTTTAGCGTGGCGAACCTTATCGGCTTGATGTCGTCGATAGTAGGGATAGGCGGAGGGACGCTAACCGTGCCTTATCTGGTGCGTTGCCGGTATGCTATGCGTAATGCAGTGGCGATATCAAGCGCTTGTGGTTTGCCGATAGCTGTGGCGGGTACCATCAGTTATATTGCATTGGGCTGGGATCAAACGCAGCTGCCGGAATGGAGCTTGGGCTATATCTATTTGCCTGCTTTTTTGGGCATCAGTCTGGGCAGCTTTCCTACGGCTCCGGTTGGCGCCAGGCTTGCTCACCAGCTGCCGGCACAGAAATTAAAACGCTATTTTTCGATTTTGATTTTTTTAATGGCGGCTAAATTGATTTGGTATTAGTAGCTATAGCCGCAAGCACTGCCAAGCGTAAGCCAACTATGGATAGGCATTTCGGATTTTTGATTCAGAATGCTCTTAGGGTAGTAATCAAGTATGCTTGATTGATGCGTTTTTGTATGATTGCTTTAACTCCTCTCCCAAGGCAGGAGAGGAGCATAAAGGTAACTGCCTGAGCTATTGGATTTATTTAGCTACGGCTTGAGTTGCTGGTAAAGTTGCAGCAATTGCCTTCTCTCCATGGCCACAGTCAGGATGCTCAAAGCCTGCTGCACCAGCACCAGTGTCGCCGGTATAAATGATCTGGTCATTCTTAGCGGCATTCGGGCCTGCTGGCACAAAGTCCAGGTTGGCGGCATGACGCATACGCCAGGCGATATTATGGTCTGCGCATGATGAATCGCCGCTTACGCCAACGGCGCCTAAGAGCGCGCCGTTGGCATCATAAAGTGCCAAGCCGCCGCCAAATACATTAACGCCGCCAATTTTTTTGCCGACCATAGCATCATCAACTGTGCCGTAATCTACCGCATCGCCAGCATAGGCAATGCTTGTATCCACAGGATTACTGTGCTGCAAGCCGAACAGGCTGCCGCCATCTTGAGTTGCCTGATGCAGATTTGCCGTGGACAAGGCAAATTGAGGCAAGCTAAAACTGTTGGCTGTATTAGCTTTTTGTGCCGAAATGACGCGGCTGCCAGGCCATTGGGCTCCGCTATCGCCGCCAGATCGAGCTACTGCACAGACCACGCCGGCCCGGTTGACAACCGTTGCCCACATGTCGAAATCGAAACCACCGTTCTCCTGGTTTCTAGCATCTTTTAATAGCGTTTCTAATTGATTATGAATAAACGCCCTAGATGCAGCATCCGGGCAAATATCGACCGGCTCTGCCGCATTAGAGGTAATAGAAGTCAGTGCAAGTGTGCAGCCTAGCAGTAAGCTTTTAGATTGAGTTAATTTTTTCATAAATGTATCAGTAATTATTGTTAGTATTGCGGTGCAGGGACTTAAATTACGGCACTTTTTTATTTTAGTGTCAATAAATCAAGCGATGCTAAAATAGCCTAACCACAGGAAGCAATCAATAGCTTAATTATAGAAAGAAACCCTATGATTTTCGGGTTATAAGCTATGCTCAGGGTAAATCGCTCTGTTCCATAAAGAACTCTGCTTAGCCATCTATTTTGATTGGTTCTTGTCCTGGTTTATATGCTGAAGCATTCCGTAATATAACCGAGATTCAGGGCGCTACACCTTTGTGAGAATATGTCAAGAAATTAAATTATAATATGGCGATTATTTGCAGTTAGTGCTATAGTGTCGTGTTAAATTAAGGCTTTTAGGTGTGGTTTATGCAAATTATTCAGGAAGCGCTCACGTTTGATGACGTTTTATTAGTGCCCGCGCACTCGACTGTGCTGCCACGAGATGTAGAAATGAAAACGCAATTGACACGTGACATTGCGCTGAATATTCCTCTGGTTGCAGCGGCTATGGATACCGTGACAGAGGCACGACTTGCGATTGCCATCGCTCAGGAAGGCGGCATAGGCATCATTCATAAGAATATGACAGCCGAACAACAGGCACGGGAAGTTAGTAGCGTTAAAAAGTATGAGAGCGGAGTAATCAAAGATCCGATTACCGTTTCGCCAGATACCAGTATTCGGGACGTTATTAAGTTAACGCGGGCTAAAAATATTTCCGGCGTGCCGGTAGTCAATGGCGATGAACTGGTCGGTATTGTGACAAGTCGTGATTTACGTTTTGAAACGCGTTTTGATGAATCCGTCTCTAAAGTCATGACGCCTAAAGAGCGTTTGGTTACGGTTAGTGAAAATGCCGATCGTAAAGAAGCGATTGCGCTGTTGCATGAACATCGCATTGAAAAAGTACTGGTCGTGAATGATGCATTTCATTTGCGGGGTATGATTACCGTAAAAGATATTCAGAAAGCCAAGGATTATCCATTGGCCTGTAAGGATGAACATGAAAGGCTGCGAGTCGGCGCCGCGGTTGGCACCGGGCATGGCACGGAAGAGCGTGTGGCTGCGCTGGTGGCGGCTGGTGTCGACGTTATTGTTGTCGATACGGCGCATGGTCATTCGCAAGGTGTTTTAGACAGAATTCGTTGGGTTAAAAAGAATTATCCCGGCGTTCAGGTCATCGGCGGCAATATCGCTACCGCGGAAGCGGCGCGTGCATTGGTTGAAGCCGGTGCGGATGGCGTCAAGGTCGGCATTGGGCCGGGCTCTATTTGCACAACGCGCATTATTGCCGGCGTTGGTGTGCCGCAAATTACAGCGGTCAGTAATGTGGCTGATGCCTTGAAAGGTACCGGTGTGCCTTTAATTGCTGATGGCGGTATCCGTTATTCCGGTGATGTCGCTAAAGCGCTGGCTGCAGGTGCGCATGCAGTGATGCTGGGCGGGCTCTTTGCCGGCACCGAAGAGGCGCCTGGTGAGATCGAGCTATTTCAGGGGCGTTCCTATAAATCCTATCGTGGTATGGGCTCTCTGGGCGCGATGTCGCAGCAGCAAGGATCGAGTGACCGCTATTTTCAGGAAGAAACCGAACTGGTCGAAAAACTGGTACCGGAAGGCATTGAAGGTCGGGTGCCGTATAAAGGTAGTATGCTCGCTGTTATTCACCAACTATTGGGCGGCGTGCGTGCCAGCATGGGCTACACAGGCAGCCAAACTATCGCCATCATGCATGAAAGGGCGCAGTTTGTGCGTGTGACCAGTGCCGGCATGAGAGAGAGTCATGTACATGATGTGACCATTACAAAAGAAGCGCCCAATTACCGCCTCGATTAAACGTCGGCGAGATAAAGATACACTGTTGGGGCTCTCAGGAGCCCCTTGTTTTTTAAACGAATATAACTATCGAGTTTTACTGTGAAGCAGCAACAGTCCGCGAATATTCATTCGCACAAAATCCTCATTTTAGATTTCGGCTCGCAATATACCCAGTTAATCGCGCGGCGAATTCGCGAAATCGGCGTTTACTGTGAAATTTATTCCTGCGAATGCAGTGTGGAAGATGTTGAGCAATTTGCGCCAAACGGCATTATTTTATCGGGCGGTCCTGAGACAGTAACCAGCGGCGATACGCCGAGAGCGCCGCAGATCGTGTTTGATCTGGGTGTGCCTGTATTGGGCATTTGTTACGGCTTACAGACTATGACCGAGCAGTTGGGCGGCAAGGTTGAGTCTTCTGATCACAGAGAATTCGGTTATGCGCAAATCAGAGCGCGCGGCCATTCTAAATTGCTGACCGGCATAGAAGATCATCTTTCTGAGGAAGGATATGGATTACTGGATGTCTGGATGAGTCATGGCGACCGTGTTGTTGCCTTGCCTGACGGATTCGTGCTGATTGCCAGCTCGGATGGGGCGCCCATTGCTGGCATCGCCAATGAAGAAAAAGCGTTTTACGGCCTGCAGTTTCATCCGGAAGTCACGCATACCAAGCAGGGCGGACGCATACTGTCCCGCTTTGTGTTGGATATCTGTGGCTGTGAGGCGTTATGGACGTCCAGCAATATCATAGAAGACAGCATTCGGTCCGTGCGCGCAACAGTCGGTAGTGATCGGGTCATTTTGGGGTTGTCCGGCGGAGTTGATTCATCGGTAGTGGCGGCGTTGCTGCATAAGGCCATAGGCGATCAGTTGACCTGTGTTTTTGTCGATACCGGCCTGTTGCGTTTACATGAAGGTGATCAGGTCATGGCGACTTTTGCCGAGCATATGGGGGTTAAAGTCATCAGAGTCAATGCAGAACAGCGATATCTGGACGCGTTGAACGGCGTTTGCGATCCTGAACAGAAACGCAAGATTATCGGCAATTTGTTCGTTGAAATCTTTGATGAAGAAGCGGCGAAATTAACCGACGCGAAATGGTTGGCACAGGGCACGATCTACCCCGATGTGATCGAGTCTGCGGGATCGAAAAGCGGCAAGGCGCACCTGATCAAGTCCCACCACAACGTCGGCGGACTGCCCGAGGATATGACCTTGAAGCTGGTCGAGCCTTTAAGGGAGTTGTTTAAGGATGAAGTGAGAAAGCTGGGGCTGGAGTTGGGACTGCCTTCGGAAATGGTGTTCCGTCATCCGTTTCCAGGGCCCGGTTTAGGCGTCAGAATTTTGGGTGAAGTTAAAAAACAGTATGCGGATTTGTTGCGTCAGGCTGATGCCATTTTCATCGAAGAGTTGTACCGGCATGATCTTTATGACAAAGTCAGCCAGGCTTTTGCCGTGTTCCTGCCGGTCAAATCCGTCGGCGTCATGGGCGATGGCCGCCGCTATGATTACGTCATTGCCTTGCGAGCTGTCGAAACGATTGATTTTATGACAGCGCGCTGGGCGCATTTGCCTTACGAGTTTCTTGATCTGGTTTCACGTCGCATTATTAACGAAGTGCCAGGGATTTCGCGAGTGGCTTATGATATATCCGGCAAGCCGCCTGCAACTATTGAATGGGAATAACGCAAGCATCGGATGAGGCGTGGATGCGCTATGCCATCAGGCTGGCGCAACGTGCTGAGCAACGAGGGGAAGTTCCGATCGGCGCTATCATTGTTAAGAATGATCAATGTATTGCCGAGGGCTGGAACACGCCGATAGCCACCCATGATCCAACTGCTCATGCCGAGATCATGGCTATACGTAAGGCAGGTGTTGCGCTGCAAAATTATCGGCTTTGTGATGCTACGTTATATGTCACGTTGGAGCCTTGTGTGATGTGTATGGGGGCGATCAGTCATGCGCGCATTAAGCGGCTGGTTTTCGGCGCATTCGATCCCAAGCGCGGCGCTGTCTGCAATGCTTTATCTCTGACCGACGCGAGCTTTTTAAATCATTGGGTCAATTGGACCGGCGGAACGTTGGAAGAGGAATGCAGGGAATTGTTAAAGGATTTTTTTCGCGCCAGGCGCTGAGGTTCATCCTCCTCTCTGGCTTAGGTAGCCAATAGGTGTTTCACAATGCCACGGCAAACCAAGGGCGATCCGTTTTCTGAATCTTACCTGATATTATCAGTATTTTGATTGAAAAATAACATGCGTTACCACCAGGGGGGGCGTATGGCGTTGCGTGATACCACAACCTTTGACTGCGTTGTGGTATTTACCAACTATTAACTTTGCGCGTTATTTGAAGCAAGGCTCAGGCATTTCATTAAATGCGCTGCTAACAAATACATTGAAAAGATTTTGCTCGAACACCGCCACTTTCGTCCAGAATCAGGAGATGCGCGTTATCGAAATTGCTTGTAAGTGTTGATCAGCGCATTAGTAGAGCAATCATGACTTTTGATGATTTCATCATTCTGAAGCTCGGGAAGTATGGCTTTGGCCAATATTTTTCCTAGCTCCACGCCCATCTGGTCAAAAGAATTGATGTTCCAGATCACGCCTTGAACAAAAATTTTGTGTTCATACAATGCAATCAATGAGCCCAATGTTTTGGGCGTCAGTTTCTTGAACAGAAACGCATTGGACGGTTTATTGCCCTCGAATACTTTCGAGGCGACCAGTACCGGATCAGCCTGTTCGGAAGGCGTCAGCTCCCGCTTAACTTCTTCGGCGTTTTTGCCTTTCATCAAGGCTTCAGGTTGCGCCAGGAAGTTTGAGATCAAAATGTCATGATGTTCGGGCAAGTGGTAGTGACTTTGTGCAGGCGCCAGAAAGTCACAAGGAATAAGTTTAGTACCCTGGTGTATCAGCTGGTAAAAAGCATGTTGACCATTGGTACCGGGTTGGCCCCAAATAATCTGGCCGGTACTGTAGTCAACTTTTTCGCCGTTCATATCGATGCTTTTGCCGTTACTTTCCATGTCGCCTTGCTGAAAGTAATCGGCCAAATAACGTAGGGATTGATCGTAGGGCAAAATAGCATGTGATTCGGCATTGAAAAAATTGTTATACCAGATGCCCAGCAAACCCATAATGACAGGGATATTTTTTTCAAAAGGCGTGCTGCGGAAGTGCTCGTCAACTTCATGCGCGCCTTGTAATAATTGCTCAAAGTTGTCCATGCCGACATACAGGGCAATGGATAGGCCTATGCTTGACCAAAGTGAATAGCGACCGCCAACCCAGTCCCAGAACTCAAACATATTGTTGGCATCTATTCCGAATTCGGCAATCTTGTCGACATCGGTTGAAATGGCGACAAAGTGCTTGGCAACCGCTTTTTGATCTTTCGCGCTATCCAGAAACCAGTTCCTTGCGGATTTTGCATTAGTCATGGTTTCATGGGTATTAAATTTCTTGGATGCAATAAGAAATAATGTTGTTTCAGGGGACAGACCTTTTAATGTTTCTATAAGATCGGCCTGGTCCACGTTGGAAACAAAGTGGACTTTTAATGTATCTTTGGCATAAGGCGTTAAAGCCGTCGAAGCCATTTTAGGGCCTAGATCAGATCCTCCGATACCAATGTTGACGATGTCGGTAATGGCTTTACCGGTATAGCCCTTCCATGTGCCTGAGCGAACGCTATCGCAGAAGGTGCGCATTTTAGCAAGCACCTTGTTGATCTGCGGCATGACGTCTTGCCCGTCCACATAAACCGGTTTATTGCTTCGGTTGCGCAAAGCGGTATGCAGAACGGCTCTATGTTCTGTGTTATTAATAGTCGCCCCGGAGAACATCGCCTGAATTTTTGATTCGAGCCCAGCGTATCTGGCAAGATCTATAAGTAGCGGCAGTGTTTGCTCAGTTATCCTGTTCTTGGAGTAGTCGAAAAGAATATCGTTAAAAGAAAGAGAGAACTTATTGAAACGATGACTGTCACCTTCAAAGCTGTCGCGCAGTGAATGCTTGTGTATTTGATGATAATGGTTTTGTAAGGCTTTCCAAGCTTCTGATGTGGTCAGAGATGACATTGTGCTGAGTTCCGGCTGAATAAAATTAGTATAAAATCTACGAAAAGGGCCCAATGATGGCAATAGAGCTATAAGGGCATTATCATTTGGTAACATTATACTTTTATAGGTCACGACTTTCCATCAATTCCTTTATTTGTCTGGGGCGATATGCTAGAGTTGCAAGTTGCTATGAGCCAAGATATAGAGCAAATACAGTTTTTATGAGCTCAAGCTATGTAAATAGGGTGGTTACATTTTTCCTAATAATAATAATTATTTATTTAGCAAAACTGGAAGGTAGTATGAATAGAGCACAATTGTTAAGAAGGGTTGTCCTGGGATTTCTGGGATTGTTTTTTTCTGCTTCGCTATGGGCACACGGCGGTGCGGCCGGTACCGATACCGACCAATGTAAATTTGAATTGGAACCGGATCATTGGATCCATTATACCGCTTATCAGCCTAAAGCATTTCCGGCTGAAGATTTTTGCGGCAATATTCCAAGTACCGATACATTGACTCAACTTGTATTCGATTATCAGGACGTCAGATACAGAAATATGGCGGTTGAGTTTGAAGTGACAAAAGAACCTGAAGGCACTCGGGTGTTTTTTCAAGAAGCTAAAAAACATAAATCCGGTACCGTGGTTTTGGCTCTGCCTAGTGGCGTGCCGGAAGTGGGCAAATATCTGATTCATATTACCTTGGTTCCAGATCAAGGCGACAGGTTGGATGCTCACATGAGCTTTATGGCTGGCAAAGGCCAGCAAGTAAGTAGCGGTAACATGCTTTTATATGCGTTCTTTGTATTTGCAGGCTTATATGTGCTGTATTTGTCCAATGCAGGCTTCAAGCGTTTGATCGATGGAATGATAGCCAAGATTAAAAACGTCTGATCAATGACTGATAGCCACGATTAAAAGTTAATCGTAAAAAGCCAGATCTTAAAGTAGAGGAACTTCCTTAGTATCTTAGGGTCTCATTATGATGTTAATGCTATTTATGGCGTGGCTATCAGAATTTGCCCATGACAGGATCAACAAAATTAATATGCAGATAAAAACTTTTGAATGCAAAATGCCAGTTTGGCAAAATTTTGATCTGTCGCCTGGTCTAGGTGAAGTAGATGCAGCAGTTTATGTCGAACTGGAGCCAAGGCTGTCATAAAAAACAGTATCCAGGAATTTTTGGCAAGGGACATGCGTTCAGAATTTTTTCTGATCAGTTTTTATAATTCTTTGTAAAAACGTTTTGTTGATTTTTCTAATAAATGAGGAAACTTAGAATGGTGAAGTTGTTATCAGTGGCGATAATAAGCTTTCTTTTTTCCGTACCCGTCATGGCGGCAGAAGAGTATGAAGAGCATAATTCGCTCATGAATCATGGCGATGGCCACTTGATGGATATGGGGGGTGGCATGGTAATGGGGCAGAATGCCGATACACTGCCAGGCGGTTGTGAAGAAATATCTGAAACCAAGGAAATTACTGTCCACGCCGGCCATAAATTCGCTGAAAAATTTCCTGGCAGGATGTTCGCATTTGATACTCAGGAATTTAATTTCAAACCCTGCACCAAGTTGACGGTGCATTTTATTAATGACGATAATATCCGCCACCAATGGATGATGCATGGGTTGCCTAAATATTTGTATAATAAAGGCATGTTCCATCTGGAAGTAACAGGTCCTGCAAAGATTTCCGGTACATTAATTCTTCCTCCCGGCGATAAAACCTATCTGGTGCATTGCGATATTGCCCAACATATGGAAAAAGGCATGAAAGCCCAGCTGAAGGTTGGTAAAGGTGACGGGGATCTGCCGAGTATTCCAGGCGTGACAGATTATGTCATTCAGGACGATTATTCAGACATTCAGCCGATAACAGCCGCGGCTGTTGCTGGCAATGTAAGTGCTCAGGCCCCAGTTGTTGCCACAAAAAGTGCGCCTGCAGCCGCACAAAAACAAAAAGACGAATCGATGATTTCAGGAATGACTGTGATCGGTTTGGCGATCGGCTTGCTTCTGGCGCCATTTTTAGCGCGCAAATTTAAAGGCATGAGCGCATCGGAAATAGTGGCTTATGTTTTTGATTTATTGAGATCGGCTGTTGAGCTGATTGTAAAACTGCTGTCCGATTTGGTTAAGCTGGCCATTTCCAGTAAGAACAAGACATTGCCCGGAAACTAAATTCTGGCAATATAAAAACCCCTGTGCTCTTTTGGCTACAGGGGTTTTTTTTTGGGAGAAAGTAAGTGCAAGAGACGCTGGCTGGAATAGGGGGATTGTTTATTAGTGCCTTTATATCATCAACGATTGCTCCAGGAGGATCTGAAGCGGTTTTGGCTTATATGGTAGCGGAAGGCAGTTATAAGATTGAGCAATTAGTCATGATTGCTACTATAGGTAATACGTTGGGGGCTATGACGACGTGGGGGTTAGGCCTACTCGCCGCTAAAAAAATTCCTGTGGCTACGTTATTGTCAGAAAAGAAGCAGAAAGCGCTCGATGTAGTTAGAAGAAGAGGTGTTTGGGCATTATTTTTTTCATGGCTGCCATTGGTCGGGGATGCTTTGTGCTTTGCAGGTGGCTGGTTAAAGCTCCCTTTAATACCGGCTTGTTTAATCATTTTGTTGGGTAAATTTGCCAGATATGCTGCAATTGCCTGGGCATTTATATAAGGCTATGTCATAGACGAGTTTATGGTGAAGCTAAAATTAATTCGATGAGGTAAACGATGTTACGCCATTTTCCACCAGTTAATGGTGCTTATGCGCATAAAAAACGGGACTATTTTATAGCAGCCTTTACTTTTTTTTGCGTAGCGGTCTGTTTGATGACTGACGCCAATGCCACGCTGGAGAAACAAAATGCGCTGGGTGTTTGCGGATGGGTATTTTTAACAGGTTTACTGCTCGGCGAAAATAAGGAAGTTAGAATGCAGGTGGTCATTGCTATCATTTTTGCCACTATAGGTGAGCATTTTGCCTCGCCGTTTATGGGGGGGTATACCTATCGTTTCGGAAATGTGCCGGCTTATGTGCCGCCCGGTCATGGCATGGTTTATTTAACGGCGGTAGCGCTGGGGCGCTCAGGGCTGTTTTTAAGATATGCCAGAGAGATTGCTACGTTCGTAGTATTTACATGCGGTGCCTGGTCTGCCTGGGGCATTAGCGGCTATGCGGAACAGGGCGATTATGTAGGCGCTTTGCTGTTTTGTGTTTTTCTGATTTATCTTTTCAAGGGGCGTTCGCCCATGGTTTATCTTTCCGCCTTTTTCATAACGACTTGGTTGGAAATTATTGGCACGGCGGTGGGGACCTGGAAGTGGGCGGCTATCGATCCGGTATTGAGCTTGCCGCAAGGTAATCCGCCTAGCGGCGTTGCTGCTTGGTATTGCTTGGTTGATGCGGTAGCAATGGGAGGGGCTGTACCGCTATTAAGAGCACTGAAAACTATTAGTGTCCGCATTAAGCCGGGCAAGTCGCGAGAAAGCGCATATCAAGGAGCTGGCAACGAGTAATAAATTAGAAATGCTGATTGAGTGTATAAACGAATAGTTCAGCCAACTTGAGAGAAATCAATAATTAATAAAAAGAGCTGGCTCAAAAGTACTGATCCAGCCCTTTTTCTGCACGAATAAACTTCTGTTCATGCAGGCGTTCCATGAGCCTTTGAAAGTTTTTATCATGCTGGCTTTGATCATTTTGCCGATGCCACAGGTGTAAAACAGATACGGCAAACCGGCCTTCTTTACGTTTGATGCCTTTATGTATCAGGCGAATCACCAAATCAGAATCTTCATAACCCCAGCCTTGAAAAAGCTCGTCAAAACCATTAACTTCGATAAAATCATCTTTCCACATGGCCAAATTACAAGTCATGGCTTTTTGCCAGCGGAGCGGGTGAATCAGGCGTAGCGGTCCCATGGGCAGGCGTATTAGAGGCGTGATTCTATTTATATTGCCTGTAATCCAGCGGGAGATAAAATAAGTTGCTGATTGATTATGAAGAGAGATTCTCTCGTTCAGGATTCTTTGAGTGAAGTTTTTCGTTAAAAGCATGCGATTGCCGGGGACAAAGTAGTCCTTAGTGGCTAAACGGCGGTGGGCTTTTATAAAATCCGGAAAAACAACGCAGTCACCATCGATAAAAATCAGATAATTGCCTTGGCTACAAGCCACTGCTTTATTTCGGATAGTGCCGGCTCTAAAACCTTGATCTTCATGATGAATATGTTTTACTGGTATTGAGTTATTAGCGTAACGATTTCTTATCAGTTCCGCAGTCGCATCCGTTGAGCCGTCGTCAGCAACAAGAATTTCGAAATTTTGATCTTCTTGGCTTAATAGGCTTTGTAAACTGGCATTTAGCGCTTCCGGCCAGTTATAGGTCGTGACAATGACAGAAATCAAACTCACTTCTTCGGCTCCTTGCTCCGTTGCATATTCAGCAGCTTTAGATACTTATAATATGTGCCCTCAGCATTGGATATGGCGAGCATGAGTCCTTGCTGTCCATCCAGAAAAGCGGCTTTTACGCAGTAAGTACGAAAAAAAGTCCAGAGCCCTTTAACTATTGCCTGGCGCAATGTGGTTCTTTTTCCGGCCTGGTACAGTTTTTCAGCGCCTAGCGACGAATAATTGTTGATTTTGTGCAGGACTTCTTCAGGGTTTATAAAAGCTTCATGAATTAGCGGTGCCTTTAAGCGTTGAACAGTTCCATCGACAATAATACGCTCATGAACCAGATCTTCGGTGAAATGTCCGTGTTCGCGTTGAAATAAACGCAGGACATAATCGGGCCACCACCCGCCATGCTTGATTTGTTTGCCGCAATAGCTTGAAAGACGTGGTATTTCAAAGCCATTGATATGAGTCTGGCTTATCGCCTGCTCAATTTCTTTTCTCAACTCGGGCGTCACTTGTTCGTCGGCATCGATGGATAAGACCCATGGCTGAGTTGCTTTATTGACGGCCCGCTGTTTTTGAATGCCGAAACCCGGCCAATCGGTCTCAAAAACCTTGTCGGTATAACGGCGGCAGATGGCGGCTGTATCGTCTTCACTGCCTGAATCCAGAACAATGATTTCATTCGCCCACGCGACAGACGACAAGCAGCGGGCAATATGCGCGGATTCATTTTTAGTGATGATAATTACGCTGAGCATGATTTTGTACTGGTCGACAGCGTTGCAAAGCATAGGGCTATCATAGTGGTAAACCAGTGCCCTTCAGTAAAGTCGAGTATTGTAGAATTAAAAAGACTGTTAACGGCAAGAGCTACCAATATGCCCTGAGCTAGCCACTTGTACTCATTTATCAGATTTAGCGAGTATCGATATTGGCTGAACAAGAAGGCTAAAAATAACAACAATCCGGCTATACCGGCCTGTACGGTAATCATCAAATATTCATTATGAGGATTGCTGGACGCAATGTCGGTCTTTGCCGCCACTCTACTGTATTCAGTAGGGTAGCTGCCAGTCCCATGGCCCAGCCAAGGGGCTTCAGAGATGAGCATTAGAGAGTGCTTCCAGAAAGTCAGTCTTTGTCCTTCGGACGTCTTTGTTTCGCCGTTTTCGGAATGCAGGTAGTTTTGAGTTTGTGAAAAGCCTTCATTGATACGACTGGCTCTATCGGAACAGGCTATGAAGGCTAAAAGTAGCATAACGGTAGCGGTAATAAGCAATACAGCCTTTTTTGTACTAAATCGCTGAATATAAAAAAGCAGCATCAATAGTAGAAAGATTAATTGACCGGTGCGACCGGAAACGAGAAAGAACAAATTGTGAATGCACAAGGCCAGCAAAGGAATGTAGAACAGGCTGTATTTGTTTGCTTGCAAGGATTTATGCGCACAGAAAAAGGCGAAAAAGGCAACTAAAAGGCTGTGAGTGATTCGATTCTTAATGGAAGGGTCTTTTGTCGGTTGCATATTATCGATCAAGCCGAAATGGATCGCATAAGAGCCAAGCAAGGTCATAACAGACGCAATAATAAAAGCATTCCATGCCCAATGTCGGGTAGATTCAGATTGGATGAATGGCGGCAGGATGGCCAGTAACAAAAGTTCACGATATTTACTGAGCGTGGTCAATGCATGCTCGGGTGGGGCTGTGCTGTAGGTGACTGCAAAGGTCAAACAAAAAAACAGTAATAAAGCAAATAAGGTCTGCGGATTTTGCTTTACAAAGTCTGGCAGGGTCATAAATTGAGCCGAGCTTATCCACAATAGCAGCAATGCGACAGAAAATACGACAGTTAGAGCGGTAGAAAAAGGCAGGGTTAATATCAGCAAAATGGCAATATAACCGCCAATACTGATCATTAATGGCTGAGATTGGAAATACAGTTCTTTAAAGGGCATGAGTCGTTTGTTGTTGGCGCTGCTCTTGATGCAATATTTGCAGAATGGTTTTTTTGATGGCTTCCGGGGTGATATTTTCCAGGCAAGCGCTGCGGCTTTGTCGATTTCGGTCGCAGCCTTCCTGATGGCAGGGCACACAATCGGCGATGCCCTGAATCAAATAAACGTTATTGACCCGCTGATCACCTAATTTCCGGAATGGATTTTCGTCACTGTTGTAATTGATCGGCCAAGGGGCCCATTTAACCGGATTCGTCGGGCCATAAAGCGCAATGACTGGGACGCCTGTAGCCGCAGCCAGATGCGTTATGCCTGTGTCGGGGCCGATATACAATTTTGCTTTGCCGATAAGATCGGCAAGTTGAGATATCGAGGTTTTGCCGGCCAAGTTTAATACCTCGGGCGATAATTGCCGATGGATTTGGTTTACATAATCAATTTCTTCCGGTGCAGGACCACCTGACAGCACAACCTTGCAACCTGAATTTTGAAGAAATTGCGCAGTTTCAACCCAGCCATTGATTGTCCATCGTTTATAATGCCACATTGGATAGGTATGAATAACGGCATAGTCTGAGTTCATTGAGAGAACGGAAGTTGACTGATTGTCAGGCGATTGCGGAGGGGTCAGCGTATAATTTCTAGGGGCGCCTACCAGGTCCGCCAGTTTTAATAGTTGTAGTACGGTGTGTGTGTTTTCATCATCAAATTCAGTCCAATATTGAACCAGGTGGCGTTTCCATGCGCCTTTTTGATCTTTTTTCGGCACCACGGCAACACGTTCAGGCGCGGCTAAAAATCCATAAATGAAAGGACGATCTCCGGTCTGTGTGATGACAGCCAGGTTGTATCTTCTAAATAATTGCGAAACAAGATGTCGGTAATCAGCACGCGTTGGACGCAAAGGCGTAGTTATTATACGGTTGATATCAGGGTTACCTTCCAAGATAGCGGCCGTATTGCTAAAAACCAAAACATCTATTTGTGCCTGCGAGTAGGCTTCGTGCAATGAACGCACTAATGGCGTTATCAGCAAGACATCACCAAGATGACGTAAGGCAATGACTAGTATTTTGGCAGGAGGCGGAGCTAGCGGTGGATGTTTTCTCATTCAATATTTGCGGTTTTGAACCATAGCAATACCGCTGTATTTTACAGTCTTGTCCCGGAAAGTATAGCCTGGGCTCCGGGTGAAACAGGCTGATAAGCGCCTCGGATGAAAGGGCATTACAGTTTTTTAGCTAAAGAATGGTAATATTTCACTCATTTAAACATCAGTTAGTACCTGCCGAAGCAGTGAATGGTATGAATTTTATAAAGTATGAAGAAAGAATCTGAAGCAAGTGTCCAAATATACAAGCGGTTATTGACCTATGTAAAACCGCATCGTAGTCTTTTTGCAATCAGTATTCTAGGTTTCCTGATTTATTCGGCTACCCAGCCACTATTTGCAGCATTGATCAAGCATATTATTGACACGCTGCAAACCGAAGTTCGCGAGGGCATGTATTATTTGCCGTTGTTGTTTAGCGGTTTGATCGTGGTGCGAGGACTAGGCGCTTATTTAGGCAATTATTTTCTGGCCAAAGTATCCTGTAATGTTGTGCATGCCCTGAGATGCGAAATTTTTGATCATTATACTCGCTTGCCTACCGCTTATTTCGATGCGAACAATAACGGTTACATGATTGCAAGAATCTCTAATAACGTTGGCGAGGTAACCAAGGCGACTACCGATGCGGTACGTACTTTCGTCAGGGAAGGTTTAACCGCTATAGGTTTATTGGGCTATCTGTTCTATTCAAACTGGATGTTATCGATGGTCTTCGTCGCCATAACGCCGATTATTGCGGTGCTGGTGAATTACGTCAGTAAACGGTTACGTAACATCAGCAAGAAAATCCAACAATCGATAGGTGATATAACACATATCACGTCAGAACTGGTAGGCGGTCATCGAATCGTGCGCAGCTATGGTGGCGAGGATTATGAGCGTCGGCGATTTCTGGAGAGCAGTTTGGATAATCGGCGGCAATCTCTGAAGCTCTCTACGACGCAGGCCGTGCATAATCCGATCATACAACTCATCATTGCCGTAGCACTCTCCTTTTTGATGTATATGGCGCTGTTTTTTATGGAGCAGTCCAGCACAGGTGAATTTGTAGGCTATCTGACAGCGGCATTTCTGTTGCCCAGACCTGTCAGGCAGTTAACTGAGGTTAATGGCGATATTCAAAAAGGCATCGCGGCGGCCGAGTCCTTGTTCGATGTTCTGGATGAGCCAACAGAGCAGAATGATGGTACTTATCAAATAGATAAATGTAAAGGCACGCTGGAGTTCAAAAATGTATCTTTCAAATATCCCGGAGCCAATGATCTGGCTCTGAAGAATATCAGCTTCAAGGCTAATCCGGGACAGACTATCGCATTAGTTGGTGCTTCCGGCGGTGGTAAAAGCACGCTGGCTAATCTGGTGTCCCGTTTTTATACCCATAAAAAAGGCGAGATATTGCTCGATGGTGTTGAAATCAATAAATACGAATTAGCGAATTTGAGGAAACAGCTGGCGCTGGTTAACCAGCAAGTCACTTTATTCAATGATACGATAGCCAACAATATCGCATACGGGGCGCTAGCAAACGCCGATAGAAGCAACATTATTGCCGCTGCAACCGATGCTTATGCCATGGAATTTATCAGTAAACTGGAGTTGGGGCTTGATACCGAAATAGGCGAGAACGGCGTCAAATTGTCGGGTGGGCAGAGGCAGCGATTAGCATTGGCAAGGGCGCTACTGAAAGATGCGCCAGTCTTGGTATTGGATGAGGCAACGTCGGCGCTGGATACCGAGTCGGAGCGTTTTATACAGGCGGCCTTGCAAACAATCATGCGCAATCGGACAACACTGGTGATAGCCCATAGATTATCAACCATAGAAAATGCGGATATGATTCTGGTTATCGATCATGGCCAAATTGTAGAAAGAGGTACGCATCAGGAGCTTATTAAAAAAAATGGGGCTTACGCTCGCTTGCATCAGATGCAGCACAGTAATGACCGAAAACAAGCGGTTGTCCATTAATTGCCTATCAATTCTTTTTTGGATAAAAACACAATTTTTAGCAGGGCTAAAAAAGTCTTTTGAAACTATGGGGAAAACTATTTTGAAAGCATTTATTTCTGAGCTTGAAGAGCACAGAGAAATGATGGCTCGTTTGGCCGACTGTTCCGAAGAAATTGAAGTGGGAGGAGATCTGCTGATCAAGACACTGAAACAGGGCGGAAAAATACTGTTATGCGGCAATGGCGGCAGCGCTGCTGACTGCCAGCATATTGCGGCAGAGTTGGTCGTCAGGTATGAAAAAAAACGGCGGGCGCTGGCGGCGATTGCCTTGACGACAGACAGTTCCATTTTGACGGCACATGCCAATGATTTTGAGTTTGAAACGGTTTTTTCACGTCAAGTGGAAGCTCTCGCCAATGAAAAAGATTGTTTGGTAGCCATTTCTACATCAGGTCGAAGCAAGAATATTCTGAAAGCGGTTGAAGTCGCCAAATTGAAAGGCATGGCAGTCATTGGTTTAACGGGCGGCGAGGGCGGCGAATTGTATCAACAGGCTACGCTCTCGGTCAGAGTGCCTTCGGCTGTAACGGCAAGGATTCAAGAGGCGCATATATTGATAGGCCACTGGTGGTGCGGAGTAATTGAGGAGGCAACAGATGTTGGCTGCGGCGCCTGAGTTCAGTCAGGCTCATATTATTGTCATGGGCGATGTCATGCTGGACCGCTACTGGTCGGGGCAGGCCGGCCGGATTTCGCCTGAAGCGCCTGTGCCGGTGGTTCGGGTTAAAAATATTGAAGATCGCATTGGCGGAGCCGGTAACGTGGCGCTGAATATTGCCAAATTAGGTGGTCAAGTGACATTGCTGGGTGTCATTGGTGATGATGCCGAGGGTGAGATTCTTCTGAGACTCTTGGAAAAGGAAGGCGTTACATGCGACTTTGTTGTCGAGCCTAATATTCGCAGCATCTGTAAATTGCGAGTTATGGCGCAGCATCAGCAATTGATTCGGCTTGATTTCGAAGAAACGCCGTTGCCGGTTAATAATGAAGCTTTATTGAAGCGACTCACGCGGTATTTGCCCAAAAGTGACGCAGTTGTTTTCTCCGATTACGGCAAAGGTACGCTGACACATGTTTCTGAATACATAACTCAAGCCAGGCAGGCAGGAGTTAAGGTGCTGGTTGATCCCAAGGGTGTTGATTACGAGCGTTATGCTCAGGCCGATGTCATAACGCCAAACCTGTCCGAATTACAGGCCGTCGTGGGTGTCTGCGGAGACGAAAACAGTCTGATTGAAAGAGGTCGATCTCTGCTGAAGCGGTACCAACTTGAGACGTTGTTGCTGACGCGCGGCGAGGCCGGTATGACGCTGATTCAGAATGCCCACGTGCATTCCTTGCCGGCTCAAGCCAAGGACGTGTTTGATGTAACCGGGGCTGGCGATACGGTTATTGCGGTCATGGCCTTAGGCGTGGCGATTGGCAAAACGTTGCATGATTCGATGTATTTGGCCAATCTGGCAGGCGGCATTGTCGTCGGCAAGCTTGGTACGTCTACCGTCTCCATGCTGGAATTAATGCGAGCTATGCATGGTGAGCGCGATTCGCAATACGGCATCGTTTCAGAAGACGAACTGGCCCAGATTATTGCCAGAGCAAAAGCCAATGGCGAACGGATTATCATGACCAACGGTTGCTTTGATTTGCTGCATGCCGGGCACGTCACTTATCTGGAACAGGCTAGGGCTTTAGGTGATCGGTTGATTGTTGCGGTTAATTCTGATGCATCAGTCAGGCAGCTTAAGGGCGATACGCGCCCAATTAACGGTCTGCAAGAGCGGATGATGGTACTCGCAGCATTGGCCTGCGTGGACTGGGTAGTATCATTCGACGAAGAAACGCCGGAACGTCTATATTGTAAATTATTACCGGATGTCATCGTTAAAGGTGGCGATTATCGGCCCGAGCAGGTAGCTGGCGGCGATTGCGTTATAAAAGCGGGAGGAGAAGTGAAAATTTTACAGTTTGTTGACGGTCAATCGACAACGG
>NZ_KE386569.1:3553788-3791288 GCF_000427625.1 Methylobacter luteus IMV-B-3098
GATGCCATGCTTCCAAGAAAAACCTCTAAGCTTCAGGTTATCAGTGGCCGTACCCTAAACCGACACAGGTGGGTGGGATGAGAATTCTAAGGCGCTTGAGAGAACTCGGGTGAAGGAACTAGGCAAAATGATACCGTAACTTCGGGAGAAGGTATGCCTTTGGTAGGTGTAGTCCCTCGCGGGCGAAGCCGACGAAGGTTGCAATAAATTGGTGGCTGCGACTGTTTAGCAAAAACATAGCACTCTGCAAACACGAAAGTGGACGTATAGGGTGTGACGCCTGCCCGGTGCCGGAAGGTTAATTGATGGGGTTATCTTCGGAGAAGCTCTTGATCGAAGCCCCGGTAAACGGCGGCCGTAACTATAACGGTCCTAAGGTAGCGAAATTCCTTGTCGGGTAAGTTCCGACCTGCACGAATGGCGTAACGATGGCCACACTGTCTCCACCCGAGACTCAGTGAAATTGAAATTGCGGTGAAGATGCC
The DNA here is from genome assembly GCF_000427625.1 of Methylobacter luteus IMV-B-3098. Lineage (GTDB taxonomy): Bacteria > Pseudomonadota > Gammaproteobacteria > Methylococcales > Methylomonadaceae > Methylobacter > Methylobacter luteus. Next base: position 3,554,274 of record NZ_KE386569.1, read on the forward strand.
GTATACCCGCGGCTAGACGGAAAGACCCCGTGAACCTTTACTATAGCTTGACACTGGACTTTGAACCTACTTGTGTAGGATAGGTGGGAGGCTGTGAAGCACCAACGCTAGTTGGTGTGGAGCCAACCTTGAAATACCACCCTGGTATGTTTGAAGTTCTAACCTCGACCCGTCATCCGGGTTAGGGACAGTGTCTGGTGGGTAGTTTGACTGGGGCGGTCTCCTCCTAAAGAGTAACGGAGGAGCACGAAGGTACCCTCAGCCTGGTCGGAAATCAGGCAATGAGTGCAATGGCATAAGGGTGCTTGACTGCGAGACGGACAGGTCGAGCAGGTACGAAAGTAGGTCATAGTGATCCGGTGGTTCTGTATGGAAGGGCCATCGCTCAACGGATAAAAGGTACTCCGGGGATAACAGGCTGATACCGCCCAAGAGTTCATATCGACGGCGGTGTTTGGCACCTCGATGTCGGCTCATCACATCCTGGGGCTGAAGCAGGTCCCAAGGGTATGGCTGTTCGCCATTTAAAGTGGTACGCGAGCTGGGTTCAGAACGTCGTGAGACAGTTCGGTCCCTATCTGCCGTGGGCGTTTGAGATTTGAGGGAAGCTGCTCCTAGTACGAGAGGACCGGAGTGGACGAACCTCTGGTGTTCCGGTTGTCACGCCAGTGGCATGGCCGGGTAGCTATGTTCGGACAGGATAACCGCTGAAAGCATCTAAGCGGGAAGCCCCTCCCAAGATGAGATCTCACTGGGACCATGAGTCCCCTGAAGGGCCCTGAGAGACGATCAGGTTGATAGGCACGGTGTGGAAGCGCAGTAATGCGTGCAGCTAACGTGTACTAATTGCCCGTGAGGCTTGACCATATAACACCCAATCAGTTTGGGTAACAACTGACCGCTTTTGAAGCGAGTATTACGGATTTCCATGCGGCAGGGCGACAGCGCCTGCCAAACCAGTTTGCTTGGTGACCATAGCGAGCGTGAACCACCCGATCCCATCCCGAACTCGGAAGTGAAACCGCTTAGCGCCGATGATAGTGTGGCAGTTTGCCATGCGAAAGTAGGGCATTGCCAAGCGCCAATCCCAAAACCCGGACCCGCCAAGGCCCGGGTTTTTTTTTGCCCCCGCTCAGGCCGCCCGCGTCTCGCCGCCCAGCAGCGTCAGAATCTCGCCGGTGATGTAGCTGGAGTCGCTCGGCGAGGCAAAAAAGACAAATGCCGGCGCAACTTCTTCTGGTTGTGCGGGGCGTTTCATCGGTGTATTTGCACCATGTTTAGCCACTTGTTCGGCGGGTTTATCGGCGACATTAAGTGGCGTCCAGACCGGTCCTGGAGCAACGCAATTGACGCGAATTCCTTTCTCGACCAGATTGAGCGCCAATGATTTAGTAAATGCATGAATGGCGCCTTTAGTGGAAGCATAATCAATCAGGTGTTTATTCCCTTCCAGACCGGTAATTGACCCGCAATTAATAATCGCATCACCATCTTGTAAGTGTTTGAGCGCCGCCTTCGCCATGCGAAAATAACCATAGATATTAGTTTTAAAAGTTGTATCAAATTGCTCATCAGAAATCTCTTCGATTGATTCTTGGTTGTGCTGATAAGCTGCATTGTTGACTAAAATGTTCAATTGGCCGAATTCTTGAACTGTTTTTTCAACAGCACTTTGGCAAAATTCCGGACTGGTTACATCACCAGGAATTAGCAAGCACCGGCGACCTTCTTTTTCGACTTGCTGTTGAGTTTCTTCTGCATCAATCTGCTCCGATGGAAGAAAAGTAATCGCAGAATCCGCGTCTTCGCGAGCGAAAAGTACGGCGACGGCGCGACCGATACCAGAATCCCCTCCGGTAATCAAAGCAACTTTATTTTTTAATTTGCCTGCACCTTTATAATTTGGTGCAAGATATTTTGGCCTTGGCGTCATTTCTGCTTCAACACCGGGACGTTCCTGGTGCTGAGCGGGCATTGGGCTCTTCGGATATTTTTCATTTGGAGTTTGTTTATCCGTGGAATTTGATTTACTTTCTATTGGCATAAGTTCTCTCCTGGTTTAAAAATATTTACAATCTCTTCGCGCATATTAAGAAAGCATAAATCCAATTCTAAGTTATGATTCTTGATCTTTTTTGAGATACTTCTATACCAATTGTTCAATCATTTATTTTTATTGATTAGTCTGAATGTCATAAAAACAAGAGCCTTTATCAGCTAGAGAATTATCTATTACTTGAAATAAAATGATGTTGTTAAGATTGAGTTTGTCGATAACAGACATGCCCAAAGATGTCCTGCCTTCATTCAGAAGATTTGCGCCTGCGCGTCGCGAAGGCGGTTGAAAGCGGCAAAACGACGCGCGAAGTCAGCGCGATCTATCAAGTCAGCCCGGCCTTTGTCTCCAAAGTGCATCAGTGATGGCAAAAGGCCGACAACGTTCAAGGCAAATCCTTTGGCGGTTACAAATGCTCCCGGCTGGAACCGTATGAAGCCGCCATTAGAGCCCAGCTAGCGAACAGCCCGTCGATCCCACTGAAGGAACTGCAGAGCTGGCTGGAACACGAACAGGCTCTGAGCGTTTCGATTTCGGCTATCGATAAGTTTATCCGGCACAAACTGGGTTATCGCTATAAAAAAACGCTCGTCGCCAGTGAACAGCAGCGCGAGGCTGTCGCGATGGCCCGTGAGCAATGGCAAGCCTGGCAAAAAAGTTGTGGTTTTTCCGACGGGTGATTCCGGTTGAAACGGGCGTATCCACGGACATGATCCGTCCCGTCGTTATGATCGTGCGTTGGGCGGTGCCCTGTTTCGGGATGCGGCACTGCTGGCCTCTGGCAAACGCTGATCTTCATTGGGCTTGCGTGCCGACCGGCTCACGGCCCCGTGGTGCCTGGATCAGGCCATGACGAGCGAAGCCTTCAAGTAATACCTGCGTTCGCAACTGGGACCGACCTTGAAACCCGGCGATATCGTCATCTGTGACAATCCGCTTACCTCACAAAGTAGCGGAAGTCCGGGACATTGTTGAAGCACACGGAGCGACGATCCAATACCTGCCGCCTTACAGTCCTGACCTGAACCCGATCGAGCAGGTCTTTGCCAAACTGAAGGTGCTCCTGCGCCAAGCAGCTGAGCGCACTCACGATAAGCTCTGGCAACTCATTGGTAAACTGTTGGATAAGTTTCAGGCTGATGAATGCCTCAATCTCTTCAGGCATTCAGGCTATGTTTCTACGTAATGAATAAATGTTCTAGCCAAGCAGTTGCAGCGACATCGTCAAGCATCTCGATGTCGGCATAGACGTGGTTGCTCAAGCGCCGCTGAGATCAGATAGAGGGACATACTGCCTCGAACAGGTAGGCAAAGTCGTATTCGGTTTGCCGCGGGACGCATGGTCGACTGTCAGTATCGGCTCAGAGCCGGCTGTTGCTGGCCTGCTGCCAAAGCGCCTCTGAATGGCCAAGCGCCAACTGGCGTATGGCCAGAATGCGGCAGCGCACCCGGTCTTCGGATTCGGGCCGTGCGGTGTTATGCCGTCCATCAGCAGTTAGCCGATCCGATACCTTTAAGGCGATGTGAGACATGGCACTTCTCCGGAAACTCAACGCTATAAAATTCGGACTCCGGAGAACTTATCATATTCCTATTAGTTGGCCATGAGAAAACATTCTCTTTCATGTGTCAGCAAAGAGAGCATTTAAGAAAAAATACCCGGAATAGTGAGACTTAGAGCATAAGCCCTCACTTTTTTGCTATGTTAATGATGTTAAGTATTTAAGCCAAATCTTATTATTGAAGCAAAATCATTGGCTTTTAAACTCGCCCCTCCTACCAGAGCGCCATCGACGCCGGCAATATTCATGATGTCGGCAATATTGTCGGGTTTCACGTTGCCGCCGTAAAGGATTCTGATGTTTGAAGCGATTTGTTCGCCATACAGGTCCATGATCAGATTTCTAATGAAGTCATGTACTTCTTTTATCTGTTCTAATGTGGCAGGCTTTGCTCCTTCACCGATAGCCCATACCGGTTCGTAAGCGATAATTACTTCGCTGACGGCCCTGGGCGAGACGACTTCAAACGCCATTCGTAATTGCCGATCCAACAAGCTGAAAGTTTCATTTGCAAGTCTGGCTTCTCTGTTCTCACCACAGCAAAGGATGACCTGTAGCCCTTGGCCCAGTGCGGCCTGGATTTTTAGCTGAATGGATTGATCGCTTTCTCCGGCTCGCTCTCTTAATTCTTCTTCTAAAAACCGGGTTAGCCCGGTCAGGAGGTCATGATTCTCTTTGGCGGCCAGATACTCCAAAGCCGCTATAACTTGAGCATCGGCACCGTCTTTTGCTTTCAGTTTTTTCAATTTGTCGGAAAGAAAGCCGTCTGTCAGCCGCCTGGCAACACTGGAGGCAAATCCATAATATTTTCCAAGGTTGGCTCTGCGATCCGAATGACCAATTATGACGCGATCGACACCGATGGCTCCCAGCATCTCGGGCGAAATTTCGCCGGTAAATGCCCCTTTAGATTCAAAAAACGTATCTTGTGCCAGCAGAAATACGTTTCTGCCTAAACCATATTCTGTTCGGAGAAAATCCGGTTTAATATAATCGGCGAGAGTGGAAAGCCCTGTGTGAGGAGGCGCAAGGCCTATATCAACGTCTCTTATTCCGCGGCAAATATCCAAGATTCTTGCCGTAAGGGCGACGCCTGACAGGGGAATCATATTCATTTTCCAATTACCGGCCAGAAACGGCCTGATCGCTCCGGGAATACCGACTTCTGCTTCGATTTTATGCCATTGATTTGCTGTTCTTTGGCGAAAATAATTCCTATATACCTTTGGGTTTGGATCTGCCGTTTTCTTCATGATTTTTTGTACCTTTTAGTCCAATATTAATTTCCGTATGAGGTAGCCCCTTACCCTATTAATAAAGCGCCTTGTGCTATCAGTAAAGTTGCGATACGGCATTTCTCCAGCTGTGAAAATCCGCCTGTTTTAAGGCCGTCCGGAAAAATTCTCAGCCGGTATATATAGCGGCACGAAGAACCTCATTTTGTTTCTTATTCTGTAATAGAGTGTCTCTGACTTTTCTTTCATTAATGCTAATTATTAAGTATCGGGTGTTTTCTCACCATCCCGAACATTACACCTTACCGTTCCTGTAGAGCAAGAAATAGTTGAACAGACTGAGCAAACCTCATTGTTTTTTATAACAGTCACGGATGCCTATGCCGATTAGTACAAGCAGTGCCGTCCAAAGCAGGAGAGGCACTAGCCAGAACCATTGTTGATAGAAAGTTGCTGGAGGATTTGTCAGATAAGGGACTTCGTAAACACCGGCCCAAGCTTGGTGTAGCGGAGAGCGCTGCAGAATGTCGCCGGACGCCAACGATACGGTCGAAATGCCTGTATTGGTCGCCCTGAGTACGGGCCTTCGAAATTCGACGCCTCGCGCCAGCGTCATATACATATGTTGATAAGGTTCCTGCCAGGTTCCGTACCAGGCGTCATTGGTAACGTTGACGATGAACTGAGCGCCCAGTTCAGCCAACGAGCGCGAGAATGCGGGGAAAAGACTTTCATAGCATATTTGCGGCCCCATCTTATAGCCATTCCAGTGCAATAAGGTAGTAGGGCCCTGACCGCGTGCAAAATGCCCGGTCGGCGGCAGCCAATCGCGAATCTGTGGGAAAAATTGCTCACCGGGAATATATTCGCCGAAAGCCAGCAAGATGGATTTGCTGTAATGAGGCGGTACTATTTCTCCGGTTTTATCCAGCACGAACAGCGAATTCGTAATCAACCGTGAGGCTCTGTCAACGCTATAGGCCCCGGTAATCAGCGGCAGCTCACGCTCATGAATAAACTTGCTTAGTTGAGCAGGATGCGCATCGAATTTGAAGTCCTCTCCCAACAGTGCCGGAAAGGCTGTTTCAGGCCATAGTACAAAATCGATTTTTGTTTCTGTTGTTTTGAGTGCCTGATCAGTCAGATCGGTATAGCGTCTGAGTATTTCCTGGCTATAGCCTTTGCCCAGTTCGGCGGCGAGCTTTTCGGAGTTGCCGATATTGGCTTGAACCAATAACGCTTTAAAAGAGGCGTCCGGCTCAGGGAGCCTGTTTTTAAGCCAAAAACCGCCGGCATTCAACAAGACAAACCCCCAGACTACGGTCATCAAAATTCTTTTACCGGCGGCCTGCCTGCGCTTTTGCCAAGCAATATAAAGCGGCAGGTTGCAAAATAACGTAAGTGCACTGAGGCCGCTGAAGCCTATCATTTCAGCCCATTGGTAAACGGGTACGCCGGCACCGTACCAGGAATAGCCGAAATTCCAGTCAAACAAGGTCAGCGAGTAGGCTTCGCATAAAATAGTAATCAATGCCATCAATACCAGCGAAAGTTGTTCCGACCAGGCGAACTTGCGCTGCCCCAAAAACCACAACACGCCCGCCACAGGGACAAACAAGTGCGCGATCACAGCATAGAGCAACATGCCAAGAACGGCTATGGGCCAGTCCAGATGCGCAAATTCATGCAAAAGATAAGTGACCCAATTAAAACCAATTAGCGTAAAAATGAAAGAGGTAAGCAATCCTCCTAGGAAAACGCCTTTCAGGCTGTTTTGCCGGTTCCAGAAAATCCACAACGGCACAAAACAGAATAAAGAGGCCCAAGGCGGAAAAGGAATATAACTGGTGCCTATAAAAATACCGGACAGGATCGGTAGAAACCATAAGCGGATTTTGTTTGCTGAAATATCAATCATATTAATTTTTAGTGAGAAGTCTTATTGTATGTAAGTGCATAAAGCAGACGTTGTCGATGGGCGGGAATTATCCTGCCAAATAGCCTATTATCTATGAATTTTTATGCAATATTATTAAATGTGTCGGCAAATTATTCGCTTTAGGGATTTTTCAGGATGCCTTGCAGACATACCTGTTTCAGGCTTGTCGGAATTGCTGTACAACATGGTAAAATCGCCGATTCCCTTGCAACTCTTCGGACGTTATTTTTATCCATGTCAACTACGTTAAAGCTTCCACTTGAATCGCTGAAATTAAATATCGATTTGACGCATATCGATTTGCCGGAAGCTCCCAGGCAGCAAATTACTATTTTAGGGCAGGCCCGCGCCCAGTCGGCGCTGGAATTCGGCGTCGCGATGCGCAATCCCGGTTACAACATTTTTGTGATGGGAGAACATGGGAGCGGACGGCTGACCATGATTACCAATCATCTTGATACGATTGCGCAAACGCTGCCCGCGCCGCCCTCCTATGCGTATGTGGAAAATTTCGAGAACCCCAGGGAGCCGGTCAAGGTTGAATTACCGCCCGGGCATGGACAGGAGCTTTGCAGGGATATCGAAAGATTGATCGATAATCTGCTGGTTACTTTTCCGGCGGCCTTTGAAAGCCCTGCCTATCAGCAGAAAAAGAGCGCGATTGAACGCCACTTTAACCAGCGCTATAACAGTACCATTGATCTGGTCGACAAAAAGGCACAGTCCCTAAATATTGCCCTGTTCAGAGAGAGTGATTCGATTACTTTTGCGCCTATCAAGGACGATAAAGCACTAGATGAAGAGCAGTTTACGCAACTGCCGCAATCGGAGCGCGAAGTTTTTCATAAACACGTGGAAGAGCTGGAAGAATATCTGGGCGATGTATTGCTCGAGCTGCCCCAGTGGCGGCGGTCAATGATGGAAAAAATCAAGCAACTCGATAACGATACAATCAGTTTGGCGATAGAGCCGCTGTTTTCGGAGCTGGACGATAAATACCAGAATATTGACGACGCTGTTACGTTTTTAGATGAAATCAAAAAAAATCTGGCCGTCACGATCACCGATTATCTGATGCCGGGCCGTTCATTGGAACAGAAAGACATTTCCACCAAGCGGCTCATGCTGACCGAGCTGTATGCGCCTAATATCCTGGTTGATTACAAGCTGGACAATGGAGCCCCCGTTATTTTTGAATCGCATCCGATTTATCAGAACCTGTTCGGGCGTATCGAATACGTCAGTGATCAAGGCACGCTGGTCACCAATTACCGCAGGATTTGTGCCGGCTCCCTCCATCGGGCCAATGGCGGTTATCTGATTCTGGATGCCGAAAAACTGCTGACTTATCCGTTTGTCTGGGAAGGGCTGAAACGCGCCTTGCAAGCGGACCGTATTGAAATCGAGTCCCCTTATTCGGAATTGGGCATTAACACGATCACTTTGAAACCTGAGGTGATTCCGTTAAATGTCAAAGTCATCCTGGTCGGCTCTCCCGAAATTTATTACCTGCTGGAAGAACTGGATAGCGAATTTAACGAGATGTTCAGAGTGCTGGCCGATTTTGACGGCTATATCCAGCTGACCGATGAATCCATACAGCGCTTTGCCGTCCTGATGACCCAACACGCTGCGGACTCGGGCGCAAAACCGCTCACACGCGCCGCTATTGAAGGCCTGATCGAGCATAGCTGCCGGCTTTCCGAAAATCAGTATCATTTTTCCGCACGCATCAATGATTCCCTGGACATCATCGGCGAAGCCAACCTGTTCTGTCGTAAAGCCCAGGCCGACCAGATTGACAGAGTGCATGTCGAACAGGCTTTAGCGGCAAGAGAGCAGCGTAACGGCAAACTCTCCCAGGATGTCCTCGAAGAAATGCTCGTCGGTACGATATTGATCGATACAGAAGGCTCGGCGATCGGCAAGATCAACGGTCTGACGGTACTGGAAGTGGGCGGCAGCAGCTTTGGCGCTCCCGCGCGCATTACCACGACCGTTTATCCGGGATCGCGAGGCATCGTCGACATCGAGCGCGAAGCCGAGTTGGGCCAGTCCATACACTCGAAAGGCGTGATGATCCTGACCGGGTATCTGGGCCACTGTTACGCCCAGCAATTTCCATTGGCCATCTCGGCCAGCATCGCCATCGAGCAGTCCTATGGCTATATCGACGGCGACAGCGCGGCACTGGCTGAACTTTGCTGCCTTATTTCGGCGCTGACCCGCACGCCGATCAAGCAAACGTTTGCCGTGACCGGTTCGATCAATCAGTACGGCGAAGTCCAGGCTGTAGGCGGCGTCAATGAAAAAATAGAAGGGTTCTTCCGGCTTTGCCAGGCGCGCGGCCTCAATGGCCAGCATGCCGTGATTATTCCGGCCGCCAATAAACGCAACCTGATGCTGAAGCAGGAAGTCGTGGATGCGGTTGCCCAGGGTCTGTTTGCCGTTTACGCAGTGTCCAATGTCAATGAAACCCTGGAGTTACTGACCGATCAGCCGGCCGGGACGCCAGACAGCGAAGGCAACTACCCTGAAAACAGCATTAATTACAAGGCCATCTTCAGATTGAAGGAGATCTCTGATATGGCGCTTGATGAGGATAAAGAAGAAGGAGGGGCATGACTTTGGCAGGCGTGGCTACCGTGCCCAGTAGCCGCGCCACAGGTTAGCGGCCGGACTCGGTTACGATGACATCGATGCCGTTCTGTCTCAAGCGGGTCCTGATTGTGCTAACGCTGGTCATTTGGGCATAAGGCCCCATTTTTACGCGATGCCAGACTGTATTGCCGACTTTAGCTTTCTCGACGCGCGATTCGATACCCATCAAAGCCAGCTTGGCCCTTAGTTTATCGGCTTCCTGAAATTCCCTGAAAGAGCCCGCCTGCACCATATATTGAGCACCTTTAGCCTGGCTCGTCATATCTTGAGTTGCTGGAACCAGAGGTTTATTGACCTTGCCGATGAGCTCTTCACGGGCGCGCGTCTTGATTTCATAATCAGGCACGACCACTTCCTTTTGAGGCAGGATGGTATAGAAATCAAACCGCGGCGGTTGATGCACGGGTTCGGGCGCTTTCTTTTGCTGGACTTGTTCTTTTTTTACCGGCTCGGTTTTGACAGATTTTGCCGCCGATAGCGCGACTTGCGGAATATCGTTTTGCTTGGAGCCTGTGCTACGCAGATAAACCAGAAAGACTACAAAAGCAATGATCAGCGCCGTAATCAGCATCCATTTGAAAACCCCGACGCTTTCATGGCGGTTTGGTTTTTGCCCGCGCGGGGCTGTTCTTCCCTGGGCTGCTCTATGTTTGTAATCTATGGCCATATATCACATTGCTTCAGGAGCATTGATTTTCAGCAGTCCCAAGCCGTTCGCCAGGACCTGCCGCACGGCGCTGATCAAATTCAATCTGGCGTTGCGCAGCCGGGCATCCTCAACGAGGAATTGATGGGCATTGTAGTAAGTATGAAACTCGGTCGCCAGTTCGCGCAGATACTGGATCAGTTGGTGCGGCTCATGCTGAAGCGCCGCGCGTTCCAGCACTTCAGGATAGCGCGCCAGTGTGCCCACCAGATCGATTTCGTGCTCTTCGGTCAATTGATCCAGATTCTCCATGCCCAGCAGCAGATTTCTGTCCCAGTCTTTCTCATCAAGCTGCCGCAAGACGCTGCACACCCTGGCATAAGCATACTGCACGTAAAACACCGGGTTTTCATTGGACCGCGAAGTCGCCAGTTTCAGGTCGAAGTCCATATGCTGTTCCGACCGGCGCATGACATAAAAGAAACGCGCCGCATCCTTGCCGACTTCACTGCGCAACTGCCGCAACGTGACGAATTCGCCGGAACGCGTGGACATCTGGACTTTTTCCTCGCCGCGATACAGCACCGCGAACTGCACCAGCAACACGTTCAGTTTGGATTCATCGGCGCCCAGTGCGGTCATGGCCGCCCTGACCCGGGGAATATAACCGTGGTGATCGGCGCCCCAGATATTGATGATGTGGTCGAAGCCCCGGTCCAGCTTATTCATGTGGTAAGCGATATCGGAAGCGAAATAGGTGGTCTGGCCGTTTTCCCTGACCACCACCCGGTCTTTTTCATCGCCCAGCTTGGCCGATGCAAACCAGGTCGCGCCGTCCTGTTCATACAGATGACCGCCGGCACGCAGGCGTTCCAGCGCTTGCTCCACTGAACCGTCATCCATTAACTGACGTTCCGAGAACCATTCCTGATACTCGACACCGAATTCCTGCAGATCAAGCTTGATGTCTTCCAGAATATTGTTCAGGCCGACCTGGAAGAGGTCCCGGTACAGCGACGGTCCGAGCAGGGTTTTGGCTCTGGCGATCAGCGCATCGATATGTTCTTCCTTATCGCCGCCGTGCGGCTCGTCGGCCGGTATGTTTTCTAACACCAGTTCTGCCGGTCTGCGGTATTCATTGCCGGCGTTTTTATGAATATCCCAGGCAATATCGCGCACATACTCGCCGCGGTAGCCGTTGCTTGGGAAATTGACGACCTCGCCGCACTCTTCCAGATATCTGAGCCAGATACTGGTAGCAAGAATATCCATCTGGCGACCAGCATCGTTGACATAATATTCGCGGTGCACGTCAAAGCCAACCGCCTGCAGCAGATCGGCAACGACCGAGCCATAAGCGGCGCCACGGCCATGGCCCACATGCAGCGGTCCTGTCGGATTGGCGGAAACGAACTCAACCTGAACCTTTTTACCGGCGCCGATATGACTCAATCCGAAACCGGGACCTTCGTCATGAATTTGTCTGATAATCTGATACTGGGCGTTGGCATTGACAAAAAAATTGATGAATCCGGGGCCGGCCAGTTCAATCTTGGTAATAGCTTCATGCTGAGGCAGCGCGGCCATGATTTGTTCGGCCAGTTGTCTGGGATTTGATTTTGCAGGCTTTGCCAGGGTTAATGCCAGATTTGAGGCAAAGTCGCCATGTTGCGGATCGCGGCTACGTTCAATATTAATGCGCGGGGTAATTTCCTGACTCAGAACACCTTGATTTTTCAGTGTTTCAACGGCTTGCAGGATAAGTGCCTCTATCTTTTGTTTCATTGCTTCATTGCGGTAAGTAAGTCACATGAGGGGCACATTATCCATGAAAATCACCTCATTATCCATTCAAACAACATCAATACAAGTCTACCGGATCGATATCCAGCGACCAGCGCACTTTTTTGGCCTGCTTGAGTTTTTCAATTTCCGGCATCAAACCGTCGAGCAAGACATGCAAGTCTTGGCGTCTTGCGCTCTGAAACAGCAATTGATAACGGTAAAGGCCGGCGCGCTTGGTCATGGGCGCCGCGACCGGGCCCAAAATATGGATATGTCCCTGACTGTATTGCCGAGCCAGTTTGCCGACCGCCTCCAGAAACAAAGGCGGCATCTGGCTGTCCAGGGCCTGCGCCCTCAGCAGGGCCTGATAACTGAAAGGCGGTAATGAAGCCTCTTTGCGCTCTGCCAATGCCGTTCTGGCAAAATCGCTATAGCCTTGCCTGATCAATGTCGTCAGCAAAGGATGATCGGGCTTGCGGGTCTGCATGATCACTCGGCCGGGCTTTTCAGCGCGTCCGGCCCGGCCTGAAACCTGAACGATCATCTGCGCCAGTTTTTCGGCCGCATGAAAATCGATGCTGAACAGGCCGCTGTCGACATCAAGGATCGCCACCAGCGTCACATTCGGAAAATGATGGCCTTTAGCCAGCATCTGCGTGCCCAGAATGATATCCACGCGGCCCTGATTGATCTGCTGCAGATAGTTTTCCAGCGAGCCCTTGCGCTGAGTCGAATCGCGGTCCAGGCGCACGATGGTTCGATCGGGAAACAGCATGGCCAGTATTTTTTCGACGCGTTCGGTGCCAAGACCCAGCGGCGTCAGTTCGCCGGTCTCGCAGGCCATGCATCGATGGATCAATGGCTGTTCCTGGCCGCAATGATGACAGCGCAGCAAACTTTCATCGTAATGGATGACCAGATTGGCATCGCAACGCCGGCAGCGTGCAACCCAGCCGCAACCATGACAGATCAAGGTTGGCGCATAACCGCGACGGTTCAGGAACAGCAGTATTTGTTCATTTCGAGCCAGGGTTTTTCGGATGTCCTCAATCAGTGCCTCGGACAAGCCTTCCTGAATGCGTTTGTTGCGGATATCGAGCAATTGCAGGACCGGCGCCGTGGCGTTGCCGGCTCTCTCCGGCAGATGCAGCAAGCGGTAACGGCGCTGGTCGACATTGTGCAGGCTGGCCAGCGACGGCGTCGCGGAGCCGAGCAAAACGGGAACATTCAGCAGCTTGCCGCGCACGACCGCGACATCGCGCGCCGAAAAACGAAAGCCCTCCTGCTGCTTGAACGAGGCATCATGTTCTTCATCCAGAATGATCAGGCCGGGATTTTTCAGCGGCGTGAATAATGCCGAGCGGGTGCCCAGCAGGATCGAACAGACGCCTTTCTGCATCTGGAGCCAGGCGTTTTGCCGCTGCCCGTCCGTCAGCTTGGAATGCGATACGGCAATGGTGACGGCAAAGCGCTGCCGGAATCGTTCTTCAACCTGCGGCGTGAGCGTAATCTCCGGCAGCAGGACCAGCACCTGCTGGCCGCGTTCGAGCACGCGCCGGATAATCTGCATGTACACTTCCGTCTTGCCGCTGCCGGTCACGCCTTCGAGTAAAAAAACACCGAACTGCCCAAGAGACTCGCAGACGGCGTCAATAGCCGCCTGCTGCTGCGGATTGCATTGCAGTGCGCTGTCGCGAACCAGTGAGCCGGCGTTGGGTGTGGCTTCGGGCTGACTGATCTCTAGCAGTTGCTTATCGATTAAGGCTTTCACCGCCGGCCGCCAGTTTTCATTCCATAATGACAGTTCGGTTTCAGACAGGCTGCCGGTATGACATTGAAATTTTTCCAGGACGCTTTTCTGTTTGGGCGAGCGGCTCAACCGATTGTTGTCGATCGCTTTGCCTTGCTCTGTCAGGGCATAGCGTTTCTGTGCATGCAATTCGGCCGGTTTGCCCTGGCGTAGCGAGACCGGAAAGGCGGCGCTGAAGACTTCGCCCAAAGGATGATGATAATAGCTGCTGGCCCAGTGCAGCAGGCGCAAGTCTTTGGTTGATAGTAACGGTTCTTCGTCCAGAATGCGTGTGACCCGTTTTAATTTGCTGTTATCGAATTCGCTGTGTTGCGTTATTGCAATCAGAAAAGCGACTTTGCTGCCCTTACCGAAGGGTACCTCCAGGCGCACCCCAGGCAATATGGGACCAGGGCCGGTTTGAGCGGGGGCCAGATAATCAAACAATCGATAAAAAGGCGCGGGAATGGCGACTCTGAAAATCAGTTCGCTCCCACGGTGCGACTTAGGCATAGTGGTTAAATGGGTTTTATAGTTATTGTTCGGCAACTGCTCCCTGCGCTGCTAAGCCACATGGATGTGGCGCATATCGAAAATGCAGGAGCCGTTTTTTTACCTATTTCCTGCCTCCCTGCAGTCATCGATGACTGCATTATTTCCGGTTTCTGCTGTAATCAGTCTTAATTTATATGGTTCAGCAGATTAGTTATCCACAAAAGCTGTGGATAACTCTGTGGGTAACCAGTTTCTAATTCAGCTTAATGGCCGTTTTTTATAGAGTTTTTTAGCTTGCTTGATTTTAAGCCGAAAATTATATCTTTTATATTTCAAATACTTGCCGATTAAAAACAAATCAAATAGGGCGATTGCCAGGCTGAACTTGCTGAATTTATTTGATGCCGGCTTGATGTGTGTAATTAACAGAAATCATGGCACAACTTATCAAATTTTGATCGGTTGAATTAGTATTCAGTCGTCTGTCAATATTATCTCGGCTTGATGAATTTAATCGTCATCCTGTCGCTTTCGCCTATCTCCAGATACTTTTTGCGGTCCTGCTGCTTGAGTTTCAAAGACGGCGGCAAGGTCCAGACGCCTTCGGGATAATTTTTGGTATCTTTGCTGTTGGCGTTGATTTCGGATTTTCCCAAGAACTCAAACCCCGCTTTTCTGGCCAGCGCAATGACATAGTCCTCGCTGACATAACCCGATGCGGCGGTCGGGTCCTGCGGTTTTTTAGGGGAGTTCCTATGCTCAACGATGCCCAGGATGCCGCCGGGCTTCAGGGCTTTATACATGGCATTGAATACCGCCGGCGCCTGGCCGTTCTTCATCCAGTTATGGATATTGCGGAACGTCAAAACCCGATCGGCCGAGCCATCCGGCGCTATTTTCTGCTTTTCAGGCGGTTGTAGCTCTGTCAGCTCGACTTTGCCGTACAGATCCGGCCGCTCCTTCAGTTTAGCCTTGTACTCTTTCAGGCTTTTTTTGAAATAAGGCTCCTCGGCATCGGCTGAAAAATGCGCGGCATACAGTTTGCCGTGCTTTTTCAAATAGGGCGCCAGGATTTCCGTATACCAGCCGCTTCCGGGCCAGATTTCAACGACGGCCATATCGTCTTTAACTTCAAAGAATTCCAGGGTCTGCTGCGGATGCCGGTATTTATCCCGGGCTTTGTGCTCGGCGGAGCGGTGAGCGTCGGCAATGATCTGGGGCAATGTACTGATCTCATCGCCAGCTTGTGAAGGTGAGAAACTGCCGGCCAGCAGCAATGCCAGTAAAATTTTTTTCATTATTTTGATCTCGCTTATTGGCAATGGCCAACAATAAATTTTGATGTAGTTATTGAACATATTGTAGCGGGAGTTTGGCAATACACATCGCTACCGAAGCGCTTCCGCGGCTTGCTTATGCCCACAGATTGTTTGTTCCGGGCTATCTATTCTCAGGATTCCAGATTTGCAGCAGACTCAACAACGCCAGCATCAAAAAGGCGATCAATGTCCACTCGGGAATGCTTAAGCTCAGCAATGTCCACGACACTTCGGCACAATCGCCGGTGCCGCTTAGCATTAACCTGATGGTTTCAGCCAAGGGGAAATTTTCGAAAACATACTCGAGCCCGGGGCCACATTCCGGCACTTCTTCAGGCGGCAAATGCTGCAGCCAGACATGGCGCGTTGAGATGGACGCACCGGCCAGCGCGACCAGGGCGCCTAAAATCGAGTAAGTCTTTATGCCAGTCCGGCCAGGGTTGTGTACCGCCGCGATCAAAAATACGATGCCGGTCAAAAGAATGGCGATGCGCTGCGAAATACACAGCGGGCAGGGTTCCTGCTCTTCAATAAACTGCAGGTAAGCGCCTATCGCCAACAACGCGGCGCAACCGAGGAAACCCAATAAAAACCAGATTCTCGAATTAAAATTTATCAATTTGTGCATGCTTCAACTTCTTCTTTAAATAATCGAATTTCCCGTGTCGGGCCCATGACTACCAGAACATCGCCCGCATTCAGACTATGCTCTTTCTCCCCGATTGCAAAATGCAATGCTTCGTCTAATTCCTTATTGATGATGCTGATAAGAAATAAATTATGTCTTTCATTTAACTTTAACGCACCCATCGGGATAGGTTCCAGATAGACGTCGGATTTTTAACCGTGCCATATTTTAATCATGCCGGCCACTATCTGTTCATTTTTTAAATTTGACGACTTTATTCAAAGGATTCAGATTGATCTCATCGATGACAATCTGGGTGCGGGAGTTAAGCACGTAGGCGACCGTTTCCGCGATATCCTCGGGCAACAGATAATTGCTGGCCTCATCGCCCGGTTCAAAGGACAGCTGTTCAAAGAATTCCGTTTTAACCATGCCCGGA
Source organism: Methylobacter luteus IMV-B-3098 (assembly GCF_000427625.1). GTDB lineage: Bacteria > Pseudomonadota > Gammaproteobacteria > Methylococcales > Methylomonadaceae > Methylobacter > Methylobacter luteus. The sequence continues at coordinate 3,570,828 of NZ_KE386569.1, forward strand.
TTGATCAGGCAGACGCGTACATTGCTTCTGCCGCACTCTTCGCGCAGGGCCTGGGTAAAGCCGCGCACGGCGAACTTGCTGGCGCAATAGACCGCGCCCTTGCGGCTGCCTTTCAGAGCCGCCTCGGAACCTATAAAAATCAGATCACTGCGCGCTTTGCGTTTCAGGGAAGGCAGCAGGGCGCGCGTCAGAAAAGCCAGGCTGGTGAAATTGATGGTCATGAGCGCTTCGATCTGCTCGTAAGAGAATTCCTCGACCGAGCCGAATTGTCCGCGGCCGGCGGAAAAGACCACGGCATCAATATCAGGGAAAGTCTGCGCCAATTCGCGCAGCTTTTGCGGCAGTTCACGCAACTGGCTTAAATCCAGCTGGACGGGGCTGAAGCCGGCCATGGGCCGGGTAAAGCGCGTGCGGTCGCGCGACAAGCCGATCACATGATGGCCCTGATTCAGCAGGTTCCGGGCGATGGCGCGGCCTATGCCCGAACTGGCGCCTGTAACCAGCACCGTACGTTTTACAGTGTGCATGGGAAAAACTTGCTTTGAGGGATATAAGTCAATAATTGTTCCGTACAGTACTGCATCATTTCCTGCTCCAGATCCGGGCGATAAGAAACCATGCCTTGCTGAGCGGCCATCGGACCCGAGAACAGTTTCTCTTCGGGATAGAGCCTGTGCACTTTTTTAAAATAACTCTCAGGCAGCCGGAAAACGCCCAGGCTGACCGAATGCAGCCGGTTTAAATCAATGCCGGCGAAGACCCGTTCAAACAGTTGCCGGTACTGCTGCCGGTAGCCTGTCTGGTAAATCAAAGGATCGAAACGCAGGCCCACCTGCCAGCCTTGGGTCTGCAATCGGCACAGGGCCTCGATACGGCGCTGTACCGATGGCGCTTTGGCCTCGACTTTGGCCGCGATCTCATCAGGCGACAGACTGAAGGCGACGATGCAGCGCGGCACCGGTTCGCGGGCCAGCAGGTTTCTGACCTGCGTGCTTTTGGTCCGTAACTCCAGCCAGGCATTTGGAATGGCCTCGAAAACCGGCAGAAACTGCTCTGCAAAGCGCGTGACCGGCTCCAGCGCCAGGCTGTCGCAATCATAGCCTGAGAAAAAATGAATTTGATCGGCCGGCGTGGCATCGCACAATTGTCTGATTGCCTGCTGGAAATCCTCGTAATTGACGAACAGCACATAATTGGCCGATTGATACATGCCTTGCAGGAAACAGTAACGGCAATCATACAAGCAGTTCAGCATGTGCGAGAAATAATAGTTTCTTGTCGCTCCGACGCCGTATCCGGTGGGCGCCTCGAGTACGAAGTTTTTGTATTTCTCGGCCAGTATCAGGGCCGGTTTCTGTTTTTGCAGCCGGAAATTCTGGGCCTTGGGATTGAAAACCTGGGCGTAACGCTCGCAGGTGATGATCCGGGCGTGCGGAAAACGGGCGGTAATGTCGATAACGCGGGCGTGCTTGCGGATGTTTTCTTCGATATAAATGGTTTCAATCATGGGCTCTGGTGTGATGGTGAGCGCTTAAGGCAGCACAGCGGCGCATATATTAAAAGACTTGTGATTGATTGCACAGACCCTATATAGGTTAAAATACTTTTAATCCTAACCAAATATACTGTACACATGAAAACACAAAAAATAGGTTTTATCGGCGGCGGCAATATGGCATCGAGTCTGATGAGCGGACTGATCGCCAGCGGCCATTCCCCGCAGCAGCTTTGGGTATCGGACATCAACAAGGATATCCTGGCGTCTCTGGCGGCCAACCTGCAGGTTAATATTGCGTCCAGCAACGAGGCCGTCATTCAGGAAGCGGAAGTCGTGGTGCTGGCCGTCAAGCCACAGGTGCTGCGCCAGGTGGCCGAAAGCGTGGCCGCCTTGATCCAGCAAAAGAAACCGCTGGTCGTGTCCATTGCGGCCGGCATCACTCAGGCCAGCCTCAGCGCATGGCTGGGCGCGGATACGGCCATCGTCCGTTGCATGCCCAATACGCCGGCCCTGGTATTGACCGGCGCTACGGGCCTGCATGCCAACCTTAATGTCACCGAGGCGCAGCGGGATCTGGCTGAAAGCATCATGCGTTCGGTCGGCATATCATTATGGGTTGACGACGAAAGCGAGCTTGATGCCGTGACCGCCGTTTCAGGCAGCGGTCCCGCCTATTATTTCCTGCTCATGGAGGCCATGGAAAAAGCCGCCCGGGAGCTGGGGCTGGATGAACACACCGCGCGCCTGCTGGTTCAGCAAACGGCATTGGGTGCTGCTAAAATAGCCCTGGAATCGTCCGAGTCGCCCGAACAGTTGCGCAAGCGCGTGACATCGCCGGGCGGCACCACGCAACGCGCCATAGAAACGTTTGAGCAAGGCGGATTCACCGGGCTGGTTTCAAAAGCCATGCATGCCGCAAGGGATCGCTCTATCGAAATGTCTAAACCAACGGAGAAATAGTTGATGGACTCTACCTATATGACCAACCCGGCCATTTTCATAATCGACACGCTGTTTTCCCTGTATATCCTGGCGGTCATGCTGCGTTTTCTGCTGCAGTGGAGCGGCGCCGAGTTTTACAACCCGATCTCCCAGTTTCTGGTCAAGGCCACGCATCCGCCGCTGAGGATACTGCGCCGCTTCGTGCCGCCTATCGGCAAAATCGATACTTCTTCGCTGGTGTTGGTGCTGGCCTTGCAGATGCTGGCCGATTTCTCCATATTGATGCTGAAAGGCGTATCGATCGGTATCGGGGCGTTGACGATATTGTCGATTACGCAACTGGTCTCGTTGCTGATCAATATATTCATATTCGCCGTCTTCGGCAGAGCCCTGCTCAGCTGGCTGAATCCGGGCACGTTTAACGCGGCTTCTTCCATTCTGTACAGCCTGACCGAGCCTTTGCTCAATGTCTGCCGCCGCTTTATCCCCGACCTGGGCGGCATCGATTTGTCACCGCTGGTCGCGCTGCTGTTGCTGCAATTGGCGAAAATGCTCATTTTGCCGCCGTTGCAGGAATTGGCCAGTTTGATCGGATGAGCTGGTATCTCTATGAACAGGGCGTTTTGACCCTGAATCTCCATGTTCAACCCAAAGCCAGCAAAGACGAATGGGCGGGGCTGCACGGCGACCGATTAAAGCTGAGAATCAAGGCCCCGCCGATTGACGGCAGGGCCAATCAACACCTGCTTAAATTCATAGCCGGCGAATTTGGCGTCAGTAAATCCTCCTGCATTCTGGTATCGGGAGAATCGGGCCGGGAAAAGCGCGTCGCCATTACCGCGCCGCGCAAATTGCCTGACTTGCCCGAGTCGCTGCGGTTTGATATTTCGTTATAAGCGCTCTGTTCGGGCAAAGCCATGGATATCTGCTATCTTTACTGTATGTTTCAAACCCCGTAAAAGATCGTCGATAAATCTATGTCAATGCGCATTTCTACAGCAAGCCTTTGTTTAATTGGCCTGATTTGCTTGTTCAGCAGTCAGGCCGCGTTGGCCAAAAAAATGTACCGATGGGTGGATGAGCACGGCAATATGTTCTTTTCTGATCAGGTGCCGCCGGAACATGTCGGGTATCGCCGCGAGTCGCTCAATGAAAAGGGCAGAGTGGTTGAAGTTACGCCACAGGCCAGAACAAAAGAGCAGCTGGAGCAGGATAGACAGCTGAAGGCGCTCAGAAAAGCCCAGGAACAAATTATCGCCAAGCAACAATCGCACGACCAGGTTTTGCTGAGCACTTTCCGCAACATCGATGATATGCGGACGATGCTCGAAAACAATATAAAAACGCTGGAGATCCAGAAAAGCGTATTGCAGAGCAATCTGAAACGCTTTGAAAGCCAGCTGGCGGCGCAGCAAAAGCAAGCGGCGGCGGATGAGCGCAATGGCAAGAGATCTCCGAAAGCCTTGCTGGAACGCATCAAGTCCACCGAGGGGCAAATTCAGCTCACGCAGACGGAAATAGGCAAGCAGTCCGAAAAAATACTGCAGGCCAAAGCGGCAAATGCGGCGGATATTGAGCGTTATAAGTTCCTGACCCAATCAGACAGCGACGCGCCAACAGCAAAGGCCGAAACGGCGCAAAACAAGATGCCGGAACTGGGCCTGTTCAACTGCGACAGCGAGGCGCAATGCGCCAAAGCCTGGACCATTGCCCGTAGCTTTATCAATACCCATGCCTCAACCGGCGCCGATATCGATACCGACAAACTGATCATGAGCAAGGCGCCAGCCAAGGACAGCGATCTGAGCCTGTCTATTTCAAGAATAGGCGATGGCAACGGCAGGCAACAGCTTTTTCTGGATATTCGCTGCCGTGAGTCATCGCTGGGCGCGGAACTGTGCGCCAGCCAGAAGGTGCGCGATATAAGGTCTGCTTTCAGACCTTATATCGAAGCGGCATTGGCTAGTGACTGATCAGTAATGTGCCGACACCCTGATCGGTAAACAGCTCCAGCAGCACGGCGTGGTCGACACGGCCATCGATGATATGCACGCTGGTCACGCCGCCTGCCAGGGCATCGGTGGCACAGCGGGTTTTCGGGATCATGCCGCCGGAAATAGTGCCGTCGGCAATCAGGTCGTCTATGTCTTTTATCGATAAGCCGGTCAACAGTTCGCCCTGCTTGTCGAGAATGCCGGCCGTATTGGTCAACAGGATCAGTTTCTCGGCCTTCAGAACTTCGGCGACTTTTCCGGCCACCAGATCGGCATTGATGTTATAGGAATAGCCATCTTCGCCGACGCCAATCGGCGCAATGACAGGAATGAAATTGCTGTTGCCGAGCATATCGACGACGCCCGGATCAATGCTGCTGACTTCGCCGACATGGCCGAGATCGATGATTTCCGGTGCGTGAACTTCCGGCGCCGATTTTTTCAGCGTGATTTTTTTGGCGCGGATAAAATTGCCGTCCTTGCCGGTCAGGCCGACGGCCTTGCCGCCGTGCATATTGATCAGATTGACAATCTCCTTGTTGACCAGCCCGCCCAGCACCATCTCCACCACATCCATCGTCTCGCTGTCGGTCACGCGCATGCCGTCGATAAAGTCTGTGGTTTTGCCGAGTTTTTCCAGCAAGCGTCCGATTTGCGGACCGCCGCCATGAACGACGATGGGATTGATGCCGACCAGTTTCATCAGGACGATATCGCGGGCGAAGCTGTGTTTTAGCGCTTCATCGACCATAGCATTGCCGCCGAATTTGACCACGACGGTTTTGCCTTTGAAGCGCTGAATATAGGGCAATGCCTCAATCAGGACATCCGCTATTTGGTGAGCTGTTTTTTTCTGCATATTTTCCGATTTTCCACTATTAAAAAGGTAAAGCAATATCCGGTTTGATTGACTGCATGAGTTGTCTGAACTGCGCTTGTATATTGCGCAAAGCAGCTTGGGTATCGGCCTCGAAACGGATGACCAGTGACGGCGTCGTGTTGGAGGCCCGCACCAGTCCCCAACCGTTGGTAAAGTCCACGCGCATGCCGTCAATGTTGGTAATTTTGCCGCCGGTAAAGTTGGCCGCCGAGAACATGCTGTCGATGAACCTGAAGTTTTCGCCTTCCGTCAGCTCGATATTCAGTTCCGGCGTATTGACGCTGTCCGGGAAGTCGGCGAACACGTCGGCGCTGGTGCGCGTATCGGCCGACAGTATTTCTATCAATCGCGCGGCCGAGTACAGGGCGTCATCGAAACCGAACCAGCGGTCATTGAAGAAGATATGGCCGCTCATCTCGCCGGCCAGCTTCGCGCCGGTTTCCTTCAGCTTCGCCTTCATGAACGAATGCCCCGTTTTCCACATCACGGGCCTGCCGCCGTGTTTTACGATCTGTGTCGCCAGATGCCGCGAGCATTTGACGTCGTAAATAATTTCAGCGCCCGGTTTCGAGGCCAGCACGTCCCTGGCGAACAACATCATCTGCCGATCCGGCCAGATGATCTTGCCGTCTGAATCGACCACGCCCAACCGATCGCCATCGCCGTCAAAAGCGATGCCCAGATCCGCCTGGTAATGCTTGACCGATGCGATCAGATCGGCCAGATTGTCCGGTTTGCTGGGGTCTGGATGATGGTTAGGGAATGTGCCGTCGACATCGCAGAACAGTTCGATGACTTCGCAGCCGATAGTTCTTAACAGTACGGGACCTAATTCGCCGGCGACGCCGTTGCCGCAGTCCAGCACTACTCGCATCGGCCTGGCGATGTGGATGTCTTCGGCAATCGCGCCGAGGTACTCATTGGCGAGCAGTGTGTTGCGCTCTATCCTGCCTTCACCCGTGGCGTAAGCCTGGTCGATGATGCACTGCTTAAGCTGCTGTATTCTGTCGCCGGCCAGCGTTTCGCCGTTGATGACCATTTTCAGGCCGTTATAATCGGCCGGGTTATGGCTGCCCGTGATCATGACGCCGCACTGGCCTTCGGTATGCCGGGCAACGAAATAAAGCGCGGGCGTCGGGACCATGCCGATATCCAGCACGTTTTGACCTGTAGCGAGAATGCCGTCGGCCAGCGCCTCGGCCAGATAAGGGCTTGATGTCCGGCCATCCCGTCCTACGACAATCGTCCGGCATCCGTGCTGCCGGGCTTCTGTTCCCAGTGCGCGGCCAATATCGAAAACCACTTCCCTGGTCAGCGTTTTGTTAACGATACCGCGGATATCGTACGCCCTGAAAATGGCAGCCATGGTGTCGGACACTTCAATTGAATTCGGCATATTTTTCTCGATTGTTTTGGTTGTTACGATAGTTGGCTGGACGGACTGCTTATTAAGCGAGGCTTCTTCAATGATCGGTTCGAGCAGGCCGAAGTCCATCGGGTCATCAAAAATATCACTGGGTTTGAATGCTTCATCATGATCTAGGGTAAGGGTTTGATCGTCATGACCGTCTACAACCCGTTTGTATTGCGCCAGCGTTGAGATAACGCCCTGCATTTGATTCAAATAAACCGGATAATTGCCGAGAGACTTATGCGTGACTATGTCCTTGAGGGCTTTCAGTATGATGCTGATATCCTGCTCCAGCAATTGCGAGAGTTTCCGATAGCCGATAAAAAATGCCAGCGCGGCAAATAGCGCAAGGATAATGACAAGGCCGGCCATCATCGCTATTTCGCTGATATCCGCGCCGGTTGGATACCCATAATGAAGCTGCCAGTCCGCATGCGCGACATCGATTTTCTCGTTGGCATCGAGCTCGCCGATGGCTTGTTCGCCAGAAGCGCCCAGCACCAGATCGGCCTGTCTTAATTCCAGATAACCGTGTTTGGCCGGCATGGCCTGCAGGCTTTTATCGATAAAAGCATAACTCAGACTGGCAAGCATAACGCCAACGGCCTGATCATCACGCATGATTTTGCTTGTCATGGCCAGATGCCGGTCATGGCCCGGTTCGCCCTGTATCGCGGCCGGCTGGCTTTTAGTGAAGGTTTCACGCACCATATCCAGATCGGCATAACCCATACGCGGCACGCTTTTTTCATCGAGTTCGCTGGTGTTGGGCAATAACAGCCGGATTTTCAAAACGTCAGGGACTTGCTGTTCCAGTTTCGAGGCCATTGCGCTCAGCAGGGCAGGATCGGCGCTGGAAACGGCAGCCAGCACCGCCGGGTCTTGCGCTGCTTTATCGAGGATGCGTTGCCGCATCGCGATTTGTTCGGATAGCGCCAAAGCGACGCCTTGTGCCTGAGCGGCTGCTGCGTTCTGTTTTGCCTGCGCGACCTGCCACGCGGACATCCAGTGGATGCCGGCGCCGGCGGTCAGAATGATGAAGATTGTCACAGCCGATAGCCACGCGAAGATGCGTTCCATTTTAATCTCTGCTAAAAACTATTAATGACGACCGGTATGGCCAAATCCGCCGGCGCCTCGGAAGCTCTCGTCAAATTCAGCGACCTGCTCGAACGTCACCTGTGCGACCGGAACAAAAACCATTTGCGCAATGCGCTCGCCGATGTTGATGGTGAAGGTCGTGTCACCCCGGTTCCAGCATGATACGAAGACCTGGCCCTGATAATCCGAATCGATCAGCCCGACCAGATTTCCCAGCACAATGCCGTGCTTATGCCCCAGGCCCGATCGCGGCAATAAGACCGCCGCCAGTTGATGGTCATCGATATGGATAGCCAGTCCGGTCGGAATCAAAACGGTTTCTCCGGGCTTCAATTCGACAGGTCCATCCAGGCAGGCGCGCAAATCCAGGCCGGCCGATCCCGGCGTTGCGTAGTCCGGCAAGGGGATTTCGTTGCCCAAGCGATCATCCAGAATTTTAAGCTGTATTTTTTTCATCATATCTCTTCGCGATTAAACTGATTAATTGTTCTGCCAGATGGAGTTTACCGGTCATGGACAGGGTTTGCCGGCCATCAGCCCAGAAAACCTGCAAGGCGTTCTGTTCGCTGTCAAAGCCGACATGATCGCGGCCCACCCAGTTGGCCGCGATCATGTCGAGTTTTTTGGTTGTCAGCTTGCCTAGCGCATAGGTTTCAAGATCATGGGTTTCGGCTGCAAAGCCCACCGTAAACGGGCGTCGAGCCAGTTGCGCGACTTCGGCCAGAATGTCGCGGGTCTTTTGCAGTGTTATCGTGGTCTGCTCGTCCTGTTTCTTGATCTTTTCAGGCTGGACCGCTACCGGCGTGTAATCGGCAACGGCCGCAGCGCCGATATAAATATCATGCGCTTCGGCTCTGGAGATGACGGCCTCGTGCATTTGCGCCGCCGTTTCCACCCTGATCACATCGGCATTGGCTGGCGGGGCCAGTGCTACCGGGCCGCTGACCAACGTCACCCGGGCGCCGGCTTTGAGCGCGGCACGGGCCAGCGCGTAGCCCATTTTGCCGGAGCTGCGATTGGTGATGTAACGCACCGGATCGAGCGGCTCGCGCGTGGGGCCCGCGCTGATCAGGACTTTCCTGCCGTGCAGGTACGGCGCCGCAGGCTCGGCCCATAAACGCTCACAGATTTCAGCCGGCTCGGACATGCGGCCATAGCCGGTCTCGCCGCAGGCCTGTTCGCCCTGGCCAGGGCCTATCATCGTTATGCCATAGGCGATGAGTCTTTTGACGTTGTCCTGCGTGACGGGCTTATGCCACATGGCCTGGTTCATGGCCGGCGCGACATAAACGGGACAGGTGGCGGCAAGGCAAAGCGTCGATAACAGGTCGTCGGCCAGGCCGTGGCTTAACTTGGCGATCGTATCCGCCGTGGCCGGAGCGATAACGATCTTGTCGGCCCAGCGCGCCAGATTGATATGGCCCATGGCATTTTCCGCTTCGGCATCGAGCAGTTCGGTATGCACGGGGTTGCCGGACAACGCCTGGAATGTCAAAGGGCTGATAAACTGCAGGGCGGACCGCGTCATGACCACGCGCACATCGGCGCCTTTTTTGCGCAGCAACCTGACCAGTTCGGCTGATTTATAAGCGGCAATGCCACCGCTGACCGCCAATAAAATATGCGTGTTAATGGGGAATACCTGGAAAATTAATGAACGCGTTATTATGGCAAGTCTGGAAAAATTCTTCTATGCTTAAATTCTCATCAGCATAAGGAGATAAGCATGGCTATCAAGGATTGGCCCGCCGAAGAGCGGCCCCGGGAAAAACTGCTGCAACGCGGCTCTACAGCTTTAACCGATGCAGAGCTGTTGGCCATTTTTTTGCGCACCGGCACTCCCGGCAAATCGGCCGTTGATCTGGCCCGGGATTTATTGGCTGATTTCGGCTCGCTGCAAGCTCTGCTCGATGCCGATTTATCGCGCTTTTGCCAGGCCAATGGTCTGGGCAGCGCAAAATATGCACAACTCCAGGCCGTGCTGGAGATGGCCCGGCGGCATTTTAAGGAAATTCTGCGGCGCGGCAATGCGCTGACCAGCCCGGACATCACCCGGGCCTATCTGAGCGCGCACTTGCGCGGATACAGCTATGAAGTCTTCGCCTGTCTGTTTCTGGACAATCAGCATCGGGTCATACAGCTCGATGAGTTGTTCAGAGGCACCATAGACAGCGCCAGCGTTTATCCCAGGGAAGTGGCCAGGCAGGCCCTGCAGTATAATGCCGCCGCGGTCATCTTCGCTCATAATCACCCTTCCGGCATTTCCGAACCCAGCCACGCCGATAAACAGATCACCGAAAAACTCAAGCAGGCTTTAGCCTTGTTCGATATCCGCGTGCTGGACCATTTTATTATCGGGGACGGGCAGCCGTACTCGTTTGCCGAACACGGGCTGCTGTAGGGATTAACCTTGCGTTAACCGGACTTCCGCCTCGCGATACTTGGCCGCGCAGAATTCGGCCACTTCGGCAGGCAGGGATGGGCCCGGCGCTGTTTTATCCCAGTCCAGCGTCTCGAGGTAATCGCGCACGTATTGCTTGTCGAAACTGGGCGGGCTGATGCCCACCTGATATTCATCGGCAGGCCAAAAACGTGATGAATCCGGCGTCAGGGCTTCATCGATCAGATGCAGGACGCCGTTATCGTCGAGGCCGAATTCGAATTTGGTGTCGGCGATAATGATGCCGCGTTCCTTGGCATAGGCGGCCGCTTCCGTGTACAGCCGCAAGCTGGCGTCGCGCACTTGCCCGGCCAGGTCCTGGCCCATCAGTTCCACGGTTTTTTCAAACGAGATGTTCTCGTCATGTTCGTGAACGCCGGCTTTGGTCGATGGCGTATAGATGGCTTCAGGCAACTGCTGGGCCTGTTTTAAGCCTTCCGGCAGCCGGATGCCGCAGACCGCGCCGGTTTTCTGGTAATCCTTCCAGCCGGAGCCGATCAGATAACCGCGCACGATGGCTTCGACCGGCAGCGGCTGCATTTTTTTGACGACAACCGCGCGGCCTTCAATTTGCGCGCGCTCGGCCGGATCGGCAATGACCTGTTCCAGCGGGATGTCGGCCAGATGGTTCGGCAGGATATGGCTTAATTTGGCAAACCAGAAATTGGAAACGCGTGTCAGGACGCGGCCTTTGCCAGGGATCGGATCGGGCAGGATCACATCGAATGCGGATAGTCGGTCTGTCGTTACGATCAGCATGTGCTTGTCATCAATGTCGTAAATATCGCGGACCTTGCCGCGCGCACGCAGTCTTAAAGAAGACAGTGATGATTCGTAAAGAGCTGCCGGAGCATTCATAAGACCTCGCTAAACGTTTAAATGGAAATGTGATAATTTTATCATTGTTTTCCGTTAAACAGGATTGATATAAATGGGCTGGTTAGGCAAATTTCTAGGTGGTGCGTTCGGTTTCCTGTTGGGCGGGCCTTTAGGCGCAATCTTGGGCGCTTCCGTCGGCCATCAGTTTGATGAGGGCATCGCCGGCGCCGAAAGTGGCGCGGCATTCGGTTCCAGCGATCAGCAACGCGTGCAGATGGCGTTTTTTACCACGACTTTTTCGGTCATGGGGCATATTGCCAAGGTTGATGGCCGCGTTACGCCGGAGGAAATAGCCCTGGCCAATCGCATCATGGATCAAATGGCGATTTCGAGCGCCATGCGCACAACCGCGATCAATCTGTTTCAGCAGGGCAAGCAGGCTGATTTTCCGCTCGATGAGGTGCTGGCGCAATTTCGCAGGGAATGCCATTGGCGCTTCGATCTCATACGCATGTTTGTGGAAATCCAGTTGCAAGCGGCTTTTGCCGATGGCGCGCTCAATGACTACGAAGAGCGGGTGCTCCTGCATATCTGTACGCAGCTGAGGGTTTCACGCTTTGACTATGAGCGTCTGAAAATACAACTAAAGGCCGAGTACCGTTTCTTCGGCCAGGGCCGGCAGTATCAAAAGGCCAGGCGGCAATCCAGTCTGGAGGATGCTTATGAGGTGCTGGGCTTGTCGTCTGTGGCCAGCGATGCCGAGGTCAAAAGAGCCTACCGGCGCTTGATCAGTCAGCATCATCCGGACAAACTGGTCGCCAAAGGGCTGCCGGAAGCAATGATGACCATCGCCAAGGAAAAAACCCAACAGATCAGAAAGGCTTACGAGACGATTCAGAAATCAGGCAGAAAGCTTTGAAGATACGGCAGGGAGCAGCCTGACAAGTCGCTCCCTGCCCAAAACGCGGGCTTAATAAATCATGCCCTTGTCATCATCGGTTTCCGACAACATCATTTGGTTATCATCGAAAGTGCCGGAGCTGTCGGCGCCCAGTTTGATCATCAGGCGGACTTCGTTTCTGGAATCGGCCGAATTAAGGGCGTCTTCGTAGCTGATCTTGCCTGAAACATACAGGTCATACAGCGCCTGGTCAAACGTCTGCATGCCTTGCTCGCGCGAGTCTTTCATGAGTTCCTTGAGCTTGTTGATCTCGCCTTTGCGGATGTAGTCCTTGGCCAGCGGCGTGTTGATCAAAATTTCGACGGCCGGATAGCGGCCCTTGCCGTCCGCGCGTTTGATCAACTGCTGGGCTACGACGCCGCGCAGGTTCAGCGACAAGTCCATGAACAACTGATCATGCATTTCTTCGGGGAAGAAATGCAGAATCCGGTCCAGCGCCTGGTTGGCATTGTTGGCATGCAGCGTGGACAGGCATAAATGCCCGGTTTCGGCAAAGGTGATCGCATTCTGCATGGTTTCGCGCGTTCTGATCTCACCAATCAGAATGACATCGGGCGCCTGGCGCAAGGTATTTTTTAACGCGACTTCATAGGATTCGGTGTCGACGCCGACTTCGCGCTGCGTGACGATGCAGCCCAGGTGCGGATGCTCGTACTCCATCGGGTCTTCGATCGTGATGATGTGGCCGCTGCTGTTCTGGTTGCGGTATTTGATCAGTGACGCCAGCGAGGTGGATTTACCGGTGCCGGTCGCGCCGACGAAAATGACCAGGCCGCGTTTTTCCATGATCAGGTCTTTCAATACGGGCGGCAAATGCAGGCTTTCGGCATCCGGTATTTCATTCTCAATGCGCCGAAGCACCATGCCGGCCGCGTCGCGCTGCGTGAAGGCGCTGACCCTGAACCGGGCCAGCCCCGGCACGCTGATCGCGAACTGGCATTCCTTGGTGTTTTCAAACTCGTCCTTCTGTTTCTGATTCATGATGCCGAGGACGATCCTTAACGCCTGCTCTTCCGTCAGCGCCGATTTGGACACTTCCACAAGCGAGCCGTCGACTTTCATGGTCGGCGCCCGGCCTGCCGTGATAAACAAATCGGATGCTTTTTTTTGCACCATCAGTGCAAGTAGCGCTTTAAAATCCATGCTGACCTCTTACCGGAACATATCTTTATTGACGGCTTTGACCATCGCGGTCTTGGACGTGATCAGGCCCTTGTCGACCATCTCCTTCAGGTTCTGATCAAGCGTCTGCATGCCGTCTTTTCGGCCCGTCTGTATGGCTGAATACATTTGCGCGACTTTGGCTTCGCGGATCAGGTTTCTGATCGCGGGCGTGCCGACCATGATTTCATGCGCGGCAACACGGCCGCCGCCTATTTTCTTGAGCAAGGTCTGCGAAATAACCGCCTGCAGCGATTCGGACAGCATCGAGCGGATCATGTCTTTTTCAGCGGCCGGAAAGACATCGATAATACGGTCGATGGTTTTGGCGGCCGAGGAGGTGTGCAACGTACCGAATACCAGGTGGCCCGTTTCGGCCGCGGTCAGGGCCAGTCGGATCGTTTCGAGGTCCCGCATCTCGCCGACCAGGATCACGTCCGGGTCTTCACGCAGGGCCGAGCGCAGCGCTTCGTTGAAGCCGTGGGTGTCGCGGTGTACCTCGCGCTGGTTGATCAGGCATTTCTGGCTGTCGTGCACGAATTCGATCGGGTCTTCAACGGTCAGGATATGCGCGTAATCATTGGTATTGATATGGTTGATCATGGCCGCCAGCGTCGTCGATTTGCCCGAGCCGGTCGGTCCCGTCACCAGAATCAGGCCGCGCGGCTTGCGCGTCAGTTCCTCAAAATATTTGGGCGCCTTCAGTTCTTCGAGGCTCAACACCTTGGACGGAATCGTTCTGAAAACGCCGGCCGCGCCCCGCTCCTGATTGAATGCGTTGACACGAAAACGGGCAATGCCGGGCAATTCAAAAGAGAAATCGGTTTCCAGGAATTCCTCATAATCGCGGCGCTGCTTGTCGTTCATGATGTCATACATCAGCGCATGCACTTCCTTATGCTCCAGCGCGGGAATATTGATGCGGCGAATATCGCCATCGACCCTGATCATGGGCGGCAGGCCAGCCGACAAATGCAAATCCGACGCGTTGTTTTTAACTGAAAAGGCCAATAACTCGGCAATATCCATAATATCCTCTTGAAGCATTTAAAAAAATCATCTCTATACCATAGTTCAAGTCTTTGCTTTTTTGAAGGCGTATTGTTTAATAATCGGCAATGCATCTTAAATATTTCACGGATTATGATAGCCGAGCGACTCAAACAGATACGGGCACAGATCAGTCAGGCTGAACAGGCCTATAACCGCAAACCGGGATCGGTTTTATTATTGGCGGTCAGCAAGACCAAGCCGGCCAGCGATATTGCTAGCGCCTACAGGGCCGGACAGCGCCATTTCGGCGAAAGTTATCTCCAGGAAGCGCTGAAGAAACAACAGGAACTCGGCGCTTTTGACATCACCTGGCATTTCATCGGACCTATTCAGTCCAATAAAACCAAAGCCATCGCCACGCACTTTGACTGGGTCCATAGCGTCGACAAGTTGAAAATTGCGCAACGGTTAAACGAGCAGCGCCCGGCCCAACTGCCGCCGCTCAATATTTGCCTGCAGGTCAACATCAGCGGCGAGGCTAGCAAGTCAGGCCTCACCCTGGCCGAACTGCCTGATATGTGCGAGCAAGTGGCGCAATTGCCGCATTTAAAGCTGCGCGGCGTCATGGCCATTCCTGCGCCCGAGGAGGATTTTGGGCGGCAGCGCCAGCCCTATAATGCGCTTTATCGGACCGTGGCAGCACTTGGCAAGCCTGATCTGGATACGTTCTCATTCGGTATGACCGGTGATCTGGAAGCCGCGATTGCGGAAGGTGCCACAATCGTCAGGATCGGTACGGCGTTATTCGGGGCGCGGGACTACGCCTAGGGTATGGAATGGCGGTCTCAGATAAGATATCCATTCAGCAAAGCCATGACTTCCTCGCAGTCGATGACCGCTTTCGGGCTGGCTAGAATATAGTCCGCCAAAGCCATGATAGCTCGCCAGTTGGGCGCATGATGGACAAAGGCGAAGGCGGCCATGAAAAGTTCGCCGATCTTTTTTTCACGCTGCGCCTGGTCCGCGATAAAGCACTCGAGATATTCGCCGGCCAGTTCCAGGTCGGATGTGCCGCCGTAATAACGCAGCGCATTCAGATTCACCAAATAGGCGTTAATCACTTCATCATCGCGCGAGGCGATGTATCGGGCTTCAGCCAGCGGGCCGACCAGCAGATTGACAATATCGGCTTCGAAAGCCTGTTGATAGGCTTGCTTTTGCGCCGGACAAAAATCGTCTGTCGCCTCTTCAATCGATGACGGAAGCGTATGGATCAGACGACCGCCTTCAACTTTGGCTGTGCAGTGAGGACAAGGTTCTGATAAATATCGAGGAAAATCAGCGTCCAGCTTTTTAACGACAATCTGAAAAAAAACCGGTGGCAACAATTTTTGCTGATTGCCTAAATGGATCGCTACGGCATGACCTGCTTCATGGATGGCCGTTTGACGGATCAGTTCCTGATAATTGACTTGGTCAGTAGCGTGAGAAAACCCGCTGCGTTTCATAATGACCTCCGTTTTTAAAAAAAATGCGGACGATCCTGGCTGCCCGCATTATTGTGAGGAAGGATAAGTAACTCTCCTGTTGAGTTCAGGGAAGAGTTGACCAAAGTCTAACGGCTTAAAACAGCCTTGTCGTGTGGCATATTGCCGCGCGACAATATGCCGCTCAGCTTGGCATATATCATGCTGTAGTTATTGGTTTTGCCCGACGCCAAGTCGCTGATAATCAAGGCTTGCGTCAGTTGCTCGTGCGCATTCAGGCTTTTTATGCGGCATATCGCGCACGCGAACGGGGCATATCGCACATTTATGGGCATAGAAAATATAGTTTGACGAATTGAGACAACCGGTCGTATTATTAAGTCATGTCAAAAATCACGCAAAAACAGATCAATCGGGAGAACCTGCTCAGCCAGGGCGTCACGCTGCTGATGGAGCAGGGCTATCATGGCACCGGATTGAAGGAAATTCTCGATGCCGTGCAGATCCCCAAGGGCTCTTTCTACAATTATTTCGGTAGCAAGGAAGCGTTCGGCGCGGCCGTCATTCAGCACTATATCAACCCGTTTATCGATCAGTTAAGCGCGCATCTGAACAACCCGGATATGGATGCCTTAACCGCGCTACAGCGTTATTTTGATGAATTGGTCAGCGAACTTGAAAAAGCGGAATTCAAAGGCGGGTGCCTGCTCGGCAACCTGATGGGAGAAATCGGCGATACCAGCGAAATCTGCCGGGCTTCGCTCCAAAGCGCCGTCGGCCGGTATCGGAATTTATTGCAGACAGGATTGGAGCAAGCGCAGCGGCAAGGCACGGTCAGAACCGATAAATCGGCTGTGGACATGGCCGATTTGCTGGTCAATGCCTGGCAAGGCGCTTTGTTAAGGATGAAAATCGAAAAGTCTTCGGCGCCGCTGAAGCAATGTTGTCAGGCGTTGTTAGGCGATTTTTTCAAGGCCTGATTTTTTTGTCACCAAAATAGAGACGACCAGTCATCTATATATTAATCCAACAGGAGAAGCTGTATGCCCAAATACATTATCGAACGGGAGATACCCGGTGCCGGCGCGTTAAGTCCCCAGGAACTGCAAGGCATCTCGCAAAAATCGTGCGGCATTTTGCGCGACATGGGCCCCCAGATACAGTGGCTCGAAAGCTATGTGACCGACGATAAAGTCTATTGCGTTTATATCGCGCCCGATGAAGCGACGCTCAAGGCCCATGCTGAAAAAGGCGGATTCCCAGCCAATCGTATTGCCCGGGTTAAAACCGTGATCGACCCAACAACGGCCGAGAACCAATAGGAGTAATTATGAAATCGAACAAACAGCGGCTGAACCGCTTCATGACAGCGTGCGCCCTTACCACGTCCACGCTCGGCTTGGCCGGTATCGGCATGACTGCCGCCCAGGCCGATGAGACCTGCCAATCGCCTTACATGGCCAAGATCACCGGTCAGGAGGATATGGTCTATGTCTGGACTCTGGGCATGCCGGGCGTGGGCGATGAGCAGGACAAGATGGTGACCGTCGATGTCAATCCCAAGTCGAAGACTTACGGCAAGATCATCCACAGCGTTTCCGTGGGCGGCCGCAATGAGGCGCATCATTCCGACTTTACCGACGACCGTCGCTATTTATGGGCCGGCTCCCTCGATACCAATAAAATTTTTGTTTTCGACGTGCACAGCGATCCGGCCAAGCCCAAACTGGTCAAGACCATTACCGATTTCGTCGCCAAAAGCGGCGGCGTAGTCGGTCCTCATTCGACTTACGCGCTGCCGGGCCGCATGATCATCACGGGTCTTTCCAACAACAAGGATCACGGCGGCCGCACGGCGCTGGTTGAATACACCAATGAAGGCGATTATGTCGCGACCTATTGGCTGCCGACCGACAGCAATCTGCAGGGCGCCATCAAAAGCGGCAAATACGCCGACGGCTACAACTACGACGTGCGCGCGCTGCCGCGGCGCAATCTGATGCTGACGTCCTCGTTTACGGGCTGGTCGAATTACATGATGGATTTCGGCAAGATGCTCGGCGACAAGGAAGCCATGAAACGTTTCGGCAACACGATCGTGCAATGGGATCTGCATGCGCGGCAGCCGAAGAAGGTCTTCGATGTGCCGGGCGCGCCGCTGGAAATCCGTTGCGCCTGGGAGCCGACTCACAATTACTGCTTCAGCACCACCGCGCTGACTTCGAAAATCTGGCTGGTTCACGAAGACAAAGTCGGCGAATGGCAGGCCAAGGAAGTCGCCGATATCGGCGATCCGTCCAAAGTCCCGTTGCCGGTTGATATCTCGATCTCCAGCGATGATAAAAGGCTCTGGGTCAATACCTTCATGGATGGCAAAACCCGCCTGTTCGATATAAGCGATCCGTTCAAACCGAAACAGGTGTATGAGAAAAAAATCGGCGCCCAGGTCAACATGGTGTCCTCGAGCTGGGACGGCAAGCGCCTGTATTACACGTCCTCGCTGCTGGCCAACTGGGACAAGAAAGGCGCCGATAACGAACAGTTCTTCAAAGCCTATCACTGGGACGGCAAGCAGTTGAAAGAGCAGTTCGCGATCGATTTCATCAAGGAAAAACTGGGCCGTGCCCACCAGATGAAGTTCGGCGCTTATTCGCTTTATAAAAACGCTTCGTCGAAGTGATTCCTATCAGGGGCGGCCGGCAGGCCGCCCTTTTTACCAGTTTTACCGGAGTAAGTCTCTCCATGAACGGCTCCCTGTTAACTCAAGTATTTCTGCTGCTCTGCCTGGCCGTGACCAATGGCCATGCCGATCCGGCTCCATTAGCGGCGTCACCGTATGAACGCCTCGAATTTGTCGCTCCGGAACCGGGCACTTATCGGCTGCCCGTCCTGGGATCAGCCGCCGACGGCACCGTGCTGGATGCCGAGGGCAATGATGCGACGCTGCATGGCTTGATGGGCGACAAAGTCGTTCTGCTGAGCTTTATTTATGCCACCTGCAGCGACGTCAACGGCTGTCCGCTGGCGACCTCGGTATTGCACAAGATAAAAAACCGCCTGAAAAAAGAGCCTGAACTGGCCGGGCAATTGCGGCTTTTGACTCTAAGCTTCAATCCCGAGCACGACACGCCGCCCAGGATGAAGCAGTACGGCCAGGCGTTTCAGGAGCCGGGCGTCGAATGGCAATTTCTGACCACGCGCTCGGAGCGGCAGTTAGAGCCGATACTGGACAGCTACAAGCAAACCCTTGAAAAAGTCTATGACGATCAAGGCCGTTTTACCGGCACGTTTTCGCACATTCTGCGCGTTTACCTGATCGATAGCGACAAACGGCTGCGTAATATTTACAGCGTCTCGTTTCTACAGCCGGAGACCTTGATCAACGATATCAAGACCGTACTGCTGGCGGAAAAAAAATCCGAAATTCAAGCCGCCAAGACCGATACGGCAGCGCTGTATGCCGCCGGCGACAATAAAAGCCATTACGAACGCAGCGATTATGAAACGCATTCCATGGCCCTAACCGATCGCACCGGTCAGCCGGTTGATTTGCTTAAAACCGTCAGACAACCGCCGCTGGGCCTGCCTGCCGTGCCGGTGCCGGACAATAATCCGCTGACCGCGGACAAAGTCAGTCTGGGCCGCAAGCTGTTCTATGACCGCCGTCTGTCGCTCAACAACACTTTTTCCTGCGCTATGTGCCATGTCCCGGAGCAAGGTTTCACCAGTAACGAGATGGCCACGGCCGTCGGCGTGGAAGGGCGCACGGTCAGGCGTAATGCGCCGACGATTTACAATGCGGCTTATGCGCGGAAGTTGTTTCATGACGGCCGCGAGAATGCGCTGGAGCAGCAGGTCTGGCTGCCGCTGCTGGCAGATAATGAAATGGGCAACCCGTCCATCGGTTATGTCATCGACAAGATCAAAAACAGCGCCGACTACGACGGACTGTTTAAGAAAGTCTTTGGCAAGGAGCCGGATATGGAAAGCCTCGGCATGGCGATCGCCAGCTATGAACGGACATTGAACTCGGCCAATTCACCTTTCGATCGCTGGTATTACGGCAAGGATCCGCAGGCGCTCGATGCCAAGGCACAGCGCGGCTTCAAGCTGTTCACTGGCAAGGCCAACTGTTCGAGCTGTCATGCCGTCAGTTCGGAGCATGCCTTGTTTACTGATAACAGTCTGCATAATACCGGCATCGGCTATGCCGCCGCGATGGGCAAGACAGAGCAGAATCAACGCGTACAGGTCGCGCCGGGCGTCTATGTCGATGTAGCGGCACAGTTGATCGCTTCGGTCTCCGAAGCCAAACCCAACGACCTCGGCCGTTATGAAGTGACCCAAAATCCTGATGACCGCTGGAAATACAAGACCCCATCGTTGCGCAATGTCAGCCTTACCGCACCGTATATGCACAACGGCTCTTTCGGGACGCTGCGCCAGGTCATTGAGTTCTATAACAAAGGCGGCATAGCCAATGAAAACCTGGATCCTTTGATCAGGCCGTTGAATCTGACGGCTCAGGAAATGGATGATCTGGAAGCTTTCCTGAGCACGCTGACCGGCGATAATGTCCGGGAGCTGGTTTCGGATGCCTTTGCCGCGCCGGTCGGCGAGGCTGAATAAGGCAAATTCCGGTTGCGCCAAGCATCAAGGCTATAGGTTTTTTAAGCTTTGAGGAACAAACAGCGATTTAAACGCAGAGTGATTTTCCGGCCGGTTAAAAGCGCTGAACTGTTCAATGAAATTATGGCGGGCCTGGCGCCGGCGCGCGTCCAGATCCTGAATCAAACGGTCAATCGCTAAGGCAGTATTGGGCGGCATGGCACTATCCGGGATTTCCTCGTAGAGCAGTTGTAATGTGTGAATCTGTACTTCGCTGTCCTGGAATTCGCCCAATAGTGTCTGGAGTGTTTTCAGGGATTTAATAAGAGGCTTGATCCGGTTTTCAGGATAAAGGGATTGAAAAAATTCCAATAAATAGTGCAGTTTCTTGCAGGTCTTTCTTGCTTCATGCAGGGCTTCGGCCGAAGATTGTTCGTTAATGGCTTCGCCTTTCTGCATAATGCGATGATATAGCTTCCATAGCCTGCGATCAGCCGATTCTTTAATGGGGCGCTTGGCATTCGGTTCCAACGGATTCTTTAACGCCGGTTCTTTCAGGTACTGCTCCCATTCGGACAACGTGACGACGTATTTTTCGGATTTCAGTTTTCTAGCCAGTTCTTTCTGAGCTTTTTGTTGTCTGGCCTGGAGCACTGTATGCAGGGGATTCAGGTCTTCCTGCATGGAAATCGGCAGGCTTTCTTTATAGTGCTCGAAATTCAACAGGCAAACGTCCAGATTGCGAGGCTGGCTGGTAATCTGTCCGAGCCAGGTGAAGAATTCGACGTAGTAGGAAGTGAAAGGCTCGGGCAGAATGCCTTTGATCTGGTTAAGACCTGTCCGGGTTTTGCGGATCGCGATTCGAAAATCATGCAGAAATTCGCTGTCTGTACTGGCAATGGTTCCCTGCTCATTGTCTTTGATGGTTTTCAGCAGGTGGCTGTAGATGAATTTGCCGGCAATATCGGAGCGCATGGCCGGGTCCAGGTTGATAGCCGGCTTTGAGGTGTAGGCTTTAGGCTTGAGGCCTTGCAGTTTTAGCGCTGTCAGCAGCAGCGGTTCGTCTGAAGGCTTCAGGTTAAGCTTTGTAGTCAGCAAGTCGCTGATTTCCAAAGCGGCACGATCATGGCTTTTTATCGGCTGCAATGAAGCCCGGTTATTGTACAGGTCATGTTCTTCAATAAAGAGACGAAGCGTGGTTTCTTCCCGTTCATTGATGATGTTGAGCCGGTAACGCAGATAATCCAGTTTACAAACAGACAGTAAGGCACGCATCTCCAGCACTGGCTCGATCAGGCCGCGTATCTCGCCCGGTTTGAATTGTTTGCTGAAAGCCGGAACGCTATCAAGCTCCTCTTCGGCGATGATTAATCCTGTTTCAAGATGTCTTAATATCAGTGTGGATGAAGAGCGCGACTGATTAAGCTCGCAAGTGATGCCGCGGCTATAGAGCCGCCAGTCAAAGCTGTCGTAATAGGTCTTGAGAGTATATTGCCGGCTAACCTGTTGCAAATCTACTTTGTCGCTTAGTTGAGCAATAAATTTTTCCGTTGTTAAATTTATGGGGAATTCAAAATCTAGGAACATATTTGCCTGGATAGTAATAGGATCAAGAGTGTCTGGTACAACACTATCAAGCCTAACAGCACAGTATTAACATTTAATGACAGACCGCCATTCAGCTGCAACAACAGGTTGGGTATGAACAGAGAATTATGGCTGCTTCGGCATGCAAAATCGGACTGGCATCTCAATGTCGATGATTTTGAGCGACCGTTAAACAGAAGAGGAAAACGCGCAGCCCGGCAGATGGGTGTCTGGATGAAGCAGCATCAGCTGGTGCCTGATTTTGTAGTCAGTTCGCCTGCGTCAAGGGCTTGTGAGACGGCGGAAATGATCTGTGCGGCATTAGGCTTGGCGACTCAGGTCATTCATCGGGACAAGCGTTTGTATGAGCAAGGTCTGGCCGGTTTGAAAGCCGCGCTGGCCGAATGTCCGGTTCAGGCAGAGCGGATTCTGCTGATCGGCCATAACCCGGCGCTGGAAGCGTTATTGATTGACTTGGCAGGCAATGTAGCGATGCCTGATAAAGATAAGCTATTGCCGACAGCAGCTTTGGCGAGGTTGATTATATTTTGTGAGTGGAATAGCCTGAAGGCCGGATGCGCGGAACTGCTGTCTATTACTTATGCCAGGAATTTACACGACGCTTGTTAATCGCAGTAAAGTAGAGAAAAATGAGTGTTGTCATATTGCTGTCATCTATGGCTTGCATAATAGTCTCAAGTTAGTTACTTCAGTAAAGGCAGGTTATGAAATTATTCTTAAATGCAAAGCGATTAGTTACAGCCATGGGGTTCGTTTCCGCCTCACTGGCCGGCAGTCATGTGTTTGCTGCACAGACTGTTGATGCGGCGATTCCCGGCTATCAAAAAGCCAGCGGTATTTCCGGTAATCTGTCCAGCGTCGGCTCCGATACGCTGGCAAATCTGATGACGCTGTGGGCCGAGGAATTCAACCGCAATTATCCGAATGTCAACATTCAGATTCAGGCGGCAGGTTCTTCCACCGCGCCTCCTGCCTTAACTGAAGGCACGTCAAATATCGGCCCCATGAGCCGTAAAATGAAGGATGACGAGATCGATGCGTTTGAAAGCAAATTCGGCTACAAGCCTACCGCTGTGCCTGTGGCTATCGATGCCTTGGCAATTTTTGTCAATAAGGACAACCCGATTAAAGGACTGACGCTGGCCCAGGCCGATGCGATTTTTTCGGCAACGCGCAAATGCGGTTACGAAAAAGACATTACTACCTGGGGCGAAGCGGGACTTACCGGCGCCTGGCAGGGTAAAAGCATTCAGTTATACGGACGTAACTCGGTTTCCGGTACTTACGGCTTTTTTAAAGAAGAAACTTTGTGCAAAGGCGACTTCAAGGACAACGTCAATGAACAACCCGGTTCCGCTTCAGTGGTTCAGGCAGTGACGACATCAGTGAACGGCATCGGCTATTCCGGTATGGGTTATAGCACATCAGGCGTCAGAACAGTGCCGCTGGCAAAAGCAGTAAACCAGCCTTTTATTGACGCGACACCGGAAAATACACTGTCTGGCAAATATCCTTTAGCGCGTTACCTGTATGTTTACGTCAATAAAAAACCCAACCAGCCGCTGGCGCCATTAGAGAACGAGTTTCTTAAGATGGTATTATCGAAAGAAGGTCAGCAGGCTGTCGTGAAAGACGGCTATATCCCGTTGCCCGCCAAAGCGGTTGAAAAAGCGCTGGCTTCCATTAAGTAACGGTACAGATTATGGAGTAGTTGTGAAAAGGGCTTTAATTGTTGTGCAGGGATGCATAAACAAGGATGTTAAGCTGGATTAATGCTTGCTTCTCCTCCTCATGATAATAGAGGTTAATCCGGACAAAAAAGCGGCTGAGATTTTCTAAATGAATCTCGGCCTTTTTTTGTTTGTATCTCATTGTCTTAATAATTTACAAAATATTGGCATGTTTGAAACCAATTTAACTTATCAATCTGCGGATACAAAAAATAATACCGGCAGTCAATCTATGGATACAAATAATATCGGCAGTCAGTCTGCGGGTATAAAAAACGATGCCGGCAGATATTACCCTCAATTGCGACTGATAAAAGACCATCTGGCCCGTTATGGCGTCATGATAGGCGGTCTGGGCGTCATCGTCGCTATCGTATTGATTTTCTTCTTTTTGCTGTATTCGGTTTTTCCTTTATTTGTGCCCGCGACAGCGGAATCAGTTGCACACTATGACGCGCCCGAAAAAAAACTGGGCAGCACCGTGCTGCTGGCGATGGAAGAGCAAAATGAAATGGCTGCCCGATTCACCGATAGTGGACAGGTTGTATTTTTTGAAGCAGCGACAGGCAGAACGGTAGACGTAAAAACGGTCCTGATACCGGCAGGCGCGCATATCAGCAGTTTTGCACAGGGCAGTCCGGCCGAGGGCGTGGTCATTTATGGCTTGTCCGATGGTCGCGCGATCGTCGTAAAATCCCAATACCAGGCGTCTTATACGAATGACAAGCGGGTCATTACGCCATCCCTGACCTATCCATTGGGCGAAGCGCCACTGGTGGTGGACGACACTGGCGCGGCTCTGGAAAAAATCGCTGTTAAAACCGATGGCACAAACACGATTGTGGCCAAAACTGCGGACAAGGTCCGCCTGGTCAGCTTTGAGAAAAAGGAGTCCTTATTTGATGAAGAGGCAGGACTGGAGCGTACCGATGCCGTTCTGGACATGCCGGCATTTAACCTGACCGACATTATTATCGATAAGGAACAACGCAATCTGTATCTGGTCAGCAGCGACGGCCGCTTGAGTTTTTTTGATATCAGCAATAAAAGCGCCCCGGTTATCCGCCAACATCAGAATGTGGTGGCGGCGGGCGAAAAAATTACCAGTATCGCCTTTCTAAACGGCGATCTGTCGCTGCTGGTTGGCGATTCCAGCGGACTGGTGTCGCAATGGAGTCAGGTCAGGGACGAGTTGAATCGGCCAGCCCTGCGGAAGATCAGATCATTCAAGGTTTCCGACAGCCCTGTCATTGACATCCACGCCGAGCAGCGCCGTAAAGGTTTTATGACACTGGATGCCGACGGTGTCGTCGGTATCTATCATTCAACCGCTGAAAGAGAGCTGATTAAAGAGCCAGTCGGTGAGCCGGGCTCTGTCGCGGCAACATTATCGCCTAAAGCCAATGCGTTCTTAGTGCAATCCGGCGATAACACGCTGCATTTCTGGCGTGTTGAAAACGAGCATCCTGAAGTTTCGATGAAGGTGCTTTGGCAGGAAGTCTGGTACGAAAGTTATCCGAAGCCCAGCTATATCTGGCAGTCTTCTTCGGCAAGCAATGATTTCGAGCCTAAATACAGCCTGGTGCCCCTGGTGTTCGGCACCTTGAAGGCGGCATTTTATTCGATGCTGTTTGCCGTGCCTTTGTCGCTGATGGGGGCCATCTATACGGCCTACTTTATGGCGCCGGGCATGCGCCGCTATGTAAAACCGAGCATCGAAATGATGGGCGCGCTGCCGACCGTTATTCTGGGCTTTCTGGCCGGCCTCTGGCTGGCGCCGTTTATTGAAACGCATCTGGCCGGTTTGTTTTCATTGTTCATGATCGTGCCTCTGGCCGTGATGCTATTTGCCTTTCTCTGGCAAAACCTGCCTGAAGACGTGCGGCACAAAGTGCCGGAAGGCTGGGATGCGGCATTGTTGATACCGATCATTTTACTAAGCGCCTGGTTTGCTTTTGCGGTCAGCGTTCCGCTGGAATCAGCGTTGTTCAATGGTAGTCTGCGCGATTGGTTTAAAGCCGAGCTGGGTATTGGCTATGATCAGCGCAACGCCCTGGTGGTCGGTGTAGCGATGGGCTTTGCCGTGATCCCGACGATTTATTCGATTGCTGAGGACGCTATTTTCAGTGTCCCGAAACATTTAACGGTCGGCTCGCTGGCATTGGGTGCCACGCCCTGGCAGACCATGACTAAAGTCGTGCTGTTGACAGCCAGCCCGGGGATTTTCTCGGCAATCATGATCGGGCTGGGCCGGGCCGTCGGCGAGACGATGATTGTATTGATGGCGACGGGCAATACGCCGGTTATGGATTTAAGCGTCTTTCAAGGCATGCGCACCTTATCGGCCAATATTGCCGTTGAAATGCCGGAAGCCGAAGTTGAAAGTACGCACTATCGGGTGCTGTTTTTGGCAGCACTGGTATTATTTCTGTTCACCTTTATTGTTAACACGCTGGCCGAAGTCATCCGTCAGCGCCTACGCGAAAAATACAGTTCATTATGATCAAACAATGGTTTAAAAGCGGTTCGCCGTGGGTATGGCTCAACGCGGCGGCGGTCAGTATCTGTCTTATCTTTGTCGTCGGCTTACTGGCTTTGGTGACTTTGAAAGGGGCCGGGCATTTCTGGCCGTCCGATGTCGCCGAAATCGTTTATCAGGAAGAGGGTGGGCAGCCCGAGACTGTGGTTGGCGAGATAGCCAATACCAGCATCACCGGGGCCGCCATGGCAAAAGC
Source organism: Methylobacter luteus IMV-B-3098 (assembly GCF_000427625.1). GTDB lineage: Bacteria > Pseudomonadota > Gammaproteobacteria > Methylococcales > Methylomonadaceae > Methylobacter > Methylobacter luteus. The sequence goes on from NZ_KE386569.1 coordinate 3,597,196, forward strand.
GGCCGGCTATGAGATGGCCGATAATGAAGACACGCTGGTGCAATATCTGATCAAAATTGGAAACCGGGATGTGCTCGGCGCCGATTTTCGCTGGATACAGGAACGCAATATCCAGAGCCAGCAGTTTCCAGTTGATATTATGGTTTTGGAACGCCGGGAGTGGGGCAATTTTTATGGTTATCTGGTCGCCGTTAAAGAGAGCGGCAATACGATAGCTGTGGGCGAGCAGGCCCTGCCTGCTGCATTGGAAAGAATAGATGCGGCTTCGGCTATCTTTGACGAGATAACACGGATTGAGAAAAAAGAAATCGGCGCGGTCAACTATGGTCTGGAGCGTTTAAGGCTTAAACAGAAACGTCTCCAACTGGATGGACAATGGAATCAGGAGGCGGAACAGCAGATAGCGGCTGAAAAAGCCGAATATGATGCCGACTACAAACGCTATCAGGATCAATTGGCTGAGCTGTATCGGCAAATCAGGCGCGACAGTCTGGTGGCAAAGATTGCAAGCGGCAACGAGCTTGAGATACCGTTGGCTAAAATAGTTAGGCTGTATCAGCCTAACGCTATGAGTATAGGCGATAAAATAGTTCACTATGGACGCAAGCTCATCGAGTTTTTAACGGACAGCCCGCGCGAAGCTAATACTGAAGGTGGTATTTTTCCGGCGATTTTCGGGACGATCATGATGGTGATCATTATGTCGATTATCGTGACGCCATTTGGCGTGATTGCCGCTGTGTATTTACGCGAATACGCCAAGCAGGGCTTTACGACACGGCTGATCAGAATCGCTGTAAACAATCTGGCTGGCGTGCCTTCGGTGGTTTATGGCGTATTCGGTTTGGGCTTTTTTGTCTATATCTTAGGCGGCAATATCGACCGGCTGTTTTATCCTGAAGCAGCGCCCGCGCCGGTTTTCGGCACGCCGGGACTGCTGTGGGCCTCGATCACGCTGGCCTTGCTGACGCTGCCGGTGGTAATCGTTTCTACCGAAGAAGGACTGGCGCGTATCCCCAAGTCGATACGCGAAGGCAGTCTGGCATTGGGCGCTACCAAAGTGGAAACACTATGGCGCACGGTATTGCCGATGGCGAGTCCGGCTATGATGACCGGCCTGATCCTGGCGGTCGCGCGGGCGGCTGGGGAAGTGGCTCCGCTGATGCTGGTCGGAGTCGTCAAGCTGGCGCCGTCATTGCCACTGGACGGCAATTTCCCGTTTTTGCATTTGGACAGAAAATTTATGCATTTGGGATTTCATATTTATGATGTCGGCTTCCAAAGCCCGAACGTGGAGGCGGCAAGGCCTCTGGTTTACGCCACATCATTGCTGCTGGTCATAGTCATAGTCGGGCTTAATTTGGCGGCGGTTAGAATCAGAAATCATCTGCGCGAAAAATACCGAGCATTAGAAGGTTAATAAAGAATGGCAACAGAAAACGTAAGAACGCATGCAATCGATATGGATTCCATTTTACGAGGTCAGGCAAAACCGCGAAGCCAGCAGGAAACCTGTATCAAAATAGAGAACTTGAAGCTGTTCTATGGCGATAAACAGGCTCTGCACGGCATCAATATGGAAATGCCCAGGAAAAGGGTCACCGCTTATATCGGGCCCAGCGGTTGCGGTAAATCAACGCTGCTGCGCTGCATTAACCGCATGAACGATCTGGTCGACAATGTCCGAATCGAAGGCAAAATCCTGCTCGAAAATGAAGACATCTATAATAAATCGGTGAATGTGGCCGCTTTGCGCAGACGCGTGGGCATGGTGTTTCAAAAACCCAATCCTTTCCCCAAGTCCATCTTTGAAAATGTCGCGTATGGGCTCAGAATTCAGGGCATCAACGACAAGCGCACCCTGGATGAAACGGTCGAGAATGCCTTGCGCGGCGCGGCCATCTGGGATGAGGTAAAAGACCGCCTGAATGATAATGCCTTGGGATTGTCGGGCGGACAGCAGCAACGACTGGTTATTGCCCGGGCCATTGCCATTGAGCCTGAAGTGTTGTTGCTGGATGAGCCCGCATCGGCCCTGGATCCCATTTCAACTTTGAAAATTGAAGAGTTGATCAATGAGCTGAAGGAAAAATACACCATTGTCATTGTGACGCACAATATGCAACAGGCGGCGCGCGTTTCAGACTATACGGCTTTCATGTACATGGGCGAACTGATCGAGATGGGACATACCAGTGAGTTATTTACCAATCCCAAAAAGAAACAGACAGAAGATTACATTACCGGACGGTATGGTTAAACCGGGAGAGAACCATGGATAACAGCAAAATTGGGCAGCATATTTCGGGACAGTTCAACAAGGAACTGGAAGACATCCGCAATAATGTATTAACGATGGGCGGACTGGTTGAGCAGCAGATAGAGAAGGCGGTTGAAGCTTTCATGACCGGCGATATGGAAATGGCCGAACTGGTTATCAAACAGGATAATCAGGTCGACGCGCTGGAAATGCTCATTGATCAGGAATGCATGCAGATTCTGGCGCTGAGGCAGCCGGCCGCATTCGATCTACGGTTGCTGATCACCGTCATTAAAACCATTAACGAGCTTGAAAGAGTCGGCGACATGGCCGAGCGAATTGCTGAAATGGCGATACGTTTATCTGATACTGACGGCAACAAGCATGAGCAATATTATGAACTGCAGCATATGGCCGATCTGGTCAGGGACATGCTGCATGGCGCTTTGGATGCATTCGCCAGGATGAGCATAGAGAATGTGACGGCCATTACCGGACGCGATGAAGATGTCGACCGTGAATATGGCAGCATTATCCGGCAACTGATCACGCGCATGATGGAAGACCCGAGAAATATCACGCGCACGCTGGATGTGCTGTGGACAGCCAGAGCGCTTGAAAGAATCGGCGATCATTCGGTCAACATCTGCGAGAACGTCATCTATATGGTCAAAGGCGAGGACGTGCGGCATATGACCCAGGCCGAGCTTGAGAAGAAGATAAAAGGTTAGGTGTTAAAAAAGGCGGGATATCGTTGGATACCCGCCTTTTTTAGAACAGCCGGTTGACGCATCGGATGCCAGTTTTGGCGTTACTCTTCCAAACCGATAAAATCCCAGATTTTGTGCGATAAGGTAGAGCTTTTATGCTCGGGCACAGGCGGGCCATCCGGGTAGTTCAATTCGTAAATTCTGTCCGCATCCGCGGCAAGATCTGTCATCTGAAGGGCCGCATAGGCTTCCTGCAAAATTTGTAGCGCATAGGGAACGGCAGGCGTGCGCTGGTACTTCTCCACAACATAAGTCGCTCTGTTGACGGCGGCAATGTAAGCCTTGCGCTTCATGTAAAAGCGCGCAACATGGACTTCATGCATGGCCAGGTTGTTGTTAAGCGCAATCATGCGCTGTTTGGCATCAGGCACGTATTTGCTTTCCGGGAATCTGCGCAGCAGTTCGGCGAAATTATCATAGGCATCGCGAGCACTGCTTGTATCGCGCTGTGATGTATCGGTCGGCAGGAAACGATCAATAAAGCCAATGCCGCGATTGTAATTAACCAGGCCTTTTAAATAATACGCATAATCAACGCCGGGACTCCTGGGGTTGGTTTTGATAAACCGGTCGGCGGCGGCGATTGCTGCTTCAGGATCATCACCTTTGAAATAAGCATAAGCCAGATCCAATTGGGTTTGCGCAGCCTCTTCTCCAAACGGATAGCGTGACTCCAGCGCTTCATAGAGTTTGATCGCCTTTTCATAATTGCCGTTGTCTACAGCTGCTTTAGCTTCCGTGCGAAACTTCTCGGCATTCCAGTCCGCGTATTCGTCTGTTGTATCGGAGTCGCCAGACGTGAATTCTTTAAGCGTCTCGCAGCCGCCAATAGACAGGCTTAAACAGCAGATGAATAAAAATTTTATTAAAATTAATCGCATAGTGCTAACGACACGTTGTAATATTAGAAGTTTTCTCGCAGGATATAGCCGCAGCGCTTGAAATGGCCATATAACCGGCGAGTATAACTTAACATCGAGTTAATCAGAAGAATTTGTTATGACAAGATTAACGGCAGAAGTGCCTTTAGAATTAGCCGGTATGCGTTTGGATCAGGTGCTTGCGGAATTGTTTGCCGATTATTCGCGCAGCAAATTGCAAACCTGGATCAAATCGGGTCGCGTACAGGTCAACGGCTTAACACTTAAGCCGAAAGACAAGCTGGAAGGCGGTGAGGAAATAACGCTGGATGCCGAGCCGGAAGTGGTTATTACCTGTGAGCCCGAAGAAATTCCTTTGGATATCATTTACGAAGACGAAAGCTTGCTGATCGTCAATAAGCCGGCCGGACTGGTTGTACATCCGGCTGTCGGGAACTGGAACGGTACCTTGCTGAATGCCTTGCTGCATCATGAACCGAATCTGGAGACCTTGCCGCGAGCCGGCATCATCCATCGCATCGACAAGGAAACCAGCGGACTGCTGATGATCGCCAAGACGCTGCAGGCGCATAATAGTCTGGCTCAGCAACTGCAGGAGCGCGAAATTACGCGCGAGTATCTGGCTATTGCGCGCGGCCGCATGACGGCGGGCGGCACGGTCGATGAGCCGATCGGCAGGCATCCAACCGATCGCAAGCGCTATGCGGTCAAGGACTCCGGCAAGTTTGCCGTGACTCATTACCGCGTCATTCAGCGATTTACCGGCCACACACTGATTCGGGTCAAGCTCGAAACCGGCCGTACGCATCAGATTCGCGTGCACATGGCGCATATCCGCTACCCGCTGGTCGGCGATCAGGTTTACGGCGGGCGCTTCCAAATGCCGCCTCACTGCAGCGAGCGCCTGGAACAGGAATTGCGCAACTTCAAGCGCCAGGCGCTGCATGCGGCAAAATTGGGATTGCGTCATCCGGTTACCGATGAATATCTGGAATGGGAGCAACCCTTGCCCGAAGACATGGTCAGTTTGCTTGAAGCGTTGGCTGAAAATGAACAGCAATAAACATTGGCTTGAACCGGACTGGCCCGCGCCCGGCCACGTGCATGCGGCGACGACTTTGCGCACCGGCGGCGTCAGTAGCGGCGGTTTTGCCAGTTTAAATCCGGCCACGCATGTCGGCGATAATGTCGAAGCGGTCAGGCAGAATCGGCAGATTATCAAAGCCATGCTGGGACTGCCTGCCGAGCCTGTCTGGCTGGAGCAAATCCACAGCAACAAAGCCATCGATGCGGCGAAATCACAATCGCTGGAGCAGGCCGATGCAAGCTATGCCGATAAGCCGGGGGTTGTCTGCGCGGTGCTGACGGCCGACTGTTTGCCGCTGCTGGTCTGCAATACGGGAGGCAACCGGATCGCGGCCATTCATGCCGGCTGGCGGGGCCTGCTGTCCGGCGTGATCGGCAACACGGTGGCGGCAATGGGCAATCAGGATCTGCTGGTCTGGCTGGGGCCTGCGATCGGGCCCGCGTGTTTTGAGGTCGGCGCCGAAGTGCGAGAGGCTTTCATTGAAAAATCAGCAGAGTTCGCAACGGCTTTTAAAGAGTGCGGCAACGGCAAATGGCTGGCCGATATTTATCAGCTGGCGCGCGTGGATTTGGCCTCTCTTGGCATAGACCGAATTTATGGCGGTCATTTCTGTACCGTCACAGACCATGACCGTTTTTATTCTTATCGCCGGGATAAAGAGACAGGACGCATGGCGACATTAATCTGGAGAGACTGAAGTAGTGAGTTTATTGGTATTTATTGTTATTTTTACCGCCATAGGTGGTCTTTTAAGCGTTATGGCTGCCGCAGTCTTTCTATTAATGCCGGATAAGCGCAGGGAAGCGGTTCTGCCGCACGGGATCAGCTTTGCCACTGGCGCGCTGTTAGCCGTCGCCTTCTGGGGTTTGATTCCTCATGCGTTCGAAAATGTCAGGCCGGAGCAGATCCAGCCCTTGTCCGGGACTATTCTGGCCGGCGTGCTCGGTTTTTTCGTTCTGGAGAAACTGCTGATCTGGCGCCATTGCCATTACGGCGGCGGCTGTGAAGCGCACGGCGATGAAGAGGCGCACGATCATGTGCATGCGCACAGTCATGGTCACGGCAAGTCTGCCGGGGCATTGATCATTCTGGGCGACAGCATCCACAATTTTGTTGACGGCGTCCTGATCGCGGCTGCGTTTTTAACCGACGTAAAACTGGGCATCGTAACCAGTCTGGCGGTCGCCGCGCACGAGATTCCGCAGGAAGTCGGCGATTTCGCGATTTTATTGCAGAGCGGCTATAGTAAAGGCAAGGCGCTGTTCTATAACATTCTGGCCAGTTTGACAACGGTCGTGGGCGGCGTGCTGGCTTATTTCAGTCTGGAAGATTTACATGACAGTCTGCCGTATTTTCTGGCGCTGGCGGCTTCAAGCTTTATCTATATTGCCGTCGCCGACTTGATACCGTCGCTGCACAAGAAAACCGACATGAAAGCGTCCTTGCAACAGATTGCCCTGATTCTGGCGGGTGTGCTGCTGGTTTGCCTCATGCACGGTATCGCCCATGGTGTTGAGGTATAGGCGCAGGGATCAAGCCCTGCACCTTGAGCTTGCTGTCAGGTAATGACAGTCGGTTCGGTTCGACCGGTACGCTTTTTAACTTCGCACAATTGTTCGGCGAGATCGATCAGATCGGCCAGCGCAACTTGCGCATCCTGATCGTGCTTGTCGGCATTGATCTCGAACCGTTCCAGGTAGATTCTCAGCGTGGCGCCGACCGTGCCGGTGCCCGACAGGCGGAACACAATCCTCGAGCCGTTCTCAAAGCCGATGCGTATGCCCTGGTTGCTGCTGATGCTGTCGTCTATCGGATCCTGATAGCTGAATTCATCGGCAAATTTGACGACGTATTCGCCGAATGATTGACCTGCCAGTGTCGGCAGTTGGGATCTGAGGTGTTCGATAATGCCGCTGGCTATATTGCTCGCCACGGCTTCGTAGTCGTGGCGGCTGTAGATATCGCGGCCAAATTTCTGCCAGTGATCATGCACAATATCGGCAACCGGTTGACGTTTCCTGGCGATCAGGTTCAGCCAGAACAGCACGGCCCATAATCCGTCTTTTTCGCGAACATGATTGGAGCCGGTGCCGAAACTTTCTTCGCCGCAGATCGTGATTTTGTCTGCATCGAGCAGGTTGCCGAAAAATTTCCAGCCGGTCGGTGTTTCATAGCACGGAATGTTATATTTGGCCGCGACGCGGTCGACGGCCTGGCTGGTCGGCATCGAGCGTGCGACGCCGCTCAAGCCTTTGGCATAGGCCGGGATCAAATGTGCATTGGCCGCCATAATGGCGAGGCTGTCGCTGGGCGTAACGAAGATATGGTCGCCCATGATCATATTGCGGTCGCCATCGCCATCGGAAGCCGCGCCAAAAGTTGGTGCGGCAGGGCTGAACATTTGCGCGGCCAGTTCCTGCGCGTGGGCCAGGTTAGGATCAGGATGATGGCCGCCGAAGTCCTCGAGCGGTTCGGCATTAATGACTGAACCTGGCTGCGCGCCCAGCATGTCTTCCAGTATTCTTTTGGCATACGGGCCGGTAATGGCATGCATGGCATCGAAGCACAAACTGATATAGCCGGAACTGATGCTCTGCTTCAGCAGCGGGAAATCGAAAATCGACTGCATCAGTTGGGCATAATCGGTCACCGGATCAACAATCGTGATTTTAATATCGCCGATCTGCTGCGTGCCGACGCTGTCCAGGTCTACGTCGGCCATGACTGCGATTTTGTAATTGTCGATAGATCGGCTGCGTTCATAAAATGCACTCGTGTATTTTTCCGACGCGGGCCCGCCATTGTCGGCATTGTATTTAATGCCGAAGTCTTCATCAGGGCCACCCGGGTTATGGCTGGCTGAGAGGATCAGACCGCCGAAGGCCCTGTTTTTTCTGATCAGATGCGATGCCGCCGGTGTGGACAATAAACCGCCCTGGCCGATAATCAGCTCTCCAAAACTATTGGCAGCCGCTATTTTAATGATGATTTGTAGGGCAGTTCGATTAAAATATCGGCCATCACCACCCAGTACGAGCTTTTTGTCGGCAAAGCCATCCAGGGAATCAAAGATGGACTGGACAAAATTTTCCAGATAGCCAGGTTGCTGAAATGTTTTTACTTTTTTTCGAAGTCCGGATGTACCCGGATTCTGGTCGTTATAGGGATGGGTGGTGATCGTTTCTATTTGCATATTTGTGCCTTAATGCGACAATTATCCTGATGAGCTAAAGTACGTGAAACCTTTATTCTAGTGTAGATTATTTATGTGGCGAATTTATTTATTACTATGTTGTAGTTGTTATGCTATGGCTGTATCCGCTGCTGAGGATATATGGCTGCTGGTAGATACGAGCGCGCTAAAGATTGAAGTAAAGAAAGGCGAGAAGACGCTTGATATTTTAGAGGGTATTGCTATCGGTCAGGGTGGGGCCGGATTCAAACACCATCGGGGAGATAATATTACACCTTTCGGTGATTACAGGATCGGCTGGGTCGGTGAGCAAAGCTCCTTTAAAAAATTTTTTGGTTTAACCTATCCTTCCTCGGAAGATGCTCAGAAAGCGCTAGAACAAGGATTGATAAACCGTATCACCTATGACAGTATTATATACGCTCACAAGCACCATCAAGTGCCTCCGCAGAATACGCCATTAGGTGGGCGAATAGGCATCCATGGTTTAGGCCGGGCTGATGAAAAAATCCATAAAATGATGAATTGGACGCATGGCTGTATCGCTCTGACCAATAGTCAGATTGATCATTTAAGTCAATGGATAGATAAGGGAACAATCGTCAGAATAAAATAACCAATAGATAATGGAATAATAATCAGAATAAAATAAAACTGGAAAGAAATTTAAAAACAGTGCAGAATTATATTCTGGAAGTACTCTTTATGTAGTAATAACTTTGAAATAAGGAAAAATAATATGAAAAAAGTAATAAAATTATCAATGATCGCTATGGCTGCTACTCTGGTTGTTGGTTGCGCCAGCACTTCAGATATCGATAACCTGCAATCACAAATTGATGGTTTGAATTCTAAGGTTTCTCAAGCTTCAGCTGATGCTGCTAGCGCACAACGCGCGGCTGCTGATGCGGCTGCAAAAGCTGCTGATGCAGAACAAGCTGCTAACCGTGCTGCTCAATACGCTCAAGACACTAACAGCAAACTGGATCGTATGTTCAAAAAATCAATGATGAAATAATTCATCATTTTTTAATGCGTAGAGAAGAGCCCACTGGGATAATTCCAGCGGGCTTTTTTTATGGAATTGAAAGAACTGCCGGGTCGGCTTGAGTCATGGCCGGGCGTTTATAAATAGCGACAGGAATGCCGTTATGCATTTGCAAAGCCTCTTTCAATGCCTCACCATCAAGGACAGGCATTTGATGGTTGTTAGCGTGTTGAATCAGTTTTAGCGCCATCTTCAGGCGTGCCAGGTATTTTTTTTCTGTCTGTTTGGGAATAGTGCCATGTTCGTCTTCAGCTTCGGTTTCGGCCAGGGCCGGATGAACTTCTATATACAGCGTGTCCTGATGCCAGCCGACCTTAACCGGCTGATTGACAATATGGACTGGCGTACCTATTTCTATTTCCGGAAATAATTCTTCAATATCTTCAGGATACATGCGGATGCAGCCATGACTGACCCTCATGCCGACACCATAGGGTTTGTTGGTGCCGTGGATCAGATAACCCGGTACGCCGAGGTACATCGCGAACAGCCCGAGAGGATTGTCGGGCCCGGCAGGAATGATCTGCGGCAGAATATCACCGTTGGTTGCATGTTCAGCTCTGATTGATGCGGGTGGTATCCAGACCGGATTTTCAGTTTTGCGGACAATGGTTGTTCGTCCTAATGGCGTTCGCCAGTCGACCCGACCAATGCTGTGCGGAAAGGTTTTAACGATCCCCTTCTCGCCTTCCGCATGCCTGGGAAAATAATACATACGGTATTCGGGTAGGTTCAGCGTCAGTCCTTTTCTGGGGGTGTCGGGCAGCAGGCGCAGATTGGACAATCGGACCCGAGTGCCTTCGCCCGGCAGCCATCTGTCCACGCCCGGGTTGAGCAGCAGGATTTCGATTTGTCCCACATCGTAATTCCGGGCGATATCGAGTAATGTGTCTTCATGCTTGGCTGTGGTGTAAAGCTTACTGGCCATCTGGTCGCCGATCAAACTGTCGCCCGGGTTGTCAGGCAGTTCATAAGTTGTGGCTGAAGCAGGTAGGTTGGATATCAGCAATAGCAATACGACCAGTCTGCGGATAAAAGTTAACATAACATGTCTCTTTAGAAGTAGGCTGGTCGTTAGATAGATCATGTTTTATTTTCTCCGCCGAATAATTCCATGAGACGGGGTAAAAAGTTCGCCAGTTCCAATGACATAATCGAAAAGTCCACATCGAATTGTTCGGCTTCATCGTGGGTTTCGATATCGGCGACCTGATCCTGGATCAAATCAAGAAAGCGCAGGCGTTTAATGGCCAGATGCTCGTCAATAATGAAGGAAAGTCGATCATCCCAGCTGATGGCCAGTTTAATAGCTTCCTTGCCGGTATCGAGATGATTTTTGATTTCCGGCAACGCCAGATCATGGCGTTTGCAGCGGATGATGCCGCCTTCCTCTTCGGGCGAGCGCAGTTCGCATTCATCTTCAATTGTGATATCGGCCGGTGTTTGATGGTTAATCAGCCATTGAGTCATCGTAACAACCGGTTTTTCTACCGTATTGGGCGGCACAGCCGGCAATGAACCCAGGCATTTGCGCAGATTGCTGAGCAGATCCTCGGCTTTTTTTGCGGAAGCGGCATCAACGACCAGCCAGCTGCCTTTCGGATCGATATAGGCGTAAGTTTTGCGCGAAAAGCTGAAAGCCTTGGGCAACAGCTCAAATATCAGCTCATCCTTAATAGCGGTGCGTTCCTTTTTGGACAGTTTTCGGCCCTGCTGGTCTTCCGCTTCCAGGATCTTTTCCTGAAGCATTTCATTGATGACGGCGGCCGGCAGCACTTTTTCCTCTTTTTTCCCGCACAACATCATAAAACCGTTCGCACTGTGCACCAGTTGTGCTGACGTATTGCCCAAAGGAGCGGTCCAGCCGAAAGTGAATTCCTCATGATTGCCGCAAGGGCGAAATGCCATTTGCTCAAGTTTTTGCTCCAGTTCAGCTGGAGATAAAGTGAAATCTTCGGTGAGACGAAAAATGCTAAGATTTTTAAACCACATGGCGTAACTGATACTCTATAAAATTAACGAGTGCGTATTATCGCAAAATTGCAGAGCTAAAATTAAAATTTATAGAATGAGTATGGCGGACATTGAAGGATTCCCTCCGATTGTTTCCGGGGAAGCGCAGGTATTGATACTGGGCTCCATGCCCAGCGAGGTTTCATTGCTTAAGCAGCAGTATTATGGTCATCCCGGCAACGCATTCTGGCCTATCATGGGCGCATTGTTTGGCGCGTTTCCTAACCTTAGCTATGAACGCCGTAGGGCCGTTCTGCTGGAGAACAAGGTAGCGGTCTGGGATGTGCTGCAAAGCTGCCAGCGGCACGGCAGCCTGGATTCGAATATAGCGTGGGCATCGATAAGAACCAATGATTTTGTCAGCTTCTTTGCCGAGTATAAATTTATCAGACGCGTGTTCTTCAATGGCGGCATGGCTGAAAAGGTGTATAAAAAACATATTCTGCCAGGCTTGGATCAACGTTTTGCCTATCTTGAATATCAGCGTTTGCCGTCAACAAGTCCGGCCCATGCCTCGCTGAATTTAGCGCAAAAAATAGAAGCATGGAAAGTGATTAGACAGCCTGTGGTAAAGTAGGCGTCATTTATTACGGCGAGACAAATATGGAAGCATTTTCAACCTGGGAAAGTCTATTATTGGGTGCCATGGTGCTGCTGATTATTTTCTGGATGCGGCCCGGGATCAAGGCATCACTCGAGCAAAGCAGAAAAGCTTCGCCGGACTGGATGGCAGTGCTGGTGCCTTTGGGTTTTGTCGTGCTGTTTGTGATTTTTTTAATGGTAGTGGTTTAGATCAGATGAGCGAAGAAGAATACGAATACGAGGATGAATACAGCGATGATGACGAGGAGGTGGAGTATTACGCGGTCCGCCCCAATAAGACGCAGCAAAAGCGCGATATGGCCGCTCTTTTCGCCTTGGGCGAAGAACTGTCGGGCTTGTCTGAAACGCAATTAAAAACCTTTGAGCTGCCTGAAAATATCCATAAAGCCATCGTCCAGGTCGCTGGCATGCCGCCCAGGGGCGCGAGAAAACGGCAGCTGAAATTTATCGCCGGCCAATTGCATAAAATCGATATAGAGCCTATTCAGGAAAAGCTGGCGCGCATCAAGAGCAAAAGCGCGCATGCTGTCAGAGAGCATCATATCGTTGAACGTTGGCGGGACAGGTTAATCACGGAAGGCAACGAGGCGTTGACCGAATTGCTCGATGAGCAGCCTCAGGCGGATCGGCAGCAGTTAAGGCAATTGATCCGCAATGCCCAGAAGGAAGCGGCAGCGGGCAAGCCGTCCAAGTCTTCGCGTTTGCTATACCGTTATCTCAAAGAAGTGTTTGATTTCGAAGAGGATGAATCGGTTGATGATGAGCCGGAGTCGGATGAATAGCGGCTCAGTTAAACAGGTCCATCTGCTGGAAGTGCTTCAGCCTGGACTGGTTTTCCAGCGATGACAGCGTAACCCCGAGCAGTCGTACTTTACGCGCGCCAACATCGGTATTGCGTAATAGATCTTCCAGGATTGCAAGCGTGCTCGATGTGGTTGTCACCGCATGGGGCAGGGTCCGGCTGCGCGTAATCTGGACAAAATCGTGATATTTTATTTTGATGGTTAAGGTATAGGCGGTCAGCCGTTTCTCGGCGACTTTTTCCAAGGCTTTTTCCAGCAGATTGTGCAGTTGCTCAATGACCTCCTGCCTGGCTTTAATATCCCGCTGAAACGTTGTCTCCACGCCCACCGACTTGCTGATTCTATGGCTGTTGACGGGCCTGTCATCAATGCCTCGGCAGATATTGTAATAATGGTGGGCCGATTTGCCGAAATGCTGCTGCAGAGTCTCTAGAGAAAAATTTCTTAAATCCTTGCCGTTTTGTATGCCCAAAGCTTGCATTTTCTGCGCTGTCGCTTTGCCTATGCCGTGGAATTTATCGATAGTGAGCTGTTCGACAAAGCGCGCGCCCTGTTCCGGCATGATGAGATAAAGCCCATCCGGTTTGTCCATGTCCGAAGCAATTTTGGCGAGGAATTTGTTGTAAGAAATACCGGCCGAGGCAATCAGCTCGGTTTCATGTTTAATTGCGGCCTTGATGGCTTTGGCTATGCGCGTAGCCGAACCTTGGTACAATTGAACATTGCTGACGTCCAGATAGGCTTCATCAAGCGACAGCGGTTCGACCAGTTCGGTGTATCCGGTAAATATTTTGCGAATGGTTTGAGACGCTTCCCGGTAGGCTTCGAAACGGGGTTTTACGAAAATCGCCTGCGGGCATAAGCGGTAAGCCTGCGATGATGGCATGGCCGAATGGATGCCATACTGCCTGGCTTCATAACTGCACGTTGCAACGACGCCTCGCGAGTCAGGCGCGCCGCCGACGATCAGCGGCTTGTTGCGGTATTTGGGAAAATCGCGTTGCTCGATAGCCGCAAAGAAAGCATCCATATCTATATGAATGATTTTGCGGACAGGATCCATGGCGGATTATTTTTTTGAGTTCCTCGGCTCGGGCAGGTTCAGCTCTTCAGTCATTTGCCAGTCCGAGAAAGGGAAAGGCAGCGTATCGGTATTGAAAGTCAGAAACAGCAGGATATGGTAGGTGTAAGCCGAAAGGCTGCGTCCGAAATTGAGGACGTTGCTGTTGACTTTTCCGGTCAACAGCATCGATGCAACTTGCAGCAGAATAATCGCCCACAGCAGCATTCGGACCAGGCTGATGATGGCGGCAAAAATCAGCATAAAGAAAATCCGTTTCCAGGTGCCGAGCTTTTTCAGATTCTCATTGATTTGCTCTTGCATGGCCAACCTTCTTAACCCCGGTTCATGATGTCGCGCAAATCCAGCGCCGCTGCATTGGCCCGGGCGATATAGGTCGCCATGGACAACGAGTAATTCGCGAACAGACCATAGCCGCCGCCATTTAAAACCATCGGGCTCAGAATCGGAGCCAGTGCGTTTTCCAAAGACTTGATCATAATATCGACCGTGTTCATGGCGCGTTTATCCAGCAGAATATCATGGAAATCGTGCTTGATGGCCCGGAGGATATGCAGTAAGGCCCAGCTGGCGCCACGAGCTTCGTAGAAGACGTTATCGATCTCCAGCCATGGGGTCTGGGCGATTATCGGCACGGTTTTGGCTTCACGGGATTCGAGCGTAGCGCCCGGTTCAAGGACTGCCATGCCGGGTATGATTTCCGCGCCGGCCGTGCTGGCGCTCAGGCGCGTGGACAAGCCGCCCAGGCGTTTGATCACAACCTCCACGTATTGCCACAGGTTGTCGGCTCTGGAATAAAACTGCGCACGTTTCACAGGACCACCGTATTTTTGCAGGCGTAACATATATTTATGCAGCGCCTCGATACCCTTTTCATATTCCGCCTCTGTTGACGGCAAAGCCCATGAGTTGTGTTCGTAGTAAAAATAAGGTTCTGCAACGGCCAGATCCGCATCTTCGGCGGATTGTGACTGATCCCGGGCAAAATGGTTTCTTAATGCCGATGAGGCATCGCGCAGCATGACCAGTGCGCCAAATTCCCAACTGGAAATGTTGTCCAATAATACGCCGGGAGGCGCAACGTCATTGGTGATATAGCCGCCGGGCTTATGCAGCAGGACTTCAGCGATATGGGCCAGCGTATTGGCGTAGGTATAGCCCAGAGGCATTTCAGTGGTATTGGTTTCCTTGGCCCTTATCATTGCCTCTTCTTGTACATTGAACTGATCCGGTTCACTTCCCCACCAGGCGCCCAGGATGAAAAGAACAACCAGTACGACCAGGACTAAAACCCCAAAGCCCCAGAGTATTCCTTTAGATTTTATATCTTGCAGTGTATCGCTTGCCGCCATTTTCAGGTGTCCCGTAAAGAAGAGTGTCTGCCTAATAAAACAGATCGCTTTGTATACTAAAATTAGCCCACATGGTAGCAGATTTTTTATATCTTTGCTGACCAAGCAGCGGTCTACTCTGATTTTTTTTTGGCTCTTGGATGGGCTTTATCATAGACTTCAGCGAGGTGCTGGAAATCCAGATGCGTATAGATCTGTGTCGTACTGATATTGCTGTGTCCGAGCAGTTCCTGCACAGCTCTGAGGTCCTGGCTGGATTCGAGCAAATGGCTGGCGAAAGAATGTCTGAGCATGTGCGGATGCAAGTGTTCGGCGATGCCTTTTTTCTGGCACCACTGCTCCAGTCTTAATTGAACGCTACGCTGGCCCAGTCTCGTGCCACGGCTGGAAACAAATAAGGCCGGTTCGGCGGCGGCAGTCATTTTTAGACGCTGAGTCAGCCATTTCTCCAAGGCGTCCACGGCCTTGCCGCCCATAGGCAGCAGTCTCGATTTTCCGCCTTTACCGGCACGCACAATCAGCGAGCGATCAGGCAAATCAATATCGGTCAGGTTCAGAGCCGTCATTTCGCTCAGGCGCAGGCCGGAGGAATAGAAAAGTTCAAACATGGCCACATCGCGCATCTCCAGTATCGAACTGGTTCCCGCTTCCAGCAAGCCGCTAATCTGGTCTACGTCCAGTGTTTTAGGCAGCTTTCTGCTTTGTTTGGGGGCTTTGACATATTGGGCCGGATTATTGTCGGCCAGACGGTTTTTCAATAGGAAATTGTAAAAGCTGCGGATTGCCGACAGTTCGCGTTGCAGGCTTTTACTGCTGATGCCCCGGCGGTGCCGGCTGGCGATATGGGCACGGATATCGCTTTGCTTGAGGTCAATCCAGCGGTCGATAGCTTTATCCGTGCAATAGCGGATCAGGTGTCTGATATCCCGCTGATAACTTTTTATCGTGTGTTCGGACGCTCGCACCTCAACTTTGAGCTGGTCGAAAAAAGCCGTTAACGCATGCTCGGCATCGGCATGCATACTCATCAGGCGGCAAGCAGCGAAATCAGCCGGGTGCCGATGATTTCGCTCATTTGGGTCAGAAACAGATTCCCCATGCTGTAATGAAACCGGCCTTCTTCCCGGCTGCCAATGGCCACAATACCCTCGAGTTCGGTAAAGATCATGGGAATGATAGCGCAGGATTTGACGTCCAGCGCAGCATCGCCGAACAGCACTTTGGCCTGCGCCAATGTCGGGCGTCCGCATTTAGGCTGGCTGGCGGCCAGTTCTTTTGTGAATGGCTTCAGATCCGCGCTGCCCGGCGCGATGAACAGATTGGCAATCGACGCGTCCGGATTGTGTTTGATAATGCGAATGGCGACAAAATCGGTCAGAAAGTAGTCGGATAAGACCATCTCAAGATTGGCGATGGCTTCCTCCAGCGTGGACGCATCCAGCAAGGCCAGAGTAAGTTTGTGCATGCGATTGATGGACGTATCGTTGTCCCTGGCGATCGCAATGAGCGCCGTGAGCTGGTTTTCCTGTTCCTGATGCCTGTTTCTGAATAGCTCCAGCTGCTTTGAAATCAGCGATACGGCATTGCCGCAGGGGTGCGGAATGCGCATTTTTTCCAGCAGATGCAGGTGTTCACTAAAGAATTCCGGATGTCGCTGCAGATATTCTTCAACCTGCGCCGCAGTCAGTTCCGATGTTTGCTGTAAGCTCATAACGCTAGCGTTCCATCGAAAACGGAGACAGCCGGCCCTGTCATGAACACCGGCTCGCCGCGACCGGACCAGCTTATTTTCAGCTCGCCGCCGGGCAGTTCGACAAAAACCTCATGATCCAGCAGGTTGTGCTCGATGCCGATCACCACGGCGGCACAGGCGCCGCTGCCGCAGGCCAGGGTTTCGCCGGCGCCGCGCTCGAAAACGCGCAGCCTGATATGCTGGCGGTCAACCACCTGCATAAAACCGATATTGGCGCGTTCCGGAAACACAGGGTGGCGTTCCAGTTCACTGCCTAATTCTGCCACCGGCGCGGTTTTAACGTCATTGACCTGCAGAACGGCGTGCGGATTGCCCATAGAGGCCGCGCCAAACGCTCTCTCCGTATCGTTTACCGCCACGGTGTAATACTTGGACTCCTCCTCGGCAAGCATGGGGATCTCGTCGGGCGCGTGCCGAGGTATACCCATGTTGACCGTCACCAGGTCATCTTCATCAAGATGCAGCAGCAACTGCCCCGAATTGGTGTCGACGCGTATTTCGTCCTTATCGGTCAGCTGTTTGTCGCGGACGAAACGGGCAAAGCAGCGTGCGCCGTTGCCGCACTGAGCGACTTCGCTGCCGTCGGCGTTAAAAATCCGGTACTTGAAGTCGGCATTGTCGCTGACCGGTTTTTCGACCAGAAGCAATTGGTCGAAGCCGATGCCGAAATGCCGGTCGGACAGTTGTCTGATTTGCTCGGCGGTTAAGGCGACATGTTGGTTGATAGCGTCAATGACCACAAAGTCATTGCCGAGACCGTGCATTTTAGTGAAGTTGATCATTTACGTGCTTGTCAAGGGATAGAGTGAAAATGAGTTGGTTTCCGGCGCCGATGGCTCAAGGCAGCAACTGCTCCCCGGTCCAAAGCTGGGCAATCGTTTCCCTTGCCCTGATCAAGTGCAGATTGCTTCCGTCGACCATCAGTTCGGCTACACGCGGCCTGGAATTGTAATTTGAGCTCATGGAAAAGCCGTAAGCGCCCGATGACCGTATGGCCAATAAATCGCCCTGGGCAATTTTGAGCATGCGCTCCTTTCCCAGGAAGTCGCCCGTTTCACAGACCGGACCGACGATATCCCAGCGCATCTCTGGCGCCTGGCTTTGCCTTTTGACCGGAATGATGTCCTGCCAGGCGCTGTATAAAGAGGGACGCACCAGATCGTTCATGGCCGCATCGACAATGGCAAAATTCTTGTGGGCCGTCGGCTTGAGGTATTCAACCTGGGTAACCAGAATGCCCGCATTGCCGACAATAGCGCGGCCTGGTTCCAGCAGGATTTCAAAGTCGCTGACGCCCAGATGCTCCAGCACGGCTCCGATATAATCGGCCGGCTCGGGAGGTTGCTCGTCTTTATAGCGGATGCCGAGCCCTCCGCCCAGATCCAGATGATGCAGAGCGATGCCTTCGGCCTTGAGGGTTGACACCAGATTCAGCACGCGATCCAGCGCATCAAGGAAAGGCCGGGTTTCGATCAGTTGCGAGCCAATATGGCAGTCTATGCCGATCACGTTAATATGAGGCAGCGCGGCGGCACGGCGGTATTCGCTCAAGGCCTGCTCAATGTCGATGCCGAATTTGTTCTCTTTCAGACCGGTCGAGATATAAGGATGGGTTTTGGCGTCGACGTCGGGATTGACCCGGAAAGAGACCGGCGCAATAACGCCCAGTTGTCCGGCCAGCCGGTTAATCCGGTCCAGCTCGTCGCTGACCTCAATATTAAAACAGCGTATGCCGATTTTCAGCGCGGCCAGAATTTCGTCTTCGCGTTTGCCGACGCCCGAGAACACGATTTTTTGGGGATCGCCGCCAGCGGCAAGGACGCGCTCCATTTCGCCCAGTGAGACAATGTCAAAGCCTGATCCCAGGCGTGCCAGCAAATTAAGAATGGCAATACTGGAGTTGGCTTTGACGGCATAGCAGATCAGATGCGCCTGATCGCCAAAGGCTCGGTCAAAGGCATGCCAGTGCCTTTCCAGTGTGGCTCTGGAATAAATGTAACAAGGACTGCCATATTTATAGACGATGTCCTGTACAGACACATCTTCGGCGAACAGTTCGTCGTTTCGATAATTAAAATAATCCATTTTATTCGTCTTTATCCGGTTCTACGTGAATAGGCGCAGGTTGGCCTGGCAGGTAAAGCGGTCCCGGCTGCCCGCAGCCTGCGGCAACTGAACTTAGCAGTAATAATAGTAGTAATTTATAGTTTTTCATGAGGCATTGATAAAAATAGTCGGCAACCATGTGATGCTAAGGACGCATGGTTAAAAACAACTCACATAATAAGCCGAATTATAATAAAAGACATACAGCTTTATAGATTTGTCCAATTGTGGCCTATAGCAAATACCGGCAGGGCGTGGGGCGGCGGTTGAAGTTATTGGAAACCCCGATTTTAACTGAAAGCCTATGCCTGTGGAACTTTCTTTACCTAAAAAACAATCCCTGAATTGGGCTTGGAATGAATTCGGGCAAGGTCGCCAAAGGCAAGATCCTATTCCCGTAGCGCCTCATAGGAGACCAGTGCCTGAACAATCCCGCCGGCGGACAGCAGGCGCTCTGACTTTGCTCATTTTTTCCGGGATCGACAAGGCTCTGCCGCGGTAGAGGCGGCGATGATTCAGGTAAGCCCAAGAAAGAATTGGAATTGTGACCGATGAGACAAGCTCATGCCTTGCCTGACAGAGGCGCGTTTATCGCTTGCCAAGGCAAAGCCGATCTGGCTTTCGGATTCAATAAGCGGTGCGGATCTATTGCATCCTTGCCATATAATGATCGTTAGCGCTGCACGCTTCCCGCATGTGCGCTATGATCCGGCCAGGACAAATCAATTTTGTCACCGGCGAAGAAAGCCAGACCATCTTCGCTCATTTAAAAAGGACGGCCCAGACGTTATTGACGCCTGATGTGGCCAAACGGCGTCAATGGCTGCTGAAAGCCTGTCTTTGAACAACAGTTTGGAAACAGGGTAGGTAAATTATGAATTGGCGGATTATTTCAGAACATATTGGGGCGGCAACGGGGCAGGCTTTTACGGTCGTTTCGTCACAAGCCGTAAGCGGCGGTGACATCAATTCCGCCTTCCGACTGAAAGGACATGATAAAACCTATTTTGTGAAGCTCAATCGCGCTGATTTGGCTGCGATGTTTGAAGCCGAATTCGCCGGCCTGATGGAGATAGCATCGGCTCAAGCCCTGCGTGTGCCTGCGGCCATCGCTGCCGGCAGCACGGCGGATCATGCCTTTCTGGTGCTCGAAAATATTGAATTCGGTGCATCGAGCAAGGCGTCCGAGCGTCTGCTGGGGCAGCAGCTTGCGCGTCTGCATGCCGTGAAACAGCCGTATTTCGGCTGGCACCGCGACAACACCATCGGCAGCACGCGGCAACCCAACGGCCAATATATCGACTGGCTGAGCTTCTGGCGTGAGCAGCGTCTGGGCTTTCAGCTGAAACTGGCGGCATCGAACGGTTACGGCGGACGGTTGCAAGCGAGCGGCGAGCGGCTTCTCGGTGATCTGGCCGCTTTATTCGATAGCTACGCGCCCGAGCCTTCCCTGCTTCACGGCGACTTATGGGCCGGCAATGCGGCCGTGGACACGCAGGGGCTTCCCGTTATCTTCGATCCTGCCTGTTATTATGGCGACCGCGAGGCCGATCTGGCCATGACCGAACTGTTCGGCGGGTTCGGGCGCGATTTCTATGCCACCTACCGGGAAGCCTGGCCTTTAGACCAAGGCTATAGCGTCAGGAAGACACTGTACAATCTGTATCATATTCTGAATCACCTGAATCTGTTCGGCGGCGGTTATCTGCGGCAGGCCGAAAGCATGATGGCCATGTTGCAGGCCGAGGTGAAATGACGGATGCTTGCCCCCGGTGCTGTTCCAGCAGCTCCCGGAAAACCAGCGGGTCTTTCTGCTGGGTGATTTCGCCGGGGCGCGGATGCAGCCGATGTTGCAGCCGTGATAGCCAGAAGCGCAAAGCCGCGGCTCTGAGCATGAGCGGCCAGCGTTGTCTTTCCATCGGTTCCAGCGGGCGCAGCGTTTCATAGGCCGATAACAGGGCCGCGAATTTATCGGGATTTACGGCGCCGTTATCGCAACACCAGTCATTGGCCGTTATCGCGATATCGAGCAGCAAAGCATCGGTACAGGCGCTGTAGAAATCCAGCAGGCCACTGAGCCGCCCGTCCACGAACAAGACATTGTCCCTGAACAGATCGGCATGAATAACGCCGCGCGGCAGAAGATTCGTGCTGTTTTGGCGCTGAACACGCAGCTCATCGCCAATCAAGGCCCGATCCGCCGGGCATAAGGCCGGGCCGATTTCCGTGAACACGCGCTGGCACCAGTCCAGCCCTCGGCTGTTCTTTATCGGGAACACGTAGGCTTGCGTAGAATTATGCAGACGCGCCAGGTGCAGGCCGATCTGCCGGCAATGCGCGATCGACGGTGAAGTGACGGCGGCGCCGGCCAGGCGGTTGAATAGTGCGGCCGGCTTGTCGATCAGGATGCGCAACGGATTCGCTTGTCGGTCGGGCAGGGGACGGGGGCAAGCGATTTCGCTTTTGCCCAGATGCGTCATTAAATCCATGAAAGGCGGCAGGTCATCGGCCGTCAATGACTCGAACAAGGTCAGAACGAAACGGCCGCGAGTGGTTGTGACGAAATAGTTGGTGTTTTCTATGCCGTCTCTTATCCCTTCAAAATCGGTGACTTTGCCAAGGCTGTAAGTGCTGAAGAATTGTTCGAGTTGCAGGCTATTTACAGGCGTATAAACGGACACCGGTTATATTCTTACCATTCCAGTATTTTCCACATGTTGATGTTGCTTTCCCGATTCGCGTCATCACGGCGCACATCCATGACGCCATCATTATTTTTATCAATGAAATAATAAGGCGGACCGACATCCGGTATAACTTTAATCATGTATAGTTTGCCGCCCCGGCGATATTCTTGTATGGTCTGCCTGCCTTTGCGGATAATGGTGATATCGGGTTCGAGCGTTTCACCGCTTTGCACGGGCATGGGCGGTTCCGGCACTTCCGGCACGGCCTCGAGCTGGGGCGGTCGCTCATCAACGGCGAATGCCGGGAAGGCAATAAGGCTAAGAAATATAAAACGGCGCATGGTCGTGCCTCATCAGGAATAAAAACTGGCGTTATCTTATTACAGTTTGGGGCGGTTTGCTTGATTAAAAGCAGGATTGGAGATGAGCAAAATCAATCACCGACGCGTTGATTCGCTATAATGCCGTAAAATGAAGAGGTAGCACGTTTCGATGAGCACCGTGGCATAATAAAAGGTTGATTTTTAATCTGTCCGACTCAGGCAGAAATTTTGGGGGATAGTGATGGGTGACAATAATAAAAAACATAAAATAGTGATTGTGGGGGGCGGAGCGGCCGGTCTTGAGCTTGCTACCAGTCTGGGCAATAAATTAGGCAAACGAGGCCCGGCGGAAGTCATGCTGCTGGATGCATCATCGACACACATCTGGAAGCCGCTGCTGCATGAGGTAGCCGCCGGCACGCTAGGCGAAACCGAAGAAGTCGAATACTTGAACCAGGCGCATCGTAATCATTTTCGCTTCAGGCTGGGCCGGATGGAAGGGCTGGACCGCAAGAAGAAGGAAATTTACGTCAGTCCTACCCTGGGCGATAACGGCGAGGAGCTGATCCCACGGCGCACCTTCAGCTACGACACGCTGGTCATGTCGGTCGGCAGCGTCAGCAATACGTTCAATATCAAAGGCGTGGCTGAACACTGCATGTTTCTGGACACGACTTTACAGGCATTCAAGTTCCAGAAGCAACTCGTTGAAGCCTATATTAGGAATCATGCCAGCATCAACACCGCCGATAAGCCGCTGTCGATCGCTATCGTCGGCGCCGGGGCAACCGGGGTCGAGCTGTCGGCCCAGCTGCATGAGGTAACCGATCTGCTGGCCGTTTACGGGCTGGATGAGTCCAGCAACGTGAAGCTGACCATTATCGAGGCCGCGACCCAGTTGCTGCCGGCCTTGCCGAGCAAACTGGCGACCGCCACGCAACAGCAGTTGGTCAAGTTGGGCATCGATCTGAAAATGGGCCGCCGCGTGGTCGAGGTAACCAGGGAGGGCATCAAGACGCACGACGGAGAAATGATCGAAGCCGACCTTAAAGTCTGGGCCGCGGGCATCAAGGCACCGAACTGGGTGACGCAGTTGGACGGCCTGGAAACCAATCACATCAATCAGCTGGTGGTTGACCAAACGCTGAAAACCAGCGATGACGATATTTTTGCGATGGGCGATTGCGCGGCCTGCCCCTGGCCAGACCATAATGAAAATGTCCCGCCCCGCGCGCAGGCGGCCCATCAGCAGGCGTCGACGTTATACAAAACCATCATCAACCGGTTGAACGGCCGCGCGCCGATCAAATATGTCTATCGTGACTACGGTTCGCTCGTGTCACTGGGCAAATACACCACGGTCGGCAACCTGATGGGCAACCTGATGGGCACGGTCAGCATCGGCGGCTTCATTGCCCGCGTGGTTTACCTGTCCTTGTATAAAATGCACCAGGTGGCGATACATGGCTATTTCAGAACGGCGATGCTGACGCTTTCCAATCTGTTCAGACGCAGTGCGCATGCAAAAATCAAAATGCACTGATAGCGCCTTATTTTTTAAATTTACCAGAAATTATCATGCTAGAAATTGAATACGAGTTTCGCGAAGAAGACCTGATCCACTTTAATGAATTACAGTTTACGAGGTCCGAGGAGATACAAAACAACATCCGGAAGAACAGGCTGATCGTACCTGGCGTCATGGCGTTGGTGGGTTTTTTCTATTACATGTACTACCGGGACGCGATGTCGGCCGGGTATGTCATGATTATCGCCATGTTGTGGGCATTATTGTCGCCCAAGATCATGATGCTGGATTTGCGCCGGCAGATATTGGCCAATTACACTAACAAGGAAAAGGTCAATATGTTCGGCACGTATACGTTGACCATCGATCCGGCCAACCCGAAATATCTGCTGGAGAAATCGCCCAGCGGCAAGCACAAAATGGCGTGGGAGGATCTGCTGCGGGTTGAATACGGCAAACGCTATGTCTACATCTATATCGATTTGAAGACAGCCCTGGTGATTCCCGTGGAAACGATCAAAAGAGGCAATCTGGAGCAGTTCGCCGCGCAGGCCGAGAAAATGATTGAGAGGGCCGCTTAAACAGCCGTTTGGTTTCCTAACTAAAACCGCCGCTTCTATTCATATATCTATTCCGCGGCCTGAGCGAAGGCTTGCGGAATTTGTTTTTCATGCGGCTATCCGAGCCGATATTAATGCTGTACGTTCATGCTGAATTTTAAAAATATATCGTTGCGCCGGGGTGCCCGGGTTTTGTTCGCCAACGCCTCGTTCACCATCCACAAGGGGCAGAAAGTCGGGGTTACCGGCGCCAATGGTGTCGGCAAGTCCAGCCTGTTTGCGCTGCTTCGGAACGAACTGCACCTGGACGAGGGCGATTTCTCCATGCCGCCAGGGCTGGAAATCGCGCATGTGGCGCAGGAAACGCCTGCCGTCGGCTGCTCGGCCATCGATTACGTCATTGACGGCGACCGCGAATTAAGGCGTCTGCAACAGCAACTGACCGCCGCCGAACAAGCCGATGACGGCTTAAAACAGGCACAACTGCACGCGATGCTGGACACGATCGGCGGCTATTCGGCCCAGGCGCGGGCTTCGCGGCTGATGAGCGGCCTGGGCTTTACGGCCGATCAGGAGCAGAACCCGGTCAGTTCGTTCTCCGGCGGCTGGCGCATGCGGCTCAATCTGGCCCAGGCCCTGATGTGCCGGTCCGATGTCTTGCTGCTCGACGAGCCGACCAACCACCTGGACCTGGATGCCGTGATCTGGCTGCAGGATTGGCTGTGCAAGTACCCCGGCACGTTGCTGCTGATCTCGCATGACCGCGATTTCCTCGACGCCATCACCGACCATATCGTCCATATCGAGCAGAACAAGGCCGAAATCTATACGGGGAATTATTCGGCTTTTGAAACAATGCGCGCCGAAAAGCTGGCGCAGCAACAAGCCGCTTACCTGAAGCAGCAACGGGAAATCGCCCATATGCAAAGCTTTGTCGACCGGTTCAAGGCCAAAGCCACAAAGGCGCGCCAGGCGCAGAGCCGGATCAAGGCTCTGGAAAGAATGGAGCTGATCGCCCAGGCGCACGTCGATTCGCCGTTCGATTTCAGCTTTCCAACGCCCGGCAGAATGCCCAATCCCTTATTGAGACTGGATAAGGCCGACATCGGCTATGGTCAGAAGCGCGTGATCGAACAGGCGAGCCTGTCGATATCGCCGGGCGACCGCATCGGCCTGCTGGGCCCGAACGGGGCCGGAAAATCCAGCCTGATCAAAGTGCTGGCCGGCACCATGCCGCCATTATCGGGAACACGGCTGGAAGCAGACGCACTGAGGATCGGTTACTTCGCCCAGCATCAGCTGGAACAATTACGTGTGGATGAGAGTCCATTATGGCATCTGCAAAAATTGGACAATCAGGCCACCGAGAAGGATTTGCGCAATTTCCTGGGCGGATTCGACTTCCAGGGCGACAAGGTCCTGGAGCCGGTCAAGCCTTTTTCCGGTGGCGAAAAGGCGCGCCTGGTCCTGGCGATGCTGGTTTATCAAAATCCTAATCTACTGCTGCTCGATGAGCCGACCAACCATCTGGATCTGGAAATGCGCCATGCCTTGAGCGTGGCATTGCAGGACTATGAGGGTGCTATCGTCGTCGTATCCCATGACAGGCACTTATTGCGCTCGGTGACTGATCAATTGCTACTGGTGGCCGATGGCAAGGCGCAGCCGTTCGACGGCGATCTGGATGATTACCGCCTCTGGCTGGCCGAACAGAAAAAAAACGAAGAGAAAACCGTGGCCGATGCAACGCCGGCCGTCTCACGCAAAGACCAGCGAAAGCTGGAGGCGGAACGCCGGCAGAAATTCAAGCCGCTGTTCGATGCGCTGAAAAAAGCCGAGCAGGCCGTGGAAAAATACCATGCCGAACAGCGGCAGCTGGAACAGCAACTGGCTGACCCCGCGATCTATGCCGATTCGGAAAAGGAGCGCTTAAAGAAGCTGATGGAACGAAAGGCGCAGGTCGACAAGGCACTGGACGAAGCCGAAGCCGCCTGGATGGAGGCCGAGGAAAGGATTGAAGAGACTAAGTTGTAGGGTACGCACTGCGTACCTCTTCAGAGCGCCAGGAATCGGCAAATTTTGAAAAGGTATGCAATATCCTATAAGGCAAAAAGCATACCCTAACAGAGCTTCGTGTTTTTCGCGGTTAATCAGTAATCTGTCTACATGCTGTCTACATGCTGTCTATTGAATAGGCGGACTTTCTGCTTAAGTTGATGCTTACGAATAATAAAAATAAATATTGCCGAAGTTTAGCGCATATCAGGAAGGAAGATTATGTTCGAAATCATAAAGCTATTATTTGATATCTGCCTGTTCAGGAAAGGGCCTCAGCATTTGCCGTATTCTCCATGGCTGCTGCGCATAACGATAGTCATCTATGCCATCGTTAACTTTTTGATGATCAATATCAGTGTCGGCTGGCTTTATGCGCTGTTTATAGTAGCCATCGGCATCCTGATCGTTGTCGGATTCAGCTGGACCATGCTGTATTTTGGGCACAGGCCGGGGCGTTTTTATCAAACCACCTGCGCTTTATTGGGCACCGATGCTCTGATCAGTTTTTTTGCCGTGCCCGGGGTGGCCTCAATGGCGATCGGAGGCATGACTTTATTGGCATTTTCGGTCATGATAGGTCTGATGATCTGGCATTGGGCTATTACCGGCCATATTATCCGCAATGCGTTGGACCAGACATTGATGTTTGGCTTGAGTCTGGCGTTTTTATACCTGCTCGTATCGTATCAGGTAATGGTCTTGTTGTTTCCTGAAGTTACCGGCGTTGAATAGGAGGAATCATGGGAGATTATAAACATATATTACTGGCGGCCGACTTTTCCACACACGGGGAGGAAGTGGCCAGGAGGGCGAAGGATCTGGCTGACAAATACCAGGCAAGGCTGAGCGTTGTGCATGTCGTGGACAATCTGCCGCTGACCGATGCGGCGTATGGGCCGGTTATCCCGTTTGATCTGGACCTGACCGAAGAGCTGATGACGGCGGCAAAAGACAGATTGGCCAAACTGGCCGAAAGCCTGGGTATCGCCGATGATCGTCAGTGCATAGCGGTCGGCAGTCCGAAGCTGGAAATAATCAGGGTTGCCGAGGAAAACCAGGTGGATTTAATCGTAGTCGGCTCGCATGGCCGGCATGGACTGGCTTTGTTGCTCGGTTCGACTGCGAACGGCGTATTGCACCATGCGCATTGCGATGTGTTGGCCGTGCGTTTGAAAAGCGAGTGAGAGTGTTAACTGGGCGCACAGACTTACAACTAATAAAGCGCTCTTGTATTGTTAAAGGTAGATATAAATGATTGGACATATTGAAAGTTATGATCCTGAAGCCAAAACCGGGGTCATAAAAAGCGATGAGGCATTGTTTGAATTTAATGCCGGTGACTGGGTGGCGGAAGCGCAGCCGGAAACAGGCGATGACGTCACTTTTGACGCCAAAGGCAATGCGGCGGTCAACGTGAATCTGGTGGGGGCGTATCTGGCCAAACCGGAGGCTGTCAAATACCGTTATGTGGCCGCTGTGCTGGGGCTGGTTTTAGGGGGCATCGGCGCGCATCGGCTGTACTTGGGATATTACTGGATTGCCCTGGCCCAGTTGGCGCTGACCGTTTTAACGGTCGGTTTCGGCGTGGTCTGGGGATTTGTCGAAGCGGTACTGCTTTTTGGCGGGCAGATAGACAAGGACGCCAAAGGCCGCCCTTTGAAATAATTTATCGAAAGCTATAAAAAAGGCCCTGATGATGCCTCATCAGGGCCTTTCAGAATCTGAATGCGATCCCTTATTTAGGTTGCACGTTAGCGGCGGTTAGGCCTTTTGGACCAGATTCGATGTCAAAGATGACTGTTTGGCCTGGGGACAGTGTTTTAAAACCTTCTCCCTGAATAACCGAATGGTGAACGAAAACATCTTCGCTACCTTCTGAAGGCTCAATGAAACCAAAACCTTTTGTGTTATTAAACCACTTTACAGTGCCTGTTGCCATTTTGAAAACTCCTGAAAAAATAACTTACGGTTAACACAGAACTAAAACATTGATAACCGGACAACCTAACAACCTAGGAATCCCTAACTCAACATCTGCCGTCTGATCGCGGGCTATTGTACTGTTATTTTTGGCCGGATGCCATTTATTGAAAAATTTTGTAGAGTCCGTCCAGCACCAGCGCATTGGGACTGACCATGCCGACGACTTGCTGATTTTCAACGACCGGCGCCCTGACCAGATCATATTGGGCAAACAGCCTCGAACAGTAACGGATGTCCATGTCCGGGTCGACGCTGATAACCGGTTTCATCATGATTTCATAGACGTTGACGCGTTCCGGCGCGCGGTCTTTCGCCAGCACATGGCGCGCGATGTCGCCGGATGTGATCATGCCGAACTCATCGTCATCATGGCGTTTGTTGACGATCAGCACGGACGTCTTAAGCGATTTCATTTTTTTCAGGGCGTCGGCTACGGTCGCAATGCCGTCGATGCTGCCGACCTCGGTTTTCATGATATCCCTGACGCGGGTTATTGGAAGCTTGCCTGTCATATTTTATCCTCGATTTCATGGGTTAATTCTTCAACCTGATGCGTGACGCCAATGGCATCCTCGACATCGATCTGGAAAGCGATGCCGGTGCCGGGCCTGCTGTCGAACTGGGCTGCCTGGGCTACGGTTTCGAGAATATGCCGGCTCAGATGCTCTTCCACCAGTAACAGCAGGACATCGCGTTGCGTCTCAAGCGTCAGGCCAAAAAAGGTTTTTGAGCGTTTAAGACCTTCGCCTCGGGCATTATTGACAACGGTTGCGCCCTTGGCGCCGTTTTTACGCGCCGTTTCAAGCACCAGATCGGTTTTATCATCTTCGACAAGTACGATAATTAATTTGAAATGCATAGTTTTCCTCAGGGGTTAGATGAAGTTTTGTTTCTGCTGAGCCATTGCGCAATTTGCGCATAACCCAATACGGCAATGATGGGAAACAAGCTGGCAAAGGCGATCAGGCCAAAACCATCCAAAAGCGGGTTGCGGCCGGGTATGGCCTCGGCCAGTCCCAGTCCCAATGCGGTGACCAGCGGTACGGTAACCATCGATGTAGTCACCCCGCCTGAATCATAGGCCAGGCCGATAATCATTTTGGGGGCAAAATATGTCTGTATAGTGACGATGACATAGCCCGCGATAATGAAAAAAGAGAGATCCAGTCCTGTGACTATTCGGAACGTACCCAAGGCCAGACCCAAAGCGACCCCTATGGCAACCGAGATTCGCAGTCCCCAGGCAGGAATAGTTCCGCCCGAGATTTGCTCGACCTTAATGGCGACAGCCAGCAGGGCGGGTTCGGCCAAAGCCGTGGCGAAGCCGATGCTGGCAGCAAAAACATAGACCCAGGAATAGGTGAACCAGGATACAGGCTGGTTGACAGGATTAATGCCCAGGAATTCAGGCGCGGTCAACTGGGACGCCATCAAGCTCCCAAGCGGGAACAACGCCATATCCAGTCCTTCCAGAAAGACAACAATGCCAAGCAGGACATAGAAAAAACCTATCAGTGTTCTCTTGGGATGGGCCAAGGGCCTGCGGATTACCAATAACTGAAAACCAATGATAGTTATCGCAATAGGCAGAATATCCCGGCAGGTTTGCAACAATTCCATTAATAAATGTATTGACCATTCAATCATATGATCATTCCATAGGCCATGACGAAGATCATCGGCATCAATACCGCGAAGACGATGAGCCCAAAGCCGTCCGTCATCGGATTGCGGCCTTTGATGGCCGTGGCCAGGCCGACGCCGAGCGCGGTCACCAGCGGCACAGTAATGGTCGATGTGGCGATGGCACCTGAATCATAAGCGATGCCAATGATCTCATCAGGCGCGAAGGGAGTCATGACGGCAACGCAGCCAAAACCTGCGAAAACCGGGTAATGGACCGGCCAGCCCCGGATAATCCTGAATACGCCGACTAGAATTGCAAAGCCGATGGACAGGGCAACGGTAACGCGCAGTCCCAAGGCGTAACTATCCTTGGCTACGCCAGATTGTTCAATAAGCCCCCCTGTAGCGGCTATGTTGGCGGCTTTGTCGGCAACGGCTATGAGCGCCGGTTCGGCAATCGCCGCGCCAAAGCCCAGACAGAAAGCAAAAGCCAACAGCCAGAGCAGGCTGCCTTTACGGGCGAACGCGTAGGCCATGGATTCACCCAGCGGGAACAGGCTTTGTTCCAGTCCCTGAACGAACAAGGTGAGGCCGAGCACGACCAAAAAAGTGCCGATGATTAATTCGGCCACATCGGGAATAGGCTGTTGGATAACGAAAACCTGAAAGATGATCACGACAGCAAGAATCGGCGCCAGATCCAGAAAGCTGCTGAATAGCTGCCTGATAAAAGGATTGTTCAATAAGGGCATGTTTAATATAAATTTATTTTCATCATTAGTCTTTTTCAGTTAAGCAACAATCCCATTAAAAATCAAGTCGGGTTTGAGGGTGGAATAAATCCTGTCATCAAAGTTAGCGACCCTGTCTTGAAAACTGCCGGATTACCCCCCATCTTAGCGGTAACTTAAAAATTATCTTTAGAGGTAACAAAATGCGCATGGATAAATTAACCAGCAAGTTTCAAATGGCGCTGGCCGATGCCCAAAGTCTGGCTCTGGGAAGAGACCATCAATTCATCGAGCCGGCGCACGTCATGCTTGCCTTGCTGGATCAGGAAGGCGGCAGTGTCAAGCCGCTATTGGCCCAGATTGGCGTCAATACCAATACGCTGCGAGTCGAGCTGAACAAAGAGATTGACCGTATCGCCACGGTTAGCGGTTCGGGCGGCGATGTGCAGATTTCCAATGAATTGAACCGGTTGCTGAACCTGACCGATAAACTGGCGCAGAAACGCAACGACGCCTTTATCTCCAGCGAACTGTTCGTCTTGGCCGCCCTGGAAGAAAGGGGTACCTTGCAGAACCTGCTTAAAAAAGCCGGCATGACCAGAGAAGCGGTCGAAAAAGCCATCGACGCCATGCGCGGCGGTCAGGCGGTCAATGACCCGAATGCCGAGGATCAGCGACAGGCCCTGAAAAAGTATACGATCGATATCACCGAGCGCGCCGAAGCCGGCAAGCTGGATCCGGTGATCGGCCGCGACGATGAAATCCGCCGCACGATTCAGGTCCTGCAGCGCCGCACCAAGAACAACCCGGTCCTGATTGGCGAGCCCGGCGTCGGCAAGACCGCGATCGTCGAAGGCCTGGCGCAGCGTATCGTCAACGGCGAGGTGCCGGAAGGCATCAAGGGCAAGCGAGTGCTGGCGCTGGACATGGCGGCCCTGATCGCCGGCGCCAAGTTTCGCGGCGAGTTTGAAGAACGCCTGAAAGCCGTCCTGAACGATCTGGCCAAACAGGAAGGTCAGGTCATTCTGTTCATCGACGAACTGCACACCATGGTCGGCGCCGGCAAGGCCGAGGGCGCCATGGATGCCGGCAACATGCTGAAGCCGGCCCTGGCGCGCGGCGAACTGCACTGCGTCGGCGCGACCACGCTCGACGAGTACCGCAAATACGTCGAAAAAGACGCGGCCCTGGAGCGCCGGTTCCAGAAAGTGCTGGTCGACGAACCGTCCGTCGAGGACACGATCGCGATTCTGCGCGGACTGAAAGAGAAATACGAGGTTCATCACGGCGTCGACATCACCGACCCGGCCATCGTGGCTGCCGCGAGCCTGTCTTACCGCTATATCTCGGACCGGCAATTGCCCGACAAGGCTATCGATTTGGTCGACGAGGCGGCCAGCCGCATCCGCATGGAAATCGATTCCAAGCCGGAAGCCATGGACAGACTGGACCGGCGGCTGATTCAATTAAAAATAGAACGCGAAGCGCTGAAGAAAGAAGCCGATCCGGCCTCCAAAAAACGCCTGGAAATCCTTGAGGAAGACATTGCCGAACTGGAAAAGGAATACTCCGACCTGGAAGAAGTCTGGAAAGCCGAAAAGGCTTCGCTGCAAGGCACGGCATCGATCAAGGAAAAGCTGGACCAGTCCCGGATCGAACTGGAAGCGGCGAGCCGCGCCGGCGATCTGGCGCGCATGTCGGAATTGCAGTACGGCATTATTCCGGCGCTGGAAAAACAGCTCAATACGGCATCATCGACAGAGCCCCATAAAATGACCTTGCTGCGCAACAAAGTCACCGAAGAGGAAATCGCCGAAGTCGTGTCGAAATGGACCGGCATACCGGTTTCCAAAATGATGGAAGGCGAACGCGAAAAACTGCTGCACATGGAAGACGCGCTTAGCAAGCGCGTGGTCGGCCAGGAAGAAGCGCTGAAAGCGGTCAGCAACGCCATCCGCAGGTCACGGGCCGGCTTGTCGGATCCGAACCGGCCGAACGGCTCGTTTCTGTTCCTGGGGCCTACCGGCGTCGGCAAGACCGAACTGTGCAAGGCGCTGGCCGAATTCCTGTTCGATACGTCGGATGCAATGGTGCGCATCGACATGTCCGAATTCATGGAAAAGCATTCCGTCGCGCGACTGATCGGCGCGCCTCCGGGCTATGTCGGCTATGAGGAAGGCGGGTATCTGACTGAAGCGGTCCGGCGCAAACCGTACTCGGTCATTCTGATGGACGAAATCGAAAAAGCCCATCCGGATGTTTTCAACGTGCTGCTGCAAGTGCTGGACGACGGCCGCCTGACCGATGGGCAGGGCCGGACCGTGGATTTCAGAAACACCGTTATCGTCATGACCTCGAACCTGGGCTCGGACCGCATTCAGGAACTGGCCGGCGAAGCGCATTACAATGAGATGAAAGCGGCGGTCATGGAGATCGTCGGCCTGCACTTCAGGCCCGAGTTTATCAACCGGGTCGATGAAACGGTCGTTTTTCACCCACTGGGACGCGACCATATCCGGGCCATTTCCAAAATCCAGATCGACTATCTGCGCAGACGTCTGCAGGATCGTGAGATCGGCTTCGAGATCAGCCAGGCCGCGCTCGACAAACTGGGCGAAGCGGGCTTCGATCCGGTTTATGGCGCCCGGCCGCTGAAACGGGCCATCCAGCATCAACTGGAAAACCCGCTGGCCCAGGAAATCCTGGCCGGTAGGTTTGAAGCGGGCGATGTCATAAAAGTAGACGTGCAAAATGACGAGCTGAAATTTTTGAAAGGCTAAGCGATATCGGGTGGGCAGCGCCAGGCTGCCCACCCTGATCACCTCATTTTCTTTCTTTAAGCAAATCGCGGATTTCAGCCAGCAACAGCGTTTCTTTGGTAGGGATGGATTCCGGCGCCGCTTCCTGTTTCCTCCTAAGACGATTGATAAGCTTGACCAGCATGAAAATGGCGAAGGCAATAATCGTAAAATCAACCAAAGTCTGAATGAAATTGCCGTAATTAAGCGTTACGGCAGGTGCGTCCGCAGTGGCTTCCTTAAGCGTTACTGCAAGTTTGGTGAAGTCGACGCCTCCGACCAGTACGCCAATCGGGGGCATGATGATATCGTCCACCAGCGATGAAATGATTTTGCCGAAGGCGGCTCCGATAATGATGCCGATGGCCATATCGATGGCGTTGCCTTTGATGGCGAATTCCTTAAATTCACGTAATATGCTCATAATCGGCTCCCCTCATGGGTATTGTTTTAAATATGCGCCATCAGGCTTTTTTTAAAGCAGCGAACGCATCTGGACTTAAAATAGAATGAGCTTGTCCATAGAGATTCTTTTGAACCGGCAACCTTGATCAGCCCATCTATAGGAGAATGACCATGAATGCTAATGATGAGTTCAGACCCCCAGTGCCGCCTTTCACTCGAGAGACGGCCATACAGAAAGTCCGCATGGCCGAAGACGCATGGAACAACTGCGATCCGCAGCGGGTCGTTCCGGATTATACGATCGACAGCCAGTGGCGCAGCCGGGTCGAGTTTCCGAAAGACCGAGAGGAAATCATCCGGCTTTTGACGCGCAAATGGGTTCGTGAACAGGAATTCCGGATGATCAAGGAACTCTGGGCCTATGAAAACAATCGCATCGCAGTCCGGTTCGCCTCTGAATGGCACGATTACATCGGCAACTGGTTCCGCTCCTACGGCAACGAAAACTGGGAATTCGATACGAACGGCTTGATGCAAAAACGATTTGTCAGCATCAACGATATGCCCATCAAGGAATCGGAACGCAAATTCCACTGGCCCCAGGGACGCCGGCCTGATAATCATCCGGAACTCAGTGAACTCGGTTTGTAGTCACTTTTCAAAGTGCCCTATTTAAGGTTTTACCATGTGGATTCAGAAAGAATTTAAACTGAAAGCGCGGCCTCGCGGATTTCATCTCGTTACCGATGAAGTGCTGAAAGCCATACCGGAGCTGGAAACCATCCGATGCGGGCTGCTGCATGTGCTGCTGAAGCATACATCGGCCTCGCTGACGCTGAATGAAAACGCCGACATAACCGTGCGCCAGGACTTCGAAAATTTTTTCAACAAAGCGGTGCCGGAAAACGAGTACTACTATCTGCACAATTACGAAGGCAGCGACGATCTGCCCGCGCATTTAAAAAGCAGCATCCTGGGCGCCACGCTAACCATTCCCATCACCAACGGCAGGCTGAATCTGGGTACCTGGCAGGGCATTTATCTGTGCGAGCACCGGAACCATGGCGGCAGCCGCAGTTTGGTGGTGACTATTCAAGGGGAGAGTAGATAATGAATCCTGTCTTTTTTAGATATAAAGTGGATGTTGTGTCTTAGAAATACAAAATTCCGATATATCTTTGTTTCTACAGTTGGGGTTGGTGTATAAGATATGCCGACATAAATATTAACTTGTTATGCAATCATGGCTTGAATGATTGAAGATATTAGAAATAGTAAAAATCTTAAGATCTATCTAGAGCAGATGGAAGAGGTAAAAGCTAGGCTTGAATTTATCTCAAATTACTCGAATCCAGAGCGAGATAGATTTGTAATTGAAACTCATGCATTGCAGATAAGAAAGCTGATTGAGTTGCTGGCATTTTCTCTCATGGCTATTCATCAAACCAAATATAAAGGGTTTAGAAAAAAGGTCGGTCAAGATTATACAAAGGACTGGAATGGTAGAGATATCATCACAAACCTTCTGAAGATAAATCCTGATATGTTTTTTCGGGCATCAGAAAAGCAACCCTTAATTTTAGATGATGGCACAAAACAAATTCAGCTAAAACCTGAGAAAGAATGCTATACACTAAAGCGTATGGCGAAATTGTATGATAGATGCGGTGGTGTTCTTCATGTAGCTAATCCTTGGAAAGAATCAAATAAAATCGACTCTTTCCATCATGAATTACCCTCAATCATTGAAAAATTAAATAATACGTTTCTTAATCATATCGTGTTGGTAAATCATTGGGATGAAAAAGAGTCTACCGCTGTCTTATTCGCACTTTGTGATAATGGAGAAAAACCTACCTATGCCCTTGCACAAGCACCAGGTAATTTCAGCTTCACCAATGCATAACAAAGTTGTTATGTGTATGAGTAGAAAATTTTGCATTACTATCACAATAGCAATCGCTAGGCTGGGTTGATAAACCCAGCACTCGAAGCCGCCAATGCCGGGTTTCCGCTAAAGCTTCAACCCAGCCTACACGTGCAGCATCAATGTCGAGTTTCCGAACCATTAATGGTCGAGACTGGTTCGTTGGATGCGCCAGGTATGAAGCACATCAATTGCGAACGATGCATCTCCTGTCGTTGGCGCATCCTATGGCCTTATGCCCGCAGAGTGGCAAAAACGTTTGACAGGTTCGTGGGCGAAGTCTACAAGTTAGCTGAAGAAGTTTTCAGGATGGCGGTCGATGATGGCGCTCCGCCGCCTCTCTCAACTTCATAACCAAGGGTGATGACAATGATGAGGATGGTGCTGGAAATAGCAATGGTGATAGCGGTCGTACTCGGGATGGTGATGGTGATGAAGGTAACCGCAAAAGAAAATGAGGCCGATAAAACCTTGCCCGGCAGCGAGAATGGCGATGATGACAATAAAGATAGCGGCAGTGCGTAGGACAGAATCCGTTATCTGCAGGCTAGGTTGATAAACCCGGCAATTCGTAGTCGCCCATGCCGGGGTTATCAACCCCGCCTACGAACCTGGCTGTGCCGCTACGCGAATTACGCTGAGTTCGCCGCCTTGAGTAGTGTCCGATAGAGCAGGCTTGAAGTGTTCGTCCACGGTCGTTAACCCTACAGCAGAATGATTAGTCACAGGAGATTGGAATGTCGCTAACCCAGATAGTCTCGCTTGCCGCACTGTGTTGCCTTACTGCTGGTTGCGCTACTCAATACGGCAGTTTTCCTTCGGGACAGTGGATAGACTTGTCGTATGATTATTCCTCGGAAACCATCTATTGGCCGACAGCCGAACCGTTCAAGCTGGATACCGTCTCTGCCGGTATGACGGAGAAAGGGTATTACTACTCAGCCTATGAATTTTGTGCCGCGGAACACGGCGGCACCCATATTGATGCGCCAATCCATTTTTCATACGGTGGGAAAACGGTCGATCAGATCCCGCTGACACAGCTTATTGCTCCGGCAGTCAAAATCGATGTTTCACAGAAAGCAATGGCAAATCGTGATTACCAGATCAATGTAGAGGATTTCAATACTTGGGAATCTTTGCACGGGAAGATACCGGATGGCAGCATAGTGTTGCTGCAAACAGGGTATGGGCGCTATTGGCCTGACCGGGTGAAGTATTTGGGCACTGATAAGCGCGGGGCTGAAGGCGTAGCTGAGCTGCATTTCCCCGGTTTGCACCCTGAAGCGGCCAAGTGGCTGGTCAGTAGCCGAAGAATTAACGCAATAGGGATAGATACAGCCAGCATTGACTACGGGCAATCGCAGGCATTTGGCAGTCATGTAATGCTGATGGGGAAGAGCACGCCTGTATTTGAGAATATTGCAAATCTGGACAAAGTGCCAACTACGGGAGCACAGGTTATCGCTCTTCCGATGAAGATCAAAGGAGGCAGCGGAAGCCCGCTACGGGCAATAGCTTTCATACCGGATGAGGCGCGGTAAGCTGGGTTGGCGCTTTAGCGGAAACCCGGTATGGATGGCTAACATCCGATCAACATCTCTATAGGTCCTGCCATGAAAAGCAATGCTCCCATCCGAAAGCTCCCCGCTAATACATTAGGCAAGGACTATGTCGTGGGCGACTTGCACGGCTGCTATGATTTGCTGGAGCAATTGTTGAATGAGGTGGATTTCGACAAAACCCGTGACCGGCTGTTTGCGGTCGGCGATCTGATCGATCGAGGGCCAAACTCCCTGCGTTGCCTGCAATTACTTGCGGAACCCTGGTTTTACGCAGTACGGGGCAATCACGAACTGATGATGCTCGATTTCTTTTCATCCTACCTGACCAGCGGAAAACTCGATCCATTCGAGGACATTAAAGATAATGGATTTCTGGAATATGGCGGCGACTGGGTGAGCGAATATTTCGACTCTGACCGGAACTGCATGACGCAGGAGTTTAATCATGGACTGATTTTGGCGTTACAAATGCCGCTGCTATGGGTAGTGGGAGAAAACGGCAATCGCTTTCATGTCATTCACGCAGAACTGGTCAGGCCGGATTATAAAACCGCCGATCATGCCGTCTGGCTGAATAGCGATGTCGACCAGTGGCTTGAGCAACAATTTATACCACCCGAAATTGAAAATCGCTTGTACTGGGGGCGAACACTGATGTTGAGCCAGTTGGCCAGTCAGGAATTCGCCAGGACGCAACCCGGTCTTTCTCTGACCTTTTGCGGGCATACCTACGCAGCTAAACCGCGCCAGGTATTATCCCATCTTTGCCTGGATACCGGCGCTTTTGTGTCCTGGTGGCCTTATGCCTATGGTGAAGAGGGCGACAGTTCCAGTCTGACATTGTTTGACGTGCAGGAATCGCGTTGGGTTTCGGCGTCCTATAAATGGGATGATGTCCTGTGGAGTGAAGTTTTAGGGGTGTAGGCTGAGTTGGGAAACCCGGCATTCGAAGCCGCCAGGCCGGGTTTCCGCTAAGGCTACAATCCAGCCTGCACATGCTCATTAATGATCTCGTTTGGCGGTCTCCGTCATTTCTTCACAATAAACGTCCCCGGTATCATGCCCATGTAGCAGCTCCAACTGATGGCGCCCATTTGTTGCGGCGTGAATTCGACGACTTGCAAGCCGGGTTTCAGATCGATGGTCATATCCAGCGAAGGAATAATGATTCTTTTGTTGCAGCTGGACAGTTCCTTGACGTTAATGACCCATTTAACCGGAATGCCGTAGCGCAGCGTGAATTCGTCCGGCTTGTAGGCGATTGCCTCGGCTTCCATGTAAATGACCTGATAGCCGTCCTGCAGATGGGAGCCTGCGTCGGCATGGTCATGCTGCCAGGTCATGAAGCGCGCCTGCAATGCCTGCGACGCCCTTGACAGCAACGAATTGACATCATAGCCGGAGCCTGAAATCAGAAGGCTGCGATTGAGCATGGCCGCTCCGAGCAGCAGGATGATGATGGCGGATATTTTCATAAACCGCCGCGTGGCGCCGCTGGAAATCATGCCGGCAAAATAGCCGAAGGCCAGCATGACAGGCAGCGTGCCCAGCGCAAAGGCGGCCAGCAGGGTTGCGCCCGCTACGGCGCTGCCCGTGCCTGCGGCCATGATGTACATGGCCTGCAAGGGGCCGCAGGCGATCATCAGGCCGTTCAGCAAGCCGATCATGAAGGGACTGGATGCGCGCTGGCGCCGCCTGACCAATAAACGGTTAACGAAGAAGGGCAGGCGTATGTGCAGACGCCTTAAGCCGCTGAATGCATCCAGCATGCTCAATCCGTAAAGGATCAGAAACACGCCCGCTAGGGCCGATACCATGCTGCGCATGCCCAGCGTGAAGGTAATGGCACCGCCGATCAGCCCGAACAGCGCGCCGAAACCGGAATAGGACAGCGTTTTTCCAAGGCCGTAAAGCAGGTGGCTGAAATAGCCGGGTCTGCCCGATTTCGCGCCGGCTACCGTATAGCTGATGACAAACGCGCCGCACATGCCGATGCAATGGAAGCTGGTCAAAACGCCGACCAGAAACACCAGGCCGTAATTGGTTGTTTTCCCGACATCTTCGAGGGACAAATCGAGCTGAACAAATTTGTTCAGCTGCAGCAGCAGAATAATGCCCGTAATGGCAATGACAACCAGGAAAAGACGTCTGCCCAAGCCCGTCGGTTTATGCCGGGCGCGGTTCGAGCATTCGTAGCCAGTCGATTTGACTGCCGCGCAAACCGTTTTGAGCGATATGATGTCGTCGTCCAGATCCAGCGTCAGTGTTTCATCGGTAAAGCTGGCCTGCGCATTGATAATGCCGGGGAGTCCGGCAACAGCCTCGACAATACGGTTTTCGCACTCTGCGCATTGCATGCCGGTGACAGGCAGGTCGTAATGCTTGGGTTTCATATTGCGATTAAGAATATCAGGGTTTAATGAATTGTATAGGCCCGGATCTGGTTTGCCAATGCGTCCGGGTGTCACGGTTCAATGCACAGGCCATGCAATATATTTACAAACGGGAAAGCTCGAATACACTGTAACGGATTTCAAACAATTAATACCTATGACTTTATTCCTTATCATTTTAACGGTCGTGACAATAACCGTGTTTTTTGCAGCCAGACAGGCCGCTTTTGCCAGGCGTGAAAAATACATAGCCGGCTATTATTTCCACAAGGGCATCGTCGGCAAACTAGCACAAAAGCATCCCCAATTGAAAGAGCAAGAGATTGAGCTGGTCATGCAAACTTTGAGGGATTATTTCCTGATGTGCTTGCGCGCCAAACGGAGGCTGGTTTCCATGCCATCCCAGGTAGTCGACGATGCCTGGCATGAATTCATTCTATCGACGCGAATCTACGGCGACTTTTGCCGGCGCGCATTCGGGTGCTTTCTGCATCATACGCCCGCCGAGGCGATGGCAACGCCGACCCAGGCTAAAGAAGGGATAAAAAGGGCCTGGCGCCTGGCCTGCATCCATGAAAAGATCAATCCGAAAACACCAGCCAAATTGCCTCTTATTTTTGCCATCGACGGCCTGTTGAACATTCCCGGCGGTTTTA
Source organism: Methylobacter luteus IMV-B-3098 (assembly GCF_000427625.1). Lineage (GTDB taxonomy): Bacteria > Pseudomonadota > Gammaproteobacteria > Methylococcales > Methylomonadaceae > Methylobacter > Methylobacter luteus. The sequence continues at coordinate 3,637,386 of NZ_KE386569.1, forward strand.
CTTATCGATTGCACTGTGATCGGGATGCAAGCGGTATTGGCAGTGGCGTTTACTGCGCCAGCCATATAGGCTGCTCATCGGGTTGCGCGGGGGATTCGGGGGATGCTTCCGACAGTCCCGGCTGCAGCGGCGACGGCGGTTGCGGCGGGGGCTGCGGTGGCGGTGACTAAGACGTTAACGCCGGATCTCTCAATGCGTGGCGTTTAAGTATAATGAGTCGGAACGTTAAAAATTCCGGCAACCATCCAGCAGGCAGGTTGAACAGATGAATAAAGAAGATTACATGCGCAGGGCCATCGAACTGGCTTTGCAAGTTCCCGAGTTTCCGTTCGGCGCGGTCATCGTGCGGCGGGCGACCGGCGAGATCGTCGCCGAGGGCTTTAATCAGTCGGCGCTGAATCCGATCTGGCACGGCGAGATGGTCGCGATCAACCATTGCGCGCAGTCGCACCCCTCGGCGGACTGGAGCGAATTCGATCTGTATACGACGGCGGAACCGTGCCCGATGTGTCAAAGTGCGATCGAATGGGCGGGTATCACTACGGTTTATTACGGCACGTCCATTCCTTACCTACAAAACCGGAACTGGTGGCAAATAGATATTCGCGCCGAGGAAATCGTTGCCAGAACGCCGTTCCGGAACAGCCGCATCATCGGCGGATTACTGGAAGCCGAATGCAATGAACTGTTCGATAAGGCGCCCAGAGGCCTGTTTCATAAAGTTACATAGGGCAATTGACGGCCTCTTGTCATAAAAACGTAATATAGGCTTCCTACAATACAAAGATTTATTGATCTCTATATTAATTATGTCCAGATTTAAGATTCTCGTTGTTGAAGATGAAGATGCTATCAGAGGCATGTTAATGATGGTATTGGAGCAGGCCGGTTTTATGTCGATTGCGGCCGCTGATGCTGAAGAAGCTCAGAAAATGCTCGATGAAAATTTGCCGGATTTGATTCTATTGGACTGGATGCTGCCGGGTATCAGCGGCGTTGAATGGGCCAGGCGCCTGAAGAAAGATCAGACGAATCGGGAGTTGCCCATTATCCTGTTGACGGCGCGCGGCGAGGAGGAGGACAAGGTCAGAGGGCTGGAAATCGGCGCCGACGATTACATGACCAAGCCTTTTTCACCGAAGGAATTAGTAGCGCGCGTCCGCGCCGTGTTGCGCAGGAGCGGAAAAATCCAGGGTTCGGCGCAAATAGAACTGGGTGATCTGGTACTCGATACCGAACAGCACCGTCTCAGTATCGGCGACAAGCAGCTGGACGTGAGCCCGACCGAATTTCGTTTGATGCTGTTTTTCATGACGCACCCCGACAAGGTGTATAACCGCTCGCAATTGCTGGATCAGGTCTGGGGGCGTAGCGTTTATATCGAAGAGCGCACGGTCGACGTGCATATCCGTCGGCTCAGGAAAATCCTCGGTGAATACGGCAGAGAAGATCTGGTTCAGACTGTGCGCGGCTTCGGCTACAGATTCTCGTTGACGAATTAGTTTATGAGCGTCTGGCAAAAAGAGATCGGCATTGCGCTGCTGCTGTTTCTGGTTGCGTTGATTGCCGGCAGTCTGACCGGTCATGTCCTGCTGTTTGTGTTCCTGCTGACGCTGGGGCTCTGGATCCGTCAGTTATTCCAGATCAGCCGTTTTGAAAGATGGCTGAGCATGGGCGGGCGCGGCAAATACCCTAAGGCGACCGGCATCTGGGAAGATATTTATTACCATGTCTACCGCATCAAAAAAAACGAGAAAAAGCGCAAGAAGAAACTGAGCAAAATGGTGAATCAGTTTCGCAAGTCAACGGAAGCCTTGCCTGATGCGGCCGTCGTTCTGGGTCCGAATGACGAAATAGAGTGGGCCAATAAAGCGGCCAGAGAAGTTCTGGGGCTCCAGCAGACCGATAAAGGCCAGCGCATTCCCAATCTGGTCCGTTTTCCCGAGTTTATCCGCTACCTTAAATCCGGCAATTACAATGAAGCAGTCATCCTGCCCGCACCGGTGGACCACCGCATAACACTGGCCATGCGGATCGTTAAATATGGCGCCGGGCTGCGGCTGCTGCTGGCTCAGGATGTTACGCAGCTGAAAAAAATGGAGAGAATGCGCAAGGACTTTGTCGCCAATGTATCGCATGAGCTCAGAACCCCGCTGACGGTGTTGAAAGGCTATCTGGAAACCATGCAGGATATGGATGACGGCAATTCGCCGTTACTGACGCATTCGGTTCAGCAAATGCAGGGGCAGACCGAGCGCATGCAGCATCTGGTCGATGACCTGTTACTGCTGACGCGACTGGAAACGCAACAAAAGAAAGTACAGTGCGTCGATATCCCGGCTTTGCTGAGCCAGATCTGCAAGGAAGGCGACGCGCTGGAAACGGCGGCCGGGCGCATCGAATTATTGCTCGAAACCGATACGCATATCACCGGCGAAGAACAGGAATTGCGCAGCGCTTTTACCAACCTGCTAGGCAATGCATTGAAGTATTCACCTGACGATTCAAAAGTAACAATTCGCTGGCATCGGTCCGAAAACGCCATCATGCTGGATGTCGAAGACCAGGGCGAAGGCATTGCCGCGCCCGAAATCCCGCGCATTACCGAACGTTTTTACCGGGTTGAAGTCAAGCGCAGCAAAAAGGTCAACGGCACCGGGCTGGGCCTGGCTATCGTCAAGCACGTGCTGATGCGCCATGATGCCAAGTTGAACATCGTTAGCGAGTTGGGCAAGGGCAGTCGCTTCCGTTGCTGTTTTCCTGTGACACGGGTTTGCAACTGATACCGCTTTTTATTTATGCCGGCCTCGACCACTGCCGGCAACTCGCCTCCCGTTAGCCTCCTTCAAAGCCTTGTCAACTGCCCGTCACATTTCAATTCGGCGGGCAGCGATCGTAAATTCGCTTATAATGAGACGGGCCAATAAAAATAATAAAGGGGGAACTCAATGCCGGTCGACATTCTGCTTACGGTTATTCTGACCACTCTCATCCAATCCGTTTTCGGCGTGGGCGTATTGCTGTTCGGCACGCCTGTGCTGCTTCTGTTGGGGCACGACTTTGTCGATGCGTTGCTCGTCCTGCTGCCTATTTCCATCGCGATAAATTCCCTGCAGCTGTTAAAACATTACCGCTATGTCGACATCGGATTCTACAAAAACGTATTGATTTACAGCATTCCTTTTGTCGTGTTGTTCCTATGGATCATTACCTCCGTCAAGATCAATATCAGCGCATTGGTCGGTGGATTGCTTATATTGGTAGCGTTAAAGGCTATTTCACCGGCCGTGGATAAGGCACTGCGGCCCTTGTTCAATTATGAAAGAACCTATCTGGCGATGATGGGAGTTATTCATGGCATGACTAACCTGGGCGGCTCATTATTAACCGCCATCGTTTACGGCAAGCCGTATCAGAAGGATCAAATACGCGCGACCGTGGCAAGCTGTTACGCAACCTTTGCCCTGTTTCAATTGGCTACGCTGTTTTTTATCAGCCACGGGTTTGATGTGTCTTATGCGGACAATATCGGCTTTCTTCAAGTGGGGGTTGTGACGTTCCTGTTGGCCGAGGAAATGCTATATAGCAAAATTGATAATAAAAAATACAATATGTTATTCGCCGGGTTTTTGTTGGCGTCGGGCATCTTGCTATTGGTTAAATCCCTATAGTAGCGGAGAAAAAATGAGTGCGTTGATTAAGAAGTTATTGAATTATCTTTTGATAGGGATTTTGGCGGTTATTCCCATCGTTCTGGTTTTACAGATCATCATGTTCGTAAAAGACCGGGTTGCCGATTTGTTTCAGCTGGTTTACGGTTATTCGGTCAGCTACCTTTATACGCTGCTGATTTTTGCCGTCAGCTTCATTATTCTCGTATCCATAGGCCGCCAAATCGCCAAACAGGGCCGTCCCTGGTTTATTGCCGCTTTTGAGCATGTTATCGACAGAATTCCTTTTTTAAATACCGTCTACAGGGTTGTCAAGAAGGTCGTGAACATGTTCTCGTCGCATGACAAGGCCATCGCCAAGGAGGTCGTCTACGTGGAATACCCGAAAGACGGGATTTGGGTGCCTGCTTATGTCACGAACCGGTTTGATGACAAGTACGTGCTTTTTGTGCCTACCTCGCCGAATCCGACATCGGGATTTACCATCATCGTCGATAAGACAAAAATCATAAAATCCAACATGAACATTGAGGAAGCCACCAGTTTTATCGTCAGCGTCGGCGTCGATTTCAATAAAGGCACAGAAGTGAGTCAATTACCTTAATGAACATCATCGAAGATTGGTTAAGCCAGGCCAGCGGCCTGATTTGGGGGCCGGCGATGCTGGCCTTGTTGCTGGGCGTTGGCGTTTATCTGACGATAGGGTTGAAGGCCTTGCCATGGCGCAAGACGCCGCACGCCTTTGTGCTGCTCTGGCGCGGCCGCAAGTCCGGGCCGGAGGAGGAAGGCGATATCACCGCGTTTGCAGCCTTGATGACGGCACTATCGGCCACCATCGGCACGGGCAACATAGCCGGTGTCGCGACAGCTATTTTTCTGGGCGGTCCGGGCGCCGTGTTCTGGATGTGGATGACGGCATTATTCGGCATGGCGACCAAATATGCCGAGGCGGTGTTGGCCGTTCAATACCGCGAAGTTGACGAACTGGGCAAATACGTCGGCGGCCCGATGTATTACATCAAGAACGGCCTGGGCGCGAAATGGCGATGGCTGGCTGCGGCATTCGCCCTCTTCGGCACTCTGGCTTCGTTCGGTATCGGCAATATGGTGCAGGCGCATTCGGTTGCCGATGCGGTCGAGTCCATGTTTCACATCCCGGACTGGATCAGCGGCGCGGTCATGACCGTGTTCACCGCTTTTGTCATTCTGGGCGGCATTAACCGCATAGCCGACGTCGCGGCAAAGCTGGTGCCGTTCATGGCCATCTCCTATATTGTCGGGGCATCGATCATTATCATCGCCGACATCGAAAAAGTGCCGTCAGCTCTGGGACTGATCATTGACAGTGCGTTTAACGGCACGGCCGCGGCGGGCGGCTTTGCCGGCGCGGTGGTCTGGGCCGCGATCCGGTACGGCGTGGCGCGCGGCGCCTTCTCGAATGAGGCGGGACTGGGCAGCGCGCCGATTGCGCAGGCGGCGGCAAAAACCACGAATCCGGTCCAGCAGGGCATGATTTCGATGCTGGGCACTTTTATCGATACGCTGGTCGTCTGCACGATGACCGCCTTGGTCATCGTTATGACCGGCGCCTGGAGCAGCGGCGAAAATGGCGCGGCGCTCTCCACACTGGCGTTCAATACCGGGTTGCCCGGTTGGGGCGGCTATATCGTTGTGTTTGGCCTGGTCATTTTTGCGTACACGACGATTCTGGGCTGGAGCTACTACGGCGAGCGCTGCGCCGAGTTCCTGTTCGGCGTCAGGATCATAACGCCTTACCGCCTTTTATGGATAGGCGCTATTCCTTTGGGTGCGATGGGCAAACTGACCGTCATCTGGACGCTGGCCGACGTCATGAACGGGCTTATGGCGATTCCGAATCTGCTGGCTTTAGGTTTGCTAAGCCCGGTTCTTTTTAAATTGACGAGAGAGTATGTGAAACCGGCGGAAAGCGATAGCCAACCAGAGCTATTTGACACCCAACCAGAATTATTAACAGAGCGAGTAAGGATAGATGAAATCAATAATTAGAATAACGATCATGATGTCATTAATGGCAATTGCCGGTTGCAATGGCGACGACAAACCGGCCAAGGCGGTTGACAGTGAAGTTTTTAAAACCCAGACAGACGCACTGGAAAAGGCCAGGGCAGTCGAGCAAACGGTTCTGGATGCGGCCGCGAGACAGCGGGAGCAAATCGAACAAAGCGCGCAATAAAGCGGCGCCCTCATACAGAATGAGGGCCGACTTGTGACCCTCATTTAATCTGCTTGTAGATTCTTATTTTTTGATTGACTTTGAACGTTTGGCTTGTTATGAATGAGTCTGCGTACTAGCAAAAATGTAACAAAAATATAATAAACACAAACAATTACATGAGGGGAGGGTCATTATGGAATCTGATAATCTTGTCGTTACCGGCGGCTTGCTAACTAAATTAAACCAACTGGAAGAACAGGTATCAACGCTTTCCAGGGAACTGGAATCAAGTAAGGACGCCATTAGTCTATTAAAGTTGACGCTAACCGAGCGCGATTCACAAATTTATGAATTGGAAGCAAAACTGACTGCGGCGCAAAACGCGCAATTGAAAACAACGGTAAACTGGATCGACCGTTGCAGGGATCAAATCAAAAATGGTGTGGACGAAAAAATCATTAACCCGGCGTTAGCGAAAATTCGCCAGCGCATCGAGGTCATGCAGCGATTGGTCTACGAAACCAGGGATTTCATCAACAAAAAAGTAGCCGTTATTCACGAGAATATCCATAGTCATTCCGCGCTGGTCAAACAGTGGCCCGAACAGGCCAGGCTGTATTTTGAACAAGGTTTTGTCGAGCCAGTCAACTTATTGATCCATGAGAGGACAGCATTAGCCTACAGCTATTTGAAAGCCATCCGGGATCTGGTCGAGCAAAAAGTCCTCTATCCCTGCAAAGTCCTGTATGAGGAAACAGTCGTCGCCGTCCTGGCGCTGCCTTCGCAAAGCCGTATTATTCTTCAGGTGTGGCTGATTGACCCGGCCAGAGAGCAAATGGCCGAGTTGCCGGCTTTGGGCGAGAAATTTTATGCCAATGCCCTGGCATGGCTGAAGAAGTCGATTGATCGACTAAGAGCGTTGATCGATCACGTAGTTGAATCTATAGGAAAAGCCATTAGAAACTCATCGTTCTGGAATGGAAACCAGCCAATAGAAGCGGCTTAAACAGGGGAGTTGGTTTGGCAAGCAAATAAAAAGCCCTGTCAGGGATATCCCGGCGGGGCTTTTGTTTAGGCGAAGATATCGCCGGTTATTTCACCAGGCTCAGCAAAATACCGGCGGCGACCGCCGAGCCGATCACGCCGGCCACGTTCGGGCCCATGGCGTGCATGAGCAGGAAGTTGTGCGGATTGCTCTCCAGGCCCAGCTTGTTGGCGACGCGCGCCGCCATCGGCACGGCCGACACGCCGGCCGCGCCGATCAGCGGGTTGATCAGCGTCTTGCTGAATTTGTTCATCAGCTTGGCCATCAGCACGCCGGCCGCCGTGCCGATCGCGAACGCCGCCGCGCCCAGGGCCAGAATCCCCAAGGTCTCCATCTGCAAAAACGCCTCGGCGCTGAGCTTGGAGCCGACCGACAGCCCCAAAAAGATGGTCACGATGTTGATCAGCTCGTTCTGGGCGGTCTGGCTGAGCCGGTCGACCACGCCGCAGGCGTTCATCAGGTTGCCCAGCGCGAACATGCCGACCAGCGGCGCGGCCGACGGCAGCAGCAGCGCGGTCAGGGCGATCAAGAGCAGCGGGAAGACGATCTTCTCGGTGCGGCCGACCGTGCGCATCTGCTGCATCTCGATGCGGCGCTCGGCTTCCGTGGTCAAAGCGCGCATGATCGGCGGCTGGATCAAGGGCACCAGGGCCATGTACGAATAGGCCGCGACCGCGATCGCGCCGAGCAGGTCCGGCGCCAGGCGCGAGGCCACGTATATCGCGGTCGGGCCGTCGGCGCCGCCGATGATGGCGATGGCCGCCGCATCCTTCAGGCTGAATTCCAGGCCCGGCACGATGTTCAGCGCCAGGGCGCCGAGCAGGGAGGCGAAGATGCCGAACTGCGCGGCCGCCCCGAGCAATAAGGTCTTCGGGTTGGCCAGCAGCGGCCCGAAATCGGTCATGGCGCCGACGCCCATGAAGATCAGCAGCGGAAACAGCCCGCTCTTGATGCCGAAATACAGGTAATAGAGCAGGCCGCCCTCGTCGGCGATGCCGGCGACCGGGATGTTGCTGAGGATCGCGCCGAAGCCGATCGGCAGCAGCAGGAGCGGCTCGAAGCCTTTCTTGATGGCCAGGAACAGCAGCAGGAAGCCGACCAGCATCATGAGCGCCTGGCCGCCGGTCATATTGTACAGGCCGGTGCTGTGCCAGAGTGAAAGCAGATTGTCCATCGGATGAGTCTCGTCTGATAATCAGGGAAGGCCCCGCCTCGGGCGGGGCGGTGCTATTACAGGCTGATCAGGGTGTCGCCGACCGTGACCGCGGCCCCTTCCTTGGTATGCACGGCGCTGACGATGCCGCTGGCCCGCGAGCGCACTTCCGTTTCCATCTTCATGGCTTCCATGATCACCACCACATCGCCCTCGGCTACGGCGCTGCCGACCTGCACCAGCACTTTCAGGATCGTGCCGGCCATCGGCGCCTCGACCGAGACGCCGTCGCCGGCTACGGCCGGGGCCGTGATGGCCACCGGCTGGATGCTGACGGCATTGCCGCCAGGGCCGACCGCGACGTTGAAATGGCGGCCGTCGACGTTGACGCTGTAGGTTTCCACGGCCTGGGCCGCCGGCGCCGGGGTGGGCGCGGGCGACACGGCCGGGGCCGGCACGCTGCCCGGCACCGGCTCGAAGGCGGCCGGATTGCCGCGGTTGGCCAGGAATTTCCAGCCGACCTGCGCGAACAGGCCGTTGATCAGCGCGTCCTCCTCGACATGCTCGCTGAGTTTGACGCCCTCGGCGCGGGCCTTGTCCTGCACCTCGGCGATCAGTCTGGCCATTTCCGGCGCCAAGAGGTCGGCCGGCCGGCCCGTGATCGGCTCGGCGCCGGCCAGCACGCGCGCCTGCAGCTCGGCATTGACCGGCGCCGGCGTGGCGCCGTATTCGCCCTTCAGCACGCCGGCCGTTTCCTTGGTGATGGTCTTGTAGCGCTCGCCGGCGATGACGTTCAGGACGGCCTGGGTGCCGACGATCTGCGAGGTGGGCGTGACCAAGGGGATGAAGCCCAGGTCCTCGCGCACGCGCGGGATCTCGGCCAGCACGGCGTCGAACTTGTCCTCGGCGCCCTGCTCCTTGAGCTGGCTTTCCATGTTGGTGAGCATGCCGCCCGGCACCTGCGAGACCAGGATGCGGCCGTCGACGCCTTTCAGGCTGCCTTCGAAGGCCGCGTATTTCTTGCGCACGTCGCGGAAATAGGCCGCGATCTCTTCCAGTTTGGCCAGGTCCAGGCCGGTGTCGCGGTCGGTGCCCGCGAGGCTGGCCACGATGGTTTCGGTCGGCGTATGGCCGTAGGTCATGCTCATGGAGGAGATGGCGGTGTCGACGTTGTCGATGCCGGCCTCGGCGGCCTTCAGCACCGCGCCGGTGCTGAGCCCGGTCGTGGCGTGGCACTGCATGTGGATCGGGATAGCGACGCTGGCTTTCAGGCGCGTGACCAGCTCGAAGGCGTCATAGGGTTTGAGCAGGCCGGCCATGTCCTTGATGCAGATCGAGTGCGCGCCCAGGTCCTCGATCTGCTTGCCCAGGTCGACCCACAGGTCCAGGGCGTGCACGGGGCTGGTCGTGTAGGAGATCGTGCCCTGCGCGTGCGCGTCGGTCTGCAGCACGGCCTGGACGGCGCGCTGGATGTTGCGCATGTCGTTCATGGCGTCGAAGATGCGGAACACGTCGATGCCGTTGACGGCGCAGCGCTCGACGAAGGTGTCGACCACGTCGTCGGCGTAATGGCGGTAGCCGAGCAGGTTCTGGCCGCGCAACAGCATCTGCTGGCGGGTACGAGGCATGGCTGCCTTGAGCTGGCGCAGGCGCTGCCAGGGGTCCTCGCCCAGGTAGCGGATGCAGGCATCGAAGGTGGCGCCACCCCAGGTCTCCAGCGACCAGTAGCCGATCCGGTCGAGCTTGTCGCAGATCGGCAGCATGTCATCGATGCGCAGGCGCGTGGCCAGCAGGGATTGATGGGCATCGCGCAGGACGACTTCGGTGATGCCCAAGGGCTTGTTGTTATGTTGAGCCATGCTATAACCTTTTTGGGTTGGAGTTCGCGGACCTTATGGGTCGGTTTGCGGTTGTATGGAAATCGGGGCGCATGCCAGTTCCGTCTCTCTACTTTAAAATTTTTGAAACTCGGCATTGTATCATAGGCCTAATTGGTACTAATCGCGTTCTAACTACGTTAAAAGGCATGATTATGGCGAAAATTGAGATTATTGAGTCTGATATCACGGCGCTCGCGGTCGATGCGATCGTCAATGCCGCCAATCCCTCATTGTTGGGCGGAGGCGGCGTCGATGGCGCGATCCACAGGGCGGCAGGCCCTGAATTGCTGGCCGAATGCAGAACCCTGGGCGGCTGCGAGACAGGGCAGGCCAAAATGACCAAGGGCTATAATCTGCCCGCGCACCATGTAATCCATACGGTAGGGCCAATCTGGTCCGATGGCGAGCACGACGAGCCGGCCCTGCTGGCTTCCTGTTACCGGGAATGCATGGCGCTGGCTAAGGCCTATAAAATGCAATCGATTGCCTTTCCGGCCATTTCCTGCGGCGTTTACGGTTTTCCGGTAACGCTGGCGGCGCAAATCGCGATCAGGACCATCAGCGAGTGCCTACAAGACAATCCTTATTTGCAAAAAGTCTATTTAGTCTGCTTTGGCGATGCTGTTTTGAAAGCGTACAATGAGCAATTTTACCAATTGATGCATGACGGATAACATTATGAATGACGAACAATGGCGCGAAAAATTATCGCCCGAACAATTCAATATTTGCCGCCATAAAGCCACCGAAGCCCCTTTTACCGGAAAATATACCGACTGCAAGAAAGACGGCATTTATCATTGCGTGTGCTGCGGCAATCCTTTGTTCGATTCCGAAACCAAATACAATTCAGGCTCGGGCTGGCCGAGTTTCTGGGATGTCATTTCCGATGACAGCGTGGCCCGCCATACCGATTTCAGCCACGGCATGAGCCGAGTTGAAATAACCTGCAAAGCCTGCGACGCGCACTTAGGTCATGTGTTTGAAGACGGCCCGCCGCCGACCGGCTTGCGCTACTGCATCAATTCCGCGGCCCTGGACCTGAAAGAACGATCATGAGTGCGCAGCAACAGGTTCAAGACTTACTGGCTTTTATCGATGCCAGCCCCAGCCCCTGGCATGCCGTCAACAGCATGGTCAGCAGACTGGATGCGGCCGGCTTCTCGAAACTCGATGAAACCGAAAAATGGATGCTAAAGCCCGGCGGGCGCTATTACGTCGTGCGCGGCGATTCGTCCATTATCGTGTTTGTGCACGGTCAGAAGCCGCTGGTTGAAACGGGGTTTAAAATCATCGGCGCCCATACCGATTCGCCGGGCCTGCGGATCAAGCCCAATGCGGCCGGCTATGTCGATGGTCTGTTAAGACTGGGCGTCGAAGTGTACGGCGGGCCGATACTGGCGACCTTCACCGACCGGGACCTGAGCCTGGCCGGCCGCATCGGTTATAAGGATGAGCAGGGCAGGATCGCGAGCCGGCTGGTCCGGTTCGATCAGGCATTGCTGCGCCTGCCTAATCTGGCGATTCATATGAACCGCGGCGTCAACGAAGAAGGTCTGAAACTGCACAAGCAGCTGGAATTGCCTCTCATCATGTCCGCCATCGCGCAAGAGCAGTTGCCGCAGCCGTATTTCCTGTCGATATTGGCGCAGGCCTCGGGCATAGAAGTCGGGCGCATCCTGTCCTGGGATCTGAATGTCTACGATACGCAGAAAGGCGTGTTCTGGGGCGCGCAACAGGAGTTTTACGCCGACAGTCAGCTCGACAATCTGGCCTCATGCCATGCCGGTTTATCGGCCCTGCTTGATGATGCCGTGTTGCAGGCCGACAGCACGCTGGTCTGCGCTTTCTTCGATCACGAGGAAATCGGCAGCGAAAGCCACAAAGGCGCCGACGGCAGTTTCCTGCCGGATGTGCTGCAGCGCATCGCCTCGGCCGTGGACCGTGACGATTATCAGCGGGCCCTGGCGCGCAGCTTCATGATCAGCGCCGACATGGCGCACGCCTATCAGCCCAATTTCCCCAATGCCTACGATCCCGACCATAAGGTCATCGTCAACAAAGGGCCGGTCATCAAGGTCAACGCCAACCATCGCTACAGCACCGAGAGCGTTTCGGAAGCGATGTTTGCGGGCTGGTGCGAGCAGGTCGGCGTTTCGTATCAGAAATATTCGCACCGGACCGATCTGCCCTGCGGCAGCACGATAGGCCCCATGACGTCAGCACGGCTGGGCATTCGCACGGTCGATGTCGGCAATCCGATGTGGGCCATGCACAGCATCAGGGAGAGTGCCGGCGTGTTCGATCATGACGCTATGATCCGCGTCATGAAACGCTTTTTCCTCGATAGCTGAGGCCGATGGACACCGAAGCCGATGCGTTACGCGATGATATCGCCGGTTTCGGTGACAATCGGCTGCCGTTCGATGGCGAGCTGTATCTGGTCCGGCAGTTTTACCGACCGCCCGAGTCCGACCGGTTATTGGCCATATTGACGGCCGAACTGGACTGGCGAGAGGAGGACATCTTCATTTTCGGCCGCTGGGTCAAAGTGCCGCGGCTGATGTGCTGGTACGGCGATGCCGATGCGCATTATAGCTATTCGGGCGTCGACCATGCGCCGTTGCCCTGGACGGCCGAGTTGCAGGCGATCAGGGACAAGGTGGAACGGCAGTGCCGGTACCGCTTCAACAGCGTGCTGGCCAATCTGTACCGCGACGGCCGTGATTCGATGGGCTGTCATGCCGACAATGAAAAGGAGCTGGGCCCTAATCCGGTCATTGCCTCGTTAAGCTTCGGCGATGAGCGCCTGTTCAGGCTGCATCATAAAAAGCGCAAGAAGGCATCGCTGGATATTGTGCTGGGCCATGGTGATCTGCTGCTGATGGCGGGTACGATGCAGCATCACTGGCTGCATGCGCTACCGAAAACGAAGCAATTGAAAAAGCCTAGAATCAATCTGACGTTCCGAAGGATTCTTCCAAGTTAAGCGGTAGGGTACGCATCGCGTACCATTTTCAAATTCCTTTGATGAACCAGCCACAAAGGTACGCAGTGCGTACCCTACAGCACTTCGAGATAACTATTTTATCGCCTTGAAACCGATATCGGTGCGGTAGTAGACATCATCCCAATGGATGGCGCGCGTTAACTCATAGGCCTTGCTCTGCGCTTCCTGAATATCTCGGCCCAGGGCGCAGGCGCATAATACGCGGCCGCCGGCCGTGACAATCTTGTCGCCGGCCTGCTGCGTGCCTGCATGAAATACCTTGCGATCTTCGCTTTCCTGATCTGGCAGGCCCGAGATCACATCGCCTTTGCGGTAGTCATCGGGATAACCGCCGGCCGCCAGCACGACGCCAAGGGCCGCACGCTCATCCCAGTCCGTATCCATTTTGTCCAGTTCACCGGCCAGAGCGACTTCGCACAGTTCCACCAGGTCGCTTTTCAGGCGCATCATGATCGGCTGTGTTTCAGGATCGCCGAAGCGGCAGTTGTATTCCAGCACTTTAGTGGAACCGTCATTGGCAATCATGAGGCCGGCATACAGGAAGCCGGTATAGGCATGTCCGTCCGCAGCCATGCCTTTTAGAGTGGGCTCGATGACTTCGCGCATGACGCGCGCGTGAATTTCGGGCGTCACGACCGGGGCTGGCGAATAAGCGCCCATGCCGCCGGTATTGGGGCCTTTGTCGCCGTTGTCGCGGGCCTTGTGGTCCTGTGAGGTTGCCATTGGCAACGCGTGTTGGCCGTCGGCGATCACGATGAAGCTGGCTTCCTCGCCGGCCAGAAACTCTTCTATGACAACGCGGTGGCCGGCTTCGCCGAAGACATTGCCGGACAGCATGTCTTCAACGGCCGCGTTCGCTTCCTGTACCGTCTGGGCGACGATGACGCCCTTGCCGGCGGCCAGACCGTCGGCCTTGACGACAATGGGCGCGCCTTTTTGCTGAATATAGACCAGCGCCTGTGATTTATCGGTAAAGGTCTGGTACTCGGCCGTCGGGATGTGATGGCGGGCCATGAAATCCTTGCAGAAAGACTTGGAGCCTTCCAGTTGCGCGGCTTTGGCGCTAGGGCCGAAGCATTTCAGGCCGGCTTCCTGAAAACGGTCGACGATGCCGGCCACGAGCGGCACTTCAGGGCCGATAATGGTCAGTCCGATCGCTTCTTTTTGGGCGAAATCAAGCAGAGCGTCAATATTGTCGGCGGCAATCGCCACGTTTTCAATGCCCGGTTCCAGTGCCGTGCCGGCGTTGCCCGGTGCGACAAAAACTTTTTCGACTTTGGTCGACTGTTTGGCTTTCCAGGCCAGCGCGTGTTCACGGCCGCCGCTGCCGACAATCAGTATCTTCATGGTGATTCTCGTATGTTTTGTGGGGGCGACTTCAGTCGCCAGTGTTTTAAAGGGCGGCTGAAGCCGCCCCCACAGTATGTCTCTTAATTAATGCCTGAAATGGCGCATGCCGGTGAAGACCATGGCGATGTTGTTTTCATCGGCCGCCTGGATGACTTCCCCGTCGCGAATCGAGCCGCCGGGGTGGATGATGGCTGTAATGCCGGCTTCGGCGGCCGCATCGATACCGTCCCGGAACGGGAAGTAGGCATCGGAGGCCATGACCGAACCGGGCACGACCAGTCCTTCATCGGCGGCTTTGATGCCGGCGATTCGGGCCGAATAGACGCGGCTCATTTGCCCTGCGCCAACGCCGATCGTGCGGCCGTTCTTGCAGTAGACGATGGCATTGGATTTGACGAATTTGGCGACTTTCCAGGCGAACAGCAGATCGGCCAGTTCCTGTTCCGTCGGTGCGCGCTTGCTCACGACTTTCAGATCGGCGGCAGTGATTTTGCCGAAATCCTTGTCCTGAACCAGCAGGCCGCCGGCCACGCGTTTGAAATCCAGTGCGGTCTCGTCTGTGTCGGTCCAAGTGCCGCATTCCATGGCGCGCACGTTTTGTTTCGCAGCCAGCACGGCCTTCGCATCGGCGCTGATGGATGGCGCGATAATGACTTCGACGAACTGGCGACCGACGATTTCGGCCGCGGTCTGTTTATCGAGCTCGCGGTTAAACGCAATGATGCCGCCAAAGGCCGAGGTTGGGTCAGTGGCGTAGGCCAATTTATAAGCGGCCAGCAGCGTGTCGGCTTCGGCAACGCCGCAGGGGTTGGCATGCTTGACGATCACGCAGGCTGGCTTGTCGGTGAATGACTTGACGCATTCGAGCGCCGCATCGGCATCAGCAATGTTGTTATAGGACAGTTCCTTGCCCTGCAGTTGCTTCGCTGCGGCGATCGTGCCCGAGGCCGGCGCTTTTTCACGGTAGAAAGCGGCCTGCTGGTGCGGATTTTCGCCGTAACGCATGCTCTGGCTTTTATAAAACTGCAGGCTCAGTGTTTCTGGAAAACGCGTGCCGGCCAGATTGCCCAGATAGGCTGAAATGGCCGTGTCATAACGAGCCGTGTGCTCGAAACTTTTCAGGGCCAGATTGAAGCGGGTCTTGGCGGACAGGCTGCTGTCGCTGTTTTTCAGTTCGGCAATGATGTCGGCATAATCGGCCGGGTTGACGACGACCGCGACGTCGGCATGATTTTTGGCGGCCGCGCGGATCATGGTCGGGCCGCCGATATCGATGTTTTCGATCGCGGTTTCAAAATCGCAGTCCGGTCTGGCGATGGTCTGCTCGAACGGGTACAGGTTGACGACCACCATATCGATCGGCTTGATGCCGTTCTCGGCCATGATTGCATCGTCCACGCCGCGACGGCCCAGAATGCCGCCGTGCACTTTCGGGTGCAGGGTTTTGACGCGGCCGTCCATCATTTCCGGAAAGCCCGTGTAATCAGAAACTTCCGTGACGGGAATCTGGTTGTCGGCAAGGGTTTTGGCCGTGCCGCCGGTGGACAGGATTTCTATGCCCAGCTGGCTCAGTTCCCGGCAAAAATCGACGATGCCGGATTTATCCGAAACACTGATTAAAGCGCGGGTGATTTTTTTGTTCATGCAGACCTCTGATGCAAGGGTAAATTAGATAAATGAGGATTAGCCGAGGAGCGCGGCCTTAGGATAGTCCGTACTGGTCCAGTTTTTTGCGCAGGGTGCTGCGGCTCAAGCCCAATGCTTTGGCGGCTTTGGTCTGGTTGTAGCCGGCATGTTCGAGAGCCGCTTCCAGCAGAGGCCTTTCGACTTCGCTGATGACCATCGCGTGCAGACCGACGGCGTCATGACCGTTCAATTGCGATAAATACACCTCTACTGTTTTTTTGACGTAGGCGGACAAAGGGATAGAGGTATTTTTTGAGCTATCCAAATCAATGATTTCAGCGCTTTTTTGAGATGCTTTCATATTATGCAGCATGATCGATTGTTAAAAGATTAAAAGCCGAATTAATCAGCGCTAATTGTTGCGATGGTACTTGAGCTTGATTGATCTTGTCTTGTATGGACGGGCGCACCGTTCCGAGCTGCTTGAAGTACCAACCGATGTGTTTCCGCGCTATTCTAACACCGCTTACATTTCCGTAGAAGTCGTACAGTTGTTCCAGATGGCTCAACAATGTGTTTTGTACGTCGGTAACCGTCGGATTTTCAAGGTTTTTACCATGATCGAGAAAATAATTGATCTGGTTGAACAGCCATGGATTACCTTGAGCGGCTCGGCCTATCATCAGGGCATCGGCGCCGGTTGAGCGCAGCACCCAGGCGGCTTTTTCGGGCGTATCGATATCGCCGTTGGCGATGACCGGGATGCCGACCGATTGCTTGACTTTTTTGATGGTTTCATATTCGGCCTGTCCGTTAAATTTACAGGCCCGGGTCCGTCCGTGAACGGTTAAAGCTGAAACACCGGCGTTTTCCGCTATTTTTCCGACTTCGACCGCATTGCGGCTGAATAAATCCCAACCTGTACGGATTTTTAGCGTCACCGGTACATCGACCGCGTTGACCACCGCGTCCAGAATCCTTTTTACCAGCGCCTCATCGCGCAGCAGCGCCGAACCTGCGGCAACTGAGCAGACTTTTTTGGCCGGGCAGCCCATGTTGATGTCGATGATCTGGGCGCCGCGCTCGACGTTGATTTTCGCGGCCTCGGCCATTTGCTTGGGATCGGTGCCCAAAATCTGTACCGAGCGTATACCCGTATCGCCGTTATGATCGGTTTTCAGCAAGGTTCTTTTGTGCAACCTTAACGCCGGGTTTGATGCGACCATTTCCGATACGGTCAGCGCGGCGCCATGCCGGCGGCATAATTCCCTGAACGGGCGATCAGTGATGCCGGCCATGGGCGCAAGTATCAGTTTGTTGGCAAGTTGATAAGGGCCGATTTGCATGGGGGTGTCACATGTACAAAAAAAGGGCGCCTATCATAACCTAAAAAGCCGGTCAGGTGAGTATGACAATGAGTTTTTTTAATAAATTCTATGGTCGGAAAGTTGGTTTTACAGGAAGAGCACGAAGAAAATCCCATACTTCGTGCTCTTCGGGTAAACAAATTACTTAATGGCGGAATTGGCCGCAATCGGGCTGTCGAGGCCTTCATCTTCCGACTGGGACAGATCTTCGGGAGATGCATCGGTCCCATCATTCCAGATCGGGTTGTCGCGGTCTTCTTTTTCCAGATTGGCAAGGTCTTCCGGATATAAATGCCAGAATGATTTATCGATCATGGCATTTTTATAGCTTTCTTTTTTCTCGTGCGTGAACGGACACCACCAGTTTTCGACGATCTTGACCATATAGGCATGCCATTCGAACAGTGCCACGCTGTAAGGACAATACCAGGTGCAGTTCAGGATCCAGAACAGTTTGGATTGCGCCATGCTGACCTTGAAAGTGGGCTTCATCGTGATCTGGCTTTTCAGGTCGTAACGGTGGCTGGCGCGGTCGGGAATGAAGTCGGAATAGGTTTTGATGTTTTTTCCACCGACCATGCGCAAATGATAGTAAGTCAGATAGGCACTGATAAAGACGAATGGAAAAGTCAAAATAGGCAGGTAGATTAAAATCATGCCGATGCCGCGCTGTAGCACGGGGATTTTTCTATGGTTTTTGCCGATTTCAACACGGCCGGCACAGGATTCGCACGCTTTCATTTCTTTATCTCCTCATTATTATTAAGTTTAGTGGTGGGGTTGGTCTTTAGTTTTTCTTTATTGACCAGTTGGTAAATGCTCAGGCAGCCCGCGCAACAAAAGCGCAGCCTGCCTGTTATCGTATTGATTGTGTAACCCGGAATTTCCACCGGTTGACCGCAAAGGGGACAGTACTCTTTAGCTTCTGGATGGCTCATACAAAGGCCTCAGTCATTACAAACTAGAGGATACCGAACAAAAGAATGTTTTTAAATACTCTGTTTCAGGTGCGGCCGGATCGATCGGATGATCAGGCCCCTGGCCGCCGCCGGCAATAAAGACCAGGTGGCGATCGATATGGCGGCCCGATGAGCGCAGGATCTCCTGCAGGTTGTCGCGGCTCAGATGATGCGAGCAGGAGGCCGAGATCAGGATGCCGTTTTTGCTCAATACCTGCAGGGCCAGATGGTTCAGTCGGCGGTAGGCTTCGTAGCCTTGCTTGAAGTCTTTTTTGCGCTTGATCAGGGCCGGTGGGTCCAGCACGACGATGTCGTAAAGCTGGTTGTCCTGGCGGGCCTGCTTCAGGAATTCAAACACATCGCTGCGAACGAATTGCATGCGTTCGGCGACCTGATTGAGCCGGGCATTTTCCTGGGCCAGTGTCAGCGCGCCTTCCGAGGCGTCAACGCAGGTGACCTCATTGGCGCCGGCCACGGCGGCCGGAATGCCCCAGGCGCCGGTATAGGAAAACAGATCCAGCACGCGCCGGCTTTTCGCCATGCCGGCCAACAGGGCGCGACTGCAGCGGTGGTCATAGAACCAGCCGGTTTTCTGGCCGTCCAGAATATCGACTTTAAACTGCGCGCCGTTTTCCTCGATGATCAGCCGTTCAGGCAGCTTGCCGTAGGCGATTTCCGATTCCAGGTCCAAGCCTTCCAGTTGCCGCTGGCTGTTGTCGTTCTTCAGGACAATCGCTTCAGGGTTCAGCAGTTCAATCAGCGCCGAAAACAAAAACTCTTTGCGCCGGTCGATGCCGGCCGTGGTTATCTGGACCGACAGAACCTCGCCGAAGCGGTCGATCACCAGGCCGGGCAGACCGTCGCTTTCGCCGAACACCAGCCGGTAATAGGGTTTGTCGAAGAGCTTCTCGCGCAGGGCCAGTGCCGTAGTCAAGCGTTCCTTGAAGAAATTGGCACCGCATTTGATGGATTTTCTGGACAGCAGGCGCGCGCAGATCAGCGCTTGCGGATTGATATAGGCCGTGCCCAGCGCTTTGCCGTCCTCGCTTTTGACCTGTACCAGATCACCCGGCGCGAACTGCTCGAGCGGCGAGCGTTTCGTGTCGACTTCGTTGCTGAAAACCCATAAATGCCCTTTGCGTAGGCGTTTGTCTTCGTTTTTCTTTAAATAAATTTCTGGGTGAGACATAGCTTAAATGAGTTTGAACGTATAACCGCCGACTTTGGTTGCGGGGGCGGCGATGGTAAGGCTGATTTCCGTCGTCTTATCAGGGATCATTACTGTTGCGCCATTCGTTTCGGGCAAATAGTCCCGAGGATAAAAAACCCTATGCGCGAAAGGTTTTTCATTATAGTCCAGAAGCGTCAGCTTGATGGTCGGATAGGCCTGCGCAAAATCGGCCTGATTGGTAATGACGGCGCGGAAGGCGTAATTGCGATCCGGCAGCAGCACAAACGAGCCCTGTAGCACGTTGAAGTCGTCGAGGTTTTTATAAACGGGCAGCGGGCAGCTCAGGCGCTCGCAGATTTTTTCCAGATAGGGGCGGAAGGCCGGGTTCTGGCTGAGGGCATAGCCTTCAAAATACACGATTTGCGCGATCAGCAGGAACAGGCCGAGGATCAGGCCAGCCTGCCAGTAGGCGCGGCCGGCTGCTTTTACCGGTTCCCAGGGCAGGCGCTGCGGCGGCTTCTCTTCCTTGCTGACAGCAACCGGCTTCGATTCGCTGATAAATTCCAGCACATCAAACAGGGACGAGCAATTGTTGCAGCGCATCACGCCCCGGTCGCTGCGCAATTGCTCCAGCGTCAGCGCATGGGTTGTTTGGCAATCGGGGCATACGGTAAACATGGTTTTCAACGCTTGACGCCTTGCAGCCGGATCCAGTCCTCCTGTTGCAGGGGGGGATCGAAGTCGATATAGGGCTGGTATGCCTGCATGACCGACTCGGCCTGCTCATGCAGGATGCCCGACAGGACTAGTTGCCCGCCCGGCCTGACCAGGCTGGCTATCTGGCCGGCCATGTCGATGAGCGGTTTGGCCAGGATATTCGCCAGAACGACATCGGCCTGAAAAGGCGCGAACTGTTCGGGCAGGTAACAGTGGACTTTATTCTGAACCTTGTTTTTCAAGGCGTTGTCCTGGGTCGCCGTGATGGCCTGCGGATCGATGTCGACGGCATGGGCCTCACTGGCGCCCAGCAGGATTGCGGCAACGGCCAGGATGCCCGAGCCGCAGCCGTAATCGATAATGGTTTTGCCGGTCAAATCATGGCTGGCCAGCCATTCCAGGCACAGCGCCGTGGTCGGGTGCGTGCCGGTGCCGAAGGCCAGGCCCGGGTCCAGTGTCAGGCAGACCGTGCCGGGCTCGTGCTGTTCCTGGCCGGTCGGGCAAACCCAGAGTCTGTCGGCAAATTTCATCGGATGGTAATATTCCATCCAGGCACGCTCCCATGCCTGGTCGGCAATCTCTTCAACAAGCCAGTTATGGAGTTGTTCGGGCGGAAATTGCTTGCAGACCTGGTCTTTGATCAACGCCGGCTCGGCATCGAGTTCATAGAGCGCGATGACCTGGGTATGGCTCCATATTTTCGTTTCACCGATCCCTGGTTCGTAAACCGGCTCGTCTTCGGCATCCATGTAAGTGACAGAAACCGCGCCGAGATCGCTGAAGAAATCGGCGAGCCGGGGTGCGGTGTTTTCGTTCGTGATAACGGAGATTTGATGCCAGGCCATAAAAAAATCGGACTTGATGTAACGAGAAAAAACACAGGGCAGCTAGCCGCCCTGTCATTCAGCCGGGCTTAATAGATACCCAGTTTCTTTTCCAGATAATGGATGTTCTGGCCGCCGGCCGCGAAAGCGCTGTCAGTCATGATATCGTGCTGCAGCGGAATATTGGTCTTGATGCCTTCAATAATGATCTCGCTTAACGCCGTATTCATGCGCGCGATCGCGCTTTTGCGGTCTTCGCCGTGCGCGATCAGCTTGCCGATCATGGAATCATAATACGGCGGCACTTTATAGCCATTGTAAATATGCGTTTCACAGCGGATACCGGGGCCGCCCGGCATGTGGAACTGCTCGATCGTGCCGGGGCTGGGCATGAAGGTTTTCGGATCTTCGGCATTCAGCCGGCATTCGATCGCGTGACCCTGGATCTTGACCTGATCCTGCGTGATCGACAATGGTTCGCCGGCGGCGATGCGCAGTTGCTCCTTGACGATGTCGAAGCCCGTGACCATTTCAGTGACCGGATGCTCGACCTGCACGCGCGTGTTCATTTCGATGAAATAAAATTCGCCTTTCTCATACAGGAACTCGAAGGTGCCGGCGCCCAGATAGCCGATATCGACGCAGGCTTTCGCGCAACGCTCGCCTATGAACTTGCGCTGTTCCTCGGTAATGCCGGGCGCCGGCGCTTCTTCGACGACTTTCTGGTGACGGCGCTGCATGGAGCAGTCGCGCTCGCCCAGGTGAATGGCGTTGCCATGCGAGTCGGCCATGACCTGAAACTCGATGTGACGCGGATCCTCGAGGAATTTTTCCATGTACACGGTCGCGTTGCCGAAGGCGGTTGCGGCTTCGGCCTTGGTCATGGCAATCGCGTTCAACAGGGCTGCTTCGGTATGTACGGTGCGCATGCCGCGACCGCCGCCGCCGCCGGCCGCCTTGATAATGACCGGATAACCGACTTCATGAGCCAGCTTCAGGTTCTTTTTAGGGTCATCGGTCAACGGTTCGCCATTGCCGGGCACGCATGGAATGCCGGCTTGCAGCATGGCTTTTTTGGCGGAAATCTTGTCGCCCATCATGCGGATGGTATCGGCGTTAGGGCCGATGAAAACAAAGCCGCTTTGCTTTACTTTTTCAGAAAAATCGGCATTTTCGGCTAGAAAACCATAGCCCGGATGGATAGCTTCAGCATCGGTTACTTCGGCGGCGCTGATGATTGCCGGGATATTCAGGTAGCTGTCCACGGAAGCGGCGGGGCCGATGCAGACGGATTCGTCGGCCAGACGCACGTGTTTCAGGTTGCGATCCGCCTCGGAATGGACGGCCACCACCTTAACGCCTAATTCTCTGCATGCGCGCAGAATGCGCAGTGCAATTTCGCCGCGATTGGCGATCACTATTTTATCGAACATGAGTTTCCCGCTTTTTGTGTTATTCAATGATGAATAAAGGTTGGCCATATTCGACAGGCTGGGCGTTTTCAACCAGGACTTTAGTGACGATGCCGCTTTTATCGGCTTCGATCTGGTTCAGGATTTTCATCGCCTCGATAATGCAGAGCGTATCGCCAACCTGTACGGATTGGCCGACGTCGGTAAAGGGTTTTGAGCCGGGCGAGGCCGAGCGATAGAAAGTGCCGACCATAGGTGATTTGACCGCATGGCCGGTGATTTTTTCTTCAGCAGGCGTTGCGGCGGGGAGCCGCAGCTGCAGCCGGCGCTGCCGCAACGGCGTGAGTTGCGTAAGCTACCGGCGCGGGAGCTGCGGAATAACGGCTGATACGGACAAATTCTTCGCCCTCTTTGATTTCCAGTTCGGCGATTCCTGATTCTTCAATGATTTCGATAAGTTTTTTTATTTTTCTAATATCCATTACTTTATAGTCTCTCGGCTAATATTTGATGAGCGGCCGTTAAGGCCAATTCGTACCCTGTTGCTCCCAGTCCGCAGATCACGCCCCTGGCTATGTCTGAGAAATAGGAATGTTTTCTAAAAGGTTCCCGTGCGTGAACGTTGGATAGATGCACTTCTATAAACGGGATCTTGGTCGCCAGCAGCGCATCGCGAATGGCGACGCTGGTATGCGTGAAGGCTGCCGGATTGATAATGATGAAATCGACATGGTCAGCATACGCTTGATGAATCAATTCCACGATTTCGTGTTCGGCATTGCTCTGGTGAAAATTGAGCTGATGCCCCAGGCCGGCTGCCGCTTCTTCAAGCGAATGCTGGATGTCGGCGAGCGTTTTGTTTCCGTAATGGCCGGGTTCTCGTACGCCCAATAAGTTCAAATTAGGGCCATTTAATACGGTGATGTTCGCCATTAAGGTATTTTTCAGTCAGGTTAAAGGGGCATTAAGACCGCTAATTTTGCCCAATTTGCAGGGGTTTGTCTAGGCATTCTGTTTTTCGGAACAATTAGCGACAAAAAACGCAGATTTTGCCGCTGTTACTTTCATGATCGGCTATTTTCATCTCGAAAACAGGTAAGGAAATTAATGCGGGTTGTCTGATTTAATTCAACAGCGGTGTAATAATTTTCAGCATCTGTTCGTCGGAGAAAGCGCCAGGCTGACGGTGTACAATCTGGCCTTCCCGGTTGACGACTACCGTGAACGGAACCGCATTGATGCTGTTGCCCATTTGCTGGGAAAGGGCGACGGCATCATCGCCGCCAATCAATATCGGGTAATTGATCGCGATCGATTTGAGGTATTCGGCAACCGGTTCGCGCTCTTCTATGGCAATGCCTACAAACTGCACGCCTTTCTCGCCATATTGCTGCTGCATATTGATGAATTCCGGGATTTCCTTGATGCAGGGCGGGCACCAGGTCGCCCAAAAATTGATGATCCGAATCTTGCCCTGCCATTCGGCGCTATGGCGCGCCTTGCCGGATGGATCGGGAAAACTGAAATCAGGCGAAGGCGATGTGGCCTGGCTGGTCTGGACGACGGGCGACAGCAGAAAATGCCGGGCGATGATGCCGCCACCCAATGCGATAACGGCGGCGATAATAATTATAAAGGTTGGTCTCATTATTTAACCCGTACCAGTGTCTTAAGAAAAGTGTCTGCATCCTGATAACCGATGACGCGCAAGGATGGGTCTTCCTGGCCGTCAGCGCTGAAAAACAGCACGCCGGGCGGCCCGATCAGGTTGAATTTCGCCAGCAGCGCCTTGTCGTCGTCCGAATTTTTCGTGACATCGGCCTGTAGCAGAACAAAATCGGCCAGCGCCTGTTTGACTTTCGAATCGGTGAAGGTGTAGGCCTCCATTTCCTTGCACGAAGTGCACCAGTCGGCGTAAAAATCCAGCATGACCGGTTGGTGGCGGGCCTGGGCCTGCCGGATTCTGGTTTCCAGTTCCGTAACCGAGGACACTCGCTCAAAGGCAATGCCCTGGTTCGAGGCTTGCAAGGTGTTCATGCCCAGGCCGTGCAGCGGTTGTAATGGATTGGTATTGCCGATGCTGAAGCCTATCAGCACTAGCACGCCATAGGATAGCATGATCAGGCCGACGCCTTTCCACAGCTTGCGCCAGCCGCTCGCCTGTTCGGGCAGCGGATCGATCGCGCTCAGATAAATGGCCGGGATGATCAGGAGCATGGCCCAGAGCAACATGGTGACCGGCGCCGGCAAAATACGCTCCAGCATCCAGACCGCGACCGCCAGCATGATGACGCCGAACACGGCTTTCGTGGAATTCAGCCAGTTGCCGGCTTTCGGCAACAGCTTGCCGGCCGAGGCGCCCAGCAGCAATAGCGGCACGCCCATACCCAGGCCCATGGTGAACAAGGCGCTGCCGCCCAGCACGGCGTCGCCGGTCTGGCCGATATAGATTAAAGCGCCGGCCAGCGGTGCGGCCACGCAGGGGCCTACAACCAGCGATGACAGCGAGCCCATGATGGCCGCTCCCCAGAGTGAGCCGTCTCGATGCCGCTCGCTGGAGTTGTGCAGCTTGACCTGTAGGGACTTCGGCAGTTCCAGGTGGTAAAAGTCGAACATCGACAATGACAGCAGCACGAACACGGCGCTGAACAAAGCGATGATCCAGGGCTGCTGAAAAGTTGTTTGCAGATTGCTGCCGAACAGCGCCGCCAGGATGCCGAATACTGTATACGTCGCGGCCGAGGCAACGACGTAACTGAGCGACAGCAGGAATGCCCGGCCGGTCGTGATGCGGTTGCCGTGACCCACGATGATGCCTGACAGTATCGGTATCATCGGGAACACACAAGGCGTGAACGCCAGCAGCAGGCCGAAGCCGAAAAAGCTCAGCAGCGTCATCGACAAGGTATCCTGACGCAGCGATTGGACAATGCGGTCCTGTTCGGATAGCACCGAGGGCGCTACGGCGTAATCGGCAGGCGGGGCGCTCTGTACGAGCTCGGCATTCTGCAGCGCCGCGGGCAGGTCAAGGCTGATTTCCTGGTTCATGGGCGGATAGCAAACGCCGCGGTCCGCGCAGCCCTGGAATTTCGCCTGCAGAGTGATGCCGTGCGCCGACGGGTTTGAGCGGATCAGGGGCAGGTCAAAGCCGAGTTCGCTATGGAACGTTTCCACCTGGCCGAAAGCTTCATCGTATTCAGGCGTGCCCCTGGGTATGTCATAAGTGCCCAGTCGGGCGCCGGCTGCGTCGATCAGCTCAAGCCGGATTTTTTCGCGGTAAAGATAATAGCCGTCCGCGATCCGCCAATCGACACGCAGTGTCTGGGCGTCTTTTACCGAGGCCAGAAACTGGAAAGCCTGCTCCGGCGGCAGCAACTCGTCCTGAAACAGATTTCGTGTGATGTTGGGGTTGCTTTTGACCAGCTGTTCTATCGGATTGGCCGAAGTTGAGGGCGCTGCAGCAGGCAGCGCGATGTCCAGCGTGGTTTTTTGCGGCGGATAGCAAACGCCTTGATCAGCGCAGCCCTGATACTGCACCTGTAGCTGAAGGTTTGAGACGCCGTCGGCTACTGTCAAGGGTACCGGGATATTCACGGCGTGCCGGTAAATAACCATCTCGCCGAAAAATTCGTCATGCTTGGTTTCGCCGTCCGGCAAAGCGGGCGGCGTTGCCTGGATGGCTTCGGTCCTGGACTCGAAACGCATCTTGTCGCGATACAGGTAATAGCCTTCGGCGATCTGCCACGAAACTTCAACCTGACTGGCAGAGATTGCCTTGCCGGATATCTTGAAAGCCTGCTCGGGCGGCAAAAGCTCGTCGCTCTCCAGCGCCAGAACGGGCAGGTTGATCAGCGATAAAAGGCAGAAAAAAATTAATTTGGAGATAAGCATGAGTCAATCCAATTCAGGTATTCAGGTAAGCCGGCTTCGACAGGAACGGCTATGATTTCGGGGATTTCATAGGGGTGGTTGTCGCGTATCATCGCTTCAAGCGCCTGATAGCGGTCTTTACGCGATTTAATCAGCAGCAGATGTTCCTGTGCTGACTCAACCTGTCCCTGCCAGATATAAACAGACAAAAGGCCGGGCAAAATGTTCACGCAAGCGGCGAGTTGGCCTGTTACCAGCAGATGGGCGATTTTCTCGGCCGTGTCTTGATCAGGGCACGTGCAGAGAATGATTTGATGGCAAGTCGACATATTGGCGAGTTACTCTACTTAAGTCCGGAAATTGTCTGAAAGCTGAAATGTATTTGTATTGTATACATAGTTCATCCTGAAAACCTATCCTGAGGATTTTGTTGGTATAAAATCGGTCATGTCCTTATTAATCTGAATAATCAGCGGAACGGACGCTTTTGTGCCGCCGTTTCCGCCGGTCACCAAGCGCGGCATTGGTTGCTGAAGTGTCGAGATTATTCTAGAAATTAAGCGGCATTGCCCTTATATTGTAAGGTCAATGATAGTATTTCAAGAGTGTTTAGATGAAAGTTTTCCAAATTGCATTGCTGTTTTTATTGGTCGTCCCTTTTGTAGAAATTTATTTGCTGTTGCAGGTGGGCGGCATCATCGGCGCTGTCCCAACCATTTTTCTTGTGGTGCTGACGGCCGTATTGGGGGCCTGGTTGCTAAAGCAGCAGGGCTTGGCGACACTGCAACGGTTTCAGGCCAGCCTGGCGCAAGGCACGCTTCCGGCCTATGAAATGGTCGAAGGCCCGATACTGCTGGTCGGCGGCGCCTTATTGCTGACACCGGGCTTTATTACCGACATCATGGGCTTTGCCTGCCTGATTCCGCAGCTGCGCCGGAAAATAGCCCAATATGTGATTGAACATCACCTGATCCAGGCCGGCGGGCCTTTTCAGCGGGCCAGACCTGCCGAGAAAGACGCGCTGGAGGGTGAATATCACAAGGAAGACTAAGGGGGCGTGGTCTTGATCATTCTATGGATGCGCCTGATGGCTAAGATAACGGCGACCATGATGAACGGCAGGGACAAGCCGACAATAAGCTCGGGATTGACCGGCCAGCCCGCGGCGTAAATTGCTTTGGCGATCATGCCGACCAGACCGGCGCTGTAATAGGTAATGGCGACGACGGAAATGCCCTCGACTGTCTCCTGCATACGCAATTGCATTTTTGCGCGCAGATCCATCGAAGCCAGCAAATCCTGGTTCTGTCGCTCAATTATGATGTCCACGCGCGTGCGCAGTAATTGCCCGGCATTGCTGACCCTTTCCGATATTGACGTAAAGCGGTTCGCGGTCGACTGGCAGGTCTTGATGGCCGGCTCCATGCGCCGTCTTATGAACTCGCCCAGGGTCTGGATGCCCTGGATTCTGATTTCGCGCAAATCATCGAGGCGCTGTTCCACAAGCTGATAATAGGCATTGGCCGCGCCGAACCGGAAGTGGCTGCTCGATATGTGGTTTTCGACTTCGGCCGCCAAGCGCGTCAATTCATCCAGCAGTTCCGCGTCATTGCTGTCCGGCTGCGCCATGGCGTTTGTGATCGTGTACAGTTGCCGGTCGGCTTTCTTCAGCTCCGGCGCCAGTCTGCGCGCTATCGGAAACGCCAATAAGGCCATCACGCGATACACTTCAATTTCAAACAACCGTTGCAGCAGGCGGCCGGCCTGTTCGGTTCTGAGGTAGTTATCGATGATCAGGAAACGGCTGAAGCCGTCCACATGAATGCGAAAATCGGTAAACGCAAAAGCGGCACCTCCCGTGACTTCGGAGCCGACTACAGGGTTGCCGTCAAAGTATGAAGCCACAGTATGCAGATCGGGTTCCAGATAGGCCTCTTCGTTTGGTTTGGCTATGATGGCCGCATGCGCCGCCACCATGACTTTGCCGGGCAGCAGGGCCAGCCAATCTACCGGCACTTTCGTCAAGGCCGGTTCTGAAAACGGATCCTCGGGGCTGTCCTGCACATAAAACGTATAGGTGCTGAATTCACCGTGTTGCTCCCAGCGAATCTGGAACGTGTCGAACGCCGCACTGAAATGGTCGGCGTCCTGTTTCGGCGGCGTGACGCCAAAGCGCTCGCACAGCGTAGCCAAGTGTTTGCGTTCCTGTATTTTCTCGGCAGTGGATAACAGCAGCGCCAGATGACTGGCCCTGACCGGCAGATCCAGAACCAGGGAGGCCCGGGCGTGGACTTCGTTATGCAGGACGAAGCGTTGCGGATGATTTTCAGGAATAGGGAATAAGGTAGCCACTTGTCTATACTCTCTTATCAGGTGCCGGTCATACGATAACAACACATGGAGCGGGCATTGGTTTTTTGATGATTTTTAGAGACGTCTCCGGCCGCCTTAGGGCTTGCCGATACGAAAATAACTGAATAACCCTATGGACCGCGATAGATTTGGCGGTCATAATGGCGTGATTATTGCGTTTGTTTTTGAACTATGGCTGATGACAGGCGATCAGAGCATCAGCGTTGGAAACTACGTCCTTGTAGTCAGGCGATTGAATTAGCCGGCTGTGGCGTCGCTGCCGCCGGTATCGCGGGTATTTTTATGGAAGCCTGAATAGACAGGGCACCAGCCTGAGTAGCCGGTGGCAACCAGCACCAGACCCAGAACCAATAAAATGATTTTGGCCGTGAAAATTGAGATGGCAAGTAATACGGCGCCGCCCGCCATGCGGTAATTTTTTTCCTTGTCGCCAATATTATATTCAAACTTAATCATACGTTTATAATCAAAGCTCATCTTGAAAACCTTCTTTGTGATAGTAATTATTTTTAACAAGGCAATGGTTTTGCCCGTCTGACTAAATCCGAAACAATATACACAGCTCCAAAAAATGTGCAAGCGATAACACATGGATATTACCAGAATTATAGACCCTCTAAATGATGCCCAGCGCCAGGCTGTTTCGGCGCCATCCCAATCCATGCTGGTGCTGGCCGGCGCCGGCAGCGGCAAGACCCGGGTTCTGGTGCATCGCATCGCCTGGCAGATTCAGGTCGAAGGCTTGTCGCCGCACAGCATTCTGGCCGTCACCTTCACGAACAAGGCCGCACGAGAGATGCGCGGCCGTATCGAAGACTTGCTGGGCATATCGACGCACAGCATGTGGATAGGGACTTTTCACGGTCTCGCGCACCGCCTGTTAAGGCGGCACGCGCAACAGGCCAAACTGCCGGAGACGTTTCAGGTCATGGACTCGTCCGATCAGTTAAGGCTTATCAAGCGTTTGCTGGCGACACTGAATCTCGATGAGAAGAAATGGCCGCCGAAGCAGATACAGTGGTATATCAACGCGCAGAAGGACGAAGGCATCAGGGCGCGTCACATACTCGAGACCGGCGATCTGTATCAACGCCAGATGCTGATCATTTACCGCGCCTACGAAGAGATCTGCGAGCGTTCCGGCCTTGTCGACTTTGCCGAGCTGCTGCTGCGCGCGCATGAGTTGCTGCGCGATAACCAGGACGTGCTGGAGTTCTACCAGCAGCGTTTCAGGCAGGTGCATGTCGACGAGTTTCAGGATACGAACACGATTCAGTATGCCTGGTTGAGATTGTTGACCCAGGACAAGGATAACCTGTTCGTGGTCGGCGACGACGATCAGTCCATCTACGGCTGGCGCGGCGCCAAAATCGAGAATATCTACAATTTCCAGAAACATCACCCGAATCACCAGGTCATCAAGTTGGAGCAGAATTACCGCTCGACCGGCCATATTTTGAAAGCGGCCAATAAGGTCATCGCCAATAACGACGGCCGCATGGGCAAGGAGCTGTGGACCGATACCGGCGACGGCGATCTGATCTCGCTGTACGCGGCCTTCAATGAACAGGACGAGGCTTATTTTGTCATCGAGCGCATCAGGACCTGGATCAATGAAGGCGGAGCGCGTAGCGATGTGGCCATTTTATACCGTTCCAACGCCCAGTCCCGACAGTTTGAGGAACGCCTGATGGCGACCGGCACGCCGTATCGCGTCTATGGCGGCCTGCGGTTCTTCGACCGGGCCGAAATCAAGAACGCGCTGGCTTATCTGCGCCTCACCTCGAATCGGCATGATGACGCGTCGTTCGAGCGGGTCATCAACACACCGACACGCGGCATAGGCCCTAAAACCCTGGATGATCTGCGCAGTCTCGCACGCAATCAGCGCATTTCTTTATGGGCCGCGGCCGAGGAAATGCACAGGTCAGGTCGGCTATCCGCGCGTGCAGCCAATGCCTTAGGCGGATTCATGCAGTTGATCGAGCAGATGGCCGGACAGGCCGAGGGCCTGGAGCTGTTTGAGAAAGTCAAACTGGTGATCGAAAAAAGCGGCTTGATCACGCTGTATCAAAACGATAAAGCCGATAAAGGCGAAGAAAAGGTCGAAAACCTCGAGGAGCTCGTCAACGCGGCGCGCCTTTTCGATTTTGATGCCGACAATGAGGAAAACCTCGGCGAGCTGGATATGTTTCTGGCGCATGCGGCGCTGGAAGCCGGCGAAATGCAGGCCGATGATTTTGAGGATTGCGTGCAGCTGATGACCCTGCATTCGGCCAAGGGGCTGGAATTCAAGCTGGTATTTCTGGTCGGCATGGAGGAGGGGCTGTTTCCGTCCCTGCAATCGGTTGAAGACGCGGGCCGCCTGGAAGAGGAACGCCGGCTTTGCTATGTGGGCATGACGCGCGCCATGAAACAGCTCTATCTGACTTATGCCGAATCGCGGCGTTTATACGGTCGTGAGTCGTACCCGAGACCGTCGCGTTTCCTGCGCGAGATTCCGCCCGAATTCATTCAGGAAGTCAGAATGCGGGCCAATGTCAGCCGTCCCGTAACGGCCGTCAAACCGAAAGCGCCTGGCTTAATGACGGAAGGAAAATACAAACTGGGGCAACGCGTCAGTCATGAGAAATTCGGCGAGGGCGTGGTCTTGCAAATGGAAGGCGAAGGCGCGCATGAACGCGTGCAGATCAATTTCAGAGCGGTCGGCATAAAATGGCTGATGCTGGCTTATGCCAAGCTGGAAGCTTTGTAGGGTATGCAATGCATACCTTTCAAAATCTGCCCGTTCGTACGAATTTAAAAAAAGGTACGCTGTGCGTACCCTACGATGCTGTAGGCAACCTGCCTAAAAAAGTCGTCCATCAATAAATTCATAATTCGCCACGAAGAACACAGAGGACACGAAGTTTTTATTTTGTTTTTTCTTCGTGTCCTTCGTGGTTATGTCTGAAGCTAGAGGAACAGCCGGAGTTTTACCTGTTTACAGGGAATCAACCGCATTCAATTCCTTGAAAGCCTGTTGCAGGCGCGCCACCATGCTGAGCTGGGCCGCGCGGATCCAGACACGTGGGTCATAGTATTTCTTGTTGGGCTTGTCGTCGCCGTCGGGATTGCCGATCTGCCCTTGCAGATAGCCCTCGTTGCTCCGGTAGAATTCTCGGATGCCGCTCCAGTAAGCCCATTGCGTATCCGTGTCGATGTTCATCTTGATCACGCCGTAGCTGATCGATTCCTTGATCTCTTCAGCGGACGAGCCGGAGCCGCCGTGGAACACGAAATTCAAGCTGTTGTGCGGCACGCCGTATTTTTCCGATACATGTTTTTGCGAATTCGCCAGAATGGTCGGCGTCAGCTTGACGTTGCCAGGCTTGTAAACGCCGTGCACGTTGCCGAACGAGGCCGCGATCGTGAAATTCGGGCTGATCTTGATCAGTTGTTCATAGGCATAGGCCACATCTTCGGGCTGCGTGTACAGCGCAGAATGATCCATATCCGTGTTGTCGACGCCGTCTTCTTCGCCGCCGGTACAGCCCAGTTCGATTTCGAGAGTCATGCCCATCTTGGCCATGCGGGTCAGGTAGCGCGCGCTGATTTCGATGTTTTCTTTCAGGGGTTCTTCGGACAGGTCCAGCATGTGGGAGCTGAACAGCGGTTTGCCGGTCTCGGCGAAATGTTTTTCACCGGCATCGAGCAGGCCGTCGATCCAGGGCAGCAGCTTTTTGGCCGCATGGTCGGTATGCAGAATGACCGGCACGCCGTAGTATTCGGCCACCGTATGCACATGTTGAGCGCCGGAAATCGCGCCCAGGATGTGGGATTGCTGGCCTTCCAGCTTGAGGCCCTTGCCGGCCACGAACTGGGCGCCGCCGTTGGAGAACTGGATGATGACGGCCGATCTGGCCTGGGCAGCCGCTTCCAGTACCGCATTGATCGAATCGGTGCTGATGACGTTGACGGCAGGCAGCGCGAAGTTGTTTTCCTTGGCAATCGCGAAGATTTTCTGGACATCGGAGCCCGTCACAACGCCGGGTTTAACTACGTCTAAGATTTTCTGTGACATATCTTGATCCTGGTTTGGTTTGTTATATATTCCTACGCTGGCGCGTGAGGATGGTGGAGCAATTTAAGCTCGGTTCTGCATAAAACGTATATAAACAAATTATTGTCCGGCTTACAAATGATTCTGCAGTTATTCGGATGGGGCAGTGCTTTTTCCCTGGAAAAATACGGAGATTAAGATCATCAAAGGCCAAAGCTGGGGTATTATAATGAAAAGCGAGTGAATTCGGCTAAATGCATAAGGTTTGGGAGTAGTTTGTGAACGTAACGCTTAGGCAACTGAGAGTGTTTGAAATGGTGGCTCGGCACTTGAGTTTCACGCGGGCCGCGGAGGAGCTTTTCCTGACTCAGCCGGCGGTATCGATGCAAATCAAACAGTTCGAGGATGCGGCAGGGCTGGCCTTGTTCGAGCGACTGGGGCGCAAGATCTATTTGACCGAAGCCGGCGAAGAGATGTACCGCTTGAGCAAGGATATCATCGCCAAGATGTCCGAGGCCGACCTGATTCTGGATGAAATAAAAGGCTCGGAAGGTGGTCGCCTATTGGTTTCCGTCGCCAGCACGGTACAGTATTTTGCGATCCGCTTGCTGGCCGGGTTCTGCAAGCAGTATCCAAAGGTCAATGTCAATCTGAAAGTGACCAACCACAAGGGTTTGATTCAGCTGCTGGAGAATAATGAAACGGATATTGTGTTGATGGGCAAGCCGCCGGAAGGGCTGGATCTGATGTCCGAGCCTTTGCTGGAAAATCCGCTGGTCGTGATTGCGCCGCCCAATCACCATTTAAAGGATAAGAAAGGCATTTTGCTGGCCGAGCTGAAAAATGAGACTTTTTTGATGCGTGAGCAAGGCTCGGGAACCCGGACCTCAACGGAACGGTTTTTTGCTGAAAATGGCATGAAAATTTCAGCCAATATGGAGCTGAACAATAACGGCGCCATCAAGCTCGGCGTAGAGGAGGGCCTTGGCTTGGGGGTGGTGTCTCAGCATACGATCGATAGCGAAGTCAAGACCGGGCGGTTGGTCATTCTGGATGTGCAGTTCTTTCCGCTGGTCAGAACCTGGTATATGGTGCGCCGCGAAGGCAAGCGACTGTCGGCCGTCGGCACGGCCTTTGAAAATTTCGTGCGTCGGGAAAAATTTCGTTTTGTAAGGCTCCCCTAGAGCAAGCATTTTGTGCCCGGCCCTGGCCGGGCACAAGCTGTCTTAGGGCGTTAAGCCCTGTCCGACCGTGAATACTTTCAGGGCATTGGTGCCGCCTTGCACGCCGGTCAGATCGCCTTTGGTGATGATGAATTTATCGCCGTCCTTGACGTTCTGGTATTTTTTTAATTGATCGATGATTTCGCGGTTTACTTCGGCATGATCCTGCGCTTCATGCGTGAAATAAACCGGAAAAACGCCACGGTACAGCGTTACACGGCCCAAGGTTTTCTGGTGACTGCTGAAGGCGAAAATAGGAATGCCCGAACTGATCCGGGACATCCACAGTACCGTGGAGCCGGATTCCGTCAACGCGGCAATACCGGCGATCTTGGTATGGTTGGCCATATACATGGCCGACATGGCGATCGCCTCATCGACGCGCTCGAACTGAATGCTGACCCGGTGATCGGAGACGCGGACACTGGGCTGTTTTTCAGCCTCTATGCAGATGCGATGCATCGCTTCAACGGCTTTGATCGGGTATTTTCCGGAGGCGGTTTCGGCCGACAGCATGATCGCATCGGTGCCGTCGTAAACGGCATTCGCCACGTCGAAGACTTCGGCGCGCGTTGGAATCGGATTGTCTATCATCGACTCCATCATTTGCGTGGCCGTAATCGCGACGCGATTCAGTTCGCGCGTGCGCTTGATCATGTGTTTTTGCACGGCGGGCAGGTTGGCATCGCCTATTTCGACGCCGAGGTCGCCGCGGGCCACCATGATCGCATCGGAAGCCAGAATGATCGCATCGAGCCCCTTCAGCGCTTCGGCGCGTTCGACCTTGGCCACGATGCCGGCTTCGCAGCCGGCTTCGCGCAGCAGGCGGCGGGCTTTGTGCAGATCATCGGCCGAGCGGGGAAACGAGATGGCCACATAGTCGGCGCCTATTTCGGCAATCGTTTTGATGTCTTCCATGTCCTTGTCCGTTAAGGCCGCAGCCGAAAGTCCGCCGCCCAGCAGGTTGATGCCCTTGTTGTTGGACAGCACGCCGCCGACGACGACAGTGCAATTGACGCGCATGTTGTCGACGCTGACCACATCCAGCACAATGCGCCCGTCATCGAGCAGCAGCCGGCTGCCGGGCTTGACTTCCAGGGCCAGCGGCTCGTAGGTAATGCCAACCTGCGAATGATCGCCCTCGTTCTCATCAAGATTGATGTCCAGCGCAAAATCCTGGCCTTCGTTCAGGAAGACACTGCCGTTTTTGAAGCGGGCAATGCGAATTTTCGGGCCCTGAAGATCAGCCAGAATGCCCACGAGCCGGCCGGTTTTCCGGCTGAGTTCGCGCACGGCATTGGCCCGGTTAATATGATCCTGAGCCGAGCCGTGCGAGAAGTTCAGGCGCACGACATCGACCCCGGCATGAAACAAGCCTTCGAGGACGCCGGGCTGATCGGTTGCAGGTCCTAGCGTGGCTAAAATTTTGGTTCGTCTTAGCATCATGATTTGGCGTTGACTAAAGCAATGGAGGTATCCAGCATGCGGTTTGAAAAGCCCCATTCATTGTCGTACCAGGACAGGACTTTGACGAAGTTGCCGTTCATGACCTTGGTAGACGGCGCTTCATAAATCGAGGAAGCCGGGTTGTGGTTGAAATCGATTGACACCAGCGGTTTGGTGTTGATTTCCAGAATGCCTTTCAAAGGGCCGGCCGCGGCGGCTTTCAGGATATCGTCGATTTCTTCCTTGCTGGTGTTTCTGGAAGCCAGGAAGGTCAGGTCGACTACGGATACGTTAATGGTCGGCACGCGCATGGCGAAACCGTCCAGTTTGCCGGCCAGTTCGGGCAGAACCAGTCCTACGGCCGCGGCGGCGCCGGTTTTGGTAGGAATCATCGATTGTGTCGCCGAGCGGGCGCGGCGCAGGTCGCTGTGATAGACATCGGTCAGAACCTGGTCATTGGTATAGGAATGAATCGTGGTCATCAAGCCGCTTTGAATCCCTAAGGCATCATGCAGAGGCTTGACCAGTGGCGCCAGGCAGTTGGTCGTGCATGAGGCATTGGAAATGACGGTATCCGATGCTTTCAGCACATTATGGTTGACGCCGTAAACGATAGTGGCGTCGACGTCATTGCCGCCGGGCGCTGAAATGATGACCTTTTTGGCGCCGGCGCTGATATGGGCCGATGCCTTGGCTTTGCTGGTGAACAAGCCGGTGCATTCGTGCACGACATCAATGCCCAGGTCGGCCCATGGCAATTTGGAGGGATCCCGTTCCGAGAATACCCTGATCCTGTCGCCGTTGATAACGATATAGTCGCCATCGACGTTGACTTCAAAAGGAAATTTTCCATGCACCGAATCGTATTGAGTCAGGTGCGCATTGGTTTCGCTGCTGCCCAAATCATTGATTGCAACAATTTGAATTTCATCGGTGCGGCCTGATTCGTACAAAGCGCGCACGATATTCCGGCCAATACGACCATAACCATTAATTGCAACTTTAATTGGCATAGAATTTCTCCAGATAGATAGTTTGAAAGGCTAATTGGAACGGATACTCCGAAATTCCGTAACTTCGGTGACTATACCAAAAGCCAAGGCGGTTAGTCCATTGATGCGGGACTTGGGCCATGCGAAACGTCAGCTATAAAAGATAATCCGGCATATCCGTTAATAGCTGCATGACATTAAATCAGGCATTTAGTTTGGCTTCTGTATTTTGTTTATTTAGGTTAGGTGATAAATGGTTTGCAATTGTTCCGGACTATTGATGCTCAATGCGGAAAGTGACGAATCGATACGGGTAATACAAGTTGGGATGAAGGTGCGGGTTTTTATGCGGCTCTCGATAAGGCGTCTTTCAACAGCCGCTATCGGCAAGTATGCTGTTCCCGGTTAGTGAGAGGTGAGGAGCCGGCCCGGATCAATCCTGCATTGAGGCAGATGCCTCAAGGTGCAAAGCGCTATGAGGGCTTGCACCTTGAGATCGGCGGCTATTGGCCCGTCGGCATGCCTTGCCGCGCGGCCTGAATAGCCCGCTTTACGGTTTCGGGCGCCGTGCCGCCGATATGTTTACGGGCCGCGACGGAACCTTCCAGCGTCAACACATCGAACACGTCGGCCGTAATCGCCGCTGAAAACTGTTGAAGTTCCGCCAGTGACAATTCCGACAGATCGCGGTTGCTGTCAAGACCCAGGCGCACGGCCTGTCCTACCACTTCATGCGCATCGCGGAAAGCCATGCCCTTGCGTACCAGGTAATCGGCCAGGTCGGTGGCCGTGGCAAAGCCGCGTTTGGCCGAATGGTACATGTTCTGCCGTTTGGCAATAATATGCGGCACCATGTCGGCAAAGGCGCGCAGGCAGTTGATCAGGGTGTCGACCGTATCGAACAGCGGTTCCTTGTCTTCCTGATTGTCCTTGTTGTAAGCCAGCGGCTGGCTTTTCATCAGCATCAGCAGCGACATCAGGTGGCCGGTGACGCGGCCGGATTTGCCGCGCACCAGTTCGGGCACATCAGGGTTTTTCTTTTGCGGCATGATCGACGAGCCGGTGCAGAACGCATCCGGAATATCGATAAAGTTGAACTGGGCGCTGGACCACAGGATCAGCTCCTCGGAAAAACGCGACAAATGCATCATGATCAGGCTGCCGGCCGCAGTGAATTCAATGGCGAAATCCCGGTCGCTGACCGAATCGAGCGAATTGGCCGACGGGCGGCTGAAGCCGAGCAGGTCGGACGTCATCTGACGATCGATCGGGTAACTGGTGCCGGCTAATGCGGCAGCGCCCAGAGGCATGATGTTGAGGCGTTTTTTGCAGTCCTGCAGTCTTTCGTAGTCGCGGCTCAACATTTCAAACCAGGCCATCAGGTGGTGGCCGAACGTGACCGGCTGGGCAACCTGCAGATGTGTGAAGCCGGGCATGATCGTGTCGGCTTCTTTTTCGGCAAGATCGAGAATGGCAGTCTGCAGGCGCATGAGCTGATCGCTGATGCTATTGATCTCGCTACGCAGATAAAGCCGGATATCGGTCGCTACCTGGTCGTTGCGCGAGCGGCCCGTATGCAGTTTCTTGCCGGCGATGCCGATCATATCGGTCAGCCGCGCTTCGATGTTCATGTGCACATCTTCCTGTTTGATCGACCAGACAAAATTGCCGGCCCTGATTTCCTGCCCGATTTGGGTCAGGCCTCCGATGATGGCGTCGCGTTCCTGCTCGGTCAGGATGCCGATCTTGCAGAGCATGGTGGCATGTGCGATGGAACCTTGAATATCCTGCTCCGCCATGCGCTTGTCAAAATCCACCGAAGCGGTGAATACCTCGACGAAGGCATCGGTCGCCTCGGCAAAGCGGGCACTGGAAAGTTTGTCGGAATTAACTGTGGTCATGGCGATTTTTTAATGCAATTAACGGAAAATTCCGAATTATACAACTAAACTGTTGGTTATGAATTTAAAAGCAGAGAAGATTTTCCTGCCGGATTTTTGCTCAGTCAGAATGCTGCTGGCCGTGTTCTTTCTAGCCGAATTGCTGGCGTTTTTACTGACATTGGCAACCGATACGTCGGTGTTGGGATTTTTATCCGAATTCGGCATCAGGTCGTTGCTCGCGCTGTGGATCGCCCTGATGAGTGCGGCCAGCTTGTGTCTGCTAAAGAAAAAGCTGGCGCGCGGCAATGATTTTGTCGTCGGGCTGGCGGCGTTTTGCATTATACAATTGATTAGCGTTTTGGTTTGCTGGCTGGTGGCTGATGTGTTGCCGGATGCGAATCTTTTAATCCCATTGATAAAGCCGGTGCAAAAGGCAGAGTTTTACTGGCGTACGGTAGGCATTAGCAGTCTGGTTTCATTGGCAGTCCTGCGCTATCTGTTTGTCTTGCATCTATGGCGGCAACAGGTTGAAGCTCAGGCTACCGCCAGCCTGGATGCGTTGCAGGCAAGGATGAGGCCGCATTTTCTGTTTAACAGTTTAAACACCATCGCCAGCCTGACCCGAATCCAGCCCGAACTGGCGGAAGAGTTGGTGGAAGATCTGGCGGAACTGATTCGCGCGAGCATGCTGGTCGATCATGCCCGTCTGGTCCGACTGGACGAGGAGATCAAGCTGGTAAACCTGTATCTGGCGATCGAGTTTCACCGTCTGGACGAGCGTTTGAAAGTCAGCTGGGATATCGACGACTTGCCCAAGGACGTCCTGCTGCCGCCGCTTAGTCTGCAGCCGCTAGTTGAAAACGCGATCTACCATGGCGTGGAACCCGATCCGAACGGTGGCGAAATTGTCATCAAGGGGGCCAGGAGCATTGGCGGAATTGTGCTGTCGGTAAGAAACACGCTGCCGCCTGACGGAGCCCATCGTCAGCGCAAAGGCAATCAGGTCGCGATGGCCAATCTGGCGGCCAGAATAGCGGGATGTTTCGCGGGCAACGGTCGCATCGATCGGTATGTCAAAGAAGGCAATTATCACGTGGATATAATGATTCCTTATCAACTCGCATCATGAAAGTTTTAATCGCCGATGATGAAAAACTGGCCAGGTTGCGTTTGAAAAGCCTGCTCAATGAATTGGCTGAGGATGTCCAAATCGTTGCGGAGGCCGAAAACGGCCGCGTAGCATTGCAAAAATGGCAGGAAACAGGGGCCGATATTCTGCTGCTGGACATCAGAATGCCTGACATGGACGGGCTGGACGTGGCGAGGGAACTGACAAAGACACAATCGCCGCCGGCCATTATTTTCACGACGGCCTATGATGAGCATGCCCTGCAGGCTTTTGACGCGAATGCGGTCGATTATTTGCTGAAACCGATACGTAAGGATCGCTTGCTTAATGCTATCCAGAAAGCGAAGGTGTTCAGCCGCGCAAAATGGGACGGATTGGTGCAATGGCTGCCCGAGAGATCCGTGCGATCTCATCTTTGCGTGCAGGTGCAGACAAGACTGCATCTGATCCCGGTTAAAGACATTGTGTTTTTTCAGGCCGATCAAAAATACGTCATCGTCAGAACGCCGCAGAAAGAGCATTTGCTTGATGAGCCGTTGAAGGCGCTGGAAGACGAATTTGGGGGGCTATTTATCCGCATACACCGCAATGCGCTGGTTTCCCTATTGCATATTGAAGATCTGGAGAAACAGCCGGATGGACAGTTGCAGGTCAAATGCCAGGGCATTGACGAGAAACTGGTGGTTAGCCGCAGGCTGGCTGCGAAAGTGCGCACTTGTTTTAAAGATTTTAAGCGCAATAAGACGCCATTGCGTTAAATGGAGTTACAATGCGCTTTTTATATTCAAAATAGAAGGGTTTATTTTGGCTGAAAAAATTATTCGTATAGCCACGCGCAAGAGTCCTCTCGCGCTGTGGCAGGCAGAACATGTCGCCGAACGTCTGGAACGAGCTTTTCCGGGCCTGAAAACCGAGCTGGTAAAAATGACTACTCGCGGCGATAAAATCCTGGATGCGCCTTTGGCCAAGGTTGGCGGCAAAGGGCTGTTTGTTAAGGAACTGGAACAGGGCATGCTGGAAGGAACGGCCGATATCGCCGTGCACTCGATGAAAGATGTTCCGGTGGAATTTCCGGAAGGGCTGCACTTGGCCGCTATTTTAACACGAGAAGATCCAACCGATGCTTTTGTATCGAACCGTTATGCATCATTGGAAGAGTTGCCGGCTGATGCCCGAATCGGCACCTCCAGCTTGCGCCGGCAGTGCCAGATAAAAGAGCGATATCCCGGGGCGGAAATCCTGTCACTGAGAGGCAATGTCAATACGCGACTGGCCAGGCTCGATGCCGGCGAATTTGATGCCATCATCCTGGCTTCGGCCGGATTGAAAAGGTTGGGCATGGCCGGTCGGATTACGGAATGCCTCGATCCCGGCATCAGCCTGCCGGCCATAGGGCAAGGGGCTATCGGCATAGAATGCCGCGCGGATGATACAGAAGTCAACGAGATGCTGAACGCCCTGCATGACCATGAAACCAGCATTTGCGTCAGCGCCGAAAGAGCGATGAATGCGCGTCTGAACGGCGGCTGCCAGGTGCCGATTGCCGGTTTTGCGCAACTGCAAGGTAATCAGCTGGTCATGCGCGGATTGGTCGGCAGCCCCGACGGTACGGTGATTTATCGCGCCGCGCAATCAGGTACTCCGGATCAGGCCGAGTCCATTGGACGCTCTATCGCGGAAGATTTATTGGCCTGTGGCGCAGATAAGATTCTGCAAGCGTTGTTTCATTGATCAGAGGATTGAACGGTGCGCGGGTTTTAGTGACGCGGCCGGCGCATCAGGCTGAAAATCTAAGCCGCTTGATTCAGGAACGCGGAGGCGAGGTCGTTCGGTTTCCCGTGCTCGATATTGTTGCGCGTGACAATATTGAAGAGGTTCAGGATGCGTTAAAAAACCTCGACAAATTCCAATGGGTTGTTTTTATTAGCCCAAATGCAGTAAATTTTGCACTGAAAGCGAATAATGGCAAAATAGATCGATTAAAGACCGTGCGTTTTGCCGCAGTGGGGCGAGCAACCGCTCAGGCATTGGAAGCCGCCGGATTGACTGTCGATGTGGTGCCTGAACAGGGTTATACCAGTGAAGCATTGTTGGCTATGCCGCAGATGCAACAGGTAAAAGGACAGGCCTGCCTGATCGTACGAGGAGAAGGCGGGCGAGAAGAACTGGCTAATACACTGCGCAGTCGGGGGGCAGTGGTTCAGTATTTGGAAGTTTACAAAAGAACAATTCCCAGCATTGATAGCTCGCAGGTAGTCCAATTACTTGCCCAGCAACGCCTGGATGTTATTACGGTAACCAGCGGTGAAGCCTTACAGAATTTATTGATCATGCTGGGCGAAAATAATCATCAGCTGTTATTGCCAATACCCATGGTGGTGGTGAGCGATAGGATTAGGCAATTAGCTGCAGGAATGGGGTTTAAGCGAATTGCCGTGACGGAAAATCCTGCTGATACAGCAATTCTTGAGACAGTAACAATAATATGTAATGGGGAATAGTGTGGCCGAATTGAGTGAAAAACAGGAACAGAATGTGAGCGAGAGTAATAAAGTTCACCGGTCTCGTAGCGGATTCTGGTTTGGCATCATTATTTTGCTCATTATTATCGGATTGGCGGGCGCCGGATTCTTCCTTTTTACACAACTGCGCGAGCAGCAGGCCAGTTTAGGCGGTGAAGTCGACAAGGGTGATATGCAACTGATCGAGTTGTCGAAGCAGATCAGCGGTTATCAATCGCAATTGGCCTCCGTGCAGTCGCAATTGGCAACCCTGGAAGCCAGCATTGCCGGCAAAGACACACATTTCACCAAAACGCTCGAGGATTTTTCCCGGTTACATAACGAAAAACTTGACAGCACCCGCAAAGAATTAAATAGCGCCATTCAACAGGTACAGCGTCAGCTTGGCAAGACACGCGGCGACTGGCTGATTGCCGATGCCGAATATCTGCTCAGTACCGCCAGCGAGCGTTTGCACCTGATAGGCGACGTGAACACCACGCGTGCGGCATTGGAAGCGGCCGATCAACGCTTGCGCGAAAGCGGTGACGCGGCGGTATTCAAAGTGCGCGAGCAGATCGCCAAGGATATTGCCGCTCTTAACAGAGTCGAAGTTCCCGATATTGTCGGCATTTATTCATCCATTCAGACACAGGCCGGCCAGATTGACAATTTGACCTTGTTATTGCCGTATGCCGGAAAGACACCGACATCTCCAAAAAAACCTGAAAAACCGGTTGATCAAACCCAGGACAAACAAGACCTTATCGATTCTGCATTGAATGAATTGGAAGAAATTGTCACGATCCGGCATACCGAACAGCCGATC
Source organism: Methylobacter luteus IMV-B-3098 (assembly GCF_000427625.1). Taxonomy (GTDB): domain Bacteria; phylum Pseudomonadota; class Gammaproteobacteria; order Methylococcales; family Methylomonadaceae; genus Methylobacter; species Methylobacter luteus. The sequence goes on from NZ_KE386569.1 coordinate 3,680,056, forward strand.
AAAGCAATATTGACCCAGGAAGAAGCTCAGTTCATTAAAGAGCAGTTAAGGTTAAAGCTGGAAACGGTTAAAGTTGCACTGGTTCAGCATAACGAGCCGCTTTATCAAGCTAGCCTGACGGATGCAAAAAAATGGACCGAGCAACATTTTATGCAGAATACGCAGGCGAAAAATTTTATTGCCGAACTCGACAGGATGAAGGGTGTTCAGATTCAAAGCCAGTTTCCTGACATCAGCCTGTCTTTGAAAATGCTCAAGGACATTGTCAAACTCAGACTGGAAACTGACAAAGCCATGCCGTCTCCGGAAGCGGCGCCGACATCGGCACCAGAGCCAGCACCTGTACCCAAACAAGAATCAGAACCGGCAGTCGCGCCGGCTCCAGCACCCGCACCTGCTGAGCAGTAATAGAGAGTCTGTGATGAAGAAAACCATACTTTTCTTTTTGGGGGCTCTTTTAATTGCGATTGCGGCCGCTTTTTTAGTCAATGAATGGCTGAGCAGTTTTGAAAGCCCCGGTTATGTGCTGATCGGCATTGGTTCGTGGTCTATAGAGACCTCGCTGGTTGTTTTTGCCGTCAGCCTGATCATAGGCTTTTTTGTCTTCTATTTATTCTTCAGATTTCTGGGTTGGCTGCTCAGACTGCCCGGGCAAATCAAAGCACGCGGAAGGAATATTAAATTCAACCGTTCCCAGGAAGCCCTGATTGCAGGCTTGGTAGATTCTGCCGAAGGCAATTGGGAAAAGGCCGAAAAAGTGTTAATCAAACATGCATCGCATAGCGGTGCTCCGTTGATACACTACCTGACTGCCGCAAAGGCCGCGCAATCGCGTGGTGCGATTGATAAAAGAGACGAGTACCTGAGAAAAGCCGCGGATCAGGCGCCTGGTTCCGATGTCGCGATCGGCTTGACTCAGGCGGAACTGCACTTATCAGGGAACCAGTTTGATCAAGCCCTGGAAACGCTGACCCGGCTGCATTCCATAGATCCGACGCATGCCAACGTGCTGAAATTATTGCATCAAACTTATCAACATATCGGCGACTGGGAAGGCATACGGAAACTGATTCCGTCATTACACAATAATAAAGTTCTGATGGAAGCAGAGATAAAATTGCTGGAAACAGAGGCATTCAGCAAACTGTTAAAACAGGCGGCCGAAAATGGCGATATTAATGAAATTGAATCGCTTTGGGCGGAAATTCCTGATTACATAAAAAGTATGCATGGTGTCTCGGCGATCTATTTTGCCGCGATGATCGAGGCCGGCGCTGGTGCCAAGGTTGAGGATGAACTGGTTAAAGCCTTGTCGGCAAACTGGGATCAAACCCTGCTGGTCTTGTTTGGCAGTATAAAGTCAGGCGATGCGGTCAGACAGCTTGAGACGGCGGAACAATGGCTCACTTCACATGCCGGCGATGCGGTGTTGCTGTCGGTCATAGGTAAATTAAGCCTTAAATGCGGTGATGCCGGAAAAGCTGAAAAATACTTCAATCATAGCATTACCGTCGAACCGACTGTGCAGGCTTATCAGTTACTGGGTGATTTGCTGTTTGCTCGCGGAGATAAAGATAAAGCCAGTGAATGTTATAAATCCGGGCTGGAGCTGGCCTCCAGCGAAATCGTCAGCCGGATTGATACCATATCCTAATAAATAAAAATTATCCAGGGCTGGCGCTATTGAGGCTCGCCCTGGATTGTCGGTGTCATTTTTGCAAAGAAAAGCTGTCCGTAGCTGATTGCCGGCCGCTTCGGTAAATACGGAGTTCATGTTCAACGGTCAAATGCGTGACCGGCTTTATCGAAACCTTGCATGGAAGAGGCGCATGGCTCTGCTTTAGTCATAGCTTTCCATGCGGCTTTCACCTGGACCTGCGCTGCCTATTCGGGTGTATCTCACTAGTTTCCAATATATCGGCGTCATTCACCAAGATTTGTGGCTGTGATAGTCTCGGCTTTAAAATAGAGAATCCCAAATTTCGTCTACTTTTTTAATGATTTCTTCGGACATGGAGATAGGCCGGCCCCACTCCCTGTTGGTTTCCCCCGGCCATTTGTTAGTCGCGTCAAATCCGACCTTAGAGCCTAGGCCCGATACCGGTGAGGCGAAGTCAAGATAATCGATGGGCGTATTTTCCAATATCGTCAGATCGCGCGCCGGGTCCATGCGCGTGGTTATGGCCCAGATCACATCCTGCCAATTGCGCACGTCGACATCATCATCGACGACGATAACGAATTTGGTGTACATGAACTGGCGCAGGAATGACCAGGTGCCGAGCATGACGCGTTTGGCATGGCCGGCATATTGTTTTTTCATGCTGATCACGGCCATACGGTAGGAGCAGCCTTCCGGCGGCAGGTAGAAGTCAATAATTTCCGGGAACTGCTTTTGCAGGATCGGCACGAAGACTTCATTCAGCGCCACACCCAGGATGGCGGGTTCATCAGGCGGCCGACCCGTGTAGGTGCTGTGATAGATGGGCGCCTGACGCTGGGTGATGCGTTCTATCGTGAAGACCGGAAATTCATCGACCTCGTTGTAATAGCCGGTATGATCGCCAAACGGACCTTCAGGGGCCGTTTCGCCGGGATAGATAAAGCCTTCCAGGACGATTTCGGCGCTGGCCGGGACTTGCAGATCGTTGCTCAGGCATTTGGCCACTTCCGTTTTGCTGCCCCGCAACAAGCCCGCAAAGGCATATTCGGACAGTGTGTCGGGAATCGGCGTGACAGCGGCCAGTATCGTGGCCGGGTCCGCGCCCAAAGCTACGGCAACAGGGAAAGGCTTGCCGGGATGGGTCTGCTGCCATTCCCTGAAGTCCAGGGCACCGCCGCGATGAGCCAGCCAGCGCATGATGACCTTATTTTTGCCGATGACTTGCTGGCGGTAAATGCCCAGGTTCTGCCGGTCTTTATTCGGGCCTTTGGTAATGACCAAAGGCCAGGTGATCAACGGGCCTGCATCATCGGGCCAGCAGGTTTGAATCGGGTAATCGCCAAGATCGACTTCATCGCCCTCGCGCACCAGTTCCTGACAGGGCGGATCCTTGATCAGTTTGGGCGCCATATTCAATACCTGCTTGAAAACCGGAATCTTTTCCATGGCATCCTTCATGCCCTTGGGCGGCTCCGGCTCCTTCAAGTAGGCCAGCAATTCGCCGATGCCACGCAGTTCCGTGACCGATTCGGCGCCCATGCCCATGGCAACGCGGCGCGGCGTACCGAACAGGTTTGCCAGGACCGGAATGTTGGAGCCTGTCGGGTATTCGAACAACAGCGCCGGGCCGCCTTGCTTCAAGGTTCGATCGCAGATTTCGGTCATTTCCAGGTAAGGATCGACAGGAACAGTAATCCGTTTCAGCTCGCCCTGTTTTTCCAGTTGCCTGATAAAGTCGCGCAGATCCTTGTATTTCATGCCGCTATGCCGTTGTGCCGCAGTAACGCGTCGATGGTCGGTTTACGGCCACGAAAGCAGACGAACAGATCCATGGCATTCTCGCTGCCGCCTTTCTCGAGAATATTCGTTAAGAAGGCGTGACCGGTTTCCTGATCAAAAATGCCTTTTTCCTCAAATAAGGAGAAAGCGTCGCTGGACAGCACTTCGGCCCATTTATAGCTGTAATAGCCGGCTGCATAACCGCCGGCGAAAATATGCGAGAAGCTGTGCGCAAAACGGTTGAATTTGGGTGGTTTGATGACGGCGACCATATCTCTGACCTGCTCCAGCGTCTGGTAAATGCGGCCGCCTTTTTTAGGGTCGTAATCCCGGTGGATTCTGAAATCGAACAGGCTGAATTCGAGTTGTCTGACCATCATCATGCCGGACTGAAAGTTTCTGGCGGCCAGCATTTTATTGAACAGATCCTCGGGCAGTGACTCGCCGGTTTGATAGTGGCCGGATATCAGCGCCAGGGCTTCTTTTTCCCAGCACCAGTTTTCCATGAACTGACTGGGCAGTTCGACCGCATCCCACTCGACGCCGTTGATGCCCGACACGCCTAAATGATCGATCTGTGTGAGCATGTGGTGCAGGCCATGGCCGAATTCGTGGAACAGGGTCGTGACCTCATCGTGCGTCAATAACGCCGGGTCATTGCCGGCGGGTGGCGTAAAGTTGCAGGTTAAGTACGCGACCGGCGTTTGAATGCGATCGCCGGATTTCTTGCGGCTCACGCAATCATCCATCCAGGCGCCACCGCGCTTTTTCGGGCGCGCATACAGGTCGGTATAAAACTGCCCGCGCAATTGGCCGTGCTGGTCGTGAATCTCGAAAAAACGCACATCGGGATGCCAACTGTCGAAGCCGGTAATTTCGCTGATATTCAGGCCGAACAGTTTTTCAACGACCGCAAACAGACCCGGCAAGACGCGTGTTATAGGGAAGTAGGCCTTCACTGCTTCCTGTGAGAGTTGGTAATGATGCTGGCGCATTTTTTCCGAGTAATAGCCGATATCCCAGGGCTGCAGATCACCGATACCATAATGTTGCTTGGCGAACTGCCGCAGATCCACTAAGTCCTTGCGCGCCTGACGCCAGGAGCGGTCGGACAGGTCTTCCAGGAAGCCGGTTACATCCTCCGGCTTTTCGGCCATTTTCTTAGCCAGTGACAGTTCCGCGAAATTCTTAAAGCCCAGCAACAGGGCTTTTTCATGACGCAAGGCCAGGATTTTTTCCATGATTTCACTGTTGTCATAAAGACCGGCGTGCGGGCCCTGGTCCGAGGCGCGTGTCGCAAAGGCTTCATAGTGTTCACGGCGCAATTCTCGATTGTCGGCATAAGTCATGACCGCGCTATAGGAGGGAAACTGCAGCGTGATCATCCAGCCCTCTTCATTATGACTTTCAGCGGTTTGCCGGGCCACAGCCAGTGCGGATTCGGGCAGACCGGCCAGATCATCTTCGTCTCTGATCAGCTTGCTCCAGGCATTGGTCGCATCCATCAGGTTTTCTTCGTACTTGCTGGCAAGCTGCGATAATTCCTGGCTTATTTCTTTATAGCGCTGCTTTTTTTCGGCATCCAGATCAATCCCGGATAATCTGAAGTCTCTTAACGCGTTCTGAATGATTTTCTGCTGCGCGACATCAAGTGTGGCATACGTATCACTGTCGGCAATGGACTGGTAGGCATTGAACAACCTTTCGTTTTGGCCCATTTCAGTCGAGTACTCGCTTAGCTTGGGCAGGCAGGCGTTATACGCATCGCGCAGGGCATCGCTGTTGATGACCGAATTCATATGGCTGACCGGAGACCAGGCCTTGCTCAGGCGATCTTCAGCGTTTTCAATCGGTTCAATCAGATTTTCCCAGGTGTATTCGGTAGCAGCCTGAAGATGCTGTTCGACAACGGATCTGGCTTCGGCCAATAGCTGATCGATGGCCGGCTCAATATGTTCGGGTTTGATTTGTGAAAACAACGGTAATGCTGAAGTCTGCAGTAATGGATTGTTCATGGTTTTAAGAATGTAGGCTCATGGCTGCATTGATGCGCTTTATGCAGCACATCCAGAAAAAGGTCAGGGGTTAATTTGCCACATCTCAATACGGCTTAAGTGAGCATGACGTTTAGATAGGGTAAAGCTTTTTTGTCTTCTGAATCAAGGTTGCTGATAAGGTCGACCAATAGGATGGACATTTGTTTCAATGGAAACTGATCCTAAGCATGCCAGCAGGTTGCCGGAGCCGGCCAATAAGTCATTATCCGATTTCTTTGCTGGGAAAGGGCTTGTGAGTTTGTAAGAAAGATGTCTGGTATAATGTGCCGTCATGTCAATTCTTGATCTGATTGGCCTTATTAACGCCGTGTATCTTGCGAGTCAAAAAACAAGGCGGTTTTCGATAAGTGGTCATGCCAGCCGCGACGATTTTTATCGATCAGAATCCAAAAAAAGCCCAGCCCAAAAAAAGACCAGGAAATTATAGCGCCTAAAAAACGCAAAAAAGCTTGCTTCCAACTGATGGGTTCGCCTTTGAAGGTCAGTACTTTCAATTTCCATGTTCGTAGTCCCAGGGTTTGTCCGCCATGAGTCCAGAACCAGGCATAAAAAAAGAAGCTGATAACGAGCAGATAAATAGGATAAAAAAATTGTTGGGGAGTGAAGGCTTCCCCGGCATTCAACGGCAGCAGCAGTGCTGTCGCGAAAAACAAAAGGGCAAGTAGCAGGAAGAGGTCGTAAATAATGGCCGCTAAACGGCGCAAAAAACCAGGTACTGACAATAAGCCATTATCTGGTTTTAGCTGCTTTTTCCGGATTGGACGAGACAATTAGACTTTAAATAAAGCCAATTTTTGACCGAAATACATGCACATCGCAATTAACGCTCCGAGCATCGCCAATGAGAACAGGAAAGGCGGTTTATGGAACAGAAGAATTAAGAAATCTGTTACAAAAAGGCTGGTTAACAAAGGTTGGTCAATGAAGCCATTTATAATCTTTTTGAACATAACAATTCCGTCAAGCACGTTAATGATTTGTGCGAGTAGTTAAAAAAAAGGTTGTCTGATCTTTATAAACCGTTAAAAAACAAAATATCGAGTCGATCGGGACTGCTATTAAAAATCAGGATTGTGATTTTACTATAATAAAAAGGGGAATGTAAAAGAAAAGAAAGTTGTCAATTGGGCTAGAATCATATGAAATGATATGATTATTAGAATTTAGAAATCAGACAAGGTATAAAGACCATTTTAAACTTCTTTAAAAAAATTATTAATCCAGCCAGAAATGAAGCTGAAGCGGATGCTGCGCCAGCAATTAGTGCGCCGGCAGTTAGAATATATGCGCGTGCCGAGCATAATATTTCGCGGTCCCAGATCAGCGAAAATGCATTAAAGGTTTTGTATCGATTGCAAAAGTCAGGATCCCAGGCATATCTTGTCGGTGGCTGTGTGCGGGACTTATTGCTAGGGCGGGAACCCAAGGATTTTGATGTCGTGACGGATGCGGATCCTGAGCAGATCAGGAAGATTTTCCGCAATTGTCGCATAATCGGTCGCAGGTTCCGCCTTGCGCATGTGCATTTTGGTCGCGAAATTATTGAAGTGGCTACTTTCCGCGGAGCGGGAGATGCTCAGGACGATAAGCAGATGCTCAACAAGGAAGGACGCTTGTTGCGCGATAATGTCTACGGCACGATTGAGGAAGATGTCTGGCGGCGCGATTTTACGGTCAATGCGCTCTATTACAACATCAAGGATTTCTCGGTAGTCGATTACACCGGCGGCATGGATGATCATAAAACCGGGACACTCAGGCTGATCGGTGATCCTGAAACGCGCTTCCGCGAAGACCCCGTGCGTATGCTAAGGGCTGTGCGTTTTGCCGTGAAGCTCGGTTTTAATCTGGATACTGCTTGTGAGAAGCCTATTCATGATCTCGCCGAATTATTGTACGGCATACCGGCTGCCCGGCTTTATGATGAAGCCTTGAAACTGTTTTTATCGGGCTACGCCTTGCAGACTTTTGAAATGCTCAGGCATTATGGGCTTTTTCAGATATTGTTTCCCGACACAGAGAGCAGTCTGGCGGTCGAGGAAGACGGTTTCCCCAAATTGTTCCTGATCAAAGCGCTGGAAAATTCCGATAACAGGATTGCCGAAGGCAAAACCGTTACAGCTTATTTTCTATGGTCTGCTTTTTTATGGGAACCGGTGGCGATACGGGCCAAGGAAAAAATAGCGAGAGGCATGGCTGAATCCATGGCCTATCAGGAAGCCGCCAATGAAGTGATCTCCAGGCAGAATAGTAGCACCTCTCTACCGCGCCATATCACCATGTCTATGCGCGAAGTCTGGACGCTGCAACCCAAATTCAATATGCGTATCGGCTCCAGACCCAGTCGCTTATTGACGCATCCGCGTTTTAGAGCGGCCTATGATTTTCTGGTGCTGCGTGCAGAGACAGGCGGCGCTGATCCTGAAGTAGCAGCATGGTGGGGTCAATATCAGGCGGCCGACGAAACCGAACAAAGAAAAATGACCCGACCTCCGCGTGGCGCTCAAGTCGGCAAGGCAAAGCGGAAAAGGACTTACCGTAAAAAGACGGCCTCTCAGGATAAAGGTATTTAAAATGTTTGCTTTGAAATGAGTTCAGCTATGAAAAGCTCAGGCAAAGACCAGGTTATCGCTTACATAGGCTTGGGCAGCAATCTTGAAAACCCGACAGGGCAAATTGAATCGGCGCATACGGCAATCGCCGGATTAGTGGGCATTGAAGAGCTTGCCTTTTCAAGCTTATACCATAGTCCACCGATGGGGCCGCAGGATCAACCTGATTATGTCAATGCGGTTATGGCTATCACGACCAACTTGCCGGCTATGGATTTGCTGAGGAATCTTCAACGCATTGAACATGAGCACGGCCGAGTACGAAAAGGCGAGCGTTGGGGCGCCAGGACGCTGGATTTGGACCTGTTGATTTATGGTCAGCAGCAAATTGACCTGCCTGAGTTGATTGTCCCACATGTAGGCATTGCCGAGAGGGCCTTTGTGTTGTATCCCTTGTATGAAATTGCGCCGGAACTTCTGGTGCCGGGCAAGGGCCATATTGCCGATTTGATTAAAAACTGCCCTTTGAACGGTTTGAAACGGTTGGCTTAAAATGACTCAGTATTCTTCGCTATCCACGGTAAAACCATTATCGATCCATGATCTGGCGGCGATGAAGCTGCGCGGTGAGAAAATTAGTTGCCTCACCGCTTATGATGCCAGTTTCAGCATGCTGATCGACAGTATTGGCATCGATGTGATGCTGGTGGGAGATTCTTTGGGTATGGTTATTCAGGGGCGTGATACAACCCTGCCGGTTACCATGGATGATATGGTTTATCATACCCGTTGTGTCAGCCATATCAGGCGACGGGCGTTTATTATCGCTGACTTGCCTTTTATGAGTTATGCCTCGCCGCTTATGGCGGCCGAAAACGCTGCCCGTTTGATGCAGGCCGGTGGCGCGCAAATGGTCAAACTCGAAGGGGCGCGCATTAGCTGTGTCAGTTTTCTGGTCGATCAGGGCATTCCGGTTTGCGGGCATTTAGGCTTGTTGCCGCAATCCATCAATCAGCTAGGCGATTATAAAGTGCAAGGTAAAGAGCGCCTCGAAGCCGAAAAAATTATTGCCGATGCGCGTAAGCTGGAACAAGCGGGGGCGGGGCTGCTGGTTCTGGAATGCGTGCCTGCACAGCTGGCCAGGGATATCAGCACTGAGCTCACTATTCCGGTTATCGGTATTGGGGCCGGCATCGATTGCGACGGGCAGGTGCTGGTGCTTTACGATATGCTCAATATCGGCGGCGGCAAGCGGCCGCGATTTTCAAAAAATTTCATGCAGGGCGCTGCCGATATCGGGCAGGCCATTGCCGCTTATCATGTGGCCGTTAAGCAGTCACAGTTTCCAGCACCTGAACACAGCTTTTAATATCATGCGGAAAGTTACTTTAGTATCTGAGCTGCGCGAAGCCATTTCAGATTGGCACCTGGCCGGTAAGCGCCTTGCTTTTGTGCCGACTATGGGCAATCTGCATGCGGGACATCTGCAACTAGTCAGTGAGGCCCGGAAACAAGCCGATCATGTGGTGGTCAGTATTTTCGTCAATCCCACCCAGTTCGGAGCAGGGGAAGATTTTGAGACGTATCCGCGCACTGAGAGGAAAGATCAGGAAAAACTCGAGACTGCCGGGGCAGACCTGCTGTTTCTGCCTTCTGTTTCGGAAATGTACGCGCCTGATGCCAAAACAACCGTATCGGTGGCCGGGCTATCCGAATTGCATTGCGGAGCGTCCAGACCTGGACATTTTAACGGCGTGGCGACAGTCGTCTGTAAGCTATTCAATTTGGTTCAACCGGACATCGCCCTGTTCGGGCTAAAGGATTTTCAGCAGTTGGCCGTTATACGGACCATGGTCAAGGATCTGAATTTTCCAGTGGAAATCGTCGGTGTAGACACGGTGCGGGAACCCAGCGGTCTCGCCATGAGTTCCAGAAACGGTTATTTATCCTCGGAAGAAATAAAGGCGGCGCCCAAACTCTATGAATCCTTGTGCGTGGCGCGCGATGCCGTTTTGGCAGGCAAGCAGCCTTATGCGGATATAGAGATTCGGGCAATATTGTCTTTACAGGAAGTCGGTTTTCGACCTGATTATTTTTCCATATGCCGCAGCAGTGATCTAAAAAAAGCTGAAACAGAGGACAAGGATTTAGTTATATTGGCGGCGGCAAAGCTGGGGAGTACTCGGTTGATTGATAATGTCTATTTTTCCAGATAAATCACAGTCAATGATTTATGTGTTTGATTTATTGAACGTGCTTGCTCGAATTCACTTATTTGGGTGCAACTCGACATGCCTGAAGTGATGATGGAAAAGACTGGACACTGTTGGTTTTTTGATATCTAAAAAGTTGATGCTATTATGCAATTAATGCATAATGCGCGGTTCTTAAAAATATTTATATTGTTTTTTAATATGCAACTTACGATGCTTAAAGCGAAATTACACAGAGCGACAGTAACCCATTCGGAATTGGGTTATGAAGGTTCTTGTGCAATCGATGGCAATATTCTTGATCTCTCAGGCATTCGAGAATACGAGCAGATACAGATTTACAATATTAATAACGGGGCGCGTTTTACGACCTATGCCATTCGCGCGGAAGAAGGTTCCGGATTGTTTTCCGTTAATGGGGCTGCGGCCCGAATGGCCTGTCCTGGCGATCTGATCATTGTTTGCGCTTATGCCATTTTGGATCAAAAAGAGCTGGCAAACTACAAGCCTACGTTGGTTTATTTCAACGAAAAGAACGAAGTTCTACGTTCCTCACACGCCATCCCTGTCCAGGCAGCTTGAATTGCTTAATTTAGCATTATGTAATAAGTAAGCAAAAATCCCTTTAATTCTTATCCGGCACAGAATTTGAGTGCCGTTCATCTGAAACCAGCCTGTTGCAAATAAACGGGTTGGGTTCTCCCGAAAGTTTTCGTATATCAAGTTAAAAAATCAAGCAAGAACGGAGTCATAACGACTACACTATACATTTGCGCTAACAGATTGATATGACTGAGCTGTTAAGCTACAGGTCGTGTCATTTTCGCCAATATGCGCCTGATGATCGATCGGCAAAATTATTTATTAATGGCCGATCTTGTCTAACAGGCTGCATTGCATCAAAACCGTGATCTCTGTATTCTGCACCGCATGCAAATAAATCTGATTTCAGTAGGAAACCGTATGCCCGGCTGGGTACAGCAAGGCTATGATGAATATGCCAAGCGCTTGCCGCGTGAATGCGAGCTTGTGCTTAAAGAAATTGCTCCAGGTAAAAGGGGGAAGAACAGCGATGTTGCTAGAATCGTCAAGGAAGAAGGCGAGCGTATGCTGGCAGCCATCCCTCAGGGCGCGCATATCGTGACCCTGGACATCCCTGGAAAGCCCTGGACGACTCCCGAACTGGCGCAGGCCATGGAACGTTGGCTGGAAGGCGGGCAGAATATCGCATTACTGGTCGGCGGGCCGGAAGGGCTGTCCGATGCGGTCAAGCAAATGGCCAGGGAATCCTGGAGCTTGTCAAAGCTCACATTTCCGCATCCCTTGGTGCGGATCATCGTGGCCGAGCAGATTTATCGCGCCTGGAGCATCCTTCACAATCATCCCTATCATCGATAATGACTGTTCAGCTTATTCTCGCTTCAGCCTCGCCTCGCCGAAAGGAACTGCTGGACCAAATCAAGGTCACTTATGCGGTCAATCCGGTTGACCTTGATGAAACACCTCGCGTCAACGAGGCGCCGCTGGATTATGTAAAGCGCGTGGCGGCGGAGAAGTCGGCCGCCTGTGTTGAGCAACTGGGCGCCAGTGTACCGGTTCTGGCGGCCGATACGGCCGTGGTATTGGATGATTTGATTCTGGGAAAACCCAAGGATAGAAAGGATGCGGTCGCTATGCTGACACAGCTATCGGGTAGGACGCATCAGGTTTATAGCGCGATTTCGCTCAGAGGGTGCGAACACTGGCAGGCTGTCAGCATTACCGACGTCACGTTCAGGCCTCTAACGGAGCGGGAAATATTGGCTTATTGGCACAGCGGCGAGCCGGTCGATAAAGCTGGAAGCTATGCCATTCAAGGAATGGGCGGGATTTTTGTAGCGTCTATAAAGGGGAGCTTTTCCGGCGTGGTCGGCTTGCCTTTATTCGAAACCGCTAAACTATTGGCTAAACAAGGAATAGAGCTTTTTTAAATGAGCGAAGAAATTTTAATCAATGTTACCCCGCCCGAAACACGCGTGGCCGTTATCGAAAACGGCGTCCTGCAGGAACTGATCATTGAAAGAAGCCGGCAGATAGGCCTGGTGGGCAATATTTATAAAGGCGAAGTGTGCAGGGTACTGCCCGGCATGCAAGCGGCGTTTGTCGATATCGGCCTGCCCCGGGCCGCGTTTCTGCATATTTCCGATTTGTGCAGCAAGGAATTGGAAAAAAAACGCTCGGAAAATATCGAACATTATCTGCATGAGGGTCAGCCCATCGTCGTGCAGGTCGTCAAGGATCCGATTGGCACCAAAGGCGCGCGCTTAACGACGGAGATATCAATTCCCTCGCGGTATCAGGTGTATATGCCTTATGCCAACAATTCCGGCGTATCTCAGCGCATCGAATGCGAAGTCGAAAGAGCCCGGCTGCGCGCGTGCATTGAGTCCTTCCGGCAGCAGTATGACTGCGGCGGTTTTATTGCCAGAACAGCGGCGGAGTGTGTGGAAGAGGCGATATTGTTTTCGGACATGACATTTTTGCTGAAATTATGGGAATCAATTTTGGCCAAAATCGCCACGGCCAAACCCAAGCAGTTCATCCACAAGGATTTGCCGCTCAGCGTCAGGACTTTAAGGGATTTATATAAGGAAGGCATTGAGCGGGTTCGCGTGGATTCCAAGGAAACCTATCATCGTCTGATCGAGTTCGCTGAAGTGTTCGTGCCGGAAATGGTGCCGGTCATCGAGCATTACACTGGCGAATGCCCGGTTTTTGACATTTACAGTGTCGAGGACGAGATCCAAAAAGCGCTGGAGCGCAAAGTCAAATTGAAATCGGGCGGGCATCTGGTGTTCGATCAGACCGAAGCCATGACGACGGTCGATGTCAATACCGGCGGTTATGTCGGCGGCCGTAATCTGGAAGAAACCATTTTCAAGACCAATCTGGAGGCCGCCCAGACGATTTCGCGCCAGCTCAGGCTGAGGAATCTGGGCGGCATCATCATCATCGATTTTATCGATATGCAAAGCGAAGAGCATAAGAAACAGGTCCTGCAGGCTCTGGAGCGCAATCTGGAAAAAGACCACGCCAAGACCAAGATCACCGAGGTGTCGGTGCTGGGTCTCGTGGAAATGACGCGCAAAAGAACCCGCGAAAGCCTGGAGCACGTGCTCTGCGAACCCTGTAAGGCCTGCGGCGGGCGCGGCGTTCTGAAAACGGCCGAATCCATGTGCCTGGAAATATTCCGGGAAATCATCCGCGAGGTCAGGCAATACAATGTCCAGCAGTTGCTGGTGCTGGCATCCAATGAAGTCGTGGAAATGTTGCTCGACGAGGAAGCCGATATGCTGGCCGAATTGGAGGCGTTCCTGGGCGTGCAGATCAAATTCAGAGCGGAGGCGGAATATAATCAGGAGCAGTATGATGTAGTTCTGCTTTAAGATACAAAACCGTAGAGCGGGGTCACTCGCCAAAGAAAACTAACAGCGTTTGTATAAAGCGCAGGATACCAGTAGCAGAACTTTCAATATTGTGCCTGTTTTTGTAATTTACCATCTTACGCGGGCAACGCGGCATCTTATTTTCTGGTCCTTGGTCGCGATAGCCATCGGCTTGAGTGGCGTGCGTGTGTTATTGTCCGGAATCGAGAGTTATAAATCCAATCTGGCAGGCAGTATCGAAGAACTCATTGGCGCGCCTGTGGAAATAGGCCGGTTAGGCGCAAAAATGCGAGGGTTTAGCCCCGAATTGGTGCTCAAAGATATTGCTATTTTATCTTCGGACACGCATAAGAAACCGCCCATCCAATTTAGCGAAATACGCCTGGGCATCAATTTGCTCGATATGTTGATCAACAGGCAATTGTTGTCTTCTTCATGGGTCACGCTGGTCGGCGCCAAACTGACCGTAAAGTATAAACCCGACGGAAGTTTTGCCATCGTCGGACTGAAAGCCAGTGATGGGCAACCGTTGTGGTTAATGCAGGGTGGCAAATATGAGGTTTTACACAGTGAAATCAATTGGCAGGACGAAAAAAACAACAGCCAGCCTCTGATATTCAATGATGTGGATCTGGCGATCATTAATGCCGCCGATGCCAAACGCCACCGCATTAACATGCTCATGAAGCTTCCGCCACAGTACGGCAATGCATTAAAAGTGTCGATGGATCTGGAAGGCAATGTTTTTGAATCTTCCAGCATTCACGGCACGGTTTTTATTGAAGGCAGCAAGATAAAACTGGCCGAGTGGGATAAACTCGGCCTGCCGTTGACTGTGCAGATCGATTCCGGCATCGGCGATTTTAAAGCCTGGACTGATTGGCAAAATTCCCAGCCTGTGTCGATTATTGGCGAAGCGCAAATTCAACAGATGAAACTTGTCCGGAAAGACAAGGGCACATTTCCGGTTGACAGGCTGAAAACCCGGTTTCAATGGCAGGCCAAAGACAATCAGTGGCGGCTTTATGTCAGGGATTTCTGGCTGGAAACAGCCGATGCTCTTAACGGCACGAGTAAAAAGTGGCCGGCTGCCGACTTCAGTGTGTCCGGTAATTTTACTGAAGACAACTTGTCCCGAAAGCTGGCCGTGTTCGTCAAGCAGCTGGATCTGCACGAAGCGTCCGGCATTATCGGCTTCTTCGCCCCTTTGTCGGAGCAGCAGTCAAAGGCACTGACGCAAGCCCGATTAAGAGGCTTGATCGAGAATTTTTCCGTGTTTGCCAATCTGCAAGAGGATCAATTCGCCATTAACGGCAGCTTTACCGGCATCGGCATGGCTCCGCAGCCTTCGATCCCCGGCATGGAGAATTTAACCGGCCACATAAAAGGCACCGATCAAGGTGGCACCGTGCGCCTGGCGACTGAACAGGCCCGGCTAATGTCGCCGGAGCTGTTCCGTAATGCGCTGTCCATCGGCAAGCTGAATGGCATTATAGATTGGCGGCAAACAGACTCGGGCTGGACTTTGGCCAGCCCGATGATCAGGCTCGATAACGCTGATTTTCAGAGCGAAAATCGGTTGCGCATCGTTATTCCCAAAACCGATGGACAGGTTTTCATGGACCTGCAAAGCGCATTCGTCGGGCATGACGTCAGCCAAGTCAAACATTATCTGCCGGCGAATATTATGGGAAAGCCGGTCGTTGACTGGTTGGACCAGGCATTCATCGGCGGCCGCATAAAAAAAGGCGGCATGTTGTTTTACGGTAATCCCGGCGATTTCCCGTTCAAAAATGGCAGCGGCGTCTTTGAAACCCTGTTTGAGGCTGAACAGCTGGAACTGGCTTATCACCCGGAATGGCCGCACATAGCAAACATGGCCGCGGACGTGATGTTTTTAAAAGACGGCTTGCTTGTTGACGTGAAGCAGGGAAGAAGCGACAAAGTTGCGATTAAGCAGGCGCAAGTGGCTATTCCATCGATGGAGGAAAGTGAGTATTTGCAGATCCAGGGACTGGTGGCTGGAGAAATCGGCCAGGCTCTGGGCTTTATGCAACAAACGCCGTTGCATTCGACATACGATGCTTTGCGGGATGTCATTACGCCGGCCGGAAATACCGAGGTGGCGCTGGAGTTGCGGATTCCTTTAGTTGATACGGTCGATGCCAAAGTCGACGGAACAGCGCAGCTGAACAATGCCAAGCTGACCGTAAGCTCGCTGGATTTGCCGGTGAAAGACATTTCCGGCGCCTTGAAATTCAATGAGCAAGGGCTTTATAGCGACACGATCCATGCGACGGCATTAGGCCATACCATTCGGATTAACCTGAACAGCGATGAGATGCAGACTATGGTCAGTGTAGCGGGTCGTGCCGGCGTGGATGACCTGCAAGCGCAATTCACAATGCCCTGGTGGCATATTGCCGAAGGGGAAACCGCTTATCAGTTGCAACTGCGATTGCCGTATGGCGATAAGTCACCCGAACTGACAGTTCAGTCCACATTGGCCGGGGTAGCGCTGGATTTGCCTGATACATTAGGCAAGGATGCTGGACAGGAAAGACCATTATCGCTGAGGTTTAACCTGACTAGTGAAGCGTTATTGCCGATAGAATTGAATTATGACAACAAACTGAAAGCGGCCATTAGCTTGAATGCGAAGCAGCAGCGTATTTATTCGGGTCATGTTCTGGTCGGTGCCGGCGAAGTGAACCAGCCTGGGGAAGCAGGGCTCAAGCTGGAAATCAATCGTGACAGGCTGGATTTGTCGGAATGGTTAAGCCTGTCGAAAGCAGCCGCTCAGAACCAGGAAGATGGCGATGATATGACGAGCGACATCAGGGAAATAAAAATTCATAGTGATCGGGGCATCTGGAAAAAAACCGAGCTGGGCGTTTTCGATTTGGCGCTAAAGCGTGACGGCGGCTATTGGTTCGGCGATATTCGCAGTTCATTCGCCAAAGGAGAAATCCAACTGCCTACTGGCCTTAATGATGGCGATAGCATTAAGCTGAATATGGATTCGCTGGACATTTCGGCTTTAAGGCAGATCAGGCTCGAGGGCGCAGCCATGCATCCTGAACAAACGCCTTTATTGAATATTA
This sequence comes from Methylobacter luteus IMV-B-3098, assembly GCF_000427625.1. Lineage (GTDB taxonomy): Bacteria > Pseudomonadota > Gammaproteobacteria > Methylococcales > Methylomonadaceae > Methylobacter > Methylobacter luteus. The sequence goes on from NZ_KE386569.1 coordinate 3,696,849, forward strand.
CGAGCCGTGAAACGCTATGGCATTCAGTCAATATCGGGCAGTTGCTGTTGGAAACCGAGCGCATGCCGGGAGGCATCCGCTTCAAGCGTGTGGAACTGCTCGGGACGGATGAGAAATTGACCTTGTCAGGAACATGGAGACAGTATGAGTCGCAGATAACAGGTCGGCTGGAGACGCCGCACTGGGGCCGGCTGCTCGCACGGCTCGGCATTACAGAAGACATGACCGAAACCAGCGGAGCCATGAATTATGACCTGCACTGGCAAGGCGCGCCGTTTCAATTTTCGTTGGCGAGTCTGAATGGGCGGGTCGATGTCGATTTAATAAACGGGCGTATCCTGAGCATAGAGCCGGGGTTCGGCCGTGTACTGGGCATGCTGGCCATGGCTCAATGGCTCAAGCGCATACAGCTTGATTTTAGCGATGTGTATGAGGAAGGACTGACGTTTAACAGCATCAAAGGGCACTTTGATTTATTAAACGGGGTGGCTAATACCCATGATTTAGCCGTCGATGCCGTGCCTGCAAAGATTACTATTAGCGGGGATACGGATCTTGCCAATGGAACCATAGATCACGATGTGAATGTCGTGCCTAAAAGTTCTGAGGCCGTGCCTATTGCTGGTACAATTATGGGAAAAATAGCCGGCTTGGTCGCGCGCTCGTTGACCGGCGAAGACAAAGAAGGCTTCTTCTTCGGTTCGCAGTATCGCGTGAAAGGCGAGTGGGGGAATGCGGAAATTATTCCGCTGCATGAAAACGATGGTCTGTTGCAGAAAACCTGGAATGGTATTAGCAATTTTCCCTGGTTACAGCAACGTGAGAATAATAAAGAGAGTCAATATGAATAAATGTGCGGCCATACAAATGGCATCAAGTCCCAGTATCAGCGCTAATCTGCTGGAAGCCGACAAGTTGATTGGCGAGGCGGCAAAAGCCGGCGCAAAGCTGGTTGCCTTGCCGGAAAATTTTGCCCTGATGGGTGAGCATGAATCGGATAAGCTCAATGCGAAAGAGCCTGATGGCTCCGGGCCTATCCAGCATTTTTTGTCCTCGGTCGCTAAAAAATACCGCGTTTGGGTGGTCGGAGGCACTATTCCATTGGCTGGCGACAATGACAATAAAACGCGGGCGGCCTGTCTTATTTACAATGACCAGGGCGAGCGAGTGGCGCGCTATGATAAAGTGCACTTGTTCGATGTCAGCGTGCCGGGTACGAATGAGGTTTACCGCGAATCGGATACGATTGAATGCGGCACTGATCCCTTGGTGATCGATACGCCTTTCGGCAAGCTCGGTGTGGCGGTTTGCTATGACCTGCGCTTCCCTGAGTTTTTCCGCAAGATGGTAAAGCAAGGTATGGAAATACTGGTGATTCCCTCCGCGTTTACCGCCGAAACAGGTGCGGCGCATTGGGAAATATTGCTGCGTGCGCGTGCAGTGGAAAATCTGTGCTACGTCATCGCGCCCAACCAGGGCGGCTTTCATCTGAATGGCCGCAAGACCTTTGGACACAGCATGATCATCGACCCGTGGGGTGTCGTGCTGGATTGCTATAAAACCGGCGGCGGTTTCGTCTGCGCGGATATTGATCTGGAGCGCCTGGAAAGAGTCCGCGGCGCATTTCCGGCACTGAATCATCGTCGTTTCTTTTAAAGATATAGTCATCTATGCAAATAACCGTTAAAAATTTAATTCCTGTTGCATTGTTGACTGCGGTCTTGGTTTCCTGTGGAACAACGGAAGAGGCTCATTACCGCGACACCTCTATGCTTGAAAGGCCTCCGACACTGGTCGCCAACAAACCGGCCAATGAACAAAAGGAAGCCGACAGTAACTCCGAGTCGGAAGAGGAAGCCAAAACCGGGCTCGGAACTAAAGTCTATATGACTGATTCAAATTCAACGTTGTTTGTCATCAAGCAGCCTTTCGACGAAGCCTGGAACACTCTTGCTCAAGCTTTAAAGCAACAGGATATCGAAATTACGGATCGTAACCGGGAGGAAAAGGCTTATTATGTCACCTATGATCCTGACGATTATGACCCTGGAAGCTCTTTCTCGTTTTTCAAGGATGACTATGCCGAAGAAGATTATTTGCTAAAACTGGAAGCCAGAGACGACGGAACGGCAATAAGCGCTGAAGCCGTTGATAAAACCAACCCTGATAGTTCATCTGATAATGGCAAACCAACCGATGGTGCAGGGAGATTGTTGAAGTCATTGCATGAAACCCTACGCGATGACCTGAAAAAAGAATAGCGCTCCGGAACTATCTGTTGCGCTAATAACACTAATTTAAATTTTTGTATGGAACTATTAAACCTTGCAAGACAATCAATCCTGACGCCGGCCGGCATACAGGATGGCGATATCGAAAAAATCATGAACCAGCTGCTCAGCGCACCGGTTGATGCGGCGGATATTTATTTTCAGTCCAGCCATTTCGAATCCTGGATCATGGAGGGCGGCATCATAAAAGAAGGCAGCCATAACATCGAGCAGGGCGCCGGCGTACGTGCAGTGTCGGGCGAAAAAACCGGTTTTGCCTACAGCGACCGGATTGAACTGCCAGTACTGCTGGAGGCGGCCAGCAATGTTAAAGCCATCGTCCGGCAAGGACAGGAAGCACAAGTCGGCATCGTGAAAGCAGCCAACTGGCCGCTCTATTATGCGCCGCTGAACCCATTGAAATCCCTGGCGGACCAGCAGAAAATCGATTTGTTGCGCAGGGTCGACATCGAGACTCGCAAGCTGGACAGCCGTATTGAAGAAGTCATCGTCAGCCTGGTCGGTGTTCATGAAAGTATTCTTGTAGCCAATCAGGACGGCTCGCTGGCGGCCGATGTCCGGCCGTTGGTGCGCATGAATGTCACTGTGATCGTACAGGCAAATGGCCGACGCGAGCAGGGCAGCATGGGCGGCGGGGCGCGTAGCGATTACAGCGGTTTCATCGATCATGACAAGGCGCTCGAATACGGCAGGGAAGCGGTCAGACAGGCGCTGGTCAATCTGGAGGCTGTCGAGGCGCCGGCCGGCAACATGACTGTCGTGCTGGGGCCAGGCTGGCCCGGCATTTTGCTGCATGAAGCGATAGGGCACGGCCTGGAAGGCGATTTCAATCGTAAAGGCACGTCCGCATTCAGCGGCAGGGTCGGCCAGCGGGTCGCCTCCGATTTGTGCACTGTTGTCGATGATGGCACGCTGCCAAACCGGCGCGGCTCATTGAGCATCGATGACGAAGGCACGCCGACCGAGAAAACCGTATTGATTGAAAACGGTATTCTGAAAGGTTATATGCAGGACAAGCTCAATGCCCGCCTGATGGGCGTCAAGCCTACCGGCAACGGCCGGCGGGAATCCTATGCGCATCTGCCGATGCCGCGCATGACCAACACCTATATGCTACCTGGGCCGCATAATCCGGAAGAAATCATAAGATCAGTAAAAAAGGGTCTTTACGCGAAGAATTTCGGTGGTGGTCAGGTTGACATTACTTCCGGCAAGTTCGTATTCTCCGCCAGTGAAGCCTATCTGATCGAGGATGGAAAAATCACGCAGGCCGTCAAAGGCGCGACCCTCATCGGCAACGGTCCCGATGTACTGACCAAGGTGTCCATGGTGGGCACCGATCTGGAACTGGACAGCGGCGTCGGCACCTGCGGCAAGGACGGCCAGAGCGTACCGGTCGGCGTCGGTCAGCCTACGCTGAAAATTGACGGGCTGACCGTCGGTGGCACCAGTGTTTAGATGAAGATGAACCATTAGAATTTATAGCTGCCGCGAGGATTGCGAAGATAAACATCTTGTGTTTCTTTGTGGTGAATACAAAAGACACTTTTAGGCGGCACTTAAACCTAAAAACAATAACTTAAGAACATATGTTGCAGACCCAGGAAGAAATCAGCCGATTAAAAACGATTGTTCAGTCCATACTGGATGAGGCTAAAAACCAAGGCGCCAGCGCAGCCGAAGCCGGCTTGAGTCAGGAAAGCGGCTTATCCGTAACGGCTCGCCTCGGCGATGTCGAAACGATAGAGCATCATCGCGATCAGGGGCTTGGCGTGACCGTCTACTTCGGCCAGCGGAAAGGTTCCGCCAGCTCGACGGATTTATCGCCGGAATCGATCAGGGAAACCGTCAGCGCGGCTTGTAGTATTGCCCGCTATACCAGCGAAGACGAATATTCCGGCTTACCGGAAAAAGAACAGCTGGCGACTGAATTTCCGGATCTGGAACTTAGTCATCCGTGGGATCTGCGCGCCGATGAGGCCATCGCGCTGGCTATCGAGTGCGAAAATGCCGCGCGCGGCTATCATGCGGAAATCAGCAATTCTGAAGGCGCATCGGTCAATACCCATCAGGGCATCCGGGTTATGGGCAATACACTGGGCTTTCTGCAAGGGTATGCCTCGACCCGTCACTCACTGAGCTGTTCTGTATTGGCACAACGCGGAGACAGCATGCAACGCGATTACTGGTACACTGTGTCCAGAAATGCTCACAATCTCGAGTCGGCCGCTGATGTCGGCAGAAAAGCTGCTGAACGGACCCTCCGTCGCTTGCAGGGCCGCAGTTTAAGCACTCGGCAATGTCCGGTCATGTACGCGGCCGAGGTCGCTTCGGGGCTTCTGGGGTCGTTTATCAGCGCGATCAGCGGCGGTAACTTGTACCGCAAATCATCATTTTTGCTCGATACGCTCGATACGCAAGTTTTTCCCGAATTTGTCCGTATTCACGAGCAACCGCGTTTAAAAGGTGCCTTGGGCAGTGCCAATTATGATGGCGAAGGCGTCGCTACTCAAACGCGCGATATCGTCAGCAACGGCATTCTGCGCGGCTATGTTCTGGGCACCTATTCGGCCCGCAAGCTCGGCATGCGCAGTACCGGCAATGCCGGCGGCGTGCATAATTTAACGATTGATCCTGGTGAATATGATTATCTGGGCATGTTAAAACAGCTCAATACCGGTTTATTGGTGACAGAACTGATGGGGCAAGGCGTCAATACGGTGACGGGCGACTATTCGCGCGGCGCTGCCGGATTCTGGGTCGAAAACGGCGAAATACAATATCCGGTCGAAGAAATCACGATCGCCGGAAATCTGAGAGACATGTTTAAAAATATCGTGGCCGTCGGCAGCGATGTCGATTACCGCAGCAATATCCGTACGGGTTCAATACTGGTTGAACGCATGTCTATTGCCGGGCAATAAACCATTCAAGTGACAGGGCGATGCGCTGATCGCCCTGGTCAAATCACAGGCTTTTTACAATATCTTCTACCAACTGCGGCCCTTTATAAATAAGACCGCTGTATATCTGCACCAGACTTGCACCTGCCGCTATTTTTTCTTGGGCATCGGCAGCGCTCAAAATCCCACCGGCCGCGATAATCGGGCAGCGACCATTCAATTCGGCGGTCAGTTCGCGCACGACTGCGGTAGACTTATCCTTGACCGGTGCGCCGCTCAATCCCCCCATTTCATGCGCCAGTGGATGCCCTGCAATCATGTCGCGCGCAATAGTGGTATTTGTGGCGATGACGCCGTCGATTTCAAATTCCAGCAGCAGCTTGGCAATATGATTGATTTCATCGGTTGTCAGATCCGGCGCGATTTTCAGTACCAGAGGCACGTATTTGCCGTGTTCCTGTTGTAGCTTGAGCTGTTCTTCTTTTAACGCGGAAATCAGGCTTTTGATCTCATCGCCTTGTTGCAGTTGACGCAGATTCTTCGTATTTGGAGATGAAATATTGATCGTGACGTAACTGGCCGAGCTATAGGCTTTGCGCAAGCCGATCAGATAATCGTCGACGGCGTTTTCAATCGGAGTGTCGAAATTCTTACCGATATTAATGCCCAATATGCCGGTGTAACGGCTTTGTTTGACCTGTGCCAGCAAGTGATCGATTCCATGATTATTAAACCCCATGCGGTTTATGATAGCCTGGTGCTCAGGCAGCCTGAACAGCCGTGGTTTCGGATTGCCCGGCTGCGGCCTCGGTGTTACGGTGCCTATTTCTACAAAGCCGAAGCCTAAAGCGGCCAAGCTGTCCAGGTAGTCGCCGTTCTTGTCCAGGCCTGCTGCCAGGCCGACAGGATTCTTGAATTCCAGACCCATGAGCCTGACCGGTTTGTCTTCGATGGCCGGATAGATCAATTTTGATAAGCCGGACGCATGCGCCGCATTTAATAGTTTCAGTGTGACTTCATGAGCTGTTTCCGGATCAAGCGAAAATAACAGAGGGCGGAGTAAGGGATAAAGATTCATAGGCTGTGTTAGTGCTTCGGGCAAATAAGTTCAATAAAAAATCCGTTGGGCGGCTTTCTGACTAATGTGGGCTCGATAATCTATAAGGTTCCGACGCCACAACCGCAGGGCGGTCCAGGATAAGATCGACCATCAGTTGCGCCGAAGCGGGCCCCATCGCCAATCCGTTTCTGAAATGGCCGGCATTCAGGCTTAAATTAGCGATTTCAGGATGCTTATCAATATACGGCACGCCATGTTTGGTGCCCGGCCGTAAACCGGCCCAATGGTTTATCAGCGGATAGTTTTTAAGCGCGGGCAGCAGATTTAACGCGAAACTCTCCAGCCGGTCCCGGGCTTCCGTCGTCGTAGTCTTGTTGAAATCATCCTGTTCCACTGTGCTGCCTGCCAGGATTTTTCCGTCCAGGCGCGGAATCAGGTATTGGTCTTCATCCAGCACCATGTACGGCAATGTGTCCGGCCTGGCGTCAAACAACAGCATTTGGCCTTTGACAGGTGCGATTTCAGGCGCATGGCCAATAGACGGAAAAAACTGTTGAAACAATTGTCCGGTCCAGGCGCCCGCGCAAAGAATCAATTGGTTGACAGCAAACTGGCCGGTGCTGGTGGTGATAGAGGTAATGCGGCCTTGCGCCAGCGTAACGTCTTCTAGCTCGCATTGTTCAATCAGGCGGATGCCTTTGTTTATCAGGTCCTGCTTTAGCGATTTGACCAGACGGGGGTTGCGCGCCTGTGCGATATCAGGCATCCAGAGCGGGTTATCGGGTTGTGTATTGAGCAGATTGAAAAATTCGGCGCCGGCTGATTCAAAACGGACGTCGTTAGCGCGGCACCAATTGGTGGCGGCAGCAATATCAGGATTTTTAGCCATCAGCAATCCGCAGGGATTCCATTCCGGGTCTATTCCGGCTTCGGCTTTCAGTTGCGAAGCCAACGCGGGATATAAAATCAGACTTTGTATGACCAGTCGCGTAATTGCATCCGGTTGTCGCCACGGATAAAGCGGCAGCAAAATGCCCCCGCCGGCCCACGAGGACTCCCGCCCGATCTGATTTTTTTCGATAACAGTCACTGTAGCGCCTGCCTGGAAAAATTCACGAGCGGTTAAGAGGCCGATAACGCCCCCGCCTATAATAGTAATATCCGGGATTTTGTTGTTCATAAGATAAAAAATATTTGGATAAGCAAATATGCTGCTAATGGTAAATATTTGCATTATAACTTACCCAAAAGATTGCGCAGCACGGCAAAAAATTTAGTCGAGCTTAAGAGGCTACATTGAGACAAATCTGTTGTTTTTTAAATACAAATTAATAAATAAAACTAATCTTCTTTGATTACTTATTGATAATTAAGGACTTTTTTTTGCAAAAAAATTGATGTTAAAACTTGTAGCGAATCAGTTTTACTGCTATATTTAGCCCGTGAAAAAGGCTTTGTTGTAAGAAGGCAAATTTTATAAATAATAACAACCACCTCATGAGGGGGAAGTAATGACTTTTACAAAAACTAAATTAGCGCTGGGTATCGCCACAGCAACATTAACCATGGCGGGTGCCCTGGTTTCTCCACAAGCAGTCGCTCATTCCAAAGCAGAGCGAGTTGCCGAGTCTGCCAACAGCAGGGCCGAAGCACTAGAAGCCCAAATGAACCAGATGCAACAAATGATGCAGTCCATGCAGTCTGAACTGAACCGCGTCAAAGCTGAATCAACTCGTCCTTCCGCAGAATCTGAAAAAGTCCAGGAACTGGATCAATGGATGACATCGGTTAAATCTCAACCTGTTGAAGCAGACGATCACCACGATAATACTCTTTTCTTCCGTGGCGGTTATGCTCACTCAGATAACGCTAGAAATGGTGTTTCCATTGAAAGTACTGTAGCGCCAGTTGGTGCCCAAGATCAGTCTGATACCGATGCATGGTATATCGGTGCAGGTTTTGATTTTGGTTTGACTCATGATGTCTGGGGGTTGATGGACAATACCCAAGTGTTGGCTGAATTGATGTTCGAATACAAAGAGTTTGGCGCGAATGTACAAGGAAATGCTTTAGCAAATATGCCAACTCAGTTAGCTGGCGGCGCTTTAAATCCTCGTTCTGTGACTGTCAATCAATTAACTTTGACCGCAGCGCCTAAAATCAAATTCATGGAAGGCAGTGACTTCAGACCTTGGGTCATCCCAGTCGGTTTAGGTTTGCACGTTATCAGTCCGCCCTCTGAGTCTATTACCGTGTTGAATCCAGGCATCATGTTCGGTGGCGGTGCGGATTACAGAGTATGGAAAGATATCTTCATCGGTGCTGATGCCCGTTACCATCTAACCGGTGGGGCTGCTGACGGGGTAAATACCGATGGTTTCACAGCCGGTGGTTACTTAGGAATAGGCTTCTAAGCTAAGAACTTAAAAACTGATCCTATAAAAAAGGGAGGGTGTGCCCCTCCCTTTTTTTATGCACGGAGAAAAAATAAGCGCAAGGCGAAAGGCTCAAGGTAAAATAGCATTTTTTCTGGTTTCTGCGCTCGCAGAAGCCAAGCAAAATGAATGCTATAAGCCATGAAACCCCTTTATCCTGAAATCCTGCCCTACCAAACATTTTTTCTGGAAACCGGTAGCAAACATGTTGTTTATGTAGAGCAATCCGGCAATCCAGGCGGCCTGCCGGTGATTTTTCTGCATGGCGGGCCATGCTCCGGCACCAAGCCTGATCACCGGCGCTTTTTCAATCCCGAAAAATATCGCATTATTCTGTTTGACCAACGCGGCTGCGGTCAATCTGTGCCGTTCGGCGAGCTTGAAGGCAATACCACACAGGATCTGATCGATGATATGGAACGCATCCGCAAACGGCTCAGCATCGATCAATGGCTGCTGTTCGGCGGCTCCTGGGGTGGTGCGCTGGCATTGCTATATGCACAGCAGCATACCGAGAAAGTGATGGGCATGATAATTCGCGGTGTGTTCCTGGTAAGGCGGCAGGATCTGGACTGGTTCGCTAAATCAGGCGCAGGGCTGATTTATCCTGAACAATGGCAGCACCTGCTTGAAAGTATCCCCGAATCGAGCCGCAAAAATCCGGTGCAAGGGATATGCGATGCATTATGGAGTGATGATGAAGTGGCAAAGCGCCGTGTCGCCAAGGCATGGATGGCATGGGGCGGGCAGGTAGCTTTAGGCAGGGATTATCGGCCCGGTTCGGAAACCGATCATGTCACGGAAAAAATGGTCAAACAAGTAAGCATGGAAATGCATTACGCCCGAAATCATTATTTTATTCGCGAGAATCAGATTCTGGAGAATTGCGACAGGTTGCGCCCGATTCCAACTGCCATCATTCATGGGCGCAATGATCTGGTGTGTCCCATGGAAGCCGGCATGAAGCTGCATCAGGTATTGCCCGAGGCTGAATATATTGTCCTGCCCAATTCCGGGCATGTCGCCCAAGGCGAAGAAATGGTCGATGCGCTGGTTTCAGCGACTGATAAATTTGCTGAGAAGCGGGCTTTTACCTCATAGGTTTATTTGAATAGATGAATAAAAAACGTTTGATCATCGCCATGACGGGCGCTACCGGCGCGATCTATGGTGTAAGAATGTTGCAGGTATTGCTGCAGCTGGACGACTGGGAAACGCATCTGGTGATTTCATCGGCCGGTCTTGTGAATCTGAAGCATGAGCTGGATATGGGGCGCTCAGAGCTGTATGAGTTGGCCGATGTGGTGCATGGTATTGATGACATTGCTGCCAGTATTGCCAGTGGAAGCTTCAAGACGGAAGGCATGGTTATCGCGCCATGCTCAATGAAAACGCTGGCTGCGGTCGCGCATGGTTTTGGCGACAACCTGATCTCGCGTGGCGCCGATGTCGTATTAAAGGAGCGGCGCCGGCTTGTGGTCATGCCCAGGGAAACTCCACTGAATCTGGTCCATATCCGGAATATGGCCGTTGTGACCGAAATGGGTGGCATTATCTTCCCGCCGATGCCGGCTTTTTACAGTAAAACGGACTCGATGGCGGCGATGGTTGATGAAGCCGTGGGTCGGGTCCTGGATATGTTCGGTGTCAATGTGGAGGGTTTATATGAACCCTGGCAGGGGCTGTAGGCTTAATGCAGGCTGCTAGATTGTCCAGGGCCGAATGAATTCGGCCCTGGATGCGTGCAGTTTTTTAAGATAAGGTGCGCGAGTTTTTGCTGTTGCGGAAAATCAGCGGTTTCTCATCGGCAGCTAAGGCTGTAGCTCTGGCAGAATCTATTGCGTGTTGAATGACGGCGTGGTTCGGCGATTTGCTGCAGACCGGATCAGCATCGTACATGTCGCCCGTCAAAAGATAGGCCTGACAGCGGCAACCGCCGAAGTCCTTTTCCTTCTCATGGCAACTGCGGCACGGTTCGTTCATCCATTCAAAGCCGCGGAAGAAATTGAATGCTTTTGACTCGTTCCAGATCTGTTCAATGCTGTAGTCCTTGACGTTGGGGCAATCGAGGCCCGGCAGTTCGCGCGCGGAGTGACAAGGCAGCGCGGCACCGTCAGGGGCGATGGTCAGGAACGTCGTGCCCCAGCCGTTCATGCAGGCTTTGGGACGGTCCTCATAGAAATCCGGTACGACATAGTAAATTTTCATCCGGCCGACGACTTTTTCTTTAAAGGCCTGAGCGATTTGCTCGGCTTGCTCGAACTGTTCTTTGGTGGGCAGTAATAAATCGCGGTTGGCATGCGCCCAGCCATAGTATTGAGTATTAGCCAGTTCCAGGTAATCAGCACCGAGTTCTTCGGCCATCTCCAGTATTTGAGGCATCTGATGGATGTTTTCGCGATGTATGACCACGCACAGCACCATCGGATAGCCGTGTTTCTTGACCAGATGCGCGACTTCTCTTTTATGTTGATAGGACTCCGTGCCGGCCAGATGATCGCTCAATTCCTGCGTGCTGGCCTGAATGCTGACCTGAATATGATCGAGCCCCGCTTCCTTGAGCTGAATTATTTTTTCTTCGGTCAGGCCGTAACCTGAGGTGATCAAATTGGAATAATAACCCAGTTCCCGTGCATGTTTGACTAGATCGGCCAGGTCTTTACGTGTCAGTGGTTCGCCGCCTGAAAAGCCTAGTTGCACCGCGCCCATTTTGCGCGCTTGGCTCAGTACGCGTTTCCAGTCTTCCGTCGTCAATTCGGACTGGTGTTTCGCGTAGTCGATCGGGTTGGAGCAGTAAGGGCATTGCAGCGGGCAGGCATAGGTGAGTTCCGCCAGCAGCCAGCGAGGCGGTGTGATTTTAGTTTTGTTGAATCCAGCCATTTTTTAAAGCAATTTCCAGGAAAGAGGTAATATCATTGGTAAGACCCGTGGTGGCGAATTTCTGTTCCAGATCATTGACGATTTGGGCAAGATTGCGCGTGCCGTCACACAATTTCAGGATTTCCGCGGAACTCTGGTTAAGCTCCACCATGCCTTCCGGATAGAGAATAACATCTTTCTGCTGGACTTCTTCCCATTGCAGTCGGTGCATGGGTGAAAACTTGAAGGGGAGATCGGGATTGATAGTCATTTTGATCGTTCGGTAGTGGTTGGTTACGAGAAGAAGATTGGAAAATAATCTCGTCATTACCCTGAAAACAAAAACCGCAGAGAGCACTGAGTTTAATGTTAAATGCTTTCTCTGTGCCTCTGCGATGAAAATGGTTTGATAGATTTACAGTTCGCTTATGCTTCAATATTGAAATATGGCGGCATATTATGAATATAAGCCATATACATTGCATCGGCCATGGTCCAGAGCACATCCAGTTTAAATTTCAGGATTTGGATCATGCGCTCTTGCTGTTCGCGGGTTTTATACCAGTCCAGTGTAATCGTCAGGCCGTGCTCTACATCGCGCCGCGCTTCAGTCAGGCGTTTTCGGAAGTAGATGTAGCCTTCCTTGTCTACCCACGGGTAATGTTCGGGCCAGTTGTCGAGGCGTTGCTGGTGGATTTTAGGCGCGAACAGTTCGGTCAGCGATGAACTGGCTGCTTCATGCCATTCGGCCCTGCGCGCGAAGTTCACATAAGCATCGACGGCAAAACGAACACCCGGCAGGACGTATTTTTGTGAAGTGATTTCTTCGCGCGTCAAGCCGACCGCCATGCCCAGTTGTATCCAGGCTTCAATGCCGCCGGGATCGCCAGGATGACCGTCATGATCCAGAATGCGCTGAACCCAGAGCGCGCGTGTTTCACGGTCCGGGCAGTTAGCTAAAATATTAGCGTCTTTAATGGGAATGCTGACCTGATAATAAAAGCGGTTGGCAACCCAGCCTTGTAGCTGTTCTTTAGTGAGTTTGCCTTCATTCATCAGCGTATGGTAAGGGTGATGAATGTGATAATACTTCTCCATGCCCCGCAGTTGGGCTTCAAACTCTTCTTTGGTCCACGCTTGGTTGTCAGAGCAGCTCATAATGTACCTTCTATAAATCAATTTCTAATCCGTCATAAGATACTTCAATGCCGGCCGCATCGAGTGTCTTACGCGGCTCGGAATCTTCGTCCAGTATCGGATTCGTGTTGTTGATATGGATCAATATTTTGCGGGCTTTTTCGACGCCGTTTAATACTTCTATCATGCCGCCCGGGCCGGATTGCGGCAAGTGGCCGATTTCGCGTGCTTTTTTAGGGCTGATATGCTGCGTGCACATTTCGTCCTCAGTCCAGAATGTGCCGTCTACCATTAGGCAGTCCGCAGTTTGCATGGCCGCCATGACATGAGGCTCAATCTCGCCCAAGCCCGGAGAATAAAACAATTTTTTGCCTGTGGATATCTGCTCGATAATAACGCCGATATTGTCGCCTTCGTGCGGGTCATGTCGATGCGGCGAGTAGGGCGGTGCCTTGCTTTTTAAGGCTTGAGTATAAAAGCGTAAGTCATTAATGCCCGGAATGGTAAAGCAGCTGCCGTCGACGGGAATCGGATGATGATTGACGGTACAGTAATCCGCCAACATGTTGAACAGAGGAAAGCCTGTGGTCAGGTCTTGTTTGACCATGTCGGTGCAATAGACCTCCAGTGGCTTGCCTTCTCTGAGCATGAGCAGACCGGTGGTATGATCAATTTGGCTGTCTATCAGCATAATAGCTTTGATACCGGTATCGCGGACGCCTTCTCTAGGCTGGATAGCAGGAAAAGCTTCCAGTTGTGCGCGAATATCGGGAGAAGTATTGAACAGCAGCCAATTTCTGTTATCGGTACTTACGGCAATGGATGACTGGGTACGGGCTTTGCCGTTCATTTGATTATGGCGCAAGCGGTGGCAATTATGGCAATTGCAGTTCCATTGAGGAAAGCCGCCACCAGCGCCTGAACCTAAAACTCTGATCTTCATAGTTTGAAAGATATTTAAAATCCGTGAAGAAATGAATGATACGGGAATAAAAGCAAGCAGGCAAAAAAAAGGGGCCCATACGGAGCCCCTTTTTAATCTGAACCGAATGGATTAACGGTTATAGATATACATTGTAACTTCGAAACCGAAACGCAGGTCTGTATAACTTGGTGTTTCCCATTTCATCGTATTAACCTCCAGAAGATTTTTATGTTATAGGCTAGCTTGATCAAGTAAGCTGGCCCGAAGTATACGATGAACAGTTTTTTTACGCAACTTTTGGCAGGGAGCTCTTGTCTTCTGCGGAATTCGGCTACTGATCGAAAACGATAAAAAAATGATTAAATTTATTTGATTTTTAATTGATTTGTTCGGGGTGTTTTTTTTCATATATAGAGAGTATTATCCAATTTCACCTAAGAATAATAATAGATATTGATAAAATCATGAGGAGGTGTTATGAGTGGAGTCATTGTGCTGTTTTTAGGCATGGTCCTTCTTGCGGCGTTTTCGTTTGCGCCACTGGGTTATTTCATTTATAAGTTTTCACAGAGAAACGCCAAGCCTTTCGGTGAAACCGAACCGCATGGCGACAGCCCGTCTGTGATAAATGATTTAGCGGAAAAAGCGATTAGTTTAGTCAAGGGGTTCGTTAGCAAAAAGTAATACATCATTTTGGACTTTCCGGATGCCCCTGGAGGTCCGGAAAGTCCATCTCAAACCATAAAAATTCAAAAGATACCGCAGGTCGGGCAGTTAGGGTTTTTTCGCAGTTTCATGGTATTGCATTCCATCGTATAACCGTCTAGCAGCAGTAACCGACCGGTCAGCGTTTCCCCGATATTCATAATCAGCTTCATGGCTTCCAGTGCCTGAACGCTGCCGATAATGCCTGTAATAGGCGCTATCACGCCATTGGTTGCACAAGTCTGTTGTTCTTCGCCATCATAATTATATAAACAGTTGTAGCAAGGGCTGTCGTTCCTGCCCGGTGTGAATACAGCTACTTGGCCTTCAAAACGTATGGCCGCGCCTGAAACCAGCGGTTTTCGATGTTTGACACATGCGCTGTTGATGGCGAAGCGTGTCGAGAAGTTATCAGAACAATCCAATACCACATCGGCCGATGCCACGGCTATTTCAAGCTGTTCGCCCACCAGTCGCTGTTTCAGTGCCTGCACATTGACTTCCGGGTTTAGATTTTTAAGTGTCCGTTGGGTTGAAATTACTTTGTCAGTCCCTATATCGCTGGTGTGATGAGCAATCTGTCTTTGTAAATTGGATAAGTCTACTTCGTCATCATCATAAATCGTAATGCTACCGACACCGGCAGCGGCCAGATAGATTGACGCAGGGGATCCAAGACCTCCGGCGCCGACGATCAGTATCCTGGCCTCCAGGAGTTTTTGCTGCCCCTCAATATCAATTTGAGGCAGCATGATTTGACGGCTATAGCGTAGAAGTTGGTTGTCATTCATTAGTCGTGTGGTCTGCGTATGAGGATAAGAGATGATGCCAAAGAACTTGACAGACTGCAAAAGCTGATTATTATTAGCACTCATTGCCAGAGAGTGCTAACAACTGGATTAACCTTTTATATTTAACTGTTAGGAGACATTGATGAAAATACGTCCGTTACACGATAGAGTGATTGTTAAACGTGTTGAAGAGGAGACTACTACCGCTGGTGGTATTGTTCTGCCTGGTTCTGCGGCAGAAAAACCAAGCCAAGGTGTGGTTTTGGCCGTAGGTAACGGTAAAGTGCTGGATAACGGCGATGTCCGCGCATTGGATGTTAAAGTCGGCGATAAAGTACTGTTTGGCAAATATGCCGGCAACGAAGTTAAAGTTGACGGTGAAGAGCTTATCGTTATGCGTGAAGAAGACATCATGGGCGTTTTAGCTTAAGCCTGAGTCTTATTAATCACAATCATTTTTAACTAAAAAATTAAGGAATAAAAATGGCAGCAAAAGACGTATTGTTTGGCGATGACGCACGTAGCCGCATGGTGAGAGGCGTTAACATTTTAGCAAACGCAGTAAAAGTAACGCTGGGCCCAAAAGGTCGTAATGCGGTATTGGACAAAAGTTTCGGTGCACCGACCATTACTAAAGATGGTGTATCGGTTGCGAAAGAAATCGAATTGAAAGATAAATTCGAAAACATGGGCGCGCAAATGGTCAAGGAAGTGGCTTCAAAAACTTCCGATGTAGCCGGCGATGGTACAACCACTGCGACTGTATTGGCCCAAGCTATCGTTAATGAAGGTTTAAAAGCCGTTGCCGCTGGCATGAATCCAATGGATCTGAAACGCGGTATCGATTTGGCCGTGTCTAAAGCCGTTGAGTCTGTCGTAGCTTCAGCTGCACCTTGCACAGATAACAAAGCGATTGCACAAGTTGGTACTATCTCTGCAAACTCTGACGAATCTGTTGGCCAAATCATTGCCGAAGCGATGGAAAAAGTCGGCAAGGAAGGCGTCATCACTGTGGAAGAAGGTTCAGGTCTGGATAATCAACTGGACGTCGTAGAAGGCATGCAGTTCGACCGCGGTTACCTGTCTCCTTACTTCATCAACAACCAAGACAGCATGAGCGCTGAACTGGATAATCCGTTCATCCTGCTGTACGACAAAAAAATCTCCAACATCCGCGACATGTTACCGATACTGGAAGGCGTTGCCAAATCCGGCCGTCCATTATTGATCATCGCCGAAGATGTGGAAGGCGAAGCGCTGGCGACTCTGGTTGTTAACACGATCCGCGGCATCGTTAAAGTTGCGGCGGTCAAAGCACCTGGTTTTGGCGACCGTCGTAAAGCCATGCTGGAAGATATCGCTGTTCTGACAGGTGGTACTGTGATTTCTGAAGAAGTCGGTCTGTCTCTGGAAAAAGCGGAACTCGACTTGTTGGGTACTGCTAAAAAAGTCCAAGTCGGCAAAGAAAATACCACGGTTATTGATGGCGCGGGTTCTGAAGAAAGCATCAAAGGCCGAATTGCGCAAATTCGCAAACAAGCTGAAGAAGCAACTTCCGATTATGATAGAGAAAAATTGCAAGAGCGTCTGGCTAAATTAGCCGGGGGTGTTGCTGTTATTAAAGTCGGTGCGGCAACTGAAGTTGAAATGAAAGAGAAAAAAGCACGCGTTGAAGACGCGCTGCACTCTACCCGTGCAGCGGTTGAAGAAGGCGTGGTTGCAGGCGGTGGTACTGCTCTGGTTCGTGCTCTGAAAGCGTTGGAAGGCCTGAAAGGCATCAATCACGATCAAGATGTTGGTATCAACATTTTGCGTCGCGCGATGGAAGAGCCGTTACGTCAAATCGTTGCCAATGCCGGTGACGAATCGTCTGTGGTACTGAACGAGGTCGCTAAAGGCACAGGTAACTACGGTTACAACGCAGCAACTGGTCAGTATGGCGATATGATCGAAATGGGTATTCTTGATCCTGCCAAAGTAACCCGTTTTGCGCTGCAAAATGCTGCTTCTATTGCAAGTCTGATTATTACTACAGAAGTCATGGTTGCTGATGCGCCGGTTGAAGAAAAAGGCCATGGCATGCCGGATATGGGCGGCATGGGTGGCATGGGCGGTATGGGCGGCATGATGTAATCGTGCTGTCTTAAAGCCTGTCGCTTTAAGCAAGCCCTGGCTGTATGAAAACAGCTGGGGCTTTTTTATATCTAGAATTTTTGTAAAAGGCCGGCTTCAGATTTTACTATCGGGCTGGGCCACGCTTGCTGAGTCAAGCTATGTTGTTGTAAGAAATTTAATAAGTTCAAACGGTTGTTTTGAAGATGAAAGGTTTCATTATGACCGGTTTCCGATTGGATCATCATTTTAGGTTGTCTTGCCGCCTGGTAAAGTTGCTCTCCTTGTGAAAAAGGCACGACGAAATCCTTGCGACCATGAGTCAGTAATAGCGGAACAGGCGAGATGTCGGCAATGACATCAATCGGGTTGTAAGGATAGTTCATTAGCGAGGCTACAGGATACTGGAATGGCCAAGTAAGCCAATTAGAGGCGGCCACATGACGGACGATTTCAAAATAACTGCTGAACGCCGAATCACTGGCGATGCCGGCAAGATGTCGTTTAACTTCAGGATTTGTCGCCGTAAAGTAGATGCCCAGACTGGCGCCCATGCTTTGACCCAATAAAAATATGGGTTTATGGTCGGCATGGTCAAGCAGCCAGTTAAAACCTGCTTCAACATCCATAAAAATTTCCGGTAGACGAGGCGCGCCACCTGAGCGGCCAAAGCCTCGATAATCGATTAAAAAAACCTGATAACCGTATTGTGGCAACCACGCTATATTTTGCACATGGGTACTAATGTTTTGAGCATTGCCATGCAGAAAATAGACGCTGCCTTTTAAGTCGCCTTGCGCGGGCAGAAACCAGCCGTGTATTTTCAAGCTATCTCTGGCTTCCAACAGGATATCTTGATAAGCAAGCCCTAGCGCTTCAGGCGTTCTGACTAATGGTTTATCCGGATAAAACAATAAGCCCGAACAAGCCGATAATGTGCAGAAGAATAGAATAAGGCTGAAAATTTTAGACACTTAGACACTCTCTTGATAGACATCAGAAGCAATACCGGTAGAATAATTGGGCCTGATTAAAGTCTTCTCGTTTATTCCAGCTTTGCTGCAAGGCCCTCTGATTGCCTGAACGGCATCAGTAGCGAAATTGTGTTTCAGGCCCAGTTGAAAGCATTTACAGATTCTTTGAATCAAAGGTACGTTGACTGGTTCCTAAGGATGAGTAAAACAGTCGGCCGAGCGCAAAGTCCAGACCCGGCTCAATCTCATAGCGGAAATTGTTATGTTCGAGGTGGTGTTAATGAAGCTATAGCTAAGGCTGTTTTTGAACAAGGAATAAGACCCGCCGACTCCAGCACTGATTTAGTGCGGACAGTGTACCAAGCGCGTAGTTCTATATTTAACCCCGGTTGATATGCGCCAGGAAGCTAGTTTAACGGTCGCTTGGGCAAAAGTAGCCTGATTCTGTTCATCTATTCCGAACAGGGCGGCTGCATTTAATGCTTCATCTTCGCTTTTTCGCGGGAATTCCGATGAGTTCAGCCAGTAGATCGGCAGAAAACGAGAAATTTTCACTGCCATATGTTAATCCTCCGGGTATACCGAAGTGTTTTGTCGATAGAATTGTTAAAAGTCTTGCCGAGCAAGTGGGCAGTCAGTCCTCGATTTGGCCACAGAAAGCATGTTTTTTCAATCGCAATTGGGCGTCCGGCGCTCTTCTATAAGTATTTGTCGGCTGGTTAATCAGATGATTCGCTTATAACGGCTTTAGCCTGGGCGTCAGCATGATAAGATGATCTGACTAATGGCGCGCTGGCAACTTGTTTGAAGCCTAATGTCTTTGCTGTAGCGTTGTATTCCTCGAATTGTTCCGGAGTAATATAGCTCTTGACCGGCAAATGAGCCTTGCTGGGTTGCAGATATTGGCCCAGAGTCAGCATGGAACAGCCGTGGTCCAGTAAATCTTTCATAACCTGATGGACTTCAGACGGTTCTTCTCCCAGGCCGAGCATCAGTCCAGATTTGATGGGAGTCTGAGGCTGCGCCTCGCCATATTTCTGAAGTAATTGCAATGATCCCAAATAGTCGGCGCCGGGGCGTGCTTGCTGGTACAGCCTGGGAACCGTTTCCAGATTATGATTGAATACATCGCAGGGTTGCCCGGCCAGTATTGCAATGGCTTTATCCATGCGGCCACGAAAATCCGGCACCAGAATTTCGATTTTGGTTGTCGGTGTCGATTGTCGAATCGCTCCGATGCAGTCGGCAAAGTGGCCCGCGCCGCCGTCTTTCAAATCATCGCGGTTCACAGAGGTAATGACGACATATTTCAAAGCCAACGTTTGAATGGCCTGGGCGAGATGTTGCGGTTCGTCTTTGTCGAGCGCCAGTGGCTTGCCGTGGGCAACATCGCAGAAAGGACAGCGGCGCGTGCATAAATCTCCCATGATCATGAAGGTCGCGGTGCCATGCTGAAAACATTCTGCCAAATTAGGACAGGCGGCTTCTTCGCAAACCGTATGCAACTGGTTTTGGCGCAATAACTGTTTTATCCGGTTGACTTCATCGCTGGCCGATATTTTTATGCGTATCCATTCGGGTTTGCGCAAAGTGGTCTGGGCCTGCTCGACTTTGATCGGAATTCTTGCCAGTTTCTCGGCATTGCGTTGATGAGATTCGGGCGTGGAACGGGAAGGCGCTTGATGAGTCATTGTTGTATAGCCGTGGTTATGGCCTGGATAACAGGCAAGGCGAGTTCGGAATTTTTAACAGCGACACCCAGATCAGCCAATTGGGTCACTTCCAGCTCAGGATAACCGCAAGTATTGATAGAGTCAAAAGGGCTCAGGTCCATTTGGTTATTGAAACTTAGGCCGTGATAGCTGCAATTTTTCTTAATTCGCATGCCAATTGAACCGATTTTTTTGCCGTCCACGTAGACGCCGGGCGCCTCAGTCCTGGCGAGTGCGGTAATGCCATAGCCGGCCAAAGCGCTGATCATAGCTTGCTCCAGAATCGTTACCAGCTGCCTGACGCCTATTTTTAGCCGTTTAATGTCCAGTAGAGTATAAATGACCAGTTGACCGGGGCCGTGATAAGTGACTTGGCCGCCCCGGTCGGAACGAATGACGGGGATAGCGCCTGCATCGAGCAGATGCTCGGGTTTGCCGTTTAAGCCCAGTGTATAAACAGGAAAATGCTCCACGATCCATATTTCATCGACCGTTTCTTCAGTACGTTCCAGCGTGAACTGCTGCATAGCCTGCCACGTCGTTTCGTAATGCTGCAAACCCAGGTTTCGAATCATTATCTGCATGGTATTGGACGGGCTTTTGCCGCGGAGAAACATAGATAATACCGAGTAGTCGCCCGGTTCCCTGTGTATCGGTGATTAGAAATGTTTTGGAGAATTATTTCGCCAGCAAAACATCAGGTCATGCTACGCCAACCTCGCCTACAATGCCATCAGAATATGCGGGCTGGCTGTTAAGTCCCGGTAGATGGCATCCAGTTGCTCTCGGCTTGATGCGTCTATTATCACGGTAATGGCGGTATAATTGCCGGCCTTGCTGGGACGGGACGTCACGGCGCCCTCCCTGAGATCAGGGCTGTGGCGGCGGACAATTTCCACGACCAACACATCAAGATCCGGGCTGGTTCTGCCCATTACTTTAATAGCAAATTGGCAAGGAAATTCTAAAAGAGATTGTTCTTCGCTCATGATTGGGACTGCTTATAAGCTTGAAAAAGCCGATGCATGTTTTGCCATACCGGGCCGGGCTTGCCGTCTGCCACTTTTTGAGAGTCAAATTCCACAACCGGTATGATTTCGCGTGTGGAGCTGGTTAACCAGATCTCGCTGGCTGATTTCAAGGACTCTAATGAAATAACTTCCTCACGGTAAGGGATGTTGTTTTTCTGAGCGATTTCCAGAATGACATCACGGGTAATTCCCGGCAATATCTCGCAGCTCTTAGGCGGAGTAATCAAGACGCCGTCGACAACGGCAAAAATATTGCTTGCCGCGCCCTCGGTCACGTAGCCGTCTTTATTAACTAAAACGGCTTCAGCGCAGCCCTGTTCCACGGCTTGTTGTCTAAGCAGGATGTTAGCCAGCAATGTGGTTGCCTTGACATGGCACATCTCCCAGCGGCTGTCATCCAGGCTGATTGCCTTAACGCCGGAGTTAAGCCCTTCAAACGGCACTATGTTTGAACACATGGCGAAGACGGTAGGCTCGGTCTTTTCCGGAAACGCATGGTCTCTTTTAGGCGCTACGCCGCGTGTAACTTGTAGATAGATATATTGGTCCCCGCTTGGGCTCAGCAGCTCTGTCAGAATCTTCAGCCACTGCTCGCGGCTATGGGGATTAATCAATCGAATATTACTAAGGCTGTTTTCCAGTCGCTCCATGTGTTCCTGAAAGCGGAATAACTGTCCACGATAGGCTGGGATGACTTCGTAGATGCCGTCACCGAACAAAAAACCACGGTCAAGAACCGATATTTTTGCTTCATTAAGAGGCAGATACTGACCGTTTAAATAAACCGTTTTATTTTCCATTATTTTTCCATTAACAGCAGGGCTTGATCGTAAATTCTTTGAAGAATGTTGCCTTTCTCCACGGCTTTAAGCACTACCAGGTCTTTAGTGGTAATCACTTCATTTGCCAGGGTGACTGTCACCGAGCCGAATTTTTCGCCTTCCTTAACGGGAGCGGTAATATTTTTATCGACATTGATAACGGCTTTCAGATCTTTATAGTGACGGCGCGGAACTGTGGCAAAAAGATCTTCTGACAAGCCAAGTGACACATTTTTGCTGTCACCTCGCCATATTCTTGCCTCGGTTAAAGGGGTTTTGGCCTGATAGAGGCGGTGCGATTCAAAAAAACGGAACCCGTAATTCAGCAGATTTTGGTTTTCGTTGGCTCTGACGTTAGGGCTCGATGTCCCCATCACGACAGAAATCAGACGCATATCATTTCTTAACGCAGAAGCAACGAGGCAATAGCCGGCGTCATCAGTGAATCCGGTTTTAACGCCATCAACTGTTTCATCGCGCCAGAGCAATTTATTCCGATTTTGCTGCTTGATCTTGTTATAAGTAAATTCTTTCTGTGAAAACCAGCGGTAGTACTCGGGAAATTCCTTGATTAAAGCCCGGGTCAGCGTCGCGAGATCGCGCGCCGTTGTGTAATGATCCGGGTCAGGCAATCCGTCGCTGTTGACGAAGTGGGTATTGACCATACCCAGGCGCGCCGCATGCTGATTCATCATGTCGGCGAATGTCGTCTCATTGCCGCCTATGTGTTCTGCTAAAGCGACACTGGCATCATTGCCTGATTGGATGATCACGCCATGTAACAGATCTTCGATAGAGACTTGGTTGTTGACTTCAATAAACATGCGCGAGCCGGGCGTTTGCCAGGCTTTTTGACTGATGGTGGCTTTGTCTTCCAGATGCAGGTGACCACTGTCGAGTTCCCTGAATGCCACATAGACGGTCATGATTTTCGTAAGACTGGCCGGGGCGACTTTGGCATCGGCATTGTTTTCCGCCAATACCTTGCCTGTGGCATAGTCCTGCAATATATAAGCACTTGCAGCAACGGCGGGTGCCGTCGGGGTTAAAATATCTTCATCTGCTGAGTTCGCCTGGGAAGCGGCAAGCAGTAAACCAAAAAATATAAAAAAGTAGAAGCGGGTATAACTTTTTAAAAACATCATGGTTAGGTACTGGTAGGGGCTCGGTAAATCGTTGCCCTATATTGTACCATGTGATTTTTTAATTTTGTCTGGTTTCTGTGACAAATTGAGTATGTGTTACGCCTATTTCTGCCAATTGTTCATTCAGTTTATCCGCACCATCTGCCGATTTTATAGGGCCCATTTGAACTTTATAAAGCGTGGCTTTCTTGTAGGTAGAGGACAGGATTTCAGGTTGAGGCAAATGGTGGGCAATGATTTTATTTTGTAACTTCAAGGCCTTTCTTTGGCTACCGAAAGCACCTACTTGCAAATAAACCTGTTTTTTCTGCTTGGCCGCAGACGCTTGTAATTGCGGCAAGGCCTGTTCAGGGGCTAAAGGCTTGATTTCGACCATTCCGGTTCCGGCCTTATGAATACCCAGCTTTTTGGCGGCGGTGTAGGACAGATCCAATACTCTGTTGCCGTGATAAGGCCCTCTGTCGTTGATGCGTACAATAACGCTGCGCTTGTTTTCCAGGTTGGTTACGCGAGCATACGACGGAATCGGCAGTGTTTTCGATGCAGCGCTCATGGCATACATGTCAAATATTTCACCGTTAGCGGTTTTTTTGCCGTGAAAGCGGGGGCCATACCATGAAGCAATGCCCTTTTTCAGATATTGGGCGATACTGGGCAACAGATTTTCTTGTTCAGACGCTTCCTTGGATACAGCGCCGTTCTGTTCGTCTCCTGATGATGGATGAAACCATGAATCAACGACAGTTTTAAAAGCCGGCTCGGATTTAGAGGTTTCGATGTTTTCTATCTGCTCTGTAGCACAACTGCTCAGAATGAAAAAGGAGATGGAGACTATGATTTTATTCATATGTTGAAGCCTTTTTGTTTGAAATGGCCTGGCTTAACTGGTAAACCGCCATAGCATATAAAGGGCTGTGATTGTAACGGGTGATCACATAAAAATTATCTAAAGCAGCCCAGAGTTCTTCGTTTTGTTCTTGTTCAAAAATAAGAAGTTTTATTTTGCTGTTTAAAGGTAATGATACTGATGTATCAACATCAAGGGATTGTAACTCTGCAATAGTTAAATCAGGCTTAAGGTCGCCTTTGAGCATGGGCTTATACTTTTCGCCTTTGGCTTTGACCGGAAAAGCAATTGCACGGCCCGGTTGCCACTGGTGCTGGGCAAAGTAGTTGGCGATGCTGGCGATAACATCGTTATTGTTATGCCAGATATCGCGGCGGCTATCGTGATCAAAGTCGATCGCATAGTTTCTGAAGCTGCTAGGCATGAATTGCGGTATACCCATGGCGCCGGCATAAGAGCCGGTGGGTTCAAGGGGATTTATATGTTCATCGCGGCAAAGCAGCAGAAAGTTTTCAAGTTCACCGAGGAAGAACTTGCTGCGCGGAGGATAGGCAAACGCCAGTGTGGACAGCGCATCGATGACGCGATGGTTGCCGGTATTTTGTCCATAGAGGGTTTCAACGCCTATAATAGCGACAACAATTTCTGCTGGAACGCCATATTGCTGCTCGGCGGAAGCTAGCGCTTGCGCATTTTCTCGCCAGAACTTCACTCCGCCATCAATGCGTGATTCGGTTAGAAATATATTGCGATACTTATACCAGGGCAGTCCTTCGGCCGGCTTCGAGATGGTTTTAAGTATGTTTTCCTTTATTTGAACCGATTGAAAGAGTTCGTTAAGTTCGGATTCGTCGAACTGATGCGTTGCGACCATCTGCTGGATAAATGCATCCTTGTTGTCTGTTTCTTTGATGGTGGCGGTACAGGAGACTGCGGTTAAACAGAGGCCGCTTAACAGAATGCGCCTTAACGTATTTTTCAATTTCATCAGTTCGGCAAAAGTTTTTTATGGGTATGGATGGACATCAGGATACCGAATCCGGCCAGTAACGTCACTATTGATGTGCCTCCGTAACTGATTAACGGCAACGGAACGCCCACGACAGGCAGAATGCCTATGACCATGCCGATGTTAACAAACACATACACAAAAAAGGTAAAGGATAGGCTGCCCGCTAATAATCGACTATAGGTATCTTGGGCTTGCGAGGCGATATACAGACAGCGGCCGATAATAAGCAGGTACAGAACCAGCAGGCCCAAACAGCCAAAAAGGCCGAATTCCTCGGCAAATACGGCGAAAATGAAATCAGTCGAGCTTTCCGGCAGGAAGTCCAGTTCCGACTGGGTGCTGCCCAGCCAGCCCTTGCCGTAGATGCCGCCGGAGCCAATGGCTATTTTCGATTGAATAATGTGATAGCCTCGGCCCATCGGGTCGGCTTCGGGATTTAAGAAGGTCAGCACCCGGTCGCGTTGGTAGTCGTGCATCAGATGCCAGACAACGGGGGTTAGAGAGGTCAAGATGGCAATAACGGCCAGAATGAAAAGCCAGGAAAGACCGGCAAAAAACAGCACGCCGGCGCCAGAGCTGGCCACCAGCAAAGCGGTTCCCAGATCCGGCTGTTTGGCAATCAATAAAGTCGGAATCACGATCAGTACGGCGGCTATGCAAAGCTGCTTCCATTTGGGCGGCAGTGAATGCTCGGCCAGATACCAGGCAATCATCATGGGCGTCGTGATTTTGATCATTTCCGACGGCTGGAAACGGAAAAAGCCCAGATCCAGCCAGCGTTGAGCGCCTTTGCCAATTTGTCCCATGATCAGTACGGCGATGAGCAATAAAATGCCCAGGGCAAATAGCACAGCCGAATAGCGTTTAAACTGATAAGGATTGACATGGGCCAGCAGCGTCATTAATCCAAAGGCTAGCCCGACTCGGGCCGCCTGGCGCATCAATATGCCCATATTCTGGCTGCCGGCACTGTAAAGAATCACGAAGCTGACTATGGCCGCCAGGAACAGCGTGATAAACAAAGGGACATCAATATGCAGTTTTCTGAGCAGATTGCCTAAAGCTGAAGGCGGTTCGAATTGTTCTCTGCGAGTTTCAGTTCTCATTTTCGCTCTCTAAATATTGCTTGATGACTTTTCCGGCAATCGGTCCTGCAACTGAACCGCCATGACTACCGTTTTCGGCAATGACCGCTACTGCAATTTTAGGATCATCGGCCGGAGCGAATGCAATAAATAACGCATGATCGCGCAGTTTGAAGTCGATTTCATTCTCGTTGTATTTGGCGTCCTGTTTGATATTGAAAACCTGTGCGGTTCCCGTTTTTCCGCCAATTTTATAATTAATGCCCTTGCCAATGGGCTTGGCTGTTCCGCGCTCGCCATGGATCACATTGACCATGCCGACAAGAATGCTATTGATGTTTTCCTGTTTAATCGGCAGGGCGCCTTTATGGGCTTCGGGGCCATGCGTAGTGGTATCGGTATTGACGATTTTGTCCACCAGAAACGGCGTGACAATATTGCCTTTATTAGCCAGTGTTGCCGTGGCTCTGGCAAGCTGTAATGGCGTTACCTGGGTAAATCCCTGGCCAATGCCTGTGATCAATGTTTCTCCTGGGTACCAAGACTGATTTCTCTGTCGACGTTTCCAGTCGCGAGATGGCAGCAAGCCCGCTTTTTCCCCGACCAGATCGATGCCGGTTTTCTCGCCAAAGCCGAACTGCTGTAAAAAATCATGTATGTTATCGATGCCCAAAGAGGACGCCAGACTATAAAAATAAACGTCGCAGGACTGCATGATGGCATCGTTTAAATTAACCGAGCCGTGGCCCCACTTTTTCCAGTCCCGGTAGCGGTGGCTGACGCCCGGGAGTTGATAAAAGCCCGGGCAGAAAATTCTGTGCTGCGTATCTATCACGTTATATTCAAGTCCTGCCAGACCGACAAATGGCTTAAGCGTTGAGCCAGGCGGATACAAGCCCCGTAATGCGCGATTGTAGAGCGGCCGATCGTCGGATGATTGCAACGCCTGATAGGCATTGTTGCTAATGCCGACAACAAACGGATTGGGATCAAATCCGGGGCGGCTGGCGAATACCAGAACGCCGCCTGTTTTGATGTCAATGGCAACGACGGCGCCATTATAAGTGTCCAGCGCGTCATAGGCGGTTTTCTGAAGATCAATGTCCAGTGTCAGGTAGAGATTGGCGCCGGGTGTCGGTTCCACTGCGTTTACCGTACGGATGGCGCGCGCCTGGGCATTGGTTTCGATTTCCGCATAGCCCGTTTTGCCATGCAGTTGTGTTTCATAGCTGCTTTCTACGCCTATTTTGCCAATATGGCTCGAGCCCTGATATTCGGCTGTCGGCAATGATTTGAGTTCGGTCTCGTTGATGCGTCCCACATAGCCGACGACATGCGAGGCCAGATCGGCATAAGGATAATGCCGGGCAAGATGAACCTGAATGTCGACGCCGGGGAAAAAAGGTCGGGCGACGGCAAATTTGGCGAGTTCTTCCTCATTCATGTTCATCAATAGCGGCGTGCTGGTGAAGCGTTTTTCCCGTTTACGCTGTTTTTGATATTGCTGGATTTTTTCATCGGAGATGTTGAGCAATTTTTGTAAACGCCGCAAGGTGTCATCGAGGTCGCTGATTTGTTCAGGGATCAGCTCAAGGCTGTAAGACGGCATATTTTCGGCCAGAATTTTTCCATGCCGATCATAAATCATGCCTCGAGTCGGCACCAGCGGCTTGATTTTGATGCTATTGTCCTTTGCCAGACTTGAGTAATGTTCGTGACCGACAATCTGCAGATAGACCAGGCGAACGATCAGGCCGGAAGTCAATAATAAGATGATAACGAATGCGACGATAATGCGGTTGAGAAACAGGCGATTCTCTACTGAATTATCTTTAATAGTATATGTACGGGACATAACGGCGGCGAATTGTTCTATTTAGCGCGTCGTGACAGGCGAATGAAGCGTAGCGTCGTATAAACCAAAGGCCAGCATAATGTGCCGGTAATAACAGGCAGCCAGAAGGATGGATGAAGCTGGGAAGGGTGCTGGAGATTTTTTATCCAGAACAGCAGCAACTGGGATAGCAGCAGGCAGAAAAAAATAAACAGCCCTTGTTGAATCAAAGGAAACTGGCGCAGTCGTTTATGGAGCTTGAGGCAAAGATAGATGACTAACGAATAAGCCAGCGCATATTGGCCAAATAACTTGCCCATTAACACATCGGTAAGCAAGCCGAAAGTCCAGGCATGGAATATGCCGACCCGCTCCGGCACGGCGAGTGCCCAATAGATAAGAGACAGCAACACCCAGTCGGGATTAATGGCAGCCATAACGCCATGCATGGGTGCAATTCTTAAGCACATCGCCAAGACTATGGTCAAAATAATTCGGCCAAAGCCATAGTAGTTATTCATGGGCAGGTGTCTCGGTTTTTTTGTCGTTCGCTGTGTGTTGTGAGGTCAACGGAATAGGTGTGGTATTGCTCCAGACAATCATCAGTTCCCTGTTCCGGTTCAGCATGGCTTTAGGGGTTGCAGTAATGCTGGCGAAAGGTTTATTAGGTTCCGGCGTAAATTCATCCACAACCGCAACAGGGTAGCCCTGCGGAAAAGTACCGCCTAAACCCGATGTGATCAGTAAATCGCCAGGTTGAATGTCGGCATTGTTTGGCAAAAATGGCAGATTAAGCCGGTTCATTTGTCCACTGCCTACCGCAATCGTTAGTAATCCGTTTCGATTAACCTGAACCGGAATGGCATGATTCGGATCGGTAATCAACATGATTTCTGAGCTGAGCGGCAGGCTCCGGATAACCTGACCGACGACACCGTTGGCATCAAGTACGGGCTGTTGGGGATGCACGCCAAAGCGTGTACCTTTGTTGACCTGTACGATGTGTTCATAGGGGCCTGTATTTATTGACAATAATTCAGCGATCAGCACCTGTTCACCGAGTTTGAACGAATTTTCCAGTAGTGCGCGCAGGCGGATATTTTCTTTTTCCAGGGCTGCAAACTTGAGCAGTCGGGTCTGCTGGATGAGCTGCTCTTCTCGCAATCTCTCGTTTTCTTTCTGTAGGGCGGTGTACGAACTAATAGAGTTGGAAGTTTGCTCGATCAGAACTGTAGGTAAATCGACCAGATATTTTATAGGGTCGATAAAAAACGATAACGCAGCGCGAAGCGGATCCAACCGGATGCTGGTCTGTTCCGTCGCTAGTAAGGCGATAGAGGCGATTACTGCCACTAGCAGGCGGGTATTAATCGATGGACCGGTGGCAAATAAAAGTTTGATGGCGGATTTCCTCGGCAATTGCTCCTAGCGGTGCTCTACCTCCTGCATCCTTGCAGTCATCTTATCAGTTAGTTAAAAATGAAGCGACCGGGCTGGTAGTCCCGGTTTCTGCCAGAATAAGCAATCAAAGGCTAAGCATCATTATTCTAATGAAAAGGTTGAGACTCCTTTTTTATCCAGCATTTCCAGAACCATGCCGCCGCCTCTGGCAACACAAGTCAACGGATCATCGGCAATAAACACAGGCAAGCCTGTCTCTTCGGCTATCAGGCGATCAATGTCTTTTAACAAGGCACCTCCGCCGGTTAAATAAATGCCGCGGTTGGCAACATCGGCTCCCAGTTCGGGCGGAGTTTGTTCCAGGGCCACTTTGACAGCACCGACAATGCCAGACAGCGGTTCCTGCAATGCTTCCAGGATTTCATTGCTGTTCAAGGCAAAACTGCGCGGCACGCCTTCCGCCAGATTGCGCCCCTTTACTTCTATTTCCCTGACTTCGCTGCCGGGGTAAGCCGTGCCGATTTCAAATTTTATTCTTTCGGCCGTCGATTCACCGATTAACGTGCCGTAGTTTCTACGTACATAGTTGATGATGGCTTCGTCAAAACGATCGCCACCGATACGGACCGAGTTGGAATAAACGATGCCGTTTATGGATATGACGGCCACTTCGGAGGTGCCGCCACCGATATCCAGAACCATCGATCCTGACGCTTCATCGACCGGAAGCCCAGCGCCGATAGCGGCCGACATGGGTTCTTCTATCAGATAGACTTCGCGCGCGCCGGCCATGGCGGCAGATTCACGAATGGCACGACGTTCAACCTGGGTTGACCCGCAAGGTACACAGATTAAAATGCGCGGACTAGGACGCAACAGTTTGCTTTGATGGACCTTTTCGATAAAAAATCTGAGCATTCTTTCCGTAACGGCAAAATCAGCGATTACACCGTCCTTCAACGGGCGGATAGCCGTGATGTTGCCAGGTGTACGGCCCAGCATGCGCTTTGCGTCAGCGCCAACCGCCGCGATGGTTTTAGAACCACGGACTTTGTCTTCTTTGATGGCGACAACTGATGGTTCATTAAGGACAATCCCTTGGCCGGGAATATAAATCAATGTATTGGCGGTTCCCAAGTCAATCGAGAGGTCATTAGAAAAAAGGCCGCGAATTCTTTTGAAGAACATTTTTTACCTGTGTCCTTTGAGGGGAATAAAATTGTACTACTTTATCAATCAAGCGGGTATTTGAGCAAGATATAAAGTATTATATTTATAATAATACAAAATCTCTGAAATTTTGAGGAGTTGATAGTGTCTTTAACGACCGATGATGTGAAAAAAATTGCGCATTTGGCGCGCTTGGGAATTGATGAGCCAGACATTGATTCTTATGCAAGGGATTTATCCGGCATGCTGGATTTAATGACGCAGATGAGCGAACTGAATACCGATGGCGTCATACCAATGGCTCATCCGATGGATCAGGTGCAAAGATTAAGGCCCGATATCGTTACGGAGCAGGACAATCGCGAGCAGTTCCAGGCTATTGCGCCACAAGTCGAAGCTGGACTATATCTAGTGCCGAAAGTCATTGAATAAGGGAATAATCATGCACAATAAATCAATTGCAGAGCTAGCCAGGGGCCTGCGCTCAGGCGAATTTTCAAGCGTCGAGCTGACTCAGGCGTTTTTGGACAGAATCAAGCGGCACAGTTCGCTTAACTGTTATGTTACGGTCACCGAAGATCTAGCCTTACAGGAAGCCAAGGCGGCCGATGACAGGATTGCCGAAGGCGATGCCACGCTGTTGACTGGCATACCGGTTGCGCAGAAAGACATTTTTTGCACGCAGGGCGTGAAAACCACCTGCGGTTCCAAAATGCTCGACAACTTTATCGCGCCTTATAACGCCACGGTCGTGGATAAATTTAACCAGGCCGGAGCCGTGATGCTGGGCAAGCTCAATATGGATGAATTCGCCATGGGCTCGTCAAACGAAACCAGTTATTACGGTGCCGTTAGAAATCCCTGGGATCTCAATGCCATTCCGGGTGGCTCATCAGGCGGTTCGGCCGCAGCCGTAGCGGCCGGATTGACCGTCTGCGCGACCGGAACGGATACTGGCGGCTCAATCCGCCAGCCAGCAGCACACTGCGGCATCACCGGTTTGAAACCGACTTACGGACGCGTATCGCGCTATGGCATGATCGCTTATGCTTCCAGCCTGGATCAGGGCGGGCCTATGGCACATAGCGCCGAGGATGCGGCGATTATGCTGCAGGTAATGGCGGGATTCGATGAGAGAGATTCAACCAGTGTCGATCTGCCGGTGCCTGATTATAGGGCTGGGCTGAATAATCCTATTGAAGGGCTCAAAATCGGGCTGCCGAAAGAGTTCTTCGGCGACGGCCTCAACAGCGACGTTGCCGCCGTTATTGAATCGGCCGTTAATGAATATCGGAAACTGGGCGCGCACATCAAGGAAGTTTCGATGCCTAATCTGAAACTGGCCATTCCGGCTTACTACGTCATTGCGCCGGCCGAGTGTTCGGCCAATCTGTCCCGCTTTGATGGCGTGCGTTATGGCTACCGCTGCGCTAATCCGGTAGATCTGACGGATCTCTATGTCCGCTCGCGCGGCGAAGGGTTCGGCAAGGAGGTCAAGCGCCGGATTCTGATGGGAACGTATGCCTTATCGGCCGGTTATTATGATGCCTACTATATCAAGGCGCAAAAAGTTCGCCGCCTGATCAGCGAGGACTTTAAAAAGGCCTTGTCGGAAGTCGATGTGATTATGGGACCGGTAGCACCGTCTACCGCTTTCGGCATAGGCGAGAAAATCGGCAACCCGATAGAGATGTATTTATCCGATATCTATACCATCGCCATCAATCTTGCCGGACTGCCGGCCATGTCCGTACCGGCTGGTATCGTCGGCGGCAAACCGGTGGGCCTGCAGATCATCGGCAATTACTTCGCCGAAGACCGGCTGTTGAATATTGCCCATCAATATCAGCAGATTACCGACTGGCATCAACAAAGTCCTAAAGGTTTTGAGTAAAGGAGCAAATCATGGAATGGGAAGCAGTGATCGGGTTGGAAATTCATACCCAACTCGCCACGAAATCTAAAATTTTTTCCGGCGCCTCGACCGCTTATGGAGCAGAGCCGAATACGCAGGCTTGTGCGGTCGATCTGGGTCTGCCGGGCGTCTTGCCGGTCCTGAACGAAGAAGCCGTGCGTATGGCCGTACTGTTTGGTCTGGCTATTGAGGCGGAGATTGCGCCGTATTCGATTTTCGCCAGGAAAAACTATTTTTATCCAGATCTACCCAAAGGCTATCAAATCAGCCAGTTTGAATTGCCTATCGTAGGTCTTGGTCATCTTGATATTGACGTGGACGGCGTCAAAAAGCGCATAGGCGTGACGCGCGCGCATCTTGAGGAAGATGCCGGCAAATCGCTGCATGAGGATTTTCATGGCTTGACCGGCATCGACTTAAACCGTGCCGGCACGCCGCTGTTGGAAATCGTGTCCGAGCCGGATATGCGTTCGGCGAAAGAAGCAGTCGCTTACATGAGAAAGCTGCATGAGCTGGTGCGCTACTTGGGCATTTGCGACGGCAACATGCAGGAAGGCTCATTCCGCTGTGACGCCAACGTGTCAGTGCGCCCAAAAGGCCAGCAAGCTTTCGGTACGCGCGCCGAAATCAAAAACATCAACTCGTTCAAATTCGTCGAGAAGGCCATCAATTATGAAATTGAGCGCCAGATCGACCTGATCGAGAGCGGCGGCGCGGTAGTTCAGGAAACGCGGCTTTACGATGCCGCCAAGGACCAAACCCGCTCCATGCGCAGCAAGGAAGAAGCCAACGATTACCGGTATTTTCCCGATCCCGATCTGTTGCCCGTGGTTGTCGATGAGGCATTTAAAGCGCAAGTAAAGACTACAATGCCCGAATTGCCGGATGCGAAAAAGCAGCGCTTCAAGGAGCAGTACGGATTGGATGAAGAAAGCACTGCAATCCTGACTTCTTCTCGTCCGCTGGCCGATTATTTCGAGATTGTCGTGAAAGAATCGGCTTGCGAAGCAAGAATCTGCGCCAACTGGGTAACGGGCGATCTCTTGGCCGCGCTTAACCGGTCCGGATTGGAAATTAGCGATTCGCCGGTCAGTCACGAACGCCTGGCTGGGTTGCTGGCACGCATCAGCGACGATACCATTTCGGGAAAAATCGCCAAGCAGGTGTTTGAGGAGATGTGGCAGGGCACGGCTTCAGCCGATGAGATTATCGAAGCCAAGGGCTTAAAGCAGATTACCGATACCGGCGCGATAGAAGCCATCATCGATAAAATCATCGCTGATAATCCGGGTCAGGTTGAGCAATACCGTAGCGGTAAAGACAAGGTATTTGGTTTTTTTGTCGGGCAGGTCATGAAAGAAATGCAGGGCAAGGCCAATCCCGGCGAAGTCAATAAAATGCTGAAGGATAAGTTGAAATAAGCTTGACCGTATGGCGTGTCGGGCACCTGTACTAAACAGTCGTGCCCGGTTTTTCCGGTACTGGTTCAATCGGCCGGAAGCCAGTTAATCTCTCTGGCGGTCTGTTCGCCTATAATACATTGGTCCAGACTATCAGCCATCCGCGATGAGGTGGCTGACAGCGGAATGCGGGCAGTCATAATTTCAGCCTTGTTCTGCGGATACAAAGGGGACCGCGTAGGATCGGCATAGCCTATCGGGAAAATCGGTTCATTGTCTGCCGCGTATTTGTCTGTGGCTCCAACCGTATGCAGTAATTCATGGGCAATGACGATATTATTCTGCTGGTCCTGATCAATTGAGGCAAACGCATGCACGACCGCCAGCAGGCCTTTATCCAGACCCAGTGAATGCTGTAGATGCCGGCCTTTAGTCGCTTCATGATAATGAACAAAGACCCGGATGCGGTGCAGATTGGAATCCGAATCCGGTGTGTTTTTATAGGCCCAGTAACGAAATTTAAGTCCCCACCAGATAATCGTCGCATAGTTTGAGTTGGGCGGCGGCGATTCAGGCGGCTGAGCCGAAATGACCGGCCCCAGATGTGTCCGGGTAGGGTGGCTGGTAATGAGGTTGTATTTTTGACTTTGTTTTTCAATAAACTGGTCTACCGGCGTAAAGACGCTGTCATCGAGTTCATTGATGTAATCGTTGACGATGGGGCTGTTATTATCGCCATTGATACGGTAAATGACGACATCCATCGGCGTGGACCATGATCTGGATTTCAGCTTTTGAGTCTTGGCATAAAAAGCCACTGTTGCCAATATCAGCAGCAAAATCAGAATGCGTATGGCTTTGAGCAAGTTCTAGTCTTCGCTCAACGCCAACGCGATCTCTCGGGCGGTTTTTTGTTCTATCCTGAAGCCGCGCATTTCTAGAATGCCTTTCGTGTTCAATGAAATGATCAGGTATAGCGCGTCCGGGTAAGCGGCCAATTCCAGATCGATGGCAGACGGTTCGGCCGGCGCGGTCGGGTGCGAATGATAAATGGCGAAAAGCTCTTCACCTTGATCACGCATATTGGCCATGGCGGCGATTTGTTGCGATGGATCTAGCTGAAAGCGCTGCCCGGGCTTTTCTGCGATGTTGTTTATCGGATAGCAACGAGTCGGCAGGCCGTTTTTACCGCCAATAAGACCGCAGACTTCCTGGTCGGGAGATTGTTGCGCGAGATGCAATAACTGATTAGTAATTTTCCGCGAAATATGAATTTCTTCTTGGGTCATAATTTAAGGTAAGAAAGTAAAAGTTAAAATCGACGGGTTTCTATTGATTCCACTGGCCGTATGTGACACGCGGCTGTCCTGATAAATCCTGATAAGTTCTCACTTTATCATAGCGCAGGTTTTTAAAGATTGTTTGTACCTGATGCTGCTGGTCGTAGCCATGTTCGATGAGTAAATGCCCCTTTGATTTCAGGCGGCTACGCGTGGTGTCCGCTATGATCTGTATGTCTCTAAGGCCTTGCTGGGCGGCGACCAAGGCGGTTTGCGGTTCAAACCGGACGTCGCCTTCCTGTAGATGGCTATCGTCTTCGGCAATATAGGGTGGATTGCTGATTACCAAATCGAATTGAGCGTCGGGCACATCGTCAAACCAGTTGCTCTGGTAAAAGCGGATGTTGGTGATGTGATGATGCCGGGCATTATGCTTTGCTATTTCCAGTGCTAATGGGCTGAAGTCGGTGGCTATGACTTGAGCGAGAGGACGCTCGGCGGCCAACGTGATGGCGATAATGCCGGAGCCGGTGCCTAAATCTATAAGCTTGACGGGTTCATTGGCCGGTATCAGTTTCAAGCCGAGTTCAATGAGCAGTTCGGTATCCGGGCGCGGAATCAGCACGTCCGGCGTGACATGGAAATCACGCGACCAGAACTCCCGATAACCAGTAAGATAGGCAACAGGCACGCCTTTTTGCCGTTCTTCAACCAATGCCCAGAATTGTTCCAGTTGTTCAGGCTCCAGTAAGTTATCGGGCCAGGCGCGCAGATAGGAGCGTCCTTTGTGTAGAACCAGGCATAATAAAACCTCGGCATCCAGCAAGGGGGAGTCGGAGATGGATGCCAGTGCGTCGGCTGATTCTGCCAGCACGGATTTAATGCTGTGGTGCATTCGGCTTAGTCTTCGCCCAGTTGAGTCAGCAGTTCCGCCTGGTGTTCGCTGATCAGCGGCTGAATGACTTGTTCTAGACTGCCCGCCATGATGTCGTCAAGTTTATAGAGCGTCAAATTGATCCTATGGTCAGTTAGTCGGCCTTGCGGATAGTTATAGGTTCGGATGCGTTCGGAACGGTCGCCGCTGCCGACCTGCAGTTTACGCGTTGCCGCCTGCTCGGCATGGTGTTTTTCTTGTTCGGCGGCTAATAAACGCGATTGCAGCAACGACATGGCTCGGGCGCGGTTTTTGTGCTGCGAACGTTCGTCCTGGCATTCGACCACGACGCCGGAGGGAATATGTGTAATGCGTATAGCCGACTCGGTACGGTTAACATGCTGGCCGCCGGCGCCTGAGGCGCGAAACGTGTCGACCCGTAGGTCGGCCGGGTTGATGTCAAAGGCATCAATTTCCTCGACTTCGGGCATCACGGCGATAGTGCAGGCGGAAGTGTGGATGCGGCCTTGCGATTCGGTTTCAGGCACTCGCTGTACGCGGTGCGCGCCAGATTCGAATTTTAATTGGGAATAAACGTCCTGCCCGGAAACGCGCAGAATGATTTCCTTGTAACCGCCGTGGTCGCCGGGACTCTCACTGATGATTTCGGTCCTCCAGCCTTTTCTTTCAGCGTAGCGCTGATACATGCGAGCCAGATCGCCCGAGAAAATGGCCGCTTCATCGCCGCCAGTCCCAGCCCGGACTTCCAGAAAAATATTGCGGTTATCGTTAGGATCTTTGGGGAGCAACAGAATTTGCAACTCATGTTCCAGATTTTCTATTTGATTTTCCGCTTCGGTAACTTCTTCCCTGGCCATTTCACGCAATTCCAAGTCGCTGTCGTTGGCCATTTCCTTAGCAGAGGCTAGCGCTTCTAGCGCTTTTTGATAGCGCTTGTAGCAGTCCACGATCGGATTGATTTGGGCGTACTCCTGGCTCAGTGAACGAAATTTATTTTGATTGCCTTGAACTTCGGGTTCGGAAAGCAACGCCGCGATCTCGTCGTAGCGTTCGCTCAAATTTTCGAGTTTATGTTGTATGGATGGTTTCATTGGGGTTGTTTTAATTTAAAAATTTCGCGGGCTGCGGCAATCAGATCATGCCTCTCGTTCTCACCGGCTTCTCTAATTTGTATACTGGGCGTATGTATCAGTTTATTGGTAAGGCTGTGAGCGAGCCTGGTCAGGGCTTCTTCAGGCGAGGCGCCGTTCTTTAATAATGCCAGTGCTTTTTGCAAAGCTTCATTGCGCATTTCTTCCGCTTGATAACGATAATCCCGGATAGTTGATTGTGCGCCTTGAGAGCGTAACCAGGCCAGGAAATGGCCAACCTGCGTATCGATAATTTCTTCTGCCTGTTCCGCGGCCTGACGGCGCGAATTCATGTTCTGGTCGATAGTATTTTGCAGGTCGTCAATCGTATAAAGATACACATCTCTGAGCTGTTCGACTTCAGCTTCGATATCGCGCGGCACGGCCAGATCTACCATGAATATCGGTTTGTGTTTACGTTTTTTAATGGCACTTTCAACACGACCTTTGCCAAGAATCGGCAATTGACTGGCTGTCGATGAGATAACGATGTCGGCTTCGGCCAGATGCATGGGCAATTCGGATAAGGCGATGGCATAGCCGTTGAACTGCGACGCCAAGGTGTGGGCTTTATCGTATGTGCGATTGGCGACGATAATGCGACCTATGCCCTGTTGCGACAGATGACGAGCTGCCAATTCGATAGTTTCTCCTGCGCCGATCAGCAAGGCAGTCTGCTCGCTGAGTTTGTCAAAGATTTGCTGTGCCAGTTGGACTGCTGCAAAAGCGACCGATACCGGGCTGGAGCCTATAGCAGTATCGGTGCGGACTTTTTTGGCTGCTGAAAACGTGTATTGAAAAAGTTTGCCTAACTGCTTGCCTAAAGTTCCAGCTTCGTAGGCTGCCTGATAGGCCGTTTTCATTTGTCCGAGAATTTGGGGTTCGCCTAGAATCATTGAATCCAGTCCGCATGCGACCCGAAACATATGGCGAATCAATTGACTGTCGGTATGGCAATAAAGGTAAGGCGTAAACTCTGCCGGTTTGATATTTCTGCTTTCGGCGACCCAGTCAATCAGAATCTGCTTGTTCGCCGTGGTGGATTCACAGTAAAACTCGGTACGGTTACAGGTTGAAAGAATCGCGGCTTCGCTGATTTCTTTCAGATGCCATAATTCCTGTAGCGATGATTCCAGAATTTCGGCAGGGAATGCCAGACGCTCACGGATGGAAACCGGCGCGGTATTATAATTAATCCCTACTGCAAGAAGTGTCATGGTATCGATGGTTAAGAGTTTATGTATTTTAGAGCACTATAATAATATTTTTATACAGTGTTTTTTATCCTGATGTCGACTTAGGTGATCAGGAACTTTGCTGTAGTCAACGCGTCCACAGCTATACATGTTTACTGAGAGCAGATGGCTTTTAGGTAAATTCAAAGTATATTATGGGGGCTTATTCTAAGAAATATAACGACTTTATCCAAATGGAATAAATCAGCTATCCGAATCGACTGATTTTTCTGATAATCTATAGCTTATATGTGTTGAGTAATAAATAGGACGATTGCGTGGTGATTTTTAGATTGTTTTCAGTGCTAACTCTGGTCTTGCTTAATGGCTGTGCTGGCTCGCCAGACAAGCCAAATTCGCAGGAAGAGCCTGTTGAGTCTGTCAAAATATCCCAAACAAAGGGAGAAGTTCAGTCTAGCGATACAAAAACGGAGATCGATCCTGATGTATTGTATATGCTGTTGACGGCAGAGCTTGCCGGACAAAGGGGGCAGTATGAGATTGCATTGGAAGGCTATATGGAAGCCGCCAAGCGGGTCAAGGATCCGCGATTTGCTGAAAGAGCAGCAAAAATTGCTATGTACATGAAAGACAGTAATAAGGCTAGCGAGGCCGTTTCCTTATGGCTGGCTCAGGATCCTAATAATATGACGGCCAGAAAAATTGCCGCATTATCCGCGTTGAGAACTGGTGATAAGCAAGTTGCCATTGAGCATGTAGATAAATTGCTGACAATTGATCCTGCCGGTTTCGAAAACTCCATGCTGGAATTGGCAACTGTGCTGGAAAAGGAGAATAAGGTTGCTTTTCTGTATGAAGTGCTGGATGCATTGTCTTTGCATCATCAAGATCAGGCTGTAGTTTATTTTGTACAATCATTGTTAGCCATGCAGATGAAAAACAGTGATCTGGCTAAAATGAAGATACAGCAGGCTTTGAATGCGCAGCCTGATTGGGATAAGGCGCAGATTTTTCAAGCCCAGATCTCGGTGCTTTCAGGGGATTTAAACACAGCGGTTACCTTGCTGCAGAAGGCATCTGTCAAATATCCGGAAAATGACAAAATAAAAAGATTGCTGGCTCAGGTTTTGATAAAAGCGGAAAGATATGAAGAGGCCGGCGAGGTTTATCAGGGTATAATTTCCGCTAATCCGAGCGATGCTGAAAGTCAGTTCGCCTTGGCATTGGTGCATTTGCAATTAAGTAGAGATAATAAGGCCGAAGATATTTTAAAAAAACTGCTGGAGCAACCTGCATGGCAATCTCAAGCCAGCTTTTACTTGGGTAAAATAGAAGAAAAGCGCAAGAATACAAAAAAGGCTCTGGCTTGGTTTGATGAGGTAAAGGACGGGCCGTTTGCATTTGATGCAGCGATTTCAGCGATTTCATTGCTTGCAAAAGATAATCAATTTGATGAAGCGAGTTCCCGGCTCAGCACTTTGCAGAGTCAGTTTCCAAAACAGAAGCTACGGCTCATCCTGATTCAGGCTGAGTTGTATAGTCAACAAAAGCAGTATGAACAAGCATTTAATCTATTGACAGAGGCATTGGCCGGTATGCCTGAGCAGAAAGAATTGTTATATACCCGGGCATTGATGGCTGAGCATCTCAACAAACTGGATATATTGGAAGCAGATCTAAAAAAAATATTGGCCCAGGATCCTGACAATGCCGAGGCGTTAAATGCCTTAGGATATACTTTGGTAGAAAAAACCAACCGTTATGCTGAAGCCGAAAAATATCTGGAGAAGGCAATCAAATTACAGCCAGATGAGGCGGTCATTATGGATAGTTATGGATGGCTACAATTTAAGCTGGGAAATACCGAGCAGGCATTGCTTTATCTTCAGAAGGCTTATGCTAAACAACAGGCAGGCGAGATAGGGGCGCATCTCGCCGAAGTCTTATGGGCTTTAAATAGAAAGGCTGAGGCAAGAAAAGTATTTGCCAAAGCTCTTAAAGATGCGCCGGAAGATGAAGATTTATTGGATTTTCAACGGAGAGTACTGAATAGTGCGGAATAGTTGTGTCACGTTTTAAAGC
This sequence comes from Methylobacter luteus IMV-B-3098, assembly GCF_000427625.1. GTDB lineage: Bacteria > Pseudomonadota > Gammaproteobacteria > Methylococcales > Methylomonadaceae > Methylobacter > Methylobacter luteus. Next base: position 3,736,997 of record NZ_KE386569.1, read on the forward strand.
AAAGCTGTTTATTTATAGTTGTCTGTCCTTATTATTGTCAGCCTGTTCCGTTGTTCCTATTGAGCCTAGTGGGTATTATTCGAGGGCGGAAAGATTGCATCTTTATGAATTGAAACAATGGGCATTTGATGGGCGTTTGGCCGTGTCCGGTCATAACGATTCTTGGTCCGCAAACATAAGTTGGGAGCATGAGCCAGGCGAAGAAAAAATAAAACTATCCGGACCATTGGGGCAGGGGGGTATGTTGATTCGGTTGGTGGGAGATTTTGTTATCTTGGATCGTGGAGATGGGAAAATAGAATCTTCTGAGCGTCCGGAAGAGTTCATTAATCAACAACTGGGTATGTTTGTGCCTGTTCATTCGCTTCGTTATTGGGTAGTGGGATTGCCCGAACCTTCCCAAAGGTTTGAGGAAACCAGCAGTGGTTTTGAGCAGGCTGGGTGGCATAGCGAATACAAAGAAATGCAACGTGCAAAAGATGAAACTATGCCACGTAAAATCACAGTAATGAATGATCAGGTCAAATTAAAGTTAATCGTAGATCATTGGAATTTAAATGACGCAAAAGCAAAATAGGCAGTCTGCATGGATGGAAAAATGGCCTGCACCAGCAAAATTAAATTTAATGTTACGCATTATTGGTCAAAGGGAAGATGGTTATCATTTGCTACAAACTGTATTTCAATTTGTGGATTTATGCGATTGGATAACCTTTCATCCAGTTAATGATGGGCGAGTCAGTTTGTATAGAACTATTTCCGGTGTTCCTGAAGCAGAAGATTTAACCATTAAAGCGGCAAATCTGCTGAAGACAGAAACAGGATGTAGTCATGGGGTGTGCATTGAGGTAGAAAAAAATCTGCCTATGGGTGGTGGATTAGGCGGAGGAAGTTCAGATGCTGCAACTACTTTGGTCGTACTGAATGAGTTATGGGATTTGCGATTAACAACTGAAAAATTGATGAAGTTCGGTCTGGCCTTGGGTGCTGATGTGCCGATATTTGTGTGCGGATACTCTTCTTGGGCAGAAGGTGTTGGTGAAAAGCTTGAGAGAATAGATATTCCAGAGCAATGGGTTGTTATTATCAAGCCTGATTGTCATGTAAATACAAGAGAAATATTTTTGGCAAAAGATTTGACAAGAAATAGCAAATCAATCAAAATAAGCGACTTTATAGCGGGTCAGCATCAGAACGACTGTCTTGATGTGGTTCGTGAGCGTTACCAGTCTGTTAAAGATGCTTTGGTTGATTTGTCTGGTTTTTCTGAGGCAAGGCTGACCGGGACAGGTGCTTGTGTTTTTGCGCAGTTTGATTCGAAAAGTGCTGCGGTTGATGCTTATAAGTCACTTAAAAATAAGTGGCAGGTCTATCTGGCCAAAGGGGTCAATGAATCACCACTGTTTTCAAAGCTGAAGTTTGGTAAGTATATATCTTGATTATTGGGCCGTCGCCAAGCGGTAAGGCACGGGGTTTTGATCCCCGCATACCAAGGTTCGAATCCTTGCGGCCCAGCCATTTACCTCCACTAAGTTAAATTCAGTTTGGGAGTGCTTGAATGAGTGACACCTCTATGATGGTGTTTTCTGGAAATGCTAACCTGGCTTTGTCTGAAGGTATAGTAAGAAAGCTCAATATGCGCCTCGGTATGGCGACCGTCGGTAGATTTAGTGACGGTGAGGTCGCGGTAGAGATAGAAGAAAACGTACGGGGTAAGGATGTTTTTGTCATTCAGCCAACCTGTTCGCCTACAAATGAAAACTTAATGGAATTGCTCGTGATGATTGATGCACTCAAGAGGGCATCGGCATCACGGATTACTGCTGTTATGCCATATTATGGTTATGCTAGGCAGGATAGAAGATCGCGATCAGCTCGGGTGCCTATTACCGCCAAGTTGGTTGCCAGAATGATCGAGCAAGCGGGCGCTAGCAGAGTGCTAACTGTCGATTTGCATGCTGATCAGATTCAGGGTTTTTTTGACATACCGGTTGATAATGTGTATTCGTCACCAATTCTTCTTGGTGATGTGTGGCGGCAGAAATATAAAGATCTGATTGTTGTTTCGCCGGATGTAGGTGGTGTAGTTAGGGCGCGTGCCCTCGCCAAGCGGTTGGATGATGCTGATCTTGCAATCATCGATAAACGCAGGCCGAAGGCCAATGTTGCAGAGGTTATGCATATTATTGGTGATGTGAATGGGCGTACCTGTGTATTAATTGATGATCTAGTTGATACTGCGGGAACTCTGTGTCATGCGGCGGATGCGCTAAAAAAGCATGGGGCAATAAAGGTGGTCGCCTATTGTACACATGCTGTGCTTTCAGGTAAGGCCATGCAAAATCTCTATGGTTCAGAGCTTGATGAGTTGGTTGTTACCGATACTATACCATTAAGTCAAGAGGCAATTAGCTTGGGCAAGATAAGGCAATTAAGTGTTGCTGAAATGCTGGCTGAGACTATAAGACGTATAGCGGTGGGTGAGTCGGTTAGTTCGCTTTATGTCGATTGATATAATTTAATGTATGTGCTTGAAGGCACGGAGTTGAGAGGAAAGATGTCTAACGTATTTGAGTTTGTTGCCGAAAGTCGTGGGCAATCAGGTAAAAACGCAGCAAGAAGCGTGCGTCGTCAAGGTAAGGTCCCTGCGGTGATATACGGTGGGCATGGTGAGTCTCAAATGCTAGTGTTGAGTCACAATGAAGTTGTTAAGCATTTGGCGCACGAAGCGGTTTATTCTCATGTTCTTGATATTACTGTTGATGGAAAAACAGAAAAAGCTATTTTGAAGGGTGTTCAGCGTCATCCTGCCAGAGTTCAGGTTTTGCACTTGGATTTTCAGCGTGTAAGCATGTCTGAGTTGCTTAAGGTGCATGTGCCTTTGCATTTTATCAATGAAGATACGTCTGTTGGCGGTAAAAAGGGTGGTGTTGCCACTCACTCCCTGGTTGATGTTGAGGTCTCTTGCTTGCCTTCGGCTCTGCCAGAATATATTGAAGTAAATTTAGCTGGTTTGGATATTGGTGAATCAGTTCATCTTTCTGATCTGATTTTGCCGTCTGGTGTGGAAATTGTGGCCTTGGCTCAAGGGCCTGAGCATGATTTGCCAGTTGTATCAATGATGGCCTCAAGGACCAGTGTAGAAGAATCGTCTTCGGAAGAGGCTTAAAAGCGCGGTACGTGATTAAACTTATAGTTGGTCTTGGCAATCCTGGGCGACAATATGAAAAAACCCGGCATAATGCCGGGTTTTTGTTTTTGGATGCGCTGGCGTCTAAGTTTAGCTGTGATTGGGTGAGTGAGTCCAGATTTCAGGGTATGCTCTCTGGCTGTAATGCCTCCGCTGGAATGGTGATGCTATTAAAGCCTGAAACATTTATGAATCGTAGTGGGCAATCTGTCGGTAAGATTGTGCGTTATTATAAATTAATGCCGGAAGAGATATTGGTTGTTCATGATGAATTGGATTTTGATGCTGGTATCATCAAGCTGAAAAATGGTGGTGGGCATGCGGGGCATAATGGTTTAAAAGATATTATTGCTCACCTGGGCTCAAGAGAGTTTTACAGACTAAGAATAGGTGTTGGTCGTCCAGTTGCAGGGAAGGCCGTTGCTGACTATGTGCTGACGTCTCCCTCAAAGGATGAATGGGAATTAATTAATTCAGCCATTGATTCGGGAGTTGCTTGTATAGACAGGTTGGTGGCTGGTGACATGGCGACTGTGATGAATAAATTACACTCATAATGATACTTGAAGTATGGGTGTTAAATAGCAAATATTAAATAAAAAAGTTGACAAGGCATTATCATTTCAAGATAATAGTCGAATTATCCGATATCGGAGGGGTTCCCGAGCGGCCAAAGGGATCAGACTGTAAATCTGCCGGTTCTACCTTCGGAGGTTCGAATCCTCCCCCCTCCACCATCAACTAAAAGAAATCTGCGGGTGTAGTTCAATGGTAGAACTCCAGCCTTCCAAGCTGATCACGTGGGTTCGATTCCCATCACCCGCTCCAAATTTTCTGTATTAGGCCCATATAGCTCAGTAGGTAGAGCACTTCCTTGGTAAGGAAGAGGTCACCGGTTCAAATCCGGTTATGGGCTCCAGTTGTAATATTGATTGTTAAAGGCGTATTAAAATGGCTAAAGAAAAATTTACACGTAGTAAGCCACACGTAAACGTAGGCACCATCGGTCACGTTGACCATGGCAAAACGACACTGACAGCCGCATTGACTAAAGTAATGGCTGAACTGCAAGGTGGGGAAGCCAAAGCCTTTGATCAAATTGATAATGCACCTGAAGAAAGAGCGCGCGGTATTACTATCGCCACTTCGCACGTAGAATATGAATCAGCAACACGTCACTATGCGCACGTGGACTGCCCAGGCCATGCTGACTATGTAAAAAACATGATTACCGGTGCAGCGCAGATGGATGGCGCTATTCTGGTTTGTTCGGCTGCGGACGGTCCAATGCCGCAAACAAGAGAGCACATTCTGTTGTCCAGACAGGTTGGTGTGCCTTACATCGTGGTCTTTCTGAATAAAGCGGATATGGTCGATGACGCGGAATTGATCGAACTGGTTGAAATGGAAATTCGGGAATTGTTGGATATGTATGAATTCCCCGGAGACGAAACGCCAATTATTGTCGGTTCAGCGTTAAAAGCGTTGGAGGGTGACACCAGCGATATTGGTGTGCCGTCTGTGGTCAGGCTGGTAGAAGCGTTGGATAGCTACATTCCTGAGCCCGAAAGAGCAGTTGATGGGGCATTCCTGATGCCAATCGAAGATGTGTTCTCAATCTCAGGCCGTGGTACGGTAGTAACCGGTCGTGTTGAGCGCGGTATTATCAAAGTTGGCCAGGAAGTTGAGATTGTCGGTATTCGGCCTACTGTAGTCACTACTTGTACCGGTGTTGAGATGTTCCGCAAACTGCTGGATCAAGGGCAGGCGGGTGATAACGTTGGCGTGCTGTTGAGAGGTACCAAAAGAGACGAAGTTGAGCGCGGTCAAGTATTGGCGCATAAAGGCACTATCAAGCCACATTCGTACTTTAAATCAGAAATCTACGTCTTGTCGAAGGATGAAGGTGGTCGTCATACGCCATTCTTTAATGGTTACCGTCCTCAGTTTTATTTCAGAACTACCGACGTGACTGGTGCGGTAACTTTGCCGGAAGGTGTGGAAATGGTCATGCCTGGCGATAATATTGCCGTAGAAGTCAAGCTGATTTCACCGATCGCAATGGAAGAAGGCTTGCGTTTTGCCATTCGCGAAGGCGGTCGTACCGTCGGTGCAGGCGTTGTTTCATCAATACTTGAATAATAGTTCAAATTAGTATAGTATAATAGTTTGTTTAAAGTTTATCTGAATAGGTCAGTAGCTCAATTGGTAGAGTAGCGGTCTCCAAAACCGCGGGTTGGGGGTTCGAGACCCTCCTGGCCTGCCATTCAGATTGAAACATATCAATATTATCCATTTCCATAATTAAGTAACACATGAATACTCAGGCAGAAGCAACGACGTCAGTCCTTGATGTTGTAAAGCAGGTCTTATCCGTTGTCTTTGTGGCTGCTGGAGTGGCTGCATTCTATTATTTTTCAGATGTTCAGCTCTTATATCGGGTTCTAGGTTTAGTAGGCATCGTCATAATAGTATTAGGTATTATGTTGACAACTGACATGGGACGAAACGTTTGGGGGTTTGTGCTAGAATCCAAGCAGGAAGTCAGAAAAGTTGTTTGGCCTACGCGCGAAGAAACAATGCGTACTACCTTGTTAGTGTTTGCAATGGTATTTATTGTGGGTCTGATTTTATGGTTGCTGGATATGTTTCTGTTTTGGGGCGTACGTCTTTTAACTGGTCAAGGAGGGTAGAAATGGCACTTCGCTGGTATGTTGTGCATGCATACTCAAACTTTGAGAACAAAGTTAAGCAAGCATTAGAGGATCGGATTAAAAGAGAAGGTTTAGAGCAGTATTTCGGAAAAATTTTAGTTCCTACCGAAGAAGTAGTTGAAATGCGTATGGGGCAGCAACGCAAAAGCGAAAGAAAATTTTTCCCAGGATATGTTCTTGTTCAGATGGAGCTGACCGATGAGACTTGGCATTTGGTGCGAGATGTTCCTAGGGTATTGGGTTTCATAGGTGGAACTTCAGATCGCCCTGCACCTATCTCAGAAAGAGAAGCAATGTCTATTCTCAATAGAGTTGAAGAAGGTGTAAATAAGCCACGTCCGAAAATTCTGTTTGAGGTCGGTGAAGTAATTAGAGTAATAGATGGACCATTTAAAGATTTTAATGGTGTAGTTGAAGAAGTTAATTACGAAAAAAGTAAATTAAAAATATCGGTGCTCATTTTTGGTCGTTCAACTTCTGTTGAGCTTGACTTTGGGCAAGTTGAAAAAACCTAATTGCTAATCAGCGGTTAGTATCTACGAAATCTCTGTCTGAATAAGGCAGGGATTTTTGCGTCTAGGGGAGCTGGAAAGCGCTTGAACCCGTATTGGAGTAAGAAATGGCAAAAAAAATAACGGCTTATATTAAGTTACAAGTAAAAGCGGGTGAGGCAAATCCGAGTCCGCCGGTTGGTCCTGCTTTGGGGCAGCGCGGTGTCAATATCATGGAGTTTTGTAAAGCATTTAATGCTAAGACTCAAGATACAGAAAAAGGTCTGCCTTTGCCTGTTGTTATTACTGTTTATAGTGACCGTAGTTTTACTTTTATTACAAAAACACCTCCTGCTTCAATTCTTCTGAAGAAAGCAACCGGTATAAAAAGTGGAAGCAGTAATCCGAATACAAAAAAGGTTGGCACAGTAACCCGTGCGCAATTGGAAGAAATTGCTAAAACGAAAATGGAAGATTTAAATGCAGCGAATTTGGAAGCAGCAGTGAAAACAATTGCTGGTAGTGCGCGTAGCATGGGCCTGAACGTGGAGGGATTATAATGGCTAAGTTGTCAAAAAAAGCGAAACTCATCAAATCGAAAGTTGATAGAACTAAGCAATATTCCATCATTGAAGCCGTGCAGTTATTGAAAGAGTTGGGCACAGCTAAATTTAATGAAGCTGTTGATGTCAGTGTTAACTTGGGAGTTGATCCGCGTAAATCGGATCAGAATGTCCGTGGTGCAACTGTTCTGCCGAATGGGACTGGTAAAACTGTAAGAGTTGCAGTATTCGCTCAAGGCCCGAATGCTGATGCTGCAAGAGAAGCCGGTGCTGATATTGTCGGAATGGATGATTTGGGCGAGTTGGTTAAAAAAGGAGAAATGAACTTCGATGTGGTCATTGCCTCTCCCGATGCTATGCGTGTTGTAGGTCAATTAGGCCAAATTTTAGGCCCAAGGGGCTTAATGCCTAACCCTAAAGTTGGCACTGTAACTCCAGATGTGGCTACTGCGGTAAAAAATGCTAAATCAGGCCAAGTGCGTTACCGTACAGATAAGTCAGGTATTATTCACTGTACTCTAGGTAAAGTGTCCTTTGATGCTGATGCAATTCAAGGCAATTTGGAAGCGTTGATATCCGATTTGAAAAAAGCGAAACCGACAGCGGCCAAAGGTGTGTATATTAAGAAGATTACCTTATCTTCAACCATGGGGCCTGGTTTATGGCTGGACCAAAGCAGTATTAATATGTAAAAGAAACTTTGGGTTGCCGTTTTATCGGTAACCGTCAAAGACCGCAGGGGTTGTAAAACTTAATATTTCCTGCGCAGACGGAAGCTGGAACCTAAACACTGGGGAAAGGGACCGTAAGGGGCATCGTTTAGATGCGTTTTATTAATTCTGGATATTTTTTCCAGAACTTACCGGAGGTAAGCTGTGGCACTAAATTTAGATAGCAAAAAAGCTGTCGTAGAAGAAGTTGCTGAAATTGCTGCTAAAGCTCATTCTGCAATAGCAGCAGAATATCGCGGCTTAACAGTTACGGAATTGACCGAACTGCGTAAAACTGCGCGAGAAACAGGTGTTTATCTGCGTGTGGTAAAGAATACGCTGGCGAGACGAGCTGTAGCCGGAACTGAATTTGAATGTATGCAGGAGGGCTTGGTAGGTCCTTTGTTGATTGCATTTTCAATGGAAGATCCGGGATGCGCTGCGCGTCTGATTAATGATTTCGCCAAAACTCACGATAAGTTAATCGCCAAAGTCGTGGCCATCAATGGTCAAGCTTATGGAGCATCCGAACTGGCGCGTTTGGCAAGTATGCCGACACGTGATCAAGCTATTGCAATGCTAATGTCTGTAATGAAAGCACCGGTCGGGAAACTTGTTCGTACTTTGGCTGCGGTCAGAGACCAGAAAGAAGCAGCGTAAGCTTATTTTAAGACCAGTTTAAAAAATATTGTTTTAGAGGAATACTAAATGGCAGTTTCACACGAAGATATCTTGGATGCAGTTTCCAACATGACTATTATGGAAATCGTTGATTTAATTTCAGCGATGGAAGAGAAATTCGGCGTAACAGCAGCAGTTGCAGCAGTTGCTGCGCCAGCTGCAGCAGTTGCGGCTGTAGAAGAGCAAACCGAATTTGACGTGATCATGACTGGTTTCGGTGATAACAAAGTTGCTGTAATTAAAGCAGTGCGTGGTATTACCGGCTTAGGTCTGAAAGAAGCAAAAGACGCTGTAGAAGGCGTTCCAACAACCTTGAAAGAAGGTGTTTCTAAAGCCGAAGCGGATGATTTCAAAAAACAGCTTGAAGAAGCGGGCGCTACTGTCGAAATCAAATAAGATTTTGACTCAAAAAATACAAGGCTCACGCCTTTTAAGTATGGCTGGTGGCAATTTTGTCACCGGCCTTTTACTGTTTGCAATAAATGCACAGTAGAGAATTATTCATGACGAAAAGGTTTGGAAGCGATATGTCCTACTCTTTTACCGAAAAAAAGCGTATTCGAAATAACTTTGGGAAAGGTACTGAGGTACTTGAGGTTCCCTATCTTCTTGCAACTCAAATCAATTCCTATGCAAGCTTTTTGCAATCAGGCTTAGTTCCTGAAAAGCGTGCCGATATTGGTTTGCATGCAGCATTTTCCAGTGTATTTCCTATCGAAAGCCATTCTGGATATGCGGTGCTGGAATATGTGCGATATAGATTGGGAGAGCCCACTTTTGATGTAAGAGAGTGTCAACAACGAGGGGCAACTTATGCTGCACCCTTAAGAGTGTTAGTGCGCTTGGTTATCTACGATAAAGATGCCCCAGCTAACGCCAAGGTTGTGAAAGATATCCGGGAACAAGAAGTCTACATGGGCGAGTTGCCTTTGATGACAGAGAATGGAACATTTGTAATTAATGGTACGGAGCGGGTTATTGTCTCGCAATTACATCGTTCGCCAGGCGTTTTCTTTGATCATGACAAAGGAAAAACACATTCGTCAGGAAAACTATTATTTAATGCTCGTGTCATCCCTTACCGCGGCTCCTGGTTAGATTTTGAATTCGACCACAAAGATTGTGTCTATGTTCGGATTGATAGACGCAGAAAAATTCCTGCTACCATACTGCTTAGAGGTTTAGGTTTCGATAATGAAGAAATGATCAGTATCTTCTACGAGACCAATAAATTCACTTTCAGAACTGGAAAATGCTTATTCCATATCGTACCTGAAAGAATGCGGGGCGAAATTGCTGCGTTTGATATTAAGCACAATGGACAGGTTTTAGTTGAGGAAGGGCGCCGTATTACCGCGAAACATATTCGCGAAATGAATAAAGCTGGCTTGGCAGAGGTTGAAGTTCCTAAAGAGTATCTGGTAGGAAAGATACTGGGGCAAAACCTGATCGATGAGTCAACTGGTGAGTTGGTTGCCAATGTTAATGACGAACTGACAGCAGAATCAATAGATAGAATCATTGAAAGTGGTATTACTGAGATTAATACCCTGTTTGTAAATGATTTGGATAAAGGTCCGTATATTTCCAATGCTATGAGATTGGATGTGACCACCAACACATTGGAAGCATTAGTAGAAATATACCGGATGATGCGCCCTGGCGAGCCGCCAACCAAAGAAGCAGCGGAAAACTTGTTCCAGAATCTGTTTTTCACAGATGAAAGATACGATTTATCTACTGTTGGCCGTATGAAATTTAATCGGCGTTTAGGTCGGGAAGAAACAACAGGTCCGGGTACGTTAACTAAAGAAGACATTATTGATGTACTAAAGGAACTAATCGATATTCGTAATGGTAACGGTAATGTCGATGATATCGATCATTTAGGCAACAGACGTGTACGTTCTGTTGGTGAAATGATCGAAAACCAGTTTCGTGTCGGATTGGTTAGAGTCGAGAGAGCTGTAAAAGAGCGCTTAACATTAGCCGATTCTGAAGGATTAATGCCGCAGGAAATTATTAACGCGAAACCGGTTTCGGCGGCAGTAAAAGAATTTTTCGGCTCCAGCCAGTTGTCACAGTTTATGGATCAGAACAATCCGTTATCGCAAGTGACTCATAAACGCCGCGTGTCTGCCTTAGGTCCCGGTGGATTGGCAAGAGAGCGTGCTGGTTTTGAGGTTCGTGACGTACACACTACACACTATGGTCGCGTCTGCCCTATTGAAACACCAGAAGGCCCGAACATTGGTTTGATTAACTCATTGTCGGTTTATGCGAGAACCAATAATTACGGTTTTCTAGAAACACCCTATAGAAAAGTTATCGACGGCAGAGTAACTGATCAGGTTGATTATCTGTCAGCTATTGAAGAAGGTGAGTTTGTTATTGCTCAGGCTAGTGTTGCAGTCGATGAAACTGGAAAACTGGTAGAGGGTCTGGTGTCTTGCCGACACAAAGATGAGTTTACTTTGGCGATGTCAGATACAGTGCAGTATATGGATGTATCGTCAAAACAGATTGTATCTGTTGCAGCCTCTATTATTCCATTCCTTGAGCACGATGACGCTAACCGTGCATTGATGGGGTCTAACATGCAGCGTCAGGCTGTTCCTACGCTAAGAGCTGAAAAGCCATTAGTGGGTACTGGCATGGAAAGAACTGTTGCCAAAGATTCCGGTGTAACTGTAGTAGCTGCACGAGGCGGCCGTATTGAAGCAGTTGATGCTGCCCGAATTGTGGTTCGTGTAAATGATACGGAAACAGAAACGGGAGCTCCAGGCGTCGATATTTATAATCTAACTAAGTATACTCGATCAAACCAGAACACTTGTATTAATCAAAAGCCGTTGGTGAAACCGGGCGACATCGTTAATTCAGGAGATATTTTGGCCGATGGTCCGTCTACAGATCTTGGTGAATTGGCTTTAGGGCAGAATATGCTAGTCGCCTTTATGCCATGGAATGGATACAACTTTGAAGATTCAATTTTGGTTTCTGAGCGTGTTGTTAGAGAAGATCGCTTTACTACGATCCATATTGAAGAGAAAACCTGCGTAGCACGGGACACGAAACACAGTCCTGAAGAAATTACCGCGGATATTCCGAATGTTAGTGAAGAAGCCTTATCAAAACTTGATGAGTCTGGAATTGTTTATGTGGGCGCTGAAGTAAAAGGCGGTGATATTTTGGTGGGCAAAGTAACTCCAAAAGGAGAAACCCAGTTAACACCGGAAGAAAAATTGTTACGCGCAATCTTTGGCGAGAAAGCGGCTGACGTAAAAGATACATCATTGCGCGTTCCAGGCAGCATTGAAGGAACAGTTATTGATGTCCAGGTATTCACTCGGGATGGTGTGAAAAAAGACAAGCGGGCTCTTGATATTGAAGAAGCCGAAATCAAACGCTATAGAAAAGATCTTGATGATCAGCTCAAGATTCTGGAAGGCGATATATTCGCCCGTGTAGCTAAATTATTAATCGGCAAGGTTGCTCAATCAGGTCCAGCTCAGTTAAAAGCAGGTACGGAAATAATCCAAGCCTATCTGGATGGTATGAAACACTCGGATTGGTTAAAGATCAGAATGAAGGATGAAGATATTAATCTTCAACTGGAAGCCGTTGCGGAGCAAGTCGAGCAGCAAAGAAAGGATTTTGACGAGAAATTCGAAATCAAGCGTAAAAAAATCACTATGGGTGATGATTTGGCGCCTGGTGTTTTGAAAATGGTTAAAGTTTACTTGGCGGTTAAAAGACGAATTCAACCCGGCGACAAAATGGCGGGTCGGCACGGAAATAAAGGGGTTATTTCCATGATTAGACCAGTTGAAGATATGCCATATACAGCTGATGGTAACCCGGTTGATATCGTTCTTAACCCATTAGGTGTACCATCGCGAATGAACGTAGGGCAGGTGCTTGAAACACATTTGGGATGGGCGGCTAAAGGTTTGGGTATCAAGATAGGTAAAATGCTTGAAGCTAAAGCAAAAATTGCCGAAATCAGAGGCTATCTGGATAAAATTTATAATAGTAGCGGTCGTAAGGAAGATCTGGATTCGTTTACCGATCAAGAAATTCTGGAAATGGCAGCCAATCTAGTTGATGGTGTGCCTATGGCAACACCTGTATTTGACGGCGCGACTGAAGAAGAAATTCGTACTATGCTGAGACTTGCTGATCTTCCAGAAGATGGTCAAACCATACTTTACGATGGTTTGACTGGTGAGCCATTTGAACGGAAAGTGACAGTAGGTTATATGTATATGTTGAAACTGAACCATTTGGTCGATGACAAAATGCATGCGCGGTCAACAGGACCTTACAGTCTTGTTACTCAGCAGCCATTGGGAGGAAAAGCGCAATTCGGTGGTCAACGTTTCGGTGAGATGGAAGTCTGGGCGCTTGAGGCTTATGGTGCGGCTTATACATTACAGGAAATGCTAACAGTTAAATCTGATGATGTGACTGGTCGGACTCGAATGTATAAGAATATTGTCGACGGTGATCATAAAATGGAAGCCGGCATGCCGGAATCATTTAATGTTTTAATTAAAGAAATCCGCTCATTGGCTGTCAATATAGAATTAGAACGAGATTAATTTTCCTCCGCCTTATTTGAGAATAACTGATAGCCTATTCTGGAATACACCAGAAAGTATTTAAAGAGGACATACTCTTGAAAGATTTAATGAATTTCTTAAAGCGTCAAGGCCGTACCGATGATTTTGATGCGATTCGTATTGGTTTAGCGTCGCCGGATATGATCCGCTCCTGGTCGTATGGCGAAGTAAAAAAGCCGGAAACGATCAATTATCGTACGTTTAAACCCGAGCGGGACGGTTTATTTTGCGCAAAAATTTTTGGTCCTGTCAGTGACTATGAATGTTTATGCGGAAAATATAAAAGACTTAAGCATCGCGGCGTTATTTGCGAAAAATGTGGTGTTGAGGTTACGCTGTCAAAAGTTCGTCGTGAAAGAATGGGGCATATCGATTTAGCTAGCCCGGTTGCACATATCTGGTTTTTAAAATCGCTGCCGTCCAGAATAGCGTTGTTATTAGATATGACTTTGCGCGAAATTGAGCGCGTGTTGTATTTTGAATCCTTTGTTGTTTTAGATCCAGGCATGACGCCTTTAGAGAAAGGGCAATTGCTCACCGATGACGAGTATCTGGATGCTGTTGAACTGCACGGTGATGATTTTGTCGCTAAAATGGGTGCTGAAGCAATCTATGATTTGTTAAAGGCAATTGATTTGAAGGAAGAAGTTAATATTCTTCGCGAAGAAATTAACTCGACAAATTCTGAGACGAAAATCAAAAAATACTCTAAACGCCTTAAAGTAATAGACGCATTATTAAGCTCAAGCAACCGTCCTGAATGGATGATTATGCAGGTACTGCCTGTATTGCCACCGGAATTGCGTCCTTTGGTGCCTCTAGATGGTGGTCGTTTCGCTACGTCAGATTTAAATGACTTATATCGCCGTGTTATTAATAGAAACAATCGTTTAAACCGATTATTAGACTTAAACGCGCCGGATATTATCGTTCGTAACGAAAAACGGATGTTACAAGAATCTGTTGATGCTTTATTAGATAATGGTCGTCGCGGTCGTGCTATTACTGGTACGAACAGAAGACCTCTTAAATCATTGGCAGATATGATTAAAGGCAAGCAGGGACGTTTTCGTCAAAACTTGCTGGGTAAACGTGTTGATTACTCAGGACGTTCAGTAATTGTCGTTGGGCCAACGCTAAGATTGCACCAATGTGGATTGCCGAAAAAGATGGCATTGGAGTTATTCAAACCATTCATATTCAGCAAATTACAGTTCAGAGGCCTTGCTACAACCATTAAAGCCGCTAAGAAAATGGTTGAGCGAGAAGGTACGGAAGTTTGGGATATTCTTGAAGAAGTTATTCGTGAACATCCGATTCTATTGAATCGCGCCCCTACACTACACAGGCTTGGGATTCAGGCGTTTGAACCTATTTTGATTGAAGGTAAGGCAATACAGTTGCATCCCCTAGTCTGTAGCGCCTTTAATGCTGACTTTGACGGCGACCAAATGGCCGTGCATATCCCCTTGTCGGTGGAAGCTCAGTTGGAAGCTCGAACATTAATGATGGCGACAAATAACATATTGTCACCAGCTAACGGCGAGCCGGTCATTAACCCGTCTCAGGACGTGGTGTTGGGTTTGTACTATATTAGCCGTGAAAAAATCAATGCAAAAGGTGATGGCAGCATATTTGGGAGTGTCGGTGAAATTCATAAGGCTCTGCTAGCAAAAACAGTTGAATTACAGTCTAAAATTCAATTACGCATCACAGAGAAGGTCGAAAATGAGAAAGGCGAAGTTGAAGAAAAAACTCGCCGTGTTGAGACAACTGTAGGTCGCGCTTTAATCTGGGAAATAGTCCCGGATCGTATGCCTTATGAGTTGGTTAATTGTGATATGACGAAGAAAAACATATCACGACTGGTCAACTATAGTTACCGTTTTTTAGGTAATAAAGACACGGTTGTGCTCGCTGACCAGCTCATGTATTTGGGTTTTAGGTATGCAACGATCTCAGGCGTATCCTTTGGTATTGAGGATATGGCGATACCGGCTAAAAAAGTCGATATTATTAAAATTGCTGATTCTGAAGTAAATGAAATTCAAAGCCAGTATTCTTCCGGCTTAGTAACCGACGGTGAGCGCTACAACAAGGTTGTTGATATTTGGTCTCGCGCTAATGATCAAGTTGCTAAGGTAATGATGGATGGATTAGGTGAAGAATCCGTTATCGATGCTGAAGGTAAGACTGTAAAACAAAAATCATTCAATTCCATCTTTATGATGGCGGAGTCCGGCGCTAGAGGTTCTGCTGCACAGATTAGGCAGCTAGCAGGTATGCGTGGATTGATGGCTAAACCCGATGGGTCAATTATTGAAACTCCTATTACGGCCAACTTCAGAGAAGGTCTGGACGTATTGCAGTACTTTATTTCTACTCATGGTGCTCGTAAAGGTCTGGCTGATACGGCGCTAAAAACTGCAAACTCAGGATATTTAACACGCAGATTAGTGGATGTGGCTCAGGATCTAGTTATTACCGGTGATGATTGTGGCACTTCTGATGGATTGATCATGACTCCTATTATTGAAGGGGGTGATGTTGTTGAGCCATTATCAGAGCGGGTGTTAGGTCGAGTTGTCGTCAATGATGTTATGGATGCCAGCGGCGACAAAGTCGTGGTGCCTAAAGGTACATTATTGGATGAACACTGGGTTTCTATTCTCGAAGATCATAGTATTGATCAGGTTCTGGTGCGGTCAATTATTACTTGTGAAAACAGGTACGGAGTTTGTGCAGCTTGTTATGGGCGCGACTTAGGTCGTGGTCATTTGGTCAATATTGGAGAGGCGGTGGGGGTTATTGCCGCGCAGTCGATTGGTGAGCCTGGAACTCAGTTGACCATGCGTACTTTCCATATCGGTGGGGCAGCATCTAGATCTGCAGCCATCAGTAATGTTCAGGTTAAATCAGCTGGTACGGTTCGCCTAAGCAATTTGAAATCAGTGGTTAACCGAGAAGGCAATTTGGTCGCTGTATCGAGATCGGGCGAAGTGGGTGTTGTTGATGATTATGGCCGTGAAAGAGAGCGATATAAAATTCCTTATGGTGCGGTCCTTTCAATACAAGAAGGTAGCAGAATAAATGCTGGTGACATAATTGTTACGTGGGATCCTCATACGCATCCAGTCATTACCGAAGTTGATGGTGTTGTAGGCTTAATCGATTTCGTTGATGGTGTGACCGTACAAAAACAATCTGATGAAGTAACCGGTCTGAGTTCGCTTGTAGTTACAGATCCTAAACAAAGAGGTGGTGCTGGTAAAGAATTACGTCCAATGGTGAAGTTGCTGGATGAAAATGGAAATGCGATCTTTTTGCCAGGTACTGAAATTCCAGCGCAATATTTCTTGCCTGCAGGAGCAATCGTCGGTATCAAAGATGGCGGCGAAGTAAAAGTTGGTGACGTTTTAGCTAGGATTCCACAGGAATCCAGTAAAACTAGAGATATTACCGGTGGTTTGCCTCGTGTGGCCGACTTGTTTGAGGCGCGTAAAACGAAAGACCCGGCAATTCTTGCAGAGACTAGTGGCACTATCTCGTTTGGGAAGGAAACAAAAGGCAAGCAGCGTGTCATTATTACTGATGCCGCTGGTGAGCAGTATGAAACTCTAATACCAAAATGGCGCCACATCACAGTTTTCGAAGGTGAATATGTTGAAAAAGGTGAGACAATTGCTGAAGGTGAATTAACGCCTCATGACATCTTGAGATTAAGAGGCATTGAAGAGTTGGCCAACTACCTGGTCAAGGAAATTCAGGATGTCTATCGCTTACAAGGTGTGAAAATTAACGATAAACATATTGAAGCTATTATTAGGCAAATGCTTAGAAAGGTAGAGATAACGGCATCAGGTGATACCGAATTCTTGAAAGGTGATCAAGTTGAGCGTGCTGTTCTAAGAGAAGTGAATGATAAAATGGAAGCTGAAGGAAAAATTCCAGCTAGCTATGAATCGGTATTACTAGGTATTACTAAAGCTTCATTAGCTACAGAATCCTTTATTTCCGCGGCTTCTTTCCAAGAAACAACTCGTGTCTTGACTGATGCGGCTGTTCGCGGACTGAGTGATAACCTTCAAGGCTTAAAGGAAAATGTCATTGTTGGAAGATTAATTCCAGCAGGAACGGGTCTTGCTTATCATGAAAATAGAAAAAATAGGCTTGCTCAGCACGAGGTAGTCGAAAGCGAAGCAGCTTCTATGGTAGATGCTGGGGATGTGGAAGAGGCTCTTAAACAAGCTTTAAATATTTAATAATGTAGTAAAAATCATTAGTAAAATGAGCTTGACCTGCCTTATATTAGCAAGTATTATATTCTGCTCACATGAGCTAACTGCTTGAGTCAGGTCGAAATGTTAATTAACCGTCGACATTTTTTATGTTCGACGGTTATTTTTATTGTCTGACAGTTAATTGTATATCGGAGTAAACAAAGATATGGCCACGATCAACCAATTGGTTCGTAAGCCGCGCGCTAAAAAAGTAGAAAAAAGCAATGTTCCTGCATTGGAAGCATGTCCTCAGCGTAGAGGAGTGTGCACGCGTGTTTATACCACAACCCCTAAAAAACCAAACTCGGCGTTGCGTAAAGTGGCTAGGGTTAGACTGACTAACGGATCTGAAGTTAGCAGTTACATCGGAGGTGAGGGACATAATCTTCAGGAGCACTCAGTGGTCTTGATAAGAGGCGGTCGTGTTAAGGATTTGCCCGGTGTTAGATATCATGTTGTTCGTGGTAGTTTGGATACTTCTGGTGTGACCAATAGAAAGTGTGGTCGCTCCAAATATGGCACTAAACGGCCTAAAAAATAAACGTTGGTTGGTGAGATAAATGTCTAGAAGAAGAGTCGCTACGAAAAGAGAGATTATTCCAGATCCAAGATTTAGCAGTGTTATGCTGACTAAATTCATGAATATGATTATGGAGAGTGGCAAGAAATCAGTTGCAGAAGGGATTGTCTATGGTGCTTTGGATGTGATCGAAAGCAAAGGGCATTCCGAGCCATTAGAGGTGCTGTCAAAAGCGCTTGAAAATGTACAGCCTCGGGTTGAGGTTAAATCTCGTCGTGTTGGTGGCGCTACATACCAAGTGCCTGTTGAAGTGCGTCCATCAAGACGTATGGCTTTGGCTATGCGTTGGCTAATTGATGCGTCCCGTAAAAGAAATGAAAGAAGCATGTCTGCCAAGCTTGCTGGCGAATTGTTGGATGCCTTTGAAAGCAGAGGGGCGGCAGCTAAGAAACGTGAAGACACGCACAGAATGGCAGAAGCAAACAAAGCTTTCTCTCATTATCGCTGGTAATAAGCAAACTAGTTAAGGTTGTATAGTTGTGGCGCGCAAGACACCTATAGATCGTTATCGTAATATCGGCATTATGGCTCATATAGATGCTGGTAAAACAACGACTACGGAGCGTGTGCTGTACTATACCGGTGTATCTCACAAGATAGGTGAAGTACATGACGGTGCTGCTACCATGGATTGGATGGAACAGGAGCAGGAGCGGGGTATAACAATCACTTCTGCTGCTACAACCTGCTTCTGGAGCGGTATGGAAAATCAGTTTCCACAGCACCGAATTAATATTATTGATACACCAGGCCACGTTGACTTTACTATTGAAGTAGAGCGATCCTTGCGTGTTTTAGATGGGGCATGTGCTGTTTTTTGTGCTGTAGGTGGTGTTGAGCCGCAGTCTGAGACAGTTTGGCGTCAAGCTAATAAGTATAATGTGCCTCGGTTGGCCTTTGTTAATAAGATGGACCGTTCAGGCGCTGATTTTCTACGAGTAATCGAGCAAATCAAAAATCGCTTAGGCAGCAATCCCGTGCCTATGCAATTGCCAATCGGAGCTGAAGATGCTTTTGAAGGGGTTGTTGATCTCGTCAAAATGAAAGCAATATATTGGGACGAAGCCAATATGGGTATGACCTTTCAGGAAAAGGATATCCCAGCTGATATGCAGGAGCTCTGTGAAGAGTGGAGAGAGCATATGATTGAAGCAGCTGCAGAAGCTAACGAAGAATTAATGGAAAAATACCTTGAAGAAGGTGTTTTAACAAACGAACAAATTAAACAAGGCATACGTGTACAAACTATAGCCAATCAGGTTGTGCCAGCATTTTGTGGTTCTGCCTTTAAAAATAAAGGTGTGCAGGCCATGTTAGATGCAGTTGTTGAATACATGCCAGCGCCAACAGATGTTCAGGCAATAAAAGGATTGCTTGAAGATGAAATAACTGAGGCAGATCGCCCAGCCAGTGATGATGCACCTTTTGCCGCATTAGCTTTTAAAATAGCGGCCGACCCATTTGTTGGGGCATTGACTTTTTTCAGGGTTTATTCCGGTGTATTGAATTCCGGAGATAGTGTTTATAACTCAGTTAAAATGAAAAAAGAACGAATTGGACGCATTGTGCAAATGCATGCCAATAGCCGTGAAGAAGTAAAGGAAGTCTGTGCAGGTGATATAGCTGCGGCCATCGGTCTGAAAGATGTTACCACAGGCGATACTCTATGCGATCTAAAGGAAAAAATTGTTCTTGAGCGCATGGAGTTTCCAGATCCAGTGATCTCGGTTGCGGTAGAGCCCAAAACAAAAGCCGATCAGGAAAAGATGGGTGTTGCGCTAGGCAAATTAGCTCAAGAGGATCCATCGTTTCGAGTGCATACTGATGAAGAGTCGGGGCAAACAATTATCTCAGGCATGGGCGAACTCCACCTGGAGATTATTGTTGATCGAATGAAGAGGGAATTTAATGTCGAAGCTAATGTAGGCGCTCCTCAGGTTGCATATCGGGAAACAATCCGTAGCACTGTAGAACAGGAAGGCAAATTTGTAAGGCAATCAGGCGGTAGAGGGCAGTATGGCCATGTCTGGTTGCGTATTGAGCCAAAAGAAATTGGTTCAGGCTATGAATTCGTTAACGAAATTGTTGGTGGAGTTGTTCCTAAGGAATACATTCCTGCGGTAGATAAGGGTGTACAAGAACAGTTGAAAAGTGGCGTTCTTGCTGGTTTCCCTGTTGTTGATGTAAAGGTGTCTTTATTTGATGGTTCGTATCATGATGTCGATTCGAACGAAATAGCTTTCAAAATTGCTGGTTCAATGTGTTTTAGAGAAGGGGCGCGAAAAGCAAATCCTGTGTTGCTTGAGCCGATAATGAAAGTTGAGGTTGTTACCCCTGAAGAGTATATGGGTGACGTTGTCGGTGATATCAATAGACGTCGAGGGGTGATCCAAGGCATGGAAGATACTCCATCAGGTAAAACAGTTAGTTGCGAAGTGCCATTAGCAGAAATGTTTGGATATGCAACTGATTTGCGTTCAGCAACGCAGGGGCGGGCTACATACAGTATGCAGTTTGAAAAATACAATGAAGCGCCTGCAAATATTGCGGAAGCGATTATTAAAAAATCTTCATAAAATTGAATATAACATAAAGGTATTAACTCATGGCTAAAGAAAAATTTACACGTAGTAAGCCACACGTAAACGTAGGCACCATCGGTCACGTTGACCATGGCAAAACGACACTGACAGCCGCATTGACTAAAGTAATGGCTGAACTGCAAGGTGGGGAAGCCAAAGCCTTTGATCAAATTGATAATGCACCTGAAGAAAGAGCGCGCGGTATTACTATCGCCACTTCGCACGTAGAATATGAATCAGCAACACGTCACTATGCGCACGTGGACTGCCCAGGCCATGCTGACTATGTAAAAAACATGATTACCGGTGCAGCGCAGATGGATGGCGCTATTCTGGTTTGTTCGGCTGCGGACGGTCCAATGCCGCAAACAAGAGAGCACATTCTGTTGTCCAGACAGGTTGGTGTGCCTTACATCGTGGTCTTTCTGAATAAAGCGGATATGGTCGATGACGCGGAATTGATCGAACTGGTTGAAATGGAAATTCGGGAATTGTTGGATATGTATGAATTCCCCGGAGACGAAACGCCAATTATTGTCGGTTCAGCGTTAAAAGCGTTGGAGGGTGACACCAGCGATATTGGTGTGCCGTCTGTGGTCAGGCTGGTAGAAGCGTTGGATAGCTACATTCCTGAGCCCGAAAGAGCAGTTGATGGGGCATTCCTGATGCCAATCGAAGATGTGTTCTCAATCTCAGGCCGTGGTACGGTAGTAACCGGTCGTGTTGAGCGCGGTATTATCAAAGTTGGCCAGGAAGTTGAGATTGTCGGTATTCGGCCTACTGTAGTCACTACTTGTACCGGTGTTGAGATGTTCCGCAAACTGCTGGATCAAGGGCAGGCGGGTGATAACGTTGGCGTGCTGTTGAGAGGTACCAAAAGAGACGAAGTTGAGCGCGGTCAAGTATTGGCGCATAAAGGCACTATCAAGCCACATTCGTACTTTAAATCAGAAATCTACGTCTTGTCGAAGGATGAAGGTGGTCGTCATACGCCATTCTTTAATGGTTACCGTCCTCAGTTTTATTTCAGAACTACCGACGTGACTGGTGCGGTAACTTTGCCGGAAGGTGTGGAAATGGTCATGCCTGGCGATAATATTGCCGTAGAAGTCAAGCTGATTTCACCGATCGCAATGGAAGAAGGCTTGCGTTTTGCCATTCGCGAAGGCGGTCGTACCGTCGGTGCAGGCGTTGTTTCATCAATTATTGAGTAATATATATGTCTAACCAAACTATCAGAATCCGTTTGAAATCATTCGATCATAAATTGATAGATCAATCGGCTAGTGAGATAGTAGAAACTGCAAAGAGAACAGGTGCCCAAATAAAGGGTCCTATTCCTTTGCCTACTAAAAAAGAGCGTTTTACGATTTTGATCTCTCCGCATGTAAATAAAGATGCAAGAGACCAGTATGAATTAAGAACATACAAAAGATTACTGGATATCGTTGAGCCAACTGAAAAAACAGTGGATGCACTGATGAAACTGGATCTTGCAGCTGGCGTTGACGTTCAAATAAAGTTGAATTAAAAGTAGAGGAATTGGCAGATGTCAATAGGTCTTATAGGTCGTAAATGTGGTATGACCAGAGTTTTTTGTGAAGATGGTTCATCAGTACCTGTTACTGTTATCCAGATTGACTCAAACAGAGTCACTCAGGTTAAAAGTCCTGAGGTAGATGGTTATCGGTCGATTCAAGTATCGGCGGGCGATAAAAAATCTTCAAGAGTCAATAAAGCAATGGCTGGTCATTATGCAGCGGCTAATGTGACAGCGGGTCGAGGTCTTTGGGAATTTAGACTCGAAGATGGTGAAGGCGAAGGCTTATCTGCCGGTTCCGAATTATCGTTGGATATATTTTCTGAAGGTCAAATTGTTGATGTTCAGGGCAAAAGCATCGGTAAAGGCTTTGCTGGTGGCGTAAAACGTCATAATTTTAGTATGCAAGATGCTACCCATGGTAACTCGCGCTCACATAGGGTGTTGGGTTCTATAGGTATGAATCAAACGCCTGGCCGTGTATTTAAAGGTAAAAAAATGGAGGGTCATATGGGAGCTGAAAAAGTTACAGTTCAGAACCTGACTATTCATTCAATTGATACAGCAAGAAATTTAATCTTGGTAAAAGGCGCTGTGCCTGGTGCTAAGGGTGGCGATGTAGTTATTACACCCGCAATGAAAATGCGAAATAAAGGTTAAGCCATGAGTATGCAAATACCTGCTATAAACGAAAAAGACTCTGCCGGAAAAGTAGAAGTAGCGGAAGCGGTTTTTGGACAGTCTTTTAATGAAACATTGGTTCATCAGTTAGTAACCAGATATTTGGCGGGAGCCCGTGCTGGTACTAAAGCACAGAAAACACGTTCCGATGTCAGTGGTGGTGGTACAAAACCATGGCGACAAAAAGGGACAGGTCGTGCTAGATCTGGTACAATGCGTAGCCCTATTTGGCGAACAGGTGGTGTTACTTTTGCAGCAAGGCCTAGATCTTACGAGCAGAAGCTCAACAAGAAAATGTTTAGAGTTGGGATCCGATCTATTTTGTCTGAACTATTAAGACAAGATCGTTTGGTTGTTAGTAATGACATCTTACCTAAAACTACAAAAACCAAAGAGTTGGCAGAAAAGCTGAAAAATGTTGACGCTAAACGAATTTTGATTGTTGTTGATAGCGTGGATGAAAATTTGGCGCTGGCATCTAGAAACATTCCTTATGTTGAAGTGGTCGAATCGATTAATTTGAGCCCCGTTCTATTGGTTTCGGCTGATAAGGTTATTGCCACGCCAGCTGCGTTGAAACAAATAGAGGAGCGCTTAGCATGAGTTTAAATAAATACCATCTGGCAAGTGTGCTTCAGGCTCCAGTAATATCTGAGAAAAGCACTATTGCCGCTGAAAAAAATAAAAGATTTGTTTTTAAAGTGCAAAAAGTTGCAACTAAAAAGCAAGTCAAAGATGCAGTAGAAATTATGTTTAATGTTGAAGTTGACTCAGTTCAAGTTTTAAACGTTAAAGGCAAACAGAAAAGATTTGGCCGTTCATTAGGACAGAGGTCTGATTGGAAAAAAGCTTATGTTAAGCTTAAGCCAGGTCATGATATAGATTTCTCTGCTGCTTAATTTAATTAAAGTAATGAAGATCAATAGGAAACGGTAGAAAGCATGGCGATTGTAAAGTCAAAACCGACGTCACCGGGTTCACGGTTTGTAGTGCGTATTAAGAACGACGAATTACATAAAGGCAAACCATTTGCGCCTTTGCTGAGTAAAAATAGCAAAAGTGGCGGTCGTAATAATAAAGGGCGTATAACAACACGTCATGTAGGTGGTGGTCATAAACAACACTACCGTATTATTGATTTTAAAAGGAATAAAACAGATATTCCTGCTGTTGTTGAGCGTCTAGAGTATGATCCAAACAGAACAGCAAATATTGCTCTAGTTTTGTTTAAGGATGGCGAGCGTAGATACATTATCGCGCCTAAAGGCCTTGAAGTTGGGCAGGAAATACTTTCTTCTGAGACTGCTGCTGTTAAGCCGGGAAACTGTATGCCATTGAGAAATATACCAATGGGTACAACAGTCCACTGTGTGGAATTAAAGCCTGGTAAAGGTGCTCAAATAGCTAGAAGTGCCGGAACATCAGTCCAGTTAGTGGCTAGAGATGGCATTCATGCAACAATTAGATTGCGTTCAGGCGAAATGCGTAAAGTTATGGCTGATTGTCGGGCTGTAATTGGTGAAGTATCGAATTCCGAACATAACTTAGCTTCACTTGGAAAAGCAGGTGCTTCCAGATGGCGAGGAGTTCGTCCTACTGTTCGTGGTGTTGCCATGAACCCTGTAGACCATCCGCATGGTGGTGGTGAAGGTCGTACCTCTGGTGGTAGACATCCGGTATCTCCTTGGGGTATGCCAACCAAGGGATATAAAACGAGAAAAAACAAACGTACTGATAATATGATTGTCAGACGACGTAAGCAGAAATAGAGAGGAATTAGCGTGCCGCGTTCAATTAAAAAAGGTCCTTTTATTGATCATCATCTACTTAAAAAAGTTGAAGATGCTGTAAGTAGCAATAATCGGAAACCGATTAAAACATGGTCAAGAAGATCAATGATTATTCCAGATATGCTGGGCTTAACTATTGCAATCCATAATGGGCGGCTGCACATTCCAGTTCTCATTTCAGAGAATATGGTCGGACATAAATTAGGTGAGTTTGCGCCAACTCGTACTTACAAAGGCCATGTGGCTGATAAGAAATCTAGGTAGGTTGTGATGGAAATTTCAGCAAGATTAAGTAATGCGCCTTTATCTGCGCAAAAAGCTCGCTTAGTAGGTGATCAAATTCGCGGTATGCCGGTTGAAAAAGCTCTGAATACTTTAAAGTTCAGTTCAAAAAAAGGTGCGGCGATTGTCAAAAAAGTTTTGGAGTCTGCCATAGCTAATGCAGAGCATAATGAGAGTGCAGATATTGATGAATTAAGAGTGTCTACCGTTTATGTAAATGAAGGGCCGACAATGAAAAGATTTAAGGCAAGAGCTAAAGGACGTGCAAATCATATCCTTAAAAGAACCTGCCATATTACGATTAAAGTCGCAGAGAACGAGTAGAGGCTAAAAATGGGTCAAAAAGTACATCCAACAGGCATACGCCTTGGTATTGTTAAAGATTGGAATTCAAGATGGTACGCAAATAGCCAGGACTATTCTGTTTTCCTGCATCAAGATCTAACGGTTCGGGACTTTATCAAGAAAAAACTAGCTCATGCTTCTGTAAGTCGAATTCAAATTAATCGTCCCGCAAATAATGCTCATATTACCGTTCACACTGCACGTCCAGGCATTGTTATTGGTAAAAAGGGAGAGGATATTGATGTTCTGAGACAAGAGATATCTCAGATGATAGGTATTCCTGTTCAACTTAATGTTGAAGAGATTAGAAAACCTGAATTAGACGCGCAATTAGTAGCAGAAAGTATTGCTCAGCAATTAGAAAAACGCATCATGTATCGTAGAGCAATGAAGCGTGCGGTAACCAATACTATGCGTTTAGGTGCTGAAGGTATAAAAATTAATGTTGGTGGTCGTTTAAATGGTGCTGAAATTGCCAGAAGCGAATGGTATAGAGAGGGGCGAGTACCTTTGCATACCTTAAGAGCAGATATTGATTATGCTACTGCGGAAGCAAATACTACCTATGGAATTATCGGCATTAAAGTGTGGATTTTTAAAGGTGAAGTATTTGATATGGATGCGCATATTGCTTCTATTAATTCAGAATCTAAAAAATAGTTGAAGGGATAAAGAAATGCTTCAACCTAAAAGAACAAAATTCCGTAAACAATTTAAAGGCAGAAATAACGGTACTGCCGTACGTGGATCGTCGGTAAGTTTTGGTGAATATGGTCTTAAGTCAATTAGTCGTGGTAGACTTACAGCCCGGCAAATTGAATCAGCTCGTAGAACGATTACAAGGCATGTTAAACGTGGTGGTAAAATCTGGATAAGAATTTTTCCTGATAAGCCCATTACTAAAAAACCTTTAGAAGTTCGTATGGGAAAAGGTAAAGGTAGTGTAGAATACTGGGTTGCTCAAGTCAGACCAGGAACAATGTTGTACGAGATACAGGGTGTTTCTGAAGAGTTGGCTCGGGAAGCTTTTGCTTTAGCTGCAGCTAAGTTACCTTTAAAAACAACTTTTACTGTTCGGACGATAATGTAATGAAAGCAAGTGAACTACGCCAAAAATCAAAAGACGAGTTAGGAGCTATGTTGCTCGATCTGTCGCGTGAGCAATTTAACCTTAGAATGCAAAAAGGAACAGGTCAGTTGTCAAAGCCTGATCAAGTGAAAAAGGTTAGACGCGATGTGGCACGTATTCAAACTATATTAAATGAAATGGCGAGCGCATGAATATGAGCGAAAATGCAACCAAGTTACGGACAATCACCGGTCGGGTTGTTAGTAATAAAATGGATAAAACTATTACGGTTTTAGTTGAGCGGATCGTTAAGCATCCTGTATATGGTAAATATGTTAAACGATCAACTAAAATGATGGCTCACGATGAACAAAATATTTGTCAGGAAGGCGATGTAGTATCAATTACATCATGCAGACCTATGTCTAAGAATAAAACTTTTAGATTAGTCGAAGTCTTAGAAAGTGCTAACAAATAGTACGCAAGCTATTTAATATTCAGATAATTGGGAATAAATCATGATTCAGATGCAAACTAACCTTGACGTCGCCGACAACAGTGGCGCAAAAAGGGTCATGTGTATCAAAGTATTAGGGGGTTCGCATAGACGTTATGCTGGCATTGGTGACATTATCAAAGTCAGTATTAAAGATGCTATTCCTCGTGGAAGAGTAAAAAAAGGCGAAGTTTATAATGCTTTAGTCGTTAGAACCCGTAAAGGTGTGCGTCGTCCAGATGGATCGGTAATTAGATTCGATGGAAATGCGGCAGTTATTCTGAATAACAATTTACAGCCACTTGGTACACGTATTTTTGGCCCTGTAACACGTGAGCTAAGAGGTGAGAAATTCATGAAAATTATCTCACTTGCTCCTGAAGTATTATAAGGTAGGGTTGAAAAATGCAAAAAATTAAACAAGGTGATGAAGTTATCGTTCGCACTGGTAAGGATAAAGGTAAGAGCGGTAGAGTTTTAAAGGTTTTAAAAGACAATAAAGTTTTGATTGAAGGAATCAATCAGGTCAAAAAAAACCAAAGACCTAATCCAAATGCAGGTATTTCAGGTGGAATTATAGTCAAGGATATGCCTATCAATATTTCCAATGTCGGACTATATAATCCTGAAACTAAAAAAGCAGATCGTGTCGGCTTTAAGTTTCTAGAAGATGGAAAGAAAGTCAGATATTTTAAGTCAACAAACGAAGTTGTTGATGTGTAAGGTGTAGATAAAATCATGGCTAGACTAGAAACCGAATACAAAGAAAGAATCCTTCCGGCACTAATAGAGCAGTTCGGCTATAAATCCGTAATGCAAGCTCCGCGTCTGACAAAAATAACACTCAATATGGGGGTTGGCGGTGCCGTTGCGGATAAAAAGATCCTGCAATCTGCTGTTAGCGATATGGAAAAGATCTCCGGTCAAAAACCGGTTATTACCTTGGCAAGAAAATCAATTGCTGGTTTTAAAATTCGTGATGATATGCCTATCGGTTGTAAAGTGACTTTACGTAGCGATAGAATGTACGAATTTTTAGATCGTTTAATCACTATATCTATTCCTCGAATTCGAGATTTTCGTGGATTAAGCCCTAAAAGCTTTGATGGGCGTGGTAATTATTCAATGGGCGTCAAAGAGCAGATCATTTTTCCTGAAATTGATTATGATAAGATAGACGCTTTGCGTGGTATGGATATTACTATCACAACAACAGCTCAAACTAATGAAGAAGGTTTGGCTTTGTTAAAGCTTTTTAATTTTCCATTTAAGAACTAAAGGGCGATTTTAACATGGCAAAAAAGTCAATGATTGCGCGTGAAGACAAGCGTAAGAAATTAGTGCAAAAGTATGATGCTAAACGTAAATCTTTGAAAGAAATTATCAGAGATCCAAACGCTTCATACGAAGATAAAGAGTCTGCTCATTTGCAACTTCAAAAATTACCAAGAGATTCCAGCGTAACGAGAGTACGTAACCGTTGTAATTTAACTGGACGTCCTCATGGGTATTATCGCAAGTTCGGTCTTAGCCGAAATAAGTTAAGAGAAGCAACCATGCGGGGTGATGTTCCCGGTGTTGTGAAGGCGAGTTGGTAATATCTGTTAGTTAAGTTGGAGAAATAGAAAATGAGTATGACAGACCCAGTAGCAGATATGTTGACCCGCATTAGAAATGGGCAATCTGCTGGTAAAAGAACCATTAAACAACCTTCGTCAAAATTAAAAGTATCAATTGCAAAAGTGTTGAAAGAAGAAGGTTATATTACAGACTTTAGCACTGAAACAAACGGCAGTCATACAGAGATGACTATCGAGTTGAAATATTATAAAGGTGCGCCAGTAATTGAAAGCTTAAAAAGAATTAGTAAGCCTGGTTTACGCATTTATAAATCTAAAGACGAATTGCCGAAAGTTCTCGGCGGGTTAGGTATTGCTATTGTTTCAACATCAAACGGTGTTATGACAGATAGAGCGGCTCGTGCGATTGGACATGGCGGCGAAGTTATTTGCACTGTTTGTTAATTGTAGGCCAGTTTATGTCAAGAATTGCTAAAGCTCCAGTTACTATCCCTAGCGGTGTAGATATAAAACTAGATGGTAATAATATGACCGTAAAAGGAAGTAAAGGTCAATTATCATACGATTTTAACCCATCAATAAGCATACATATTGCAGATAATGTAATTCAAATGCAATGGGATAAAGATAATAAATTAGCTACTGCTCAAGCTGGAACTGCTAGGGCAATCGTAAACAACATGGTTACAGGTGTATCTGCAGGATTCGAAAAGAAACTTACATTGATTGGTGTAGGTTACAGGGCACAAGCAAAAGGGAATATCCTCAATCTAGCACTTGGTTTTTCTCATCCAGTAGACTTTGAAGTACCTGCAGGCATTACGGTTGAAACACCTACTCAAACTGAAATTGTAGTTAAGGGAAGTGATAAACAGCAAGTTGGTCAGGTAGCGGCAAAAATCAGAGCATATCGCCCACCTGAACCTTATAAAGGCAAAGGTGTTAGATATACTGAAGAGCATGTTGTTAGAAAAGAAGCTAAGAAGAAGTAAGGTAGCGTGATGGAAAAGAAACAGTCTCGTTTAAAGCGCGCATTAAAATTGCGTAGCAAGATTAAGAAATTAAATACAACCCGTTTGTCCATTCATAAAACTTCACAGCACATATATGCTCAAGTTATAAGTGGAGATGGAACAACTACATTGGCTAGCGCTTCAACTACTCAGTCAGAAATTAGATTAGCTCTAAAAAATACAGGGAATATCGAAGCTGCTACTGAAGTAGGGAAATATATTGCTCAGAAAGCTATTGCTGCTGGAATCACAGAAGTTGCTTTTGATCGTTCAGGATTTAAATACCATGGTCGTGTTAAAGCATTAGCTGATGCTGCACGTGAAGCCGGATTAAAATTTTAGGGGTATAGAATGGCTACAGCACCTTCTCAAGGTAGTACAGACGGATTGCAAGAAAAATTGGTTTCTGTAAGACGTGTTGCAAAAGTGGTAAAAGGCGGTAGGGTTTTTGGTTTCACTGCATTAACTGTTGTTGGTGATGGTGAAGGGCGTGTAGGTTACGGCGTCAGTAAAGCGCGTGAAGTACCTATAGCAATACAAAAGTCTCTTGAGCAAGCACGAAAAAACATGCGTAAGGTTTCGTTAAAAGGTGATACTTTGCAGTATCCTATTATGTCTTCAACTGGAGCGGCAAAAGTTTACATGCAGCCAGCCTCTGAAGGTACTGGTATTATTGCTGGTGGCGCTATGAGAGCTGTATTTGAAGTTGTAGGCGTACATAACGTATTGGCTAAATGTATTGGTACGAGTAATCCTATTAACGTAGTTAGAGCGACTATTGATGGGCTTACAGGAATGCACAATGCCAACCAAATAGCTGCAAAGCGCGGCTTATCAGTTGAACAAATTATTGGGTAATTGCGATGGCTGGTACTAAGTTAAGTGTAACGATGATAAAAAGCAAATTTGGACGGTTACCGCGTCATCAAGCTTGTCTAAAAGGCTTGGGTTTGCGCAAAATTAACCAAACGGTTGAAGTGCTGAATACAGCAGAAAACCGAGGTATGATAAACAAGATATCGTACATGTTAAAAGTCGAGGAAGTGTAATGTTTTTAAATACCATCCAGGCAAGTGAAGGATCGCGTAAAAAATCTAAACGAGTGGGGCGTGGAATTGGGTGTACACTCGGGAAAACATGTGGAAGAGGTCATAAAGGGCAAAAAGCCCGCAGTGGAGGCTTTCATAAAGTAGGATTTGAAGGTGGACAGATGCCACTTCAACGTCGTTTACCAAAAATTGGATTTACTTCCAGAGTCAATAAATTTTCAGCAGAAGTTCGTTTGAGTGAATTGAGTACTTTAAATGCTGATACAGTTGATTTAAAGGTATTGATTGAAGAGAATATCGTGCCAGCGTTTACGAAAAAGGCAAAGATAATTAAATCTGGCGAAGTAAATAAAGCAGTTACAGTTAAAGGTCTCAAGGTAACAGGTGGTGCTAAGGAATCTATCGAAGCTGCTGGCGGCAAAGTAGAGGTTTAAGTGAGTACTTCAAGAGCTCAAATGGCTGGCAAAGTTGGTGGATTCTCAGAGCTGAAAGCAAGACTTCTTTTTGTTTTAGGGGCTTTTTTTGTTTACAGAGTTGGAGCGCATATTCCAGTTCCCGGGATAGATCCAAAGGCCCTTGCTGTGATGTTTGAACAGCAAAGTGGGTCGATTTTGGATATGTTTAACATGTTCTCTGGTGGCGCATTGATGCGCCTAAGCCTTTTTGCTCTTGGTATAATGCCTTATATTTCAGCATCAATCATTATGCAATTGATGACTGTTGTCATACCTGCTATGGAGCAGATAAAGAAAGAAGGCGAATCCGGTAGGCGTAAAATATCTCAATATACAAGATATGGCACAGTTGTTTTAGCAACTTTTCAAGCGATAGGTATATCGCTGGCGTTGCAAAATCAATCTGCAGGTGGGCTTTCGGTCGTTTTGAATCCTGGTGTTGGTTTTATTGTAATTACAACAATTACGTTGGTTACCGGGACTATTTTCTTGATGTGGCTGGGTGAGCAGGTAACTGAGCGAGGAATTGGTAATGGCATTTCTCTTATTATTTTTGCAGGTATCGTTTCTGGGCTGCCTAAAGCAATCGGTGGGACATTGGAATTGGCAAGAACCGGGGAAATGAATGCGGGATTCATTATTTTATTATTCTTGTTGTCGCTTTCAGTAACAGCGCTTGTTGTTTTTGTTGAAAGAGGGCAGAGAAGGATCCTCATTAATTATCCTAAAAGGCAACAAGGGCGTAAGATGTATGGTGGACAAAGTAGTTTTTTGCCATTGAAGCTCAATATGGCTGGTGTTATACCCCCCATCTTCGCTTCGAGCATCATCTTATTTCCAGCAACTATAGCCGGATGGTTTGGTAATGCTGATGGATTTACTTGGCTTCAAGATGTTGCGACCATGTTGTCACCGGGGCAGCCTATTTATGTTATGCTTTATGCGGCAGCTATTGTTTTCTTCTGTTTCTTTTACACTGCGCTAGTATTTAACTCAAAAGAAACGGCTGAGAACTTAAAAAAATCCGGAGCATTTCTGCCTGGTATAAGACCTGGTTTACAGACCAGTTCGTATATCGATAAGGTTATGACACGATTGACTTTAATCGGTGCTTTCTATATCACTCTGGTGTGCTTATTGCCTGAATTTTTGATAGTATATTGGAATGTTCCGTTCTATTTTGGTGGTACTTCTTTATTAATTATTGTTGTGGTCGTAATGGATTTCATTTCACAAATGCAAACGCATATTATGTCTCAGCAATATGAAGGTTTGATGAAGAAAGCCAACCTGAAAAAATAATTTTTGTGTAAAAACAACTTCGGAGTTAGCGGTGAAAGTTAGAGCTTCTGTAAAAACAATTTGTAGAAAATGTAAAGTGGTAAAAAGAAATGGCGTTGTCAGGGTTATCTGTGTAGATGGTAGACACAAACAGCGCCAAGGCTAAAATTTGTTGCGCTATAATTACTGCAATGCTATAATTCGGCGCTTAACTTTAGAGTAATACTCAGGGGAGTATCTAGATGGCACGTATTGCCGGGATAAATGTACCAGATCATAAACATGCGGTAATCGCTTTAACTTCGATTTATGGTATTGGTCGTCAAACTGCAAGTGAAATTTGCGTTGAGGTAGGTATAACGCCTTCCATAAAAATAAAAGAACTGACTGAAGAGCAATTAGAAGCTATTCGTAATGTGGTTTCAAAGATGACAGTGGAAGGTGATCTGCGTCGTGAAGTTTCTATGAATATCAAACGTTTGATGGATCTAGGTTGCTATCGCGGAATAAGACATCGTAGAGGTTTGCCTTTAAGAGGGCAGAGAACGAGAACGAATGCTCGTACTCGAAAAGGACCGCGTAAACCTATTAAAAAATAAGATATTCCTTTATAGAGGTTCTAAGTAATGGCTAGTCCAAATCGTTCTAGAAAACGTATAAAAAAAGAAGTGGCAGATGGTATTGCGCATGTGCATGCTTCTTTCAATAACACAATCATAACTATCACTGATAGAAAAGGCAACGCGCTATCTTGGGCAACTTCAGGTGGATCTGGATTCCGTGGCTCAAGGAAAAGTACCCCTTTTGCAGCTCAGGTAGCAGCTGAAAAAGCAGGTGCAGTCGCACAGGAGTTCGGTATGAAAAATCTTGATGTTATGATTAAAGGTCCTGGTCCTGGCCGTGAGTCTGCGGTTCGTTCATTGAATAATCTAGGATTTAAAATTAATAATATTGTAGATGTGACGCCAATTCCACATAATGGTTGCCGTCCTCCTAAGAAACGCCGCGTATAAGAATCTGGAGTAGTTTATTATGGCAAGATATCTTGGACCTACCTGTAAATTAAGTCGAAGAGAAGGTACTGATCTGTTTTTGAAAAGCAGAGGAAAGTCCCTGGAAAATAAATGTAAGTTGGATCAGCGGCCTGGTCAACATGGTACAAAGCGTACAAGAAGCTCTGATTATGCCCTTCAGTTGAGAGCAAAACAGCGCCTGCGCAGAATCTATGGAATTTTAGAAAAACAATTTCGTAATTATTACAAATCTGCCGATATGAAGAAAGGCGCAACCGGCGAGAACCTGTTGAACCTTCTGGAATCCAGACTTGATAATGTTGTCTATCGTATGGGCTTTGCTTCTACTAGAGCAGAGGCTCGTCAGTTGGTTTGCCATAAATCTATCCAGGTCAATGGTGTTCTGATAAATGTGCCATCTTATCAGGTAAATCCTGGTGACGTGTTAGCAATCAGAGAAAAAGCAAAAAAACAGCAAAGAATCATTGATGCATTGACTGTATCTGAACAGTATGGTTTTCCTTCTTGGGTTGAAGTTAATTCAAAAGCTATGTCTGGCACATTTAATTCATTGCCTGATCGTGTAGATTTAGGAAGTGATATTAATGAACAGCTAGTTGTGGAACTTTACTCTAAATAATTGTAGTTCTGAGGAATATAAATGCAGAATTCTATTTCTGGCTTATTGAAGCCTCGATTAGTTGAGGTTGTAAGTAAAACACCTAATCATTCAAGAATTGTTATTGAGCCGCTAGAGCGTGGTTTTGGACATTCTCTTGGAAATGCTTTAAGGCGTGTACTGTTATCTACAATTCCAGGCTGTGCAGTTACAGATGTTGAAATTGAAGGTGTTCTTCATGAGTATACAACTATAGAAGGTGTTCAAGAAGATGTAATTGATATTCTGCTAAACCTCAAGAAGTTGGCAGTTGTGCTTCATTCAAAAGATGAAGTTGAGTTAACTCTTACTAAAACTGGTGCAGGTTGCGTTACGGCGGCTGATATTAACATTCCTCACGACGTTGAAATTATAAATCCTGAATTAGTAATCGCCAATTTAACACAAACTGGCGTATTAAACATGAAGATCAGAGTGCGAAGAGGAAGAGGTTACGAGCCTGTTAGTGTTCGTAAATCAAATTCTGATCACGGATCTGTTGTTGGCGCCTTGCAGCTTGATGCTTCGTATAGCCCAATTGTTAAAGTGGCTTACCAGGTTGAGAGTACACGTGTAGAACAGCGAACTAATTTAGATAAACTAATTATCGAACTGGAAACAAATGGAACTGTTGATCCAGAAGAGACCATTAAACTCGCTGCGACTATTCTTCATGATCAGTTATCTGTATTTGTTGATTTTGAAAAGGTAAATGATCAGCTTACAGAAGAGCCGGTAGAAGTCGAAGAAATTTTTGACCCTGTTCTTCTTCGTCCTGTTGATGACCTTGAATTGACAGTGCGTTCTGCTAATTGTTTGAAAGCTGAGAATATTTTTTATATTGGTGATTTAATTCAGCGCACTGAAGTTGAATTATTAAAAACTCCAAATCTCGGCAAAAAATCTTTAACAGAAATAAAAGACATTCTTGCCTTAAAAGGTTTGTCTCTGGGTATGCGCTTGGAAAACTGGCCCCCTGAGAACCTGGCAGATCAAAACCACGCAGTAAATTAACTAACTTTAGGTCATTCTTGCAATGAGACATCGTAAATCCGGTAGAAAATTCAACATAAATAGCAGTCACCGTAAGGCGCTATTTAGCAACATGGCTGGCTCATTATTTAAACATGAGCTTATTAAAACTACTTTACCAAAAGCTAAAGAATTAAGAAGTTTTGCTGAGCCTTTGATCACATTATCTAAAGTAGATAATGTGGCTAAAAGACGTCTCGCATTCTCTAGATTACGCGATCGTGAAGTTGTAACTAAACTATTTAATGAACTTGGTCCTCGCTATCAAAATAGAGCGGGCGGCTATTTACGCATTATGAAATGCGGATTTAGACCTGGTGATAATGCACCTATGGCATATGTCGAGCTTGTTGATAGGCCTGAAATAAATACTATAGAAGACTAGTCTTTTATAGACATAAAAAAAGCCGGTTAAACCGGCTTTTTTTATGTCTTAAGATAAGAGATATCTTTTCTATCTTTCCAGTAAATCAATTTTACTTGGTTTACCGTTCCATTCTTCAGCATCGGATAGAGGTGATTTTACTTCGGTTATAACAGGCCATTGTTTGGACAGTTCAGCATTGAGTTGGAGGAAAATTTCTTGTCCTGCCGGTAATTCATCCTCGGCAAAGATAGCGTTGGCCGGGCATTCGGGTTCGCATAATGTGCAATCGATGCACTCATCTGGATCTATTACGAGGAAATTAGGGCCTTCACGAAAGCAATCTACAGGGCATACATCAACACAGTCAGTAAATTTACATTTAATACAGTTTTCAGTGACTACAAAAGTCATAATTATTACCAAGAAAGTTGTAGGGAAAAATTAATAATTAATTTAATTTGCATCTTAGCAGAAAGTGATAGCTGATAAAACACTGAGTTAGGTGAGAGGCATTATTAATTAATGTAATTGTGGGTGTAGAGTTTTATTTGCCTTAAGCTTATTGATTCAAGATGGTATCCTGAATTTTGTGTAAACGGGGTTTAGGTTATCGCCTAAGCATCCGATCCTCGAATTGAATGGTAAACTGATTCAAAGCGGCTTTCCAATCGCGCAATGGCATGGGTCATTTCTTACTGATGTTCATTAGCGCCAAATAAAACAATTTCAGCAAGGCCTCGTCGTTGGGGAATGAGCCGCGGTTCTTGGTGATTTTGCGCAGGCTCATGTTCACCGACTCAATCGCATTGGTGGTATAGATGATCCGGCGGATTTTCGGTGGGTAATCAAAGAGCGGAATAATGCGGTCCCAGTGGCGTCGCCAGCTTTGGGCAATCGGCGGATAGACTTCATGCCACTTGGCCTCGAATTCGGCAAGGCGCTGTTGGGCCTCGTCGACCGTCGTAGCCTGATAGATCGCCTTCAGATCAGCGGCGACCTCGGCCCGCCGTTTCCAGTTCACGAAGTTCAGGCTATTACGCACCAGGTGTACGATACACAATTGCACCACCGCTTGAGGATAGACTGCTTCGATCGCTTCGGGGAAGCCTTTCAAACCGTCGACACAGGCAATGAAGATGTCCTGAACGCCGCGATTCTTGAGTTCGGTGACCACTTGCAGCCAAAGCTTGGCTCCTTCGGTCTGGGCAATCCATAGCACGAGCACCTCTTTTTCGCCGGTCAGATTGATGTCAATAGCCAGATACACCGCTTTAACCCGCACGGCACCGGTATCGAGGACTTTGACGTGGATGCAATCATGGGATCGAGCGGCCGCGTGCCAGGTCTTCACTTCATCGCTGACGGCATCGGTCACAGAGGAAATCAAGCAGGAAGACACCTCGGTGCCGTACATCTCGTGTTCGGCGACAATTACCCTGTCCGGTCGGCGACAATTATCTTGACCGGTTGACCGATACGTAGGACAAGGCTGGATTTCAACTTAATGTGGAGTCCACCTCTTGCCTGGAAAACGTATTACTCAACATCAAGAGAGTTTATATATGAGCAAACGTCAACAAGGACAGAGCCAGGAAACAGCCGCCGCTTGTGCCGCTATTTCTGAGCGTTCCGGCCGCCGGATAGAAAAAGGTGAGCGTCAATCGATTCCGGGAGAACGCCATTGGCGGACGCGCGAAGATCCGTTAGAGGTCATTTGGGAAAAGGAACTGGTGCCCTTGCTAGAGCGAGAACCGCAATTAACGGGCTTAACGCTTTGGGAATATCTGGAAGATGAACACGCCGGTCAATTCCCCTTCCGGGTCTTGCGCACCCTGCAGCGCCGGGTCAAACATTGGAAAGCCACGCAAGGGCCGGATAAGGTCGTCATTTTTCGCCAATCGGTACCGGCGGGTCAGCAAGGTTTATCAGACTTCAGCCATCCAGCTACTGGCATCACGCTCCAGGGCGAAGTGAGGTGGTCAAGAAAAATCGACCAAACCAGTTAAGCAACTTTCTGTAATTGGCTCATCTCAGCTTCATACTGATTGGGACTTTTGTACCCCAGGTACGAATGCAGCCGGTAAGGGTTATAAAACATCGCGATATAATTCAAAATATCCTGCTGCGCTTCATACCGGGTTTGATAATTTCGCCATTGCACGCGCTCCTGCTTCAAGCTGCCAAAGAAGCTTTCCACCACGGAGTTGTCCCAACAATTGCCTTTCCGGCTCATGCTGCCTTGGAAGCCATGGGTCTCCAGTAAGTGTCGAAACGCTTTGCTCGCATATTGAGCGCCGCGATCTGAATGGTGAATCAGGACGGCGTTGCCAGATCGCCATCGTCAAGGCATCGCACACCAGTTCCGCCTTCATGCGGGAACTCATGCTCCAGCCGACCACCTTTCTTGAATACAGATCCAGTACCACGGCCAGGTATAACCAGCCTTCCTGGGTCCAGATATAGGTTACGTCCGAAGCATAAACCCGATTGGGCTGATCCACCTCAAACGGTCGATTCAGTAAGTTATTGAACACCGGTTGGGAGTGCTGGCTATTGGTCGTCACTTTATATTTCTTGCGGTAGCGCACCTGTACATCGGCATCTTTCATCAGGCTTCTGGTCTTGCCTCTACCGAAAGAATAACCGCAGCCATCCAGGGCCTGTTGCATGCGCCGGCTGCCATAACTGTGATCGCTGGCCACATCGATGTCCTTGACACATTGCAGCAGCGCTTGATGCGCCTGGTCTTCCGACTTATTCCGCCGGTGTTTCTGGAAGCGGTAGTAGCCATTGCGTTTGACGCCCAAAGTTCGACACATCAGGTCAATCGGCCAGGTCTTCTTCTGTTGGGCAATGAACGAATATTTCATTTCATTTCTTTGGCAAAGAAGAACGTCGCTTTTTTTAAAACTTCTTTCTCCATTTTCAGACGCCGGTTTTCTTCCCTCAACCGGCGAATTTCTTGCTGCTCCTCAGTCAGCTTGCCGTTGCCTCGAAAAGCCTGCCCTTCCTCGTTATCATGTTCCTTGATCCAGCGCCCTAGCATATTGGCATTGATAGACAGGTTTCGGGCAGCTTCGGTTTGACTGTAGCCTTGTTCCAGAACCAGACTGATGGCGTCTAGCTTGAATTCTTTTGAATACTTTTTTCTTGTGGTCATTTTTTACTCCAGTTAAGGTCATTTGTAGTGGTTTAATTTTGATGGACACCGTTATAGGAGGAAAATACCCTACCTAAACGGAGAAAATGATGACTCAAAAACGTAGAAAATTCGATGCCTGCTTCAAGCTTAAAGTCGTGCAATTGATCAAAGATCAAGGCCTGAGCGTCAGCCAGGTTTGCCAGGATATGAATCTGAGCGAGACGGCCGTCAGGCGCTGGCTAAGACAGGTGGATGCGGAACTGGCTGGCAAGACGGGTATCGGCCAGCCATTAACCGCCGAGCAGCAACGCATTCGCCAACTGGAAGCTGAGAACCGACAACTGAAACTGGACAACGATATCTTAAAAAAAGCCTCGGCCTTCTTCGCCCGGGAACTGAAGTGAGCTACCGGCTGGTTCATCAGTTGCAACAGAAGGCCGTTCCGGTTCAGCACAGCTGCCGGGTCCTGGACGTCAGCCGTTCCGGCTATTATGCCGCTCAATATCGTGCCCGGCGGCCGGCAGCGGTCTGCGCTACGACGGTACAGTTACAAAGCGTGTTCGAAGCGAATGGGCGTTGTTATGGCAGTCGACGTCTACAAGGCGCATTAAAGACCCAAGGTATCCGGATTGGCCGCTGCCGGGTGCGCCGCTTGATGCGGGATCATCAGCTCAAGCCGGTGTGGAAGCGCAAGTTTGTCCATACCACCGACAGTCGGCATAATTTGCCCGTGTTCGACAATGTGCTCAATCGCCAGTTTGAACCGGCCGCACCGAATCGGGCCTAGGTGGCGGACATCACGTATATTCGCACACGGAGCGGCTGGCTGTACCTGGCGGCCGTACTGGACTTGTATGCGCGCAAAATCGTGGGCTGGGCCATGGCGCCCAACATGCCGGCGGAACTGGTGTGTTCGGCCTTGCAGATGGCACTCTGTCAGCGCCAGCCGCCACCGGGTCTGATTGTCCATTCTGACCGGGGCAGCCAGTATGCCAGCCAGGATTACCGGGACTTATTGGCTCGATACGACTTGCAAGGCAGCATGAGCCGTCGAGGTAATTGCTGGGATAACAGTGTCATGGAGCGTTTCTTTCTGAACCTGAAAATGGAACGGGTTTGGCAGCAGGACTATGCCAATCATGAAGAAGCCATACGCGATGTTACCGACTATATCGTCAATTTTTACAACAGCCGGCGATTGCACTCCAAGCTGGGCTATCTGTCGCCCAACGACTATGAGCGAAAAATGACAGAAAAACAACCTATTCAGGTGTCCGAAAAAACTTGACCACTACAATTATCTCTTAACTGGACTGATCAATTCTATTAGACCACCTCAACTATCTTCTCCTCTTTCGATCAGCTGTTACAGACGCTGTTAAAAGAGCGCTTACAAACAACCAACGTCATAAGTGATTATTGGCGCCCTTATGAACAATTTGTCCCGAAAGAGCTTCATACGCAATTAATGGCTGAAACCTATACCGTGGAAGGCTATAACAGCTTATTCAGGCATTTTCTTGCCCGGCTACGCAGAAAGTCAAAATGCTATAGCAAAAGCAAGACGATCATGCTGAACTATTCCGTAATGCTTCTGATGTTCAAATGGAATGGAGAGCTGGATACTATACTTTATTAACAATGCCCACAAAAATTCTTACACCCTGATTCAAGTCAATAGTCAGTCAATTATTTAATCATTGGTTTCGTGCTTGCTAATTAAATAATGACAGAGACAAGCCTTTTGTGCCGTTGACTTTTCGCTCTTTAGCGTTTTTCAGAGCAAGGCTTGCTTCTGCTTTGAGCTGATTGTCTGCATAAAGTTGTTCATCGCGTGCCGGAGAGGTAGCTGCCTTTTCGAAATATTTTATAGCTTCATCGGCTTTATCGTGCGCTAGGAGAAAATCACCGTAGAAATAATTGGTATCAATGCCATTAGGATTGATCTGAAGAGCTGTTTCTAACATTTCTTGAGCAGTTCTGTCATCACCAAATGCTATAGGCCATTTAGGCACCATATAATAAAGTGTACCTAAGGTAACATAAGCAGATCCATTCATGGTTTCTGGATTTATCTGTATAGCTTTGATTAATAGAGCGCGAGCCTCCTTAATTGTTTTAAGTGCGGTAAGCGCATCCTGGTGATCGGCATGTGTGACTTTTACAACAGCTTTCCAGAAAATAAGATCAGAATCATTCGGATGTCGCTCTGATAAAGTCATGATCTTACCAAGGAGTTGCTGATAAGCCTGACTTTGTTTTGATTTTGGGGTGCTGTAATAAATGGATGCCCATTCAGTCTCAATGTTTTGCAAAGAAACTTTTAAGTTGTCTGCAAAACATTGAGTCGATAGCAGTAGTAATAATGCAACAAAAGTTGTTTTTTTCATACGGCAAATATAGAGTAAATTGCCGTTTATTTCAATATGTGTATGAAGTATTTAGTTTTTACACCATTCTGAATAAGGATGAATCGCAAGATTATTGTTGTAATAACGCAAATCATGCGTAACTTCCTCTCCCAACCAATCGGGTTTTGAAAAGGACTGTCCCTCTTCCGATAACTCAATTTCAGCAACAATCAATCCCTCATTTTCTCCTTCAAACTCATCTATTTCCCAAGTGTTTGTATCATTAATGACGAAATGACGTGTTTTTTCGATTAAAGGTTTTTTGCAAAGATCGTTCATGATTTCATTTGCATCAGATAACGGAATTTCATACTCGTATTCGTGCCTATGTGTGCCGATGGTTGCGCTTTTTATATTCAACCAAGCTTGTTCATCACTGATTCGGACCCTGATCGAATTTGCCTCTGCCGAACTTAAATAGCCTTGTCGGTATCTAATAGAGCGCTTAATTTGCTTGCGCCAATCATTATTCGCAAGTAAAAATTTATGTTCTATTTCTATGGCCATAATAAAAAGATCAGTCTATTTGACAATGACTGCCGTCACAGTGAGGAGGGGTTTGTGATGCTGTACAGGCGCATAAATAGACCGTTTTGGTCTCTTCGGCTAAAAAACTAACAGGTTTTTTATCTGAAGCTCCTTTATGCGCACCATCGCATAAAGGCATGGTTTGACTTAATCCGCAACTGCACCATGAATAGCTTTTGCCTGCTTCAACTTGAGCAGGAAGGGGCAAATTAGTTTTAGTTGGCATGACACGTTCTCTTATAAAAAACATGAATTATAAGATAACTTTAATACTCTAACCATAATTCCAAAAATTACGGAAGCGATGTCGTATTTTATGATTATGATAAGGGTAAAGAAGAGTTAAATAAGTCTCGCTTTATTTAATTGGCTAGCAGTGCTAAAGTAATAGTTTATTAAATTACTTGGTATTTATATTCTGTTGCAATCTGTTAAATTAGCAACAATTCTTAACGTATTTTATTAGGAGAATAAAATGGCTTTCGAACTTCCTGTTTTACCTTATGCTAAAGATGCGCTGGCTCCTCATATTTCAGAAGAAACGCTAGAGTATCATTATGGAAAACATCATCAAACCTATGTAACTAATCTGAATAACCTTATTTCAGGAACTGAATTCGAAGGTTTATCTTTAGAAGAAATCATCGTCAAATCTTCTGGCGGTATCTTCAACAATGCGGCACAAGTTTGGAACCATACATTTTATTGGAATTGCATGACGCCTAATGGTGGCGGTCAGCCTACCGGTGCTTTAGCCGATGCTATTAATGCTGCTTTTGGCTCATTTGAAAAATTTAAGGAAGAATTTACAAAATGCGCCGTAACTACATTTGGTTCGGGTTGGGCCTGGCTAGCAAAAAACGCTGATGGCAGTTTAGCTCTCGTTAGCACCAGTAACGCAGGTTGCCCATTAACTACAGGACAAACACCTCTGATGACCTGTGATGTCTGGGAACACGCTTACTACATCGACTATCGTAATGCCCGTCCAGCTTATTTAGAACACTTCTGGTCATTGGTTAATTGGGATTTTGTGGCTAAAAACTTCACAGCTTAATTTCTGAACTGAAAGAAACCTTCTGTATCTTAAAAATGCAGAAGGTTTTTTTATGGGGCAATAAAATGGCTACAGTTTTAATTACCGGTGCTAATCGTGGATTAGGTCTGGCGTTTTGTCGTCAATATGCACAAATCGGTTGGACAGTGATT
The DNA here is from genome assembly GCF_000427625.1 of Methylobacter luteus IMV-B-3098. Classification (GTDB taxonomy): domain Bacteria; phylum Pseudomonadota; class Gammaproteobacteria; order Methylococcales; family Methylomonadaceae; genus Methylobacter; species Methylobacter luteus. The sequence continues at coordinate 3,779,354 of NZ_KE386569.1, forward strand.
GCTTGTTGCCGAAATCCAGAAGACGCGTTTGAATTAAACAATCTCGCCAGTGATCGCGCTAATGTTCAGATAGAAGCTTTAGATGTTTCTGATTTAGAGCAAATTGAAGTGCTGGCGCATAAGTTAGCCGATTTACCGATTGATGTGCTGATCAATAACGCAGGTATCTATGCCGATGATCGAGAACATGCTTTCGGCCAGTTGAATTATCAGGCATGGACGAAATCATTTATTGTTAATGCCCAGGCCCCGGTTAAAATGGCAGAAGCTTTTCTGCCGCAAATTAAGCGTAGCGAGAAGAAACTAATCGTCAGCATCAGTAGTTTAATGGGCAGTATCGCTGATAATACTAATGGTGGTAGTATTTTATATCGTTCAAGCAAAGCCGCGCTCAATGCCGCAATGAAATCTTTAGCGCTTGATCTTAATGAACAAACTGTCGGTGTGCTTATTTTACATCCGGGTTGGGTTAAAACGGATATGGGCGGCATCAATGCATTGATTGAGGCTGATGAAAGTGTGTCAGGCATGCGCTCTGTGATAAGCGATTTTACCTTGCCGCAGTCAGGTAGCTTTGTTAAGTACGATGGAACCCAATTACCATGGTGAGGCCTATGATTAAAAAGATATTGTTTTTATGGGTATTATTACTGGCAACTGTCAATGCAGACACTTCAATACCTGAGCAAATTAGAGTGCCTGCCGGCAATAAGTCTGTTTTGTCTGTACATGCGAAAGGTGATCAGATTTATCAGTGTTCAGTAGACAACAATAAGTATGCCTGGAAAATACAGGCGCCTGATGCCCGTTTATACGATGCGCAAGGTCGGATTGTCGGAAACCACTATGCCGGGCCTGTTTGGGAATATAAAGAAGGCAGCCGTATTGTCGGACGGATAGTCAATAAAATCGATATTGCGCCAAAGTCATCTATTTCCTGGTTACTGGTTGAAGTGATAGGGCACAAGGGCAATGGTTTGTTTTCGGATGTAAAATACATCAATCGGAATAATACGCATGGTGGTCTCCCGCCTTTATCGGGATGCGATGCTAATCACCTGGGTAGTGAAAAGCGTGTTCCGTATACAGCAGACTATATTTTTTATGCCAAATGATTGAGCTGCAATTCCCGCAGTTTCATCAGGGCATAGACAGATTCTAAATGAGGGCACGCAATGCCTTCCCGTCTGCCGGCACGTAAAGCATTGCCTAAGATCACTTCTGTTTCCATAAGATGGTTGTTTTCATAATCCAGAAGCATACTGGTTTTATAGGGTGGCATGGCATAGGTGTTTTTGATATTGATATCAATAATATCATCGGGTAGACGATGTCCACACGCTTCAGCGATGTCAAAAATTTCCTGCATGATATGACGCACAAAAGTTTCCTGAGATCGCAGAATATCAAGGGTTGGCAGACCACCAGATAGAACTGATAATGGATTAAAAGCCGCATTCCAGATACATTTTTGCCAGCGCCGAGTAATAATATTTTCAGTCGCTTCGCATTCAATACCGGATCGAATAAATAATTCGCAGAGTCTCGCGGTTTTGGTGCTGATGAAACCAGGCAAATTGCCGATCGCCAGATGGCCATAAGCCAGATGCAATATTTCTCCAGAATTAATCCGATTGCTGCAAATAAACGCCAGGCCGCTGATGACTTCATTGTCTGGGAAAGCTGTCAGCATTTCCTGCTCGATTTCAACGCCATTCTGGATGAATACAATGGCTGTTTCATCAGTTACAGCGGGGCGGATCAATGAGGCTAAATCAATGCCGGGAAGCACTTTCGTGCAGAGCAAAACATAATCCGCCGTGCCTTTAAAATCCACCGCATTTTTCAGCACTTTGGATGGGGTAAAAGTCCAGCGGCCAAGATCATTGCTATTGATAGTATAGCCATATCGTTTGACGTGCTCATAATCGGAGCGGCAGACGACCGACACATCAGCGCCTGCTTTAGCCAATAGTGCGCCATAGAATGCGCCAATGGCGCCTGCACCTATAATGAGTATTTTGCTAGACATGGTTGTCGTCCATAATCTGTTTCAGAAATGGAATGGTTAACTTGCGTTTGGCGGCCAACGATGCCTGATCAAGTTTTTCCAGCAGAGCCCACAATGAAGCCAAATCTCTAACATAGTGTGTCAGTAGAAAACGGCCGGCTTTCGGAGAGATCTCAAAGCCCATTTGATTAGCTTTAAAGGTTAATGCCGCAATTCTGTCATGATCGGCTAAAGGCTGTATTTTTAACGCCAGTCCCCAATTAAGCCGGGTTTTAAGATCAGGTAATTGAATCGCGATGTCATTGGGTGCACGATGTGCAGATAAGATAAGTTTGTGGCCGCGATCACGATGCTGGTTAAAAAAATTAAAAAAAGCCATTTCCCAAGTTGGGTTACCGGCCAAGTGTTCAATATTATCAAAGCAAACGACGTCGATTTCATCAAGACCGCCGAGCATAATCGGATCAGGTAAGGCTGAATTCGAAAAAGAGAAAAAGAATGAACTGAGCCCTAGTATATATGCTTGGCAGCAGCAGGCTTGCAATAAATGGCTTTTTCCCTGGCCGTGTTTGCCCCAGAGAAAAATTTGTTGCTCGCCAGTGCCTGCAATACAGTTTTGCAAATGAGTGATGATTTCTTGATTGTCGCCAGGGTAGAAATTATTAAAAGTCTGATTGGCCCTGAATTCAAAATGTAAGGGAAGTTGCTTTGCCATTATCAGCTATGGTTTCCTGCAAATCGGACATACAGTGTCGAGCCGAGAAAAAGCATCAAACTTAGTATGATCTCCAACGATGCATATAGGCGTTCATCCGCATTGGCATAAGCTTCAGCAGAGCCGTGTATAAAATAGATAAGGCTAATGTAAGCAGCCCAGGCGCAGCTTTTCCGATTGCGGTCCAACAGTCCGCGCATCGGTAGCAATAGCGGTGTAACGGTAATTAATAACATTAACGCAACAGGAAAGCGTGTCGAAGGCGCCAAAACTGTATGCCACAACATCAATAAGGCAAATAGACCGAAAAAGCCGCTCAAAGCCATGGAATAATAATAGATGGGCTTTATTTTCATGAGCCTTGCTTTAAACGCAGCGCCGTTTGAGCCAATCGCATACCAAGAGCGCGGCACAATTTTTTTTCCTGATCGCTTAATACGGCATTATTTAATGATACATGGCTTGGGCCGTAGGGCGTGCCGCCGGAAGTCGTTTCCCGCAAAGCCGTTTCAGTGTAAGGCAAGCCTAATATGAGCATGCCGTGATGCATCAATGGCAGCATCATCGATAGTAACGTGCTCTCCTGGCCCCCATGCATACTGCCGGTAGAAGTAAATACGCCGGCTGGCTTGCCGGATAATGCACCTGAAAACCAGATTTCGGTTGTGCTATCGATAAAATACTTTAGCGGCGCCGCCATATTGCCAAAATGGGTGGGACTGCCTAGCGCCAGCCCATCGCAATTTTTTAAATCTTCCAATGTAGCATAAGGTGCGCCACGATCCGGAATACTTGCCGCGACTTTTTCGCAGACGCTGGACACATCGGGAACGGTTCTGAGTACCGCTTCAACACCGGCGACCAATTCAATGCCGCGAGCGATATGATTGGCCATTTCGGCTGTGGTTCCATGGCGCGAGAAATAGAGAACCAGAATTTTAGTCATGACAGAAGCAGCGGTTTAAAATGATTTATATATCAGTGGTCTTAATCCCCTTCGGGAGAGAAGGAAGGATAATACCGTCATCGAATTGGAGCAGCTACAAAATAGCCAGCACATCTTCCGGCGGTCGGCCAATAGCGGCTTTGCCATTGGCAATCACAATAGGACGTTCAATCAATACAGGATTGTTTACCATGCCATTGATCAGTGCCTGGCGGTCCAGCGATTCATCATCCAAGCCAGCGGCTTTGTATTCGGCTTCTTTTTTACGCATTAATTCACGAGGCTCCATGTCCAGTTTTTCCAGGATATCATTCAACTCTGCAGCGCTAGGAGGCGTTTTCAGGTATTCGATAATCTCTGGTTCAATACTCTGTGCTTGCAATAACTCTAGGGTTTGACGCGATTTACTGCAACGCGGGTTGTGATAAATTTTTACGCTCATGATTACCTATCCATTGGGCACAAGTGCTCGTTAAAACAAAAAAGCTATAATAGCATTTTTAATAAAAATCACGCTTTAAAACGAATGGCCTAAAGACATGCCGACTTGAGTTTCGTACGAAGTTAGGTTTGAACAATTGAAAGCAGTTCACTCTGCGTAAAAGGTAAAGGTAGTGACAATAGATACGATAAAGGATAGAGCCAGTCAATACTGGTTATTAGCACGATTTGACAAGCCTATCGGCATATTGATTTTATTGTGGCCAGCGCTTTGGGCACTTTGGATCGCCGGTGATGGCAAGCCCGACTTATTGGTCTTGACTGTTATCTGCCTGGGCGTGGTGCTAATGCGGGCGGCTGGTTGCGTGATTAATGATTACGCCGATCGCGAATTTGATCCGCATGTGGAACGAACCAAACTGCGCCCTATAGCTGCGGGCAAGGTTAAGCCTAAGGAAGCCTTGATTGTTTTTGTCGTGCTGTGCGTGCTTTCTTTCTGTTTGGTGTTGTTGCTGAACACATACACGATTCTGCTGTCCTTCATTGCGGCATTTCTGGCAGCCAGTTATCCTTTTATGAAGCGCTACACGCATTTGCCGCAAGCTTATCTGGGCATAGCCTTTGGTTGGGCGGTGCCGATGGCGTTTAGCGCACAGACTAACAGTATTCCAATTGTGGCCTGGATTATGTACTTGGCCACGATTTTATGGGCATTAGTCTATGACACCATGTATGCCATGGTCGATAAAGACGATGACTTAAAAATAGGCATCAAATCGACTGCTATTTTATTTGGCGAATATGACCGGCACATCATGGCGACTTTGCAGCTCATTATTCTGAGCCTGCTGATCATTGTCGGACAAATGAAGGGTTTGGGCTGGTTTTATTATGTCGGGTTGCTGATTGCAGCGAGTTTATCTGTATATCAACAGATGCTGATTTTTCATCGCGAAAAAGCACGGTGTTTTAAGGCCTTTTTGAATAATAATTGGTTTGGCTTGGCTGTTTTCGCAGGATTTTTTTTGGATTATTTCTGGAAGGTATGATGACCGGCCTTCATAAGGATAGCTCTTGTTTTTTGCATGCTGGAATTTCGCGAAGCTCAATCCCAGCATGCCGCTTCGTTATCAAAAAGTTACGCTACGGCAACGCTCCTGTTTTTATCTCTAATCCAGTCACTCCAGGATCCCGCATAAAGTTTAGAGCCGGTTAAACCGGCATATTCCATTGCCAGCAGGTTATGACAGGCTGTGACTCCAGAACCGCACATGTGCACTGTTTGTTTCGAAGGCGTATTGTGTAATAGTTGCTTGAATTGTTCGCGCAATGCGTCAGCGGATAAAAATAAGCCATTGGCATCGAGATTTAACTGAAACGCCCGGTTTAATGCGCCGGGTATATGGCCGGCAACGGGATCGATAGGCTCCTGCTCGCCGCGGTAACGCTCAGGGGTTCTGGCATCAATCAGCTTAATAGTTCTCGCGGCCAATTTGTCTCGCACCTGTGCGGCATTCAGCCATTGGTTTTCGTCAAGATACATTCTGAAAATGGCGGGTTCAATGACCGGCAGCGTCGTGGTTAACGCATAGCCCTGTTTTTGCCACTGTTTAATGCCGCCGTCCAGCACAGCCACTTTCTCATGGCCCATGCAGCGTAGCAACCACCACAGGCGTCCGGCGAAAGCGCCGCCGGCATCATCGTATGCCACAACTTGGCTTTGATTGGTTACGCCCCATTGTCCCAGTTTTTTGGCTAATAAAGAAAAAGACGGCAGCGGATGACGGCCGGTCAAGTTAGTGACCTCCGAGGATAAGTCTTTATTTAGATGCGCATAGCGGGCATTGGGTAGATGGCTTTGGCGATAGGCTTTAGCGCCGACATCTGCGTCGGCTAGTGAGAAACGGCAGTCAAAAATGATCCAGTTAGGATCATTGATATGCTGGTTCAGAATGTCTGCCGAAATCAAAGTGGTGTATCTCATGTTTTTCATACCGTTAAGATGATTTTGCCGATGTGTTGACTGCTTTCCATTAACGCATGGGCTTGAGCTGCTTCTATTAACGGAAAAGTAGTATGAATTATAGGTCTTATTTGGCCGTAGTCGAGTAGGGGCCAGACCTGTTCAAGCAGATTCTTGGCGATATCGGCTTTAAAGGCGGTTTCTCTGGCACGCAATGTCGAACCGGTAACAGTTAGGCGTTTCAGCATGATAGGCAGCAGATCGATTTCTGATTTCTGGCCTCTTTGTAACGCGATCTGCACCAGGCGGGCGTCGAAAGCCATGCATTTTAAATTTCGCGGAAAATAGTCGCCGCCAATCATATCAAGTATGACATTGACGCCATTGCCGCCGGTTAATTGTCTGATTTCTTCGACAAAGTCCCGTTCATTGTAGTTAATCGCTGCATCGGCGCCAAGTTCGATGCAGAACTGGCATTTAGCCTCGGAACCGGCCGTGACGAAGACTTTGGCATCAAAAGCTTTGCTCAGCTGAATGGCTGTCGTGCCTATGCCACTGGTGCCGCCGTGGACCAATAACGTTTCGCCGGCCGAAAGTCGGGCGCGGTCAAATACATTGCTCCAGACCGTAAAAAAAGTTTCCGGCAGGGCTGCCGCTTCGACCAAACTCATGTCCTTGGGTATGGGTAGACATAGATCTGCCGAGGCTAGACAGTATTCGGCATAGCCACCGCCTGTTACCAACGCGCAGACTTGATCGCCTTCCTTAAGATGCGTGGGATTTTCGCCGATTGCTGCAACAGTTCCGGCGATTTCCAGGCCCGGAATATCAGAAGCGCCTGGTGGTGGCGGATATAGGCCTTTACGCTGCATGACATCGGGTCTATTAATACCGACTGCCGCCACTTTTATCAATACTTGGCCTGCTGAAGGCGTAGGGACGGGACGTTCTGTCGGCTTTAAAACTTCAGGTGTACCGCTTTCAGTAATTTCGATGGCGATCATATTGTCAGTCTCAGGCTGAGTTGATGAGTTTTTATAGGTACAACGTTTTGGAATAAAACGATAATGCCTAAGCCGGCTTTGAGTAAAGAAAAATGATTATACTGGGTCAGGTTGCAGGTATCATATGCGCTGGTTGTTTTTATGTTGGAGATGAAGAATAGATGATTCGTGCAGGTATTGTAGGTGGAACCGGCTACACGGGCGTGGAGTTATTGCGGATTCTGGCATCGCATTCGGAAGTTGACGTTGCGGTCGTGACATCGCGTTCGGATGCCGGATTGAGAGTGGATGCGCTTTATCCGAGCTTAAGAGGCGCTATCGATGTGGTATTCAGCCAGCCTGATGTGGAAACACTGGCTACATGCGATGTGGTTTTTTTCGCTACACCTAATGGTACAGCAATGCAGATGGCCGAGCAGTTGCTGGCTCGTGGTGTCAAGGTGATTGATCTGTCGGCGGATTTCAGGGTTAAAAACGTCAAGGATTGGGAAAAATGGTACGGCATGCAGCATGCCAGTCCTGATTTAATTGCCGAGGCTGTTTATGGCCTGCCGGAAGTCAACCGAGCAGCAATAAAAACGGCTAGTCTGATAGCTTGCCCAGGGTGTTATCCCACTGCGGTGCAACTGGGTTTCTTACCGTTGATTGAACAGGGCTTGATTGATGCGGATCATTTGATTGCCGACGTGAAATCCGGCGTCAGCGGCGCCGGGCGCAAGGCAGAACTGGCTACATTGATGAGTGAAACCGGTGAGAGCTTCAAAGCCTATGCCGTCAGTGGGCATCGTCATTTACCGGAAATCAGGCAAGGCCTTGAGATTGCGGCAGGAAAATCGGTCAGTCTGACATTTGTTCCGCACTTAACTCCGATGATTCGCGGTATTCATGCCACTTTATATGGCCAGCTGAATGCCGGTCACCATGATATACAAGCGTTATATGAAAAAAGATATGTCAATGAGTATTTTGTTGATGTGCTGCCTAGCGGCGCACATCCGGACACGCGCAATGTAAGAGGCAGCAATATGTGCCAGATCGCCGTGCATAAGCCGCAAGGCGGTCAAACGATTGTGATTTTATCAGTTATCGATAACCTGGTGAAAGGCGCGGCCGGACAGGCAATCCAGAATATGAATCTGATGTTTGGTCTAGCGGAAGAGTGTGGGTTAAAGATAGTAGCGTTATATCCATAATTGTTGACTAAAATGCTAGGTATAGTCATAATTTAACTTAATTTCAATTACTTAATATTTGTATTTATGTCTGATCCAATTATTTTTACTGACAGTGCTGCTGCTAAAGTAGGTGAATTGATTGCCGAGGAAGGCAATGACAATCTGAAACTGCGAGTTTATGTTTCAGGCGGTGGCTGTTCAGGGTTTCAATACGGTTTTACTTTTGATGAAGACGTTAATGAGGATGATACTTTGGTTGAAAACGGCGGTGTAACGGTTCTGATTGACTCTATGAGTATTCAGTATTTAACCGGTGCTGAAATCGATTATAAAGAGGATTTATCGGGTTCTCAGTTTGTGATCCGTAATCCAAATGCCACGACTACTTGCGGCTGCGGGTCTTCGTTCTCAGCGTAATGCTGTTTGTTGGGCGGTCAATTGGCCGCCCTTCTTATTCAGATTGCTTTATTGCCTTGATAAAGCCCACCCAAAATTACAGCTTTATTTGCTCCCGTCACTTCTTTAAGGTTACCCGGCTGATGGTTTAAAGTCTGTCTTGCTAGCCATGCAAATGCTATAGCTTCCACATGATCTGGATGAATCCCATATAGCTCCGTCGAACTAACAGGGCAGTTAAGATTCTGCCGGATCAGTTCTAACAGATAATCATTATGGATGCCACCGCCGCAAATTAATACCTGCTCCGTTAGCGGAGCGTATTTTTGAATGGCCTCACAAATAGTAATGGCTGTTAAAAAGCATAAGCTGGCCTGAATGTCTTCAGCTTTATAGTCCGTTGTTTTAATCTTTTGATTCAACCACGACAGTGAAAAATATTCTTTACCGGTACTTTTGGGCGGATGGATGCTAAAGTAAGTGTCTTGTTTTAAATTAGCCACTAAATCATGGTTAATTTTGCCTGTTTTGGCCCATATTCCGTTCTTATCATAGGCCAGATTAAGATGTTGATTAATCCACAAGTCCATCAATGTGTTTCCTGGACCTGTATCGAATCCTGTAACTTTGGAAGATTGATGGGCGGGTAAGACCGTGATATTGGCAATACCACCAATATTAACGATGCAGCGATGCTCGGTCCGGTGATTGAATACGGCCTCATGAAAGGCTGGAACCAGTGGAGCTCCTTGCCCATTTGCTGCAATATCGCGGCGTCTGAAGTCAGCCACCGTAGTAATGCCGGTTTTCTCGGCAATGATGTTCGGGTCGCCAATTTGCAAAGAAAAAGGAAGCTGAATGTCGGGCGCGTGGTAAATCGTTTGGCCATGGCTGCCGATTGCGATGATCGATGAGGCGCGGACTTTTGCCTTGGCGAGCAGCGAGTTGACAGTTTCCGCGAATAAATGGCCCAGTCGGGTATCCAAAGCGCCATAGTCTTTAAGGGAAATCAGCACGTCAGGCTCGCTGAGTCGTTGGATTGTGTTTTTGATCTCGGGTGAAAAAGGTAAATAGTCGAACGCGATCAGCCGAGTTTTATGGTCTTCAAAATCTACCAGACTTGCGTCGATTCCATCAAGACTGGTCCCAGACATCAAGCCGACATAAAGCTCAGGCATTGGTTGTTTTAATTATATTGGGATTGTGTTTTTGCAAACAAACTCTTGGCTTTAATCTGATTAAGCTGAGCTAAGAACGGTTGCGTTTGTGATTTAAAGTCAGCCAGCAAATCTTCACTGATAGGCAAGGAGTTTGGCAGTTTAACTGTTTCCGGATTGCGATAAACACCATCAACATGAAATTCGTAGTGCAAATGAGGACCTGTAGCCAAACCGGTTTGGCCTACATAACCGATAACATCGCCTTGTTTAACGTGACTGCCAACCTGAAGGCCCTTTTTAAATTTGGAAAGATGCGCATAAAGAGATTCATAGTGATCCCCATGTTTGATGATTGCAACTTGTCCATAACCGCCTTTACGGCCACTAAAAATAACTTCGCCGTCGCCTGTGGTTTTTACAGGCGTGCCTGTCCTGGCGGCATAATCGACGCCTTTGTGAGCACGAATTCTGTTCAGTATTGGATGCTTGCGTTTCAGATCAAAATGGGAACTGATGCGCGCGAAATCAACAGGTGTACTTAAGAAAGCCTTTTGCATAGACTGTCCATCGGGCGTGTAGTAATTGGTGCTACCTGTTTCATCTAAATATCGGACTGCTGTATAAGTCGATCCCTGATTGGTAAATTGCGCGGCAATGATTTCGTCGGTATCGGTCTCTTTGCCGTTAACAACCTTTTTTTCATAAACAACAGTGAAATAATCGCCATTCCGTAGATTGGTCGCAAAATCGATATCCCAAGCAAAAATATCGGTAAGTTGCATGATCAATTCTTTTGACAAACCGGCATCTAGTCCATCCAGAAACAAAGATGTCTCAATAGTGACATGTGCGCTTGCGGTTTTATAATTGGAAGCCTGATTCCGCATCTGCAATGATGTTTCTTTTTCAAATGGCTCATATGTTTCGGTTTCGTCAGTATGATTAAGTTGAGATTTGCCAAAATCCAAGTGAGAAACATTAGTAGGTATTTCCTTCAGGCGCGTCCTATTGTCAGCAATATGAATTGAAGTAGTTTTGGTTGAGTGTGGCGTAATTATTGAGCGCTTTCGAAAGCTCAATTGGGATAACGCTAGGGATTGTTCCTTGTTAGCTCTTGGGAAGTGAGATTTTTTAGAAAGCTTAGCAGATGCTATATGTTTTTTGTTGCTTTTAGAGGCCGAGGAAGTATGTTTCCTGCTAGTTGAAGCTATAATCAGTTTCTTGTGACCTTCTTTAGAAGAACTAATATTTTTCTTTTTAAAAGATTTTCCGTGTTTGGAATGCTTAGTTGATGAAGCAACAGTTTTAGCCGCACCGGTTTTATGCGCCGGTATTGTCTGTGAGTAACTGGTAGTTGCTGTAAAGACTGCGCTTATTCCCAAGAGCAAGGTCGTATAAATTCTTTTTTTCACGAGATTATGGCTAAGTTATTGAAACATAAGTAAAGCATGCATTATCAAGAAACTTTCTATTTCATTTTAAGGGTTTTTAAAGGTTTTACCAAATAATAGACGATATAAAGATTTATTCTATGGAATGGTTCATTAATTCTATAATAATGTTTTTAATACTTGATAGTGGAGAAAGACATTGCAAGAGGATGTATTGGCAAGCCTTCTAAGAGGTGCTGACGAAGTTTTAGTTGAGCAGGAGTTGGTAAAAAAACTGGAAGAGGGAAGGTCTTTGCGTGTTAAAGCCGGCTTTGACCCAACGGCGCCTGATTTGCATCTGGGGCATACAGTGCTTATTAATAAACTAAAGCAGTTCCAGGATGCTGGGCACGAAGTTCTGTTTTTGATTGGTGATTTTACCGGCATGATAGGTGATCCAACAGGAAAAAATACTACTCGTAAGCCATTATCCCGCGATGAAGTTATCGAGAATGCGAAGACCTATGAAGAGCAAATTTTCAAGATTCTCGATCCTGCCAAGACACTGGTGATGTTTAATTCAAGCTGGATGAATGCAATGTCGCCAGCCGACTTGATTCAGTTGGCTGCTAAACATACAGTGGCGCGCATGTTGGAGCGCGATGATTTCAATAAACGATTTAAAAGCGGGCAGCCTATTGCAATCCATGAGTTCATTTATCCGTTGATACAAGGCTATGATTCCGTCGCTATG
>NZ_KE386569.1:3796288-3809357 GCF_000427625.1 Methylobacter luteus IMV-B-3098
AACGGCGGCCGTAACTATAACGGTCCTAAGGTAGCGAAATTCCTTGTCGGGTAAGTTCCGACCTGCACGAATGGCGTAACGATGGCCACACTGTCTCCACCCGAGACTCAGTGAAATTGAAATTGCGGTGAAGATGCCGTATACCCGCGGCTAGACGGAAAGACCCCGTGAACCTTTACTATAGCTTGACACTGGACTTTGAACCTACTTGTGTAGGATAGGTGGGAGGCTGTGAAGCACCAACGCTAGTTGGTGTGGAGCCAACCTTGAAATACCACCCTGGTATGTTTGAAGTTCTAACCTCGACCCGTCATCCGGGTTAGGGACAGTGTCTGGTGGGTAGTTTGACTGGGGCGGTCTCCTCCTAAAGAGTAACGGAGGAGCACGAAGGTACCCTCAGCCTGGTCGGAAATCAGGCAATGAGTGCAATGGCATAAGGGTGCTTGACTGCGAGACGGACAGGTCGAGCAGGTACGAAAGTAGGTCATAGTGATCCGGTGGTTCTGTATGGAAGGGCCATCGCTCAACGGATAAAAGGTACTCCGGGGATAACAGGCTGATACCGCCCAAGAGTTCATATCGACGGCGGTGTTTGGCACCTCGATGTCGGCTCATCACATCCTGGGGCTGAAGCAGGTCCCAAGGGTATGGCTGTTCGCCATTTAAAGTGGTACGCGAGCTGGGTTCAGAACGTCGTGAGACAGTTCGGTCCCTATCTGCCGTGGGCGTTTGAGATTTGAGGGAAGCTGCTCCTAGTACGAGAGGACCGGAGTGGACGAACCTCTGGTGTTCCGGTTGTCACGCCAGTGGCATGGCCGGGTAGCTATGTTCGGACAGGATAACCGCTGAAAGCATCTAAGCGGGAAGCCCCTCCCAAGATGAGATCTCACTGGGACCATGAGTCCCCTGAAGGGCCCTGAGAGACGATCAGGTTGATAGGCACGGTGTGGAAGCGCAGTAATGCGTGCAGCTAACGTGTACTAATTGCCCGTGAGGCTTGACCATATAACACCCAATCAGTTTGGGTAACAACTGACCGCTTTTGAAGCGAGTATTACGGATTTCCATGCGGCAGGGCGACAGCGCCTGCCAAACCAGTTTGCTTGGTGATCATAGCGAGCGTGAACCACCCGATCCCATCCCGAACTCGGAAGTGAAACCGCTTAGCGCCGATGATAGTGTGGCAGTTTGCCATGCGAAAGTAGGGCATTGCCAAGCGCCAATCCCCAAAACCCGGACCCGCCAAGGCCCGGGTTTTTTTTTGCCCCGGCCCTAGAGCAGTTATTTTGGTTCTGTTGCGTTAATTTTCGCTAGGCGCAGAAGGAGTATCGGCTGAGGGAATTAAGCGGCCAAGGAATAGAATTGTCCTGCGACAGACAGATTTTGGTTCTGTCGCAAATATTAGATAAGCTCAAGTTACACTTATCTACGGGCACAATTATCCTGCTAAAGCCATAAATTGCTGATAGGCTGGTATATTGGGTTCTGTCGCAAAGTCTGTCAGGCTGGGCGATAATTGCCAAATTTAGGAATTGAAAAAGGATGATCAGTTTTAAAGGCGCTCACTTTCCAAAAGAGGTTATTCTCTACGCTGTTTTCTTCTATGTTCGCTATGCCGTTTCCTATCGGGATCTTGAAGAAATTCTGGCAGAAAGAGGCGTTAAAGTAGATCATGCCACACTCAACCGTTGGGTAGTTAACTATTCTCCGGCTTTAGCTTTGAAAGCTAAAAATCGCAAGCGGGCTATAGCCACTTCCTGGCGCATGGATGAGAGTTATATTAAAGTGAAAGGCCAATGGGTCTATTTGTATAGGGCCGTTGATAAGTTTGGCGATACGATTGATTTCATGCTCTCCGAACGTCGAGATGAAGCGGCGGCTACCAAGTTTTTCAAACAAGCCATTGACGCGAACGGATTGCCAGTGAAAGTCGTCATGGATAAAAGCGGTGCCAACCAGGCCGGGCTGGAGAATATCAACTTCCTGTTGATGCTGGCCGGTTTGATCTGCTTCACTGAAATCTGCCAGGTCAAATACCTCAATAACCTGATTGAACAGGATCATCGGTTCATCAAGAAAATCACCCAACCAATGATGGGCTTCAAAGCCTTTCATTCAGCCAGGGCTACCATAGAGGGAATCGAAACGGCCCACATGATCCGCAAAGGCCAGCTGACCGATGACAATATACCAGCCTATCAGCAATTTATGGCTTTAGCAGGATAATTGTGCCCGTAGATAAGTGTAACTTGAGCTTATCTAATATTTGCGACAGAACCGGCTTTAATCCTAATAAAGGTCTCAAGCAAGGATACTACAATGGTTCATACTACTATGGTGAAGAGTTTTTTAAATTCTTGAAGTTGTCTCAGAAGGAAAAGGCAAATGACCTCGAAGAATTAGACTTAGCTTAAGTGTAAGCGGTCAATAAAGGTTCTGTTGCGTTAATTTTTGATAGGCGCAGCCGAATTATCGACAGATAAAATTAGGCTGCTAAAGAATAGAATTGTTCGGCAGCTGATAGACTTTGTACGTCAGGTATGATCAGTTGATTTTTCTTAATCATATGCATCAGCTCGATACCTTGCAAAGTGGTCCTGGCCGAACGAAAAGCTTTGAAACCGAGCATCGGCCGAATAATGCGCTTGATGGCCCGGTGGTCCTGTTCAATCAAGTTGTTCAGATACTTCTGGCGGATCTCGATTTTGTGGCCAATTTCTTCCTGGAGTGCATCAAGAGCGGCCTTATTAGCGCCGCTCTGGTCGATCGTGACTTTGTCCGGCAGGCCGTGCTGCCGTACCGCTTTCCTGAAAAAGCGCAGCGCGGCTTGCTTATCGCGGTGGACGGTGAGCAGGAAATCGATGGTTTGGCCTGCTTTGTCGACGGCGCGGTAGAGATATCTCCATTGGCCTTTGATTTTGATGTACGTCTCGTCAACCCGCCAGCTCGTGCCGACTGGGCGCTGGTTGCCTTTCCGGAAAACCGCCTCCAGCTTTGGCGTGAATTTCTGAACCCAGCGGTAGATGTTGGAATGATCGATCGTCACGCCGCGCTCCGCCATCATCTCTTCCAGATTCCGGTAGCTCAGCGAGTAAGCCAGATACCAACGGACGCAAGTCAGGATGATAGTTTTTTCGATACGATGGCCTTTGAAGTCGATCATGCAGGTAAATTAAGCTATTTTTGGGGCGCTTAATTTACCGTAAGTGGACTCCGTAATGCTAACGCAACAGAACCTTGAATGCTCTCCACGCATCACTCGCTGTAACGTCAGTAATTGTACGAATAGAAATCCAACTAGAAACACGAATACTAAGTGTGGCGGTTCGCGTTCGAAAATGGCCGGGCTCACAATTATCCCAGTTTTCAATTCAATTAATTGTCTCTTTGCGGCACAAGGTCGCTTGAAGAAGTTGTTTCCACAGGGTTGTCAGAAACCACCTGAGGCACCAGGCGAATCTAGGACATGAATAAAGAGCTGCTCTGACAAAGGTAACGAAGCATAACGAGATCGTGCGGGGTGCAAATCGTGAGAGGCGCATCCTCCTGGTAACCATAAGACGAAGGTGCGCTTATGAAGCCATTGGCAATGACGAGAGTAATTTTGACGAGTCTGTGTTATTGGCTGATTTCAGCCGGCATCGGATACGGAGTAGAAAAGTTAGACCCCGAGGCCAAGGTCAATCTCTCAGGTCAAGTCAGCGGCACAAGCGAAGGTGGCATCGCCTACGAGTACACTATGACTTCAGGGCGCTTGAGCAAGGTACCCGTCAGCTGGGTATTCAGCGGCATGCTGACAGTGGGCGGCAATGTAGCCGGTACTGGGTGCTGCGGAAGACGGTGTACACAGACTGGGTCCCGCCTCGACATTCGCGCGAAGTGTGTGAATGTTAATACGGCGGCTGATGAATGCGATCCGGCGCTCTTCGTCCACAAACAAGACTTTCATGCGCGTGAAGGCGGTAGGCGGCAGAAGGGCAACGAGAGTGTGTTCTTCAATAACGACAGCTCGGTCGTCGGGGAACGAAACGCTTATGTGAGCCTCAACGTCTGCGGCCTCACCAATACCGCCGACATCAGAGTTCAGGCGTACAGCAACATTCGTGGCACATCATTGGTGAACGTCGAGTATCGCTTGAACCCCACGAGCATACAGGTCGCGAATGACACAGGCTGGCGGGATGACTTTCGTACCGGCACGACGAGAACCTCGAGTCCTGGAATCATCCCCGGTCGAAATCGAAATGTTGGCGGCACGCTTGTCAAAGTCGGGCCGGTGAAGGCACTCGATTACTTGGCACTCCTGTCTCCGACAGCTTCGCGCACGACCGCGAACATGGCAGCGGCAGACGCGCGGCTGTGGGTATTCAATCCGACGAAGAATGTGGCTAGCTTACCGGGATCAGGGGCTCTGACCGATGGCAACCAGGCGACGTTCTATCTGGGGAACGGCTGGACGGGGGGCTCGCCTGGCCAGCCTTCCGACGTATTCGCCCTGCTGAGCCTTGGTGAAACGCAGAACAGCGGCGCTGGCAACGTCGAGAAGTTTTACGACTTGGTTCATTACCCGCTGAACGAAGCAGTCGCCTCACTTGGCACGCCAGACGCTGAAGCCGTTCCATCCAGGGAGGCTAGGCAGAATTATTGTTCGCCGAAGGTCGCGTTGCCGGCTGGGCATCATGAATGGCAGTTCAACGTAAAAACCAGCTTCAACGTAGGTACTTATCCTCACTGGGACGGGATTCCTCCTCCTGGTCCTAATCCACTTGCTATCGGCACAGGTAATGATCTCGCATTTAGGGCTCGCGTCCTGCGGAATGGTGGTATCGAGCTTTCGCGCCGCTACGTTCCACGAGGTGCACTTGGTGTAGGAATCTCCCAGTGGAATCCGATAACCATTTGGAATACGATCATTTTCGATGTGGTCGTTCCAGATGAACCTGGTTCAGTAAATCAAGGCTACTCAGTGTGCTTCGACAACATCGGCCCTCATGTCCAGCTTGGTGCTTGGTCGATGGTCGTGCGTAATCGCGACACAGCTGAGATCCGCGTCGCGACAGCAAACATCGAGTATGAAGATGACGGAGACGGCGGAAATGAAGGGACTATCCTGCAGACGGGCGCAGATCTGAAGAACCTGGTCGATTATCTCGGCCGGTCTGCCGACTACGGCAATAGTACCAGTGTATCGTACAAGAACAATCGCGGGCGGTGGCGCTTCGATGCTGACATTATCAATCTGAACGAAGTGTTACATGACAACATATACTCCCAAGTCTATGGAACAGGCGCCTCCGCGCCGCGGATTATGACCGATCGATTGAATGCCTCTTCTGCGTTCATAAACAATTGGAATGAGGTGGTCGGCCCGAGTCGCTATTGCGGTTCTATTGAATGCTTGGACCGCTTCGGTGTGCTTTATGCAAATCCCCGCACAACTCCAACCGGAGCGTCATGGGCCGATGGAACACCAATCCATCGGTATCCCAAAATCACTATACAAAATGCGTGCGATGCAGCCGGCCTCGGAAGACAAGACACCCATGGTTGTAGAACACGCGATGACGTCTATCAAGACGACTTCGTCTTTCCACTACGGGCCAAGGCGAACCGTATTGATAGTAACAGTGCCGGCGGGTATAGTGGTGTGCCGATTATGGTCTTTCACTTATATCTCGATTCTGGTGGTTGGGGGCCCGGAGGAACAGCGACACCAGGAACACGAGCGCAAGAGTATGAAAATCTCACCGAGTTCATCGTTCAGTTACTCTTGCGCGATCCATTTGGCTTCAATTCGACTGGGAACGTCAGTACATGGGCTTTCGATAATCGAATCATCATCTTGGGTGACTCAAATCTACTGAATGTCCAAAATGCGGAGGAAAACGCCTTCCTCAGGCTGCTCCGTAGAAGGTTTGGTTATGCCATCGATGTCGCCCAAGCGGTAACTGACCGCAATGACGATTATGCTCGCACACTGGATGGTCATTACTCTGGGCTACCACTCATGTCTTGGCTGGATCCTGGTCAGATGTACGACGCTTCGACGGGCAAACCCCCAGGTTATTCCAATTACTCTGATTGGGTAGATATCCCTTGGGCCTCACGGTTTAGGCTGCCTGGTCCTGCGGACTTAGGAATGACCACCGCTTGGCACCCATGGTGGACCAAGAGCGAAACCGGTTATAAAGAATCTCAGGGCGCAGGCGAGGATCGACTTGATGCCATCTTTCTTGTAGGTCTTGGATGGGCCAAGGACGATCCTGTTCGTCAGTATGCGATTCCGCCGACAGCAGAGTTAGACGATATGAAGGAGGAGCATCCCATGGTCGGGCGCAATCCGGACGGCACCATTGAGGAGGGAGCGATTGATATTCGACGCTACTGCTCGTTCATTGATCGTGTCACGGGTTCCAAACCGAATAGCTACCGACCCGAGTTCAGCACGCCCTGCGACAGCGGTAAGCCGGAGTCCAACTGGACCGCTTGGAGATCCGACCACAAGCCTATCGGCACAAGACTCCGCATTCGCTACTAATCCTCAACGCAAGCAGCTGGCGAATAGGAATTCCGAGCGGCCTTTTTGATTGCCGAGCCGGCGGGAGATCAATCATACGGACATAGGAGGCAAACTGGAATTTCCTCGTTGCCCATGCTCCCCTGACAACTACTGACCGAGGAGGGGGCATGGATGATGGTGTGCTGCAGCTAAGCTGTATAAAAGATGAGGATAGGCCCCTCGGAATCGCCTCACAAGAGGAGATTTTTTACAAGATAGACGTTATCCACATTGGTTTAAGTTTTGTGATAGAATTGGAGAGCTTTGTTATGAAAACGCAAAAAATCTTCATTCCGAAATCACCCATGTGGCGGGGCATAGCCTCCAGCATTATGCTCCTGGGCATACTGAGCTGTAGGTTCGCCGCTTCGGATGAGTCCGAGGGTTTCGCCAGCCAGGAGTCGAGCGCTACATTCGATCTGGAAGAAAGAATCGAAGCAGAACTACCACTGCCCACTCGGCGAATTTGTCCTGCGGAGCCGAAGCCACGCACTATTGAGATCCGCGAAGCAGATCCAGAGGTCAATAGGCAGCATCACGATCTCATGCGCAATAGATTGATGGCTGAGGTCGCCATCCCCAACACGACCATTCTGCTTGGACCGAAAGTCATCCTGGACTTTAGCGGCGTGAGCCTACGCGACGCGGAAGGTAACGAACGGCCGCTACTGGATCTCAGTGCGTGTGTGACGCTCAAAGGCACGAGCACGTTCGTTTCCGGACCTGTCGTGAATCCCGTAAAGAACGCGAGAACAGATGACGTTTCAGGGAAAGACAACCGTAAGACGGATTCCGCCGCGATCGAGCTGAACGAGTTTGAGGCATTTGATCCAATGGCTGTGGCGAGGCCCGCTTTAAGCGGTGCCTTCCCTGGCAGGGAGGAGCATCCCGCACGAACACCACAATCGCTAGGCCCTCTTCTTAAATTTGGGCCACACCGCGACGTTCAGAAGGGCGCCTTCCTTGCGATCCGATGTATCCCAAATAGTCAGCCGAACGACAACGTTCGTATCTCTGGATTCCGAATCCACGGTCCCAGTTTCGGCCAACAATCAGTCGAAGACTCCGGCATCAAAATCGAGCGCTGCCTCAACATTGAGATCTCGAACATGGAAATCGCCGGTTGGGGTGGTCAGGGAATCGTTGTGTACGACGCCAATGGGCAGGGGCCGGGACAAGAGCAACCAAGCAATCTTCCTGGCGATCGCATCGGCCGTCCGGACCAAGTGAGGATTTTCCGCAACTACATCCATCACAATCAGCATCCCAGCAATACCCCTGTCTTTGGTCATGCAGCCGGGTACGGTGTCGAGGTGGACAATGGGGCGTGGGCGCAGATCCGCGAGAATGTGTTTGATTTCAATCGGCACGCTATCGCTGCGGGGGGGGACGCAGGCGGCTACGAAGCACTAAGAAATCTGGTTCTCAAGGGTGGTGGATACCACTACGCGGGATTTCACACACACCAGTTCGACATCCACGGTACGGGCGATAATGGCTTCGACGGCCTAGCGAGCGTGCAGTCCTGGTACACTGACAATGCATTCCAATATCTGGCCGGTCCCGCCATCAAGATCCGTGGACGGCCTGTAGTGGGTATCTACATCCACGACAACATCTTTGCCCACGAGGGGCTTGAGGATGACGTGGGCGATGACGCGATCCATGTCGACGACAGGGACGATCTCGACGTCATTCATCTTGGGCCCAACAACACTATCAACTTCGATTCGTACGGAAACTACGGTGTATGTGACTTTGACGGGGATTCCGTCGACGATCTGTTCCTCGCAAATGGCCGAACATGGTGGTTCTCGAGCTATGGCGAGTTCCAGTGGTCGTATCTCAGCACTCGAACTGAGCGCCTGAACCAGATTCGACTCGGCTACTTCGACGCTGACAAGCGTTGTGATGTACTGACCGAGAGTAATGGCCAATGGATGATCTCGAGCGGAGGTACAGGTTCTTGGCAGAGCATCGGTGCGTTCGGCGCGACGCTGAGCGAGGTCGTCTTCGGCCGGTTTGATCCGAACGTTCGGGATCATCGGCCTGGCGTGACGCGGCAGACGACGCACGCCTTTCGGCGCACGTTAAATAACCAGTGGATGGTGACGGCATTGTCAGCGCCGAACTGGCAGCCTATACAGAGTTCGACGGTTGCCATGAACAAACTGCGATTCGGTGACTTTACCGGCGACGGCGTGACCGATGTGCTGGCCGTCCGGAGCGGACGTTGGTCGATCTCCGAAAGCGGACGTGGCAATTGGAAGCAATTGAATGCCTTCCTCTCCGACGACGTGAGTTCTCTACTTATCGCCGATCTCAACAACAATAATATTGACGACCTAATTCGACTGGAGGTGGTAGCGAGCCAAGTGAACGAAAACATGGTTCGCGAGAAGTTCACGTGGATGGTCTCCGATGATGGACGCTCGCGTTGGCGGAAACTCAAGGAATACATCTTCACCCGTCCCGCGACCGGTTCGATCCCGCCTGCGTTCGCCTTAGCCGGACGCTTCGGTGCAGCGCCTGGCGGCGGCGTTCTCCTCACCGATCACAACCGCATCGGACATTTCTATAGCGAGGCAGAAATCGCGAGCGGCGCTTCACCCGACTGGTCGAGCCTATTCGCATATTGAGTCTGAAGGAAACTCAAGAGTGACTATTCTGGCTAAGCGTAAGGATCCCCCTGTGTCAGGATAACTGTCGCCTCTAATCGTGCCAAGTGGTAGGACTGGACACATACGTTATATTACGAGTGGTAATAGAACGAATAGTAATCAATAAAAATATATAAACAATAGTCGCGAAAGTAATGAAAATTTAATTTAACCTCAGTTCGGTTTAAGCATTAGATATAAAGGGCAACAAATCGTATGCGTCCAGTCCTACCACCTAGGAGTCTGTCGGACTTATCAGCATTTAAATCTCATCAGTTGTAAAATAGTGATGAGTTCAATCATTTTACCGCCATGATTTCTGATGAGTCGCTTTATTCAGTTTGATCGTAACCAACAGTATTTGCTTCCGCCGTCCGTGGACGAATGGTTGCCGGAAGACCACCTGGCACGCTTTATCGTCGAAGTGATCGATCAGCTCGATCTATCAAAACTGACAGGCCATTATTCTGGACGGGGTTCAGCGGCTTATCATCCGGCACTGCTGTTGGCCCTGCTGATCTATGGTTATGCGACCGGCACGTTCTCCAGTCGCAAGATCGAGCGGGCAACCTACGATTCAGTGGCGTTTCGGTTCATTGCTGCCAATCATCATCCCGATCATGACNCCCTGGCTCATTTCCGCAAGACCTTTCTGGTGGAGTTGGAGGACTTGTTCGTACAAGTGCTGACACTGGCGCAGACGATGAAACTCGTCAAGCTGGGACAGATTTCGCTGGATGGTACCAAAATCAAGGCCAATGCCTCGAAGCACAAGGCCTTGTCCCATGGCCACATCGAAAAGCTGGAAGCGCAATTGCGTGAGGAAGTGCAGGCCCTGCTGAAAAAGGCAGCGGACGTTGATCAGGAAGAATTGGCCGACGGTATCGATTTGCCGGCGGAAGTCGCGCGTCGGGAAGATCGCTTGAAAGCCTTGGCGGAAGCCAAGGCCAAGATTGCCGAACGGGTTAAAGAACGGGACGAACAAGCCCAAAAAGACCACCAGGAGAGACTGGCTGACCGGGAGCGCCAGCGCCAGGCGGGCAAAAAACCCCGAGGCCAGGAGCCCAAGGCGCCCGAAACCGGCCCCCAAGCTAAGGACCAGATCAACCTGACCGACGAAGCATCGCGGATCATGCCGAGCAAGGACGGCTTCGTGCAGGGCTACAATGCCCAGGCGGCCGTCGATGTTGACAGCCTGCTGGTGGTTGCCGCCACGCTCAGCCAGCATACCAACGACAAGCGGCAAGTCGAGCCGATGCTGAAAGCGCTGAACGCCTTGCCGGACAGCCTCGGCAAGCCGGAAATGCTGCTGGCCGACAACGGCTACTTCAGCAAAGACAACATCCAGGCCTGTGTGGAGCAAAAAATTACNCCCCTCATCGCGCTGGGCCGGGAAGCCCATCATCTGCCATTGGCGGAACGCCTGACGCCGGATGCACCGGAACCTGAAAGCGATGACCCGCTGGTCAAAATGGCCTGGAAACTCAAAACCCAGAGTGGCCGCACGCTTTATGGTAAACGCAAAAGCACGGTCGAGCCGGTATTTGGGATCATCAAACAGGTACTGGGCTTCCGCCAATTCTCGCTGAGAGGTCTTGATGCGGTAGCTGGTGAGTGGAAACTGGTGACTATGGCCTTCAATTTAAAGCGAATGCATGTGCTGGCGGCCGGATAACGGAAAAATAACCCGAAATAGCTCTTGGTTGGGCAGAACCGAAGACTCAATGCCGCCAATAATCCATATCGGTCAAATAAGAATCATAATACTGAACCCTGTCCGACAGACTCCTAGCCCTATTTCTGCTTTAGAGTTTCAATGAAATCCGGCGCCAAAGGCAACAGTTCGTCAATGCGGCTGTTCGGCCAGACCGGCAGCTTGGCCAGCGTGTCTTTCAGCCAGGCGGCAGGATCCAGGCCATTGAGCCGGGCTGTACCGAGCAGGGTCTGGATACCGGCCGCGCGGCGACCGGCCCGCTCGGAACCGACGAACAACCAGTTCTTCTTGCCCAGGGCAATGGGCCGGATATCGTTTTCGACGACGTTATTGTCGATCGGCAGGTGACCGGTTTCAGCATAGCGGACCAACGCCGGCCAGCGCTTTAGGGCATAATCGATGGCCTTGGCGGAAGCACCGCCGTTAGCCGTCTGGACGCGGGTTTTCACCAGCCAGTCATGCAAGGCCTCGAGGGCGGGCCGGCTCTGTGCCGCGCGCAGTTGTTTTCGGGCTTCGCAGTCCAGATCCCGGCCTGTCGCCTCGATGGCATACAGCGTACCGATGCGCTCCAGGGCTGCCAGCGCCATGGGGCTGCCATTGGCCTGATGCAGGTCGAAGAACTTGCGGCGCACGTGGCTCCAGCAGCCCAGCTCGATGCAGGCCGCCTGATCGCCGCCGGCGAACAGGGCTTTATAGCCGCCATAGTCGTCGACCAGCAGATGGCCTTGCCAAACGCCCAGAAACTGCCGCGCATGCGCACCGCTGCGCCCCGGCTGATAATCGAAGACGATGATACGAGGTCCCGGCTGCAGGTCGTTGCTGCGATAAGCCCACAGATACGCCTTGCGGGTCTTGCCGCTGCCGGGATCCAGTTGCGCTACCGGCGTCTCGTCGGCATGCAGGGTATTGCCCTGCAGCAGGTGCCAGGCCAATCGGTCGGCCAGCGGCTGCAGCGCCACGCCGACGCGGCCGACCCAGTCAGCCAGAGTGGAACGGGACAGGCTGACCTGCTCGCGGGCGGCGATCTGCTCCAGCCGGTACAGCGGCAGGTGGTCGACGTACTTGCCGATCAGCACCCAGGCCAGCAGACCCACGGCCGCCAGGCCACCGTCGATGACGGCCGGCGGAATCGGCGCCGCGGTCACGGTTTCGCAGTGCCGGCAGGCATATTGCGGGCGGATATGGCGGTGCACAAAGAACTTGGCCGGTTCGACGTCCAGTTGTTCGGTGATATCTTCGCCGATCTTGACCAAATCTTTCCCGCATTGGCCGCAGGTGCAGCGGCCTGGTTCGTGGCGATGCTCGATGCGCGGCAAATGATCCGGCAAGGGTTGGCGGCCGGCACGCGGGCGTTTGGGCTTGACGATAGTGGCGCCGGATTGGTCATCGGCGAGCTGTTCGATTTCGGCTTCGATCGCCGACAGATCGGTGTGCCAGGTTTCCTCGAACACATCGCGCTGCAACGGCGCCAAAGCTTCACTTTTGACGCCGTAGCGCATCCGCTTGATATGGGCCAGTTCCAAAGTCAGAGCCTGAATTTTCAGGTCTTTGGCCTGAATTTCGGCGTTTTTGGCTTGCAGCTCGGCTTCCTGGGTCCGAAGGGTTTCGGCATCCCGTTGCGCCTGCTCGAGCAGCGTCTGCACGACGGCCGCCACCTGCGTTTTGGCATCAGGATCGAGGTTCAAGTGAGCGAGTTCGGCGAGCGGATTCATGGGCCACATTATACCCTGAAAAGCCGCTGCATGCCTTGTTATTGCCGGGTTTTACCCGGATTTTATCCGACCCGCTTCAGACTTGCCAGTGGGCCGGCGGCAAGGCCGACAGCCGCTGCCAGTCCACCCCGGCGATCAGCCATTGCCATTGTGCCGCAGTGATCGAAAAACAGGCGTCATGCGCCCGGGGCCAGGCGAAATGGCCGCGGTGCAGCCGCCGCTGGCACAGCCAGACGCCGTTGCCGTCCCACAGCAGCAGCTTCAGGCGATTGCCCGTCCGGTTGCGGAACACGAACGCCGAACCGGCGCACGGAGCATGCCCCAGCGCTTGCTGCACAATAGCTGACAAACCGTCGATGCCCCGGCGCAGATCCACCGGTTCAACGGCCAGCCAGATCTGCGCCGGGGCTTCGATCAGGCCAGG
>NZ_KE386569.1:3809457-3810288 GCF_000427625.1 Methylobacter luteus IMV-B-3098
AGCCTGTACTTGAGGTCTATTTGAACCCTGACCAGAAGGACAAAAATATAATTCGGCAGGCGCTGAAAAAAGCGGCCTGATTTAACTGTTGAGGCGACAGTTATTTTGACAATTACCGCTATTGCGCCCTACGGCTCTGATATTGCTCCAATATACGTGAATAGCCTTCTTCTCCAACCATGTAACTGAAAACATCCTTCATAAGTTTTACATCTTCTAGAGACCACCAATTAGGCATGTCAACTAGAGCCTTCTGATGCTCTGGAATATGCTCAAAAAAGCAAACTGTTACACAAGTAGCCAAATCATCTTTTGCAGTGCGACCCTGTGGTTGTTCGCAAGACCACTGAGCGTATTTGTAGATGGCAGATACGATCTCGACTTGACCTGCGTCATATGCTGAATAGAACTCGAATAGCAGATCGTTCCATAACTGATATGGCGTTTCAGCGTCATTTATCGCCTCCTTAAACAACGGAAAACGCTTATATGCTTCATTGCGCCAAGCTGACTTGTTCATTGGGCCCAACAAGTTGTTAAACAGACTGGAAAAAGTACAGCTTTTCCTGCTTGACTGTCAAGAATAGCGCTTCAGTCTCTGATGTTCCAACATTTTATGTATGATAAACGGGCCGAGACAATACCACAAAGTAAGTATCGAGAGTCCGAAATAAGTCACTCAGCAGACAATTAAATAACAGAGTCCAAAGGCCGGTTCACGCCCTGAGTTAGTCCGTCAAGCTTTTTCACTGATTTCGCCGCCTGGTTTTAGCAACGAGGAGCCCCGTTGTTCCAGCGCTTTGAGGTAAGTGGATTCATCATAGGGCTTAC
>NZ_KE386569.1:3810388-4047211 GCF_000427625.1 Methylobacter luteus IMV-B-3098
CGGCCTATCAAGCCGCCAAAAAGCGCCGTCCGGAACGCTGGCGGAGCAAAACACGAAATTGGGAGCCTGTACTTGAGGTCTATTTGAACCCTGACCAGAAGGACAAAAATATAATTCGACAGGCGCTGAAAAAAGCGGCCTGATTTAACTGTTGAGGCGACAGTTATTTTGACAATTACCGGTCGTAGCGGGCGGTTCAGCAGGCAGAGCGTGAGGCCCAATGTCCTGAACCGGCCACTGGTAGTGCAGCAACTGCATGACTGATGCAAATACGGGCACACCGGATAGTAATTGCTCGCGGGTCAGCGGCTTGCTAGTGATCGATTCGCTCTCGGCGATCGATAACTGCAGTTCAATCCACTCGAAGTGCGCCAGCTCTGCCAGAAACGGTAAATCATTGGTACGATCGCGTTCCTGCTGCAGATACTGCACGAATTCATCAGGAATCTGCCGGTAATACGGGGTCAGGCAGCGATGGTCGGCGATGAAATCCAGCAGCAAGATCCGCCAATCAGTGGGCGACAGGATGCGATGAATGACCGGAAAGCAAGCCGCCAAGCTCTCGTCGAATTTGTTGTAGAGCAGATCGGCATATACCGACAAGCGTTCTGGCGCAAATCCAGCAGGAAGCTGGGCTACACGCGGCTGACGCAGATAATGTAGAAATTGCCGTTGCTGTTGTTGAAATGGTAGATTCTGGTTCATGCGGCCGCCTCCTTCATGCCATCCGCGCTACGGCAATATACATAGTGCTTTTGCAAGGCACGTATGCGCTCAACTTCCGTCAGCAATTCGGCCAGCGGCGGCATGTTGCTATCGCGCTCAACCAAAGTCGGAAACACGCCAAAGCAACGATAGGCTTCAGCCAACAAGTTCCATACTGGCTCGATCGTGTTCTGACCGTGCGTGTCGATGATCAGCCCGGAGGGTTCCCTATCATGACCGGCAACATGCCCGTAGACGATGCGCTTGCCCGGCAAGCCGTGTAAAAACGCTACCGGATCGTAGCCGTGATTGACGCTGTTGACATAAATGTTGTTGACATCCAGATGCAGATGGCAATCAGCCTCGCTCAACACGGCATTGATGAAGGTCAGCTCGTCCATCTCCGCCTGTGGGGGCTGAAGGTAGTACGAGGCATTTTCCAGCGCGATGCGCCGCTCAAGCAGATCCTGAGTCTGGCGGATGCGCTCTGCGACATGCTTGACCGCCTGGTCGGTAAAGGGAATCGGGTATAAGTCATACAAATGCCCCTCGTCGCTGCAAAAACTCAGGTGCTCGGTGTACAGGACAAAATCGTGCTGATCGAGAAACTGCTTCAGCTCGCGTAAAAAGGCGGTATCCAGCGGTGCCGGCCCGCCCAGTGACAATGCCAGACCGTGCGCCACGAAACGGTGGTGCTCGGTCAGGCGGCGAAACTGCTTGCCCAACTGACCGCCGACGCCCACCCAGTTTTCCGGCGAGACTTCGAAAAAATCGATGTTGTCCGGCACATCGGCTTGCAACGCCGGCAACAGCGCACGGCGCAGTCCCAGACCGGAGCCGGCCAGACCAAAAGGATTGACGGTGATCATCGGCGGTTACTCCGGCTTATTGCTTGGTTTTGGCGCCGCAGCTGCTTTCGGTCATCTTACTGCTGCAGCCGGCTTCCGGTATTTTGCCGCTGCAACCGCCTTCTGCACCCTTCGTCTTGCTGGCGCCGCATTTTCCTTCGCCGCACTTGCCTTCGGCTACTTTACCGCTGCAGCCAGCTTCAGCGGATTTATCATCGGCGGCCGCCAATTGTTGAGCAGGATTAATGCTGGACATCGCAAACGGATTTTCGCCGGCTTGAATAGCGGGCGCTGTGCTCAGCAAAGTCGAAGCGAGGGCGCTGCTCAAAGTTAGGGATAAGGTTTTTTTGTTCATAGTGGATTCTCCGAGTGTTTGATAAGTGATCAGGACAAGCAACAGTGCCTTCCTGCCCCATCAGTCGGAGCGATTTTTTAATTCCTTACAAATTTTTTTCGGTCTGCCGATATCCTTTGTCTCAGAAAAAATTTACCGATGGTGTTGTAAGGAAGCTTCGCCGGTTCACGACCCAGTACAAATAACCCTATCAGCCGCTGAATCGAAAGTGACCCAATCGAAGGAGAACAGCCTATGAAACCAGCCCATGACAAAGTCCATACTCAGGAGTTACTGCACACCCTCTACAGCATGGCGTTTCTGGTCGAAGTCCGCGATCCTTATACCGGCGGCCATTTATGGCGGGTTTCGCAATTTTCCACGCGACTGGCTCTGGCTTGTGGATTGTCCAAACGGCAAGCCGTGATCGCCGGGTTAGGTGGATTTTTGCATGACTTGGGCAAGGTCGGTGTGCCGGACAGCATTCTTAACAACACCGGCAAGCTCAGCGACGCGGAATATGCAGTGATGAAAACCCATCCAGCCCTGGGCGCCCAGGTGTTACAAGGCCATCCTCTGGCGCCGTTAGCGATGGACGCGGTATTAGGTCACCATGAACGCATTGATGGCCGGGGTTATCCAGCCGGTTTAACAGGCGGCAAAATCGCCGAAACCGCACGCATCGTCGGTATCGCCGATGCCTTCGACGCCATGACCAGCACTCGGCCATACCGTAAGGGCATGCCCGTGGCGGTGGCAATTGAACAGATTACCGTCAATCTGGATGCGCAATTCGATCTCAACTTCGGCCACTGCTTCATCGAATTAGCCAGGTCCGGTGAACTGGATGGCATCATTGGCCACAGTGATATCGGTATTCCGCTCCACGAATGCCCGATATGCGGCCCGGTTGTCGTCGTGCAAAGAAAGCATAAAGGGGCAGCCGCAGAATTCAGAAAAAATAGTACGCTAAGCCTTTAGGGTAAGCATTTGAGAGCTGTAGTGACAATCAGTTCATGAGGCAAATAAGATCGTATCTTAGCGCCTAGTCTAAGACCCATTGCTGCGGAATGTGTACGATAGATCAATAATTAATTAGGCCATCGTAACTTACCACGGATAATTTTCCGCTTGCCTAATTTGATTATCACGATAAGATAGTAATTAATTACTATCTTTTATGAGAGCAACCGTGACTACTCCTGTAAAACACCTTCCTGCCGATGAACGACGGGCCGTAACAGTCGAGGCGGTGGTTGAATTGGCGGGTTCGCACAACCCCAGCGAAATCACAACTGCGGCTATCGCTAAACATATGAACTTGACCCAGGGCGCGTTGTTTCGTCATTTTCCGACTAAGGATGCTATTTGGCAGGCAGTCATGGAGTGGGTGGCGGAACGCCTCCTGGCTCGGATTGATTGTGCCGCGCAAGGTGTTGAATCGCCTCTAGCCGCGATGCAGGCGATATTCATGAGCCACGTCGAGTTCGTGGCCGAGCACCCAGGGGTTCCCCGGATGATGTTTGGAGAATTGCAACGTGCCGAGCAGACCGCGCCCAAGCGCATAGTGCAAACCCTGATTCTGCGTTATGGAGAACGCCTGCACCGACTGATCGAGGCGGGTAAGGCTTGCGGCGAGCTGTCCGCCGCACTCGATACCGAAGCTGCGGCCACCCTGTTCATCGGCACGATCCAAGGCTTGGTCATGCAATCGCTGCTGGCCGGCAATGTGGAGCGTATCCGCCACGATGCGCCACGCGTCTTTGCAATTTATCAGCGTGGCATTCGGAGTGCGCAATGAATCGCATGCCTCTACAAAAACGAACCTTGGCGCTTCTGGCAGTTATTGTGCCGTTGCTTGTGCTTTTCGTCTACGTCGCCTTACGGTCCGGTCCGCTGGCACCGGTAACCGTGACGGTCGCGGAGGTAAAGTCAAAGTCAATTGCCCCAGCGCTATTCGGTATCGGCACGGTGGAGGCGCGCTATACCTACAAAATTGGTCCCACGGTTGCCGGTCGCGTGCAACGTCTGGAGGTGCATGTGGGCGATCGAGTGAAGGGCTGTCAAGTGTTAGGCGAGATGGATCCGGTCGATCTCGATGATCGCGTCCGCTCACAGGAATCGGCATTCAAGCGTGCCGAAGCGGCATTGCGCGAAGCGGAGGCACGGCAAGCGTATGCGAAGGCCCAATTGCATCGATATGAACAATTGTTTGCGGTACGCTCGACTAGCGAAGAAATAGTCGCCACCAAGCGACAGGAATTGCAGATTGCGGATGCTGTACTTACGGTTGCCCGTGAAGATGTCGCTCGTGCCCGGTCTGACCGGGAGGCGTTGGTTACGCAGGGGGATAACCTGCGTTTGATCGCGCCGGCTGACGGCTTGGTCAGTTCCCGCGATGTCGATCCCGGCACAACTGTCGTTGCTGGACAAGTTGTGGTGGAAGTGATCGATTCCGAAAGTTTATGGCTGAACGTACGCTTCGACCAGATCAGTGCAGCAGGGCTTGCCGCTGGACTGCCGGCCCGCATTGTGTTGCGTTCGCGCAATGGCCATGTGCTGGCCGGCCGCTTACTGCGGGTGGAACCCAAGGCTGACGCCGTGACCGAAGAAATGCTTGCCAAGGTGAGTTTCGATCTGCCCCCCGATCCATTGCCGCCGCTGGGTGAGCTGGCCGAAGTCACGGTCGACTTACCGGCGCTACCAGCCGCCCCGGTGATTCCCAATGCCGCCATCCATCGTGAGAATGGGCAAGTGGGAGTCTGGCAAGCTATGGACGGCGACCTGCACTTTACTCCCGTTAAACTAGGCGCTGCTGATCTTGATGGCCAAGTGCAAATTCGCGATGGACTCAAGGACGGCGACCGGGTAGTGGTTTACAGCGAAAAGGCGCTGACCACACGCAGCCGAATTCATGTAGTTGAACACATTCCCGGCGCAGCGCGATGATCAGTTTGGCGGGCCGCGATATTCTCCATTCTTGGGGTAAGTTCGTGTTCACCGGCGTCGGTCTGGGATTGTTGATCGGCGTGACGCTGAGTATGGCCGGCATCTATCGGGGCATGGTCGACGATGCACAGGTGATGCTGGACAACACAGGCGCGGATCTGTGGGTAGTGCAGCAGGACACTCAGGGGCCTTATGCCGAATCGTCCAGTCTGTACGACGATCTGTATCGCAGTCTGCTGAATATGCCGGGCGTGGAATACGCGGCCAATGTCACCTATCTGATTATGCAGGTAGGCCACGGCGAGCAGGATGTTAGCGCCATGGTAGTTGGCGTCACGGCCGGCAAGCCGGGTACGCCAGGACAGCCCCGGTATCTCGTCGCTGGGCGACATATCACCCGTAGTCACTATGAAGCCATTGCCGATATTTCCAGCGGATTTCAGCTCGGTGAGCGTATCCGAATCCGCCGCAATTTTTACACGGTCGTCGGATTGTCTAAACGCACGGTATCTTATAACGGTGACCCGATGGTCTTCATTCCACTCAAAGACGCACAAGAAGCGCAATTTCTGAAAGACAACGATGCTCTGGTTCAGCAGCGCCGCCGCAATGCCGAGAACCCGGACTTCAATCGTCCAGGCATTCCCGATCTACTCGCTGTGGTGAACGCATCGCAAAGCACCAACACCTATGTTAATGCGGTACTTGTTAAGCTCAAACCCGGCACACTCCCTGAGGATGCAGCCGAAACGATTCGCCGCTGGACGCGCCTGCAGGTTTATACCCGTATCCAGATGGAATCGATTCTGGTAGACAAGGTAATTGCTAAATCGGCCAGACAGATCGCTTTATTTCTGGTGATTCTGAGCATCGTCAGCGCGGCCATTGTTGCTTTCATCATCTATACCTTGACCTTGGGAAAAATTCGGGAAATTGCAGTGCTTAAACTGATCGGCACCAGGAACCGCACCATCGCCGGCATGATCATGCAGCAGTCTCTAGCGCTTGGCGTTATCGGTTTTGTGGTGGGGAAAATCACCGCTACCTTCTGGGTGCCGATCTTTCCTAAGTACGTATTATTAATGCCGCTAGACTCCGTCGCAGGTTTTTTCGCTGTGCTGGCAATCTGCGCATTGTCCAGCGTCGTCGCTATTCGTATGGCGCTCAAGGTCGATCCGGCCGAAGCCATAGGAGGCTAAGGTGAGCGGCAAAGGTATTCACATTGAAGGCTTAAAGAAACGCTACGGCGAGGGCGATACCGCTGTCCATGCCTTGAGGGGCGTGGACATGCAGGTTGCCCCGGGTGAGGTGGTAGGGCTTATCGGGCCGTCCGGTTCCGGTAAGAGCACTCTGCTCAAGTGTCTGGGGGCGGTGATTGATCCGACTGCCGGTCGCATGGTTCTGGGTGATGAGGTGATCTTTGACAACGATTGGAAAGTACGTGACCTGCGAGCCTTGCGGCGTGACAAGATCGGCTTCGTATTCCAGGCGCCCTACCTGATTCCTTTTCTCGATGTGACCGACAACGTTGCACTGCTGCCGATGTTGGCAGGTATACCCAATAGTAAAGCGCGTGCGAAAGCACTGGAGCTTCTCACCGCGCTGGATGTACAACACCGCGCCCGTGCCATGCCGTCGCAGCTTTCCGGCGGCGAACAGCAGCGCGTTGCCATCGCCCGCGGGCTGGTCAATCGCCCGCCTGTGATTCTTGCCGACGAGCCAACCGCACCGCTCGACAGTGAACGGGCCATGGCCGTTATCCGTATCCTCAACGACATGGCACGCCAGTTCGAGACCGCCATCATCGTTGTCACCCACGATGAAAAAATTATTCCCACCTTCAAACGCATCTACCATATCCGCGACGGCGTGGCCCATGAGGAAGTCGGCGAAGGACGAGGATTTGAGTAAACAATTAAATTCAAGGTGCCTGATGACATACCAAAACTGCCCTAAAAATCTTTTTACTGCCATTGCAGCCAGCGTATTTATAGCCGGCATCTACTCGCATGCTTGGGCTGATGGGGATACCGAAGCTAAGCCGTTAGAACTGCGCCGAATCATGCAAGAACTCGGTAGGAATATGCAGACCATCACTGACGCCATTTCTCGTGAAGATTGGGCTTCGGTCGCCAAAGTTGCACCACAGATCGCCGAGCATCCGGAGCCGCCTGTTATCGAGAAGATGCGTATCCTGACGTTCATTGGCGCCGATATGGGGACGTTCGAAAGTCATGATGAAATAACGCATCAAGCTGCGCGGGCACTGGAACAAGTTGCCGCCCGGAACGATGGACAAGGCGTGATCACAGCCTTTGCGAATCTGCAAAGCAGTTGTCTGGCTTGCCATCAGAGTTTCCGTCAATCGTTCGTGGAACATTTTTATGGGCAACGTTGAAGGAATACGCCGTCACGGTACTGATCGCTCGAAGACCGATCACATGACGGTTCGGACCTATACAGTCATCATTTTTGCCGGCTTGCTGTCTAGTTGTACCGTAGGGCCCGATTTCAAAGCACCGGCCGCCCCCGATACTCCAGCCTACACCGCAACCCCTTTGTCGACTCAAACGGCATCCGCGGCCACGGCTTTGGGAGATGCGCAACACTTTAGGATCGGCGCCAACGTGAACGCACAGTGGTGGCGTGATCTGGGATCTTCCAAACTCGACGCGCTGATAGAGCAGGCTTTTCAGGCCAGTCCAACGCTGGCTTCCGCACGAGCCACGTTACGTCAGGCGCAGGAAATCCATGCGGCGCAGGAGGGGGCGATGATGTATCCTCAAGTCGATGCCGGTTTCAGCGCGCAACGACAACGCTTTAATCCCATCGTATTGGGACAAGATGACAACGCGCGGGAATTCAGTTTGTTTAACGCCGGTGTTAACGTCAATTACCAACTCGATCTTGCCGGTGGTAACCGCCGCGCCTTAGAGGCCTTAGCCGCTCAAACCGAGTATCGCCGTCACGAATTGGAAGGTGCGCAGCTAACCTTGGCGGGCAATATCGTTACCGCCGCGATTACCCAAGCCAGGCTTGCGGCACAAATACAATCTACGGAGGCTATTC
Source organism: Methylobacter luteus IMV-B-3098 (assembly GCF_000427625.1). Lineage (GTDB taxonomy): Bacteria > Pseudomonadota > Gammaproteobacteria > Methylococcales > Methylomonadaceae > Methylobacter > Methylobacter luteus. The sequence goes on from NZ_KE386569.1 coordinate 3,818,294, forward strand.
TAAGCGCTCAAGATGAACAATTGCACCTTACCCAAGAACGCGTGCGTCTTGGCCAGGGCGCACCGGATGAAGTGTTGGCGCTGCAAACCCAAGTGGAAGATACTCGCGCCGGTCTTCCCGTGTTGCGTAAACAGAGTCAGCAGAATGAACATCTGTTGGCCGCACTCACCGGCCGTGCCCCGGAAGATGGGCAATTGCCCACTTTCATGCTGGAAGAATTCACCCTACCGTCCGATTTACCCTTAATCGTACCTTCCGAATTGGTGCGCCGCCGCCCCGACATCCTCGGCGCGGAAGCGTTGTTACACGCTGCCAACGCGGAATACGGCAGCGCAATCGCCAAGCTGTATCCGCAACTTAATCTTAGCGCCGATCTCGCTACGCAGACCTTGGTTGCAGGCGCATTGTTCGGCCCCGGTTCAGCAATATGGAACGTCCTTGGACAACTTACCCAGCCGCTCTTTAATCCCGCACTGCCCGCCGAAAAGCGCGCGGCATTGGCCGCGTTCGATGCCGCGGCCGCCAATTACCAAAGCGTCGTGCTCGAATCCCTGCGCAATGTAGCCGATGTTCTGCGCGCTTTGGAGAACGATGCTGAGGCATTGGCGGCTCTGACTGCCGCAGATGCTGCGGCGCAAGGCTCTTTGCAATCCGTGCAGAGGCAATATGCACTGGGTACGGTCAGCTACGTTCAGCAGCTGATCGCACAACAAGCGGCGCAACAGACCAGAATTAACTTGATCGCGGCTCAGGCACAGCGCCTCGTCGATAGTGCGGTTCTGTACCAAGCTATGGGCGGCGGTGCCAGTTAAGGCTATACCCTAACCTGATGTCAGTGTCATTTTTCAAAGTCGATGTCAGCGGCCATCAACCTGAACCCGCGTAATCTCTTGATAAACGCAAATTAAAATGTCATAGTCGATGTCAGCAACGTTCAAACCCGATGTCAGCACGTCGCAAATTGTCAAAGTCGACGTCAGCACGTTGCAATAAGGGGGGACTATGACTGACCTTTCACAGATCGCAGAACCGGAATGGCATGAAGCGCAACGTCGTGCTGAAATCGTGCGTCCCTTGGTGGAAAGCAAGTGCTGTTCTCGCCTGAAAGCACGTGAAGCGGCCGCTGAGCTGGGGTTATCCGAGCGGCAGATATACCGCCTGATCCAGCGGCTACGCGAATCCGGTGGTGAGCTCACCGCTTTGTTGCCGGGCGGCTCCAACGGCGGACGGGGGAAACAACGGTTGGCCGAATCCCGCGAGCATTTGCTTCGTCGCCTGATAGCCGAAATTTTTGTGACGCGGCAGAAACGGTCAGCCGCTGAGCTCGTGTTTGCAGTCCGTAGCCAGTGCTTGAAAGCTGGCTTAGACCCTCCGTCAGAGAGCACGATCCGCCGGCGCCTGAGAAATCTATCTCTGGCCGAGCACCGCCAGCGGGGAGAACTGCATCCTGAAACCAAGCCGGTTTACGGGAGTACGCCTATCGCAGACACGCCTCTTGATTGGCTGCAAATGGACCATACGCCAGTGGACCTGATCATCGTTGATCCGATCGATCGCTCACCGATAGGTCGCCCGTGGATAACGGTGGCGATTGATGTCTTCAGCCGCTGCATTGCCGGCTTTCATCTGTCGCTTGAGGCGCCATCGGCGACCAGCGTGGGGCTTTGCCTGACCCTAGTCGCCAGCGATAAAGTGTCATGGCTGCAGCAGCGCGGCATCGAGGCACACTGGCCGATAGTGGGTAAGCCCTGCCGCATCGGCGTTGATAACGCCTCGGAATTTCATTCGGCCGCTTTTGAACGAGGCTGCGCCCAGCATGGTATCGCCATAGAATGGCGACCACCAGGACAGCCGCATTTCGGCGGCATCATAGAGCGCATCATCGGCACGTTGATGCAACTTGTGCACGCGTTACCCGGCACAACCTTTTCCAATCCGAGCGAACGCGGCGACTACGACAGCGACAAGCGCGCGTGTCTGACGCTGGAGGAACTGGAGCGTTGGCTGGCCGTCGCGATTACCAAGTATTACCACCTCCGACCGCATGAAGGGCTGGAGGGAGAGATCCCCTTGCGCCGCTACGAGCAGGGCCTCCAGGCGCTCACTGCCGCTAACAAAACCCTACCGCTGCCGCGTGATCCCCGCACTTTCCTGATCGACTTTTTGCCTGTGGTGCGCCGCTCTTTGCAACGGGACGGTATTACGATTGACCACATCACTTACTACAGCAATGCACTGCGCCCGTGGATAAAGCTGCGCAATCAACCCACGCCCTTTATGATCCGCCGCGATCCGCGAGATTTGTCCCGCATCTTCGTGCTGGATGCAGAGCATAATGGCTACCTGGAAGTACCGTATCGGACCTTGTCGCGTCCGGCGATCACGCTCTGGGAGCACAAGCTAGCGCGTAAACGCCTGCGCGAGCAACGACGCACTGCGGCCGACGAAGCGAGTCTGTTCGCCGCGATTGATGAAATGCGCGACATTGAACGTAAAGCCAAAGCATTAACGCGTACGGCACGCCGCAATCGGACACGGCGCCAAATTGCTTTAAAGCCCGAGAGCGCGGCAACGCCAGCTGAAAGATCAACTTCGACAGTTGATGTCGGCCCTGTACGCCCGTTTGATGACATCGAGCTATGGTAACGTTCAAGCATTTGGGGCCGGAAGCGAACGAGCTCGCCAAGCTACCTAGCGTAGAGCGTCTTGCTCATCTGAGAATGGAGCGCTGGATCGGCTATACCCGAGCCCATCAAGTGTTGGCACAGCTCGAAGCGTTGCTTGCCAGTGAGCCTGGCAAGCTGCGCCCGCGAAATCTTCTGATTGTAGGCCCCAGCAACAACGGCAAAACGATGATTGCCGAAAAGTTCCGCCGCACGCATCCGCAGCGGATTTCCGAGAATGGTGAACACGAGGTCATTCCAGTACTTACGGTACAAATGCCCGCCGAGGCAACGGTTAACCGATTCTTTACCGCACTGCAGGTTGCACTTGGAACCCCGGTCGGCTTTTACGGGCGTCATGACCTACGCGAAGTGTCGACGTTGCGGCTAATGCGCACGGTCGGCGTGCGCATGCTGATCATTGATGAGGTACACAATTTATTGGGCGCAACGGCCAGACGGCAACGAGAACTGTTAAACCTGCTGCGTTTTATGGGCAATGAGCTGCGTATCCCCGTCGTTTGCCTGGGCATCCGTGATGCTTATCTGGCGATTCGCAGCGATGACCAGCTAGAGAATCGGTTTCATCCCCTGCTGCTGCCGCTCTGGGAATCGGGCGAGGAATTCGCGCGTCTGCTGGCCAGTTTCGAGACCGTGCTGCCGCTGCGCGAACCTTCTCATCTGTCCAGTGCGCCGTTATACGAGCTGATCTGGCGCCGATCTGAAGGTACGATTGGCGAAATCGCGGCACTCCTGATCAGCGCCACCACAGCCGCCTTACTGCAAGGTGAAGAGCGTATTACCTGCGCCGTCATTGAACGTGCCGATTATCAACCGCCTAGTGTGCGCCGGCGCATGGTTGAGCAGGAATTGCGTTGACTGGCGCAGCATGCAGAAGCGCTGGCCGCTGCATCCGAAACCCTATCGCTACGAGATATTGGAATGCTATGTGCGCCGGCTCGCTGAATGTTATGGTGTGCGTTACGAATATTTCTGCCTACGTGCTCTGGGCATTCCTACCGGCGATAGTCTGGCAAGGCAATTTGAGCAGCCTGCACCGGAGTTATTACAGCGGCTGTCTAATGGCACCGGCATTCCCGTTGAGCAGCTTGAGCAGATGACGCGGCCGCTCGTTTGGCGGCGGATCATGGAGGAAATGAATCAGTATGCCGCAACGCCAGAAGGCCAGGCCGAGCTGGATGCTTTGACACAGCGTGTCGCAAAATTCCTAAATTCTGCGACAACCTGATGGCTCTGATAGAATCAGGGCTTCATGTGTCGCAAAAGTAGGGTGCAAAAGTCTATAATTACGAGACACTTTTGCAACAGTATTTTTGAGCTCTGACTATGCTGATAGGTTATGCCCGCGTCTCGACCGACGACCAACATCTTGACAACCAGCGCACTGCCCTACAGGCCGCCGGTTGCCAGCGCCTCTATGAAGAAAAAATTTCCGGGGCTAAGCGTGAACGCCCGGAATTGATACGGCTACTCGATCACTTGCGTAAAGGCGATGTGCTGGTGGTGACGCGTCTGGACCGACTGGCCCGTGCCACAAAGGACCTGCTGGAGCTGGCGGAGCTTCTCAACCGGGCGGGCGCTGGCTTGCGATCCCTGGGTGAACCGTGGGCAGACACGACCTCGCCGTCTGGCAAGATGGTGCTGACTGTTTTTGCGGGCATCGCCGAGTTTGAACGCTCTCTGATTGCTGAGCGAACCCACGCCGGCCGTCTTGCTGCCCAGAAAAAAGGCATACGCTTCGGCCGTCCACCGAAACTTAGCACCGAGCAGATTGCGCTCGGGCATCGATTGTGTACCGAAGGTACGTCCGTGCGCGATGCCGCCCGCATCCTGAATTGTCATCACGCGACTTTATACCGCGCAATCGGTAGATTCGTGCCACCCTCCGACGGAGATTGATCACCGCTCCAACTCCTAACTGACATCGGCTTTAAAAAGCGACAGTCAGAAAGAGAATGGTTAATGGATTCCAGAAAACGGACATATTCTGGACTTGTCATTTATCGAAGTCTTTGTCGGTAGCAACTTGACCGACAAAGACCGAGCCTAATCTGCCATTAGTCACGCGGAAAGCAGACGTTGGTTGTGAATGGCTCCCTAATGTCGAATCCCTCTTCTTGGCGAGGCGCCACAAAATGACCTGTGATGATTTCAAAATCTTTATCGCAGACGGAAAACGCATGAGTGCCGGCGGCATTTCGTGTACGTAAGCGAGTCATACAATCGGCGTCAGTGGTCTCCAGAAGATGCAACAAATGTTCGGACGGAACACCATCAAGAAGACTTTTCATCCATTTTCGGGTTGCGACCGTGTTGGCAGGGATATCCAGGACAACTGACACTCCCGCCCGAAGCAACGCGGTCACATGTGGGCCAATCACATTTCGCAAATTGGCGGCGCAACGAACATAGTCCTCTATCGTATTTATTTCACCTGGAAAAAGGTGTGCGAGCCAATCATCTTCGCCAATGATCACTGTGTTTGGCTGGGCGGCGATCTCTTTGGCAAGTGTTGATTTTCCAGAGGCTATTTTTCCGCATAGCAGGTGTAGCGTAGTTAGTGTCTTTTGCATGTCACGCCACTCCTAACAGGTCCGTTCCATAAGAATTGTCGACAACGCAAAGCCATTTACCGTCCAACTCTTCGCGGAATACGTAGGTAGCGCGACGAGTCGTTCTCGCCTGAACACCCTTTGAGTCAACCGTCTCCAAGATGGTCTCCATGATGACCAGCGCCGTATTAGCACCCTGAATGACCTGAATTTCGCCTTGCTTGACAACAAGATTGTGACCGAAATAGTCGGCAATGGCGACAAATGCCTTGCGGATATTTTCCTTGCCTTTCGCGATTAAGCCAGGCTTGATGACAAGTGCTGCGTCGTCCGCGTAGAACTCCATCAAGGCGTCGAAGTCCTCGCTGGTAATCGCTTCGTCAGCAGCCTTGATTGCCTTTATTATCTGTTGGTATTCCATGTCAATCTCCTTGGTTGAGTAAGTGCCTGGAGACGGACATAAAAAACCCGCCTCTTGGCGGGTTGCAGTGAATAATCAAAAGCGCGCTAACCCACCATTTTTAAAATGGTGGAAATAATGGTCAAATTGGATTGGGCGGCGGCTTTCATACATTCAATTTACCAAATGCCTAGATACCGGTCAATTCTGCGGCTCGGCACGGACGAGTGACAGGCTATCGTATCGAGGCTGTAGCCGTTCGCCATCCCTAAGGAACCGCTGATTTATTCGAAACTGGCGGTTGCGCGTCCGGCGAAATCAAAGCCTTACACATGCCGCGTAATGCAAGTGTCTATTTATTCAGCGTTTTCCTAATTGGAGTCGTCCGCTTTCAGGAAACTAGTTGGCAGCGCTTTTATCCATGATAACTAATTACCCAATGGTTGGGCGGCCTATTCCACGCTCTTGACTCTCTGCTGACATCGACTTTGACAATCCGCTGACATCGACTTTGAAAAATGACACCAGTTCAATCATGCGTTTGCCGAAAACTGGGGCGACGGCTCGACCTCGTCTTCCGACGGCCAGCGTTTTCGGGCGGGCGGCAAGGCCGAGAGCTCGGGTCATGTCAATCCGAAGTATGGCAGCGAACCGGGCCGATTGTTCTATACCCACATTTCCGACCAGTACGCCCCCTTTCACACCAAGGTCGTGAACGTAGGCGTGCGCGATTCGACCTATGTGCTCGATGGTTTGCTGTATCACGAATCGGATTTGCGTATCGAAGAGCATTACACCGATACAGCCGGCTTTACCGACCATGTCTTCGCACTGATGCATTTGCTGGGATTTCGCTTTGCGCCCCGCATTCGCGATTTGAAGGATACCAAGCTATATGCGCCTAAAAACGGCCAAGACTACTCGGCATTACAGAGCATGATCGGAGGTAACTTGAATATCAAAAGCATCCAAACGCATTGGGACGAGATATTACGGCTTGCGGCGTCGATCAAACAAGGCACCGTTACCGCATCGCTGATGCTGCGGAAACTCGGCAGTTACCCACGGCAGAACGGCCTGGCTGTGGCCTTGCGCGAACTGGGCCGCATCGAACGCACCTTGTTCATTCTGGATTGGTTGCAAAACGTAGAACTGCGTCGTCGTGTCCACGCGGGGCTGAATAAGGGCGAGGCCCGCAACGCTTTGGCCAGAGCGGTGTTTTTTAATCGCTTGGGCGAAATCCGCGACCGCAGCTTCGAGCAACAGCGCTATCGTGCCAGCGGCCTCAATTTAGTGACGGCCGCCATCGTGTTATGGAACACCGTCTATCTGGAAAGGGCCGTCGAAAAACTACGGGAATTGGACAAGCCTGTTGACGATGCGCTACTGCAATACTTGTCGCCGTTAGGTTGGGAGCACATCAATCTGACGGGCGATTACATTTGGCGCCAGAACCGGAAGATTGAAGAAGGGCAATTCAGACCGTTGCGAACCACTGAAAAGTCTTAGCGTACTATTTTTTCCGAATTCTGCGGCTGCCCCATAAAGCGGGAGACAGGGTATTTTGCCGGGTGTGCGGCAATGGCTATACCCTGGAAAAACAACAGGGCAAACTGGCCCTGAAACCCATCGGGAAACGAGGCACGGCGCAGGATTTGCAAGCCCTGATCGATCATGATTTGCTGGCCCGCTTGCTGGAAGAATCGCTGCCGTATCTGCCGGTCGGCGAAGGTAGCGGCAAGAGCTGGCTGCAGCGTTTAAGAGACTGGCTCTGAATCGGGTACGGCATTATTTGCAGCAGCCGTCCTGTCCGTCACTCAGTTGAACCGGCGGACAGGCAACGCTGCCATAGGAGCAGAATACGCAGCAATCGCCTGGCTTCGGTTTCAGCAAGGCATGGCAGCCCTGGCATTCATAAAACCACTGGCAGGCATCGCGGGGCATCGTCTCGGTTTTGCGATAACCGCATACCGGACAGGTTAGCGTGGACTGCCATATGATCTGCTTTGTCATTTGCTTAAAGGTTTTTTGCCCGAGCGGCTTTGCAAGTGTTCGGGATAGCGCCGGGCGACCTTGCGGATCAACTGGGTTTGACTCTGGAAGTTTCGGCAGGGTGAACACATCATGATGTGCAAAGTGATCGCTAGGCGCTCCTCTAAGCTGAGTTTTCTGTCCAAGCCCTGAGACATCAGAGCAGTAATTTCGCGGCAACTACGCATGACGCTTCTCCTTCTTTCGTTTCGATTGATTGAACCAGCGGATTTCCAGACATTCGCGCAGCCGCAGCCGGGCGCGATGCATGATGACCCAGTAATTGGCCTCGCTGAGGCCGGTTTCGCGGCAGACCTCGTCGGCTTCCAGGCCGACCAGTTCCCGCAGCATGAAGACTTGGGCCATTTTCGGCGGCAGGTTGTTCTGACACGTTTCGTAGATGCGCCAGAATTCCTGTTGCTTGAGGGCCGCTTCCGGATCATTCCAGGCACTCGAGCCGCCGTTCCATTGGCCGTCGCTCATGAAAAAATCGGCTTCGTCAGTATCGCTCTCGTCGGCATCGCTAAAGCCGATGTCCGAGACGACTATTTCCCGGCCGCTACGCCGCCAGTGATCAGCGATCTTGTGTTTCAGGATGCCGATCAGCCAGGTCCGTAAGCCGGCTTTGCCCTCAAATGCCGAGGCTGATTGCCAGGCGGCCAATAAGGCTTCTTGCACGGCATCGTCGGCCAGTTCGTCATCGCGCAGTTGCAGCAAGGCATAGCGGAACAGCACCGGCCGATGCTCGGCCAACAGGGCTTCGGTCAACTGCCTGGTGGCTTTAGTCCCGGCTTTCAACAACATGAGCCGGCCGCCCTGGCAGTACTGGCATGGAGTCCTGATATGCCATCGAACAAACTCGTGGAACCTGTGCCATTAGCGCTGGCGCAGCCTGCATAAGCCAGAGCGTAAACGCGGGTGAATAAGAAGCTTGTGCACATGGGATCTCTCCTTGAGTCATACGACGATATACCTTCAGTCGCAGGACAATCACGAAACCTTACAAAAATAACTTGGGTTAGCTGCTACGCGGACCATTTTCAACCGCGAGCGGCTACACCTGAGGGTTTGTGTCCTGCCGTCCATGCCGGTATACGCCAGGGGATACGCCGAAAGACCGCTTGAAGGCCTTGCTGAACGCTGGCACTGAATCATAACCGCAGCGCTCCGCGACCCGCTCTATAGTCATGCCAGGCTCTTTCAACCAGCGCGCAGCGATCTGCATGCGCCATGAAATCAGGTATTCGATAGGCGAAGCCCCAACCAGCTCGGCGAATTTTTCAGAAAGTACCGTTTTGGAGATGCCTGCCCGCGAGCAGAGTTCAGCCAGCGTCCAGGGTTGCCAGGGTTCCTGATGCATCAGCCTGAGCACGGTTTCCAGCCGGCTGTCCTGCATGGCCGCAAACACACCCTGATGTACCAGGCCTTCTTCCAGGCAATGGCGCACGACCAAGACAAAAAGGCTGTCGCAGAGGCGCTCAACAACGGAACCGCTGCCAAAGCGGTTGCCGGCGGATTCACTGACAATCAGCTCGATCAACTTCCCCAGTATCTCGCCGGCCTGAGCTTTTCTGATGACAATTTCAGCGGGCAACGCTTGCCATAACACCGATTTCGGCATGCCCAGCTCAATTTCCCCGCAGACAAACCCGGTGTCTCCCGCCTCCCAGGTGGTGGCTAGGGTGTCTGACGAGTCAGCCGGCAGATGATCACTGCTATAGGAAAGATAATGCTTGGCCGCATGGGGCAGGAACAAGGCTAAATCGCCGTCTTCCAGCGCAAGCGGGGCTTGCCAACTGAGCGAATGCACCCAGCTCTTACCCTTGCTGACCAGATGAAACCAGATCGAGTGCTCAGAGTTGTGATCGATCAGCCAACGGCCACAAAAACCGCCTGAATAAGCGAGCTTGGCTCGCAAATTCAAGCCATCGATCAGTAAAGTCAACGCATCCAAATCCTTCTCCCGTACGAACGCACATCAATTCCGGAATCCTGGGCATGGGCCAATGGTCCGGAATTCATTAATCTTAAACCATCAACCGCTCACTATAGCGCAATCCAACGTTGGCGAGCCGAATTGCTCAGAAAAATTCCCGGCAATAGGACTTTCCAGCGTAGTAAATCCAGGCACGTTCTAAATTCAGATAAGGAGAAAAATCATGGGACAGATTCATCTTAAGCGAACTTTCAACCACCCTGCGGACCAGGTATGGAAGTGGCTCAAGGATTACGGCAACATCCACCGCATCCATCCGATGATCGGTCACTCTTATATTGAGGGCGAACAGAGCTGCGGCGTTGGGGCGATACGCGTCTGCGAAATGAACATGGGCGGTTTTCAGCTCAAAGAGCGGGTGCTGGACTGGCAGGAAAATCAATTCTATACCGTGGACATCTATGAAACGACCATGCCGATGATGCAGCGTTCATTAGCAACCTTTGGGGTGCGCGCTATCGGGGCGGAAACGTCGGAAGTCTATATCGATATCGAATACACGACCACATGGGGGCTCTTCGGGAAGATCATGGACGCGCTGTTCATGAATCCCATGATGACCATGATGATGAAACGGATGTTCAGAAAGCTGGATGAATATCTGAGCAGTTCGCAACAAGAATCTCTTGGCGTCCACGGATGACGCTCCTTCCTTCTTACAGTGGAAGAACAAGAGAATTTTATTAAAGCACATTGTGGAGAAAATCATGCCGGCAGACTATCAATTGAAGTTGACCGCAAAAACGATTGAAGACGCAGCGCCGAAAGCCAAGGCAGGGCTTCAGCAGGCGCAGGAGAAATTAGGCTTCATCCCGAACATGTATTTAAGGATGGCCAACTCACCAGGGCTGTTTGAGGCTTACCAGCAAGGCTACGCAGCCTTCCGGGCGGAGTCCGGCTTTACGCCGGCCGAACAGGAGGTCGTATTCCTGACGATCAGTCGGCTGAACGGCTGCGAATATTGCATGGCTGCACACAGTTTCGTTGCCGACACGCTGTCGAATGTACCGGGGGTGGTGACTGACGCCATCCGCAACGATACAGAAATTCCTGATGAGAAACTGGCTGCCTTGGCCAAGTTTACCCGGGTGATGGTCGAGCAGCGCGGTTTACCGAAAACCCGTGATGTCGGAGCCTTTCTTGCCGTGGGGTATACTGAACGGCAGATTCTGGAGATCATCCTGGCCATTGCCGTCAAAACCTTGAGCAATTATACCAACCACCTATTCCATACGCCGGTAGATGCAGCATTTGCTGCGCGGACCTGGAAGGGCCCTCGCGGTACGGCTTGTCAAAACGGGATAGTGAAATGAAGTGGTCCTTTACCAGGAGGAAGTTCATACTGGCGGTGTCATCGCTTGGATCGCTCATGATGGCTAACCCGCTGAATGTATTCGCCCAGGCAGGTGGCGAAGGCTCAGCAGTCCTGCGTCCGCAGGACAAGCCAGTGCAAGAGCCATTGGGCGAAGCGTTGAAGCCTCGCATCCTGGTCTTCGACGTTAATGAGACCATGCTGGATCTGAATGCGCTTAGGCCGCAATTCGAGCGGCTGTTCGGCAGCGGCGCCGCACTGGATGAGTGGTTTTCGCTGCTTTTGCAATACGCCATGGTGGTGACCCTGACCGATGCGTACTCCGACTTTGGCACCATCGGCAGAGCGACTCTGGAAATGCTGGCCGACAGCAAGGGCATTCGGCTCTCTGACGAGGACAAGAACCGGATTCTGCAAGGCATACTCTCCCTGCCACCCCATCCGGACATGCTGGAAAGCCTGAAGCGCTTGCGCACTGCAGGCTTCCGGATGGTTACGCTGACCAATTCGAGTCCAATGGCTGTCAAAGCACAGCTGCAGAACGCCGGCCTCGCCGACTATTTCGAGGAATCTATCTCTGTAGATTCCGTACGCCGTTACAAGCCTGATTTACAGGTCTACCGGATCGCCGCCGCACACCTTGGCGCCAAGCCGAGCGAACTGCTGCCTTTGGCGCCGGATTTCATTGAAGCGCTAAAGCAGAAATAGCGCTAGATGAGGACTGGACGCATACGTCCCATTCTTTGCACGCAGGCTTCCTCCAGACAACACCCCACGATATTGCCCTTGCCTTCGGCTAGTCGTTATAATCGTCAACATAGGTTAAATGTTAATCAATATCGGTTCTCCGACAGGAGACTTTCACCCCATAAGTTCACGCCCATGCCGGGCGTATACATGTCACTCAAGGCGACGCTCCGCTGAGCGCCCCTTAACACGGAGTTATGCATCATGAGAGCAGAATCAGAACCAGTAATTGTGGATTTCCCACTGCGCGGGGAATGGGTAGCTGCGTATACCCCGGCAGAGCAGATACCGAGCCATGGTAGCGATAAGCTCGGCCAACGATTTGCATATGACTTTGTGCGAATCCAAAGAGAGGAGGAGGGCTGGAAGTTCTTCCGTCCCCCAGTCATCGCCTATGCCCTGTTCGGCGTCAGGCTTAAGGATTGTTATGGTTGGGGCGAACCGATCTATGCACCTTTCGATGGTTTGGTCATCTCCGCCAACGACGGATGGCCCGAAAGGAAACGATTGCATTTTCTGCGGGACATGGCCATGGTCCTCAAGAATGCACTGTTCTTCAACCCAGAAAAGATTGGTGATCTCAGGTCGATTCTTGGCAACCACGTAACTCTCAAAATGAAGGACAGAGAGGTTTACGCTTTCTTCGCCCATGCGCGGCTCGATTCTGTGCGGGTTCATGAAGGCGATCACGTGAGGTGCGGTCACTATCTCGCGGATGTTGGTCATTCAGGCAACTCCACAGCACCGCATCTTCACTTCCAGCTCATGGACAGGGCCAACATCCTCGAAGCACAAGGTGTGCCGTGTGGATTCCGAGAATACCAGGCATTGACCGATGGCGTGTGGAGGGAGGTTAAAGAGGGGATTCCGGGCAAGAGGGAATTCATCAGATATGGCGTATAACACATCGGTGAACCGGACGCTCCGCCGCGACGCGGCTCCGCGCCGATTACCTCTGTGTTGAGCGAATAATTTGCGACCAATAGCAGCCGTCCGAAAATACACAACGACCGATAGAAATTGGCCGGATTTCGCCAGTCAGTCCACAGGCTAAAATCGACCTCAAACAGTCAATCAGATTTGTTTTTAAAAAGATAAACAGATTGCCAATCCAAATATTGGACAAACGATATCGAAATATCTAAACAGAGTTAAATTAAAGGGACGCTCAGTAATAAATTCACTGTAGCCGAACGAAATCCCGCAGATGAGTTCCAAAACCAACTTTGAAAAGGCCAACCCAATTTCGGGGCAGACACGAGTGTTGCACAGCGCGGATTGGATGGTTTGTGAGAAATTTCCTTAAGGAAATCAATCCGTCTAGTCCGGGTGTTCAACGCCACATGACGCCAACAATTTACTGTCAGGCTCATGCAGCCCGAAAGCATTGCGAATCGCCGAGCCAAGGCCGAAGTGCAAACCGATCAGGTCATCTTCCTGCATGCTTGCAATGGCGGTTTTGTGGTCGTCCTCCAGGACAACCATTAGCCGAGCGATAGCTTCGTCAACGGTTTCCGGAGGCTGGATATTTTGCTGAATGAGGTCTGGCCAGTTTTTAGTCAATTTAACTCAACCCCATAATTTACAAAAAGTTAGCGCACAATGTGACGAATTGATGACAAGGTTATCCACAATTTCTGTGGATAACCTTCACAAAAAGGATTTTCCATTATCTTTAGATCTTTTTATCGGCTGCCAGGATTAGGTAGACGCTGGCCTCTCCGATGTTAAGCTGGCGGGCAATCTGAGCTTTTGCTACGCCATTGGACGCGAGGGCAACGACTTCCTGGCGCAGTTCAGTGGCCAAGAGTTTTCGGCCTTTATACTTGCCCGCGGCTTTCGCCTTGGCAACCTCTTCCCGCTGCCGCTCCAACATGATTTCCCGTTCGAATTGAGCGACACCACCCAGGGCGGTGAGCATCAGCTTGCCGGTGGACGTCTGCGTATCCATGCCCAGGTTAAGAATGCGCAAGCCTACCTGCTTTTTTCCAGCGTCTGAATAAGGGTCATGAGGTCCGCCACGGACCGGGCTAACCGATCCAGCTTAGTCGCTACCAGGACATCGCCTTCTCGGGTAAATCCAAGGCAGCTTCCAGCTGAGCCCGAACAGCGACCGAGGAGACCTGCTCCAGAAAGATTTTTTGACACTGAGTCGCTTCGAGCTCTCTCAGCTGTGCTTCAAGCTCTGCAATTTGTTCAGTAGTCGAGGTTCTGGCATAACCGATAATCATGGCGCCCGGTAACGAGTGTCCCTACCGCGACCGGTCCCACTTACTCAGAAGCGCTGTTGCGGACCTTAAAATACTGTCCACAATGGCCCTCGCAAGGCTTTGCCTCCCTGTTGGCCGCTCGCGAATGGATGAACCGCTTCGTGCACTGGTACAACGAAACGCACCGCCACAGCCAGATCCGGTTTGTTACGCCGGCACAACGCCATCGGGGCGAAGATCGGGTGATTCTAAATCGGCGTATTCAGGTCTGTGTCCAGGCCAAAGAGCGGATGGTCAGGGGCAACAAGAAACTGGACGCCAGTAGGCCCTGTCACTCTGAATCCGGAGCGAAACAATGTAGATACCTCAATCCCAGTCCGGCTGCCTATGAAAAATTACCTGCGGCGATATGAACTATTGTTGAGGTGATTTTTTTCCAACGTTTTATTCTGTTGTGCAAAGGCGCTGAACACTCTGGCGCGCCTTGACAAAGACTTTGCGGCGTCAACCGCCTGGTCCGTTTCTATCCGATGCCAAGCGTAACGTTCGTAGACCGTACAGCAACAACGCATTGATCGCATAGCAGATAACGATCGGGAAGGTGTTGCGCGGCATCTGTAACTGTTCACTTGAAATGGGGATATCAAATGAAAAAACGTACTTTATTGGGGCTGGCCACAGTCTCTTCGCTTTTATTCAGCAGTCAAGGCGCATTCGCACACAGTGCTGCCGAGGCCCAGCCGGGCGGATTGCGCGACTTGATGGGGCATAGCGCCGCGGTCGCATTCGGCAAAGTCGTCGATATTCAATACCGCAATTCCGAACCGGACTCGGGAAGAACCCAATGGGGTGCCGCATACTTTCGTTACTTATGCCATTGACACTGTGTTCCGTGGATCCTTGCCCGAAAAATTCACCCTGCGCATTCCGGGCGGCGCCGACGGTAAAGGCGGCGTGTATACCGAAACGACTGCGCCCACCTTTGCGCGCGGCGAAACCGATGTGCTCTTTATCGAAGGCGGCGAGCCGGGCGATTGCCAATTGGTCGATTGTGTCGGAGGGCGCTTTCGCGTCTCCGAAGACCACATCTACAACGGCTACGGCGTGCCCTTGGTCGAAGCCGAAAAAACGCTAAGCTTCGGCGGCAAGCCTCATTTCGATCTGAATACGATGGAGGTGCCGCGTCCCGATTTCGATAAAGTCATCACCCAGGCCGAAACCATCGCCTGGCTGAAAGAGAACCAGATCGACGAAAGCCGGCTGGACGAACTACGCAAAAAATACGAGGTGGAAGCGCCTGCTTTTTATCGCATCAATTTACAGGCGGAAGGCATCAGCGACAGAGACGATGATTCCGGCGAGGAAGAAGCCGGTGTCATCGACAAATACCGCGATCCGCTCAGCACCACCGAATTTTTCACCCTGCTGGAGCATTTCAACGCCGAGCTGGGTCCGCCCGATCTGAAAGTCGTCGAAGCGGACCCCGGCCAGGCATTTTTCGTCAAGCCGCCCGTTGCCGAACCGATGCAGGAGGCCAGAACCGTCCTGCCCAAGGCCAGCGAGGAAGAACTCAGAGAACGCGAGAGATTGGACAGATTATCCCAGGGGGATGAGCCCGATAGCACTGTCCAGCTCCGATAAACTCACCGTTAACTAATCGAAAGGAATATAACTCATGAAACAGATCAGATTTTTTGTGATGTCGCTCCTGTTGGTGGCGGCGCAATCGGCATTCAGCGCCTCCTGGCTGGAATGCGACGGCGACAGCGGAAAGAAAATGCGTTGGGGCGGAAACTCGACGAGCGCGCGCATCAATACCACCAGTTTTTCCGGCAGCGCATTGACCGCTGCGCAGCGCGGCTTGAGCGCCACTAATGCGAACCCCTCGCCGTTTGTGATCAACGCCACGACAGAAACCGGCGGCGTCTCGCGCGGCAACGGCCAGAACGAAATCTATGCCAAGAACATATCGCCGCCCGGCGTGGCCCAGATGAATTATCATTGCTACTGGTTTTTCGGCTGGCATTACGGCCTGGACGAAGTGGACATCGTGCTCGATTCCGAGCGCACCTGGACCAGTTCCACCGCCAAATCGGCCAACTTCACATACACGGGCTCCGCCCGCCCGATCGACTCGGTGATCACCCATGAAGCGGGACACCTGCTGGGACTGATGCACGTGAACTGGGAATACAACGTAATGGGCGATTCCTGGCGGCATCACCATGCCAACGGCACGCAAGCGAACATTTATTTCGGCGAAGATGCTTCCCATGGTTCGCGCGTTCTGTACGGCTCTCAAAACAGCGCTTTCAACGACGTATCGGTCACGCATTGGCGGCGTACCGGCGCGGACGGCGAATATTCCAGCCATGGCCGGGTACGTGTCCGCAACAACGCGAATACCGCGACATTGACCGGCATCACGATCAACGGCGAACCCGGTTTCCGCGTCACTCGCGGCACCCTGGTCAGACCGGAATTTACGCTCGAAAACAACGGCAAATCGACCAAGAGCAACATCGGCTTCGGCATCTACGTCTCGAGCAACGACTTCATCAGCACGGGTGATCGGCGCATCGCCGGCGGCACCTTCGGCTCTTTGAGCCCGGAAGATGTGCACACGACCACCATCCCGGTCTTCATTCCGAGCGATTTGACAGCCGGCAAGGATTATTGGCTTGGAATCATCATCGATGAAGACAATGCGATTAGCGAAGTGAATGAATCGAATAACCAGGCCTATATTCCAATCCGAATCCAATAATCAGTGCCTGAAAGCGTCCCCGGAGCAGAGGGTTCTGTTCCGGGGCGTTGCTGGATAAATCGACATCTGGCTGAAGCTCATCATTTCTAGCTGTCCGGACATTTCATTAGTTACAGGACTGGTCAGGCGAAGTGGGTCATGTACGGGAAGAGGGGAGTTTCAGCGGTGGCACAGATGGAGGCTAAGTCTTAATTATATCAACGATATAATATGCTTTCGTAAATGGAAAAGCGCAGCAGTTTATCCTTTCTTTCTCATTCTCATGCCTGTCATCTCATCCCGGCACTGCGCTGTCGAGGCGGAAGGGGGTCTGCCGCATTTACCATAAAAAAGAAAATCTGGGTAAGCGCTTGCGTGCTTGCCTGTCATTGGCCGGATTTATTGCAAGTAAAGAATTTCCGGCAAGATAACTTGCCAATGCTCACATCTTAGCGCTTCCGAATTGCCTGATTTTTTTTGCCGTACCAGAATCGCCGCAACCCGAACGGCGATAATTTCGCCTTTCGGCGGCGTGAAGACCTGTGCCATCCGGGTGACTGTCACACCGTTCTTGTCGGTCAGTTCCCAGCCTGTTTTACCATCGCTTCTGGCACGCAACACTAATTCGCTACCGTAATCCAATTCCGCAATGGCGCGGTGGATCAATTTATCCGGCGCGAAATACCCGGGCCATGACAGCACCACTTGCGCCGGATCAGCCACCCAGGTGCGTTGCCCCAACCGTTGATGCCCGCTGCAAGGTTTGGGTTGCGATTTTAAACAAAGCTCTTCGCAGTCAGGAACGAAAGCATGGCGACCAGCTTGCCTGGCGCACAAGGTCAGGGTTTTGCGGGCCCGGGTCATGGCGACATAATAAAGACGACGCTCTTCATCACTAGCGGTTTGCCAGCCGCCTGCGTCCAGAATCAGCACATGATCAAACTCCTGTCCTTTGGCCCGGTGAGCGGTCAACAGCAGCATGGGCGCATGCTGTCTATCGCTGGCCGCAGACTGATTGCCGGAACGGAATTCATACAGCGCCTCAAGGACATCTGTAACCACCAGCGGGCAGTTGGGCGTGACCGATTCACACTCAATAATAAATTGGGCGAGCATCGCCTGATAGGGATGTTCAATCAGATCGGTCACATTCTGACTGTATCGGCGGCTGAACCAGCGAGACAGTGAGCCATAGCGCAACAGTATGCGAAATTTCCGTGCCTGTCGGTACCGGGCGCTCAATAAGGATAGCAGGCTATCACCTTCACGCGTGTTATGCAGATCAAGCAGATGATCGTCCCGCATCAGGCGGACGGGAATGCTTTTCTGGCGGCATAATGCCGCTATCGGCTCCAGGGCGTCCCAATGTCTGGCGATTACAGCGAAGCGTCCCCAATGGCTGGTCCGACCTGAGTTTTCCAGCGCATTCAGTCGGGTTAATTCAGCCAATGCCAGCTCGATTTCATCAAACAACTGCGGTGGCGCTTCGACAATATGTACTTTGCCTTGAGTCAAACTGTCCAGTCCGGCGAATTCACCGCCGCTGGGCTCATCTTTACGGGCATGATTGATCCGGATGGCCTGCCGGATTTTCATGCGATCCCGCACGGGCGCGATCACGCGGTTGGCGCAATGAATAATGTGCGCGGTGGAACGATAATTCTCGAGCAGATGATGGGTTCTGGCCTGATAATCGGAGGTAAATTGTTTGATAAAACGGACATTGGCGCCGCCAAAGGCATAGATGTTTTGATCATCGTCGCCCACCGCCAATAACGACAATTTATCTTCTTCACTGGTAAGCGAGCGCCCGGCCAGCGCACTGATGAGTTCGTAATGGTCGGCATTGATGTCCTGATATTCGTCGATCAGCAGGTAGCGCAAGCCGGACAGCAATCGGTCGCGCTGCACGGCAGGTCCGATGTCATCGCCCAGTTCCGCTTTTTTCAATTGAGCAGTGGCAGCCTTGATCACAACAGAAAAATCGACGGATTCGCCACGCTCAGCGGCCACAGCATAGCTGGTGCCGGTCAGACGCATCGCCAGTCCATGCAGGGTTTGCACGGTGACTCCCGCCGCATCGGCGCCGACCAGCGCCCACAAGCGCCGGCGAATTTCGATGGCGGCCGAGCGGTTGTAGCTGAGTACCATGATATCTTCCGGCAATACCAGGCACTCTCGCAGCAACCAGGCGACCCGGTGCACGATTACTTTGGTTTTGCCGGAACCGGGGCCTGCCAAAACCAAATGACTGCCTTCCATGGACGCCGCCACGATGGCCTGTTGTTCGGGATTTCTCAGGTCGGTCAGGATGCGGCGGTGTGCCGCTTCCGTAGTGGCCATTTCCAGGATGTCCTCGCGGCCGGCAAAGTAGCGGCGTACAAATTCGCCCCTGTCCATGCCGAAATAATCGACGATAAACGCCATCGCCGCCTGAATTTTGCTTAGCGCCAGACGGGCGTATTCCGCCATGACATGCACCTGGATGATTTTGTCCTTGTAATGCAGCGCCAGTTCGGCGTAATCGGACTTTTTGAACTGCCGGCGCCGTGCTTCGGCATTCAGTTGTATGCTCATTGCGGCGCGAAACACCGCTTTGCCACGTGCCAGGTGCAGCACTTCGTTGGTATCGAGATAGATCAGCGCCGCCGCCAGAGCCACATTCCAGTCGCGCACATCCAGATCCTGCAAGGTCAGATCGGCCTGCAAGGCGGCTTCCAGATCGCCTTGCTTGCTGGTGACCAGCAAATTGTTGCCTTGGCGCCGGGCGATAAAATAATTGATCAAGGCTTGCGCCAGCCGCATGCGTTTGCGGCGGATGTTTTCAATCTCCTGCCAGCTCCGCAGCAGCTTCAGGTAGCGATTATCCTGTCCAGCCGGGCGCAAGGCGAAAAATCCGCGCTGGCCGGCGTTGCTGCCAAAGGCTTCGGCAAACGATTTCAACAGCCGCGACAATTTGTCCGGCTCCAGTTCGACACCGGCATCGCGGCGCAAGGTGTCGCACAGCCGTCGGACGTTGAGTATTTGCCATTGCTCCTGATCGGCATCGGGCGCTGCCTCGCGTAAACTGGCAATCAGCGTATCTTCCAATTTGCGCAAGGCTTCAAGCCGGTCTTTGGTGTCGGGATCGCGGTAAAGCGTCACGCCGATTTCAGTATCGTTGGATACCAGCTTCAGGTGATCGAGGTCGCGCAGCATCTGCTGAACCTGATGAGAGTCGCGTCCCGTGGCCAGCATCAGGTCATCGGTGCTGATGCCTTCGTTATCCTCACTGTAAAACAATTGCGAAAGCAGCGTGATATAGGGTTCTATGTCGGCAGTCGGTCCCAGCTTTTTCTTCAGCGAGGTCCTGGCCTCATCCAGACTGGCAACCAGCAAACTGCCCGGAAACACCCGGGTATGGTTTTCCTGACGCTCTAATAAGCGGGCTTCTTCCAGCCAGGCCACGGCAATGCGGACTTTGGTGTCGGCATCGGCGGCATCGGGATCAATGCCGTGTTTGTCCGGAATTTCCAGCAGGATTTCGCCGCTGGTGACGACGACCGAGCCTTCGCTGCGGTCTTTTTTCTCGATGCTTCTCAGCGCCTTCAGGATGGCATGAATATCGTGCTGAGTCAGTCGGGAGTTACGCAACAAGCGGAATTGCACATCCAGATCGGCATCGTCGTATAACAATACGCAACGGGCAGGGGCCTGATCGCGCCCGGCGCGACCCGCTTCCTGAAGATAATTTTCCAGCGAACCCGGTGTATCCAGATGGATGACCAATCGCACATCCGCTTTGTCGACCCCCATGCCGAAGGCATTGGTGGCTGCAATCACCCGCAACTCGCCGGCAATGAAAGCTTCTTGCACCTGACGCTTTTCTTCGGGCAGCATGCCGCCATGAAAGTAGCCGCAATCCAGCCCAGCCTGCTTCAGAAACTCGGCCATTTCTTCCACGGTTTTCTGTCGGGCGCAAAAGACGATGGCTCCGCCGTCATCACGCAAAGCTTCTTCCAGCAGCCGCAACACTTCTGGGTATTTGGCCTGCGCAGGAACGGCATACACCTCATAGAGCAGATTCTCGCGGCGGACGCCGCCGGTCAACGGCTTCAACGTAATGCCCAGGCGCTTGTAGAAGTGATCGAAGATGTCCTCCATCACGTCCGGCTTGGCGGTGGCGGTAAAACAGAATATCGGCGAAGGCTTGTCTTTTTGCCGAGACTTGATAAATCGGGACACATACAAGTAGTCCGGACGAAAGTCGTGTCCCCATTTCGACAAACAGTGCGCCTCGTCGAATACCCAGGCGCCAATTTCACGGTGCATCAGCGCATTGGCAAAGGCGGTGCTTCTGAACTGTTCGGGCGCGACAAAGATCAAGCCCAGGTCGCCCAGCCGCAACTTGTCCAGCATGATGCGCCGTTCCATGGGGTTGAGCAGGCTGTTGAGATAACCGGCGCAGGTGATGCCGCGCGCTTCCAGATTATCGACCTGGTCCTTCATCAAGGATTGCAACGGCGAAATGATCACTGTCAGGCTGCCGTTGCGGTAAAAGCGCGCGAGCGCCGGCAATTGATAACACAGCGATTTGCCGCCGCCGGTCGGCAGAATGGCCAGGGTCGGTATACCGGCAAAGCCGTTTTCGACAATGGCTTGCTGCAGCGATTGGCCTTCGCCGGTAGTCGGCGTTGGCCGAAACTGGCTGATGCCCGGAAAATAACGGGGCAGCAGTTGCAGCAGATCGTGTTGCTCTCGGCACCAATGGCAATCGGGATCACTACAAGGCACATCGCGCAGCATCGCGATCAGTTCCCGGGTTTTCGGGAACGACAAGCTGACCCAGGGCGGCAGTACCGAATTGCCGCCGGCTACCCGCAGCCATGCCAGCACATACGCCAGCGGTTTATGCCATGCCTGATCGGCCAGATATTCATTAATCACCCGTTGCTGGCCGGTTTTGCATACTTTGCCAGCGGTCGCGTTTCGCCAGGCAGCCTGTGCTTCGCTCAATGCAGGACGCAAGGCGGCCCGCAATGTCGCAAAGAAACTGGCCACTCCCTTGCCGTTTTCCGGAGCCAGCAAAAAGTGCAAACACAAGACCTCGTCCGGATGTTCCTTCACGCGCTGCCGCAGCGCTTCTGCCTGATCCAGGAACAACTCGTAGGCCAGTTCAGCATCGCGTACCGGGTTATTACGGGTTGTGATGCAGAGTTTGTAGTCTTTCACCAGACGGTGATAAGGATTTTGCGGAAAGGCGACCGGAGACAGTTCCAGCGTATCGACCAGCGGCAATCGGTGCAGCAGCAGATCCGGATGCAGCAGTAACAACGCAGGCTGGTCAAAAGCAATGACATTATGCCCCAGTACAAACGCCGCGCCTTCGGTGACTTGGTTCAGTTTGGCCGCCAGATCGGCAGCCTTGCCCGATATGCGCAGTCTGGCACCGGTGTCGGGACGAAAAGCACCTATTTCCCGTAAAAATAATTGATCCTTGCGGGCAGTTTCAATGTCGATGCAAAGACATTTGGCAGGTGTTTTTTCTGGTGCTTGGGTCATTAAAATTCAGTGAAAAGCCATAGCGATAAATGAATCAGATGGGGTTGCATAACGAGCGAGTATAAGGAAGAAACGCTAATCCATGAAGTTTTCCGTTCCTGGTAAAATTGTTTAATGATTTGAAGTTCCTGCGAATAACAACCAGATTAAACTCGCCGACACCTGTCAAAGGGTTTCGTCTGTGATGTCTGATCAGCCTGAATCCTTCAGTTTGGTTTTCATCCGCACGGCAGATGTCCGCACTCGCTCGTGGATTTTCTCAATCATCAGCAATTCGTCAGACTTTGAGACTGCTGATTGAAGCATGGTTACAGTATTCGGTAAGGCTAACTCGACACGCTGAATCATGTCCGCCATGGTTTTTTGGACAAGCTGCGGTTTAGCAGCGATGTCTTCAGCGAAACGATCCCAATGGCGGAGCATCAGCCATCGTGGCCGGTTTTCACCGCCAATCCTGAACGCCAGTTTCTGGCTTAAGTTGGGATACACGGTGGTGCAAACCAGATCGTAAAACGGGGCCAGTCTGGTCCGCTTGCCGATGGTTATCAGCGACAAATTTTTAGCATGGCCGTCCATATTGCCGACCAGCATGCGGTCACAGGGTCTCCGTGAAAGACCTGGTTAGCAAGCGGCAGTTCAGGCGATAATGGCACGGCGTCAGGGTTGGCCAACCAATTCGGCGAATACATCCCATTTCCCCCATCTTCATTGCTCCTAAACCCCAGTTTGCAACACAACAGAACTGCAGATTGACAGCAGTAGTTCCTAACCCATAGCTAGGGGCAAAAGAGATACGCTGGATTCGGAGTGAGTGTAGAGACTGAGCATATTATAAACAGACTATATGAGATACAATCTTGCCGGGGTTTTAATTCATACGAGTCATCGCTAATAGTGTTGGGGGCATTTAAAAATGATTTTTACAAGAAAAAAAATAACAACTTCGGCAGATCGTCTTGTGTGGACTGCAAGGCCTAAGTATTTTTTTCTGTTTTTATCCTTTTCTGTATTGATCGGTTGCCAAACCGGCCTCGATGTTGACCTCAACAGTTCCAAGGCGGCAGAAGGTTTTTCGCCGAAGGATACCGACAAGCTTTTTGTCGTCGATTGTTTGTTGCCAGGTCAGGTACGTAAGCTCGGTACTCAGATGACTTACATTTCCAGTCGTCGTCCCATCAGAACAACAGCCGGTGAATGCGAAATTCGTGGTGGTGAATATATAGCTTATGATCGAGCCAATTTCGCATCGGCTTTAAAGGTATGGCTGCCACAAGCGCAACAGGGCGATGCCGAGGCGCAGGCAACGCTGGGGGAAATTTATGAAAAAGGCCTTGGCGGAGTGGCTGATCCCGCAACGGCGGCTCAATGGTATTTAAAAGCTGCCGAGCAAGGCAATTCAAGAGCCCAGGTTAACCTCGGCTATCTTTATGAGAAAGGCCTCGGCGTAAAGAAAGATATTCCGACTGCGCTGAACTGGTATCGCAAAGCATCTGGGCTTGCCAACTCGGACTTGCAGTTTGCCTCTGTGACCGAAGCAGCTGTAGCGAATAATTATAAGGAGCAACTGGAGGAATTGCGCCAGGAGTCACAAAACTACGCGGAAGAAGCCAAGAGCCTGCGCAAGGAATTGGATGATACCCGGCAGCAATTGTCCAGTCATCAGCGCAAACTGTCGGAACTTCGCAGACAGCTTGATAGTACTCGGGATAAGCTGGAGCAGGAGCGCGGGAAATCCAACCGCAACGATGCGGTGATCCACTCTTTGGAAAAAGAATTGGAGGAGAAATTATCCAGCCTGAATGCCCAGCAGACCAAAGTTTCTCAGCTTGAAATCCAATTCAATAAAGAACAACAGCAAGCCAAGGCCGGAGATAGCGCATCCGGTGTAGCCAATGATTCTGGGCGTCAGCAGCAGACGGCACAATCCAAACAGAAGCTGGAGCAACTGCAAGGACAATTGAAATTGCTGGAAGCAGAGTACCAGAATACCTCTATCCGTATCAAAAGCGATATGAGCGCAATGGAAGGCAAAGCAACTCAAACGGGCTCCACACAGGAAAAACTTGCCCTTGAGAAATTGCGCGGCAAACTCAAACAGGACAAGAGCGAGTTGTTGACTCAGGGGCTGCAGATCAAGGAATTGAAAAAAACGATCGAGCAAGAGCAACAGGCCTTGGCTAGTCTTAAAGACGCTCCGGCTGATACGTTAGCGCAAAACGGTCCGGCCATTGATATTATCGATCCGCCGATGACGCTGACCCGCGGCATACCGAGTTATCAATTAAGATCTATCGACCGCAGTAAAAAAATCGTTGGCAAGGTTGGCGCTGCAGATAGCCTGAAAACGCTGAAGATCAATGAGCAAGACACGCCGGTCGATGCTGACGGTGTATTCCGCACCGATATCGCTATCGAGAACGCAATGACGCCAGTGAAGATCGTAGCGATCGACAAACAGGGCAAACAAAGCATCGTGACCTTCAATCTGTTGGCTAAAACGCAGGAAGCGGCAGCCGATGAAAAGAGCTTGCCGGTCAAGGCCAGTTCAAAATCCTACCCATCCGTTGATTTCGGCCGTTTCTATGCGTTGATCATCGGCAATAATGACTACAAGCAACTGCCGACGCTGAAAACATCGGTTAATGATGCCAAGGCAGTCGATGAAATGTTGCGGACACGTTACGGCTATAAAACCACCTTGTTAATCAATGCCAGCCGGCATCAGATCATGACCGCTTTCAATGAGCTGAGAAAAGTGCTGAACGAAAAGGATAACCTGCTGATTTATTACGCTGGTCATGGCGAGATCGACAAGCATGATCAAAGCGCTTACTGGCTGCCATCCGATGCGGAGCCGGATAACAACGCTAACTGGCTGTCCAGTCATAACATCACGCAGTACCTGAGCATTCTTCCTGCCAAGCATATTCTGATCATTGCTGATTCGTGCTATTCCGGTGCCATGACTGAAACCGCGATTGTGCGCCTGCCGGGCGAAATGCCCGAAGAAAAACGCGAGAAATGGCTGAAGTTCATGAATAACCGCAAAGCCAGAACCGTCATGACATCGGGCGGTGTCAAACCGGTGCTGGATTCAGGCAACGGCGGCCATTCAGTATTCGCCAATGCATTTCTTAAGGCATTAGGCTCCAATACAGGATTGCTCGAGGATTATGAGCTATACCGAATCGTTTCCGGTAAAGTCAAGCAGTCCGCATCACAGATCGGTTTTCAGCAAAATCCGCAATATTCAGCCATGCAACATGCTGGCCACGAGGGCAGTCCGTTCTTTTTCGTGCCACAGAGTTGATAAGACGAGCATGATTTGAAAAGTAAGCGATTTTTATTGGATATAGAGAAATACAATGAATGCAGACGATTTAGCTGATGACGCTACACAAATCGCGCCGACAAGAACAATAGGCCAGTCATCCGATGAGGCAGATACAATAATGCACGCGCCTGAACAGGATGCTGATGAAACAGTTCTGGCCCAGCCGGCAAAAAAGCCGGTTACGGTCGACAATGATGCTACCGTTCTGGCCGCGACAGGCTTCGGAGAGATTCACCAAGCGGGAAAGGCTGAAGTATTAAAGGTAGGATCAATACTGAACAAGCGCTTTGTGCTCAGGGAAGTGCTCGGCAGCGGTGGCATGGGTACGGTGTTCAGAGCAACCGATTTACGTCGTCAGGAAGCGCAGGATCAGCAAACCGATGTCGCGCTGAAAGTATTGAATGAAGAATTCAGGGATGATCCTGAACTGTTCATTGCGCTGCAGCGTGAAACAAAAAAGTCTCAGATGCTGGCCCATCCTAATATTGTCAGTGTCTATGACTTCGATCGCGACGGCCGCAATATCTTCATGGTCATGGAAATATTGGAAGGGAAGTCGCTTTCTCAATATATACGCGAAATCGCTCCGCAAGGCGGCATTCCCTTTGATAGAGCCTGGCCGATTATTAAAGGGCTGGCATTAGCGTTGGGTTATGCGCACAAAAAGAATATCGTTCATTCAGACTTTAAACCCGGCAATATCTTTATTACCGACGGTGGTGAGGTTAAGGTGCTGGACTTTGGGATCGCCTGTGCGGCCGTAAGATCGGACCGCCAGGGGCATGATGACACGGTTTTCAATGCCCGTGATTTGGGTGCGCTGACGCCGGCTTATGCCAGTCTGGAAATGTTTGAAAATCAAGATCCCGATCCACGTGATGATATTTATGCGCTGGCCTGCGTCAGCTATGAACTGCTGGCCGGCAGGCATCCGTTCGGCAAACTGTCCGCCCAGAAAGCGCTGGAAGTCAGTCTGCAACCGCCAGCCATTCCAGGCTTGAAGCGCCGGCAATGGAACGCCCTGACGCATGCCCTGGCGCTGAAAAGAGGGCAAAGAACAGCTTCCATCTCGCAATTTCTTGATGAAATAGAGCCCAAGTCGCCCTGGCCGAAAGTCCTTGGCGCTGCGGCAATTGTGGCTTTAATTGCGTTGGCGGGCGGTTATGTCTATGTTTATCAGAATATGGACGCTGTGCCTGACGTCGTCGAGCTGACGCCAGAACAGCAGCTTCAGGTTAAGGATCTGCTTGAATTGGCGCAAATCCATTTTGAAGTCGGTTACATTACTGCGCCTTCTGGCAGCAATGCCTTATGGGCCTACCGTCAAGTGCTGTCCATCGATCCTTATAATAAAGAGGCCCTGCAGGGACTGGAGAAAATTGCTGACTTGATTGAAAAACAGGCGAACGAGTTATTCGAACAGCAAAAATTCGATGAAAGCCTGGTAAAAATCGAAGAAGGATTGGAGGCGCTGCCTAAACGGGAAAGTCTGCTGGCACTGAAAGGGCGGATATTGCAAATGAAGCGATAAGGAATTCCACCGACTGGGCCGATGGAATTCCTTTGTTTTTTCCTAAAAAGGAATCCTGACGCCCAGTTCCAGGAGATGGTTGGAAATATCGGTCTGGCCCAGGCGGGTTTCGTAGCGGAAAAAGGCCGACCGGCCTTCAGGCAGGGTGGCGGCAATGGAAGCGCCGAGGTTGAAGTAATCCCGGTCCGGACTGTCGGTCAGCGTCGTGAAATAGCCTGTGCCGCCCGGCGCACTGATAAACTGGGACTGAATGGCCCGCGCGCTGTCTTCAAACTGGTGCACCCATTCGAAGCGGGCTCCCGGCGCGATAACGCCCCAGGGCATGCTGATCGATTGGCTGAACTGGCTGCCCAGCGTCGATGTCAGCGATGAAATGGACTGGTCCGCCACGTTCAGTCCGAAGCCGGCACCGCCCTGTTCAGTATACTGGTCTATTGTGGTTTCGATATACTCGCCGCGAAGATAAGGACTGATAAAGAAATTGCGGATGTAAAAATCCTTGCCGAAACCGACGCTGCCACCGTACTGATCACCCTCTGGGTTGCTGGTTGCGATGGTGATCATGCCGGGATAGGCGATGCGCCGGTTCATGTCGTAATCATGGATGGCATAGCTCGCAACCCAATCGATGTAGAAATCCTGGGGCAGAAAATAGCTGCCGTAGACGGCAAAATCGCCCGATTGCGTGGTCATATCGCCGCCGTTGCTATTGAAATCCGTATTAGTGTGTCCATAACCGGCCGCCATGCCCATGATCAAAGCGTCGGTGAACTGATAATCGACACCCAGCGTAATGCCCTTGGTTTCAAGGTCGAAGCCTTTTTCATTGACGGTTTTGTTTTTGTCGCCGACCTTGATCTGGCCTTTCAGGAAAAAGCCCAGCGGGCTGTCCCTTAACGGCTCATCGCCGGCCGCTCCCCCCAGGGCGTTGTTGAGCGCGTTCTGCGCCATTTTGCCCAGCGCCACGTTTTCGCCGTCGACATTCATGTTGAAGCCGAGCACGGACAGGCCACCGTTATTCCGTCTGTTCCTTACCTCGATGATGCGGCCATGGATCGTCTGTAGCTGCTGCGAGCCAAAATCGACAGCCGCCGTTCCCTGCGCGGCTATCTGTTCGGGAACGATGGCATCAAGAATCTGCCTTATGTCATCATTGCTCAGCCCGGACAGATACAGTTCATCGCAACGTTGCCTGAATTCGCCGGTTGCCGCCGCGCATGACTGGTCCAGCGCTTCGGCTACCGATCTCTGGTTGGGAGTGAGATTGTCAATGTCGCTCAATGAGGGAGTTGCATTGGTTATCGCGATATCGACCGCGTCAATGCTGCCGAGCGAGGCGCCTACCGGATTGAAAAGGCGGATTGAAAACAATTCGTCTGACTCGGTCGTATCGGTATCGGCCGTGGTTTCGACCGTGATAGTTTTCGGGCTGACATCGCCATCGGTCCAGATCAATGTGCCTGACTTCCCGGTATAGTCGTTGCCGGCAAGGGCTGACTGGTTTACCGTGACGTAATCGACGCGCACCTCGCCATTGGCGCCGCCGGTTCTTTCCACTGTCACCGTGACCGCATTGCCTTCCGTTACCGTATCCCGCGATATATTGAAGGTCGCCGTGGCGGGTTCAGTCTGGTCGGTTATCGTAACCGTCGACTGGCTGGCGCCCAGCGTCAGGGCATTCGTGGGGTTGCTCAGATCGATGGTGAAGGTTTCATCCGGTTCCGTCAAGGCATCGACGTTTATCGGAATATCTATGGATTTGGTGCCTGACTCGCCGTCGGCCCAACTCAGCGTGCCGGATACGGCATCGAAATCCTGGCCGGCGATCGCGGTGCCGCCATTAGCGTTATAGTCAACCGTTACGCTGCCGCCCGAGCCGTTTGAACGCGTAGCCGACACAGTGACAAGCCCGGCATTTTCATTAACGCTATAGGTCGCGCTGTCGAGGCTGACGATACCGGCGTTGTCGTCATCGAGGATCGTCACGGTCGTGCTGCTGGTGCCCAGGCTGAGGCCGGTAGTGGGATTGCTCAGGGTCAAGGTCAATGTTTCATCCTGTTCCACGGCTGCATCGGGTCTTATTGGAAGAACGATGGTTTTTGACCCGGATTCACCATCAGCCCAGTTCAGCGTGCCGGATACGGCGTCAAAGTCCTGGCCGGCAACTGCCGATCCGTTCGCTGTGGAAAAATTGACCGAGACCGCATTGTTGGCGCCATTTAAACGCGTGGCGGAAATAGTGAGGCTGCCGTCACTTTCGCTAATGCTGTACGAGGCATTATCCAGGCTTACCGTGCCATACTGGTCATTATCGGTAATGTTGACGGTGGCGTTGCCGCCGACAGTTACAGGCGAACTACAATCAAGACTTGGCTCGCCAAGACTCAATTGGATGCCTTCGGGATTTTCGGGCAGGGAATCATCGACGATACTGATGCTCACGTTCTGTATGACTGGCGGCTGCCCACCAGGCGCGGCGTCGACAGAAAAAGAATAAGTGCCCTCGACCACACTGTAATCGCTGACTTCAGCTGCCGTTCCGCCGACCGGGACAACCGTGCCCGAAATAAAACAGTTTCCGCCATAATCGCCGTAATCCCCCGTTCCCTGAGTCACGGCAATGCCTATCTGTACGGTGCCGTCGGCTTCATTCGCCGTGTAAGAACTGGGGGCAAAATCCAAAGTCCATGCCTCCACAGAGACCGGCGTCAACGCCATGATGCTCCAGGCCGCCAATAATACAGGCTTGGAGCCATATAACCGGGGCGGCTGAAAAAAGGTATTCTGCGAGGGCGATTTCCCAGAACAAGCGGAAGGATACAGGGGATAGGCCAAAGGCAATTGCATAATATGGTAGCTCCGTATATAACAGATAGATATGTCATCCATCGGCAGCGTTATTGTTTTTTTATTTATTGCTGATAACTATGATAAATATTAACAGAATCCTGGCGGCTGAGCATGACTTGTGTGATATCGGCAGTTGAATGACAATCATCCGTAAACCTGCCTGAAAGCACTGGATAGTCACTTGCGCAGCGCCATCTCCAGTATTGTTCCAATTTTTCAAGGACTAAAAATATGCCATTAAAAACAAGCGGCTTTCCGCTGGCATTATGGCCTCTCGTCTCAAGCTCATGAGCAGGATAGCCTATGCCTGGGAACTGGGCGGAGGATATGGCCATATCGGCGCTTTTCTGTCCGTGGCAAAACAGCTTCAGGAACGCGGGCATGAGGTTGTTTTTGTGCTCAAGAACCTCGAGCATGCCCACACGTTGCTTGGCAAGTACGGATTTTCCTATCTTCAGGCGCCGGTGCGCTGGCCAGGTGTTTCGACCCTGCCGCCCGCGATAAACTATGCCGGCATCTTGCGTAACACGGGCTTCCATGAAACGGCCGGGCTTTTGGCCAGAACCCGGGCCTGGAAAACATTGATGGGGTACCTGGAACCGGATCTGCTGCTGTTCGACCACGCGCCTACCGCGTTGCTGGCCGCCCGCGATCTGAAGGTGCCGCGCGCCCTGTTCGGCACCGGTTTTTATTCGCCGCCGCGAACCAGCCCGATGCCCGCCATGCGGCCCTGGTTAAGCGTGCCGGAAAAAGAACTGGTCAATAGCGAAGCCCGGATCATCATGACGATCAACTCTGTCATGGATCTGATCGGTGGCCGTCATTTGACGGTGCTGGCGGATTTGTTCGAGGCCGAGGAAGATTTTCTCTGCACCCTGCCTGAAATCGACCATTATCAAGGACGCAAGCAAGTTGTCTATTGGGGACCGGCTTTCAGCCATGCGGAAGGGTTTGATCCGATCTGGCCTTCCGTGGGCGACAAGCGCCTCTTCGCTTACCTGAACAAGGACTATGCCGGCCTGGAGCCGTTGCTGCAGCAATTACGGGCTTCGTCCTGGTCGGTGCTGGTGCATATACCGGGCACGACCCCGGCATTTATGCATAAACACAGCAGCGCCAATCTGCATATTTCAGCGCAACCGGTGAACCTGCGGCAAGTAGGTAAACAGTGCGAACTGGCCATTTGCCATGCCGGAGCAGGCACGGCGGCGGCCATGCTGCTGTCCGGCAAGCCTTTGCTGATGCTGCCGATGCATCTGGAGCAATCGCTGACAGCGAGAAACGTCGCTTTGCTCGGCGCCGGCATAGGCATTCCGCCTGAGACGAAAAAACCGAATTATCGTGCCGCGGTCATGGATATTTTATCCAATGCCAAATACACAAAAGCGGCAGAACAATTTGCCGATAAATACGCTTCGTTCGATCCGGGAGAGCAAGCTATCCGCATCGCCGACCGCTGCGAGGCGCTGATGCGCTGAAATCAGGTTTACAAGCTAGCGGGCGATACTGACGCTGGCTTTATCGAGAGTGATGCTGAACACTTCATTTTGCCCCGGCTTCATTTCAACAGAGGCTTTCCATTGCGCGTGATCGAGATCGCGGAAAGCCGCTAGAACGGCTATGTAACGGGCGCCCGATTGCCGTTCGTGTTGATTGACGATTTTTTGTCCGGGCCTGATTTCCAGTTCTTCGCGATATTTGATGTCCTTGCCGACCAGCGCCTGATCGTTCTCGTACAAGGCAAAAAAATCGCTGTTATTAAAAGCGGCCAGGCTTTCAAGCTGGTAGATGCGCACCACCAGAGGCGATGCCCTGCCTTCGATGTCGGGATTCAGCTCATTACCGGCGGCAAGTTTAAGCTCAACCGTGAAGGGGACCGGCGCGGGCGTCACAACCGGAGGCGGAGCCTCTTCCTGGAACAGGCCGCAGCCGTTCAAAGCGAGCGTACTGCAAATAATCAGGCAGGGCAGCGTATTGGCGCGTGTAAAACCAGTGATGCTAAGCACGTGTAAGCCTCGAATCCTTAAATGAACGGTGAGTTTGAAATCCGTTTCTGATCACCCATTGGATAGCTGGGCGATGCTTATGAACGGAAAACCGGGGAATTTTAAAAAATGTGCCCGATTCTAGCGTTAAAGCCACAAGCCCGCAAGACTCCACCTTGAGTTCGAACGTCTGTTCAATAGTCGATGGAGCAACTTCAATCCGGTTGATTCGGAAAATTACAATAATCACGGTTCACGTT
Source organism: Methylobacter luteus IMV-B-3098 (assembly GCF_000427625.1). Lineage (GTDB taxonomy): Bacteria > Pseudomonadota > Gammaproteobacteria > Methylococcales > Methylomonadaceae > Methylobacter > Methylobacter luteus. The sequence goes on from NZ_KE386569.1 coordinate 3,850,473, forward strand.
GTATATTAACCACCAAAAAGGCTTTTAATATTTACGGTTGGATATTTTCGCTGGACGAAAGCATCATGTGTTCAAGAATAGGGTGGGTATGTCGTCGCTATCGCTAAAAATAATATCATTCAAAGGTCAGCCTGTTGATGCCGGCACCGAAGCCGTTTTCGACAGCCGGGGCGGAACAATCGGCCGTGCCGGCGAGAATACACTGGCCCTGCCGGATCCCGAGAAATTCGTATCCCGGCAGCATGCCGCCATTACGTTCGAGAACGCACATTATCTGATCAGGGACTCCAGTTTGAGCGGTACCTATATCGACGACCAGGAGCCTCCGCTTAATAACGCCACACAGACGCTGGCCGACGGCATGCGCCTGAGGATAGGAGAGTACGAAATCCTGGTTTCGATTGCACCGGAACCGCAAGCGGACAATTCCGCTTTCGAGCCTGACCTGTTTGCCTCGCCGTTTGAGGCCCCTGCTGCCGGACATCCAGCTTACGCATCCGGTCCTTTTGCATCGGCAGACGACATTTTTAACAGTTCGCCAAATGATGATCCCCACCTGAATGCACTGCTTCACAATACCGATGCCGCGCCTTTTCCGGTATTTGACAATCCGCAGCATCCCGATCGGAGCCAAGGACAACCGGGTTTTGAAAGTCTGATGCAGGCCGACATTCCGACGATCCACGACAGTTTCATCCCGCCTGAGCCCATGGCGACTTCGCAAGGCAGCAATGAAATTCCCGATGACTTTAATTTCGAGGATTTATTCAATACCGGGCCCGACCCGCAGGCCGATGACCCTAGCTGGTTTCAGGGATTCGAACCGGAGGCCGAGGAAGAACTGTCGCCGGTGACGGCGGAAGCTGAATCCGTGCCCGAGGATTCGCTCGGCAAGCTGCTGGAACCGGAAAGGCCCGTATTTACCGATCCGACTCCGGTTGCCGCGCCTTCCATGCCGGATGCGCCGGCGGCTCCCGCACAGGCCCGGCCTGTCAGCCAGGCAGTGGTTTCAAACGAACTGTTCGATGCATTCCTGCAAGGCGCCGGCCTGGAAAACAAGGCGCTGCAAGCGCAGGCCGCGCCGGAAACCATGCGCCGTATCGGCTTGATGTTCAGAAAGCTGGTCGAAGGCACGGTGGCGGTATTAAGAAGCCGCGCGGAGTTTAAGAGCCAGTTCCGCGTCAGCATGACCACCATCAAGACCGCCAATAACAATCCGCTTAAATTCGCCGTGACGACCGAGGATGCGATGACGCACCTGGTCAAAAACGGGCAGGGCGGCTTCAAGGACTCGGTCGAGGCGATCGATGAGGGCTTCAACGATATCATGAGTCACCAGATGGCCATGCAGGCCGGTATTCAGGCATCGCTGGCGCAGATTTTAAGGCAGTTCGACCCGAAGCTGATCGAAAAACAGTTCGAGGAAGGGCTGGTTCTGCAAAAGAAATCAAAATGCTGGGATAAATATACCAATCTCTATCCGCGCGTGGTCGAGCAGGCGATGGAGGATTTTTTCGGCGATGCCTTTGCGGAAGCCTATGAAAAACAGATGAAGCAGTTAAGCAATCCACGGTCAGGCAAATAAGAATAACAACATTCCAAATCCAGGCTTTTTGGGCAGGCTATTTGCCGTTCAGTGCGGGGGGCACGATAAACAATGTCAGAGAATAACAAGGTAATCTGGTCGCAGGGCATGTTCCTGCGCCCGCAACATTTTCAGCAGCATGACCGCTACATCGAAGCCCTGGTGCGGGGGCGGTGCGGTACGGGAAAGGCCCATGACTGGGGCGTCGTCAGGCTGAGAATCGACCAGCGGCAATTGGCGATGGGCAAATTCGCGCTTGCCGAATGCAGCGGTATTTTTCCCGATGGCACGCCATTCAACCTGCCGGCCGATGACGAGCTGCCTCAGCCGATCGATATTCCGGTCGACGTGCAAAACAGCATCATCTATTTGTCCCTGCCGGCGCGCCTTGAAGGTTCCATCGAAGTCGACAGTGCCGAAAAGCCCAATAATCTGGCGCGCTATCATGCCCTGGAAACAGAGGTCAGGGATCACAATACCAACAGCAATGAAGTCTCCGAGGTCATGATAGGCCGACTGCACACCAGCCTGATGCTGGAGAGGCAGGAACGCGCCGGCCATATTTGCATTGGCGTAGCCCGGGTCATCGAATCCCGCGCCGACAAGAATGTGATTCTCGACGAAGAGTTCATCCCGCCCAGCCTCGACTGCCATGCGAATCCCAAAATCAGCGGATTCATCAAGGAGCTCTGCGGCCTGCTGCACACCCGGGGCGAGGCCTTGGCGGGAAGGGCATCGGAAGCGGGGCGCGGCGGCGTTGCGGAAATCTCCGATTTTTTGCTGCTGCAGGTCGTCAACCGGCTGGAACCGCTGTTCGAGCATCTGCAAAACCTGCCCGGCATGCATCCGGAGGAATTCTACCGCATTGCGCTGCAAGTGGCCGGCGAACTGTCGACCTTCTCCAAGCCCAAAAAGCGCCCCGTCAGTTTTCCCGTTTACAAACACGATAACCTGCAGCTCACCTTCAGCTATGTCATCGAGGAAATACGCAACTGCCTGAGTCTGGTGCTGGAGCAGAATGCCATACCGATCCCGCTGACACCGCCCAAGTACGGCACGCGTGCCGCTAAAATACCCGATTACAATTTGCTGAAGGACGCTTTCTTCGTGCTGGCCGTGAACGCGCAGGTGCCGGTCGAGATGTTGCGCAGCCAATTCCCGACCCAGGTTAAAATCGGCCCGGTCGAGCAAATCCAGCAACTGGTCAGATCCGCATTGCCCGGCATCACCGTGCATCCGCTGCCGGTCGCGCCCCGCCAGATCCCCTATCACGCGGGATTTTCCTATTTCGAGCTGAACAAGCAGAGCGAACTGTGGCAGCAGATGCACAAGTCCGGCGGCTTCGCCATTCACATCGCGGGCGAATTTCCCGCTCTTGAACTAGAATTTTGGGCAATTAAAAACGGGTAACACAGCGTGAATCAAGACGATCCTTTCGGCAATTATCTAGACGACGACAAAACTGTTTTAAAACCTACGCCCGGCCTGCGACGAAAACCGTCTTCAGAATCACCGGCACAGGCGACGGCGGCTTTTGCCCCCCCTCCTGCTGAAGCCGTGCCCCAGCAAATCAATTTGCAGTCGGGCGACAATCCGCTGGTCGGCAGCGCCATGGCGCTGCTGTCGGTCGTGGCCCAACTGCGCAATTCGGCGTCGCATGCCGATGTACCGGGGCTCAGAAACAAGTTGATCAATGAAGTAAAAACCTTCGAAGCCAAAGCCTTGCAGGCAGGCTGTCTGCCCGAACACGTGCAGGCAGCGCGTTACGCGCTGTGTTCGCTGCTCGACGAAGCGATACTCAACACGCCTTGGGGATGCAACAGCCTCTGGACCACGCAAAACCTGCTGGTCACCTTCCACAAGGAATCCTGGGGCGGCGAGAAGTTTTTTCAGGTATTACGGAATCTGATTGCGCAGCCCGGCACCTACCTGCATTTGCTGGAGCTTTTCTATTTCTGCCTGAGCTTAGGGTTCGAAGGCAAATACCGTGTTCTGGAACACGGCACGACACGGCTCGAGGAAGTGCGCGAAAATCTGTATCTGGTCATTCGTCGGCAAAGGGGCGATTTTGATAGGGAGTTGTCGCTGCACTGGCGCGGCATTACCGATAAACGCAATGCGCTGGCCAAATATGTGCCTTTATGGGTCGTGGCCTCGGTGGCCGGCTTAATCCTGACGCTGGTGTTCCTGGGTTTTCTGTATACCGTCAATCAGGCATCCAATCCGTTGCTGGGCCAGTTGTACAAAATCAGGGATGATCTCGACGTCAAGGCGTCCGTGGCCGTCGGCAAGCCCGCGCCGCAAGTTGTGCCGGAAGCCGCGCCGGCCAAAAATATCATCGATGATCTCAAGGCGTTTCTGGCGCCCGAAATCCAGCAGCATGAAGTCACCGTGGATCAGCTCAACGGCAAGACCGTGGTCAGGATCGTGGCCAAGGGCTTTTTTGCCTCGGGCAGCGACCAGGTTCAGGCCGAGTATTATCCGTTGCTGGAAAAAATAGCCAAAGCGCTGACCCCGATTACCGATCCCATCAGCGTGGTCGGGCATACCGACAATGTGCCGATTTTTACGGCGCGCTTTCCTTCCAACTGGGATTTGTCCAGCGCCCGAGCCAAAACCGTGGCGGCGTTTTTAAACAGCCATGGCCAGTTCAGCCACCCGATCGCATCGGAAGGGCGCGCGGATACGCAAAGTTTGGTCCCTAACGACAGCCCGGAGCATCGGGCCATGAATCGGCGCATAGAAATCAATTTTTAAGAATTTTAAGGTCAATCGTGAAAAAAATTATCGATTTCTTCAAGAAAAAATGGGTGATACAGCTCATTGGCATTATCGCGCTGAGCCTGGTGTTATGGTTTTTCGGCCCGCTGGTCGCGATAGGCGGCAAGGTTCTATTCGAATCAGAGGTTTCACGGTTAATTGCGATACTGATTATCGTTGTGCTGTGGGGTGCCAATAACTTGCGCATCCAGGTCAGGGCCAACCGCGCCAATACCCGGATGGTCGACGAACTGGCGGGGGCGAAAGAGGCCGATCCGCTACAGGCCAGCCATGAATCGGCCGAAGAAATCGGCATGCTCGGGCAAAATTTCGATGCGGCCCTGCAAACCCTGAAACAGACCAGAACCAAGTCGTCGCAGGGCAAGCAGTATCTGTATGAACTGCCCTGGTACATCATCATCGGCCCGCCGGGTTCCGGCAAAACGACGGCCTTGATCAACTCCGGCCTGGAATTCCCCTTGTCGGACCGTTTCGGCAAAAGCGCTATCCAGGGCGTCGGCGGCACGCGCAACTGTGACTGGTGGTTTACCGATCAGGCGGTGCTGCTCGATACGGCGGGCCGCTACACGACCCAGGACAGCCATGAAGCCGTCGACAAGTCGGCCTGGCTCGGCTTTCTGGATTTGTTGAAAAAACACAGGCCGCGCCGGCCCGTCAACGGCGTGCTGGTCGCGATGAGCCTGTCCGACCTGCTTCGGCAGACCGAAGAAGAACGCTCGTTGCACGCCCAGGCTATCAGGCAGCGGATTCAGGAATTGAACGAGCGGCTTGGCATCCGTATCCCGATCTACATGCTGTTCACGAAAACGGACCTGATCGCCGGCTTCACGGACTTTTTCGCCGACTTCGGCCAGGATGAGCGCGTCCAGGTGTGGGGCGTAACCTTTCCCGAGGAAAATGAAGCGCATCCGGCCGACGTCGTTTCGCGCGTGGGACAGGATTACGACGATCTGCTGGCGCGCCTGAACAACCGCATGCAGAAGCGCTTGCAGGAAGAGCGGGATCTTCAGCGCCGCAACCAGATTTTCGGTTTTCCGCAACGCATGTCGCTGCTGAAAGAGCCCATGCTCAGCTTCCTGCAGCAATGTTTCGGCGTCAACCGCTATCAGGCGCCTTCGTTGCTGCGCGGCGTTTATTTCACCAGCGGCACGCAGGAAGGCACGCCGATCGACCGGCTGATGGGCATTCTGGCCAGCACGTTCAAGCTCGACCGCTTCTCGGCGCCGGTGTTCAGCGGCAAGGGCAAAAGCTACTTCCTGACGCGCCTGTTGAAAGAGGTCGTCTTCGGCGAAGCTGAAATCGCCGGTCTGGACCAGCGCGTGGAGCAGCGCCGCACGCTCATGCAAAGACTGGCCTACGGATCAGCCATTGCACTGACTGTCGGCATGGCCGCCTTATGGTCGACCAGTTTCACGCGCAACAAACTGGCTATTGCCGACGTGCAGGCAAAAAACGGGCTCTACGAAAAAACGCTCGCCGACACCCCCGAATGGAAAAGCGATTTCGCCGCCTTATTGCAACAGATGGATGCGCTTTATGCCGTGCGAGACGTTTATCCCGAGGATGCGCCATGGTCCATGCGATTGGGACTTTACCAGGGCGATAAAGTCAGCCCCCTGGCCGATAGCGCCTACGGCAGGCAATTGACGAACCGTTTGCTGCCGCTCATCAAAGCCAGGCTGGAACAGCGCCTTGTCGGTGAGGAATCCAGAAACCCGGAGATTATGTATGAATTGTTGCGCATCTATTTGATGCTCGGCAATCCCGACAAAATGGATGCCGGGATTTTCCGCCCCTGGATCGCGCTGGACTGGGAAAACAATTACCCTCAGGCTGTGCAGCAGGGATTGCTGGCGCATCTGGACAATCTGCTGAAGTTGCCGCTGGAAGGCCAGTCATTGGATGAACAGTTGATTGCAGGCACCCGTCAGATACTGACGCAAATACCGGTCGCGCAACAGGTTTACATGCGCATCAAGCGCGAGGCCCTGCAGCAGCATGATTATGACTTCAAGCTGATCGATGCCCTGGGCCTGAGCGGAAGCCGCGTTTTTTCGACTGCCAGCGGCACCCTGGAAGAACAGCTGATTCCGGGCTTTTTTACCTATAACGGTTTCTATCAGGTTTTTTTGAAGGAAAGCAAGGATCTGGCCAAGCAAGCGGTTGAGCAACAGTGGGTGCTTGGCGAGGCCAATATGGCCGGCGCGCAGGACCCTTCGGAGCTGGAAGCCAAGCTGCGCGGTTATTATTTCATCGACTTCATCAAGCGCTGGGACGACCTGCTGAATAATCTGAATATCAGAGCCACGGCCAATATACAGCAATCCATAGAAGTGCTGGAAATAGTCTCCGGCGGCGACTCGCCCTTGCGCAAGCTGCTGCAGGCGCTGGATCAGCAGACATCGCTGACGCGCGTGCCGGCCGATGCCGGCGCCCTGGATAAGTTGAAACAGGGCGTCGAAGCGGCAGGCGGCGACGCGCGCATGCAAAAGCTGCTGAACACGGCGAAAGTGGCCGGCGTAGCTGGCGAAGCGGCGGGCGATTCGGGGCAGGAAGTCGAACGCCATTTTGAAAGGCTGACTTCCCAGATCAGAAATATCGGCGGTGCCGTGGCCATCGATCAGGTCATCGCCGACCTGGGACAGCTTTATGGCTACATGGCCGATCTGGGCAGTACGTCCGATACCTCCGCCGCGGTTAATCTGGCTGTGCAACGCAGTTCGGGCGGCGGCAATGACATCATCGCCCAGATTCAACTGCATTCGGCCCGGTTGCCGGACCCGTTGAAAAACTGGATCAGAACCCTGGCTTCGGGCAACTGGGGCATTATTCTGGGCGGCGCCAAGGCCCAGCTGAACCGCAGTCTGCAGAGTGAAGTGGCCACGGTCTGCAAAAGCGCGTTGGAAGGGCGTTATCCGCTGTCAAAAGCCAGCCGTACCGACATTACCTTGCAGGATTTCGGCAAATTCTTTGCGCCGAGCGGGGTTCTGGATCAGTTTTTCAATACCCACCTGAAGCCGTTTGTCGATACCAGCGGCATGCAATGGAAGCCGATCGCCCAGGACCACCAATCGATCGGCATTTCGCCTGGCGTATTGAGCCAGTTTCAGAATGCGGCAAAAATACGCGATGTGTTTTTTCAGAGCGGCGGGCCGTTGCCGGCTATCTCGTTCGAACTCAAGCCGCTGCAGCTCGACTCGAATGCCTCGCGCTTCTGGCTCGACATGGGCGGCCAGCAGACCAGTTATCGCCACGGCCCGGCAAAGGCCGCGCAGTTCCAATGGCCGGGCACGGGCGGCGGCCTGGTCCGGTATGGTTTCGAAAGGCTGGACGGCAGGCAGGTCAGCCGCTCGGAAGAGGGTGCATGGGCGTTATTCAGGGTATTGGACCAAACCGACATGCAAAAATCGGCGCGGGATAGTTATGTCGTGACTTTCGAGATTGACGGCCTGAAAGCGAAATACGAGTTAAGGGCCAACAGCGTCTTCAATCCGTTTGCATTCGATGCGTTGAAAAGCTTTCGCTGCATCGCCGGAATCTGACCATGGCAAACCGATCGATTCCGGGGTTTTATGGAAAATTGCCGGTCCTTGGCGATTTTATTTCGCGCCGGCTTTCGCGCGAGTTTATCAATCCGTGGGATAAATGGCTGCAAAGCGCCATGGCGGCAAGCCAGCAGCAGCTCGGCGAGCACTGGCTGAAGGCTTACTTATCGAGTCCGGTCTGGCGTTTCGCATTGAGTCCGGGCCTGTGCGGCCATACCGGCTGGCTTGGCGTGCTGATGCCCAGCGTTGACCGGGTGGGGCGTTATTTCCCGTTGACGCTGGCATTGCCGGCGCCGCCGGATATCAATCTGTCCGATCTGTTCATAACCAATAACCATTGGTATGCGGAAGCCGAATCAATTGCGCTGACGGCGCTTGAAGAAAATCTCGATCTGAACGGTTTCGATAGTCTGTTGAATACCCTTCCTTCAATCAGGAGGCCAGAAATTCGAACCGGCGACAGAACCCTGCAATGGAATGATGATTCGGCTAAAAAAGCCCTCTGCATCGACATTGATCATGCGGGCCCGGCCGAAGAGGCATTAGCGGATTTAAAAACTGATTTGCTGGATGTTTTTACGTCCGGCTACAGCTTGTGGGCGACGCTCGGTTCCGAGCACATCAAGCCTTTTTTGTTAGGCTGCGACGGGCTACCGCCGGTGAGTGCGTTTGTTGGACTGCTTTCCGGCGATATGCCGCCCCGAGGCTGGCAGCTTGATAAAACCACCCTGTCGAGCACTGTTGAAGCCGTTGATCCGGATAAGACGCTGCCGCCCAGGCGTATCAATAATCACCCAGGCAGCAGGGGCTCCGCTTCCGGGCAAGGCGGCCCGGACCCTAGATGGCGGTCGTTTGCCAGAACCGATGTGGGGCTGCGCCGGAAATGCAATGAGGATGCGGTATTGGACCGTCCGCAGGCCGGCCTATGGGCGGTAGCGGACGGCATGGGAGGACATCAGGCCGGCGATGTGGCAAGCCGGATGATTGTTGAAGCGTTGAGCAAGCTGGAACTTTCAGGCGATCTGGAAACATCGATAAAAAAAACCGACGCCTGCCTGAAACAAGTCAATGATGATCTGCGCGATCTGGCGGAAAGCCAGTTCGACAAGCAAATTGTCGGCAGCACGATCGTAGCGCTAATAGCGGGCGATCAACGGTTCGCTTATCTATGGGCCGGCGACAGCCGCCTCTATCGGTTGAGGCATCGGCAACTGGTGCAGTTGACCGTAGACCATTGCGAAGATCAGACATATCCTGGCAACAATCCGATGCCGGCCGACAGACCGCTGAAACAGACGAATGTCATCACGCGCGCGCTTGGTGCTGACGACGATTTAGCGCTGGACCGCGGAACCGTTGACGTACAGCCGGGCGATATTTATCTGCTCAGCAGCGACGGGTTGGACAAAGAGGTTAGCTTTCAGGAAATTGAGACTATACTTAATGCCAATGATTATGAGGCCAGCGTGAAGGCTTTGGTTGATTTGACGCTGGAGCGCGGCGCTCGCGATAACGTCTCGATTGTGGCGATTGAAATCTTATAATCCTAAAATTATAAGGTTTTAGCCTTACTGATGATGTGATAGAGTTTGCACCTTAATATAATAAAAAATTAAGAAATGAAGGGGGGCAAGTTGACTGTCGATATAGATAGTTATTTGGAAGCGATAGATGCGGAAAACGCCTGCGGCGACGATCTGGAATACGATGCCGAATTTATCGCTTTGGAACAAGCGATAAAAGGCAAGCCAGAGCAGCAGGTTGGCGATACCATTCAAGAGGCGGAGCCGCCCAACTGGCGCGAGATAAAAAAAAGCGCGGAACAGCTCTTATCCCGTACCCGGGACCTGCGTGTACTGACCAGTTTTCTCCGGGCGCTGATCGCAACGGAAGGCTTTGCAGGGTTTAATGACGGCATGGCCCTGATCAGGGCGCTGGTTGAACACCGTTGGAACAGCATTTATCCCCAACTGGACCCGGATGATGATAATGACCCTACCGAACGGATCAATATCCTGATGTCCTTGTGCGATTATGAAACCATTCTGCGCCCGCTGCAGCAGACGCCGCTGGTCGAATCAAGGGGCCTGGGCCGATTCAGTCTGCGCGATGTGTCCGTCGCCACGGGAAAAATAACTCCCGCCAACAATGAAAACAGCATTACTTCATCGACAATCGACGCTGCCGTTCAGGACAGCGATCTGGAAAATCTTCAGGGAACATTCGGCGCAATCAGCTCCGGACTTGATAACCTCAACGGATTGGAGCGCTTTGTAACCGAGCAGGTCGGAATCAATGACGCCCCTAATTTTGGCGACTTAAGAAATCTGCTGAAGGAAAGCAAGGCGCATCTGACTGACTGGCTTGAAACAAAAGGCGGCGGAGAAGCTGTCGTTACGGATGAAGCTGAAAACGATACTGACAGCGACAGCGGCAAAGCGGCACCCGCCACTGAAAAAAAATCGGCGCCGGGCGCTATCAATAATACGCGCGATGTGCTTAACGCGTTGACCCTGGTTTGTGAATACTACAAAAAAAATGAACCGTCGAGTCCGGTGCCCATTTTCATAGAACGCGGCATGAGACTGGTCGGCAAAGGCTTTATGGATGTACTCAAGGATATTGCGCCCGATGGCTTGGATCAAGCCAATGTCATCAGAGGCATTCGCGGCGAGGATGAATAGAAACATCGAACAGGTTTGGCAATTTAAAACGTTAAATAAAGGGGCATTACATGGCAGAAAGCAGTCAAAAATTTATCGCGCGCAATCGCGCGCCAAGAGTCCAGATCGAATACGACGTCGAATTGTACGGGGCGGAAAAGAAAGTCCAGCTGCCGTTTGTGATGGGCGTTTTAGCCGATCTGTCAGGCAATCCCGCGGAACCTCTGGCACCGGTCGCCGAGCGCAAACTGCTGGAAATCGACGTCGACAACTTCGATGAGCGCCTGAAGTCCATGAAGCCGCGGGTGGCTTTCAATGTGCCGAACACCATTACCGGCGAAGGCAATCTGAACGTGGATATCACGTTCCAAAGCATGGATGACTTCTCGCCGGCGGCCGTGGCCAGAAAAGTGGAAGGTCTCAACAAACTGCTGGAAGCCAGAACGCAGCTGGCCAATCTGGTGACCTATATGGACGGCAAGGGCGGCGCGGAAGAGCTGATCGCCAAGGCCATCAACGATCCCGCCCTGTTGCAGTCGCTGATTGCAGCGCCTAAACCGGATGCCGGCACATCATCAGAAACCCAGGAAGCAGGAGAATAAGCCATGGTTGAAGTAGCAAGTTCGCCAGAATCCCAGGCGGAAGCGCAGGTACAGGAATTCAGCGATTTTTCATCATTGCTGAACAAGGAGTTCAAACCCAAATCGGATCGTGCCAAGGCAGAGGTTGAAAACGCGGTTCAGACACTGGCCGAATACGTCTTGAAGGACGCGTCCATCATATCGGAAGACGCCATTAATTCGATTGAGGCCATCATCGCGCAGATCGACAAGAAGCTGACCGAACAGGTCAATCTGATTCTTCACCATGAAGATTTCCAGAAGCTGGAAGGGTCATGGCGGGGCCTGCATTATATGGTCAACAATACGGAAACCGACGAGCAGCTGAAAATCAGGGTCATGAACATCTCGAAAAAGGAGTTGGGCAAGACGCTGAAGAAATTCAAGGGCACGGCCTGGGATCAAAGCCCGCTGTTCAAAAAATTATACGAAGAGGAATACGGCCAGTTCGGCGGCGAACCGTTCGGCTGCCTGATGGGCGATTATTTCTTCGATCACTCACCACAGGATGTTGAGCTGCTGGCGCAGATAGCGCAGATTTCAGCCGCTTCGCATGCGCCGTTCATCGCCGGCGTCTCGCCTTCGACGCTGCAGATGGATTCATGGGGCGAGCTGGCCAATCCGCGCGATCTGACGAAAATCTTCTCGACGCCCGATTATGCGGCATGGCGCTCATTGCGCGAATCGGACGATTCCAAATACATCGGTCTGGCTATGCCGCGTTTCCTGTCGCGGTTGCCGTACGGGTCCAAAACCGATCCGGTCGACGAATTCGATTTCGAAGAAGATACCGAATCGGCCAACAGCAGCAATTACACCTGGTCCAATGCCGCCTATGCCATGGCGACCAACATAAACCGGTCTTTCAAACTGTATGGCTGGTGCTCCAGAATACGCGGTATTGAATCGGGCGGTGCAGTAGAAAATCTGCCCGTGCATTCGTTCCCGACTGATGACGGCGGCGTGGACATGAAATGCCCGACCGAAATCGCCATCAGCGACCGGCGCGAAGCGGAATTGGCCAAATCAGGCTTTATGCCGCTGATCCACAAGAAGAATTCCGACTTTGCCGCATTTATCGGCGCGCAGTCCCTGAATAAACCGGCCGAGTATGATGATCCGGATGCCACGGCAAACGCCAACCTTGCTGCGCGTCTGCCTTATCTGTTCGCAACCTGCCGCTTTGCGCATTACCTGAAATGCATCGTGAGGGACAAAGTCGGTTCATTCAAGGAACGTACCGACATGGAGCGCTGGCTGAATGACTGGATTCTGAACTATGTGGATGGCGATCCGGCGAACTCCAGTGAGTCAACTAAAGCCAAAAAACCGCTGGCTGCTGCCGAAGTCGTTGTTGAGGAGATAGAAGGCAATCCCGGCTATTACTCGTCCAAGTTCTTCCTTCGCCCGCATTATCAGTTGGAAGGATTGACAGTGTCGTTGCGACTGGTTTCCAAACTGCCCTCCGCGAAAGGCGGTTAATGTTGATGCGCTTACGAGCCACGGAGCGAGCATTTTTTAAGAACGACGCTCCTGGCTTTTTTTGATGTCTTAAAATAAATGTAAATAAAGGAGAGACAAATGGCTGTAGATATGTTTATTAAAATCGGCGATTTAAAAGGTGAATCGCGCGATAAAACGCACAAAGATGAGATTGATGTTTTAGCCTGGAGCTGGGGGATGTCGCAATCAGGCACTACACACACAGGCGGCGGCGGCGGCGCGGGCAAAGTCAACGTACAGGATATATCGTTCACCAAATATGTCGATAAGTCTTCCGCGCCTTTGATGATGGCTTGCTGCAACGGCAAGCATTTTACCGATGCTACACTGGTGGTGCGCAAAGCCGGAGAGACGCCTCTGGAATATATCGTCATTAAGCTGACAGAAGTCATTGTAACCTCTGTCAGCACTGGCGGCAGCGGCGGCGAAGACAGATTGACCGAAAACGTTACGCTGAACTTCGCCAAGTTTGAATACGCTTATCAGCCTCAAAAAGCCGATGGCGCGAAAGATGGCGGCGTGATTGAGGCGAAATTTAATATCGCTGAAAACGCTAAAGAGTAATGCTTAGGGCGCGAAGAAGGCGTAGTCCCTCTTCGCGCTGTTTTTTGCGTTTTAAACTCGAACCCAAAGCATTTTCTATAATAAGAAGAATAAATCTATGAAGCTTGCAGAGCAGCATTTACAAGAAGGTCGACTTCAGGAGTCACTGGCTGCGCTCCAGAGTCAAGTCCGCAAAGATCCCGCCAACCCTAAACTCAGGACGTTTCTATTTCAGCTGTTGACCGTTCTCGGCGAATGGGATCGCGCACTGACGCAACTGACTGTAGCGGGCGAGCTTGATGCGGCGAATCTTCCCATGGTGCAGACCTACAGGGAAGCCATTCGCTGCGAGGTGCTACGTAAGGAAATTTTCTCAGGCCATAAGACGCCCGTGGTTTTTGGTGATCCCGCGCAGTGGATCGCACTCTTGCAGGAAGCGCTTAAACTGACCGCCGAAAATCGGTTCGCCGAAGCTAGAAATCTGCGCGATCAGGCTTTTGATCTGGCGCCCGTAACCCCGGGATCGATTAACGGCGATGCCTTCAACTGGATAGCGGACGCCGATACCCGTCTGGGTCCCATGCTTGAAGCAATAGTCAATGGCCGTTACTACTGGGTGCCGTTCCATCAGATTCGTGAGATTCATATTGAAGAACCGGCCGATCTGCGCGACTTTGTCTGGATGCCGGCGCATTTTACCTGGACAAATGGCGGCGAAGCCTTCGGCCTGATTCCCACCCGTTATCCAGGTTCGGAAACGGCCGATGAGCCGGCAATACGCCTGGCCCGCAAGACGCAATGGCAGGAGTTGGCCGAGGAAACGTTCATCGGCCTGGGTCAGCGTTTATTGAGCACTGGCGAAAATGACTATGCGGTGATGGATGTTCGTGAAATCAAACTCAATGTGGATTAACCCGGGTTTGAAAAATTGACAACCTTTTGAACGGATTTAATGATACCGGAATGAAAATGCCGTCTATGTCGAACGTAACCCTGAATACTTTTTGCTTTCTGTTCGATCCCGCGCGCCATGCCTGCCAGGAACAATAAGTAGAAACCATGGCCGAACTCACCCAGAAAGAACGATTGCAACCCTCGCTGCTGGATCGGTTGACCGATGATGCTCCCGACAAGATACAGGAATCGCGCGACCAGCGCGTCTTGTCGCTGAGCAGATTGAGGCAGGGCGTATTGAGAGACATGGGCTGGCTGCTGAATACAGGCAGTCTGGATACTATCGAAAATTTTGACGGCTATCCTTTGGTTGCTGGCTCGGTCATCAATTACGGTATTCCCGACCTGGCCGGCACGACGCTATCGGGCGCCGATGTGCAGGAAATAGAGCGCCGCGTCCGTCAGGCCATCTGGGATTTTGAACCGCGCATCCTGCGCGACTCGGTCAAGGTTACCGTTATGGCTTCGGACGATCAGATGAATCATAACGCCATGACCTTCGACATAGAAGGCGATCTTTGGGCACAGCCGTTACCGCTACGCCTCTACCTTAGAACAGAACTCGATCTTGAGACAGGCAACATGGAAATTATCGATAGGGGCGGCTAATCGTGGACCCTCGATTACTAAAATACTACAACCGTGAGTTGCAGCACATCCGCGAAATGGGCGGCGAATTTGCGCGCGAATTTCCTAAAATTGCCGGCCGGCTGGGCCTGGACGAATTCGAATGCGCGGACCCCTACGTCGAGCGTCTGCTGGAAGGATTCGCTTTCATGGCGGCGCGCGTCCAGCTCAAGGTCGATGCGGAATTTCCTCGCTTTACCCAACACCTGCTGGAAATGGTCTACCCGCATTATCTGGCGCCTACGCCGTCCATGACGGTCGTGCAATTTCAGCCCGACTTGTCGGAAGGGGCGCTCAACGAGGGCTTTCCGATTCCCAGGGAGACCTCTCTGCGCAGCCAGATCGGCAAGGGCGAGCAGACAGCCTGCGAATACCGTACCGCGCACGATCTGACCTTGTGGCCTCTGGAACTGGTGGAAGCAGAATATCTGGCCGGCGCCGGCGCCGTCGCCAACCTCGGCGCGCCGAGCCTGCCCGGTCTGAAAGCCGGCATCCGGCTGCGCCTGAGAACAACGGCGGGGCTGAAATTCAACCAGATCGCACTCAACAATCTGTCGCTCTATTTGCGCGGCGTCGGCGAACTGCCCATGCAGGTTTACGAGCAGATGCTGGCCAATACGATTGCCGTGGTTGTGCAATCCACCCAACGACCTGCCGCCTGGCAACACGTCATCAGGGACGCGGCCGTCCGGCCGCTGGGATTTGAAGACAGTCAGGCGCTGCTGCCTTATGTCCCGCGTTCCTTCCAGGGCTACCGGTTGCTGCAGGAGTATTTCGCATTCCCCGAGCGCTTCATGTTCGTCGAGTTGACGCAGTTGCAGGAAGCCGTGCGGCAATGCGGCGACAGCGAGCTGGATATTATCATCCTGCTGAACCGCGGCAATCCGCAACTGATCAATTCAGTCGACGCGTCGCGCTTTGCCTTATTCTGCACGCCGGCCGTCAATATCTTCCCGAAACGAACCGACCGGATCCATTTGACGAACCAGACCGCCGAATACCATGTCGTTCCAGACCGGACCCGGCCTCTGGATTACGAGGTCTATCGGGTGACCGAAGTGATGGGGTTTGGCAGCACCGCCGATGACAAGCAGGAATTTCTGCCTTTCTATCAAGCCAATGCCGACGCCAGCCACAAGCATAGGCGAGCATACTATACGTTGATCCGGTCGCCGCGCGTCATCTCGTCCAAACAGCGGCAGTATGGCCCGCGCTCCAGTTATACGGGCAATGAAATCTATATCTCGCTGGTTGACGCCAATGAGGCGCCTTTTAACAGCGATCTGAGACAACTCGGTCTTGCCACGCTATGCACGAACCGCGACTTGCCGCTGCAATTGCCTATCGGCGTCGGCGCGACCGATTTTACGATTCAGACCGGCGCTCCGGTTCAATCGATACGCTGTCTATCGGGCCCGACCAGGCCGCGTCCTTCCAATGCGCATAAGGATACGGCCTGGAAACTGATCAGCCATCTGTCCCTGAACTATTTGACGATCGTCGATAACAACGAAAAGGAAGGCGCCATGGCGTTACGGAATCTGTTGTCGCTGTATGGCGAAAACAGCGACCCGGGCTTTCGCAAACAGATAGAGGGCGTGCTGTCGATTCAATCCAGGTCCATCGTCCGGCGCATCAATACCAAAGGGCCGATCGTGTTCGGACGCGGACTGGAAGTGTCGATCAATGTCGATGAAGCCGCCTTTGAAGGCAGCGGCGTATTTTTGCTGGGCACTGTGCTGGAGCAATTCTTTGCCCAGTACGTGTCTATCAACTCATTTACGGAAACGGTGTTGAAAACCAGCGACCGGGGCGAGGTAATGCGATGGCCGACGAGAATCGGACAGCGTCACATCATCTAGAAGAGTCGCTAAGGAAAGAGCCGTATAAATACGGTTTTTTCCAGTTGATGCGCCTTCTGGAGTGCGCCTATCAGGATAAGCCCCGGCTGGGACGTTCGGCCCGGCCCGTCGATGATCCGGTCAGGCTGGGACAGGAGGTCTCGCTGACGTTCGAATCGTCCACGCTCAGTTCATTCACGCCAGGCAAGAACGGGCTCCCGCCGCGCCTGACCGGACGCTTTTTGGGCCTGTTCGGCGCCAATGGACCGCTGCCTCTGCACCTGACCGAATACGTTCGCGAAAGGATTCATCATTACCGCGATCACACGCTGGCGCGTTTCGCCGATATGTTCCATCACCGCATGATGTGTCTGTTTTATCGCGCCTGGGCCGATACGGAACCGGCGGTTAACTTTGACCGGCCTGAATCCGACCGGTTTGCCGGCTATGTCGGTTCGCTGGCCGGACTGGGCCTGGAATCCCTGCACGAGCGCGACGACATGCCCGACTTGGCCAAGCTCTATTACGCCGGTTATCTGTCGTGCCAGGCCAAACATGCCGAAGGGCTGAGGGCCATGCTGGCGGACTACTTCAGATTGCCCGTGAACATCGAGGAATTTGTCGGCGAATGGCTGGATATCCAGGCTTCCGATTTGACGCGACTGGGCGAGACGCCGCGAACCGGCGAGCTGGGCGTGTCGGCAATCCTGGGATCACGGGTCTGGGCATGCCAGCATAAATTCCGAATCCGCCTGGGGCCGTTGAGTCTGGCGGAATATCAGAGTCTGTTGCCGACCGGCTATCGGATCGGGCAGCTGATTGCGGTAGTACGCAATTACATAGGCGATGAACTGGTCTGGGATGTCAATCTGGTTCTGAAAAGAGAACAAGTACCCGGCACCCGGCTGGATGGGCAAACGGGGTTGGGCTGGACCAGCTGGCTGGGCGACCGGCATGAGAGTGCCGATGCTGATGATTTGATGCTGAATCCTTTATGGAACGGCCTGACCGCAACGCAAGCATAATAAAAAACAAAGTTCAATAGGGGGGAAAATGACCGACATCAGTCGCGTGGCCCTGTTCGGAAAGCTGAACAGCGTATGTTACAAAGCAATAGAAGGCGCTACCGTATTTTGCAAAATGCGCGGCAATCCTTATGTGGAACTGGTGCATTGGCTGCACCAGATTCTACAGTTGCAGGATTCCGATCTGCATAAAATCATCCGTCAGTTCAATCTCGACCCGTCCCGGCTGGCCAAGGACTTTACCGATGCGCTGGACCGGCTGCCCAGAGGCTCCACATCCATTTCCGATCTGTCTTCGCACGTTGAGGAAGCCGTCGAGCGCGGCTGGGTTTTCGGCACGCTGATGTTTGGTGAATCGCAAGTCCGCTCGGGCCATCTGGTCGTCGGCATCCTGAAAACCAAGGGACTGACGCATGGCCTGCAAAGCATCTCCAGGGAATTCGACAAGATCAGGCCCGATACACTGACCGAGCGCTTTGCCGAAATCGTCAGCGGCTCGCCGGAAGAAGGCCTGCATGCCAGCGACGGCTTTCAGGTCGGCGGCGGCGCTGTGCCGGGCGAGGCCAGCGGCGCCATGTCGCCGGCGCAGATGGGCAGGCAGGAAGCGCTGAAACAGTTTACGGTCGATCTGACTGAACAGGCGCGGCAAGGCAAAATGGACCCGATCGTCGGGCGCGACGAGGAAATCCGCCAGGTGATCGACATCCTGATGCGCCGCCGCCAGAACAACCCGATCCTGACCGGCGAGGCCGGCGTCGGCAAGACCGCCGTGGTCGAAGGCTTCGCCCAGAAAATCGTCGCCGGCGACGTGCCGCCGTCCTTGCGCGATGTGTCGCTGCGCACGCTCGATGTCGGCCTGCTACAGGCCGGCGCCAGCATGAAGGGCGAGTTCGAAAACCGCCTGCGCCAGGTCATAGAAGAAGTTCAGTCATCGGAAAAGCCGATCATCCTGTTCATCGATGAAGCCCATACGCTGGTCGGCGCCGGCGGCGCGGCCGGCACCGGCGATGCGGCCAACCTGTTGAAACCGGCACTGGCGCGCGGCACCTTGCGTACGGTGGCCGCAACGACCTGGGCCGAATACAAGAAACATATCGAAAAAGACCCGGCCCTGACGCGCCGGTTCCAGGTCGTGCAGGTCCATGAACCGAGCGAGGAAAAAGCCATTCTGATGATGCGCGGCGTGGCTTCGGTCATGGAAAAGCATCATCAGGTGCAGGTGCTCGATGAAGCGCTGGAAGCGGCGGTCAGGCTGTCGCACCGCTACATTCCGGCCCGCCAGCTGCCGGATAAGTCAGTCAGCCTGCTCGATACGGCATCGGCCCGCGTCGCAATCAGCCAGCATGCCGTACCGGCCGAGGTGGACGACTGCCGCAAACGCATCGCGGCGCTGGAAACCGAGCTGGCCATCATCGGCCGTGAAAAAGCGGTCGGCATCGATATCAAAGACCGCGAAACGATTGCGGCTGAAAAGCTCGGCGCGGAAAAAGAGCGCCTGGGCAAACTGGAAGAACGCTGGAATGCCGAGCGCGAACTGGTCAGGAACATACTCGACATCCGCAAGCAGCTGCGCGATCAGACCGGCAAAGTGGAAGGCACGGACAGCCCGCTTGAAAAAGCCGCCGACCGGGACCAGATCGCCGAAGCCGGCTCCACCCCTATCACGGCCGATGTCCCGCGCGCACAGTTGCTGGAGGAACTGAAAGCCTTGCAGGCCAAACTGCACGAACTGCAAGGCGAGACGCCGCTGATTCTGCCCAGCGTCGATGCGCAGGCCGTCGCGTCCGTGGTCGGCGACTGGACCGGCATCCCGGTCGGCCGCATGGTCAAGAATGAAATCGAAACCATCCTGAACCTGGCCGATAACCTGGAACAGCGCATCATCGGCCAGCGCCATGCGCTGGACATGATCGCCAGACGCATCCAGACCTCGCGCGCCGGCCTGGACAATCCCAGCAAGCCCATCGGCGTCTTCATGCTGGCCGGCACTTCCGGCGTCGGCAAAACCGAAACGGCGCTGGCCTTGGCCGAGGCGCTGTACGGCGGCGAGCAGAACGTCATCACGATCAACATGAGCGAATACCAGGAAGCGCATACCGTGTCGACCTTGAAAGGCGCGCCTCCGGGCTACGTCGGCTACGGCGAAGGCGGCGTCCTGACCGAAGCGGTGCGCCGCCGTCCCTACAGCGTCGTGTTACTGGACGAAGTCGAAAAAGCCCATCCCGACGTGCATGAGATTTTCTTCCAGGTCTTCGACAAGGGCTGGATGGAAGACGGCGAGGGCAGGGTTATCGATTTCAAGAATACGCTGATCCTGCTGACCACGAACGCGGGCACGGACATGATCATGAACCTGTGCAAGGACCCCGAACTCATGCCGGAACCAGAAGGCATCGCCAAAGCCTTGCGCGAGCCGCTGCTGAAAGTGTTCCCGCCGGCCTTGCTCGGACGCGTCGTCGTGATTCCTTACTATCCGCTCAGCGACGGAATGATCGCGGCGATTGCGCGGCTGCAGCTGGGCCGCATCGGAAAACGCATCGCCGAAAGCCATAAAGTGCCTTTTACTTACGATGATGACGTGGTCAAGCTCATCGCCGAGCGCTGCACGGAGCTGGAAAGCGGCGGCCGAATGATCGACGCGATTTTGACCAACACGGTGCTGCCGACCATCAGCCAGGAATTCCTGCACCGCATGATGGAAGGCAAGCCGATCGAGCGCGTGCATATCAGCGCGCAGGATGGCGAGTTTGGGTATGGATTTGAGTGAAACCGAGAATGGTGGATGGAAAATGTTCTACTATCAGACCTGTTATATCAGGGTTATGGCATCTTCCAGACGCTTTCAAGCTTCGTACTATTTACGATGTAAATGAATCCGTTAGGCATAAAACATGAAGATTTTTACTGAAGCATATAAAAAAGCGCAAGAAGTCATTGAAAAGAAAGAGTTTTCAGGCCCTGAATGGCAAAAGTTCCTGAAAGAGGAAGCGAAAATCAAAGGCTTGTTTGGACCGGATGGGTTTAGTACCGCTCATTTTAAAACGCCCGATAAAATAAGGAAGAAAATAAATTCCGAGTCAACCAATGCATTGGTCAGATTTATAATTGGCGGCAAAAAAAGCGGTGACGTTGTTTATGAGGCAGCCAATAACACGAATGATCTGGCCGGACTGAATGACAGAGCCGCCACACTGAAATTCGTCAAGCATTTATATAGAGCCCAAAAACGGGGTGGGCAGGATGTCTGGATTTATTCGCCTCCGAAACAGCACACAGGATGGATTTTTGATGAGATCGCGGGGGGAAAGGAAACGGTTATAGCCAGGCTAAACATGGAAGAAGAACTGTTTTCGGACACTGACATGAAGAATATGTGCTCGGCACTTTCCCTGGCATTGAAAATATCCGAAGACACCAAAATAAAGCTCGCGGATAAAAGTGACAGCACAAAAAAAATTATCTGGCGTTGGTTCATGGATCAGGATTGCGGCGAAAAGGAACTCAACGGCGCCATCGCTAAATTGAGCGATGGATTCAAAAAGATTACCGATTGCTGCAACTCAAACACGCTGGTTTTTACCGATTATCCTGACTGGCGTACCCGTAGAAACACGCTTATGGGCGGCGCGATACCGGGTGGCGAGGGAGGCGGATTTCCGATTATTTACATAGAAGGGGCCTTTACCGACCTGGCCAACCGGAGTGGAAATCTTTGGACCTGCGCCCGAACCATTATCCATGAGTTTTCTCATCATGAGATCAAAACCAAGGATCATAAGTACAGGCATCAAGGATTAAAACCGGACAAGGCGAAATTGCCCTATGCAAAAGCCATCGATAATGCCGATAGCTGGGCCTGTTTTGCCGTGGATCTGGCCGGCTATATGCCGGAGTCTGACCGGAACAGTTTTCTTAAATAACGGGTGCTGCGCAGTCAGTCGAATCCGGCGATCCTGCCGATTGGCCGCACCCGAGGGCGAGTGACTTTCTTTTTTAACAGCACGTGCAGGCTGGGTTGGAGCTTTAGCGGAAACCCGGCATAGAGGGGCTCGAATGCCGGGTTTGTCAACACGACCTACTGTTAAAAGCGCCGGTGCCCGGCGCGGCAAACGGGATAAAAACCGCCCGTGCGTAACATCAGTTAAGTAATTTACATGGAAATTTTTTTGTTTTTTTATCGACATTCTTTAGTGCGCGCTCTGCTTGTGGCAGTAACGCTTTTTATTTTCCTGTATGGACAGGTGAAATATGCGTGCGCGCAACCAGATGTGGAAACAAGCCTGAATAATTCAGAAGAGGTTAAGGGTATGATGCAAGCTGATAGAATTCCACCCGCGGAAGTAGCGCCTGTCGTAATAGACGGCATGCGATACGAGGTTGTCCATTGGGGGAAGGAACGGGGTTTGGAGCAGAATGGGGGCTATATCGCTGCAATTGACGTTGCCAGCGGGCAGGAGCGTTGGCTATTAAAAATTTACGATGTCCAATACGATCCCGTGATGGAAGAGGATGTACAGGATATCTTTATTAAATCCATGACCAAGCCTTTTTTCAGCAAAAAGTTGAAAATCGTTGATGAGCTTGGCCGAAAGTATATTGTGGATACCACCGATCGATCTATACAACTGGAGTGACAGGCTTGCGCGAGCCGCTGCTGGAAGTGTTCCCGCCGGCCTTGCTCGGACGCGTCGTCGTATCCGCTCAGCGACGGGATGATCGCGGCGATTGCGCGGCTGCAGCTGAGCCGCATCGGAAAACGCATCGCCGAAAGCCATAAAGTGCCGTTTACTTACGATGACGACGTGGTCAAGCTCATCGCCGAGCGCTGCACGGAGCTGGAAAGCGGGGCGGCCGCATGATCGACGCGATTCTGACCAATACGGTCCTGCCGGCCATCAGCCAGGAATTCCTGCACTGCATGATGGAAGGCAAGCCGGTTGAGCGCGTGCACGTCAGCGTACAGGACGGAGAGTTTGGGTATGGGTTTGAATAAATTCATTCTATTAAAAACGTTATAGGATGATGATATGCCACTGCAAAAATACAAGACCTGAGCTTTTAGCTCCCCAAAGTCGGTGGGCAGACAGCGCTGCCCATCTTACACGGCTTTAGGTAAGCTCCTCTATGCGGGGATAGCCGGGGTTGATGCACTCTTCCCACTGTATCATTGGGAGCGTGGTGTCTTAATTAGATAAGGAATTATAAAAATGGTATGGCACGTTAATGATATAGATTCTGCGGTAGCAAACTCGCAGCCCCTGGTATGTTATCAACAACATGGTCAATACTTTATTGATCCAGCATGGGCGGGCGGAGGCAATAACCCCTTTACGTTAAACCCTGATCAATACACAGTAGTATTGATAGCGAAAGTAAATGGCGTATTCTTTGGACGATTCTTAAACAATGGATTGCCTCGCACAATTAGTGAGCCTACCAAACCAATTAATCCTTCACTAAAGCCTGAACTAGGCATAACGAAGACATCGAAGCAAGCAATTGAAAGAGCAGAAGAAAAAAAGTTAAAGGCTATCAGGCAGTACAAAAAAGATCAGGTAAGTTACGAAAAGAATTTGAAAAATTATAATAATTATCTTGTACAAGTAAATGCTCAGACTTTTAATCATAGCCATGGCAGCGGGACACATGCGGAGGATGCTTTTCTTAGCGCTTGGGACGCTGCGGTTAAAAAAGGAACCATCGGTCAGCTAAAGGAACGGTGTAACAACAAGCTCTATGTCACAATCAAATTATCGAAATCTCCATGCCAAGTTTGTGCTCCAAAACTCATTGCATTCAAGAAAAAGAGCAACGATATTTTTCTCCGTATTAAGACTCAAGCGATTTATGAAGGTGACGGGGGTATAAATGTTAATACCTTAGAAATAAAAAAGATGATAGGTGAAGGAATAGCGGTTCGTAGCTGGCATATTCCGTTCCATAGCAATAAACATCAAAAAAATGGTGCTAAAACGAAATCGGGTATGCTACATGAACTCTCCGGCTGGGCATTCGATGAGGATGACGCATTTCACAAGTTGTTGCTTGAAGATTTAAACATAAAGAAGGCTAAATTCGATAATAAAATGGCAAAGGGTGCAAGTTCCTATGCGCCAGAGAATCTAGAGCAAAGATATAAAGAGCTATCAAGAAATTATAAAGGGTGACTATCAGAAAGCAGGCCCTGTATTTTGCATTTTATGTTTTTTGGCCAAAACTTAAACTGATCCTGTTGATTTGATTATTTTGATTATTATTAAGTAAACAATGAGTCGCCCACTTCGGCTAGAGTTTGCAGGCGTTTGTATCATGTAACCTCTCGGGGCAATGAGGAAAAGCCAATTTAGTCAGCATACAGGATCGGAAATATCCGGGTTTCTCACCATAATTTACAAGCTTTTATTACCATTTTTTGAGGGCTTACATTCATGCCGCATTTTGAAAACAGCTTTAACCCAAACACTGATGTCATTTACGGAACAGGACTCTGGATTCATATTTATCTCTACAATTATTATTTCAGATGGCCGTACGGGTACCCCGAGATCAGGAAAGACGACCTGAGATTAAGCGTGAAGTTTCCAAAGGGAGAATACGAGTCGCAGATGGCTGCCGCGCATGATAGATACGGGCTCAACGTCATAAACCTGTATAACGAGCCAATTACCCCAAAAAGCTTCAATGTCAGCAACGACAAAAAAGTGGGCAA
This sequence comes from Methylobacter luteus IMV-B-3098, assembly GCF_000427625.1. Taxonomy (GTDB): domain Bacteria; phylum Pseudomonadota; class Gammaproteobacteria; order Methylococcales; family Methylomonadaceae; genus Methylobacter; species Methylobacter luteus. The sequence goes on from NZ_KE386569.1 coordinate 3,874,869, forward strand.
GCCGAATTTCGGACAGGTAAACCAAAAAGATAAAACCACGGAAAAATTAGCCCAAGATTATTTTGACAGCCTTGTAGACTGCAAGCATTACGGGCCCGAGTCAGTCGAGGGGCAGATCACTGAACGCCTGATACGGTCTTTGAAAAAATATCAGGATAGCAACTCATTGAATTTTAGTCAGAATCTATCGGGCAGAGGGTCGAAGAAGGTTGCGTTTGATCTTTATGATGTATGCATCAGGCGATCCTGCAAATTTGGAATATATTATTTCACGGGCATCAAGAGTGCGAAATTGCATTATATTCTCGATGAGATGGATATTGGTGCCATAGTGAATAAAAGCACAATGAAAAATGAAACGACTCAAAAGAGCAAGGTTCCAATTTGCACCTCGGAAGTCCGCTATATTTTTCGCCACTGGAATTCCTTGCGAAACGGTTCGGTATATTTTTATCTAGACTTCCAGTTGTGCCCCTCTCCTTGGGAACATGACAAATGGAAGCAGCATTTTCCGGATTGGGCTAGATATGCAGAGTCCCGGGTCCAAAAATACCGCAAGCAGATACTGGCCGGTATGAATAACCTTGCGATTCTAAATAGATTTGATGAGTGTTCAGATGCTTTTACTCAATCGCCGAATGCTATGAATGCAAAGAAGGTAATCAACGCTTTCCATGATTTACCCGTTAATTTGGTGAACAGCCCATCCGATGATACGGCCAAGATCTAGCCGATTATGGATAAACATAAGCGCTCCTATACTGATATTCTCAAGAAATAAATGTCGGCAAGCTTCCATTGATGGTTCAATAGCGTCCCGAAGTCATGCTGCAGAATTCAAAACGGATTAGCGTTATTACGCAAGCCGGGATGGTTGATAGGCAGAATGTGACCAACCATGCATTTTCTTTTCCAGCGGAATACTTGAGCAGGACGGGGTTTATAACCCCGTCCTGAATGTTTCGAAACCGTTCTCCGGTGGTAATTACAATTCTAAAGGATGAGGTTTCCCACCGGCGCAATGTTTGCGATGCTCGATATCCGCGCGGAAACTCCGGAAATCGAGAAATTCACTATTGGGAATGAAGCGCTTCGGGATCGGCTATGTTTCGACCGCTGCGACGGGGGGGATGCCTCATCGCGCTCGAAGCAGCTGATTGACTTACTCTCCCTGCCATCACTATGCCTGTTTTGGCATCTTGTCGTCGGGCAGGACTATAAGTGGCATCAACCTGGGAAGTGCAAGTCAGGAATCTAAGCAATAAGCCATAATCCATAGTGTGCTATCAAGATTAACTATAATTCACCGAACTAAGCAACCAGTAAATCTGGTCAGGTAGATGCGAGAATTGGAATATTATGAACCGCAATAAACGACGGCTTGCAGCCAAGCAAAGCAAGCGGCAAAAACAGGCCAATCCGGGCAGCGCCTTACCATCGGCGATCAGCCTGCATCAAAAGGGGCAGCTGGGCGAGGCCGAGAAAATCTATCGGTCGATTCTGGCAAGGCAGCCGGATAATCCCGACGCGCTGCATTTCCTCGGCGTGCTGCTGCATCAGACCGGCCAAAGCGACAAGGCCATCGCCAGCGTTAATCAGGCGCTCCGAATCAATCCATCCTACCTGGACGCCTGCAATAATCTGGGCAATATCTATAAAGAGACAGGCGACATGCAAAAGGCGGCCGAGACGTATCGAAAGGTGATTGACATGGCGCCCGACCATGCCGGTGCCTGCAACAATCTGGGTGTGGTGCTCAGAAATTTGGGCGCATACGAGGAATCGGTGCGCGCATTGCTGAAAGCCGCCGAGCTAAGCCCGGACAATGCCGATGTTTTCCAGAATCTCGGCAATAGCTATCAGGAGCAGGACGAATACGACAAGGCGGCCGTTGCCTACCAGCAAGCCATTGCCATAAAACCGCACCACAAATACGCCTATGAGAGTTTATGGCGGATGATGTTAAAAACGGGCCAGCCCGATCAAGCCATGGATGTTTTGCGACGCTGGATCCAGGCTGACCCGGAAAATCCGATTGCCAGGCACCATTTTTCCGCCTGTATGGGCGAAAATATTCCCGACCGGGCTTCACAGGCTTACATACAGGACATCTTCGATAAGTTTGCGGCCAGCTTCGACACAGTGCTGAACAGGCTCGATTATCGGGCGCCCGAGTTGGTCACGCAGGCCGTATCCGTTCTGTTCCCCGACCCCCGACCAGCCCTCAGGATGCTGGACGCAGGCTGCGGAACCGGACTGTGCGGACCTTTGTTGCGGCCTTATGCCCGCATGCTGGTCGGGGTTGACCTGTCTTCCGGCATGCTGAACAAAGCCAGGGGGCGTAACCTCTATGACGACCTGGTCGAAGCCGATCTGGTGGACTATTTAAGCCGATACGAAGCCGCTTTCGATGTGATCGTCTCCGCTGATACACTGGTTTACTTTGGCGAGCTCGGCCCTTTTCTACAGGCTGCCGCGCGTGCTCTGGCTTCAGCGGGCTGCCTGGTTTTTACTGTGGAAAAAAGCGACGAAAACAGCGGCAACGGCTTTAAATTGAACCCTCATGGCCGTTATGCGCATACGCATGAGTATATAAAGACTACCTTGACGGCGTGGGGCTTCGATATGCGTGCGGCGGACACGGTTGTGCTGCGCAAGGAGGCCGGTCAACCCGTGACTGGCTTGCTGGTGACGGCGACCTTAAAATAAACGCCGCTCATCACATACCCGGGGAGTCGCTATTTTTGCGAAAGCCTGTTTAGGGGCATCCCAGCCCCAGCAAGGGGTCGAAACTTAGGCCCCCCACATGACTTGACGCCGTTTCGCGATGCCTTTTTTCATTGGAAAGCCCCTTGAATTGTTGCGCTCATTGGCATGAAGCAGCGCATTATGTTTTATTATTATCGTGCGGGATGAAATATCGGTCACCGCTTGTTTTTGAAGCTAACCGGTCATTCTCCAATTTATCCGATCCATGTTTATAGGGAAAGCCTGTAACCCGCTAATGAAAGAGAGCAGATTCAACCTTATATCCGTTCCATGAAAATGCGCCATTACCTATGGGTATCCGCCATGCTGTTAAGCTCATGCGCGACGCCTTCCGAGCGTTTTGCCCAGGCGGCAAGCGCCTTGGGTCTTAAGGAGCTGACGCTCAGAACCGACCGGTTCGCGCACCGGATCTATCACCGTGCCGGCATCAGCAAAAACACAGCGGATAAGACGCTGCACGTTTATCTGGACGGCGACGGCTCGCCTTGGCTGCAGAAGCGCTGGATCGCGGACGATCCAACTTCGCGCAATCCAATAATACTGAAGCTGATAGCGCAGGATAGCGCGCCTTCCATTCTGCTGGGCCGGCCCTGCTATCACGGTTTCAGTCATACTGAACCCTGCCATAATAAATTCTGGACATCGCACCGCTATTCGGCGCCAGTCGTTGAAAGCATGGCGTCGGCCCTGGTCCAATGGCTTGAAACGGCTGATTTTAATGAGATCGCGCTGATCGGCTACAGCGGCGGCGGCACGCTGGCAGTGCTCATCGCACCTTACATCGATAAAGTCAAAACCGTCGTGACGGTGGCGGCCAACCTTGATGTCAAGTCCTGGAGCGAACTGCACGGCTATATGCCAATCAGTGGTTCGTTAAACCCGGTATCCGGTCCCTTGCTGCCATCCTCCATCAGGCAGTTTCATTTTACCGGCGGCAAGGATGATAACGTGCCGCCGTTCATTACCGATGCCTTCGTCAAATCCCGCAACGGCGGGCAGGCTATTGTCTATAGCGATTTCGACCATCAATGCTGCTGGGCCGAAGCGTGGCCTTCGATACTTGAAAAAATCCAGTCGTGTTGCGCCAGCGAGGGGCTTTCCGGGTTCGGCAGACTGTACGATCAATGAACACCGTCCCAGAAAGTTGTCTGATCGGCTTGGCCGCCGCTTTCAAAAGGGCATCAGCTGTCAGAACAGGAGGGACGGCGTTGTCTTTTTGTGCATGTAGGCATAATTGACAACGATTTTCCAGCTCTCGCCGGCACCGAAGTTAATAGAATCCCAGGCGGCAATCTTAGAGATCTCGGTATTGCCTTCGATGAAGGAATAATAGCCAATGCTGTCGTCGTCAATCAGCATCAGCCTGCCGAAAGCCTGTAGCGACGGCGAGTGATTGCTGGCCGGGTCAAGAAACAGGTTGCTGGCGATATATTGGGGCGATTCGTCAAATATGATCAGCCCATCGCTGCGCATGATCCAGACATTCCTGGGATGAGCCTCGGATTTGGAACCAAGCGGAAAAAAATCAGGCAGCACTCTTTCCGGGTACAGGCGGGCTTCGAGGCAATAGACAATAGGGCTGTCTTGCGGCACGGGCACGCGATAGCTCAGCATCAGTCGCTCGTTTTCTATCTGGACGATAGGTTCCTTATGCTGTTGAACATAATTGCCGCCGTCTTTGCTAAAAACATTCGGGATTTCGGACGCTTTCCGAAGCGAGAAAGATTCGAATGTCGGATACCGGCTGTGCAGTTGAGCAAGCAGTTGCCGCGTCGCATCCGAATCCGGCCCGTCGATTTGAGCCGCGACCTGATTAAGGTCCGAGAGCAAGCGGCTGGTTCCGGCCGAGATGGCATGAGCTATCGCCCGCGCCTGCTGTTGCGATTGCTCGCCGAAAGCCGTCACCATGACCAGGGATTCCTCAGCTTGTATTTTGGCCTGTTCCATCTGTCGGGCATAATAAACCGAAAAGCCCGCCCCGCCGATGACAGTTATCGCCAGCAAACCGGCCATAACGATCATGGATTTGTTTTGTGACACAAAACGGCGCAGCAACTCCTGTTTCGAATAGGCATAGGTATTCACCATGCGCCCCTCCCGGAAGGCTTTCAATTGGCCAGCCAGTTCGCCGGCATTGGCGAATCGTTCGTCAGCCTTCTTGTGCATGGCTTTCTCGCAGATGGCGACCAGTTCGGGCGGCGCGGTTGGGTTGATCTTTTTTGCCGAAGGGGATGCCTTGCCGGCCTCGATCTGCTTCTGGATGTCGGGCAACGGGCCGCGATAAGGCAGTTCGCCGGTGATTATCCGGTACAGAATGACACCAAGGCTATAGACATCACTGGCCTTGCCGTCAATGCCTTTGAATTGTTCAGGCGCCATATAAGCCGGCGTTCCCAGGACTTCGGACGTCGTAGTGTCGCTCAGCGTGTGGCGCTGGTGCGTCAGAACTTCGCGATAGAAATGGGTGTTATCGTCATCATCGAGAATCTGCGCCAGGCCCCAGTCGAGAATAATCGTTTCGCCAAAGCTGCCGCCAATGATATTGCCGGGTTTCAGGTCCCGATGAATAACGCCTTTGGAATGGGCGTAGGCCACTGTGTCGCAAACATCGATCAGGATATTCAGCAACTTGATGCGCCGCGCGAATGCCATCCCGACTTCCGTTTGCGCGCACTTTCTGAGCGATTGCTCCAGTGTTTCGCCTTTGACGTAGCGCATGACGTAATAAGGCCTGCCGTCGCTGCGTCGGCCCAGTTCATAGACCGGCACGATGCCCGGATGCTCGAGTTTGCCCGTGATCTTGGCTTCGTGTACGAACGAATTGGTTACCTCGCCATGGATTGCGCTGTCGGAGGCGAATTCATCCAGCAGCTCCTTCACTGCCACTCGTCTGCCGATCGTTTCGTCATAAGCCAGATGCACGCGTCCGACGCCGCCCTGATCGATCAGATCCAGGATCGTCAGATGACCGGGAAATCCGGCGTTGTTCTGCCGCGCTTTTTTTGCGGCGATAGCCGGATTTTCCGGACGTAGTCTCGTCACGTCATCGTCGGGGCGTAAAGTCTCCGAAACGGGCGTATGGGCGTCCATGGTATCTGTCCTGGTTATGATTTAAGGATGGGATTGTCCGGGGCAGAGCGCCTAGCGCCAGCTTCCTTCAAGCCCGGCCAGAGGCGCGGCCACCGATTGAAACCGCAACAGGCGGGCGCAATTGCGGTTGCGGTAACTCAACAGCGGCATGATGCCACGCTCGAGCACCGCTTCCGCCGTCGATTCGGGCAGATACCATTCCGCGCAGGCCTGCATGTGGATTTCGCCGTCCCGCTTATAACTGTAGGCGGGCAGGTCATCGACAATCAAGCGCTGGCCGGGCGACATCGACCAGCCGGCGTCCTGAAAGCTTTCCGCCAACAGTCTTGCGCAGGCGAAAGCGGGGTTTCCCCACAGAAAGGCCGCATGCTCGTCCGGCTCCGCCAGCTCTTCAAATTCAAAACCGTCGATCGGATCGGTTTTTTTGCCGTAAGGCAGGCGCAACAGGATTCGCGGCAGCGTCAGGCCCAGCCATTTTGCATAAGAACTTTCGCGTAGCGCCTGCCATGCAGGCATATCATGCCATGCGGAGGCAGGGGAGGATTGGGGCGGCGAACCGCACCCCAAAAGACTGTTGTCAGCGGCGGCCAGAAAAGGCGCACCGGTGCGGGCGGCGATAGCGCCCATGGCCGCCAGCGTCTGCATGTCCCGCGGGGCGGCCGCGAAAGCATAATCGCCCACCAATACCGACCACGACGGGCCGATGCCTTGTCCGGTCAGTAATTGGTAAACGGCCGATGTTTCCAGCTTCTCGCCGGCGCTCATAAGATCCTGCGCCAATTCAGTCTGCGACATGTCGAGCAGATACAGTTGCAGCGATTCGCCCGTTTCAAGGCGCGAAACCAGCTCATAAGCGGACCGCCACAGCGCTTCCAGAGCCTGGAAGTCTGGATGATGCAGCAAGGAGCGCATCAGTGCGCCAGTGGCCCGATCGACTTCGGCAATCAGTTCGGGCTGGCGCGGGTCGGTTTTCTCAACGATATGGGGCGCGATCATGTCCTTGAACAGCCGCTCCAATGTGGTCTGCTGCCGCGTTTCCTGCGCAGGCGCTTTTCCGAGCAGCCGCTCAAACAATGCCTTTTGCTCATCAGCCTCTGCCGCCTCGACAGATCGCCCGGCGTCATCGGCTGCGTTGACTGCCTGCATGATTTGCGCCGACGCCTGCTCAAAAGTCGCGGAATTTCGCAGTTCTTGTCGCAATTGGCGCAGGCGTTGAAAATCAGCCAGTTCCTTATAAAATCGATCGGGGTGAAAATCGTCGAGGCAGCGGAAACCGATTTCGGCTTCCATGTCCCGTAAATTCAGCCGGGGACTCAGCCGGGACATGACGTCATCAAAATTATCGATATCAACGGCGATTATTTTTCGGTTTTTCAGTGCGTCATCCGGATGACGGTGACCACTGAAACCGCCCATCATCAGTATGCGCATGGGCGAATCCCCGGACGCAGCCATCTTGCCTGGGGCAGTACTGAAACGGAAACCGGACTTTAGCTGTTCGGGCATGATGGGCTCCTTAAAGCGATGGGAAATTAGCGGACTTGCTTAAGATAGTTCGATGTTCGCGTCTGTGCAAGTTTCCGGTCGAGCTTGTGTTCAGGAATCGTTTTGTATAGTCGGATGCAATTTGATAGTATCGACAGCATTTATGTTTACACGGGAATACGCTGGACTATGGCCACACAAGATACACGATTTGGTTCCGTTACTTCACCGTTAGGCCGCAATGTATTGCTTTTCAGCCGCATGAAAGGCTACGAGGAAATGGGCAGGCTTTTCGAATATGAAATAGATCTTCTCAGTGAAGAAAAACAGATAGATGCCACAAAAATTCTCGGCCAGGCCATGACGCTTGCCGTGGAGTTACCGGCCGGAGGCATTCGTTATTACAGTGGTTTCGTGACGCAGTTCCGGCATCATGGCACGCAGGGCGAGTTTTATCTTTACCGCGCAGTGCTCCGCCCGTGGCTCTGGTTTCTGACGCGCACCGCCAATTGCCGGATTTTTCAGGATATGTCTGTTCCGGACATTATCAAAAAGGTGTTTGACCTGAACCACTTCAGTGACCTTAAAGTTGAATTGAACGGCAGTTACAAGCCCCGCGGGTACTGCGTGCAATACCGGGAGAGCGATTTCAATTTCGTCAGTCGCCTCATGGAAGACGAGGGCATTCATTATTTTTTCAAGCACGAGCAGGACAAGCATACCTTGATAATCGCCGATGCGATCAGCGCTTACCAGACCATTGCCGATTACGCGGAGATTCCCTATTTCCCGCCCGAAAATACCGGCCGACGGTCACGGGACCATATTTTCGAGTGGCATAACCACCACGAAGTGCAACCAGGCAGTTATGTGCTGAATGATTTTGATTTCGAGAAACCGAAATCCAATCTCCTGGCCAAATTTACCGGCAACAATTCGCACGCCCATGCCAGCGGCGAATTTTACGATTATCCGGGCGGCTACACGGAATCCGCCGCCGGCGAGAACTATGCCAATGTCCGGCTGGATGAGCTTCAGACCAATTACCGGATCATTCACGGCAAGGGCAATGCCCGGGGACTGGCGGCCGGCATGCTCTTTACCCTGAAAGATCACTACAGCGCACAGGAGAACGCCAAGCATGTAGTGGTGTCGACCGATTTCCTGATCGAGTCCAACCAATACCGTAGTGACGGTGCGCCGGCGGAACTGCTGTATGATTGCGGCTTTACGGCCATCCGATCGGAACAACAGTTTCGGCCGCGGCGGATCACGCCCGTGCCGTTCGTGCAGGGGCCGCAGACGGCCATTGTGGTCGGCAAGGCCGGCGAGGAAATCTGGACCGATAAATACGGCCGCGTGAAGGTGCAGTTCCACTGGGACCGGGAAGGCGGGAACGATGAAAACAGCTCCTGCTGGGTTCGGGTATCGTTCCCGACCGCCGGCAAGAACTGGGGCTGGATCTCGCTGCCGCGCATAGGCCAGGAAGTGATCGTCAGTTTCCTTGAAGGCAACCCCGACAAGCCCATCATAACCGGCAGAGTCTACAATGCCGATCAGATGCCGCCTTACGAGTTGCCGGCCAACCAGACCCAGAGCGGCATCAAGACGCGCAGCAGCAAGGAAGGCACCGCCGAGAACTTCAACGAAATCCGGTTCGAGGACAAAAAGGATGCCGAAGAAGTTTACGTGCATGCGGAAAAGAATTTCAACTGCGTCATCGAAAACAACGAAACGCGCAAAATCGGCCTGAGCAAGAAGGATAAAGGCGATCAGATTATCGAAATCCAGAATGACAGAACCGTGACCCTGAATGAAGGCAACGATACGCTGACTGTTAAGCTGGGAAAGCGCGAAACCAATGTCGATACCGGTGATAACCTGCTGAACGTTAAACAGGGCAATCGCGTAACGACGATCGATCAGGGCAATGATACGAAAAGCGTCAAAATGGGCGACCATTCGGTCAAGGTCGATGTGGGCAAGAGCACGATTGAAGCGATGACATCGATCGAACTGAAAGTCGGCGGCAACAGCATCAAGATTGATCAATCCGGCATTACGATCAAAGGCATCATGGTGACGGTTCAGGGCGATGCGAAACTGGACGCCAAAAGCCCCATGACCACGGTCAACGGCGACGGCATGCTGACGCTGAAAGGCGGCATCACCATGATCAATTAGTGTGGGTTCAAACATGATAGAGATGAATTTCGCCAAAATAAAACAGTCGACAGCCTCCGCCATTTGTAATCTGGTCGAGCTCGATGAGCAAGCAATGCAATTGTTGCAGGATGATGCAGCGCCTGCGCAATATCTTCAGCAATTGATTGAAAAAGAGTTTTATCCTGATGCCGTGCGTTTTCTGGCCGTTGCCTTACCCAAACGGGAAGCTATATGGTGGGCTTGTTTATGTGTCCGCCATACCTTGGGCGAATCGCCTTCTCTGGCGGACGTTAAGGCCGTTGAAATGGCTGAAGCCTGGGTTTACAGGCCGACAGAAGAAAATCGGCAGCCAACCCTGCTGGCAGCCGAGGCCACTCAATTTAAAACCCCTGCCGGTTGGGCGGCCGTAGCTGTATTTTGGAGCGGTGGCAGTATTTCCCCTGCGAAGGGCGTCATCGTTCCGCCCGCCGATGAGTTAACCGGCAAGGCCGTCATCGGCGCTGTCATGCTAGCGGCGGCGCGAAGTGGAGTGGACAAAATCAAAGCCAATTACCAGCTTTTTTTGAAACAAGGCATCCACATAGCCAACGGTGGTGATGGTAGAGCAGTGCAATGATTTCTGCAAAGATAAACAAACCGAGGTAAGTCAATGGGGCAACCAGCCGCTAGAATCGCTGATTTGCATGTCTGCCCAATGGTTAATCCCGGGCCAGTGCCTCATGTGGGAGGCCCTGTCACCATGGGACAGCCGACAGTATTGATTGGGAATATGCCTGCAGCCAGGGTTGGCGACATGGCTGTCTGCGTGGGTCCTCCCGATACCATTGTAAAGGGCTCGGCTACTGTCATGATCGGCAATATGCCGGCGGCCAGGCTGGGGGATTCGACTGCACATGGAGGGGTTATTGTTGCCGGTTATCCAACTGTGTTGATTGGCGGATGAAAAAGCGCTCACCAGACTTCGGCTAGCGGATTATCTATGAAAGCCTGACCTGAAAATCAGCGGAATCTGGCAAGAGCGAGCACGGCAAATAGCAGGATCGGTGATTTAACTATATGGAAATGCACCCTTATGTATGAGTGTTTGCTCTGCTGCTGAGCTCATGTGCGACGCCTTCCGAGCGTTTTGCCTATACGGCAAGCGCTATGGTTTTGAAGAACTAACGATCAGAAGCGATAGATTCGCGCATCAAATCTATCGTCGTGCCGTTATCAGCAAAAACACAACGAATAAAACATAGCACGTTTATCTGGACGGTGATGGCATCCCTTGGCAACAGAAGCGATGGATCGCGGATGACCCAACTTCGCGCAATCCAATAATACTGAAGCTGATAGCGCAGGATAGCGCGCCTTCCATTCTGCTGGGCCGGCCCTGCTATCACGGTTTCAGTCATACTGAGCCTTGCGATATACCTACGATGCGAACAACTGGCTGCCCTACACGCTGAGCTACAGCTACCAATACAGCCCGGCCGGCAAAAAGACCCGGCTGGTCTGGGCCGACGGCACGGAAATCGACTACGGTTACAGCGCTCATGGCGAGCTGGAAAGCGTAGCCATTCCCGGCGAGGGCATCCTCAGCGTCAGTCAGTTCAACTGGATGGCGCCGGCCTCGGTCATCCTGCCCGGCGGCTCGGTGCAGAACAAGACCTACGATGGCCTGCTGAACCTGGAAGGCCTCAAGGTCAAAAACCCCGGCCAGCAGACGCTGCTGGACCTGGCCAACCGTTATGGCCAGCGCCAGGAGCTGATCTCGCGCACGCGCAGCGATACGGCAGCCGGCGTTACCGGCACGGTGTCGGGCAGCTTCAGCTACGACGACGAACTGCGGCTCACGCAGTCCAGCACCGATGCCGGCAATGGGCAAGACACCGAAACCTTCACGCTGAACGCGGTCGGCAATCGTACCGAGCATAGCCGCGTGCTGGGCGACTGGAACTATGACGCCAACAACCGCCTGACCGACAAAGGCCTGCTGCTGGATGCGGTCAGTTATGACTATGACGATTCCGGCAACCTGATCCGCAAGAGCGAAATCGGTCAAGTGCGGCAGTACGGCTACGACACCCAGAACCGCCTGATCGAGGTCAAGGACGGCAGCGGCAACTTGATTGCCCGCTACGGCTACGACCTGTTTGACCGCCGGATCTGGAAGGAGCAGTATCGGGACCGGAGCGGCAATACATTGGCTCAGGCTAGGCGCAGTTATTATCTGTATGCCGATGAAGGGCTGATCGCGGAAAGCCGGCAGGATATCACGCTCGACGCCAACGAGTCGGTGTCTGCAAACGCCGAGCCCGCCATCGCCAGCCAATACGCCCCGCGTCCCGATGCCGAATTCACTACCGGCCTGCTGTTCGTGAAAACGAAAAACAGCAATGGCGATGATACCGTGGCCTATTACCATCATGATCATCTGGAGACGCCGATACAGGCGACGGACAAGAATGGCAATGTGGTCTGGTCGGCGCAGTACAATGTCTTTGGGCGGGCGACGATCACGACGCCGGCGGCGACTCTAGACAGGCCGACGATCAGTTCGGATTTGAGGCTGCCGGGGCAGGTCGAGGACGCGGAGACGGGGCTGCATTATAACTGGCATCGGTATTATGAGCCGGGGCTGGGGCGGTATGTGACGGCGGATCCGATTGGGCTTTTGGATGGTGTCAACAGGTATGCCTATGTCAGAGGGAATCCAGCTAATTGGAGTGATCCATCAGGATTGTTTGAAGTGAAAGGTGGTGGACCTAATCCATCAAATTATTCTTCATTTGAAGAATATTACAATGCGAGAAAGGAATATGTGCAATCTCCCGCTGGGCAACGTGAAAAATTGCTAAATGATCTTGGTAAATCATTGCAAGATAAGATAAACAAATGCAATAGGAATAAAGAGTATTTGCAGAAAATATTTGATAATTGGGTTGTTTATGTCGATCCACATATTGATGATCCACTTAAGAGAGGGAAGAATGCAGCCGATACTTTATATAGCTCTCAAACAACACAATTTAATTTTTGGTTTTTCAACTCAACGGACGGAAGAACACATACTTTTTATCATGAATTTCGTCATCTAATGGAAGCAAATAATTCTTTTTATAAGCAAGATCCAAATTACGTACGAGACAGATTATCTGGGAATGCAACTACACACCCTGGCGAAATAGATGCTGACAATTGGGCATCTAATTTTATTAATGGAGACTGTGGATGTTAGCTAAGAAAAAGATTTTATTTTTAGTTAAATTTCTTTTAGTTCAGGGATTACTTTCAAATGCTTATGCTCAGCAATGGTTTTATGTAGATCCGATAAAACCATCAGACTCTTTTAGCATACAAATTAATCCTAATACTTTTGGGATTAACGATGTCCTTATTGAAGCGGTAATTTGTGATAGAAAAAGCAAATATATTTGTATTGAAGCACCTGGATTTTCTTTCCATGTCCCCAAAAACCTTTCGAGTTCATTAAATAGCTGGCGTATAAATGAAATTGAATATATATCTCATCTAAACAAACGGTTACAGATTTTTGGTTTAAAAGATCAAATATTCTTGATCGATAAGAAAGAAGGAAATAATACTATTAGATTCTTATTCTCAAAAAAACGAGGATTAATTGGTATTGGTGGATTTTCTGCAAAAAGTTCAAGTATTTTTTTATTAGATATTTATTGTGGCTTTGGTGCTTCTGGACAATGTATTGATACTTTAAAGTAATGGCCGTACGGTGGATCAATCTTATGGTGGATTTGCCTTGGCAATCCACCGACAAACGGAGCCTTGAAACCGTCATGTTCCGCAATATTACTGGCCTGCTTGAAATGGCGGTTTGCTGCGCGAAACCGCCCTACGCTTTTCCATATTGATTTGATGACAGGGAGGTTTTATGCCGAATTATCGGAGGGTTTTTGTGCCGGGCGGTTGTTATTTCTTTACGGTCAATTTGCTGGAACGCAAACGGACTCTGTTGACCGACCATATCGATCTGTTACGCGATTCCGTCCGCACGGTGCGCCGGTTGCATCCCTTTTATATTGATGCCTGGGTGGTTTTGCCGGATCACATGCACTGCGTCTTGACTCTGCCGCCTGATACCGATGATTACCCGCTTCGTTGGCGCTTGATAAAACTGCTGTTTTCCAAAGGTCTGCCAGCGACCGAACGCTTATCGGCAGTCCGTAAACGACGCAGCGAGCGGGGCATTTGGCAGAGACGCTATTGGGAGCATATGATCCGTGACGAACGGGATTATGCCCGCCATATCGATTACATCCATGTTAATCCGTTAAAACACGGTTATGTGAAACAGGTTGCCGATTGGCCGTATTCGACATTCCACCGTTATGTTGCGGATGGGCTATTATTTACAGATTGGTGCGGCATCCCTGATGATTTGCCGACAGCGGCGGAATGATATGACCGTAAGAGAGATGAATCGTAAGGTGGATTTGCCTTGGCAATCCACCACAAACGGAGCCTTGAAACCGTCATGTTCCACGATATTACTGGCCTGTTCGAAATGGCGGTTTGCTGCGCGAAACCGCCCTACGCTACTATGGGGGATGGTAAGGATTCCTTCGTAAATGAGTAACATCTTAATCAGGTATGCTTCAATTTAATAGACTGAATGTAGACCGATCTTTGCACTTTGTAAAGGTAGGGAACGGCCATGGCCTGACAGCCAGCCAATTGACTCGACCGTCTCATTCCGCAAATAAACCTGCCGCTTGGGAAGGCTCGAAATGAAATCGTGTCTGACCCCTTTTCTCGCATAGGTCTGGATATGCGGCAGAGCATTCCCGGCTTCGGAATCGTCACGCAACCGCTGCGCCGCAACATGACCTACAGCCCTGTAGATAATCTGGTCGATATATTGATGAATTTCGCCAATGACGCTTGGCGAGATGACGCGGCAGAGGAGTTGGCGAATTCGCCTGATCAATTTCGTGCCGAAAAAGCTCTAATTTCAGCCATAGAGTCGCCAAAATTAGACGATTCCTTGCGTAGAACGTGTGCGGAGTCTCTCGCGACTATTTGGATTAGAGCGGGTTATGTACCTGTTGAAGAAATGTCTAGGTTGACCGGCGTTCCTCGCATTGTGGTGGAGGCATTCCTTCGTGAGGCGCATTTATTACCATGATCGTATGGAGGATGAATCGTAGGGTGGATTTGCCTTGGCAATCCACCAACAAACGGAGCCTTAGCGGACACTCGGTTAAGAGAGGAATCTCTGGACCCGAGGTCAACAATGAAAAACAAAAAAGAATCAACTGCGCCTGCTGTTCGTAGTCAATATACAGCCCCGTTTAAAGAACAGGCGTTGGAACGCGATGGTATCCCCAGGGTAGCTCAGGATTTAGGGCTTTCCCAATCGATGGGGTATTCATGGCGAACCAAACGCCGTCAAACGGGGCAGTCGTGCGAAGATCAGACGCTTCAACACGCTGAAATAGCGCGGCTCAAACGAGAAAATGTCCGTCTTGAAGAGGAAGTGGCTTGCCTAAACAAGGCGGCCGCGTATTTATGCCCTCTGGGTACTTCGCGAAACCACCCAAATGAATGAAGTCCGCCATGATCAGGGCTCACGAAAATCAATTCCCCACGGCTATGCTGTGCCGCATGGCATCGGTTTCACGTAGTGGCTCACCGCTGGAGACACCGACCGATTTCCGATAGAAATCAGGCTAATCAAAGGCTGGCTAAAGCCATTAAACGCATTTTTGATAATGATCCCGGGGCGAACCTCCACGGCATACTCGCTGACCAAAGAGCGCTGGCTCGTTTACGCTTCATGCCACAGCGCCTGTGTCTCTGGACAGTTTTTTCTCTTCTCTTCTATGAAGCATTCTTTCAAATGCTTTCGGTGACAGCGGCTTTGAGAAGAAATAACCTTGACCGAAATCGCATCCCATCTGTTTCAGTAACATGTATTGATCCTGGGTCTCCACTCCTTCCGCGATCACCTTGATGCCAAGTTTATGTGCCATTTCGATTATCGTCTCGCACAGCGCCATGTCATAAATATCCACAGCAAGATTGCGTATGAAGGACTGGTCAATCTTGATGTAATCAATGTCGAATTTCTTAAGATACGATAACGATGAATATCCTGTTCCAAAATCGTCAAGCGCCACCGATATTCCGTTATTCTTGAAAGTCAGTAGTTGGCTGCTGATTCGATCTTTAGTCTCCATCAGCAAACCCTCAGTGATTTCAATCACGATGGCTTGCGTGGGCAAGGCTAATGCCTTCAGGTGATCGAACCAACTGGAGTGATTGTCGAAATCGCCCATGAACTGTACCGGCGACTTGTTGACGCTGATCTGGAACTCTGGATGATAGTTTGCCCGCAGGCGAACTGCCTGCGCGGCTGCCTGATAAAACACCCAGTTACCGACCTGGATGATCATTCCGGTGGCTTCAGCGATCGAGATGAAGTCCGCGGGACTGACTAGTCCAAGCGTGGGGTGCTGCCACCGGAGCAACGCCTCTGCTTTGCGGATATTACCTGTGGCCAGATCTACGATGGGCTGGTAATACACTCTCAATTGATGATCCGACAGCGCAGTATGCATATCATTGGCCAGCCGCATCCGGGCATTTACAGTCTCTTGCATCACGGGCAGGTAATAGTGAAAGCGATTCCTGCCCTCGCTCTTGGCCGCATACATCGCCTGGTCAGCGAATCTCAGCAGAGTCGCCTCATCCGTGGCATCATCCGGATATAAGGCGACCCCGATGCTGGCCGAGATGTAGATCATCTCGCTCCCCAGTCTGAACGGTACGGCTAGTTTGGCCAATAGACTGTCAGCAATACGCTCTATGCAATCGATACCGTTTAGTTCACTGAGAATAATCACGAATTCATCGCCACCAAAACGCCCCACGGTATCAGACTCGCGTACACAGCTTTCCATGCGCTGGGCAGCTTCCTTAAGCAGGATATCGCCTATCTCGTGTCCCAGGCTGTCGTTGACTTCCTTAAATCGGTCGAGGTCGATGAAGAGCAGCGCCAAAGGCAATGCCACTCGATGGACCTTCCTGATCGCTCGCTCCAGGCGATCATGGAGCATGTGGCGATTAGGCAGGCCGGTAAGTCCATCGTAGTTCGCTTGATGCCAGACAAGCTCCTCATTCTTTTTCTTTGCGGTAATGTCCGAGAAGAGTGCCACTCGACGATGAACGGAACCATCGGCGTGATAAATAGTGCTGATGGAAAGCCATTCCACGTAGCACTCTCCGTTCTTACGGCGGTTCCAGACCTCGCCTTGCCATCTGCCAGTACTGTTGAGTTCCTCCCACATGGTCTCATAGAATGCCTTGTCATGGCGGTCCGATCTGAGCAGACCAGGATTCTTGCCAATAACTTCCTGCGCTGTGTAACCCGTTATTTCCGTATAGGCAGGATTGATAGCAATGATGCGGTTGTTTGCATCCGTCACCTGTATCGCTTCACTACTGGACTGATAGACCAGCGCAGCAAGTTTCATGTCTTCTTCGGCCTGTTTACGTTCGGTCACATCTTCCAACATGGTGATGGTAAAGGATGGCTTGCCCTGAATATCACGCACTAATGCCGTGGTGGCCCGAACCCAAATTACTTCGTTATCTTTACGCAAGTAACGTGTATTTTCCTGTTGGTATGAATCTCCATTGCCTTGCAGTAACCTCCTGTGTGACTCGACGACGCTATCCATGTCATCAGGGTGGATTATTTGCCGGAAAGGGATGCTCAGCAGTTCTGCTTCACTGTAGCCGAAGATTTTTTGTAGCGCCCGATTGCTCTGCATGCTCTTGCACGCCAGATCACATATCAGCATGCCGATCGGGGCCTCATCGAATACCTTCATGAATTGCTCTTGGCTCTGACACAGCGCGTTTTCCAGCATCTGGTGCTCGGTAATATCCTGCGTTGTGCCAATCCCGCCGATCAGCTGCCCATTTGGGTCGAAATGGAGCTCTGCATGCTCTCTCACCCATTTCAGCTGGCCATTAGCGATCAAGCGATGCGTGATGTCGTAAGGCTGGCCTTGCAAGGCCGCCCGCCAGCGGTGATCGACGAATGCCCGATCATCGGGATGTATGCAGTGGAGAAACGTTTCATACGTTACGGGAGTCCCTGGCTGCACGCCAAAAATCCGGTAGTTTTCCTCAGACCAGCTCAATACATTGCTGCGCACGTCCATCAGCCAGCTGCCGACACTCGCCACCGCCTGGGCTCGATTGAGGTTAGCTTCCGTTTCGCGCAGTTTGTCATTCGCTAGATGATCCGCCTTGGTTCTTGCCCACCACTGCCAGATCAATGCCGCAAAGAATACGATTAACAGCATGGAAAGACTGACGGCGAGCCATCGCAGACGATGACTGTGCTGCAATACTTCGTCGGTGTCCATCTTGACTACCATGCTCCAGGGTATATTGGGAACCGGTAAAGTGTAGGCCAGTACCGGCTTGTCGCGATAGTCATTGGCTTCCAATGAGCCATACTGCCCCATAATGGCCGAAATGGCTGGCCAAGCCGGAGAACTGGCCTTGTTGCTCAGAGGAATGCGCAGCGTGAGGGCAGTGTTCTTCCTGTGACGCAGTTCATTAAGAAACTGCACTTCGTTTCCATACTGGGTGACAAGCAGGGTTTCGGCCGTTTCGCTCTCCACTGGCCAGGATTGGAGCAAGTCGAACAGGTAATCGGAATAACTACGCATCACGACTATGCCTAGGACGCCTGTTTTGTCTTGGTTAAGAATGGGGACGAAGATATCCAGCACGGCCTTTCCCGGCGCGTTCGGGTCAGCGGCATAAAGGCTCACGACCGAAGCGCGGTCATGCATCGCTTGCAGCGCATTGGTTTGTCCTTTAGTGGTTAATCCGCCGTTTTGGCCGATGGCTAGTCGGACATTCAGATCATTCGTCCGAGTGTCCAGTACCAGAATAGATCTGTACCGATAAGCTCTGGCAATGGAATTGATAGTCTGTTGAAACGCGAGAGGCGGGTGACTGCCTGACTCAATCAACCAGTTCGGTGCGGCACGCAACAAATCCGATATGACCGCTGCGTCCGCCTCGCGCTCGGCGAGATACGAGCGGATCTGGCGGACCTTGAGCAGACCGATGCTGGCCAGCGTTCCCTGCATGTCTGCCTTTTCGCGATTTTCAACCCATTTATTTATCGCCAATGCTCCCCCGATAACCAGGCATGAACATAACAAAAATAACGGCAAGGGTCGCAAATGCAACCGGCGAACGGTAGAGAGCAATTGAGCGAGGTTCGTCATATGCTTTGGCTTTGGTAAAGTCTAGTGAGGGAGCGATGCTGTGTCCTGTCTTTAATTGGGCACATTTTCGGCTTCTTCGGCGCATGTCTGTCGTCTTGTAGCCAACAGACAACAAATTCCTATTAGCAGAAAGAAGATATTGAGGTTGTAAAGCGCCATCAAACTATACGGTGATGGCAATGCTCTACCGGCTTTAAAAAATATAAGAGCACCTGTCTGAAAGCAGTTCTCGCATTGAAAGTCGGGGAGATCTGTTTGAATGGGCGGAAATTCAGGCTGGAAATGGATAGTGATTGCGCTTTTATCGACCTAAAACAGCCCAGTGGGAAATATTTTTGCAAAATAAAAAGCATTATTTTTTTATTATTAATTAGTACTAATTAATTATTAATTATTTACGTGAATAGGTTCTCATTTTTTTTGTGAAACAGTTCGCATTTTTACATGAACCCTGAACTTCCTTAATCTAACCTCAGTTCAGTTTAAGAATTTGGACAAAAGATCACTGATGCACTCTGGAGACAAAGGCCGGGCTAACTTGATAGATCGCGCTGACTTAGGATTTGGCTAAAAATGACTTCCCAAAATCTGAATCTTGCATAAGATGCGCTGAGCGCAGTGAAGCGCATCAATCGCGAACGAGGCGCAGGTCTTCTGAATGAGGGCAGGGCATTTTCTGGTATGTCTGTTATCGACAAAACTCAATTTCAGCAATATCAGTTGATTTCAAGTAACGGGTAAGTGCTCTAACTCATTAGGAAACCTTTACTACAAGCGTTTCAACTGTAGTGGTCTAATTTTGATGGACACCGTTATAGGAGGAAAATACCCTACCTAAACGGAGAAAATGATGACTCAAAAACGTAGAAAATTCGATGCCTGCTTCAAGCTTAAAGTCGTGCAATTGATCAAAGATCAAGGCCTGAGCGTCAGCCAGGTTTGCCAGGATATGAATCTGAGCGAGACGGCCGTCAGGCGCTGGCTAAGACAGGTGGATGCGGAACTGGCTGGCAAGACGGATATCGGCAAGCCATTGACCGCCGAGCAGCAACGCATTCGTCAGTTGGAAGCTGAGAACCGGCAACTGCGGCTGGACAACGATATATTAAAAAAAGCCTCGGCCTTCTTTGCCCGGGAACTGAAGTGAGCTATCGGCTGGTTCATCAGTTGCAACAGAAGGCCGTTCCGGTTCAGCATAGCTGCCGGGTCCTGGACGTCAGCCGTTCCGGCTATTATGCCGCTCAATATCGTGCCCGGCGGCCGGCAGCGGTCTGCGCTACGACGGTACAGTTACAAAGCGTGTTCGAAGCGAATGGGCGTTGTTACGGCAGTCGGCGTCTACAGGGCGCCTTAAACGCTCATGGTATTCGGATCGGCCGCTACCGGGTGCGCCGCTTGATGCGGGATCATCAGCTCAAGCCGGTGTGGAAGCGCAAGTTTGTCCATACCACCGACAGCCGGCATAATCTGCCTGTGTTCGACAATGTGCTCAATCGCCAGTTTGAACCGGCCGCACCGAATCGGGCCTGGGTGGCGGACATCACGTATGTTCGCACACGGAGCGGCTGGCTATACCTGGCCGCCGTACTGGACTTGTATGCGCGCAAAATCGTAGGCTGGGCCATGGCACCCAACATGCCGGCGGAACTGGTGTGTTCGGCCTTGCAGATGGCTATCTGTCAGCGCCAGCCGCCGCCGGGCCTGATTGTCCATTCCGACCGGGGTAGCCAGTATGCCAGCCAGGATTATCGGGACTTATTGGCTCGATACGGCTTGCAAGGCAGCATGAGTCGTCGGGGTAATTGCTGGGATAACAGTGTCATGGAGCGTTTCTTTCTGAACCTGAAAATGGAACGGGTTTGGCGGCAGGATTATGCGAATCACGAAGAAGCCATGCGCGATGTTACCGACTATATCGTCAATTTTTACAACAGCCGGCGATTGCACTCCAAGCTGGGCTATCTGTCGCCCAACGACTATGAGCGAAAAATGACAGAAAAACAACCTATTCAGGTGTCCGAAAAAACTTGACCACTACACAACATCACGTTTAGCCTAATTCCAGTCAACTCACACCGTTTTACTTACAAAAGTCGGCAGCATAACCGGGTCTGCCACTCAAATAGTCAGCATGGCAGAGTCATTAAGCGCTTAGTCGCTGCGGGATGGCTCTGGCCTGGTTGTTTGAGGCGGCGCAGGCAAATTAGGAGGTGGCGGCGCAAGCCACTCCTGCTGAGTACCGTACGTTAACCCGCCCGGCACAGGAACTCGATGTTTTTTACTGTACATGCATTGGATGTAACTGATGTCATAATCTTGTTGACCTTCTTCCTTGGAATCGGGCTCCTTTTGCGATTCAGTAATTTGCTCATAGGCAAGGCGCCTGCACATCAGATCGTCATTATGGAACTGATCATAATTTTTACCGGTGCCTGGCAGTACCAAAATACTCGGACCGCTTGGCATCGTCGAGCATGCGCTGAGCACGAAAACGGAAATCAGGATTATCAGAATCTGTGGCATTGGGCACGCCTCCGTTAAGGAACAATTTTTTGCCAGCTAGTTGAGCAATTTCTGACATAAGGATAGTAACCGGCTGGTTTGGTGCAGTAATACCAATAGCCGGGCTCCTGCCCGACGGGTTGAGGCTCAATTTTCACCCAGCCTGCCGGACATTCTTTCACATGGGGATAGTATCCCTCGGGATTTGAGCAATAGCTCCAGCTGTTCGATTCGAGTGGCTGGATTCTAGGTACAGTCCCTTGTTCTATATAAACAGGAGGATTGACTGTTGCGGAATAATAAGGAGGAATTGAATAGTAAGGCCAGTAATAATAGGGTGGCCAGAAAAAAGGGTACTCTACGAAAAAGCCAACTCCACGGGATACTCTAGCATGCCCTGGTCCAATATAGCCCCCTCTGCGAGCGCCCCCATAGCCACCGCTAGATCTGCCACTGTAGATCCCCCCAAAACCTCCACCTCTATAGCCCCTGCCAGAACTTCTCCGGTAATCGCCACTATATCCGTCCCTGTAGATCCCTCCAAAACCCCCGCCTCTATAGCCTCCACCAGAACTTCCCCGGTCACCTCCACCAACACTACCCCCATGCCCCCCGCCAAAACTGCCACCTCGAATTCCGCCAATACCACCTCCCTGAACGCCACCTTTGCTTTTGCTCTGGGCCATGGCGCTTTCGCTAGTTAATAAAGCAATAAGGATCATCAGCACAACTGATAGTCTTCTGAATATCATGGTCATTCCTCATCTGGCGAATCGAGCCGAAGAGAGCTGAGTCGACTTTAACCCAGTGTATTTTTTACATTACCTCATCTTCGACTTCAACGCGATCGTCCCGCCATCCACGGCAAATGTGCCATGCCCAAGGTGATGGATGGTTTTTGACGCTCTAACCAACATAGCTCATTGACATGACGCCCTGGTCAGCCAACCCGATAAATCGCCAACATCCATTAAAACACCATCAGGACCTAGATAATAAACATGATTGTCGCTGGCTGAAACGCCTACATAAGAGTTTGTTTGGCTGTAATAGCGATAGGTATATGGCGATTGAAATTGTGATGTTGCCCCAGCTGGCGAGAATAAGTTCGAGTAATTAATTTCCGCCCAATTCAGAAGGCACTCTACTTCACTGCGTAAAGCGGAATCCCGCGTAAATTTGCCGATCGAGTTTAATGTACAGGAAAAGGGTATGCCGGAGTCCACACCTTCAAGCCGTCCCGTGCCGCTTAAAGTAAACTGATTCGGAGCATTTACCGCGCCTGAAGCGGTAAAGCTGTTTTCAGAAAGCGTTAAGTCGCTAACGGGAGGGGTAAGTACGCCGGAAAGAGTCACCATATTGCCTCTTATCTGGCCGGCTCTTTTGATTGCATCGGGACCGGGCCCCGTGTAGCTGATACTGCAGCCATCCTGCAGAATATCGATTGTTCCCGTGTCGCTGATGGGGTCAGTAAAAGCCTCTCCTTCAGACTCACAGGTAAAAGTGCCATTTTCCGAATAATTCCATCTGCCGGCGATATTAACGCATTGTGTCCCAGCCGGACCTTGAGACATGATCTCCGGCTTCGTTTTACCCTTATTAAGGTCCGAGAGGTCGACTTGATTGCCAGTTCCTCCGCCGATGCCATAGATTTTTGTCGGGGCGGAATCCACACCGGCTGAGACAAAGAGCAGACAGGCCACCATATATAGTGAAAACGATTTTTTCATTTTCTTTCTCCTCTTTTGATCAGTCTCAATTCTTGAGCCGAAATTAGAGATTTACTGTAAGAGTTACGCAAGCCGCATGGTTAGGGAAGCATTTCGGAATTGTCGAACCAGATAGTCCTCCAGTGAGCGCCGTTCCAAGTTGATAAACGGTATGGCTGAACCTTGAGTCGAACCCAGGCTGGAAAAGCACAGGCAACATAATTGCGCTGAATGAAGATAGTGCGTCAATGTGGAATTGATCGGGTCACCAATTGGCATTTGCGGTAATGCGGGCAATCCACTAGGCTTCTTTTTCATACCCCTCTGACACCGCGCGCGCGCTCAAGTGCCTTATTAACTCAAAGAGCCTTCGAAAGGGCTCTGTTCCAAGGTGAGATGGCGTGTGGTGAAGCCGAACGCATCACCGGATTGAAGGGATGCAGCGTAACGCTTGGTAAGGCCGCGGCCTGTCAGGGCATCGGCCTTGCATGAAGGGCTAGGCCGCGCCGCCCAGAAGAACGGTAGTGGCATAGGCGGCATACAGCGCAAGTAACAATATACCGCGCCAACGCCCCATAAAACCGTTGCGAGGCGGATAAACAAATGTAAGGGCCATTACACCAAAGACTAAGGTAACTACGACTTCGCGCAAAGGAACCGTGATGGGATGGATGATGGCAGCCACGGATACGATAAATATCCCATTGTATATATTGCTGCCCAACACCGTTCCCAACCCAACCTCATCATGGCCGCGAAGCTTGGAAATGAGGGTCGTTGCAAGCTCGGGAACAGAGGTGCCAATCGCGACAATGGTTGCACCGATGATGAACTCATCGATACCAAATGAAATAGCAATTTCTTGGGCGCCCGTAACGATTAGTTTCCCCGCGGCTATCAGGAATACCAAGCCCGCCACGAATGAAATTACCACCAGCCACGTTTTGCCCTCCCCAAGAACATCTTCTGTAAAGCTACGCTGCCGCTTCGCCTCAATAACTGCCGCCGCGAGCCATGCAATAAACAGGCACAGCATCAATATCCCATTGCTTCTTGAGAGTTCACCGTCCAGAAATAACAAGCCCGTCATTATGGGGATCAGCAAAGCGACGGGAAGATCTCGTTTTACGCTATCGCGTGGGCTGTGAATTCCGGAAATTACCAAGGCGAGCCCAAGGATAAGCGCAATATTTACGACATTGCTGCCAAGCGCATCTCCGAGGGCAATCTGAGGCTCCCCTGCCAATGCGGAACTTATTGAAACTGACAATTCCGGGCTCGAAGTAGCGAACGCCGCAACGGTAGCGCCAATAATTCCTGGTGAGATCCTAGCCAAGCTAGCCAGCCCGACTGTTCCGCGAACAAAAAGCTCGCCGCCTATACCAGCACATATAACGCCCAGCAGAAGGGCAAGGTATTCGTTCATGAGCACATCATTAGCTAACGGCCTAACAATTTAATCCGGATCCGGATGCAAAACAGCCTCGAATCTTTTTCAGAATCAGCTCCCTATTTGCCATTCAAGGCATAGAACAAGTTCAATAAAAACCATGCTCTAGATCAACTTCGGCGCGCTTGACTGGCAAAATTTCAGCGCCGTTTTACAGTTACAGTGATCTATTCGATACGATTCACGTCTGCAAGCTTCTCGAGTTCTTCTTTTTGAGGCAAATCGACTCCCACACTGACAATGAAACTGGTAACTGCTTCAATATCCATACTTGATTTTACGACCCTCGACCGGTGCACAACAATGGTAAAGCCAGAGGTTGGATTAGGCGATGTAGGTACATAAACAACCAGCATCTCTCCCGCTTTATTGGTGACGTAACCTGGCACCCATAAGCCTTCCTTGGGATATTCAATAAAAATAATTTCTTTAGCGATACTTTTTTCCTGACTGAATAAATTAACCATTTTTTTACTGACTCTATAAATGGTTCTAATCATTGGAATCTGATTGATCAAGACTTCAACCTGGCTCAGTAGCCATAATTTTTCGAATTTAGTGATTCTATAACCGGTATAGGCAATGACAATAAAAGAAAACGTGAAGGCCAGAACAGTAATAAGGATATTGTTGGAGTAGCCGTAAATATAAACAAAAAACTCCCTTAGGATCGTTTCCAAAAACACCAGAACTTGAATGACAATAACAACTGGAATGAGCGCTAAAATACCCACTATAAAATATTTCAGACTCGATTTAATAAAATTAAACATGTTTAACTCCTGATTTTGGTTCTACAACCCTAAGAGGAAAACTCTTACAGAAGGGGCTCTGATGAATAGCTTGGGATAATAATTACTTCTTTTATACAATTTTCAATTGCAAAACAACAGCGGGGATCCGTCTTTGTGAAAGCTTTTTTGCAAGAGTGCCATGGCTCGTTTCCTTGGATTAAAAATAAGTGTTTATTTAACCGTTCCCGTTCACAATGCATCTGCTGTCATTTTCAGAAGATGACATGGCGGCCATGGCCAGCCGGAGACTACGGTCGGATGGCGTGAGGCTGCTGTCTCATGGTTAAAACCATCGGTGGCAACTTCCTCCACTGGCTATTATTGACTTAAACAGGAGTTTAAATGATTTGGGCTGACAACAATCCCCTGTACGGCAACTTTATAATCAATCGTTAGGCCGAGGAACTATGGATTACGCACTTAGACCCGCTACAGCCGATGATTATGCGTACTGTTACCGTCTCACCAAGAGGAACATGCAGGATTTGTTCTGTAAACACTGGGGAGGCTGGGTTCCAGCCGAGTTCCGTAAAGGATTCGCGGTTGAAAACATATCAATGGTGATTATTGCCGGTAAACGAGCGGGTTACCTCAGCGTGATCAAAGAACCCTTATCCATTTACATCGACAACATTCAGCTATCTCCCGCTTGGCAAGGTCAAGGGATTGGCGCCAGTCTTTTGAATCGTCTACTCGACACTCATTCAAGAGTCAGCATTCGCCTGACAACCTTTGAAGACAACCCAGCCAAGCGGCTATATGAGCGAATGGGATTTGTCGTTTTGGAAAGAAATGGCATGACCGTTAAAATGGAAAAACGGCCCAACAAAGCGGTACACCGGAACCGCTCAAGCAAGCTGGTTTAGTCGATGGATGTTTATGCTGCCAAAATGTCCAGGATCTGTGTAATATTTGATTTGGACGGTACGCTTGTGGATAGCGAGGGGCTTTGCAATCAAGCGTTTCTCGATTTACTTCCGCAGCTAAGTGATACGGTGGAGTCATTGACCCAACGGTATCGCGGCAAAAAGTTGTCCCGGATTTGTGCCGATCTTGAGGACCGTCTTTGCCGGAATTTGCCCGATGCGTTTGAACAACATTATCGCCAGCGTGTTGCGGAACTCTTCTCTCGTGAATTAAAACCGATGCCCGGCGTGCTTGAAATGCTCGAAGTCACGAACTTCCCCAAGTGCATTGCTTCAAGCGGACCGCCTTTGAAAATCCGTCAGGCACTGCAAGTTAGCGGCCTCGCATCCTATTTTGGTGATAACTTCTTTAGTTCGTATGAAGTGGGGTCTTGGAAGCCAGAGCCCGGTTTATTCCAGTACGCAGCCAATGCGATGGGCTTTATGCCTGGCCAATGCGTGGTTGTAGAAGATAGCGAAGTTGGGATTGAGGCAGCCGCGGCAGCAGGAATGAAAGCATTCCGGTATGTGCGAAAGGGTGAAGCCTCGCCGTGTCGAACCGGAGACGAAATGTCATTTGATGATATGTTGCAGCTTCCCCAATTGCTCGCTCACTTTGCTGAGCGCTAAATCAGCAGCTATTAACGAACCAAAGGGTTAGCTGTAAAACAGGTACGGTAAAATGTATTACCTTTTAGGCGTATGGCTGTAGAAATTAGTGAACAGTTGAACCACGATGAAGATCATGGTCTGGGTCACCCGGATGGCCGGTGCCCGGCCGGGGCTTTCCTCCGCGAAGTCTTCGGTGGCTTGATTCAGGTATCTGACCAGGCCCGGCTGCGGGCTGCCCTGGGCCGAGCGCTGCAGGAACCGATCTTGCAACCTGGCCCTGATCTTTTCGTCCATGTCCCGCTCATTGATCAGCGATTGCAGTTCAGCCTCCAGCAGCATGGCCTGCTTCTCCAGCCAATCGAAGTCCATGCCTTCCTGAGAGGGCAGGGGACCGAAGGCTTTCTGGAAGACGCATAGCACGTCAAAGCACAGGGTCAGGAACAGATGCGACATATCTTCATTCTGCTCGGCGAGGACGGCAGGAAAAATGTTGAATACGGCTTGCGACAGAGCCGCTTGGTCAAGCTGAAACCGTTCTATGATTTCGCTGACTTCTTCCGCATCCAAGCTCTTGGCATATTCGAGGGCTTGATAAAGTTCGGGGCCATCAAGTTCGCGCATAGTGTCACTTTGATATAAAAACGGTATAAAAAGTTTACCTGAATAGTGCCGGTTATGGTTCAGTTTGGCCAATGCGATGAGCCTTATTAAGAGGTTAAATCGGTATCAATCAGGCGCTTGTTTGGTGCCAATAAGGCTCCTGATTGCCAGGTCCATTAATCGGCATGGAATAAATTTTATTCTCCAGGATGACCATTAGCCGAATGACCGATTCATCAATGGTTTCCGGCGGTTGGATACTTTTCTGAATGAGGTCTGGCCAATTTTTAGTCAATTTAACTAAATTCTATACTTTACAAAAGGTTAGCCAACATTATGACAAATTGATGACAAGGTTATCCACAGATTTTGTGGATAACCTCTTTATGTAAGGAATGTGCATCAAATAACTTCCACAAGTAGGCTGAGGATTTTCCAAGATAAGCGCGGATTTATCCGCGCAGTGCGAATGAATTCGCACCTACAATTTTCTGATTTACTTCATGCTCATTACTAAGCAAGCGGATATTCATCTTGATCCACTAAGCTCAAGCTTGGCTTCTTTGCTGCTGGCTATAGCCTTTTTCAAGCACCAGCCCGGCCCGTATCTTAATCTGAATTCCAGGCTGTATTTCGGCCGATTAATTCCCATGCTCATCTCTATCTGCAATATAAATTCTGCCTCTAGAAGTGTGCCCGCGATTATTTAATCCATTTCAGTTGTCCAGTTTTGGTGCGTATACACTTTATTTCGGTGCAAAGAACGCGGCGCGGTTTAGGTAAAGTCTCACTGAACCACGTTAAGCAGTTGGATTAAACTGATTGGCATAATCTGTGCTGTAAAATAAGGACGGTGCAATGGCGCACCCTCTTTCCCCCTCAACAATGGCGTTGAAAAGTCGCTTGTTTTAAATAAGCGGCGATAACTTTACTCGTCTATTGTTCCCGCCTTGATTTGAATTAGGTTTTACAAAGAACGAGTAAAAAACGCTCGTTTCAAGGGGACCAAGCTTGCGAAAACAGGCGCAATCAAAACGAATGAAGGTGTTCTTGATCCAAGGCCTCCATTCATTGTATCCCTAATTTTTTTAAAGGTGAGTTATGTCCTATTTGATTCCTTCAGAATTTGTCACAAAGATGGTCGATGCCGGTGAATCCAAAATCTTCATGTCAACCAGAGATACCTTGATCAGGGCTTATATGGCCGGTGCGATCCTGGCGTTGGCTGCCGTATTCGCGGTCGCTATTTCTGTCCAGACTGGCTCTCCAATTTTTGGTGCAATTTTATTTCCCGTTGGTTTTTGCATGCTGTATTTACTAGGCTTCGATCTTCTGACCGGTGTTTTTGTTTTGACGCCGCTGGCATGGCTTGATAAACGTCCAGGCGTGACCATTGACGGTATTCTTAGGAACTGGGGCTTAGTTTTTTCAGGCAATTTTCTAGGCGCCTTAACCGTGGCGGTTATGATGTCGATTGTCTTCACCTACGGTTTCTCCGTTGAGCCCGATGCAGTCGGTAAAAAGCTTGCCGGCATCGGTGAAGCGCGAACGCTGGGCTATGCGAAATATGGCGTGGCCGGCTGGTTCACGATCTTTATCAGAGGCATGCTTTGTAACTGGATGGTATCGACGGGTGTGGTTGGGGCGATGATTTCCTCGTCCGTCAGCGGCAAGGTGATCGCCATGTGGATGCCGATCATGCTGTTCTTTGGCATGACTTTCGAGCACTCGGTGGTTAACATGTTTCTGTTTCCATCCGGTTTGATTATGGGGGGAAATTTCTCGATTATGGATTATTTTATATGGAATGAGATTCCGACTGTTTTGGGTAATCTGGTCGGCGGACTGGCGTTTACCGGGTTGACGTTATATTCCACGCATGTAAAAACCGCACCTAAACGCTCCTTCGTTGCGAGGAAGGAAGCTTAATGGTCCCCGGAAGCGATAAGCTTGGGCATTTTCCCGAAGCGTTTTGTACATAGGGAAAATGCAAAGCTTTCCGACAACGTAATTTCCATGATTAAAGCCTCCGCCCGATGAATGCCGGGGCTTTAAACAATCACTGTTTAATTTGCAAAGGAGTTCACCATGACACGCAACGAAGTGACCGAATTGATCATCACGCAAAAACTGCGCAAACAACTGACATGGCCTCAACTGGCCGACGCCATCGGCCAGAGCAAGGAATGGACAACAGCAGCCCTGCTGGGACAGATGACACTTAACGCCGAACAGGCCGCCAAGGTTGGCGCAATGCTGGAGTTGCCCGCCGAGGCTGTCGAACAACTCCAAGTGGTCCCGTACAAGGGCTCCCTGTCCACCACTGTGCCGACCGACCCGTTGATTTACCGTTTCTACGAGCTGGTCAACGTCTATGGCACCACTTTTAAAGCATTGATTCACGAAGAGTTCGGTGACGGCATTATGAGTGCCATCGATTTCAGCATGGATCTTCAACGTGAGCCCGATCCCAAGGGAGACCGCGTCAGGATCGTGATGAGCGGCAAGTTTCTGCCGTACAAGAGTTATTAAGGGTTGCAGCCTCATACGCCGACAATCCGCCGGAATGTAAAAAATGCCCAGTCAATTGAAAATCTCCGTGGGCCAATATTCCGATAAAGGCCGTAAGGAAACCAATCAGGATTTTCACGGTGTTTATATCCCGAAGGAACCGCAGTTGAGTTCAAAAGGCATTGCCATTGCCCTGGCCGACGGGATCAGCAGCAGCGATGTCAGCCATATTGCCAGTCAAGCTGCTGTGGCAGGCTTTCTGGAGGATTATTTTTGTACCTCGGAAGCCTGGTCGGTCAAGAAGTCGGTACAACGGGTTTTGATGGCCAGCAATTCATGGCTGTATTCCCAAACCCGGCAAAGCCGGTATTGTTACGATATGGACAGGGGGTATGTCTGTACCTTAAGCGCTATGGTGATCAAATCCACCACCGCGCATATTTTTCATGTGGGCGATACCCGGATCTACCGATTACGTGACCAGGATCTGGAACAGCTCACCCATGATCATCGGCTTTGGGTTTCGCAAGATAAAAGCTACCTTAGCCGCGCCCTGGGGATCGATTCCCATCTTGAAATTGATTATCAAGCCCTGCCTGTGGCAAAAGGCGACATTTTCTTGTTCGCGACCGATGGCGTTTATGAGTATGCCAGCTCGCGTTTCATCGTCCAAGCCATCAACGAATCCGGGGATGATCTCGATACCGCGGCAAAAACGATCGTCGATGAAGCTTACCAGCAAGGCAGTACGGATAACCTGACGCTCCAGATCATCAGAGTCGAAAACTTACCCAGACAGGATGCCAAAGAGCTTTATCAGTCGTTAACCGAACTGCCGTTCCCGCCTGTACTGGAAGCACGGGCGCTGTTTGATGGTTACACCATTGTCAGGGAGCTGCATGCCAGTAGCCGCAGTCACATTTATCTGGCGGTGGATAATGAAACCAGCTCGCAGGTCGTTATAAAAGCCCCGTCCATTGACCTTCGGGGCGATCCGGCTTACCTGGAACGCTTTCTGATGGAAGACTGGATCGCCCGGCGCATCAATAATGCGCATGTGCTCAAACCTTGTGCACAGACGCGCAAATGCAACTTTCTATACGTCGCCACGGAATTCATCGACGGCCAGACCTTGAGGCAGTGGATGATCGACAATCCGAAACCGGACCTGGAAACCGTACGTGGGATTATCGAACAAATAGCAAAAGGCTTGAGGGCTTTTCACCGGCTGGAAATGCTGCATCAGGATTTGAGACCCGACAATATCATGATCGATAGCACCGGCACAGCGAAGATCATTGATTTTGGTTCTACGAGAGTCGCGGGCATTATGGAAATGGCAATACCCATTAAGCAAAACCCTATACTCGGCACCGTCCAATATACCGCCCCGGAGTATTTTCTGGGGGAACAGGCTTCCGAGCGCTCGGATCTATTTTCATTGAGTGTGATCGCTTATCAAATGCTGACCGGCAAGCTGCCTTATGGCGCCGAAGTGGCCAAATGTAAGACTAAAGCAGCGCAAAACAAATTAATGTATACCTCTGTGCGGTATGAGAACCGCGAAATTCCAGCCTGGGTTGATGATGCCATTAGGAAGGCGGTACATTTGAATCCATGCAAACGTTACCAGGACTTATCCGAGTTCATATTTGACCTGCGCCATCCGAATCAAGCGTTTCTGAATAAGACCCGTCCACCGCTTCTGGAACGTAACCCAGTGGCTTTCTGGAAAGGCCTTTCCTTTATACTGGGAGTTATCATCGTGGCATTATTGGCTGATGTTACGCAGACAATTTGTCCATACGTCAAGCATCTGTAGGGTCGAATTAATTCGACCCGAGACGCCTTGTTAGTCATTTAGTGCGAATAGTGCGAATACCCAAAGGGCACAAGTGAATTCGCACCTACGCGGGCATTGGGCCGCTTTCGGTAAAGGAGACTCAGGAACTGTAGTGCTCGGGAGCGGCAAACGGCATAAAAAGCTACCTGTGCGTAACATCAGTTATTGATTAATTGTTTAGTCCCACAATTAAATGGCTTGGATTGATCTAAAAATAGCGGGAGTTTCGGGATTCAGGGAGCAATGAATCGTAAAATCCGGTTAAGCATCGGTTCTGTCGCAAAATTTAAACGAAGGTAAATGACGCCTGTCTTGTAGCCCACGTTATCCCGCTAAACATTAACGCAACACAACCATTTTATGCACCTGGTCAAAGACCATGATTTGTCGAGCGCCAGTTGCCGGGTCCAGTTCCATGCGGTGTTCGGCGGCAATTATCTTGACCGGGGGAGAGGAAGGTCCTGTTAGCTGTATCAAAAATCAGGGTGGTTTATACTACATGTACTATTTCTACATCCCATAATGCACACTATGAATGAATGGTTTTTTTCTTTTAATAATATAGTCAGCGGCCCCTATGCATTGGACTATGCAAAAACTTTTGCCCGTGAACATCAAGGCGCTTATTGTTGGTGTCCGCGTTTTCCCGACTGGGTTCCCATTTATGAAGCAACTGAAATCAGACCGATGAAGAAAGACGGCATCACGCCTTTTCCGCCGCCGCCCGCGCATATGATGTCGCCCAAACCGACAGTATTGCCTGCTGCCTTTCAGTCGGTTAATTTGGTCAATACGCAATCAGACGCCCAGTCTTCCGGTGGTTTTGGTCAACAAACGGTTACCGCGGGTATCGATTATAAAATTTACGGTCATGAAATGCAGTTTGTGGAAATCGAACTGGATCCGCAAGAGAGCGCAGTCGCGGAAGCAGGCGCGATGATGTACAAAAGTGCGGATGTAAAAATGGAAACCATTTTCGGTGACGGTTCATCTGCTCAGCAATCCGGCATTATGGGGCTATTGCTGGGTGCGGGTAAGCGCTTGCTGACTAACGAAAGCCTGTTTGTCACCGTATTTACGCAATCCGCTCAAGGTAAAGGTAAAGTGGCGTTCGCCGCACCTTTTCCAGGCACTATTCTGGCCTTGAATTTGAACGACTATGACCAAAAACTGATTTGTCAAAAAGACAGTTTTTTAGCTGCGGCCAAGGGTGTGCAGATTGGCATTCACTTCCAACGTCGTATTTTAACCGGCCTGTTTGGCGGCGAAGGGTATGTCATGCAAAAACTGGAAGGCGATGGCTGGGTGTTTGTTCATGCTGGCGGGTGCCTGCAAAAAATGGAACTGGCAGTCGGTGAAACGCTGCATGTCGATACGGGATGTCTGGCGGCGATGACCGGCAGCGTTGATTTTGACATTCAACAGGCGGGCGGAATTAAAACCATGCTGTTTGGCGGCGAGGGCTTGTTTTTTGCCAAGTTAACCGGCCCTGGCACCGTTTGGTTGCAAAGTCTGCCGTTCTCGCGTTTGGCGGGCAGAATGATTTCAGCTGCGCCGCAAGGCGGTGGCAGGCATCAAGGTGAAGGTTCCATTCTAGGCGGCCTGGGTAATTTACTCGATGGCGATTGATGCGGTTTAGATGTTTAGGTTTTTAAATTTTTTGCATTCGGCTGTCGCGCAGCATGTTGATGCCCAGACCAAACAAGGCTGACTCGTCTTCCGGACAAGTCAGCCTCATCCATTCGAAATAAGAACGCTTCCCGGTTTCCAAGCTCCATGGCGGCAGGAAAAACGGGTCCGGAAAGCTATATCTCCCGTGGAGGCGGCTTAAAATGAGTTGCGGTATGTCCTGGTCATGTTAATAACAATACAGCGGAAAAGAGGGCGGCTTTGTTACAAAATAACGGCTCAATGCGTGTTGTGCTCCATTTAGTCAGATACGGCTTGTACGTTTCCTTTCATTGGCCGGCGCTTGGTTAGCGGTTAATTATCAACAGTTTGCCCATCAATAAAATTGATTTTTGCCGCTATTGACGGCCCGTCAGTCAATAGCCTTCGGGTATGGCATCATAATTGATATGTCATGGATAACAGGGGGTGACAAAAGCCCGGGCAACATTGAGGAAGCTAAAAACTATGACGACATACGCCATCGGCAGTGTAAAAGGCGATTATCAATCGCTATTAAAACTACTGGAAAAAATTCACTTTGCCCCGGACAACGACTGCTTATGGTTTGCCGGTAATTTGATTAATGAAGGCCCCGAGTCTCTGGCTGTACTCAGGTTTGTCAAAAGCCTGGGCAAACAAGCCGTCGCGGTACTGGGCGATCAGGAACTGCGCTTGTTGACGGCGGCGGAAGGGCTTGATCAACCGGCAGCCGGCGATACCCTGGATGAAATCCTGAAGGCGCCGGACCGGGACGAACTGTTAAAGTGGCTGCGCCGCCGGGCATTGATTCATCACGATTCAAAACTCAACTTTACCCTGGTGCATGCGGGTATTCCCGCCGATTGGAGTTTCAGCCAGGCGCTGACCTTTGCCTATGAAGTTGAATCGGCGCTCTGCCAGGATAATTACACGACCTTACTCGAAAACAGGGGGCAAGGCCAATCGCGCTGGCATGCAAAACTCAGGGGCTGGAAACGGCTGAACTTTATCGCCAATGCCTATACCCTGATGAAATATTGCGATGCGCAAGGGAAACTGGATTTCAACGCCAAAGGACCGGCAAGCACGCAAGCCGAGGGCCTGATGCCCTGGTATCGACTGCCCGAGCGTATGACAGCCCATTTGAATATTGTTTTTGCCGATGAGGCTAATTTTGAAGACGACGCCTTCCCCGGTATTTATCCGTTATCCTCACAAGGAAGCCTGTCGGCGCTGAAGCTGTCGGCAATACCCGAAAGGATCGTCCTATAGGCCGGGGGCAACGGCTCAAAATCATGGGATCAATCGCGAACTAAAGCTAAACCCTAAAAGCATTCAATTCAATGCTCGCGTAGGTGCGAATTCATTCGCACTCAACAAGAGCCATACCGATTTCTGGAAAGCTTGGCGAGCGTCTCGGGTCGAATGAATTCGACCCTACAGGGCACAAGTACCCAGAGGGCATAAATGAATTCGGCCCTACAGGCGCATTTGACGTAGGGGCCAATTGTCTGCGTAACATCAGTTATCTAAATGAAGAAAGTTCGATGCCAGCCCCAAGGTTACAGCCGTTCAATCGTTCAACTGATCAAGGACCAGGGTTTGAGCGTCAGGCAGGTTTGCCAGGGTATGAAACCGAATGAAACTGTGGCACGCCGCCGGCTAAGACAAGTCGAGCATGAATTGGCTGGCGGCAATGGCTCATTCTTCGTTGTAGGCAGGGACGACCGTTTCGATGCCGGGATTGGGCGTGGGGGCGGTCCTGATCATCTGCCGCACGTCGAGGGTGTCGGGTTCGGCTTGGTCGCCCACTATTTGCCGGGCCAACTGGTTCCCAGCCTCAACCAGCGGATGAATCGTAAAATCCGCCCCGAGTTGCCCCAGTTCCTCTTTCTCTTCGGGGAGGTAACAAATCGAGCCGATCTGTCCTGTATACCCATTTTTTCTGAGCTGACGTACTGCCGAGCATCGTGCATCAAATTCAGGCAGGGTGAGAATAATGCCTTTTACTCTGTCCAACTTCAGCCCCGACCATAGTTCGGGATCTTCGGAATCCCCGTATATTACGCGTCTGCCCTCGGCCAGCAGGCTTTCCAGAACGGTCGGGTCGGCATCCAGGCCGACGACCCGCTTTTCCCGTTGATGCAAAGCCTGATAGGCGGCCTGTCCGGTACGGCCCATGCCCACGACCAGCCATTCCGCTACGCCGATGGACTCGGGCAATCGGTCCGGGTGCCCGGATTTTTTTTCGAAGCGGATCAGAACAGATTCAAAGCGTGAAAACAAGCGATGCGAATACCGGTTCAACGGCGCCGCTATCGCAAGAGAACCGGCTACAGCCAAGGCGATGATGGAGTTCCATTCCGGTGACAGCATCTCCGCTTTAACAACCGAGCCGGTCGTGATGAGTGCGAATTCGCTGTAGGTCATCAAGGCCAGCGATGAGATAAAGGCGGTGCGTGCACGCAATCCGGCCAGCAAAAACAACGCGAAGAACAGGATACCCTGCAACGGCAATAGTCCCAATAATCCGAGCGCTCTGATGATTTGATCGAGATTCGGCAAATCCGCCAGGCCGATTTGCAGAAAGAATGCGACGAGAAAGACTTCCTTGAGGCTCCAGAGTTTCTCGGAAAGATCATCAATGTGAGCGTGAGCGGACAGCATGACCCCCATCAGCAAGGCGCCGATATCGGGTGAAATGCCGACACTTTCGGATGTCACGCCTCCGGCCAGCGCCAGGGAAACGCCCAGCAGCAGTCTCAGCTCATCGGCACGGCTGACCGTGAGCAGACGATGCGCCAGCGGACGCAACAAAGGCAAAAGCAATAAGGCAAAGGCCCAATA
Organism: Methylobacter luteus IMV-B-3098; assembly: GCF_000427625.1. Classification (GTDB taxonomy): domain Bacteria; phylum Pseudomonadota; class Gammaproteobacteria; order Methylococcales; family Methylomonadaceae; genus Methylobacter; species Methylobacter luteus. Next base: position 3,911,083 of record NZ_KE386569.1, read on the forward strand.
CGAGGGTTGTCTGTTGGTGTCGGCAAAAGCCAACAACGCTATCGCTACGATATCCTGCAGAATCAGAATACTGAGTACGTCCCGGCCATGCAGGGAAGATAACTCGCCATTGTTTTCCAGAACCTTGATGGCGAGCACGGTACTGGAAAAAGCCAGGCTCGCGCCCAATATCAATCCGCCTGTCGTTTGTTCGCCCAGCAGCAGAAAAACAAGTCCGGCAAAACCGGTCACCAGCAATAAATGCAATCCGCCGACGCTTAACACTTCCTGCCGCAGAAGGGAACGCAATTTAAGCTTCAGGCCTACCGTGAATAGCAATAACTCGATGCCGATGTCAGCCAGATGCGTTAGGGTCTGTCCGTCGGATTCCACTCCCAGAATGTGCAGAATATAACCTGCGGCTAAATAGCCGACCAGTGGAGGGAAAGACAAACGACTGGCGATCAGACCTACGAGATAGGCCGTGCCGACCCAAACTAATTCTATCATGTGTTAGTGATCCTGTTTTATTCGAGCAATCTAAATAAATAGTGAGGCGAATTTTTTTGATAACGAGGTTTTTCAGTATTCAGCACTCTATTTTAGATTATAAACAGTCTGCATTGATTTGGGCCAGAAACCCGGATTGTTTGCTGCGCAAGCTCTGCTCTATAGGGTGCAGTCAGCGAGGGAGATCGGCACTGATTTTTACCTATTAAATAAAAGTTTCATGCTCCATCTTCGCCCGAATGAGTATGCCGGAGACAGTGGGGCAAATAGCGCCAACCCAGTTGGAATGGTCGAGCCTTCATCGTCTGGATTTTATGTAATGCGAGCGGCAATAGCCTGTCGAAGGAGGCTGCACGGAAATTTTCCCACCCTTGGAACTCGGGACGGAAAGCTAACATCAAAAATTTTTTCATCGTAATACCGTCATCGAAATAGTAGGCGGAGCATGAGTAGATGTTCGACAGTGATTCAGCTGATAGAGGAATTTCTGCTGATAAATGTACCGATACTTCTGTACGTCATGATTGAAGCCGACCATCGTGGTCAGGCAATTATGCACGGCATAATTCAATCACCGGAATGGTGCATTGGAACAGTGGTTATGAGCTTTCAGGCATTGAGATTATATATCTATGGAACTGCTCATGGTCCGCGAAAATCCCCGGGACTGTTGGTCGCTCTCTTTCTGTTTGCGACGCTGATAACAGTGGCGGCATTTTATCTCCTTAGCATGCACGAGCACTCGGCAACCGCATTGAATATGAAATGGCTCATATTCGTAGTAGCCAGCATCTTTTTCGTTTTTTTTGGCGGTGGAGGCCTTTGGGGTGAGTCCCATTACGGCAAGGGGGAAGCATGATCAGATATCTTGGCGATCCTGATGCAAAAACAGATGATCATTTCAGGGATCATTTTGTAAACTCTGAAGAAGCCAAGGCTCAGCTTAATTCTGATTTCCGAATTACGTTCGGAACAAAGGGCAGCGGCAAAACCGCCCTGCGTCGGGCTTTGACTGACATCCACGCAGATCGTTATGCCGCGACCTATGTGATTGACCTGGACGATCTTGAGTTCGGGCAGCTTTATGGCCAGATTCAGCATCTGCGCGGCACATCCGGCACGCATGAAGCGCAACTTGCGACCACAATCTGGCGGAATGTTATCGCCACGTACTGCATTGAGTCTGCGCTACAAGTCGATTCAATGTCATCGGATATCAAGGAGCGAATCAGTGCCTTTCTTGATGGCAAGGGCTATATGGAGGCGCCAACAGCAAACTTCAGATTGTTGCACCACATAGATATCATTTTCCAATTAGTCGCGGAACTGGGAAACGCTGCCAGTAGCCGTTCGTTTGCCGGACCCTCCGGGCTCACGCCCAGTCAGCTCTCGGCGCTCATTCGTTTCCCTACGTTTGTCGAATTACCGTTGCTGATCAAGGAAGTGTCAACCATCATCTCCGGAGGAGGAAAGAAGGTCTGTGTGTGCATAGACGGTCTTGACTCCATAGTAGCGCAGCCCAATCAACTCCGGACGTATCTATTTGCGGGGCTGATAAATGCTGCGTATAAGCTCTTTATGGATAGTGATCTATCTCAAGGATTCGCACTGAAGTTGTTTCTTCCTGAGGAATTCGCCAGTGAAGCCCGAAGAGTGATCTGGGATCAGGACAAAATTCATCGTTTTTCAGAGCTTCTGTGCTGGACTCCAAAAGAGTTCAAAGCACTCATTTACAAGCGGTTATTCCCGCTCTCCAAGTCAAAATCAAACGATTTTTTCAATATCTGGCACGAGCATTTTCCGGACCGCGTTCATAATGATCCTCATAAGATAGAGGAACCGTCATTGGATTACTTCCTCCGACACACGCTTTATCGCCCGCGACAAGTCCTTTTTCACTTGCAGGAAGTCTTTGAAAAATGGGAAGCACAAAATTCAACATGGCGGGTTGACAAGACCTTCATACCCAAAATTGTGGCGAGGACGAACTGGGTCCTGTCCCAGCAGGTCATCGATAGCCTTCAGCATACTTGCCCTTATCTTGAGTCACTTATGAAGTCATTCGGTGGATATGAATGTATTATGACGACTAAATGCGTCACTGATCGAATTCGCAAATTTACTCCCTATCACCACACAACAGATGTAAAACATTGTCTGCACGAATTGATCGCCTGGGGCTTTTTTGGTGTTGGGGATACTCAGTCTATCGATCACGGTTTCTTATTTTCCTATTCGGACCCCCACGCAGTAAACCACTTTCCCCACGACGACGTTCTACTTGCCATTAGCCCCATGTTCACGGAATTCTGCGGGACGAAACCCTCCAGCCATGGCCCAGTGATCCCCCGTACAATGCAGTAGTGCCAGAGCGTGGCAGTGCTGTAGAACAGTCGGGGCCTGAACTTCCACCGCCTTATGGGCCGGCGGGTTGTCGCAGACACGATATCGCCCGGCAGGGGCAGCATCCCGACAACGAACGCCGTCTGATGCACGATCATAACGACGGATCATATCCGTGGATACGCCCGTTTCGTCTTGAAACACGCGCTTCGGCAGGTCGCAGGTTTTCTGCCGGGCTTGCCATTGCTCACGGGCCATCGCGACATCTTCGCGCTGCTATTCGCTAGCGGTGCGCTGATGGCGGCTTCATACGGTTCCAGCAGAGCCCGCCGATAACCATCGATCTGTTTGCCTTGAACGTGGCCGGTCTTTTTCCAGAGTTGATGAACTTTAGAGACAAAGGCCGAGCTGACTTGATAGTGCGCGCTGACTTCGCGGGTCGTTTTGCCGCTTTCAACAGCCTTGGCAACACGCACCCAGGCGCAAGTCTTCTGAATAAGGACCGGGCATCTTCGGTCATGTCTGTGATCAACAAAATTCAGTTTTAACAGTACAAGTTGATCTCAAGTAACAGCTAATTGCTCTAGCTCCCTAAATGATCTTTCAAAAATGGGACATATATCACAAAACTATACTGTGATATATGTCACGAAAATATTAGACATTCTACCTATAAAAAATGAGCTAAATCTCTCAAGATATCCAATAAATCAAAATGTTAGATTATAAACAATCAGAATTTGGTTTATGACTAATTCTGTTTTTTGGCAATAGATAAAAAAAATCGCTTTTCAGGAACTTGAAAGGCAAATAATTTCACGGAAATTTTTAAAAATGTGGGGTGGATATTATGGCAACAAGACGTGATATTTTGAAGTTTGGAGTGGCTGGCGCCGGTTACGGTCTTCTGGCGCCTAAAATTGGTAAGGCTGAACTGGTATTTCCCGACGGGTTTATCCCGAGTATTGCTGAAGCACCGAGTCCACCGGTACGACCATTTGTCGTGCCGTTGAATGTGATGCCGATAGCCAAACCGGTGAGCAAGGATTATCTGTCAACTGCAGAAGGTGGCGGAATAGTGCCCGATCCCCAGCGGCATCAACGCTATCACGAATTTGAGCCAAAGCAATTTTACGTCAATTATCTCGAAGAATTTCTGTGGCAGTACCACACGGATTTTCCTTACAACCAGGGATCCTGGTCCTGGGGTTTTCGCGAACCCGGCATGGCGAAAGGTATAACCCCCGGCATGACCTATCACTGCCGGTATGGCGACCCGGTATTCGTGCGACGCATCAATAATTTGCCCCCGGTAGGCGCGGGAAATGTGCGCTTTGCCCTGCCCAGTTCAACTATACACTTGCATAATGCCCATACAGCGTCGGAAAGCGACGGGATACCGCAGGATTATATAAACCCAGGCGAATTTTGGGATCATCAATACTGCAATTTCCCTGCAGGTTTTGACAAGCGCGAAACCTTGTCCACCCTCTGGTACCACGATCACCGCCTGGATTTTACTGCGCCAAACGTTTACGCGGGCCTGAACGGTTTTTACCTGCTCTTCGATGAAAAGGATGCCAACGATGAGACAAAACCAGGTACATTCCGCTTGCCTAGCGGTAAATACGATGTGCCGCTGATTCTGCATGATGTTCAGTTCGATCAGAACGGGCAGGCTATCTGGGACTTTTTCAATCCCGAGCCAACCGGCAACGATCTGCCCAGCGCGATGTACACAACTCACGGCATGATAGGCGACCGGTTTACTGTCAACCGTATTATTCAGCCCTATTTCAAAGTTGAGGCCCGGAAATATCGCTTCCGTGTCCTGAACGGCGGCCCATCCAGATTGTATGAGCTGTTTCTGCAAAAAGAAGGCGGCTCGGACAAGGGCGAGCAATTCTTCGTGATTTCAACGGACGGCAACCTGCTTCCTCAGCCGATCGAAACCGATAGTATCAGGCTTGGCGTTGCGGAACGGCACGATATCATCATTGATTTCTCCAAATACAACCCCGGCGACTTTATTTATTTAGTCAACCGTATGGAGATTCGTTCTGATGGCGCTGGCTGGACCGGAAGACAATTGGATCAGGGTGACCAAATCATGCGTTTCGATGTTGTTGCTGCCACAGGCCCCGATCCCAGCCGCATACCTGATCACATGCGTACTCTTCCTCCTATCAACATGGGTAAAGTCAGAAGGGAGCGTTTGTTCGTTTTTGATTACGACAACGGCTTATGGACAATCAACGGCAAACTGATGGATCCCAATAGACCCGATGCCTTGATTGAACAGGACAGTGCCGAAATCTGGACTTTCAGAAATGCCGGTAACACATGGATGCATCCTATTCACAGCCACTTCGAAGAATTTCAGATACTGGAAATAAACGGCAAGCCGATAGACCGGAATGACGTTCGGCATGCCAGAAAAGACGTGGTCATGCTGGGGCCGAACGAGGAAGTGAAATTTTACTCGCGCTGGCGGGATTTTCTCGGCAAACACGTCATGCATTGCCACAACGTCGTGCATGAAGATCACGCGATGATGATTCGGTGGGACATTGTACCTCCAGGTGAGGGCGATTAATTATGCCTGTTAGCATTCACTGAACTTGACTCACACGAGGTACTTATGAATAACAAAAAAGCCCAGAAAGTTTCAGCCCATTCCATGTCCAAAATGGAACTTAGAGACCTGTTAGTAAAAGCTCTTTTACCGCCGCCTACTCAGGGGCGCGGCGGCAATCAGTTTCCCGATGTTGCAGTAACTTCGCACACCGGTAAAGCTTACCGTTTTTACAGTGATTTGATACGCGACAAGGTGGTATTGGTGCAATTCATGTCCATCGACAGCCAGAAGCAATTTTCATCGCTCGAACACTTTTCACAGATAGCGCAGCGCTTGGGCGATAAACTGGGAAAAGAGGTTAGCCTTTATTCAATTACTACCGATCCTGAAAAAGATACCGAGGAAAGGCTCGCCGCCTACGCCGAGGAGCATCGTATTCCGGCTGGCTGGCATCTGCTTCGCTCCTCAGGAGATGACGCCAAAGCGATCAGCGGCCGGTTTGCCAGACACTTATCCAAGCACCATCACCATGAAGGCATCAACATGCGCATGGTGCACTATGGAAACGGCAGTGTAGGCTTATGGGGCGCTTTTGCCACCGACGCGGATCCTGATATGGCGGTAACGCGTCTGGGATGGCTGCAAAACGGCAGACCTGCAGGCAGCGAAGTCAAGCGCGCGGGCCCCGTGAATCTGAGCCAACAAAAAGACAAAAACAGCAACCGCGATGTTTAAATCATCTTCAGCTTGTCAAGCTGCGGTACTTTAAGGAACGGAACTATGTTAGAACAAAAATTTAAATACAGCCGTCTGCTATTGGCCATGACGGTTTCTTTGAGCGGCATCGCCACAGCTAGCGCTGCGGACTGCCTCATGCCCCAACCAAGACCTCCCGAGGCTCAGGAATCGGTAACGGAAATCGGTGGCGTGAAAACCACTACCATTATCACTCCGGAAAATACCATTTTCCCGAGCCAGGATCCTTTTGCCGAACCACCGGGCAGCAATCATCTGCCTACCGTATACAAGAATGTCTGCGATGGCAACGGCATTGAAGTGCCCAACACGCTTCCGTCCACGCCTGAACATCCTTACAACCTGCATGCCGACCCGGTTGTCTCTGTCATCGATAAAACATCGCCGACAGACGATTTAATCATGGCTTTCAGGCAGATTAGGAATTCAGCGGGTTCGAATGCGGTTGCGGTGCAGAAAGCGCTCGACATCCTGGAAGGCAATCCGATTCAGGGCAGAAATTACAGCGGCATGCCGTTGCTGCACTATAACGGCCCCAATAAGGTTAAGCATGTTCAGCCCATCTTTGAAAACGGCGTCAAAGTTGGCGGTGTTGCCGAAGTCCATCAAGTATGGTTCGACAGCCATATCGAATCCGACACCGCCATGATTGATCCCAGTGATGTGTTGGATGTACCTTGGACCATACATTATACCGTCGATACGCTTAACCGCGGACATGATGATTTCGCGCCGATGGTCATGTATTTCGATGATCCGGCTCTAAGTCCAATGGGGATGCCGCCGATGCCCAATGTTCTGATGGACCAGACATTTTTTCCTATGGAAGATGGCACCAGAACTGTGTATGAAGTAAAGATGGCGCCGGGCAAATACTATAATTTGAGTTATCACTGGGGCTGGCGCCGACATCCGCCCAGAGTGCAGGTTGCTGAAAATGCCAGAAAAATGCTGGCCGGCAAGACACTGGTGCAATGGGAGACCTCTGTTTTTGGTGAACATCCGACCGCGAGCGAAGCGGACAAACTGGCAGCCATCGCTAAAATCGGCGATCTTGCCCCTGAAAAGCGCATGTGGAACACGCTGCGAGCCATTAAAGCGCACGGTAGCGCTTCAAAGCAGGAGATTGCAGCAATCTACCGCGCTTTCGATCAATGGCAAAACCGCAATAAACTGCCGGATGGCGTAAAGGCTGATCCTGATAGTGATTGGACTCTGTTTTTTGTCAACAATACCATCTATGGCCAAATGAAAGGTATTACCGATGACAGCGCTGTCATATACCCTGATTGGAATCTCCGCGGTAAAACAGTAAAAATTAAGTTGCTGAACGGTGACCATTTCGATCATGCCTACTTCAATGTCGATTTCGGCGGTAGACGCGGTTGGGAAAACACCTTCCAATCCACCGAAGCGATCGGAGGAGCCGGACAGTGGTTTACTTTCGGACGGGCCCACTGGTGGGTTAATGCCGGCATGCCTACATCAAACAGACCAAGCCTGATAGTGACACCTCCCGCAACAGGGTCAGGAGACGACACTGTCGTTGGCGAACATAACATAGTCATGCAAATGAATTTCGAACCTTCGCGGCGCATACGCTGGTATCAATTCGATCCTTTGCATCATGACATTGCGGTATGGTCGATCCATTAGTCGTATAATTTAAAGCTATAACATAACCGTACGAGGTAAGCGGCGATTTGTTGAATAGAAAATCGCCGCTTACCTGTTTTTTTATGGGGGATAATGGTGAATCCGCGATATAAACGGCTATTTAATGCTGCCTTTTTATTGCTTTATGGCGAAATAACATTTGCCGGTGATGTGATGCAAGGATGGGTGCTGTCCGATCCCAAACCCATGGAACGCGGAAACGCGGCTCGTCAACTCAGTGAAGAACCTGCAAAACCTTTGGCTCATAATTATACGCGCAGCGAGGCGTTGTACAGCCTGCCCAACGTGCAAATGGTTGACAAGGAGGGCAGCGACGTCGGTCTCCGCCAATTGATCGATTACGGCGGACCGGTCATGGTACAGTTCATCTTCGCAACCTGTTCCACCATCTGTCCGGTATTAAGCGCTTCATTCGCCAGCGCCCAGCCCGAGTTGGACGCCTTAGCCGGCAGAACATACCGTCTGGTTTCCATATCAATCGATCCCGAACAGGATACGCCTGAAAGATTGGGCGAGTACGCCAAGCGGTTTAAAGCCGGAAAAAACTGGCACTTTCTGACCGGCAGCCGGGACGATGTTTCCAAGGTATTAAGAGCCTTCGATGCCGCTTACACAGGAAACAATAAAATGTATCACAAGTCGCTGACTTTCATGCGCTCAGAGCCAGGCGCAAATTGGATAAGAATTGAGGGACTTTTGGGCAAAAACGAGATCATTTCAGAATATAAAAGCCTGATTGGCTTACCCGGCCAGCTTAAAGATTAACCGGCCTGTCACTTTCAGCATTATTTCTCTATTCGGCAAGAACTAAATTAATGAACGCCAGACTGTCATCTTTCTCGCTCATAAAACGAGGACTAATACTTTTCTTTATAATGTTGCTGCCGCTGATCGGCTTTTGGATCGCGCACCAGTATTTCAATTTTTTCCCATTCGATAATTCTACGGTTGGCGAACAAATCTATAATCAGGGCATCGATTCTTCCGGTGAACCTCTGCAAGGTCGAACCGAGGGCGACATTGAATTTAAAGATGCTCATTTCAATTGCGCTCAATGCCATCGGCGCAGCGGTTACGGTTCCAGTGAAGGTGGAAACTATGTCTTGCCGGTAACCGGTGACAGCCTTTTCAATCCTCGTAATTTTGACCGGGCCGATCTGTTCAAGAAATTGTTCAAGGAAAGCCAGTCCAAGCTTTTTTGGGCGAGAATGCGCTCTTCTTATCAGCGTCCGGCTTATACTGATGAATCCTTAGCGCGTGCCATACGCGAAGGCATCGATCCTTCAGGAAGAAAATTAAGCCCCTTGATGCCGCGTTACCAAATCAGCGACCAGGACATGGCGGGCTTGACAGACTATTTAAAAAGTCTCTCTTCGCACAACGATCCAGGCGTGGATGAAAACTCGATCTATTTCGCCACTGTCGTCAGCAAAAACGCCAATACCGGCGACAAGAATGCGATGTTGTCGACAATCGCAAAATATGTGGAATGGCTGAATCTGGAAACCAAAGGGAACCAGGATCACCCAAACTTTTCGCCGAGCTATCGTTCCGATTTCGCCAAGGCGTTCCGCATCTGGAACCATGAAGTCTGGGAGCTTTCCGACAACCCTGCGGAATGGCCGAAAGAATTGGCTGCGTATTATCAGAAAAATCCGGTATTTGCTTTGATCGGCGGCATGGCGGAAGGTAGTTGGGCGCCGATACATGAGTTCTGCGAGAAATACAAAGTGCCTTGTCTGTTTCCGTTAACTCAGACTCCGCCAGTTGCACAACCTGGCCACTATTCTGTTTATTTTAATCAAGGCATTTTATTAGAAGCCAAAGCAATGGCCAAATATCTGCTGAAAGAAAAAAAGCCTGATCCGGCAGCTCCCATTGCCGTGTTTTATTCGGATGATGTTGAAGGCAGCGATCCGGCGAAAGCTTTTACCCAAACTCTTAATGCCGACAAGACATTCGCTGTTGAAAGCATTCCGGTAAACGATGTGGAAAATTTTCGGGCCGAATGGGCAAAATATGTAGAGAGTCATCCCCAGATCGGAACGATTGTTGTTTGGCCGGGCAAACTGAAGGGCGCAATTTTAAGCGAGTTGGCAGTCCAGTCTCAGAAGATAGAGCGCATTTTTCTGCCATCGGAACTGCTGCAAGCGGACTTGACCAGCTTGCCGAAGGAGATCATGCCAAAATTCTATTTCAGCTATCCCTACGAATTGCCTACTGCTTATCACCCTCACACATTTAGGATCAGGGCATGGATGAATACACGAAAATTGGAGATTTCCAATCCCAGGATTCAATTCAACACCTATTATGCGTTGAATTTATTGCAGTATAGCCTCGAACATGTCGTCGACCATTTTTCGCGCGATTATCTGCTCGAGTATGTCGAACATGAGGCCGAAAACGCGCTGAACCCCGGCACATTCCCGAGATTGAGTCTTGGTCCGGAGCAACGATTCGCTTCCAAAGGCGCCTATCTGGTTCAATTGGCTGGTTCGGAAGAGCAGTCTGTCAAGCCAGTAAGCCCCTGGATTGTTCCATAGCCATGTCAAGGTGATCTCAGAATGACACCTTTGAATTATTCAATTCCCTTCCAAAAGCCAAAGCAGTATTTTTGACGCCCTTACTTTGTTAAAGGAAAGGGCATCAAGCTGCACATTTAAATTTGGGATAAATGCGAAGAAGATGATTATTGCTTAAATTTTCTCTGTTTCTGTAAGCAAATCTCTGCTTGACCGACTAAGAAGCATAGTCATTAATTATGCAAAGGAATCCCGCATGTTTATTCAGTTGGAAAAGCTTAGCCGATTGCAGCGGCCAATATTGACGGAATCGTTATTTGAAAGGGCGGGGCGCATATCTTGAAAACAAGAATTCTGTTGCTCTTGGTCATCGCCACTTCGATAGCGGCTTTTTTCATCTTCGATCTCGGAAAGTACCTCACTTTAGAGGCCTTGGAATCGCAGCAGGTGGCCATCGAATCTTATCGCAGTGCTCATCCTGGTCTGACTGCTGTGATTTATACCTTGGCATATATAGCGGTTACCGCTCTGTCGCTGCCTGGAGCCGCAGTGTTGACCTTGGCAGGCGGAGCCATTTTTGGTTTGTTGTGGGGCACGGTGGTTGTGTCCTTCGCCTCGAGCATCGGCGCGACGCTAGCTTTTCTTGCGACCCGGTTTTTGTTTCGGGATGCTGTCGAGGCTCGCTTGAGGGATCGTCTGCAAGCGATAGACGAGGGCATCAATCGGGATGGCCCGTTCTATTTATTTACTCTGCGCCTGGTTCCGCTTTTTCCGTTCTTCATGATCAATCTGGCGATGGGATTGACGGCGCTTCGCATCTGGACGTTCTATTGGGTCAGTCAGGCCGGTATGCTGGCCGGGACTATCGTTTACGTCAATGCCGGCACGCAGTTGGCGAAAATCGATTCATTGTCCGGTATATTGTCGCCAGCCTTGCTGGGCTCATTTGTCCTGCTCGGATTATTTCCTTTATTGGCTAAAAAAGTCGTGGAGGGTGTAAAAGTTATGAAAGTCTACCAAAAGTGGCAAAGACCTAAACGGTTTGATAACAATCTGGTCGTGATCGGCGCCGGTTCCGGCGGCCTGGTGACAGCTTATATTGCCGCGGCCGTGAAAGCCAAAGTTACACTGATCGAAAAGCATAAAATGGGCGGCGATTGCCTGAATACCGGTTGCGTTCCGTCAAAGGCACTGATCCGTTCGGCCAAATGGCTGTCTCATCTACAGCGCTCCAAAGAATTCGGCATCAAACAGGCCAGCGCGGACTTCGATTTCGCCGACATCATGGAGCGGGTGCAGTCGGTGATCAAAACTGTAGAGCCGCACGATTCAATCAAGCGATACACTGAATTAGGCGTCGATGTTATCGAAGGCGAGGCCAAAATCATTTCGCCGTGGGAAGTCCAAGTCAAAACCGCCGAGGGGTTTCAAATCCTGACGACTCGGTCAATTGTCATTACCGCAGGCGCGCGCCCGTTTGTGCCGCCTATTTCCGGCATTGAAACTATTGATTATTTGACTTCGGACACGGTCTGGAACTTACGGATATTGCCGAAACGCCTGCTCATACTCGGAGGCGGACCAATCGGCAGTGAACTGGCCCAATGTTTTGTCCGTTTCGGCAGTCAGGTCATTGTGGTTGAAATGGCGCCGCGCCTGCTGGTGCGTGAAGACTCCGACGTATCCGAAGCAGTCATGGCGCGTTTCAAACAGGAAGGCGCCGATTTGCGCCTGGAACACACTGCAAAGGCATTTATTGTCGAAAACGGTGAAAAAATTCTGGTCGCCGAGCATCAGGGTAAACCGGTCAAAATTCCGTTCGACCAGGTGCTGGTCGCAATCGGCCGGGCCGCCAACGTTGAAGGCTATGGCGTGGAAGAACTGGGCATTGCGCTGTCGCCCAGAAAAACCATAGCCACCGATGCCTTTCAGGCGACTAATTATCCGAATATTTATGCCTGCGGCGATGTGGCAGGCCCTTATCAGTTTACTCATACCGCTGCGCATCAGGCCTGGTATGCCGCCGTCAATGCCCTGTTCGGCCAGTTCAAGAAATTCCGTACCGATTATTCGGTGATTCCCTGGTCGACCTTTACCGATCCGGAAGTAGCTCGGGTTGGCTTGAACGAGCAAGACGCCAAAGAACAGGGCATTCCTTATGAAGTGGTGACTTACGGTATCGACGATCTCGACCGCGCGATTGCCGACGGCGAGGCACACGGCTTCGTCAAGGTGCTGACTCAACCCGGCAAGGACAAGATTCTCGGCGTTACCATCGTCGGCGAACATGCGGGAGACCTGATTGCCGAGTTCGTGCTGGCCATGAAGCACGGCATCGGCCTGAACAAAATGCTGGGCACGATCCATATCTATCCGACTCTGGCCGAGGCTAACAAATATGCAGCAGGAGTCTGGAAACGCGCGCATGCGCCGCAAGGTTTGCTGCGCTGGCTGGAGCGTTTCCACGCCTGGCGGCGCGGATAACTTAACCGAGAGCTATTGATATGACACTATTATTGCTGATTGTGGCTGTCTGTTTCCTGAGTTTTGCCAATGGCGCCAACGATAACTTTAAAGGTGTCGCGTCCTTGTATGGCAGCGACGCGGCAACATACAGGACGGCTTTGTTCTGGGCTACGCTGACCACTTTGGCGGGTTCGCTGTGCGCCTTGTATCTGGCGCAGTCATTATTAATTAAATTTTCTGGCAAGGGTTTGGTCACGGATGCCTTGATCCAGTCGGTCCCGTTCATTACCGCCGTGGCCGGAGGAGCCGGATTGACCGTAATTCTGGCGACCCGTATCGGCTTTCCCGTGTCAACGACGCATGCCTTGCTCGGGGCTATGGTCGGCAGCGGCTTGCTGGCGTCATGGGGCGAAATGAATCTTACCGCGTTGCAGCATAATTTTGTGATGCCATTGCTGTTAAGCCCGCTGTTCGCCGTTGTGTTGGCGATGTTCGTTTATCTGGCGTTACAGCGGGTCCGGCAAAGGTTGGGTATAGGCGAGTCGCTCTGTTTGTGCGTGGAAAGTGAAGCGACTCTGAATAATGAGACAAGCATTATGGCTATGGCGCAACACCCGGCGACTAGTCTCACTATTGATACCGAAGTTGCCTGCGCCAACCGTTATTCAGGTAAGGTGTTGGGCATCAATGCGCAAAGTGTGGTGGATAAACTGCATTTTTTGAGTGCGGGTTCCGTCTGTTTTGCCCGTGGCCTTAATGATACGCCCAAAATCGCTGCCTTATTATTGCTGGCGCCCTCGTTAAATATTCACTGGATCATCATTTTGGTCGCTGGAATGATGGCTTTGGGGGGCCTCGTCAATGCGCGGCGCGTCGCCGAGACCATGAGCCACAAAATCACAGCAATCAGCCATGGGCAAGGTTTGGCTGCCAATTTAACGACCGCTTTGCTGGTGATTTTTGCCAGTCAATTTGGCATGCCTGTTTCCACTACGCATGTATCGGTAGGCTCGCTGTTCGGGATCGGTCTGACCAATGGCAAGGCGCATCATCGAATGTTCGCATCCATTGTTTTGTCCTGGCTGTTGACCTTGCCGTGTGCCGCTTTATGCGCCGCCGCTATTTATGGCATGACCAGCACGTTCAGCGGATGAGCCATTAAGTATTTTGGAGAAAAATAATGTGTAAAAAATCTCTATTGTTAACTGTCAGTCTGTTGTTTTCGGCCTGGAATGCGGTTGCGGAAGAACCCGATTGGGCCAGTTACCATTCGGTATTGAAACATGTCAAACCAGGATCGAAAAACGGAGTGTCACTGATGCTGGTGGACTATTCTGTTATTAAAAACAATGGCAGCCTGGATAAAGCCTACCGGGACCTTACGGCATTCAAGCTTGATCGCTTGGCTGGCCGTGAGGAAAAACTGGCTTTTTATATCAATGCCTACAATATACTGGCGCTGAAAATGGTGGCAGACCATTGGCCGACCGAAAGCATCAAGGATGCCGGCAGCCTGTTCAGCCCGGTTTGGGATAAACCGGCTGGCGAACTGGGCGGCAAGACGGTAACGCTGGGTGAAGTGGAGCATGAGATCCTGCGCCCGATGGGTGAGCCGCGGATTCATCTGGCTATCGTATGCGCTTCAGTAAGCTGTCCTGACTTACGCAATGAACCTTATACGGCGGCCAGACTTGATGAGCAACTGGCCGAGCAAACACGGCGCTTTCTCGGCAATGCCGGCAAGGGACTCAGAGTCGAAAAGAATGCAATTCATGTTTCCAAAATATTCGACTGGTTTGAAGATGACTTTAAATCTCAGGACGGCGTCACAGCCTTCATAAAACGCAATAAAACCGGATTACCCGAGTTAATTCTAAAAACGAGCCTTCCTTATGACTGGGCGGTTAACGGTGCACAATAAGAGGTGCAATTAGCCGTATGAGAATTGTTGAAGATAATTGTTTAATTGTTTTGCCTTATACTTGGCATTCAATTTTCAACATTATTTTCATCGAGAATGGATCAAATAATTTCAATAACAACGGGGGCAGTGAGATGAGGCATGAACTGTCGTCACCAGACCAATGGCTGGATTTGCACGGCGATATTCTCTATCGCTATGCCTTTGCCCGCGTTCGTGATTCCGAAATGGCGGAGGATTTAGTACAGGAAACGCTGCTGGCTGCTTTAAAAGCCAATGCTCGCTACGCCGGAGAAGCATCCGAGCGAACCTGGCTGATCGGCATACTGAAGCATAAGATAATCGATCATTTTCGAAAATCGTCCAGAGAAAAGGCCCAGGAATTTGCGGGGCAATTTTCAGACGATGAGAACAATGATTACTTCGATCAGCAAGGCAACTGGCAAGTCGATTTATCTTCCTGGTCCAAACCAGACACATCGCTGGAGCAGGAGCAGTTTCTCGATATTTTGCAGCACTGCATCGATCGGTTGCCGCCCAAAATGGCGCAATTGTTTATGCTGCGTGAATTGGATGGCATAGAGAGCGAAGAAATCTGCCAATTGATGTCAATCTCGACGCTCAATAATTTCTGGGTAATCTTGTCGAGAACGCGGCTGCAACTGCGCCATTGCCTTGATCTGAAATGGCTCAATTAAATAGGGACGAATGAAATGTTGACGTGTAAAGAAGCTAGCCATCTGATTTCAAAAAAACTGGATGTCAAACTGACTTGGCATGAGAACCTGGGACTTTGGCTGCATATTTCGCTTTGCAGCCTGTGTCGGCGTTATCTCCGAGATGTCAAAAAATTGCGTTCAGTGATACGGGCTGCTGGAAAATCCGACCAGATGTTGCCTGAATCCTTTAAACTCTCCGAACAAGCCCGGACACGGATTAAACAGGCTTTAAGAAAAAATATGACAGATAAAAATTGACTTAGCTCGGGATGATCCTTAACAGGAAAGCTTAAATGGCTTTTGAGCCTTCAACCATCCTAATAAATGCGAATGCAAAATATCTTGTAAACGTCTGTAAGAAATCTCCGTTTTAGCGGCTCAGTAAACAAACACGCAATGGTCTATTCCGTTTACTTGCGTCTCCACAAACAGTGACCAGTCAGATCTGACTGTGGCGGATCTATCTAAGTTGTGAGTGCTAATTTTGACAGCTAATATAAGCATAAAATAGCAAATTTTAACAAAAATTATACAATTCAAGACCCCATTCAACTTTATTCCACACTAAGAGGAATAAATGACTTCCTGTGCAAAAAAGCGACGACCACTTTAGAATGCAGGATTAATGTGATATTTTTCACATTCTGATCATAGTCGACTATTCTTCTTGTATAATTTCATTAATTCATCTTGAACCATCAAGTTCAGATCGCATTTTTGATGCGGATTTTTGCTTCTTCAATCAACTCTCGTACAACAATCAATTTCAATCGGGAATATACCTTATACGTATTATTTATTTATTAATCTATATATGCTTTTTTATGATTAAAAGTATTCAATAATAAATCTGGAAGATTTTAAACTTACATCCAGGGAGATTAAATCTAGTAATTGATACTGAATGACGAAATCTAAAAAGCATTTTGAATTTAGAGATAACTTGCCAATTAGGTTAATAAACTTTTCTTAAAGAAATATTAAAATTATTCTGGATCTAAATATGCAAGCTGATAATATCTTCACAAATCAATCTAAAACAGTCATGTTGATTGATGATCAGACATTGTATAGAGAAGCTTTGGCTAGTCTAATAATAAAACATCATCATTTAAATGTAATCGCTCAGGTTGGATTTAATGAACAAGCATTTGAGATGGCCGACAATCTGAAGCCTGATATTATCCTAGCGGACCCTTGCTTCAACCATGAAGATAGTATTCCATTTATTTACAGATTAGCGCAAAGGTGTGAAGAGAGTCATATTTTATTAATATCATCGCCTTGTAGCAGCGACTTCTATTTTGATTTTATTCGTGCTGGTGTATCTGGAATCATTTTGAAAACCGAGACTTCCGATATTTTGCTCAAGGCAATCGATAGAGTTTTATCCAATGAGGTATGGTTTGATCGAACCTTATTAACTTCTGCTTTTAAAGAAATCGGAAAACGGAATCAGATAGCGGATTTGCAAAAAAACAGCTTAACCTGTTTATCAAAACGAGAACGTGAAATCGTTAATCTGGTAGTAAATGGTCTTAATACATTATCGATAGCGAAAGCATTGCATATAAGTGAAAAAACGGTTCGCAATCATATTTACTCGGTCTATGGAAAGCTTGAAGTCAAAGATCGATTGGAGCTGGCCCTTTTTGCGACCCGCAATGGTATCTCCGCTGAACCTGTCCTATAAAGAAATTTACAGGCTAGGCCATTAATGCCATCTTAGAGCCTGTTCAATATCTCCGCAGTAACCGCGCCAAGCAAGCCAGATTGACGAGTTGCAAGCTGGTATTGAGCAAGCGCTCAGTATTTTTCCAAAGCCGCCTGCACTTCTCTGAAACGCGGGAAGACTTTCGGCACTTTATGGGGCAAGTGCTGCGGGATGTGCCTGACGATAAAGAGGTGCACATGATCCTGGACAATTACTGCACCCGCAAGAAAAACGATGAGTGGTTGAAAAAACGGGGTGGCCGCGTGCAGTTTCACTTTACACCGGCGTCGGCAAGCTGGCTAAATGAAAATTACTGCTTTTGATGAGGGTGGGGTCATTTGGCGGGACAAAAGAAGTTATGTCCCCTTTGAAATACTAATTGATGATGCGGAGGTCGGGATAAAAAAGTGGACCGGTGAGTCATGGTGATAGTGAAGCTGGATCACTGCCATCCCTTCTTTTTCTTTTCGGGTTAAAAGGCAAGAAGCTCGGGCGGATGCTTCCATAATTATCCAGATAAAATGACAAGGCAGAATGATTTCGCCGATGTGTTGAGCCCGGCGGTGGATAGAGTTGCGGAGTTGGCGGAGGGCGTCGTGAACGTGGTGGGCGATCTGGCCGCAGACCTTGTGGAAACGCCAGGCAACCTCGTGCAGGATGTTTTGAACGCGACCGGGGATGCGGTCTCTGCGCTGCCCTGGGTGGGCGCTTTCCTGCACAGCGCGCTCGGCTGGTTGGGAGGGGTGGCGGCAGGCGTCACGAATCTGATCGGGGCCGTGGTCAAGGGCGGGGCGGGCATTGGGGCCGATGTAATGGTTAAGGGCCTGATCGACTTCGGGTCTAGCATCGCCGGCGCCGCCATCCTGATCATCGGACAGCTGCTCTCCTTGATCCAGCGTCTCATCTTCCTGCAAAGCAGTGAACGCCCGCTCACCAAGAAGGAACAGGACATGCTGCGCCGGGTCTTCTATAACTCACTGGCCCTGTACAATATCCGCATCATCGAAGGCCGGTCAGGGCTCTTTGGAATGAGCCACAGGGCGTTCGCCTTGGGCAATACGATCTATCTGAAGAACGTCAATCTTGCCATAGCGCCCAGCGTGCTGGTGCACGAATGCGTGCATGTCTGGCAGTACCAAAACCTTGGGGCTCGCTACGCTATGGATGCCCTGGGTTCGCAAGCTTATTATGGTTGCGGTCGTGGTGGCGCTTACGATTGGCAGGCCGAATTGGCCCGTGGTCACTTGTGTTGGCGGGACTTCAATCGAGAAGCTCAGGCGGAATTTATGCAGCATGTCTGGGATGCAGGCACATTGACCTTATTAGGACATAGTTATGGACCAGGAAAGGGCGCTTTTTACAACCGGGAAGAGGTGCTCGGTATTTTCGGTCCCGACTCAGCCACCGTACAATTTAGGGTGAGCGATGGCACCGATCACACCGGCTTCGCGAGCGAATCGATAGCCCGGATGCGCAGCCGTATCAATGTGCGATGGTCGCATGGCTTTTGGGTATTGGCAGGTTAAACTGATGGGCAAATTGGCCATGTCGGTTTATATCTTATAGACAGGCGAAATTGAGAGCGGTCTTTAGGACGGGCTTAAAAACCGTTATCAAGCGTAAAAACCGCTGCAGGCATTGCCTGGCTCAAATCCACCAATCGCCAACAGTCAGACTGGTTTTACCTATTACATTCTTATTCTCTGGAACGGCATACCAGTCCGGTCCGGATGAGATACCGTTAGATGCTCAGGAGACTCTATCATGTTCAAAGCCGCTCCTCTTTCTCGCCTCTTGCTCCTGCTGTCCTGCTTCTTGCTTGCTGTTCCAGGCGCCACAATGGCTTGTGAGGCTCTACGCGAAACTCGCGAGGCGACTTCTGAGATCATCAAGACGTTCATTAGCAGCAAGAAGATGAAAGTCCTAACCTTTGTCGGCTATTCAGGCGCCCGGTACCAAGATCCCGCGGCTATGTTGGAGCACGCTTCACGCGTACTCGATCGCCACAGTCCAGCAGGGACAATGATCAATATCGGCGCTACAACCGAAGGCATTGGCGGTATCTACGAACTTGCAAAGCGTAGAGGGTTCACAACGATTGGCATTGTCTCTACGCTTGCACGCGATGAACACGTCACACTCTCTCCCTGCGTCGACTATGTTTTCTTCGTCAAAGACCCTACGTGGGGAGGACAGATGCCCGGATCCACCCGACTCTCACCCACTTCCGCAGCTATCATCGCAAACAGTACGTCATTCGTTTCCATCGGCGGAGGTGATGTCGCCCGAGATGAGATGCTCGCGGCACAAAGGGCCGGCAAGTCAGTCACGTTTATCCCAGCTGACATGAATCACCAACTCGCTCGCGAAAAGGCCATGAAGCGAGGTTTATCCGAGCCAATCGACTTCCGGGGGGCCGCGCATGCCGCGTTCGTTAAAGGTAACTAAGCTCCTAATAGGGGATGTAAGCCCAATCCCCAGAATAGGCCTTGTGTTTTAAGAGAGTATCTACAATTTATCCGCCATACGGCCATTTATCGCGTATTGCGCCGAATGATAATTTTCATGCGGTGCAATACGCTGCGCTATTGCACCCTACGAATTACACCTTACCGCGTTAAGTTTAAGTATTCGCTTGCGTCGTAGAAGTAGAACGGTGAAGACGTAAACGAATAGCTCCATGTCTGTGCGCTTAGAAGACTTAGAAAACATAACAGAATTAAGCGAAGCGTCGAAAGCATATTCAACTAAATCCACTCAAAAGAACCAATGATTAAATCACATAACGTCGCTTCAGTGTTTTTGTCTGACACCAAACAATTATAGGTAATAAATGCCATTCGCTCTTTCCCCATAACATGCCATACACGCCAATAATTTAATTCTCCGTCAATATTTTCTTGTGTGGAAATTTCAGATGCAGGAGCCTTTCCAAGGCCAACATTCAAAGAATACACAGATTTCGTTGAGACAGCCCATCCACGCTGTGAAGCGTAGCTCGTCGCAAAATCTATAGCTTCTTGAACAGTTGGTTCTTGTTGCGATTTGCGTTTAGCAAAGGATATCTGTATTACACCGACACCATCTTTATCGTCAAACAAACTAATGACGCCATCTTCTTCATGGAAGACCCATGCATCAGGAATATCAAGAGAAAAGAGATTTTCCCACTTCACTTTGTGCAATACATATTCATCACTTGTGCATTATATAGCCAATTATCATTGCTATTGTCGGCATAATTTCTTGTTTTTATTAAATTACCTTATCTTGATTTACATAAACCATATGTTTTAGCACAAAGCCCCCGCTAGTCCTATATGGGCGGCTCCGTCGTATAGCTTACATGTGCTTTTTTGGGGCGATTAATTCGGGATAGAAATCTTCACAGTAGAAAGAAAATGCTTGTTCTTCCTGTTCTACTACTCGATACCTAGCACCTTCAAGTTGCATATTACTAACATCTTCAATGTCTACAAGTAGGCCGAATAGTCCTTCCAGACGACCTAATTTAATATCAAATGCACTATTAAATTTTATATGTAGCTCATGCTCATTAATTTCAAGCCGACTTAGAACCAATTCAACATCATATTTTGAGCAGCTTTCTTGACTAATATTTCTGGTCAAATTTATGGACTTTAAGAATTTATAATGTCGCGGTCCTAATGCGATAAATTCGTTAATTTTATTAAATACTGTATTCATGGCAAATACTCGCCCGGTAAGTGATCCCCTGTGCTTCTGCCATCTGGAAATCGTGCATTATATTCTCTCGTATGATAATGAGTGTCTGGTATATCTTGCGCTTTGTTTCCCGCATTATAGTCAGTCCGTCCTATTTGTCGCCCATATTCATCATAATGAGCTTCCCACGGTTCAACCCTTCCTTTGTCATTAATATACTGACCTTCTAATTTATTGGTGCCTGGTGTAGTTTGTTCTGGAGCTTTTGAGTTAAAAATATCATCTTCATTTCGTACCTGCTTCCAAACCCACTTACAGCCGTCCCAGACTTTTTTGAGCACTACGCCACATGCTCTTAAGTCCTTGGCGCATTGAATAGCACCTTTGACTATTGGATTCAATCCATCAGGATCAATGGCATTAACCGGACTCCCTCCGACATAGGCATACGTGTTCAGCCCACCCGCCAAGCCAATCGGATCACTCTGGCTATAGCGCCCGGTCCGCGGATCATAATCCCTGAAGTAATTGTAATGCAATCCGGTCTCGGCATCATAATACTGCCCCGGAAAGCGTAGATTGAACACGAACGTGCCCAGCCCGGACGGGTTTTGGTCCGGCAGGCTGGCGCCGAACGCTTCCGATTCCCAGGCCCATACCACCTTGTTGTCGACGGGCCGGCTGATCTGCCGCGGCGTGCCCAGCGTATCGGCATGGATGTAATAGATGTCCGGTGTGGTGGCGCCGGGCCTCAGCACCGCCACCGGCAGGTCGCCCAGCCAGACGATCTCCTGGATCAGCTAGCCTGAAGCGTTGTATTCGCCGGCCAGATGGCCCTGTTCGTCATAGAAGTAGCGTGTGAAAGGGCCGCCGATGACATTTTTCTTGACGCGCTGGCCGAGCGGATTATAGCCGTAGCTGACGGTCAGTCTGGCACCGGTGACGCTGGTGCGCCGGCCTTCCGGGTTGCCGGGTTTCATTCATTGATTTCGGAGAAACAGCTTTTAATTTCAGGAGGAATAATATTTTTTTTAACCTTTATATCCCCCCCGTAACTAATTTTTGACTCAACATCAAATACAGCACAAATTTCTCCAAGAATAAAAAGAGCGACCATTGATTCATCATTATTCCAAACTATTTCAACATCCTTATCGCAAAAATTTATTTCTCCGGAAATAATGGGAATTGCCCCTATAATTTTTTCTCCATCCTTACAATTTGAGTTATAGAGGTAAAAAAATCCTGTGTCGTCTGTGTATTCAAACACACCAGCCCGATCACCATAGGATCTGATATTACTTTCAAAAATTTCTATAGGTTCCATTTTCTCATTATGGTTATGGGTGATTCTTTTTGTAGTTTTCGCCTAATCGATGTTCTGTGCGAGTCATGGCGTTGGTTCCACCGGATGGAGTTCTATCGATATGATGTAACTCCATCGGGTACCCATCAGAACCAATCGGCGGTTTACCTTGCTTCATACGTTCTAAATTTTCTTCTGAATATTGTGATGAATTATTTTGTGCTTCGTTTTTCCAATAAGCTTCCCTTTCTTTTTTAAAAGCGTTTCGATCAATTTGAGTACATTTGCATGATGAACGTTCTATCTTTTTAACAATCAGATTTACTTCTATTGAGGTACATGACTCAACCTCCTCGCCTTGGGAAGCACAATATGCTTCACACCCTTTTTTAGCCTCTTCCGAGACAAGACCCAACGGATCAATCAAATTAACCGGATTTCCCCCAACATACCCATACGTATTCAACCCTCCCTCAAGCCCTATCGGATCACTCTGAATATACCGCCCGGTCCGCGGATCATAATCGCGGAAATAATTGTAATGCAATCCGGTCTCGGCATCATAATACTGCCCCGGAAAGCGCAGATTGAACACGAACGTGCCCAGCCCGGACAGGTTCTGATCGGGCTGGCTGGCGCCGAACGCTTCCGATTCCCAGGCCCACACCGCCTTGTTGTCGCCGGGCCGGCTGATCTGCCGCGGCGTGCCCAGCGTATCGGCATGGATGTAATAGATGTCCGGTGTGGTGGCGCCGGGCCTCAGCACCGCCACCGGCAGGTCGCCCAGCCAGACGATCTCCTGGATCAGCTGGCCTGAAGCGTTGTATTCGCCGGCCAGATGGCCCTGTTTGTCATAGAAGTAGCGTGTGAAAGGGCCGCCGATGACATTTTTCTTGACGCGCTGGCCGAGCGGATTATAGCCGTAGCTGACGGTCAGTCCGGCACCGGTGACGCTGGTGCGCCGGCCTTCCGGGTTGTAGCCGTAGCTGTAGGTACCATCGCTGAGCAGCAGGCCCATCCGGTCATAGCTGTAGCTGATGGCCTGGGCGCCGCTCTGGCTTTGCAGCTTGTTGCTGCTGGCGCTGATGTCGTAGTTGTAAGTCGTGGTGTTGTCCACCACCTTACCGGTACGGTTGCCGTTCAGGTCGTAGCTGTAGTCGACGCGGCTCTGGGCCGGTTCACCCCGCTCACTGCCGGTCAGGCGGTCGAGTCCGTCATAGTCGTGCTGCTGGTTCAGGCCGGGATTGCTGTCATCGGTTATCTGGATGAGCCGTCCAGCCGCGTCGTAGCCATAGTGGCGACTGTTGGGCATCTGGGCGGCATTGAAGCCCAGGCTGGCGAACACGGGGCGCCCAGCCAGGTCGTAGACCCGCTCGTGCTGCTGGCCATTGCCCCAGGTCCAGCCGTTGATCTGGCCGTCCGGTTCGTAGCTGATCTGGCTGATCAGCGGCTGGCCGTTGACGGTGATTTCATTGATCTTGCCGTTCAGCCAAACGTAGCCGATGGTCTGGCCGGTTGGCGTGACCGTCTGTTCCCATTGGCCCTGCGCATTATAGCTGTAGCTGGCAGTCAGCGTATTCGTGCTGACCGATTGGCTCTTGCTGGTGATGCGGCCATGGCTGTCGTAACTGTAGCTGACCGTGTCGGCATTGTTGGCCAGGCTGCACAGCCGGCCGATGCCGTTGGCGCAGTTGTCCCAGCTGTAGGTGACGGTCTGGGAGTCATAAACGGCCTGGGTGATGCGGTTGAGGCTGTCGTAGCTGTAGACGGCGGTCTTATTGCGCGCATTGGTGCGGGTCTTGGTATTGCCGGCGTCATCATAGGTAAAACTGGTGGTGCCGGTGTCGGGGCTGATCTGACGGGTCAGGTTGCCCAGGCCGTCGATCTGGTACTGGGTGCTGAGGTTGCGCGGATCGGTGACGCGGGTGAGCTGGCCCAGGCCGTCATAAGTCGTATCGATCTGGCCCTGCGTGCTGCCGACGACGGTCGGATGCGGCTCCAGCTGGCGCACCGGCTGATCCAAAGGGTCATACTGGTGCTGGCGGATGCGTCCGAGCGGATCGGTGATCTGGGTCAGGTTGCCGTTGGGATCGTACTGGAAATTGGTCACCGCCGGCGCCGCGTTCGCGGCGCTGACGACCAGCGCCGGCATTATTAGGCCGGTCAGGATCGAGGCCACTGTTAAAAAGAAAATTCTTGCCGTTAAGTTCATGAGGGAAACTCCTTATTCCGGTAATACAATGTTCTGCAGACGCGACAAGGCGTCGTAGACACGGCTTTGGCTGCGGGCCAGTTGGCCTGTGGGATCACGCACGTCCTCCTGGGTCCGGTTGCCCAGGGCATCGAGGGTATAAGTGACGGTATTGCCCAGCTGGTCCTGAATGCCGGTCAGACGATGGGCATCGTCATAGGTATAAGCCAGATAGGCGCCATCGGGACCGGTGACTTGAGTGATCAGACCAGCCGGGTCATAGCTGTAGCTGGTGGTCTCGCTGCCGACCGTCAGGGATGTGAGGCGCTGGCGAACATCGTAGACCAGGATCGTGACCAGGCCGTTCGGATCGATCACTTCTTCCGGCTGGCTATGGGCGTTATAGCGACTGATCTCCGTGGTATGGCCCAGGGCATCGGTCACCTGCTTCAGTTGTCCCCGGCAGCCGAAGTGGCCGCCGATGCAGGCGGCGTCTTCCGGATAATAGTCATAGGTCGTGGCGTCGGATACGTCCGTGCGCGGGCCGTCTTCGACCTTGCTCAGCAGGATGCCGGCGGCCGCATAGGTGTAGGTGGTCGCCCAGCTGCGCGTCTGCAGGGTGTTCAGATCCTTGAGGCTTTTCAGCGTGACCTGGCCTTGGTCGTTATAGCTGTAGGTGGTCTCCAGGCCCGGCTCGGTGAGCTTGACCGGCAGGCGGAAGGTGGCATGCCAGTCAGTGCTGATTTTGCGTTCGCTGCTGTTAGCGGCGGGCGTGTAAGCCGCCAGATTGGCTGGACAACTGGAGCCAGGCGCCAGGCCTTCGAGCCGGACGGTTTCCAGGTTGCGGCTAGTATCGTAGGCGTAACAGCTGCGGTTGCCGTTGAAGTCGGTGCGGCTGGCGATGTTGCCATTGGCATCATAAGTGAGCGACGAAGCCGAGGCATTGCAGCCGGAACCGCCGGGCTGGTCGCTGCCGGTGGGCTTGACCACGCCCAGGACGGTGGTGAAGTGGCTTGTGCGCACCGAGCCTAAAGGATCGGTGATGAGGGTAAGGCTGCCATCCGCACTGTAAGACAGGCTGTATTTGTCGATGCCGCCGGTGGCATGTTCGGATGAAATAGCACGACCCAGGTTATCATAGTGCCAAGTGGCAAAGCGGACATTATTTTCATCGGTAATCCCCGTCAGGGCGCTAGGGAAAAGTATTTCCTCATAGTGATAGGTTTTTCGTGGATTATCGGTGAGATCAAGAGGGGTCGTGTCAGCGTAGATAACCTGGGATAAATTACCATTTGCCAGATAGGCGTAATGAATCTCGGTGGCATCGGGGAGTACGATATGATCCAGGTTAGAGTTTGCAGCGGCGGAAACATAGAAAAACCCTAAAGTCTTGCCAAAGGTATCGATGACCTGGCTGAGCCTGCCTACCCCATCGTAGCTTAGCGTTTGTCCCAAGTCATTACGGAGCTGGATGGAGATCAGCTTGCCTGAGCTATTATAGGTTTCAATAGTGTCGTCATCTTGAATAAGGCGCCATTGGCCGTTTGCAAGTGACGCCAGCTTCAGGCTAATGTCAGCATCAGGTATCCAGACGCCGTTTTGCAAAAGGAATTGATAAGCCGCCCCCGATGCACGCTCAGCGCTTATTTTGGTTGGGGTTATATCCAGCCGGTCGGAGAACGAACTGCGCCAGAACTTGCCGACCGCACTCGTCTCTGTCGCCTTGCTGTTGTAATGACGTTGAAATACCAAAGGATAAATGCCGTCGCCCTGGTAATCTGTTTCCAGTTGAACTTTATTGCTGGTTCCACCATTGATTGGGTTTGTGCCATTGCACGTGGCTGGAGAAGGGCCTTGGTTTTTTTTGGTTGCTGCAGGAGTAGGATCATAAAAGATCACCCTCGTATCAGAAGCACTGCATCCTGCTACGCTACCTGTCACCACTAAGGTATTGGCCCCGGGTTGTAATGTGACTGAAGCTGCACCTGAGCCCAAAAAATTGATCAAAGTCGTGAAAGTTCCGCTTTGACTAAAAAAGACAGTTCCGTTTATTGTTGCCGTTACTTGCCCCACATCATTAGGGTTTGCAGTTCCAGAGCCTGTGCCGGTCACTGTAATAGTGGGGGTTAAAAATGTCGCTCCTGCGGCTGGTGAGGTAAAATTCAGGGAGCATGATTGGGCTGGCAAAGTGAAGGTGTACAAAAGCAAAATGGTAATAATGCCTAGTACATTAGCATGAGTAAAAACCTTAGAATCGCTTGCTTTTGAACTTAGCTTGCCTCTTTTCCTGACTGTTTGCTCATGCTTGAAGTCATCGTTCCAATTACTTTTCCACGCGTTGTTTAAGCCAAACATATTTTAACTATCCTTAAGTTTTAAAAATCGTGCGTTGTGATGGCAATAGATTATTAATAAGCGCATCAACCATCCATAAGATATCAACAGGATTCAATCCTATTAGGCATCATCCGTTAAGGCTGCCATGCCTTTCAGTCCGGCTACTATGCTCATGAGGCATTAAGGCATTAAGCTCCAAAACCCTAACGTTCAGAATACTGCACCAAAGCATAGTGGCTTTTGGACTGTTGCCTAGGGTCTATCCTGTGAGGATTAAATAAACGGCAACATTTTTTTATTTTTTGTGACTCAATCGATGTTTTACGGCAAATTCGACGAGAACGCGGGGTATTTTTAGTCTACGATTTTTCAGTTTCGCAAAGCGGCTCTTTAAGGGGTTAATTAACCGTTGCGGCTTGGCAATGCCGCATAAACTAGCGGGTGCGAATCCCGCCCAGCGGAACCGTCTGGGTTCCGATGGATAAAACATATATGTCTATATCGGCGGGAGTCCGGTTAATGACTCTTAACTGACATATAAAGATATGAATCAGTAGGCAGTTTTGGGTCGAACTTGTCACTTCCAATTCGAGCCAAACTCGAATTGTCGATCGTCTGCTAGAGAGCGAAAGCACCAGTTCGCCACTCTCAAAAGCGGACTCTCACAACTTATGGGCCAGCATTACCTAGGGCATCGCAATATCCAACATACGACGCGATATACAGAATTGGCATCAGAGCGATTCATGAATTTCTGGCAGGATTGAATGGCGGCCGTCATGAGTAGACTGCTGAAAAGTTGACTTAAAATGCTAAATTGTTGAATTTTAAAGATTTGCAAAATTTCTGGGGTTTGGGCTTACACCCTAATATAACAATTTATAAGCAGATTGGTTTATGCGCTAGAGCAATGGAATTTTCAAAAGGAGAATAAGTCTGAATGGTAAAGTTATTCATAGCTACATCAGTCTCTGACTTAAGCCATATTCAAGCGGACTTTATTATCCATCTGATAATTAAAGAAGAAGTCGATAAACTGTTTAGTTTCACTTGCATTGTTTGTTTCTGGACCCAATGAGGAGAACTTGCCATGCCAAGAACAGACTCACCCGTATGTCCTTTTGAACACATCCAGAACCCGGCTCAAGAAGCTGAGCAAATTGCGCAAATCACGGACCTTACCGTCAAGTTGCTCGACAAGCGCTATCCCTCTCCGAATAAAATTCTCAGAGGCGTTCATCCCAAATCACATGGCTGCGTTAAAGCGCTATTTGAAATAAATCCCGATATAGACCCCGATTACCAAGTAGGGCTTTTTAACTCGCCCGGAAAAAAATTTGATGCATTTATTCGTTTTTCCAATGCAGCGGTTCTGGTGGGAGCCGACATAGACAAAGAGGGAAATCATGGCAGCCGGGGGATGGCCATTAAGGTGATGGACGTTGGCGGTGAAGTTTTGGTCGATGACAACGGCGCGCATAATCAAGACTTTCTTATGATTAACCAGCCTATGTTTGCGTTTGCAAACACTGAGGATTATCTAAGGCTGACTAAAATAATTTTTGCCAACAATGATGTTCCTGACGCATTTTTTGCCCCTTTAAAGCTGCAGTCCCCCGATCTTACTGAGGAAGAGAAGCAGCGTATCGTTGAATATATCAGAGCTGAAAATCTTTCAGAGGATGACATAAAACGGATAGGGGATTCTTTTAAAATCGCCAAACTGATTAAGTCTACGCCAATCGCAAACCCTTTAGAGGTTCAATATTTCAGTGCCGCTCCTTTTTTGTTTGGGCCGGATCGGGTCATGAAATTTTCCGCCAAGCCCTCTGCTGAAATTGTCTCGCCTCAAATTCCTGAGAACCCGTCAGACAATTATTTGCGTGAAGTGCTGAAGGAAACTATGAGCAAAAATGAAGCTGTCAATTTCGATTTTATGCTTCAGGTGCGCAAGGATATCGATGATGATATGGGCATTGAAAATGCTTCAACCTCCTGGGATGAGGACCAGTATCCCTTTATCAAGGTCGCAAAAATTACCATTTCTGCTCCGCAATTGGAAATCGATTCCGAGGAAAGCGAAGCGCATTGTGAAAAGCTGGCATTTAATCCCTGGCACTCACTGACTGAGCACCAGCCCATAGGCAGCATCAATCGGCTTCGTAAATCTGTGTATGAGGCTTCGGCAGAACATCGCCATGAAAAGCAGCAATTACCGTTTTTTTTGCTATGGCTGGAGAAACTGTTCAAATTTCTATTTGGCTCAAGATAAGCCGTCCAGCGCAGAGTCGCTATTTTCGCTAAGAACCTGTTTTTGAGCCGGCATCGGTAAAAGGAGCGACAATTATAGTCAACTGACTCTGAGACATAGAGTTGAAATCGGTTAATCATCCATGATCAACCAGCGTATTACCAAGTTTCCAGTAAAGTCACTGAAGACGCTCTAATCGTTCTATTTCGGACGGCTATATGTTCAAAATCATGTTTTTCAGGACCCACGTTTAATTACAGACATAATCAGGAGTTTTATATGCCATTTGATCATCGATTTATAACGCTATTAATTCCTGTTTTGCTCGCCGCCATGACAAGTTGTGATGACTCTCAACCTCTTAAGAAGAGTGGCGCTGTGGCTCGACCCAATAATAATGTTACGGCGGCCGAGGTTCTTTTTCTGGACCAGGGCTGGACTGACGAGGATAGGCAAACTTTCTACTACTTATCGCAAGGCTCTGAACTGCTGCCCTATCATTGGTTTCTTGCCTTGGAACAAAGTGACAGCGATGAATTGTTTCGTGCCGATCAACATATGAAGAAACTGGGGTATATTCCCCAGCAGTCCGATAAAAACCTGAACCCCGATGGCTTGCCCATCGGCTTTGTCAAAAACGAGGATCCGGTCAAGGTTTCATACAATATCAAAAAGGAATTTTTGGGGCGAACCTATGATAAAGAGGAATACCCTGCTACCAATATCTGGCTCGGGATGACTTGTTCCAGTTGTCATACTTCAGAAATCAACTATAAAGGCAGCCTCATTCGCATCGATGGGGGCTCTTCAAACGCGGACCATGAAGGCTTTCTGACGCAGCTGGTAAAATCCCTGCAGGCCACCACCTCAAACCCGGATAAAATGTCCCGCTTCGCGCACAGGGTGCTCGACCCCAACTGGAATCAAGGCGAGCAGGAGGCGCTTAAAGACCGGGTGATGGCTTATACCGAGGTGCTAGACAAGCAACTGCTTAAACTGAACAAAGGCAACGTACCTTATGGTCACGGCAGGCTGGATGCGTTCGGTGCAATTTTAAACCGAATTTGCGCGACAGCTTTGGACATGCCTGAAAATCAACGGCCTGCTGACGCGCCGGTCAGTTACCCGTTTCTATGGACCAGTCCGCAGCTGGACTGGGTCCAATACAATAGTTCCGCAGGCAATCCTATTAATCGAAATGTCGGCGAAGTCATGGGCATCTACTCCCACCTCAAGCTGACAGGGACGGCAGCCACCGGACAATTTACGTCAACTGTCAACCTGCAGAATCTCGATCGTCTGGAAGCCTATATTGAAAAGCTGAAAGCACCAGCCTGGCCCGCTGAACAATTAGGAAAAATTGATCCGGCTAAAGTCGCCCTAGGCAAGCAACTGTATGCTCAGAATTGCGTAAAGTGTCACCATATACGCGATACGGCCGGTAACTTCCCGATGATAAAAGATGTAGCCGGCAAGCAATTTGTCGCCACGGTATCCGACACGCCATTAAACGAAATCCGTACCGATCCGCAGATGGTACAGAATTTTCTTGGCCATAAAGCCAAACCGGGCATACTGAGAGAATTTCTGGAGCCTAAAGAAATACAGGCTCAGGAAGAAGTACCGAGAGCATTACTGCTGAGAGCGGCCGTCAAGGAAATCATCAAACACAAACTGACTGAAGCGGGTCTTCAGGGAAAAGAATTGGACGAAGCGGTATTGCGGTTGAACAGATCCCGCACGGATCCTTTCGTAAATCCACCTGTATCACTGATGTCAACTTACAAAGCCAGACCGCTTAACGGCATCTGGGCGACGGCCCCGTTCTTACATAATGGCTCAGTGCCTAATCTGTACCAACTCCTGCTGCCTGAAGATCAACGGATGAAAACATTCCTTGTCGGCAGCAATGAATTCGACCCCAGGCAGGTAGGTTTTCGAACTGATAAAGGAGTTAAATTCGATACGGCTCTGAAAGGTAATCTAAACACGGGCCATAGTGGCCCTGGCTTTACCCAGACCAGAAAGGAAGATGGCACTTACCGGGACTATACCGATCAAGAACGCTGGGCGTTGATCGAATATATGAAAACCCTGCTGTAACCGGAGCGGCGGCAGGGCGATAGTGAATCTTGGCCTGCGGCTCGGCGCGGCAGAGTAGGTCAGGCGGGCCAGCCGTATCTGATCGTATGGCTGGCCGTGAAAGCACACATTCTGAAGGGTTCATCCAAACCAAGGGCAGGGGAATACCATGGCAAGCAAGAAACCGACCTGTTTTGTCATTCAAGGCTACGGCAAAAAAACCGACTACACCGATGGCCGCGTACTGGATCTGGATGCCTCCTATGAAATCATCAAGGAAGCGGTTGAATCGGCGGGTGCGGAATGCGTGCGCGCCGATGAAATCGTCCATTCCGGTACCATTGATGTGCCGATGTACGAGCGCTTATTGAATGCCGATCTGGTGATTGCCGACTTGTCCACCTATAACGTAAATGCGGCGTTTGAGTTGGGCGTTCGTTATGTCTTAAAGCCTTACAGCACGATCGTGCTGGCCGAAGAGCAATTTAAAAATCCCTTCGATCTGGGGCATGTCGTAATTCGCCGTTACAAGCATCTGGGCGAGGAAGTTGGTTTCCAGGAGGCCAAACGCGTGATAAAGGAATTGAAAACCGCGATCCAAACGCTTTTGAATGCGCCCGCCATCGACAGCCCCGTCTACACGTATCTGCCTCAATTGCAGCCGCCTCTGGTTCAGAAGGCGGCGGTTGCCGCTGCGGTACCAACGTCTGCGGCGACTGGTCCGGCTGTATCGGCCGAGGTATCCGGCCTCGTGGGGGATGATAATCCCAGCGCCAAGCTCATGCTGGATGCCGCATTGGAAAAAATCAATGCCAGCGATTTCATGGCGGCGCGCGCCCTCTTGGAGGAGGTCAGAAAGCTCCGGCCGAAAGATTCTTTCATCCTGCAGCAGTTGGCGTTGTCAATGTATAAGAGCGAACACCCTTCCGTACTTGAAGCACTGAAAAATGCCGTGCTCATACTGCATGAGCTGAAGCCTGAAACCTCCAATGATCCGGAAACCATGGGCTTGTGGGGAGCAATTCATAAACGCATATGGGAGGAATGCGGCGATTCGCAAAGTTTAGATGAAAGCATCGCCGCTTACGAACGAGGCTTCTATTTAAAACAGGATCATTACAACGGTATCAATCTGGCCTATCTGTTGAATTTGCGGTCCGTGGAAGCGCTAAAAACCGGAAACAAAGACGAGGCTATCGCGGATTTCGTCATTGCCAACAGAGTCCGCCGGGAGGTCATCCGTTTCGCTACACCGTTAGTCGAGCGCCTGAAGAGAGAGGAGAGCGCAACCCCTTCAGATGAAAATAGGAAAAACGAGGTGGAAATCAATCGCTACTGGGTGGTGGCATCGCTATGGGAAGCGGCAATCGGACTGGATGACGATAACGCGACGTCAACGTGGGAGGCGGAAGCCAAAGCCATGAACGTAGGCGAGTGGAGGCAAAAAACCCGTGAAGACCAGGGAGCAAGGCTGCGAGAGTTGCTTACGACATACAAAGCGCTCGCCGGCAAGCAAAGCTGAATCCAGCGGGCGCCAGATCAAGTTCTACTTCAAGGGCAAGCGGACTTGGCAGATTTCATAACGAGTAAGTTTAAATAATTAAATGAAGAAGAGCGTCATTATCAATATCGCCGGACAATAAAAATTGAAATTTTTAGCGCGTTTTTACGTCCAGTGCTGGGGTTAACGGCCGATTAGAAACGGTCGGCGAGCGTAACAGCGGATGGCCGGGGAACTCCTGTTTCATCTGGTCACGATGGCCAGCGGCGATTTGTTGCTGGATGTATTCCGGAACGGTTAGTTTTGAAAACGGCGAGACGGTGCGTGTCCAGGGATCGGATAGAAACCAATGGATGAAGGATTCCGCCGTGGGCTCACCCAAAGGCGCATCTGCTGTTTGCCGACGCAGCCTGTCTAGTTGCACTTTTTGATCTTTCAGTGTTTCAACTGCGCCGAGTTCATTGAGCCTGTTACCGGCTATCGTCTCCGCCAGCGGCGCCAGCAGATGTTGATTATCCGAAATCATCGGCGGTACTTCCCACAGCCGCGCGGTTTTATCCGCCGAGGCGGTCACTACCTGTCTGCCGTCGGGACTGAACCGGGCCGACAAGACTCGGCCTCGGTGCATCATCGTTACTCCCAAAGGCTTGCCGGTCCGGGCATCCCATAACCGCACAGTACCGTCTTCTGAAGCGGTCACTACCTGCGTGTCGTCACGGTTGAACTGGGCCGACGAGACACGCCCTTGATGAGTCATCGGCTCGCCAATCTTCCGGCCGGTCCGGGCATCCCATAGCCGTGCGGTGTTGTCCGCTGAGGCGGTCACTACGAGCGTGCCGTCGCGGTTGAACTGGGCCGACAAGACACGCCCTTGATGAGTCATCGGCTCGGCTTTGGGCAGGGGCTTGCCGGTCCGGGCATCCCACAGTCGTGCGGTATTGTCCGCCGAGGCAGTCACTACGCGTGTGTTATCGAGGCTGAACCGGGCCGACAAGACAGCATCTTCATGAGTCATCGGCTCGCCAATCTTCCGGCCGGTCCGGGCATCCCACAGCCGTGCAGTCTTGTCCCATGATGCGGTTACTACGCGTGCGCTATCAGAACTGAACTGAGTCGACAAGACACGATCCTTATGCACCATTACTTCGGCCTTAGCCAGGAGGTTACCGGTTTCGGCATCCCACAGTCGTGCTTTATTGTCTGCACTGCCCGAGACAATGCGGCCGCCATCCGGGCTGAAGGCAACACTCAAAACTCCTGAGTCATGGCTCCCCAGCTCATCCGATTTGCCGGTATTGGCGTCCCACAGGCGCAGGGTCTTGTCCCAACTGCCGGAGACAATGCGGCCGTCATCCGGGCTGAAGGCAACGCAGGTAACCTCGGCCCCATGGCCTCTCAGCGGCTGGCCTGGCTGGCCGGTTTGGGCATCCCACAGTTGCAAGGTATTGTCGTCTGAAGCAGTTAACACGAATGTACCGCTGGGGCTGAACTGTGCCGGCAAGGCTCGACCTTGATGCGTCATCGTTTTACCTAAATGCCCGATCCTGGTATCCGACAAACGGGCAGTGTTATCGTCTGAGGCAGTCAGTACATAAGCGCCGTCGGGACTGAACTGGGCTGATGAGACACGACCTTGATGAGTTATCGCTTCGCCGAGGGACTTGCCGGTCCGGGCATCCCACAATCGAGCGCTGCTGTCCGCTGAGGCAGTCACCACGCGCATGCCGTCGAGGCTGAACTGGGCTGACAAGACAGCATCTTGATGCGTCATCGGCTCAGCGTTGGGAAGGGAGGCGCCGGTTTGGGCATTCCACAGCCTCGCTGTGCTGTCCGCTGAGGCAGTCACCACGCGCGTGCCGTCGGGACTGAACCGGGCTGACAAGACATGGTCTTTGTGTTCCATTACTTTGGCCTCAGCCAGAGGCGTACCAGTCCGGGCATTCCATAACCTTGCCGTGCCATCATTTGAGGCAGTCAGCAAGCGCGCGCCGTCGGGACTGAACTGGACGGATCGGACAGCCGATTTATGTGACATTGGCCTACCGATCGAGTGACCGGTCTGAGCACTCCACAGTCGTGCCTTAGAATCCCATGATGAAGTTGCTATGCGTGTGCCGTCAGGACTGAAGGCAATACTGCTGATCCCTTTCTCATGGCGCTCCAATGAATTCGGCGGCTTGTCAACAATTGGCTGATCAGTCTGGATATTCCACAGGTGCAGGATGCCATCCCGACTGCCAGAGGCGAGGCGGGTGCCGTCCGGGCTGAAGGCGACACTGGTAATCCCTTTCTCATGCGTCTGCAATCGCTGACCGGTCCGGGCATCCCACAGACGCAAAGCGCCGTCATATGAGACAGTCGCCACGCGTGTGTCGTCGGGGCTGAACTGGGCAGATCGGACAGCCGCGTCATGCGGCATCGGCTCGGTCTTGGGCAGGGGCTTGCCGGTCTGGGCATCCCATAGCCGTGCCGTGCCATCATTTGAAGCGGTTACCACGTGCGTGCCGTCGCGACTGAAGGATGCATCGTGTACAGTAGCCTTATGATCAAATATCGCCACAGGCAGAAACCAGCTTCTCTGTTGCAAGAGATTGACCAGTAGACTGCGGCTGGGCACCCATTCGGGATTGATCTGTATTGAGTAGGCAAGATGGGCCAGTGCATCAGGCATGTTGTTGTTATTATGATAATGCTGCTGCGCTTCGCGAAAGTTGGCCTCGGCCAGGGCGTGTTGCGTTTTATTGTGGGCTTTATCGTCACTCCATTTGGCCCATAAGAGAAAAGCAAAAAGTGAGGCAAGAATCACTACCGCTACCCTAAACCTCCCAACTCTGCGTTCGATGCGTAATGCCTTCCTGGCCGCTTGTTCTTTTTGCTCCGCTTCACGTTTCTCCTGTTCCGCCTGTCTTTGTTTTTCCAGGATCTGACGCTGGTCACGGCCCTTGCGAACCACGCCGGTCAGCACATCGTGAATCAGTTCAATACGTTTATTGCCATTTCGCTCCTCCAGTCGCAGCACCCGGCGCTGCACCAGTTGTGCCAGGGCTTCCGCAGTAATGCCGGGCATTCCCACGGTGTTATCATAGGCTTCGCTGTCACGGAAGCCGGAGACAGTGATCAGTTTGTCCTCGATGAATCGACGTAACTCAGGCGATTGATCTTTCAGGCTGCGTTCGTAGAAATTTTCCAGAATCTGTTCGCGGTCGCTGGCGGCAACCCGTGCATCGATCTGGATGTCTCTGTTTGCGATGCGCCGTTCGTTGAGTTCACGGCAGACCAGGCTCAACAGCGCCGGCTCAATACATAATGCCGATAATTCCCGCCGCGCTTCGTTTGGTTCCCCTGCGACCAGGCGCACGATAGTTTCCGCGACACTACGCTCCATCAGGCGACCTTGGGTCTGGTCCGCCACTTCCAGGGCGCGTTCTCCATTCATGGAGCAAAGCCGCATACGGTTGTGTATCAACGAGGGCATCGATTCGCGCAACTCTTCCAGATCGGCGAGATAATCTTCGCGGAGGCTGAAAATCAGTTTGTAGGGATGATGGCTAACGTTGAAGTTTTTTGATTCGTCCGGATTGGCATTTAAACGGGCTTTCACACTGCCAGGACAATGGCCTTTGACCAGATCGGCAAGCTCCTCCGTGATGAATTTCCTGAGATCAGAGTCTCGCTTCAGGTCTTTGCGGCCCAGGGTGAAGATTTCTTCGAACTGATCGAAACAAAGCAAGGGGACCATAAGGTGGTTACGGGCATCCCAGAATTCCGCGTCCTTGCGATGAAAATATTCCCACAGGGTTTCGTTTTCATTATGCTGCGGCGCTTCAATGATTTTTTCCTGAACCTGCCGGGCCATGGCTGCAAACACCTGTTCTCTGAAACTTGCCGAGGTCTCTCCAAAATCCAGGCGAATGGGGACCGGGAGTATATTATTCTGGCGTAACCGGGGGAAGAGACCGGCTTGTAACAGCGAGCTTTTGCCCAGCCCGGAAACGCCAAACAAAACCGTAAGGCGTTCGCGGCCGACGAGATCGTGCAGTTGTTTGATATCGGGTTCCCGGCCTTTGAAGAAATGTTCGTCCTGCTCTCTGAACGAGGCCAGCCCCGGCCATGGGCGCTCGTCGTCGACGATGATTTGTTCCGATTCCGGTAATAAGTGGGCGGACTTTGTGTTCATATCTGTTGAGAAAGGGCTCTTTGGTAATCTCGATAGAGGCCTTTGATTTCGTTTACAAACGCCTCATGAATCCGGCCGTCCTGTATGCTTTCCCAGTGCAGTTTGCGAAACTTCTTCGGCACGGCGGATTCATCGGGTGGGGTATCATCGATGACCACGGGAATGATGAAGCGCCAATCATCGGGAAAGCGTAGAGCCATCTCTTGAGCATAATTCCATTCAATGCGGAAAAAACGGGGCTCTCCTGTCAGGGTATTCCGGGAAATGATGGGAATAAACACCGAACACCGCTCGATATTGGATTTAATCCTGGCTTCAAAGTCATCTCCGGGGCGTAAATCCTCACGGTTTTTATCGAACCAAACATCGATCCCGACCTGCTCGAGAGCATCTCGAATTAAAATAACGGCAGGCCGGTCCTTGCTGGCATAGCTCAGGAAAACGGCGCCTTTCGGTATTTCAGGCGGGGGAGGTGGTACCGGAATGGGTTCGCCAGGAGGATATTTTTCCATCCAGCGCCGGTGCAATTCGTTGACAAACTCAATCGATGTCATTGGAAATACTTTGGTCCGGCAGCTGAAATGCTGAAGGAATACCGCCAGACTGGCGTCATTCTGTAACTGGTCGCCGGCCAGATAATCCGTTTTACCGCTGGCAACAACCAGGCGCTCCTTCTTGACAATACGCACGAAGAAACGCCCTAGCCAATCGCATAATGGACAGCCGATAACCATGAGATTCTGCTTGACCAGGATATCGAACAGCCGTTCCGGCCGGGATGTTCTGGACTGCAGGGCGTACATGAATTCCAGCACGTCTTCGTCAGTGACGACATAGCAGTTTGGGACCGCTGTCAGCTTTCCGAACAAATGAAATACTGTAATTTTATCCAGCGGCTCTTGTGCTGGCGGCAGATCGTTATCCGACCCGGGTGAGAATGCCAGCACCTGAGTTTTGTCCTGTCCGCCATAACGGACCTGGTTGAGCGCATGAGCAAGCAATGGATCGAAGCTCGTGGTCACAAATAACTTGAGCGATCTGATTTCGGCGAGCTTGACCAGCGCTTCCGGAAGGTTGACTTTCGATAGTGGCGGCATTGCAAGTTTGAGCTCCGGATAAATGTCATCCCTCTGTCCGCCTTGGGCGAGATAGCGGCAAGCGATGGCATTCAAGGTATCATCAGGCTCAGCGCTGATTTGCAGCCGATTGGCAAGCTGCTCCGCGAGATAGGAATAAAGCAGCTTCATTTCGCCGTCGATACCGAGCATCAACAGCTCCGGACCGATCACCGGAATAACGCACCCCTCTTCAATAAAAGTCAGGAGTTGTCTCCAAAGTCGTTCGGTATCGTTATTGGCCATATCCAGCCTCACGTCGAGTATGTTGATGGAAAAGAAGTTCTCTACAACTTTTCAACCTCTTTTTTTGAATAAACCTCAGGCAACAGTGTTGCTACGTCTTGCGAGCATCAATTTCGGCGTTAGACAGTTATGGTTTTAATTTTGTCAATAAATTTCGATCTTTATCTCGCTTGGCGCTGCTGAAACGCAGATTGCGACTACGAGCGGGGCAATAAAATCATGAGTTCGGGCAGTTTTTAGTCGGGTTTACTGCGACAAGGCGGATTGTTAAAGCGAATCCGCCTTGTGGGTTACGGGTTGCGCCGCTTTCGGTAACAGAAAATCAAGCGCTGTGGTACTCGGAAGCAGCAAGCGGAATAAATAGCTGGCCGCGCGTGGACTTAAAACGCGCCATGTCACGATCCATTGTTCACTTTTTAGGAAACATATTGATAATTGCCGCTTTTTTGATAAATACACATCACGGTACTAGCAGAGCTATTTATATTGCCGTCAGAAGCAATTATCTTAATGCACTGCGTGTTTTTATGTCCGGGATCACTAGGGGCATAACTTGTCGAATCGCTGGCCTCAACGAAGTCTGTTGGGTCACAACTGGTTAGGCTATTTTTATTAGAGGTCGTGCAGCTATAAATTTTATACTCCGTTGCGCCCGCGATGGGGGGCCAGGTAATGGTTTTGGGGTCAGTCCCTGTCCAGGCTGTAATCGGTTTCGCGTCGCCACCTACAAAAATTGGTATAGTACCACCTGTACCACCTGTACCACCTGTACCACCTGTACCACCTGTACCACCTGTACCACCTGTACCACCTGTACTACCTGTACCGCCTGTACCGCCTGTACCGCCTGTACCGCCTGTACCGCCTGTACCGCCTGTATCGCCTGTGCCACCTGTATCGCCTGTGCCACCTGTGCCACCTGTGCCACCTGTGCCACCTGTGCCACCTGTGCCACCTGTACCACCTGTACCACCTGTACCACCTGTACCACCTGGGGTCGCCGCCAGCAGCAGCACGCCGGATTTCACCGGATCGGCCTCGGCGATGTACGAGGTAAGCTGTACCTTCTGCTCCACGCCTTTCGGGTCTGTCCATGTCACCTTGACGTTAATTTGCTTGCAATTGACCGAGTTTTCGCAGTCCGAGATTTCCCATGCGCGGATAAAGGTGCTGTTGGCGCCGGTGGCGGTATCGCCATCCTCATCCACCAGGTCTGCGTAAACATCTTGATTGGCAAAGGTACGCAAGTCTTCGATTTTTTCCTGCGCCAAATTCAAGGCATGGGTTTTCATGCGGCTATCGGCGCTGTTGATCAGGGTAATGCCTTGCAATTTGGCCATCCCCAGCATCGCCACGGCCACGACCAGTGCAGAGATCAATGCTTCCAAAAGAGTAAAGCCTCTCTGAGAGGCATGCAGCAAGTTGTTCATTATCATTTTCCTTTAAAAGTCTTTCCAGGTGCCGGGAATGCGCGTGGCATCGTCCATGCCGCTATTGAATACAGTATTTAAGTCAAAGTCATCCTCATGATCAACTTCTATGAATTCCGAGTTGGCATTAGGCTTGTCAACGTCACCTTCCCAAATGACAGAACCATAAACTGTTGCGCCACCCCAGCCGTTAGAAGCACATTCAGTCTCCGATTCAAAATAAATGATGCCGTAGATAGTGACGCCGCCATTAAATCTCGGGCAGCCATTGTCACTTGGGATAATCAAAAGAATCGGCTGATTGGGTGCGCCTATGGTAGTGCTATCGACACCGGTGCCGGTACAATTACCGGAGATATCGGCGCTATTGATCGGACCACCGTTTTCGATGATATAAATAGAGGGCGATGATGTCGCAGGTCCACAAGGAATGGAACCCGAATAAACATGACCGGCATCAGTAGCCCGATCTATAGCTTCTTGAAAATCCATTTTGAATACATAATTCCAAGCGCAGTGCGTACTAGGGCAGCCGGGGAAAATGCCGCGGTTAAATGTCGTGCCCCCTCCTTCCTCATCAGAGTCTTTAACGCCGTTGCCATTCGCATCAGTCCAGATTGTCACGTCCAGATGTCCTTGCGGCAAACAGGCTGGATTGGATGATGTGCCACTGATAACGGCAAGATTTGTGGCGTTAAGCACAAACGTATCGGGTGTACCGGTTGGCGCATTGGTAATGCAGCCCGCGATCACCCAGGGCGGCGGCATGGTTATCCCAAAGTCGAATAATTCGACGGGAATTTGTTTAATGAAAGCTTCCGAAGTGGCGGCAATGCTGCTATCGGCTACGCCTTGGGCGGCCGAGGCGACTCTGATCGAGTCGGTACCTTTTGTGAAAGTCAGCGTGTAGGAATAGCTCTCTCCGGTCGATGAGCCAGTGACAGTGGTTAATGCCGTCGGGCATCCCGCCGGTAATGATCCTGAAGAACAGGTGACGGTATTGGGAATTTCATTTTTATTTGCCCAGCCCACTCCATATTCCAGCCCGGCCTCGGCCGCTTCCTGCGCTTCGCGGGCGCGCAGATCATTGCCGGTAATTCTTTGCTCCATCAGCCCGGTCTGCGCCGTGGTCAATGAGATGACAGCCATTACTATCGCCAGCACCAGCACCACAATCAAGGTGGCGGCGCCTTGCTGGCGATTTTTTAAGCTGAGGTTCGGAAACGTCATGATTAACTCCACAAAGCTATGCGGTTAAGGAATAGGGGGCAAATATTTGTCGTTGCGTACCCTGACCTGCTCGGTGATGGTTTGCGTGATGGTATTGTCGTCGCGCAAGCGCCCAGTCAGCGAAATAGCAACATTGCGAACATCCAAACAGGCTGGATCAGGGCTGCCATCACGAGTGCAGGTGTTGCAGGCTTCGCCAGTTTCACACAGATTATTACCGTAAGTACCGGTTTTACAGCTCGGACTGGCGGTGGCAGGATCCTCATCATCGCCGTCATAACAACCGTCACCGTCGGTATCGGTGGTCATGCTGCTGACATTGAGTGTTGTTGAGGCTAGCTCGAACACCAACTCATCGATCTCCACTTCCGATTCGGTGATGGACTCCCAGACGCCATTACCGCAGTTTTCATTGGTTGTACCACTGCTGCGCATTTCCAGCTCGCCGCCATCGTTCAAACGAAAGCCCAGGCGCTCATTGTCGGCAACTGTCGGCGGACTATCGTTATCACGGTTGTAGGCGTAAACAATGCACGTGCTGTCATAAATCGCCAGTTCGGTTGTCGCGCCAAAAAAAGGATTGTCTTGCAGCGAGATCAAATTAGCCGCTGGATCGGATGTCACAAACCCCGCCCGGCGGATATCGCGCACCATGATGTCCATCATGGCACGCATGTCCTGATTCAGGCGGCTGAGTTTAATGTTGTCGGCTTGTCCTCTGACAGAGGTGACAAAAACGCTGAGGCCGCCGGCGATAATGACCAGGCCGACCAGCAGACCGATCATCAATTCAATCAGCGATAGGCCGGTTTGTTGTTTACGGGTTATTGACATGGTTCGTAGCCTCCCATTGAGCCGCAAAGCCGTGCGCGACCTAACGTGCTAACTGTGACTTCGGCGCTAAAGTTGTTTGAAGTAATTGTAGCGGTTCCGTTGTTGGGATTGGTGCCACGTACCGGATCAAAAGTGGTATAGGCAACGCCGCCGGCAAAACTGGCCGATGACAAGGTTGTTGAGGGAAAATCGCTGCCATTCACCGTTTTGGGAAGAATGCCATCAGCGGCAGCGAGAGCCGGGACAGTATCGATGGTATAACTCCATGGACTGCCGGCGGTAAAAGTGACTCTGACTTCTGTGTTGCGCTTAATGGCTTCAGCCCGCGCCCAGCGCAGGTCCGCCAACACAGCTTCCGCCGCGCCGGTGATGCGTTGCTTGTCGAGGGTGGTGTTGAAGGAGGGCACAGCCAACGCCGCAAGGATAGCGATAACTGCGATGACTACCATTAGCTCAAGCAGCGTGAAGCCTGAATGCCTTGATTTTTCCATATGTCCCTTTTCCGTTTTTATAGCCATTAAATGGCAGTTTTTGATAAGCGCGCTAAACGCCACATAGCGACTGAACTAAGGCGCTAGTTGAATTAGCATTTAAGTATAGTTACTTATCAGATTTAAACAAATGAAAGGCTAAACAATAAACGTATCAGGACTTACGCAAGCCTTAACATGGTGATGACGCAAGGCGGATCATCAGCAACCAATTCCTGACCGCTCAAGGCGAGAAAAAGCTCGGTGACCATGAATGCTGTCCGTTTGCTGCCGTCAATGAAAGGATGATTACGGGCAAGATCGAAGCCATAGGCAGCAGCCAGTGCTGCCAAATCCGGGTCATCGTAATTAGCTATTTCTAGGGCAAAACAGAGCCGATTACAGCAGACTACGATCACAAATGCCCACCGCACCGCCATGCTCTGCGAGGTGTTCCTCATGCAGAGCCAGAGCAACGGATTCAATGACCCATTATTTCGCCAGTTCGTGCAGAACGTCACGTCGTTTATTCATGATCTTTCGCGCCATAGTCATTTGTTTCTCAAATTCCATATCATAGGGCGTCAGCCGAAAACCTTCCGAGGATTCGGTCAGGAATACCCTGTCGCCTTTTTCAAGGTGCAATTTGTCCAATGCCTCTTTAGGCAATACGACGCCTACGGAATTGCCAACTGTTGCCAATTTAAGTTTCAGCATAGTCTGATTCCGTTTGTTATTACGTATGCAATAACGTTAATGGAAAAATAGATAATTCTCTATAGAAATAAAAGGTTCTGCTGCGTTAGCAGAGTGAGTATTGGTTTCGGTAAGCTATACCACGTGTTCGGTTTCAAAGAACTCCGCGTCGAAAACAACATTCATTCTGACATTAGGAAATTGCACTCGATAGCTTCGGCCCTGGACCAGCTTTAGCCGAAAAATTATTCCTTGACGGCTTCGACCGAGATCGTGATGGTCACATCATCACCGACTTGTGGCGCATATTTGCCCATATTGAAGTCAGTGCGCTTAACGACTGCTGTCGCATCGGCGCCGCAAGCATCCTTCTTCCGCATCGGATGCAGCATGCACTGGAAGGAGGTCACCGTCAGCGTAACCGGCTTGCTGATCCCCTTGAGAGTGAGTGTGCCATCGACCGACGAGACTTTACCTCCCTCGAAATTG
Organism: Methylobacter luteus IMV-B-3098; assembly: GCF_000427625.1. Classification (GTDB taxonomy): domain Bacteria; phylum Pseudomonadota; class Gammaproteobacteria; order Methylococcales; family Methylomonadaceae; genus Methylobacter; species Methylobacter luteus. Next base: position 3,954,313 of record NZ_KE386569.1, read on the forward strand.
ACTTTACTGGAGATAAAGCTGGCGGTTGGATACCTGGCGGTATCCAGAAATTCCGCGCCCTGTATGTGCTCATCGAACAGCGAGTGGCCGGTATCGACGGAACGGGTATCGATGATGACGTTGACAGAGCCCGTTTTCGCCTCGCGATCGATGACGATGCTGCCGGAGGTCTTGTTAAAGCGGCTCAACTGCGTTGAATAGCCGAGATGATTGTAAGAAAAGCGCGGATAGGTATGAGCGTCATCGATGATGTAAGTTTCCGGTGCGGCAAGAGCGGTGCTTGAAATGGCTGCAGCCAGAGTAAAAAATGTCACGCGTTTCATGGTGCGGTTCCTTATTTGGAGTTATTCCGGTGAGAATAATGTCATGGAAGATATAGGGAAAATACGGAATGAGGAAAAATTATAACTTAGCTTCTATCCGCTTGATGGTTTTATCACTAGCGGTCGGATGAAAAGCAGCGACTCAATTGCTTTCCAGAAAACGCCTGATCAGTCCGGCCAGGGAATGAGGCGATCAAAAAGAATAAAGTTGTTTTAAAATCCGTGTAGGCGACTTCGCCTAAAGCGCTTACTGTTGGCAGCGCCCAATCAGGCACAAAAGGCGACTGAAGTCGCCCCCACATTTTTGCGTAAGTCCTGAATGACAATACTTCGGACAGTTTTAATGGAGTAGAACCATGAGCAAACTCTGGGATAATACGGTTTCCGACATCGAACAACCCCAGAAATCAGCTCATGGAAGAGATAGTAAACTCAGTTTTAACCTCAATGTCCAGCGTCAAAAAGCCGCAAAGACTATTTCTGATGGGGTTGTTTTCAGTGTTGAGATTGTTTCAAGGCAAGGCGACGTTTCGTAACCTAAGCCGCTACAGCGAAATGCATGAAAAACGTTTTTCGCGTTGGTCCCGTCGAGCCTTTGATTTTACTCACTTCAATGCCCGATTACTTGCTCATGAATTGCCCGAAGCTCACGAACGGATAGCCGCCATTGATGCCAGTTTTATGAAAAAAAGCGGGAAGCACACAGAGGGTTTGGGGTACTTTTACCATAGCCAGGCAGGCAAAGCTGAAAAAGGCTTGGAGATTTCGCTTATTTCACTCGTTGATTTGAATGCCAATACCGCCTATGCCATTGATGCCCGACAAACCGTGGATGTTGAAGAACAGAGCCGGGTGGACCTCTATGCCCGGCATTTTCGCGAGGTTGCCCCGGCGTTGAAAAAGGCTTCAATACGCTATCTGGCCGCCGACAGCTATTACAGCAAGGTGAAATTTATTGATGCGGTTTGCGAACAAGCGTTTGATTTGGTCGGTAAACTGCGGATTGATGCGGATTTGTACTGGCTTTACCCAGGCGACTATAAAGGCTGTGGACGCCCGAAAAAATACGACGGAAAAGTCGACATCGTGTCCGAGAAAGCGCGTTTTGGCTATCACCTCACACTGGAGGGCGGTGTCGACCTGTACAGCCAGGTGGTCTATTGCAAACGCTTTAAGCGAAACCTCCGGGTTGTCTTGCTTCATAGCAGGCAAAAAGTCAAAGAAGGCCATGCGCTTCTGTTCTCAACGGATGCGGCTCTGGATCCTGTCACAATCCTTCACTACTATAAAGCGCGTTTTCAAATCGAATTTTTGTTTCGTGATGCCAAACAATATACCGGGCTCATGGATTGCCAAGCCCGCTGTAAAGAAGCGATACAGATGCATACCAATGCGTCATTGCGGCGCTGAATCTCTTGAAGCTTGAAGATCGACGTCAAAAACAGACGACGCAGGAAACGGTGATTTCCATTGCTTCCTGGAAACGTAAAAAATTCAATCAATACTTGATGTTACGCCTTTTCGACAAGTTAGGCCTGAGCGGAGAGTGCGAAAAAATAGCCCAACTATTTGACGAATTCAGTGATTATGGGACGATTGCTGCGTAAAAGTGTTCGAACTATTGGAATGACTTAATAATTAATAAAGACACAATGAATAGGAGAGAACGAGTGAAGCCAGTTATCATCAGGCGGCATGACTCATGAGCTATCCATCTGCTCCATGGACGCTGAAAGGATTTGCCGTTCAGACTTTGCAGTTCGTGGACACAGCGCAGGCACGTGCTTTCGTCCCGCCTGATCTGGACATCGTCTCGGTGCTTCCAGGCAATACCCTGGGCGTGGTGTATCTGGCCTCCTATGCGCCCGAGTCTGTCCTCTCCTACAACGAATTGATTGTCGTTCCCGCCCTGGCGCGTTACAGGAAAAACGTGGGTTTCTGGATCTCCCATATCTACGTCGACCATCCCGATTCAATGGCCGGCGGTCGCGAAATCTGGGGACTTCCAAAAGAACTCGCGCAGTTTACCTGGCAGATGGGCGAAGAGAACCATGTGTCGGTTCGCCAGGGCGAGCAAGTGCTCTGTAACCTGCACTACGCCCATCACCGGCGATTATGGCGCCAACCTCTTTTCCTGCCGGCGCTCAGTATGCGGGGCAAGGACCTGCTCCGGTTCAAGGGCACCTTTACCGCCCGGCTAGGGTTCGGCAAGGGGAGCCTGAATATCCCATGCGAGAGTCCTTTTGCGGCGCTCGGCTTGGCTGGCGCAGTGCGTACCTGCCACTATGACGACATGACGTTTGTGGCGCATGCGCCGCAAATCATCGGCCATGCCACGGTACTTCCGCAAGCATGACAATAGGCGGAAGACCTGGCGGTCTTATTAGACCTGTCCGCACTATCTCAGGAAGAAGCGCTACTTCAAACAGCGACCGAAGTTGAAGAAAAAATCGTGTAAATGATTGACGGCGCAAAAAAGAATGTCGCATAACAGGCGTATCAACACCGATTTGCTGATTTTGCAAAGCGGTTATACGCCAGCGTCAAATTAAAGGTATCGCCGTGAATGAAACAAAGATTTACCGTACGTTTAAAGAGTTTTATCCGTTCTACCTTAACGAGCATTCCAACCGGATTTCCCGCCGGTTGCACTTCGTTGGCACATCCATAGCCCTGGTGTTGCTCATTACTGCTTTCTTGACCCCGATATGGTGGCTGGTTGCGGTGGCCTTTGTACAAGGCTACGCCTTTGCCTGGGCCGGACATTTCTTCTTTGAGCACAACAAGCCTGCCACCTTCGTGTATCCCTGGCTCAGCTTTCTCGGCGACTGGCGTATGTGGTGGGAAATGCTGACCGGCAAGATTCGATTTTAGGAGAATGCGCGGCTGTGCGTCAGGGTTGTGTCGAATATGGTCTTTCGCAAACGCCGCATAACAGCCGGGCTGTGTCATATCAGCAGCCGTTGATTCGCGGGATAGCATCAACATCGGAAATTAGGGTCTGTGCCGACGAATGCCGTAGGGAGTTGGCTTGAACGAGGGGTCAGGCGTCTTCATGCCAATCGAAGTCCATTTGTCGTGCTGTATTGACCGCAAGCTCCCGGCCCATGAGCCGATCGACAAGGTGGAGACTCATGTCAATTCCCGCAGAGATCCCGGCTGACGTGACGACTGGCCCGGCATCCACCCAGCGGCGCTTCTCCAGGACAGTGAGTCCTGGAAACATTGTTCGCATGTCTGCGATATCTTCCCAATGGGTAGTCGCCGGTTTGGCTTCAAGGAGGCCCGCTTGTGCAAGAAGGAACGAACCGGTGCAGACAGATGCCGTCAACTGTACCTCAGCAGCGACTCGCGATATCCATGCTGTTACCGCTGGTGTTGCAAGTTCGGCCGTGACGACACCGCCTGGAATTAGCAGCAGATCCATGGGTGGGCAGGTCGCAAATGTATAGTCCGGAGTCACTACAAGGCCCGCCCTCGCGCGGACAGTGCTTGCCTCCCGAGCAACTGTGAAGACATGAAAAGGGTCAGGTGCGTGTGGATTGCACCGTTTGAAGACACGCGAGGCCGTTGTGAAGACCTCATATGGTCCGGCGAAATCCAAGACCTCCATGTCCGTGAATACATAGATGGCAACGGCTGTGGTCATATGGATGCCCGCTGTAATGTATACGACATTGACTGCCTTATAAAAAATCTAACGGGTTGTCTATGCTTCATAAATCCCCTTAAGTAATTGTTCTGATTGAGTCGAGGTATGTCAACAGGACATGGGGAGCCAAATCAATATGGCATGGCTTCCATCCCGATAAATTAATAAAAATCCTTGTGCATCATGGCAATGACTGTCCGTTTTTGGCCCATAACCGCGGCTATTCGCCCAGCAACGGAACCTTTCCAAACCTCATCGCGTCAAAAATTTCGCAAAAACTGGCGTTAAACTCCAAGCTCATTATTCATTGCCTGGGAGAATTCAATATGGCCACAACTCGCATCGCACATACCGTCTGGGAGGGAGAGCTGCTCAAAGGCAGCGGCGTAATCTCCTTTGATTCGTCCGGCATCGGGCAGTACCCGGTCTCCTGGCCGTCCCGCGCAGAGCAGGCGAATGGCAAGACCAGTCCCGAAGAGCTGATCGCTGCCGCCCATTCCAGCTGCTTTTGCATGGCGCTATCCCACGGACTGGCGGGGGCAGGTACGCCGCCGACAAGACTGGAGGCCAAGGCCGAGGTCACTTTCCAGCCGGGTGAGGGCATCACTGGCATTCACCTCACGGTCCAGGGCGAGGTGCCCGGCCTGGACGAACAGGGTTTCGCCGCGGCGGCCGAAGAAGCCAAGAAAAACTGCCCGGTCAGCCAGGCGCTCGCTGGGACAACGATTACACTGTCCGTTGAGTTCGCCTAGCGTCGGCTCCGGCACGTCTATATCGAAAGAGTCAAGTTTTGCAGTCAGGCAGAACTAAGCCAACATGATCTGTAAAAACATGATTTCATCGTTCGGATGCTGGAGTTCTTCAAAGTCTTGAGTGCTGTTCAAGTAAGCAAAACGACAGAGCAAACGAGACCTAGATGTGCAGTAACCCCCTAAAGCCTTGCCATGCGGTTTCGTTTCCCTGAGCTAAATCACGAAACCTATTACGCCAGGAAGGGCCATCTTGCGCGCAATTAAGGGCGTCATCGAGAGTACGGAAAACTCCCCAGCAAATAGATCTATCCCAGGCTTTACCGTCCAGGCAATGAACTGAATACACGTGTTCATCATGAATAACAAAGGACAGCCCATACCAATGCTTCAGATGTTCCTGATCTCGCTTCGAAATAGCTACAGTATTAAATCCGTCAGGCAGTAACGGATTAATCAGGCATCCATTAATAAAATCATCGGCGATATAACTGGTATCATCGTCAAAATTGAATATTTGTTTAGGCATTATGCACCTACCTGAGTTTTCAGATACGGTTATTCCCCTTATTGCCGTCATTGGCTCAAACTGATCCGCTGGACACAAACAGGCCGGCAGGGATCAGTGAAAGGCAAAAAAAGCCTCGATGAAGGGGCGGTCTATTAAAAGGGTGTCAAAGAGCGTTGAAAATTTTCCAGTAAAGAGCGTCGAAAAGTTTCCAGTCGTGTTGTAGGGTTATCGGCCTTCAGCCGCCTTTTTTCGCTGCTTGAACCGATAGGAATCATTACCTGTTTCCAGAATATCGCAGTGATGAGTAATTCGATCCAACAGGGCCGTGGTCATCTTGGCATCACCGAACACCTGCACCCATTCGGCGAAGTTCAGATTAGTGGTGATGATCAGCGAGGTTTTCTCGTACAGCTGACTGATCAGATGAAACAGCAAAGCGCCACCCGATGCCGGGAACGGCAGATAGCCCAGTTCATCGAGAATGACTGCATCACTATGCGTTAACCGCTTGGCCAGAGTGCCGGCCTTGCCCAACTGCTTTTCCTTGTCCAGTTGATTGACCAGATCGACAGCGTTGTAAAAACGCACGCGTTTGCCCTGGTGAATGGCTGCTACGCCCAGGGCGGTCGCCAGATGGGTTTTACCGGTGCCGGTTCCGCCCACCAGTATCAGGTTGGTGACCTGCTCCATGAAGCCGGCCGTTGCCAACTGCTCAATCCGCGCTTGCTCCAAAGGCGTTTCCTGCCAATCAAAGCTCATCAGATCACGGTGATGAGGAAAGCGCGCGGCTTTAAGCTGATAACTTAGGCTGCGGGCCTGTCGGTCAGCCTGTTCCGCTTCAATCAGGCGATCCAGCCAAACTTCCGGCATGACGGGCTTTTGCTGACCACTGTATTCGGCTTGCCACTCGCTCCAGGCCGCAGCCATGCCATAGAGATGAAGATCCTTTAGGCGCATTGCACGATCAATGGACATGGCGTGAACTCCGCAAGGTATCGTAGCGGCTGCAATCAGCTACCGGCTCCAGGGCCAATGTCGGCGTGGATGGCGATGTGTCAGTCAACGGTTTAGGCCTAGCTGCATCAGTTAACCGGCGCATTTCATTGAGCACAATCGCGGCGCTGATGATCCCGGTTTGCAAGGTCAGGTCGCACGCCACTTCCAGTGTCTCCAGGCCATCATCGCCTAATGACCTGGCCATCAGCAACAGATCGACAAACGCGCGATCACCTTGGTCTTGTTTGAGAATGCGGTCCCGGACCACTTTAACCGGTGCCGGCAGATCCCAGGCCTGAAACGGCGCACCATGCCGCAGTGCTCCCGGCTTTTTCTCTAATACCGGCAGGTAATGCCAGGGATCACAGACCAGCTGATCACGGCCAAAACGACGGATATGTTCGGCAATGACCTGACCTTCGGCCACCAGGCGCACACGATCGGCCGTTAAGCGCACTGACACCACCGCATTAGCCCATTGGGCCGGCACGCTGTAGCGATTACGGTCAATACGTATCAGGCACAACTGTGAGACCCGCCGTACCTCTTCCACGTAGCCATCAAAGCTGGCCTTGACTGGCATTAACAGCGGCTGTTCTTCGGCAAAGCAATCGGCGATAGTGCGTGAAGGTTGTTCGGGATGGGGCCGTCCCGCCAATTCCCGACAGCGTAGCGCCAGCCAGGCATTCAGGCTGGTAAAATCGGCGAATTTGGCCAAGGGCGTAAACAGCCACTCCCGGATATTACCCACCTGATTTTCCACTTGGCCTTTTTCCCAGCCCGATGCCGGCGTGCAGGCCACCGGCTCAAACAGATAGTGATTGGCCAAGGCCAGAAAACGGCGATTAAAGCGACGCTCCTTGCCGACAAAGATCGCGTCAACAACAGCCTTCAGATTATCGTAGATCATGCGTTTTGGTACGCCACCGAAGTAAGCGAACGCCTGGCGGTGTGCATCCAGCACCATCTCCTGGGTTTCTCGCGGATAGGCGACCACGAACATCTGCCGGCTGTAGGCCAGGCGAAAGTGAGCCACTTTAATGGTCTGCGTCACACCGCCGAGCTCGACGGTTTCCTGGCTCCAATCAAACTGGCAGGTCTCGCCCGCCGGAAAGGCTAACGGTACAAAGGCTTGTTTGACGGCGGGACTGCTGACTTGCTGTTTCTTCCAACGCCTTACATGGCGTTGTACGGCCGTATAAGAGCCGCGGTACCCCTCAACCTGGAGACACTCATACAGTCGGCGGGCAGTCCGTCTCTGTTTACGCGGCAAAACCGCTTCCTGCTCCAACCAGGTGTCCAGTTGGTCATGGAATGAGCCCAGCTTGGGATAAGGCTGATGTTGGCGCTGATAAACCGGCGCTTCAAGCGTCTTGAGATGCTTGCGGATGGTGGGGCGGGAGAGCTTAAAGGTCTTCGCCAGAGAACTGATGCTTTCTTTACCTACATGATGACGCCGTCTGAGTTCGGCAATAAGGTCCATTTCTAACACTCCAGGATGCTCCGGTCAAAAACCGGTCATTAAATAACCTGGGGTGGAAACTTTTCAACGCTCTTTTCCCCAGGGCCCTGGAAAGTTTTGCACGCTTTTTAACAATTAAAAGGTATAGCTATGATGAATGCATTAAAAATTACCCGCCTTCATATGTATATTCCGTAATTATCGCTCAGGTTCAATCTCATCTTTCAATCGATTTTTTCCTGACCGTAAAACTCTGTCTGGTTGCTAAACATAAAAGGGCAAGAGTCAACCGGCTTTTTATCGGATGTTACGCTGCGCTCTCTTGGTACTGAATTTTTTGTCTTTCGTTTATCCTGCAATAATGGATAAACGAAAGACAAAAAAAAGCCCCTGATTAAGGGGCTTGAGAGATCAATGATAACTACTAACGTGACAAGTGTTTTAACTTATCACTTTTTGATAGACATTATTTATGTCTAAAAAATTCATTAAATTTATATCAAAAGTTACTGCGTCTTTTGTTCGAGGCCTCGCTAATGACATCAAATGTCAGCGATCAGATGTAATGCCATACAGGCTCATATCTGGCGCAGTTTAGAGCTTCATCGAGCGTATCAAAAATTCCCCAGCATCTAAGGCAGCCATTAATTAAGCGGTGCACTGAGACTTTATGTTGGGTGCGAATAATAAAGGGTGAATCGGGGACCAATCCGTCAAGAAAAAAAGGATTAATCAAATAGCCTCCAATAAAATCTTCCGCTAAGTACTCGGTATTATTATCAATTTTAAACTTATTCATAGCTATAACGACCTCAGGCTGAATCAGATATCCCTGATTTGTCAGCTAGATAGGGTTTGGGCTATTTCCCATCTAGATTCTTAAAAAAATAGTCTTAAGAGGCTTAAAAATACTCTTTTTTTGTGACAGACATATGAAGCCAGACAGGGGAAACCACATGGATGCGAGAGGGGTTGGCGTGGTGAAAAAACGTGAATCGCTACATTGAAATGATTACTGCCCTGATCAGTTGCCTTGTGCAAAACGACAAATGTGAGAGGGTAATGTATATCGCTGTTTTGACAATCGAAATAAGTTTTTTGTACTCTCCTGACTATGCCGACCTGTATCTTAACCTGTTAAGTAGAATGAGCTGAAAAATGAACCAGACAAATAAAGCAAACGCCCTGATCTTGGGTATCTCGATCTTTCTCGGACTGACTGCGCTTGGATATCTCCTTGGCAGGGCCGCTATCGACTTCAAGGAATACGAGCGGAGCGTTACCGTTAAAGGGCTATCCGAGCGAGAACTGCCAGCAGATATAGTGATTTGGCCCATCGTTTTCACCGAGAGCGGCAATGACCTCGGCGCGCTATATAACTCTATTGAAGCCGGCAAAAAGAGCATCGAAGCGTTTTTGGTTTCCAAGGGCATTGCGGCAGCCGAAATATCACATTCTTTACCTTCGATTACCGACAAGTCAGCGCAGGAATATACCAACGGCCAGAAGGCCGAATTCAGATATGTGGCTATCCAAACGGTCACAGTTTACTCATCGAATGTCCCTACAGTCCGAAAGGCAATGAATGAACTATCTGAATTAGGCAAACGTGGAATCGCTTTTAAAGGCGAGGACTATCAAAATCAGACTGAATATCTGTTCACTAGCTTAAATAAAATCAAGCCGGAAATGATCCAGGAGGCCACAACGAAAGCGAGAGAGGTCGCCTTAAAATTTGCCGAAGACTCAAATAGCAAACTGGGAAAAATAAAACAGGCGTCTCAGGGCCAGTTTTCCATAGACCCACGAGATAAAAACAATCCGCATATCAAGAAAATTCGAGTAGTGTCCACCGTCGAATATTACTTATCCGATTAGAGCGCTTGGCAACAGCCTTGCAGGCGCATCCCTGCAACCAGTGAAGGTTAGCAGTACCGGATAAGCTATGATCCGGTAGCAGAATGACTAGTAATAACCCCCAATTTGATAGATTGCTTAAGCGAAGCGGGGGTATGTGGAGAAGGGGTCTTTCCGGAGCTGTACGGATGAATGCTTTGAGCATTATATGTCTATGGTATAATAGAAGTATGTTAATAGTTGCCATTTCAAAGCAGTCACTGGTTATAGCAGTGCCAGTCGCGTGATCATGTCGAGATAGAATCGCCCATACGGGTTCACGTGCTCCTAAATTTTCCTTGGCTTTCGACCTTCCAGTAAGTCAGTTTCTTTAATCAGAAATTCGACCATGCGATCTCGAAAGATACGAACTCTCGCAATTGTACGTAGATCGACATGGCTGAGAACCCAGACGTCATACCCGGATTCGACATGTTCCACAGGAAAACGTACTAACTCATTCGCCTCATCAGCCAGGGAACAGGGCAGTAAAGCCAATCCCAGGCCTTCTCTGCACATTTCAAACATCGCCACGCTGGAATTCGTCCGGTATGCCCGCTTGAGTTTGGGAAAGTTTTTTTTGATCCAACAAGGCATGGTGACTCCGTCGCCTATCCAGGTGATACAGGGCGGTGTTTCCGGCGAGAGGTTTTTCAATAATTCCGGGTGGCCATAGACATGACACGCGAGCCTGCAGATACGTTTGCCCACCACATTCGGCGGCGGTTCTATAATGGCTTGAATCGCAATGTCGGCCTCCCGTCCTGCCAGATTCAGGACTTCTTCGGCAGCGATCAGCTCAAAATCGACATCGGGATGGTCTCGTTTGAAATCGCGGATTACCGGCATCACAAAACGCTTGGAGCAAACATCGGAAACCGTAACTTTGATTAACCCCGAAACGTCCTCGGAGTCACTCTCGATTTTTCGATGAATGGCATTGGCTTTGTGCGCCATATCTTCGGCAAGCATGACGATCTTTTCCCCAACAGGCGTAATTACCCAGCCTTTCGCGGTGCGGTCGAACAGGGCTTTCCCCAATTGGCTTTCCAGTTGAGCGATTCGACGGCTCACTGTCGATTGATTAACGCCGAGCCGTGAGCCTGCTTCCGTGACGTTTCCTGAACGAACGACTTCGATGAAATAACGGAGATCGTCCCAATTTAGATTATGCATATTTGCAAATACCTTATGCTAATTTTGACATTGGTTATGCATTTTAATCATTAACCACATGCGATACAATGTTTATATTGGTTCAAAGAAACCGGGAAATGCCACCCCATTCCGCGCTACTTTCAATCATTTATTGAGGCTGATGGTCGCGTTTGCGTTCAGATTTAATCGAGGAAAATTATTATGGCGGGCTATGTTGATGATGTCGTTATTCCGTATGATCGTGATCTTGGGCCGGTACTATTCGAGCATTATGGTGCCGATACCGCAAGACGCGTCGCGGAACAATCGCCGATGGATGTGCTGGAAATTGCCGCCGGCACCGGCATCGTGACTCGGCATCTACGCAGTTTGCTTTCTAAAGAGGCCCGCCTGACCGCGATCGACATCAGCGACTCCATGATGGATGTCGCTCGCTCAAAGTTTCTTCCCGAGGAACAAGTCACATTCCAGAACGCCGACGCTACCGCGCTGCCGTTCGATGACGAAGCCTTCGATGCCGTGGTCTGCCAATTCGGCATCATGTTTTTCGACCGCGATAAAGGCTTTCGCGAGGTGTACAGAACCTTGAAGCCCGGCGGGCGTTACTTGTTCCGCGTTTGGGATTCGGAACGCTATAACCCGTTTGCCAGTTTGAGCTTCGAAGTCCTCAAACAATACTTTCCGTCAGACACCCCCCGGTTTCTATTCGACCCGGTGTCCTGCCACCAAATCGATCCGCTCAAGGAACAGCTGATTCAGATCGGCTTCGATCCGGTGGTCATTTCCGTTCAGCGTCACGTCTACGATATTCTCGATGTGACGGCGTTTGCGCGAGCTTTGGTTTACACGCCGGTGATTTTTGAAATCCGCGACCGTGGCGGTGTCGATCCCGAGGAAATCGTCAAGCAATTGGCCGACGCCTTCAAGAGAGAGTTCGGTTCCAGCCCGATGCGTTATCCGATGCAAGCGATACTGTTCGAAACAGAGAAACCCTAAGTTCAAATCTAGATGGGATCGAAGCGGTGCATCGGATTCGAAAGGGGCTGCGGGCAGAAGAAAGAATGCCGGCTTATCAGCAATTTATGGCTTTGCCAGATAAGCAATTATCAATAGACATTTGAACTTTGCGACAGCCCCCGCAATTCCATTATTACCCAAAGGTTTCCTGCAATGATCTTACCAATAGAAGGCACAAGAGATGGCAATACACTTAACAGATATTAATGAGAGCAAGCTGGAGCAGTTGCAGGGCAAAGTGATTGGTGATGTAGCCGGCTCATTAGGCTTGCTGATAGCCTATATAGGCGACAAACTTGACCTGTACAGCGCTTTGGCTGAGATCAGTCCTGCAACCAGCCAGGAACTGGCCGACAGCACCGGCATGGATGAACGCTATCTTCGGGAGTGGCTTTCCGCCAATGCGGCGGCAGGGTATGTGAATTACGATTCAGCGGCCGGCAGATTTTCATTATCGCCCGAGCAAGCCGTCGTTTTTGCTGCCGAAGGTCATCCGGCCTGCATGCAAGGCTTCTTCCAGGCAGTCATGTCTGCTTATATCGATGAACCCAAACTGACTGAAGTTTTCCGCTCCGGTAAAGGGTTGCCCTGGAGCGATCATAGTCCTTGTTTGTTCTGCGGTACCGAACGCTTCTTCCGGCCAATGTATGCGATGAATCTGATCGATTCATGGCTGCCGGCGCTCGATGGCGTCCGGGAAAAGCTCGAGGCCGGCGCCAAGGTTGCCGACATTGGCTGCGGGCACGGATCTTCGACGATCCTCATGGCTAAGGCATTCCCTAATTCGACCTTTCATGGCTTTGATTTTCACGCACCATCGATTGAACACGCGCGGGAGCGGGCTCGAGCCGAAGGCGTCGCAGGCAATACGATTTTCGAAGTCGTGACGGCAAAAGAATATCCCGGGAAAAACTACGATCTTGTCACGATGTTCGATGCGCTGCACGACATGGGCGATCCCGTCGGCGCAGCCAAGCATATTGCGAGTACTTTGTCCGGCAGCGGGACATTTATGCTGGTCGAACCTTTTGCCGGCGACAGTCTGGAAGAAAACATCCATCCTTTAGGCCAGATTTACTATGCTTTTTCCACGATGGTCTGCGTACCCGCTTCCAAGTCACAGGAAGTCGGCCTTGGCCTAGGCGCCCAGGCCGGCCAAAAGAGGCTTACCGAAGTGCTCAATGCCGGCGGCTTCAGCCAGGTAAGGCGTGCTGCGACGACGCCCACTAATTTAGTGCTTGAGGCAAAAGTTTAGCTGTCCGGGACAGCTCGGGATCGAAAATCCATAAGGTTTATCGCAGGAAGGCTGCCGGCTCTGTTGCGTTAATTTAACAAAAGTAAAGTATTATCCTTTTAAAAGAAGAGATGGTGTATGAAAGAGAACTTCCCTATTCTAAAACCTTGTTCTGTGGCGCTAGTGCTCATGCTGGCGCACGGTGCTTCTAACGCGATGCCCGGCATGGACATGCCGTCCGCTGCGGACGCCAAAGCGCCGTCGTTAGCCAGAAGCATCGGCGCGCCGATCAACTCGGACGCCGCGGAATTCGAAATGACCTATAGTGCCGACGGCAAAACCATATTGTTCGTTTCCACACGTCCGGGCAGCATCGAATCTCCAGGTAATCCCTACAGTTTCGACATCTGGATGGCGCACAGCGTCAACGGCGCTTGGCAAACGCCGATTCATCTCGGGCCGGGCATTGATCCCAAGGTAGGCCCGAACATCAACACCGAAGCCTGGGAGCTGGAACCGAGCCTTTCGGACGACGGCAACGCCATTTATTTCACCCGCTACCAACCGGGCAATCTGTCGACCGGCGATCTGTACGTGGTGCAGAAAATCAACGGCCTCTGGCAAGCGGCCAAGAGTTGGAATGACATACCCGAACTGCCGCACCTCAACACGCCGACCGGCGAGGAACATTGCCCGATCATTGCCTCGGATAGTCTGATTTATTTTAGTTACCAGCAACCGGGCGTAACTCAGGACAGCGACATTTGGAAGGTCGAAAAGAAAAACGGCAGCTGGCAGAAACCGCAAAGCTTAGGCTCACGCATCAACTCGCCATACCGCGATCATTTGCATTGGACCGGGCTGTCCAAGGACGGCAAAAGCTTGATCATTACCAGCACCCGCCCCGACATGGGTTCGCGCGGCGGCCACGACGAATGGATTTCGCATCGGAATCCCCAAGGCGAATGGCAAGAGCCGTTGAACCTTGGCGACACCATCAATACCGCCGGTGAAGACATGTGCTGGTCGTTCTCGCCGGACGGCAAGAAATTCTTCGGCGGCTGGGGGCCGCAAGGCTCCTATAACATGGATGTGCTATGGGTCAACAAAGACGATGTGCCTTTGCTGAAAAACTTCGACCCCATCGGACCACCGCCAAACCTAATGGCCAAAATTAAGGCAAAAATCTTTAGCACCAATTAGTTACACCGTTCAAAGTCCGCGTAGGGCGCATTAGCGATAGCGTAATGCGCCGAATGAAAGCTAACATGCGGCGGAATACGCTACGCTATTCCGCCCTATGAGCTATGAGCTCTTTTTGAGATGCGTATTAGACGTATTAAGTGAATATGAGCTTTAGAAAGATAGGCTTCGCCAGTATTCTTTTAAGAATTCACCACAATATCCGTCTGTCATCAGTGTTGAAATCGACACATGATTTGATGCATTTGAATATAAATCATTTATTTGATGCATTATGACTTCTCTGTCGCTATATGAGATCCCCAATGTTGTTGCGAAGCACCTGATATTTAGTATTCCATGATCATCAGTATAACCAGGAGCAATCAACTGCATATTCAATTTATGAAAAGCGAATCCCATAAAAACTAATCTAGTAGCCATAGTCATCCGTTTTCTGATTGCTGTAATTTCGCTTGATTCTGGGTCAGTGCCTTCGGTAAAGGTTTTTATTTTCTGAGCTAGCCTTAACAAATTTTCAGCACTAGGAGACTCGCCAAACATCATTCCATCTCCTCTATTATCCATAGGTAGAGTTCCAACATTACCATATGGATGATAAATATTAATGCTTCTAACGAGTTCAGCTGCTTCAGGTTCAGATATTTTGTAATAGTTTTGTAATGCACAAAAAAGAAAATGCTCTATGCAGCGATCGTAATTAAAAATGATCAAAGTAATAGTTTTAAACCTTTCCTTAAGATCGTCTTTTGTACAATTCTCGGTAAGTAACTGGAAAAATGGTATATACCAAGTGTTTTCTAGAGCGCTAAAGTTTATATTTGACTCAGATCTTTCCTGTTTGAAATAAAGAAGACTTTTTTTCTCGGCCGCTAATATTGATCGCACAATAGCCAATTTCCCACATAGGGCAATTTTGTCGTTATCCCGATGCGCATCAATAAAGTTATCAATTGAGATAGCTTGCGGTAATGCATCTCTAATATGCCAAGCGTGGCAAAGATATGGACTAATATCTCCTTTACGGTTATTAGGTTGGCGAGCAAGTACATCAAGAGCACCGATTATCTTATAGTCCCCGCTATCTAGCCGATGTCCAAAATCGTCATAGCGTATATCAAGAATCTTTGATATTTCTTTTTTGAGTTCATAACCTGTTGGTAGGTTAGCTTCCTTACTAGCACCGGCTCCAATTACAAATACAGTATTTAGATTCATACTTGATATGTTCTTATGAATGTTAATATATACCAATTATTTTTAGTCAAAGCGCCGCAGGCTTTCCGTCTTCGGCTAGCTCAGACAGTAGCTAAGCCCGCGTAGGGCGCATTAGCGACAGCGTAATGCGCCGAATGAAAGCTAACATGCGGCGGAATACGCTACACTATTCCGCCCTATGAGTTCTGCGCGGCTTCATAGTGAAGCATCCGTGGATGGATGGATTAGACCTTTGCATCAAAGAAAGCCAGCTGAATGACGGCAATAGCGAAAGACACAAGCGCGGACGATATGATTCCCGTAAGCAGGCTGTCTCGATTACGCGACAAAAATCCTTGCGGTTGATTAGACATTGCTATCTGCGATCGACTCGAACCAAATAGATTCACTGCCAGGGTAATTGGCGCAATAGCTATCGCCATAGCCGCCTCAGTGAAGTGCCGCTCTATCAGGGCGAGTGTTCCTACGAAGATGCCCAAGACTCCAAAGTTGTTCAGAATAACCTTTCGAATACCAACAGAACGAAGGCAATGATCTTCAAGAAACTCTCTCAATTCTGCATAAACACCTCGGGCCTCCAGATTTTTAGATGAGGTGTAGATAAAAACTGATTGCTTATCAAACTTCACCAAAAGGTACGGCTCAGCCGCCTTTACCTCAAGGCTATCGATGATATTGGGGCTGCGAGATGCAAGCTCTTCAATGCTTTCAAATTCAAAATCGGCATATCGGTAGGTGACCGAGGGAGCCACTTTGCGAATGAGGCTCTCAATATGTTCAAGGTCGCTCCGAGAAAGCCGGACGGCCTCAAGATGCTTTTCTAACGATGATTCGGTAACGCGTTTCATAATCGCTAACAAATAATTAAATAGTTTTCTGTATATCATCCGTGATTACTTCATTCTGGGCAATAAATTCAGCGTGCCATCAAAACGCTAACGGTATATCTTCTCGTTCGGATGATATAGTTTCTTCTTATCTTATCGATTGCCTGTTATCGATAATAACCAGTCTCTCAAACAATTGTGATAAAAGACCAATTAAGGTCGCTATGTTAAGCTTAACATAGCGACCCCTATGTGTAGGATTGAACTATGTGTAGTACACAATTGGCTGCTTGCTGCGAAGCGGTATTTCACTGGCCTACAGGGAAGAGGGAAGTTTATTTACTTAACATAGTTTTGCTGGTGTCCTGAAGTGAAAATCCACACACATTTCAGGAGATAGTAGTGAATTATTCCTTCCGACATTTAGTCAATGGCCGACTTGGTGATAAAGGACAAGGCACCGGTAAGGCTCCAGGAACATAGGCCGCTATTACCCACTCAATGAGGCACTAATACAGTTTTCCTTTAGGCAAGGAAACTATGCGTAGACACTATCAGCACAATGCCTTGTCGCACAAGGAACGAGCCGCAATGTGGCGGTGCAACTACACATAGTTCAGTCCTACACATAGAGGTCGCCAGCGACCAATCGATAAGTTCAAAATGACGACTGGTGACACGCGTGTTGGGTCTACCCCTTCAAGATTGAAGCAACCAGTGTATCCCGAAACTGTTTTGGGTCTGTCATCCCTTATTAAAAAACCAAGTACAAAAGGTACTGGTATTTTTATCAGCTGAGTTTGAGAGATTGTGTAAAATATCGGCCCCAAATCATGATGATTTAAGCCGTTTATAGAAACAGAAGCTCCAGACTTTTAGGGAGATGCCTGATTGGCTGCTCATGATGTAAAAACATAATAATTAAAAAAATTTCAAGGAAGTTGCCTTCCTGAAAAACATTACCCTCCCTAATAATAAGGAAATATTCGCTATGAGACAGGCGAGCTTTAAAATACGAAATCTGGCTATCATCTTTGCAGCCTTAACCAGCGCTGATGCGGCTGCCTCCAATCTGATCATTTCAACGGATACGACATGGCATGCGGGTGAAGTGCCCGACCTGCGTGACCAGTCAGTTCAAATTGCAAACGGGGCCACGCTGACGATTGAAGGAGGCGCCGAGGTTGAAAGGGGGGATATCCAGGTATTTGGCACGCTCAATGTGGTAGGCAGGCCTGATGCTTTAGTGGATCTTAGAGGTGTCTCTATCACCATAACGAATAATGATCCTGATGCCATAAATGACGGGCGTGTCAATATTGCCTATGCCTATATCATAGGTGCAAATTCTTCCCTGTTTGTCAGGGCGCCAGATTACCATGGTTCCATTACCTTGACAGATTCAATAGTCAACTACACCAACTATTGGCCTTCCGTGGGCCTCGGGTATCCCATAGCGGATGCCCACATTGAGCGGAATGTCTTCTACGTAGCCGGAGGCATCCATGTCGGCACAAATAATAACGTATCGGTCTATATCAAAAACAACGTTTTCGCCGAACTGCTTACCACTGCGGTTGAGAACTGGGCTAGCGATAGCGGCGCAACGGTTGTTGAGAACAACAGCTTTCTCAATACGAACCTGGCCCTTTCTTTAGAAAATCGTTATGAAGATTCCAGCCACGCGGCGATTTCAGCCGCTGACAATTACTTTGGCACTACGGATACCGCGTTGATTGACGAGATGATCCATGACAAAAAGGATGATCTTTTGGCAGATTCGGTTATAAGCACCTCTCATACCAATGCACCGTCGCCAGGTACTCCCAGGTTTTTTGCCGGAACCGACGGCAATGACGCACTGGTCGGCGGCGGCGCTGAAAATGGCTTTTTGATAGGTGGACCAGGTATCGATACGGTTGTTTATGGCAATGCGAGCGATCAGTACAAGATCAATAGCAACCGCCCCTATGTCAGGAGTACTCTTATAAGTACGGACATAATTCGTCACATTGCGGTTAGCGATACCACTGCCGGCGCTGGTGTTGACATGCTCGAAGGTGTGGAGCGGCTACAGTTTTCCGACAAGTCAATCGCCTTTGATATCGACGGCAACGCCGGCAAGGTCGCCAGAATTCTTGGCGCCGTGTTTGGCAAGGACGCAGTGGCCAACGCCGAATATGCCGGCACCTACCTGGCGCTGCTCGATAAGGGCATGAGCTATGAGGATCTCATGATGCGGGCCTTGAATGAGAAGCTCGGCATCGGTTTTTCCGATGCCGATGAAATCAAACTGCTGTATCAGAACATCGTCGGCAGTCAGCCATCCAAGGCGAATCTGATCCACTGGACCGCAACTATCGCTTCCGGACGATATACCCAGGCATCTTTCGGCGTCCTGGAAGCCGAACTGGAATCGAACGCCACCAATATCAACCTCGCCGGTCTGGCGGAAACAGGTCTAAATTTCATAAGCCCTACAGATAGCAACATTATTGTTGGCACGGCAAATCCGGATACATTGACCGGAAATGACGGAAATGACATCATCGAAGGTCTTGCGGGCATAGACACGGTCGTTTACAACGATGCGCATGGGCAATACACGGTCAGCCTTAACGGCGCTGTCGCCACGGTCGGAGATAATGGCATGGGCATTGATACGCTTACGGGCGTTGAACGGCTAGAGTTCTCCGACCAGTCGCTTGCGCTTGACCTCAACGGTAATGCCGGCAAGGTCGCCAGAATCCTTGGCGCCGTGTTTGGCAAGGATGCGGTGGCAAATGTTTTCTATACCGGTATCGGCTTGCAGCTGCTTGATGACGGCATGAGCTATGAAGAACTCATGCAGTTGGCGTTGGATACGAAACTCGGCGCCGGCTTTTCCGACGCCGATGAAGTCAGGCTGTTTTATCGAAACCTCACCGGCAGTCAGCCATCCCAGGCGGATCTGGACTACTGGACCGGGATCATCGCCTCCGGCCAATATACCCAGGCATCCCTCGGTGTCCTGGTGGCCGAACTGGAATTGAACGCCACTAACATCAACCTTGCTGGTCTGGAAAAAACCGGCTTAATCTTCTTAAGCGCCTCAAATAAGAATGACATGATCCTTGGCACGGCAGGCCCTGATGTCCTGTCTGAAAGTGCCGAAAATGACATTATCGACGGTCTTTCAGGCATAGATACCGTTATTTACGGCGATGCGCATGACCAGTACATGATCAGTCTCAACGGCCCTGCTGCTAAGATTGGCGATAACACGAGCATTGACCACCTTATGAGCGTGGAACGGCTACGGTTCTCAGATCAGTCGCTTGCGCTTGACATCGACGGCAATGCCGGCAAAGTCGCCAGAATTCTTGGCGCCGTGTTTGGCAAGAATGCGGTGGCCAACGCTGAATATGCCCGTATCGGCCTGCAGCTGCTTGATGACGGCATGAGCTATGAGGAACTCA
Source organism: Methylobacter luteus IMV-B-3098 (assembly GCF_000427625.1). Taxonomy (GTDB): domain Bacteria; phylum Pseudomonadota; class Gammaproteobacteria; order Methylococcales; family Methylomonadaceae; genus Methylobacter; species Methylobacter luteus. The sequence continues at coordinate 3,974,017 of NZ_KE386569.1, forward strand.
TGATGCTCGCTCTGAATACGAAGCTCGGCGCCGGCTTTTCCAATGCCGCTGAAGTCAGGCTGCTGTATCGAAACCTCGTCGGCAGCCAGCCATCCCAGGCAGAGCTTAACCACTGGATCGGGACCATCGCCTCCGGACAACATACCCAGGCATCCCTCGGCGTCATGGCTGCTGAGCTGGAATTGAACGCCACCAACATCAACCTTGCCGGTCTGGTTAAAACAGGATTGGTGTATACCAACTGATAACTGATGTTACGCTTGGGCAGCTTTTTTATGCCGTTTGCCGCTCCCGAGCACTACAGCTCTTGAGTCTTCTTTACCGAAAGCGGCCAAATGCTCGCGTAGGTGCGAATTCATTCGCACTCAACAAGAGCCATACCGCTTTCTGGAAAGCTTGGGCGGGCGTCTCGGGTCGAATACCCTATAGGGCACAAGTGAATTCGACCCTACAGGCACACGCTTGACGTATGGACAAATTGTCTGCGTAACATCAGAGTTTAATTTGCCACAAGAATGGAGATTGCCGGCGGCTTCTGGCAGCGCAGTCTGGACAACGCTTCAGGCAGTCGGTATGTCCTGATAAGTTGCTGATTTTTTATTGAGTTTAAGGAATTAACTATGGAAACGGTGTTTCGCTTCAACCCCGAAACCGAATTCTACACCGACGAGAAATGTTTCATCATCGAGCTGCTCAATACGCCCGATGACGAAACCTGTTCAATTGCCCGCGCCCGCGTCGAACCCGGCATTACGACCTGCCTGCATGCCGTTCGCGGCACGGTGGAACGCTATGTCATTCTTGAAGGGGAGGCGGAAGTGGAAATTGATGGCACTCCGTTCGTAACAGTTCGCCCTCTTGATATCGTGTATATTCCAACCGGCATTTCTCAACGCATCAGGAATACCGGCAAAACCGATCTTGTCTTTCTTGCGATTTGTACGCCGCGATTCAAGCCGGAATCTTACCTGGATTTGGAAAATTCCAGATGATGCAAGGTTTTGAATGGACCGAACGACGTCCAGTCAATGCCGGTGCATGCCCCCCGCCGAAGCTGACCCGGTCCGCCGGTATTGTCCGGCTATCCGGCCGCTTTCGATTTCCTGCTCAATTACTGGGGCCGAATCCACGCTTGTCCAATTAATACGACAGAACCATCCTCATGGTTCGCTTCTTATGTATCCAGGTCGATACCCGATTTGCCCGGCGCCAGGATATTGTTTGGATCGAGCGCGCGCTTGAGGGTCTTGTTGATCTCGCGCTGCACAGGGCCAAAGCTGTCGGCGACGCGATGCATGAACGCAGAGTTTACCCGATAGACGCCGTAGCCGTGTTTTTCGAACTCGCCCAGCAGTTCGGCGAAGCAGTCATAGGCGCGCTTCATCTCCTCCTCATCGGTGCGGTTGTAGAGCACATCGATAATATGGTGCATGGCGCGCTGGGTGACGATGAATTCCCCGACATAATCCAGACCGTGCTTGTTGAGGATTTGGGTCGCCAGCTCGACCTGTTTGAGAGTCTCCGAGCCCCTGGCCTGGCTCACCGGCGCGAACCACATGGAGCCACCGCCGCCGCGCCAGTTATACAGAGCGAACTCGGTCAGGGTCATGTTGCCGCGCATGAGGTCGGCGCGGTACTTGAACGCCGGGTCGCTGCCGGCCTGCTCCTCGGTGACGATCTCGCCCTTGCCGGATTTCTGAACCAGTTCGGTGACGATCTTCCAGTTGATGTCGACATGCGCCTGAGTGCCGTACAGCGCGCCATAGACGGTCCAGGCGCCGATCTTGCGCTCGTCGCGGATGCGCTGGATGATTTCCTTCGAGGTAGCGCCTTTGTCCGTGGTGTAATCGGAGCGGCGCACAGTGGCGCTGGCTTCGTAAAGAGTGCCGACGAATACCACGCCGTTGGGAATGATGCCGTTGATGCTCAACGGACGAAACAGTTCCACCAGGTCCGCTATATCCTCGTCCTTCTGGTACTTGACCGCGAACGGCTTGAAGACATCCGGCTGCGGCATCAGCCAGAGGCCCATCTTGGTCACGATGCCGAAATTGGACTGCGTGAAGATGCCGTCCAGGTACGGGCCGTAACCCCACTTGAACACCTGCCAGGTATTGGAACCCTTAACGCCGCCCATAGCCGTGCGCAGCACTTTGCCGTTGGCCAGCACCACTTCCATGCCGCACTGGAACAGGAAATGTTCGGCGTAGGGCGTATAGCCCACGCCGCGGTCCAGTGTATTGCCGACCGGGCCGACGATGGCGGACGGCGCGGGCGGATCGACCCACAGCTTGTAGCCTTTTTCCCTGATGTAATCGACCAGCTGCTGGTAGGTCACGCCCGGCTCGACCAGGGCGGTGCACAGATCCGGGTCGACATCGATGATCTTGTTCATCTTCTTCAGGTCCAGGATCACCTGGCCGCGATGGTGCGGGGCGGCGGATCCGTAACCGAGATTGTGGCCGGTGGATACGGTCCATACCGGAATCCTGTGGCCATTGCAGATCGCCACGACGCCCTGCACCTGTTCCACCGTGGTGGCGATCAGGACTGCGGAAGGCGCATGCTTGGATTCATCCACAGGCATCATGATCTTCATGTAAGGCGCGAGTTGCTCTTCCTGGACCAGGACGTTATCGGCGCCCAGCAGTTTGCGGAATTTCTCGATGGCTTTCTGGAACTCTTGTTGCACGACTCCGCGCGGAAGTATGGCAGGGGTTGGGTCGGTCATTGCTTGGACTCCTTCAAGTTTCGATCGCGAAAGAAACGAAATGCCCGGTCAAAGGCGACAGATCGGCGGCTAGCGGTGCCATGCCGGTCTGCGCGGTGCCCGGCGAGGCAAGGGCGAAACCGAGGGCCGTGGTCCACGGCTGCAAGTCGTCGGCTGCGCCGTTGCGCAGCCGGGCCGCCAGTCCGGAAGACGCCTTGCCGTAGAGCAGGCGATGGCGGGATTGCCCGGCACTGATCGAATGATACCCCAGCCACTGCAAACGGGCGTCCGAGGCACGCGCCAGCTCGACGATCAGCGCGGCACTGGCATCATCGACCAGACCGATGATCCGGATCTGCGGTCCGGAGCGCAGCAGCCGGGTGAAATCCTGCACGAAGCCCATGCCGAGATCCGTGCGTTGCACTCGCAGGTGCTTGTCCGGCAATGCCGCAGCGATGCCCTGAAGGAAAGCCGACTGTTCGGCTTCGCCGCTGACCAGCACCAGGATGGGTGGTATCGGCTGGGCCTGGGCACTGGCCGCGTTATTGGTCGGGGACAGGTCCCAGCGTCCCATGGTTATGCCGGCGAGAACGCTCAGGGCGATACCTTTGAGAATGAAACGGCGCGAGACATTCATGACAGACTCCTTATTTCTGCGGCACGGTGGACTTGGACAGATAATCGGCGACGTCCTGCAAAGCCTTATCATCAATAAAAGAGACCGAAAAGGCCGGCATCGCCCCCCAGCCATGGCGGACCCAGGCGCTGATATACGCGGGCGTCAAGTGCCGGCCCTTGATCACCGGGCCGACCCCGACGTCATGACAATAACCGCAGACCTTGGCGTAGACATCTTCCCCGCTTTCCCAGGTGCCGCCGTCTTTGGCGAAGGCAGAAGCCGAGAGCAAAGCGAGAGAAAGAGCTGCGCAGGCTTTGAACGTCCGCTGCACGCCTTGACGGGTCATCGATGAGGGCATGTCGTGCTCCTTATGGATAGTGGAAGGTTAACGGAAAGACACAGGTTGTCCTTCGCCAGCATTCAGAACGGATAGGCACGCGGCGTATGCTGCACCGAAATCCAGTGCGTGGAAGTGAATTCATCGATAATCCACTCGCCGCCAAACCGTCCGATGCCGGAGTTTTTTTCGCCGCCAAATGCCGCGTGAGCCTCGTCGATCAACGGCGTGTCGTTGACATGGGTCATGCCGGCCTCGACCGCTTGCGCAAAGCGTACGCCGCGCTCCAGGTCGTCGGTAAAGACAGCACTTGAGAGCCCGTAGTCAGTCGCATTCGCGAGCAGCAGCGCGTCGTCTTCATTCCGGGCGCGCAGGATCGGCACGACCGGACCGAAGGATTCTTCGCGGGCCAGCACGTTGTCAGGCGAGACATCGGTAAACACATGCGGCGGCAACAACTGTCCGTCAGGTTCGCCGCCGACCATCATCCGGGCGCCATCGCGCTTCGCCTGCTCGATCCTGTCGACGATGCCGTGCAGCTGCGAAGCGTTGATGATCGGGCCGACGGCCGTCTTGATATCGTTCGGATCGCCCGTCTTCAGGCCGCGGACGTGTTCCACGAAGCGCTCGACAAAGGTATCGTGCAGGCTGTCGTCGACAATGATGCGATTGATGCTCATGCAAATCTGCCCCTGATGCAGAAAGCGCCCGAACACAGCGGTGCGAACCGCCAGGTCGACATCGGCGTCGTCCAGCACCACGAACGGACTGTTGCCGCCGAGTTCAAGGGCAACGCGCTTGATATGCGTGCCGCCCATAGCAATGCGGCCGATACCTCGGCCTACCGCGGTCGAGCCGGTGAACGAAATAAGCCGGGGCAGCGGATGCTCGACGAAGTGATCGCCGATTTCACTGCCCGCGCCGACCGTCACATTGAGAACACCCGAAGGCAGGCCGGCCTCCTCGAATATTTTCGCCAACAGCAGGCCGCCGCTTACTGGCGTGTCGCTCGCCGGTTTGACGACTACGGCGTTGCCCAGCGCCAGCGCCGGTGCCAGCGAGCGCTGTGTCAGATGCAAGGGGAAATTCCATGGACTGATGATGCCGATCACGCCCAACGGACGGCGATAGATCCGGTTCTCTTTGCCGGCGATATCCGAGGTCAGAATACGGCCGGCGGCGCGATAGGGAAACGAAGCAGCCTCAAGCGTGATGGCCCGCGCACTTTCCCATTCAATGATCGCCTTCAGCCGCGTCGAACCCGCCTCACGGATCAGCCACGAAATGATTTCCTCGCGGCGGGCATCGAAGAGCCGCACCACATTATGCAGGACCAGGGCGCGTTCCGCCGGCGCTGTAGCCGCCCAGGCTTTCTGAACCGCTCCCGCCGACTCATAGGCGTCATCCACATCCTGCACGGACGCCAGAGGGATCTCGACCAGGGTTTCGCCGTTAAAAGGGTTGGTATCTGTCTGACTTCGAGTGGAGCGACCGGTACGCCATCGCCCGCCGATCGGCTGGGCCTCAAATCCGGAATAGGCCCCAGGGGACTGCTTTGTATCGCTCATGATGCGACTCCTGTTTAAATTTGTGACGACACCAGAACTTTGGCAATTTGTGCCTAAGTTGTTGTTCTACATTTTTAAACTGTCCCCGAGTGTGCCTCTAAACGCTTTTATTGTCAATCTAACAAATCATCTATGGCGACACTGCTTTTCTGTTTCCTGATTCCCGGTTTTAAGCGGTTCATCGAGTCGCCCAGGGCGAATGAATTCGCCCCTACATAAATGCTGATTTTCATCGACAAATCGGAAAGTTATTTTTAACCGAATCCTTAGCTCCGATTCAGACATAAAGCCCGGAGAACAAAAGAGATTGGAAAAGGGGAGCAGTACGGCAACATCCCGACCTGAACATGACGCAGCTGATTGCCCTGAGCGGCTACGGCCGGAAGATGGATCGTGAGCCGGACTAGACCGTACTTCAATCATTGAAGACCCAATCTTCAGCATGGATACCCGGCACATGCTGTCATGCCGCTCGCTGGACTTCACCCCCCAAATATCGTTCATGACAGCGGTAATCCTTATCTAGGGAATGGGCAAATATACCCTTCGACAAAGTTGCGAATGATTGACCCCATACCCGCTGCTAAGTTAGACAGTAATGGCACGAATAGAAATCAAGCCAAAAAAGCGAATAATAATTGGTGTTACGCAGATAGTTTGCCCATGCCTGTAGGGTCGAATTAACTTGAGCCCTGGGGTATTCGACCCGGGACGCCGATTGTGTTTTTTGTTTAGTGCGAATACCCAAAGGGCACAAGTGAATTCGCACCTACACCGCTGTAGTGCTCGGGAGCGGCAAACGGCATAAAAAGCTGCCCGTGCGTAACATCAGTTAAAGATCCAAAACAGTATCTCTAGGCGATCAATATAATTATTTGGCTGTAGCATTGATAATTAGGAGAAGCCCCTATGAAAATTTTGTCAGGATGCACCCAAAAAACACGCGTCGTGCTAAGTGCCATCGCGTTCTCTACGCTCAGCCTGGCAGGAGAAAGTGCGCTGGCCCAGGCTACGGAGGCAGTGATTACCAATGGGGTGACGAATCCCGTGCAAATTCGGGATACCGCGGGCATTGGCGTGAATCCGTACCAGAACCAGGCGAGCATCAGTGATTCATCAACCTGTGCGCCGCAGTGCCGGTTGACTTTTCCCGCCGTGCCTGCAAATCAGCGTTTAGTCGTCACCTACGTTTCTGCCCAGTTGGATGCGACGAGCTCGGCCGTTTTGGAAGGTGGTGCCGAAACCCTTTTCCTCATTAAGACAGGTACTACAGGAACAAATATTTCCTTACCGGTGACATTCTATTATGAACCAGGAGACACTCCGGTCATCCGGGTCTTTCAACAAAATAGTACGGCACGTACCTCTTTGATCGGCCTTCTCGTCGGGCATCTCGTTCCTATTCAAGGAACTCAACCAGCGCAAACTGAACCAGCGCAGTAGCATTAGTCGTAACTAGCGACTCTATGGCCGCTGCGGCGCGAAATTCGTCTTCCTGCGTACGTGAACAGCTTGCTCAACTCGCGCAGCCACAGCACCGAACTCGCCACCGCCGCGCAGCGCAGCCAGTCGTCCGCGCTCAAGGCCACGGTTGAAAACGCCTGCTGCAGAAACGGCAGGTAAATCACCGCCGCCTGCAACAACAGCGACAGCAGAACCGCTCCCCACAGCCACTTGTTGGAAAACAGTCCGGCGAAAGCGCTCCGCTCGTCGGAGCGCGCATTGAAGACAGTGAAGAGCGAGAAGAACACCAGGGTGGTAAAGGCCATCGTCTGCGCATAACGCATCGTGCCGGCGCCTTCGATCAGGCCGCCGGGCAGGCTCGCATCCAGCATGAACAGCGTGCCGGCGGCCATGATCAGGCCGATATAGAAGATGCCCCACCACATGCCGCCGGTGATCACGCCTTCGGTTCGGGCGCGCGGCCGCTTCCTCATCACGTCCGCATCCGCGGGGTCCACGCCCAGCGCGAGCGCGGGCGCGCCGTCCGTCACCAGATTGATCCACAGGATATGCGTCGCCAGCAGCGGCAACGCCACGCCGCCCGTCGCCGTCAGCCCGATGAAATCGGCCAGCAGCACGCCGAAAAACATCGTCATCACTTCGCCGATGTTCGACGACAGCAGGTAGCGCAGGAACTTTCGGATGTTCGAGAAGATGGCGCGCCCTTCCTCGACCGCCGCGACGATGGAGGCGAAATTGTCGTCCGCCAGCACGATGTCGCCGGCTTCCCTGGAAACGTCGGTGCCGGTGATGCCCATGGCCACGCCGATGTCGGCGGTTTTCAAGGCGGGGGCGTCGTTCACGCCGTCGCCGGTCATCGCCACGATGTCGCCCTGGGCCTGCAGGGCTTGCACGATCCGCAGCTTGTGTTCGGGATTGACCCGCGCGTAGACCGAGACTTCCCGCACCGTCCGTTCGCGCTCTTCCTCCGGCATTCTCTCGAGCTCGGCGCCGGTGACGGCTCGCCCGTCGGTGGCGATGCCGAGTTCGGCGGCGATGATCGCAGCGGTTATGGGATGATCGCCCGTGATCATGAGCGGGCGTATCCCTGCCGCCTTCGCGCGGGCGACGGCGTCCTTCGCCTCGGCGCGCGGCGGGTCGATCATGCCGATCAGTCCCGCGAATACGAGATCCTGCTCGACATGCACGCCGATCTCGTCGGCTTCGAAGGCATCCGCCGGCCACAAGCGGACGGCGACGCCGAGCGTGCGCAGGGCTTCGCCGGCGAGCGCTTCATTGCTCCTCAAAATCTCCGCGCGCCGCGCGTCATCCAGGGGTCTGGCGCCTTCGCCGGCAAGCTCGCGCGAGCAGCGCGTAAGCAGCACGTCCGGCGCGCCCTTGGTGAAAACGACCAGGTCCTGCCGTTCGGCGTCCGTATGAATCGTCGTCATCAACTTGCGCTCGGACGAGAAGGGCACTTCGCCGACGCGCTCGAAGCGCGCATCCAGCGCTTCATCCGTCAGGCCCGCCTTGCGCGCCGCCACCAGGAGGGCGCCTTCGGTCGGATCGCCCAGCACCGCCCAGCGCCCGTCGCGCTCCTGCAAAACCGCGTTGTTGGCGCGGTCGCCGACGGCCAGCGCGCGCCGCAGCTCGGTCCTCAGCGCGTCGTCGATTTCGCCCGGCCCGTCGCGGGTAATTTCGCCCTCGGGCGCGTAGCCCGTGCCGCTCAGGCTCACCCGGCCGCTCGCCGTCACGACCGCGCGCACGGTCATCTCGTTCCGGGTCAGCGTGCCGGTCTTGTCTGAGGCGATGACGTTCGCCGAGCCGAGCGTCTCGACCGCCGCGAGATGGCGCACGATGGCGTGCCGCCTGGCCATGCGCTGAACGCCTATGGCGAGCACGGCCGTCACCACCGCCGGCAGGCCTTCCGGCACCGCCGCGACCGCAAGCGCCACGCCCAGGATGAGCACGTCGAAGAGCGCCGCGAAACCGCGCACCTCTTCGACGAGGATGATCGTGGCAATCATCACGATCGCGATGACGACGACGATCAGCCCCAGCAGCCTGCCGACGCGGGCGAGCTCTTTTTGCAGCGGCGTGGTCTCTTCCGGAGCCTCTTCCAGCATCCCGGCAATATGCCCCATCTGGGTCTGCATGCCGGTCGCCGTGACCACCGCCTTGCCCCGGCCATAAGTCGCCGCCGTGCCGCTGAAGATCATGTTGTCCTGGTCGCCGAGCGGCATCTCTTCCGCGATTGCGGCGATTTCCTTCGTCACCGGCAGGCTCTCGCCCGTGAGCGCCGCCTCGGCGGCCTGCAGCGCCGTCGACTGGATCAGCCGCGCGTCGGCGGGGACGGTGTCGCCTTCCTCGATCAGGATGATGTCGCCGGGCACCAACTCGGACGCCGGAATGCTTCGCCGCGTACCGTCCCGAACGACGTTGGCGCGCGCCGCCGATATCCGGCGCAAAGCCGCCACCGCTGCCTCGGCCCGCGACTGCTGGATGTAGCCCATGACCGCATTGAGCAGCACGACCGCGAGGATGGCGATGGCTTCATAAGGCAGCGCGGAGTCGCGCTCGATGAACCACAGCCCCGCCGAGATCAGGGTGGCGATGAGCAGCAGGATGACGAGCGCATCCTTGAACTGTGAGAAAAACTTCTTCCAGGCGGATACCGGCTTTTCCTTCGCCAGTTCGTTCCGGCCGTGACGATCGAGCCGCGCACGCGCCTCTGTCTCGTCCAGGCCGCCATGAGGGTCGGTAGCGAGCGCGGCCAGGACTGCCTCCGCCGGCTGCCGATAGGGAGCGGTCCCGGGCTGCCGGACAGGTGGGCGCTCATTTTTTTTCATCGGCAACCGGCAAGGGACGGTTTTCCAGCGCGGGCGCGGGAGGGAGTCCGGTGACTTCCAGGATTTCCTGCTCATTAAGTGTCTCACGCGTGAGCAACGCCTCGACCAGCGCGTCGAGTTCCCGGCGATGGACCCTCAAAAGACTCGTCGCCTGAGCGTAGCTCTCGCTGATGATTCTTTGCACCTCGGCGTCGATGATGCGGGCGGTCTCATCGCTGAAGGGCCTGGTGCCGCCGCCGTATCCGCCGATGGCGCTCAGGTAGGGATTCTCGCGGGGCGCGAGCTGCACCATCCCGAGCTTGTCGCTCATGCCCCAGCGCGTGACCATGTTGCGGGCCAGTTGGGTGGCCTGCTCGATGTCGTTCTCGGCGCCGGTGGTCCGGGTGCCGTACACGACCTCCTCGGCCGCGCGCCCGCCCAGCATGCCGACGATTTTCGCGCGCAGATAGGCTTCGGGATAGTTGTAACGGTCTGCCTGGGGCCGCTGATAGGTCACCCCGAGCGCCTGCCCGCGCGGCACGATCGTGACCCGGTGCACCGGATCGGCGTCGGGCACGACCAGGCCGAGGATGGCGTGTCCGCTCTCGTGATAGGCGATGCGCTCCTTGTCCGCGCGGCTCAGGAGCAGCGGGCGCTCGGGACCGAGCACGATCTTTTCCAGCGAGTCCAGAAAGTCCTTCTGATAGACTTCGTTCTGCTCGCGGCGCGCCGCCAGCAGCGCCGCCTCGTTGACGAGGTTCTTCAGGTCGGCACCCGAGAGTCCGGGCGTCGTCGCGGCCAGTTCGCCCAGGCTGACATCGCCGGCGAGCGGCACCTGGCGGGTGTGAACCTTGAGAATCGCCTCGCGGCCGGTCTTGTCCGGCAGGTTCACCACCACGCGCCGGTCGAAGCGCCCGGGCCGGAGCAGCGCGCGGTCCAGCACATCGGGCTGGTTGGTCGCGGACAGCACGATGATGCCTTCGCGGCCGGAGAAACCGTCCATCTCGGTCAGAATCTGCTGCAGCGTCTGTTCGTGCTCGCTGGCGCCGCCCATCGCCACTTGCCCGCGCGCGCGGCCTATGGCGTCGATCTCGTCGATGAAGATGATCGCCGGCGCATGCTCGCGCGCCTGTTTGAACAGATCCCGCACGCGCGCCGCGCCCACGCCGACGATCATCTCCACGAACTCGGACGCGCTCATCGAGAAGAACGGCACGCCGGCTTCCCCGGCGACGGCCTTCGCCAGCAAGGTCTTTCCGGTCCCCGGCGCGCCGATCAGCAGCACGCCTTTCGGCGCGCTGCCGCCCAGACGGGTGTATTTACCCGGGGACTTCAGGAAATCCACGATCTCGACCAGTTCGTTCTTCGCTTCGTCAATGCCGGCCACGTCGTCGAAGGTGACCTTGGTGCCCGCCGTCTGGTCGTAGAGGCGGGCCTTGCTCCTGCCGATGCCCATGAGTCCGCCCATGCCGCCCATGCCGCCCTGCTGCGAGGCTCGACGGTAGATCCATACATAAAACAGGATGATCAGCAGCGCCGGACCGAAGCCGAACAGGAGCGTGGCCCAGAAGCCGCCCTCCCGGATCGGCACCGCGCTGATCTCGACCTTGTGGCCAATCAGGAACTCCTCCAGTCCGGGGTCCACGAACGCGGGCAGTTCGGTCGTGAAGGTGTCCGCCGTTTGGGGCTCGGGCTCAGACGGCCGCCGGGCGCCGGATGTCTTCTCATCGACTTCCGGCGGCCAGGTAACTGGCGCGGCAAAACGGCCCTCGATGCTCGCTCCGTGGCTGTAAATCGACTTGACGTTGCCTTTCGCGACCTCTTCCTTGAAGGTGGTATAGGGGATGGTGAGCGCCTCGCCCGCCTCCGGGAAGATAATCTTCATCAGCATATAGTTGATGAGCAGGATGATCAGAAATGTCAGCCAGGTCTTGCGCGGCGGAATGTTCTTCCATCCGTCGCCCTTCGGTTGCTCCGGCCGGCCGCCTTCAGGCTGGACGGGTTCGTCGGATGCCGGGTCGCTGTTGCGTGGTGGTTGTGTCTGCCAATTCATGATAACTCCTATGACGTGTTTATCTTTCCGCTCCCGCGGAATTGGGCACGGCGCTCTGCCGCGCGAAAAAACGAGCCAAAGGCTCGATCATGCGTTCGGGAATGCGGCGCGCGATCACCGGCATGGGCAAATTCGGCTTGCGCGCATCGACAATGGTCTCATCCCCGCGCCATCGGCGGAGCCGGGCGGCAAGATACTCCGGCTTCTGGCCGGCCAGCGTCGGATAGTCGGGGCGTTTGCCCGGTGCGTGGCATCTGGAGCAGGGCGGCAGATTGGCCTCCTTCAAACCGTTTGCGAAGATGCGTTCGGCCAATCGGTCATCCGCCGTCAGATCGGCGGAAGCAGTCATCCTGGCTTTGGCCAGGCCGCCCGGCAAGCCAGCGTAATGCTTCGCCAGCGCTTGCATGAGATCGGTGTCCAGCCGGGCGGCGGCCGCTCCCATCACGCCGCTGGTTCGTTTGCCCGAAGCATAGGCATTGAGGGCCCTCAACAAGTAGCCCGGCTTCTGGCCGACCAGAATCGGAATATCGGGCTGCCCGCGCCCGTCGTCGGCATGGCAGCGCTCACAATCGGGCAACGCATCTTCCTGCCGCACCGGCTTGCCGCCGGCGATGCGTCCGTCGGGTCCATAGGCGAGCGCGCGATATTCGGCCGGCGTCATGTCCGGCAGCCGACGCACGAAGGCGGCCATGCGGCGGATCTCGTCATCCCGATCCAGCGCGGGCCAAGCGGGCATGGCGGTAAACTTCACGCCGTGCTTCACGATCCAGAAAAGCTGTCGGTCGGTCCAGGAATGAGCGGTCGCGGCCAGATCGGGCGCCCCCGGTGTCGCGCCCTTCATGACACGGGCCGGCTGTTCGCCCGGCGCGCCGTGACAGAAGGCGCAATTGGCGGCGTAGTGGCCGGCGGCGGAGGTCAGGCCGCCGGCATCGGCCGCGGGCTCGTCCACCGTCAGCGCGGCATAGGTGCGGACCGTGTTGCGCATCGACCAGTGGAGAAACCAGTCGGTGATCGCCCAATGGCCGGTCGAGGCGCCGATGTTGAGGACGCCCGACCAGGCGATCGCCATGGCGAGCATGAACAGCGCCGCCGCCGTGGCAAGCGCCCGCTTCCAGGTGATCTTCAGGACCATTGCCGCGCCCCCTGCGGACGATTGCTCCGCAACAGACGGAAGAGCAGCGCCAGCCCGCCGGACAGATAGCTGCCGGCACCGGCCAGCAGCATGATGACACCGCCCAGTTGCTGATCGACGATCGGCGACAGCGTGGTTCCGAGGCAAGTGAAACCGGTCGTGCCGAACAGCGTGCGCGGGGCCAAGGTTATGAGCGTCCCCAGTAGCGTCATGTGCATCGTGGTCAGCAGCAGCGCGATAATGCCGGCGGCGCGGCGCTCGCTGTTGCCGGCATCGCGCGTCCCCAGGCAGGCGCTCCACAGCAGCAGGCCCGCGGCCAGGAACATCGCCTGTTCCAGCGCCAGGCCGGCCGCGCTTCCGGCGGCAAAGGCGCGCGCGGCAGGCAAATGCCAGCCCCACACGACGAGCAGTTCGATCAGCGACATCGGCAAAGGCGCGACAGCGAGCGGCCAGCGCGAAGCGGGATCGGCCCGCGTACCGGCGAGCCCCAAAGCCATGAGCGGTGCCGCGACCGCCACGGCCGCCATGTGCGCCGCCATGTGCGCAGTCATGCCATGGCCCGATGCGGCGACGCCCCAGGCCGCCGCAAGCACGGCAACGCCGGCGGCGAAAGCCGGGCGCCTCATCTGCAATCCTCAAAGACGAAGGCCGGCAGGGCCGTGAACAGGATGGCGACAAAGCTTAAGCCCGCCAGCATCAGCGTCGATACGGCGAGGAAACGCAACCGGTCCTCGTCAGTGCTGTCCTGATACGGCGGCAGATCGCCCCGAACCCGCGACTGGGCCCAGGCGATATAGCCAAAAGCCACGACCAGCAGCAACGCCACAACGGTCGCGACGGCGATTCCGGTGCGGATGTCGACGATGACCTCGGCCGACCCGCTCTTGGCGCAGCGAACGGCGGCGTAAACGTAGGAGAACAGAAAATGCAGCGCCCAGACCGTGGGCGGTACGACCAACATCCATAAAGAGGATTTCAATCGTTGCGCGAGTTTGTGGAGTTTACGAATCATGCCAACCTCGGGAAAAAGCCGATCACCAGAAACGTGATGAGCGCGCTCAACGCCAGGAAATGCCCGTAGACAGTGATATTATGCACATCGCCGTCATAAACCGGCGTCATACGACCAGCGAGACTACGGGCCAGCGCGAAAAGTTGCATGACGACGCCAAACGCCGCATGGGCCGCGATCCAGATGACCAGGAGCCACACGATCGCCGGATAGACATGCAGTGTGGGATCGAGCCCGGCGCGCCATGGCCCGGCCAGCCCCGCCAGTCCGCCGGCGCCGGTGGCCGCAGCCGCCACGGCCAGCGCGGCGCGGGCGAACCAGACCTGGCCGCGCGCGTTGGTTTCGCGCGCGGCGATGGTCAGTGCCCACCCCGCAAGGATGAGGGCGAGCGCAACCATCGGCCAGTACGATCCGGGTCCGGCCTGGCCGGGCAGCGGGTCGGGCGGAAAATCGGCATGCACCGTCCAGAAGAAGAAATAACCGAAAATCAGGCCGGCAAAGGCCGTCGCATCGCCGATCATGGTAATGAACATGGCCCACCAGCCCGATGAAGCGGGGCCGGACGCATAGAGCGGCAGCACGATGCCGAGGCCGGCGTGCTTCTCGGGCTTTTCGGGGATGAGGCTAGTCCCCGTCCAATGCCACCACAGGATCACGGCCAGGGCGGCCAGGCCGCTCGCCAGCGCGCTCCAATAGAGGTGATAGGTGGTCAGGATGAAGACGCCGCCGAGCGCGATCGCCGCCAGCATGGGAATGGGCGTGGGCCCGCCGATCCGCGCGACCTGGAGCGGGCGCCCATCGAGGACCGAGGTGATCATCAGCTCGCGATAGCCTTCCTCCGCGTCGGGCAGGAAGTAGCGGCCCTCGTCGACCTGCCTGAGGAAACCGGGCTGGTCCCAGAGCGGGTAGCGGCTCTCGATCAGCGGCACCGAGCGCACGCCCCAGTTTTCCTGATGCGAAAACTCCAGCCATTCGAGCGTGCCGGCATTCCAGGGGTTGCGCGGGATGCGCTGCCGCCAGGGCGAGAGACACAGATCGACCACCACCACGGCGACGCCCGCCGCGAACAGAAAGGCGCCGAGCGTGGACAGGAGGTTGAGCGTGCCGACGCCGAGCGCCTCCGAATAAGTGTAGACCCGGCGCGGCATGCCCATCAGTCCGGAAATGTGCATCGGAAAGAAGCCGAGATTGAAGCCGACGAACATCATCCAGAAGGCGATGCGGCCGAGCCGGTCGGACAGTTTCTTGGCGGTCACCAGCGGCCAGTAATAATACAGGCCGGCGAACAGCGGCAGCACCGAGCCACCGATCAGGACGTAATGGAGGTGGGCGACGACGAAATAGGTATCGTGCGCCTGCCAGTCGAAGGGCGCCGCCGCCACCATCACGCCGGTCAGCCCGCCGATCACGAAGATCGCCAGCGAGCCCGCTCCGTAGAGCATCGGCGTCGACCAAATGACGCGGCCCGCCCATATAGTGGCGATGAACGCGAAGATCTGCACGGCGGTCGGAATCGCCACAGCCTCCGACGCGGCCGAGAAGAAGCCGAGGCTGATGTTCGGCATGCCGGTGGCGAACATGTGGTGCACCCACAGGCCGAAGCTCAGGAAACCGGTGCCGACCGCCGCCAGCACGATCCAGGGATAGCCGAGCAGATGGCGCTGCGCGAAGGTCGGGATCACCATCGCGAAGATCGCGATCGAGGGCAGGAAGATGATATAGACCTCCGGATGGCCGAAAATCCAGAACAAATGCTGCCAGAGCAAAGGATCGCCGCCGCGCTTCGCATCGAAGAAAGGCCAGTCGAGCAGGCGCTCCATTTCGAACAACAGATCGCCGGCGATCAGCGGCGGAAAGGCGAACAGGATCATCACCGCCACCACGAGAATGTACCAGGCATAGAGCGGCATCAGATTCAGCCGCATGCCCGGCGGCCGGCATTTCAGCACGCCCACGATCAGCTCGACCGCGGCGGCGATCGACGATACCTCGATGAAGGACAGGCCCAGCATCCAGATGTCCGCGCCGATGCCTGCGGTCGAAGGCTCGGTGGACAGCGGCGGGTACATGAACCAGCCGCCGTCCGGCGCGGCGTCGAAGAAAATCGAACCGGCCACGAATACGCCCCCGATCAGGAAGCTCCAGTAGCCGAAAGCGGAAAGGCGAGGGAACGGCAGGTCGCGCGCGCCCAGCAGTTGCGGCAGGATCAGCACCGAGACCGCCTCGAACATCGGCACCGCGAACAGGAACATCATCATCGAGCCGTGCAGCGTGAACAGTTGATTGAACGTCGACGCGGAAACGAGATTGTTTTCGGGCACGGCGAGCTGGGCGCGCATGATCAGCGCCAGCACGCCCGCGAACAGCAGCATCCCGAAGGCGGTGAGGGTGTACCAGATGCCGACCGCATTGTTGTTGGTGTCGGTCCAGCGCAGGAACAATCCCTTGGGAGGGCTCCATACGGCGCGCAACCGCTCTTCCTGCGCGGCGCGGACGGCCGGGTCGTTCTGATCGGGTTGAGTGTTCGCTGCGACGGACATTTAACGAAGCTCCGCAAGATAATTGGAAATCGCATCCGCGTCCTTGCCGGGCATGTCCTTGAAGCTCGGCATCAGGGCGCCGGGTTTCACTGAGGCCGGGTTGCGGATGAAGCGGCTGAGGGCGTCGCGGGTCATCGGCAACGTGCCGGCGCCCAGTGAGCGGCGTGATCCGACGTGAGTGAGATCGGGCCCGATCGTGCTGTCTTCGGCATGGCCGCGGATGGTATGGCAACCGCTACAGCCGTACTCCTCGAACAAGTGCCGGCCCGGACTGTCGATGCCGGCCGCCGGACGTGCCGCGTCGGCCAGCCAGCGGTCGAAATCAGCAGGCTCCATCGCCACCACGTCGAACGCCATGCGGGCATGGCTCAGCCCGCAAAATTCCGCGCAGGCGCCGCGATAGACGCCTGCCTGGGTGGCGCGCACGACCAGATCGTTGGTGCGGCCCGGAATCATGTCCACCTTGCCGGCCAGGCCCGGTATCCAGAAACTGTGGATGACGTCCGGGCTCGACAGGGCGAAGGCTACGGTGCGTCCCACGGGCACCCGGATTTCATTGGCCGTTTCCACGGACTGGCCGCCGGCCGGCAGATAGCGCACGCGCCACCAGAACTGTTCGCCGCCGACAGCGATCCTGAGATCATCGGCACCCGTCGGCAGGGTCCGCATCTTCGGCAGCGAGGAAACCAGCAGCGCCGTAAGAAGCACAGTCGGACCGATAGCGCCCAGCCAGAGGATCACACGCATCCCGCCCTGATGGTCGAGCCGGCCGGCCGGCGTGCGCGCGGCATGCCACGCGAGCCATAACACGCCGATCGTGATCACGGTGGCGGCGGCGGTCATCCCCCAGGTGAGGGCGCGTGTTGATTCCGCTTCAATGCCGAAAGCCGAAAAAGTGGACTGAACGCCCGTGCAGCCGCCGAGCAGCGCCACGGCAGCGCCATACGCCAGGCGAAGCAGGCCGCGGCTGATAGCCTTGAATACGGCGGGTTGATCTGGGTTGCGGTCAGTCATCGGAATTCAAAGTACTCATACCGGAGGTTCGCATCCGGTATTCTGTTTTCGCGCATCAGCGCCTGGATTCGTTTCAAAAGGCCCTTGGGGCCGCAAAAGCTGACATCCACCGCCGCAGGCCCCGCATTTTGGGCGATTTCGCCAAACCGCCGGATGAATTCCGGGCTCGACGGACCGGTCGATACGGAAATGAATTCCGCGCCGTACTCCCGGGCCAGGTCGTTCAGCACCTCGGCGCTGGGAAACTCACGCCCCGGCGTGAAGAAATAGAACAGGGTGACCTTCTCTAAATTTTTCGCCGATTGATCCGTCAGCCAGGCAATGAACGGCGAAATGCCGACGCCGCCGCCGATCCAGACTTCCCGTTCCGAGGCCGGCAGACGCCTGAAACGCCCGTACGGCGCATAAATGTCCGCATACATGCCCGCGCTCGCTTCCTTTACCAGCTTGTGGGTATAGTCGCCCAGGGCCCGGATCACGAAATGCACATGACCGTCCGGCTCGCTGCGGCTTGCGATCGTAAAGGGATGCGGCTCGCGCAGGCCGTCTTCCTTCATCCTGATGAAGCCGAACTGCCCCGGCTCGAACGAAAGAGCCCGCTTCACCGGCGCCAGTTCCAGGTGCAGCGCGTTGGCGCCGGCGTTCGCCTCGACGATGCGGTACTCGGCGTGGTTAGCCAGAAACGGATAGAGCAGCAGCTTGTAGCCGGCGGCGACAACGCCTAGCGCCGATAGCGTGGCCAGCCAGATCCCGGCGGGACTGTCGAGCGCGATGGGCGATTTGAAGCTCAGCCAGTGCAGGATGACGATCAGGAACAGCGGCCCGGACAGCTTGTGCCACCAGCGCCAGACGCTGTAAGGAATCTTCCGGTTCAATGCCAGCATGACGATCAGCATCAGGGCGATGAAGCTCAGCTGCCGCACCAGGCGGGTGTAGTAGGGTGGCAGCGAAATGATCGAGGCGGTTTGCCAGGCTTCCAGATTGGCCTTGAACACAAAATGAAACGATGCAAAAACCAACGCCCAAATGCCCAGCCATTTGTGCGTCAGATAAACGCGGTCGAGCCCGCCGAACAGCGATTCGACGCTTTTCCAGCGGCCGCCCAACAGGGCCGCGGCGCCCATCAACGCCACCGCCGCCGTCCCGAACGACAGGCTGAGCGCGGCCGAAGTCAGCCAGGTGGCTTGGGGAAGTTCCACGATCACCAGGGCGCAGCTCATTAAGGCCAGAAAAAGGACTGCGTGCCAGGTCTTGATGTGCATAGGGTGCTCCTTCATCGTCCGTCCCGCGCCAGGAATGCTGCCGACCACTTGCAACGCCTAACAAGATTATAAAGTTTCCGTATATCTACCATATTCAAACCTTTAATAACCATAAAATAGCCATCAAAAATCAATTTATTGGCGGTATATCATCCGGACTGGAATGCCACGCGATTATCATGACCCTGCTGGTTATTCGCATAGCGTCTGGCTCGTCGGAATTTTGTTAACTGATGTTACGCCGGGAGGTTTTATCCCGTTTGCCGCATCGGGTACCGGGGCCTTTAACAGTAGGCTGGGTTGACAAACCCAGCATTCGAGACCACCCATGCCGGGTTTCCGCTAAAGCTCCAACCCAGCCTACGCGAGCTCGCTGAGTTTGTGATCAAGGGACAGGCATGTTGCCCCGTCCGGGATGTTTGGCGCGGGTCAAATACGCCGCTTGACCCGAACACCGCTGGTTAGATTTTTTCTGCCGCGACTTCAATCATTACCATAGCCACATGAGCTTTACCATCTGCTTCCAGCGGCACTTTTTCCAGATATTTTGAGCAAACCTCTTCGATAAATGCTTCCCTCTTTGCTTTTGGAATTCGCTCCGTATAGGGTAGCCATGTCGTTCGAATCCATCCTTCCAGCCCTGGTTTTCCATCATGCGTCATATCTTTAGGAATGAGTTCAACACGCTTTATGGAAAATCCGGTTTCTTTCAGCAGTATTTGATATTCATCGATGCCAAGAAAAGTATAAGGAAATTCAAACTCAGTAAAGTACTGTGCCCATTTATCGGAAGCTTTAACGTCGTCAATAACCGAAAGCATACCTTCGGCATCGCCTTTCCCTCCCATGCGCAGGAGAATTTTTCCTCCAATCCTGAGGCTTTTATATAAGCCCTCAATAACAGGCTTATGATTTTTGACCCAATGCAACACCGCGTTTGAAAAAACCACATCAAAACAATTTTCAAATGATAAGCAGCTGGCATCCATTACCTGAAACGAAAGATTAGGATGCTTGTATGATGAATATTTTTCCTTTGCCAGATCTATCATCTGCCTTGAGTTGTCAACGCCGACAACCGAGCCATCACGGACTAACCGGGCAATTTCCGCCGTCACTTTTCCATCGCCGCAACCTAAATCAAGAATGTCTTCCACTCCCTTTAAATTTAGATTGGCAATAAGTTCTCTTGCCCATTTTTGTTGAGCTTGTGAGTTTCTCTCATAATCCTTGGCATTCCAACTGTATGTATTCATATTTTCCTTTTCCTTATTTGTCAGGACGACTTTACGCTTTTTGAATATTGGCGACAGTACCCTCATCGACGCCTGCTATACGATTTTTCCTTCTTTGATAAACTCTCGCTGGATGGCGAATTCCAATTGTTTTAAATCCAGCAAGTTTGATTCAGATGCCAATAGCTCGACAGAACAATAATGAACGACATTCAATATGCCGGCGCCGGTCAGTTCATAACGGGCCGCAACATGTTGCCAGTCAATATCCTGGGCAATCCTGATCTGGGGCGGAAAGGTTCCGGACCAGATTTTGCAACGCTCTTCAGGGCGGGGCATCGGGAAATGAATGATGGTCTGGAAGCGCCGGACAAACGCATCGTCTATATTGGCGCGTTGATTCGACGCTAAGATAACCAGGCCGTTGTAGCTTTCGATTCGCTGTAACAGGTAGGCGACTTCCTGATTGGCGTATTTGTCGTGGGCATCGCGGATGTCGGTCCGTTTTCCGAATAGCGCATCGGCCTCGTCGAAAAACAGGATCCAGTTTTTGTTTTCCGCTTTATCGAACAGCCGTGACAGGTTTTTCTCCGTCTCGCCGATGTATTTGGACACCACGCGCGACAGGTCGATACGGAACACGTCTTTACCGGTTTGCTTGCCGAGCAGCGTTGCAGTCAAGGTTTTGCCGGTACCCGGCGGCCCGTAAAACAGTGCACGGTAGCCGGGTTTGATTTTTTTCTTCATGCCCCAGTCATGCAGCAGCGTATCGTTGTGTTTGATCCAGTTTTCGATCTCATGGATTTGCCGCAAGGTATTGGGATGCAGCACCAGATCGTCCCAGTCCATATCGGTATGGATATATTCCGCCGGGAAATCCAGGCTGAAGCGCGGTTTGCTGACGGTGCCGATGGTGAGCTGTTCAATGATTTCAGGATCGATGACCAAGCGGCCGCTCATCATGGGTTCTCCTTCGCGCACCGGCTCCATCCAGAGAATGCGTTGTTGCGCAAACCAGTGTTCGCAGCTCAGAATGCGCTGAATTTCGAGGCGTTTTTCCAGATCGTTGCCGGCCAGGATAAACTGCGCGGTTTCACCGGTGGGCAGGATGCCGCGATGGTTGCTGCCTTTGACGCCGCCGAATTCAGGAAAATCGCCGCCTTCGGGTAGGTGTTCGGCGATGATTTGGTTGAAGAAATCGGGCTGAAGGTGTGGAGCAGTCGTCAGCATCAGCATAGCAAATTCCTCAAAACTGAGTTCATTCCGCTCCATAAAAGTCACCAGCCAGGAATTCCCGTTGTAGAAACTCACCGGATTTATTTCGAAACCTTCCGATTGTCCGAAGCGTACTTTCAAGCAGGCATTGACGACAGTTTTCAGCCAAATCAAAGCGATTTCAAGATTAGCTGCATTGAACTGCATTATATTTTCCATGATTCACTTATCGGTTTTTACTTGGAGTGTTGAATAGTATTCGGATACAGCGTTTTGTAATGTTGATGACAGAGAGATTCATTAGGCAAATTTTGACTGACTTTTAATTGAACAAAATGTAACGATGCGCAAATACTGTATCGACGGCAATAGGATAGCTATGAAGTTGATAAGCAGTCACTCGCCAGGACCACGGAAATTGATTCCGACCATTTCGGTAAAATTTTCCCCCCGGCTGCCCAGCTTCAGGTTAAGTCTTCTTGACATCAGCTTATAAGTGCTCAACTGGCTGTTCCAGTTTTCCCGGGTTGCTTGCGTGGCATCGTTCCCCTGTTTATTAGTCCAGTGATCGGCAATAGGCGGATCGTGGTCAGGGGAGGCTACTGATACAGGAACAGTCGCTTTACCGTTAAAAGTCTGGGTATAACCTTGCGCCGCTTCTTCCGTAGCCGACCCTTCGCTTAAGAATTTTGTGGAGTCGAGAGGATGCAGCAATGCGGGTAGTTTGCTGCTTACAATAGCGCCGCGGCTACTGCTCGTATCCGAATAAAAATTGGGCCGGATTAGCCTTGAACCACGATATTGCTGTTTCAGCACAAATGTTGCGCCACCGCCTTTCGGCATCACGAAACCGGAAGTATGTACAAAGGTACTGCGCTCCCATTCAGTTCCTTCTCCACTATAAGCAAACGAACCGGCTCCGCCATCCGGCTTCGAGGTTGTGAAGCTGACGGCTTGCATTTCTCCATCGCTTCTTCTTCGAAGGACGGAGCGCGGATTGCTGACCCGCTCGAAAGAGCTGGTTTTTAAATTCTTGATCCAGGAACCGACAGCAACCAGGACGGGTGAAGCGCCGGCCGCCGGGCCGCTGCTGGAAACGCCCAGATTTTGATCGATGACAGGATTGATAACCATCTTCACCCACCATTCCCCGCCTTTTTCATAAGGCATGAGTTGTTGCAAACCGTAGCGGGTTTTAATGATGGTCAGAGCGGTCATTAATATAGGCTGAGTAATGCCGCCTGTCAGTTTTCGGGCCGCAGTTACCGCCGCTCTTGCCGCCAGTTTTAAACGCTCATTAGGATCCTGCGGCACACCAGCTTGTAAAACGGCAGTTCCGGCTTTCTTCAACATAGCCCCCAGCCACGCCACAATCTTATCCAGCCCCTTATCAATCGGCGCCCGAATCTTCCTGACGATGCCGACGATTTTCTCAGGGATGCTGCCCAGGCCGGCAAATTTCGCCAGGAACGCGATGACCACGGTCAGGGTTCTGGCCATCGTCGTTTCCACCTTCTTTGCAGCGCCCGCGACCTGGCCCGCGGCGATGGCGGAGATGGAGTCGATGAAGGCCGCGGCTGCTGCGCCGATCTGTTTGATTTTTTGAATAAAGAAGGTGATGGTGTTCCAGATGGCCAGTACGGCCTGCACGAACGCGCCAGCCGGATTGAGCATCATCACCAGCTTGCCGATAGCCGCCTTGACGATTTCGGTGGTGATCATCTGCGTGACTTGCGCGATCAACTGGCCTTTCAGTTCATTCAGTTCGGCTTTGATCTGATCCCACGCGGCTGCCGGCCCATCTTTAACCAGCGTGACCAGAATGCCGGCGGTTTTTTCCAGGCCGGCCAGGATCGGGTCGGGAATGATCTTGACCAGTTTGCCGCGGATGGCTTGCCAGGTCAGGCCCAGAACCGACAGGACCAGTTTGACGATTTCCGTCAGTTCGAACGATTTAGGGATATAAACGCCCGCTTCGCCCAACGGCCCGGTAATCCATTTGATCAGGGCGGTCTTTAGATGCACGCCGATACGCGCCATAAAGAGACCGAAGCCCATTTTGCCCGCTTTAACCAGATTGCCGACAAAGCCGATCGGGTTTCTGATTATTTGCTGGAAACTGGCCTTGGCTTTGGCGACATAAGGCATGACGCCGGGCGCGACGACCGAGAATATGATTTCGAGCAAGCTGAGCGTGGTGCCGAAAGCCCACGAGGTAAACTTCACGACGAAGTTGCCGAAAACCTTAAAAATCTTGATAAACAGGTTGGGCAGGATGATGAAGTCCATCACTTCCAGTGATTTCAGCATCGTGATGAAGTCCTGCGGGAATTGCACAACCATGGCGAACAGTTCCTGCAGGGCGGTATTGAACCACTGCCAGGCCTTTTGCACGGCGTTGCCTTTTTTGATGTTTTCCCAGATTTCTTCCTGTCCGATCAGTTTCATGAATCCGCCGATCAGGGTATCGGCATTTCTCGGCACCGGTTCATTGGTGATCGGATTTTTGCCCAGTATGGCGCATAACAGGTCGAAGCCCGGCTTGCCCTGCGCCAGGGCCGCCAGCGGCATCAGCACCGCATCACGGATAAACTGCAGGATGGCCTGAAAAATGCTGCCTATGAAGTCGATAATTTCATTGACGGGCGTGGTAAAGATGTCAACCGCTCTTTCCCAGGTGCGCACGGGGTGCAGAACAACATCCCAGAAATCGATGTCGTCCATAAATTGCGCAACCGCGGACTTGACGGTTCCCAGCAGATTGGCGAACCGTTTCAGTTGTCCTTCCACCCAACTGCCTGCTTTTTCAAAGACGCTGTATTTTTCGAGTGCGTCCGTGATGATTTTACCGCCCGGCAAAAACTCCACGATGGCCCGGAGAATATTGGCCGCGCTGCGGTCAACGCTTTCACCGTTGATCGGATTGACGCCGATGACGATAGTGAACATACGGTAACCCGGAATGTTGTAGGCTTTTTCGGCGAGCCAGTCCAGAACGTCCTGCCAGGATGGAATATCGATGCCGAGAAAGCGCTGTACAGGCGGCGGCGTGGCCGTGGTATTGATTTGCGGGCTGCGCTGTACGGCATGTCCCTGCTGGATGGTATGCGTCAGTTCGTGAGCGAGCAGTTGCTTGCCTTCGCTGGTGCCCGGCTGGTATTGATCCTGGGAGAAGAAAACGTGGTTCTGGTAAGTGAACGCTCTGGCGCTCAGTTGATTGCTCAGGCTGGCGGATTCGGGATCGCTGTGGACGCGCACGTTGCTGAAATCGGCATTGAATCTTGGCTCCATGTAGCCGCGCACGTCGCTGGAAAGCGGCTGCCCGCCGGAGGTTTTGTTCTGAATCGCCGATTGTATGCCTGAACTTGCAGCCGGGGCGCCGCTGACTTTTCGTTGCAGTTTTGCTTCGGCAGCGGGCGCCTTTTGTATTTTTTCGTCCTCTTTTTTCTGAAGTTTCTCTTCGGGCATGACAGCCTTCTGAATTTTTTCCTCCGGCATGGCCGCTTTTTGTATTTTTTCTTCTTCCTTTTTCTGCAGTTTCTCTTCCGGTTGCCGCTGGAGTTTCTCCTCTTTTCCCGGTGCCGGGACAGGGGCCGGCATGCGCATGACTTTATCGGCCATTTTGTCGGCTTCCTGCTCGAACTTGTCGCCGGGTTTGTTGACAGTCATTTTCGTTTGCACGGAGGCGGCGAAAGACGGGTTGGCCGGCGCGAAGAAATCACCGCCGCCCGCCTTGGCAAAAAAAGGCCGGTTCGCCGTTTGGGTCGTCGTCCTGGAGGCAGTGCCGGATGATTTTTCTGAGCTCGCTTTCATCTTCTTCTACTCATTGTCATGAGGTCAATAGCGCCACTCCACCCAAAGCATCCGTTGCATCCAGGGCAGTTTTATCATGCTGATGCCCCAGGGCAGTTGGTCCATCAGAATATCGTAGGCTTTGCTTTCCACCTGCAAGCGCCAGTCGCCGTCGTCGCGCAAAGTGATTTTTCCGGCGCGCAGCAGAAACGTGCCGCGCAGGCCATCGATACCGGTATTTTTCAGGACGTCCCAGTGACGGATTACGGCCTCGAGCAGGGCGGTTGCTTCTTCCATCTCCGAGTCGGACAGATCCATATCGGCTTCGACGGGTGACGTTAAAGGGATATTGCAGAGGATTTTCGGCAAAACCAGTTCATACTCCGGCGCGATGCGTTGCCCGGTCGCCAGAAAATGCAGCAGGCACAGCGCGCGTTCGGGCTGAATAATGACGTCTTCTTCAGAGGCGATGCCCAGGGCCTGGAAAAACCGGGGCAAGAACGGGTGCAATAAAACGAGCCCGGCATTTTCGATATAAATGCCTTCGGAAGCTTCAGGGTGTTGGCTTGACCGGGCATCTTCGGAAATTATGCCGTCAGTGCTGCCGATAGTGCTGTCTGCCGTGATTCCGGGAGCCGGAAAATGCTGATCTGGCGGCTGTTTTCCGGCATCGCTTGTAACGCCCGGCCAGCGGCGTTCCAGCAGGGTTGCCAGACGGCTGCGCTGTGCCGTCGTAACCGGAAGCTGGTGCCAGGCGGTGCGGACAATCTGGGCATCGGTGTAATGCCCGGCGGTTGCAATCTGTGCAAATGCCGCTTCCCACAGTTGTGCAGTCAAAGGTTTGATGGCCTCGGCCGGCAAGTCGAAACTTTCCAACTGTTGAAAAATGCCGGCCATGATTTTTTCGAGGTCAGGTGCAATTCGCTTCAGCAAAGTTGTCAAAAATGCTTTGGAAAATTGCCGGACCAGACGCTGTCTGGCGCTTGGCGATGCCAACGCGGCAAGGATTACGCCGGCATGATGACCTGATGGGGTTTCTTGCCAGCCCTTGAGTAGCGTTCGTTCCAGATCGCAACCCTCCGGCAGGTGCAAGCCCCAGGGCAGCGTGCCGGTTTTTAAAAAATAAACCCAGGCTTCATCGATGTGTTGCGGCGTTGATTTTTGCGTGATTCCGCCCGAGGTTGCCTTAGCATAATCCCTTGCAGGCTTTAGCGTTCGCAACGACTTTTCAAGTGCCTGCTCGACCCGTCTGGGCAAGTCCTGTTCCAGGCGATCGAGCGCGATGTCTCCCACATCGATTTCCAGACGCTCCAGCGACCAGTGTTCCGCGGCCGGCACGCATCGATCCAATGCGCTTTCAATCGCAGGAAACAGCCAGTTCCGGCACCATGCCGGCAGCCTGTTTTGCAAGGCCAGACCGTCGGTTTCGGTGCCGTTGATCCGGATGTGCAGATGATGCTGGCGAATGGTATGGGTCATTAGCGCCGATCTTCCAGTGTTGAACTAAAACAGCCTTTTTCGCTAATCGCAGTCAATCTGACAAAACCTCCGGGTTGCCAGTCGACGGCTATTTTTTCGCCGACATAAAATGGCTCCTTGGTCGCAGTAGTGAAATCCCATACCCAGGCGGCAATGCCGGTGGTGGGCATTTCCTCGTTGATGGCAAAGATGAACAGATTGTCTCCTTCCGGGTTGGAAACGAAAGCCGGTTTCAGATCGAATCCGTCGCAAAGGCTGACGAAATCGCTGCCTGTGCACTGGTTGCGCTGGCTGCAGGCAAAGGCGGGCACGCGGGTTTCTTTATTGTCCAGATCGAAATTGATAAAGATTGCGCCATCGAAAGGGGCCGCACCGATGGCGTCATTTCCATAGCGCACGGAAAAATTACCGGAAGAGGCTCGGTGGCTGAAACTGAAATCGAATGTGAAGCTGAAGGTGTCCTTAATAAAATGTTCTATCCATAGAATGCCGAAAGGATCGCTTTCAGCCGGCGCATAACTGATTGTCAGGCGATCCCGGCTCAGTTGCCCGAAAGCCTCGTTGATGGCCTTGTTGACGACTTCATTGAGTTTTTCAACGGCGGCGTTCAGCGCGGTTTTGAAGTCGTTGTTAAGGTCGTTGGCACTGATTTGCAGGAGATCATCGGTTCCGCTCAAGTCAAGGTCCTGACCGTTAAAGCGCAGCTTGAGCCCGGAGGTTTGCTTGTAGCTCCGGTAAGTTGCAGGCTGCAGCCAAAGCCGGTAAGCGCAACGTTGCGACTGGCCGTCATCCGGCAAATCACAGGGCGACGGACAGGTATGGGTGAGCGTGGTCTCGATCATGCATAGCTGTTGGTCGGTGATGCGTAACGCCAGACTGGCGCCGCTCGCCATCGGCGCGCTGGTATAGCTTGCGCCGTCTATGGGTGAATCATTGACGGTATAAGGCGGGGTGCCTCCGGTTATCGATAGGGTCGCGACGTAGGTCTGGCCGTCTTCAGCGCATTTAAATACCGGCTCGCCGACGCGCAGAGGTTCCGGGATGACGACGGTTTGCGGGGCGGACACGGCGTTGTTGGCATCCTGAATGACCAGCGTATGCTCGCCGGCACTTAAAAGGACCGGGTTGACCAGATCCTGGTAATCCTGCTCATCGATTCTGATTCGGTAAGGCGGCATGCCGTCCTTGACGGTTATCGTGACTGCCGCGGCCGGAGTTTCCTGATCAGTTTGGGTGCAGCCGATAACGACCGTAAAAGTCGGCGGCGTTTTGGGCAGTATGAATTGTATCGGGGCGCAGTCGGAGCAGCAAAGATAAGGCAGGTAAAAGTCGCCGACCACGGTGCCGTCAGCCAGGTCATTAACCGTTGCGGCGATGATTTTGTCGGCTTTGCCGAGAAAGTCGAAAGCGTCCGGGACATTCGGTATCAGCGCTGACAGGCCGTCCAGCACCCGTTGAAAGTCCGGGTTAATGAACGAAGGTTGCTGGGTTTGCAGGCGCTTGATGGCGGCTATCAAGTCCGGGCGGGCAATAATGGCCGGGCCGGTATCGACCGGGGCAGCGGCGCTGGTTGTAGAATTTCTGGTCACGTCAACAAAGTCAAGGTCCGGCTGGATAAAGACAAAATCCCTCAGGTTTGCCGCATTGGCGTGAAGGGGCAGAATAATGCCCATTGCAAAGGGATCGATGCGCCGGGTGGCGGCTTTGAGGCTGGCTGCTGCGCTGCTTTTCGCCGCCGGCTTCTGATGGTAGACCAAAATGAACGTGCCGCCTAACGGTACGCCGGCTTTATGCTGAATGCCAGGATGATCCGGCAGGAAGTTGCCGAGAAACTGCTTTTTCTTCAACGCCTTGATACGGCGCGTATATTCGTCGTGCAGTGCTTTTAAGGCGTCCAGTTGGCAGCTGTTCAGCAAATCCTCAAGCCGGTCGTCTATTTCCTCCCAGCTCAAAACAGCAGCGTTGCCCTCCAGATTGGAGATGCCTTGCTCGCGCCTTGTTTCGATGGCTTTGACGACGATGGCGAGATTCCTGAAGCGGTCTTCAAGCTCGGTGAAATTGACGTTGGCAAAATCGTTGGGCAACGCGCCGCTCAGTTTGATGAGATAAAAGAAGCTGTAATAGACCAGCATATCGCCGGGAGGAAAGATCGCGATCCAGCTTGCCATATAATTGGCGTCAATGTCCGGCACGACACCGCCCTGCTGGGTTATATAATCTTCAAAAGTGCGGCCCAACGTATTGAGCTGCACGAGAAAATCGGGCGCATACCGGTTGATGACGTCGAATTGCGATTTGACCGGCGTCTTTACCGGCGAGTCGGCATCAAAAGGCAGGTCATAAAAATAGGTCAGCGACTTGACCAAAGCGCCCAGTATTTGCTCGCGTGTCACGTCATACAGGGTCTCCAAATCCTGAAACCGGCAGTTTTCCTGGCTTGCATCGATGGGAACGGTTTCGTCGAAAGCGCCCGTGCGCAACGCGATGAGTTGGATGGGCAGGCGATGGCTGGACTTGATCGACAGCAGGGTATTCAGCACCATTTGATAGTTTTTACCCAGATGCCCCTCTATCCGCAGGAAATTGTAAGGTTCCAGATCGTAGGCCAGCGCCTGGGTGATGAATGCAGGCGCGGCCGGCACGTATTCCTCCGCGCGGTAACTCAGGTTGTGATGGGCTCTAAGGCGCCGGCTTTTTTCGGGATTCCACAGTTGATACAACGGCGGCGTACCGGTTTGATGGTAATAATACGGAATGGCTTTTTCGGACAACGCCACATCGCCCAGTTTGGACGGTGTGATGCGAATTTGCGAGTCCGTGGGAACAACATGCGTCAGCGGCGGCTTTATCGGCGGCAAAGCGGGCGCGTGCGTAAAGCGGTCGATCATCTCCACCATGCGCCGGAACAACAGCACGACTTCGCGGGTGCGCCGCTCGCAATCGCCAATGGCGGCAGAAGGCAAAAAGCGATGACGATAACCCAATGCATCGATGTCCTCGGCCGGAAACAACAGGCCCAGCATCAAATGACGCGGGAACAGGGCTTCGGAGGGGCAGCAGGCGCACAGCAAGTCCATGCCCAACCAGCGGAATTCATCGTAGGCGCGGATCAGGTCGTCGAAGAAATCATAGTAGTACGGCAAAAAGCGCACCTGCTCGGCGGTTGCCGGTGCGTTATCCAAAAAACCGAACCGAGCCATAAAGCCGCTAAAAGGATCGCTGGTATAAGTCTCTTTCAGGATGGGATGAAAAGCCTGATAGGCGCGGGTCAGCGCGTCGCCGAGCGCGGCGGCCAGATCGACGGTGCTGAAAATTTTCAGGAAGGCCGCCAGCACGTCATGGCTCGTCACGGGCTGGCTGTTGGGTACGTCATAGCGCGGCATGCGCAAATCCGGCAGGTTCAGCTGCGCCGCTAGAGCAGATTCGAGACCGCCCAGGCCAGGATCGCCCGATGCCTCGTTCGCACTGGCAATGATGCCGTCAAGATCGGTTTTGCCTATTAATAAAGGCCTGACCTTGACGGTGACGTCCGAACCCTTGTCGTTGCAGTTGTTGGGGCTGCAATTGCGCAGGGCGGCTTTTTTCAGCTCAAGAAACAGTAAAACCGCCTTGTCATCGAGAAAGCCAGCCGGGTTTGCCAAAGGCGTGGTATTGGGTTCGCCGTCCCGAAACAATTCCCAAAGCGGATATTGCTGGCTCGTCGCGCTGTTTTTGAATGCCGGATAATCGATGTCAGCGGGCAATTCGTAGGTCCGGTACGCGACCAGTGCCAGATCGTTCGGTTCCATGATCAGATAGCCTTCGGAGGTGACGCCGCAGCCTCTGGACAGGAAAATCGTGCCCGGCGCATTTATGTCGTCAAGCCTGATCTCCAGACCGCAGACGATGCCGATGCCGATCAGGTTGGCCCGCGTCAGGCGTTGCTGTTCGTCCAGATAGCCGAAGGCCTGATTCAGATGCGCATTGGTCAGTACCTGATTGGCTTCGAAGACCGGATAGTTGTCTTGTAGTGGTTGCATGGCGATGTCACTATTGTCAGAAGGTTTCAGATGATTTGGGATAGCTGGCGTGAAGCGAACCCAGCGCGGTACTGCCGAGGCGCACCGGGTTCAGGTCGCTGCCATCGTCGCAATCGTGCAGGGTTGCGTCCGGGTAAACGTTGCGCAGTCCGGCCAGCAGGTTGACGGCCTGCCACAGGCGGAACGATACTTCCCGATAACCGGCATAGCGCTCATCCAGCAGGGCCTGTATGGCTGCGGCCGTGCCGGTCCTGAACGTGGCGTCGACACAGAAGGCCGGCGGCTGACCGTTGCCTTCTTCACGCAGGCTGATGGTTATCGGCTGGAAATCGGTGAGATCGCCGAAATCCCGGCCTT
Organism: Methylobacter luteus IMV-B-3098; assembly: GCF_000427625.1. Lineage (GTDB taxonomy): Bacteria > Pseudomonadota > Gammaproteobacteria > Methylococcales > Methylomonadaceae > Methylobacter > Methylobacter luteus. Next base: position 4,004,632 of record NZ_KE386569.1, read on the forward strand.
GCTGAATGTTGCCGCTCATCCACTGGTAAAAGGCCGTGCCGTATGCGCTCAGTATGCCGGCACTGCACCGGCACAGATCCGCAGCCGAAGCGCTCAGCAGATTGGCCGACAGGATGGCGTGAAGCTGTTCCGGCAGGCGTTCTTCGGTCCAGTCGATCCTGGCGTTGGCTTCCAGCCACTGGCGCCAGGCATTTTCAAAGCGCTCGAACTGCCAGCCGCCGAGCGCGATGTGCTGAAAATAGTCCAGCATCAGCGCTGCAATCTGTTGCCAGATCGTCTCATCAATCACGGCCGCGCAATCCAGGCCGTTGGCGTCCAGATTGCCAAACAGCGCCTGCAGTTCGGTTTTCAGTTCATCCGGCTGGAAATTGCGCAGGATTTTGTCCTGATACCACAGCCTGAAGGCATCGCTGAAGCGGTGGTAAAGCGCTGTCGCGCAGCCGCAGATTTGTTGTTCGTCTGCGCTGGCCGAGGCCGCGCTCAGCAGTTCCGCCACGTTGCCGACTACCGGATCGCAAGGATTGGCCGTAAATCCCTCGTTGCCGACCCAGCAGATCTTCGCGAGCAGATGGGCGGGCGTTTCCCGGCGGATCGTGCGGTCGGCGAAACCGCGCAGGTCCATATTGTCGTTATAAGGCGCCGTCCAGCCGGGCATGACCCAGGTCAGGCGAAACGAATAGGGGTCTTCATCGCCGCAGGTTCCGCAGGTGCCGCTGACGCAGGCAGGGTAGAGCGCATCGCCCGGGAATTTGGGCCGCAGCAGCAGATGTTCGACGACGATGGCGCGTTCGTTGGCGCTCCAGCTTAGCAATTCGGTTTTGAGCGCTTCGGCTTCACTTTTGCTTGCAAGCGGATTCGACTGGCCTAGCGGGTTGTTGCCGGCGTCTTTGAGCTTGAGCAGATATTGGGTCGCTTCAGCCGCAATGTCGTAGGCGTCCGGGTTGCTCATGGCCGCAAGCAGTGATCGAGAGGCTTGCCGTTTAGCTTCTTCGTTGTCACTGGCATTGACGCCGATGCTGCCGGCAAACCAGCTGTGTTGCTGGGCGTCTACTAATTGGTAGGTTGCCGTATAAAAGTTGCCGGCCGGTTCATCGGTGTCCATGCTGAAACTCAGGCAGGGAAAGCCCAGCAGCAGACTGACGCGCTTCTTGATGCCGGACTGGTTATCCTGTGAGGCCGGCAGGGTGTAATTGAAAGCCTTGCCGCGATCATGACTGATGCCGGGATACGCGGTCAGAAAGGTGATCTTGTCCTTGATCAGGCGATCCTGCGCGGCCTGCTGGCCTTGTGACCGGGTTAGCAGCAGCGCGTATTCATCAAATTGTTCGCCGAAGCGGGCCATCAGATGATTGAGGAAGCGATTGCGCCGTTCATGAAATTCCGGCATGGTTTCAACCATCGTTTCCAGCTCGGCATTACCGAGACCGTTGGTCAAATCGGCATAGCCTTTGATGACGGATTCGCTGAATTCCTTGAAGAAATAGGTGCGATCTGTCGCCGGGTCGAGCGAGAACAGATCGGCGGCATGGGCGATTTGCGCCAGGGCGTTGGCGATGAGCTGCTCAAAGAGCAGCAGATAAGCCTTGAGCTGCCGGGCCTGTGCCTTGCGCTGAGTTGAGGCATGAGACGGCAGGCCTTCCAGGCCGATGCCGTAGGTCAGCGGAAAACCGTATTGCAGCGGAAAATAAGCTTCGGGATCGCGGAATGTGCCTTCGGGGATGGACAGGTCGTTGAGCGTGTTTTTGATTTTGGGCCGCTCCATTTCGCCGCGCAGCTGTATCAGGGTGTCATAAGCCTCGTCTTTTCTGGGCGCAAACGGCAGGCCGTTTTTGAAAAACAGGAATCGGGACAGATCCCGATGGAAACGGGGCTGATGCAGGGGACTGACATACAGCAGCCAGGCAGCGCTGATTTTATTGTTGTCGAATATCGGGCTTCCGTCGCTAGCCCAGGCTGGATCGGCGGCGCCTTTGACAACATTGCCTTCCTCATCGTATTTGCTTAGCAGCAGGTTATTGACGGCAATGACGCCTTTGATGTCCATCAGGCTGTTGATGAGATCGGAGACGCGTAAAACGGTTTTTAAGCCGGAATCTTCAAGGTCTTCCTTTTTAATAAATCCGTTGCTTAATTCGGGACCGTTGAAAATATCTTCCACGGGCGTGTCGTCAGCCAGCAGTTCCTGCAGCGCGTAAAAGGGCACGGGCGGATTGAAATAGTGTTCGATAGTCAGCCAGATCTCGGCCTGTATGCGTTCGATGTCGGCATCGGGCTTGATTTCAACATCGGCGCAGACGCTCACATCCTCGATATCGACGGTCCTGATGCGGCAATAATCTTCGTCCAGGTTCCGATGTTTTTGCAAAGCGTCTTTGGCGGCGCTAATAGCCTTGTCGGTTCCGATCAGCTTGTTCCGGTAACGCTGGATGAATCCCTCTGATGTTTGGTCTTCGAACAAAGCCTTCATGCCGTCGGCCGTGACCTGGTTTTTGGCGGTCACATCGCCGAACATGCGCAGCGCGGCATGTTCGATGATAATGTTTTCTCCGCCCGGCAGGAGTTCCAGCTCGAAACGCACGTACCAGACCTGACGCCAGTGATCGCGCAGATATTTATCGCGCCCGGCGTCATCCAGCAACGGGTCTGTCAGCACGTCGTAGGTTTTGGTGGCGCCAATACCTACCTTGACCTTGAATGAAGCGCCGTTTGAGCCCGAGAAAGCATCGCCGCTTTCGATGAAAAACTGTCCCTGTCCTGGATTTGCCAGTTGCCAGTCCGGGAAGCGCATCTCTATTGATATCCGGTGCGGATTGCCTTCGGCGTCGAAAACGCTGTAGGCATGCCTGACCTTGCGGTCATTCAGGTCGCCCAGTTCAGGGTCTGCTTCCAGTTCCAGCAAGACCTCGTACAAACCTTGCGGCTCGACTCGTTTGGGATGCAGCGCGTCGTCGGGTTTTTGATAGGAAAGCTGCAGTTGGTCGTTCTGGCACCAGGCGTAATAGCTGAAGCCGCAGGCGCAATCCTTGCAAAACACCCAGGCATTGCGTATGTGCTCAAGGTCGATCAGCAGGCGACGGAAATCGTCAGGCGTCAGCGGATTGACCGTCAAAATGTCGCGGGCGGTAAAAAAGGCCTGGTCCGGGAAAGGCGTTTTGGCGTTTGCCGACGGCGAAGCGGGCGTCAACAGGTCAGCGATATTCCAACCGCTGCGGTAGGCCAGATCGGTAATGGCGTAACACAGGTTTTCGAGAATAGTGATGCCGGGGTCATGGGTGTTGTAGTCCGTCCATAAGCGGCTGCCCATCCGTTCGATAAAACCGATGCCTTCGCGCCGGAGACGATAGTAATCCTCGGCGGCTTTCAGTTCAGGCTGTTTGGGCAGGCTATCGGGTATCTTGTTCATACGGATTCACACTGACAGGTGCTGTCGACCGTTGTTTGCTGGGCGGGATTAATGACTTCGATCGTGTGATGCCGGGCCGAAACCAGGATGGAGACGGCTTTCGAGCCTTCTATTTCGGTAACATCCAGATCGACGGCTTCGATTTTCTGGCCGTTGCCGTCGAGCTTTGTATAGGTATGGGACAGTTTGAAATCGGTGACATAATCCACATACGGCTGTTCTTCCACAAAGTTGATCAGCACGGATTGAAAAATTTTTCCTCCGAAAGTCGGGCTGCCGCCGCCCGGAAAAGCCCAGGGCGAGAGGAAGCGGGTAATGGCTTCATCGAGTTTGTTGGCATGGAACGCTTCATCAAAACCTTCGTGGAAGCGCACCTTGAAATGCGCGCCGACTTCCTCGAACAGCGGGTTTTTGACATGCAGTTTGACGAAGCAGGAAAGACGTTGTTGCAGGAATGCCTTGATGTCCTCCAGAAGCCCCAGGCTGGTGTAGGGTCGCAGCGGATCGCGCAGGTTGTGGAATTGCTGGTTCGGAACGGTGACGATCGTGACATGGCCCGGCGCCAGCTCCCGGTAGATGCCGCTGCCTTCATCGGGTTCGTAATGCGTATGGTTCAGGCATTTGGCCTGATAAATTTGCGGAAAGGCTTCCAGCAGCAAATGTTCATAATCCCAAAGCGCGATGGCCCGGTCTTTGTGCCGCAGGCGCTCGCTGATGCGTGTATAAAAGGCATCGGGCTGCTCGGCGCCTTTGCCGCCGAAATCCGGAAACGGTTGGCTGATGCCTTTGACGGCGGCGTTGGGCGTCTCAAGCTTACTAATGGTGCCTGCCGGCAGTGTTTGGGCGGGAAATGCCGGATCGTTGCCGTTGTTTTTGAAGGTGGCGGTCAGACCCTGCGCCTCGACCATCTGCAAGCGGCATATCGCATCGCTTTCCGCAGCGACGGATGCCCTGAGCCAGTGTTGTCCGGCCGGCAGCAGGGTATTGTCCGATGAGGCATCATCCGGCACCGAGAAAGTAATGATTCCGGAATTTAAAAGCCCGGAAGTGCCGTCCTGCACGGTATTTTCGGGAAAACCGATCCATTCGTTGTTGCGCAGATAGCTCCAGTGGATATGCGGCTGCGGTTTTACCGATACCGGGTCGGCCGTGCCGTCGGCAATCTGAAAGAACAGCGCCAGATTTTGCGGCGGCCGCAGGTCGGCGATGCCGATATAGCATTCGGCCTCATGCCTGACGGGGTGATTGGCCGGCAGTTTTTTATCGAAACCGTTGCCGCCGGCGCTGTTCAGATGTCTGAACTGCGGCAATAAATAGAGAGACGGATCTGTGGCGCCGGTCTTCAGAAACGGGTGCTGTTCGGCATGACCGAACGGGGCCAGATGAAAAAAACGGCCCGGACGCGCGTCGAAATCGGTTTGCTGGCCGCTGCCGGGCAGCAGGGTTTGCGTCGCCGTGTAGGCCAGCGTCAGTTCGGTAATGAACGGGCCGGCAGGCGGGGTGGGTTTGGGGTTAGGGGTAACTTTGTTAATGACATTGTCTATATAAGTGTTCAATGCCTCTTCATACTGGCTCTGACCAAAATCGCTGGAGAGTTTCAGGCGCACATAGCCGTGCCGGGACGCCGTGTTGAACATCGCCTGTTCCGACAGATCAGGTTTGTCCACATACGGTTTTACGTTGCTTGCAACGCCGCTCAGCAGTTCAAATTCGGTTTCGGCAATGTCAAAAGAGAGCGTTTTCACCGTTGACCATTGGCCGTCCTGCAGGAAGTCCACGCCAATTTTGACCGTGGCGCCGGAGTACGGGGCAGGAGCGACTTGCCAGCCTATATTGACCGTGCAGGAAGAAAGTTTCTTCTGGAACCCTTCCCGGGAGCCAATCACCAGGCTGCTGTGGGTCGCGGGCGATGCGCCGAAAGGCTGAAACGGTTTGGAGGCGTCGACCGGACCAAAGTCATTGGCAATCGCCAGTGTTTTCAAACCGCTGACCGATACGTCCAGCTCAACCTTTTGCACACGGATAGCTTCAAGTTCGGCATAAAGAAACTCGCTGTTATCGTTATGCGCCAGTTTAAGCAGCAACACCGGCAGATCGGTCTCAAAGCTGTAGCCATGCGTTTTGGCTGAATAAGGCGTAACGGACGGATCGGCCCCGCCCAACCGGATTGTCAGCCGCAATTGGCCGCTGGCGGGAATGGCGAATTCAGTCACTTCGGCCTGAAACCAGCCTTTTTCGGTGCTGACAAAACAGGCAACATCAGCTTTATGATTAGCGGCCAGAGCGCTGGCCATGTCGATGGCAAAGCGTAGCGTAATGGTTCGAACGCCTTCCGCCAGCAATAAATAGTACGAGACGACGGCAAAGCCGATTTCGGCTTCGGGCATTCTGATTTCGGTTAGCTCGCCCTGGCTGTAGAGCTTGTTAAAGAAGGGCTGCCAGGATTGGTCGGCGGACGTGAGTTTTGCGCCCATGCCGTCATCGGAATTGGCGACCGGCGATGCAAACAGGCGGCCACCCTGGTAGGGCAAACTGTCATGCAGGGAATTTGTATGCCGATAGACGGTTTTCAGCGATGTGACTTTGCCCCTGTTGGCAATAAAAGTCTGGTCATTGGCAAAGAATACATCGACTCCCGAATCATCCTTGCCCGCTTTAAACAGCGTATCGGCGGCTATTTCATGACTCTCAGCCTGTTTGGCCAGTTCCACCAGCAGGTGGACATGGCTGGGTTCGGCAGGTTTTTCTTTCAGGCGCAGGATTTGTCGATAATAAAAATCCAGATGGCGCGCTGTCAGGGTATTGGTTTCTGCGCGGGCATGGTCAAACAGCTGCAGAAAGGACAGGAACAGGGCATAGTGCGGTTCGTGGTCATCGCGGCCGGTCAGGGTTTGCCGCAGGGCCTGCTTTGCCTCAATGACAGTGCGGACATAGACTTTCAGGAACTGGTCAAAGATGGAGGTAAAGAGATTGTGCGTGGCAATGTGATTGATGCGTTCAAAAACGCCGGCGCCGGTGCCGTAAACTGAACTGTCCGGAGCAATGTCCGATAGGTAGGCATTCCAGTCGGAGGCGGAGGTCGTGATCCAGTCTTCGGAAAATTCATAATTGTAAATGCCGGCGAAATCCGTCGTTGCCGCGCCTAACAAAACCATGTCGGGATGTGCGCCGGCAAAATCGCTGTCGGACTTGGGAAATGCTTCATAGTAGGCAATCAGTTTTGCCAACGCCGGCGCCAACTGGTTTTGGATAAGGTTGCGCAAGCTGTGTTTCAGCGGAATTTCGGTTGCCAGTTCTTCTTTCAACTGTTCCAGCTGTCTGGCGAGAGTGCCGATAATGCTGAACAGATAGCCCAGGCGTTGTTTTAATTCGGTTTCTTTTTCAGGCGCATCGTTGCTGAGATTATTTAAAAAGTCGAAAGAGGCTTTGACGTTGCTTTTGTAATAATCGACATCCTGTATCGCGGCAATCGCCAGTTGCACCGAAACATCGCGGCTAAAAAAAGGCGCCCAGTCGCCGGTCACGATGTTGTTGGCATCGTAAAATTTCAAATGCCCGGCATAAGCCTTTGCAAACACCAGCGCGTGTTCAAGCCTTCTTTCATCGACCGGCACGTAAGCGGGATTCAGCGGTGCAGGAAAGCGCCGGTCCTGGCGGGTGCCTTCGTGAACCAGTTTCAAGGGATCGGTGTTTTGCTTGCAATTGCCGGAAGTCGCCATGATCAAACGCCCTCGGGCAAAAGGTTGACGGTTGTGGCGAGATTAATGTCGGTTCCCTCCAGTTTGTAGTAGGGGTAGACAAAATTGAATCTCGAATTGGTGGCTTTCACCCGGTAAATGATGTCTATCAGCACCACGCCTTCCTGCTCCCGGCTGTCATTGAGCTGCACTTTTTCCAGTTGAATGCGCGGTTCGTGATACAAAATGGCCGATTCGATCTTGTCGGTCATCAGTGTTTTCATACGCGTATCCAGATTTTCAAACAGCAATTCATCCAGATTGCAGCCGTATTGCGGCAGCATGATCCGCTCGCCCTGCCTCGTGCCGAGCAGTATTTCGAGGCTGGAGGCGATATCGGCTTCCTGTTCCAGCATCTCGACCCGGCCATTGCCGGGGTCGAAAGAGGGAGGGAAGGACCAGCCGCGGCCGAGAAAAGAACGATCCATATCAGCCACCGATTAACACAGTCAAGGCGCCGGGTGGCAGGATAGCTCCGCCGCCGGCGGTCAGGTCGGCGATCCTTGCCGCCGGAAGTCCGTTGATTTGGACGGTTGCCGAACCTTTGATGATGGCATCGGCTCCGCAGCTATCGCCCATGCGCGCCGCCGGCAACCCTCCGATGAGCACATTGGGCGCGCCGGGCGGCAGGATCGGCATGGGAATACCGGAGGTCGCGGTGCTGGTGATTAGGTCGGTTACGCGTGCTGAAGGGGGCATATTTAACGCTCCAGGTTAGTTGATTTGAACGATGCCGCCCTGGATGACCGTAGTGGCACTGCCTTTCAGGGTGGTACTGGCGCCCGAAATTTCGGCGCTGCCGCTGCCTGATGCCTTGAACGCGGTTTGCGCTTTCAATTCGGTATTCATGCCTTCGATTTTTATATCCTTGGCGGCTTTCAGGATCAGGTCTTTAGCGCTTTCGATTTTGATACCGCTGTCATCCAGGATGATTTTGTTGCCATTCTGGTCTTCAAAGGTAATGCCCTTGTCTTCCTCGGAAAGCCGCAGCTTATTGCCGCCGGGCGTTTCCAGCGTGATAATTTTTTTTTCATCATCAAACGTGAATTTCATTTTTTCACGGCTGACATAGCCTTTGAGGTGATTGTCATCCTTGGCGGGTTCCGGCACGGGCTTGGCGCTGCTATGGCACATGCCCAGGACAACCGGGTAGCGGGGATCGTCATGCAGAAAGCCGACGATCACTTCATCACCGATTTCAGGGCGGAAAAACGTGCCGCGTTCCTTGCCGGCATCCAGTGTCGCGACGCGCGCCCAGATGCCTTCCTCAGCGGTGCTTATCATGGGCAGCCGCACCTTGATGCGATCTTCGCCCTCGGGGTCATTTTCCAGGATAGTCACGATGCCCATTTGCAAACCGCTGATGGCCGGCAGCAGTCCCGCCGCCGGCAGTGGGCGCAGATTATAGGTTTCGGCGAATAATTCGGTATTCAGGCCCAACTGGACATCGGTTTCCCAATTGCCTTTGGCGAAGCTGTGGCGGACACCGGATACATACAGTTTGCCTTCGAAGCGTTCGCCGATCCCGGTCACTTGAATGATCCTGTCCGGCATGACGCCGGCGAAGCCCTGAAATTTTGCCCGGCCCCTCACTTTGGCCAGCCGCTCTCTCAGCAACCGGCCGTCGGCCCAGGCCTGTAATTCGGGCTGGCTCAGTTTGCCGCCGTGCCTGATGGTATGGGCGTCGCTGCCGATCACATCGGCGAGATCGGCGGGTTCAAGATTGCCGCCGCCGGTTATGGCGGGTTCCCTGGCCTCCGCAGTCAGCAGTTCCTGATCGCTTGCGTTCCAGCTCTGGGCAGTGATGCCCTTGCTTTGCCAGCGGGCATCGATTTCAGCATCGAGTTCCAGAAGCGTAGCCCCGTACTGAACATTCAATATCGATTGCTCGGAAGCAGCAGGCGGCGCTACAGTAACTTTGCCGTCTTCAACCTTTACGATCAAACCGTTGGCCTCGGCGCGGCACAACAGAAAATCCCAGTCACTGGCGTCATACTGCACCACTTCCTTCAGTTCCACCTGAGTGGCGGTAATGTCTTTCTGCAAACCGTAAGGGCCGATAATGTCCTCCATGATGTCGCTGTCCTTCTTGTCGGCATAATAGCGACTATTGACGCCGTGGGTCATTTTTACCGATTCATCGCGGCATTCCACAATCAGCTGCGTACCGTTTTTGCGGATTTTGATGCTGTGTTTGACAATAATGCCTTTAAATACCGAATCATTCTGCGAGCGGTAACCGAGCTGGATTTCAATTTTTTTACCCGGAATAAAATGATCGGTATTGCTCGCTTTAAACGTCGCCTTGGATGCTTCGCCATCCTGTAAATAGATCGTGGCGGTGGGAATCCTGTTTAATTCCCGGCTCACATAAATCGACAGCACATGGTATCCGCCGGAGATCTGCGCGCCTTCGATGAGTATGGCAGCGGTACAGACATCTGGTGTTGCCGGGGTTGGGATGGTTGATTCGTTGTTCACGGTCATTCAGAGGGCTTGGCTAACGTAGCGGTGGAAACACCAGATCGGTTCCCGGAGTCAGGAATCGAAAATTACCGAGGCCATTGGCTTCCGCTACCTGGAGATAATATTTGGGGTCCCCGTAAATCCGGTAACACATCAGCGGCAGAGTATCGCCGGCCTTGACTTTGCGGACGTGGGTCAGATCGGGCGAGCTTTTATCTTCCTGTAAAGCGCGTTTCTTCTCTTCAATACTGCCTTTAAACCTGACCTTGGCAACGGCGCGTATCGGTTGGCCGTTGGGGTTGAACAGTTTGTAATTAATGTTGAGTTCGACAGCCCGGCCTTTGAAAATCAGATTCCCCCAAACCAGTTTCAAATGATAAGGCTCGTGAGATGAGCCCTGATAGCCCGTCAGCATCTGCCGGAAATGGTTGACATCATCGAATACGCCGTCGGGATTGGGCTTGCCGTCGATGATGCCGGTATTGTCGAACAGGAACTCAAAGGAGAGTTCTTCAGGCATCGTATATTCGAATTTTGCCTGCGCCGAACTGGTGCCCTGACCCTGTCCGTCAGCCGTTTTGACCTTATAGTCCAGCGTGTAGGTTTCCGGGTTGATCAGAGCTTCAAACTTGTCCCTGGCTTCGAGCTGGCCGCCGTTTTCGGCGTCTTCGGACGTTTCGAAGGCCAGGATGAGCATCTTTTCCAGTTTACCAGTCATCAGCGTTCCTGTTTATTTTGCAATATTTGCAGTACCTGCTCGACACACTCGGCGATGATGGCTTCCTTGTCGTCATCCCTGTCGCCGTCGTGCGCATTTTTACCGCCGCCTTGTTTTGCGATGGGCGTCTGGCCCGGCGAAGCATCGACCACGACGTGGATATGCAGCTCTTTTATCTCAATGGGCATTGTCCGTTACCAGTTTGTCAACCATGGCCGTTCTCTACTGAATACTGAAATAGCGGTAAGTCAATTCCAGCGTTTCAATGACGATTGCGCTTTCATTGGCATTCAAGTCGCTGACCAGCCATTTTTTCGGCACGGCATGAGAGATTTTCCAGGTCCTGAGCGGTTCGCTTTTCTCGTTCATCAAAATCACGTTGATATCCGCCGGCTTGAAGGCGCGGTCGCGGAAGGCGTCAAGAAACCACTTCAGCACGGCCGAGTCCGTCAACATGCCGCGCTTTAGCACCAGGTCGGCATATTTGGTGCGTACCGGCAGCTTGTGTTCAAAGCGGTTTTCTCCGCCTTCCTTGAAATTTTCATAATCGTATTCCACCGACAAGCCCGACACCGACTGAAAGCGCACGTCGTTTTTGTCCTGACTGATGCCGAATTCCACTTTGTAATAAAATCCCAGCGGCGGATAGTAATCAATCATCAGCCGAATCCGTCAGACTTTCATCAGTTTCAGGCCTTCATGCGCCACTTCAATGCTTTCCACGGCGATTTCGTTGGCGTCCGACTTAAGATCGGGCGCGGTAACCTTGACTGGAAAGCAGCGGGTGGCCGACCATGCGGCGACCGGTACATGTTTCTCGTTAAGCAGGCGAATAGTCAGGTCGCGCCGGCCGTTGACGCGCTCGTTGGCGATGTCTTCCAGCCAGGTGTTATAGTCAAAATCGCCTTCGAATTTACCTCGTTTCAAGGTGATATTGCTGTTCTTGACCATGCCCGGCATGCTGATTTTATTAAAATCCTTACTGTCGCTGTGCCGGTATTCGATTTTTTCTCTTTCCATGACCAGGCCGGTTACTTCAGTGAAGCTTATTTTTGCGCCGCCCCAGTCGACCTGGAAATGGAATCGGGGAATTGGATATTCTTGTGCCATGATATTTATCCTTGGTTGTTAAATAGAGATCGTTCCAGTGCAGTTGCTCAGGATTCCGCCATTTTGTGCGAAAACTTGAGGATGATGAACTCGGCGGGACGAACGACCGCCAGGCCGATTTCGATAATCATGCGGCCTTCAAGAATGTCCAGTGGCGTCATGGTCTTGCCCAGCCCTACAGCGACATAAAACGCATGTTCCGGTTTGATGCCCTGTAATGCGCCCTGGCGCCAGAGCACGGTCAGAAAGTTCTCGATCATGGCCTGCACGCGCACCCAGGTGTTGGCATCGTTAGGCTCGAACACGAAATGCTCGGTCGCTTTCTTGATCGATTCTTCCGCAAAGTTGAAAAAGCGCCGGACGCTGACGTAGCGCCATTCATTGTCGTTGCCGGCGAGGGTGCGCGCCCCCCAGACCAGGATGCCTTTGCCGACGAAAGAGCGAATGATATTGATGGATTTGCCCGCGTTGACATCGACGTTATAAGACTCTTGCTCTTCATGCGAAATTTTCACTGCCGGGGCGATCACTGAGTTCAGACTGACATTGGCGGGCGCTTTCCACACCCCCCGATCCCGGTCTGTCGCGGCATATATCCCGGCAATCGCGCCCGACGGCGGAAGCACATTGAGGGCGTCGGCTGCTTTCGTCACCAGATCCTTATATAAGCCAAAAGCAGCCAGTAACGCGTCGTTCAGTGTTTTTTCGTAGTTGCTTTGCGTTGACTCCAGGAAGCGGAAAAAGGCAATGGCTTCATTGGCGGCGGATAGTGCCGGGACTATTGCCACCACACTTCTTTGTTTGGCTGTTGTGGCGGAAGCGTATGCGCTGGTAACTTCAGCCGGGGGCGCCGGGGGAGGCGTCAGCAGCGTGGCTCCATCAGTAAAGCCCAAAAATCCGGCCACGGCATCCAGATCCGCGCCGGACTTTACCAGTTCAATTTTGTCAGCAGCGCCCAATCCGTTTAAAAATTTATGGTGGTTCGCCAGCGTTGCGAGCGCAGTTTTCATATTGGAATTGGCGATATATTTATCGATATCGTCTTTCAGCTTGAAACGATTGTTAGCCGCAACCGGCGCAGCGTCATAGCGCAATTTTATTTCCTTGACAATGCTGACCATGTAGCTCGTTATCGGCTGCAATGCCGCTTGCATCTGCGCCGACGTCGCCGCTGGAGCAGTGGCGTTAAAAGTATCGAGCAACCCTTTTAAGCGGTCTTCCAGCGTTTTATCCGCGCCGCCGGAGAGTATATTTTTCTTCGTCAGAGCCTCTTTCACAAAATCTTCCACATTGATCAGATCCGCAATCAGACTCTGTAAGTCCGCATCTGCCGTCAGGCTGCTCAACTGGACAGGCGTCCCTACACCGTCCCGCTGTAGATTGACATTGCGGCGCAGAAGGGTGCGCGGCAGATTTGCCCTGATCCATGGGCCATAAGCGGCACCGTATTTCAGGTAGTTAATGCCGATCTTGTCCCTGAACTCGGCCACGGAATCCTCGAATGCCGTATTATCAACTGTCTTTTTCAGATCGCAGATAGTTACACGGTCCATCAGCTTTTTGCAGTGTGTCAGGGCTTTTTTCTGAAATTCATAAGGCCCGCTCGCGTCCGAGGCTACATCCGGCGAAAGGATGATCGTCGGCTCGTCTTCCTGCTCCAGCAGGTCGATAGCCGCTTCAAGGGTGGCGGAAGATAGGCTGTCGGTGTAAGAGCCGACCGAAACAATGTAACAGTTGCCGCCGCCATTGGCATAAAACAGACGGAGGCTGTCATACAAATATAGCTCTGCCTCAGCTTCGGCTCGTACAAACTGGTTATTGGTATCCAAAAAAAGCGTTACATCCTGCGAAGGAGCCCCGCCAAAAAGCAGTTCATATTCCGCAATGGACTCAATTTTCGTGGGCTTGTTAAAAAGGGACTCGCCGCTGCGGCTGGCTCTCTCGGTATAGCCGATAAACGCCGGAATTGCCGTTTCTACAGGTGCAATGGAAGGCGGAAACTGGGGGATTTCTTCGATGTAAACGCCGGGGGTCTTGTACATTGTTGCCATGCTTTTCACCTTGGTATTTTGACAATGAGGGTGTTATATGAAAATTTCCGAAAGAAGCCGGGTAATTTTTGTGCCACTTTTTTCCGCTTTAACCAAACCTTCCGACGGTTTTTGTTTTGGGCCTGCGTTGCCAAAATAGGTTAACGGGAGCGGATCGGGTTCCGTGGAATTCACAGTTCTCGTATTCTTGTTGATGTATCGCCAGAAGGTTGAACGGTTTTTGAAGCGGACCTGGAAAATCGGGTGATGTTCTTTGGCGATACCGTTATCGTCAATAAAGCTGAAGTCGTTGTCATCGGCCCTGATCGGCGATAAGCGAATCAGGGCGAAAACATCGTCTGGTATATCACTCGTCAACAGGAGCCCGCGTTCAGGTGCCTCAACAAGACCGGGAGGCGGTACGATGGCTGGTACGTCATCCTGATGAACGAATACAGGCAAAACGGTTGCGTCCGCGTTTAACTGCTGCGAAATCGGATCGGTTACGTCGCTGTCGCTAGTCAACTGCACCAGCCCGCCATCTGACAGAACCAGGTATTCGACCTTGTCAGCCTCGTTGCCTGCGGAATAGGGACTCGATAAGAACAGTGTCTTATTGCTGCCTGCATCGCGCGAAGCGCCTGTCAGGTTGGAAAGAACGAAAATATTTGTTTTATAGCGATAGGTTTTATCTTCAGCTTGATGATAAAACGCATCTATTTTCCGAGGCGGCAGCGTCAAGGCGGTATAGTTGAAAAAATCGGCATGGGTTACCGTAACGATAAATTCGAACAGCGTATCGGTGGGAATGACCTGAAGGCCGGGCACCATTACTATCAAGCCCAGCGCCGTATCTTTATAGACACAATTCAGAGCTTGCAGCGCTTTTGCGGTAGCCGCGGTTGGCGCTACTGTGAGAAAGGGTCGCCTGTCATAGGTCTGCAGTCGTTTGCTCTTTCGGGGCTGGTCACTTATCAGGTCAAATACGGTAGCGCCGTCATCCAGCCAGTAATGGTGCAGCAGGCGTACCTCAAAAAGAGGCCGATACCGGTTGCCGATACGTTCAGTCATGGGGTGTCGCCGGGGCCTTGTGATAAAAATCACTGACCACCTCTGTAATCAGGCCGCTCTCGCTTTGTACTGCCTTAAATTTCAGATCAATCATACGCAGCATATACAAAACAAAGGGGTATTGTTTCCCGCCCAATGTTCCCCATAAATGATTGACTTCCTCCATGGATGGCGAATATAAATCAAAGATCAATTTAAACGATTCCAACTGATCCAGAGGGTTATTGGGCGCATTTACCGCTATCGAGTTGGGAGATACGTTGTCTTGTGTAAATACGTTCTTATACTGAAAAAAACAAATAGCTCTGGATAATACCAATAATGCATCATTGTAATTAGTATGTGTAGCTGAAACCAGTATCTGGAGGTTAAGAAAAACAGGCGGATTTTCATAGCTGGTTTTGAGCGATGCATCATCACGCACATAATTGGGCAGATTTTTTAATGCTTTTTCTTCCTTAATATTAACTACAGATAAGATAAGCATATTCCTCGCAACCCCATTACCTCCTGGACTGCTAGCAAACCCTTCGGCTAAATTACCCAATCCGACAGCTGGCATGGTCATTTGAAAAATATCATCAAGATGCTGATTCATCTCGTTTATTACAATGGTTAATGCATGCGCAATCATCCGGGAAATCCGTTTTATAAAGATTTATTTACAGATCTATTAATTATTTATTTTTATCTGTTTTTTTTATTTAAAAATAACCTAAATACTCAAATTTAATTAAACGCCATATCAAAGGAAACCTTGATTAAATCAACGACTCCCACAGTGCACGATATCTCTCGGCATAATAAGGCGCCATTCTGATCGGAAATTGGATTTTTAGTGACTGATATTCCGAATCTTAGCTTGGTCTGCAAATTTTTCAATGCTTATTAAATTTTTATTACTCTTAAATTTTAAGCCTGTTGCCACCCTATATCTTATTTTTTATTGTAATTAGGCTAACTATTCGAAAAATCAGTAAATATGCGTTTTTATAATTACTATCCATACGATTGCCCCATTGTTATTATATATTGATTCCCTTGACTTGATTCATGCGCCACCTGTTAAGGACTGGCTATAAATTAAGAATTAATTGGAATATATAAGATATCGATAGTTAATATAGTTATTGTTACTTTTACTCTTAAAATTAACAATAATCAACTCATTCATAACTATGGCGATGGTGATACTGGACAGGGGCTACCGCAACAGCGCCACATGCCGAAGGCCGGATGACCTGACTCATACCCGTGCAGCCTTGGACGTCAGTTCAGCCCGCTGGTTGTCTCAGGCAGGATCAGATCCACGCTGGGGAAGTAGGTGCTGAAGCGGCCCTTGTCTCTGGAGATCAGCCGGTAGCCGGCTACTGCCGCATGGGCACCGATGAAGAAGTCCGGCAGCACGTTGCCTTTCTCACCCTTGCGCCTGCGGTATTGCAGGAAGGCCTTGCCGGCCAGGAACAGGGCCTCCTTAGAAATAGGCAGCATTGCGAAGCCCAGGTGCTCAAACAGGGCCTCCACTTCCTCGATGCGTTCAAAGCCGACCGAGCACTCGGCGTAGATAATCGGGTTGATGACTAGCGTGTTGTCCCGATCCAGCCGCTCCAGTGTCGAGGCGCTCCATTCAAACCAGGCACTGTCCGGGTCGGCCAGGTCGGTGACAATGCAGCTGTCGATCAGGATGACGGCCATGCTTCGCCCCGCGTCAAAGCCATGATATCGTCAGTGCTCATAGTCAGCTTGCCGGTTTTATGAGCGGTGCGGAACCGGCTGGCCTTTTTGTGGCGAGGCTGGGCCTTGGCGATATACCAACGCCCATTTTCATCCTGAAGGAATTCAATTTCGGTTTCGGCTGGCCGAATACCCATGCTCTCGCGGACGTTCCGCGGAATGGTAACTTGGCCTTTGCTGGTGACGCGCATGATGATCTCCGGTAAGTGAGTAATACTTAAATAGTAATACTTTATTACCGGTAAAGTACATATCTGATACGATGGTAAATGGATATTGATGACACTCATCTATTTACCGCAACGCACGGTCTCGTCACACTTTTTTAAAGACCTATACTTGTAAGGAGTTGTCTACCCTGGAAGAGCTGATGGCAATAAGCGGATTAATCTTTCAAGCGGTAGAAAATAAGAACTTCTCTAACCAGGAAATGCCGACATACATTGTCTATACGGCTGAACGAATACAACGAGTCAGGAGATTTAAGCTCATGAATGCAGAAAACAAACGTATCCTCATTATAGGCGGTGTGGCTGGCGGAGCCACCTGTGCGGCACGTATGCGCAGGCTCTGCGAGACGTGCGAGATCGTCGTGTTCGAACGAGGGCCGCATGTATCCTTTGCCAACTGCGGCCTGCCTTATTTCGTGGGCGATGTTATCGAGTCGGAAGCCAAACTGCTGGTGGCCAGTCCGGAACTGTTCAAGCACCGCTTTAACATTGAAATCCATACTGAAACGGAGGTCACGCGCATCGACCGGCAAGCCCGATTGATCGAAGTGCGCGATCTCAAAACTGGCGCCGCACGCAAAGAACCTTATGACGCGCTGGTACTGGCAACCGGCGCCCAGCCGGTGCGTCCGCCCCTGCCGGGCATCGATCTGCCTGGCGTTTATGTGCTGCGCAACATTCCCGATAGCCGAAAGATCAAAGCCGCAGCCGCTCATGCCTCCCGCGCACTGATCGTGGGCGGTGGTTTTATCGGGCTGGAAATGGCTGAGAACCTGGTCGGACTGGGACTTGACGTCACGCTATTGGAATTGGCCGATCAGGTCATGCCGCCGCTGGATCCGGAAATGGCCGGCTATGCCGCCGAACGCCTGAAAGCCAATGACGTCAAGCTGAGATTGGGCGAAGGTGTCGAGGCCTTCGAACAACTCCCCGAGCGCGGTTTGAGCGTGCGCACGTCGAAGGGCGCGACGCTCGCCACCGATCTGGTCATCCTGGGGATCGGCGTGCGCCCCGAGTCCACGTTGGCCCGGGATGCCGGATTGGAACTGGGAGATCTCGGAGGTATTCGCGTCGATGCCTACCAGCGCACCAGCGATGCCGCTATCTGGGCGGTGGGCGACGTGGTCGAAGTAAAAAACAGGATCACCCAACAGTGGCAACTCGTCCCGCTGGCGGGACCGGCCAATCGGCAGGGGCGGGTAGCGGCCACCGCCATTCTCCACCATTTCTTATGCAGCGATGCTGAAACGCGGCCGCCTCTGGCTTTTGAGGGTGTGCTCGGGACGGCCGTGTGCGAAGCTTTCGGCCTCACCATTGCCTGCACCGGGGCCAATGAAAAGCAGCTCAAACGAACTGGCATGGATTTCGAAAAGGTCTACCTGCATCCTGGACACCATGCGAGTTATTTTCCGGGTGCCAGGCCGATCCACATCAAATTGCTGTTCTCCAAGGCGGACGGCAGGGTTTTGGGCGCTCAAGCCGCGGGCGAGCTCGATGTGGCGCGTGCCATCGATGTCATCGCCACGGCCATGATGGAGGAAGCTTCAGTATTCGATCTGGAAGACCTGGAGCTTTGCTACGCCCCCCAGTTTGGCGCCGCCAAAGACCCGGTCAACGTGGCCGGCATGGTGGCCGCCAACCACCTGCGAGGTGATCTGCAACTGGCGAATTGGGATGAGCTGGGGTCAACCGCGGCCCTGCTGGTCGACGTTCGCAGTGAAGCGGAGTACGCCAGCGATCACATTCCGAATTCACAAAATATCCCCCTTGAATCCTTACGCGACCGGCTGCAGGAATTGCCCCGGACGCAGGAAATCTGGCTAATTTGTGGAGTAGGGCAGCGAGCTTATTATGCGTATCGTCTTTTAAAGCAAAACGGCCTGCAGGTAAAAGTCCTTTCCGGCGGCATGCAGACCCACTTGGCCTGGAGGCGAGCCAATGATGGCAAGGGAGTACACCGACCGTAGGTTGAAAGATGGCTAACGGTGGCAGATCGACCGCTCAATATTTTCTGGTGAATCGTCAGAAAGTCATACCGCAAAAGATGGCCCCTACGTAGTTTCCCTTATTGATCTATGGTCAATCTGAGCATTTAATCAGCATATTTAGGTTATTCGGCTCCCCTACCAAACAGGTCTCATTGATTAGCCATCCGCTTTAACCCAATTTGTCACATTGATCCAAAACAGGAATGTTTAACTATGAAAAGCCTCCCTTTGGCCAAACTGGGCCCCCACGAATCCGCAGCCAGTATAGTCGATTTCGGCATATTGCTGCCCTGGGTTTCGGCGAGCGATGGCAACCGGCTGTTTGTAAAAATCATTCATGAGCGCGACCAGTTCATCCAGGCGATACAGCCGCTGGCCTTCGAGTTGCAGCATAGCGTCGATGCCGACTACGGCGATGTTTGGTCGGTGACGGTCGATTTCAGTGCCACCCATGATGTACAGCCAGGCTCTCATTTCGGCTCGCCAGGCCGGCACGTTTACCGCTACGAGCTGCATAATCCGAATGTCGGCACATTGGACTGGATCGTGGATCCGTTTGCGCGTGAATATGCCGTCGGCAAGCTCTCCGCCTTCACGCTCGGTTATAGCCCTTATACCTGGAGCCCTGGCGAGACGAACTGGAAAACGCCGGCACTGCACGATCTGATCCTGTACGAACTGAACCTCGCCGAGTTCGGCGCCGATCTGCAGGGTGCGATCGACCGTCTCGATTACCTGGCCGACCTGGGCGTCAACGCGCTGTCGGTGATGCCGGTCAGCAATGTCGCTCTGGAGGTCGATTGGGGGTATCTGCCGCTGGGCTATTTTGGCATCGATGAACGGTTTGGCCGGCGCGACGATTTCCAGCGCTTCGTTGATGCGGCACACCAGCGCGGGCTGGCGGTGATCGTCGATGCCGTTTACGGGCATACGGCGGAGGATTTCCCTTACCACGATCTCTACCGGCGCCTTCATTATCATGAAAACCCGTTCATGGGGCCGTTCGCCAAGGACTATTTCGGTGTCGGCACCGACTTCAAACGCGCTCTGACCCGCGATTTTTTCTTTAGCGTCAATAAGCACTGGCTGGAGACTTATCATATCGATGGCTTCCGCTACGATTGTGTGCCGAATTATTGGGATGGCGCGCTGGGCGACGGTTATGCCAATCTGGTTTTCCACACCTATGAGTATGTCAAGGGCGCGCTCGCTCAGTTATCCCGCTTCGATGCGCAGGAAGGCCCTCGCCTGATCCAGATCGCCGAGCAACTGGAAGCCCCTGAACAGATTCTCGAACAGAGCTACAGCAACGCCACCTGGCAGAACGCCAGCTTCGGAGCGGCGACCGCCTGCGCACGCGGCGCGGCCGGGGCGATAGAGAATCTCGGCCTGCGACTCGGTGCGGCAGGGTATGTCGAGCAGGCTACCCATAACGACGAGGTGTTGGCCAAGGCCCCGCTGCAGTATATCGAGAACCACGACCACAGCCGCTTTTTGTGCGAATTCTGGCTCCGGCAACGTGACTGGAACCCGCTTTTTGCCGAGGGCGACCGCGCGCATTGGTTTAAACTCCAGCCCTACCTGATCGCATTGCTGGCCGCGAAAGGCATCCCCATGCTTTGGCAGGGGCAGGAGTTCGGCGAGAACTATTTTCTGCCTGAGGACGGCTTCGGCCGTGTGCTGCTGCTTCGGCCACTGCGCTGGGATTATTTCTATGACCCGGCCGGCAAAAGCCTGGTCAGTCTGACCCGCAAAATGGTGAATCTGCGTAAGCGCTGCGAAGAATTTCGACGCGGCAACCATTACTTCCACAATGATTATGAGCGCTATCTCGCGCGCGGCCTTTTGCTGTTCGAGCGCAAGACGGCGACGGCCGTCAGCCTGGTCGCGGTGAATTTCACGCATGCTGACCAAAGCGTGCCGTTTAAATTCGAGCGCGCCGGCAACTATAACGAGCAACTGCATGGTCAGGATAACTTTGCCGCCGGGCCGGGCCAGGAGCAATGGTTGACCATCCCCTCCAATTACGGACGCATTTGGCGCAGCGTAAAAGCGAATCCCTGAGGCTAAATGTGCCAGGCATTGCGGCACAATGCCTCATGCACACCCGTCGCCCCGATGCCGGCAAAGTTTTTGTATGCTAGACTTTCTGCTATGTTTATAGATTAAACGTCATCAACTTATAGAGCGCATCTTTGCTGGCAATAGACCGTTATCAAATCAAGGAATGCATCCATGACGGAGGCTGGTATCGCCTCTATCAGGCTGTGTGCCTGCAAAGTTGCCGCGAAGTGGTGCTTAAACACCTGGCCGATAGCCATCCTGGCCCCACTATGCTGGCTGGTTTCCGTTCAGAATACCGGATCTTGCAGGAATTGACGCTGCCGACTGTTATCAGCGCCCTGGCTTTGGAAGATCACGGCCGGCAGCTGATTCTGGTGCGCGAATATTTTCCGGGCCAGACCTTAAGGGAGTACGCGGCCGGACATACTTTGCCGATTGAAGAAATCTATCATTTGATTTCGGCACTCGCCGAGACGCTGGACGCGATACATCGGCGCGGCATTGTCCACGGCAACCTCAATCCCGACAACCTGTTGCTCGATCCTGAGCAGATGCAGCTAAAGCTGATCGGCTTCAGTCGCGCAAAATTCATCACGCAACTCGATGATGAAACGGAACAGCCTGTCCTGTCCGCAAGTGATATCGACTATCTGGCGCCTGAACAGACAGGCCGCATGAACCGGGGCGTCGACGGGCGCGCGGACATCTATGCGCTGGGGGGGATCCTGTTCGAATTGTTGACAGGGCGAACGCCGTTTGCATCGGCGGATTCCATCGGCCTGATTCACCGCCATATTGCCCAAAGCGTACCCGATCCGCGCCAGTTTTGTCCGCAATTGCCGGAAAACCTGGTTCGCGTCGTGACCAAGATGCTGGCGAAAGATCCCGGTGACCGCTATGCGACAGCCGCGGATCTGTTGCTGGATATTACTATCTGCCGACAAACGTTGATGGCAGACGAGTCGAGACAGGTCAAGCCCGGCCAACAGAGCATCCTGAGAATTTCCGATCGCTTGTACGGACGCGACGCCGAACTTGCGCAATTAGCTGAAGCATTTGCTTATTCGCAACATAGCAGGGCGATATTATGCCTGGTCGCCGGCCGATCGGGGGTCGGTAAAACGCGGCTGTTTGAGGCGTTCAACCGGCAGGTGCTGCCCGTCGATTGTCATCTGGTCTCCGCCAAATGCGATCAATATCAAGTCAATCATCCGGCACGGATTTTTCGCACGGCTTTTCGAGGGTTGCTTCTGCAATTACTGGGAAAGGATGAGGGAACACTGGCTATCTGGCGGCAGCGATTGTCCGATCAATTAGGCGATGAGGCACAGCCCGTCATCGAACTGATTCCGGAACTTGAAATGCTGATGGGGCCGCAACCGGCTTTGCCGGAGTTGGCGGCTAGTGAGACCAAAACCCGACTGAAACGGCTTTGGGTACGATTCGTGCAAACATTCTGCCGGT
This sequence comes from Methylobacter luteus IMV-B-3098, assembly GCF_000427625.1. Classification (GTDB taxonomy): domain Bacteria; phylum Pseudomonadota; class Gammaproteobacteria; order Methylococcales; family Methylomonadaceae; genus Methylobacter; species Methylobacter luteus. Next base: position 4,026,647 of record NZ_KE386569.1, read on the forward strand.
CTGACAGTCCGTTATGCCTGTTCCTGGACGATGTGCAGTGGGCCGATCCGGCCCTGTTCGAGTGGCTGGAGCCCATGCTGTTCGACATCAAGCATTTGTTATTGATTGCAGCCTACCGGGATAACGAAATCGGGCCGAATGATGCCCTGATGGTCACGGCTGACAAATTGCGCAATGACGGCCGCCGGGTCGAGATGATCGAGCTGGCGGAGTTGCCGATGCCGGCTTTGGCGGAGATGATCGCCGATTCCATTTCGCTCGATGAAGACTCGACCGCTGGACTCTGTCATGCGCTATACGCCAAGACGCAAGGCAACCCGTTCTTTTTCATTCAGTGTCTGCGCGAATTACAGCGGGACGGCGCTTTGACATACCATGCCGCGACCGGTAACTGGCGCTACGATAGCGACAAAATCAACACGATCGGCATCAGCGACAACGTCATCGATTTCATGTTGATGCGCATGGATTCTCTGGACGGGCCGGTGCGTGAGTTGCTGAAAATAGCCGCCAGCATCGGCAACTGCTTTGACGCCGGGCTGATCGCCTCCGTATTCGGCGAGCAAACCTCGCCGCATGGGAATCTGGCGGTCGCCGAAACATTGGGATTGCTGGTGAAAATGCCCGGCGACGGCAAAACAGACGAAACGCGTTATGTTTTCTCTCACGATCGCGTGCAACAAGCGGCCCATTCGTTGCTGGCCGAGCATGAGTTGCTGGCCAATCGCTTAAAAGTAGGCCGCTATTGGGCCGATAAGGCGCTATCCGGTCATGACAGGGAATTATTGTTTCAAGCAGTCGAACATCTCAATGCCGCCCAGGCATTGATTATCGAAACCGGCGAGAGGCGCCGCCTGGGTGTCGGTAACTTCAAGCTGGGCCTATGGGCCAAGCGCCGCGGCGCTTTCGAGCAGGCACTGCCTTATTTGCGATATGCCTCGGATATACTGGCCGAGGGGGCGCTTCGTTTCGACAGGCTGGCGGCCGTGTTCCGCCATCGCGCCGAATGCGAGCATCTTTGCGGTCATCATCAAACGGCCCTGCAGCTTTTCGAGCAAGCCGTTGTACTTGCCGGCTCCGACCTGGAAAAGGCGCGCGTATTTGAGCTGATGATCCAGTTTCACGCGGATCTGGCGCAGTTCGACCAGGCCTATCAGGTCAGCCGGCAGGCGGCGGCCTTGTTCGGCATCGACCTGCCGGCCCATTTCAATCGACTGGCCTTTTTGGTCGACTTCCTGCGTTTGAAGTATCGCCTGCGAAATTTCAACATTGACGATTTGCTCGCTCTGCCTGCCGTCAGCGATGTCAGGATGGATATTGCTGTCCGCTTATTATCGGCAACACTGAAGGTGGCCTATCAGCTTCGGCCGGAGTTATGCGCGGCCATATCGGTGAAACAGGTCGGCCATTGTCTGCAACACGGCAACAATGCCGAGGCGGTAATCGGCTACATGGTGTTCGGCGTGATTTTTCTTGGCGGCGTATTGGGCAATCATCAGGCCGGCTACGACTACGGGCGTTTGTCACTGGGCTTGTTGGATCAATATGCCAATCAGCGGCAGAAGGCGGAAGTCAATTTCGTCTATGGCTATTTCGCCCATTCCTGGACGCATCCGGCGGCGGACACCGAAACCTACTGGCGCGTCGCACTCGAGTCCGGGCTGGAAAGCGGCGACTGGTTTCATAGCGGCTGCGCCTGTTGCGGACTGGCGCAAAGCCAGTTCATGCGCGGAGTGCCGCTGGATACAGTCTGGCATGATACCGACGCTCTGCTGTCGACGCTGAAACGCATCGACAGCCGCGAGCATGCAGGCGTGATCCGGGGCATACGCCAGGCGATCCAGAATCTGCGCGGCCATACCGATGCGCCGGATTCGTTCAGCAATGCCGATTTCGACGAAACGGCGTTTGTCGAGTCATTGGCCGAGTACGGCTCGCGGCATTTTGCGCATTATTATTTCGTCAACAAAATGCAGTGCCTGTATCTGTGGGGCGAATACAACCAGGCTATCGAACTGAGCCGGGTTTCCGCCGATTATCTGAAAGATTCGGCGGGCATGCTGCATGCGGTCGAACACCATTTCTATACGGCATTGATTCTGGCCAAGCTTTACCCGGGCATGTCTCGCGCCGATCGCCGCAAAACATTATGGACGATGCATCGCACCGAAAAAAATCTGCGGCGCTGGGCGCGACGCTGTCCGCAAAATTTTTTGAGCCGCTGCTATTTGCTTGGCGGTGAAGTTCACCGTCTGCGGCAACGCCCGGCGCTGGCAGTGCTGGCTTATCAGCATGCCGCGGTCGAAGCGGAAGCGAACGGACAGCTGCATCTGGAAGCCCTGGCCAACGAGCTGGCTGCCGGCCTGTATGTGGATTTGGGCCAGGAAAGACCGGCGCGGTTTCATTTTGAGGAGGCCGGTTATTGTTATCGGCGTTGGGGAGCGAGCGGTTATTTGCAGCGCTTCAATTCAGCGCACAGCCAGTCCCTATCTTCGAGCCATGCGGCATCAACGCGGCAGGACGCCTCTTATGTCCTGGATACCGTTACGTTGATCAAGGCCGCCGAAACCATTGCGGCGGAGCGGCGCTTGCCGATTTTGCTGCAGACAATGATGCACATCGTGATCGAAAATGCCGGCGCCCAGCGCGGTGTTTTGCTGTTGCAAGAGGACGGCGGGCTGCTGATTCAGGCCGAAGCGGAGATTGATGTGGAAAAGGTCGCGGTGATGCAGCGGCTGCCGCTGCCGGCCGCCGCCAGGCTGCCGCAAAGCGTGATCAACTTCGTCTCGCGCAGCCGGGAAACCGTGGTTCTGGAAAATGCCGGGAATAGTGCCGTCTATGGCCGGGACCGGGATATTGCCGAACGTCGGGTGCGTTCGTTGCTCTGCGCGCCGTTACTGTTGCGCGGCGAACTGCAAGGCGTGCTGTATCTGGAAAATAATGCCGCCGATGCGGTGTTTACCGACGAGCGCGTGTTTCTGCTGCGGCACTTGAGCGGCCAGATCGCTATCTCCATCGACAATGCGCAAGGCTACCAATTGCTGGAAGACAAGGTCGCGGAACGCACCGTGCATATCGAAACCCAAAAAGCGGCGTTGGAGGAAAAAAATCGCGAACTGCAAGCGCGCAACGCCACGATTTCGGCGCTTAATCAATGCCTGCAGAACGAGAACAAAGAGCGCAGATCGGCGGAGCGGGAGTTGCAGAAAGCCAATGAGGAACTGCAGCGTCTGGCGACAGTGGACGGGCTGACTCAAATCGCCAATCGCCGCCACTTCGACGCCTGCCTGGAGAGCGAGTGCCAGCGCCTGCTGCGCGATAAAACGCCGCTGGCGCTGATTTTGTGCGATATCGATTATTTCAAGGTTTTTAACGACCGCTACGGACATCAGGCCGGCGACGTTTGTTTGCAACGCGTCGCGCAAGCGATTGCCGGCGCCTTGCGGCGTCCCACCGATCTGGCGGCCCGCTATGGCGGCGAGGAATTCGTTGTGATCATGCCGCATACCGACGCACAAGGCGCGATCCGGGTTGCCGACTCAATCCATCAGGCGGTGGTCGATTTGCAAATCCCTCATCAAGGCTCGCAGGTTGCCGGATTCGTAACCGTCAGCATTGGCATCGCCACCGCCATGCCGTTTCATAAAATATCTCCATCATCATTGATCAGGATTGCCGACGATGCGCTTTATCAAGTCAAGAATAACGGCCGTAACGGCATCGTTCAGATAGAGTTCGCCTGATCAGGCGATCGCGCGCCGCCCCCCATGCATAAAAGTGACGTAAACAGTAGTGCCTATTCTCTCTATCAATCTCTAACACTTTTGCTAACCTGACCGACTGTTTTTCTCATAGTTGCTAAGCTTATAGCCGGCAGACTTATTACTCTGCCGCCATTCATCAATATCAACTACTGGGAGTTCAGTGATGCAATTCAGAAACAACAGGTCATCCATCATCCTTGCAGCAGGATTAGCGTTACTGCTGAGGGCGGAAACCTGCCAGGCGCAACAACAACCGGCGGCAACGGTTGACCCGTATGCGGTCAATAACGGCCAGATTCCGTCCAGAGCCGAATACGACGGGCCGCTCTGGCGTTTCAATCATGACTATCCGCAAACGCAGCCCAAAGCCGACCAGCCATGGCAGAAAGTTTTGCACGGCAAACCGCTGACCAAGGACAATGCGCACGCCTATATCGAGGCGTTGAAAGAAGCCGTCGCCAAGGACATGCGCGTGATGGTGACACGACCGAAGGCATGGAACGCCACCGAACACAATTGGTACAGCATGCCGTGGGCGGGCGATGAAGTGGAGAAAGCCGGCTGGGAAGGTCGGGAAGCGATTTACGGCACTTATACCGGGCAGATTCTGCCTGCCTCGACTTATGCCGAGTCTGGACTGAAAGTCGACATCCGCAATTACGCCACGATCTATTACAACGATGTCGCCGCCTATACGCTGCATCGCGTCTGGCAAAAATGCCTGCCAGGGCAGGGGACTTGCATACCAACACTGGACAACGACGCCGCGCAATTCGGCGAAGGCTCGCTGGTGGTCAAATCCGCCGGCGTCAATGCTTCCGGCGAGCAATGGCCGGTGATGCAAGGAGCGGCGAAGTGGCAGATCTATCGTCCGCCGTTCGATCTGCACGGCACCGTTCCCGGCAAGCCGCCGGTGGTGAGCGATATTTATGTCGGCATTTTCGATATCATCGTCAAGGACAGTGTCGCCGCGCCGGAAACCGGCTGGGTGTTCACCACGCTGGTCTACGACAAGGACGCGCCCGGCAAGGACGCCTGGGATAAAATGGTGCCGCTCGGCGCGATGTGGGGTAACGATCCCAACGTCAATTCCGCCCGGCACCCCGGGCAGCCTTTGCTGGAAACCTATATCAATCCCGCCGCTCCGGCCTACGCCAAAGTCACCCTGGGTTATGGCGGCCGCATGTCGGGGCCGTTCGACATCGCCGTTAAAACCAATGTCGACGTTGACGGAAAGATCGTCGCCAAACTGCCCAGCTCGTCCTGCCTGAGCTGTCACGGCACCGCCAGCTTCCATCCCGGATCGTATCAGGCGCTGACTTTCTTTTATCCGGTGCAAATGCCGCTGACCACGCCCTGGCACATGTATACGCCCGGTTCGGACGAGTGGAACGAATGGTTCCGGAACCGGCCAGGTACGGTGCCGCAAAGCAAGGAGCCGGGGGCAGTAGCGCTGGATTACAGTACCTTCATGGAAGCGGCATTGATGAACTATGCCGCCGTCGAATCCGAGAAAAAACCTCAGTTACTGAAAGGCGCAAGAGAAGATTTCTGGGCGACCTGGCGCAACTGGCAGAAAGCGAGAAGGCATTAATCATGTAAAAAATCATGGCTGAATTCATCAAAGAAGAGAATTATACGAATCTTAGAAACCCCGGGCTCTAAATCTCATAGCGTTGAGTTGGCGGAGAAATGCCATGACTCACCGCCTTAAAGCTCGGATCGGCTGACTGCTGATGAACGGGGCAGCGGCGCTTGAGCAACTGCGTCCATGCCGCAGTTGCGACTGCCTGGCTACACTGGCCTGTGATACCAGCCAGCTCGTTGCCCTGGATTCAATCCGTTCAGGCTCAGGCTAATATATGTACGTTAATTTTTTGAGACTCGTATTAGTCCTGACTTAACCTGATAGTTACTGGTCTATTAGAGGTATCTATCAGGTTAAATTCAGCCTACTAATTTTTTAATTCCAGACGGATTGCCCGGCAAGTGCCATGGAAGAGCCTCGAGAGGCCTCATTCACCAGCTAAATGCCATTGGGATAGTCATAGCTGTAATGCTTGCGCAATGGCTTGACTACTTCCCATTGACTATCCAACCCTGCATGAAACGACACCAGATCACCAGGCAGAATTCGTACCGGCTCTCCTCCAGCTGGAGTTACCAGAATTTCGCCTTCCAGGACATAGGCACATTCAGTCTCATCAAAATTTATAGGAAACTTTGAAATTTCTTTTTCCCAGATTTCCCACTTGGAAACACCTAACTGTTTTAATCGCTCTTCACTAGGATTGTGTTCAATGGTGATTTTGCTCATGTTCTTCCTAAAAAATTAAATTGCTAAAAAGCAATAATTTTAACATCCAAAACGTCATGATGCTCTGAATTGCTGTTGAAAATGAGCAAAATTATTAGTGATAGCGCGTCAATGACTATCCAAAAGCTTTCATCCGTCAACATTTAGAACTTTCCTGGCTGAAGTGCCGGATTATTGATTTTTTAATAGCCTGCTTTTGCTATTGGAATTGCTAATTATTGTTAAGGATTTGGCATTGAATAACAGCCTTGTTTTCAATTCGGGTAACCGGAGTGGGAGCGATGCCTACATCGCGATTTAAACCGCTCGGCAAGTCGCGATGTAGGCATCGCTCCCACGGGGCCTTAACCCGAGGGAATATCGGAAGTTATTTTTACCCGAATCCTAAATCTTATTTTTTATAAAACTTAGTGGTGTAGCAAGACATAAGCGCGCCTCTAACCATTGCGACATCATTTTGTTTATAGAGTTTACCGTCCTTATCGCTCATGGTAAGCATAAGGTTTTTGGTTTCAGCGGAAATGTCCCTATTGCTGAAAACCGCATCAGCTACGCAATTACAGTAAGATTGGGCCTGTTCCGCAGGACGCGCGGAACTCTCCTGCTTTATACAGCTATTAATGAAAGCTGATTTCACCTTGTATTCATCACCTTTCTCTCCACTACACGCTGATAAGCCGATAAATACAGACGCTGCAACTACTAAAATTTTCTTATTCATTTCATCCCTTATTATTAATTATCGTTATGGAACAATTATATTCGCTTATTAATTAAACGTGTGGGCAACAGTTGATCATTGACGTAAAGGTCAAGGATTCGTCTGACTCCCTGTTGGCGCTGAGCTGGTTTCCGCTGCTAACGATGGCCCATGACTAGCTTTACGCATGTCGTTTCACATGAGGTTAGTTTATTACATGTTTTTATCTAATCGATAATTGCCCTAGTATTTAAATAGCTGTGCAACAGGAGAATTGGCTTTATTCGCATTAGTCGGGAAGCGGTAACCCTTCGGCACGACGGTGACGCCGGATTCCGAAACAACGAAGCGATTTGCGTCGGCGTCGGCATCAACACCAATCCGCTCGCCGGACGGAATCCGCACATTTTTGTCGACGATGCAGCGCATCAAGTGCGTACCGGCGCCGACATGCACTCCGTCAAACAGGATCGAATCCTCGACTACGGCATTTTCATGCACCTGGACTTGAGGGAACAGGATCGAATGTCTGACCGTACCGCCGGAGACAAGCGTCCCGCTGCCGAGCAGGGAATTGACCAGTTGCCCTTCGCATCCAAGAGGTCCCGGGGCCATGCGGGCGGGCGGGTTTTGTCCGTGGTAGGTGCGGATAGGCCAATCGGGCTGATACAGGTCCAGCGGCGGAACCGGCGCGAGCAGGTCCATGTTCGCCGCATAGTACGAATCTATCGTGCCGACATCGCGCCAGTACCGGTCCGGCGTGACGCGGCCGGTTTCGCCGCCGAACCGGTAAGCGTAAACGCAATGCGTCTTGATAAGACCTGGAATGATATCCTTGCCGAAATCATGGCTTGATGCGGTAAGAGCGTGGTCGGCTTGCACTTCGCGGCAGAGCAGGTCCATGTTGAAAATATAGATCCCCATGGATGCCAGCGCATGGTGAGGATCGTTCGGCAGGGGCTTGGGATTTTTCGGCTTCTCGTGGAACTCGCGAATTTGACTTGTATCCTCCACCGACATGATGCCGAAAGAGCAGGCGCTGGCGATCGGCACGGGCATGCAGGCAATCGTCAGCCCCGCGCCCTGGTCACGGTGAAACTGGAGCATTGCGGCATAATCCATCCGGTAGATGTGGTCTCCTGACAGAATCAGCACATAATCGGCATTGCTGCGCTCGAGCAGGTACAGATTCTGGCGGATGGCGTCGGCCGTCCCGGAATACCAGGATTCGCCGGTCCGCATCTGGGGCGGCACGGCCGTTATGAATTCGGAGAGTTCCGGGTTGAAGATGGCCCAGCCGTCGCGCAGATGTTTTTGCAGTGAATGCGACTTGTATTGAGTCAGCACCAGCACACGCCGCAATCCGGAGTGCAGACAGTTTGTCAGCGTGAAGTCGATGATCCGGTAATTGCCGCCGAATGGCACAGCCGGTTTGGCCCGATCGGATGTCAATGGATGCAGTCGCGAACCCATGCCGCCGGCCAGAATTATCGCCAGAGTTTTATCAAGCATCCGTCACCTCGTCAATTTAACCGAAAAACATAAAACATCCCGTCTGGAGCGAGGCAACCCAATCGATGAGTTTTCTTGCATCGTGCGTCTCCGCATGGTTTTCTCTTCAACTCCTGCATCATTTTGACCAATAGGATTTCCGTTTATCAACATGATATAAAATTTTCTCTACTTCCAGCGGGAAAGTCTTGAAATCTTGTGAGCCATAGTTTTTCTGCTAGTTCCGCAGTTCCTTCAATATCATCGACGGGCTAGTCGCTGGCTGTGCCCTGACAACGGCTGCATAAGGTTCCAGCCATGCCCGCCTGTAACTCCCGATCGGCTTGCCCTGAACGTCGCCGGTCTTTTGCCATCACTGATGCACTCTGGAGACAAAGGCCGGGCTGACTTGATAAATCGCGCTGACTTCGCGCGTCGTTTTGCTGCTTTCAACCGCCTTTGCGACACGCAGGCGCATGTCTTCTGAATAAGGGCAGGGCATCTTCGGGCATGTCTGTTATCGACAAAACTCAATTTAGCAATTCAGATTGATTTCAAGTAACGGATAATTGCTTTATTTATCATGTTTGATTTGCATGTCATCCAATTTTAAAAAACAAGTCTTGAAAAGAATTCTTGGTCAACTGGGATTAAAAAATATAGGATATCAACTCGTTAAAACAAACAATAAATGAATACTTACCATGGAAGCAGCCATTGTAGGAGAGTGAAATTCATAGATGAGTTGCGCAACGTAATACTTATAAATCGCGGGCGGTAAGCCCACTAACGTCGGCTCATCATACGAGCTAATTAAGACAATCAAATAAGCCAACTTAGAATCTACTTATGAATAAAATTTCTTTTTTTTCTAAACTGGTCGTCGGTATCATAGTGCTACTAATATTGATTGTTTTACACATAGTACCTCTTCCTATATTGGAGGTGCTGATTTTGTATGTAATGATTTTCCGGCCGCTCTGGTTTAAAAAACTGGTAGACCAGTTTTATGATCAATAGAGATCATTCACCGATTCATAGCGAAACAGCCCTTAAGCTATGTAGAGCCTCTGTAACGGGCATGGTAAGCGCTCCGGGACACCTTCAGGAACCGGCATATCGCATCCACTGAAAACTCAGTGCCATGTTGCTTGATCCAAGCATACTTCAACGTGCTCCCTTGGCAAAGTATACACGGCCGCCTCCCTTAAGAATCACACTCAACTTCATGTAATGCGAATCCGATTCAGCCGTACGTCAAAATTGACGGCATTGGGCTGTTTAGTGCGGGCACAGGCTTTGGATATCGATTGATCCAACAGGGACCCGCGCTCAGTACCGCCAAAGCCCGCTCAATTTGGTCGTTACGTTCGTCGATGCGGGCCTAATAAACATCATACAAGACCAACGACTGCTAATTGTCGACCATGGCGTCGCGAATAGTCTCTGCGCCGGCTTTGCGCGAAACTCAGCCAGTCTGTCTGGATTTCGTTCGCCACCGATGATTTAAAATAAACTTAAGTTAGCGGATGTTATTCTTTGAATAAACATATAAAAATAGATTAGGAACATCATGATTATGGCTAAGTTTAAACTTGACGATGGTACTGAGTATTTGGCGGAAGATTTTATCGGCGGCTATTTAATCAATCCGCTTTTGCTGCGTGGCTCTACCCCAGCAAAACCTTTCATTCTTCGTACTGAATGCGTGCTGTCAGTGCACTGCTTAGTTATGGGATGCCTCATATGTTGGGGCGTCTTTGATACACTCGATGAGGCTCTGAATTGTGCCCATAACGGCCCTTTTTGGCGTAATAGATCTTGTGGTGTTTAGAGGCCATCTGAAAGAGCGCCTGAACAGCTATTACATGCCACCACTAAATTCAATTCCGTTTACTCAAAATTTGAGACAGCTTTAAATCAGGAATTGAAATTTTGTAGGTATTTATTTACGCTTACTGTATTAATTTAGTAGAATAAGCGGGCGGCTTGAGAATTCTCAACTTCTCGCTCACTAAACCGTAACGTCATTCAAGCGGCACAACATCCTGGTGCCCACCTTTCAATTACTGGCTCTTCGTCTAGCGGTAGGACTCTGGATTCTGATTCCAGCTGCCGGGGTTCGAATCCCTGAGAGCCAGCCAATATCTATCAAACGCCCTTAGTGCACTAATCAATCACTCTCAAACCCTGGCAAAAGCAGGAGGGGTGCATACCTGAAATGAGTTCGGAATTCGGCGCGGCCAGGAAGATGCATTGGCTATTTATGTAGAACCCGACTTCCTCGCACCCGATTATCTGTTGCGATAAAGGCCCTAAACAGCTCATCGTTCAAGTGCGCAAATCGATCCCGCCCGAACCTGGCATATCGGCTCGTTATGACACTAAGCACGAATGCAAGTGGAGGGCAGAACTCCGAAAAAACAGCAGAAATTAAAATCCAAAACTCGAAGCGCCAAGGGTTCAATAAGTATTTACACGTATTCACAATCGCTACGTTGACGCTTATTCTCCCTGCCATCCGGATAAATAAGAAACAAGAACAAAGCCTTGCTTTAACCGTCGATACAAAACGCATGCAGAGGCGTCAGAGTTGAGGAGCTCTGGCGATATCACCGCAGTGATTTTAAGGTCGGTTTGAATACCCGCATGCTTATCCGGATTCTTAATTGCTACAGTTCGTTGGATCTGCTGGCATCATGATATCCTGGGAGAACAAAGGGATTCCCTTCTCCCATTTTTATTTCATTCCCCCATTTCCGCAGGTTGCTGCCTAGGTTCAGCAACACCCTAAAACGCCTTGATACTGACATGCCCATGACGATCCCCACTGAATCATCCATTACTGCCTTGCTGCCGGCATGCCTCTGCGCTTCATAATCCGCTGTTTTCTGATCATGAGCGCCTGCTGCGGACAAGCGAAGGCTGCCGAAAAAGATACTTGTGCCGCCGAGTAAGGCTAATGCGAGCCAGCGGCGAAGTAGGTAAGCTGTTGCGCTTTAGGTCTTAGATCAACATGAATTTCTTGAACCTTACCGTCATAAAAGGCAACTAATCCTTCAGTTCGCGATGCTCCTCATAGGCACAAACCACATCCTCGACGGTCTGGTTGTCCAGATTGAGAGATAATGAAATGCCACAGTTAATTCAACGCAAATCAAAGAGCAGAAGCAAAAATTTATAAACGATTATCAGAAAAGAAAAGGAGAGTAAATTCGCGAGAGCAAAATACCATTCATTAAATTGCATTCGGTAGTCGGGTTTTTTATCTATAAGCGAAATCCGCTTCACGTACCTTTAGGATAAGACCATGAATAACCAGCACCTTAGAGACTATCCCTTGCTTGCAAAGACATTGGGATTGATTATTCTTGCGATGCTTTGCAGCACAGCTGCGGCTATTAATTCCCCGGTGCAAGCTGCTAGTATTGCGCCGACGCTCAATAATACGGAATGCCTTCTCAACTGGGCGCAAACATTCTACCCCAGCCTGTTTTCACCACCGACGTCAGGTGTGCAGTTCTCTTCGCCTTACACCTATCGCTATTACCCAAACACCAATGCATATGTAGGCGTTTCCTCCGCCGACAACCATGTGTATTACCTGGACCCGAGTGGTGACTTGCAGGATGTGGGTGATTTATCCACTTGGCTGTCGACGTCAGGCTGTGGAACAAGGCCGTACCCTGTCATATTTATTCATGGTATAGCGTCTTCCGCAGACACATGGACGACCTATAGAAACTACCTGATAAACAATAGTTTTTGGACCTTCGGCGGCATTCCTGCTTACGACCCGAGCTCAAAAACAGTTAATATCAGCTGCCCATCCGACTCAAGTGTTGCGTGTACGGGCGGTACTGGTGACTTTTACACATTAAATTTCTCTGATAATCAGGGGCTACCTTTTGATGTCCAGGGAGGTGAACTGGCCGCCGCCATTAAAGCGGTCCTGGATGCAAATCCTGGGAAAACAAAGGTTCTTCTGGTTAGTCACAGCATGGGCGGGCTTGCTGCAAGAGAATACCTGCAAGGATTGGCACGAGAGTCAAATTCCGCAACGACAATTCCTTATCGAGCGGATGTTGCGAAACTCATTACCGTTGGAACGCCGCATCAAGGGAGTTTCTGGGCAGAAGAATGCCACAATGACATCAGTATTCCCGATAATGTCGGTATTTGCAGTCTTCTACCTCTGGACATCGACCCAAACAGTATTGCAGTCGAGGATTTGAAGCCGGACAGTCCGGCGCTGAACATTCTTAATGACTTAAGCACTCATCCCCTTCCATCCAGCGTAGCTTATGTTTCGATAATTGGAACGGGTCAACCTACTTTGATCAGTTTCATTGATTTCAAAGATGGGGATGGCATCGTGTCGGATATTTCTCAGGATCTAAAGACAGTGGCCGGAAATCTTCCTCAACAGAAATCGGTTAGGATTGACATTCCTTTCCGAGAATGTGGCAATAAAATAAATGTACTTTCTATCGGAAATATAGGCGAGACTCATACTTGTGAGTCAACGGATATTGGCGTCGGGGCAGAAATTTTGAAAAATTTATAATTAGGTAGGTAAAGCAAATAGCCTGGCATCCGTCCTGAATGGCTGTTCTGACCGGGTTTCGCCAGTCAATTAACAGACAAAAAATCGATCTTTTCCCACGGAGCCCTCCATCGATACGGACAAAACATTTTTTTCAAATCTTTCGACAAATGCCCCGTCGCCGTAGGCGACTAGGGCTCAGGTCTTTTGCCTTGACCGTTACCGGTTAATTATTTCTTCGTCATGAAAAAATATGTCGATTGGCATTTAAGAATCATTTTGTCGTTTTCTTTTTCGATTGCAGTGCACGTCTCCATTTTGGAACGACCGGCAGCGGCCTGCTTGACCAATTTGCCGTCCTGGACAGAATAATTGAGTACTGCGCGCAAATGATCGATCCGCGCGTGTGCGTCCGATTCTTGAGAAATACCTTCTAGCGTACCATCTGTCTTGAAGGTCCAAGTGGTGTTTATGCTTCTTGATTTGGTACCTTCGCGATCAACCGATTCCTTGTCGATTTGCCAGGTGCCAATCAGATCGGATTGAGTCAATGGAACGTCCGCACTTGCGGAAAAAGACAGAAACATCAGAGCGCAAACAGACAACCGAGTAAATTGCATGGTTAAAACCTTATAAATAGTAAGTTAGAACCCGGAATTGTAGCACGGAACCGATTGCCAAAATCAGCATTAATTCAATGGTAATTGAATTTTTCATATGGCCATGTGGCGGATGAATTGCAGGATGGATTCATTTTGGCTTTACCCCGGCAAAAGCCTGTTCATCATCAACTGGTCTGCCAGCTTTCAGCATGACAATTGCTCGCTGCTGTCATTGCCTCAATGGTTATTGACCAACCATTCAGACAATGACCTCGAAGAGCATGGATGGAGAATTTGCAGGGTTTATCTAAAAAGATGCTTTATCATAGTTCGTTTCCTTTGTTCATAAGCCCCCGCAAGAACAATCATGCCCATGAAAAAGCAACCAATGCCCGTTTTCGGCACAGCTGAGGGGAATAGCCTTGAAAAGCAGGCTCTGTCCCAGTTAAATGCCGGTAAGTATAAAAAAGCAATTGAGCTGTATAAAAAATTATTGCAGGATTCCGACAACAGCGAGTGGCGGCAGCAATTAGCGCACTGTTACCTGCAATACGCTTCAGCGTTGGCCGCAAAGGGCCTGTATCAGGAAGCGCGGGCGTCGTGGGAAAACTATAGCCAACATACTCAGCCCCCTTACGAAAAATACGATCATTACCTAACCTGGCTGATTCAAACCAACAACCCGGCCAGGGTTCAGTCATGCCTGGCGCAGTTATCAGCTCGGCAACTGGATAAAGACTATCCCGAACTGGCTGCCTGGTTGGGTTTGCTGATTATCACCGATCATTCTGAATTTCAGCAGTCCTTGCCGCAAAACTCCGACTTTATCGCGCATTTGACGAGCGTTCAGACGGCGTTGCGGGCCTATCAGGACAATAACCTGAGCGGCATGGACGAGGCATTAAAGCAATTACCTTATCGCTCTGCATTCCGGGATTTCCGCACACTGTTAAAAGCGGCGGTTGCCGTATCCGCAGCACCTCAGGAGGCGCAGGCGCTGCTAACCAAAATTCCGGCCCATTCGCCGTATGCGCAAGCCGCCGACCTGTTGCTGGCCAGCACCCGGAAAGGCTCGGCGCTGGCCCGGGAAATAGTAAAGTTTAATCACCAGCAGCGCAGACTTATCGGGGAAATAATCGGCCTGGATGAAAAGCAGCTCGAATTCATAGAGCAACTAGGCAATCAAAAAGAGGTCTGGTCCGACAAACTGAAGTTTGATCTGGCTGTTCAATATCAAACGCTTTGCGGCTTTGAGTTGGCGCAGCGCTTCTGCCTCGCCATGCTGGCCCGGTATCCGGCCGGCCAACAGGACGTCAACAACGCCTTCGGCCCGGTCGATGAATTCGAGCAAAACCGGTTAAAGGCGCTGGCCTGCGAACGCGAAGACAACAGCTATGATGCCGAATATCATTGGCGGCAATGCATACGGGCATTGACAAAAGAAGGCTCCGGCAACACCTTGAAAACAGCCCTGATTTTGCGCCATCTTGCGGAAAACCAGCCGGATGCCGAGGAAAAAATCCCATTACTGATTGAAAGCCTGGAGCATAATCCTGACGATCGGGCCAGCTATCTGCAAATTCTTGGCTACTATAGCCAGTTCCCGGACACAGCCGATACCTTTAAACAATGGTTGAGCAAAGCTTTCGCGCAATTTCCGCGGGATGCTGACGTGCTGACGCTGGCGCTTCAGGCAGCCATGCGCGATAGAGCCCACGCCAACGTCAGCGAATACGCGCAGACACTATTAACCATCGATCCGCTGAATACCGCTGCCAAACAAGCGCTGTTTGCAAGCCATCTGGCGCATGCGCGCAAGCTGATACAAGGCAGGGAATACCCTGCGGCTGAAAATGAAATTCAGCAGGCGGAAGGCTTGAAACTGGGCAAAAGTTATGGTCTTCAGATTCAGCTCATGCGGGGCCTTTTGTGTTTTGCCAGCCAGGACAAACAACAAGGGCTGCAAGCCATAACCGAGGCGCAGAACAAACTCAATACGGACCCGGTCAATATGCATTTTCAAGCCGCCATGGAAGCGCTTTTAACGAATCTGCCCGTCGCAACCCTTCTGAGAGAATTGCCGCCCGCCAAGGACTATTTACTGTCAGCGCAGGAACTGGCACGGTTGGTCGAGCGGCTAAAGCGGTACAGTCAGGAATCCGGCAGTCAGGAACAGACGCATAAAGCGCTGGAAAAAATCAAGGCTGCCCTGAAAAAATCGCTGCAACAACAGGATTACGCTGAAAATCTGCTGTTAGCGTTATGCGAGGCGCTGGACAGCATCAGGCACTTCGAATTACTGCGCTATTGTTCGAAACTGGCGCAATCCAAATGGCAAAAACCCGTCTGGATCTATTTCCAGATTTATTCCGAGACCGATGGCGAGCCCGAACGCTGCTCTTTTATGAACCGATTACGCCTGGAGGAAAATCTTGAAAAGGCCAGGCAGGAAAAAGACCATCGCGCCACGGTGTTGATCGACCATTATCTGGATGGCTATCATAAAGCGCATCCATTGAAAGCGATGAACTTTCTCGACAACCTGTTTGCCAAGGATGAACAGAATAACGTGGAAAATCCGTTTGATAAGCTCTTCGGCCACTTGTCTTATGAGACATTCCATAAGCTCAATAAGAAGCTGACATCCTTATCAAAGAAAACATCGCCGGAACGGCTTGTCCAGGAGCTGAATAGAGCGAATGGCGACAAGATCCTGCAAGCCATTATGAAAAACCCTGATTTATTTACGGCGCTGATGGTGCTGAGAGCCGCCGATGCTTTGGGCATCGCTATCGAGGTCAGCGTGGAGGAGATCCTGGCCTGCTTCAACGTAAGCAAAAAATCCGGCTTTTCTCTTTTTAACCTTGGCAAGTCACTATGAATACCCCATATGAGATACTGGAGGTTGCAACCGACGCGACCGATGCCGAAATCAAGCAGGCTTATCTACGGAAAGTCAAAGACAACCCGCCGGACCGCGATCAGGAACGGTTTCAACGGATACATGGCGCCTACACGTCGATCAAGGATGAAAAAAGCCGGCTGAGCTATGCCTTGTTCACTATCCCGGCCGCCGATTTCGACGAACTGCTCGATCAGGCCTTGCATACAACGCAAGCCCCACAGGTCGGGCCGGAACACTTTAAACAACTGCTACGCGCAGGCCTTGGCGAGACAATGCCCGTCAACGCCATGCCCCATGCTCAAAAATCATGACTACAGACGCACAGAAAAACGCATTACTCGAAGACTTCCGCACTTACCTGGAACAGAGCCGGCTTGATCCATTTGCCGCCCGGGAGCAGCCCGACCTGCATACCTTGCTGAGCGAAATGACCGGCTTGAAAACGGAAGTCAAGGCCGAAGCCAGGCAGTTTAAAAGCGCCCTGGATACACTCAGTTCCGCGCTGGCTACCGTGCAGGACGACAATAAAGCCCTGACGGCGGAACTTGCTTTGCATGCCGAACGATTGGAGCAGCAACAACGTCAAATCATGCGCACCGTACTGCTGGATATCGTCGATATTTATGACAGGCTGACCTCAGGGCTGGAGGTTTTGCACAATTACCGGCCGGTCGCGTCGCTGTTCAAACACTCCAGAGACCAGGATGTGCGGTTCATCAGGCACTTCAAGGCAGGGCAGGTGATGACGGTCAGGCGTTTTGATCAACTCCTGCAGCGATATCAGGTGAGGCCGGTAGACTGCATCGGCCAATTATTCGACCCTGTTACCATGAGTGCGGTTGAAACCGGCCATGATCCCAAACTCGAAAACGGCATCGTGCTGGAAGAACTGCGGAAGGGCTTTTTATTCCAGGATCAGGTTCTGCGGCTGGCGGAAGTCAAAGTCAACAAAATCAACGCTAGGGAACACTTATGAACGAAATCATCATTGGCATAGATTTAGGCACCACCAACTCGGAAGTCGCGATTGTCGGGCAGGGCAAGGTCAGGGTTATCGCCGACGGCGACAAAAAAATCCTGCCTTCGTTTGTCGGCATCGATGACCATGGCAACATTCTGGTCGGGGAAACGGCGAAGAACCAATACCTGGTCTACCCGGAACGCACCGTAAAATCCATCAAGCGCCTGATGGGGCAGAATATCCAAATAGACTTGGCGGGCCAGTCCTATGCGCCGCAGGAAATTTCCGCCATCATTCTCAAACGCCTGAAAGCCATTGCCGAAAAGGATCTCGGGCAACCGGTCGGCAAGGCCGTCATTACCGTACCGGCTTATTTTTCCGATGTCCAGCGGCAAGCCACGCGCGAGGCCGGCGAAATCGCCGGACTGGAAGTCGTACGCATGATTAACGAGCCCACCGCGGCGGCGCTGGCTTATGGCGCCAGCCAGGCCGAAGCCAAGCGCATGCTGGTGTACGATCTGGGCGGCGGCACCTTCGATGTGTCCGTGGTCAACATCCAGGCCGGCGTCGTCGAAGTGCTATCCAGTCATGGCGACAACCACCTGGGCGGCGACGATTTTGACCAGCAGATCATTGAACACCTGCTCAGGCATTTGCAGAACACTTACCATGTGGACGCCCGCGCCCACAGCAAAGCCATGGCGCGCATCACCCGGGCCGCCGAAAATGCCAAGATCCTGCTTTCCGATCAGCCTTACGCGCAGATTGAAGAAGAGTATCTGCTGGAGCATGATGGCTCAGCCATTCACTTGTCCCTTGAATTGTCCAGACTGGAATACGAGGCGATGATCGAGGACTATATCAATGCCACTCTGGATGCCGTACACATCGCCCTGAAAGGGGCAAAACTCACCGCAGCGGATATCGATGAAGTCATTCTGGTCGGCGGTTCCACCCGCACTCCCTGCATTCGGGAGCGCCTGTTCAGTGAATTCGGTTTCGAACCGCACGGCGAAGTCGACCCAGATTTATGCGTGGCCATGGGCGCCGCCATTCAGGCGGCCATGATCGGCGGCCAGCAGGTTGATACGGTACTGGTCGATGTGACCCCGTACACCTACGGCACCAGTGCCATAGGCACGCTGAACGGCGAATTTTATCCTTTCATGTTTGTGCCGGTCATTCACAAGAACAGCGTGCTGCCGAGCCGCAAAACCGACGCCTTCATGACCAGTCACGATGGCCAGGAATTCGTCGATGTCAGCATTTATCAGGGCGAAGATCCCGACGCCTTGAACAATACCCTCATAGGCGAGTTTCGGGTTGAAGGTCTGCGCGATGTGTCGGCCGGCAACGTCATAACGCTGACCCTGGATCTGGACCTCAACGGCATTCTGCACGTTTCGGCGCAGGAAAAAGCCACCGGCCTGGAGAAATCGATTGTCATTAAAAATGCCCTGTCGCGTTTTGAAAGTGCCGCGCTGGATACGGCCAGACAGCGCATCACGTCCTTATTCGGGCATTTGGAATCCAACCCGGATGAACTGGGCGAGCCTGAACCGTTCGAAGCGCCGGCAGCGGCACCGGAAATCGAAGCCGCACGCAATGCGATGGCCAGAGCCGAAAGCTTGTTCGAACAAGTCTCCGACTCGGACAAGGAGGACATGGTCGATTTGATCGGCACCATCACGGCATGCATCAAAGCCAATGATATCGAAGGCCTGAAGGAGCCGGTCGATCAGTTGAACGACATCATCTACTATCTGGAATCCTGATGGAGCGCTGCCCCTGCTGCAACGCCCGCTTGGGCGGGGCTGCACGATGCCCCCGCTGCCAGGCCGATTTAAGCCACATGATGGCGACCGAACAGGCCGCCCGATTCTGGCTGGCCAAGGCGATACAGTACTGGCAGGATAATGAAGCCGGGCAGAGCATCAGCGCCTTGGAGCTTTCGCTACGCCTTAAAAAAACCGGGCTGGCGCTTGTCTTCCGTGATTTTCTGATCCGCCAGCAATGCCAGAGCGTTCTTGACTTGCTGGCGCAAAAACAGCTGCTGCCCGCGAAACAACGGCTCTACGGCATGCGCAACTGGCTTCCCCACAGTCAATTGCTGCAACATTTGAACGCGTTCACTGATTATTTACTGGCGCGGCATCAATAAAATATGGCCATATGGCGGATGATTCGTAGGGTGGATTCGTCTTGGCAATCCACCAACAAACGGAGCCTTGCAACCGTAACGTTCACCAATATACTTGGCCTGCTTGAAATGGCGGTTTGCTGCGCAAAACCGCCCTACGTCGTTGTTGCAAGCAAAGCTCTGCAAGCTGTTGAGCAATATAGCTTACGGGCTTACAACATCTTCAATGAGTTTCCGAATAGTAAAATTAAGACAATTTAATGAGAACCAACTATGAAAATTGAAGCGCTACGGATAAAGAATTTTAAAGCCTTTAAAGAAGTCGAAATGCAGGATATTCCAGCTTTTTGCGTAATTGTAGGCGCGAACGGCACAGGTAAAAGCACGCTGTTTAATATTTTTGGTTTTCTGAAAGATGCCTTAACGACTAACGTAACAACAGCTCTAATAAAACAAGGTGGTAATCGAGGTTTTCAGGAAGTTAGAAGTCGTAATAGTGAGGGTTCAATTGAAATTGAAATTAAATTCCGGGAAGACTCAACCAGCCCCTTAGTAACATATTTGTTGCAAATCAATGAACGCAATGGCAAGGCCGTTGTAGAAAGGGAAATTTTAAAATACCGACGCGGTAGTGGTGGACAGCCATGGCATTTTTTAGATTTTCGTGAAGGCAAAGGCGTTGCAGTTATCAATGAGCTGGAGACGGTTCGAGACATCAACGACTTAAAACGAGAAGAGCAATCGCTAAAATCCCCTGACATTTTGGCTGTTAAAGGTTTAGCGCAGTTTGAACGCTTTCCCGCTGTAGTGGCTTTAGGTAATTTAATCGAAAATTGGCATGTTTCAGATTTTCACATAAGCAAGGCAAGACCCGAACAAGAGACAAGTTATGCCGAGCATCTCTCTCGTGAAGGCGAAAATTTGTCGTTAGTTATTCAATATCTTTATCAATTCCATAACAAGATTTTTGAAGAAATTGTCCGCAAGATGAAGCATCGCGTTCCTGGCATTACAAAGGTTGAGGCTAGAGCAATTATCTATTACGTAGAAACATAGCCTGAATGCCTGAAGAGATTGAGGCACTCATCCGCTTGAAACTCATCCAACAGCTTACCAATGAGTTGCCAGAGCTTGTCGTA
>NZ_KE386569.1:4047311-4171316 GCF_000427625.1 Methylobacter luteus IMV-B-3098
TCAGCCACCCGGCTGCGTAAATCTTCGGAATAAGGCTTGGGCATGATAAAAATGGCTCATTTCGTTTAACAAGAGGTTAGTTTATATCATGTTTTTATCTAAAAGATAATTGCTCTAAAACGACCGAAGAAGGGCGTGTTTTACTTAAATTTCAAGATGGTGCATTCGAAGATCCATTTTTAGCAAGATATGTTTCGGACGGTACTATTAAAATGTTGGCTTATTTGACGTTGCTTTATGATCCTAACCCACACCCATTGTTGTGTATTGAAGAACCAGAAAATCAATTGTACCCAAGACTATTATCAGAGCTAGCAGAAGAATTTAGAGCGTATTCTGAGAGTGGTGGGCAAGTTTTTGTTTCAACACATTCCCCCGATTTTCTGAATGCCACAGAATTGGAAGAAGTATTTTGGTTGGTGAAAAAAGATGGCTATACCGAGATAAAACGCGCGTCAGAGGACGCTCAAATCTCAGCCTATATGCAAGAAGGCGATCAAATGGGCTATTTATGGAAGCAAGGCTTTTTTGACGGGGTTGACCCCGAATGAATTATTTAGTCTTTTTGCTCGAAGAACTTTCTGCAGCGGAAATGCTGAAAGGAATATTACCAAAAATACTACCTGAAGGAATTAATGTGAAATACATTGTTTTTGAAGGTAAGCAGGATTTAGAAAAACAATTGGAACGTCGTTTAAAAGGTTGGCAATATCCCAATTCGGCTTTTATAGTTATGCGCGATAAAAATAGTGGTGATGGTTTAGTGATAAAAGCTCGATTAGCCGAAAAAGTAAACGCCAGTGGCAAACGGGAAGTAACTTTGATTCGGATCGCTTGCGCTGAGCTAGAAAGCTTTTATTTAGGTGATCTTAACGCAGTTGAACTGGGACTTGGAATCTCGAATTTGGCAAAAAAGCAGCAGGAAAGAAAATATCGCTCACCAGATGCACTTTCTAATCCATCTCAAGAATTGCAAAATCTATCGCAACGAAAATATCAGAAAGTTGCCGGTTCCCGTGCAATTGCGCCATACCTCAAAACAGATGGATCAAATCTCTCGAATAGTTTTAATGTGCTGTTAATGGGAATTGAAAAATTGATTAGCAACATATGAAACTCAAATTTAAACACCAAACCTATCTGTAACAGCTCGCATTTAAAAATGGCTGTATGGCGGATGATTCGTAGGGTGGATTTACCTTGGCAATCCACCAATAAACGGAGCCTTAAAACCGTAACGTCCCCCAATAATACTTGGCCTGTTTGAAATGGCGGTTTGCTGCGCGAAACCGCCCTACGCTGTTGTTGCAAGCAAAGCTCTGCAAGCTGTTGAGCAACACAGCTTACGGGTTGCAGCATTGATTATTTACTGGTACAGAATCAATAAAAATAATTTTGCGCAGGCGCTGGAGGCGTATGCCATTCCTATAAAGCCTCGTATACTATTTCTTCCTCCACCGGAACCTGATGGCCTTTGCCATACATGCACTGGATATAGCCGATATCATAACCTTGCTGGCCTTCCTCTTTAGAGTCGGGCTCTTTTTGCGACGCCGTGATCAGTTCGCGGGCGTACCGCCTGCACATTACATCATCGGCATGGAACCGGTCAAA
Organism: Methylobacter luteus IMV-B-3098; assembly: GCF_000427625.1. Classification (GTDB taxonomy): domain Bacteria; phylum Pseudomonadota; class Gammaproteobacteria; order Methylococcales; family Methylomonadaceae; genus Methylobacter; species Methylobacter luteus. Next base: position 4,048,926 of record NZ_KE386569.1, read on the forward strand.
GGTCTTGCCGTTGCCCGGCAACACCAGAACACTGGGGCCGGTCGGCATTGTCGAGCATGAGCAAAGCATGGAGATGAGCATTAAGAATTTTAAAGTCCGCAACATTTTGCAATCCCTCCGTTCAGGAACGATCTTTTTCCAGGCAATGAGCACTTCCTTGCATGAGACGCATACATTGAACGTGCAGTTATTTAATATTCGTAGTTTGAGGATCATGGGGTTGTACGATGGCCATGGCGTCAGCGCCGTCTCAAGCCGCCAAAGCCTCCTCCGCTGAACCCCTTGCTACCGCCGCCTCCGCCGCGGCTGCCGCCCCTATAGCGGCTTCCCCAACCGTAATTTCTGGGGCCGTATCTATAGTGCCCATAAGGCTTATATCCATAATAAGGACGGTATCCATAAGGGCGATACCCATAACGGTAACCATATGGGCGGTAACTATAATAGCTGTAAGGCGAGAAACCTAAGCTAAAACCGTAATAAGGACTGCTGCCACCGTAAACTCCTACCTGCCCATAAGGATGAGCATAGAAAGCGCAGCTTTGGATAATACAGGCAAGTCCAATTATGGCCAACGAAGATAAGATTCGCTTTTTCATAATTGCCTCCCTTTAAGGTCGTGCTTGTTAGATTAAGAAGGTCTAATGGCTCTACTGAAGTCCGGGCGTTTTTGTTGTGCCGTCGCCGGTTCCAACAGAGGACTCATCTGTATTCCTGCTTGCATTTTTCCGGTGTTCTTGCGGTATGGAATCATAGACATCAGTAAAGTGAATCACGCCCTGACTATCGGTATAGCGGTAAATCACTTTATTGCCCGGCGTTTGGTCGACGGGAGGTGTCGGATCAGGATTAACATTTAATCCAAGCTTGGCTTTAACCTCACCGACAAGTTTCAGCGCCTGATCCTTCGTGAAGGCGATCTTCTTTTGATCGCTAGCGGCGGCAACCCCCTTCTCGATGTCGTCCAGCGCGACCGGAGTGACCGGGCGTTTCGAAACCCACCCCTTTTTGGGCTTAATGCCCGAGTTGTTCAACAGTTCTTCAGCCTTTGCTCCGTCCTCAATTGGACCAAGCTTTAACGCTTCAGCAAGTTGCGTGGCGAAAGTGCCCTCGGTAACGGGCGTTTGCCCTGCCGGCGAGTTGGTATCGGTCTGCTTGGTTGAAGGCGTTGGCGGCGGCGCGGCCTTCTCCTCGCCTTGTCCGTAAGAGACTGTCAAAGGCAGGGACAAGGTGAGAAGAAAAGTGCTCAGAACGCGAATGAAGTGCCATTTACAGCCATGTGGGGACATGATTGACACACCTTGCTGAAAATAAAAATTTTGACTATGTGATCGGTTTGTCGTTCAATGGATTTTGGATAGGGGTAAGGACAGGGCGAGAAATAACTTCTCTGGATTTTGACGAGCAACAGGTGTGGGGGCGACTTAAGTCGCCCAAGGCGAATACCCTAAAGGGCACAAGTACCCAAAGGGCATAAATGAATTCGCCCCTACATGATTTCATCGACAAATCGGAAAGTTATTTTTTAACCGAATCCTAAGCAACAGTCTGGCGCGCAATCTCTCGGGCAGGGCTGGGCATTCTCGGCGGATATTGAACAGGTTGCCAGGCAATACCCTTAATCTGTTTACGCTGGCAGCCGCCCCTTGTTGTTTGTGGAAGAAATTGATGCCCCGGAACCCCGAGTTTCAATTAGAAATTGACATTCATCTGCACCCAGATTTTCTGAGTATCGGTTGCAACCTGATCGGCATCATAATAAGCGTATTTAGCCAGTAGCGCGTAATGCTTGCCGAACTTCTTGACGGCCAGAAAATCCCATTCCTTGCCGTAATGGATTTGCCCCGTATCGTCGCTGAAATCATGGAACACGCCGGTCAGCATCAGGCTGCCGTTGTCCAAAGAGGCGCTCAAGGTGCCGAACACATCGCGGATACCGTCATTGGGCGTCACCAGGAACTGATCCGCCCAGCCCTGGAAGGCGTGATTGGTGCCCAGCGGCGTAATGAAGCGTTTGTTGGCGCCGAAGCCGTTCAGTTGCTCCATGGCGCCCTGAACCGTAATCATGCTGAATGCGGTAAATCCGCCCATCAGATTGAAGCGGTCGGCTTCATAATCGGTCGGGCTGTGCTGGTAATCTTTTTGAAAGCTCCATTCGGCCGTATAAAGCGCGGTCAGCTTGTCATTAACCTTCGTTTTGCCGTCGAAGCGCAGGCCGTAAGTCTGGTTCGATTTGGCGTAGTTTTCGGACTCCGTGTAATCCAGCCAGTAGCCGTAACCGATCAGATTGCCGTAATCGCCGGCTTTATAGCTGATGTTCAGTATCGGGGCATTGATATTCTCGGTAGTGCCCGTGAACGTGTTGACGTTGCCGATATAGCCGGCGTTGACGGTCAGCCCGTACAGGGTCTGGTTATTGTGCGTGATCAGCACCGAATCGAACGTCGTTTCGAGCTGGCGCCAGCCGACGTTGCCGATAAAGCGGTCGTCATCGAGCTTGATGCGCTGCCGGCCGCCCTTGATGACCGTGTCGGGAATGCCGGAGTAGCTGATCCAGAGCTGGTTCAGCTCATTTACATCAGGGTCGGCAACGGTTGAGAATTCGGGCTTGTTGCCCAGTCCGTTATTGTAATCGCTCTGCAGGACATAGTTGCCTTCGTATTCGACATAACCTTGCAGGCCGTGGAATACGGGCGAGAGCAAACCCAGGCGCAGGCGTGCCGTATTGGCATTGGCCGTTTTCGGGTTGCCGGGGCCTTTGTCCTGATCGACGTTTTCATAACGGTAATTCAGGTCAAACTTCACCGCACCGTTGTGGCCGTAATGATAAAAGTTCAGCGCATCTTCAATCGACTGGGTCAGGCTGACGGCCGAGGCTGTTGTGCTGGCTGCGGATAGCGCTAACAGTGTAGCCGAGGCGCAACCGAATGGTATTTTTTGCGGCATAGGGTTTCTCTTGTGTTAATTAGTGTGTGTGATCACATTCGGTCAGAAAGGTCAGGATGCTTTCCCGATATTCATAGTAATCGGCGTGTTCCAGCAGGGCTTTGCGGGTGCGCGGACGGGGCAGGTCAATGTTTTGAATCTTGCCGATCCGGGCATGCGGCCCATTGGTCATCATGACTACGCGGTCCGCCACCAGAATGGCTTCGTCGACATCATGCGTGACCACGATCGCCGTTACCTGTGTCCGCTCCCAGACTTCCATCAGGACTTCCTGCAATTCCCAGCGCGTCAGGGAGTCGAGCATGCCGAAAGGCTCATCCAGCAGCAGCAGCTTGGGCGACAGGGCGAAGGCGCGCGCGATGCCGACGCGCTGGCGCATGCCGTTGGACAGGTCGGCGGCTTTTTTATAAAGAGAATCGCCCAGGCCGACCCGGGTCAGATAGTATTCGACGATATCGTTGCGTTCGGATCTGGAGGCATGCGGATAGACTTTATCGACGCCCAGCGCGACATTTTCAAAAGCGGTCAGCCACGGGAACAGGCTGGGCGACTGGAACACCACGCCGCGATCCGGGCCGGCGCCGTCGATCTCTTTATTGTCGAGGATGATGACGCCTTCGGAGACGCTGTTCAGTCCGGCCGTCATCGATAAGACGGTCGACTTGCCGCAGCCTGAATGGCCGATGATCGAGATGAATTCGCCTTTTTTGACTTTCAGGTCAAAACCATCCACGACCTTGACGGTGCTGTTGCCGTCGGGCGTCGGGTAAATTTTCGACAGTTGGGAAAACTCAAGATAGCGCGGCCTGCCCAGATCATTGCGGCCGGACTTCAAAGCCGGATTGCCCGGATGCCAATCATGGCTGGTATTGGGCCTTACATCAGGCAGCATGACGGTGTCGCGGCCTGAGACCTGCGTTTTTTCGATGCCGATAGCCATCAGGTATTGCGTGATTTCGGCGCGCAATTTCTTGAATTTCTCGTTGTGGTTTAAAGCCGTCCGGTCTCTCGGGCGTTCGATGTCGATGATGAAATCGGGGCCGAATGTGGCATCGGGGCCGGGATTAAGCGGGATAACGCGGTCGGCCATGTAAATCGCTTCATCGACGTCATTGGTGATCAGGATCACGGTTTTCTTGTCCTGCTCCCAGATTTGCAGGATTTCATCCTGCAAGTTCCCGCGCGTCAGCGCATCCAAGGCGCTGAGCGGCTCGTCCAACAGCAGAATATCGGGATTGGCGGCCAGGGCCCGGGCGACGTTGACGCGCTGGCGCATGCCGCCCGACAGCTCAGCCGGTTTTTTATCCATGGCCGCGCCCAGATTGACCATGCGCACGTATTTTTCGGTATGCGCGCGGCGTTGCGCCAACGGCCAGTCCTTAAAAATCTGGTCGACCGCCAGGGCCACGTTTTCGAAAACCGTCAGCCACGGCATCAAAGAATAGTTTTGAAACACGACGCCGCGGTCCGGCCCCGGCGCGGTGATGGGCTGGCCCTGTTTCAGCACATCGCCGCTGTCGGCTTCGATCAGGCCGGCTATCGTCGATACCAGCGTGGTTTTGCCGCTGCCGGAAAAGCCGACGATGGCGATGAACTCTCCGGCCCTGATATCCAGGTTGATGTCCTTCAGGATGGAGACTTTATCCTTGCCCGTGCCGTAGGATTTGCAGACCTGTTTCAATTCCAGCAACGGCGCCTGCGCGTCATTGGACGGGGCAGGCGGCTGGAGGATGGGTTCATTGGCAACAATTTTGAGTTTGATCGCGGACATGTCAGGCTCCCGGTTAAAGTGTTTTGCCGAAAGTGAATACTTTCTGTAACGACTGCATGATGCGATCGAGCATGAAACCGATAATGCCGATCGTAAAAACAGCCACCATGATTCTGCTCAGCGAGTTGGAACTGCCGTTCTGGAACTCATCCCAGACGAATTTTCCAAGGCCCGGATTTTGCGCCAGCATTTCGGCCGCAATCAGCACCATCCAGCCCACGCCCAGAGACAGGCGCATGCCGGTGAAAATGTAGGGCAGGGCCGACGGCAGAATGATTTTCCTGATCTGCGTGGTCCAGTCCAGGCGCAGGACCTTGCCGACGTTGACCAGATCCTTATCGACGGACGAGACGCCGACCGCCGTATTGATCAGCGTCGGCCATAACGAGCACAGCGTGACCGTGATCGCCGATGTCAGGAATGATTTTTCAAACCAGGAATCGTCCGTCGTGACGTAAACCGAGCTGACGATCAAGGTCACGATAGGCAGCCAGGCCAGCGGCGATACCGGTTTGAAGATCTGGATGAGCGGATTCAGCGCCGTGTTGAAGACCGAACTCATGCCGCATAAAATGCCGAGCGGTATGGCCGCCAGCGTGGCGATCACAAAGCCCGCGAAAACCGTGTAAAGACTGGTGACGATCTGGTCCACGTAGGTGGGCTTTCCGGTATATGGCCGTTTCTTGACGGACGCATCCGGATTTTCCGCCAGCAACTTTTCATTGCGCGCCTGCTGGCGCTGATAAAAGGCGGCTTCCTTCTGCCGTTCCGCATAATGCGCATCCACCAGTCCGCCTATTTCCTGCCAGACCGCGACGGGGCCGGGAATGGCGCCCAGGCTGGTGTTGACCTTGGAAGCCGAGAAACTCCAAAGGCCCAGGAACAGGATGAAGGCGATGATCGGAACACCCATCATCAGCCATAGTTCGCGGGCCTGCCGCGCGGGATTTTCACCGGCCGCTATTTTTATGACCGGTACGAACCAGGTCAGGCCGGTCAGGTTGAAAAAATTGATCAGTTTACTGTTCACAGGACACCTCCTTCTGTAGGGCTTTCGCATGAAGTCTGAGCGGCTCGGCGGCGTCTTAAAAAAAGATGCGTCCTTGCACCTATAAACATCCGTTGTTTAGCCAGAAGGGCTCACGATCAAGCTTGTTTAAAAGTTATTCAGTTACCTTGCCGCCGACCACTTTCTGCTTCCCTTTCAGGCCGATCGGGAATTTGGCCAGATAGTCGTTGGGCTTGCTGGCGTCGAACGCAATCTTGTCGATAAAGAAGTCTTGCGCCGGTTTGATGCCGGTATCAGCCGGGAAATCGCCGGCCTTGGCCTTGCCTTCGGCGATCAGTTCCTTGGCCGCGGCCAGATAAATATCGGGGCGATAGACTTTTTTAGCCGTTTCCATGTACCAGTCGTCGGGTTTGTATTCATTGATCTGCCCCCAGCGGCGCATCTGGGTCAGATACCAGACCGCGCCGTCGTAGGCGGGATAACTGGCTGAATTACGGAAGAACGTGTTGAAATCGGGCAGAGGGCGTTTGTCGCCTTTTTCGTATTCAAAAGTGCCGGTCATGCTGTTGGCGAGCACTTCATAGTCGGCGCCGACATATTGTTTTTGCGACAGCATCTCGATCGCTTCCTTGCGGTTTTTATTGTTGTCCTCATCCAGCCACATGGCCGCGCGGATCAAAGCCTTGACTACCGCCAGATGGGTATTGGGGTATTTATCGGCCCATTCCTTGGTGACGCCGAACACTTTCTCGGGCGTGTCTTTCCAGAGTTCGTCATCGGTAATGACCGGTACGCCGATACCTTTGAATACCGCCTGCTGGTTCCAGGGCTCGCCTACGCAATAGCCGTAGATAGTGCCGGCTTCGATCGTGGCGGGCATTTGCGGCGGCGGCGTCACCGATAGCATGGCCTCGGCGTCGGTCTGGCCCGAGATATCCTGGGGCGGTTCGTAATAGCCCGGCTTGATGCCGCCGGCAGCCAGCCAGTAACGCAGTTTCAGGTTATGGGTGCCGACCGGAAAGGTCATGGCCATATTGAAAGGCTTGCCTTCGCTTTTGTATTTGTCGACGACAGGCTTGAGGGCATCGGCTTTAATCGGGTGTACGGGTTTACCGTCCGCGACAGGTACGTTCGGCTTCATCTGTTTCCAGATGTCGTTCGAAACGGTAATGGCGTTGCCGTTGAAGCCCATGCTGAAGGCCGTCACGATATCGGCCTTGGTGCCGAAGCCGATGCTGGCGCCCAAAGGGGCCGGAGCGAGCATGTGCGAGCCGTCCAGTTCACCGCTGATGACGCGGTCCAGGACGACTTTCCAGTTTGCCTGAGCTTCCAGTTGCACATACAGACCTTCATCCTCAAAGAACCCTTTTTCATAAGCAACCGCCAAAGGGGCCATATCGGTGAGTTTGATAAAACCGAATTTCAGGTCTTCCTTCTCCAGTTTGCCGGCCGCAGCCAGATTAGTCGTGGTCAATGCCAATGCCACCAACAACAATTTTTTAGCGGAGAACGTATTCATTTTTTTCATAGTGAGCTCTAAACAAAAACCGCGAAAAATAAAAAAGGCGCCTTCGCGTCATTGCCGAATCAGCAATGCACGAAAGACGCCTTTGTCCCGTTTGCTCTACAGTGAGCAGTTATCTTGACTCCGACAGTGGAGTACTGAATTACTTAATGCAATTCGGATGCCAAGTGGTCGATTTATGTTGTTCGTGTTGATAAATGCTGGCTTGGTGATCGCCTGTTGTTCGGATTCGCCTGGGTTTGCCTGTTTTGTGTGCGGAAACCGCGGGATTAACGGCACAGGCTTGGTGCGTTTTGCTGAGAATTGGTGCGCCGGAATAGTTATACGAGATTACGTATAGACAGTTATATATCCTGCCTGCCGCGCCGGGCATTGCAGCTTTTAATCGGGGTAGGCTGGGTTGATAAACCCAGCATTTCGGAGTCACCCATGCCGGGTTTCCGCTAAAGCTCCAACCCAGCCTACACTTGCTGTAGGGTACGCGGTGCGTACCCTACCTGGCTACCTGGCTGAGCGTTTCGGGCCGAATTAATTCGGCCCTACAGGCGGCAAATTGTCTGCCCGGCAATTGATTATTTAAACAGCTCGGCCATCGCGACGACGTTCTTGGCCATTTCGCCCAGCGAAACCTTGCGATCCATCGCCAGTTTGCGTAAAGCATGATAGGCCTCGTCCTCACTGTAGCCTTGGGACTTGATCAGGATCGCCTTGGCGCGATCGATATGTTTGCGGTCTTCCAGTTGGGTTTTGGTTTTTTTCAATTCCTCTTTCAAGACTTGCTGTTCCTTGAAACGGGCGATGGCGATTTCCACGATGGATTTAATCCGCTTGGGCTCCAGCCCGTCGACGATATAGGCGCTGACGCCGGCTTTGATCACTTTATTGATGGTATCGGTCTGCTGGTCCTCGGCAAACATCACTACCGGTATCGAGTGATGCTGGTTGATGTCCAGCACCATCTTCAGAACCGTGTCGCCGGGTGAATAAAGGTTCAATACCGCCACATCGGGCTGCAGGCTGTTTATCACTTCAAGAAGATTCAGCGCCTGCAGTCTGAGGGTCGCCGCCTCATAGCCATGCTGCCGCAGGCTTTTTTCCAGCAGACGCTCGTTGTCGAATTCCTCTATGATCAGGATTTTGGGCTTCTTCATATCTATTCCAGCTCAATTTTGACAATAGAGCCGTCCGGCATGATTTCGGCAATGAAATTGCGCGGTTCGTCGAGATAACGCACCAGGCCCACCAATAGCAGCGAACAGGTGCCCAGCAGCAGGAAAAAGCCGCCGGGTGACAGGAAGGTCAACAGAATCAGAAAGATGATGGCGCCGGCATTGCCGTAGGCCCCGACAATGCCGGCCACTTCGCCGGTAATAGCCCGCCTGACCAGCGGCACGAAAGCAAAGATGGCGCCTTCGGCGGCTTGCATGAAAATCGAGCAGATCAAGGTCACCAGCACGGTCGATGCGATCGACCATTGCGGCGTGATCATCGCCATCAGGAAATAACCGCCGGCCAGTCCGGTGCTGAATAGCGCCAGCGACAACTTGCGGCCGAACTGGTCACTCAGCCAGCCGCCAGCCGGACGGGCGATCACGTTGGTGATCACAAAACTGGAAGCCAGCATGCCGGCATCCAGCATGGAAAGATCCTGCGTGCCGTTGAACGTGTTGAAGAAAAACATCGGCAACATCGACAGCACCGCCAGCTTGGAACCGAAGGTGATCAGGTAGGCAATGGCCAGAATGAAGACCTGCCGGTAATGATAATGATGGATGCTCGGTATCGGCCGGCTGAGCCGTTCGGCGTTGGTTTGCACCAGTTGGTAGGCATGAACCAGAAAGACGGCCAGGATCAGCAGATGCATCGCCAGCGCCCAGCCCGGCGACAGAATCGGATTGATCGGCGACGACAGCTTCCAGGTTAATAATGACAGGGTTGCATACAAGGGCAGCAGGCTGAGTATGTACAGAAACAAATCCTTGATGCTGGTGACTTCCATGGTCGATGCGCGTTTGCTCTTCAACCCGGCCAGTTCGACGGGCAGGTTTTCGACGTTGCGGTAATAAATGATCGAATAGGCCAATGCGACCAGGCCGGTCAGCGCGATCGCGTATCGCCAGCCGTTTTCCGCACCAAAATAAAACGCCAGGCCAGGCAGGACGATGGCGGCAAATGCCGACCCGAAATTACCCCAGCCCGCGTAAATCCCTTCGGCGATGCCCGTCTGGCTGGAGGGAAACCAGTCGCCGATGATGCGCACGCCGACCACGAAACCGGCGCCGATAAAACCCAGCAAAAATCTCGCCCAGGCCAGCTCGGCGAAATTTTCCGCCAGCGCGAACATGAAGCACGGCACGCTGCACACCGCCAGCAATACGCTGTAACTGATCCTGGCACCGAAGCGATCCACCACCATGCCGATGACGACCCGGGCGGGAATGGTCAGGGCTACGTTCAGCAATAAAATGATTTCCACTTCACCATTACTGATGCCCAATTCCCGTTGGATCAGCACCATCAGCGGCGCGTGATTGAACCAGATGACAAAACTGATGAAAAAAGCCATCCAGCTCATATGCAGAATTTTGGTTTTGCCGCGCATGGACAGCAGCTTGAATGATGCAATAGACATGGTGTGATTCCGGATTCGCAAAATAGGTTGATGTCCCTAAGGCAAAGGCCGATGCAAACAAGTCATGTCGAACTTTGAGGGAGGCAGCTGAATTCACGCCAAGCAGGTTATATGCCATAGTGGAATCGGTGCGCTATGACCTTGTCGCGGATTTCATAAACCCACAGAGCACACGAGTGTAGGTGCGAATTTATTCGCATTGCCGGTCAAGGCTGATAATTCGGGCATCTCGGGTCGGATTAATTCGACCCTACAGGCAGACGTAGGGGCAAATGGTCCGCATAACCTCAGCAGAATTCCAGTTATGGCGGCGCATGATGCGAACCATCATGGTGCCAATTACCCGCGAGTTTGCATTATTTAGGTGCAATTAGTGCCCCAGGTGTACCCGGAATACGTATCCAGCCATCGAATTTATTGAATTTTATCGGTTGGCATCGAAATTGCATATTTCGTGATGAAGTCTCCTTGAACATTGTTTTGATTTGGACAAAGGCGTCCTGTTTGCATGATTTTCGTCATGCATAGCAGGTCGCCTTTTTTTTTGGCCGAAAAAATGTTCGGGTAAGCCAGCGGGATTTGGTGCCCGGATGGGCAGCAGACGCAACATAAAAGCTATCGAGGTGTACATGAACAACAAACAAACTCTGGTTATCATCGGTAACGGCATGGTCGGGCAATACTTTCTGGCCGATCTGGTCAACAGCGCTGCGAAAGATCGCTACCAAGTCGTTACCTTCTGTGAGGAACCCAGACCGGCCTACGACAGGGTGCATCTGTCGGACTATTTTGCCGGCAAGAGTGCCGAGGATCTGTCTTTGGTTGAGGACGGCTTCTTCCAGAATAACGCGATCACGCTTTATTTGAATGACAAAGTGGTCAGCATTGACCGGCAACATAAACAGGTACTTTCAGCCAACGGCGTGACAGTCGACTATGACAAACTGGTGCTGGCCACCGGCTCCTGTCCGTTCGTGCCGCCAGTGCCGGGGAATGGACGTGACCAGTGCCTGGTGTATCGCACGATCGAGGACCTGGAAGCCATCACCGCCGCCGCCAAACAATCGAAGGTGGGCGCGGTGATCGGCGGCGGCCTGCTGGGGCTGGAAGCGGCGAAAGCCTTGCGGGATCTGGGACTGGAAACCCATGTCGTCGAATTCGCGCCGCGGCTGATGGCCGTGCAGCTCGATGAAAACGGCGGGGCGGTACTGAAACGCAAGATCGAGGATTTGGGCGTGACAGTCCACCTCAACAAGAATACGACGCTGATCAAGGACGGCGAGCAGTGCTTCCATAAAATGCATTTTGCCGACGGCGAGAGCCTGGAAACCGACATCGTGCTGTTTTCCGCCGGCATACGGCCGCGCGACGGCATCGCCCGTGCCTGCGGCCTGGAAGTGGGGGTACGCGGCGGCATCGTCATTGATAACCATTGCCGGACGTCGGACGATGATATTTACGCGATCGGCGAGTGCGCATCATGGAACGGCCAGATTTTCGGCCTCGTAGCGCCGGGCTACAGCATGGCGCGCAGCGTGGTCGCGCATTTGTCCGGACGGGAACAGCCCTTTACCGGCGCCGACATGAGCACCAAACTGAAACTGATGGGCGTCGATGTCGCCAGTATCGGCGATGCGCATGCCCAGACTCCCGGCGCGTTCGTTTACACTTATCAGGACGGACGCGCCGATATCTACAAGCGGCTGGTGGTCAGCGCCGATAGCAAACACTTGCTGGGCGCGGTACTGGTCGGCGATGCCGACAGTTACAGCACCTTGTTGCAGTATTGTCTGAACGGTATCGAACTGCCGGAAAATCCGGATTCCCTGATTTTGCCGCCGCGCTCCGAGCAAGCGGCGGGACTGGGGCCGGATGCCCTGCCGGAATCAGCGCAAATCTGCTCCTGCTACGCGGTTTCCAAAGGCGATGTCTGCGGCGCCATCGCCGGAGGCTGCACCACGGTGCCGGCCCTGAAAGCCGAAACCAAAGCCGGTACCGGCTGCGGCGGTTGCGGGGCCTTATTGAAATCGGTGCTGGACTGCGAATTGAAGAAGGCCGGGGTCGAAATCAATACCGACATCTGCGAGCACTTTCCGTATACCCGCCAGGACTTGTACAACGTGATCCGGGTCGACCGGATCAAAACCTTCGACGAACTGCTGGACCGGCACGGCCGCGGCCTGGGCTGCGAAGTCTGCAAGCAGGCGGTCGGCTCGATTCTGGCGTCTTACTGGAACGAATACGTTCTGGAAAAACCGCACATCGGCCTGCAGGATACCAATGACGCCTTTCTGGCCAATATACAGAAAGACGGCACCTATTCGATCGTGCCGCGCGTCCCCGGCGGCGAAATCACCCCGGATGGTCTGATTGTATTGGGCAAGGTGGCCAAGAAATACGGCCTGTACACCAAAATCACCGGCGGCCAGCGCGTCGATCTGTTCGGCGCCCGCGTCGAGCAGTTGCCGGTGATCTGGAAAGAGCTGATCGATGCCGGCTTCGAATCCGGCCATGCCTACGGCAAATCCCTGCGCACGGTTAAATCCTGCGTCGGCAGCACCTGGTGCCGTTACGGCGTCAATGACAGCGTCGGGCTGGCGATAGCACTGGAAAACCGCTACAAGGGCCTGCGCGCGCCGCACAAGATCAAGTTCGCGGTGTCTGGCTGCACCCGCGAGTGCGCCGAGGCGCAGAGCAAGGACATCGGCGTCATCGCCACCGAAGGCGGCTGGAGCCTGTATGTCTGCGGCAACGGCGGCATGAAGCCGCGCCATGCCGATTTGTTCGCCACCAACCTGGACAAGGAAAACCTGATCAGGCTCATCGATCGCGTACTGATTTTTTACGTGCGTACCGCCGACCGCCTGCAGCGCACGTCGGTGTGGCTGGAAAACATGGAAGGCGGCCTGGATTACCTGAAGTCCGTGGTCATGGACGACAAGCTGGGGGTGTGCGACGAGCTGGAGCGGCAAATGCACCATATTATCGACAGTTATCAGTGCGAATGGAAAACCACGCTGCAGGACGAAAGCCGCCTGAAACGCTTTCAGCACTTCATCAACAGCGATGAGCCCGATGACCATATCGCGCATGTCGAAGAGCGCGGCCAGATGCGTCCGGCCAATGGCCAGGAACGTCGTCATTTTCAATTGATCGAGGAGGTAGCATGAGTACTTGGATTGATGTGTGCACATTGGACGACCTGCAGCCCGATTCCGGCGTCTGCGCGCAGGTGGCCGGCAAACAGATCGCCCTGTTTTATCTGACCAAAATCCGGGAAGTGTATGCGGTCGCCAATTTCGATCCGATCGGCAAAGCCAACGTCCTGTCGCGCGGCATGGTCGGCGATCTGGGCGGCGAGCCGATGCTGGCCTCGCCGCTGTACAAACAGCATTACAGCCTGAAAACGGGCGCCTGTTTCGAATATGACCATGTCAAAATCGCCACTTACCCGGTGCGGGTCAACAACAACCGCATTGCGGTGAAAATGGCGGCCGAGTAAGACATGAAACACAGTCATGCGCTGTTTGGAGGAGACGGATTGTTGTTATTACTGATGTTACACACCTTCGCAGGGTCGGATTAACTTGTGCCCTACAGGGTATTCGACCCGAAACGCCCGAGAATCGCATTGAAAAGAATTTTGGACTGAATATGAAAAAACAACGATTAGTGGTAATCGGCAACGGCATGGCCGGGATACGCACGGTAGAGGAATTGCTGCTGTCGGCGCCGGATCAATATGACATTACTGTTTTCGGCGCTGAACCCTACGGCAATTATAACCGCGTCATGTTGTCGTCGGTGCTGTCCGGTGAGAAAACAATGGCGGAGATCGTCACGCATGATCGCCAATGGTATGCCGACCACGGCATTCGCCTGCATGCCGGCCCGGATAAGGCCGTGGTGCGCATCGAGCGCGGCCTGCGCAAGGTGGTTGCCCGGGACGGCACCATTGCCGAATACGATCGCCTGTTGATCGCCACCGGCTCGAAACCGGTAGTGCCCGATATCATCGGTACCGATCTGAACGGCGTGATTAGTTTCAGGGATATCTTCGATGTCAACACCATGCTGGAATACAGCAAAAAGCATAAAAGAGCCGTGGTGCTGGGCGGTGGCCTGCTGGGGCTGGAGGCGGCCAATGGCCTTGCGGTACAGGGCATGCAGGTGACGGTGATTCATAACACCGACGTGTTGCTCAACCGGCAAATGGATCGGCAGGCAGGAGAAATGCTGCAATCAGCGCTGGAACGGCGGGGTTTGCAATTTAAAATGGCTGCCCAGGTCGAGAAGCTGATCGGCGATGACACTCGCCAAATTCGCGCCGCGCGCTTTGCCGATGGCAGTGAACTGGAATGCGATCTGTTTGTCCTGGCCATCGGCGTGCAGCCCAATATTGCCCTGGCCAGGCAGGCCGGGCTTTATTGCGAACGCGGCATCATGGTCAACGACACTCTGCAAAGTTATGATCCCTGCATTTACGCGGTAGGCGAATGTATCCAGCACCGCGGCGCCACGTTCGGCCTGGTCGCGCCGCTGTTCGAGCAGGCCAAGGTCTGCGCCAACCATCTCAGCGGCCATGGCGTCGCCGAATATATTAATTTACCGACGTCCACCAAACTCAAGGTAACCGGCATCAACCTGTTTTCCGTGGGTGATATACTCGGCGACGAGCAGCATTGCGAAACCATCCGTTTTAACGATCCGTCCTCGGGCATCTACAAGAAACTGGTGATCCGGGAGAACAAACTGCGTGGCGCGGTGCTGTACGAGGATACGGGCGACGGCAACTGGTATCAGGAATTGCTGGAACAGGAGACCGATATTTCGGATATCAGGGAGCAACTGATTTTCGGCAAGGGGCTTATTACAACCGGTCGAGCCTGTGGCACCGGAAGCCACGGGCTTGGCTCCGTTAAACCTAACTGACTGTTCAGGATGAATAGCGACGGGATCATTATGAATAAATACGTGAAGACGACTTGCCCTTATTGCGGCGTCGGTTGTGGCATCGAGGCCGGCGTGGACGAGACCGGGCATGCGCTGAACATTCGAGGCGACAAGACTCATCCGGCCAATTTCGGCCGCCTGTGCTCAAAGGGTTCGGCACTGGGCGATACGGTCGAACTGAAAGGCCGCCTGTTGCACCCCAAAGTCCATGGTCAGCACAGCAACTGGACGGAAGCGCTCGATCTGGTTGCCAGCTCGTTTCGCGCCGCCATCGCCAAACACGGCGTGGATGCCGTGGCCATCTATGCATCGGGCCAGCTATTGACCGAAGATTACTATGTCGCCAACAAGCTGATGAAGGGCTTTATCGGCAGCGCCAATATCGATACCAACAGCCGCCTGTGCATGTCCTCGTCGGTATCCGGACATAAACGCGCGTTTGGCGCCGATACCGTCCCGGGATGCTATGAGGATTTTGCGCTGGCCGAAATGATCGTATTGATCGGCTCCAATGCCGCCTGGTGCCACCCGGTGATTTTTCAGCAAATCCGGGCCGCCAAAACCGCCAATTCCCAACTGAAAATCGTCGTCATCGATCCGCGCAGAACCGGCAGCTGCGATATTGCCGATCTGCATCTGCCGATCGCCAGCGGCAGCGATGCCTGGCTGTTCAACGGCTTGCTGCAGTATTTGCAGCAACACAACGCCATCGATCAACGCTATATCGAAGCGCATACCGAAAATTTTGCGGCGGCCCTGAATGCGGCAGCGGCCAGCGGTCCATCGATCGAACAGGTTGCCGAAATTTGCCGCCTGCCTGTGGAAGATCTGCGGATTTTCTACCGCTGGTTTAGCAGGCATCGGAACGTGATAAGCCTCTACAGCCAGGGCATCAATCAGTCCTCGTCCGGCACCGACAAGGTCAACAGTATCATCAACTGCCACCTGGCAACCGGCAGAATCGGCAAGTCGGGCATGGGACCGTTCTCCCTGACCGGCCAGCCCAATGCCATGGGCGGGCGTGAAGTCGGCGGCCTGGCCAATCAACTGGCCGCCCACATGGACTTTTCCAATCCCGCCGACATTGACAGGGTGGCGCGCTTCTGGGGAAGCCCGGCTGTTGCCAGCCAACCCGGTCTTCCGGCGGTTGAACTGTTCGATGCGATTTACGACGGCAAGGTCAAGGCGGTCTGGATCATGGGCACCAATCCGGCGGTCAGTCTGCCCGATGCCGACAAGGTCAGACAGGCGTT
Source organism: Methylobacter luteus IMV-B-3098 (assembly GCF_000427625.1). Lineage (GTDB taxonomy): Bacteria > Pseudomonadota > Gammaproteobacteria > Methylococcales > Methylomonadaceae > Methylobacter > Methylobacter luteus. Next base: position 4,065,015 of record NZ_KE386569.1, read on the forward strand.
GCGGCAATGCCCGTTCGTGGTGGTTTCCGACTGCATCGCCGACACCGACACCATGAAGCTGGCGCATATCCTGTTGCCGGCGCAGGGCTGGAGTGAAAAAGACGGCACGGTCACCAATTCCGAGCGCCGCATTTCCAGGCAGCGGTCGCTGTTCGCTCCGGCGGGCGATGCCAAGCCCGACTGGTGGATCATTACCCAGGTGGCGCGGCGCCTCGGTTTCGAGCAAGCCTTTCCTTATCAAAGCCCTGTCGAGATTTTCCGCGAACACGCAGCGCTGTCAGGCTTTGAAAACGATAGCCGGCATGGACTGCGCGATTTCGACATTTCCGCTTTTGCCGGTATCAGCGCGCCGGACTACGACAAATTGCAGCCGACCCAGTGGCCGGTGAATCAAGCCAATCCGCATGGAAAGGCAAGAATGTTTGAAGACGGCCGCTTTTTTACCGTATCGGGCAAGGCGCAATTTGTCGCCATCACGCCCAGGCAGCCGGTCAATTCGCCGAATAAGGATTACCCTCTGGTGTTAAATACCGGCCGTCAGCGCGATCAATGGCATACCATGACCCGCACCGCCCTCGCCGCCCGATTGAACCAGCACAAACCGGAAGTCTTTGTCGACGTGCATCCGCTGGACGCCGAGCGTTATGACCTGTTGCCCGACACTCTGGCATGGCTTGAAAGCATCTGGGGCTCGATGATAGCGCGCGTCCACGTTACCCCTGATCAGCAGCCGGGCAGTCTGTTCGTGCCGATGCACTGGTCGGAACAATTTGCCAGCCGCGGCCGCATGGGGGCGCTGGTCAATCCGGTCATCGATCCCCTCTCCAGGCAACCGGAAAGCAAGCACACGCCGGTGCGTATTACGCACTATCAGGCTGCCTGGCATGGCTTCATTCTGTCCCGGCATGAACTGACATTCAACGATGTCGAGTACTGGGTGAAAAGCAAAGGCGAGTCCTGTTATCGTTACGAACTGGCCGGGGAAACGTTGCCGCCGGACTGGCCGGATTGGGCGAGAGCCAAGCTGGGAAACAGCGGGCAAAGTCCCTGCTGGCAGGAATATCACGACTCAGGCCTGGGACATTATCGGGCGGCGCGCATTATCGATAACAGGCTGGAAAGCGTGCTGGTTATCTCCCCCCGCCATAGTCTCCCCGAACGCAACTGGCTGGCCAGCCTGTTTGGCAGGGATTCACTGGAACCATCAGACCGAAAAGCCCTATTGACCGGCATGCCGCCCCAAGACCTGCCGGATTGTGGCAACATCATCTGTTCCTGCTTCAATGTGGGCGAAAAAACCATCCGGTCCGCCATTCAGGAACAGGGCCTGAAAACGGTCCGGGATATCGGCAACTGCTTAAAAGCAGGCACCAACTGTGGTTCCTGTCTGCCTGAGATTAAAGCGCTCTTGTAGTCATCGTTTTTTTGCCCCCATGCCAAATTGATATCCTTGCCTTTAACGGGCAGGGATTCTTCTGGCATCTTATGAGAGCCGAGCAGGTTTCCGCGGCTGGCGACGGATTCTGTTGACATTTTGTTTCAGTCAAACCAGAACAGAAACGAAGCGCATAAACCTCATGCAATTGTGATAGATTAAGCTGCAGTGACAAAGCTAATTTCATCATCAATCGCCTCATGAAAATTCATCAACTCTACCGAAAGCAAAAGCTGGGCATGACCCGGCGGCAAGCCTGGGAATTCTTTTCTTCACCGTATTATCTCAATGACATTACCCCCGATTTCTTTCATGTCGATATTACTTCGCCAGTGCCGAACGAAATTTATGCCGGGTTACTGATCAGCTATCAGATGAAGGCAGTATGGGGTATCCCGATGAACTGGTTGTCGGAAGTCAGCCATTGCCAGAAACCGGTGCGTTTCATTTATCAGCAACGCATTGGGCCATTCAAATTCTGGAGCCATGAAGTGAGTTTAAGCGAATGTCCTGATGGCGTCGTGCTGGAAGATATTGTGTTTTACGCCATGCCCTACGGCTGGCTGGGCAAATTGCTGCATGCCACATTGATTGGCGATAAATTGAAACGCATCTTTGATACTCGACACGACTATCTTCAGGCAAGGTGGAGCATACCCACAATGACCGACTCCCCATCCCACTAACCCTCGCTGAAAAAATCCGATGAAAAATACCAATACCTATTCCCTGGCTTACGAATGCTGCGACGTAGTTTTCCTGGAGGAAGGGCGATTCCCGACCATCGACGCCATCAGGGACCGCATCCATATCAACAGCCCGGCTGTGATCAAGCGGGCCATGAATGACTGGACGCTGCATTTCGTGGAAAAACATCGCCGGAAACTGGAGCATCCCAACATGCCGGCGGTCATGGTCGATGCCGCCGAATCCCTCTGGCAGCTGGCCCTGCAGCAAGCCGAACAGGCCTATGGGGAACGGAACCAGGCTTTGGCGCAACGGGAGTCGGAATGGCAGCATCAGCTTCAGGCTTTATCACAGGTGCTGGAGGATAAGGAAAACGCCTGGCAACAGGAATCCGGACGCATGGCCCAGGAGCTATCGGCGCAGGCCGAATTGATTCTGGAGGTCACCGGCAAGCTGGGCGCGACCGTCGCGCGTCTGGAAGATACCGAACAGTGGCTGGCCGAGGCCCGGCAGAACCTGTCCCGCGTGGAAGGCGCCCTGGCCGAAGCCCGGACCGCAAACGAGACCCAGGCCCGGGAGTGGACGGCCAAGTTCGAGAAAGATCATGAATGGCACCTGCGGCGCATTGAAGAAGAAAAAGAGGTGCTGCGAAAGAAGCAGGCTAAAACCCTGGCCGATCAGAAACGGGCGCTGGAGCTGGCGCAAATCGATCAGGAAGCCTTGCGCATCCGGCTGACCCAGATCATGCATCAAGTCGGCGACAGCCTCGAACGGCAAAGCAAACTGGAAACGGAAAACGCGGCGTTGCGCGATAAACTGGCCTGGCTGGAGCAGACGCTGGCGAGCGAGCGCGAGAAAGCCCGGAAGCTGTCGGCGCTGGTCAAAAAGCAGCGGCGTCCTGCCAGCAAACGGACAGCCGAGGCCCTCCATGAATAATAACGATGCGGCTTTGCTGCGCGGCTGGATTCAAGGCGTGGCCTGGGACGTGCTAGGCGAACTGTATCTGGAGGACGCCGAGCGCACGGACGTCATGCGTTTCGTGCGGCAGCTGCGCAAATCGCTCGCCGCTAAAGCGGTCCGGCTGGGACTGGATGACGACGCCCGGCTCTGGGAACAGGAGCGCGAATACACGCAGAATTGGCCGCAGCGCGCCTTGCGTTCATTCAATCAGCTTAATGCCCTGCCGGACCCTATTCCCCGACCCGACGATCCGATACGGCGCTGGCTGCCCGCCGATATCGCCTCGCGCCTGTCGGCGGTCAAGGCAGCATCCCTGCAGGAACTGGCGGACTTCATCAACGCCCGGGGCGGGAACTGGTGGAAAACCGTTCCCCAGCTTGGCCAGCAATCGGCGGAAGTCATTCATGAATTGTTCGCGGCATCCGAACAGGTACTGGGCATAAAGCTCGATTTGAGCCGGCGCAATCCTTTGAGTGCCGACAGGCAGACCTGGAGCCATGGCATCGCGCCTTTGGAACGGTTTGCTCCGCCCGCGCACCTGAGCGGTGAAACCGGCTCCAACCGGGCGCCGGTCGAACGCTGCCGGATCGAGGCCCGCAATGACTATGAAGCCATTGGGGCCTGGCTGTCCTTGTGGGATGAGGGCACGGCCACACACCGCGCCTACCGGAAAGAAGCCGAACGCTTCCTGCTCTGGGCGGTCATTGAGCAAGGAAAATCGTTGTCGTCGCTGACCACGCCGGATTGCGCCGACTACCGGCGGTTTCTGGCCGATCCCCCACCGGCCGAACGCTGGATCGGCAAGCCGGCCCAGCGCTGGTCGGGCGTTTGGCGGCCCCTGCAAGGTCCCCTGAAACCGTCCAGCATCCGGCAGGCCGAGGTCATCCTGAGCGCCTTATGCGAATGGCTGGTCGGGCAACGCTATCTGGATAGCAACCCGTTTTCGGGGCTGAGCACCCAGGCGTTTGGCCGCCGCAATCAGGGGGCCGACCGGGCGCTGTCGCCAGCGCTGTGGAGCCAGATCAACGCGTTTGCGGCCGGCAAGGCAGGCGATCCTGCACTGACGGACAACCAACGCGCCCTCTATCGCCGCACGGCGTTTGTTCTGGCGTTTGCCTACGCGACCGGCCTGCGCCTGCAGGAACTGACGCAAGCCACGGTCGGAGATTTAAGGCCCGTCAGCACGCCGCTGGGCGAGCAATGGTGGCTGGACGTGGTCGGCAAAGGCAAGAAGTACCGGGAGGTGCCCATTTCACCCGACATCATGGCGGGGATCAACGCCCATTTGCGGGACCGGGGCTTGAAAGCGATCGGTTATATCACGGCTGACACGCCTATCATCGGCAAGCTGCGCGGCGACGCCAAGGCCGTGATCAGTACCTCGGGCCTTTACCAGACACTGAAAGGCTTTTTCAAGGAAGCGGCCAGCTCGCTGGCCCATGCAGATCCTGTCGCTGCGGAGCGGTTGCAGCAGGCCAGCACGCATTGGCTGCGGCATACCCACGGCAGTCATGCGGTCGCCAACGGCGTGCCGCTGGCCATCGTTCGCGACAACCTGGGACATAGCAATATCGCGACCACCTCGATCTATGTTCATACCGACCGGGATGAACGTTATAAAGCCATGATCCAAATGACCTCTTCCGCAGGATTAGTGGAAGAAAACTGACTAACGGCTGATGTTACGGACGGATCATTTTTAGCCCGTTTACCGCGCCGGGCACCGCAACTTTTAACGCGGTAGGCTGGGTTGCTAAACCCAGCCTTTCGGGCCGCCCATGCCGGGTTTCCGCTAAAGCTCCAACCCAGCCTACACAGGCTGTCATAAGTGGGGGACGCAAGACAAATTCGGCAGAATTTCCGATTTGCACGGTACAGCCGCCTGCCAAGGCGAAAAACAGTGCTGTTTTCCGTAAAACCCGATTCAAATAACGTCGCGATAGCAATACCTTAATAATAAAAACTAAGCTGTCTAAATTCGAATAACTACGTAACATCAGATAATGGTATTTCAATTCAGCCTACAAAAGTGTATCTAATAGATACACTTTTGTATCAAATAAGATTACATTGACTTATTCTGTAAACATCTTTTTATTATTTTTATGAAAATGTTTGCAAGATTATTAATGTGCTTTATACTGAAAACAGATCAGTATATTTTTAAAGTTGCGCGGCAAATTTTCTGATTAAATAACTTATTCAAACCTATAATTCGATAATCAATATTATTTAGTAAATTAACAGATAGCGCCTAAAAATAAGGATAAGCGAGATGGCCGCCTTAACGGTGGACGCTATCCCTCCCGGTTTTAACAGGCCGGGCTTCTCGCGAGAATATAATGAGAAATTTCGCAGTAAAACTAAAACTCGCAAAAGAATTTGTCGGGTTTATGGGAAGCTCGGCTGAATTCAGGGCACTGTTTCCGGATAAAAAAAACGATAGCTATCACAACACCTACTCGGCGCTGGAAATACGAAATGCAAAGCTGAAGTTGCATGGGATCGATCCTTCTTCCCTGGAAAATGAAAAAGTTTTGCCACCCATTATCAATTGTAGAATGGCAAAAGGCGGCGTTGGGAAGACTACCATTTGCGGCGGGGTTGCCTCGGCCCTTGCCATGCTTGGCTACAAAGTCCTGATGATCGATGGCGACCCCCAGGCATCGTTGACGGGGTTGTTCGGCATTAACTGGGCAAATGAGAATATTACCCATATCGGCGAGCTTATGCAGAAGCAATCGCGCAAAGAGGCTTACCGCATTGAAGATGCGATCATGCCGCTCTATGAAGGAAATATGCTTGATTTGATTGCTTCGGATATTTCCCTGGCCAACACGGACTCCTGGCTGATGGGGGTCACCAATCGAGAATTTGCCTTTAAGAAGTTCCTTGATGCCAATATCGGCTTTTTCAGCCAATACGACGTAGTCATGATCGACTCCGCTCCCTCCACAAATCTGTTAACGAATGCATTCATGTGCAGCTGCAACAAGATATTGGCGGTAGTATGGCTTGACGGGCAATCGTTAAAGGCGATGCAGGTATTAGCCAGTAACGTCAATGAACTCAATGAAGCGTTTCATTCCTCAGGATTTCATCTTGATGTTCATATTATTGCAAACGGATACCACCCGAGTTACACCACCTGCAAAGACGCACTGTCCACGCTGTTTTCAAGTTATCAGAATAAATTGAATGACAATGTCATACCGCATGCGTCCAGTTTCATGAGACAGGTAGAGTTGTTTAAGGAAGAAGATAGCGGCACGGTGCTGGAACGGGAACCCAATTCCATAGCTGCGCGTTCAATCATTGATCTGGCCAAAAGTCTGCTTAAAGAATACGACCTTAAAATTGGCGGAATGAGGATTATCTGAGAAACTTATGAAAAAACCAGTGACTGTAAGCGGACTTATACAATCAGGTGCGGTCAGGGAAAATGCACCTGATGTTTTACCAAAATTCAAAGGCCAATCTGACTTTTCAAACAGTAGATCTGTCGATATCCCTTTGTCGCAAATCAAACCGAATCCTTATCAACCGAGACGGATATTTCCAGAAGCGGAAATCACGGACTTGGCGAATTCAATCGAGGAAATCGGTCTTATACAACCTATCGCGATTCGCAAAGTTGACGACAATCAATATCAGATTATTGCGGGCGAGCGCAGATACCGCGCTTTCAAGCAATTAAATAAAGAGATGATACCTGCCATGCTCTTTGCCTGCGATGATGGCGACATGGCGGTAATGGCCATTACCGAAAACGTTAACCGTGAAGACCTAAGCGATTTTGAAATCGCAAAATCAATTCGGAATGTGGAATCGCTTTTCCCAACGAAAAAAAGACTCGCGGAAGCCTTAGGCATTCAAAGAGAGGACATGTATCGCTATTTTGCTTTCGAATCTCTTCCTGATCTGATTACTGAAAAGCTGGCAGTCAATCCGAGGCTGATTTCAAGGAATGCCGCGGCCGATATAAAACGCGTATTGAACAATTGTCTGGATAATGAATACGATCATGCAATGGCTGCCTTAAAGGAGGCTCTGTATCTGCTTGAAAACAGCGAGATTGATCAGGGCAAAATCGCAAATTTTATTATTCAGAAAGTGAAACGTGAAATTAGCGGAAGTGTAAATAAGGAAAAAGAAGAATTCTTTGCTGGCAGTAAAAGAATTGGCTATTTCTCCACATCAAATAATGGAATTATGATAAAAATTTCCAGCGGCATTCTTGATGCCGATAAAACAGAACAGCTCAAGAATACATTAAATGAATTAATAAAAGGGCCAAAAGTATAAATTGATACCTCCTGTTTTTTTACTCTATATTGCATCGAAGCTGATAAGAAGACACAGCTTCGATGTATTGTCTCTATTAATCGTAAGCTGGTTTGAAATGACAAAACGGGTAGTTAATTAAAATGTGTATCTAGTAGATACAGATTATGCCGTCCGAAACCCATTTGAAGCTGAATCAGGATTAGCTTGTCATCAAACAGATGTTACGCACGGGTGATTTTTATCCCGTTTGCCGCGCTGAACACCGAAGCTTTTAACAGCGGTAGGCTGGGTTGATAAACCCGGCCTTTCGGCCTCCCATGCCGGGTTTCCGCTAAAGCTCCAACCCAGCCTACACAGGCTGTTAAAAGAAAGTCACTCGCCTTCGAGTGCGATCAATCGACCATGCAACCAGCCAAGGACCTCTGTCTCAACGTCAGTATGAACTGAACCACCCCGACGGCTTGTAAGGTTTGCTACATCTTTCTTGCAGAGTCGATTTCCTATAAATCAAACGCTTAGCGTAATTAAGGCGCTGGCATCCATTTTGCTCATACTCTGTTGTCATCAACTTCAGAGTCATCATGAAACTCTTTCTCGATTGGTCAGCTTATAAGGACGCCGGCATGGGGGACGCCTATGCCGATATTCCCAAGGCCGGCGGCGACTACGCCAAAGCGATTGCGGTCTGTATTGGCAGCCGCGCCTGCGAGCAAGCCGGCAAGGGCGTGATGTGTCCCAGTTTCCGCATCAGCGGCAACCCCGAATTATCAACCGGCGGCCGCGTCAAATTGCTGAAAGCGGCGCTCAACGGCGAGTTAGGCCGCGCACCGTTCCAGCATGGCGAACTGGCCGAGGCGATGGATCTGTGCGTCAGCTGCAAGGGTTGCAAACGCGAATGCGAGAATGAAGTGGATATGGCACTGATAAAAGCCGAATATCTGGCCCAGCGATTCAGTGCCACTGGCACGCCGTTACGCAATCGCCTGTTTGCGGCAGTGCCCAAATTGCTGGCTCGGTTCCCCAAGGCTGGCCGGTTGATCAGATGGCGCAACCGTCATCGAGTCCTGGCGCAATGCGCGGACCGATTGCTGGGCATCAGTGCCGGCGTAAAACTGCCGGAACCTGCCGAACAGCCGTTCAGCGCGGCATCCGTATGGAACAAACTGCAAAATGACACTGACATGCCGGAAGTCGTGTTGTTCGTCGACACCTTCAACCGCCATTTCAATCCGACCGTTGCCGAGGCCGCTGTCTCGGTGCTCGCGGCCGCAGGCTACCGGGTTCATTTGCTGGCTGAAGACGGGCATGCCGACGCGGCAAAGCGGCCGCTATGCTGCGGGCGGACCTATTTCGCCAACGGCATGATTGCCGAGGCCCGCCAGGAAGCCCGTCGCTTATTGCAGGCGCTGGCGCCGCATCTGGAAGCGGATCGCTGGATCATCGGCCTGGAGCCTTCCTGCATTCTCAGCCTGCGGGATGAATATCTGAGCATGGGCCTGGGCGAGCAGGCCCGGCAATTGGCCGCGAAAGCGGTATTGCTGGAAGAATTTATCGCCAGGGAACACACGGCCAAACGCTGGACGTTGACCTTCAATGCGCTGGGCCGACAAAAACTGCTGATACATGGCCATTGCCATCAGAAGGCGGTCGGCGCGACTAAAGCGATGCGCAAAGTGCTGAAGCTGATCCCGGAGCTGGATAGCGAACAAATCGAATCATCGTGCTGCGGCATGGCCGGACAATTCGGCCTGGAGTCCGAACATGCCGGTGTCTCGCGCGAAATGGCGGAGCAGGGACTATACCCGGCCTTGCGGGCGGAGCCCGATGCAACGGTTGTCGCCAACGGCTTTTCCTGCCAGCAGCAAATCCTCAATGGCGGCCACGCAAAGCCGCTGCATATTGCCGAGGTCCTGCATGCGGCGCTCGGCCGGTAACTGCAAGCGATGACAATGAACACGCTGCAATGGACCAACCACTGGCTGCAACGGTCGCCGTCATTCTACCGGCGGGTTGATCCGACGCCATTGGCCGCGCCCTATTTCGCGCATTGCAATGCGCAGGCGGCACAACTATTGGGATTGAATGCCGAACAAATAAGCAATGATGAGGCGCTGCGCTGTTTTAACGGTGATGCGCTGCCGTCCGGCATGCAGCCCATTGCCACGGTTTACGCAGGGCATCAGTTCGGCATCTTTACCTCACAGTTGGGCGATGGCCGCGCTATTACCCTGGGCGAGACGCAAGGGGTGAACCGGCAAACCTACGAAATCCAGTTGAAAGGCGCAGGATTGACGCCTTATTCAAGGACGCTGGACGGCCGTTACCCGCTCGGCGCCGCGATCCGGGAATATCTGGCCGGCGAGGCGCTAACAGCGCTCGGCATTCCCTGCACGCGGGCGCTCTGCCTGCTGGGCAGCGGCACCGAAATACGGCGGGAACCCGGCGAAACCGCCGCCATCCTGGTCAGAATGGCCCGATCGCATATCCGTTTCGGCCATTTCGAATACTTTCATCACCGTGATGATATCGACGACCTGCGGGAATTGTTTGTCTTTGTCATCGAACGCCATTTCCCCGAATTGCTCAATGAAGCAGCAGAAAAATGGCCTCTGCGCCTTCTGGAAACGGTCATCGAACGAACGGCCCGCTTGATTGCCGATTGGCAAAGCGTGGGGTTCGTGCACGGTGTCATGAATACCGATAACATGGCCCTGAGCGGCGAGACGCTGGATCTGGGGCCGTTCGGTTTCATGGAAGCGTATGATCCCGGGTTTTCACCGAATCCATCCGACGACCAGCATCGTTATCAGTACGACCAGCAGCCCGACATCGGCCGCTGGAACTGTCTGGCGCTGGCCCAGTCGTTTACCTCGCTATTGTCCTCGCCGACCATACCCGCCGGCTTGCTGCGCTTGTACCGGCAAACCTACCAGCAGCATTATCTGCAAGCCATGCGGGCGAAACTGGGCCTGCAAACGCAGCATCCGGGCGATATCGATTTAGTGAACAGCCTGTTGTCAGCGCTGGCCCGTTGCGGCACCGACTATGCCGGCTTTTTTCGCGACCTTGCCTGCTTCGAGCCTGGTCGGGGCTTGAGGTATTCTGCCTCGCTGCAAAGTTGGCTGGACAGCTACCAGGACCGCCTGAGCCTGGAAAAGTCGCCGCCGGGCGAACGCCGGGAACGCATGAGCCGCGTCAATCCCTGTTATGTCCTGCGCGGGCATTTTCTGGATCAGGCCGTGCAAAGCGCCGGGCAAGGCGATTTCACCGAGCTGGACAGGCTATTGGCGCTGCTGCAAAACCCGTATGAGGAACAGCCGGGCATGGATTTTTACAGCCTGCCACAGCAGAAGGATAGCGTCAGTCGTAGGCTGGGTTGATAAACCCAGCATTAGGAAGCTTCGAAATGCTGGGTTTATCAACCCAGCCTACAAACTCTCTTAAAGAGGCATCAGAAAATGAAACTGCAGATTGAAAGAACCTATGTCGATGCAATGGTGGCGGAATTTCCGGGACTGAAGCCGCTTAAGGATCAACTGCGCTTCGGCAACAAAGCGGAAGTGCCTTTTAATTATCTATCCAGTTCCGAACTCGGCTATCTGGGGAATCTCTACCAGCAGGCCGGCCCCGATATGCACAGCCAGGCGGCGATGATTGCCACGCTGCAAAAAGCGCTCAATGACGACGGGCAAAAGTATTCGACCGAGGACCTGGAAAAGCTGGTGCCGGCGATTGCCGGATATCTGGTTGAAGATGCGCTGCGCGGCTGGCTGTTCCGCGTCAGCCCATCCGGCAGAACCACGGCCTATTTGATCACCCGCCTGGACTATACGCCGCCCGGCGAAGAGGAAGCCGGCCGTATACTGATCGAACTGAAAGCCAACTCGCGCGGCAAAATCGCCATCGAAAACCTGATCATCCGGCAAAAAGACATCGACGGGCAATCGATCAGCGAAATCCTCGCCATGAAAGGCTATCTGAAGGAAACGCCGGAACTGATCGCGGCCTATGACGAATCCGCCGGGCGCTATTTCGACTGGCGGGCACGCTACGGCGAGCAGTTCTCGGGCAAGGGCACGGGCATCTATGCCGAGGACCCGACCGCCAATCACCGCAGTAACGACTGGACCCGCAAGAATGTCGTCGTGCTGTCTTCCGGCGGCGGCAACACCCGGCTGGTCAATGACGAAAATATTATCAGCGATCGCGCCCTGACACTGGAAGCGTCCGGGGATATCCTGGGCGGCTTTCTGCGCCGCGCCGGCAAAAGCACGCGCTACGACAGCAAGGTGGAACAGCAGGCGGAAGCATCCAGGGCGTCCATTCCCAAGGGCTTGTTCACTGAACTGCCGGTACACGGCTACATGCTGATGTTTCATCTGGAACTGCATCATCACGTCTGGGTGCATGTCGACAATATGCAGCCCTACCGCTACCAGCCTGAATTGAAGCAAAAGCTGATTCTGCCGCCCGAGCAGACCGATCTGATCGACATTCTGACTGCGGAAATGGATGTGCTGATGGATGATATCGTGGAAGGCAAATCCGGCGGCACGACGGTGCTCTGCGCGGGCCCCGCCGGGGTCGGCAAGACGCTGACCGCCGAGGTGTATTCGGAAATCATCCAGCGCCCGCTGTACCGCGTGCATTCCGGGCAATTGGGCTTGAACGTCGCGGAAATGGAGAAAGCGCTCAAGGACACCCTGATCCGCGCGCAGCGCTGGGGCGCCGTGATGCTGATCGATGAAGCCGATGTCTACATTCGCCGCCGCAACGACAGCCTGTCCTCGAACGCCGTGGTCGGCGTGTTTCTGCGCGTGCTGGAATATTTCAACGGCCTGCTGTTTTTAACCACCAACCGCATCGATGACATCGATGAAGCCATCATTTCCCGCTGCATCGCCCTGATCCGGTATTATCCACCGCAACGCGCGGACCGGGTCAAAATCTGGCAAGTCATGACCGAGCAGTTCGACCTGGCCGTCGAAGCGGATCTGATCGAGCAACTGGCGGATGCTTTCCCTGACGCGACCGGCAGGGAAATCAAGGGCCTGACCAAACTGGCCGCCAAGTTCTGCCAGCAAAAACGGATGGCGCCGGCCCTGGATGTGTTCAAGCGCTGTTCGGTATTCAGGGGCATGGATAAACCGGCGGGACGAGAAGATGCGGATTCATAAACGGTAGCGGTAAAAAAAGAAACAGGCTATTTGCCCGATGCCTTGCAATTGAATTCATCAATACTATGCCTTTTGGACATAGGCATAGTATTGATGTGGCGTTTATGCCCGTAGCATTAAGCGCTTTTCTGTGCCACGGAACAGGTCGTACATATTGTCCCGAAGAAATCTGAAGCTTGATTATGCATTGCGTTTATTGAAGAGTTCCACAGTCCTTATTGTCATGATCGATTCCAAGACGCATAAAGGCGCATAGATGAGCTTTATCCGCCGCAACCTCCACAGCCACCGCAGCCGCCTCCATCTCCCCCGTTTCCTCCATCTCCGCCCCCGCCGCCGCCTGAAGACTTGTTTCTCCAGAGTTTATAACCGCAAAACCGGCATTCCCACTCTTCACGCTCGCGTAGGGACGCATCGTCCGATTCAGTCGCTTCGGTCTTTTTCAGTGCTTGCGATTGCTTGCATCGCGGGCAACGGAGCCAATTATAATGCTCTATAAATCCCATGAGTCCTGCGATAAGCATTATGCCTACAACCAGACTGAATCCATGATGATCGCTGATTTTGGAAAGGAATAAGCTGATAACAACGCCTATGCCAAGCGCATTTTTCGAGCTAAATTCAACTTCCCAGGAAGAACTCGACTGCCAGTCACCATTCACTAGCATCAGCGGAAAGCCCAAAAAAAGGAAGAACAGAAAAATTCCGCTGGCAGTGTTACGCAGTAAACGAGTCAGTTGCTGTCTCGGCATGATCCAATGCCGTTTTATATTAACCCTTTGGAAATACAGATCCTCGCCGAATCGTACGGAAGCATCGGGCCAGATATCTTCCGGTGGTCTTTGGCCGAAAAAGCGATAGTAACTGTCGAGCGTATTCTCGTACCACTGCCGGAACTTTTCCGCCTCTTGCGGGCCGCCGCGGGTCGGCACGTGATGCAGCGGTTTTCCCAGCACCTGGGGGCAAAAATCATCCCAGTAGGGCTTTGTGTAAGTCAGGTGCAGATGCCATGCCTGATCGACCTGGTCCGACGGGGTTACGGGGTGGCCCGCGACAATCGCCAGGAAAACGAAGCGTTTATATTCCTCGATGACGCGCGCGCAGTAATCAGACGACCAATCGTTTTCAAAGCGCAATCTTTTTTCGAATGTCAATGGTTCGTTGCCGGTATCGAATGAGAAGCGCATGATGCGCTCATACAGTGCCTGTTCTAACTCGTTCATAAAATCGCCTTTGGAAAGTCTGAGGAGTTGAATCTTCGCCGCAAGTGTTTATTTTTATGCATGGTCACCGGCCTGATTAAGAATCCCCAGACCAGCGAGGCTGCAATTTGTCACTTCGCGTTCCCGATGGTTGGGCTGAGTATTGCTAAAACAAAACAGCACTGCCATACGGGTATCGCCAAACAAGGGTATTGGCTGATGAATGACAGGGATTTCCGGATGAAAAGCGGGACTGCGGAATACAATTTTGGCTAAACTAAAGTCAGCTTTAAAATCAAGCTGATTCTTGTTCTCGCGGAGAAAACAATTGATGCAACTTCCTTGAATATCGAGAGTTCAACATGCACTATCCTACAAACATGATGCTGGATTGGCTGGACAATACCGCGCAGTTGTCGCAGCGTGTCTGCGTAGTACTGATGGCGGCCTACGTATCCATTCGCATGGACTGGCTTAGACAGGCTTTGCGGGGTGATTCCCGCCGGTGGCGCAACCGTCTGGTTTCCGCCACGTTTTTCGGGATATTCGCAATCATAGGAACCCACAGCGGACTTTTATTGGATGTGCATCATGTCGATAAACACATCACTTGGCCTGCGGCCCTTTCGGATGACGTGAACCATTCCCAGGCCGTGATCGGTTTTCGCGACCTGATGGTGTTGGCGGCCGGCTTGACTGGCGGACCCTGGGTTGGGTTAGGCGCGGGATTTCTCGCGGGTTTTGAACGCTATTTGCTGGGCGGTCTGGCCGGGAACGCCAGCGCCTTTGCAACGGTGATGCAGGGCCTATGGGCCGGACTGGTTTTCCAGTATCGGCCGCATTGGGCAACCAGTATAACCGGAGCGGGCATTACCGCATTAATTGGCACGGCCATGCAAAAATTGATCTTGCTGGTTTGGGTGGAGCCGCAAGCCGATGCGCTGATCCTGGCTTCAGAAACCGCGCTGCCTGTGGCTGTCGTCAATACGCTGGGCGTTCTGCTGTTTCTGTTCGTGATGCAGGATTTGGAAAGGGACAGGCTGAAAATTCAGGCCCAGCAGGCCGAATTAAGGGCATTAACAGCGCAAATCGAGCCGCATTTCATGAATAACACCTTGAATGCCATCAAGGCGTTGATCCGGCGGGACCCGGAAGCCGCTTCGCAATACGTGGTGAAACTGGCGCGTTTTATGGATGATACGCGTCGGGATGCCGGAGCTAATTCGATCTCGCTGCAACAGGAATTAGCCCAGGTGGAACGCTATCTGGATTTTCAGACGCTACGCTTTCCGGATGCGTTTCATATTCAGCGCAATATTTCACCACCACTTCTCAATTGCCAATTGCCGCCGCGTTGTTTGCAAACCCTTGCCGAAAATGCCCTGCTGCACGGCATGAAAGGTCAAACGGGGGCTCTTAAAATTAATATCATCGGCGAGGATCACGGCGACACATTCACCGTGCGCGTCAGGGATAGTGGTATCGGTATTCCAGCCCGGCGCCTGGCGGAACTGGGTAAACGTCCGCTGGACTCGCCAGACGGTAACGGCAGCGCACTTTATCATTTGCGGCAAACGCTCAAACTGGCCTTCCCGCAGCAATCGACCATGACGATTAAAAGTCGGGAAGGACTTGGCACTGAAGTTATTTTGACTATTCCCAAGAGAACAATACCATGGTAGATAAACGCTCCGTGATTATCGTGGACGATGAGTGTTGGGCGCGCGAAGATCTGAAAAGCATACTCAAGCGCCGGCACCCGGATTTTGAAGTTATCGCGGAAGCGGCCAACTCGCAGGACGCGTGGCGATTAATTAACGAATATCCCGAAATAGACGGCGTGTTTCTGGATATTCACATTCAAGCTGAAAACGAACGGGCCGGCTTGGATCTGGCCTATGCCATCAACAGAATGGCCCGTTCGCCATGGATAGTATTCATCACCGGTTATCAGCAAACCGCCGTGGAAGCCCATCGTTTACATCCTGCTCATTATTTACTTAAACCACTGGATGATGACAAAGTGGATGAAGCATTGGATTGGATACGGAAACAACAACCCGCTACGCTTCCTGAGAAAGTCATTCAGCCCAAACGTATCGTAGTGCGCCATCGCATTACGAACCATTTTGATGAGCATGAATGGCACACCGAATTTATCGATCCTGGAGAGATCGTTTTTATCACTAAAAATAAAGCCGCCAATACCCTGAAAATCCACTTGTCGAATAACAAGGTCCTGGATGGTGTTAACGGGACCATCAAGGAATGGGAACACAAATACACGGTCTTGGGATTCCTGCAAATTCACAGAAGCCATCTCGTTAACTTGAAACAGGTCCGAAGCTTGAAACCTCGTGCCGGTGAGAATGAGGTTTATAAAGTGGCGCTAAAGGATTCTCTCAGCGAATTGGCGGTAGGCTCGGAATACCTTGACGTGTTGCGTGAAAAAATGAAGACGGGGCAATTTTAAAATTGCCCCGCCAGGCGAAGCAAGAACCAAGGGCATCGTGAATATTGCAAGGCGAGATGCTCCGTGACGGAGCTGAACGCATCACAGGACGTATCGCCAAAAGGTTTTGACTGATTTGATCAAGTACCGCTGGACTTTAAACCGCTATTCTGTAGGAATTACGCAAGCATGCACGGGCGATGAAGTCGCCCCTGCAAGTTTCAAAAACAGTTTTTTAAAATGGCCTCATTCCAACCTTCTTCTAGCAGAAGAAGGGAAAATGCGTAAGCCCTGATTATTAAGATGTGTATAAAAGTCCAGTTTTTTCAGTTTATCACCCGTTTGGGTGATGATGAGAGGGAAGAAGAAGATGTATTGTGAAAACTTTTTAGTGAATTAATTCAAGGAACAAGAAATGATCAGAGTTTTATCCGCATTACTATTATTCATAGTAACCATGACGGCCCATGCGGGGTATGTGTATCAGTCAGGCAGCAACAACCCGTGGGGCAACACCACAAACGATACGGCGATGGATGGCGCTTTCGGTGCCGGACAATGGAGCAGAGGTAATGCCTATGATTTGAATGCTATTTTGGCATCAGATGCTGCTTTCATTGATGGCAGCGATTCCAACGCAAACGAATTAAACAGCTTCCTCCAATTGAACAGAGCTTCACTCGAAAACTATGTGACAAACGGCGGACGTCTTTTCATCAATTCAGCCCCTAACCAGGGATCGTCTTTCTCCCTCTTGTTTGGCGCTAACCTTAATTATAGCGCATATTCAGGGACTGCCTCCGTCAACGCCGACGGAGCCGCGGCTGGCTTACTCGCAGGCGGCATAACCGATCAATACACTGGGACTTGGTTCTCACACGCGTCGGTAACCGGAGATTCATTAATATCTTTAATCGATGGCGAGAATGGTTCAATATTGAGCTACATGCTTTATGGCCAGGGATTAGTCATGTTCGGTGGCCAAACAACTACTAATTTCCATTCACCACTTCTGGACGCAGAGCGTTTACTCCAGAATGAACTGACATTCCTGGCCAACGGCCAAGTTAGTCAAGTGCCGGTCCCTGCCGCCGTCTGGTTGTTCGGCAGTGCACTTATGGGCCTGGGTGGCGTATCCCGTCGTAATAAATTAAAACGCAACCTGTCTGTCTAAGCACTGTCAGTATAATCAGTCTGATAATGACATCCTAAAGAGCCACCTCCGGGTGGCTCTTTTATTTTTAATGAAGTCTATTCACAACTTTTGTGGATAATCCAGTGATCATCACCTGGCAAACGCCAGCAAGTCATTGTCCTCCAGTCGGTTCTGTTGCGTTAATTTTCGATAAACGCGGACGGACTCAGGCTGCCAAGGCATAGAACCGTTTAGCGGCCGGGAGCATGTGCTCCCGACTGCCGTCATCTGTCCCCCTTGATCCGCAGTGTCGGTTGAGCGCACAGCTTACTGAAATCGATGTACCCTCCGCTAACGCAACCAAACCTCTATATCAAGGTCGAAGATGAATGGGACTATTTATCGCGCCGTTGATCAATTCGCGATACCGTTGGCTTTATACTCTGATGTTACGCACGGGCAGCTTTTTTATGCCGTTTGCTGCTCCCGAGCACTACAGCTCTTGAGTCTCCTTTACCGAAAGCGACCCCATGCGCTTGTAGGTGCGAATTAATTCGCACTCAACAAGAGCCATACCGATTGCTGGAAAGCTTGGGCGGGCGTCTCGGGTCGAATTAATTCGACCCTACAGGCGCCATTTGACGTAGGGGCCAATTGTCTGCGTAACATCAGTTATACTTTCAAAATTTCGAGATGAAACGGTGGTTACCCCATTTTTCAAACAGGCCATCGACGCGAACGGAATTCCAGGGAAAGTCGTCATGGACAAACGTAACGCCAGCCATGTCGGGCTGAAGCATTAATTGCTTGCTGATGCCTGGCGGTTTGATCAGTCTTGAAATACTCCAGGTTAAATACCTTAAATAACCTGATTGGACAGGATCACCGCTCCATCAAGCGAGCCATCCGATGATGGGCTTTGAAGCCTTTCACTCGGCAAAGGCCGCACTTGATGGCATCGAAGCCCCTCATAGGATTTGATAGGGTCAACGTCCGATGAACAGATACCGGCCTATCCGCAGTTTATGGCTTTAGCCGGATAATTTTATCCGCTGGTCAGGACGGCTTTACGCTTTTTGCATATTTGCGGCAAGCCCCCTTATCAAACAGACATCAGATAAAACCTGATGTCCGGTAAACGCGGAGACTACTCGGCTTCCCGCCTCGCAGCGCGGGCCACCTGACGTGGTGCTGTCCGGACGTCAACAAGCATGAAAGAGGGCGGCAGAATTCGATTTAAAAACGAATTGATATTCAAACTGACTTACTTGCTAAGGAGTGAAATATGGGAAGAACGCCACTTGAATCGTTACTAGCGGACAGGGCTGTGATGGCCGAGCTCGAATCCCTTGATGCCGTACCGCCCACGACTTTGCGTTTACGCGTCATGCCATCGGCCGAAAGTCTTCGTGAAACCGCGCGGCGTCTGGTCCGGCCGGGCGGGGTGGAATCAGCCGGCGGGTTAGAAACTGCACGGGGCGGGGCAGGTCTCGAGGCCATCGTTCTCGCCTTCGGCCGTCCCACACTGTTGGTCCAGGATAATGTCTTCGCGACGCCGGAACTGGAGGAATGGCGGCTCAGGCTGGAACCGTTCCGTACCACGCTTCAAAAAATTTTACCCTCGATTGGCCGCATAGAACTCAAGCGGCTACCGGAAGATGTGCATGTTGGGACAGGCTGGCTGGTGGCCGAAGACATCGTGGTGACCAATCGCCATGTCGCCGAATTCTTCTCCCGCGGGTCCGGCCGCACGGCGGTTCTTTCGAAAGACCCTTTCGGCCAGCCGGTGCCTGTGCAAATTGACTTCCGGGAAGAACATGCGCGCAAGGATGTCGCGGAGCATACCATTGCGGAGATCCTGTGGATCGAAGAGTTCGACGCGCGTTTTCCGGACATGGCGCTGTTGAAGCTCCGGCGCAACGGCGATCTGCCGGCGCCGGTCGAATTTTTGACCAGCCTGCCGAAAGCAGGTGAGGCCGCGATCGCAGTCGTTGGTTATCCGGCTTGGGATTACCGCAATGACCTGGCAACGATGCAAAGGCTGTTCGGCGACATTTATGGCGTCAAGCGCCTCGCACCCGGTCTCGTAAGCAATGCGGGACAGGATTTTATCTTTGAGCACGACTGCACGACCTTGGGCGGCAACTCCGGTTCGGTTGTGCTCGATGTCGGTACAGGCAAAGCGATTGGCCTGCATTTCGCGGGCGAGTTCGGGGTGCGCAATCTTGCCGTGCGTGCCGAAAAGATTGCGGCACGTCTGGCCGAATTTCACATTCAGGTTGCGGTGCCCGCCACTTATCGGCGCCTTGGCGATCAGCCCGGCGCCGTTGAGCTCGAAGCGCCGCGCGATCCGGAAAGTTACGCCGACCGCACAGGTTTTGTGCGTGACTTCGTGCCGGGCGAGGCCGTCGTCGAGCCGGGTCTGGCAAACCTTGAAGATGACCTTGCCGCCTTGTTGCCCCAGGGGACAGGCAACGAACTCAAGTATACGCATTTCTCGGTCTGGATGAGCCGCAGTCGTCGTCTCGCTCTGTGCACCGCGGTGAATATCGACGGCAACTTATTGCGCCGGTATGCGCGTAATGCGGACCGCTGGTACCTGGACCCGCGTATCGACACGGATGCGCAGGTCGGCAACGAACTGTACAAGCGCAACCGGCTCGATCGCGGTCATCTCGTTCGCCGCCTCGATCCCGTCTGGGGCGAGGAAAGCATCGCGCGGCAAGCCATGGAAGACACTTTCCACTACACGAACGCCGCCCCCCAACACGAGGGCTTGAATCAGGTCACCTGGAACGAACTCGAGGATTACATCCTCGACAATGCCGATGCCCACGATCTGAAGATCAGCGTCATTACGGGCCCGGTATTCCGTCCGGGAGATCGGCCATATCGCGACATCGAGCTGCCCGAGGAGTTCTGGAAAATCGTGGTCATGGCGCGGCAGGCGGCGGATGGCCGTCTTGTTCCCCATGCGACCGCCTATCTGTTATCGCAGGCCGATCTTCTCGGCAATATCGAATTCGCCTTTGGGGCCTATCGGACCTGGCAGGTGCCGATTGCGCTGATCGAGCAACGCACGCGGCTTGATTTTGCCGCGCTGCGTCCCTACGATCCTCTTGATGCCGGAACACGGGAAGGTCCGGCACCCAGGCCGCAGCCCATCAGCGGATGGCGCGATATCATACTGGGGCGCCAGGAAACCGAAGAGGCATCGGCTGGCCCCGAACGCAGCCCCGTCGATCAATTGCGCCGGCTGGTGCGGGCGGAGCAGCGGAGGAACTCGCTGGATTACATCGCCGAGTTCGCGGAAGCTCCGCCGGCCGATTTGCCTGGCCGGATCGCGACGGTTCTGCCTGCCGTGGTGGGCATCGAGCCCGTTTTCGCCAGCGATCCCCGTTTCGTGCGGATCCGGTTTCCCGGCTTCGATCCGCTCAGGCTGAAGAGCAATCCCTTCGAGCTGGTCGAACCGCTGCGTGTTGCGCTGGGGGCGCTGAGCGTGGAGCCGGATCTGGCGACTGATTTTTTCCCCGTGCCGCCCGAACCGGAAGGTCCGGCCCGTGAATCAACGGATCTGTTAGGGTGCAGGGTCGGCAACAGCATCGCGCCCCCGGCCGATCCCCGTTGGGCGCTAGGCAACATTGGAATCCCCGAAGCCTGGGCCTATTCTAGCGCTCAAGGGCGTCCGGCCAAGGGCCTGGGGATTGTTATCGCTCAGCCCGATACCGGAGTTACCGACCACCCCGAACTGGGGGATGCCGTCGATAAGCAGCGTTGGTTTGATCTTCTGGATGGGGGATCGCCCATTGATCCTCTGGAGTCCGACAGCCCGCTGGATAATCCGGGGCACGGAACCGGAACGGGCAGCGTCGTCGTCAGCCGGGAATCGCTGGTGATTACGGGAGCGGCGCCCGGGGCGCATCTCGTACCGATCCGCTGTATCGAAAGCGTGGTGAGGATTACGCAGTCCCGTGTCGCCCGGGCCATCGAGTATGCCACCGATCAGGGCTGTCATGTCATTACCATGAGCCTGGGCGGACTGTGGAGCCATTCGCTGGCGGTCGCCGTGGAACGGGCCATCGAAAATAACGTCATCGTTCTCGCCGCTGCGGGAAACTGCGTGAAACTCGTGGTGTGGCCGGCACGTTTCGACCGGTGTATCGCGGTAGGCGGAAGCAACGTCGACTACGGTACTTGGAAGGGCTCGTGCCGTGGCGAAGCGGTCGACATATCGGCCCCGGCGCAGCACGTTTACCGCGCCAGCCGAAAGCTCAACGATCCTGATTCGGCTGCGTACGGACCGGGCGAAGGCACTTCCTTCGCCGTCGCGCTTATCGCCGGCGTCGCTGCTTTGTGGCTTGCCCACCATGGCCGGCAGAATCTGATCAACAGCCTGGCGCCGGGTGAAAAGTTGCAGGATCGGTTTGTCCGGATGCTCAGGCAGACTGCCCGGGTTCCGTCCAATTGGGATGCGGGCGCGTTTGGAGCCGGTATCGTGGACGCCGTTGCGCTCCTTAGGGCCGGCATGGGAAGCCCGGCGCCAAGGGAAATGCCTGCCGGCCTGGAGGCCAGAGCCACTGTTTCACCCCTGTCGCCAAGGGGGACGCCGCTGTCCGCGGACCAGGCCGACGCGGCGCGGGATATTCTGCGCGAACTCGCCGGTGGCGCGGAGGCCGTTGCCGATGAATCGATGCTGCAGCGCCATGGCCTCGAGTTGATCTGGCTGGCCTTTCAGCGTCAGCGTTCGTCCGGAAGGCTTGAAGCCGTATCGGTGCCCGTACCTTCCAGTTCGCTGCAGCGTGAGCTGGAGAAACCTGAGCATACCGGCATTGCGCGCGCGTTGGGGTTGCGCTGATCGTGCCGCTACGGGCAGCGGAGAAACATCATCTGCCACTTGTGGCAAGTTTTTCAGATCAGGTTTTCGGTGATGTCAACCCGCCAGTTCATGCCTGGGCGCATCCCACCAGACCGGCTGGACCGGCCTGGTGGCGAAACTGTTACAGCCGCACCGTGATAAGCGTAGCCTTAAAAATTACACATTGGGCAGCTCAATCCCTGCTTTTATGTCAATTTTCATCCAGTTCCACCCAATCAATTTGTTTTTCAACGATCGTGCTTAACTCCAACTGACCCAGCGATTCAACCATCTTGAGTTCCGAGCTTATTTGCTCCAGCTGTTCAAGATGCGTTACCAACTCGAATAAATCGGTTTGATTGATATTTTTCTTAGATTTCCTCATTTTTTCGTATCGAAACCTGCTGATATCGCGGCAGTTGCCTTACCTTGTCAATCGCCATGCAAAACTTATAGAAAACCGGGGAATCAGCATTGAAAGTGTTGATTCTCCCGGCGGGACTCAATCATACAGTATTTTTGCCCGAATTACCCTGGGTGGCACTAGGCGGAGCGCATGACCCGTCATGGCGACAGCCTCGAAACCGGTCACGGCGCGTACCTGTGCAAACAGCGAGAAAGGCGGCTGAAACACACTAACCTTACACTTCAACCTGGAAAACGCTGGACGTTGATGGGCATGAATTTATTGATAGACTTCTGGCGATAGATTCATCGTTAATCTCCCGCCCTTTCATCTCCGCATCCATCCAGGCGCTTGAACACCTGATAAGAATCGTTGGGGTTGCCCTGCGCAACCTATCGTTATTTGCAGATAACAAAAGCCGCTTTCAAGTCGGGATAGTCTAGCGTGCCCAGTATTTGCTAAGTTAGACAGTAATGGCACGAATAGTAATCCAACCCCAAATAGGAACAATAGCCGTTAAGGCATTGAGAATTTGATTTGACTTGGCTCAACATCAATAACCAACCACCTCCTCAACTCGGATTGCCAACTACACTGCGCTTCGTCGGCAGCCAGTTACGTCGCACTAAGCATTAACCCATTTACTACTACGGAGGAATCGTTATGGCACTGGCAACAGAAGTCAACACTGACGCGACGGGCCTTGTGATTCGTGGTTATGACCCAGTGGCGTATTTCACGGAAGGGCGCCCAGTACCCGGTCGCTCCGATCTTTATATCGAATACGGCGGTGGAAAATACCTCTTTTCTACTCCTGAAAACCGCGAGATGCGTTCAAAGCAAATCCCGAGGCCTACGTGCCTCAATACGGTGGTTATTGTGCATTCGGTGTCTCCATGGCAAAGAAGTTCGATGTCGATCCAGCTTCTTAGCGCATTGTGGACAAGAAGCTTTATTTGAACCTAAACCCGACGATCCTTGAGAAATGGTCTACAGACGCGCACGGCTATATTCAGAAAGCGGAAGAGAATTGGCCGCAGATCCGTACGAAAGCCGCCTCCGAGCTCTAGTAGACAGTGTGCGGTGGACAAGATCGAAGCGCTGTTCATCGCACCCGCCTGCTCGGGCAACTGGGACTCTTCCATGAACCTGTTGTCAATCAATGTGGGACTTCCGCGCGAAGTCGAGTGGCGTGGGAAAGCCGTCTACACGTCAATTTTTAAGACGCCAGTGCCAGGCCGTGTCCGAGTGACTAAGCTTAACCTGGAGGGCGACCGACAATCAGACCTGTCTGTGCACGGCGGTCCTGAGAAGGCTGTCTACGTTTACCCAAGTGAGCACTATGCGTTCTGGCGCGAGGAACTCCCCGGAATGAAGCTTTCCTGGGGAGCATTCGGGGAGAATTTTACGACCGAAGGTCTGCTTGAAAGCACCGTTTGTATTGGAGATCGTTTTCGTGTGGGTTCTGCCGAATTTGTCGTTACACAACCGCGCATGCCTTGCTTCAAACTCGGCATCCGCTTTGGCCGTGCAGACATGGTCAAACACTTCCTGCGTAGTGGGCGTACAGGCTTCTACCTAGCAGTGCTTCTGGGGGGTGAAGTCGCAGCTGGCGAGTCTTTTGAGTTGATCGGTCAGAGTGAGCTGGCTGTCACAGTAGCGGAGGTCGTCAGCTTGTACGCGGCAGACGCAGCGAATCAAGATCTTCTACGCCGCGCCAGCGAACTGCCCGCGCTTCCCAAAGGCTGGCGAGAGTATTTTCGCAAGCGACTGTGGGAGCCAGATGCTTGAGTCAGCGGTTGGGGCGCTGCCTAACAACCACATCAGCTCGGAATGTCAATTACGTTGCGCTCCGCGGGTAGCTGGTTATCCAGCACGTTATTATCCAAAGAACTATTTTTCCAGCTTAGCATTTGCTAAGGGTACGTGGCTGCCAGGGGTTACGCATTAAAATCATCTCCACTATAAGCGATAATCTTCCACTCTTTAAAACAGTAGAGGACAGTCATGGTGGATGGGATTGCGGAATCTTTTTTCGGTGTTATCAGATCCATGCCGCCCAAGGCGTGTCCAGCATAAACTACTTGATATCCTGGTCATTACGGTCAGCGCCGTCATTGCGGGTGCAGAAACCTGGACAGATATTGCCAATTATGGCGTCATGAAAAAGGATTGGCTCTTCGCATGTCTTGACGATAGAAACTATCCGCAGTGTCGCGCATAGCTATGAAGCCCAGGCCGACATCCGCTATTACCTGACCAGTTGCGATGATGCGCCAGAGGTTTTGATTCAAGCCGTGCACCGCCACTGGGCGATTGAAAATAGCCTGCATGGGGTGTTGGATGTCACTTTCCGGGAAGACGATGCGCGTAGTCGCGATAAAGTGGCAACACGATCCTTTGCGCTGCTGCGCAAGATGGCGCTCAATATTGTCAGGAAAGATAAGAGCAACCAATTCAGCCTGCGTGGACGGCGCCAAAACGCAGGGTGGAACAATGACTATATGGCTCATCTACTATTCGAATGCGCAAAAAAGCCAATGTCAGCAGAAAACAGTTTTAATGCGTAACCCCTGTCCTGTTTTCCGTCACCTCAAAAGTCGATAATCACATCCGCTCTGACTGCCTCCCCCGGTTTTGCATGCTCTCCCTTGGTAAGGTTTCAGTCGATTCATCAGTATTTCCCCATTATTCACTGAAGAGCGCTGTAAAACTTCGGGTTCAGACTGTTTTTTATAAAACAGCCTGAGCTTGCGCAATCTCAATTTAAGTATCAGAAATAACAAGGGGCTTATATTAGTTCCTGATTATTTTTTGATTATTTCTTGATTAGTTTTTCAGATTTAAGTGTTTTTTCAGGTTGGTTATATGGAAATTTAAGGTCAGCTTGATTGAGACTACAGTCGAGATTGAGCTGATGATTTCACCGACGCGGTATCCGGTTTAATTCCGCCAGCCGATAGTCTATCTGTGCCCATCAAAAATTAACGCAACAGAACTATTAAAACCTTAATAAAAAGGGGTGTGATAATGTTTCTTAAATATTTTCATCAGTGGTCTAGTGTCTTGTTATTTGTTCCAGGAATGGTTATGGCAAACCAAAGCGAGCCAATTATTGACTGGCAAGCGTGTCATCCAGAATCCGGCCTCCCATTTTTTTGTGGGTCTGCCGAGGTACCTCTCGACTATAATGCGCCTGAAGGGGAAAAACTCACTCTGGCCTTGATTAAATTGTCTGCAACCACGAGCACAGGAAAGATTGGATCGCTTTTCTTCAACCCTGGAGGGCCTGGTAATTCGGGAGTCGACTTCCTGCTCGGCATTGGCCCTGTGCTTCCGTCAGAAATCCGCGAACACTTTGACGTGATCGGCTTCGATCCCAGAGGGATAGCCCGCAGCAGTCCTCTCGTGTGCTTTGACAGTCCAATTGCCGTGCCGCCGTTCTTTTTCCCCCGTAATCCTGACGAAGAAGCCTTGAAGGCACAATTCGATGGGAATCTGGCCATGGCATGCAAATCTAACGGAGGCAGTGTGCTTGATCATATGTCAACCGCTAATGTTGCGCGAGATCTCGATTTCCTCCGCCAGGCAGTTGGCGATAGCAAACTAAATTATGTGGGCTACAGCCATGGGAGCTTTCTCGGCGTCACTTATGCGAACCTATTCCCTGACAAGATCCGGGCCATGGTTCTGGATGGCGTTGTTGATCCCATAGCCTACACTACCGGCTATGGCGATGAGGGATCTACGCTACCAGTTACCACGAGACTTCGCATAAATGAAGGGGCGCAGGCAACGCTGAATGAATTTTTCCGACTTTGCGACCAAGCGGGTGCAGAGCAGTGTGCCTTCGCCAATGCTGCAGCCAGCAAGTTTGATGTCTTGGTCGATCACCTGCGAGCGACTCCTGTCCATATGGTCGATCCGCTCAACGGCCCCTTTGACCTTACCTATGATCGGTTCATTGCAACGGTTTTCAGCACGCTGGCGGATTCATCGGAATGGCCATTGCTTGCTAACGTCTTGAGTAAAATTCACGACACTATCAGTGACAATTCGGAAGGCGCGGCTATTAGGGCAGGAATAGCATTTGCTGTTTTAACTGTTGCCGCGGGTGAGGCACCTAGTCCCGATGATCTGACACACGCTGCACAACAATACGCGGTCATGTGTACTGATTCGATTAATCCTGATAATCACGAGGCTTGGTCCTTAGCGGGAGAAGCAGCCGATGCAAATGTTGGGGTATTTGGGCGCCTCACGACTTGGCAATCCAGCCCTTGTGCAGTTTGGCAGGGTAACGATCCAGATCGCTATCTCGGCCCGTTTACTCAAACGACCACAGAACCGATACTCATTGTTGGAAACCGTTTCGACCCCATAACGCCGTATGAAGGAGCCCTGCAAACACACAGCCTCCTGCCCAATTCAGCCCTTCTGACTCTCGAAGGTTGGGGACATACGTCACTGCTTCTCTCGACCTGTGTGGACCAGGCTGTGTCTAGCTATCTACTCACTTCCAGAGTTTCCAGCCCTGAAGCTAGCTGTCAGCAAGATAAAGTACCTTTCACTGATACATCGACGGACCTGATATCCCTCGACCCAAATACATTGTCGGAACTGCTATCCTCCGGTGCAAATATACCGGCGGACCTGATATCCCTCGACCCAAATACGTTGTCTGAACTGCTATCCTTCGGTGGAAATACACCGACGGAACCGGTATCCTCGGGCGGAAATTCACCGACGGAACCGGTATCCCCGGGCGGAAATACATCGACGGAACCGGTATCCTCAGGTGGAAATACACCGACGGAACCGGTATCCTCGGGCGGAAATTCACCGACGGAACCGGTATCCTCAGGTGGAAATACACCGACGGAACCGGTATCCTCGGGCGGAAATACACCGGCGAAACCGATATCTTCCGGCTCAACGTCTCCTGGCGCAGCATCTCCTAAAGATGACAGCGTAAATGCGAAGCAGGAGAATGTAAATCCCAAAGGAACAGAAGCACCTTCTGTTTCCAAGACTTTCGCTACTTATGATCCTGCTACGGGCACAGTAATTATTCCGGCGGTGCAGGTTGGCGGTAAGGTTGAGTACGCCAATGTCAAATTGGAATTTAATCCCGGAGGAACGCTTAGTGTTCTTTCTTCTGAAGCGCCTAAGGCTCCCGTTGCGGCTAGTGCTACCTATGATTCCGCTACCGGCACGGCAACTATTTCAGAGGTACTGGTTAACGGTATAGTTGAGTTTATAAATGTTAAATTGAAGGCCAATCCGGACGGAACATTCAGTGTTCTTTCTACTGAGAAACCTTCTGTCGCCAAAACTTTCACTATTTATGATCCTGCTACGGGCACAGTAACTATTCCGGCGGTGCAGGTTAATGATAAGGTTGAGTTTTTCAATGTCAAATTGGAATTTAATCCAGGAGGAACGCTTAGTGTTCTTTCTTCTGAAGCGCCTAAGGCTCCCGTTGCGGCTAGCGCTGCCTATGATTCCGCTACCAGTGCGGTAACTATTCAAGAGGTACTGGTTAACGGTATAGTTGAGTTTATAAATGTTAAATTGAAGGCCAATCCGGACGGAACATTCAGAGTTCTTGCTACTGAGAAACCGCCTGTCTCCTAGTACTCAGTCCCTTGTTTTGTTGGATAAACATCCCCATGTACTGAAAATTTACATGGGGAACAACAGCATGACTAAGAAATACAGTCAGCTAGGGGTACGACAACGATTCCTTCATTTTTGGGCCATAAGGCGTTTTAGCTTTCAGTCCACAGCTCGTAAAGCAATTCTGGCGAGTGTTTTTCCATATCCAACTCATATCGGCCAAAACGATTGATATGCCAAGTCAGGTAAGGGCGGTTTTTTTCAAGATAGACTAGCGGGAGCATTTGCACAGAAAATTACGGTTATAATTTAATTACCTGCATTATCAATAACATACATATTCATTACTTGCGTATTATTCAGCCAATTATTACTGTCTATTGGCGTAATAACCTATTGTTTTTATTAAATTACCTTATCTTAATTTACGCAAACCATATGTTTTAGCGCAAATGCTCCCGCTAATCCAAGATGGCGTTCAATATAGTCAGGAAAGATAAGAGCAACAAATTCAGTCTGCGTGGACGGCGCCAAAACGCAGGTTGGAACGATGACTATATGGCTCATCTACTATTCGGATGCGCAAAAAAGCCAGTGTCAGCAGAAAACAGTTTTAATGCGTAACCCCTGACGTGGCTGCAAACCAAGTACAGTCGCTGAATGAACGCTTTCAAAGTTGCCCAGTTATTCTCCGGAAACTGGTGACTGACTCTTTTTGGCACAAACTGAGACCGTCAGTGTCAGGTTCAATCCAATCGAATGTTTGAAACTGTCAGATCAAGTTCACAGTTTTACAATTGATACCTGGCTTTTTGTTTTTTGCGTATTTATATGGCCAGGTCGGAATCTGCCTGATCCCATCCACATAAAAATCCGCGATACATATTGGTTCCGGTTTGGCGCTCCTTAGCTATAACGCTTTCATTTCGAAATAATACCCATTAGAATTCTCGCCCCTCGTGTCATTCAAGATTAGTGCAAAGGAAAATCGCTTTTGGAAATTGTTTTCATTTTTGGTCGGTTGTTATTGTCATCGGTGTCCAACGTATTTCAGAAACAACTGTCGCATCACGGCTTGCATCCCTTTTACATCGTCGCAACAACGTATGTCGTGCTGGCCATTCTCTCCTTACTGTTCTCTTTCAACGCTGCGTTTTCGCATCTGAGCCCGTCATTCTGGATTAATGTGCTGCTGGCGTCCCTGTTCGATGTCGGCGGCTGGATGTTTCTGGTGATGTCCCTGTCCAGAACCGATTTATCGGTATTCGGGCCGCTCAATGCCTACAAGGTCATCATTTCCATGCTGCTGGCGCTCATTTTTCTGGGCGAGGTGCCTACACCGCAAGGATTTGCCGGGGTTATGATTATCGTCGCCGGCAGTTTCCTATTGCTGCCGCCATCAAACGGCACGGCGCAAAACAGGTTCACCCAGCTATGGCTTGATCGCGGCGTGCAGGCAAGATTCCTCTCCATTTTGTTATTTTCCATCGGCACGGTTTTCCTGAAAGGCTCGCTCGAACATTCGGGCCCGCTGGAGACGCTGATCTTCTGGTCATTGTTTGGATTGCCTCTGATACTGCTGGCAAATACGCTCCTGACAACGGAACGTTTGGTGGACAATATCAGAAACTCGCAAGCGCATGTCCTGTCGATTACGGCAGTGGGTTTGACGGTATTCGTCATGCAATACCTGACGCTGGTGCTGTTATCGCAAATGTTGATTGCCTACACGCTGGCATTGTTTCAGCTTGGCATGCTGGTACAGGTATTCCTCGGTTATCGGATTTTCAATGAACCGGATTTGGCTCGCAGGCTGACGGCGAGCCTTGTCATGATGCTGGGGAGTCTATTGGTACTGCAGGTGCATTAGCCAGTGAGTCTGGATGTGAGTTCGTAGGCTGGGTTGGAGCTTTGCGGAAACCCAGCTTTGGTGGCTTTGAAATGCTGGGTTTATCAACCCAGCCTACGGGCTATGACTAAAGATCCGGCAATATGAAGTTTTAATTTTTTTCAGGCTGCTAATGCCATTGTTGGCGTATTTATTGGGCTTCGGCCAAGACTGCAGAGAAAATATTCAAACTTTAAGGGGCCGGAGCAATAAGCCGCTTTCAAGCGCCGTGGACCTGGTCCGGCAGTACGGCGGCCCCGTATCACACGCCGCCCTGGAGATGCGGGAGAAAAAAACCGACAGTCGCGCGCCTTCCGGTAATATGCACTTGCCGTGAATCCGCCGTGCCGCTACGGCATATGCCGTAACCGAATCGGTCCGGCTCATCCAGCATCTGCACATGGTCAGCATTCCGCAGCGTCAGTTCGACGGTTCCAACCGGCGCTCGTTATGGCGAGAAAGAGAGATACAGAGACGCCACGCGATGCATTCCGTTAATCCTGTCAGAATCGGCGGCCAGTTGAGTATGAAATATGCAGCGCATTATATTGGCGATTATTAATCATTTATACGGACGCACCGGTCCATTTAATTACTGTTATGTTAACTATGAAACGTATTGCGAAATTTGTTCTTATAGCGTTGTGCGGGCCGGCCAGCGTCTTTGCTGACGTTGCGCCGGGCCGGCTTGTGGCCGCTGCAATCGAGAGAACCGCGCACAAAGTAATTTATGACGGCAGGTACTATCGAATCCCGTATCCCGGCGGCGATGTTCCCGAGGGGACTGGCGTTTGCACCGATGTAGTAATCCGGAGCTATCGCGCGCTGGGGATTGATCTGCAGGTTCTCGTGCATCAAGACATGGCCGCGAATTTCAGCGCCTACCCTTCAAAAAGAATATGGGGTTTAACTCGGCCAGACCCCAACATTGATCACCGCCGGGTTCCGAATCTGCAGGTATTTTTCAAGCGCCATGGACAAACATTGGCTGTATCTGACCGGGCGGAGGCTTATAAGCCAGGGGATGTCGTTACCTGGATGCTTCCGGGCAATTTGCCACATATAGGGATCGTTACTGATGAAATCGCCCCGGCCACAAAGCGCCATCTTGTCGTACACAATATCGGGCAGGGGCCTCGGTTAGAGGACGTTTTGTTTGCCTATCCGGTGACTGGACACTATCGATACTTGCCGGGTAAATATGAGCACTCACTACAGGCGGGTCAGCCCTGACGGGACGCTGCCCGAGTTCATAGGTTGCTAATCAGGCGAGGGTAATGTTAGGCTTGCCGGACCCAATTTACCTGAACCGCCAAAACGATGAATATCCCTACATGGGGCCTGCGCCCCCTCATCCAGAGTTGCATTTAAGTTAATGAACCCGATTGTCGGCATACTGCTGGCCGCTGGAGCCAGCCGGCGCTTCGGCGCCGACAAACTTTCCCATATTTTGCCTGATGGCGACCTGGTGGCGGTGCGTGCCTGCCGCGCCTTGTTAGCCGGCACCGATGCGGTGCTGGCGGTTGTACGTCCCGGCAGCGGGGAGCTGGCTGCCCAGTTGCAGGCCGAAGGTGCGGAAGTCCGGATCTGCGCCGATGCCGAGCAAGGCATGGGCACGAGCCTTGCCTTCGGCGTTCGCGCGTGTCCCGAAGCCGCTGGCTGGCTGGTCGCGCTGGCGGACATGCCGTGGATAGCGCCCGCGACCATCCGCCAGGTGGCCGATGCGCTGCGCTCGGGCTCACTCATTGCCGCGCCATGCTGGCAAGGCCAACGCGGGCATCCGGTAGGCTTTTCATACGTTTTGGGCCCGAACCTGACCGCGCTGAACGGCGATGCCGGCGCGAAAGCGGTGATTCAGGCCCATATTGAACAGCTCCGTCTTGTTGACTGCGATGATCCGGGCGTGCTTCGGGACATTGACACGCAGCAAGATTTGGACATCCTGGCAAAAATTAGAAAACCCTCGTGATTCGGAACATTCTCAACCTCCAGCTGGAACTGCACGAAGCGCGTCGCCCCTATGTGCTGGCTACCGTGATTGAAATACTGGGCTCATCCTCGGCCAAGCCATCGGCCAAGGCGCTGATCGACCCATCGGGCAAGGTGATTGCCGGTTGGGTCGGCGGCGGTTGTGCGCAGTCCATGGTGTCCCGGACGGCGCTTGAGTGCCTTGATACAGGAGAACCCCGCGTGATCGAAATTGACCTGAATGACGAAATTTTCGGCGCGGGCATGCCGTGCGGCGGCAGCATGCGGGTGTACGTCGAACCGATCCTGCCTAAACCGCTGCTCTGGCTGATGGGCCACGGGCGCATCGTTGAAAGCCTTTGCGAATTCGCCCACCGGTTAGGCTTCGAAGTGGTCGTCAACGATCCGCAGGCCGCGGCGGAACGCTTTCCCGCCGCCCTCCGCGTGGTCAGCGACGACAGCCGCTATCAACAATTGCAGCCGCAGGCGGGCGATTTCGTGGTCATCGCCACGCATCACAAGGGCGACTACGACTCCCTCACGCGCGCGCTGCAATCCGAAGCCTTGTATATCGCGCTGGTTTCCAGCCGCAAACGGGCGAAATTGGTACTGGAGCGATTGCGTCAGGAGAGTGTGCCCGAGACCCGCCTCACCAGGGTACGGGCGCCCGCCGGCCTGGACCTGGGCGCGAAACTGCCGGAAGAGATCGCCTTGTCGATCGTCAGCGAAATGGTACTGGTGAGACGGGGAGGCCGCGGCGAATCATTGAGTAAAACATTACCGGCGGCGGACTAGAAGCGGGCTCGACCCCGTCGCGAAACGCCGGTTTAGCGCCTTTACCGACCGATGAAGCCTGTGTAGAATTCCGGCCAATACGCCGCCGATGCTACGCGGGCGCCTTGTATTCCTAACGACTCGAGGGAGAACTACCCTATGACCACGCTCAACATCAACGGCAAGCCTCATCAGATCGACCTGCCGGCGGATACCCCCTTGCTTTGGGCCTTGCGCGACAATCTGGGCCTGACCGGAACCAAATTCGGCTGCGGCATGGCTTTGTGCGGCGCCTGCACGGTGCACCTCGACGGGGAACCGGTACGTGCCTGCATAACGCCCGTCTCGGCCGCCACAGGCAAGAAAATTGTCACGATCGAAGCCATCGACCAGGATCCGACGGGGAAGAAAGTCCAGCAAGCCTGGCTGGCGATGGGCGTGCCGCAATGCGGCTATTGCCAGTCCGGCCAGGTAATGGCCGCCACGGCGCTGCTCAAGCAAAAACCCAAACCCACCGATGCCGATATCGATGCGGCCATGAGCGGCAATATCTGCCGGTGCGGCACCTATCCCCGCATACGCGCCGCCATCAAACAGGCTGCCGGAATAACGGAGGTCAAGCCATGAAAAAATCACCGGATCGTCCCGAATTAAATATCGGCCTGCGTGATAGCCCCGACGACGGCCTGCACATCGCCAACATCAGCCGGCGCGCCTTTCTCAAGGATATGGCGCTGACCGGATTCGTGCTGGCGGCCGGATTTCCCTCGCTGATCCGGGCGGAGGAAACCGCTCCGCATACAGACGAGGCGAAGTATGGCGCCGACGCCATGCCGCACGGCTGGGTGGACAACCCGCTGGTGTTCGTCGCGATAGCGGACGATGGCGCAGTCACCATCGTTTGCCACCGTTCGGAAATGGGGCAGGGCATACGCACCAGCCTGCCCATGGTCGTGGCCGACGAACTCGAAGCCGACTGGCGGCGGGTGCGCGTCGAGCAGGCGCTCGGCGACGAAAAACGCTACGGCAATCAGGATACCGACGGCTCCCGCAGCATGCGCCATTTCTTCCTGCCCATGCGCCGAGTCGGCGCGGCGGCCCGTGCCATGCTGGAAGCGGCGGCGGCCGCCCAATGGCAGGTGCCGATCAAGGAAGTCCGCGCCGAGCAGCATCAGGTCCGCCATTCCGCCTCCGGCAGAACACTCGGCTACGGTCAATTGGCCAAGGCCGCGGCAGAACTGCCGGTGCCTGAACGTGAAACCCTGCGCCTGAAGCAACCGGCGGAGTTCCGCTACATCGGCAAGGGCCAGGTCGGACTCTATGACGGACAGGATATGGTCAGCGGCCGGGGGCAGTACGGCATTGATATCCGCCTCGAGGGCATGCTGTATGCCGTGATGGCGCGTCCTCCCGTGTTCGGCGGCAAGGCCTTGAGTTACGATGCCGGCGATGCCCTCAAGGTGCCGGGCGTGGTACGTATAGTCGAGCTCAAAGGCAGTCCGCCGCCTGCCGAGTATAACCCGCTCGGCGGTATCGCCGTGATTGCCCGCAATACCTGGGCCGCGATTCAGGGGCGCAAGGCGCTCAAGATCGAATGGGACAAAGGACCTCATGGCGGCTATGATTCTGAAGCTTACAAAACCGAGCTCGAGGCCGCCGCGCGCAAACCGGGCAAAGTGATGCGCAATGACGGCGATATTGAGGCCGGGTTGAAAGGCGCGGCCAAACGGGTGGAAGCCGAATATTACCTTCCGCATCTTGCCCAGGCGCCGATGGAACCGCCGGCGGCGACGGCGCGTATCGTGGACGGGCAGTGTGAAATCTGGGCCTGCACGCAGGCCCCTCAGGTAGCCCGTGACCGTGTGGCCAAATGGCTCAAACTGCCGGAGGACAAGGTCACGGTACACGTCACCCTGCTGGGCGGCGGTTTCGGGCGCAAATCCAAACCCGACTACGTTATTGAGGCGGCGCTGTTGTCGAAAGCCATGAACGGCCAGCCTGTCAAGGTGACCTGGACCCGTGAGGACGACCTGCATCATGCTTATTTTCATACCGTTTCAGTCGAGCGGCTGGAGGCGGGGCTGGATGCTCAGGACAAGCCCGTGGCCTGGCTGCACAGAACGGTCGCCCCCACCATTTCCTCTATTTTTGCCGACGGCAGCAAGCACCAGATGACGGCCGAACTCGGCATGGGCGTCATCAATGTCCCTTTCGCGATACCGAATCTGCGGATCGAAAATCCGGAGGCCGAGGCGCATACGCGCATCGGCTGGTTTCGTTCGGTGTCCAATATTCCGCATGCCTTTGCCGTCCAATCCTTCGTTGCTGAACTGGCTGCGACGGCGGGGCGCGATCCCAAGGATTTTCTGCTGGACTTGATAGGCCCGCCGCGCCGCATCGATCCGCGTATCCTTGAGGATACCTGGAATCAGGGCGAATCCCCCCAATTGTATCCGGTGGACACTGGACGACTGCGCCGCGTGACCGAAACCGCCGCGCGCGAGGCCGGCTGGGGACGCACACTGCCCAAGGGCAGGGGACTGGGCATCGCCGCCCATTACAGCTTCGTCACTTATGTCGCGGCCGTGGTGGAAGTCGCTGTCGGCGAGGACGGCGGACTGAGCATACCCCGGATCGACGTGGCCGTGGATTGCGGTCCCCAGGTCAATCCGGAGCGGATCCGCTCACAGATCGAGGGCGCCTGCATCATGGGCGTCAGCCTGGCCACGCTGGGAGAAATCAGCTTCAAGGATGGTGCGGTGATGCAGGATAACTTTGATACTTACCAGCTCACCCGGATGGATGATGCGCCTCGTGAAATTCGGGTCCACCTGCTGCCGGCTGCCGACTTCGATACGCCGCTCGGCGGAGTGGGCGAGCCGGGCGTGCCGCCCATTGCGCCGGCATTGTGCAACGCGATTTTTGCCGCGACCGGCCAGCGCATCCGCCAGCTGCCCATCCGGGATCAGCTGAGGAAGGACTGACCACTTTTCAGCGTCCGCAGCAAACGTCAATCACCATCCAAAAATTTACCCCTGGCAACAGCGAAAATTTTCATGGCTGAAGCATAAAGTATTATGCTTCAGTTGCCTTTTTTCGCTGTTTGCACCGGTACCTGCCATAAACGATGCCCGCAGCTCTAAAGTTGGCATAAACCCTGCTTTCCTGAAACAGGAACAATCCCTTGAATTTTGGAAAGCGAAGGTAAGTGTAGTATGGCATTGATCAAAAAAGACGGTTCTATCCGGGTTGGCCATGATCCGATTGATCATGATCATGATGAATTCTTCATCCTGCTCAATCGGCTGGATGCCGCCGACCATAGCGATTTCCCGGCCTTGTTTCAGCAATTGTTCGAACATACTGAGCAGCATTTTGATCGGGAGAATCAGCTCATGGAACAATGGGCTTTTCCGGCGGAGACCGAGCACAAAGGGGAGCACCAGCGTGTGCTGGGCGAATTCAAGCAATTCAAAAAGCGGGTCGATAAAGGCATGATCGCCTTCGGACGCTCGTTTGTCAGGGAGCGCCTGCCGCAATGGTTCGAACTGCATGTCACGACCATGGACAGCGCGCTTGCCGCGCACATTAAACTATAGCCTCAAGCGTGATCAAGGATATGAACGGGTGAGCCTTTTTTCCTGCACCGAACTTGAGGTTGTTGAAGGCTTTTACGATGCCGCCGAGAGCGAACGACTCTATCAACGCCTGCTGCAAGAACAAAATTGGCCGGATAATCGCTATACGGTCGCCGGACGGCAGTTTATCCTGCCCAGACTACAGACCTGGCATGCCGATCCGGGCATTTTCTACAGCTACAGCAACAACCTGCTACAGACCCGGCCATGGACGCCTTTGTTATCCGAGCTCAAGGCAAAAGTCGAGGCTTTGTTGAATTACCGCTTCAATTCGGTTTTGGTTAATCTGTACCGAAATGGCGAGGATTATGTCGGCTGGCATGCGGATGATGAGCCGGAACTGGGCAATTCCCCCTTTATCGCCTCATTGACCTTCGGCGCGGAACGGCAATTCGCTTTCCGGCGTAAACAGTCCTCCGAACAGGGCCAGCTGTTACTGCGCAGCGGCACATTACTGGTCATGCAGCCTGATTTCCAGCATCATTGGCTGCACAGTGTGCCCATTGAGAATGGCGTAACCCGGGGGCGGATCAACCTGACCTTCCGTAAAGTTATTTCACCGGCAAACTCATAGAATATTTTGCATCCGTTGCCGTTGGTAGCATTTGCGACAATTAACAGCCGCGTTGACCATGGGATGCATGAAACACAACAAATTGGCCTGCCGAATCACCCGGCCTGATTTAGCGGTTATTCGGGCAAAGTTTCCGCCAAGCCGGGGCTTAACGGGTTTTTTGATTCATTTCCCACAGGCGCATCGGCCGCTGCAACGACTGGCATTCTGTTTGCTTTGCACTGATTACCATGAATGAAAACCGTACTATGAAAACCTGGCTCGACCGGCCATCCGATAAAAAGGCGAAGGTGTCGCCATGACGACAGATCACGTCGCCCGCTGGCTGCAGGACAACCCGCTGTCGGCCAGTCATGTCGATTGCGCCACCACGGTAATGCTCAAAATCCTCGATGGCAAATGCAAGATGAAGGCAGAGGAAAAGGTCATCATGACGCTGCTCTATGACCAGGTGAAAACCCGTCGCGGCGAACAGCTGGGGGATGAGATGCATCAGTTGATCGCCAACGCCCGCGATCATCTCGATGATGAAATCAAAAACGTTATCTACGAAAAACGCGTGCTGGCGGAGACCATGATTTCCCGTCCTGTCATGAAGGGTTTCAAAGCGATGATCCGGCAACGGGGGCTGATCGAGGATGGAAAAATATAGAGGGGATCACCCTAAAAAATACAAGCGCGCTTTTTACCTGACCACCCGGCGTCGCATGACCCTATTGATACATCTACCAAGGAGAATCACATGAACAACGAATCGCTGTCCTGGGATGAAGAGGCGCTCAAGCGCCTGGAAAAAATTCCTGCCTTCGTTCGCGCCATGGCCAAGAACAAAATCGAGCAGGCCGCGAAAGCAGCCGGTGAAAACAAGGTCACCGTCGAATTCATGGATGCCAATAAAGCAAAATTGATGGGCTAGGTGACATGCCGAACATGAAATTCTATATGACGCCCGGTTCCTGTTCCACAGGCATACACATTCTGCTGGAAGAACTGGAACTCATCTTCGAGGCTTATATCGTCAACCTGCCGGCCGGTGATCAATTCAAACCGGACTACGTGGCCATCAATCCCAAATCCACCATTCCGACTCTGATCAAACCCGACGGCACAGCCATCACCGAATTCTGCGCCATCGCCTACTGGCTGGCGCGCAGTTATCCCAGGGCCAGACTCATGCCTGGCGATGTGGACGGCGATACAGGGGTGCTCGAAACCATGAGTTACGTCGTCAGCACCCTTCACATGCAGGGCTTTACCCGCATTTTCACCACCGACCACTACGCCTTTAACGAAAGCGACAGGGAACGGGTCAAGGCGCAGGGTGAAACCATCGTCAAAAAGGGTTTTGCCGTCATCAATAAACAGTTGGCCGGCCAAACCTACATAGCCGGCGAATTTTCCATTGCCGACACGGCACTCTTTTATTGCGAATTCTGGGCGGCGCGCATCGGCATCACTCTGCCGGAGCACTGCCTGGCTCATTATCGGCGCATGCTGAAACGGCCGGCGGTCAGACAGGTATTAATGGAGGAAGGTTATTCATCCTTGTATCAATAGCGCCCAGGCGGCTCAATAGTTCAACTTGTTGCTCGTAACGGTTTCCGGCCGACCGCCGTGAGAAAATCCCGGGTTTGCTTTCAACTCGACTATTGGAATGAATCATGAAACAAACGATAAAAAATATCTGGAGTCTGGATAAGGACCCCTCCATCAAAACCCTCCTCATCATGCTGCAGCATGAAGTCGGCCCGAACGGATTTATGTTGCTGGATGAAAGCCTCCTGAATATAAAGGCGGTACGCATCATATATCCGCCCACGCAGCGGAAACTATCCGCGTACGTCTACAGCTACGCCCAACGCGAAGCGCGTTACGGCCTTGACCTGGAATTCCCCTATCTTATTGAAACCCGCGCCGATGATCAGACCATCAGCCTCAACGATCTGACGGCCGAAGATGTCCTGAAAAAAGTGATCGAGCATCTGGAGATCAGGCTACCTGTCTCTCGCCAGATTTAATGTTCTCCAGCGCTGCCGGGCGGCGAGGCGGACTTCTTCTTCGCTATCGTCCAGCATTTGTTGCAGCAAATCCGGTTTTGCCCGTAGCGCCACATC
Source organism: Methylobacter luteus IMV-B-3098 (assembly GCF_000427625.1). Lineage (GTDB taxonomy): Bacteria > Pseudomonadota > Gammaproteobacteria > Methylococcales > Methylomonadaceae > Methylobacter > Methylobacter luteus. Next base: position 4,104,186 of record NZ_KE386569.1, read on the forward strand.
GTATCGCACCATCCAGTCATTGTCTTTGCTCATCATCCCCAAATCGTCAACATCCATGCGTTGGGCGACGATGCGGCGGATGCCGGCTTCTGCGTCATAGGCCATCAACCCCAGGCTGACACAAGGGATACGCCCTGCCACCGTACGCCGCACCTCATTATCAGGGTCGGCCGCCAGGCGGAATAACCGACCTTCCGGCAGGCGCCTGGCGACATAGACGCGTACCAGATAATCCGGATCCCCGGCCATCAGTTCCACTTGGTGCTCCGGCAACCGGTCAGTCACGGTTATTCTGACCTCCCTGTCCGTGTCGTTGCGCAACTCCAGCAACCACTCTTGCGGCACCCGGTAAGCCAATACGCGCCGCACTGCTTCGTCAGGATCGGTCAGCAAAGGCCGTAAATGATGGGCCGGTAAATAACGGGCGGCGATAGCGCGCCGTTCCCAAAAACTGTCCTGCGTGTAATCGGCGGCGTATTCCGGATGGGCGCGGAAAAACCGGTCGATTTGCCGGCCGCTTTCCGCCACCACACAGCAATCACCGGGTTTGCAACCGCCGGCCGCCAGTAGCGTGTCGCGGTAGTGGCATTGGCTGCAGTCGGCCAGCGGGGTTAAATCATCTTCGAGCCCGGCTTGCCGCATCGTTAGGCCGACTCCGTCAAAGCTGGCAGCAACTGCGGGGTGATTTGCGCCAGCCAGGCCTTGACCCGCTCCTCGGTCAAGTACGGCTGCGTGCGCTGATCCAGCACCAGGCCGACAAACTGGTTATCGATGATCGCATCGGAGTGTTCGAACTGATAACCCTCGGTGCTCCAGGGACCGATGATGTCGGCGCCGTAACCGTAAAACACCCGATAAAGCTGGATCAGTGAACTGGCGAAGCGCGAGGCGTAACGTTCCTGATTGCCCAGCCCGAACAGGGCCACCCGTTTACCGGACAGATCGACATCATCCAGACAAGGCACGAACTCTTGCCAATTGGGTTCCTGGCAACCGACCGCCAGTCCCGGCAAATCACCGACGCCGTAACTCGGCGTGCCGAGTATCAACGCGTCGTACTGCAACAATTCGGCCAGACTGGTACGGTTGATGTTTTTGGGCTTGTCGGCCAGTTCCTCGCCCAATAGGCTAAAAATCTTTTTAGCCACCAAGCGGGTGCTGCCGGTATCGGTTCCGAAAAAAATGCCGATTTTGCTCATAAATTACCTGTATTAAAGATTGCGGGACAAGACGGCATTGCCGTTAATGCAGAACAAGCAAATTTCGCTCCAGCTTTAGGCAGTCTATTTTTATATTGAATATTAGTAAGATAGCTTGCCCGTACAGAGGCCCGGTTCCAGCCGGATGCAGACACCGCGACAATTACGGCATCAACTGTGGGCTTTGCGACATGGGCGCGGGGAATAGGTTTAATAGGCAGGCCGGCTGGAGCTTCAGCGGAAACCCGGCTTGGACGGCTCCGAAATGCCGGGTTTAACAACACACCAGCCTACGCTTGCCTAATTTTGTAGCAGGTGCGAATTTACTTGTGCCCCAGAGGGGGTATTCGCATGGGCTACCGGCCTTCCAGAAAATAAGCATTGGCACTCAGGGCAAAGTCTTGCCAAAGCCCGGCGATGTCCCGCTTCACCTCGTTAACGTAAATTTTGTCCGGCTTGTGTTCGTCGGGGAAATTGGATAAGGCGCAGGAGGTGCGATGTTTATCGACGACAACCAGTAAAAAATCGTCGACGAAGCCGTCAAAAGCCGCCAGCGCTTGCCGGGTTAAATCCGATAATCCTTGATGGACCGGCGTCTCGCTGCTATCGAACGGCAGCGTCTGCAATTGCGCCAGGGCGTCATCGTAAGCCTGCTCCAAAACGGCCAGCACGTTGCGCTGAAAACAGCCGTCCCACTGTTGCCGGGAAAGATCCTGGGCGAGCGATTGCTCGTATCGTTTTTTCAGCGCGTTTTTTTGTTCGGCGACATATTGCCTGAACCGGGCGAGACAGTCGGCGTTTTTCTGTGTGTTAGTCATCATGGATGTCCTCGGCTTAATAAAGTGTCAGTGCGGTAAAAACCCGGTCGCTTGCTTCCAGCGCGCCTTCCAGATAGCCGCCTTCCGCTTCGGCGGTTTCCGTCCCGCAAAAATAAAGCTTATCCTGCCAGTGATCCAATTGCAGCCAGGGGTGTCCGTAGCGCGGATGATCTGTCGGCGGCGTGCGATCCTGTTCGGCGGCGGTAAACGGTTCCGCACTCCAATCCTGAACGAGGACCTGAAGCGGATCTGCCGCTGCCGCACCGAACAGTCGCGCCATTTGCTGCACAATCAAGGCTTCAAGATTGTCGCGGTAGCGTTCTCTGGTAAAGGCCGGCAAGCCGAAAAAACCGAACAAGGCAGCGGAATCGCCCCGTTCCGAACAGGCATCGTAAATTTCAGCCAATACCGCTCCCGGGTAGGGCTGCAAGGCATTGCCCGAATAGCCTTGGCGACGCCAGAACGCTTCAGGATACACCAGCATAGCTTTGGCATGTCCCGCCATCCAGGTGGGTATGTCCTGCATGGCTCGGATCAGTTTCGGCGCCAGTGCCGGTTCGAATATGATGTTTTCCGCTACTAACCGGGGCGGCAGGGCCAGTACAACCTGTTTCGCCCGCAAGGACACCTGGCCATTGCCGGTATCAAAGGCCAGATCGATGTAGCTATCCCGGTCGGCCAGCTGCAGCAGGCGATGTTGCGGATGCAGGATCGAATCCGGCAGCCGCTGCAATAAGCCGGCTATCAACTGATGGCAGCCGCCTTTGATGCGCCGCGCGCTATCGTGTGTCCGGGTATCGATATACCGTGTCGGCGCCGAGCGGGCGTCAATCTGATACAGGCTATGGCCGCTATCCCACTGACGAAAAAATCCCAATCCCAACCGTTCCGCCAACGCCGTGATGCGCGGTTGGTGATCGGGCCATACCCAGGTTGGCCCCAGATCGACCGCAAAAGCTGAAGCCGTGGACCCGGAGATAACCGAACGGGACAGGATTCTGCCGCCGTAACGGTTGCGCGCCTCGAACACGGCGATATGACGGTTGTCTTCAAGCAGGCGATCAGCCAGGGATAGACCTGAGAGCCCGGCGCCGATAATCGCGATGTCCAGCATACGCTTTAAAGTTCCCGGGCCATCCGGCAGCGCAGCGAATTGCTTTGCCAGCGCGGCAATGCCGGTGCTTCGGTTAACGATGTCGGCATGATCAGTTTTTTGCGGAAAATATCCCAGACTCCGTCAAAACGCTGCTGAACGCGAATGCTCCAGCCCCAGACTATCGGTAAATGCACCGGCACCCAGATATGCCGATCAGGATCGTCGGGGTGGGCGTTTTGCATGAAATACCAGGTGTATTTCTCCAGAACACTGACGGAAACGACGGGGTTATTTCTGACTTCGGCCAAAATCGCCTGACTCACGACAGTGCTAAAGCCGAACCGTTGCTTGCCACCTTGCGCCTGAAAGGGGCACATCGGCTTGACTGCTGAGTTATCGTCTGAATCGTTCAGGTATAAAACGGGATCGCGGCCTGCTGTTTCGGTGTCGAGCAAAACCAGGGATTCACCGTCCGCAAACTGTACAGTACGCGACGAATCCACCAACTGCACCAGGCCGAGTTGACTGGCGAAAGCTTCGGTCGTCCATTCCAGCTCGAACCAGGGAGAAATAGTCAGGACCGGCCGGTTATCCAATAAGCGCACCTCCGGCGCTTCCAGTCCTGCATCGATTAGCGTTAACCGGTTGTCATGCGTTGTTCGCTGTCCTTCCGGATCGATGTGCAGACAACGACGTATGACCGGGCTGAGCAAATCCGTATCCCAAACGAAGCATTGCGGCGGCTGAGCGCTTAAATCAACGGGTTCTATTGCTGCCGAATCGACGCTCAGCCGGTAAGCGCCGACGACGCCGGTTTGCTGATAGTGATTGACATCGTTAACGTGATTCAAATATTCCGTCAAAGCCGAATCCGGCCAGATCATGTCATAGCGGCAACCCGGATGGATTGCGGCCTGGTCGGGCATCGTTCTGGAGCGAGCGGGAAAATGAAGCGTGACAAGGTTATTCATGGCTAGGAAGTTGTGGCTGTGTCCCTGGTTCGGTTATCGGATGGCATTCATCAAAAGACATTCAATAATGAGGCCAACCTGGAAACGAACCCGTTTCGATGCGCTATCGCCTGTGTTAAGCCAGGCGCCGATACCGCTGCGGCAATTTCTTGCAGGCGATTGACTGCAAAAACCTAGTCCTGAACAATGTCATAAAGCTGACAAATCACCGGGTTTTGCAACACTCAGCCATCTGATAGACGTCGTTTTTGCAGCGATTGCCTTAACGGTGGGCTTCCTGTTTCCTGACGGGCCGGCATCGATAAATAGTTGCCCGCGCATAGCCGCTATGGATAACGCCATGACATGCGGAAAACCATGCGCTTGTAATTTCAGCTCTATGACGGAAATGGCAAGCCGCTTTTGACGTTCGATGGGATATTTGTCATCTACCTGTTGCCTCCGTCCTAGCGCAAGCTGTACGATATGGAAAATGCCGATTATCGCTTGGTGATCGAAATTCAAGTCGTTGACAATCAAATGTATCAAGCTGTAGTCGATCAATTTCAACCCTGGATAGCAAGCTTATGGAGAAGGCGAGAGCAGGGTTGGCTAATGCCAACGCGCTATCCCTCACCGGCCTGAAGGCGGTGTTTCTCGCACAAAACTGATGAAACATGCTAAAAATCTGGGCGAAAACCTGGTTAACGACGAGGGCACCGGCCAAGTCGATAAATTGCAAAGAAACGCCTATCTGAGCAGCAAAGGCCTTAAGCCTAATTCACGGTTTCAGCTTGACTTGTTTGAGTGCGTGGCCGAGCGGGATGATTTAAGGCACATACCGAACGATTACGCGCGCAGTTCGCTTTTCACGGCACGAAATAAGCGGCAACCGCGCCGATCATTGATGCACGAAAAACTGTTTCATTACAATGAGCATATTTCCATTCTCTACACAGGCATTGAGCTGCGGGCGGAGGATGATGAAATTGTGTGGCTGCAAATACTCAAATACGGCAAATCAGTACCTTTGGGAGATCCGTTTGAGTTTTCTGTCAAGGATTTGGTCCGCGATGTGGATTGGTCAAAAAGTGGCCGTAACTACGACCGGGTACGTGAGTGCATATCACGGCTCAAGGCTAATGAAGTCTTGGCGCTAAATACCAAAGCCTATGGAAAGAGCGGGGCAATCTCGCTGATCCAGAATTACACCTCCGTCAACGACTCCGAAGGAAAACCCTCGCAATACCGCGTCTGGATTGATCCGAACCTGATCCTGTTGTTTGCCGGTAACACGTTCACCAACCATAATTGGGAAAATTATCGCAAATTATCGCCAGTCGCCCGCCGCTTGGCGGACTATGTCGAAAGCCACAAGCACCCGTTTCCGCTGTCGCTTGAGAAGTTCCAGCAGATGTGCGGCTCAAACGATTCCAACACAAGAAGCTGGCGGCAGACTGTTAAGAGAGCTTGTGCGGAGGTACAAGAGGCCAAAATAGCAGAAACGGCTTTTCTCTCTAAAGACGACAAGATTTGTTGTGTATCGGTAACCAATAATCACAAATCATCCGACATGCTTTGAAAACCTTTTGCTCGTGAGGATCTCGGCGATCGCCAGTCATGCAAGCTTATCCACGGATTCAACCTGAAAACACCTTAATTCGTGTCGTATGACCTACGCTATTAAAACCATAGGTCAAACGACACGCTTTGAATATCTTTTACCCGTGAAAGTCCCCGCAGTCGCTTGGCCAATCAAATTCATCCGCAGACTTAATCCGTGTCGTTTGACCTGCGGAGTATGTTGCTTGACCTGCACTGTTGTGAAAAACGCAGGTCAAACGACACGCTTTGAATACCTTTTACCCGTGAAATCTTGGCAGCCGCTCGGCCGGTTAAATTCATCCGCAGGCTTAATCTGAAAGTGCCTAATCCGTGTCGTTTGACCTGCACTGTTTTGAAAAATGCAGGTCAAACGACACGCTTTGAGGCCTTTTGTCCGTGAAAGTCTCAACAATTGCCCAGTCAGACAGACCAAACCACAGGATCACTCTGAAGAAACTTGATTCGTGTCGTTTGACCTACACTGTTGTGAAAAACGCAGGTCAAACGACACGCCTTGAACACTTTTTCCCGTAAAAATCTCAGTCATTGGCCAATCGGGCAAACTTATCCACAGGCTCAGCCTGAAAACGCCTAAATGCGTGTCGTTTGACCTACGGGGCGTGTCGTTTGACCTGCGCTGTTTTTGGAAAACGCAGGTCAAACGACACACTTTAAACGTCTTTTGCCTATAAAAAGCGGCGGCCACTGCCCAATCGAGCTAACTTATCCTCGAACCCATGCCAGAATCGCCTTAAACCGTGTCGTTTGACCTGCATTGCGTGTCGTATGACCTGCATTTTCAAGCAAAATCCAGGAATTCCCATGCCCAATAGTGTCGTATGACCTGCATTCTTGTGTCATTTGACCTGCGTTTTCGTGTCGTTTGACCTACACTACTTTTTTTCATCTCATTGTTTTTATTTTAAAACCTATCTATTTTTTCTGACGCTAACCTTTCTTTTAACCACTATTTAACCATTATCGGATCTATCGCATGAACAGGTAATAACCATAACCGCTTGACAGTAATTGACTTTCCTCCAGTTTGAAAGCTATAAAATGACCGGAATATACTCCTTGGCATTATTTTCGACACACATGAGAATATGGGAAACTAGTTCAAGCAGTGCATTCGTTTTGCCAAAACTTGATTCATCCAAGATCAGCAGTGAATCTGTAACATCGAATATACTATCCATCCGCTTATCGACTTATGCTTAAAAATTGACGACTTAAAACAGAAAATATCAGACGCTGATTCACAACAGTAAAAGATCAATCGCCGGATAACTCTGCCTTCGATAATTGCTGGAAGGACAAATATTTGTAACTGCCTTTACGCATATTGAAAAACACCAGTTCGGGCAGGCTCATTAAAATGCCGGTCGCGCCCGATTTCAAATTTTTTCCCGAATCCAATGGCCAGCTGAAAAAACCGTAAACGCTTTGGCCGATGCCGGTAGCGGTGTTAAAAAGACCAAACACAGGTCTCAACAGCCAATTGTCGTCGGTAAAAAAAACGAATAATGCGTCATCCGGATTATAGGTATAGAGGCGGCTACTCACTGTATTCGATTCCCTCAACGAAACGATCACGTTGTTTTGATGAGCCTTAAGTTTTGCCAGTTCGAGGCTTCGGTAGGAAGCCAGATCACGGCTCTGCGTCACATGGTAACGACTCAGTACCGATTGATAGGACACAAACGGAATGAAGTTATAGGGTACCGCAACATATCCGCCCAAACGTTTTTCGGACTCCTTGATTGTGAAAGCTTCTAAACTCTCAAGTTTATCGTTGGAGCGGTAGGCTTTTGACAAAGCTTGGTTGATAGTTCTGAACAGCTCGGTGACACAATTGTGGGTAATCAGATCGTAACGATAATCCTGCGTCAGTTCTTGAAGCAGTTTGTTCTCGCTGTCATCCAACGCGGACAGAGCCTGTGTTAATTGTTTCTGTGCAAGATCAGGAAGCAGACCCTCCGAAAGGCCGATGCTTTTATCGGGCAGGGCTTTTTCGCCGTTATATCGGATGTCACGAGACTTTTCGGTCTTCAACAATTCGAAATAACGGTTAGCCTTCCTCTCGATTAGGCTGTATTCGGCTTCAGTCAGATACTGGCGTTTTGCTGCCAATTGCAGGTTGCGATCCAGAATGGCCCGGACTTCGCCAAGCAGAATCCGTATCTGGCCCCTGTGATCAAGATATTGATCCGGTCTGAGCCGTTCGCTGTGTTCGGCAAAATCATCGATAAAAACCCAATAGCCGGAATGCAACGAGGCGTCAACGGCGATATACCGGGCCGTATTGACTAAAGCGGCATAGCCCCAGTCCGGCCGGTTTGAATCGAGCGATTTAGCGAGACTGGTTTCCAGTTGCTGGCGCAAGTCCAGCAACACCCGTCTTTCGGCCTCGGAAACATTGAAAGCCTTTTGATTCGCCAAAAAGAATGCATCGGATTGCAAAGACGGCTCTTCAACCAGAACTTTGATCGCGTACAAGGCGGTGAGAGAGTCCAGATAGCCGTCTGCGAAGGAATAGACTGAAGCGGGAAATTTTTTCCGGTCCAAAGCAGGCCAATGGACAGGCGCTAAAGCTTTGATTTGCGATTCGATCTGCTCGCGCCGGCGCTGCAAGAAATCAGGTCCATGGCGTTGCTCGATTTTTTGGCGCAAGTTGCGAATGCTTAGCGATTGTTGCCGGGCTAATTTGCTGTCTATTAGTTGAGGCTGACGGCCCGGTTCCGGATAAAAAAAACCGACACCTTTTAATTGCAACATTGTGGAAGCATCGGCATCAAACCAGATATTATCGGCTGTCAATCTATGCAACAAATGCCGGATAAAAGCCCGATCTTTACGTATATCATCAAGTAGTTTGAACTGTCTTTCCTGGGTCAAAAACTGCCATTTGAATTGGTCTTCAAGCAGATCAAAGGTTTCTCCGGACACAGCAACGCGGCTTTCATGAATCGGGCGATTCTGCAAATACCGGTACAAAAAATGAAACTCGGATGTTTCTTGCCTGAACAATCGAATCAGGCCGGAATCAAGGCGTTGATAGTGATAGATCGCATCATCGAATCGAATCGCGGCATGTCCCCCGCTCGAATTGCCTTCGCTGGCTTCTATATACAGATAATTAAAGGCCGCCGCCGAGGCGGGGGACGATAAAAAAACCAAGCCCGCCACCGCAACATGAATGCAGAATCTGTGCAATTTCAAGCGCATCGTGATCCTGATGATCGGCCTGGAAGACAAATTATAAGGCGTCTGTCGGGGAGCTATTCTTCCGACTCGTAGCCTTTCTGAATATTCCCCATGTTCTCCTGATCGGCGTTGGCTATATTCTTTTTATAGGTTTCGTAGGAAATACCCTCGATTCCAGCTTTCTTCAGGCCTTTTCCGATGGCTGTATAGGTTTTGGGATCCTGGTTCCAGTTAACGATACCCATTTTTGCGGCAATATCGCTCAGGCCTTTCTGAAAACTGTTGTAATCGGCATCTGCCTGGGAGGATTTCACATAAGCCATCGTATAATCGGATACTTCATTTTCGTATTGTTTTTCTTTATCGGAATCAGACGACTCGCTGATGGAACTTACAGAATCGGAAATGCTTTCCGAACTGTCGGAAAAGCTCTCCGAACTGCCAGAAAAAGAACAGCCGGCACTGATAAGTGAAAGTACCAGAATCACAGAATTGAAGAATCTGTGATTAAAGCCATCTGAGTATGAACGCATAATTTTCTCCGAATCAAATGAATTAGATATATCCCAACTAGTTCAGAAAGCCGGCCGGCCTATTAATGTAGCAGACTTCTTCAATAATCAATTACCAGGCTCATCAATGTTTAAAGGGACCGATGAACTGCTTAAGAAATATAAAAGGCTCTTTCACAGAATTTGTCAAACTGAACGACAATTTGTTCCTTGAGATTGAAATTCCAAGGAACAGCTACAGAGGTGCCCATTATCCGAAAATAGAGTATGCCGCATGCTGTTTTTTCCAGGTTCAGTAGCGGTTACTGCTGTCAATCAGCATCGAAAATTTACACTATCCACATTGCATTGGAAATTTTTCATGCTGAATGGCTTGTTTTTACTGTTCGAATCGATAAAGCACCGTTCTCCATTTTCAAAATATCGCCGTGATAGGGCATGCGCTCCGTCCAGCATCAGATATAAATGCCAGCGATAACATTCAAGAGTTGTTTTCCTCAATTTCTTGATAAATCGCACCCATAAATTCAATTATTTTGCCTATTATATCATAGACATATTAAGATAAACGTATCAGACGTCAACTGGACAGGGCACCCCCTGATGACCTTTTATATCCATCAAGTCGAGCGTCCGCTGTGCCTCGACCTAAGTTATAGACGGTCTGCTGTGTGACTCTAGCATTTGAGTCGCCAGCGAAGGTGAATAGCCCCTTTTGTCAATACCAGCACATCCAAAGCATGACGTCGAAAATCCGGCTAAGGATGTTCGGAAAGTCCCTGGAACGTAATATGTTCAGATTTTGCGAGATCGAGGAGTTTGGACATGGTCGTTGACTGAAGCGACATGAACCGCCATTCGATAAAATCAAATCAATTAAACGGCCTTACTTCTATATTTGTGTCAATTTTACGGCAGCCGCTGAAATTGAAATCCAAACCTCGAAGCGCCAAGGGTTCAATAAGTATTTACACGTATTCACAATCGCTACGTTGACGCTTATTCTCCCTGCCATCCGGATAAATAAGAAACAAGAACAAAGCCTTGCTTTAACCGTCGATACAAAACGCATGCAGGAGGCGTCAGAGTTGAGGAGCTCTGGCGATATCATCGCAGTGGTTTTAAGGTCGGTTTGAATATCCGGATGCTTATTGCTACAGTTCGTTGGATCTGCTGGCATCATGATATCCTGGGAGAACAAAGGGATTTTCTTCTCCCATTTTTCCGTAGGTTGCTGCCTGGGTTCAGCGACACCCTAAAACGCCTTGACACTGAAATGCCCATGATGATCCCCCCTGAATCATTCGTTACCGTCTTGCTGCCGGCATGCCTCTGCGCTTCATAATCCGCTGTTTTCTGATCATGAGCGCCTGCTGCGGACAAGCGAAGGCTGCCGAAGATATTGATGATTTATTCAGTCAAATCCAGGCCCTGCAAGACCGGATGCATATTCAGATAACCGGATTGGAAAAAGTGGGCAATGAACCAAAAGTCAGGGCTAGCGGCAGTTTGGAACAGCAACTCCAGCAGGCTTTGGCGACCTACAATCACATTATCAGTCGAAATGCCAAAGGCCAGATTGAGCAAGTCGTTATTATCAATAAAAAGCAAAAAACCGATGACCGTATTGTTTTACCGACACGTTATCAAGACGGGCATTTTCTGGTTTCCGTATCCCTCTCTGGCAATGGTTCTTTATGGCAAACGCTGGACATGATGATCGACACCGGTGCCGACTTAATCGTACTGCCGGAATCCATGATTAATGGTCTGGGCATGACGGATGACAAATTAACCCATCGGGAGATGCAGACGGCAAATGGCAAAGTGAACGCCAAAGTCGGTACGTTGCAGGAAGTCAGGCTGGCGGGAGAAACTCTGGAAAATGTAGAGGCCGCTTTTATTGACGACTCTCTTCTAGGGAGCAACAGCTTGTTAGGGATGAGCGTATTAGGACAATATAAACTAGTCATTGATGATCAATCCAAATTGATCACCCTGTTTAAAAAATAACTAAAAATAGATTAGGCAAGAAAGATCAATTCCTTGTCAAAAGACTGTCAGTAGACATCTACCTGTAGCCACTATCACTAGTATTAATCTTCAACAGGAAAGCCTATGCTTGGATATATGAAGGTTTTGGCTGTACTAAGCACTTGTTTGGGAACAATGCCCGGCCATGTAGCGATGGCTGGCGAAAAACAGAACCCGATCACTGCCATTGACATCGCGCTGGAGCCGGATGCAACGATGATCCAACACGCTAAGGCTGCCAATGCCCGTCTGCGTAAGGACTACCCAAAGGGATTCGCTTTCGACGCATCCCATAAGCCACACATCACGATCTTGCAGCGGTACGTTCACACGGCAGACCTCAATAACATCTACGCAGCAGCCGGCAAAGTCCTAGCCAGCGAGAGGGTGGACCAATGGCGGCTGAAAGCGATTAAGTACTACTACGCGCCCTGGGAGACTCTGGGCCTTGCGAGCATTGTAATTGAGCCAACAGACGATCTCCTCAAGCTGCAACAAAAGCTGATCGATGTGATGGCTCCTTTTACGGTGCAAACTGGAACCGCCGCGGCATTCGTTACAACACCGGAAGAACCCAATATTAATCAATCAACCATCGATTACGTTGAGGCATTTGTTCCGGAACAGACAGGCAAGAATTTCGATCCACACGTCACTATCGGCATCGCATCCAAGGACTACCTGAAGAAAATGCTCGCCGAATCATTTGATGTGTTCACGTTTTCGCCAGCAGGGGTGTCCGTTTATCAAATCGGCAATTTCGGGACGGCCCGGAAGCAACTCAAGGCGTGGAATTGAGGTTAAGGATTCTCTCAGAGAATAGCATTGCCTGGACATCAAACGGCATTCACTATTTGCCGGTGTTTTCATCGAGCGCAAGATGCAGTCTACGCCAGGTATGGCGAGCAGGCACAGCGTGGATTGGCGGCGGCTCTCGTTATGTTCATACGGGATGCGGTGAAATCGATTGGAGTCGTGGAGCCAGGATGAGGTGATGAGGTCATGTAAACGACTGGAATGCTGAAAACCTGATTTATTCAACAACGCCCTGACCCGACATGCCAACTAACGCAACACAACCGCCGACTACGCGAAACACCACAAGCTAACAGCCTTATGGTTGATTCCTCAGGGATGTAATAAAGGCTAGGTTGCTCTTAGCGAGCGATTTTATCCGCATTCTGCCAGTACCCCCTATGTAAGAAAATCACACATTGTTTGTGTAATTTTTCACAGATTCCGTCGATCTATTTCTTCAAACTATCTTACAAGGACTGAATGGTTAACAGAACTTGATCATATGGATAATCCCGGCGATGTTAGTTGGAGGGGTAGACTGAAACGAATGATTTATGCCGTCACTCAACGACCTGGACGCTGCCTTTATCATGCACTAGCTCGTCAGCAATTGATTTCCGATGCTCTCTCTGTGATCACTAACAGTACCACTAGCTTCGTTGGAGAACCAGAGAGTCTCGCTACCTGAATACCCAGTGGTGCTAAGCGGATGTATAAAAAAGTAGAACTAATCGTCTAGAACTAAAGTTACGGGGATAATTTCGTGCAACAACAATATAAATTAATAACTACCCGAATCTTATTCGGGCTTTTCGCATCCCATGCCGGAGTTGCGGCAGCCGTTCCCAAAATGTGTCCTCCAGGACTCGAAGCAGATGCCCCAACCGTTCCTCTTTCGATAGAACAGGCGGACATTAACGGCGGCGCTCTCAGCTTCCAGCAGATCAGTAACCACGGTAAATCACTGTTTGATGCAAGATTCAATCGCTGTGATGGCTCGGGCCGCCCTGAGACGACCGGCGGTGGCGACAAACGCAATATGCCAAGCATTTCAGAAGAGGGAGAACCCATTTCTGCCGGACAAGTTGACAAACTGCGCACATCGGCGCCGGATTCCGATGCCTGCTCCGGCTGCCACGCTCAACCTGAAAGCGGGGGGGCAGGTGATTTTGTTGCTAACGTATTTGTTCTGGCTCAAACGCTGGATCCTGTCACGCTCTCTGTAAGCCCTACAAGAAGCAACAGCCGCAATACATTGGGAATGCATGGTTCAGGGCCTGTCGAAATGCTGGCTCGTGAAATGACAGCGGATCTTCAGTCACAGCGCGCGGGTCTGGGAGATGGTACGCACACGCTGACAACTAAGGGCGTTAATTTCAAGATTAAAATTGTAAACGGGCAGGTCGTAGAATCAGAAGGCATAGATCACGATCTGATCGTCAAGCCTTTTCATCAAACCGGCAAGGTCGTTTCACTGCGTGAATTCTCTAATAATGCCATGAACCATCATCATGGCATGCAAGCCGAGGAGCGTTTTGACTTGAACCCGGCTAAAGGCATGGATTTTGATGGAGACGGCGTCGAGCGCGAATTGACCATCGGCGACCAGACAGCCATTAGCATCTGGCAGGCTCAATTATCGACTCCAGTGCAAGTCATGCCGAAAAAACAAGAAGATCGCGAGCTTGTTAAACAAGGCGAGAAGGTGTTTGACGATGTTGGCTGTACTTCCTGTCATGTACCATCCATGGCGTTAAACAGCCGTCATTTTGTCGAGCCTAACCCATACAACCCTGCCGGCAACTGCAAGTCTGCTCAAGACGGCTGTCCGAGTTATTCTTTCGACATGACTAAAACCGGCGATAAGCCCAGACTTGAAAAAGGGCCAAAAGATACGGCTATCATCCGCGCCTATACTGATCTTAAACGCCACAATTTGTGTGACGACGAAAATAGCCCAGACCCTATTCGCTGGTTCTGCAACGAGCAACTTGCACAAGGGCGGCCAGATCAGGACGGCAAGCCTGGCGCCGAATTCTTTTTAACCCGCAAACTGTGGGATGTCGGCAATACAGCGCCTTATGGTCACCGCGGCGATATCAGCACCATCACAGAGGCGATTCTCTATCATGGCGGAGAAGCCCGTGCTTCGCGCGATGCATTTGCTGCTAAACCGGTAGAGGATCAAAGAGCGCTTGTGGCATTTTTGAAGACACTGCAGATCGTGTCTCAAAAAAAGTAAATTAGCTATAGCGACCGAATGAATGAACCGGCCAGTCGCCAAATCGTATTTTCCGGTTCGGCCACAGGTATTGAAGGGCTAATCGAGCAATGAATACACTGGTTCTTATGAAATTGATCAGGGGCAGGGCGCTGTTCGCAATATCGCTGCTGCTGCAACTTAGCAATTGCAACTACAGCGATGCCAGGGGCGAATATGACAGACATTTGAAAGTCTGTTCAACTGCCGAAAGCAACGGACTGCTAGACGCTGCTGTTCAGGCCTGCAGCCAGGCGCTGATTACGGACAATCAGGCGCTTACACAAGCGGAAACCTCGGATCTATTGTATCGGTTAGGCTGTTTACAGCGTCAGCAAGAACAATTTAAAGACGCGGAGATGCTTATCAGACGCTCGCTGACTATCGAACAGCTGCTTGGAAACCAGGAGAAAATTCCATCCCGGCTAATTGAGTTAGCGCTGAATCAGGCCGGACAGGATCTCTGGCTGGAAGGCGCATACACATTGAAACATGTGGTTCCTTTGCTCGAACGCCTGTCAGACAGTGATCGAAAAGCGGTAGCCAGCGCATTCAAGTTATTCAGTGTACGACTTGAACTGCGCGGCCATACCGCAGAGGCCAAACACTTTAGAGTAGATTTTCCTTGGCGAGGAAATTTTAGCAATCCATTTACTAATTATCATGAGGACACAAATGGAGCCAAAAGAAATTAAGGATATCTATTCCAATATCCCTTCAAAAATCGAGATCATTGATTGCACCTTGCGCGATGGCGAGCAGGCCCCAGGTGTCTGGTTTACGCTGGAAGAAAAGCTCAAGCTGGCAAAATTATTATCAGAAGCAGGGGTTGATGTTTTGGATGCGGGTTTTCCTGCCAGCACCGATGCCGATACCGAGGCTATGCAGGAAATGAAAAGAATGGGGCTGCGCTCTAGCATAGGTGCAACCGCCCGTGCCGTGCGTAACGATATCATCGCTGCCGAAAGAGCGCATGCCGATGAAGTATTCCTGTTTATTCCAACCAGTGATTTTCGTATTCATCAGACTCTTGGCGTAGACAGGTTCGAGGCACTTGGCATGCTTAAGTCCGCGGCTGAGGAGACGGCTGGCAGGGCAATGGGAGTCAATCTGGTTTTCGAGGATGCAACACGGGCGAATTTTTCATCGCTGATGATTTTTATGAATACACTCCTGGCCAGTGTACCCATAAAGAGAATTATTGTCTGCGATACCGTCGGCTGTACTTTTCCTTATGCCATGGAACGACTGATAGCGCGCATGTATGAGGCAATTCCCAAGGGCATCAGATTATGCGCCCACTGCCATAACGATTTTGGATTGGCTGTCGCCAATACGCTGGCCAGCGTTACGGCCGGGGCTTCCAGTGTGACCTGTACAGTCAACGGCATTGGAGAGCGCGCTGGAAATGCTGATCTGGCGGAGACAGTCGCCGCCTTGGAGCATCTTTTGTTCGTGGGCCATCCAATTCGTCCCGATTACCTGCCGATTCTGGCCAGGGAAGTTGAAAGAATCAGCGGTATTCACACCAGCCCCACTAAGCCTGTTACCGGCTTTAATGTGTATCGTCACGAATCCGGCGTACATGTCGATGGCATGCTCAAAAATGCAAAGAGTTATGAGTATTTGCCGTCTTCATGGATTGGCGGGAAAACCGAATATGTGCTGGGCAAGCACAGTGGTGCAGCTTTGGTGCGCCACCTCTTAAAGCTGGCAAATATCGATGTAGCGGAAGAAACTGTTCACCTGATACTCAGCAGTGTAAAGAAAGCCGTTGAACAGCGGGATAAGGGATACCATGACCAGGCTTACGATAACGGTTTGCGTTTTCGTACCAATGCCTTATCCGGTGTAAGAATTTCCGACTTTTTACCCAACATGCCAGCGATTGATCCGGAGATATGAGTGTGCGGGAAACATTAAGCGACAAAGTTATTCGTAGTCATGCCCTGAATGGCACCGGCCAGGAAGACTATGTGCATGCCAGAATAGATGCCCTATTAGGCCATGATGCAACAATTGCTTTACTTATCAATCAGTTTGAGCAACGCCGGTTGTCTATCTGGGACAAAAGCAAAGTCATTTTTACTAATGACCATTTTTCACCGGCCGCAACGATTGAACGTGCGGACATTTCCGCGAATTTTCTGCGTTTTTCCAGAAATCAGAAGATAGATAATCTGCTGGTGGACAAAGGCATCTGCCATCAGTTGCTGATTGAAAACCGTCTCTGTCAACCGGGCAGTCTGATTGTCGGCGCCGACAGCCATACCATCATGGGCGGAGGGTTAGGGGCCTGCGCCACCGGCATGGGATCTACCGATATCCTGTTCGCTCTGGCGACAGGTACGACCTGGCTGCGCAAACCGAAAACGATACGCGTCATTTTTCATGGCAGTCTGCCCGGAAATTGCAGCGGACGGGATATTATATTGGAGCTGCTGCGCCTGCTGGGCGAGGATGGCGCCCAATACCGCTGCCTTGAGTTTCATGACTTTTCTCAGCCTAAATTGTCTCAGGATAACCGTTTTGCGATCGCCAATATGGCCGTTGAAATCGGTGCCAAGTTTGGCGTTTTTGTCCCCGATGAGATTACGCTGGCTTATTGTTCTGAGCGCGACCAGCAAACGCCGGGCGATCTGGTATTGCCGGATGCCGATGCTGATTATGAATATACGCTGGAGCTTGATCTATCGGAGCTTGGCCCAAGAATAGCCAAGCCCTGGTCGCCGGCCAATGTGGTAGCTGTCAGTGAGCTTGACAGCATACCGATCAGCACGGCGTTTTTGGGCTCCTGTTCCAGCGGCAGAATCGAGGATATTCAGGAAGCCGCAGAAGAACTGGATGGCAAAACCATCCACCCTGATGTACGGCTGATCATCATTCCCGCCTCGATCAACATATTCAAGCAGGCGTTGGACAAGGGCTATGTCAAAACCCTGACCGAAGCCGGGGCTATTTTCAATCAAAGCAGTTGCGGACCTTGCGGCGGCATAGACAAAGGCGTATTGGGTTCCACGGATGTGTGTATTTCCACCTCCAACCGCAACTTTCGCGGCCGTATGGGGCATTGGGATAGCCAAACCTATCTCGCCAGCGCCAGAACGGTTGCCCGGGCTGCACTGAAAGGCTGTATCAGCGGAGACTTGTATTCATGAATATTATCCAAGGCAGAGCCTGGCTATTTGGCGATAATCTCAATACCGACGTGATCCATCCGCCCAATTGCTATAGCCTGGACCCGGTTGTAGTCAGGCAGGGTTTGTTCTCAAAATTCGACCCCACGCTGCAAGCCCGCCTGAAGTCGGGCGATATTTTGGTGGGCGGTAAAAATTTCGGATGCGGCTCAAGCCGGGAGACTTCGATTCGCAGTCTGCTGTTAAATGACATAGGCGCTATTGTTGCGGTAGATTTTGCGCGCATTTTTTTCAGAAATGCTACCAATAACGGCCTGCCTTGTCTGCAGTTTGCCAATGCCGAAGACAGGCAGAAGCTCGCTGAAGGCGAAACCGTGTCGATTTCTTTCAATGACTGGACGTTGACGAGCGAAACCGGACTGACCATACCTTTAACGCCAGCGGGCTCTTTTGTCAGAAAAATCTGGTCAGCAGGCGGCTTATTAAATTTGCTGCCGGATTCGGCCAAAGACGCATGAAACAGACTGAACGCTTCAACAAGCCTGAATGCCTCGATGTCATGACCTGGGCCGGAAAATGGGGGGACAGCCTCGAAAAAACGGTGTCGGCCCGCTTTACTGAATTGACAGGCGTGCCTGTAAGGCATCATACGAACATAGGCCTACGCCTGCCGGAGCCGCTTCATGATGCGCTTCGCACCCGGCAGCGCCCTCCTTATGACGTGGTCTGGTCCAATGCAGTACCGGCGGTCGCCATGGCGGAATCGGGCTGTTGCCAATTATTCGATGAAGATGACATGCCATCATTGGCCGAGCTTTATCAGCGCGCCCGGCCGGCAGGCTTTGCTGATCGGCTGGTTTTTCCCTACAGCGTGCATTATGTGCTGGTCTATCTGAAATCGGCCGTTGAAGCTGGCGCGCTCAAAAGCTGGAACGTGCTCATGGATAAAAAGCATGCCGGCAAGATCGCCATTTATCCTAACGGCAAAGGCTTTTATCCGATTGCCCAGGTGCTGGGCGGCGGCAATATGGAGGGCATCCCTGAAAACATGCAGCCGTGCTGGGACTATCTGGCTGAATTCAGGCCCAGAATAGCCGTTCTGGATTACAGCATAGGGATGGAGTCCCTGTTCAGGACGGGAAGGATTAATCTGTGTTTTCGGGCGCTGCCGAATGCGGTGGGCTTTATTGAGGCGGGCCTGGATGTCGGCTGGACTGTGCCCGTGGAAGGCACTTCGGATACAACCGATGCGCTATGGATTCCTCAGCATGTGCCTGAAGAACGTACTTACTGGGCAAGGCAATACATCGATATAGCGCTATCCGCGAGCGTACAAGCTGAATGGTGCAACAGGCTGGGGGTTTTGCCTGCCAACAGGAAAGCGGCGGCTTCGGCTATTTTTGACAGGCCGGGTTTTCCGCGCAACATGGATGACACTGCCGGTTTTCTGTACGTGCCGGATCACGTGATATGGCGGCATGAAGCCCGGTGGGAAACGATTTTCGAGCAATTGCCATCGGCAGGCCGCTGAAGAACCCGATGCTTTGCAAAATTGACCCGATTAACAGGCTGTTCTTGTCGCTCCTCAATTGTAAAACTATGAATTTGATCTGACTGTTTCAAAACGTTCGATTGGATCGAACCTGACACTGACGGTTTCGGTTGTGCCATGTCCAGCCTGTCGATAAGTATTTTCGAATGGCAGCTATAAGTCACAAATTGTTCGTACAACGCAAAGGCAAGAGGCGCGGCGCTGA
This sequence comes from Methylobacter luteus IMV-B-3098, assembly GCF_000427625.1. Taxonomy (GTDB): domain Bacteria; phylum Pseudomonadota; class Gammaproteobacteria; order Methylococcales; family Methylomonadaceae; genus Methylobacter; species Methylobacter luteus. The sequence continues at coordinate 4,123,559 of NZ_KE386569.1, forward strand.
AGGACATCAAGCGAAGCCGCCGAACTTGATTTAAAAACCCACCTTCAAAACCGCCATCGGGCGGTGCATCCCTTTGACCGCTGTGTTAAGCCAGCCCTGAATAGCGACCTTGTAGGATGCGGTTCATTCCTCACCGCATCCTACGGCCCTCCGGTCATTGCTCCTGGATGCAGGCTTGCCAGCCACCGTTCACAAAGGTCGGTTTATCGCACCAGGCGGCAACCGGGTAGTAATCCTCCATCACTTGCGAGGCACATTGGCCCGCTGTTATGGTGGCATCGCTGTTCGGGATATCCGGCAAGTCAAAGTCAAAGGTGCAACCTGCCTCAATCGCCTTTTGGACCGAGAAGGGGAAGTTCGGATCCGGCAGCATATTACGGAAGAATATGAGTTTGGGATAGTGCTCATCTCCCCACCGCACCCAATTGATATTGGGCCTTAACCAGTCCGGACGCAACAGGTCATCCGAGATGACAATCGTATAGTCGCCGCCTTGAAGGTTCGTTGTCAGATCAGCCGTGCAATCAACATTTGTTACCGGCAACGCTAAATTGAGGTTACACAGCGCCCAATAGCGCATGTCGACGGTCTGAAAACCCCGAGCCGGCTCCCAAACCGGTGAGCCGTCATAGGTGTAGGGGGTACCGGGAGCCTTGCCATGGATCACGATAATGCGGCCCGGCTGGTACTTATCCCCCGGCAACATGGCGATATATTTATTGTGCGGGTTGGGGAATAGTCTCATCGGTGGAATTATTATCGGCCCAAACCACAGCCGATCGGAGGACGGGGTACCTTCCCCTCCCTGCAAAGCCGGAATCCCCTTGAAGAGGTCTTGGAGTAAAGCGGTTACGTCTCGCAAGTCATTGATTGGCGAGCACTGGGATAACTCCTGGCTCACTCCGTTCTTCGTCAGCGTTATGGTGGGCAGGGGCACCCCGCCTGTCAGACTTTGGCCGCTTAAGGAGGGATCGGCGCTCGGTATGTATATCCGCAGCAGGACCCAAAGGAAATGGTCTCGGGAAACCCCAATGATATTCCCGGAAGACGACGCTATGCGCGAGATGACGACAGTATAGGTCCCATTCGGTTGGCGAGCGGTCCGGGTTTGGGAAGTCTCGGGGCGGACAAACGGGTTCACGCTGCCCGCATCAGGGGCGATTTGGGCATCGTAAAGATCGCCTACGATAGCAGTTGGCGTCTCATCTTGGTAAACGGCGAATGAAAAATACCGGGCATTTGGATAGGTGCCCTTGATCGTCATTGTTTCGTGTTGCGTGTCAAAAGGGATGATGAAATACCGAGCCAAAGATTCTGGCCCCGTCGCGTTTCCATAGCCCTCGGGCGAGATCTCGATCGGCCACGCACAGTTTCGGACATTCTGGGCGCGAGCGGCAGTGGGATTACTTAACAACGCCAGAGCAATGAGGCTGGCGAAAACGCCAATGTGGAATAATTTCATTGTCGTAACCTCCTTACTTAAATCTGAATCGCCCCAAAGTTTTTCAGAGGCTGATTATGTGAGCCATGCTGCATTTAGCCAGATATTGCTTATCTCCTCATAGGCAAGGTCGTACCGCAAATTCTGGCTATCGGTTAATGTGATCTATGTCGCCAACCCAAGCGCCTCTATTGCACCCTATGAAAGAAACAGTTAGCAGTTACGGTGGGCAACGAAGAGAAGTTGCCCACGCTATCTGGCTCAATTATCGGATCGTTTTGACTGTGATTCCGGCTTCGCTGGCACATCAGCCGCACGGAAACAGGCTCGCCAACCGCCGGAAATGAACATCTGCCGATCGCACCAGACGGCTTCCGGATAGTAGTCCCCCATCACTTCCTGCGCGCACCGGCCGGATGTCTCAATTACGTCCTGCGTGGGCGGGGTCGGGAAGGTTAAATTGAACCCGCAGCCTTGGTCAACGGCGCTCTGCACGGACTGGTTAAAGTCGGCAGATGCCAGCAAGTTGCGCAGGAACATGAGCTTGGGCACCATCTGTTCGTCGCCCCAAGGAAGCCATACGACCCTCTTCGGCAGCCACTCGGGCCGAAGCACGTCATTGGAAACTACGATGGTGTAGAAGCCGTCTTTATCGAGCGGCGTGCTCGCATCGGGCGCGCATCCGATAACGGGCATTGGCGAGACCAGCTCTGCTTGGCAGAGCCCCCAATAGCGCAATTGGACGGTCTTGAACCCGGGCGCAGGCTGCGACACGGGGTTGCCATGATAGGTATCGGGGAAGGCCGGCATCTTGCCACGAATCACAATGACCCGATCCGGTTTGTACTCAGGCATGAAGAACGAGATCAGGTATTTTTGGTCGGGATTCGGCAGCAGAGACGGCGGCGGCTCCTTTATCGCGCCGAACCAGATGCGGTCTGGTACCGGCGGAATTGATAGGGACGCGAGTGGGTCCTCTAACTCCGCCGGGACAAACTGCGGCTGCAACTGCGCGAGTTCCGACTGCCGATTGACGACCGGACAGGTCGTCAGCGTGGTTGTTTGGCCACTCATGTCGGTGACTTTGATCTCCGGCAAAGACACCCCGCCCATGGAGCCTTCGCCCGCGTTCGGCAGGTACAGGCGGTATAGCAACCATCCCGTATCGGCATGCAACTGGACCACGTTGTCGGCGCTGTCGTTGCTGCGCGTCACCGTGACGGTGTACGTCGGATCAGGCTTCGCAGACGGATTGTGGCTAACCGCATCAGGCGTTGCAAACGGATTGCTGCTGCCCTGATCAGGCACGATTTGCGCGTCAAACAGGTGATCGGCCAAGCCGGTAGAGACTGGCGCATTGTCATAGACAGCAAAGGAGAAGAACCGCGCCTTGGGGTAAGCGCCGGTAATGGTCAGCTGTTGCCATTGCTTATCGATGGGCATGTACCACCAGCGGTTCGCGGTGTCCGGCCAGAGCCAATTACCCAGGCCGAAAGGTGTCCATTCGAACTGCCACGCACAAGTTGGGGTGGGTAAGGTTGGCGATTGTGCCGCGGAAACGCGCGGATTTGCCAAAAGCAGGAGAGAGGTGAAAATGAGCGCAAAGAAAGCCTTTGTTGCTTGCATCCTCCTATTATTCGTTATACCTTGTTGGGGTAGAGCCTTAGACGGTATGTTTTTTGATCGTTGTTTACCAATACACATTACACACCTCCCAATCGTGGTAATAATCAGCCTTGGCTTCTAAGACACGAACTCGTTTTCGTGCAAAATAAAAAAGCCGAACTCCCTACCGCAACCCTAACGCGGGTCGCATTCGGCAGTTCGGCTTTCCTGAGTCAGGACCCGTAACTTTCTGCCCCTATCTTACGACAGGTTTAGCCTTATCAATGATGTTTATAGATATAGGACCACATCTAGAGAAAAAAATTTCTACTGAGCTTTGTCGGTTTCTTTCCTAAAAGCGGTCTCTTTAAGCTGTCTTTCAGAGAACGACAGCGAAGGGAGTCAGCCCTGTCACCCTCAGAAACGGGCATCGACACCCTTGGTTTGCCTTTCCTGAATACCTGACTTAGAAGGCCGCTATGAGTGCAGTAACTGTCGTTCGCTGTTTCGGCTCGACCGTCGAGTTTGGGCCGAACTGAAACAGTCAATGTCTGGTGCAGAAGAAACTAATTTTGTAAGTTGTCAGATTAAGGCCAGACTTTTACACCTCAATTCATCGAGAAATTTTGTGATCTTTCGATTTTGATCGCCATTTTCAGTATCGTTTCAGCAGGTCAGGCATATGGGCATACCTTCCGTGTCTGCATTCAAAGTCGGGTGCAGCAATTTATAGCGTCACTGATTCTGCGTCCTCGTAAAAGTCATCAATAACTGATTGGCAATGTGCTGCCGACTATAAAGTTTGGTTTTACGTAAATGGTCTGCCTTTGCTCCAGCCGGATCTTGCTTAATGCTGGCAAATCTTGAAGTCCATTCAACAACCGGGGCGCCTCACTCCGCCATCTAGCGTGACAGAACTGGTGGAACTGCCTGTGTAAATAGATCACACATCACCTGTGTAATTTTTCACAGATTCCGTCGATCGATTTCTTCAAACTACGTTGCAAGGTTCGATGTTCAACTGAACTCGATTAGTCAATCAAACTTGCGATGTCATGCCATGACCGATAAATCTTCCACCAACAAATTATTTCTTCCAGGACAGGATTTCACTATCCGTCCGGAATGGCGAAGAACAGCACAGCCACAGTACACACAAGCCCTGGTTTATGCGCCGGGCAGAGTGCATTTTTGCGTATTTGATTTTTCCAAAATGGGGCCGGGCCTGGGAGGAGGGGGGCTTGGCGTCTCCACGTCAACCGCGGTAAATAAAGTCCTTATTTCCAGAAAACGGAATTCCGGGCAGGAAATGACCGCAACCACGCAACATCTGGTACAGCTTTTCAAGGAACTGGTTAATTACGCCGATGACGATATTTTTGTCGATATTCAGGAAAAGATTAAGTTTTCCCATGCGGGCCTTGGTTCCAATGTCAGTTTGAATACTGCCGTGATTGCGGGTCTGAATGCGTTGTTCGGAAGTCCTTTTTCGGTAGAAAACATGTGGGACATCATTACCCGTAACTATGTCGAGAACGCCACGGATGGCCAGTCCATTTATCGGGGCCTGGATACCGGCGTCGGCGAGGCCTGCCTGTTATACGGTGGGCTGGTATGGATCGCCGAAGGAGACAGCATGGGCGACGGGCGATATATCGGCAATCTGGCGACCGATGGACTGTGGATCGTGACAGCGGTAGGCGATATCGGGAAATTATCCGGCGATGTGCTCAAGGCATTTGGCGAGAATGCGGATATGTCCGGCAAAACCGAAAGCGAAGTCGTTACCGGCAAATGCAATGAATATCAACGCAAGTATGGCGCTGCACTTCATACCGTGCTGCACAGAATGCGGGCCGATCTGCTGAGAAACGATTTGCGCGGCCTTTTAGCGACGTGCTGGGACATGAGCGAAGTCGGCAATATAAAAGTGCTGGAAGGCATTTATGAACCGGCCATTTTGCACAATCTCATCAAAGCGATGCGCAAGGCGGGAGCCTTATACGCGGGCATGAGCAGCGCCGGCCCAGGCTTTTTTGCATTTGCTGATTCAGAACATAGCGCTCTGAGGCTGCAATCCGTTTTGCAGGATCAGTTTGGCGATTATTTCAGTAATTTCGCCGTGGGTCAGGCCGGCTCAAAAATGAGCGTTTATCTGGATTAGCGCCTCATACCGAACTTCAATCATCAAGTCCATCAGAGAGCAAGTTTAAAATGACACAGCAGGTTGATCATAAGTTGAGCAGGGATCATATCTTTACCGTTCTACAGGAGCAGTTGAAGAAGCTTGCCGACAGCTACGAGACGATACCCGAGGAAATCCATTGGTCGGACTCCATCATGACCGATCTGGGCTTTGACTCGATAACCGTGGTCGAGCTTTGCTGCGCTGTTGAGGAAGCTCTTCAGATCACAGAGCTTCCGTTAAACCAGTGGCTCAACGAAGAATCTGAGAAAGACGAAGAGCGTTATACGATTGCCTCATTCGTTGATCTGATTCTTAGCGCCAATGCGTCACATTAGGGGAATGAAGACTATCATGGAACAGGGATCAACAACACTGCCGTTTGAGGCAATCGACACTCGCTCTCCCAATGCGCTTTCCATGAGGCCACATGGATTGCCCGGCACGTTAATAACACTGTGCGGCATTGACGGCGCCGGAAAAACGTCCACTATAAACGCTGTCGCTGATTATATCGGCAGCCAGGGCGTGCCGGTATTCTGCACCTACACGCCCACCGAGCGAGTCAGGACCAACAGTCTGTTTCGCACGCTGGTTGATGCCGCTGACAACAAGGCACGCAGCCAGATAGACATACTCGGCCTGTGTCTGACCATTCTAGGGGATTTGATTCAGCACATCAGCGACACCATCATTCCTCATCTTGAGCAGGGACATGTCGTGATCTGCGACCGCTATATCTATACCAGCCAGGCCGAAGTCCACAGCCGGGCGGCCGATGAAATACCCAAAACCGTGCTGGCCTATATCGCCCGGCATGTTATACGTCCCGATCTGGCCATTGGCATTCATATCGATCCGGACACGGCCAGAGCCCGCATACGGCAGCGCGAACATGAACGGGACAAACCGCTTGATCTTGAGTTTATGAAAATCCAGGCGGCTGCCTATCTCAATGTAGCGCGCGACAATGGACTGCTCATGATTACAACAGATGCGCCGCTTGAGTCTACTTTCGCCATGCTGAAGCCCAGCCTGGATTATTGCCTGGCAAAGTATAAAAAATGATTTCCAACAGCCAGAACGAACAAATGCGCAAAAAATTAGCCAGAGTGTTGCCGACTCTGCTTTGGTTTCGCTCTTATGCCCGCGTCAGGTTGCCTTTTGGCAGCCTTATTTTACCGCTGGCGCTGAGCTTCCCTTTATCCTGTATTTTATATCATAGACTTAGTGGTCAGTTGATTGATCTCGGTCTCGTATCTATCGCTGAATGGCTCAGTTTCATTCTGCTTTTTATACAGTTGCGCCTGATCGATGATCTGGATGACGTACAGGATGATCACAGCAATCAGCATCAGCAAAATGAGCTGACACAGCATTTATCCATGCTGCTGATTATCACGGCCAACACGTTAGTAGCGCTGAATATGGCTTCCTTCAGGACCCTGTTGGCGGTTATTTTTGCAACCTTGATTTCATACGCCGGCCCATTTCTTATCAAACGCTTTCTTCCTCCTCATCCGGCCAGCCTGATTCTGGGCTGGCTCTTTTTTGAAGGGGCTCCGGCATCCTTTTTTGTTTATATCTATTTTGCCTGGTTGAGTCATTCCTCACCAGAGCCGCTTTCAATCACGCAGATAGCCCCGATAGCCGGTATGTTCTGGCTGGCTTACGAGATCTGGAAGTTTTCCCGCAAAGTGCATGTTAATGCCATGCAGCCGTATTTCTTGCCGAAAGCAGGCGTCAGGCTGGTGCTGAGTTTATTGCTGATTCTGGCGGCGGCATTGATGATGGCTTTGGTCAATATGGCTGATTTTTCCACATTCGGACGTTATGGCGCCGGTTTATTTCCTTTGGTTTTTTTCATCTGGATGAACGGAACATGGCCTAATCTTTCAGGGATTGAGGACCGCGAAACGATCACAGCACCAGCTTGGAACGGCATGAGCTTTCTGGTTATTTTTGAAATCATGCTGAGCATTGAATTTATTTTTGAATGGGTACGGTTATAAATTATGCAAATACTCGTAACAGGCGCGAGCGGTTTAGTGGGCGCGGAAGCCATCGCCAGGCTTCTGAAAGCCGGACACACCATTGTGGCGCTCGTTCATTCTGTCGGTGATATTGTCACCAACGACGGCGCCCTTTTGCCGAGCAAGCCTTATCTGGGCGGGCGGGGCAATCCGGGCGAACTGCTGACTGTTAAGGGAGACCTTCAGCAGGACGGTTTGGGATTGAGTGCTGAGCTCTATAAGCAGCTTCAATCCTCCGTGGACAGGGTGCTGCATTCGGGAGCCCTGACCAGCTTCGGACGCCCCGAGGAACGCTATGAAGCCATCAATGTCGCCGGAACACGGCGGATGATTGACTTCGCCATGAAAAAGCCGGGCGCCTGCATTCCTTTCATTTATATCAGCACGATGTATGTCTGCGGCGAACGCCCCGGCATTTTTTCGGAAACAGCGTTTGACCGGGGACAGAGCTTCGGCAGTCCTTACGAGGCCAGCAAATTCAGGGCCGAATCGCTGATCAGAAAAGCCCGGGACAACGGATTGCCCACGGTCATCGTGCGCCCTGCCATTATCGTCGGCGATTCCGCCAGCGGCATCATGCGCAAGTTCGATACCATCTATTCGGTTTACCGCATTACCACGGCAGGACTGGTGAGGACTATTCCCGGCGATTACGGCGCGACGCTGGATATCGTGCCGATAGACTGGGTGGCGGATGGCGTGGTCGCCGCGCTGGAAAACTTCCATCAAGCCGAGGGCAGGACTCTGCATCTGTGTTCCGACGAGCCTCTGGCATTGCGTGAAATCAATGATGTCTGCGCGCTGTTTCCTTCTTTCAACGTGCCCCGGTTTGTGCCCGGTCATGTGTTTCACAGCTACGAAATGAAAGGCCTGGAAAAGCGCTACTACGGTGAGGTGATCAGCCTGTACGAATCTTATTTTCGCCGGCAGACGATTTTTGTGCGTGATTCAACCAGGGACATTTTTGCCAAGGCGCCGCCCGCACAAGGCAAGGAATTGCTGCATAAAGTTTTCAGCTATGCCGTCAAAGTCGGCTATTTCAGGAGAACAAACAATGAAATCTAACCGTCAAGGAGAATGCTGATGTCGCTTGATCATTCGTTTCTGCTGCAGCTTTGGGAACAATCCCGCCAGCATTTATACGCTCAGCTTGGCCAGCGGCAGCCATCGGCGGTCTTTCTTGAAGGCTCCATTGCCGAAGGATTTGGCAATGAGCGTTCAGATATCGATTTTGTCGCCATTATTGATGACGGCACGGAAATGGCAACCATGCCTTATATCCTGTTTATCGAAAATCGCCGAGTTGAGGTGCGACTGTTAAGCAGGGAGCGCCTGCAGCGTGAACTGCTGCAGTTAAAAGAAGCCGTAGATACAGGTATCGAGGCCGTGGCGCAGATATCCTGGAACCAGCTGGAACGTTGCCAGCGGTTTATCGGCTGCCTGCCTATTGAAAACGAAGCCTATATCAAATCGCTGCAGGACCTTTTGGGCAAGGAGGCATTGGGCCAGGCGGTCGCGCTGTGGTTCGAGGATTTTTCCCGACAGACCGGGCGCTACGCAGTGGCCATGCTGGCGCTGGAACAGGGCGATTATGCCCGGGCATGGATAAAAACTTCGGTCTTTCACGCGGCCAAAAGTTTTGTTGCCAAGCGCGGCGAGCGCTATCTGGGCTCCAAATGGTTGTCGTTGCAGCTGGATCGCGCGCGGATCGACAAAAGACTGGTGCAACGCCTTTGGGATTTTTATACCGAAAAATCGAAGGGCGGCAATGCTACAGAATATTTGCATAAAGGTATTGCCCTGCTTGAGGAATTTGCTGTCCCCGGCGTTGATCTGAATTTTGAAAAAGTGCTTGCTGACAGCTGTGCCGGTGTGAGTACCTGGCAAATAGGCAAACATCTGCATATTCTGCGTGATGAAGACATATTTCGGATAGGCGACGCACCTGCCCGGATATGGCGCAGGATTATCTGGAATACGCCCTGCATACAGATAGCCAGTGACAAGCGAGGTGCTCTGGCAACGACAGAAGCTAACAATTATCTGGCCGATTTCAGCCGCTCCGGCCTGATCGCCCTGTGCTGGGAAGGCGAGGGCGAAATTCGGGCACGGCAATTAGGAACTTCATGTCCGTTGCTGGCGGATAAAGCGGCTTTGATATCGGTTGATGGGGCGCGTCTGTCTGCCAATGGCTCGACCGATATTCAGCTATTGCCGATTCCTGCCCGCCGTCTGGCAGAAGCCGGCGTTGAATTGACCTGGGCCAATATAGGTGTGGAAAACTCCCGCGAGGACTCGGAGGGGGCATTGCGCAGCGGCCAGCTGCGGGTACTGCAATATACTTTGCAGCGCATGGTGCAAACGGCCTGCATGGTGGCTTTGGCGGGGCATGGCATCACGCCGCAACCCCCGCTGGAAGAAGCGATTCTCGAAACCTTGCGTTTGCTGCCGTTAAACCCGTCTCTGGTTGACGCTATTGAGCGCATTGAAACCGAGTCCATTCATTCCAGGGAACAAGGGCAGGAACTGTTCGAACTTGCCGAACGGATTGTCAGAGAACTGCGGCAACTGGGCGGCGATGAGCAGTTTCCGGCAAGTTTTGATACCGCTTCGGGCTGGGGTGAAACGGTTATGTATGGCTATGACTGGATTAATCTGGCAGCCCACTTGAACGCACGTTTTCCAGCCAGTGCGGTGGGCGGACGAGGTTCCGCCGAAGAGGCCCGGGATCTACTGGCTTCAAATATAGGTTAAAACGGGACATTTTATGGAATATGGCGCAATTAAACCGCTGACCTCAGAAAGCGGTTTCGAAGATATTGAGCGATTGGCCGGCAACAAGGGGAAATCCCTTTACTTGCTGGGGAACAACGGGGTCTCTGTGCCGCCCTGGATCATTCTGGGCACAGATGTCTTTAAATGCTACCGGGAAACGGCAGGTATCGATAAGGTGATCGCGGGGCTTTTGCAGAATTTCAATGCGGACAATGCCGCTGACATTGCCGCTCAAATTCAAAATACCGTACTGTCTACGCCACTGCCCGAAACGGTCGGTACTCTGGTTAAGAATGCCCTGACCTCGTTAGGGGAGGGGCCTGTCGCCATTCGCTCTTCTGGAAAAGAGGAGGACGGCAACGACTTTTCCTTTGCCGGTCAGTTTGATACTTATCTGGGCATCGAAGGTTTGGATGACATCCTGCTGCATGTGCAGAAATGCTGGGCGTCGGTGTATTCGGAACGCTCGTTGCTGTACCGTCATCGCCATAATCTGGGCTTTGCCAATGTTGATATTGCCGTCATTCTGCAGCGGCTGATCACGGCTGATCTCAGCGGCGTGGTGTTCACCGTCAATCCCGCCAGCGGCAGCGCCGACGAGTTGGTCATCAGCGCGGTTTACGGTTTGGGAGAGGGGCTGGTTTCGGGGCTGGTGGACGCGGACACGGTCGTTGTCGACAAACGCAATGGCGCCCTGATCAGCCAGGTGATCGGGGAAAAAGCCCAACAGGTAGGACCGAACGGCAACATCAGCGATGTTCCGGCCGAAGCCCAGCAACAATTGTCCCTTAGCAGCGAAAACATACAGGCTATATGTGTATCAGCCAAACAAATCGAACAAAATTTCAAAGCGCCGCAAGACATTGAATGGTGTCTGCAGGAAGGCCGTCTGTGGATACTACAGGCCAGACCGGTCACGGCTTTTAAAGAGGAGCCGAAAGGCGATTTTCAGATTTGGGATAATTCCAACATCATCGAAAACTATCCCGGTATCGTCAGCCCTCTGACCTTTACGTTCACGCAAAACCTGTATTCGAAAGTGTTTCGGGAGTATTGCCGCTTATTGCGCATTCCCGAAAAACAGCTCAAGGAAATGGACGGTTTCCTCGGCTCGGTGCTGGGCTACATGAACGGGCGGGCCTATTACAACTTGCTGCACTGGTACAAGTTGGTCGGCACCAGCCCGTTTTATAACCTCGGCCACAAGATGCTGGAAGTCCAGATGGGATTGGACGAATCCCTGGATCTGGCCGCCTGCCAGGAAAAAATCAAGCCCTACCAGACCGATTCCCGCCTGGAATACCTGTGGATTCGCGCTTTGAGCGGTCTGATGTTTTTCTGGTACTTTTTCACGCTCAAAAGGCAGGTGCGCAAGTTTCGCGCGGCGTTTTACCGGCTGTATGAAACGTTCAATGCCATTGACTACAGGGAACTGCCTGCCGACCGGATCTATGCCTATAGCAAGCAGTTCGAGCAGGCGATCATCGCCCGCTGGGGCATCATGATTTCGCTGGAATCATCCATCGGCTTGCCCTATGGCTTGTTAAGACTCCTCATCCGCCGCTGGCTGCCTGATGCGCCTGACTGGCTGGAAGTCGCTGTTATCGGCGGCATTCACGATATGGAATCCATGGGACCGGCATTAGAGATGGCTGAATTGGCCAGTCATGCCAGACAGAATCCCGAGTGGGAGCGGATTATCGGTCAAACGCCGGCAAAGCAATGCAGTCAGGCTCTGGCTGAGGCAGGGGCCGATGCGTTTCTGGCCAAAGTGGATGCTTACATTGCCGCCTACGGTTATCGCAGCAACAATGAGCTGAAACTGGAAGAGCCCGATTTGCGCGAAGAGCCCGGCGTCTTGTTCGACATGCTTAAAGTAGCGCTGGCCACCGGCGCCAGAGAGCAGAATGCATCGGCGGCGCATGAGCGAGATCTGAAAGCGCTGCTTGATAAGGGCTTGAATCCCGTGCAGCGCCTTCTGTTCAATATCGTATTGGGCAAAGTCCAGTCTGCCATTCAGGCACGGGAAACCGTACGCTTCTGCCGTTCCAGAACCTTCGGCGTCTTCAGAAACATGTACCGGGCCATAGGCAATGATTTTGCCCGTCACGGACTGTTTGAGGACCGCCGGGATATTTTTTATCTGCGCCTTGAAGAATTGAAAGGCTGCTTTGAAGGCACGATTTCAACGCGCGAAATAAAACCTTTAATTCTCCAGCGCAAGGCGGATATGGACATTTATCGCACAATGAAAGCCTTGCCCCCGCGTTTTGTCACCTTCGGCTCCGTGTTGGGCTGGCTGCAGAAATGGTCAAATACGGACAGCGAACAACATGAATCGCATGCAGCCGATGATGACAGCCGCGAACTGCGCGGCACGCCCTGTTCTCCCGGTTTTGTTGAGGGACGCGTGCAGATCGTGCAGGAGCCCGGCGAATTCACGGGGGGCATCCTGGCCGCTTATCGCACGGATCCGGGCTGGGTGGCCGTGTTCCCCTTTGCCGATGCTCTGCTGATAGAGCGAGGCAGCCCGCTGACTCATGCGGCGATTGTCGCAAGAGAAGTGGGTTTGCCCACGATCGTGCAAATACCGAAACTGACCCAAATGCTCAAATCCGGCATGATGATCAGAGTCGATGGCCATTCAGGCACTGTTACCATTCTGGACTGATGGCGCTAAACTAAGTAGTCACCTATGCCGAATTATCAATCATCCATTTATGAAAAAGCCGGTTTACGTTTATGAGTGAAACCATTGCCGATATTTTGTTCGCACTGCCGCCTGAAGAGGCTCGCGGCATGCGTTTTATCACCCCACAAAATGAAGAGCATTACTATCCCTGGCATTTGCTGCGGCAACAGGCACAACGGATTGCCGCCAATCTACAGTTTATGGGCGTCAAGAAAGGCGACCGCATCGCCCTGGTGATTGCCGAGCAGGAATATTTCATGCTCGGCTTCCTCGGCACCCTGTTGGCCGGTGCCGTGCCGGTGCCCATGTCCTCGAATTTTAGTGCCACGACACGCAGCAGGCACAGCTACTTCACTACGCTCAGCCATATCATTCAGGCTGCCGATGCCCGTATGTTGCTGTGCATGGCGGCGGATGAGGCTTTTTTAAGGCAGGGGCTGAGCGAGGCGAGCAGGGAAACGGTGAATCCGGCCCTGCTGACCATCGAGACCTTGCTGTCAACGGAAGGCGGCGCTTTCAATCCGCCCAAAATGCACGGCAGCGATCTTTGCTTTCTGCAATTCACTTCCGGCAGCACTTCGATGCCTAAAGGGGCTATGGTCAGTCACGAGAATGTCATCGCCAATGCCAGAGCCTTTCTTGGCAGCAAAGGCAGCCTGAAAAAGCGCGATGATGATATTACCCTGGGCTGGGTCCCGTTCTACCACGATATGGGACTGATGTGTTTTGGCCTGGGGCCTTTGGTGGTCGATTTGCCGGCTGTGCTGCTGCCCACCGAGCGCTTTGCCAGACAGCCTTGGTGCTGGATGATGGCGATATCCAAATACCGCGCGTCCATCACGTTTGCGCCTAATTTTGCTTTTGATATCGCCAGCCGGCTGACCCGTGAGCGGCATTTAATCGATATGGATTTAAGCCGTCTGCGCGCGGCCGGGTGCGGCTCGGAGCCGATAAACCCGAAGGTCCTGCGCCAATTTTCTGCCTGTTTCGCGCCGGCAGGGCTGCGTGCGACGGCCTTGATGCCTTGCTATGGCATGGCCGAAGCGACGGTAGGCATTTCTTTTCACACGATCGATACGCCGATCATCACCGATCTCGTCGATGCCAAAGCCTTGCGCAGCGGCGAAGCCTTACCGGCCCAGGCCGGCAGCGGGCAGGTTGCGGAAATGATCAGCTGCGGGCACGTCATCCCAGAGCACGGCCTTAAAATCGTCAACTCGGCCGGTCAGACTTTGCCTGAACGCCAGGTGGGAGAGATCTGTTTTTCCGGCAAAAGCGTCACACAGGGCTATTATCGAAATCCGGATGCCACCCTGGAAAGCTATCAGGACGGCTGGCTGCACACCGGCGATCTGGGCTATATCGCCGAGAGTGAGCTTTATGTCTGCGGACGGCTCAAGGACCTGGTCATCATTCACGGCGTCAATTACTATCCGCAGGACATCGAGTGGATAGCTGCACAGGCTGAAGGACTTCGTCCTAATAAAGTGGTGGCTTTCAGCGTCATGCGCAATGGTCAGGAATGCCTGATACTGTGCGTCGAACCCAATAACTATAAAAATATCGAGGCTTTTAAACATGCTTTGATCGAGGCCGTCGAGAAAGGCCTGGGTCTGCGTATCAGTCATGTCGTCGTCTTAAAATCAGGCGCTCTGGCCCTGACCTCCAGCGGCAAAGTACAGCGGCGCAAAACCAAGGCCATGTTTGAAAACGGGGAATTGCAGGAATATGAAACAGAAACGCATGATGCAGAAAGCCTGGCTTGATCTGGTGTTGCTGGCTAGACGGTTAAAGCCGATATGATGACAGAGACAGCGCTTGTAACTGAATTTTTACAGCATCCGATAATTGCTGACATACTGGCACGCTTGTCCGCCGAGTTGCCTGCTGACCTGTATTATCACTCGCTGCAACACACGCTTCATGTTCTGACTGCAGCATTGCGCTTTGCCGAATGCGATGGACTTAAGCCCGGAGAGCTGGAACTGCTGGCTATTGCCGCCGCTTATCATGATGCCGGCTATATTCAGACCAGAGTGGATAATGAACCCATCGGTGCCGCAATGGCGGCAGAAGCGATGAAGGCGGCCGGCGTTTATACGAAAGCCGATATTGATACGGTACAGAGCATGATTTTATCAACGGCCTGTCTGCATGACGGCAACGGATTATCGCGCGTGCCTTTTAATCACTTATCCAGATATCTTCTGGATGCGGACTTGAGTCTTTTTGGGCATGAGGATTATTTTACGATAGCTGAACAATTGAGAAGGGAAACGGGCATGGACCGCAAAAGTTTTCTGGATCAGAGCTTGCATATGATTACAGGGCATAACTGGTTCACAACCACTGCCTTTGAAATTTGCGAAAAACAAAAACTTATCAATATTAATCGCTTAAAAGATGCTATTGCTGAAGCTGACTTATCCGTTTAAACAAAATAGTCCTGTTCAATTTTTTCGAACGGCTGGATTCCATTAGGACCTGTTATGTACCGCTATAACGATTCGTTTGTACAAAATCTGGCTGACCAGATAGCAGCCCTTATTTTAGGCGAAACCACTAATAGGGAACCTGTCGGACAGGCCTTGGAGGAGCTTGCCTTAAGCAATCTGCCTCAACTTGCCGACTACTGGCAGAAAGCCGGCTGCCGCTTGGGCATACCGGATTCCGCCTTTAAAAACGGCAGTGTCTACTATTTCCCGGACCAGCCTGCGGCCAGGATTTTCCGCACCAGCGGCACCAGCGGCGCCGATAGGGGAGTCGCCTGTTATTCTCCCTTGGGGCTGAAACTGATGGACCTTTCCATCATCGAAAACGCTAGACGGCATCTTATTCAGGAGCTGGACAGACCTGTCATCATCCGTTTCGTGCCGACTGTCGCGCAGGCGCCCGAGATGATCATGGCTTATGGCATGGAACTGATCGCTACGACTTTCGGCGACAGGGCCCGTAGCGCCTCGGTAATTACCGGCAACGGCGTCGATTTCGAGCGTTTGCGCGCCATTCTGGACCAGGCGGTCAGCGATGATCAACCGGTGGTTCTGTTGGGCGGCTCGTTCGCGTTTGTAAACATCTGTGATGCGCTGGAAAAATTCGGCTGGTCATGGCAATTGCCCAGAGGCTCAAGGACGCTGGACGGCGGGGGCTTTAAGGGACGTTCCCGTGCCGTCAGGGCTGGCGAGCTGAGATCAGGCATTACCAAAACATTCGGCATCCCTGCCGAACATGCCCTGAATGTCTTCGGCATGACCGAACTGGCCAGTCAGCTCTATGATGCCAATTGTCGCGAAATAGGCCCGCTCGACGAACGTCCCAAACATAATCTGCCGTTTCTGCAAGCGCGGATCAGGGACAGTTATACGCTGGACTACCGCGGCCAGGGCGAGGGACTTGTTGAAATCATGGACGCGTGCATCATCGACCGTCCCCATCGGATACTGACCGGCGACCTGGGGCTGGCATCCGGGGACGGCATAGCCATTATCGGTCGTGTGGAGCGCGGGCAAGCCCGCGGCTGTTCTTTGTCTCTGGAAAGTATCAAATTCTAACTTATGCCTACTAATCGTAATATCTCCTGGATACCTGCCTGGGTAGACGCCAAGCAACTGGACACCTTCAATGCCAATATCACCAATGACCAGGGCGGACAGCCCTGGCGATGCGCCAGGCCTTTGGGCGAGCACTGGGACGGCATCGCTGACGGGCTTAGAGAGTCGGCGGCCGTATTGCGCAGCATTCCCATTGCCCATATCGTTGAGACTATCGATAAAGTCACGGCCAAGTGGTGCGACCGAAACTGGCCAGTGCGACAGGCGGCACGCGCAGCCGTCGTTGAAGCTACGGGCTTTTCCCCGGAAGTGGTCGACAGAAGCTTCGATGTCGAATTGAAAAATTATCGGGCTGATTCCCTGTGGCGGGTGTTATATCGCGAGCTGGGCGATGCGGCGGCACTGGATGGTTTTGTGGCCGATGCCAGACTGCCGGGACGCACTTACGCAATAGGCCCTGAAATTACGCTGGCGATCTTTACCGGCAATGTGCCGGGCCTGCCGGCCCTGTCTATGGTCAGGGCCTTGCTGGCCAAGTCGGCCATCATCGCCAAGGTGGCCAGCGGGGAACCTACTTTTGCCGCCCGTTTCGCCGAAAGCCTCGCCGAAGAGGACGCGCGTATAGGCGATGCGTTGCTGGTCACTTACTGGGAACGCCATGAGCGCGAACTGCTGCAAACCGTTCTGTCTCAGGCAGATGCCGTCATCGCTTATGGCAGCATCGAAGCCTGCCGTTCGGTGCGCGAACTGGCCCGCGATAATCGCATTTATCTGGAGCACGGCCATAAATTTTCTGCGGGTCTCTTGGGGCATGATTATCTCGCCCGCCTGGGCGCTCCGCTCATTGCCGAGCGTATCGCCGAGGATGTGGGCACATTCAATCAACATGCCTGCATCGCTCCGCAGGTTTATTTCGTGGAAGGCGACAGTGCAGCCGTTCATCAGCTGGGCGATGAGCTCAGCCGTGCCATGCAGGCTTACGCAAAACAATATCCGCTGGGCAAATTAAGGCTCAAGGATGCCCAAACCCTGCAATTGCAGCGCGCGGCGCAAGCCTGGAAAGCAACCGTTACCGATGTCGGTAGCGGCTTATGGCAGGATCCCGCGCTGAACTGGACTGTAGCGATTGAAAAAGATCTGGCTGAACACAGCCTGTCAGGGAACCGTTATATCGGGCTTATTCCCGTGGACAGTCTTGAACAGGCACTGAAAGCACTGCGGCCTTATGGCGAATTTCTGCAAAATCTCGCCTTGGGCGTTGATGAGCCTGAACTGTCGGTTCTGGCAAGAAGGGCGGCGCTAATGGGCGCGAGCCGCATTTGCCAGCCGGGGCGCATGGCGGAGCCCAGCATGATGTGGCGCCATGACGGCCACATGTGCGTTGCCGGATTATTACGATGGTGCGATATAGAAATGCACGACGCCTTAAATGAACAGGAAGAACAATAATGCGCAGATTTCATCTGTTTGAAACAGTCGACTTGAACTGGTGGCCGCAGGTTTTGCGTGACGGGGCTACGGACTGGCTGCGATTCATGATAGACAGCCACAAAAACTTCAATCTTATGGCGCCCAAATTGCGTGACACGCTGAATAAGATGGGCACCAGCCAGATCATAGATCTGTGCGCCGGCGGCGCCGGCCCCTGGTTGACGCTGGAGACGGAACTGGCAAAAACCGGCGAGGTGCAAATTCTCCTGAGCGATTTTTTTCCCAATGAAAAAGCCTTTCGCTACACGCTGGAACAGTCCGGCGGCCGCATTCGCTTTCATCCGGAACGGGTGGATGCGATGAACGTACCCTCATCGCTGAAAGGCGTGCGCACCATCATCAGCGCCCTGCATCACTTTCACCCTGAACAGGTGCAGGCG
This sequence comes from Methylobacter luteus IMV-B-3098, assembly GCF_000427625.1. Classification (GTDB taxonomy): domain Bacteria; phylum Pseudomonadota; class Gammaproteobacteria; order Methylococcales; family Methylomonadaceae; genus Methylobacter; species Methylobacter luteus. Next base: position 4,141,712 of record NZ_KE386569.1, read on the forward strand.
ATTCTTGCCGATGCCGTCAACACCAGACAGGCCATCGTGGTCATTGAGGGTTCCGACCACCGCCTGCGTGGCAGTTTGTTTATGCTGACCATGCCGCTGTTCATGCTGCTGTTAATGCCCTTCGTCAAGCCCTTTCGCTGGCCGCGTCTGTTTTTTACCTATCTGGTCCCCATCCTGCCGATGGTCGGCCTGTGGGACGGGACCGTCTCCATGCTGCGCACCTACACGCCTGAAGAGCTGCGCGAAATAATCGGCCGCATTCCGGCGCAGGAGACGTTTTCCTGGGATATCAATACGCAGGCAATTCCCGGCTCTCCCATAGGCATCACGTATCTTATCGGTACTCCAAATTCAACCGTTTCTTAAGTAACCATGAATACTCAACCGCAAACAGTGCGCAGAACACTTCGGCAGTACTTTTCCGAACTGGGGCTGCTGCTTGAAAATCCCTTGTCAGGCTTTGAGGTTTACCAGCAACGCTGGGGGGATGTGGTTCCTCTGCCTATTCCCGGTTTGCGGGCTTTTCAAATTACCCACCCCCAGCAGGTCGGCATGGTACTGAAAATACCCAATCGGGATCAGATGGCGACCAAGTCTCTGAAAGACCTGCTGGGCAAAGGCCTGCTGACCAATCAGGAGGACGACTGGCACTGGCGGCGGCGCATCATTGCCCGTCCGCTGGGGCCCAAAGCCATCACTACGTATATTGACGATATGTGCCGCCTGACCGAAAACTGGTTTACCAGGCTCAACCCGGAAGGCAAGGAAATCGATGTGACGCCCGAATTGATGGGGCTGGCTTTCGATATTCTGATACACACGGTTTTCGGTTCCAATATCAGCATTGACAAAGAAAGCATATTGTCACTGCTTGAACAGTATATGCGCGAATTTACCCTCGATAATACCGGCTGGCGGCGCTGGCTGCCTCCGTTCATTGTCACGCCGGGACGACGGCAGCGACGCCGGGCGATTGCCGGCATGCAGGGCTTGATCCGCACTGCCATTTCGCAGCGCCGGGCCGCGCCTGAAAGCGATGATCTTCTGTATCGCCTGATGACCGCCCAGGATGAAGAGGGCAACAGTTTCAATGATGAGCAGCTGCGTGATGAATTGCTGACCATGATCCTGGCAGGTTATGACACGGTAGCGCTAATGATTGGTTATGCCTTATGGCTGCTGGCAAAGCATTCTTCAATTCAGGAGCAGGTTCATGAGGAGCTGAAAGCGAATATCACCGACTGGCCCCTCAATGCCAATACTTTTGCCAAACTGCCCTTGTTAAATGCTGTTCTGGATGAGTCGTTACGTCTGTATCCGCCCGCTTACATCATTGGCCGCGAAGCCGACAGGGAGCTCGACATGGAGGGTTTCCGCATAAAGCGGGGCGACCAGCTGCTGGTTCCGCTGTGGGTAGTGCACCGCGACCCGCGCTGGTGGCAGGCGCCGGGCGAATTCCGCCCAGAGCGCTGGCTGAACGGCGAAACGGACAAGCTCCCTGCCAACGCCTTCTTCCCGTTCGGAGGCGGGCCGCGCCTGTGCGTGGGCGGCCATTTTGCCAAACTGGAAGGTGCGATTATTCTGGCGACGATTTTGCGCCAAAGCAGAGTCAGTGAAGCAGATGATACTCAACTGAATCTGCTGGCAAGCGTCACCTTAAGACCGGTTGATGGCATGCGTCTGCGTTTCCACAGACGCATGCCTGAATAATTTTAACCTGCTGCGCTGTTTAGTTTATCAATCCTTATTGATTGGCTTTAGATTCAACCGGATGCCTTGCCGTGCCCGTAATGTAATGCTTGGAATCAGATCCAGTTTGTAGCCTGGAACAGGGCTGATTTCAAACTGTTGTAGAATAAGTGACAGCACGACCATGCCTTCGTATTTGGCAAAATAACTGCCCACGCACAGGCGCGGGCCGCCGCCGAACGGGAAGAAGGCGTTGGCGGGCAGGCTGGCGGTCTCGCCGTTCAGCCAGCGCTCAGGACGGAACTCGTCCGGCGCCTGCCACCAGCGCGGATCGCGGTGAATCACCCAGGCCGGCGCCAGCAACTGATCGCCTTTCTTGACTGCAAAACCGCCTATTTCCATATCGCTTTCAGCCTCTCTGGCAACCACATAAGCGGGCGGATACAGGCGCATGGCTTCATTCAAAACGGCATCCAGCCGTTGCAATGCAGGCATGTCATCCATTTTGGCATGACGGCCGCCGAGTTTTTCCTGTAGTTCCTGCCGCAATTCATTCTGAAACTCGGGTCTATGCGCCAACAGCCATAAAGAATAACTCAGCATCAGTGCCGTGGTTTCATGACCTGCCAGAATGGCTGTCAGCACATGATCGCGCAATTGTTTGTCGGTCAGGTGTTCGCCTTTTTCATCAACCGCCTGAATCAGGCGATACAACAGGTCATTGTCAGGCTCTGTTTCTTTACGCCTGGCTATGGCCTGATAAACAATATCTTCCAGTTCACGCATTGCCAGATGACGCCGTTTCCTGCCAGGCGTAACGATGGCTTTGGGCAACAGACGCCGCCAGCTGCTGTTGTCCAGATAAAATTCGTACATATACTCATCGAGCGCCTTGGCGACGATATTTCTGTCCACCGGGATTTTTGAACCGAATACCGTGCTGATCAGAATTTCCAGCGTCAGCGTCAATGTAGCGGCACTCATGTTAAGGTCATCGGCGGAAGGCGTAATCGTATTATCCATCCAGTCATGCGTGATCCCTGCCATCGTATCAATAAAACCTTCAATAACACGCGGTGCAAATGCGGGCGAAATAAGACGGCGATGTTTTTTCCACTCAGGCCCATTATTGGTCAACAGACCATCGCCCATAATGTCTGATATGGAACGTGTCGTGGCATCTTTGCGAGGCAAATTGAGTATGGCGCTGACATGAGCCGGATGAAAAAACTGAATGGCGCGTATGCCGGGCAAGGGAAGAGGTACTATGTCTCCCCATTTATTTTTGGAATGCAAAAAACCATCCAAAGGATTATTGATAAAACCAAACATCTCTACAAGATAACTCGCAGAGTTCCTCTGTACGGGACGCACATCAGGGGTATTCATAATAGATTCCTCAAGGTGACGAGAAAATAAAGGCAGGTTTGGACTTAATCCTAAATCAGCGAATGAGAGGAAATGCGCCTTAAAACCCATTGCGTAATTTTAAGGCGCGGAATAAGCGCTTGGAAACAAACCAGAGGTTGTAATACCGTATTGGTTGGCAATAACGGAAAACAATATCGATTGACTTTGTTATAGGCGCTTAAAACTGGATTAAATATTAAATCTAGTTTCCGTTTTTATCAGAAAAGGTCAGAACATTACGCACATTGTACTGTAATGTCTGGCCATCGTCGGTCAGGACGGGTTGGCTGAAACCGCCAGACACGCCGACTCCAAAGGTTTCACTTCCCAGTTCACACATGATAGGAAATGTGATGATTCCTGGAATTGCTGGGCCGGCCGGTATCATAGGCTCCTTTGCCCGGTAGGACAGAATGATTTCCCGTTTCTTTTCGCAGTGCTTGCCTTGATTCTTTTCACATTGATCAGTCAGGACGTTGTAGTTTCCATCCACAAAGAATGTACCGGGCGGCACATAATGACCCGCCAGATGGCCGCCTAAAACCAGGCCGTTAGGATCAATAACGCGTGCCTCCCAGCCGCCATCACGCACTTCCCAGCCTGATGAGGGTATTTTCTCACCGGAAATCACATAAGCGCGATAATGGGAAGCTCTCTCAACCCGGTAAGGATGAAACCAAATGCGTGGATCGTTATCAGCGTCGATGCCAAACTGCTCTTCGAAAAACTGCAGGGCTTTTTGGCGGACTTCTTCAACTTCAGCATCAGTGCGGTGCATGATGTTGTATTGAAAATCCCAGGCTACTTCTTCGGGTTCAGGTCCAGCCTCGCTCAGAGGGATGGAACCGTTTGCCATGAAAACCATCATGGATTTGAAGTTATCAGGCAATATGCCTTTCTTGGGTTCAGCCTTTGTACTATCAGCCTGAACAGTATTAATGCTAAAAGCCAATGCGGCAATAACTAGAGTAATTTTTTTATGAGAAAATTTTTTCATTTTTAACCTATTATTTTTTATAAATTGTATAAATGCGTATTTTTATTTTGGTACAAAAACAAAATTTAGATAAATAAAATTATCATATTTATTATAAAAAATACTATATCTCAACGAGGCTTATGTTTCATACATCAAAACGAATACAAAGCCTGTATATCGACAGATTATTTTTCTGGTATCCCAATGTGCGTCATTCTATTTAATTTTCCATGAAATATAGAATTTATGATTTTTCAATCGAGTCCAAAGGTATTATGCAATAGGGAAAATATAATATTTATTAAATAATATATATTTATCTTTTCAATGAGTATTTATCTGTTCCAGTCTGTATAAGCCTTTTAGAATCATCAATCCTTAGCCGATGAGTTAAATGAAGGAAGATATAACTTTCCGACGAAACACGACAAGTCGACGGCCTCATGGTTGATTCCTCAAGGATGTAATAAAGGCTAAGTTGCCTTTAGCGAAGGATTTTATCTGAATTCTGCGAGTGCCCTATGTAAGAAAATCACACATTGTTTGTGTAATTTTTCACAGATTCCGTCGATCTATTTCTTCAAACTATCTTACAAAGACTGAATGACTAACAGAACCCGATCAATGGTTGAGATTTTTAAGGGTTATAAATTTGGCAGAGTTTAAACTTTCAGATTGGATTCTGAAAATTCCTGCTGGAAGGATAAAATCGAGAACGTATTTTAACTTTATATATCAAGTTAATTAGATTAATAAGCTTATTTTTAAATAAAAATTAAGTTTGTTTCGGATCAATGCATATGTATATTGATAATATCTTTAAAGATAAATCTAAACATAAAAATATACAGCGTAAAGAGTGACATCCTTTGGAAAATGGATGCCTTTAAAACTGATCATCCGAATTTTTCATTCCTAAAATGGACAATTATCGGCCCAGCCTGACAAACTTTGCGACAGAGCCCGGTTTTATTCAGCGACCACTTGAAAGTCTGCGAGGGTTGGCCGCGAACCAGGTTTGAAAGAAATTAATGCAACAAAATTATATGAATCGTCACCAGGATGCCGGCAATGTGCGTTCAATTCTGAGTATTTTGTCTTGAATTGTAATATAAGCGCCTTTGGTTAATTCCTGCATGACTTTATTAATCATCTCTCTGGATGAACCGACCATATTGGCTAATTCTTGCTGGCTGGGCATATCGTAGATAACGAGAATATCGCCTTCTTTATGGGCCATTTCATAGAGTTGTTTGATGGTTCTTTCATAAACATTTGACAAAGCCAGGTGTTTGACCTTTTCAGTCAAATACCTGATTTTTTCTGACAAGGCGCCTAACATACTGATCGCCGCACCCGGGTGCAGGGTAAGCCAATTGATAAAATCTTCTTTAGAAATAACACCGCATACGGTTGTTTGCAGGGCTATCACAGAAGCAGATCTGGTTTTATCACTGAGTAATGCCAATTCACCAAAATGAGTACCGGCTTCCTGGATAAGTAACGTAACTTCCTTACCTTTTTCATCACTGGAAAAAACGCGCACTTTGCCGGAGAGAATGATATAAAGCGAGCCGGTTTCGTCACTTTCCGTGATAATAATTGCTTGTTTTGGAAATTTGACTGACTTTGCTTTTGCTGCCAAAGACTCAAGTGTTTCATCGGGCAGATTAGCAAGAAAATGGATTTTTTTTAGCGCCGGGAAGATTTCTTGTGGCATGGTGAATCCTTAATAATACAATGAAGCCAATTAAGCGCATTGTAGCAGGTTCTACCGCGAAGCTTGTTAAGGTAGGGTGATAATTATCGGCCTTAATAATTGAAAACTCGAATAATCGGTTTTAAAGGCAGATTCTGCCTTGTCTGTCTTCATAGCTACGCCGTATAAGTTTAATGTTTTCCAGAAATTATAATATTCGGGCGTCAGGTTCAAAGCCAATAATTCTGGACAGTTACATAATTATCTATAATGCCTTGATTATTTTTTAAAATTAAATTTCTTGAATTAGCTTGAATTTAACTTAAAAATAGAGCTAAGTATTAATACTTATAACAAGCGTAGAAATTTCTTCTTTAAAAAAATAAAAAAAATGCATTATCTACTTGCTCTATTACTGTTTTTATTTGCGTCTGAAAGTCGGTCGGAGGGCGAAGTTGCCGATAAAGACTGTAACAATAAACCCGCCGCAAAATTGGTTTCTTTACAGGGTAATGTATTTTTCGATCCTGATAACAGGGGACATTGGCAAGCGGCGCAACTCAATGAAACAATTTGCGAAGGCAGTCGGGTGCGGGTGGCGTCTTTCAGCCGGGCTTCCCTGCTGCTGCCTGACAATATTGTCTTGCGTCTCGATGAAGGCACTGTACTTAGCTTAAATGGCATTGCTCCCGACAAGCCCACTTTGCTGAATATGCTTAAAGGCTTTGTCAATTTTATCAGTCGCACGCCCAGACATCTGCAGATCAATACTCCGATTGCCAATGCCGGACCCGAAGGCACCGAATTTGCCATCAGCGCAGATGAGGCCAAATCCTCGTTATGGGTTTACGAAGGCAAGGTCAGGTTTTTCAATGCGCAGGGCAGCATTCGTCTCGAGCCGGGGCAGGGCGCGCAGGCCTACCGGGGACAGGCGCCGCAGGCGCAGATCGACATCAGGCCGCAGGATGCCGTGGCGTGGGCACTTTACTACCCGCCTTTGCTGCCATACCCCGATGCCGGCACGGACATTGACGCCAGTCTTCGCACCGCGATACGGGATTTCCGCCAAGGACGAACCGATGCGGCGCTGGCCCGGCTGGATGCGCTGCCGCCGGAACAGCGGACGGCCTATTTTTACAAAATACGCGGCGCTATAAGACTCACCGTCGGCCGAGTTGAGCTGGCCCGGCAGGATATACAGGCCTTGCTGGCCGGCAACCCCAACGATGCGGAAGCGTTGGCATTGCAATCCGTATTGGCGCTGACGCAAAACCGGAAAGATGAAGCCTATGCGCTGGCAGAGCGGGCGACTGCCTCAGACCCCCGTTCGGCCACGGCGTATTCCGCCCTGTCTTACGCGGAGCAGGGCCGCTTTGAACTGGACAAAGCGCTGAAGGCGGCCGAGCTGGCGGTGAAATACGCGCCGCACGATGCGATGGTCTGGGCGCGCCAATCCGAACTGGAGCTTGCCCTGGGGAGGCTGGCTGACAGCGAAAGAAGCGCGGAAAAAGCGTTAGCGCTGGATGCCGGTCTGGAAAGAACACAAACCGTAGCCGGATTTGCCTATTTGCGGCGCATGGACACGGATAAAGCGTTACAAGCCTTTGAAAAAGCGGTCAGACTGGATTCCACCTCGCCTCTGGCGCGATTGGGCCTGGGTCTGGCGAAAATCCGCCAGAGCGATTTAACGGCAGGACGCCAGGATCTGGAAATTGCCGCCATTCTCGATCCCAACAATGCCTTGCTGCGCAGTTATCTGGGTAAGGGATATTTCGAAGAAAAACGCAATGCGCTGGCTGAAGATCAATTTAATCTGGCCAAGGAGCGCGATCCCAACGATCCCACGCCATATTTTTACGACGCGATGAAAAAGCAGACCGAGAACCGGCCGGTTGAAGCGTTGCAGGATCTGCAGCAGGCGATGGCCTTGAATGACAACCGCGCGGTGTATCGCTCCAGGGAGTTGCTGGATTCCGACCGGGCCGCACGCGGGGCCAGTCTGGCGCGTATTTACGATAATCTTGGCTTCGAGCAACGGGGCGTGGTCGAGGCGATCAGTTCGCTGCAAACCGATCCTACCAATTATTCCGCCCATCGTTTCCTGTCGGATACCTACGTCAATCAATCCAGCCGGGAAACCGCGCAACTCAGCGAACTGCTGCAGGCCAAACTGCTGCAGCCGATCAATATCAATCCGGTGCAGCCGCATTTGTCGGTATCGCAAAGAGGCCTGCTGAGCGCTTCCGACATGGCCAATTCATCGTTCCAGGACTTTACCCGCAATTTCGAACGCAATCGCCCTCAGCTGATTGTGTCCGGGGTGGTGGGCAACATGGACACTTATAGCGATGAAGTCACGTTGAGCGGGCTGCTTGACAAGTTTTCTTATAGCCTGGGGCAGTACCATTATCAAACGGATGGGTTTACCAGAGCGCCTGAACCTCACTTATCGGAAGAAGAACGGCATAATACCGATCAGCGGCATGATATTTACGATGCTTTTTTTCAGGCAGCCATTAATGACCGCTTGAATGCCCAGTTTGAATATGTGTACAGGGAAACCGAACAGGGGGATTTTAGGCAGGATCTTATTACGAAAGGAAACTCATATCTGGAACGGGATAGACTGAGAGAAAATATTTACCGGGCGGGTCTTAATTTAAGATTATTTACTGATGATCATTTGCTGGCTTCATATGTTCATGAAGATTCTTTTACTCATGAAGATTCATTTGGGGCTTCTCCTGAGCTTTCGGGGCAACGTGTGAAGGATATTAGCAATAGTAGCGATTTTATTGAAGGGCAGTATCTGCGCCATGGTCAGTTCTATAACGTCATAACCGGGGTTAGTTTCTATTCAATAAAAGAAAAAAAACAGACTCAAAGTTCGGAGGAAGATGGGGCTAATAACGGTCGTAATGGACATAACGAGTATGCCTATCTTAATTTGAAATTGCCTCATCGAATAACCGGAACACTTGGATTATCAAATGATTTTTCCCATGCAAAAAATCAAAAAGATAAGCTGCGGATATATCCGAAAGCCGGTCTGATGTGGGACATCAGCGATAAAGCTAAACTCAGATTGGCCTACTTCAGGGGCAAGAAAAGACCATTAGCAGCGGTGCAATCCATTGAACCGACCCAGATAGCCGGGTTTAATCAATTTTTTGACGATTTTGCAGATTATTCTTTTTCATTTTATGGAGGAGCGCTGGATTTTGTTATACAGCCTACAGTATTTGCGGGAGTAGAGCTTTTTCAAAGAGATGCTTTTAATGCATCAGTAGGCACTTTAGCTTCGAAAAAGGATTCAGCAGTAATTTATCTGAACTGGGCTCCGTTGGATCGATTTTCAATCTCCACGCGCTATCGGTATCTGTACAACAAATATCCCGACAAACTCGCCCCTTTTGATAGGAAGTTTTTTACTCATAGTGTGCCCTTAGAATTCAGATATTTCGATCCTTCCGGGTTTTTCAGCAAACTCACTGGAACTTATGTAAACCAGGAAACAGGAACGTGTGCAAGCCAAGACCAAGCGTGCTTAGATGACCTAGAGGGTGATAACAAAGAGTCAAGTAGCTTTTTTCTGCTTGATGCGGCAATTGGCTATCGATTGCCAAAACGGCTGGGTATTGTGAGCCTTGAAGGGAAAAATTTGTTAAATAAAAAATACCGGTTTGAGGACATGAGTCGATTCGAAAATAGCAATATATTTTTCAATGCTAGTGAGTTTATTCCACAAAGGGCGATTTTTGGTCGTATAGTTCTTAATTTTTAATCGATAACAAGGGGGGGGAATGTCTAAAAATATTGGAAATATCAATTATATCCAAAAAAATAAAACAATAGTTTTAAGTCTTATAGGTGTTGGTTTTCTTACAGGCGCGGCGGTTATTGACAAGGTTGTCCCTGGTCAAGAGATCGCTGATGCACATAGAATACGCTCTGTTGAAAAACTCAATGTTCCACCTTATTCAGTAGTTCCAAAAGATAAATTACTCCAGATTAAGCCGAAGAATGAGCCAATGGCATTGATATATAACGGATGGGTTAATGCAGGTACGGTGTCAGGTTATAACGTGCAATACCGTACAATAACAACCGCTTCAGATGTCATATATCAGATTCTTGGCACATCTACTTTAGATGGCAGTCAGCTTGGATTTGCCTGTTTTTGTGCAAACAATAATACAAAACTAATCTGGGAAGGAATGGCAAATAGCGCGTGTGCTGCCGCGAATCCGAATACTCCAGTGAAATTGGATAATGCTATTATGGGTTCTTATAAAGTATATAACGTTCCCATACCTGATGGTTCTTGCTGTAAATCCGTACCCAGAGTTGGCACTACTAACATACCGGGTTTGCCCCCATGTGGTTGAAAATCGGTAATTTCCAACCACTGGTCTTAACTTAAATAATATCGGCATTTAACCCGTCAAAACCGGGTTAAATGTTTTATTAATCAGCAAATCGATTGCTCTCAATCCGCATTAACCGTGAATTAAACTAAAAGGCCTATGCACAATGCGCCATTCCCTGCGGATAATCACGATTGCCCTAATCACCTTATTGTCCGGAAGCGCCATTGATTATCTGACCGGCCTGGAAACAGCACTGGGCCTGGATGCTTTATTCCGAATCCGGGGCCAGCGCACGCCGCCTGATGAAATTGTCGTCGTCGCCATGGATGAAACTTCCGAAGCCGCTTTAGGGGTAGGTCAGGATTTAACCCGCTGGCGCAGCTTTCATGCCCGGCTGATACGCGAATTGCAGCGCCAGGGTGCGGCGCTGATCGTGTTTGATCTCCAGTTTATTGCTTCCCATCCCGATCATGACCTGGACCTGGCATCGACCATGCGAGCAGCAGGCAACGTGCTGGTGACGGAATGTGTACAAGAATTACGGCGCGGGGTTGAGGATTTTTACGGGCGGGAGGAGTGTTCGGAAAGTAATAAGAAGCCATTCGTACAAAAGGATGGCGTGCAACAACAGCCGCTTTCCGAACAATTGATTGCCATGCGCGTGATCGGCCCTACGCCGGTACTGGCCGAGTCTGCATTGGATCGGGCACCGTTCTATCTGGCTAACGACGCGGAAGATCCCATCATTCGGGAAGGCTGGACATTTCTTGATGCGCTTGCTGAAACACCGACTTTACCGATACTGACGTGGATGCATTATCTTCAGCGCACAGGAGCGTTGCAAGATAAGATCCATCCCGAGCCTCCTTTTTCTGTCTGGCTAACAGAACGGCGTAGGCAATGCCTGTCTGCCGTAGAAAAATCTTCGATAAGCTTGCCGGCAAAATCCGGTCTGGAGCGCCTTATTGATGAGGTGATTTGCCTGGAAGACAAACGCTACCTTGATTTCTACGGCCCGGCGCAGACCTTGCGCATGGAATCGTACAGCGACGTTTATGAAGGGAAAGTTACCAACTTATCAGGCAAGGTAGTATTTGTCGGGAAGGCCAATCGCAAGTTTTCACCCGGTCACATCGACTACTTTCAAACGCCCTTCAGCGACACGCGCAGCGGCAAGATGGCGGGAGTAGAAATTATGGCTACGCAATTTGCCAATTTACTCGAAGGCCGTAGTATTGCATCGCCGCTGCCGCCAGGGTTATCGTTGATGGCGTTTGGATTAATGATTGGTTGGTTGCTGACTGAGTTTGCCGGGCTTCCTGGCATGGTAGCGAGCTTGTTGGCTGGCGGCATCTATGCAGGCATGGCTGTATGGTGCTTCAGTCGAAGTGGCATGTGGTTGCCTGTGGCTGTTCCGTTATTGCTCCAGTTGCCCCTGGCTTGGTTTGTTGCTTCATTATGGTCGCGCCGGGATCTGTTAAATGAAAGAAAGCGAATTCTAGCTTTTGTCCGCCGCGTGTTTCCACAATGGCTGCCCTTTGTTTCAGCATCACCGGGGCAATGGCATTCAAAAAAAGGAGCAGAAGAATTAACATATCAACGGGATGTCAGCGGAGTTTGTCTTGCCACAGACATTGAAGGCTATACGGCTGTTGCCGCGCGTCATACTGCCCATGAAATGTGGGAATTATTAAGTACGTATTACCAAGTGCTGGGCCATACGGTGAGTTCTCATGATGGGATCATCCCGGATGTGGCCGGTGATTCAATGATAGCGGTATGGATCGATTTACCTGTCGCTCAGCGACTGTCAGCCTGCTTGGCTGCGCTGGAGATGGAACTGGCGGTTGAGCAGTTTAATGCAACATCAAGTACATGCCAGCTTCCCACACGTATCGGTTTACACGAAGGTGACATGACACTTGGAAGGTTAGATGCAGGGGAAGGTAGTCACTATCGTGCTATTGGCGATACGGTAAATACCGCTTCACGCATTCAAGGTGTAAACAAATTTTTAGGAACGCATATTTTAGCTTCCGCAGCAGTTGTAATCGGCTTGAGCAATGTAATTTATAGGCCAGTAGGTAGTTTTCGTTTGGTTGGACGAAATGAACCCATAGAGCTTGTGGAAATTGTTGGCAAGGAGGCAGAGAGCAATATGGCTAATTATGCCAAATACGAGCAATTCGCCTCGGGATTAAAGGCATTTCGGCAAGGCCTGTGGGAAGATGCTGTAGTCAGTTTTCAAGCACTGCTAAATATTCATGGACACGATGGCCCGACCAGCTTTTATTTGGACTTGGCACTGATTTATCGGAACAACCCGCCACAGGAATGGGACGGCTTTATTACACTGAGCGCAAAATAAGGTTCTGTTCCCCTCTGTGCCAGCTCGTAGGGCGGAATAGCGATAGCGTATTCCGCCGCATGTTAGCTTTCATTCGGCGCATTACGCTATCGCTAATGCGCCCTACCTGTCGCCCAACAGTTATGCCATGAACGTAAAATGGCGGATGAACGGCCTGTTTCTGTGTCCGAAAAAACTTGACCACTACAAAGCAAGGAAAAATTTATGAACCTATTAAATCTTAAAATCCGCCGCCTTGCATTCTTATTATTGGGAATAAATGCCTCGAGTTGTTCCCAGATTGGGATAGCAAACTATTCAGCGTCTGCAAGTACCAATTCCTCGAACTGTTCCCAGTCAGCTGTACAATCTGCCATAGACTCGGCAGCATCCGGCGATACGGTTTCACTCCCATCTTGTTCGGCGACTACTTGGAGTTCCAAGGTAACCATTCCAGGCTCAAAAGGCATTACCCTTGATGGTAAAGGATCGACGATTACTGGAGCCGTGGATGTGACCCAGAATGACAGAACCTCGACACGGATTACCAACTTTAACTTTACATCACCTAAATCCGTTTATTTTCATGGCACACCTTCAAGTGCTACAGCACGACTGGATCACTCCAAAATATCCGGAGGCGACTCATCAATCCTGGTTGAAGTTGAAGGCAACGCGCCGGTATTAATCGATCACAATGTATTTACTGGCGGCGGAGCATCCGAAATGATCCATAACTATGGCACCTGGGATGACAGCGGATGGAAAGATGATGTAACGCCAGGCGGTCCTAACATGGTTTTCATCGAAGACAATACCTTCAACAATACAGGCGCAAGCGGTAATCCGGCTTATTTCTGGGGTACTTCCGCGGTCCAAAGTTACTACAGCGCCAGAACCGTGTTTCGACATAATACGCTGAATATGGCTCAAGTCGACCAGCATGGCACTCCAGGCATGGTAGGCGCGAGATGGTGGGAGATTTATGAAAACACTTTCAATGTAATAGAAAATGGTAATCAGTCGAGTTACATGTCCATCCGGGCCGGCAGCGGCGTCATTTTCAACAACCATAAAGCAGGTGCTCAAAATCAGGGCGCAGGCACTATTGAACTCGTCGAGGAAGACTCAGGCTATCCGGCACTCTATCAAATTGGCCGAGGCAGGAATCAGTCGCTCGATCCCGCCTACGTATGGGGCAATGATGCATCAATGCAGGTTGTTAGCAACAGTTCCAACGTCCAGAAGGACCGAGACTTTTATTTATTTGCCAAACCGAACTATAAGCCTTATGCCTATCCTCATCCAATGGTAGCCGAGACCTCTCGTTTAACTTGGCCAATTAAATCAATACCACCAATCAATCCTAAACCTCTGATAGAACCAAAATAACGGTATCGGCCGCTTAGAGCCTGTTCAATATCTGCTGAGTATGATAGATAATGAGGGCATGAGAAAAGTGTACCCCAGCGACATCAGTCGCGAACAATTTGAACCGATCAGAGCTCTGCTAGAAAATGCTCGCAAGAAAACCCGACCTCGTACAGTGGACTTGTATGAAGTGTTCTGTGCCATTCTGTACTTGCTGAAGAGCGGCTGCCAGTGGCGCATGCTGCCGAGCGACTTTCCGAAATGGCGCACGGTCCATCATTATTTTTCGTTATGGAGCGAGAAACCTGAAGGTGGAACCAGCCTGCTGGAGCAGGCATTAAAAAAATCAGGTTGGCGAGGCCCGTACCAGACAGGGGCGCAACGCCAGGACGAGTTTCTGCATCGTTGATGCACAGAGTGTCAAAAACACCGACTGCGCACGCAGCAAAGGTTATGATGCCGGCAAAAAGGTTTCAGGTATCAAGCGACATATTTTTGTCGACACGCAAGGGTTACCCCATGCAATTGCCATCACCACGGCGGACGTCAGTGATCGCCAAGGGGCGCTAAAAACCATTGAACAGAACTGGAAAGACTTAACTGAGGTCACTTCGCTGCTGGTCGATGGCGGCTATAGTGGCCAACCCTTCGCCGAAGCTGTTCAGAGTCTGCTTGGCGCTTCGGTGCAGGTGGCCAAACGCCATGAGCTTCATACCTTCGCTGTCATTCCGCAACGCTGGGTAGTAGAGCGTTCGTTTGCCTGGCTGGAGAAGTGCCGAAGATTATGGAAGAACACTGAGCGCTTGCTCAATACCAGCTTACAGTTCGTTAATCTGGCCTTCCTGGCGCTGTTGCTACGGAGATATTGAACAAGCTCTTAGGATCAGGAAAACCTTCAGCTCGATTTGAACATAATGGCCTTGTTTATTTAACTCTTATCCAACCGCAGGCTGAGCGATTTGTCACTTTTCAAAGTAGGCGCCGGCAAAGCGGCACATAGCGAGCTGTTGGTCGCCGTTAGGCTTGGAGACGTTTCATGAATCCATTATTTCACAGGTTTTAAATCTTGCGGGCGGCCACTTAGCGTGGCCGCGCTATCCTTCCCCGTCCTGAACGACGGGGTTTGCCGTGTATTCAGATCAACTTAGTGACATCACAAGTACAAAAGATATATACTTATGGAATATATCATTTAACAGGAGGCAACATCATGCATACTGCAAAACTATTTCAAAACGGCCGCTCACAAGCCGTGCGCCTGCCTAAAGAATTTAGAATAAAAGGTAAAGAAGTCAAAATTTCCAAACAAGGTAATAAAATCATTTTAGAGCCTATAGAAGCCTCTTGGGACGAATGGTTTGCAGCGATCAACCAATTCTCAGATGACTTTATGCCGAACGGACGCGAACAGCCCGAAACTCAGGAACGCGATTGGAGCGGGTTTGAGTGAAAGCCTACTTGCTGGATACAAATATTTGTATCTATTTAATCAAGAAACATCCACCGGAAGTTTTGAAACGCTTTCAAGAAATTCAAATCCAGCAATTGCATATTCCTACCATTACTGTCTTTGAGTTGTATTATGGCATTGAAAAAAATAACTCCCATAAACGTAATTTAAAAGCACTGGAAAATTTCATCTCCCCGTTAACCGTCGTGGATTTTAGTTTAGAGGCGGCGAAAAAAGCCGCGTATATTCGTGCAACGCTCCAGAAACAAGGCAACTCTATAGGGGCTTATGATATTCAAATTGCAGCCATTGCTTTGTCCTTAAATATGACGTTACTCACCAATAATACCTCTGAATTTGAGCGGGTTGAGGGCTTAAAACTGGAGAACTGGGTGAATTGACCAGGCTGTATAAGGACTTAACACCCACCCGCTCAAGCGGGTGGGTTCGAACGGCAGATAAAGTCCGGGCTGACACTGTATTGTAAAGCCACGGCCCGCACGGTGTTGCCTGCTTCAACGACCTCGGCTACACGTCTGCCCAAGTCTTCTGAAGAAGACTTGGGCATGGTGGGATCTGACTCATGTTGCCTCACACGAGGTTAGTTCATAACACGTTTTTATTTGACCGATAATTGCTCTAGTAACAGGGCGAATTACAAATTTCGTTAGCCGCATAGTTTAAAAACTAGTTTGTTTTGAGAATACCAGGCAACTTCACTGCATCATCAGCATTTCCCCATTATTCACTGAAGAACGCTGTAAAACCTCGGGTTCAGGCTGTTTTATGAAGAACAGCCTGAACTTGCGCAATCTTAATTTAAGTGTCTGAAATAACAAGAGACTTTATATGTGTTCTTAATTAATTTTTCAGATTTGAGTGTTTTTTCAGATTGCTTCTATGGATATTTTAGGTTAGCTTGATTGAGACTACAGTCGAGATTGAGCTGATGATTTCACCGACGCAGTATCCGGTTTAATTCCGCCAGCCGATAGTCCATCTGTGCCCATCAAAAATTAACGCAACAGAACCTATAAAAACCTTAATAAAAGAGGTGTGATAATGATTCTTAAATATATTCATCGGTGGTCTACTGTGTTGTTACTTGTTCCAGGAATGGTTATGGCAAACCAAATCGCAAACAAGAAGCCGCCAATTATTGACTGGCAAGCGTGTTTTCGAGAATCCGGCCTCCCATTTTTTTGTGGGTCTGCCGATGTACCTCTCGACTATAATGCGCCTGACGGGGAAAAACTAAACCTCGCCCTGATTAAATTGCCAGCAACCATACATGAAAGAAAAAAGCCTGGAAGAAAAATTGGATCGCTTTTCTTCAACCCCGGAGGGCCTGGTAATTCGGGAGTCGACTTCGTGCTCGGCATTGGCCAATTTCTTCCGACAGAAATCCGCACATACTTCGACGTCATCGGCTTCGATCCTAGAGGGACATCTCGCAGCAGTCCTCTCCTGTGCTTTGATGGTCCAGTTAACGTGGGTCCAATTATCGTGCCGCAGTTCTTTTTCCCCCGTAATCCTGACGAAGACGCCTCGAAGGAAAAATTCGATAGAAATCTGGCCATGGCATGCAAATATAACGGGGGCAGTGTGCTTAATCATATGTCAACCGCTAATGTTGCGCGAGATCTCGATTTCCTCCGTCAGGCAGTTGGCGATAGCAAACTAAATTATGTGGGCTACAGCCATGGGAGCTTTCTCGGCGTCACTTATGCGAACCTATTCCCTAACAAGATCCGGGCCATGGTTCTGGATGGCATTGTTGATCCCATAGCCTACACGACCGGTGTCGGCGACGAGGGATCTACGCTACCAGTTACCACGAGATTCCACATAGATGAAGGGTCGCAGGCGACGCTGAATGAATTTTTCCGACTTTGCGATCAAGCGAGTTTAGATCAGTGTCCCTTCGGCAATGATGCGGCCAGCAAGTTTGATTTCATGGTCGATCATCTGCGAGCGGTTCCTGTGCATCTGTTCGATCCGACCATCGGTCCTTTTGACCTTACCTATGACCAGTTCATTGCAACGGTTTTCAGCGTAATGGCGAATTCATCGGGATGGCCACTGCTTGCTATTGTCTTGAATGAAATTCACGCCGCTATCATTGACGGTTCGGAAGACGCAGCCGAGAGGGCGGGAACGGCATTTGTCGCTTTAGCTACCGCCATGGGTGGCGTAACTAGTCCCGGTGATCTGACACGCACCGCACAGCAATTCGCGTCCATGTGTACCGATACCAATAATCCTGATAATCACGCGGCCTGGTCCTTGGCGGGAGAAGCGGCCGATATAAATGTTGGGGTATTTGGGCGCATCGGGGCCTGGCAATCCAGCCCTTGTGCAGTTTGGCAGGGTAACGATCCAGATCGCTATCTCGGCCCGTTTACTCAAAAGACCTCAAAGCCGATACTCCTTGTTGCAAACCGTTTCGACCCCTTAACACCGTATGAAGGAGCCCTGCAAACACACAGCCTCCTGCCCAATTCAGCCCTTCTGACCCTCGAAGGTTGGGGACATACGTCACTGCTTCTCTCGACCTGCGTGGACCAGGCTGTGTCTCGCTATCTGCTCACCTCCAAAGTTGCCAGCCCTGAAGCTAGCTGCCAGCAAGATGTAGTACCTTTCGCCGACGCATTGTCGGAACCGATATCCTCCGGCGAAACATCTCCTAAAGAAACATCTCCTAAAAATGACAAAGTGGATGCAAAGCGGGAGAAGATGCAAATCCGTGGACAGGCCCTGCACAAACAGAAGTTAAATCCCAGCGGAACATTTGAAGCACCTTCTGTTTCCGCTACTTATGATCCTGCTACGGGCACAGCAATTATTCCGGCAGTGCAGGTTGGTGATAAGGTTGAGTTTTCCAATGTCAAATTGGGGTTTAATCCCGGAGGAACACTGAGTGTTCTTTCTTCTGAAGCGCCTCAGGCTCCCGTTGCGGCGGCTAGCGCCACCTATGATCCCGTTACCGGCATGGCGACTATTCCAGAGGTGCTGGTTAAGGGTAGAGTTGAGTTTGTAAATGTTAAATTGAAGGCCAATCCGGATGGAACATTCAGCGTTCTTGCTGCTGAGAAACCGCCTGTTTCCTAGACTTTCACTGCTTATGATCCCGCTACGGGCACAGTGACTATTCCAGCGATGCAGATTAATGATAAGGCTGAGTACACGAATAGAAATGGACCCAAAAATCAGACGGTAGTAAGTGATAAAACGGCTCTATGGTGATTTCAACGTATGAGGAAAAAAACCATGAGCAAGAAAAGAAGAAGTCACTCACTGCAGTTCAAAGCCAAGGCGGCCAACCACCGCAAGCTGCGGCAGTCAAATGCTGCCGTGGCGAGCGTTGTTGGAAAAGACAGAGTCAAACTCCGTCAGGTGTGAATCAAGAAGACGAGTGTGAGTGAACCGCTGATGACGCATCGAAACATACTCCCTCGGCATCAAAACCGGGGGCCTGATTTCTGCCCCCGACGAAGATTGGGGATGCCTGCTGACTGCCCAACTGGTGTTCGGCATGAAGGTGGCGTGACCTTGATTCAGGCTTTGGTAAGGAGAAACCTGTCGTCCCGATGCGAAGGGGATAGTGCGCAAGGCGCTGTCAATTTCACGAGCAAACGAAAAACTTTACAAGATAGCATGAGAAAATAATGAATAATCAACCGTTTATTTTCAATCAGCTGCATATAGAAGTAGCGCGTAACGCTTCTGATGACTTCAATTTGTTTCATGACAAGTACAAATGGCTACAAATTGTGCATAACCCGTTCAAAGGCCCTATCGTGTTGGGTTTTCAACTCAATACCCTCATCGAATATCAAATGGGCCTTTATCGAAAAATGCATCATGAAAACAAAGTGATTGCCGAGAACAATTTGCGTTTCAGTAACTATCAAATCACTTTTGTTAACGCCGTCCGCCCTCGGGTACCAGTCTATCTGGATATTAAAAAAACACTGATTAACACTATCCCCAGCCTGACGCTCGGTAATCGCATTGCTATGAAATCGGACGACAAAACCGTGCTGCTGGGCTTTAAAAAAGAAACCCAGGCGCCGCTATTTTTAGCTGACACCAAACTTGACAGTCTGCCCGATCTTAATGAAGTTCCGGATTGCACCATCGTTCCCGGCACTGATTATTTTCTTAAACGGAAATATCTGAACAACGGGGCGGTTAAAAACTTTCTGTCCGGGTCGTTCGCCGAGCAATCCGATTATTTCGATGAGTTAAGGCATATTGCGCAGTACCCGGAGATATTTCCTTGCAGCCTGAGCTCCGGTGCCTTGCTGGAAAAAGCGCAATTAGAAAATCATGACTTTAAACTCAATCCTATGGTTTATACGTCTCATGAGATTTCAGTGGATCGGCACTATTTAAGCTCGATTAGAAATAATGAAAAGCTGCATATTCTGGTGGATCAACGCCCGGAATCAAGGAACAATACCTTAAACCAGACCAATATCATGCGACGGACCTATAATTGTTACGGGTTGTTACAAAACAATGACGTCTTATTCAGAATCACGTTGAACCTTGTTTCGTTAAAAGACATACTCAAAAATCTTTCTGACCAGGGAGTAAACAGAAACTCCCGGAATTTTTGAAATCCGATTACCGGGCGTTGTTGAATAAATCAGGTTTTCAGCATTCCAGTCGTTTATATGAGCTTATCCTGGCTCTACTCTTCCAATCGATATCACTGCATGCCGTAAAACATAACGAGAGCCGCAGCCATAAAATTAAAAAATCTCGTTATCGCAAGTAGTGGTTCCACCACACAAGAACGCAGTTTGTTCAGCCGCTGGCGACACACCGCGAGACCCCATATTCAAACCCTTGCTGACCAAGGTCGCATAAGGCGGCAGCGAAAAACAGGTTCTAACCCGCGAAGCTATGTTGATTCAACAGAATGACCCATCCGGATCTGCCTGTGTCCATAAAAATCTAACTAACCTCAGTTCGGTTTAAGCATTCGAAATAAAAGGCAACCAATCGACATCGCGCAAATTGAGAGCCGGCTTTTTCTCCTGATAGGTATAGGCCACCAGACAAGCGATGATATTGGACAAATAGTTGCTCAAAGAACGATGCCGCGAGTGTTCAAGATCGCCAATATTCTTGAGTTGATCATTGATCGTTTCAATGATGCTACGCTTGCGCAGCAAACATTTGTCAAACACATCCATCACTTGCGGCTTCATGTTTTTCTTCAGCGTAGTAATCAGCGTGACATTCTGATGGGCCAATAAGTCAGTTAACTTCCTGGAAATATAGCCCCGGTCGCCAAACAGCTTTCCCGTCAATGATTTCACCAGATCGGGGACTGGTTTGCGATCATCGACATTGCCCGGTGTGATGCAAAATGACAGAATCTCGCCCTGGTCATTGACGATCAGATGCAATTTGAAGCCATAAANCCAGCCGGTCGACGATTTGCCGCGCCCGGCTTCCTGGGTGAAGGTTTTGTGCCGGGGAATACGGATATTCTCGCACACGCCCAGCGGTGTTGAATCAATAAAGGCAATACCTGCCGAAGCGCCTCGGCGACTGGCCATAAAGGCGGTGAGCGGCGCCAACAGTTTTGGCATCAGCTCGATAAAGCGATTATAGCTTAGCAGATTAGGAAACTCAGCTCGCCAATAGCGCTGCACATGCCTCAGATAAAACCATTTGAAGGTTCGAAAACCGGCTTGATGGTAAGCCACTAAAATCGTGATCATCTCGCTATCACTCATCCGATGGAGACGATGGCGTTTCTTCTTACCTTGGGTTAATTGATTTTTTTGCCAGTCCGCTATAAAGGTTTGGCAAAAATCGTCCACATCGCAGAATAAGTGTGTTAATTTCATAAAGGCAGGTTTTTGTTCGGAGAAAGTTAGCGTCGAAAACTTATTTTCTCTTTTATAACAAGAACCTGCTCCCTTTTTTATCCCGAACTCAGGTTAACTAGCGCTAGAAATGGGCAGTTTGGCCAAACTTTGATTTATTCAACAACGTCCCTACAGATAAGACAACCAGTCGCCAGAGCGGTGATACAGTTATCGATAATTCAGGTAGCGCGTTCAAATTGTCTTGCGGGTATGAATCGGCCGTTGAAAGGGTTCGGCACCGAACAGTTTTATGCCTTGACAGCCTGATTCCATCAGCCGATAGTCCATCCGCACCTATCAAAAATTAGCGCAACAGAACCGTATACGCCCGTCGAGTTGGTGGCTTGCCGACGCAAATGGGCTGGGAGTCCCTGGCTCGTGATACTGGTGGCGAAGCCACAGCTGTTGCAGGTGTTCAATCACGCCGACGATCATGCGGTGATTGAGGCACTAGACAAACTTGGCTGCGCCGGCTGAGCAGCATCAGAAATCAGGACCGAGTGCCCGTCCTGGTTCAGCCACTCAAAATTTTGCTGATGAAGGATATTTTTATGAATACTTTACAAGAGCGTTTTCGGGGCTGCCTGCTGGGGCTGGCGGTCGGCGATGCGGTCGGCACCACGCTGGAATTCAGACCCAAAGGCAGCTTTACGCCAATTGCCGACATGATCGGGGGCGGGCCTTTCCGGCTTGAGCCCGGCCAATGGACCGACGACACCTCGATGGCCTTGTGTCTGGCTGTCAGCCTGCTGGAATGCCGGAGCTTCGATGCCGATGACCAGATGCAGCGGTACTGCCGCTGGCGTGATGACGGCTATCTGAGCAGCAATGGTCGTTGTTTTGATATCGGCAATACGGTCAGCAACGCATTGCGCCATTATAAGGCCGGCGGCAATCCCTATGCCGGCTCCACCGACGCCAGGTCCGCCGGCAACGGCAGCCTGATGCGCCTGGCGCCGATTCCGCTGTTTTATTACCCGGATATCGAGCAGGCCGTGGCGTTTGCGGCGGAAAGTTCGAAAACGACTCATGGCGCGGCAGAATGCCTCGATGCCTGCCGTTTGTATAGCCAACAACTCATTCGGGCCTTAAACGGCGAAAATAAGGCGCAGGTGCTATTTGCCGATGGCAGTTCATTTATAGGTGAACCCAAGATCGCCGGGATTGCCAGCGGCCATTACCGCGATAAAAGCGAAGACAGCATTCGCGGCACCGGCTATGTGGTCGATTGCCTGGAAGCGGCACTGTGGTGTTTCTGGACCACCGACAGCTTCTGCGAGGCAATCCTCAAGGCCGCCAATCTGGGCGATGATGCCGATACCACGGCGGCCGTCTGCGGACAGCTGGCCGGCGCCTATTATGGCAGCTCGGGCATTCCAGCAGTCTGGAAACAGAAATTGGCGATGGGCGAAATGATTCAGGATTTGGCGGACCGGCTGTATCAACAGTCGCAAAGCCGGACCGGCCAGACGGTAAAGAACGCCCATTCCATGACCACTATCGACAACCCTTGATCAGCGTTTCCAAAGCGGTTTGTCTCCGGCTGACATCCTGTTGCCGGATGGCCATGGCCAACGCTTTTCGGGTGCCAACAAAGACGGCCAAATTTTTGGCTCTCGTTAATCCGGTGTAAACCAGATTGCGATACAGCATTTTGAAATGCTGGGTCAGGACAGGAATAATCACGGCTTTAAATTCACTGCCTTGAGACTTATGAATCGTAATCGCATAAGCCAGGTCAAGTTCCATAATATCCTCTTTCCGGTAGGAAACCTCCCGATTATCCGGATAAAAAGACACTACCGCGGTCAACTCCTCATTATTGATCGAAACGATTTGACCGATATCCCCGTTAAAGACATTGAGGTCATAATTATTACGACGATGAATCACGCGATCGCCTTCTCTGAAAATCCGCTCGCCCACCTGCAATTGGCACTTGTGTTCGCTTGGGGGATTCGCCTGTGCCTGAATCACCTTGTTGAGATTGGCAGAGCCCAGACTGCCCCGGGTCATCGGCGTTAAAATCTGTATCTCGGTATTTCGTCCGGAATATTTCGGAATCCAGTCCAGATAAAGCTTCACCACGCAATCCACCGCGGACAGCCCATAATGCAGCGAAGACCACGGATGTATTTTCTTGACGACGGATTTCAGGGCCTCCACCTGATCTTCACTTTGTTTCAATTGTTCAAGATCTACATGCCTGAATTTATCCGGGACAACAAAATCCACTTCGTAGGGCGACTGAATGGCTTCCTCAACCCGGAACTCATACGGCGTTTGAGCTGTGTGCGATTGATAAGAAGCCAGATGCTCCAGTTCCTGGATTTTCCAGTCAAAGTGGCGTTTCACCCGGGTAATAAAACCCAATTGCTCTTGAGTGGCTTCATCCGAATCGATAAACAGGCAATCGGCGCCTTTCTGCCAGATGTCGGGCGTTTTGAACGGCGAGTCGATGCAAGGCGTTTCTCCCCGATTAATCTGGTGGGCATATTGAATGATCAGAGACTGTTGCGCCTGGCGGAAAACCTGGGTCAATCGGAAACAGGGAACCGCGCCGGAGGCAATGATGTCCTTGAGCACATTGCCCGCACCGACGGAAGGCAGTTGATCCGGATCGCCGATAAAAAGCACCTGACACGCATCGGGCACGGCTTTTAGCAGGGAAGCGGTTAAACTGATATCCAGCATGGAACATTCATCGACAATCAAAAAATCCGTTTGCAACTTGTTGTTCTCGTTCATCTGAAATTCGCCGCCTTTCCATTCCAGTAAGCGATGAATGGTTTTGGCTTCCCGCCCGATCACTTCACTCATGCGCTGTGCCGCGCGTCCGGTAGGGGCGGCAAGTACAACGGCCTTTTTCATCGCTTCCAAAAGACGCACGATGACTAATGTTGTCGTGGTCTTTCCGCAGCCGGGACCGCCAGTCAGTACGGAAAAACGCTGTTGCACCACTCCCTTGGCCGCATCCGTCTGTTCATCGCTCAAGGTAATCGATTTTTTTTGGCAGTACTGGTCGATCCATTTGGCAATCCTTTCCGGTTCGCTGGCAATACGGCCTTTCATGCCGCAAATGATCCTTGCAACCGCCGCTTCATCGTAAAACAGCGTTTTGGAGTAATAACAGGTGGTTTCCTCATTCTCATGGAGAAGCGGGCGGGTGCAAAGCAGACCTTCCTGTTCCATGCGTTCCAGGTAATCGTGTAGGCGTTCTCCCAGGTCGATTTCAAGCAGGTCAAGAATGTCGGCCTGAATCTGCCGTTCCATCAGATAACAATGGCCGTGCTCCCGGCTTGCCGCCAGCACGTGTTTTATCGCCGCCATCAGGCGTTGCTTGGAATCCTTGGCCAAACCAATGCTCAGCGCCACTTTATCGGCGGAGAAAAAACCGATGCCATAAATATCGTTCGCCAAACGGTATGGATCCTCCGTCACCATGGCGATGGCCTGGTCTCCATATTCTTTGTAGATTTTTACGGCAAACAGCGTGCTGATGCCATGTCCCTGAAGAAACATCATCACTTCGCGGATGGCGCGATGTTCCGTCCAGGCCCGCTCTATCATTTCGAGTTTCTTTCTGGCAATTCCGGGCACTTCCATCAAGCGTTGAATATCATTTTCAAAGATATCCAGGGTCTCATTCTTGAAGTATTTGACGATTTTCTTTGCGGTTTGAGGGCCGACCCCTTTAATCAATCCGGAACCCAGATATTTTTCTATCGAGGCGGTAGTCGCGGGTATCTTTTCGATCGCCTCGGTTGCCTTAAATTGGCGGCCGTATTTAGGATCAACCGTCCAGGCGCCCCGAAATTCCATCGTAGCCCCTGCAAAGACTTTGGTTTGATGAACGGTGACGGTTTCTTGCTGCTGCGGCGATTGAAACGGTTGAACACGCAACACTGACCAGCCTGTGGCGGGGTTATGATAAGTGACTCGGCTGACAATGCCTGTCAGCGCTTCAGTGATCGTGTTCATGGAAGATCTGTTCGGTCTATGCGGTTACGGTAAATGGCAGTCCGGCAAAATGGAGGCGAATTCAGGATTGTCCGTATGATGTGGCCGGGACGAGCGGATATCCGGCAAGCCCTTGAGAAAAACCGCTTCCGGCCTGTGATTGACATAAGATTCGAAAATATACTCGTGCCAGTAATTTTCCGATAGGCCGTACTTCATCAGGTTTTCGAGCGAACTTGCCGTTGTCCGGGTTTTCTTGCCGCCGATCGTGCGGTTCAGATAGGCAATCCAGCTTTTTTTATCGGGATCAAGCAGAACATACGAGGTCGTGAAAACCAGGCTGTAATCAAACAGGCCCAATGCGGGAGGCAATATCCGGGCAAACCATAATTCGCCAGGATGGGATCCTTGATAACCCGCCGGGCAGAGACAGGTAATGATGTCATTGCCCGTGAGTTCTCTTAATAACACTTTGTCATTTTCTTGTCCCATAAATTCATAAATGCCCATTCGAGACCGCTGCAGGGCATTCATGACTGCAATCATCTGTTTGTCCAGGCCAAACTGATCGGCCAGGTCGATAATAATCGTGGCCAGTGTTTCCTTATCGATTCCGACGCTAAGATCAAACAGAAGCCAGCAATTGAAATAACTGACTGTGAGCGGACTCATTGGCGGCCCTTGGGGCACATAGGTATTGTCCGCCGCTTCAATGGTGCTGAAGAAACGGTTCAAGGACGGTTCCGGAACATCCTGCAGGCATTCGGCCAGGACCGATAATAAATTTTGAGCATGTATATAAACGGCATATAAAGGATCGCGGCCCGCTCGTATGTTCTGTTCGGCCGTGGCGATCTGATCAAAAAGCTCCTCAGCCGCCTTCTTCTGTTGACGGTAGTCGCTGAGG
The DNA here is from genome assembly GCF_000427625.1 of Methylobacter luteus IMV-B-3098. Taxonomy (GTDB): domain Bacteria; phylum Pseudomonadota; class Gammaproteobacteria; order Methylococcales; family Methylomonadaceae; genus Methylobacter; species Methylobacter luteus. The sequence goes on from NZ_KE386569.1 coordinate 4,167,785, forward strand.
TCGATGACGTTGCCGGTTTTTAGCTTGCTAAGCCGTTTGGAAACTTTCGATGCAATTTTTCTCATGAAATGGTTCTAGTGGTTGTGTGATTTTCGTTCTTTGATAGGAGCGTGCAAAAAAATAACCTCCTCAAGTATGCAGATACCCTCATAAGTGAATTCACTCCTACCATTCCTTGACTTATTCCATGTCAATTACTTAATGTCAACACGATGGGAGGTTTTCAGCCGCCGCCGCGTTCCCGGTGACTCAGCCGGCTCCCTGAATGTGAGTCTATTCGATTGGCATGATTTTGTTGGTAGTTTATTTGTTGCGTTATCATAGTTATAACCTATTTTCCTTAGCCTGATCACATAGACAGTTTTATGAACGTAATACATGGAGCCTGGATTCTGGAAAACACGCCAGACTTTATTCAATCCGGCGGTTTTTATATGTGGGTGGAAAGCGATGAGGTTCTGATTGATAGTAAAGACGCAGTTCATCTACGGCATCTGCAAGGCCAGTCCTGTCTGGATTTTCTAAAAAGCGGGTTAGCGCTCGATTCCGTAGGCGCAGGGCAGGGCGTATTACTGTCTCTGCGCCTGCCCACTTACCGGAACAAGCCGCTACCGTCGCCGGAACTGGAGTATGTTGAAGTCGACGGGACAGTGGTGCTGCAAGACTGGCAAGTATATGCCTATCCGTTGCGGGAGCCTCTGAAAACGATCAATAACATTCATTTCCTGTGCTGTTTCCAGGCCAGCAACAGCCGTATCGGCAGTGATTTTTTGTTTTGGTATTACTTCAGCCAATCGTTAAAACAAATTTTTGCCAAGGATCAGTATATTCCTCGGCTATTAAGCAGGAAGGCGGGTGAGAAAACCGAGCTGTACCGGCGCTGGCAAGCGGTATCCGGTCACTATGAGAGATTGATACAAACAGCCGTCGATCAAATGCCGCTGGCCTGCAGCCAGCAGTATGAGCCTGAATCATTGTTGCGGCATTTTGCCGAAGTGGTTATTCATGAACTGCTAAACGCAGCCGTACTTGAGATGCCGCAAAGTTTTACTAAAAAGGTTCAGTATGATTTTTTAGAAACCATCTTGTTGTAAAGACAAACAGCGGAGCCGATCCGGACCTGTCAACAGCTATCCGATGAATTTAAGCACTGGCAGTAAGAACTGTTGGGAACAGGGGCCCAATGTTGTTACTGATTAAATAATCGGTGTATAGCTCAAGTTTTTCTTTTTTCCATGGGTAAAATGATAAGCTTTTTTCGGCGGCATGCATGCATAACATCAGAGAATAAATAATAGCTACCATCTAAAGCAGCGAAAGACTTGGTTAAAGATGAATGACTAACTATGGCATCAGCTCAGCCTATCGACTAGTTTTATTTGTTGATCGCGCATTCTATATGTTAGAAAAAAGTAATAATTTAAGTAATGGTACGTATTTAACTCCAGCCATAAAAGAATAAATAATAGCTACCATCTAAAGCAGCGAAAGACTTGGTTAAAGATGAATGACTAACTATGACATCAACTCAGCCCATCTACTAGTTTTACTTGCCGCTTATTATTTACGCTAGGTAAAGCCCATCACCATACAATGTGCGCTAAATCAAGGTTCAAGAATTTATTCAATTAAACATTTAAATTTACTCAATTAAACTTTAAGTAAATTTAAAGTGATGCGTGAAAAATAGTAAAAAAACGGTTGTCCGGGATTGGCTAATCAAGTTATGGCTGACTTCTTGGGATATTATTTCAACTCAATCTACAAGGATTGGCAAAAATCATGTCCTTATATTATCCATTGACCAGAGCGCAAACCTCTATATGGTTTGCTCAGATGTTGGAACCAGAAAACCCTGCCTATAACATTGGTGAATATACCGAAATTTCAGGAGCTATTGATCCAGACTTGTTCAGATTAGCAGTGAGTACTGTTTTGGATCAAAATGATAGCTTTCACCTTCGTTTTATTGCTACTGATGAAGGACCAAGGCAATACTTTTCCAGCGACAAAAACTGGATTATACATTACTTGGATTTTAGTACTGAAACAGATCCCTATGCCACTGCTAAGGGTTGGATGTGTGATGACATGGCACAAGCCTGCGATATCATCCATGGTCCAATAACTACGTTTGCACTTTTAAAAATACGTTCCGATTTCTTTATTTATTATCAACGCACGCACCACCTTGTTTCAGATGGATTTACTGGCCCGCTTTTTGCCCGTAAAGTTGCAGATGTATATTCCTCCTTGAGCGGAGCTAATTCACTAGACGACAATGCTGCCGGTTCATGGCTTGATGTATTGAAAAATGAAGAGAATTATCGTAATTCGGCAAGATACGGGCGAGATCGGGATTATTGGCTAGCCCAGTTGAAAGACAGGCCAGAGCCGATAACTCTGTCGGGTAAACAACCGGATCCGATTCCATGCCGCCAGCATATCCGTAAGACAGATTACTTGGCCTCTTCGACGGCAGAGACATTACGCAGTCTGGGCGCGGCCCATGGCGCGAGTTTGACTCAAGTTATCACCGCTGCTGTAGCGCTTTATTTGCATCGATTTTCAGGTGAGGAGGATATTATTGTCGGCATGCCAGTATCTGCCCGGATTGGCGCTGAAATGCGCAATATTCCCGGCATGATGTCGAACATTCTTCCACTGAGATTGAGAGTTGATTCCGGGCAAAGTTTTGGGGAGTTTCTCAGCCAAACTACAAGATCTATGCGAGATGCTTTGCGCCATCAAAGCTATCGAAGCGAAGATCTTCGTCAGGATTTTGGGTTGCCTCCGAACGGAAGTGACTTCTATGGTATGAATGTCAATGCGATGGTTTTCGATTATGTTCAGAGTTTTGCAGGTTTCCCGGCACAGAATCATAATCTTTCCACAGGGCCGGAATTTGAACTTTCTCTGGATGTTTATGACAACCAGAGCGGTTTCGATTTGCGTTTTGATTTTAATGCTAATCCATTGCATTACAGCGAAAAAAGCTTAGCTACACATATGCGTCGTCTGCTAAATTTGCTCGCCAATCTTACGGTTACTAAGTTTCATGTACCTATAAGCCGGATAAGCCTGCTGGAAGCTGAAGAGCGACAACGCGTACTTTACGACTGGAACGCCACCCAGGCCGACTATCCCCGGGACCGCTGCCTTCATGAACTGTTCGAGGCGCAAGCGCAGCATACGCCGGATGCAGTCGCCGTGGTGTTTGAAGACCAGCAGCTGACCTATGCTGAACTCAACGTTCGGGCCAACCGCCTGGCGCACTACCTGCGCAGTTTAGACGTAGGACCCGATGTATTGGTCGCGATCTGCGCCGAGCGCAGTCTGGAGATGGTGGTGGGCCTGCTGGGCATCCTGAAGGCGGGCGGTGCCTATGTGCCGCTGGATCCCGCTTATCCGGCAGATCGGCTGGCCTACATGCTGGCTGATGCCGCTCCCAAGGTGCTGCTGACGCAAGAGCGGCTCCAGGGCCTCTTGCCCCAGACCGATGCCCACGTGCTTGCATTGGATAGCGATTGGC
>NZ_KE386569.1:4171416-4171529 GCF_000427625.1 Methylobacter luteus IMV-B-3098
CTGTTGACCGATAGCGGCCTCAAGGCCCGGCTGGCCGACCGGTCAGCCGGCGCCAGGCTGATCGACCTCTCAAGCGACACGGCGCAGTGGGCCCATCAGCCCGCCGATAATCC
>NZ_KE386569.1:4171629-4171812 GCF_000427625.1 Methylobacter luteus IMV-B-3098
CATGATCTCAGCACCGACGCCAACCCCTCGGCCGCCTTGGCCCGGCTCTCTGAGCAGGAAGCCCAGGCGCCGTTCGACCTGGCCCAGGGCCCGCTGGTCCGAGGCCGCCTCGTCCGGCTGGCGGCAGACGAACACGTGCTGCTGGTCACTCTGCATCACATCATTTCCGACGGCTGGTCCATG
>NZ_KE386569.1:4171912-4173029 GCF_000427625.1 Methylobacter luteus IMV-B-3098
TCAGCGATGAACCCGAAGCCCGGCTGTACAAGACCGGCGACCTGGGCCGCTGGCGGGAAGACGGCAGCATCGAATTCCTCGGCCGCAACGACTTCCAGGTCAAGGTGCGCGGCTTCCGCATCGAACTGGGCGAGATCGAGGCCCGGCTGGCCGAACACCCGGCGGTCCGGGAAACGGCGGTGCTGGCTCGCGAGGACGGCGCCGGCGACAAGCGCCTGGTGGCCTACTACACGGGTGACGCCGAACTGACCGTGGACAGCCTGCGCGCGCATCTGGCCGAGGCGCTGCCCGAATACATGGTGCCTGTCGCCTTCGTGCACCTCGAAGCGCTGCCGCTGACCGCCAACGGCAAGCTGGACCGCAAAGCCCTGCCGGCGCCGGAGGGCGATGCTTATGGCGCACGGGAGTACGAGGCGCCGCAAGGCGAGACCGAGCAGACCCTGGCCGCCATCTGGGCCGAGCTGCTCAAAGTCGACCAGGTCAGCCGCCACGATAATTTCTTCGAACTCGGCGGGCATTCCCTGCTGGTAGTCAAGCTGGTGCTTGAAATCAAGCAGCAATTCGAGGTTGAACTGGTGCTACAAGATGTCTTCATGGCGCCAGTGCTTTCATTTCTTGCTGCCCGGATCGTCGATGCGCAATTGGCTCAGTTTGATGAGGATGATTTAGCGCAGGTTATAAGATTTATGAATGATTCAAGTTATGAGATTTATGAATGATTCTTGAGGGGTATCAATCATGACGAAAATTATATTTCAACCTAAATCAAGGCTAGTAGCATGAAAAGTTATTCCGTAGATAAGTTATCAACACTCGAACGTGAAGCATTAATTAAACAAGCAATAGCCGGAAAATTAAAACGCAAGCAATTAAAGGATACTTCTATCCCTCATGCTGACCGTGACCAGCGCCTGCCGCTGTCTTTTGCCCAACAGCGGCTCTGGTTTCTCGCCCAAATGGAAGGCGCCAGCGAAGCCTACCATATCGCCGGCGGGATACGGCTGACGGGCGTGCTGGACGTAACGGCCCTGCGGCGCGCGCTGGACCGGATCGTGGCCCGCCACGAAGCCTTGCGCACCCTCTTCATCGAGCAGGACGGCGAAGCGAGTCAACTGAT
>NZ_KE386569.1:4173129-4180379 GCF_000427625.1 Methylobacter luteus IMV-B-3098
CCCTGCTGGAACTCCCGAGCGACCGGCCGAGGCCGGCGCAACAGGACTATGCCGGCGCCCTGCAGGCCGTCCGGCTGGAAGCCGACCTCAGTGCGCAGCTCAAAGCCTTCAGCCAGCGGCACGGCGTGACCCTGTTCATGACCCTGCTGGCCGGCTGGGCCCTGACGCTCTCGCGGCTCTCGGGCCAGGCCGATGTGGTGATCGGCACGCCCTCGGCCAACCGGGGCCGGTCCGAAATCGAAGGCCTGATCGGCTTCTTCGTCAATACCCTGGCCCTGCGGATCGACCTGTCGGATTCGCCCACGGTCGCGGCCCTGATCGAACGCGTCAAGATCCAGACCCTCAATGCCCAGGCCCACCAGGACATTCCGTTCGAACAGATCGTCGAAATCGTGCAACCGGTGCGCAGCCTCGCGCATGCCCCGTTGTTCCAGGTCATGTTTGGCTGGCAAAACACGCCCGGCTGGGAACTGAGTCTGCCCGGTCTCAGCCTGGCGCCGGTGGACGTGGCGCACGCCAGCGCCCAATTCGACCTGAGCCTCTTGCTGAAAGAAGACGGCGACGCCATCGTCGGCAGTCTCGAATATGCCACGGCGCTGTTTGACCCTGATACCGTCGCTCGTTACCTGGGCTACTGGCAAGCCTTGCTGGCCGGCATGGTGGCGGACGACAGCCAAGCTGTTGCCTGCCTGCCGATGCTCAGCGAGGCCGAGCGCCGCCAGGTGCTTTACGGCTGGAACGCCACCCAGGCCGACTATCCCCAGGACCGCTGCGTCCACGAACTGTTCGAGACGCAAGTGCGGAACACACCCGAGGCCGACGCCGTGGTATGGGACGGCGGGCGGCTGAGCTACGCCGAACTCAACGTTAAAGCCAATCAGCTGGCGCACCATTTGCGCCGCCTGGGCGTCGCGGCCGGCGATTTCATCCCGGTCGTTATGGCACGCAGTGTGGACATGCTGGTGGCGCAGCTGGCCGTACTTAAGAGCGGCTGCGCCTATGTACCGATCGATCCCGAGTTTCCAGCGGATCGGCAGGCGTTCATGATTCAGGATTGCCAAGCCAGGCAGGTGATCATTGCGGGAAACAGCGCAGCCGGCCAGGACTGGCCAGGCGTTCAGGTGCTTGACCTGGCGCAGGCAAACGAAGCCATCGCCCATTGCTCATCGGCCGATTTACGCCTGCAGAGAGCTGCCGATACCCCGGCGTATATCATGTACACCTCAGGATCGACAGGCGTGCCCAAGGGCGTGATCGTTCCACACCGCGCGATCAACCGGCTCGTGATCAACAATGGCTATGTGCAGATTGAGCCGGCAGATTGTATCGCACACTGCAGCAATCCCGCTTTCGATGCCTCGACCTTTGAAATCTGGGGAGCTTTATTAAACGGTGCGCGCATATTGATTATTCCGCAATCCGCCGTTCTTGAGCCTGAAACGTTCGCCCATATTCTTACCGAGCAGGGCGCGACGACCCTGTTTTTGACGACGGCGCTGTTCAATCAATATGCCGTCATATTGCCTACGGCACTGGCTCGATTAAAACACTTGCTCTTTGGCGGCGAGAGATCCTCGCCACTTATTGTGAAGCGGTTCCGGGACAGCCAGCCTCAATGTCACTTGATTCATGTCTACGGCCCCACTGAAACCACGACCTTCGCGACTTCCTATTCAGTTGAAGCCATCGCCGAGCAGGCCGAAAGCATTCCCATTGGCCGTCCGATCGCGAACACCCAGATCTACATCCTGGACGACCAGCTGCAACCGGTGCCTATCGGCGTAGCGGGCGAGATCTACATCGGTGGACCGGGCGTGGCGCAGGGCTACCTGAACCGCCCCGAGCTGACCGCCGAGCGTTTCATCGCCGATCCGTTCGTCAACGAGCCTGGCGCACAGCTTTACAAAACGGGTGATTTAGGCTGTTGGCGTGCCGATGGCAACATCGAATTTCTGGACCGCAACGACTTCCAGGTCAAGATCCGTGGTTTCCGCATCGAGCTGGGCGAGATCGAGGCCCGGCTGGCCGAATACTCCGGGGTACGGGAAACGGCGGTGCTGGCCCGCGAGGACGGTCCCGGCGGCAAACGGCTGGTGGCCTATTACACCGGCGATGCCGAAATGACGGTCGACAGTCTGCGCGCCCATCTGGCCGAGACATTGCCCGAGTACATGGTGCCCGCGGCCTTCGTGCAGCTGGAAGCGCTGCCGCTGACCGCCAACGGCAAGCTGGACCGCAAAGCCCTGCCGGCGCCGGAGGGCGACGCCTACGCCGTGCGCGGCTATGAAGCGCCGCACGGCGAGACCGAACAGGCCCTGGCGGCTATCTGGGCCGAGCTGCTCAAGGTCGATCAGATCGGCCGTCACGACAATTTCTTCGAACTGGGCGGGCATTCGCTGCTGGCCGTGACGCTCATCGCACGCATGCGCCAGGCCGGGCTGAATACCGATGTACAGTCCTTGTTCACCGCACCGACGCTGGCCGGGCTGGCTGCCGCAGTCGGCGGCGGTTCCCGGCAGGTTCTGGTCCCGCCTAACGGCATTCCGGCCGGCTGCACGGTCATTACCCCGGACATGCTGCCGCTGGTTACCCTGGCGCAGGCCGATATCGACCGCATCACGGCCGCCGTGCCGGGCGGGGCGGCCAACGTGCAGGACATCTATCCGCTGGCGCCGCTGCAGGAAGGCATTCTGTTCCACCACCTGATGGACTCCGAAGGGGATGCCTACCTGCTGCCGCACCTGATGGGGTTCGACACGCGCGAACGTCTCGATGGTTTCCTGAACGCCCTGCAGGCCGTGATAGCACGCCACGATATCCTGCGCACTTCCATGGCCTGGGAAGGCCTGCCGGAACCGGTACAGGTGGTCTGGCGCTCAGCGAAACTGGCGATTGAGGAGGTCGTCATTGACCCTGAAGCAAATGATGCGGCCGAACAATTGTCGGAACGTTACGATCCGAGACATTATCGCGTCGACGTGAGGGTCGCGCCGATGATCAACAGCTTCATCGCCTATGACCCTGGGAAAGGGCGCTGGCTGCTGTTGCTGTTGACTCACCATCTGGCGCTCGATCACACCGCGCTGGCCATTCTGCTGGAAGAGATCCGGATGCACCAGTTGGGCCAGGCAGAACAACTGCCGGCGCCGCTGCCGTTCCGCAATTTCGTCGCGCAGGCCCGGCTGGGGATGAAGCCGGAAGAGCACGAAGCCTTCTTCCGCGGCATGCTGGCGGATGTCGATGAGCCGACCGCGCCGTTCGGTCTGCTCGACGTCCTGGGCGACGGCAGCCGGATTCAGGAAGTCGAGATGACCGTCGCCACGGACCTGGCGCGCCGGCTGCGGGAACAGTCCCGAACCCTGGGCATCAGCGCCGCCAGCCTGTTCCATCTGGCCTGGGCCGCAGTGTTGGCGCGGACCTCGGGGCGCGATGACGTGGTGTTCGGCACGGTCCTGTTCGGGCGCATGCAGGGCGGCGAAGGCGCCGGGCAGGTGCTGGGGATGTTCATCAACACCCTGCCGTTGCGAGTGCAGCTGGCCCAGGGCAGTGTCCTGGACCAGGTCCGTGACGTGCAGAGTCGGCTGGCTAGTCTGCTGAGGCATGAACATGCGCCGCTGAGCCTGGCGCAACGCTGCAGCGGCGTGCAGGCCCCGGCGCCGCTGTTCAGCGCACTGCTCAACTACCGGCACAGCCAGGACGACGCCTCGACAGACAGCGCCGCTGCCTGGCAGGGCATCGAAACCCTGTCGGGCGAAGAGCGCACCAACTACCCGATCGTGCTGGATGTGGACGACCTGGGCGAAGGGTTTTCGCTGACGGCGCAAACCCTGCCGCCGGTGGCGCCGGAACGGCTGTGCGCGATGATGCACACGGCGCTGGAGAACCTGATAGCCGCCCTGGAAAGCGCACCGGACACCGCCATGGGCCGCATCGGCGTCCTGCCGGAGGCCGAGCGCCGTCAGGTGCTTTACGACTGGAACGCCACCCAGGCCGACTATCCCCGGGACCGCTGCCTTCATGAACTGTTCGAGACGCAAGCGCAGCATACGCCGGATGCGGTCGCCGTGGTGTTTGAAGACCAGCAACTGACCTATGCTGAACTCAACGTTCGGGCCAACCGCCTGGCGCACTACCTGCGCAGTTTAGGCGTAGGACCCGATGTATTGGTAGCGATCTGCGCCGAGCGCAGTCTGGAGATGGTGGTGGGCCTGCTGGGCATCCTGAAGGCGGGCGGTGCCTATGTGCCGCTGGATCCCGCTTATCCGGCGGATCGGCTGGCCTACATGCTGGCTGATGCCGCTCCCAAGGTGCTGCTGACGCAAGAGCGGCTCCAGGGCCTCTTGCCCCAGACCGATGCCCACGTGCTTGCATTGGATAGCGATTGGCGCCGGATCGCTGTAGAGCCGGACACGAGCTTGACACCGCAGTCACTGGGCCTGATGCCGCACCATTTGGCCTACATGATCTACACTTCCGGCTCGACCGGGCAGCCTAAAGGGGCGATGAACGAACACCGCGGTGTGGTCAACCGGCTCAACTGGATGCAGAAAGCCTACGGACTGACATCCGACGATGCCGTCCTGCAAAAAACCCCTTTCAGCTTCGATGTCTCGGTCTGGGAATTTTTCTGGCCGTTATTCACCGGCGCACGTCTGGTGATGGCGAAACCGGAAGGCCACAAAGACCCGGTCTATCTCAGCGAGCTCATCCGGCAGCAGCGCATCACCACGCTGCACTTCGTGCCGCCGATGCTGCAAATCTTTCTGGAGCACGGCAAAGTCGCGGACTGCGCCAGCTTGCGGCGGGTGATCTGCAGCGGCGAAGCTTTGCCCGTGGCGTTGAGCAACCGTTTTCATGAACTGCTCAAGCAGACGGAATTGCACAATCTCTATGGCCCGACCGAAGCTGCCATAGACGTTACCGCCTGGGCCTGCGAGGCCGGAGCTTCGACGAGCAGCATCCCGATCGGCAGGCCGATCGACAACACCCGGATCTACATCCTGGATGCGCAGGGCGAACCGGTACCGGTCGGNGTGCCCGGTGAACTGTTCATCGGCGGCGTCCAGGTCGNCCGNGGNTACCTGAACCGGCCCGAACTGACCGCCGAGCGCTTCATCGCCGACCCGTTCAGCAACGATCCCNAGGCGCGGCTGTACAAGACCGGCGACCTGGTTCGCTGGCGGGAAGACGGCAGCATCGAGTATCTGGGCCGCAACGACTTCCAGGTCAAGATCCGCGGCTTCCGCATCGAGTTGGGCGAGATCGAGGCCCGGCTGGCCGAACATCCGGCGCTCCGGGAAACGGCGGTGCTGGCCCGCGAGGATGGTCCCGGCGGCAAACAGCTGGTGGCCTACTACACCGGCGATGCCGACGTGACGGTGGACAGCCTGCGCGCGCATCTGGCCGAGACGCTGCCAGACTATATGGTGCCCGCCGCCTTCGTGCATCTGGAAGCGCTGCCGCTGAGCCCGAATGGCAAGCTGGACCGCAAGGCACTGCCGGCGCCCGATGCCGGNGCCCTGCAAACGCGGCAGTATGAAGCGCCGCAAGGCGAGACCGAACAAGCCCTGGCGGACATCTGGGCCGAGTTGCTCAAGATCGACCAGGTCGGCCGTCACGATAATTTCTTCGAACTGGGCGGGCATTCCTTGCTGGCCGTGACCCTCATCGCACGCATGCGCCAGGCCGGGCTGGCTACCGACGTACGGGCCTTGTTCGCCGCACCGACGCTGGCCGGGCTGGCGGCGCTGGCCGACAACGGCAGCCATGCCGAGCAACTGGTCGTCCCGGCCAACCGCATTCCGACCGACTGCACAGCCATTACCCCGGAACTGCTGCCTCTGGTTACCCTGGAACAGGCCGATATTGATCGCATCACGGCTTCTGTGCCGGGCGGGGCGGCCAACGTGCAGGACATCTATCCCTTGGCGCCGCTGCAGGAAGGCATTCTGTTCCACCACCTGATGGAGTCCGACGGGGATGCGTATCTGGAACCGGTCCTGATGGCGTTTGACACGCAGGAACGCCAGGACGGTTTTCTGGCCGCTTTGCAGGCCGTGATCGAGCGCCACGATATCCTGCGCACGTCCGTAGCTTGGGAAGGCCTGCCGGAGCCCGTGCAGATCGTGTGGCGCGAGGCGAAGTTAAAGGTCGAGCATGTTGTCATTGGCCCTGAAGCCGGCGATGCCGCCGAACAATTGCTGGAACGTTACGATACGAGACACTATCGCATCGACTTGAGAGCTGCCCCGTTGATCAACGGGTTCACCGCCTATGACCCCAGGAAGGGGCGTTGGCTGCTGTTGCTGTTGACTCACCATTTGGCGCTCGATAACACCGCGCTGGGCATCCTGCTGGAGGAGATCCAGATGCACCAGCTGGGCCGGGCAGATCGACTGCCTGCGCCGCTGCCGTTCCGCAACTTCGTCGCGCAAGCCCGGCTGGGGATGAAGCCGGAAGAACACGAAGCCTTTTTCCGCGGGATGCTGGCGGATGTCGACGAGCCGACCGCGCCGTTCGGCCTGCTCGACGTGCGAGGTGACGGTTCAGGAGTCGAAGAAGCGAAGCAAGATCTCGACCTCGATCTTGCCCGACGTCTGCGGGAGCAAGCACGGGCATTGGGCATCAGCGCCGCCAGCCTGTTCCATCTGGCCTGGGCCACGGTGTTGTCGCGGACCTCGGGGCGCGATGACGTGGTGTTCGGCACGGTACTGCTCGGGCGCATGCAGGGCGGCGAGGGCGCCGACCGGGTGCTGGGCATGTTCATCAATACCCTACCGCTGCGGGTGCAGGCGGCCCAGGGCAGTGTCCTGGACCAGGTCCGCGACGTGCAGCTGCGGCTGGCCAGTCTGCTGCGCCATGAACATGCGCCGCTGAGTCTGGCGCAGCGCTGCAGCGCCGTGCAGGCGCCGGCGCCGCTGTTCAGCGCACTGCTCAACTACCGGCACAGCCAGGACGACGCCTCGGCCGACAGCGCCACCGCCTGGCAGGGCATCGAACTCCTATCGGGCGAAGAGCGCAGCAACTATCCGATCGTGTTATCCGTGGATGACCTGGGCGAAGGCTTCTCGCTGACGGCGCAAACCCTGCCGCCGGTGGCGCCGGAACGGCTGTGCGCCCTGATGCATACGGCGCTGGACAACCTGATCACGGCCCTGGAAAGCGCACCGGATACCGCCATGCGTCGGATCGGCGTGCTGCCGGAGGCCGAGCGCCGCCAGGTGCTTTACGACTGGAACGCCACCCAGGCC
>NZ_KE386569.1:4180479-4190741 GCF_000427625.1 Methylobacter luteus IMV-B-3098
GTATGAAGCGCCGCAAGGCGAGACCGAACAAGCCCTGGCGGACATCTGGGCCGAGTTGCTCAAGATCGACCAGGTCGGCCGTCACGATAATTTCTTCGAACTGGGCGGGCATTCCTTGTTAGCGATATCACTGATTGAAAAGATGGGGCAGAGGGGATTAGTCGCGGACGTGAGAGTGGTATTTACCGCCCCGACTCTGGCCAAGCTGGCCGAAGCCGTGGAAGAAGAACAAATTATGGAGATTAGAATATGAAAATTGCCGCGCTATTACAGCAACTCAGCGAAAGAAACGTCTCACTCGCCATTGAAAATGACGAGTTGGTCATTCTTGGAAAAAAGCAAGCATTAGCCCCCTCATTACTTGCCGAGTTGCGTGACACCAAGCCCGCCTTGATTGAGTTTCTAAAGTTAAACGGCCCCATCACCGCCAACAAGCCTGTTGCTGATTCTCTGGATAGTTCGCAATTATTGAATCTGGCACCTGAGTATGTTGACCAAATCACGGCCGCCGTGCCGGGCGGGGCGGCCAACGTGCAGGATATCTATCCGCTGGCGCCGCTGCAGGAAGGCATTCTGTTCCACCATTTGATGGAGTCCAAAGGGGATGCCTACCTGCTGCCGTACCTGATGGCGTTCGACACGCGCGAACGTCTCGACGGGTTCTTGGCGGCCCTGCAGGCGGTGGTCGACCGCCACGATATCCTGCGCACTGCCATGGCCTGGGAAGGTCTGCCGGAACCGGTACAGGTGGTCTGGCGCTCAGCGAAACTGGCGATTGAGGAGGTCGTCATTGACCCTGAAGCAAATGATGCGGCCGAACAATTGTCGGAGCGTTATCATCCGAGACATTATCGCGTCGACGTGAGAGTCGCGCCGTTGATCAACGGCTTCACCGCCTATGACCCCAAGGAAAAGCGCTGGCTGCTGTTGCTGTTGACTCACCACTTGGCGATCGATCACACCACGATAGATATCTTGCTGGAGGAGATCCTGATGCACCAGCTGGGCCAGGCAGAGCAACTGCCGGCACCGCTGCCGTTTCGCAATTTCGTCGCGCAGGCCCGGCTGGGGATGGCCCCGGAAGAGCACGAAGCCTTTTTCCGCGGCATGCTGGCGGATGTCGATGAGCCGACGGCGCCGTTTGGTCTGCTCGACGTCCTGGGCGACGGCAGCCGGATTCAGGAAGCCAGGCTGACCGTCGCCACGGATTTGGCTCGACGGCTGCGGCAACAGTCCCGAACCCTGGGCATCAGCGCCGCCAGCCTGTTCCATCTGGCCTGGGCCGCGGTGTTGGCGCGGACCTCCGGGCGCGAGGACGTGGTGTTCGGCACGGTGTTGTTCGGGCGCATGCAGGGCGGCGAGGGCGCCGGCCGAACGTTGGGGATGTTCATCAATACCCTGCCGCTGAGAGTGCAGCTGGCCCAGGGCGGCGTCCTGGACCAGGTCCGTGACGTGCAGAGCCGGCTGGCCGGCCTGCTGCGCCATGAACATGCGCCGCTGAGCCTGGCGCAACGCTGCAGCGGTGTGCAGGCGCCGGCACCGTTGTTCAGCGCACTGCTCAACTACCGGCACAGCCAGGCCGCCGCGCCGGCGGACAGCGCCGCTGCCTGGCAGGGCATCGAAGCCCTGTCAGCGGGCGAAGAGCGCACCAACTACCCGATCGTGTTATCCGTGGACGACCTGGGCGAAGAGTTTACGCTGACGGCGCAAACCCTGCCGCCGGCGGCGCCGGAACGGCTGTGCGCGATGATGCACACGGCGCTGGACAATCTGATCACGGCCCTGGAAAGCGCACCGGATACCGCCATGGGCCGGATCGGCGTGCTGCCGGAGGCCGAGCGCCGCCAGGTGCTTTACGACTGGAACGCCACCCGGGCCGATTATCCGCAAGAGCAATTGCTGCATGAGCCATTTGAAGCCCAGGCCGCCCGGCAGCCTGATGCCATGGCGGTGGTGTTCGGAGATCAGGCGCTGACCTACGCCGAGCTCAACATCAAAGCCAATCAGCTGGCGCACCATTTGCGTAGTCTGGACGTAGGACCTGATGTCCTGGTCGCGATCTGCATGGAGCGCAGCCTGGAAATGGTAGTGGGTTTGGTGGGCATCCTGAAAGCGGGCGGCGCCTACGTACCTCTGGATACGGCCTACCCGGAAGACAGGCTGGCCTACATGCTGAGCGATGCAGCGCCCAAGGTGCTGCTGACGCAAGAGCACCTTAAGAAACACCTGCCAGCCACGAAAGCTCAAGTGATTGCGCTGGATCGGGACTGGCGCAAGATCGCCGAACAGGCGGACACGAACTTGCCGCCGCAATCGCTGGGCCTGAACCCGGCGCATCTGGCCTATGTCATCTACACCTCCGGCTCCACCGGCCAGCCCAAGGGCGTCATGGTGCCGCACGCCGGCGTGATGAACCTGGTCAGCTGGCACAACCGGCAGTTCCAGGTGAGCGCCGCCGACCGGGCCACGCAGCTGGCGGGCCTGGCTTTCGACGCCAGCGCCTGGGAAACCTGGCCGTACCTGTTGGCCGGCGCCTGCCTGCACCTGGTCCGGCCCGAAATGCTGGGCCAGCCGGAGGCATTATGGCAGCAGCTGGCCGACGACCGCATCACTGTGGCGTTCATGCCGACGCCATTGGCGGAACTGATGCTGGCGGCGCCCCGGCCCGAGCATCTGGCCCTGCGCTGTCTGCTGGCCGGCGGCGACCGGCTGCACGGTTATCCGCCGGCCGGATTGCCGTTCGAACTGGTCAATAACTACGGCCCCACCGAGAACAGCGTGGTTTCGACCTCCTGCCCGGTGCCGGCCGGAAAAGAAGGCCTGCCGCCGATCGGCAAGCCCATCGCCAACACCCGTGTCTACCTGCTGGACCCTCAACTCGAGCCCGTTCCGGTCGGCGTCATGGGCGAACTGTATGTGGGCGGCGCCGGACTGGCGAGAGGCTATCTGAACCGGCCCGAGCTGACCGCCGAACGCTTTATCCAAGATCCGTTCAGCGATGAACCCGAAGCCCGGCTGTACAAGACCGGCGACCTGGGCCGCTGGCGGGAAGACGGCAGCATCGAATTCCTCGGCCGCAACGACTTCCAGGTCAAGGTGCGCGGCTTCCGTATCGAACTGGGCGAGATCGAGGCCCGGCTGGCCGAACATCCGCAGGTCCGGGAAACGGCGGTGCTGGCCCGCGAAGACGGTCCCGGCGACAAGCGCCTGGTGGCCTACTACACGGGTGACGCCGAACTGACCGTGGACAGTCTGCGCGCGCACCTGGCCGAGACATTGCCCGAGTACATGGTGCCTGTCGCCTTCGTGCACCTGGAGGCGCTGCCGCTGACCGCCAACGGCAAGCTGGACCGCAAGGCGCTGCCGGCGCCGGAGGGCGATGCTTATGGCGCACGTGAGTATGAGGCGCCGCAAGGCGAGACCGAACAGGCTTTGGCCGCCATCTGGGTCGAGCTGCTCAAGGTCGATCAGGTAGGTCGCTATGATAACTTCTTCGAACTGGGCGGGCATTCGCTGCTGGCAGTGTCCTTGATCGCGCGCATGCGCCAGGCCGGACTGAACACCGACGTGCAGGCCTTGTTCGCCGCACCGACGCTGGCCGGGCTGGCTGCCGCAGTCGGCGGCGATTCCCGGCAGGTCATGGTCCCGCCTAACGGTATTCCGGCCGATGCGACGGCCATTACCCCGGACATGCTGCCGCTGGTGGCCCTGTCTCAGGCCGATATCGACCGCATCACGGCGGCCGTGCCAGGCGGGGCGGCCAACGTGCAGGACATCTATCCGCTGGCGCCACTGCAGGAAGGCATTCTGTTCCACCATTTGATGGAGTCCGAAGGGGACGCCTACCTCTTACCCTCTTTGTTGGCTTTCGATAACGCCGAGCGGTTACAAGAGATCGTGGTTGCACTGCAGGCGGTGATTGACCGGCACGATATCCTGCGCACTTCCGTGGCCTGGGAGGGATTGCCGGAGCCCGTGCAGATCGTGTGGCGCCAAGCTTCGCTGAGCGTAGAGGAGGTCATCCTGGACCCTGAAGCGGGCGATGCGGCCGGACAATTGACGGAACGTTACCATCCGAGACATTACCGCTTCGATGTGCGCCAGGCGCCGTTGATGCGGGTTTATACAGCCTATGACAAAGCCAACGACCGTTGGCTGTTGTTGCTGCTGATGCATCATTTGGTGTCCGACCACACCGCGCTTGCATTGCTGATGGAAGAGGCGCGGGCGCATCTGCAGGGACAGGCGGATCAGCTGCCGGCGCCGCTGCCGTTCCGTAACTTCGTCGCGCAGGCGCGTCTCGGAATCAGCCGGGAAGAGCACGAAGCCTTTTTCCGCGGCATGCTGGCGGATGTCGACGAACCGACGGCGCCGTTCGGTCTGCTCGACGTCCTGGGCGACGGTAGCCGGATTCAGGAAGCCAGGCTGACCGTCGCCACGGACCTGGCGCGACGGCTGCGGGAACAAGCCAGGACCTTGGGCATCAGCGCCGCCAGCCTGTTTCATCTGGCCTGGGCCATGGTGTTGTCGCGGACTTCCGGGCGCGATGACGTGGTGTTCGGTACGCTATTGTTTGGGCGCATGCAAGGCGGCGAGGGCGGCGAGCGGGTGCTGGGAATGTTCATCAACACCCTGCCGCTGAGAGTGCAGCTGGCCCAGGGCAGTGTCCTGGAACAGGTCCGTGACGTACAGAGCCGGCTGGCCGGCCTGCTGAGGCATGAACATGCGCCGCTGAGCCTGGCGCAACGCTGTAGCGGCGTGCAGGCGCCGGCGCCGCTGTTCAGCGCACTGCTCAACTACCGGCATAGCCAGGACGACGCCCCGGCGGACAATGCCGCCGCCTGGCAGGGCATCGAAGTCCTGTTGGCGGGCGAAGAGCGCACCAACTACCCGATCGGATTGGATGTGGACGACCTGGGCGAAGGGTTTTCGTTGACCGCGCAAACCCTGCCGCCAGTAGCGCCGGAACAGCTGTGCGCCCTGATGCACACGGCGCTGGAAAACCTGATCACTACCCTGGAAAGCGCACCGGACACCGCCATGGACCGGATCGGCGTCCTGCCGGAGGCCGAGCGCCGCCAGGTGCTTTACGGCTGGAACGCCACCGGGGCCGACTATCCCCAGGACCGCTGCGCCCATGAACTGTTCGAGGCCCAGGCGCTGCAAACACCCGATGCCGAAGCCCTGGTATGGGACGGCGGCCGGCTGAGCTACGCCGGGCTCAACGTCAAAACCAATCAGCTGGCCCACCATTTGCGCAGCCTGGGCGTGAAGCCCGACGACCGGGTCGCGATCTGCGCCGAGCGCGGGCCGGACATGATCATCGGCCTGCTGGCCATTCTCAAAGCCGGCGGCGCCTACGTGCCGCTGGACCCGGCCTATCCGGCAGACCGGCTGGCCTACATGCTGACCGACAGCGCCCCGGTGGTGGTGCTGATACAAAGCGGTTTGGCCGCGCGCTTCGCCGACTGCGCGCCGACCGTACCACGCCTGCTGCTCGACGCCGACCCGGCGCCCTGGGCGGCACAGTCCGGCGCCAACCCGGACCCGCAAGCGCTGGGCCTGACACCCCATCATCTGGCCTACGTCATCTACACCTCCGGCTCGACCGGACAGCCCAAGGGCGTGATGATCGAACACCAGTCCCTGGTCAATTATGCGCTGGGAGCGGCCGAGGTGTTCGGGCTGACTGGCACCGATACCGTCCTGCAGCAAAACTCCCTGAATTTCGACCTGTCCGTCGAAGAGATCTTCCCGGCGCTGCTGTCCGGGGCGACGCTGGTGCCGAGCGAGCGGCTGTTCGGCATGGACAGCGAGAGTCGCCCGACCTTCGTGCATCTGACCGCGGCGCACTGGCATACCCTGGTGGCCGAATGGGAACGCTCGCCGGACAAGGCGCGCGAGCAACTGGCCGGCGTGCGCTTGCTCAACGTGACCGGTGACGCGCTGTCGCCGCAAAAGCTGCAAGCCTGGGAAGCGCTCTGTCCCGACAAGCAAACCAAACTGGTCAACACCTACGGCCCCACCGAAGCCACCGTCTCCTGCACGGCCGCCTACGTCAAACACAACCCCGAGATGGCCAGCGTCACCATCGGCAAGCCGATGGCCAACACCCGCATCTACTTCCTCGATGCTCAGGGCGAACCGGTTCCGATCGGTGTCGCCGGCGAACTCCATGTCGCCGGCGACGGCGTCGCCCGTGGTTACCTGAACCGGCCCGAGCTGACCGCCGAGCGCTTTATCAAGGATCCGTTCAGCCACGATCCCGAGGCGCGGTTGTACAAGACCGGCGACCTGGGCCGCTGGCTGGCCGACGGCAGCATCGAATTCCTGGGCCGCAACGACTTCCAGGTCAAGGTCCGCGGCTTCCGCATCGAGCTGGGCGAGATCGAGGCCCGGCTGGCCGAACACCCGGCGGTCCGCGAAACGGCGGTGCTGGCCCGCGAGGACGGCCCCGGCAGCAAGAAGCTGGTGGCCTACTACACCGGCGACGCCGACGTGACGGTGGACCGCCTGCGCGCGCATCTGGCCGAGACGCTGCCCGAATACATGGTGCCCGCCGCCTTCGTGCACCTCGAAGCGCTGCCGCTGACCCCGAACGGCAAGCTGGACCGCAAAGCCCTGCCGGCGCCGGAGGGCGATGCCTACGCCGTACGCGGCTATGAAGCGCCGCAAGGCGAGACCGAACAGGCCCTGGCGGCCCTCTGGGCCGAGCTGCTCAAGATCGAGCAGGTCGGCCGCCACGATAATTTCTTCGAACTGGGCGGGCATTCGCTGCTGGCCGTGACCCTCATCGCGCGCATGCGCCAGGCCGGGCTGAACACCGACGTGCGGGAATTGTTCGCCGCGCCGACGCTGGCTGGGCTGGCGGCGCTGGCCGACCACGGCAGCCACGCCGAGCAACTGGTCGTCCCGGCCAACCGCATTCCGGCCGGCTGCACGGCCATTACCCCGGACCTGCTGCCGCTGGTCAGCCTGTCTCAGGCCGATATCGACCGCATCACGGCCGCCGTGCCGGGCGGAGCGGCCAACGTGCAGGACATCTATCCGCTGGCGCCGCTGCAGGAAGGCATTCTGTTTCATCACCTGATGGACTCCGAAGGGGATGCCTACCTGATGCCGGTCCTGATGGCGTTTGACACGCATGAGCGTCTCGATGGGTTCTTGAGGGCCCTGCAGGCGGTGATAGCACGCCATGATATCCTGCGCACTTCCATGGCCTGGGAAGGCCTGCCGGAACCGGTACAGGTGGTCTGGCGTACAGCGAAACTGGCGATTGAGGACGTCATTCTGGACCCTGAAGCCAATGATGCGGCCGAACAATTGGCGGAACGTTACGATCCGAGACATTATCGCCTCGACGTGAGAGCCGCGCCGATGATCAACGGCTTCATCGCCTATGATCTCAGGGAAGGGCGCTGGCTGCTGTTGCTGTTGGCTCACCATTTGACGTTCGATAACACCGCGCTGGACCTCCTGCTGGAGGAGATCCGGATGCACCAGTTGGGCCAGGCAGAGCAACTGCCGGCGCCGCTGCCGTTCCGCAACTTTGTCGCGCAGGCGCGGCTGGGGATGGCTCCGGAAGAGCACGAAGCCTTTTTCCGCGAAATGCTGGCGGATGTCGACGAACCGACGGCGCCGTTCGGTCTGCTCGATGTGCAGGGTAACGGTTCAGGGATCGAAGAAGCGAAGCAGGATCTCGACCTCGATCTTGCCCGGCGCCTGCGGGATCAGGCCAGGAGCCTGGGCATCAGCGCCGCCAGCCTGTTTCATCTGGCCTGGGCCAGTGTTTTGTCACGGACCTCCGGACGCGATGACGTGGTGTTCGGCACGGTACTGCTCGGGCGCATGCAGGGCGGCGAGGGCGCCGAACGGGTGCTGGGGATGTTCATCAATACTCTGCCGCTGAGAGTGCAGCTGGCCCAGGGCAGTGTCCTGGAACAGATCCGTGAAGTGCAGGATCGGCTGGCCGGCCTGCTGCGTCATGAACATGCGCCGCTGAGCCTGGCACAGCGCTGCAGCGGCGTACAGGCGCCGGCGCCGTTGTTCAGCGCACTGCTCAACTACCGGCACAGCCAGGACGACGCCTCGGCGGACAGCGCCACCGCCTGGCTGGGCATTGAAATTCTGTCATCGGGCGAAGAGCGCAGCAACTACCCGATCGTACTATCCGTGGACGACCTGGGCGAAGGGTTTTTACTGTCGGCGCAAACCCTGTCGCCGGCGGCGCCGGAACGGCTGTGCGCCCTGATGCATACGGCGCTGGACAACCTGATCACGGCCCTGGAAAACGCACCGGACACCGCCATGCGCCGGATCGGCGTCCTGCCGGAGGCCGAGCGCCGCCAGGTGCTTTACGACTGGAACGCCACCCGGGCCGACTATCCCAAGGACCGCTGCGTCCACGAACTGTTCGAGGCGCAGGTTGCCCGGACTCCCGAGGCCGACGCCGTGGTATGGGACGGCGGTCGGCTGAGCTACGCCGAACTCAACGCCCGGGCCAACCGCCTGGCGCATCACTTAATCGGCCTCGGCGTCAACGCCGGCGATTACGTCGCGCTGCTGATAGAACGCTCGGCCGATCTGATAGCGGCCGAACTGGCCGTTTTGAAATGCGGCGCGGCTTACGTGCCCCTGGATCCGGATTATCCAGTCGAACGTCTGGCGTTCATGATCGAAGACTGCGCCGCGAAAATCGTTCTGGCGGGCAAAGACACCGAACTGGCCGACGCGGTTTGCGTGCGAATCGAAACCGCGCTGGCGCATCAGACACGGGACGACAATCCAGACCTGCCGCTGCATAGCCAGTTGACTGCTTATGTGATGTATACATCAGGCTCTACCGGACAGCCCAAAGGCGTGGAGATTCCTCATCGTGCGATCGGGCGGCTGGTATTGAATAACGGCTATGCGGAAATAGGGCCTAGTGACCGAGTGGCTTTCGCTGCCAATCCGGCCTTTGACGCGACCACCTTTGAAGTGTGGGCACCGCTGCTTAACGGTGGCTGCACTGTGGTGGTTGACCAAACCGCCTTGTTGGAACCGGAACATTTTGAGCAAATACTCAGACAGTATGGCGTCACTGCGTTATGGCTGACCGTCGGTCTGTTTAACCAATACGCCGATACGCTATCAGCGGTTTTTTCACAGCTGCGCTATTTGCTCGTTGGCGGAGACAGTCTTGATCCACGCATTATTTCCCGTGTAGTCCGCTCGAATCCGCCTCAACACCTGCTAAACGGTTATGGTCCGACCGAAACGACGACTTTCGCAGCCACCTACGAAATCACTGCCGTTCGTGAAGGGGCCCGGAGTATTCCTATCGGCCGTCCCATCGCCAACACCCGCATCTACCTGCTCGATGCGCAGGGCGAACCGGTTCCGGTGGGGGTTGCCGGCGAAATCCACGTGGCCGGCGACGGTGTCGCCCGCGGCTATCTGAACCGGCCCGAACTGACCGCCGAGCGCTTCCTGGCCGATCCGTTCAGCAACGATCCCCAGGCGCGGATGTACAAGACCGGCGACCTGGGCCGCTGGCTGACAGACGGCGCTATCGAATTCCTCGGCCGCAACGACTTCCAGGTCAAGGTCCGCGGATTCCGCATCGAGCTGGGCGAGATCGAGGCGAAGCTGGCAGCTTGCGCCGGTGTGCACGAGGCCGTCGTCATTGTGCGTGAAGACCATCCCGGCGACAAGCGCCTGGTAGCCTATTTGACAGCCATGCCCGATGCCGACCTGAACATTGATGATCTGCGCATGCAATTGAAGGAGGTCCTGCCCGAGTACATGGTGCCTGGCGCTATTATGATCCTGGACGCTTTGCCGCTGACCCCGAACGGCAAGCTGGACCGCAAAGCCCTGCCGGTGCCGGATGTCGGCGCCCTCCAAACGCAGCAGTACGAAGCGCCGCAAGGTGATCTGGAGGAAGCCCTGGCGGCGATCTGGCAGGATATCCTCGGGATCGATCGCGTCGGACGCCACGACCACTTCTTCGAGCTGGGCGGCCATTCGCTGCTGGCGGTGCAGATGATCACCCGCATCCGGCAGGGCATGGGATGCGAGCTGGCCTTGCGCGACCTGTTCGACCATCCGGTCCTGCAGGACCTGGCCAGACAGCTGCAACAGAGCGATGCAAATACTCTCGCACCGATCGAGCGAGCCGATCGCAGCCAGCCTTTGCCGCTGTCTTTTGCCCAACAGCGGCTCTGGTTTATCGCCCAAATGGAAGGCGCCAGCGAAGCCTACCATATCGCCGGCGGGAT
>NZ_KE386569.1:4190841-4191024 GCF_000427625.1 Methylobacter luteus IMV-B-3098
CTTAAGGCCCGGCTGGCCGATCGCTCAGCCGGCGCCAGGCTGATCGATCTCTCAAGCGACGCGGCGCAGTGGGCCCATCAGCCTGCCGATAATCCGGACCTGGCCGTCGTCGGCCTGACCCCACGGCATCTCGCCTACGTCATCTACACCTCCGGCTCCACCGGACAGCCCAAGGGCGTCATG
>NZ_KE386569.1:4191124-4256124 GCF_000427625.1 Methylobacter luteus IMV-B-3098
GCCGGCGCCGGAGGGCGATGCCTACGCCGTACGCGGCTATGAAGCGCCGCAAGGCGAGACCGAACAGGCCCTGGCGGCCCTCTGGGCCGAGCTGCTCAAGATCGAGCAGGTCGGCCGCCACGATAATTTCTTCGAATTGGGCGGGCATTCCCTGCTGGCCGTGACGCTCATTGCGCGCATGCGCCAGGCTGGGCTGAACACCGACGTGCGGGAATTATTCGCCGCGCCGACGCTGGCTGGGCTGGCGGCGCTGGCCGACCACGGCAGCCACGCCGAGCAACTGGTCGTCCCGGCCAACCGCATTCCGACCGGCTGCACGGCCATTACCCCGGACCTGCTGCCGCTGGTCAGCCTGGCGCAGGCCGATATCGACCGCATCACGGCCGCCGTGCCGGGCGGAGCGGCCAACGTGCAGGACATCTATCCGCTGGCGCCGCTGCAGGAAGGCATTCTGTTTCATCACCTGATGGACTCCGAAGGGGATGCCTACCTGGAGCCGTATCTGATGGCGTTCGACACGCAGGAACGCCAGGACGGTTTTCTGGCCTCTTTGCAGGCGGTGATCGATCGCCACGACATCCTGCGCACTGCCGTGGCCTGGGAGGGATTGCCGGAACCGGTGCAGGTGGTCTGGCGCGAAGCGAAACTGGCGATTGAGGACGTCATTCTGGACCCTGAAGCCAATGATGCAGCCGAACAATTGGCGGAACGTTACGATCCGAGACATTATCGCCTCGACGTGCGAATCGCGCCGATGATGCAGGTTTATACTGCCTATGACAAGGCCAGCGACCGCTGGCTGCTGCTGTTGTTGAGTCATCATTTGGCGCTCGATCACACCGCGCTGGACCTCCTGCTGGAGGAGATCCAGATGCACCAGTTGGGCCAGGCAGACCAGCTGCCGGCGCCGGTACCGTTCCGCAACTTCGTCGCGCAGGCTCGTCTCGGAATCAGCCGGGAAGAGCACGAAGCCTTTTTCCGCGGCATGCTGGCGGATGTCGATGAGCCGACGGCGCCGTTCGGTCTGCTCGACGTTCTGGGCGACGGCAGCCGGATTCAGGAAGCCAACCAGACCGTCGACACGGACCTGGCGCACCGGCTGCGGAAACAGGCCAAAACCCTGGGCATCAGTGCCGCCAGCTTGTTCCATCTGGCCTGGGCCGCGGTGGTGTCACGGACTTCCGGGCGCGATGACGTGGTGTTCGGCACGGTCCTGTTCGGGCGCATGCAGGGCGGCGATGAGGCCGACCGGGTGCTGGGATTGTTCATCAATACCCTGCCGCTGCGAGTGCAGCTGGCCCAGGGCAGTGTCCTGGACCAGGTCCGTGACGTGCAGTTGCGGCTGGCCAGCCTGCTGAGGCATGAACATGCGCCGCTGAGCCTGGCGCAACGCTGCAGCGGCGTGCAGGCGCCGGCGCCGCTGTTCAGCGCACTGCTCAACTACCGGTACAGCCAGGACGACGTCTCGGCGGACGGCGCGCCTGAATGGCAGGGCATCGAAGTCCTGTCGGGCGAAGAACGCAGCAACTACCCGATCGTGTTATCCGTGGACGACCTGGGCGAAGGGTTTTTACTGTCGGCGCAAACCCTGTCGCCGGTAGCGCCGGAACGGCTGTGCGCTTTGATGCGCACGGCGCTGGACAACCTGATCACGGCCCTGGAAAGCGCGCCGGACACCGCCATGCGCCGGATCGGCGTGCTGCCGGAGGCCGAGCGCCGCCAGGTGCTTTACGACTGGAACGCCACCCGGGCCAGCTATCCCCAGGACTGCTGCCTCCATGAACTGTTCGAGGATCAGGTTGCAGCGCGGCCGGACGCGCCGGCGGTTGTTTACGACGGCCGGACTTTAAGCTATGACGAACTGAACACTCGCGCCAACCGGCTGGCTCATTACCTGCTCAGCTTGGGCGTCGGACCGGAAGCTCGGGTAGCATTGTGCCTAGAACGCTCGCCGGAGCTGATCGTGGGGCTTCTGGCCGTGCTCAAGGCGGGCGGGACCTACGTGCCGCTGGATCCGGCCTATCCCGAGGATCGGTTGGCGTTCATGCTTGAGGATAGCGCTCCGCTGGCGCTGTTGACCGATAGCGGCCTCAAGGCCCGGCTGACGGAGCGGTCAGCCGGCACAGTGCTGATTGATCTTTTTGCGGACGGGGCACAATGGGCTAACCAGTCTGACGTCAATATCGACTCGACCCGCCTGGGTGTGACCTCGGCGCATCTCGCCTACGTCATCTACACCTCCGGCTCCACCGGCCAGCCCAAGGGCGTCATGGTGCCGCACGCGGGCGTGGTGAACCTGGTCAGCTGGCACAACCGGCAGTTCCAGGTGAGCGCCGCCGACCGGGCCACGCAACTGGCGGGCCTCGCTTTCGACGCCAGCGCCTGGGAAACCTGGCCGTACCTGTTGGCCGGCGCCTGCCTGCACCTGGTCCGGCCCGAACTGCTGGGCCAGCCGGAGGCATTATGGCAGCAGCTGGCCGACGACCGCATCACGCTGGCGTTCATGCCGACGCCATTGGCGGAACTGATGCTGGCGGCGCCCCGGCCCGAGCGCCTGGCCCTGCGCTGCCTGCTGGCCGGCGGCGACCGGCTGCACGGCCATCCGCCGGCCGGACTGCCGTTCGAACTGGTCAACAACTACGGCCCCACCGAGAACAGCGTGGTGTCGACCTCCTGCCCGGTGCCGGCGGGAAAAGAAGGGCTGCCGCCGATCGGCAAGCCCATCGCCAACACCCGCGTTTACCTGCTGGACGATAGCCTCGAGCCCGTCCCGGTCGGCGTGTCGGGCGAGTTGTATGTGGGCGGCGCCGGACTGGCGCGGGGTTATCTGAACCGCCCCGAGCTGACCGCCGAGCGTTTCATTACCGATCCGTTCGTCAATGAAGCCTGGGCACGGCTGTACAAGACCGGCGACCTGGGTCGCTGGCGGGAAGACGGCAGCATCGAATTCCTCGGTCGCAACGACTTCCAGGTCAAGGTCCGCGGCTTCCGCATCGAGCTGGGCGAGATCGAGGCCCGGCTGGCCGAACACCCGGCGGTCCGGGAAACGGCGGTGCTGGCCCGCGAAGACGGCGCCGGCGGCAAACGGCTGGTGGCCTACTACACCGGCGACGCCGACGTGACCGTGGACAGCCTGCGCGCGCATCTGGCCGAGACATTGCCCGAGTACATGGTGCCCGCCGCCTTTGTGCAGCTGGAGGCGCTGCCGCTGACCCCGAACGGCAAGCTGGACCGCAAGGCCCTGCCGGCGCCGGAGGGCGATGCTTATGGCGCACGGGAGTACGAGGCGCCGCAAGGCGAGACCGAGCAGACCCTGGCCGGCATCTGGGCCGAGCTGCTCAAGGTCGATCAGATCGGCCGTCACGACAATTTCTTCGAACTGGGCGGGCATTCGCTGCTGGCCGTGACCCTCATCGCGCGCATGCGCCAAATCGGTCTGAACATTGATGTGCGGGCCCTGTTCACCGCGCCGACGCTGGCCGGGCTGGCGGCGCTGGCCGACAACGGCAGCCATTTCGAGCAACTGGTCATCCCGGCCAACCGCATTCCTGTGGGCTGCACGGCCATTACCCCGGATCTGCTGCCGCTGGTCAGCCTGTCTCAGGCCGATATCGACCGCATCACGGCCGCCGTGCCGGGCGGGGCGACCAACGTGCAGGACATCTATCCGCTGGCGCCGCTGCAGGAAGGCATTCTGTTCCACCATTTGATGGAATCCGAAGGGGACGCCTACCTGCTGCCGGCTCTGATGGCGTTTGACACGCGCGAACGCCTAGACAGTTTCCTGAACGCCCTGCAGGCGGCGGTAACACGTCACGACATCCTGCGCACTGCCGTGGCCTGGGAGGGATTGCCGGAACCGGTGCAGGTGGTCTGGCGGGCAGCGGAACTGGCGATTGAGGAGGTCGTCATTGACCCTGAAGCAAATGATGCGGCCGAACAATTGTCGGAACGTTACGATCCGAGACATTATCGCGTCGACGTGAGAGTCGCGCCGTTGATCGGCGGATTCACCGCGTATGATCCCAAGGAAAAGCGCTGGCTGCTGCTGCTGTTGAGTCATCATTTGGCGCTCGATCACACCGCGCTGGATATCCTGTTTGGTGAGATTCAGATGCTCCAGCTGGGGCAGGGCGACCAACTGCCGGCGCCGCTGCCGTTCCGCAACTTCGTCGCGCAGGCTCGTCTCGGAATCAGCCGGGAAGAGCACGAGGCCTTTTTCCGCGGCATGCTGGCGGATGTCGATGAGCCGACGGCACCGTTCGGTCTGCTCGATGTGCAGGGTGACGGTTCAGGGATCGAAGAAGCGAAGCAAGACCTTGACCTCGATCTTGCCCGGCGCCTGCGGAAGCAAGCACGGACCCTGGGCATCAGCGCCGCCAGCCTGTTCCATCTGGCCTGGGCCACGGTAGTGTCGCGGACCTCCGGACGCGAGGACGTGGTGTTCGGCACGGTCCTGTTCGGGCGCATGCAGGGCGGCGAGGGCGCCGACCGGATGCTGGGCATGTTTATCAATACCCTGCCGCTGCGAGTGCAGGCGGCCCAGGGCAGTGTCCTGGACCAGGTCCGTGAAGTACAGAGCCGGCTGGCCGGCCTGCTGCGCCATGAACATGCTCCGCTGAGTCTGGCGCAACGTTGCAGCGGCGTGCAGGCCCCGGCGCCGCTGTTCAGCGCACTGCTCAACTACCGGCACAGCCAGGACGACGCCCCGACGGACGGCGCCGCTGCCTGGCAGGGCATCGAACTCCTGTCAGGTGAAGAGCGTACCAATTACCCGGTCGTGTTATCCGTGGACGACCTGGGCGAAGGCTTCTCGCTGACGGCGCAAACCCTGCCGCCGGTGGCGCCGGAACGGCTGTGCGCGATGATGCACACGGTGCTGGACAACCTGATCACGGCCCTGGAAAGCGCACCGGATACCGCCATGCGTCGGATCGGCGTGCTGCCGGAGGCCGAGCGCCGCCAGGTGCTTTACGACTGGAACGCCACCCAGGCCGACTATCCCCAAGCCTGCTGCCTTCATGAACTGTTCGAGGCGCAAGTGCGCAACACACCGGATGCGATGGCGGTGGTGTTCGAAGACCAGCACCTGACCTACGCCGAAGTCAATTCTCAAGCCAACCGCCTGGCGCACTACCTGCGCAGCCTGGGCGTGAAGCCCGACGACAGGGTGGCGATCTGCCTGGAGCGCGGCTTCGAGCTGGTGATCAGCCTGCTCGCCGTGCTCAAGGCGGGCGGCGCCTACGTGCCGCTGGACCCGGCCTACCCGGAAGACCGGCTGGCCTACATGCTGGCCGACAGCGCCCCGCTGGCGCTGTTGACCGATAGCGGCCTTAAGGCCCGGCTGGCCGATCGCTCAGCCGGCGCCAGGCTGATCGATCTCTCAAGCGACGCGGCGCAGTGGGCCCAGTCTGACGTCAATATCGACTCGACCCGCCTGGGTGTGACCTCGGCGCATCTCGCCTACGTCATCTACACCTCCGGCTCCACCGGACAGCCCAAGGGCGTCATGGTGCCGCACGCCGGCGTGGTGAACCTGGTCAGCTGGCACAACCGGCAGTTCAAGGTGAGCGCCGCCGACCGGGCCACGCAACTGGCGGGCCTCGCTTTCGACGCCAGCGCCTGGGAAACCTGGCCGTACCTGCTGGCCGGCGCCTGCCTGCACCTGGTCCGGCCCGAACGCCTGGGCCAGCCGGAGGCATTATGGCAGCAGCTGGCCGACGACCGCATCACGCTGGCGTTCATGCCGACGCCGCTGGCGGAACTGATGCTGGCGGCGCCCCGGCCCGAGCACCTGGCCCTGCGCTGTCTGCTGGCCGGCGGCGACCGGCTGCACGGCCATCCGCCGGCCGGGCTGCCGTTCGAACTGGTCAACAACTACGGCCCCACCGAGAACAGCGTGGTTTCTACCTCCTGTCCGGTGCCGGCGGGAGGCGAAGGGCTGCCGCCGATCGGCAAGCCCATCGCCAATACCCGCGTTTACCTGCTGGACGATAGCCTCGAGCCCGTCCCGGTCGGCGTCATGGGCGAGCTGTATGTGGGCGGCGCCGGGCTGGCGAGAGGCTATCTGAACCGTCCCGAGCTGACCGCCGAGCGCTTTATCGCCGATCCGTTCAGCTCAGATCCGGAAGCCCGGCTGTACAAGACCGGCGACCTGGGCCGCTGGCGGGAAGACGGCAGCATCGAATTCCTCGGCCGCAACGACTTCCAGGTCAAGGTCCGCGGCTTCCGCATCGAGCTGGGCGAGATCGAGGCCCGGCTGGCCGAACACCCGGCAGTCCGGGAAACGGCCGTGCTGGCCCGCGAGGACGGCCCCGGCGGCAAACGGCTGGTGGCCTACTACACGGGTGACGCCGAACTGACCGTGGACAGCCTGCGCGCGCATCTGGCCGAGACGCTGCCCGAATACATGGTCCCTGTCGCCTTCGTGCACCTGGAGGCGCTGCCGCTGACCGCCAACGGCAAGCTGGACCGCAAAGCATTATGCGCGATGGACTTCATGCCGCACGCCTATTTGGACTTTGTACCACCGCGATCTACCGATGAAGCGAAAATTGCCGCGGTTTGGCGCAGATTATTCCAAGTCGAGTCTATTAGCGTGACGGCTAATTTCTTCGAGATGGGCGGGCACTCTTTATCGGCGGTTCAATTGTTGAGTCTGCTGAAACAGGAAGGTATTGAAATCTCCATAGCGCTGTTATTTGAAAAGCCGACTATCGAGTCGCTAGCCTGGGCGATTCATGAAGACACCCGGATTACGGAAGCAAAAGCAATACCGCTGAGGAAAACCGGTAATCAACCCCCGCTGTTTTTATTTCACGAGGTCACGGGCGAAATGCTCTATGGCCCTAATCTCGTGCAACATATCGATAGCGATATACCGGTCTACGGCTTGGCCGGACAACCGCTAAACGAAGTTCCTTATCGCACTATGCAAGCAATGGCCGCCAGATTAGTGCGGATGATACGTGCAGTGCAGCCGCATGGGCCTTACCGTCTCGCGGGCTGGTCTCTTGGCGGGACGCTTGCTTATGAAGTTGCCACTCAACTTATTGGAGAGGATGAGACGGTAGAGTTTGTAGGGTTGTTGGATTCATACATTAACTACATAAATGCAAAAGACATCTTGACGGACGTCGATGACACAGGCTTATTGCTGAATTTCGTGCTGGCAGACGATATGCCTCCGGCAATGGCCGATGAAATAAAATCGGCAGCTTCTTCAATGGACTTTGCGGAATTGGTGTACAAATGCCAGGCCTTATCTCTGCTACCGGCTCATCTGACTGTCGACGAATTTCAGAAGTTTTTGCATCGCTGGCACAACCATAGAATAGCAGACATTCAATACTGCGCCCGTAAGTTGTCGATCCCAATCCATTTATATGCCACCACCGAGCAGGCTGAAGAATATCCCTTCCGGAATTGGGACTCGGTATTGCCGAAACAGCAAATACGGCTGATACCAGTGACTGGCTCGCATCAAACTATGATGGAATCTCCTCATGTTGAATCGCTGGGAGCAGCGCTTTCCACCTCAATTCGGGAAGCAAGTGCCGGGAAGCTGATGGATTATAGCATCGGCTATGATCTGTTAGTGGCGCTTCAGTCCGGCAATTTCGCTAGCGCGCCTTTATTCTGCGTACCGGGTGCGGGGGGCAGTGTGAGCGCGTTCACCGATTTGACGTTGGCTTTGGAATCTTCAAGACCTGTCTATGGATTACAGCCGCGTGGACTGGACGGCGAAATTGTGCCGCATACGACCGTATCCGCCGCTGCCAAAGCCTATCTGCGAGCGATCCAATCGTTATATCCGGAAGGGCCATTACATCTGATTGGACATTCATTTGGCGGATGGGTCGTTTTCGAAATAGCACTGCAGCTGACCAAGAGCGGACGCAGTGTAGCCTCTCTGACCCTGGTCGATACCGATGCTCCGCATGAGCCGGACAGCATGGCGCGAGAATATACGGAAACCGAAGTGTTGATGAAGTTGGTCGAGATCTATGAGCAATCCGGCGGTACTTCTTTGGAAATACAAGCTGCCGATCTGGACGGGCTTGATGGCGATGCACAGTTGAAACTGCTGCATCAACGACTGATAGGCGTCGGACTGATACCTAAACAATCCCGACCCGAAATGCTGATCGGCACATTCCGCACATTCGGCACGGCATTAAGAACCCGCTACTGCCCGGAACATCACTATGCCGGACCGCTGCGGCTCGTGTTGGCTCAGACTGGTCAACCTGATCCCGAAGCCGTCATCGCAAAATGGCGATATTGGGCTAACGACCTCCAATATTGGCAAAGTGAAGGGAATCATATGACTGTTATCAAGCAGCCTTATGTCAACGGTTTAGTGGATTGGCTGGAATTGGGCAAGCGTAAATGACTAAGGCGCTGAGTCGGATATCTCCGTCTTTAGGGAACCGACTTGATGAGCCAGAGCCTAGATCATCTTGACCGCTCAAACATGGCTTATATTGGTTTTGTCGGACAAAAGACACTATTTATCCCGGTTTTTTAACCCTAAATTAACAAATTACATCATCACATGAACACAGCAAGAGAATTGGAAAAAGAGAATTATCAAAGTGCAAGTTTGACGATGTTGGGACGGCCATTCTATCTACTCTGGTGTGGCGAGACTGTCGCGTTAATCGGTGCCTCGCTGATGGAGTTCGCATTAGGCGTATGGGTATATCAAAAAACCGGCTCGGCTATGAATTTTTCTGGCGTGTTGGTCGCGGCTATTTTACCGGCAGTGCTTGTTATGCCGATTGCCGGACGCGTCGCTGATCGCTTCGATCGGCGCTACGTGATGGTTGTGGCCGATCTGATCGCTGTCGTGTTATTACTGACGTTAGCCTGGTTTCTTTGGCGTAACAGCCTTGAGGTCGTGCATCTTTATGCCTTTAATGCCGCGGTGTCGCTGATCGGGGCGTTCAGGACGCCCGCCTATACGGCTTCTGTCAGCAAGCTTCTGCCCAAGGAAAAATATACGCAGGCCAGCGGCTTGATGGGGGTGAGTGCCAATGTATTAAGTATGTTTGCGCCGTTGGTCGCGGGCAGTTTGATGGCGGCGATAGGGCTGCAGGGCATAGTCTTTATCGACATCATTGCATTTGCTACAGGTTCAATATTGATTTTGAACGCTTTTTTTTACGCCGCAAGAATCAATAACAACATCAACAAAATCAGGGCCGACAGTACCGAAGTGGTAAAGGGCAGCGTTGCCTTGGCGCTGGTGTATTTCAAGAAGGAGCCATTGATGCTGGGGTTGCTGGTATACACCGTTCTTCAGCAGGGTTTGGTGACTCTCGCGTCGACGATGATCATGCCGCTGATACTTTCCCATTATTCCGAAAACGACTTGGGCGTCATTCTCACGGTCGGCGGCGTGGGCGGGTTGATTGGCTCAATCATACTGGCGCTGATGGGAGAGCTTAAGCGCTTGATGCTTTGGGCGCTGGCGGCTGATGTGGTACTGGCGCTTTGCATATTGCTGGTTGGCGTCAATACATCTTTCAACCTTTACTGCGCATCGGTGTTTACCGCCTTATTGGTGGCTGGCTTTGCTCAAGGCTGTAATCACGCGCTGTGGATGAGAAAAATTTCGAATGAGCATCAAGGCAGAATCTTTTCGATTATTAATGTCGCCGCTTTGCTGACTGTAAGTATCGTCGCCATGGGAGGCGGTTATTCCGCCGATCATATTTTTGAACCTGCTCTCTCGAAAGGTGGTTGGCTAGAACAGACGTTGGGTCCCTGGATCGGGACAGGAAAAGGGCGCGGTATCGGACTTATGTTCGTCATCAGCGGCTTTATAGGGGTACTCATTTCACTAGTCGGATTTTTAACCAGACTGCGCCGACTGGATCTGATCGTGCCGGACGCACCTGTTTCAAATGAGCGCTAAACGCTTGAAAAAATCATTAATTAAGCTTGGTTTTCTTGGCAAAAAATGCAATCAAAAATTAAAGTAAGGAGAAACAGCATGTCATACGATTACCTTCAACTCCTGGAATCAAACGCGAGAACTTACGCCAGATTCTTTAACAGAGTATTTTCAACGGGTCGTGGAATTCGTGTTCGGGATTCCAAAGGAAAAGAGTATATAGATTGCCTGGCTGTCGCCGGGGCTTTGCCTCTAGGACATAACCATCCTGAAATTAAACAGGCTATTATCCAGTATATTTCATCGGATGGCATTCAACAGGCGCTTGATTTTTCCACCCCGGCCAAGATTCAATTTGTCAGGGATCTCTTCTCGCGGCTGCCGCCGAAGTTGCGCGACGAGGGGCGGATACAGTTCTGTGGGCCGACCGGGTCTGACGCAGTCGAGGCCGCGCTCAAACTGGCGAAATTTTATACCAAACGGCAAGGTATCCTAGCGTTTCATGGCAGTTATCATGGAATGACTTCAGGCGCTCTCAGCCTCATGGGTAATTTACACCCTAAAACCGGTGTGGGCCTGTCTGCGGCCGGTGTGCAATTCGCACCTTTCCCTTACCGCTTCCGGTGTCCATTTGGAACCAATGGTGATAAAACTGATCAACTATCGATTAGTTACATCCGTACGCTTTTATCGGATCCTGAAAGCGGGGTACCGAAGCCAGCCGCCGTCATCGTCGAAGCTGTGCAGGGAGAGGGCGGTGCCATCCCCGCTTCCATTTACTGGTTGCAAGAGTTAAGAAAACTGACGCTTGAATTTGATGTGCCTCTGATCATCGACGAGGTTCAGACAGGACTTGGCCGGACCGGCACCCTGTTTGCCATTGAGCGGGCAGGTATAACGCCGGATATTCTTGTTTTGTCCAAGGCCATTGGAGGCGGTTACCCGCTGTCAGTCGTGGTATACGATAAACGATTGGATGTCTGGCCTCCCGGCATGCACGCGGGCACGTTCAGAGGTAATCAGTTGGCAATGGTCGCTGGAAGTACCACGATGCAGATAATCGATAGAGATGGACTTGTTGACAATGCCAATAAGATTGGCGATATTCTAAAAAAAGGCCTGATTGAAATTGCACAACACAATCCCATCCTGGGTGATGTGCGCGGGCTTGGGCTAATGATCGGCATTGAAGTAGTGAAGCCGGGCGCCGACGACTATCCGGGGGCTCCCGACGGGGAGCTCGCCAAGGTGATAAAGCGTAATTGTTTTAAAAACGGACTGATCATTGAAACCGGGGGGCGCAATGGTTGCGTGCTTCGTTTTCTGCCGCCTCTCATAGCGACGGAAACCGATGCCGGCGAAATACTGGATCGTTTTGAGCGGGCTGTCGAGGCCGCAGAGGTGGGAGCGCTCCATGCTTGATAGCGCTCCTAGATATTCGACATCTCTCCGAGACAAGCAAACCGGCCAATTGAAAAAACAGCAATCGGCTACCGATATATTGGGGATTTCTTTTGAGAAACCAATGATAAGTGTACAGAGTCTCACGAAATCCTATCATCTTGGATCAATGACAGTTCCCGTATTGAAGGGCATCGACCTATCCGTCAAAGTGGGAGAGTTTGTGTCTATCATGGGGCCATCAGGATCGGGTAAATCGACTTTGCTTAATGTGCTGGGAATTCTGGATCGTTACGACGACGGTGAATATATTTTGAACGGAACCCTGATAAAGCCGCTCTCTGAAACCGAGGCCTCTCGACACCGCAATCATTTAATTGGCTTCGTGTTCCAGTCATTCAATCTGTTGCCTTTCAAGAGCGCTATCGACAATGTAGCCATGCCGCTTTATTATCAAAAGGTTCCTCGTAAGCAGCGAGAGGAAAGGGCGCGGAAGCTATTAGAGCGCATGGGGCTGGCCCATCGCATAAATCACATGCCTTCGGAATTATCTGGCGGGCAGCGGCAGCGGGTAGCTATTGCACGCGCATTGGTTACCGACCCGCCCCTGATTTTAGCCGATGAGCCGACCGGCAATCTGGATTCTGAAACTTCAGAGGAAGTGATGGAATTGTTCACCGAAATAAACCATGAAGGCAAGACCCTTGTCGTCATTACTCATGATGAAGAAATCGCCGCACGAACTCGTCGTGTTATTCATCTGCAAGATGGGCAAATCAGAAACTAACTACTAACTACGGGCCATACAACTCATGTTTGATTTTGAACGCTGGACCGAGCTCGGCCAATCCCTAAGTCAGCACAAATTGCGGACAGGTCTGACTGCTTTTGGCGTCAGTTGGGGTATTTTTATGCTGGTTTTACTGCTGGGGATGGGGAAGGGGCTGGAGCGCGGCACCATGGCGCTTTTCCAGGACACGGCGTTGAATAGTGTCTGGATCGGAGGTGGTAAAACATCTCAATCCTATAAAGGTTTAACCTCAGGTCGTACGGTGAGCCTGGAGATCGATGACGTCGCCTTACTTGACAGCTTGCCAGGGGTGGAGTCAGCTGGGCCTACCAAATTACTGGATAAAGGATATGTTATGAGATATGGAAAAAATAGCGGTGCATTCCAAATAAATGGTATTAGTGCTGCAAATGCTGAAATTCAAAAATTGTCCCTGCTGAGCGGACGCCAGATTAATCAATTGGATGAGCGCGAATCACGTAAAGTTGCCATAATCGGTGCCAGGATTAACGATGTGCTGATGAAAAATCAGCTCAATCCAGTGGGAAAAACGATTTTCATAGGAGAAACACCGTTTACTGTTATTGGGGTATACAACAAAGCGTTGGGAGAACAGTCGCCAAATCGCGTTTACATTCCATACGCCACTTTAAGACAAGTGTTTGACGCTGCCCCGACAGTCACTATGATTGCCTTAACTGTATCGGCGGGTTATAGCTGGACGGATATCAAGCCGGAAGCAGTTCGATTGCTGTCCCGACGACATCGGTTTGACCCGAATGATTCTTCCGTTCTAGAGATTTACGATATCAGTAATGATGTAAAAAAAGTGGAATCCCTAATGAGCGGCATCAGGATCTTCATGATTATTGTTGGAACCGGTACATTGATGGCGGGCTGTGTCGGAGTCAGCAATACGATGCTGGTCACTGTCAAGGAGCGCACGCGTGAATTTGGCATTCGCAAAGCCATCGGCGCTTCCTCGGCTGACATACTTTTCATGGTATTGCACGAGACACTGGTTGTCACTTTAGCCGCAGGCTATGTGGGACTCATTGCAGGGGTAGGGCTTGTCGAATTGATCAGTCGGCTCGGCATCGAATCGGATTACTTTCGTCATCCTCAAGTCGATCTCTCTATCGCGGTTTCGGCGCTGGGCATTTTGATGCTCTCAGGCCTTATCGCAGGCTATCTGCCGGCTCGTCAGGCGGTGCGTGTGTCACCTATTGAGGCACTCAGACATGAATAATTTTCGTCGAATTGTAGTTCGTACTAGTTGGCTTTTATTGGTCTTTGCCATCGTGTTTGGTAGTGGTTTCTGGCTATTTTTTTCAGCCGGCGCCAATGAAGTCGCCGTGCAGGCAGAAAAACCATTTCGCATGACCATTGAACAATATACCACTGCCACCGGGCAGATTGTTCCCAGTCGGAAGGTCAAGATCAAATCTCAAGCGAACGGTGTGCTCGACGAAGTTCTTGTTAAGCAAGGGCAATGGGTGAAGCGAGGGGATTTGCTTGCCCGCATACGACTGCGCGCTGATCCGGTGGAAGTTAGCGCCGTCCAGTCGCAAATCAGAAAAGCCCGCCTTGAGCACCAGCGAGCGGCTATCGAACTGGAACGGCGTGGTCATCTCCACGATCAACATCTGATTTCCGACGCTGCGTATCAGGACGACAAGTTGAAATACGATGTCACAAAGACGACCTTGGAGCAGGCCGAACGCGAGTTGGAACTGCGCCTCAAAGGTGCTTCACAGCAATTCAAAACCACCTCGACCCTGATTACCGCTACCATGGACGGCATGGTGCTGGATCATCCTGTGGAGATTGGTGATTTCGTCATTAAAGCCAATGATCTTTCCGAAGGCACGACGGTTTTCACCATTGCCGACATGCATAGTTTGATTTTCAAAGGCGAAGTGGAAGAGGCGGACGCCGGGCGCCTGCAGGAGGGCATGCCCATTACCCTGAATGTCGGCGCTCTTCCCGATGAACATTTCGAGGCTACACTGGATTTTATAGCGGCAGAAGCCAAAAAAACCGATCAAGGCCGGAAAGTATTCGAAATTCGTGCAACCATTCAGCCCAAGTTGGGCGTATTTCTCAGAGCTGGCTATAGCGCTACAGCCAAAATCGTATTTTCCCGGCATGAACAAGTCATGACAATTCCCGAGGGCAGCCTGATGTTTCGTGGGGATGAATCCTATGCTAAAGTAAAGTTACCGACTGGCGAGATCGTCGAGAAGAAGCTTGTCACTGGTCTCTCCGACGGGCTTAATATTGAGGTGATTTCAGGGCTTGACGAGCAAGACAGCGTTGTATCATCAAAAGCGGTGGAAAAGCCATTATGATACCGTGAAAGCTAGTTTCTCGCTTAATGTCGCCTATTTTTCGCTTTGGAAGCTTGGTTTTGCCGGAATGGACTTCATTGCCTGATGCTGGCTGCCGAGTCGCTGCTCAGTAATCTGCTGCATATTTATCTCAAAGCAACATAGGAAGAACAACAACAATGAAGGGAAAGTTATGATACCGCTGAAGATAGTTTCTCGCTTAATGCCGCCTATTTTTCGCTTTGCAAGCTTGGTTTTGCTGGTTTTGCTGGAATGGACTTCATGTCCGATACTGGCTGCCGAGCCGCTGCCCAGTAATCTGCTGGATATCTATCACAAGGCGACAGAGGAAGACCCACAACTGATGAAAGGAAAGGCAACCCGCGCAGTTAATGAAGAACTGCACAGTCAGGAAAAGGCCAAGGCCTTGCTGCCAACAGTAAACCTTTCCGCCAATATCACCGGTAATCTTCAGAATATCAACTTAACGGACCCGCAGTCGATCGGTGTTGGCGGGCAGGATGAGTTTATCAGCGATGGTTACGATATCACTCTTACTCAGCCGGTGTTTCATTATGACAGGCTGATAGCCATGGATCAGGCTGGCCAACGAGTGGAACAGTCAGAAATGGAGTTGAATGCTATCCAGCAGGATTTGATTTTGCGAGTAGCGGAGCGATATTTTGGCTTATTGGGCGCGTTGGACAACCTGCGGTATTCCGAGGCTCAAAAGGATACTCTAGCCCGGCAGCGCGAACAGATGCAGCAGCGTTTCAAGTATGGCGAAATTGCCATAATTGATGTCTCGGAAGCCGAAGCGGGTTATGATCGTGCAGTAGCCGATGAAATCGAAGCTCAACAACAGCTCAATGATGCCAAAGCGGCATTAAGGGAAATTACCGGCGAATACTATGACAGTCTCTCAGCGCTTGCTGGGGATATTCCTTTAGTCAAGCCAGAGCCTTTGAACGAAAAGAGCTGGACTGATCAGGCGTTGGCACAGAACCCACGTATCGTGGCCGCCACCATAGCCTCTAGTATTGCGCGCGATGAGATTAGCCGGCTTGACTCGGAGCATCTGCCCAGCCTCGACCTCAAGGCAAACAATGGCTGGATGGAAACCGGCGGCCAGTTTGGCCAAGCTACTATATTTTATAACAGTATCGGGCTGGAGATGAATATGGCGTTATACGAAGGCGGTCAAGCTACTTCGCGATCACGGGAGGCGGCGCATCGGCATGACGAGTCCCGAGCTACACTGAAGCAAGAACAGCGCAGCGCGGAAAGGCAATCTCGCGACGCCTTCTATGGTGTAGTAACTGGTGTCAGTCGTGTGCAGGCTTTACAGAAAACGCTTAAGTCGCAGGAATTGTCGTTGAAAGAGATTGAGTCCGGTATTCAGGTCGGCAGTCGCACTGCCCTTGATCTTGTTGTGGCGACGCGAGACTGGTACCGGGACCAACGGGACTACGCCAAAGCCAGGTATGACTATTTGTTAAACACCCTGCGACTCAAGCGCTCCGCTGGTATTCTCGAGTACGAAGATCTGGCAAAGATCAACGCACTCTTGACTGACTCTGCCTCGGCAATTCAGCCTTGATTTTTGTTGATGTCGACTGAATTCGGTGTTCTGTTGATTATGGCCGCGCGTTAGGCGGCGCGCGCCGGACACTGGATTCTTAACGAATTTTGACAGGGGTCCGTCTTAGGCAAACGCCTGTTGGGTAATTTCTGTAATTGTTATTTTCTGCATAGGAATTTATATCATAGACATATTTATACATAAGTTACCGCTGGCAACCCATTTTGGATACCTGAACCCTATCGTTAAAACTTCCTTTTATCAAAAGGGGAGAGCTTTAGCTTGATATCAAAACTTAAATACACCAGATTAAGCACCCATTAGGCCCAAAATTTCTCAAAGCAGAAAATTAGCTTGGATTGGTTGATTCTGAACACAATTCAAATACTGAGTACAGTTAAAGCGAGATGAAACGTGAGGATTTTTTATATCCGCTTTGTTTGCTTCAATATTTATGCCACCAAAAAACGCCGAATTTTATAGTCTGAAAACACAATAATTGCTTGATACTGGACAGTTAGTGTTTGAAGTCTGCTTGTTTTTAAGCAAACACCGTCTTGATTTTATTCAGTGCCAACCATTGCTCCCTAATCCCCGTGTTCAGCGACCGGGACTGAATGTCCTCCGTAAAAGAGGCGAACACAGCAAAAATCCGCAACCTGCCAGTTTTTTATTTCAGGCACTATTTCAACCAGGTGACTGTGACGACATACGCGCCATCAAAATATACCCTTCCTAGCCATCCAGGCACATTAAAAGCGCGTTTGCTAGGGATAGATAGTAAAAACCAGCCATCTGTCAAGTTTAAATCAATCAAAATGTCAGTAAATTCTAACCAATGGCCGGAAGCGCCATATATACATTTAAGAGCGCTTTCTTTAGCTGCAAAAATACTGTAAGCATATTGATCGGCGAGCTCTGCTGGAGTATCCAATATGGTACGGATCTCCTGGGGACGTAACAGTGCGGTAAAAGTCTGGCCTGGAAAAGGCGGCTCGCAATATTGAATGTCAACACCTATCGCCTGAATATTAGCTGACCTTGCGGCTACAGCAATGGACATTTCCTTGCTATGGCTGATGCTGCCAACAATGCCGGCCGGCCAAATGGGGGCACCATGTAGATTTTTTAATACTGAAACGTCTTTATAGCCCAGTCGTTCAAGTACCTGATGCGCGCAATAGCGACCGGCACAGAATTCACCGATACGTTTGGCGCTGGCCCCGTGAAGTAAACGATGCTCATCCGGGTGTAAAATATCAGGAGTGCAAGGTTTGTTATGAGAAGCACTATAAAACGGCAATGATGGGATCGGGTATTGTAATCGGTAAAGCATGATGGATTAAAAGCCATTGTAAAGCCGTAGGGGAGGCGTATTTTTCCTTATGCATCCAATCATCTGAATGCCTTGATTTAAAAAAACCGCGCTAACCGGATTTGCACATAATCATCTTGGCTCATGCCGGTGAGAATGTCTGTGCTGGGAATGTTTTTGAACAGTCTGGATTCCAATTCAATTCTCCAGACATCATCGAGTCTGCGGCTGCCTTCAAAACTCACGACCGTGGCTTGGGTGTTTAAATCGACGGTAACGCCTAGAAGTAATTGAGTATTCTGTTCGTCATTCAGCGACAGGCGCGTACCCAAAAACACATCATTATCGGCAGGTGTTGGAGGCGCGTCAGAGGCTTGCCTGGGTGTGGATGTATCGCGCCCGTCATACTGATATTCCATTAACAAACCTAACTCGGCGCTGCTTTCAAAAATGCCGTACTGAGTGTATTCAGCGCCTGCAACCAAAGCGGCAAAGCGATTGCCTTGGCCGCTGCGCGTCATTGCTTCAAGCTTTAACAGCCAGTTTCCCAGTGCGCCCTGCACGTCCAAACTGGTTTGATTGATTAAATCATAGGTTGGAATCAGCGTGGTGGGAAAGGGTGAGCCATCAGGGAAATAGGGCGCCAGCCGAGGTTCGCGGCCAACACCGCTAAAATGCGCAATTCCCACATCCCAATCACCGAAAGTTCGGCTCCAACGCATCGCCCAATCAGGATGAAAATGACTGATGCCATTAAGATTGGGGTTATCTGTGTCTACGGGGAGTTCGAATCTAACCCGACCATTTGCAGCCGGAAAGGTACGCTCGCGAAAATAAGGCAGATAGAGCAAATTGAAGTTGCCATAGCTGGTCGGAATATTCAAATTCAGCATGGGTTGCCCCAACTTTTCTTCACTGTTGATGTTTTCCACGAAGTCGGCTTGGTTAACGATGTCAACCAGATGCCGTGACTCCGTCACCCCCCAAAACAATCTGCCCACGCCGGCTTGCAGGTTCCAGCCGTCGCCTTTATGCAACCAATTGAATTCGCGTAGATCCCAATGCGAGCGGTTGCTGTCCAGGCTGTCATAGCGGCCAAACGGTATCGCGGTAAAACGGTCTGCACCATTGTTCCATCCCTGCCGAAATTCGGGCTGCACCAATACAGATGGATCGGCAAAGCTGGTGTTTTGCTCGGCAAAAGCGGCGGGTTCTGCAAACAAACGCAGATCAAGCGCAGCAAAACCCGACCATTCTGCTGCTTGAATATTGCTGACTGTTAAGAATGACGCTGCAACAATCGCCACTTTTATGTTCATGTTTTTTGCTAATGTCTTAGTATTTCGGGATATCATTGATGGGCAAAAGGTGTCTGCACATCAATTCACGATTATAAAAAGGCGAGCGGCGCGCGATATTTGCTTCGTCATTCTTTACAATGTGTACTATTGCACGTTTTTAAGAGCGCTTTCGGAAAAGTCGCTGTCTTGAAAGCCGTTACGGAACCGATAATTGCTCCGATTTAAAGTGGTGCTTTTACCATTCTGGTGATTGACCATATCCAATCTGCTGGCTCGCCAGTAACGGTCAAGGTATTGCTGATAATCACTGAACGTTAAGGTTTTTAACAGCGTATTTTTGCGGTCGTAAAATTCGATTTTGCGTGGTTGATAGATTGTTTTATCGACCCATTCGATTTGCCGGGCATAACCGGAGTATTCATAAGCCGGAGTATTTTCGACCACAAAACAGTCATTGCCGTCGAGCACTTCATCGCGCAGATACTTGTATTTATATTTGTCTACCTCCCAGGAGGCGATGTCTTCAAAGGCAAATTCGGTACCAACAAATGGTCCTGATTTGTTTACTGAAGAAATCCGTTTAACCCGTTTTAATTCAGGCAAAAACAGCCACTGATCGTCGGGTTTAAGTCCATGCGAAAACGTTAACACTGCCGTACCGTTCACGTCGGCGGGTTTAAGAAAAATTCCTAATTCCTTGTCACCGTCGCCTGGGACTTCCAGGGTTCTGGTCGAAAATTCACGAATGCTTTCTTCTCCTTGGGCATTGCGCAAGATAAACAAAGATTCATTTGAACTGTCACCAAAGCCGGAATCCCGCCTATCGGTTTCCTTGGCGATGGCGTAACCTTTTTCTTCCGGGGTTTCGGCGTGGAGCGCTGGCGCGGTCAACGCCAGTAATAAGGCAAAATAAGCTGACTTGTTCATTCGGTTTTCCTTAAAGTTGAGTGTTTTGTACAGGTTTATTAAAAAAATTATGGAGACTGCATTTGATGTCTTCATAGATCAATAAAATCGGTGGTAACAGCAGAAATTCAGCAAATAAGCCCAAGGCAAAAATGATTACGGTCAATAGCCCCATCTCGTAATTGATTTTAAAGCTGGAAAAGGTGAATAACGAAAAGCCCATGATCAAAACGGCTGATGTTACCCATAAGGCATTGCCCACTGTTGCGAAGGCATAATAAATCGCGGCTTCAGGAGCAAGATTTTTATCTTTTTTTGCATGTTGATATTTGCTGAGAAAATGCACCGTGTCATCAACCAAGATGCCCAATGTCATCGCCGCTACCACCGATGAGGCCATGCCCACTTGGCCGACTGTCAAGCCCCAAATGCCAAACGCCA
The DNA here is from genome assembly GCF_000427625.1 of Methylobacter luteus IMV-B-3098. GTDB lineage: Bacteria > Pseudomonadota > Gammaproteobacteria > Methylococcales > Methylomonadaceae > Methylobacter > Methylobacter luteus. The sequence continues at coordinate 4,211,092 of NZ_KE386569.1, forward strand.
TTCCGGCCGGGATCAAGTTGGGGATAAGGCTGAGCAGCCCTAAGCTGATTGAGCGCAACACCAATATCAAAATCAGTGAGATACAGCTTATGGACATCAATTCACCGCTGATCATGCTGACGATATTGCGTTGGCCGATATGTGAAAAAAGCAAGGATGAACCGGTGCCATCGCTCTGTTTAATTAACGGGGCGTTGGCTTTCAGCCAGGCTTGTGCCCGCGTCTCCAAATCGATCATTTGTTGGCTGGACAAACTCCGCAAAGTAACAGTGACACGGGTTGCGGATTTACTGACATTAACCCGATCATTCAGATCCAGGCCGTAAGGCAACGACATCTCGAACAGCAGCAGATATTCAGCAGCCATTTTCCGGCTATCCGGTAACCGATACCAGGCCGGATCATCTCCGTGCATGTTTTGATTCAAACGTTTAAAGATGTCGTTGATGGTATAGACATGGAGGGTTTCCGGCTGTTGGCGATACCATTGCACAAACCCCTCGACTTGCTTGAGAAAGTCAGGATCGTTAATGCCTTCATCTTCGCCATGCTCTAACGAATAGTCAATGGTGTAAATACCCGTTAAATGCTCAGTGGTGTAATCGGTATCGCGGCGAAATGCGACAGACTCATCGAAATACTTGACGTATTCATCATCGAGCTCATTCAGTGGAATAAAAGAGATCAATGCGACAGTGAACAACAGTAAAAATAGCGATAACGAATAACGATATTTGATAACGAATCCTGCCAGTCCGGCGAACGTTTTAGTGCCTGCCTCTTCGCTTCGACCCTGTCTTGCAGGCAGCACGGCCATTAATGCCGGTAAAAAACCAATCGTCAGCAAATAGGCTGCACCCACCCCCATGGCGGTAATGTTGCCCAAGTCCCGGAAAGGAGGCGCGTCGCTAAAATTCATGGATAAGAAACCGATGGCGGTAGTGAGGTTGGTGAAAAAAATCGCCTTAAAATTAATTCTAAGGCTTTCCGCGATTGCCGCTCGCTTATCCAGTCCCTGCGCCAACCCACTGTAATAAGAGGTTAAAATATGCACTGAATCCGCCACCGCTAAGGTGAGCAGGATAGTCGGCGCAGGAATGCTGGACGGCGAGAAGGCAATATCCAGCCAACCTGCCAAACCGACTGCCGAGCCTATCGAAAGCGTCATCATCAGCAATGCGGCGAACATGCCCAGCGATGATTTCAAAAACCACCACAAAGCGATAGCGATAATCACCAGCATGGCCGGTGTCAACGTTTTGAGATCCAGTTCCGAGGACTCCGCAAATGCGGTATCCATAAGAATGGAGCCGGTCAGGCGAACATCCAGGTCAGGATGTAACGCTTGTAAATCGCTCACCAGCTTGCGAACGAAGGACGTAGCTTGTAAGGTCTCGGCATCCTGGTCTTTGCCGGGGCGCTGCACTACGACATTAAAGCCCATCACTTTGGCATCGGGCGATACCAGGCGATTAATCAGTAAAGGCTCATTCAGAGTAATCTGCTTGAGACGCGCAATTTCTTGTTCGTTCAGTTGAGCGGCATTGCCAATCAAATCACCCACAGTCAGGTCATCGCCTTCCGCTGTGCTGTGCTGAAAGTTGGTAATGGAATCCACCCGTGATGAGTAAGGCGTTTGCCACAAACTTTTAGTTAAATGCTCGGCAATAGCCAGGTTCTGCGCCGTAAAGACATCACCATTTTTGGGCGTTACAACCAATAGAATATTATCGTCTCGAGTATAGGTTTTTTGTAATTTTTCAAAGGCAATTAGCTGAGGATTTTCATCGCTGAAAAACATTCGGTAATCGCTTTTAAAATGTACGTACCTTACGCCGTATGTTGCCGCTGCAGTTAATGCCAGGCTTAATAGAATAACAAGCCAGGGAAAGCGTAACAGCCAGTCGGAATATTTTCTTAACATTGCATTAATCCCTTATGGAATGGACAAAGTACGTTAATGGTGTCGCTGGATTCTGCTTTTCTCTTGCGTGCTTGCTGATCATATTTTGAAAAAATTGATCAACTTCCAGCGCTTGCTCTGTCCTGGGTTTTAGATTCTTATCCACCGCTTCAGCTGAGAAATTCATTGCCGTTCCCCGCAGCTAATAAGAGCGCTTTTTTATCATGTTTCATATTTTTCCCTAATGAATCAGATTGTATTAGTGTAGTTAAAATTATGTGGAATGGCCGGCATTCACTTTAATGCGGATAGCTCCTTGGCGAGCGTATTCACGGTGTAAACGATTTCCTCGTCAGTCAGGTTATGGGTAATAAAAAATCGCAGTCGTGAGGCGGCTTCCGGCACCGCCGGATACATAATAGGATGCACGCTGATGCCGGCTTGCGCCAATTTTTGGCCTAATCTTAAACAATGCATGGAATTGCCAAGAATAATGGGCACCACGGCTGTACCGGATGAAGGCCCGGTATCCAGGCCATGCGCTTTGGCGCATTCCAAAAACAGCGCAGCCTTGGCCCGCAAGCGTTTCGCCCGTTCCGGTTCACGCATCATGATCCTTGCCGAAGCCAAGGCTGCGCCAGTATTCGCGGGGGAAATGCCCACGCTGAACAGGACCGTGCCAGGGGCATTGTACTTAAGGTTGTCAATCAATGCTTTCGAACCACAGATATAACCGCCGCAACTCGCAAACGATTTGCTTAAGGTCCCCATCCAGATATCGACTTCCCCCGCGTCGATGCCGAAATGATCGTGCGATCCAAATCCACGGGGGCCTATAACGCCAGTCGCATGGGCTTCATCGACCATCAACAAGCACTTGTGGCGTTTTTTTACTTCAATAAAGCGCGGTAAATCCGGGATGTCGCCATCCATGCTGTACACGCCTTCAATGATGATCAGTACGCGTTGATGCTGTTTACGGTTTTCAACTAACAGCTTTTCTAAGGCGTCATAATCATTGTGCGGAAAAGCGAGCCTGCGGGCGCCGGACAGTTGGCAGCCGGTAACCACACTGTTATGGATCAAACTATCATGCAATAGCAGGTCATTGGGCCCAAACAAATGCCCGATCACCGAAACATTGGTCGCATAACCGCTGACCAGGGCCACGCAATCTTCCGTGCCGTGGATATGCGCCAGTGCGGCTTCGAGTTCCCGGTGTAACGGGATTTCGCCGGATACAATACGGCTTGCCGAAACCGATGTGCCATATCGATCAACAGCCGCCTTGGCGCCAGCCGATACCTCGGGATGACCGGATAAGCCTAAATAGTTGTAGCCGGAGTAATTGATATAATCCTTTCCGTCGATATGGGTAACGTGATCGCTAACGCCTTCATGCGCACTAAAATAAGGGTTATCCATGGCCAGCGCTTTAAAGGTTTCCATTTGTTCCATCAACATACGATAGCCTGGAAATTTATCAACCCGATAATATTCTTCGGGAATTTCACCGGCTTCTTGCGCGGCGGCCTGCCCTTGGTCCTTGCGCGCCAACAACTGTTTAAGCAGCAAGCGTTTCTTTTCCTCTGTCATGTCGGCCATGTTGACTGCCTGGTTGGACATCTTATTTCTCCTCTTCCTTTAAAATATGATTAAGCAAAATATCTATTTCTTCTGTCGACATACGGTCAATCAAAAGGCTGTTACGGCGTACCGAAACGTTACTGGCACGGGCCGCGGACATGGATTGAATGGCCCGATCCAATAGCAAGTTGGCTAGACGGATCAAATTATGGCAGCGCTTCTTCTCTTCGGAGACAAGTGCCAAGTCGGTCTCTTGAGTTGGCATATTATTTCTCCTCTTCCAACAATATTTCTTTAAGCAGAATGTCGATTTCTTCGGCAGACATACGGTCAACAAAAGAGGCTTCATGGCTTTCTGTATTGGAACCCGATCTTTCCGAAGCTAAAAGTGTGCGGTCCATCAGCAACGTTGCCAAATGAATCAAATCCTGGCTACGCATCAGCTCAAGGGTGGAAATCCGAACCCCAAAAACCTGATAAATGGCCGCCTGCAATTCCGCCGACATCAATGAATCCACGCCCATCTGGGATAACGACACTAGCGGGTCGATCTTGGCCGCAGGGATACGCAGTATTTTTGCGACTTGCTCAACAAGGGCCTGGCTCATCGCCGGCTTTTGTTCTTCCGCAGGTAATTGGCTAATTGCTTGGCATAGTTCAGTGAGCGAATTGCTTGTGGCGCCGCCAGCCGCCATCAGCTTTGAGAACCGGGGAGAATTGCCTCCAGTGGGTTCGAATTCCTGCCAGCGTGACCAGACATAATTCATCAAGCCATATTGCGGCAATTCGATGTCGCGCAAATGCGACCAGGCGTCCAGGGCCTGCTCCGCGGTGATGGCGTATATTCCCATCACCTCCAGATGTTTAGCCACTTCGGCGCTTTCCACCGCCATGCCGGTAGCAATCGCCCCCCAGTTAATGGACGTGGCCGGCAGCCCTAAGGCTTTACGATGACTTGCCAATGCATCCAGGAAGGCGTTGGCTGCGACATAATTGGCCTGGCGGGCATTGCCGATCAGCGCTGAAACCGAAGAGAACAACATGAAAAAGTCCAGAGCCTGATTTTGCGTGTGCTTGTGCAAGTGCCACGCCCCTAATGCCTTTGCTTTCATTACCGGCGCCAAGCGTTCAGGATTCAGCTCGGATATCGGCGCATCATCCAGCACGGCAGCCGCATGCAGCACACCTTTAAGGGGAGGCATTTCAGCGGCAACTTGTGCCAGCAGGGCTGCTACCTGCGCTTCGTCTGCCATGTCGGCGGCTGCCGCCAGCACTCGTACACCTTGCTGTTCCAAGGATTGCACTGCGGCTTTTGCACTATCATCCGCTGCGCCACGACGGCCGACTAATACCAAATGTCTGGCGCCCCGTTTGGCCAGCCAGTGCGCCGTTTCCAATCCAAAACCGCCAAAACCGCCGGTAATCAGATAGGTGGCTTGCGCATCAAACAGCATGGCGGGGCTATCGTCCCTCACCGCAATCTCTGTTTTATCGGTTAAAGATAAAACCGGTACTTTGCCAGCGGTCTCTGCATTGACAGCGGTTAACCAGGCTAAACCTTCATGCGCTGTCAACACTTGCGCTAATGAAAAGTCTTTAGGGCTCAAAACCAATAATTGCCCCACTTCCGCCAGCAATTGCCCAAACAGCCGAGGGGCGGTAAATGCCAGTTTTAGTGCGCTGATAGCGAAGTTGCTGTTCAATCTTCCGGATGCGGATGTATTGCCGGTCTTATCCGTCAAAATCAGCTCATGGACGCCAGGATCGAGCAAATTGTCGACAGCCATTTGCTTAAACCCATTATCGCCATGCACCCAAGCCCGAATAGGCAGATCCTTAGCGGCATCCTGCAATAGGGCAGGGAAATCAGGCAGGTGGTCAGCGCTGACAGACCCGTCATTCAATAATTGCGGATTTGCCTCATGACTATAAAATTGGGAGTTCGCCCCCAACCAGCGGGCAATCGTCTGAACCGCTATCGCACTCGCCCCCAATGCCGCATCGATTAACACCATCTCGCCGGGCGCAATGCGGGCAATCGTGTGTAAAGCGTAATACGCAGGAATTAATGTGGTCGTTAACGCAGCGACTTCGGCGTGAGCCAAGGCAGGAAAACGGCTGACCGGAAACACTCGCTCAATAGGACAGACGACATGCGATGCCGGCCTGCCTTCGATAGCCACAACCACTTTGTCGCCGACAGAGCACTGATTAATATTTTCAGCCGCTGCCGTTATCACGCCGGTGGCAAAATAACCTTGCAGGTTATCTTCATTGTCTTCGGCGTTCGGATTAACGCCGGTTAAATTAATATAATCCAACGCAACCGTCACCTCGCCTGCTTTCGGCAGGGGACGCGGCATGGCATGGAATTCGGCGTGGCCTTGTACTTGAAACGCCTGGACTTCATTGCCGTTTAAGGTTTTGTGCTCGACAAAATGAGGTTCAAGCACCAGTCGATCCAAACGATGCACAAAACGCTCATTACCGCGTAAAGCCACATCATCCTCGTCATCATCGGCAAGCAATTCCTGGGCTAATAAGCCAATGTTTGGCTGAGTGCCAATGGCGGCCAAATCAATCAAGGTACAACGCAACGCAGGGTATTCATTGAAAGCCACGCGCGCCAAACCGATCAATGGCGTTTGAGCCAGATTATCGATAACATCCATTTTCGATAACACCTGCGCGCCTTCAGTGACCATATACAAGCGGGGTGCTTGATCATCGAATTCGCTGGATAGCAGTTGGATGACTTGCAACGCAGCACTTGCTTGATCGATGCCCACCGGATCATCCTGGTTTGCGCGACGGTCCAGGCCCCATAAGTAAACGACGCCTGCACAATGGTTGGCTTTGGCTTTTTGCAAAACCAGCCGCAAATGATTCAACTCATTTTCGCTCAGCTGTCGTACGACTCCCGGTCCACTTTGATAGGCATCAGAACTTGGCACCCTTATAACCTGGTTGGCAGGATTGGTTTCCAGTTCTCGGCATAGCGAATCGCCAATCCCTTGCATATCGCTAAATACCAGCCAGCAACCGGTTTTTTTGGCCATGTTGCCCGGTAATGCCTGTGCGGACCACTGCCATGCATAAGTCCATTGTTTGAGTTGTTCGCCGGGATCTTCCTTTTGCGTCGAAAGCGCGCGGCAGCGTAAGCCTGTAACTTCAACTAATAAGTTGCCCGTATCATCAAATAAACTTAAATTGCCGACAATGCCTTGATCGCTGATGCGAGTGAGCTTGCCATGACACCAGAATGCCGTGCCTGGCTTGCAGTGATAAGCGATGCGCTTGATGGTTACCGGCATGTAAAACTTGTCGCTATTTGCAAGCGCGGCGATCAATGACTGAAAACAACCGTCCAGCAGGCTGGGATGTAAACAGTAATCGGCATTATCTGTTAATAAATCGGAGTCCAATTCGATCCGCGCCAGCACTTCATTCTGCCGGCGCTGCAGATGGCGAATGGTACGAAAGTACTGGCCATAGCGTAAGCCGCGCTTTGCCAAATCGGTATACAACTTATCGATGTCGGCAATCTCGCTACAGCGGCTGGCTATATCTTCACGGCTTACGGTCTGAATGATGGCTTCCTCATTTTCGACAACCTTACCGGAAGCGTGTAACCTCCAGCTCAACTGATCGTCGGAATCACGGCTGAAAAAGGTATATTCGCCACTGTTCTGATCCAAGGTCACGTGGATAACTTGCTCACTGCCGTTATCATTCAATACCAAGGCTTGGTTGAAATTCAGTTGCTCCAGAGCACATTGACTGTGGCCGGCAAGTTGCTGGAAGGCTGCTAAACCGGCTTCCACATAAGCGGCGCCCGGCATTACCACCAGGCCATCAACTTGATGATCGTTCAGATACGGCAACATTTGATGATTAGCCGTACTTTGCCAAGTTGGCCTGGGATCGGGTAACCGGCGATCCAATAAAGGATGGATCGGCCCGCCAACGCGATCCGATTTGGATTCTTGGCTTTCACTCCAGTAGGTTTCCCGTTGCCATGCATAGGTCGGCAACTTGATATAGCGGGCATCGGCTGCAAACAACTTGCGCCAGTCGATTTTGCAGCCCGCGACATACAATTCTGCCAAAGCCAGATTCAAGGTAAGGCGTTCAGGCTTATCCCTGCGCAATGAAGCAAAACTTTGGGGTTGAATGCCCTGTTGACGACAGCATTCTTTAATAGATGTAGACAGCACCGGATGCGGTCCCACTTCCAGGAAAGCCCGATGGCCATCGCGCAGCAAACTGGTCATCGCCTTGGCGAAATAAACGGGCTCGCGGATATTGTTACACCAGTATTCGGCATCGAAAAGCACTTCGCTGACCAAGTCACCGGTAAAGGTGGAATATAACGGGATTTTTGGCAATCCGGGTTTTAACCCCGCCAATACCGCTCTGACTTCAGGCTTGAGCGGTTCCATAAAAGGACTGTGGTAAGCCACTTCAACTTGCAAAAAGCGGTTAAACTCGCCTATTTCGGTCAAATACGCCGCAATGGCCTCCAGACTGTTCGCATCGCCCGCTAAAGTAAGTGATGACGGACCATTGATGGCCGCAATCGAAACCTCGCCTTGCGTCAGTTCCAATAACTCACCGCATTGCTCCTGACTTAACCCCACCGCCAACATTTTGCCCAGGCCCGCGGCTTTTTTCTGAATACGGCTACGTTGATAGCTGACTAATACCGCATCATCGAGACTTAACACGCCAGCGGCGTAAGCGGCACTGACTTCCCCGACGCTGTGACCGACAATCGCCGCAGGCTCTATGCCGAGTGAACGCCAAAGTGCCGTTAAACCAACCTGAATCACAAAATTAGCCGGTTGCGCGATAGTGGTGTCGGAAATATTGGAAACCTCCTGATCCAGGAGCATTTCATCTAATATCGACCAACCCGCTACCTGTCTGAAAATCGCATCGCATTCTTCAACTGCTGTCCGATAGACGGCTTCGTTTTGGTATAACTCCCGACCCATGGCCCACCATTGCGGGCCCATGCCGGTATAAACAAAGACAGGCTTTTGATTTGATTCGCCGGCTGCTTTGCCTGATGCCAGCCACTCGCCTGTGCCTTGTTCGACAAAAGACTGCAGTTGACTGCGCATTTCTGGCCAGGTTGCGCCCACGACCGCCATCCGATGGTTGTGATGCCCTCGACGGCAAGCCGCTGAATAGCCGAGATCTGATAATTTGACGGACAGATTTTCATCAAAGCGGGCTAACCAGGCTTTCGCTAAATCGGTTAAAGCCTCTTCGCTACGCGCTGATAAAGGTAAACAATAAATTCTGCCGGGCAGGTCGGGAGTCCGTTCTGCTGATTCGACTTGCGGGGCGTTTTGTAAAATGGCGTGCGCATTGGTACCGCCGTAGCCGAATGAATTCACGCCGGCACAGACTTTATCCTCGGTCGGCGCCAAGGCTTCCAGTTGCCGAGGGAGTTTCAGGCCCAATTCAGCAAATGGAATATCAGGATTGGGCGTGGTCAGATTCGCCTGGGGCGGCACTTGACGATGTGATAAGCACAATGCCGTTTTAATAACGCCAGCGACACCCGCCGCCGCTTCAAGATGTCCAATGCTGGCCTTAACCGAGCCGAGCAGACAAGAGTGCCGCTCATCATGTTGTCCTAATGCCGTACCCAACGCCTTGGCTTCCAGGGGATCGCCGACGGGTGTACCGGTGCCGTGGGCTTCAAAGTAATAAATATCATTGGTATCGATGGCGTATTTCTCGAAAACCTGCTGGATTAGTGCGGTTTGCGATTCAGGATTGGGTACGGTAATCCCGTTAGTTCTTCCATCCTGATTGACTCCCGTACCGCGCACCAATGCATAAATTGAATCACCATCGTGCAACGCCTCTGACAACCGTTTCAGCACCACCACACCGGCGCCTTCACCGCGGCCGTAACCATTAGCGCTGGCATCAAAACTTTTACTGCGTGCGTCTGGCGCAAGAAAACCGCCTTTACACATGGCAATCGGGTATTCGGGGCGCATCATGACGTTAACGCCGCCCGCCAACGCCAGATCACATTCACCGTTCCATATCGCTTGACAAGCCTGATGCAATGCGACTAAAGAAGAAGAGCAGGCGGTATCCATACTGATGCTCGGGCCACGCAGGTCTAACACATAAGATATGCGGTTGGACAAAATCGTCATGGTTGAACCAATCGCGGTATGCGTGCCAATCAACTGCCGATTCATCTTCCCCATTTGGGTCAGTTTGTGATCTAGCGTGAAAGCCCCGATAAAAACGCCAGTATTGGATCCTGCCAGGGATTCGTAAGGAATGCCCGCATCTTCCAAGGCTTCCCAGCTGGTTTCCAATAACAAGCGTTGCTGAGGATCCATACATTCGGCTTCGCGCGGGGCAATACCAAAGAACAGCGCATCAAACTCATCAACGCGCTGTTGCAAAAAGCCGCCTTGTTTAACATACATTTTGCCTGGCTTACTGGTATCTGCATCGTAAAACCGGCGTAGATTCCAGCGCTCAGGAGGAATATCAACGATGGCATCGCTGCCGGATCTGAGTATCTCCCAAAAGCTTTCAGGATTATTAGCACCGCCAGGAAAACGGCAGCCGATACCTATTAATGCAATAGGATCGGCTATTCTTTGATTATAATTAACTTTGTTTTCTTTCATCGTAATATCCTTTTAATATTCTTGTGTATATACATCAAATATATTTATTTAATTGACTATAATCGGGTATAACCATATTACTTTTGATTTATTACAATTAATGCATCCATTTCCCATGGCTATATTATTTGGTTGCCAGTTTAATCTGGTGGCTTATAAAAAAAAGGTAATATTCAATTAAAAAAAACGGTAATAGTTAACTGACGAGACCACCTCATCTGTACTTATTGCTTCGGGATAGAATTTTCTGAACCTGGATGCACCTCGCATTAAAATTGAAGCGTGAGGTTCTGTTGATGTTGACAGAGCGGTTATCTTTTAATCAGAAACATGGCCTGAATGTCTGAAGAAATTCAGGCATTCATCAGGATGAAAATAATCCATCAATCGGCCGACAGTGCGCCAGAGAGTTTCATAAGTCCGCTCGGTGATCTTGCGCGGGAGAGGTCCGGTGGCTTCGGGAAGGGAGAGGGAATCCAGTCAATCCGTGGCTGGACTCCTCTAAGACGGTATAAATGCCGGAGCAGCGTCCGATGATTTATACCGCCTCTTTCAGTGAGATCTACTTTGCGTTTTTGCCGACGGTAATTGTAATTTCGATTGTTCGGTCATTACCGCTGGCAGGATGCTGGATATTGACCCAGGCGCGGCGCTTATCTTGCGGGTCGAAGTACAAGCCGGTGAACTCCGATCCTGGGGTGCCATTTGATGCCCAACGAGCCAAGCCTTCGCCTTCGTCATTCAGGTCACCATCCTTGTTCAGGTCTTTGGCGAACCAGATGTCGTCGTCAACACCACCGTTACGGTCCTCGATAATGTAGATGTTGCCGTCGTGATCAATCGCCAGGTTATCAGGGTTAGCCAAGCCACTGCTCACAGGCATGCCGGTGGCCAAGTCGATGCTGTCTCTATTAGCGAACACGGAAATCGAGTTTGCCTGCAAATCCAGCCGATAGACTTCGTTGGTGGTCGTCGTTGTCATATAGAGGAATTCCCTACCTTCGACAGTCTGGATTTGCAAATCTTCAGGACGTTGGTAGTCGGTACCTTTGAATGCTGGCAGCTCAGTTGTATTGCGAGCATCAACCGAAGTCACGCCGTTTGTATCGGTAATAGTCAGTGCGCCAGGCAGGCCCAGGCCATTTGCATCCGTAAACGGAACCCACTCGTATTCGCCGGTGGCGTTCGGAGTGTTGCCGTCGCCTACACGCAAGACATAGGTTGTACCGGCAGCGAAGTAATCCGCGGTGCCTTCTTTGACATCTTCTAATGAAGCCGCTGAGGTGTATTTATAGACACTGCCCCCGTTCAATTCATCGATGAAATACAGGTTGCCGGCTTTGTCAAATTGGATGCCTTCATGCGAAGTGCGTGGAATCACGTTTTGGTGCACGAAATCGGCGCCATTATTGCTGTCTACAGTAACCGGACCGGTAATGCCCGGCGCATCGAGTGGATTTTTCAACTCGAACAAACGGCCGTAAGGGCTGGTAGACCCAGAGACTGCAGTGCTCCAGCTTTCTTCAGCCGTGATTAATGTTCCCCAAGGTGTCCAGAAGGAGGCATCGAACGATCTATGACCACCTACAGTAGGGCTGATCCACACTGTCTCGGTCTGTCCCGTGGCTAAGTCGTGGCGTTGCACGCCAGCTTGTCCTGTTTCGAACACTGTGAACAAGTAGCGTTCATTTTGGCGTCCCGTCTCGTTTGTGGTAATCATATCCCAATTGCCCGTGTTGGGCTTGCCGTCGGCCAACTGAGTAGCGCGATCAGCAATCGACAACTGGGTAAAGTCTGGGTTACCCAACGTGATGGGCATGGCTTCATCGATGGTCAGGCCAGCCGAATTGGCAAGCGGGGTGAAGTCTTCAAACCGGGTGCCATCAGCGAAGACAGAAGCTCCAGTCAACAACAGGCCAATGGCTGTGACGAGTTTTGTGCAAAGGAATTTATTTTTCATGACGTGGCTTTATATTTTTAACTGATTAAAGAAAAAATAGCGACCGCTCAATATCCTTGAGGGGCAATATAAACTGCCAACCGATATAGCAAATACCCGCTAAAATTGGTGGACGGTGTTTTTATACTGCATGGGTATTACAATCTAATTACAGTAAAGTAATTTATGTCCTACAGTCGTGAGGGATGTGATTAAACTAAACCGGATAAGCTATATATCTGATAGGGCCTAGAAATACTCTGCAAGCAATATATTTAAAAATATTCATACCCCTTCGATAATATTTCTTTAATTAACTTTTAGAACTGAATGTCTGAGAGAGGATTTGAGGCAGTCATGACTAGCTGAAATGGGTCAAAAATTGATATATACGATTGAAGAAATGGGGTGTTTGGCAGGGATAAATCTTGTGGTTCGACTTGAAATTATGAAGTTTTTAATAGGAGATTCAAAAAACGTTATATGTAATAAATTCTGGCCAAGCAATTAGTGTTTCAAAACTGCCCAAAAAACAAACCGGAAAACGTTTTTGTCACGAAGTCATCATCAATTGTTAACCAAACGTTCACGATTTCGTAATCAGTGAACGCCATACTTTGCCCTTCTTTTTCATCATTTCAATGATTCAAGGGGGGTAAAAATGTCAAAACTTAATCGTGGTTTATTACTGAAACTATCCGCTGCCGTTTGCTGCGCAATAGTTGGTCAAACGGCCATTGCCGCATCAGCGCACAACAACGCCCAAGGCTACGGCAAGTTCGAGTTCGCCTTGATTGGCGATGTGCCGTATAAGGAAGTCGATTACTGGAAGGTCGACAACGTGATTGCGGAGATCAACGCCGGCAAACAATTGAAATGGGTTTTGCACGCTGGCGATATCAAGAACGGTTCGACTTTGTGTTCGGACGAGATGTTCGAGGATCGGCTGCAACGCTTTCAGCATTTTACAATCCCCTTCATTCTGACGCCCGGCGACAACGAGTGGACCGATTGTCATCGTGCCAATAATGGTTCGTACCAGCCGCTGGAACGGCTGAACAGGTTGCGCGAGTTGTTTTATCCGGTGCCCGGCGAGACGCTCGGCCAGAAAACCATGACCGTCGAGACCCAGGCCGACGATCCAAATTATGGGGAATTCGTCGAAAACACCCGCTGGATGGAACAGCATGTGATGTTTGCAGCCTTGCATATCGTAGGCAGTAATAACGCACTAGCTAACTTTGCCGGCCGTACTCCGGCCGACGACGCCGAAGTCACACACCGAGTTGACGCAACCCGCGCATGGATCAGGGAAACCTTCGCCAAAGCCAGGGCTGAGGATGCGCGTGGCGTGCTGTTGCTGTTTCAGGCTAACCCCGGTTTCGAGTCAGCCACAGGCAGCGACGAACGGAAAGGTTTCGAAGAAATTCTGGCTGACCTGGAACGGGAAACTGTCGAGTTCAAAAAACCGGTTATGTTTGCTCATGGCGACTCTCATTATGTCCGTATCGATAAGCCTATGAAGGGCAGTATCAGTAACCGCCGTATCGAGAATGCCACTCGTGTAGAAACATTCGGCGCCGATGACGTGCATTGGCTGCGGGTCGTCGTCGATCCAAATTCGTCGGAAGTTTTCTCGGTTCACCAAGAAATCGTCGACAAAAATCTGGAACAGCATCCGCTGCTTTAAGTATCTGTCACAGCTAAGCCCCGGTTTCGCCGGGGTTTTTTAAGTCCTGTCTGTTGTGAAATTACCCCAATGCGAGCTTCCGGTTACGCAATATTGATGATTTCAGCTCAGTTTGTCATTACCCTGTCATAACGTATTTCAATAATACAGCCTGACTCGCAGATTCAGAGCTTGTTATTATGATGAATGACTATCAAAAATCCCGCCGTACCTTTATCAAAACCGCCGGTCTGGCATTGGGCGCCGGCGTTTTCCCGTCCTGGACTGGTTTAAGCGGCATTGCGGCCTCTTCGAACACGACGGCGTTATTCGCCCAGCCACAGTTGACGCACGGCATTCAATTTGGCGACGTGCTGTCGGATCGGGCTATCGTCTGGAGCCGGGCCGACCGCCCCGGCCGAATGGTTGTCGAATACAGCTTCAATCCCGACTTTAACGATTCAAAACGGGTACCAGGCCCCTTGGCCTCTGAAAATACCGACTATACCGCCCGTATCGATCTGACCGGACTGCCTGCCGGCCAGGATGTTTTCGTTCGGGTCCTGTTCCAGGATATCAATAATCCCCGGGCCTGGAGTCAGGCCAGTTACGGTTATTTCCGTACAGCCCCGGAGCATGCGAAAAGCATCCGGTTTCTCTGGTCCGGCGATACCTGCGGCCAGGGATGGGGAATCAACCCCGACATCGGCGGCATGCGAATCTATGAGACCATGCGTTTGACCGATCCCGACTTTTTTATCCATTGCGGCGACAGTATTTATGCCGATTGTCCTATTCAGGAATCCCAGATCGTCCATGAGACCGGTGAAGTCTGGCGCAACATCGTCATCCCGGAAGTCGTCAAGGTGGCCGAGACGCTGGACGAGTTTCGCGGCCGCTACAAATATAATCTGCTGGATCACAATTTGCGCCGTTTTAATGCGGAAGTGCCAACGGTCTGGCTATGGGACGATCACGAGATCACCAATAACTGGTCGCCGTCAAAAGATCTGGAGGACGATGCCCGCTATGCGGAAAAGAATATAGCCGAACTCAAGTATCGGGGAACCATCGCGGCATTGGAATATGCGCCTATCCGTTATTACCCGGCAAGCAAAGGTCAACGCATTTACCGCAAATTGCCGTATGGCCCGCTGCTGGATGTATTCGTCATGGATATGCGCTCCTATCGCGGAGCGAACAACTATAACCGCCAGAGGCAGCCCGGCATCAATACCGCCTATCTGGGGCGTGAGCAATTGGACTGGCTGAAGGCCGGTTTAAAAAACTCGACGGCCGTCTGGAAAGTGATTGCCGCGGACATGCCTATCGGGTTGCAGTTGCCGGATGGCATCGACGAACAAAATCGCCGCCAATTTGAAAACTTCGCCAACGGGGACGGCCCTGTGTTAGGGCGCGAGTTTGAAATCGCGGAGTTGCTGGCCTTCGTCAAGCAAGAGAACATTGTGAACATGGTGTGGTTTACTGCCGATGTCCATTACTGCGCCGCGCATTATTACGACCCCGGCAAAGCCCGGTTTAAAGATTTCCAACCGTTCTGGGAGTTTGTCTCCGGCCCTTTGAATGCCGGCGGCTTTGGACCTCATCCGCTTGACGATACGTTCGGACCGCAATTGATCTTCCAGAAAGCCTCGCCCAGCCCTAACCAGTCGCCCTTGTCAGGACTTCAGTTCTTTGGTCAGGTCGATATTGACGGCAATAGCCGGATAATGACGGTCGCATTGAAAGACATCGAGGGCGACACCCTGTTTACGCAGGACATTGCCCCTTCAATCGTCTGAAGCCCTCGACTTTATAACCGCAAGCGTGAAAGACGACAAAAGGAATAGAGTGAGTTAAAGGGCAGGGCAGGCATTCAAGCAGGGCTATTGACCCATACGATGATCAGGCTGAACAGCTATGAAGAAGCAACGATCTCGATAGTTTAAAAAACTTTAATGAACGAGACTTTAGAAATGGCTGAGTTATAAAGATTTATTTTTCTCATTTTGACCACTTTTTAACATGGAACAAATAAATTCGAAGGTAATCAGGCATGGACAATGACACTCTAATCAATCAAGCGCGGCGTCTTTATGCGGTATTACATGTCGAACAATATGCGAAATCTATCAAGAACAAAGCCCGATTTGATCGTCTTGACCATCTGGTAAGGTGGGCTTATTGCCGTTATCAGCGCCGGTTAAATCGCTGTGTTTTATGTTATCAGCATCGGTTAAAAGACTGTCCTCGGGAGCTTTGGAAAAATAAAAGGCGGTTTTGTCCCCGAGATCATTAATCAGAAAAACTGCTTTGTCAGCTTGCGTATATTCGGATAGCCGCCTGTTGCTGTTTTTTTGCTGCCCCATGCTGATGAACCCGGACAGTGCTGCCGTCCAGCATCAAAATGACAGCGAAAAGCTTTGCCTGGTCGGCGACATTATTGATTTTTGGGCTCTTTCCAAGAAGACATATGGCCCAGAGATTACAAT
The DNA here is from genome assembly GCF_000427625.1 of Methylobacter luteus IMV-B-3098. Taxonomy (GTDB): domain Bacteria; phylum Pseudomonadota; class Gammaproteobacteria; order Methylococcales; family Methylomonadaceae; genus Methylobacter; species Methylobacter luteus. The sequence continues at coordinate 4,227,356 of NZ_KE386569.1, forward strand.
GGCTTGGCTGGCCAAAAAGCATGGTCATGATCAGGATTAGTAGAAGGGAGCGTTATTTGTTAATTCCGGGCTTTGAACTGCCACGTTCCTCTTTTCTGAGAATGCCATGCCTAAACCCATTCACCTTGTTCATTCCGATGTCATTATTGTACTGATCAATTTCCTTAACATGCGCCTCCTAATTGACGACCTTGTCGAAATTTCAGACAACTCAAACAGGTCTTTTATACATCAATGAAAAAACGGGTTTTGATTATATCGGCGGGGGCGGGAACGGGTCACATCAAAGCAGCCGAAGCTTTGGAGAAATCCTTTGCCGCCGACGGCCGGGTTGCGGAAGTCATCAACAACGATGCGCTGCAATACACCAACAAGCTGTTCCGGGATTTCTATTCCAGTTTTTACACATCACTGGTGCGATCCGCGCCCAATTTCCTCGGCTGGTGGTATAAAACCAGCGATGAGCCCTGGTATACAGGCAGCATGCGGCACATGATAGACCGGCTCAATACCAAACCGCTGGTACGGTTTATCCGGGAATTCGATCCGCATATCACCGTCTGCACGCATTACATGCCCGCCGGCATCATCTCCCACCTCATTGCAAGCCAACAGTTGCAAGCGCGTCTGTCCATTGTGGTCACGGATCTGGATTTTCACGCCATGTGGCTGTCGCGCGCATTCCATCGCTATTTTGTCGCCATCGATGAAACCAGGGCGCACCTGGAAATGCTCGGGATTCCCCGCGAAAGAATCACGGTATCCGGCATACCCATTGATCCCGTTTTTCAACGGCCCATCAACCGGGCAGAAGAACGGCTTCGGCTGGGATTGCATCCTGAAAAGTCGGTTCTGCTCCTGTCGGCGGGTGCTCTTGGCCTGGGACCTACCGAGTTCATGGCGGAGCGAATGCTCAACCTGAGTAGCGATGCGCAGACAGTGGTGGTTTGCGGACACAACGATGAACTGAAACAGCGCATCCTGCGATTAGTCGACAGCCGAAGCGCCCGCTTTAAGGTGCTGGGTTACACCGAGGAAATGCACAAGCTGATGAAAATGGCCGACATATTCATTGGCAAACCCGGCGGCATGACCACCTCCGAGGCTATCGCCTGCGGACTCCCCATCTGCGTGGTTTCGCCCATCCCCGGACAAGAGGAAAGAAATAGCGATCATTTATTGGAAGAAGGCATTGCCGTTAAGTGTAATGACCTGACTACGCTGCCTTTCAAACTGGAGCGGCTGCTGGAGGATCCGGACAGGCTGAGCCGCATGAAAGCCAATGCTTTGCGCTTTGCCAAACCAGCGGCTTCGACAACCATTGTCGATACGCTGCTCGAAGACCGTCTTCCGGCATTATCACTGACCAAAAGTCAGCAAGCGGCAATTGCTCTGGCCGCGGGGCCGGAGAGCCAGCGTCGATCCTATGCGGCCGGCCCTGCCTCTTACAATAATTTTAAATTCCGCAAGCAGTAAGCAGGCAGTTCGTTGATGTCTGTGCGTTGGAAGTGAAAAATGGATATTGAAAGATTTAATATGGAACGCCCGCTTTACAGTTTAGCGATTCAAGCATGAACTTCGGATTTGCACAGAGAAGGCGAGCCTCTTCCGGTTCCTTTTATTAACGTCAACAAGGCTTCAACTGGAAAATAGGAATACTTCATCATACTGGCATAAAGCCGGTTTACTATTATCAAAGCTCTTAATTTGGAGGAACAATGCCAGTTCGAGCTATTGATGTGGGCAACAGGAATCCGGACGCCTGGCTCTGGGAACAGGAGCGCGAATTTCGATCCACACGTCACTATCGGCATCGCATCCAAGGATTACCTGAAGAAAATGCTCGCCGAATCATTTGATGTGTTCACGTTTTCGCCAGCAGGGGTGTCCGTTTATCAACTCGGCAATTTCGGGACGGCTCGGAAGCAACTCAAGGCGTGGAATTGAGGTTAAGGATTGTCTCAGGAAACAGGGTTGCCTGGACATCAAACGGCATTCACTATTTGCCGGTGAAGAGCCCCGGATATGGCCGCAAGCCATGCGGCCTATGATCTTGAAGCGCGAGCCCTGGCAATTCTGAATACTTTTGACAATCAGCCTGTTTCAACTTATCAGTTCTCCCAACTGTTTTGACCGGAACATTCGGAGAATTTTTTCAGTCTATGAAAGATTAGATTTGGGATCAGCAGCACGAAATTTGATCTTGAAAATACCCGTAATGTATGCCAAGGCCGTTGATTCACGAGTAGTAAAAGTTTGATGTCTATAAAACAACCGATGGCTTTTGTTGATCTGGAAACCACCGGCGCTTCCGCAACTAAAGATCGGATTACAGAAATTGGTATTGTATTAGTCGATGAACACGGTGTTCGGGAGTGGAGCCAGTTGATTCATCCACAAACCCGAATACCCGTGTTCATCGAACAGATGACCGGCATTACTAACGCCATGGTCGAACAGGCGCCGCGATTTGCCGAGGTGGCGGACGAAGTCGAGGCGCTGTTACAGGGAAGACTGTTTATTGCCCACAATGCCCGCTTTGATTACGGGTTTTTGAAAAACGAATTCAATCGTCTGGGCATGGCATTCAGGCCTACGGTGTTATGTACCGTCAAGTTATCCAGAGCGCTATATCCGCAGTACAGGCACCATAATCTCGACAGCCTGATGGAACGCCATAGCCTGACCACTCGAGAGCGTCATCGGGCCTTGGCCGATGCCCAGTTGATTCACCAATTCTGGCATGTTCTTGCGGAAAACTTTTCTGAGTCGACGCTCAACGAAACGGTTCAGCAGTTGATCAATCGTTCGAGCCTGCCGTCGAATATCGACCCGCTATTGGTTCATGAGCTACCTGAAGGTCCAGGTGTCTATCTGTTTTATGGCGAAAACGATCTGCCGTTGTATATCGGTAAAAGCGTCAATATTAAAAGCCGTGTCTTGGCGCATTTCTCATCCGATCATCGTCACCATAAGGAGATGAGCCTGTCACAGCAGTTACGCAGGATCGAGTGGATCGAGACGGCGGGTGAATTAGGGGCCTTGTTGACTGAAGCCAAACTGATCAAACGATTGCTGCCTACCCACAACCAACGCCTGCGCAGGAAAAAGGCGCTGTGCGCCTGGCAGCTTCAACAACACGATGATCATCTGCGCCCGGTATTGGCCTGGGCCAATGAGCTTGATTTTGGTGTCCAGGACAATCTTTACGGCTTGTATCACAGTCAGCGTGATGCACAAAAAGCATTGCGTAATATGGCCGATCAATATCAACTCTGTTTGAGTGTGCTGGGTCTCGAAAAGACAGCCGGAAACCGTCCCTGTTTTGCCCATCAGCTTAAAAAGTGTCAGGGAGCTTGCGTAGGTAAGGAACAGCCGCTGGCTCATGCAACTCGATTATTGATGGCAATGACCAAGCTTAAACTCGTTACCTGGCCTTATCCGGGCGCCATCGGTATCCGGGAAGGGGATGAGCTACATGTCGTCGATCAATGGTGTTATCTCGGCACGGCAAAAAATGAAGCGGATGTCCATACATTATTGGCAGATGGGAGGCCGGCGTTTGATCGAGATACTTATCTCATACTCAACAAAGCCTTGAAAAAATCCAGGGTTGTTTTGTTAAAAGCCAACTGATTTAAGCTCGGCAATCGACAATTATCATTTGCAAAAAACTGGCAGATTACTTCAAAACAGCAAGTGGAGCTCAAGGCTTCAATCCTCTCAATGCAAATGAAGCAGTAGCTCAGCAGTCGGTCATGCACTTGCATTTTTACTTCCTGCCACGCCATAGTGATGATGCAATCGATGCATGGCCTGTGTTGCCAGGAGCAAACCAATATGTGCGGAAGTCCGGCAACCCTTGCAGTCAATCGGTCCGCCTGCAAGCTGCGCTTGCAGATTCCCTCCGCGCTGTCGCGCTCCGGCGTCTGCTTACTTCCACGTTGGGTACCGTAAAACATGCGCCTCTGGTCTTTACATCCCAAATATCTTGATCCCCAAGGCCTGGTCGCGTTGTGGCGGGAGGCTCTCCTGGCGCAGGCCGTCCTGCTTGGAGAAACACGTGGCTATCGCAACCATCCGCAGCTGGACCGATTTAAGAATCATACGGCGCCACTTGCAGCCATCTCGCTGTATCTGAAGGGCATTCATGCGGAGGCTGTGGCGCGGGGTTATGCCTTTGACAAAAGCAAAATCCAACCGGCCCAGAAAGTAGTGGCCCTCACTGTCACTACCGGTCAGATACAGTACGAGTGGGAGCATCTCCTGGCAAAGCTGAAGGTGCGTAATCCAGCGCTGTATCGGAAGTGGCGGGCCACCGAAGTGCCAGAGGCACACCCCATGTTTAGCGTGCATGCTGGCGATATTGAGTCATGGGAGCGTCAGTGAGCGTGTCACCCAACAATCGCATCAACTCAGACTGCGCAAAGCTGGTTACGCGAAACGTTGAACGACAGCTTTCTGTATTGCAGCCGCCATTTGGCTTCGGTTTGGGCATTATTCAGGAGGCTGGCGTCAAAGCCCGTGGCCCAGCTGTCGGCGTCGAGGTTTCTGGTGCCGCGCGAGGGCAGAAAATCGATCGCCGCTTCCACCCAGAGGTGTTCCAGGCGCACCTTGCTGATCTGGCCGCCGAGCGCACTTACGATAAGCTCTGGCAACTCATTGGTAAGCTGTTGGATGAGTTTCAAGCGGATGAGTGCCTCAATCTCTTCAGGCATTCAGGCTATGTTTCTACGTAATGGATAATTGCTCTAGCGATCAGCGACCGCTCAAACCGACGTGCGCTGCAGGACCATTGAAACGGCCGCCGCGCGTGTGACGACGCCCAGCTTTTCAAAAATATGCTCGAGGTGTTTATTGATGGTGCGTGGGCTGCTGCCCAGGATCATGCCGACTTCCTTGTTGGTCTTGCCCCGCGATATCCACATCAGGATTTCCGCTTCGCGAAAAGTCAGTCCCAGGGACTGCCTTACCGAATCTAGGTCCCAGGTGCCGGAATGCTTTTCCAGCGCCAGCAGGTACTCGTCCGTGTTCTGGCACGGCGTTATTCTGGCGGAAAAATCGACGCCGGCCCGCCGGCTTTCAAAGGTGTCCCGGTCGGATTTTCCGGCTGCGGCCAGGTGCGCGCCAAACCATTCGAGCAGCGGTTTGGGCAGCGGCGCACCCACCTCGTTTTCACCCGTCAGCACGTGGGTTTGCCGGAATTCGTCCAGCCAGCGGCTGCCGCCCGGCGTCAGCCAGGTGATGTGGCCGGATGGGTCGGTTGCCAGGGCGGAGAAAGGGCTATGGTTCAGGGCGTTTTCGGCCCGTCGCAGATTTCGGACCTGAGTCAGCTGCACGTCCACCCGGGCCAGGACTTCGGGCGGGCGTATCGGCTTGACGATGTAATCGACGGCGCCTTCGTCGAAACCGCGCAATAGGTTATCGAGTTCGCTTAGCGCGGTCATGAACAAAACCGGAATGTCGGCCGTTTCGGGGCTGGCTTTGAGCCGGTTGCAGGTTTCAAAGCCGTCGATGCCCGGCATCATCACGTCCAGCAGGATAATGTCCGGTTTCAGGTAAGTGATCTGCTCCAGCGCCGACAGTCCGTCGGTGGCCACCAGTACGCGGTAACCGGCTTCGGAAAGCGTATCGGAGAGCAGGGCCAGATTGCCCGGCGTGTCATCGACGATCATGACGGTGCCGCCGGCAGGGGAAAGTTTACTGGTCATCGCCGGTCTGTTCCTCGTTCGCCACAGATAAAAGTTGTTTGATTTCAGCCAGCCGGAATTCTCCGGCCAGCGCCATGATCCACCGTGCGAAATGACCGTATTGCGGCTGGCGCTCGATCAATTCGGCCAGGTATTGGTTAACGCTCATCAAATCGCCGATCCGGACATAGCCGGCCAGATCCTGAAGGATGTCCGGCGAAGGCGTCTGATGGTCGCCGCGCGGTTCGGCGTCATCTTCCTGATAGCGCCAGTCCAGTGCCAGATGCAGTTTCAGTTTGTACAGCAATTCGCTGACCTGCAGGGGCTTGGCCAGGAAGTCGCTGCAGCCGGCGTTGATGGCATTCACCCGGTCGGTCGGATAGGCGTTGGCGCTGAGTACGATGATCGGACCCGCATAGTCTTTCAGGCGCAGCCGGTGAGCGGTTTCGGCGCCGTCCAGCCCGGGCATGGACAAATCCAGCAGGATAAGGTCGGGCGGGGCATTTTGAACTTGAACCAAACAGTCTTCGCCGCTGCCGGCCCCGGCCAGGCCAAAGCCTAACGGTTCCAGAATGGACGCGACCAGCTGACGATGCTCCGGTTGGTCATCGACCACCAGGATCTTACGGTGTTTTCCCCGGTAGCCGACGATGTCCTCTTCCTGGATGTATTGCTGCTTGCCGCCCAGGTTGGGCAGCAACAGCCGAACGGTAAAGGTGGCGCCCTGGTCCTGGTCGCTGGCGACGGCCAGTTCGCCGCCCATGATTTCGCACAGGATTTTGCTGATGGTCAGCCCCAGGCCGCTGCCGCCGGTCAGGCTCTCGTTCGGCAGCTGGGTAAAGGGCTGGAAAATGTTCATCAACTGATCCTGATGGATGCCGGGGCCGGTGTCGATGACCTGAAACGTGGTGACGCCGCAACTGTAGCCGATGCGCAGTATGATCTCGCCCGTCGAGGTGAACTTGATCGCATTGCCGAGCAGGTTGATCAGGATTTGCCCGACCCGCTTTTCATCGCCGCGCACCCGTTGGGGCAGGGTGTTGACGATCTGGCAGTGAAACGACAGGCCCTTGTCCTCGGCCTGCGGCTTGAAAATGCTGACCAGGTGCTCAATAAAATTCGGGAAATCGATAGGCTCGGGGCGTAGTTCGAACTTGCGCGCCTCGATGCGGGCAATATCGAGAATGTCTTCGATCAGCGACGATAAATGCTCGCTGTTGCGTTTCAGAATATCCACGGCCTGGCGCCTGTGCGCCGGTATCGCCGGGTCTTTGTGCAGAATGTAGGCATAGCCGATAATGCTGTTTAACGGCGTGCGTATCTCGTGGCTCATGCTGCTGAGGAACCGGCTTTTCGCACTGTTGGCGCGGTCCGCCATGTTGATGGCCTGCTGCAGCTTGGCATCGGTTTTCTTGTGCTCGGCGATTTCCATCAGCAGGCGCTGGGTTTGCCGGTCGGTTTCTTCATGCGCCACGCGCCGGCTTTCGTCGTTCAGGATCAGCCACCAGGTGCACAAACCGATGAACACCAGCAATGAGGCGTACACCTTGACAAAATTTTCCAGCAACAGGTTGAAGGACGACGGGTAGGGTTCGGCGGTCAGCAGATCCTGGTAGTAAATAATGCCGACGAAGACGCTGGTCAGAACCGTCAGAAATAAAAACAGCAGGCTGAAGCGTATCAGGCGCAGCCTGACGGTCAGATTCAGCCGGCCGGGCAGACAGTATTCGGCCAGGTTGTGCAGATAATCGTCCAGGCGCATGCCCGGCTTGCAGGCGTCCATGCAACGCGAGTCCAGCGTGCAGCAGAGCGAGCAGATGCCGCCTTTATAGACGGGGCAATAGGCCATGTCCTCGCGCTCGAAGTGGTTTTCGCAAATGCTGCAGCGGCCGAGCTGGTCCGGATGATGATGGCCGAGATCGCGGGACAGATAACGTTCAGGCCCGTAGACCCAGGCAATGCAGGGGACCAGCGCAAAAGCCAGACCCAGGGCGATGAAGGCGGAAAAGGCCTGGGCATGGGCGCCGAACAACCCCAGATAAGCCAGAATCGAAACGGCCGAGGCGCACAGGGTCGCCAGTATGCCGACCGGGTTGAGGTCGGGCAGGTAGGCGCGTTTAAACTCGACCGCCTTGGGGCTCAGGCCCAAGGGCTTGTTGATCAGCAGTTCGGCGGCCACGGCGCTGATCCAGGCAATCGAGATATTGGAAAACAGCCCCAGCACTTTTTCCAGCGCGCCGAAGACGCCGAACTCCATCAGCAGCAGGGCGATGGAGACATTGAACAGCAGCCAGATCACCCGCCCGGGATGGCTATGGGTCAGGCGCGAAAAAAAGTTCGACCAGGCCAGAGACCCCGCATAGGCATTGGTGACATTGATTTTGACCTGGGATACCACCACCAACAGGGTCGTGGCCGCCAGAGCCAGCTCGGTATTGCCGAACAGTTCGCCGTAGGCCACCAGATACATTTGCGTCGGTTCATGGGCATGGGCCGGATCTATGCCGTGACGCACGGCAAGATGCGCCAGCAGGGCGCCGCCCAGCTGTCTGGCCATGCCGAACAGAATCCAGCCGGGTCCCGCGCTCAACGTGCCCAGCCACCAGCGCAGCCGGTTTTTTTCGGTCAGCTCCGGCATGAACCGTAAAAAATCCACCTGCTCTCCGATCTGCGCCACCATCGAAAAAGCGATGGTGGCGGCGCTGCCGAACAGCAGCCAGTTGAAGTCCCGGCCGCTGCCCGCGATCCCGAAATAGGCCCGCAGGGTCATCAGTGATTCCGGTTCGTGCACGAACACGGCGATATACGGTGCAATCAGCAGCACCAGCCACAGCGGCTGCGTCCATAATTGCAGGCGGCTGATGGTGGTGATGCCGAAGGTCACCAGCGGAATGACGATAACGGCGCTGATGATATGCGCCATGGCCAGCGGAATGTGGAAATACAGTTCCAGCGCCAGGGACATGATGGAGGCCTCGAGCGCGAACAGCGTGAAGGTAAACGAGGCGTAAATCAATGAGGTGACCGTCGAGCCGATGTAGCCGAACCCGGCGCTGCGGGTCATCAGGTCGATGTCGATGTTGTAGCGGGCCGCGTAATAGCTGATCGGGAAACTGGTGATAAAAATGATCAGGCCGACGGCCAGAATGGCCCAGAAGGCATTGGTAAAACCGTAGTTGATGGACAGAAAGCCGCCTATCGCTTCCAGGACCAGGAAGGAGGTGGAGCCGAACGCGGTATTCGCCACCAGAAATTCGGACCATTTGCGAAACGTGCGCGGTGCAAACCGGAGCGCATAGTCCTCCAGCATTTCGTTGGCGACCCAGGCGTTATAGTCATGGCGAATTTTTGAGATGTTGGGTCGGATACCGGCTTCCTTGGTGGGTTTGGTAAAAAATTTACCCCACAGCATTGGTTAAATTACCTCCTCGACATAGCAATAAGTGCACCAGATAGCATTGGGTGCGGCCAATGCGCGAAAAAAAGCGGCATCCATACAGAACCTTGAGCCACATTGGTGCGCTAGCTCTGGCTCTGCACCAAAACGGGCTGCGCTGGAATGCTTTTGGTCAGTTCCGATAATGTTTTTTATTTACTGATGTTACGCAGCCAGTTGAAGTTAGGATTTGGTCGTAAATAATTTCCCTGTTTAAACATAGGATGTGCCGACGACAGGAGGCGCATCGTTCGCGAGCGATGCGCTTCGCTGTGCTCAGCACATCCTATGCAGGATTCTAATTTCAGGAAGTCATTTTTAGCCAAATCCTTAGATCGATTTAATAAGGTGTCGCTAGCGCGACGGCTTCATTTAATCGGGTTTATCGCACCCGAAGGCGAGTTACGCTGTGAAGCCCATCTTTGTGCCTCGCCCTTCGGGTGCAAGGCATGCAAATCGGCTGTCCTGCAGATTTGTCCTGTGCTCCTCGCTCTTGTGCCCCCTTGCGGGTATTCGCCGAGGGTTGCCAAAAGGGACTCCTGTCCCTTTGGCAACGCGCGGCTTCCCTGCCGCGCCCCTGCGGGCCTGATCTGTTAAAAGCTGCGGTGCTCGGCGCGGCAAACGGGATGAACCGCCCATGCTTAACATCAGTTATTCAAGAGCTTCGTATACCAGCAGGGCGATTTCTCCCGCGTGCCCGCAGTCGATCACCGTCTTTCATGCCCAAAACGTAAAATCACCGGCGCCCCCTGGTTGTGAATGATGATTTGCTTACGGCCTTCGCTGGTGGAGGTAATCACCTTGCCGGATGCCTTCGCGTTCGCTTCCTCTTCTTCTACTACCGCTTCCTCAACCGGCCCGGTCACGGTTTCGATGCGCACTTCCGGCATCCAGCCGGGCTTGATGCCGGAAGCCGGCTGATCCGGCGTTTTATCGGGCCAGTCCAGTTCATTCAGCAGATTGAAGCAGACCGTGCTGATGTGATCGACCAGCTTGTCGGTGCCGATGGCTTGCCCGGCGCGTTTGCCGAAAGCGCTGCCGACCGCGAAGTCCATGTGCAGATAACGGGTTTGTTCGGGCTGGGCGATAAACGTCAGTTCGCAGCTGATGGGTAGCACGTCGGTTTTTTGAAAGCCGAGCGCCCGGGGATCGGAATCGCCGGCGGAAAATGAAAAACCGGTCGGCGTCTCGCCGTATTCGATCGCGCCGATTTCGGCGGTCAGGGTGTGGCTGGCCGCCTTGCTGTCATCGGTGCTGACGGGATAGCTCCAGCCGGCCAGATTGCCGGCGATCCGGGCCGCGATGCCGGGTCGGGACAGGGCTGTTGCTAATGTCGGTTGCCTGATCGCGCCGATCTTGAAGGTAATGTGTTCGACCAGCGCGGTATCGAGCCGCGCCGGCCGTTTTTCCGGCCCCGCGGCACAGGCGGTCAATGCGCAAGCGATTACCGCGGATTTGAAAAGCTGGCGGCTGGCGGCGGGTAGTGGCTTGATCATAGGCGTCCGTAGGTCATGGTGCAAAGGTATCGAAACTCTAATCGAGCGGCCGGTGCGCGGCTATACGTCATTTGACTGATGAGTCAGATGACGCATTGTCGAAATATCCCCCAGACAAAATAATTCTCGCCAGCCGGTTTTTTCGGCCGCGTTCGGACAATCCGGATGCAACATCAAATCATGTTTTTTAAGTTTGGGGGGAACCTGACATGAGCGATTCTGTAGAAACAACGTCCGAAATACGAAAAAATCGGCTTCTTTCCGCCATCAGCCTGCTGACGCTGGCGGCCGGCTACACGTCGACCGCGCAGGCGGGCGCGACATTCAAAATCGACGATACCAAATGGGTCAGCATCGGTGCCGGTTTGCGCACCAGTTTTCAATCCGTCGAAGGCGCGTCCGGCGCCAATGGCAACAAATGGAGCAACGACTTCAATCTGGACAATATCCGTTTGTACATCAACGGGCAAATTCATGAATATTTGAAGGTGGAGTTCAATACCGATTGCCAGACCTGCAGCAATGGCGGGGAAGTGCGGGTACTGGATGCGATCGGGAAGTTCGAGTACAACCCCTACGTTAACCTTTGGGTGGGGCGCATGCTGGTGCCGGCCGAACGTCGGGAAATGAACGGCCCGTTTTACAGCGCCATCTACAATATTTTCAGCGCCGGCACGCCGTTCGAGCCGGCCGACTTCAACCTGACCATTAAGTCGGACGGCACGTCTGCCGGCTCTTTCGGCCGCGATGACGGCGCCACGTTCTGGGGAGCGGCGTTTGACGGCCGTTTGCAGTATGCCTTCGGCTTTTTTCGCGGCCTCAGAGGCGGCGCCAATGTCGACGACAATATCCTGTATGCCCAGCGTATCGCCTACAACTTCTGGGATGTCGAGAAAAATCCGGGCTATTACACCTCCGGCACATACTACGGCAAGGGCGGCGATATCCTGACCGTCGCGGTCACCAATCAGTACCAGGAAGACGGCGCCGGCACGTTCGACGATGTCGGCAATTTCCGCGGTACCTCGGTCGATGTGCTGATGGAAAAAGTACTGGGCAACGGCGGCGTCGTGACCTTGAACGGCGAGTACAAAAACTACGGCATTACCGACGGCTACAGCCAGGCCTCGCGCGATGCCGGAGGCGGCTTCGCCATGTTCGAAGGCAATGCCTACGACATCAGCGGCATGTACCTGTTCCCGCAGCAAATCGGCATCGGCCAATTTCAGCCGTATGTGCGCTATGTGAATGTCCTGCCGGACGGCAGTTCCGACCGCGATGTCGTCGAAGGCGGCGTGAACTACGTCATCGACGGCCATAACGCCCGCGTGTCCTTGAGCTGGCAGTACGGCGACCTGCTGACCAAGGGGCTCGATTACTCATCAACCGCCTCGGGCGATGATGTCAACGCCATCAAGCTTGCTTTTCAATGGCAGATTTAAACCTCACTTCAACACTTCAGGATGACTATTATGAATAGACTATCTTCAAAACTGCGCAGCCTCGGCATTGCCGGCACCCTCGTGTTACTGACTTCGGCGGCTGGCGCGGCCAAGGCCGAGGACACCATCAAGGTCGGCGTGCTGCATTCGCTGTCCGGCACCATGGCGATCAGCGAAACCACGCTGAAGGACACGATGCTGATGCTGATCGATGAACAGAACAAGAAAGGCGGCCTGCTCGGCAAAAAGCTCGAAGCCGTGATCGTCGATCCGGCCTCCAACTGGCCGCTGTTCGCCGAAAAGGCCCGTGAACTGCTGACCAAGGACAAGGTGGCGTCGATCTTCGGCTGCTGGACGTCGGTGTCGCGAAAATCCGTCCTGCCGGTAGTGGAAGAGCTTAACGGCCTGCTGTTCTACCCGGTGCAGTACGAAGGCGAGGAGTCGTCCAGGAACGTCTTTTACACCGGCGCCGCGCCGAATCAGCAGGCCATTCCGGCAATCGATTATCTGATGAACGATTTAAAGGCGGAGCGCTGGGTACTGGCGGGCACTGACTATGTTTATCCGCGCACGACCAACAAGATTCTTGAAGCGTATCTGGTCTCCAAGGGCGTGGACAAGAAGGATATCATGATCAACTACACGCCGTTCGGGCATTCCGATTGGCAAAGCATCGTCGCCGAGATCAAGAAATTCGGCTCGGCCGGCAAGAAAACGGCCGTGGTGTCGACCATCAACGGCGATGCCAATATTCCGTTCTACAAGGAACTGGGCAACCAGGGCGTTTCCTCGGAACAGATTCCGGTGGTGGCGTTTTCGGTGGGCGAAGAGGAACTGTCGGGCATGGACACCAAGCCGCTGGTGGGCCATCTGGCCGCCTGGAACTATTTCATGAGCATCGATACCACTAAAAACGCCGATTTCATCTCCAAATGGCATGACTTCATCAAGAATCCGAAACGCGTGACCAATGATCCCATGGAAGCGCACTACATCGGTTTCAACATGTGGGTCAAGGCTGTGGAAAAAGCCGGCACCACCGATCCGGATGCCGTGCAGAAGGCAATCATCGGCATGGAGTTTCCGAACCTGACCGGCGGCATCGCCAAAATGCTGCCCAACCATCACATCAGCAAACCGGTGCTGATCGGCGAAATCCAGGACGACGGCCAGCTGTTGACGGTCTGGCAGACCAACAAACTGGTCGAAGGCGATGCCTGGTCCGATTTCCTGCCGGAAAGCCAACCCATCATTGCCGACTGGACGGCGCCGATCAACTGCGGCAATTACAACACCAAAACCAAGCAATGCTCCGGGCAGAATTTTTGATCTGAAGGCATTGGCCGGGTTGGTGAATCCGATGTTTCAGGGGCGGCCATGCCGGGTTTCATTGTAGGGGCGGACCTGCGTGTCCGCCCTGTTTCCTAAAGAGCCAGACCGGCCGTTGATTATGATTATTGGAGCACGGTAGGCTGGGTTGATAAACCCAGCATTTCGAAGCCGCCCATGCCGGGTTTCCTAAAGAGCCAGCCGGGCCGTTGATTATGATTATTGGAGAGGACATGAAAGCGAATTCTTTCAGGTGGTGTAGCGGGGCGGTCATGGCCGTTATCCTGATGCTGCCAACATTGGGCCTGGGGCAGGAGAACGCTTCCGAGACGGCTTTCTCGGCCGCGTTGGCCACGCTTAAAGGCGCATCCATGGCCGAACGCGGTCAGGCTATCGAACAACTGGCCGCGGTGCGCCAGCCGCGCGTCGTTGTCGTGCTGCAGGCGCTGCTGGAGGGCCGGCTGTTTAATCTGAAGGCCGATGACCGGCTCGTGATCGGCGAGGCGGTAGAGGAAGGCTACCGGCTTATCGATGCCCAAAGCGCCAAAAGCCTGGGCACGGCGGCGCTCTCCGCGACGCAAAAGATTGCCGTCACCAACAATCTGCGCGCCTCGCTGCGGAAACTCATCGGCCGGTTGCAGCTGAATGACGAGGACGTCGATGTCCGGCTGGACGCAGTCAAGGCCATCGGTAAAGCCGTGGACGCCGACAGCCTGGCGCTGCTGCGCGATCATCTGGTGCTGGAACAGGACGCGGACGTGCAAAAAGCCATCAAACTGATCCTGGGACTGGAGCAATTGAACAGCACCGACAAGGTTCAGCGTCTGGCCGCGATAGCATTGTTAAAAGATCAGGCCAGCCAGGATGTCGTCAACCACTTGAACGGGCTGGTCGAGAAAGACACCGAAGGCCGTTTCCGGGAACCTGACGGCGAGGTGCGTCGCCAGGCCGAGGCGGCATTGGCGAGCATCAATGCCAGGCTGCAACTGTACGCCGCTGCCGAAACCCTGTTTTTCGGCCTGAGCCTGGGCGCGGTGCTGGTGCTGGCTGCGATCGGCCTGGCCATAACCTTCGGCGTCATGGGCGTGATCAACATGGCGCACGGCGAATTGATGATGCTCGGCGCTTACACCACGTACGTCACGCAACAGCTCATGCCGGACAGTCTGGGCTGGTCGTTGGCGATTGCGATACCGGCCGCGTTCGTTATTTCCGGCTTGACCGGGATCGCCATCGAACGCGGCATCATCCGCTTTCTATACGGCCGCCCGCTGGAAACGCTGCTGGCGACTTTCGGCGTCAGCCTGTTTCTGCAACAGACGGTGCGGTCGATTTTTTCTCCGCTGAACCGCAGCGTCGCCACGCCGGACTGGATGAGCGGCGCCTGGCGGATCAATGATTTCCTGTCGCTGACCTGGAACCGCTTTTACATTCTGGTGTTCTGCCTGCTGGTGTTCGCATTGCTGCTGCAAATCCTCAAGCGCACGCGTTTAGGCCTGGAAGTGCGGGCCGTGGCCCAGAACCGCAACATGGCCAAGGCCATGGGCATACCGACCGGCCGGGTCGACGCCCTGACCTTCGGGCTGGGCTCGGGCATCGCCGGGGTGGCCGGCGTGGCCTTGAGCCAGATCACCAATGTCGGCCCGAATCTGGGGCAGGCCTATATCGTCGATTCGTTCATGGTCGTGGTATTCGGCGGCGTCGGCAATTTGTGGGGCACGCTGGTGGCGGGGTTTTCCTTAGGCATCGCCAACAAATTGCTCGAACCCTACGCCGGCGCCGTATTGGCGAAAATACTGGTGCTGGTGTTTATCATTTTATTCATTCAAAAACGCCCGCGCGGCTTGTTTCCGCAACGGGGCCGGGCAGTGGAGGGCTAGGCGATGCTGTTAAACGGATTCAAAAACGACAAAGTCATGGCTGCGGTGCTGGCGGCCCTGGCCGCAGTCAGCCTGATCGTGCCGCTCTGCAATTTGATATTCTCGCCGGATTCGCCGCTGTATTTTTCCGCCTATACGGTTTCGCTGATAGGCAAGTACCTGACCTTTGCCCTGCTGGGCATGTCGCTGGACCTGGTCTGGGGTTATTGCGGCATTCTGGCGCTGGGGCAGGGTGCGTTTTTTGCGCTCGGCGGCTACGCCATGGGCATGTATTTGATGCGCCAGATCGGCAGTCGCGGCGTGTACGGCGATCCTGTGCTGCCCGATTTCATGGTGTTCCTGGACTGGAAGGAACTGCCCTGGTACTGGCACGGATTCGACCAGTTCTGGCTGGCGGCGTTAATGATTGTGCTGGTGCCGGGCTTGCTGGCTTTCGTGTTCGGCTGGCTGGCGTTCCGCTCGCGGGTGACCGGCGTTTATCTGTCGATCATCACGCAGGCTTTGACCTATGCGCTGATGCTGGCTTTTTTCCGCAATGAAATGGGCTTCGGCGGCAATAACGGCCTGACCGATTTCAAGGACATCCTCGGCTTCAATATCCAGTCCGACGCCGTGCGCGCCTGTCTGCTGATGGCTTCAGGCATCACGCTGATTCTGGCTTTGCTGATCAGCCGCCGGGTGATGCGGAGCAAATTGGGCCGGGTGGTGACGGCGGTCCGCGATCAGGAAATGCGCGTGCGCTTTCTGGGTTACCGCGTCGAGAACTTCAAATTATGGGTGTTCGTGTTTGCGGCCATGCTGGCCGGCATTGCCGGCGCCCTGTATGTGCCGCAGGTCGGCATTATCAATCCCAGCGAGTTTTCGCCCCTGAATTCGCTGGAAGTCGTCATCTGGGTCGCGGTCGGCGGGCGCGGCACGCTGTACGGGGCCATCGTCGGCGCGGTGCTGGTCAATTATGCCAAGACGCTGCTGACCGGATGGGCGCCGGAAATCTGGCTGTTTTTTTTGGGGGCGGCCTTTATTCTCGTTACCGTGCTATTGCCTGACGGCTTGCTCGGATTCTGGCGGCGGCGTCCGAAGGAGCAAAAACAATGAGCGTACCAGCCTTGAAAGCAGGCCAGATCGATACCCGGCACGGCACGATACTCTATCTGGAAGATGTCAGCGTCAGTTTCGACGGCTTCAAAGCCCTCAATAACCTGTCGCTGTATATCGGCGCCGGGGAACTGCGCTGTCTGATCGGACCGAACGGCGCCGGCAAGACCACGCTGATGGATGTGATTACCGGCAAGACCCGTCCCGACAGCGGTACGGTGTTTTTCGGGCAAACCATCGATCTGCTGCAAATGGATGAGCCGGCCATTGCCCAGGCGGGCATCTGCCGCAAATTTCAAAAGCCCAGTGTCTTCGAGACGCTGAGCGTGTTCGAAAACCTGGAACTGGCGCTGGCGACCGACAAGGGCGTCTGGGCGACCCTGTTCGCCAGGCTCAGCGGAGCGCAGCGCGAGCGCATCGAGCAGGTACTGGAAACGATAGGGCTGACCGGCCACCGTTCGCAGCCGGCCGGTGTGCTGTCGCACGGGCAGAAGCAATGGCTGGAGATCGGCATGCTGCTGATGCAGGAGCCCAAAGTCATGCTGGTCGACGAACCGGTCGCGGGCATGACCCATCAGGAAGTCGAACGCACGGCGGAGTTGCTGCTGTCGCTGCAGGGCGAGCGTTCCATCATCGTGGTCGAGCATGATATGGAATTCGTGCGCTCGATCGCCCAGCGCGTGACCGTGCTGCATGAAGGGTCGGTGCTGACCGAAGGCAGCATGGACGAAGTACAGAATGATCCGCGCGTCATACAGGTTTATTTGGGGGACTGATGCTGAAAATTACCGGACTGAATCAATATTACGGCGGCAGCCACACCTTGTGGGATGTCGATCTGGCCGTGCCGGCCGGCTCCTGCCTGTGCCTGATGGGGCGCAACGGCGTCGGCAAGACCACCTTGCTCAAGTGCATCATGGGGCTTATCGCGGTGCGCGAGGGCGCCATCGATTATCAGGGTGCGGCGTTAACCCTGGCCAAACCGGAACAGCGCGCCGAGCTGGGTATCGGCTTCGTGCCGCAGGGACGGGAGATCTTTCCGCTGCTGACCGTGGAGGAAAATCTGAAGACCGGCCTGCGCGCGGCGCGCAGGCAAGGCATCAAAAAAATCCCGGAGTCTGTCTTTGAGATTTTTCCGGTACTGAAGCAAATGCTGAAACGGCGAGGCGGCGATCTGTCCGGCGGCCAGCAGCAACAGCTGGCCATCGGCAGAGCCCTGGTGCTGAATCCCCGATTGCTGATTCTGGACGAACCGACTGAAGGCATACAGCCCAATATCGTCAGCGAAATCGGCGATGTGATCATCCGCCTGAACCGGGCCAGAGGCATACCGACGCCGTTGCTGAAAGAGGGCGAAAGGGACGCCGTGCGCGAAGGCATCATCAAAATCAAAAACGAACTAGGCGTGACCGTCCTGCTGGTGGAGCAAAAACTGCCTTTTGCGCGCAAAGTGGCGGATCGGTTCTATATAATGGACCGCGGCCGAGGCGTCGCCGCCGGCGCCATGGATCAGTTGAGCGAAGATATGGTGAAACGCTATTTGACGGTTTGACGGGGAATGTATAAAACATCATGTAGGGTACGCAGTGCGTACCTTTTGGGATGTTGATAAATCCTGACATTTTAAAAGGTACGCACTGCGTACCCTACGGGAACCGAGCAGGACGGGGCATGTTGCCCCGTCCGAAATGTTTCAGGTTGGTAGGGTAGCCACTTGACCCCAGGCATCATGAAAACGTTAGGGACGGGGTTACAAACCCCGTCCCGCTTGGTAAAACCCCGTAGCGTACCCTACGGATTTATAAAAAATACTGAGGAGTTTTTATGAAAGCGAACAGGTTGCCGGTTTTTATCGGTTTGATGTTGTCCTTGCCGGCGCAGGCGCATACCGGCGCCGGAACGGTGCATGGCTTTATCGACGGCTTGCTGCATCCTTTACTGGGTATCGATCATTTGCTGGTCATGCTGGCTATCGGGTTATGGGCGGCGATGCGCGGCGGCAGGGCGTTGTGGCTGCTGCCGATGAGTTTTTTGTTAACGATGGCTGCGGGCGCGGGCGTATCTTTGCTCGGTATCGCCATCACCGCGGCGGAAAGCTGGGTGGCGTTTTCGGTGCTGGCTTGCGGATGGCTGGTCTGGAGTAACTGCCGCATGTCCTCCGGTCTGGCGGTTGTCCTGGCTGCCGTGTTCGCGTTCGGCCACGGTTACGTCCATGCCGCCGAGCTGCAAGCGGGAGCCGATGCCGTCTCGTACGCAGCGGGTTTTTTGCTGACCACGGCGTTGCTGCATGGCTTGGGCATCGCGGCAGGCTTATCGGGATCGGCCAGGCTGAAAACCATCGGCACCGGCTTTGGCCTGCTGTGCGCCATCGTCGGCACGACCTTGCTGGCCGGAGCCTGATCGGATGCTGGCGGGCCCGAAGAAGACAGGCTGCGCCAGCGTAGCGGGCAACTCTGCGCAAGGCTGGGAAGCGAAACTGGCACTGGGGTTCGCGCGCCAGCACGGCAAAACGGTATTGGCGCACCGCCGTCATTACGGCCCGCTGACGGTACAGCGGCCGTTTTATCCGGAAGGCGGGGTGTGCCATGTTTACATTCTGCATCCGCCGGGCGGCATCGTGGCGGGCGATCACTTGAGTCTTGAGATCGATGCCGAGGCAGGCAGTCATGCCCTGATCACCACGCCGGCGGCGGGCAAGTTTTACCGCAGCGCGGGCGGGCTGGCCAGGCAGGATGTCTCGATAACCGTGGCGGAAGGCGCGGCGCTGGAATGGCTGCCGCAGGAAACCATTATTTATGAAGGCGCCCGCCTGCGCTCGACGGTCAGGGTTGAACTGGCTTCAAAAGCGCGCTTTATCGGTTGGGAAATCCTGTCCCTGGGCCGGCCCGCCTGCGGTGAACGTTTCGACGAGGGTCTGGCGGATCTGGACTGGCAGGTTTATTGCCGGGACCAGCCCCTGCTGCTGGAACGACTGAAGCTGGATGCCAGGGCTTTTGCGGCGCGCTGGGGCTTGCAGGGCTGTTCGGCGTGCGGAACGCTGTTCGCCTATCCTGCCGGCGCTGAAACGCTGGCCGCCGTGCAGCAATTGATCGGCGATGCCACAGGCCGGGGCGTGACGCGCATGGACGATCTGCTGGTCTGCCGGGCGCTTGATTGCCGAAGCGACCGGCTGCGCGTTTTTTTCGAACGGGTTTGGGCGGTTGTACGGCCGGACTGCGTGCGGCGCGAAGCCTGCGCGCCGCGGATTTGGGCGACTTGATTAATTGATGTTGCGCACGGGCGATTTATCCCGTTTGCCGCGCCGAGCACCGGAGCTTTCGCCGAGAATAGCCCGGAGGGGCGCGGCAGGGAAGCCGCGCGTTGCCAAAGGGACAGGAGTCCCTTTTGGCAACCCTTGGCGAAAGCGAGGAGCACAGGGAGCAAGCGGCAACGGGCGGCCTTTTCTTTGGTTACTTTCTTTTGGCCGCGCAAAAGAAAGTAACTCGCCTTCGGGTGCGATAAACCCGATTCAAATAATCGTCGCGCTAGCGACACTTTTTAAATTCAATTAACTGCGTAGCATCAGTAAGTAAATAAATCGGATATACAGTGCCGTCTGAATTAGGAGTTGAAATAATGACTGGAATAAAACAATGCAATTAACACCACGAGAAAAAGACAAACTGCTGATATTTACCGCCGGCCTGCTGGCCGAACGGCGTAAGGCTCGAGGTCTCAAGCTGAACTATCCTGAAGCCGTGGCTTTTATCAGCGCCGCGATCATGGAAGGCGCGCGCGATGGCCGCACGGTCGCCGAATTGATGGAGTTTGGCCGCACGCTGCTCAATCGCGACGAGGTCATGGAAGGCGTTGCCGACATGCTGCCCGATGTGCAGGTGGAAGCGACTTTTCCCGACGGCACCAAGCTGGTGACCGTCCACAATCCCATCGAGTAGGAGTGACGCCATGATTCCGGGAGAGATTATCGCCGCCGCCGGCGAGTTGGAACTGAACTTGGGCCGCGAGACGATCCGCGTGGTGGTCGCCAACAGCGGCGATCGGCCGATTCAGGTCGGCTCGCATTATCATTTTTTCGAGACCAATCCCGCCTTGCACTTTGACCGCGCCGCGACGCGCGGCTTCCGGCTGGATATTCCGGCCGGCACGGCGATGCGCTTTGAACCTGGCCAGCAGCGTGAAGTGCAGCTGGTGGCCTTTGCCGGCTTGCGCCGGGTTTATGGTTTTCGCCAGGCCGTGATGGGAGAGTTAGATGAGTAGAATCAGCAGACAGGCTTATGCCGATATGTTCGGGCCGACGACCGGCGACCGCGTGCGCCTGGGCGACAGCGGCCTGTTTCTGGAAGTGGAGGAAGACCGCACGGTTTACGGCGATGAAGTCAAGTTCGGCGGCGGCAAGGTCATCCGCGACGGCATGGGGCAAAGCCAGGTTGATGGCATTCAGGCTATGGATCTGGTCATCACCAATGCCTTGATCGTCGATTACTGGGGCATCATCAAGGCCGATATCGGCGTCAAGAACGGCCGCATCGCCGGCATCGGCAAGGCCGGCAATCCCGATACTCAGCAGGGCGTCGATATCGTCATCGGTCCCGGCACCGAAATCGTCGCCGGGGAAGGCCAGATTCTGACGGCCGGCGGCATCGACGCGCATATCCATTTTATCTGCCCGCAGCAAATCGACGAAGCCCTGATGTCGGGCATCACCACCATGATTGGCGGCGGCACCGGCCCCGCCACGGGCACGAACGCCACGACCTGCACGGCCGGCGCCTGGAATATTCATAATATGCTGCAATCGCTGGATGCTTTTCCGATGAACTTCGGCCTGCTCGGCAAGGGCAACGCCAGTCTGCCGACGGCGTTGGAAGAACAGGTGCGCGCCGGGGTCATGGGCCTGAAGCTGCATGAAGACTGGGGCACGACGCCGGCGGCTATCGATTGTTGCCTGTCCGTGGCCGAGCGCTTTGACGTACAGGTCGCCATTCACACCGACACCCTGAACGAGTCCGGTTTTGTCGAGGATACCTTCGCCGCCTTCAAAGGCCGCACCATCCATACCTATCACACCGAAGGCGCCGGCGGCGGCCATGCCCCCGATATCATCAAGGCCTGCGGCGAGGCCAACGTGCTGCCGTCGTCGACGAATCCGACCCGGCCCTACACGGTCAATACCGTGGATGAGCATCTGGACATGCTGATGGTGTGCCATCATCTGGACCCGGGCATTGCCGAGGATGTGGCTTTTGCCGAATCACGCATTCGCCGCGAGACCATCGCCGCCGAGGATATCCTGCATGATCTGGGTGCCTTCTCGATGATCGCGTCCGATTCGCAGGCCATGGGCCGGGTCGGCGAGGTCATTATCCGCACCTGGCAGACCGCGCATAAAATGAAGGCGCAGCGCGGCAGCCTGGCGGAGGATTCGCCCCGCAACGACAATTTCCGCATCAAGCGCTATATCACCAAATACACCATCAATCCGGCCATCAGCCACGGCATCGCGCATGAAGTCGGGTCCGTCGAAGTCGGCAAGCTGGCCGATCTGGTGCTGTGGCAGCCGGCCTTTTTCGCGGCCAAGCCCAGCCTGATCATTAAAGGCGGATTCATTGCCGCGGCGCCCATGGGCGATCCCAATGCCTCGATTCCGACGCCGCAGCCGGTGCATTACCGGCCCATGTTCGGCGCCTTCGGCAGGGCCGCGGCGGCCAACTCGATGCTGTTTTTGCCGAAGGTCGCGGCCGAGGCCGACATGGCCGCTGTGCTAAAGCTGAACAAGCGGATCGGCGTGGTGGCGAACACGCGCACAATCGGCAAGAAAGATTTGATCCATAACCACTACCAACCGCATATCGAAGTCGATCCGCAAACCTATTCGGTGCGTGCCGACGGCCTGCTGCTGACCTGCGAGCCGGCCGATGTGCTGCCTTTTGCCCAACGTTATTTTTTGTTTTGAAAATGCTGAAACTTACTGAACTGGCTCCGCCGGAGACGATTCCGGACGACGTGGTGACGCTGCCGTACGAAGCCCGGCAGAAAAGCCGGCTGTTGGTCAACACCGACAGCGGCACCGAAATCGGACTATTTTTGCCGCGCGGCCAGGTGCTGCGCAAGGGGCTGATTTTAACCGGCCCCGATCATTACCGCGTGCGCGTCGATGCGGCGCCGGAACCACTGTCGGTGGTGCGCACGGACGATGCCTTGCAATTCGCGCTCGCCTGTTATCACCTCGGCAACCGGCATGTGGCCCTGCAGATCCTACCCGGCGAGCTGCGTTTTCCGACCGATCATGTTCTGGATCACATGCTGGAAGGTCTGGGGCTGACGGTTATGCATGAGGAGCTGCCATTCGAGCCGGAGCAGGGCGCGTATCACGGCGATGGTCACTGATCTGGCCCTGCTGCGTTTGCTGCAGCTGGTCAGTCCCGGCCTGCCGGTCGGTATGTACAGTTATTCCCAAGGCCTGGAGCGTGCGGTCGACGATGGCTGGATAACCGATGCCGACGAAGCCGGCGCATGGCTGGACGGCCTGATGCATGGCGGCATGGTCCGCATCGACCTGCCTGTGCTGGCAAGGCTTTATCATGCCTGGCAAGGCGGGCCCATGGAACAGCTGGAGCATTGGAGCCGGGTTCTGATCGCCTGCCGCGAAACGGCCGAATTACGGGCCGAGGACCGGCAAACCGGCCAGGCCCTGGCGCGCCTGCTGGACGGATTGGCGATGGACGGCATGCAGCCCTGGATACGCAAGCCGGAAGCGACGCTGGCCGCGGTGTTCGCGTTTGCGGCCGTCAACTGGGGCATTCCCCTGCGCGCGACCGCCATCGGCTATTTGTGGAGCTGGCTGGAAAACCAGGTGCTGTGCGCGGTAAAGCTGGTGCCGTTGGGGCAGGTGGCGGGGCAGCGGCTATTGGCCGATTTGGCTGGAAACATACCGGCCCTGGTCGATGAGGCGTTAACCCTTGCCGATGAGGACATCGGCGGCAGCGCCTTCGGTCTGGCTCTGGCCTGCAGCCGGCATGAAATGCAGTATTCCCGATTATTTCGTTCTTGAGAGGATGTATGAGTGACAAACAGGTATTGAGAGTCGGCGTCGGCGGCCCGGTCGGTTCCGGCAAAACGGCGCTGGTGGACGCGCTGTGCAAGCGAATGCGCGATCGCTTCGAAATCGGCGTGGTGACCAACGATATTTATACCCGCGAGGACCAGGAATTCCTGATTCGCAGCCAGGCGCTGCCGGAAGCGCGTATTTTGGGCGTGGAGACCGGCGGCTGCCCGCACACGGCCATTCGCGAGGACGCCTCAATGAATCTGGCGGCGGTCGATGAGCTGATCGAGCGTTTTGATAATCTCGATTTCATCATGGTGGAGAGCGGCGGCGACAATCTCAGCGCCACGTTCAGTCCGGAACTGGCCGATCTGACGATCTACGTGATCGACGTATCGGCCGGCGACAAGATACCGCGGAAGGGCGGGCCCGGCATCACCCGCTCGGATCTGCTGGTCATCAACAAGATCGATCTGGCGCCTTACGTGGGCGCATCGCTGGAAGTCATGGACCGGGATGCGCGTAAGATGCGCGGCTCACGGCCGTTTGCCTTTACCAACCTGAAAACCGGGGAAGGCCTTAAGGCGGTCGAGGATTTCATTATCCAGGCAGGCATGCTGGATTAACGGCAGCAACCCTGGAGCAAACCGCCCGCGCCCCCGCGGATCAGTCAATGCCGCGGCCCCACTGCCCGGCATAAAAGCGTTCATTCAGCGCGGCCCGGGAACGTGCGGCCCGTTCGGCGTCCTTGAAACCGTCATCGAGCACGTCAATACCGGCCTGGTAACCGACAGCCAGCATCGCCATCGGCCGTCAATCGTCCGGCAGGTTAAAAGCCTCGCGGGCCTTATCGGCACAAAGCCGGCCATTTGATGCACGCTCAGCCCCAATGCGGTCGCCTGCAAACTCAGGCTGAGGCTGGCGGCGCCGGTATCGTACATCGCGCTGCGGTTAGGCTGGCCGTTATGATTGAAATTGTCCATGGCTATGGACAGGATCAGTACTGGGGCGTTTTTGGCCCATTGTCGGTTGCGTTCCGACAGCGTTGCCAATGCGCGCTGCCAGGCGGCTTCATCTACATAAAGCGCCGGATGAATTCCCCGGGTCTGGTTTTGCAGCTTACCGCCGATAAGGTAAGGTAATCATCCGTTCAATGTGAGTATACTGAACCTCAAATTCAAGGGTTCAAATAGGATTGGATATCTCCCCGGAATCCAATAAGAGCCAATCTCTTTTGAAAAGTGAGCGCCTTTAAAACTGATCATCTTTTTCAATTCCTAGAGCAATTATCTTTTAGATAAAAACATGATATAAACTAACCTCTTGTTAAACGAGATGAGCCATTTTTATCATGCCCAAGCCTTATTCCGAAGATTTACGCAGCCGGGTGGCTGAAGCGGTTGCCGCAGGCCACACCGTGCGGGCCGTGGCTTTACAATACAAAGTCAGTCCGGCTTTTGTCTGCCGAATGCACGCCTTGTGGCGTGAAACCGGAGCCGTTCAAGGCAAGCCCTTTGGCGGCTACAGACGCTCGCGGCTGGAACCGTATGAAGCCGCCATCAAGGAACAGTTAGCGAGTAGTCCGTCGATGACCTTGCAGGAACTGCAGGCTTGGCTGGGACGCGAACACAGCCTAAGTGTTTCGATCTCGGCCATTGATAAGTTTATTAGGCGCAAGCTGGGCTATCGCTATAAAAAAAACGCTGGTCGCCAGTGAGCAGCAACGCGCAGATGTCGCGATGGCCCGAGAGCAATGGCAAGCCTGGCAGCAAACCTGCGATCTGTCNAAGTTGGTGTTTCTGGATGAAACGGGCGTCTCCACGAACATGATCCGTCGCTATGGCCGGGCCTTGGGTGGCGCCCGCTGTCGGGATGCGGCACCGGCAGGCCATTGGCAAACCCTGACCTTCATTGCCGGCTTGCGTGCCGACCGGCTCACCGCGCCCTGGTGTCTGGACCAGGCCATGACGGGCGAAGCCTTCAAGGAATATCTGCGCTCGCAACTGGGACCGACCTTGAAGCCCGGCGACATCGTCATCTGTGACAATCTGTCCGCCCATAAGGTGGCGGAAGTCCAGGCCATTGTTGAAGCGCACGGGGCGACGATCCAATATCTGCCGCCCTATAGTCCTGAGCTGAATCCGATCGAGCAAGTCTTCGCCAAACTGAAGGCGTTGCTGCGCAAGGCCGCCGAGCGCACTTACGACAAGCTCTGGCAACTCATTGGTAAGCTGTTGGATGAGTTTCAAGCGGATGAGTGCCTCAATCTCTTCAGGCATTCAGGCTATGTTTCTACGTAATAGATAATTGCTCTAAATTTGGCAATTATCGCCCAGCCTGACAGACTTTGCGACAGAACCCGATAGCCAAAATCTGTCTGCCGCAGGACAATTCTATTCCTTGGCAGCTTATCCCTCAGCCGATACTCCTTCTGCGCCTAGCGAAAATTAACGCAACAGAACCTTTTATGGACAAGTGTTTATTTTTCTATTAATGTTATTACATATGTAATAACAGACGGAGCAGGCTATGCTGCAACTTAAATTGACATCAGTGGGCAATTCTGTAGGTGTTGTACTGCCTAAAGAGGCATTGGACAAACTGCACCTTGAAAAAGGTGATCGGGTATTCTTAACTGAATCCCCCGAAGGCTTTCGGCTGACACCCTATGATCCGGAATTTGAAAAACAAATGACTATGACACGAAAGATCATGAATAAACGGCGTGATGTTCTGCACGAGCTTGCGAAATAATGCCGGTCGTTTGGGTCATTGAATCCGTTGTTCTGGCTCTGCATGAGGAACATCTCGCAGAGCATGGCGGCGCAGTGGGCATTTGTGATCGTGGCCTGCTGGAATCAGCTTTGTTTCGCCCTAGAAATTTAGTTAACTACGGTGAGCCGGATTTGGCAGCGCTGGCCGCTGCCTATGGCTTCGGGCTTGCCCGTAACCATCCGTTTATTGACGGCAATAAACGGACAGCATTTATGGTCACTGAGCTTTTTCTGGCTTTGAACGGTCAGGAATTGATAGCCGATGATCCATCTTGCGTTATCACGATGCTAAGGCTTGCGGAAGGAAGTCTATCTGAAACAGAATTTGCCGATTGGATTAGAGCCAACACAAAACCAATGGAAAGCGGCTAACTTTCTGATTCTGTCGCATTAACCTTAATGAGGAAATTTATCGAATTTCACCAACTATTGCCGATCAATTGAATGACTTAACTCAAAATTATCAGTTTGAGCAACTGGTTTTGTTGTTGGAACACGTTGAATAAGTGTTTTAAAACGCCGTGATGTGTTTAATGCCAGTGATGAGTCGCGTCATGGCTTGGTCTGCGCGTGTGTTATCCAGCATTGCATAAGATAAGCGTAAGTAACATCCGTCTGTTAAACCAAAAGCACATCCTGGTATTGCAGAGACTTGATAATCTTGAATCAAGGTTTTCACAACGTCTAAATCAGAACGCTGAGTATGCAGTTTTAATAAAAAGTAAAACGCGCCCTCTGTTGCTACGAAATCAATGTGGTCACGCACGTCTTGTAAACGCTTTATTACTTGTTCACGAATGCCGAGTAACCGTTGGAGTTGGGTTTTGCAATAACTGGACCCCACATTTAATGCACCTATCGCTGCCTGTTGGCAAATGAGAGGCGGACAAATCAAATTGGTATCTTGGACTTTTAATAAGGCGGGTAACAACTCTTTAGGAAACACCACATAGCCCACGCGCCAACTTGCAAAGCCATACGCTTTTGATAGTGAATAGAGTGAAATAGTGTGTGAACTGGCACTGGGCAAACTGGCAGGTGAAAAATGTTTGGCTGAGCCATAAACGAAATATTCATACGCCTCATCGCAAATATGATACAAATCGCGCTCACGGCATAAAGTATTTACAGCGCGTAAATCGTCTTCTGAATACACGGCACCACTAGGATTATTGGGCGAAACGGTGACAATGGCACGGGTTTTTTCAGTAATCGCAGCTTCAATCGCATCCAATTTTAATTGATAACGGCAATCCGTTGGCACAGCAACAGGTTTGCAGTTGAGCATTCGTATGGCCATTTCCTGATTGAAATAATAAGGCGAGGGCAAAATGATTTCATCGTCTGGGTCAGTAATTGCCAGCAAGACATTTAAAAAAGCCATGTTTGCTCCTGCTGTAACCATGATCTGATAATCGGCTGAATTAATCTGATTTTCACTACGCAGTTTTTCAGCAAGCAAGTCCAATAAGCGTTTATCGCCTAATGCCGCACTGTATTGATGTTCTTCGGGACGTTGTCCAAAATCACGAATTGCCGCTAATGCTTGTTCGGGTGGTGAATAAAACACCATGCCTTGCCCTAACGATAACGTATTGGGGGTGTTTTTTGTCCATTCTGCCACGACTGGAATAATCGGGGCTTGTACAGCAGTGATGGTACGGCTATGGCGTAGTGTCAAGTGTCCTCCAAAAAAGCAAAAAATAAGATGGGGCATTATATGAACATCAGGATATTCGTGCCTATAGCTTTATTTGTAGGAACTGCGAGTTCTGTTGCGTTAATTTTGACAATCACCGCTTGGCTATTCCAAACTTTGTCGACGGCAGTAGAGATACCTCCATTGGCCTTTGATCTTGATGTACGTCTCGTCCATGCGCCAGCTCTTACTGTCAGGGCGCTTCTTCATGTTACGGAAAGTAGCCTCCAGTTTAGGCGTGAACTTTTGGATCCAGTGGTAGATGTTCATGTGATCAATAGCTAGCCCCGTTCTGCCATCATTTCCTTCAGGTTCCGATAGCTCAGTGGGTAAGTCAGATACCAGAGGATATAGGGCAGAATGATGGCTTTTTCGATGCGGTGACCTTTGAAGTCGATCATGGGGTAATTTAAACGGTATGTTTGAGCACGTAGCTTACCGAAAACGACGCTTTCTCTGCTAACGCAACAGAACCTGATGTTTTCATACGCTCAGCATTGACAAAACGGTTTTGGCTTGTATAATGGCCGGCCCTTATCGAGAGACTGGTTCTCCCGAGCTCTTTAAAAGAATGATCAAAATAATTTGTGTGGGTGCTTGTGATGATTATTTTAGTTGTAATTAAATAGTCGACACAGAACCATACGTTAATTCAAGATTTACGTTAAGTTTTTGGTCGAGCCAAGATTGGTCACTCATCTTTCGGAGTGATAAAACAAGATTGAACTGAAGAGTTTGATCATGGCTCAGATTGAACGCTGGCGGTATGCTTAACACATGCAAGTCGAACGGTAACAGGCCTTCGGGCGCTGACGAGTGGCGGACGGGTGAGTAACGCGTAGGAATCTGCCTCATAGTGGGGGACAACTTGGGGAAACTCAAG
>NZ_KE386569.1:4258624-4543119 GCF_000427625.1 Methylobacter luteus IMV-B-3098
AAAGCGAGTCTGAACAGGGCGTTCAGTCGCTGGGATTAGACCCGAAACCGGGCGATCTATCCATGGCCAGGCTGAAGGTGAGGTAATACTTACTGGAGGGCCGAACCCACGTCTGTTGAAAAAGACGGGGATGAGCTGTGGATCGGAGTGAAAGGCTAATCAAGCTCGGAGATAGCTGGTTCTCCTCGAAAGCTATTTAGGTAGCGCCTCGTGTATAACTGTTGGGGGTAGAGCACTGTTTCGGCTAGGGGGTCGTCTAGACTTACCAACCCGATGCAAACTCCGAATACCAACAAGTTTCAGCACGGGAGACACACGGCGGGTGATAAGGTCCGTCGTGAAAAGGGAAACAGCCCAGACCGTCAGCTAAGGTCCCCAAATCTATGCTCAGTGGGAAACGATGTGAGAAGGCACAGACAGCCAGGAGGTTGGCTTAGAAGCAGCCACCCTTTAAAGAAAGCGTAATAGCTCACTGGTCGAGTCGGCTTGCGCGGAAGATTTACCGGGGCTAAGCATAGTACCGAAGCTACGGGTTCATCCTTTGGATGAGCGGTAGAGGAGCGTTCTGTACGCCTGCGAAGGTCGATTGAGAAGTCGGCTGGAGGTATCAGAAGTGCGAATGCTGACATGAGTAACGATAATGGGGGTGAAAANCCCCCACGCCGAAAACCCAAGGTTTCCTGCGCAACGCTAATCGACGCAGGGTTAGTCGGTACCTAAGGCGAGGCCGAAAGGCGTAGTCGATGGCAAACAGGTTAATATTCCTGTACCAGTGGTAACTGCGATGGGGTGACGGAGAAGGCTAGGTCAGCTGCCGGTTGGAAGTGGCAGTTTAAGCACGTAGGCAGGGCTCTTAGGCAAATCCGGGAGTCTATATGCTGAGGTGTGACGACGAGTCGCTCTTTTGAGCGACGAAGTGATTGATGCCATGCTTCCAAGAAAAACCTCTAAGCTTCAGGTTATCAGTGGCCGTACCCTAAACCGACACAGGTGGGTGGGATGAGAATTCTAAGGCGCTTGAGAGAACTCGGGTGAAGGAACTAGGCAAAATGATACCGTAACTTCGGGAGAAGGTATGCCTTTGGTAGGTGTAGTCCCTCGCGGGCGAAGCCGACGAAGGTTGCAATAAATTGGTGGCTGCGACTGTTTAGCAAAAACATAGCACTCTGCAAACACGAAAGTGGACGTATAGGGTGTGACGCCTGCCCGGTGCCGGAAGGTTAATTGATGGGGTTATCTTCGGAGAAGCTCTTGATCGAAGCCCCGGTAAACGGCGGCCGTAACTATAACGGTCCTAAGGTAGCGAAATTCCTTGTCGGGTAAGTTCCGACCTGCACGAATGGCGTAACGATGGCCACACTGTCTCCACCCGAGACTCAG
Source organism: Methylobacter luteus IMV-B-3098 (assembly GCF_000427625.1). Lineage (GTDB taxonomy): Bacteria > Pseudomonadota > Gammaproteobacteria > Methylococcales > Methylomonadaceae > Methylobacter > Methylobacter luteus. The sequence continues at coordinate 4,260,005 of NZ_KE386569.1, forward strand.
TGAAATTGAAATTGCGGTGAAGATGCCGTATACCCGCGGCTAGACGGAAAGACCCCGTGAACCTTTACTATAGCTTGACACTGGACTTTGAACCTACTTGTGTAGGATAGGTGGGAGGCTGTGAAGCACCAACGCTAGTTGGTGTGGAGCCAACCTTGAAATACCACCCTGGTATGTTTGAAGTTCTAACCTCGACCCGTCATCCGGGTTAGGGACAGTGTCTGGTGGGTAGTTTGACTGGGGCGGTCTCCTCCTAAAGAGTAACGGAGGAGCACGAAGGTACCCTCAGCCTGGTCGGAAATCAGGCAATGAGTGCAATGGCATAAGGGTGCTTGACTGCGAGACGGACAGGTCGAGCAGGTACGAAAGTAGGTCATAGTGATCCGGTGGTTCTGTATGGAAGGGCCATCGCTCAACGGATAAAAGGTACTCCGGGGATAACAGGCTGATACCGCCCAAGAGTTCATATCGACGGCGGTGTTTGGCACCTCGATGTCGGCTCATCACATCCTGGGGCTGAAGCAGGTCCCAAGGGTATGGCTGTTCGCCATTTAAAGTGGTACGCGAGCTGGGTTCAGAACGTCGTGAGACAGTTCGGTCCCTATCTGCCGTGGGCGTTTGAGATTTGAGGGAAGCTGCTCCTAGTACGAGAGGACCGGAGTGGACGAACCTCTGGTGTTCCGGTTGTCACGCCAGTGGCATGGCCGGGTAGCTATGTTCGGACAGGATAACCGCTGAAAGCATCTAAGCGGGAAGCCCCTCCCAAGATGAGATCTCACTGGGACCATGAGTCCCCTGAAGGGCCCTGAGAGACGATCAGGTTGATAGGCACGGTGTGGAAGCGCAGTAATGCGTGCAGCTAACGTGTACTAATTGCCCGTGAGGCTTGACCATATAACACCCAATCAGTTTGGGTAACAACTGACCGCTTTTGAAGCGAGTATTACGGATTTCCATGCGGCAGGGCGACAGCGCCTGCCAAACCAGTTTGCTTGGTGACCATAGCGAGCGTGAACCACCCGATCCCATCCCGAACTCGGAAGTGAAACCGCTTAGCGCCGATGATAGTGTGGCAGTTTGCCATGCGAAAGTAGGGCATTGCCAAGCGCCAATCCCAAAACCCGGACCCGCCAAGGCCCGGGTTTTTTTTTGCCCCCGCTCAGGCCGCCCGCGTCTCGCCGCCCAGCAGCGTCAGAATCTCGCCGGTGATGTAGCTGGAGTCGCTCGGCGAGGCAAAAAAGACAGCAGAGAGATTCTACGGCAGCTTCAGTGATGCTCATGAAACCGGGTTAAGGCCGCTTCGATCAAGTCAACTGCCTTTTTCGTACCTTGTCCGGACTCAATCTGATCTTTGGCTTTCAGGGCATTTAACGGCAGGTTTGCTGATTGCAATACAGCTGTTATTCTTTCTGATAACACGGTGGCGGTTGCATTTTTAGCAAGCAGAGGCGCTGACGCAAGACCTAAATGTTGCAGTTGGTACGCCCAGAATAGTTGTTCATCCATAAAAGGCACTACGATTGAGGGGCAACCGCTCAGCGTGGCAGTATGAGTGGTTCCGGCTCCGCCGTGATGCACAACGGCCGCACAATGCCTGAATACCGTCTGATGAGGATGTTTGCCAACAAAATAAATATCTCCATGCTGTGTTTCGGGCGGATATCTATCAGAACTGGTTTGAATGATTGCGCGGCAGTTTGTCTGTTGAGCCGCCTCGATAAACAAATTCATGCTCCAGTCAGGCACCGCTTGCTGCAGGCTGCCGAACGTCATGTAAACAGGCTTTTCTCCCTGTTCAATAAACTGTTGCAGGTTTTTTGGAATTAGCCAGGTTTCAGCCGTATCCGACAAATTTAGAAAACCACAGACTTGATGAGTCGGATGCCATTGGTTCTGATAAGGACAAAATAGCGGATCGACAGCCACCAGATTAAGAAAATTCGAATTCAATAACTCAGGAAACACATGTTTAAAGGCGGGCATGCCTTCTCTAAGCCAGAGCTTGCTTAGACTGTTTTTTAATGCAAAATCAAAAATATAATCCAGAATATGCCATTGAAAGCGGTTAATTAAGGCACCTAAATCAGGGAACCTAAAAGGGGGGTGCTCAGTCATGGCAATTGCACCATGACAAAATGTCACGCTAAAGTGTGGCTTTTTCTGTTTACTGGCAGCCAGTTTCAACGGGTACAAAAAGTGGTGACCAATAACGCAGTCATTTTCTTCAACCAGCCGCTTGGAAGCCTCATAGATAGCTTGCTCATAAGGGAAGAAGGCAGCTTCGAGTAAAGCATTAAGCCATTGCAACGTGTTCATTCTGAACGTTTTTTGTGCAAAGCTGGGCATATCAAAATCGATGTGGGCCGGTATTTGTCGATAGCGAATAGCCAGCCGTTGACACATATCCGCATAGCTGCTGTTATCGATACTGCTGACGACTAGCGTTACCTGGTGCCCTGCTTTTTGTAATTCCTCGGATAAAGCCAATAGAGGCCGGATGTCACCATTGGATCCCCATGTTTGTATGCCTATATTCATGATTAGCTTTCTTTTAGTGCAGGTGAATTGCCAGCCAGACCGTGTCAACTTCCGGCATGGTCCATTCGACGCGATGTTTGACATTTGCTGGGATTAACAGATAATCGCCAGCTTTTAATGCGATGCGCATTTGATCTTGTTCATAAACGATAACTGCTTGGCCTTGAAGCAGTATGACCCATTCATCAAAGTCTTGGTCATACCAATAGCCTTCAGATGTAACATGACCTCTAGAAACAATGCGTTCAATATGAATATTATCCCGCTTGAGTATGCATTCAAATAACTCTTCGGGTAGTTGCGAGGGGATATCGCTGAAAATATTTGAGCAATCCGGTTTCATGGTTTGTTGGTGGATAACGATAACCATACTAACGATATAGCGAGGCAAACCGATTGACAATGATTATTTAGCATTTTGTGATATCGAGTTTATATCAGGCATTGATAGCAATTCAGCCAATAAAAAGGCACGATCTTGTACAATGTCACATTACCACAGATATTAGCTGTAGATAATCAGCGGAATTCTACCCACAAAGGGAGCAAACACATCAATGATACCGAATAGCAATTTATTCGAGTCAGTTGCCGTTATTGGCGGCGGTCCTGCCGGACTGATGGCTGCAGATGTTTTAAGCCAAGCCGGTGTGAAAGTTGATCTTTACGATGCGATGCCTTCTGTAGGAAGAAAATTTCTGATGGCCGGCAAAGGCGGCATGAATATTACTCACTCCGAGCCAATTGACAAATTTTTGTCGCGTTACGGTTCGCGGAGAAACTATATCGAACCGATGCTTGCCGCCTTCGGACCGGAAGCGCTGCGAAAATGGCTGCATGAACTCGGTATCGACACCTTTATCGGTACGTCAGGTCGAGTCTTTCCAGTCGATATGAAAGCGGCACCTTTATTACGGGCATGGTTGCACAGACTGCGCCTAGCCGGCGTGAATTTTCATATGCGCCATCAATGGTCAGGTTGGGCTGGTGGCAGGAGCGATATATTGTGTTTTGCTACGCCAACAGGTATTCGCAATATAAAAGCCGATGCTGTAGTGCTGGCATTGGGCGGAGGGAGTTGGGCGCAGCTCGGCTCAACAGGTGCCTGGGTACCTCTGCTTACTGAGTGCGGCATTGAGGTTGAACCCTTGCGCCCATCAAACTGTGGGTTTGATATAGATTGGAGTGAATATTTTCGTAGCCGATACGCAGGGCAACCTTTGAAGGCAATACAGCTAACTTTCCTGGATTCGGAAGGCGTCCAGTTTCATCAATCGGGCGAATGTGTCGTGACTGATTACGGTATTGAGGGTGGCTTGATTTATGCGCTATCAGCGCCTTTGCGTGAGCGGATTGTTACAACAGGAGCCGCCGAGATACACATTGATTTGGCGCCTGGTAAGACACGGCAGTTTGTGATTGACAGACTATCTCAGCCGCGCGGTAAACTTTCCGCGGCGAATTATCTACGCAAGCGGTTAGGTATCGATGGTGTGAAAGCCGGTTTGTTGCGAGAGGTATTGTCGGCACACGAATTCGCCGACCCTGTACGACTCGGTTCGGCCATCAAGGCATTGACGATTAAGCTAAAGGCTACTAGGCCGTTAAATGAAGCAATCAGCACTGCCGGAGGTGTTGCTTTCGAAGCTTTGGACGAGCGATTAATGCTGCGTACAATGCCTGGCGTATTTTGCGCAGGCGAAATGTTGGACTGGGAAGCACCAACTGGCGGCTATTTGCTCACGACCTGTTTTGCAAGTGGATACGTGGCAGGAACTGGTGTTTTGGCTTGGCTGGAATCTATAGGCAAAATGCCCACAGTAGCGCCTCGAATTGCTATTGATTCATCACTCAATCAATAAGACATAAATAAAAAATCTATCTTAAACAAATCCTATCAGCCCATAGGTAAGGACCACTATGAAAATTCCAAAAAGTATCGAACCATTAGTCCGCGATGGCCTTATCGACGAAGTTATTCGACCGCTAAAAAGCGGTAAAGAAGCGGCGGTCTATATCGTGCTTTCGGAAGGGGAAATCCGTTGCGCCAAAGTCTATAAAGACATTAATAAACGCGGTTTTCAAAAACAGGCTCAATATCAGGAGGGACGCAAGGTTCGTAACAGCCGCCAGGCACGTGCCATGGAAAAAGGCACTCGTTATGGACGTAAACAGCAGGAAGAATTATGGCAAAATGCCGAGGTCGAGGCGTTGTACCGGCTTGCTGCAGCCGGCGTGCGAGTCCCTAAGCCTTATAACTTTATCGAAGGAGTACTGTTGATGGAATTGGTGACCGATGAAGACGGTAGCGCTGCTCCCAGACTGAATGACCTCGAATTAACCCGCGAACAAGCGCTTGAATACCATAGCTTGCTGATCAGGGAAGTCGTAAAAATGCTCTGCGCCGGGCTCGTTCATGGGGATCTTTCTGAATACAATATACTGGTGGATAGCAATGGGCCTGTCATCATCGATCTGCCGCAAGCGGTTGATGCGGCGGCCAATAATAATGCCGGCCGAATGCTGGAGCGCGATGTCGCCAATCTGGCCGACTATTTTGGTCGCTTTGCGCCTGAATTACTTGCCACACAATATGGCAAGGAAATCTGGAAACTCTATCAGAGCGGCATTTTACTGCCTGAAACCGAGTTGACCGGCCGCTTCAAAAGCCACGATAAACGGACAGACGTCAAAAGCATCATGCGCGTTATCAATCATGCCAAGAAAGAGGCGATGCGGCACCACAATGAAACGGAAAATTTCAATTAGACTCAATGTCTAGAGTTACAGCCGGAAATTTCCCCAGTTTATTTCTTAATCTGATAGATCGGTGCTTCTGGCATTAAGCAAAGAGAAGCATAGTCATTTTTCTATCGATTCAGTTCGTCTGAACACTTATTGTCTGCCGTGCTCCTTCAGCAATTCGGACAGAAAATCCTGATGCCCTCCTTAGCAAAAATAGTCCAGCATAGATTTCATATATGAATTATCTTACGATTAGGGCAGCGTCTGTTTTTTGTAGATATTAATCAGGAGAAGGGCTTATCATGAATATTGCAGATATTGATTTTGCCGCATTATTAGATAAAAGCGTTGTTTTTTGCCGGCGAATATCGAAATGGCTAGATAAAGTTAAAGTGCTGGATTTTTTTGCTCCGTTATTGCTAAGGCTTTATCTCGCGCCTGTTTTATGGATGGCCGGTGCCAAGAAGATCGGCAGTTTTAGCAGTACGGTCGACTGGTTCGGCAATCCAGAATGGGGTTTGGGCATGCCATTGCCCTGGCTGATGGTTTTATTAACAATAACGGTTGAGATTCTGGGCGCTTTATTCTTGCTGTTCGGATTCGGCGTGCGCTTGATTGCTATTCCGCTCATGGTCGTGATGATTGTCGCAGCCGTTACGGTGCATTGGCAATACGGCTGGCTGGCAATCGCTGGAGATAGCGGTTTATTTGCGACTGATAGAACAATAGCGGCAATGGAACGATTGGAGCAGGCTAAGTCTATACTGCAGCAGTATGGCGATTATGCCTGGCTGACTGAGAAAGGCAATTTTGTCGTGCTCAATAACGGCATTGAATTTGCCGCGACCTATTTCATTATGCTGCTGGCACTGTTTTTTATGGGCGGCGGTCGCTATGTCAGTGCCGATTATTGGCTGGGTCGTAAATATATGGCACAAGAGGTATAAGTATGCTGATCAAAGGCAAAACAAACATTCTAAGCAGCGAAATCACGGACCGGGCGGTTTTTGAGTCGCGCCGGCAATTCATTAAAGCGGCAGTCGCCGGCTCGGCGGCGCTGATGCTGTCAGGACTGGCTAATGCAGAAAGCGGCAAATACGCCGATGTGCTCACAGGGCCTTATTCGGAACCTTTGTCACCGACTGATTACGATGACGTCACCAGCTACACGAATTATTATGAATTCTCTACCAATAAAAAGGATGCATCCAGGCTGGCTCGGTCCTTAAAAACCAGACCCTGGAGCGTAACGGTGGAAGGCGAGGTGGGCAGACCGGGCGTTTATGATCTGGAAGATATTTTAAAAGATAATCCACTACAGGAACGCATTTACCGTTTCCGTTGCGTGGAAGCCTGGTCTATGGTCGTGCCATGGATAGGCTTTCCGCTGGGCGAGATGCTGAAACGGTTTGAGCCAACGTCAAGCGCAAAATTTGTCGAGTTCACGACGCTTTATAACCCGGACGTTATGGTCGGCCAGCGAACCAGTGTTCTGGAATGGCCTTATGTGGAGGGACTAAGAATCGATGAGGCCATGCACCCGTTAACGATCATGGCTACCGGCATGTATGATGATGATCTGCCCAATCAGAACGGCGCGCCATTGCGCTTGGTTGTGCCGTGGAAATACGGCTTCAAGAGCATCAAGGCAATTGTTAAAATCCGCCTGCTGGAAAACATGCCTGATACGGCCTGGAATAAAAGCGCGCCGAGGGAATACGGTTTTTATGCCAATGTCAATCCGGAAGTCTCCCATCCGCGCTGGAGCCAAAAACGTGAACGAGTGCTGGGAAGCAGCATTTTTTCAGCCAAACGTGACACTGAAAAATTCAACGGTTATGGCGAGCAGGTAGCAACGCTTTATAGCGGCATGGATCTAAAAAAATATTTCTGATGTCGCTCGATAAAAAGTACTGGATGGCTATCAAAGCCGGCGTTTTTTTGCTGAGCCTTTTACCATTTATATTGCTATTTAAAGCGGCCTTCCAGGACCAGCTCGGCGCCAACCCGGTGCAGGCACTGCATCACGGCTTCGGTGACTGGACATTACGGTTTATATGCATAGGTCTGGTGCTGACACCGTACAAAAAAATAACCGGACAAAGCTGGCCGATGCGGTTTAGACGCATGATGGGGCTATTTGCCTTTTTCTATGCCACATTGCATTTTCTGGCCTTTACCGTCCTTGATTTGTCTTGTTCCTGGGCCGCATTTAAGGACGAGGTGCCGGAAAGCCCTTATATTCTGATGCGACTGCTGACTTTTTTCCTGATGATCCCGCTGGCGGTCACCTCGACAAAAGCGATGCAAAAGCGTTTGGGAGCGAACTGGAGAAAATTGCATAGGCTGGTTTATGTCATAGCCATTACCGCGCTAATTCATTACTTTTGGCTGGTTAAAGCCGATTACAGTCAGCCTCTTGTTTATGCGTTGATTCTTTTCTTGTTGCTGGCTTGCCGCGCGCTGCTGTTTTTATGGAAGAAAAATAAACAAAACCAGTATGTCTGGGCCAACAAATATAAACAGGTTTAGCCTACGTCAAAAGACGTTAATTGTTCATCAGGCTGTAATTCAGTTATTTCTATATGATCAACGCGAGCCGTTACCGGTCCTTTATGACACCATCGGATGAAGTCTTCAATGGTGCCACTTTCGGCTTCCGCAATGATTTCAACGCGTCCGTCCGGCAGGTTTCGGGCACTGCCTTTCACGCCTAGCTGCTTGGCCTTGTTCTGGGTAAAGGCCCGAAAATAAACGCCCTGTACTCGACCTGAAACCAGAATCTTCACTTTACGCATCATGCCTTAATTCTCCAGCAATAGTGGATTTTCGGATTGCGGGCAAAATCCTCGGGGATAGTGGCCGCGGTAATATCCTCAATGATTAACCCGGGCAGGGCTGTGCTGTCGAGTTTAAAGCGCCTGAAATTGGTCGAGAAGTATAAAACGCCGCCCGGCGCCAACAGTGAAACCGCATTCTTGATCAAGGACACATGGTCGGTCTGTACGTCAAACACGTCATCCATGCGTTTTGAATTGGAAAAAGTCGGCGGGTCGAGAAAAATCAAATCATACTGTCGACTGTAGGGTTGCTTGGCTTCGGTCGTCAGCCATTCCAGGCAGTCAGCTTGGATGAACTCATGTTCGCCCTGTATAGTGTTCAACTGCATGTTCTTTTTGGCCCAATTCAGATACGTATGGGACATATCGACGGTCGTGGTCGACAGAGCGCCGCCGACGGCGGCATGCACGGTCGCGCTGCCGGTATAGGCAAACAGATTCAAGAAACGTTTGCCTTGGGCTTGTTTCTGGATCATCAGGCGAATAGGGCGGTGATCCAGGAACAGGCCCGTATCCAGATAATCTTCAAAATTGACCAGCAATTTGCAGCCGCCCTCTTCGATGACATGAAAAACGCCGGAGTCGCCGTGTTTTTCATACTGGTCGGTGCTTTTTTGCTTGCGGCGGATCTTCAGAAAGACTTGGTCCGGTCTGATCTGGAGTACGCGCGGTATTTCTGCCATTACGCCGGCCAGCCGCTGGTCGGCTTTGCGCTGATCGATACTTTTGGGCGGCTCGTATTCCTGGACATTGATCCAGGTTTGCTCTCCCTGATAAATATCAACAGCGACCGCGTACTCCGGCAGGTCGGCATCGTAAACGCGATAGCAACTAATCTTGTTTTGCTGAGCCCATTTGGAAAACTTTTTAAGGTTCTTTTTGAGACGATTGGCGAACATATCGGCCCCGGCATCAACGGATTGCTTCTTGTTGGCTTCGGTGATCTGGCTAAGCCTCTCATCCTGCGTTTTGGCTTTAGGTGTGAAAAAAGCACTTTCTTCAATGGTAAAGCGCAGGAGTTTGCATTCGAGCGCGCCATTAAACAGGGTAATCGGTTTTTGCGAGCGTATGCCCAAGCGAAAACCCAGTTCCGGATTGCTGATGATCATGGCGGCCTTCCAGCCGGTGAAATGCGCTTTCAGCGTATCGCCGAATCGCTTGTATAGCTCGGCAGTTTCCGGCTCGTCGCCGAGCCGTTCGCCATAAGGCGGATTACAGATGACCAGGCCCGGCTTCCAGCTTTCCGCCGGTTGCGCGTCGCTGATATCGCGGCGTTCCACATGGATTTTATGTTGCAGGCCGGCATTGGTGATATGTGTTAAGGCAGCATTGATGGCGTGGCGATTCTGATCGAAGCCGACAATAACAGGCAGTTTTTCGAGCCCGGCCGTTTTCCGCTGTTCGGCTTCGGTGCGCAGTTTTTGCCAGCATTCGGAATCGTGTTTTTTCCAACCGGTAAAACCGAAATAATCGCGCAGCAGGCCCGGCGCATAATCGGCGGCGATCATCGCGCCTTCCAGTAACAAGGTGCCTGATCCGCACATCGGATCAATCAGTGAGCCATTTTTTCTGGCAATTTCAGGCCAGCCGCTGCGCAGCAACATGGCCGCGGCCAGGTTTTCCTTGATCGGGGCCTTGATATTGATATCGCGATAACCGCGCCGGTGCAGGCTTTCGCCGGAAAGGTCCAGGCTGAGCTGAGCCGTGGTTCCGTGCAGATACACATTGACACGAATATCGGGCTGGTCGGTATTGATGTTCGGGCGTTTCTGGAATTTGGCGCGCATTTGGTCAACAATCGCGTCTTTAACTTTTAAAGCGCCAAAATGAGTGTTGTTGATGACAGGGGAGTTCTTGGCGCTGAACGAGACAGCAAAGCTGCCTTCCGGCTGCAAATGCTCGAACCAGTTGATTCGTTTGACGCCGTAATAAAGATCATCCTGGGTTTTGACATCAAAAGAACTCAGTACCAATAAAATCCGGTTTGCCGTTCTGGACCACAAACATGCACGGTAAGCTGTCTCCAGGTCGCCTTCAAACGCGACGCCCGCCAAGGTTGGCTTGACATGCTTGATGCCGAGATTCTGGAGCTCCTCGGCAAGAATGGTTTCCATCGCTTTGGGTGTTGTGGCAAATAATTGGTAATCAGGCATGGTCAAACAAGGCCGGGGAGAAATATCGGTTGGCTATCGGCCTCAGCATGGTTTTCGGCCGATAGCTTCTGTGGGTATGGCGCCAGATTAACGTACTCAGCGCCAAATAGGTGCTTTTTTATTGAATATTGATCAGTTCAACGTCAAAGATCAATGTTGAGTTCGGGCCAATCAGGCGTCCTGCGCCATGAGCGCCATAGGCTAAATCTGACGGGATATAAAAACGATACTTGGCGCCTTCCTGCATCAATTGAACGCCTTCGGTCCAGCCGGGGATGACGCGGTTTAGCGGGAATGTGGCGGGTTCGCCTCTACTGTAGGAGCTGTCAAACTCATTGCCGTCAATCGTTGTGCCCTTGTAATGCACAGTTACATTATCAGTGGCAGAAGGTGTCGCGCCTTCGCCTTTTTTCAGAATTTCGTATTGCAGACCGCTCGCTGTCGTGATGATATTGGGCTTTTTAGCATTTTCTGCGAGGAACGCTTCGCCGGCAGCTTTATTTTCTTCGGGTGTTGTGGCATTAGCCATTGAAAACATAGTGATTCCTACAAGAATGATAGTAATAACTGAAAGAATTCGAGTTTGAAGTTTTCTCACGGTTTCCCCTCCTCTCATACGGTAAATGTGAGACACGTAGTTTATCAAAAAACCGGCTTTTGCTGTTTAATTCTTGTTGCAAGTGTTTAATTGACTTTGAAATATTTGCGCTCGCCTGGCTACTTTGTTGGCTACCTGCATCAACCACGGTTTTTTCAGGTAGTTTTTGCGTAGATAACCACCATGTCCTTCATGGTAAGCAAGGTATAAATTTCTTGTATCCCATTTCGGGATGCCCAGTTTCTTGTAACTGATGTTGCAGTACCAGCCGATAAAATCCGCCGCATCGTCAAATTCATCACGATCAGCCCACCAACTGCCGGCATTGTCAACATAACTGTCCCAGGTTTCATCCTTGGCTTGTGCATAGCCATAGGCGCTGCTGGACCTGAACCAGGGAATAATGCCCAGCAGCCAGGGACGGGGAGGCTGCGCATCGGCGACAAAATGCGATTCCTGATGCATGATCGCCATCTGGACATGGACAGGTACCCCCCACTTTTGGAATGACTTTCTGGCATCGTCATACCAGTCATCTTTTTCTCTGAAAGTCGCGCAGATATTGTCACTGTTTTTAGGCGGCATAGTCATGCAAGCTGTTAAGGAGCATAACAAAACCAATGTGAACGGTTTCTTCATGGCAGGGCAGGAGAATTAAAATAATGAAGATTACGGATAGAGCTAAAAAAACAAACGATAATAGAAACTCTGCAATATAATGACATGTCATAATCTTGTACAGCAAGCAAATTGACATTAACAAGTAATCAAGCAGAGACACCCCCTGATGTACTATCTAGAACGACCTTATCGTAGAAATTTGACATCGAATGGTTCGATTTATATGGGTGGCGAAGAGCGGGCAGTTACGATTAAAAATATGTCGATAACCGGTGCACTTGCCGAATTAAACAGTAAGCAGGGCTGTGAGAATATCCGGGATATTTATAATGTATTGTCGGCATCGACAATGATTGATGTGAGCCTTCCTGAAATGCGTTTAGTCGGCGGCGCGGAGGTCGTCAGGGTCGATATGGATGACGAGCGTACTTTCATCGCCATGGAGTTTAAGCATATCGGCCATGACGTGGATAACCTTCTGTATAAGCGAAAATTTTACAGAGCAAATCTTGCTGCGCCAGGGCGCATTTTCTTAAATGGTGAATATTGGGAATTTACTACCGTCAATGTTTCAGCGGATGGTTTAATGATTCATCTAGCTGAAACAATAGCCGTCGAAGAAGGTCTGATAACTGTGTTTGAATTTGAACAACTGGAGTTGGAAGGGCAGACAAAAGTAATGTGGGTTAATCATATTACCGACGTCGGAACAATGATCGGTTTACAGTATATATATATAGTCAATACAGCTATTGACGGAATTCCTGTTTTAATCTGAAACAAACAGCATAACCTCTTGCCACCAGGGCATGTCAGACGACAGCGGCAGACTGTTATGGCTGGCGCTTTTAAATATCCAGTGTTTTTTGCGGTGTTGCAGTGAATCGAACAGGTTCTCACCGTATTTTACGGGAATGATTTCATCGGCTTCGGCCAGCACAACTGCCGTGTTTCCCGTGTAGTGCCGCAGATTTTTGATATTGTCGAATCGATCACGGATTAACCATTTTGCCAGCAAAAACTGGTAATGATGGTGAGCGACATTAGCCAGGCTGTCAAATGGCGCGACTAGGACTATGCCTTTTACCGGTACCTGTCCGCTGGCTACGATGCCTGAAACGACCCCGCCGCCCAACGACTCGCCCCACAGAAAAAGCGGCCCGCCAAAATCATGCAGAGCTCGTTTCGCCGTTTCAATGCCATTCGAAATCAATACAGTTTCCGAAGGATTGCCCGCTCTGGCGCCGTAGCCCGGGTATTCGGCCAGGATGACGCGGTAACCGAGCTTTTCCAGAGCTTGTGAATAATAGATGCGATTGATTGCCGAGCCGGCGTTGCCGTGGAATACGACAATCGTGCCTTTATCAGCCGTTTGTGGTGTTTGTGAGATCAGCCCGAGGTAATCATCATTCGTTGGCCAGAGTTTGAGATTAAATTGCCGGGTCAGTTCCTGTTGCCGGTCTGGCGAATACTGTTCGGGAAAATAGATCATTTTTCGCTGAAACAGAAAAACGATCAGCAACAGAAGCAAATAAAGCAATAACAGCGACAACATGCGCTTGGCGATCATGTATCGAACGGACCTAGGAATCTGTGTATTTTTGCCTATCCCTGTTTGTCCAGTAAGCTGTGGCCAGTTCGTGCGCCTGCTGCTGTGTATCGGCTTTGCCTAACAGTTTCAGCGCAATCGCAGCCGTGCCTATGATGGAGGCTTCCGCAAACTGGTCCTCAATGTTACCCTGCCAGATCAAAGCCAGCTGTTGCGGATCGAGCAGCTCCGGTTTGACATGGCGGTGCGTAAATAAAGCCGGCCAGCTTTCGTCGGACAATTGTCCGTTATGTACACTTTGCACCAGACAATCCATGTCTGGATTGCGTTCGGTCTCGCCGCCTTCGCCTTTCAATACAGCCATGTGAGGCTGGTTCAGCAAGGCGGCGGCTTGTTGATGAACCGGGCGGTAACCGGGATGGAAGATGCCCTGAATGCTATAGTCGGCATTAAAAGGATTCAACAAGCGAACCAGCGTATGAACCGGAGAGCGCAAACCCAGCAGCGGTCGCAGTTCTATGATTTCGTGCAGTTTCGGGCAAAAATGCTCCAGCGACAGATAGCTGAAATGGTGCTGCTCGATTTGCTGCGCGGCTTCCTCGATGGAACTGGCCGGCTGGAGGTTTAAAAATTTCAGCACGTCCTGCGTGTAGATTCTGCCGGCTGTGTGACCTTCCGCGCCATGCATGAAGACCTTGATGCCGTTTTCGGCCAGTAACAAGGCTGACAGCAGAAACCAGGGCAGATGACGCCGCTTGCCGGCATACGATGACCAGTCCAGGTCGACTTTAGCAGAATGCCCGGCAAAACCGAACGACTCCTGCGCGGCCTGGACAAAGCCAGCCAATTCTTCCGGCGTTTCTTCCTTGACCCGCATCAGCATCAAAAAAGCGCCCAGCTGGATAGGCTGCACTTCTTCAGCCAGAATCATTTTCATGGCCAGATAGGCTTCATCCTGCGTCAGCGGCCTTGAGCCTTTCTTACCTTTGCCGAGAATACGGATATAGCCGGCGAACGGATGTTCCGGATGGGGTGTCTGTTCGTGGTGGGTCAGTTTCATAAAGTCAGTACCACATAATGGTCGATTAACAAGGCGGCGAACATAACCATCAGATAAATAATCGAATAGCCAAAAGTTCGCATGGCGGTTCTGTCATCTTTCCTGCGCATCATCAAAATGGCGAAATAGATAAAACCCAGGCCTAACGGCACGGCGGCCGCCAAATAGATCAGTCCGCTCATGCCGGTCAAATAAGGCAGCAGTGTCACGATCAGCAGTAGTACGGTATAAAGCAGAATATGCAGGCGGGTAAATTCCGGACCGTGCGTAACCGGCAACATCGGGATTTCAACTTTGGCGTATTCCTCGCGGCGGGCGATGGCCAACGCCCAAAAATGCGGCGGCGTCCAGACAAAAATGATCAAAAACAACAATAAAGCATAAGGATGTATTTCGCCGGTCATGGCGCACCAGCCAAGCAACGGCGGCGCCGCTCCGGCCGCGCCGCCAATCACGATGTTCTGCGGCGTCATTCTTTTCAGGTAGACGGTATAGATTATGGCGTAACCGATTAATGACAGAAAAGTCAGTACAGCCGTTAGCGTATTAACCATGAAAATCAGCAATGCCATCCCTATGGAACCTATAACCAAGGCAAAAATAATGACATTCTTGGAACTCAGTTCGCCTTTCGGTAAAGGGCGGTTTTGGGTTCGCTTCATTTCCGCATCAGCTTTCTGATCGATGAAATGATTGACTGCCGCCGCTGAAGAGGCCGCCAGCGCAATGCCTAAGGTGCTGTAAATGAGCGTATCCAGCGGGGGGATTCCCGGAACCGCCAGCAACATGCCGACAACCGCGGTAAACACGATCAGTGTAACCACTTTCGGTTTGCACAGCTCAATATAGTTTCGCCAGGAAAGCAAAGTAGAGTCGCTCGTCATTATTTAATAAATTCCAACTTTTTCATTATTGTATAGAATACCGTGAACGATTAATTATTGAAATAGTCGGAAGCACTACCATTTAGATTAAAGAGGGAGTTATGAATAATCGATTACTATTTGCAATATTGTTATGTTTGCCGGCCTTTTCGAGCAGTGCCGAGACAAAAGTATCGGAACGAATTTTAGGAAACGGATTAAAAGTTCTGGTCCAGGAAGATCATCGATCCCCGGTCGTGGTTTCCCAAGTTTGGTACAAGGTCGGTTCCAGCTACGAGCCGGGCGGTATTACCGGCATTTCCCACATGCTGGAACATATGATGTTCAAAGGCACGGATAAGCATCCGGCCGGTGAATTCTCCCGCATCATCGCTGAGAACGGCGGCGATGAAAATGCCTTTACCGGCCAGGATTACACGGCCTATTTCCAGACCATGGACAAGTCCAGACTGGAGGTCAGCTTTGAGCTGGAAGCGGACAGAATGCGCAATCTGCATCTTCTCGCTGATGAACTGAAGAAAGAACTGCAAGTAGTAACCGAAGAACGCAGGATGCGTACCGATGACAAGCCGAGGGCCAAGATGCAGGAATACTTCATGGCCATGGCGCACACCAACAGCCCTTATCGGAATCCCGTAATCGGCTGGCCCGCCGATATCGCCAGTTACACCGTGGAGGACCTTCAGGCCTGGTACCAGCGCTGGTATGCGCCGAATAATGCCACGCTGGTCGTGGTCGGCGATGTCGAGCCGAAGGCTGTTTTCGATCTGGCCGAAAAATATTTCGGCGCGTTGAAAACCAGTGAAATCAAACCATTAAAACCGCAAACCGAAGTCGAACAGATCGGCGTCAGAGAGATGGCGATCAAACTGCCGGCAAAACTGCCTTACATCGTCATGGGTTATAAAGTGCCCAGCCTGAAAACGGCAGAGAAGGAGTGGGAAGCCTATGCGCTGGAAGTGCTGGCCGGCGTGCTGGATGGCGGCAATAGCGCCAGATTGGCGTCAAGACTGGTGCGCGGCAAGCAAATCGCGGTCTCGGCGGGCGCCGGGTACGATCTGACTTCGCGGCTATCAGACCTGTTCACACTGGAGGCAACCCCCGCCGATGGCAAGACGGTTTGGGATCTGCAGTCGGCCCTGAAGGATGAAGTGGTCAAGCTGCAAAATGAGTTGGTCAGCGATGAAGAATTGCAGCGCATCAAGGCGCAAGTGCTGGCCAGCGACATTTACCAGCGCGATTCGATGTTTTATCAGGCCATGCAGTTGGGCATGACTGAAACGGTCGGTCTGGGTTGGCCGACAGTGGACGAATACGTCAAAAAGGTCAATCAGGTAACGGCGGAGCAGGTGCGCGATGTCGCGCGTAAATATCTGATCAAGGATCACTTGAATATCGCTTATCTGGAGCCCCAGGAAATAAAAGAAAACAAAGCAAGCCCAACAACCCAAGGAGAGCATGATGCGCGCTAGTTTGATAAGTATCGTTTTTTTATTGTTTAGCCAGACGGTCTGGTCGGCGGCCAAGATTGAACACTGGCAAATGGCTCAAGGTAGCCGGGTTTATTACGTTCGTACAGAAGGTCTGCCGATGGTTGATATTCAGGTGTCCTTCGATGCCGGCAGCGCGCGCGACGGCTCCCAGTTCGGTATTGCGGCTTTGACATCGGCGCTGCTGGATACCGGGGCCGGAGAGTGGAATGCCGATGAAATAGCGCAACGTTTTGAAAGCGTCGGTGCGGATGTCGGCTCGGGTATTTCCAATGACATGGCCTGGGTATCGCTGCGGACACTGACCGATAAAAAATTGTTCGATAAAGCGCTGGAAACGCTGCAAGTCATGCTGGCCAAACCGACATTTAACGAGGCTGATTTTCAGCGTGAGAAAAACAGGACCCTGGCCGGACTGAAACAACGCGAAGAGTCGCCTGCCGAACTGGCGCATATCGCTTTCTATAAAGCTGTCTATGGGGATCATCCTTATGCGCATCCCAGCGACGGCGTCATCGAAACGGTAGCCGGTTTCAGCGCCGATGATCTGCGCGAGTTTTACAAGAAATATTATGTGGCGGCCAACGCCATTGTCGTTATCGTCGGGGACTTGAGCAAAGAGCAGGCCGAGCAGACGGCACAAAATCTGGTCGCGGATCTGCCGACAGGCCAGAAACCCGAGCCGTTGCCGGAAGTTGCGATGCCGAAGAAAGCGACACAGCAGCAAATCGATTTTCCTTCAACGCAAACGCATGTGCTGGTTGGCATGCCAGGCACCTATCGTAAAGATCCAGACTATTTCAGTCTGTATGTCGGCAATCATATCCTGGGCGGCGCCGTCCTGGTTTCCAAACTCTTTAATGAAATCAGGGAAAAACGCGGGCTGGCTTACAGCGCCTCCAGTTCATTCGTGCCGATGTTCAGAAAAGGGCCGTTTGTGGCTAGCCTGCAAACACGCAACGATCAGACCCAGGAAGCCCTGAAAGTGCTCAATAAAACGCTAGCGGATTTCATCAACGAAGGCCCAACGGAAGCCGAGCTTACGGCCGCCAAGAAAAATATCACCGGCGGCTTCGCGATGCGTTTCGATACCAATAAGGAACTGGCCAATTATGTATCCATGATCGGTTTTTATGAGCTGCCGCTGGATTATCTGGACACGTTCCAGCAAAAAATCGAGCAGGTGACGGTCGCTTCGATCAGCGGTGCCTTCAAGCGCCACATTGATCCGCAATTGCTGCAAACCATCACATTAGGTGGAGCTCAAGCGAAAAGTGAAAAATAAGCTCAGGATCATCGGCGGGGAGTGGCGCAGCCGGCAGTTGAGTTTTGTCGACTTGCCCGGCTTAAGGCCGACGCCGGCAAGAGTGCGGGAAACGCTGTTCAACTGGCTGCAGTGCGGTATCATCGGCAAACGCTGCCTGGATTTATATGCAGGCAGCGGCGCGCTGGGGTTTGAAGCGGCATCCAGAGGCGCCGCCTCGGTCATACAGGTAGAAAGCAACGCCCAGGCCTGTCGAAGCTTAAAGGAAAATTCAGCCGCATTAGCCGCCGGCCAGATCAAGATCGTGCAGATGGACGTCTTGCGCTATCTGGCCGGCGATGCCGAAGCGTTTGATGTCGTCTTCATGGACCCGCCGTTCGCCCAAAATCTGGCCGTTCAAACCTGCCAGTGGCTGGAGGAAAAAGGCTGGTTGGCCGATCACGCCAAAATCTATGTCGAAACGGAGCGCAAGCTCGATCTGGCCGGCATGCCGGCCAATTGGCAGTGCCTGAAAAGCAAAGCCGCAGGCGAAGTCGGCTATCACTTATTTGAGCGATTCGGCTGATTTATTTTTTCAAGCCGGCATCTTGATATAAAATAAGCGGTTTTTTACAGCTGTCATATGAACATTACCGCGATCTATCCTGGCACATTCGATCCCATCACCAACGGGCATCTGGACCTGATTGCCAGAGCGTCCAAACTTTATGACAAAATCATCGTCGCTGTCGCCGTCAACCGCGGCAAATCGCCGCTGTTTTCGATTGAAGAGCGCGTAGCGTTAGTGCGAGGCGTAACGACTGAATACGCGAATGTCGAGGTGATCGGTTTTGACAATCTGTTGGTCGATTGCGCCAAACAGCAGGGCGCGCATGTGGTTTTGAGGGGTTTGCGCGCCGTTTCCGACTTCGAATATGAATTTCAGCTGGCCGGTATGAACCGGCGTCTGGCCCCGGACCTTGAAACGGTTTTTTTAACGCCGGCCGAACAATATGAATTTATTTCTTCGAGTATGATCAGAGAGATCGCGCAGCTGAAAGGCGATGTGTCGAGTTTTGTCCCTGATCTTGTGCTACAACATTTGATTGGGAAATTTAGTTAGGAGTAAGTATGTCCCTCTTTATAAGTGATGAATGTATCAATTGCGATGTCTGTGAACCCGAGTGCCCGAACGGCGCTATTTCCCAGGGCGAAGACATCTACGTCATCAATCCTGCAATGTGTACCGAATGCGTAGGCCATCATGATGTGCCGCAATGCATAGAGGTGTGTCCGGTCGACTGCATCGACAAAGATCCCACGCATGTCGAGGATAAAGACAGTCTGTATCAGAAATATCTGAAACTGACGCAGTAATATCTTTCTTTACGGCGAAGATCACGGCGTTTTATCGGCGTATCTTCGCCTCAAGCTTTCTAAACCAATCCAGACTATCCAAAGTCGTTCCCATCGGCTTATATTCGGCGCCAACCCAACTGTTATAACCGGACTCTTCAATCGCCGAAAAAACCGGTTCAAAATCGATCTGGCCGGTGCCGGGCTGAGCGCGGCCGGGGCAGTCGGCAAATTGGATATGGCCGATCTTGTCGACATGGTCGGCAATAAACCTGGCAGGCTCCTCATCCATCATCTGCATGTGATAGATATCGTATTGCAGGAACAGATCGGGATGGTCTAGTTCGTCCAGCACGGCCAGCATCTGCGCGCCGCTGTGGATGATAAAGCCGGGCATATCATAGGTATTGATCGCTTCAAAAACCGTTTTGATGCCCAACGGTGCAAAGGCATCGGCGGCAAAGTACAGGTTTTCCTTAAAGGTTTTCATATACTCCGGCAGGCGGCTTTCATCCAGGCAGCGCCCCGGCAGCACATTGATCGCGACCGGTTTCAGCACCTCTGCATAAATGAGCGTTTGTGCGACCGCCTGCCGGAACAGGGGCTGTTTTTCCGGTACGCAGACCAGTCCTTCGCCGCCCTGTAGCAGATCATCAGCATCGACATTGAACAGCACCAGCTTTTGTCCGGCGGCAGTCAGCGCCTGTTTTAGCGTCCCGGCATCCAGCGCATACGGAAATTGAATTTCGACGGCATTAAAGCCCTGTCGACTCGCCGCCTCGAAACGTTCGATCAGTTCGACTTCAGTAAACAGCAGGCTCAGATTAGCGGTAAAGTTAAGCATCGGTTTTGTCGAACAGCTTGATTAACGTGGACGGGTCCTGTTCCAGAAAGCCTTGCCGTCCGTGCAATTGCATCAGCTGTGCGGCTAAGGCGGACATCGGCACAGCGTTGCCTTGCCGGGTCGAGACGTCGACGGCCATGTTGAGGTCTTTCAGCAGCGTCTTGACGCGCCATTTGATCGGCTCAAACGTCCCGGTCGCCATTTCGGGGCCTACAATCTGCAGCGGTTTGGAGTCGGCGAAACCGCCGGCCAGCGCGGCCGGTATTTTTTCGGCATCGACGCCGGCCTGCCTGGCCAGCGCCATCATTTCGGCGATGACCATGACATTGCAGCTGACGATCATCTGATTACAGATTTTAGTCATTTGGCCGCTGCCGACATCGCCCATGTGCGTTAATTGCTGATACAGCGGCGCCAGCACATGACGCGCAATAGCGATGTTTTCAGCGCTGCCGCCGGCCATGATCGCGAGATTGCCTTGCTGGGCGCCAGCGACGCCGCCCGAAACCGGCGCATCCACCCAGCCCATGCCGCAGGTTTCATGCAATGCCGCAGCCAGTCGTTTCGTCGTTTCGGGATGAATGCTGGAGAGATCGATCAGCAGTTTGCCGGCCGAACCGCTGGCCAGAATATCGGTTTTAACAATGAACTCGACGGCGGCCGTATCGGCCAGGCACAAAATGATGACATCGGATGTCTGAACCAGGTCTGCGAGTGAGCTATAGGCTTGTGCGCCGGCCTCGGTGACCGGGATCAGCTTCTCGGGACTGCGGTTCCAGACGTTGACCTTAAAGCCGGCATCGAGCAGGCGCAAAGTCATCGGCTTACCCATCAGGCCAATGCCGATGAAGCCGAGTATGTATTGTTTATCTGACATGAGGATTAAGTTTTTGATGGGCTAAGCATCGGGAATAATCGGTGAAATCTATATAAACAAAGAAGGCGCAATAAACTTATTGCGCCTTCTTTTTCTATCGCTGGTTTTCTTATTGGCCAATGGATTTACGCATATGCACCATCGCTTCTTCGGCATGCTTGGTGGCGACATCGGCATGGTCTTTCTTGGCGTGGTCTATGGCTTGTTTCAAGTGATCAATTGCTTCTGTCATATGTTTATGAGCTTCGGCATGTTCTTTTTCCGCAGCTTCGGCATGTTTCAACCCTTCTTCCGCATGCTTGAGCAGTTGATCGGCGTGACCATCCTGCCCATGGGCTGTAGCCATGCCTGCATGTTCCAGCGCTTGTGCTGTATGATGCTCGGCCGCATTAGATTGGGCACTAAGGCCAAGTGCGAAAGCACCAATTAAAACAGTAATATACTTTAATTTCATAATAGCAGTTCCTTTTTCGTTGAGATTTAGAATTATTATTACCGCCTCACTTGATTAAAGAATTGAAGCGTTTCAATGTATAACACACATTACAGATGCGGCACAATAAGAAAAAATACGTATCGGACCGATGCAATTAACGCGCGCGATCTGACCATTAAATTTCAACAAATTGCGAAATAAACCAATATTTATTACTGTGTGCTCGGCATGCGCTGTGGTTTAATCAAAAAAATAAGTCGTACTATCAATCAAAACTCAATCAGGAGAAAAGATGTTAAAGAAATGTTGTGCAGTGTTGATATTAACGGCAATTTTTTGGGGAACGCAAGCTCATGCCGACGGCAAGGCCGCCATTGCCAGTGCACATCCTTTAGCGACTGAAGCCGGTTTTGAAATTCTTAACAAAGGCGGCAATGTGTTCGATGCGGCGGTCGCGGTCAGTGCCGCGCTGGCTGTGGTCGAGCCATCCGGGTCGGGGCTGGGCGGTGGCGGTTTCTGGCTGCTGCACAGAGCCAGTGACGGCTTTGAAACGATGATCGACGGACGCGAAAAAGCGCCGCTGGCCGCCCATCGTGATATGTTCCTCGACAAAAATGGCAAAGTGGTGCCGCGCTTATCGGTCGATGGCGCGCTGGCCGCGGCCATACCCGGCATGCCGGCGGCGCTGGTGCATCTATCGAAAACATACGGACGCCTGCCGCTGGCGCAAAGCCTGGCGCCGGCAATCCGCTATGCACGCGACGGGGTTGCCATCGGGGAGATACACCGCAAGCTGCTCAAGTTCAGGATTGATATGATGAAGAAAGACCCGGAAACGGCGCGGCAGTTTCTCGATCACGGCAATGTGCCGGAATACAAATCGATACTGCGCCAGCCGGATTTGGCCAACACTCTGATGCAATTGGCCGACGACGGCCGAGATGGTTTTTATGACGGCGATGTGGCCGAAAAGCTTGTGGCCAGCGTCAGAAAGGCCGGCGGTATCTGGACATTGCAGGACTTGGCGGATTATCAGGTGATCGAGCGAGAGCCTGTTCGAGGCTGGTATCGCGGTATAAAAATCACCAGCGCGGCACCACCTTCTGCGGGTGGTATCGTCTTGATCGAGGCATTGAATATTCTCTCCGGCTATGATTTAAAACATGCGGATGACATAACGCGCAAGCATTTGATAGCCGAAGCCATGCGCCGCGCCTACCATGACCGGTCCTTGTATCTGGGCGATGCTGATTTTGTCGATGTGCCGGTCCGACGTTTACTGAATGAGGATTACGCGGCCGGATTAAGAAGCAGCCTGCGCCCGGATAAGGCGTTACCAAGCACGATGCTGTCCGGCGACATACAGGATGCGTCGGATGGGCCGCATACGACGCATTTTTCCATCATCGATGCCGAGGGCAACCGCGTCGCGGCTACGCTCAGCATTAATTTTCCATTCGGCGCCGGTCTGGTTGCGGCCGGCACCGGTGTGGTGCTGAACGATGAAATGGACGATTTCGTCAGTCTGCCGGGCGCAAAGAATGTTTACGGTCTGGTCGGTGGTCTGGCTAATGCCATAGCGCCCGCCAAGCGCATGCTGTCCAGCATGACGCCTGTGTTCCTGGAGGATGATAAGCGCATCGCCGTGCTGGGCACGCCAGGCGGCAGCCGCATTATCTCGATGGTCTTGCTGGGCGTTCTGGATTTTGCCGACGGCAACGGCCCGGATTCATGGGTTCGCGTGCCGCGCTTTCATCATCAGTTTATTCCTGATGTGATTCAGTATGAAAAAGAAGCCCTGACTGCTGACGATATCAGCAGTTTGTCGGCTCGAGGTCATCAGTTGAAGGAGGCGCGTTACCGCTACGGCAATATGCAGGCGGTGATGCGGGATAAAACCACGAGCACGTTGACGGCGGCCAGCGACCCGCGCGGAGAAGGACGCGCCAGTGTTTACAGTTGGAGGTAACAAGCATGTTGAATAAGAACACCGTCGATATCCGGCAAGGGCTTATTTCGACAGAAGAGCGATATTACCAGCGCTACCGTTCTCTATTGGACGAGGCCGAGCAGGCGCACGCCGATAGAATAAGAAATCCTGTATTGCATCGGCGCTATGTTGAAGTGCATGGGCGCACAAGGCTGTTGTTGGCCGACTATCTGCATGAAAGCCCGGCAACCATCCGGATAGGCAAAGGCGAGCACGGCAAGCCTTATCTGATCGATTATCCGCAATTGGCATTCAATCTGTCCCATTCAGGCCCGTATCTGGTCATGGCGTTGGGTTGGGATTGCCAATTGGGCATCGATATCGAACTCTGTAAGGAAAGAGCCAGTTTGGCCGAGCTGGTTCACAAATGTCTGGCCGATGAAGAGGCTGCATACTGGTATGCATTGCCCGAAGCCATGAAGACGCGCGAGTTTTACCGTTTCTGGACCCGTAAGGAAGCGTTTGTCAAGGCGACAGGGCGGGGGCTGGGGCAGGGCTTGAATCGGTGCGTCATCAATCCTGAGCATCCGGCGGAATTTTTAAGAATTCCTGAGGAGTGCGGTCCCGCTTCCGAGTGGTGTTTGCGTGATCTTGACTTGGGGCAGGATCGCTGCGCTGCTCTGGTAGCGAAAAACAGGGATCTGGCCCATATCAGAGTCAGTAATCTGGCAATATAAATCACATCAAAAGTTGTGTTTACCGCAGGCGGTTCCCGCTAACCGCATCATAAATGGCCGTTTCCTGCTTAAGGTCGCCTACAGGGCCGTGCAGGATGAAAATGCCGCTGCCTGAAAAAGCTTGTACCAGTTTGCGCGCCTGCTTGATGGCGGGGCGGGTGCTGGCATTGGCGCTGGTCGATATGATAGGGCCGCCGTAGCGGTCACATAATCTGCGGGCAATCGGATGATCCGTGATTCTGACTGCCAGCGAATCATGAGCGCCGGTCAACCAGGCTGGCACCCAGGACTGGGCCGGAATTACCCAAGTGACAGGGCCGGGCCAAGTCGGCATGACACGCTCGATCATCGCTTGATTCAAGATAAGGTAGGGCCGCAGCTGCTGTAATGAGGACGCGATAAGGATCAGGCCTTTATCTACAGGGCGCTGTTTGATGTCGAGTAAAGACATGACCGCGTTTTCATTGAGCGGATCGCAGCCCAAACCGTAAACCGCTTCCGTCGGGTAGGCGATGACTTCTCCGGCTTTGAGGTGGCGGACGGCGTTTCTTATCTTAAAGTGGGAATAATAAGCCATAAGCGTTAAAAAGCTGCGCCATAGCGAGGGCGCAGCGGGTCTTTGAATCAGAAACCTTCCTTAGGGCCTTCGGCATCGGCAGGATCGCCTTCGTAAGGCGTGACGTATTTGCAGTCTTTTTGCGGACAGACTTTTTCCGCGCCGTGCCTTTTCGTGACTTTGACAGTCAGAACCGGCCAGTTGCATTCAGGGCAGCTTTCCGCGATCGGCGCGTTCCATAAGGCATAATCGCATTTCGGGTATTCCGAGCAGGAATAAAATACCTTGTTGCTTTTGGATTTGCGTTTGAGAATATTGCCTTTTTTGCATTTCGGACATTCAACGCCCGTATCCAAAGGCTTTTCCAAAGGCTCGATATAACGGCATTTGGGATAGCCGCTGCAGCCGATGAATTTGCCATAGCGGCCCGATTTGATCACCAGCGGCAAACTGCACTTGGGACAGGTGCGCCCTTCTATGATTTCAGGCTCGTCAGGTGTACTGTCGTCATTCAGATTGCGCGTATAGGAGCAGGCCGGATAGTTCGTGCATCCGATAAACCGGCCGTTCCGGCCCAGCCGGATCGACAGGGCGCTGCCGCATTCAGGGCATTTTTCGTCGATGGCCTCCTGCGTCACATCTTTGCGCTGGACGCTCTCTTCTTTCTCATGAATCAGCGTGCTGAAAGGGTCCCAGAAGGCGTGCATCAACGGAATCCAATCTTTTTCACCACGCGACACGGCGTCGAGATCGTCTTCCAGATTGGCCGTAAAGTCGTAGTCGACGTACTTCGTGAAATGCTCGGTCAGGAATTTGTTGACGATACGGCCGACGTCGGTCGGATAGAAGCGCTTGTTTTCCAGCGTGACATATTCGCGGTTCTGTAGCGTCGAAATGATCGAGGCATAGGTCGACGGCCGGCCGATGCCGTGTTCTTCCAGTGCTTTGACCAGGCTGGCTTCACCGTAGCGCGGCGGCGGCTCGGTAAAGTGTTGCGAGGTGACGATATCGTTCAGCGGCACGGGTCTGCCTTCTTCCAACGGCGGCAGATAGCTTTCCTGATCGTCGCCTTCCGTTGTATCGTCTATACCCTCCAGATAAACGGACATGAAGCCAGGCGTGGCGATCGTCGAGCCTGTTGCCCTGAAAACATGCTGGCCGTCGCCGCAGCTCAAATCGACCGCGACCATGTTGATCGTTGCGTGAATCATCTGGCAGGCAATGGTGCGTTTCCAGATCAGGTCGTAGAGCTTGTACTGCTCATCGCTCAGATACTTCTTGATAGCATTGGGCAGATGGCGCGCGGAAGTCGGGCGTATGGCTTCGTGCGCTTCCTGCGCATTCTTCGATTTGGTTTTGAACTGACGCGGTTCCTTGGGCACATTACTGGCGCCGTAATTCTCCGCGATCAGTTCGCGGATTTCATCGACCGCTTCCAGCGACAGGTTAACCGAGTCGGTACGCATGTAGGTGATCAGACCGGCCGTTTCGCCGCCGATATCAATGCCTTCATAGAGCTGCTGCGCGACCATCATGGTGCGTTTGGTCGTGAAACCCAGTTTGCGCGCCGCTTCCTGTTGCAGCGTCGAGGTGATGAAGGGCGGCGCCGGGTTGCGTTTGCGTTGTTTCTTTTCCAGCTTGGTAACGATCAGCTGGCCATCCGCCGCATCGAGCAACGCCTGTTTGGTCTTTTCCGCCTGCGCTTCGTTATCGATGCTGAACTGGCTCAGCTTCTCGCCGGCGAAATGCGTCAGCTTGGCCTTGAAGGCTTGCTCTTGCGCAGTCAGGAGGGCATCAACGGTCCAGTATTCGCGCGATTTGAAGGCTTCGATTTCCTGCTCGCGTTCGACGATCATGCGCAAGGCCGGGCTTTGTACGCGGCCTGCCGATAAGCCGCGGCGGATTTTCTTCCACAATAGCGGTGACAGTTTAAAACCGACCAGATAATCGAGCGCGCGGCGGGCCTGCTGGGCATTGATCAGGTTGATGGACAGCTGTTCGGGATGGGCGATGGCGTCCGTAACGGCCCTTTTGGTGATTTCATGAAAGACAA
Organism: Methylobacter luteus IMV-B-3098; assembly: GCF_000427625.1. Classification (GTDB taxonomy): domain Bacteria; phylum Pseudomonadota; class Gammaproteobacteria; order Methylococcales; family Methylomonadaceae; genus Methylobacter; species Methylobacter luteus. Next base: position 4,286,515 of record NZ_KE386569.1, read on the forward strand.
CGCGGTGTACCGGCTTGTCTTTCAGCAGTTTTTTTTCTTTCAGCAGTTCATACAGATGCCAGGAGATGGCTTCTCCTTCCCGGTCCGGGTCGGTCGCAAGATATAAAGTATCGGCGGTTTTGAGCGCTTTACTGATGGTCTGGACATGGCGTTGATTGCGCTCGATGAGCTCGTATTTCATGGCGAAGTCGTGGCTGGGATCAACGGCGCCTTCTTTGGGGACGAGGTCGCGCACGTGTCCATACGAGGCTAGAACTTGGAAATCTTTACCTAAATATTTTTCTATGGTTTTGGCTTTTGCAGGCGATTCTACAATGACAAGATTCTTACTCATTTAATAATAATGCGAGCGGGTGAGTGTTAGTGTAAATAAGTCGGAACGAGGTCATAAACGATGTCCTCCATTCTGGAGAAAGCAAGTTCTTCATCCGGTTGACTTAACAATATCATCAACACTATCCATTTCAGTTTTTCCAGCGATATTTCCTCATTTTCCAATGCCATGGCACGATCAATGACAATTTCACGATTGGTCGAATTCAGAATGCCGCTATGTTCCAGAAACATGAGCAGATTGCGGCATTCAAGATCCAGTTTTTCTTGTTCCCGGCTGCAGAAAATGCGGAAGGCGGGCGATGTGGCCGATTGAATAGGACGCTGAAGACTGAGCGATTCAAGCCAGTCGAACGCTTTATTAACCTCGACTTGTTCGAAGCCTGCTTCCATCAATTCGGTTCTGATGATATCGCTGTCGGGAAGTATTTCGATTTCATCTTCCATGTAATTCTCAAATAAGTACATCAGGACATCAAAAATATTTTCTTTCATAGGTATGGTCTGTGCTGTTTATTTTATGCGTGTATAGCAACCACCAGCAGTCGCTTCTATGTATCCTTGCAGTTCCAAAACCAGTAGCATTGATGAAATAACTTCCACGGATTGCCCGGTATTTTCAACCAGCATATCGATAGAAGTTGGGCTGAACATGACGAGATTCAATAATGTTTGCTGCTCCAGGTCAAGTGTTGTTTGCACGGGTAGCGGTACTGAATTGTCATCCTGTTGATTATATTGATGTAATTCTTCCATGATGTCCTGTGTGGTTTCGACAAGTTTTGCCCCTTCACGAATCAGCGCATTGCAGCCCCGGGCCAGTGGATTGTGTATGGATCCCGGAATTGCAAATACTTCACGGTTCTGTTCCAGGGCCATCCGGGCTGTAATCAATGAACCGCTTTGTTTGGCCGCTTCAACGACCAGCAATCCCTGGCACAACCCGCTGATGATGCGGTTACGTCGCGGAAAATGATTAGCTTTGGCCGTCGTGCCCGGCGGGAATTCCGAAACGATGGCGCCGGTATTGACGATTTCAGTGGCCAGGTCTTTGTGCCTGGCAGGATAGACTCGATCCAGCCCTGTGCCTGCTACCGCGATAGTATATCCGTGCGCATCGAGTGCGCCGCGGTGGCTGGCCGCATCAATGCCTAAAGCCAGGCCGCTGGTAATGACAAAGCCATGCTGGCTCAGCGTTCTGGCAAAGTCTCTGGCTGTCTCCATGCCTGAAGCGGATGGATTGCGGCTGCCGACCATGGCAATTTGCGGCCATGCCAAGAGTTCGGGGTTGCCGCGTACAAACAGGACGGGTGGCGGATCGGCTATTTCCTTTAACTGAGCAGGGTAATTAGCATCATGCAGTGTGATAGCGTGATTATTTTCCTGTTCCAGCCAGGCCAGATCATAGTCGATAGTCGACCAGTCCGGATTCCTTATGGACCCGATGATAGCGCCTGTTAACTGTAAGATCGCGAGGCTTGACGCCGATTCTGCAAACAGCTGCTCAGGCGTATGGCTTTTGAGTATCTTGAGAAATGTTCTGCAACCGAATCCTGGCGTGCGCAAAAGCGCAAGCCAGTATTTGATGTCGTTGTCAGTTTGGTGAGTAAGAATATTCAGGGGGTTTGAACTTTATCTAGAACATGAATGTTTCGTGAGGCTTTCATGACCAAGGCATAACTGATGCGCTCAAAAGGACGAAAAACCATGAGCGAGCCGGCCAGTTCATCGGGCAGTTTAACGGCATCGTTTTGAATGGCGCTGAACGGATCATGAGCAATTCTGCCATTTTGATAGATATCCAGTTCATGGCCGGGCAAAAGTCCGTCAGCTGTGCCTTTGTCAATAACCACGACATTATAGCGCCCGATTTGGGAAACGCCATCAAGTACGCTGATAATGCTGCCTTTTATGCTTTCTTCAGGCGGGCGGGGGAAATAGGTTAGAGTCAGCTCCTCTTCAGGCGCGGACATTACTCGGTCACCCATGCGAATCTCACTAGCCATTTTGGCAATGGATAAGGTCGCAGGATCGCCTTCCTGCTGCAGGGTCGCGTCGGCAATATATTTGGCTTCATAGCCTAAAAGCTCTCCGGTTTCAGGGCTGACATAAGGCTCTCCCTTTCTATAAACGGTATATGACAGCGTTTCCGGCTGAGGTATCGAGCGTACATAAAGCCTGTCGCCGGTGCCTGCCAATAAGTGCTCGCCGGCAAAGTCAACGACGTAAGGCGCCTCAGTAATTTCTTTTTCACTGACAACCCGGGGCGAGCTTAAAAATGGGGCTATGACATCAGTCGGTATCAATTTGATCGCCTGTTCCTGGTCGGTTTCTCGTACACAAGGGGCTAGTTTTCCGCTTTCTGAGGCGGCTAAATATGTGCGTCCGTTTTTAACGTCCTGTTCCTTCAGAACGCATGGCGATTGTTGCCGGGTTCCTGAGTAGGCTGGCCTGGACAAACTCAGCTGGGGTCTGCCGTTGACCATGGAGAAATAAATTGTATCACCAGGATAAATCAAATGAGGATTCTGGATTTGGGAATTGTAGCTCCACAACTCGGGCCATTGCCAAGGATGTGTTAAAAATTTGCCGGATATATCCCATAAGGTATCTCCCTTGACGACGGTGTATTGGTCAGGATGAGACGGGTTTATCTGTATCTCGTCAGCCCATGCGTTTAGGCTGAAAGAGAGAGCGACTATACATCCAATAAGTGTTCGAAAAGCCATATTTGATTCCTGAAGAGTCTTTTTTAAGTCTGTCTGAATTCAAAGTGTAGATGAATTCATATGGAAATCTACCCAAAGCATAAGTTATTGATTTTTTATAGAGAATGGTCAGCTTTAGGGAGCGCCCGATAAAAGTGTGGCGCTTCCCGGGAACAGCCGGCATCTGTCATAAGGATAGACTGGTTTTGATGACTGTGAAGGGCGGCTTGAATATAAGCTTGAGTTATCAGTCCTCTGTCATTATTTATATTGTTCAAGGTTATACCCCGTCGTCAGGATGAATCATGTAAAGGGTCATTTCGTTATGCTGTACTGCTAAAAAGCCAGTTTCGCAGGGTTGTTCAAACCGGTTTCCCGCGTTTTGAAAGAAGAGCCAAGAAATGTCCCTATAAAACCAGATATTTAAGCTAGCAATGCTTCAACTTCCTCGGTCGGCTGATAACGCCCCGATTCGAAAGACCAGTCCAGATTGCCGCGCATCCAGGCACGCATGACGGTTATGAATTTTTCAATGTCGCGGTCTAGATCGGTACCGAAGCTGGGCACGGACTTTTCCAAAGTGATGAATTGGCGGACTTGGCTTTCAATAAGCTTCGCTACCTGGTCAATCGCTGACTGCAAACTGATTAGCTGATGGTGATGGAAGATCAAAGCCAGATTGTGCATGTCTTGATGGTTGAACTCTTTTTGCAGCGAAATAATGTCATTGGACCAGCAGACGACATTATTGGTGATTACAGCAAGTTGCTGAATGTGGGGATGCTTTCGGATCTCCAGGGGCAGTGCGATACCCTCGGTCAGTTCTATTAAATCAATATCCGTGTAAAGTCCTCCTGTATAAGGACGCATCAGGATATAAGTCGGGGAATCAGGCCAGACGCCTAGAAACCGGTTTTTCGCTTCCCAGACGGTAGATTCGAAATATTCCGCAGCACTTTGCACAAAGCGCGTCATCCATGGAAGCGGCATTAAGGACTGGATGCGCGTACGGATGTCATAGAGTGCATGAACCAGCGCAACGTCTTCACTGCCGGCCGTGCTGCCGGAAAGGATTTCCAGGCATCTGGCGTGCAAGGCCGCGAGTTGTTCCGGAAATTTGCCAAGACCCCATTCGTCGCATTGATCATCAAGTATGAATAGCCAGGTATTCCAGTCTGAAACAATTTCAAGTCGATCCAGAGGCGCATCCGGATAGGCTCGCGCAGCCAGCCACCCGAATTTGGATGCTCGCAGACGGTTAAAAGCCTTTTCGTTTGTGACGAGATTAAGTTGTTGCACCCAGTCAAGAGTATGTTGGTTTATTTTTTCTGCATGTGGGCTGATTGCGGACGGAAAAGGACAATAAATACTGGGAATGGTGAGTTTTTGCATAGTTAAATATCCATAATATGACTAATCTGTTTCAAGAGGTGGTCAGCAAAAATATAAAGTCTCATGCTGGTGGATAGCGTTTTCAACTATGAGCATGGTCAGGTCGCGCTTTTGCTATAGAGGAATTACAGTTTTTTTGGGGACGACTAATATAGAATCCTTGAATCATGTCCACACCCATATCCCTAAGTAGTTCAAGAGTTGCTTCTTCTTCAACCCCTTCACCGACAATCGTCTTGCCGTAGGCGTGTATCATTAAAATAATGGCCCGGACAAAGTTACGATCTTCCTGGTTGGTGACGATATCTTTTATCAGAGACTGGTCAAGTTTCACATATTTCACGGGTAGATGTTTCAAGTAATACAAAGAACTGAAACCAGCGCCAAAATCGTCGACCGCGAATTGAAACCCCAATGATGTTACCTTGTTGGTGATTTGCCTGGCCTTTTCCATATCGGCGATCACGGCGGTTTCAGTGATTTCGAAAACCAGGCGGTCAGATACCAAATGTTGGTCCTTAACAGCCTGTGCAAGGACATCTGTCCAGTCCGAATGACTTAACGCAGCGGTCGAGAGATTGACGAAAAGGCGCTTTCTCGGATCGGCTAGCAGTATTTTCAGGGCAGCCTGCACTACATAGCAGTCAATATCGTAATTAAATCCGGCGCGTTCCGCGGACGGGAGGAATTCGCCGGGCAAGGCGATTCTTCCATCTGGCATTCTCAATCGCAGCAGCGCTTCATTAAACAGCGTTTTTCCCGTTATTGCGTCAACCATCGGTTGGAAATGGAAAAACAGATGTTCCTTTGCGATGGCATGGATGAGAATATCTTTCCAATAGACATTTTGCGTTAGCATTTGCAATTGCTTTTGATCGTCTGCAAAAATACGGGCACAAGAGCGTCCGGCCTTTTTGGCCTCATACATCGCTATATCGGCATTAGCCATGACTTCCTGGATGTTGGCGCCGTGTTGAGGCAAAAAGGCAATGCCGATACTGGCGCCTATTCTGTATCGTTTGTCGCCGAAAACGAATGGCGTGCTCGTAAGGCGTTCGTTTAAATCATTTGCAAAAATTTCGGCGCCGTAACCATCGGTTTGCGGCATCAGCATGGCAAATTCGTCTCCGCCCAAGCGTGCGATGATGTCGGAGCTCCTGGCCCGGGCGCGCAATTCATCGGCAACCATGCGCAGCAATGCGTCGCCTGCCGCATGGCCACTGGTGTCATTGACTTCCTTGAAATGATCCAGATCGAAAACCAGAAGAGCAGCAGAGCCACCGGTGCGCGTGACTTTGTCGTAAGCGTGCGTCAGATCTTCGATAAAGCGATGGCGATTGGCTAAAGAGGTTAACGAGTCATGATTGGCCAGCCAGCGCATCTGCGTCTCCGCGTGTACCCGCTCGGTAACGTCCATGCCTACTGAAAGAACCACGGTGTCATCGATGTATTCCTGGTGCAGGAGGGTATGAACCCAGACTATCTGGCGCCGTTTCTTGTCCTTGCAGGCTAATTCATGCTCATGCTCCATCTGTTGCAACCTATGGCTGCAGAGGGCTTCCAGCTTTCCGAGCACTTCGGGTTTTGCATTATCATCGGCGATTAAATCAATAAAGCGTTGACCCTGCAGTTGCTGAGGAGTGTAACCGGTAAGCATAGCCGCAAAATTGTTTCCGGCTCGGATGATGCCATGACGAGTCTGGGTCAAGACCAGAACTTGCGCTGAGTCCAGAAGGCCTTGGATAAAGTCGCGCTCTTTTGCAAGTTCGCTGTTTTTCGCAGCTAAAGTAAGACTGTTTTCTTCAAGCTGATGGGATAGCGTAATTGCGCTGTCATATAAAAAATCAATTTCATCACGAAACCGGGCTTTTTTTCGATGGTTGGAAAAACGGTCCCGAGCTTGATCATAGGCGCCCTCAGCGAGAAGAGGCAAGGTCCGGGTTAATTGCCCAAGGCGCCACAAAGGCACTCTTATCAGATAGAGCAGAATCAACTCTGCAGCTAAAAGACTGCCTAAAGCCATCAGCATGTCGTCATGAAGAGCGTTTTTAATATCATTCAGACGTTGACTCACATCAGAGATCAGGACGATGAAACCGGGTTGATCGGGTATGATTTCATTCAAGAGGACTCGATTGACGTCATAGTGCGCATTATCCCATTTGAGCAAATGCCCTTGGTCAAGCTCTGAAGGGTTGGGGTAGAGATCAGAAAGATGTTGCAACAAGGCTGTGAGTTTGGCCGCATCAGTCAAGGCGGCTACTTTTACCCCCCATTGGGACTGCTCAGATCCCGCATTTGCGTTGGTCGGAACTGCTAAAGCGATATCCGCTCCGGTAATCAGGCGGAAGTCGATAATGAAGTCCGCAATTGATTGACCGAGAGCCACTACCCCTACATTTTTGCCTGAAGACAGAATCGGTACGAATGCATAGATCAGGCAAGTGGGTTGGCAATATAAGAGCGATAAAGGCCTTTCTTCATCCTTGACCGTCTTGATTGCACGTCGAATGAACTCTTCGGGCAACTTTCCCGCGCCTGATTGGGTCCAACTGCCCACACGATTTGCATCGATAGTGTAAAGTTCGATCTGGCGTAAATCGAGCTCGTATCTGAGGCTGGCGTAGTCGGTAACCGCCGCGGCAATTTTATCGGGATTGCGCCGATAAAGGGCATCTCCCAGATTGGCTACCGAAGCCAGAGCTCCCCCGAGGCGAATGAGCCGGTCCGATGTGCCGGTGAACAGTCCCCGGATATGATGGCGCAGGGCGGTCACCTCGGCCTGGCGCTGGGCACGGAATTGTGAGGTCAGGGAGTAATAGTTAAGGGCGTAAAATGCCGTGCTCAGGCTGAGCAGAAGAATGCTCAGCCAGAGAAAGCTTTTCCACTGCAGGCCGATGAACCGTCGCTTGCTTGTTCCAGATTTTGTTCCGCGCATGGTCATGATGTATCGCCTGATCTTCCCTATTAAAAACGATAGGAAACCATCATGGTCAATAAATCCCAACGTTCAGGACCATTTCTCTGCATCAAGTCCGGATTGTCTACTGGTGATAGTAACGCTGTGCCCCAAACCGTATGATATTCTGTCGCCATAAGCCAATTACGTTGAAATTCCCAGCGAAGGCCGACGGTAACATCACGGGTATAGAAATTATGCTTGGGTAAGCCGGTTATTTCCGCGTTACGCCTGCCGCCCCTATCGTTAACATCGGCTGTAAAATTCTCAAAGCGCAGAAGGGCCGACCAATTGGACTTAAAGCGGTACTGAGCCTGAACATAGAAGCTTTCGGAAGTGTTCTCCAATATGGCGCCACCCGGGGTAAAGCCTTGGCGTTTAGTGGTAATTCGCCCATATTCCCCGGTAAAGCTCCAGGCTTCCAGGTTCAACTGCGCTGAAGCGAGCGGATAAAAGGTTTTGGTATTTCCTGATGATACATCAGGCGTGCTGGACTTGAAGTCCCGGTCAAGATCGACAGCACTGAACATCAGGCGGAAGCGTCCTTCCTGCCATTCATAGCCCATGCGGCCTATAAACATAGGGCGACCTTCCAATTTTCCGGGGATGCCTGCCAGGAATTCGGCCGCGCCTCCGGTATTGTCCTGCGGCTCGGCAATCAGAAACTCAGTGGTTAAAGCATGATCTCCAACACCGTAACGTCCGTATAAAATACCACCGTCAGAAGATATCATAGCTTGGCGCAAGGCCAATGAATCAAAGTAAACCGACTGCGGCAAAAGCACGGCGGGACGGGTCCAGACTACATCCCGCGCCTCGTTGTATAAACCGAACGGATTCTTGACGCGGCCTAATCGAATGCCTGCGGTTGCCCGATCTCCTACGGACAGGTGGTAGTCGAGGTTGGCGAAATCCAGACGAAAGCCCTCACGGTCTGAACCTCCGGTATTTCGGTAAAGCCCTTGCGCCGCAAGCAGGAGGTTGGGTTGAATATGTCCTGATAAATTGACCCCGATCTCAGTAAAGTCAAGACTTCCGTCACCTCGACTATTGCCGAAGAAGTTGTAGTCGGAAGTCAGCGTATAGCCTTGGCTCACAAAACCGTGAGCCTGCCAATCATCGATACCAAGATCCAATGCAGTCGTATATTGCGGATATGCAAACAATACTATAAAAACGCCAATTAAGGCTTCGCGGCAACGCAAGGCTGAGCTTTGAATGTACAAGTATAGGCTCCTATTTTTCGATATAACCGATAGCACCGGGCGTCTCCTTAATGAGGGTCTCCATTTGTTTGAGAGAATCCACTGTCGCAGGGGGCGTTCCGGTTCCCGAATAAATCATGCGGTCCCAGGCGGAGCGTAGTTGATATGGATAGACCCCTAATACCTCTTTAGAAAAGCGGACATGCAGCGGGTGCTGATCAGGCAACACAAAAACTCTGAGGGGAGAACCATCGCGCCATAGAGTTTGACGCCCAAAAAATATCTCACGTAATTCATCACGGGTGAATGGGGTGTCCTGCTTGTTCAGGCTGTAAGGGACAACTGTAGTCCCAGTCGCATAGACGGGTGTCGGCCAGGGTATGAGCACTGTCCCGATAACGCTCCATGCAGCCATGCATACCAACATATATAAAGTGTTTTGCCGTCGATATTTGAAGGCTGAAAACAGTCGGATACGTAGCATTTTAAATAGATAAGACGTACTCGAATTCCATTTGGACCGATGGAATTTCAAGTTGCTGACAGACTAGCTTAATCATTCGAGCCCTGTTAATTAGATAGATGGTTTTTCTTGGGGATTCTGGCAATATTAAGAGAATGAGCCAAGCCCCAGAGTAGCGTAAGCGACAGGAGGGCGATATTGTTTAATCTCACAGTGCACTAACTCAGTTTTGTGCGAATAATTTTTGCCCAAAAAACGTTCAAACGCCGCACAGCCTGTAAACGATGCAATGATTCGCCTGTTCACATTGCCCCCCTGTCTGACGGGAGGTCAAGCGACTTACCGTGGATAGTGATTGAGTAGGGCATGACTGGATTCTTGTCTCTATATTCACTGCTTTACAGGATGAGTGAGCTTTTTACGCAAGCTCTTGGTTATGTAGTGTAATTTAAAAAGTATACTTTTTCTCTTAATTCTAGCTCAGCTTTTAATTTTGTCATTAATGTTATGTGTAAACACGAGTCGCGTTAAGTAAGGCATTGTCAAAAAGACGACTTGTTCTCTCAATCGTGTCTTCAGATTGAACTCGGTAAATCATTATCTTTCTAATGAGCAACTTCCGGCTGTTAGTTTATAAGATCAGTTAATTCCCTCTTTATTCTGAAAGTGACCTCGTAAGGCTTTGGTTGGGCATAATTGAGCGAGCGTAAAATGCCCCGCGCCTGTTTTTTTGCAAAACCTCTATGTTTTGTCCATCTCAAGCCTTAAAACGTGCGGCTCCAGAGGCGAATTTATAAGCTCTGTCGGTCAATCAAAGGTTAAAAAGAGCGTTTTGATTCTATGTGAAATCATATAGAATTCCTGTATTCAATTATTTAGCGGAGAGTTTGTTGAGTATTTTAACTATCCTCGAGTTTCCGGATGAGCGGTTGCGCAAGAAAGCCGCCGTTGTCAAAACGGTCGATGATCAAATCAGAAAAATAATCGATGATATGCTTGAAACAATGTATGAGTCACGTGGAGTAGGGCTGGCCGCGACTCAGGTGAACGTGCATCAGCGCATTGTCGTGATCGATGTCAGTGAAGAAAAAAATGAGCCGATGTTCCTCATTAATCCCGAAATCATTGAAAAGGACGGCGTAGAGGAGTCCGAAGAAGGCTGTCTTTCCGTGCCCGGCTTTTTTGAAAAAGTAAAACGGGCCGAGCATATCAGGGTAAGAGCTGTCAACAGAGACGGCCAGCCTTTTGAGTTTGAAGCCCGTGATTTGCTGGCCGTATGCGTGCAGCATGAACTGGATCATTTGGATGGCAAACTGTTTGTCGATTATATTTCGCCGTTAAAGCGGCAGCGTATCAAGAAAAAACTGGAAAAAATTCATAAGATGGAACACAGTTGATCATGAAGATTATTTTTGCCGGCACGCCCGAGTTTGCCGTGCCCACCCTGCAGATGCTGCTGGACTCGGAGCATGAGGTTTGCGCCGCCTATACGCAGCCCGACCGTCCCGCCGGCAGAGGGCGTAAATTGCATCCAAGTCCTGTCAAGGAACTGGCCTTGAAAGCTGGCATGCCTGTTTTTCAGCCGGAGACACTGAAGACCGACGAGGATTTGCGGCAAATAGCCTCATTCAATGCCGATCTCATCGTGGTTGTGGCCTATGGCATGATTTTGACGCAGACTGTGCTGGATATGCCGAGCCTGGGGTGTGTCAATGTGCATGGCTCGCTCTTGCCGCGCTGGCGCGGAGCGGCGCCTATTCAGCGCGCCATTATGGCGGGCGATGAAAAAACCGGCGTGACTATCATGCAGATGGTGCGAAAGCTCGATGCGGGCGATATGTTGCATAAGGAAGAGTGTGTGATCGGACCTGACGATACGGCCAGCGATTTGCACGACAAGCTGGCGCAGTTGGGCGCAATCGGACTGGCTAAAGTGCTGGAGCAGATAAAAGCCGGGACCGTGCACGCGGAAAAGCAGAATGAAGCGCTGGTGACTTATGCCGAAAAACTGGAAAAAAGCGAAGCGGTCCTGGACTGGACACAACCGGCCGAGCAACTGGCCAGAAAGGTGAGAGGCTTGAATGCGTGGCCTGTCGCGCAGACGCTTTATCAGGGCGAAGTATTACGCATCTGGCGGGCCGAGGCTATCAATGACGATGCCAATGCGGAGCCCGGCAGTGTGCGTTGCGTCAATAAAACTATGGATGTCGCTACCGGTAAGGGCATGCTGCGGTTGCATGAAGTGCAATTGCCGGGGGGGAAACGCATGAGTATTCAGGCTTTTCTTAACGCTCATGACGTTGATGCGCTGAAGTTAGGTTGAATTAATAGTGAATTCAAGATTGATCGCCGCCCGGGCTCTATCCCGGGTGTTGCAGGATGGGCAGTCTTTAACGGCGGCGCTGGACAATGTTATGCCAACCATTGAGTCCGTTAAGGACAGGGCATTTGTTCAGGCTCTCTGTTATGGTGTCTGCCGGTATTACCATCGACTGGATTTTATCTTAAGCCAATTGCTCGATAAACCGCTGAAGGATATCGATGTCAAGTGCCTGGCTTTAATCGGCTTGTATCAGCTCCAATTCATGAGAGTCAAGCCTCATGCCGCCGTATCCGAAACGGTTGCCGCCGCCCGTAAAAAGCCCTGGGCTAAGTCACTGATCAATGCGGTGCTCAGAAGCTATCTGCGAGAGCAGGACCGCATCGAGCAGCAAGCCGATCAGGAACAATCGGCCGCCATCAGTCATCCTCATTGGCTTATTCAACAGATCCAACACGATTGGCCGCAACAGTCCTTGCAACTGTTTCTGGAAAACAATCATCAGCCGCCGATGGTCCTGCGCGTTAATTTGGCGCGAACCAGTCGCGAGCATTATCTGAATCTATTGACGGAACGTGACATCAGTGCGGTGCCGGTCGATTTCTGTATATCGGCACTGAGGCTCGATAGGCCGGTCCCGGTTGACTTGCTGCCCGGCTTCGAGCAGGGACTGGTTTCGGTACAGGATACAGCGGCGCAATTGGCGGCGCAATTGCTCGATGTTCAACCGGGACAGCGAGTGCTCGATGTGTGCGCGGCCCCGGGCGGCAAAACCGCGCATATTCTTGAAAGCCAACCGCAGCTGAAAGAATTGGTGGCTGTCGATATCGATGCGGCCCGTATGCAGCGCGTCAGTGAGAACCTACAGCGACTGACATTGACAGCCAGGCTATTGGTCGGTGATGCGGCAAACCCTGAAGCCTGGTGGGACGGCCAGACTTTTGAGCGGATTTTGTTGGATGCGCCGTGTTCGGCTTTGGGCGTTGTCCGCCGCCATCCTGACATTAAGTTATTGCGCAGAGCCGAGGATATTGCTCAGCTACAGTCATTGCAAAAAAATATTCTCGACGCCATCTGGCCGCTTTTAGCGCCTGACGGCATACTGCTCTATGCTACCTGTTCGGTTTTAAAACAGGAAAATGAGCAGCAGATTCAAGCTTTTTTGGCGGCGCATAGCGATGCGGCACAGTTGCCAATAGAGGCGAGCTGGGGCTCTGGCAGGGAGTTCGGACGGCAGATTTTTACCGGGGAATCTGCGATGGATGGCTTTTACTATGCCCGTATCATTAAGCGATAAACCTCAGTTGCTGACTATCTGCCTGCTTTGTGCGCTGGCATGGTTATGTCCTGTTTCTGTTTATGCTGATGAATTTGCAGTAAACATCAAAAAGGCCGAGATGACCTTGCGGGGAAATAGCTATGTTTTATCGGCCGATATTGATTATCAGCTCAGCAATAGCGCGAAAGACGCGTTGCAAAATGGCATTTCCTTATTCTGGACCGTGTACGTTAAAGTTCAGCAGCGCCGCGCTTATCTCTGGAACAAAAAGTTGCTTGATAAAGAGATACGTTACCGTATCCAGTATCATGCCTTATTGAATATATACCGGGTCAGGAATGAAAGCAGCGGAGCGGTCGGCAATTTTTCCACACTGTCAGCGGCATTGCATACGATGTCGATGATACGCAATATGCCCATTATGGATAAGGCCGATATCGCTTCGGACGCGCATTATATAGCGGGCATAAAGGTCAGTTTTGACCGCGATGAGCTGCCTTTGCCGTTACGCCCGATCGCATATATTAATCCTCAATGGTATCTGTCCAGTGACTGGTATTTATGGTCCCTGAAAAAATAAAACCCCCCGTCAGCCTATCCGTTCTAGTCCTGTTCGGTCTCATTTTGCTTTCACTGCAGTTGATGAGTTCGGCGACCCAGGAGTCTTCGCAGTTGAGCGCGATGTATTCATGGCTGCTTTTGGTCAATGCCTTGGGGTCGGTTGTGCTGCTGGGACTGGTCGGGGCCAATATTTATTCATTAACCCGGCAATTAAAAAAGCGTGAAGCCGGATCAAGGTTAACCACGCGCATGGTGTCGCTATTTGTGGTGCTGTCTTTAGTGCCAGCCGCCATCGTGTTTTATTTTTCCATGCAGTTTCTGCATCAGGGTATAGACAGCTGGTTCAATGTGGAAATCGATAAAGCCATGGAGGATTCGCTGGAACTGAGTCAGGCGTCACTGGATCAACGTATGCGCTGGCATTTAAGGCAAACGCAACAATTGACTGACAGGCTGCAAGAGGCCTCGGAAAGTCTGGCTACTCTGGAAATGGAGAATCTGCGTGAGCTCTCGGAAGCGTCCGAGATGACGTTGTTTTCTCGCCAGGGCAGGATTATTGCATCGAGCAGCATTAATCCCGGCGATATCCTGCCGAGCCTGCCGGACGAGCATATTTGGCTGCAATTAAGACAGCATGCCGAGTATGTGGATTTAGCACCAATGCGTGAAGATCAGCTAATGATCCGCGTTATTGTTACTGTTAAGGCAGAAGAGCCGCAATATTTACAGGCACTGTATCCTGTGCCGGTCAGGATCGCTGATTTGGCGGATTCGGTGGAATTTGCCTTTGTGCGTTATCAGGAGATGCACTTTTTAAGGGATTCACTAAAATTAAGCTTCTCTTTGGCATTGTCGCTCGTTTTATTAATGAGCTTGCTGGCAGCCATCTGGGTGGCCTTTATTAGTATCCGTAACATTATAGCGCCGGTAAAAGAGCTTGTTAAAGGTACGCAGGCAGTGGCTTCGGGGCATTATGACCAGCAGTTGCCGGTTATCGTGCAGGATGATCTGGGTTTTTTGGTGGAGTCATTCAATGAAATGACGCTTCGTATTGCCAGGGCTCGGGATGAAACCAGACTGGCCGGCCTTGAAGTCGAAAATCAACGGGCCTATCTGGAGACGATTCTGGCGAATTTAACGGCGGGCGTCATAAGTTTTGATGCGTTGTATAAGATTCGCACAGTCAATCAGGCCGCTTATAGGATTTTTCATATTCCAGTCAGTTACTTTATCGGGCAGACTTTATCGGATATTGCCCATGGCTATGCCGAGCTTGCCGAGCCTTTAAAAGTCATTCAGCGCTTATTGGAACAAGCGGATGATATCTGGCAGCATCGGATTGCCTTTTTAGGTCAAAATGGCCGGCGCGAGCTATTGTGCCGGGGCACGCCCCTTTTTTCCCAGGAAGGTCGACGGGTAGGAGCGGTTGTGGTTTTCGATGATGTGACTGATTTGATGCAGGCGCAAAGGAACGCGGCCTGGGGCGAAGTGGCTAGACGCTTGGCTCATGAAATCAAGAATCCGTTAACGCCGATACAATTGTCGGCAGAGCGGTTGCAGCATAAACTGGCCGACAAGCTGGCCGCTACTGACGCGGATATTCTGCAGCGTTCTACACGAACTATCGTGCAGCAGGTTGAAGCAATGAAGGAAATGGTGGATGATTTCTCTGAATATGCCAAGCCTTCCAAGAAGCAAACGGCAGATATTGATTTGCCTGGTCTAGTGCAGGAGGTGCTGGCGCTTTATGCGGTTCAGTCGGGTGTCAAGTTTAAAGTCGATTATGAGGCAGGTCTACTGATGATCAAGGGCGACCCTGTCAGCATCAGGCAGGTTCTGCATAATCTGATAAAAAATGCGCTGGAAGCGATCGATGCAAAAGGCCAGATCGAAATAAACCTGAATCGATTGCGGAAGAACAATGGCAATTTTATCGAAATAGCGCTCTATGATGATGGCCCCGGTATCAAAGATGAACAGATTGAGAAGATTTTTGAACCCTATGTGACAACCAAGGCCAAAGGGACAGGTTTGGGTTTGGCTATTGTCAAAAAAATAGTTGAAGAACATGGTGGGGCCATATGGGTTGACACCAGTCGTAAAGTGGGCGCTGGCTTTATAATCCAATTGCCTGCTATTTAAATTTTTAAATGCCTCAACAATATGAATGCAAATACACCACGTATATTAGTCGTAGATGATGAGCCGGATATTCGCCGCCTGGTATGCGAAATTCTTGAAGATGAAGGGTATCAGGTCACTATGGCCGAAAACGCCCGCGAAGCTCGGGAGTCAAAAAAAATTAGCGATCCCAATCTGATTCTGCTGGATATCTGGATGCCGGACAGCGATGGGATTTCGCTGTTGAAAGAGTGGGTGGTCGAAGATGAGACGCTTTGTCCGGTAATAATGATGTCCGGGCACGGCTCGGTAGAGGCAGCTGTCGAGGCAACTCGCCTGGGCGCTTATGATTTTCTTGAGAAACCCTTGTCGTTGGCAAAGCTGTTATTGATTGTCGAAAGAGCCCTGGAAGCCAGTAATCTGCAAAAAGAAAATGCTGGGCTTAAGCAGCAGCTGATTACTGATCTTGAGCCTGTGGGTAAGAGCGCTACAGTGGCAAGAACCAAGGATCAATTAAAGCGGCTTGCGCAGCATGAGGCTCGCGTGCTGTTTGTTGGTGAAGCGGGTGTTGGTAAAGAGATGTACGCACGCTATTTGCACAATAACAGTGCTCATCGGCATGGTCCTTTTATTGATGTGGCCGTAGGCAGTATCTCGCCGGAAAATTCAGCCGTAGAATTTTTTGGCAAAGAGGATGCCGGTAAAATTTATCCGGGGTTGCTGGAGCGGGCGCATAACGGAACGTTGTTTTTAGGTGAAATCGGCGGCATGGATAAAGAAACCCAGTTAAGGTTGCTCAGTGCCCTGGAGTCCAGCTCTTTCTTGCGGGTTGGCGGCAGCCAGGCGGTTCGCGTCGATGTTAGAGTGGTTGCATCGACCCGGATTGCATTGGATGAAGAGGTCAAGGCGGGGCGCTTCCGGCAGGATTTGTATTATTTGCTTAATGAAGTCACGCTCGAGATTCCGCCGTTACGGGAGCATAGTGAGGATGTGCCTGCATTGCTGAGCTTCTATGTCGACTATTTCGTTAACCAGGATAAGCTGCCTTTTCGGCGGTTTTCCATAGCAGCTCAGAATTTCCTGCGCAATTACAGTTGGCGCGGCAATGTACGGGAACTGAAAAACCTGGTGCAGCGGCTCATGATTTTGGGTGTTGGGGAAGATATAGAGCTAGATGAAGTCAAGCTGGCGCTGGGGTCAGTTGTCGGTGACGTTTATACTGCTTCGTCAGTCCCTGAATTTTTTAATCTGCCGTTAAAAGAAGCCAGAGATCATTTTGAAAAAGCCTACCTGGAATATCATTTTGAAAAAAATGGCGGCAGTGTGGCAAAGTTAGCAGCTGCTGTGGGCATGGAGCGCACGCATCTTTATCGCAAACTGCATTCGTTGAATATTAAATTATGAGTAACGCCGGTGATTTGTTATTATATGTGGTTAATACGCCCGAAATAGTAAATAAACTTGAAAAAGTTGATGGCGTTTAGTAGAATTCTCGCTCTTTTATTGAGCCTTTAACAGAAAGACTAAGTAACGATGAAAACATTTAGTGCAAAGCCAGCAGAAGTTAAGCGCGATTGGTACGTAGTTGATGCGGAAGGGAAGACGCTGGGCCGTCTTGCTTCTGAGATTGCGCGTCGTCTTCGCGGTAAACACAAACCAGAATATACACCGCATGTTGATACCGGTGATTACATTATTGTAGTCAATGCAGAGAAAATAGGCGTTACCGGCAATAAAGAAAAAGATAAATTGTATCAGCATCATACGGGTTATGTCGGTAATCTGAAAACCGTTAGTCTGGGCAAATTAAGAAAAACCTTCCCTGATCGTATTCTCAATACCGCGGTTAAAGGAATGTTACCTAACAATCCACTGGGTCGTGCAATGTTCAAGAAATTGAAAGTTTATGCAGGTCCCGAACACGATCATCAGGCTCAACAGCCAAAAGTTTTAGAATTATAAGCGGGTAGACCATGGCAGCAGCTCAGTATTATGGAACAGGCCGTCGTAAAAGTGCAGTAGCGCGCGTTTACGCAACAACAGGCACTGGAAAAATCACTATTAACAACGTCAGCATCGAAAAATACTTCGGTCGTAAAACCGATCAGATGGTTTCCCGTCAGCCGCTGGAATGCGTCGATATGGAAAGCAAATTCGACGTTAACGTGATTGTTAAAGGCGGAGGCCCTTCCGGTCAGGCTGGTGCTATTCGTCACGGTCTGACGCGCGCATTGATGGAATATGATGAAGCATTGCGTTCTCCGCTTAGAAAAGCCGGATTTGTCACACGTGATTCACGTGTCGTAGAACGTAAAAAAGTGGGTCTCCACAAAGCTAGAAAACGTCCACAATACTCAAAACGTTAATTATTTATGTATAACTAAGGTTATACATACAAGTAAGAAAGGGTCGCATTCGTCTCAGAGTGCAGCCCTTTTTTTATGGGTTTTAGGAATCTCCTGGTCAGGAGGTCATATGAAAATATCTATTGTTGTTCCTGTTCATAATGAAGCCGATAATATTCTCTCGTTAATTGAAGAGATCGTTAAGGCGATGAGTCAGGCGCAAGCCTATGAAATTATTTATGTCGATGATGGCAGCAGCGACAATACTGCGGCTGTTTTACAGCAAGCACTTCAGCAGGTTAAGGCGCTGAGAGTTTTTCGACATGAACAAAGTTGTGGCCAAAGCACGGCTATTCATACGGGGGTCAAAGCCGCAAATTATTCCTATATAGCAACTTTGGACGGTGATGGTCAAAACGATCCTGCCGATATTCCCCGCTTGTATGAAGTATTCGTGCAGCAAAGCAGTAACCTAAGCAATTTATGGATGGTGGCTGGATGGCGAAATAAACGTCATGATTCTGCCTGGCGGCTTTTTTCGTCTAAAGTGGCCAATACAGTGCGGGCTCGTTTGCTGGGTGATAATACGCCTGATACAGGATGCGGCCTCAAAGTGTTTTTAAGGGATAAATTCCTTCAATTGCCTTATTTCGATCATATGCATCGCTTTTTGCCGGCTTTAATTTTAAGAGCTGGGGGGCAGGTAATTTCCGAACCGGTCAATCATCGCCCCAGAATGGCCGGTTATTCAAAATACGGCACATTAGACCGGCTTTGGGTAGGAATTACCGATTTATTAGGCGTTATATGGTTGAAGCAACGAGCAAAGTTGCCGGTAATAAAGGAAAGTGAAAATGGATACTGAAAATATCTGGCTGATTATCGGTTTTTTAGGGCAGGGATTGTTTTCGGCTCGATTTATCGTGCAATGGCTTAAGAGCGAGCGCGAGAAGAAAAGCGTGTTTCCTATAGCGTTCTGGTATTTCAGTATTGCCGGTGGAGTTACGCTTTTTGCTTATGCCGTGCATCGACAGGATCCTGTGTTCATTGTCGGCCAATTAACCGGCTTGTTTATCTATCTGCGAAATCTGTATTTTGTTATTTACGAACATAAGAATCTGAAAATCGAATAAGTTTTTCGCGTTTTTCTATATTGCTAATGTATCAATTCTTGTCTGCCCGGTTGTGGATCGTTCTTCTTTGGGGGGGCTTGATCGCAGTTAATCTCTCCACGCGCCCATTAATTCCCGTCGATGAAACCCGGTATGCAGCCGTTGCGTGGGAAATGTGGGTCAGGGGGGATTTTCTCGTCCCTTATTTAAATGGTGACAGTTACAGTCATAAACCGCCGTTATTATTTTGGTTGATGCAGTTCAGTTGGCTGGTATTGGGTGTTAACGATTGGTCACTGCGGATTATCGGCCCATTATTCTCGCTGGCATCCTTGTTCTTATCCCGTGCCATCGCTCGTATATTATGGCAGGATAGAGAACAAGTCGAAGCGCTTACGCCGCTGATATTGCTGGGATGTTTTTTCTGGATCGTTTTCAGCACGTTAACGATGTTCGATATGATGCTGGCTTTCTTTGCATTGCTGGGTATCTATAGCCTATTGAAACTCGCTTATTCGGGCTTGTCTTTTAAGTATTGGCTGTTGCTGGGAGTGGCGATAGGCGCAGGAGTTTTAACAAAAGGCCCTGTGATTCTGCTGCATTTGCTACCTGTTGCGCTGTTGGCGCCGTGGTGGCGTCAGGCCAACGAATACAGCTGGCGGCACTGGTATTATCGTATTGGTGCTGCTGTTTTAATAGGTGCTGGCATCGCTTTGTGCTGGGCGATACCGGCCGGTATCGCCGGCGGTGAAGCTTATAGAAAGGCAATTTTCCTAGGGCAGACTAGCGGTCGTTTGGTCGAATCCTTTGCGCATCGACTGCCCTGGTGGTGGTATTTGGAAATGTTGCCATTATTGCTGCTGCCGTGGCTGCTATGGAAACCCATATGGACAGGGTTCAGAAAGCTGAACTTAAACGATACTGGCATGCGTTTTTGTCTGGCCTGGGCAGTACCTGTTTTTATTGCTTTTTCGTTAGTCAGCGGCAAGCGGATCCATTATCTATTACCCTTATTACCTGCTTTGGCGTTGATACTGGCGCGGGCAGCAGATGAAGTGGCAGATCAAGGTTGCTGGAAGCGCGCCCATCTTGTCGTTATGGGAATATTCGCCTCATTTGGCATGATCTTGATGGTGTTGCCCGGTTTTAATGATCATTATCACTGGCGAGATGAGCTGTCGTTAATTTCGCCGGTATGGGGCGCTTTGCTATTGACGGTTGCTATCACTCTGGGATTGGTTAAGGCCAAAGATGCGCCGAGTTCCGCTTTTTATCTCTGCATGGCATCGCTTGTGGCGTCGCTGGCGATTTCATGCGCTTTTTTTGAGATTAAAGCAGACCATTACGATACAAAGGCAGCGGCCCAAAAAATCGCCGGCTTAATGAATGAAAACAAAGCCATCGCTTTGTATGGTAACAAGTATCATGGTCAGTATCATTTTGCCGGACGGCTTAAGCAACCGCTTACTATAGTGCAGAACGTCAATGGTCTATACGACTGGGCCAACAGTCATCAAGACGGTTATATTATCGTAACTTACAAGAATGCAAGAACATTGCCTGAATCAGTCATCAGCTATCATTATCCTTATAAAAGCCAGAACATAGGCTTGCTTTCATGTAAGGCACTGCTTGAAAACCCAAGTCTAGGCTCTGTTCTGAAGCCTTAGATAAACACTATTTCTGCAGCGACCTACTGCTTATAAATATTTCATGACGGATAGCCGACGCTTCAGCCAAAACGACAGATAGCGCCGGACTCGCGGGTTTATTTCCAGATACTGACAATATTAGTAAAGTCATCCGTCCACGGTTTCACGTCAAAATACAATGGCAATTTCTGCCAGTTGCCGAGATGGCTAAGACGTAGCGGTTCCAGTGTTTCGGCATGATTTGCCATAACTACCCAATCTGTCGCCACAACCAGCGGAACTTCCTGCTGCGGTTTGAATTCCTGAATCAAAGCGGCTAAATGCAGTTGCTTGGCATGATCGGATAATACTTTCTTTAGCGCCAGATGACGGTTGGTTATGTGAAAAGCCAGTATGCCATCGGGTTTCAGTTTTTTGAAATAAAGCTCAATCGCTTCCTGAGTCAGAAGATGTGTCGGCACTGAGTCCGAACTAAAGGCATCCATGACCAATAAATCGAATTTCTTATCAGGCTCTTTTTCCAGTGACAAGCGGGCATCGCCTATGCGCATGATCGCATTATGACTGCATTGCTTAAGATAACTGAAATACGCTGGATTACTGGCGACTTCGACTACCAGCGGGTCGATCTCGTACAGCGTCCACTCCTGCTGCTGCTTGGCATAACAGGTCAAAGCGCCAGCGCCAAGGCCTACAACGCCGACTTGCCAGTTCTGGTTACCGTTATCGTATTCTTTAAAAAGCTGCCCCATAGGCCCCGGACGGCTGTAGTAGGTCAACGGCGTTTGAACGTGGGCAGCCGCCAGGCGTTGAGCTCCATGCTTGGTCGTGCCGTGGAAGAGTTCGTGATATTTTTCCGGGCGATTTTGCTCATCAGTTAATACACTCTCGCGTACTGAAAGGACGCCAAAAAAGCTGCGCTCCTGATAAAGCGTGTTGGACAGCAGTCCATGCAGTCCCTGTGTAAAGAAAATAAGAATGCCGGTCAGCAGGGCGAGTGTGATCGGTTGTCGTCTGAAGGCATAGGTCAGGCCGGTTATTAAAATCAAGCCGACGCCGATCGTATCGAGATATTGAGGCAGATCATCGCTGCTGGCATACACAATCAGGCCGATAATGATAAGCGCCGCCGGCAATATTAACTGTGATACCCAGGCCATTTTATGGTCGCCTATCGACGATTTCAGGCCGGGACGAAGCAATAATGCTGCGACTATCATGATCGGGTATTCATAGACCGCATTAAAGATAAAAGGCGCTACGAAAGTATTGAACATGCCGCCCAACATGCCGGCAAATGACATGATCAGGTAAAAAGTTGTTAGATGCCGGGTATGGGGCCTGCTTTTAGCCAGTTCACCATGGCAGACCATGACGGCCAGAAAAAAAGCCAGCAGGTGCAGCATCAGATCCATCCAATAGGGGAGCACTGCCGGGTTGATGAATGAGTAGGCAATAAACGGCAACAGTACAACGGGCTGTAACCTGACCATTAGCGGATGGGTGACAGGATTCCATTTGGAAAAAACAATGATAAAGGACAGGAGATATAACGTTAATGGAATGATCCACAGCAGCGGTACCGATGCGATATCGGTGCTGATGAAATTGGTCAGGCCCAACAGCAGGCTGGATGGGACGAAGGCCAGCGCCAGCCAGTGCAACTGGGTGTAAGGATTCAGATCGCCAGTATTAATCAAGCTTTCTTGCGGGGATTCGGCTTGTGTTCGGGTTTTCCATAAGATGGATGCGCAGCCGGCGATCAGTATGCAAAGCAACAGGTAGCCGATGCTCCAGTAAGTTTTCTGGTCAGCCAGTCCTATGTTCGGTTCCAAAATAAAAGGATAGCTCAGCAAGGCAATCAAGCTGCCGGTATTGCTTGCCGCATAAAGATAGTAAGGATCATGACTGGTATGGTGGCCGACATTGGCGAACCATTTTTGGATCAGCGGCGCCGTAGTCGATACCACAAAAAAGGGCAGGCCGATAGCTAGAAGCAACGTCCAGAACAGCCAGAAGGTAGGATCACTGTCTGTCGGCGGGATAGTGCTTTCTGGCAGCGCCAGAGGCAGGGCCAGAAAACTGGCCAGCATCAGGCCAGCATGTATCAGAATTTGGCGCTGCTGGTTTTGGCGAGTTGAAATATAGTGAGCGTAAAGATAGCCGAGGAATAAAATGCTTTGGTAAAACACCATGCAGGTGTTCCAGACTGCCGGAGAGCCTCCCAGTAAGGGCAATAAAATTTTCCCGAACATGGGTTGCAGAACAAACATCAGTGAGGCGCTGATAAATAATGTCGCTGCAAATAAGAATATCAGAGATAAATTACGGTCTGTTTTTGTTTCTGAATGGTTGCGCATTTTAAAAATCGCCCTTTGGGCTTATTGTTATAAATGCGCTAATGATAAAGCATTTGCTATGCTCAGGGATAAGCAAAGGCAATAAAAAAGGCGGTTTTACCGCCTTTTTTATTTACCAGCTCTACGACTATCGGTATTTTCTCATCATTTCCTGCGATTGGGCTAAACGTCTGCTGATATTATCGAGTGTAGCATCGTATATTATTATTCATTGGAGTGCGTTCTGCCTTGGATATTCTCGCCTGACGTCACTTGTTTATTGCTGTTCAAATAAAGAGCATCCGTGTAGTCACTGTATCAGTTGCCTTGATTAACCGATTGTTTGTAAAAACTGAATCCGTTAAGCATAGAATTAAAACGACAACGGAAATCGAAAGGTTTGTATAAGTTTAAAATTATCGATACAGTGGCTGTTATTATAAAGAGCCAAAATAAGCGGCCAATGCTTTAAAATCTTCTTCGGACAAATTGGCAGTAATAGCCTGCATCGGGCCGCCTTTGCGTGAGCCATCCTTGAAGCTTTTCAACTGCTGAACCAAGTATTCAGGGTGCTGACCCGCCAGTCTCGGAAACTGGTTATTACCTTCAGCAGATGCACCATGACATCCCAGGCACATACTCGCTTTAGCCTTGCCTTCTTTGGCCAATGCCGGGTCACCGCCGATTTTTTCGGCTTTCTGGGTTGAATAGTAAGCGGCCAGATTCGCTATATCTTCGTCCGCCAGGTTAGCGGCCATTGGCTGCATGACTGGATTACTACGATTCCCGTTCTTAAAGGCATTCAGTTGATTAATGATGTAGTTCGATTGCTGCGCTGCAAGATTCGGCCATTGGGGGTTGCTGCTATTGCCTTTGGGACCATGGCAGCCGCCACAAGTCTCTGCTTTTTTTTCGCCGGCTGTTATGTCGGCGGCTGAAACCGGGATTGTTGCAGACCAGGCCAGGCATAGAAATAGCGTAAGGATTTGCTTGAATACAACCATGTTTCACCTCACAAAAGAATTGAGCATTAGATGATTTTGAGTTAGACGGGCAATTGAACGCGTCTGTCTTATTTTTATTGGGAACATTTACTATACAACTAAAAAGATTAAGTGATAATAAAAAAGTTCAGAGGCTGAGTATGATTGCACCGGATAACACAGCAAGTATATTTCCCATGCCTGCTATTGGCGTTGGCGGGATCGTGTTCAATAGTCAAAACCAGGTTTTACTGATACAGCGCAATCAACCGCCTGCCATGGGTTTGTGGTCTATACCGGGCGGTAAGTTAGAGGCGGGCGAGTCTTTAACGGAGGCCTGTAAGCGAGAGATTAAAGAGGAGACGGGGCTGGAGACGGAGATTAGAAATATTGTCGCGGTAGTCGAAAGGCGGATTGAGAATTTTCACTATGTGATTATTGACTATTTGGCCCTGTTAATTGACGAAGATCATGCGATGCCGATAGCTCAGAGCGATATTGCCGATGCAAAATGGGTCCCGTTGGAAAGCATCACTGACTATGAGTTGGTTGATGGCTTAGCGGAAATTATCAGGCGCACTTCCTGCATTTATAAAGGGGATCATATGGCAGGATTATATGATGTTGATTCGAAAGGTACGGATTATATTCCTTTATTGTAAATATTTATGCCTGAGGCCGCTTAGTGTATAAGCATCTGAATCCGGTTAAAATATCGGAAATTTATCTTCATTCAGGTACATAATCGGCATGTCGGAAAAGCATATTTATAAAGTCGCTTTTATCAACCAGGAGCAAGTCTATGAAGTTTATGTTAAAAGCGTCTATCAAGCAGAGATTTATGGATTCGTAATTGTTGAGGATTTCATTTTTGGCGAGAAAAGCTCAATTGTTGTTGACCCGACGGAAGAGAAGCTCCGGTCCGAGTTTGAAGGAGTCAATCGCTCTTTTATTCCTATGCACAAGATTATCCGTATCGATCAGGTAAAAAAGCGTGGGACGGCAAAGATTGTAGCTATTCCCAAGGATGGGGCAGAGGACCGTGGCCGCTTGTCCGCGCTTTATCCGCCGGATAAGAAATAAAGCTTTGCCCAATCGCCTTTTGGCGGATCGGGCAGAGAAATTATTTTACGATACGTAGATTGGGTTTGCTGGGTGGAGTTTTTTCCGGAGGCGGCTCGTCGCCTTCTGTATCTTCATGATCGAAGATCATGCCCTTGCCGTTTTCTTTGGCGTAGATGGCCAACACAGCGGCTATCGGCGTGACGATATGCATGGGTTTGCCGCCAAACCGGGCATTGAATTGAATTTCCTCATTGCCCAGAGAAAGCCCCTGTATAGCTTCAGGCCGTATATTCAAGACGATTTTTCCGTCTTCAATGAATTCCTGCGGCAGAACGGCGTCGCTATTTTCAGCGTCGACCAGCAAATGCGGCGTCAGGTTGTTATCAATAATCCATTCGTAGATTGAACGAATCAAATAGGGTTTTAAAGAAGTCATTTTGGTGAATCAGCCATTTCTTTTTCGGCATCGCTGAGACTCCGCTTGAATGCGGGTCTTCTGAATATGCGCTGGGCATAGTTTGTAATCGCTTCGCTCGGCGTCGACACATCAATGCCTATGCTCGGTAAGCGCCATAATAAGGGAGCGAGGGCGCAATCAATCAGCGAAAACTCATCACTCATAAAATAAGGTCTGGCGGCAAAAATAGGCGCGGCGGACAGCAAACTTTCCTTGAGCATCTTCTTGGCCCGGGCTGATTTTTTTTCGCCGGAATATAAAATCTCATCCAATAACTGATACCAATCCTGATCTATACGTTTAATCAGCATCCTGGCATTAGCGCGTGACACCGGATCCATCTGATGCAAAGGTGGATGCGGAAAGCGCTCGTCAAGGTATTCCATGATGATTCGCGAATCGTAGAGAACCAGATCCCGCTCTATCAGAGTCGGCGATGTGCCGGTCGGGTTCAGTTCAAGCAAATCTTCGGGCGGGTCATTCGGATCATAATATTCTATGTCTGCGACAACCCCCTTCTCGTGCAAAACAAAACGGGCGCAGTGGCTCATTGCACATGTAGGGGATGAAAAAAGCGTCATTACAGATTTGCGAGTATTAATATTTGCCACGAATAACAACCTCATTTAGGACGGTGTGGGGCGGTAAAAGTGGGCATTATAGCATGGAAGATCAGGTTTTTGACCGGTAGTAAAGTATTGGAATTAGATGCGCATGGCAAGAAAACGTCCCTGTTTTCGCCACCGTAAATTAATGGATGTCTCGCCAATACTCTCGCTTCAGAAGATAGGCTATGCCGACAAACATAAAAATAAAGAATATGACATACTTGCCCATGCGTTGCCTTTCCAGTTGCACGGGTTCTCCGACATAAACCAGAAAATTGACCAGATCGCTGACTACGCGGTCGAACTCTAGCTCTGTTAAAGCGCCCGGTTCTTCTATGATCAGTTTATCGATAGCCTGTTTGCCATCCACTTTTTTATACAGGGGTTTTTGTTCGCCCTGCAATTGCCAGAATACATTAGGCATGCCGACGTCCGGAAAAACCGCATTGTTTGTGCCCAAGAGTTTGCTTTTATCGGTATAAAAACCCTTCAAGTAGCTGTACAGCCAATCAGCGCCGCGAGAGCGGGCGATCAATGACAGATCGGGCGGTTGAATGCCGAACCATTTCTCCGCGTCATGCGCATTCATCGCACTGTGCATTTGGTCATAGATTCCGGCGCCTTCCGGCGCTATGTCTTTCAGGACTTTCTTTTCGTCGACATCAAGGTCAAGGGCGATGCGCAAATAACGGATATGCTTGACCGAATGACAGCCCAGGCAATAGGTTACAAAGTGCTTGGCTCCGCGCTGTAAGGATGCGTTATCGGAAAGATCGATATCGGCCTCTTGCAGTTTCATGCCCTCAGATGCATAAACGCCCAAAGGCAGAATCAACAATAGAAATAGGGTGATAAATTTTTTCATATCAATCGAGGCTCTTTTTTAGTTTTATTGCTAGTCGAGTGATGACGTTGAGAATGCCTGCAAGGTTAGGTCTTCTCTTCATAACGGCTGTGCCGTCTTCTTTTGTGAGCGGTTTCAGCAGGGTCATTTCATGGTAAGTTTCTATCAGCGCAGGAACACGGTCTTCAAGGCTGGGCTGATCCGTCAAGCGTGTCGGTAGTGGCTTCGATTTTTCCCAACGCGTATACAGAGGCATTAACAGGAAGAATCCGAAATAAATCGCCGTGAAGATACGGGCAACGGTTGTCGCGGCCGGTGTTGCAGGCTGCGTGCCCAGATAGCCCAAACCGAGAAAGCTGATGACGAAAAGCAACAGGGCTTTTTTGTAAATGCCGCCGCGGTAGCGGATGGATTTGACTTCACTGCGATCCAACCACGGTAACAGGAACATCACGACAATAGCGCCGCCCATGCCGATAACGCCGGCGAATTTGTCCGGAATCGCGCGCAAAATAGCGTAAAACGGCGTGAAGTACCAGACCGGAGCAATATGCTCAGGCGTTTTCATCGGATCGGCCGGAATAAAGTTGGCGTGCTCCAGGAAATAACCGCCCATTTCCGGCATGTAAAAAATAACGGTCGCGAAAAACAACAGGAATACGCCGACGCCGACGATATCCTTAACGGTATAGTAGGGATGAAAAGGGATACCATCCAAAGGAATGCCGTTAGCGTCCTTGTTTTTCTTGATTTCAATACCGTCCGGATTGTTGGAGCCTACTTCATGCAATGCTACGATATGCAGGAAAACCAGTAACACCAGGACCAAAGGTACTGAAATAACATGGAAGGCAAAGAATCTGTTTAACGTGGCATCGGATACGACATAATCGCCACGGACCCAGAGCGACAATTCATCGCCGATCACGGGAATGGCGCTAAACAGTGAAATGATCACCTGCGCGCCCCAGTAGGACATTTGTCCCCAAGGCAGTAGATAGCCCATAAAAGCTTCGGCCATCAGCGCAACAAACAGCAGCATGCCGAAGATCCAGATCAATTCGCGGGGCTGCTTGAACGAGCCATACAGCAGGCCTCTGAACATATGCAGATAGACGACAATGAAAAAGGCCGAAGCACCGGTGGAGTGCATATAGCGCACCAGCCAGCCCCAGTTGACATCGCGCATGATATATTCGACGGAGTCAAAGGCCAGTTGAGCATCCGGCTTGTAATTCATGGTCAGCAGGATGCCGGTCACAAACTGGTTGACCAGCACCAGCAAGGCCAGCGAGCCAAAGAAATACCAGAAATTGAAGTTTTTCGGCGCATAGTATTGCGCCATGTGGTCATTCCAGAGTTTGGTAAGCGGAAAACGGTCCAGGACCCAGTTGCCGTATGTCGTTAGACGTGATGGTTTCATGCGCTTGCCCCCGCGTTGGATTCTTCGCCAATGATGATCAATGTGTCAGTAATATAACGGTAGGGAGGAATTTCCAGGTTGGTAGGCGCCGGCACGCCGCGATAAACGCGGCCGGCCAGATCAAACCAGGAGCCATGGCAAGGGCAGAAAAAACCGCCTTTCCATCTATCGCCCAGATCATTAGGGGCAATTTCCGGGCGGAAGGTAGGCGAGCAGCCCAGATGCGTGCATAAGCCTACGGCGACGAAAATTTCAGGTTTGATCGAGCGTACAGGATTTCTGCTCGATGCCGGCTGCATGGATTCCTGCGAGAGCGGGTCCCGAAGCTCGTTATCGAGTGTTTTCAGCGTCGCAAGGACTTCCGGTGTTCTATTCAGAATCCAGACCGGTTTGCCGCGCCACTCGACTCTAAGCAATTGGCCTGGTTCCATTTTGCTGATGTCAACTTCAACAGGTGCTCCGGCCGCCATCGCTTTGACGCTGGGCTGCATTTGAGCCAGAAAAGGGACCGCTAGATAGCCTGTGCCGACCGCCCCCACCACAGTCAACGCCGTGGTCAAAAACTGGCGCTTGGACTTATCGACGCCTTCATTATTCATTTATAAAGTCTCCTGGTTGGGTCTGTGCTTTAAAAAGCACATGATTTTCTAGTTTTTATGGATGCCAATATACCATTACAACTTAACTATTTTGAAGCGTTTATACGTAATGGTCCGGGAATCGGCAGCCCGGCTTGATTGAAGGACATTATGCATGGCTGGCATCTCAATCTATATATCTGTGCGGTCAATAACCTGATAATCAGCTTAATGATCGGCCAGACTTTTTCTTAACGCAGCAAGAAAAGCCTTATTTTCCTCCGGTGTGCCAATTGTGACGCGCAGACAATCACTTAACAAGCCACTTTGCGGCGCCAGATTTTTTATCAAAATGCCCTGTTCTTTTAATGAAGCGAAGATATTGTTCGCCTGGTTTTTCGGCGCTCTGAACAGAATGAAATTAGCCGCGCTCGGGTAGGCGATAATGCCGTCCATGCTGTTCAGTTGATCAAATACGATGGCCCGCTCAATACAGATTTGCCGGGTTTGGCTGTCAAACAACGATTTATTGGACAGGGCGAAGTCGGCGCTGATTTGCGTGAGGCTGTTGATATTATAAGGCAGACGGATTTTGTTAAGTTGTTCGATAATGGCCCGGCTACCGGCAACATAGCCCAGGCGCAGGCCGGCCAGCCCCAGTTTGGATACGGTCCGCATGACCAGGAGGTTATCGAATTGATCCAGCCGATCGATAAAGCTGGCATCGGCAAAAGGCGCGTAAGCCTCATCAATGACCACAAGTCCCTTGGCCGCTTTGATAACCGCCAGCATCGCGTCTTCGCTGAATAAGTTGCCGGTCGGATTGTTGGGATAGGCCAGAAAAATAACCGAAGGCTGATGCGCTTCAATGGCGGCCAGCATGGCCGGCACGTCCAGATCAAAACTATCGGCCCGCAAAGGAATGCCATGGTAGCTCAAGCCCAGACAGTGGCTCAGTTGTTTATACATGACGAAGCCGGGATCAGGCGCCATGACGCAGGCATTTGACGGCAGTGCCATTAACAGCAACTGAATGATTTCATCGGAGCCATTGCCCAGCAGTATGTCGAACTGGTCGGGCAGCTGATTCAGGCGTTTCAGCGTTGCCGCAAGCGTTTTGGCTTCAGGATCAGGATACCTGTTTAACGGACAGTCTTTCAACGCTTCCAGCCAGCTGGCCTTGATATCGTCGGGCCAGGTATAGGGGTTTTCCATGGCGTCGAGTTTGATCAGACCTTTGGCATCGGCCACTTTATAGGCAGACAGGGCCAGCACTTCCTGGCGAAATACGGAGGCAATCAAATCATTTTGTGACATAAATTAAGACTCAAGACAAAGGTGAAAAGTAATTGTCAAGTCGCAGGGCGAAAACTTGTCCGCCTTGCGCCTTGGGTCTTTAGTCTGATTTGATTCTGTATTCGGCGGAACGCGCATGAGCGGTCAGGCTTTCGCCTCGCGCCAATATCGATGCGGTTTTGCCCAGCATGTCCGCACCTGCCTCGGAGCAGTTGATCAGACTGGAGCGCTTCTGGAAATCGTAAACGCCTAAAGGCGATGAGAAGCGGGCGGTGCTCGATGTCGGCAAGACATGATTGGGGCCGGCGCAATAGTCGCCTAAGGCTTCGGCGGTATAGCGGCCCATAAAAATAGCGCCGGCATGACGG
Source organism: Methylobacter luteus IMV-B-3098 (assembly GCF_000427625.1). GTDB lineage: Bacteria > Pseudomonadota > Gammaproteobacteria > Methylococcales > Methylomonadaceae > Methylobacter > Methylobacter luteus. The sequence continues at coordinate 4,316,926 of NZ_KE386569.1, forward strand.
ATGTGATCGCATAAGGCGACAGGGTCTTCAACCGACAATTCCAAATGTTCCGGTGCAATGATATTGGCTACCTCGGCGGCTTCCTTTAAATTCCCGACTTTGATTAGCGCGCCGCGAGTGGTCAGCGAGGTTCTGATGATGTCCGCCCGCTCCATTTGCGGTAATAATTTGCGGATGCTTTGCTCGACGGCAGCCAGGAAATCTGCGTCATCACTGATCAGAATGGCTTGCGCGTCTTCATCGTGCTCAGCCTGTGAGAACAGGTCCATGGCAATCCAGTCGGGATTGGTCTTGCCGTCGCAGATCACCAGAATTTCCGAAGGGCCGGCAATCATGTCGATGCCGACCTGCCCGAAAACCAGTTTTTTGGCTGTAGCGACATAGATATTGCCGGGGCCGACGATTTTGGCTACAGCCGGAACCGTTTCCGTGCCGTAAGCGAGTGCCGCGACAGCTTGTGCGCCGCCGATGGCAAAGGCGCGGTCAACGCCCGCCAGATACGCGGCCGCCAGCACCAGTTCATTGGTTTCGCCATGAGGCGTAGGCACGACCATGACTAATTCGCCGACACCGGCGACTTTTGCCGGGATCGCGTTCATGAGGACTGAAGACGGATAAGCCGCCTTGCCACCTGGTACATAAAGCCCTACGCGATCCAGCGGCGTAACTTTCTGCCCCAATAGCGTCCCGTCAGCTTCAATGTATTGCCATGATTCCATCTTTTGTTTTTCCGCGTAGGCGCGGATGCGGTCGGCCGCTGTCTGCAATGCCTTGGCCTGGTCGGCAGGCAACTTCTCCCAAGCCGATTTCAGCGTCTCCCGGGACAATTCCAGTTCGCTGGCATCGGTAATCCGACAGTGATCAAAGCGGTTGGTGTGTTCGATCACGGCCTTATCGCCGTTTTTGCGCACGTCGGCAATAATGGACAGCACGCGTTGATGAATTTCCAAATCGTCGGTTTCATCCCAGGCCAGCAGGTTTTTCAGTTGCCGGTCAAAATCAGCTGATGAGGCATCCAGTTTGGTAATGTTTAAATCGGACATAGCGTTATCTTTCCGCAAGGGTTTTTTCAAATTGATCGAGTAAAGACTGAATAGCCTGATGTTTCATCTTCATGGCCGCTTTGTTCACGACCAGGCGCGAACTGATGTTCATAATGAGATCGCGCGGTTCCAGACCGTTGGCCTTCAGGGTATTGCCGGTATCGACGAGGTCAACGATGCAATCGGCCAGGCCAACCAGGGGCGCCAGTTCCATGGAACCGTATAATTTGATGATTTCGGCCTGAATACCGCGACTGGCAAAATAGCGTTGGGCGGTTTTGACGTATTTGGTCGCCACGCGGATTCTGCCCGAGATATCCGGCGCATCCTTAGGCGCGGCGGTCATGAGCCGGCAGCAGGCGATTTTCAGGTCCAGCGGTTCGTACAGGCTTTCGGCGCCGTGTTCCAGCAACACATCCTTGCCGGCGATGCCGAGGTCGGCGGCGCCGTATTCGACAAACGTAGGCACGTCGGTCGCGCGGATGATGACCAGTTGAACGTCGTCACGGCTGGTTTGCAAAATCAGCTTGCGGCATTTTTTGGGATCGTCGATCGGTGTGATGCCTGCCTCTTCCAGCAAGGGCAGGGCTTCTTCATAAATTCGACCTTTGGATACGGCGATAGTCAGCATGGCAGATCCCTTATCTTGGTACGCGGCGTATGGTCGCGCCCAGTTGTGAGAGTTTTTCTTCGATATGGTCGTAACCGCGGTCTATATGGTAGATGCGGTCAACCAGCGTATCGCCTTCGGCGGCGAGGGCGGCGATGACCAGACTCGCGGAAGCCCTTAAATCAGTCGCCATAACTGGCGCTGCAGTCAGCTTTTTAACGCCGGTGCAGATGGCGGTGTTCGACTCCAGCTTGATATCGGCGCCCATGCGCTGCATTTCCTGGACATGCATGAACCGGTTTTCAAAAACCGTTTCGGTAATAATCCCGACACCTTCCGCGACAGTGTTCATGGCCGTGAACTGGGCCTGCATGTCGGTTGGAAAAGCCGGGTAGGGAGCCGTGCGCACAGAGACGGCTTTTGGCTTGTTGCCGTGCATATCGAGTTGAATCCAGTTTTCGCCGGTTGTGATGTCGGCGCCCGCTTCGGTCAATTTTGCCAGAACGGCATCCAGCAGATCCGGTCGCGTATTCTTCAGCTTGACTTTCCCGCCGGTGATGGCGGCGGCGACGAGATAGGTACCGGTTTCGATGCGGTCGGGCAGAATATTATAGTGCAGATTTTCCACACCCAGCTTTTCAACGCCTTCAATGACCAGGACATCGGTGCCGATGCCGGAAATTTTGGCGCCCATTTTGTTCAGGAAATAAGCCAGATCGCTGACTTCCGGCTCCTTGGCGGCATTCTCGATAATCGTGGTGCCTTCGGCTAACGTGGCTGCCATGAGCAGGTTTTCGGTGCCGGTGACGGTAATCTGTTCGAGTACCAGTCGACAGCCTTTCAGGCGGTCGACTTTGGCATGGATATAGCCGCCTTCGACGGTGATATCCGCGCCCATTTTAGCCAATCCACTGAGGTGAATGTCAACTGGGCGTGTGCCTATGGCGCATCCGCCCGGCAATGAGACATGCGCCTCGCCATGCCGGGCCAGCAGGGGGCCCAGCACCAGGATCGAGGCGCGCATGGTTCTGACAAGTTCGTACGGCGCTTCGAAACTGGTGATCGAGTTTGTGTCGACCTCGATGTTCATTTTTTCGTCAACGATGAGATGAACACCCATGCGGCCCAGTAATTCCATCGTGGTCGTGATGTCGTGCAGATGCGGTATGTTGCCGACGCTCACGGGCGTTTCCGAGAGCAGCGTTGCAGCCAGGATGGGTAAGGCGGCGTTCTTGGCGCCGGAGATACGCAGATCTCCTGAAAGTCTTTTGCCGCCGGTAATGATTAATTTATCCATACAGAATGTCTTGGGTTATCTTGGTAAATGCTAAAGATCAGTAAACTCTGGCGAATCTGGCTGACTTGTAAAATGGCTCGTCTTATCGAAGCCGCTCAGTCTGGCAAGGTTGAGCAGTTGCTCGGGAATGTTTTTAAAGCGCAACTGGATTTTATGATCGCGCGTATATTTTATCCATTCGATCATGAGCGCAAGCCCTGCGCTGTCTGTAGATGAGACTCGACTAAGATCGATGGTGATGTGTTTGGCCGTCTTCAGGAAAGTAAATGATTTTACTGTCTGCTTGTCTATCGTTGAAAAGGTCAAATCACCATCGATAATAAAATGCCCCGCTCCCTGATCGATAATGTTCAGCTGAGTCACTTTTTTGTTTCCGCTTTTTCTTCGGCCGACTTAAACAGGAACTGGCCGATCACTTTCTCCAGGATGATGGCGGACTGCGTGATTTCAATTGCGCTGCCGTTTTTCAGATAATCTTCCGAGCCGCCCGGCACCAGATTGACGTATTGTTCGCCTAACAGGCCGGCGGTAAAAATGCTGGCGCTCGTATCATCCGGTATGGTGGTGTACTTTGCGTTGATATGCATTTCAACGACAGATTCGTAAGTGGTTGGATCGAAATTGATGGCGCTGACTTGCCCTATTTTAACGCCGGCCGCGGAAACCGCCGATTTAACCTTCAGTCCGCCGGAGTTCTCGAAACGGGCAGTCACAGTATAAGTGTCTTCTTTAATAAAAGAGCTTAAATTACTGACTTGCAAAGCAAGAAAGAGCAGGCCAACGATGCCTGAGGCGACAAAAAGCCCGACAAGCGTGTCCTGGGTACTGGTGTGCTGCATGTTAATTATCTCCGAACATGAGTGCGGTCAGAATGAAATCAAGACCTAAAATACTAAAAGCTGAATTGACGACGGTGCGCGTAGTGGCGCGGCTGACTCCTTCGGAAGTCGGGATGGTGTCATAGCCTTCAAACAGCGCTATCCAGGTCGCTACAAAACCAAAAACAATGCTCTTGATGACGCCATTGACAATATCATCATGAAAATCCATGCTGGCCTGCATCTGTGACCAGTAAGCGCCTTCGTCCACACCTAGCAGGCCGACGCCGACCATGAGCCCGCCCAGAATGCCGATCATGCTGAATAATGCCGCCAGCAAAGGCATGGATAAGAAGCCGGCCAAAAAGCGCGGAGAAATAATACGTTTAATCGGATCAACGGCCATCATTTCCATGCCGGAAAGCTGTTCTGTCGCTTTCATCAGTCCGATTTCAGCCGTTAAAGCGGACCCGGCCCGGCCGGCGAACAACAAAGCCGTCACGACAGGACCCAACTCCCTGACCAGCGACGCCGCAACCATGACGCCGAGTGTTTCTTCGGCGCCAAAATCAGACAGAATATAATAGCCCTGCAGACCCAGCACCATGCCGACAAAAAGCCCTGAAATGGTGATAATCAGAAAGGACAGGACGCCAACAGAATACATCTGATTAAGAATCAGTCTGGGTCTGGGCAGAATGCTGCCAAGGCCTGCAAGCGTATGGAGCAGGAAGAATGTGCCGCGTCCCAGTTTGGTAAAACTGGCGCGCGTCGTTCTGCCTAGATATTGTAGCAATTGCATCATGTTTTTATAGCTGTCCGTAACGCTTTGATACCCGGCCAGAACGTTTTTTAGATAATAGAAGGTCGTCAACGTAGTCTGTTGCAGGATAATGAAAATGCACCGGGCCGTCCGCTGCTCCGGTCATGAATTGTTGAACCCATTCCGATTTCGATTGCTGAATTTCCTTCGGTGTGCCCTCGCCGATGATTTTTCCTTCCGACAGCACATAAATATAGTCGGCGATCGCCGCTGTTTCATGGACGTCGTGCGAGACGATAATGCTGGTCAGGCCCAGGGTGTTATTTAACGATTTGATCAAATGCACCAGCGCGCCCATGGAAATGGGATCCTGGCCCGTAAAGGGCTCGTCATACATGATCATCATAGGATCCAGTGCGATCGCACGGGCTAAGGCGATGCGCCTGGCCATGCCTCCGGACAGTTCGTTAGGCATCATATTGCGCGCGCCTCTCAGTCCTACGGCTTGCAGTTTCATCAGCACCAGCGTGCGGATCATGGATTCGGGCAGATGAGTATGTTCGCGTAACGGAAAAGCCACATTATCATAGACGTTCATATCCGTTAATAAGGCCCCGCTTTGAAAAAGCATGCCCATGCGTTTGCGCAAATTGTACAATTCCGACCGGCGCAAGCGGTGGACATTCTGTCCGTCTACCGTTACAGAGCCTTGGGATGGAAACAGCTGGCCGCCGATCAACTTCAACAGCGTGGTTTTACCCGTGCCGCTGGGGCCCATGATGGCGGTAATTTTGCCGCGTTCGAATTCCAGCGAAATATCGTCAAATATTTTCTTATTGCCCCGGGAAAACGACAAATTATGAACAGAAACTAAGCTGTTTTGAGAGGAAACGCTGTTATCCATGCGTGGTTAAGACATATATTTCGGAATCTAAACCCGCTATTTTCTATGACTAGTCCCTGCTAAGTCAATATACGGTTGTTTGAGAAAGAAAAAGTAACGCTTTGCATCTTCAAAACGTCATAGAGACATGTATGGATGGCTGCTCCAGGAAGACTGGGCAGTAAACGACAAAACCAAGACTTATGAGAGTATTTTAATAGAAGTTCCCATAGTACATGAATGGAATAAACATGGCATAATAAGCAATTTTGAGCTGGCAACCCATGGTTATCAATTTTATTGCTTTGTTAGCGGGATTGGCTGTTTTAGTCTATTCAGCGGATAAGTTCGTTATGGGAACGGCCTCTATTGCCAGAAATTATGGCGTTTCTCCATTGCTCATTGGTTTGACGATAGTCAGCGTGGGAACATCCGCGCCGGAAATTCTGGTATCAGCCATCGCCTCCTGGCAGGGGAATGCCGGTCTCGCTATAGGCAACGCGCTGGGCTCCAATATAGCCAATATCGGCTTGATTCTGGGGGTTACGGCGCTGGTGGCGCCTTTGGCGTTTCATTACCGTATTTTAAGAAGAGAGTTGCCGGTTTTGATGGCCATCAGTATCGGCAGCTACCTGCTGTCTCTTGACGGGTGGGATTTCTTTGACGGCGCTTTGATGCTGGCAGGTTTGATCACATTTACGGGCTGGCTGATTCGTGCGGCGGCCAATGAAAAGCAACGCGATCCTTTAGGCGAGGAGATGGTGGTCGAGTTACCCGGGAATCTGCCCAACAAAGAAGCGTGGCTTTATTTTGGGTTTGGATTGATCGGACTATTGCTGAGTTCCCGCGTATTGGTGATGTCGGCGGTCAATATCGCCCAGTTTTTTAGTGTCAGTGATGTGGTGATTGGCCTGACGATTGTCGCTGTAGGCACGAGCCTGCCGGAATTGGCCGCCTCAGTCGGCAGTGTTCTGAAAAATGAAGATGATCTGGCGGTCGGGAACGTCGTCGGCTCGAATATTTATAATTTGTTGGCTGTTTATTCAATGCCGGGCGTGCTGGCACCAGGGCCTGTTGCCGAAAGTGTCCTGGCACGCGATTTTCCGGTCATGCTGGCTTTTACCGGCATATTGTTTATTTTGGGTTATGGTATATCGAAAGCCGGGTACATCAGTCGTTGGGAAGGATTCGGCTTGGTGTCGGCTTATACTGTTTATGGATGGTTCCTCTATCAAAGCGCGGTTGTCGCTTGATTTTTCCGGCAGAACATGAAAATACACGATCATAAGCTCCGTGAACTGGCTCTGGCTGTCATCCAGGTAGAACATCGCGCGATTGCCGCATTGGTTGATCAGATCAATGACGATTTTGTTGCTGCCTGCAAGTTGATGTTTAACTGTACCGGCCGCGTTGTAGTCACGGGGATGGGCAAATCAGGGCATATTGCCGGCAAAATTGCCGCCACGTTGGCAAGCACCGGAACGCCCGCCTTCTTTGTGCATCCGGGGGAAGCCAGTCATGGTGATCTGGGGATGATCACTCGGCAGGACGTCGTGCTGGCCTTGTCAAATTCCGGAGAGACCGGCGAAGTTTTGACTATTTTGCCGATCATCAAGCGACTGGGTGTGCCTTTAATCGCGATGACCGGAAATCCTGCTTCCACGATGGCTAAATTCGCCACGACACATATTCATGTAGGGGTTGAGCAGGAAGCTTGCCCGCTGGGCCTGGCTCCGACCTCCAGTACAACCGCGGCGCTGGTGATGGGCGATGCTTTGGCTGTATCATTACTCGAAGCGCGTGGCTTTACACGCGATGATTTTGCCTTGTCGCACCCCGGCGGAAGTTTGGGAAAACGGCTGTTATTGATGGTGAGCGATATCATGCACGCTGGCAATAAAGTGCCGTCAGTGCCGGAGACGGCGCTGATCAGTGAGGCCTTGCTGGAAATGACCGAAAAAAAACTGGGCATGACCGCCGTTGTCGATGCGTACAATCGGGTGGTCGGGATTTTTACCGATGGCGATTTACGGCGCATGCTGGGGCGGAATCTGGATATTCATCATACCGCCATTACCGAAGTCATGACGCCGCATTGTGCCGTTATTCCGGCCGATATTCTCGCTGCGGAGGCCATGCGCATCATGGAACAGAAAAAAATTAATGCGCTGATTGTCGTCGATGGGCAGCGGCGTGCGATAGGGGCTTTGAATATGCATGATTTGATCCATGCGGGAATAGTTTGATGACAAAAACAGGCCAAATGCAGGCCGTGCTGGAAAAGGCCAAAAAACTGAAACTCCTGATTCTGGATGTGGATGGCGTCTTAACCGACGGCAAGCTTTTTTTTGATAATGACGGTAACGAATACAAAGCCTTTCATTCCCGCGATGGGCACGGCATCAAGCTGTTGCGGCAAACTGGCGTGGAAGTCGCTGTTATTTCAGGGCGTAAATCAAGCTCGGTAGCGCTGCGCATGAAAAATCTGGGCATTGAATATGTCTATCAAGGCCATGAAAACAAAATTGCCGCGTTTAATGAAATTATCGGGAAGCTGCGGATAACGCCGGATCAGGCGGCCCATGTTGGCGATGACTTGCTGGATCTGCCGATCATGACCCGAGTCGGCCTTGCAATCGCGGTTGACGACGCGAATTTTGCTGTCAAACAGCGAGCCGACTGGTGTACAACGTTGCCCGGCGGGCATGGTGCTGTCAGGGAAGTCTGCGATCTGATCATGCAGGCCCAGGGGCATTTTGATGACGTTGTGAATGCTTATCTGAAATGATCAGCTTGAGCGGAAAATATATTTATCTGTATGCGGCCATTATTGCGGTAATGAGCTGGTGGCTGGTTAAATTGACTGGTCTGGATGAGTTGCGCGCACCGGTTCCACCCCACAGTCCCGATTATTTCAGCACAGGCTATATAAAGTGGGAAATGGATGAAGCAGGCAAGTTAAAAAATAGATTGCTGGCCGATAAAATGACGCACTACAACGATGACAATAGAACGCATTTGAAAAAGCCCGTGATGTTTTTCTATAACCAGAAAACGCCGCCCTGGGTCGTTAAATCGGAAATCGGCGTTTTATCGCCCAATGGTACTGATTTGCTGCTGATGGGGAAGGTCAATGTCGAAAGAGCCAAAGGCGAGGGCGTCAATCAGCTTATAATCAACACCTCTAATGTCAGGGTCAAACCGAAAACCAGTTATGCGGAAACCGATGAATGGGCAGAGCTGATAAGCCCTCCCAATGTAACTACGGGCACCGGCATGGAACTTGTTTTTTCCAACCCGATTAATATTAAATTGCTCGCTAATGTGCGAGGAAAGTATGAGACGAAATAAAAAACCGGCATTTCTTTGCTTTGTATTGCTATCAGGATTATTCAGTTCCACGTCCATGGCGCTAGAAAGTGATTCCGAGCAACCAATCACAATAGACTCCAATACGGCGACTTATGACGATAGTAAAGCTATAAGTACTTATACCGGTAATGTGATCTCCATTCAGGGCAGTATTAAGGTCAATTCCGATAAGCTGGTGGTTTATTTTGTTGATGGCGATGCGGAGAAGTTGGTATTTACAGGCAATAAGGCAAAGTTCAGGCAAAAGCCCAGCGAGGGCGAAGAAGACATCACCGGTGAAGCATTGACCGGTGAGTATTACCCCAAAAAGAACCTGCTGATCCTGATCGATGACGCAACGGTCTGGCAAGGCAATGCCACTTATTCCAGTAAATTGATCGAATACGACAGTAAAAACTCGGTCGTCAGGGCCGGAGAAAAATCCTCCGATTCAAAGCGCGTGCGCGTCATACTGAAACCGAAATCCAAAGAAGCTAAGTAAAAATGGCTAAACTAGCAGCAAAACAGCTGATTAAAAATTACAACAAGCGTAATGTAGTTAACGGTGTGTCATTGCATGTCAATACCGGCGAAGTGGTCGGTTTGTTGGGCCCTAACGGAGCCGGTAAAACGACCAGTTTTTATATGATGGTGGGCCTGATTAAGGCCGACGAAGGCCAGATTACACTGGACTCGCACGACTTAACCTATCATCCCATGCATTTAAGGGCGCAAATGGGGATCGGTTATTTGCCGCAGGAACCCTCGGTGTTCCGCAAACTGAGCGTGGCGGATAATTTGCGCGCGGTGCTACAAATCCGTTCCGATTTAACCAAGGGACAGGCCGAACTGGTAATAGAAGAACTGTTGCAGGAGTTTCATATCCTGCATCTGCGCGACCAGATTGCCGTAGGGCTGTCCGGCGGAGAGCGTCGACGCGTTGAAATTGCCAGGGCACTGGCCACCAACCCTCAATTCATATTGCTGGATGAGCCTTTCGCCGGCGTTGATCCGATCTCGGTAGAAGATATCAGAAAAATTATAGAACATTTAAAATATCGTGGCATCGGCGTATTGATTACCGAGCATAATGTCAGAGAAACATTAAGTATTTGTGACCGAGCGTATATACTTAACGATGGCAGGGTGATTGCGGAGGGCGGAGCGGCAGCTATTGTTGCCAATCAGGAAGTGCGAAAAGTTTATTTAGGCGATAACTTTAGTCTTTAAGTTAAAATTCTTAGAAAACATTATATTCTGATGAAACAATCCTTACATCTTCGACTGGGCCAGCAACTGACTATGACGCCGCAATTGCAGCAGGCGATCAGATTGCTGCAATTGTCGACCCTGGATCTGCAGCAGGAAATACAGCAGGCGCTGGAATCCAATATAATGCTGGAGATCAGCGAGGAAGAAAACGGGGCTTCGGATGCAGAGCCTGTGCCCGAAAAGAAAATTGATAATTCGGATTTACAAACCAGCGAAGGCTCGCAAACCGACATTCCGGATGAATTGCCGATAGATTCTTCCTGGGATGACATTTATGACACTGTAATGGCCTCGGGCACCGGCTCCGCTGATGATTCCGTTGAATTTGAAACGCAGCGCAGCAAGTCTTCAACCTTGTTGGATCATTTATTATGGCAATTGGAGCTGACCCGTTTTTCCGAGCGCGATCACGCCATCGCCATGGCTATTATCGATGCGGTGAATGAGGACGGCTATCTGAGAACCAGCCCGGATGATATCTTTCAAGGGCTGCAGGCGCAGTTGGAGGATCTGGACTTTGATGAAGTTGAAGCGGTGTTGCATCGCGTGCAGAATTTTGATCCGGCAGGCGTTGCGGCAGTTGATTTAAGTGATTGCCTGAGAATACAACTGCAACAGTTGCCGGATTCAATGCCTTTTAAGGAAGAGGCGCTGGTTCTCGTTACCCGGCACCTGGATTTATTGGCGGCGCATGACCAGTCAAAGCTGATGCGCCGATTGGGTGTTAACGAGCGGCAATTGGAGGCGATCATTGCATTGATCCGGACATTGGATCCCAAGCCCGGTGCGTGCATACAGGAGGCCGATTCCGAATATGTAATCCCTGACGTCTATGTGACTAAACATGAGGGCATATGGCAAGTACACCTTAATCCGGATATTGCCCCCAGGCTGCGCATAAATCCTTTTTATTCCGCACTGATCAAAAGATCTGATAACAGTAAAGATAATACGGCCATGAAGGATCACTTGCAGGAGGCCAGATGGTTTATTAAGAGCCTGCATAGCCGTAACGATACCTTGTTGCGAGTGGCGCGCTGTATCGTGGAAAAGCAGCCGGCGTTTCTTGAGCATGGCCCTATAGCGATGAAGCCCATGGTGCTCCGGGATATTGCCGAGGAACTGGAATTGCATGAGTCAACCATATCCCGCGTAACTACGCAGAAATATATGCATACGCCGAATGGTATCGTCGAATTCAAATACTTCTTTTCCAGTCATGTATCGACGGAAAACGGTGGAGAATGTTCAGCGACAGCTATCAGAGCATTTATTAAAGAATTAATCGGAAATGAAAATCCCGCAAGACCGCTAAGCGACAGTAAAATATCCGATTTATTAAAAGAAAAAGGCATCAATGTAGCGAGAAGGACAGTTGCGAAGTATCGTGAAGCGATGTTTATTTCACCATCCAGTCAGAGAAAGCGCATCTTATAGCGCTGACTGATAACAACAAAAAATCATCCACCCTTAGGAGTTTATTCCATGCAAGTTAATGTAACAGGTCATCATCTTGAAATAACTGATGCGCTAAAAGCGCATGTTGACAGCAAATTTGAAAAGCTGGCTCGTCATTTTGATCATGTGACTGATGTACATGTTATTTTGAGTGTTGAAAAATTAGCCCAAAAAGCTGAAGCCACTTTGCAGCTGAGCGGTGCTAAATTATTTGCCGAAGATGAACAGGAAGATATGTACGTAGCCATTGATAATATGGTTGATAAATTGGATCGCCAAATTATCAAGCATAAAGAAAAAATCGGAAGCCATAGATAAGGTGTAGGCGCAAGGTTAAAATAAGCTTTTAATCTTGCGCCCAATTATTATGAAGCTAATAATCGTCAGCGGCCTCTCCGGTTCCGGTAAAAGTATCGCGCTAGAAACGCTAGAGGATTGTGGTTATTTTTGTATTGATAATCTGCCGGTCACATTGCTGGAAGACTTTATCAACCACGTCATGCTGGCCGATAAAAAAACTTATAACAAGACCGCGATTGGCATTGATGCCAGGAACCAGAGCGAAAGCCTGCTCAGTTTTTCCGAGTGCCTGGATTTGATTCGCAGCAAAGGGATAGACTGCGAGATTATATTCATGCAGGCCGAAGAATCGACATTATTGAAGCGTTATAGCGAAACTCGCCGGCGCCATCCATTGACGGATTTTAATATACCGTTAAAAGAAGCGCTGAAAATTGAAAGAGAAATGCTGACCCCGATTGCCAGGCATGCCAATGTCGTTATCGATACCAGCCGAACGCATTACCATCAGTTGCGGGAGCTGATCAAGGAACAGATAGGCGAAAGGAACGCTCGGCATATTGCCTTACAGTTTCAGTCGTTTGGCTTTAAGCATGGCGTGCCGTTGGATGCTGATTTTGTATTTGATGCCCGCTCTCTGCCAAACCCTCACTGGATTCCGGAATTGCGCGGTTTAACCGGAAAGGATCAGCCGGTCGCTGATTTTCTTAAAAGCGAGTCTTTAGTGGCTGAGTTTTTTCAGGATATTACCGATTTTCTTCTGCGCTGGATACCTCGTTTTGAGGCCGAAGGGCGGAGTTACTTGACCGTCGCGATAGGATGCACAGGCGGGCAGCATCGATCGGTTTATCTGGTTGATTCATTAGCCCAGCATTTTAAGAATTCTTCTATGAACGTCATTGTTCGTCATAGAGAATTACATTAGTCTCTTTCCGCATTTATCAACTGGAACTGGCACGGCAATGATCTGTTGTGTTGGTTTTTATGGATATTTCTTCTATGTCAGCTACTGCAAAACAAGACAATAACGAGCTTCTTCTTAAGCGCATGACAGAGCTGCTGAGCACAGGCTCGCTGAACGAAGTCAGACAGTTTATTCAAGAGTTATATCCTGCAGAAATAGCGCTTTTAATTGAATCGCTGGCGCCTGAAGATAGAAAAATAATCTGGAAGCTGATTCCGCCGACTACTGTTGGAGAGATTCTGGTCGATCTGCATGTCGAAGTGGCGAGTGGACTCATAGAAATTACTGACTGGAAAGATCTGGCTACCGCCTTGGAAAGTCTGGAATCGGATGATCTGATCGATTTGTTGCACACACTCCCCGAGCCGCTGCTCTCCAAAGTAACGGAATCGATCGGCATACAGGAAAGGCGCCGCCTGGAATCGGCTTTATCATACGATGACAATACAGCGGGCGGTTTAATGAGCCTTGATGTATTAACCGTGCGCGCCGATGTGTCACTGGATGTTGTGCTGCGTTATTTAAGAAAGCGCGGGTCCATGCCCAGAGCGACGGACAATCTGATCGTTGTCGATCGAAATGATCATTTTCAGGGCGTTTTGCCTTTAGCGGTATTATTGACTAAAAATCCTCATGCCATGGTATCGGAAGTGATGGATTTCAGTATGAGCGGCATTCCCTATCAGATGCCGGCCGGAGAAGTCGCTTTATTATTTGAACAGCGCGATATGATTTCCGCGCCGGTCGTTGCGGAAGACGGCAAGGTGTTGGGAAGAATCACGGTCGATGATATCGTCGATGTCATTCGCGAGGAAGCGGACCACTCACTGATGAGCATGGCCGGCCTGGATGAAGAACAGGATATGTTTTCTCCGGTTGTGACAAGTGCAAAGCGGCGTGCAGTCTGGTTAGGCATTAACCTGCTGACGGCTTTCCTGGCGTCCTGGGTTATCGGTTTATTTGAAGCAACCTTAGACCGAATTGTCGCGTTGGCGGTATTGATGCCTATCGTCGCCAGTATGGGGGGTATAGCCGGAAGTCAGACGCTAACGCTGGTTATACGTGGTTTGGCGTTGCGGCAGATCAGCAGTACCAATGCGATAAGGTTGTTTAAAAAAGAAATCGCTGTCGGTGTTGTGAACGGTGCCTTATGGGCGACTGTAGTTGCATGTATTGCGGGAATTTGGTTCCAAAGCGCCGGTATCGGGTTATTATTAGGCTGCGCCATGCTTATTAATTTTGCCTGCGCCGCATTTGCCGGTGCGAGCATTCCGCTGATGCTGCAAAAGATGGGAATAGATCCAGCCTTGGCAGGCGGTGTGTTGTTAACCACGGTGACTGATGTTGTGGGCTTTATGGCCTTCTTGGGATTGGCTACCTTTTTTCTGATGTAGAGTCACTGTAAGGCTAAAGCAGCAAGTTTCTCAACTTTAGCCTTTGGCCTCACTTTATTTCAATGATAAAGTTTCAGCCCGACCGTTGATTTCGATGGATAGTTTGCCTTCTTTAGCCAACCAGCCAATGGCCCGTTGAATATCATTTTTATTGAGCCCTGTTTCAGAGGTCACTTTAGATACGCTAGCGGGCCCATTCTTATCCAAATAATGCCAGATTTTACCCGCGGCCTCGCCGATTTTATTAGACATATAGATCACCTTTTATAGAATTGATTAAAAATTAAGATTTCTTAGTGTGATGATGTTCGGGCAATACAATATTTAGTTCAAGTATTTCCTGATCCTCATCCTGCTCGAAATTAATTGAAATGGCATCCTGCCCTACGTTAATGTATTTTCGTACAACTTCCAGCAACTCTTTTTGTAGCTGGGGAAGATAAGACGGCTGGTTTCGGGAGGATCGCTCATGGGCCACCAGAATTTGCAGTCTTTCTTTTGCCACCGATGCCGAACTGGCTTTAGTGATTCTAAAATAGTCGAGTAAACTCATTATTTACCCCCGAAAAACTTCCCGAAAAGACCTTTTTTCTCATCAATAAAACGATGGGGTTTCTCCTCGCCTAAATAGCGGGCAACGATATCGGCATAGGCCTGGCCGGCATCGCTTTTTTCATCCAGAATAACAGGAACACCAGAGTTTGAAGCATTCAATACCGATTTTGATTCTGGAATAACACCGAGTAAATGCAAGGATAAAATTTCCTGCACGTCTTTTACGCTCAGCATTTCCCCTAATTTTACGCGATCCGGCGAGTAACGGGACAGCAGCAGGTATTCCTTGATGGGCTCTTCGTTTTGTTCGGCACGACGTGATTTGCTCGCCAACAGGCCTAGCATGCGGTCTGAGTCTCTAACCGAGGACACTTCCGGATTGGTTACGACAAAAGCATCATCAGCAAAATACATCGCTAAATGAGCGCCTTTTTCAATGCCGGCAGGGGAATCGCACACGATGTATTGAAAATCTTTGGATAATTCTTCCAAAATCTTACCTACGCCTTCGATACTTAAGGCATCTTTGTCGCGCGTCTGGGAGGCAGGCAGAACGTAAAGCTGATCGCAATGTTTGTCGCGAATCAACGCTTGATTAAGGTTGGCTTCGCCATTTATGACATTGATGAAATCATAGACGACCCGGCGTTCACAGCCCATGATCAAATCCAGATTCCGCAAGCCTACGTCGAAATCAATGACGGCTGTTTTATAGCCTCTTTTTGCCAGCCCCATGGAGATGGCTGCACTCGTTGTTGTTTTGCCAACACCACCTTTACCGGATGTTACGACGATGATTCTTGCCAAGGGTTGTTCCTCCAAGTTAGCGGTATTAATTTAAAGATCTTTAATGATCAAATTTTCGTTTTGTAAAAAGATCTGAACGGGTCTGTCACGGACGGATTCATTCAGATCTTCACTGATTTTGTAAGTGCCGGCAATTGAAACAAGCTCAGCCTGCAGATCGGAACAGAAAATGCGCGCGTCCGGATTGCCCTGTACACCGGCCAGCGCCCGACCTCTTAACGTCCCGTAAATATGAATATTGCCTTCGGCTATGATTTCGGCGCCGGCGCTGACCTGGGCCAGAATGATCAAATCCCCTTCGGCATAAAGGCGCTGGCCGGAACGGATAGGCTGAGTAATAAGCGTGCTCATTACAGGCTCTGCCTTGGGGGTAGGTTCCGAAGCGATTTTTTTCGGATTCACAGTTTCTGCAGACGCGGAGGCGCTACCGCTATGAATGGAATGGACCGGAATGCCCAGCGCTATGGCCTGCTGATTCTGCTGTGTGGTGCCGCCGCGTATGCCGATCGGCAGCAAATTCAGCTTGCGGATGATTTTGGTCAGTACGGCAATATCAATCTCGCGCTCCTGCTTGTTCAGTTCCTGTAAGTCAAATACCAGTGGTGAATTTTTGAAAAACTCAGGCGCTAGACGAACTTTTTCCTGGAGTTGTTGCTCGATAATTGCCGTTTCATTATCGAATAAAATCAAGACGGGTACAGAAAATGTACTGCTCTTAAATTCCAGGGCAGGCGGGAGATAAGGCGTTTGTTGAGGGTCTGTCGACATCCGTTAAATCTGGTTAGTCACTAGTTGGGAAATTCTAACACTGCTGTTGGAAAAAAGCATTTTTCTAACGCTACTAATTTTGGTATAGGAAACAGTGGAGCATTTCCGGGTGAACAGCGGCAATAATATTTTGCTCACCCGGTCATAAAGACTTTACCGGATATTGTTTTAAGGCAGCAGCATGCCTCTGATTGTAAAAAACAACAGACCGCCCAGTACGCCAGATAAAGGCACTGTAATAATCCAAGCCGCAGCAATTTTATAGATGTGCGAGCGCTTGACCAATTGTTTGCGGTAGACTTTTTTGAGGCTTTTGCGCTCTTTTTTAGTCAACGGTGATAAAGCCTTTGCCTGTTTCAGCTCTTTAAGCATCTGTCCTTTCCTTTCAATAGATGCTTTCTTGAAGTTTCTCAAGAACTCATCCACTATTTCCGGAGCATCATGCTCGTGATGGGCTTTAATTTCTTCTATTCTTTTTGCATCGCTGTGTTTTAGGTATTCACGCAGAAAACCTACGCCGAATACGGCGCCGACAGCAATGTGAGTCGAGCTGACGGGTAAGCCTAGCTGACTGGCAACGATGACCGTGAAGGCCGCCGACATGGCTATGCAAAAGGCACGCATCTTATCGAGCTCGGTAATTTCACTACCGACCGTGCGGATCAATTTAGGTCCATACAAGGCCAGGCCGATAGAAATACCGAAAGCACCCACCATCATGACCCAGACAGGAATAGATGCTTTGGATACTACGCCGCCGCTGAATATGGCATCATTAATTGCCGCCAATGGGCCTACGGCATTGGCAACGTCATTAGCGCCATGCGCAAAACTGAGCAGCGCCGCTGAAAATATGAGCGGCAATGTGAACAGTGAATTAATGCTGGCTTTAGACTGATCCATTTTTAACGCCGCCTTGCTGATCATCGGTTTGACGACCAGATAGACGGTGACAGCCAGCGCCAGTGCGATACTGCTGGCGGGTAGAAACTCGACCTTCCAGAGCTGCTTCAAGCCCTTCATGATCAGGTAAGTGGAAAAAACCCAGACCATTGCCGCAATCAGCAGAGGCACAATTTTTGCTGCTGCCTGCAGCATGTCCTCCTGGTAAGTAATCGTGCGTTTAATGAGATACAGAAAAGCCGCAGCAATGATGCCGCCCATTATCGGAGAAATAACCCAGCTTGCGGCAATTTTGCCCATTACCGACCAGTCGGCGATATCGAAGCCTCCTGCAGCAATCCCCGCGCCCAATACCGCGCCGACGATCGAGTGCGTCGTTGACACCGGTGCGTTAAAGGCGGTCGCAATATTAAGCCAGATGGCGGCGGCTAACAGAGCCCCCATCATCAGCCAGATAAATGTAGCCGTATCCTTGAGCATGGCCGGGTCGATAATGCTGTCCTTGATCGTGCTGACCACATCACCTCCGGCGATGAGCGCGCCGGAGGCTTCAAAGACGGCCGCGATGATGATTGCGCCAGTCATTGTTAAGGCTTGCGAGCCGACCGCCGGGCCGACGTTATTGGCTACATCGTTCGCACCTATGTTTAAAGCCATATAACCACCGATGAAGGCTGCGATAATCAGCAGGTAATGATGGGGCACTGGCTCGGTAGTATTGCCTACATAAAGCATGACGGCGATCATGAAGATTAGCGCAAGCCCGACCCGCATTATCTCTTTTCGAGTCGATGAGCCGGCATGCTCGATCTGGTTGATATTGGTTAAGTCCACATACTCCCCTTTTTTTAAATATAGCAATAAACAACCGCACATTTTATCCCGAGACAGAAGGGGGTGTTGATTTAATTAATGGAAAAGATAATTTTAAATTAATCTTCTTTAATAAAACCTTTTGATTTATAAGGTGTTTATGATGGCGGGTATATGGGACTGACTTGCAAAATAGACCGTTTTCCTTTAATTTAACGAGATATCCGTAAAGGCTAGGGGTGCTTCGAGATGTGTCTTGAGGCTGAGAGAAACCCTTTGAACCTGACCCCGGTTAATACCGGCGTAGGAAAGCCCACACTTCCCTGCGTCTTGTTTTATTGAATTTTGGAGATAAGCATGAGCGCTGTTCTTAAAGATCTTACGTCTGCTACCAGCAGTGTCAAAATTGATTCCTATCCGGCGTCGGAAAAAATCTATGTTCAAGGCAGTCGGCCTGATATACGCGTTCCGATGCGCAAGATTACCCTGTCCGATACGCCGGCCCAGTTTGGCGCGGAAAAAAACCCGCCATTGTATGTATATGACACCTCAGGCGTTTATACCGACCCTGCGGTTGAAGTCGATTTAAGAAAAGGCCTGAGCGCCATCCGCGCGGCCTGGATTGCAGAGCGTAATGATACCGAAGAACTGTCTGGCCCGAGCTCGGAATTCGGCCGTCAGCGCCTGGAAGATCCGGCGACCGCCGATCTGCGTTTTGAGCATATCCGCAAGCCGCGCCGCGCCAAAGCCGGCGTCAATGTCACGCAAATGCATTATGCCAGACAGGGCATTGTTACGCCGGAAATGGAATTTATCGCGATCCGCGAAAACCAGAAAATGGAAGAAATGCGCGAGTTATGGAAAAATCAGCATCCGGGCGAATCCTTCGGAGCATCGATTCCATCGGTTATTACCCCCGAGTTTGTGCGCTCCGAAGTCGCGCGCGGCCGGGCCATCATTCCGGCCAATATCAATCACCCCGAACTGGAGCCGATGATTATCGGCCGCAACTTCCTCGTTAAAATCAACGGCAATCTCGGCAATTCGGCCGTCACGTCGTCTATCGAGGAAGAAGTCGAAAAGATGCTCTGGGGCATACGCTGGGGCGGCGATACAATTATGGATTTGTCGACCGGCAAGAACATTCATGAAACGCGCGAATGGCTTTTGCGCAACTCGCCCGTGCCTATCGGCACCGTGCCCATTTATCAGGCGCTGGAAAAAGTCAACGGCAAGGCCGAGGAACTGACCTGGGAAATCTTCCGCGACACGTTGATCGAGCAAGCCGAGCAGGGCGTCGATTACTTCACGATTCATGCCGGCGTGCGCCTGCATCATGTGCCGCTGACCGCCAAAAGAATGACCGGTATCGTGTCGCGTGGCGGTTCCATCATGGCGAAATGGTGTCTGGCACATCACACGGAAAGCTTTCTGTACACGCATTTCGAAGAAATCTGCGAAATCATGAAAGCCTATGACGTATCTTTCTCATTAGGGGATGGGCTGCGTCCGGGCTCAATTTATGACGCCAATGATGCGGCGCAGTTCGGTGAACTGGAAACCTTGGGCGAGCTGACGAAAATCGCCTGGAAGCATGACGTGCAAACCATGATAGAAGGTCCGGGACATGTGCCTCTGCACATGATTAAGGTCAACATGGACAAGCAGCTCGAAGAATGCGGCGAAGCGCCTTTTTATACCTTAGGCCCTTTGACGACCGATATCGCGCCCGGTTACGACCATATCACTTCGGCTATCGGCGCCGCCAATATCGGCTGGTATGGTTGTGCGATGCTCTGTTATGTCACTCAAAAAGAGCATTTAGGGCTGCCTAATAAGCAAGACGTGCGAGAAGGCATCGTGACTTATAAAATTGCCGCGCATGCCGCCGATCTGGCCAAAGGGCATCCTGGGGCGCAGGCACGTGATAATGCCATGTCCAAGGCGCGTTTTGAATTTCGTTGGGAAGACCAGTTCAATATCGGCCTGGACCCCGAGCGGGCCCGCGAATTCCATGATGAAACCCTGCCCAAGGAATCGGCCAAAATCGCGCATTTCTGCTCGATGTGCGGTCCGCATTTCTGCTCGATGAAAATCAGCCAGGATGTGCGGGATTATGCCGCTGAAAAAGGCATCGCCGAAGAAGAGGCGCTGACAAAAGGCATGGATGAGAAATCAAAGCAGTTTGTTGAAGAAGGCGCGGCCATTTATCATAAAATTTAAAAGGCCTAAAGTAGCGCAGATCCCAGATTTATCATGAAATCTGCGCTACACTTACCCGCAGTAATCTGTAATAAAAGTTAAAGGAGTGATTATGGGGGTTCTTGAGCAATTAAGGGATCAGGTAAATCGAAAGCAAGATGATGCCCTGGATCAACAGAATATTGAACAAGAATTGGCAGCGCGCTATAAGGAATCGATCCTTCCTAAAATGCAAAGTATTTTTGTGTTCATGAAGGAAATGGTGGAGCATTTAACCTATCTTGAACAGGCTGTTTTTATTGATGACTACAGTTCCAAATATCCCCAGTTCGGCCGATTGATCCAAACCGATTACAAAATCAACACCGACGGTATTATTGGGTATGTAGATCCCAATAAGCTGATGCAGGTCAATGTCAATTTCTTTTGCCTGGGTGAAGGTGTCTTTACCTATCATCTTCAGGGAAAAAGTCTGATTGAGCAGGAGGTTGCTTTTTTAAGCGCGCACAAAGTGCCTTTTGAATGGAAATATTTTCAAGGTATCGATGTGGTACAAAATGCTAAATTTACGGTAACGCGAAAAATTCCGGTGCGGTTTAAGTTTGAAGTGGATTATGCCGCATCAAATATAAATATACTCATCAATAATCACGAAAATTTTGGCGTATATAAAAAGAGCTTCGCGCCTGAAGAAGTTGATGACGGTTTGCTGGACGAAGTTGCCCGATTCATGCTCAGAATAGACAGTGATTTCATTCGGCTTGAGATTACCAGTGAGCATAAAAGGATAATTCGCAGCAAATTGGAAGAAACACAACGAGAATATGAGGAATGGCTGAGTCTGGTTCGTCGTGATGAATTATTTGCTCAGCAAAAGCCTGATAATAATAAAACAGGAAAGCTGTTTAAAGCATTAAGCGGGTTAAGAAAAAACAAGGCATAGCCAACTTTCCTATGGCTATAATGCAAGATCCCAAGGTTACGCGGTATAAAAAGCCAGGGCGTCTTTTCCGACTCGCACAATTCTCCCATTTCAGCTCGATATCTCACCAAGCTTTGCTTTTCAGCAGCTTTACGGCAGGTTGATGATAAAGACGATCAGCAGCAACAGGCCCGTTTCAAAATCACTTTTGCCGGTTTTCAGGGCAGGCCGCTGGTCGAGTCTTGAATGTTGTCGCCCGGCATCATGGCTGCCCCGGCATTTTTAGTGTTGGCATGAGCCGATTGTGCAGCGGCTAGCGCCAGTTCACGATGATGGACTGGATCTGGCAGGCTTCGCCCATTGTGGCAAGCCTGTATCCGGACGGCTATTGGCGCTGCCAATGTCCCGATTTGCCGCCATCTTTTTCCAACAGCTGTACGGATTGGATGACCATGCCCCGATCTACAGCCTTGCACATATCGTAGATAGTCAGCAGAGCGATCTGCGTGGCGTTAAGCGCTTCCATCTCTACGCCGGTCTGGCCGTTGGTTTTTACCGTGGTCTGGCAGCGTACGCGGTTTTTGTCGGTTTCCGCAGTCAGGCTGATTTCCACGTGTGTGATGGGCAAAGGGTGGCAGAGCGGAATCAAATCGGCGGTTTTCTTGCTGGCCATGATGCCGGCAATTCTGGCAATGGTCAGCACATCGCCCTTTTTATGTCCGCCTTCGATGATCAGCTTGAGCGTCGAAGGCTGCATTTCAATATAGCCTTCGGCGACAGCTGTGCGCTGGGTTATAGCTTTGTCGCCGACATCGACCATATGGGCTTCGCCGGCCTGATTAAAATGGGTTAGTTGAGTCACAAGTCTGTAAAATTATCGCTGAAAAAATTAGACCTTCTGGCAATTGCTTAATTGCATAAATGTAATATCAGAAAGTGCAAGAGGGCGAGGCAGCTGTTTTGCCCGCGCGTTTTGCAGTTATCTGAGCAGTTTTGCCGCGGCGAGGTTCAAAGTATTATTATCTATTGTTTTTATGACCGCGTGAATGACTATGTCAATTAAAGTGCGTTATTTCGCCAGTTTGAAAGAAAGTTTGGGACGCTCGGAAGACGATCTTGAGTTTACAGGCATTGTCACCGTCAGCGATGTCTGGCATCGGGCCAATGCCGGTAAAGCGGCGCCGAATCATCTGCTGGCGGCTGTCAATATGGAATATGTGGACTGGAACAGTGTTGTCAGTGACGGCGATGAGGTGGCTTTTTTTCCGCCGGTAACCGGAGGCTGACGATGGCGATAAAAATTTATGCGCAGAGTTTTGATCCCTGGCAGGAAGTTCAGGCTTATCAAAACGCGGCGCAGCATATGTCCGGCAAATTCGGCGCGACCAATATTTTTATCGGCACGATGCGCGATTTCAATGAAGGCGATGATGTCAAAGCCATGAATCTCGAGCATTATCCGGGCATGACCGAAAAGCAGCTCGAAAAAATCGTTGCCGAAGCGCAGCAACAGTGGCCGGTCATCGATGCGTTGGTCGTGCATCGCGTGGGGGATATTCTGCCTAATGAGCCGATTGTGCTGGTGGCGGTCTGGACCTCGCACCGCGGTGACGCGTTTGATGCGAGCCGGTATATTATGGAAGCGCTAAAGTCGAAAGCGCCTTTCTGGAAAAAGGAAGTTTTAACGTCGGAGGATCAGCGCTGGGTCGGGAAGAATACCGATGGTTATAAACGCTGAAAGAGATAGCCGAATAAATTTTGTGGGGGCGCTGCCATCGCCCCCCTCTAGTATGATAAGTAGGCCTAGAAGTGTGGCTTCTTTTTAGCCGAGTTATAGCGTTCTATGCTTGACATGATTTCTTTTTGAGCTTCTTCCAGCCCGAACCAGCCGTCAATTTTTACCCATTTGCCCGGTTCCAGATCTTTATAGTGCTCAAAGAAATGCGCGATTTTGGCTAATTTATCTTCGGGGATGTCTTCGTAGCTCTTGACGCGGTTGTAGAATGGCGTCAGCTTCTGTACCGGCACAGCCAGTACCTTGGCATCCGCCCCGGCTTCGTCAGTCATTTTGAGAACGCCGATAGGGCGGCAGCGCACCACGCAACCACTCAACAACGGCGCAGGCGTAATAACCAGAACATCAACCGGGTCACCATCGTCTGAGAGACTGTGCGGAACATAGCCGTAATTGGTCGGGTACTGCATTGAGGTGCCCATAAAACGGTCAACCATCAGCGCGCCCGTGTCCTTGTCGACTTCATACTTAACCGGGTCGCTGAAGGCAGGTATTTCAATTACAACATTAATATCGTTTGGAAGGTCTTTTCCAGACGAAACTCTCATTAATGACATGCGTGTCCTCTTTAGTAGATTATCAAATCATGACATTATATCAGCTGTTATAAGCTTTTTTAGAGGAATACCTGCATGCAGGGACAATTAAGAAAAATGCGTACCCAACTGGACAATCCGGTTCGGTATGAATTGCCGTTGACGGATCAGTTGATCGCATTGAATCCATTGATCGGCAAGCCGGTCAGGCTGGTCTATACAGGCAGGATTTTTTGCGTGCATTGCGGCAGGCAGACCAAAAAAAGTTTTAGTCAAGGCTATTGTTATCCTTGTTTTACTACGTTGGCGCAATGCGATATGTGCATTATGAAGCCGGAAACCTGCCATTATGAGGCAGGTACCTGTAGGGAGCCGTCGTGGGCAGCCGAATTTTGCTTTCAGCCGCATATCGTTTACCTGGCCAATTCTTCCGGCATCAAGGTGGGCATTACGCGTCATAACCAGGTTCCAACGCGCTGGATCGATCAGGGCGCTGTCCAGGCCTTGCCGATTCTTAAAGTGCAGTCGCGCTATATTTCCGGGCTGGTCGAGGTGGCTATTGCCAGACATGTCAGCGACAAGACCAGCTGGCAGCAGATGTTGAAAAATCATGCCGAGCCCGTCGATCTGACTGCCAAACGTGATGAGCTGATCGTCGTGTGCAAAGCGGAACTGGCTGAGATAAGCGAGCGCTTCGGCCCGCAGGCGATTGAATTCCTGACGCATGAGCAGGTGGTCGATATTCATTATCCGGTGGACAATTACCCGGTAAAGGTCAAATCCTTCAATCTTGATACACAACCCGAAGTCTCAGGCGTTCTGCATGGCATTAAAGGTCAGTACCTGATGCTCGACACCGGCGTAATCAATATTCGAAAATTTACCGGCTACGAGGTCGAATTTACCGCCCCGTAGTCCATCGGGTTAAAGGCTCGTCTACAGCAAAGGCACGATCAGCAAGGCCACGCTGTTAACCATTTTGATAATGATATTGACGGAAGGGCCGGCGGTATCCTTGTAAGGATCGCCTACGGTATCGCCGGTAACGGCCGCCTTATGCGTATCTGAACCTTTGCCGCCATAATGGCCTGCCTCGATATATTTTTTGGCATTGTCCCAGGCGCCGCCGCCGATGGTCATGGAGATCGCGACAAACAGGCCGGTGATGATAGAGCCTATCAAAACGCCGCCCAAGGCCTCCCTGCCCAACGAGAGTCCGACGATAATCGGTACGGACACAGGCAACAGGGACGGCGCAATCATTTTTTTGATCGCTGAAATCGTCAGTATATCGACGGCTTTTGAATAATCGGGTTTCGCCGTGTAATCCATAATGCCGGGGATTTCTTTAAACTGGCGGCGCACTTCATTGACGATGTCACCGGCCGCCTTGCCGACCGCTTCCATGGCCAGGGCGCTGAACAGGTAAGGAATCAGCGCGCCCAGCAACAAACCGATGATGACCCGGTAATCGGACAAGTCGCAAATGATGCCGCTCAGCTGGCTCGTGAAGTCGGAGAACAACACCAGTCCCGCCAACCCGGCTGACCCTATCGCATAGCCTTTCGTAACGGCTTTGGTCGTATTGCCGACAGCATCGAGCGGATCGGTGATTTTGCGGATTTCCTGCGGCATTTTTGCCATTTCGGCAATGCCGCCGGCATTATCCGTAATCGGGCCGTAAGCATCCATCGCGACAACAATGCCTGTCAATGACGACATGCCGGTTGCGGCAATGGCGATGCCTAACAAGCCTGCCAATTGATAAGTCCCCCACATGCCGGTGCAGATCAGGATAGCCGGTATGGCGGTGGCTTTCATGGACAGGCTTAGGCCGGCAATGACATTGGTGCCGCCTCCTGTGGTCGATGCCAGTGCGATTTGCCTGACCGGGGCGTACCTGCTGGAGGTATAGTATTCGGTGATAACCATTAACGCGGCCATTAAACCCAGTCCGATAATTGCCGAGTAAAACAGATTAATGGAGGGAATGAGCTGTATGCCGATAACGAGTGTATCGCCGAGCAACCATTCGGTGAGCGCATAAAACAACATGAAGGACAGCGCCGTCGAAATAATGACGCCTCTATACAAGGCGGCCATAATGTTGCCGCTGCTGCCGACTCTGATGAATAAAATGCCGATCATGGAGGTCAGGATCGATATGCCGCCTAGAACCAGAGGATAGATGATGAGGTTTTCATTGTTGCCGGGTGTCAGCAGGCTGGTCAGCAGCATGGTGCCAATCACGGATGCGGTATAGGATTCAAATAGATCGGCCCCCATGCCGGCGCAGTCGCCGACATTATCGCCGACATTATCGGCGATCACGGCCGGGTTCCGAGGGTCATCCTCGGGTATGCCGGCCTCTATTTTGCCGACGATATCGGCGCCAACGTCAGCGCCTTTGGTAAAGATCCCGCCGCCAAGACGCGCAAAAATAGCGATCAGCGATGCGCCGAAAGCGACGCCTATCATGGCATGCAGCGGGTCCGGAAAACCTAGCAGTTGTAACAGGCTGTAATAACTGCTGATTGCCAGGAGTCCTAAGCCTACGACTAACATGCCGGTAATGGAGCCGCCCCGGATGGCGATCAGAAAAGCATGAGATGTACCTGTGTAGGCGGCCTGGGCCGTGCGGACATTGGCGCGAACCGAAATATGCATGCCCGTAAAGCCTGCCATTGCTGAGCACAGCGCGCCCAGGCCAAAACCGCCGGCCGTCTGCCAATTCAACAAAAAACCGATCAGTAACAAGAGCAGGGTGCCGACCAGCGCGATCACTTTATACTGTCTGGCCAGATAAGCCTGCGCGCCTTGCTGGATAGCCAAGGCTATAGTCTGCATCTGCTCGTTGCCGGCAGGTTGTTTTTTAATCCATTTGATCGATATCAGACCATACAAAATAGCGCTGAGGGATGCGAGCAGGGCAAAAAGAATGCACCATTGTGCGAGTGACAGGTTAAGCGGAATAGTGTTCAGCATGGTCTGTCCTTATTAAATAACCACGGAATGCCAGGCTTCCGTGGTTATCGGTGTGAGCTTGCGTCCGAGCTCTTCAAGAAGAGCGTCGGTTAAAAATTAGATGGAAAACTCAGCCAATTTTTTGGCGATCATCTGTTTTTTCATGGTCACATAATCCGGTAGGCCGTTTTTATAAGGCGGATAATCTTCGCCCATGATCAAAGGCTGCAGATAGCGGCGGCACGCTTCGGTAATGCCGAAGCCGTCCTCTGAAATAAACTCGGCCGGCATCATTTTCTCGACGTTGGCGACATCCTTCAGCTCGGCATGGCCTACGTGCCATTGATAAGGCGAATCCGATGTCCTGACGATAGTGGGCATGACGGCCGACCTGCCGGAGATGGCCAGTTCCACTGCGGCCTTGCCCATGGCATAAGCCTGATCCACATCGGTTTTTGAGGCGATATGGCGTGCCGCCCTTTGTAGATAATCGGCGACCGCCCAGTGATACTTGTAACCCAGCGCCTCTTTGACGATATTGGCAACTACTGGTGCCGCTCCGCCTAATTGGGCGTGACCGAACGCGTCGGTGCCGCCGGCCTCGGCCAGAAATTTGCCGTCGGCGCCTTTAACACCTTCCGATACAACGACAGAACAGTAGCCGTGCTTTTTAACTTTTTCGTCAATTTTGGCCAGAAACTTGGCCTGATCAAACTTGACTTCCGGAAACAGGATGACCAGCGGGATATCGTTGTCCGCATCGGCCGCAAGTCCGCCCGCGGCGGCAATCCAGCCGGCATGACGCCCCATGACTTCCAGCACGAAAACCTTCGTAGATGTGGAGCACATAGAGGCTACGTCGAAACTGGCTTCGCGCATTGAAACGGCGATGTACTTGGCCACGGAGCCGAAACCAGGGCAGGTATCGGTAATGGGCAGGTCATTGTCCACGGTTTTGGGTACGCCGACGCAAACCATCGGATAACCCATCTGGTCCCCCAACTGTGAAACTTTATACGCAGTGTCCTGGGAATCACCGCCGCCGTTATAAAAGAAATAGCCTATATTGTGCGCTTTAAAGACTTCAATCAGGCGCTCGTATTCGGCCTTATTTTGTTCCAGGCTTTTCAGTTTATAACGGCAGGATCCGAAAGCGCCGGCCGGCGTATGTCTTAAAGCGGCAATAGCGGCATCGGATTCAAGGCTGGTATCGATCAGTTCTTCCTTTAAAGCGCCGATAATGCCATTGAAGCCGGCATAAACCGTGCCTATTTTGTCAGGATGTTGCCGGGCGGTTTGTATAACTCCGCAAGCGCTGGCGTTAATGACGGACGTAACTCCCCCTGATTGGGCATAGAAAGCATTTTTTATTGACATTTTATTGATTCCTTATGTGAGTGCGTGACTTTTCAAACAATAATGGATTGTTATCGGCTAGACAAGCTTTAAACAATACGGTAAATATTAAAACTGATGTTATGCAGTTGCAGGGTCGAATTTATTCAACCCGAGACGCGCAAGATATGGAGTGCGAATATTCTTCGAGGCACAAATAAATGCGTGCCAACGCGAATAGTTAGCCGCTTTGGGTCGGGAAGACTAAAGAGTTTTGGTGTCCGGCGTGGTAAACGGCATAAAAAAACAGTCCGTGTGTAACATCAGATCAAAATTACAATTTGATTAAGAACCTAGTAAAATAGTCCAGATTATCTTGACGGAAAAAGACAATATCAGTAGTTTATGCAACTTTTTTCAAAATAAAACCGGTGACATCGGGCTTGAATTTTGAAAAACGAATATAATCGACTTGAATCGAAAGTCCTATTAAGTTTATTGAGGAAATTAGCGTGGAGCTAAATGGCGCACAAATCGTAATTCAGAGTCTCAAAGACGAAGGCGTGGAATATATTTTTGGCTATCCTGGCGGAGCGGTATTGCATTTATATGATGCTATTTTCCAGCAAGACGATGTCAAACATATTCTGGTCAGGCATGAACAGGCGGCAACACACGCTGCCGACGGCTATGCCCGGGCAACCGGAAAGCCCGGCGTAGTGTTGGTGACCTCGGGGCCGGGCGCGACCAATGCGGTCACCGGTATTGCCACTGCTTATCTGGATTCGATTCCGATGGTTGTTATTTCCGGTCAGGTATCATCACCAGTGATCGGCAGTGATGCGTTCCAGGAAGTCGACATGGTCGGCATTACCCGGCCTTGCGTGAAGCATAATTTCCTGGTCAAGGACGTGACCAAGCTGGCTGAAACGATAAAAAAGGCGTTTTATGTGGCGACAACGGGACGCCCCGGGCCGGTCGTCGTCGATATACCTAAGGATATAACCGATCCAAAAATCAAGATCCCTTATAAATACCCCAAAAAAGTCACGATGCGTTCCTACAGTCCGGCCGTGGCTGGACACAAGGGCCAGGTAAAAAAAGCCGTGGAGCTGTTGTTGGACGCCGAAAAACCGATGATTTATGCAGGCGGCGGCGTGGTGCTGGGCGAAGCCAGTCGGGAATTGACGGAATTGACCCACCTGCTGGGTTATCCCATTACCAATACCCTGATGGGGCTGGGCTCGTTTCCTGCGACAGACAAACAGTTCATCGGCATGCTGGGCATGCACGGCACCTATGAGGCCAATATGGCCATGCACGAGAGCGATGTGATCATCGCGATCGGTGCGCGCTTCGATGATCGCGTCACCGGCAAACTCGACCAGTTCTGCCCGTACGCCAAGATTATCCATATCGACATCGATCCGGCTTCTATTTCCAAGACCGTTAAAGTCGATATCCCCATTGTCGGCGATGTGAAACCGGTGCTGGAACAAATGCTCGAACTGATCAAGGAAAGCAAAAAGAAGCCGAATAAAAAGGCTCTGGAAAACTGGTGGAATCAGATCGAAAAATGGCGCGCCGTCAACTGCCTGGATTACGATAGAGACAGCGTCCTGATCAAGCCTCAATATGTGATTGAGCAGCTTTATGAAGTGACCAAAGGCGATGCGTATATCACCTCGGATGTGGGGCAGCATCAAATGTATGCCGCCCAGTATTACCATTTCGACAAACCTCGCCGCTGGATCAACTCCGGCGGTCTGGGCACGATGGGATTCGGTCTGCCGGCGGCGATCGGTGTTAAACTGGCCTTTCCCGAAGCTGATGTGGCGTGTGTGACCGGTGAGGCCAGCATCCAGATGTGCATCCAGGAGTTATCGACGGCGCTGCAGTACAATACGCCGATCAAAATCGTTAACCTGAACAACCGCTATATGGGTATGGTGCGGCAATGGCAGGAATTCTCTTATGAAAGCCGCTATTCGCATTCATATATGGACACAATACCCGATTTCGTAAAACTGGCCGATGCCTACGGCCATGTCGGCATACGCATCGATAAACCGGAAGAAGTGCGTCCGGCGCTGGAAGAGGCCTTTGCGCTGAAGGACCGCACAGTGTTTCTGGACATCATGACCGATCGAACCGAGAACGTATATCCGATGATCGAAGCCGGCAAAGGCCATCAGGACATGAAGCTGAGAGTAGCACCGGGAACACCGACAGACAGGGAATTAGCATAATGAGACATATTATTTCGATACTGATGGAAAATGAAGCTGGCGCATTATCGCGCGTTGCCGGCTTGTTTTCAGCGCGCGGCTACAATATCGAGTCGCTGACCGTGGCGCCGACGGAAGATCCCAGCCTGTCCAGAATGACATTGGTCACGCGCGGCAGTGAAGACGTCATCGAGCAGATCACTAAACAGCTCAATAAGCTGATCGATGTGGTCAAGCTTATTGATCTAGCTGAATCCGTGCACATTGAACGTGAGCTGATGATGTTGAAAGTAAAAACCACGGATGAGACGCGCGAGGAAATCAGAAGCCTGGCCAATATCTTCCGAGGCCGCATCATCGATGTGACGCCGACAACCTATGTGGTTGAAATGACCGGCGCTTCTGATAAGCTGGACGCATTCGTCGCGGCTATTGATTCGGACAATATTATTGAAGTCGTGCGTTCCGGTCCGACCGGCATTTCGCGCGGCGAGAAAGGACTACACTTGTAGCCCTGCTTTGATTATTCAGAATCCGGTCAGCCGGGTCTGGTTTAAAATTTAAAAACTTAAAACACAGGAAAACTCATGCAAGTTTATTACGACAAAGATGCTGATCTTTCAATCATCAAAAGTAAAAAAGTAGCCATCATCGGTTACGGTTCACAAGGTCACGCCCATGCCAACAACTTAAAAGATTCCGGCGTTGATGTTGTCGTTGGCTTGCGCGCGAGTTCTGCCTCTGTGGCGAAAGCGCAGGGCGCTGGATTGACCGTTAAAGACGTGCCCGAAGCCATAGCCGGCGCCGATGTGGTCATGATCCTGACTCCCGACGAGTTCCAAGCGCAACTGTATAAAACCGAAATTGAGCCGAACATCAAACAGGGTGCCGCCTTGGCATTCGCGCATGGTTTTGCGATTCTTTACAACCAGGTTACGCCACGCGCCGATCTGGACGTGATCATGATCGCGCCTAAAGCGCCGGGCCACACCGTACGTTCAGAATTTGTCCGCGGCGGCGGCATCCCTGATCTGATCGCTGTCCATCAGAACGCATCAGGCAAAGCCAAGGACATCTGTCTGTCATACGCATCGGCTATCGGCGGCGGCCGTTCAGGCATCATCGAAACAACCTTCCGCGACGAAACCGAAACCGATCTGTTCGGCGAACAGGCGGTATTGTGCGGCGGCGCCGTTGAACTGGTTAAAGCCGGTTTTGAAACATTGGTTGAAGCCGGCTACGCGCCTGAAATGGCTTACTTTGAGTGTCTGCACGAACTGAAACTGATAGTCGACCTGATGTACGAAGGCGGCATCGCCAACATGAACTACTCGATCTCCAACAATGCCGAGTATGGCGAGTATGTCACTGGTCCAAAAGTGATTAACGAAGAAAGCCGCTGGGCGATGCGCGAAGCGCTGAACAACATCAGAAACGGCGAATACGCCAAGAAATTCATCCTGGAAGGCATGACCGGCTATCCTGAAATGACGGCCAAACGTCGCCTGAATGCAGAGCATCCGATCGAGGTTGTCGGTGAAAAACTGCGCAGCATGATGCCTTGGATCAAAGCCAACCAGATTGTTGATAAAACCAAAAACTGATCAAATTCAGTTTAACCGTTTTAAAAAGCCCGTCTTATGACGGGCTTTTTTTGTCTGCGAGTTTGGGTTTTATAAAACAGGGCTTCCACTTTCGTCCTGAGCGTCGTCGCTTTCGATCACGTTGCTAGCCTTTGACACAGACCACCTGCTTTAAGGTGTGCATGATTTCCACCAGATCGCTTTGCGCCTGCATGACCTGTTCGATGGGTTTGTAGGCGGCCGGAGTTTCGTCGATCACCGACTGGTCTTTACGGCATTCCACGCCCTCGGTCGCAGCGATATGCTGTTCAAGCGACGCCTGCTTTTTCGCCGCCGTTCTCGACATGATTCGTCCGGCGCCGTGGCTGCAGCTGCAAAAACTTTCCTCGTTGCCCAGTCCTCGGACGATGAACGACCTGGCGCCCATGCTGCCGGGGATGATGCCCCATTCACCCAAACCCGCACGCACAGCGCCTTTACGGGTTACCAGCACGTCTTTGCCGTAGTGATGCTCACGGCTGACGTAGTTGTGGTGACAATTCACCGCAGCCAGCCGGGCTTCAAAATTCAGGTTCAGTACCGCCGACAGGGTTTTCAACACCCGCGTCATCATCACGTCGCGGTTAACGCGTGCGAAATGCTGGGCCCATTCCACCGCCTGCACATAGTCGGCAAAATACTCGGAGCCTTCGGGCAGATAAGCTAGGTCGCGATCCGGCAGCTGAATCTGCCAACGCTGCATTTCCTTCTGCGCCAGCTCGATGAAATGCGTGCCGATGCGGTTGCCGACGCCGCGCGAACCGCTGTGCAGCATCACCCAAACCGCATTGCTTTCGTCCAGGCAGACTTCGATAAAATGGTTGCCGGTCCCCAGGGTGCCGAGATGATGAGCGTTGTTGGTGTTTTTCAGCAGCTTGTATTTTTCGCACAGGCGGTTAAACGACTCCACCAAGCTCGACCAGGCCAGGGCGACATCATACGGCAACTCGCCCCAGGCGCCTTTGTCGCGTCCGCCGCGATTACGCTGCATTTCCCGGCCATGCGGTACCGCGCGCTCAATTGCATGTCGGACATCGCGCAACGAATCGGGCAATTGGTCGGCGCGAACGCCGGTCTTGACCGCCATCATGCCGCAACCTATGTCCACGCCCACTGCTGCCGGGATAATCGCGTTCACGGTCGGCACGACGCTGCCGATGGTCGCGCCTTTGCCCAGATGCACATCCGGCATCGCCGCTATCCATTTATGGATAAACGGCAATCTCGACAGATTAATTAATTGTTGACGGGCTTCTTCTTCAAAATGCACGCCGCGTGTCCAGGTTTTGATCGGTACGCCGCCGGGGATCTGGGTGACTTCATAATTCTGTTGTCTCATGGTTGTTCCTTGATTTTTATATCTGGCAATCCTGATATTGCAAATGCGGTGCCAGGTCGGCATTTTTAAATTTATTCACGAAGTATCAATCGATTACGTCAAGCAAAAGGTATTTTCTAAAGGATGAGCTATAGTTATTGCTATTTAATCGAATAGCCATTTATCGAAATAGATAGCATGAAAACCGTTGTCATCAGCCTGCTCGGCACAGCACTCGATAATCGCGGCTTTAACGGCAAGCGCTGGGAACGCTGGCGGCCTACCTTATCGCTCTGCCAGCACGAGGATCTGGTCGTTGACAGACTGGAGCTGTTATTCCAACGGCATTACCAAAATATCGCCGATCAGTTGAGCCAGGACATTAAAACCGTCTCGCCGGAAACCGAGGTCAATCATCACCTTATCAATCTGGCCGATCCGTGGGACTTTGAAAGCGTCTATGCCGACTTGCTGGATTTTGCCCGCAGCTATCCGTTTGACATCGAGCAGGAACAGTATCTGCTGCACATCACCACCGGCACGCATGTCGCGCAGATCTGCCTGTATCTGTTGACCGAAGCCCGTTATCTGCCGGGACGCCTGATACAAACCTCGCCACCGCAACGCCAGGAAACGGCAGCCGGGCATTACCAGATCATCGATCTCGACCTATCCAAATACGACCTGATTGCCTCGCGGTTCTCCAGGGAGCATCAGGAAGGCACCCATTATCTGAAAGGCGGTATCGAAACCCGCAATCCGGCGTTTAACAGGATGATTGAGCAAGTCGAGAAGGTTTCGATCCGTTCCCAGGAGCCGATCTTGTTGACTGGGCCGTCCGGTTCCGGCAAATCGCTGCTGGCCAAACGCATTTACCAACTGAAAAAGAAGCGAGGTCAGTTTTCGGGGAATCTGGTTGAAGTCAATTGTGCCACCTTGCGTGGCGACAATGCCATGTCGGCATTGTTCGGGCATGTCAAAGGCGCGTTTACCGGCGCCGCGACGGCCCGTAAAGGCTTATTGGCCGAAGCCGACAATGGTTTGCTGTTTCTCGATGAAATCGGCGAACTGGGCCTGGACGAACAGGCCATGCTGCTGCGAGCGGTTGAAGACAAATGCTTTATGCCGATGGGATCCGACAAAGAAACAAGCAGCCGCTTTCAATTGATCGTCGGCACCAACCGCAATCTGTTTCAGCAGGTCGAGCAGGGGCGGTTTCGGGAAGACCTGCTGGCCCGCATCAACTTGTGGTCGTATCAATTGCCGTCGCTGAAACAGCGCCTGGAAGACCTGGAGGCCAATATCGATTACGAGCTGGAAAAATACAGTCAGAAGGCCAATACGTTGATCGGTTTTAATAAAAAGGCCAGGGACTGCTATCTGAGCTTTGCCAAATCGCCGGAAGCGACCTGGAACAGCAATTTTCGCGATCTCAATGCCAGCATTACCCGCATGGCGACGTTGAGCGACGGCGGCCGGATTACGCCAGAGACAGTGGAGGAAGAAATCCGGCGCCTGCGGCACGATTGGCGGCAATCAGGCGGAAGGAACGAAGCAGCCGCCATTGAATCGTTGCTCGACGAACCCGCTGATCTGTTTGACCGGCTGCAACTGGCCAGCGTCATCCAGATCTGCCAAGCCTCGCAGACCGCCGCGGAAGCCGGCAGGAAATTGTTCAACGTCAGCCGGTTGAATAAAGCGTCCGCCAACGACAGCCACCGGGTTATCCAGTTTCTTGGCAAGTTTTGCCTGGATTTTAAAACAGTTAAAAAATGGCAAGCGCAGGATGGCTCTATCAATCAATAGATCCAGGTAATACCCATAGCCATTTATCATGATCAAAATGCATGTTGTCCCATTTAAAAATACAGAGCTTTCAAAGAATTGTTGTCCTACAGTTACTCTAGTATATACGATATGCCGATATGGTTAATTATTTGCTAGAGCTTAGAAAAAAGGAAACCAATGACAAACAAGTCGGAAGATGAAAACGAAGTGACAGCTAATGCTGAACCACAATCTGAGAGTAACGAGGACAGTGAAATCGTCCACCCGATTGCAGCATCAATAGATGATTTTGTGCACTCAGTATTAGATATTAGGGAATGTGTCGAACGCCTTGTTCCTCTTGCTGTTAAAGAGTTGAATGATGAAGCTGATAGGATAAATGAGACACTTAAAAAAGGATGGGAACTGCTTGACAACTCAGAGGAAGATGAGGATGACAAGATAATACTCGGAATCAAAGAGCTTGAAAAAGGGCGTCGATTAGCTGATAGGTTTGATAGGTCAAAGCTGATCCAAACTCTCGTGGAAAGCCTGTTCATCAACTTATTTAGTGCATTTGATAAATTGACAGGGAATCTGTTGTTTGGTCTTTACAACAAAAAACCTCAGCTTTTTAATTCAATAAACAGAGAAATATCACTGGCAGAAGTTTTGCAGATTGATTCAATAGAATCTTTAAAGAATGGAGTTCTTGATAATGAAATTGAAACTTTGCGAAGAAAAAGCTACATCGAGCAATTTAAGGATCTAGAAAGCAGGTTCGGTATCAATCTTAGAAAATTCAAGACATGGCCAATGTTTGTAGAGGCTTCCCAAAGGAGAAACTTATTAACCCATTGTGATGGGGTTATAAGTCAGCAATATATATCTGTATGCAAAGGAGTTGGGTACAAGACCGATAAAAACCGAAGAGTCGGAGATCATTTAGATATAGACGGTCAGTATTTTTACACATCCTGTATTGTTGTTACTGAGGTGGGCGTGATGCTGGCGCAGACTCTATGGAGAAAGGTTCTTCCTAAAGAGCTATCAGATGCTGACAATCACCTTCAACGGCTAATCTATGACTTCTTGACATGGGAGGATTCGGGAGTCGCTATTAGGTTGAGTCAGTTCGCCAAGGACCTTCCACGGCACTCAAATGAAATAACAAGAAGAATTATTCTTATTAATTATGCAATTGCACTAAATGCAATTGGCAAGAAGGAATCCGCCATCAATATATTAGAGCTTGTTCAATATCTCCGTAGCAACAGCGCCAGGAAGGCCAGATTAACGAACTGTAAGCTGGTATTGAGCAAGCGCTCAGTGTTCTTCCATAATCTTCGGCACTTCTCCAGCCAGGCAAACGAACGCTCTACTACCCAGCGTTGCGGAATGACAGCGAAGGTATGAAGCTCATGGCGTTTGGCCACCTGCACCGAAGCGCCAAGCAGACTCTGAACAGCTTCGGCGAAGGGTTGGCCACTATAGCCGCCATCGACCAGCAGCGAAGTGACCTCAGTTAAGTCTTTCCAGTTCTGTTCAATGGTTTTTAGCGCCCCTTGGCGATCACTGACGTCCGCCGTGGTGATGGCAATTGCATGGGGTAACCCTTGCGTGTCGACAAAAATATGTCGCTTGATACCTGAAACCTTTTTGCCGGCATCATAACCTTTGCTGCGTGCGCAGTCGGTGTTTTTGACACTCTGTGCATCAACGATGCAGAAACTCGTCCTGGCGTTGCGCCCCTGTCTGGTACGGGCCTCGCCAACCTGATTTTTTTAATGCCTGCTCCAGCAGGCTGGTTCCACCTTCAGGTTTCTCGCTCCATAACGAAAAATAATGATGGACCGTGCGCCATTTCGGAAAGTCGCTCGGCAGCATGCGCCACTGGCAGCCGCTCTTCAGCAAGTACAGAATGGCACAGAACACTTCATACAAGTCCACTGTACGAGGTCGGGTTTTCTTGCGAGCATTTTCTAGCAGAGCTCTGATCGGTTCAAATTGTTCGCGACTGATGTCGCTGGGGTACACTTTTCTCATGCCCTCATTATCTATCATACTCAGCAGATATTGAACAGGCTCTTAGAAAAGGAAGATTGGAGTGCAATGATTCCAGATTTTAAGCTCGCCGTGGCCGTGTTGAGGGGAGATTACGATAAATCAATTGAATTGATGAGGCTAATTGGTAAACAAGGTGAAATGATTAACGAATTGGCATACCACGAGTGGCCATTGTTTCGAGAGTTTAGGGACAAGGAGTGTTTCCTTGATGGGTACAAGGATATTTACGGATATCCATATATAAGTAAGCTGAGTGAGTTAGCTGAAGAAAGCCGAAAAGAGAGCGAAGAAAAATCAGAAGAAGAGCAGAGGGAAAGCTCTAACAGAGAGCTAAACGCAGACACGGTAATTGTCAAAATAACTGTCGCCTCAACAGTTAAATCAGGCCGCTTTTTTCAGCGCCTGCCGAATTATATTTTTGTCCTTCTGGTCAGGGTTCAAATAGACCTCAAGTACAGGCTCCCAATTTCGTGTTTTGCTCCGCCAGCGTTCCGGACGGCGCTTTTTGGCGGCTTGATAGGCCGCCTTTCGCTGTTTCAAAATCGCGAAGTCTTGTCCGCTATGCCGCTGATCTGGCGTGACAAACTGAATGGCGCTGTGCCGATGTTCATGGTTATACCAGTCCACAAAGCCAGCCACCCAGCGTCGGGCCTGATTCAAATCCGCAAAGGGGTGGACCGGATAGTCCGGCCGATATTTGAGGGTCTTGAACAAGGCTTCCGAATACGGATTATCATTGCTCACCGCCGGTCGCGAGAACGACGGCAGGATGCCCAAGGCCTGCAGGGTCGCCAGCATCGTGGCNCCCTTCATGGGGCCGCCGTTGTCAGAATGCANNGTCACCTGCTGACGGGGGANGCCTTCCCGNTGCACGATATCCCGCACAATGTCCGCCGCCCATTCGCTGCTTTCGCGTTCGTACACCTGCCAACCGACAATCTTGCGGCTGTAAACATCCATAAACAGATAAAGATACAGGAATACCCCTTTGACGGCCGTGGGCAGATAGGTAATATCCCAGCTGTACAGCTGATTGGGCGCCGTGGCCTTCAGGGCTTTCGGCTTGCGGCAGTCGGTGGCCGCCCGACTGGCCTGGCGATGCTGAAGTTGCTTCGCCTCGCGCAAGATCCGGTAGAAGGTCGATTCCGAAGCCAGATACTGACCCCGCTCGGCCAGAATCGGCACGATCTGGCTGGGCGCCAGCGCGGCAAATTCGGCCGAATTGGCTACCGACAACACGGACTGACGCTCCTGCTCACTGAGTTTGTTCGCGGGAATCAGCTGGCGGCCGCGACGACCGTCTTCCGCGACTTCACCCGATTGCTGCCAGCGCTGCAATGTGCGCAAGGTGATCCCCAATAAGTCGCAGGCTCGATGCCGACGGGCTCCGGCGGCGTGGGCTTCGTCTAGCCAAGACACAATTTGTTGGCGCTCTGACAGGGAAATCATGCGTCCTTTTCCTCCCAGAGCGCCTGATACTTTTTTTGCAGANCCAGTAAGGCCGCCGCTTCCGCCAAGGCTTTTTCCTTGCGCTTCAGCTCCCGCTGTAACGCTTGATGGCTCACTTGCAGTTCTCGCCAGTCAGCGCGACTGACGGCAGTCTCCGACGTGCCGGTTTCAAAGGCTTTACGCCAGGCGTGTAAATGATGCGGAAAAATCCCTTGTTCCCGGCACCAGGCATGCAATGTTTCCCCTGCCTTGCCCTGACTATCCAGGATCAGTTGAAAACGTTCGCTCTGATTCCAGTCTTGAGGTCGTTTTGTCATCAGGTCGGCTTGGCCCTCAACCACGTTTTTCGGTAATTTCATCCAGTTCTTCAACGTCCAGCTGTTTATGTTCAAGTCATCGGCAATCGCTTGAACGGTACGATCGCCCCGGTTATAAACTTTCTCCAACGCCTGTTGGCGAAAAGCTTTCGTATAATAAGTCTTCTTTTTCAATTTCATTACCTCTAATAGTCAATCAATGAAAATTAGAGGCGACAGTTATCCTGACACAGGGGGGACATTCAAAAACTCCGCGATGCTACGCATTTGAATGCTGGTTAACTCAACTTTAACGCGATAAGGTGTAATTATAGGGCGTAATAGGCGATAGCCGTATTACGCCGTATGCAGCTATTGCCCTACATCCCTCGCCACCATCAACCAATTGCTCAAGCTCGTAGGCTGGGTTGATAAACCCAGCATTTCGAAGCCGCCAAAGCTGGGTTTCCGCAAAGCTCCAACCCAGCCTACGAGCTATTGCCCCTACATCCCTCGCCGCCATCAACCAATTGCTCAAGCAAATTTCTTCTTCAACCGCCAGAAAACCACGGCGGAAGCCAGCACCATCAGGCAAGCGGAACCGATTAGCATCAAGCCCAGAAACAAGGTCTGCCTGAGCGTATAGTCCACTAATTCCTTGCCGGGGACCAGGGTCTGCTCGAAGGCTTGCAGCAATCCCGTCAGTTTCTGCGCAGCGCTATTGATCTGCGAGGCGGCGGCAGTGTAGTCGTTGATGCGGAAGGGCTCGATGTTCGGGTCGGATGATCTGGCTTGGAGCTGGCGCAACACATCTTGAAAAGACTTTAGGGTGGCGTTGGATGCATCGGACATCTGCTTGCCTGCGTCCAGAGCTTTCTCGGCCTGTGCAGCGAGGCTGATGAGGCCTGGCTGATGCGTGTTCAGGGCCTGGACGATCTGCCGGCGCTCGGCGCTGATGAAATCGGGCAAGCG
The DNA here is from genome assembly GCF_000427625.1 of Methylobacter luteus IMV-B-3098. GTDB lineage: Bacteria > Pseudomonadota > Gammaproteobacteria > Methylococcales > Methylomonadaceae > Methylobacter > Methylobacter luteus. Next base: position 4,356,398 of record NZ_KE386569.1, read on the forward strand.
CTCTGTCGTCTGGCTGAGCCGGTCCGCCGATTCGGACAGTTGGGTGGTATTGGCCAGCAGCTTATCCATCTGGGGCATTTCCGCCGTCTGGAAGGCCAGTAATTCGGTTTCCCAGCGGATCAGAGTCGGCATGTGCCGCGCCAGGAGCATGCCGCGTTCCGCAAACAGGCGAGTGTCGGCCAGTTCGCGAGTTGCGGGGTCGAGATCCGCCAATGGATCGATGGCTAACAGGTCGAAGACACTACTGGTGATTCCGGTCTGGGGATCACGGTTCATCTGCGCGATTTCAGACGCGAAGCCCAGCGAGCCGAGATCACGGGGCGTGCGTGCATCCGGATGTTGCTCGTGCCAGGTGCGGATGGCGGCACGCAGTTCCGAGAGCTGTTCTTTTTTCAGCTTATCCGAGGCAATCCGCCAAATTTCCTTCTCTACTTCTTGAGAGGCGCGTAGATAAGGTCTGGCTGATTCGCCGTAGAACTTGGGCATCCAATAGTCCTCGACATTCATCCGGTTCAAGCTGGCGAAGATGATCATATCGAGCAGGTTGGCATAAGCGTTGGCTCCGGTGGCGATGGCTAGTATATCGTTGGTAGTGGTGATGCGCATCAGAAGGGGGCGCCTTCGGGAGAGCTGATCGTCTTCGTGCTGCAACTTGTCGGAGGCAAGATTAAGCGCTTCGATAGCATGGTCAGCAAAGCGCAACAGCTGGGATTGCAGTTCGACGGGATCGGGCGCGCCGTTTTCCTGGTTGAGCGAAAACAGGGAGCGGATGCCTTGCTCCGGCAATTCCAGGGTGCTTTTGAGTAAATTGCAGCCGCTCGCACCCAAGGTCAGGGCGAGTAGCAGAACGGCTTTCGGCATCCATCGATGGGCACCTGGACAGGAAGGTTGAAGCTCGCAGCGCATGAGGTTATCAACTCCTTAAGACATTTCTGAATAAAGGGCTTGAAGTTCAATGGTATGAAAACGAGCATTAGCGCCTATTATCAGGCGCATGTCAATCGATTGTAAAACAGCGCCGACATTGATTGTCTCGGATCGAACCAAATCCACCTGTTAGATCAGATCCTTAAACGGTAAATGTCGTTTTAGGGCATTATTCCGGTCATTCGGAATTTCAGTTCCACTATTACTCAACCCATAATAAAGGCTTTTTCAAAGCCCGGTTACAAAGGCCGGATTCAAAGATGTACACTCTTACCCAACTCCATTCTGATATCGAAGCGTACGTACGAGCTATCCTTGACGACAATCCTGATTGGCTATGCCGCCTGGGCTGCGTGGCTGTTGCCGACGACTCGCCGAAGCCCCCTGTCTCACTGCGGCGGAATGGGATTGGCTGCAGGACGGATTGGCCGCGCTGCCCCTGGTGCGACTTCGGAAAATTGGCCAGGGCATCGCCGCGCTGACTGAGCAGTCATCACGTCCCATCGTTTTAAAGGCATCGTAAAGACCGAGCATGAATAATTCAGATAATTCCAGGATTTATGAATTCAGCAGTTCCTTCTTTCTTTAAGAACCACGAAGCTCGTATCAAGCAACTATGACTCGCTGCAAATGCGCTACAGCCCTGAATGATGTGCTCTGGAAGAGACAGAAAACGCTCACGCCGATCTGATGTATGGAGCCCGGCATTCCCTGTGCCTGAAATTGGAAAGGGTATTGCGGCAGAACTAGAGACGTTGATTCTCAAAAGTATCACAGGCCTGATCCGGGATTTTTAAATATTCAGATGTGGCAAAGTTTATCTCGCAACTTTTTGAGGAAACTTTAATTCAAAGAACGGACAATCTCGTTCAAGCGTATTTATGGCAGGCAAAAAAAAGGCGGTTAAAAAAACCGCCTCAAAAATACATTAGGAAGATATAACGCAACTTTCAGCTATCTGGCTCTAACAGAGCCTTAAAAGTTAGGTTAATAATAGCAACGGATTTGGCAAATAAAAATGTGACATATTGTCGCAGCTGAATTAGTGGTGGATTTTATGCGGTAAGACCGGTAAATTTATTGAAAACTTTGCTACATACGTCACTTTTTAATGTCAATGCTCTCACACGTTTCACCCAAATCAGAAATTTCTGCCCTGCAAAACCTGAAGTGGATCTTCATCCTCAGAAATCTGATGATCGTCAGTGAGGCGGGGCTTGTTTTTCTATCCATATACGGACTTAATATTCCCCTGCCGCAAGAGCAGTTATGGCTGGTGATACTGTCGATAGCCGCTGTCAACCTTTATACCTGGATGCGCCTAAAAACGGAGGACCTGGTTACTGAGCTTGAAATTTTCTCGCAGCTGGCCATCGATGTTTTTGGGATCGCATCCTTGCTGTATCTGACCGGCGGCGCATCCAACCCTATTATCTGGATGTTCTTATTGCCGCTTATTATTACCGCGATCATGCTGCCGCAATCCTATGCCTGGTATATGGTGATTTTAACCACGTCCATGTATACGGTCTTGATTGGTTACAATATTCCCTTGCCTTCAATAGAGCCTCACATGCCCAATCCGGACTTGATGCCTTTGGAGATGGCGCATTACGATACGTTGCAGAAAATGCATGCCATGAGCGACAAGCATTACTTCAATCTGCATATGTTCGGCATGTGGTTTGGTTTCGTATTCAGTGCCGGTTTGGTCGCGTTCTTTGTCGTGGAACTGGCTAAGACATTAAGAAGCCAGGAACGGTATCTGGCTGAAGCGCGCGAAAACGCATTAAGGGACGAGCGCGTCGTCTCATTGGGTACACTGGCTGCCAGCGCGGCCCACGACATGGGTACGCCATTGGGCACGATTGCCATAGTCGCTCACGAGATGGAACAGGAGTACCCGATTCATCGTTTTCCCGATCTGCACGAGAAAGTGCTGATCATGCAGCAACAGATTGACCGCTGCAAAGAGGCGCTGTCGGTCATGTCAGCCTCGGCCGGTGAAATGCGCGCCGAATCGGGCAGAGTCATGTTGCTGACCGAATATATCGATGGTGTGCTCAAGCAATGGCGCGCGCATAAGTCCGGTGCGAAGTTGAACTTTTTTATCGATCCTCATGTTGCCGTGAACGCTAAAATCCTTGCGGAGCGCACGCTGACACATTCGATCATCAATATCCTGAATAATGCGGCAGAGGCTTCTCCGCCCGAACTGGGCATCGAATTCCATGCATCATGGGACTTGGATCATGCCCATATCAGGATTCGTGATTATGGCCCCGGTCTGCCGCCGGAATTGATCGAACTGGCAGGTAAGCAACCCGTTATCAGCAAGACACGCGGCTTGGGTGTCGGGTTGTTTTTGACTTATTCCACTATCAATCGCTTAGGCGGTAAAATCAATTTTTATAATGTAGAAACCGGTGGTGCCTGTGTAGAAATCACACTGCCCCTTTTGAATACAGAGAGGAACGATGACAACCCAGGATATTGATAAGCCGCGCCTGCTGCTCGTGGATGATGATGAGACTTTTTGCAATGTTCTCAAGAGTGCCTTGCAAAAAAGAAATTATGAAGTGTTGGTGGCCAATGATGTCAAAAACGGCATCCTGCTTGCCGAACAAAATCTGCCGGAATACGCGGTCATTGATTTGCGCATCGGCCATGAATCGGGCCTGGAACTGGTCAAAAAACTGATCTCTTTGGACGACAATACCCAGATCGTTATGCTGACCGGTTTCGCCAGCATTGCCACCGCCGTTGAAGCCATCAAACTCGGTGCTATCCATTATTTGACCAAGCCGGCCAACGCCGATGAAATCGTGAGCGCCCTGCATAAAAACGAAGGCGATTCGTCGGTATCGATCAGCGAAACACCTTTGTCGGTAAAGCGTCTGGAGTGGGAGCACCTGCAGAAGGTACTGATGCAGCATGACGGCAATATATCGGCCGCGGCCAGGGCCTTGCACATGCATAGGCGCACATTGCAAAGGAAACTGGAGAAACGGCCGGTGCGGGAATAGTCTGCCGGTTCTTATTTTTTTAGCGCCGCTTTCGCCTCGTTCCAGAAAGCATCCAGTTCGGCCAGTTCGCAGTCTCTCAGATCACGGCCCGACGCCTGAACCTGCTGCTCTATATATTGAAAGCGTTTGGAGAATTTTTTCGTGCTCTCCTTGAGCGCGATTTCGGGATTGACCTTTAAATGCCGCGCCAGATTCACGGCCACCAACAGCAAGTCGCCGATTTCCTCCTGGATATGCGCCTGATCGCCGGACTGCCAGGCGTCCTTGACCTCATTCAGTTCTTCCATGACTTTATCGAAAACCGGCAGCACCTCGGGCCAGTCAAAGCCATGGCTGGCGGCGCGGTTCAGGATTTTCTCGCATTGCACCAGGGCCGGCAGATTGACGGCCACGCCGGATAAAACGCTGTCCTGCTCCACGGCCTTGTTTTTTTGCTGCCTTTCCAGGGCTTTCGCCTGTTCCCAGGCCTGCTTGCGTTCCTCATCGCTGGTAAATACCGCATCCGAAAAAACATGAGGATGTCGGCGCACCAGTTTCTCACAAATCGCTGCCGCGACCTGTTCGAAATCGAACAGACCGCGTTCCTCGGCGATGCGGCAATGGAAGACCACCTGTAACAGCAAATCCCCCAGTTCCGAGCGCAAATCATCCAGATCATTGCGCTCTATCGCATCGGCGACTTCGTAGGCTTCTTCAATCGTATAAGGAATCAAACTGTAAAAGTCCTGTTTGACGTCCCACTCGCACCCGTGCTCCGGGTGGCGCAGGCGGGACATGATGTCCAACAGATTTTGCGTATTTTTCAGCATCAGACGCAATTAAAATGAGGACCCGAAATTTTCGCGATATCTTTCCCTGAACGCGTCCATATCGAAGGCATGATTCTGGGTGCCGTGATGTTCGATTTTAATCGCGCCCATTAACGAAGCGATCCGGCCGGTCATTTCCCAGTCCATCTCGTTCATCAAGCCGTATAGAAGTCCTGCGCGATAGGCATCGCCACAGCCGGTAGGATCGAGCAGGGTCTTAGGTTTGGCGGCAGGGATATTAATGCATTCGCCATCGGTATAAATCTTGGAGCCGTTGCCGCCCAGCGTGACGATCAAAGCTTCGACTCGATCAGCGATTTGCTCCAGTGACAGACCGGTACGCTGCTGCATCAATTCGGACTCATAATCATTCAGCGTGACCCATGTGGCCAGATCCACAAACTTGATCAGCTCTTCGCCATTGAACATCGGCATGCCCTGACCGGGATCGAAAATAAATGGGATGCTCAGTTCGGCGAACTGCTCGGCATGCAATTGCATGCCTTCCTTCCCGTCTGGTGCCACGATGCCGATGCAGACATCCCGGTCCACAGGCACGGAGTTTAAATGCGAGAAGTTCATCGCGCCCGGGTGAAAGGCCGTAATCTGATTATCGTCTTCGTCGGTCGTGATGTAGGCTTGGCCCGTATAATGGCCATCCAGGATCTGGATGAATTCGCTGGACAAGCCGTTCTGGCACATCCATTGCGCATACGGTTCGAAATCATGGCCGACCGTCGCCATCGCCAAAGGCTCTTCGCCCAGCAATTTCAGATTGTAGGCAATGTTGCCGGCACAGCCGCCGTATTCACGGCGTATAGCGGGAACCAGAAACGATACATTCAGAATATGGACTTTTTCCGGCAGAATATGGTTTTTAAACTTGTCACGAAAAACCATGATGGTATCGTAAGCCATTGATCCGCATATCAGTGCGCTCATTGTGTTCCTCTTATATTAAAATTATTAAAGTCCAGGTGACCGCTGCCCAGGCCATGGACAGCATAACCGCGGCAGAACCAATATCCTTGGCTCTGCCGGATAATTCATGACGTTCGAGGCCGACCCGGTCGACGACCGTCTCTACCGCTGAATTCAATAACTCAACCAGCATTACCAGCACGATACTGCCGATCAGCAGCAGTTTTTCGATAGCGGTCTCTCCCAGCCAGATTGCCAGCGGCGTCGCGATGACAAACAGCAGTACTTCCTGCCTGAAGGCCTCTTCGTGTGTCCAGGTCGCCTTGAAGCCGGCAAAAGAAAAGAAACATGCGTTTATGAGCCGTTCAAGGCCTTTTGCATTTTGATTCGCCATTATTTTTCGTTAAGTGATCAAAAGCCGCCAATGATACACAATCTGAAGGGCAATTTCGTTATAAACAGCAGAATAAATCGCCCAAACTCTGTACAATTTAAAAAAATTATACAAAGTCAAAAGCTTGCATTTAATATAAACGCGTTATCCGCAAACTTATCCACAGATTTTGTGCATAACTCACAGGCAGGTTTACTGTTCAATCAGCTGACCATAAGCCTCGGCATCCATTAATTGATCCAGATCGGACAAGTTGTCCGCTTTAACGCAGAAAAGCCAGGCCTGATAGGCATTGTCATTAACCTGTTCAGGCTCATCGGCCAGGGCGGCATTGACGGCGATAATCTCGCCGGCAACTGGGCTGAACAAGTCCGATGCGGTTTTAACCGATTCGACGACCGCGCATTGTTCCTGTGCGGCTACCTTGCGCCCCAGTTCAGGCAGTTCGATATAAACCAGATCGCCCAATTCCTGCTGGGCGAAATCCGTTATGCCGACGCGTACTGTATTGTCGTCTTCCAGCAATGCCCATTCATGGGTTTTGGCATATTTCAGGTTTTCCGGCAAATCACTCATATTCATCTCTCAAAATAGTGTTTACGTAGCTTGTATTGTTGATTTCAAGGATAACGCGCTATTTTTTAAAAACAACAAAAAAATTTATTTAACCGATGGGCTGGCCTTATAATTTCAGTCAATCTCTATAAGGCTCGTCGACTCCATGCTTTTCTCTGCCAGAATTTATGCGTATTTAATAGCCGTTTTTTTTGCTGTCGGCATTTTTCCCGTTTTTGCCGATGATGACGATAATCGAACTCAGCCAGTACAGATTACAACAGGGCAGCCGGCTGTGGTTCTGAGCGATGAAGCGCAGAAATTATCAGGTTTGGAGTCTATAACGCTGACCGCTTCAAATTATCAGCCTGAATTTACCGCATACGGGAAGGCTGTTGCCATCCAGCCGCTGCTCGCCCTGCGCAGTCAGTATCTGGCCGCGCTGGCCGAGCACAAGAACGCGACGGCAAAATTCAAGCTGGCCGAGCAGGGCATCAAGCGTCAGCAGGACCTATATAATAATGACATCGCGTCAAAACGCAGCTTGCAAAATCAGCAGTCGCTATGGCAAACCGACAAAGCTCTATTGGACGCTTCACAACTCCGCCTCAAGGTTATTTATGACGAAGCCTTGATCAGCTGGGGCAAGGAATTGACCGACTGGGTTCTGTCGCCTGACTCGGGCAAGCTGGCACCTTTTTTATCGGGCCGACAAATCCTGCTTTTAATCACCCTGCCAGCCAACAGTCATTTGGCCGACGGCATTAAAGAAATTCATATTGAACCGTCAGGCGTTCGCAGCAAAGCCAGTAAAGCTACGCTCATATCGGCCGCGCCGCAAATCGATGGCGCACTTCAGGGTGAAAGCTACTTCTTCCAGGCCGATAGCGGCCGCATCAGGCCCGGCATGCGCGTCGCGGCATGGATTACGCAGCAGGATGAAGACCGGGTCGGCGTGATGATTCCCAAACCGGCATTGATCTGGCATCTGGATCAGGCGTATGTTTATGTCAAAACCGATAAGGATCGGTTCAGTCGTCGCCCTGTCGCGCATTTCTCAGCCGCAGCCGACGGTTATTTTGTCGGCAGCGGCATCGAGCCCGGCGAGGAACTGGTGACGACGGGCGCTCAAATGCTGTTGTCGGAAGAGTTGCGCGGGCAGATTCCCGATGAGGATGATGATTAGTCCGTCATAGTCATACGGTTCATCCAGCCGCTGGCCGGCTGAAGCGTATCCATCCAGGAAGCCTTACAGTCGACGACTGAAATCGTGTTTAATCGGGAATATTAACAAAATCATGCTGGCCGCTCTCGTCCGTTTTTCCATCCGCTTCTACGGCATCGTCATCGCGCTGGCCGTGCTGATCCTGCTGTATGGCATTTATCGCTTTTCGACGGCGGGACTCGATATTTTTCCGGCTTTTTCGCCCAAACAGGTCATTATCCAAACCGAATCGCCCGGACTTTCTTCCGAACAGGTTGAAGTGCTGGTGACGCAGCAGATCGAAATGGCGATCAGCGGCCTGATCGGCATGGAATCGGTGCGCTCCGAGTCGATTCAGGGCCTGTCGATTGTGACTGCGATATTCAGCGAGGACAGCGATATTTACCGCAACCGGCAGCTGGTCAGCGAGCGGCTGGCCAGTTTATCGGGTCGGCTGCCGCAAGGCATAGGCACGCCTGTGGCAATTCCGCTGTCTTCGTCGTCAGCCACGGTGTTGACTATCGGCTTAAGTTCCGACAGCAAAGACCTGATGGCCTTGCGCAGCCTGGTCGACTGGACGCTCGTGCCGCGCCTTTTGTCCGTGCCCGGGGTTGCCGATGTCAATGTGTTCGGCGGCGAGATCGCGCAGTTGCAGATTCAGGTCGATCCCGTGCAGTTGCATCGCTTTAATCTGGCGCTCGATGACATTATTCGGGCTGCCTCACAAGCGGGTACTATTCAGGGCGGCGGGTTTATCGAAAACGACAGCCAGCGATTTACATTACAGGTGACCGGTCAACCCGTCACGCCCGAACAGTTCGTCAAAATCATCGTTAAACGCGATCAGGGCCGCAACATTACGCTGGGCGAGGTGGCCACGATTGCTTATGCGCCGGAGCCGCCGATTGGCGCCGCGCAAATCATGGGCAAGCCCGGCATCGTCATGATGGTGATCGGTCAATACGGGGCCAACACTCTGTCTGTGTCCAGGCAGGTGGAGCAGGCGCTGAAGGAATTCGGGCCTATTTTCAGCAAGCAGGCCCTCACGTTCCATTCGCACCTGTTCCGGCCTGCTGACTATATCGAAACGTCGCTGGCCAATTTGTCAGGGCATTTGCTGATCGGCGGCTTGTTCGTGGTCATTATTCTGTATCTGTTTCTGTTTAACTTCCGCACGGCCTTTATTTCGGCGCTGGCCATTCCGTTGTCGCTGATCAGTGCCGTCATCGTCCTGCTGGAAGCCGGGGTCAATCTCAATATCATGGTGCTCGGCGGCCTGGCGATCGCCTTGGGCGAAGTCGTCGATGACGCCATTATCGACACCGAGAATATTTTCCGGCGCTTGCGCGAGAACCGCCTGTCAGAGCGACCTCTGCCTGTGGTCGACGTCGTTTACAAGGCATCGCTGGAGGTGCGCAGTTCGGTCGTTTACGCGAGCTTTATCGTCGCACTGGTGTTTGTGCCGTTATTGACATTGAACGGCGTGGCAGGGCGCCTGTTTGCGCCGTTGGGCTATTCCTACATTCTGGCTATCCTAATGTCGCTGCTGGTGGCGCTGACTCTGACGCCGGCCTTGTGCTACGTGCTGCTCGGCAGTCGTGCCGGCGATGACGAGCCGCCTTTGATCCGGCGCATCAAGCCGCGCTACGGGGCCTTGTTAAGTTTCGTGATCGGGCATTTCAAGACAGTCATGACCGGCAGCATGATCGTGTGTCTGGCCGGCTTACTGGCGTTTTTAGGCCTTGACAGCAAGTTCCTGCCCGAGTTGCGCGAGGGCCATTACATTGTCCATACGACCAGCATGCCTGGCACGTCCTTGCAGGAATCGCTAAGGATCGGCACCAGACTGACCGAGCAATTCATGAAGATTGAAGGCGTTGAATCCGTATCGCAATGGGCCGGGCGGGCCGAACGCGGCGCCGACACGTACGGCAGCCATTACAGCGAGTACGAGGTCCGCCTCAAGCCCATGTCTGGATCGGAGCAGCAGCAGATATTGAACAGGCTCAGAGACATTCTGAGTGATTTTCCGGGCATTTTATTCGAAGCCAATACTTTTTTGACGGAGCGGGTCGATGAGACCATTTCCGGTTACACCTCGCCGGTCGTCGTCAATATTTATGGCAACGACCTGGGTGTTCTTGACGACAAGGCCCAGACACTGGCCGAAATCATGCGCAGCATTCCCGGCGCCTCCGACGTGCAGTTGCGCTCGCCGCCCGGCACGCCGCTGCTGCAAATCGATCTGGATCTGGATCAGCTTGGCTTCTGGGGCATATTGCCGTCGCAGGTCATCGATACCCTGCAGACCGCCTACGAGACGCGCCTTGTCGGCAAGCACGCCCAAGGCAATAAAATCTTCAATGTTGCCGTGGCCCTTGCGCCGGCGTTAAGAAAGCAGCCCGAATCGATTGCGCAACTGCCGATCAGAACTCAGGACGGTAGTTTGATCATGCTGTCGCAAGTCGCTGAGATCAGGCACGCGGCCAGTCGCTACAACATCCTGCATCAGGGCGTGCAACGCCGGCAAACCGTTACCTGCAATATCATCGACCGGGACCTGGATGATTTCATGCGGGAGCTTAAAACGCGCGTGCTGGAGGATATTCCGTTCTCGGCCGATGTTTACCCTGAATTCACGGGGGCCGCGATCGAGCAGGCCCAGGCCCGTAACGAGCTGATTCTGCATGCCTTGCTGGCCGGCGCCGGCGTGCTGATTTTTATCTATATTGCCATAGGCAGTTTTCGTCACGTCCTGCTGACGCTGGCTAATCTGCCGTTTGCCCTGATCGGTGGCGTTGCCGCGGTCGTATTGACCGGCGCGACCTTATCGGTCGGCTCGGTGGTCGGCTTCGTGACCCTGTTCGGCATTACCGTGCGCAACAGCATCATGCTATTGTCGCACTACCGCTATCTGGTCGAAGTCGAGGGAAAAAGCTGGAACCTGGAAACCGCCACTCAGGGCGCCCAGGAGCGCTTGCCGTCCATCCTGATGACGGCGCTGGTGACCGGGCTGGCCATGTTCCCGATCGCCTTCAACAGCGACAATCCGGGGCGCGAAATCATGGGGCCGATGGCAGCAATTATTATCGGCGGGCTGGCGTCTTCAACATTGCTGAACTTATTATTATTGCCGGGCGTATTGTTACATTATGGAAAATTTAAAACATAGATTAAAAAATATAGAGCAGGGGTCGGAAGCCATTATTCTGCTGCACGGTTTGGCCAGGACCAGTTTCAGCATGAATAAGGCCGGTAAATTGCTTGCGGCATACGGCTATAAAATCATCAATGTGAATTATCCGTCTCGCGAAAGGGAAATTGAGTCGTTAGCGTTGGAGTATATAGCCCAGGCGCTGAAAGGATGTGATTCAAGCCGGATTAAAAAAATTCATTTCCTGACCCACTCCATGGGCGGGATTCTGGTTCGCTATTACTTATCGGCAAAAAACATCGACAAACTGGGGCAGGTAGTTATGCTGGCTCCGCCCAGCCAAGGCAGTGAAATTGTGGACAGACTGGCAGGCTGGCCGTTGTTTTATCGTATAAACGGTCCTGCCGGATTACAGTTGGGTACGGATAAAGACAGTCTGCCTAGCGCATTAGGGCCTGTGAATTTTCCTGTAGGGATTATTGCCGGCGATAGAAGCGTCAATCCCTTACTTTCTCTGATCATTTCCGGCATTAACGATGGCAAGGTGTCGGTAAACCGGGCGAAGGTGGATGGCATGAGAGACTTTATTGTCGTGCCTTATTCACATCCTTTTATTATGCGGCGAGAGCATGCCATAGAGCAGGCGCTGCATTTTATTCAACAAGGACGCTTTGCCAATGGGTTGCATCGTTGAGTTTGTTGAATTTGAGCAGATTGATAGTGGAGGGGCGGCTAACCTTCGTTAGTCGTCTTGTCTATTGGCTATCAAACAGAAAAACTCTCGCCGCAGCCGCAGGTGCCTTTGACATTGGGATTGTTGAACTGAAACGCCGCATTGATGCCTTCGCGGCGATAATCGACCTCGATGCCGTCAACCACAGGCAGATCGGTCTCCTGAACGATGATTTTAACGCCGAAGTTTTCAAAGACGACGTCGCTTTCAGTGAGTGCATCGGCATAATCTAGGGCATAAGCGTAACCGGAGCAGCCGGATTTTTTGATGCCGAGTTTTAAGCCGATGCCTTTGCCGCGTTTTTCAAGTTGTTTTTGAATCTGACGCGCTGCGCTTTCTGTTAGTGAAACAGACATAATAACCTCTGGGTACTTTTTTCCTTTACAACAAGGATTTCAATAATTCAATGAATTTGCTGATGTCAGCGGCCGCATTGGCTTGCCCTAGGCTGACGCGAATGGCGCTTTTGGCCAGATCGGGCTCGATGCCCATGGCCGTCAGCACGGCACTGGGTTCTCTTGCGCCGCTGGCGCAGGCCGAGCCGCTGGAGACGGAGACATTTTTCTGGTCCAGCTTCATGAGCAGCATTTCGCCGTCGAGCCCGTCAATGCCAAACTGGACGGTATTGGGCAGCCGCTGAGCCTTCCGGGCAAAAATCGTTAAACCGGGAATGGCCATTAAGCCATCTTCGAGTTGTTCTCTTAAAGCGAGCAGGCGTTGGCCGCGTTCGGCAAGTTCTGCTTTCGCAAGTTCCGCTGCTTTGCCAAACCCGATGATGGCCGCTACATTTTCGGTTCCTGCTCTCAGTTCCTGCTCCTGGCCGCCGCCCAGCAATAGCGGATTGATTTCGACGCCTTTTTCGAATACGAGGGCGCCACAGCCTTTCGGTCCGTAGATTTTATGGCTGGACAGAGACATTAAATGCACGCCCAGTCGGTTGAAGTCCACCGGTATTTTTCCCAGGGCTTGCACCGCATCCGTATGAACAAGGATCTGGTGCTCTCTTAATTGCTGCGCGTACTTGGCTACATCCTGGATAACGCCGGTTTCGTTGTTTGCCAGCATGAAAGACGCCAGGCCGGGCTTGCGCCTGACGATATGATCGATGGCTTCTTGCGTGATCAGTCCGTCGGCATCCACGTCAATGATGGCAAGCTCTCGTCCCTGGGTTTCCAAGCGCCGGGCCGGCTCAGCAATGGAAGGGTGTTCAATGGCTGAAACGGCAAGTCCGGCATCGGATCTGCCTGTCGCGAGGGCCATATTGTTGGCTTCGGTGCCGCCGCTGGTAAAAATGACTTGCCCAGGCTGTACGTCGACCAGTGACGCAATCTGCTCGCGGGCCGTCTCTATAGCGCTTCGAACGACACGGCCCAGGCGGTACAGGCTGGAAGGATTGCCGTAGAAGGTGGTCAGGAAAGGCAGCATGGCGTCCAACACCCGCTCGTCTATCGGCGTTGTCGCGTTATGATCAAGGTAGATCATTTAATTTAAGCGCTAACTCCGTTTTGGCGATGGACTACAATGACGTGCTGAGCGTCTTGTTCCTGCCTTCTGGCAACCTCCTGAACCTGATGCCTTTCCAGGAGCGCGCCCAGGCTGATGTCTGTCAGATAATGGCGGATTTGCTCGCTCAGGCCCATCCACAGGTCATGAGTTAAACAGGCCTGGTTATTCTGGCAGTTGCCTTCGCCGCCGCATTTGGTTGAATCAAGCGGCTCGTCCACAGCGGCAATGATATCGGCGATATTGATTTCATTGGCTTTGCGGCTAAGCTTATAGCCGCCGCCCGGTCCGCGTACGCCTTTTACCATGCCGGCACGGCGTAAACGCGCGAATAACTGTTCCAGATAAGACAGGGAAATAGTTTGACGAGTTGCTATTTCGGTTAAGGTGACCGGCTTTTTTTGACTGTGAAAAGCCAAGTCCAGCATAGCAGTCACGGCGTAGCGACCCTTAGTGGTTAAGCGCATAAAACTATCCTTCAAAAATACAATAGGTTCTCATTACTATACTTAACCTAGCAAAATAGTCAACTTTTAAAAGGTTGTTTTTTTACAGATAAATCATGACTATTATTGAAGTATTAAACTATTGTAATCAGATAGTTAAGGATTAATTAAGCAGGAGTTGCCGGCTTGATGGTAAAGCCCGGCAGTTTGTTTGAATTGAACAGGCAGGGGAAGGGAATGCGCTTGTGTCCCTGGATTGATGACATGTCCAGGGACACAAATAACTGATTAAATTTCTTCTTTCCTGTCTTTCACGTAGCTGTCCTCGATTTCACAGCCCTCCAGATCGGGCACCGGGGGCTGCGAGTAGGCGATGCCGGCATCATTCAGCGCTTTTTTCATGCCTTCTATCTGCTCGTCCAGCACATGGATATGATCAAGCATGCGGTTAATCGCGTTAGCGATAGGGTCCGGCATATCGGCCGTCGCGCCATAGGCATCAAACCCCATCTTGGTGGCGATTGCATCGCGCCCCAGCGTTGATTTTCTGGTTTTGGAATCGACAATATGGCCCGGAATGCCGACTACCGTTGCGCCGGCCGGTACGGATTTCAGTACGACTGAATTCGAGCCGACGCGAGCGCCTTGCCCTATCTCGATAGGTCCTAAAACCTTCGCACCGGCGCCTATGACCACACCATTGTGCAGCGTCGGATGGCGCTTGCCTTTCTGCCAGGTCGTGCCGCCCAGTGTTACGCCGTGATACAGCGTGCAGTCATCGCCGATCACGGCGGTCTCGCCGATCACGACGCCCATGCCGTGATCGATAAAGAAGCGGCGGCCTATCTGGGCGCCGGGATGAATTTCGATGCCTGTCAGCCAGCGGCCGATGTGGGCGATAAAGCGCGCCAGCCATTTGAGGCCGGCGTTCCAGCAATAATGACTGATGCGGTGAATCAAGATGGCGTGAATGCCGGGATAGGCGGTAATGATCTCGAAAACGGATTGTGCCGCCGGATCACGCTCGAAAACGCACAGAATGTCTTCTCTCAATCTGTTAAGCATATCACTGATTCCTTTTATGGCCCTGGGACATTCTCAAGATGCCTCTGAGGATGTCCACTTCTTTTGTATCGAGTTGCGCGCGATTAAAAAGTCTGCGCAGACGCCGCATAATCGACTTTGACTTGTCAGGATGCATGAAACCGATATCGGTCAAGGCCTCGTATAGATGGTCATAGAACATCTCCATCTGCGCCGTCGTGGCTGAAGGGTCTTCGCCCTTGTCGCCGATCATTAGTTCGTGCGGCTGGCCGGAGGCGACGAATAATTCATAGCAGATCACTTGCACGGCCGCGGCAAGGTTCAGCGAGCTGTATTCGCTATTGCAGGGAATACGGAGCAGATAGCGGCACAGGTCCAGTTCATGGTTTTTCAGCCCGGAATTTTCGCGGCCAAAAATAATGGCGGCTTTAGCCGTTTGCGCGTCGACGGCGAGTTTCTCGGCGCATTCCCGAGGCGTCATTTCCGGCCAGCTGATCGTCCGGCAACGGGCGCTGGCGCCGATGACCAGCTGGCAATCGGCAATGGCTTCCTCCAAGGTCTGGCAGACGGTTGCGCGCGCGAGCACGTCATCGGCGCCGGATGCCCGCGAGGTTGCGTCGGCGCTCGGAAAAATTTTAGGCGCAACCAGCCACAGATTATTCATTTTCATATTCTTCATGGCACGGGCAACGGCGCCAATATTGCCCGGGTGCGAAGTTTCGACCAGAACGATTTTGATATTAGACAGCAATGATTGTCTCTTCGTGGAAAAAAGAGCCAAGTTTACCAAAAGATTTGGTATGCTATGGAGGTTTTCTACTTGCTCATTATAAATTCAGCCTATGCAACCAATGCTTAATATTGCCGTCCGCGCTGCAAGAAGCGCCGGCGACCTTATCATACGTTCATCCGACAATGTCGGCCGTTTGCGCATCAATCAAAAAAGCAGAAATGATTTTGCCAGCGAAGTCGATCAGATGGCCGAACGGGAAATCATCAATATCATCAAAACCGCTTATCCCGAGCATGCTATCCTGGCTGAAGAAAGCGGCGCGCACAAAGGCAATGATTATGTCTGGGTGATCGATCCGCTGGACGGCACGACTAATTTTCTGCACGGCTTCCCTCAATATGCCGTTTCCATTGCCTTGATGCATAAAAACAAAATCGAAGTCGGCGTGGTTTATGATCCGTTGCGCGATGAGCTGTTTACCGCCAAGCGCGGCGGCGGCGCGATGCTGAATAACCGCCGCATCAGGGTCACAACGCAGACCGGCTTGGTGGGTGCGCTGATCGGTACAGGCTTTCCTTTTAAAAATCTGCAGCATCTTGATGCTTATCTGGGCATGTTCCGCGCCATGTCGGATTCGGCCGGTATTCGCCGAGCCGGTGCCGCGGCGCTGGATCTGGCTTATGTGGCCGCCGGACGGCTGGATGGTTTTTGGGAAATTGGCCTGCACGAGTGGGACATGGCGGCGGGCATCCTGCTGATCAAAGAAGCCGGCGGCGTCGTCACCGATTTTTCCTTTAATGACAAATTCATGGAATCGGGCAATGTGATTGCGGCCAATCCCAGAATGCACCAAACCATGTATCAGGCGATCGAGTCGCATGTGACGCCGGCTTTGAAATAAGCGACAGTCAATTAAATTGATAAACCACGAAGGACACAAAGAAAATCAAAATAAAACTTCGTGTCCTTCGCGGTTGCGTCATAGAGAGTCCGGTTGTCATACGCCAACCGGAGAAGGGCTAGTAGGTCAACGTCAGCCCGACGTTGAACGACCGCCCCATGCCGGGCACGGCGGTTCCGGCTATATACTGCCCTGAGACAGGGTGTCTTTCGCCTATGTAAGTACCGCCTAACGGCAGGGCGTAGTTCTTATCCAGCACATTGTCTATGCCGGCATCGACGCGCATATGCTTCCAGCTGTAGCTGCTGCGCAGATTCAGCAACGCAAAACCTGCGGTTTTAGGTTCCAGACGCACGTCCTGCACGTCGTCTTTGGCATCGACGATCTGGGTTTCGATCGTGTTGGACCAGCCACCCAGCTGGTGCTCCAGAGCGATCAGCGCATTGAACGGCATCTGCTGATACAGATTGCCGCCCGTATCGTTGTTTTGTCCCCGGACATAACTCATGACCGTTCTGCCGGTCAGCCTGCCGTATCGGCTGGTTTCCAGCAACAATTTCTTGCCGGACACATCGACGCCGAACAGATGCGCTTCAAAGTTGTTCAGTTGCAGCAGATTAAAGCCCCCGTGCGACGGGCTGGCGCAGGTCAGGCCGTTGGCCGGCTGACACAGTTCGGCATCGATATAATTGTCGACATTGGTGTAAAAAGGCGTGACCTTGACTTGCCAGTCTTCCTGATTCACGTCATGCCAGTCGGCGGTCGCGCTGATCGTATGAGCGACTTCGGGCTGCAGGTTGATATTGCCCACATAGCCGTTACCGTCGCCGACCCAATTGTTCATGAACATGTTCATCGGCATGACCATCATGCCCATTCGGGTGCCGCGCGACCAGGCGTAGCGCTCGTACAGGCTTGGCGAGCGCGTTTTTCTAGCGACACCCAGTTCGTAAGTCTGCATGTCATTGAAGGTATAGCGCGCCAGGGCCGTCCAGTCGATATTGACATCGGTGCGTTTGTGCTTGGTATTGTTGAAGGCGATGGCGTCCGGAGTGAGCTTGCCATAGTCCACGACCTCGCCGGTATCCATTTCCACGCCGCCCACGCGGATGCCGAGCAGGGTCAGCCATTGCTGGTTCCAGCGGCCTTCCCATTCGGTGAACACATCCAGCCTGTCGCGCTTGCCTTCAAAGATGTTCCAGAACGGTCCCGGCCCCTGCATCATTTTCATCGGATTGGTGCCGATCGGGTCCCACCAGTCATTCAATCGATAGCGCTGATATTCGCTGCCGACGGTCAGCAAATGCCTGTCGGTCACATCGATGTTGGCTTTGACCATCAAGCCCTGATTGATGCCGTGCGTATCCATGGGCATGGTCCGGCCCGTTTCGCCGCCCTTGTCCTTCAGGAAGTTCATCTTGTGCCGGGCGTCCTCGTGATAAGCGCGTGTTTCCAGGTTGCCCCAGTCGAACTGGCTTTGGGTGGAGACGTTGGCAAACCAACTGTCATCGCCAGTCATGTCCATGCGCACGTTGGGGAAGCCCTGGTAAGGGATATTTTGCTGACCTACCTTAATAACGGCGAGGTGCTTGTCGTTGCGCAAGGCCAATGACAGCGACTGGTTTTCGGACCGGTAAGCTGATGATCCGACGACGTCCTTGCCGTTGATGCGGTTGACAGTCGTGAAATCGCCGCCGGCTTTGTAGTTACGCGACTGTACCGAAGAACCCGTGTAAGTCAGCGATGCGTTCTCGTTCGCTATCGAGGCGGAAATGTTGCCGCCGTAAGCGTCGCCGTTGCTGCGGTAAAAGCCTGAAAGCTGGCCTCTGATTAACGGCATCTCGCCGTCCTCGGCAAACTCGGGATCGGCCGAATTGACGCGAATCGTGCCGCCGATACTGTCGCCGCCCAGGCTCACCGGCGTAATGCCGGCCAGTATCTGGGCGCTAAGAACGCTGGAGGGTGCGACATAGGACAGCGCCGGATTCATGTGATTGGCGCAAGCCGAAATCAAATTCATGCCGTCTACCTGTACGCGCAGGCGGTCATCGGCCATGCCATGCAGAATGGGGCGACTGGAAATACCGCCGCCGCCCGAAAGGCTCATGCCGGGCACATCGCTGAACATTTTGGCCGTGTCGCTGATAGCCGTTCTGGACAGCGCTATCCTGGAATGGTCGAGATAAGAGCCGAATGGCACATCGATATTGGAGGATTGGCCTTTGATGATCATCGTGTCCAGAATCGTGGCATCGTCGGCGCTTTGCGCATGGTCTTCCTTCTGGCTGGCGTTGATGTCGGATCTATCTGTGGTTACAGGTTCGGCAGCAATCCCGCTTCCTAAATAACTGGCTCCCAATAAGAGTAAGTACTTCTTCATTATTTTACTTATTTATTAGTTAATAACTTTCTAATAATAAGCATTTTTCATGCCTAATACTTAACAAGGCGCCAGGCCTTGCTCATCCAAAGAAAATGAGGATTGTTGCTAAAAATGTAATTAATGACTTACTAGAGTGTGGGAAATAACCTACTTTAGTGTGTTAAATAACATAGTTTAATTATTTTCAAGTAAAGTCCAGGCAGATGCCGGGTAATGTTTTAACAAAAATATATATTGATCTGCTTCAAGAAGAGGCTTTAAAGATCTGCCGGCGGGCAGGATTTTATGACGGGAAATATCAACAACAATCGTGTCGATTCAGATTGATGGCTTTGGCAGGGCAGGGAGAGGAAAAGGCCAGAAGTAGGACTACACCGTATGTTTAATCAAAAGATCAGCCTCGTTATTTGAAGCCGGTGAATAATAAAAGCGTCCCTGCGAACAATCCTGTTAAAAAAGCTCCAATGCCAGCATCAGCGCATCTTCGCGGCCATTTTCAGCCGGGTAGTAGCCTTTCCTGATGCCTATTTCGTTGAAGCCAATGTTTTCGTAAAGGGCAATGGCGACTGTGTTGGAAGGCCGGACTTCCAGAAAAACGGTTTCGGCCCGACCTCTTGCTGATTCAATCAGATTTTCCAGCAATTTCCGGCCGATGCCTTGGCCTTGCTCGGCAGGGTCCACGCAAAGATTTAAGACATGCGCCTCGCCGACGGCGATGGAAGCAATGCAATAACCCAGCACTTTATCCCGCTCTTCACAGACCCAACAATCATAGCGCGCTTTCAGGCAATCCCTGAAAATGTCTTCGCCCCACGGGAATTGATAACCTTTTTTTTCGATCGCCGCCACGCTGGGCAGATCGGACATCGTCATTCTTCTAATCCGCATCAGATCCCTTCTACTCATGGAATCAGGAAATACCTTGGCATAGAATTCCCTATCCGCATCATAAACCAACCAACTTTTTATCTTCTCTAACATTACCCGCATAATCAACCTTCTGTGTACGTCTTCATCGCCAACTGTAAATCCATCCAGGCTTTGCGCTTTTCCTGTAGTGAACGCAATAAATAGGCCGGATGATAAACCACAACGACCGGCGTTTCATCTAAAGTATGCACTTTGTTTCTGAGCTTGGCTAATGGGGCCTCAGTCTTTAACAGAGACTGCGCGGCAATGCGCCCTACAGCCAAGATGATCTTGGGTTGAACCAGCGCTAGTTGCCGTTGCAGATACGCATGACAGGCTTCAATTTCGTCTGCTTTGGGGTCGCGATTGTCGGGCGGCCTGCATTTCAAAATATTGGCGATGAAGACGTCCTCCCGGGCCAGGCCCAACGCTCGAAGCATTTCCGTTAGCAGTTGCCCGGCCTTGCCGACAAACGGCTGGCCTTGCAGGTCCTCGCTTTGCCCCGGCGCTTCGCCGATCACCAGCCAGTCAGCCTGTTTATTGCCGGTGCCGAAAACCGTCTGCGTGCGCGTCTCGCACAAAACGCATTTTCGGCATACCGCCACTTCGGCTTGCAGCGATTCCCAATTATCCGGATCGGCTGGCGTTGGCTCGTATTCGGACGGCGCCGATGCAGCAATAGCCGGCGCTACGCTATCAGCAAGCGGCAGCAATCTCTGGTCAGACGCGGGCGCGGCGATGGGCACCCATACATCGATGCCCATCGCCTCCAGGTATTGCAAACGCAGCGCGTTATCCATGATGTCTTATCAGCAAAGGCTAAACATCGCCTTTTTGCGGATGCCGGCGTTGATCCGGCGTCTGCAGCTTGTTGATGGCGTTGACATAGGCTTTCGCCGAAGCAATGACGATGTCGGTATCGGCGCCCAGGCCATTGACGATGCGGCCTGCTTTTTCAAGGCGTACCGTGACTTCGCCCTGGGCATCGGTGCCGTTGGTAATATTGTTGACCGAATAAAGCTCCAGCGAAGCGTCGGACTTCACCAGCTTCTCGATGGCTTTAAGGCTGGCGTCGACAGCGCCGCCGCCATTGGCGTTGCCCATGACTTCCTGGCTGCCGATGCGCAAGGTGACCGTGGCGTTAGGGATTTCGCCGGTTTCGGAACAGACCTTCAGCGCGATCAATTTGACATGTTCGTCTTCAGACTCGAAACCGACCTCCGATATCAACGCCTGCAGGTCTTCATCGAAAATGTCGTGTTTTTTATCGGCCAGTTGCTTGAAGCGGAAAAAGGCATCGTTCAACTCTTCTTCGGAAGCGAATTCAAAACCCAGTTCGGTCATGCGGCTTTTGAACGCATTGCGGCCGGAATGCTTGCCCATGACCATGCGGTTGGCTGTCCAGCCGACATCCTCGGCGCGCATGATTTCATAAGTCTCGCGGCTTTTCAGCACGCCGTCCTGGTGAATGCCGGATTCGTGCGCAAAGGCATTGGCGCCCACGATGGCCTTGTTGGGCTGCACGGGGAAGCCGGTAATCGACGAGACCAGCTTTGAACAGGTGACGATCTCGCGCGTATCGATGCCTGTCTGACACCCAAACACATCCTGACGCGTGCGGACCGCCATGACGACTTCTTCCAGCGAAGCATTGCCGGCGCGTTCGCCCAGGCCGTTGATCGTGCATTCAATCTGGCGCGCGCCGTTCATGACCGCAGACAGGGAGTTGGCGACGGCCAGTCCCAGGTCGTTATGGCAATGGACCGAGAAAACAGCCTTGTCAGAATTCGGGATGCGCCGGATCAGATTAGAGATCGTCTCGCCGAACTGTTGCGGAATGCTGTAACCGACCGTATCGGGGATATTCAGCGTCGTGGCGCCGGCATCGATGACGGCCTCAAAAATACGGCACAGAAAGTCCTCTTCCGAACGTCCGGCATCTTCGGCCGAAAATTCGACATCATCGGTATACTGCCGAGCGCGTTTTACGGCTCTGACGGCATACTCGATCACTTGCTCCGGCTGCATCTGCAGTTTCATCTGCATGTGGATCGGCGAGGTGGCGATGAAAGTATGGATACGTGACCGGCTGGCGCCCTTAAGCGCCTCGCCGGCGCGATCGATATCCTTGTCCAGCGCCCTGGCCAAGCCGCACACGATGCTATCTTTAACGGCTTTGGCTACAGCTTGGACGGCTTCGAAGTCGCCAATACTGGCAATGGGGAATCCTGCCTCGATCACGTCTACTCTCAAACGCTCCAGCGCCTTGCCAATCCTGACTTTCTCATCCCGCGTCATCGAGGCGCCGGGGCTTTGTTCGCCATCGCGCAAGGTGGTATCGAATATAATTAACTTGTCTTTCATAGGGGCTCCATGCATGGAGAACTATCAACGCTTCCGTTGATAGCGATTAGTAAAGGGGGTTCAAATAAAGCAAGAGAGAAGAATGCGCCCGTCAGGGCAGGAATCTTAAAGATAGACACGGCAATGCGCGCAGCCCTGACCCGACAGACAGGGCGCTGGTAAAAACGTTTTTAAAAGGCATAACGGACTGGATGGACATGATAATGACTATACGCGAATGACAGTGGGCTCTCAAGCGGATTTTTCAAGGCTTGCGCCCCTGTAACCGGCGTTTGCGCATGACCAGTGTAATGACCGGCCCTGAAATCGCATACGCCAAAAACAAGGCAAATAGCATAATTTGCGGCTGTGCCATAACGAAAGCAATGCCCAGCATGACGGCAATAGCCATGACAAAAGGCACTTTGCCTTTCAAATCGATTTCCTTGAAACTGGAATAGCGGAAGTTGCTGACCATCAGCAGCCCCGTACTGATCGTCAACACAATCGCGACATATTTAAGTACTTCAACGTCGTAGCCATATTCCAGACAAATCCAGATAAAGCCGGCCGGAATAGCGGCCGCGGCGGGGCTGGGCAACCCTTGAAAATAGCGTTTGTCGGCAGACTCGACCTGGGTGTTGAAACGCGCCAGCCTCAAAGCGCCGCCGGCCATATGGACGAAGGCCGCGAACAGGCCCAGTTTGCCGAGGCTGGAAAAAGCCCACAGATACATGACCAGGGCGGGTGCCACACCGAACGAAACCATGTCTGACAGACTGTCGTACTGCACGCCGAATTCGCTCTGCGTATTGGTCAGGCGCGCCACGCGGCCGTCGAGCCCGTCCAGCACCATCGCGACAAAAATCGACACGGCTGCGGTTTCGTACCGGCCGCCCATCGCCGAGGTAATGGCATAGAAACCGGCAAACATGGCTCCCGTGGTGAACAGATTAGGCAACAGGTAAATGCCACGGCGGCGGCGAGTAGGGCGCTTTTCAGGGGTCATAAAGTTCAATCAGTCCTTGCTTTGTATGTAAATAAAAAACAGTGCGCCGAATTATACAATGAGCCTACCGGCGGGGCATAAATTAATAACCGATGCTGGGCAATAATTCAGTACATTCAAGCCCGACATTATCGATCAGTAGCGTGACAATTTTGAGTCTGTTTTCTTATTGAACATCAGGCGTTATTTTAATCTCCATATTTTGGCCGACCGCTGAGTTCAATAGGTATCACGCAGGAATAACCCATGGGCCTTTTGGCCAGGTATTGCTGATGATAATCCTCGGCGTAATAGAATTCGCCGGCCGGCAGGATCTCTGTCGTTATTTCCCTGAGCCCCGCCTCGGAGAGCCGCTGCTGATAATGGACTCTCGATGTGAGCGCTTCTTCGAACTGCTCCTGCGTATAGGTGTAAATGCCTGAGCGGTATTGCGTGCCGACATCAGGGCCTTGCCGCATGCCCAGGGTCGGATCGTGGGCTTCCCAGAACAGCCGCAGCAGTTCGCCGTAGGACGTCAAGGCCGGATCGTAAATAACTTTCACCACTTCGGCATGCCCGGTCAGCCCCGAGCAGACTTCCTCGTAAGTCGGGTTGGGCGTGTAGCCGCCACTGTAGCCGACGGCCGTGCTGTATATGTGCGGATATTCCCAGAATTTTCGTTCGGCGCCCCAAAAGCAGCCCAGGCCGAACAAGGCCTGTTCCATGCCAGGCGGGAATGGCGGCAAAATCGGATTGCCGGTAATGAAATGCCGGTTGGTGACGGGCATGGGCGTATCGCGGCCGGGCAGTGCGTCCGTCGGGTCTGGCAGTACGAGCTTTTTTGATGAGATAATCATAGCTATAGCCCTTCGTAGGTGGATTAGGAACTGTTTGAACACAGGTTACTCTGATCTGAAATGAGAATAAAGCGCATACAATTAATGGGAGAATCATGATAGAGCAAGACGTTTTACGCCGTTTTTTATTTGAAGAGCTGGGCGTTCGTGGTGAATGGGTCAAGCTGGGAGCCAGCTGGCAGGCGGCGAAGAAGCATCAGCGAGGCCCTTTTAACGTAATGCAACAGTTGGGGCAAGCCTTGGCCGCTGTCACGATGCTGTCCGCGACTATCAAATTCAAAGGTTCGATGATATTGCAGGCACAGGGCGACGGCGATCTGAGAACGCTGGTTGCGCAGTGCACGCATGATCGCAAAATAAGGGGGCTGGCAAGAAGCGCCGACATGGTAACGGGCGGTTCGCTGGAGCAGATGTTCGGACACGGGCGTCTGGTATTGACCATAGAGCCTGAAAATTCCGATCCTTATCAAGGCATTGTGCCATTGCAGGGCACAGGGCTCGCAAATGCCCTGGAAACCTATTTTACGCAATCGGAGCAACTGCGTACGCGCTTGTGGCTGTTTGCCAGTGACACACAGGCGGTCGGTTTAATGTTGCAGGAATTGCCGGCGCAGCAAAATTATCGGGCCGACTGGGACCACATCGAGATGCTGGCAAACACCGTGACTGAGCAGGAGTTAATGACGCTGGATTGCGAACAGATGCTGCATCGCCTGTTTCATGAGGAAAAAGTCAGAATGTTCGATCCCGAACCGGTCGAATTCAAATGCGCCTGTTCCCGCGCAAGGCTGGAGCGAACCTTGCTGGCGCTGGGACGGGCGGAGCTGGAAAACATTCTGAAAGAGCGGGATGTCATCGAAGTCGGTTGCGAATTTTGCAGCGAGCAATATCATTTTGATAAGGTTGACGTGGAAGGCATCCTGTCCCGTGAGATCGTTACGAATGAATCCGAAACGCGGCATTGACAGCACTATCAAGCGCGGCCTTCGCATGATCGGCCTGCTGGTGCTGGCCGTTTCACTGACCGGCTGCATTTATTGGGTGCGAGCCTATCAGACCTATTTGCAAATGGGCGAATTCGACCGCTACTTTACGGTAGTGGCGGCCGATGATTTCACGCTGGAATTCAAAAAGCCGATCATGTACAGCCAGGATTTTGTCTCATTGGCCAAGCTGTATCCCAGTGAAAATGATGCTACCTCGGAGGGGCGGCGCTTCCGTTACTGGTTTCGCAAGGTCGACGGCCATAATCGGCTGGTCAAGCCTGAGGTCAAGTTTTATTCCGAATTGACCTTTAACAGAGAAGATCGCATCTCCTCCTGGTCTTTCTCGCCATTGTTCCTGCAAATCGCGCCGCCGAAGTTTCTGGAGGTGTCGTTGCGTTCGATCGGCGGCGCTGAAATCGATAAGGAAAAACAGCAGCTGCGGGCCAATACCGATCTGATAGATAAAATTTCCGCCGACCTGCCCAAAAAACCGACAGTCATCGCGCACCTGGGCGCGCCGCTGGAAGTGCAGATAGAAAAAGAAAATGAAGTGTATATTTATCATTTTCTGCTGGAAACCCACGGTATAGAAGAAGGCTATGAAGACCGCGCCTTAAGCGAGGTAAAACTGACTTTCGACAAGTCGACGCAGGAGCTGGTTAAAATGGCTGGTCGCTTCGCGGGCCTTAAGGTTTCAATCAATTACCGGAAGTTTCTTGATAATGGGAGTGAATCGGCAAAGGCTTCATAATCCGGCAGAACGCTTGCATCAATGCCTGCCAATTTTTAAAAAACCTTGGCGGCAGGCTGAAATTTTCCGGTGTTACGCATGGGCGGTTTTATGCCTTGGTTGGCCGGTTCAAGCTCTAGTAGAAATGCGATGCTGATGAAAAGAGCGACCAGCGCCTTAAAGACATCGCTTTTTTAACACGCTCGGTTGCCATTTGCATCGCGGCTTCCCTGGGAAGAATATTTTGCGCCAGTGAAATTCTCAGGACTTTTTCGGTATTTTGCCTGATTTTTTCCTCTATGGTCTGTAATGCGGCCGTTACAGTCGCACCGCGGTATTCCATCGCTCCACAGATGACGCCGCCCGCATTGGCGATGAAGTCAGGAATGCAGATAATGCCTCGTTCAAACAATTGCCTTTCAGCGCCATGGGTTACAGGAATATTGGCGCCTTCTACAATCAAACGGGTTTTGAGCCGATGCGCATTGTCTTCATGAATCACGTCGGGACGGGCGGCAGGAATCCAGATGTCGCATTCTATGTCGAGAATCCTGTCCTGATCCAGACGCTTGCCGTCAGGGTAATCCGCAACACTTTTACCTTCTTCTTTAAGCGCGAATAATGTGGGTATATCCAGGCCTTCCGGATTGTAGATAGTGCCGCGACTGTCATTGGCGGCAATTAATCTTGCACCCTGTTCGGATAAAAACCGGGCGGCATGCTTGCCGACGGAACCAAAGCCCTGAATCACGACCGTCGCATTTTTTAAATTTGAATGCTGATAATGCAACGCAATTTCTGTCGCTTGGCGTATGCCCCAGCCTGTCGCACCGATTTCATCCAGAGGAATGCCGCCGAGTTCGCTTGGCAAGCCAATACATCGGCCGTTTTCATCCCTGACCCAAGCCATACATTCTTCGTTTGTACCCATATCCGGTCCAAAAATATAGGATTCTTCATTACGCAATAATGCAGCGGCTGCGCGTATGATTTGCTGTTTCTGGTGTTTGGGCATTTTGGGGTCACCGTAAATAACCATTTTGCCCCCGCCATGAGGCAAGCCGGCTGCGGCGTTTTTAAAGGTCATGGCCCGCGCAAGACGAAAACACTCATCAAGGCTAACATCCCTGGCTATGCGCACCCCTCCAATGGCTGGGCCCACAGCGACGTTATCCACGACTAATATTCCTTTTAGGCCGGCGGAAGGTTCATAGATATGGATGATTTTTGCAGGGCCTATTTCATCAGCAAAATGGAAAAGATCTTGCATAGTATTTCTCTTATTGATTTGAGTTATCTCGGAATTAATAAAAAGTTGCGTTCTTGAAACGTAAGACCTGGATTACTTAACTGAAGTTTTTAGAATTATGCTTATTTCTGGCTGATGATTGGATCCTATTTTCAGGTTATAACGTTGGAAGCGCTGTTTACGTTGGTCCAAGCTTCAGCTTGCTTAAGTGATGACCTGCACGGCTAACGGCGCAGAATGGCATCGTAATGATGAGTCCATAGGCTCTGCGCTCTGATACACCCAGTTACAGCGGATGTATGTGGTGCTGTAGATGGATTGGCAAGGGCTGCCCGTCGCAAAGCCGTGGCAGGCAATCCCGGCATAAAATCTTTCCCGAGATAAAATCATTGCACTGGAAAAAACCGTACAGGGCTGGCCGGTTTTTAATTTTTTAAAAGAAGGCCAATAGCCCGGTTTTTTCGCTGATTTTTATAGTTTGTGGGGCAAATTCTCGCCCATGAGCAACTAAGGTCGTCTCTGCATGGGGCGGAAAGATGCATTTCAATACCTTGACCTCAGAGTCACAATTGCGTCCATTCAGCCAAAGTTTATGCTTAGTTTGTTGATTTGAACGCTCTATTACCCTATAGTCTTCCGCTACCCTCCATTCGGGCCTATAGCGATATGGAAGGTTACATAACAAGTCAGACTATGAATGGATAATCGTAGTTGCAATTAGAGTAGTATCTCACTGAAATTAAAGATTTGATGGAAGAGTTATTTATCGGTTGGCTTAAGGAATATGGTTACATTATCCTGTTCTTGTGGTCCATATTAGAAGGTGAAATCGGCCTGATCATGGCCGGGATCATGTCTCATACCGGCGATATGCAGTATTTTATGTCGGTCTTTGTGGCGGGCCTGGGCGGCTTCGCTGGTGATCAAATTTATTTTTATATCGGCCGCTTTAATAAGGGCTTTATTCAGCGCAAATTGCATAGTCAGCGCCGTAAATTTGCGATTGCGCATTTGCTGCTGAAAAAATACGGCTGGCCTATTATCTTCATGCAGCGCTATATGTATGGGTTGCGTACTGTTATTCCCATGTCGATCGGCATCACGAAGTACTCCTCAAAACAGTTCGCATTGATCAATCTGATTAGTGCGTGGGTATGGGCGGCAATTACAATAACCCCTGCCTATTTTTTTGGCGCGGAAATATTAAATATATTGGCTATAGCCAAACAGCATTGGTATTTTGCGCTGCCTGTGGCGGGAGTTTTCCTTTACGCGATTTATACTTATTTTCACAAGCTGGAGCAGCACTTTTTGCAAAAACGCCAGAACCGCTCCTCGAATTTATAACAAGACGAAACGAGGTGGCGGTGCCGAAGGCGCCGTTGCGAAATTAGCTGGCGAATTTCGGTCATGCTTTTTCGCTCAATTATATTGCTTTATTAATCCCCCATCTTTACCCGTTCTGGCTCAGCAGGACAGAACGGGCTATGGCACTCTGTAAACGGTAGCCCTGGTAATAAGGTTCATTTACTGCAGTCAGGTTTTAGGGAAAGCGGCAGGTTCAGGCCGCCTAAAACCAATCAGGACGGCCTGTCTGCCGACCTGTTCGTATCGGCAGCGCATTTGATTTAGAGCACAGTTCAAATCTTTCCCAGCGTGTTGCCGATGAACGTTTGTTCTACAAAAATACGCGTCATATCATCGTTCAAAACTGAACCGGTGTTGTTGTAAACATAAAACCTGATCGCTCGCTACCCTCCAGTTGCCGGACAAGCAGCGCTCCTTCGATATCCGGTGTTATTTAATTCTTACATCACACGGTAACCGCATTATTTAACAGCAACTGTTAAACAAATCTCGAATTGATCCCCAAAAAGGAAATTTGTATTTTTTGTGAACTGGTTCACAAAAAATACAAATAAAAGAACGCTGTTAATTCCTACTAAAACACTTGGTATATACTTCAACAAGGGTTAACGAATACCCTTATTCAATAGCTATTCGACATCATGTTGAATAGCTAAAAAAATATAATAATTATAAGTACATATTAGGAGCTCCATATGGCATATGACTTTGGCAAATTAACGCACTACGCCAAATCGTTCAGCGATTTAACGCCCGAGCGAGAAGACTTGTTAGTCGAGGTAGGCCGACAGATTAAACCCAAGCTGGCCGGAATCACTGAAGATTTTTATCAACATCTGCTTACCATTCCGGAAGCATCCACTTTTCTCGAAGGGCGGGTTGAAACATTGAAGAGAACCCATACCCGCTGGATGGAAGGATTATTTAGCGGACCTTTCGATGCAAACTATACCGAACACATGTACAAAGTGGGCGATGTGCATGTTAGAGTCAATTTACCGGTTGAGTTCATGGCGGGGGCGATGACCTTGATCAATCATCGCCTGATCGGCCTGATTGTTGAGACCTATGGTCATGATAAAGGATATTGCGCTCAAGTACTGGCTGCGATCAATGCCGTAACCGGTATGTCGCTCCTGGTGATGCAGCAATCCTATCAAGCTGCCAGCCTGGCCGAGGAGCTGGAAAAATTTCTCAAGATTTCCGGCATGAGCCGTGCATTATTTACCAATCTGGCTACGGCCTACAAAGACAAATAGGAGATTCCGATGCGTTCAGACATGTTAGTTTCGGTGCTGTCAGAATTGAATGGCGCTTCCGCGGATATTGAAGCGACAGGCGTTATTTCGACCGATGGTTTAATGATGGCCTCGGTACTGCCGGCTTCAATGGATGAAGACCGGGTTGGCGCCATGAGCGCCGCGATGTTGTCGCTGGGTGATCGTACCGCGCAGGAACTGGTCCGCGGAGAACTGGAGCAGGTGCTGATTAAAGGCGCTTCCGGTTACGTGCTGATGGCTTATGCCGGCAAGGAAGCGGTATTGACCGTACTGGCCAAGCCCAATGCCAAGCTGGGTTTGATTTTCCTGGATGTCAAAAGAGCCGCCAACAGTATCGCTGAATTGCTCTGATTGTCTGCCAGTGACCAAAAAACGATACCTCTGCTTATAAATTATAGATTCCGGGCTGTAGAGATTCGGCTGTGATGAATTGAAAGCCGTAGATCGGGCTGGCGAAAGCCCGATCTACGGCTTTTTGCTTGACCGTTAAACCTGAAGGGCGACGATGTTGACTGAATGGAGCGTTCAGTCTGCCAGTGGCAAACCGCTAGGCACTCTGGCAGGTGCCGTAGACCTGAGGTCCAGGCTGTTTGGATCGGTCAGGGCATGTAAATAATCCAGCAACAGCTTGACTTGTGTATCTGTAAGCGCAACCGGATTGATTTCTATGCTGTTCGCCAGATTGAAGCGGCTTGTGGCGTCGTTATGGACAATAAAGTCCTGTTCATCCAGATCCGCGCGGGACGGCAGAACGGCCTG
This sequence comes from Methylobacter luteus IMV-B-3098, assembly GCF_000427625.1. GTDB lineage: Bacteria > Pseudomonadota > Gammaproteobacteria > Methylococcales > Methylomonadaceae > Methylobacter > Methylobacter luteus. The sequence goes on from NZ_KE386569.1 coordinate 4,386,600, forward strand.
GGTGACGTCATAGGTCTCAAGACTTTGCTCCGGATCCAGATGGTGTCTGACCACGGCTTCCAGAGTATTGTAAGCCCCGTCATGCCCCCAGGGGCCGGTCAGCGCTACGTTGCGAAGACTTGGCGTTCTGAATTTATACCGGTCATTGGGATCGCCTGTAACCTGTTCCCTACCGTAGTCATCATGACCTTCAAAGCCATCGCCTTTTCCGGGACCAATTTGCGGCATGCCCAGTGCATGAAAGGCATGATCCGTTTGGAATTTTCCTGAATGACAGCTGGCGCATCCCGCCTTATTAAAAATTTTCATGCCTTCCACGGCGTTTTTGCTCATTGCAGTCGTTTGCGCCATCATATAGTAGTCGTAAGGGCTGTTATCGGCTCTGTACGCGGAGGCTTCGAAAGCGCCGATGGCATTGGCAATATGAGAATAGGTAACCTGCTCAGGGCCTTTCAGGCCAGGATAAGCCTGGGCAAAAAGAGTGCGATACTCCTCAATGGCCATGACCCGCTGAGTCAAAAGATGCCACACTTGAGGCAAATTGCCGGCGGCGGCCGCATCTGCCACTTCATTTTCACCGGCTTGCCCGGCCATTTCCGTAGTGGAGGTAGGAGGAAATGCGGCCTGTGCTGCAAGCGCATTATCTACGCCCAGCAAAAATGCATCACCTGCCGGCGTCCTGAAACCGCTCGGAGCTGAGCTGTCTTTTTCGATACGCCCGTCATGGAATACGCGGACAAATTCACTCGCCCCCAGATTAAACACGAAGGGCGCGTTGCGGGGCACGCGTTCGTGTATAGCATCGCTGCCGGTGCCTGTGTCACGCATGACGCCCAGCCCTTTGCCGCCTTCGCCGACCCCTAGCGACAGGCCGTCGCCGGTAGCGGCCAGGGGATGATGGCACGTGGCGCACGAGGTATTTTTGTTGCCTGACAAAATCTTGTCGTAAAACAGAAATTTGCCTAATTGCTCTTTGGCCGTATTCCTGGCCGGAAAGTCGGCATCATTGGCGGGGACGGCAAAAGTTAAAGACGGTGTCAAGGCCGATAGCGCGAGCGAAACGGCGGAAACCATGGTCTTCAGTTTTAATCGGGAAGGTAAAGCAAAATGTATCATCGTAATCTATCCGTTATTGTTATTAGGGAGCTGCCATGAATGTGCGAGGGATACATTACATGACCGAATAGACTGATGAATTTAATTAGTTTAGTAATGCATAATTCGCATTACTAGATTAAGCAAACTTTATACCATGATAAATAAAGCCATATAAAACAAATGCAATATTGAAATATGCGGGAAAATATTAAAAAAACAGGTGAAATGCCTTACCCGAAATAAGGCATTTCACCTGTTTTTTTGTTGGGTTTTCTGGTCTATAGTCTGGTTTTAAAAATGGATGGATAGTCGCTTTTAAACTGGGTCAAATTTATTGATTAATAACCTTATACCGCCAAAAATATAAGCAGTTGCACGTGTATTTAATAATGGTCGCTGTTGTAATAAGGCACACTGTAAGTGCTGCTCTGCCTGTGCTGTAAAGCGCCCGTGCTCTCCAGATAATAATAAGCTCCAGCCGCCAGCAATAGTGCTGCCAGTACCGCAAAGCCGATCTTCCACCAACTGTAGGGGCGTTCGCCCTGGACTTCACCGGTGCGGCCATTGATGACGAAGCGATAGGACTTGTTCCGGTAGCGGAAGGCAGCAGACCAGACCGGCAGCAGGCAGTGCTTGTAGGTGGTGGCACTATGCCGCGTCCTGATCTGATGAATCCGTTGATGGTCGCCGCCGATGTCATAGGCGATGTCGCGATAGATCACGCTGTCCATGACCTGTTTGGCGTGGTCAAAGCCTTCGTCCAGATCGACCTGATAAAATTCGCTGCGGAAACCGCTCAGATAGTTTTCATCGTAGGGGATCAATTGCTCCATATCCCAGGGCTGTAAGGCATCCAGAATTTTGCGCGGCAATGAATTGCTGGCCCCGACCAGCACGTCGTCGAAAAAACGGCTCACATGGCCGCTGACCGGCGTCCAGTGAATTTTCGGCACGCGCCTGATTTCCGTGACGACCTGGTTATTGCGCGTGATCTGGACGGGCTCATCGACATAATAAATATCGCCGCGTTCGCCGGTATAGTCCGTCTCCGTATCGCTGTCAAATGTCCAGTAAGGCAGGTAAACGCCGGTCAGTTTTGACTCGCTGCGCGCATATTTTTTGACGGCATTGGGCGCGAACCATAAACCGTCGATCCAGCGCTGGAACCGCTGTCGCGCTTCGGATTCTTTAATGCGGAAGGGCAGCAGCGACTTCGGCTGTATGGGCTTGCTTTGCGTGGTGGTCGTGACAATCGGCGAGCCGCAAAAAGGGCATTCACCGGCATGAATATTGGCTTCAAACTGGAATCCGGCGCCGCATTCGTTGCAATGAATCTGTGCCTTGGGCGCTTCAGTGCGAGGCTCCGACAATTGCCGCAGAGCTTTTTGCAGGTCGTATTCCTCAATGACGCCGGCGTGGTATTCGATGCGGTTTTCAAAACCGCAGTAATCGCAGACCAGAAGTGTCGTGCCGGGCGCGTACTTGAGCACGGCTCCGCATTGCGCGCATGGGAAGCGACCCGGCGCTTGCCGGGATGAGGTTTTGGTCTTGAGCACGGATAATCTGATTATGAGTTGGGCAGCGGCGGCGGCACCTGTGCGAAGGCCCCGGCCAGTTCGGGCACCTGTTCGGCCGGCGTCCATTCTGCGAGGCCGGCATGCCAGACCAGCGTCGAACGGTTGATTTCGCCGCTGTTGATTTTTTGTTCAAGCACGGGACGCTCGAAAGGTCCCTGTTGGTGTCCGTTTATGGCAGCGTAATAAACTACCGAGCCCGGCAGGGGAGGCGGTGTGGTTGGGGACTGCTGCGAAAAGGCCCGGTTCATTTGACTGGCCACAGCAAACCCCATGCCCATGCCGATGCCTTCGTTGGCTGCGCCGGACGGGTTTTTGGCGGCGGCTTCCATCGCTTCGGCGGCCTGGTAATGCGTGTAACGGCTCAGGTCGCCGATAATGCCCATGCTGGTGCGCTTGTCCATGGCCGCTTCTACTTCCGGCGGCAACGAGATGTTTTCGACCAATAGTTGCAGGACATCCAGTCCATAGGCGGCAAATTCCGGACTGATCATTTGGGTGATGTAGTTGCTCAGCTCGTCATAATTGGCAGCCAGATCCAGAATCGGGATGCCTGATTCGCCGATAATGCTGGCAAAACGCGAGACGATCAGGTTGCGCAATTGATCGCTGATGTCGCCGGTCTGGAAATGGCCGCCGGTGCCGACGATTTCCTTGATGAACGTGAGCGGTTCCTTGATGCGGATAGAATACGTGCCAAAAGCCCGAAGCCGCAGCGGCCCGAATTCTTTGTCGCGCAACATGACCGGATTCTTGGTGCCCCACTTCAGGTCGGTAAAGCGGCGCATATTGAAGAAATACACTTCCGCCTTGAATGGGCTGGAGAAACCATGCGGCCAGCTTTCCAGCGTGGTCAGGATTGGCATGTTGCGCGTCTCGAGCTGATAGAGGCCCGGCTCGTAAAAATCGGCTACGCGGCCTTCGCTGACCAGCACCGCCGTCTGCGATTCGCGCACCGTCAGCATGGCGCCGTACTTGATTTCATTGCCGTAGCGTTCGAACCGGTAGACCATCGTGTCGCTGGAATCATCGGTCCATTCGATGACATCGACAAACTCGCCGAATAGCTTATCCAGAATGCCCACTGTTTTGCTCCTGTTCTTGATTAACGTGGTTAAAAACTGACTTTACTCAAATTCATATAAAACCACGAAGATCACAAAGAGATGTAGGCTGGGTTGATAAACCCGGCATAGGCGGCTTCGAAATGCTGGGTTTATCAACCCAGCCTACAGGAAACAACATAAATCTTCGTGATCTTCATGGTAAAAAATAATTAATGGTTTAACTGGCTGCCTTGGCATGCGCCGAGGCCAGCGTTTTGCGCAGTTCGGTTTCGCATTGCTCCAGTTGCGCGACCGCTTCGCTGCGCATCTTCTTGCCCTGGTCGGCGATCTGCAGGCTTTCCTCTATCGTCGCGATCAAAGTCTCATTGGCTTTTTTGACCGTTTCAATGTCGAATACGCCGCGTTCCAGCTGTTTGCGGGTTTCGGCATTGGCCTGTTTCAGATTTTCGGCGTTCGCGGCCAGCAGCTCATTGGTCAGATCGGTCGCGGCTTTGACCGTTTCCGCTGCTTGCGACGAGCGGTAAATGGTCACGGCCGTCGCCAGTTGCTGACGCCATAGCGGCACCGTGTTGACGATGGTCGAATTGATCTTGTTGACCAGTCCTTTATCGTTTTCCTGCACGAGGCGGATGCCGGGCAGGCTTTGCATCGACACCTGCCGGGTCAGGCGCAGGTCATGCACGCGCCGTTCTAGGTCATCGCGGACCGCGCGCAGGTCGCGCAGGTTTTGCGCGTCAATGATTTCGGCGCTGGTTTCGGCTTTTTTGGCCTGTTCCGGAATAATGACTTCATCCAGCTGGCGCAGTTTCTCTTCGCCGGCGGCGATATAATCCTCGAGCGTATGGAAATAGTCGAGATTGGCCTGATAGAGTTTGTCCAGCGAGATGATGTCGGTCAGCAGATTGGTTTTGTGCCGCTCCAGCTTATCGGTGATGGTATCGATCTGTTTGCGCACTTCTTCGTATTGCTGCAGGAATTTGACGACCGGCTTGGCCTTGCCCAGCAAGCGGTCGAAAAAGCCCTGTTTCTTGTTCGGGTCCAGATCATCGACTTCGAAACCGCGTATCGTCGCCACCATTTCGTTCAAATCATCGCCAGCCGGTCCGATTTCCTTGTTTTTGACGCCGTCCAGCATGCGGTCGGAAATCGTGGTCAATTGTTCCTGCGCCTTGTTGCCGAAGAAAATGATCGATTGGGTATTGTTGACATCGATCTCGCTCAGTAATTTCTGAATCTGCTGTTGCCTTTCCACCGGCGCTTTGGCAATCGGGACCATGTCGGCTGTGACTCCGGGGACAATCTCCCTTGACGCGGAGCTATCGGTCGTGTCGGTTGCCGCTTGAGTCGTCGTGGATGCCTGTTGTTCACTCATGATTGAATCCTCTATGGTGTGAGGGCATCAAAGGATGCCTTCTCGTTTGAGCTGTGTGGCTAAAACCTCGATTTTCACATCCAGATCAAAAACATCCTCTTCCAATAACTTTTGATGCTGTTCCTGGAATACCGATTCGATGGTTTCCAGCACATTGCGGAAATTTTGTTCCAGCTCCCCGGATTGGGTTTGCGGATGGGTCTTGGCGTAGCCTTCTGTCACCTGTCTGGCGCCGTCCAGATAGACATTGAGGAATTTGCGTGCGCGGCGGATATCGCGCGGGTCGGCCTCGATTTCGGCCAGAATGCTGTCGGCAATCTCGCAAATGCGTTCGATGCGCTGGTTTAACTCGGCGTTGCGAATCCGGTCGTTGGCCTGTTCTATACCGCGGATGATGCGCGACGAATCCTCGAGAGTCTGCAGGATTTCATCCCTGGAATAGCCATGCGCGGCGACTATGTTTTTCTCTTTGCGTGGATCGAAGCCGTAACTCAAATACATGCCCAGAAATGCGCCGACCGCGAACAGGAGCGCTACCGGCAGTGGGCGTCCGGCACCCAGCCAGGCAACCATGCCGGTAGTCAACGCTGCTATAATGGCCGCTGTCATTTTCAGCGGCTGGGGCGGGCGGGCGATGCGGCTTTTATTATAAATATGCTCGGCCTGAAGCCCCTTGCGCACGCACCAGGCCGCCAGCATATAAAGCCCGAAACCGATGGCGTTGACAAGAACGCCCAACAAATGGCCTTTTCCCAGTGCGATAAACGTCGCCGGAATCAGTGCCAACGGCAGGAAATAAAGCAGTAATCCGCGTGGGGAATAGCGTTGCAAGGTATCGGCGACAAACCGTTTGGGTTTCCTTAATTGATTCATTACTGTGCCCGCTGGCTGGCTGGAAGGGCTTCAGCAGCATAGCTGGAATTTAATGGCTCGGCCTTCACCAGCGATTGGCAGGTCGCCAGACCTATTGTGGCAACCAATATGATAAAACCGAGCACTCTGCGTAATATAACGGGCATCGACCTCAACTCCCATCAGCGTTAATTTAATTTTCATTATCCACTACAGTCATGACATCTGTAAAACAACGTACGGACTGTTTCTGTGACATGGTTAAGCATCCCGAGTTTCCAACTATATATAGTGGTGTCGATTTTCAGATTTTCAACGTTGAGGGGGTGTATATCCGCATCAAACAAAAAAGCCCGGCGGGATGTTCCGTCGGGCTTTTTTGTTTGATAGGGTTAAAAGAAAATAGGGTTTACTTCATCATTTCTTTTTTGAAGTAGTTGTCCAACGTTCTGTTGGTGTCTCTGGTGTATTCATCAGAGTGGTCGACTACAGGTGCGCTGGGTTGTTGCACGACTGGCGCCGCAGGCTCTGCAACCGCTACGGGCTTGGCAGGAGGTGCTTCAGTCGTATCCAGACGGAACACTTCGCCATAGGTGGTGTCGACATCAAAATCCTCCCAGATATAAACCGGATAGGCGACCGGTTTGGTAGGAATTGGAATCGTGATCAGATCGGCAACGCCGACGCCCAGGCGACCGGCCATATTCACCACGCCTTTGAAAAGTCCGCCGACTATGCCGTAGAAGACATTGCTCTGATTGGTGGTGTTGATCATATTCTTGGGAATTTCCAGCCAACTTGTCGTCAGGTTCGCAAATGCGGACGACGCTTTTCTGCCGACTTTGCCGCCATAAGTTGTCGGCTGATGTGATTTGTCAATCAGCGGCGCGGCTGTATAAGACGTATCACCATAACCCTGTTGCATGTCGGCGGCCTGGGTCAAGGGGGTGTAGGCCGTCAGCAGACCTGTTAATAATAGCGGTGCAAAAAAGCGGTCAAGTTTAGTCATGTTAAGTCCTGCGCATTGGTTTAATAGTTCACTCAAGTATAGCAGAGCTTTTTCGAATTATTTTTTGAGCGCCTTCGCAAATGCGTTAGCCATCGAACCATTGGTTTTTTGGGGCTCAGGGCTTTGCTGTCTGGGTTTCCTGTCCGGTTTTACATGGGGACGTTCGGACCTGGGGACGGCTTCAGCCGGCTCTTTTTTCATGGTCAGCGAGATCCGCTTGCGCTCGACATCGACTTCCAAAACCTTGACCTTGACCAGATCGCCGGTTTTCACGACCTCGCGCGGATCTTTGACAAAGGTATCCGATAAATGCGAGATATGCACCAGGCCGTCCTGATGCACGCCGATGTCGACAAACGCGCCGAAATTGGCGACGTTCGTGACCACGCCGTCCAGCGTCATGCCCGGTTTGATATCGGTGATTTTCTCGACGCCGTCTTTGAACTGCACGCTTTTGAACTCAGGGCGCGGGTCGCGGCCCGGTTTTTCGAGCTCCTGCAGGATATCGGTCACGGTAGGCAGACCGAAGTGTTCATCGGTGTAATTGGCCGGGTTCAGCGTGCGCAGGAAATGGCTCTGACCGATCAGGTCGCGTATCGATTTGCCGGTGCTCTCGATGATCGCTTCGACGACCGGATAGGCTTCAGGGTGCACCGCCGAGGCATCGAGCGGATTGTCGCCGTTCATGACGCGCAGAAAGCCTGCGGCCTGTTCATAAGCCTTGTCGCCGAGCCGAGGCACTTTTTTCAGTTGCGCGCGGTTCCGGAACGGGCCGTGCTCATTGCGGAACGCGACGATGTTTTCGCTGACGCTGGCCGACAGCCCCGAGACCTGTTTCAGCAAGGCCACCGACGCGGTGTTGACATCGACGCCGACCGCGTTCACGCAATCCTCGACGACGGCATCGAGGGTGCGCGCCAATTGCACCTGATTGACGTCATGCTGGTATTGGCCGACGCCGATCGATTTGGGCTCGATCTTGACCAGTTCGGCCAGCGGGTCCTGCAGGCGCCGGGCGATCGACACGGCGCCGCGTAACGATACGTCGAGTTCGGGGAATTCTTTGGCGGCCAGCTCCGAGGCCGAATACACCGACGCGCCGGCTTCCGATACGGTCAGCTTGGTGAATTTAAGCTCGCTGTGCCGTTTGAGCACATCGGCGACGAGCTGGTCGGTTTCGCGCGAGCCGGTGCCGTTGCCGATGCTGACCAGGTCCACCTTGTGCTGCGCGATCAGCCGGGCTAGCGTGTCTATCGACTGGTCCCACTGATTGCGCGGCGCGTGCGGGTAAATCGTCTCGGTTGCCAGCAGTTTGCCGGTCGGATCGACGATCGCGACTTTGACGCCGGTGCGGATGCCCGGGTCCAGTCCCATCGTGGCCTTGGGGCCGGCCGGCGCGGCCAGCAGCAGGTCTCTTAAATTGCTCGCGAAGACACGTATGGCCTCAAGCTCGGCCGCCTCGCGCAACCGCAGTTTCAAGTCCAGGTCGATGCGCGTGAACAGCTTGATTTTCCAGGCCAGACGGGCCGTTTCAGCCAGCCAGGCATCGGCCGGTCTGGACGCGTCGGTGATACGGAGATGGCGCGCCACCAGCTGCGCGCAAAGATCGTGTTCCTCTTTTTCTTCGGCGCCGGGTTTGAGCGCAATGTTCAGCAGGTCTTCATTGCGGCCGCGGAACAATGCCAAGGCGCGATGGGATGGGATCTTGTTGATGGCTTCCTGGTAATCGAAGTAATCCTGGAATTTGGCTGCTCCCTGTTCTTTGTCCTTGACGACCGTGGCATGCAGGATGCCTTTCTGCCAGATGCGCTCGCGCAGTTCGGCCAGCAGCTCGGCATCTTCGGAAATGCGCTCCATGATGATCTGACGTGCGCCTTCGAGCGCGGCGGCGATGTCCGGCACGCCTTTGTCGGCATCGATATAGCTGGCCGCGATCTGTTCCGGAATCAGGCCGCGGTCATCGAGCAAGGCGTCGGCCAAAGGTTCGAGCCCGGCTTCACGCGCAATCTGCGCTTTCGTGCGCCGTTTGGGCTTGTAGGGCAGGTATAAGTCTTCGAGCAGGGTTTTGGTATCGGCCTCGTGGATGGCTTTTTCCAGTTCCGGCGTCAGCTTGCCCTGGGAACTGATGCTGTCCAGTATGCTTTTGCGGCGCTCGTTCAGTTCGCGCAGATAAGTCAAACGCTCTTCCAGCAATCTTAGCTGGGTATCATCGAGGCCGCCGGTCACTTCCTTGCGGTAACGGGCGATAAACGGTACTGTCGCGCCTTCATCCAGTAACGATACGGCGGCGCTGACTTGTCGGCTGTTGACGGATAATTCTTCGGCTATACGTTGGATTACGTCCATTTTTTAGGGTTTTGTTCGGTTTGAAAAACAGGCATTGTAGCAGCATGTAGCGCTGGCAAGCATTTAGGGATTAACGGCGATTGAATGATCTGACTGTTATACAGGCCGAGTCTGGATAAGTCTTTGCTGGTCTGCCTGTAATACCAGGCATGTCAGGATGCCCGATGCATAAGCTCCGGTGTCGATGCCTATGCGATTAGGCAGCAGTTCAGGTTCATCAGTTATGGTATGGCCATGGACGATAATTTTTTCATAGGACTTCTTTACACTGATAAATTGATTGCGTATCCACAGCATGTTCTCAGGTCTTTGCCGGGATAGCGGAAGGTCGGGGTCGATGCCGGCATGAACGAAGAAATAAGAGCCCAATGAATAGGAAAATAAAGTATTGTTCAGAAACTGAAAATGCGCGCGCGGCAGGTTTTTTAACAACCGTTGTTGTATGGTTATAAAGTCTTCGCGTTTGGACGGTATTTTGGCGTCACAGGCATTATAACTGGCTAAAGTCGTCTGGCCGCCATAAGTAAACCAGGAGCGCCCAACGGATTCTTCGCGCAGGAAATCGAGCATGGTCTGTTCGTGATTGCCTCGCAAATAAACGTATCCGATACCCGGCTGTTCATTCTGTAACAGTTCCTCGATGACTTCCCGGGATTGCATGCCTCTATCGATAAAGTCGCCCAGATATATCATGATCACGCGGCCGGAAAAGCCGGCCGCATCCTGTTTGATTTGGCTCAGCAGTTTAACCAGCAGGTCATGGCGGCCATGAATGTCGCCGATACAATAAACGCGAGTGTTGTCGGGTAAAGCAGGTGTCGGGTAGGGTTTTGTTTTAAAGAATCGATTAATGAGTTGTTTCAAATTCTGCGACCATCTCTTTAAGAATAAGTGGATGACTATTGGTTAACAAAGCGCTAATGGTATCCATGTATAGCGTACTGTCAAAGGCTTTTATGAATCGTTTATGAGATAGATTCCAGGCGTCCACGACCTGGCCGCTTAACACATCCCTATCATGCTGTGTAAATGAAGGCAGCATCGATAAGCAAAGCCGGAGGCGCGGGATTAAAACAGCCGTTTCATGCGGGCCCGCCATAATGGACATCAATAATTTCTTTTGAATTTTATCAGGTTGTTCGTGTAATAAAACATCAATAGTCGCCAATTTATACCATAACCGCGAATTGGCCGGAGAACGGTGTAAAGATTGTTGGGCGCTGTCAGCTGATTGCTTCAATAAGGACTGACCGGCATCACTGTAGAAGTTTTGTTTTTGGGCCTGATAGTAAAAAAGCTCGCTTAAATCCTGCCAATAGTCAGGATGATCAGACAGCGCAATACTTTGCTGAGCGGTTTTAATCAGGCGGGATGCTTCGGTATCGTCCACTGGCCGATGCCGGGCAATCTTTTCAATCCCGGTTTCAACCGGTATATGGTTGAGCGCTGCTTTAACCCTGGGCAATGCGATAAAACATAAAGCCAGGCCAAGACATAAAATGCAAAACGAAAGAAAATGCTTGAAGCTTATCATGGAAATTAGCCGGAAATGATCAATGAACTTGTTGGAGGTATTATATGACCGCGATTAAGTCATCCTGCGCCGGGTTCAGCTACCTCAAATTTATTGTTGACCCTTTAATACCCGTTATTGGTCATCAATTAGAATAATACTGTCCATACTTGCCGTAATGATAAAAATGCCCGGAATTGCTGGAAGAAAAACCACCATATTGCTTTAAGTTCACCTGCTGCAAAGCAATGCCGGCAATATTGGCATTGGCGCTGAACATTTGCTGCAAGCCGGCTTTAATGACTTTGCGGGGCGTTTTATCCCAATTGACTACATAGATGGTTTTATCCATGAGCGAGGCCAGAATACGCGCATCGGCAACGGCCATAACCGGAGGCATATCAAAAATAACCAAGTCAAATTTTTCCTTCATGATACTGATGAATTTTTTCATTCGATTCGAATTGAAAAGTTCGGTCGAATTAACATAGTCGGCATGCCCTTTGGGCATTACGTAAAGATTCGATTTTTCGTCTTTAAATATAAAATCAACTATATTTTTCCCGTCAGATACAAGCAAATCGGTCAGTCCCTTGGATCTGGTCAGCAAGCCGAGCTTTTGCTCGATTGTCGGCCGTCTCAAATCGGCATCGATAATGATGACCCTCTGCCCTGATTGAACTGCCCCTCGAGCAAGACATAAGGCCAGTGTGCTTTTTCCTTCCGAGGGGACAGAGGATGTGATCATCACCGACTTAACCTCTTTATCAGGAGAGGATAATTTGATGGACACCCGCAGGGAATTGATGGCTTCAGCAAGGCTTGAATGCGGCTTTGTCAGAATATGCTCAATGGCATCCTGTTCATTCATCATAGGGATCAAACCGATGGTGGGCATGCCTAAGTGCGATTCGACCTCTTCCGGGGACCTTAGTCCCGGATTAAGCATTTCAAGCATGAAAATGACTGCTGAGCTGATAACGCCCGCCATGGTAAAGATGACTATGAGTATCAGGGTTTTCTTTGGGGAAGAGGCCTGCTGCGGGATCTCGGCAGCCGAAATAACCCGCGCATCGGCTTCGGCCATGCCTTGTGTAGTGGATGTTTCTTTAAAGCGGTTTAAAAAGGTTTCGAATAATATCTTATTGGCGTTGGCTTCGCGTTCCAAAGCTCTTAATGCGACTTCATCCTTTTGGCTGCTGCCGGATTTGAATTCAATTGAGTTCAAACTGCCCTGCAGGCTTTGTTCGCGGCTGCTGGCTATATTGAGTTCATTCCTAAGGCCTGCGGCTATTTTTTTTATCTCAGACTGGATGTTGGCCTGCAGATCCGCGATTTCAGCCTGAATCCGAATCATTTTCGGGTGTTTGGGGCCAAATTCAACGGCCATCTCGGATATTTTTCGTTTAAGCTCGGCTTCCTGTTGGCGCAAGCTTTGGATCAGACTGGAGGATAACACTTCATGAGCCGTTTCAATGTCCCCGCCGTTCCTCAATAAATTTTCTACCTGGCTTAATCGGGCACTGGCTTCGGCGCGCGCCGCCTTAGCAATAATCAATTGGCTGTTAATCTCGGATAATTGTCCCTGAAGCAGTCCTTCACCCTGGGCGCCTCTGGATAAATTATGGGTACTGCGATAGATTTCCACCGCTTTTTCAGAGTCGGCCACTTTGACGCGTAACTCGGTCAGTTGGTCATTAAGCCAGGCAGTGGCTTTCTCGGTGGCTTCAAATTTGGCTTCAAGCTGATCGACAATATAAATATCGGCATGGGTATTGGCTATTTTTGCGGCCAGTTTGGGATCGGTAGACTTAAAAGTAATCAGGATAACCTGAGAACCCCTGACCGGTGTCGCCGTTAATTTCTCCAGATAAATATCCGTCGCCTTTGCCAAACGTCGTTCTTCGGCTTCTTCTTCGGTTAATGGCTCGGAATGCGTGCCTAGCGCTTCTTTAAACTCATCAGGAATCCAGTTGACAGGATTCAGGTTTGAAAGAAAGCTTTTTTCCTTAAGCGCTGGATTAAACTCGGCACGGTCTAATAAGTTGAGTTTAGCGATAACTTTCTTAGCCAGACTTCTTGAGGTTAAAATTTCCACTTCACTTTTTACAGCATCGTCAGTGCTCATGTCGCCGCTTAACACGGCTTTGACATCAACAACTTGAGCTTTTGCCGCGCCCACCAGAATCTTGGCTTCGGCCGTATATTTCGGTGTTAATTGAAACAAAACAATGGCACCGGCAATAAAAACAGACACGAAAACCGCAATGAACATCTGGCGGCGTAGCCAGAACACATGCAGTATATGACTTATTGATAGGGTTTCTTCATCTTGAAACGCAGTATTATTGTCCATTGTCGCAAATGAGGGTTTGCTTGGCTGCATGAGGGAAGTCCTTGAGAGCTTATAAAATTAAAGGTAATAGCTTTGTAGAAAGTGACTTTGCCGCCAAATCGCAGCAAAAACACTTTTCCGCGGAACATTAAAACATCCGTTCATCGACTCTGATGATGTCGCCTGGCATAACCGGCATATCCATATTCGCTTGTACTTCTTTTTGTGCTGAGTCGTTCGCATGAATCACAAAAACATGGCCCTGTTTGGCACGGTAAGTAAATCCGCCGGCAATAGCGACAGCCGTTAAGTAAGTCATGCCGCTTACGTAAGGGTAGGAATCCGGCTTTTCCACTTCACCTAAAATATAAAAAGGCCTGTAGTTGAGCATCTGAATGCTGAATTTAGGATTCAGAATATAATCGGGACTCAATTTGGATCTTAATAACTCTTCAAATTCCGAGAGACTAAGATTCTTGGCAGTGATCGTGCCTATGAGTGGTACCGAAACATTGCCGGCACCATCAACGGTGTATTCGCCGGTTAAGTCTTCATGATTGAAAACGGTGATTTTTAATTTGTCGCCGCTGCCCAAACGATAGTTTTGATCTTTTTGATCTTCAGCATGTGTGTTAAATACAATAAAGAAAACAAGGAAAATTATGTTTGGAAAATGCAAGAAGATAAGATTTCTTTTCACTTAAAATACCTTTTATTTAAGTTAATTCTATTCTTTAGTTCGTAATATCTGGAGATGATGGTATATACGGATAAATCAGATTTTAACTATTATTTACTATTAAGAGTTTGATGTCTCAAAAGCCATAGGCTCGCAGTCATGTATAAATGGCTATAATGAGTTCATGGTAAAAAGTCAGCATGTATTTTTTCAAAAAGACAGCGCCAGTTTCATCAATGGCTTCAATTATGTTGTAGCTTTCTGGGTTATCTGAATGAGCATCACTCAAACAGCTATTTCGTGTTTTTACTTCATTCAATCATTATCGTTAAAATCCAAAGCAGCGCAGATAAATCACGACCTGTCATCGTTTTGTCATAAATGGCGGAGCTAGCGTCAATCTGGCGCCGATGATATTCAATTATTGCTCCGTTTTTATTCTTGCGGGACGACTCGATGGTTAGACTCAAGCCCGTTTTATCGACATGGGTTGCTCAATCCCACCAATCTGCGCTGGTTTGATCAATGCAGCAATCTCTGTGGACCTGTTTGAAACGTATGGTTTTTAACGAGGCGCTGGAGTCATTCTTGATCAGCTTCGAGCAATTTCATTGGTTAATTCCCATTTTTATTTGCCCTTTATATTATAAAAACGGAACTGCAATGCATATCAATTTTTTGTGAAGAACTTAACATATTGTTGAAACTATAATTAAGTTTATTATATTTTCTGTTATCTAAACTCATAATTTATAAACTTTGTGATGAGAGTCACCTTTATTTTTATGGCATCAGTTATACTGCTTGCAGGTTTTAAGTCTTGAGTTAAATTAGGTTTAAATTAAGTCTAATTTTATTGAGACTGGTTACATCAGAAAACAAGTTAATCTATTTTTAACTTAATTGGTATTGGATATATTGAATTATGTAATAAAATTAATATTATTTTATATTCTTAATTATATTAAATATTATTGACGATTTTATTTCGTTTTATGTTATCTAGGCCATACTGTTTATCGATTTTAATGAATATAGGTATATTTAATTATGAAAAAAATTTTATTAGTTTTGGCCTTGGCCGCATTTTCCTCTTTAAGTTATGCAGATAATAATGGAAAAAATGATGCGAAAGAGCATGTGAATGAAGCTATTGAAGATATTCTGGAAAACAATGGCAAAATTCCAGCGAACGAGACCGCAAAGGCTGTTAAGGAATTAAAGTTGAGTGTTCGGGATGCTGTACTAAACGGTCTTATTTCTCGGCTAGAAGGTTCAAATGCTTTAAACGGGCTTGAAAACGCGCTTAAAAACGGTGGTGGAAACCCAGTATCACCTAGCTGATTTGTCAGTTGAAATTTAATGGGTGATTAAAGAGATAGGTACATCATAAGAGCCAATCGGCTTGAAAGTGATGAGTATCTTTTGATAAGGGCTTTAGTCGCGCTGCCGTGACTAAAGCCTTTTTTACAATGGGTGGGTAAGCGCCTTAATATTGTTAGATGTTGCATGGCTAGAAAGAAAATCAGAATTTTTAAGTATGTTGTTTTGCCGTTGGCATCAGTTTGTTCGGCATCTGTATGGGGTGCGGACGTGGAAAGAGGTGTGGGCGTCAATGAGCGGACAATCAGGGATTATAGTCCTGCAGGTATCAGAGCCGGCAGTTTCATGATTCATCCCTTTTTTGAAAACCAGAATGAATACAAGGACAACATTTATTCACAGCAAAATAACACCCAAGACGACTTTATTTTTCACTTGCAGCCAGGAGTTAATGCAAGAAGCAACTGGAACCGTCACGCATTAGAAGCCAATGTCAGCACGGATATGCAGCTTTATTCCTCGCATAGTAGTGAAGATAAAGAAAATTATGCCTTCGATTTGAATGGTCGTCTGGATGTATTGAGAGAAAACTTCGCTACAGCAAAATTTTATTATGCTCATCAATACGAAGACAGGGGCTCACCTGATTCCCCTTTTAATGCCTCAAAACCTGTTCAGTATGATACAACCGGCGGTTTGATCGGTTATGAGCATAAAATCAATCGCATTCGATTTAATGTTCTAAATGATACCCAACATCTGGACTATGAAAACAGCATAAGCAGTAGCAACACTTTTATTAATAATGATGACCGTGATCGTCAGAAAAATACGTCGACCGGACGTATTGGCTACGAGATCATGCCGGGATATGAAGCATTTGTCAGAGGCAGTTACAACTTTATCGAATATGATCAAAAATTTGATGATTTTGGCCTCCAGCGTTCGTCGGATGGTTATGAAGTGGTTACCGGTATTGCCTTAGATTTTACCGGGAAATTAGTGGGTGATGCTTATATCGGGTATGCAAGGCAAGAATATGATGATGCTCAGTTAAAAACTATCAGTGATATAACTGGCGGTTTTGGCCTGAAATGGATGCCAACGGGACTGACTACAGTTTCCGCCCGAGTTGACAGAGCCATTAACGAGACAACTCAGGGTTTTTCATCCGGCTACTTCAGTACTGCATCAACTGTAACTATCGATCATGAATTACTGCGCAACGTATTGCTAAATGCCAGTGCCGGCTACATCTTCAATGATTACCGAGGCGGGGCAGGCCGCCAAGAAGATATTTATTATGCAGGTATATCAGCAAAATATCTGCTTAATCGCAATTTCTTTCTTAAAAGTGGATACAACTTCAGAACCAGATCAACAAACTTCAACAATGCTGACTACGATATTAACAATGTTTATTTTTCATTGGGTGCGCAGTTGTAAGTCAGTTTAAAATTGAAAAGCTGACAGAAAAAACGGTTGGTTTATGTTTAAAAAAGCTGTTGGCTTTAAACTTAAAAAGATATTTTTAATCGATAATGGCCCTTCGGGTACAGAAAATATCAGCCTTCCATGGAAAGATCGGATGGTTGTGATAGCGGCTCGGTATTGTTTGACTGCGCCTGAAGGTTGGCCTCTTCATGATATTTAGGAGATATATTTTGAAAACACTGGAACAAACAAAAATAGCAATAGTTGGATTAGGTTATGTAGGATTGCCCCTTGCTGTAGAATTCGGCAAAAAATATCCAACCATCGGTTTTGATATCAATCAAAAACGCGTACAGGAATTGCAGTCAGGCCAGGATTTGACGCTGGAAGTCAGCAGTGAAGAGCTTGGTCAGGCAGCACTTTTAAGCTATACCGCCTCGTTAAAAGATATTAAAAACTGCAATGTTTATATTGTTACCGTACCTACACCCATCAATGAACACAAACAGCCGGATTTAACGCCGCTGATAAAAGCCAGCGAAGCTATCGGAACAATACTGAAACCCGACGACGTGGTTATTTATGAATCAACCGTCTATCCCGGCGCCACCGAAGAAGTGTGCGTGCCCTTACTGGAACAACACTCGGGTCTCAAATTCAACGAGCAATTTTATGCGGGCTATAGTCCGGAGCGTATCAATCCGGGCGATAAGGAGCACCGCGTCACCAACATTCTCAAAGTGACTTCAGGCTCTACTGAAGAAACTGCGGATTATGTGGATAGCCTTTATAAAAGCATTATTACCGCCGGTACACATAAAGCCAGCAGTCTCAAAGTAGCCGAAGCGGCCAAGGTCATTGAAAATACCCAGCGTGATGTCAATATCGCCTTGATCAATGAGCTGGCCATCCTGTTCAACCGTCTGGATATTGATACTGAAGAAGTCTTGTTGGCTGCGGGAACCAAATGGAATTTCCTGCCGTTCAGGCCCGGATTGGTAGGCGGACATTGCATCGGCGTGGATCCTTACTACCTCACTCATAAAGCTCAGGCTGTCGGCTACAATCCTGAAGTTATCCTGTCAGGACGACGCATCAATGATCGCATGGGCGAATATGTGGTATCGCAGCTCATAAAAAACCTATTGAAAAAGCGCATCCATATTCAGCAGGCCGATGTCTTGATCATGGGGCTGACCTTTAAGGAAAACTGCCCCGATTTACGCAATACCCGGGTGGTCGATATCATCAAAGAACTGCAGGACTATGAAGTTAATGTCCATGTCTATGATCCTTGGGTCAGTCCGGAAGAAGCCATGCATGAATACGGCATCGCCTTAATTGAAAAACCGGAAGCAAAAAAATATGACGCCGTCATCCTGGCTGTTGCGCATGAGCAATTCAGGCAACTGCCCATTGAACAGATTAAAGGGTACGCCAAGCCGAATTCTGTGATTTATGACCTTAAATATCTTTTTCCCGCCAACCAAACTGATGACAGGCTATAACCCATGAAAGTATTAGTCACCGGCACCGCTGGCTTTATCGGCAATCACCTGGCCATCAAATTACTGGAAAGAGGCGATGAAGTCATCGGTGTGGATAATCTTAATGATTACTACGATGTCAACCTGAAAAAGGCCCGCCTGGCTCGCATTCTGGATCATAAGAATTATACCGACGTGCGCGCCGATATCGCCGACCGGGAAACGATGGAGCGGCTGTTTAAACAACATCAGCCTCAACGGGTCGTCAACCTGGCCGCACAAGCCGGTGTCCGATATTCCATAGAGAATCCTCATGCTTATATCGACAGTAACATCGTCGGCTTTATCAATATTCTGGAAGGCTGCCGGCATCATCAGGTAGAGCATCTGGTTTATGCCTCCAGCAGCTCGGTTTATGGCGCCAATGAAACCATGCCGTTTTCCGTGCATGACAATGTCGATCATCCGCTCAGCCTGTATGCCGCCTCCAAGAAAGCCAACGAACTGATGGCGCATACCTACAGCAATTTATATCAACTGCCGACCACCGGGCTAAGGTTTTTTACCGTTTACGGTCCGTGGGGAAGGCCGGATATGGCTCTGTTTTTATTTACCAAGGCCATACTGGCGGGCGAGCCTATCCAGGTATTTAACTATGGCAAGCATCGCCGGGATTTTACTTATATCGATGATATCGTCGAAGGCATCATCAGAACGCTGGACAATCCCGCCAAGCCCAACCCGGAATGGACCGGCAAACTGCCGGATCCGGGCACCAGCAAGGCGCCATGGCGGGTCTACAATATCGGCAACCAAAACCCGGTCGAATTGCTGACTTATATAGAAACCCTGGAAAAAGCCCTGGGTAAAACAGCAGAAAAACAGCTGCTGCCATTACAGCCCGGGGATGTACCGGATACTTATGCCGATGTGGAAGCGCTGGTAACGGATGTAGGGTACAAACCCGATACGACTATCGAAAAAGGCATTGGAAAATTTGTTGATTGGTATCTGGCGTACAACAACGTAACAACCAATTAATTTCATTTTTCCGGAAACTCTTGCCGGCAAGCCGAGGCAAAGGCGGGTGCTTAAATATTATTGGTTATCGACATAATAGCCGAAGTACTAAAAAGCTCCTGTTCCGTGAAATGTGATTTTGGTACAAAAAGATCAAGGGCGAGGGTGATTATCCTTAGTGGATGCGTTAGATGTGCTGATGTATATCAGCGCCACCCGAATCCTGTTCAATAGAAAAGGCGTAAAAATACTCCTGAAAAAGAAGTCAATCAGACGCGAAGACGTAAGTTCTAAGTTGATAAGGGATTCGTGGTCGATGTCGGATCAGGCTATAGAACCTTATAAGTTTCAATTAACCGTCACATTGAAACTATGGCCCGGGAAGGGCTTCTTCTTATTATTTTGTCGCTGAGAAGTTTAAAAATATTTGTCTGAATAAATAATGATCCAGGACAATTGATGATTATGAATGGCTTACTCAAGCTACTAAAGTCTTAATATAAATCGTTATGATTAGATTTATGCTCAATAAGCGAGCGTAAACAATTTAGCCAAATATCAAAAAAAACATATAACTTTTAATTTTAAAATTGGCAATATAATGTTTAGCAAAAGTTTACAGTATAATTTATTGTCACTTATAAATATAGCTATTTCATTTGTGTTTATTATTTTTTTGGGTCGCAAATTTGGTGCGGGCGCCAATACCGATATTTACTTTGTTTCCATTGCAATAGTGGGTTATATGGGTATTTTGGCTCAATGTGTATGGGGAGCTATGAGTCCCTATTATGCAAAACTAAAAGTAGAAAACTTACAGTTGGCATCAAAATTATATTCAGTATTACTCAATAATGTAATTATGATCTCTTTTGTAGAGATTCTGCTATATTTTTTAATCACCGATAATTTTCGTGTAATTTCCCCGGGTAAAAAAGAGTTTCTAGATATATTTATTTATTATTTAGTTCTTCAAAGTATTATTTTATTTAATAAGTCATTGTTGAATCTTGAGAAGCACTTTGCTGTTTTTTACCTGGTTGATATTTTTATAACAAGTGTTAATTTAATAGTCTTATTATTTTTTTCAGAAGGCAATATACTCATTATTGCATATTCTACTATCGTTGCCGCTATATTAGCCGTTATATGGCAACTCTACCTGGTCTTTTTCAGATTGAATTATAGATATCGGTTATCCATTTATCAAAAAGATATGCCTAATATCTACCGAAACTCAATAAAAATGAATATTGGTTTGTTGCTATATGGATTCAAGGATATTATTTTAGTCTCTGTTTTTACGAGCTTTGGTAGCGGCGTTTATTCGTTATTCAATTATGCTAATAAGTTCTCGGTGGCTTTGTTTCAGATAACTAATGCACCAATAGTGAACGTATACGTAGCTAAGCTTAATGAAGTTGTTGCCCATAAAAAGTTTAATGAAGTTAACGGATTGAGAAGGGATGTCTTAGTTCAAACAGTTCTCTTGCTTGTGATAGGGTTCACGGTATTATATTTCATTTTGCCTTATATTTTGGGTCTGTTTTTTAAAGGTAAATTCTCTTTTGAAGAGATTAAAGAAATACAACGCATTTTTAGTTATATGGCTGTGTTCTACTTTGTATGGGCAATAAACATTCCCTATTCCAGAGCAATATCAATATTTAAATTATTTAATTACAATCTGCTTGTGAATTTTGTGTTTTTTGCTTTGATTTGTTCAGCATATATGGCTTTTAAGATTTACTCATTAAGTTATGTTGATATGTTATTGTTATTTTCATTTGCACAATTTACAAATCTAATTTTATATTTTATAAAAAATAAGCAGTTTTTAAAAAAGAAAGAAGAACTAAGTGCATGCTGAAGCAAATATAATTTCGATAAACTAAAATGAATAAAATATTAAAATATCTGGCTTATAAATTTCTTAGTCCGGTGAAGTACGCAAAATTTATAGGTGTTAAATTAGGAGCCAATCCTATTATTAATACAAAGTATTTTGGATCTGAGCCTTACTTGATAGAAATCGGTGACAATATTCGAACTTCTATAAATGTATATTTTCTTAATCATGATGGTGCTGTGCATGTTTTAAGGAATTTACATAAGGAATTTGAAAAAGCTGATTTATTTAGAAAGATTATTATCGGAAATAATGTTTATATTGGTATTAATGTAACTATATTATCAGGTACTAAAGTTGGAGATAATGTTATTATCGGGGCCGGTAGTCTTGTCAGAGGCGAATTAAAATCCAATAGTGTTTATGCCGGGGTGCCAGTTAAATATATTTGCTCAATTGATGAATTTAAAGAAAAAAATAGTCATCTTTTCATAAATACACTTTCAACAGAGCAAGTTAAAAAAGAAAAAATTATAAGGACGATGTTTAATTTATAAGAAGGATTTTATCTGGAATCGGCTCATAAGCTTCTAGTGATATTCGCTAAAAATGTTGGTGCTCGTTTGCACAAGCCGATATGAGGGAGTTTAAAACGTTGTTCTTGATACAGCGACAGCGGATGTTCATTTAGTTTTAGTGAAAGACCAGATACAGAAAAATTTTAGACGAAACCTCCGCGTTATTTGCGCCATTCGATAATGCTGGTGCGCTATCAGGCGTGATTAATTGAACTCTTCAGACACTCTGGCCGCTCCAGCTAACTGCTAACGTGTCTGCTTACATAAAAAATTAACAATTGAAGCAATTACTGAAACCTATTCACGAAGGTACGTAATTGTTTTTAATAAGGAGTGCTGTGTAATGTGCGGTATTGTGGGTATTGCCTCTAGCTCGCCGGTTGAGCAGCAAGCATGGCTGCTTAAAGGACGTGATGCCATGACGCATCGTGGGCCAGATGATGCAGGAGAATGGTGGTCTGCAGATAAACGAGTAGGCCTGGCTCATCGGCGACTCTCTATTGTGGATCTTTCTCCGGCTGGACATCAGCCAATGCACGATATGACAAAGAATCTGACTATCGTATTCAATGGTGAAATCTACAACTATCTCGACTTGAAGCAAGAGCTTAAAGGAAAAGGCTACGTCTTCAATTCTCACAGTGACACTGAAGTGATCCTCTCGGCCTACCTTGAGTGGGGAACGGAATGTCTTTCACGGCTCAACGGCATGTTCGCTTTTGCCCTATACGATGCCAGGGTAAAAAAAATTTTTCTGGCTCGTGATCGGGCCGGGGAAAAACCTTTGTTCTATGCGCAGGCTAGCGGTGAATTACGTTTTGCCTCTGAACTGAAAGGGTTGTTGGCTGATTCCGCATTCAACCATGCTATTAATTACGAAGCGCTGGATTGTTATTTATCCATGGGCTATATCCCGGGCGATCACTGCGCGATACAGGGCGTGAATAAACTGCCGCCAGCACATGCAATACTGTTTGATTGTGCAATGGGTACAATCAAAGTGTGGCGCTACTGGAGTCTGCCAGAGCAGGATGTTTTCCCCACCTCCTTCCAAGTCGATGAAGATGAACTACTGGACGAGTTGGAAGTGCTCTTGCAGGATGCGGTTCGTCGTCAATTAGTCGCGGATGTGCCTGTCGGCGTTCTGTTAAGTGGAGGCGTTGATTCGAGTTTAATAACTGCAATGGCGGTGCGTGAATCTAGCCGAGTTAAAACCTTTAACGTGGGGTTTCCAAGTTTTGATAAATACAATGAAGCCCCGCATGCGCGCCTAATAGCTCAGAACTTTGGGACTGAGCATATCGAACTCCAAGCAGACGATGTCAGTCCCGATTTATTGCCTATTTTAGCGCGTCAATATGATGAGCCGATGGTTGACTCTTCCATGATTCCCACTTACTTGGTTAGCCAGTTGGTAAGACAGCACTGCACCGTGGCGTTAGGTGGCGATGGGGGTGATGAATTATTCGGCGGGTATGCTTATTACAACCGGCTTTTATGGACGCATCAAAAATTTGGATGGATTCCCACGGCGCTGCGCAAACCTCTTGCAATCGGCGGTAGTTTGCTGCCTACAGGATTCAAAGGACGGCACACGTTACAGTCTCTCGGAACTGATCTTTCCCGGGATCTGCCGTCAGTTGCTACTTATTTTGATCCTTTAGCTCGCCGACAATTGTTAAGCTCCATTGATTCTTGCTCTCCAGTAGCAGAAAAGATTCGTAGTAAGCGAGTTCCTCAAACAACGGATCTTCTGCAACGCGTTACTCGTATGGATTTCAATAATTATCTGGCAGAAGACATTTTAGTCAAAGTAGATCGAGCCAGCATGTTAACTTCACTGGAAATCCGCGCACCGCTGCTTGATTACCGCATCATTGAATTTGCCTTTGGTCGAGTGCCGTCGTCTCTTAAAACAACAATAGATCAACGCAAGATTCTACTAAAGCGGCTTGCCGCTCGCGTTTTGCCTCCAGAATTCGATCTGCAACGCAAACATGGTTTTTCCATTCCGTTGCCTAATTGGTTGAAAGCTGGCTTGTGGCGGGAAATGTTTTATGAAGTTTTGCTGGATAAGCAATGTTTATTCGATCGAAACGCTGTAAGTCAATTGCTTCAAGGGCAGGATTCCGGAAAACACAATAGCGAACGGTTGTTTAGCTTAGTGCTGTTTGAACTTTGGCGACGTGAATATCAAATTTCATAATAATTGAATATCCGTTAACCGAAAAAATAAAAACAGTAGATGGTATTGGATATCTGCAATATGCCAGCTTCCGGACTTGATAATTTACAAACTTTGGCACAGATCAGGTCTTAATTAAATTAAGGTGGGGGCGGAGTTGAAAAGATGATTTGTTAATAGTGATCCAAGTACTGAGGAATTAACATCGAAATTATTAAGACTTGGTAGCATGAGAATCATTGTGGGCCTTTTGTTGGGAATCTATAGCTTGATAAAAATAAATGCAATATACATTAGATTAGCTTTTATTCTCTTATTATTGGTGCTTTTTTTTGTAAAGCCTGAATTTGAAAGTGTAACTGATCCCGAAATTTTACTTATTTATATTATTGTCTTTTTTGCTGCAACTTTTATTCATTTATTAAGTGAAAAAGATAATAAAAATTGGTTTCGTTTGGACATTATGTTCCTTTTAGGCTATGGAATAGTTCATTTTCAATGGCCGATTATGTTTTCTATTAGTGAAGTTTATCCGGATAAATTCGCAAAAGTCACAATGAGTTCCTTTTATGTCAATTATGGAACATGGCTCGCGGCAGCAGGTATTGTATCCTGGTTTTTAGGGCATTCTTTTCTGGCGATAAGAACAGTGCCTGTTAATGTCGATTATTCTTTTAGTTATAAAAAATTGTTATGGCTTACTGTAATATTAAATGTGCTGTTTCTATCTACAGCAGGATCTGATTATTTATCAGGCGGTGTATATAAAGGCTCGGGAGGCTCAGCTGCGGGTGAAGGTATTGCAGCATATTTTCAGTTACTTCTTTCATTTTCAATAGTAGTTATAACCGCTACTATTTTATTAAACTATAAGAATAATTTTAAATTTAATAGTATGGTCTGGCTGCTAAGCTTGGATAAAAAATATTTATTTCTGACTATTTGCTATATTTTGTTATTTTTTTCTATTGGTGATAGAGGGGCATCGATACAAGTTATTTTTGCATTTCTTGTTTTATTTGGAAGCTTAATTAGACCTATAAAATTTATAGAACTAATTATAATGACTATTATCGGGTCGCTATTGTTAACATTGATCGGGTTAGGAAGAAGCGCTAAGGATGGCGATAATATATTATCATCAGGGTTAGATAACTTCGAAATGACATCGGGTTATGATATTACTTTGGAACTGGCGAATAGTGCAAGAACACTATACAGCACATTATCAGCTGTACCGCAATATCATGATTATTTCTATGGCAAGCTTTGGCTTGACAAAATACTGAGTATTTTCCCTTTTGCTCAGAATATTTATTTACAGCTTTCAGAAGATGTTACCTATGAAATGGGTTCGTCGGCATATATTACATATTTGAAATTTGGACTTTACCCACCCTCGGGCGAAGGAACTTCCCTGGTAGCGGATATATTTCTAAACTTCGGTTTGATCGGCGTATTGTTTTGCTTATTTCTTTTAGGAATGTTTTTTAAGAAAGTAGAAAACGAGCTTAAGCTACAGCAAAACTATTATTGGATGGTAACAGCCGCTTTGCTTGCTAGCATGGCATTTTATATGGGGCGGGGCAGTTTTTTTGATCCTCTTAGAATGATTATTTGGGGCCTGGGATTATCTTATTTTTTTGTTAGATGGAGGAAAAGAGAGTGTATAAGGTAGTTCTGGTTATTCCCACCATGCGTCAAGGTGGAGCTGAGCGAGTTATGTCAGAGCTGGCAAATGCCTGGAGCACTCAACAACATGAAATACACCTTGTATTATTAGCTAAATCTGAAAACTTTTATTATATCAACGATAATGTAATTATTCATAATCTAGGGTTTAGTCATTCGGGGCTATTCATTAAGGTTTTTAATGAACTGAAAGTTTTCTTTAAATTAAGAAAAATACTAAAAGAACAAAAGCCTGATTTTGTACTAAGCTTTATGAGTAAGTACAATATATTGACGATTCTTGCTGCTTCTTATCTGAATGTGAAAGTATTTGTCTCAGACCGAAGTAATCCTAAAAAAAAGTTGCCATTTCTTATCTCATTTCTAAGAAAAATTACTTATAGATTTGCTGATGGAATTATCGCTCAAACCAGTCTGGCTAAATTAGTTCTTGAAAAAAATACAGGTAATAGAAATGTAATGGTTATTCCAAATCCGTTAAAAGCTATTTCTATTTACGAAAATATTGAGAAAGAGAAAATTATATTAAATGTCGGCCGTTTAGTTAATGAAAAGGGTCAAAAGTATCTTTTAGAGGCATTCAAAAAAATTAAAGATACAGAATGGAAAATAGCTATATTAGGTGATGGACCGTTATATGATCAGTTAAAAAAACAGGCTGAAAGGTTAGGTTTAAATGATCAAGTAATAATGCCTGGTGCAGTTAATGAAATAGATAACTGGCTAGCTAAGGCATCTGTATTTGCTTTTCCATCCATCTCAGAAGGTTTTCCTAATGCGCTTGTAGAGGCAATGGCTGCTGGACTTCCCTGTGTCAGTTTTGATTGTGACGCCGGGCCAAGAGATATAATTATTGATGGCAAAAATGGCTACCTGGTGCCTGTGCGGGATGTTGAGCTTCTTGCTAACCGATTAGAAACCTTAATTAATAACGCAGAAATTAGGACGCAGTTATCCAAAGAAGCGGCAAATATAGTTAATGGTTTTGCTGTAGAAAAAATATCAGATGACTATCTAACATTCTGCACGGGCACAATAAAATGAAAATTATTGTAATTAACGCCCTAAGTGCTCTTCGAGGCGGCGGTCAGACTTATCTGATTAACTTGCTCAGTTATTTACCAGAAGGCGATTTTAAGGTCTTGCTTTTGGTAAATAGTCAGAATAAACAGTTGTTTTCACAATACAGTTCAGATCGTATAGAACTCTTTGAAGCGGTATGGGCGTCAAAAAGCATTCTGCACCGGACTATGTGGGAGCGGATTACTCTGCCTTTCAAGTTGAAAGAATGGCGAGCGACGATCTATTATGCGCCCGGTGGTGTCATGATTACCACCGCCCCAAAAGGCTGTCTCAGCGCCACTGCCTTAAGAAATATGCTGCCATTTGATGACAGGGAGCGGAAGCGGTTTCCGCTTATTTCAATTATTCGATTCAAACTGTGGTTGTTGCGCTTTGTGTTTTTGAAGTCATATCAAAAGTCAGATAGGGTCGTGTTTATATCCGAGTATTCAATGTCGGTTATTAAGCAATATATGCCGGATATAGAGAATAAAGGCGTTGTTGTTCCACATGGGCTTAACAGTCGGTTTTTAAATGCTGAAGATTCTTATGATTTGCCGGATATTCTGAAGCCAAACCAATTCTATCTGTATGTTTCAATATTGGATGTCTATAAGGCGCAAAAAGAGATTGTAAAAACTTGGAGGAAACTGCTGGACAATAATTTTCCGTATCCTCTGGTTTTGGCTGGGCCGAAATATAATCAATATGGCGAAGAAACCATGGCATTGATTGATCAGCTAGGGCTTGCGGATAAAGTGATTTACTTAGGAAAAGTTGATTATGAAAAATTACCCAGTCTTTATAAGTCTGCCAGGGTCTTGCTGTTTGCTTCATCCTGCGAATGCTGCCCAAATATCTTGCTTGAAAAACTCGCGGCCGGGAAACCGGTACTTTGTTCAAATATAGAGCCGATGCCTGAGTTTGGCGGGGATGCAGTAGTTTATTTTGATCCTTACGAGCCAGCCGATTTGTGTGAAAAAATCATGAGTACGGAAACAGATGCTTCAATGATGAATGAAATGGCTGATAGGGCGTATAAACAGGCGTTAAAATTTGATTGGAGCAATACTGCGCAAAAAACAATAGACTTTCTTATAAAAAATAATTAAATCAGATAAATAATTATTAATTTTAGATAAGTGCATATTCCAACCTAACAAGTCCATACAGATAGGCAGGTCCAGCCTAAAATTATTTACCGATATCCTATTAATATTGAAAAACAAACAAGCAGTATTAAAGGTGAATTTCATCACAAATTTTATAAGCTATTATATTTATAATGTAATAGTGTAAAAATTTATCTGTAATAGAAATATTTCGTTTTAAATATTTTTAATATTAAATTTCCTATTTTTATTATATTAAAGATTTAGAAAATGTGGCTAAATAGAATTGCTCTAGCACTCTGTTAAAAATTAGGTGCCAGCTGGCGCGAATGGGCGGAGATGATATTGATGCTTCAATAGTTTGGGTTATATCTGAAGTGTCTCGTTGCCGTTTAAAAGACGTGATTCCACATGTTTCAAATAATTCCATATAGATAATGTGCGGCGCCTTTTTGATGCGCCTAACTATAAGTCAGACGGTAATTACATATGACAAATACCAGAGTCAATGAAATCGATTTGCTGAGATTCTTTGCTGCATTATCGGTTGTATTTTTCCATTATTCGTTTAGAGGCTACGCCGCAGATGCGATGTCAGTCATGCCATACCCATTATTGGCCCCTTTTTCCAAGTATGGCTATCTTGGCGTTGAGCTATTTTTCATCATCAGCGGATTTGTCATTCTGATGACCGCTGCAAGCGGAAGTTTGAGACGCTTTTTTGTTTCAAGAGTTGTTCGGCTTTATCCTGCTTTTTGGGCGTGTTGCACTATTACATTCGCTGCAATCATTGCTATCGGGGGCTCACGATTTTCGGCATCTATAAGTCAGTATCTAATTAACTTGACCATGCTGAACGGTTTTGTCGGCGTGCCTTCCATTGATGGTGTTTACGGGACTTTGTTGGTAGAGATGAAGTTTTACGCCTTGGTTGCAGTCATTTTGGCAATTGGCAGAATTCATCAGGCACAGTTATTTCTAATTTTATGGCTGATCGCCTCGATTGCTCTTGAGATCATGCCCATAAGCTCACTGCGATCTCTTCTGATAGTTGAATTCTCCGCTTATTTTATAGCTGGTGCGACCTATTTCTTGATCTGGTCTCAAGGCGTTTCTCTAACAAGAGTTGGGATGATTATTTTGTCGTGGGGTCTCGCCGTATTTCAGACGGTCAATCGCCTGTCAACTTTTGAGAAGCACTACAATACGGTTATGAGTAGCGACGTAGTTGCCGGAATTATTACCGTTTTCTTTTTTGTGATGCTCCTGGTTTCTCTAAAACGCACAGGTTTTTTTAGTCGCAATAACTGGCTATTGGCTGGTTCGCTCACCTATCCGCTTTATCTTCTTCACCAAAATATCGGATTTATGATTTTTAACATTGCCTATCCGGCAATCAATCCTCATCTACTTCTTTGGAGCACTATAGCTGCTGCTCTCGGAGCAGCATATGCTGTGCATGTTTTTATTGAGAAAAAATTTTCATTACCACTTAAAAATGCCATTAACAACTCTATCAATTTCATGCAGCGCCTAGTAAACACTGCAATACAGGAAGTGAGTAGTATAAAGACGCGATAGATTTGGGCATTTCCTCCGCGAAGCGTTTCCTGCATGATGAAATGCAAAGCTCTACAAACCTGCATCGAGTCTACGTACTCAGCTTTATACTTTAGCTTGGGAGTTCAAACAATAGGATATAGTTGCATGTTATATGCTATTTTGAGTCAAGTGATTTATAGGAAGATTATAAATATGGAAAAGTACTCGTTACTTCAGATAAGTAAACGCTAACCATAAATCAACTATATTCCAATCTGACCGGCGCATATAAAAACTGGTTCTGTCTAGAAATACCTGTCCATATTCTGGTAATACTGAAAACAAACAAGCAGTATAACCAGGCTGTAAAATAAAGGTGATATTCATCACAAACTTTATAAGTTATCAACTTTTTAATAGAAAAATATAATAAACTATATTTTTATAAGTAAGCTCCTTGTTAATTGCTATCAATAAGTTGACATGTGTTTAAAATCTTTTTTACATATAAGTTAATGTAAAAGAATGAAAATTCAGAAGATAATGTTTATCTAGTACTAATAATTTATATAGTGATAACAAAGGTGATTATTGTCACAAACTTTATAAATTATAATTTTTCTAAATATAAATATGTTATAAAATTAATTTTAATATATAAAATTTTGAAAAATTAATATGCATTAAAGTTCCCGTTTTCCACATATAAAGGACCAAATAAAAAATGGGGGTTAAACCAATAGAATTACTCGAAACCGATCGAGAATTGCTTCAGCAACTCATTAAAAAGGGCGCCGATTGGCGGGAGAGAGAGCGAGCGGAGACAATCCTGATGTTAGCGGAAGGGCGCTCAGTCAAGGAAACCGCCGAAAAACAGGGGCTGACTCGGGAAGCGATTCGCGAACGGCGAAGGAAATGGTTGAAAACTGGCTTTGCAAGCTTGCCGGATAAGCCTCGTAGCGGTGCGCCGAATAAGCTGAGAGATGAACATCGCGATCAGCTCAGAAACTGGATTGAGGCTGAACCGTTAACAGCTCGACTGCTATTGAGCAGATTGGAAAAAACATTCGGCGTCCAGATAGGCAGTACCACTTTGCGAACAGAGCTGAAGCGTCTAGGCTATGTCTGGAAGCGAACTCGGTACAGTTTAAAAAAGCGCGATGATGCAGGCCAAAATAGAGATTGTTGCCTGGGTCAGGCGGGCACTGAATAGTGCATTTTAATTGGCCTATATCCACGAGGCAGGTTTTGCATACAGCTCCCAACCATTCCGTATGACCAAAAAGCGGAAAGGAAGCAACGACCAAAATCAACTCCTTTTTGTCGTTAAAGTTGTTTTTTAACAATGTTCGGCCAACTGTTACCGGATGCACACCGATTTTGCTGGCTGATTGATGAGTAACAGCTGATGGCTTGCAAACGAGCATCACAATCTGGCTGTGCCAGATTACCACTTAAAAACTGTAGATTTTTTTCTTAACGATAATTATATCGGATAAATAATGTTTGCTAATAAAACGCTATTGATTACTGGTGGCACTGGTTCTTTCGGTAACGCTGTGCTGGATAGATTTCTTGATACCGACATTCAGGAAATTCGCATATTCAGTCGTGATGAAAAAAAGCAACACGACATGCGGCTTCAGTATAACAATGACAAGATAAAGTTTTACATTGGTGATGTGCGTTCCTTCGATAGTATTGATGCGGCGATGTGCGGCGTTGATTATGTCTTTAGCGCGGCGGCTTTAAAACAAGTCCCTTCCTGTGAGTTCTATCCCATCGAGGCCGTTAAAACCAATATTTTGGGCACGGAAAATACACTGAAAGCGGCCATTAAAAATCAGGTGAAAAATGCCATCGTGTTGAGTACGGATAAAGCCGTTTACCCGATTAACGCGATGGGGATGAGCAAAGCCTTGATGGAGAAGGTAGCTGTTGCAACATCCCGTAACGTGCCTGGTAAAGGACCGGTCATATGCAACACCCGTTATGGCAATGTCATGGCATCACGCGGTTCCGTGATCCCTTTGTTTATCGAACAGATCAAATCGGGCATGCCGTTGACCATCACTGATCCTGATATGACGCGCTTCATGATGTCGTTACCCGATGCGGTTAACCTGGTTTTATTTGCCTTCAAGCATGGCGTGCAAGGCGATACATTTGTTCAAAAGGCGCCGGCAGCAACAGTTTTAACGTTAGCTAAAGCCTTGAAGAAAATTTTTAATGCCAAGAATGAAATTCGTATCTTGGGTACGCGTCACGGCGAGAAAAAGCATGAAGCGCTGCTGTGCAGGGAAGAGTATTTGAAAGCCGAAGACTTGGGCGGGTATTTCAGAATTCCTGCGGATACCCGCGATCTGAACTATGCCAAATATTTTGAAGAAGGTGAGCAGGTTTTATCTCAAGGACAGGACTATACCTCCGAAAACACCGAACGTTTGGATGTTGAAGGTATGATCGAGTTATTAATGAAGCTCGATTATATCAATGACGAACTCAAGTCAGATTTAAGATAGCCATGAAAAAGATTATGACCATCGTGGGCACGCGCCCGGAAATCATCAAACTGAGCCGCGTGATTGCCCAGCTTGAAAAATACACGGATCATGTCTTGGTGCATACGGGCCAGAATTACGATTTTGAGCTCAATGAAGTGTTCTTCAATGAACTGGGCATCAGAAAGCCCGATTATTTTTTAAACGCGGCCGGCAATAATGCCGCCGAAACCATTGGCAATGTCATTATAAAGTCCGATCAGCTTTTAGCTGAGGTGCGTCCTGATGCCCTTCTGGTATACGGGGACACCAATAGCTGCCTGTCCGTGATTTCCGCCAAGCGCAGAAAGATACCCGTTTTTCACATGGAGGCAGGCAACCGCTGCTTCGATCAACGCGTGCCTGAAGAAATCAACCGGAAAATAGTCGACCATCTCAGTGACATCAATATGACGCTGACCGAGCATGCCAGACGCTATCTGGTGTCCGAAGGTGTTCATCCGGAAACGGTTATAAAAACCGGTTCGTCAATGCTGGAGGTGCTGAATCATTATCAGGCCGATATTGATAAATCGAACGTACTGGAACGGCTTGGATTGGCGTCACGGGACTTTTTTATTGTCAGTGCGCACAGGGAAGAGAATATCGATTCCGAGGAAAATTTTAATGATCTTCTGGCTTCGTTAAATAGTATCGCCGAGAAATACGGCAAAAGGATCATTGTCTCGACTCATCCGCGCACCCGGAAAAAACTGGAATCTTTCAGCGGCAAGCAGTTCAGCGCACTGATCGAGTTTATGAAGCCGCTCGGTTTCTTTGATTATATCTGTCTGCAAAAGCATGCTTTTTGCGCGATTTCCGACAGCGGCACCATTACCGAGGAAGCGTCCATACTGGGCTTTCCAGCCATTACCATCCGTCAGGCCCATGAGCGACCCGAAGGCATGGATGAAGGCACATTGATCATGTCGGGCCTTAAAGCCGAGGACATCGTCAATGCGATTGATATCGTCACCGATCAGTGGCGCGAAAATCCGAATGGCATTCATCTGGTGAAAGATTATGACGTAGACAATGTTTCCCAGAAGGTCGTCAGGATTATCGTCAGTTATATGGATTACATTAACAGAACGGTATGGAAGCACTACTGATATGAAAAAAGTGATCGTATTAGGCAGTGCCGGCATGGCCGGCCATATTATGGCCGAATACCTGCAGACTACCGGTGATTATCAGGTATTCGGCGTGGCGCGCGAGGACGGCCGGCATGTCGATAAGAAGCTGGATGTTCTTGATTTTTCCGGACTGCAAGCTTATCTCAGCGTAATCAATCCGGACCTGGTGATTAATTGCATTGGCGTGCTGGTCAGCAAATCTGCTGACGACATGTGCACCGCCATACAAATCAACAGTTATCTGCCGCATTTTCTTGCCAGGCTGGGTAAA
The DNA here is from genome assembly GCF_000427625.1 of Methylobacter luteus IMV-B-3098. Lineage (GTDB taxonomy): Bacteria > Pseudomonadota > Gammaproteobacteria > Methylococcales > Methylomonadaceae > Methylobacter > Methylobacter luteus. The sequence goes on from NZ_KE386569.1 coordinate 4,419,676, forward strand.
CAGCTTGATTTCAAGCTGGTCCATATCAGCACGGATTGCGTGTTCTCGGGCAAGGACGGCCAGTATCGTGAAGATTCGTTCAGAGATGGCAACGATAACTATGCCAGAACAAAAGCGCTGGGCGAAGTCATTAATGATTACGATCTGACCATTCGTACCTCCATCATTGGCCCGGAACTCAAACACAATGGCACAGGCTTGCTGGATTGGTTTTTTAAACAGCAAGGCGAGATCAAGGGTTATTCCAGAGCTTACTGGTCGGGCGTCACGACACTGGAACTGGCAAAAGTCACCCATGAAATGATCAAGCGGGGCATTACAGGGCTTTACCAGTTATGCCCCAGCGAAAAAATATCGAAATACGAATTGCTGAAGCTTATTGCCAAGGTATGGGATAGGGATATTTCCATATTGCCTTATGAAGGTTATGCGGTTGATAAAAGCTTAGTGTGCACGAGAACTGACTTTAATTATCCAAAACCGGAGTATGAGGCCATGCTGGTTGAAGCTCGTGAGTGGATGTATACGCATGTTGACTATTACCCTCATTACCGGCCGAAATAAATGAAAATCCTGTTAATAATTGACGATTATTTGCCCGGCAGCATCAAGGTGGGGGCCAAGATGATGCATGAACTGGCTGTTGAGTTTGTAGCTCGCGGGGATCAGGTCACCGTTATCACACCCGATCACAGAGTCAGCAATCGACCTCAAATGACAACTTTGGATGGCGTTACGGTCTGCCGTTTTCGTTCCGGTGAAATCAAAAACGTTTCCAAAGTCAAAAGAGCCATTAATGAGACATTGCTTTCGTACAATGCCTGGCAGGCCTATAAAAAGTACTTTAAAAACAACAGGCATGATCTGATCATTTATTATTCGCCGTCGATTTTCTGGGGCGGATTGGTCATGAAGCTGAAGAAGCTTTGGGGTGCGCCGAGCTATCTGATCTTGCGGGATTTCTTCCCGCAGTGGGTCATTGACAACGGCATTTTGAGCGCCCGCTCGCCCATCACCAAATATTTCAGATTTTTCGAGTGGCTCAGCTATCGGGCGGCAGACACGATAGCAATTCAATCTCCTAAAAATAGGGAATGGTTTGCTAAAACGGCACAAACCGGCAAGCCTTTAGACGTGCTTTACAACTGGGCGGCCAACGAGCCCGTTTCCTTATCTGGCAGCCATTATCGCGAAGCCTGGGGGCTCAAGGATAAGGTCGTTTATTTTTATGGCGGCAATATCGGCCATGCCCAGGATATGATGAACATTGTGCGTCTGGCCAAGAACATGCGGGCAGAAGCCAGGGCGTACTTTGTTCTGGTCGGTGAAGGAGATGAGGTTGGGCTTGTCCGTAACAGCATTCAAACCGAAGGGCTGATAAATATCTCGCTCATGCCGGCTGTTTCGCAGGGTGAATTCAAACAGATGCTGGCCGAATTCGATATCGGGCTTTTTACGCTTCATCGAGATCATACGACCCATAATTTTCCCGGCAAGTTGTTAGGCTATATGGTTCAGCATATGCCCATATTGGGCAGCATCAATTCGGACAATGATCTGAAGCCTGTCATAGAAAATGCAGGCGCCGGGCTGATAACTGTCAATGGCGATGATGAAGGCCTGTTAAACAATGCCTTGAAGCTGCTACACGATGAGAAATCGAGGATTCAAATGGGAGAAAATGCGAACAAGCTACTGAATGAGCAATTTTCGGTTGAATCCGCAGTAGACAAAATTACGGCGTTTGCTGTCGGCCATGGTGTTAATGGGATAAGCAATAGCGAAGCGGAATCAGCGAAAGCCCGATCCCATCACGCTACATCGAAACTGATTGCTAAAAATGGATAAGTCGCCAGAGTCCATATCATTACAGACGGATCGTAATAGACAGGTAAAAGCACTGGCGCAATTCAGTTTTCAAAAATTTAAGTTGAATTCAATCAATGGAAAAGAAGAGGGCTTGCCTTAAAGAAAAAAGCGGAACCATTTCCAGTCGGTATGCCGGCTGGCTTTTCATGTAGATATTATTGTTCATTTACCCATCATACTTTTTAACTTAAAGGATTACACATAAATGCTATCTGATTATTTGTTCGAATATTGGGCAGTATTTGGTATATCTGCCGCGATTGTTATCATGCTGACTCCGCTGTTTATAAAGTTGGCTCCGTATGTCGGCTTAATGGATGTTCCCAATGAGCGTTGTATTCATAAAAAAGTCACGCCATTAGGCGGTGGATTCATCGTATTTATTGGATTTAATTTCGCTTGTTTCATGCTTTATCATTATCTCTGGCCGGACTTTGCAGGCCGGCTGGGCGTCAATTGGTGGCATGCTTTTTTTATCTCGTCGGCTATTTTACTGATCGTTGGTTTAGTCGATGATTACCAGGGCATATCACCTGTAAGCAAGCTGGCAGGGCAGGGACTGGCGACTGTTTCTCTCTATTTATTATCGGGCTACCAATTTAACTTGTTGGGCTTTGATTTTGGGTTTTGGGGCGGTTTGATTTTTGTTTTGATCTGGACCCTGGGCATAGTCAATGCATTTAATTTAATAGATGGTTTGGACGGCTTATGCTCGGGATTGGCGATGATTTCCAGTGTGGGCCTGGCGGCTGTTTTTCTGTTCCGGGGAGTGCCCGGAGACGCAATGATTTGCCTGGCTTTGGCCGGAGGCTGCGTAGGATTTCTCCGCTATAACTTTTTTCCGGCCAAAGTTTTCCTGGGCGATACCGGCAGCATGTTTTTGGGCTTTGCTTTGGCCAGTATCAGTTTGCATGCGGGCGGCAAGGGCTCTTTCTTTGTCATCCTGGCCGTGCCCTTCTTTATTGCGGGCATTCCAATTACCGATACATTGCTGGCTATCTGGCGGCGTTCAATCCGTAAGGTACTGGCTGATCGAGACGGCAAGCCGGGCGTTAAGATCATGCAGCCTGATAAAGAGCATTTGCATCACAGACTGCTTGATTATGGCCTTAAACAGCACCATGTGGCACTGGTTTTGTACGCGGTTAATATGTTGATCGTCGGCTTGGGGTTATTCTTCATTGTCGCCCAGGAGGCTGCCAGCGGTTTGTTTTTGATTATATTTATCACCGCTGTTTATCTGCTTGTTAAGTATGTGCTGCAGATCGAGTTATGGGAGACCACCAGGCTACTGGCCCGATCCAATGACAGGCCTCAACTCACGCGTTTCAAGCTGATTTTTTACCCGCTGTTCGATTTGCTGTGGATGTCGCTTTCCGCCTGGCTGGCAGGCGTCATCGCTCTATCGGGCGAGCAGCCGTTTCATGGCATGAGCGACTGGGCTTTCCGTTTGCCTATATGGGTGATGCCCGTCCTTTTAGCACTGTTTGTATCCAAGGCTTATATTAAAATCTGGCGGAACAGTTTTTTCAGGGATTATCTGTCCCTGATGCTGGCCGTTGTTGTCGGTTGCAGCATTAGCTGGGCATTGATTTGTTTGCTGACGAACAACGCGAACATTTCGGCATTCAATCAGTTGTTGTTGTTTTGTTTATTTTCCTTGATAGGCGTAATCGGCATTCGGACTCTTCATCAAGTCGTCAGGGAATGGTGCGCCGCTGCCCATAATCATAATAAACGCAACGTATTGGTTTATGGCGCCGGTACGCATGGCGGTTTATACATGCGTGAACGTCATTTAAATCATAGTGTCGAGTTGGGTTCTGTGAATGTGGTCGGTTTTATAGATGACAATAGCTCATTGAAGGAGAAATATGTTTACGGGAAAGCTGTATTGGGCGAGTTAAACGATTTCAATGATTTGGTTTCGAAACATAATATCGATGAAGTCATACTGACGACCTCCATTTCAACCGATAACTTATCCAAACTAAAACAGATTGCTGATCAGCATAAGATCAAACTAATGGAATGGCGCGCTTATACCGTTGGCGTTCACTAGGCGAAGAACAGTGATCTTCTATAGTTTGCTGGCTGTTGTATTTTTGTCGCCTTTGCCATACGGAGCCAATCGTCCCTGGTCATGGAGTTTGTGTTCACTGTCGGTGGCTCTGTTAGGCATGGCTTGGGCTGTACAGTTCTTTGTCAGAAAACGGCAAACGCCTTTTTTTCAGCATTTGAGTTCTATTGGCGATGTGGCGGTGTTGTTCTGTGTCGTGCTGTGTTGGGCCTGGATACAAACAACCGGTCTAGCCGCTGCTGAGTGGCTTCACCCGTTATGGCAAACGCAAAATGAACTGCTGGACTTTTCTTCCGGTGCTATTTCTTTGAATCCGGCCGATACGACGACTTCAATCATGCGCTTGTTAAGCTACGCGTTAGTGTTTTGGTTGGCATTATGTTTTGGCCAGGATAGGCACAAAGCTAGATCCGCTTTTTACGGATTAATGGTGGCCGGCTTTATTTACTCGGTATATGGACTGATCATTCAGTTGGGTGATTTCAAAGTGGTTTTGTGGCACGAAAGGCCCTATGCCGATTCCGTATCTTCGACTTTTATCAATAGAAATCATTTTGCGACATTTGCGGGGTTAACGCTGCTGTGCTCGTTGGCTTTGCTGAGTGAACGCATGGAAATATTGGCGGAATATAATCTGTCCGGCAATCTGGGCAGACAACGTTTTATTGAGAATCTGATTACGAGTGCATGGTTTCCTTTGTTGGCTTTTTTCACCATCAGTTCGGCATTAATCCTGTCGCATTCGCGCGGCGGTTTTTTAAGTTTCAGTCTGGCCCTGTTGGTTTTTTTGATACTTTTTTATGTCAATCCCCGTACCCGTAATAAAAACACGCTGGTTATCCTGGGTTCCCTGACCGCGTTGGGAGCGGTTATTTTTTTCGTCAGCAGTGATGGCTTACTTGATCGTTTCGGACGCCTGGATGAGGAAAGCAGAATCAGAACGACTGTCTATGGCTTGACCTGGAACGCCATTGCCAGTAATCCCTGGACAGGTTTCGGATTGGGCAGTTATGAGGAGGCTTTTCATCTGTATCAGACTATGGAGATCGCCGGGATCGAAGCAGTTCCGCTGATTCATGACTATGCCCATAACACGTATCTGGAAACCATTTTTGAACTCGGTTTCCCGGCTGCCCTGGCGTTGTTTTATTGCTTTTTAAAAATCATGTGGCTTTGCTTTAAAGGCTTTCTGCTTAGAAAGAGAGATATGATTTATCCGGCAATCGGTGTTGCCGCTACGGTCTTGATTGGAGTTCATGCGTTGGTTGATTTCAGCATGCAAATTCCGGCTGTTCCTTATGTTTATGCCTTATTGATGGGACTTGCCTGCGCGCAGTCTTTCAGTTCTTCCGCTCAGCCTCATATCATGGGCAGTAAAAGATAGGCCGGTTTGTAGGCCCGGCCTATACACTATGAGGACATGCCAACTCTGATGCTCAAACATAGCGGGAGCGTATCAGTCTGGGATTGAACAGTTTCTGCTTAGGCATCGGTTTTCGCTGAAGGCGGTCCTTACAAACCAGTCTGACGATGTCTCTTTCGGCTTCCAGCCAGTCGCCAAGCTCATAGCCGGGAGAAAAACCGCGCCTTTTGGCTTTGAAGTAGGCGGCCTCGGCGATCATTGGTTTCACATGTTCGGGGACAAGGACAGGCGCTGCCGGGGCAGTGGCGTTGGTGAAGCCCAGTTTCAAAAGGCTCAGCAGGTCCTGAGGCACACTGCTTTTGATGCCAATCTCAGCCGGCTCCAACTCCGCGCAGGTACCGAACAGGCGATCCCAGATTGACAGTACCAAACCGTAGTTGCGGTCATGCTCGTGGCGTTCAGTTGAATGATGGACCCGGTGCAGATAGGGCACGATAACGATCTTGCCTAGCAGTTTTTCGTTGCGGAATGAAATATTCGCGTGATGGAACATGACGAACAGAGTCATGATAGTCTCATTAATCAGCACAATCGTTTTATCCGTACCCAACAGCACAATGTAAACAGCTTTCAGTGCCGTAATAACGAGCAACTCCGCAAAGTGCACACGAAACGCTGTCGAGACATTTAAATGCGGGTCGCTGTGGTGGACTTTGTGAAAAATCCATAGGCAATCAAAGCTATGACTGGCTTTATGCCAGAGATAAAACATCAGATCGAGCAACAAAAACGATACGATGATTTTCCACACGGGATTGGCAATATAACTCAGTAGCCCTTTACCTGAATATTGTTCAGCCAGTATCAGCAGAGACGAAATCGGCAATAGCGAGAGCGCGGCGCTGTTAAAAACGAACAAGTTGATATTGGCCTGAATAGATCGACGTTTCCCTGATGGAGGATTTTGGATTTTAGGGGCGCGTGCCTCAAGTGTTGATAGTATGATGAAAAACACAAGCAGCGCTGTCGTGGCCAGTTCTCCTGATGTCAACGCAGCCCACGTTATAACGGATTCAAAAAATGCAGTTAAGTGTGACATCGATTTTTCCTTATGGTTTAAGGGATATAACAACCTACGGCCAGAAGCTTAAATAAAATTTATTAACCTTTAATGACAGTGGGTTCCGAATTTTTTTCTAGACATTGAGATAACTGCAATAGGCATGCCATAAACTGGATCGCAGTCATGAGAAATTAGCCAAAGGCTTGTCGGATAAGGCCAGACAAGCATTCAAGAAAGTACAAAAGCTTATAAAAAAGACGGCCGGGCGAACGACCAGCAACAGGTTCGGTGCATCAGTAAGGCGCAATGTCTCTGTTTTTGCACCAATAAGATCTCTTGGCGCCGGATTTGATTTTAGAACTTATCCATAGTTAAACATCGGAACCGACCGTGTTGATATAACAGCATTGTGCTAATACGGCAGGCCATAGCGTGGCATCAAATCAACATATGCTCACTCCGGTGGTTTCGGGACCAGCAGGCGGCCGGAGCGGCCGGGCTGATTGTAAAGCTTTACGCTTTCCTGACCGATATGCAGCGCTGCGCCTTGCTCGCATAACGCAACACAAGTGCCGCCGAAACCGGTGCCGGTGAGCCGCGCGCCATACACGCCGGTTTGGTGCCGCAAAATCGACACCAGCTCATCGAGTTCGGGTGTAGACACTTCGTAATTGTTGCGCAAGCTGTCGTGTGAACTATTCATCAGTTGCCCGAATTTCTCGGCACTGATGTTTTCGCGTGCGCACTGCACACGGTTGTTTTCGCTGACGATATGCTGGGCGCGGCGGCATAACGGCTCCGGCAAGGATTCAGTCAGGCTAGGGTCCGGTACATCACGTAATGTGGCCACGCCCAGCAACCTTGCCGCTGCTTCGCATTCGGTGCGGCGTTCGTTGAATTTATCGCTCGCCAGGGTATGTGTAACGCCTGAATCGATGACCAGAATTTCCGTTCCGGCCGGCAGCGGCAGTTTTTGGTGTTCCAGCGTGCGAGTATCAAGGAACAGCATCTGGCCCGTGTCAGCCTGACTGGATGCCATCTGATCCATCAGGCTACAATAAACGCCCGCATAGTCGATCTCGGCACGTTGCGCGAGCTGGGCAATCTGGACATCGTCCAACGGGAGCGAAAGCAGTACGCGTAAAGCCCTCAGCATCGCCACCTCAAGCGCGGCGCTGGAGGACAGACCCAGTCCGATGGGGACATCGGATGCGATATAAATGTCCAGTTTCGGTAAGTCGATACCGAGTTCCTCTATCTGGCGCAGACAGCCGTAAATATAATGGCCGAAATGCTCCTCCGGCATCTCAAGCATATTGAATTCTATAAACTGCTTCAGATTGGCGGCGTAAACCCTGAAAATGTTACCCTCGTTAGGCCGTAGCAGCACGTGTGTGGATTGCGGGATCGCCGTTGTCAACACATAACCGTCGTCATTGTAGCCGGTATGTTCGCCGAGCAGATCGACGCGCCCCGGCGCTTCGGCGCTGGCCGTAGGATGTGTGCCAAAGATGGCGGCGAATGTTTTCATGGCTGCAGACTCCCTATATCGACTGCAATGTTCTGAAGTTCGAGCGCTTTATCCTCAGGCAGCATGTCCATAATGAACATACCGTTCGCTTTCTGAAAAGTATCGGTAAATTGTGTATGGCCGAAGCTGCGGAATAGCGTCGTTTGGGGAAAAACTTCGATGAGCCCTTTATAGATGCGGATGAATTCCTCGCCGTTCTGGGCGATCGAGTGGTCCCGCGTCTGTTTCACTTCGTGAACATATTCGGCGTAGGCAACGCCGCCGAATCTGGCCGGCATCAGGATGTGACTGCTTTCGGCCTTGGGATGAAAAGCACGCTCATAAAAGCAGGCGGGATTAAATCCATGCTCGTCAATGCCGTGAGTTTTCAAGTCCGGCGGGAACGGCGCCAGAATAACCGGAAGCCATTGGGAAATATCGGATGGTTGACGGAATTTGCGTTCTTCATCGAAGACAAATCGCCAAGATCCATTCAGTGATCTCCGGCGTCTGCCTGCTAATTGACGGCAGGGATAGGGGCAAGTCACAGTGTTCTCCATATTGAATCAGGATAATTAATCAACTTTGCATAGCCCGTCAGGCCGCCTCAACAGAGCACTTCGCGTAATATTTTGTATCGATACCCTGAATGGTCGGTAAGTTCACTCGGAATCCATAAGATCAATCATTGCAGATGCCGGGGAAAATGACGCGTCGAGGCTGAATTACAAATTTCAATGCCAACCCGGTACAATGAGCAAATTATTAACCAGGGAACATGCATGAAAACAGCAGTATTGGCCGGCACGCACTCCGGCTGCGGCAAAACAACGGTCATGTTGACGCTGCTGCAATACCTCCGCGAGAAAAAACAGGCTGTCGCCGCTTTCAAAGCCGGTCCTGATTTTCTGGACCCATTGTGGCATCAGGCCATTACCGGCAGACCTTCTTACAATCTGGATACACGCATGATGGGTGCCGAGGCTTGCAAGTTACAGCTGCAGCAGGCGAAAGATGCCGATATTGCCCTGATTGAAGGCGTCATGGGCATGTTCGACGGTGCCTCCGGCGTCGGACAGGCAGGCTCCAGCGTTGATCTGGCGCGCGTACTGGGCTGCCCGGTCATACTGGTCGTCGATGCGGGCGGTATGAGCGGCAGCATTGCGCCCTTGGTCAGCGGTTTTTGCCAGTTTGCCGAACAGCGGGGCGTCAGTATTGCCGGCATTGTCGCCAACAGAGTTGGCAGCGAGCGTCATGCCGGTCTATTAAAGACCGCATTGAATGACTATGACTTGCCGCCATTGATTGCCTGGATGGCGCGCAGCCAGGAAAGATTGGGCGAGCGGCATCTGGGGCTGAAACGCCCCGAGGAAGGCTTCGTGCCCGATTTTCTGCCGTTTTTTCATCCGGATGAGCCGCTGTTCGAACAGGCTTTTTCTGAAATGGCAGCGGCCGCACCGATACCGGTTCAAAGCGAACCGCGACTAAAAGGCAAAACCGTGGCCGTGGCCCGTGATGAGGCTTGCTGCTTTATTTATCCGGCCAATCTGGACTGGCTGGCGGCGCAGGGCGCGGCTATCCGGTTTTTCTCGCCGATCGCCGGCGACAGCGTGCCTGAACAGGCTGATGCGGTCTGGCTGCCTGGCGGTTATCCTGAACTGTATGCGCAGCCGTTGTCGGAGTCCGCAAGCTGGGCATCGTTAAGATCATTCATTGAAGCGGGAAAACCCGTGCTGGCCGAATGCGGCGGCGCCATGCTGCTGGGTCGGGAACTGGTCGATGCGGCAGGCAACCACTGGCCCATGGCCGGCGTTTTTCCTTATGCTTCGGTCATGCAGCCGAGGCTGGCCGCGCTGGGGTACCGGGAAGACGGCTCAGGGGCGCGAGGGCATGAGTTTCATTTTTCCAGGCGCGAGCAGGATGAGGGGCTTCAGAAATGTTTTGATTGTGCATCGGGCGACAGCGGCGTGCGTTATAAAAATGTGCGCGCTTCGTATGTGCACTGGTATTTTCAAAGTAGTGATCAGATTACGGAATGGTTTTTATGAAAGCGAGAGACAGACGGCACGGGCTGGTAGTGGTCAATACCGGAGAGGGCAAGGGCAAATCATCCAGCGCGCTGGGCATGGTGTTTCGTGCCGCGGGCTGGGGTATGAAAGTCTGCGTGATCCAATATATCAAGGGACAATGGCAAACGGGCGAGCAAAAGGCCGCCGAGCGCTTCGAGAACATCGAATGGCATGCCCTGGGAGACGGCTTTACCTGGGATACCAAGAACCCGGAACAGGACATCAAAACCAGCCGGACGATATGGGAGTTCAGCAAGCAGAAAATCGCTTCCGGCGAGTTCGATCTGGTCTTGCTCGACGAGATCAATTACTGCTGCGGCTATGGCTGGATTTCGGGCCAGGAGATCGCCGATTTCGTCCGTCAGGAAAAACCGTCCTGGATGCATTTGATCCTGACCGGCCGCAATGCGGCGCCCGAAGTCGTTGCCTGCGCCGATACGGTGACTGAAATGACCAAAATCAAACACGCCTACGAGCAAGGCATTAAAGCCGAGCAAGGGATTGAATTTTAGGACGCAAAAGGAGCCATTTTTAGCGTTTATTCTTTCATTGCCGAGGACAGGCAATTCGCATAGAATCCGTAAGGTAATGCTCCATGGCGCCTTTAGCACGGCGCGTAATTATTAAAACAGGAAGAGAACGCAAATGAGTGATACAACTAAATTGATAATAGCGGTGGTGGGCTTCTTTGTCATAGGCTTCATCATGGTCGGCTCCAATAAAAGCCAATCTCCGGAACAAATGGAGGCCGCATCGCAGATCAGAACCTATGCCGCCATGCAGACGATGGCCAATAGCAAGTGCCCGCTGGCGATCAAGCAGCATACCGGCGAGCAGGTATTTTTCCCTTCGGAAACCAAGAGCGATAAAGATACTTATATTACGCTGAAGTGGGTCGGCGAAAACAAGGGCGGATTTAAAACGGCATCCTGCACCTTGAGTCTGAATTTGGGCGGCATCTCCGAACTCATTATTGACGATAAAGTCATCATCAAGAAAAAAGTCTAGTTTTGATAGATATTTCACTATATAACATTATTGGCCGACCTTGGATAACCGTTTTGGTCGGCCAGATGCGTTCTTCAGCTTAACTTCTGCGCTCCTTCGACCTCAAGCTTAATTCGTGACAGTTTCCTATTATGTTATTACTGCATAATCCTGTCTTTACTCATACTCATGTTTAATATTAAAGATTATGATCAAGCAAAGCCGGGGACCGTTAACCGGAACAGGCCGGCGAATACATAAATGGAGTTCTCGATGACTGATTCACAAAAATGGCTGATTTTTGCTTTTATCGCGGTTGGCGCCTGGCTGATCTATTTGCTGGCGCCGGTGTTGATGCCGTTTGCCTTTGCCGCGATGCTGGCCTATCTTGGCGATCCACTGGCCGATAAACTCGAAATCTACCACCTGTCGAGAACCAACTCAGTCATTGTCGTATTTTCGGTCATGACGCTGATATTAATTTTGATTTTGTTGCTATTGGTTCCGCAACTGGAATATCAGATTACACGCTTCATCAGTAATCTGCCGGCTTACGCGGCATGGCTGAATCAGACCGTCATTCCCTGGGCTCAGCGCCAGCTTGATCTGGACATTAAGCCAATCGAGATCAATGAACTGATCGATGTCTTTAAAAGCCACTGGCAGAAAGCCGGCGGTATTGCTGCTACTATCATGAGTTCGCTGTCTCAATCTGGTGCGGTTATCGCGGCCTGGCTCATGAATTTGCTGCTGATACCGGTTGTGACATTTTATCTGTTACGTGACTGGGACAAGCTGGTGGCCAATATCTATGATCTGTTGCCGCGCCGCATCGCGCCGACGGCGGCCAAGTTGGCTACCGAAGTCAATTCGGTGCTGGCCGCGTTTGTGCGCGGCCAGTTTTATGTCATGCTGGCTCTGGGTGGAATCTACAGCATCGGGCTGTGGATAATAGGGCTGGATCTCGCCTTATTGATAGGCATGGTGGCGGGACTGGTCAGTTTTGTGCCGTATCTGGGGGGAATCGTCGGCATTGTCACGGCCTGCGTGGCTGCCCTGGTGCAATTTCAGGATGCAGTGTATCTGATTCCGGTCGCCATTGTGTTCGCGGTCGGCCAGGCTCTGGAAGGCATGTTGCTGACGCCGTTGCTGGTCGGCGATAAAATCGGCCTGCATCCGGTGGCCGTTATCTTCGCGATCATGGCCGGTGGGCAGTTATTCGGCTTTTTGGGCATACTGCTGGCCCTGCCGGTGGCATCGGTTATCATGGTGCTGGTGCGGCATGCGCATGACATCTATAGAGACAGTGTTTTTTACAGCAAACAGTAAGCGTATGAAAGTCATTAAACGCGCCGGTTTTTTATTGCCCGCATTGTGTTCTGTAGGCAATGCCAGCGATGAAGGACTGGTTATCAAGCGAGTCTACAGCTGACTGGGCGGTATTTCGGGCCGGATGAATCCGGCCCGACAGGAACCGTAATGCTGGAATTTTTTTCGCAGAGACGGTCGTCCCGCGTTTTAGATGTAGACGACTTCCGCTTTGCCTTCAGATGCCACCAGTTCGCCGATAGCGAAAACGGTTTCCCCCAGGCTGGCCAGAGTTTCCAGTGTCGCTTCTTCATCCTCCGCGGCGACGCAGACGATCATGCCGATGCCGCAGTTGAAGGTTGTCAGCATATCGGCCTGCGAGACATTGCCCTGTTGCTGCAGCCATTGGAAGATGGCCGGGAACTGCCAGCTGGACAGGTCAATCCGCGCGTCGAGGCCTTCTGGCAGTACGCGCGGCAGATTTTCGGTCAGGCCGCCGCCGGTAATGTGCGCGAGCGCATGAACATCAATTTTGTCCAGCAGCGCCAGCAATGATTTGACATAGATGCGGGTTGGCTCCAGCAGGGCGGTGCCTAGCGGTATGCCCTGGAAATCATCGCTCAGCGTCGCCTGGCTGCGGGCAATGATCTTGCGGATCAGTGAATAACCGTTGGAATGCGGGCCGGACGAGGCAATGCCGATCAGTTTATCGCCGATTTTAACCTTGCTGCCGTCCAGCACTTTGCTTTTCTCGACGATGCCGACGCAAAAGCCGGCCAGATCATACTCGCCGTCGGCATACATGCCGGGCATTTCAGCCGTCTCGCCGCCGACCAGCGCCGCGCCGGCCAGTTCGCAACCTTTGCCGATGCCCGCGATGACCGAGGCGGCGGTGTCCACGTCGAGCTTGCCGGTCGCGAAATAATCGAGGAAGAACAAGGGTTCGGCGCCCTGGACGATGATGTCGTTGACGCACATGGCAACCAGGTCGATGCCGACCGTGTCATGCATGCCGGACTCAATGGCCAGTTTCAACTTGGTGCCGACGCCATCGGTGCCGGAGACCAGGATCGGGTTTTCATAGCGGTCCAGCGGCAGTTCGAACATTGAGCCGAAACCGCCCAGGCCTGCCAGTACGCCCGCAGTGCGTGTTCTGGCTGCAATAGGCTTGATGCGTTCAACGAGTGCATTACCGGCCTCGATATCAACGCCGGCACTTTTGTAATTCAAGCTGTCTTGATTTTGTTCGCTCAATGTGATGTTCTCTTCAAAGTAATGATTGATGGCCAATATTGTACTAGACATCGCCGGTTTTGTGCGAAGGATATAAGGCAGTGTAATGCTTTATTTGAATCGCTGACCGGGATCAAATTCGCATAATGACGATAATACAGGCGCCAGTAGTTGTAATATCAATTGTTACGGGAACGTTATAATAAAAATTTAGCTCGGTTGAATTTCAATAAAAAAATAATTAAAGTGAATCTGGATAAATTAGATAATTAAAATTAGAAATCCCTGTTGAGGAAGATATATGAAGACAATAAAAGTACTAAAAGCCGCGCTATTGATTGCCGCGGTTCTGTTTAATGGTGCGGCGTTCGCTTACAGCAGCGAGGGCGAAACCGAAGAAGTCTGCAAAAAACCCAAGTTCATGAACTTTAGTCTACCTGTCTACAAAATGCCTGAAAAGACTGAAGTTGCGCCTGAATCCGAACTTACTTTTATGATATCGCCGTGGTCGGACCCCAAAACGCTCAAGCTGACCGCCAAGAACCAGAACCTGCCGTTTAACGTGGAAAGCACCTCCAGCTTTCACCGTATAAAGGCCAAGCTCCCTGCGGAGTTCAATGGCAGCTTCGTCAGAATAAATGCCAGCGTCAAGGCGGTATTGGGCTGTGACGATCAGATGGGCTGGCTGGTAAAAGTCGCTGAGAAATAGCGCTAAGGTAAAATTACAGGGCGGCCGGTCGGCCGCTCTTTTCAAGGCTTCATTCGAGAGCGCTTAATAAGGCATCTTGAGGCTGTTTTCCATCCAGATGTCGAACGGTTGCCGGGCATTGGGCAAGTTTAAATGCAGCATGGCGATGCTGCGTTCGGACGGCGGCACGGCAATTTCATCATAAATGAAGCTGTCGTCAAAATTGGCGGCAGCGGCTTCATAGCGCGTGCAGCCGAAATAGACTCTTTCCATCCGGGCCCAGTAAATGGCGCCCAGACACATGGGGCAAGGCTCGCAACTGGTGTATAGAATGCAGCCGCGGAGCTGAAAATCATTCAATCTTTTGCAGGCCATGCGGATGGCCATAATTTCTGCATGTGCCGTAGGGTCCAGTGTGCGGGTAACACCATTGGCGCTGGCCGCAATCACCTGATCGTCTTTTACAACGACCGCTCCGTATGGGCCGCCTAGTCCTGTGATGGCGTTGTTGACGGCCAGATCGATGGCGTGCTGCAAAAATTCTTCATGCATCTAGAGACCTAAAGGGTTTTCAGGATCGATGCCGTCCATAAAGGGCAGGCGCCGATCCTGGTTGGTTAACTGATAGACTTTTCCCAGCCAGTTGTTGAATACGGCCTTGGCCGTATCGCGCCAGGTGTTATCGATATGTTCCAGAACCAGGCTTTCCGGAAAGGCATCCAGCGGTCGGCCGGTTTTTCTGGCGGATCTGACATGCTGTTCGTAATCGGTAAATACCTGCCGGACATAGGTGTTGAAATAGTTTTCGGGGAAAGGCGGGTATTCCTCGATTTCGGCCCGATAAAAACGCATGACTTCCCGTTTGTATTCCTTCAGCAGGCTGATGTCGTCGTATTCAGGATGGCCTTGGAAATAAACAATGCGGAAGCCGTCCGGGCTGACGGCCAGGTGTGCGCCGGCTTCCTTGCTGACAACCAGCACCTTGAGCCCGTGCCGTTCCATATCGCTCTGGAATATCTCATTGAAGCGCGAATGGGGCACGTCAAAGCGCGTATTGATTTCCGCCACCAGCGGATGTTTGCGGTCTGTTACCTTGTGAGCAAAGACGCCCCAGCGTTTCGCCGGCAGGCGCGTGCGCTCTATGCCGTAACAGTATTGGATCAAGGCATGCGTGGCGAGGCAGGAGCAAAGCACCGAGGTGACGTTCTCCTTGGCCCAGGAAAAAACTTCCGTCAACGGTTGCCAGAAGTCCTCTTCGGGCAATCTCGGATGAGTCACATTGGCGCCGCTGATGATTAGCGCGTCCAAGCCATCCTGCTTGATTTTTTCAAACGACTCATAATATTTGTCGATATGGGCTTGCGCCTCGGGGCCTCTTGGCAGGCCATCGATCGTAAAAGGATGGACATGGAATTGCGTGATCTGATTGCAAGCGCCGACCAACCGGAAAAATTGCCGTTCCGTCGCTTCCAGCGCAGCGTCGGGCATCATATTGAGCAGGCCGATATGCATTTCCCGTATGTCCTGCTGGCTGGCGCGATCCGGCGCCAGGATTTCTTCGCCTTCTTCTCGAAGGCGCTGGAAAGTCGGTAAGTCAGAGTGAGCGACTAATGGCATAATTTTTCTTCGTTAATTGGATTGCTGCTTGGCAATCGCATCGGCAATCAGCCTGATGAAGTCGTCTTCGTCTTTCACTTCGGCGACATCGCGCGCATCGACGGTATAGCCATGCTGTTCGGCGATCGCTTCGTAGCGGGGCAGCCGGGACTTGAACAATTCCGGGAAAACCCAGGTGACAAATTCATCGGGCGGTATGACATTGGGATCGGCGTAACCGTTCAGCGACATGAATTCGGCCAGCTTTTCATCAAGAAACGTTTCCCGGTAATAGAGGGGCTTGGGATCGGTTTTGGCGCGCTCAATGATGGTCTGCTCCATGGCCGGCGGGATTTTGATATAAATGATCAAGGTATTCAGGGCCAGGGTTTCCAGCACTTCCGGACTGTCCAGCTCGCAAACGCTGCCGCCGGCGTCATTGATAAAATTTTTATAGCCATAGATATCTTCGGCTTTCTGAATAAATTCAGGCACATCATTCATGGCCGCGATTTCAGCCTGATGATGAAGCCTTTGCCGGCGTTTGAACTCCTGCAAGGACAATCCGCCAAGCTCGGGATTCCCGAGCTTGCCAAGAAAAGTCGATACAGGAGCGAGGTTGTCCACAGTTATTTTATTGGCGATATAGATGGAATCGGACAGCAGCAACTCGCGCAGGAACGGCACTCGCATGGCCTGGCGCTTGATATTGTCCAGGATCGGCTCTTCCAGGTATTTCGTGCCTATCCGGTAGTCGCCGGAATAGTGAAACCATTTGGATTTCGGCAGCTTATTAGCCAGCGTGGTTTTTCCCGCGCCGGACATTGCCAACAGGGTAATTCTTTTCGTTTGCCAGTCCAGGAATTCTCGGGGACTCATTTTCATGTGATAATTCCTAATTAATCCAGATAATCTTCGATATCCATATCGTCAGGATTAGGCCTGTGGTTGTCAGGGTCCGTATAACCCAGATCGTCGTTTTCGAGGTCGTCAAAGGGCGCGCTCCAGTCCTCAGGGTCTTCGATATAATCGAAGGTCGAGTTATACCAGCTGTCATGGTCATACTCGCCGATATCGCCGTTATAGTATTGGACCTCAATTGAATCGTCGCTTTCTTCAATGGCGACGACTTTAAACGTCAGATTGTTCTCTACGTCTTTATACCAGCTACCAATGATGGGGTCTGCTACTGTTGTCATGGTGTTACCTCAATGCTTGTTACGACGTTACAGAAAATAGCCGATATTATTAACAATGCCAAAGAAAATACCAAAATATTTTGGCTTGGCAAGAGGGAATTCGTGCCGCGCTGTGTGATGAAAACTGCTGTTCGGGCCATGCCTGATCAGCATGACAAGTCGCTATCAGGATAGTCTTTTTTGTGGCAGAAACGCAAGAAGTGGCTGCTGTGCCGCTAAATAGAATAACGCATCAGTAGGAACATGATATTCAATCTGATGAATGAAGCAAAAACGGCAGGCAAAAAAATGCGGCCATTAAAGCCGCATTTAAAGGAGGATTAATTCTAAAGTCTCTAAACGAGATCGCATCTCAAGAATTGGGTGTATATTAGCGATAAATGATAAGTGATGAAATGTGGCAGATTGTCGCGTGGCAGATTGTCGCGGACCGGTAATTAGTCTGCCTTCTGCATCCATCCAATAGGCTGAAAGTATTTCTCGGCGCTATGTTTTTTCCAGGCAGCCGTTTATTGATTAAGGCAATAAACTAATTAAAGGTTTTATTTTGAAGATTATGCGGCAAATAGATCGAATATACCGAGCCAGCGACAATCAGGAGCCAGTGCATGCAAATGCGGTCGTTTGAGGCGAAAGACCAGGAGTGTGTCGTTAAGCTCTGGCATGAGTGTAATCTGATAGTGCCGTGGAACGATCCCTACAAAGATATCCAAAGAAAATTAAAAGTGGATCCGGACCTGTTTATTGTTGGAGAGGTTGCGGGCGTTATCGTCGCAACCGTAATGGGGGGCTATGAAGGGCATCGGGGCTGGATCAACTACCTGGCTGTTTCGCCAACGCATCAACGAAAAGGCTACGGCCGCCAACTCGTGGCGTTTGTTGAGGCACGAATCAAGCAGAAGGGCTGCCCCAAAATAAATCTTCAGGTTCGCCAGTCCAATACTGATGTGATCAAGTTTTACGAGGCAATAGGGTATGGTAAGGACAACGTGATTAGCCTGGGCAAGCGGCTTGAAAGCGATAATTAGAGGCAGTGCCAATGATTGCAGCGCTGGTCTTGGCAGTGCGATGGTACTTCTAAAAATCGATAACTGTCGGATCAGGTTTGACCTATTACAGTCGTCAGTAAAGCGGACAAATTCGAGTGGTCTATGGGTTTGAGCAAGTGATGGTCGAAGCCGGCGGACTTTGATTGTTCATGGTCTTCAGGTTGCCCATACCCGCTGATGGCGACCAGGAACGCTTGTCGTGTTTCCGGCAACTCACGCAACCGTTTTGCAACCTCGTAGCCGCTGATATCGGGAAGACCGATGTCCAGCAGGACAACTTGGGGCCGGAAAGTCTGTGCTTTCTCCATGCCTTTTAATCCACAGTCCGCGGTATCGACCTCGTGCCCTTGTATCTGCAGCAACAGGGCCAGACTTTCCGTGACATCGGCATTATCGTCCACTAGCAGGATACGCAGTTTAGCTACCGATGAACCTGCGTCGGGTCGTAGTGATCGGGTCGCTGAAGGCGCATTGAATAATGGTAAGCGCATAGTGAATTCGCTGCCCTGCAGATTGCCCGCACTGGATGCGCTGACTGTACCTCCATGCATCTCGACCAGCCTGCGCGTCAGCGTAAGTCCAATGCCCAAACCGCCTTGAGAACGGGCTAAAGACGAGTCGGCCTGGGTAAAAAGATCAAAAATGTGAGGTAGCATCTCAGGCGTTATGCCTGATCCGGTATCCTGTACTTTAATCACCAAATAGTCAGCTTCCTGCATCACATTCAGGGTAATCCTGCCTCCCTCATCGGTGTATTTGGCGGCGTTATTCAGCAGGTTAGACAGTGCCTGAGTCAAGCGGACACGGTCGCCTTCGATCCACTTCGGCGTATCGGGGCGGGAAATGACCAGTTCCTGTTGGCGCGATTGGGTCAACGGGTGGCAAGTCTCTATGGCGCTGTCTACAATCTCGTTGAAGTCAAAACGGTCAATCTTAAGCGTGATTTTGTCCTGCATGATGCGCGCGACATCAAGCAAGTCGTCGAGCAGTCGCGCCATATGACTGACCTGCCGATCGATGATCCTGCTGCACCAGTCCAAGGTTGGGTTGATGTTGCCCTGGGTTTTCAATACCTGGACTGCATTACGGATGGGCGCCAGTGGATTTCTGAGTTCGTGTCCCAACATGGCCAAAAATTCGTTTTTTCGGCTATCTGCCTGTTTAAGGGCTATTTCCGTTTGCTTGCGCTCTGTTATATCGTGGACGGTGATAAGAAAGCAACGCGGCTCGCCGTTGCTGATTTGACTGATACCGAGATCCATAAGAAACAACGAACCGTCTTTTTTGAGACTCTCCAGTTCGCATCTGATGCCGATAATCTGGTTTTTGCCTCCGTTCTTGTGGCTGGTCAGTTGGCCTTCATATTCCCGCCAGTCGAGTTTGGGCATTAACTTGCTGATATGGCTTCCGGACAATTCTTCAGTGGAAAAACCGAAAATACTCTCGATGGCGGCATTGGCCGATTTGATGATGCCGTGTTCGTCAATCTTGATGATGCCGTCAAGCACATTATCGAAAATAGCGCGTAAGTTTGCCTCGCTTTTGCTCAACAATCCTTGCGTTTCTTTTAACTGATGGATGTCCGTGAGCGCCAGATTAAGATCATGTCTTTCCCGGTCCATTCTAGATAGGCCATCCAGCTTAACCCACAAAGGTTGCCCATTATTCTTGCGTAAGCGCAATTCGCAGTTTTGCGCGAATTTATTGTTCAACAATGCCTGGCGATAGAGATACAAGACATCCTGATCGAGATCCAGCACAAAGTCTGAAAAGGGTTTATTGATAAGGGCCTGTTTTTCCACGCCTAACATACTGGCCAGCGCCATGTTGGCGTTCAGAATGACGCCTTCACTGTTGAGGGTGAGGTAGCCGCCCGGAGAGAAGTTATAAAGTTCGATATATTCCTGAGTTATATCCTGAAGTTGTTTTTGGGATTTAAGCAGCTCATCGTTTTGCAATTCCAATTCAATGCGATGGGTATCTAGTTCGTGCAACAGGTCATGGAACTCATCCATTGAATAAGGCGTTGACGATGAGTGAGGCTCGGCTAATAATTCTTCCGCCCGATTTCTAAGATCATTAAATTTATCCGATTTATTTATCATAAAGAGGCAAATCCGGATTGTGTTATAGAGTATGCTTTTAAATCAACCGGGCTAGAACAATCACGTTGCTATAATTTAATTGGCTGACTTCGCAGGGCACCACCCATTCTACATTTAAAGCCAATGAATTTCCCTGCAGATCGTCGCAATGACATTCATAGCTGAGTTTGTCTTTCTGATCCCAGATAGCCTGCAATTGCGTTATAAAGGGCTGGAGGCTGCTCCTGATAAGCAATTCCGGTATGCTTGATGCCAGCTTTTCCTTATTATCCGCTTTAAATAACGTCATGGCGGCATTATTGATATGCAAAACACGCATGACTTTTAATAATCTTTCCGCTTCCTGTGGATGTTGGGTCAAGTGTTCATTCAGATCGGTTACGCCTTGGTGACGCAGTTCATGCAAGGCCAGTTCAATTCCGGAAAGGTCAGTTTCCCACATCGGAACAGGGCTGAAATCGAACAAGCTCTTATAGCGTCTTTCACTGTTGATGAGGGCCTGCTCGGCCTTTTTTCGATGGGTGATATCTTCAAAGCTGATAATCACGCCATCAATGACATTATTAGTGGTTCGATAGGGCAGGATACGTGTAAAAAAACAACGGCCTTTATCATCGTAGAGTTCTGATTCATGCTTATCGAGGGTTTTGAGTACCTGGCTGGAAACGACCGTTAAATTTATGCCTTGCAAAGATAAAGCGAAATGAGCAATCGGGCGGCCGATATCGGCGACTTCCAAGTTAATGATCTCCTTTATTTTGGGTGTAAAACGACGGATACAGCCTTTAATGTCCAGAAAAAGCGTGGCGATCTGGGTGCTTGCATATTCTGGCCCAACCTGAACACCTATTCTGATTCAATCTGAACACTGATTCTGAACGAAGTTGAACATTGATTCTGGTTTCAAGCTGAACACTTTTTGGAGCATTTCCAGAATCGGTGTTCAAGTTGCCGGAATGGCTGTTCAGATGGCCAGAATCCTTCCTAACGCATTGTTTTGTTAAACCTTAGTATCCTGTTCCGATTTTTGGAAAGGATATGTCAGCCCAACGAATTGCCATGCGAAAAATCAGAGAAGTTTTACGACTGCGTCTCAGTGCCGGATTGAGTATTCGGCAAATCAGCGCCGGCACCAAGATCAGTGTCGGCAGCATTCAAAACATCCTCAAGCTGGCCGAGCAGCATCAGCTCTGCTGGCCGCTGCCGGATGATCTGGATGACCAAGCCCTGGCGTTGAGGTTATATCCAGGATCCGATGCCCGGCCTGCCAGAAAATTTCAGCAGCCGGTGTGGTCGGAGATTCATCAGGAGCTGAGGAAAAAAGGCGTGACCAAACAGTTGCTGTGGGAAGAATATACCCGACAGTATCCGAACCGCTGTTACAGCTACTCGCAGTTCTGCGCCCGCTATGCCGACTGGCTGAAGCGGCAGCAGCGCTCCATGCGGCAAATGCATCGGGCCGGCGACAAGCTGTTCATCGATTATGCCGGTCCGACCGTGCCCATCGTCTGCGCTGGCGGCGAGATCCGGCCGGCCAGTATCTTTGTCGCGGTGCTGGGCGCTTCCAGTTACACCTATGCCGAAGCCACCTGGAGCCAGAGTCTGCCGGACTGGCTAGGCAGCCATGTGCGGGCCTTCGAGTTTTTCGGCGGCTGTCCGGCGCTGCTGGTGCCCGATAATCTGAAAAGCGGGGTCAGCAAGGCTTGCCGCTATGAGCCGGAGCTCAATCCGGCCTATCAACAGCTGGCCGCCCATTACGGAGTGGCAGTGCTGCCGGCCCGGCCTTACAAGCCCAAAGACAAGGCCAAGGCCGAAGTCGGCGTGCAACTGGTCGAACGCTGGATCCTGGCCCGGCTGCGCCATCAGACGTTTTTCTCGCTGGCCGAACTGAATCAGTGCATTCGAGCCCTGCTGACCGAGCTGAACGATAAGCCGTTCAAGCAGTGGCCGGGCAGTCGCCGGCAATGGTTCGAGCAACTCGATCGGCCGGCGTTGGCACCGCTGCCGAAACACGCCTATCAGTATGTCGCGATCAAGACCGCCAGGGTCGCTATCGATTACCACGTCCAGTACGAGCACCACCTGTATTCAGTCCCGCATCATTGCGTCGGCGAACCGGTGGAGATTCATGCCGGCGAGCGCTTGATCGAGGTTTATTTTCTGAATCGGCGCATCGCCACCCATGTCCGCCAGTTCCATCCCGGCACCACAACAGAACCAGCGCATAGGCCGGAAAAACACGCCAGGCATCAACAATGGACGCCGGGACGGCTGATGAACTGGGCGCAATCGCTGGGGCCTGAGGTGCTGCGCTGGGTGAACGCTCAGTTAAACCGTCAACAGCATCCGGAACAGGCCTACCGCGTCTGCTTGGGTTTGCTGAATCTGCAGCGTAGCTATCCGCCCGAACGTTTGAACCGGGCCTGCGCCCTCGCCAATCGGGAGGGCCTGTATCGATTGAAAAACATCAAAGCCATTCTGCTCAGTCACCGCGATCAGTTACCGGATCCCATGTTTGTGCAAACCTCTTTACTTCCCCAGGATCATGAAAATATTCGCGGACCTGACAGTTTTCACTGAAGTCCGTTGCCCCATAAACGATTAACCCAAGGATTACCCAAAAATGATTGCACAAACCCTCAGCCAACTGCGGCAACTGAAACTGACCGGCATGGCCTCGGCCCTGCAAACGCAACAGGAGCAACCTGGCCCCTATGAAGGCCTGTCTTTTGCCGAACGCCTGCAACTGCTGGTCGACCAGGAAAACCAGGAACGCCAGCAACGCAAACAGGAACGACTGATCCGGACGGCCCAGTTTAAACTCAAAGCTCACGCATCAGGCATCGATTACCAGCATCCCCGGGGGTTGCAGCAAAGCCAAATGGCGGCATTGCTGCAGTGCGACTGGATCCGCAAAGCGCAGAACCTGTTGCTGACCGGCCCCTGCGGCAGCGGCAAGACNTATCTCGCNTGTGCGCTGGGNCATCANGCNTGCTTGAAAGNGTACAGCGTGCGCTATGTCCGGCTCTCCCGCCTCATCCTGGCCCTGACCCAGGCCAAAGCCGACGGGAGTTACAGCAAACTGCTCAAAACCCTGGCCAACTTCGATTTGCTGATCATCGACGACTGGGGGTTGGAGCCGTTAAAAGCCGCCACCCGCAATGACTTAATGGAAATCATGGATGATCGGCATGACCAATCCGCCACCGCCATCCTCAGTCAATTGCCCACCGATCAATGGTATCAGTCGATCGGCGACAACACCCTGGCCGACGCCATTTTGGACCGGTTGGTGCACAACTCGCACCGGATCAATCTGAAAGGCGAATCGATGCGTAAAAAATTGAATTCCTTGACTCAAGTTGAACACTTGGGATAAAAATTCACTGCCACGGATGCGTTAGGATTTTAACTGTTCAAATTGTCCAGAATCGGTGTTCAAATAAATCAGAATACGCAGTGCTGTCAAACAGATTTTTCATGTCGTCATTAGCTGACTGTAATTCATCGATTCTACTTTGCAGCTCCGCATTAACGGTGACGGCTTCTTCATTCAGTGATTGCAGTTCTTCTTTCGAGGTTTCCAGCTCTTCATTGGTGCTTTGCAATTCTTCATTGGTGGACTGGAGTTCTTCGTTGGTCGATCTGAGTTCTTCATTGGAGGTTTCCAGTTCTTCGATGGTGGTTTGCAGATTTTCCTTGGTAAAATCCAATTGCCTTTGCAGTGCTTCGATTTCTTTTGTCGTTGCCGGTAAGCGCTGTAATTTTGCCTGTTTTAACAGGGTTTCCTCCAACGTATCTTCAAACGTCACCATCATTAATCCGGGCGTGGATGAGTGCTCCAGAATGGGGTTGACTGTCATATTCACGCCGATTTGACTGCCATCCTGCTGAATGGAGCGGGCCTTTTTTCGCACTTTCTTCCTGGTCTGAGTCGCCTGGGTAATCGCCGAAGTCAGTTCAACCTTGAGTCCGTGGCGAACCATGTCCAAGATATTAACGCTGAATTTTCCTTCCGCGGGTTCCAGATACTTTCCCAGTTTGCCATGCACATAGATGATGTTGTTTTTTGCATCAATAATGGTGCAGGGAGGTGCCGAGCTATGCTTGAGAATAGCTTCAACCAGTTGCAACATACTTAATTCTTCTGTTTTTTGAATGATGTTGGGTATTTTTACGTCATTGTTGATGATCGGATTGACCGCTTTGTGAAGATTCAGGGATCTGGGCATGGCGCCGGCTGAATGACTTCGTCGAAAAATTTTCCATTTTTTATCCAATACGGTGAAAAAATGGTCAGATTGCCCGGTAGTTTCCGAAGGACCCAGAAATAGAATGCCATCCTCTTTTAAACTGTAATGAAAGGCTGGCAAGATTTTTTTTTGCAATTCCGGTCCAAAATAAATCAGTAGATTTCTGCAACTGATGAGGTCCAGTTTGGTAAAGGGCGGGTCCATAATGACATTATGCGCGGCGAAGATCAGCATTTCCCGAATCGACTTTTTGATTCTGTAGCTATCGTCTTCCTTGATGAAAAAACGTTTAAGTCGCTCTGGATTAACATCAACGTTGATGCCGGAGAAATAAAGTCCGCGTCTGGCTGTTTCAAGGGCCCGTTCGTCAATATCGGTGCCGAAAATCTGTACATTGATATGATGGTTTATGTTATCCAGGCATTCCCGAACAACAATGGCAATGGAATACGCTTCCTCACCCGTGCTGCACCCCGGAACCCATACGCGCAGGGTATAATCACTGGGTCTTTCATTAAGAAATGGCTGTAGAATCTTGTGCGCCAGAATGTCATAGGCATCGGGGTCTCTAAAAAAACTGGTCACGCCGATGAGCAATTCCTTAGACAGTGTGCCAACTTCCTGTTCATTTTTTTGCAAAAAAGCAACATAATCCGCCATGTCTGTGATTTGATGCAAATGCATGCGCCGTTCGATGCGTCGGTAAATCGTGTTTTTTTTATACAACGAGAAATCGTGACGGGTCTGGTTGCGGATCAGAAAAAATATTGTTTGTAAAAGATCTTCAGTATTTCCCTGTTGACGGATAGAGGGCACTTTAATGCTTTTCTTGGATTGGCTATATTGAATTAGCCGGGCCGGCATCTCGCCGGGCGGTAGTATGTAATCAACAACACCCATGTTAATCGCATTTTTCGGCATGCCATTATATTGAGCCGAGGCTTCATCCTGCACCATCACCAGTCCGTTTGCCGCCTTTATTTCAGTTAATCCCAAACTGCCATCGGAGCCGGTACCGGATAGAATAATGCCAATTGCCTTGTCGCCCTGATCCTGGGCGAGTGAACGAAGGAACAAGTCGACGGGTAAGTGGCTGGATCGTGGGAGCTCCAGATCCGTCAACTGTAATTTTCTGTTGAAGATGGATAAGCTTTTATTGGGCGGAATAACATAGACCCTGTTCGGCTCGACTAGCATGCCGTTGGTGATCTGGACGACTTTAATCGGCGTCTGTTTTTGCAATAGTTCAGGCAATAGACTGACGTGGCTTGGATCCAAATGTACCACTACAATAAAAGCGAGTTCTGTGTCGGCGGGCATGGCGTTAAAAAACTGTTGCAGTGCTTCCAGTCCTCCCGCCGAGGCACCTATGCCCACAATAGGGAATGTTTTGTCAGCTGATGATTTTTTTTTCACAGGTGTGAGTGGTTGAATTATTTAACTAAGAATTGCAATAAAAAGTCGGTCTCGACAGCGTAGAGATAATTTGTAAGTTTATACCTGATGTTACGCAATAAGTTGAATTCAGATCCATTTAGCAAAGTGTCGCTAGTGCGACAGTTTGGTTTAATCGGGTTCTCGCACCCGAAGGCGAGTTACTTTCTTTTGCGTCGCCAAAAGAAAGTAACCAAAGAAAAGGCGACCCGTTGCCGCTTGTATCCTGTGCTCCTCGCTTTCGACGAGGGTTGCCAGAAGGGCCATCCTTGGCCCTCTGGCAACGCGCTGCATCCATGCAGCGCCCCTTCGGGCTGTTCTCGCCGAAAGCTGCGGTACTCGGCGCGGCAAACGGGATGAAATCGTCTGTGCGTAACATCAGTTTATACCTAATCTGACCGTTATTATTTTTTAGACATATTCGTCATGCTAAATTCAGCCTATACGATGTATCAATATTTTCCGGACACAAAATTTTCAGTTATACGGCAAATATACCGTATAGCTACAATTAGCAGCAGGTAAGCATGGCAATTGATCAGGAATTTGCTGACGAGTATACAAAACAGGAAAAGATCCAGTTGGGAATCCTTTACTTTGCTATTGGGGCGTTTATTTATATCACTCATGAAAAGTGGGTTTTCCCTTGGATAAGGTGGTATGCGAGTACCGCGTATTGCCACAGCGTATTCGGATACTCCGGGGTTCTTGCCCTGTGGGCTGGATTATTCGTAGGGCTTCCAATATTCTTTGGGCTTCTTATTGGGGCTTGTACTGTCTGGCCGGGAATCAAGACTTTGAAGCAAGGGCAATATCCGCCAAAAGGCTCAAAAGTATTTAAACCGACAAAAATACTCAGAGGCAAAGCGGCAACTTTTCGCGGTTTAAGACTGCTGTTAGCGCCATGTCTTTTTGTCGCAATTGCCATCTGGGGCGCATTCCAGGTCCCCAGGATGCCTAAAGAAAATAGTATGAAACTTGATTATTCCGTGTGTAAAGCTAGCCAAGCATCTACATGGACATCCATTGCCGAACAATGGACGCCGGTTAACTCTGCCTTGGGCACCAAGGAGAAATGATGCATGGCGTCAAGTTGATTCAATATCTGATCGTTACTTGCATGGCACTATTCTTTGCCAGGCTGATCTTCGAAGCTACGCCCTATGCCAGCTTGTATCAAGTTGCCGGATTAGGCGTTACCTGCGAACTACTTATATCGAATCTATTGCATTTTGTTCTTGGTTGGGTATTTCCGGGCGTGCTGGCAATATCGCTGGCGACTGCGCTGGTTTTGGCAGTGCGAGGACCTCGTCCGAACCGAATCGCGGCAGTCTGGTTAGTTGGTGTAGTGACAGCCATTCTTATGATCCAGTATATGGCGCATGCCTTTCGATTCTCCGAATGAAAAACGGCAGGCAAAAAAAATGCGACCATTAAGGTCGCATTTAAGAGGAGGATTAATTCTAAAGTCTCTAAGAGAGATTGCATCTCAAGAATTGAGCATATATTAGCAATAAATAATATTCTTTAGAATGTGACAGATTGTCGCGTGTCAGATTGTCGCAGATCAGGCGGCATCGTTTTGCAACAGATTGCTCAGTTTTGCAAAATCGCTCAGGGAGATCGTTTCGGCGCGCAGCGTCGGGTCTATGTTCAAGGCCTCGATATCTTGCTCTGCAATCAATGTTTTCAGGGAATTACGCAGCGTTTTGCGTCGTTGCGAGAAGGCCTGCGTGACGACTTTGTTGAGTTTGGCGATATCATTGACTTCAACAGGCGGTTGCTGGTGTGGAATCAACCGCACGATGGCCGACGTGACCTGAGGCGCCGGGTCAAAGCTTTCGGGCGGCACGTCAAACAAGAGCTCTGTTGCGCAGTAATACTGCATCATGACGCTGAGCCTGCCGTATTTCTTGCTGCCGGGCGCGGCGCAAATCCGGTCCACGACTTCCTTCTGCAGCATGAAATGCATGTCCTGTATGCAGGCGGCATTGTCCAGCAGATGGAACATCAGCGGTGTGGAAATGTTGTAGGGCAGGTTACCGATAACGCGCAGTTTCTGGCTGTCGTCGGCCAGCGACGTGAAATCAAACTTCAGGGCGTCGGCACTGTGTATACGCAGGCGATCGTGCCGTTTGAATTTTTCCTTGAGCAGCGCGACCAGATCCCTGTCGAGCTCGACCACATCAAGGCGCACGCCTTCCTTCAGCAGCGGTTCGGTCAGCGCGCCCTGGCCCGGGCCGATCTCGACCCAGTGCTCACCGGGCCTGGCCTGTATGCTGGAGATAATGTTGTAAATAATCCTGTGGTCGTGCAGAAAGTTCTGACCGAAGCGCTTGCGTGGTATGTGGGCCATGTTATCGAGTCGTGTTGGTTGCCATGAGTAATGCGGTTTGTATGGCGCTGTGCAGGCTGCCGATTTCGGCTTTGCCGGTGCCGGCCAGATCCAGAGCCGTGCCGTGGTCCACCGAGGTGCGGATGATCGGCAGGCCCAGCGTGATATTGACGGCCTGTCCGAAGCCCATGTGCTTGAGCACGGGCAAGCCCTGGTCATGATACATGGCCAGTACGGCATCGGCTGCTGCCAGATATTTCGGCGTGAACAGGGTATCGGCCGGCAGCGGGCCCTGAAGATTCATGCCCTGTTTGCGCAGACTGTCGAGCACCGGCTCGATGATGTCGATTTCCTCGCGGCCGAGGTGGCCGTTTTCGCCGGCATGCGGATTCAGGCCGCAGACCAGGATGCGGGGATTGTCCAGCTTGAAGCGCGAACGCAGATCCTGATCCAGTATAAGCAGGACGGCTCTTAACCGCGAATGCGTGATGGCCTGGCTGACTTCCGACAAGGGCAGGTGGGTCGTGACCAGCGCCACGCGCAGGCCGGGCGTGGCAAGCATCATGACCGGATGCCCGCCGGTAATGTCGGCAATGTATTCGGTATGGCCGCTGAAAGGGAAACCGGCGTCATTGATGATGCCTTTATGCACGGGGCCCGTCACCAGGGCGTCAAACATACCCTCCATGCAGCCTTTGGTCGCTTTCGTGATGGTTTTCAGAACATAGCGGCTGTTGGCCGGGTTTAACCGGCCGCACTGGGCCGGTTCCGCCAGTTCGACCGGCAGCACAGTCAGGCTGCCGGCCTGTTGGGGATTAGGCGGAAGTGTGCTGTCAAAAGTTTTGATCCTGACTGTCAGGCCCAGTTGCCTGGCGCGCTGTTCCAGTAAATCGGGGCTGGCGATGGCGACGATCTCGCAGGGCAAATCCTGTTGGGCCAGCTGGACGCATAGATCGGGGCCGATGCCTGCGGGTTCGCCTGGCGTCAATGCGAGGCGCGGTATGGATGGACTGGCGGTCATAGTATTCGGGATAAAATGAAAGATTTTACAGTATAAAGAGTCAAGAAGATTCTAAAATCGCCCCGGCGGATCATTCCATCTGGATCGAGCCGACTTTCTCGCTATCCACTTTTTTCAGGAATGGCGCGATGACCAATGAGCCTAGAAAGATTACGGCAATAATCTGGAACAGGTTATTGAAAGTCATGACTTCCGCTTCACGCCAGGCCAATGCGGTGATCTGTTTCAATGCCGCTGACGAAGGTTCGGACAAATTGAACTGGCCCATCGATTCGGCGAGCCCTTCCCACAGTTGCTGCGCCGGGTAGTCGGTGGCCGTCATCGATTCGCGCAAGTCCGCATAATGGCTTTTCGTCAAATAGCTGACCAGTGTATTGGCCACGGCCAACCCAATTGCACCGCCCAGATTCCGCATCAGGTTATAAAGGCCGCTGGCGTTTTTGACTTCTTCGATCGGCAGCAGGCCTAATGCCAGCGTGTTGATTGGCAGAAAGCACAGCATCAGCGCTGTGCCGCGAATGGCCTGCGGCCAGAAGAATTCCCAATAGCCGGATTCGGCCGTCAGCCCGGCATTCATCCAGCAGCCCAGCGCGAACAGGCCAAAGCCCAGGCACAGCATCCAGCGCAGATCCATTTTCTTCTCCAGCGGGCCCGCGATAAACGCCGACAATAGCTGGAACAGGCCGACCACCATCAGGTAATAGCCGATTTGCAGACTGTTCAGGCCTTTGACGCTGCCCAGGTAAATCGGCACCAGATAAATGATCGTAAAAAGCCCTATGCCCAGCACGAAGCTGTACAGACAGCCTACGGCAAAATTGACATTGCGGAAGGCGCGCAGGTCGATGATCGGATGCGGGTTTTTTAATTCCCAGATCAGCATGGCGATGCCGCTGACCACGGCGATCAGGGTCAGCGTCATGATCAGGCGATCCTCAAACCACTGGTAACGCACGCCTTCTTCTAGCACATATTGCATGCAGCCCAGGCAAACCGCGATCAGGGCGATGCCGATGAAGTCGATTTTTTGCAGCAGATGCCATTCGGGCTGATCGATATCGACGGTCAGCCAGACCAGTACGCAGACCACGATGCCCGGCACCACGTTGACCAGAAACAGCGATTGCCAGCTGTAATTTTCGGTCAGGAAGCCGCCCAGGACCGGGCCGGCGGTCGGCGCGATCGTGACGATCAGGCCCAGCACGATGGTCATGGCCGGCTGCAGGCGCGGCGGGAACAGGATGAAGATGACCGTGAAGGTGACCGGAATCATCGCGCCGCCGAGAAAGCCTTGTATCAGGCGGAACATGACCATGGACGGCAGATTCCAGGCAAACGCGCAGAGCAGACTGGCCAGCGTGAACCCGCCGGCCGAGATGGCATACAGGTAGCGCGTCGAAAAGACCCGCCCCAGCCAGCCCGACAGGGGGATAATGATGACTTCGGCAATCAGATAGGAGGTCTGCACCCAGGCGATTTCATCCTGCGTGGCGGACAGCCCGGCCTGTATTTCTTTGAGCGAGCTGGCGACAATCTGAATGTCCAGCACTGCCATGAAAACGCCGATCGCCATGCTGAAAAAGCCGATCCACTGCGTCGTGGTCAGCCCGGTTTCCTCTGGCCGGTTTTGTACTTCCGCCGACTGGTTTGGTACTTCCTCCGGCTGTTTTTGTAATTGCGCCGCCATACGCCTACAGCACTTTAACCTTGGCTTCGACCGACAGGCCCGGCTTCAGCAAGCTGATATCCTGGCCTTCATCGAAGATGATCTTGACCGGTACCCGGCGCACGATTTTCGTGAAGTTGCCGGTGGCGTTCTCGGGCGGCAGGATGCTGAATTCGGAACCGCTGGCCGGCGCAAAGCTGTCGACCTTGCCGTGCAGTTCGAAGCCGGGATAGGCATCCACTTTGATGGATACAGCTTGTCCCACTCGCATGTGTTCCAGCTGAGTCTCCTTGAAATTGGCTTCGACCCAGATTTTATGGTTTTCTATCAGATAGGCCAGGGTAACGCCCGGACGGACCAGTTGCCCGAGTTGCACGCCGCGCTTGCCGATGATGCCGTCGACGGGCGCGTGCACCTTGGTATGGTCGAGCGCTATTTGAGCCAGCGTCAATTGGGCCTGAATATTTTTCAGGTGTGCTTCGGTTTCGGCGATTTCAATATCGAGCGTAGTCAACTGATTGCGCTCCGCCGCCAGCGTCGAATGCGTCGCCTTGAGTTCGGCGCCAGTCTGCTTGGATTCCGATTGGATTTTGTCGAGGGACTGAGCCGGCGCCGAGCCGCGCTCGATCAGATTGCTGAATCGGTGCAGATCTTTTTGGGTTTGCTCTTGCCGTGCTTGCGATGCGGTTATGTTGGCCCTGACTGCGTCTATGCGGGCATGTTGTGATGTCTTCATGGCCTGGAGGCGGTCAATATGCGCCATTTCGGCCGCGATGTCCGCTTCCGCCTGAGCGACTCTGGCCTGATAATCGCGGTCGTCTATCGTGACCAGCACATCGCCCTGCCTGACAGCCTGATTATCATCGATGGCCAGCGTTGTCACATAACCCTCCACCTTGGGGCTGATCAACACAATATTGGATCTCAAGTAAGCGTTGTCGGTGGTTTCATATTGGCGGCGGTCAAGCAGCCAATAGCCGACCGCGGCAACCATGACAGCAGCAATCAATAAACCTAATAAAATGGAACGGGAGCGTCGCATAAACTACCTTGATAAACTAAACGGTTTAGTTTAGTCTAGCTGATCAACTTTATTTATCAAAACAGTTTTCTTTCGGCAATGATGAAATCCATTGATCCCAAGCGGCAAGCCATTATTGACGCCGCCACGCGCATGTTTCTGGCGCACGGCTACCGGAATGTCAGCATGGACAAAATCGCGCAGGCCGCGCCCGTTTCCAAGGCGACGCTGTACAATCACTTTGACAGCAAACCCGCGCTACTGGCCGCCGTCGTTTCAGCCTTATGCACAGCGTTATTGCGCACCATGACCGAGGCCGTTACCGAATCGGACGATGTCGAAAATAATCTGAAAAAGATCGCCACCTCGTTTATGGATTTGCTTTTCGCGGAAGACGGGCTGGCCATCTACAGGCTGGTCATCGCGGAAAGCCACGACTTCCCGGAGCTGGGTCGACTAGTCTATGAAAGCGGCCCGTTGCCGGCCTTGAACTGGCTGGAAAACTATCTGCGACGACTGAATGCCGGCGGCCGCTTTAACATTGCCGATCCAACGTTTGCGGCGAATGCGTTTTTCAATCTGCTGAAAGGTGATCTGTATCTTCCCTGTCTGCTGGCGATCAAACCGCTGCCCTCGACGGACGAGAAAAACCGCGTGATTAATCAAGTCATTCCCTTTTATATGCGGGGCATTTTGCATGCTGACCAATAACAACTATCTGCGCGCCAGCTTAATCAGCTTTTTAATCGGCCTGTGCGCGCCTGTCGTATCGGCCGAAACCCTGGAAGAGGCCTGGAACAGCGCCATTGATAATAACCACCAGATCAAGGCGGCCAAAACTGATACGTCCGCCGCCGAAGAGCAGCTGAATTCGGCCAGGGGGCAGCGGCTGCCGGAATTTAATGTCAGCAGCGGTTATACTCAGCGTAGTGAAACGCCGGGCGCCGTGACGCAGATAGACGGCAGAACGGCCCAGTTCAATACCGCGCAGCCCGGCAGCATGGATGCGGAGGCTATCGCTACGCTGCCTATTTATACGGGCGGCCGCATCAGCCACAGCATCAATGCCGCCGAAGCGTCCCTCCAGGCCGCGCAGCACAATGAAACCACGGCCCAGTTGGATATAAAAATGCAGGTGGCCGAAGCTTATATCGCGGTATTGCGCGCCGAAAGCTCTCTGCAGGTCGCGCAAAGCCATGTCGAGAGTCTGAAAGCGCATGCCGTCGACGTGAACAATCTGTTCGACCAGGGCATGGTGGCCCGTAATGATGTGCTGGCGGCGAACGTGGAACTGGTCAATGCCGAGCAGCAGGTCGTTCAGGTCGGCAACCGGCTCGATATTGCCAAAGCCGGCTATAACCGGCTGCTGGACCGCGATCTTGCCGATGAGGTCAAACTGGTCAAGCAATTTCCAGACATGCTCAAGGAAGACCTGAAAGCGCTGAGTGATAACGCCTTTAAGCAACGTTCCGAACTGGCCGTGCTGACGCGGCAAATCGAGTCTCTGGAGCAACAGGCGCAGAGCGTCAAGGCCGGCGTATTGCCGCAGGTCGCCATCAACGGCGGTTATCAGTACCAGGAAAACCGCTACCAGGCCGCTGAAAGCATGTGGATGGTCAACGCCGGCGTCAAATGGAAACTGTTCGACGGCAGCACGCGCCATCAAAGCGACGCTATCTCCCGGCAGGCCATCTCCCTGAAGGAGCAGCGCGACGACTTGACCAGCACGATTGGCCTGCAAGTACGTCAGGCTTGGCTGGATCGGCAGGAAGCCCAAAAACGCATCGCCGTGACCGGACAAGCCATTGAGCAGGCTGAAGAAAACATGCGGGTGACTACCGATAGCTACCAGCAGGGCCTGTCGACCAATACCGACGTACTGAAAGCCGAAGACCTGCGCACTACATCGCACGATAATTTCAACAATGCCAACTACGATGCCGCGCTGGCTGCCTTGCGCCTGCGGCGTGCGGTGGGGGTGTTGTGAGGTTTCCTAAGTTACCCGAATGGCGATGGTCTGACAAACAGCGAGGTTAGCTTACGGCACGTTGGCGCGTGCCGTGGGCACTTGATTACTGCATTAATTCATGGTGAAAGCCTATGGCTTCCTGACGCGAAACTGGTCTGTGAATGTTTTCATATACTCCACGAGGGTTTTGTCCTCCTTTGGAGTCAAGTGCAGAACTATAGGATGGGCTGACGAAGGAGGCCCGTCATTCGCGATTGATGCGCTTCCTTCGTCAGCACATCCTACGGCTTTGTAAGGGAGCACAAACCACTCCGGCATCAGCTTTCATCGATGTGGGTCGTAGTATTTCCGGCCTGTCAAAATTACTCTTCCTCTATTCCCAATTCCTTTATCTTGCGCGTCAAGGTATTCCGTCCGTAGCCGAGCATGATCGCCGCTTCGTGGCGTTTGCCGTGCGTGAAGTCCAATGCGGCCTTGATCAGCAGTATTTCGACGGTTGGAATGATGTGTTTGGCGATTTCGGGCTTTTTGGCCTGCAGTTGCTGATCTACCGAGGTTCTCAGTAGCGATTGCCAATCGCCGTCTATGGCGTCTTTTTCCGAGTGGGTATGCAGTAGTTCGGGCGGCAGGTCGTGGATGTGAATTTCGCGGCCCGACGCCATGACCGTCATCCAGCGGCAGCAGTTTTCCAGTTGCCGTACGTTGCCGGGCCATTCCAGCGAACTCAGAAATGTCTCGGCTTCGGGCTTTAGGGTTTTGATTTCGGTATTCAGCTCAATCGCGGCCTGGCTAAGAAAATAGCGCAGCAGCAGCGGTATGTCCTGCTTCCTGTCGCGCAGCGGCGGAATATGGATGCGAATGACGTTCAGTCTATGAAATAAATCCTCGCGAAAGCGGCCTTCATTGACCAGGATTTCCAGATTCTGGTGCGTGGCGGCAATAATGCGCACATCGACTTTCACGGACGCATGCGAACCGACCGGGTAGAATTCGCCATCGGCCAGCACGCGTAACAGCCGCGTTTGCAGTTCGGCCGGCATGTCGCCTATCTCGTCCAGAAACAGCGTCCCGCCATTGGCTTGTTCGAAACGGCCGGCTCGCCGGGCTTGCGCGCCGGTAAACGCGCCTTTTTCATGGCCGAACAGTTCCGATTCCATCAGGTCTTTCGGAATGGCGGCCATATTCAGGGCGATAAAAGGTTTTTGAGCTCGGGGGCTGTGCCGGTGCAGGGCTTTGGCGACCAGCTCCTTGCCGGTACCCGATTCGCCATTGATCAGCACGGTAATGTGCGAACGGGCCAGCCGACCGATAGCGCGGAAGACTTCCTGCATGGCGGGTGCCTCGCCGATGATTTCCGGCGGGGTTTCTATCAGGGTGGCTTCTTCATGGCCGCGGGCGCGCTCCCGCTGCTGGCGGCTGTGAACGCAGGCGCGATGCGCGAGATCGACGACCTCCTTGATATCGAAGGGCTTGGGCAAATATTCGAAGGCGCCGCCGTGGAATGCCGAGACCGCGCTTTCGAGATCGGAGTGCGCGGTCATGACGATAACCGGCAGATCGGGATGGCTGTGCTGGATTTTATCGAGCAGTTCCAAACCATCCATGCCGGGCATGCGGATATCGGTCAGCAGGGCATCGGGTGACTCATGCTGCAGGGCCGTCAGCAAATCCTTCGCGCTGGAAAAGCTGCGTGTTGTGATGGCGGCTTTTTCGAACGCTTTTTCCAGAACCCAACGTATGGATTTGTCGTCGTCAATGACCCAGACGGTTTCAAGGCTATGCATGGCCAGGCTCCACGGGTAAAAAGATCGAAAACACGGTATGGCTAGGTTCGCTGCTGCATTCGATCAGGCCGTTATGCTGATTAATCAGGGATTGCGCTATCGATAACCCCAGTCCGGTGCCTTCCGCGCGCCCCGTAATCATCGGATAAAAGATCTGGTTCAGCATGTCGGCATCTATGCCAGGGCCGTAGTCGATAATGTCGATTTTGACGGCCAGTTTGTAACGTTTGCGGCCTATGGTCATCTGCCGGTGTATACGGGTTTTGATCATGATTTCACCTTTGCCTTCCATAGCCTGTGCGGCATTTCTGGCGATATTCAGGATGGCCTGGATCAATTGGTCCTTGTCGGCATGAATCTCGGGGATGCTGGGGTCATAGTCATGTCTGACCTTGAGACCGGCCGATTCGGCTTGCACGAGTTGTCTGACGCGCTCCAAGACTTCATGAATGTTCAAGGCTTTTTTATCAGGCAGTTTGTTGGGGCCCAGCATTTTGTCCATTAATCCCTGTAGCCGGTCCGATTCGGCAATGATGATTTGCGTGTATTCCTTGAGCTCCGGTTCGTGCAGCTCCAGGTCCAGCAGTTGCGCCGCGCCGCGCAGGCCGCCCAGCGGATTCTTGATTTCATGGGCCAGCCCCCTGACCAGCAGTCGGGCTGTGTTTTGCCGGCTTAGTTGCTGTTCTTCCTTCGATATGCGCAGGTGAGTGTCGACCTGTTGCAGTTCTACCAGGATTTCCGACAGTTGCTGGTGCTTATGCAGGGGCGTCGCGCTAAAGTTGATAGTGACAGTCTGAGCCATGCGGTCCAGGCTCAGTTCGCGATCGACCAGCGGCTCTTCCATCGTCAGGCATTGCTGCAGGTTCAGGAGCAGGGCCGAATCGGAAGACCTGAATAAATCTTGAGCGCTGAGGCCTATCAGATGGCGTGCGCTGTCGGCCAATAACATCTCGCCTGCCGTATTGATGTAGGTGAGCTTCAACTGATGGTCAAACAGCAAAATGGCTTCGTTAAGGTGTTCAAGTATGCGTTTATACACGGTTCCTCTAAGGGCTTTATTGATGCTGTGCTTTAATCCAAGCAATTATCAGACCATGGTGCATGGATTGTGTTTTAACGGTTTTAGAAAAAATGTCTGAGTGAACAGGCGGGTTTGCACCGCTATATGATAAAACGCCGGAACGGCAATGCAAGTCGCTAGAATGAAAAACGCCCCAAAATGGGGCGTTTTTGTGTAGGCTTGATAAGCGGTCAGTTGACCACTGCAGAGCTTACAAGCTGTAGTACAAATCAAATTCCACAGGGTGCGTGCTCATGCGCAGACGAGTGACTTCTTCCATTTTCAGTTTAATGTAGCCGTCAATCACGTCGTTAGTGAATACGCCGCCTTTGGTCAGGAATTCACGGTCTTTGTCCAATGCGTCCAGTGCCTGGTCAAAGGCGTGGCAGACTTGCGGGATTTCTTTCTCTTCTTCCGGCGGCAGGTCGTACAGGTCTTTATCCATGGCATCGCCAGGATGGATCTTGTTCTGAATGCCGTCCAGGCCGGCCATCATCATCGCTGAGAATGCCAGGTATGGGTTTGCGGTCGAGTCAGGGAAGCGCACTTCAATACGACGGCCTCTAGGGTTTTGTACGTATGGAATACGGATGGAAGCGGAACGGTTACGTGCGGAATAAGCCAGCATGACCGGGGCTTCAAAGCCTGGAACCAGACGTTTGTAGCTGTTGGTTGATGCGTTTGTGAAAGCGTTCAGGGCTTTCGCGTGTTTAATGATGCCGCCGATATAGTACAGGGCCGTTTCGGACAGGCCGCCGTACAGGTCGCCTGAGAACAGGTTCACGCCGCCTTTGGCTAAAGACTGGTGTACGTGCATGCCGCTGCCGTTGTCGCCAACCAGGGGCTTAGGCATGAAAGTGACGGTTTTGCCATAGGCGTGCGCGATGTTGGAGATGACATATTTCAGTTGCAATACTTCATCGGCTTTTTTAACCAGCGTATTGAATTTTACGCCGATTTCGCATTGGCCCGCCGTCGCCACTTCGTGGTGGTGAACTTCGGTTTGCATGCCCATTTCTTCCAGCGTCAGGCACATTGCGGAACGCATGTCCTGGAATGAGTCAACCGGTGGCACAGGGAAGTAACCGCCCTTAACGCCCGGACGGTGGCCGATGTTGCCGTCTTCATAGACTTTTTCCGAGTTCCAGCCGGCTTCCTGTGAATCGATTTTAAAGAAAGAGCCGCTCATGTCGGCGTTCCAGCGGACGTCATCGAAAATGAAAAATTCGTTTTCAGGACCGAAGAAAGCGGTATCGGCGATGCCGGTTGATTGCAGGTAGGCTTCCGCGCGTTTGGCGATAGAGCGAGGGTCGCGCTCGTAACCTTGCATGTTGCTTGGCTCGATGATGTCGCAACGCAGGATCAGCGTGTTGTCATCGAAGAACGGATCCATGACCGCGGTAGTCGGATCGGGCATCAGGATCATGTCGGATTCATTGATGCCTTTCCAGCCGGCAACTGACGAACCGTCGAACATGTTGCCTTCTTCAAAGGTATCTTCATCAATGGTATGGGCCGGGAATGTGACATGCTGCTCCTTGCCGCGTGTGTCACAAAAACGAAAATCGACGAATTTCACGTCGTTTTCTTTGATCATTTTAAGTACTTTTTCTACAGACATTTACTTTGTCTCCTGGATGGTCTTGAACGGATTATTATAAAAGGCAAACGGTATAACATACCTTTTTTTTTATAGCTTAGCCACTAAAAAAATGGGCTGAATAAGCCCGGTGTTAGTGCATCGCTTGAAATATGAAACACATCCTTGTGTCGCATAAAATTTAAAGCTCTGGGATTAAAAGCGAACGATTGCATCGGCTGAAATCAGGACCTGGTCATTGCTTAAACCATCGTTGTACGCGCTGTTTTCGATTGAATGGTCATATCTGACCTCGGGGCGCAGTGTCAGCCAGGACATGGGCTTGTAGTTCAGCCCTACAGTGGCGGCCAGAAAATGAGCTTTGTTGCCGTTGACCCTGAAGCCGTCTTCGTCGCGGAACCATTCCAGGCGCGTACCGACACCGACTTTGTCGGACACATCATAAGTCAGGTATTGGTTGACGCCGTACCATTTGCCCGAATCCGCGCCTAGCGATTTTTCCTCTATGCCTAGATCGTGTTGCAGTTTGTAATGAAGACTGTCGGTAATGTCGTGGCTTAACACAACGCTGTACATCGTGCGATTGTGCTCATCATTCTTGTTGACGTCGCCGGTGATCAGCGAGAAGGCCAATGACGTTTTTTCATCGTCGGTGGTATAGGTGGCGCCGCCCAGGAAATTGGCCGGTTCCTGAAAGAACGAATCCCAGCCTGACACAACACCGCCGGTAATGCTGATGTTCTTGTTGACGGGGTAGGACGATATGATGCCGGTATGCGTGAACGGTTCGCCATATTGCATGGTGTAGGCATGAGAGAAAAAGAAGTTGTCCGGCGCGGTGACGACTTCATTGCCAATAATGGTATAAAAATGGCCGATCTTGGTCGTGATGCCGTTGCCGACAGGCGCGAAAACTGTCGCATAGACTTGCGGGAACGCGAGTTTGTAAAGGCGTGAAGAATTGTCCGTAATCAGGTTGTCGTCAAAGTTGGCTTGCGTGGTGTAAAAAGCGTCTATGCCATAAACCACATCGGCCCTGAATCCCAGGTCCCATTGGTCGCTTTCGGCGTCAACGGCTCTTTCAATGAAGCCATACAACTGATGGGCATTGAATTCGTTGGCGCGATTGTTGAAAGTGACGGGGCCATTTGTTCTGCTTTCTGGGGAGTCTGGATTGCCTGCGACACCCGCTGAGATCCAGCCGCCGACATTGATGCCCAGGTTTTTCATGGGCGCTGTTTCATTAATATTGAAACCGGTCAGACTTTCAACCGCGCCTTTGTCGTCCGCCTGTGCCAGTGATGAGCAAAGCAGGGCGCTGCACAAAGTCAGTGGCCAGCCATTATTTTTTTTGTGATGAGTCAGCATAGGTAGTGCCTTTTGTCAGATGCTTATAAAACACCCCGGAAAATAATTGGTCGGGATGCCAGGCTTGGTCTAAATTAAAAATATATCGATAAAACTAATTTCAGACATTGTTGTTTGAAACGCAAATTGTGGCTTTATTAATACAGTCCAAATTTCAACAGCAAAATACGGGCCAAATATGCTTAGGCCGGGTTGGGATTAAGAATTAAAAGAATTCAGCCGAACCGATGCTGTCAGCTATGAGCAGAAATGGTGCGAAAAATTCTTTATTTGACCCAACTTGGTGCGGTTCTGTCATATGCGCAGTTCTGCCCTGAAGTTATTCCGCGGGAACGCATAATTTACATAATGCCAATAATTTAATTTATTGTAGCGCAAGCTGAATCATCTCAGGCGTTAGGTGTCTTTTGCAATAAAAATTTTGATTAAAGTTCTTTGCAATGATTTTGGCTATCCACAATCCGGGCGGCTAAAAACTTGCACTACTTTAAAGCGGTTTTAAGCTTCAAAATGGTGCTGAAAAAACCGGGTTTGCACCGCAGTTGTGCGGCTTTTTTTATAAAACACTATTTTTTTCAGCATTTATCAGGGGTTTTTGCTTGGCACAGTCTGTGCATTGGATATTCCAACAGTTAACGTAAGCAATGAGGTGTTGTATGAAACTGATAACCGCTATTATCAAACCCTTCAAACTGGACGACGTCCGCGAAGCCCTTTCAGATATAGGCGTTTCCGGCGTCACGGTAACCGAAGTCAAAGGATTTGGCCGCCAGAAAGGACATACCGAGCTGTATCGCGGAGCTGAGTATGTGGTTGATTTTTTACCTAAAGCAAAAGTTGAAGTTGCGGTAGGCGACCAACTGGTCGATCAGGCCGTAGAGGTGATCGCCAAAGCCGCTAGTACCGGCAAAATTGGGGACGGCAAGATTTTCGTCACTAATTTGGAGCAGGTTGTCCGGATTCGTACCGGAGAAACCGGCGATGAAGCATTATAAATTAGGGGGAGATATGAGAAGACTTTTAAACACCTTGATACTGTTTACGTTACTGGGATTTGCAGGGCTTTCATTCGCAGAGCCGAGCGTGGCTTTAGTGGAAACCGTAACGCCGGCTGTTCCTGCACCAACTGCGCCGGCGGCTACGCCGATCGAAAAAGGCGATACCGCCTGGATGATCGTTGCGACAGTGCTGGTCATTCTGATGGTCGTGCCCGGTCTGGCGCTATTCTATGGCGGCATGGTGCGCGCAAAGAATATGCTTTCCATGCTGATGCAGGTGTTCGTGATTTTTTCGATGATGGCGCTATTGTGGGCAATTTACGGTTACAGCATCGCATTTACCGAGGGCAACGCTTTCTTCGGCGGGCTCAGCAAGATGTTTCTTAAAGGCATAACGCCGGAGTCGGCAGTCGGCACATTCAGCAAGGGCGTTTATGTGCCTGAATATATCTATGTTGCCTTTCAGCTTACCTTTGCCGGCATTACGCCTGCGCTGATCGTCGGCGCCTTTGCCGAGCGCGTCAAGTTTTCAGCCATATTATTGTTCATGCTGATCTGGTTTACTTTCGCCTATCTGCCGATGGCGCATATGGTCTGGTTTTGGGCGGGTCCTGATGCCTATACCGATGCCGCGGCTGCTGAAGCAGCCGGTGCTACGGCAGGGTTCCTGTTCCAAAAAGGTGCGCTGGATTTTGCCGGCGGCACGGTGGTGCATATCAATGCAGGCATTGCCGGTTTGATAGGTTGCCTGATGATCGGCAAACGCATCGGCTACAAAAAGGAATCCCTGGCGCCGCATAGCGTCACGATGACCATGGTCGGTGCGGCTTTGCTGTGGGTCGGCTGGTTTGGCTTTAATGTGGGCTCCAATCTGGAAGCCAACGGTCTAGCCGCTCTGGTTTTTGTCAATACACTGCTGGCCAGCTCGGCGGCTACCCTGGCCTGGATGGTTGCCGAATGGATAACTCGCGGCAAGCCCAGTATGTTGGGGGCGGCTTCGGGCGCTATTGCTGGCCTGGTTGCCATTACGCCTGCCTGTGGCTGGTCCGGGCCGATGGGCGCTATCATTCTTGGGCTGGTCGCCGGCGCTATCTGTTTCTGGTCAGTTACAAGCCTGAAAAGCCAGCTTAATTATGATGATTCGCTGGATGCGTTTGGTGTGCACGGGATCGGCGGCATCATTGGCGCTTTAGGCACAGGTATCG
Source organism: Methylobacter luteus IMV-B-3098 (assembly GCF_000427625.1). Taxonomy (GTDB): domain Bacteria; phylum Pseudomonadota; class Gammaproteobacteria; order Methylococcales; family Methylomonadaceae; genus Methylobacter; species Methylobacter luteus. The sequence continues at coordinate 4,461,509 of NZ_KE386569.1, forward strand.
TTGCCAATCCGGCACTGGGCGGCACCGGCGTTTGGGACTATGTCACCAATAGCGTAGCCGAATACAGCGTGGCCGGCCAAATCGCCAGCCAGGCATGGGGGGTCGGCGTTGCAATCATATGGTCCGGTGTGGTGTCCTTCATTGCTTATAAGATCGTGGACATGCTGGTCGGATTGCGGGTCAGCGAAGAGGTCGAGCGCGCAGGACTTGATGTTTCGGAGCATGGCGAAACGGCCTATAACATTTAATTTGGGCGCTTTTGGATAGCTCAATAAAGTCAATATTTGGAGCATTATGAAACGGTGAACTGAAGTCATCGACACCGGATAGAAGATGGGCGCGCAATGCGCCCGTTTTCGTTTGGATTAATACGGGTTTTTCCGGCATGCCAAGGCGGCCGGACGGACAATTGTATGTTGATTGATAATTCACTATGATGACCGCTGATGTTATTCCTAATTTTTACTTAATAATCGAGAGAAATCATGAAATTAATCACAGCAATCATTAAACCGTTCAAGATGGATGATGTAAGAGAGGCGTTATCTGAAATTGGCGTTGCCGGCGTGACTGCCACCGAGGTTAAAGGCTTCGGGCGCCAGAAAGGCCATACCGAACTGTACCGGGGGGCTGAGTATGTGGTGGATTTCCTGCCCAAGGTTAAGCTGGAAATCGCAGTGCCGGATGATATTTTGGATAAGGCGGTAGAAACAATCGTAAAAGCGGCCAATACAGGCAAAATCGGTGATGGGAAAATCTTTGTCTCCAATCTGGAGCAGGTGATTCGGATCAGAACGGGTGAAACCGGGGAGGACGCTATTTAATTATGTCGGAAATAGAATGTTGTTTAAATTTGGTAAATTGTTTTTAACTTTATTATTACTGCCGGAGTTGGCTGTGGCCGGCGAGTTGAACCAGGCTAATACGGCCTGGGTTTTAACATCGACGACGCTGGTTTTGTTTATGACGATACCGGGACTGTCGCTGTTTTATGGGGGGCTGGTCAGAAGCAAAAACGTGCTGTCGGTTTTGATGCAGTGTTTTTCAATTACCTGTCTGGTTTCCATACTCTGGTTGGCCGGTGTCTATAGCCTGATTTTTTCTGATGGCGGCGATCTGCAAAAGCTGATAGGCGGCACGTCGAAGTTTTTTTTACCGGATATCAGGACTGAATCACTGACAGGCGATATTCCCGAAACAGTTTATTTCATGTTTGAAATGACATTCGCGATTATTTCACCGGCACTGATCGTCGGCGGTTTTGCCGAGCGCATGAAGTTTTCGGCAATGCTCTGGTTCAGCGGTTTGTGGCTGATTCTCTGTTATCTGCCGGTTTGCCACTGGCTCTGGGGCGGTGGTTGGCTGGCCGATCTGGGTGCGATGGATTTCGCCGGCGGTATCGTGATTCACGTCAATGCCGGCGTTGCGGCCCTGGTGGCGGCGCTGGTGCTGGGCAATCGGCGCGGCTTTCCGACCACGGCCATGCCGCCGCATAACATGACCATGGTCGTGACCGGCGCCGGCATGTTGTGGGTGGGCTGGTTCGGTTTCAACGCCGGCAGCGCTTTGGCTGCTAATGGCAATGCCGGCATGGCCATGCTGGTCACGCACATCGGCGCGGCTTCCGGTTCTTTGGCCTGGATGTTTGTCGAATGGCAACATTTTGGCAAACCGAGTGTCTTAGGCATTGTGACCGGCATGGTAGCAGGATTGGGCACGATTACGCCGGCTTCCGGTTTCGTAGGTCCGGTCGGCGCCTTGGCAATCGGCATTACCGCCGGCATCGTCTGTTTCTACGCGACGCACTATGTAAAGCGCACGCTGAAAATCGACGATTCACTGGACGTGTTTCCCGTGCATGGAGTAGGCGGCATTGTCGGATCGTTATTGACCGGCGTGTTTGCGGCGGGCAGTCTGGGCGGCCTGGGATTGGCCGATGGCGTAACGATCATGGACCAGGTCGGCGTGCAGGCACTGGCGATTGCCGTTACGGTGCTCTGGAGCGCTGGTTTCAGTTATCTGATATTGAAAATGCTGGATAAACTGATAGGCTTGCGGGTAACAGCCGATGAGGAAATGCAGGGACTGGACATCGTGCTGCACGAAGAAACCGGCTATCAGAATTTATCAGAATATATAAGTTAAATCTCAGTGGTTTGTCACAAAAAAGGCGGCGGTAGGGTCGCCTTTTTTGTTTAAAATGGTTGCAGGTGAAACTGATCTGATTGCAGGGGTTATGATAAACACACGGAAAGCAGTATCCATCATTGCAAAGGTTTTATTGACGATCGCCATTGTTCTGGCTGTCTATGCCGTGGCCGGTTTTTATATTGTGCCGGCGGTATTGAAAGCAAAACTGCCCGACATGATTGAGCAGCAAACCGGCAGGAAAGCATCCGTGGAAAAGGTTCAGTTTAATCCGTTTACACTGTTTGCAAGCTTGCAGAACGTCGAGGTACAGGAAAAAAACGGCCAGCCTTTCGCCGCTTTCGATCACTTCCATTTCAATATTAATGCCTTTGAATCCATCAAACAGTCCGCATTGGTTATTGACGATGTACGGCTGGAAAAGCCTTTTGTTCATATCGCCAGACAAAAAAGCGGGGACTTCAATTTTACCGACTTGATCAAGGATGAAGCTGAACCCAAACAGGAAGAAGAGGAAATGTTTCCTGTAACGATCGGGAAACTGTCGATGGCGGAAGGGAAACTGGCTTACGAAGATGCCTCTGCCGGGCGGCCGATAAAAGAGCAGATTTTCCCGATCAATCTCCAGATAGATAATTTCTCGACGCTGGCCGACAAGCTGTTCAAATTAAGTCTGTCGCTCGTGCTGTCGCCGGGCGGCCAGTTTGACTGGCAGGGCACGGCCGGCATTAACCCGGTGGTTTCAGAAGGCAGTATCAAGCTCGATAAAATCAAGCTGCAAAAAATCCTGGCGCTGGGCACACAGGAAAAAGCTCCGCTTGAATTCAAGGGCGACGAACTGCTGACGACCACTTACAAGATCAATTCTTTAAAAGAGAAAGGCCGATTCAGCATTGATTTGTCGTTAGTGCTGAATACGGGCGAGCACCTGACTTGGAAAGGCACGCTAAATACCGACCCTATATCCTCGGAAGGCCATGTCAAGCTGGAAAAGGTGACGCTTGAGAGAGTTCAGAAGCTGGCGTTGCAGGATTCAGTTCCCTATAACTTGAAGGGCGAAGAACTGCTCGAAGTCGATTACAAGGCCAGTTATGCGGACGACAACCTCAAACTTGTGATCAGCCAGGGACGGTTTGACATTCGCGACTTCCAGTTTTCGGAACGAGAGCAGGATAAAGTTTTAATTAAACTGCCGAGTTTTTCAGTGCGCGGAATCGACCTGGATCTGAGCCGGCAGCAAGTCGGAATCGATTCCGTTTCAGCCGACGGCGCCGATGTTCAGGCCTGGCTGAACAAAGAGGGCGTCATCAATTACCAGGCTTTGTTCGCGGCCAATAAAGGCGATGAAGCTCAGGCTCCCAACTCGGCGCCTCAACCGCCAGCCGCTGAAAAAACGCCATGGAAACTTAAAGTCAACAACATCGCGCTCAATAATTCAGCGCTGGCTTTTGAAGACAAGACGTTGAAAAACCCTGTCGCGGTGAAGCTCTCCGACGTTAATTTCAAGCTGAACAATTTCAGCACTGAGGCTGGCACTAGCATGCCTTTTCAACTCAATGCAGGCGTCAATAAAAATGGGTCGATAGCGCTTAAAGGCGATATGGTCAGCGAGCCTTTTTCCACCCGAATGTCCGTCGGCGTCAAGAATATCGGCCTGGAAGCCTTCCAGTCTTATCTGGATAAGTTTGCTCGGCTCGATATCATGGATGGCAAATTCAATATGGACGGCAAACTGTCGGTCGCGCTACAGGAACAAAAGCCGCCGGATATCAAGTTTAACGGTAATACCGGCATTGCCTATTTATTGACGCGCGATCAGCTGGTCAATAAGGATTTTATCAAATGGAAAAATCTGGCCTTGAACGATATAAAGGCGGATGTGCTGGCCGAGCGTTATACGGCCGGCACATTGGCTATCGACAAACCTTACGCGAGGGTGATCATCAAGAAGGACAAGTCGGTCAATTTCAATGACGTGATGGTGGCTGGTGAAAAAACCGAAACGAAGCCGGCTAAGAAAGCGCCGCCGGCTGCTAAAAAAGCGAAGCAGGGCAAAAAAACGCAGCCGGTCAAAACAAAGGCATCTGCCGATCGCAAAAAGTTATATTTTAAAATCGACCGGATTCGGATAACGGACGGCTCTTCGGATTTCGCCGATTTATCGTTGATTTTGCCTTTCGCGGCACATATTACCGATCTCAATGGTGGTGCCGGCGGATTTTCCTCGGAAGAAAAGTCCCGGATCAATGTCGCTTTAAAAGGTATGGCCTACGATCTGGCGCCGGTCGATATCAAGGGCGAAGTCAGCCCGTATCAGGGCGATTTCGATCTGGAAATGAATTTTCGCGGCATGCCGATGCCGCTGATTTCGCCTTATATGGTGGAGTTTGCCGGTTATAAGGTTGAAAAAGGCAAGATGACACTGGGGCTGAAATATGCCGTTGATGACGGTAAATTAACCGCATCGAACAGCATCCTGATCGACCAGCTCACGTTGGGCGAGAAAGTGGAGAATCCTGATGCCGTGTCCTTGCCGCTTAAATTGGCTGTGGCGCTGATGAAAGATTCAGAGGGAAAAATAAAAATCGATGTGCCGATTACCGGCAGTCTTGAAGACCCGAAATTCAGCATCGGCGCGATCATTACCGATGCCCTGGTGAATGTCATTACCAAAATAGTCAAGTCGCCGTTTAATGCGCTGGCTTCACTGGCTAATGGCAAGGAGGATCTGAGCTCGATCAGTTTCGCCGCCGGCAAGGCCGAACTGGATGAACAGCAACAGAAGAAGCTGAAGGCAGTGGCCAAAGCGCTCAATGACCGGCCGGCGCTGAATGTCGACATCAAAGGCGCTGCTTTCCTGGAGCAGGACTGGCCCGCCATGACCGATGCAGCCTTGTTGGATCAGCTCAAGAAAAGGCGGGTGTCGGAGATAGACAAAGAGGGTAGCAAAAAAATACTCGCGGAATATATCGAACTATCCGATGAACAATACAAGCGCTTACTGGCAGATATGTTTATAGAGAAGTTTCCGTTGCTGGCGGACAGATCGTTTTTCGGCACACCGCGCTTAAAGGATTCGAAAGCCGGCGATTTTTACGAAGTCGCCAGGCAGAAGCTGACCGCCGCTATCCAGCCGGAACAAAAGCGGCTTAAAGAGCTGGCCGCGGACCGGGCTCAGGCGATTGCAAAATATCTCGTTCAGCAAGGCGGCATAGATAATGACCGCGTGTTTATTCTCGATCCCTCGGTTGATCCTAAACGGGAGAATGACGAGATTATTAGCACGTTGTCGTTAAAGGTTGAATAATGGATCCTCTCGCATTTACCGCATTCAAGAGGCGGCAAGAGTTTGGTCTCTTTACATGATATTAGTATCGATTACGCCATTAAACTGTTCCCCAGGATTAACTCCAATTTCTGCATCAGTCAGATAACAGCCCGGATCTTCGGCCCAGGCATTACCTGATGTTTGCTGCGCCCTGACCCGGGTATTGCCGTTGCAGATGCGTTGGAAATGGCAGGTTGCGCAACGGCCTTCCAAGGGCCTCGGGTTCTGTTTAAGCCCGGCCATCAGCGGGTCGGAAACATCCATCCAGATTTCCGAAAAAGGGCGCTGCCTGACATTGCCCAAATCGTAATGCCACCAGAACGTGTCCGGGTGCACATGGCCGAGATTGTCGATATTGGCCACATTGACGCCGGAGGCGTTGCCGCCCCATTGTTCCAGCTTGGCCTTGATATGGTCGGCTTTATCGGGGAATTTTCTGGCGACCCAGTGCAGAAAATAAACGGCATCGGCATCGTTGTTGCCGGTGACGAATTCGCGGTCCTTGCCGGCTTTAAGCCATTCGTAGCTCGTCTCGAACAGCAAATCCATCGCTTCTCGCGTCATCTGAAAATGCGCGTCATCCTTGCGGTTTCTGTTGCCGCGGCCGCCGTAGTTCAGGTGCGACAGGTAGAACTTGTCGATGTCATGGTCGTCCATTAATTGCAGCAGGGCCGGAAAGTCCTGGTAGTTATCCTGCGTCAAGGTGAAGCGGATGCCGACCTTGATGCCTTTCTCCAGACACAGATGCACGCCGCGCAGCGCCTCGTCGAACGAACCCGGCATGCGCCGGAACCGGTCATGCGTGTCTTTGATGCCATCCAGGCTGACGCCGATATATTGATAATCAATCGAAGCGATTTCATCGATATTGTCGGCCGTAATTTTCGTGCCGTTGCTCGACAGTGCGACGTAAAAGCCCATGTCTTTAGCCCGGCGCGAAATGTCGAAAATATCAGGGCGCAGCAGCGGCTCGCCGCCCGACAGGATCAGCACCGGCACCTTGAACGCCTTCAAGTCGTCCATGACCCTATAGACTTCCTGCGTGCTCAGTTCGTCAGGGAAATCGATATCGGCCGAGGTCGTGTAGCAGTGCTTGCAGGCCAGGTTGCACCGGCGGATCAGGTTCCAGATAACGACCGGCGCGGCCGGCTTGCGTGCCGGTTTTATCGGCGTCGGGGCTATCAGTTCCCGCATGTAGTGGCTGAGTCTGAACATATTATGGGGCTACGGTATCGGATGGGGTACTTTTAGAGCGGCTGCGAAAACCGGTTTTTTTCAGGATTTTCGTGCTGTACAGCACATCGCAGCCGCGATTGTAGTCGCCAAGCAGGTCGGCGATCTGCCGGATCTGTCGGTCAACGTCGGCCTGCGTTTTGCCATGCACCATCGCGAACAGGTTATAGGGCCAGTCGGGCAGATGTCTCGGGCGGTGGTAGCAATGGCTGACGAATTCCAGTTGCCCGACTTGCCGCCCCAGTTCGTCGATCCTGCCATCGGGTATGTCCCAGACCGTCATGCCGTTGTAATGGTAACCCAGCTTGTAGTGATTGGGCACGGCGCCGATGCGGCGGATGATGCCGCTGGCCTGCATGGCCGACAGGCGCGTCATGACCTCATCGGCGGTCAGATTCAGTTTTTCGGCGATCGTCTGGTAAGGTTCCGGCGTCAGCGGCAGGCCGGCCTGCGTGGCTTCGATGATTTTGCGGTCTATGGCATCGAGCATGGTCAGGCCTCCAGCTTCAGGTTGACGAAGTACTCTTTTATTTTCGGCATATTGTAGACGGCCAGTCCAGTTTGCTGCTCTATCGCTTCAATGGTCTGCCAGACTTGTTCGGGCGTTTCCGTGGCGATCACGAACCACATGTTCAGGGTATGTTGGCGTGCATAATTGTGGGCTACTTCGGGAAAGGCATTGATAATGCCGGCGATTTCATCAACCCGGTCTTCAGGGGCTTTAACGGCAGCCAGTGTCAGTGCGCCGCCCATTTGCTCGGCATTATAAAGCGGTCCGAAGCGCGTCAGTATACCGTTAGCCCGCAGATTCTGGAGCCGGGTCAGCAGTTCGGCTTCCGTGATATTCAGTGTCAAGGCGACCTGCCGGTAAGGCGCATCGCAAATCGGAAAGCCGCCTTGCAATGCATTGATGATTTTTCTGTCCAGATTATCCATGGGCTACTTCCGCGTCAGCTACGGTTGCGATGTTCTTGTAGACGGCGCCGCGCTGCTTGAAACAGCGGCGGCTGAATAAAACTTCGTGGTCAAAGCTCGTCAGGCCGCAGGCGTCGGCAAGCTGTTCGAGTTGCTGCAGGACAGTAGCTCTGTCTTTGCCGTGGATCATGCAATACAAATTATAAGGCCAGTCCGGTCGTCTCGGCCGCTGATAGCACAGTGTCACGAACGGAAACCGGCTCATGTGGCCGCCCAGTTGCTTGACCAGATCGTCGGGCACGTTCCAGACGACCATGGCGTTGGCGCGATAACCCAGCTTCCGATGCTTGACAATGACGCCCATGCGTTTGATGAGGCCCTGTTGTTTCAGCCGGGCCAGGCGTTCAATCACTTCCGATTCGGGCATGTCGCACCAGTGCCCGATTTCGGCATACGGTCGGGAACAAACGGGCAGTCCCGTTTGTATGTGCTCCAGTAGTTCAAGGTCGCGGCTGTCAATCATTATTCAGGTCCAGCTTAAAGCCTAAATCAATAAAAAAATCATCCAGCAAAGGCAGTTGCATGATTTTATAAGTGGTTTCATGTTCGATGGCGTCAATTACGTCCTGCAGGTGGGCGGCATCGGAGGCGATGACCACGAACCAGAGGTTGAACCTGTGCTCGCGCTCGTAATTATGGTTGACTTCCGCATAGGCGCTGATTTTGTCGGCGACTTCCTGCAGCCGCTCTTCTGGCACCGCCATCGCGGCCAGCGTGCTGATGCCGATGTGATTGGGCGGAATAACGGGCCCTATGCGGCTGATAAAGTGGTTGTCGTTCAGATCGTTCAAGGCCGAGATCACATCATCTTCAGCAACGCCCAGTTCATCGGCAATGGCCTGATAAGGGCGCTCCGTGAGCGGAAAATCGTGCTGGAAATCATTCAGCAGTCGCTTGTGCAATGGCGTCAGCATGTTACAGACCTATCTGGTGCGCCCGCGAGCTGAAGAAAATACCGCTGGGCGTTTTTGCCGGCAGACGAGCTATTTCAGTTAGTGTTTCGGTATCGTAAACAACCAGCTGATTGTCATCCCGTACGGCCACCCAGACCTGCTCGCCGCGCGGCGTAAATTCCATGTGCAGCACGGCCTTGCCTGGCGTCAGGGTTTTACTGATGTTCAGATCCTTGACGTCAATGACCTGCACCTGGCTGTTATCGGGGAAGGCAAAATTAACCCAGATTTGCCGGCCATCGGGCCGGGCTCTGACAAAAACCGGTTGTCCGGCTACCGGGATGGCTTTCACCAGTTGCCATTGGCGTTTGTCGATCACCAGCACTTCGTGTTTGCCGATGGTCGGTACGAGCAGATAATCGCCGGCAATAGCCCAGCCTTCAAGGTGCGGCATTTTGTAAACCGGCAGTTTTTCATCGGTTTTGCCGTATTCCGGCAGTATGCGTTTTATGCCTTCTGACGTATTCCATAAGTCCAGCAGGGCCAGGCCAGGCTCGCCGAATAAACCGGCGATATAATAACGGCCATCCGGCGATATCAAGGCATCATATGGCTGCTTGCCGATATTCCTGAATTTTTGCACGGCAGGCTGTTTAGGGTTTTTAAGGTCCAGCACCCAGATTTCGCCGGCATCGAACAGGCTGAAGACAAAGCGCTGTCCGGGCGCGTCGACAATCCCTACCACTTTGGATAGCTTGCCATCGTCATATTCGGCCGGAATGTCGGCGATCAGTTCCAGCGTATCAGAGGAAAAAACCTTGACGCCGCCAGGCGTGTAATTAGATACGGCGATGAAGCGGCCGTCCTGTGAGATAGCGCCGCCAATGCTGTTGCCGGCCTGAACGATGCGCTTGGCTATGGCATCATTGAGCAGATCGACTTTGGTCAGGCCTCCGTCGCGGCCGAAAACATAGGCATAGCGCTCGTCTCGAGAGAAGACAACCGACGCATGCGATAAGTCCCCCAGTCCTTCGATTTCAGCCAGTTGTTTGTGCTCAGTGCTGTTAATAATCAGGGTCTTGCCGTCTTCGCGTTGAATAACGACGCCTAAATCCCCTGTAGCGCGCGGTTCCGCCACGGCATTAAGGGAAAATATGAAGCCTAGAATGGGGATTAGCTTTTTCATAATGGATCAATAATGCGCTTGCGCACCTTAAAGTTTTGAACAGGACAGGATGCGCGGGCGCATCCTGTTGCTTAGTATGGATTAATGCTCAGGATTGCGTAAAACTTTAATTAGCCAGAGCGCTTCATCGCGGTTGATAAATTGTTGCCAGGGCGGCATGGCAGTGCCTTTGCGGCCGTTAAGAATGGCATCGGCCAGAAAATCATCCGACTTCCCGGCCAATGCCTCAGGCAGCAGGGCAGGGCCCAGGCCGCCTTTTAATGTTAAGCCATGACACGCGCCGCAATCATGCTTGAGCATGTTGCGCAGCGCGTTTTGCCTGTCTGCCGATGGTTCACCGGCAAGAGCTGTACTGGAAACCAGCATTAACAGCAGCAGTTTTCTCATGCGCGTTTACGGTTTCAGCCTTGCATAATAGGCGACCACATTATCGATATCGTTATCGCTTAATGAGCCGGCAATATTATTCATGATGTCCGATACGCGCGTCTTATCGCGGTATTGCTTCAGCGCTGATTTCAGATATTCGGCATCACGTCCGGCCAACGGCGGAAAAGGCGCGCCGGCGGACGGGGTTGTAATGCCGTGGCACTGTGAGCAGACAGCTGCCGCAATCGCATGGCCTGCATAAATGCTTGCCGCGTTAGCGCTTTGAGCGACGGCCAGACCTGCAATCAACACAGTGGAAAGAGCAAATATTCTCATTATTTCGCCCCTTCCATTTCGTCCGGAGAAAGACCGCGGGTCATGTATTTAACGCGGCCGTGCGAGAAAATACCGGCCGGGCTTTCCATCGAGACGGAAGCGACTTTTTTCAGCGAGTTGGAATCATAGACTACGACTTCATCGCCGCTGTAACCGGCGCTGACATACAGGAATTTGCCGTCCGCGCTGTATTCAGGGAAGTAGGCGTGGCCACCGACATCCAGCGTTTTTGCGACTTCCAGCGTTTTCTTGTCAATCAGCTGAACAGTACGCGCGCGTCTGTCTTTGCTGATGATATCCACGGCTACATAAGGCGCGTTAGCGTGTGCGGCCGGTGATTCGGTGCCGCCGGAAACCGGGATTTGTTTGACGACTTCCATGGTATCCAGATCCCAGACGCTGACGACTGTTTTGTCGCAATCGCCGAAGTTGGTGCCGAAGCCCAGCGTGCGGCCGTCAACCTTCACGGCGGAACCGCCGCCTACATGCGGCACGCAGCCCGCTTCCAGTTTCTTGATGACCTTGCGGTCTTTCAGGTCGATCGCGGCGACGATGCTGTCATCGTAAGAAGCGATCATCAGTTTGCGGCCGTTGTGGGTCAGGAACGCATCGTGCAGATGGCGGCCGACATCAGTGATTTTAGTGACGGGGAAATCCTGATCTTTTTTCAAGTCGACCACCCAGACCTGGCCGGCGTTTTCCAGCGCAATGGCGAAAATGTCGTCATAGGGCGTACCGATCACCATGCCGGAATCGGAGGTAACCATTTTGCCGTCCGGGTCAACACCTTCCAGTTCAAAGGTTTTCAAAGGTTCCAGCGTGTCGGCGTCCAGGATGACGGCATTGTGCGGCACGAATGAACCGGCCATGATGTATTTGCCGTCACGCGATACGCCCATGCCCGGGCCGTTAAAGCCGGTCTTGATGCTACGCACGGCTTTCATGGAATACAGGTCGACTTTGAAAATTTCCGCCGTGTCGGTTTTTACATAAGCCCAGCGCGGATTGGCCGGGTTGTAGTCGATGATGTGCGCTGCAGTGCCAGTTGGGACTTCGCCGATTTGTTTATGTGTGGTGCTGTCGATGAAAACGGCTTTGGAGCCATCACCGCGTCCGTACTTGCCGCGCGCTGCCACACCGATGACATCATCCATGCTGCTGATTTCGTAGGTCGGTTTGTCGGGCAAGGTGCTCTCGTCTTTGACGTACACTTTTAATGACGATTTCATGTCATCAATCGTCCAGGCCGGGTTATCCAGCGTGGGTGTTTTTTGCAGATGACTGACCAGGCCGCGGATCTGATCGTCCGTTAAACGGCCGTAAAATGGAGGCATCAGCGTGTCGAAACTTCCAGTCATGATCACGGTGCGCAAAGCGGTAGGACTGCGGCCTTTCAGTGTATCGGCATTCAACGCCGGCGCCAGGTAGCCGCCATGATCGGAGCCGTGACAGCTGGCGCAGTTATCTTCATACAACTGGTGCATGTTTTGGGCGTTATCGGATTTAGCCTGTACGGCTAAAGGCAAAACGAGAGCGGTTAAGCCGGCAATGACTGATTGAGACAAAAGCTTTTTGGTATTTTTCATTCTTTATGGACTCCAGGTAGTATTGAATCAATATTATCTAATTAACACTGAAAGCTCAAGTTTGATTACGATCATTGTTTTTTTGTACCGTATGTGCCCATAGCCATATCCGATAAGACAGCATAATGAGCAGAATGGTCGATGCCCCGAGAATAAAGTCCTGATGGCGTATGACGAGGTCTTTTAACTGCGCAATCATGGGTGGATTGATCTCGCGATAGAGCAGGAAACAGCCGAGAATGAAAACGAACAGGCCGAAGCCGCGTCTTAAATGGTGGCCGGAGACCTTGCCGGACAAGCTACTGCCGACAAAACTGCCGATAATGGCGAAAGCTGTAAACAACGCCGTTAAAACAATGTCGATGGTCATATGGTTGGCGTGTCCGGCCAAGGCCGCCGAAGATTGCATAACGATAATAAACAGTGACGTGCCTATGGCGGCATGCATGGGCAGTCCTGCCAGGTTATTCAGTGCCGGAACCATCAGGAAACCGCCGCCCACGCCGATCAGACCCGTCACTGAGCCTACCAGAAAGCCGTCAAGCATCAGCGCTATAAACGGTAAGTGTCGGGGGCAGGGCTTTTGTGATGACAGTTGCGGCGTCTGCACGGGCTTGGGCGTTTTTTCATTGCGCAGCATCGACAGCGAAGCAGTCAGCATGATGGCGGCAAACAGTACCAACAGCAGCGAGTCCGGAACGTAAGTTGCGAGCCGTCCGCCCAGAAAAGCGCCGATCATGCCGGTCAGGCCGAAGGCCAGCCCGGTCGTCCAGCAAACCTTGCCGCGGCGGGCATGGTTGGCTACGGCTATCAAGCTGGTCAGGCAGACGACGATTAATGATGTGATGATCGCGTTTTTAGCCGACAGGCCGGCCAGATAAACCAGGACCGGCACGGTCAGGATTGAGCCCCCGCCACCGAGAAGGCCCAGCAGAACACCGATCAACAGAGAAAGCGCAATTAACAGCAGCATCGTTAACCTTGTATGACTTGTTCGTGTTTATCCGGCTTACCGCAGGACTGATTGGCGGGCAGTGCTTCATCAATATATTTGGGATAGGGCAGGTTCAGATTCGCCATGATTTCAATGAATTCATCGCGTGTCTTGCCGCCGCCCAAACGGGTATTGGTCGCTATTTCCTGTTTGATCGTGGATACTGTTTTGCCGTTGTAATCATGGCCTGGATATAGCAGCGTGTCAGGCGGCAGCGTGAATAGCTTTTGCGTGATGCTGTCATACAGCATGCCGGCATCGCCCTGCTGGAAGTCCGTGCGTCCGCAGCCATTGATGAATAATGCATCACCGGAAAAAACACGGTCTCCGACCACGTAACTGACACAGCCCGAGGTGTGGCCCGGTGTATGGAGAACGAGTATTTCAATCTCGCCCGCCTGAAGCGGCACACCATCGGTGACCAGTAAATCGGCGCACATGGCGCCGGCATCGCGGTGAACGATGCCTTTGCTGCCCAGCCTGTCTCTCAACAGGCCTGCGCCGGTGATGTGATCGGCGTGGACATGGGTTTCCATTGTATAGATCAGCGTTAGGCCCAATTCATTTAAAAGCGCCACATAGCTATCCACCTCGCTTGCGACAGGATCGATCAGGACGGCTTTTTGAGTGAATTCGCAGCCGATGAGATAGCTGTATGTGCAGGTGTCGGGTTCAAAAAGTTGTCTGAAGATCATCGGGGTAACCTCTTTATTTAAGTAAATAATAAAAAACTAATGTTTGATTATAAAACAATACCTGACAGCGTTTGATAATCTTATTAAAAATTAGACCGGATCTGTCAGCCTTTATTTCAAATTGCCGGGATCTACGCGGGCTCGGGTATTTAATTGAATGATCTGATCAAGTGGTTTAGAAACTGACCTCGGCTTGCAGCCAGAAGTTATGCGTGTCGGTTAGGCCGGTAAGCGCGCCGTTGTCATCGTAATAAGCATACTTGGCGAGCAGGCTGTAGTGTTTGCCGAAGGTTTTGACGGCCATGAAATCCCATTCTTCGCCATAGTCGATTTTGCCGGTGTCATCGGTAAAGTCATGATAAATGCCTTCGATATCGATGCCCATGACTGTGGTGCCGATCGAGCCATAGGTGTCGCGCAGTCCATTGACCGGTATGACCGTGAACTGATCCGACCAGCCATTAAAGTAGTGATCCGATGCCAGAGGCGTTTGGAAAGCAGGGCCGGCGCCTTTACCTCCCAGCTGTTCCACGGCGCCCTTGACAATGAATCCATAAGCATTCAGGCCGGCTATTAACAGGGCATAGTCGGCTTCGTAATCGTCGGGATTATTCGCATAATCCTGTTGATAGGCATACTCGCTGGTAAAGATCGTTGAGACATCGTCATTGATCGTGGCGCCTCCGTTGAAACGCACGCCATAGGTCTGACTGGATTTTATGTTGTCGGTTGGCCGGTCGTTGAAGTCTAGCAGGTAGGTGTAAGCCGATAAGGTGCCGATGCGCTTGAAATCATAGCCGGCGTTGATAAACTGGCTGTCCATGTCGATTTTTTCGGCAGTAACATCCCTGACACTGGTTATGTAGCCGGCATGGATGGTCGTGTTGTGCAATGATTTATTGGTAATCGTTAGCGCGTCAAAGGTTCGCTGCATTTGCCGCCAGTCCTGATCGCCAATAAAACGCTGGTTGTTCAGTGTGATATGCTGGCGGCCCAGTTTGATTTTTGTGTCGGGCAGGCCATTGTAGCTGAGCCAGAATTGATTCAGTTCGTGCTGCTGCGGATCGGCGATGGTCTCATAGGTATCGTGGCCGTTTCTGAGGCTGTTGTAGGTATTGGCGCCTACATCCTGATTGCCTTCATATTCGGCGAAAATCTGGAAACTGTGGAATTCGGGCGTCAAATAGCCCAGGCGCAGGCGAACAGTCGAGGCATTGCCGACGGCTTTGTCAGGCGCTTTGCTGTCATCATTCTCATACCGATAGCGCAGGTTGAATTTTATCTGTCCGTATTTGGCGTCATCGGCCTGACCGAATTTCAATGCCTTTTCGATGGAATCGTCCATCGCAGCCAGGGCAGTCGTATGGGCTATCAAAAGTGATAAAACGGTCGTTGATAAAAGCGTTATTTTGACACTGAAGGTGCTATTAGCCGATGCTTTATATAAAGACATTTTATTTCCCATGATTGATCGCGAACAATACAAGACCGATGCTGCTGACCGATAATACGCCCTACATGCTATGTTTAATAATTAGCGCGCGGCCATAGGCAGAACATCGCGGCTTGTTTGGCCGATATAAAGCTGTCTGGGACGGCCGATTTTCTGTTCCGGATCCGATATCATTTCATCCCAATGCGAAATCCAGCCCACGCTGCGGCCCATGGCAAACAAGGCGGTAAACATATTACTCGGTATCCCTAGGGCGCGCAGTACGATGCCTGAATAGAAGTCGACATTCGGATACAGTTTTTTCTCGATGAAATATTCGTCTTCTAGGGCAATGCGTTCCAGTTCCAGCGCCAGCTTGAACAACCTGTCGTCATGCAGTCCCAACTCATTAAGCACCTCATGGCAGGTTGCCCGCATTAATTTGGCGCGCGGGTCATAATTTTTATAAACGCGGTGACCGAATCCCATCAATCTGAACGGATCGTTTTTATCCTTGGCCCGGTTGATATAAGAATCGATATTGGACACATCGCCGATTTCTTCCAGCATGTTCAATACCGCTTCATTGGCGCCACCGTGCGCGGCCCCCCATAAACAGGCAATTCCCGAAGTGATGCAGGCATAAGGATTGGCGCCGCTGGAGCCGGCCAGACGGACTGTTGACGTGGAGGCATTCTGTTCATGATCGGCATGCAAAATCAGGATTCTGTCCAGTGCCCGCACCAGGATCGGGTTGGGTTGAAAATCCTCGCAGGGTGTGGCCAGCATCATGCGCATGAAGTTTTCCACATAACTCAGCTTGTTTTGCGGATACATGAATGGCAGGCCGATGCTGTACTTATGGCTCATGGCTACGATAGTGGGTATTTTCGCAATCAGGCGAATGGCGCACAGGTCGCGGTCATTCTTGTTGGTAATGTCCAGGGCATCATGATAGAAGGCCGACAGGGCGCCGACTACGCCAACTATGATCGCCATAGGATGGGCGTCCCGGCGAAAGCCTTTAAAGAAATTAGTGAGCTGATCATGCACCATCGTATGTTTGGTGATGGATTGTTCAAACTGCTTCAGTTGATCACTGTTTGGCAGTTCGCCGTTCAGCAGCAAATAGCAAACTTCCAGAAAAGTGCATTGTTCCGCCAATTGCTCGATCGGATAACCGCGGTACAGCAATATGCCGGCTTCACCATCAATATACGTTATCTTTGAAGAACAGCTGGCCGTCGAAGTGTAGCCGGGGTCATAGGTAAACATACCGGTCTTTTTATACAACTCCTGGACATCGATGACGTCGGGCCCCGTAGTGCCTGATAAAACAGGCAACTCACAGATGGGCTGAGTTTCCTCGTTAACTAGGGTAACACTGCGCTGGTTAGTCATGGTACTGATCTCCGTTGTAAAAATGTTACTTCATGACAGTATCACAAAGCTAAATGATATTTAAACAGAAATTACATGCTCAGCTATTTGACCCGCGTAAAGAACCATAATTCGAAATGGAGAAGGTTAATCTCGGATGAAATATCGCTGCCGGAGAAAAAATAATTTAGAGGACTGTCTCATAAAGAAGTCAAGACTGATAACAAAAGAAGAGAACTCTACTCCTTGATATTCAAGGTTGGAATTAGGCGATGGAAAACAGTTTGAGAGAGGACTGTAATGTATCGCTAAATTTCAAATATGTAATTGAGTTTTTTTTGTATGGCGAGATTGCTGTAATCCCAGGTAAACCGTAACAGAAAGCCGATAAATAAAAGGCTTGAGGCAATAAATGCGCTCAAAATAAAGCTGATAAACACAATAACAGTCAGTGAGCCAAACAAGGCGTTTTTGCAGAAATAATACATGGAAAGCCTCTCTAAATTTAGTCAACGTCCTCTATTGATTGTCAGTCAGGCATATCGTTAAGAGATATCAAGGTGATTCTCCCGGAAAACTAGAGTTTCCGAGCTATCTAAAAAAACAGTTTTTTTATTTAAAGAGTAATTAATAGTCGTTTTAGTTTCATACTCTTCAAATAAATATAAAACTGCGCCAAATACTTTTTTAAAAAAATCACGCCAAACTGTGGCTGAACAATGCCAAGACTACGGTAGGAAAGGGTTGCTCTTTGTCGGCGCCGATTGCAAAAGTCGAAGATTAGCTCAAGTAGATTTTATTGCTCTGAAGGCGGGAGGAAGGTAAGATCAATTTCATTTAGTATTGATTCGATATTTATTTGACAGTGGGCCTGGGCTTTCCTATAGTATCGATTCACTACTAGGTGAGAGGTTTTATGAGTTCAGCAATTTCTAGCATGCCCTATTCCAGCATAGGGCAAAGCAGAGCGTGACTGATGCCAATGATCGTGCAATATCAGACTGAAATCGTCCTCTTTGCGGAAATTACTGGATGCGTAAATAAAAAGATGCTTCAGCTGTGATTTAGTTCCGGCACGGGTTTTAGGCCGGAGCTTTTTTATCAGCTGTGACATCCATAGATAATTGATAAACATAAAGGTGCAAAAAATGAATGATGAATCACAAACAAAAGATAAATTCTGGCTGTATGTCGGCTGCTTAACATTTGCTTTAGTGACGGTTATGGTCCTGGTTAAGAAAAGTGAGGAAGATAAATTTGCTCCGATCAAAGAGCAGTTGCAAGAAGAATCCGCGCTTATGAATATTCGCGTTTTAAACTAAATCCTGGGTACACGGGATATTTTGTTGATCCCTTTTTTGCAGAAAAGGCAGTATGCCATGGTTTAGGGACAACACCATAATATAGAAGATATAGCGCATCAACGATCGCTTAAAATAATAGAATGATGAGGAGAAAATTATGAAATTTAACTTGATAGGCCTATTGGCGGCATTATCGCTTTTTTCAGGTGGCGCATCGGCGACAGAGTATATTTACAGGGATCTTATGGCGAATACGCTGCCTTCCGCAAAGTGCGAGGCTAAGTCTGCAGCGATTGAAACTGCTTCAAAGCAATATAATGTGAACAGATTCAGCAAGAAGTTTTGCCAAACACAAGGTTACGGCTGGCACGTTGAAGAAGTGAAAAATCTCGGCACACCCGTCTGTGACGAATGTACGGATGCCGATAGCAAGGGCAAAGCTCAATGTCACTTGGAAGATATGGTCGTTACTTGTAAACGCATTAAACCCGGTTCAGTAGGCATGCTGCCCGGAAAAGGCTAACAGGAAGTTTGAGCGGCAAGAGATCCGAATGGATCTCTTGCTCACATTAACGGTATTGTTGGGCAGTGGGTTTAAATTCATTCTGATGTGAGAGATATCTGTCAATGATGTGTCGAACGCATTAGCATGGCCAATGCAGAATATGAGAAACAGGATGGGACTTGGCTTTTCCTGCAAGCAAGGAAACGGCGCGACGCAACGTTTGCCAGATAAAAGATAATGACTGTCACTGTTTGTCAGCGGAAAGAAAATAACGATTTTCGCAAATTTGCAGCCCCTTTCGGTTTTTCATATCATTTTTTGATATTCTTCCTCAAACTCTGGGCAATTGCTCTTCTGCGCCAATTCTCCCAGGCGATGGAATCGCACTAATTCACCGCTTAATAATTGCCGGCAAAATCAGAAATAGCCCGCGAGTGCCAGCGCCAAATCCTCAAAATTTTCCAGATCCCGGCCTGTAAATAAAAAATAAAAAACCGCCAATTGAAGACCTATGTAAGGGAGCAATCCTATATTCGGCCGCGCACACTGTTTTGTATTACTTCGGTAAGAGTTGGCTCCACATGTATTAAATCAAAGAACAGTATTCCAGTTAAGTATCGGATAAGCGAAGGCAAGTTAAAAGCGCTACGTGCCATTACAGGCTTATCTTGAAACGGCCAAACGGCGAAGAAAAACGTCGAAATACTATCCCTCCCTCCAGTTATTTCAGTTTCAGTCGTGTCATTTCGTTTATTCAATCCGGCAATTCATTATTGTTTTTCAGTATTTTTGATTAACTATAAACATTAACTTACTGAAGCCAAAAGCAGATGTCTGCCCAGAAAAATTTCAATTACACGGTGCTTGCCCGTACTGCTTTTCTTGAATGGCCATAACAGATTCCCTGATCAGGGCTTCCGTCAATGGCCTGTAGGCTATGCAAAAAACTTAAGAAACATCACCGCGACATTTATGAGATAATTTTATATTTAACTATTAACAGGACCCGTTGTGTCCGGATTATTCTGATACTGAAAGGAGTAACACATGACAGCACTGGTTGGCATCATTATGGGCTCGACCTCTGACTGGGAAACCATGCGCTTTGCCGCGGAAACGCTTGATCGACTAAAAGTGCCGTATGAGGCTGAAGTCGTTTCGGCGCACCGGACGCCGGACAAACTGTTTCAGTATGCCGAGGCGGCGGAAGCTAAAGGCCTGGAAGTGATCATCGCGGGCGCCGGCGGCGCCGCTCATCTGCCCGGTATGGCGGCAGCGAAAACCGCCGTCCCTGTTCTGGGCGTTCCGGTACAGTCCAAGGCGTTAAACGGCATGGACTCCTTGTTATCGATCGTTCAGATGCCTGCCGGCATTCCGGTCGGTACATTGGCTATCGGCAAAGCAGGAGCCATTAATGCAGCTTTACTGGCGACAGCCATTATCAGCAACAAGCACAGCGAATACCGTACGGCATTAAACGATTATCGACGTGAACAGACCGAAACAGTGCTTGAGCATTCAGATCCGAGGGAGGATAGGATATGAAAATTGGAATTCTCGGAGCCGGGCAACTGGCGCGTATGATTGCGTTAGCGGGTTATCCGTTAGGGCTGGATTTTATTTTTCTGGACCCGTCGGCCGATGCCTGCGCCAACAAATTGGGTGAACACCTGCATGGGGACTACAGCGATCCAGCCTTGCTCGCGCAACTGGCGGAGCGCGCCGATGTCGTCACCTATGAGTTTGAGAATGTCCCGGCGCATGTCGCCGAGTTTCTGTCGGCGCGGACACAGGTGCATCCTGCCCCCAAGGCGCTGGCGGTTGCTCAGGATCGGCTCATTGAAAAAAGCTTTTTCCGGGAAATCGGGATTCCGACACCGGCTTTCGCAGCCGTGAACAGTCTTGAAGATCTGAGACAGGCTATGCCGGGCATCGGCTGGCCGGCCATTTTGAAAAGCCGCACCCTGGGCTATGATGGTAAAGGCCAGTCTGTGCTCAAGTCGGTTGACGACCTGGAGCCGGCCTGGGAATTGCTGCAAGGCGTGCCCGCTATCGTTGAGGCGTTTGTGCCATTCAGACGCGAAGTGTCGATTATTGCGGTACGCAATGTTTCAGGTGCTATCGTTTTCTATCCGTTATCTGAAAATTTGCATCGCGGCGGCATTCTGCGGGTTTCTGAATGCTGTGATGGCGATACGCTGCAAAAGCAGGCTGAATCTCATGTTTCTATGTTAATGGAAGCGCTGGATTATGTCGGCGTGCTGGCGTTGGAACTGTTTGAGGTGGACGGTAAGCTGGTCGCCAATGAATTCGCACCGCGTGTGCATAACTCCGGCCATTGGACGATTGAAGGCGCTGAGACCAGTCAGTTCGAAAATCATCTGCGCGCCATTCTGGATCAGCCTTTAGGTGCTACGACACCAGTTGGCAAGGCCGCCATGGTGAATTTTATCGGTGGCTTGCCGGCTAACGATGATGTCTTGAAAATTCCGAACGCACATCTGCATCTTTATGACAAAGTCCCGAGGAAGGGCCGTAAAGTCGCCCATGCGACAGTGCGTGCGGAAGATTCGGAGAAGTTATCAGACCTGGTTAGAGCATTGGTTGCGCTTGCCGATCAGGTTGATGATTCATAACCCCAGTCTCTTGCAGGTTGCGGCGACAAAGCCGCGGACGGAGGATTCCTCGTGCGGAGCAAATTCATTTATGAATTTGCCTTGTTGCGGGATAGCCATTCTCCGGCCTTGGCAGTAATAGCTGTTACGGCCGGATGGGATACTTTTCTCAGCATCGAAATGGCATAGAATTGAACGGTTAAATCTTCAGCCTCGCCAATAGAAATCACCTCGCATTTGTCTTCTATTTCTGCCTTGATGGCCGTCGGTACGGCAAAAATACCGATACCGGCCTGGCCAAATTTCTCCATCAGCGCGCTGTCATCAAATTCGCCAATAACGCGCGGATGGATATGCCGCCTGTCAAACCATTGTTGTAGTTGAGTCCTTATTCCGCTGGCGATGCCCGGCAATAATAGCGGAGCATTATCGAGGCAATTCGGGAACGCCTGTTCAAAAGTGTCTGCCAATTTGGGCGCGGCAAAAAAAGTCAGCGTTGATTCCCCTAGTAGCCTGCTGAAGCCGCGAATATTGGTATCCACAGGAATCTGGTTGTCTGATATGACCAGATCCAGCTTGTGCAGATCCAGATCGCCCAAAAGCGAGTCAAGATCTCTTTCCCGGCAGTTGATGCGTACCAGGGTCGGCATGCGCAAAGCCGGCTCAAGCAGCCGATAGACGATGGATTTAGGCACGACGTCGGCAATGCCTACATTGAATGTCAATACTGGTTCAGTAGGCTTATCATGAACCACGTTCTCCAATTCGCTGCCTAGCGAGAAAATTTCATCGGCGTAAGTTAAAACCTTATGTCCGGTATCTGTGAGTTCGAGATGGCGTCCTACACGATCAAATAAAGCCACCCCTAAAGTTTCTTCCAGCAGGCTTAGCTGTCCACTGATAGTCTGCGGTGTCAGATTCAAGCGTTCACTGGCTCGGACAATGCTTTTTTCCTTGGCGACCATCCAGAAGTAATGGAGATGCTTATAGTTAATCATAAATATTGCTCAGTTCATGCGCTGATTCAGGTCATTAGAACATTATCACTGATTAAATAATACTCCGACGATTTTTTATTTACTCACTTAATCCAGTACGGCAATAGACATTTGCTTCTTTAAAAAATAAAAAAGTTCGATTAATTCGATCAATTAATAAAAAATATCCGACTTTTTATTTGGTACGGTACGAGGTAATTTAAAAGCTCATCTGGTAATACTCATCTAGGAGTGCAGTATGCAAATTGATATTCAAGCTCGAAACTTTTCCTTGACCGAAGCATTGCAGCGTTATGTCGTTAAACGCATTAATAGCGCCTTAGTCAGCAGCAATGATTCTGTTCAGCGTATTATCGTGCGCCTTTCCAGTATCAATGGCCTTAAAGGCGGAGCTGATAAACGCTGTCATATTCAAGTAGTGATTCCGCATCAATCAGATGTCATTATTGATGATGTTGAGGACAACATGTATGCGGCTGTTGACAATGCGACCGATCGAGCCGGGCGCACTGTCACGCGTCATGTAGCTAAACATCGCAAATTCAAACGCCCATTACACCCGGTTGATTCAACTGCTGCGTAGATTAATTCATACTATTTTTTTCAATTAAAACACTCACGCGCCCTCTCCATTCGGGAGAGGGCCATTTACAACGCCACAGTTAAGTGCAGTATTAATCAAGCTTTGGCGCTCTAACCATCTGCCGAATCAATTTTTATCCAAGCCCAGGGATTAATTTACTGTATCTGCCCGAATCGTCCAGCTAATCCAACTTATACTCCAAAGGAGAATGCATGAACTCTCGTATACGACAGATGATTGCCTTATCGGTCTTGTGTTTGACAAGCCTGAACAGCTTTGCCCAGCAGCGTATCGCCGTTTTGGATTTCGAGCTGAAAGATCTGACTCTGGCGCCCGGTATACCGGCTGAGGTTGAACGCACGGCTGGCATAAGAGCTATGCTGGAAAACGGACTGATAAAAGCCGGGTATGAAGTCGTACCGGTAAGCCTGGAGGCTCAGCGGCGCGCCAATGCCGGGGTCGGCTATCTCTTCGATCATGATGATGTGGCGGCCGAACTGGCCAGAAAAGCCGGTGCCGACTATATACTGGTCGGGCGCCTGCATAAGCCCAGTTTCCTGTTTGCTTATCTTATGGGACATTTGGTCAGCGTGCGCGACAGCCAATTAATAGGTAACTACATTTCAGAGATTAAAGGCAGCGATAAAAAACTGACGTTAAAAGGCGTGGAAAGCTTGATCGTTAAAATCGATAATACTCTGAAAACCATAAAACAACCCTGAATGCCGGAGAATCCTCTTTATTAAAAGTGTATTTTGTCATACCGAATTATAAGTTTTTGCTAAACTATTCTTTTCAGTAACTATGTGCCATATAGTTTGGCGCTATAACAAAATAATAGCAGGAACAATATGCCGGTTATATTAAGAGAACTTGCCGATTTTTGCGGAGCCCGGATTGAAGGCGGGGATGCATCAGCATTAATTCATTCCGCAGCGGATATCATGACGGCACAAAGCGGACAGGTCACGCAATTGACTAACAGCCGTTATGCCGGACATATCAAGGATTCCACGGCTTCCGCCTGTTTTGTTGCCGAAGGTTTTGTTGTTGAAAACGTTCCGCCAGGCATGGCGTTATTGGTCTGCGCCGATCCTGAGATCAGTTTTATTAAAGCCGTCGAGTTGCTGCACCCGGCCAGAATTTACCGCCGACAAATCTCGCCACAGGCCGTGCTCGAAGATAATGTCGTATTGGGTAGCGAGCTGTATATCGGTCCGTACGCCGTGATTGGTGAAAATGCGTTGATTGGTGATGGCAGTGAAGTTCTGGCTGGCGTCTATATCGGTAAAAACGCAAAAATAGGCAAGAATTGCCGCATTCATCCGTATGCCGTTATTTATGACGATGTGGAAATCGGCGATAACGTCATCATACATTCCGGTGCCGTTATCGGTGCCGAAGGATTCGGCTATAAATTCCGCAACGGTGCTCACGTTAAAGTGCCGCAGGTCGGCAATGTCATTATCGAAGATAACGTCGAAATCGGCGCCAATACCTGTATCGACAGGGGCGCATTGGGCAGTACGGTTATCGGAATGGGCAGCAAGATAGATAATCTGGTGCAGATCGGGCATAACAACAAAGTCGGTAAGCACGTAATCATGTGCGGTCAGACCGGGGTATCCGGTTCCTGCACGATTGAAGACTATGCCATCCTGGCCGGCAGCGCCGGCGTTGCCGATCATGTCACGATCGGTCGTGGAGCAGTAGTCATGGCGCGTTCGGGCATAGCCGGCGATGTCAAAGCCGGTACTCAGGTGTTCGGTAGTCCTGCCAAGGACAAGAAGGTGGCTTATAAGGAACAGGTTGCCATTAGCAAACTACCTGAGCTTTTGAAGAAAGTGAAAGTCCTGGAAGAGAGGCTCAGTCTTCTTGAAAAGGACGTATAAGTGGTACGCCTCAAGAAATTCTAAAACAGGCAAATATCGACATGAAATGCTGCTCTGGTTGGGGAGAGCGGCGTTTCTGATACAACGGCAAGCTTTCTGATAGAGATTAGGAAGGGGATACTGTTACGTGGCAAAACTGTTTAATAACAGTGTCGGAAAAATACTAAAGGACTAATAACTTTTAACATACCCCCCTCGCAGACATATACGAGGGGGGTAGCAGTATCTTATTCTACAGCTTTATTTTTAGTTGCTTTTCTTGCTTCAATTTGTTGGAAAGTTTCTTTTTGAAGCTCAGCTACTGCGCCGCTTTTCAAATGCTCAGTTTCTCTGCCTTTGAGCATAACAACTAATACGATAGTTAGAACGATGATTCCGCCAATATACAGCCAGAAATTATCTCTTTGTTGTTCTTCAGCCATTTTTAAATCCTCATATAGTTATTGTAGTAATGTTTTTTGTCCCCTCTCCTCAAAGGGGTAACTCAGTAATTATTTATTCACCGAGTCGATCGTCGAAGTTTTTATAAACGACGGGATAATTTTTATCATGAGATAAGGTGTTGTGTCAAAACTAAAATAAAATGTTCTTGATCGCCTTGTTGTTTGGCCTTGCACAAGCGCCTTATCTATTGGCAAAATTTTTAATCATTAGTTAATATGTTATTGATAATAAAGTAATTTAATTTTTTTGTTTTTACAGCAAGCATAAAGTCTGTCGCAACGTATTTTTAGCCATGAGGTGATGTACAGCCGGTTAAAAATCGCATTGATGAGGCAGAAGGAAGGTCAGAATGTTTGAAATTGCCGAGTTGGGTCATACCTTAAAGAAATCCGATTATGATAAGCAAGTGCCTGATTTGAGAACGCGATTACTGACGGCTCAGCAGGAGATCCGGCAAACAGGTTTTCCTGTCGTTGTCCTTATATCGGGTGTTGACGGAGGCGGCAAAGGTGAGGTGATCAATTTGTTGAATGAATGGATGGACCCGCATTATATACAGACCAATGCATTCGATGAACCGAGTGATGAAGAGAAGGAGCGGCCTAAATTCTGGCGATTCTGGCGCACTTTGCCGGCTAAAGGCGCTATCGGCATTTATGCCGGTTCCTGGTACAGTGAGCCGTTATCGCGACATGTTCATCATGAGATCAATGATGAACAACTGCAGATGGATCTCATGCATATCAAACAATTCGAGCAGATGCTGATCGATGATGGCGCTTTGATCATTAAATGCTGGTTGCATCTTGGCCGGGAAGCACAGAAAAAGCGGCTGAAAAAACTCGAAAAAAATCCGGAAACCAGTTGGCGGGTAACCAGTCGCGATAAAAAGCATCTGGAAATGTATGACGACTTTATCGACGTGGCTGAGAAGGTATTGTCCGAAACCAGCACCGGCGCATCGCCGTGGCTGATCATTGACGGTACGGATAGACATTACAGACGCCTAGCGGTGGGCCGGCATGTGCTGGACAGAATCAGCCGACATATTGAGCAGAGAGACGCAGACAAAAGAGTTATCGAAAAAACAGCTGCTTCCGGCGTCATTAATGCGAGACATAATCCGCTGGATAAGCTCGACCTGTCGCTTAAACTGGATGAAAAAACTTACCATAATCAACTGAATTTTTACCAGGGCAAACTGAGCAAATTGGCAAGGCTGGCGCGCCAGAAAAAGCGCTCCAGCATATTAGTTTTCGAAGGTTGGGATGCCGGCGGGAAGGGCGGGGCCATCAGGCGCTTGATTCATGCGCTTGATGCAAGAAATTATCGTGTGATTCCTGTTTTCGCACCCACAGATGAAGAACGCTCCCAGCATTACTTGTGGCGATTCTGGCGCCATATCCCGCGCGCAGGCAAAATCACTATTTACGATAGAAGCTGGTACGGGCGTGTGCTGGTTGAGCGTGTCGAAGGCTTTGCGGCGGAATATGAATGGGCGCGCGGTTTTTCAGAAATCGTTAATTTTGAGGAAGAATTGATGCGTGACGGCATTATCATCCTGAAATTCTGGCTGCATATTGATCAGGACGAGCAATTAAGACGATTTAGGGCTCGTGAACAGATCAGTTATAAACGATACAAAATAACCGAGGAAGATTACCGCAATCGCGAGAAATGGGCCGAGTATGAATTGGCCGTTAATGAAATGATTACCCGGACCAGTACCCAGGCAGCACCTTGGGTATTGATTGAAGGCAATGATAAAAAATACGCCCGTATTAAAGCGTTGAAAAGTTATTGTGAGAAGCTGGAATCGGCTTTGGGCTGAAAGCTGTCTATTTTAAAATATGTTCACTGACGTTATGGTGCCAAATCGGACTATCTACATCTTTTTAATTTTGTCACAAAAATTCTATATCAGATGTCAGAAGTAAAGCTTGAGCCTCTTTTCTTTCATTGGGCCACAATTACCGCACAGGCTGATCAATTTTGGAAATTAATCGCTTCAGTCCAATAACCTTTTCATACCCAAGGCGGGCTAAATTTCAACAGGTTACTGATAAAAAATATGAAAAGCGGTTCATTGCTCAATCCTGGCAAGGGTGCGTGCTCAATCATAATCGAGAGCGCGTCTAATTTAAGCAGTAAACTGGAAACGTTAAAAAAATAGGTCAAGATTTCCCTAATGCTGAACAGAAAACACCGAACTTCTCAAAACCAGCTAATCAGTATTTTTTAATGTTCATAAGTAGTCATACGAACACAAAAAACCACAATAAACCGCAGTAACCAATAATAGATAAATCAATCACTTATAGTCTATTGCTTGTTGCTGAATATTGCTATTTATTGCCTGTTTTTATGGTCAAGTGCGACAAAATTGCGACAAAAATATATAATAGAACCCTAGACACAAAGCGGGCCAGAAGGTGTTTCCAGCACCAACCAGCCCATGACCAAATACTTAATTAACCGGATTAAGCAATGGCTTCACTCATTATATCAAGTGCCTATTGCCTACCCTATAAATATAGAAGGCAAGCATGGCTACTATCAAAGAACGCACATCAAAAGACGGAAGCATCCGTTATACAGCCGAAGTTCGACTGAAAGGCTATCCGCGCCAAACGGCAACATTCAAACGAAAGACCGATGCAAAAAAATGGGTTCAGGACACAGAGTCAGCAATCCGCGAAGGCAGGCACTTTAAGACAGCCGCAGCAAAAAAGCATACGTTGGCTGAACTGGTGGACAGATACATTAATGAAGTATTGCCAAGCAAATCAAAGAGGCCCAGAGTTCAGAAGCAGCAGCTTGGGTGGTGGAAAGATAAGATTGGGGCGTATGTTCTAGCGGATATTACACCAGCGTTAATTGCCCAATGCCGTGATGAACTAGGCGAAGGTATAACGCTAAGAGGGAAGCCGCGCGGCAATTCAACAAAAGTAAGATATATGGCCGTATTGTCTAGCGCATTTTCTCATGCCGTGAAGGAGTGGCAATGGCTAGAATCAAATCCTATGAAAAGCGTATCAAAGCCACCGGAGCCAAAAGGTAGAGTTCGATTTCTGGATGATGAAGAACGCGACAAGCTCTTGCAAGCCTGCAAGCAATCCAAAAACAAGCATCTATATATATGCGTCACGTTGGCACTGTCTACCGGAATGAGACAAGCCGAATTGATGAATTTGAAATGGTCTGACGTAAATCTTAAAGACCGCTATATCATCTTGCACGAAACCAAAAACGGAGACCGCCGCCGAGTTCCGTTGGCCGGTCATGCTTTAGAGTTGCTACTGAATCACGCCAAAGTAAGACGACTTGACACGCAGCTATTATTCCCGGGCAAGAAAAACAAAGACCAGCCTATCAACCTAAGGCCATCCTTTCAAAAAGCACTAAAAGCCGCAGGAATAAACAATTTCCGCTGGCATGATTTACGCCATTGCACAGCTTCCTATTTAGCCATGAACGGGGCGAGCTTGGCTGAAATAGCCGAGATTCTAGGACATAGAACTTTAAATATGGTTCGGCGCTATGCCCACCTATCAGACGGTCATGTAAGCTCAGTAATTGAGTCCATGAATACTAAAATCTTTGGGGGCGTGTGATGGTTAATTTTTCAGGCTGGGCCGCACCAAAGACAATAGACTTTATTTCGCTGCACGAACTAATGGAGGAATTAGCCAGCTATACCGAACTGCAATATTCAAACAGTGAAGAAGCACGTTTTTCAGAAGCCGCCGATAATCTCTATCAAGCCTTAAGTAACTCAGCAAAACCCCCTAAATGGGCAAAAATCAACAAAGAGCCATTTAAGCTAGAGAACGCGCTAAAGCCCAAAAAAGGCCCACTCAAGCCAATATTTTGTGACGACGTATCAATTGAAGGAATGGAAATGCTAAGACACATGGCGGGATGGCATGAAAGAAAAATATACGCCGATAACCTGTATATCAAGGAACAGAAAAGCGCCAGAGAACAAGGTATAGATGAGTCATTAGTGCTTAGAAGCCACAACCCAAATGATGGAGCATATAAAGGAGCAGACTTCATTAGGTCTATGGAAATAGGATTTGACCGGCACGAGATAGCTGCATTCTTGGGATGCCAGACGGACCCGGCAATTTGTAGAGACAGGGAACGGACAGAGCACGTTAAGGAATGGGTAAAGAGAACAGATTACAAGGGCGGGAAAGTAGATAAGGTTATAATAGCTGAGCTTCAAGAAGATAAGCCAGACTTATGGGGGAAAAACGATGCAGTTTTTAGAAAGTGGATTCAGCTACCAGAAGCTAAGCCGTTATTGCCAAATACAAGGCGGCGTTAAATAGAGAAAGGGCGATAAGCCCTTTTTTTATGCTTGCCGATAAATCAGAGCATTAGATATAGGAGATTTTCTTTATATAGGAAATCCTATATTTCCTAGTTTTTTAATAAAATCAACTACTTATAATTTATCTCAACCGCTAGCAAAACAGCGGAACAATTCAGAAACAAAAGGTAAATTATGAGCACTCAAACATTATTATCATACTTAACAGTAAATCAATTTTCAGAAAAACACCCCGCTTTCACTCGCGGCGGGTTACGCGCCTTAATCTTTAATGAAGCCCAAAACGGACTTGCTAAGGCTGGCGCGATCGTTCGTATTGGGCGAAAAGTCTTAATTGATGAAGGAAAGTTCTTTGGATGGGTTGCTGGTCAAAATCAAGGGGGTAAGTAATGATTACCCCAACATTACCCAGAATCGACACTCTTACAGCCCGCGCCCTAATGCGCCTTTTAACAGGCCGTAAGTTCACACATAAAGAATTCCAGATTGAAACCGGCTCTTACCGGCTATCAGGTTATATCGAGCAACTACGGAACCGGCACCACTGGACAATTCAAACCAAGGAAGAGACAGCCCCAACAAGCGACCCCACCGGCAGGACGGCGACTTATGGCCGGTATTTAATCGAGTCTGAGATTTTGGCAGGCTTGAGGCAGGAATTAGGCGAGCGGTTAGACAAATTTATTGAAGCGGTTAAGCGCTTTGAAGGCAATCGGGGGGCATGATGGGGAACAGTAAACAGGCCGCCCGGTACAGCAATACCAAGGCGGCCAATATCAAAAAACTGCAAAGCCATTTTACCGAAACTGTGCGACAGGTAAAGGCCGAATTTATCCGGTTATCCGTTTGGCTGGTAATCGTGAGGGGCGCATGATGGCGACCTTACCCGATGCAATGAAAGCGGCGGGTTTCGACCCGCCTGACACTATCCCGCCCGGTAAGACTACCCGCTTTTCGACCAATGGAAAACGCTCTGATTTATCAGGATGGGTTCATTTATTTGCAGACGAACAAGGCGCGGCGTTTGGTTGCTGGCGGTCTGGTGAACACCACACATGGCAAGCCCAACGAGATAAGCCGTTAAACGCGATCGAGCAAGCAGAGTTCAAACGTAAGATAAAAGCCGCACGGAAATCGGCACATCAAGAACGGGAATCCGGCTATCAAGCAGCGGCGGCCAATGCTCGGGCGGAATGGGAACCGGCACCACCCGCGCCGGAATCGCACCCTTATTTAGTCAAAAAAGGCATTAAGCCGCACATGGCGCGCATTGATAGCAAAGGCTGGTTATTGATTCCCGTTTATAGCGCGGCTGGCACTATCCAAAGCCTGCAAAGAATCGCACCAGACGGCGCTAAACGCTTTATGACAGGCGGCAAAATGCGTCATGGTCATATATGGATTGGTGAGCCTAAAAACGCGCCTATATTGCTTCTAAGCGAAGGGTTCGCGACCGCTTGCAGCTTACATCAGGCGACAGGTTATCCGGTCTGTGTGTGCTTTTCGGCAGGCAATTTAAAACCAGTGGCGGAAATGGTCAGAAAAAGCGCGTTTACATCATCAGCCCGGCTTTTAATCTGCGGTGATGATGACACCCAGACCGAAGGCAACCCCGGGCGCACCAAGGCCACCGAAGCAGCGCAGGCCGTAGCCGCTGGCGTGGTGTTTCCGGTATCGGCTGGGGATTTTAACGACATGGCGCAGGATGAAGGATTAGAAGCGGTACAGGCGCATATTGAGCAAGCCCTAGAAGAATCAAAGGTTGTTCCGGTTGAGCTCTCTATCCCGTCATTATCTGGCATGGATGCCAGAGACGGAACGCACAACACGCGCCCATTATCCGAGCTTGGTAATGCTATGCGGCTGATGGATGCTTATAGTGAAAATATCCGTTATACCCATGATGCCAAAGCATGGGTGCATTGGCGGGATGGCGCGTGGATATGGGACTTAGACGGGGCAATAACTAAAGGGTTGGCGGCTAAGCTACCGGCCCAGATATATAACGAAGGCGCGCTTCATTTAGCCGAGTCTGAATATTTCTACAAATGGTCACGCACCAGCCAGAAGCAACGCACCATTGAAGCGGCTGTATCGCTACTCAGTAATGAAGAACGTATAAGGCTATCTATTAGCATGATGGATGCCGACCTATTCAAAATTGGTTTTGATAATGCGCGAATGGTGATTGACCTGAAAACAGGCGAAGCACGACCAGCGCAACAGTCCGACTTAATCACCAAGTCAGTGAATGTGGCAAGGCTGGGCGATTCCTCAAAGGCTGAGCAATGGACTAAGTTTATCAGCCAGCTATTTAACGATGACGCCGAGTTAATAAGCTGGTTTAAACGCTGGTGCGGCTATCTTCTAACAGGCTCTACAAGTGAACAAATCTTTGTTTTTTGCTATGGCTTGGGAAGCAACGGTAAAGGCATATTATCCGAGACTATACGCTATCTCATGGGCGATTATGCCAGAGCCGCCGATGTAGACACATTCACGGAAGGAAAGCGGCAAGCAGGCGCTGCCAGTCCTGATATGGCTGATTTAATCGGGGCTAGACTGGCTATCACGACAGAAACCGAGGATGGTGTAGCGTTCTCAGAATCGAAAGTAAAAGCCATTACCGGACAGGACACCATTACTACAAGGAAACTGCATCAAAACCCCGTACAGTTCACACCACAATTTAAGCTGATGATGAGCGGCAACCATAAGCCCATCATTAAGGGCAATGATTACGGAATCTGGCGGCGAGTGATGCTAATACCCTTTACGCGCCAGTTCAAAGGCAAGGACAAAGACCCGAATCTATTAAACAAACTCAGAACCGAATCAGAACACATTTTAGCCTGGATGGTTGAAGGGTGTCTTGAATGGCAAAAGCGCGGCTTATCCGATGTGCCAAAGGTTATAAAGGATGCCACCGGAGAATATCAGCAGGAACAGGACATTACTGGCAGATGGATTGAAGAATGTTGCGAGCTTTCACCAAGTCATGAGACATCATCAGCCGATATGTATATCTGCTACAAAAACTGGTGCATCAGTAACGGGTTAAGACCCAATAGCAATATAGCATTAGGGCGCAGGCTTGCGGAGCGCGGCCTTTATTGCCGCCAATCAAACGGAAAAAGGCTATGGTTTGGCATAGGCGTAAAAGAGTCACCAAGTGTAAATGACTCAACTTATGCTGATTCATATAGAGCAACTAAAGGTTGGTAAAAGTGCGGATAGTGCGGATTTTTAGAGTTTTTCCTTTTTCCTCCATACAAACTTTATATGGGGGACTTTTGAAAAATGACATTTATCCGCACTATCCGCACTGAAATATAAATCTTAATCAATCACAACTAAGCACAACATTAATTTATGAAAACAGACTTAAAGTCAAAACGGAACATTGGCGAATGGATTACTAAAAGATGCAGTATTAAGAACAAGAGCGCCGAAACACGGCTATGTAATCTATATGGTGATTATTTTGAATGGTGTCTTGCTAAATCCGATAGGTTTATGACCAGGGGGAATTTTAATAAAACTCTTTTAAGGATGGGGTTCAAGACAAGACGAGAAAAAACGGCGCGCCTTTTGTTGGGCATATCTCTAAATGACTAAAGGAAAACAAATGACAGAGAAAACTATTCAATTCCCAATAAACCAATATTCCCACCTTCCTTTGGTGAGACAACTGGAAGAAAGAGCCATTAGAACGGCAATAGTGACCGGCTACCTATCCAGCAGAGCAGGAGTAACGCAGGAAGCGGCACTAATCGACCTTATAAACAATGATGACGACCTGACTTATAAAGACACCAACGAGCAGACGCTGAGAGATTATATAGCAGCAGGCTTTAGTCTCTACCAAGAAAGACCAGAATTAACCGGACATGAGGCTTTTCACCTGTCCAAAAACCACTATGAAGCGATGATTAAACGCACACCAAAGGCTAATAAATGAACGTAATAGACACCTTAATAGTAACTCTCGGATTGGACGCAACCGAGTTCAAAAAAGGCACACAGGAAGCTAACAAAGCGCAAACAGCCTTTATCAATCAATCCAGAAGCCAAGGCAATGAACTTGAAGCTATCGACAAAAAGAACGCCGAAGCACAGAAAGCCAGATTTAGAGAAATTGAATCGCAATCAAAAATAATTGCTCAAGGTTTCGCCAAAATAAGAAATCAGGCATTGTCTATGCTGGCCGTGTTTACGGCTGGCAAGGGGCTATCTAACTTTACATCAGACACCATTCAATCATCAGCGGAACTTGACCGGCTATCTGAGAATTTAGGCATTGGTGCAGAGAGACTTAACGGTTACGCATTGGCGGCAAAGAACGCAGGCGGCACAGCTCAGGGAATGTTTGAGTTGTTACAGCGACAGTCTAAAGCGGCGGCCGATTTTAAAATGGGGATGCCGAACGAGGACATTAACGCTTTTTTTCAATGGGGCGGAAGATATGGTGCAAAAGCTGACGACTTCAAAGACGCTGAAACTCTACTATTAGCAAAGGCTGATATATTGCATGAGGCCATGATGAAGCAAGGCGAACAGGAAGCCTTAGCGATTGCCGATAGAATGGGCATAAATCGAGAGCAATACAACCTATTAAAAATGGGTTCAGTTGCTCTAAAGGAAAAACGCGACGGATACGCCAAACTGACCGGACTTACCAAAGAACAGACCGAGGAATTAGGCAAGCTCGCGGAAAAATGGAACAACTTAAGCGCGTCATTTGAAGGCACGGGTAAGATTATTCTATCCAAGCTTGAGCCACAGATTGAAAGTTTAATAGATAACTTAATGGAGTTTTCAAACTGGCTTAGGTCTGATGATGTTGAGAACTGGTTTTCTGATGCCGTTAAGGAAGTAGACAGCTTTTTAACCAAAATAGAAGAATTGCTTAATGTTCCTGATAAGTTCGGCGCAATGGTCAATGAAGTGTTTGAGTCTGGCGCGCCGGACGTTGTTAAAGATGCCGCTAACGCTGTTACTGATGCGGTAGGCATGGACGGAGAGACTAAGCACGACAAAGCACACGCGCACATGAGCCTAAAGGATGCGGCCTGGAATTATCGCGGCGGTGAAATCATGGGCTTAAATGACCACCAGACACGGGCGCTGGCCGCTGAAACGATGAAGCATGAATCAAGCGGCGGCGACCTGAGAGCAGAGAACAAATACGGCTACATCGGGAAATATCAATTTGGCGCGGATGCCCTGGCCGATGCCGGTCTAGTGGACTTGGAAAAACTGAAAGCGGCTAAAAAGGAAGCGGGCAAAGGCTGGTTTAAAGGCGGGCAGGCTAAGTTCTTACACAACAATGAAAACTGGACGACTGAGGGCGGTTTTGAAGGCTTTATGCGGTCTGGTGAACTCCAAGACAGGGCTTTTGCTAAAAACGCCAATATGAACATTCAGACCGGCGTCAAATCGGGCGCATTGAAAGCAAGCAGTTCACCGGAGGACATATCAGGCTTTGTCATGGCGGCGCATTTAAAAGGGGCTGGCGCGGCTATCAACCTTTATAAAAATGGCAAGGATAGTTCGGATGCCAACGGAACAAAGGCGAGCCAGTACGCGCAATATGGGCGCGATATTGTTTCTCTATTTGCCGGACAGCCACAGCAACAGAGCGCGGCTATCCAATCACCGGCAAGACAGGCCATTAATGCTAAACATGAATCGACCACCAACAGCACTGTGAACAGTCACAACAGCAATGTGACTTCTGAAACGAATATACAAAACGTGAATATCCAGACAGCCGCAACAGACCCGGCAGGAATAGCAAAAGAGATCGTTCCAGAGATACAGCGTCAAACACTGGTATTTAATGCTGCATCAGGTATGCGGCAGTAATGGAACTGTCTCAATAAAAGACAGATGAGACAAAGCCTGCAATGGGTTTTGTCTCACTTCCCTATGTGAACCGAGACAATTCAATAATGTTTAATCATTCCTCATGGCATTTAGCCAAAGTCCTAAACCTAGACCATAGAGAACTGCGTCTATTTATTGACGAACTCAAAGACAAGCTCAATAACAACCGGTTTGAGCAGAATTTTGAACGGTTGATATTTAAAAACGTGCTTACCTACTACATCATAACGGATGACGGGCTTGAGATATTGCTTAAAGCTTTAGCCGAATAGCATAACAATCTGGCGCGGTTCTGATTCAACAGGCCGCGCATTTTGCGCGGTGGTCAGTTTAATTAATTTACATCTGCGTAGTAAGAACAGTAACAGCCTTCATAGTATTTAAATTATAAACACATAACGTCTTTGTCTTGACCTTTGCCCCGTATATATTTTCATACATTGCCACATCATCAATGACAGTAACCTCCTTTTTATCTCCAGAAAAATCTTCTGGAATATAAGAGGAAAAATTAGGAGAAAAGAATCCTCCCCAATCAATTGATTGAGTATGCTTTTCCTCGGACGCCATTTTACAGGCAACTTGAATTTGTATTGCCATCTCTTTATTTTCGTTAATAAGATCGCTTGTTGTTTTGCATAATTTCCAATCAGTTGCACAGGAGAGTTTAACAGGCTCTTTTGGCGCTGGTTCCGTTGTTACTGCTTGGGTTACTACTGGCTCCTTATGGTATTTTGTCTCATTATCATTAGTCGCAAAATAAAAGACAACAAATCCTCCAAACAAGATAAAGCCCATCGACTCAATAAAAGAATATCTTTTTGGCATCTTAATACCGCATGACGGGCATTTATCGGCTTTATCGCTGACTTGGTGTCCGCATTCCTTGCATGTAATTAGCATTGTGTTTTCTCTTATTATTTTTGTTGAAAAACAAATATATCTCAAACAGGAACTTCGCACCATTACTCGAAATGGTTATCTGAGAACTCGTTTTTGAACATATCCGGGAATATCGACATGACCATCTAGGATTTCAGCGCGCATTGCCACACTTTGAAAGCGTTATGATGCGTCAAAAAGAAACAGCTATTTTATGCAGAATCGGGATTGCTCAAGGCATTGAGCTTCGGATAGAAGCAAAAGAAACACCAAAAGAAACAGATTCTCAAACGGTATTTTCTCTCAAATTGAGTAAAAATCGTTACCCTGTCAGAGCGTAACGGAAAAATTCCGATTCTAAAAGGTACGGAATCGCACCCTTTAATAGCAGGAATTCCTGCTATTTAATTGCTGGATATCCAGCTAAAAAGCCGAATATTTCTAAACGATTGTGAGCGCCATCATGAGCGCCAAGGTCAAGAAAGGACACGGTTTAGGGGCTTATTGTGAGCAGGAGTATCGAAACGGCAGCCTAATGATTCTCAACAGTTCATTCTAGTATTGGCGCGGCTTTGACGCCCATTTTCAACAGAATAACGCAACAGAATAGCCGAATGATTGTGAACGCTTGGTTCTAGGATTGGCGCGCTCTGTAATGCCATTATGGACGCGAATAAAGCAACAGAAAAAGCCGAGCATGGTTCGCGGCAGAACTAAGTCCGTATGCGGCATAGGATTCGATTTCAGGCGGTTTTAGTGCGTAGCTTAGTACGCAAGTATTCCGCTCAATCCGATGAACCGCAGCATATCAGAATTGATTTATTGCCCCAATATCCTGATTTTGTTAAATTTCCTGATATTATCGGCGCAAGCTCTACCCCTGCACTATTGACCGTTTTACTTTTGGCGACTATGCTTATATTGCACTGTACAAACAGTGTCGGGCGTGAGAACCCGTTTATATAGGCAGCACAGCGCCTTACATGGCGTTTTTTTGTGTCCGCAGTTTTGTGGGCATATCCGTTTTATTGTCCATTCTGTTATGACTGGCTTGCTTGGGACAGCTCCGGCTGGATCGCTCTATATAACGATTTCTCACACCCATTTAAGCCAGTCGCCAAAGTTGGCGGCGTTATTCAACCCAAGAACAAGAAGAACCGCTATGAATACAGAGACAAAATTAAACCCAAACTTTAGCCACCGTCTAGCTGGCCTGGATGAAGAAGCAACGCCGCTTAATTTATCAGACTCTATTGATACATTGGCGTTACAGGCCGATAGCATGCTGGCATTGATTAGCGATCAATTTGTTAATGACGATGACGAGCCGGTAAAAATGTCTGACGAAATTATGTATTGGTCTTTAGAGTCAGTGAGGCAGATGGTTAAGGATATGCGGTGCATTGTTGACGCATATCACGAAGCAAACAGACAGGCAGCAAGGGAAAACGTATGATTGCCGATATTAGTCCGAAACGCGAACGAGAGTTTTCAGCCTTATGGAATGAAGGCAGATTTGAAAGAATTCATAGCATTACCTTTGAGGGCTATTGCGTTTTAAGCCGGTTACTTGAGAAATGCGAATCAACTGAGGATGCAAAACTGATTGAGTGGGCTTTGCCAGCAATCAAAGCCGAACTTACCGATATGAATACCTTTAGGGCAGCAAAGACAGCAGGCGCGGAAGCATAACACTAAAGAGCAATAATCCTTCATCAATCAAGGCTGGCTAATCACCGGCCTTTTTTGTTTCTGGATGCGGAAAAACTCCGCTACTAATTCCCCGATTCGGGGTAATTAAAAGGACGACATACCGACCTTTTTACCCCAATGGGGGAATATTAAATTTTAGCCGGGGTATTAATGCAAAATCCCATGATTCCGGTTAATATCAGCCAATAGGATAAACAGTATAAACAGGACATTTATGGCCGAACAAAGAAAATCAGGATACTGCAAAAATTGCAAAAAAGACGTGATCGTATTCAGGCCCGGAACAAATCACATACTGCATTTGCTGATTAGTATTGTAACCATGGGCGTATGGTTGATTCCGTGGTTTCTCCATTCAATAAAAATAGGCGGCTGGCGATGTCAAACTTGTGGTTCAAAATCAGTAAACAGTATTAAGTAATCCCGGCATATTTCACTACCATGGCAGAGGGTAGCTAAAAGGACGGCATATCGCCCTTTTACGACCTAAGCAATACTTAGCCCCAATTCCGATAAAAGGGGCTAATTCCCACCTTTAGCCGACGCAATATTGCATTGGCCTCACAAGTCTGGAATCTATTTAAATCGCTACGAGATTCACGGCACAGTATCGGGCCGCCATTGGCGGATGGATTCAACAGCAGGAAATTCTGCATAAATGTAGAGTTTAGTAGCCGCGCCAGACAGAGCGGTATTTTTGCGTTTCCGAAAAATCGGTAGCGGCAAGGATGCACTAACTCGATGCCGCCTTTAGAGATTCCCACCATTGGTGGATAGCAGGAAATCCTGCCATTAATCAATGCCCGATAAATCGGCAACAAGTGCGGCATTTTTTTAGCAAGTGCGACAAAATTGCGACATTTTCTGCAATAAGAAACTGAAGCACATAGTAAGCTATTGATTATATTTATACTATTTACTAAATGACTAATTAAATTGTCGGATAAGTAGTCATACGAATTTTCTCCTGCTCTATTCTGAGTATAAATGATTGCATCTATGTCATGAATTGAGGGAAAACTCATGGAATGATGTTCAGCATTTCCTTCCTTCATCTGGAAATTTTTCTAAGCATGAATTTAAGGAGAATATTAATGACACATGAATATCAACCATTTAACCCATCCAAGCCCTTGCTACTGCTGTCTGCTATGTTCCTGCTGGGCGGTTGCGAAGGTAATCCCCCTGTCGACAAAATCTCCGCCGCGGAACATGCCTTTAATCAGGCCAATGTAGACGGCGGCGATAGGTATGCTCCGTTAGAGATGCGAATCGCCCATGAGAAACTGGATCAGGCCAGGGCGGCAATGTTCGAAGAGCATTACGAAAAAGCCGCGGCACTGGCCGATGAAGCGATGATTAGCGCCAATCTGGCTGCCGCAAAAATTGATTCTGCAACATCCACGAAGAAACTGGAAGAGTTAAAGAAAAGCATCGGCTCATTACGCCAAGAAATAGGGACTCAGCAACAGATGCAAAGATAAAATGAAGGTAAATAAACAATCAGGCGGCTGTTCTTGAGCGTTAGGTAGTTAACCTTGATTAAGGAGTAACACTATGTCAACTAAAAAGTGGAATGCGGCTTCAGTTTATTGCAAGGCAGGAATTCTAATAGGGAGTGTATTAATGCTGGCGGGGTGTGCCTCAGAGCCGCATAGGGGATTAGAGGAAGCAAGGCAGAATCTGAACCAGATCAAACAGGACCCGAAAATTGCCAGTAATGCGCCTGTGGCCTTGTACGATGCCGAGCAGGCTCTCAATAGGGCCCATGATGCCTGGGAAGATGACGACGATGAAGAATATGTTGATCATTTGGTTTACATGGCAAATCAGAATATAAAAATTGCCGAGGCAAATGCCCAGGAAAAGATAAGCCATGATGAGTTTGAAAGGTTAAGCGATAAAAGTAAGCAAATGCAACTGGACGCCAGAAAAAAAGAGCTTGAGGAGTTAAGGGCACGGCAAACCGATCGCGGCATGATGGTCACTATGGGGGATGTGCTGTTTCAGACAGGCAGGGCCGATCTCAAGCCGGGTGCGTTGCAGAACCTTTACCGGTTGGCATCCTTTTTGAAAGAAAATCCCAAGCGCAATATCATGGTTGAAGGGCATACGGACAGTGTCGGTTCAAGCCAGAGCAATCAGCTTCTGTCTGAAAGGCGTGCCCACTCCGTGGCAAACTTTCTCATTTC
Source organism: Methylobacter luteus IMV-B-3098 (assembly GCF_000427625.1). Taxonomy (GTDB): domain Bacteria; phylum Pseudomonadota; class Gammaproteobacteria; order Methylococcales; family Methylomonadaceae; genus Methylobacter; species Methylobacter luteus. The sequence goes on from NZ_KE386569.1 coordinate 4,501,420, forward strand.
CAACGGCGTGGACAGTTCGCGTGTAACCGATGTCGGTTATGGCGAAGAGTATCCTGTCGACACCAACAGCACCGCAGCCGGACGTGCAAATAACCGGCGGGTGGAAGTCACTATCTTGAACGAAGGCGAACAGTCCAGGCTGAGACGTTGATGATTTGGGTGAAATCTGCGTTCCTGCGCCGGTATTATTGCCGGTGCAGGGATTGCTCATTGCCTTAAATCCTTAACCACGCGCACGACTTCATTGTCGCCGGGAATGGCTTCGATGCTGAATCCCAGTTTTCTCATCAGTGACAGCATGGGTTCATTGATTGCCAGTACCTCGCCTTCAAAAAAAGACATGCCTTTGTATTTGGCCGCCTGCATCAAGGTCTTCATGATGCGGGTGCCTATGCCCAGGCCCTGGCAGTCATCGGAGACCACCAGCGCAAATTCCACGGAGTGGCCGTCGGGATTCATCATGTAACGGCCTACTCCCAGTTCGGCGGGCATGTTGTCATGATCGGTGATAGCTACAAAGGCCATTTCACGGTCGTAATCGATCTGCGTAAAGCGCACGATCATCTCCGGTGTCAGTTCCTGCAACGATTGCATGAAGCGGAAATACTTGGTGCGCTCCGACAAGCGATGTACGAAATCCTTTTCCATGTCCGCGTCTTCGGGGCGAATAGGGCGGATGGTGATGTTCATGCCGTTGGCCAATTGATAATGCTGGGTCAATTCATGCGGATAGGGATGAATCGCCATGTGCGAGTAGGGCATGAGCTGATGAGAGACTTCGGCCTTGATACGGGCATCCACGGCCATGACGCCGTGCTCGTCGACGATCAGCGGATTGATGTCCAGCTCCAGAATTTCCGGCAGTTCGCTGACCATGATAGAGATATTCAATAACACATCAACCAGGGTTTTCATATGGGCCGGCGGCAACTGGCGGAAAGCCTGCAAGTACTTGGCCGCCTTGGTTTTGGCAATTAGATGCTCGACCATATAGGCATTGAGCGGCGGCAGCGCGACGGCGGTGTCCTGCATAATCTCCACCATGGTGCCACCTAAGCCGAAACTGATGGCGGGTCCGAATACCGGGTCTCTGACCACGCCGATCATCAGTTCGCGACCGCTGGGCGAGCGGAACATCGGCTCAACCGTCATGCCGACTTCAGCAATCTCGGCGTGTTGGCGTTTGATGGCTGATTCCATTTCGGTGAAGTTGCGGGAAACGTCCAGGGCGCTGTTGATATTCAGCCTGACGCCGCCGATATCAGATTTATGGCTGAATTCGGCCATGTTGACTTTCAATACCACCGGAAATCCCAGGGTTTCCGCGGCAATCATGGCATCCTTGGCGCTGGATACCTTCACGGTTTGCGTGACCGGAATATGGAAGGCCGCCAGTATCGCTTTCGACTCCTGCGTTGTTAAAATTTGCCGGCCTTCCGACAGCACACGCTCGATAATCAGCCGCGCGCCAGCTACATCGGGCAGCGCCAGCTCATCAGAAGGCGAAGGGATTTGCTTGAGCAGGATCTGGTTGCGGCTATAAGTCGCTAAAAACGAAAAGGCATCGACCGCGACTTCCGGCGTATTGAAGTGGGCGATCTTGCTGTTATCGAACAGGTTCCGGCCTTCCTGCACGCGCGCACCGCCCGTCCATGAAGCCAGAACAGGTTTCTGACTTGAGCTGGCGCCCTCGATAACGTACTGGGCGACCTGGGTAGGATTCGTCATGGCCTGCGGCGTCAGAATAACCAGCACGCCGTCGATGTTTTTGTCTTTCAGGCAGATATCCAGCGCCTGCTTGTAACGTTCGGGCGTGGCATCGCCGAGAATGTCGATAGGATTGGCATGCGACCAGTGCGCCGGCAATACCGCGTTCAATGCTTCCAGACTGGCCGGGTTCAGCTCGGCCATCTTTATGCCGACATCCTCGGCGCGGTCGGTGCTCATGACGCCGGGGCCGCCGGCGTTGGTAATAATCGCCAGCCGATCCTGACGGACTATGTAATTATTGGCCAATACGCGCGCGGCCGAAAACAGCTCGGCGATGCTATAAACCCGGACGACGCCTGCCCGCTCGATGGCCGCGTCAAAGACATTATCGCCGCCGACCAGCGCGCCGGTATGCGACATAGCCGCCTTGCTGCCCGCCTCATGGCGGCCGGACTTGATCAGGATAACCGGCTTCAGGCGCGCGGCGGCTTTCAGACCGCTTAAAAAGCGGCGGGCATCGCGTATGCCTTCCACATACATCAGAATGCCGGTTGTTTTGGCATCCATGGCCAGATAATCCAGCACTTCACCGAAGTCGACATCGGCGGCTGCGCCCATCGAAACGACCGTGGAAAAACCGATGCCCTGGGATTTGGCCCAGTCCAGAATGGCTGTGCAGACGGCGCCCGATTGCGACAGCAGCGCCAGGCGGCCGTCTTTGACCGTGCCGTCGCCAAAGGTTGCATTCAGATGGCTGCTGGGCCGGATGATGCCGAGGCAGTTCGGCCCTACGATGCGTATGCTGTAACGGTGTGCGATATCGAGCACTTCCTGTTGCAGTCGTCTGCCTTCAGGGCCCAGTTCACCGAAGCCCGCTGTTATGATGATGACCGAGGCGACGCCTTTCTCGCCGCATTGGCGCATGATGTCCGGCACAGAGGCGGCCGGTGTCGCAATCACGACCAGATCCAGTTCTTCGGGAACGGCGCTCAGATCCGGATAGGCTTTTAAACCCTGCATCGTTTCCCGTTTGTTGTTGACCGGATACAGCCCGCCTCTGAAGCCCGCTTCCTGCATATTGAGCAACAGGCGATAGCCGACGCTGTTCTCGCGACCGGATGCGCCCACGATAGCTACTGTCTTGGGCGTGAAAAAAGGGCTTAGATAATGAGGTCCCATGGTGGCTCCGGTGACAATATGAAAAAGAACCGAAATGTTACCATTTTGCGCTTCCAGGCCAACCAAATTTTAGTGGCAAGGGCTGAGGGCGGGCCAAAATGGTACACTGGTCTTTTTGAATGAATGATGGTTATGTTGACACGTTTGATCTCAAAGTTATTCATGGCCGCGCTGTTTGGCCTTGTTATGTCCGAGCCCGTATTCGCGCATGCCGGAGAGCATCACAGCCAGAACTGTTTTATTGACGTAGGCGATACCAGGCTTCGGGTGAGCGGCTACCAGTTTCAGCCGGGGCTGGAGAATGAGCATTTTTGTCGTGTTTTTCCTGAACTCGGGCAGATCATTATCGCGGTCGAGCCACTGGAAGAAGGGCTGGAAAACAGCCAGATCGCGCTGGAATTGCTGGAACTATCTTCATGGTCAGACTGGCTTTTAAATGCCGAAAAGGCTTTTACCGTTATCAAGCAGCAGCCCGCCAAACAGTTCGGGGCGGGGCTTGTTTCGATTCAACAAGCCATCCGTCAACGCGGCGTTCATGCCTTGAAAGTGATCATACAGGATGAGTCAGGTCATCTTCGGCATCAGTACTTTGTATTTTTAGTGGGCGTTCCGGTCAATAAAATACTGGCGGTTCTGGCCGGCTTAGTAATGCTGGGATTGGGTTTTATCTGGAGCCGGAAAATAGCGGCGGGGGGAGACAGGGCGGCTTAGGTCGCCCCACAGATAAGGTGCGTGCAGTGTAGGTGCGAATTCATTCGCACTGGATAGAGCCGGTACACGAGCGTTTGTCCCGGGTCGAATACCCTAAAGGGCACAAGTGAATTCGACCTTACAACTACGCAACATCAGTTAATCAATAGTAAGGCACGATAACGATCCAGATCTCTCACCGTATCAAGATCCCACTGCTCCCTCAATTCATAATGGCGTAGCTGCAATTGATCGATGTGGGCGCGGGTTTGCGCTAGAACCTTCGATGTGCCCCAGATCATGCCGGTAAACAATTCGGGGCAGGGCCGGTTAAGGCCGATCAAGACATAGCCACCATCTTCGGCGGGCGCCAGAACCAGATCCTGGTCCTCACGCAAGGCTTTTATGGCTTCTTCCAGATCGGATTCAGTTAATGACGGGCAATCACAGCCCATGAGCAAGGCGTGCGGATAAGCAGCCAGCGCCGATTCGAAAGCCAGATGCATGCGCTCGCCCAGACCGGTGCCCTGTTGCTGCTTCAGCTCCAGGCGATAAGCGGTCGCCGAGGCGGTGAAAAAGCCATGATCGATAGATGGCGCGCACCAGAGTTGCACGGGGCATAATCGGCTTTGCGTCGCCAGTTTCAGCGCTCTTTTGGTAAGTTGAACATGAACGTCGGCCGCTTGTTCAGCGGTCAATGCCGGCGTTAATCGGGTTTTAACCTGGCCCGGAACCGGCGCCTTGCAGAAAACCATTAATACAGTATCGGGGTATTTGTATGTCATTGAATCAACCGCGTTTTAGCGCTTTAAATGGCAACAGCAACAAGCGCGCGAAACTCAAGTCCTTTGGGCTGCGGTAGGCGTTCAGGCCAATCGGCATGGTCGTCTGGCCGTATCTGGGATCGGGCGTATAGGTATTGCAAAGCCTGTCCCACCATGAAATCGAAAAGCCGTAATTGCTGTCCGTTTCAACAGGGACAGTGGAATGATGTACACGGTGCATGTCGGGCGTAATGATCAGCCAGCGCAATTTCCTGTCGATGGCCGGCGGGATGTATACATTGCTGTGGTTGAATGTAGCCGCTCCGTTCAGAATGATCTCAAAGGCGATCACGGCTGTGGGATGGGCGCCGATCAGATAAATGCAGGCCGCCTTGTAAAGCATCGACAGCATGATTTCCAGCGGATGGAAGCGCACGGCTGTCGTGGCGTCAAATTCCAGATCGGTATGGTGGATCTGGTGCAGGCGCCAGAGCGGCGGCCATTTATGGGTAAGAATATGCTGGCAATAGAGCGCGAAATCGAGAAACAGCAGCGTGACGATGATCGACAGCCAGGTCGGCGTGCGCCACTGGTTCAGAAGGCCCCAGGAAATGTCGGCGGCATGGACCGCGCTCAGATAGGCAATGCCGCCCAGTGTCAGGCTCATGATCGTCATATTGAACAGGGCAAGTCCCAAATTGACGGACCAGCGCTGCCGCAGGCTGATGTTTAATTTTCTTCGGGGGCTAATGCGCTCCCAGCCGATCATGGTTAAAAAGATGCCGATCGATGCCGACAGGCGAATCAGGGCTTCCATAAATGTCCTCCACTGTAAAGCCGGGCCAGTGTTTGCGGATCTTCGCCGAAAAAGTAACGCAGGCGCAGGCTCCACATGAGCAGTATGGTTTTGTACAGGCCGAATTGCAACCATCGCCGGCCCGAGCTGGTCACCTTGGCTTTCAGACAGAGCGGCGGGCTGATTTTATTCAGCGCCTTGCAAATGGCGATATCCTCCATCAGGCTGATGTCGGGATAGCCGCCGACCGCCATAAACGCATCACGCGTGACAAAGATAACCTGATCGCCCGTGGCGATGCCCGTCAGTCGGGAGCGCCAGTTCATCATCCGTGCGATGACTTTGAGCATGAAATGATCGCCGCTCAAGCGGATATCAAAGCGTCCCCAGGGGGCTGGTTGGTCGATCTGCTGTCGCATCAGCGGTATGGCATTGTCAGGCAAAGTCGTGTCGGCATGCAGAAACACCAATACCTCGCCCGTCGCTTGCCTGGCGCCGGCATTCATCTGCCGGGCGCGGCCTTTTGCCGAGCTTATGACCTGGTCCGCCAGCGGTTCGGCGACAGCCGGTGTGTTATCGGTACTGCCGCCGTCGACGACAATGATTTCGCAGTCGCTGCGCAACGGCTGCAGCGCCATCAGGCAGCCCTGGGTGTTTTGGGCTTCATTCAGTGTTGGGATAATGATCGAAAACTTCATGGTAGTCGCTAATACAATGGGCCAATTGGTTCAATTGGCAATGCCGTGCCGCGCGGTTGGAACCGAAGCTATGCGCTGCCGAGCAGCGCCCGGCTATCAGGATTCTGAAAAGGTACGCGATGCGTACCCTACGGCTCGGGCATCGCACAAACGTTAGGGACGCGGTTGCAAACCCCGTTCCGCTTGAACCGGTCAATCATAAAGGTTCAAACAAGGCCGTCAGGTCCGCGGCAGTCAGTTGCAGTGATTCGTCCCCGCCGCCTTTGTAAATGCCTTCGGCCAACTGGCGCTTTTTTTCCTGCATGACGAGAATTTTTTCTTCGACCGTATTTTCCGTGATCAGTTTGTAGACGAACACGGGTTTATCCTGGCCGATCCGGTAGGCCCGGTCGGCCGCCTGCGTTTCGGCGGCCGGGTTCCACCATGGATCGTAAATGATCACGCTGTCGGCTTCGGTCAGGTTCAGGCCGACACCGCCGGCTTTCAGGCTGATCAGGAAGACGTTCACGGCGCCGCTTTTAAACTGCTCGATGGCTTCCTCGCGCTTGCGCGTCTGGCCGGTCAGTTTGCTGTAGGCAATATCGCGCGCGTTTAGTTCATCTTCAATCAGGGCGATCATGCGCGTGAATTGCGAGAATACCAGGATGCGCCGGCCTTCTTCCAGTTGCTCCGGCAGAATCTCCATCAGCAGGTCGAGCTTGGCCGACTGTTTGACTTTTTGCGCGCTTTCCAGCGGCAGCGTGCGCGGGTCGCAGCAGGTCTGGCGCAACTTCAGCAGGGCATCGAGAATCGTTATATGGCTGCGCGAAAGGCCTTTCATGGCAATCGCATCGCGGACTCTCTTCTCCATGGTCAGGCGGATGCTTTCGTACAGCGCCGCCTGTTTTTCGCCCAAGGGCACGGAACGGATGATTTCGGTCTTGGGCGGCAGTTCGGTCGCGACCTCCTGCTTGCTGCGGCGCAGCATGAATGGCGCGATGCGCTGCGTCAGTCGCACGCGTTGCTGGTTGTCGCCGTGGACTTCAATCGGCGTGCGGTACAGTTTTTTAAAGGTGATGTTGTTGCCCAGAAAACCCGGCATCAGGAAATCGAATTGAGCCCAGAGTTCGCCCAGATGGTTTTCCATCGGCGTGCCGGTCAGGCACAGACGGTATTGGGCCTTGATCTGGCGGACTACGCGGGCGGCCTTGGCCTGGGGATTTTTGATGACCTGGGCCTCGTCCAGAATCAGGTAGTAATAGTCCTGCTCGAGCAATGTTTGTTCATCGCGGGGCAGCAGCGGATATGTGGTCAGGACCAGGTCGTAATGGCTGATCTCGTCGAAATGTTGTTTGCGGTCGGTGCCCTGTAAGGTCAACATTTTCAGGTCGGGCGTGAAGCGTTCGGCTTCGCGCCGCCAGTTGCCCATCAGGCTGGTCGGCGCGATGATCAGGCAGGGCGCGGTCATGCGGCCGCTCTGTTTTTCCATCAGCAGATGGGCGAGCGCCTGTATGGTTTTGCCAAGTCCCATGTCGTCGGCCAGAATGCCGGCAAACCGGTATTCGCGCAGGAATTGCAGCCAGCTAAGCCCGTGCCGCTGGTAATTGCGCAATTCCGCCTTCAGGCCGGCGGGCACGGCGACTTCCTCGATGCCGGCAAAGTTTTTCAGTTTCTGGGCCAGTTCGCGTAGCGCTTCGCCGCCGCTCAGCCTGAACAGGCCGTAATTGTGCGCTTCCATGTCGGCAAGGCTGGCGGCATTGAAGCGCGACAGCCGGAGAGCGCCGTCGTTGGCCAGCGAGCCGTTGCTGTTGAACAGTTCGATCAGGATGGTCAGGAACGGCTTGATTTTGTCGGTCGGCAAGGTCAGGTAACGATGATCGCCGATATGCAGGTTGAGCCGGTCGGGCAGGTTGTCCAGATCGTAATATTCCAGAATCGGCATGATCAGCGGCAGCAAAGGCAACGACTGGCCGTCTATGTCGACGTTAAAGCGCATTTCAAACCAGTCGTAAGGACTTTCGCTGATCTCGACATCCCAGGTTTGGGCGGCCTGAAAGTTAAGCCGGAAGCTTTCATCCGTGTCGATGAGCCAGCCTTCCTGCTCGAGTTCCGGCAATACATTGAGCAGGAAGTCGCCCCAATGGGCCGCGTTGTCCAGCGGGGACTGGGCACTGCTGAAGAATACCCGTTCTCGCGAATGGGCGCTGCCGGCACCGGCAAATCCCAGTTCAGCCAGTCGATCTACGGCCAGTTGTTCGGCTTCCGTATCGCGCTGGATGCGCAGGAACCCCTGATTTGTCTTTACTACGCTGTAGGGTTCCTGAGCCAATGCCGGCAGCGCCCATTCGCCGTAAACGAACTCCAGGGCCATGAAGTGCACGTAATGGTCATCGATGGGCTGGCCCTGCAATAACAAACGGGGCACAGGCTCAAGATCATGAAGCTGGATCAGTTCGATTTTTTTCGGCGCCGGCAGCGGCAGTCCGGGGTGTTCAATGATCAGGCGCTCGCTGAATGTCTCGACGTGCTCGGGTGGAATCAGCGGGGCCGATAAAACCTTTCTGAGCTGATCGGTGCTCAGATTGTGCGTATCAACCATGCCGGTAGTACCCAGCCCGGTGTCCAGATAATAGGGCGGATCGGTCAAGATCAACAGTGCTTCAGGCTCGACGGAAACATCCAATCGGTAAGCGCCGTCTTTCTGCCGCTGCCAGTCCAGGCGTAATTCCCGCGCATCGGCCGCTTTCAGAGGCGATGACCGCTCAAAGTCCCGCCAGTAAAGACGCCCTGTCTGCACCAGCTTCGACAAAGCAACCGAGCCGGCGGCGCCCCTGATCGACGGTTCGCCGACAGTATAGGAATTGCTCAGTGCTAACAGCAATGAGGTGATTTCTACGTCCTCCGGCTGAATGGAAGGCATGTGCGCGTAGCTGTAGCGCAGATTGTTCAGCGTGGTTTTTCTGCCTTTGCTCAGGCCGCCGGATTTTTTTTCTTTCGTGAGGTGAAATTCCACCGTGAATTCATGGATCTGCCTGCCGGGCTTCAGCACATAAGCGATGAATTCCTGGTAGGTGTCGCGTTGGGGCGCCGGCGCGTCAAGGCTGGCAAGCCAGTCCAGACAGCTCGAGTCCGGGGCCGGAGAAATCGCCTGAATCGAGTCCTGATACTGCAGGCAAACCGCCGCCACATGTTTGCAGTTAAAGCCGACCGGACAGGAGCAGTCGCCTTCTATCGTCGCGGCGCTGTAATCAGGGCGCCAGACTATGCGGATATTCTGGTTGTACGGAGTCTTTACGCTGCCTTTGACCGATGAATTGATCTGTACGAAAAGAGCTCCTTCGCTGCCGACAGTCAGCTTAACCACCTGGCCTTTCGCATAGTAATCGCGCCCGCGTTCATAAGAACTCAGGCTGCATGCGTGGCGTATAGTGGAAAGGGGCAGTTGTTTAGGGTTGTTCATGAATCATGGCCCATTGAATGGCGGGCGGAAGAATAATACGGAAAAGCTGTGCACTATAGGGAAGGCGAGGGGGGTGTGCAAGTTTGTTTTTTGTTTGGGCTTGTGGATTCGGGATGATTGGTTGAGGAATTGACTTCTCCTGCTTTGTATAGGTGAAAAGGATGGTTATTGCCAATTCGTCTCGCGTAAAACCTAGAAATCGCATTGGATGTTACTCAACTTGAAAAACTAGGATTAAGAGATATTCTTATCAATTGAGATGGAGAAAATATAAAATATCAAAATTTAAATAATAATTTATTAATGCTTTTACATAAAGCTATTATGAATAGAAGAAGAATAATAAGGAATATAAATGCATAAGGAAGCATGGGCTTTTATTGATTATGAAAACGGTGCAACTCTTGATGGCATTGAGCTGATGACATTTTCTAAAGTTTATGTATTTATCGGTGCGAGACAGAATAAAATTAACTTAGGTGATGAAAAAATTGAATTATTATCTGAATTCATTTTTTGAAATTAAAAGCTACCTCACCTGATAATCTAGATTTTCATATAAGTTATTATTTAGGTAAGTTTGATGCTCTAGCTGATAGTGATGTCAAATTTGTAGTAGTTTCTAATGATACTGGCTTTGATCCTTTAATAATGCACCTTAACGAAAATGGAAGGTTTTGTGAGAGACAAAAATTTAAAGCAAAGGCACCTGTAGTTAACCAATTAAGTCCAATCAAAAAAGATCTTCCTTTATCCGATGAGCGGCAATTAAAGCTAGTTAAGAGATTAAAAAGCACGGAAGATTCCAAAAGACCAAAAACAGAAAAAGCATTGAAAGGTTTTGTAAAGTCTCACCTTGGTCTAAATAGTGATAATGTAGGTGTTCAACGTGAATTTAGTAAGTTAATTAAATCGAATATTGTGAAAGTTGAAGGCAAAAACATTAAATATCAGTTGTAAAGGCGATAATAAAACATATCAACCTATTCCTGAAAAGCGTCCAACTCATAACTTGATAAAATAAATCCTGATATAGAGCCGCAGGATGCGCTGAGGAGCCAAGCGCATCGTTTTGGTGAATCTTATACCTATTCACATCGACGACTTTTTCCGCTTCTTAGGCAGCCATGACTTGCCGCTTGACCACCAAGGGCTTGACGGATGGCACAGTCGGAAGTAATTCGAGGCTTTTATGGCATCGGATATGGCTTCATCGACCGGATCTCTGACCGACGCGGTGCAACTGTTGATCACGACGGTTTTGGTGTCTTTCATGTAGTCGCGAAGTCGTTTGACGAAATAACGCTTGCCGATGACCGGATTGTCCCAGCATTTCATAAAGACTTCGGTACGGTATTTTTGCGGCGGTTTGCCCAGCGAGCATTGATGCTGGATCGCATTCATCAGGATCAGGTCGAACGACTGCTGTGCGGGAAAGTCCTGAACGTTGAGGTTTTTGGTCGCGTAGGCCAGAAAGTAGCGGATGTTTTCGCCGGTGACGCCGTTGGCAGGGCCAATAGGGGCTTTGGTCAGCTTGTTGAATTCATCCTTGTGCGGGCTTTCCAGAACAATGATGAGCCGCGGGCCGGTTGACTGGTCCAGGTGCTCGGGCAAATCGAGCCTTTGCGTGAAATGGCTTTCATTTTGTTGTCCCTCATACTTGAAGCCCTGTTCAGGTCCCTGATAAATGGCCGTGCCTACATATTGATCAGGACACGGTAAGGTGGCAACGGTTTTATAATCATAGATGATGGTGCTGATTATCCGTTTGAATTCTTCTTCATGGTCGTTCATGTTGCCTCCTTAAATGGATGATGGGCCTTTGCACAGCCCGCAAAGTCGACTTATTTTGTTTTCAACTCCAGATTAGACAATAAAAAACGATAAGAAACTGATGTTGCGCAGTTAGTTCTGTAGGGCATGCATTTATGCCCCGGATGAGGGCCGCATGCCGTTTCCAAAATTTGCCGATTCTGAAAAGGTACGCGATGCGTACCTTACGGCCATTTCCGCCGAATATCGACAAAGAGCACAAGAGCTGCAATGCCAGGGGCAAACGGATAAAACACCCGTGGGTAATATCAGTTGATTTAGCCCAATGCGCCGGCGCAGCTGCTGCCTTGTCCCGCCGTGCAGCCGTAGCAATGCTGGCGCACGGTAATGGGCGAGCCGGTCAGGGCGCCGCGCTTCAAATCGCTCAGACGGGTTTTGCCGTCCGGGCTTGCGCCTAGCGGCAGTTGCAGCATCTGGTTGAAGTCGCAGTCGTAGACATAGCCTTGCCAGTCTACGCTCAAGGTATTGCGGCACATGACGCTGTCCAGGTTTTCCGGGCGGTAGTTGTCTTTTAACAGTTGCATATAGCTGTTAAACTGGCCTTTTCTGGACAGTGAGCTGGCAAAGCGCTGAATGGGCATATTGGTCAAGGCGAGCAGTTTGTTGAAGACAATGCCGTAGTTTTCACTGAGGTGTTTTTTATAGGCCTGTTCCAGCGGCTGCTGTTCAGGCGGCAGGCTGACGCCTTGCGGATTAAAGACCAGATTAAGCTGAAGGCCGCTGTCCGGTATTCCGTAACCGAAACGGTTCAGTTTTTTCAGTGCCGCCAGGCTGGACATGAACGTGCCTTTGCCGCGCTGCTTGTCGACATTGTCCTGAAGATAGCAGGGCAGCGAGGCGGTGATGACGACCTGGTTGTCGGCAAGAAACAAGGTCAGATCTTCAAAGCCGTATTCCTGCAGGATGACCAGATTGCAGCGGTCGATCACGGTGACGTTCATGCCCCGCGCCCGCTTGACCAGATATTTGAAGTGCGGATTCATCTCCGGCGCGCCGCCGGTTAAATCGAGCGTATGTATGTTTTCTCTTTCAATAAAGTCCAGAACCTGATCCATGGTGGCTTGATCCATCGCTTCGGTGCGTTTGGGCCCGGCGTTGACATGGCAGTGCGTGCAACTCAGGTTGCACCGGTAGCCCAGATTAACTTGCAGTATTTCCAGCGTACTTCTGCTAATGGCAGGGAAGTCGGTCGGTTCCTGGTGCTGTGAGGTATTGTGCATGGTGTTCATTCTTTGCTGAAATAAATATCGCCGTAATAGGCCGTCGCTTTGCCCTGGGCATTGTCGGTATCGGTCATGATGGCGACGGCATCAATATATTGAATGTCTTCGCCGAACTGTTGTTTCAGGTCGGCAAGGATGTTGCGTTTTTCGGTATGCCAGACGCCTGTCTGGTCGCCGGCCGATCTGAGTGCGATCATGATGGCCCGGTCGCCGGCAAACGCATTGGGCCAGATTCTACCTTTAGGTGATGTGCTTGCCCAGACATAATTGAGGGCTCGGGTGCGCCAGAACGCCAATCCGCCGCTGACCACGACATAAACGCGGGCGGCATAGTCGTCGCCGGATTTTTCCTGCTCATTGATATTGCCGAGACGGTTTTCGATGCGCCAGCGCCAGTTCATGTGCGGCGTTTTCCGGAGATCGACGCGCTGTTCCTTGAGCAGCCCCGAGGCGCTGTCGTTGCTGACCGCTTGCAATGCCTTCGTCCCTTCAAGATCGACAATCCGATACTCGGTTTGGCCTTTGAATGCCTTGCTTTGCCATTGCGCCAGTGAGCCGGCGGAAAAGTGGCCGATCATGAGCTTCTCATGATCTTGCGCGGACGCAAGGGATGAGAATAGCAGGAACAGGCACGCTGAAAATTTACCTGTGCCGTAAGCGTTTTGCAGTATGTTCATAAATCATTTGATGTTGCATGTTGATAATTGTGTCGTTCCGGATCAAAAAAACTTACAGTTGCATGAGAAATATTGCTTTCGCCATGGTTATTTTCGTAAGACGTCGGCGCCGCCGGCAATATCATTAAAAAATTGAACTTTTGATAAAAAATTTTAATACAGAGCTAGTTTATTTTTTTTGTTGCTATATAATACGCGCTTCACAAACGTTATCGATGCCTCGGTGGCGAAATTGGTAGACGCAAGGGACTTAAAATCCCTCGGTGGTAACACCGTGCCGGTTCGACTCCGGCCCGAGGCACCATAATCAAATCAAGGGCTTACAGTGTTCTGTACAGCTCTTTTTTTATGTCCGACAATTATGCGATTAGTTTTGAATGAATGAATGTGATTTTTTCGTTTAATTCATGCCTGATAATCAGATTTTGTTTGGCTTCAGGTTAAATATATTCTCGCAAATTCCGGATATACCCTGAAAAATACACTCAGGGAGTTTGTTAGATGCGATTTGCCTGACCCTAATTCGTTAACTGGAATTAATGATGAATAGTCAGACATAAAGCATGATGAGGTTGGTAAAGATGCTTTTTACCGGATATCCGCGCATCATTATAATAAATATCGATTAACAGTCTTGCCAATCCAATAGGTAGAAATCCACTGATGCTTTTTAGATTCACTGTGATGTTTAAACAATGAGAAAAACATTGCTAGTATTGCTTTTGGCGCAATTCTCCATCAATGCCTGGGGAGAATGTTATGACGAAAACAAGGATGATCGGACAAATTTCATCGCCTGCAAGAAAGAGGCGGAGCAAGGCAACGGTGACGCACAGTTTAATGTCGGCATCATGTATGACAATGGGCAGGGCACGGATCAGGATTTCGTTCAGGCCTTCAAATGGTACACCAAAGCCGCGGAACAAAATAATGCCAGCGCGCAGTTCAATTTAGGGCTGCTGTACGCCGAAGGTCACGGTACAGATCAGGATTACGGTCAGGCGGTCAAGTGGTATACCAAAGCCGCGGAACACAACCTTGCCGAGGCGCAGTTGAATTTGGGCACACTGTATGCCAATGGGCAAGGCACGCCGCAAGATTACGCGCAGGCCTATAACTGGTATGTCAAATCAGCCGAACAGGGCAATGCCGGCGCGCAATTCAATTTGGGCAACATGTATGCCAATGGGCAGGGCACTCCCCGGAATTACTCCCAGGCTATCGAATGGTATCTGAAAGCGGCCGAACAAGGGAATAGTGGCGCGCAGTTCAATTTAGGCACCATGTATGGCAATGGACAAGGCACGATGCAAAATTATGCACAGGCCGTCATGTGGTATATGAAAGCGGTGGAGCAAGGGAATGTTGATGCGATGTTTAATCTGGGCAATATGTATTTCAGTGGCGAAGGTGTCCCGCAAGATTATGTCAAAGCCCATATGTTTTTCAATATCGCCGGCGCCAACGGTGATGAGCCGGCGCAAAGAAACCGGGATATCGTGGCTGAGAAAATGACGCCCGCACAAATCAGTGAAGCCCAGAGGTTGGCGTCGGAATGGATGAGGGAACATTAAGAGTTTGGGTTACAGCCCAATTTTTTGTTTCTTTTTTGATATAATTTGGGACAATCCTTTAGGCAAGAGCAGGCTGATGAGTTTCCCAAGTTATATAAATCTAGCTGACTTAGTGATTGTTAAGTTGACTACGAATCTTCAAGTATCATGGCAGTAAAACAGATAAACTCCCGTTTCCCTTTTATGGTAGTTGCCCTGACGGCCCGGTCGGCATTTGAGAAAACACGCAAGGATTTTGCTAATGCCACCTGAGCCGGTCATCAGTGTTAAAAATCTGAGTAAATGTTACCAGCTTTACGCGCAGCCGCATGATCGCCTGAAGCAACTGCTGTTCCGTGGCAGACGCCAGTATTTCCGGGAATTTTCGGCGTTGCAGGACATCAGTTTTGATGTAATGCCGGGCGAAGTGGTCGGCATTATCGGCCGCAATGGTTCGGGCAAATCCACGCTGCTGCAAATGATCTGCGGCACGTTGACGCCGACTACCGGCGAGGTTTCAGTCAAGGGACGGGTGGCTGCGCTTCTGGAACTGGGCGCCGGCTTCAATTCCGAATTCACCGGGCGCGAGAATATATTCATGAGCGCCGCTATCCTGGGTCTGTCGCGACAGGAGATTCAGGATCGCCTGGAGGAGATCATCGATTTCTCCGGCATCCGCGATTTTATTGACCAGCCCGTCAAGACTTACTCTAGCGGCATGTATGTGCGACTGGCGTTTGCAGTCGCCACCAGCGTTGATCCCGATATTCTGGTCATAGACGAGGCATTGTCGGTCGGCGACGGCGCTTTTGCCCGCAAGTCCTTTAACCGCATCATGCAACTGCGCGATAGCGGCAAGACCATTCTGTTTTGCTCCCACTCATTATTTCAGGTTGAATCGCTGTGCGAGCGTGCCATCTGGATTAACAACGGCAGAATGATAGCGGAGGGTGATTCCGGAACTGTGGTAGCCGCCTATCAGAGTTTTCTGGACAGGGGGGCGCTGGAACCGACCAATGTCAGTGTCGGGAATGAACTGAAGCCCGCAAGCACACCGCCCCAGGGGCATGCGCATATCGTATCGGTCAATGTGGAAGTCGATGGTCAGGCGAGCAAGGGCGTGATCGCCATAAGTGGCCGCTCATGCCTGGCCTTGCATATCGGCTTTGCTTCCGATCCTGACTTGCCTTGTCCGTGTGTGGGGTTCACGCTACATGCGACGGACGGGCGCACGCTGACCAGCGCGGCCACTTGGGAAGACGAGCTTGCCCTGCGTCGGAAGCCGGACGGATCAGGCCAGGTGAGTCTTGCTTTCGATCGGCTGCCCCTGCTCAAGGGCGAGTATCTGTTGAGCGTGCATCTGCTTTGCGAGCGCGGCCTGCATATTTACGATTCAGCCAATGCCGTCGCCAATCTCCAGGTACAGCAAGAGGGCCGGTTGCAGGGTTATTTTATGATACCTCATGCCTGGAGGTGCCGATGATGGCCGGTTTAGCGGTAAGATCAGACGAGCGACCCGACGCGGAAACTGCCGCGCTTTGCCGGCAATTGATCAACTGCGGCGATCGGGTACTCGAGATCGGCGCTCATGTCGGCCATTACGCGCGGCTGCTCAGCGATCTTGTTTTGCCGGATGGGCAAGCCGCGGCCATTGAGTCTGATCAGCAATATGACAGCCTTGATCTGGCACCGCTGGATTTCATCAGAATCAATCGGGAAGGCTGTGAACCCGCAGCGTTTCATAATCTCGCCGTCATCCTGAAGCGGTCGCCGCAGCTGAAAATTCTGTGTCAATTTTCGCCATGCTCGCTGTGGGCGGCAGGCTTTTCGCCGATTGCCTTTCTTGAGCAAATGCGCGCGCAGGGTTTCCATCTGCTTGTACAAGATCAAAAGGCGTGGCGAGCAGGCTCTTTTGATGAAATAACCCTTGCGCTCCAGCAGATTCCGGCTTTAGCCGTGACGCACTTCATTGGCAATCTGAATCGTGCCGATGGCGATCAGGCTGTTTCCCGACAGATGGCGGCATTCCTTGAACAACATGGCTATCGCCGGCCTTTGTCGGAAAATATTCTGTTTGTCGCGCCTGGAGCCTGGCAGACCGTGCTTACTACGCTAGGGCTTGATCAATCCGCTGTCAAATCGGCTGATACCGTTACAAAAACGGACTGGCAACTCCGATGGGCATCGGCACATGACCAGGACCTATTATTGTCATTATTTACTAGCGCTTTTGGCCAGTCCATGCCGCCCAGTTTGTGGAACTGGAAATATGCCGAATCCTGCAGACAGGGGATTATGGCCCATATCGCAGGCAGAGCGGTCGCTTATTATGGCGGTATCCCCAGGCCGTTCTGGCTGCATGAAAAAGAACTGATGGCGGTGCAAATCTGCGATGTGATGGTCGCTCCGGAAGTGCGCGGCATTTTGACCCGGCGCGGGGCTTTTGCGCAAACGGCCGAAACGTTTCTGCGCGCGCAGACAGGCCCCGATAAGCCTTGCCGGCTGGCTTTCGGTTTCCCCACTGGCAGAGCCGCACAGTTGGGCGAGAGATTAGGCATGTATGCGCGGGGCGATACATTCTTCGAAGCATCCTGGACCACAGGCCAGGCAACGCGCCTGCCTTTCTGGCTCAAAGTGGAACCGTTGCATGAGGGCAATCTTGCTGTCCTGGATAAGCTCTGGCAAGGGATGCGGCAGTCTATGGCGGATTATGTGCTACCTCGGAAAGATGCCGGTTTTTTCAGGTGGCGCTATCTGGAACACCCGTTAAATACCTATCATATTTATCTGGTTTCGTGGCGAGGGTTCGGCAAGGCCATTGGCGCGGTGGTGTTGCGTGACCATGATGTCGGGCAGGGGCTGGAACTGATGGATTTCGTGGGTCGGCCTGACGTCTTTGATCTGTTGCTGAGAGCGTCTCTGAACATTGCCGGACAAACGAATCGCCAGCGGGTATTCAGCTGGATGACGACCCGCGTCATTGCGATGCTGCCGAGCCCATCCGCACAGTTTGAAATAAGCGGCGTTTATATCGACCCGCCCGCGCTAAAAGAAATGACCGACCAACATCAGGACCATTGGTGGTTTCTGGGCGGCGATACGGATTTCAGATGACGGGAAAACGCTGTTTCATGCTCGCCTCTATCATATCGTGGCAGCCATTGGCGTCCGAGACATGAAAATTCTCATGGTGACCCGCGAAACCCAGGCTGACAGGCGTTATGGCCTCGGGCGCAGCCTTGCGCCTTTAGTCGATGAATTTCAGCGAAGAAACATCGTGATCGATTACGCCTGCCAGGACGACTTAGGCGTGAGAGCCAGGGCATGGCAGCGAAAACTTCATCGTCTGCTGTCCAGCCTGTTCGCAGGATTGAGTGCCGATACCGACTTCCCGATACTGATTTATGTGGTCCTGGAGCGTTTGAACATGGGCCGGCTTGCCGCCAGGATAGCGGCAAAGCACGGGCATACCCATGTGCATTGCCATGATCCCATCATTGCCGCCGGATTCAGCTTTTTTTCACGCTTCCATCCCGGGCTTAAGGCGCGCTGGGGCGTGACCGAACACGGCTTCGGCTGCTATACGGACGCCATTCATGCGGACGGCGTCCGGATGGGCGCGCGCGTGGTACACTGGATGCGACGCTGGGAGGCGCGCACACTGCATGCTGCGTCCTGGGTCGTATCGCCGACGCGCAGTGCCATGGAGCAAGTGGCTCTTGGCCTCAATATTGCGTCTATTCCGGCGACATGGCGGCACATTTATCACGCACGGCCGGCGCTGAACCGCTACAGCCGGGAAGAGGCGCAGCGGCGGCTGGGCTGGCAGGATGATGTTCTGCATGTGCTGGGAGTCGGACGCATTGCGCCGGTCAAGCAGTTTCCCATGCTGATCGACGCCTGCGCCCGGCTGAAAAGACAAGCTGATATTCAGCTGGTGATTCTGGGAGAAGGGGACTACAGTAGTCTGCAGACTTTAGGCAAACAGAAAGGTCTTGGGAGGGATATTCTGTTTGCTTCCACTGATGACGTTGGGCTATACCTGTGCGCCGCCGATTTATATGTCAGCACTTCTGCTTCCGAATCTTTCGGGCTTGCCAATCTCGAGGCCATGGCGGCCGGACTGGCCGTGTTATGCACGGCGGTGGGCGGCGTGCCGGAAGTCGTTGGTGATGGCGCGCTGCTGATTCCGCCTGAAACTGAAGCGCTGACTGACGCCATGCGGCGTCTGCTGGACAATGGGGCGCTGAGACAATCAATTGCGCAAAAAGGCCTGGCAAGAGCGGAAGCGTGGCCGGACATTGTAAAAATCGCAAATAATTATGAAAAGATTTATCAATAAATGGTGGCAGGCCCGGATAGCCAGACTGAGGCCGTGCCCGTTGCCGAAAGCATTAGCGCTGCCCGAAAACGGCAGGGTGCTGGTTTTCGCGCCGCATCAGGACGACGAAACCATAGGATGCGGCGGGACTCTGGCATTGCTCAGGCAAAAAGGCTGCGAAATCAAGGTTGTTTTTGTCACTGATGGCGGTGGAGCGGGCAGTTTGCCCGAAGGCACGGTGGCAATTCGCAAAAAGGAAGCGATAGCGGCCCTGGCGGAGCTCGGGATCGATGACTTGATATTTCTTGACGAACCCGACGGTCATTTCCGCAATACGCCCGATTTCGAGCGGAAAATCATGGCAATACTGGATCAGTTTCAGCCGGACTGGCTGTTTATGCCGTCGATGCTCGACTATCACCGCGACCACGTAGCCATCGGTCAGGCCGTATGCGCTTGCTGGAGGCGATGGCAAGGAAAGGCCCGGGCTTTTTTCTACGAAATCTGGAGCCCTCTTCCCGCCACCTGGGTGGTCGATATCCGTAGCGTGGCCGAGCTTAAACGGTCGGCGCTTTCCCGGTATGAGCTGCCGCTCGCGCATTGCGACTATCTTACCGCCAGCATGGGCCTGGCTGCTTACCGGGGGCTTTATCTGTCCGAAAACGGGCAATCCGGACTCGCGGAAGCCTTTGTCGAGGCTGAAAAAAATGGCATTTGGGGAGACATGCCAGGAAGAATGCTCACCTTGCGAGTCTATATTGAAAAACGGCTGAAACAATGATTTTCGTGACCCATCGCTTTATTCCAAATATTATATAACTATGCAAAAAAACAATAATTTTTCTATGGATAGAGTCGAGAATTTACCGTTGGTCACTGTAATCGTTCGCACAAAAAACCGTCCGGGGTTATTGGCGGAAGCGTTACGGTCTATTGCCACGCAAACTTATTCCAAAATTGAAATTATTGTCGTGAATGATGGCGGAGATGATGTCAGCGAAACAATCCGCCCGTTCAATACTGGCGGTATCACTATTATTCCACTGCAGTTTTCTGAAAGCATGGGCCGGTCAAAAGCAGCCAATGCGGGGCTTGAAAAGGCCACCGGCAAATATATCGCTTTTCTGGATGATGATGATTGGCTGGAACCGGAACATATCCGGCAATTGCTGGAATTACTTGAAAATCAACCGAACGCTGATTGTGTTGCGGCCTATTCCGGCGTCAGGTGTATCGACCAGGAGACAGGCGCTGCAATTAAGCTGTTTAATCAGGACTACAATCCGGCCGCGCTAAAACTGGAAAATTATATACCTGTCCATGCCGTGCTTTTTCATCGAAGCGTTATTGAGAGCCCTGCCGCTTGCCGTTTTGATGAAGCGTTTGATTTATTCGAAGATTGGGATTTCTGGTTGCAGTTGCAAGCACACGGAAAATTTATCTGGAACGAGCATGTTACTGCAAATTACAGGATAATGAACGGCTCGTCCGGCGAAGGCGTATTTTCAGATGAAGCGCGCTCGGTGAATGCCTTGAATGCGCTGGTAGAAAAATGGCGGCATAAATGGTCGACGTCCGAGATTATTGAAATTATTGCGCATGCAAGGCTACTTGGTAAACTTTTGGAAAAGACGGAGTCGCTGCGCTTTGGCCTGGATCAGGAAAAGCAACAACTGCTGCTTCAACTATCGGCTGCCAACCAGGATCTAGAAAATACTAAACAGGCTAATGAATTGTTACTAAATTCTTTATCATGGCGGATAACCAAACCTTTAAGAGCTTTCCGGCGTATCGTGGCAGAAAAATCCAGAAAAATATTCATGTTGCAACAGACTGTCTGGCTAATACTTATTAGGGCGTATCAGAATAAATATTTGCAGCCTTTAATCAGACTTATACCTTTTAATTTAAAGCATAATTTAAAGGCCTTATTTATTCCGCGAACTCCAGGAAGAAGGCTTTTGAAAGGTTCCAGGGAGTTAAAGGTTAGTGTTGTCATCCCAGTCTATAACCATGCCGCTCACTTACGGGAGTGCATTGAGAGCGCTTTAGGGCAGACTTACGAGGATTTGGAAGTCGTCATCTGCGATGATTCATCAACGGATCCCGAAGTCAGAAAGATCATCGAACAATATCGCGATGAGCCAAAACTAAAAATATTATATTCGGTTAAAAATGAGGGTATATCGGCCACGCAAAACCGGTTATTGATTGCGTCAACAGGTGATGTGATCGCTTTTCTGGACTGCGATGATTACCTGGCCGATAACGCAATTCAGGTGGCTATGAATGCCTGGCAAAATGATACGGTCTATTTGCATACCGGACGCATCAACATTGATGAAGATGGGCTGGAAGTTAACAGGATCTCATTCGAGCATTTGCCAAGGCAGAATTATTTTTTAGAGAATCTCGACAGGATGTTTGCGACCCACCTCAAGCTGATCCACCGGGACGCTTTTGCCAAAGTGGGATTATTTGATCCGCGATTTGATTCCGCCCAAGATTATGACATGCTCATGCGCATTGCATTTCATTATCCAACGCAGGCATTTGTCCATATTCCCGATAAATTGTATTTCCATCGATTGCACAACAAGCAAACGACGGTGGCCATGAATGACAAGCAACTGGCCAATACGCAGCTGATTCAAAAGGAAGCAAGGATGCGCCAGGACATAAGAAATGGAAAATTCGCGCATTTTGTCTCCATCATCATGTTGTCATACGGTAAAAAAGAGCAAACCCTGGAAGCCTTGATCAGCTTGAAGGAAACCGTCCATATCCCTCATGAAGTCATCCTGTTTGATAACGGTTCCGTTCCCGAGACGGTGAATTTCATTAAATTTCATATTGAAGGCCACTTCGATAATTTAAAGGTCATTTATAACGATACTAACCTGGGTCCGGCCGGTGGACGGCGGGAAGCGCTGAAGCATGCCGCCGGAGACTGGTTTATTATTTTTGACAATGATGAAATTGCAGAACCCGGTTGGCTGGAGGAATTGCTGGTCAGAGCTTCCTCGGACGACAATATCGGCGCGGTTTGCTGTAAAGTGATTTTTCCTGACGAGAGTTTGCAGTTTAGCGGGGGGGAAATCACTTATCTTGATGATCAATTAGTCCAGCTCGATCTTTATGATAAGGGAAAGCATGTTTATGATCTGGAAACCGCTCAGTTCAGGGAGTGCGATTGGTGCCCGATCGGCGCGACGCTATTTACCGTGAACCCGGCGCTGTTTTTACATGATGGTTATCCCAATGTATTTGAAGATGCCGGCGTTTCCATGGCCTTGAAAAGAGCGGGCAAACGCCTTGTTAACAGTCCTGGCTCGTGGGTTTGGCACGAACATCTGATTTATCGTAAAAACATAGACATGAAGGATCGTTATGTTAACGATCGATACAATCCGGTGAAAATGATGACCAGCCTTAGAAGCTTTTACAAGGAAAACGGCTTGATCATTAAAGATGAATATGTCTGGAGAGAGAACAGATTGAACAGTTTGTCGCGAGCGGAGCTGGTGGGCTTATTAACTCAGGCGGCGGTCGAAACGCTATAAATTTTCTGATCTGCATGGGCTGGCATTGTATATTCCGGCCCAAATGGAACACCTGATTCAGGTTGAAATTGACCACCTGTTTTTATTGAGTATCACCTCGGGGTGGGCGTTCTCTTTAAAATGGATTACTCGGTAACCGCCTGCGCCTCAATTGAACCACCGGTTCTGCCGTGCATATCCGCCCATAAATGCGGCAGGCCCAGGCTGTCCAGCCAGGCAGGTCCATTCTCTTCCTTGAGCATGGCAATAGTGGAGGCGCTGCCTGCGACGACGCAGAAGTTGGCGATTACACTGACCGCAGCTAAATGCCGCACCGGCCAGCCGGTCTTGGGATTGAGTACATGGCCGTAGCGAACGCCATTCACCATAATACAGCGCTCGTAATCGCCGCTGCTGGCCAGCGCGCCCTCCCGCAATAAAATCGTCTGCATGATGGCCTCTTTGTGCCTCGGGTGGCGTATGCCGATGCGCCACGGACTGCCGTCGGCACGGGGACCGATGACTTTGATGTCGCCGCCCAGGTTAATCACGCCATGCCGGACACCGGCGCCCTGGCATAACGCCGCAGCACGGTCGGCGGCATACTCCTTGACGATGCCGCCGAAATCGATTTCCATGCCCGGCATCGGGAATTCGAGCATCGGCGGTTTCCAGCGCAGTTTGTGCCAGCCCACTTTTTCGAGCAATGCCTGAATCTGCGCAGGGTCAGGCAGTCTGCCCTGGTCAAAGCGCCAGGCGCGGCGCAGAATGCCGGAGGTGATGTCGAACAGGCCATCGCTTTGATCGTGACAGGTCGCCGCATAATTCAGTAGCCCGGCCGTTTCTTCATCTACCGCAATGCTGCCGCCCGTGTCCGCCACACGGTTAATGGCGGACAGGAAGCTGTCGTCACGGTAGCGCGAATAAAGCGCTTCCAGCCGATGGACGTCGGCAATGGCCGCGTCCGCAACCTGTCTGGCCTCCGCCTGCGTTCTGGCGTAGAGCTGGATGTCGCACGGCGTGCCCATGGCCTTGAATGTAGAGTGATAGAATTTCATGCTATTGCCATTCAAGACTGCTCATCAGATAAGTACGCCGCGATCCGGATTAAAACGCGTAGCTCCAGGTGGCTGATAGCGCGCCGTCACGCGGGAGCTGATAGCCGTTGACATCGTCATCGACAGGCTGAAGCCACTCGACGCCGAGCCGGTTGCCGGCAAGACTGCCGCTGGGCACGACGGCGTTGAGGCCGAGGCCGATGTCCCAGTATCGCCCGCCATGACTGGACGGGTAATCCATCGGTCCCAGCGGATTGAATGGCTCGATGTATTCGCCCCGTACCGATCCCTGAACGGTATATACACCGCGCACCGATGCCGAGAGCCAGTGCAGCAGGTTGTAACTGCCCCAGGCTGTGGACTGGAAGATATCGCCGAACGCGAAGCCCGACTCGTTTTTATCCTCAAGGCGCTTGGTACCGCTAAGCTGAGCGCCCCATGACCATTGGTCCATCTGGCCCGTGTACGTGATGCTCGGCTTGAAATCCCAGGTACCGCTGCCCAGCTGCATGCCGTAGTGGATAAAGCCGGCCTCTATGCGATGGGTATCTCTGAGCTTGATGCCAACATCGCCGGTCGGCGCGCTGAGGCCCAGGGTTGCATGCAGGTGATGGTTAGGCCTGTCGAAGAGCTTGATCATCGCATACAGGCCTGTATCGCCGATGCCGCCAGTTGCGCTTTCGTGCAAGGTGTGATGCGTGATGAGCTCGCGTTCGGTATCGGTAGCCGGCGGCGGCGCCCCGTCCAGCTTGCGCATGGACATATCCATATCGACGAACTGGGGCATGAGCATCAGGTTCAGCCAGTCGGTCGGCGCATACATGAGATCGATCATGTGCATGTGCATGTTCATGCCGCTGGGAGCCAGAAAGCAGGGATTGCCTTCGCAGCCGTTATTGACGATGACCTGATCGCTGATTTCGCTGGAGCCGTGCAGCATGTCGCCGGCCTGCGTGCCGTACATATAACGGTAGCCGACCATGAAGTCGCCGGATTTGCTCAGCATGTGGTCGAACATGACGCCGGCCGGCGCGTGGCCGCCGTGATGACCATGATGATGGGCGTGCTCATCGCCGCCGGTCGGCGCGAGCGCCGACAAATCCACTTTCAGCGCCGCGTTGACCATGTAAAAATCGAAATCCGCATAGTCGCCTTCACCGCCGCCACCCAGCTTCAATGAACCGGCGTGCGTATAATATTCCGCGCCTGCCTCAAGGGTGACGCCTTTGGCGAATTGCTTGCTGACGGTGATGCCGCCGCTCAAGGCGCCATAGCCCGACAGACGTTGATCGCTACTGTAATGGGCGGGCAGCTTATTGGGATCAAAATAGACGGTTTTGGGTATCGGGTTAAACTGGGTTTCATGGATCCGCCCACCGTTCTGGTCAACATAATTGCCGGTGTCGGGATCATAAACATACTCCAGCCCATTATTCGGCGCATCGGCGTTCAGCGAAATCCTGTTGCCGTTCGCATCGACGGCGGTTCTGCTGTATGCCTGCTGGGAGATCATGTAAGGCTGATAGAAGTCGGCTGCATCCTGCGAGTAATAGCGCACCCTGGGCGTAACGGTCCAGCCATTGCCCAGCGGTTGGCTCCAGTCGGCTTCGAAAGTGTGGGCATTAATCCCCCAGTCATCGTGAAAAAATCGGTAATCAAAATGCACCGCTGCGTCCAGGCCTTCAATGTACTGCACATAACGCATGTTGGCAGTCAATTGATCTCGCTCATCGGGGCGTTTTTCAAGCAGGCCGATAGCGAATCCGCTCAAGACATCGCCCGTTTGATCAGGATTAATGAACGCGGTTTCCACGGCTTTATAAGGATTGGCCAGATACCCGGTGCTGCGCGTGTAACCCACGCCGGTCTCAATGACGGCATTCTTGTTCAGCACCTGGGTCAGGCCAAGCGTCGTAGCCCAGTCCTGACGATTGCCGGACAGGATTTTGTTTCCGCCTTCGAGCTCAATCTGGCTGTTGGTGGAGGTACTGTTGTAAGCACGTAAACCCGCGGATGTATCGTAGATATAGGGCGTGGCATCGTGATCGAGTGTAGCGTCGGTATCACTGTTGGTGTAGCTTAAACCCAGATTCAGGCTGGTGAGTTTCTGGTTGAAGTCCCAACGTCCCGCCAGGCTGCCGAATCGGGATTCATAGTCTCTCTCCGAGGAAATGCCGCCGCCCACGTCCAGCGCCGCCTCATCCCATTCGTAACCCAGCTTGAAGTCCCCCTGCTTGCGGGTTTCCGGTGAGGCGGTGGAAAGCGTGTGCACTAATTGCGGGTCTTTTGTGAACTGGCCGGTTGATGGATCCTGCTTGAGCGGATTCAGTTGCCTGTCAAAAAATACCGTATTGTTTTGCAGGAAGGGCGTCGCCCCGGCAATTATGCCGCCTTCTTTATTGCCGCCAAAAGACAGCGGCGCAGTCGCAACCGGCGTGGCGCCGCTCCAGGTATCCTGTATGTAATTGAATGCAAATTTGATCCGGTCAGACAATTTGATTTTCGCGTTGCCCTGAATAGTGTTGACCTCAATAGGATCGAACCGGCTATTCACGCCTGCAAGATCACGTTTACCCTCCTGGTAGTGGCCATATTGAAAGCTGGCTTCCTCATCCGCGGCATTGGCTGATGCCGGCATCAACCCCGGCAGGGACAGAGCTGCCGCAGTCAATGCGTGCAAGGACGTGCTTATGGGACTCGAGGGCTTCTGCTGTTTTCGGCGGGGCTTGCTTGATTTGAGTTTAATAACAGCCACAGCCGCCCCCTTCAGCCGAGCCGCTGCCCGATGCGGCCTCACGGCTGCCGTAGCTATGGGCCCGGAATGCGCTTTGCAAGGGGTGAGGATCCAATGCCATGTGCGGTTTGGCCAGATTGCCGCGCTCCCATGGAGCCACTTGTGCACATCCCGACACACAGGCGCTTGCGGCGAGAAATAGCGCTGGCAGCGCTTGTTTTATTATTTTCATTTTTTGTTTCTCATCAGATCGATGATATAGCTGACCAAATTCTACAAACCCTACTGTCATCAGTTTACTAAACGCAGTTAAGGTTTATATTCAGCTATACCGCGATATCCGGAGGCATAAGGCGATTGCCTGACCTGCAATGAAGGCTTACTTAATTTTAAAATTATTCTTATTTTATCGTACGTGTCTTCGTTATTTCGGTTTTGGATTTTCCGTCAGCAGTTGTTCTGCCAGCGTTCGAAGCTCCTTGGCTTCTCCTTGCCGAAAACCCAACTGGACATGACGAATGACGCCATTGCGGTCGATCAGGTAGGAGGAGGGCATGGCCTTGACATCGAAGCTTCTGGCGCACTGTTCGTTTGAATCGGTTGCTACAATGAACTGTGCCGGGGTCTTGGCGAGAAATGCCTGAGCATCCTCAGATGATTCGTCCAGATTGATGGCTATGACTTGCAGTCCTTGTTCCTTGAGGTCCTGTTCCAATTCATTTAGAAATGGAAAGGATTTCAGGCAGGGCGGACACCAGGAGGCCCAGAAATCGATATAAAGGACTTTGCCATGGAATTGTTGCAAGTTATAACTTTTACCATCGCCGATCGATGTTAATGTGCAGTCAGGCGCTTTGCTGCCGGTTTCGGCTGCTATTGCTGTCTGAATTGGGCCGAGCGCCAGCATGGCGCAGAATAGGGTTAATATTCGCTGGTTCATCTGTTGATCTTTACTTTATATCGCGCAGGCAGGCTATTAAATTGTTTGAAGGCGGCGCCAGCGATCAGGCAAGGTACCGCCAACATTAACAATTACTGGAATTGTAATACTTGGATGTCCGTACCCGTATGTTGATTGCCACTAGTCATGCAATGCCAGATGATATCAAAAGATCTACGGCCAGCTTTGGTTTTAGTGACTGACATGTAATACACACCAGCGCCACGGTTAAGGCTGATAGTGGGGCTATAGAATTGGTCTCCAGAGACGGTATCTGTAATGCTCGTCATTTGGTTGCCTTTGAAAAGATGAAGGCTCAGCAATAATCCTGATACCGGAGCGGACATGTCCTTTACCTGGGCGGTAAGATGGTGCGGCGCTCCACCGCCATCATCAAAGCAAGTGACAACGGCAAGATCGGTTGCTCTGGGATTATTGCCGGTGGAATCGATTATCGCGCCACCACTATGGGCCAACGCGATACCCGTGTTTCCTGCCACGGCCAAGATTGACGCCGTTATAAAAGCTTTTTTTAAAGATGCAATTTTCATAAATATCCTCCTCATGCCACTAGCAAGCTAGCGGAAAATTAACCCTAAACAAGTGTTGCTCATTTTGTCCCCGGCCATTTTTTGATCAAGCGGGGTTTAACCCGTCTTGCTTTTTCGGCTCCATTTCTTACTGAAAAGAAAATGTCAATGCCGGGAGCTCTATTATTAACCGCTACCAATCACAAATTGATGACGGTATTTTATCAACCATTTATTCTTTGAGTCAGCAGGCTGATTGCGGTTGTCTCAAAATCCGTACCTCGCTCTCATTCCTCCTCAGGATGAAAGACATATGTGAACAGGAGATTTTACCCTATTTTATGGCTCTTGGCTTTTATGCTCTTGACATGCTCTACTCGCTTATGAACATCCAGGAAAAATGGGAAGTTATTGCGTAATCACCGAAAATCATTTGGTTTCGAGATCGACTTAAGCCTCATTGCTGCCAGTTCCCGTACCGACTCTGCCTCGTCAGTCAGTGCTTGCTGGAGCAAGGCGACATCGTCTCCCGCCCGGTCAACAGCCGTCAGTCGTACTCCTTCATCCGTATCGTGAATAGCTTCTCGCAGCGCTGCCGCAGCTCCGGCGCCTTCTCGCTGCGACAAACTGAAAATAGCCTGCACCCTTACCCTTGCATCCTTATCCGATAGCGCGGTTTCCAGAGCTTCTTTAACGGAGGCATCATCTTTTCGTCCCGCCGCCATTAGGCGTCCGATAGCTTCTGCCCGTTCCGCGGGATTTTCCGACTTTGCCATTTCCACCAGTTCATTGGTCTCATCCGGCTCCGGCTCGGTTTGGGCCGAGTCCATTTTTACGTCAACCAGCTTTTGCGTTGCCTGTTGCTGAAATCCAGTTGATATACACGTCTCGGAATTCGTTTGATTTACATCGAATTTTGCTCCGAGCACCCAGACTTCCGCTGGTTGCTTGGGCGAGACAGTTTTTGCGGCTTGCGAGGGATATCGAAAAATAAGATCCGCTTTATGAGCCAGCAGGCATTCCAGAACCTGTTTTACAGTGGACCCCACACAAGTTGCCGTCACGAGTCCCTCAGGCAGAACCGAATAATTTATCCGCACGCCTGTCTGGGTTGCGATACGGTTAAGCACCTGAGCCAATGGCGCCTGTCTGGCTTCCAACTGTAGCTCGGCTCCTGTGTCTTCGGTCATGAGGAACCGGACGCTTTGTTCTTCCAGTCTATTGGCGTTCCCGGCAGCTGATAATATCCCGGGAATCAGCAAGCATAGACAAGTCATCCAGGTTTTAGTTGAGTTCAAGGCTGCCTCTTGCGACATATGCAAACATAACAGCGCTCTATTTTCGTCAGTGAGTAAATGCTTATGAAGAGCGTGAAGCACTGGAATAAAATCATAAGGCCTCCTGTACTTTCTGTTAGTTTTGGTATGGTGAACTGCTGATCAAGATCTGGCTTTTTCCTTGGCTTGAGACAAATAAGGAAAAAGCTCAATGTATTTTAAAAAAAGGAACGTTACCTTAATTTAAAATGAAAATCTACGGCGATATCCGTCGCCGTAGATTGGTAAAAGCTCAGGTTTCCTTTGCAATAAAAGAACTGAACCGAACTGCTGACGCAACCTGTATGGCTGCAAGTAAGAACTTGTTATTCAGGCAGTCTTATTGCGCAGGCCACACTTGCACGCCGTTATCTATAGCCGGCATATCGCGGTTGATCTGCTCAGCAGTTGGCGTAATGGTTATATCAAGGCCTTCGCCGCAAGATGCTGGCAGTGGATTCGCTTTAACTTCGGCAGAAGTCAAAGTAGCCGGAGTTCCTGTCGTGTTTCTGACGACTTTCAGCGTGGCCGGTGAATTTTCCCCATGCAGTCCGATGCCGTCAAAATTAGAACCCACTGTAGGTGTCCACATATTAACATTTTCGTCGCTGAATCCGTTGGCAGGGGTCAGCTCACAAACATCGGAAATAGGCACTACGAAAGTGACGGTTTTGGCGCAGGATTCAGGTTTGATGCTGACGGCGTCTGTCTTGAAAGGGATGAGGCCGGTATAGCCGATTCCTGGCAGGCTGCCGCCTCCCGTCCAGAATCCGACCGCATTGCCTAATGAATTGGTTTTTTGACCTTCGGCTGAAAAGACTTCCTTGCTATAAACTTTCTTGCTGTAACCCTCTCCGGCTCCATCTAACCAATCCGTCACGGAACCGGCAGCAGTAGGTGCAACATCCGCGGCGGCGCCGACTGGCTTGGAGGTAACAGTAGCGGTAGAGTCCGGGAATACCACGCTTGTGCCCATTACCGGGGTACTGTTTGAGTTGGTGGTGGCATTATGGCAACCGTGTCCGATGACTACGTTATTGTAGACTCTTGTACCCTCAAGGATAGTCGATGTTTGTAGCCGGGTGTGAGCAAAGCCGCTTTGGCTGGCGGCCAATATGGCAGTTGTCATTGAGCAAAGGGCCAGTTTTTTAAAAGATGTCGAGCTTAGCATGAAGTCCTCCTAGGACATTTTATTGTTGTTAATAACATTTTCAGCAAAAGGCGAAATATCAAATCGCTCCCTCAGCCTTTGTTGTTTAATTACCTCTATATAAAGGAAGCACAAAGTATGCCATGGGACTTTTTGGTTTTGGTTGGAGTGCCGGAACTTATTGAACGGAGTGTAATTATTTCTAACTATATGATTTTTTACTGATTAGTATGCCGAGATTGAAGCGCTTCTGGTGCATGTATTGAAGCAATCACTGTCAATGACATGAGCAGAAATTCGTAAAAAACGATTTGAATATCCCGCCGGCATAAGTATTTTTGTGTGATATACCCTGATTTTCAGTTGGTGTGTCTACCTGGGGAGTCGATTCTGGCAAGCATTAAACTAAAGTGCGTTATATAACACAGAAAAAATAGGTTAAGTAACATAGTTTAATTAAATTGATTAAGGTTAATGATGCGTCAATGTATTTAAAATTAAGATGCTCAGGCTCCAGAAACTGTTGCGAAGGCATATTGGTAAGGATGATTAATGCAGGGCTAAAAAGTAAGAGCTTGTGATAAAGTGCCCGCTTTTCCAAACGAACTACTGCCAGATATCAAGAAGGCGGGAGTCTGATCGGTCTGTGAATTTAAATATTCTTTCGCCGATCAGATCAAGGATAAGTTATTAAAAAGGGTAGTTTACGTGTAAACAGTGCTGGCCCGAGGGCCGAGATCGTCTTCTTCTACCACATAGCGAACTGCACTGCCCACCTCTAACTGATCAAATCCTTCTACCACACTATTTTTATGGAAATAAATTTCTCGGCCATCCTCGGCCTCAATAAAGCCATGATCTTCTTCAGGTAGCAAGCGCACTACTGTTCCGAAATTCTGCAAATTATGGGTTTTAACTTCGCCACGTTGAACACGGGCGTAATCTTCCAATTGTCTTGCTGCTGCATTAAAAGCATCACGTATGGCAACATAAATATCTTCATGAGCCTGCTTGTCATGATGTTCCCGACTAATGACCAGCTCTTTCCGAGGCGTGGTGATATCGATACGAATATGGTATTGATTGCCCTGGTGATGGCGTTGATGTTCCGATTCTACGGCAACGCGGCAGCTCATGATATGGCTATGAAATTTCTCCAATTTTGCTACTTTCTCGCGAATTCTGGCTTCTACGGCATCAGAATGAGGTATGCCCCGAAAGGTAATTTGTAATGGAATTTGCATGATTATTCACCTGCTCAGATAAAGTATGAATGACTGAAATAGCTGCTGTGCGATTGGGCTATAAAATAGATGCTGGTATTCTGGCTTGAGTCCGGTAGAGCACTGGATGATCTGCCAGGTTTGGGCTGGGTGATTAATAGCAGTATATGAACCGACAACGGTATCAAGATCACCCAGACAATTGCGATAATGCTGAAGTGTTTGATGTCGCCCCATACTCGAGTCATCGGGAATGCCGATCGCAACAGTTCCACTATTAAGACAGCATCCATGGCGCTGCCCAGCAGCAGGGTAAAGAGAGCAAAAAATCGATTTTGATTAATCAGTAGGGCGGTAAGCGGCATGCGCCCTCCGCTTGCCATCATGAAGATAAACCAGACGCAGGCCATCAGTAGGAAGCTTTTCCGGACTTCACTCATTGATTCAATGTGTTGATTTATATTTATGAACCGTCGCTGTGTTATTTTCATAACCGGATTCCTTAATATTCGTAAACCAACCGTGTATATTCCTGAGTAGGAAAGTGGCTAATATTGATCAGCAAGCCTCGTTTTATTATGGGGTTTTGCAATTCGAGTTTCTATGGTTTTCTTTTGGCCTTTACGGAAGATATGAAGAATGACCTTATCGCCTACTCTCATTAATGCAATGCTATTGCTCAGTTTAGTTGAGGTATCCACTGGTTGACCGTTAATGGCAATGACGATATCTCCTTTTTTCAATCCCGCTTTATCAGCTGGAGAGCCGGGAACAATACCCGAAATAACAGCTCCTTCCTGTTGATCAATGTTAAACGCCCGGGCCAGATTCGGATCGAGATTTTGAATCTGAATGCCTAGCTGTCCTCTCTCTATATTGCCGTATCGAATAATTTGGTTAACAACGTGATTAGCCATATTAATAGGGATGGCGAATCCAATACCGACATTGCTTCCGTTAGGACCGACTATGGCCGTATTGATGCCAATCAATTCACCTTGCAAATTAATCAGTGCACCGCCGGAGTTTCCGGGGTTGATAGAAGCGTCAGTTTGAATAAAGTCCTCATAGCCGTCCAGGCCCAGGCTGGAGCGTCCTAATGCGCTGATTATGCCGGAGGTGACCGTCTGACCAAGACCGAAAGGACTGCCTATTGCAACGACGATGTCGCCGACTTGTAATACATCAGAATTACCTTGGGGAAGTTCGATTAATCTGTCGGATTTGATTTTAATTAAGGCTATTTCCGTGTTCGGATCGCTGCCTACTACAGTCGCTTCATAGCTTCGGTTATCCTGTAGTGTCACCATTATTTGATCAGCTTTGTAAATAACATGATGGTTGGTAATGACATAGCCTTTGTTGGCATCTATAACAACTCCTGATCCAAGATTTTGGACTTCCCACTCCATTGGCCTGTTTGACTTGTCAAATAATTGGCGATAGGCAGGGTCTTTCAATAAGGGGTTTTCTAAATGGTTGAACCGTGTACGAGTAGAAATATTGACGACAGCTGGAATTACTTTTTTTAGCATTTCCGGCAGAGGGTTATTGGATATGGGTATTTGAGCCCATGCATTTATTGTCTGTAAATTGGCTGAAATTGCCGTTATTAGAGCAATTGCTAGAAAATATATAAAAATCGGTTTTTTCATAGTTGCTCCGTAACACTCATTGCTAGTGGCAAGTATGTTCTAAGTAACAAATTAGAACTGGTATTCGGGCAAAAAATCCTAAATAAATTATGCTTTTCTTTAGAATTTACACATTGACTCAACTCAGTTGCGTAACATTAAACTCGATAATTAATGAGCGCTACTCCAGCGCATAGATAAAGAATCAGCCAAGACAGGATTCTTTTCAGTCAGAGAAGTGATATCTGCAAGGGCCGTCAATGCCTTATTCTGGAGCGACTACTGGATATTGAAGCTTCTTATGTCATTGCTATTGTTGAGTATACGGATGTATTTGCGTTGGACGTCCAGCAATCCTTCTTCCTGAAGTTGACTGAAAGCCCTGCTTACGGTTTCTTCAGCGAGGCCAAGATAATCAGCTATATCACGACGACTCATGGGTAAATTGAAGGAGTTTGCGGAAAATCCGCGTTCGCTCAGGTTTCGAGACAGGTCATTCAGAAAAATGGCGAGACGTGCAGGTGCGCTTCTATTGCCGCGCAGCTCCATCAAGTGTTTATTTTGAACGATTTCCCGGCTCATCAGCTTAATAAAGTGATGGCTGAGTGAAGGGGTGCTATCAACCAATTTTTGATATTGATCAAAAGGTATTTTACAAAGGCTACAGGTATTCAGTGTTGTCGCGTTACAGTCATAAATGCCAGAACTGATCGCGCTTAATCCTATGATATCGCCCGGGTAATGGAATTGAATGATGTGTTCGTGGCCATCTCCGAAAACACACCAGGATTTGATCGTGCCGGAACGGACCAGATACAGATATCGAAACGACTGTTCGGCGTGAAAAATATGTTGGCCGCTGTCCAGATAATATTGTTGAGAAATGATGCTTTGCAGTTGCTGGCGGTCGGAAATTTCCAAACTGGACATAAGGCAGGATGAATAGGTTGTACAATCTTTGCACACGTCAAAGTTATTGGCCGGGCCTTTAGCCGGTTGCACATCCGGTTCGTCAATAGTCATCAACAATTGGTTTATTGCTTCGAAATATTTCAGATAAGAACGAGAAAAAGATAGTTTTAGAATATTTTCCGGTTGATGTGAAAGAATCCCTTTCATTCTGAAATATTTATTGATGCCATGATCAATCGTAAAAGTAATGTCAACGCAATGACGGCTGCCTAATACTTTTTCTCTTGCAGCAAGCTTGATTTCGTCAAAACTGATTGCGCTGGTTTTGAACCTCCCCAGAAATTCTTCCCCATCATGCAAATCGACATCTAACTCAATGGGGACGCCTATGAATTTTGATCGGGTCATTTTTCAACTCCATTTTTTCAAATGTTGAGGAATCCTTTTACGATGGGCTTCGGCTACAGGGATTGGTAGATGCTTATAATTATTGTTAATCTATTCACGCCATTTCTATAATACAGTTACCCTTCGGAATGAAGATAAAGCCGACAAACTTCTGCTATTCAAGTCATTGCTTAAATTTAGTGCAGTTGACTTGAATAAAGTATCTTCTCTTCAGAGTACAACGCATAATCTCTATCGTACAGCCAGAAGATATTGCCTTTAACCACTAAGAGCGGGTCGGGGTGAGTGCGATAAATAAGTTTTTTCTTATTGTCTCCATCTGACCCTGACCCTCCTTTTTAGGCGATGAAATTAGCGCCATTAAATCGGACGTGGAACGGATATAAAAAGCATCCGTCTGCACAAAATTAAATAACAATTACATTTTCAGCTTGGAGCCCTTTTTGCCCCTTTGTGACGTTGAATTGTACTTTTTGTCCATCATTGAGTGATTTAAAGCCTGGGTTATTAATGTTACTGTAATGAACAAAAACATCTGGGCCTTTTTCCTGCTCAATAAAGCCGAATCCTTTGTCAGCATTAAACCATTTAACTGTGCCAGTAATAGAAGAAGTAGTAGATGATGTATTAGTAGACATAATTCAAGAATCCTAAAGTATTAAAAAATGTGGTTTTTGAAAAAAGTAGCTCAAAGTAATCAGACATTACATAATTTCTATGCTTCTGCGCTTACTTTGCTCTGACTTGGGTATGGTAATGTCAAGTATCCCGTCCTTGAATGACGCTTTAGCTTTCTCGCCATCCATATGAATAGGTAAAGATAAAGTCTGTTGAAACTCACCGCGGCTTATTTCTCGGCAGTAATAATCCGCGTTTTTTGTTTCTTCCTCCTGTTTGGAGGATGCGCGGATAGTGACGGTTTGTTTGTTGATTGAAACATCCAGATCTTCTTTTTTTACACCCGATAGGGCAGCCTGAACTTTTATTTCATTATCGTGCCCGATAATATCGACCTTTGGGAGATTTCGGCTTAGAGCAAATTCTCTTTCCGGCCAATTAGGAAATTTCCAGTCCGATTGCAACCAGCGACGGGAAAGTAAATTATCAAACCAACGATCCAAATCATCAAAAGCAATCAACCCGGTGCCTAGAGGCGATGAGGTTGGTGTTGCTTTAGCGACATCCTTATCTTTGTCTTTATCTTTATTTTTCATAATTGCTTCCTAACTACGTATAACTGACAAATCCAGCGGAAAAAATCTTTATGCGTGCAATCGAATGAAGTGATTCAGTTCGTAGACTCATAGAAAAACTTCTAAAGCAAGGTTCAAGTTTTTTCCTGAGTCAAAATGTAGCGTATTTTCAAAAGCAGTAGAATTGGTGCAAATACCTAGGTAAATCAACGCAAGAGCAACTGGTTTTTGAAGTATTTCTTTTATGGACGCTTTGGGCACTTAGAGTAGCTGCTATTCCACTGGATTAGGCTCGAATTCCTCTTGCTGTGCTTTGACTGCCGGTTGGCTTTAAAACAGTCATCAGGAGTGCCTATTTATAATAATCAATAGATATTTATCCCAAAAACCATTGACTCTCGGCAAGTGATAAGTGATTTGTCTGCTGAATATGAAAAATTTTATAAAAGGCAGTGCCTAACACGGATCATCAGCGTGTGCGCAATATTTCAACTGCGCACAGGGAAAGGATTATCTAAATTTTCTGTTTAATCATAAGGCGCGACTAAGATTAACGTGTTAGATTGAACGATAATATCAATAAAGTAAATTGAAGGGTATTGAAGAAGTTAGCTACCTTTTTTTAATGTCAACTATTTGAATTTAAAAGATAAATAATTTCAGTATAACTTAGAGCATCAAGTGAATTGTTAGTTAAGACGTCAAATTTTCTTAAATTGTATAGTTTATTCAAACTTATATGAGGAGGATGTGATGCTGCGAAAATTTTGTTTAGAACTTACATTTCCTAGTGTTCAATCATTGTTACCCGAGTTTACCCATGAGCAGCTGCAGTTGCTGGTGATCTTAATGGCTTTCGTTATCATGTTAATATTTGAAAGCTTCTATGCCAATAATGATAGGTCGTTAAAAACTTTTCGGCAGAATTATTTAACCAACATCATCATGTTTATTTTTAATAGCATCTTGATGTCGCTGTTGTCGGTTTATTCTTTATTGACTATCGCTGATCAGTATTCCACAGAAGGGTTGCTGAGCCGGATTTCAAATCCCGTTGTCAAGATAGTGGTGTCATTTATGCTGCTCGATTTGACTTTGTATTTCTGGCATAAGGCCAATCATACATTTAGCTTCTTGTGGATGTTTCACAAGGTGCATCATAGCGATCCTTCTTTTAACGCTTCAACAGCATTTCGTTTACATTTTGTTGAGCTATTGCTTACTACCGGCGTAAAAGCTCTTTATATTGTTGTATTGGGCGTGGATAAGGCCGTGGTGATCATCAGTGAAGCTGCAATTACTGTATTTGTCATATTTCATCATATGGATATTTCAGTGCCAGGCGAGAAATGGCTGGGCCGGATTATCATCGTTCCCTATTTACATAAGGCTCATCATTCAGTTCGGCGAGAAGAGCATGATCGTAACTATGGCGCTGTATTTTCAATATGGGATCGCATATTCAATACAATGATCGAGATAAAACCCGCTGAAATTGGTCTTAAATATGTGAAAGCCCGGAGTTTTATGGAACTGTTGCTTTTCGGGTTTGTACGGGTTTATCCATAGTATTGATTTGTATGAAAATTGTTGCGAGAGTGTCTGTTTAGGTACCAATTATGCTTTAATATTATTTAAAAATGGAATTAATGAAATCGGGTATGTGTTTCATTTCTTCCAAGCTTAAGGTATGCCTCATTATGTAAGCATGCCATGCAACGTTAAATATTATTGCTTGGGGAGTAATAAGGACTTCCTTACTCGGTTCAATCATTACAACAAAGTTTACAATGTCATGAGTCATTTATATTGATGTGGCATTGTTGGCGCTTGAGCGCCCTGTCGTTAATTGCTCAATGGTTGGCAGATAAGTTCATTCAATTAACGAAGAAGATAAATAACTATCTGTTGTACAGACATTTCTAAAATATCGTACCAAGCGCGGCATCTTCATATGCCGCCGTTGATAGCTACAGGCTGAATGGGGTATTTGGAAAAATAAAATGGATGGCCTGCACTTTGTTTAGATGCAGTTATATAAAAAAACCTACAAACTCATGTTTATTCGCACTAGAACCATAAAGTCAAACAATAGAATGTTCATGAACTGATTCTGGTCGTATTCCAATTACATCAAGCTGAGAAAACCTAGGTTAACCCGAAAATGATGTATATTAAGTAAAATTGAATAAATTTATGGGGTAAAGTGATCAATGCCAAGGATTGCCGTCAAATTTCGGTAGATCAGGATTCATATAATCCCATGGTTGAGCATCGGCTACCCAAATATCTCGTTGTGGTTGAAAAATACTCGGATCATCCAGTGTTGCTACGGTAACCGGTCTTAATTCAGTAAAAGTGCTATTCCTGCCAAACAATGTACTTCCGCATTGGGGGCAGAATGCACGATAAACAGTATGGCCGCTGGCAGCAATAGTGGCATACTCTTTATAGTCGCCGGTTATTTTAAGAGTGGATGCTGGCACAAGCATGGCAGCTAAATATGGGGCGCCTAGCGCTTTTTGACATGATCGGCAATGACAATTGAAGCCACTGATGGGCTTGGCTGAGATTTCATACCTGATAGCACCACAAAGGCAACCACCCGTAATAGGAAGTTTCATAATATCTCCTGAAACAATAGTTTATGATAACCTTTAGTGCAATAAACGCAACATATCTGAACATTAACTATCTATTGCATGATAATTGATATCGTTTTAATCAGTTTATTAATAATTGCTTATCTGTACTGGTTCAGTGCTCAGCAGGTAAAATCAATAGCGCTTAAAGCAACCAAGCAGCATTGTTTGGATATGAATGTTCAAATGCTGGATGACTATATCGCTTTGAATGGTCTCTGGCTAAAAAGAGATAAAATAGGAAAAATACATTTTTGGCGTTCATTTCAGTTTGAATTTTCTTCGACTGGAAATGAGCGGTATAACGGACAAATTATTATGTTCGGCTGCCTGATTGAATCAATTCAAATGGAACCGTATCGATTGTCTTAAAAGATAAATAAACGAGTATGCAAGAATGTCTTTTATGGAGAATTGAGGGATGAGTAACTGACCACCATGTGGTCATAAACGAAGCGATTCTGAGTCTAAATGTCCGAAACGCGGCAGTTTTTATTTGAAAATTTACGAGCTTATTGCCGAAGAGGAGGTACTGGAGGAAAAGAGTTCATTTCGTGGACAATGCAAAGGAATCATAAGGTCAGGCAATGTTAAACATGAATTAATAGCTGAGCTGAAGCAAGTAATAGCGGAGCCTTCTAATAAAAGCATCTTTACTCTTTTTGTGATTATTGCTTTGGTGATTTCCGTTTTATAAGAATCGCTGTTTTAAGCTATTGAGAATCAATGGGCTATCAATAAATATGATCAAACAGAATTGTCAGAAGCCGTCGCGAGAGATTCAGGATGAAGCGATGCAAAAAGCCGAAGGGGCTCAATGTTCCAATCAAATCAAACAACAAACCAAACTGATTGTCCAATGTATCCAAAAAGGGATTGATCTATATAAAAAAAAGCAACAGAAAAGTAGCGCTAGATGCTTAAATGAAAAACTCAAAACAGTTTCTAGTCAACATGTAGGGTTGGTGGAGTCAGACAATCAGCAAATGCAGGAGCCACTTATTTATCAACGACGCTGGTTTTCGTGTTTGTTATTGGTGTTGAGGTTGTCTTGGTGGGTGATAGTCTTGGCATGGGTGGGTATAGGTATTTATCTATTGATTTGAAAAATTATGGCGAATGCGTTTGAAGTTTAATTTGTAAATTTACGGTTAACCTAACGCACTAGATTGCGAATCTACAATATTAGGGTGGCGATTATGGGCTTTGGAACTATTTTGAAACTATTGGTCTTTTTAGTTTGGCCTATACTTTTGATTTTACTATATTTCTTTTTAAATAAAGAAAAATTCAAGCAGAGACTCAATAAGATCAGGAGAGATGAGAATAATAAAACCTAGAATCTTAATCCAAATTCAAACACCATCTTGATGGAGATATACAGTATAAACAGGATGGCTCCTAAATAAACGATAAATTGCAAAGGCCTCTTTTTGATGCTGCTGATAAGTGAAATATTTGCTCCCGTTTTTTTAAGGTGCAGATATTTTTCACGTTGAGTGATCAATCTTTGGCGTTGGTACTCTTCAAGTAATTGCTGGGCTTTAAAAAGATCTTCATCTTTTATCAGCCAGAGTGCGGGCATGGATATACCCCAGTTTCCAGCGGATGTTTCATAATAGTCAATTTCATTCGATCGTAGCAATTCACGAATTTCATCAGCCTCGTCTTCGGGTACATTCGTAAGGCGGAATAGTAGAGTAGACATCTCAAAAATATGATTAAAATATTAAGTAATTTTGAACTTGAGCGAGTGATTTTTTGACCATAAATTTAATAAAATGTTATTTTTCAGACAAGCACGGATCATGCTAGATGTTTTTCTGTTTCAGTGCTAAATGGAAAGGTCCGCATGAGCAAGTTATTGTTAATAAATGGCAAGTTTAAAAGTTTTAAGTCTTATTCTAGCTCATAAATAAAATTAATAGTCAGATTTTTCTATCACAGATATTCATAAAGCTTATAAATTGAATAAGCTGTGAAGGAAAAAATTGAAACGCCAATTAGTAAGTTCCAAGAAATTAATTATGCATGAAGATCGAATAATTGAACTAGAAATAAAAGTAGCGTATCAGGAGGATCTTATTCAAGAATTGAATAAAATAGTTGGTCAGCAACAACAGCAAATTACTCGGCTAGAAGCGACTTGTAAATTGCTTAATGAGCGCATTAAAAGTCTGTCAAGTGTTATAAATGTTGAAGAGGGCATTGATCAGCCGCCGCCTCATTATTAGCAATTAATAATGATCTAAAAGAGGATGAGAAAAAAGAAGGTTTAAAATTTTAGATCTAAATTAAAAGTGATCTCTATCCCAAAAGCTTTTAGATTAAAGTTTTATAAAATTTTTTTAAATAAAATATGGAATTAAGTGTAGAGATTAATGGTGGCAAATAAAATGACAAGCTATGAAACAGTAACGATTTCAGGCAGAAGTTACGGTGAAGAAGACATATTGAAAGAGCAGGATGAATATATCAGACTAGAATGTGTCGATTTATGTTTTGCGTTAAACATACTAGTCAACGATGAATCTGCACTGGTAAGAGCTGCGGTAGCTCGCAAAAAAGTGGGCCATGAAATACTAATCAATGATAGTAATTGGCGAGTTCGCGCCACAGTTGCGAAATATTGTGATGATAAGAGGCTATTGGATGCCTTAATTAACGACGAAAATGATTATGTTCGTTTTATTGTGGTGAAACGAGGGCATGCGTTAGAACAGTTTGTTAACGATCAGGATGAGGAAATCGCTTCTATAGCAAGGTATAGTCTACAGAATCAGCAAACAGCATAGTTCGAGCTGTTGGTTTGCAGTTAATTATTAAGCAATAAGTCTTATGAAGACTATAAAGCTCTGAGAGATGGCTGTCTTTATTATTTAGATTTAACGAATCTTCGAGCAAAATCTTTGGCAGAAATATCAAGGCTAATATATTGGTTAAACAAGTTATTAACATCTACCGGATTTAAATAAGCATAGATGCCGTAACCTTTGGTTGCAAGAAACGCCTCGCTTAATTGACTTATAAATTCTTGTCGCATATTG
This sequence comes from Methylobacter luteus IMV-B-3098, assembly GCF_000427625.1. GTDB lineage: Bacteria > Pseudomonadota > Gammaproteobacteria > Methylococcales > Methylomonadaceae > Methylobacter > Methylobacter luteus. Next base: position 4,542,632 of record NZ_KE386569.1, read on the forward strand.
CTATCAATTTGAATAGGGTTCTTATTATTCATTTTTATCTCCAGTTTACATGTTGGTATGAAGTAAAGGCTCCAAAATTTTATATGATAAAAATCTGGAAGCTGAACTATCGAAACATGTCGATTTTAAACTAATCTTCAGCTTTGGGTGCAGAAACAGTACAAATCGCACATCTTAATTGATAAGCACTATCTTTGGTTTTTTATTGTTTCCAAAAAGTATGATGATAACAATACGGGTAATTACTTAAAATAATTGCTTGACGATTGGAAAAAGATCGGTAGAATATGCGGTTCTTTCGGGGCGACGCCTCGGCAGGGCCTCAGGGACGACGGCAAGAAAGTTGACAAGGGTGTTGACAAGCGGAGCAGATCGGTTATAATGGTCGGCTCTTCGGGGCTGGTTGAACGGCTCCGGTTTTTCAGGATGAAAAATAAAGTCAACAGGGTGTTGACAACGGGTTTCGATTCTGTATAATAGTCGAACTC
>NZ_ATYJ01000014.1 GCF_000427625.1 Methylobacter luteus IMV-B-3098
TGCTCGGCGATGCGGTCAGCGATGACGCTTTTCTTGCACAGACCGGCCGCGAACAGGAACAGGCCCTGGGAGAATTGCCGGGCGTCAAAAACCACGCGTTCGCGCAACTGCGGCATGACGTCCGAATAATGCAGGATCGGGCCGGCGATCAGGTGCGGGAAGAACGAGATCGAGAACGCGAAGCGGCCCAGATCGAAGTCCTCAACATAACCTTTATAGCAATCCACCAGATAAGCGATGACCTGAAAGGTGAAAAACGACAAGCCCAAAGGCAGAACCAGCTGGAGCATGGGGTAGGCCGAGCCGGTGGCCAGATTCCAGTTTTCCAGCAAGAAATCAGCGTACTTGAAATAGCCGAGCAGACCGATGTTGTAGAGCAGTCCTGCAATCAGCAGCGCCCTGGACCGGGTTTTCGCTATTTGCTGGCCCAGATAGAAGTTGCCGATGGCGTTGCCGACCAGCAGCGGCACATAACGCGTGTCCCACCAGCCATAGAAATAGATCGAGCAGAGGATCACGAACCGCTGCGCGTCCTGTTTGCGTTGCAGAGCGTTCAGACCCCACCAGCCCGCGATGACGAAGGGCAGAAAAAAGTAAATGAATTCAGGTGAATTGAAAAGCATAAGCAGCCCGAAAAAAAGTTGATCAGGCTGGCTATGTTAATGGTTCTGTTGAATGCCTGTCGGGTCGAAAGACGCCGTTTTTCGCTAGCCTTTCGTTTTAATAGCACAGCGTCGGGATGAGATTACAGGCAGGAATGCAGGAGAGAGGAAAAATGACTGTGCTTTTCCGTTTAGGAAAAGCATATTATATCATTGACATAGGAAAGCCTTGGCCTCCATCCGTGCCACCGCTAAAACTCCCCTTTTCCCATACATAACCCACTTCGCTTAACAACCTTCTCTTTCTATAGAGTCATTTATTTTTTACTTGGTGAACAATTCAGGAACGAGCTCTCTCACATCAACGACACGAACAGTTGGATCTTTCGGCAATGGTTTGCCATTAATATCCGTGTTTATAGCGACCTGCATTTTTTCCCGGCTAACAGGTTGAAAATCATTATCGCTAATAATAAGGCCACCCACTGATTTAAGAGGTATATCGGCAACCGGATCTTTAAGTTTTTCAAACCGTCTGAGGACCACACTTAAATAATAAGGCCGCGGCCAATAGGTGTCCGACAGTGCAGAAATCACCAGAAATACGGTCCAGCGGCGTTGTTGAATAAATCGAAATTTGGCCGAAGCTCACCATTTCTAGCTTTTGCGCTAGATTTTGATAGACACAGGCATACCCAGATCGGTCATTCTGTTGAGTGCAGACGCACTGATCCATGCTTCAGTTTTTTGTTGCGGCAGCGCGCGCGATTTCATGGTGTTGCCGAAAATGCGCTTATAACGCTGCATGGCAAGCTCAACATAGCTTCGAAGGTTGTAACCCGTTTTTCGTTGCCAAGCTAGGCGGCCTTGTTCAGCAAGGGTTTGAATATGCTGGTCTCGCTGTGTGTCACCAGCGTCTGAACAAACTGCATTCTTGGGCGGTGGAACCACTACTTGCGCATTAGGTTGCTTATTTAAAACCGCTTGAGAAACCGGTTCACCATCGTAGGCGCCATCGCCCATGAAAGTGTCGAAAGGGGTGATAATTTGGTCGAGGAGATCTGGAACTGCTGTGGGATCACCCACTTCTGGCAGGGTGAGTTCACAGGCCAGAACGTGATGATCTTCATCGATCGCAAGATGCAGTCTACGCCAGGTACGTCGAGCAGGAACAGCGTGTTTTTCCTGGTGCCATTTGTCTTTGCCGTAAACCTTGAGTCCGGTGGAATCGACGATGACGATACTACCCGGTTCCACCGCTTTGGTCAGGATAGGCCTGGGTAAAGTAATGCTGCGTTTGGCAATGCTGCTGAAGTCAGGAATGGTGATTTCAGCTTTTATAACCCAGGCCAGCGAATTCATGAAGCCTTCGGTTTGGCGTAACGACAGATGAAAGACCTGGCGAATAAACCCGGCGGTTTCTATCGCAATATCAGAATATTCACGTGGCCGCCCGCGAGCTCCCGTCTTGACTGGATGCCACCCCGCTATCGCTTCATCAGTAAACCAGATCGTAAAATCACCGCGTTGACGTAACCCATTAGTGTAGTCATGCCAGTTCGTCACTTGATAACGAGATTTGTTGATTTTATGGCGGCGGCTCTCGTTATGTTTATACGCCAATCCATGAAGTTTTCCATGCCTGATAAAGTAGTTTAATGATTTGAGTTTCTGCGAATGACAATCAGGTTAAACATGCCGGCGCCTGTCGAAGAGGCGTTTGTGATGTCTGATCAACCTGAATTTTTCATCCTGGTTTTCATCTGCACGGCAGATGTTCGCACCCGCTCCTGGATTTGCTCAATCATCAGCCATTCGTCCGGCTTCGAGATTGTCGATCGAAGCATGGTTACCGTATTCGGCAAGGCTGACTCGACGCGTTGAATCATGTCCGTCATGGTTTTGTGAACAAACTGCGGTTTAGCGGCGATTTCTTCGGCGAAACGGTCCCAATGGCGGAGCAACAGCCATCGTGGCCGGTTTTCACCGCCAATCTTAAACGCCAGTTTCTGGCTTAAGTTGGGGTATACGGTGGTACAAACCAGATCGTAAAACGGGGCCAGTCGGGTTCGTTTGCCGATAGTTATCAGCGATAAATTTTTAGCGTGGCCATCCATATTGTCGACCAACACATTGAATATCACCCATTCGATCAGGCGCTTTTTATCGAGTGCTGGTTGAGTGCTATGCGCCAATACCGTTTCAAAGCAGGTTTTTAAAGAAGGGCCGCCTTCAGACTCGTATTTCTTGCCGGAAGGAATTCCCAGTACCTGGCACAGATCGTTTTGATGCAAACGCCGGAGCCGCCCGCCAGGACCTGTTTCGCGATCATAGCGCCTGATGACCACGGCGCCCAGTTCGGCAGCATAACGGACTTCAGCGACATCAAGCTTGCTGTGATGCGCGAGCATCATGATCATCGCTTCGTTAATAGCCGTATTCGGGATGTCATGGCGATGTTGCAAGGACGGCTTGATGATGTGACTGGATGGCGCAGCCCCTAACGGAATCGAGATATCACCGTTGGCATCGATAAACACCGTCATCTTGTCTTGGGCACCCGATAGTGACATGCGGGCTTGTTCGCCCGAGAGATCGAGCGGAATGCCTCTGGAACGGTCAAACCATTGCAGTATTGATTCTGGCGTTACCGGAAGATAATGCGGCTGATCGGATGGCCGCATGCCTTCCGGCAAAATGGAGAAAGCTCCGGCAGTATCGCCGCCAAAGCGTTCCAGCAAGCCAAAAATATTGCCCGAAGAAATATGTGCGGCCTTGCTAATGAATTCGAGCACATCGCCTTCCGGCAAAAGATTTTCGAAAAATGCGGTCACCAGGTCTCCTCGAAAGACCTGGTCGGCAAGCGGCAGTTCAGGCGATAAAGGAATAGCCTCAGGGTTGGCCAGCCAATGCGACGAATAGACAAAGGACATGCCGTTTCCCCCATCTTCGTTTAAGCAGCCGACTAAATGTTCTCCGGCATAAACGGACAGACGCTTCATCGGTTGCGATCCATGATCACAACATCGAGGCCGAGCAAGTCCAAAATATGCATCACCTTGTCGAATTGCACCGTGCCTTTGCCGTTTTCCAGATCACTGATAAAACGGGTGCCGGTTTGTCCCAGCCCGGCAAGATCGGCTTGGGTAAGGGCTTGGGCTTTTCTATGGGCAGCAATGATCCGGCCTGCGTCCTTTGCCGAGCGGATATTACCGTTCGGTCGTTTTTCTGAATTCATGATGTATCATACCCGTTATTATTACCGTTCGGTAATTCTATCTGTTAAGCTAACAGCATGGCAACTCAATATTCCCGATCGGTATTTTTAAGGGTTTTGTTGCGCGTTAATTTCCGTCAATCGCAACTTGGGCATGCCAAATTGGTTTTAGGCGGCCAATGAATAAAACTGTCTTGCAGCGGATAGATTTTAGTTATTGACAGAAACCCTCTGGCCTTTCTTGATCCTATGCATCAGCTCGATGCCTTGCAAAGTGGGTCCTGGCTGAACGGAAGGATTTGAAGCCGAGCATTGGTTTGACGACCCGGTGGTCCTGCTCAATCCGATTGTTCAGATATTGGCTCTGGCGTATCTCGATTTGCTAACGCAACAGAACCGTTTGGTTTGAGCAATTGATAAATTATTGCCGACTGCCTGCTTCCATGGCCGATTTCCAACATCGGTCTGACCGGCAACTATTTTCATACGCAATTGAATAACCAATACTGTGCGATAACCCAGCTTGTGCCGAATAAACTTAGCAATGGCCGACATCGAAACGCTGATGTTTTGTTCGTTTTCCAGCCAATTCTGTAGTTCCTTCAAGGTCATCGACGGGCTATGCGCCAGTTGTTCCCTGATGGCCGCTTCATAAGGTTCCAGCAGGGCATGCCGATAACCACCGATCTGCTTGCCCTGAACGCCCCCGGTCTGTTTCCATAGTTGATGCACTTTCGAGACAAAAGAGGGGCTCACTTGATAGATCGCGCTGACTGCGCTGGTCGTCTTACCGCTTTCAACGGCTTTCACAATACGCAGGCGCAGGTCTTCTGAATAAGGTTTGGGCATCTTCGATCATGTCCGTTATCAATAAAACTCTATTTTAGCAGTACAAGTTGATCTCAAGTAACAGACAATTGCTCTAGGTTTACCCATTTTTGCGACGTGCTGACGTCAACTTCGACGATTTGCAACGTGCTGACATCGGGTTTGAATGCTACTGACATCGACTATGACATTTTGATTTGCGCCCATCAAGGTGATATGCGGGCTCTGGCCGATTCCTGCTGACAGCGACTTTGAAAAGTGACACATGGCGAACATTCCCCATTAATGCCGGAAAGAGCGGCAGGGGGTTACGCATTAAAATCATTCCGACTCTAAGCGATAATCTTCCATTTTTTAAAACAGTGGAAGAAAGTCATCGTGGATGGGATTGTGGCGTCTTTTTCGGAATTATCCGATACGACTTTCAGCAATTATTGCGGTAACTCAAGGTTGCGCAGGCGACGCAGTTCATAGGCCTGAAGATGATTGTAGGCTAATGTGAGCAGGGGGAGATCAAGGCCCTTTTTCGTACCCCGGCTAACTATGTCGCCAAGCACGTGTTCACCCTCCGTTCGTCCGCCATTTTCGATATCTCTTAGCATTGAGGCGGTAGCCAGCGATCCTGGCTCGAGCAGGAAGGAACGATAGTCCATCATCTGGCCGCCATCAGGCGCATGCTGGTAAGTCTCGGCAACACTTACACACTCTAATAGTAGCCCGCTTAGAAAATCCTTACCGTTACTCGTGGCCAATATATCGCCGATGCTGGCTCGCATGGTGCAGGTAGCGGCAGCAAATGTTGAAATAAACACGAACTTGTCCCACATGTCTTGTTCGATGTTGTCAGATATAAGGCACTCGACAGACGCTTCGGATAAAAGATGTGCGAATGGCTCCAGCCACTTGGATTTTTTGAGTGACCTCGAACCGATAACTAGGCGATTTAGCTGGTTAAGATGCCTAATTTCGCCTGCCTTCAATAGCGTGACCGCAAGATGCGCGAGACAGCCTTGAACAGTACTACAGCCAAAGTGGAAATCGAGGACATCCAAATGAGCAAGTCCATTCAGTAATGGTACGAGCATGCTTTCTGGCCCGACGGCTGGCGCCACCGCTTCTATAGCAGAGTCAAGGTCATAGGCCTTACACGACAAAATTATCACATCGTATGTTTGACCACTTTCAATGTAACTTACGATGTGGGGCGTAATATGGGCATTGCCTAAAGGGCTCAGAACTCGTAGTCCTTCTGTTCGTAAGCGTACTGCGCGATCAGGCCGCACAAGAAAGGTGACGTTACCCCCCGCTTCCTGGAGTCGGGCTCCAAAGTAACCGCCAATTCCACCCGCACCTAAAATCAAAATCTGCATCAAATATCCTTTTCTTAAAATTGATTGAAATTCAGCGGCTTGTTTATAGCCATACACTGTCAGCAAAAATCGGCCAGAGCCCGCATATCATTGCCTTAATGGGCACAAATCAAAATACCATAGTCTGTCAGTAGCGTTCAAACCCCAGGGGTTAGGCATTAAAACTATTTCCTTACTGACAATGACTTTTTGTGCATCCGAAGAATAGATGAGCCATATAGTCATTGTTCCATTCGGCGTTTTGGCGCCGTCCACGCAGGCTGAATTGGTTGCTCTTATCTTGCCTGACGATGTTGAGCGCCATCTTGCGTAGCAGCGCAAAGGATCGCGTTGCCACTTTATCGCGACTACGACTATCGTCTTCCCGGAAGGTGACATCCAACACCCAATGCAAGCTGTTTTCAATCGCCCAGTGGCGGCGCACGGCTTGAACCAAGACCTCTGGCGCATCATCGCAACTGGTCAGGTAATAGCGTATCTCTGCCTGGACTTCATGGCTATGCGCGACGCTGCGGATGGTCTCTATCGCCAGGACATTGCGAATCCCGGGCCAATCCCGTAACGCGTCCAGTTCACTCGCCTCAGGACAAACCCAGGCCCGCCGCCGGACCAGACGGCCATGGGTTTCATCAAACGCGTCATAGAAGGGCTTGAGAGGGGCTGACCTACTTAAGCAAGCGGCTTCACAGTAATTCACCACCGCCTTATGCCGGTTTCCCTGATTCCCTTTGAGCGCCAGGATATAGTCGGCTTGCTGATCCAAAATCTTCTGGGCAATGGCACGCTGGCAACCCATGGCGTCCAGGGTGACGATGTTGCCGGCCAGGGACAGGCTGTCCAGCAGTTCCGGTACGGCGGTAATTTCGTTGGATTTTCCGTCCACCGCCAGTTGCCCGAGGCTTAAACCTTGCTCGGTGGCAAAGGCGCTGACGATATGCAGCGGTCCCTGCTGGGTACCTTTGTTAAAAGAGCGGCGCACGGTTTTGCCATCGATCGCGATGACTTCCCGATCCAAAGCCTCCGCATAGCCGGTGACCCATCGGTAAAAACACTGTTCGAAGTTGTTGGGGTTAATGAGGGTGAACACCCGGCGAAAGGTATCATGCGATGGCACACCATCGCTCAAATCCAGGAAGGTCGCGAGCCAAGCCTGCTTCATGGCGCCGTAATTGGCAATATCTGTCCAGGTTTCTGCACCGGCAATGACGGCGCTGACCGCAATGACCAGGATATCAATCAGTTTATGCTGGACACGCCCCGGGCGGCGTGGATCGGATAACTCCGAAAAAGACTCCACAATCCCATCCACCATGACTTGCCTCCACCGTTATAAAAAGTGGAAGATTATCGCTTAGAGTCGGAATGATTTTAATCGTAACCCCTGGGGAGGTGTTCATATAAGTCCATATATAGGTTGAAGCTTTAACGGAAACCCTGCATGGGCGGGTTGGCGGTTTCCTGGCAGCTGTTATTCGGCCGTCTACGTAATTGCCATACGGCGCGGATCACCAGCAGCACTGCGCCCAAAAAACCAACCGTTGTCAGTGAAAAACTCAGCAAGGCCTGTAGCGGAAAATGCGGTTCGACCGGCATTACCTCAACGGCTTTAGGGGTGAGGCCCCTGATCAAGAAGGCTAGCGGATTGAAGAACGCGCCGAAGCAGCAGGCGGCTACCAGCCATAGCGGCGGCTCGATAGCATATTGCCGGAACAGCAGGAAAAAGATGAACAGAAACTGTGCCATCATCAGGTAATCGACATGCGCACGGATGACGTCGTCGCGCTCCGCCAAATGGCCGGCCAACACGCCGGCTGGAAAAAACAAAGTCACACCCAGCACCCAGGCGATAGCCAGGGCGATGGCCAAACACAGCCCGGCGAACCCGAGCAGAATCAGATTAGGCGTGGAAATAGTCGGTTGTTGCTTCATTGGTGTCCTCTGCAAATGGTGGGCCGTACGCCCGTTGATATGATGGTTTGTCATAGCCAGCGGCCGAGCGTAGCTTGGCATTGCCAGTCCGAGCGGTTTTCGGCTAGACTGCCTCAAACCTGAATGGCTTGTGACAAAAGGAGTGTAAGCAATGAGGCAACCATCGTGCTTGTACGAACGTGCTGCGGAAAACGGCGAATTGGACGCGCTGTGGGACATCCGCGACAATTGCACCCTTTTTACCGGGCCGTTGTACTACAATGCCAGCCACCAACACGGTGCACCGGTGTTTTTGGCGGGCTTGTACGGCAAGTTTCAGTTACGTCTGCACGGCGGCGACTGGTTGTTGTGTCGCACCGCGATCATACCGGCTGGCGTTTTGCATGAATTGGATGTCGGCGGCGAGCCGATTGCTGTGTTATATATCGAACCGGTCTTCGGCGGTGCCGATGTGTTTAAGCCGCTAATCGACAACAGCCGGACGCTCAATGGTGCACTGATTGGTAACGGGGGCGAAATAAACTGCATGCGCGATTTATACGAAGGCCGCTACAAGCCAGACTGGACAACGGACGCGTTACAGGATTTGCTAGGCTATTCCCAGCGACGAGCCCAAGCCGAGGCTATCGATCCACGCCTGACCCGTATTGTCGATTATTTGTTCGAACACGGCGACGATCTGACTTCCGTGGCCGCGCTGGCGGCTCAGGTGGGTTTGTCGCCGTCGCGCTTCCAGCACTTGTTTAGCCAGCAAATCGGCGTGCCGTTTCGGCGTTACCGGGGGTGGAACCGCATGCGTCAGGCGATACGCGAGATCATCCGCGGGCACAACTTTACGACTGCGGCACATGCTACCGGCTTTACCGATTCCGCACACTTCAGCCATGAATACCGCAAGATTTTTGGCACGTCGCCGACGATAGGTTTGCACAGACTGGCAAGGTTGCAGCTATAGCGCGGTAAGCTGGCGCTCAGTCAGAAAAGATAAGAGCAATAAATTCAGTCTACGTGGACGGCGCAAAAGCGCAGGGTGGAACAATGACTATATGGCTCATCTACTCTTCGGATGCGCAAAAAGTCAGTGTTAGCAGAAAACAGTTTTAATGCGTAACCCCTGGGGCAGACACGACCTCGCCGTCTGGCAAGATGGTGCTGACTGTTTTTGCGGGCATCGCCGAGTTTGAACGCTCTCTGATTGCTGAGCGAACCAGCGCCGGTTGTCTTGCTGCCCAGAAAAAAGGCATACGCTTCGGCCGTCCACCGAAACTGACCATCGAGCAGATTGCGCTCGGGCACCGATTGTGTGCCGAAGGTACGCCCGTGCGCGATGCCGCCCGCATCCTGAACTGTCATCAGGCTACTTTATACCGTGCAATCGGTAGATTCGTGCCAGCCTCCGATGGAGATTGATCGCCGCTCCAACTCCTAGTGTTTAATTGCGTAAATTAGTTATTGTATTTTTGATTTGGCTGCCTTTCACCTCACGACGGCGCCATTTGAACGGTTGAGCCTTTTTGTTATGTCGAACAATAAAAGCCTCAATCGCATTTTTTAATTCTTCAGCGCTACTGAAACTGGCTTCTTTCAAAGTCTTACGCGACAAAATACCAAACCAGATTTCGATTTGATTCAGCCAACTGGCCGAGGTCGGCGTAAAGTGAAACTGCACATGCCCCTCATACTTTTTTAACCATTCATCGTTTTTCTTGTGCGTGCAGTAATTATCCAGAATCACGTGCACGGCTTTATCTTCAGGCACCTCCTGCAGCACTTGATCCATAAACTGCAGAAAGTCTTCCCGCGTTTTCGTCTGTGTAGTTTGCGCTTGAATATGACCTGTCGCCACATTTAAGGCGGCAAACAGATTTAACGTGCCGTGACGCTGATAAGTGCTTTGGTAGGCACGAACCGTCTGGTGATCCCGCGTTTCAATATAACCCGTTTTCCTCTCCAGAGCCTGGATACTGGGTTTCTCATCGACACTTAACACCAAAGCATTCAAGGGCGAGTTCAAATACAGACCAATGATAGCCGCCGATTTTTCGGTAAACTCCGGGTCGGTGCTGACGCACCAACTCCGGGCTCTATGCAAGTGAATGCCCTCTTTTTTTAAGACCCGCCAAACTGCATGCTTACTGGCGCCTAAGTCCTCGGCCAAGGTTTGACAGTCCCAGCGGGCCAAGCCTGCTGGCGGCTGGGTTTCCAGTTTGGCCAACAGTTTGTCTCTGAACGCTTGACCATAAATCGCCGGCTGGCCGGGCCGTTGTTCATCATCAAACCCTGCAAAACCATGCTCGGCAAAGCGCCTGCGCCATTTGCTGACCCGGACAACAGACGTCCCATAATCGGCGGCGATCTCTTGGCAAGCTAAAATAATACCGGCTCGTTCAACCAATCTACGCTCTGCGCTATGGCTGCGCGTGATTTTCTCCAACCGGGCTTTTTGTTCATCTGTTAATAGGATTGCTATGGCTTTTCTAGGCATAAGGCCTAGTATAAATCATAATTAATGCTATTAGCGCAATTAAACACTAGCTGACATCGGCTTTAAAAAGTGACAGTCAGAAAGAGAATGGTTAATGGATTCCAGAAAACAGACATCTTCTGGACTTGTCATTTATCGAAGTCTTTGTCGGCAGCGAATTGGCCGACAAAGACCGAGCCTAACCAGCCATTGGTCACGCGAAAAGCAGACGTTGGTTGTGAATGGCTCCCTAATGTCGAATGATATTGAATCCCTCTTCTTGGCGAGGTGCCACAAAATGACCTGTGATGATTTCAAAATCTTTATCGCAGACAGAAAACGCATGAGTACCGGCAGCATTTCGTGCACGTAAGCGAGTCATACAGTCGGCGTCAGTGGTTTCCAGAAGATGCAACAGATGTTCGGATGGAACACCATCAAGAAGACTTGTCATCCATTTTCGGGTTGCGACCGTGTTGGCAGGGATATCCAGGACAACTGACACTCCCGCCCGAAGCAACGCGGTCACATGTGGGCCAATCGCATTTCGCAAATTGGCGGCGCAACGGACATAGTCTTCTATCGTATTTATTTCACCTGGAAAAAGGTGTGCAAGCCAATCATCTTCGCCAATGATCACTGTGCTTGGCTGAGTGGCGAGTTCTTTGGCAAGTGTTGATTTTCCAGAGGCTATTTTTCCGCATAGCAGGTGTAGCGTAGTTAGTGTCTTTTGCATATCACGCTACTCCTAACAGGTCCGTTCCATAAGAATTGTCGACAACGCAAAGCCATTTACCGTCCAACTCTTCGCGGAATACGTAGGTAGCGCGACGAGTCGTTCTCGCCTCCCCCCCCCCTTTGAATCAACTGTCTCCAAAATGGTCTCCATGATGACCAGTGCCGTATTAGCACCCTGTATGACCTGAATTTCGCCTTGCTTGACAACAAGGTTGTGGCCGAAATAGTCAGCAATGGCGACAAATGCCTTGCGGATATTTTCCTTGCCTTTCGCGATTAAGCCAGGCTTGATGACAAGTACTGCGTCGTCCGCGTAGAACTCCATCAAAGCGTCGAAGTCCTCGCTGGTAATCGCTTCGTCAGCAGCCTTGATTGCCTTTATTATCTGTTGGTATTCCATGTCAATCTCCTTGGTTAAGTAAGTGCCAGGAGACGGACATAAAAAACCCGCCTCTTGGCGGGTTGCAGTGAATAATCAAAAGCGCGCTAACCCACCATTTTTAAAATGGTGGAAATAATGGCCAAATTGAATTGGGAGGCGGCTTTCATACATTCAATTTACCAAATGCCTAGATACCGGTCAATGCTACGGGTCAGCACGGACGAGTGACAGGCTATCGTATCGAGGCTGTAGCCGTTCGCCATCCCTTAAAGAATCGCTGATTTATTCGAAACTGGCGGTTGCGCGTCCGGCGAAATCAAAGCCTTACACATGCCGCGTAATGCAAATGTCGATTTATTCAGCGTTTTCCTAATTGGGGCCGTCCGCTTTCAGGAAACTAGTTGGCACCGCTTTTATCCATGATAACTAATTACCCAATGGTTGTGCGGCCTATTCCACGCTCTTGACTCTCTGCTGACATCGATTTTGACAATCCGCTGACATCGACTTTGAAAAATGACAGGCGATACGCTGCTGGTGTGGAAACTGGACCGACTAGGACGCGATCTGCGCCATTTGGTCAATACAGTCCATGATCTGACGGGCCGAAGCGTCGGCCTTAAGGTGCTAAATGGGCATGGTGCCGCCATCGACACGACCACTGCTGCCGGTAAACTTGTGTTCGGCATCTTCGCGGCCCTTTCCGAATTTGAACGGGAACTCATCACTGAGCGCACGGTAGCGGGGCTGGCCTCGGCCCGTGCACGCGGTCGAAAAGGCGGACGGCCGTTCAAGATGCCGGTGGCCAAGCATGGCGGCCATGGGCCAGCCGGAGACGACCGTCGGGGCTCTCTGCAAGGAATTGGGTATTACCCGGCAGACGTTGTACCGACATGTTTCACCGAAAGGAGAACTGCGTCCAGATGGTGTGAAACTGTTATCTCATGGCTAAAACCATCGATGGTGACTTCCTTCACTGGCAGCCTCCTGTTATTATTTAATAATTATTAGGCCATGGCATGGAGTGCGAGCGGTGAACTATGGATTACGAACTTAGACCCGCGACATCTGATGATTACACCTACTGTTATCGTCTCACCAAAAGGAACATGCAGGATTTGTTCTGTAAACACTGGGGAGGCTGGGTTCCAGCCGAGTTCCGTAAAGGATTCGTGGTTGAAAACATAGCCATGGTGATCATTGCCGGTAAACGAGCGGGTTATCTCAATATAATAAGAGAAGCCACCTTCATTTACATAGACAACATCCAGCTATCTCCCACTTGGCAGAATCAAGGGATTGGCACCAGTCTTTTGAATCGTCTACTCGACACTCATTCAAGAGTCAGCATTCGTCTGACAACCTTTGAAGACAATCCAGCCAAGCGGCTATATGAGCGAATGGGATTTGTCGTTTTGGAAAGAAATGGCATGACCGTTAAAATGGAAAAAAAAGCCCAACAAGACGGTATACCGGAACCGCTAACACGGACTGGCGACCTTTAACGTTAGATCAGTGAAGGAACAATTCTCTTATGCGCCACTCAGTAGTTATTGCCGCAGCTTGGATGGCTGGTACGTTGCTCTCGTTTTCCGCAATGGCCGTGGCGGTACGCGAGCTCTCAGCTGATTTTGGCACGTTCCAGCTTCTAGCCATCCGCAGCTTTATCGGTTTGCTAGTTATCTCGGCCATACTCACAAGAATGGGCTGGACGCAGATCTCATTGCGGAATATAAGAACGCATTTTGCTCGGAACCTTGTTCACTTCGGTGGGCAGTTCGGTTGGTTCTATGCTATTGCCCTTATTCCACTGGCTGCAGTGTTTGCTATTGAGTTCACCGTGCCGCTTTGGACAGTGATATTTGCGGCGCTTCTTCTGGATGAGCGCATCAGCGCGAGTCGGTTGCTAGCCATTGCCCTCGGCATAACCGGCGTCGTCGTTATCCTCCGTCCCGGTTGTTCAGTAGTGCATCCAGCCGCCTTTGTCATGCTGTCCGGCGCCTTTGCGTATGGTCTTTCTCATACGCTGACTAAGAAACTGGCAGAGCAGGACACGCCGCTATGTATCCTCTTTTACATGATGTTGATTCAACTTCCCCTGGGTTTAGTCCCGGCGATCTTTAATTGGGTCACTCCCGCAGCAGCACAGTGGCTTTGGCTGATAGTAGTCGGCATTATGGGGCTCAGCGCGCACTACTGTATGGTGCGAGCTCTTTCCTTGGCAGATGCATCGGTGGTGGTGCCCTTGGATTTTCTCCGGTTGCCACTTATAGCGCTCGTCGGCTATGCACTTTACAACGAACGCATAGATGAGTTTTTGGTTTTGGGCACTGGCTTAATAATGGCAGGCAACCTAATTAATTTGCTTTGGGAGCAGAAGAGAAATCAGTCTTTGCAGCCTGTCCAGCAGGTAAGCGCCAATTCTGACTCTAGGCCAAGCCGGCGTTGGACATTTCGGTAAATGCCCAGGATCTGCGTCATATTTGATTTGGACGGTACGCTTGTCGATAGCGAGGGGCTGTGCAATCAAGCGTTTCTCGATCTGCTTCCGCAGTTGAACGAGACGGTGGCGTCATTGACCCAACGGTACCGAGGCAAAAAATTGGCCCAAATTCTTGCCGATCTTGAACGCCGTCTTTGCCAGAAATTGCCTGATGCTTTTGAACAACAGTACCGCCAGCGTGTGGCGGAACTCTTTTCTCACGAGCTGAAACCGATGCCCGGGGTTCTTGAAATGCTCGAAGTCATGAACTTCCCTAAGTGCATCGCCTCAAGCGGGCCGCCATTGAAAATCCGTCAGGCGCTGCAAGTCAGCGGCCTCGCACCTTATTTTGGCGATAACCTCTTCAGTTCGTATGAAGTGGGGTCCTGGAAGCCGGAGCCTGGGTTATTCCAATATGCCGCCAAGGCGATGGGCTTTATGCCTGGCCAATGCGTGGTGATAGAAGATAGTGAAGTGGGGATTGAGGCGGCCGCAGCAGCCGGCATGGAAGCTTTCCAATATGTACGAAATGGCGAAACTTCGCCGCGGCGAGCCGGAGAGGCAGTGCTATTTGACGATATGTTGGAGCTGCCTGAATTGCTCGCTCACTTTGCCAAAGGCTAAATGAACAACTATCGATGGCGCAATGGGTTGCGTGTTGGCGGAATAAACCTAACTGTTGAGAAGCCGTTAATTAGAAAAAATCAATTGTTTGCAGCCCCTTTTTGGGCTAATAACAGGTAATTCCCACTGCTTTGTTATAACTTATAGGAACCGGAATGAGTACACACGCAACTTCCCAAAGAATCACTATTCCCCAGATTAGATCGACAAAGGGAAGAGGCCGGCTTGTCTCTCTTACAGCGTACACGACGCCGATGGCGAAACTAATGGATGAGTTCGTGGATATCATTATCGTAGGGGATTCCACGGGAATGGTTGCGTATGGCATGGATTCAACCTTGCCGGTTACGCTTGACATGATGATCAATCACGGGAAGGCCGTCACTCGCGGGGCATCTCGCGCTTGTGTCATTATCGATATGCCCTTTTCCACATATCAGGAATCTCCTCAACAGGCTTATCGAAACGCTGCTAAAGTAATGGCGGAGACTGGCGCTCAAGGCCTCAAGTTAGAGGGTGGTATTGAAATGCTGGAAACCGTCGGCTTCCTTACTAGTCGTGGTATTCCGGTAATGCCTCATATCGGCCTAATGCCCCAATACGCCAATGCCATGGGGGGATTCAAGTTTCAAGGACGTACACCAGACGAGATAGAACGACTTGTCGCGCTTTCGTTGGAACTCGAAAAGTGCAACGCATTCAGTCTCCTGATAGAAGGGACATGTGAGGAAGCGGCACGGAAAATCACTAATTCTGTAAAAATTCCAACCATTGGTATTGGAGCCTCGCCCGAATGCGATGGTCAAGTATTGGTAACTGAAGATGCTCTAGGTCTATTCTCTGACTACACCCCGCGATTCGCGAAACAGTACATCGACTTGAGTGCATTGATACGGGAATCGTTCGCGAGATTCGAGGATGATGTTCGCTCCGGTGCCTTTCCAACATTGGAACACTGCTTTGATGTTGCCAATAAGTCATAACGCCCCATTTCACCAGACCAACGGGAAAGCCGAGCAGGCCAGTGAATTTCAGGCATTAGGTTAACCAAAGGAACGTAGGATAATATCGATGAATCGCAAGGACATAGGACTGGCCATCTTGGTGGTGGCTATTTGGGGATTCAACTTCGTTGTCATTAAAGTGGGTCTGAAAGAAATTCCGCCCCTTCTGCTTTGCGCGCTCAGATTCTTTCTCGCCGCGTTCCCGGCGGTCTTTTTTATCAAACGCCCCACCGTACCTTTCCGTAGCGTTATGGCCTTCGGACTGGTGATGTTCGCGTCTCAGTTCGCGCTGCTGTTTTCTGGCATGTATGCCGGAACAACGGCTGGCCTGGCGTCTTTAATGCTTCAGGTTCATGTGTTTTTCACGGTCGCACTGGCTGTCGTATTTCTGGCTGAACAGCCTCTGTCTGGCAGATCATCGGCGCCTTGACGGCATTTTCGGGCATTGGGCTGGTTGCCGCCCATACTGGCGGCGAAATCTCGGCGCTGGGCCTGATTTTAATCGTTGCTGCCGCTGCCTCATGGGGCATAGGAAACCTGATTGCCATGAAGCTCGATAAAGTCGATATGCTGGCACTGGTGGTTTGGGGAAGCCTCGTTGCCTGGCCGCCACTCCTGCTGCTGTCGTATATATTGGAGCAAGGCAGCTGGAGCCTTGAAGACATGGCTCATCTTTCATGGCCCACTATCGGGGCAGTCGGCTATATCGTCTATCTGTCAACTCTGTTGGGTTTCGCCGTGTGGAGTTGGCTGCTGAGCCACTATCCAGCGGCAACAGTGGCGCCGTTTACGTTGCTGGTGCCGGTGTTCGGCTTTACGAGTTCAGCGCTAGCCTTGGGAGAGCCGCTCTACCAGTGGAAGCTAGCCGCTGCCATATTGATCATTGCAGGGCTGTGCATCAATTTGACTGGCGCTCGCATGGCCATGCGCATCCGCCCGGCATGAGCAAGCTGTCGCGGGAACTGTCCGAGAAGCCGTATTGGCCAAGTTTGAAAAATCAGTTCATGAAAAATCAAATACATGATCCCGCTTTTGGCTAGCGGGTTTTTCTACCACATCATCAGACCACTCAAAGGAGTTGAACGTTATGCGTAAATCGATAGCCCTGCTTGGTGAATATACACCGACATTTCCACCCCATGCTTCAACCGATGCGGCCATCAAGCATGCTCGAAACTTTTTGGATATAGACATAACGGCGGAATGGATTTCAACGGAAGACATTGACCAACGCCTGTTTGATAGCCACTCGGGCATATGGGTGGCGCCTGGCAGTCCGTACAAGAGCATGGAGAAGACTTTATGGGCCATTCGCTATGCGAGGGAAAACAAGATTCCCTGTTTCGGCACTTGTGGCGGGTTTCAGCATATCGTGATTGAGTACGCCCGTAACGTCCTGGGCTTCAAGGAGGCGCAGCACGCCGAATACGATCCATACGCCTCAAGCCTGTTCATTTCGCAATTGGCTTGTTCACTCGCTGGCCGTGAGATGCAGCTTAGTTTTGTACCCGGGTCTCAGGTGGCTGTAATTTACGGCAATTTGTCGGCGAAAGAGCGGTATTACTGCAATTTCGGCGTCAATCCGGATTGCATCCCTCTATTGAAGCAAGGGCCGATGACTATTTCCGGCTCAGATGCTGAGGGTGAAGTGCGCGTCATTGAGTATCCGAATCACCCCTTTTTCATTGGCACATTGTTTGTACCGCAGGAGCGCTCTACACCTGAACAGCCACATCCGCTGATTACAGATTTCTTAGCGGCTGTAGTGATTCAGTTTAACATCCCTAGCTTCCAACATTAGCCATCAAAGACCTACATGATCACTTGCTATCTGCGTTACATCATTGACCCCTACAAGCTTAAAGAGTTTGAGCATTACGGAAAGCTGTGGATTCCTCTCGTGGAAAAGTTCGGCGGAAAACACCATGGCTATTTTATGCCTTCGGAGGGTGCGAACAATGTTGCGCTGGCTCTGTTTACCTTTCCGAGTTTTGCACTCTATGAGGAATACCGAGCCCAATCGCTCCAGGACCCAGCGTGCCAAGCTGCGTTCGAATACGCCGAACAGACACGTTGTATCCTGAGTTATGACCGTAGCTTCTTCCGTCCTGTTTTTGGATGAGCTCAGACGCTATGCACCAATCTGACCGTTCGCATCGCCTTACACATCCGTTCGGCATCACGACGTACTTCATCCATTAGTTCATCGAAGAACCAACGTTTGACATCACTAGGGAGACTGAATCATGTTTGATATCCAGAACTATGCGAGCTTTATCGCAGCAATTTTTATTTTTCAGCTGATTCCTGGACCAGGCACACTGGCGATTCTCACAGCCACGGCACGTCACGGTATCGGAGCAGGATTCGGTGCCGTTATGGGTACCTTGCTCGGTGATTTCATATACATGAGTGGAGCGATTCTCGGACTGGCCGCTGTGATGCATGCGCACCCGCTTGTGTTCGAGGCACTGCAAGGGTTTGGCGCTGCTTACTTGGGTTGGCTGGGCATTCAGTTGCTTAGGTCGCCTGTTGCCAACGTAGCGAGCACGCCCGTACAGAAAAAGAGCGGCTGGCGCTATTTTCAGCAGGCCTTCCTGGTCGGCCTCACCAATCCCAAGGTTATTCTGTTCTTCATGGCCTTCTTCCCGCCGTTTCTGCGTGCGGATGCATCGTCTATTACGCTTGGTGTCCTGATGGCGCATGTTACGCTCATCAGCTTTTTGTATCAGGCAGGCCTCGTGCTCGTTGGCAACGCATTGGTTCGCAAGCTGTCGCCATTGCCCTCGGTGCGTAAAATCGCGACTCGGCTTGCGGGCGTAGCGCTCATTGGCTTTGGCGTAAAACTGGCGGCAAATAACCGATGAAGTTAGATTCCATCCCATTATTCCACTAGATTAGGCCGTTGAAGTCGGCATTAAACATCTCATTCTTATGGCTAGAAATATTGAAATCAAAGCTCGAATTGAAAGTGTCGAATCACTGCTGCCGGTGGCAGCGGAAATCGCCGATGAAGGGCCCATTGAAATAGACCAGGACGATACGTTTTTTGCTTGTCCCAACGGCAGATTGAAACTTCGCGCTTTCTCTGAACATGATGGACAGCTGATTTTCTATCAGCGCCCAGACAGTGCAGGTCCCAAGGAATCTTTCTATGTCATCTCGCCGACCTCTTCCCCTGATACAATCCGTCAGCTGTTGTCGCTGGCCTATGGCGAAATTGGACGTGTGCGCAAACACCGCACCTTATTCTTGGCAGGACGAACGCGAATCCATTTGGATAAAGTGGACGAATTGGGAGACTTTCTGGAACTGGAAGTCGTCCTGGCTGAAGGCGAACCTAACGAAGCCGGTGTATCAGTGGCTCATGAATTGCTGGAAAAGCTAGGTATATCCCCGCATCAGCTGGTAGAAGAGGCCTATGTGGACCTACTGGCAAAATTGCCCAATAAACCGATCCTTTCACCGACCTCTGCCGGCAGGTGAGTTGAAGCGCTAAATACTATTAAAGAGACAATCATGAATTCCGCTATCAAAATAACTGTCGGGGCCAGGGGTTACGCATTAAAATCGTTCCGACTCTAAGCGATAATCTTCCACTTTTTAAAACAGTGGAGGCAAGTCATGGTGGATGGGATTGTGGAGTCTTTTTCGGAGTTATCCGATCCACGCCGCCCGGGGCGTGTTCAGCATAAACTACTTGATATCCTGGTCATTGCAGTCAGCGCCGTCATTGCCGGTGCAGAAACCTGGACAGATATTGCCAATTACGGCGCCATGAAGCAGGCTTGGCTCGCGACCTTCCTGGATTTGAGCGATGGTGTGCCATCGCATGATACCTTTCGCCGGGTGTTCACCCTCATTAACCCCAACAACTTCGAACAGTGTTTTTACCGATGGGTCACCGGCTATGCGGAGGCTTTGGATCGGGAAGTCATCGCGATCGATGGCAAAACCGTGCGCCGCTCTTTTAACAAAGGTACCCAGCAGGGACCGCTGCATATCGTCAGCGCCTTTGCCACCGAGCAAGGTTTAAGCCTCGGGCAACTGGCGGTGGACGGAAAATCCAACGAAATTACCGCCGTACCGGAACTGCTGGACAGCCTGTCCCTGGCCGGCAACATCGTCACCCTGGACGCCATGGGTTGCCAGCGTGCCATTGCCCAGAAGATTTTGGATCAGCAAGCCGACTATATCCTGGCGCTCAAAGGGAATCAGGGAAACCGGCATAAGGCGGTGGTGAATTACTGTGAAGCCGCTTGCTTAAGTAGGTCAGCCCCTCTCAAGCCCTTCTATGACGCGTTTGATGAAACCCATGGCCGTCTGGTCCGGCGGCGGGCCTGGGTTTGTCCTGAGGCGAGTGAACTGGACGCGTTACGGGATTGGCCCGGGATTCGCAATGTCCTGGCGATAGAGACCATCCGCAGCGTCGCGCATAGCCATGAAGTCCAGGCAGAGATACGCTATTACCTGACCAGTTGCGATGATGCGCCAGAGGTCTTGGTTCAAGCCGTGCGCCGCCACTGGGCGATTGAAAATAGCTTGCATTGGGTGTTGGATGTCACTTTCCGGGAAGACGATGCGCGTAGTCGTGATAAAGTGGCAACGCGATCCTTTGCGCTGCTCCGCAAGATGGCGCTCAATAGCGTCAGGCAAGATAAGAGCAACAAATTCAGTCTACGCGGACGACGCCAAAACGCAGGATGGAACAATGACTATATGGCTCATCTACTCTTCGGAGGCGCAAAAAAGCCAGTGTCAGCAGAAAATGGTTTTAATGCGTAACCCCTGCTGTCGGGGCCGAAGCAGAGGCAACTACAGTAGTAACCAAGGAGCTAACCGTGCGCCACTTCCATTCAAACATGTCGGAGGTCTATGCGACTCCCTGCATGATCCACTTGATGGAAATCGCGGCAAGTAACGCCGTCCAGCCTTACCTGTCGGCCGGCTGGGTCTCTGTTGGCGTCGACGTCAATATACGTCACTTGGCGCCTACGCCAGTTGGCTGCACCGTCACCGCATATGCTAGAGTTACCAAAGTCACGCACAAGCTAATTGAGTTCGAAGTGCTGGCACACGATGGCAAAAATCTAATTGGGAAAGGTACACATTCCCGTGCACCAGTCAACCTTGCGCACTTCGAACAAACCCTTTCAGGTCTCTCTACATGAACGTAGCATATAATCCTATGGCCCGAAAAGCCACTCAGCTCAGTTAGCCTCACATTAGTCACCATTAAGGGAATATCAAGCCATGTTCACACCTAGAGTCGGAGTTGGAGTGCTCATCATTAAGAATGGACGCGTATTACTTGAAAAACGAAAAGGATCGCACGGCGCCGGAACGTGGTCTGCGCCCGGTGGTCATCTTGAGTATGGGGAGTCGATCGAGAATTGTGCTGAACGTGAAGTGCTGGAAGAGGTCGGTATCAGAATCCGTGACCTTCAGTATGGCCTATTCACAAACAATGTATTTGAAGCCGAGCAGAAGCACTATGTGACTGTCTTCGTGTTGGCGAAATGGGAATCAGGAGTGGTCGAGACGAAAGAGCCGGAAAAGTGTGAAGGCTGGGAATGGTTCGATTGGTCCAATCTACCCGAACCGCTGTAGCAGCGTGCCGCCAAGACTTCACTTTGCCGGATAACTCTTGATCCCAGGCAATAAATGTCAGCAATAGAAACGGTCAAAATTATGAATCCAAACATCTGTCAAGCCAGTTTCCAAGACTTCGCCCATTTCCAGGCACTCATTTCCAAATCTGCCCGAATACTTCAGGCGCAATACTATAAACAGTCAGAAATTGAAACAGCGTTGGAGTTAGTGTGCGGCATAGAAGAACTGATTATCTCTGGCAATTTCCTTGTGGCTAAGCACGAAAAGAGAATCATCGGTTGTGGTGGTTGGGCGATTGATGTCTCTGAGCCTCAAAAAGCTGAACTCAGGAGCTTTTTTGTGCATCCTGATTTTGCTCGAAAAGGTGTGGCCACACAGCTCTTTACAGCATGCGAAAATGAATGTTCGCATAAAGGGATTGAAATTTTATATCTGACGGCCACGCTTTCGGGAGAACCCTTTTACCAAAAGTGTGGTTTCTCTGAAATTGAGCGATTCAAGCAAAATTTGTCGAATGGAGAGACCTTTGAATTGGTCAAAATGGTCAAAGTAATATCAGGCTGTCAGGCATACTAATAGCGCAATAGACTAAGTTTTCCGCACTAAACCTATATTTCCTTGTTCTTCATTCAGAAGTTGATCTTTAATTTTTAAATTTAATTCCGGAGAGTCATTTTCCGTGATAAAGCCCACTACAGAAAATGACTGAAGAAATGAACAAGATTTTACGGATTGAAGTGAGTCTGCAAGGGTAAAACTGTAAGTTTCTGTTCAAATGCCCCCGCTAATCCGATTAATCACATAATGATTAGATCCGTATGCCTTCGTGTCTTCGAAATGGATCTGATATGGAATCATAAAAAATATAACCTCCATTTATTTGGATTAAGAATCGAAAGAATCTGCAAAGTAATTTGGGTTATTGGAGAGTAACTCCGGCTTTCCATCCGCCGCCAAAGGCCCGATAGATGGAGACTAGTGCCACACGCACCGCGGTTTCGGCCTTGACACGCTCATCAGCGGTGGCAAGTTTGCCGCGTTCAGCATCCAACACCGACAAATAATCGCTCGCTCCACGATGGTATAAAGCATTGGCAAACCGATAAGTCTGCTCTGCTGCCGTTTCGGCCTGCAAGAGTCGATCTCTTTGCTCTACCGATGCGGCATATGCGACATAAGCGTTTTCCACGTCTTCCAGGGCGAGGAGGAAAGTCTTCTCGTACTTCGCCGCAACCTGTTCCAGTCTGGCATCGGCAGCGATTATACGAGCCCGGATGCGTCCGGCATTGAATATCGGCACAGTAAGTCCCGAACCGAGCGTATAAACACTCTCAGCAAGGCTTGGAAAGCCACCCACAGCCAATGCACCGAAACCACCGCTAGCCGACAGCACTACCTTGGGGAACAGATCGGCTCTCGCCGCACCGAGGCTGGCCGCCATCGCGCTGACTTCAGTTTGCGCCAAGCGCAGATCCGGCCGTTGTTCCAGCAGTCCAGAAGGCAGAAGTCGAGGGATGGTCGGCGAGTTTGCAGGGAATGGATCCGCACTAGCCAATTGATTTTCCATTTTTTCCGGCGATTCCCCCATCAAGATGGCAAGACGATGCATCAGGTTTACCGCCGTACTGGTAAGAGCAGGAAGAGCACCTTCGGTAGTATGCAGCAGAGTTTCCTGGCGAGCGATATCCAATTGGTTGATCAAGCCGGTGCGATTGAACGCCTGTAATGTTCTCAGGCGTTCCTGTTGAATCTTGATATTTTCCCGCAGAATGCCGGTACGTGCCTGCACACCACGCAGTTCCAAATAATTCGTCGCCACTTGAGCCAGCAAACCCACTTGGGTGGCATGCAGCGCTTCTTCGGCGCCCTCGGCCTGAGCGGTGGCGGCTTCAGCTTCCAAGCGCCTAGCACCGAACAGGTCGACTTCCCAGCGTGCTGCCAGTCCGCCGGTAATCATATCGGCAGCGGGGATGAATAATCCGATACCTTGATTGTTCGGCACGCCTATGACCCGGTCGATCTTTTTCTCCCTGCCACCTGACACGAACAGATCAATGCTGGGATAGAGCATCGATTCGGCAACGGTGGTCATGGCTTTAGCTTCCCGGACGTGCGCAATGGCGATCCTGAGATCGTGATTGTTGACCAATGCTTGGCCGATCAGGCCGTTCAGCAGCGGATCATGGAATCCTTTCCACCATGCTTTAAGGTCATCCGGATCAGAAACTGTTCGAATACCCGGGGCATGACGCCAATCCTTGGGCGACGCTACCAAGTCCACTTGCCTGTTGACACGGGTCGGGGTGCAAGCACTCAAATCAAGCATCATCACCAGAATTGATACCACTAGCCAATGCTGCTTATTCATCGGTAAGCTCCGTCACAGGCACGGCTACATTAGCGGTTTGCATGATTATTGATTGGGCAATTGTTAACGGCGCACGTTTGACCCTGAACCAAGCCGCGTAGAGCGCAGGCAGAAAAAAAACCGTCAGCACAGTAGCGATGATGAGTCCACCCATAATGACGATAGCCTGTGGCCCAAAAAAATCGTTGCGTGATAACGGAATCATGGCCAGAATAGCCGCCATCGCAGTCAGCAAAATGGGCCGAAAGCGTCGTACCGTCGATTCGACGATGGCGCTCCAAGTATCCAATCCGGCTTTTTGATTTTGCTCGATCTGATCCACCAGAATCACGGAATTGCGCATGATCATGCCGGATAGGGCAATAATGCCCAGTAGAGCCACGAAGCCGAAAGGCGCCCTGAACAGCAGCAGGGCGAACGCTGCGCCGATTACCCCTAAAGGTGCGGTGACAAACACTAGAAAGGTACGGGATAGATTTTGCAATTGCATCATGAGCAGGATCAGCATAATGACCAGAACCAGCGGAATCCAAATTAGAATAGACTTCTGGGCGATCCAGGCATCTTCTTTGGAACCGCCAGTTTCGATGAAATAGCCGACAGGTAATTGATCCTGGATAGGTTTGAGTTCTGGGCTGATCTCAGCCGCCACGTCGGGGGCCATTGCGCCGTCGACCACGTCGGCACGCACTGAAATTGCCGGGAAACGGTTGCGGCGCCAGCGCACGCCGTCTTCGAATACGGTTTCGAACTTGACGAACTGAGATAGCTGCTCCGACTGGCCACTGTCGGTTCGCACTGTTACGTCGGGTAACCGGTCTGCAGTAGTACGTAAGTTGTCTTGCGCCCGCCAGACGATATCGATGAGCTTGTCGTCTTCCCGAAACTGCCCTATAGGAATTCCCGTGTAGTGAGCGTGCAAGATTTTCGACAAGCTTGAAGTAGAGATGCCAAGTGCACGAGCCTTGTCTTGATCAAGTGCCAAGCGTAGCGACGGAATCCGATCATGCCAGTCGTCGTTCACATCCAAGGTATTAGGATTGGCACGCATGATCTCGGATACTCGGTCGGCAATATTGCGAACGATCATGGGATCTTCGCCAAACACTCGAAACACCAACGGATAATCCATGGGCGGGCCGACATTAAGGCGCATGACACGCCCGCGCACTTCCGGAAAATCCGTTGCGAAAGCCTGTCGAATGCGCTGCATAACCCGCTCGCGGGCAGCATTGTCCCGTGTCATCACCACAAATTCTGAGAGATTGGTATTGGCTAGCTGTTGTACGATGAGTAAGAAGAATCGGGGACTACCACCGCCGATATAGGCGGTGTAATTCACCACGTCTTCATCTTTGCTCAAAATCGATTCCATATGCTTGGCGGCAGCTTCGCTTTGCGCAAAAGAACTGCCTTCAGGCAGCCACAGGTCGACAATGACTTCCGGTCGATTCGACAGCGGGAAAAATTGTTCTGGAACTTGAGTCAGCGTTACTAAGCCAATAGAGAAAAGAACGCCCGTTGCGACGATGACTCTTTTACGATGCTCCATGCACCACGTTACCCAATGCCGCAAACGCTTGTAAAAAGGTGTATCGAACAAATCGTGCTCGTGTGCGCTATTGGGCTGAACCTTGAGCAACAGAAAACCCAGATAGGGCGTAAAAACGACCGCACCGACCCACGAAAGCAATAACGAAATGCCCATTACCTGAAATATTGAAACCGTGTATTCACCAGCTTGCGATTCGGCCAAACCTACCGGCAGGAAGCCAACGATGGTGATCAAGGTGCCGGTCAACATGGGGAAGGCTGTGGCGCTATAAGCATAAGTTGCCGCATTGATTCTGTCCCAGCCTTCTTCCAGCTTGCGTGCCATCATTTCGATAGCAATCATGGCGTCGTCCACTAATAAGCCGAGCGCCAGAATCAAAGCGCCTAATGAAATGCGGTGGATTTCCATGCCAAACAGCAGCATGCTCAGCAGCGTTCCTGCCAATACCAATGGCACCGTGAGCGCGACCACGGAGCCGGTGCGAAAGCCGAGGCTCGCAAAGCTGACGAGCAGCACTGCCGCCAATGCTTCGAAGAAGGTGCTCAAGAATTCGCCATTGGCTGTTTTGACTACGCGCGGTTGATTTGCGACTCGATCGACATCTACTCCCACCGGGAGCTCGCCCTCGATTCGGATCATGGCGGCTTCCAGCGCTTTGCCCAGCTCCAAGACATCACCTCGTTTGTTCATGGTGATGCCGAGGCCGATGGCTTCCTTGCCGTTGAAGCGCATTTTGAGTTCCGGCGGGTCAATGTATCCGCGCTTAACTTCTGCAAAATCGCCGACGCGCAAGGTACGCCCATTAATATACAACGGCAGGTTGCTAACGTTCTCCACAGAATCGAATTGGCCGGTGATATGGATAGGTAAGGTTCTATCGGCTGAGTACACAGCGCCCGACGATGTCATGCTGTTTTGCGCTTGCAATACTTCAGCGATCAGATTGGCATCCAGTCCCAGTTCAGCCAATTTTTTGTCGGAGAATTCGATATAAATTTTCTCGTCCTGGACGCCAAGTTGATCAATTTTTTCGACATTCTTGACGCGCAGGAGTTGTTGGCGTACTGAGTCGGCCATTTTTTTCAGCTCAGCGTAACTAAAGCCTTTTCCCGAAAAGGCATAGATCAGGCTATAAGTATCGCCGAATTCGTCATTGAAAAATGGCCCGATGCTGCCGGGCGGCAGCGTCATTCTGATGTCGTCGACCTTTTTGCGCACCTGATACCAAAGAGAAGGGATTTCCTTCGGCGGCGTGTCTTCTCGTGGAGTCACGAAAATAACCGACTCGCCCGGTTTCGAGTAGCTGCGCAAAATGTCCAGGTTTGGCAATTCCTGAATTTTCTTTTCCAGGCGATCGGTTAGTTGCTGTTCGACTTCCAGCGCTGTAGCGCCAGGGTATAGGGTTTTGACGACCATTACCCGAAATGTAAACTCCGGATCTTCCCGTTGACCGAGGCGGAAATAGGCGAAAATCCCGCCCAACAGCAACAGCACCATGATGAAACCGGTGAAAGCGCGATGTTCCAGCGTCCATGCGCTTAAGTTGAAATCGTTCATTGAAGATACTCCTGGCCTGCATCAGTGTAGCGGTCCATGTCCGGTTTAAACTTTTCCGGCAAACGCACTGTTTGACCTTCGATCAAACGATTCACGCCGGCACTCACGACCAGTTGCCCAGCAGTCAGTCCAGTGATGACGATCTGTTCGCCGGGTAATGCGGCGCCAATACGTATCGGTGCTGATTTAACGGTGGAGGTGAGTTCGTCAACCAGCCAGACACAAGTTTGCCCGGGCTGATCCTGGGGCGTAAAGACGGCCGAGAGCGGAACCGTGAGGTTGGCAGATGCACTTGAAGGTATCCAAACCGTCGCCGTCATGCCGAGCCGCGTGTTATCCTGGCGTTCCAGAAGAGTCACTTTGGCACGATAGGTTCGGCTGATTGGGTCGGCTGCTGCTGCGAGCTCTCGAATATGGCCTTTAATTCGCTTGTCGCCGTCGGCCCACAGTGTCACAGTGACTTCCTGATAGAGATTGATTCCGGAAACGCGATGTTCGGGGATGTCGATATGAATTTCCTTCTCATTGGATTGGGCTAGCCTGATAACGGGCTGACCAGAGGCGACTACTTGCCCCGCCTCAGCCTCCAGCACCGTCACCACGCCGTCGCGGTCGGCCAGCAAATCAGTGTAAGCCAATTGGTTGCTTGTCTGCCCGAGTTGGGCTTCGAGAGCCACAACCTTTTGCTGTGCGGTAATGTAGAGCGTTTGGTGACGATCTAATTCAGGCTGGCTAATGACATTTTGATCAAACAATTCCCGGTATCTGTTTAAGTCGTCTTTAATGTAGTCGCGGTCGACTTTAGCGGCTATAAGTTGAGCTTTGATGTTTTGTAGAGCCAACCGGTAATCGCTGGGATCAAGCCTTGCTAACATCTGGCCTTTGTTTACTCGATCGCCAATGTCGACCGAGCGCTCTATCAGTTTTCCAGCCACGCGGAATGCTAAAGTCGTTTCAAAACGCGCTTGCACCTCGCCAGGAAACGGTCTGTCGTTCTGCGTTTCTTGACGTATTACTCGGACAACATTGACGGGGCGAAGATATCGTTGGTTTTGATCTTGATGCGTACATCCAGCTAATGTCCAAAGCAACGATGAAATCAATGCGATGATAAAAGTAAGTCTAGCGGGAAACGGTAATTGTCCGCTGTCTACTAAATAACAGCGGGAATTGTGGAAATTCATCTACACTCCAATTTAATTAGCTACACGTTTGATCATTGGGCACTCTCTGCGGGCATCCATGACAGATTGAGCCGGCAGTAATGCCCTAGGTGTAAAACAAATTAAACTAAGCGGTTTAACAGCGCGTCACCCGTTCGGGTGAAAAAGGAAAAATTATTGCGGTAAATTTGGGAATGCCGTTTTCCCAACGAGAACAAATTTGCGGGAGTATAAACAAGAAAGGATCAATCTTTTGTTAAGGCAGCCTCGCCTGGAGATGCAAGCATGCCGAAACCTGTCATCAGCAATTGGATGAGTTCAGACTGGCGATGTGTTCCCGTTTTTGCCAGCACCTGCTTTAGCTGAGTTTTTACCGTATTGTTGCTGATGCCTCGCGTTTTTGCATAATCGCTTGGTGTTTGTCCACGCAGCAAAGCGGTAGCAAGTTTGGCCTCGACAGGAGAAAGGCCGTAGCATTGCGACAACAAATTGCCATCTAAATCGAATGGTATCTCCGGGTCGCAGATAAATAACGCAACAGATGGCTCCGATCCGGCAAAAGGTAACGGCCGGCTTTGCAGCGGCACGGCTATTGCCGATAACGGACGCGGACGGTTTGAGGCGTATCGATGCAAACTCATCGCATTGCCTTGCCCCAGCTCTGAGGCATTGCCGATCAATCTGCGCAAGGCGCGAGTTTGGTTGGCGTTACCCGTCAGGCAGCGACCTGCGGCATTGAGACAAAAACCGTCGGAAGAACGGCTTAGAGTTTCCGCCATGTGATTAACAAATACGGCTTGGCCGCATTTATCGAACAAGACCAGCCCGACTGGCAAGCGGTTCAAGAGGTCGGTATTCGTAGCAAGCACCCTTTGAAATTCGGAAAATTTTTTATGAATCATGCAAGAGCGCCGCAAATGCGGCACTAAACGGGCCAATAATATGGTCTCATCCGTAGAAAACGGTTGCCGCTTGGCTCTAAAAATAGACAGACGTACTGCTAGCGTATCCTGTTTTAGAAGATGACCGATCATGGCATGAAAATAATCCTGCGGTTTAAGCCAATCGTTATACCATTCGGTCTTGATAAGTTCCCGCACAGGAAACAAGCGATCAGTTGTGATAAGTTTGCCTTCTGGTAAATCCCGCGAGTTTTCAAGCCAGACGTTGACTTTGGAATAATAGCGGTCGTACGACAAGACAGTTTCAGGATCGGTACGGACGGATTGAATAAAGGAAATTTCATCGCTACGGCAAGTGGCACTGCGGCTGGCAAAATCAACCAGATAAAGTACCGTGCCCTTGCTTCGGAAAGCATCTGACAGCTGCTCCAAAAAAACTGGCCATAGCTCCGGCATAACAGCAGCGTCATAAATTTTTCCAATTAAATCGTCATATTTGTTTTCGTCCATAACTATATTTAGTGTGCTTTATTTAGTACTACAGTTGCAGATTATCTTTCTCCACCCCGCCGGCAGTGGCAGGCGCAGGCCACTGCTTGATGGCGCATTTGCCACAATGGCTAGCCGATGACATGTATGATCATCCGCAGTTCGATGGCTTGGACGCATGTCACTTTTCAAAGTCGCTGTCAGCAGCAGTCAATCTGAACCCGTGTAATCTCTTGATAAACGCAAATTAAAATGTCGCGATAGAACGCGCACGAGGGCATACCAAAACGGTTCACTGGCGGCAATGTGCCATTTTGAGACATTCAACGATTTCAGTCTATGGCAGCTGCAACACCATAACCTGTCGTTCAACGATCCAGTTCACCGATCGGGGCCCCATCAGCAACCTGCATGTAACGGAAAGCCTACATGCGCCCCAGCCAGGGACAGCGCCTGATTCGGCAGCAGAAATCGCGGCTACCGACGAACATCACATTATTGTTTGGCCGCCATCGATGACCAGAGCGTGACCAACGACGAAGGCGGCCGCATCTGAACACAGCCATAGGACGGCGTTGGCGATCTCTTCGGGCTGGCCCATTCGCCCGATCGGCTCCTCCGAGATCACCCGTGCCCGCCCCTCGGCGGTACCGCCGGTGAAGCGAGCCATCATCGGCGTGTCGATATAGCCGGGGCAGACGGCATTGATGCGGACATTCGCCGCCGCGTAGTCGAGGGCCGCCGCCCGCGTGATACCGATCACGCCGTGCTTCGCGGCGGTGTACGCCGGGTTGCCCTTGATGCCGATTACCCCCGCACCCGAGGAGGTGTTGACGATCGCACCGCCTCCGTGCTTGAGCATCAGCGGGATCTCGTATTTCATACACAGGAAGACGCTGCGGAGGTCGATGGCCATGATCCGGTCCCACTCATTTTCGTCTAACTCCGCGAGCGGGACCAGTTGCTTCTGTTCCACGCCTGCATTGTTGAAGGCAGCATCCAGCCGCCCGAACGTCCCGACAGTCTGATTCAGCGCCTCCTTCACGTCATCGACCCGCGTGACATCACAGTTGACAGCGAGTGCCCGTCCACCGATGTCTTCGATCATGCGGGCTGTTTCCTGGTTGCCCTGTTCCGAAACGTCGGCCACCGTCACACTGGCACCCTCACGGGCGAACGCCAGCGCTGCCGCGCGTCCGATGCCATTCGCGGCTCCGGTTACGAACGCCACTTTGTTTTCAAAAGACAAATTCATAATCGAACTCCTGTGTTAATGTGGGCATTTCCTTCACTCCGACTTAAGAGAAGCCATATCAATGCAGAAGCGATATTTCACATCGGACTTGAGCAGTCTTTCGTAAGCTTCATTGACCTTCTGGATGGGGATGACTTCAACGTCGGCGGTGAGGTTATGTTCGCCGCAAAAATCGAGCATCTCCTGGGTTTCGGCGATACCGCCGATGTTGGAGCCGGACAGGCTGCGGCGCCCCATGATCAGGCTGAAGGCCGAGACGTGCAAGGGCTTTGAGGGAGCGCCGACTAAGGTGATGTTGCCGTCGCGTCGGAGCAGGTTGATGTAGGCGTTGATGTCGTGATCGGCGGAGATGGTGTCGAGGATGAAGTCAAAGCTGCCGGTGTGCTTCTGCATCTCGTCGGGGTTGCGGGAGACGACGACTGCGTCCGCACCGAGGCGGAGCGCATCTTCCTTCTTGCCGGGTGACGTGGTGAACACCACGACCTGGGCGCCGAGCGCATGAGCAAACTTCACGCCCATGTGGCCCAATCCGCCGAGACCGACCACGCCAACTTTCTGGCCCTGGGTAACGCCCCAGTGGCGCATGGGGGAGTAAGTCGTGATCCCTGCGCAGAGCAACGGCGCAACTCCGGCGAGATCGAGGTTGGCAGGGACGCGTAGAACGAAGCGTTCGTCGACGACAATGCTAGCGGAGTAACCGCCGTAGGTCACGCCTCCGAGGTGCTTGTCCATACCATTGAAGGTGAGCGTCAGGTTCGGGCAGAACTGCTCGAAGCCAGCCTGGCACTGCGGACAGGTCCTGTCCGAATCGACCAGACAGCCGACCGCCGCGAGATCGCCGGGCTGGTACTTGGTAACGGCCGAGCCGACCTGGGTGACACGGCCGACGATCTCATGGCCGGGCACAATTGGGTAGACCGTGGGCATGACGCTGCTCCACTCGTTACGTACCTGGTGCACGTCGGAGTGGCAGATGCCGCAGAAGAGAATCTCGATCTGCACATCGCTTTCCGTCGGATCGCGACGGGGGATCGTGGCGGAGGCCAGAGGCGATGCCGCACTGGCCGCTGAATAAGCCTTCACGTTGTACATGGTTTATGCTCCTATTCGTTTGCTCTTGGGGCCTGATATTGTTCGTTGCTGACCTCTTCCATCCAGTCGACGGTCTTGCCATCAAGCTGTTCGACAATCGCGATGTGCGTCATGGCCGTGGTTGGCGTGGCGCCATGCCAATGCTTCTTACCCGGCTGGCACCAGACCACGTCACCCGGCCGAATTTCTCAGATAGGACCTCCCCAGCTCTGGGCTAAGCCGCAGCCGGCGGTCACGATCAGGGTTTGGCCCAACGGATGGGTATGTCATGCTGTTCGAGCGTCGGACTCGAACGTGACACTGACGCTGAGGGCGCGTGCCGGAGCGGTTGCTTAGAACAGCGGGTCGATGCGTACTTACCGGTGAAATACTCGGCCGGTCCTTGGGTGGAAGATTGAGAACCACTTCGGTTGATGTTCATTTGCAGCGTCCTCTGTTTAATCGGAACAAGGGTCTATTTTTCCGACTTCTCACAAGGCAGCAAGTTCAGCACCGCGTTATTAGTTGATTGCCCAAGCAACTCAGCAACTGGCCGCTATACGGCTAATTGTTGCCATTCAGAAAATTCGAATGAAAGGTCACGGTAGGAATACCGGTTGCCCGGTACCCCCCGCACAGATCCCAGCGTGCGCTGCTAACGCACTGGGCTCTCCTCCCTCGAGTACGAACGTCAAAGCGGTAACAAGGGTGAGGATGTAATAATCGAACTCTCGGGAAGAAACGCGCGGTTATCCGAACAAATCGATTCCAGTTCATAAACCCTTTTTGGCTGCGCTTTCTAATACGATGCAACCATAGGCGGCGAACTTCATTGAAGAACAGCCAGATACTGGAATCATTGCCTGAAACGGAAAAATAGTTCAAATGTCCTTGCAGAACTTTTTGAATCCACTCGCCGGTTTTTGACAGCGGATCATGCCAGCGTTTTCGCAGCTCACTTTTGATCGCGTGCAACGTTGCTCGCATGCGCTTCTTTATCGTTTGACGCCCGATCACAAAGGCTCCGTTTTTCCGGGACTGCGTACAGAAATGCGTAAAGCCCAGAAAGTCGAAAGTCTCCGGCTTTCTTTCTCCCAGCCGATTCCTGTTGCTTATCGCATATCTTCCAAAACGGATCAGCTGTGTTTTGTCGGGGTGTAAAGTCAAACCAAACGCTTGTAAACGTTCTTGCATATCTTGCAAAAAGCGTTTTGCCTCTTGCTCGAATTCAAAACCGAGCACAGTATCATCCGCATAACGGATAATAATCATGTCGCCTTGGGCTTTTTGTCGTCGCCATTGATGACTCCATAGATCGAACACATAGTGCAGGTAAATATTCGCCAGGATCGGCGAAACCACAGCCCCTTGCGGGGCACCCTGAACACTAGCCTCCCTATGAGAGCCTTTCATGACGCCAATTTTTAACCATTTGGCGATGAGACGCAGTAAACGTTTATCCCCGATTCGGTGTTGAAGAAATCGCATCAGCCAGTCATGGTTCATGGCATCAAAGAACTTCTGGATATCCGCGTCCAACACCCAGTTCACCTTCTTTCTATAAATCCCGGCACTGAGGGCATCCAACGCATCATGTTGGCTACGTCCCGGCCGAAATCCATACGAAAATCCCATGAAACTCTCTTCATAGATGGCTTCTAGCACATAGACCACCGCCTGTTGGACAATTTTGTCTTCCAGGCACAAGATACTCAATGGTCGCTCTGTGCCGTCCGCTTTCGGGATCATCGTCCGTCTAGCGGGTTGGGCACGATAGCTGCCTTGGTGTATCTGGTTATGTAATGCCGTTAGCTTCTCATGAAGATTGTCGCCATAGGCACGCCACGTCACGCCATCGAGTCCGGGAGCTGAATTTCGCTTGAGCGAAAAATAACTCTGCTCCAGAAGCTCAAGGGTGATGTGATGCAGTAACGCGGTGAACTGTACATCCTTCTTTTGTCGCGCCGCTTGGCGCACACCAGCCAATCCATTCGACGCAGCTCCCCGGCTCTGAGTCCGGACTGCGGTTGCCTGACCGATGTTCCTCTTGGGCAAAGTCCTTCCCTCCACAACCTCCGCCGAGGGCAAGCCCTCTTTGTTCGATTGCTTCTTCGGTACTACGGCTTTGTCCGACTTCTCATCTGCGTGCATATTTATCGTTCAGTTTTTACCTTAATAAACCGGCTCGATATGCCTATCGAGCACAGATGAGACCTCCCAGGTTCCGTACAAAGGACTTCTCCACATGCTTGGGGTCTACGACTGCGCGAGGTTTGGACTCATGCTGGCCAAATCGCATGAACCAATATTGCCTTCTCCTCAGCAGTACGGAATCAGCACCTCGAAGTTCGACCCATTTCGCAGCTCAATACCCAGCCTATGGTCTCCCCTGTGAACGTTTCACGTTTACCCTCGCGGGTAACCGCGCATCACTCGGTGGGCTAGACCTTATCTCGTAGAGGACTTTCACCTCCTATCCTTTGCCAGCTTATCCTGGCGCACACCGCAATGGGTCGCTATGTATAGCTATCCATAGCGACCCGAAGGCGACGATCAGGATTTGACAATGAATGACTGCTTATTAGCCTTGAGCCGCCTCTCAGCTCTAAAAATTTTAAGTCTTAAATGAAATAGCCTTCGAGTGTTTTCTGCGTGCGACACCCGCTTTTTTATTTGTATTCAATCGCCCACTCCGACCCGTTCACACTATCAACGGCGCTTTGTCAGCGTATAAATGACCAGCGGAAAAGCGGATTCCGCTGAGTTCGAACTCAGCCTGTGAGCGCTTGAACTTCATTAGCGGTGATGAAATCAAATTTTTCTGTTAAACGAAGCTATCAACATAGCTGTTCAGTGTCGGTCATCTTTAACGTTAGCACGCAGGAGAGTCCGTATGCGTAAACTATTTTCAGCGCCCAAACGTGAACAATCGCGACGGGAAGAAATCGCTAATAGTGTCAGTCATGGTCTAGGCCTGGTCGGAGCCCTGGTGGGAACACCGTTTCTGATCACGCAGGCGGAACGCCACGAAAACTCAGCATTTATTATCGGCGCGAGCCTTTTCTCTGCGACCATGGTGGTACTTTATTTTCTTTCCACGCTTTACCATGCTTTTCCAACAGGGAAGACCAAACGCGTGCTTCGGGCAATCGAGCAAGCGGTAATCTTTATCTTTATTGCCAGTACTTATACGCCGTTTACCTTAGGGGTTCTTCAGGGGACCTGGGGTTGGACAATGCTCGGCCTTATCTGGGGGCTTGCTACGGTCGGCGTTGCACTGTTGGCGTTCGGTAAAATGACGCGTCTGATGATTCCTACCAGCCTTTATTTGCTCATGGGGTGGCTCATCGTGATCATACTCGATCCGTTATTTGCCAAGATGCCACAATTCGGCGTGCACTTGCTGATTGCAGGAGGCGTGGCCTACACCGTAGGCGTAGCTTTCCTGGCAATCGATTCTCACCTCCGGTTTGGGCATTTAATCTGGCACTTGTGCGTTATCGCGGGGACTACATGCCACTACTTTGCAGTACTTTGGTGCGCTGTCTAGATGTTTAGTCCCACGATGTGCTGGTGTAAAGTATAGCCAGCTACAACGGGAGGAACTATGGGACAAGTTTTACACGGATGCGCCCGCACGACAGAGGCGGTGCGTCGAGCGATACAACATAGTCAAGAGAGCCTGAACAAACTGGCGGCTCGACACGGGATCAACCCGAAAACGGTTGCCAAGTGGCGCAAGCGGCAAACGGTTCAAGATGCCCCTATGGGTCCCAAAGAGGTTCGCTCAACAGTTCTGACAAAAGAGGAGGAAGCCGCCTGCGTCGCCTTTCGGCAGCATACTCTCCTGTCTTTAGACGACTGCCTTTACAGTTTGCAAGCCAGCATTCCTCATCTGACACGGTCATCTCTACATCGTTGTTACCAGCGGCATGGGATAAGTCGCCTACCGGATACGAAAGACGCCACAGATAAAAAGAAATTCAAAGACTATCCGATCGGCTACTTTCATATCGATATCGCCGAAGTGCGCACTGAGGAGGGCAAGCTCTACATGTTTGTTGCCATTGATCGTACGTCCAAGTTTGTCTTCGTACAACTTCACGAGACGGCAACCCGTCAAATTGCGGGAAACTTTCTGCAAGAGCTTATCATCGCCGTTCCTTACAAAATCCACACCATTCTCACCGACAACGGAACGCACTTCACCACACCGGGCAATCGGCATTCCACCGCAAAAGATCTCAAAGAGGCTTTGGAGGCCGGGCATATCTTCCGCGCACATGCCTTTGAACTGGCTTGCGCTAAGAACGATATTGATCACCGGCTGACCAAACCTAAGCATCCATGGACAAACGGCCAAGTCGAACGCATGAATCGAACGCTCAAAGAGGCGACTGTAAAACAGTATCACTACGGCTCACATAATCAACTCAAGCAACATCTGCACGCGTTCGTTATGGTTTACAACTTCGCCAAGCGGCTCAAAATGCTCAAAGGGCTGACACCCTACGAATACATCTGTCAGATCTGGACAAAAGATCCTGATCGCTTCAGAATCGACCCCATCCAGCACATCGTGGGACTAAACATCTAGAGTATTTATCTATTACATAGAAACATAGCCTGAATGCCTGAAAAGATTGAGGCACTCATCCGCATGAAACTCATCCAACAGTTTACCAATGAGCCGCCAAAGCTTATCGTAAGTGCGTTCCGCCGCCTTGCGCAGGAGCGCCTTCAGCTTGGAGAAGACTTGCT
This sequence comes from Methylobacter luteus IMV-B-3098, assembly GCF_000427625.1. Taxonomy (GTDB): domain Bacteria; phylum Pseudomonadota; class Gammaproteobacteria; order Methylococcales; family Methylomonadaceae; genus Methylobacter; species Methylobacter luteus. The sequence goes on from NZ_ATYJ01000014.1 coordinate 36,375, forward strand.
CGATCGGATTCAGGTCAGGACTGTAGGGCGGCAGGTATTTGATCGTCGCCCCGTGCGCTTCAATAAGGTTCTGTTGCGTTAGATTGATAGGCCGCTGTCGGGTAAGCTAAGCACCCAATGAATTGCACAGCGAACCACATGATCGACTTCAAAGGCCACCGCATCGAAAAAGCCATCATTCTGATCTGTATCCGCTGGTATCTGGCTTATCCGCTGAGCTACCGGAACCTGGAGGAGATGATGGCGGAGCGCGGCGTGACGATCGATCATTCCAACATCTACCGCTGGATTCAGAAATTCACGCCGAAACTGGAGGCCGCTTTCCGCAAAAGCAAGAAACACTCAGTCGGCAAGAGCTGGAGGATGGACGAGATGGTCATCAAGATCAAAGGCCAGTGGATGTATCTCTACCGCACCGTCGACAAAGAGGGCCAAACCATTGACTTCCTACTGACGGCTCATCGCAATAAGAAAGCTGCGCTCCGCTTCCTCAAAAAGGCGGTGCGGCAGCACGGCCTGTCGGACAAGGTCGCGATCGATAAGAGTGGCGCCAATACGGCGGCCCTAGAGACGTTCCAGGAGGAAACCGGCCACAAGATCGAGATTCGCCAGAGCAAGTATCTGAGCAATCGAATTGAGCAGGACCACCGGGCCATCAAACGTATTGTTCGGCCAATGCTCGCGTTCAAAACCTTCGCCTCAGCTCGCTGCACTTTGCGTGGTATTGAACTGATGCATATGATCAAGAAGGGACAAATGCTCATGATCGATGGGCAGAGTCTATCTACTGCCGAACAGTTCTATGCTTTGGCAGCTTAATACTGCCAGCCGATAGTCCATCTGTGCCTATCAAAAATTAACGCAACAGAACCAGCATTTTTTCCCGACCTTATTTAAGGCTGACTATCGTTTCTGATTTTTGCCACGAAGGCGTCAGAGCCCTCAGCCAACATGGGCTGCAAGGCGTTTCTGGTCGGGAAGTCGGACGAACTAGTGTATCCCGTCACAACAGCTCATTCTCCTCTCAAGCACGTAGAATAGCGCAACGCCGAGCCGTCGGCTGAAAACTGGGCGACAAAGGTATTAAGAAAGAAAACATTATCAGCATCACCTCCATGGTCACCGCAAACAAGCTGCACGGCATTCTTGGTTGGAAAGTCAGTTGAGTTTGTACGCCCCGTTACATAAGCTTGACCGCGCGGATCCACAGCAATACTGTCACCAAAATCTTCTTCGTTGCCGCCGAGATAAGTCGCATAGCGTAACGTTCCGCCATCGGCCGAAAGCTTGGCCACAAAGGCATCAAATTCTCCGCCGAAGGTAGGCTGCACGGCATTCCTGATCGGGAAGTCGGATGATGAATCGGTAACCCCTGTCACATAAGCCTGCCCTCGCGGATCCACGGCGATACTATAACCAATGTCGCCTTCGCTGCCGCCCAGGTAGGTGGAATAGCGCAGCGCCCCATTGACCGTAAACTGGGCAACAAAGGCATCAGAACGATTATAACCGAGCACAGCGGGCTGCAAGGCATTGCGAGTTGGAAAGTTTGGTGACTCGGTATACCCTGTCACATAAGCTCGGCCCAATTGATCCACGGCGATACCCCGACCCATGTCATGCAATTCTCCTCCCAGGTACGTAGAATAGTTCAGCGCCGAGCCGTCGGCTGAAAGCTGGGCGACAAAGGCATCACCAGCATCACCAGCAAAACCTCCAGGGCCACCGAAAACAGGCTGCATGGCGTTCTTGATCGGGAAGTCGGATGATCCGGTTTTCCCTGTCACAACGGCCTGCCCCCGCGGATCCACGGCGATACTATAACCAATGTCGCCTCCGCTGCCGCCCAGGTAGGTTGAATAAACAAGTGCGGATCCTTGGCGATTGAGTTTCGCTATAAAAACATCGTTATCATCGGCACCACTGCCACGAGATCTAGGTTGCGGGGCGCTCACGTCCGGGAAATCGGGCGATTTGTTCATCCCTGTCACATAGGCCTGTCCCCGCGGATTCACGGCGATATCGTTGCCCCAGCGAGTTTTGCCGCTCAGGTAGGAGGAATAGACCAGCACCGGATTGATGATGAGCGGATGGGCGGCGTCATAGGCTGCCACCTGAAAGCCGATCGTCTGGCCAGCCTTGAGCACATAGCCGCCGCCGATGGGCTTGCGGGCACCATCGATCTCCTGGTAGATGAGGACCCGCTTGTGCATGCGGATGGTGCCGTTCGCCATTTGCAGAACCAGTTCTCCTTCCGGGTTGACCTCGATATGACTAGTGCCCTTGAAAGCCAGCTTGACCTGGCGAGGATCGGCGCCCGGCGCCACCACGAAGTCATACTCCAGATGCCTTTGATTGCCGTAGTACACCAGGTCCACGCCCGGATAGACGTCTTCATACGCGACCTTGCCATAGGTGGGTATGTTCGTGCGCCAACTGGCGGGGTCCTTGCCGATCAGATAATTGACCCGTCCGGGCAGCGCTTCCTGGCCCAGAATACGAGGGCTGGGGCTAGCCCAGACCATCTGCATCCGCAGCACGGCCTCGTCGTTCTCGGGTGCTTTCTTCAGGTGCAGCACTGCCTCAGTGGGTGTCAGAAACAGGGTATCGCCATTCCCCCGGGAAAGGAATTCGACCTGGGCATCCGTCTGGCCCTGGTTGGCCTCAAAACTGAGCGGCAGCTTGTTGTAGTTGGCTTGAACCCGGGCCTTTACGTCCGCCGCCATTTGCGGGGCGGCTGAAGACAGGTCAGACATAAAAGCCAGACAGATTATTACTGCGGCAGCACTGCCTGGAAGCCTACTATCTCTGTTCGATGTAACGCATTGAGTTGGTTCCACGAGTATCTCCTGATGTCAAATAAATTAAACAAGCGGAAGTCGTGTTGCACAGGATTGAGGTTTGATGCGCAATGGAATGAAAAAGCCGTGGGGCTATTGGCGTGATGAACAAGCGAATGCAGGCCGCTGTTATCGCGCATACGTTGCTCTCAAGATAGCCCCTGACTGAAAAAACCAGCCCATAACCTAGAGAATTGATGGTAAGTGTGGAAGGCAGAACAATCAATACGTTAGACAACGTAATATCAATTCGTCAGAATGGATAATATTGATCCGGCCCTTTGAAGTTTTAAGCGGCATATTTTACGTGTTTGTCTAGGAAGAAGCTCCGAACCCGTTCCGGCGACTTTTCCAAATAAGCCATATGTGGTTCTGTTGCGTTAATTTCAGTCAGCCACAACTTGGGCTATTCCAAACTGGTTTTAGGCGGCCAATGAATAAAATTGTGCTGTGGCAGACAGATTTTGATTATTGTCAGAAGCCATCTGGCCTTTCTTAATCATGTGCATCAGTTCAATGCCTTGCAAAGTGATTCTGGCCGAACGAAAAGATTTGAAGCCGAGCATCGGTCGAATAATGCGTTTGATGGCCCGGTGATCCTGCTCAATCAAATTGTTCAGATACTTGTTCTGGCGGATCTCGATCTTGTAGCCGGTTTCCTCCTGAAGCGCCTCGATAGCGGCCGTGTTGGCGCCGCTCTTATCGATGGTGACCTTGTCCGGCAGGCCGTGCTGCCGTACCGCTTTCCTGAAAAAGCGCAGAGCGGCCTGCTTGTCCCGGTGGGCCGTCAGTAGGAAGTCGATGGTCTGGCCATCCCGATCGACGGCACGATAGAGATAGCGCCACTGGCCCTTGATTTTGATGACCATCTCGTCCATCCTCCAGCTCTTGCCGACTGAGTGTTTCTTGCTTTTGCGGAAAGCGGCCTCCAGCTTAGGCGTGAACTTCTGAACCCAGCGGTAAATACTGGAATGGTCGACTTCGACGCCGCGCTCCGCCATCATCTCCTCCAGGTTCCGGTAGCTCAGCGGATAAGCCAGATACCAGCGGATACAGATCAGAATGATGGCTTTTTCGATGCGGCGGCCTTTGAAGTCGATCATGTGGTTCGCTGTGCAATTCATTGGGTGCTTAGCTTACCCGACAGCGGCCTATCAATCTAACGCAACAGAACCCTAAAAAACAGGGGCAATTAATGTGAGAAAAACTGAATTTATAAAATCAGTTAATCTGAGATGAAAATCCCGGATATGTGCAAGAAATGGCGATTATGAAATCAAGAAACTACAGCTAATTACGGACAATTCAGGGATTCCGGCTTACACCTCCAAGTAAACGTTTTTAAGATTATCATTATGTACTGTCATTGTGTGTACATTTATGCTAAATTATTAAATGGAGGAACTTGATGATGAAAACAACCAAACGTAGTAACCGGATCGATCTTCGAATTGATCCGAAAGCGAAAGAAACCATCCAAGCGGCCGCTTTATTGCGACACAAGACGATCAGCGAATTCATTTTGGAAAACGCGATGGGGGCGGCCAATGAAATCTTGGCGGAACGTCGGCATTTTCATCTTGACGCCGAGCAATGGGAAGCCTTTCAAGCGGCTCTTGATGCGCCGCCGCGTCCATTGCCTCGTCTTGAACGTTTGATGCAGGAACCAGGGCTGTTTGATGGGCCTGAACAAGAAGCATAGCCCCTGTATCGAGAAGCTGCAGCGCACTCATGACGTTAACGGTTTTCATTGCGGACAAGAAAACCTTAACCGCTATTTACAACGTTACGCACTCATGAACCAGCGTGCCGATGGAGCGCAAACTTATGTTGGCGTTTCTTATGGCGGCACGATCATGGGTTATTACACACTGGTCGTGAGCAGCATATCCTATGATGATGCGCCCGAGCGTTTGGCTAAAGGCCTATCCCGCCAACCTGTTCCCACGATGTTGTTGGCACGGCTCGCCGTAGACTTGGCATGGCAGGGAAAAGGTGTGGGTTCAGGCTTGTTGCGGGACGCTATGCGACGAACCGTGCAGGCAGCTGATATTGCTGGCATCCGGGCATTTCTGGTTCACGCCAAGGATGACCGTGCGCGAGATTTTTACGAACACTTCAATTTCTTTCCTTCGCCAACGGATCCATATCATCTTTTCCTCCTGATTAAAGACATCCGGAAATCCATGGGGCTATGATTAGGATTAGAGTAACAAGGGTGCATTTAAACAAACGACAGAATTGTTTCATAGGATTTTTTGTAACGTCATAGCTGACGTGGCTTTGAACCCATTTCTAACAACCCCATTTTAGCCCGATTTTCAGTCCGAATTTTCGAGAAGTCCATAATTGACGCCAAGCCTTGTCGTCTATGGGTTTTCTCAAAATGCTATGGGACTTTAATGTCGTTTGTTTAAACGCACCCTCCCCTGCTGAAAAACACCTGTTTCCGGGGCCATTCATCGAACTAATAAAAATTTTTTTCAGTATTTCACTGAAATATTTAATTATTTATAGTTCATACTGCCGATTACTTCACTTATCAGCACTAGGCCGCAAAACCCTAACTGGGGAATTATTCTGGCGATTTTTCGAGGAGAAATAAGGACTTGTGTCGGTTCTGTCGCAAAGTTTGTCAGGCTGGGCGATAATTACCCATTTTTAGGCATTGAAAACCTGGATGATCCGTTTAAAAGGCACCCATTTTCCAAAGGAGGTTGTGTCGCAAAGTTTATCGGTCTGGGGTAATATTTTGCAATTTCTGAATTAATCGATGATCAGTTTTAGCGGCACCCAATTTCCCAAAGATGTTATTTTGTACGCGGTATTTTTCTACGTCAGATATGGTGTTTCGTATCGAGATGTGGAAGAAATATTTGCCGAACGAAACGTCAAGGTTGACCACTCGACACTGAATCGCTGGGTAATAAAATATTCTTCATCATTAGCTTTGGCTGCAAAGAAAAATAAACGAGCTGTTGCCACTTCGTGGAAGATGGATGAGACCTATATCCAGGTCAAAGGCCAGTGGGTCTACTTATACCGTGCTGTTGATAAGTTTGGCGACACCGTTGATTTCATGCTCTCCGAGAAACGCGATGAAGCCGCGGCCACTGCATTCTTTAAGCAAGCCATAGATAACAATGGCTTTCCAAAGAAAGTAGTCATGGACAAGAGCGGCGCAAATTATGTTGGACTAGAAAATCTTAACTTCCTGCTGATGCTGGCCGGAATCATTAGTTTTGTTGAAATTCTTCAGATCAAATAGCTGAAGAATCTGATTGAACAGGATCACCGCTTCATCAAGAAAATCACAAAGCCTATGATGGGTTTCAGAGCATTTCATTCGGCCAAAGCAACAATCGATGGCATCGAAACGGCACATATGATCCGAAAAGGACAGTTGTCAGATGAGAACATTCCTGCCTACAAGCAATTCATGGCCTTAGCAGGATAGTCTTGCCTCCAGGGTAGGCATTCTCTGACTTTAGCTAAACTTTGCGACACAACCTTTGCATGCTCTCCTAATCGGCGCTTACCTCTTACCCTGCATCCGGCCCCATTGAGGTACAGGCGGCGTTCCGTCCTGCATGAATCTAACCGGCACATAATATTTGGCGTATATCGTCTCGAGCTCAAGGAAAAGATGGTAAAGATCCACGCCGACATACTGATTGCCAATGATCTCGACGAGTGCAAGATGCAGGTGGGGCGAAATGCCGCCAAATGATACAACCGTACCAAGAAAATCGCCGCGCGCGACTTGTGAATTAACCCCAATATATCCTGGAACGTTCGTAATGTGGGTATAGAAACCACCCATCATATTATTAGAGTGTCTCATGAAGATTTGGGCGCCGTAGACGCCTCCATGATCTTGAGCCGGGTTATGTGGGGTGTACCTCGTCACATAACCATCAAATGCGGCGTACACCGCTGTGCCCGTTTGGGCGCCAAGATCCATCCCATACTGGATGTACCAATTCGGCCCTTGGTGGCCTCCTTGATTCGGTCCACCGTATCCCCTCGTGAATCCGGTCGGATCCACCGAGAACTGCATTTCCACATCGAATGCTGCTCTAACGTCGAGGGCTCTTTCGGCTGTGGTGTCGGCCTCGAGTCGGCACACAAGACCAAAATCTTCCTTTGAGGGTGCTGTTCGCGCCGGCCACAGCAACTCGCTTGGATCGAGTCCCAGTTCTTCGACCAACGCAGCATTATTGAACAGCTGCTGATTACGGTCATTTCTGACCTTGATTGTCCCAACATCGGGATTGAATCGGCATTCAGTTGCTGCGTCCGCCCATCGGCGCTCACTAACGTATGCCTGAAACCGTGGAAAATTGAAAGCTGGGCCCATCCCCCATGCCATGCTCAGTAGTCCGAGTTGCGCGTCTGCGGGCCAGTTTTGAAAGTCTCTGAAGTGCGCTCTACGCTCTAAGTATCTCTCCATCTCGAAAAGCTTGGAGAAGATAAGGTCATCGATGGCGGCATCGGTCAGTCGTAGAGATGTAATGTTTTTGAACGCACCTCCCCCAAGCTGGGACAGATCCGTCCTGAGCTTCACTAAATCCCACGCATCATCGATTTCATCAATGGAGGCGGTATCGCCAGTATTCTGGTCATACCATGGCAACGCCTCAGCCGTACTGCGTGGCTCAATAATGTTTCCCATTCCTGTTGTAACAAAGCTTCTCGTATCCAAGTACATGAACGGAAGGCGGCCTTCGAGCGGATGATTGAATGCTATCCAGGTGGAATTTACGCTTTCTCGCATACAGTATTCTCCTATTATGCTAATTGGTAATTGCGGTCGATGCAGGCATTGACTGTGTGTTGTAAATTAGGCAAACAGACCGCATATTTCTCATATTTCAAGAGCTGGGAATGACGATTAGGACGGGCGTGGGCATCTGAAGTCCCTTCGTTATTCGGCAAGCGTTTGGTACTGGAATGTACGTACAATCACATGCCAGAAATTCTTTATCATGCGTACCAGGCAGATCCTCATTGGGAATAAAATCTATTTTGCAATCAATCGATTGTCCTGTGGGACATCTATGTCCCATCTCGGTACAGTTATTTATACATTGAATCCACTCGGAACGTGAGAATCCATGAGGTGGCGCCCTTGATGAGCCTTTCCATTCTGTCCTTTCAGGCTGTATCCCTCCACAGGTTCCATTTTCTTCCTTGGATGTTTCCTGTATCTCAACAGGATCCGCGATTAAGGCCAATGCAGGTAATTCACCGTGATCAAGGGACATAAATTGGTCTACTATGCCAGCCGACAATCTTAGGCTTAATCCCGTCGTATTTGATGGATTCACACTGTGACGAGAAACAAACGTTTCGGCTTTTTTCGTCTGTAGAAGCCTTAAAGGCTTAATTAAGCGAAAATCTGGAATTATAGAAAAACCGGCATTATTTCTCTGTACCGTCAAGGTTAAAATACCATCCCTATTCTGACTATTGCCGGTAGAGGTAGCTTGGGTGACGATCGCCTTGAACTGAAGCGGTTCGCATAAGGAAGGTGATGCCGTGCCGTGCTGACAATTTCCTAATTTAGTGACAAAGAATTGAATAAACGGATTGCCTGTATTACCTTTAGCAAAATTGAAATTGAAAGTCGTCTGTATTGATATTGGTGGAGTTTGGAAAACGCCAAATCCGTCATTGGCGAATACTTTCAAGCTCATGTCTTCATCATATGTAATGATGTCAAGCTTATCACCTGGTTTATCACCCTTTGCATCATTGGGATCGAGTACGCCGAGCAAAAGCGTTGGTGCACCGCCTGCACCAACAACTTTCTGAATATTTCTGAAATTGCCATCACCGGAGTTCTGCAAGAATATGATTGATGATCCTCCTTTGATCACCAAATCAGTTTTGCCGCCATCCCTGAATCTATCAGAGGCTATCATGGCTTCTGGTTGGAAGTTATCGAGGGAGATGGGAGGCGATGGTTCAAACACGCCATTACCATTGTTGTGCAGAATGTTGAGTATCCCATTGGCTGTAGCGATGGCAATATCGAGAGTGTTGGAACTTCGAAAATGGCCTATTGCCATTGCCACGGGTACTTCATCGGCTGCTAGCGGAAAAATGGGATCGCGCACAGGCATGAAATGCCCTTGTCCATCGCCGCGGAAAACTCTGAGCCTCGCGCTACGGTTGAATTGATCAAGGCCACTGATGATCACAATATCCTCATTATCATCGCCATCGAACTTTCCGGTAGCGATAAGGCTGGGATTCTTGCCTACTGGTGTAGGAGGCTGTCCTTCAGGGGGAACTGCCGGTGATCTAAAACAGCCATCCTGATTGCTCAATAGCACGGATAAGGCCTCCTCATCGCGCCCCTTGTCTCTGATCGTGCTCACATAAGCAAGATCGCGCACCGGGGCGGTTGACAACTTATTATGGAAATTGCCTGAAACAAACAGGCGCGGATTCTTACCCAACCGCGTTATGGCTACCCCTGGCTCGGCCGTGCACTCTGGTGCGGCGGCCAGTGCAGAGCCCAGAAAAAACACCAGCATTGGCGCAGCCAAGAAAGTGCTGATTTTATGATGCAAAACCATAGCTTCCTCCTTATGTCTTTTGAAAAAGCTGTGAGGGACGGCGCACCTGAATGTGGAACGGTACAAATTCACCTGTTCAAACATACTTCACCAGCACCATGCCCTGCCCCATTCTGGTAAACCTGCATGTCAACAAAGGCGTTAAGCCGTCTCTTGCCGCCTTCCGGACAGCTCAAAGATAAAACTACATAAATTCTGGCGCTCAGCGGTGCACAGAGGTGGTGCACGGGCAAAAGCTTGACGGTTACCACTGACACGGATTCTGGCCATGTAGCGCAAATTCTTTTCGGCAGAGGCCTCCATACCCCTCACCTGATGTCAAAAACCAGCATGACGGGCGTTGACAATTCCTTTGTTATCTCACATGCAGGTGGAGGGAGAGGTTGTTCTATGCAATCACAATACCAACCCTCACTCGAATGTCCTTCACAAAAAGGTTTTTCTCCAAAGCCACAGCTACACTCTTCCATACATGCATGAAGAGTTGGATAACGAGTTAGAGAGTGGGCTGCAACAGGTCGAAGCAGCCCTTCTATTGGTCCCGCTACGGGCTGTATCCCCCTGCAATTCCTATCTATGATCGTTTTCTCAACGAAGTTCGTGATCAAGGCCAATGCGGGCGGTAGTAGTACGCCACCAGAAGCCATAAACTGGTCCGCCACACCAGCATGTGCCCTTAGTCTCAGCGAGTGATGCCGACCATCGGAGCGTATTAGATCAGCTTTTTTCACCACTAATGGGAGCGACGGCAAGGCGAATGCGAATGGCTTAAGTGTCGGGCGCACGGAAATACCATCGTTATTGCTCTCCAGAGTCAGTATGCCCCTTATGGTGACTGCCTTGAGCCGAAACGGTTCACATGAGGAAGGCGATGTCGAGCTATGCGTCTCAGTACAATCGCCGGAATTAGCAACAAAGAACCGGGCAAACTGACTGCCCTTGCTATCAGTGTTGTCCTGATGACCAATGTCGGCGTCAACAAAACTGAAATTCTCTTTCTTGATATTTTCTCCTCCCTTCCATAGTAGGGATTGCGGAGGATTGAAAGCACCTGAGCCATCATTGACGAACACTTTCAAGGTCATATCTCGATCAAAGGTAATGATGTCAAGCTTATCGCCTGCTTTATTGCCCATTGCATCATTGGGATCGAGCACGCCGAGCAAAAGCGTTGGCACATTGCCGGCACCAGCAATAACCTGCCTATTCGGAAAAGTGCCGCTGCCGGAGTTCTTCAAGAACATGATCGCTGATCTCCCTCTGATCACCAAATCAGTATTGCCGCCATCCCTGAATCTATCCGAGGCTACTATGGCCTCTGGCCCAAAATTGCCGAGAGAGATGGGCTGTGATGGTTCAAACTCCCCATTGCCTTTGTTGAATAGAATGTTGAGTATTCCTTTTGAGCTAACGATAGCAAGATCGATAGGCTTATTAGGCATGCTGGAGCTCCGGAAGTGACCTATTGCCATTGCCACAGGTACTTCATTTGCTTGGAGTGGAAAAAAGGGAGACATGGGCGTGAAATGCCCTTGCCCCTTGCCGCGAAAAATTCTGAGCCTTGCACTACGGTTAAATTGATCAAGGCCATTGCCGATCACAATATCCTCATTTTTGTCGCCATCGAACTTTCCGGCAGCGATAAGGCTGGGATTCTCGCCTACCAGTGTAGGAGGCTGGCCTACAGCGGGAGCTGGCGGTGATCTGAAGCAGCCATTCTGATTGCTCAATAGTACGGATAAGGCCTCCACGGTGCGGTCCTTGTCTCTGATTGTGCTCACATAGGCGAGATCGCGCACCTAAACGCCGGGCATCTGGTTCTGGTTGTGGAAATTGCTCGAAACAAACAGGCGCGAGTTTTGACCCAGCCGCGTTATGGCTACCCCTGACTCGGGCGTGCACTGCGGCGCGGCAGCCAGTGCAGAGCCCAGAAAAAACATCAGTACTGGCACAGCCAAATAAATGCTGATTTTATCATGCAGAATCATAGCGTCCTCCTTATTCCTCTCGAGCAGATTTCGGTTATACCCTCATGTCAGACACCACCTGTTATCAGTCCACTCTTATGGTATCGGCATAGACGAGCCTACTGGAGGCTCTGTGGGCTTCCCCACTGGCTCCCATGAGCCATGCTTGGCCGTCCGGACAGTCATTCTCCGGAAAGTGCTCGAATTCCTGAATGACGATGCGGTATTGTTTCGATCCTGGAGAGGCTGGCAACAACACATATCCAGTCCAAAGTCGCCCTTGAGTTAGAGGCCCATCGGGAATGGGCTGTTGTTGTTGCGCCGCATTCGGCAGGGTCCAGCCTAAGTTATCGTCCCAATGTTGGTGCGCCATATCGCGTTCCTCAAGGATTACCTCGACAGTGGGCTGGACCGGTGCCGGTGCGAGAGTTTCGGCGTCAGTCGAAGCGGCACGGATTGCGAGCGCGCTGACAGTTATGGTGAGCTTGCGCTTATCTGGATGACTGGGGCTTGGGCTGAAGGAAAGAGTTGCCATACGATCGGGGGCCAACTGATGCATGCCGGCATGCACCACAGGTGAGACGTGCATGCCATTGAGCGAATTTTTCTGATAGCGGGCCAGCGCCAGCTCCTTAAAAGGGAAATATTCGGAGCCAACATTGAATATGATATCGCTATACCAGAGTCCTCGCTCCTCATCAAAATGGACGTCGAAAGGATATATCTTGCCATCATACTCTGAACCAGGAGCCCTGGCAGGACTGCCATTAGGTTTGATCGCGTTAATTGCCGAGGAAGGTGTTGCTAAGATTGGATCACGGCCCCACCTGCTAAAGCCTGGTGCTTGTGAATCAATGACAGCCAGTTTTTCATCTTTCCCGGACGAATACCAAGTCGCGCCGAGATAAACTCTTAAGCCTCCTCCATACCGTGCACTCTGGATCACGTTTGATTCCTCATCGATCGTCCAGCCAAATGACGGGATAATATATATAATTTCAGGAGCGGCGGGTTTGTCCGAACTGAGAATGGCAATGGTTTTTGGCTTAGAGGTCTGAATGAGATTGTTGGGATCATTAGTGATGCTGGCTGGAAAATACTCGCGGAAGCGGGTTGTAGCAACCAGTCGATAAGTTACGAGGCGATACTTGGTGTCGCCGAACTCATGCCTCGCTGAATAGCGCTTTGAAGTAGCCGCCATGTCTGGTGCGAGAAACTCAATGCGCTTTGCTCCATCATACTTCGCGATCGGCATAACGTTTGAAGGTGGCGATACAGGAATCGTGGTAGGTTCCGGCACGGATCCAGCAGAGCAATTCAGTACCGTGGTCGGGATTTGCACTTCGAAGACATGGGTATTGATCATTGATGTCTTCTCGCTAGATGTCTCCTGCTCCTCCCACTCTGCGAAGAGGTCGACCTTTGCTGTGCTACGAGCATGAATATTGAAGGCGCCGGAGATATAGGCTACCGTACCATGTGGAAACCTGCGGCTATCCAAACGCATATCCCCCGCTTCAATGGGCGGCTTGACCGGCTTCTGTACCGCATGCACCAATGTTACCTTTCGGGGTGGAGTAAGCATGGCAAGTGCTCCATGTTCGGCCATATTGAGAAAGTGCTTTTCATCGATCGATTCAGAAACCTGCTTGCGCCACCAATCATGAAGCCCGTGCTGTTCGGCATCTTGTCGTAGTGGGTAAGAGCCGATCCAAATCGTGCACATCTGACTAGGGGCGAGGCGCACCGTCAATACCCGCTCTGCGTTGTTCCATTTAGGCAGGTCCGGCACTACATCGCCTGCGATCTCGTCAAGTCGTAACCGGAACGGCAAGCGTTCCGGCCATTTGTCGATTGGCCCGAAATGGATCTTGGTCAGAAAACCCAAGTCGGTCTCTACCTGCGCATTGAGGGGTTGGACATCCAACCACTTCAGCTCACCATCGTCGTTGAGCTCTCCAGTTGTGCCAGTTACGTTGGAGCCTGGCAGCCCAAAAAGAGCGGCACCGTATGCTAACGGGTCCGGCAGATAGGGGATCCGAAGCTGTTCCTCGTAGTGGACATTATAGCCGCTGTCGGGGCCTTGCAGTTTCACGAAGCGAATGCCGCTCGTAACCGTTTCGCCAGTTCCTAAATCAATATTGGGGAAATACTCGCGCTTGCCCGTATCGAGGTTGGTTACGAAATTACTCTCGAAGCTGCCATTCTCTCTTCGGCAGATATTGTAGTAACGGCCTGGATTTCCGTTCCGGCCGAATGCTCCGTCCAAAAGTCCGTGGTTCTCGATCATCATCAACGCTTGCTTTGGCGGAGCGACGTGGCGTTCGTTCACACCTTTGTACTTTGGATCACCAAGACTGGCTGCGTAAGCTGCCGCAGTCGATCCATTACTGCGGATCACCATCACATCAATCGATTCGCCCTCGGTGAACACTTCTCTCGGGACCAACTCCGGCGCACTGATGGGTTCGAACCGGCGGTAGCGGAAATCTTTCGGTTCTCCGAGCAGAATAGGCGTTCGGCTGCCTTGGGCTTTTAGCGCTTCAACAACGGCATCGGCTTCTTCAATAGTAGGGCCATTTCCGGCCAGATCCACTGTGCGCGCCCGTACTTGATAATAACTGCCGAATCGCAGTTGCGGAAGACTGTAATCTGGCGGTTTGAAATCGATCTCCAATTGCGGAAGCCCAACCAAGCCATGAGAATATGCTGGTTCAGCTTGTGGCAACATATCAATCGGATTGGCTGGTGGTGATGCCGATAGGCTCCATCCTTTCCAGTGAAACAATGATTCCGGCGCATAAACCGGGTTCGGCTCGTCTGCCGATAGCAAGTTGGGGGCGTGGCTTTGGACTAATGTCGGTTGAATAAATCCTTCATCAGTACAGTTGATCCGTGTGAATTGTCCTGTGCAGGGATGTTTGTAGTCATAGGTCCCGATACGTTTGTGTAATGACAGCCACGGTATTTCTGATCCCTGACCGAAACTGTCAAATTGAAAATTAGCGGGGAAACGGCGGATGTCGATGCGATAGCCACGCACGAGGTCTTCCGCAAACAGATTTGTAAATTCGTTGTTTCTTTGCAAGGCATTTTCATGATCCTCAGCCCTACGCATACCCGCGATCAATGTGGGTACATTATCGCTACGCACTAACGCTATGCCACTCGTGCGGATTGATGGCGCACCTGTCTCATCAGTTTTGTCAATGGGATGGTCTGAGCGATACTCCTCTGAGACGATTGCCTCAATTGTATTCATGAGCTTAATGGCTGCTCCATCTGTATCGATTTGTATCAGATCATACTGATGCGGCGAACCTAAATTCAGCAAACCACCGATGATCTCCAGATCATGCGCTGCTGAGGCCGGCTGAGCATCGTCGTCTGCATGTCGGGGAGCGGCGGCGAACATGGGAAACGGTAATGCACTGCCGGAGGATCGGAGATCAAGAAGATATTTCGTATTCGGAGTATAGGCATCGTTGCCAATAGGAGCGACTCTAAGTGTTTTGACGTCACCATATATTGATATGGGGATCTTATCAGCGTCGACTTCGATGTCAATGACCAATCCTAATTTCCTCAACAGATGCGGATACTCGCCCAAAGCTGATAGTATCTGATGAAAGTCAATCTTTTTCGAATCATCGCTCGCGTCGGAGAGTTGTGGTCCATTTGAATTGCGCCGCGATGAAACTCGGGCATGAAACGCAGCGAGCTGGGCGAAGGCTGAAGCCGGGTTCTCGGTTCTGGGAATGATCGGTACAGCTTCCTGTGCACCACTGCGAGCAAGTGCGCTGGCAACTTTAATTGCATGAAAAAGTTTTTCCTCAAATGATATAGTGGAATCGCGGCGCAGAAGATTGTCACTGAGTATCCGGTGCATCGAGGCAAGCTCATCCTGGGACAAATTTTCCAGATTATTATCTAAGCGGTCAAAGTTAAGTGTCCCGGTATTTGGAACAATTGACTCATAGATGGGTTGAAAAGCGCGTTTCAATGTTTCGCTACCTACCAGAAGATAGGGTGACGCTTTACCTACGTCGCCGTACCCTTTGTAAAGGCTCTCTACTATTTGATTTGCGGCGTACGAGCTGTAGGCTTCATGCCGGACCTGGAACTCATGCGAGCGTACAAAGATTCTTTTATTGAATAATGCCTGCCAAAATTCTGACTTCGGTTCCGGATCAGTGACGATCTTGGTCTCCACAGGGTTTGCGACATCGTCCTCTACGATAAGTTTAATAGCAAATGATGGAGCCTGTAATCGCCCTGGCCAATCGAGAAAATCATAAAACTCATCCAAATCCCCTGTCTGCTGAGTTCTATCAAATCGCAGTCGCGGCGAAATAAAGACAGACAGCTTGAGTACGTGTCTAGAATCTTCACGGTGGATTCCATTCGGCAGAACAGTCCAGATAATCTGTTGATTTACCATGAATCCTCCTATCAAAAATTCAGGAAAATGCTCTGCAGTACAGCCCCCATTGCAGTTCATTCATCGTGTCTGTGAAACTTGGCGGCCTGGTTTCTACGGCTGCCAAGTCAAAGCCGATCAGCGAATCTGTAGGAGGATCTCCGAAACCTTTGATCCTTTTGGATACTTCAAAGGATTGACTTATGCTGAAGAAAATGATCTTCACGCTGATCATGAAAAAGCCTTTACCAATCAATATTTGACCGTCGTACTGCAGCCCGATGTAGAATTCGATCGAAACAGTGATTAGTCCTGCCACATCAACATAACCGCCAAATCGTAGATGCCCGGAAACCACAGTGTTTCTGCTGGGATCCACTGAGACAAAAACGCCGGCGAATACATAAACGGCTCCACGCACGATGTCCAAGAGGTTGATGGATACGATTCCCCCGAACTCGATTGCCGCTTCAACCTGAATTGTCGTGTCTGTTCGTACCTCTAGAGCGAAATATCCGGTGCCTCCGAACATCGACACGCTCACCAGAAACGGTTTGCTGCGCTCCGATAACGAGAACCGCACTGCAGCTGGCTTTTCGACAAAAGGTAAGGAGATTGATGATGAAAGTGCGATATTCTCGATGCTTAGGACTCCAATGGCAAACGATGGAATAGCAGCACCGAAATGAACCACAACCCCATCCGGTCGAGGCTGAATGGCGGGAGCATCGCCAAGGCTATTGGTCGGAAGCAGTTTGCTTATTTTCTCAATAAAGGCGAGGCCACTTTTGAATTCGACGCCTTGAATATTGACCTTGAATTCCATTTTCTTGCCACTGCCGGATTTGAACGCAACTTGATTGAAGTTCACAGTCAGTAAATCTTTATTAAATGCTTTAAAATCGAGTCCGAAATTGTCAAGTTTGCCGTCAACTTCGAAGGTGGCGCCGTCAACACTGAAGGCTGCGCCGGCGGCTCTACCAAGGCTCTTTCTGACCCGCCCTTTGATGATCAGCGTCATAGGTCCACTAATTCTGACTAGGGGGGGCGGAAGGTCCATGGATTTGATGTTTGGCTTCCACAAAAATCGCGCTTCGACATCTGCGCCTGTTTGCACCATCGTCAAGATGGGTCTCGTAGCGACTACATCTGGTTTTTCTATTCGGTCGAATAGTTTTTGGGACTCAGTGACTGGGACATTATCGAGAGAACTGTCGATAATTTTTTTTAGGGGAATTGCGCCGAGGAGCTTAGCGTCGCCAATTAATCGGTCAACGTCAATCGAATTACCCTGCAACAAATTATCGACACCAGAAACAAGACCCCGTATCCGATCCAGACCATCCATGGAGTCGAACTTCGGCGCTGTGAGACCGCCAGCGCGCTCAGCGGGAATCCGTAACTCCGGCATATGGCTATCGAATTTTGCGAATACCTGTTTCCTGGTGTCATCTGAAAATCCAAATTTCAGGTAGGGATCACAGAGAGTTAATATCCTCTCTGGAGGCCCAGAGGCTAAAGATGCCTGTGCAGCCGGAACACTCCCACTTGCACTACCTCCCACGCTGCCCAATAATTGCTCGATGGCGGGAATACTAACCTTCGCGCTCTGCATGAATGGCAGAAACGGGGGCTGAACCGGGTCATTGGCAGATAATATTTTGATGTCAAATTTAAGCTGTGTCACGGTGAGAGTCGTATCGCCACGAGCGCTACGGTCATCGGCCAACGCAATACGCTGAGGGGTTAATAATGCCACCGTGTTGTAATTCTTATAGGTATTATAAGCGCTGTTGAGCTTGTTGGAATCTACAACATAGCTCTGCTTGAGAAACAACATGAAGAGATCGCAATTGATAATATTCCCGCTGCTGTCCTCCGCTGTGGCTTTGAGTTGGATGGGAGCTCCTTCGTTAGGAAGATGAATTGGCGGTTGTGGCACGATTCGTATCCGCTTCAGCGGCATCTCGCGGCCCTGGTTATTATAAAAACTTTGAATTTGAGGTTCGTCGTAACTTATCTCCGCTTCCTCGGGCGTTAGGAAGCTCTCTTTCTCAAGACGAGCATATCCGCCATTGATATCGCGTCTCGTAATTGTTAGCACAGATGCTCTGTGGCGAAAAGGAAAGAGAAAGCCTTGTTCTACCACCCGTACAAATCGGTCTCGCCCCACTACGGCTTCGTGTTCCCATGTAGGAAGATCTGAAGCGGGCCAGTCGCTCTTGAGCTGCGCCGAGCTTCCGAGTGCGGTAAGAATGAATTGGGAGGACGCAATACGGTGAGGAGTCGATTGCGTTACAATCTGCTTTCGGATTTCCTGACGGATTGTTGATTCATCTGGGGAGAATCTATCCGTCCTGTCTTTCTCATTGTCCACCGCTCTGAAGTGAATACGCCCCGTCCCGTGCGGAGGGTCGTCTATTCCGAGGCGTGCATGCCAGATCTCGGTCCACTCTATACCGCTCGTGGAATGCATGCCTGGCTGCGGTATCAAGCTATGAAATAGCCGTGCATTCGGCTCCGGAACCAGCAACAGTCGGTCAGGAAATTCTATGAAAGTTGCAGGGGTCGGATTTGGTGCTTGCTCGGAAGTCACTGGCGGCACATTTCTTATCAGGCCCAGAATACTGTCCACAGTAAATGGAATAGAGCCTATCATTTCCGGAACTTTGAAAGCAATTCGACTAGGGCAGGAAATGAAGGATGCATAAGGTGGAGGGGGCAATCTTGTGTTTCCACGATTAAATGCCGGTTCTACGATATGCTGTGGAGGGAAACGGACAACAATGAATGCCGGTGCCCCGGTAGTACGCTTGAGGAACGGATTGGCCACATCTGACTCGTCGAGGGTCAGATTGACAAACTCAAATTGAACATGTAGCAGGTCCTTGGCTCGCAGAAGATTGACAACGTATGATGACATATTGTTTTCCTCTAGAGATAACAAAAACTACTGCCAGACTGTTTGCGGCTCGCCTCACTTAACTACCGATCATGTTGAGGCAAGTCGCATATCGATTTGCTATTCAAGGCCTACAGTTAATTCCACCTGGTCCTCCGAAATAAATGTAGGTACCCCATGCCGTGGACGAATTATTTTTAACATCAATATTGTAGCAACTCGGAAATTGCTGCCCGGGCGTAAGATTCGCCGGCCGAGCCGCTCCACCTACTGGAGTAACGGTAACGTTGCGCTGATATGCAGCATTTCCCTCCCCAGCTGACGGGAACTTGCCTGATCCCATGGGTGGGAAAGCTCCGATCCCACTAGTCTCTCCACCGAAACCGATGCTACCTGCATTAGATGCCAGCGGACCGCCCTGAAATAATGAAGTTCGATAATAGCCAACCCACTTGCCTTCGTAATTAAACCACCAAGCATTTCCAGTGAGAAAAAAACCCATCAAATAAGAGTACTGATCGCCCCCTGGCTGGGAAACCTTCAATGCTCCACCTAAAAGCACATGGCTATCAGGGTGCTGTTCAAAACTTCCAGGACAAAGAAGGTTATAACAGGCATGATTGTTAGCAGTAAAGTAAACAAATAAACGTGGATTGTTGTCAAAAGGCGGCGAAGGTGTTCCGACACGCCAACCACATTCTACGGATTGATAAGTGACGAAAGGGGCTTGAGGCGACTGATACCACTGTTGCGAGGCTGAGTTCTGGACGCCAAAGACTTGCGGTTTCCAGACATTCACATAGCTGGAACCACCTAGGTTATTTATATGTTCTGCAGCTTGAGCCCAGCATTTCACTCCGCTATTACCCCCGCTTCTGAGAAATTGGTGTAAATTGCTGAAACACGAGAGTTGTTCGAGGGTAGTGCGAATTATGGGAATCGTTCCCTCAGGGCACCACATCTGGTTTCCGAGGCAATCAAAGTAATCGGGATGTAACTGAGGTGGAGGCACTTTTCTGTATTGTGAGGTGGGACCTTTGGGCTTTGAATAAGTCTCAACCGGAACAGGTGGCGGCTCGGACGGAGGGGCTAAAAGTTTGTGGCCCGAGTTTTTTAGCGATGGTTGCTGCTCGGCAGGAATGCAGTCGACAATTTGCCCCTCACTTTCCAGGAAAGTATGGGGGGCCTCGACGCCTTCGTAGAGGTTCAGTAGGTGTTGTCTCATCTCCTCGAAGGCTTCCGGACTCTCGACCTTGGCTTGCTCCCTTGCCCGGAATTCATCGTATCTAGCGGAATAAAGCGATTGCACGAAGTCATGAAAAGCCGGAATCGGATTTTGGTTAGTCATAATATCCTCTTTTGCATTACTCCACTGTTAGAACGTTTTTTGAATTTGCTGTATGGTCCTGTGGCTCATTTAGTTACATTTCTTTGAACAAGCAAAGAAAAGCAATTTCTTGTAGCTCAGGAAATCTAGCTATGCCCGCCTGGAATGAAGATGCCGGAATCCAACTTTCGCTATAACATAGTGCACAACCGCAACCGATGACGTGTAACGTTGTCAGTAGTCCAAATTGTGCTGCAATGGTTATTCAGGTTGAACCAGGCTAGATTGCCGTTTCTGCGACAATTATTGTATATTTTTTAATGAATTACTATTCGTCCAATTACTATGCGTAATATAACTGTCAACCGTAATTACTCTCACAAATGGAGAAAAATAGGTTCTGTCGGTTGCGGCTGAGCAATGTCGCGGATTCTAGCGGGTGGAAATCCCGCCTCGGTAACTGCTAGCCACAGGCCGAGTATCGGGTTCTGTTGCGTTAATTTCTTTCAGGCACAGCTCGGGTGCTACCCATGGCCGGTTTAGGCGGCCAATGAATAAAATTGTCCTGCAGCGGACAAATCTTGGCTGTCGGCAGAGATCATCTGTCCTTTCTTAATCATGTGCATGAGTTCAATTCCTTGCAAAGTGACCTTGGCTGAGCGAAAGGTTTTGAACCCATGCATTGAGCGAACAATCCGTTTGGTTCTGTTGCGTTAGATTGATAGGCCGCTGTCGGGTAAGCTAAGCACCCAATGAATTGCACAGCGAACCACATGATCGACTTCAAAGGCCACCGCATCGAAAAAGCTATCATCCTGATCTGTATCCGCTGGTATCTGGCTTATCCGCTGAGCTACCGGAACCTGGAGGAGATGATGGCGGAGCGCGGCATCGAAGTCGACCATTCCCGTATTTACCGCTGGGTTCAGAAGTTCACACCGAAACTCGAGTCTGCTTTCCGCAAAAGCAAGAAGCGCCCAGTCGGTAAGAGCTGGCGCATGGACGAGACGTATATCAAAATCAAGGGCCAGTGGCGCTATCTCTACCGTGCTGTCGATCGGGATGGCCAGACCATCGACTTCCTACTGACGGCCCACCGAGACAAGCAGGCCGCTCTGCGCTTTTTCAGGAAAGCGGTACGGCAGCACGGCCTGCCGGACAAGGTCACCATCGATAAGAGCGGCGCCAACACGGCCGCTATCGAGGCGCTTCAGGAAGAAACCGGCTACAAGATCGAGATCCGCCAGAACAAGTATCTGAACAATTTGATTGAGCAGGATCACCGGGCCATCAAACGCATTATTCGACCAATGCTCGGCTTCAAATCTTTTCGTTCGGCCCAAATTACCCTGCAAGGCATTGAGCTGATGCACCTGATCAAGAAAAGCCAGAGGATTTCTGGCAATAACCAAAATCTGTCCGCTGCAGGACAGTTTTATTCATTGGCCGCCTAAAATCAGTTTGGAATAGCCCAAGTTGTGGCTGACTGAAATTAACGCAACAGAACCCGAAATTGGGAGCCTGTACTTGAGGTCTATTTGAACCCTGACCAGAAGGACAAAAATATAATTCGGCAGGCGCTGAAAAAAGCGGCCTGATTTAACTGTTGAGGCGACAGTTATTTTGACAATTACCGTAGAGTCTGTCAGCATTTTTGACTCCTCGGATTTAACGAGATTTATCGTTGATTCACATGTGTTCACCTTACCTTCTAAGCCTAGCGCCCTACCGCGTAATGCTCGCAGTTCCGCTTTACCCTCACGGGTTCGATTTCATCTTTCGATTGGGCTACATTGTCAGAGTGGCTTCAGACATCACATTGCTGTTAATGCCTGCACTCCAAGGCTACTGCCGGAGGAACGGCAGGTTTAGTCAGGATTGCTCCAGCTAAACAATTACTTATACGACTTCACGTCGCACCACGAAGGAATCCTTACGGTCCCCCATTAAAGTCAATTGATCATGCGGGTAATTTAAGCTATTTTGGGGACGCTTAATTTACCGTAAGTGGGCTTCTTCCTTTGCTACCACAACAGAACCACTGACTGTTCATTCAGGCATTGGTAGGGGCATATCTCCATATTCGAGACTTTCCTGTAATATGTGTGCGGGTCGATATCTTGGCGCCAGATCGGCAGCAGTCTGATAAGCTTCGAAAGCCCACCCCTCCCGTTGGGAGGCTAATCTTACAGCTTCGGTCAAGGCTAGCCGATCCTGAGAGCTTTTGCTTCCGTGTAACTTTAACGTAGGATAAGGCAATTGGCTGGGTGAAACTACATGCAGGCTCTGAGAAACCATTCCAATTGCATCACTGATTTCTATACGATAAGTGCCTTCTTTTAAGAATAAAGAGTCGATTTTTACTCGCCTATCCATGATATTTCGGCGTTCAAATACAGTTCTTCGATCGGCTTCTGATACCATGTTTACGCTAAAAGGCTGCTTGCCGCCCTGCCAGCCGATATACACAGGCCGTTGCCCCGATACCATCCTCAATCCTCCCTGATTAGCAAGGGGGATAGTAATGCCTCTCGCTTCATCACCTCTTGTGAAAAGAGAGACGACCGAGCGTGTCGTAGTAGACTCAATCCGGCTGGTTAGCCAGCGACCTGCCCATTCGGTTAGATTTGAAATTATGGCAGAAGCATTTTCGACATATTTTTCTTTAATGCATTTATTTGAAACTCCATCACGGCTGAGCATTTCTCTCGGGCCAGAATCACTAGTAATCCACAAACTGGCCTTGCTGCCAGTCACTTCAATACAGTCCCCATCCTCTAAAGTTTTATAAATAGTTACCGGATCAGTGTCTCCATTACGCTTGGTAAGCCGATAGTTGTCAGGCTCTTTATCCATGTCATCAATCCAGTATGCAGCCAACGCATTGGCAGAGAAGGACGCCATCATCAATAAGAAAATCAGTCGTTTTAAAAAAGAATACATGGAGAAACTCCTAGGTTGGGTAAACGCCAACACGAATAACAGCTAATCACTTAATCACTAACCTAAAAATAACAAGCTTTTACTTTTTTTTGTCCAAGTATCGTGATTATGATGCTCTTGCGCGCGCTCTGTATTCCTCAAAGGACGTGTATATCTCATACAAGTCCACGATGAAAAGGGGGATTACAAAATTCAGCCAGACACCGTACTTGAATAGATAGAAGCTGAGTGGCAGCATTATCATGATGACGGTGATGCTGGAGATCAACATGGCCAGAAATGAATCAAACCAGGCGAAAGCGACGCTCATTATGGCAATCAAAACTATTTCAATGGGAATAATCCAATATAGCTCGGGCTTTTTGATTGGCCCATGCTCATAGAGTGAATTGATTGCGTTGACGATTACCATTGCGCCTGGCATTTGGCCAATGGGGGTTGCATAGATGTCGCGGCTCTCCTTAAAACTTGCGCCTATCACCACCACCTGGTCTTTCAGCCAACTCGAATCAAGATGAGCCATAGCTGTTGCCTTGCTTGATGGTGTGCATTGCGCTGAATACTGATCGGCTGGATTTTGTTCGTTGCCAGAAGTTTCTTTTTTAGTAATTGGCAGCACGGATCGTCTAACGAAATTATCGGGATAGATTTCCCCTGGTTGCAATGTCCATGGAATGCTATATAAAATACGCTGGCCTATACCTTCAGCGCCTTTATCAAATTTCATATTGGCTATTTTGATCTTCGTTGAGTTGATGAGATGTTGCGGTTTAGGTGCTGCTTCCGCTTGATCCAATCTCTTGATGTTCTGCTTCACATTTTGAAAAGCAGATGATGGGTCGTGAGGTTTCCTAAGTAAAGCTACTGTCAACAATTCCACTGACGGTATAACTTCTTGATTACTGGCAATTTCCCACAGGCGCCAACGCCTTAGACGAAAGTCGTTTTCGTCTACCTCAAAAAGCGGAGATGCAAGGAATACACGGGTGTCCGAACCACTAGGGAGATCCCTTACAAAAAAAGGCTCCCGTAAAGTTCTTTTGGATTCTCCCTCAACCGGTTCTCGGAAAAGTTGCGGCAGAATAATAGGCGGTTTACCCTGACCATGATATTCCTTCAAGAAGTCGACCAAAGCAAGGTCATGGTCATGACATTGCCCTAGTCTGCTCAAGTCTACATCTACTACGATCAGTGCGGGGTTTCCAGACACCGCAAATCTGATAATATCCAGTAACTTATCCCGGGGTATAAGGAGTGGTTCTCCCCAATTCCGATACACTGCTTCATCAATATCTAGTAAAGCAAACGGCACAACAGCTTGCACAGGGTGAGTTCCAAGTTGCATAGCCATTACCCAATCGATTGCATCATCCTCGGCTTGTTGTAGCAATGGCAATTCATCAAACGAATGCAATAATACGGCACATAATAAACCAATGATAAGATTGAAGATCAGACGCCGATAAAATAGCTTTTGAGTCTTCCACCTAGTGCGTATTGAATCAACCATATGCTCACCTCCATGCTCCTAAAGTTTCTGAAGGACGCGTTATTAAGTATGTAAGCGATTCTATTAATACATCACTGAATCCCGACTGCGGGGCAGTAATCCGCCCTTTCCCTGCCGAATCAGAGAACTGCCTGTACCCAAAGAACAATAATCCTGACTAATGGCACTAGTATCGAATTGCGGGCCGCCCAAATTGGACAATACGCCACTGAGGTCCAATTGCGGCGCTGTCGATTGAATATGGCCGCTAATACCATTAGGAGCTGCCGCTTGAATCACGTTGAATCCAAATACATCAGGTTGCCAGTCAATTGGCTCATCACCTCCCTCAATCAAGCTACCTCCGCTGGGAATAAGCCCATTGAGATTCAGGGTAATATCTCCCCCAGAAGCATGAGGCGCTGCTGTATTGGCTTGAATCAGGCCCGTCTCCATGACCAAGCTCTCCGCATTGACATTGATGTTTCCGCCGTTTCCATTCTGTAGTCCATGCACACTGGTTTTGAATCCTGAATTGATGAGCTGGATCAGTTGGCCTCCCCAAATATCGATATTTCCACCATTACCATTATTAGCTTCAGTGCTGACAAAAGATTCTCGGTCCAAAAAAAGCCGGCGGCTGAAATTCACCTGAATAGCTCCAGCATTGATGTTCTTTGTCGAGTTGGTCGTAATTTGGCTGTTATTCAGGAAAATATTAGGGGCCGAGATAAATAAACTAGTATCAGAGGCAGATAAATTTCCTGCGCTGCTCTGCTGGGAAATGATTGCAGAGCCGGCGTTCTCAATACTGATTTTGCTTTGATTGGATAAAACAATGGAATCGTTGGCAGTGATTCTTACATTGCCAATTCCCCCCCTAGAATCTGTCAATGCTTCCGCAGTGATCCGGCTGCCGTTGTTCATGAAAAGTGTTCCAGTTCCCACCATCACGTCCCCAGCCTTTCCTGCGCCTCCAGTCGAGACATTGATCTCGCTATCGTTATCCATCTTCAGATTTTTGGCTGTTATAGAAATATTGCCAGCTGCTTGGCTTCCTCGTGTGCTGGCGCTAATCTGGCCACTGCCTGTCATGTCCATATCGCCCTTGATAGCTACAGTAAGGTCATTGCCTCTGCCACTCCAGGCTCTTTCGGCGGCAGTGAAAATACCTGTCTGCAGTGAGCCTCCCAAAAAACTGTCGGTTAATGCACCTTCTCCATCAATCAGAAGCTGGCCGGCGCTCACCGATATCTCGCCGGCATGACCGGAGCCAAATGTACTGGAAATGATCCGCCCGCCTCGGATGACTGATAAGCGGTTCGCTATGTCTACCGTTATGTTCCCGGCATTACCGGTTCTTTCATTTACTGTTTTACCTTCGCCTGCAATAGTGGAGATGGCTGTATCGGTTTGCCCATTGGCTGTGCGACCATCTATTGTGAGATCACTAGCGGAAATACGAACATTGCCAGCCACTCCACGGCCATGAGTACTAGCGCCAATTACTCCGCCATTTTTCATGTTTATATCGCCCTGCACAGTCACAGTAAGATCGTTGCCCTTACCACTCCAAGCTCTCCCGGCAGCTGTGAAAACACCTGTCTGTACCGGAACCCCAGAACTATCCCTGAATAAGAGAGCATCTTGACCGTCGATCAAAAGCTGACCGGCATTTACTGTAACACTGCCAGCGTCTCCCGTACTAAAGGAGCTGGCGCCAATCTGTCCACCTCCGACAAGTGACAGGCGGTCTGCTATGTCTACCGTTATGTTTCCTGAATTACCGGTTCTTTCTCCAAGCGTATCACCTGAACCTGCGGTACTGGCGATGCGGGTTGGGAGATAAGATTTTTTTCCATTCAGAATCGTTTGTCCATCAACTGACAGATTCTTGGCCTTTACATGAAGATTGCCGGCAGCACCGTTTCCGTGTGTGCTAGCAAGAATTTCACTACCGTCTCTTATATTTATATCGCCTTGACTAGTCACAACGATATCGCCGGCAGCTTGGAGTCCATTTGTACTGACGCTAATTTTGCCGCCGCTTTGCATTCTGATATCGTTTTGAACAGCCACAGTAATATTGCCACCCTTGCCACTCGAGGCTCTTTCGGCGGCAGTGAAAATCCCTGTCTGCAATGAGCCTCCCAAAAAACTGTCAGTTAATGCACCTTCTCCATCAATCAGAAGCTGGCCGGCGCTCACCGATATCTCGCCGGCATGACCGGAGCCAAATGTACTGGAAATGATCCGCCCGCCTCGGATGACTGATAAGCGGTTCGCTATGTCTACCGTTATGTTCCCGGCATTACCGGTTCTTTCATTAACTGTTTTACCTTCGCCTGCAATAGTGGAGATGGCTGTATCGGTTTGCCCATTGGCTGTGCGACCATCTATTGTGAGATCACTTGCGGAAACGCGAATATTGCCAGCAGCCCGGCTTCCGTGCGTGCTTACACTAATTACGCCACCGCTCTTCATATTCATATCATCCCCAACAGTCACAGCAATATTACCGCCCTTGCCGCTCCAGTTTTTTGCGGCAGCAGCAAAAATACCGGTCTGTACTGAGCTTCCCAAGTTATCCCTCAGTAAGAGGGCGTCTTGACCGTCAATCAAAAGCTGACCGGCATTTACCGTGATACGGCCAGCGTCTCCAGTACTAAAGGAGCTGGCATTAATCTGGCCTCCACCAATAAGCGATAGGTGGTCTGCTATGTCTACCGTTATGTTCCCGGCATTACCGATTTTTTTATCAGCTGTCTCACCTGAACCAGCGGTACTAGAGATGCGTGTCGGAACATAAGTTTTTTGTCCATTAAGATTTGTTGTTTGTCCATCAATGGACAGATTTTTAGCATTAATAATGATATTGCCAGCGGAACCACTACCGAAAGTGCTGGCACTAATTATGCCGCCGCTTTTCATATCCATATCGCCTGTCAGGCGAACATCAATTTTAGATCCATCTTTCTTGCCATTGGTATCAGCTAATATTTTGGCACCTTGATCCATTTTTAAATCACTGCCACGAATGATGATTTTGCCGCCCCCTTCCCCACTGGCGTCTATGGTACTTTCTGTTAAAGCCAGTGTGCCATGCGCTGCTTCTAAAGATTGATTAAGCGGTATATTCGCACTTCCTTGACCGGTTGCCTCCAGCCGCACTTCGCCTGATGGCGCTGATAGTGTCGCTCTATGGTCAACATTGATATTTCTACCTATCATATCCAGCTTCTGCCCTGTTTTGACTGCCAATTGGGAGCCGTCAACTTTCAGCAAGCCGTTAGTGGCGGAGGAAGTACTGAGAAACCCGAACGAGGCCGGTGCAGCGGCGGTCAGGGTACTGCCTGTAGGCTGGCTGGCGCTGAATTTGGCTCCATCCTGGAACCGTACCTCGTCTGCCGTGCTGGCATGGAAAGCGCCCGGCACATCGATCCTGGCATTTTGGCCAAACATCACGCCGGAGGGGTTGACCAGGTACAGGTTGGCATGACCTCCCGGCGTCGAGCGCAATGTGCCATCGATAGCAGAGGGCGAACCGCCGGTCACGCGCGAGATGACATTATCCAATGCGTGAGGGACATTTTCAGTGAAGGTCACCGTTTGCCCATTATTGACGTTGAACTGATTAAAACTGTGAAAGAGGTTTTTGCCGACAGTCTTACCCAGATTCTGCGGAATGGTAACACTGGCTCCACTCAAGGTTTGTGCAGGACCGACAGTGCCATCAGTGGCAATGCCTCCTACTGCAAAAGCGATGCGTAAAGGAAACAAAATGCCTGGCAACAAAAAGCTTAGCCACAGCACCTTATAATTGAGCTTGTCAAGCATATCTAATTTCCTCCTTTTAACGCAATACTGCGGAACAAGAAGATAAAGCAATACTTGAATCCTGCTTTTTTAGCCATTCCCTCCTAAGAGATAAAACAAACAGATAAAGTTCTTTCCAGAGCCCATGGGATAAAGGTTAAAAAACACTCATAACCAGTTCCCTACCAGAATGAATGATGCCCAGAAATACGGATGTTCATATTGCTTATCTTTCATCAGAGCCAATTGTGCATGCTGGAGAGCCTGGGCCTTGCTGGTTTCTGGCTGCAGCATGGCTTTATAAAACTCGGGCATGAGCTTTGCAGCAGCAGCATCATCGACCGGCCAGAGACTGCCGAGCGCACTGCGGACGTTAGCTTTGAGGGCGATGCCGCTCAATCCCAATGGAGCACGGTCATCACCTTCGGCAGTCTGGCAAGCACTCAGGGTGAGCAGTTCCATCGGCTGTTGTTTGAACTTGTCGGATTTCAGCAGTCGATCCAGCTCATCAATGTTAATGATGTTGTCATAAGCCATGATGAAACTGGTTTCTGCAGTGCCGCCGAATAGACCGTGAGAGGCGATATGAACCACAGAATAAGGCTCTTGTACCACCTGCTGTTTGAAGCCCTTCACAGTGAAATCTGAATTCATTAGCAAAGTATGAGGCAACCATTTACTCATGACTTCGACTTCCTTCGCCACGCCGGGCAGACTGAGCTGTTTTTTTACATTCAACATAAATTGTGGATCCTTCTCCAACTTTTCTATATAGGCCGAACGAACTTTTCGTATTTGCGCCTCATTGTTTGCTTGGCCTATCGGCAACGCCCGGGTACGGGGCTCCCTTTCATTGTGATAGCCTCGCTCATCACTACGAACTACACCTTCCATTATCACTGGAGGCAAGTGATCGATTACCGGCCCTGGTTCACTCATGGCAGCCAGTAAAGTTTTTGGACCGCGCTTGGCCAGAGGTGAAGGATTGAACAAAGTGAGGCCGGACGAACTAGCGATGGCATATCGCTCTATGAGGTACTGTTTGCCATCATATAGCGCGGCCATTGGAATTAGGCGCAACACGCCATCCGGTACAATCACCAAGGTTTGTACATTATTACGGCTCAATTCGGATTCGATTGGAGCAATTAGCCATTCATACAATTTTTCAGCATGGACTGTTACGTCGTCAGTAGCTTTCCGCAGGCTATCAGCAAGCCTGCGGGATCTTACCTGTAAGGTATCGGCATCGACCGGCTGAATATATTGCCGGATTTCACTGCCAATACTGACAAGCAGTTCCAATCTATCGGGAAGAATAATTGGATAGATGACAGCGGTATTTGCCGCCACGTTGTCTAACAAGGATGTTCTTGCGCTCTGTACATTACAGCGCCCGCCTAAAAAATCTTCCAACTCCGACTGCTTGATTAGCTCAACAGTCTTGCGGACACGGCGCAATAACTGTGTCTTTCTCTCTTCACTAGCTTGGCTAGCTTCTGACAGCAACAAATCAGCCAGTCCCAAATAAATAGGCGCCAGAGTCTCACGGAAACTGGAGCGACCATGATGGTATTCGACTGGGATATCCTGGCGAATGGCCTCGATGTGATCGACTGCCCTTTGGTAAGCCATCAGCGCCTCGGTTCTCTGTTGTCGTCGATGATATAATCGGCCTTGGCGCCATTCCAATTCCAGCAATAAATCATGGGCTTCGACACCTTCCGTAGCTTGAATCGCTTGGCTGTAGAGGCTTAGAGCATCTTCGGAGCGCTCTTGGTCTTCATATAGACGAGCAAGCCCACCTAGAGCTTCGGCCAGTAGGCGTGGCTGATGGCCAGCATCCTCTCTCACCTGTTCGAGGCTATTGTAGGCTAGCGGTAATCCGGCTTCGCGTAATTCTCTGGCTTGTCCGGCAAGGTTGATCAATAGTGCAGCCCGGTCTTCAGGAGTAGGAATTGCAGCGATGTTATCATAGATACTGTTGAGCTCCTTGAGCCTTTGCTCAGCAGGCATTAATCTCGCCTGCCCCAGGCGAATACCCAGCTTTAGTTTTTTATCGTCGCTGGAGAGATTAAAAGCTTCCGTATACAGGCTGCTGGCTTCCTCGGTTGCATCCATCCCAGCCCGAAGTTCGGCTAAAGTAGCCATCCAACGGGCACGCTCCCATGATTCCCCTGCATTGCTGTCGATAGCCTTACGTAGCAGTTCCTCTGCTCGCTGGAAATGACGCATCCGGTACAATACCAGTCCGAGCGTACCGTCTGCGGTAGCCTGCTGAGTCGGCGTTACTGCCATCTGCCGAGCGGCAAGTAAAGCGTCCTGAGCAAGATAATATTGCCCTTGCCGCAAGTAATCCTGACCCTGATTGATCAGTCCGGTGTAATTATTTGCAGCACCGAGGGCGAAATCGGCAAAAAGGATGAGCCAGAAAAATAAGTGGTGCCAGCGCATGGTTTTCCTCCTGAATTAATTCCAACACTATTTAGGAGCAGTGTCACTCAGCCTGTCATAACACGTCCCACTTGACCTGAAAGTAAATACCATCATCTTGCAAATCACCAGATTGTTGACCTAGCGGCTTTTTCAGAGCATACCCATAGTAGAATTCGGCAAAAAAGTTTTCGAGCTGCCAATTGAAACCAGCGCCGACTGATATGAGTGCGTCCGAATGTTGCCCTCGATTCCAGGCCTCCCCATAGTCGATAAAGGGAACCAGCGTTATGCTGTTCTGTTTTTCAAAAGTCGTGAAGGTGAGCGCGGGATAGCGCAGTTCCAGCGAGAGATTATAGCCCTCATCGCGCACCAGATAATTGGTCCGGTAACCACGAACGGTGGAAACGCCTCCGATGGCTATCTGCTCTAGTGGAAGCAATTTACTGTCCGAAACCTGGGCATTGCCGCGCAAAATCAGTTGGGTTCCCTTATCGTCTACCAGATAGGCATATTGCAATTGGCCAAGCCAAGCGAAAAATTCGCTACTGGGAATATTGTCCTGCGCCGGAGTCGCTCCCAGTGCGTCCATACCTACGCTAAACGTGGACCGGAATGCGAAAGCATTGCGTTCCCAGCGTTGAATAAAGTCCTGGAAAATCCGCCAAACCGTTGCCTGGTTTGTATTTGACGGCACGCCTTCGACAAAGGAAAAGGACCTGCCCAGAAGGCTGGTTTCATTCTCGCGCGTCGTAAGCAGCACGCCTAAATTCAAGCGCCGGTTGAATGTGTTGATAATAGGATGGCTGATGCCTCCCTCAAGAATATGGACTTTACTTTTGATATCCAAACTCTGAAAAGGCGCCTCAACTACAACAGTGTCTCCCTCGTCGAAGCGGAAAAATGCCAATGTGCCGTAATCAGTCAAAGGTAAATTAAAACCGCCGGAATAACGATCCGATCCTGAACTTTTTATAAAGGTAAAATCCAGCGTATCGCCAAGACCGGTAAGATTGTTGAGATAGCCAGTGAGCCCAAAAGCCTCGGCACCGATGGAGGGTGGCCGGAAATTGTCTCCGAACAGGCTCAAATGGTATGGCCGGGCACGAACAACATCCACATCGAGAATGCCGTGGCCGGGTGTGGTTCCAGGCAAAATGCGTCCGTTCATTTTGCTAATGAGAGGATCCGACAGTAAGAGCTGAAAACGATCTTCCAATTCTTTCATGTTTAACGGCTGTTCTGAATCGCCTTGTAAGCGGTTTTGAATATAACCTTCTCGCAGACGACCCTGCCCTTTCACCCGAACTTCATCTAATCGGCCTTCGATTATCTTAAAGTGCATCTCTCCTTTCTTCAACGCAT
The DNA here is from genome assembly GCF_000427625.1 of Methylobacter luteus IMV-B-3098. GTDB lineage: Bacteria > Pseudomonadota > Gammaproteobacteria > Methylococcales > Methylomonadaceae > Methylobacter > Methylobacter luteus. The sequence goes on from NZ_ATYJ01000014.1 coordinate 68,464, forward strand.
CTTTCGGAATAATGGCGCCAGAATTGATGTATCCTCGATCGATATAAAGCTGAGTGATTTTTTGCCGCAGTTCCTCCAGCTCACTGATAGATACTTCTCGTCCATCAAAGGGGTTAACTAAGTGGCGTATGTCTTCATCTGGAATTGCCGTATTACCATCAACAACAATATGTTTTATGAAAATCTTGCGATTATCTTTTTCAATGATAGGTTTTTCAAGGACAGGTGGGAGAACAAATTCTTCTGGAGACTGCTTGGGTTTATACTCAGGTAATGAGGGCCTATATTCGCTGGGACGATCCATAGATTCAGCACCACCAATCGCCCACACCGCTGCCATCTGAAGAGATGCTGTTAACAATATAGCAAATCGTATGCACAAAGAGTTTAAGCAGTTTGCTGTTTTTAAAGCGATTTTCATTTCAACTTGAATCCATTATGCGGTGGATAATCTTCAAAAATTGTTATAGCCTACCGATTTTTGTAAATTACTGTGTAGTAAAGCTCCAGGTTGTTGTCGGGTCAGTTTTTGGTCCATTTGGTATCATCTATAGCATAGGTATTGGATTGAAGATTTATCTCAAGATAGAACTTCGACAGTTGCTTAAGCCCAGATAATTCTTTTATGTCACACTAACGCTAAATATAATTCGCAAACTATAGACTTTCATAAAGTCGGTTCTGTTGCGTTAATTTTCGATAGGCGCAGGTCGGTTCTGGGCTCTGTCGCAAAATTTGCCAAACTGATCGACAATTTGTTGTTTTTAGGAATTGAAGGAGGCGATGATCCGTTTTAAAGACGTGTCACTTTTCAAAGTCAGTGTCAGCAGATTGTCAAAGCCGATGTCAGCAGAGAGTCAAGAGCGTGGAATGGGCCGCGCAACCTATTCATACTGCTGGTTACGGGTATATATTCTGCTGAGTAGAGCCTGATCACACGACTGGGCTAATCTATTTTTGCGACGTGCTGACGTCGACTTTGACAATTTGCAACGCGCTGACATCGACTATGACATTTTAGTTTGCGCCCATCAAGATGTTACGCGGGTTCTGATTGACTACTGCTGACAACGACTTTGAAAAATGACATCACCTTCTGCTATTTGGTGAAGAAAGAGATGGAGTAGCTGTATAACTATTCTTTGGGAGTAGCTATAATTTTAATGCAGAACAGGCGTATCTATTCTTTAACTGGAGTTATGACTTAGTAAAGTTAACTTGACAAAGTTATTTATGGAAAATAGAATAGTTTTCTTGTTTAATTAGCTAAACTTAATGTTTAGTTATCTAAACTAGCTAATAGTTGATTGACTCTCTAAGTTAAGAGACTATTGGCAATAAAAAACCCTGTGCAGAATCCTCCATATTCACACAGGGTAAAGTAAGTCTAATTAGACTGTAGATTAATTAGATTTTTGCTTTTTTAGCGAAGGTAGTAGCTAGCATCCAAATTAGGCCGGAATCCATATTTAGATGAAAAGCAATACTTTCGCCATTAAGCAGATGAAGAACAAAGTCTAGTTCCATGTATCTTACTCGCTGTGAAATAGCGTTGTTAAATTTGGTTGAAAATTTCAAATTATTTTATAGCAACATAATACACCCCCCACTTTTTTTAATTGAATTTTCTAGTGTAGCATATATTAAAAACGCTGACAATCAGTATCAGCTTATGCCTCATCTAGATGCCACCCAACAAAGATCCTAGAGTAGGCCTAACCAGGAAGAATTAAAGTTGAGTAGTACAATCAGCTTCTGATATTCCGTGCAATCGTCATTCTGAAAATGACAAGTCTGTTCGGGGTACGACAACGATTCCTTCATTTCTAGGCCATAAGGTTGCCAGCCTATGCTATTCATGGACTTTAAACCCCGTTTAAGCATAAGTGGATCGTGTGCTATGCATTGTCGCATGCTGCTTTAATCCCGCTGCCTAGCTTCTCAAGGGAAGATATTAGTGCATCAATATTTTTCTCAGATACGACGATTCTCTGTCCTTCTTTATAGGAAATATCCCCTGATTTTGTTATGTATTGGCTATCAACGATGCCTTCGTTATGAGCCAGAATGTGTCTTTTCTGAAAGAGAATCTTGAGCTCTACCAACTCGTCATTTGTTAGCCAATCACTATAGCCTTTTTGAAGAGCTTCAAACCAAATATTGTTTCCCTGCTCTAATCGTTGGAAAGCATTAAATGGCGCTGTACCGAATCTGGCATACATGCCCTCACAATACTTTTGAAATGCGACAACCCCATCTGATATGCAGGTTTCCAGAAGTGATCTGCAAGTTAACTCTGCCTCATCCTTGCTCATTGATTCTGTCAACGCATTCCTGACAATTTCAATGCTATCTTTCTTAGCTTTAATTTTTCGTAGTGAGTCTGCGAATGTTTGAGTAACTGAGTTATGCCCACAAGCGGGGCAGAAGTAGGCACTGCCGATAACGGCAAAACGGGCGTGACACTTTTCACATTGGATTTCAAGCCGCATCAACTCAGCAGCTTTAGCCGGAATGGCAAAAGTTCGGTTTATGCCGCCTTTAACCGTCATGCTCATAGAAATAAAACTATTTCTTGTCTGTCTCTGATTAAATTTTTGTGCATCAGACCTTATAGCATTGTCAATTTTCCCTTTTACTATGGCAAGCGCTTCTGTTTTGACATGTTCAACTTGTTCGATAGTAAACCACTGATCCGCAGGCGCTTCATGGCGGCAAAGTGGACACCAGACTGCTTCGTCTTTGAAGATATTCGTCCAATCTTCTTCGTGGACTTTGAAGATGAATTCACAGTCCTCTGCTGGACACTGCTTGTCAATATATCCCTTTTCGTCTGTTTCAATTGGGACAGAAACTGATTGCCCATTCAGACGGTTCATTTCTTTAATTAGATCTTCAAACATTCTCCATCCTTATAAATGAGGCATACAGGTTATTATCTAGGTTTGACTAAGCTATTTCCACCAACTCATTGGCGATCATTTCGGCCTGTTTCAAAACGGTTTCAGTCGCTAATAGCTGCATATCCGGTGGATAACCGTATTGTCGCAATAGTCGCTTCACAATAACTTTTAACTTTGCCCGGACGCTTTCCTTGATCGTCCAGTCAATCGAAGCGTTTTCCTTAACTCTTTGCGTCAAGACCACCGCCAATTCTCGCAATTTATCGTGTTGCATCAGTTCTCTGGCACTGCCATTGTTGGCGACGGCGGTATAAAAGGCATATTCAAAATCGCTCAGGCCCATTTGCTTAGCTTCACTATCGGAAGCGACAATTTCCTTACTGATCCTGATGAGCTCTTCCATAACCTCGGCGGCGGTCAGAATTTTATTCTGATATTTCTTGATGGCTGTTTCCAGCATTTCCATCAAGGATTTGCTTTGCACCAGGTTCTTTTTAGCTCGAACCTTCAGCTCGTCATTGAGCAGTTTTTTCAGCACTTCGAGAGCGACATTTTTATGCTCCATCCCTTTCAATTCGAGCAAAAATTCATCGGAAAGAATGGAGATATCCGGTTTTTTGATTCCTGCTGCATCAAACACGTCGATTACTTGTTCGGATACCAAGGCTTTGTCGATCACCTGTCGAATGGTGGTTTCGATTTCTTCGTTGGTTTTGTCGGAGCCGGTGCCATCAAACTTCGCTAATCGTGCCCTGACCGCCTGAAAGAAGGCGACTTCATCTTTGGCGTCCATGGCTTTTTCATGGGGAATGGCAATAGCAAAGGCTTGGGATAATGCTGTTACTTCATTGATGTAGCGTTTTTTGCCATCATCCAGCCCTAATATATGCTCTTCGGCGGCCAGAATAAGCGATAGTTTTTGCGAGGTATCCGCCGCGAAATAATCCTCATAAGCGAAGCCGTGAAACATCGCGGAGATAACTTCGATTTTCTCTAACATCAAATTGACCGCTTGTTCTTGAGCCAGCGTCGGATCACCTTTGCCGCCTGCGTCAGAATAAAAAGACAAGGCTTCCTTCAAGTCCGAAGCAATGCCCAAATAATCCACGACCAAACCGCCAGGCTTGTCCAGATAAACCCGATTTACCCGTGCAATGGCTTGCATCAGGTTATGGCCTTTCATCGGTTTGTCGATATAAAGCGTGTGCATACTCGGCGCATCAAAGCCGGTCAGCCACATATCCCGAACAATCACGAGCTTTAATTCGTCATTATTGTCCTTCATCCGTTCGGCCAGGACTTTACGTTGCTTTTTGGTGGTGTGATGTTTGGCCAATTCTGAACCGTCTGAAGAAGCAGCAGTCATCACGACCTTAATGACGCCTTTATTCAGATCATCCGAATGCCATTCCGGCTTGAGTTTGATGATTTCATTATACAAACTCACAGCAATTCGGCGAGACATACTGACGATCATACCCTTGCCGGAGAACACTTCCTGCCTCGCTTCAAAATGGCTGACAATATCTTGGGCAATATTTTGAATGCGCTGATGGCTGCCGATCAGAGCTTCCACTTGCGTCCATTTTGCCTTAGCTTTTTGTGTATCGGTGAGGTCTTCCTGGTCCAACTCCTTGTCCAATTCGGCAATCAGCTTTTTGCCTTCAGCACTCAAACTGACTTTGGCCAAGCGGCTCTCATAAAAAATCCTGACGGTAGCACCATCTTCGACCGCCTGGGCGATGTCATAAATATCGACATAATTGCCAAACACGGCGGGCGTATTCACATCAGTTTTTTCAATTGGTGTACCAGTAAAACCTAGGTAAGTGGCATTAGGCAAGGCATCGCGCAGATATTTGGCGAAGCCGTAAACCACTTTTTGACCAATTTTGTTGCCTTGGTTATCTTTTATATCAATTGTCTTAGCCTGAAAACCGTATTGGGTCCGATGTGCTTCATCGGCAATTACCACGATATTCCGACGGTCGGATAACTGCTCGTAAACATTGCCCTCTTCGGGCTGGAATTTCTGGATCGTCGAGAAAATCACCCCGCCGGAGCCCACCCGCAACAATTCTTTAAGCTGTTGCCTGTCTTCCACCTGTTTAGGCTCCTGCCTCAATAATTGGGCGGAGGCCGCGAAGGTATCGAACAACTGATCGTCCAAATCGTTGCGGTCGGTAATCATTAACACGGTCGGGTTATCCAATGCCAGCACGATCTTGCCGGTATAAAACACCATCGACAAAGACTTGCCGGAGCCTTGGGTATGCCAGACAACCCCGGCTTTTTGATCCCCGCCATGAGCGGTGGCCCGCAGCGTCGAAGTAATGGCCGCATTCACTGCATAATACTGGTGATAGGCGGCCAGTTTTTTTACCGTGCTGATACTGATAATGCCGGTTTGCGGGTCTTCTTTTTTGAATTTTTCAAACACCACGAAATGCCGGATCAAATCCAGCAAGGTGGCTTTGCCCAGCATTCCGTTAATCAAGGTTTCAAGCTGGCTGACCAGATGCGAAGCTTCATTTTTCCCATCGACTGATTTCCATGTCATGAAACGGCTAAAAGCCGCCGACAAAGACCCAGCCTTGGCTTCCAGGCCATCGGAAATGACCAGAATGGCGTTGTAGGTAAACAGGCCGGGAATGGTGTACTTATAGGTATCGAGTTGCTTATAGGCCGATTTAATCGTGGCGTTTTCATCGGCGGCGTTTTTGAGTTCGATGACTACAAGAGGCAATCCATTGACGAACAAAACCAGATCGGGGCGCTTGTTTTGCCCGTTTTCAATGACGGTAAATTGATTGGCCACCACGAATTCATTATTTTCCGGCTTGACAAAATCGATCAGCCAGACCAGATCACCGCGATCCTGCCCGTCTTTGCTGTAGCTGACCTTGACGCCTTCGGTCAGCATTCGGTGGAAGGCTTCATTATTGGCCAGCGTATCCGGCGAATGGATGCGCTCAACCTCTTTAAGAGCGTCTTGCAGGACCGAGGGTGGGAGGTTCTTGTTGATGCGTTGCACCGCAGAGCGCAGACGATCCTTCAGGACGACTTCGTCATAGCGGCTGCGTTCCGGATTTTCGCCATCGGGAGCAATATCAGGTCCGTAAATGTAATCATAACCAAGCCGTTCAAACAGCTTGATAGCGAAAGCTTCAATGGCGTTTTCTGTTAAGTGGCTCATCAATCACCTTGTATTGCGTTATTTTCCGTTTCGGACTCCCTGAACGCTTTGTATTCTGATCGGTATGCTTGGAAATCTACGTTGTACAAAATTTCACTGGCAGTATAAGAATACGTATCCATTGAAAATTCCCCGAAAAAGTCATCCCAGTAGTTATTGAAATCTTCGAATTCTTCATAGCCCAGCGTTTCTTCTTCAATAACACTTTGGTCTTGCGGTCCAATATTATTTGTTCTTTCTTCGAAGGCCCGGATTAAAAAAATAGCTATGACTAAAGTGCTATCAATCAAGAATTCCCGTGTCAGAAGGTCAATCTTGTTGTTACGTTCTCTTAGCTCATCCAGTGATTTTCCATGCGAAGTCGGGCTAACCTCGTTCCTGAGATTACCAAGCTCCTGCCCAATATTGGCTAAGGAGCGGGAAACCTGGTTTACCAGGTTTTCATTGGCATAACCCAGGGCGAGGAAGGTGCTCTTTAAAACAGCGTTGATACTCGGTGCACTGCCAAGAGTTATTCCTTTTGTACAGCAAATTTCTTTACCGATGCTTTCCAGAAGCGCCTTGGCATTTTCGATTGAAATGCTGAAATCAGATTCAAGATGGCCTTCCATTCGGTCAACATACAAGGAAAGCTCTTGCCAACGGCCATATTGAGCAATTGTTGCCCTTAGTCTTTCCATTAGTATTGCACCTTGATTTCGCCGTTCATCAGCTTGGGTAACAGTGTGTCTCGGAGTTTTTCGAGGGATTTTCTTTGTTTTGCTATAGCGATTTTCTTATTTAATAATGGAACCATGATCTTAGACATTTCCGTAAGCTCATCAGGCGAAGGAATCAATGTCATAGCCGCATCCAGGTCGCCACGCTTGATATGTCCCATTGTCGTTGCATGGCTTGAAGAAATTGATATGAACTCGGCAAGATGATGTTTGCACCACATTAAGTAAAACCATTTCGGGAATTCGGCAGAGGTGACTTTGAAAAGGTGTTGGTTCAATATGCACCGCTCTCCGCCCCAAACTTTAACCATCAATGATGCAGACCAGGCAAAAATCACATCGCCGGTTTCTACAATATATTCAGGCTTTACATTGCTTGTCGCCCAATCCGAAGATTCAGACATGCCGCTGCTCAATTCTTTTATCTTTAAAACCGGTAAGCATTCTTGGTTATTCTCTGGCGGATATTTCTGGCAGGCCAGTCCATTCAAGAAATTGGCAACACTACTTAATGGTTGACTTTCCCAATTATCCTGTGGCTCCTCAATAAACCACTGACGAAAAAGCGTCTCTGCCATGGTTTCAAGGGTTTTACTTTGGCGATACAGAAGATCGATTTTATCGTCCAGACTGGACAAAATGGCAACGATAGCTTTTTGTTCTGGTAGGGGTGGTAAAGGAACCGGAATTTTCCTAATATTTTTCATCGGAAGCGTTGGTTGAGAGCTTCCATGGGAAAAGCCTTCGAGACTATCCCTAAAAAAGTTTGTCCTAAAGTAGCTATAAACGAAATAGGGATCACATTCTCCACCACACCTGATTCTGCAAATATTAGGCGCCAAATGAAATATTTCATCTTCAGGGATTAATGCAAATTGTCCAATATTTGCACCAACATAGGTAAACAAAATATCGTTCTTATAAAGCTTAGATCGTGGCAAATTATCGGAGACGTTTTTGTTAATTCTTTTTATATCAGATAAATCAAGTTTACCTTCTCTCACGTTTAATGCTCTAAGCGCAATTACCTCACCGTTTTCTACGTATATAATATGTTTTGTATATTCATAACCCGCCAGCTTAGTGACATCTGCGACATCACCGATATATCTACAATCCCAGTGTCCTGGAATCACTCCAACGTCCGATTCATGCCATTTACTCATAACTTCACCCTAGCCAGATTTTCAGCAATGGCTTTATTCAGTATCGTTTCTTCCAGCAATTGCGCTTCAAATTCGGCTTTCAGAGCGGTAAAGCGTTCCTTGAAATCGAAGTCATCTTCTTCATCCGGCAGGCCTACATAACGCCCCGGAGTAAGCACATAATCCAGTTCCTTGACGCGTTCGATAGGTGTTGAGGCACAAAAGCCCTTGATGTCCTCATACTCACCTTCACCTGTGCGCCAAGCATGGTAGGTATGGGCAATCTTCTGGATGTCCTCATGCGAGAGTTCACGGGTGCGACGGTTAATCAAATACCCCAAATTGCGGGCATCGATGAACAGGATTTCAGACTTGCGCGGGTGGCCATTATTGCGGGTACGGTTCATAAACCAGAGCGCCGCCGGAATCTGGGTGTTCAAAAATAGTTTGGCAGGCAGATTGACGATGCAATCAATCAGATTGCCGTCAGCGACCAAAGCCTTGCGAATGTCCCCTTCCCCACTGGATTTACTGGTCAGAGCGCCTTTAGCCAAGACAATTCCGGCTTTGCCAGCCGGAGACAGGTGATATATAAAATGTTGAAGCCATGCAAAATTGGCATTGCCGGAAGGCGGCGTGCCATATTGCCAGCGCCCGTCTTTTCGTAACAGTTCCCCGCTCCAGTCACTGTCGTTAAACGGCGGATTGGCGATAATGAAATCGGCTTTTAGATCTTTGTGGGCGTCATTCAGGAACGAACCTTCGTTATTCCATTTGACTTGCGAACTATCGATACCGCGTATCGCCAAATTCATCTTGGCCAATCGCCAGGTGGTCTGGTTGCTTTCCTGTCCGTAAACGGAAATATCGTTGATTTTGCCCTGGTGTTCTTCAACAAACTTTTCCGATTGCACGAACATCCCGCCCGATCCGCAACAGGGATCGAGTACCCGTCCTTTGTAGGGTTCCAGCATGGAAACCAGCAATTCGACAATGCTGCGGGGCGTATAGAACTGGCCGCCCTGTTTGCCTTCGGCCAAGGCAAATTCACCGAGAAAATATTCGAACACATGGCCCAGCACATCGGCGCTGCGGGCTTTGGCATCGCCGAGCGCGATATTGCCGACCAGATCAATCAGGCCGCCAAGATTGGTCGGATCAAGATTTTGCCTGGCATACACTTTAGGCAAAACACCTTTAAGCGATGAATTTTCTTTCTCGATAGAATCCATCGCGGCATCAATAAATTTGCCAATTTCAGGCTGTTTGGCCTTGGCAAGCAGGAATGACCATCTGGCTTCTGTCGGGACGAAGAAGATATTTTCGGCTTTATATTCGTCTTTATCTTCGGGATCGGCTCCCGCGTATTCCCCCTGCCCTGCTTGCAGCTTGGCGAAGTGCTCTTCGAATGAATCAGAAATGTATTTAAGGAAGATGAGCCCCAATACGACATGCTTGTATTCGGCGGCGTCAATGTTTTTTCGTAATTTATCGGCGGCTTTCCAGAGTTGTTTTTCTAAGGGTTCTTGTTTCTCTTCTTTTTTGATTTTTGCCATGTCATTCCGTACATGAATTAAAAATTATCAGGCCATTGCCTTGCACTATGAAAAACAGCCAGAATCTGAATTTGCTGTTCTTTTATACGGTACGGCAAAATATAGCGAGTCCCCGTAAGCACTAACTCGCGCGTACCTTCTACTCGACCAGGACGGCCTATTTGAGGATTGCTTTGCAATAGCAGAACACGATCTTTTATCTCGTTAAGCAATGCATGTGCAGCATGAGGGTTTTCTTCAGCGATATATTCAAAAATGTCCCGTAGATCCTGACGGGCGGGTTCGGTCCAGACTATTTTCACGCCTTTCCTTGAGCTTTTCGTTCAATTAATTCTTCCATTTCTTTCATCACATCATCGTGATCAACCAGTTCGCCTCGATCGGCCGCCGCAATGCCTTGGGTGATTTTTTCGATCTGCCAGGCGTGTTGTTGTAGGTATTCCTTGAGCGCTTGATTGACCAGATAATTACGCGACCTGTCCAGTGAGTCGGCCAAATGGTCAAGCTGGTGTACGATGTCTGATTCAGCTCTGACAGTAAATGCTTCGGTAGCCATGAGCAATACTCCGGTTCGTTATGGTTCACTTGTAATCATAACGCATACTTTATATATATGCTATTTACTTGTTACAGTCGTGATATCCGCCTTTCTGCTTGCTTTGGGATAATTGTTGGGCAGCACTGATCGCCTCGTCCTCGGTAGCAAACCACTCCTTGCGCACGGTTCCGGGAGATCCTACCCTGCCCCATTCCTTGACCAGCGACCAATCGCCGAATATGCCTGGTACAACGTATATCTGATAAAACCGGTGCAGGTTCTGCTCTGGATCATGCCGTTCCAGGTAAATGCGGTTCATGGCACTTAAATATCCGCCACCAGCTTGCTCAGCCGCTCCTGCCCTGCATGCGTATAGATCTGCGTCGTGGCAATGCTCTCATGGCCGAGCAGCGCCTGGATGTCCACCAGCTGCACGTCCTTTTCCAACAATCGTGTGGCGTAAGTGTGGCGGAGCTTATGCGGCGTGACCTTCTTCTCGATGCCGGCCTTGTCGATCAGCTTCTTCAGATAGGCCCGCGCGGCATGGGCGCCGGGCGGCTTGCCGCCGGGCTTCTTCGCGAACACGTAATCGTCGGGCGCCCGGCCGGCCAGCGACAAGGCCAGCACGCGGCCGAACGCCTCCGGCAACGGTACCTGGCGCTCCTTGTTGCCCTTGCCGATCACGCGCACGTGCCTGGCTACGCCATCGACCACGCGCACGTCCCGCGCTTTCAGGCCCAGAGCTTCGCTGATGCGCAGGCCAGATTTCTGGATCAGCTCGAATAGCAATTCGTAGCGCCGGCGCACGGCCATCGAAAATTCGCGGCTGCGGCCGAAGGCGTTGTCGGGGATGTCGTCGTAGTTGCGCGTGGCTTTCATCAGCGCCGCCTGCTCCTCGGTTTCCAGCCAGACCGGGATGCGCCGGGGCCGCTTGGGCTTCTCGATCTGGTAGATGGGATCCTCGGTAACCTTGTTGTTGCGCCTGGCCCATTTGTAGAAGGTGGCCAGGCAAGAAATCTTGCGGGCGATCGCGTGCGCCCCGATGCCTTCCCGGGACAAATGCGAAACGAAATGCTCGACGTCGGTGGGCGAACACTTCTGCCAGTCCAATCCAGCATCGGACAGCCACCGGTACCAAATACCTAAATCTGAGTGGTAGTTGTAGCAGGTCGTATCGGCGTGGCCCTTGGTGTATTTCAAAAAGGCCAGGAAATCCTTTCGGGTTTGCTCGAATGAAGTTTCAGTCGGTTTTGTCATCTCTGCTCCATGCCGCGTTTGGAAACCTGTTGGAAAATTTCGGCGGTTTTCGGGATTTCAGGCCGAAAGCCTAATTTACTAAAATTACTATTTTAGTGCATGAGACTGAGAATGCAAAAAGGCAAATTACAGAATATCGCGCAAAAAACCGCCTATTAAGGACCACAAAAACCCGCTGGCAGGCTATGAAATCATACTAAATTTACTAAAACTTTTGTTTTGGTAAAAAGTTAGCTCAAACACTGCCATATATGACAAAGTATCCCTCATCCATTAATATTGGAATTGTGTGACTAAAGGCAGTTATAGGTAACGGAGTGACTATGGCGGCGACGAATAGCGAAAAACAAAAACGGTATCGCGAATCCAGAATCCAGTCCGGCGATCGGCACCTGACCTGCTGGCTCGGCAAGGATGACAACGAACGCTTGATGCGACTGATGCAATCGTTCGGTTATGGCGATCGGGGCAATATGCAGGCTGGCTATACCGATGTGATCGGCCTGGCCCTGGCGCAATTGGAACAGCCAGGCAAAAAGATCCGGCATGGCTTGGTGTTATTAAGAGGAAACAGAGGGAATAATGAGTGAAGAACAGCGCGTGATTGTAACCGACATCCGAATGCCATTCATGTCTATGGTGGTTTTCATGGTCAAATGGGTCATCGCCTCGATACCGGCGTTTTTTGTTCTGGCAATCATTGCATCGATATTTATGGGAATCATCGGCGGAATGGGCAGGATGATGCATTGATTGGTTATCCACAAAATCTGTGGATAACCTTGTCATCAATTCGTCATATTGCGCGCTAACTTTTTATAAATTATGGGGTTGAGTTAAATTGACTAAAAACTGGCCAGGCTTTATTCGGCCTCTGGAAACCGTCGATGAAGCGGTCGATCGGCTAATGGTGATTCTGGAGGATGAGCACAAAGCCGCCATTGCGATCATGCAGGAAAATGAGCTGATCGGTTTGCATTTCGGCCTTGGTTCGGCGATCCGCAATGCCTTCGGGCTGCATGAGCCTGACAGCAAGTTGCTGGAATCATGTGGCGTTGCGCATCCGGATGATGCGGCCGGCACGATAATTCAAGTATTATGGCGGACATTGCAGCCATCAAAATGAAGATAAGAACTCGGCTTTATGGCCGTTTTATTTATATTAAGGATTTTTGAATTGAATATAGGCGTGCCGAGGACACTATGGGGCTACAGGATCGTGATTATTACCGGGAAAGTTATAAAAGAGCGCCGCAGGAGGACCACAATCTTCACGCATCCAGACCCAGAGCCACCAAAAGAAATAACGCAGGCCTTCACTATCTCCTGTATCCAGTCCTGACGATAGCCGCGCTTTGGTACGGGGCCGACCATCTTCTTGGCAAGATAAAAGGCGGAAAATTACTTGGGCCGGAATCCGTGCTGCCCGCCAACCCCAAACCGCTTGATTTGACACCCGGCGCCATCAGCTTGAAGACCGATCGGCAGGGGCATTTCAGAGGCACCGTCCTGGTGAACAACATCCCTATGCCCTTCCTGATCGATACCGGAGCGACTACTACCGTCATTCCGGCAAAAATGGCAAGAGCGGCGAGCCTGCCTTTGGGGCGGTTCATCCAGGCGAGCACGGCCGGAGGGAAAGTCGCTGAGCGTGCAACCCGAATCAACAGCCTGAAAATCGGCAATGCCGAAATAAGAAACCTTGAGGCTCACCTCAACGAGCATCTGGATGAAGCGCTGATTGGCATGAACACGTTAAAGTATTTCCGCATGACGCAAAGCGGCAATACGCTGACACTGGTAGCCAACAACATGCCCGAAGCGATTGCGGCAACAGAAGATGGATCGTCCCCTGCTATGCCCTCCCCCGCATTTCAGCCGTTCAATAACGGCAGGCCCGTAGGAGCCATGGCGCCAGATCGCCCTTTCGCAAAATCGATCGTAGTGAAAAAAACGGTTGCCTGCGACGAGCATCATGTGTGCAAGACTACTTATAGCGATCGCTAACCAAAAACCGAAAAAGCAAGCAAAGCATGAATCAAGCTCAAGCCGATAAGGAATACCTGCTATGGATGCAACCCAAATCCTGACACACGCTTTTGGTCCTTTAATCAGTGACTATTGGTGGCTGATCCCGCTGATTATCTTACTCACCTTCCTGAAATCTCCCTTCATGAAAGGCATCTTGGGCGAGTTTATGGTTAATTTAGCGGCCAAGCTATTTCTCGATAAGAAGATCTATACACTATTCAAGAACGTGACCCTTCCGACCGAGGACGGCACCACGCAGATTGATCATGTTGTCGTTTCCCGCTATGGCGTGTTCGTCGTCGAAACCAAGAACATGAAAGGCTGGATCTTCGGCGATCCCAAGCAAAAGACTTGGACCCAGAAGATTTACCGGCATACAACAAAATTCCAGAATCCGCTGCACCAGAACTACAAACATACCCAGACGCTGCAGTCGGCGCTGGATCTTGATACGGATAAGCTGTTTTCCCTGGTTGTTTTTGTCGGCGACAGCGATTTCAAAACGCCCATGCCGGACAATGTGGTTTATCTGGGCGGCTACATCCGGTTCATCAAAAGCAAAATTCAACCGCTCCTCAGTGACAGTGAGGTTCTGGCCATTTGCAATAAGATTGCATCCGGCCAGCTGAAGCCATCGCTCAAAACGCACATGGATCATGTGAAACACGTTAAAACGATCGTCGAGGAAAAACAGCGTCAAGTTGATGAAAATGCCTGTCCCAAGTGCGGCAGGCCCATGATATTGAGGACGGCCCGGAATGGCGACAACCAGGGCAAGCAGTTTTGGGGATGTACCGGCTTCCCGAAGTGCAGAACGGTTAGGCAAATATCATAAGTATCAGCTGTCTCTGATGTGCCAATTAGAGACATTCAAGAATTTCAGCCAAATGGCGGCTGCAATACAGAAAGCTGTCGTTCAACGTTAAAAGTAACCGGCACCGGAGCGCAGCGGCGGGAACCATAAAGCGTAGCTTTTTGGCGTCCGTGACTGACTTGTTAAGTATTTTGGGATGTATCAACGTATTCATTTGCCAATTGATAGAAGGAGCTGCCTTCGTAGTTGAAACCACCTGAATCACCTGCTGCTATTCTGGCACTAGCAATTTCCTTGGCTTCATTTGGTTTGGATTCAAGCAGACAGGTTAGAAGTTTCTCGACCCATATGGTTCGAACTGCATTTGGGTATTTTTTCATTAGCTGCGAATAGTAATTTTCTAGAACTCCAAGATTGCTTTGATAGGAGGTAATACTAGACGCCACGTCAAGACTTATCGGGTCAAGCAATTCAAATACGCTGCAAATTCCTGTTGATATGAATTCTTCTTCCCACTTATCGAGCGTAGTGTTTCCACTTTGGACTTCCATACTCGGCGCTACCCAGGCACCGCAAGCCCTAAAACTAAGCGGTTGTTTTTTGTTCTCGGGAAGCTTAACAACATCCCAAAAAACATAGTCAAAGTCATAATGCTTGAAGCGCATAGACCAAGATAGCCTTTTTATCTTCGGCTGACCCGTAATCAAAATCGTGAAAAATGCATCCTTCTCTTTTTTGAAAACAAAGCCGCGACTGCATTTCCAACCAAAGCGATTTGATTCTTCTTTTAATAATTTATTTAGAATCTTGTCAGACTCGGATTGGCTCATTAAAACACCTAATGTGGGGCTAAGGGGCGCGCTGTAGGCGCATTCTGCTTGAGCGTAAGGCTAGAGTACATATACACCAGCCTTTTCCGCTTCGGCCTTCAGAGCGCCAATTGAAGCTTGATTTTTTAAGTACACATGATGTGTAAAGTCCAAGCCTTCTACATATATGACTTTCAAAGACGGAATAACGAACATGAAGCGGTGAGCACAGCTTGCTAAATAAGGTAAAGGGCTTAGTGTCATATTTTTTGCAGACGTAGATGTGAACGCCCTGAAGGTTATATGCTGTTTATACCTGCCAACCCGTTTAACAAGGTATGACTCAAAACTTGATGTAAGGCTGCAAACAAAGGAGTGCAACTTGGCATCGTTTATTTTCTGTTTTTCGATTGGAACATCGTTTAACTCTTTATACGCCTCTTCTTCAGATAGCCAATGATCGTAAACAGTTATAGCTACTTGTTGGTAGTTGCCCGTACTTTCATTAGAAGCGATAGCGGCTAAGTCAGGAAAACAATTAATCAGGTTGGCCTGAGTTTTCCTATCTAGGTTTTGAAATCGACGATTAGCCACGGGAGCCTCTTGTGTTCTAACTTAAAGGTAAATGTAGTGGCTTGCATTCGAAAATGGCCGAGCTCGCATTTATCTCGCTTTTGGGCTCGAATTAATTGCCACTGAAAATCCGGCTCGGCTCAAAATAAGGGTCTTGCTCACTTTTGGTGATGCAAAACTCAAAAGTTATTCTGGCTCAGCAGTCAGCGTGTCGTAGCGATTGACTGCGGTACTGGATTTTGAACGAACGACTGGAAGACTGAGATCCTTAGGACAGGCCTGGCGTGTCAGGTGCGGGCGTAGCAACAACCGGCCGCAAAGGCATCAGGCGGCTAATAAAAACCGCCGGGTTAATAGATCCAGACCCGCACGCCCGTACATCGACCGCTTCAGCGTTTTGAGCCGGTTGATGTGGCCTTCGACCGGACCGTTGCTCCAGGGCAAGATCAGGCTGGTTTTCACGGCGTCATAGTCGTCGCGCAGCCCTTTGGCAAAGCGCTGCAAGGCGGGGCAGATACTCTGGGCAGCGCGCACCAGCCAGTGATCAAAGCGGTCGGGCTGCCGTTGACGGACCATCGCGGCAAACTCGCGGGCGAGTTCAATGGCGGCTGCTAATTCCGCATGTTGCGCTTTAAGCTGCAGGATCAAGCGTTCGTCCTCCTCGATGCGTTGTTCGGGTCGTTGCAATACCAGCCGCGTGACACGTCGGGTAGTGAGCGCCCGCAGCCGAGTTTGATTAACTTTGGGCAGTTGCCCCGGAGGCCGCTGTCGAGGCTTGAGTCCCTGGGCCTCTCGCAACCGGCGGGTGTAGCGCGCTACTGTAGCATAGCTACCGCCATAGCCTTGGCTTTGAAGCGCGCGGAACAGCGCCAAGGTTTCACGCTGCCCCGCATTCCAACGCTCGACCAGGTAGGCTTTGTAGGGATCCAAGAGGCTTCTGCCCCGATCGCTGCGCTCCTTGCGTTCCGGAAAGACCGGGGCCTGAAGGTAGCGGGTCACGGTCATGCGGCCGATGCCCAACTGTCGGGCAATGACGCGATCAGACCAGCCGTGGCGGTGCAGTTCCCAGACTCGGGTGTAATGGGCGAGGCGCCGCGCCCGGCGCTGTTCGGCCCGTTGCCTCGCCAGAGGCGGCGGTCGGGTTGGTGGCACCGTGACGGTGCCGGCAGGGATACTCGGTTCCGACTTAAGCTGCTTCTTGACCTCAGTGAGTGCGGAACCATGGGCGCTGAAGACCTGATCGAGTGCTTCGCTTAGGTTCTGCAGCAAATGAAAGCGATCGGTCATCTGGATCGCCTGCGGCGCACCCGCGCGAATCCCCTCCGCATAGGCGATGGACCGATCCCGGGCCACCATCTTGACGCCGGGATGTGCGCACAGCCAGCCGGCCAGGGTATCGGCTTGGCGGTCGGCGAGCAGTGCGACCGGCCGGCTTTGCTCCAGATCGACGAGGATCGTGCCGTAGCTTTGGCGTTTGCGATGGGCCCAGTCGTCAACCCCCAGAATAGCTGGCGCTGGTCCGTCCGGCAAAGGTTGACGGCGTATCAGCCGTAACAGGGTATGACGAGACACCCTGATGCCGAGGCGGTCGCTCAGCCGAGCCCCGGGTGCCCCGCCCAAAGCCAGGCCGATAGAGGTCAGACGTTCGGCCAAGCGATTCGTGCGTCGTGCCCACGGTTCGGCCAGGTCGGGCAGACGTTCGGTGAAAATTCGTCGTGAGCAAGCAGCGTTGTCACAGAAGAGCTTACGCACGCTGAGCTGAATCTGAAGGCCATAACCACTCCACGGCAGATCCGTCAGTGTGCGCTGATAGCGGCTGTGGAGGCGTGCCGCCGGCTGATGGCAGCCCGGGCAAGAAGGGGTTGGCTGTAGGGAGGTTAACTGCAGTACAAACTGAGTTTGCGTAGTTTCAACCCGCCAGGCATCAAAGCGAAGATCGGGTAACGCGAGGAGTTGTTGAACAAGGAAATGCATCTCCTTGATATGGGGATAGCCGGTTGAGAAATCATCACCAAAAGTGAGCAAGACCCCAAAATAAATGCCACTGAGCTTGCATTTACCCGCATGGGCTCGCATTCCATTTTCATGGGCTCATTCTAATTGCAAATGAAATTCGGGCTTCAGTAATCCATCATTGACGCGAAGCGGTAAACAGGCTTTCGCTCAACCGTGTCTAATGATAGAGACTCTCATTCCTAGAGTTCCTCACATAATGGATAGAGGGAAAGAAGCCGATTTATTTTTTTCGATGCATTGAATAACCTTTAACCAGCGCATAAACCGCCGGAATGACCACCAGGGTCAACAATGTAGACGACACCATGCCACCTACCATCGGGGCAGCGATGCGGCGCATCACTTCCGAGCCAGTCCCCGTTCCCCACATGATGGGCAGTAGCCCTGCCATAATGGCGACTACCGTCATCATCTTGGGCCGGACGCGCTCTACCGCCCCTTCCCGGATCGCATCGTACAGATCCGCTCTATCCGGAGATTGACCTGCCGCCGCTCTGCTGGCCTTGATCTTTTCCCAAGCATGATCCAGATAAATCAGCATGACTACGCCGGTCTCTGCAGCTACGCCGGCCAAAGCGATAAAGCCGACGATGACCGCCACACTCAGGTTATAGTTCAACCAGTACATGAGCCACACGCCGCCCACGAGCGCAAAGGGCAATGACAGCATGACAATGAGCGTTTCGGTAAGACGCTTGAAATTCAGGTACAGCAACAGAAAGATGATAAACAAAGTCATCGGCACAGCAATGGCCAGCTTGGCTTTCGCGCGCTCCATGTATTCGAACTGGCCGCTCCAAGTGACATAATAACCGGGCGGAAACTTCACCTGATTCCGTACCGCGCGTTGCGCATCGGCCACATAACTGCCGATGTCGCGGCCGCGGATATCGACGAAGATATAGGCGGAGAGCAAGGCATTTTCGGTACGGATTGACGGCACACCCTTATCGAGATTGACCTGAGCCAGTTGCCCCAGCGGAATCATCGCACCGCCGGGCGTGGGCACTAAGACCTGCGTAGCGATCCTATCGGGTGAATCGCGCAGCTCACGCGGATAGCGCACACTCACATTGAAGCGTTCCCGATTTTCCACGGTAGTGGTGACCGTTTCACCGCCTAAAGCCGTGGCAATCACATCCTGAAAGTTCCCGACACTGAGCCCGTAGCGGGCCAGTTGTTTCCGGTTCGGCTCAATGATCAGGTAATAGCCGCCGGTGATTCGCTCCGCATAGGCACTGGTTGTGCCTGGCACGGTTTTGACGACCGCTTCGATCTGGGTAGCGAGTTGTTCCATTTGCCCAAGGTCATTGCCGAACACTTTAATGCCGATCGGCGTGCGGATGCCGGTCGAAAGCATGTCGATGCGGTTCTTGATCGGCATGGTCCAGGCAATGGTCACGCCGGGCATCTGCGTGGCGCTATCCATTTCAGCGATGAGCTTGTCGATAGTCATACCGGTTCGCCATTGCGCTTCCGGCTTGAGATTGACTACCGTCTCGAACATTTCCAACGGCGCCGGGTCGGTAGCGGTTGAGGCTCGCCCCGCTTTGCCAAATACGGATTCAACCTCAGGGAAGCTTTTCAGAATACGGTTATGGGTTTGCATGATTTCCGCCGCCTTGGTGACGGAAATGCCGGGCAGACTCATCGGCATGAAGAGCAAGGTGCCTTCGTTCAAGGTCGGCATGAATTCGCTGCCCAATTTCAATGCTGGGTAAGTCGTGATGGCCAGGGCGACGACGGCGCCGGCGATCGTCAGCTTTTTCCAGCGCAATACGCCTTCAATAACCGGACGGTACAGCCAGATCAGTGCGCGATTCAGCGGATTGCGGTGTTCCGGGACAATGCGCCCGCGTATGAATAGCCACATCAATACCGGCACCAAGGTCACGGATAAAAAGGCCGCTCCCGCCATCGCGAAGGTCTTGGTGTAGGCCAGAGGCTTGAATAGCCGCCCTTCCTGCTCTTCAAGGACAAAAACGGGCAGGAAGGAGACGGTGATGACCAGAAGGCTCAGGAACAAGGCCGGGCCGACTTCTTTAGCGGCCTGGATCATCAGGTCCAGACGATTGGCACCCGGTTCTGCGCGTTCGAGATGTTTATGGGCGTTTTCTATCATCACGATGGCCGCATCCACCATGACGCCAATGGCAATGGCGATACCGCCAAGGCTCATGATATTGGAATTAATGCCTAGCCCATGCATGACGATAAACGCGATCAGCACGCCGATCGGCAGCATCACGATGGCGACCAGAGCGCTGCGCACATGATAGAGGAACAGAATACAGACGAGAGCGACGATCAGGCTCTCCTCGATCAATTTGTCGCGCAAGTTGGTGATGGCCTTGAGAATTAACACAGAGCGGTCATAGACAGGCGTTATGGACACACCTGGTGGTAAACCGGACGCTATTTGCTGGAGTTTGGCTTTTACGTTATCGATCACGTCCAGCGCATTCTGCCCATAACGGGCAATCGCAATGCCGGAGACCGCTTCGCCTTCGCCGTTCAGTTCGGTGATGCCCCGCCGTTCGTCCGGTCCCAATTGCACGCGTGCCACATCGCGAATCAGGACCGGCGTGCCACCCTCGGTTTTCACGGCCAAATCCTCGATGTCGCGGATGCCGCGCAAATAGCCTTTGCCGCGCACCATATATTCGGTTTCCGTCATCTCGACCACACGCCCGCCGACATCGCGGTTGCTTTCTGCGATGACCTGGCTGACCGTCGATAACGGGACACCATAGGCCTGAAGCTTGCGCGGATCGACGATCACCTGATATTGCTGGACAAAGCCGCCGACGCTGGCGACTTCCGCCACCCCCTGTGCTTTGGTGAGTTGGTAGCGGAGAAACCAATCCTGCAAGGTTCTGAGCTCTGCGAGCGAATGCTGGACACCGAGCAGCGCATATTGAAAGACCCAACCGACACCCGTGGCATCGGGGCCGAGGTTTGGCGTGATGCCTTTCGGCAATCGGCTGGCCGCAAAATTCAGGTATTCTAGCACCCGTGTGCGAGCCCAGTAAACATCGGTGCCATCCTCGAAAATCACGTACACAAACGAGGCGCCGAAAAATGAAAAGCCGCGTACCACTTTGGAGCGCGGCACGCTTAACATGGCCGTGCTCAGGGGATAGGTTACCTGATCCTCGACGACTTGGGGTGCCTGGCCAGGATACTCGGTGTAAACGATCACCTGTACATCCGACAGATCGGGCAAGGCATCGAGCGGGGTTTTCCAAATGGCATAAATACCCAGGATGACGATAAAGACGGTGGTCAGCAGCACGACAAACGCGTTGCGTGCCGACCATTCAATGATCCGGCCCAGCATCTCACCTCCCTCCGTGATGGCTATGTTCACCAGCAGGTGGCGGTTCAGCCGGAGCGGGACCTTGGGTTTCTGGGCCGGCGGGTTTAAAGGCGCTTAAAGCCGCCTTCAAATTGCTCTCGGAATCAATCAGGAAGTTGGCGCTAACGACCACGCGTTCCTGCTCGCTCAGACCTTCCACTATCTCGATCTGGTCTTCGCCACGCAGCCCTATCTGGACCGGACGCGGTTCGAAGCGACCTTCGCCTCGATCGACCAGCACCAGTGCGCGTCGCCCGCTTTCCAATATCGCCGATCTTGGCACCGCCAGCGCTCGGTGCGTCTGCGTGGCGATTTCCAGCTGGGCATACATCATCGGCTTGAACAGGTGGTCGGGATTGGCCAGTTCAATACGGATCTTGGCAGTGCGAGTTGCAGGGTTCAGCGTAGGATAGATGAAGCCCACCTTGCCTTTAAACGTGCGGCCGGGATAGGCATCAAACGTCACTCGAGCGGACTGTCCGAGCTTGATCAAGCCGATGTCTTGTTCATAGACTTCAGCCATAATCCAGACTTGAGACAGGTCGGCAATCTTGAACAGTGTTTCGCCTGTCATCACCCGGGCGCCGGCCACGGCCGATTTTTCCAGGACAACGCCGGAGGCCGGCGAACGAACGATCACGGCATGAGTAACCGTGCCCTGTTGTTGCAGACGATCCAGTTCAGAAGCGGAGATCCCCCAATTGCGCAGGCGCTCCAAGCTGCTGTCGGTCAGGCTTTTCATGCCGGATTGCAGCCAGGGCTCGCCATTGCCGAGCGCCGCTTGACCGCTCTTGGCCTCCAGATATTCGTGCTGGGCAGAAATCAGGTCCGGGCTGTACAGTGAGAACAGGGGCTGACCACGCGTCACCGATTGCCCCGTGGCGTTCACGTAGAGCTTTTCGATAAAGCCATCAAAACGGAGGGTCACGTCATAGCGCCGCCGCTCATCGGCTTCGACACTGCCGACGCTGCGAACCGGGTACGCGATTTCAGTGTATTCGACCGGTGCTGTTTTGACGCCGAGTCGCTGGATCTTTTCGGTACTGATGCTCAGCACTTGAGCTTCGTTTCGATGGTCTTCTTCTGCGTAGACGGGGATGTAATCCATGCCCATCGAGTCTTTCTTTGGGACCGGCGAGGTATCCGGCAGCCCCATCGGATGACGGTAGTAGAGAATTTTGCCTTTCGGCTGCTCAGCGCCGCCTGCAGGCGGTTGAGTTTTTTCGGCCTTAGGCGCTTCCTCATAGACGGGAACATAATCCATGCCCATGTCATCCTTGGCTGGCACCGGTGAGGTGATGGCCGGATTCATCGGATGGCGGTAGAAGGCTGGTTTCTTTTCGGTTTGGGCCGGAGTTGCGGTACTTATGTGCTCGGCACTCGGTGCCGTTGTCGCACTCCCTCCCTCCCGGGAGGAAGCCAGCCAATAACCACCCATTACGCCTAAGCCGGCGGCCGCGAGCGCCGTCCATAGAAGGCTTTTATTCATAAGGGCTCCTTCCCGACCGCCGCCGCTAACTGCGCCAGGGCCTGGTGCGCCTCGGCCAATGCCTGCCAATACTGAGTCTGGTAATCGAACCAGGCATTTTGGGCCTGGATCACGCTCTGAAAATCCGCCTTGCCGACCTGGTAGGCGCTCAGCGAGGCGGCGACGTTCTGTTGCGCGAGCGGCAGCATGTCGTTTTTTAACAGCTCAAACTGTTCAACGCTGCCTTGGTAGAGAGCCAAGGCAGCGTTGATTTCGGTTTGGATTTCCCGGTGCGCTTCATCCAGTGCATATCGCTCCTTGAGCAATTCGCTTTGACGCTGATTGACGGCTTTCGCCTGCTTGCGGCCGGTGTAAATGGGCAACGTCATGCTTAATTGCACGCTGGCAAAGTCACTGCGGCTCTGGCCATCCGGCGTATTCTGACGAAAGGCATAGGCCGTGCCTACCGTGAAATCCGGGTAATAATCCTTTTCTGCCAGTTCCAGCCGGCTTTGGGCCGCATCGATGGCGTTCTTCCGTTCGGCCAGGCGGGGGCGGGACTTTTCGCTCTGGGCTTGCAGATCCGGAGCAGAGCCAATAGCCGGCAAATGCACATCCACGGCGTCAGGCAAGTGAACAGCTTTGTCCGCTGGACGGTTGAGTAAGGCGTTCAAGCGTGCGAGTTCAGCCCTGTGCATGGCGAGGTGTTGTGCCTTTTCCTTGGTGAGTCGGGTCTGCGCCAGCAGCGCTGACAGCACATCCTGCCGGAGTCCTTTGCCGACCCGGTACTGAGTGTCGGCAATCCTGGCCAGTTGCTTAAGCTGTTGCTCGGTATCGCTGATGATCAGCAATGAACGGTGCACGAACATCAGTTGCCACCAGTGAATGTTGACCTCGCGGGCCAGTTGCAGACGCGCTTCCTCCACGGTATGGGCGGCGGCTTCGGCCTCGAAAGTCGCGGCTTTTTCCCGCAAGGCCAATTTGCCGGGAAACGGTATGGGCTGACTGATGCCCACTTCCAGCATGGTCATATCCTCTTTTTGCAGGTTGAGGCCGTTGGCCGTAGGCAGATAGAGCGCCCCGAAATTCAGGGTAGGGTCAGGCAAACTGCCTTCTTGCGACGGAATCGCCGCCATCGCCTCGCTGCGGGCCTTGATCTGGGCCAGGCTGGGATTGTCGGCCAAAGCCATACTGATCGCCTGTTCGAGTGTCAGAATGGGCTCATCGGCTAAGAGCGTGCTTGAAAACAGGGTCAGCCAGCAGGCTGCCGGCATCCAAGACACACGGCAGGGCCGCCAACGGGATAATAAGGGAGACATAAATTTTTCCTTTCTCAATCGAAAAAAAACAGGTTCCGCCAGACGCGGTAACCCCTTCGCGCGTTAAAGAGCGCAGCTCGGCTTCGAGAGAAAGGCTAATTCAGCAGCGTACAGAAACGATAAATCAGCAGAATCCGTCTGCCGATTGGAGGCGCCGTTGCGCGGGCAATGCGCGGTTGTCGGGGAGCGTAGGGCAGTAAAAATCCGATCAAACCGATCAGGCATAGCGCGAGGATCGGCATCTGGGGGTTATCCATCTTGAACTCAAAAGCCGGGTTGGGCGGCGAGTCCAGGCAGGGCTGGAACGAACAGTCTTGATCAGGCATAGCAATATGCCCAATAGGTTGCGAAGCAACGTGCTCCGATTCCGAACAGCCTGCCGGCATGGCGCCGGCAGACGAGAGAATCCATGGGCTTGGCATGGCACAGGTGGCCGAAACCAGCATGGCAAGCCAGCTCACCAACAGCACGCACAGCAGGATGTGCAGGCAAAGGCGATGTCTTGGAGAACGCAACGTAGTTAGCACAAGGGATTCTGTCCAGTAGGAATTCTTGAGATCGATTCTAACTCACAACGTGTATTACTTGAAGTAGATAAAGCCATTGCCTTATCGAATGCAGCTGACAGAACCCCCATCGTTAGCTTATGTGAGATGCTACATTTGACGGTGCAGCTTGGCCATTTCCAAGTTTTCTTCGGCCGCTTTTTCATAGGCATTAATCAATCCTCGGCAATGCGTTTGAAGATCTAGTGCCTGTTTACCATAGACATAGCCTTTTGCCTCATAGTGGCTAAGAAGCTTTTTATGCTCATCGGCTTTAAGCTGTATTTCTCTCGCCGCGTCTTCATAGTGCTTTGCCAGCGCTTCATGATCGGCATTGGATGCTGCATTTTCCAGAGCTTGGCTCATGTCCATTGGATGAGAGACCCTTTCGGTGCATGCAGTGGCTAAGCCTATGGCTAAAAGTAAGGCAATGAGTAACTTCGTTTTCATAGATGTTCTCCTAATTTATCAGCTGTGAAAGAAACAATTGATTCATCACGTTTTTTATAATTCGTAGAGGCACGAGACCAAGCTCATCAGTGCCACTATGAACTTTTACTTTAAGCACAAACTGAGCCATTATTGAATTCGGTCGATTAGCTGTTCTTTAGCTTGCAATTGAGGCAAGCTGCACAGTAGTGGTGCATTGGTAAAATTCCATGCACCTAATTAGAGCAAGGGTAAAAATATTAATAATTCAACCTCTACAGCCCTTAAGTCATTTAGTGTGGAGATGCACGTCTCCTCTACTCATAGGATTAGTTCCATATTAGGTGGCTCATAGACGGGTCCATTTAAGCCGTAACGCATTGGCAATCACCGATACCGAGCTAAAGCTCATCGCTGCCGCCGCAATGATGGGCGACAGCAGCAGGCCAAATGCCGGGTACAGCACGCCAGCAGCGATGGGCACGCCCAAGCTGTTATAAATAAAAGCAAAGAAGAGATTCTGGCGGATATTGCGCATGGTGGCCCGACTGAGCCGGATCGCCCGCACAATGCCGCGTAGATCACCTTTCACCAGCGTTACGCCCGCGCTTTCCATAGCCACATCCGTGCCGGTGCCCATAGCAATACCAACATGCGCCTGCGCCAAGGCCGGCGCATCGTTGATACCGTCACCGGCCATGGCGACCCTACGGCCTTCAGCTTGCAGTCGCTTGACCATCGCCGCTTTCTGGTCGGGCAGCACTTCTGCCTCGATCCGGTCGATACCTAACCGATGCGCTACCGCCTGCGCGGTAATCCGGTTATCCCCGGTCAGCATGACGATATGCACCCCTTCCTTGTGCAAAGCGGCGATGGCCTCTGACGCGGAATCCTTGATCGGGTCGGCCACCCCCAGAAGGCCCGCTTCCCGGCCATCTACTGCCACCAGCATCACGGTCTGCCCTTCCTGACGCAGCGTTTCCGCTGTATCAGCCAGACTGCCAATTGGAATGCCCAAGTCGTCCATGAGCATCGCAGTGCCTAGCGCGACCGAATGCCCCTCCACGTTGCCGGTTACCCCCCGTCCCGTCAGAGACTGAAATTCCTCCACGGTTACCGCTTGGATGCCGCGCTGCTGCGCACCGTTGACGATCGCCGCCGCCAAGGGATGCTCACTGCCGCGTTCCAAGCTTGAGGCGAGGCGCAATAACGTTTG
The DNA here is from genome assembly GCF_000427625.1 of Methylobacter luteus IMV-B-3098. Lineage (GTDB taxonomy): Bacteria > Pseudomonadota > Gammaproteobacteria > Methylococcales > Methylomonadaceae > Methylobacter > Methylobacter luteus. The sequence goes on from NZ_ATYJ01000014.1 coordinate 94,356, forward strand.
CTCATCCATCTCTTTCGCCGGCACCACGGAGACTAGCTGCGGCTTGCCTTCGGTCAACGTGCCGGTCTTGTCCACCACCAAGGTATCGATTTTTTCCAGGACCTCCAGCGCCTCGGCATTTTTGATCAACACACCCGCCAAAGCGCCTTGTCCGGTGCCCACCATGATGGACATGGGCGTGGCCAGCCCCAATGCACAGGGACAGGCGATAATGAGCACGGCCACGGCGTTGACAAGGCTGTGTGACAAGCGTGGCTCAGGCCCCCAGACGGACCAGATGATGAACGTGGCGATCGCGATAGCTATCACCGCCGGCACGAAATAGCCAGAAACCGTATCGGCCAGTTTCTGAATCGGTGCGCGACTGCGTTGCGCCTCGCCGACCATATGGATAATTTGCGCCAGCAGGGTATCAGATCCTACCCGCTCGGCACGCAGCAGCAGGGTGCCGGTCCCGTTCACCGTGGCGCCGATGAGCCGGCTACCCGCCATTTTTTCTACGGGGATGGATTCGCCCGTCACCATGGATTCATCAACGGCACTGGCGCCTTCAATAACAGTCCCGTCCACAGGTACTTTTTCGCCCGGGCGCACCCGCAACACATCACCCGGCTGTACCTGCTCCAGAGGCACATCGCGCTCACTGCCGTCTTCCTCCACAAGACGGGCTGTCTTCGGCGCAAGCCCCAGCAGCATTTTGATAGCGGCCCCTGTGCGACTACGGGCACGCAGTTCCAGAACTTGTCCTAACAGCACCAAGGTAGTAATGACAGCAGCCGCTTCAAAATAAACCGGTACCCAGCCCCCCATGCTGCGTAGGCTGGCTGGAAACAGATCGGGCCAGACCGTGGCTATTAGACTATAGCCCCAAGCCACGCCAACGCCCAAAGCGATCAGTGTGAACATATTGAGGCTGCGATTGATCAAAGAAGCCCAGCCGCGCACGAAAAACGGCCAGCCGCCCCACAGCACCACAGGCGTGGCCAGCGCTAATTGCAGCCATTGCAGCCTGCGCGCATCCAGAAAATCGGGTATGGCGGCCGGATACAGGTCATGGCCCATGGCCAGCATGAACAACGGCAGGGTTAAGGCAGCGCTGACCCAAAAGCGTCGCGACATATCCTTGAGCTCGTGGTCTTCGGCTTCCACTTCGGCTATTCGCGGCTCCAGGGACATGCCGCAAATCGGGCAGTTCCCCGGTTCATTGCGCACAATCTCAGGGTGCATGGGGCAGACATATTGGGTTCGTGATTCAGGGCTTGGCATGGCCATGGGTTGCAAAGCCATGCCGCATTGGGGACAACTGCCTGGCTGCGACTGACGCACTTCCGGATGCATCGGGCAGGTGTATACGGGCGCTTGGGTAGTCGATTTAATTTTTATGGCCATTTTCAGGTTCTCCAAAATATTAAACGAAGGGCGGCGTGTCTCTTCCTCGGCGCCAGTGGCACTGGCCAGGAAATAGTAAGCGATGCGGTGCTGCAGCATTGCTTCCATCTGGTGCGCTTCAATGCAACACATCTCCTGATACAGCGCGGGGGCAATCGTTGCAAAAATCCTCACCAGCTGCGGATCGAAGTGACTGCCGCTGTCCCGTTCCAGCATGGCGATGGCATCGGACACCGGCCACGATGCCTTGTAGGGACGCCTTGTCGTCAGGGCATCGAAGACATCAGCGATAGCGAATATGCGCGCATTCAGAGGAATGGCTTCACCCTGGATTCCTAGCGGGTAGCCGCTGCCGTCGTATCGCTCATGGTGAAATTCAACCACATCCCTAGCACCGGCTAACCAACTCGATTGACTCAAAATATCCACACCCAGCGACACGTGGGTTTTCATGACCTCGAACTCTTCCGGCGTCAGTTTGCCAGGTTTGAGCAAGATGGGATCACGGATGCCGATCTTGCCGACATCATGCAAAAAGGCGCCGGCGATCAGATCGTGAATTTTCTCTCGGGAGAGACCGATCGCCTCACCCAGCCGCAGCGCATAAAACGTGACCCGGTAGTTATGACTGTTGGTCGCGGCATCGCGTTCGGCAATCGCGCAACCGAGCACGTTCATCAACTCCAAGTTGCCTTTCAGCAGGTCGCCGGACAGTTTGATCAGCCCTCGATTGAGGGTTAGTACGATCGGATACATCAGCAGCGTCGTGAACGTGATGCCGAGGGTAACAAACACCAGCCTGCGTCCCAGGTCTTCCTTGATCGAATCCCGGGTCTTGCGATCGACCTGATAGATACCTTCGAAATAACCGGTCAGCAATCCCCGGGCGTCATGTAGTGGCACCAGGATGACTAGCAGCAACTCGCCTCGGACATAATGAAAATCGTGAACAGGCTCATTCGTCTGTGGAAATCCATGGCGATAGCGGTCGATGTCTTGCTCGGCAAACTCCTGTCCCGGCCGGATGACTTCCAGCCTGAGTTGCTTGTTGCGGTCATACAGCTCAACGACCAGGAAATGCTGATTGACCAGTTGCTGCGCCAAGTCCGTCAGGTGTTGATAAGCCGCGGAGTCGAGCCGTTCCAGGTTGTGGGCGGATGCCCCGCTGAATGCTGCGGATTCCCTGAGTGCGAGGTCATGGACGGACTGCTGGATGCGATCGAGCTCTAGCCACAAGAAGACACCACCGATCGCCACGCTGAGGAACAGCCATCCCAGAAACAGCCGGACCAGAATCTTTCGATGGATGAACCGGCTCGTGGCCAGCACGGCTTCCGAATTCGCCCTGTCGACATCGACCTTTTCCGTCATAACTCCGACCCGTTCATACCGCCGATTTGCCTGCGACAGACTTGATGTCCCTATGCCAGCGCCAAATCACGTAAATCGCCGGGATCACCAGCAGCGTCAGAAGCATGGCCGAACCGATCCCGCCGATCATCGGTGCCGCCAGGCGTTTCATCACGTCGGCTCCGGTGCCGGTCGCCCACATGACCGGGATGAGTCCCAGGATGTTGGCCAGCCCCGCCATGGCCATGGGGCGGATGCGCTCGACCGCGCCTTGCTGCACGGTTTCCAACAGGTCTGGCAGGGTTTGAAGCTGCCCCGATTCTTTGCGCCGCCTGCAGGCTTCGTCCAGATAGGCGAGCATCACGGCACTGGTTTCGGCGGCCACTCCTGCCAGTGCAATCAAGCCCACCCACACGGCAATGCTCATGTTGTAGCCAAGTAAAGTCATGTACCAAAGTCCGCCCACCAGCGAAAGCGGCACACCGAGCATGACCATTAGCGTCTCGGCCACTGAACGGAAGGTCAAATAGAACAATACAAAAATGATGGCCAGCGTCAGTGGCACGAAAATCTTGAGCCGCGCCTTGACCCGTTCCATGAACTCATATTGGCCGGCCCAGGCGATGGTATAGCCGGCGGGCAGTTCGATTTTGCCCTGCACCACGCGCTTCAAGTCCTCCACGTAGCTGCCCACGTCGCGTCCGGCCATGTCCACATAGACATAGCCTGACAACATGCCGTCCTCGTCGCGGATCATCGAGGGACCGCTGACCATGCGCAGCTCCGCCAACTGCGCCAGGGGCACTAGGGCGCCATTGGGTGCGCTCACCGTTAACCGTCCCAGCTTGTCCAGGTCGTCACGCTGTTCGCGCAGGTATCGTAAATTGACCGGATAGCGTTCGCGCCCCTCGATGGTCGTGGTAAAGCTTTCCCCGCCGATGCCCGATTCGATGATCTTGCTGACGTCCATGACCGTGAAGCCATAGCGGGCGATTTCGTCGCGGTTGATGATGAAATCCAGGTAGTAGCCGCCGGAAACCCTCTCGGCGTAAACGCTACGGGTACCTGGGACGTCCTTGGCGATCATTTCGATGGCCTTGCCGATGTCCTCGATCTTTTTCAAGTCCGGCCCGAAAATCTTGATGCCTACCGGAGTGCGCACGCCTGTGGTAAGCATATCCAAACGCGCCTTGATGGGCATGGTCCAGGCATTGGTCACGCCGGGAAATTGTAAAGCCCGGTCCATCTCTGCGATCAGGTCCTCATAACTCAAGCCTTCACGCCATTGCTCCTTCGGTTTGAGCTCCACTACGACTTCCATCATGCTGAACGGTGCCGGATCGGTGGATGTGTCGGCGCGCCCGGCTTTACCGAACACGTGATCAACTTCGGGAAAGGACTTCAACTTTTGATCCATTTGCTGTAATAGTTTGCTCGCCTCCGTTACCGAAATGCCTGGTAGGGTGGTAGGCATGTAGAGGATAGTGCCTTCGTACAGCGGCGGCATGAATTCCGTACCCATGCGCTGGAATGGCACAACCATGCTGGCCATCAGCAAGAGGGCGAGTACCACCATGCTCACCCGAAAGCGCAGCGCCAGGGTCAGCAGCGGCGCATACATCCGCTGCAAAAACCGAGTGACCGGGTGGCGCTGTTCAGGGATGATGCGCCCACGGATGAGGAGCGGCAGCAGGGCCGGAATCAGCGTCACGGCCAGTACTGCGCTCATCGCGATAGATAGGTTCTTGGTCAACGCCAGCGGCGTGAACATGCGCCCTTCCTGAGCCTCCAGCGTGAACACCGGCATGAAAGCGATGGCGATAACCAGAAGAGAGGAAAAAATCGTGGGTCCTACTTCCTTGGCGGAACCGATGAGCACTTGATTGCGATCGCCAATCCCTCCATTGTCCTTCCATTCTTCCAGTCTTTTGTGGGCGTTGTCCACCATGATGATGGAGGCATCCACCATGTCGCCTACAGCAACGATGATGCCGCCGATGGACATGATGTTCAAGCCGACGCTAAGAAAATACATCGGAATAAAGGCGATCAGGATGGCAAGCGGCAGAGTGATGATGGGAATCAAAGCGGACCGGATGTGGAGCAGGAAGCCGACGATGAGCACGCTGACGACGATCAGTTCCTCGATCAGGTTTTCATTGGCGGTAGCGACGGACTCCCGGATCAAGTCGCTACGGTCGTAGGCAGTGACAATCTTGACGCCCTTGGGCATGGATGGCTCGATTTCCTTGAGTTTGGCCTTGACTCGGCCGATTACCTCCATGGCGTCCTCGCCGTAGCGCATGATCACCACGCCGCCCACCGCCTCACCCCGGCCATTCAGCTCCGCCACACCGCGTCGCATGTCCGGCCCTAAACTCACCGAGGCCACGTCGCGCAGCAGGATTGGCGTGCCCTGGACGTTGACTCCCACAGCGACTTTTTCAATATCGGCAGTGGACTTGATGTAGCCGCGTCCACGGATCATGTACTCGACACCGGAAAACTCGACCACCCGCCCCCCCACATCGAGGTTGCTCATGCGCACCTTGTCGATGATCTCGTTCAGGTTAAGCTTGTAAGCCAGCACCTTGGTGGGGTCTAGATTGATTTGATACTGGCGAACGAAGCCGCCGACGCTGGCCACTTCGGCCACTCCATCCACGGCGCGCAGCCAGTAGCGCAGATACCAATCTTGAAAAGAGCGCAACGAGGCTAAATCCTGCTGCCCGGATTCATCCACCAGGGCGTATTGGAACACCCAGCCCACCGCTGTGGCGTCCGGCCCCAATTGCGGCGCCACCCCTTCCGGCAGTTTGCCGGCCAACTGGTTGAGATATTCCAGCACACGCGAGCGCGCCCAATAGATGTCGGTACCGTCCTTGAACAGGACATAGACATAGGAATAGCCGAAATCCGAAAACCCCCGCACGACCGTCACATTGGGTGCGGATAGCAAGGCGGTGATAATGGGATAGGTGATCTGATCTTCCACCAGGTCCGGAGAGCGACCCATCCACGGGGTATAAACGATCACCTGGGTGTCGGACAAATCCGGCAGCGCATCGATGGGGGTGTTTTTCATGGCCCACAAACCGCCCGCGGCCAGGCCAAAGACCAATAGAAAGACGATGAAGCGGTTTTTGGCGCAAAATTCGATGAGTTTTTCTACCACTCGGTTACCTCATTATTCCATTCTGAATGGTTGCAGTACGCTAACGTACTGCAACCATATCCGCCCTTGCTGCAATCATAACGCTGATAGCGGAGCGCATTAAGAGCAGTACCAGACAGGAGGCGACGACAATATCGGGCCAACCTGAGCCAGTGAGCCATACCGCGCCGGCCGCGACAAAAACGGACAAATTCGACGCAATGTCATTTCGCGAACATTCCCACACCGAACTCATATTCACGTCCTCATGGCGATGGCGCCATAGAAGGAAAAGGCAAAGCATGTTGGCGGCAAGGCCTAGGAGGCTGAACACGCCCATAACCTCGAACACGGGGACAGTGGGGACAAGCAGTTTGAACACTACTTGAGCAGCCACGGTGCAAGCTGCTAAAAAAATGAGCCCCCCCTTAAACAGAGCGACTTTGGCCTTAACGGCTGTGTTCCTAGAAACCGCATAAAGACTAAGGCCATAGGTCAAAGCATCGCCAAGATTATCAAGGCTATCAGACAACAGTGAGGATGACTTGCCATACAATGCAGCGGCAACGATGACAAAAAACATCACGGCGTTGGTGCCGAGAACGATCTGTAATGTTCCGCGCTGTCGTTCGCGCAGCCGATCTAAAGAACAACCCTTATCGCAACAATCACTCATGATGAATACCTCAATGTTTCATGCCCGGCATGCCGCCGACCGCCGATTTCAATTGGCTTTCGGAGTCGATGAGGAAATTCGCTGAGGTTACGACGTGCTCGCCTTCCTGAACACCTTCCAGGACTTCCACCCAATCCCCGCTACGCAGGCCTGTTTTGGCATTACGCCATTCAAGCCGGCCGCCCCCGAGATGAATGAAAATGATCTGCCGTTCTCCGGATTCCAGGATCGCATCCTTAGACACGGCCAGTCGCACGCCGAGCGGTATCTTGAGTTCCAGGTTGGTATACATGCCGGGTTTGAGTCGCTCCCCCGGGTTATCCAGCTCGAAACGCACCTTGGCGGTGCGGGTCTGCGGATCGACGGTAGGATAGATAAAACCGATGCGTGCCTTCAGCGAGATATCCGGCGCATAGGACAGACTTACGCTGGCGGTCTGGCCGATCTCGATGAGGGGCAGTTCGTATTCGTAGATGTCGCCGACGATCCAGATATGGGACAGGTTGGCGATGGTGTATAACTCGTCACCCGGCTTGGTTTGCAAACCGGCCACGGCCATCTTGTTGATGACCGTGCCGCTGAGCGGGGCATGGATTGGCAAGGTGGTCAACACCTCGCCGGTGCGCTCCAGGTCGTGAATATGGCTTTCTCGAATATCCCAAAGCAAAAGCCGGCGGCGTGATGCTGCCAGCAGAGCTTTTGCACCGGCCGCAACTTCCGGGAACTCGCTCTGTCCCAGTGTCCGGCTGCTACGCAGTGCAATCAGATATTCTTCCTGGGTGGCCACCAGCTCCGGACTGTAGAGCGTGAACAAGACTTGGCCTTGCTTGACATGCTCTCCCGTATAGTTGACCAGCAGCCGGTCGATCCAGCCCTCCAGCTTGACGGTGACGCGGGCAAGCTGGCGCTCATCGACTTCCACCCTCCCCACCGTGCGGATTGTCCGTTCCAAAGGACGCCGCTGCGCCGGCTCGAACTTAACGCCAATGGATTGAAGCCGTTCCGGGCTGATGAACATTGAATTCTCGGATGGCGCCAGAGTTTGGTTTTGCGCAAGGATAGTATCATCCTCTTGCGCTGGTTGAGTTTCACCTCCCATCTCATGCCCCTTATGAGCAGGTACTTCGGCATTCCCAGCAGGTGCTAAAACGGTCGTCGGATGATTCGGCCGAAAGAAGAAAAACAAGGCCAGTGTCACCAGAACGCCCAGAGCCACACCGATGAGTAGGTCGCGAAATCGTAGATTCATGGTGTCACTCCGGTGATGCCTTCCAGCCGAGCCAGGGCTTTTTCGTGCTCGGCCATCTCGCTGTGGAATTCCAGTTCGTTTTCTTGCAAGGTCAGCAAACTGTTCAGGAGTGTCAGGAAGTCTACCTTGCCCACCGCATAACTGGCCTGGGCCGAAGTCAGGGTGAGGCTCGATTGTGGGATAATGGCGTCCTTCAGCAGCTTGACGAGCCGTTCAGAACGCTCGGCTTGGGCCAGATTATCCTTGATCCGGGCCAGCAGTTCCTGTCGTAGCGACTGCAAATCCTGGAAGGACGCTTCGCGTCCGGCAACCGCCTCACGCACGCCCTCCCGTTGCTTAGTGGCAAAGTAGAGCGGCACCTTGACGTTCAGCATAACCTGGTAGCCGTTCATCTTCATGGCGGTATCATGAAGCCCTCGCGCATCCAGTTCGAAGTCAGGATAGTATTCCCGCTTGGCTAGAGCGACGGACTGATCGCCACGTTCCAGGGCTTTTTGCTGGCTATGTAATAAAGGCGAGGCTTGATCCAGGAGTTTATTCAACTCGTCGGGCGAATGGCGAAGCGGCGTAAAGTGCATGTCCTGAGGGGGGCCGAGCGGGTCGTTGGGCAAGCGGTTCAGCAGACGGTTAATGTCGGCATGCAGTGATTGCCGGCGCTGCTCCAGCGTAGCGAGGCGGGCGAGCAAGCGTGAAATCTCCGTCTGCGCGCGTAATACATCCTGCTGGGCTGTCTGGCCGACGCTATAACGGGCGGTGGCGGTTTGCTCAAAATCCTCCAGCAGCAACTTGTTCTTGCTGACGACATTGATTGAAGCGTGGACAAAATGCAGCTCGTAGAAGAGCTCTTTCAGTTGGGCAATGACCGCCAATTGGGTTGACAGGTAATCCTGCTCCAGGCGCTCCGCATCGCGCGAGGCGATCTCGCCCTTGAGTCGGAGTTTGCCGGGAAACGGGACTTCTTGGCTCATACCGTACATCATTTCCTTCTGCGGAGCCATATCCTTGTAGCTGACACCCACCTTAGGATCGGGAAGTGTCTGCACCTGGGGAATCACGGCCTTGGCGGACTCCCAGCGCTGGAGAGCGGCCTGGATATCGGGATTATGGGACAGCGCCTCCTGGACCAGCTGTTCCAACGAAGCCGGTTGCATACTTTCCTCGGCGGCCCCTAAAATGGGCCACAACAGGCTGACCCACAGCAATGCGGATTTCATGACGTTTCTCCTTGGTGATGGCTGCATGCCCCCTCTCCGGTTGGTTTGCAAGCCCGGTACAGGGCGATAGTACCGGATACGGTTCGGTAACGGCTGATCTCTTCCACCGAGCGAAAACCGGCCTCCGCCATGAAAACCGGCAACAGGCCTCGAATATTATCGTGAACCTCCTCAGCCCAGCGTACCAGCAGCGAGATTAACCACATCGTCCGATCCTGCGGTTTCCCGAAATCCGCCACATGCAGTTCTCCGCCGGGCTTGAGTACGCGGAATGCTTCCGCGAGTGCCCGCCGTTTATCTTCCCGCGTCAAGTGGTGTAGCATCAGGCTCGCGAACACGCGATCGAAGGTCTCGTCAAGATAGGGCAGATCAGTGGCCGTACCCTGTCGCAGGACGATAACCTCCCCCACCTGCTCAGCCTTTCTGCGTGCGATAGCGAGCACCCGGGGATCGACATCGAGCCCATGCACTTCTGCGTCTGGATGGGTGCGCTTGATCAGCAGAGTAAGTGTTCCGGTACCGCAGCCCACGTCCAGCACGCGTTGGCCGGACTGGATGCGGGCCTGCGCGATCAAGGCGGTCTTTACTGCCTGTTCAGGATACAAACGCCGCATGATCGTATCGTACCATGGTGTCAGCCAATGAAAATGAAGCGCCGGAATGTACTTGGAGGACCTCTTCATAACACTTAATCCAGCTTTATAAGGAATCATGTAATCTACCCGATGTTTAATCGGTAGGTTTAGATTAAAAAGCTAACCAACCATTCACCATGAAGGTGTTGTTAAATTGAGCATCAGTATTTGTGCCATTGGCTTGAGAGTAGCCAATATATTGCAAGCTGGTACGCAAGTTCATCAGATATGAATACGAATTGGCTTTGCTAAATGGCACATAAACCAGTTCTGCTGTATAGAATTGACTGTTCGGCCTGGTTTGAGCAATGATATTGCCCTCGTCGCCAAATAGAGGCGCATGTGATCCGTTTATTTTGTTATACGCGAAAGTCAAACCATAAGTCTGATCGAACGTATAAGCGAGATTGATTTGATACGTTGCCAAATAGGTTCTACCCGTAGTCGGATCGGATGCCGCCCCTCGATCTGCCGATAGCTTCTGGTCTTCATAAATATAAGCCGTTTTGACTTCGAAGATATGTTTCGGATTCGCCATGTACTGATAAGTCGCATCGACTGCGACATCGGTAAAATGATTAGCGCCAAAAGTCTTGTCACGTCCAGGAAAAACATCGGCACTCATACCATAGTGCCCCAGCGCGAAATAGTGCCCTTGCCAGTCATGTTGCAGCGCGACACGCCAATAAGGCGCAGGGCCGTCAAGACTGACTCTGTCAGGCCCGGCGATACCGAATCCTCTCTGGAAATTGCTGGAAAATGAGCCATAAGCGCCAGCTTCCAAGTAAAGCAGATTGTTAATCATCGTATAAGCGGTAGCGCCGCCAACTTGAGAGCCCAGTGCATCATCAATCAATGGGCTAGCGCCGACTTCAGGCTGTACCCCGCTCCCCGTATAAGGAAATCCCCAGACGGGTGTGGTATTCCATAAGTCCTGTACGGTTGGATTGTTATTTAAAGAGATACCGTAAGTAATGGGGCTGCCGCCCAAACCTAATTGATCGGCAAAGCGGATATCGGTGTGTTCCATTACGAGCCGATCCTCATAGCCGTCATAAGTTAACTGGCTATAGGCGCCAACCTTGCCATAAATACGGCCTGCATAAACCAAAGACGCTTCGTCGAAGGTGAAGTTGTTGTTTTTATTATAGCCAGATCGAAGCGTTCCATCCGGCTGACTTGGGCTTTGTACTGTTTGATCCTTTTGGGTATTGGTGAATGATCCCTGTACCATGCCGCCGAGTGGGGGCAGTTTGGCGGCAGTGCCACTGCCCCCGCCCATCGTATAGCCGCCCAGTTTGAAATCACGGCCGTAAGGCGTCAGGTTAGGCCCGAAGGACTGGGTATGACACTGACTGCAGGCCACACCTGTCTGCCGGGAAAAACTCGGCATAGCTTCAGCTTCTGGACTTGTTAACAGCGTGGCTGAGATGAGCGCCAGTAGCAATGCCAGACAATAATTCAAATGGTAACCAGGTTTACAAAAAGGATGCATAAATCACTCCATATTGTTTCTTTGAATTTCCGCCATTTAACAAGCTGAAGTTCCCTAGTAGCCAAGTGGTTTTCAGCCCTTTCTATTCAGTGCCAGATTAACGCATACTCCGTCTCCAAAGCACAGGATTGTGTGCCTGCCTGAAGCTTCATTTTTTATTTCAAGCCTTCCTCGCCCGAGGACGGCGGATGACTTTTCTCAGTTCCAGGACCATCAGCGGTATTGATCCAACCCCGATCCAGGCCACGCACTGGTTTAGCGACACCGGTTCGATCTGAAACAGCGCTTGTAGCATTGGAACATGGTGTATCGCCAACTGCAAGGCAAAGCTCGCCGCCACAATCAGGAACAAGCGCAGGTTGGAAAACAGGCCTATCTGCCAAATAGTACGTTGTTCGCTCCGGGCACCGAAAGCGCGCAGCAGCTCGGCAATCACCAGGGCGGTAAAGGCGGCATCGCGGGCTTGTTCCAGGCTATTGTCGATATAGAGTTCATAGGCATATACGCCAAGCGTGACGCCGGCGGTCAGCAAGCCGGTGAACAGGGTTAATTTGAGGAAACTCCAGTTGAATAGGGTTTCTTGGGAGCGTCGTGGCGGGCGATTCAACACATCGGGATCAATCGGATCAGTCGCCAGAGCGAGCGCAGGTAAGCCGTCGGTTACCAAGTTGATCCACAAAAGATGCAGCGGCAGCAGGGGCAGCGGCCAGCCCAGAAGGACCGCGCTCAGCATCACCATTAGCTCGCCGGTATTCCCCGCCAGCAGATAGGCCAACGTTTTGGCGATGTTGTCATAAATGCCCCGCCCTTCTTCTACAGCAGCGACAATGGAGGCAAAATTGTCATCGGAGATGATGATGTCGGCGGCCTCTTTAGTCACCTCGGTACCGGTCATGCCCATGGCGATGCCAATGGAGGCTTCCTTGATCGCAGGGGCATCGTTAACCCCGTCCCCGGTCATTGCCACAACTGCCCCGCGGGCCTTCCATGCGTGGACAATGCGGAGCTTGTGCTCGGCAGTAACCCGCGCATAAACTGAAACCTGTGTCACACGTTCCCCCAGCGCTTCGTCGTCCAGACGATCAAGCTCGACTCCTGCGAGAACTTCTTCGCCTTTGCCCAGAATGCCCAATTCATGGCCGATTGCCCGTGCAGTGTCCGGATGGTCACCGGTGATCATCACGGTTTTAATGCCGGCCCGTTTGCACTTGACCACGGCCTCCTTCGCCTCGTTACGAGGCGGGTCCTGTAGGCCCACCAGTCCTAAAAGGGTGAGTCCCTGCTCGATCTCGGCATCGTTCACAACCACGCCCTCTTCGAAATTGAAGCCATCCGGGGGGCGCTCAGCGACTGCCAGCACGCGCAGGGCATCGTGTGCCAGTAAAGTATTAGCCTGGAGCAGCCGGATGCGATCGTCCTCGGTCAATTCCCTTACTCCCTGGCGGGTACGAATCAGAGTGCAACGGCTGAGAATAACTTCAGGAGCCCCTTTGACGAATGCCCAGGCATGACCTTTCTGATTACGGATGACAGTCATGCGTTTGCGGTCGGAATCGAAAGGCACAACAGCCAGACGCGGCATCTCAGCCTCGATGACTGCACGGGTAATACCCCCTTTCGCAGCGGCTACTAGCAGAGCCCCTTCGGTGGGGTCACCTACAACTGCTGGCCGATTATCTATCAGGGTCAGTTCGGCATCATTACAGGCGGCCGACGAATGCAGCAAAGCTAGGAGATCAGGGCTTTCTGATGGCAGGCTTTCCATATTGCCGGAAAAAAATGCCCCTTCCGTGCTATAACCTTCACCGGTGACGCGATACAAGCTTTCTGAGGTAATCAACTTGCGAGCCGTCATTTCGCCCATCGTCAGCGTGCCGGTTTTGTCGGTACAAACGACCTCGGCGCAGCCTAGTGTTTCGACCGAGGCCATATGCCGCACCAAGGCATGACGCTGCACCATGCGCTGAACACCCAAAGCAAGCGCGACAGTTACCACGGCGGGCAGCCCTTCGGGGATAGCCGCTACCGCAAGACTGACCGCGCTCAGGAAAAGCTCAAACAGCGCTATTCCTCGCAATAAGCCGAGCCCGAAAATCAGAGCGACAATGCCGAAACAGGCCCACAACAACAAACGCGCAACCCGGTCGAGTTTTCGTTGCAGCGGAGTTTCTCCACTTTCGGCAGTCTCCAGCAGTTTGGCGATATGGCCGAGTTCCGTCTCCATACCGGTAGCAACCACCAAGGCGCGGCCGGTGCCTCCTGTCACACTGGTGCCGAGGAAGACCATATTGTTCCGATCCGCCAAAGGCGTTTCCGGAGGCAAGCTGCCGGTAAACTTGCCTACAGCTTGTGATTCACCGGTGAGCGGCGCTTCGTTGATGCGAAGCACAGCTGCCTGGATTAGGCGAGCGTCCGCAGCGATCAAATCCCCGCCTTCGAGTAACAGGACATCGCCCGGAACTATTTCAGCCGCGGTAACTACCATACTACGACCGTTACGCACCACGCGGCAATGCGGGGCTGTCAAACGAGCCAGCGCGGCTGCCGCCTTCTCGGCACGGTACTCCTGAATGAAACCGATCACTGCGTTCAGGATCACGATGGTAATGATGACGATGCCATCTACGGTTTCACCCAGTGCGGCAGACACAGCAGCTGCACCAATCAGCACCCAAATGACAAGGCTTTTAAACTGGCTTACAAAAATGACCAAGGCCGAAAGTTGTTTGCCTTTGCGTAATTTATTTGGCCCATACCGAGCGAGCCGCTTTTTCGCTTCATTAACAGAAAGCCCTTGCTCCACATCGGTAGCAAGAAGGCTTGCGGCTTCGGTAATTGATAGCTTGTGCCATGTGTTTATAGTGGCGTTCCTCCCATTAACATTAGCAGCGCATCTGCATAATCATTATCGTCAGCTTTTCGGTGACGGAACGGAAAAGAACGGCGGCCGGAGTATTACCAAGCCAAGTCCGCGCTCGCATCCGCACCGGTATCCCTGAGTGGAGAGCAAAGTCAATATTGTCCGGGAGGGCAGTTCGTGGCTGCCTTCTCTATTCTCTGCCTTCAACTGCGCAACGCCTGCCTTACTTAGTCTACTCAGGCATGCTCTCTAATAGGCAGTCAACTGCATCCGAAACAGCTATATCGCCCCTTCCTTCATTGACTAACACGCCAAATATCCCACCCTGTCCAACCAGACAAATAGATGTGTCCCGCCATAGGAGAGCGTCCTTCTCCTTGTCATATAAAAAACCTGACACTTCCACCTTATCGGTATTGCCAACCACATTTAGATCAATAAGGGCTAAGACCATGATCCAGCGGGCTCCTGGTGGGCCGAGGCGCTTTATCAAGGCCGGATCAGCGGCCCGTAGATTATCATTCGTCAGTGCAGCGGTCTCGCGCGAAGTACCGTTCAGGACTACAGCATATCCTTTCCGCCTAAGAATCGTTGCCGCCTCTCCACGCAATCGATCTTCGAGATTTACCGCGACATGCTTATCGATTCGCGCATCAACCGCTGGTAGTAGCGTAATCTGACCTATGGATTCAGGCTTAAGTTCGGAAGCCCGGTAGAATGCTGGCTGGATAACTACACATCCCACCAGCAAAAAAAGCACACCGACTAATGTGATTATGATCGATTTATGCCAACGGATAGTCATGATTCGCTCTCCTCTTTGTTTAAGTCATACGGTTTTTGCAATTTTTGCCATTATTTGATGACTATCACCAAACTTACAAAGCGCATCGCAGTGCTGCCGAAGTTCTGAAAATAAAATGTATTCAATTGGGGTTCTGATCTGCTTAATGGAAGGGAGTGAGAGTTGTAAAACCACATCCTTTTCTCTACTCTCAGGTACCACCAAATAAAAAGTTTCGTTGCCGGTAGCAATGGAATAAGAAAGATCGGTCAGGCGTAAAATTCCCGAATAAATACTGGTGCTTTTTTCAACTTCAAAGGCACAAATCACCTTATTTGTCCCTTTCTCAAACCATAATACATCTATCAGTTTGATAGTGTTGGCGGTTTCTTTATCACAATTGATAGCCGGAAATTTATCGGGATTCATAAACGAAAAACTATGTCCTGCATAGGACTTCGAGCGGTCATTTGGAGCCACAAAAGCATCGTAACCCAAACTTTGACCGATTTTTAGCAGATGAAACTGCATTTCGGAATGGAGGTTTTCTTCCTGTTTTTCGTCTTGAATTTCTTTTTGGCGTTTTTCAATGTTTTTTTCTAACTTGTTTCGTTCGTCTTCACTTAAATAGTCATTATTGCCGAGCAGCATTTTTTGCGCACCAATTTCAAAACAAATTCTAAGAACTACCCTTAAAATCATTTGGAAAAGTTTTATTTTTAATATTTTCCACCACCTGTAAAACCCCTCTGCGAATGGTGCGAAAGGCTTTGAGCCGTTGATCATTGTCAATAAACCAAGTGTTGTAAACACTTTGCGTATCAGCTTTATATTGTGTGATTATTTGTAAGAGATTGTTCATCTTTTATTTTTATAGTGGTTACGCATTGACGACTGGATAGAATTACGGGTTCACAGGTACCATGCTTGGCATGGAAGAAGAGCCAAGGTGGGTGGCAATAATCGCATCATCATCGAAGTAGCGATGCAATTGCTCAAAGTGCGTTGGCGTAACCCGACGGTTCGAGTCAGTCACGGCTTCGGCGTACGACAGTGCCGCTTTCTCCCGTTCGCTGAACAAAGGACTTGTCTCAAATTCCGTAAGTTCGGCCAGTTTGTCAGGGTCGATCCCCCGCTTGAGGATGATGAAAGGATTGAGATCAACGCAGAAATGGCAACCGTTGATTTGCGAAATGCGTACAGTGATCAGTGAGCGCAGCAAAGGCTCAATCGGCGATGTTCGGCGGTCCAGGGCGCCATAAAGCAAAGCGAGGGCGACTAAGACTTTCGGCGTGCGTGCCCAAAGGCGGGCGGCTTCCAGTACCCTGCCGTATCGGCGCTTCTGATTCCAAAAGAAAAGCCGCACGTACCAGGGAAAACGATAATCAGATGGCGTCGTTAAGAATGGCATGATTTATCTCTGGGGTCATGATATGTCACTTTTCAAAGTCGCTGTCAGCAATAATCAGTCAGAACCCACGATCACCATGATGGACGCAAACTAAAATGTCAAAGTCGATGTTGAGTGTTCCAACCCGATGTCAGCGTATTGCAATAGGAAGGTTCATTTAAAATTTTATGTTTTGCTCACGTTCTCAACTCTCTGCTGACATCGGCTTTGAAAAGTGACACCGGCAGCAATGAACTGATTGTCACCAATGTATCATGGGTATACTCAAACGGAACAATGCCATGAGACACAAAAAGTGTCTCATTAGGGTGTTTTGAAACATTTTAGCTGCTATCGTGCCAGGGTTTAAACCCTATCGAGACCAAACAGGACTCATGGCTATTTATGGTTACGCCCGCGTCTCCAGCGCGGATCAAGATTATTCCCTTCAAGAACAGGCGCTGCGTACGGCGGGCTGCGAAATTATCCGGGCCGAGAAAGTGCCAGGCACCGGTCGAACTGAATTAGAATTGCTGCTGGAATTTCTGCGCAAGGGCGACACGTTGGTCGTTACCCGCGTGGATCGTCTGGCCCGCAGCATCAAAGACCTGCAGGACATCGTGTATGCGCTCAAGGAGCGCGGCGTCACGTTACGGGCGACGGAACAACCGATCGATACGCAGACTGCGGCCGGTAAGGCCTTCCTGGACATGCTGGGGGTATTCGCCGAGTTCGAGACGAATCTGCGCCGCGAACGACAGATGGAAGGGATTGCGGCGGCCAAGGCCCGGGGCGTCTACCAGGGCAGGAAGCCTTCCGTTGATAGCCAGGCGATCAAGGTGCTACGCGATCAACAAAAGCTCGGCGCCACCGAAATCGCCCGGCAGCTCGGCGTCAGTCGGGCCTCGGTTTACCGGGCGCTGGCCAAGCCTCACGCCGAGACCTGACTTGATCCCGGCCGATTCGCTGTTACGGCTGCGGCAACGGCTGGACCCATTGCCGCCGAAAAGTCCGGAGCGGGCCGCCCAGGTGGCGGCGGTCGCCAATCTCTACGGTGTCTCGTCCAGCACCGTCTATCGGGCACTGAACCACGTCAATAAACCACGCTCCGCGCACCGAGCCGATTACGGCAAGCCGCGCAAATTGCCGCGAGCCGAGCTGGAGCGCTATTGCGAACTGATTGCCGCACTTAAGCTCAGGACCACCAACAAGAACGGGCGGCACTTGTCCACCCGACGGGCCATCGAGTTGTTGGAAGACTATGGCGTGGAGACTGCCGAAGGCCTGGTGCAGGTTCCGAAAGGCTTGCTGACGCGGCCTACCGTGAACCGCTATCTGACGCTCTGGCGTCTTGATCAGCCTCGCCTGACCCGCGAGCCGGCGGCCGTCCGCTTCCAGGCCGAACACAGCAATGACTGCTGGCAGTTCGACATCTCGCCGTCGGATCTCAAACATATCGACAAACCCGACTGGATCGACCCGGCCAAAGGCCAGCCCACTTTGGCGCTGTTCAGCGTGGTCGACGACCGCAGCGGCGCCGCTTACCAGGAATACCGCTGCATCTACGGCGAAGACGCGGAGTCGGCGCTGCGCTTTCTGTTCAACGCCATGGCGCCCAAGGCCGATGCCGCCTATCCCTTCCAGGGACGGCCCCAAATGCTCTACCTGGATAACGGGCCGGTGGCGAAAAGCCGGGTGTTTCAGAACGTGATGCAGGCGCTTGGCATCGAGTGGCAGACGCATCTGCCGGCCGGCAAGGACGGCACGCGCACCACAGCCCGCTCCAAAGGCAAGGTCGAGCGTCCGTTCCGGACGGTCAAGGAAGCCCACGAAACCCTCTATCACTTTCACAAGCCGGAAACCGAGCAACAGGCCAACGAATGGCTGCTGCGCTACCTGCTGAACTACAACGCCCAACGGCATCGCTCCGAACCGCACTCACGTAATGATGACTGGCTGACCCATCTGCCCGCCGAAGGGCTGCGCGAAATGTGCACCTGGGAGCAGTTCTGCCGCTTCGCCCGCGAACCGGAACGGCGCAAGGTCGGCATCGATGCCCGCCTCAGCATCGAGGGGACCCAGTATGAAGTGGAGCCCGCCATGGCCGGCGAATCGGTCGTCTTGCTCTGGGGACTGTTCGACGACGAGTTGTTGGTCGAATTTGACGGCGAACGCTTCGGACCGTACCGGCCGGTCTCCGGGCCGATCCCCCTGCATCGCTATCGGGCCTTCAAACGCAGTCAGGCCGATCAGCGTGCCGCCCGCATCCGCTCATTGGCGGCTCAGCTCGGCTTGCCGATTGCGGCGCTGTCCGGCAACGATGTACGCCTGGCGGAGCCAGAGCTCCCGACAACTATGCCTCGGCAACCGTTCGATACCGAGGCGCACGAGTACCATTATCCAACGGTCATTGCCGCCAAGCTGGCCATCGCCGACGAACTGACGACACCGCTGGCCAAACTGCCGCCCGAGGATAAAGCCTTCATCGACCAGGTTCTGGCCGAAACGCTGACACGCCGGGTTGTGCTGGCGAAAGTGAGAGACTATTTCCGAGATAAAACAGGAGCACAGCATGCGGGTTGAAGTGATGCAGTACTACGGGCTGACCAGGCCCTTTAACCAGGCGGGCTATTACGAGACCGCCCACCACCAGGCACTGATGAAGGATATCCGTGGGGCGATCCATGAAGGGCGGCTCATTGCGCTCTGCGGCGTGGTCGGCAGCGGCAAGACGGTGATGCTGCGCCGGCTCCAGCGGTTGCTGGAAGAAGAGAAGAAAGTAACCGTTTCCAAGTCATTGGCTGTCGATAAACACCGCATCAAGCTGGCCACCTTCATCGCGGCCCTGTTTTACGACCTGTCTACCGAGAAACACGTGCGTATCCCCAGCCAGGGCGAAAAACGCGAGCGCGATTTGCGAGAGCTGGTGCGCAAAAACAAGAGGCCGGTGGCGCTGTTTGTGGACGAAGTCCACGATCTCAATGGCCATACCTTGATCGGCCTGAAGCGTCTGATGGAGCTGGTCGAGGATGGCGATGGCCGACTGTCGGTCGTGCTGGCAGGGCATCCCAAATTGCGCAACGATCTGCGCAAACCCACAATGGAGGAAATCGGCTACCGCACTGATGTGTTTTCCCTGGATGGCATCACCGGTCATCAGCGTGAGTATATTCAGTGGCTGCTCAAGACCTGCTCGGATAGCCAATCCGAAGCCGATGCCATGCTGACTGACGATGCCCTGGAGCTGTTGGCCGCCAAACTGCGCACGCCGCTGCAAATTCAACTGCACCTGACCTTGGCGCTCGAAGCCGGCTATCAGGCGGGTGAGCGTCCCGTTCCGGTTGAAGTCGTCGATTCAGTGTTATCACGCCAGATTGATGATCTGGAACCTACGCTGATCCGGCACGGCTACCGCATCAAAGACCTGACGGAGCAATTGGATGCGAAGTCCGCCGACATCAAAGCATTGTTCAACAATACGCTGGATCCGGTGCGGGCAACAGAGTTGCGCGAGAAAATGCTGCGGGCCGGGCTGCCCATTTGATGCCTGCGATAGTTGCAGATAATGTGAGCCTATGGAAATGGAATGCGAGCCCATACGGATAAATGCAAGCTCAGTGGCATTTATTCTGAGCCGAGCCGGATTTTCAGTCGCAATTAATCCGAGCCGAAAAACGCGATAATTGCGAGCCCGGCTATTTTCAAACGCGAGCCACTACAGATAGGCTTAACAGTTAGGTTGTTAGTCTTTGTGTCGCTTTTCAAAGTCGATGTCAGCAGATTGTGAAAAGTGACAACTACCTTGTGGTCCGAAAATGAAGGAATCGTTGTCGTATCCGATGATGATGCAAATGGTCGGCTCATTTGCTGAGTTCGAGCGTACGATGCTGCACGAGCGCACTCGAAATGGTCTGGAGGCAGCCCGTAAGCAAGGCCTGATCGGCGGCCGCCGCCCTAAACTGAAGACTCATCAGCAAGAGGAAATTGTTAAGCTGGTCAGTTCCGGACAGAAAAACGGATTCTGTGGCTTACCTGATGTCACTTAGATAACGGTGACTTCTTCAGCTTGCAAGCCTTTCGGGCCGCGTGTGATCTTGAACTGGACGCGCTGGCCTTCTTCAAGGGATTTGTAGCCTGTGCTCACGATGCTGCGGTAATGGACGAACACATCAGGGCCGGTTTCTGGTTGGATAAAACCAAAGCCTTTTTCAGAGTTAAACCATTTAACGGTGCCGGTAGTCATGGTAGACATAATAATAAGTCCTAATAGAGGTATTTGAATTAAAGCCTTAAACAAGGCGAGTAACCTCTTTAAAGACAAAACCTAGACTGTGTAATTCATCAACAGTTGATTCTAAAACCGTTTTTTATCATTCACGGGGGCATGTACCTTGGTTGTCAGATGGGCAAAAAAAGGCTGGGCCATTAGCTCCCAGCCGAGTGGCGGGCGGTCGGCCCGCAGGGAAACACTATAATGTGAAACTGGTTTGGTTGAGTCGTTTAGCCGCCTTCCGCCCCAGTTGGATGCACAAATTGGCCTATAGCCAGACTCAAGCCATGCAGCGCACTCTCCAAATGAATACCTTTTGCACGCTGCTGTGAACACTCACCTTCTTTACAAAGGATGTCGATAAAATCATACTTATCTGGTTGCTCAGAAAGCACAATAAGATGAGCCTCGGCGTAATCCCAAAAGATAGACAAATGACTGGTTACAATTGGCTCATGATCTACAATCTGCTGGATAGCCTCATCCATTCCAGTATGGGGATGGTTTCTTATACTTAGCGGCAGTTCTGGATTATATGTCATACTATTCTTTCCTATCGCTCTTGTATGTTGCGTGCACCCGCCGGCCAAGTTTTCGTGGACCGGTTAAAGAACCGATTGCCGTCGTAGAAGTGTATATTGACACCAGCGAGTAGGTTTATATCAGGAATTTCGCAAGCATTTTGTGAGGAAAAAAATTACCAGTGACAAATTTGTTTAGCTAATTTATGACCCACACCCTGTATTCCCCTACCCACTATACTGCATCATCCTACCTACTTCAGCCAGAATCCTATCCTTTGCCACTACATACGGCATCTTAGGTTTTAGCCTTCCTTGTTCCGTATTTGTCAGTGATTCTATTTATCCGACGATTGATTCTGGCCTTCACCGGAAGAAACTCTCTGCCCGCACTATCTCTAGACTCTGCTAGAAAGGCTATGATTCTTTTCTCTTTCATAGGGTCTACCCCCATAGATTCGGATTATCCCCATTGACCTTCTAAGTATCCGTATCAGGTGATGTAAAGCTAGCCCTATCCAGACCACGACATATTCAATCGCAATTCTGGCCTTATATGAAGCTTCACACTCGGCCCTTTGTTCTTCTGATACGGAGAAATTCGGCGTAGTCTCCTTCAGCCGTTGCTATCGGATCAGCCTGCGCTTCTCCATCTCTACAGTTAGCCGCATAGCTGAGACCGGCGAAGGTTTCGATATACTCTTCTGCCGGCCTATATTGATCGCTAATCACTAGCTCTTGGTATCTCTGTATATACCGCTGCTTCCACTCGGTATCGCTTAACATGGTCTATCCTCCATCGTGTTTAACCGGTTTTTTTCATCTACCCAGATGATTACTTACGCACTGCCTTTCCCCTTATCCTTTCTCATGAGAACAAGATCACCATAATCCTTTCCCGCCTGCTCTATCGGGTCTACTTCGTCTTTCCCATTATTACAGTTATGCAGATAGCTGATATTAGCCACAGCTTCGATATACTGGTCATCCGGCCTATACTGATCTTGAGCACATATATCCTTGTATCGCTCTCTATACTTCCGCGTCCACTTCGCTTTATTCGGCATGATGATGCTCCTGTCTTCTTTTATGGGATTTTGTCGACCGGACAGCCTGCTTAGCCATAATGAACGTATCTTTCCTACCGTATCCGAACTTGGTTGTGTAGTAATTCGCTAATCTGTTGATCGTCATGATTGCTACCTCTCGGTTTCTTTCTATCACGGTTCATCCGTTCGATTTCGATTACTTAGTTGAATTTAACTTCCGTTGTGTCACCGGTATTCAAACCGCACCACAGAGCCATATCTTCTTTGGTTTTTCCCCGAATGCTGATGAATGCGTTGACCTGAAAATCTCCATCTGTTCTGACCAGAACATTCATTCCTGACTTTAACTCTTCCGGCTTTACTGGTTGACTCACTCCGCCTCTCCCTCGGCTATGATTTACCGTTTGTTTGACATTGAGTTTGTAGTTTATCCGGCAGATCGAGGGCTGGTTATAGGGCTTCAATGATCGCCATCAACTCTTGTTCGATTGTTGATGGCAGCGTATCCCTCGCACTGCACACTAGATGTAGTTTCTTGATTTCATAATCGCGCTTTCTTGCACTTATCCGGTATTTTCATCTCAGATTAACTGATTTTATAAATTCAGATTTTCTCGCATTAATTGCTCCTGTTTTTCAGTCTTCTCACATTAATTGATTTTATCAATCGGGATTTCTCACATTATTTGATTTTATCTCAAGTCAACAACTAAAGTTGTCAACTTTGCTTTGGGCACTTTATTGAGGGGGAAGCCGCAGAATTCGGAAAAAATCGTAAAGACCGGATTTGTCAGATTGAACGCTAAGAATTTATGTGGGTTTTGTCAGGAAATACTGGATCGGACTCTATTCTGACGCGATTTTCAGCTTATGCCTGACGTCTGGTTGAGGTACGCTTTAACCTGACAGAATTATTCCACACACACTACTGATTGCTCTGTACTTAACAGAGAATGCCCATTAAACACCGATTGACAGTCGGTTTATTGGCGCTTAAACTCACTTTTTTAATAGCTAAGCTACTTGCGAGTTGATGGCTTCATGCACGGTTTAAAACGTCCTTACTTAGGCGAGCTGGAAATGGCAGTTCTTGAGCATCTATGGTCCAATGGTGACTCTGATGCGAAAGGCGTTTATAACGTCTTGGGAAAAACGCGCGGCATTTCTCACAATACCATTCAATCGACACTCGAACGCTTATTCAAGAAGAGACTGTTAACACGCCAAAAAATCAGCCATGCTTACATTTATCATGCCGTCGTTAGCCGTGACGAACTCATGGGCCGCATGATCAAGGATGTCGTCAAAACCATCTCCAAAGAAAACACGGACGGCATGTTGGCCGCTTTCGTCGATATTGCCGCCCATACTGACGAGTCTCATCTAGACAGGCTTGAGCAACTGATTAACGAATATCGCTTAAAGCGCGATACTGAAAGCGCATCATGACCCTGCATTTAATCCAGTCAGGACTCCTGGCCCTGCTCTTTTTTGCAGGCTTAGTGGCCGTGTTGTCGGCGCCTTTATATTCCTGGTTCAGGAACAGGCTGATCCAGCTGCCTTGTCATACCCGGTCGAACCTATTGACGCTATGGTTGCTCAGTCCCGCTTTGATCGGATTGTTATTAGCTTTTGCCGGATTACTGCCTTCCTGGACAGACAGTCACGAAATAGCGACTGAACATTGCGCCAGTCACACCAATGGCATAGCGCATCTTTGCTGGTTTGACCCTATCGTCCATCTGTCCGATGCGCTATGGCTGGGTGGGAGCAGTCTGTTAGCGATGGTCACACTGTCTAATATCTATAAAGGCATCAAGTTACTGGCTAGGCATCGGCATTTCCAAGCAACACTCCGGTTGGTCGGTCAACCGGATCATAAAGCCGGTGTTTTTCGCATTGCCAGCGAGCATGTTTTTGTTTTCTCTTGCGGCCTGTTTACGCCCTGCGCTTTCATTTCCTCACGGCTGATGGAGCAATTATCGGCAGAACAGTTGGACGTGGTGCTGGCGCATGAACAGGCGCATTGCCGGCGACGTGATGTGTTACGGCGCTTATTCCTGAGTTTGGCGGCTTTGTTCCATTTTCCCGCGCTGCGTCGGCATTTGCTGGCTGATCTGGCGTTGGCGCAGGAACAGATCTGCGATGAGGCTGCGGCCCTAAAGGTCGGGGATCGGCTTTTCGTGGCGGAAACGATTATTAATCTAGCACGTAAATTAAACACGCGGATTCCGGAACAGAATATAGGCGTCATCGCTTTTAACGGCAGCCATATCGATGTCAGGATTCAACAACTGCTGGCGCCGCCTAAGCCGGTAAACCGCTGCCAGGTGTTTTTTACGGCGCTGTTTTTTATCACCTTGTTCAGCGGCATGCTGGCATTAGCCATGCCGCTGCATCATTTACTCTAATCCTCATGAGCGACCTATAAGATGGCTCGATTGAAAAGACGGCTGCCTAGAATACCGACTAACGGTCGGTTTTGTGTGCTGAACCATTTATTCCTAGTGGCGCTAATGCTTCCTCTACCGGCGCATGCGCAAGCGGCCCCGCCTTTAACCGAAGCACAGACGGTAGAAAAGGTGCTCCAGCAGACGAATGTTCGAAGCTGGATCGAAGGCACTATCAATGAAGCGCAAAGCGATGTTGAGGAATTCTCACACTGGGATAATCCGACCTTCTCTTATGCTTTGGACGCCCCTCACCTGCGCGATCAGAATGCAACCGAGCAATCCTACATGATCTCGCAGAGCGTCGATTTGAGCGGGCGACGTGAATTGCGACAGTCGGCGGCCAAATTGCGTCTGCAGTCCGCCACAGCCACGACGCAATCGCGTCTCGCTTTGTTCAAAGCCGAAACCCGCCAGCGGTTTTTTGATGTGTTGCATCAGCAACAGCGCTTGCAGGCTATTAACGCCTGGACGCAACGCCTCGCCGAACTGGAACGGATCATCCGCGAACGGACTTCCGCCGGCGATGTCTCCGGTTACGATTTAAAACGCTTGCAGCGCGAATATGCTTCCGCGACTACCCAGCAGCAAGCCGAACAAGCGGCGCTGCGTCGCAGCTGGGAGCAACTGAACGCGTTGTGGGAGAACCACGACGCGGCCGACCACGAAGCCAGCGTCTCAGGCGAGCTCTTGCCAGCGGCACCGGCCGCCTTAGACCGGTTTCTGGCGGAGCTGGAACAGAACCCCGCTTTGCAAAGTCTTGCGCAACAAAAAGCCGCCCTCGATTTAAATGCCGAAGCGGCCGAGCGTTGGAAAATTCCTAAATTCAATCTCGGCGTCGGCGCCAAAACGTTTGACGCCACCAATTATTCCGATACCGCTTTGCTGGTCAACGTTGATGTGCCGTTGCCGCTGTGGAGCCAGAATAACGCCGAGCGAATGCGCTATCACGCGCAGGCGCAAAAGGCCGACAGCGAGTACCGTTTGGCGCATCAAAAAACGTATGGCGAAATTCGCGGCTCGTGGCAGGAGTTGACGGGTCTGTTACAAGCGGTGCAGACCTTCGAACAACAAGGGCAAGCCGTCTCGGACGAACTCATCAATATCGCTAACATTTCTTATCAGGCCGGTGAAATCGGGATTTTTGAATTACTGGACGCCTACCGCGAACGGCAAACCTATGATCTGGACAGATTAGATCTTATGCACAAGGCCCGCAATGCAAGTATTGAATTGGATCGATTGACCGCCGCCGGAATCACCCCATGAATGATGTAATAAAAAGTCTTATTTTTCTTGCCCTGATACTGCTGACGGCTTGTAACGACCAGAATACGGGCGTCGGCAATCAAGCCCCAAAGCCTAAAGCGTATGATTTCACCCATTACACCGATAAAACCGAGCTGTTTGTCGAGTTCCGGGCATTAACGGTCGGGCAGGCATCCCTGTTTGCGGCGCATTTTTCCAGGCTTAGCGACTTCCAGCCTGTCGCAGAAGGCACGATCACGGTCATTTTGAGCAGTAAAGATCAGCCTACAGAACGATTCTCAACCGATTCGCCTTCGGTGCCGGGCATCTTTGTCGTGAAAGCGGAGCCTCGCTATGCGGGCCAGCGCCAGCTCACTGTCGAATTGGCATCGAAGGCCTTTACGGTCCGCCACGCATTAGGCGAAGTGCCGGTTTATCCGGATCTCGCGGCGGCTCTTGCCGCAGCAGGCGCTGAACAAGAAGCAGACAGCGGCGACATTCCCTTCCTCAAGGAACAGCAATGGAAAATCGATTTTGCCACCGAAGCCATTGGCCGGCATGAACTGCAACAATCGGTACGGGCGCTGGGCACCCTAAGAGCTTCCGCCGGAAACGAAGCCTATGTCAGCGCCCCGACCAGCGGCCATGTACTGACGCCGGCTGACGTGTTGCCGAAAGTGGGCATGCCCGTGCAGCAGGGACAAATACTGGCCTCCTTGGCGGCACGCCTCAGCGGCACCAGTGATATGGCGCAACTGGAACTCGACGTTCAAAAAGCACGCGCGGCAGATCAGCTGGCACGCAGTGAACTGAACCGTCTGCAACAGCTGTTTGAAGCCGAAGCGGTCGCCAAGCGCCGGGTTATCGAAGCGCAAAGCAGAGCTAAAGTCACGGGCGCCGAATTGAATGCGGCTGAAAAACGCCTGGAGCAGACGCGCAGGCAAGCGGTTGGACGCGCTTCCGGCGTACCTGTTTACGCACCGGTCAGCGGCATCCTGGCGCAGGTGACGGTGGCTTCGGGCAGCTATGTCGAGGAAGGCGAGAAACTGTTCCACATCATCAATCCGGATACCTTATGGCTGGAAGCGAGGATTGCCGAAGCCGATATGGCACAGCTAAATACGCCGGAACGCGTCAGTTTTATCGCCAGGGATGGTGTGTATGCCGCAA
This sequence comes from Methylobacter luteus IMV-B-3098, assembly GCF_000427625.1. Classification (GTDB taxonomy): domain Bacteria; phylum Pseudomonadota; class Gammaproteobacteria; order Methylococcales; family Methylomonadaceae; genus Methylobacter; species Methylobacter luteus. The sequence goes on from NZ_ATYJ01000014.1 coordinate 121,260, forward strand.
GCCCGTCGGGAACGGGCGCGGCGAAAGTGGACGGCTTCACCAGCGACTTCCAGATTCAGCTGGGCGAAAACGGCAAACTCATTTCTTACGGTCAAGTGATCGATCCAGTCACACGCACCGTGCCGATGGTTGTCGAGTTCCAAAATCTACAGCGGCAATTATCGGTCGGCTCATTGGTGCAGACACGCATCTATACCGGCGAGAAAATAACCTCGATTGCCGTACCCGAAGCGGCGCTCATCGATGATAACGGTCAGGACGTGGTTTTCGTGCAATCGGGGGGCGAGTCGTTCCAGCGCCGGGTGTTGCGGTTAGGCCTCAGGGACCGTGGTTTCGTGCAGGTGCTCAGCGGCGTGAACGAAGGCGAGCGTGTCGTGACAAAAGGTGCCTATCTGGTCTTTCTGGCCGCCTCATCGCCTGCGCAATTAGGCGCTCACGGCCATGCGCACTAGAGGTTGCCGATCATGATTGCCCAAGCCATTGCCTGGTCATTAAAAAATCGCCTGTTTGTGCTGGTCGGTTCTGCGCTGCTGTTGCTGTGGGGTGTTTACGAAACTCAGCGCATGGCTGTGGATGTCTTGCCGGATCTGACGGCCCCTACCGTCACCGTCATCAGCGAGGCGCACGGCATGGCGCCCAGCGAAGTCGAACGGCTGATTACCTTCCCTATCGAAACCGCTCTAAACGGCGCTACCGGGGTGCGCCGCGTGCGTTCCAACTCCGATGTGGGCCTGGCCGTGGTTATCGTCGAATTTGACTGGAACACCGATATTTACCAAGCCCGCCAGATTGTCGCCGAGAAATTGCAGCTGGCACGCGGCAGTCTGCCGCCCAATATCGCCAGCCCGGTGCTGGCGCCGATTGCCTCCGTGATGGGCGAGATCTTGTTTATAGCGCTACAGTCGGACCAGCATGACAGCCTAACGCTGAAAACCACAGCGGACTGGACCGTCAGGCGACGGCTGCTGTCGGTACCGGGCGTCGCGGAAGTGATCCCGATAGGCGGGGATACCAAACAATACCAGGTTCAGGTTAAACCCGAGCGTCTAGCCGCCTATAAGCTCACTTTAACTGACGTGGTCAACGCCGTCCGGGACAGTAACCGCAATGCGTCTGCCGGCTTTTACACGGTTTCAGGCCAGGAGTATTTAATTCAGGGTATCGGGCGGATCCGCCACCTGGACGACATCAATGAAATTGCCGTTGCCGAGCGCAACGGCCAGCCTGTGCTTGTCCGGCATGTTGCCGACATTAAGATAGGCGCCGCGCTTAAACGCGGCACCGGCTCGCACAACGGCAAACCGGCGGTTATTCTGGGCGTGCTCAAACAACCGGGCGTGAACACCCTGGAACTCACCCAACGCCTGGACGAGGTACTGGCGAATATTCAAAGTTCCTTGCCAAAAGGCATGGTGCTGGATGCCAATATCTTCAGGCAAGCCGATTTTATCGCCGTTTCAGTCGATAATTTACTCGATGCGCTGCGGGACGGCGCAATCCTGGTGGTTCTGATTATCTTTGTGTTTCTGATGAGCGGACAGGCGACGTTGATCACCTTGCTGGCCATTCCGCTGTCCATGATCGCCGCGATTCTGGCCATGAAAGCCATGGGGGCGACCATTAATACGATGACCCTGGGCGGTTTGGCTATCGCGCTGGGCGCCTTGGTCGATGACGCCATCATTGTCGTCGAAAATACGGTCAGGCGCATGCGGGAAAACAGCCGCTTGCCGGAAGCCGAGCGCCGCCCTGTGACTGCCCTGGTGTTCAACGCGAGCCATGAAATTCTGGGCTCGATCGTCTTCGCTACCTTGATTATCATCCTGGTTTTCTTACCGCTGTTTTTTCTCAGCGGCATAGAAGGCCGTTTATTACAGCCGTTAGGGTTTGCCTATATCGTGGCCATCGCCGCCTCGTTGCTGGTCGCGGTAACCGTCACCCCGGCGCTTTGCAGCCTCCTGTTACCGGCTTCCCGTGCCATTCGCGAAGATAAAGAGGGCCGTCTGGTGATTTGGCTGAAACAACGGTATCTGTTCTTACTGGAGCGCACCCTGAAACAGTGGAAACTGATCAGTGTGCTTTCAGCGGCTGGCCTGACCGTGGCTTTGCTGGCATTGGCGCTTTCAGGACGGGCTTTTTTGCCGGAGTTCAACGAAGGCAGCTTGACCATTAGCGCGATTACGCTGCCGGGGACTTCTTTGCAGCAATCGGACCAGCTGGCGCAGCGTGTGGAGGAAATCATTTTGCAGCAGCCGGAAGTCGTCTCGACGGCCCGGCGCACCGGGCGAGCGGAACTGGACCCGCATGCGCAGCAGGTTTTTGCTTCGGAAATCGATGTCAGCTTGAAGATGCAGGACCGCAGCAAAGACGAGTTCCTGTCCGCATTAAGGACGTCTTTGACCGCCGTGCCTGGCATGGCGATTGTTATTGGCCAGCCGATCTCCCATCGTATCGACCATATGCTGTCCGGCACGCGCGCTAATATCGCCATCAAGCTCTTCGGTCAGGATCTGGTCGAACTGCGGCGATTGGCTAACCAGATCAAGGGTCTTACGGCCAAAGTGCGTGGAGCGGTGGATGTATCGATCGACAATCCCGCCGATGTGCCATTCCTGGATGTCAAATTCGACAGAAAAGCGATGGCCCGCTATGGGCTGACCATCGATACCGTATCGACGGCGATCGAAACGGCTTTTGCCGGTCAGGCCGTCTCCAGAATCATGGAAAACGTCGGCAGTTTTGATCTGGTCGTCCGTTACGGCGCCGGTGCCCCGGAAGATCTAGACGTCATTCGTTCCACGCTCATCATGACCGCTTCTGGCGCCCAACTGCCTTTGCATGCCTTGGCCGACATCCGTAAAACGCGAGGCCCGAACACCATCAGCCGTGAAAATACGCAGCGCAAGATTGTGGTCATGGCTAATGTCGCCGAACGCGACCTGGCCGGCGTGGTCAAGGACATCCGTGCCGGCGTCGAACAAAACGTCAGCCTGCCCAGCGGCTATCATGTTGAATACGGGGGGCAGTTTGAAAGCGCCGAGCAAGCCACCCGAACCTTATCTATTGTCGGTTTTATCGTCATCGTGGGCATTTTCCTGCTGCTGTTTGTCGCCTTTCATTCGGCGGGCGATGCGCTATTGGTGATGTTGAATTTGCCGCTGGCGCTGATCGGCGGTGTGATCGGCATTTATGTGTCCGGCGGCGTATTGTCTATCGCCTCCATTATCGGCTTTATTACCCTGTTTGGCATCGCGACCCGCAACGGCGTCATGATGATCAGCCATATTCACCATCTAGTTCAAGAAGAGGGCATCCGTGATTTATACCGAGCCGTTAAGCAAGGCGCTCTTGAACGCTTGTCGCCTATCCTGATGACGGCCTTGGCGACAGGCATTGCGCTGATCCCTCTAGCGCTGGCAGGCGGAGAGCCTGGCAGTGAAATTCAGGCGCCGATGGCCATTGTGATTCTGTTCGGTCTATTGACCTCGACCGCCCTGAACATGCTGGTGATCCCGGCTTTGTACTTACGCTTCGGTTCAATGCGCAAGGTATTCATCAATAACGGTGACACAAAATGATCTATACGGTCATCAAAGTGGTCATTACCAGTCTGCTGGTCGTTTCGATAGCCGAGCTATCGAAACGCAGTTCATTGATCGGCGCCCTGCTGGCTTCGCTGCCGCTCACCTCCGTGCTGGCGATGTTCTGGCTCTATATTGATACCCACGATGCCGGGAAAGTGGCGGATCTGGCATCCGGGATTTTTTGGTTGGTTCTCCCGTCCCTGGTTTTCTTCGTCAGCTTGCCTTTATTGCTAAAGACAGGCCTTAACTTCTATCTGAGCATGGGGGTTTCCCTAGCGGCGACGGCCGGCTGTTATTCCATCATGGTCCTTATCCTGAAGTACTGTGGCGTCAAACTGTAGCTATAACCTTATTCCACTCACTTGCAAGAGGCTTTTTAAACGATGATATCCACTATATGGCGGCCCGCTTGGTTGATAAGCTTGCCGTGCCTGTTATTTCTGCTGAGTCCCAGCGTTCTGGCGCATGGCGTCGATGCCAATACTCAGCATTTTCTGCTGGCCAACCAAGGCGTCGCTATCGGGCCTTTTCTGTATATCGGCGCCAAGCACATGGTGACCGGCTACGATCACCTGCTGTTTCTGCTTGGCGTGATTTTCTTTCTGTTCCGCACCCGGGATGTGCTGCTGTATGTCAGTCTGTTCACTTTGGGGCATAGCTTGACGCTGTTGTTCGGCGTGCTGAGCAAGGTGACAGTCAATCCGTTTCTGATCGATGCCATCATTGGGCTTTCCGTGGTCTACAAAGGCTTCGATAACCTGGGCGGTTTTCGCCGCTTGTTCGGCTTTCAGCCCAATACCAAAATCGCCGTGATGGTATTCGGCTTGTTTCATGGCTTTGGCCTGGCCACCAAATTGCAGGACTTTTCCTTGCCTCAAGAGGGGTTATGGAAAAATCTGTTGGCCTTCAATGTCGGGGTGGAGATAGGCCAGTTTGTGGCGTTGCTGTTTATCCTGATTGCACTCGATTTTTGGCGCAGGCACAGAAGTTTTTATGCCTTTTCGACCGCGACCAATACGCTGTTGATGACAGGCGGCCTGATTCTGTTCGGCTACCAGTTAACCGGTTATTTAATTAACGTATAAACTCATGAATGACATTAATCCTTCCGTTCCCTCTCTAAAATCGCTGCTCATCGCCACGGCTTCTGCCACGGTACTGGCCAGCACTATTTTAATAACGGCTGTGTTGCCTGCCGAATACGGCATTGACCCGACTGGCTTAGGAAAAATGATGGGGTTGACTGCTTTATCATCGGTGCAGACTAAAGCCACCAGCCAGCCGCTCGCCATCACCTGTCCGACGCTGCCGCAGCAAGTCGCTGAAACAAGTATTCAGGACCAGAAACAGGCCGCCAAGCCCGCTGCCGGTTCGACTGAAAATACTCAAAAGCAGGCCCAGCCCCAGTGGCAGGATTCGGTCAAAATACGGGTGCCCGCTGGCGAGGGTCTGGAATATAAATTCCATCTGGTGAAAGGCGCCTCCCTGGAGTATTCGTGGGCGACCGACGGGGCCAAGCTCTATTTTGATTTTCATGGCGAACCCCAGGGCGATAAGACCGGGTACTTCAAAAGCTTTAAAGAGAGCACCGATAACCGATCCAGCGGTACTTTAACGGCCCCTTTCGAAGGTCCCCATGGTTGGTATTGGGAAAACAAATCCTCATCGCCGGTGACGATCATTCTAAATACCAAAGGTTCTTACCGGATTTTAGGTCTGATGTAACAAGATATCTCATACGCACTGCGTAATTAATTTATCTTTTTATATTTAAAATGAAGTTTACTGGTTAATAAACCATTTTTGAGCTGATAAAGCAGGGATATTGCGTATCACCCATAAGGCGGCCGCTTACGGCCCCCTTATGGGACAAACAGGATGCGACTATTCGTTTTCGGTTTTCAAAATATTGCCATTAACATCCAGTTCGATCTCGGTTTCCTTGCCAGCCGCTTTGATTTCCACTTCATAGCCGGTCAGGGTATTGTCTGGTTTCATTAATTTCTCTGCTTCTTCGATCCTGGCGTCGAGCTAGGCTTTCTTAATGGCCTGAGCAACGGGTTCAGGCAGCGATTTACGGTCGATTTCCTCTTCTTTCTGTAGCACAGTGCCATCGGCGCTATAGGTCGCTTCGTACTCCTTGCCATTTTACTTGTATCCCACCTCATAGGCGGCTTTGCCTTCGAACATTTCCTCTTCGAACTTCAAGCCCTTGGCACAGGGATAGGCTTTTTCAAAAGCAGCGATAACCTCTTTGGGTGCCTGATCTTTGCTCAATTTTTCTCGCCGGCATTCGCAGGACTAAGAATCATTGGCAAGCTTATTAAAACAGCGGTGATTGCATATCGGGTTTTCATAAATACTCCTTAGGTTGTGGACGAATGCTTTAACACAAACACATTAGCCGCGTTCCCGTAGAGAACCGTGTAGCAAATGCTCTTCACGATCAAAATTTCTGTTGACGTTCTTATCCGCTTATGAAGTAGAATAATCTACAACTTTGTTATATAAGAACTTAAATATGAGCGATTCCTGGCTAATCTTTATTGTCAGTCTGCCGACCCGCAACTCCGCCGGCCGCATGCGCGTATGGCGGGCACTCAAAGCGCTGGGCTGCGGCGTTCTGCGCGATGGTGTCTATTTGCTACCGTATCGCCCAGAATTCCGGCAGACGCTTCAGCTTCAGGCCGAAGACGTCATTGCGGGCGGAGGCAATGCCCATATCCTGGCGTTGGACAGTGAAAGCGATGAACAGCAGGCGCTCTTTGAACACTTTTTCGACCGCTCGGCCGATTACGCAAAACTGGTTGAGGACATCCGACAGAGCGCTGACTTGAATCTCCGGTCGGAAGACCCAGCCAAACTGCAAAAACAGGCTCACCAGTGGCGCAAGGCATTTGAAGCCATTGCCCTCCAGGACTATTTCCCAGGCGCCGCGCAGGAGCAAGCGGCGGCAGCCTTGGAAGATCTGGAACAGACCGTCAATGAGCGCCTTGCGCCCGACGAGCCCCATGCCGTTCAGCATCGGATCAAGCGTCTTCAGCCTCAGGATTACCGGCAGCGAATTTGGGCGACACGCCAGCGACCGTGGGTAGACCGGCTCGCCAGCGCCTGGCTTATCCGGCGTTTCATTGATCCTGAAGCGCGTTTTATATGGCTTAAGGTACCGGATGATTGTCCTGCCGAGGCGCTGGGCTTCGATTTCGACGGGGCCGTATTCACGCATGTGGGGGCAAAAGTCACTTTCGAGGTTTTGCTGGCCAGTTTTGGACTGACAAAGGATCCTGCTTTGAACCGCATCGGCGCCCTGGTGCATTACCTCGATGCCGGCGGGATTCCCGTCCTGGAAGCGGTCGGACTGGAAACGCTCATGAGCGGCATGCGGCAACGCTGGACCGATGACGATGAACTGCTGGCTGAAGCAGAGAAGATTTTTGACGCCTTTTATCAAGCCTTTTCAGGAAACGACTGATGAATCAACCCAATCCATCGCAACCATCTCCGTCGCCAGTCACTTTGGGGCAAGCTTTCTGGTACTGGCTTAAACTCGGCTTCATTAGTTTTGGTGGTCCGGCCGGTCAAATCGCCATCATGCATCAGGATTTAGTTGAGAAGAAACGCTGGATTTCCGAACGGCGTTATTTGCACGCGCTCAACTACTGCATGCTGCTGCCAGGGCCCGAAGCCCAACAGTTAGCGACCTACGTTGGCTGGCTGATGCATCGCACATGGGGCGGGGTCATAGCCGGCGGGTTGTTTGTCCTGCCCTCGCTGCTTATTCTGATTGGCCTAAGCTGGATTTATCTGGCCTTCGGGCATCTGCCCGCCGTCGCCAGCGTACTCTACGGCATTAAACCGGCGGTAACGGCCATTGTCCTTTTCGCCGCCTACCGTATCGGTTCGCGGGCGTTGAAAAACTGGCTGCTTTGGACCATGGCGGCCTTGGCGTTTCTCGCTATCTTCGCACTACAGGCGCCGTTCCCGCTAATCGTGCTGGCAGCGGCCCTGCTCGGTGCGGTCGGCGGCAAACTTGCACCGCAGAAATTCGCCGTAGGTGGCGGACACGGTGCGGTTAACAACTGTTACGGGCCGGCACTCATCGACGACGATACGCCGATTCCCGCTCATGCCCGGTTTAGCTGGAAGGGACTGAGCAAACTGGTTTTCGTAGGTTTAATTTTGTGGGGCGGAGCCATTGGCTTCCTGTGCGCGCGCTACGGCTGGAATGGAGCGCTGACGCAAATGGGCTGGTTTTTCAGCAAAGCAGCCTTGCTGACTTTTGGCGGCGCTTATGCCGTGCTGCCTTATGTGTACCAAGGGGCCGTCGAGCATTATCACTGGCTGCTGCCTCAACAGATGATCGACGGGTTGGCATTGGGCGAAACCACACCGGGACCGCTGATTATGGTCGTCACTTTTGTCGGCTTCGTGGCCGGATGGGCAAAAACATTGTTCGGACCGGATCAGCTGTTTCTTGCAGGCGCTACAGCGGCTCTTGTCGTCACTTATTTCACCTTCTTGCCCAGTTTCCTGTTCATTCTGGCGGGAGGCCCATTGGTCGAATCCACACACGGGAATCTGAAGTTCACAGCGCCGTTAACCGGCATCACCGCGGCCGTGGTTGGCGTGATCCTGAACCTGGCAGCGTTTTTTGCCTATCACGTCTTCTGGCCACAGGGTTTTACGGGCCGTTTTGACGCACTTTCCGCCTTGATAGGCCTCTGCGCGTTGCTAGCCTTGTTTCGCTACAAGGTGAGTGTCATCCCGGTCATCGCCGCCTGCGGCGTGGCTGGACTGTTATTTACTTTTCTCAACCCCTGGTTGCTCCAGGTAGGAGTTTCCCTATGAATACCCGTCGTTATTCTCAAGCTGTCGTATTGGCGCTGTGCACATTCTTGGTGGGCCCCGTAGCCGCCAAACAGAAACAAGGTCACTCAGTTGATCTGGATATCGCCAAAATCGAGCAGCTGACCGGCCTCAAAGGCACGCTCGACAAGGCCGAGAACGTGTTCAAGGTCAGCCAGCCTCGCTCCGATCTCAATGTGACTGTCGCCGGTGTCAAGATGATTCCCGCCATGGGGCTGACGTCCTGGGCGGCCTTCAAGCCGGCGGGTCGCCAGGTCATGGTGATGGGCGACTTGGTTCTTCAGGAGGATCAAATCAATCCAGTCCTGAGCACGGCCTTGGACAATGGCATCGAAGTGACTGCCCTGCACAATCACTTTCTCTGGGATACGCCCAAGGTGATGTTCATGCATATTGGCGGCACGGGCGATTCGGAGAAGCTGGCGATAGCAGTCGGGAGACTGTTTGAGGCCATTCAGTCAACCGCTGGCAGTAAGTCCGCTGTGCCTTCTGCTTCGGTCGATGCCGTCAAGACCTCGCTGGACCCTAAAGCGATCGAATCGATCATCGGGGCTCCGGTAGAGAAAACCGGTGATGTTTATAAAGTCACGATAGGCCGAACCACTAAAATGGCGGGGCATGAGGCCGGTAAGGCCATGGGCGTCAATACCTGGGCGGTATTCGCCGGCAGCAATGAGCAAGCCAGCGTGGATGGCGACTTTGCCATGCGGGAATCCGAGCTGCAAGGCGTCTTAAAAGCCTTACGCACGGCCGGCATTAATATCACGGCGATTCACAACCACATGAGCGGGGAAACGCCTAGTATCGTTTTCCTCCATTATTGGGGTACAGGGCCTGCCAATGACCTAGCCAAAGGCGTAAAATCGGCTTTGGACGCCCAGAAGGCGGCCACGCCCAAAGCCCGGAAGAAAACATGAAGTGGATTACCCGTGAACGTCCGAAAATCGACCGCATTGCCTGCCCCTGGTTAATTGCCCGCTTTATTGATCGAGACGCGGAGTTTCTTTATGTGCCGCCAAACGATGTGCTCAGGATAGCCGCTGAAACAGGGGCCATTCCCTATGATGTTCCGGGCGTCGCACTCTCCCATGAAGGCGATCTGTGCAGTTTCGATGCGTTCCTGAAGCGGTATGCGCTGGAGGACAAGGCTTTACGGCAACTCGCCGTGATTGTGCGCGGCGCAGACACTTCGCGTTTGGATCTGACGCCGCAATCAGCCGGGCTTTATGCCATCTCATTGGGATTGTCCTATAACTTTGCCGATGATCAGGCGATGTTAAAGCACGGATTGGTCATTTATGATGCGCTGTATGCCTGGTGCCAATATTGCCAGGCTGAAGCGCATCATTGGCCGCCGTCGATGGGATGACAGAACGGGAGCCAAGGCCCGGAAGCAGGAGCCTTCCGGGTACCGATGAGACAGTGAGCCTTCATTTTTCAGCCAGAATCTGTGCTTAGGCGCATAGTGTGTTTTTACGCAATCTCGGCCGTAAACGATCAATGCGCCCCTGTCATTTCAAAAACAGCGTTTTCCGATCGTTCTCCCAATCGCTGATGGTCATATCCAGCAAGGCTTGCGGCCCGGCCATCGGAATCGCGTTCTTGGCCAAGACAACATAAGGAGCGGTCGCCAGGGCGGCGCCCACATAGCCTGAAGGGACGAACTCATGCTTGACCCCTACGAATATTTCCTTGTAGCTCACGCCCTGATTCTTGCCGACCAATAACACGCTATCGGCAAGCTTGCGCAGAACCTGCCTGAAATATTTCTTTTTTCCATCGCTTTTCGGCTTTAGCTCGCCGCATAACTCCATGAACAGATTGGCATCGCGGCTGCGATCCTGGGTGATGCCGAGGGCAAGCCCGCACCAGGCCGTTGTAGGGCCGGCAACGATGATTTCCTTATGGGCAGCCGTAATATGGGCGCCGGGCAGCATGGGGAAGCGCTTTTCTTCACGGGTCCCAAACAGTCTTTTTCCCGCATCGAGAAGCGGCTCCATGGCATAGACCGGTATTTCATCCAGGCCCTGCATCAGGGTAAACAGAGGGACTCTGGGCGAACGGGCCAGTTCATCGGCCTTGGCGATGTCATAGCCCCATATCACACCGTTGAGCCCGGAAAAGGATGAGGCAACGATCAGATTGATCTGCCCGATATAGGCCTCTGAAGCTTCCGCCGTATCGAAGGCGGCCGTACCGTCCAGTCCCTCGCCGTTTTGACCGGCTACCTTCAAGGTCTTGGGTACTTTACCAACATGCAGCGTTATGACTGAAACATATCCAGTTCCATTGGCGCCAGGATTGCCATAGCCATCGCAATAATGCTCAAAAGGTCCCACCGTGCCCCTGACTATTGCAGATAATGAAGCCGCATCGCCGGTTTTTTCTGAAACAGCGGCGTTTTGCTCTGATTGGGCTACCACTGGGCAAAAGGCAAACATTACCGCAGCCGCAATGGCGAATAAAGATAAACCGCATTTCATCAACGATCTCTCAAAGTAACGAAGACAGGTCCGTATGACCCCAGCATGGTAAAAGACAGCTGCCAAGATCGGAAATGGGTCCAGCCCGAATCAAAACACATAAAATTTTCAACGCTTTCCCTAAACCGCCAGGACAATGCTATCAGGCGAATAAAGATTAACGTACAATTTTTTCATAATTCTGTATTTGCCCCAATTAGGATAGCTCGACATACGTTCAAAGATACGCTCCGCTTCAAATACAGAAAGTATTTTCCCATCATCCATGCCTGGCTGTGAATAAAGGCGTAATACATTAGGCAAATCGGACTTAGATGCTTCACGAAAGCAAAGTGGATCGCGCATTGATTGTTCTCTTTTCAAATTTTTCAAAGGCTTAGCTATTTATGCAATAGCATTACTTGATGACAACCCCAGTCGTATCAGATTTATAGAATCCCAAGCTTATGAATTTCCTTATTGAACTCATCGGCCCTGGCCGCTGGCAATTGCCCATTGAAATACGCCTTGATTTCGCTTCTCCTGGCATTCAAGTGTTCACATAATGCCGTGGTGTTATAGCCGTGCCGGGCTAATTTCGGTTCCAGGGTGTTCAAGTCTGGCGACAGCACGGCTTCTATAAGCTCGACATTGACCGGTTTTGTCCCCGTGATGGCGCCCTTTATCAAAGCGAGTGTCAGGTAATGGCAGATTTGTAATGGCGTGATTAACCGTTCCGCCAAGAGATTGATGGCATCCGGTGCAACGATGTCATGAATAGGCGTTTTAGGCTTGCTGCACTGCTCCAATAGCCATTCGATATACCGCTGTTTCTGTTGTCCCCAACTGTCCAGGCTGAACAATTTGGCCCGGGCTCCGATTTCTTCCATGGCCGGCCTGTTGAGGTCATTACCCAGTTTCGGGTGGCCCACCATGATAATGGTCAATGTGCCCTTAGCGTCCTCAATCGTTTCTATCAATTGTTTTAAGCCAATTAACGTGCGCCAATGGAGATCATGGGCGCCATCTATAAAGAAGGCAATCGGTTTGTTAATTTTACGGACCAATTCCTGAAGCTTCCTTTCCCTGATTTCGGCTTGGGTTGGCACCTTAAACTCTTTTGCGGTCGGCAAATCGGCGAACAGGGCGGTATATAACGTGTTGATGTTGACGCGGCGTTTATCGGTTGCCAACGATTTGGCGACGATCACTTGGTTCTTCTTTTTAAGGCCATCCTGGAAATGCCGGATCATCGTCGTCTTACCGACGCCAACAAGGCCGGTCAGGGTGATTATCCCGCCAGACAAGACCGCTATTTCAAGGCTGTTCAATATGCTTTTAAAGGCTTCCGTCTCGAAGTAATCGGTTTTGTCGAAGTCCTTCACTAAACCATAGTAGTGCATCATTTCACCATACATTAGTTATCTCCCGAACGCTCCACCGAGCTTAAAGTAAAATACGCGCGAACTTTTTCCAGCACTGTATTCTTATCCAGCGAATCATCCAGGATCCTATTGATGGCCCCCATTTGCTGGTCGGTTAACCGGGACAACGGTTTGCCGAGATAATCGGCAATGGCTGTTTTGGCCTCCAGCTTGTTTTTAAAGGTGGCCGTTTGCAGGAAAGGGTTATCATCAAACGGTGTGGAATTCGGTTTTTCCAGGTGCAGTATATTGGCTTGGGTCAACAGGGCTTGATCACTGCTTTTGCTGCCGGATAACGCGGAGCGTGGCAGGCTGATCGTTTTGGCCAATTGCCCAATCCGATCCGCCTTAATTTCAACGTTGCTCTTTTTGTGCTTACGGAACTTGCCGAATGGGATGGGCCCTTCTTCGGGATAAAATGGCCCTTGTCTTTCGCTATTGAACTCGACATAGAGTTCGCTATCGAAAATGCCCCATAACAAGGTGATGTCTTGCCCCGCCATCTCGTGGCTTAATTGATAACGGATGCCATCAATACTGACACAGGCGTTGCTGTCCGCTTTACGCTGTTCTGGCTCGCGGGCAAAGGTGCGAAAACGCTCCCAGCTGCACATTTCCCGGAAACCTTGCGGCGGCAGGTTAAGCAGCCAATCATCCAACCGGGAATGATCTTCATGCCGGTGATCCATCGCGTTATATTCCTGTAAATACTTCCGCAACCAGGCGTTGGCTTCTTCCAGTGATTCCGGCTGCTGGAGATGGTACAGGGTTTCCAAGGAGGATTTTATGGTCAGGAACGAGCGTTCAACCTTGCCCTTTGAGCGTGCGGTGGTGCGGCGGCCATCACTGCCCTTGGGCATATGAACCCGTACTTCAACTCCCAGTTGCTTCATGACCCGCAAGAAGACGCGGCTTTTTGAGACCGGGCCGGCGTCCATGTAAATAACCGAAGGGATGCCCTGGAACGGACAGTTCTTGTCTTGCTTGGGGGACATCGCATTAAACAGAAACAGCAGCGCGGTCATCGCGTCTTCGCCTTTGACGACATGGTATTCCTGGTAACAAACGCCGCTCCGGTCATCGATGACACCTGCCAAAGCCAGATATGCCGAACTTTCTTTGATCGCTTTGCCGGCAAATGCCGGTTTTTTCAAGTCTGACGGCGAGAAATCAAATTGCCAGCATTCATTGCTATGGGTGGCTTGAAAGGGCGTCCAAGGCGGCTCGATGGTTAGGCTGCGGTGTCATAACCCCATTGTGTTAAATAGCGGCTGACCGTGCTGAGTTTGAGCCGGCCGGGTTCAACTTTAACCAGGCCTTCGCTGGTTTCAATGCCGTGCCTTTCGAGGAGTTCAATACAGGCTCTGGTGGATAAACGCCGGCCCTTTTTGCTGGTCGTCCTCAGTTTTAGCGCCGCAACCAATTCGCAATAACGGCGCATATCGGCTTCCGTCAGTATCCGGGGTTTATTGTAATCGCTGCGAAATGCCAGATAAGGCAGTTGAGGTTTCCTTAATAACCGCCGGAGTGTGGCAGGTGAAATGCCAAACGATTCGCAGGTTTCCTCAATAAGCGCTTTGCGTTGGGCGTTTCTGGGCGATAACACATCCAATTGGTTTTGAAGCGCCACCAGCACTTCAAAGGGGATGCGTTTACGCGGCACGAACCTTGTCCTGTTTAGGCCGGCTGATGCCGTGCTTGCTCATCCAGTTGCGCAAATTGGCCGGTGTCGTGCCATAGCGCCCGGCAATAAAAAACTGGGTCGCACCATTGGCCAACAAGGCTTCGATTTCGGGGCGAAACGGATCGAGTTTGCTCTTACCCGGCCCTTTGGGACGGCCTAGCGTCATGCCAGCAGCTTTCTTTGCGCGTAATGCTTCTTTCGTCCTTTGCGAGATCAAATCCCGTTCGATTTCAGCGGCCATGGAAAAGGCCATCGCGACGATCTTGCTCTGGATGCTTTGGTCAAGCCGCCAATTGCCTTTCACCGAATAGACATGGATACCTCGTTCCATGGCGATCGATAATATTTCCATGCATTCCAGCATACTCCGCCCTAACCGGGACATTTCGCTAACGACCAGGTTGTCTCCTTTTTTGAGGTCTTCAATGACCTGGGCAATCTTGCGTTTATGCCAGGAGATTTTACCGGAGACCTTTTCTTCAATGAATTTAACTTGTCCCAGGTTATGGTGGTTGGCGAGCGTCAAAATATCCGCCTTGTTTTTCTCTAAATCCTGGTCTGCGGTAGACACCCTTAGATAACCAATAGTTTGTGCCATCATTTTTGCCAAAAATACCTTGAAAATCACTAAGGGTAATGAAAACCCTAAAAACAGGTTTTATAATAACCAAAAAAGAATCGGAAACACAGCGCTTTTCTTTAAATAAACACAGCAGTAAAAACGTTCGTTTTTACTGGTGGTTTTGCTCAAAAAACCCATTTTTAAAGCACCGGATAAAATCAACTAAAGTGAGAAATCCCAATCGATAAAATCACTTAATGTGAGAAGACTAAAAAACAGGGGCAATTAATGCGAGAAAAACTGATTTTATAAAATCAGCTAATCTGAGATGAAAATACCGGATAAGTGCAAGAAATCGCGATGATGAAATCAAGAAACTACAATTACCGGCCGATCACTCGTTTCAGCTCAATGGCAGTTGAAAGTCAGAAAACCGCCATTCAACGCCAAACTAAGCCGCACCGCCGCGGACATTGGGTTTTGCGCAGTTTTTATACCCTGCGTCGGCTTGTGAATGATTTGTTATGCATGTTCTCCTTCCAGAATTGTGTAGCCACACATGCTTCGCCGTTTGTGCTTTTTAGCGCCTGATGTCAGTAAATTCTATTCCCAAGCCTACTCAAACAGGTAACAGGAATCGTCTAGTTAGTAGGCAAAAAAGTTCAGTTATACTGTCCATGAGCGTCTCTTTTTACTTCGCTCCATGTGCCTTTAGCACCTTGACAAACTTCTCTTGCCCGTCATTTGTCGCTTGCTGCAACACTGTAGCTCCTTCTCTATTCTTCACATTGACATCGACTCCCTTAGCGATCAGGAATTCGACCATATCCAACTTGTCCTGAAATGCCGCTACACGGTATTCCGCAATGTGCAAAGGGGTGCCCATCTGATTTACCGCGTTAATATCGGCCCCTTTTGCCAGCAATAACTCAATAATTTCTTTACTCTTGGCATTTACTGCAAGATGCAACGGAGCACTTCCTTCAATGTCTCTTGCATGGACATCGGCATTCTTTGAAAGCAGCAGCTCTACCAATTGCTTATTTCCCCTGCTCGCAGCCCAATGAAGCGGGGTCTGCCGTTTCATTTCCCTAACATTAATATCTGCACCCTTTGCAACCAACAGTTCAACGACCTCAGTATGTCCATGGGCAATTGCCTCGTGCAACGGAGTCAAACCCTTATAATTTTGCGCATTAATATCCACCTTCCTGGTAAGAAGCAGATCAACAATATCTCTATAGCCCAGATACGCCGCACCATGCAATGGAGTATCTCCAACGCTATTGGTTTCACTCGGATTAGCCCCCTTTGCCAACAGCAACGCGACCGTATCCTTACTCCAGCCTATTGCAGCTTGATATAATAACGTTCGACCGTATTCCTTCGCGTTAATGCTCGCCCCTTTTGCAAACAAATCCTCCAACGCTGCCGTATCCCCTTTGCGTACTGCTTCGAACAAGAGCTTGGTATTTTCGGCTTGGCCAGCGCTGCGCTCGGTGGGGGCGGCAGTCACTTTAGCGCTCAAAAACTTGACCACTTCCTCTCTCTTATTCTTGGCTGCTAACTGCAATGGCGTCTCCCCGTTAGAATTCTTCGCATTGATGTCAGCACCTTTTGCTACTAAGAATTCAACAATCTCTTTGCAACCCCCACTTGCGGCCCAATGCAACGGCGTCAACAAATCAATATCCTGTGGGTCGATATCGGCCCCCTTCGCAAGCAACAGCTCGACCGCTTCTTTCTGTCCACAATATACTGCCCTATGCAACGGCGTCAGTCCTCTTGGATCCCTTGCATGGATATCCGCTCCTTTTGTGATCATCATCTCTATGATCTCTTTATCGCTTCCTATAGCAGCATAGTGTAACGGAGTACTTCCTGCTCCCTTGTTCGCGTTAACATCCGCCCCTTTTGAAATCAACAATGCCACTATGTCTTTATGTTTATTGGATGCAGCTATATGCAACGGCGTTAATTCCAGATATCCGAGTGCATTGATATCCGCCTCTTTTGCAAGTAACAGTTCAATTATCTCCCCATATCCTTTTTCTGCAGCCACATGCAGCGGGGAATCCCCCAGCCGCGCTTTTGCGTTGACATCGGCACCTTTGTCTATCAGGAATTCGACCATATCTTTTTTTGCATGGTATACCGCCTCATGCAATGGTGTTTGCACGCCATCTCCACTTGCGTTGATGTCTGCCCCTTTTTCAATCAGGGACCGCGCTTGTTCAATGTCGCCAATCTCTATGGCATCAGACAGTAGTATGGCGGGGTCAACATTTATGGCGATGGCATCCCACCATTGACTGAATACCTTTTGCCAGGACTCAAGTCCATAATGTGTGCCATCGTAATAAATCTTGGCACGAAGAGGTGCCTTACCATCATTTCCCTTAGCGGTGATCAATAAATCAGCAAAACCATTGGAGACTGTGGGTTCTACGGATATGAATAAATTTGCTTCCTTTCGAGAAACTTCTCTGTCGCCGCTGCAGCGATTTCCTCTGCCGTATTCCCATTGGGACATCGTCAAATCGAGAACGGGGCGTATGCGTTCGCCATCGACAACAAACAAGGTTAGCTCATCATCGCCTCCCCCTTCATACGTACATCGATCCTTAAATATATTCGTCCGCAATCCGAATGCTCTCGTATTTTTGGAAAGAATGTAGCGCGCGGTATCAAGCTTTAATGAATAGCTATTGACCTCGGTCGCAGCATCTTCTTCTATGGTACTTTTGTATGAAGCAATAATCTGACTTTTAGTGGTATCAACCAAGGCAACAAGCAACTGCTTTTCATATTCAACCCCGGCATCAAATGCAAAAGCGGCGATGCTTTTTGCATTGTCATTAGGCCAATGCTTGCACACCACGGAGACAATTATGCCGCCGTTCTCTGTATTGGGATACATACCATCTCTAGGGTATGCAAAATCAGTGATTTTGAAATGTTTTCCGACTAGTTCAACGACTGACGGTTTACAATGTTGCTCATCGTCTATCCCAGATTGAGCCAAAACGGATTGGCTGAGCCAGAAGAAACATACAACAATGGCATAAATTGTATGGCTGAAATTCATCGATGCTCTCTGTGAGTTCTAATATTATGATGGTAAGGCGTGCCGCTAGCTGTGCTTTAAAGTCCGGTAGGGTAGCGCCCAACTATTATTGGAGGTTCGGCTAACCAAGTCATAGGATTTCCTTTGTTGAGATTAAGTAAGCTGGATTAGCAGTTTCACCTTTGGTCATACTAGGTACGATACCGTCAGGATTGATGAAACTAACGGCAAGGCTGGCGTAATAGGCACTAATAAAATCGGCGGGCAAGTTGAAGGAGTAAATTCCATGTAAAAAAACTAGCTGTGGTATCGTCTAAGCTTGTGGTTGGATCGGCAGAATTAGCAATTAGCCAATTAGCTTTCGGGCAATATTGAGTCCAGATTTTTTGCATATTGCCTTTTTCTAAATCAACATTAGCCACCTTAAAGCCATACACCACCTTAATGTTGTAGCCTTACAAGTTAACTAGAAAAACAGCCTTATCATCACCCACATAAGCAGCATTTGGATAGTAATAAATATCTTGAGTTAGATCTTTAGTCAAAGTGCCATGTTCAGGTTGCTGTAATACTTCGATTTTGGCTTTTGTAGTATCTATTGCTTGAAAATCTGGCCCTTTCCCACTGCGCAATAGTTCTAACGTACTTATATCTCCTTGGCCGTATTCCGGATATTTCAAAGGAAAGATATTCCATGCCATTTCTGCCGGAGATAGAGGCGAAACACTAGAATTACTCACGTATTCTTCTTCTGAATCAATTCTTCTATCGGCTTTTGGGCTTAAATAGCAGGCACTTACAGTACCGTAAAGTTTACTGACATTTGGCTGTGCTGCTTGAGCTATCAGAACTACAGGCATTTGGTGCTGTGGCATATGGGGCATATTCGTAGAGCCATACTATGAATATTGATTCTGCGTAGGGGAGATGGAGATTTGCTACGAGTTAGGATCTGGGCAATATTCATTATAAATGCTTTCTGGGCTGTCATTATCAAAATCAACATCCTGCACATTAATGCAATAGACCAGCTTGATGTTGTAGCCCGATATGTTGACTAAAAATTCGGCTTTATCCATGCCCTCATATCCCTGGTCAGGATAGTAAGAAACGTCCTTTCCCTGCGAGAAGTCTTTGCTTAAGTTACCATGTTCTGGCTGTTCTAAAACTGTGACAGTAGCATTTTTATCACGTATAAAACGATAATCTATTTCTTTATTGCGAACTGCATCTTCCAACAAAGATTTATCTTCAGCATGGGCATATATGCTTTCATATAGGCTCTGTAATGTGGATTTTTATGATCAAATATGGTTGACGCATAAAGTCTTACACCCAATTTTTTTTCTCTTTCTGCTTGATCTGTTTTATCTGCTACGGTGCATACCCCGATTGAACCGTATAATTTCTCGATGCTGGGCTGTGTAGTTTGAGCTGCCAGAACCACAGGCATTTGATGCTGTGGTATATGGGGCATATCCATGGTGGGCATATCAATTTATCCTAGTTAAATAGCAAATTTTATTTATAACGCTTGAAATACGTTTCGTGGGTCACTCGTAGTAGTTGTAGAGTATGCTGAGGTATAAAATGCATCATTCGAGCTGACTGATAAGCCCTGCACTCTGCAGCATCCAAAGTGATGTTGGCGACATAACATCAAAATTTATAGCGCTAAAATGCGTATCGGAGGTAGTAGAAATCCTCCATATGTATGGATCAGGACAATGTTTCTCCCTGGCCAGACTGCTAAGGTTCTCAAACGGTCTGAAATCCACTACTTTAAAATCATAAGTTACTTTAATATTGTAGCCTTGCAGATTAACCAGGAACACCGCTTTGTCGTTACCCTGATAATCTGGAACTGGATAATAAGAAATGGTTTTATGAGGGGATAAGTCTTTACTTAACTTGCCATGTTCAGGCTGCTCCAGCACCGTAACTGTTGCATCTTCACTATCATACCTATCATAAGTTGTCAGTTTCTCTCCATGCATGGCCTTTTCTACATCTGAGGGGCTTAATGATACGCCGCCTTCTGCTGCAAATTCCGGATATTTGAGATTCCAGTAAAGAGAGGCTGTAAATCTGAGGGATAAATCATAAGGAACCAGTCCCATTGCATCTTTCTCAATGACAGGCCCTTGCGGTATAGCCAGGCATACACCCATGCTGCCAAACGGTTTATCTTCCGCTACCTGAGCATTTTGTTGTGAGGCTTCTGCAACCAACATCACAATCGGGAAGTCTTGTGGCAGGGTCTCCGGTAAATTTAACAACGGCATGTCCTTTTCCTCTGGTTGAATATTAAATTTTTTTGCAGTGCTTCCCAATGCCTTCAATTCGTCACATTGGCAATATTTGCAATAATAGCACCATCTCAGCATTCCCTTTGAATCGAACCCAATCTTTTCGCGAATGGCGCAGTTGTGCCATAACCTGCCTTTCGGCAAATTTAATTCAATGGCACTTATGCTAAAACACAGACGTTCAACACTGGAGTTAAGATGCAGCCCATAGCGCAGTCGCCTTGAACGGCTTGTTAGCCGTTACAATCTGAATGTCCGGTAAATTATCTGCAACTTCTTTGTAAGAACTTGAGGATTCAAGTAGATCAACGATTATTTCTAAAGGTTTAGCCCATACTTCAATAAAATCGGCCTCGCCTTCTGTGATGATAGGAAATGCCAATTGCTCATGAGGCGGATTGAATACAGCGTTCACTCCTTGCTTGTTGCCTCGAGCGTCAATTCTATACCAACCATAAGGTTCAAGATAAACGGCGTTAAGCCCATGTATGCAAAAAGGTGGTATGTCGTTAGCAACGGTGAGCCTTTGATAGCATAGCCCAGCCGGAATGCTGTTAGCTCTTAGCAATGCTGCGAGCAAATGACTTTTTGCATAGCAGTAGCCAGTCTTATGAATTAGTACATCAGATGCTTTGCAAGTGACCGGATTAAGTTGATGATCCCAGCTGTGTTTAATTTCATCACGAACGAATTCAAAGCAAATGCGCGCAATACTGTTCTTATCGTCCAACCCAACTGACAATTCCTTGGCTTTTTCTAATATTAATGGATTGTCCCAATCAATATATTTTGAAACTTCTAAGTATTGCTTCATCTTTTTCTCTTGCTAGGCTGAAAAGTGATTCTCTAGATCTACATATCTTACATACTGGACTACAACATCAAAATGCTTTTTCTAAAAACTTTGTGATTTCAAACGGGATAACATGCATAATTTTCACGATAAACAGACCCAGATAACTTCAATACCTATGTTTACAACTGATTTGCCCAACCAGCTCAGCGACTGGCTGCTATGCTGCTAATTACTGCCATTCAAAAAATTCTAGTGAAAGACCGGTATCAATGGCCAACAGAATTAAGCCAGTTTCGGCCATTAAAATCGAGCCACTTTTCCCGGTTAATATGAATTGTTTAGTTTCGATTTCAGCCGATAACTGTCCCCTCCGAGCATAAAGATATGTGAATGGTGGATGAGGCGGTCGACGATGGGCACGGCCACATTGTCGTCAAAGAAGAACTCGCCCCAATCGGTGAACGCTTTGTTGGTGGTCAGAATGATCGATCGGTATTCATACAGCGCATTGATGAGCTGAAACAGGTTGTGCATGCCCTGCTTGTTCATCGGCAGATAGCCCAGCTCGTCTATGATCAGGCAATCGAACTTGAGCAACTGGTTGATTTTCTTTTTCAACTCGCCTTTGAGCTCGGCCAGTTCCAGGGTCTCCATCAAACCCAGTGCCGTGTGGAAGCTGACTTTGTAACCAGCCTCAATGGCTTTCAGGCCGATCCCGATGGCCAGATGGGTCTTGCCGACGCCGGGCGGGCCAATAAAGACCACGTTGTCGCGGTTGTCGATAAAGCCGAAGTCCAATAGGTTACTGACTTCGCGTTTGCTGAGGGTGGTCTGGAAGCGGTAGTCGAACTCCTCCAGAGACTTATGCAGCGGAAAGCCAGCCCGTCGCCGGTTTTGCTCGATGCGCTTGCTGTTGCGCTGCTGCTGTTCATGCTGGATCAGGCGGTCGGCGAACTGCAGGTAGGAGCTGTCGCTGGCTTCCGCCTGACTCAGCAGCTGCTCCAGGTGATCAGCAATGCCGGACAGGCACAGGCTGCGGTATTGCCGGGCGACCTGGTCAATGGACGGCATGGCGCTCTCCCTGGCCACTGGAGCGGCCATTCAGGGTGCCATAACGGGCCAGGGCCGCCGAGGACGGATGGCCTGCCGGCGTCGGCTCGGGCGGAGTTCGCCGCTCAGCATGCGGCTGCCAGGCGTCCAGGCGTTGCTTCAGGCCGCTGGCGGTCAGCCGCGGCAACTCGATAAGTCGCATCAACAGGGGCTCGGGGATCACGCCGTAGCGTTGGCGATGCTCGGTTAATACCTGCTTGGCGCCCGCCAGCTGGTCCTTGTAGATCTTCGGCGAAGTGGCTTTCAGCAAGGCACACAGCGCCATCGCCAGCGTCGCCTGGCCGACCAACTGCTGCAGGTCGGCTTCCAGCGCTTCAATGCGCAAGCTCTGGTCGCGGTAATGGTGGGTGTTCTTGATGACCTGGCCTTTTTCCGGGCACAGCCGATGCTCGGCGATCGCCTCGCCCGTGTTGAGGTCGCTGATCAACAGCTGGCCATCCTGTTGGTAGACGCCGACCCGGGCGCTTTGATAGGTCATGGGTACCGAGTATTTATTGGACTGCCAGGCGATCAGGCCGGTCTTGTCGGCCTTGCGCGTGACCGTGGCGGCCTGCGCATCATGGACACAGGACGGGGTCAGGTAAGGCTGCATCCGGGCCTTTTCCTCGCGGTCGTAGAGGGATCGAGGCGGTTGTCCGGTACTGCCGTGCCGCCTTTGGTTGGCGGTCTGGTCCAGCCAGTCGGCCAAGGTCTGCTCCAGGTCTTGCCAGCTGGCGAAGGCTTCGCCGTACAAGCCGTTATGCTTGACATATTTGACCCCGGCTTCGACCTTGCCTTTGCTTTCCGGATCGTAGCCTTCACAGGCCCGGATCGCAAAGCCGGCCGCGGTCGCATACTGATGGAAGCGCTGGTTCAAGGTTAACTCTCGGAACCGCTCATGGATCACGACCAACTTGGTCTGATCGTACACACATTCGCTCGGCCTGCCGCCGAAATAGCGGAAGGCGGCATCATGCTGACGGATCAGCGTCTCGGTATCGATCGGACGCGGCGACACCGACACATGCATCAACCGGGAGTAGGACAAGACGAACACCATGAAATAGACTGTGGCCGGTACGTCGCCGATCAGGACGCCGCGCAGCTCGCCGCCGTCGACCTGGCACTGCTCGCCCGGCACCATGTCCAGCACCGGCTCATAATAGCGGGCCTGTTTACAAGGGATCTCCTGCTTGAGCGCCTGGATGTAACGCCGTACCGATCGGTCGGACACGGCCAGATCATCCACCTTAGCCTTCAACTTGCGCAGCACTTTCACGGCCGACAGGCCGGGATAGGTCTGCAGCAACTGTATGATGTAGCCGCGGTAATCATCCCGTTTCTTGCTGCGCTCCGTATCGGTCAGCAGCGCCGCAATCGCGGGCTCCGGCAGATTCAAGTACTTGCTGACGGTGTTGCGGGAAATCCCCAATTGTTGGGCAATCTGACGCTCCGATAAGCCATTGCCGTGATTATGTAATGCTTTGATCTGATGGATCACTAGCCACTCCTTCATGCCGCTCCCTGAACAAAAGCCAGGGACTGTGGCAAATACTGGGATAAAGATAAAGGAAAAAGTGGCTCAAAATGGTTGGCCAATTCTGGCTCAGTTTAGTTGGCCGTTAACAGACCGGAACGGGTCGCTATGTTAAGCTTAACATAGCGACCCCTATGTATAGGGCCCAACTATGTATAGCCGTGATTAGCTGTTGGTGGCAAACCCTGATTTTACTGACCTTTCAACCAACCCTCAGTCAAGAAACTTTACATAGTTTTGCCGGGATTCTGAGGTGAAAATTTATTCGCTTCAGACAATTCAATGAACATTCGCCCTGCACCACATATGAAGCTGGCTACTTGAGTAGCAATTGACACTCTTCCGTTGATAATTTCATGGTTCACTTGCTTGAATGTCGCCATACATATCCAGTTTATAGTTATCATACAGCTGGTAAGGAATTGACGCAGTTCCTTCAAGCATTAAAACTATGTATAGCGCTCTACCGGTAATCGCTGGTAACACGTTGGGTGTGCATCGAAATAAATCTCTTCTATTCATAGTTGCGCACTATACATAGGGGTCGATAGCACTCATTCGCCATTTTCGAAAGTGGCCATTCATGATGGTAGAAGAACTTGTGAAATGGCAGGCTTGCAGATTAGCTTCGCCCTGCTCCTTTTCATGAGCCCAGAATGCTGTCAATACGTAAGCTCATTCCTGGCATTGAGCAGGCGGAAACTAATCTGCCTGCTCTTTCGCTCCCGCACCGATCAGCGGTTCGCTGCGGTCAGTGTGCGACAGTAGGTATCCCCACCATCGCACACTGACCGCAGCCGGTCTGTTTTCAGCTTAAGCCTGTATGGTTTGGCCATCGCGGCTCCCGACCCTTAGAAATTGGCCGTCTGCAACGCCTGGTGCAAGGCCTGCTCATTTTGCTGGCGATCGGGTACCGGCCCGGCCACGTCGCTAGCCCGGCTTTCATCGCGCTCTTCGTGGTTGTCGTTTTCGCTGGTTGCTGTTTCGCTACGGTTATGCTGTTTCATAGTCGCCTCGATGGCTGATGTTGGGTTATTGATTTTTTCCGGTCAGATCGCCGAGGTCGCCGAAGATGGCGTCCTCTTCCGCCGTGGTAGCGGCTTTATCGTCGGCGACGGCCACAGCCGGATGTTCCTCGCGCATCATCGCCTTGGGCTCAGGCTGGGGTTCCGGGAGCGGTTGCTGCCGCTGCGCCGGCGGCGCAATCCTGAGCCCGATGCCCAGCCCGCTGGCGGCCAGCATCCGGATGTGTTCGGCCCGCCGCCTTTTGTGCACCGAAGCCAAGTACTGGTACAGTTCCGGATCGGCGTCCGCGTCAATCAACACGCAAACTTCCAAGCTAGCCACGGGTTTTCTGCTCCCCGGCGATCTTGAAACCGCGCACGTTGGCATAGAGCGAATCGCTGACTTCGGCGACCATATTCCGGCGGCACAGCCTCTGGATGCCGCCCAGGTAATGCCGGGCGCCGCCGCCGACCACGACCACGCGGGCGATGTCGCTGAAGCTGCCGACGCTGCCGGCCAGGCTCTCGCAGGCGCTATTGATCACCGGTTCGGCCTTCGGCAGCAGATGGCTGAAGTCAAATTTCTGGCCGTACCAGTCCAGCTGGTTCTGCTGGTTCAGGGCGATGTCCAGCCGGTTGATGTCCTCAAACGGCTCGCCCAGCTCCTGGGTCAGAACCAGCGCCAGTGTCTCCAGCAGCTTGGACATGCCGGCCGGTACGCTGCCGCTGCGCTCGTCGATCACCTTGAGGCCCCGGCAGACCAGCCAGTCGACCGTATAAAAGCCGACATCGATGACCAAGCAGTTGGACGCGCGCAGAGCAGTGTACGCCTGGTTTTCCAGGCAGTAGTTCAGGAAGCCGCCGACGGGCTGGGGGATCACCCAGGTCTTTTTGACCCGCACCTCGCTGCCGTCCGGATAGGCGTGCACGCCGGTCAGCCGCTCCTCCAGCCGCTGCCAGTATTGGGCGTGGAAATTGACCGGCAGCCCCGTCACTAGCAAGTCGATCGCAGGCCGCTTCATATGGGCCAGGGCGCCTCGGGCCAGCGCCAGATACACGTCCCGTTCCGGATAGTCCGCGCTCAGCACGCGGCCGGTGCCGGTCTTGATCGACAGCAGGGCATCCCGGCCGATCAAATACTCGACGTCATTGACACTGACTCGGGTCAGGTCTTTTCTGGACATGGCCTCGCCGCCGATGTCGACGCCGCGGTTGATCGGGGCGACCGAGGGAAAATGGCCGCAATCGATGCGTTGCCCCTCCCGCCCCAGAGTGAATTTGACGTTGCCATAACCAATGTCCATCGCTGATATCTGCATAGCTTATAAAACTCCGTTGTTTGTGTTCGATTGTCGTTAAAAAAGGTCGCTGCGGGCCAGCGCCGGCGATAGCCAGCCTGAGCCGGCCTGAGTCGGTCTAAAGCCGTCTCGGCGGCTGGGCTTGTCCGGCGAGCTCACCGCCTGAACTTGCCTCACCTGGTCTGAGCCGGTCTGAGTCTGTCTGAGACAGCCTAAAGCCGTCTCGGCGACGGGCTTGTCCGGCGGGCTCAGCGCCCGAACCCGCCTCAGCCAGTCTGAGCCGGTCTAAGCCGATGGCAGGCGCATTCAAACGCCCGACGCCAGTGCCACTGAGCCACTATGCCAGATCCCGGCACGGCGTGTCGGGTCGAAAAACGCGGTTTTTAGGTGGTCTTTTAAAATAATTGGCTTGGCCGAGCTTGTGATTGACTCAGAGATTCGGTTTTGGCACAATCGCCGGCAATAGATGGGTTTGAACGGCACCAGGATCGCCTCACCCGATAAACCCGCGAACGACAACGGGCATACACGGTCGCGAACCCCGGATTATCTCTGACGAGAGGGTAGGATGCCCCGGGGCCATTATTTAACTGTTTGTTGTTAAGGCCATTTTTGGCTGATTTTAGTTTACCGACTTAACATCGGTTCCTTTCGAAAAAACCGCCAACGGCGGCCACGGGACAGTTTTGTCCAAAATTCAGCGCCCAATGCGCTCTTCCCTTTGGCCGGTTTCCGGCCCCACTCAGCACCCGATAGACTGGCGTCCAGCGGCTCATAGCCAATCGAATGCTGAAATTAACTTCCAATATGCCTCGTGCCTATTGCCTGACCCCGGATAACCGGCGCGGCCGGAATTGATGAGTTATCCACCGACGTTATCCCGAGCCCCCAGTCTCCTGGCGGCCTCAAAAAATTGATCTTTTTTTAAGTCTTTTAAAACATAGACACTAAAAAATTATTTCAGGTCAGCCTGTTTAGTAATTTCTAAACAATGGCTTATATCAAGACATCCCGCCGTTTCCGTAGAGGAAAAGTGGGGGATTTTTATTTTTCACGTTGAATTTCCTCACGGACCCGTAGTGCCTGGCGTCGATTTTGGACGCCAGCCCGCTTGACACCCGCGGCGAGAGGAAGGCCAACCATTAGATCCCGCGTCGCGCAGCGGGTAGAGAAAACGCGCATTGATGTCCTTATTTTTTCTGCACCCGGCTGGGAGGTTAGTCCCGTGCATCCATCGCTCACCGTCGCGAGAATGTGTCCGCAGAAAAAAGAGGCATTGGAGCCGTGAATCACGGTCTCCACGGGGCCGGTTTATGCCTGCTTGCGACGTAAAAGATTTTTTCGGACAACCCGGCCCCACCCCCAAGCGGCTATCTTGGCTGTTTGGGGATGGGGCTGTTACCCATCCTATTGATAATCATGGAGAAAATTGATGAGTGCCGATTTACCAAATATGACACAAAACTTGATTCCTGTTTTCACCACGGAAATCGGCGGTGTGCCAACGCAGGCCGTAGATGCGCGTGAGCTGCATCGATTTTTAGGCGTTGGGAAGAAATTTACGGACTGGATAAAAGACCGGATTAGAGAATATGGATTTGCTGAGGATGTGGATTACGTTTTGATTTTCCAAAATGGGGAAATCAAAACTGGCCGCGGCGGTGATCGCCGATCAATCGACTACCATCTGTCGCTCGGCACAGCCAAAGAACTGGCGATGGTCGAACAGAACGACATGGGCCGCACCATTCGCCGCTATTTTATCGAATGCGAACAACGCGCGGCTCAGGCGCAATCTGCCCCTTCCAGGATTAATACTATCCAGGACCTCAACACCATCCTGCCGCCCCATTTCCACCTCAAAAACACAAGCGCCTTCAGACTCCACGCCGACGCGCGGATCCTGTTCTGGACGCTGGAAAAACGGGACCGATTGCTGCATCCGGCCATCGATCGCGAAGCGCTGTTCCAGGTCACGCTGGATATTCAACACGTGATCCAGTTGGAATTTGTTCAGGCCACCCTGTCCAGGTTCTCTGACACCTGCTCGGTGAACGATCCGGAGCTGATCAATTTCATCAGGACCTGGCGGCCCACATTTGCTACCGAGGTGCACTGATGGCCAATTTCGGGATCGGTTCCAGGAACATGTTCGATGCCGGGCGCATGGTGCTGCGGAAACGCTCGCGCAACGGCTTTAAAACCCAGGACGATTACATCGACCGCTGGCGGCTGTTCTGCGAGTACGCCAAGGACAACGGCGTCACCAAGATGGAAAAGGTCAGCCGCGAGTTTGTGATCGGCTACGGCCAGCACCTGCAGCGGCAGCTGGAAGCCGGCGTGTACCGCAGCGCCTCGGCGCCGAAGAATTATCTATCGGCGGTGAACTGTGTGATGAGGCTGGCCACCGGCGGGCAATGGCAGACAGTCA
Organism: Methylobacter luteus IMV-B-3098; assembly: GCF_000427625.1. Classification (GTDB taxonomy): domain Bacteria; phylum Pseudomonadota; class Gammaproteobacteria; order Methylococcales; family Methylomonadaceae; genus Methylobacter; species Methylobacter luteus. Next base: position 149,373 of record NZ_ATYJ01000014.1, read on the forward strand.
AGCCCGGCGCGGACTGCGGCATCCAAAAGCGCTCTTATATTCCCAAGGCCACCAAGGCCCTGTCGGACCGGAAGCATGTCCAGGCCCAGCAAGATGTCTCCGAACGCATCGCCCACCTGCTGGCTCTGCAACGGACCTTCGGGCTGCGATTCAAGGAGAGCTGCCTGCTCAATCCCAAAACGGCGCTAAAGCAGGCCGAGAAGTCCGGCACTATCACGGTCAAGGCCGGCACCAAGGGCGGCCGGCCCCGACGCGTCCCCTGCACAGAAGCCGGTAAAGCCGTGCTGGCACAGGCCAGCCAGATCCAGCACGGCAAATCCATGGTGCCGGTCGGCGATGACTACATCAGTTACTACCAATTCCGTCAGGCCTGTTACGCGCAGGCCGTCGTCGCCAACCTCTGTTTCCATGCCGAACGTCACGCCTACGCCCAGAACCGCTACCGGGAACTGGTCAAGGCGCCGTGCCCGTTGGAAGCCGGGTGGGAGCACAAGGGCCGGATCGCCAAACTCGCCGAGTACCTGGCCATGCCGGCAGCCGAGGCCAAGGAACTCGATCGCTCGGCCCGGCTGCAAATCTCAATGGAACTGGGTCATTCCCGGGTGGAGATCTCCCATGCGTACCTGGGCTGAGGAACTGAAGTCGCATACCCACGACTATGTACGCCGCGGCGGCAAGCAGAATCGCAGGAAGCAGGTCTCGCTGATCGTGGATTTTCTGGAATACACGGATGCCCAGGAGCGCGTCACCTCCCTGCACCGGATCGGCGCCTGCCAGGTCATCAACTTCTGGAAAGCGCACCGGAATCTGTCCGAAAAAAAGGCCTACGATTATTGGCTGGGCCTGTGCAAGTTGTGGGAATGGACCGGCAAGCCCGGCCAGCCGCCCAAACCGCATAAGATGAACGAGTGCATAGAAGAACCGGCACCAACCTCTGTTAATCCGTTGTCGTCCACGAACATCTCACAGGCGATTCGGGCCGCGCGTGAAACCAGAAATCTGACCATCCAGCAGCTTGCCAATTTATCAGGCTATGAGACGATAACTATTGAAGCCATCGAGGCCGGTACGTATGATGGCGCAAGGGTTTCGGATATCCAGCATCTGTTTCAGATTTTGAGTATTCAATTACTCATACCAGAATAGCCCACGCCGTAAAAAATACCTAGCAAGTCATAAGACATCGTTGTTCTAGTTTCTTTATGTTGGTAATTAGTGATAATTACCAACAAATTGGAACATTATTGTCGCATGGAAAACACTTACCAACGAATCCTTGACCTCGCACACACGCATACCCTGATCCGACCTTACGATCTGGCTGCTCAAGGCCTGCCCAGGGTTGCACTGACGCGGCTGGTACGCAGAGGCCAGCTGATTCGGATCAGCCGTGGACTCTATGCCCTACCTGATAGGCCTGTGTCCGAGCATGACGCACTGGCCGAAACCGCGCGCAAATATCCACACGTCATCGCCTGCCTGCTTTCCGTATTACGCTTCCACGATCTCACTACCCAGTCCCCGTTTGAAGTGTGGCTAGCTATTCCCAATAAAGCACGTGCTCCACGGATAGATTATCCGCCCCTGAGAATTATCCGGTTCTCTGGCGCAGCACTCACTGAAGGCGTGGAAGTCTATCGGATCGATGGCGTACCGATCCGTATCACCAGTATGGCCAGAACGGTGGTCGATTGCTTCAAATACCGCAACAAAATCGGGCTTGAGGTGGCTTTGGAGGCCCTGCATGAGTCCTGGCGAGAAAAGCGGGTTAGCATGGATGAGCTCTGGCATTATGCTTGCCTGTGTCGAGTGGCCAACGTCATGCGTCCTTATCTGGAAAGCTTGCCATGACTAACGGGAACATCGCTGCTTCTGTACGTAACAGACTGCTCAATCATGCGCGCACGAAAAGGCAGGATTTCAATCTGGTCCTGACCCGTTATGCCATTGAGCGTCTACTTTATCGGATCAGCATTTCGAAGTATGCCGATCAATTTCTACTCAAGGGCGCTTTGCTGTTTGATCTTTGGTTTGATATCCCACACCGTCCGACAAGAGATGCTGATTTCCTGAGTTTCGGTTCAGCCGAGCTGCCCTTTATTGAAAGTATCTTCAAGGATGTCTGTGAACTTGATGCCCTGGATGGTATGGCGTTTCAATCCGCTACCGTGAGAGCGGCCGAAATCAGAAAGGAAGCACATTATGCCGGTGTACGCGTTACCTTGCTCGGACTCCTGGATGGCGCACGCTGCCAGGTTCAGGTGGATATGGGGTTTGGCGATGCAGTTACGCCAGGGCCTGAAGAGGCTGCCTATCCCGTTATCCTGTCAGAATTTGCAGCACCAAAATTAAGCGTTTATCCGCGTTACACGGTAGTAGCGGTAAAATTCGAAGCGCTTTCATCCCTGGGCATTGCTAACAGCCGCATGAAGGATTACTTCGATCTTTGGATACTGGCCTGTCATACAGACTTTGAGGGCGATATCCTCTGTCAGGCTATCCGATCGACATTCGGTAGCCGCAAAACAATGCTATCAGATCAACTGCCTTTCGGACTCACCTATGAAAAAATAAACTGGATGCGCTCGCGCTGGAAGATGTTGTCTCGCAATTAGCTGTCTTTATGAGGCCGATAGTTGATGCTGCCAGCGCTAATAAGGCATTTTCGTTGCTATGGCAGGCTGGAGGTCCCTGGCTGCCAGCCAATCCAAGCTAATTTTCTGCGTTGAGAAGTTTTGGGCCTGATGGGTGCGAAACCTGGTGTGTTTTAGTTTTGATATCAAGCTAAAGCTCCCCCCTTTTAATAAAAGGAAGTATAGGTTACTAGCGGTAACTTATGTATAAATATGTCTATGATATAAAATCCTATGCAGAAAATAACAATTTTCTAAATCACCGAACAAGCGTTCGCTCGGGACGGCCCCTTCTCAAAATTCGTTAAGAATTTCTGCCCCATTTTGACCAGGCACTGAAATCCTGTTCGGACAACGAGCAGATAGCCGAGATGGCTCTGCACAGAAAATCCTTATCGGAATTCAGAACACGACTCTCTCAGGATTCTGCTTCGACGATACCGATCATTCACTTTTCCGAAGTCGGCCGCTACCCTTCCCTTCGCGCTGTTGATCCAAATCCAGGCACCTTGTTCGGCCGGTTGTGGCAGAATGCCCCCGAGCAGGATAGGAAGCCTGATCTGGAAGCGGCTTTGCTGACCTCGGCGACATTAAGCGATGGCAAAGAATTCTCGCTGAAATCCGTGGCGTATTCCCTGGGACTTTTCAAGTCCAGCCACTACCGCCTGACTACCGGCATATTCGAGCCGGCTAGGCTTGGCGAGCTGTCCATTGTATTGCCTGCCGAGAACGCTCCAACGCCCACCCTGTCCGTTGCGGACGATGAGTTTTCCAGCGATCCCGCCTGGATCGCCTATGTTGCCGACATGATTGCCAAAGCCTTGGCCTCCGGCGAACGGGGGCTTGCCCTCACCTTGTCCTACCGGGACACCCGAATGATCGCTGCCGGTGTCCGTTTGAGACATCCCCATATCACGACCCTGATCCAGCATGCGGAAACCGATCCCATCCAGGAATTACTGACGCGCTTTTCCGAAACGGACGGGGCCATTCTTCTCTCCCCTTCCTGCTGGGAAGGCGTCAACCTACCCGGCCTGGTCAAGAACCTGGTCATCACCCGTATTCCTTGCGCCGCCGGACCAGTCGATGGCGGAGAGCATCAAAAACTCGATGGTGAAGCGTGGCTTCTCGCCTTCGGTAATAACGGCCACGATCTATGGGCGCTCCGTCATCAGCACGCGCAGAAAACTGCGGCAGGCGATCGGACGGGGCATCCGCCAGTTGAACGATGTGTGCTGCGTCTGGTTTGGCGACAGACGCCTCCTGACGCAAGACGGCAAGCTGAACCTGGCTTCCTGCCTGCCTACGAGGTTTTGTCCGGCACTGAAGACTGCGAGCACCTTCACCCTGGATAGGGTCGTTCAATGCAAAGAACAAGAAGAAGTTAAGCAGCCCCAGCCCATTACTTGGCCAAAGCAGAGATTCTACATTTAATGCTGTTGGCGGACAGGCAGAGGATTACTATATTGCGGGCTATAATCCTTCAAAGAAAGGACAAACAAGCAATTGCAAAATTCATGAAAGATTCAACACATCGCTTCATTACTCGTATGGATTACAAAAGAGCGCGCTGCTGGATGGTCCGTATTTATCAAATAAGGTAATCGAAAACCATTAACCGTCAAAAGTTTTTCCGATGAAAAACTGGGCGGAAAAGAGCAAGCCTTGCAGGAAGCCATTCAATGGCGTAATGAACAGATCAAGATTAACGGCATTATTGATTATCGGTTTGTAGAAGCGCCTGCTGCTCATAGTTTTAATGCCAGAAACACAAGTGGCGTGACAGGCGTCTCTATTGATTACAGAATCGATGCAAAAAGCGGCGTGACGCATGCATACTGGTTGGCCAAAGTGGTTGTTGCCGGAAAACCTAAAACAAAGAGCTGGTCTATCAGGCGTCATGGCTATAAGAAAGCTTGGGAACAAGCGGTTGCTTTTCGGGTTAAAATGACAAACCAATCCCTCACAACTAAAGCTCCCCCTAAGCCGAATCAGAAGTTGCTGAGGTGGGCGGCAGAAAGTCAGATTCAATTATCACGGGAATAATTAATCTCTGTAACCTCGGTATTATGGGGCTTCGCAACGGCGGTTAATGGCGAACCATTGCCGGCAGACAATAGCAAATGGAGCAGCATCTTTAAGCGTTTTTCCAGCTGGTGCCGGCGAATTTGCATCAGGCCTGCACAGATTGGTCTGAGTTACAGAGTACTTTCATTTACAGCGACATTGGTCAAGCAGAAAACTGGCTTTTGATTGAGAGCTTTTTCAATAAAATCAAACATTACCGTCGAATCTTTTCCGCTTCGAGAAACTCGCCCGGAATTATACTGGCTTTCTGCATTTTGTCACGGCTTTGATTGGGCTGAAATGAAATATCAACACAACCTGGCGCAATAACTTCCCATTGATTGAATCTTATTTACTTGATCAGTAAACAAGTATTACTATTTAAGTATTACAACCCTATCGGAGATCATCATGCGCGTCACCAGCAAAGGTCAAGTCACCATTCCCCAAAACGTCCGTGAAAGCATGGGCATTTAACCGTCTGAAACCGAAATAGAATTTCTTCAGGATGAAAACGGGCGCTGGTACATCGCTAAGGCTCAACCTCTCCGGAAAAGAGCCAGCCGCTTCCGAACCGCTTACAAGACTGGCAAGCTGACCATGAATACCGATGAGATCATGGCCTTGACACGGGGCGAAACATGGCCGTCATCCTGATCGACAGTTGCATCGTCACTGACCTGGCCGACCCGGATAGCGCCTGGTTCGAATGGAGTGCCTCGACACAGGAACGACTGGACCAGAACAATACATTGGTCATCAACCCGATCATCTATGCCGAGTGTTCAGTCGGCTTTGATCGCATCGAGGAGGTGGAAGCCTTGTTCGAGCATATGGGATTCGCCATGCGGACTCTTCCCAGAGAAGCCTTGTTCCTGGCCGGCAAGGCCTTTCTGCAATACCGCCGGCACCAAGGCCAGAAAGGCAACGTGCTGCCGGATTTCTTCATCGGCGCCCATGCCGCCGTGGCCGGTTACCGGCTGATTTCGCGCGATAAAGGCCGTTTCAGTACCTACTTTCCGAGCGTGAACCTGATCCTGCCCGAGTCAACCGGTGGACTGAATTGACGTAAGACTGAAGGAAGCCGAGCTACTGTGTTGGGCAGACACTCTTGAGACGCCTGTCATCAAGCCGCACGATTCCGGTGAAGACTGGACGGTTACGCTGGTTGACAAACACAAACTGAATCCTATACTCGGATCCGCCCACGGCCAGATGCGCGTGTTCAAGCGTCTGGATCCAGTGGTGGATGTGTTGTTTGGGCTGGTTTTTGGGGAGATTAAAAGAAATCACATGAACATTTTGCATTGACTTTTGACTCACGCAACATTGATCTATGACCCACATTATATTGACTTTTGACCCCTTGAGTATGACTTATGACCCTCCAAAACATTGACTTTTGACTCCCCAAAACATTGATCTTTGACCCTCTAAAAACGCCCTCCAGACCAGATCTGTACTAAATTTAAGAAAAAGCTAACCTTCTTTAACCTATTTTTAACCATAAAGACATAGCTTTAACCATAAAGACATAGCTTTAACCATAAAAACATAGCTTTAACCATAAAAACATAGCAAATGCTATTTTTCCAACCTGAAAGGGTACTTAAAAATATATTATTGACTTATGACCCACCAAATTCTATTGATCAAGCAATGTTGATCTTTGACGCGCAATATTATTGACTTATGACACCCTTCGGCTAAATTTCCAATATTTCGTCACCTCTTGTATGTCAAATTAATGACTTGCGGCTCACAAATACTATTGATGTTTGACTCGCTTAAACAACATTCAATGTCATAAAAGCTAACTCGGGTATTTCACAAAACCACGGATATCACTAAGAACTAAAATAAAATCAAGGTATTACCATTTTTCATAGCCGTAACCTCATAAATTTATCCGGAAACAGTTGTAAGCATTTAAATTTCGAAACCTTCGTGTCCTTCATAATGAAATATTCAGGCTAAATTTCACAGCCTCACGTTATTGACTTATGACCCACCTTAATTACTAACCATTTTCTTTACCAATATTTAGTCAACTGAGTAGTTAAACAAGAGCTCATTAATATTGAGCGTAAGTACTAGATTTATCATGAAAAAATAGGTAATAGTCATCTAGACAATCTTGGTAAAGACGGTTAATCAGGAACTCAATGTTTAATACCAATTACGATTCACACATGACTTATGACTCGCCTAACCACTAATCTCTGACTCGCTTTAGAAACAAAAGACTCTCTGTTTTTCATGATCAAGGTCCTTTTGTTACAAAAAGTGCACCCCTTTTAGTTGTTTATATCAACTTTTATTGATTTATGACCCACCACAGTTATTGACTTATGACTCACATAATCGACATTCAAGATTAAAGAGATCAAGACTACCATTATTTATTTTATTGACTTATGACCCACCTTGATTGCAAAACACATCTTCTACTGATAGTTTTCTACAAAATCCAGTGTGCTAAAGTTCATTAAACACTTAGAAATAAGGAAAAGTTTTACAATTGCGTATGGATAAAAAAACAACAAGAAAGAAAGCTGACATTGTGACTAATGATGTTTTTCAGTCATTTATTCCTGTATCTATGCAAGCTAGAGCTGCTAAGGGTCAAGAGCTAATAAATGCTTCGCAGATGCAGCTGCCTTTTTGGGACGAAACAACAAGACGAATACCCAATGAGTTAGTCAGATCTGCATTATTTAATGCGCGCAATCGAAACAGAAAAAGAATTTATTTAAGAGATGCCGATATTGAAGTCATCGGAGATGGGCGAATTCAATACACTGGGGAAGAACTCAGGCAATTCGACGAAATTGTCTGGCTTGAGCTGATCCATTTATCACGAGGACAAACGGCAGGTAAAGTCATAGAATTTACTCCTTATTCTTTTTGCAAAGCCGTACAATGGCCATTAAATAACAACTCCTATGAGCGCCTTCGGGAGTCATTAACTAGAATGCAGGCGACATCACTAAGTGTTTATAGCAAACGTTTAAAAGCAGGTATATCACTATCGATGATTCCAATATTTACATGGAAAGATGAGAATGGTAAAACACTTTCAAAATACAAGGTAACCATAGCACCACAATTAATCGAACTATTTGGCGACACTTATTTCACGCAAATAGAATGGCAACAGAGATTGTCATTATCTCCAGGTCTCGCTACATGGCTGCATGGTTATTTTGCAAGCCATAGAACGCCATTTCCTGTCAAATTAGAAACGTTGTATAAAGGATCTGGATCTACCACAAAAGATTTAAAGGATTTCAAACGGCAAACCAAAGAGGCTCTAGAAGCATTGTTTAAAGTTGGTTTTTTGAAGGAATTTGAAATTGATAAGGCCGGTCTCGTTCATGTGATCAGAGCTCAATATAGGTAACTGAGTGAATTACCCATTGCCTAAATAAAAAGATAGCAAAAGCATAAAAGCAACGGAGCCGAGCCCGTTGCCGAAATCAAGGCCGCTATATCCGCCTATGACGTCAAACAACTGTCGCTGGATAACAATATCGAAGAACTTAACCCTCTGGCGCTCAACGAACTCAGGCAATATCTGGCACTGACCTCGATCCTCGGTTGGCGATAGTCCCATTGACCAAATCCGTCCGGTTTAGACAGGTCTCTATCCTGAAACGTAAACCAGCCAATAGTGTTGCACTCAAACGAGCGCGCGAGCTGTTCGCCAAACTGTTTCGTGAAGATGAAGACGGTTTGGTCGCCGATATACGCTTAAGACTTGGCTGGAAGAACTGAAAAGCTACGGCCATATTGCCGCCGGCAAAACAGTGATCGATCAAGCCGCCGCGCACATTGGTAAGCAACTGGCCATTCACGACAGTTATGAATTCATCGAAAAACTGCTGAAAGCAAAGGATAACTGGCTGGATCTGAGCGACGATATTCATGATGTGACCAGTTTCTATAAAACCCAAGTGACCACCTGGCGGAAAATGCTCGATGCCTTGGGCGAGTTTGCCAATAACCGCGAGGCGTTGCAGCAAGATTTGGCCGCTGCCAACACCTTAAAAGAGCTGGAAAGCATTCGCGACAATCCTGCCCCTTATGTCTAAATCAACCGCATCGACCTGTTACTGAGCACAGTTGCCGGCAGCAAACGGGAAGTAGCGCTGCTGTCGATTGGAGAAAAACTCGGCGAGATCGAGGCCGCGCCGAACCAGTCGCAAGCGGAAGCTGATCTGCGCAACAGAGCTTTGTATCCTTTGCAGCAATTGAAAGCCACTGTAGCTGCATTAAACAGCATTCCCAGAATACACTATCTCAAAGAGCAGGTCGGAAGTCGGCTGGACGAGGCCATGGATTTGATTGCCTCGGCACAGAAACCGGAGCCGGGAGGCGCGGGTGTTCCAATGCCCGGAGCGGGCTCTCAGCCGATCGCATCGGCAGTCAAAGCGGTAGCGGTCATTCACGCTTCCGAGTGCAGCCTCAAAACCTATTTGGAAAACGAAAGCGATATCGAAGCCTATCTCGCTAAATTACGGGATAAATTGTCGGCCCCGATTCGGGAAGGTAAAAAAGTGAGGATTCAATAAAGCACCTTATGCTTTCCGCCGCATTGCTATTCTTCCGGCAAGAGCAGATAATTGTTGAAATTTTCAACAATTGGGGAGGCTATGATGGCTACCGTAAATTTCAGTGTGCCGGATGACGTTAAAGATGCTTTCAATGAAGCCTACAAAGGCCAGAATAAGAGTGCTGTTATCGCCGATTTGATGCGCGAGGCCGTCGAACGCGCACAGCGTAAACAACGCAGTCATAAAGCGATTACAAGAATCTTGGAACGGCGTAAGCATGCCCCGGCCATGACCGATGAAGAGCTGCAGGCAGCACGGGAAGAAGGCCGTCCATGATTGTCGTGGTCGATGCCAGCGTCGCCCTGAAATGGTTTTTCCAGAGCCGAGAGGATGAAGCCGATTGCGACCTGGCGTTAGCCATCCTGTCTGGCATCGATGAAGACCGGATACACATGCTACAACCTCCGCATTTTATTGCCGAGGTCACGGCGGTGCTGGCCCGCGAAAAACCGGAGGAAGCTCAGGACGATTTGTTCGATTTATTGGCCATCGAAAGCCGTTTTGCCGAGGAGCCGGAGATTTACGCCACGGCGATGAATCTGGCGATCCGTTGCAGGCACCATTTGTTCGATACCCTCTACCACGCGGTAGCCCTGAACACCCCGGGCGCCACACTGGTAACCGCCGACTGCCGTTATTACGAGAAAGCGGTGGGTTTCGGCCGGATTAACCTGCTGCCCGATTTTAAACTCGCCCACTAAAGATACTAAAGAACAACAAGAACAACGGCTTGCCGATCAGGTGCGCCAGATTTTTACCGACAACAAACAGTGCTTTGGCTCCCGGCGTCTATCGGATCGCTTGAAAAAACAAGGCATGGCGGTGGGACGCTATAAAACACGACGAATCATGCGGAAGTTAAAATTAGTGGTGCGCTATCCCAAACGTTTTAACGTTACCACCGATAGCAACCATAGTGAGGCCATTTCACCTAATCAGCTGGATCGGCCATTCAAGGTCGCTAAACCGAATCAGGTGTGGACAACCGATATTACCTATGTGTGGACTCTGCAGGGCTGGCTTTGTGTCTCGGTCGTGATCGACTTATTTTCCGGCAAGTCGTGGGCTGGGCAATGGATGATCATATGCGTACCTCGCTCTGGATGCGGGCATTGCAAATGGCCTTCTGGAGTCGGAAGCCGTCGCTAGGCCAGCTGCATCACTCAGGTCGCGGCAGCCAGTATGCCAGCCGTGAATACCGGGAGCATCTGGTCATCATGGGTATGCAGCAAAGTATAAGTCGCAAAGGCAATTGTTGGGACAACTCGCCGATGGAACGATTTTTCCGCAGTTTGAAGCATGAGCAGCTTAACTATAAGAGATTCAAAATCGGGGAAGCGGCCAAACTGTGCGTGATTGATTATTTGGCTTTTTACAACGGCCTTCAACCACACTCGACGTTAGGCTATCAATCTCCGACCGAGTTCGAGCGGATTTTTTTTAGCAATGCTGCCTGAGAGGATGTCCGATTTTTGTTGACCATTACAGATCATCCTGGCTGTCAATTCCTAAAGTTGGTAATTAGCGCCCAGCCTGACAAACTTTACGACAAAAATCTTTTAAAGTTGAACTTAAAATTAACGCTCATTTTTTGAGAGATTTATAATCAATGTTCCAGAACAAAAAATAATGTCCTTAATAGACGTAGGAATATTTATATGGTGATCGTGCTAGGAAATATTAAAGGGGGCGTAGGCAAGACTATGCTGAGCGTAAATATCTCAGCAGCTCTCGCTCAAAAAGGGGAGGACGTTTTTCTTCTCGATACAGATAAACAAACTTCATCAGGAACCTGGTGGCAGAATCGCAAGGACAACTACCCCGGCTTAGCAAAAGTTCATAACATGAACAAGCGTGGCGAGTTGGATGAAACCATTGAAGATCTGGCCACCAGATATAAATACATTGTCGTTGATATCGCAGGTCAAGGCGACTCTGACGAATTGCTGTCGGCACTCCAAGTCTGTGACACGGTGCTTATGCCTTTCAGACCTAGTGCTGCTGATTTGCACACTGTTAATACGATGGACAGAATCGTTCGCAATGCCAGGCGCAACAACAAAAATTTGAAAGCTTACTGCTGTTTGAATTCCGCAGAAACAAATCCTGCCTTGGTAAGAGAGATCGAGATGGCCCGGGCCGTAATCAATGAATATCCTGATATCCCTCTGCTCGATACGGTAATCTACAACCGAGTATGCTTCCGCGATAGTTATGCGCTTGGCCTTGGCGTTACTGAACTGGACGGAAAGTCTGCAAGCGAAGAGTCAGGTCGCCGAGAATTATCAGGAGTTATGTCGGAGATTATTCATGGCTTCTGTTAAAGATAGACTCAAAGACCTTAGCTCATTAGGTTTAACTCGTGAGAAAAGTAATGAGCTACAGGCACTGACAGGAGGTCTTCAAGTCGCCGAACATCCCCAAAGTAGAGGGGTAAAGTCATTCCGCTATTTGAAGGCTTTAAGCAATGATCAGCTTATTGACCAGCTGATTATGGTCCATGTGGAATCTACACTGACAAAGTGGCGGATTATATGGGAATTAAGGCAGAGATTCCCGAGCAATATCGAGTTCGGGGATTACATTAATGATTTGAGGAAAAAAGGCGTCCACGGATTATCCGTGGTCGGGCAACAAGAAATTAACAGATTTGCTAACTGCGGCCGGTTTTGCGAAAAACATAAGATCAATGATCTGTCTGAAATAAAATTATCGCCCACAGTAATTTCTGAGCTGGCTCGTCCCGATAATGATGATATCAGTGATGAGCTCTACCAAGAATTTCTTGGAGAAGTAGAAAAAGGTTATACCATTAGGGTCAAAGACGCTAAGTTCAGAATAAAGCAGTTGAAGGCTGTTCTTACAGTTGATCCTCCAATCTCAGATCAAGATCAGGATAATAATGAAACCTCTGAACAGAATTCTGATATTGGTGACAAGCTGGATGAGCGGTTGATTGCTCTGGCAGAGGAGGATGCCTCGATGTTAACGGACGAATCAGCTGTTAAGGAGTTCTTGATATTCGCGAAACGTTTTCGTCGTCAAAATGTAGAGTTAGTAAAGATATTTAAGGACTGTATTGAGTCCATTGAAAATGATTATGTCCATAAATAAGAAGTAGGATTTTAAATTTGACTTAAAACGTCAGTGACATGTCTGGTGTTAAAGCAGCAAAAAGCGAATGAATTGGATAATTGAAAGGTGACCTGGACGTTCCAAGTCGCCGATCAAATCAGTCTTGACATCCTCCCCTCTCTAAAGGAAGGGGATTCCTACGGCGCTCAAGCAGCTATTGCTTGAGTCGCTTCGGTGGGTTCTTGGCCCGACGCCCCAACAGCAGGCGAAGTATCTGCACAAGCTAACCGGGCGTGTCCCGCCCTTAACACATTGATTGCGCCGACCAGATCGGCGTTTTCCTCGAAACCACAGTTCACGCATTCAAACCGCGCCTGGCTTAGCCGGTTCTCATTGGCGACATGGCCGCAGCACGGACACGTCCGACTGGTATTTCTGGGCGGTACGGCAACGAGCTGTCCGCCGTTCCAGGCCAGCTTGTAGTCCAACTGGCGGCGGAACTCGAACCAGCCTTGATCGAGGATGGCCTTGTTTAGGCCGGATTTGGCTCTAACATTTTTGCCCGGTGTTTCGGTGGTGCCTGCCGCTGACTTGGATAGTTTCCGAACCTGCAAGTCCTCTATACACACCATCGCGTGGTTTTGGCTGATGGTAGTCGTGGCTTTGTGCAGATAGTCGCGGCGGGCATTACCGATACGGGCGTGGATTTTCTGGACTTTGGCTTTCGCCTTTTTCCAGTTGTTGCTGAACTTCTGTTTGCGGCTCTTGGCTCGCTGAGCCTTCACCAGGGCGTTTTCTTGGCGTTTAAAACTATTGAGCGGGGCAAAATAGGAACCGTCGCTTAACGTAGCAAAACGGGCGATACCCATGTCGATGCCGACTATGGCGGTCGAGGGATGTACCGGCGCCTCGATCTCACGCTCGGTCTGGATCGAGACGAACCACTTGCCTTGTTTGCCGGACACGGTGACGTTTTTCACAACGCCCAACACTTCCCGGCAGTTGCGGTAGCGAACCCAGCCTAGTTTTGGCAGAAAAATCCGGCTGTTGCCTTGGTCGAGCTTGCAACCTTGCGGATAGCGAAAGTTATCCGACTGGCCTTTCTTCTTGAAGCGCGGAAAGTCTGCGCGTTTCTCGAAGAAGTTTTGGTAGGCTCGTTCCAGGTCTTTAAGCGTTTGTTGCAAGGGTTGGGAATGGGTTTCAGATAGCCATTGCGTTTCGCTACTCTTCCGCCACTCGGTCAGATGTTTGCACAAATCGGCATAAGACAACTTCTTTTTGCCTTCTGCGTAGTGCGCTTGTTGCAACGCCAATGCCTTGTTGAATACAAAGCGGCACGACCCGGCGAAACGGCGCATATTGCGCTGTTGTTCGCCGTCCGGCATTAATTCGTATTTGAAAGCTTGAAGTCGTTGCATGATTCAATCATACTATGGTCTATGGTCTATGGTCTATGGTCTATGGTCTATGGTCTATGGGCAATGACAATGACATTAGGCACGGTAGACACTGTGTTTTTAAGATGCACGATCATCTGGTCTTTGTGACTAAATACCGCCGTGGTGTGTTCACAAAAGCCATTCTGAACGACCTTCAAGAAATCTTCTCCAATGTATGCGCCGACTTTGAAGCGGAGTTGGTGGAATTCGATGGAGAGGACGATCACGTTCACCTGTTGGTGAACTACCCGCCCAAGGTGGCAATATCGAAACTGGTTAATAGCCTGAAAGGCGTATCCAGTCTTCTTATCCGAAAAAAGAACTACCCAAGCATTAAGAAGAAACTGTGGGGCGGGGCCTTGTGGTCGCCAAGCTATTTCGCTGGAAGCTGCGGCGGTGCGCCGATTGAAATCATTCGGCAATACATCGAGCAACAGCAAACACCTCATTAAGTATTCAAAGGACGGCGCTGCCGTCCGCGCTATTCATCCCCGCCCTGAACGACGGGGCTTTTCGCGCAATCCGGTAAACCAGCTTGATGGTGTACAGAATTTGAAAGGGACGTTTGCTTCCATTGAATGACCTGTAGGTATTTGTTGATTAAGTACTCGATTCACAAATACTTATATCCCAAGTCTTCCAATATGCAACGGCCCCAATTGAAGCTTATAGGTCAAACGTCAAGATTTTGCAGGTCAAACGACACGCTAATTTTTGCTGTTCACTGACGTATGGGGCTTCAATATCTGAGCCTATACAGGGTTTCACGGATACCCTTTTTTCTCAGCAATTATTCTCCGCGTCGCTAAGGACATGAGGCAATTGCTTCAACAGCTTTGGCAATGCTGTTTGTACGGTATCCCATACCACATCTAAATTGATATCGAAGTAGCCGTGAGCGATGCGATTGCGCATTCCTCGCATGTTGCGCCAAGGTACTTCCGAATGCGCATTCACGAACTCGGTATATCTATCCATCACTTTCGTCGCCGCCTCACCAACAATGATCAGACTCATGATGACGGTTTGCTGTGAACGTTTGTCGATAAGAAAGTCGTCCTTGCTCAAACCTTCGATAAAACTGCATGCATCCGCTGCAGCTTGCTGAATGTGTCTGAGATAATCAGGAAGTCGGTTTTCGGTCATACTGGCTGAGCCTCCGCAAGAACCTGATCTCGGAATCTTGGTGGTAAATCGCCGGGAGTCAGCAAATCGACTTGAACGCCCAGCAACTCTTCAAGCTCGACCTGCAAACCGCCTAGGTCAAACAGTGTCGCTCCGGGAAGGGCGTCAACTAACAGATCGAGATCGCTGCCGTCTTCGTCAGTGCCGTGAAGTACCGATCCGAAGATGCGCGGGTTCGATGTATGAAAGCGGTTTACCGTTTCGCGGACGGCGCCTCGTTTGAGGTCAAGAGCAACTGACGGCTTCACTTTTTTTTCCAACAATAAAATTAATAACTATAAACATATTGTTAACTTCTCGTCACGCGAATTCTTTGACTTATCGTTTTCCTGAAAATTTTCTGCTTGGGGCCAAACAAATCGATTACTAGTTCGTTAACGCTCACAGTTGTCACCTTTTTTTTGAAAAAATTTTCGAAAGTGAGAACAAGTGGTTTACGCCGCAATCCCTATCTACCTCATTACAGGATAGCTTTCGCTTTCTCCAACCTCCTATGCCCGCATTCCCAATAGTTTCCCTCGCGGTCAACCTGCCTAAATAGGCGGAAATACGGGTTTACCGTGTAACATATAAATAACGAAGAAGGGTTAGGTGCCAACTATTTTCCGATGGTTTTGTTATCCCCATTTGGTTATGCGAAAACACCAAGCTAACCATGTTGCCTTTTGGCTAGAGTCTGTCAGCATTTTTGACTCCTCGGATTTAACGAGATTTATCGTTGATTCACATGTGTTCGCCTTACCTTCTAAGCTTTGCGCCCTACCGCATAATGCTCGCAGTTCCGCTTTACCCTCACGGGTTCGGCTTCATCTTTCGATTGGGCTACATTGTCAGAATGGCTTCAGACATCACATTGCTGTTAATGCATGCACTCTTAGATTACTGCCGGAGGAACGGCAGGTTTAGTCGGGATTGCTCCAGCTAAACAATTACTTATACGACTTCACGTCGCACCGAGCACGAATCCTTACGGTCCCCCTGGATATTCCTGTGTTGACGCACGTAGAGGAACCTTCAAAATGTGATGTTTGTCCAAAAAGTTTGGGTAGCAAATAGACGGAAAGTCGGCATAAGCCCTTGCAGCAGTCGCAAAACTTAGAATTTTTGCGACGAAATCAGTATTTCAGGCTTTTCGCGACTTTTGCACACATCTTGCCCTCAGAAGCCTCGCCAGTTCTGGGCTCCGCTTCTTAAGGCGACTTCCCTCTATTTGCTACTCAGACCTCTCTAATGAAGCGATGTCATTTGTAAGGAGAGAACGATGAAACGGTTGATAACCCTGTTGTTTCTATCCAGCGGAATTCTTTGGGTTCCTTCGAACAGCCAGGCCGATGATGATTTCTACGGCATCCTTGAAAAGCGTCCGGAAGGTAAGGTCGGCACTTGGGTAATAGGGGGTCGTGAGGGCCAGGTGACTGAAAAGACCAAGTTGGAAGAAGACGATGGTCCTCTCGTGGCAGGGGTGTGCGTTGAGGTCGACTACGAGGGTGGATTGGTCGAGGATATTGAAAGCGAAGAGCCGAACCAATGTAGGAAGTAACCTAGCCCGATCTGTTACCGGCAAGATGAAGTTTCCTTTCCTTGATTTTGTCAGCCCAGCTGTTTGCGCTAAATCGCATTAAATCGGAGGACGGGTCACGGTAGGGACACTCGTTGTCGAGCGCCCCCCGCACAGATCCGTACGTGCGCAATTAACGCATACGGCTCCTACCTTAGGTAACCTGAGTTCGGGATAAGAAAAAGAAGCAGGTTTTTGTTATAAAAAGAGAAAATAAGTTTTCGACGCTAACTTTCTCAAACAAAAAACCTGCTACTGATGAAATTAACACACTTATTCTGCGATGTGGACGATTTTTGCCGAACCTTTATAGCGGACTGGCAAAAAAATCAACTCATTCAAGGCGAGAAGAAACGCCATCGTCCGCATCGAATGAGTTATAGCGAAATGATCACGATTTTAGTGGCTTACCATCAATCAGGCTTTCGAACCTTCAAATGGTTTTACCTGAAGCACGTACAATGTTATTGGCAATCTGAGTTTCCTAACCTGTTGAGCTATAATCGCTTTATCGAACTGATGCCAGAACTGTTGGCGCCGATTACCGCCTTTATGAACAGTCGTCGCGGCGTCTCGGCAGGTATCGCTTTTGTTGACTCTACCCCCCTGAAAGTCTGCAAGAATATCCGTATTCCCCGGCACAAAACCTTCGTCAAGGAAGCCGGGCGCGGCAAGTCATCGACCGGCTGGTTTTATGGCTTCAAATGGCATCTGATCGTTAATGACCAGGGCGAGATTCTGTCATTTTGTATCACCGCCGGCAATGTCGATGATAGAAAACCGGTACCCAAACTGGTGAAATCATTGACCGGCAAGCTGTTCGGCGACCGAGGCTATATTTCCAAAAAATTAACCCAGCTGTTGGCCGGCCAGGATATTAAACTGATGACCACCTTGAAAAAGAACATGAAAGCTCAGGCCATGGATGCCTTTGATCAACTACTGCTGCGCAAGCGCAGCATTATCGAAACCATCAATGACCAGCTCAAGAATATTGGCGATCTCCAGCATTCGCGGCATCGTTCGTTGACCAATTACATGGCCAATATCATTGCGAGTTTAGTCGCTTATTCCTATCAGGATAAAAAGCCGGCTCTTCAATTACGTGAGGCTGATTTACTACCTCTTTTACAGAATGCTTAAACCGAACTGAGGTTATACATAGGGGTCGCTATGTATAGCTATCCATAGCGACCCTTGTCAGCCATTCTCCATTCTACCGATATTTCCGGATGTCAGCATGATATATCAAAGCAGGCATACAAAGTTAGCATTCATCAAAGCTAAAAATCCAATGGACTCATAGCCTGCTTAATTGTGACGCTTTGCACCGTATGAGTATAGATCATCGTGGTTTTTTAGAGCTAAATCAGGAGGAATTGCCAACATCGTCATGATCTCTGGAACTGGAGATCATGAAATTTTAGGGTGATATAGGGTGATATACAGTTAGCTAACTTGACTAACATCATAAATTAGTTAGCTAACATCACAAATTGGTTGATTACAGAAAAAAAGCAGCGTAGATATGCGGAAACCATATAATTTTGTTCGGCGGTGCAGGAAACGAGGGCGGCCATGAAGATCGTGACGCGCCGTCGAGGTAGAGCCCGTCAACGCCGTATACCTTCACATTATCAGCGTCAATCCGCTGTTCACGAACTGCAAGAGGAGGAGCCCATGACTACAACGAATCCTATCCTCGAGCCCGAGGCTCAGAAGTTTGCCGACCTCACCGCCAAGCCGCCGTTCCTCTACGAGCTCGGCCCGGAAGGTGCGCGCAAGGTGCTCGACGACATCCAGGCCGCGCCGATCGAGAAACCTGAGGTCGCAGAGGAGTGGATCACCGTCCCGGCCGAGGTCGGTGACGTGCGGGTGCGCATCGTGAAGCCGGTCCACGCGCCGGCCGTCGTGCCCGTGGTCCTTTACGTGCACGGAGGAGGCTGGATCTTGGGCAATGCCGGCACTCACGATCGGCTCGTTCGCGAGCTCGCTGTGGGTGCCGAGACCGCTGTCGCCTTTGTCGAGTATGACCTCTCGCCTGAGGCCCACCATCCCGTCGCGATCGAGCAGGCGTACGCGACGGCGCGCTGGATCGTGGCGCATGGCGCGCGAAGGGGCCTTGATGCGAACCGCTTCGCCGTCGCCGGCGATTCGGTCGGCGGCAACATGGCCGCGGTGCTGGCGATCCTCGCGAAGCAGCGTGGCGACGTGCACTTCGTGCACCAGTCACTCTACTACCCCGTGACCGATGCGGCGCAAGACAGTGCCAGCTACCGGGAATTCGCGGACGGTCCCTTCCTCACCGCGAAGGCGATGGCCTGGTTCTGGGACGCATACCTTCCGCAGCGCGTCCAGCGGGGCGACATCACGGTATCACCGCTGCGCGCGTCGCGCGCGCAGCTCGCCGGACTGCCGCCGGCGCTGGTCATCGTCGACGAGAACGACGTGCTCCGTGACGAGGGCGAGGCGTATGCACGGCAGCTCATCCAGGCCAGCGTGCCGACGACGAGTGTTCGCTACAACGCCGTCATACACGACTTCATGATGCTGAATCCCGTCCGAGCCACGCAGGCTGCGACAGCAGCCATCGAGCAGGCGATCCGCGCCCTGCGCAAGGCGCTCCGGACCTGACCGAACCCTCGGTGCCGACCCCGATGCCTACCGTCGCCGGCGAGCAGAGCGGGTCTGGGTCGTTGGGCATGAGTTCCACTGGGGTGGAAAGCAGGTACGCCAGCAACAGCAGTCATTGGCACAATACCGTTTGAAATTCCTATACTCATCGACAAGGGAGGCAGACCATGAAGATCGTCATCATCGGCGGCACCGGCCTGATCGGTTCGAAGACCGTCGCCATTCTGCGCCAGGGCGGCCATGAGGTCGTCGCCGCCTCGCCCAAAAGCGGCGTCAACACCATAACCGGCGAGGGCCTCAAAGAGGCCATGGCCGACACGCAGGTGGTGATCGACCTCGCCAATTCGCCCTCATTTGAAGACAAGGCGGTGCTGGAATTCTTCGAGACCTCCGGCCGCAACCTTCTCGCGGCGGAGGCCGCAGCCGGCGTTCGGCACCATGTCGCGCTATCCATCGTCGGAACCGACCGGACGCCCGACAATGGCTATTTCCGCGCCAAGGTCGCCCAAGAGAAACTGATTGAGACCTCCGGCATCCCTTACACCATCATCCGCTCGACCCAGTTTATGGAATTCTTCGGTGGCATCGCCGCTTCAAGTACGGATGGAAATGTCGTCAGGCTTTCGCCCGGCCTGTTTCAGCCCATCGCGGCGGACGACGTTGCTGCCATCGTCGCCGAAGTGGCACTCGCGGCGCCGCGAAACGGCATCGTCGAGATCGCCGGCCCGGAACGAGCACCGTTCAACGAAATCGTCGCCCGCTATCTGAAGGCGGTCGGCGACCCGCGTGAGGTTGTGAGCGACCCCGAGGCTCGCTACTTCGGCGGCCGGGTTGAGGAGCGCTCGCTCGTGCCGTTGGGCGAAGCGCGCCTCGGCCGCATCGGTTTCGACGAATGGTTCCACCGCTCAGAGGCAAGAGCCTGATCCTGCATCCACCAACCGAAGGAGAGTACTCCATGAAACGCATCCTCTGTTCGCTGCTTGTCGTCACCCTGCCGTTCGGCAGCGTCCTCGCCGAGGCGCCGAAGTCGAAAAATGCCAAGGTGACCCTAGTCTACCAGCACGAGTTGCCAAACGTTCCCGGCAAGAGTATCAAGGGCGTGCTCGTCGAATACGGCCCGGGCGGCTACTCGCCTGGTCATACGCATGCCAAATCCGCCTTCATCTACGCGACCGTGCTTGAGGGAGCGATCCGCAGTCAGGTCAACGATGGACCGGTGACGACCTACGAGGCCGGACAGAGCTTCTCCGAGCTGCCCGGCGACCGCCACGGCGTTAGCGCCAATGCCAGCGAGACGAAGCCGGCCAAGCTCCTCGCGGTATTCGTGGTGGACACGAACGAGACGGAACTGACGATCCCATTTGGGAACTGAGGTCTTACCTGGAAAATTCGTAAGTGTTCGCTCTCCTCCCCGGTTTTGCATGCTCTCCCTATCCGTTATCTGTGGGCCGCATTGATTGCCCGCATTTATCAGGTCCTGCCGTTGCTCTGATTGGAATGCGATGGCGAGATGCGGCTGATCGCATTCATCACCGACGCCGAGCCGTTACGCCGCATCCTGGAGCACATCGGGCAACTCAACCACGCCCTCGCCGACCTCACCGGTCCGCTCCCCGCCGGTGGCGGAGTCTTCGATTAGGATCAATCCGCCGACCACGATCCGGAACGGGGTGAACCGGCTCCCGGGTTCGAATTCGATCAAACCGTGAGTGGGTAGTCTGCACGTTTCCGTTACCTGACGCCGACTTGCTTGCCGAGCCCTGCGTAGACTTCCTTGCGCCGGCCCGGCCTCGCAACAACGCCATGTGCCCAGCCTCTAGCCGCCTCACTTTTCCCTTTCGAAGCTCGAAACAACCACTTGCGCGTTCTCGTGATCGACCCGACTCGTTGACGAGTCCCCACTACGGTCGCATCCTTTTTCCTCAATGGGCGCCAAGGCCCATTGGTTTTCTTATCCTTAAAAAGTGTGAAATTTATAAATGCCAGGATGGTCAATTTCTAGAAAATCGAGTTTTCTGGCGGACACTAATTAACCTCAGTTCGGTTTAAGCATTCGAAATAAAAGGCAACCAATCGACATCGCGCAAATTGAGAGCCGGCTTTTTCTCCTGATAGGTATAGGCCACCAGACAAGCGATGATATTGGACAAATAGTTGCTCAAAGAACGATGCCGCGAGTGTTCAAGATCGCCAATATTCTTGAGTTGATCATTGATCGTTTCAATGATGCTACGCTTGCGCAGCAAACATTTGTCAAACACATCCATCACTTGCGGCTTCATGTTTTTCTTCAGCGTAGTAATCAGCGTGACATTCTGATGGGCCAATAAGTCAGTTAACTTCCTGGAAATATAGCCCCGGTCGCCAAACAGCTTTCCCGTCAATGATTTCACCAGATCGGGGACTGGTTTGCGATCATCGACATTGCCCGGTGTGATGCAAAATGACAGAATCTCGCCCTGGTCATTGACGATCAGATGCAATTTGAAGCCATAAAACCAGCCGGTCGACGATTTGC
Organism: Methylobacter luteus IMV-B-3098; assembly: GCF_000427625.1. Taxonomy (GTDB): domain Bacteria; phylum Pseudomonadota; class Gammaproteobacteria; order Methylococcales; family Methylomonadaceae; genus Methylobacter; species Methylobacter luteus. The sequence continues at coordinate 171,098 of NZ_ATYJ01000014.1, forward strand.
CGCGCCCGGCTTCCTGGGTGAAGGTTTTGTGCCGGGGAATACGGATATTCTCGCACACGCCCAGCGGTGTTGAATCAATAAAGGCAATACCTGCCGAAGCGCCTCGGCGACTGGCCATAAAGGCGGTGAGCGGCGCCAACAGTTTTGGCATCAGCTCGATAAAGCGATTATAGCTTAGCAGATTAGGAAACTCAGCTCGCCAATAGCGCTGCACATGCCTCAGATAAAACCATTTGAAGGTTCGAAAACCGGCTTGATGGTAAGCCACTAAAATCGTGATCATCTCGCTATCACTCATCCGATGGAGACGATGGCGTTTCTTCTTACCTTGGGTTAATTGATTTTTTTGCCAGTCCGCTATAAAGGTTTGGCAAAAATCGTCCACATCGCAGAATAAGTGTGTTAATTTCATAAAGGCAGGTTTTTGTTCGGAGAAAGTTAGCGTCGAAAACTTATTTTCTCTTTTATAACAAGAACCTGCTCCCTTTTTTATCCCGAACTCAGGTTAATTAGTTGTTTTTCATCTGCCGACCAATAATACGCATGGTACCGATAAAAAAATGTAATGAACGGCGGACATCAGGGTCGTTTAAGGAACTGATTAATTGAAACAAACCGGGCGGTTTCTCTAATGCTTCTGTTTGAGCATTTGCCATACGAACGGCATTACCGGCTGTCCAGCCCATGGCTAAAATTTCCTCACCCACTTTAGTAGTTTTTCCAGCGCCGCCTCATCAAGGAACTCGATATTGTCGGATATTATTGATAATAAATCGATAATGTTATTGAAGCGCCCGGCTTGTACTAATGGAGCTGCTTTATCGATCAGATTTTTAATGCCAATGAGGGTTGCCGGGTCACTAAGAGCGGTATCCGCCGCCAGTTTTTCCAGATTTGTATTTAACTGCATTTCTTCAGACATAAGTCATTCCTCTTTAATCAAACGATTCCACGCGCAACTGCCCAATAAATGCCGCGATTAAACGTCTTGCGCATTAATCCTCCGAGCTTGGTGGGCGGTGCGACCTGGACATCATGTTTATAGTCGTACCAGAGCGGCATACCGGCTTCCAACCCCATTTGAGCGATTGCTTGAACTTTCCCATCATAAATAGCGGAGGTATAACCGCGACGAATTTCCGAAGCGATATTTTCCACTACGACAGGCGACTGGTTATGACAAGTGCCGCCTGCTTTGCTAACCGGCAAATCAACGGTATCTCCCATCACATAGACATTATCAGTACCGTACATTTTCAAAGTTTCAAAGTCGGTAGGTAACCAGCCTTCATTATTTTGCGCTTGCGACTTCCCTGAATTAATTACGGCATCTACCGCGCGAATAGGCGGAGTGGCCATTAAAATATCAAATTCCTGCGAGTTGCCTTCTTCCGAATAAGCAATTTTTGCTTCGGGATCAACCTTATTCAACGTGAAGCTACGTTGATATTTAATATTTCTACTATCAAAAATGCTCGGCAATACATCGCAGGTCGGTTTCTGTAAAAATAAACAATTCCGCAATAATTGAGAGACGGTGGGATAGCTATAAATAATCTCTATGCGGTCCCGCACACCCCGTTTACGCAAATATTCATCAAGCATTAAAGTTGTTTCGATAGGGGCAATGCCGCATTGATGAGGTACATTGGGGGTTTTAGGGAAATTAACCGTAATGAATATTCGTCCCTCCTGGATGGTATGTAATTTATGAGCGAGTTGCTGCGCCGCTTTAGTTTGGTAAAAATGATCTCCCGCCTCTTTTAGGCCTTCAATGCGTTCTGGTGCGGGAATACAGCCCGTAGAAATAACCAGATACTCATAATCGTAGCGTTTGCCGCTTTCACAGCGGACACGATTTTGCTCAAACTCGAAACCTTCTACGGCATCGACGTGAAAAATGATTTCCGGACGTAATAATGAACGTTGTTTACGCACCAGTTCATGAGGATGATAGGCATTAAAAGCCACATACATATTGGCTGGTTTGTAAATATGGTCGGGAGAATTTGAGAGCATCATAATCTCAATTTCGCCATTTAGAATTTCTGGATAAAATTTAGCGACTAAATTATTGGCGGTCATGGTGCCGCCGATCCCGCCGCCAACGACGATAATACGTTTGGTTGTGTTAGTCATAATGACTCCTTTAAGAAGACTGGTTTTAATTAATCAGCCGATAGCTTTAAGCGCACCAGAAGGGCATTGATTGATAACTTTAACGATTTCATCGTAAGCCGCTTTATCAGGCTCGATAACGAATTGTCCGTTTACAATTTTAAATACCTCGGGCCGTGATTTAACGCAGTTGCCAGAGTGAGAGCATTTTTGTTTATCCCATTGTATTTTCATGGTGTTTAACCTCAGCTATATTCAGCTGCCGTTGGATTGATCATGGTTTTTACTTCGGCAATAGAATTTGCTGGAAATCCGCCACGTTCCGCATGTGTTTTAATGCTCTGTTTATCGGGCGCAATGTAAATGCAATAAACTTTATCGTCTGTCACATAACTTTCCACCCATTGAATTTGCGGCCCCATATCGTTCAAAATACAACAGGATTTTTGTGATATTTGCTGTAGCTCTGCCGAGGTTAATTGGCCAGCATTCGGGATTTCTCGTTCAATAATATATTTAGGCATATTGCCTCCTATTCTGTTATACGACCAGTCGTCTCTGATTGGCTGTTAAAAAAACGATATAGGCCGTCATGGCCATATCGCTAAAATTTTGTTGGTTAAACAGTCTTTTTAAATGATTAGTTATTAAGTCCGTGACGGAATTTTCACGGCTAATTCAGCCGCTTTCCAGGCGTTGATGCCGCCATTAATATTCTTAATATTTTTAAAGCCCATTTGCTGCATTACGGCCGCGGCCATTGCCGAGCGTCCCGAACTGGCGCAGAGTAATAGCCATTTTTTATCGCGATCCATCAGTTCTTCGCGACGGCCCGCATATTGACGATCCGCCGCTGCTTCCAGTATTCCACGCGGAATATTTAACGCCCCCTCAATAGTACCCGACATAAATTCAGCTGGTTCTCGCACATCCAGTACCTGATAGCCTTCATCCAATAGAGATTCAACATTCAGTACCTCTATTTCGTGGATTTGCGACTTTGCTTGGTTAACAAAATCCATTAAGGTTTTTTCTTCGCTCATATCAAAATCCCATGATTAATATATGACCGGTCGTCTTATTGGTGGGCACAAAAAAAGCCCCCAAACAACCGGCAGTCGTCTCGCCGTGTGCCTAATCTAAAATCGACTAGGCAACAAAATAATCATTCAGTAACGTATCGCAAAACTCCTGCAAAGGTTGCACGGACTGTTCGATTTTCATTCGCAACAACGCCCCTTGCCAATTATTTATCAGTAAATTGGCCATGGTTTCGGCGCTTTTATCATTACGTACCGTGCCTTCTTTTTGTGCTTGCAGTAATGCTTTATATTGCAGCAATTTGTAGCGTTCAACAGCAGATTTTAGCGCCCGGTTGCACAACTCGCTGGTATCGCCAATTTCACCCATCAGGTTACCCAATAAACATCCGCCTTTGTATCCGTTCTTTTCCACTTCAACAATAAGTTCGGCATAGTAATTTTTTAAAGCCGTGAGCGGATCGACTTGTGAGTGTTGTAGGTGCTTCGTTAATAGCTCTATAAACGGTTCAATATAGTGGTTAATGCTTTGAGCGGCAAACTCTTCCTTGCTATCAAAGTAGCTATAAAATGACCCCTTGGGCACCTGCACGGCATTTACAATTTCGTTAATACCGGTTGCATGATAGCCTTGGTTCATCAGTAGATAAACACCTTGGTCTAGTAATTTTGTGCGTTTAGATAGCTTGTTGTTCATACGGTATAAAAATATACGACCGGTCATATATTTTGTCAATAATTTTTTCACACTAGAGAGCATGCGAAACCGGAGAAGACAGTCAGCGCCGATGTCACTTTTCAAAGTCGCTGTCAGCAGGAATCGGCCAGAGCCCGCATATCACCTTGATGGGCGCAAATCAAAATGTCATAGTCGATGTCAGTAGCATTCAAACCCGATGTCAGCACGTTGCAAATCGTCGAGGTTGACGTCAGCATGTCGCAAAAATGGGTAAACCTAGTCGTGTGTTCAGGATCTACTCAGCAGAATAGATGCCAGTAACCAACAGTTGTGGAACTTGCTCCACGCCCTTGATTTTCTGCTGACATCGATTTTGACAATCCGCTGACGCCGACTTTGAAAAATGACAATTGGGATCTGGTGCGCCAGCAGTACGACCAGATGATCAAATACGCCACAGCGCTGCGCCTGGGGACGGCGGAGACGGAAGCTATCCTGCGGCGTTTCACCAGGAACAACGTCCAGCACCCGACCTACAAGGCTTTGGCCGAGCTCGGCAAGGCCATCAAGACCATTTTTCTGCGCCGGTACCTGCACTCCGAGGAACTGCACCGCGAAATCCACGAAAGACTGAACGTGGTGGAGCAATGGAATGGGGCTACCGACTTCGTGTTCTTCGCCCGTCGCGGCGAGATGCCAGCAACCGCCAGGAAAACCAAGAGATCAGCATGCTCGCGCTACATCTGGTGCAAAATTGCATGATCTATATCAATACGTTCATGATCCAGAAAGTGCTGGCACAACCGCATTGGCACGGGAAGCTGACGGCTCGTGACTATGCAGCGTTGACCCCATTGATTTGGGAGCACGTGAACCCGTATGGGCGGTTCGATCTTGACATGAACGCGCGGCTGGCATTGCTGTGATCAAAATGGCGGCTGGTAACACGAGTGTTGGATCTACCCCAATAAATGCAACTGAGCTTGCATTTATCCGCGTGAGCTCGCAATCGATTCTCTCGGGCTCATTCTAATTGCAAATGAAATTCGGGCTTCAGCTCAATCCATCATTGACGCGAAGCAGTATACTGACAGTCGATCAAACCATTAAATAGCCTGTCCCGTTTAGCCTGAGGTTTCTATCCTATCCGGCGCAACAAGAGTTATGTTGCTGGATGGGTGGACATTTAACCGAACCGTAAGAGCAAAACACGCAGCAATCCCCTGGCTTTGGTTTGAGCAGTGTTCCGCAGGACCTGCATTCATAGAAAAACTGGCAGGCATCGGTCGGCATGGTTTCCGTTTCGGTATGTCCGCAGTGTGGGCAGGTGATCTTCGATTCGAGAATGATGGTGTTCATTTATTTTACTTCTTGATAGAGGACGGATAACCGGCGGCCTTGGTCGCTTCCGTCAGCTTGTCCGCTGTGGTCAGTGCATCGTCGAATTGTACCGTGGCAGATTTACTGGCGTAATCGATCGAAACCTGTTGCACACCGGAAACATGTTCAAGCACTTTCTTGACCGTAATCGGGCAGACGGCGCAAGTCATGTTTTGTACATTGAGCGTGACCTCGCGTGATGCAGCCAGTGCCGATCCGAATGTAACGGCAAACGTCAAAATAGACATAAGAGATCTAGTTGCCATCGGTTTTTCCTCAATAGAACAGTGGGGCAAACCATGGAAATGCCAACAAACCCAATAAAGGAAGGGTCACGCCCCAAAAAATGAAGCGTTGCTTGCGGATCACTTCATCATCGGCGCAGGGTTTGCCGGATTCACAGGTTTGAGGTGTCAAATAGAGCTTACGAAACGTCAGGCCGATAAAAAGCAATGCCAAGCCCATGAACACCGGGCGCACCGACTCGAAGGCTGTCAGCGTTGCTACCCAAGCCCCGCCAATGCCAAGGCTCAGCAATACCAAAGGAGCAACACAACATAAGCTAGCGCCTATCCCGGCCAGAACGCTCGCAATCAGGGTTTGTTTAGAGTTCATGATGAATACCTCTTTTCTAGCGATTCCTGTAGTATAGGGACCGTACCTATGTACGGAGTCAAGCCCATGACACAAAAAAGCTTTACGATTGGCGCACTGGCAAAACAAGCCGGCGTGAATGTCGAAACGATCCGTTTTTATCAACGACGCGGGTTGCTGGTGGAGCCTGTCAAACCACTCAAAGGCATCCGGCATTACGCCGAACAAGACGTGCAGCGAGTACGATTTATTAAGGAAGGCCAGAAGCTGGGCTTTTCGCTCGACGAGATTGCAGAATTATTGAGTCTTGAGGAAGGGCGACATTGCCAGGAAGCCAGAGAAATTGCACTAAAGAAACTTGTTTTGATCCGCGAACGCATTGAAGGCTTACGCACGATGGAGACAGCCCTGTCCAACTTGGTGGCGAGCTGTGCTAGCAACACCGATTCAGTATCATGCCCGCTTATCCAGAGCTTGTTGAAAACATCGGCGTAAGGCGTTGCCGTTCCATTGGCCATCAACGCCGATCTGAGACAAAACGGTAGGCCGGTAGCAATGAGCTGATTGTTACCAATGTAACATGGGTATAATCCAAATAGACACTTATTTGATTTTACTGAATAACTATAAGCATCGAAATCCAAATGGAATAGAAGAAATGATTAAAATTTGGGGCCGCCGCAATGCCTATAATGTTCAAAAGGTTTTATGGACTTTGGGCGAACTGAAAATTTCTCACCAACATATTGATGCCGGAGGCAGCACTGGTGGACTCGATCATCCTAAATTTATCGAAATGAATCCCAATGGCCGTATTCCTGTGCTTTTAGATAGCGATGTCACCATATGGGAATCCAACAGCATAGTAAGGTATTTATGCGCAACATACAGCGCTGGATCTTTGTGGGCAGAAGCGCCTGCCGAACGCTCCCTTGCTGAGCGTTGGATGGATTGGGAGTTGGCCTCACTGCAACCAGTCTTTCTAGACTTGTTTTGGGGGTATTACCGCACACCAGAACCGCTAAGAAATCAGGATGCAATACAAAAAGCCAGTCAACGTTGCGAATACTTGTTTTCTATCCTAGACAATCATCTAGGCCTCCACGCTTTTATAGCTGGTGATAGGTTTTCAATGGGTGATATTCCGGTTGCAACTTGTTTATACCGTTACTTTGAAATGGGGCTTGTGACTCCCGCAGTACCAAATATACGTCGCTGGTACAACGATTTAGCGCAACGCAAAGCTTACCGTACACATATTATGACGTCATTTGATGAATTATTTGGTCGGCAATCATTTTGAAGATAGGCCAGGGCTTGGGCGAAGATCACTATACTAAAGAAGGTGCGGTTGGTTCGAACTAATCAATTCCGATCAATTTGGCTCAAGCGCGTGGCTTAGCGTACGATTTTTTCCGAATTCTGTGGCTACCCCAATAACATCGACTCTTCAGATCAAAACCACAATGGCTTGATTTAGCTGTATTTTGGATAGGAGCTTTATTTATCGTGTTACGCAAATATGAGAGCAGGCGCTTACGTCAAAAATGTTCGCAATCGCCTGCTTGGTATTGACTAGCCTTTGATACACATCACTTGCCGCAATTGATGCACGATTTCGACTAAGTCGCGTTGCTGTGCCATAACTTGTTCAATATCCTTATACGCGGCCGGTATTTCATCGATCACACCGCTGTCTTTACGGCATTCAATACCCTGTGTTTGATCGGATAGATCGTCGGCATTGTAACGGCGCTTGGCTTCACTACGACTCATAAGGCGTCCAGCGCCATGCGAGCATGAACAAAAGGATTGTTCATTTCCTTTGCCGCGCACGATGTAAGAGCGTGCGCCCATGCTGCCCGGGATAATCCCCATCTCACCTTCGCCAGCACGAATCGCGCCTTTGCGGGTGACCAGTACCTTGGCATCGAAATGCCATTCCTGTGCGACATAGTTGTGATGGCAGTTAATGACTTCCTTGGTGTAGGTTAATTTCGGCCATTTTTTATGTAATACCTCGCCGATTAAACGCAGCATTTCGCGGCGATTAGTCATGGCGTAGTCTTGCGCCCAACTGACTGCCAGCAGATAATCATCGTAGTGTTTTGAGCCTTCGCGAAAATAAGCTAAGTCTTTATCCGGCAAATTTACAAAATGCTGTCCCATGTCCTTTTTTGCCAGATTGATGAAATACTCACCAATTACATTGCCAATACCTCGACTGCCGGAATGTAGCATGATCCACACTTGATCGCTTTCATCCAAGCAGAGCTCGATGAAATGATTGCCACCACCTAACGTGCCTAACTGACGTATCCAAGTCTGATAGGGCTTTTTTTGCTTGGCATTGACTTTGGGGTGTTTATCCAAAATTTGATGTAGACCCACGCCAAGCGCGTTAATAGTCGAGCGCTGTGCTTGATCGCTACGGTGCATAGCAAAACCGACCGGCACCGCCGCTTCCAGCGCTAACCGCAATGAACGTAAGCTGTCTGGCAAATCATTAGCGTTAATCGATAAACGCACAGCGCACATGCCGCAGCCAATATCCACACCGACTGCTGCCGGTATAATCGCTCCCTGCGTCGGGATCACCGAACCGACCGTTGCCCCTTTGCCGCAATGCACATCGGGCATCACGGCAATATGGCTGTGCACGAAAGGCATGTGCGATAAGTTTAGCAATTGTTGATAGGCCGCCGGATCAACTTGGTCTGTGTAAATTTTGACCGGCACTTTGCCTTTGGTAATTAAGGTTTGGATTGGCATGATTCACCTCCTGTGTTATTGCTACCAACGTAATAAAAACTGAGAGCAGGGACTTTTTTACGATGTAAGCTGGCCGCTACCACGCTACGCAGTACCGCTTGACTATGTTTTAACGCAGCTAAAATGGCTTCGCCATCAGCGTCAACGTTGGTAGAACCAACGTTGACACATAGGCGTTGTTTAGCGGGTTCATACTGTACGGCGAGCACCTCAACGCCTAACAAATCGGGGTGCTTACATTCGCCTTCGAGAAATAAACTTAAAGCTCGAAGTGCCTGTTTACTCAGTTGTTGATCTTTACGCGCCTGTCGTTTAACTTGGTCGCGTTGTTCGAAATGAGGCGCTAGACCATCGCCTTCGCGCCATTCTGCGCACAACAAACGTGTGCGGTTAGATTGATGTGTTTTCATAAACTTCCACAAAGCCTATCCGAAACCTGCAGCCTAACGGCAATAGCAAGCACTGACCGGAGTCGGCCAAAAATTAAAATAAGGGATTAATGCGGAAGCCCGATCCTGATGATCGGATTAATTACCGACCGGTAAAGGATGCGAGGCTTAAGCGCGTTGCAAAATCGAACATACAGCCTCCTTCGATGGGTTGGTGAGTGAAATAGATGTTCAGTTTAGTAAACTGGACTACGGATGTCAAAATATTGTGCTGCTTCGATATACAGTTTGCGTTTAGATGGAAATCGCTAAATTTATTGTCTAGTTGAGCGGGACGGGGGTTATCAACCCCGCCCTGAACGTTTGAAACCAGCGTGAAATAAGGAAACGTTAGGGGAGCAAGTTGAATAACCTGCCCAGCTTCCTAATGACAGCTTTCCGTTTTGCAGCCAACATACGCAGAAATCCTTGAATGTCTTCAATTGGCACGATTTCGTCAGTCAGTCCACAGGCTAAAAACGACCTTTTCCGGTCATTCGATATCAGTACATACAAACTCAAGCCGCAGACTTATCTGTATGTCATCCTGATCAACTGCCAGCAGGGAGCTGGGTCGCTTGCTCAGGAAGGGCGCGTTCGCGCTGCGGACGCGAACACGCTAGCTGTACCTCATTAGTCAATCGGCTGGCAAATGGTCCCTGCTGATTGACTAATGAGAAAGCAGTTTTTGAAGCCATGTTTTCCCTGCTTGTCTTTACCTATGATTTTCATAAATTGTTGCGGCAAGTCTTTCCAGGCTCATTGCTGACCATCGTTTCTGATTTTTGCCACGAAGACATCACTATTGCCACCGAACGCTGGTTGTAAAGCGCTCACGGTCGGGAAATCGGGCGAGTTGGTACTTCCTGTCACATAGGCCTGGCCTCGCAGATCCACGGCGATGCCTGAGCCATCATCATGACCACTGCCACCCAAGTAGGTGGAATAGCGCAGCGACCCGCCATCAGCCGTAAACTGAGCAACAAAGGCATCACCGTAGCCACCATCGAAAGTGGACTGGAAAGCATTCTTGGTCGGGAAGTTGGGCGAGTCGGTATGTCCCGTTACAACGGCTTGCCCCCGCCGATCCACGGCGATACTGGAACCGTTCTCACTACCACTGCCACACCCAGAAAGGTGGAATAGCTCAGAGCCCTGCCATCGGCCGTCAGCTTGGCTATAAAGGCATCTCCTCGGCCATATTCAGAGTTGCCGCCGAAGGCTGGCTGCACAGGCTTCACAGTCGGAAAGTCGGTTGAACTGGTCGATCCCGTTACATAGGCTTGGCCCCACCGATCCACGGCGATACTTAAGCCTACATCTCCCCCGTTGCCACCCAGATAGGTGGAATAGCGTAAGTCCGCACCATTGGCCGTGAGTTGGGCCACTACAGTTAGGAGTTTGCCATGAACCCCAATACTGATGATCAAGGGCCATTATCCTGCAGCAGAAAACGCACCGGCCTATTCAGTTCGAGATAATCGGGCAGGCCCGGGATTCGCTTGAAGCCTGGATCGCCCAAGCCAAGTTGAAACCCGAGCGATATCTTTTTCCGAGTCGAATTCATAAATCGCCGCATCTTTCTACTCGGCAATACGCCCGAATAGTTGAACACTGGGTGAAGTCGATTGGTCTCGATCCAGCCGCCTATGGAACTCGCACTTTGCGGAGAACCAAAGCCACACTCATTTACCTGATGACGCCGTAAAGCCTCGTCGTTCAGGGCGAGGATGTAAGGCGGAAGTGAAATATACCTCCCATTTCAATTAATATATCAGGTGTATAATCACTAAATATATAAACTCTAGTTTTCCATTATTTTCTGGGTCAGTATAATTAAATTGTGAAACGATTGCAGGGCTATCAATTCAAGCTGGAACCTAAATCCAAATACCTAGCGCATTTGAATCAGGCTTTGGGCGCTAATCGTTTTGTCTGGAATAAACTGCTGGCGATGAACCTGGCAAGATTGGCCAATAAACAGCCGATCCTCTGGTATTATGAAATGTGCTGGTTCATCACCCTCTGGAAACAGTCGGAAGAGTACGCTTTCCTGCGTGAAGCGCCGTCACAATCCTTGCAGCAAACAGCCAAGGCCCTGGCTCGCGCCTTCAAGGACGCCTTCGACAAAACCCAGCCGAACAAGCATATCCCCGTGTTCAAAAAGGCCGGCAAGAATGAAGCCGGCATCCGTTATCCGCAAGGGTTTGCCCTGGATGAACCCAATCAGGTTGTTCAACTGCCGAAACTGGGCTGGGTTAAATACCGCCGCAGCCGGCACATAACCGGTACGGTCAAAAACGTCACTGTCAGCCGCACTGCCGGCCATTATACCTTGTCGATACAAACCGAACGCGAGGTGGAGCCACCGGTTCATCCGGCCCAAAGCGCTGTCGGCATCGGTCTGGGCGTCAAAAACTTTGCCGCCTTATCCGATGGCAAGTTTATTGCCGGCCCCAACAGTTTTAAACGCCATCAGCAGCCATTAGCCAAGCTGCAACGGCAGCTGGCTAGAAAGCAAAAGTTCTCCGCCAACTGGCAGAAGCAACGAGCCAAGATCACCCGTCTGCAGGCGCATATTGCCGCCGCCCGTCTGGATTTCCTGCACAAGACCTCAACCCGGCTCAGCAAAAGCCACGCGATGATCGCGGTCGAGGATCTGAAGGTAGCGAACATGACCCAAAGCAGCAGAGGCACGAGAGAGGCGCCCGGCCAACAGGTCAGGCAGAAATCAGGCTTGAACCGGGCTATTCTGGATCAGGGCTGGGGTGAGTTCAGGCGGCAGTTGGAGTACAAGCAGCACTGGCAGGGTGGCTGGATGGTCGCGGTCCCGCCCCAGGGAACCAGCCAGCATTGTCCCGACTGCAAGCAGTCCAGCCGGGCTAACCGGCAAACCCAGGCGACATTTGTCTGCGTGAACTGCGGTTATGCCGATCATGCCGATACGGTCGGGGCTATCAATGTACTGGACAGGGCCATCGCGCTGTTGTCCTGGAAACCCAAACAAAAACCGCAGGACTTTGCGGGGTTCGTCTGTGAAGTGAACGGTGCCGTTTCGGCCGTCAGCAGCAGAAACCAGCTCAGTGCCGTCTTTTGATGGCACCCGGGGAATCCTCATCCTTCAGGGTGAGGAGGAAGTCAAGTGCAGTTCAGCTATTGCTGGGTCATACCAAACTTGAAAGTACAGTCAGATATCTGGGTATCGAGGTCGATGATGCCCTTGGAATATCTGAGCAAACTGAAATCTGGTATTTTTAACTCAATCAGTGACCGCTTTCTAGCAGTCACTTGGGAAACTGCAAAAAGTAAGAAACCGACCCCTATCTGCCGGCCAGGTTATCTTATTGAAAGACTGAAATTCCCCCCATTCCAGCTATTGCGGTTTGGTTTGTGAATAGTGCAATATAGAGCACCGTCGCAATATGGTGGTTAAAAGCTGCATAGAAAAACGAGAGACCAATGAAAATTTTGATAGCTGCAATGATTATTTCTTTCGCAGGTTCTGCATTAGCTCAGGATAAAATCGATCGCATGAGCGCTGTTAACATGGAATCGTTTACGCCGGATACGGTTAAGTGGAATGACGAACCGATACTCCCAAAAGGCGCCCAAAGTGTAGTTCTAGTTGGTGACCCAGACAAAGCAGGAGTTTTTATAGCTTGGCTGAAATTTCCGTCCAATTATCCAATTCCACCACACATTCATCCATTTACAGAGGTAATTACAGTTCTGCGCGGCAAATTAGGAAATGGCATGGGTGAAACCTTCGACATGAAGAAGGGTGAGATGCTTAAAACAGGTTCCAGCTTTGTGTTACCCGCTGGCCACACTCATTATGTCTGGACAACTGATGAGGAAACAATCGTGCAACTAATTGCCACTGGGCCATGGGGCATTACTTATACGAATCCTACTCATGATCCACGCAAGAAGCGACTCAAATAAGCGCATAACAAACAATTGCAGTTGAAATGCTACGCATTGCATCGGTTTCACCTGAATTGAACGTTAAGTGAGCTTTTGTAACTATAAAGTAGCCGTTCAGAAATACACATTGACCGGCAGAAAAGGGTCGCTATGTTAAGCTTAACATAGCGACCCCTATGTGTAGTTTCAAACTATGTGCAGTATAACTATCGACGGCAGGTTAGCTCTTGCATCGGGACGAAAGCATCTATACATAGTTTCCGCTCCTGAAGGAACACCATCAGCGCATCACTTGATAGGAAATCGCTCATTTTTTATATTTTGGCTCTTGGGTTCGTGCCAATTTCTAACTTTTTTGAGGCAAGCCAGTCTCGACGTATCGAAGCGAGAGATTTCGGTTTCAGAACAATAGCAAAAACTATGTTTAGCTACTAGGCTTTCAGCTTCCTTATAAGCCAATATAATTGCGGCTCTCGGCCAGCAAATTTTATCGCACTATACATAGTTTGAAACTACACATAGTGGCCGATTTGAGCTGGTCGCGGCTACCTTAAACCGTCTCATTTCGACCATAAATCCAATCTTGATAGTTATCCTGTTTTTCTAGCTTTTATCGCAACCCAACGGAATGATCCAGGACTGGCTGGGTTTGTCATGCTTGGCATAGTCAGCCACGGGTATGACTTCACCCGTTATATGCTCCAGTTCATCAACGGTCACTAGATACTGATCGAGACGATCTCGAGTGGCCTCCTGGCTATTGGGAACAATCCAGGCAATCGCCTGTTCATCCTGCCCCGTTCCTCTGATAATGACTTTCCAAAAAGCATCCGGTGTTTTAACCGCGTGTGACTGGACGAAATAATCATCGGCTGGGTTATTGCCCCAGATCACGCCACCGATCACTAATAGCTCATCAATGTCCCTGTAGCATTCAATAATCTCTTCGGTTTGCAGCCAAGCACCTCTATTCATATTGGCGGCCTGCGGCAGAATATTGGTCATGGTATTCGTGGCCTTGATCGCCTCGTCTGACATATCCAGATGATTGGCAGGCACCAGATGGCCTCTATCGTAATTCATGCCATAGGTGCTGGCACTGGTTTGCTGACAGTCAGCCGGAACATGCGGATCGAGAAAGAAACTATCATAACGTGGTGCGCTACCAATATCATGTTGAGCCACATACTGAAATTTTGTGGCACCTCGTCGAGAACAATCCAGCCAGACCGTGAAACCCGGATAATCGAGTCTCAAGCTCGGTTGTGCTTCCCAAGCCAGGATGGCGCTCCGATAGTCAGCCACGTTACCAACGGCTGTCAGCACATTGCCCGTATACGGCCCCAGGATGAAAATGTCACCGGAAGGGTCAATGCCTAGATAATTGCCATTGGCCGGATAGTAGCGATAGTGATACTGCTGATACTGTCCCTCTGTTCCCGTACCATTGAAAACGCCGGGCAAGTTGGCTTCCTCATAGGCGAACATACGCTCATCAGTTATGGGTCTTTGCGTGGCTTCCCAGTCCGTGATAGCACTGACGTAATCAGTCACGGAACCCACGGCTGTCAGCGCATCATTGCTATAGGGACCCAGGACGAAAATGTCACCCACTGCATTAATGCCTAAATAATTGCCACTGGCCGGATAGTAGCGATAGAGATATTGCTGATATTGTCCGGCTGTTCCGGCACCGGTGAAAAGGCTCGGGAAATTGGCTTCGGCATAGGCGAATACCCGACTATTGGCTGGAGATTCTGTCGACGTAACCGCTGAGGCGAGTGAGGAAAAAAACAGCCCCAACAGGATGAAAAAACGGATGATGTATTGGTGCATGGTACTTCCTTGAAGTTTTTTATTTATTATTTTCTTTTTCATGGATCATGATCGGCAATTCCAGCATTACCCTAGCAAAGCCTGGCGCTTACCTGATCTTCTGGATTGATAAGCTTTGTCTAAATCGTCATGATCTGAGGCGGATATATTACACTATCTCTCAAACTCAGCTGATCAATTCCTGTCCTACTGGTTTTTTAAACGGGATAACAACTGAAGATAGCTTAAACTGGCGGGTTTTGGCACCAAGCTGGCATTGAGCTGTCGTAAAACACTTGTTTTCCGACCGCACTGCTCAGGCGTTCAAAACAGGCGCATCGTCGCGCTAAAAATGTACGGAAAACCCTCTCGTAATCTGCTACCGTGCGGAAACTTCAACTCAAGGGTTTTCCGCTTATGTTAGTCAGTGATGCGACTATGCTGAATTAACCCTTGTTGATTCAGGAGCATGTGAACCCGTATGGACGGCTCGATCTCGACATGATCGCCGACTCAATGCTATGATCGAAATGGAGGCTGGTAACACGGATGTTGGGTCTACCCCAAGTTGGCTTGACAAGCGCTTGTGATTATCTAAGCTTTGAATAGCTATGGGAGTTCTCGGAAATAACCAATACCGAGGAACTGTCCTGTCCTTCAGTTATGAAGCTCCCATAGGCTTTTTAATTGTAGGTATTGTTGTTCATACAATTATCCGTATATCAGTAAATTTTGGGGCGCTTTCGCGGGAGCGAAAACCGGATGCTCTTCCGAGCTCGCTATTCGCCCAGTTGTGCAGATTTAAGTCGTTTTTTGCCGACCAATCTGCTTCAAATCAAAAAATTGCCAGTGGCCGCTTTTAAATCGTTCCTGGCAGCTGTGTTGATTGGTCTACACATCAGTACACCGTAGCATAGACGCTAACGTACCATTTTTTCCTAATTCTGCGATTCCCCTTATAAGACGCTGAGATGGCCGGTCACCGACTGCTGGCTCCGGAGCTTTTCGGCGGCCCGGCTGGCGAATTCGGCTAACGCTTCGGACAATTCCCGGTATTCCGTTAACCGGCGGCTGAAACTGCGCGAGCAGACGATCTGCTGCTTGTCCGGCTGTCACTTTTCAAAGCCGATGTCAGTGGATTGTCAAAGCCGATGTCAGCAAAAATCAAGAGTGTAGAGTAAGTCGCAAAACTTCAAATTTTCGCGACAATCTATTCATACTGAGAGATTGAGACGCAGTCGAATGGAAACAACCCAGTGTCATCATTACCAGCGATCCTCCGCCCATTTTTTTATCCCGGCCTCCGCATCATCCAGCAGCGCTTCAATAGAGTCATAGCCGCTTTTGCCCCGCCTTCTTCAAAAGCAAAAGCGGCCATTTTCATATCGACAATATACTCCAGGCTTAATCCCGCCACCGTTATTAATCAGATCCGTCATGTACGGGTATTTGTGAGCGTTTTTGATGGAGTTCATGGTTATCACCCCTTGTTGCACCCTTTTGGAATCAGCCATGAGACTGCCGGTTTGTCGTGTTTTGCATAGTCGGCTACCGGTATTTTTTCGCCGGTCACACGCTCCAGCTCATCAACGCTGACCAGGTACCGGTCCAGGTTTTTCTTCGTGGCCTCAGGCGAGTTCGGCACGATCCAGGCGATCGCCCTTTCGTCTTGGCCCATGCCACGAATGATCACTTTCCAGAACGCGTCCGGGGTTTTAACGCCGTGCGACTTTACAAAGAAATCATCGCTTGGGTTGTCGCCCCAGATCACGCCGCCGATCACCAGCAACTCGTCGATGTCGCGGTAGCATTCGATGATCTCCTCGGTTAGCAGCCAGGCTCCCCTATTCATATTCGCGGCCTGCGGCAGGATGTTGGTCATGGTGTTGCTTTGCCGGATCGCTGTCTCGGAGTGGTCCAGATGGTTCGCCGGCAGGAGATGGCCACGATCGTAACTGCGGCCGTAGGCTTCAGAGCTGGTTTGCTGGCATGCCGCCGGCACATGCGGATCCAGGAAGAACTGGCCGTACCGCTTGGCGTTACCGGTATCGTGCTGGGCGTTGTATCTGAATTTGACCGCTCCCCGCCGGGTGCAATCCAGCCAGACGGTAAACCCCTCGTAATCCAGCTGAAGTAGACTGTCTATTTGGGTGATTTGGGTTGGCCGGGAGAATGGAGCCATCCCTGCCGCTCGCGCTTCGGATGGTGAGGTGGCCGGCCTTTTCGAGTTGTGGCAATGGGTTTCGCCGGTTTTGCGGTCGGTGTGGCAGCCCTCGGCGTTGGTTCGACCGGGATGGGATTGGGCGGCGCACGATGAAAGCAGGAAAAGCACAAGGCTGAAGATAGCGTAACGCATGAATTAAAGCTCGACTGTAAGCAAAAACCAGCGACTGTAACCCGAGAAGACCGAAAATAAAAGCGCGGCTTGTCGGCTCTACAAAGACCAAGGCTTGCGTTGTATCAACCAGTACAGAACGCGTTTCATTCGCCCCTGGGGTTTATTTTTTGCCAGTATACCCAAAACCGCTTAGAATGGCAGAGAAAGAGAACAAAAAGAGAACAACAACAATCATCATCTTTTTTCGAGGGCATTATGGATCAATTGCTGATACGCACACTCGTGAAGGATCTCTGGCGTCCGGATGGCGCGCAGAGACAGATAGCTCTGCCATTGTATACGGATAAGGTAGCGGCCGGCTTTCCCTCGCCGGCCGACGACTACATCGAGAAAACCTTGGACCTGAACGAGCTGCTTGTCAAGAAGCCGGCGGCCACGTTCTTTGTCCGGGCCGAAGGCGAATCGATGCTCGGCGCCGGCATTCACCCGAACGATATCCTGGTCGTGGACCGCTCCCTGGAACCGGTAGCCGGCAAAGTGGTGATTTGCGCTTTGAACGGCGCCCTGACCGTCAAGCGCCTGAAAAAGGCTGCCGGACAATGGCGGCTAGCGGCTGAAAACCCGGCCTATGTCGATATCGTCGTGAACGAAGGCCTGGAGCTAGTGGTGTGGGGCGTGGTCACGGCCGTGATCCATCCGCTGTGATGGCGTCGCTCCTCGCCTTGGTGGATTGCAATAATTTTTACGTGTCGTGCGAACGCGTATTCCGGCCGGACCTGATCGGCAAGCCTGTAATTGTGCTCAGCAATGGCGACGGTTGTATCGTCAGCCGTAGTCAGGAAGTCAAAGACTTAGGCATCAAGATGGGCGTGCCGGTGTACCAGGTCCGGCACCTGATTAATAAGCACCACATTCAACTATTTTCCTCCCATTACAGCTTATACGGGGATCTGTCGGCTCGGGTCATGTCTGTACTTGAAGAGTTTGCCCCAAGCCTTGAGGTGTATTCGATCGACGAGGCTTTCCTGGACTTAACGGGCGTGTGCCTGAAAGACCCTATGGCTTACGGCCAAGAGATCCGGGCAACTGTGAGACGAAACACCGGCATTCCGGTCTGCGTCGGTTTCGGTCCGACCAAGACACTGGCAAAACTGGCGAATTTCGCCGCCAAGAAGTGGCCTCGGATCGGCGGCGTGTTGGACCTGTCAGACCCGGTGCGCCGGGAAAAGCTGATGCGCACCGTGCCGGTCAATGAGGTCTGGGGCATCGGTTCGCGCATCGCTGCCCGCTTAAACCAGCTGGGCATTCATACGGTCTGGGATCTGGCCCGCCAGCCGGCTGAGCGCATGCAGGCACAGTTCAACATCACCGTGGCCAGAACCGTGCTGGAGTTGAACGGCATTCCGTGCCTGGAACTGGAAGCGATAGCGCCGGACAAGCAGCAGATCGTCTGCTCGCGCAGTTTCAGCCGCCGGTTAACGGAATACCGGGAATTGTCCGAAGCGTTAGCCGAATTCGCCAGCCGGGCCGCCGAAAAGCTCCGGAGCCAGCAGTCGGTGACCGGCCATCTCAGCGTTTTTATTCGCACCAACCCGTTTAATCCGCAGGAGCCGCAATACCAGCGTTCGGCCGGCGTGAGGCTGAAGGCCGCGACACAGGATACCCGCGTGATCGTCAGCGAGGCGCACCGCTTGCTCAAGGAGCTATTCAGGCCTGGTTATCGCTACCAGAAATGCGGCGTGCAGCTGAGCTACATCCAATCGGCATCAGTGCCGGGGCAGCTGGATTTATTTGATAGGGCAACACCTGGCTGGCAGGCCGATAGTCCAGCACTCATGCAGGCCATGGACCGGATCAACCGGCGCTTCCCAAAAGGCATTGCGGTGGCAGCCGCCGGCTTTGACAAAGCCTGGCAATCCAAAGTGGAACGGCTTTCCCAGCGCTATACGACCGATTGGCGGGAACTGTTGCGTGTCAGGTGCGATTAAATGGCTTTTTTGGGTTCTGTTGCGTAAATTTTCGTCAATCGCAACTTGGTCATTCCAAATTGGTTTAGGCGGCCAATGAATAAAACTGTCTTGCAGCGGATAGATTTTGGTTATTGTCAGAAACCCCCTGGCCTTTCTTTATCATGTGTATGAGTTCAACGCCTTGCAGAGTGATGCTGATCGAACGAAAAGATTTGAAGCCGAGCATCGGTCGAATAATGCGTTTGATGGCCCGGTGGTCCTGCTCGACGAGATTGTTCAGGTATTTGCTCTGACGAATCTCGATCTTGTGACCGGTTTCCTCCTGGAGTGCCTCGATAGCCGCGGCATTGGCGCCGCTCTTATCGATCGTGACCTTGTCCGGAAGACCATGCTGTCGAACCGCTTTCCTGAAAAAGCGCAGAGCAGCCTGCTTATCGCGACGGGCGGTGAGCAGAAAGTCGACGGTTTGGCCTTCTTTGTCGACGGCGCGGTAGAGATACGTCCATTGGCCTTTGATCTTGATGTCCGTCTCGTCCATCCTCCAACTCGTGCCGACCGGGCGCTTCTTAACTTTGCGGAAAGTAGCCTCCAGTTGAGGCGTGAATTTCTGAATCCAACGATAGATACTCGTGTGGTTGATGTACACGCCGCGCTCCGCCACCATCTCCTTCAGATTCCGATAGCTCAGCGGGTAAGCCAGATACCAGCAGATACCGGTCAGGATGATGTCCTTTTCAAATCGGTGTCCTTTGAAGTTAATCATGTCGGTTTGTTGGAGGGTCGGCGGAGAGTGTATAGCTTACTGGAAACGACCGCTACTAACTAATGCAACAGAACCGAATAGGATACTAAGGTTTAAGAAAACAATGCGTTAGGAAGGATTCTGGCAATCTGAACAGCGATTCCGGCAGCTTGAACACCGATTCTGGAAATAACCCAAAAAGTGTTCAACTTGAAACCAGAATCGGTGTTCAGGCTGGGCCAGAATATGCAGCCCCAATATGCAAGGGCTGTTTTTGAATTTTTTTCAATATAAAGAATGATTTCCCACGATACTGATATTGAAACTCATCGGGCGAAAAATGGTCATTTTCCTTAACGATCCAATGAGGAAATCTCATGAGAATTTTGAAATGGCAGCCCGATAACTTGCAGTCAGAATCCGTAAGGTATTATCTGGCTGATTTCGAATCCATTCCCGATAACGGAATCGCATGGGTCGTTCCAGACCAGAACGGCGAAGCCCTGCTCGATGGCCCAACAACGCCTACTGTATGGCTGCAAGATATTCTGTTTGAATTACAGAGCGAAGGCTTGATCTCTGAGGACGAACTGCTCTATCCATACATCGACGTTTTCGACCGATTGGCTGAGTTGACCGCTCAATAGCCTGGGAATTCTTAACGGACAATAAGAACTCCTTTCCCAGATATTCCCTCCCCTGGAAAGGGAAAAGCCTAAATCATCAGAGCCAGCTCATCAGAATGCGGCAGGCTTCCTCATTAACAACAGGTGCATTTTCATCAGATTTAAAGTCCGATCAGAGATGCAAGCAAAAAAACGCAGTTTAGAGCCTTGCATATTTTTCAAACCGTGGAAAATGTGTATCAACACTAACTCATCAACTACTGCGAGAAAAATATGCAAGTACAAATGACTCTTACCATCGATTACAGCGCCAACGGATGTCAGTTTACTGATATTGCTGAACAGCTTAATCAATCCGCCCAGATCTTGGTTGAAGAAGGACTTTTATCCGGAAATTTAGATGCCGAGGTTAATGAATGGATCTGCTCGATTGATAGTGTAAATACAAACGGCTTTGTAAAAAATGTGAAACCTCATCATTCTGGAGGTGGAGTAATAATTGAAATGATTGAATTAAATGATAAATCAGTTATTGGTATCACGGATGATTGCATTGTTCTTTACCCATCAGAAGAGGCGTTAATGGATAACGAAGGCGAGAACGAATTGGGGATAATAGACAGACCAATTCCAGCAGAAAGCAGTTCTTCTATCGCCCAAGCATAATCGTTTCAGAAAGATCCCTGTCCATAAGCGGCAGGGATGGACGCAAAGAGCTAATTCTTCAAGGAAAACCAATGCCAAATTTACCTAACAGCAGAATTCTCACGCCGGACCAGAAAACAGTTATATCTAAAACCATCAAGGATACCAAACTGGCAATAGTCTCCCTGCTCCAAAGCGTCACAAATTTGTCATCACCCTCGTTTAAAAGGCAAACCGGAAACCCATTTATGCCGCGGAGCTAGGGATTTTCAATTACAATTCTTTCACCGTCTGGTGAGCAATTGATGAGCCGTCCAGCAGCAAGAGCCAATGTCGGCTTATAACAGGATTTTTGTTGCGGTTTGACTGATAAAGACTATCCCCCTGTGTCAGGATAGTTGTCCTCTCCCGCTAACGGGATAATTGGAAACTAGACAGGGGACGGAAAGAAAGCTCAATGCCACATTATTCAGCGGAACGCAAAGCGTCTGTATTAAGAAAACTGTTGCCACCCCATAACCGCTCAGTACCGGAAGTCGCCCGAGAGGAAGGGATTTGTGACCAGACGTTATACAATTGGCGTAAACAAGCCAAACAACAAGGGGTGCCCGTGCCAGGCAGCAGGAAACAAACAGAAGACTGGTCGCCGGAGGCAAAATTTGCCGCCGTGGTGGAAACTGCGGCCATGACCGAACTGGAACTGAGCGAATACTGCCGCCGCCAGGGCCTTTATCCCGAACAGATCCGGCGCTGGAAGGAGGCCTGTATTCAAGGCGCACAGAAGGCCGGAGCGCAACAACAGCAGCAACGACTGGAAGCGAAGCAGGACAAACAGCGCATCAAGGCGCTCGAGAAAGAGCTCAACCGCAAGGAGAAAGCCCTGGCGGAAGCGGCGGCTTTACTGGTGCTGCGAAAAAAGTTGACCGCCCTCTGGGAGGCAAACGAGGCCGATTAACCTCGTACCCGGAGCGGCAACAATTAGTGACCTGGATCCGCGCAGCCATCTCAGCGGGTGTCCGGAAGCGTTTGGCCTGCGCAGAGGCGGGCCTGAGCCTGCGCACCTTCCAGCGCTGGACGCAGGAGGCCGGCCAGATTAGTCAGGATCAGCGCGCGCAAGCGCAACGTCCGGCGCCTGCGAACAAGCTGTCGGAACAGGAACGGGCCCAGGTACTGGCTGTCTGTAACCAGCCGGACTATGCCGACCTGCCGCCCAGCCAGATCGTGCCGAGACTGGCGGACCAGGGCGTGTATCTGGCCTCGGAATCCAGCTTTTATCGCATTCTGAAGGCGGCGGATCAGTTGCATCATCGGGGCCGTGCGAAAGCCAGACAGAAATCCCGGCCGCCGACCACACATCAAGCCCGAGCGGCCAATGAAGTCTGGACCTGGGACATCAGTTATCTGCCGAGCGGCGTGCGCGGTCGGTTCTTTTATCTGTACCTGATCGTGGACATCTTCAGCCGTAAAATCGTTGGTTGGGAAGTGCACGAGCAGGAGTGTGGCGAAGCGGCGGCCGCTTTGGTACAGCGCGCGGTCTTGGCCGAGCATTGCTGGCGCAAGCCCCTGGTGCTGCATGCCGATAATGGCAGCCCGATGAAGTCGCAGACGCTGCAGGCCAAGCTTTACGAGCTGGGCATTACGCCTTCCCATAGCCGGCCCCGGGTCAGCAATGACAACCCGTATTCGGAAGCGCTGTTTAGGACCTTGAAATACTGTCCGCAATGGCCCTCGCAAGGCTTTGCCTCCCTGCTGGTCGCGCGTGAATGGATGAGCCGCTTCGTGTCTTGGTATAACGAAACGCATCGTCACAGCCAGATTCGGTTTGTTACGCCGGCACAGCGCCATCGGGGCGAAGACCGGGCGATTCTTAACCGACGTGATCAGGTCTATGCCCAGGCCAAAAAACGGCATCCGGCCCGCTGGTCAGGCGCCACAAGAAACTGGACGCCAGCAGGCCCTGTTACGCTGAATCCGGAACGGAACGAGGCGGAAATAAAACAGGCTGCGTGATCAAAAAACACGACAACTATCTTGAAAAACACCGCTATGAAAAGCGATTTCGAATTTTTAAAAGACTTGGCTGGAGATTTTTTTAAGCAAGAGTCGACCATGAATAGATTGTCCTTTATTTATAAGGAGAGGGAAAAAATATTAGACTGGGAAAAATGGGTTCAGGTTGAGTTTGCCATACATTGTCAAAATCATGAAAAAGTGGCCAGTTGGGATAAAGAAATTCGTTACGAACTCGACAAAAGAATATCCAAAAACAAAGACACTTGCGTTATCGATTTTTGGGTCAGACAAAAACACAAGCAATCCGCGCTGGGTATCGAGTTTAAGCAGCACCACTCGCCTGAATATTGCATAAAGGCCATGATGAACGATGTGGTCAAAGTGTTAAAGGTTAAATCCTCTCAGGACGACTTACGGAGTATTTGGTGTCTTGGCATTCATAAAGCCGAGAGTCAAGGCAGTGTAAAAACCACGGTTATGACATATGCAAAACACCATCTAATCCCTTTAGACGAAAATCTAATTCATTCAGATGAAATAGGCACAACCGGTTATTCCTTTACTATTTTTTGATAGTGACAGATTTAATTAAAATAAATAATTAAAAAATTATTGGATAAAAACCATATAAGGAAAGTTGGAGCAGGGCTAATGAATAAAGGGGGGAGACCCAAATTAGATCAGCGCGCGTTCAAGATCGCAACACGCATACGGATGCGTCGCAAAGCATTAGGTCTGAGTGCAGTGGAGGTTTCTCGGCGTGTAGGTCAAGAGATTGGAACCTACAGAGCGTGGGAAAAACAATTTGGGCCGCAGAGTGAAAAAAAGTATCTCAACCTGCTTAGCCAGGCGTTGTCAATCAGTGAAGAGGTATTAACCGGTGACACGGAAGACACAGAAACAACAGCTAGCCTTTTCTCTATTCAATCTAAGCCAGCGGAAAACTTAACCCCTGATCAACTCGCTTTTTTAGGTCAACGAGCTAAAGCTCAGCGCAAAGTGCTCAAGCAAAATAGAAATGAAGCCTCAGTAATAATTGGTATTAATCCGGGAGTGCTTTTTTCCTGGGAAAGATCCATTCCAAGCACTATCAGCCAGGAAGATATTAATGCATGGGAAGCAGCCCTTAAAGTACCGAATGGATGGTTGCTGGATCTTGAGAGTGAACTTGTAAGTGGAGCAAAATCGGATAGTGATTTCTTTATCAACCTAAAGCCAGCAGAAAGTTTACCACTCACTCAGCTCGACTTACTGGCGGTAAGAGCTAGAGAACGACGTAAAGCACTCAAGCTAAGTCGGAAAGAGGTAGCGTTGAAGGCCGGTATTAGTGTTGCCACGCTTATAAGCCGGGAAAAATCTATTCCGAACAATATCAGACAGGCAAGTATAAATGCCTGGGAAGCAGCGCTTGAAGTACCGAAAGGATGGGTCTTGAACACGGAGATTGAGATTCCTGTACCAGAGCCGGTTGTAGTCGTAGTTAAGGTTGATGACTCTCTGACGGCCGCCGAAGAAATTCGTAAGATCGGTTGCTGGATTGCCAGAAAAAAACTTGAGAAAACGATGGATATTGACCAATTAACACCAGCCGAAGCAAGATTCGCCGAAATGTTTGCTTTGCGTTACGGTGTAGCGGGTGAAGAGATATCGACCTTAAAGGCTGTCGGTGATGTTTTTGCATTGACTCGAGAACGCGTCAGGCAAATTGTTGATGCGATGCTTGAAAGACTTCAGTTTCACAAATTTGAAACGCCTATTATCGATAAGCTATTTAGCAGTATTTTGACTTGTCTTCCTGCCACGCTCGCCGATATTGATCAGCATTATAGGGATCAGTTGGGAGAATCACTATCTGTTGAAAGTTTGAGTCGCTTCTCCCGTGAAGTTCTCGGTAAAGGCGGTTTTCAGATCACAGAAAATCCAGGCGGAATATCAAGAACATGGGAAAAAGTCGTTATCAATCCCGCAACGCATAACGAAGCAAAAATACGTGCTATTCGTGAAGCCGCACTTGATATGATTCGCAGCAGCGGCGGAGCACAAGTTCACTGGGTTGCTGGATGTGCCTCTGAACTAAGTCGAGAGATGGTAACAGTACAAGATGTTCTGCAAACATGCAGGATGATCACTGGTTTTAATTGGCTTGTCGAGGAAGATGGCTGGTTCTGGCTAGGGGAGTCTATGCCGGCTGATAATAGGGTTTTGACTCAATCAAAAAAAATGTTGGCGGTTGCCGGTCGCCGTCTCGATACCGAAGATATTCAGCAAGGCTTATCGCGAGCCAGGCGTTATTATTACGACCCTAATCGGTCGCGCCCAATAATGATTGAACCACCACTGACAGTCGTTAAATCCATACTCTCACAGGTACGGTGTTTTTCAAGATAGTTGTCGTGTTTTTTGATCACGCAGCCTGTTTTATTTCCGCCTCGTTCCGTTCCGGATTCAGCGTAACAGGGCCTGCTGGCGTCCAGTTTCTTGTGGCGCCTGACCAGCGGGCCGGATGCCGTTTTTTGGCCTGGGCATAGACCTGATCACGTCGGTTAAGAATCGCCCGGTCTTCGCCCCGATGGCGCTGTGCCGGCGTAACAAACCGAATCTGGCTGTGACGATGCGTTTCGTTATACCAAGACACGAAGCGGCTCATCCATTCACGCGCGACCAGCAGGGAGGCAAAGCCTTGCGAGGGCCATTGCGGACAGTATTTCAAGGTCCTAAACAGCGCTTCCGAATACGGGTTGTCATTGCTGACCCGGGGCCGGCTATGGGAAGGCGTAATGCCCAGCTCGTAAAGCTTGGCCTGCAGCGTCTGCGACTTCATCGGGCTGCCATTATCGGCATGCAGCACCAGGGGCTTGCGCCAGCAATGCTCGGCCAAGACCGCGCGCTGTACCAAAGCGGCCGCCGCTTCGCCACACTCCTGCTCGTGCACTTCCCAACCAACGATTTTACGGCTGAAGATGTCCACGATCAGGTACAGATAAAAGAACCGACCGCGCACGCCGCTCGGCAGATAACTGATGTCCCAGGTCCAGACTTCATTGGCCGCTCGGGCTTGATGTGTGGTCGGCGGCCGGGATTTCTGTCTGGCTTTCGCACGGCCCCGATGATGCAACTGATCCGCCGCCTTCAGAATGCGATAAAAGCTGGATTCCGAGGCCAGATACACGCCCTGGTCCGCCAGTCTCGGCACGATCTGGCTGGGCGGCAGGTCGGCATAGTCCGGCTGGTTACAGACAGCCAGTACCTGGGCCCGTTCCTGTTCCGACAGCTTGTTCGCAGGCGCCGGACGTTGCGCTTGCGCGCGCTGATCCTGACTAATCTGGCCGGCCTCCTGCGTCCAGCGCTGGAAGGTGCGCAGGCTCAGGCCCGCCTCTGCGCAGGCCAAACGCTTCCGGACACCCGCTGAGATGGCTGCGCGGATCCAGGTCACTAATTGTTGCCGCTCCGGGTACGAGGTTAATCGGCCTCGTTTGCCTCCCAGAGGGCGGTCAACTTTTTTCGCAGCACCAGTAAAGCCGCCGCTTCCGCCAGGGCTTTCTCCTTGCGGTTGAGCTCTTTCTCGAGCGCCTTGATGCGCTGTTTGTCCTGCTTCGCTTCCAGTCGTTGCTGCTGTTGTTGCGCTCCGGCCTTCTGTGCGCCTTGAATACAGGCCTCCTTCCAGCGCCGGATCTGTTCGGGATAAAGGCCCTGGCGGCGGCAGTATTCGCTCAGTTCCAGTTCGGTCATGGCCGCAGTTTCCACCACGGCGGCAAATTTTGCCTCCGGCGACCAGTCTTCTGTTTGTTTCCTGCTGCCTGGCACGGGCACCCCTTGTTGTTTGGCTTGTTTACGCCAATTGTATAACGTCTGGTCACAAATCCCTTCCTCTCGGGCGACTTCCGGTACTGAGCGGTTATGGGGTGGCAACAGTTTTCTTAATACAGACGCTTTGCGTTCCGCTGAATAATGTGGCATTGAGCTTTCTTTCCGTCCCCTGTCTAGTTTCCAATTATCCCGTTAGCGGGAGAGGACAACTATCCTGACACAGGGGGGGTACCATGGGCAAAAGTGATTCAATCCGATGACTTTTTAGCTGATCCAATGATTCCAGTCGAAGACGTTCTCTCTGATTCTGAACTGGAAATATACAATTTAATGCTGTCTGCAGGTGGGGCAATGTCTCGTTATGAAATCGCTCAAGCAAAGAATGTTTTTAGCAATGTCATGCTATCGATGAATCTGGATAATTCATCAATATTTACTAAGTTGGACGTCGGTGTCTTTGCTTTACGTGGTCGACCTCTTAATATTGCATCAATACAGCGAGCCATGGAAAGCGTAGGAGGACCGTCGGTTAAACCCGCTGAAATAATTGATGGTTATGTTAGTTTTCCATTAACTCTTACTGAGTACTTGGTACGCAATAAGTTTATTGAAGCTCCTGTAAGAGTTGTACCTCATCTTGAAGAAGGTGACTATGTAGTGAATGGATTCGATGCGCCAGCAAGATTTTCTATGAAATTTCGACGCTTTTATCATCTGATTCAGAAAATGATCAGTTTGGGTTATGGCATTGGAGATACTGTGATGATTCAGATATTGATCAGCGATAAAAAAATCACATTATCAAAGTATTAAAAACTTGAGATTAGTATTACAGTTGTAGATTCTCTCGCTGCCTGCGCCGCCGATAGTGGCAGGCACGGGCCACGGCTTGATGGCGTCTTCGCCATAATGACCAACCCACGGTGTGCACGGCCTTGGGCGGATGCCGCCACCGCCATTGCCACAACAGCTTACGCACTTCCGGCACGGTCAACTGAATCAGTGCCGCCGCTGCTTCCAGGCTTGCCAGCTCAGCCGTTTGCTGTTTTTTTAGCGGCAGACGGTTCCTTAGCACGGGCGCACAACACCGCCAGATAGGCCAGCGCCGCCATCGCCAGGGTCATGGGTCGGTACCAACCGTGCCAACTACGCACTTCATAGTGATCCAGGCCGACTTCGCCTTTGGCTGCCGCAAAGCACTCTTCCACGGTCCATCGCGAGCCTGCCACCTGTACCAAGGTCTGCAGATCCGTACCGGGCGGCACATAGCAAACGTAGTAAGCCAACTCGCCATCCGTCAAACGGCGCCGTAGCAGCAGCCAGCGTTCCCCCGGCATCTGCCAGGACAGCAGCGGGATTCTCAGCCAGTCATAATAGCGCGGTCCCTTGGTGCCATCGCCCGCCGATAGTCTGACCCAGTCTTGCTGTTGGACCGTGGCCGCCAGCTGAGCCACCGTTTTTTGGCCGGTCGAGTCCGGTCACACGTACTGATTGTTCGCCACTGCCAGCACGAAGTGCAAGTCCTGCTGCTCCAGCCAGACGCGCAGACTGCGGTTGTCGCCATACACGGCATCGCCAGTGATCCAGGCAAACGGCACCTGCGCGGCAACGGCCCGCTCGATCATGCGTTGCGCCAACTGCGGCTTGGTGGCGAATTCGACCGTTTCAGGCACTTTGGCGGCAGCCCGTCGGACCGTATCGCCGGCCCATTCCTTGGGTAAATACAGTTCGCGGTCCATCAACACCCGCCCGCGCTGACTGGCATAGGCCAGAAACACGCCGAGCTGGCAGTTCTCGATGCGTCCGGCTGTGCCACTGTACTGGCGTTGCACGCCGACTGAATGCCGGCCTTTCTTGAGAAAGCCGGTTTCGTCGACCACCAGCACGGCATCGGGCTCGCCCAGATGCTCGATCACATACGTCCGCAGGTCATCACGCACCGCATCGGCATCCCAGCGTGCCCGGTCCAGCAGATGCTGTAAGCTGTAGGGCGTCTGTCGATTGACCGCTTCCGACAATTGCCAGCTGGTTTTGCGCTCAATGGGGCTGAGCAAGCCCGTCACGTAATCGAGCGCCCGCTGGCGCATGGCCTGCCGCCCAAAATGCTGGCCAATCCTGGCAAACCCGATCTGCAAGTCCGATTGCCAATTCGCTGACCGGGCCGCGTACTGTCTTGTCGTCGCATTCATCACTTACCTCGTCAATGCATAGGAACAACAGGCATTGGACTGAGCGGACGACATCAATATCCTTCAAATTACAACTGTAATATTAAAGGCCATCGCCAGGGTGGTCGTCCGACTGCCGCAGTGCTTGGTTTTGATCGTTCTCAGCCTGACGGTGGCAAAGACAGACTCTATCGGATTGCTGGTGCGAATGTGCTGCCAGTTTTCGGCCGGATAATCATAAAAGGCCAGCATAGCCTCTTTGTCTTTAGCCAGGCAGGCCATCGCTTTCGGATATTTCGGCTCGAACCGTTCAATACAATGATCAAAGGCCTGGTAAGCTTTTTCCCGGGTTTCCGCCTGCCAGATCGCGTGCAGCGCCTCCTTGACCTTGGGCTGCATGGCTTTCGGCAGCTTTTCCAGGACATTGGCCGTCTTATGCACCCAGCAGCGCTGCTGGTCGGTCTCCGGCCAGAGCTTGGCCACGGCTTTCCAGAAGCCCAGCGCCCCATCACCGATAGCCAGTTTGGGTGAATCCTTCAGGCCTCGCTGCCTCAAGTCCGTCAATACCTCCTCCCAACTCGCCGCCGATTCACGGTAGCCGTCGGCCAGGGCTACCAGCTCTTTGCGGCCGTTTTCATCGGAGCCGATAATCACCAGCAGGCATAATCGGTCATCCAGGCGCACATGGCTGTAGACGCCGTCGGCCCAGACATAGACGTAGCGCTTTTGGCTCAAGTCACGCCGCGTCCAGTTCTGGTAATCCTGCTCCCAATCCTGCTTTAAACGGCTGATCGTGGCCGCGGACAAGCCCGGCGCCTCCGGTCCCAGCAGATGCTTTAAAGTCTCTGAGAAGTCTCCCGTGGAGATCCCTCTCAGATAAAGCCAGGGCAGAAACTCCTCCATGTTCCTGGTACGCTTCAAATAGGGCGGCACCAGATTGCTGTTAAACTTGATGCCCGAGCCGGAACGGTCGCGCACTTTCGGCACGTTGACCGCAATGTCGCCGAGCCCGGTTTGAATCGAACGTTCAGGCAGATAACCGTTCCGGACCACGACGGTTTTATGCTCATCGGTTGTTAATGCGCGATGCTGCTCGAGGAAGGCCGCGACTTCGGCTTCAATGGCGGCAGCCAATAGTTTACGGGCGCCTTCCCGCAGCACTTCCTGTAACGGATTATTCTGTTCTGGCTTATTCAGGTTAATAACATTACTATCTGTCATAGCGGTGTTTTCCTTAGGTTGGTGGTTGATCTGGCGAGATCTACCAACAGGTTACACCGCTTTCCTCTCTAGGTCATACACCAAAAATGACTATACCTCAAGCGCCTCTTCAACAAGCTCTTCCGTGGCACTTGGATAATATACAGAGACATCGTCTTCATCATCAGAAATGAGAG
Source organism: Methylobacter luteus IMV-B-3098 (assembly GCF_000427625.1). Lineage (GTDB taxonomy): Bacteria > Pseudomonadota > Gammaproteobacteria > Methylococcales > Methylomonadaceae > Methylobacter > Methylobacter luteus. Next base: position 201,557 of record NZ_ATYJ01000014.1, read on the forward strand.
CTGGCAAGATTTTAACAGAGAACCATTGCTCGAAATGCTGGCATCTGAGCTTAAGCATTGGAGGAAATTGATTGTTCTTTCTTGATTCGTTTGCCGTTTGGCTAGAAAGAACATATTTCGGCAAACAGTCCCAGAGTGGAATGGAATCGGACAAGCTCTCTAATTCCTTCGGCGTGTTGTACAGAAAATCCTGGAACATATCGATCTGCTGACATTTGAAATAGCCAGATGACGGAGGAAGATATTTTTTTATTGGAATTATGCTTTTGGATGACATTGGCCTTACACGACGTAGAGAATACCTACGCGCAATGATAAGCATTTTTTTAACGTTGTGTCGGGTCGAAAGAAGGCCAAAAACAGCCTGTTTTGATTTAATACATTTGAGCTTTTTTCGAAGGAAACTAAGGATATAAAGGATATTAAGAAAGGATATATAAGGAGGGGTTGAAAAACATTTTATTTTTCAATTGAATACGGCGTCAGTTGCGGGTTAAACCTACCGTCAGTTGCGGGTTAAACCTACTTTCGCATTTCAGTTGCGGGTTAAACCTACCGCATTTTTGAGCACCTGCGGGTTAAACCTACCGCATTTTTGAGTACCTGCGGGTTAAACCTACCGCATTTTTGAGCACCTCCGGGTTAAACCTACCGCATTTTTCTGAAAAATCTGTGGATAAGTTAGCCCGATTTTGCACCTGCGGATTAAACCTACCGCTAGTTGCGGGTTAAACCTACCGTCACCTGCGGGTTAAACCTACCGTCAGATTAGTCAACGAACGGTTCGCGGTTAAGCTGCCGCTCAGTCCCGACGGCTGTTGGTTTGGACAACCAAAACATCAAGTGCACAACAGTTCCCGGATCTGGTGGTTTCGATGCCGGGAAGCTGATCGAGGGCTGCTGACGCCCTCTGCGGGTGGATGCACTGGGGCTATTGCTGGTCGTAGGATAACGGTTGCCAATGTGCAAGATCGGAATGGTGCTTGCTTGTTGATGCGTCAACTACCGGGATATGGCAAGAAGTTGAGGAAGATGTGGGTGGATAGTAGTTACAGTGGCCAGTTAGTAGATTGGGTGATAGTTTTACCGGTTGTCACATGCAGTTGCAGTAATTTTTCTTTAGCATCAGCTTGTCTTTTGTTGGCTGCCTTGACCATTTTAATGAAATTCTGATGTGGATTGGCCTCGTAAATAATATTGATAATTTTATTCCGGGGACCTCGTATGTCCTCTATTCTTTTTACAGATGAAAACACGTTAATAGCTTGGAAATTTTTGAAAATTTCTTCTAGTTCCTTGATAGCGTCATTTCCTCGCGCACGCTCCAGCATACCGCTTTCCTGCCGGATAGTGGCGTGAGACAGGGTAATTGGGGTTGTTAAGCTGGCATTGGTGTAGTAGTGCGCCAATTTCTTGTATAGCCAACGTGCCAAATGTGATTTCAAGTGCATCATTTCGCTATAGTTAAATTGCCTGTAATCAACATATCTCATGGCTTTTTCTACAAGCGGATGAAAATATGCAACCCATTGCGAATCTGGATTTTCAAGTCTGTCTTTTCTTGAAAAGCCAGTCAGGGAGATGAATTTTTCGATAGAAACGCCCTCCCCTTTTGCATTTTTAGTTCGGATTTCGATGTCTGAACCGGATAGTATGAGTAACGATTTAATGACCTCCTGGTAAGAACGGGTATGGCCTTGATTTTTAAGTTCGGTTCTCAATTGATGCAGGCTGAAAGTGACTCCGCATTGCATGTCCTTAAGATCGTGAAAGCATTGGTTTTGAAAGGTCGCAATCTTTCTTAGTGCGTCTTCAACGAGAGATTCATTGGCAGATGGGTAGTAGGCTTGCCCGTTTTCGTCAGCCAACAATGCGGGAGAAATATAAATGCTATAGTTGTTCCTCATGAATGTTACATCTCTTCGAAGCAGCGGTAACAACCCCTCTTTTGTACGCATCTTGTTTTGTTCGACCTGTGAAATCGAATATTTCGGCAAGGCATCCCATAGTTCAATCGTATTGGATAGTGGCTCCCGCTGGAAATTATGGTTAACCAAAAAATCCTGGAACAGATCTATCTGCTGACATTCGAAAGCGGTAACTGACGGCCGGACAAATTTAGTTTTTGCTATTTCAGGCGTTTTCATCGATCTCTGCTTAGTTGTTTCAGTGATCGCTTATATTATGCGCATTTTTGAAAATGCGTCGGGTCGAAAAACGCCAAAAAACGGTCTCTTTTGATGGAGCACATGCAATTTGAAAATTGAAATTTTCGAAAACTGCTATCAGTGTGTTTGCTTCAATTTATGGAGGACGAAATTTGCTGGCCATATTACGACAGTTACCGCCGATCAAGTTACGATAGAGTATGTCCTGTATGCGCCTTAGTCAGTGCGTTATCTTTGTCTTTGGCTCTAACTGAGACAGAACGTTTTTTTGATTTTTAGCCGGACATAGAGTATTTTTGTATTAAATACAGATAGCATTTGAGTCGTCTAAGAAATTGAAAGAGCGAAAACGATATGTAATTTTCGCTGTTTCTATATTGGCATACTCAAAAATAACGAATTTTTGTAGTTCTCTAAGAGAACTCAAAAGCCAGTGCCAGTTCAGCACTTTAAATAAGGAATCGATGAAGCGCGTTTAGCGTGATTATTTTTAAGCGGTTTTGCCGCTATATTTTTAACCTGTCCAGGGGAAATCCATGTTCCCCGGCCGGGCTTCGTGTGTTTCCTCTGGTATTTTCCAAAGGAAATGACATGAGACTATTCATTCTTGTTCTGATGATGTTCAGCATTGGCGCCATTTGGCCTGCCAGTCAAACATTGAAGGCAGGCGCGGCTTTAAATGCCAGTCGTCACGCTCTCATTGAAGCGTTGACATCCAACTAACCCCTCTGGGAGATCATTCCCAGCAAAGGGGCATGGTCTCCTTTTTCTTTTTTGTCTATAGGAGACTTTCAAATGTACAACAAAGCAGTTCTTATTGGTCGTTTAGGTGCTGATCCAGAAATTCGGTACACCGCGCAGCAAAAGGCAATTGCCAACTTGAGCGTGGCTACGACGGAATCTTGGAGAGATAAATCTGGCGAGCGTCAAGAACGGACAGAATGGCACCGTGTTGTTCTGTTCGGCAAGCTTGCCGAAATTGCCCGCGATCACCTCAAAAGTGGCGCGCTAGTCTTGCTTGAGGGACCTAATCGTACCCGCAAATGGCGGGATAATTCTGGCAATGATCGGTATACGACTGAGATCCATGCGGATGTCTTGAAAATGCTCGGTTCCAAATCGGATAAGGCAGCTTCTGGCTCTGCACCATCGTCAAGTCCATCGGAGGCTTATTCGGATTACGATGATTTTGATGGTAATCAGCCGCTTTAGGAGTATTGCTGGTTAATCACGGCGTTGCTCCGTCTTTTCTGAGCATCGCTTCGTTTTAAATTTTCCCATGGGGACATCATTGTCCCTTGGGACTCCTGGTGTCCCTACCTTAATTCATTTTTATTTAGGAGTAACACCATGAGCAAACAATCATCACTGTTCCAGAAATTCGCAGAAAAATTCAGTTTCTCGGATGAAAGAGAGTTGATCAACACGTTGAAGGCGACCGCTTTCAAAGTCAAAGACGGCGAAGTCACCGATGCCCAGATGATGGCCTTATTGATCGTTGCTGACCAATATGGGCTGAATCCGTTCACTAAGGAAATTTTCGCCTATCCCGACAAACAGAACGGTATCGTGCCTGTTGTCTCTGTCGATGGCTGGTCGCGCATCATCAATCAGCATCCTGATATGGATGGCCTTGAGTTCATTTACGATGAAAACATCGTGACTGAGGCGGATGCCAAGCCTTGCCCTGCGTCGATCGAGTGCGTGATCTACCGTAAAGGCAGAGCGCATCCAGTCCGTATCAAGGAGTTCCTGGATGAAACGTATCGATCAACCTTTAAAGGCGTTAAAAACGGACAACCTTTTGAGATTAAAACCCCCTGGCAGTCGCATACCAAAAGGATGCTGCGCCATAAAGCCTTAATCCAGTGTTCTCGTATTGCCTTTGGTTTCACCGGTATTTATGACCAGGACGAAGCTGAACGTATTATCGAAGGCCAGGCTGAGCGTATTATTGAAGAGGTTCAATCCGAAGCCAGTGTGAAGGCCAAACAGATGCTGCCACGCCTCATCAATCGCGCTACCCGAGAAGGTTCTTGGCAAGCCGCGCTTGAATATGTCGGCGAACAATTCTCAGGATTCGATCTGGATTTCATGAAACATGGGCTTAATGCGGCTAAAGTAGCGGCTGAAGTAACTCAGCTTCCTGCTGATGCCAATGCTAAGCCAGGTCCAGCACGACAAGCCTCTGCGCCCAATGCTGACCCTAACGCTAAGCCAGCTTCAGCACAGCAATCCTCTGCGCCAAAAACAGATGTAGCTCAGAACACCGATTCTGCATCAGATTCTGGCAAGCAAGCTCAGGGCCAAAACGCTACTGTCAACAGGCAACGTAAAACGCCTCTAAGTGAAACAAGAGCCACATTAGCTTAATTGTTAACTGTATCAACCCTTTCGGGCATTCTGAATGCCCATTTGGGTTAAGGATGCCCTTTGTTTTTTAGGAGCATCCTATGATTAAAGACCTACTTATCAACTGCATATCCTTTTTGTTCATCGCGCTGACTTTTGCGCTGGCATTAATCGGAGATCTGACCTTTCCTGAGTTGTTCGTAACGGTTCTTAAGTAAGTTTCATTATTAAATTAACCCACCTGGGAAGCATCGTTCCCTTGTGGGTTCATCGTGTGCTTCCCATTATTTTTTGGAGGCATTATGAGGATAATAATCAACAAGTTGTGGTACAGCATTGATTACCGCGAGTACGACACACCGACGATTATTCGTCGCAAGGGATTCAGCATCCTCAGAAAATTCTGGAACTTGCGTGAAACGGGAGATCGACAATGAAAATTGTCAACTTTCCGCAGCGCACGCCCGAATGGCATGAATGGCGGACTTCTGGTGTTTCGGCATCGGAAGCTATCGTGGTGCTTGGGAAGTGTTCGGCAAGGACAATTTACCGTCTGTACACGGAGAAAAAAGGGATCACATTGCTCGATAATCTGGCCAACAATCCCTTTGTTCAACGTGGCATTCGCCTTGAATCCACCGCGCGCAGTTCTTTTGAACGCCGGCATAACACCCTGCTTTTGCCGATCTGTGCCGAATCTGAAGAATTCCCGTTTCTTCGGGCCTCGTTTGATGGCTTGGACGATGACGGGATTCCGGTGGAATTGAAAGTGCCGATGGAAGCTAATTTTCGCGACGCGCAACAAAACGGCGTCAATTCGAAGATTTACCAACGGTATTACTATCAAGTCCAGCAGCAGATCGCGGTTGCCGAAACCGATCGAGGCTATTTGTCGCTCTACTGGAATGACAAGGAGCAATTCGATTTCTTGATTCCAAGAGATGATCAGGTGATCCAGGAACTGATCTTTAAAGCGCGCGATTTTGTCGAGCGTATGAAAAAGAATCAGCCGCCGCCAACGGATCCGGATCGCGATATTTACATACCACCCGGCCAGGAGATGGATCAATGGCAGTTGCTTGCAGCTGATTACCATCGGAATGAGGAAACGATCAGGGAATTGAAAGCCAGGATCGAGCCTCTTTTGCAGCAGCAGGCCGACATTGAAAAAGGCTTCCTGGACCTGATGGGTGAATATGCCCAAGCCGAAAGTGCAGGTCTTAGGGTCAGTCGCTTTCTGGTTCAGGGCAGCATCGATTACAAGGCGGCGTTAATGGCCTTGCAACCCGATGTTGATCCCGCCTTTCTGGAGCAATTTCGTAAGTCGTCCTCGGAACGAACTCGTGTTACGACCAAGGACGAAGAAAAAGCGACCGTGCCATTCTCAATGGATGCGGTCATGTCTACATTAGAGCGCGATTTCTGGTTCTGACGAGCCTTTAGTCGTTAATTTTTTAACCCATCGGGGAACACTGTCCCCGCTGGGTGCAGGTGTTCCCCATTTTTTGGAGGCACTATGCGCCGACGATACCGAGGATTTGATCCTTCGCTGAACCTGGACTGAATCGAGGACGAGTGGCTATGGCTTCACAGCACGGAACCGTTGCTGGAAGAAACACCGCCCTGGTCGGAACAGGAGATTTTCGATGTCTGCGAATGTCTTCTGCAGGATTCTTTGCAGAATCTGTTTGACAGCCGCTGCTCATTGGAAACCGTTGTCGAAATATACAAATGGTTAACGGACGACAACGATCCCAACCCATTTAGTTTTAACAATTGCTGCCTATTGACAGAACTTGATCCCGATGCCATTCGGGATTCGGTGCTGTACCGTCTGGCAAAAATACGCAAGTTCTTCTTGCATTAACTTAACCCAACCGGGGAAACACCATTTCCCGGTCTGGGGCTTGGCGTTTCCCCATTCTGATTTAGATTTAGGAGAAACACCATGCCTGAATTGAAAAAATTCGCAGTCAGTTACACCATTGACTACCAACATCGAATAGTTGTTGGCATCTCAGCATTGAATGCCGAGTCCGCCATCAAAATTGCCACCAAGGCATTTGATGAGGGCGAGATTTGGGAGGATACGCCTGATATGCCGCTCCTATTCGATGACTATGAAGAAATTGAAGGCGAAACCCTGGAATTTTTCGCTGAAGAAGTTTCGGAATTTCCAGAACCCGATTCGTCAGTGATCAAGCTGAAGCAAGATCAGTTTGCCTATCAGGCTTGCCGATCCTTATTGGAAGGCGACTTTAATGTAGCACGTGATTTTGCCCAAAAGGCTTGCCCCAAGGTTGCTGAAAAACCGGAGAACTACTGTTTGACCAGCTTAGAGGTTTTGGATCTTGCTCAAGACTATAACCTTGAGCTCTCCTTGGCTGTCAATGATTCCTTTATGACAGGTATTTTCTTGAATGCTCAATCCAGAGGCCGGTATTTCCATAAGGGATTTGACGGTCATTCGAAAAAGATTAAGGCGCACGAGTTTTTGCTTGCTTACCCTCTCTCATTGGGAAAGGTCTGGCGCATTGATCGTAAAACGCCGGCAAAATCGTTGTTACGCCGTTTTCAGGCCGTTCAACAGATTATTGTCAAGCATCTGATGTCATTGGCGTATTTCTCGCCCTTGACGCATTTAATCTAACTTTCGATTTAGCTTGAGGGAGGGCTTATTTTCCTTTTAGGAAAATAGCTTCTCCCCTTTAATGGAGGAAATCATCATGTTGATTAACACTCAATCCAATCTTGTACCGAAAACGGTCGGTCCATTTCGTATTCAGAAGATGCCTAGCATTTTCATGTCAAGAAATGGTAAGAACGATATTGTCATTCACAAGGAAAACAGTGAGAACTGGGGCGCCATGTATGATGACAAGTATTATAGGATCGCCATGATTCTCGATGCCGAAACCTTTCATCCTATTCGCTCTAACCTTACGGTGCCGAGTGAAGTTCTGGACAATTTGAAGGTGTGGGGATTTTGACTATGTTGGAATATTTGACTAATCGTTTTTTTCGGTTAAAGCAGGCTTTGGAACAAGCCAGAGCTGCATTGCCCGATGCGAGCTTTGCTGAACAGGAAGGCATTGATCCTGACCTGATCGTTCGTATCAACTGCGTTTTGCATAGCTCTGATGATTTTGAGGTATTGAAACTTGCGTTAATGGATGCGAGAGAAGCGTTACCTACAGCCTGGATTAACCATGGCGGCGTTTCACAGGAATTGCTGGATTTAATCGATTCAGCCCTCCACATGTAATCAGGCACCTTCCCTTCCAGGAAGCGTGTTTCATTTTTGAACCCTCGCGGGCTTATTCCCGCCAGGGAGTAACTCCGCGATTTTTTAATGTTCAAGGAGTTACTAATATGTCATTTGACAAAGACACCACTGTAAAGCCTGTTGAGCCCGATGCGGTACTGACTGAAGACGGTTATCTATTCTTCAGGCTCAGCAACGGGATGTACGTGGACAATCCGGCTTGTGCGGATCTGGGCTACAGCTCATTGGCTCAGTTGACCGAGACCATCGACATCATGACGCCAAGAGCGACCGCAAAGCGTTTGGCCGATTATCATGACTGGACGCAGGAAGAACTTGCTCACGCAATCTCAGCCTTGGATAGTGTCTATGGCTCTGAAGATGCGGTTAAGCTCGCAAACGGCCGCGAGATTCGCTGGCTATCGGCAGCTTGCACCTATGTGCGCGTGGTACAGTCAGGTTTTGAGCTTGCTTGCTGGTCCAGCGCTGACTGGCGGTTTGCTTCTGAAAAGACGATGGCAGCCATCCTGGCCTGTAGTGCAGGCGGCAAGTTGTAAGGCCTCTTCTCTAAAGACGTGCACTTTTGCTGTTTTTAGCATTTAACATTCAGACGGACACAGGCATAATAGGCTTGTGCCGTCTTTCCAGAATGCTCGGATTGAGTATTGCGGAAAGACGGAATTTTTGTAGTTCTCTAAGAGAACTCAAAATCAGTGCCAGTTCAGCACTCAAAATAAGGAATCGATGAAGCGCTACGGCGTGATTATTTTTTAAGCGGCTCTGCCGCATTTATATTTTTAACCTGTTCAGGGGAAATCCATGTTCCCCGGCCGGGCTACGTGTGTTTTTCCTTGGTTTTATAACTTAAGGAAACACACGATGAATACTCAAACTAAAAAATTCCCTATTGGCTCAACTTTCGGCATCCAGGCTCCTGCAGCGATGATGGTGGAAGGTTTTGAGGAGGATCAGCATCCTTCCATTCCGGCCAAGAAGGAATACCTGTTCAGAAATGAACATCTAAGGGATGTATTGGCTTTTCTGGCCAATCCGCTGGGTGATGCGTTGTATCTGACCGGACCTACAGGTTCCGGCAAGACTTCGCTGATCTGCCAGGTGGCATCCCGTCTTAATTGGCCCGTTCAGCAAGCGACCTGCCATGGTCGTCTTGAGTTAAATGATCTGATTGGTCAATTCATGCTCGTCAACGGTTCCATGACTTTTGTCCATGGGCCTTTGGCTCAGGCCGTCCTGCATGGGCATCTGTTGATTTTGAATGAGATCGACTTGATGGATCCGTCCGAGCTGGCTGGCTTGAACGATATCATTGAAGGCCAACCTTTGATGATTCCTCAAAACGGCGGCGAAGTGATTAAGCCTGATCCCAAGTTCCGTTTGATTGCTACCGGCAACTCGGCCGGCCAAGGCGATCAAAGCGGACTTTATCAAGGCGTCATGCAGCAGAACTTGGCGTTTCTCGATCGCTTCAGATTAATGGAAGTCGGTTATCCCGAAGCTTCTGTTGAGAAGGACATCCTGAAATCCGTGTTGGCCAGCATGGGCATTCCTGTCGATTCCGTGATGGAAACGTTGACAGACAAAATGATCCAGGTGGCCAATGAAATCCGCCGACTTTTTATCGGTGGAACTGATGGTTCAGGCGAGTTGAGCGTCACAATGTCCACCCGGACGTTGATACGCTGGACCAATCTGATGATTGCGTACAAACGCGCTCCCAATGCGCTGGCTTATTCGCTGGATCGTGCTCTCACCTTGCGTGCGGAACCGGCCCAACGTGAAGCTATCCACCGTATCGCGCAGGATGTCTTCGGCGATGCCTGGAGTAACTGATCATGTCAAACCGTCAGTATGAACTGTTCCGTTACCGGAATCCCGATGGCTCGTCGAAAGACTGGGCAATCAGGATTAATGGCGATGGGACTTATACGAAACGCTGGGGCAAAACCGGTACCCGTTTAACGGCCAAGGATTTTCCTATGTCTCATCCCGACGATGTGCATACGGAGAAGCGTGGAAAATTAAACAAGGGCTACCAATCGTTAGGCATGTGCTTTATTGATGATGACGGGAACATCAGTACGATCCCGCCAGCCTCTTCAAAGCCTGCCGGCGAAGATCCCCATTCTACCCAGGAGGATGCGCGCATTTATTGGCGCATCAAGATGCCCAGTTCCGTGAATAGCGCTACTGTTGCGTTTTTGAAGGGTACTGCTACGGGGTACGCGATTGCCGTTTTGAGAGCTTATCCTGATTGTACCTGGGTAGAGAAAGTCAAAGACGGCCACGGCGATCTTATTAAGCCGGGTGCTGGTTCTTTGCTGAAAGAAAACGGAGTGGGTTCTCTGCTCCTGCTGATGGCGCTGAAGAAAAAAGGCGCAGCCAGCGGTGTCACGATTTCCCTGTCTCGTGAAGACGGCATAGAAATCAGCGACCAACTGAAACTGGAAAGCCAGGCCTTGTCGTTTTTCGACACGGATCTGGAATTTGTTCGTTCGCTTGCAGAAAGCATTGATCTGCTCGACAAAAGGCTTGACCTCTCCACGGTCGAGACCTTTGTTGACGATTTTTATTTCTGACAACTTTTTGAATTTAACCCACAGGGGGCAACTATCGTCCCTGGTGGGCGTAGTCTGCCCTCTCTTGTATTTATTCTTTTGGAGACGCAGCTATGTCACATAATGCAGAAATGATTCTGGACCAGATCGATGTTGTTAAACTCGACATTAACCTGTGGACGAGTTCGAAAAAATTACGCCCTGAGGACCTGGTGCTCGGCGATGGTTCAATACTTCCCCCGGAAGATTTGGCGCATCTCGGTACCAAGAAAACCGTCGATCCTGAAAAATTGAGGGAATTCAACCGGATCAAGAAGGAAGCGGAACGTATCTGCCTGGAATCGGGCACCCGTTTTCTCGGCGGTTTTGCCAATCCCAGGAGCGAAATTCCTCGGATCATACAAGAGCTGGACAACCTTTCCAAAACCTTTGAGGAGGCAAAGAGAGAGTTCATCTCGACCTATGACAACGATACCCAAGACTGGATCGCCCGCCATCCTGAATTCGGCGATGCTATCCGTCGTGCCATTGAGCCCGTCGCCAGCGTGGCCAGCAAATTGCGCTTCGACTATGTCATTTTCCGCGTTACCCGACCGGATTCGGACGGACAAGCGGATGAATCATTGGCTCAGCACGCGAAGCAGGCGGATGAAGCATTGGTTCGGCGTGCGAATTCTATGAGTGATCAGCTTTTTCATGAGATTGCCCAGGAAGCCAACCAACTGGTCGAGCGCTCGTTTGTGGGCAAGGACACCGTGACTGGCAGAGCGTTGAATACGTTCCGTCGCATGCGGGATAAACTGGATAGTTTGGGTTTCCTTGACCATCGGTGCATGCCGGTTGTCGACGAGATCGATACGGTTCTGGGCGCTTTACCGGCTAACGGTCCTTATAACGGCGTGGCGTTCCACAGTCTGTTCAGACTAGGTCTGTTGTTGTCCGATCCGGACAAGATCAAACGTCATGGCAGCGGCTTGTTGCAGGTGCCAGGTATCTTCCCTGAAGAAGAGGAAGCTGACGATGATGTTGTTGTGAATGAGCAGGTCATTTCTGATGACCAGGTCATTCTCGCGGCGGATTCCGAGGTTGCTGTTCCAGCGCCTGTTTCTGCTCCGGAAGTGATTCAATCGTCTGCGCCAGAGATTATCGCTGTGGCTGAAGAGAGCACTGTGGGTGAACAACCTGAAGCGCCATCCGAAAGTGCTGATATCGATGATATTCCTGGGTTTGACGATTTCCTGGCGACTTTCCAGCCTGGTCAGGATGTTTCTGATGCCGCACCTGCCGTTGTTGCTGATACTCAAGTCAGCACCATTCAGGAAGCGGTGTTCGAAACTCCGGCGGCGGCTGTCTTTATAGAATCCGTTAAGGAAACTGTAAATGCCGCGGCTCAATCAGTGTCGGCCATCCCTGCTGAATCCGTTCAGGATGATCGGGATGTCAATGCTGATGAGATGAAACCTGACGAAACTGTTGCTTCTGCTGAAGCTGGCGATTTCTGGTTCTAATCTCGCTTTTTTCATTCTACCCGGCGGGTGCAATGCATCCCGCAGGGGTGTTCTGCCCTCGCCTCCATTTCCTGGACAGAATATGAGTACATTAAAATTAAGTGCAAGCATGCAAAAAAAAGTTATTACTCGCTTGCAAGGAGAATGGCATATTGACTTGTGGGATAACCCTCAATTTGATATTGCTTTCAACTGGATTCAATGTCACTTGTTTGATGAATTAATCAGCGGGTGCCATCTGATGTTTAATACGGCAACATGCGACTCTGAAGTGAATGCGAGAAAAACGCTCGAACTGCTTCAGCTGTTTGCTAACATCAAGCCTATAACCGATGACGCTGAGGGGTTGGAACAGTACAAAGGAGATTTCCAGTTTGATACAGATTTCGGGAAAATGACTGTATCAACTTCAAATCTGTTTTCACTCTATGATCACAAAGATGAACTAAGTATCCCGGATGAGCTTTTAGCTATTCTGGATGGCATGTTTGCAGACCTTGTGATTTGGCCAAAAAAGTAATGAACGGATTTTGATAATTTAAACTTTAACCCTCAAGGGGCAAACATGCCCTATGGGAATCATGATTTGCCCATTTTTTTGGAGTAGACCATGAGAAATAACACATTGAACAACGCATTTCCCATTGTTGCGGCAGCCTTAGGCAACAAATTTGGTGTCAAGGTCAGAGTAGGCGGCCAGCATGCCTATACCGATGGCAAGTCAATCAACCTGCCGGCTTACAACTTTGAAGATTCGTCTTACAAGGATGTGGCTTGGGGCTATCTGGCGCATGAAGCGGCTCATCTGCGGTTTACCGATTTCGCTGATTTTGGTAATGCCGCTACCAGTCCGATCCGCAAGCACATTCTCAATTTTCTGGAAGATATCCGTATCGAGAAGCAGATGCAGGAAACTTATCCGGGTACCAGACGGACGACGGAAAAAGTGGTTGAGCATTTGATTAAGACGGGCGATTTTAAAGTCGTCAGTCAAGATCAGCAGGTTCATCCCGCTGCCGTTTTGAGTCAGTTTTTGCTGTTTCGTCTTCGTAATGATGTGCTGGGGCAGAATGCCCTGTCATCTTATGCAGATACTGCTGAAGCCTTGTTGGAAGAAACCTTCCCGGTCGGCGCAGTAACCCGACTTGCAGGTCTTCTTTCCGAAGTCCCGAATCTAGATTCTACGCGTGCTTGTGTTCGGCTTACCGATCGTATTCTGCGCATGATCGAAGAAGAGCAGGAAAAGGAACAGGAAAGAGTGCGGCAACAGAAGCAGTCTCAGCAGCAAGAGAGTGATGATTCGTCATCGCAATCGCAGACGGCTTCCGGTAATTCTGATCAGGATGATGATTCAAGCGATGATGATTCCCAACAGGATGATTCGTCTCAAGATGATGATTCTCAAAGCGATCAGGATGATGGTCAGGATCAAAGCCAATCTCAAAACTCACAGTCGAGTAATGAGGGTGATGACGACAATGATCAGGAGGACGATCAACAAGCTGGTCAGGGCAATACACAGTCCGCCGGCAGCAGTAATGATCAATCACAGGGCCAGGACAGTGAGCAACTGGCGCAAGCCTTGGCTTCTGTATTATCGGCCGGTGAAGACGATGTGCCTGATGACTTGTTCGAAGTCGTTCAAGCGCTTTTGGGCAGTCAGCCTCGAAACGCTTATGATTCGGATATTGAAATGCCACTTGCCATGGATCCTTCCAGGAATTCTGCTGCTGGCAATGCCGTGTTAAACAGTGTACTGAATCATTCGGGCAAAATCCGGGCTTCTCTTCAGGGCCTGGTGCAATCAAGCCGTTATGACAGACCTGTGGCTAAGCGTTCAGGCAATCGTATTGTCGGTCGAAAATTGTCCCGCTTGGTTCAAGGTGATGCGCGCATTTTCGAACGCCGATTTCATCATTCGGCACCCAATACCGCAATTCACCTGTTGGTTGACGGCTCCGGCTCTATGAGTGGCGTGTATGATCAGCAATCGAAGTCCCGGTTGATCGATATTGCCATTGAATCGGCCGTTGCATTGGTATTGGCGCTTGAAGGCATTTCAGGTGTTAATCCGGCTGTGACGCGATTTCCGTATGGTGATACGTCCAATGTGGTTCCGTTGTTGAAGCATGGGCAGAAGGCTCGTCCTAATGCGGCAGTGTTTTTGCCGGCTACGGATGGAGGCACGCCACTGCATTCGGCTCTTTGGTATGCGGCAGGATCTGTACTGGCCACGCGTGAAGCGCGGAAAGTCATCATCGTTCTGACCGATGGCGAACCCGATGATCGAAGTTTGACTAAAGCGATCATCAATCGTTGTGAAGCGACGGGCATCGAACTGGTTGGCATTGGCATCTGCCATAATGTCAGCCATTTGTTCGATAACTCGATCTGCATCAGCAACGTCTCCGAGTTGAAAACTGAACTATTCAGAATCAGCCGAGACCTGTTGTTGACCGCTTGATCTTTGCCTTATGGCCAATCTTTTTTGATTGGCCAGATTTTTTATTCAGTTCCAATGGAGAATTTATGCTTTCAAAAAAGCAATCTGAGTTCTTATCAAAACTAGCTGACTTGTGCGATGAGTACAATGCTGGCTTTACCTATACTAAAGATGACGATGGTATTCATGTTTTGATAGATGGGATAGATGTTTTTGCCGATTATCTTGATATGGATGCCGCTGGTACTATTCGTAAAGCATTAATTTAATGCTTTACCTTCACATATGGTTAATTCGTTTTTTTGATTAGCCATTTTCCTACCCGGACAAGGCGTTTTCCTTTTCTGGGTAGCTTAACATTTAGACGGCACAGATTCAGTTCTGTACCGTCTTTCCAGAATGCTTGCCTGGATCGAGCATTGCGGAAAGACGGAATTTTTGCAGTTCTCTGAGAGAACTCAAAAGCAGTGCCAGTTCAGCACTTAAAATAAGGAATCGGTGAAGCGTTTCGGCGCGATTACTTTTTAGCGGCTTAGCCGTATTTTCAACCTGTCCAGGGGAAATCCATGTTTTCCCGGTCGGGATTCATGGTTTTTGTCTGGCTTCAGGCCATTATCGCCCCATGCTCCGCATGGCAAGCGACCTTTACTTTAAAAACCCGCCGGGAACAATTTTGCTCCCAGTGGGGGAAGTTTTGTCTCCCGGTTTTTTGGAGACAAAACTATGAAACAAATCTCAATGCAAGTGAACCCAGGCAACCTGGTTAAAAGCTTGAAGTTCAGCTTTACCAACAAGACCACGGCTCTTGGCGAACTCATGCAGAACGCCCGTCGTGCCGGCGCAGCTTCCGTTCAATTCGAATTCGCTCCGGAGACTAAAATTCTCCAGATCACGGATAACGGTTGTGGCATCAATTCCATCGAAACGCTGCTAACTGTGGCAGAATCCGGTTGGGATGCGGATGTTGTCGCTCAAGAGCATCCGTTCGGTATTGGCTTTCTGTCAGCTCTCTTTGCCTGCCGGCACATCGCTGTCGTCAGCAAAAGCGGCCGCATTTCCGTTAATACGGAGGATGTCCTGTCGTTCAAGCCGGTTACGGTATCACCCGTCACTGATTGGAATGGCATCACCCGCATCAAGATGTTAGGTGTTGAGCTCGAATCGAAACTGATCGAATCAACGCTCAAACGCTTCGCGAAAGGATTTCCAATTCCGGTTTTTTTCAATGGCGAAAGCCTGGAAAGAGATCAGGTGTTGGATTCCGGCCTGGATTTTGTCGATACTGAAGTCGGCTCGGTTCATCTGGTCGGCCTGGATAAACCCGATGGCGCTCATTATGCGTTTGAAGTGTATCTGCAGGGCTTGCCCATTTACCGATCCCATTTGTATTGCAGTACGACGCATGTCATCCATCTCGACTCTGCGCGTTTCCATGCGCGGTTACCGGATCGGGACAACCTCGTTGATGAGTCCGATGTGATTAAGCTCATTCATCAAGCGTTGCAACAGGCTATCGAAAATCGCCTGCTTCAGCTCAAAAGCACATTGTCCGCTCAGGATTTTGTGCAGTTCTTTGACATGATGAGGCACTGGGGATTGTTGGGCTTGCTCAATGATGTGGAGGTACTTCCACAACAGGCAGTCCGCAAGATCACGTCCTATCCTGTCTGCGATTCTGAGCTTTACGGCTGCTTCACGGCTTGTCCGGAAAAACCCGTGACTCGCGCAGAAGTTGAAAATCGTCAGGTGGAAATTGTCGATATTGAAGGCGATATCCAAAGCGATGGCGCTGCGCGCTTCATGTTTGCCTGGATGCGGGATTCCCTGATTTACGAGGGGTGTCTTGATAACGGGCACTGGATTCATTCGATGATTCGCTCTCTCGATGAGGAAGAAGTCATGATTGATCTGGTTAATCAAACACACGCCTCGCGATTTAAAGGCAGTTGGGTATGGGTGGATGTTAAGTTTTGCGATTCCTACCGCATCCGGATTGGCAACGATGTCGTTGAAATTACTAGTCAGGCTTTCTACGAAGGCAACGAAAACGGTGGTTGCATTGTGATGCCTAAAGACGATGGTTCTGCAGCTGTCCTGGAACAAGTGTCAACGTTCCGGTCAGAACACGAAGATTACCAGGAAGCCATACACGAGACCGATGGTGACGCTTTTTCCACTTTCGTTATCGCCAATGTGCTGACAGATTCTGGCCAGGCATTCCACCGATTGCTGCCGAGTTTTCAAGGCTGCCCTTCCCTTTATGGCAAAGCGTTTGAAGTGGTGCTCGATAAAAATGGCCAGGTTGCTTTGGTAACGGCTGTTTAATTCATTCTATTAACCCGTTCGGGAAATACTTTCCCGGTCGCGGCGTGAGGTGTTTCCCGATTTATTTTTTTTATTTTGGAGAAACACGATGAAACAAACTTCCACGTCAATTGGCCAACCGTACAAAAATCCTAACGGTGATTTGCAATGCGATGCGGTGGGGCATCTGGGCGATTATGTCATCCGCAAAACAGCGGACCATACCTGGATTGCCATTCAGTTGTTCGGCGCGATAGGCAGTATTGCCGCAACCGCTCCCACGCCTGAAGACGCCTTTAACCAGGCGGAAGACTGGCATTACGCCAACGGCATCCAGAAACGTCTGACTATGAGCTTGGCTATCGAAGGCGTTGAGACATTTGATCTGGAGCTCGCTTTAAATGAAGTGTTGAAACTGGTCAGCGAAGGCTATACGTCCGGTTCCGATAGAAACGAGACTGGATCGTACAAGTTTTCAATTGACGCTATTGATTAATTAACTAACTAAACCCCTGCGGGAAAAATCTTTTTCCCAGCCGGGACTCATGATTTTTCCCGCTTTTTTTTGCTTTTAAGCAGGAGAAAAATCATGACAAATTCATTTTTTGCCAAGAAAGTTGACCGTCGCAGCCGTTCGGCCATGGTTGATTTTTTGCGAACTCATTATCGCTACGACACCCTGAATTCATGGAATCGGTCGACCTCTTATGCGCAGTGCATCAAGATCCATCGTCTGGGCTTGACTTCTGAGCAATCAGACAAAGCCTATGACCTGCTGGAGACGGATTTCTGGGATGAAATCAGATGGCCGATCGATGAGTTCACTGACTCTCAAGGTGGCTGTTACACCATCGGTACTAACGGTCGTTCCGGGGGTTATCTGGTGTTGCATGAGCCTCGTCGTGAGCTGACAGGACATCTCAGCTATTGTCCTTCTTGCGGCCAGCGGAACTTCAAAAAAGTGCCGCCTGCTTTCGAGGAGGCTGCCGAGCAAGTTATTGCTCAGGAGATTCTCAAAAGCAGAAACGCGTGGCAGTCGGGTGTTTATTTGTCGCAGCCCTCAATAGAAGCTTTATTGCTTTCCCATGATGAGAAGTTGTCGATAATCACCCGCCTGAAAGCCCAGTTAGCCGATTGTTCCCTGACGGATGCTTGCGGTGCCTGTTGGAAGCCACGCCGTAACTACAGTGTGCCGCCTGTTGTGCAATTGGCCGTTTATGCGGGCAAAGGCATTGATCAAGGCGAAGCGTTTGATGCCGAAGAGTGGTCAATGGAGGCGCTGCGAGAACGTGTCGATCTGGTTTGCGCCTTTGATGCCGTTTGCGATCAGATCCGCCATAACTTCATCGCTTTGCTGGTTGGCTATGACGTGGTCGAGGAAACGGTTCATCGACCCGTCAAAGTCAAAGTTCTCCGTGAGCGTGCTGCTGGAGGTTTTGATGCTGAGTGAAGTTGATGAAATCGATAGCGAGGACCTGGAGGCCGCCTCTGATTTTTACGAGCGTATGGTCAGTGGCACACGTTCTGATCAGCAGGCCATTGCGATTGCACAAGCGCAATTTGGCGTTCCTATTGCGGGTCATGTTGTATTGAACCGTATTTTGGAACGGTACGCTTGTTCTCTGTTGACTATTGAAGAGTGCGTCTTGACGTGTCTTGAACAGTCAGGCTTTATGCGTCTAGTTGACTAGACGCTTCAATTAACCCATCCGGGAAAAACTCCCGGCTGGGCCCATGGTTTTTCTCGGATGGTTTTTTCATCCTGTTCGCCTTCCGGGACTTCCTTGATTCTCACCTGGAGGGGGATCAAGGAAGTCCCGGTTGGCGGGACTTTTACAAGGAGAAAAACCATGTTTTACCCAAAACTTAAAATTGGTACCCAAGTGAGTCCCGTTGGTGTTCTTGTCGAAGAGGTGTTGGCATGAGCACTAAACCGATTGCGTCTAATGTTGTAAGAAACGCAGCTCGCGGTGTCTGGTTGTCCGTTCTGGACTCCCTGGCGCCCGAACTGGCAAAAGCGATCTCGAAACCCGGCCGGCATACTGGTTGCCCTGTCCATGGTGGAAAAGATGGCTTCAAGCTGTTTCGTAATGCCGACATTTATGGTGGCGGCATTTGTAATACCTGTGGGCCTTATGCCGACGGGTTTTCACTCTTGATGTGGCTAAGAAGCTGGAGTTTTCCGGAAGCCTTATCGGCCGTGGCCGATGTGCTCGGACTGTCTTGCGATTCGCATCAGAATCTGATTATTGGTCGAAAGCCGGTGATTATCGAGCCGTCAAGATCGGCCTCGGACGATGAGAAAATCAAGCGCAGTTTGAGGACGCTTTGGCGCGAATCAAAATCGCTTCACCATCCCGATGCGGAACCCGTCAGGCTGTATTTAGAGGCCCGCGGTCTGGATGGCTGGTTATCCGATTGGCCTAGCCTGCGTTTTCATCCCCGGCTTCAATACCGGGATGAAGACAACCGGATAATCGGCTATTTCCCAGCCATGCTGGCCCTGGTCGAAAAAGGTGATCAGGCGATTACCATACACCGCACGTTTCTGACGCGCGAGGGTCGTAAGGCGCCTGTGGCTTCGCCCAAGAAAATGATGTCGATTCCTTCCGATCGCTTGATCATGGGAGCGGCTGTCCGTCTTGGTCGCCCTGTACGGGTGTTGTCGGTCACGGAGGGCATCGAAACTGCCTTGGCTGTTATTGAAGCCACGGGTATGGTCACCTGGCCGTTAATCAGTTCCACCTTCATGCAAGGCTTTGAGATACCTGCGGGCGTTGAAAAGCTGATCATCTGGGCGGATCTGGATCAGCCCAATAGGAAGACCGGCCTTCGGCCCGGCTCTGAGGCGGCGAGAAAGCTGGCTGAGCGTGCCAGGGCTCAAGGTATTGAAGCAGTCATTCGTGAGCCCAAAGGCCCTTTGCCTGTGGATGTCAAAAGCATCGATTGGCTGGATGTCTATAACCAGGACGGGCCGAATGCTTTCGCGTTCCGGTCTGTCATTTAGAAGGGAGGTTTCTATGAGCAACTATGTATTCGATGCCAGTCGGATCGATACTTCGCCAGGAAACCTGCTGTCGCCGTTCTCACCTCCTGCTGATTGGCAGGGGGACGACCGCCAATATGTTCAATGGCTTCGTGCTCGGTACCGGGTCGATCCTAATCTGAAACAGAGACTCGGAATCGCCATTCGGGCCGTTCGATTGCACAGACCGCTCGAAATCTCAGGCAACTACAGCCAAGTATTGCTTGAGATTATCGAGACTTTTGAACAAAAAAGGCGCTAATGCTGTTATGTTAGCGCCTGATTTCATCCCAAAACCGAGCCTGATTTTTTCAGTGCTCGGTTTTTTTATGCCTGGCGAAAACCGCATGAGCCCCCCAAAAAGTAAAAGGTCAGCGAAAAACCGCGTCTTTCGACCCGACAGAAAACTTTTTTTTAGGGCTTAATAGGCATTTTAAGCTGCCCTCGTTGCATGTGTTCAAAAAACACCTGCGTGCCGCCGTGATAACCCGGCGCATGGAGGTTAAACGTCCAAGGATTATCTCAAGATGCGCTTGCCTAAATGTCTGTTAATCAATCTATTTGTTGCCTTATTGCTGGCCCTGCTGGGGGGTGCCTCGCCCGCCTGGTCTGACGTTACCGGCACGCTCACTGTCAGTAAGGGGACTTATGCCGGCGGTGTCAAGTTGCTTTGGACACCTATGGGAGATGGTGCGACTACTTACGAAATCTGGCGATCTGAAGGCTTGAATGGACCCAAGTCGTTAATAACCACAGTAACTGGATCGGCCTCTGACAATTATGACCAGACCGCTCTTCATGGTGTAACTTATGGTTATTTCGTGAAGCTTACCGGTACAGCTCAGCAAACCAATACCGATTACGGCTACCGTATGCCGGAAATTACGACCCTTACAGGTTCAAACGACAATTACATCAAGATTTCCGCCGGCTATAAATATAGTTTGGCTCTTAAAGCCGACGGCCGCTTGTTTGCTACGGGCCTTAATAGTTCGGGTCAGTTGGGTGACGGCACATTCGATAACAGTACAACGTTTAAACAAGTGCTGACTGACGTCAAAGATATACTGGCTGGAGCCAACGTTTCGCTCGCCCTGAAAAACGACAATACGCTGTGGGTGGCCGGCTTCGGGTATAGTCATACCTGGCAACAAGTTTTGACTGGCGTGTCGGCCCTTCATGCCAGTGCCGAAAAAGGCACTTTTTGGGCTATCGTGTCGGGCACAGCCTATACAGGCACAGCGCCGAATAATTGGCAGGCTACGACTTATACAGACATCAAGCAAATCACGACTTCCTATGATTTAACTCGGGGTCTGCCATCAATAGTAACCTATATACTTAAAACCGATGGTGAGCTTTACGCCAAAGGGTATTACTATGGCGGCAACTTCGTTTCTGTTGGATCTGGATTCAAGAAAATAGTGGTGGCTCCTATCTCGTCATGCAGCCCTGCTTGTGAATATCCTTTTATTTTCGGTATCAAGAATGACGATACCCTTTGGGCTTATGGAGGAGGTCCTGATATGTCGGATGGTTTGGGTGTGGAAGACCCTACAGTGCTAGCTGAGTGGCGACAAGTTTTTGACCATGTCAAAGACATCTCATTCTACAACGCTATGCCAGATACAGGCATAAAAAATACCGTTGCTTTGGCCACTAAAACAGACGGCACACTCTGGGCCACTGGATGGGACAACGAGAATGGACAATACGGCGATGGGACAACGACATCTACTCCCTACTGGAAACAAGTCCTGGACAACGTGACAACGGCCTCAGCGGGATGGTTTCATTCCCTCGCCTTGAAAACCAACGGCACCCTCTGGGTGACAGGCGATAACGACCATGGCCAGCATGGTTTAAGCGATACCACACCCCGTGTCACTTGGACTCAAACAGGCTTCCTGTTGCCGGGTAAAGTTAACGGTGTAAGCGCCACCGATGGCACTCAGTACGACAAAGTGACGATAAACTGGATAGCTGAACCTGATGCAACTCTTTATGATATTTATCGCTCGGATGTCGCGGGTGATAAGGGGGATTTGATTGCATCCGGCCTGGCCTGGCCAGCGACCCATTACAATGACACGACCATTGCCGGTCTGACACATTACTTTTACACCGTCGTGGCCAAAAACCCGGTCGGTTCAGGGCCGGATTCCGAGCAGGACGAAGGTTATGGCAAATCAACGCCACTGCCTACTTTAACGGTATCGCCGGCCACCGTTTATCAGGGCGAAACAAAAATCGAAGCATCACTGCAGCTACCGGCGGACACGTCCTGCCCGCTGACCACCGTACAGGCCGAGGCGGAAGCCGATCCGTTGAAATGCTATGTCGCCTTGACCACGACCGTGCCTGATCTGGCCGCCGGCACCGACGACAACGGCCTGCCCACGCTGGCGGGGTATCCGGGCACGGCCGGCGATTTCTCCGTGCAGGCCGTAGTCTCACGCTGGGTTAATGACACCCGTTATGACTCCGAACCGATCGTCAAAACTGTGACGGTTTCTCCGGTCGTTTGGGACTTTGGCTTTGTCGGCAAAAGCGAGGTCTACATCGGGATTGAAACGGTCAACCTGACCTTCAGGCAGATATCGGAGCCTGTCTGTCATCTGGCAATTGATCAGGCCGCTGCTCTGGATGAAGCCGCCAGAGGCAGTCGGGCCTGTTTTGTGGAGTTCACCGGCGCCGACGGGCTGACCAAAAACCTGTCCCTGTCATTGAACCATATCAAGCTGGAAGGCGCATTGAGCCCTGTAGGAATTCATGCTCTGGGCTATACCGTCAAGTGCCAGTTTGCCGATGGACTGACTTCGGTGGTACAGACCGGCTCTTTCGATGTGAGCGTTCAGGAGCCCCCTCCACCACAAGTCACGCTGAAAGGTGGCTATAAAATATCAGAAGGTAAATATTACGTCCCGCTGGGTCAGCCGATTACCCGCGCAACGTTCGAAGCGGCGATGCCGACCAGCGCCAAGCTGAAATACCAGCTGATCGACAGCCAGCAAAACCTGGAGCGTGGCAACGTCATGAGCGGCGGCAGTTACTGGCTCTCAACACCGAACCTGGGCTTGCTGGAAGAGCGGCCGGTGACCTTGCGTGCGGCCTGGCAGGATTATCCGCAGTCCTATACCGAACAGGTGATCACGGCGATTGGCGGCACGGAGAGCAACTTGAAGTTGTTGATCGATGTCCCGCAACAAACCCCGGATACCGAGTTGGTGACCGTTAAGGTCAGGGTCGGCAAGTATACCCGGGATGGCCTGGTCTACACACCGGGAACGATGGGGCAATGGCGAACCCAGATTCTCGTTCAGACCAACCTCAAATCGGCCAAGACGCCGATCACGGATATGCAGGACCTGGGCAACGGCGAAGTGACCTTCCAGATCAACCCGACCGGCCTGCTATTCATGAAGCTGTCGGCGGTCGCCAAGCTGGTCAGCGATAGGCCGGAACTGGATGTGACCCTGACCTCGTCAATCCGTTATGTCGAAGTTGTCAAGGGCACGCCGATCGAAGGCGCGATCACGGCCAAGTCGCTGGATGGTCCGGCACCCAAGACATTCCCGCTTTCCTTGGTGATGACGCAGGACAACCGCGCCGCATTGAAGGAGGTGACCTGGGAGCGCAGCGATAACGGCGGCCTGACCTGGGAGCCCCAGCCGAGGTCGAATACGATCCGGCATAATGTTTCTATGCCGGAACCCGGCCGGCGCAGGGTCCGGGCCAAAATGGTGAACAAGAACACCTTGGTCGAAAGCTACGCCGATCCCGTGGAAGTCTGGGCCTATTCGAAGCTGGACGCTGAAATCGTGGGTCCACGCCATGTGGCGCCGGGGCAAGCGGTCACGCTGGCAGCGCAGCTGTACCGGGCGGGCGTCCTGACCACGGATACGGTAAATGAATGGACAATCGAGGCGCCCAGCGGCAAAACCGTGCAAACCGGCCCGACCGCCACGATTACCGAGGAAACCGAGGGCAAGGTCTACGTAACGTTGCGGACACGACCAGCGGATACCAGCGACAATGACCCGGCAGCCTGGACGGCAGCGCGCTATTATGTGGTCGTGGACATGCCAGAGAAACCAAGAATCAGCGCACAAGGACCGAGGGATATCGAGGTAGGCAAAACATACCACTATCAGGGCACGGTCAAGCCGTCCTGGGGCGGCATGGAGAGCGTACACCGTATGGTGTCGGAATGGCAGCTGCCGGACGGCGCTCTCGTCGCAGGACAGACGCTGGACTGGTCGCCGACCGCGCAGGATCTGATCGACAAGCAGCCGCTGGTTTTCCGGGCCTGGGTGGACGGCTTCAAAGAAGCGACGCTGAGGGAGGCCACCTTGAGCTATGCGCCCTGGGCCTATGTCTGGCCAAACTGGAGCATTACCATGAAGCAGCTGACAGTGCAGGCACCGTCTGATCTGAACCTGCTTGTGGCCCATGACCTGCCGGCCATGAACCGGCGGTTCGAAGGCCTGACTTACGAATGGTCGTTCCCGCCCAATGTCAACGGCCGCCAGCATGCGGCGTTCCCGAACCGGGCCTCGGCCCAGGCTCTGTATGCCGGCGAGTACGACATCAGTGTCGCGATCCGGGATAGCCGGGGGCATGAGACCGTACTGACCCAGCACGTCATCACCGAAGCGGCAGCGCCGTACAGCGCCACGCTCAAGGTGGGCAAGTCGAACCTGTTTGGCCGGGCGCCCATGACGGTGACAGTGCGGCCGACCGTCTACGGGGGGCATCCCTTGGATAAGGTCATCGGGCAGATCTGGAAGGTGGACGGCGTGCCGGTGGACGACTATACCAACCGCAGTTTCATGGTGAAAGAGATCGCCGAGGCCGGCGACCATCTCATCAGCTACACGCTGAACAGCCAGATGGGCGAGACACTGACCGTAAACGAAGCGCTGCCCTTGATGCCTAACCAGCCGCCCTCGTGCGAGCTGACGCCCAAGCCAAACATCTATGTGGTGTATGCCGAAGCTAGATGCTCGGACCCGGATGGCAAGATCATCGGCTACAGTTGGGAAGTGAACGGGCAGCCGATCGGCTCGACCGGCTATCGGATCAGCTTCAGTAAGACGGGTTCACCGCAGTCGGCCCATGTGACCATCACGGCCATGGATGATGCTCACGCGTTATCTACGCCCGTATCCATCGATGTGAGTTATTGATAATTATGCGCTTAATTAAAATCATTTTATTGTTGTCGAGCTTGTTATGCCGAGGCATAGCCTATGCCGAGCCCGCGATCACTGTATCCGATGCACAGGCCGGTCGGAATCCGGTAGTCAGCCAGACTCAGACTGTCCAGGAAAGCAATGCCGCCCAGACTCAACTGGAACAAGCGGCTGATCATTTTGATGCGTTTGCCCTGCTAATGCCAAAAGTCATCCAGGCCAAATGGGAGGCCTTTATGAGCCATGGCTTCAAGGCCATCCTGCTGCCGGATGCAACAACGCAGGCTGATGAAGAGCAAATGATTGATTATCTAGTGAAAGGCTTGCAAGCTTTGGGGCGTTCCTTAGAGGAAGACCTGGCGGCTAAGAATCCGCCGAAACAAGATGCTTCATCCCAGTCTGAGTAGTCCATGTCGCCGACAGGTCACTTGATGACTCTGAAGCCGTGCTATCAGGCCAAGCTCGGGCTAGCCTTTATTTTTGTCCTCATTTTGCAACCACAGCTTCCCTTTTTTAGAAAGCCGATAACGCTGTGTAGGGCTTCTTGGTGAGCCGGGTTGGGTGCGCTCTAGCCAGCCCCCATCTAAAGCGGGGTTCAGATAATTATCTCTGAATGTTGGCCGGTGAGATAAGCCTAATGTTTGCATTAAGTTGGCGCTATTGATTTCTTTGTTACCAATAACTTCAAGCAGTCGTTTTACTTGGTCGGTTACATGGTCGCTTGCTTGGTCGGTAGTAACTGCCTCGCCAATGGCATCTGATAAAGCTTGTAGCATAAACTCGACGAATGGCGTGGTCTCTGCGCGTTCATCAGCTTCAGCCAAGACGCGATAATAATCATTCTGGCGCTCACGAATAACTGTTTCCACAGGCAAATAAGCCAACAAGGGTTTCCAATGGCGCAGAATCAGGGTTTGCCATAATCGACCCATACGTCCATTACCGTCGGTAAAAGGATGGATGAACTCCAGTTCATAATGAAACAGGCAACTGGCAACTAAAGGGTGCTCTTCAGTACGTTTCAACCAAGCCAACAAATCAGCCATTAGATGAGGCACTCGGTCGGCAGGCGGCGCCATATGCACTAGTTGCTTGCCACGGAAGATACCGACACCGCCGGGACGATATATGCCCGATTGGTCGACCAATGTTGACATCAGCAATCCATGCGCTGCCAATAAATCGGCTTCAGAGTCTGGATTCCAGTTTTCCATTGCTTCGTAAGCGGCAAAGGCATTACGGACTTCCTGAATTTCACGGGGCAAACCGAGGACGCGTTTCCCATCTATCACTGCCGTCACTTGTTCCAAAGTCAGTGTATTGTTCTCAATCGCCAGCGATGCCTGGATGGTACGGATCCGGTTTTCCCGACGTAAGCGTGGCGTCAGGTTTTGTTCAGCCAAGATCGTGTAACGTCCGATCTGTTCGCTGATTTCGGCGACCAGATTCAATATTGTTGGGGTAATAGTATAGGGCGGCTGATAGCTTTTTTGATTCGCCATTCAAGCTTTCTCTGCTGTTTCGATAAATTAGGTGTGGTTTAGATCGTTATTTGAGCTTGATAGTGTAATAGAGTAGATCGCTTGAGAAGAAGGAACAGGCTCATCAATGCTCTAGAACAACAAATAATCTTTCAATTCATTTCTGTTCAATAGAATAATCTGCTGAACGACTGCCTCGCGCTCTTTGTCATCAGGACCGATTCTCATCGCCTTTAGAAAATAAGACACAACTGCCGCCCTTACCTTGTGCTCTAGAACTCCGTTTTTCATTGCATAATCAAATTCAATAGCCGCTTTCTGACTATCGCTCAGCCCCGGATGTGGGCCGATTCTGACGGTGACAAATTGTTGCCAAGCCAGATCATTAGAGGAATTGATATCAGTTACTCCAATAAATTCAGTTGATAGCACACGCGCTATAACAAAATCCCGAAATTCGTTATGGTTTCGGCTGAAAGCTCGCATATGCCAGCGTAGTCCGTCAAAAACCAGCGCATGTGGAGACAACTGCAACTCTGCCAGCTCTGGCCGAGCCATTGATTGATAGCATACGCGTATTTCTTTGCCTGCCACTATAGCCTGATTGACTGTTTGCAAGATCATCCGATCGATTTGCCTGAATACCGATTCCACAATCTCAACAGTTGGTAAATTATTTATCAGAGTCAGCACAGCACCACGGGTTCCGTCCCGTTGTACTTTCAAAACCTGTAAAAATTCTCTGGCAGTCCCTTCCATAAAAGCCGGTTTAAAAGTGGCTTCAATCACATACCTTTTTAAAAATTTATCGTAGCGAATGTTATCGGGGCACATCGCCTGATAAAGCGTTAAATCCTTCGATGCTTGTACTCGACTGATGCCGAAATTATCCGTTAACGCATTCGTAGAGACGCTCCCACTCCAAAACACCGTCGCTTCTAATAACGTCAAACGTTGCCGTTGTTCCCATTTTAAAGCCTGTTGCAAAAGCTGAGTCATAATGCTAGATTATATGAAAATATTATTTATATATAAAATATCTTAATAGATAAAGTTTAATGCTTTTATTTCGTTTTGCAACTGTAAAGAAGTACTTGTAGCTACATTGGACAGGCATGAAATAAGGAATCAACCTACGTGTTCAGACGTCACTCCCCAAGTAATTCTTATATCGATGCGCTTCAGTTAAATGAGTGCCTGGCTAAAACTTATCAGACCCCTTCGGGTGAAAGCCGCGCTGGGCGGCATGTTTTAAATCATTGCCAGATTGTCGGCGAGATCGCTCGGGAACTGCTTCATCGGTTACCTCACTGGTTAGTGGCCGAATTTTTTCCTGATGGCTCAGAACTTATTGCGGGTGCTCACGATATCGGCAAAGTCAGCCCGACTTTTCAGGAAAAAATTTATCGCGGCACCGCTGGCTACATAAATAACTCCAAGCCGGGGCTGGAAAGAGCCAATCCGGATACGGAAAAAAACTGGGGTGGCCATGCCGGCGTCAGCCAAGCGACGGCCCAATATCTGAAACTAGGAAAATACATTCCTGAGATTCTCGGCCAGCATCACGGTTATTCGCCGAATGTGACTTACTCGGCGATAGAAGAAATATTCGGCGGCACAACCTGGAATCAACGCCGGGAAGAATTGCTCGCCGGATTAATAGCTGCTCTGCAAGCCGAGTTTCCCGTCATTGCCAACGATTTGCAGGCGCGCGTGCTGGCGGGCTTTACCTGCGTAGCGGACTGGATTGGCTCCGGTTCTCTATTCAACGATCCGGCCGAAGACTGGCAGCCGCGTATCAAATCCGCCGTGGATGCAGCGGGCTTTGTGCAGCCCATGCTGAAACAGGATTTAAGTTTCGCCGAGATTTTTGGATGGCAACCTCGTGATGCCCAATGCTGTTTCATCGAGCAAGTAACACAGCCTGGCATCTATATATTGGAAGCGCCGATGGGATTGGGCAAGACCGAAGCCGCGCTGTACGCGGCTTATCAATTACTCGCCTCGAATCAGGCCACCGGCCTTTATTTTGCACTACCGACCCAACTGACATCCGACAAAATTCATGACCGTGTCGGTGAATTTCTCAAGCAGATCCTGGATAGTGACAGCCTCCATCAGCAGCCACTGTTGCTGCACGGCAATGCCTGGTTGAAAATCGAATTGGGCAAGGAAGGCAATCCCGGCGGCTCCTGGTTTCAAGCTTCTAAACGCGGCATTCTGGCGCCGTTTGCGGTCGGAACTATTGATCAGGCCTTGATGGCGGTCATGAATGTCAAGCATGGTTTTGTGCGGACTTTCGGTCTGGCCGGCAAAGTGGTGATACTGGATGAAGTGCATTCTTATGACAGCTATACAGGCACCCTGCTCGAAGAGTTGGTCAAAGCGCTCCGGCAACTGCACTGCACGGTCATTATTCTCAGCGCCACACTGACCCATGAGCGCCGTCACGCATTATTGGGCTTGGGAACATCGAAAAATGACTATCCGTTGATTTCCGCTCTGCCCAAAAGCGGCGATTTTATTGAACAAGCAGCGCCAAACATAGCTAATGTCCAGGTTGATATTC
This sequence comes from Methylobacter luteus IMV-B-3098, assembly GCF_000427625.1. Taxonomy (GTDB): domain Bacteria; phylum Pseudomonadota; class Gammaproteobacteria; order Methylococcales; family Methylomonadaceae; genus Methylobacter; species Methylobacter luteus. The sequence continues at coordinate 230,443 of NZ_ATYJ01000014.1, forward strand.
AGCATTGCCAAAATGACAGCATCGCAATTGAAGAAGCACTAAAACGCGCTGGGTGGGCGCAGCAGGTATTGTGGGTGGAAAATACTGTCGCTGAAGCTCAGAAAATTTACCGGTTGCTGGCAAGTAGAGCACACTCGTTAAATATCGAATGCGGATTGTTGCATTCGCGCTATCTAAAAACTGACCGTGAAGGCAACGAAAGCCGTTGGACTGACCTATACGGCAAACATGGCGGCAAATTACGTGCGCAATGTGGGCGAATATTGGTGGGTACTCAGGTTCTGGAACAATCACTGGACATTGATGCCGACTTCTTAATCAGCCGCTTTGCGCCCAGCGACATGCTGTTGCAACGTATAGGCCGCCTATGGCGGCATCAGGAAACGTGGCGTCCTACCAGTGCTCAACGCGAAGCTTGGCTATTAGCTCCTGACTTGACCAATGCGATCACAGATCCGGAGCAAGCCTTCGGGGCGACTGCACAAATTTACGCTCCCTATGTGCTGTGCCGCAGCCTGCAAGTATGGCAAGACCTGCAACACATCAATATACCTGGACAGATCAGGGCGATTATTGAAGCGACTTACTCAGATCGGGAGGAATCCGGCGCCCTGCTGAACCATGCTAATGCCCTTGAGAAGAAGCGCGCAGACCTGAAGCGCATGGCCCTTTTGGGATTATCCACGGCCGGCAAAACGCTGTCGGAAGAAAAAGCCAGTACCCGCTATAGCGAACAGGATAGCGTCGAAGTGCTACTGATTAAAGGTTATCGGATCGATAAGCAACAGGGTGGCGTTCTGGTGCGGTTTTTAGATGATACGAGCCTATTGCTGCCCGGTAAGGGCAAGGGCTTGCAGCCTGCGCAACAACGGGAACTGGCGGCAATGCTGCTGCAGAATACCGTGCGGGTTGCCGAGCATATGGCGCCTAAGCCAGTAGCCAGTAACGGTCTGGACTGGTTGCGAGGCTATCTGTATCTGGGCAAGACCGACGATGAAAGCCGACTGCGGGTGGCGAAAATACTGGACAGCGGTACAGCCGTCAGCCTGAACGATGGCGAAGCCTCCGATTTCTACTCGATTCAATACGATCAATATCTCGGCTATCAGGCCGACAAATCATCTCAGCAGGAGAATAAATGACAGTCGAAAACCGCTTTAACCTGATCGACGAGCCGTGGATACCGGTCGTCGATGTCGGACGAGTCAGTTTGAGAGACCTTTTCAGCCGCAGCGACTATCGAGCCTTGGGCGGCAATCCGGTGCAGAAGATTGCTTTGATCAAGCTGCTGTTATCAATTGCTCAATCCGCAGCCACGCCAGCAGATGATGAGGCCTGGACCGATTTAGGCGCCCTAGGGCTATCGGCGAACTGTCTGGCGTATTTGGAGCGCTGGCATGACCGGTTTTGGCTGTACGGCGATCAGCCGTTTTTGCAGATGCCGGCCATTCGGACCGCTGGTCTCCAGAGCTTCGGGGCCGTATTGGCGGAAGTCGCTACCGGAAATACGACAGTATTGACACAAACGCAGATTGAAAAAAGTTTATCCGATGCGGATAAAGCCTTGCTGATCGTATCGTTGATGGGATTCGGTCTGGGAGGCAAGAAAACCGACAACAGCGTGGTGCTGTCGCCGGGTTACACGGGCAAAACCAATGACAAGGGAAAACCCGCTACTGGCAAGCCCGGCCCTGCCATTGGCTTTATGGGCTTTATGCACAATTTTTTGATCGGTCGATCTGTCCAGGAAACTCTATGGCTGAATCTGCTGACAGTAGAACAGCTCCAGCAAATGCGCATCTTTAGCGCCGGTTTGGGAAAAGCGCCTTGGGAGGCCATGCCGGTTGGTGAAGCCTGTGATATGGCCAAAAGCTTACAGGCCAGCCTGATCGGTCGATTGCTGCCGTTATCGCGCTTTTGTCTGCTGACAGAGACGGGACTGCATTATTCGGAAGGCATTGCCCATCAGGGATACAAGGAAAGTATGGTCGATCCCAGTGTCTCGGTTGATTTTTCCGGCAAAGATCCGAAAGTGATCTGGGTTGACCCTGAAAAAAGGCCGTGGCGTTTTCTGCCCGCGCTATTGGGTTTTCTGGCGCAGACAGGTAATCAAGGGTTTGATTGCTATCAGCTCCGGTTTGGCCTTCAGCGGGCCAGATCACAGGTCGACACGCTGGGCTTGTGGTCAGGTGGCCTGCGAGTTAGCAGCAATGCCGGCGAGCAGTTCGTTTCCGGCTCTGATGATTTCGTCGAATCCATGGTCATGCTGCCTCAACAGATACTTGGGACATTATGGTATACCAATTTACAACTGGAAATGTTCGAATTGGATCAACTCTCCAAAGTCGTTTATAGCGCCACGCTTAACTATTTCAAAAACCAAAATATGGAAGGCAAAGCGCAGGCGGGTTTAGCCAGCAATCTGTTTTGGCAGCTCTGCGAGCGCAAGTTCCAGGACCTAGTCAATGCCTGTGAAGATTTCAACCAAGCCACAGCCCTGCGCAAAACTTTCGCTGGTTTTGCCAATCGGGCCTACGATCACTTTTGCGCCAAAGACACCGCCAGACAATTTGATGCATGGGCCAAAAATCGACCTAACCTAGTCAAATATCTGAAAGATCAAACCAAAACCGAAGAGGCTCAAGCGTGAGTACCGAAACAAGCAAAATCGGCAAAAGCGAGGCTTTTGTCAAGTTTACCGTTGAGCAATGCCAAAAAGACAAAGGCATTGCCGCAGGGCTGAGACGAGCCGATAACCCGGCGACCGAATACCAGTGCTGGGAGCATCTGGCCGCATTTTATATCGATCTGGAAAAAGATTTTGAACGCTTGCCGTATGCCACCATTGCCGCTGCCATCGCTAAAGCGAAGGTGGACCATAACGGCGCTATCGGCATTGGCCGCGCCATTTCGCTGTGCTACGAAGACGGCAACAACAGCGACCAAGCTAAAGCTAGGCTGCGGCGCTTACTGGCCTGCGAATCCGTTGAGGAAGCCTGCCGGATATTACGGCCATTGTTCAGCCTGATCGATTCTAAAGCCAGCGTGACCTTGAACTATGCGCAATTGCTAGCCGATTTGCTGAAGTTCCATTGGGACAATGAACGAGTCAAAGCCCGCTGGGCTCAAGACTTTTACAGCCGTATGGTCGATAAGGAGGCCTCATGAGCCCCCATCCTGTGATGCTCTATGCCAGCGCATTGCGCCTGTCGCGTAGTGATATCAAGGCGCTAAAAATCACTGATTCCTATTCTTTGCATCGGGTCGTTTACGACTTGTTCGACGATGTCCGCAGCGAACAACAAAAGCAAGCCAGCGTTCCCAGCGGCATTTTATATGCCGATAAGGGCGGTGATTTTAACAGTCGCCTGATTCTGATGCTGGCCGATCGTCCGCCCAATCCATCGCCGGCGTTCGGGGAAGTCGAGAGCAAAACCATCAATGAGCCTTTTTTGCAACACAGCCGTTATGCCTTTGAAGTGACGGTCAATCCCGGCAAGCGCGACAAACAGACCGGCAAAATTGTACCGGTGCGCGGCCGTGAGGCGATCACCGGCTGGTTCATTGATCGCGCAGAAAAATCCTGGGGCTTTAGCGTCAACCCTAACAACCTGCAGATTGAAAAGATGGCCGTGCAAAGCTTTAAAAAAGGCATCCAGACCATTACCCACGGCAGCGCTACTTTAAAAGGCGAACTGCATGTCAACGACCGCGACCGGTTCATCCAAAGTTTCCGGCAAGGCATCGGCCGTGGCCGGGCCTTTGGTTTCGGGCTGTTGCAAATCGTACCGCTTAACTAATCACATTCGTTTTATATTACAAGGATTCAATACATGATTAATAACCCACTTAAAAACACCCGCATCGAGTTCCACATCCTGCAATCTTTTCCGGTGACTTGCCTGAACCGCGACGATGTCGGTGCGCCCAAAACCGCCGTGGTTGGCGGTAGTACCCGAGCCCGGGTCAGTTCTCAGGCCTGGAAACGGCCGGTGCGCATGGCTATGCAGGATTTCGGCGCCAAATTGGCCATCCGCAGCAAACTGGTTGCCGATTATGTAGCAAAAGCCTGTGCCAAGCTTGGTGCCAACGAAGAACAGGCTCAGTCCTGTGGGGAAGCGATTGCCGCCTCGTTCAGCAAAGACACGCTGCATTTTTTTACCGAAACAGAAGCGCAAGCTTTTGCAGCATTCGCCCAGGACCAGGGGTTCGATAGCAGCAAGATCAAAGACAAGGACATCCAGAAACTTGCTAAGAAAACCTTCAATCCGGCGATTGATGGTCTGGATATTGCTTTATTCGGCCGTATGGTTGCGCAAGCGACGGAACTCAATGTCGAAGCGGCCGCCTCGTTCTCACACGCCATTTCCACCCACAGAATCAGCAATGAAGTCGAATTCTTTACGGCTCTGGATGATCTGCAAGACGATCCCGGCGCCGCCCACATGGGCAGCCTGGAATTCAACTCCTCTACGTACTACCGTTACGTTAGTCTGGATCTTGGGCAACTCCATCAAACCTTGGCCGGACAGAATTTACCGGAAGCGGTAGAAGCCTTTACCAAAGCCCTGTTTGTAGCGGTGCCGGCGGCTCGGCAAAGCACCCAATCCGGCGCCTCGCCTTGGGAATTCGCCAGAGTGCTGGTCAGGAAAGGCCAACGCCTGCAAGTACCTTTTGAAACGACCGTTAAAGCCAAAGATGGCGGTTTCCTGCAACCTAGCATTAATGCATTAACTGACTATTTAGCCAAAAAAGAAAAACTGGCCGGCTCCTTATTTGGAAAAATCAATGACTATACCTTTGGCGAAGATGAGAACTTCAGCATCGACGATCTGGTCGCGGCATTGAAACAACATGCCAAGGTTGCCGTGGATGAATAATCCTTATCTGTTACTGTGGCTGGAAGCGCCATTGCAATCCTGGGGGCACGATTCTAAATTCGGCCGCCGCGATACCCTTAATTTTCCGACTAAATCCGGTGTTTTGGGATTGGTCTGTAGTGCCTTAGGCGCAGGTGGCGAGCAATTCGAATTGCTGGCTGAATTCGCTGCGCTCACGCAAACCGTGCTGTCTTTCGTCCGCTGCCGCAGCAATAATATAGGAGAACTGGTTAAGATTGACCGAGAGCCGCTGCTGCGCGATTTTCATATGGTTGGTAGCGGTTACGACGATCAGGATCCGTGGTCCAGTTTGCTAATTCCCAAAACCAGTGAGGGCAAAAAAGCTGTAGGTGGTGGCACCAAAATGACCTACCGCTATTACCTGCAGGATGCCTACTTTGCCGTGCTGCTGCAAGTGCCGGCAACCCGAGCCGATGTTATCGCCGAAGCCCTGCAAAACCCGGCTTGGGATATCTACTTAGGCCGAAAAAACTGCGTGCCGACCGATTTCATCTATCGTGGACGGTATGCAGATGAAGCCGAGGCCATTGATCATGCCCTAGCAATTGTGCAGGACAAGACCTTAATGGAGGACTTTCGCGTAGTCGACGGCGAATATCCAGGTGAAGTCCTGACTTTGATGGATGTGCCTATCCAATTCGGCGAACACAAACTTTACCGTGATCGTCGAGTGACGGTGGTAACAGCCTAACCGGGCCTGCCGTTCATGCTTTTTAACAATTTGGATTATTCTCGACTGGGGATGGGATACGGAAAGGTTTTTTATGACTGCTGAGAAGGACTCAACGCGCCTGCTGATAAAAGTCACGCGCGACACGCTGCCACAGGTCAGCAGCAAATATCCTTTTATCTATCTGGAACGGGGCCGGATGGAGATTGATGATAGCAGCGTCAAATGGATAGACTGCGATAACAACGTCGTGCGCTTACCCATTGCAACCTTGAATTGCCTATTGTTAGGGCCGGGAACCACTGTTACTCATGAGGCCATCAAGGTCATCGCATCGGCTAATTGCAATGTTTGCTGGGTAGGGGAAGACAGCCTGCTATTTTATGCAATAGGCCAAACACCCACAGCTAATACGCGCAATTTTCGCAGGCAAATGCTGTTATCGGCTGATGAGAAAAAATCACTGGAGGTCGCACGAAGGATGTATGCACGACGCTTTCCTAAGGCCGAGCTGACAGGTAAAAGTCTGAAGGAAATGATGGGCATGGAAGGCTACCGTGTGCGCGAGTTATATGAGCAAAAAGCCCAGGAGTACCAAGTCGGATGGAAAGGTCGAGCGTATGTGCCAGGCAAATTTGAATTGGGTGATATGACTAACCAGATTCTGACCTCAACTAATGCCGCACTATATGGAATTTTAAGTTCGGCGGTACATAGCATGGGTTATTCACCGCATATCGGTTTTATCCATTCTGGCAGTCCTTTACCTTTTGTTTACGATCTGGCTGATTTATACAAGGAAAAGTTGTGTATTGATCTGGCGTTTGCATTAACGGTCGAGATGGCCGGACGCTATAACAAGCACAAGGTAGCAGAAAGTTTTAGGAAAAGAGTGATAGAAATGGATTTGCTAGCCTGTATCAGTGCCGATATTGAAGAAATGCTAGGAGGTAAAAGTGCTCGTCGTGATAGCTAATGATCTGCCGCCTGCGGTCAGAGGTCGAATGAAGCTCTGGTTTGTTGAGCCGCGTCCCAATGTGTTCGTTTCCGGTGTGAAAGACTCGGTAGGTAAATCTGTGGTGGATTATCTGTATCAGCATTGTCCACCGGAAAGTGGCTTGATGATTTTTCGTCGCATCAATAAAACACCAGGTTATGAAATTCTCGGTGTTGGCGATACCCGACGGAGTATTATCGAAATTTCTGGCTTGCAATTAGTGCAGGAAAAAGAAGGAGAAGCTCTGATTATTAATGACCAAAACAGCATATCTTGCGATTGATCTTCATACTCACCACAATTTGTTGGTGTCTTCCCCATACGCATGGGGGTGTTTCCTGCGTTCACTATGAAAGCAGGATGGTAGAAAAGTCTTCCCCATACGCATGGGGGTGTTTCTAAGGCCGAGGTTGCCATATTCTTTGATGTGGCGTCTTCCCCATACGCATGGGGGTGTTTCTCTGTTTAGGTTGAATGAGGCGGCGATAGCTACGTCTTCCCCATACGCATGGGGGTGTTTCTAACCACGCATCTTTTAATGATTGGTTGCCAGCGTCTTCCCCATACGCATGGGGGTGTTTCTTCTTTTGCTAAAGCAGCGGCCTTTTCTCCGGCGTCTTCCCCATACGCATGGGGGTGTTTCTGCCTGATCAGGACCTTTATGAGCCAAGAATATGTCTTCCCCATACGCATGGGGGTGTTTCTTGGACAGCGCATTAGGTGCAAGGATGAGAGGCGTCTTCCCCATACGCATGGGGGTGTTTCCACTATCGGCAACATGGGCGCAGCATCGGGCAGGTCTTCCCCATACGCATGGGGGTGTTTCCGTGCGGGTATTCAGAAACAACGTCGGCAGCGTGTCTTCCCCATACGCATGGGGGTGTTTCTGAGCAAAGACTATTCGGTAATGCCCTGCCTCAGTCTTCCCCATACGCATGGGGGTGTTTCTACTATGTTCACGGTTTCGGATTTCCCGGAACAGTCTTCCCCATACGCATGGGGGTGTTTCTCTAAGAGCAAAATTAACCCGCTCATCTGCATCGTCTTCCCCATACGCATGGGGGTGTTTCGGCTACACGCATTTAGATGCGCCCTGGGCTGAGGTCTTCCCCATACGCATGGGGGTGTTTCCAGATTTTGACCGGCGTCGAGGTGCTGGAAAGTGTCTTCCCCATACGCATGGGGGTGTTTCCTTGGTGTACTCTTCGCGCGACTGGCCAAGCTTGTCTTCCCCATACGCATGGGGGTGTTTCTGGATTCGCTGATTGATAAATACAATCAACTGAGTCTTCCCCATACGCATGGGGGTGTTTCCGTACTGAGTTGGTTCGCCATTCAGCACGCCGCGTCTTCCCCATACGCATGGGGGTGTTTCTAGCTTCCTAATCCGGCAGATATTAAACCAAACGTCTTCCCCATACGCATGGGGGTGTTTCCATGATGCAGCAGGACAGCGGGCAGCAATATATGTCTTCCCCATACGCATGGGGGTGTTTCTTGGTCGCGTCCATGTTTTTAACGCGCAAGCGCGTCTTCCCCATACACATGGGGGTGTTTCTGCCGACCGCCTCACGCGCGGCGCTGACATTGGGTCTTCCCCATACGCATGGGGGTGTTTCTCACTTGATAATGTGAAAAGAGATTTGGGCATTGTCTTCCCCATACGCATGGGGGTGTTTGTAAGAGACGAAGCAAAATACTTCGCAAAGCAAGCAATAGTATCGAGATATCTAGGCTAACCAGCCAGCTTATGTAGTGCATAGGCTGGCTTTTTTCTACGCCGGGGACTTATTCGGTTAGAAAATTTAAAAGTTGGACAAGTTGTTAATATTTCCCATTGAACTAAGGCCAAATGATGAGATGCTGTTTGAATTCAGGTCAAATGATGAACTGTTGTCAAAAGAAGAAAAACTGTCGTTGCTATGCAAATCAAAGCCATAAGGATTGCCAGCAACATCAACTCCTGAGTAGTTACTAATCATGGGCAATCCAGTTGCGGGGTTGATGTTTCTTTCAAACAAACGATCAAATAAATCGTTTTTGCCAAAACGATTACCAGCAGTATCAAAACCAAACATGTCGCCACCAATCATAGGCAATCCAGTTGCAGGATTTAAAAGAACTATTTGGTTTTCGTCAAAAGGATTTTGGTTATTTTTAAAAGAGTTAATCGATAACCTTATGCTATCGAATAGAAAGGCAATTCGTTTGCAGGCTGATCCAAAAATTGATCGAATAAAATTAAAGACAAAAGCGATCCAATAACTAACAAAGTACATATCTAACTCCTTAATTCAAGCTCTTTCGTAGAAAGTGACCCGGGGACTCGACGCGCTGTCGGAAGGCTTTGCATTTTTCCAAAGCGATTTTTGCGCAGGGAAAATGCAAGATCCTATCTGTTCTGGTGACTACCTGGCTTCCCGCCTCGCAGCGGACGCCCCAAGGAACAAATATACCAAAAATCAAAAGAAACGGTTTGTTTCAAGTGCTTTAGGCTTTAACCATACTGCGTGTTAAATTTCTTCGCGACTGTTTCAGTTAGCTGGATATTGGCATCTCTAACGGATGCCAATGCCTCATTTATGACAGCGGTTATCAATTCTTCAGCTTGAACTTTCCGACCTTGCAAGATCTCAGGTGCAAGCGTAAGAGTTTTTATCTCGCGGCGACCGGTGAGTACGACTTTAACGTCGCCCCCTTCGCTTTCGCATAGAAATTCAAGCTGTTCAAATTCCCGTTTGGCCTGGTCAAGCTGACGTTTGTAAATCTGGCCCAATTCTTGAGGATTTATTTTCTTTTTGTTTTTTGGTTTCAACATGAAATTACCTTTTCTTTCGTTAATTATTTCGGTGGTATTGGGGGTAAATCGTTATCTGATATATTTCGTTGAGGTTTATCGTCGTCGCCAAAATTTTCATTTATGAAGTCTTTGGCTTTAGTTCTCATAGTGTCTGCACTTTTTTCTGCCGCGACAACCGTGTTGTCATAAAAAAGTGATCCTTCGTTTATCATAGCCCTTCCCATCATATGGGACGTATCTTTGTTGTTATCAATTTTTCCACCCAACTCAATATTTTTTCTGACTTCATCAGGATTACCGAGATTGCTATGCTTAAGCGCCGCCTCCACTTTAGCGCGCGGCCCTGTACCAGATTGGTTTCCTGGCTTGGAAGTCTGACCTGATTTTGAGCCGCTGGAATTGTTATCCTTGTCGGCGGTATGATTTAGCGTGGCTGGTTTGCTTGTTTGAGCCGATTTTGGAATATGCTCTTGATGAGGTGCCGTGTGGGATGCAGTTTGTTTGAGCGCCGATGGGTGCCCGCTACGGCTTTCAACACCGACATCAGAATCTTGGTCGCCGGCATAACCTTTGACTTTTGATCTGAATCCCTCGGCCATGTCATTGCTGACAATGCTATCCACTGACTGGCTATTATTTTTGAATTCGGTTGGGCTAATATCCATGCCGGTACCGCTTGTTGTGGGCAGCAGGAAATCGTTGAAGGTTTTTGTCGCGGCGACAGGATCTGCGCTGTTGAGTTTTAAGAAACCAGCCAACGTTTCGCGATCGTCGCCGATCAGGCCCGATGCGCTTGAGCTATTGATTTCATATTGTGCCTCACTACTCAGTTTGGCATATGCTTGCGGCCCTATTTTCTCTTCTAAAGCCCGGTTGGCATTGGATATATCAGCCAATGCCCCTGCTTTATTAAGCGCTGGGCCAAGTTGCCATGTAGCCATATTGATGGATTTTGCATTGGAATCCTGCATGGACGCCATTTCAGAATAGCGCTCTTCTGCCTGTTGAACGGCTTGCAACTGGCTTTGGTATTGCTCGCCAAGTGCTTCCATTTCCTCAGAAGCCTGGAAGCTTTGATTAGTACTGGTTGTCGATTTGCCATTGCTAGAATTTGTTAACTCTTGGTATTGATCTGTTTTAGTGTAGGACTGTGACGCCAAGTCAGATAATGCTTCTTTTCTTTCTGCGGTCATGCTAGCTACAGAATCCAGGGACGATTCAACAGCGGCCTTCATGAAACTCTTATTTCCACCGAGACCTGCATTCAAGCCTGCATTCAAGCCTGCTTTAACCGCTTCTGATTCCGCCGATGACATGGAAGCTGTATCGCTGACAGTCCTGCCGTCACTCGTTGTCCATCCAGTGCCAGAGGAGAGAGTTTGGTTCACGGCGCTGGTGGTCGCATTAGCGACGCTACTCATAGTGCCGGATCGACTGGAAAGCTGATTGATCTTACTCATGGTCTCGTTGGCAGTCGCACTGGCACTGCGAACCGAGCCAGCGGCGCTTTGCTTCGCTCTTCCAAACGTGGATGACGATGAAATAGTGGTATCGGCCATTCCGGACTGCTTGGTCCCGGTGTTCGGCGAGGCCTCCGTTTTTGAACCTAAGGTCATGGCGGGCGTCGACTGGTAGGCGTCCGGCCTCAATCGACCTGGATCAACGCTGCTGGAGGCACCTGACATCATCTTGCTGGACAGGTTGGTGGCCGTCACGGAACCGCCGTAGACGATCATCAAGGCCAGAGCCGGCACACTGGACGCCAGCATGCCGCCGGCCGACAGCCAGGTTTCCAATGTCCCATACAATTGGTCATGGTTGATCATGGCGGTCAGTCCGGATCCGTTGGATTCCGCATTCTCCGCAATCGTTTTAAGCGCTCGCGAGGTCACAATGGTAATGTATAGATTGCATACCGCCATCAGCGGTCCCCATAACGAGATCCAGATCATCATCTGCACATAGCGCACCAGCATGGTCATGCCGACAGGGCCCAACGTGGTCAGGAAAGCCACAATGGGCGAAATGGCCACGGTAAAAATTTCCACAAACGCCATCAAGGGTTGGGCAATCTCATTAAACATCGATTGCTCGCTGGCCCACTGCAAATTGAGCTGCTCTTTGCCCTGGCGCTGGATGAATGCGACCGGACCGCCCTTCAGATAGGATGCCAGCAAGGCGTTTTGCATATAGGTCTGCGAATCAATCTGTGCCTGATCCAGTGCAACAGCCGCCTGATCAATGGTCTCTGCGGCTGTGTGCGAGGGATCTTGAATGCCGAGCAAGCCTGACACATACCTGTCCAGCGCCTCTGAAAACTCACTGGATTTCATGTAATTGACGATATCCTGATAAGCGCCTTTGCAATTTTTCTGCGTGCCGGCAGCGCCGGATGAAGGCAACTTCACCAGGATATCGATGTTGACAAACGACGTGATCAACGCACCTAACAAATCATCGGATTTTTGCAATCCTTCAATAGTCACTTCCGCATCGCTCCCGCCTCTTTCCAAATCGAACATGACGCAACTTTCGATATAGGCATTCAGTGTTTCGCCCAGGCTGCCGGACAGAGAGGAATCGGATCCGGCAGTACCCAACCCGATATGCTGTAATTTGATTAATGTGTTCAGCGAATTCAGATAGCCGTTATTCAACAGGCTGGCTTCAGCGGGCGTTGAAAACGCCGTTTCAAACATCTCCGTCATCTTGACGCCCATAGTTGATATGACAGACATGGGGACAACGACGCCCAGCGGCACATCGTCAACCGTCCTTACCTCGCCCGTATAGACATCCTCGATAATGGCCGTCGCTTTCGGTATAAACAACACTGAATAGGCAAGCAGCGCGATCAGCGAGTAGCGCAACGGGAATTCCTGATTGGTCAGGTAATTAATTGAAATTAACAAAATCCCCAGCACAAATCCGGCATTGATGAGTTTATTCAGGCTGTTATTGCCGAAGATCATCGCGACGCCTTTGAATGCTTCATACAGCATTTCGCCATCGCCGATACTTAAAATGTCATAAGTCATGGTGAATATCCTTAATGGATTTTATGATTCAAAGGCTCTCTTAGCGACCTGACCAGGTTTTCCTGTAAAGAAAGCAAGGTGTTAACGCCCGCTATTGCGTTATTTGCAATAGCCCGTTGTGAATTAATTTGTTCTTTCTTGTCCCGCATGACCTGGAGCATGGATGAATCCATGGGCCTTCCCGTGCCTTCAACGGCGTTTCTGACGGCGTCATACATTTCCTCGATGAAATAACTGGTAAGCTCGATCGCTTGTATATCCACCATTCTGTCTCCTGCCAGCCCGGCCGAGTTTATTTCAGTGCTCAAACGTCTCAACAAGCCATAGGCGCCCGGCGATGTTGAGGCAATGAATTTCTGCTCCTCATTTGTGAATTGATCGGCAAGGGCCTTGCTGGCCAATTTTCTGACAATGCCGCCGGTTCCCGTAGCGCCCGATCCGGTGCCGAACAGCATTTTCCTGATCTTCGGTCGCATGCCGGTGATAGTAATAACCTGGCTGTTATTACCGCTAGGCAGCAAACATTTCGAACTCTCACATTTATAGATAGTTACTTGTCCGCCTTCTATGAAATCCCGGACACTCAAAAGCGCTGGGCGAGTATCATACTGAGCATCCGAGTTATCGTTTTTTACGTTGCGGATGATTGTGCCCGTCAGGCTCATCATGACCATTTTCATCTGCTCATCATTACTGGTATACCAACTGGCTGCATTTGATGCCTGCAGGGCTTCATAAACGATATTGCCGGTAATTTCATTCACAGATCCGTGAGCAATCATCACCTTGGCCGGAGAGTCTGTTGTGCCTTCTTTCGCTTTAAAGAAGTCCTCCAGGTAACCATGTTGAGCAGTCAGTCCCCCGGCCTCAAAGACTTCTTTGTCCCGCCATGCTTTCAAGCCTGTTGCATTGACAACATTCTGAGCCGCTTCGCATGAATTCCGCATGAGCGAGTTGAGGGTCGCCACGTCTTTTTGTAGCTTCGACATAATTTGCGAGCACGTGGGGCACATGCCTTCAATGGCTAATTGAAACGCGTAACCGACTGCCGCCTGGGCAATGCTACGCATAAGCTGAGTAAACTGCGCGCTATTAATATAGGAGAAAGAACCACCAAACAGGTCAATTCCGCCACAGCCTCCCTTGATGTCCGGCGGGATAAATGAAACAAGGTTGGGATGAACCACCTTGTTGCGCATTGAGAGACTGCCGCCGGCGATCACCCCGCGCCTCTGGGTTTGATAGGATCCGGCCGCCGTGACATTGATCATGTCATTGAACATGCCGTTTAACTCGCTATCGAGTCCTGCTTGTGCTGGATGGGCCATGAACAGCGCTAAGCAGATGAGTGCCAACAGAGTTCGGTTTCGCATAATTAGATCCAGACGATATCGCTGAAATAATCCATCCGGCATTGGTAAAAATTATTGCCGGTTTTTTTTGTCGGCGCTTTAACGGCTTTTTTTAGCCGAGCCTGATTTCTTGACAGAAAGTAGCCTTGCCCGTATTTGATGCCCATCAGGATGGCGCAGGTCACGTCGGATTTCGAATACAGGTCATCGGCGATGATCTGTATATGCTCGGCATTCAATTTTTCGATGACGCCATACGCCTGCGATGCGATGGACAAATCTTCCCGCATCTCCATGATGGCGCCTTTTTTAATCTTGAACACATCGATGTATTCACTGATGCCTTTCGAATTGAATTCAAAAAGTCGGGCATGAAATAAGCCGACCCTGATCTGGCGCTTCCGCAGTATTTCAAACAGCGGCCGGGATTGTTCGAGCGCCTGGTACCCTTCCTGATCGCGCGCATCGATGACGATTTCCAACGGAACCGACGGCAGCGACGAAGTCAATTCATCCAGGAACAGTTTCAGATCGTTCGGCTTGGTCTGATGGGCGAGTCCCCACGACAAATAGATCGGCCGCCCGGATTTATGCAGCCATTTCGACAAGTGGGCATGGATGTCCGCCAGCAAGGGCTTTTCGTTGCCGGATTGAATCAGCTTGAAGGTATCTTGAGCTTTTAATAGTTTTTGTCCGCGCTTAACATTAACTTCCATGCCGACCATGGTTGCGTCAGCCAGATGGAAGCGCGGCGTGAATAGAGGCACATATCGGTCTTTAGTGTGATGCATTTGTTTTTAAAAATTGTTTTCAGTGGTAAGCAGTCAGTAGCATTTAAGCTGCTTCAAAGTTGTTGTCTTAAGTTATCGCGAATGATCCTCACCAATTCGCCTGGTTCATTCACGGTCTTTTCGTCAATGCTCTGAAGGGTCCGGTTATCTACCTGGATGGGGTTCACCTTCAGCGTGTCCTGATACTCATCGTCATTCAGCCAACCATTCTCATAAGATAAGGCGATGGCCCGTTTGACGATTTCGTCACCGGATAACAAGCCCTGTCCCAGTTGCAGGGCGCCGCCGTTCTCGCCCGGTTTAACCAGGAATAACGCGGGCGTGGTCTCGACCCCCAGTTTCTTGGCCTGGCCCCGGTCAAGGGTGAAATCAGGAAATTCCCCGTTTGACAAAGGCAGGCCGTCGAGCGCAATAGGGAGCACCTTGAATCCGTAGGCATTCATCAGGCCTTTCAAGACGCCGGCTTCCTTGACGCAGAATTCGCAGGTGCTGGCATAGAAGAACCACAACCCCGCGCTTTCAGCCAGTTTTTTCGATGCCTTTTCGATGCCTTGGGTTGACATCTCATCTTTGGCGAACGCCCCGAATGTGGCGATCGGACGCCTGGCGTTCTCGTCCAATACGGAATCGCTCATCACCACCCGCTGGGAAACCTCGGTAAATTTCTCGGCTTTGTCCAGCATGACCCGTTGCAAATACATATAGGCCGACACGTTTTCATGGGTCGGTTCGTCGATCGCCTTATCGCGATACTTTTCCATGTTCTTGCGGAACCACTCAGCCGACAGGGGCTTGGGTCCTGAGGGAGCCGCCGGCGCCGCTGGTTTCTCCGGTGTAGGCGGAGGTGGCAACGTCGGTGCTGGCGGCTCTACTTCGGCCATGTCCTCTTCCAAGGCCGGGTCTTCGTACCAGAACCAGCCGCGCTCCTTGTCCTCGTAAAAAGGCGCCCCGTCAGAAACGGACGCGGAGGACTCCCGTCCATCGGAGACGCTGAAAAACGAGCCGGCGTTGTCGTTTTCCTGAGCGGACACGGCATGACTGCAGCAGGCCAGCGCGAGCGTTAAGGGCGGCAGGAGCTGTCTGATCACGCCGCGACTTCTTGTTCAGCGTCAAGCGTGGCGGTTTCTTCCTGCGGCGCCTGAGGGGTAGTGTCTTGGGCCGCCGTGCGGTTATCATCCGTTTCCGATGCAAGGGCTTCGGTCTGACCGTCGTCTTGCTGTCTGGCCTGGTTCCGTGCTTGCACCCGGTCTCTGACCCCTAAGGAAAGCGTCCGGGTTTGCGTCTGGATGCGTCTTATTTCACCGTCAATTTCAGCGAGCGCCTTGTTCCGTTGCAGGTCATCGATCACGCAGGCCAGCCAGAGGGCGCTGAGTTTTTCATCCAGTTCCTGCACGGTTTTTAAGGTCTGCAAGAACCGGTTGGCCAAGGGATCAATAATGGTGATATGGGTCGTGCCGAATTGCGGCTTGCTCATGTTCACGTTATCTTTTTTCAGGAGCTGCTCGGCCACGGTGATCTTCTTGCGCAGGTTGTCATTGACCTCTTCCATCAGGCCAATGATTTCCTTGGTCAGCTCGCTTTCCACCGTGGCGTTGGCACCGACGCGGCAATAGAACCGCAACAGATAAGCGGCACGGGAAAACCGGTCAAAATTGCGCCGGTAGAGGCGCAATACGTTAACGGAGAAACGCGCTTGCACGATAATGCGGTTATCGCGGCACTCGCTGATGAAATGTCGTCTGACCGGATTATCCCGGGTGGGGCGACTGGATGCGTTTTGTGGAGTTTCAGCCATGATGGGGTCTCTCTGGGTTCGTTTATGGAGCGGTTAATAGCCGGAGCGCAGAATGTCTTCAATCGCTTCGGCGGTCGTCATGCCGCGGCGGGTGCGTTCTGCAATTTTTTTAATGTCATCAGGGTGTGTCGAATACAGCAGCTTGGTGTACTTATCCACCATCAATCGACCTATCCCCAGGCCGTAGCTGGTCATGAAGAAGATTTCCGAATACTGGCCGGTGACGGTATGCACGGACTTCAGGAACGTATAACCGCCCTCCCCGATCATGAGCCGGTTCTGGCGTTTGATCGATTCAATGGTTTCGGGCTTCTGGTAGAGCAGGAAAAGATTGGCCGAGTTTTCGGCGATCGCCACACCCGACGGCGAGTTGTACAGGTCGTTTAACGATTGGGTAATGGTGATGGCGGCGCCATTGTATTTCCGGAACCGGCGATAGCCGGTCTCGATAAAGCTGGCGATGTTGCCTTTGGCCAGCAGATCCCAGGCTTCGTCAATGATGAGGATTTTCCGCTGGTCACGGTTGCCCAGATACATGGCCTGCTGGATCTGGTAGATCAGAATCAGCAGCACGACCTGTTGCAAGTGACTGCGGCCTTTCAGCTCTTCGAGCTCCAGGCAGGTCAGCGCATTATCAAAATTGACGTTATTTTCGCCATTGAAGAAGCGCCCGTATTCGCCGCCTGACGTGAAGGCGAATAACTGATGCCCCATGTCCACGACACGCTGGTCCTCGTCCTGGAGCAGTCGTTCCGCCACCCGGTCAACCGTCATGGACCGTGCGTACTGATCCCAGAGCGCTTTCAGGATAGAACGCAGTCTCGCCAGCTGCAGATCGGTCAGTTTGTCTTCCATCGCGGCCATGGACACAATGATCCCTACCAGCATGTCCGCCTCTTCATTGTAGTTTTTGATAATCTGAAACGGATTCAGACAAATATGACTGTCTTCGCCAAACTCAACGAAATCACCGCCAATCGCTTTGGTCAGTTTCTCGTAAGAACGACCGATATCGATCACCCAGCACTTGGCGCCGGAACTGATATAGGAGGTGATGATATCGTTGGTCAAAAACGATTTGCCCGAGCCGGAGGCCGCCACGACGCAGGTGTTGTAATTCGTGTTGGAATCAAAAATATCCATGTTCATGATTTGCCCGCCACGCGAAATGAACGTCAGCTGTGGCGTTCCTGTACCGCTCCAGTCCGAGGTAATGGGCAAGAATTCGACGGCGTGCCTCGAGCCGCAGCGCTTGTAGCGTTGCAGGAATTGCACGGCTTTGGCGTCGGCGCAAAAAGGCATCGCATTGACCAGCATCGGCAGCGTGACGTATTTGTCCTCCTTCATGTTCCAGCCCAGCTCGCTGAAATAGGTCTGGGCTTCCGTGAGCCGGGTACTGCTTTTTTCCAGCGAGTCGGTAAACAACCCGACGCACAATTTGATTTTGAGTATCCGGTCGCCATCGTTGATGGATTGGAACAGCATATCCGCACTCTCTTTTTTAAAGAGCAGCCTGGGATTGAATTTCAGCATCGGCCCGTAAGCCTGATAATTGATCGCATTGCGTTCCTTGTCGGCTTTCTGCTTTTCAGTGGCGTTATCCGGAATGAAGATATTCAGGTTGATGAAAAAGTTACCGTGAATGCCGCGGTTGCCGGTCAGGGGATCGCCGATCAGCCGGCGCATGTTTTGCAGGCTCATCTTGCCGGGCAACCGCACCGGCGACAGGATGCGCAGCCGTTTATGGCCGAGCCAGGCGCCATTGGCCTCGATTTGCATCATGTCGTCGGATTCGCTGAGCTGCTCATTAATCGGGGTCGTCGGGTCGTAGTAAGACGCCGCGCTACGCCAGTTGGCAGACGGGCTCCAGTGCAGGATTTGCCCGATCACGCGCAGGTAGCGTTCGGCATCCATCGATTGCGGTTCAAAGCCGGCCGATTTCAGCGTTTGTTCAAACGACAGGCGCAGATCCCGGGCTTGGGCAAATTCATGCTGGGTCGGGAGTTGGCCTTTTTTCTCCAGCGGTAGCTTGATCGTGAAAACCACTTTATAGTCGCGGACAAAGGATTGGGCGTGCAGGCTGATGGCTTGACTCGCCCCTTCCGTCAGCATGTTCAGGCGATTTTCCATGGACTCTTTCAGCGCCGGATCCTGGGTGGTGCGAAGCTGCTTGATCTGATCCAGCGTCGGACGAATGTCCTGTGAACCCATCAGCATGATCTGGATGAAGCTTGCTTTCGGGTAATCGAACGTGAACAACACGTTCAGTCGCTGAGTGACAGACTCATCGCCGGCAGGCAGTGGCTTGCTGACAAAGCCGAAGCCCAGGTACCCGTCGGCCATGAAAAACAACTGGTTGTTCTCGTCGAACGATTCGACCGGGACGAGTTCCCTTAGTGTATGTCGCTTGAGATGCTTTTCATAAACCGATGCACTCATTTTTTTACCCCGTGTGTTAATAAAAAACAGAGCTGCTATTTTAGGGGGCGGAAAATTTTTCTGTCGGGTCGAAAGACGCGCAAAAAACGCCTGTTTTAATTTTTTTTAGCCAAATCGGGCTTTTTTAAAGAAAATTCGGCATAAAAAAAGGCCGCACATGTTTTCATGGGCAGCCTTTCAAGAATTCAAGCCTATATCGCCCGTTGTGGAACAGGCGATATGGGGGGCATTAGACCAGCGCGGCTACCACACCGTTGATCACGGTCGGCGCGTAATACAGGGCTAAAGCACCGCCGATGCCGATAACCACCGCGATGATGGATTGGTTAACGATACCCGCCGCCAGACCTACCAGGAACATGCCCAGCGCGATGATTTTGCCCAAGGTGCCTTGAGTCCAGCCGACCAGCAGCGTGTAAATGTCGTCGAACTCAGTGCCCGCAGTACCGGCCATCGCGTCGTTAGACGCCAAGGCAACCGCAGCAACGGCAGCAGAGGTCAGAACTACTTTAGATTTCATTAAACGTTTCATGGGAACAAACTCCAAAAAAAATATGCTTAGGGTCTTGGCCAGCTATTGCAATTTACCGGCCGGGGTTCTGTTCCGGAACGGAAATCATTGTCTATAAATTTTTAAAAAATTTCAGATCGAAAGAGGCCCAAACACACTGACCTTTCAGTTGAAAAGTGAAAGGCGCGGTTTTTCGCTGACCTTTCGGGGGGATGGACGCCTAAAAAGGCCATTTTTTTAAAAATTTTTGGGTTTTTGGCGAAAAAAAATAGGCAAAAAAAAGCCCCGAGGCAATTTCGGGGCTCTTCTTTCGGCAACGGTTGCGGTTTTTTAGCGCGCCGAGGTCGGAACTGAGAGCGGCGCTATCGCCGAGCCGGGTGATTTAAAACGATCGCCCAGATTCCATCGCCGGCTTTCTATCTCGGTATACAGATACCCGTCCGCATGCAGATCGCCATCGTCATCCTCCCAGGGCGCCATCCAGATCCGCATCACTTTGGCCTGTGTCCGAATAGGCACCGGCTGTTCGATGCTGGGCACCGCCACCTGGCTTTTACCGGGTATCTGTCCGGCTATGGGGGCGGCTTTCCCGGATTCTTTTTCTAATTCAGACGCCGTTTTCACATAATCCGACGATTCGGTCGCCTGATAGACCTGACGCGCGGACAAACAGCGCACGCCGTTGATTCCGCCTTTACAGCCGAAATCGCTGTCTCCAAGAGCCAGGAACGAACAGCCTGATAAATTGATGGCGGCGATTAAAGCCACCAGGATTAATGGTCCTTTAACGCCCGTTGATTTCGTCTTCAAGGTCTTTCTCCAGCAAGGTTTTGAATGATTGGGCGCCGCCTTTATAAGTATTTTTCGACGGCAGGAAAATGTAAGGCACGCCCTGAATATCCAGCAGCTTCGTAGCCACGACGGCTTTCTGCAACGGCTTCAGGCCGCAAGCGCCTTCTTTACGCTCCAGCGCGGGCAGTTTCGAATAATCCTTGGCGACCAGCGCTTTCAACGATTGTGCTTTGTCCTTGTTGCACATCAGTTTCTTGCTGATCTCGGCCGATTCCTTGCCCAAGACCGGGATCAGAACCAGCTTAAACACATACTCTTTGCCCAATGGTTCAAGCTGGCCGATCAGGTTATGGCAATAAGGGCATTGCGGATCGATAAAGATGACGACTTCTTTCTTGCCGGTGCCGATAGTGAACGTTGACAACTCATCCGGATTCAACCCGATCTTGCGCAGGTCGATTTTATCGATGCCTTGGGTATCGGCGACCGAGCCAATGAGCTTGCCCTGCCACATATCGACCAGCTTGAAATTGCCAGCGACGACGAAATGGCCGTTGTCCGTGATCAGGAACGTCTTGTCGCCGGCTTTGACCAGCGACAGCCCCGTGACCGGCAGCCGCTTGACTTCATCCACGCTACGCATGAACTCTTTGACTTCCTTGGTCATTTCCGTGTCGGTTTTCGGTTGTTTTAGTTGAGAGTCATCGGGACCTGCCGCTTGCGTTTGAATCCATGCACCCGTCAGCGCCATGACTAATCCTAGTTTTTTAAGCATTATTTTTCTCCAACAAAGTATTAAAAAAATTAACGGCCATAACCACCGTAGCCGCCCTGCCCGCCTCGGCCATACCCGCCTGAACCACCGCGGCCTCCCCCATAGCCCTGCATCATGCCATTCAGCACGTCGCCCATCATGTTGCCGCCGTAGCCGTTACGGTAGCCATCCTGATCGCCGCCTCCATAGGCGTTATTGGCATTACGGACCCCGCTTTGCCCGCCAGTCCCATGGCCTGATCTCGATTTAGGATTCAGCGACATGCCGCGGATCATGATGAAATCGATTTTCCGGCCGGCATCCACTTCAATGATCGGAAAAATGTTCTTGGCCATTTCCAGGTAGTAATCGGCAATTTGCTCAGCCGCGCCTTTGATGCCGCCCGTCAGCGCCTGACCAGCCAGCATTTCGGGCGAGGGATACTGGAAGGGTTGTTGCTCGCCGGGCTGGGCGTTGTCCCGGTAGGCCAATACTTTTTGCGGTGCAAACGCCTGGCTGATGCCGGCCACGAAGCCCGACAACAGGGCATTGCCTATGATCTGGCCATTCTTGCTGACCAGCCGCCCCCTGACGCCCGCTTTGCCGTCTTCGCCGACCGAATAGGCATCGATGGCGGTTTCAATAACCGCGCCGTCTTTCTTGACGCAGGAAATACGCTCCGCTCTCATGTAGGCGCGTTCGGCGCTCAGGTCGCCGTAACCGCTGGCGATCAGGAAACACTCGCGAATATCCATGCGGTAACGGTTCGGCAAAATGGCTTCGTGCTTGACCCGCAACAGGGCCGGGAACGGATCGTTGCGCGACTGGTTGGCGGTCGGCGCATCAAGACCCGTTACCAGCGTGCCGCTCAAAATACTGCCGGCCGGCAGGAACATATCGGGCACGCCGGTTTTACCGGAGGGCTTTTTGATATTGACGAATTCGGTTATTTTTTTGCCGGCGATTTTTTGTGTGCCTTTATCGCTTTTTTTGCTCTCTTCTCCCTCTCCTGTCACGACCCGTATCTTCGGCCCCGTTTCGGCGGGGGCGGTATCGCTTTCCGCCAGGGCGGGCGGCTGTTCGCCAAGCAGTTCCGGCTCTCCCGTGTTTTTTTTGCTTTTTCTGCCTTTGCCCGTGCGGGCCGGTTTCTCATCGAGCGGGATTTCAGGCAAAGGCACCTGGTTTTTCAGCGCCTCCTGCGCCGCGTCAATTTTCTGGTACAGATCATTGGTTTGTTGCGCCAATTTCTCCGTGCGCTTGTTCAGCTCTTCCGTCTGCAGCTTGATCATTTGCGAGGCTTCCTGGATTTTTTGATCCTGCCGCTGAAAGGTCGTGCGGATATCGGAAAAGTCTTCCGTCAGCTTTTTGATCTTGCCGGCCATCGCATCCATGGACACGTCCCGGGGACTTTTGCCATTAAATAAGGTGTATTCCACCTTGCGGGGTTTTTGCATGATCTTGGGCGTATCATCCGATGTCGCCGTGATAACAATCGCCGACAGCACAAAAAACAGGGCACTGCCTCCAATTAGCGTCAGCTGCTTGCGCTTCGACGGGTCCAGCTTGGTATACCAGTCGATCAGTCTTTCCTGGGGTGTTTTCTTTTCAAGGTCGATCACAACAAGGCTCCTTTTTTACAGCAAGGCAGGTCTGATTTCTTCGCCGCTTTTCCCGTCGGGCAAGCGCATCAGCAGGTAGATTTCTGTTTTCTCGCCCGGCTCCAGACGGACTTTTGGCCAGGCGGCCACGGCCATCGTGTCATCGCTCGCGCAGGACGCTTCTTCGAATACTGCCGTGCTTGCACCGTTGTTTTGGGCAATCAGGACCACAATTCTTGACTCATGTCCGGACAGCAGTTGGCCGGGCCAGTAAGTCAGGCTGGGATCGTGACAGAAAGTTATGCCGTGCAATTCTTCAGTGACTTCTTCGAGGGTAAAGCCTTGCGGGATCTGCTGTTTGCCCAGGTTTTGCATAATGGCTTTCATTTCCGTGATATACGGTGTGTCTTGCCGAAACAGCTTGTCGGTTTTGGATGAGGCCGCTTCGGTGGAATTGGCCTGGACGGGACCGCCTTCGATCCGGATTTCGACCGGCATGGCCATGTCCTGTGGCGCCAGCTGCAGGGAAGTCGCGCTGCCGGTTTCCGTATCAGAAATAAACAGGCTGACCGGTGCCTCGGAATCAGTGGCGATGTACACGGCCGAGCCGTCTATTTTGGTCTCGACCGGATCAACCGTCAGCACTTTCGGCTCGGGATAAGGCGTGACAATACGGTTCAACCGGCCTTTGGCAATGATCACGCTCTCCGTGCGCCCTGGTTTGGGCTTAAGGGTGATGCCGGATTGCAGCCCCGGCACACTGTCAGGGACATTCATCTCGGCTTGGGCTTTTTGGGCAGTCGGCGCTTTATCAAGGATTTTCGGTCTTTTCTTGAGTTTTGGCCTGGGCGCAGGTTCGACCGTTTCAGGCTGGGCAACCGTGGGCGTCTCCGGCGTGCCGTTGATGACTTGGCCGCTAGAGGGCGGAGCTGTATCCGGTGCGGGGGGGACGGGCAGCGCTGGCTTGCTGTCGCT
This sequence comes from Methylobacter luteus IMV-B-3098, assembly GCF_000427625.1. Classification (GTDB taxonomy): domain Bacteria; phylum Pseudomonadota; class Gammaproteobacteria; order Methylococcales; family Methylomonadaceae; genus Methylobacter; species Methylobacter luteus. The sequence continues at coordinate 253,856 of NZ_ATYJ01000014.1, forward strand.
CACGCCCAGATCGCCTGCCTCGCCATCCTGATAGGGTGTCAGTGATGAGCCGTCCTGAGCTTGAAACGGCAGCTCGGGCGGCATGTCGTTCGCCAGCGCCGTTGTTGCCAGGGCCATCGAGAAAATCAGTGTTTTAACTTGCATGCGGGGTCGCTCCTATTTTTTCTGCATTTGTTTTTGACGTTCTTCGTCCGCTTTCCGCCTCGCCTCTTCCTTCTGCAGTACACTGAGCAATTTGGGCATGCCCTGATATGAGGCCATTTGCGTGATAATCGGCGAGTATTGTTTGACGTCGATCTTGAACTCGAAGGTCTGTTCGGTAGGCGATGATTTTCCGCCCGCCCCCATCAGCACATTGCGGCCGGTCACGAACACTTTGTCGGTTTCCGGTTCATAAGTGACGCGCACGATCTCGAAGCTGGATGTCACTTTTTCCTGCTTGAGCGTGTCGAGTTCCTGCGCCACTTGTTCGGCGACCAGGGAACGGATTTCGCCGGTCACCATGTTGCCGAATGAATCCAGTACAAAGTCGGCATTTTCCGGTGTGACATTACCGATCAAGGTGGCCGTGTACATAGCCCAGGCTTTCTTGTAACCTTCCGATGCCTTGTTTTTGGCGATTTCTGATTGCTCTGAGAGACTGGGCGGTATCAAGATGACCGCGGTGTCTTTTTTCAGCCAGCCGATCAGGGTTATCAAGAGCAGCGTCAGTTGAGCAAGGCAAACGATTTTCAGGAACCGATTTGAGGCTTGCAGGCTCAGCCAGGTTGAAGCGAAGTTTTTATAGTGCATAGGGAGTCCTAAAAGAATCTGCGAATAAAGGCAAGGGGTCTGGAGGTCGGCGGTGTCTCATCGCAGCCCAAGCCGGCATACCAGTACAGCGCATGCAGCAGAAAGCCATTCGCCTGCCGGTCCTTGATTCTCCGGTACACTTTGATGCCGGCGAGCCCTGACAGAATGAGCACGCCGAGATAATTCACCATGATGCCGACGCCAAACGCGATGGCCAGCAGAATGAATTCGTCGAACTCCCAGAACAGGATTTGTTGAGGGTCATCTATGTAATTCGGAATGTCACGCATCTTAATTCCCCACGAAAGGAATCAGATCCGCCCGGCGATTCTTGATGCGGTGAGCCTCGGTATCGTTAGGCACGACCGGATCGCTTTCGCCCAGGCCTTCGATCGAGATTTTACTGGCTTGAATGCCGCGCTGAATGAGATAGTTTTTGACGGCCTTGGCCCGCTTGATCGACAGTTTCTGGTTGTACCTGGCGGAACCTTTGCTATCGGTATGGCCTTCGATGCGAATGTGCATCAAGTGGGCGTTTTCAATCCGATGGAACAGATGATCGAGCTTGTCCATTTCCACGGGATCAAGAGAAGCGTGGTCAAAGGCGAAAAGAACGGTTTCGGTGTCCGGAACGGCATTCGGCACGGGTGGCAGCGCAAAGGACTGCACGGGTTCTGTGACGGGTTGCAGCGTTTCCGGCCCAGGGACGGACAGGGCATGCTGGAAGCCGCTTTGCACGATCACCTGATTGCGGGAGCCTTGAATGTTTTTGTAGTTCAGTTCGGCGACCACGGGCGGCAAATAGGCCGTCACTATTATCCGGTCGCAGTCATCGCCCGACCGGTTAAAAGGGCCGCCGCCGGTTGTCGAGCAGCCTATCGCCAGGCTGGCCAATAGTGCGATCGGCACTTTATTTAAGTTTTTCATGGATGATCTTCTCGTAATGTTTGACGTGTTGGACGTAGGTTTTGCCGCGCGCGGGATTCGACGGCGCGTGATAGTCGGCGACTGTTTTGCTGACGTTATGTTTGTTGAGCGACTTCAAATAGCCTGCCGCTACCGTGATATTGGTCTTGGGATCTAACAGGGCGTAGGGGCTGGACACCTTGTGGCCGTGCCAATAGAAGTTGACTTGCATGAGCCCGATATCCACGTTCGTCACGCCTTTGCTGAGCATTTCCTTAAGCGCTTGCGCAGCCGCTTCCTTGCTGGCGTAACGTCGGGGACCTGCCTTGATGCCGTTTTTCCCTTCATTGACATTGAGGGTCCAAGGCCAGGGCCTGAAGGTGCCGTCACGCCAGCGCATGCCGCTTTCCTGGACGGCCATGCTGTAGAGCGTGGCGACATTAACGCCGGCCGAGGCCGCAGCGCGTCCCCAGACGCTGTTTTCCAGCGTCGGATTAGAATGCGCCCGGCTTGAAGCGAGTAGTAAGATAATGAGTAAAGTGATGCTCTTGTTCATGCGGAATATGATAATCCGCAGAAAAAATTTGCATCGGGTCGAAAGACGCGCAAAAAACGACTGTTTTGATTTTTCTTTGCGTTTTGGTCGGTGTTTGCGAAGATATTTTAAGAAAAATTTAAGAATTGTCTTTTAGCGGAATAAAAAATGACCAAAACATGGACTAATGCCTTTGTAATCCTCGTCACTGTACGTCTGATTTCAGGCTGCAGCACTTTCAAACCCTACGCGCAAAATCCGTTTGATCAGAGAGACACCAAAAAAACGAACAAAGCTTAAGCGAAGAATCCAGATAGCTTTGCTCATTATCAAAAACGTTACACCCATTCTGAATTAACCAAACTGAGTAGATTCAGCAACAGTTCATTTTCAATCGGATAAAAGTTAGAAGCTGAAAGTGGAAGATAGTGAGTGGATGCCGATTCACACGGTGACGCTTAATTGACGTAAAATGGCGAGCTCATACTTAACCTCCGCATTTAGTTGCATCATAATTATGACCATGATCTTTTATGTTAGATATCCTATGGTCATGACTTTCAATTTCAAGCCTACATAAAGATGAACCTATGACTATAAAAAAATCATTAGTCCTGTTGTTTTCTTATCTTGCCACCAGCCATGTTTTAGCTATTGAGCCGGTATATGAAGGTCCCGACGGCATTCGAGCCAAGGTATTGGCTACCAACTGCCTAGCCTGCCATTCATTTGATAAGGTCGATGCAGACCGTAATGGCGCTCCGCCTGAAATTAACTTTGATACCTACAAGGCAACGCGACCACACGCAGATCGTATTATCGACAAGGCCGTTGAAGAAATGACAATGCCGCCCGTTTCCAGCAGTATTCCAGCGCTGAATGAAGAACAAAAAGCTGCTATGCTCGCGTGGCAAAAGGCTGGTTTCCCGAGAATATCTACTTCTAACGCTTTCTTTGACGGGTCAACGCTGACAGTACCGGTCGTCAAGGTCGACGATCAAAAATTCAGAGCCACTCTGAGACGCATTCCACACGAGGGCAGTCCGGTGGGTTATGGATTCGTATTGGAAAGCGCCGAGCTGACCACGGCGGATTCGAACAATGCGGCAACTGTTTTGCCTAATGAAAGCTGGGCTTATTATGATTCTACTGGAAAGTTGCTTTATACCGTTGACAAAGGGAAACAAGTAATTCTACCCGTAGTAGATCAGCTATTAGACGACTGCCCTATTAATAATCAATTTGTATCTGTACAGATGAAACTAGTCGAAGGCTCTGATCCAATGGTATTTAACTTATATCCGGCAACGCAAGAGCGTATTTTCAAGGCACGGGCAAGGACTACATCTGATGCCTTCTACTCATACGATAATAATGTTCTATCACTTCCAATTATTGTTATTGGCAATCTAATCGACAATCAAAGACTCAAGGCTACCCTGAAACTCGTTCCGCTCGAAAGTAGCCCCACTGGCATTGGCTTCGTACTGGAGAGCGTCTCGGAAAATACTCCGCTGGAAACAGCGTATTCGTCTAGTGTGGAGTTTGAACCTGAAACCGGCAAACTGCATCTGCACAGTGTAAGATTAATACAGAATTGCATTGACCAACAGACTGTAAGTGCCGAAATGGAATTAGTGCCCGGCTCTAATCCATGGGTGTTTAGCTTAACTAATTATGCCCCTATCCCTGAAGCAAGCATTACTGTCCCTCCAGGAGTGCCATCCACATCAAACTAGTAGTGAAGATTGTGTGCTGCTAATTTCCAGTTGATAAGACCTGTAAGGATAACGGAGAGTTTTGTTATTGATAGATGCATACTATTGAAACAACACTTGTGTATTTTCTCTACATCCATAATAGGCAATGCATAAGCTATGCTTTGTTTCGAGACTGACAGTTGATACTGAGAGAACTCTTGAAGATCAGCTAGCACAATACGCAAAGATCAAAGGCGTTATTTGGCTTAGAAAAATTTGGAGAAACACGTGAGGATTTGCCGGCAGTCTTTGCGTGTTTTTTCACTCAATGATCTGTTGACGAACCTGTTAACTTTTTTGATTTGGAAATCTTGTAAGCGACTAATTCTGAATGGAAATTGTGAAATGGTGGAGAGACAGAGACTTCGCAATTTATTTTCTAACTTATTGATTTATAGCTCATTTTACTAATAACAAAGAGAACTTTTGTAGCAGTTCTCTATTACAATTTTTATTGTATCGCCAGTTCAGGTAAAAAACCACCTTTACAAGTAGCGATCTTCAATTTTGTAATCTTTAACCGACATACTTCTTTAGTCATTTATTGCATAATGGATGAGTTAGCGCTGACTAATTTAGCCTTATAAATAACATCAAATTTAGACGGCTGCTGGTTTTGGCTTATAGCAGCCGATCAATATGTAATTTTACAATCTGAGGACTTGCGTGAGCGACACATATCTTATGAGTTGGCATCTAGACTAAGCTCACTCTTTACTATCACCTGCGACCACCCTATCCAATTTACAGGACAAAGCCGAATATATCGCAATTTGCGTTTATCAATGGACTGAATTTATGAATAAAAAATATACAGGAAAACAAGTCATTAAAGCTGGTGAATTCCTTGAGGGCGACATTATTAACAGTGCTGACGAATTCGATCGAGCAATGGACATTTTGTCATATTGGCGTTTTAGTCATGAGGTGCCTCTTGGGGAAGCATTAGAAATTCTTCGGGAAATAACGTTAAAAATAGATAAAACGGCCATCTTTGCAAAACGATTGAAGAGATATGTTTCTATTGTTCTTAAGCTAAAACGATTTAAGCAAATGAAACTTAAGAACATGCAAGATATTGGAGGATGTAGGGCTATCGTTTCAACCCCCAAAAAGCTATATAAAGTAGCAAGAGAGCTAAAAAGGAGGCCTGAATTTAAGAATTCACAAGGAAAGATCCGGTATAAAGATTATATAGTAAATCCAAAAGAAGATGGTTACAGAGGGTATCATATAGTTGGTCAATTTAAAGATGAGCATGGAGACAAGAAAGATATAGAAGTCCAGCTAAGGACAAATATTCAGCATGATTGGGCTACAGCTTTGGAAATTGTTGATCTATTTACAGGTCAAGCATTAAAGTCTAATCGAGGAGATGAAAATTGGAAACGTTTTTTCTCAAGTGTTAGCGCACAGTTTGCTGTGATGGAAAGTATTCATTTGTTTAATGCGCTTGAGGATAAAGAAAAATATAAATTATATGTAAAACAATTGAATGCAAATCCAGAAGCTATTGAATCTTTTGATGCTACTCGGGAATATTCTGAAAAATTAGGGGTAGTCGAAGTATTTGAAGCCTTTACTCATTCACTCAAAATAGTTGACGGGCATCTCGAAAAAAATTCAGAAGCTGGTTACGTCTTAGTTGAGGTCGACACAACAAAACAGGAAGTTAAAACAATTTTTTTTAAAGATAGTGCAAACAAAAATGCTGAGAAGATGTATATCGATGCAGAAAAACGAGCAACTGAAAAAAATGGCATTGTTGTAGCGCTTGTTTCTACTACAGCGGTTGGCGGTATTAAGGAGGCCTACCCGAACTACTTTGCTGATTCAACAGATTTTTTGAAATACTTGTTATTCATAACAAATGCCTCTGCCCCAAAAAATAAACGAAATACTTTCTCAGATGAGTCAGACAATAAAAAGCATACAACCGAATATTAGATGCAGTTGAACTAAGCAATCTGCGATACTGACTCTGCCAGAATTGACCGGACTGTTTCAATTGTCATCATGAGAGTCATCGGTTGTATAGGTGATTCCACGAAGCCGCGCGACAGATAGAACTGTTTGGCTTGGTCAGTAAGGGCATGAATGAGTATGGCGAACACTCCAGCATCCCCGGAGACGTTGATTGCCCGCAATAGCGCATCGCGCAACAATGCCTGACCGATACCCCTGTTGTGGTAACGCTTATCGACGGCAAGCCTGCCAAGCAGAATGACCGGCAACGGGTCAGGCATATTTCGCCTCATCGCCTTTGGCGCGGCTTCATGACTTATAGCGCCTGCGGATAAACTGTAGTAGCCAATGACAACCGTTCCGGAACACACCACAAAGCAGCGTGAAGCGCCAGTCGCTTGGTTTTTTAACGCACGTTTTTTAAGCCATTCGTTCAGGGACAATTCACCACTGTCGAAATTTGTTAACTTTTGATCAACTGTGATCGGCGAGGGCGGCTTGAGATTAAATTCGGTCATTTATCCCAAGGAGCCTTTGTCTTAAGTAACCGGCGTAATTTATCAGTCGGCGGTAACGGTTGGTCGAGAAGTGCTTGAAATTTAGCAAATGTGCCCGCGTCGACTGAGAAAAAAGCTTGATCTAGCAGTACATCTTCCGCTTCACGACAGGCTGCTTCAAGCATAAAATCAGACCGGCTACGCCCTAAACGGTTCGCAGCTTGATCGATGAGATCGCGCTGCTTAGCTTTGGCACGGATATTTATGGAAACGGCTTCTTTGGTTCGTATATGTGACATGGTCATATTCCAATTTGTATATCATATTAATATACAATTTTGTATAGAAAACCTCAATACAATGAATTGTGATAGCTTAGGGATTCCTGTGGAATCATTGAGTGACTTACTATCACGATATCATCTGTTAGTCAGTCCTGAAGCGCTCGTGCAGCCGCTTCCTTGCTGGCGAAACGTCGGGGACCTGCCTTGATGCCGCTTTTCCTTTCATTGACATTGAGGGTCCAAGGCCAGGGCCTGAAGGCGCCGTCACGCAAGCGCATGCCGCTTTCCTGGACGGCTATGCTGTAGAGCGTAGTGGCATTAACGCCGGCCGAGGCCGCAGCGCGTCCCCAGACGCTGTTTTCCAGCGTCGGATTAGAATGCGCTCGGCCTGAAGCGAGTAGTAAGATAATTAGTAAAATGATGCTCTTGTTCATGCGGGATATGATAATCCGCCGAAAAAATTTGCATTGGGTCGAAAGACGCGCAAAAAACGCCTGTTTTGATTTTTCTTTGCGTTTTGGTCGGTGTTTGAGAAGATATTTTAAGAGTATCTTAAGAAATCTCTTTTTAATGGAGCAGCAACATGACTCAATCACGGACTAACGCTTTCGCAATCCTTCTTACTGCCTGCCTAATTTCGGGCTGCGGAACCTTCAAACCTTACGCACAGAATCCATTTAACCCGGAAGCCAGAATCAAACCCACGCCTACGACGGCAAGCGCAGGCGGCGGAGGTAAGTCGCTTGCATCCCGGACAACGAATCTTGGTTTGGCCGCGGCTAGCCGCCCTATTCCCGGTGCGCTACCGCACGGCGCCGGCGTGGGGATTGCCGCCGCAGCCCTGCTGCTGGGCGGGCCCTCCAGACCTAGTATCGTGCCGGACAATGACAACTATCTTATAATAGCCATGCCGCTGACCTATGCGAAAGATGAGGATGACGCCCAGTTGAAAATGAGCGCTTTGATGGAAAAAGCGATTATTCAAGCCTTGCCTCCAACATATCAGACTAAAATTGTCGAATACGATGATCACTATGCTTTTGGCAGGGTGTCCAGGCCGCGCTGGATCCGCGTCGATGGTCCGTTGTGCGAAAACTGGTCATGCCAAATTAGCGGTCCCATACCGACCCAAAGTGCAGGGCAATGGGAAGGAGAAATAGTAAAAGCGAGGAATAGCGGCAGAGAAATTTACTGGTACACAAATATTTTCAGGGAAAAAATAAGATTTGTAAAAATCACCAAGGAATACGACAAAAATGAAAAGCATTTTGTAGAAGGTCAGGAAATTCCTGATTTCGATTATCCAGGATTCTACCAGCGGATTTCAGCCAAACTTCCGGAGTGGGTGGGTTTTCGCATCACAAAAAAAGGTGAGAAGCCTTATTCACTAACCCAAGGTGGTAAATATGAGTTAGTCATAAAATAATAGTTTGGCATTTTTCTTGTTGAATTAAGGAAGTCGGTAAATTGAGTTATCCACAAAATCTGTGGATAACTCTGTGAGAGGGTCCCTTTTGTCCGGCACTCTTCCTATTGTTCAGTCGAATTGACTGAAAAGTGGACAATAATCACATATGGTCCAACAAATACTGCCGTTGAGCGTCAATGTCTGATCCTTGGGTTTGGGTATTTAACCGATCCTGCACGTTGTTGGTTTGTGTGTTCGGTAAATTGCCCGTAGTAACCGTTCCAGAACTGTATAGCGATTCCGCCACGGTACTGTTAAGCGGCATGACATTGGCCACTTTGAGCATATCGATCCATTCACTAAAATCCATCTGGTCAAAATCCAGACCGGCAATTTGGTCAACAGTGAATCCGTCGCAACTGGGTTCGCGTGGTAGACCAAAACTCATACTCAGCTGTTTCCGGGCCTGCTCCTGAAACACGCGTGCAAAAGGGCTGGTAAAACAACAGTAAGCTTGCTTTTCCGCCACGCACCCGAAGAATGTATCCGCTGAACAGTACGTCCCAATCTCATCAGGCTTGGTGCACATTTTTTGGTCTTTATACATAGCTAGCTTCATCTCTTCTTCGGTGCACGCAAAAATCAGTTGCACCACCATTTTCGCGATTTGATAGATCGCGTAAATGATGCCCACAACTGTCATAATCGAGGACAACATTGAGCCTGCCATTGTATAGCTTGTTTGTACGGCTGCTCCAGCTCCTGTCGTTGTCGCCGTAAGCAAGGTGGAGGCGGCCGTTTCCCCGAATGTCGATGCTATCCAGTGACCCAGCCAATTGGCCACTTGGTTTTTGATTGCTTCCATCGATAAATCGGTAAGCAGATTTTCACCCATCATGGACAGCACAGAATCATACATGGATGAGAATGGTTGGGTTATAGCGGTATAGGTATCGGCTATCATGTTGACCGGAGTCTGAAATACCGTGCCGTTAGCCAGTAATTGCCAGGCGCCGGAAGCGGCCTCAGTACCTGCATTCGACAATCCAAATTGATAGACTTCAACGGACGTATCGGCCATATCCCATGTATTTTTGGCCAGCCAGATATAATCAATCCAACTACCCTGGATGGGCATGTTGCAGCAATCGACGTTACCCAGAATGGAAAGGTCCGCCATCTGGCACCACAAGGCTTCCCCTTTAAACAGCTCGCACTCGCTCGATGCCGGATCACAATCCTTGGCCTTTTGCGCCTCGTTCAGCGTCTGAAGCGCTGTGGCCGCCTTGATGAAATCTTCGTTGGATTCCTGCGGCGGATCAACGCACTCGCCGCCCATGCAGCGTATTTGGGCATCGCAAATGGTTTTTTCGCCGTTATTAGACAGATCACAGGTGGCTTCATGGTCAGTGCCGCAATCATAGGTGACGATAAATTCCTTGCAGGCGCCGGTAAGGGTATCTATACGGTCATTCCCGGCATCGTTTTTAGTGCATTCCTCCTTGACATAGGCACAGGACGGATTGGCTGCCAGTGACTCGCAGGTATCATGCGCACTGAGCGGATAATCGTACTCAGGACATATTTCATAGCCCTGGTAATCGGTATAGCAAGGCTCGATCACATGCGAGCTCGGCACTCGCGATTCCGCCTGATAGCAAATGGGCGCGGGCGGCGATGCCGGCGGATCGGGCAGTATGGGCCCCGCTAATGCGCCGTATTCCTTGGGGGTAATGGTTACCGTGCCTACCACGCGATCATTCGATGCATCCAGGCACTGCCACCAATCGGTCGAGGCTTGATCATTCAGCGAATCTGTCGGAAACCAGAGCGGAGGCGACCAGCCTGGCGGCCATGCATTAAACACGCGTTCCCTGCAGCCGGGCGGATTGTCGATGAATTGCTCGGAAAGATCCGGTGAGGCCATGACCTTTAACGTCGCGGCGGCCTCGCCCAGTCCGCCGACCAGCGTTTCCTGCCGTACCACAACCGTTCCGCCTTGAGCCGCATTTTTAAACGCGGCAGTAATATCGGTGCCGGGGTTCTCGACCCAACTTTCACCGAGTTCGCAACCTCCACCGCCCCATCCTGTCCCACCGGTATAAACCAAGGTGTCGTTAATGTATATGCGCGTGTAATCGTCATATTTAACATTATCGATCGTGACCTGGATAATGGCATCCGGACGCATCACCACATAACTCGCGTTCCAGTTAAAGACCGCGCAATCCCCTGCCAGGGTATTATTCGTATCAGGGCCTACATGCAAATACGTACACCCCGATCCGCAGCTGGCAATCCTGCCGTTCCCTGATCCGAAGCCCATGATCGGCGTATAGGAAACCGCGCGCGTCACTTTGCACGTCTCGTTCCCCAAGACTTTTTTGCACGTTTTCAGGTCTTCCACATGGATTGGGCAGGAGGTCTCGGCCCAGTTCGTGGTTTTAGTGCAGCCGCTGAACAGATCGTCGATCAAAGGCGACTGCCGGGACAGCACCGCATCCGATTGTTGCCAGATCGGGTCGTTGTAGATGTTCGGCATCGCCGTATTGGCGCCCATCAGGGTCTGGTAGGCGTAAGCATGCGTGGACGATCCTGTGGACAGCGAGTTGATGGTATTGTTGACGTAAGTACCCTGAGCCGCCGAATTACCGTAGGCCGCTGCAGCCGCATCCATCGAGCCGGGCTGTATCTCCTGGAACATCTCGTTTTGCTGGATCTTCTGGCCCGCCACCGGTCCGTTGGTCAGCGTAATTTCCCCGGTTGCGGCATTGACATCCGGTATCGTAAACTCGGACATCAGGGTTCCGCCAAGCGCTTCGCCTTCAACCGCCTTGTCTATGAAGGCGTCCGCAAACGCTGGAAACGGCGTAAAGAAAGCGAATCGGGCCGCAATGTAAAATACGGCAACCGAATTATGGAAAATGCAGACGATGAGAATTTCTGCGACGGCTTTTGTAATTTTTTGCATGGCTGTCTATTCTTAATCTTAATCTGTTGAGCGAAGAAGGTGGGGTGCCGGATTAGTCTTCATGGTCCGTCAAACAGCAATCCGTGTAACGCCAGATCAGGTAAACGAAGTCTTCGCCCGTGCCGGGGATATTCCGCCACTCGCCCCACGTGAACGGCGTCTCTCCAAGGTAATGGCAGCAATTCTCACCAGGAACCACTTTCTCCACTATGCGGGTATGCCCTTCGGCATCCGTTTCCTGCGTGCTGATTTTTTCCGCTTTGGCTTCGGTCACCGGAAACAGCATGCTCATCTTGTATTGCTGCTTGGGAATCATGGGATAGAGGGTGCCGCTGCACAGCGCGTCATTACCGTAGGTTTTGTGAGCAAGGCCACGCCGATGCAGGGCAGCCAGCACTCTCGCAGAAAGCAGGCTACTGTCCCTGACCGGTGAGCCATCGGAGGCGATATTGCCCGTGAACGGGTATAAGTTGCCCCAGCAGCCTGCGCACCACCACAAGGAGGTCATCGGCTGTGTTGCCGTCGTGACCGCGCAATCCACGGCGCAGGCCGCCACCGCCAACGGATTGGCAAACGCCACGGCCTCCGGATTCAGGAAGAAGGCCAGCTCGTCCACGTTCCAGGTCGGGTCGATTTCCGACATGTACATCATGTCCATGTTTCTGAAACCGCCGGCATTGCAGCTATTCTGCACGAACAGGTCCAGCATCACGTACAAAGGGAAAGCCCAGTAATGGTAGTTGTAGAAGGTCTTGTCGGTACCGTCGCCTTCTACTTCTTTATGCCCACCCCACAAACGGACGCTGTTGTTGAATGAAATGCCGCCCAGTGCCGGCGAGCAGTAAGGTTTACGCACGACCTCAATCAGCCTGGCCGGCAACCAGGCGCCGCCGGTGACGCCCAGCGAGGGGATGCCATCGGCGTCATTGCAGAAACAAAAGCTCTGCTCAGCCACATCATCCGGCAGATCATTGTCGTCGTCATAAATGGTAAAACCCAGGAGCCTTACCGGAAACAAACAGGTCCAGCACACTCCGGTAATCATTTTTTTGCCCCATAAGTCCGCATCGGGACACAGCAATTTCTCAGCGGAAACAGACTGGCTTTCAGTCGTATTGATGGGATCGACTGCCATGGTGTCCCAGCTTGCAATCATTCCAAACAGAAGCAGTAGGGTAGAAGTGATTGTTCTCATCTCAATGAAGCTCCCGGGCAGCGATTTCCCTGACGACCACATGATCGCCTTCCCCTTCTATGACGGAAGGCAGCGCCTGGATCTTGAAGCGGTTAATCATGTCCTGGTTCAGCTTGTACAGCGGGCCGTTCAAGACATCCCCGGTCTCGTTGAAGTGATCCCAGCCTCTGTCCTTGTCGATTTGTGAAAACAGATAAATAACGGGCTTGTGCTTTTTGAGCGCTTCATCGCCGGCTTTTTTGGCGATCGCCACCTGCTTTTGGCTGGTCGCATCAAAAACAATGTAGACATTTCGCATCGGCATGATGGCCTGCGGATTGATTCTATCCCCTCTGGCGATGATTAACCGGCCGTCGGGATGGAAAATAGCCTGCGTCGACACGATGCTCATATCGACGTGGCTGTCGCGGTTTTTCTCGGCCGCCGGCAAATTGAACGCATCCTGTCTTTTCCAGAAATTGGCCATGGCCTCGCGTCTTTGCTTATCCCAGTCCATGTGCTCCATCCGGCGCTGGATCTCCTCGATCATGTCGGGCTCCAGGATCCCAAAGGTGGGGCCTCGCTGGCCATGATCGCCGGGCTCCTGCTTGCTGAGCCACTCAAAGCCGGGCAGGCCTCGCGCTATCCGGGTCTTTCCCTCGGCATCCGTCTCGATCATGGTAGGCACGACATTCACGTTGAATCTTGTGAAAAGCGTGGGATCGATCACGGTGCCCGGCACCGGCTTCAGGTCTTTGACGATCGGGATCAGTTTCTTTGTGATCGATCCGGTATGGGTTCCTGGTTCCACGCCCCGGAATACCAGTACGGATTTCGAGGTGGCCGCTTCTTCAGCGGCGGCTCTGATTTCATGCGCTGGCATTGAAAAGGACACAAAAATCCATTTTCCTTGCACAGTGACGGGTTGCGGTTTATTGGGATCTCCGCCCGGGACTTGTGCATTTCCGCCTGCAATCTGATTGCCGTCTTTCAACAGTTTTTCGAAAACAGGGCTTAACTGGGCCGGCTGGGTTTTCAGCCAGTCGGGAATCCTGCGGTTCATGTTGGGTTGTTGTTCTTTCATAAGCTGTTTGAGAAAAAAATCGTCCTCGCCCGCCCCGGCGATTGAGGACGACAGCAGCACCATGGCCGCTAAAAGATAACTAGAAAATCGGGTAGGCGCGGCCAATGACATCTTTTTTATCCACTAATCCGAGTAGGTTGTAACGGGAATCGAGGCTGTATTCGTGATCGCCGGCGACGAAGTATTTGCCCAGCTGGAGGGTGTTTTTGCCTTCGTGAAGCTCATCGTTCGGGAACAGCTTTCTGAGGCTAAGGCCGACCTCCTTGCCGATCAGCGTGCGGTCAACCACTGTGAAATCCCGGCCTTTTCGGGTCACGATGTCACCGGGGCCGGCCAGCAGCCGCTTGGTGAAGATGTAGCCGTCCGGATAAGGAGCGCCGTTGTGCCAGCGGAATGCTATCAATCCGCCTGTTTCCACTTTTTCATCCAGCGAAATCAGAAACAATCTGTAAGGCAGGCTGGGAGTCTGGTTGATGGCCAGCCGGTAGTTGGCGTGAATCACGCCATACAGCGCAGCCAACAAGGCCCAGGTAATGGCATGACTCTTGAAATGGTTCAGCAAGATCGGGCCAAAAAATTTGCTGCGTTCGATAAAGAGATCAACGGTTAAAGGCTGTTTTATCGGCTGCGGTTTATTCAATGTTGACATAGGCTTCCTCTGGGGCATGCAGAACGGATTGGGCGTCGAAAATAACAATGCCCTGCTCGATTAGGGGTTGGGTCGCTGACTTGATTTTGGTCATGAGCGCTTTGGCATCGTCTTCGGTTTGCGCCTGGTTGTTTTCCACGGCTTTTTTAACCAGTGTCTGCACATCGACAACGGCGATCTGGGCCGGGACGGGCGAAAAGGCGGCGGCATAATAGCCGCCTAATGCGCCGCAGAAGCCGCAAGACAATAACAACATGACCAGTTTGACGGGAGATAGTGGATTCATGAGCTAGCCTGCCGATAGTCCGTGCATGCGAACGAATTCCAGCAGTCCGCCCGTTAAACCGGTGCCGATGGCTTTAAATTTCCAGTCGCCGTTGTAACGGTAGATTTCCCCGGTAAGGACTGCGGTGTACTTTGAGTAGTCTTCGGTCAGGTCGTAGCGCCTGATTTCCTGGTCCGTGTCAGCATTCAGTACGCGCATGTAAGCGTTCAGGACCTGGCCGAAGTTTTGTTTTTTCTCGAGCGCCTTGTAGATCGATACGCACACCACGAGCCGGTGCTTATCGGCTGGCACCTGATCCAGCTGGATAAGAATGGACTCATCGTCGCCCTCCCCTTCCCCGGTTCGGTTATCGCCGGTATGACGGACTGAGCCGCAAACCGAAACCTGGTGGGCGGGGTTGTAAAAGATCAAATCCCGCTCGCTGCTGGCTTTGCCATCAGCGCCGACCATGATTAACGACACGTCCAGATCAAAGGTTTCCTGGTCGGACGCCCTGATATCCCAGCCGCATCCGATAAGGATGTTTTTTAAGCTGGGTTCCTCTTTGGTCAGGTTGATGTTTTCGCCTTTTTCAAGGCTGATGACTGGCGTATTCATATGCTTTCGCTCCTTAAGTAAATAGAAGTTGTGGAAGGGGTAACTTGTTTAACTATTCGGCAGATCGGGTGAACTTGCCTTGTCTTTATTGGAAAAACCAGATAGCGGGTCAGCGCCTCCAGCACGAAATACAGGCTGCGCAAACCCAGGATGGCAAAGATGACACTGACAATGGCAAACAAAATGCCGTGTTTCGATAGATGATCCGAACTGGTCCAATTTTCCTCCTCGATAAAATTCTTTAACTCAACAGCAGAAGATCTTACGGGAAAAAAAAATTTTGCATCGGGTCGAAAGACGCGCAAAAAACGACTGTTTTGATTTTGGGAAGTTAAATAGGGAGGAAAAATCCGGATTTTTGGGCCTGATCTAAAAAATCCACAGTGATCAAAAATTTAAGTACCAAGCATTTTTTTCGATTTGCCCCTTGCGTTATTTTTTTTGTGGTTATCATAGATTGGATGAAAACTCTGAAAGCTGTATTTCCCAAAGCTTCCGCCGGATCGTTGCGTTTTTTGCAATCTTTTGGCCTTTAGTTTTGCCGTGTTTTCATTCAGAATTTAAGCACTTTTTAAGGTTCTAATAAGTTATTGGGTAATAGAGACTCATATACCACTAAAACCGCCACGCCGAAATCAAGCCATTTGAGTCAGCCGGCAGCTTTGTTATTCGCTTGTAATGGAACCTTGAAGTAACTTTCGTTTTAGTAAGGGAGCAAAACTATGAACGCAATAAACCGAGATCTAACCACCATCAATTTTCAATTTTTGATGTTGGTTCGTGAGTGTGCTAAACGTAATATTCTTGAAGCCATCTGGCGATTCCGAATGGATAAGTCTGATGCGGAAAGAATATCGGATATGTCTCTTGATCAGATCCAAGACCTGGCTGCCTGCGGCCGGTCCACTCTGGCCATATCACCGTTACCAGAAACGCCGGCCCATCATATACCGGCCAATGTTGTCGCTGCGTTATTGCCCATTCCGGAAGCACCGTCTTCCGAGCGGACCTCGGAAGACGCTGGCCTCCCATTCTCAGCTAACGGGGGCCATGCTGAATGAACGCTATACTGGCACGCGAAAATACTTTAGACGTTACGCATCTGCGTTTAACGCCCAAGGAGACTGATATCCTGGGGATGAAACGAAAGCTGAATCTGGCTACCGGCATTATAAAAAAGGAGGGGCGTCCGACGATCGTGCGAGCTGTTTGCCGAATCTCCAAAGCGTCAGCGGTGCAGCTGTATAAGGAAATACACGGTAAGGGCCCAAGTTCCGGCTTACTGCCCTACGATCCGGAATGGGTCATGAAATCGCCGGAAAATTGTCTGCACGCCTCCGTCTATTGCAACATTCATGAGACGTTGGTTCGTGCCGAGACAGATGCCTGGCGAGGGGAAATTTTTCTTGAAGCGTATGAACGCTATGAGGAAACGTTCGCCTTCAGGCGCCAACCGGTGCTGCTTAATATCAACCGTGCCTGGTTCATTGAGCGGCAAATCAGCCTGTCAGACGTTAGTCGAATGAGCTGCGGCCGATGTAATTACACTTACGCCACCATCAAGGAATACCCGGAAGGCTACAAGTTCTGTCCGATCTGCGATGCCACTATCGATTCGCTCGGGCGCCAGAAATGGCGCAAGGTGAATTTTGGGGTATGCGGCGGTCACAACAGGATCAAAAAGTCTTTATATCTCGAAGCCGTTTAAGAAAAGGATTGCTCATGATTTCTTTGAAGGAGTTTTTCAAGCGAAACACAAAAAATGCCCACGGCTCACGGCTCGCCAAACTGGTATCGACAGAGCTGTACCTGTCAAAAGAGCCGTGCGAGATCGATTTTGCCGATGTCTCGCACTTGTCGCCTGTTTTTTTTCAGGATTTTATCTTTCCGCTAGTCCTTGAATTTGGCTCTCAAACGCTGAGCGCCCGGCTGAAATTTGCCAATCTGCGGGAGGAACATATAAACGCCTATCGGACAGCGTGTAATCAAACTACTGATCATATCGACAAGCTTTTGGCCCAGGACGTCCGGCCGTTTGGCGAGATTTCGGATCTAACCTGCGAACTGCTGATCAAGGCGCGGGAGTTGTCGAGAAACGATCCGGCCACGGCGAAAATCATTTTCGGCATCAACCACAGCATGATCGATTTTTTCGCCAACATGGACATGGAGCAAATCCGACGGGTGGCCGGCTCAGGCGTTATTTGCTTCGAGCCCCGGTTTACGCCTGAGTTTGCTGCGAAACTGGCTGCGCTTGAAGCGCATGAAATGGATGTTTTTCTGCATGTCGTGGGTGGACTGGAGGACACGTATGAGCCAGCCTACGCTTGATCAGTACCATTTGGCCTTGGAGATGCTGGCTTACAAGGCGCGCATCTCCATTGTGTCGAAGGCTACGGGCTTGCCGCCGGCCCTTTTGCGCCGGGAATATGTGCGAATGCACCAGAAATCGCCGTCTTGTGGGGCGATGAAAACGACGCCCCAGTTTTTCTTCAAGAAGTTCTCACGCCATAAGGAAGCTACGCTGTTCACGTTCTTTTACAGTCTGGAGCCCGAATCGAACCTGTGTAAGAAGTTGATGAATGCCTATAAACGGTATACCGCTTACATCAAAGCCGTCTGGCACGACGAGCCACTGATCGATTTCTCGGATGCCTGGTTTATCTCAGGATGGCATGATTCCGGCGATCTGCGCTTGGTGCGTTGCAGTCATTGCCGCAGCATAAAGCTTATCAATAAAGAATATAACCTTTGCTGCGTTTGTAGGTTTTAATCGACTAGGTAACGAAGTCCTTGAACGAATATGGGTTTGTTGGTGGGCCGTGTGCGATTCGAACGCACGACCATCGCATTAAAAGTTCGAGGCTAAAGTCTATTAGAAAACTGCATACTACTTATAACATCCTTTAATCAATAGGATAGATCACATTTAAAAGCGTGTAAAGTTGTTAAAAGTAGTATGAGGAAAAATAAACTACTGTAGTTTTTACTGTAGTTTTACTGGCATAAAAAACCAGCCTAAGCCGATTCTCTCTTTAGAGTTTGTGGTTTGTGCATATTCTGGCCCAACCTGAACACCTATTCTGATTCAATCTGAACACTGATTCTGATCGAAGTTGAACACTGATTCTGATTTCAAGCTGAACACTTTTTGGAGATTTTCCGGAATCAGTGTTCAAGATGCCGGAATCACTGTTCAGATTGCCAGAATCATTTCTAACGCATTGTTTTGTTCAACCTTAGTATCCTGTTCCGATTTTTGGAAAGGATATGTCAGCCCAACGAATTGCAATGCGAAAAATCAGAGAAGTTTTACGACTGCGCCTCAGTGCCGAATTGAGCATCCGGCAAATCAGCGCCGGCACCAAGATCAGTATCGGCAGTATCCAGAACATCCTCAAGCTGGCCGAACAGCACCAGCTCTGCTGGCCGCTGCCGGATGATCTGGACGACCAGGCCCTGGCGTTGAGGTTATATCCAGGATCCGATGCCCGGCCTGCCAGAAAATTTCAGCAGCCGGTGTGGTCGGAGATTCATCAGGAACTGAAGAAAAAAGGCGTGACCAAGCAGTTGCTGTGGGAAGAATATACCCGACAGTATCCGAACCGCTGTTACAGCTACTCGCAGTTCTGCGCCCGCTATGCCGACTGGTTGAAGCGGCAGCAGCGCTCCATGCGGCAAACGCATCGGGCCGGCGACAAGCTGTTCATCGATTATGCCGGCCCGACCGTGCCCATCATCTGCGCTGGCGGCGAGATCCGCCCGGCCAGTATCTTTGTCGCGGTGCTGGGCGCTTCCAGTTACACCTATGCCGAAGCCACCTGGAGCCAGAGTCTGCCGGACTGGCTGGGCAGCCATGTGCGGGCCTTCGAGTTTTTCGGCGGCTGTCCGGCACTGTTGGTGCCCGATAATCTGAAAAGCGGGGTCAGCAAGGCTTGCCGCTATGAGCCGGAGCTCAATCCGGCCTATCAGCAGCTGGCCGCCCATTACGGAGTGGCCGTGCTGCCGGCCCGGCCTTATAAGCCCAAAGACAAAGCCAAGGCCGAAGTCGGCGTGCAACTGGTCGAGCGCTGGATCCTGGCCCGGCTGCGCCATCAGACATTTTTCTCGCTGGCCGAACTGAATCAGTGCATCCGAGCCCGGCTGGCCGAACTGAACGATAAGCCGTTCAAGCAGTGGCCGGGCAGTCGCCGGCAATGGTTCGAGCAACTGGATCAACCGGCGCTGGCACCGTTGCCGAAACATGCCTATCGCTATATTGCGATCAAGACGGTCCGGGTCGCTATCGATTACCATGTCCCGTACGAGCAGCACTGGTATTCAGTCCCGCATCACTGCGTCGGCGAGCCGGTGGAGATTCATGCCGGCGAGCGCTTGTCTGGGTGAACGCTCAGTTAAACCGTCAACAGCATCCGGAACAGGCCTACCGCGTCTGTTTGGGTTTGCTGAATCTGCAGCGTAGCTATCCGCCCGAACGTTTGAACCGGGCCTGCGCCCTCGCCAATCGGGAGGGCCTGTATCGATTGAAAAACATCAAAGCCATTCTGCTCAGTCACCGTGATCAGTTACCGGATCCCATGTTTGTGCAAACCTCTTTACTTCCCCAGGATCATGAAAATATTCGCGGACCTGACAGTTTTCACTGAAGTCCGTTTGCCCCATAAACGATTAACCCAAGGATTACCCAAAAATGATTGCACAAACCCTCAGCCAACTGCGGCAACTGAAACTGACCGGCATGGCCTCAGCCCTGCAAACGCAACAGGAGCAACCTGGCCCCTATGAAGGCCTGTCTTTTGCCGAACGCCTGCAACTGCTGGTCGACCAGGAAAACCAGGAACGCCAGCAACGCAAACAGGAACGACTGATCCGGACGGCCCAGTTTAAACTCAAAGCCCATGCCCAAGGCATTGATTACCAGCATCCCCGGGGGTTGCAGCAAAGCCAAATGGCGGCATTGCTGCAGTGCGACTGGATCCGCAAAGCGCAGAACCTGTTGCTGACCGGCCCCTGCGGCAGCGGCAAGACCTATCTCGCCTGTGCGCTGGGGCATCAGGCCTGCTTGAAAGAGTACAGCGTGCGCTATGTCCGGCTCTCCCGCCTCATCCTGGCGCTGACCCAGGCCAAAGCCGACGGCAGTTATGGCAAGCTGCTGAAGAACCTGGCCAGCTTCGATTTGCTGATCATCGACGACTGGGGGCTGGAGCCGTTAAAAGCTGCCACCCGCAATGACCTGATGGAAATCATGGATGACCGGCATGACCAATCCGCCACCGCCATCCTCAGTCAATTGCCCACCGATCAATGGTATCAGTCGATCGGCGACAATACCTTGGCCGATGCCATTTTAGACCGGCTCATGCACAACGCGCACCGGATCAATTTGAAAGGTGAATCGATGCGTAAAAAATTGAATTCCTTGACCCAAGCTGAACACTTGGGATAAAAATTTACTGCCACGGATGCGTTAGGATTTTAACTGTTCAAATTGTCCAGAATCGGTGTTCAAATTAATCAGAATACGCAGTTTGTATAACTCTGGGTTTGATCTAATGTCTATGAATCACACATCTAATGGTTTCCAAAATCGCCCTCAACTAAAAAGATAACTGGAATACTATTACTTCTTTCGTTTTGCTAGCAATTCCCGCACAACCGCTTGCTTATCCTCTATTTTTTTAATCTGTTCTTTATTTTTAATCTGTTCATTATAAGAGTCGCCATCCTTAGCTATGTAATTAGTACCATATCCCGTGGGATAACTCGACTTGAGACCACTCAATGCATGTTGATAAGCTTCTTCTGCCTCTTCCAAGCGTGCTGTCCCAGCTCTCCTTTCGCCTAATTTCTTCAGTAGATCACCCAAACCTTCCCATTGATATGGTGCCTCTCTTCCTTTAAGTTCTTTGAATTCCTCACGGTAGAGGATCAGGGTCTCCTCCAACTGGTCAGCATCAGTTTCTCGCTCACCCAAACTAATAAGCGTATGTAGAAGACTGATCCGCACATTTTGAATTTGCTGCTGAAGACCCAACAATTTGTACTCCTGGAGAGCTTCCCGATAAGCCGCTACCGCTTCCTTTAGTTCCTTTATGTTATGCCGTACCCCATTTCTACTCAGCAAGTTTCCCAATGTCTCCTTTACTATCACATGTACAAACGGTGCTTGCTCACCTTTAGGTTTTTGAAGCCCTTTCAGTTCCTCAAGATAGGAAGCGCGTTCTTCTTCGTCCATAGACTTGATCCGCACGTTGATTGCCGAGCAAAGCTTAAAATATATAAATGGAGAATCAGGATTGGGCTTTAATGCCGTCAGATAAACGTCTATAACTTCTTTGAGATGCGCTGTACAGCTACGCCCAGATATATCCCACCAGCAAATTATGAATAACGTATCACCTAATTGCTCCTTCAATCTCGCCCAATCATTCAGTTTTTTTTCTCGGTTTGTTTTTCTTAATGCCTCACGATAAGTAACAGCAGTTTGTTGCATGTAAGCTATCATCTTCTTTCTGTCCCTAGATGGAAGCAGTGCATAGCTTCCTGGATATTGGCTATATATCGTTGGCAAACCAAATAAGCCCTTACCCCAATATACTTCCACATAAAGTAATAAAGCTTCGCTAAAACGCCTAATATTATTCTCTCGCAAACCTAGTTCACTCAGTACATTGGCCAGATTCCCTTGTACCTCTTCCCGATCGAATTGTGAGCCTCTTTCAATGACATTTTTAAGAGCTTCCCGATAAGTAACTACAGCTTGCAACAAGAACCCCATATCATTTTCACGCATGCCCCTGCGCGAGTACGCATTACCGAGCTTTTTATAAAGAATAACCATTTGAAAGGGCTCTCTTGTTAATCTTTTTCCATCTCCCTCGGCTCTGATTTGCTCCTCGATGAATAAAGATCTTCGATAAGCTTTTATTCCTTGTTCAAGCCATGACGAATCCGCTTCTCTATCACTCAAAGTCATCAGCACGTCGCCTAGTGACTCCTCTAGAAATGATTGATTCCACAGATTAGAAGAGTTAGAAATATTGCTGGATAAGCGGTATGCCTTAAGCGCTTCATGATAAGCCGTTACTGCTTCTTTTAAGTAAGAAGTACTGTTTTGCCTTCGGGTGTCTAACGTTAACGTTACCAAGGCGTTACCTAAATTGGATTGCATTCTTGCCCATTCCAATGGATGTTTTTCCCGGAAATTCGCCTTTAGCGCTTCACGATAAACAGACACCGCCTCTTCAGTCTTGCCTAAAGATAAGAGTGAGGAGCCCAGAGATAATTGTGCATCTGCCCAGTCGAAAAATGCATTTTCGGGTTTGTATACTTTCAACGCCTCACGATAAGCAGATGCTGCTCCTTCAAAGAAATTAGCCGATTCAATACTATAGGGAGGAAAATATGTACGCACTATATTGGACCCCATATAGGACCCTATATGATCCCCCATATGGGACATTAAGTCCCCTAATCTGGATTGTATTTTTGCCCATTCTGATGGCGCTTTATCCTGCGTGAATAGGCCGAGTGCCTCGTAATAAGCCGCGCTCGCTTCTTTAAACACTCTTAGAAGTGTATTATCATCTGATACCCAAAAAAGCTCCTCTTCCAGAGCATCGCCCAAATCAATTTGCACCTGTGCCCAGAGCCTAGGAGTCTCCGTTCGATCGTATACTTTTAGCAACTCTCTGTAGGCTTCTTCCACCTTCTTGATCGACTCTCGATAGGTGACCTTTACCTCTTCCATCTGCATCCTTGCGCCCTTGATACACAAAAGTTTTAGAGTGGAAGCCAAATTAATCTGCACATTTGCCCATTCTTCCGGTGTCTTTTCCCGCGAGAATACCTTTAAACTCTCCTGGTAGGCCACTTTAGCCTCCTCCAGAAGCTTCTCACTTCCTGTACGCTCGCCTTGCAATTGTAGAGTTACAGCTAGATCACTTTGTGCACGCGCCCATTCCAGCGGCACTCTCTCTCGAGTAAATTCCTGAAGTACTTCTCGGTAAAGGGATTCCGCTTCTTTTAGATGCACAATGCCAGTCTCTTGCATACCTAAAGTACGTAATATTAGGGCTAAAATACTCTGAGCATTAGCCCAACGCAGTGGCGTTTTCTCCCTGGAAAGTTCTTTCAGTCCATCTCTAGCAGCAATTTCCGCCTGTTCCATTTTCTCACTGTTTAATTCCTGCTCACCAATTTTTAAGATGTCGGAACTCATTAAAAATTGCACTAACGCCCATTCAAATGGGCTTTTGTCTCTTGGAAATCCCTTAATAGCTTCTTTAAAAGCAGCGATTGCCTCCTTTCTCCGCTCCGTACCGATTTCTCGATCCCCCATGATCATGAATGCCCCCCCTAAAATGGAGTTCGTCGCTCCCCATTCATATGGCGTTTTATCGAGTGTATAAAAGCGCAGGGCTTCTCGGCAGGCAGTAATCGCTCGCGCTATCGGTCTGTTTTTTCTTGTTTCTTCGCCCAAAGTAAATAATGAAGCTGCAAGAATCATTGAAGTGCGGGCACGATCTTCTTCTCTCCAGTCAAGTTTTTCATCACTTACCTCCAGAATCTTGCTCACTTTATCAATATATAACTTAAGTTTATCGGCTTGCAGGACACCTTCACGTTCTGAAACAATTTCAACTTGCCTCTCAACCAACATTTGAATGACCTTAACTAAATCAGTCCAAAATAATTGGGGCAGACGAAAATTTGTCGGCATATATATGTCCCGACGCTTGCTCAGAGCAATATCTGAAGAAATTGTCCACCAAAGTTTGGGGCTAACCTTGTCTCCTTCCACCAGAACTGTGCCCCAAATCAAAACATCAGCGCCAGTTTTACGTAAATATTCCTTCGCTTCATCTTCAGCTGCTCTCTCAGCATCTTCAGGAATATTGCCTTTCGAAATCTTTATTGTGCGATCTACTCTCAGAACCTGAACACCTTCAAAATCTCTTAGAGCTTCAATGAGCAGTTTTTCACTCTGCTGATCTAAGGTGTCGTTTTCAAGATGCGCTACTGCAATACTAAATCGGTTGGGGTCTGCGTGGGGCAGAGGATTTTGGATCAATGGGCGAGTAATGTTCGAGAAGAATGTATGAATGGAACTAGCAGGAACAAAGAAGCTAATCAAAGTAACAAGAGCAGCCAATACGACAATTGTTTGTGCAAATCCAAATCTGCTTAGTAACTTCCATAGTCGATTTATATCTGATCCCCAATTAGCAACTTTTTTTTTAAACCAGTGTTGAATGTTCATAATTAATTCTGGAAGAACTAAATCAGTTAAAGTGACAACTAAAAATGACTATTGTTTTATTTTTGAGTTTTTCTTGCCCACCAGTCTTTATTCAGAACTATTGAAAAATATGAAAATATTTCTGACGTTTGTAAATCAACGCTCAATCTTTTCCAGCTATCAACGCTGCTTTTCTCAGCTTAATATGGCATAATATTTTGATTTCATAAGCAATACTTTGGCATCTGGAAAATTTTCAATGTTGATTGCTATTAGTTATCTGGTAAGTTTTGCATGGTGATTAACACTGGAACCACTCTAAATCAAGCAGCAACCTTGGGGTTTAGTGCTAATTTGGCCTATTCGGTTAGTCGTTGTGAAACCTTTTACTCGTATTACAGCGGGAAGATGGCGTTATTGAATGACCGATTTTCTTCTGGGCCAGGTTTTTATCTTCATGAAGTTAGCCCAGGGAAGGAATCTAAAGGGCCATTGAGACAACTGACGCGTCCGTTCGAGATCGTGTGGGACATCTTGACCAAAGCGATGGGAATATGACTATAAGGCCTTTTATGCGACACTCACCATTTAAAACCCATGGGAATCTCATCCCTCAGATGTGCGCATTTGTGAGTGGTCGCAAGCTGAAAACTACGGCAAGTTAACGATTGGCACCTCCGCCTCAGATAGCAGACCTTCATGACACAGAAAGCCAGACGACTCTTCTGGGTAGATTTTAGCCTGTGGACTGACTGACGAATCCGGCAACAACCGGTCGATTATAAATGGCGTAGAATGGTCGGTGAATCTCGGAAAGCGGTCCCTCATAACGCTAGGCATGAGCCGCGAACTCGAATACGCGACCTGATCAAGCTGGGTGTCGGCAAACGACAGGCCATTCTCTTGGGGCTCAGTTCCAAAGGGTACTATCGGTTGGCGAAAACCTATGCAGTGCAACGCGGACTCAGCGATCAATGGCTTAAGGATCAGGGTCTCATCTCGGTCAGAGAACAGTGGATCAAGTTTCATTATAACTGATGAATCGCCCGGTGCAGACTTGCATGTCAGGTAGTGTGGTAACTGGGGCTAAATAGCCCCAGTTACCCGATTATGTGCCACCGCCTTCCGCTCTCCGCTTTTCAAGTTCCGTCCGGGCATCATCAAGCGTTCCTAAATTATCTGTCTCTGCATTCCTTACAAAACGCCTTATTCGGGCAACTTCTTCAAAATAGGCATCTATCTGTTCAGATTGCGTTTTTCCCAAAGAGTTCGGTCGATCAAGAAGGCGCCTCATCAAATCATAGAATTCGGATTCACCGTGCCGAAAAGCCTTTAGATTATCTTCGACCTTGAGACCCTGATGAAATGCCAACAGAACTGCCGTTATGGCCGAAAGAATGGTAACGGCTTCCTTCGAAAAGTTACTATCTACAATGAACGGGGTGAGAACCGGGATCACTACCGCCGAAGGGATGGTCCATAGCAGAAGGTAGTAATGCAAGGATTTGTATAGCTCTGCTAGGTTCTTCCAATATCCCAACGTCCCTTGAATTCTCGAATAGTGCTGCAAAAGCAGCTTCTTGTGCTTTTCATCGAAGTGAGAGCTTTCTTGAAATCCTTCACCGCCAGGCTTCAACTCGACCTTTCGGGCAATGGCCTTTGCAACTGGAAGGAAGGTCGCAATCAATGTGATCAGGTAAACAACTATCCCAATCTTCCAAGCATCCACGGGCCTTTAAGCGCTTCGCAATAAATCCATTTGCGTTATGCTATTGAGCATTTGGATGCGATGAAAGAACAAAACGTGGCACGGGTTGCACGGATAGAGTTAATGGAAATTGAGGGTGATGATCTGCGGCTGATCATCAAAAAAGGCGCTAATTGGCATGAACGAGAGCGAGCCGAAACCATATTATTACTGGCTTCGGGGAAAACCGTAAAAGAGGTTGCCGAACAACAAGGCCTGTGCCTTGAAGCGGTCCGAATTCGGCGACGCAACTGGTTGAAGTTCGGTTTAGCCAGTTTGCCGGATCAGCCACGGAGTGGTGCACCGCGTAAACTGACGGATGAACACCGTCAGCAATTAGGTCAATGGGTTGAAGCCGAAGCGTTATCATCCCGGGAATTATTAACACGCTTGGCTGAACAATATCAAGTCCAAATTGGACCGACTACCTTGCGAACTGAGCTCAAGCGCTTGGGCTATGTGTGGAAACGAACACGCTACAGTTTAAAAAAAAGCGCGACCCCGAACGCTTCGAACAATCCCGTCAGGACATCGACCGATTGATTCAGCAAGCGCAGGCGGGTGAAATCGAATTGGCTTACGTGGACGAGGCAGGGTTTGCGCCACAACCGCCGAATCGTTCAGCCTGGACGAAACGCGGCGAAACCCATGCTGTCACGGCAAAACGGGCGCAGCGATTAAATGTGATTGGCGCTCTCTTGTCTTCGGGAGAATTGATGTTGGCAAAATTATGGAAAAGCGTGAACGGTTTGTGGTTCTTTGGTTTTTTGATGGCATTGGTTGAGCGCATCAATAAGCCATTAGTGGTGATCCTGGATAATGCCTCGATTCATACTACTAAAAAGCTCGCCCCCTATTGGGAGCTACTGAAAAACAAAGGTATGCAGTTTTACTTCCTGCCGCCTTACAGTCCAGAGTTAAATCGCATTGAAATGTTATGGTACAAAATGAAATACGAGTGGTTGCCTTTCAAATCATTTACGCCAGCTGAACTTGAACAGGCCATTGATGAAATTACAGTTGGTTTCGGCTCTCAATACCAACTAACTTTCTGCTAGGCGCTTACCTCTTTTGCACATAACAAATGATTAAATAATTTTCTGTATATCATCCATGATTACCTCATTCTGGGCAATAAATTCAGCGCATGCCATCAAAACGCTAATAGTGTATCTTCTCGTATCGGATGATATAGGGTTTTTTCTTATCTTATCGATTGTCTGTTATCCGCTAATAAACCAGTCATTCAAACAATTGAGATAAAAGACCAATTTTGGGTCGACTGCGATTACCCAACCTGACCCATATATACCTAGGCCACCACGGCCATTGTTAGCATGATGAAAACGATAGTGTAGTCGTGCCAGTTTGCTTTCCGATATATTTGCGACACTGACAGTTGCGACTATTGCGACAGTTACTCAGGTAAAAGGATTGATTTGGATGATGGTATCAAAGATGAGCTGCAACCAATCTATCATTAATTGAATGAATTCGTTCCTGCCGATACTATATTTATGATCATAAATCGCAAATCCAACTCGTAAACATCTTAGCGTATGATCAATATTATTATGCTTTCCTAGCAACAGAGCACTCTACATTAATATCTTCATCGACTACCTTGCCCACATTTCTCATTTCCTTCGTCCATTTAACATTGGACCATGTTTGCTGAAAACATTGATTTATAGCGGATATAATATTTCTTGGGGACTCGGGTGTTTCTGGCAACTGGGAGCTAACCCACTCACCCCAGCCAAAATCTTGGCGTTCAGTAAAAGAGCCAAGCACGAACGCATCATCAGATAATTTAAATTGACTATCAAAGTCTGCTTTAGATATTGAGGCAGGGCATTTAAGATTCTCCGACCATACCAGCACAATCTCTTCAGTTCCATCTCGCCGCAAGTACGCCTTAAATTCTTCTGCAGTAATATACTTACTAGCTAACATTATTATAGGTAAATGTTCTGCGGATACTCCCAGACTAAGCAGTTTACTAGTCATCCATGGGGAAGAATGTTTTATATTCTCATGAACAGTTTGCGCCCAAGTAGTTAAAGCTTCTGCTGAACAAATTGGTTTAGCAAGGCTGCGAGCTAAGTCTACATTATTGCTAGAAAGCAATATACCGCACATATTATCCAACTTGCTCATTGAAATCCCTTTATGGGCAAGTACACCGAGCTCATATCCGAAACTGCTAATCGATGGCGAATCTATGCCGATGCGTCCAACAATAGTTCCATTATTCTCGCTTACATTATAAAAACTTTCTGTGTACTGCAGTAAATCAGTTTCTGGGTATGCTGGAGCCAAACGTTGCAGCAATTTGATAGGGGACAATTTTTCCCAGTCATTGGCTTCGATTGTTTTAGTTTTCTGACCCACCCCATCTTGGCACCACACATCTATATCAAGCGCTGGGGCTAATATACCGACAGTTTGAGCCAGTGTCATTTCTTGAGCAGGACTTGAACTTGACAACATATATCTGATCCCCCCAGTGTGAAATTCTTCTAAGAGAGAAGCACGGCCATTCCTTAATCGGACTGATACACAAGTGCCGGGTTCGTCCAGTTTTAGCTCTGTGGGAGTGTTTAATAAAAGGCTCTTATTGGATTCCAGGGAGATACCCAACCATTGCTGAAAGCTTGAATTTGAGGTTCAGTATCCCCAGATAGGACGGATGATTACCTTACCTCAACTATTAGACAATGCCAAATGCTTTGAAACGATTCGCGTCCTGCGCTGGCCGGATAAAGTCTCTTGTCCCCATTGCGGCTCAGAAGCCATAATCAAGCAGGGCAAGGATGATACCCAGTCTGAAAGGCAGCGTTACAGCTGCAAGGCCTGTCAGCGCAAATTCGACGATTTAACCGGTACGATTTTCGCGGGTCACCATCAACCCTTGAAGATCTGGGTGCTGTGCTTGTATTTTATGGGCTTG
Organism: Methylobacter luteus IMV-B-3098; assembly: GCF_000427625.1. Taxonomy (GTDB): domain Bacteria; phylum Pseudomonadota; class Gammaproteobacteria; order Methylococcales; family Methylomonadaceae; genus Methylobacter; species Methylobacter luteus. The sequence goes on from NZ_ATYJ01000014.1 coordinate 282,705, forward strand.
AACTTATCGAACGCGCAGATTGCCCGTGAGCTGGATTTAAATGAAACGGACGTTCAGCCAATGACCCAGCAGTTGCGGTCAGGGATCGTCAGCAAAAGACCAGTGGTGGTGCTGGAAGGCGAAGTCGAATGCGACGAAGTTTATGTGGTAGCCGGGCATAAAGGCCAACCGGAAGCCGTAAAAAAAAGGCCGAAAAGGTCGGCGTAACCGCTTAAAAGGTGCGCGTGGACGCGGTACGCTGGCCAAGGAAAAGCCGCCGATATTGGGCATGATTCAACGCGGCGGACCAGTGGTCATTCAGATGCTGGACAATGTTCAGCAAACGACCATCCAGCCTGTGATTCAAAGCACCATAGCGCCGGGTACGCTCATTTACACCGATGAATATGCGATTTATGACCGCCTGGAGTCATGGGGATACGCGCGAAAAAGCGTTTGCCATGGTGCCGGGGAATATGCGCGCGATGAGGACGGTGATGGGTTTTATGAAGTGCATGTGAACACAATGGAAGGGTTTTGGTCGCTGCTGCGTTCCTGGTTACGCCCGCATCGCGGGATTTCTCAAGCGCATCTGCCCATTTATTTAGGCTTTTTCGAGTTTGTCCATAACGCCAGAAAACGCGGTAAAGCGTTATTAAGTTCTCTGTTGGAGCTGATTATCAGCTAACTCCCTGGAATCCATTATGAGCCTAATAAAATTGGTCTAGCATTGGTACGCTGCCGCAAATATAGTGTAGCCTGATTAGATTCAGCATCACCGTCCCGCCAAGTAGTTACCTTGATCTCATCACCAAGCATAAATACTGAGAAAAAACCAATGCCGAATTGCCCAACAGCTTCAAAACCTTTCCCTGCTAAGCCTGTCCATTGTTCGCGCAAAGCAGCATCTCGCCACAAAGACCGGCCAAAATCGAGTAAAACATCAGTCAGCACATAACGGCTCATACCGATGCCATTATCTTGAACATGTAACCACCATGCTCCATCTTCTTCTTTCAGAAAAATATCGATGCGTCCATGTTCCGGCTTGTTTCTGTATAAGCGACGTGCACGAATAGCATCAGCCGCATTCTGGATAAGTTCTCTCAGAGCCAGATGAGGTTCATCGCCATAAAGCTTTGCACCACCGAATCTCTCAATCACACTGCCAACATTTCTTATTTGAAAACTTACATCAACTGGACGCCAGCCTTGCACCGGCACATTCTGTACAAATATTGACAAATCTTGTGCCCCTGCCACTCCTTTTGCAAGTAACTCATTCCGGCCATTGTTTTTTAAAATACGATTAGCAGTACGAATTTCACGGTCAATCATTGTCATGGTGTCGTAACAACGCCACCATGCATCTGAATCTTTCTCTTCAAAAGCTCGACTGGACCAGTAAAGCTCGTCTTGGTCATTGATTGCTAAAGACCCTAAATGATTTTGAAAAAGCCAGTGCTCTCTTGATATGCCCGTGGGCTGAATTAAGCTCGTCAACATATCAGGAGCACGGCGACTATCAATATGTGCAGCATCAATACAACGAAGCAACATCGCTATTTTTAGACGATCAACTTTCCACTGTGCACTTGCATCCAGACCTAGTGAGCTAGGTGGAGTAAGAGGTGCGGCATTAGCCCATTCTTGTTCAGCAACAGCCGCATCTTTACCATGACTAGCGGCGATTCTTCCTATATGGGGACCATAGTAATTCCGCAGCTCTATATCTTCCATCAAATTGCGCGATTCGCCATCTAGACCTGGCCAGCATTGCATCAGTAATTTCTCAGCTTGTCGAGAATGCAAAAGCCTGAGAGTCTCAAAGAGCGTCATTTGATATTCTAATACCCCCTTTTTCATTGCATCTTCATCAAAACTTTTTTGTGCAACAAAATCCTTCCATTCTGAAGTAGCACGCAAACCATCTATGCCATTGGGAAATGCAAAGGTGGAGCAAGCAGCGTCGTGCAACAGGAACGCCATACCGAGAACAAAAGTTTCAGCTGGGTTTATATCGAATTCATCACCAATCAATTCATCAGCTATATCCCATAGGCTATCTAAGTGAGTGATATCATGCATCGTCAGATCTGGAAGCTCTTTGGCTATAAGACCTACAAGCGGCTCCACCGCTGATCGGGCTTTAATAAAAGCTTGACGTAGACGCTCACGCGCTGCTGTATAAGGATCACTATCTCCTTGGTTAGCTAAATTTTTCTTCCAAAGATTCGATTGTTTAAAAGTATCCAAGCTGAGTTTTATCCTAAATTGATCGATGACTAATAATTAAATAGTGATTGTGCATACTAAATTAACTACTTATATTTTTCATGCAATGCGGTGAATTTTTTATGGGCATTTTCTCGGTAATACCCCGTTTCCATGTAGCCTTTATCAAAATAATATAGCCACCGATCAAGCGCACTAGTTATACCAAAATTATCTCTTTCAGCATCAACACCTTTTAAAAATGCCGCAGGATCATATACCCAATCTTCAGGGTGCCAGGACTGATCTCGTCGTCGAAAAAGCCAGCCACGTCCAGATGCCCAAGGTAAATCATAAAGATCCTTAATGAATCCCTCTCCCGCACAAAAAACATCAATTGCTGGTCGCTTTTTCCATCCATGAATATGAACGGACCGATTAAGTGTAATGGCAATACATGCCGTTAAGTCTGCTCGTGATTTCCAGTACTTGTTAACCCAGCCACTACATAAATGATAACGAACCACTGGTTCATTACCGATATAATCAATTTCTTCTTCCAAAACTAACAAGGCATCATTTTGCTTTGAAGAATCAGCCGATAGCACCAACTTGGCCATTACTCGATGCTTATCATCGGCAATAAGTTGATCAAGAAACTCGGCATAATCTTCCGGATGTTTATAAAAGTCGTGTGTCTTATATATTTCTTCGTCAACACCTTCCAGCCATTCCAATCGAACCGCAAAAAGCTCACTGACAGATTGCAGCATTTCATGCGTTAGTTTGAGCAAAAGCTTTTCATTGCTTGCAACATCAGCCAGCGTTAAGCCATGCCCAAAAAAACGTGGAATTTGATTGCGATGAATACCATGTTTTTCGAATAGGCGGACAAATCGGCTAGCGATTGAATCAATTTCATGGGATTGTCTATCAGGCATAAAAAGATTCTTAAGACGCTCCAAAATAGATAAGGCGGCATCAATCTGATCAAGCATGATCTTATACCTTCCCTTTTCTCACGTTACTATCCATAAATTCTTTACCAGCCCCGGCATCAGTTTTTTACCAAACCATACACAAATAACGGACGATCATCATCCCCTCGTCAACAAATCAAACACAATCTGTGAAAATTTCGCCGCTTTGGCCGGATCGGATAACAACTGCATCATCTGGTTCTGATGCGCCGCACTGCTATCCAGTATCGCGTCGTCAATAGCCTTTGGAAAGTCACCCAACATGGCCTGTTCAGGGGTATTATTGTCGATCTGCTTCATGACCAGTTCGTTTTCACGGACCTTGTCTCTGATGGTATAGGCGTAATTGACCAGATCTTTTTCAGTGAGCTGATCGGTAATAAACAGATCATTCAATCGGCTGATAATCTGCGAGAGAAATTCTTCCTTTTTATCTTTTGGTTTCGCACTACCCAAGCCATCGCCCGGTTGCAGATATTCAGCTGAATCTTCTTTCAGCTTTAAATCCTGTTGGTGAATTTTTGACAGGCGGTAATGGCTCAGCAGTACGTTATCCAGATCAATTTCATCGTCATCAGGCACTGTTTCACGCAACAGGGGACGCAGATGCCGCGCATATAAGCTCAGTTTTTCCAACTCCTTGTCATCATAATCCACGATCTGCGACATAAACTCATAAAAGCGCACAAACGTGCCCAAGTCCTTCTTAAATATTTCCAAGGCATCCTTCTCCTGCTTACATGACTTAAAGCTGTTCTCCGCATTGGTAATTAATACCGCATCCCCTGTTTTTTTAGTGCGCTCAAACATGTCCTTGGCTTGCTTGTACGCAGAAACCGCTGACTTATAGCGTTGTTGCCAGCGTTCGACTGCCGGTTTGCAGATATTGGCAATCGCCGCATTGCTTTTACTTTTCTGTAAAAATGCCGCACAGAACTGCTCGACCTCATGCCAGTGAAAAATCCCTGCCGCACGCAGTTTATCGAACAGGTCAAAGATGAGATTAGGATCGGAAACATCCGCTAATTCAGCCGTTTGATAGTAAGGCTGAAATGATTTGAGAATGTCTTCAGGCTCATTAAAGAAATCCAGTACAAAAGTGCCGATTTCCGCCTTGCCAGGATAGGTACGGTTTAATCGCGACAGGGTCTGCACGCATTCCACGCCCCCCAGTTTTTTATCCACATACATGGCGCAAAGCTTGGGTTGATCAAACCCGGTCTGAAACTTATTAGCAACAATCATGACCTGATAGTCGTCAGAATCAAAGGCTTTTCGCATATCACGGCCTTTAAGATTCGGATTCATATTATGCTCGGTAAATTTTTGGCCCAGTAAATCTTCGGCATCAGGGTCTTTATCGCTAAATTCGACTTCACTGGAAAATGCCACCATGGCATGAATCTTTTTATAGTCTTTATCAGCAATATACTTATCGAAAGCCAATTTATAGCGTACCGCCTCTTTGCGTGAACTGGTTACGACCATCGCCTTAGCCTGGCCGCCTAACAACCCCATCACATGGTTTTTAAAATGTTCAACAATCACCTGTACTTTTTGTGAAATGTTGTAATCATGCAGGCGTACCCATTGATTGAGTTTGACTCTGGCTTTTTTACTTTCAACTTCCTGGTCGGCTGCCTGAATTTTTAACGCCAGGTTATAGGCCACTTTATAGTTGATGTAATTTTTCAACACATCCAGAATAAAGCCTTCTTCTATTGCCTGACGCATGCTGTAGACATGAAAGGCTTCCGGTTTATTGGTTTTAGATGGCGCTTCGTTCGGGTTCGGCAATCGGCCAAATAATTCCAGCGTTTTGGTTTTGGGTGTTGCGGTGAAAGCGAAATAGCTCAGGTTATTGGAAGCGGGCCGTGCAGCAACAGTAGCATCCAGAATATCTTCGGTGGAAAGCTCTTCATCCCCTTCCTTGGCCTCCAGCATCAACACTTCCTTTAATTGGCGTGCCGTAGAACCGGTTTGTGAGGAATGCGCCTCATCGGCAATGATCGCGTAATGCCGTTGTTTTAAGCTGATGCTGTTCTCGATCGCTTTTAAGACATAGGGAAAGGTTTGAATCGTGACAATAATAATTGGTTGTGTGTTTTCCAATGCGGCTGCCAGCTTTTCTGATTTGGAACCCTCGCCTTCCTTGTTATTGATGCGCCCGACTACGCCATCCACATGCTCAAACTGATAGATCGTATCCTGCAACTGGGCATCCAGCACTGTTCTATCCGTAACGATAATCACCGAATCAAACTGTTTATTGCCTTTCTGATCATAAAGTGACGATAACTGATGCGCGGTCCAGGCAATGGAATTGGATTTACCGGAACCGGCACTGTGCTGAATCAGGTATTTATGCCCAGGACCTTCCGTTCGTGCCGCATTGATCAGTTTGTTAACGACATCCCATTGATGATAACGCGGAAAAATCAGCGCTTCTTTTTTATATTTACGTCCATCCCACTCTTCTTTTTCTTCAATCTCTAAATGGACAAAGCGGGCAAGAATATTGAGCAGATTGTCGGGCAATAACACCTCGTTCCATAAATAATCCGTGGCGTATTGGTTAACATCCTGCGGCACATCATTACCGGCACCGCCATCTTTAGTGCCCTTGTTAAACGGCAAAAAGAATGTCTTTGCGCCTTCCAGTCGCGTTGTCATGTAGACTTCGTACTGGCTGACCGCAAAATGTACCAAGGCACCGCGTTTAAACGTCAGTAACGGCTCCGGGTTTTTAGTGACGGGATCGACAGGAAGGCGCGTAGTCTTGTATTGCTTAATGGCATTCTGTACCGCCTGCTTGAACTCCGACTTCAATTCCAATGTGGCCACCGGTAAACCGTTCACAAACAGCACCAGGTCAATACGCCAGGCTTTGGCTTTAGTGTCGGTTTGTGCCAACTGCTCTTCAGTCGCCCAAGGGCTGTAGACTAGCTCCGGCACGACACGGAGACGGTTCTTTTTATAGCGCGCCCAGGTATCGGGATTTAATTCATGTTCCGGCTTAAACTGGCACAGGCTGAAACGAGTACCACGATCACGCAATTCATGCCGCAACACACCCAGAGTGCCAAAGGTACGCATCTCTTTATTGACGGCATTGGGGTCGGCTTTATTCAGCTGCGAGGCGACACGCTCCAAGAACTTCTGCTCGGGGTTATGAGGGTATAAGGCGCAGAATTTCTGCCACTGCGCATCCTGAGTCTCTTGCACAAAGCCTAACAGGTCTTCCGCATACAAAGCCAATTCTCGGTTGTAGTTTTCAGGTTTGCCCAATAACCAGCCATTAGCGGCTAAATGACTAGTTATTTCATTCTGAAATATAAATTCATTAGCTTTGTTGCTCATCAAAATTCCATGGATACCCCAAGTGACTGGAGTTCAAGCTCTTCATTGATAATATATTTCTCAAGCTCTTTTGCTAGACTGAGCTTACCAATTTTTCCTAACCCACCCACCACTTCATTTATAAAGTTTGATTTAGAAAACACATGAAAAAAGCTTTGTTTTTTCGCTTTTTCCAATCGTTCACCAGTCAAACCCTTAAAGTCACGCTGATGATAGTTATACACAAAATCAAATTCCTCACTGTAGCGATGATCACGCGATATATAGAAAATTGCGCTTAGTTCAGCAATAGCATCTGCACTTAACTTATCAGTCAACGCTGCTAAATATTTATAAGAAGGATCTGGTTTTATCATTCGAGCAAAACCTTCAATCTCTCTATCAGCTATACGTTCTTTTTTAACATCATAGGCTGTTGCCATTACTTCACGTAATAACTCTTCATTTAAAGAAATAAAGTCATGTTCTATGCCAATATTTCCTGCAAATTCTCTATGATTCTTAATGAAATTAACTGCTCTTGAAAATGCGTTATTACTTAAACCCAAGTTTTTACGCCAAAGTTGTTTAACCTTTTCGAAGTCTTCACTTTTAGCCCAAGTTTTATACGATGGCAGTTCAATTGAAAGTTGTCGCAGTTCATCACGATTCATCTCTTTAGTAAAAGCATTGAGATTGCGCTCATCAACGATAATTCTGATAAGTTCAAAGAGTTTTAGAATTTTCTCGTCTAAATAATAGACCAGCTTGCCCACTGTAATAAGATCAACAATGAATTTGCCCTCTAACGTTTGCACACCTTCAACATTTTTAGGGTAACGAAAATCCTGCGCATCTGGATCTGCTTCGTCAAACTGCTTAACAATCGGTTTTACGTTTTCAACAATTATTTTCAAACGACGATCGAACTGTGTTTGTATCTCAAATAAATGCCAAAGCTCTTTTAAACTATGGCCATGCAATTGCTTTTCATCTGTTTTAATATCACATTCATTTAGCTTGGTAAGAACATGCTTAATACTCAGCTCGATTGCATGCCTGGCAGAGTAAAGAATCGGATGAACCAATGTATCTCTCTCATATAACAATTGTTTTTCAAAAATTTGGCTGAGCAATATTTTTGCTGCTTGTAAATAACCCTCAGCATATGTGTGCAGATTATGAAGACTATTATTCCCCACACAGGCGTTATAAAGACTTGAATGTGTTGGTGTAAAAATATCTAATTTTGTTGGATCAATTTCAGACATCAGACTGCCCATATTTGCTTTTTGGCTTCCAATTGCGCACATCAATTTTACCGGTAACAGCAGCGGAGATTAAGGCAGTGCGGCGTTCATTCAATAATTGAATTTGCTTGTCGCAGTTTTCAGCAAGCTTATTCATTTTTACCAAAACTTTTTCAATAAAATCTGCTATTTCTAACATCTCAGATTCTGGGGGTTGCGGCAGAATTGCCTTTTTAAGATCACGGATATTTATACCTTTTACCGCTGCGCCTAATGATCCAATCTCCAGCTGGGAAAATACCGGCGTAGATTCCATTACATATTTCAACCAAATATTGTGAACTCCTTTTTTGGGAGAAATTCTTGCTGCATCTTGTGTTAAATTAGCGCCTTCAATTTCCTTGGGGACAATTTCAACATCACCTATTGTTCCTCGAATAGAGTAAACCAAATCACCTTCAGCAAGACGACTTCTTGCATAATTTGACTCAATTTCATACGTTGTTTTACACAAAGAATCCAGATTTAACCTTCCAGGTTTAACGTCCCCCCCTTTAACAATTGCCACGCCATCATCAACATTAGGGCCTGGTAAAACAATTCCGTACATTATTCTTCTGTTCTGATCTACCAAGTGAGTTAAGTATGTAACACCCCAATGCTCTGGTATTTCACCCAACCATTCAACACCTGAATCACGCATGGGGACATTAGGATGTAAACCCTTGGTCACCGCATGACTAATGACCACTTGGCGTTTTTCCTTGAGCAGTTGGATCAGCTGCTGTTGTTTTTCGATCAGGACATCGATTTTGGCGGTTTCATGATCGAGGAAATTGGCGATAGCTTCTTGTTCAAAAACCGAAGGCAGCACTAGAGGTATAGCCCCAAATTGCTCATATGTAATGGATTTGCCGTCCCTTAAGCTATCTGTTGTTGACTGTAAGGCCGATATAAATGGCTTACTCTTAAACAAGTATCGATAAAATGCAGAAGCAATGTCTTTGATCGCATTTAATACTGTGTAGGCAGGTGAAACACATCCTTTGTAGCTACTATATTCAATCCCGCCCTCAAAACTTCTTAAGCTTATTACAAAATCATTTTTCTCAACATGCCTGAAAGAGCTTGTCCCGTTTAACGCAAGCATCACCTTAGAGTCATTCAGCTTCATCATCAGTGACTGAGGTATCACGCCATATTTCTGGCTGGCGGCAAGTTGCTCATCCTGATCTAAAGCCAACTCACGGCGATTCTTAAAAACTCTTTTACCATCAAAAACATTCCAATGATTCGGAATATTGCCCAACCACTCAACCCTTGATTCCTTATATTCAGGATATGTCTGATATTTCCCTGACATTATGAATGCACCTCTTGCAGTAGCTTCATAATATCGGCTGAAACCGCGTCCAGATCCGCATCAATATCGGCTAAATCCCGTGGCAGCTGATACTGGTAGAAGTGCCGATTAAACGATATTTCATAACCGACGATACCGATCTCCTGATCCTTGTCGTCTTTTTTACCAGCATCTATCCAGGCATCGGGCACATGCGGTTGTACTTCTTTGGCAAAGTAGGCTTCATTAACTTCATTAACTGATCTGGAAGGATCAAGGACAACATTTTCATTATCGCGCAGGTCACCATCAGCCTGGTATTCGAGCACTTGGCCATTGACTTCAAACAGACCATAGATCGGATTGGCTTTGCCCTTATGCACTTTTTTGATGACTTTTTCGGCAACTGGGTTTTTCCAGCTCACCGCATCCGTTATTTGTTTTTTCTCTTTGGCATCTAAGGTAATGGATTGTTTTTTACAGGCGGCTTTTACGGCATCATCAAAACCGTTCATATCATCGTGCTGCGCTGTGCCAATAGCCTGTTGCAATTGTCTGACTTTCAGCAGGACTTGTTTTTGGTCTAGCCAGGTTTTGCGATCCAGCAAGTCTTTAATCTGTTTTTCTTTGAGCTCGGCAAAATGTGTTTTGATGTAGTTGCGGATGGCCTCTTGATGCTCTGTCAAATCACCATACAGTTCGCAACCTCCATCATCTGACCAGCTTGTGCCGTACTCGTTATACGCCCATTTCATGGCTGCATTTAAGGGGCCAGGGGCAAAGCGACACTCGGCAATGCGTTCATCATTGAACTGATACGATAAGCGCAGAGGACGCTCAATGGTGATACGCCGATAGCCGAATTCATAGGTGTTAAAAATTTTGCTGGCAAAGGTTTTGGGCACTTCGGTTTTTGCGCTGTCTGATTGGCGACCGCGATTGCTTTTCTGTTCAGCAGGTTTATTCAGCTCACGGGCATCAACCGCTTCAAAATGCCCAAAAGCACGGGTAATGGTGGCGATGTCTTCTTCATCCATGACATTGCGTTTAGAGCCTAAAGACTTGCGCATTTTGCCGCATAGGTTGACACCATTGATCAGCTGCACTTTGCCTTTGCGCTGTGGATCTTTTTTGTTGGATAGCACCCAGACATAAGTAGAAATGCCGGTGTTGTAGAACATGTCGGTGGGCAGCGCGACAATGGCTTCCAACAGGTCGGCTTCGAGAATATAACGGCGGATTTCCGACTCACCGGAACCAGCGCCACCGGTAAACAGCGGTGAGCCGTTCAGGATAATGCCGATACGGGCACCTCCTTCCGAGGCATCTCTTAGCTTATTGATCAGGTGCAACAGGAATAACAACGAACCGTCCGATACTCTGGGCAGGCCCGGCCCAAAGCGACCCTCAAAACCTTTAAGTGTGTATTCGTCTTTGATGTCCTGCTCAATCTTTTTCCAGTCAACACCAAACGGTGGATTGGAAAGCATGTAATCGAATTTATTGGTGTAGAGTTGATCATTCGACAGGGTATTGCCCAGTTTGATATTGCTAACATCCTGGCCTTTGATCAACATGTCGGCTTTACAGATGGCATAACTCTCAGGGTTGAGTTCCTGGCCAAAAGCGCGCATGACTGCCTGCGGATTTAACTCATGTACATATTCCATGCCCGAGGAAAGAAAGCCGCCCGTGCCTGCGGTGGGATCATAGATAGTGCGGATAATGCCCGGCTTGGTTAAGGCGTCATCATCTTCCATAAACACCAGTGAAGTGGTCAGACGGACAATATCACGCGGGGTAAAGTGTTCTCCGGCTGTTTCATTCGAGCCTTCCGCAAAACGACGGATCAGTTCTTCAAATACCAAGCCCATCTCATAATTGGAGATTGCCTTGGGGCTTAAATCGGTTTGCCTGACCTTTTGCACGATTTTGTAGAGCAGGTTGGCATCGTTCAGCTGACCGATAAACTCGGCAAACTTGAAGTGCTCAAAAATCTCGCGAGCATCTTTAGAGAAACCTTGAATATAGGATTCCAGGTTGCTCTTGATACCGGACTCACCCAGTTTGGAAAGATCCATTTTTGAGATGTTAAAAAATGACAAACCTCCGGTGGCGCGTAATAGCAATTTCTCCTGCACCTCTTCCGGCAAGCCCATTTTCAGGACTTTATCATGCTCGGCCAACACCTGCTCCTTGCTTTCTTCCAATACACATTCAAGGCGGCGCAATAGGGTAAACGGCAGGATGATACGACCGTACTGGCTTTGCTTAAAATCACCGCGTAATAAATCGGCTAGGGACCAGATATAGGCCGCGAGATTGTTGGTTCTTTGAGTCATTACTACCTTTCCAATAAATACTAAGTCCAGTCTGGTTATTTTTCCGTAGACGCTGGGATTTGTTGTTGGCTCACTTCAGGGCAATACCCTTCCATAGTGTTTTGATGCTTAATCAATTCCATTTAAACTGAGTTTAGCCAATCAGGGATACTGTTATCATGAGGATGCATCATTCTGTTCAAATGATGCAGCTTGAATTAGTCTTGATACCGAGATTTAAATTTATAGGTATGAATATCAAATACTGCACAGACTGCTCTCTCTTGCTTTGGAATTACGTGAATCAGAACTACCGCAATTTTTTCATATTTATCTAAAAATTGCTGAGTAATTACTATTTTCCCAAGCAAAGCCTTTTTATTTAGTTAATGTGTTTACAGACCGCACAATCAATGTCTGTATAGGGCTCATGTCGGAAGATTCAGCCTACCTATCGTTGATAGACTTTAATCTCGCTTTCATGCTTTTTAGGGATGAGTACGGTAATAAGGCTACGAGCGGGTGGAGTTGACTGCCAGCCTTCCAGCCTATTTTAAGCGTTTAAGTGCTATCTAATTTCTTTTCTGGCTTACTCCTGTTGTCATTCAACTGTTGAATGATATCGTTTAGCCACTGCTTAGTAGCTTCGCAACTTTCCTGTGACGGCTGCTGTTCATTCTTTTCTAGCTGATGAACTTCAAGCTTTGCCAATCTAGTTTTTAGGCTCATTTTTTGACTCCAAAGCTTCAACTCGTTTGATTAGTTCATCAATTTCAATGAGCTTCGCCTGATATGATAAAGTCGTAATCAGCTGACTACCTATGTCCGGTGGAATCTGTCCTGCCAGGGTGGCATTAATGATTTCATGACCTTGCTCTGTCAGTGAACCATTTACTGGTAAGGATATGGGCATGGCTTGAGGCTTCAAGGATGGACATACTCTATCGAGCAATACTTTTGCTGCAGTTACATCACCACTCTTGGCAAGATTGACCAGGGTGTTGATGATATCAGGCATATCCTCAGCGATAGCTTTTCTAAGCAAGGTGGCGTGGGTTTTATCTTTCGGCCTACCCGCTGGATTTCCGCTTTGACCGGGCTTAAATTTTTGTGCTGCCATATCTGTTCTGCTTCTGCATTTATCAGGGAATGATCAATTTACCTGACATATTAAAGTTGGTTTTTCATTGCCATCAGTAAAAACCGAAGGTATCAGCCAGCGCGATGAACACTCCCAGCCAAGCGCTAGTGTAAAAAAACAGCGAGACCATTTGCCATAATTCCCACAATTGACCGTGGAGTCCCTGCTTGATGATGGTGAAGAGATCGACCGGTACATGAACGGATGTTTGCATAGATTTTTGCATGACGCATGCCTATGGTTAGATAGGCTATATTATAACATAATAATATTATTATGTTTAGCATAAGCAAAACCAATAAAGCTTAACAAAGCACCTATTCCGACCCGTTTTAGTTTAGCTATTGGTGTGATATGGCTACACTAAACCGGACACAACATGCCATCACAATAGGAGCATGTATTCCGTTCTACGATTACCCAATCTGATTACTTTGCCCCATCCAGGAAAAGTAATGGCTCTTATTCTACCTGGACGGACTCATTGCCACTCATAGCTGGAACTTGTGTTATGTTCTACGATTACCCGTAGTGTTGATTACCTTGTCCTTGCCAAGAATGAATATCATTAGCTGTTCCATTGCATGCAACATTAATCCTGTTTTACCGGCACAATTACATCACATAAATATTTTTCTGAAGAATGCAATAATTTACTTTCACCCCTACCACTCTCTAACACTTACTGTATATGAATAATGTTATTGGAATGATAGGGAGTAATTGCTGACTTCCAATGGGAAAAATTTACCTATTTTAATTAGTTAGTTGGGTAAATTTTACTCATCTTAATTGATGGTATTTTAGCGATGATAGGATTGATGCAAGCCTTAGCTACTGATATACAGCAGTTTAGATAATAGACAACGCCAGATTAGAACTGCTGCCATCGGCCAGGAACGAACGGTCCAATTTCGGATTAATCGTTGGGACGAGTAACATCAATCACAACAACTGCAAGTCTGATTTGGTCATCAACCTTTATGAGTGACTGCAAAGCATTTTCTAATTCTTGTGCAGTATTCGGTTTTTTTAGCGGTTGCGGCGGCTTAGGCATACGAGATAGACGTTTATCGCCAAACCAAAATACCAAATAAATACCATAACCTTGGGCCAGTGGATCGCGGGTATATAATCCACCAAGTTGGTTTTCGCATGCTTCCCATATATCCGGATGGTAGTCTCGCTTTATTTCAATCGGTAATTTTTGCTTAGCTGAATCTAACAAAACTATGTCAGCGCGCTTATCGAGAACCATATGACCTTCAGGTTCTACACTAATTTCTAAAGGCGAAAATCTTGGCCTCAACAAATCGATCAATCGATCTCGACAGCTTTCTTCAGATTTTGGAGTGGTAATCTTCCCGTAAGAATCCTCATTCCAAAAACCTTTAAAAATATCGGTATTTTCAGTACGAATTCTGTTCGCCACATCTTTTAGATGCTCAATAGTTAAGGCATGAAGGTCGGCAATATTCGCCGGTTTGCGATTAGATAGTACGTCAATGGCTTGTTGCCAACTGAGTTGAACAAATAGCTGCTTCCTATGCAAAGCCGCTTGATTGGTAGACGCATGCTTTAAATAGTCCCGATAGCTATCCAATCCTGATTCATGGACTAATCGATTTAAAGCGCCAATTGACTCGTTATCAATTTGTGTAGACAGCTGATTTATTCTTTTTTTTACAAAATCTGCAGCATCCCATGGATTTTGAGTACCATGCGTTATACCAGTCGGATGCTCAACATTAGGGAACCGCTTACCAACTAAACGAATAATAAAGTCAATTTGTGCAGTTGAAAGTTTATAAGGTTGGTTACTGTCGTCATCGGAGCGGGCATGACCAATAATCCCTATTAATGTCCGGATAAAATGCTCACGCTTTGCCACGCACTGAGCAACCATCTCTTCAAATTGATTAAAATCAATTAGAAAGCCGGCGCATAGCCACAATGCTTTTTGCTTTAACCGGACTCTGGCAAATGGTTTCAGTACGGATTGGATAAGTAACAGCAGGTCTTCTTTAATTTCAGGAAGAGTAATAGCTGTTAAAAGCAGAGTTTCTAGGGCTTCTGGTATGGCGTTGGGATAATCGGTTAATAATCGTAGAACGATTGGCGCTCTGGTATCTGCGAGTTGCGAATGCTGGCAAATCTCCCTAATACCATACACATAATCTCTTTTCGTTTTTAACAAAATTTCTATGACTTCCAGATAGACAGCTTGCACTAATTCCGGTCTGCATTGAAAAAGAGCTTGTTGCCAATCTGGTTCAATTTGTCTATGTGTATTGCCTTCCATCTGATAAAAAGGCGAAAAAAGCAGATTTATGGCTAAAACAGCTTTTAGCACCTGTTCCGAATAAGCAGTGAGATCATCCTGTTTGCGCCAACATTCAGACATTCCAGCTAAAATAGAATACCACCAATGCTGGTATTTACCTTGACTATATAAGTTTGCTATTTCCAACGGCGTAGGCAGATCATTCCGGTTAAGAACGGCTTGTAGCCCCTCCACAGCAACATCTACATTTTGCCTTCCTAGTTGCTGTTCTAAGCGTTCTTCAGGTGTTAAAGTACGATCAACATCTGTAAATCTTGCAAAATAAACTTTTGCTAACCACTCCGCCCAGCCCAAATGCTGACCAGTGCGAATTAAATCCAGTTCTTGCTCAAAATTACTGCGATTTTTTCGTTGGGTGTTTCGCTGTTTTTTCTTGCGATCAAAAGCTTGATTAATATGTTTCCAACGCCAATCATGAACTTCTGAGCAACAGGAACGTAACAATATGTCAGCTAATTCGGGATGTGAACTACCATAATCAAATAACAAATTAAAAAGTTCGAGATTCGTTGTATTCTTAACTATCAAATTCAAGGCCAGCTCAAAAATGAATTGTTCTTTTTCATTACAGTATTCTTTTTCGGCAATTATAGAAAATGCCGCATTGATAATTAGCTCTATATCAAATGCGCATCTAACTGATTCCTGAAAGTCATACCAAAATCCCCAGATACTGGTTAGGTCATTCAGATCGCACAAGGCGATGTTGAACAGAGCTATCACATATTGTTGAATCGCGTTAAGCCAATCTCTATCTTCATCTTTATTGATACTGGGGCTCGGGCTGCATTTGAGCTTTGAAAGCCATAACCAAAGCCTGTTAACGTCGATTTTGTCTGTACCCAATAATGTACGTTTTAAGATTTCATAGACAAAATACTCGACTTGATAATTTTCTGTAAATTTATCCGAATCAACCTGCGTTAGCCGATCAAGAAGTGCCGGTAGCTCAGCAAGTGGCAAAGAATGACTTAAGTCCCACAGCTCGCTTATTGAGTAATTTTGAAAGTCTCGGTGATCAATGCAATCGCTAATAAGTTGAGCGATGTCTTCAACGTTAAAATGCCCTTCATAAATCCAGGTCATCGCTTTTGCTTTTAAACGAAGATTGTTATCACTGGTTTGAAGCTCTTTAATTGTTTTAACGACAAGGCGCTCTCCATCCGGAATAGCATTTATTAACCCTTCAAGAGCACCAGATCGTTCGGCATAATGTGCATTGTTATCGCAAAGAATTCGCAGTAATTCATCTTTAAGTTCCGGCTGTTGCTCACCATGTTGGATAGCATTTAGAACAATAGAGAGCAAATGAAATTGTCGAGGTTGTCCTGATAATATGGCTTTAAATTCGCTCGCCATGTCCGGTGTCGATAACACTCCCAGCGGTTCACTTGTCCAATCTTGGGCGCGAAACCAGGGATCTTTCTCTGAAAGCTTCACCAGCGCATTAAGGAGCATTTTGCGACTGGACTTTGAAAGACAACTGACATCACCAAGCACTAAAACACCATAAGGGTCACTGACCAGCAAAGCATCGGTATGTTCAGGTAGCAATTGCACGAGCCACGCATACAAGCCCCGCAATTCCGGTGCCGGATAATTATCAATGCCTAGCCAGCAACGGACACGGCTAATCGGTAATCCCCCTTCCCGAATAGATTTCACTAACCAGCATGCGGCTAAATATTCAGCGATAGTCCGGTGGGAATAATTAACATACTCTTGCTGTTGATTCACTATGACAAAGGCGCGCTTAGTTAGCGCAGCTAAGACAGCATCTGAATCTGCCGAATAAGGAATGTCTGTATAAGAATTATTGCCACTTTCTAATAAAGAAATCCCCTCAACATCAGCAATCAACAAGGCAGCACATGCCGCACCCGCTGCATCTTTAAGTTCATTAAGTTTATAACTCGCCAATGGTTTACGCTTGTGCATATCGTTATGTTCAGTCAGCAGTAAACGAGTAGCGTTCTCATACAATTCTTTTTTACTATTCGGCCATCGCCCATCTTTTATTACTAGATCGGATAGCATTATCAGTGTTTGCGGATTGGCCAGCAGTGTGCTTACGCCTTTTTCACAAGCTTTTTCCCTAAATTCGTACGGATCATCAATGCCTTTTCCGCTCAGTATCTGGTCTATTTCTTTCTCAGTAAGTGCTTCAAGCGCTACTACACAATAGCCGCCGTTAGCTTCAAAGTAGGGTTTAAATAATTCGAGATCTGTCTCACCAAGCCAATCCGCTGCCCGGCAAGATAACCGAACTTTTGATGGCTTAATTTGTTTGATATTCCTGATTATCTCGTCGATTGAATTAGACTGATCGACACGTGATCGTTTTTCATCGAGCGCATCAATATACAGAGGCTTATTGGCATAGGACTCATCGGCATAAACTGTAAAGTTTCTTGCGGTTATGCAATTACCATGTTCATATTGGCTTGCATTATTAAAGAGATAAGTCTTGCCAGCACCTGGTTCACCTAACAATACGATATTAGGTATTTTTAGAATATCGCCAAAAGTCAGAGCATTATTATTTTCAATAGAGCTATCATCTAGCTGAATTTTTTTAACTGGGCGATTTAACATGAGCCAAATTTAATGGTGGTTATTACAAACTGCGACAAATACTATGAATGATATACCATAGCTTGTTTCAAAATATAACTTTGCCTGACCTTTAAGCGAACTGAGACGGTCAATGTTAGATTCAATCCAGACTAATGTTTAAAACTGTCAGATCAAGTTCAGAGTTTTACAAAAAGCCTGTTGCCGTCATACAGCCACCGGATAAATTAACAACGGCATTACCTAATAAATTTATCCTAAAATGTGCTACGCTCTACGTTATAGATCAGGTGTCGGGTCTGAACCGATAAAAAAAATAAGTATGACATACTGTTCTTCATAACATCATGAGTCGTTAATTTGCTTTATGGCATAATTAAATTGTTCTTCTGATAAAGTGCAGATTCATTTTCTAGAGCCAATCTGCAACAATTACACTGCGATTATTTGCAAGCCACCCATCCCTGTTGCTTTTCAATTATCGCAGCTTAAACGCGACCTAGAGCGTCTGTTTCGCCAATAAAACTAGCCACTAACGGAATACCATACATTTTTGAGCAATATTGATTAAAAAATCATATGCCGACAACGTCAGGTTTTCTATAAAAATGGCTGTAATTTTATTGGGCCTTTTGCCGTCAATATCATCTCAACCCTTTTCATTCGAGTCAGTCTACCGCTGTTTTTGAAGTGACATTCCAACCATTGAAATCCGTGAAAAACCACCGTCAGCACTGGCGGGTTCACTTTGCGTTCATAAACATACCGGCCTTAATTCCAATTTCGTATCGGCATTGAGTAATCTACCCGCTAACCATCTACAGCAAGAACAGGCACTCTACCCTAGCTATGATTATCGGTATTGAACCTTGTCCCATCCAGGTAAGGTATCCCCTAACCATGACCTACAGCCACTTCAATTCGACAATGATTGGCGGTGCTGTTGATGTATTGCCATGATTTATCTTCGGTTAATACATTTCGATGGTATAGCACTGGCTTCATGCTCATTGACAATGCTTAGCATTAAGTCTGTTGCCTTTGCTTATTTATCTCCTGTCCCTATGGTAGATATATATAAAGGTGTCCTGATAATGACAACAAAACAGCTGAAAAACACCCTGACTTGTCCGAATAGCGACCAGTTTATTCTAGTATTACCTCACTTAATTTAATGACTTGTCTTGATAGCGACATCGTTTGTCCTCATATTGGCAACTGTTTTTAATTTAAGCAGCTTGTGTTTTTAATTTGAGTTGCTTGTTCGACTTGGATTTCTGCTGTCGTTCATGCCAGGCTTTCACGAAACGTGGATCAATTTTTTCCTGGTTTTCAGGTTTCCATAAGTTAGATGCAACTCGAGTGGGCTTCACATCCAGCTTGCTATTGCACTCATCGATTGGTAACCAGGTCACGGCATACAGTGAGCACTGATTCCTACCGCCCTGCCTGGTCTGTTCTATGAAGCCCAGAGCCAGTAGTTCAGTTAAAGCACTATGTATCGATCCCTGCGAACGCCAGCCGTACAGCCGCATAGTTTTCGGTGCCGCAGAAAGATCGCCGTTGTTTTTGCCGTTGAACTGAGAGATAAGATTGTCGAGCAGGTGTGCCGCTTTATGACTTAATACCGAAGCGGGTGATGGCTTTTGGTTTTTACAATCGGCCCTGAAAATATGATGAGGCTTGGCTGCATATGTAGGGCTACTGCGCCGGCCTTTCATCTTTTGTCGTTTATCCACCATCAGTTAGCCCCTAAAACTCTGGTTCTGGCTACACTAAAAATTCCCAACTCCTTTTTAACTTCCTGAAAAATATCTTTGTAGGGTAGCTTGTTTTCCATACCTTGAGTCAGCACATTAGCAGCAACCAGCTCAGCAGTTTCCAGCGTGTAAAGCTGTTCTGGCGTCAACCGTTCACGAATATTCTTGGCTTTTGTCTCAATAATAAAACATGAATGATTAATAGTGTTGGTAACGAGCGAATAATATCGGTCAGCGTTTTGACTCCCGTTTGATTTTGCGTAGCCTACAAATACTTGAATAGCATCGGTCAAAATCGTACGCGTGCTTTTACCAGAACATGTTACGTCCTGATACGACAGATTGGCTTCCTCTGCCATTTGCTGTTCAAGTTGTTTCCGTAGCATGATTAATTTAATGTGTGAGCCGAGGCACCAATCCGATAAGGCAAGCGGTACATCGATTTCCATAATGGTACGCGGTATCTCGACTTCTATACCGGATAAGCTTGGGTCAAAATATTGTTCTGAAATTGCATTGTTTGAAGCTGCTTGGATCTCATCACAACCAGCGGTTTTATTCTTTTCGGTCATTTTTCCTCTGTGCGCTAACGGTAGCGCTGAGCCGGTGTAAGACTGCTATAAAAACCAGCGCCGATTTAAAAACCGACGCTGTTTTCATAAATTAACTGTAGTTATTGGCTGTAGGCTGCATAACCCCTGCATGTCATCCGCATTTACCATGCGATACCGGCTATGTCTGTGCCCGATCATCCGAATCAGGAGCCGATAGCATAGGCGCGCGGATTCATGCCGAATTACGCGCCTCTGCGATCAGCTAAGCATTGAATAAAAGTTGGAATATGGACTAGAAAACTTCTTGAGCTGACTTTAACGAATGCTTTCGCAAATCCGTTGTAGTAGCGGTTCTTGAACAGCCAGTAAAATTCCGATTCCCCCAAAGGGTTATCTGGATGTCTGGCAAATTTGTTTTTGGGACAATACTCGCTTAGTGAAGCTTTACAGGTGTCTATATGATTCATTTAGGTCTCATGAAATTGATTAAGATCATGAGGGCATGATATAGACCGTGCCTTTTATTGTCGTCTCGCTAAAACGACTTTTTTAGCGTGATTAGCGAGTATCGCTTAATACAATGCTTTCATTCTATTAGCAATATCTTTGATTTACAGTGACTTTGCCAACAAATAAGCAGTTCCTTTTCATGCCGGGCTATCTCAGCTTGCATAATTTTACGAACATTACCTTCTGTTATTGGATTGTCAAAACAGTCAAAACTTAGTAATTCCATTACAAACTCCAAAACATCCATAAATAAGTAACCTAATCCGTTATTGGAGTCTAATAAATCATTAACCAGAAATTTCCTAACGACTGCCACAATAAACATTCGAATTTCATTCCGATCTTTTACACGCTGCACCGGGAATAATTTATGGTTTTTTATTGCAATATACTTTTCAAGTTCTTTGGAGATTGGTTCTATGCCCGCTGATAGATTCTTATGAAAAGAAACATCTTTATAGCGGCCAAGAGCATTCATACCTTTCATAGCATTTTCAAGGTTTTTAATCAGCTTATCAACAATAGTATAAAATTCTACTGGACTCACATTCTCCTTGGGACTAGGGCATAAGCAGTTCATAAAGCAATTTGCTATGTGCCCTATCATGCGCTCTTTTTCTTGCATTGCTTCGGCCCAAAAGAGAATATCGCTTCTCGATTGATGTAGAAGATCGCTGTTATCAGCGCATCTACATTCTTTGAAATATCGATATGAGTCGATAATTTGATCAAGGTAGAAGTTAAAACGTGCTTGTTCATCATGACACGGCCATAAGCACTCCATTGCTCTGTTATACTGTGCCTCATTGGTTACAGTAATCCACTCATAAGCACGTAACGATTTGAATTCTTTAAATGCTTTTTCTCTTGCACTAGATAAAGAAGCAAGAGCATTGTATATATCATCTGCTAGATTATTTATATCGATTGAGGGTAGTGAGAATCGGTTCTTATTACACTCATCAATCAACTTCTGAAATTCATCTTTAGTAGGCGTCATTAATTACCCTTCTGTCAAAGTACAGCTATAGGAAAGGTAACCAATCAGGCAGTATGACTCCGCTTTTCTCCCATCGGGATAGACTGGTTAAATTGTGATTTAAGTCAAACTATAGTTTGACAGCTTTCGACATTGTATCGTTCAATACTTGGGATTTATGTGCCGTCGATAGATGCGTATAACGATCGGTACTGGCCAAACTTTTATGCCCTAAGATCTCAGCGATTTCTTTCATGGTACGGCCAGCCCTAGCCAGTGTCGAGGCAGTGTCATGTCGCATGTCGTGCCAGCGAAAATTCTTGATGTTAGCTGCTTTTAGGCAACTAGCCCACTGCTTCCTAAAATCGAAGGGCTTGTTTGGATCTGTACTGGAAGGGAACAGCAGACCATTGCCAATTTCCCGATGTTTTTTGAGCTCGTCCATGATAATGCTCGGGATTGGCGTATGACGTGGCGTACCGTTTTTGGTGTCGGCTAACAATGCCAGCTCTTTATCAAAATCGATGTCACACCAGCGCAACCAATCGAGTTCGCCTTTACGCATGCCGGTGGTCAACGCCATCAGGACTTTCAGATAAAACTTGCCACCAATGGCTTTGGCCGCTTTCAACAACCGAGGCTTTTCTTCATCGGAAAGGTAGCGGACGATCTTATTATCGACCTTCAGGGAACGGACGCGCTTGCAGGGGTTGTCATCGATGTACTGCTCCAGGATACTGTCATCTTCCTGCTGCAGAGTGGCATAGTCCAGAATGGCCGATAAGACAGCCAGATGTTTATTGTAGGTCGCCGGGGCTTGTGCTTTTTTCGGCTTGAGGGTATCGCGGATCAATTCGGGCGTAATGTCGCTGAGCAGATATTTGCCCAAGCGTTTTTCCCACCATAACACCAGCCTGACGCGATCATGATCTTTGCCGGTCCACCAGCTCATATATTCATCGGCTGAGCGACTGAAGGTGATGGTGCAGGGTTTAATGCCTTTGGCAACTTGTTCCTGAGATTCCAGAACGGCACGATTGCCCCAAATACGAGCATCTTGCTTGCGTCGGAAGGTTTTGGTTTTGATGTCTTTACCGGATTTGGTAAGTACGGTGCGGTAACGGGTTTCCCCGCTCTTGAGATCAACTTTTCTGATGTAGAAATTGAGCATCTGTGTATTCTCGTTCTCGAGATTAAAAACAAGACTACCGTAAAAATCACTGTAGTCGATGGTTTTAGTACACAGTTACTAAGGCTTGATGTCCTTCTAAGCCCTTGACTTGCTTGAGTTTTGTTGGTGGGTCGTGAGCGATTCGAACGCTCGACCATCGCATTAAAAGTGCGTTGATTTCATCAGTAGCAATTTCTTGTTCAGGGAAATTAGTGTCGACAACTTATTATCTCTTTCTGTAACCCAAAACCTGCTCTCTTTGCTTATTCCGAATTCAGGGCAACTCACAAGCCTGCTTCCTGATTTGCTCTCTTCAGTAATTCGGATAATGCGTGACCGCCAGGCTGATTAATATGCTGGCAAAAATAAACGCTGTCGGTATGATCGACAAGGGGATGGGCAGCGGACAGACAAGCCACAGGATCAGGAAGCCACCCAATGCCAGCAGCATATGCGCCGAGGTATTGTAAAGCGGAGGGAACGGTGGACTGAAGGTTTCGGCTTTCAACCGACGCCCCAGCAGACCGGCCACAAAGCCCATGGCAATAGGCGCCAGAAACCAAATCCCATACTGTGAAATGATGACTATGCGCAGCGCCAGGTTATAGGCTTGCAGTTTGACGGAAGCCGCCCAATCGCCGGGAATATCCGCGATGGCCTCACCGATGTGGTCGCCGCTCCGCCTGAATTTGTCGGAATCGTCCCCTTTGTCTCTGAACTCATTTACCACTTTCGCTATCAAGGCCAGGTTGTCCCGGTAGAATGCGATTAGCTCATGATCGAGCGCACCTTTGTTGCCAAAGGTGGCGACAGCCTCTTGATAATCTCTCTGGATATGGGTCGATATGGTTTGGGGACTTAACAGCATGGGCAAAACCAAGGGCGTGAAAAACATGATCATCAGCCAAATGAGAAAATGCTTGCCGATCATGCCTTAAATCAATCCCGCCAGCTTGAGTTCGCTCATGGTAAACACCCGTGACGCGCATAACACCTTGGCCACCGGACTCTTGAACGCCGCCTGCGGCTTTTCGATCCAGTTCAATTCCTCGCTCATGGACGAATTCACAATCCCATCAAGATAGCCATGGGTGATGACGTCATGAGGAGTCCATGACCCTCTAACCTTCATCATGAGCGTTAACGCCAGGCAATGGACCAGTTCTTCGGACACCCGGCCAATAAAGGCTTTTTGCTCGGCGAGATCGTCATTGTTTTTCAGGATCGCTTTTTCGGCATCGATCAATCCACTGGCTAAACAATTAACCAGCAGGCTTTCGCCTTCTTTTCTCGGATCCGGGTAATGCAACGTCAGCAACGACGTCAGTCGCTGCGAGGATTCGCGCAGATTAGGCCAACGGGCGAACAGTTCCTGCGCGGCATAATTCAAACGGGTGTTTTTGCAGGCTTTCTTCAATTCCATCGGCGCCGACAAAATGGGCGCCTCACGTCTTAAATAATGTACGTTTTTTGGGTCTGTCATGAGTTTCCTAGTGAGTGATAATGGGCAGCCGTCCCTTGATGACTCGGCCGCCGGCGATGGATGCGATGTAATGAAAATTCGGCAAATGCCCCAGCAAGTGTTGGGGGAACAGCTCGTGATCCCCATAAATCAACGACTGGCCGCTATTGCCGGAGTAATTGATAATGTTCTCGGCGGAATTAACCGCGTTGGAAATATTTTGTTGTACGGTCTTGATCCAGGTCTGCCCGAAGGCCTCGACCACGAATTTTTGGGTTTCGCCATCCTTGATGCGGAAAGTGATCAGGTTGTTGCAGTTACCGACTATCTGCCTGGCGCGCGCTTCATCGCCCAGCCTGGCGATGATATCCGGCAAGGTCTGGGTCGCCATGACCACCTGGAATCCGGCGCCGCGGCCTTTGTTGAGAATCTGGATAAACGGCAGGTTGACCACCTCGGCCGCCTCGTCGACAAACATCGAGATGCGCCCGGGCTTATTGCCGCTGTTGTAAATCATCCCGGCGACCGAGGCGAAGTCAGCCAGCACAATCGAGCCGATGGCCGATGACACGATAGAGTCCGACAAGGAATCCAGGCCCACGTACAGGACGTGGTTACCTGAAATGATCGTCGACGTGTCCATGATAGGCCGGGGATCGTTAGCATCTTCCTCATCCGGTGACAGCAGGCCGCCCAGTTCCCCCGAGGTCAGCATGTTCAAGACCGGAATCAATGACGCAATCATTTTGGAAAAGTGCATGCGGTTGTGTTCGACCAGCGACAGCAACCCATCGATGCCCTCCGACCCTTTCGGGCCATTGCTCCAGGTTGCCCGGTACCATTCGATGATGGCCAGCCAATCCGGATTGGCAATGGTCTCCATTTTCTTGGCTTTCCCGCCCCGCGCTTTGGTAAAGAACGGTTCCGCGCTGATTTTCCATTCCGGATCCGTGCGCTCGGCGTGCGCCTCTATGGCTTTGACCAGGAGCGATTCAGCGCCGCCTTCGATAAAATAGCGCAATTGCTTGATCGACGGCCGTTTGCCGGTTTCGATGAGGCCTTGCGCGACCAGATTTAATGTCCGGAACGCAAACGCCGTGAAGGCATCAGAGCCGCCGGTCTGCGACGGCATCAAGGCCGCGATGCGTGAGGCAAGCTCGGTCGCTCGGGTGAAATTGCGCATAGTATCGAGGCGGATCGAGGAGCGGGGAAACGCCGGATGGAAAAACAGATAGGCAGTGGTACGGCCGGCTCTTTTGCACTCGAGTTCCATGCGGTCGCGCAGTTCCTTGTCCCCCTTCGGGTCGATGACGATCACGATGTCGCCCCGGTGAATGGCTTGGGTTATCATCACCTCGAACGCGCGCGTTTTTCCTGCCCCCGTCGTCCCGAACACGATCGTGTGCCCTTCCAGGGATTTAAGGGGTATCAGAACCTCTTCTTCCTTGCCCTTATTCAAGCCATGAATCCAGGGGCCGCCCGGGTGTTCCTGATCGTGACTCATCTTCGCACCGGACAGCATGTAATCGACCGCCCGCTGCGTATGCGTAGGCGTCCAGTCAAAGCCCCAGCCAAACCACATCTTTTCCGGCTTGGCCAGATTCAGCAGCGCAGCGACTTCCAAAAAGGTCAGCATTTCACCGAGTTTGCCCCGCCCTATCAGGCTCATCCCGTTTACCGCCGACCGCAGTGCCATCGCTGCAAATATGCCGCTGGCGGTCAACAGGGAGCTGGCGCCAGGCAGTATCAAATAGCCTGCCAAGGTAACGGCCACCGCTATGAACCAGGTGCCGGCGATATAAAACTCGTAAGGCTTCCGGATATAAGGATCAAAATTATCGCTGGCCATTTATCAGATCCGCCTTGACCAGGAAATAACGGGATTTGCCTGTGCCATCCAGCCCTGTCTCATAGCCGTCTATTAATTCAAGCAGGCCTGCTTCCCTTAATACCGCCATACACTCCTTCAGTTCCAGCTTGGTGTTTTTTAGTCCTATCGCGGCTACTTGGGTGATGCCGCCGGGTCGGGCGTCAAGGTACTCGACCGGCAGTTTTTTCAGCCGGTTTATGATCAGGTTGGCCCTCCCGGATTGATCGCCACGGCTCTTTTGGGGCGTGTTGCCGAACAAATTCTCCACCCCCAAAGCGTCATGACGTTGGGACGCTTCTTGTGGTTTTACCGGGTCGGTTTTAGACGCTTTTGAGGAGGAGCCGATTAATGCGCCCAACAGATCCTCATGATCACCGGTGTTATTTTTGCCAGCCTGAACGATCTCGCCGACCTGTGTTTGGGCTGGCTTTTTGGCTTTCGTATTTTTTCCTGACTGTCTATGGTCATTGTGCTTGGGGGGCTTTCTTTCCTGTACGACTTCAGCTACATCTGGCTTTACAGGTTCAGGAGTCTCATCGGCTTTTGTCGATACGGAAGACTGGGCAGCTGCTGGCTGAGACAATAAAGCGGCCGCATCAGGCGTTTCTCCTTGCGGTTCGGGCATCGAGTGCGCCTGCAGGTCGATTTCAGGTTCGAGCGTCTCTGCTGATGAGTCTTGGGATTGGCTTTGATCAGCCAAGCCACTCTCTACCGAATCTTGCGCGCTAGTCGCTTCAGAGGGAAAATCACGGTAATCGATCGCTTCGCTCTGGTAGTCGGACGCATAATCCGCATCGTACAAGTTCACCGCCGATGGATCGGTTTCATCATTGAACAGCGCCTCAAGATCGGGATCTTCTTCACGGACAGGCGGCGGCAGCTCTTCTTTTTGCTCGACGGCTGGCGCTTCAGGTTTTCCAAACAGAATATTGAGATCGATCTCTTCTGTGCTTTGAACCGACGATTCCGTAACGGATTTTGTCGTGACGTTCGTATCATAATCGGCATCCGGGTCATACTCATCGTATGAATCCAGCGTGCTTGCTGTGCCTTGCGTCGGCATTATGCCATGAGAATCGCTGGCTGCATGATCCTGGCTTGGCGCCGCTACAGCCGGTGATGTCTGCGATGATCCCGCGGTTGGCTTGCTGGCCGATCCGTTACCCGCCAGATCCTCATCATCGCCCTCCTCCTCTTCCATCTCGACGATCAGGTTGTCTTCGATCGGTTTATGCTGGTCTTTGACGAACAGAATTTCATAGCGGGCCAGCTTAAGTGCCTCCAGATGTTTCTTTTCGGCGCTTTCGGCGACCGGTATCGCGATATCGAACAGATAGCTTCCCAGGGCGTTTGCGACAATGATGCCGGCATCGAGCATGATTTCGGCCAGAATTTCCTGCGTGCTGGGAATGAACGGGCTTTCTGCTGCCTTGAGTTCATGCTGCATATCGTTTGCGGCCAGCGGCCAGACGAGAAAAACACCGTCTAGGCCGTGCCATATCCGGCCGTTTTCTTCGTTAGACACCCAGCGTTTCTTCTGCACCAGATGCCGCATGGCATCGATCAGCCAAGGCTCAAGATGCATGCCGGCCAACGGTTTGCCATAGCGGTCCGCATAGCTCCACGCGTCACGCTCCATGAGTTTGTATTTGACCTTATCGTTGATCCTGGCCAGCGGGTTGTTGAAGTTTTGCTGCTCGCACAAGGCCGAAAACAGCGTGGTGTAAATCGCTTTCTCACCCTTCGCCAGAATTTCCACTTGCTCAGTCTTGATCGCCTTGCCGGCCAGCGTGAAGATCATCGAGCTGCTTTCCGTATTGCTCCAGCGGATCTGGTAGCGTTTTAAATTGTTGCGCTGCAGCCATTCATATAGCGATTCGATACCCGGATGCCAGTCAATGCCACGCTCGTCAGAGTAGACGGCTATTTTCGAGACGGTCGTGATCGCCTCACTGAACAAGCCCGTCAGAAACGCCGCATGCGCCCAGAGCGATTCCTCCTCTTTTCGGATCTCAGGCGTTGCTCGGGTCAGGATGCGCCGCTCCGCATAGCGGATGGAAAACAAAGCCACCTCCAGGCAAAATGTGAACAAGCCGCCCGGCAGCTTGAAATGATTTTTTTCCGATGCCGGCAGCAAGTGCGTCATTTCGGCCAGGTGCCGTATTGGCGCCATGATTTTGGCGTTCACTTCCGCTTTGTTATGCGGTCCTGACAGCCCTCTGGCCAGGATGATCTGATTGATCATGTCCTCATTTTTCTGTATCAGAAGCTCGACAGGAATAACCGGCAAACCTTGCGGAAAGCCGGGCAAGCGGTGAAAATACTCATCAAAAAGTGGCTTGCTGGTGGCTTCAAAATCTTTTTCCAGGCTCAGCGCACTTTTCGGCTGAGACTTCTTTCTGAAGAGCGAAGTTGTGAGAGAGGCGATTTTTTTACGCATGCAATGTTAACCGCGCTGTCTGGTATACTGATCGATCAGTTGCTGGATGCGGCGGCGCATGTGAGCCGGGTTATGCATGTTTCTTAGTTCGATATCGACCGTGCCGTTGGTTCCTGCCGAGTCAAGATGCACGGTGCCGATACCGAGCAGCCGGTCCAAAACGCTCTGCTCCACGCCCACCGTTTTAATATCATTAAAGCGAATCTGTACATGGGATTGCGCGATAATCCCTTTCTTCAGCATGACGCCGTCATGGTCGAAAACCATTTTCACGGCAAAGTAGCTGTAGATGAAACGCAGCCCATAGAGGGTTAACGCAAGGCCGGCAAACACATATATCGTCCCCAGGTCTTTTAAGTCCATCCAGTCGGGTATGTTCTGAATGTTGAGCAGATCAAATAGCCAGCCAGTGACTTTAAAGGGGTAAGCCATTAGCAGGGCGCCTGCCGCTATTTCCAGATAATGCGGAACGAATCCCCTGAACGCCTGGCGGTATTCCGTTACTTCGGGTCTTTGCCTGTCAGCCAGTGCTGGCTGCGGTTGAGCCGCTTGCGTCCTGCTCCGTCGGGTCGTGAAACCCAGATGACTATCCGACATGACGGTATACGCCGAGCCAGTCTCGCGATACAGCAGCTCGCACATGGCCTGGGCATCGTCGAAGCGCGCAAAAGAATTTGCGGCAAGGTCAATGGGGCTTGTTGTTCTCATAGATTGCTATTGCCTTTTGTCTAAGTTGTTGGAGATAAGGTCCTGTGTAATCAATGTCGAGCCAAGACAGCCACAACCAGAGCGTGGTGTCCTCCGGCGGTGCCGTAAAAAATCGCAAGGCTCTGTCGCGGATATGCCGATCGGGCGATCGCAGATCCGACTGGGCAGTGGAAATGACCGAAAAAGCCAGGGTTTTGTAGAGTGCGATTTCCTGAGCGTACATTGAGGCGCTGTGAGTTCCTGATTGGCTGTTTGTCATTGTTCTTTCGGCACCCTGACCATGGTGAATTTGGAGCGAGTATCGCCTTTGTTGCTCATCTGCACGCCGATCACATGGAAAGGCCTGATGTACTGCATCAATTTGGCTTCGATTTTCATCTTGCGGACCAGATTGTCCCAGTACATCTGGTCCACGCCCAGCACGACTTTGGTGGCGACGTTGGAGAAGAAATCTTCCGAGAAGTGGGTCGGCGATTGGCTGGCGCATACCAACCCCAGGCCAAACTTCCGACCTTCTTTGGCGATGGTATTGATGATGTTGTTCTGGTCGTCCCGGAAAAACAGATGTGCTTCGTCAATGATCATGATGTCGCGCAGCAAGCCTTCCTGTTCCCGCCGGACAGGGCCCTTTTCCATGGCCGCAGAAAACAGCTCCTGCAGCCTGAATTCGACAAACATGCGCTTCTCATCCTCGCGCAAGGCGGTGATGTCGTAGTGCCAGACCGGGTTGGAAGGATCGAAGGGAGGCGACTGGTTTTTGAAAATGCCGCTGGCCTTAAGGTTATCGAAGCGCTCGACGACCGATTTCAGGACTTCTTTCGATTCATACTTGATGAAGTCTTCCAGTTCTTTGCCGGTTTCCAGGTTCTCGATATAGTCTTTGTAGAATCTCAAGGCATCCGTGCGCAGGTCCATCGCCTTCTCAGTCAGCTCGCCGTCTGCTTTGGCGCCCGTCGCAGCATGCTGTTTGGAGATTCTGTACAGCTTTGTGGTGACTTTGTTGAGTTCTTCCAGCGCCCTGCCCGACTTGGTGTCGCTGCCGATAATGAGCTGTTTGAGTTTGCCGAAGGCGAAACGGCAGGCATCGTCCATGGACGGGTACCGCTTGGGGTGCTTCCGTGCATACCCGTCCTCTAAAACCCAGGATTTGTAATTGTCCGCAAAGAATCCGTTGGCCGAGTAAAGGTCTGTGATCAGGTGACGCATGACGGCTTCCTGCCTGGATCCGATCGGCCGGGCACCGTTGATGGTGGCGATGAAATCCTGCGTCCTTTTTCTGACGCCGCCGAAGTGTCTGTCTGCGCTCACGACAAACGGGTTCAAGCCATATTCGGTGGATTCTGAAAACCTGACGGAAGAAGCGCCATGGATATCGATGTCGCCGTGCACATCCATGATGTGAATGCGCGGCGCCGGCGAGAACCGGCGCATTTGCTGTATGGCCCGTCTTAAGAATGTGGTTTTGCCCATGCCTGTCTTGCCCATAATCAGCATATGGGCATTCACGACGACATCAAAATCACAATAGATCGACTGTGTCTGATTTTTGGATAACAAGTAGTCATCCTGACCTAACTCTATTTTCATCTTCAAAAGTGGCTATAAGTAATGAAGCCGCTATTTTAGAAGAACGATTTTTTTTGCGTCGGGTCGAAAGACGCCGAAAAAACGACTGTTTTGATTTTGCGCTGACGTTACCCTATATATTAAGGTGTCAAAACAACAGGTATTGAAGCAAGCAAGATCTCTCATGTCATCCTGACCATTCAACCAAGCTTACCCAGGCAAGCGGCTATGCGTATCGTTAATATTCTTGAAACTAGAACTCACCTGTCGAAGTTGGTTGAGCTTGCGGCGAAAGGAGAACCCGTCATCATTGCCAAAGCAGGACGCCCTATGGTCAAAGTGGTCCCGTTAGATCAAGCCGAAAGCCTGGAGATGATAAAACAGGGATTCATTAAGGATTCGCTGCACGTGCCTGATGAACTTGATGAAGCGGAAAGCGAAGAGATGAGCGGGCTTTTTAATGAGATTAACGGTCTCTTCAACGGCAGCTCTCTTTGAAGAGTCATCTTTGGGAATCTGTTAGCTATCCCATTCCTTGATTTATGGGGTAAATCCAACACTCGTGTCACCCGCCACCATTTGAACTTATCGAATGGCCGTTGCCTGTATTGCCCCCGCCATTTGGCTGAAATTCTTGATTGTCTCTTTTTGGCACCGTTTGAACCGACATATTCGGCCATGTTCGCACAAGTTCAGACCGGTTCCAACTCTATTTTTACCTTTTTACCGAGGGCAGCGGCAGCGCTCACTAAGGTGGTCAAAGTTAAACTGGTGTCTTTTTCATCCAACAACCGATTAAGCGAAGCTCTGCTGGTGTGCATTTTTTTGGCCATTGCCGTCTTACTGAGTTTAAGCGCTGACATGCCCTCCGATATTTGCCAGGCAATGACTCGTTTGGTTGCTACCGCTGTGACTTCGTCAAGAATGGCTTCCTCGCTTAGGAAGTCGTCGAAGTTGCTTCCAATGTGGGGATTCTCTTCGTGTTGACTGTTCATCGCTTACCTCGTAATGCTTTCAATCTTTGTTTTGCCAAATCGATTTCTGGCTTCGGTGTTTTTTGACTTTTCTTGTTGACTACTCCCCTTCCTGAAGGAATGGGATTCCTAATTCACTGATAACTGGACGACAACACCGAAATGCTATCGCCGCTTACATTATCTCCAAAGGCTAACACCGCCAGCCCGACGGCTTTTACATTACACGCCGCGTTAACGTCGCGGTCGTGTTCTGTCTCGCATTCCGGACAGGTCCACGACCGCACATCGAGCGGCATTGATTCAGAAACAAACCCGCAGCAATGGCAGCGTTTGGACGATGGGAAGAATCGGTCGATCTCGACATACACTCTACCGGCCCAATGGGCCTTGTATTCGAGTTGCCGGGTGAATTCCCCCCAACTTGCATCGGCGATATGCTTTGCCAATTTCGGGTTTTTAATCATGTTCTTCACGGCAAGGTTTTCAGCGCAAACCACTTGGTTCTCGTTAATCAGTTTGCGGGACAACTTGTGCAAGTTATCCAACCGGCAATCGGAGATTTTGGCGTGAATACGGGCTACCTTGAGCTTTGCCTTTTGCCGGTTCTTGCCACCGAGCTTCTTCTTGGCGAGACGACGTTGGTATTGGGCAAGCTTGGCGGCGTATTTCGCCGTATGGCGGGGATTGCCGGATTTGAAACCGTCACTGGTGACGAACAAATCCTTGATGCCTACATCGATGCCGACCTTTTTATCATTGACTGGCAGCAACATAGGCTCAAATTCGCACAGGCAGGACACGAAGTAGCGCCCGGCCTGATCCTTGGAAACGGTAACGGTAGTTGGATCGCCTGGCAATGGCTGGCTCCACTTGATGTTGAGTGGATTTTTGCACTTGGCAAGCGTCAGCTGTCCGTTTTTGTAATGGAACGCGGTTTGTACAAAAGTCGCTTTCTGTCTGTGTTTTTTGGATTTAAACGCCGGGTATTTCGCCCGGCCTTCAAAGAAGTTTTTGAACGCGGCCTGCTGGTTTCTCAGGCATTGCTGCAAAGGAACGCTGGATACTTCATTGAGAAAAGCCAATTCAGGTCTTTTTTTAATCTCGGTCAGCTTGGCGTTAGCGCCAATGTAACTGACCTTCTCCTTGGCCTGATAGTAGGCATCCGTTCGGTAACGAAGGATGTGATTGTAGACAAAGCGCACACAACCAAACGTCTTGGCAAGCAGTTCTGTTTGCTCGGCGTCTGGATAGAATCTGTATTTGTATCCGCGTTTAACTTTCATGTCTTACATTATACAACAAGAAATGTAAGTTGGTATTATTAATAATCGGCTTGCCCCAATGCGCCTTATATCTCCGACCTGAAGGACGGAGTTTTACGGCGCATTCAGATAAAATGAGTTGCAGTCCACTAAGGCGATCAGCGGTGCCTTCATGATGTCTTCAAACAAGATGAATGTGACCACGCCCCAGATCACCAACTCCAGGTCCTCGTGCAGATCGATATCAGCATAGGCCGAGTTCTCGGCCACCAGCACCCAGCATCCGTTCCGGCGCAGCAGGCGCTTGACAGTCAAAGCGCCGTTCAGGGCGCAGATCACTATCTTGCCAGGCACCGGCTCCAGAGAGCGGTCCACGATCAGGATGTCATTCGGGTGAATGCCGGCTTCCAGCATCGATTCGCCCACGGCCGGACAAAGAATGTGGCGGCGGGCGTCTTGACCAGCAGTTCGTTCAGGTCCAGCGTCTTCTCGATGTAATCGTCGGCTGGCGATGGAAAACCAGCCGACACTTTGCCGGCGAACAATGGCAGCAGCACCTGCCGTTGCATGGGATCGGGCTGCCAAAAATCCGTCAAGCCCGGTTCTGTAAGCAATGGGTCCATAATGCACCAAAAGAAAAGTTATTATTGTTCTCGTTTTGTTCTCTTTCGTGAGCATTCTAGGTGATTTTTGACAAGATGACAAAAACCAAACGGCCGGTATCAAATCCAGCGACTTCTCAGCCCACACTCAATCACCCTAGCCGCCTCCGCAGGCCTGAAATGCTTGTAGTCATAGAATCGTTGATTGACATCCTCGCTGTTCAGTAACTGCATGCAATCCTGAATCCCCTGCCCTGCGATGCCTTCAATTTTCGCCTTGAATACGGCCAGCCGGTTTTCGCCGTAGGCATTGGCGAAATAGGGATGCAGCGGATTCAGATAGAATGCGGTCTCCACCTTTTCATCCTTCAGCCACTGGACCAGCTTGCGAAAATCCTCGAACCGGCTTTTGATCCACGGCGGCGCGACCACGGGCTTGGCATCGACGGGAAACTGCTTCTGGACAAAGGCGCTATGATCTGCCTCGATCTCACGGTCATAGCGTTCCAGGATATAGCGCCCAGTGCCTTCGATGTCGTAGCGCACGGACGGCTGGCCGCTGATCGCGGTCACCAATCGGCTGAAACCGTCCGACAGGCTCGACGCGAACAGGTAATCGAAAACGACCCGCTGCCGACTTGGTTCGCCGGTTTCAGGGTGCAGCCAATAGGCGGGCCCATAGGTTTTGATATCGGTGAACGCGATCGGCTCCAGACCGTAAACCAGAGTTTTGACCGGCACGCCGCCTCGCTTCAGTGCCTGCAAGGAGGCCAGAATCTCGTCCGGCTTCGCGGCCAGAAAGGCCAGATTGTAAAAATGCCGGGCCGGTAAATGCCGGTTGACCAGCCCGGGATCCACCAACCCCATGATCGAGGAGCCGACGATAAAAGCGTCATGCAGCGGCTGGGCCGATGGATTTTCGGCCTCATTGCCGTTATTGATGCGGGCCGCGATGGCGCCAGGTGTTTCCGGCGACCGGGCTCTCGCCTCATTCAACAAGTATTCCACCTTCAGGAAGCGCTCGTTGGTCGTGGACGCCGTATAGCGATCGCCGATGGCGTGTTGCGCCTTGAAGATCTGATAGGGATTAACGACGACATTCCAGACCGGCAACGACCAGGCGGCAAGACCGCCGGCCACCAGTGCCGCTTTCCAGTAAACATTAAAACTGCCAATAGATGAAGCTGTCATGAGATCCTGCCAACCAGATGCTGGTAAATAAAAGCGTGGAGAAATAAGCCAGATTTTTGAGGTTTGGTTCCAACTGTTGTGCCGTTTGCTGGGCGTTGGCATAAGTCAGGCAGATTGCCAGTAAAATGCCGCCCCAGATCAGTTCGATGCCCGTGATCAGGGTTGCCTGGACGCAGGCCGGACAAAGCCCTGCGGCGATACCGGGTAGGGTCATGCCGTTCAGTCCCAGCATCCCTTTCCAGATGGCAAAGGCCTGATCGACCGATGCGGCACGGAACAGGACCCAGGCGACGCTGACGGCCAGGAACGTCGCCGTGATAGCGACCGGCTCAGCCAAGCGCAGGCCGGTTTTCGTCCAGAGCCGGTGCAGGCCGATGAACAGCCCGTGCAACAGGCCCCACAGCACGAACGTCCAGGCCGCGCCGTGCCAGAAGCCGCCGATGACCATGGTGAGCGCCGCCGCGAGCAATCCCATGGCAAAACCGTTTCGGTTGCCGCCCAGCGGGATATAAACGTAGTCGCGCAGGAACCGGGACAGCGTCCTGTGCCAGCGCTTCCAGAAGTCGGCAATGCTGACCGCCTGATAAGGGGAATTGAAATTCTGCGGCAGGATAATGCCGAACAGCAGGCCGATGCCGATGGCCATGTCCGAATAGCCGGAGAAATCGAAATAGATCTGCAGGCCATAGCCGATTGCAGCCACCCACGCTTCGAAGAACGGCAACACGGTATCGGCGGCAAA
>NZ_ATYJ01000015.1 GCF_000427625.1 Methylobacter luteus IMV-B-3098
ACTATGTAAAGTTTCTTGACTGAGGGTTGGTTGAAAGGTCAGTAAAATCAGGGTTTGCCACCAACAGCTAATCACGGCTATACATAGTTGGGCCCTATACATAGGGGTCGCTATGGATGGCTATACATAGTGGCACATTGCGACCTATCGTAAAACAGTTGTTTTCCGGCGGTTTAGATAAAGCACCATTAATGCCGCTCAAACCACCCCAAAAATATACGGAAAACAGTGTCGCTATGGTATGCCATACGCATATTACGTGCTCAGTGGAAATCAGCGTTGAATATTTTCCACCAACCGGCATGATGATAATTTGATAAATCTATTAAATAACAAATACTTGAATAGTAGGTTGGGGAAAATTGGACGCTCTTTTTATTCAAAAAGTGGCAAAATTTCAATGCCGATTGACAAGTCTGGCGGAACTGATGAAGGATGCACTGAAGGAATACTTAATCAGAAATTCAACCCCCATTTCCTGAGCATCTGGACGACTATGTGACGGAAGACAATCCCGTTCGCGTCGTAGAGGTGTTTGTCGAACAGCTCGATCTGGGCAAATTAGGATTTGCTGGGGTTACTCCCATGAAAACAGGCCGGCCCGCCTATCACCCCGCCGTCCTGCTCAAGCTTTATATCTACGGCTACCTGAACCGCATCCAATCCAGCCGGCGCCTGGAACGCGAAAGCCAGCGTAATTTGGGGTTTAGGGACCGCATCAATCTTCATTCTGCAGCATTAAGTCCACGTTATTCACTACAGCTCGAAGCAGCTAATAGCACTAAACAACCACCCGCTCAAGCGGGTGGGTTCGAATAACGGACTGAAAGTCCGGATACGCGTCGACTAAACGACGCGTCTTAATCCGGCTCCATTTTAAAATTGTCGTTTGGGTTAGGTTCAAAATGATGCTCCAAATAGTGTTTGATCATCTCATCGGTCATCTGTCCAACGGTGGCGCAAAAAATAGCCACGTGCCCAAAAATGTTTTCCCCAATACCGCTTTTTCAAGTGGGGAAACTCCTCAAACAGATAGCTTGAAGTTCGTCCCTTGATTCTCCTCATGATTTCGCTTGGCGCCATATTCGGCGGGGCACTTACCAAAATATGGACATGATCTTTACTGACCACGCCTTTTATAATCCGTATCTCAAACGCTTCGCAGGTTTGGCGAACCAAATCTCTTACTCGCTCTGCTATTTCACCACTCAGTACTTTGTAACGATACTTGGTTACCCAAACAAAATGGTACTCAATTTGGTAAACCGTATGGCTGCCGTATCTATAGTCCATTGCCACCTCCTTGGCCAGATTATCGCAGCTAAAGCTGACCGGCTAAAGCCGGTGGTTTAAACCTTATGATGGAAAATTAATTTTGAATAAATAGCTACAGAATTCTTCTGGTAAGTCCGATAGATGGGATAATTCTCATGTTGAGCCGTTGATCTACTAACTAATCGCCTACAAACCACATTTCACCGCTATAGGTTGCTCTTGATTTAGCTGCTTCTAGGGCACCTTGACGGTTCTGACAGGTTAAACAAGATGCCCCACCAAAAGCTCCCGGACTATTTGCATAATTCCGACGTTGGATGTCCGTCCAACTTCTTGCACCATTTTCGAAAATACTACGTAGAGGAGGGTTATGGTCCGCAACAGGTTGGGTCCGCGTACCAGAAATCATTATCCCGCTGCAATCGGGGCAGGGCTTACCTTCTGCAGCCGTTTTAATAGCTCTAGCGGCTGGCCCACGGGTCGCCGCTCCCCCAAAATCTGATTGCCGATTGTATTTGGCATAACAGGAATTATGAACCCAACTCGCCAAATGACCTACAAAGTAAGTATGCGTACTCTCAACCTCTAAATTATAAACCGTTCGGGTTGCTTCCAGCACATCTATTCCGACTACTGATGCCATACCAGATGCTGTGGACACATGCATATTAGGCTCAAGATAGCCCGCACCAGTCCAGCCACGACCATTCACATAGAATGGATGGTCGACTGTAGCTAAAACCGTATCCACTTGCTGAGCTTGTTTGATTTGTACCTTAACGACTTTTTGCTTTGGAGTGATGAAAGTGCGAACGACTCGACGCTTGGAAAGTTTACCAGTCACCTCGTCTCGAGAAATTATCAAGTCACCAACCTTAATCGACTCAATAGGTCTAAAGCCATCTGGTGTAGCTACTGGTGTGCCAGCGGCAAAGCATGGACAGACTCCTCCGGGACAAATATTTCTTGATGCCACTCCTGCTTCTTTTTCCATCGATGCTAATCTACTAACACCACCTGGTCCGGGCACCAAAGAGGCGGTGACTATCGCCGCCTCAAAATCGATATCATCGCGGTGTTTGATTGGTCCATTAACGTGTGAGTAGTTCATTCCAAAAATACCAGCGATGATTTCGGCACGTGGCATGATCACGTCCTGAAGTGTCCGTTCGGGATTAGTTGCGACTCCGATGGCAAAAAAGACCGGACTTGCGTTTACAGCTACTGCATGAATCTTATCAAAGACCGGAGTACCTGCATCATTTATAGGCCCTCTCTCGAAGAACACCGGATCTCGTATTTCACGCGAAGGCCTTTCAGATTCTGCATGCCGCACTTCTGGCGGATCATAATTACCCACTTCGAGTTGGCCATTCCCTACGGCGGACCAGCCGCCTGGGTGATATTGTATATCCTTGGCTCCCTCTGGAATCTTGTCTAACCCATTCGGATCCAAATAAACAATTGGATTACCGCTAACATAGGAATATGGATTCAGATCACTTCCAAGGCCATGAATAGTCAAGGGGTCAGCACTCATAAACCTTCCCAGGTAAGGCTGATAATATCGAGCGCCGAAGTAAGTCGCCCCAACTTCTATGTCCTCCTCCTTGCCGGTAAACTTATAGGGTTCCCGAAAAAACTTCGGTCGATAATCACTTTCGACGGCACCATAAGGTTGGTAAGTTGTACGTTCGACAAGCTCGCTCTTCGCATGATTGATGATGACGGCACTCGAGCCAAGATAATCGCCCATGTTCAGATGCATTGTGATCGCAGAACCAGACAACTGATGGGGAAACTGATCCTCTTCATCCCAAAAGACGTGTGCCATTCCTCCCAGATAAGCATGTACGTTGTCACGCTTTACTTGGTAGTCTCCATCTGCAGAGTTGAATGGAGCTTGTTGGATCCTTAACGTATCGAAAACTTCAAGCGTGTGATTCGTAAGGTCATTAGTATTAGTCGAACTTTTACGAATCCGGGACCCTAGCGAATAGACATAGTTTAAATCCCAGCTTGGTTTTCCAGCCGGAAGAGCATTGGGCGAAGTTTGGGACGGTAGCACATTACCATCGAAATCCCAGCGTCGCGCACGGGCAAGTTGCCCGACTTCGTCCCAGTCGTAAGCGAACCATTGGGCGCATTGGCTGGAGGCACCGGTCGGGCAGTTACCGGGGCGTTCTATTTTGAGCTCCGCCAGATTACCTGCCTCATCGTAGCGTACCTGCAGACCTTCGCCTGAGCGTAGCTGGTTCGGACCATTTTGCGCTGTGCCGTATCCAAGATTAGAGCCCAGCGACCGCTCATAGCGAGCCTTGAGATCGTCCTCGGAAGCTGCGATATTGCCTAAGCCGTCATAATCGAAGGTTTGTTGGGTCACTCTTGTTGAAAGCGAACGCAATGGCACTGGGTGGCGATCATTTGTGTTAATCTCGATCTCAAACGGGGAACGCCATGGAGCGATTCCGCCCGAGACGTTATACGTGTTGTCAATACGTACCAAACGATAGAGATCGTCATATTCCATGCTGCGTTTCAGTACGGGCGCTGCATCTGGCGGTAATTTAGCTAATGAGATAGCGTCGATTACACCCTCACTTCGATCTTCAATGACCAATGGATTGCCAACCTCATCATACGATGAAAAGTGGTAATCGATGTAAGTAAGATATCTTGGTCCAAATAATGTAGAACGCGGCCTGGAATTAGCGAGATCATAGCGCGTGAGTCGGCGCCTGGCATCATATTTAAATGCCGCTATCGTCCTGTAAAAGTCCCCATAGACAATACTGTCTGGTGCACCATCAGGCGCATAAAATGCTCTATTAATAATGCGGCCATAGGAGCTGTCGATACTGAAGGGAAATCCGCGTGAGGAATAAGTATAACGTTCTTCGCTACCTCCATTCATGAGTAGTTTCGGGATATCCACTCCTGTGGTCCTGCGTGTAAGACGATCGCCAATATCGTAATCCCGCCGTGACCTGTACCAGTGCAGTGCGTAGGCTGAGCCAGTGTTGAAACCCTCGGGTTTGGCTATTTGCCGCGAGACACGGCGGATGCGGCCGCGCGCGTCATAGTTGAAGCGCGTGTGGCTGCCACGGTCCCGTACCGCGACGAGATTCCCCATAGCCAGTTTAGGAGCATCAGCAAAATTCGGCTCAGGTCTGACTTGATCATTTTCGTACTCATCGTAACGGTAAAAAGCTTCAAAGCCTTCACCCGTCGCAAGATTTAGAGCGGTATAAGCCGCTTGTGAATCAAGACACGGGGAATAGTCCTCACCTATCAAACGACTAAGCCCATCGTAATAGAAATTTTCACCGCACCCTCTCGCATCGCTGGTTCCGACCAGACGGCCAGCGTCATCCCACACATAATGCCAATTGTTGCCGGTATTTGGCTCCCGGTTAACCATCAATCGCCCGAGACTATCGAATTCCATTGTACGCTGATAAGTACCTCCGGCGTGCGTCCGTGTAATGGTGGCTGGCTCACCTGTTGGGTTATATTTAACGGTCGTGGTGATATTATCTGGAACCGGATTATTAATGTGCTGAACAGCTTTTACGCTGCGCCCGAACCCGTCATACTCGACTCGTTGGAATGCCTTTTCGTGAGATCCTCCGGATTTTAGCTGTTCAGCATCGCGGGTTTCTAGTGCGAGCGGAAAGTAGCTGTAGCGCAAAAGTTCTTTAGAAAAACCAGGGGAGTTTTCTTTTATGGAACTCGCTCGCCCAAAATCATCGTAACGTATTTTTAATAACGAATTATCCGTTGGAATTGGGATAAATTTTGCATTAATCGCCGTATCTACTGGATCTTCAGTAGATGCCCAGGGACGACGAACTTCTTTGACTTTGCCAGTCAAATCCGTTATTCGCCAACCCTTCACCACCCAGTCGTCGTTGTCTCCTTGGTCAAAACCAACGACGGATTCACCTAGACCATTGAAAATTGTCACCGATCTAGTACTCTTTCCGGGGCCTACTATATGCCGCACATCAATATAACTTAAAGGCTTATCGTCTCTGTAGAAGATTTGTCCAGCGAGTATAGGGGGCTGATTTGTAGCGTCTGGGTCTGGCAGGTAAATTTCCTTGGGCCGGCCAAATGGATCAAACCTAATTTCGCTGGTGCTGCCGTTGGGCGCTATCGAATTTACGGCTTGCTCGAATCCTCGATCAAATACGCTCCGTGTTTCAAGAGCAGCGCTGCCACAACCGTTTTTAAACTGACGCA
The DNA here is from genome assembly GCF_000427625.1 of Methylobacter luteus IMV-B-3098. Lineage (GTDB taxonomy): Bacteria > Pseudomonadota > Gammaproteobacteria > Methylococcales > Methylomonadaceae > Methylobacter > Methylobacter luteus. The sequence continues at coordinate 5,521 of NZ_ATYJ01000015.1, forward strand.
CGACATTGGGTAGGTGTTGATAAGGTTCATCATAAACAGTGGCTATGCAACTGGGAGGCGAGCCTCCGGGAGACTGACCGCTGGCGGTCTGGATAACGTTACCCCAGGCGTCATAACTTAATGTTGCGAGGTTATGCCAACCGCTGTCGAGTGACTGCCCGGCAGGATTTGGAGCCGTGCGATTATTACCGGCAGGATGATGACGGCCGAGTGGAATAGACGACTTGTCGAGCCATCCTTGGATAGATTTAACATCTTTAGTCACTGGCTCGTAAGTAATACGAGATTTACGAAGGAGTTTGTCAGGATAACCAGGATCGGGCTGCCAGATGGAAACAAAGTCCGGCAAACATTGCCAATCGGACGTGCAAGGGATAGGGCCGGGCGTACCAAGCGAGCTATTTTCTGGGCCATTAGGATTAGATGCATCTTTCGACGAAAACAACGTGATTGTTGTTTCGTCAGGGTCTTCTGCCGAATCCTCATCTTTGACAACAACACCCTTATCAATGACTCGCTTTATAGTACCCCAGTTGTCATATTCGACTAAGCGGGTTAGATGCTTGCGAATACCTTCCTGATGAGGGGCATCATCCTTTGAATCGCCTCCTGTCTCCGAAGGGTAATGAGCGCCTGCTGTCACTGGCTGAGCATCATCATAAAGATAGGTGTCGTTTTTTGCTGCGTATGAATATGTTACGCGTCGATCACGCTGAGCATTAAGTGGAAAAAGAGTAGTATTTGTGTAATTGAAAATTTTAGTCCACAGGTGGCCAGGTTTTCCGTCTTCGATACGGCGACCCCATTCAGCAGTTTCGGGGAACAATTTCAGCTTACCCCGATCAATGCGCACAATCCTACCCGTCCATGACTTGTCATCCTCATCATCGCTTCCTTCGGAGCATAGCGGTGTATCCTCCCTACCCGGAAGCCGAGCATTGAGACCGTTATTCTGGCAGGGTCCAAACCAATAGGTAGTAGCGGTTTCGGCTGGTTCATCGCCGGAACGCGTAACAACTTTCCGGAATCCGGCTAAAGTCCTGGACCATCGATCATACGCAGGATCTCGGTAAATATACTGAGCTTTGCGCCTGAATTGGTAAGGTTCCGAAACTTGTTTGGCGTTGGAATCCCCGCCGGCATGATAACTATCCTGAGTGACGGTCTGCGTGACAACGCTCTCAACCATAGGCGAATGATACTGCCATGCGAGTGGAGTGCCTTTGACTTCCAGGTCGAGAGACTGGATGGTGCGGTAACGGATGTCTGTCGTTGCACCATAGCCGTTATGGATCCGTATAAGCAGGCCAGGTCTGGGCGCCTCCCCTCGCTCGGATCCTTGTACTATGACACCTTTCTTCATAAAAGTGCCAACGTAAGCACCTTGCTTGGCGAGGATTACGACATCATCGATGCCGTCGGCATTCATATCGGCAAACGTGGTCCGATGTACACCAATGTTGCGAGTGGCTGTACGATGATCCTGGACAATGCCGGCGATGCATGATTCGATTGGGCAGGCAAACAAATGACCGTCCTGATTTACCCATAACTTTACTTCCCCACTCGCCATATCGTACTGAATAATATCTGCCAGGCCATCTCCGGTCACATCGTGGAAAAAGGTATCGTCAGTGAATGGCCATGGCATACGAGACCCCACGGCTTCAATCTCATATACCGATGCTGCTTCGGTAGGCAATTCTTTACAAGGCCAAGAAGATGGTTGTTGTGAATCAATGCAGGTAAACTTCCCGTAACCATTACCTGGTCTTACCCGTGGAATTCCTCCACTGTCTTTTTGATTCTGAGTGACCAAGTCAACTAGACCATCACCGTTGATATCAACATAGAAAAACTTGGTGCCTCTTTTTGAGCCTTGTACGCTGGGGGCTAAGCTCCTAGCTTCCGCTTGATTAAAATCAAACACAAAAGGTATTTGAGCTGGGCCTACTCCTCCACCTGGCAGCGGCTCATTTTGGGCATAGCGTTTTGTAAATTCGGGATAGGCTACCTCGAAGTCACCTGCCTGTTGACCCGTTGAAACGAAACGATCAGTGAGGCCATCTCCGTCTATGTCAGTAAACCAGCGTGAGATATTAGAGTAAGGTCCATGGCCTCCTGTCACAGTCTGCGATGATATATGATCAGAAATTGAAGGTTTAGCCCAATCCAAAGGTTGTGTCTTTTCCCATTCCCAGCCGGGATTGAAGTCAGCGAGCTTAAAATGATCGGCATCACAACCGCTTCCGGGTTCGAACTCGTCTGGTTTGGATCCGGGTAGCCTAGGGCGGGCACGGTAAGGTGCGTAGTCTGCTTTGCTCCAGGCGACCATACCTTCGCCCCATGAACCAACAATAGTAGCTCCTCCGGTATTATTAAATAATCCTTCCTGAGCGTTAGAGGCCCAATGCATTAGGCCGGACGTATTGCTTTTATCTCCTGCGTCAAAGCACTGATGTTCTAGGGACACGCGAGTTGCATCAATTCCTCTATTCAGATACCCCATTAGGGGACGTGCAATCTCACACTCATCCCAATCGGGCCAATAGTGAGTTTCACATCTCAACTGCGAGTTCCAGCCCTGCACGATGTCCGGTAGTCCATCGCGGTTGAAGTCGACGACTCCGACGCTATTGAGGTAAGGCAGCACACGGTTCTCGTCAACGGCTTTAGGCGGGCCGCCTTGCACTTCTGTGGTCTGTGCTATAACAAATACAGGATTCCCGTCCTCGTACTCGAATGTTGTGGGTGGTAAATAAAATGACGCACTAGGAAATCTTCCATATGTATGGATACCAGGAAAAGGGCACTTTTGATCCTCCGGAATCCTACCTTGGTCATCTTCGAACTGATTACAGCGGCCATGCATTCCTATTGCGGTGAGGAATGAGTGATGCCAAAGCTGAAACACTGGATTGGGCGGTGCAGTTGAGGCTTGACCTTGGGCCGGAGCGTAGTCTAGAAAATAGGCGCGGATTACCTCACGCGGCCCTGTACCAGTCCAGGGCATGCTCGCGACCGCGACACGACTTAGACGTAAATCAGGCGTAGCGCGGTATGGATCAGCATAATGAGTTTGAGGGAAGCCCGGCTTTTGCCAGTCAAGCTGAGTATGATGAGCAAAGTCGGCATCGCTGTGGTGGTTGCTAGCGCGTGGTGTATCATAAATATCAGTCAGAAACAAAAGCCCGCGTTTGCCGAGCCGTTTCCAGCGATAGTCAATATAGTTAACCGTTCTCCCAACGAGTGTGTGTACGGCGTCGGAGTACCGGACGAGCCGCCAACGGAGGATGGCATTTTCATTATCCACTGCATGCTCAACTCCTGGAGTTTTGCTGTTTGGCGGCTTACCGAACTCAAGTAGCTCGCCACCTTTGAGTTGCACCTTCCAATAACGTCGATTTGGAGATAGGTAAAACCTAATAAACGGCCCTTCGACCTGAAGACGGAAATAGCGCCAACCTTTAAGGGAATGCCATGTCGGTTGCGGTTCTTTACCACAATTCTGGTCATTATCTAATTTCGAATCCGTCAGGTGGCAAATAAAGACCAATGGCTGTCCATTGTATAAGTATCGATCCTCGCTGATCAGAGCACCATTTGCATCTTCTCGCCGCTCTCCACAGGCGATAGGTATCCCTTCTTCTGTAAAGCAAGGGTTGCCAGACAGTGGCTTACGCTCGATAACCGGTAAGTCCACCCCCCAACCATACCCGGCCTCGCGATCACGGGAAAAAGAATTGTAACTCAGCGTAAGTTGCGGCTGGGGGCGCCCTCGTGCTGAGAGGAGGCTGAAAGGGTAGCTGTATGTCATCGCACCCGTTTTATTATCGGGTTCGCCACGCCCTACTGAGGAGCTTTCGCCGAAGACCCCTTCGGCCGTTGCGCCGAGCACACTGGTTGGATCTGCTCTAGCCGAAGATAATGTTACGACAGCAAAAAAAGCTAGTAATAAAATAACTGCTAGAAATATGAGCGTTCTACTATCATATCGCGGTGATTGATTTGATAGTCTGATCATAGAGCCTCCACTATTAGATTATGCCCTACGGAATTATGATTCAGTTCTAAGATGTTGGTAGCTGTAACAAAGGAAGCATTACTATTTCGAACGGTTCCAATACAGTGAACTTGTCGCTTTTGAGAAATTGTTTTTCTGGTGGTGATATAAAGCGGAAGCCCCGACCTTGATGTTCCCATCCGACTTGAGCTGCAAAGTTAACTCTGATTCGAGTCGGGTATCCTTGCGGCGTTTCTGCCTTGAAACTAACGCGATAATATTCCTCGTCGTCTGGCCCGTCCCATTTCGATGGCTCAGGGTGTGGGGCTAAAATATCTATGAATTTGACTCCTCCTCCCACATATTCCATTACACTTTGCTGGTGAGAATGTTCGATGACAAAGGCGCTAGCTAGTGTGGGTGAAAAAGGTCGTCCTAATGCTTTTTGCCAGCGAATTTCTCCCCATACAGTACGGGATAATATCGTCGCCAAAATTGGCCTATAAAGTTCGTTTTCAGCCAGCCAGTGATTTACCCGATCCACAGTGATCGGCTGTCTTAACACTGTCTGAAAGCTAGAAAGTGCGCGTTCTAATAAGTCAGGATCAATTTCGTTTAGCTCATCTTCCTGGTGGTTTTTCGTATCAATTGTCATAAGGTGCTCCTTCATTTAGAAGTAAACAATTTGACCACACAAGTCCCTAACTATAGAAACATAGCTTATACGTTAGAATAAATTTGTTTGCAATAATTTTGTTGAAAGTCTTGTGTTTAAATGTGAATTAAGAGCTGATTCGTAAAAAATTCCAGAAAAACAGAGCCGCCGCGAGTTTGCCGAAGACGTGCACCATCAGTCCATTGTAAGACCGCACTTTACTGGCGCATTCAATGCCTGTCTTTGGAGAACCGTAAGGATTCCTTCGTAAATGAGTAACAGGCAGTACAAGAAAATCAAAATCAAGGCATTGAACCTTGTTTTGATTTTTGCGATGAGTTTTCTTGTGCTATTTTCCGATCAAACGGGCAATTTTTTGACCGCAAGATAAACGCTCGTTTTTCTTGCAGTTGAAATACACACCAGTAATACCAAGGGATGCAATGGGATGTTACTCATTTACGAAGCAATCCTTACCGTCCTCCGAATATACTCATAAAGGACATCTATTTTTAGATGTGCCGCGTTATATCCATTCGCTCATGCAGAATACGGGAGACATAAACGGCGTTGTCTCTGACCCGATAAACGATGATATGACAACCCGCTGGAAAAAGACGGTGCGCAGTCGAAAGTTTGGGCCGGACATGACCGATTTGGGGATATTGCTGAATGGCCAAAAGCGCCTTATCGAGAATAGCCAGATAGGCGTAAGTCTGTGCTTCGCCCCACGTATCGAGGGTGTATTGCAGAATGTCGGTAAAGTCATCCTCGGCCTGAGGCGAGAGAATTAACGCGACATCAGGACGTAACATCGGGGTTTACTTTCTTGCCTTGACGGGAATTGGCAAAAGCTTTAGCGGTAATGGCTTCAAGCCGCTCCGGCGTGTACGGAATTCCTTCGCCGCGTTCAATCTGCTCGTCGCCGACCTGCACGGCCGCACGAAGCGCCGCCAGTTTTTCATCTTCTTCCCGCATCCGACGGATCGCGTCGCGGACTACCTCGGACGCGTTACTGTAAAAGCCTGTGCCGACCTTGCTTTGAAGGTACTGCTCCATTTCAGCTGATAAGTTGATATGCATGGTTAACCTCATATAATATATACGCTATATACATAAAAAATACATGATATGTATAGCTTTTGACAAGGGATTTCTCGATTTGTCCCTTTGACTGCAAAATGGCTTTCAATTTTTCCCCCTATTTGTAGCGGCCAGGCATTCAACTTTAGGTAGCTGAAAGCAATTGTTTGCTCAGCATCAGTGCTGACTCCATATTCGCTGAGATGAAAATGTGATTGCTAGGTTAGAACAACAGTTACCCAATTAGCACGGGTTACAAAAAATTTAAGTCGATTTCTCTTAATAATTCGCACAGCCGCAAATAAAAGCAACCAGCGACGAAAGCCGCCGCTGGTTTCCAAGCAGATCAAGATGATGCGATAATCTTATGGACCAACCAATGTCACACCGATGACGATAGGATCGTGATCCGATGTGCGGTAGGCATCGGGGGAATACAGACTACTCAACTGGCCTGTGCTTTTGAAGTTGGTGTTGTAATCCAATACGCTGGGCTCATCGGCATTGATATGCCATTCCAGCACATCTTGCACTTGGCTGACCAGGGTGGACGACGCCAAGGCGTGGTCGAGATACCCCCATTGCCCATTAAACACGTACGAATACCCATTGACGCCGATATGGTTTTCGATCAGGTTAACGTAACCGGCGTTTTTGATCGCGGTAATCGGATCTTCCTTGGCGTAGGCATTCAAATCGCCCATGATCAAAATGTCGCTATCGCCGGTGCCGGTCGGGTCCAGTGCCAGCCACGCAACCAGTTCCTCGGCCGCTGCGGTGCGCGTATGGTTGCAATTGCCTTGACCGTCGCCGGCATCGGCATCGGCCACGACCGAAGTAGTGGAGTAGGTGCTGGTGACCAAGCCGGTGTTAGTATCGCAAGCGCTGCCTTTGGATTTCAAGTGGTTGCCGACGACGATAAAACGCGAGCCCGTGGCATTTTCCTGAAAGGCTTGCGCCAAGGCTGGGCGGTTGCGACTGGTGGTGCCTGAGCTAGTGTAGTATTGACCCAAGGCGCCCGTGTTGAGCACTGCGGTGGTGCCAACCTTGGCCACCACGCCGGGTTGATAAATAATTCCGACCTTGATCGCATCGGTACCCAGCGAATTGGTGCCGTTATGGGTGTCCGGATTAATGAAGGCGTAAGTGCCGGCGCCCGCTTTCAGGTTCATTTTGTCAACCAGGAACTGAATCGCGCTGCTGGTGCCATAGCCGTCGTTCTCCATCTCGTTGACGATGATGACCGCCGCACCGGTCCCGACCAGATTTTCAACGGTTTTTGGCCATTGCCGATCAAATTCGGTTTGGTTTTCCGCACCACGGCAATTTGCGGTGGATGTTGCGCCGCCAACGCCCAGCGTACAGTTGGTAAAGGTGTTAAAGAAGTTCAGCAGGTTGGCGCTCGCCACTTTCAACACACCACCGGCCGATGCGGGGACTATAGCGCGCGGATTGGCCGCGACAAAGTTGGGCGCACCGCCGCCCAAGGCGTTGATTGGACGTAGCCGGAAAGCATTGCCGCTGGCGGCGTTGCCGGACCATGTGTAAGTCATCACGCCAACCAGATTGGTAACGGTATCGCCGCCGCGCAAGGTATTGCTGGCTGTCAGATTGGCGCCGCCGCGACCGAACCGAATGGGTTCAGGATTTTGGTTTTGGCGCTCATCGTCAACGATAATGCGGTTCAAATCATTCGCCGCTTGTTGCGCCAGCGCATTTGCGCCTGGGGTTGCAATGTTAGTCGGTTGCGGCAACCGGTCGTTGCCAGACATGACCACTTGACCGAATCGACCGAGCTGATAATGCTCGCTGACATACAAGGTTTGCTGGAAGTTAACTAACATGCCTTCGAAACGTTCCAAATAATCGACCCCGTCAACGGCAGCCGGAACCGGCAATGTGACGACGTTTGGCACGACAGTATCGGTCAAACCACAAGACACGACGGTGGGTGCGTCGATTTCGGTTTGACCTTGATTTTCCGCGACAGTACCGGTGACCTGGACAACTTGCCCCAGGCTAACGGCGTTGCTGCCGGCGTTATAGACGAAAATCGCATCCGAGGTATTAGGGTCGCCATCGGCGTTGGTCGCGGTGTTTTGCAAGTAGAAGCCAGCCAATGCAGGCGTTGCGCCTTCGTAGTCGCCGACTACGACGCCTTCAACGGTGCGAGTGCCAGTCAGTGCAGCCGTTGCGCCGCTGCCTTGGATTTGGCCGATGGGGGTATCTGCCGCGGAACAGGCCGAAGAAACGCTGCCGTTGGGTGTCAACGAGAAATCGTCTACCGCCAGGCCATCGTCGGCACTGGTGGCGTTGGTGTCGGTCCAGCGTATCCAGAATGTCGCGCCGTTGGCGATGTTCAATGCCGAAATAGTCGACGATTTAGCGGCCCGATTGGCGGCGGCATTGCCGTCTTTAGCGCCTACGGTGGTAGTCGTCGGGGTGGCAAAATCCAGGGCGCTAACGCCGGTCCAAGCCCCGTTGTTCAGCGCGGTTGCGCTGGTGCTGAATTGAAAGTTGATGGCATCGGTGCGCGCTGCAGTACCCAGGCGCCATTCTTCTCCGGTGTAGTTAACCGCCAGGCTGGTAATTGTTGAGCCGGTGTTGTTGACAAAACAGGCGCCGATGGTAGGTACCAACGAACCGCTTTGCAAGCCGCCGAATGCCCGATCTGTGCTGCCGGATGCGCCAAAACTATAGGTGTTGCCAGTAGTAGAACTGCCGATGCCGCTAGCATAGGTGGTGTTGGCGTTGCTGCCGGTTTCCAGCATCGCCCAACCGCTGATGGCTAAAGTATTAGCCGTACCAGTGTTCGCCAGGCTGTTAAAGTTTTCGCTATAAGCACTACCCAATGCGGTCAATGGCACACAGGCCGCTTGGGCGCCAGTCGCCAGAATGAAGGTCGCCGCTATTGCCAGCGCGAGCGGACGCAGTTTATGTAATCTCAGTTTAAGCACAATTCTTCCCTATGAAATTATTAATAATGATGCGTGATAAGGTTGGTTTTTACACAATGACTTGTTTGTCAGCCTAACGCAGAAACTAAGTCAACACATTTTAAGTAAAAACCTTTGGAAAAATTGTTAAGGTTTCATGTTATTTTTATGACAATGCTGGTCGGGAATGCGCCGATCCAAACATTGACGGGAAAAGATGCTCAATTCGATTTCCGCCATGTTGGACTAGCGGGCGCATTTGCGCTGAAACCCCTACGGTTTGTGTCAATGCGCCCGCTAGTGCAGATTTTAGCCTGACCTTCCCAGTCACAACGGCACCGCTTAATCGTTAACGTACGCTTTTTGCCTTTTTCTGCGTTCTCTCCTATTGAAGCGCTGTTAGATGATGCGGAGGCCGGGATAAAAAAATGGGCGGAGAATCGCTGGTAATGATGCCCCAGGGCTATCTTCTTCCACTGCGCTTTCCCCAACATGAATAGATTGTGGCGAAAATTTCGCGGAAGAAGATCATCACGACGATATCGGTTCGCGTTGTCGAGAGGCATCGCTCACCGAGCCGATACTCGGTTCAGATCTTGACGAGATGGCGATTGTTACTCGTCTAACGATTTCCATCGCGCTCCGCCAAGCACTAACAACACTGCAAATCGCAATCGGCTGAAACAACAGCCCTCTGTGGAGTTGGTCTGCCAGTGAGGACCGCTGGACTTTATCCGGGATCAATAAAAAAATATTAAGCGTAAACACTACTGACAGCACGCTGTCAGGATGGCTGTCATACCATGGCTACTCGTTAACACTTAAAACACAGAGGATAAAAATGAATAATGTAGCAACCTGGTTTGAAATTCCGGTCACTGACATGCAACGCGCAAAAGCCTTTTACCAAAATGTTCTGCAAACCACCTTTAAAGACGAAGCAATGGACAATTATCAACTGGCGATTTTCGCTGGCGATGAAGGAGCCGTTAGCGGCATGCTGGTATCGGGCGAGCATTACCTGCCCAGCCAAACCGGGGCTGTGGTTTACTTCAACGGCGGCGAGGATTTAAGCGTCCCTTTGGACAAAGCCGTTAAACACGGTGGCAGTATTCTCCTTGCCAAAACGCCGATTCATGACGGCAACTGCGGATACTTCGCGCTGTTTTTAGATAGCGAAGGCAACCGGGTTGGTTTATATTCGCCATCCTAATCATTAATTGACTAACAGGCGACTGAAGCATCAGCCGTCTGCCCTGCACGATGCGACGCGCTGACCGTTTATTTCAAATTGTACAAATTCTGCGCAACAAGCGCTTGATCACCGCCAAGGCACTTGCCGAGCGCCTGGAGGTGTCCGAGCGCACTATTTATCGGGACATTCAGGATCTCAGTCTGTCCGGCGTACCGGTTGAGGGCGAAGCCGGTGTCGGCTATAGGCTACGACACGCCATCGACATTCCTCCGATCATGTTTACCTCGGACGAAATCGAGGCATTGGTCGTCGGTGCGAGGATGGTAAAGGCCTGGGCGGGGACCGAACTGGGTTATTCGGCGCAAACGGCGCTGGACAAAATTACCGCTGTTATTCCCACCGAACTGAGAACCAAGATCGAAGACAGCAAACTGTTTTCATTGCGCTTCGATCAGCGCCAGGATCTCGATATTAACCTGGATATTTGCCGCAAAGCCATCGATGGCAAACATCCGTTACAGATCGTCTATTGCCGAGCCGACGGCGAACAAAGCCTGCGCCGTATCCGGCCGCTGGGCCTTTATTTTTGGGGCAACGTCTGGACCTTGGTCGGTTGGTGCGAACTGCGTGACGATTTTCGCAATTTCCGGCTGGACCGGATTCAAAGCCTTGAGCCGGAAAGCGCGACATTTACGGATATTGAAGGACAAAGCCTACAAGACTTTGTCAAGCGGATGACCTGCATGTAACTGATGTTTTAAACTTTAAGCTTCCCTCCTCAAACGCCATCCAGATTGGTTGAAAAACTTCCACTCTTCAGAAAATGTTCTTTACCGATCTCAACCTTCTGCTGACATCGAAGCGACAGCCGTATAAAGCAGTGCGAATAAAGCGCACCTTCGGTCTTAAATAAAGTCCTTCTGATCCTCGGCTTTAGGTCCTATAATGGCTTTTATAGGACCTAAAATTTCACCCTAAAAACCGCAGCCCCTTTCATCACAATAATTAAGGCATAAACCGCCATGGCCGATTTGCCGATCCAGAACCCAGAACGTGCTCTCACCGCTGCCGAATTTCATCGGCTGGCCGACGTGCCGGCGGAACTTGAGTGGCTCGCCAACATCCGTTCCGAGAAAACCCGACGGGCCTATCAAAACGACTTGCGGGATTTTTCGCGTTTTGTCGGCCTCGAACAGCTGGATGAGTTTCGCATCGTCACCCGGGCCCACATCATCGCCTGGCGTCAAACCCTTGGGCAACGCCGGTTCGCCGAGGCCACAGTGCGCCGCAAGCTGTCAGCCTTGTCGTCGCTGTTCGACTATCTGTGCGAGAAAAACGCCGTGACCCACAATCCGGTCAAGGGCGTGAAGCGCCCTCTGGCCAATAGTCATGAAGGCAAAACGCCAGCCCTGAGCAACGAACAGGCCCGGCGGCTGCTGGAAGCGCCGCCTGAGGATACCCTGAAAGGCAAACGCGACCAGGCAATGCTGGCCACCCTGCTCTACCATGGCTTGCGACGCCAGGAACTGTGCAATCTGCGGATCAAGGACTACCAGCGGCGCACCGGCGTGATGATGTTCCATGTCCACGGCAAGCGCAGCAAGGAACGCTTCGTGCCGGTCGAGCCCCGGACCCAGCGCCTGCTGGCCGCCTATCTGGACGTGGCGGGCCATAGCGGCGAATTGGACGGGGCCTTGTTCCGGCCCGTGAAAAACAACACCACCGGCGATCTCAGTAAACCGCTCAATCCGCGTTCCGTGTATCGGGCGGTGCTGGGCTACGCCAAGCAGGTCGGCATCACTTTGGATACGCATGGCTTCTGCGTGCATTCGCTGCGAGCCACGGCCGCGACCAACGCGCTGGAGCACCAGGCCGATATTGCCAAGGTCCAGGAATGGCTGGGCCATGCCAATGTGTCCACGACTCGGCTTTACGATAAGCGCCACAGTCGGCCGGAGGACAGTCCGAGTTTCAAGGTCGCCTATTGAATGAGGCCACTGTTGAAGCATCATACTTTTACTGGGGTGACCAAGGAACACGGAAACAACCATATGCTCAGACCGAATCGATCCGATTGAACCCTCGGAATTTGCGCAGGATTTGTCAGGGAATATCGGAACAGACCCTATCCTGACGCTAAGTTGCTCGCATCCAAGCCCGGTAGGGATGTACTCCAACTGGACATGGCCGGCCCAGCAGGGAGTCCAAGCTCGCAAGCGCCGCTTAGCATACGATTTTTTCCGAATGCTGCGGCCACCCCTTACTGGCCAAATTTAAAATATCCGGGCCACGGCCATTTTCAAAGACGAGCCGCTACAGTTAGTAGCAGACATTTATAAAGCTAATCATTAACTAAACAATTTAGACTAGAAAAAACGAGCTTACATAACAACTTCTATTTTAGCTTTTCTTGCGAGTTCGCGAGCTTCTATTCTATCCTCAACAGATTGTTGAACCATTCTTTCAATTTTATTTCGAAGATCCTTGGATTTTGGTATAGGAAGTAGAAGTTCATTAACTCGTTTACCAAGGCTATCAATAATATCTTGAGTAAAACGCTTTGACTTTATCTGTTGAATCACAGGCTCGCTAGATAAAAGAGCTAATAACAAAAATGGAGACATTATATCTTTTCTATGCACTCTAATTTTATAAAGATGACTTTGGTAAACCATTTTTTCATCATATTTAGATACATACGCACATGAACCAATAAGATACGTACCATCTTTTACCATTAAAATATCGCCTTCTTTTACGTCTTGTTTTTTTGAAAGGCTTGAGTAAATTTCGTTAGAAACTCCATGCTTTGGATCTAGCTTTAATTCCCAATTAGAAAGATCTGATGTTCTTACAAATGGTATTGTGCCTGTCCCATAAGCTAATTTGCCAACCTCATCTCCTGTTGAAAATGAAATCACGCCATCTTTTACAAGTGATTCTATAGAGACAATATCATGTGTTTTTTCAAGAATTTTGAGCTTCTTTAGAGGTTCAGGGTTATAGTATCTTGGAGCCAATATATTTTCAGCTATTGAAGCTTCTGATATGTAATACCCAAGATGATCGTAATCCTCTTTCTCTATTTTAGACTTATAATTAGAAAGTGTCGTCGGAAGATCGTTATAAGGTATTTTGTTACCTCTGCTATCGTGCCCACACCATTTTACTTCTGCCATAAAAATATTCTGATTTTTAACATCTTTTTGTTTTTTATGGGCAATTAATAAACAAGTTTTAGTGTGTGTTCCACCTTTTCCACTGGTCTTGAAGAGAGACTCAGGCATTCCACAAACAGCCGAAATATCAGCGTTTTCTCTAATATATTGAACCACATGACTGGTTGATGAATTAGAAATCATGCTTTCAGGGACAACTATACCCATTCTTCCTCCTGGCTTGAGTAGCTTCAAACATAACTCGATAAACAAGATCTGTGGAGGGGTATTTTTTTGAAGAACTCCTGTCTTGGTGATCTTTCCAGTTTTTTTATCTATTTTCCACGTATATGCCAAGTCAAATTGTTTTCGAGTCGCATCAGAACCCGTTTTGATTTTTGCGCCGAATGGTGGATTCGCTAATACAATGTCATACTGACCTTCAAGTTCTAAAGATAATGGCTTCCCCTGTAGATCTTTCTTTTCAATTGAATCAGCGCAAAATATATTAGCTTTTCTTAGTGTCGCAAGTGCAATATGTGCATTTGCTAATTTTGAAAGATACTCATCTTTCTCAATTCCAAATAGACAGCTATTTATTTCTTGCCGATCAATGCCATTACTCAATAAGTACCTTGCTGCATAGCTTAGAAATCCACCAGGCCCACAAGCCGGATCTATTATTTTTTCTCCAGACTGTGGAGCGATAGCTTCAACAATCCACTCAATAGCTTGATGAGGAGTAAAGAATTGACCTTCAGCCATTCTTAGGTCTGAACCTATGAATGCTTGATATAGCTCGCCAAGAGGGTCCTTTTGAGGATTTGATAGATCTAATAGAGATAGCGCCTGATGGACATAATTAATAGATGTAGGATCTAGTAATATTTCTTCATCATTAGAAAAAATATGATCCAGCTCATTTTTGAGTTGAGAAAAGGCATTTCGATAGCATTTTGCAACATCTTCTGCCTCACTGATTGAGTTGAGGCAATTAGACTCAATTAACCTGACATGACAGAAGAGACATTTTACGACCTCATGAAGCAATGATTTATCACGAGTAATTCCAATTACTCTTCCTGCAAGATAATTCCTAATTCTACGGTAGACTTCATGGATTTCTGTATCCATTGATAATTCTAGATTCATAATATGTATTTTGTATTGTTAAAAACAGAAATTGTTTTTTCATAATGTCATTACAAATTATGAAAATCAAGTTGTTGATTAATTTTGACGCTAAGATTATTAAAATTTGTACAGATGGGAGTGAGTGTGGGGTGTAAATGATCAGAAGCAAATGGTGTTCTAAGTACAATTTGCAAGAGACCAAGAGGGCATCTTAGCCGCTACTTGGTCAATGTTCATAAGATAGAAGCCCTAGGCTTCTTGAGCTATTTGTTCTTCAACAATATCAAAGAGGAAATCGCCAAGTTCTTGTTTACGCTTGATAATATTATTGAATAGTTCAATTGTTTCGTTAATCGTTAAGTCTCCCTGAATACGATTACCATCCGATGACTGCCAGCATACGTTAGTACCTTTATGCTTGCCGCCTCTCTTCAGAGGATATAAGTGTCCAACTTGATAATCGGAGCGACCATGCACAACAGGACTTAGAAGAGTATTGAAATTTAAAGATTCCAACGTTACTGAGCATCTACTAACATTGAATGATCCAAGTAGCCCTTGATCGTTGAGCTTTTCCTTAATCTCTCTAGGAAATCCTTCAAATCCCACCAGTTCTGTTAGAAGCTTCCTTTCAACACTCCAACATTCAGTTAAAGTGGCATGTTGGAAATCGTCTGATAAAACTTCCCATCGTTTTGCACGGTTTGTTTTATCTTTTCCCGTTAACGCCCTATCTGTCTTATAAGTTTTTGTTTGAATTTTATCTTTTAACTGCTTATTAAGAGATGGCCAAATTATAGGTCTAGCTTTAATAAGCCACTGAATATCATCATTGAGTACCCATCCTATATTTTCAACTTTATGGACTGGATTAATTTTCGGATCAATATAATCAAATACAAATTCATATGGGACACTTGTATTCTCTAATAAAGAATTAAGCTCTTGAATTGAAAGTTCATTTTCTGAAACTTTGCATGCCACTGTGTTTAAACAATAGATAAAAATTTCACAACACTCCTCGAAGCTAGATGCACGCGGATCATTCCCAATTTTAAAGGTACCTTGAATAGGTTCAAACGAGCCTTCTTGTGGCATCAGAATTAATCCAGGCAGCCATCTTGTTTTCATTTTTGTTGAGCCAACCGTTAAATTAGTAAGCTCTATTAAAAAACTAAATCTTAAAAGATTGGCAACTACTTTCTCATGTAAGCGCTTTGTTGGTAAACATTCTTTAATTTTTTTGAGGGAAGTTCCGACTCGGTCAGTATCATTTAACTCTTGGGCAAATAACCAATCTTTAATTTTGGCAACAGAATAACTTTTAGTCTTTCCTTCTGCTTTAAGTCCACCAAAAGCATTACTTACAGTATTTCTCTCTTCCAGTTCTAATATTTCTTTTAAATTCTTACTTAGCGACATTCATTTTCCATAAAAATCAGTTACAAGTTCAGCCAAATCTATTTGAAGTGCTTGAGCAATTTTTTCAGCATTAATAAGGGTTATATTTCTCTCTCCTCTCTCGACAGCACCGATATAGGTGCGATGAAGCCCACAAATTTCTGCAAGTTTTTCCTGAGAAATGCCTGCTGCGATTCTGTGTTTTTTTAAATTGGAACCAAATACATGCGTGATGCTCATACACAAGTATTTTCAAGGATGATGACTAAAAGTCGACAGACTATAAGTAGCTCTAATAATCAACAGAGCGATACATGAAACAACAATACTGTTGTTGAGTTTTTGTCAGTGATGATAAGCGTTAAGCAATTAATAGATTTTAATGCTTTAAAAGCAGAGATTTGGTTATTGGCAAGGCAAGAATAAGACTTTCACAGGACAATATTTTGATTTGGCTAAACTAAACCGCACATATGTGGCGGTCACCGATCAGCGCACGGCGACGGACTGGGCGCACCAGATTCAACACCTGGTGGACAGGCCGGATATAAAACTGCAGCCTATCTGTTCCAGCACATAAATTTCGTCCTTGGCAAGCGGGAGGCGTTCATATAAGTCCATATACGAACTGAGTATTCTGTCTCGGCAATGTTTGGATCGGCGCATTCCCGACCAGGAGACATTAACAAGGAAAATCGCCGCCTGGCAAGAAAAAAGAAATGCCATGGTTCGCCCTATGGACTAATGTGGCTACACTCAAGAGACTGTGAAAGTATTGTCCTTTCCAATCCCTTATAATTAAGTCTCATTCAACAAAGCTACCCGTCATACAGTCATGTCATCTCGTCGCTATCAGCCGGTATTCAATCGGCAGCAAGAAATGCTGTTGCCACCCTCTATTGATGATTATGTCAGCCCCAACAATCCGGTATGAGCCATTGATGCGTATGTGGGTACGTTGGATTTGCAGGCTTTAGGCTTTAAAAATACGCAGCCAGTTACCCGGGGCTGGGCAGCCGCCTTACGATCCAGCAACCTTGCTGAAACTGTACTTATATGGCTACCTACGGAGTATCCGCAGCAGCCGGAAATTGGAACGCGAAACCAGTCGCAACCTGGAAGTGATGTGGTTGATCGAAGGTTAGCAACCCACGTATAAAACTATCGCCGACTTCCGTAAAAACAACGGTACTGCGTTAAAGGTCGCAAACCGTGATTTTCTGCTATTGTGCAAAGAGCTGGCGCTGTTTGGGGGCGAAGAAGTGGCCGTGGACGGTAGCTTTTTCAAAGCCAATGCCAACAAAGCCGGGATTTACACCGAGGACAAGCTCAACAAGCAACTGGCGTATCTGGATAAGAAAATCGCCGACTATAACGCGCAAATCGCGGTAGATGGCAAACACAAATTGATTATCGCTGAAGCAGTGACGCAAGATGGCAATGATGCCCATCAATTAGTGCCAATGCTGGAAAAGGCGCAATATATTTTGCAGTCAGCCGACCTGACGGGATTCACCGACAGGGGTTATTACGAAGGCAGCCAGCTGATGGCTTGCGAAGCGCAAAACATGACCGTTTATGCCACGATTCCAGGGACATCAAAAGCCACCTCGGGGCCAAGCCGCTTTACTCGTGAGCAGTTCAAATACCCCGCCGAACAAGACTGCTATGTTTGTCCGTAAGGCAATGCCTTGACAGTCCGCGGTCAGCCCCTGCTGAGAAACGGTAAATGGCTCACTTACTATAAAAGTCATGCTGCAGATTGTCGCCACTGCCCATTACGCAAACAGTGTTTGACCGAAAAAGCCAGCCACAAGCACATGGAACGTTGGGAACATGAAGCCGTGATCGAGCGCCATAAACAGCGGATGGCACAAGCGCCAGACAGTATGAGAAAACGCGGCGCATTGGTTGAACATCCCTTTGATACCCTCAAGCATCGTGTCAGCATGCATCATTTTCTGATGCGCGGCCTGGAAAAATGCCTTAGTGAATTCAGCTTAATGGTGCTGGGCTACAATTTCGCGCGGGTATTGAATATTCTCGGGGCTGACACGTTGAGGGATTATTGCGCCCATTGTTCAGGAAATACCCTAATCAATGAGGCACAGGCATAGATAAAGGAGGATTTCGTCTCTGTTTGGGCCAAAAATCAGGCTGTCAACAAAAATACATTAGTCTTTATTCAAAATGCTGTCTTAATCGGTTTATAAACAGGAGTATGGCCGCTATATTGATTTGCCCAGTTGCATTTCACTAAATTCTTGATAAAAACTTTGAAGTTTTGATCTTTGATCAACGGACATAAATCCATAATCGCATAATCGAAAACTAGCCGCTTGAGCTCCTTCGGCCATAATGCCAAGTGCATTTGTTTTTGGCATAGATATTAGAGCTGTTGGTACGCTTGATGGTCTAAAAGATTTAGGTAGGGAACTCTTCAGCCAAGACTCTTCATCGTCAGGAGGACGCCCAATAGATACCCCCACCTCCTTGATTTTCGCATAGTCCTCGAGCAGGGCCGCGAGTGCATTTACATAAAGCGGTTGAGCTAGATCACCAGTCAATCGGAGTAGGCGGTCTTCTACACCGAGACTTTCGACAGTTTCTGAGTTGCCTGGTGGAAAATCAAGAGATGAAAGAACAGACAATGGTTTGCCGGCATTTGATAAAAACCAACATGCAACGTTACCAAGGCGATCTCCATGAGGATTATGGATTAGAACTTCCAAGAGAGGAAGCAGTGCCAAATTATCAGCGATTCCAGCGTCCTTAAAAAGCCGTCCGTTGAGTCTTAATCCAGTGAACGCGCCGGGTAACGCGGTCGCTGAAGTTAATGCATCTATCGGGGATAGGCTGATTTCTGGCCAGCTCCTGTGCCGCCTGAAAAACTCGCGATTAGCTATGTATAGAATCTTTTCATGAAAGACCCAGAACTTGCCAGAGTAATAATCTAGTACTTCAATCAGAAAGATTGGTGATTCTTTTATTACATCGCCCGTAAATTCATGTCTATCCCACCAGCGTTCAATATGACGCCTCCAGCAGTTTTGAGCAAAAAACCAGCCCCCTAACAGTTGCCAATTAAAGCGACCACCCACTATGGGACTAGATTCGACGAGATCCAACAGGGTAGTTTCTGGCCAAGTTTCTTCTTTACGCCCTTTTTGAGTAGATGTGAATTCACGCCAAATAATTGCTGGTATCGCTCCTCCAGAGACAGAGTTAACAATAACATTTTCCCTATCAAAAAATTCTGCTGCGTGTAATGCGCGGAGAACGCCTGCATGGTAAAGTGCTGCTCGATAGCCTCCCCCTGACAAGGAAATAAGATGGTAGTGGAGTTCGGATACTGATGTCAATTGTGTCCCCAAATTACGGTCGGCATGAGTAGGCTCTATGCGCCTAATATCTGAATTCACCGGACCGGCGCGGCTTTTTGAACAGGTCTGGTAGAATGATGGGTCGAGCGGATTTCTTTGTTCATTGCACAGATCGGTCAAGACCTACTAATGCAAAAATGCTTTAGCAAAGCAAAAAACACATCAGTATCAATCAGAGTCCCAATTCCGAAATTCCGATTTGGCCGCCAACTAGACTTTTGACAAGCTTAGAGCCAAGACATTCATTTTTTTCTTTAACAGCAATGAATCCATAACTTTTCAGCAATTTAACTGATTTCAAGTCATAGTATTTATTGTTCTTGATATCTTGAATTTTGCGCTGCTTGGGATAAAAGCGCCACCCGTTGTATTCGAAGTAACCAAGATCATTCAGGTTCTTGGTGTATTTAAGAACTCTGTTATCCCAGGATTTTTGTGAGATCACTGAGAACAGATTTTCAACATGCTCTACGCTACTTAACTTGCTATTCGACAACCAAATTGGGGTTCTAAGCCCTAACCACAGAAATATTGGAAAGCCATTAAATTCAATGAGCTATTATGAAATATCGAACAATTTGACGCCAAAAACTATAAATAACTCGCTTACGAAACAGTATTCACGGTTTTAGAACTCAGCATTTCATAACTTTCCGGTTTTCGATGCTTGGTTCTGTGTATTCACCAAGGCTGTAAGTGGCATTTCTATTCATGGCGACATTAAAACTTTCTGGTTTATGGTCGTTTTACGGAAAGTTGCAAAGCAAAACTCTTTTTCAGATTACCGATAACTTGCTGTATTTATTAACGTTACAAAATTTCTTGGGTTAGGGCTTAGAACCCCCATTTGATTAATTTTCAGTCAATTTAACTAAATTCCATATTTTACAAAAAGTTAGAAGATATTGTGACGAATTGTTTACAAGGTTATCCACAGAATTTGTGGATAACTTTCACAAAAAGTTAAGCTGATTGGGTTGCTATCCCATTTTCATAGCACGACGCGGCCGCTGTTCTTGTTTAACATCCTGCTTCTGCCCCTGTTCGAGCTGCTGCATATGCTCCTGGCGTTCATCCTTTTCAAGAAGTGCCTTTTTTACAGCCGCTATGGCCTGGCGCTCAACTCCGTCCCGGCCCAGCTCGCTCTTGGTGGCAAGATCATTGAAATCAGTAAACGCCTTGGGGTTCGCTGCTTGTTCACCAGGCGCAAAGATCGGGAAGATAGCCTTGCCACCAACTGCCTTTGCTGCTTCCTCGGCCTTGACGCGGCCGGGATTGATTCCCTGGGTAGCCGCTAGGTGCCGGTCGTCATCGCCAGCAATGATGATCGGCTTATCCGGGAACTTCTCATGCAGGGCACGGGCGACATGGGACAAGTTACCCGAGTCGAACGCTGCAACGGTAGCATGATCCAAAGCTTCGGATAGACTGGCGGCGGTGGCATAGCCCTCTGCTATAACAAGCGTCGGCGCTGCCGCAACAGCATCCATGCCGCCGACTGGATGGAAGCAGCCTTCCTTACGGCTGTCCTTGGCAAAGCGCTTAGTGCCGCCCTCCTGGATGTACTGCATTGTCCATTGCTTTCCTTCTACATCAAAGGCTGGGATGTAGGTCTTTTGCCCCTCCTTATCAGTTAGCGCCCCAGCGTGCGCCTCGATGCCCTTGGCTTCCAGGTATGCGGTCGGCTTATTCACTGGTATCAATGTTTCCAGTTGCCGACTAACACGCTGCGCTGTTGCTTCATGCAAGCGGTCTTGCTCGGCTGCCCGTTCAGCCAGCTTGGTTGCGGCCTCGGCTTGCAGTTTTGCTTTCTCTTGTGGATCTAGCGTATAGCCTTTTGATTTCCATTTCATGTCGATGCCGGTGCGGTTGTTCTTGATATAACCAGCAGGATGACCGTCCAAGTGACCAACATAAAAGCCAGCCTCCTCACCCTTTTTGTCGCCTTCGACGCCAATCCGATGCTTCTTGCCGTCCATGATCGGGTGTTCGCCGGTCACGATGCAGCCCAAGGACTGCAATGCCTCGGTAAATTCCTCTTTTGGTGTCATCGCCGGACCTTGCTGGTTTCGCATGTTGTCGGGCTTCCAGCGTTCGAGCTTTGTCATGTCAGCATCAGGGCCGGCATACCAGAACTTCGCCACCTTATCCCACATAGCGCCCGCTACCTTGGCTGCGACACGCTCGCCATAGGGTACGGCCAAATAAGTACGCTGGTCTTGGTCCTGAACTTCGACCGGTTTTTCTTCCATAGCTATTTGATTAGAACCCTGCGCCCATTTGGCGAAGGGAGCAGTTTCAACACCAGGCGGAATGTACCATGCCTGCTCTTGTCGGTCCCATCGTGCACCGAGGGCCTTGGCCTCGCCCTTTTCTCTGTAAGGCACATTGATGTATTGCCGTTCGGACTTCTGTTGATCCTGGTCGCCTCTCTGCGTCTGCTGTTCGCTCTCGATGGCATTGTGTTGTGATGGTTCCATACTGATCTCCTGCACTTGCGTCTGGTTAAAATACTCCGCAACCAGTTCGGGGTCGGTCGTTTGCTGCTGGTCCTGCTCCTGTACTTGTTCGAAGGCCAATACATAGTTTTGAATTTTTTCGGCATCGGCCGCTGCACGGAATATTTCAAGAGGATCGTCTTTCAGCGCTCTGATCCATGATCCGACATACGCTGCATGTTGACCTGGGTCATGACCGATACCCAGCTCATCGCCCAAAATCATGCTTGCAATCTCGGCCCGCAGTTCTTCTTTTGCGTACCCCTCACTGCCAAAAGGATGTGCAAGATCGCGATCCAGGCGTGACGAATGGCCAGTCCAGTGCCCTAATTCATGCAATGCTGTCGAATAATAGCGCTCTGCGCTTGAAAACAGCCCTTTATCAGGTAAGTGAATGCTATCGGTCGATGGTCGATAAAACGCTCTCTCGCCGCCGTTATGTTGAATATTGGCACCTGAGGCCGCTAAGATATTTTCAACCCGTTCAATCGGGTTCCAGTTCTGTTCTTTTTTCTGGATCGGTGGTAAACCGTCGATCTGTTCACCGTTGAACACGGTCGCGAAAAATACGCGAGGCCGTTCCAATCGAACGACTACCTTAAGCGGCTTTCCTTCCGTATCTAACACCGGCTTGCCGTTATCGTCTTTCTTGATCTGTTCTTCCGTGAATTTCCAGTACTGAATACCGGTCCCTTTCTCGCCTTTTCGAACCTGGCCACCGGCGGCCGCCGCTTGCTTGTAAGTCATCCAGCGTTGATCGTCATGGTTCTGCGACATCAAGTGCAATGCATTGATCCCCTTGTAACGGTTGCCGGTCGTCGGGTTATACGGCAGGAAGGAGCCTGATGCGCCGGCCTCCCACGGTCGTTGCCACGGCGCAGTTCCGGCTTCAAGCTGTTTGATCAAGTTCTCGGCAACGGTTTCATGATAGGGTTTCTTTTCATTCTTCTGATTCATTGAAATATCTCCCTGATAACTGGGTACTGCTATGTCATCGCTTACGTTCTTGGTGGTGATGGCCTCGACACTCGCATCTTGAGTGGTCTGCTCGTTTGAAACATCAGGAATCCCATGCTCTTGTTCAGCTTCTTCGGCTGCCTGACGCCTGTTCTTCTCGATCAGATCAACGACAGGTTTCGAAGCGGTGATGCGCTCAAACACCCCTATTCCGCCGCTGTTAGTTGGAATAAAGACCCGCTCGGCCCAGTTGATGCGCTCGATGAATGCGCCTTGCTCTTTCAGGACACGTTTTTCGGCATCGGTCAGATAACTGCGTCCTTTAATCTCGATCCGATCCTCGTGGTTGACTTTGGCCGTTGTGATTTCCCAGCCGTTAGAAAGAATGGCCTTGTTGCCATTTTTGATCGCATTGAACAAATCGCTGGCCGTCATATTGGACAAGCCGGAATCCAGCCCCAAATTCTTGAGCGTTTGCTTGGCCGCCTTTGGCCCTAACATTCGACCCAGCAACTGCTCGCCGTCATCGGTCTGCAGCCGCTTGATGGTTTCCGATCCCTCGACGCGATCCCAGATCGGCAGGATCGCCCCGACTATCATCCGCTCGGTTTTGGTCTCGGTTTTCGGCGCACTGGCGACTTGTTCATGCCAAAGCTTTTCGGCCTCGGCCTCATCAATCGCCCGGGTCAGCGTCACCTTCTGATAACGGCCTGAAACGCTCCGGTAATCCCAGCCACGACTCATCACATCGGCATTATCGATGTATCGATGATCGTTCTTTCTGATCGTATGCACGACGCCACGGTGTACCGTATGGCCTTCTGAGTCGAGCCTTTCGCCTATGTCGGAAAGAAAGAAGACCTCCCCCTTGTTTTTACCGAACTCAGCGACAAACCAGCCGCTTAAATCATCGGCATTGCGACGAGAGCCCGCCAAGTTCTTGGCGTCGTCCCATGAGTTATATTGAATCTCGTTGGTGACATCCAGCTCGACATATCGGGTCTGCGCCCCGGTATTCTTATCTTCATAAGCGACATCATCACGCACTTTTTTGATGCTCAATGCCGTCATGGTCTGCAAGCCAACGTCATACAAACCCTGTTGTTTAGCGTATTCAACGGACTCTATGAGCCGCTTTTCAAACTCGCCAAAAACGGCGTTCTGCATGTCGGTTTTCAGTGATAGCAGTCGATTCAAAAACTGCGGTATTGCCGGGATTTTGCTTTCATTCAACGAAAGATTGTCATCCAGCAGATTCAACCCCATTTGCTTGGTGACATCATGAAACGACAGATCGGTGTTATTGCGATAAAGGTCGCCGAAGAAATTCTTGAGTGCGATAGAGGCATATTCGCTTTCAAGATTGTCTGACGCCGTGAACATGCCTTGACTGGTCGCCTCGCGCTGGCCGCGTGTCAATGCGCCTAACTGATCCAGTCTGCGGGCAATGGATGATACAAACCGCTTTTGCGCCTTCAGGTTGGTGGTGGGCAGCACATAATGCGGTTCTTGCGCCTGATTGGTCCTATGGGTGCGCCCAAAGCCCTGTACAGCCGAATCGGCCCGCCAACCCGGCTGCAAAATGTAATGAATGCGTTTACGCTGATTCTCGGCGGTGTTGTCAGCGTGGAATGAATACCCGGTACCGCCTGCCCCGGAAAATACCAGAATGTCTTTTTTGTTGTTCTGGAATGCTTCGGCATCTGCTCTGGATGAGTGCTTACCCCGCTTTTCTTCAACGACCTTCAGATTACCCTCATCATCACGAACCTGGACAAACCGGCGGCTACGGCCAGTGATCTCGGCCACCTTATCAGAGCCGAAGGCATTAATGATGGAATCCAGCGGATTCTCAGGCACCCGGATTTGTTGCAGGGTTTCCAGCAATGCATCGCGCAGGGCAATCGCTTCACGATCAAAGACCGGGTTCCCTTCCGAATCCCTGACCGGTACATAAATGATATTGCCGTTATCGTCTTTGGACTCTTCGTAGGCCGCCACCGGAAAACCGTTGCGAACGTAGTCCATCAGCATCTGCCTTGGCGTGAAATCAAGATCCTCGAGCGCCCTGTCATTGGCCGTTGCATTGGCAATGATGCGTTCCTGGGCAGCCTCATTGGTGTTGACCAGTTGAATAACGGCGACATGGCCGGCTGCAAGTTGTTCACGAATATCGTCAATCACGCGGGGCGTTTGCATGGCCGTGATGATCTGGTTAAAGAAGCGTTGATGTGCGCCCCAGAACTGCGCCATTGCCGCGCTTTTCGCTGGACCGCTGCTGCCGGCCTGGGTAATCTCCAGCGCTTCTTCAACATTCTCTAAAACGATCTGCCAGGCACCGGCCAGCTCGTTGTAAATATCTTCCTGCAAGTCGGAAAGCGTATGTTCCAGCCGTTCGTAGCTCACGCCGTCGTAGGACAAGGACCGGGCGAGATACATGCCCATTGCCTTCATATCGCGGCTGATGAGCTCCATTGACGCGATACCGCCCTTTGAGACATCGCTGATAAAGGTATTCACATCGGCGAATGGCGTACCCTCGCCCCACAGACCTAGCCGGTCCGCATAGCTCAGGTTGCTAATCTCGGTAGCACCGGTGGCCGACACATAGGTAACCCGCGCATTGGGCAATTCTTTTTGCAGGTTGATGCCGGCAATCGCCTGCTGCGAAGGTTTTTTAACGCCACGTTTGCCTTTGATTGCAATGGCGTTGCCCATGCTATGCGCTTCATCAAACGCAATCACGCCATCGAAATCCTTGCCCAGCCAGTCGATGATCTGTTGGGTGCGCGTCTTTCCGCCCTTCTGCCCCAGATCATTGGCCTGTTTTTTCTCGCCGCCCCGCAGTGTGGAATAGGTCGTAAACAAAATGCCATCTGCTTGGATGATGTCATTACCG
The DNA here is from genome assembly GCF_000427625.1 of Methylobacter luteus IMV-B-3098. Classification (GTDB taxonomy): domain Bacteria; phylum Pseudomonadota; class Gammaproteobacteria; order Methylococcales; family Methylomonadaceae; genus Methylobacter; species Methylobacter luteus. The sequence continues at coordinate 30,823 of NZ_ATYJ01000015.1, forward strand.
GCCTTGGTTTTACCCTGAAAGAAGATCTTGTTGGGATCGCCGCCTACGCCTGCGAAATCCCTTCTCGCATCCTCAATCAATCCCTCGTTGAACGAAATCCAGACCGCCTTGTTTCGGCCCTGCATCAGGTTATCGAGGATAATGCCGGATATTTCCCGTCCCTTGCCGACACCTGTCCCGTCGCCAATGAAAAAGCCTTTCCGCGAACCGTTAGGCAGCAACTGAGAATGCGCTTGTCCGGCATAAACTACAGACTCAAGCTGTGCAATGGATAACAATCCGTCTTGTATCAGATCCGCAGGCAGCACGGGCGTATAGATTGGCGCTGGCGGCTCTACAGCCGACATCGCCGCTGACTGTACCAGTTTTCCGGGATGTGGTTTTGCGCCTGGAATGGTGAGACGCTGAGGACTGTAATTGGCGAATACAGAATCAGTAAACTCGCTGACTTCGCCGCTCTTAATCTCTACTGTAACTGTTCCGGCCTTGTTGCTTTCACTGACGCCACTATTTCCTCCAATATCTGCGCCGCTGCTTCCTCCAGTGTTTCCGACAGCTCCATTTGAAACTCCACTCCCGGCTCCGATTCCGTCATTAACGACATCGCCAATGGTGGATTCGCCGCGAGTTTCGCTATCAGTAACAGGGGCTCCTGAATCTCCCCCGTGTCCAATAGATTCCGTTCCAGCGCCTCCCGCACCACTACCAAGGCCGCGAGCTCCGTCGCTGGGTTGCAAGGGATCTGGTACTGCTTGAGTATCCGCTGTGACTGCCGGTTGATTGAATTCTCGTTGAGAGTGCTGACGTTCATTTCTAATGTCCTCTAACAATGCGGGTAAATCGGCGACCGATTCGACTCTACCTGTCAAAACAGGCTGAGTCGTCGGCCCGGTTTTATCGATAACCAAAATTTGGTTATCGAACGTCGTGCCATACTTCGCATACTCTTTGCCGGCTATGCCGACATTGGCACGGACCTTATATTTTTTCTCTATTTCCTTCCACCACTTGCTAAATGCCGGTCGGTCCGCCGCCATACCATTGCCGACAACAGCCACCAACCGGCCGCCGTCCTGTAGCCGTCTCAATGCCTGCTCGATGTGTCTAGCGCCGTTCGATGTGTCGCGTTGCCCCTGCACACGCCCTGCTGTCGATGAAAACGGCGGATTCATGACAATGACTGAAGGCTTTATATCGGACGGTAGTACGTTGTCCAATTGCTCCGCGTTCTCCTTGAACAGTCTCGCCTGGGGGAACAGTGAGGAAAGTAACACCTGTCTGCGTGGCGATAACTCATTCAGAACAATCTCGGCTCCGGCAATCTTTGGCCAGATTGCCAAATCACCAGTGCCGGCAGACGGCTCGCCCATCACATCGCTGCGTTTGACGTTTGCCACCCAATTAGCCACAAACGCGAGTGCCGGAGGCGTACTGAATTGCTGGAATTCATCCATTTCCTCATCACGACGCGTTTGCGTGGGCAGTTTCTGAATACGCTTGGTTAGTTCGATTGCTTTGCTATTTGCCCATGCCGCGTCTTGATCAGTCCAGTCGGCTTTCTCAGTATTGCCAAGATGGATGTTAAAAGCCGCTTCCATCGCATCATAGGCGTCCTTGGTAGAATAGATGCCTTCCGCCTGAGTGCCGCCGAAAGCGCGATTCGCCTCGTCAGTTAAGAACTTGACTGTGATTTCTCCGTCCCTGTCCAGCTTTTCAGCTAAACGTAGCGCGAGAACATAGCGAGACTGATCAAACGATGCGGTTAATGAGTCCGTCTCTTTTGGTCGAATAACCGGGGATACTGCCGCATTCCCGGCAACCAGCCAATCATCGAATAAATCCCATTGATCCGGGTAAGATTGCTTAGCCATACTCGACTACTCAAGGTCTATCAGGTCAGCGCTACTCTCTAACGCATCGGCTTCACTGATGGCGTCCTCTTCAAAGGCGCCGGCTTTCTCGGCCTCGTCTGGATCAAACTCTACCTCAAAGCTTGGCGTTGTTTCTGCATCGCTCAACTTTTCAACGAGCACGTCTGCCTCAGACTCGATCCCAACTTCGTTGGCTGAACTGTTATTATCTTCACTTTGCATCATGGTTTTACTCCTCAATTACTGTCATTGTTACGGCCCTTGCTATAGTCCGGTCGTCCTTTTAGCTCAGGGTAGGTTTGCTTGCAGGTAGGGAAGTTGCTGCATCCCCACCAGAAATGGCCTTTCTTTTTGCTGGGCCGGCGTGACAAGCCGCTGCCGCATGCCATGCATTTATGCAGCGAGGACACCGGAACAACTTCTTTGCCGCCGGCGATGTGCACCGCTCCCTCGTTAGCCTTCTCTACCTGGTCGCGGATGAAAGCTTCCTGCCTGGCAATGAAGGTGGTCAACTCGGCGGTGCCTTGCTCGATCCCTTTCAACATCCGCTCATATAAGGCGGTCAGAACCGGGCTTTTCACGACTTCTGGAAGAGCGTCGATGACACTGCGGCCCAGGATCGTGCTGACGATCTGCTTGCCCTTAAGGGCCAAGAACTCGCGGCGCTTCAATTCGGAAAGAATGGAAGCGCGGGTGGCCGATGTGCCGATGCCGTCGCCTTCGCGCAGCATCTTCTTGTGTTCGGAATCGGACACGAATTTATGGATGTTCTCCATTGCGCGGGTCAGTGTGCCCTCTGTGAACCGGGCTGGCGGTTTCGTCTTGGCGTCCCGCCTGATGGCCGCGGTGCAGGTCACGCCGTCGCCTTGTTTCATGGCCGGCAGGTGTTGATTGCTGCCCTCTTCCGGATCTTTGCTGCCGTCTTCGTCGGACTCATGAAATACCTCCCGCCAACCATTACGGGTGACAACCTTTCCGCTCGCGGTGAAGGTTTCGCCCTCGACTTCTGCCGCCACGGTAGTTTTCATATACTCGTGCAGCGGGTAGAACTGCGCCAGGTAAGCCCGGACAATCAACTCATAAATATTGCGCTCCTTGTCAGTGAGGCCCGCCTTACTGCCTTTGTGCATCGTCGGGATGATTCCGTGGTGCGCGGTGATTTTTGAGTCGTCCCATGTTTTGGACTTGATGCGTAGATCTGTGCCGTCCACTATCCCGTCCAGCTCGGGATTGACGTGTTTGACCGCTTCCAGCACATCGACTGCGTCGGCATGTTGGGATTCCGGCAGATAGGCGCAATCTGTGCGTGGATACGAGGTCAACTTGTGGGTTTCATAAAGTGTCTGGCAGACGTTCAGCACATCTTCGGCACTGTACCCAAATTTGTTGGAAGCCAGGAGGGTAATATCAGACAGTGCGAAAGCCAGCGGCTGGTTCTGTTTCTTGGCTTCTTGCTTATACTCGGCAATGATGCCGGGCTTGCCAGTCACCTTCTCGACAAGCGCATCGGCAATGCCCGTATCGACGAGCCGACCTTCGGAATCGAGGCCAACTTGATCTTCTTTAGCCTTCCAGGCAGCGGTAAAGGGGCCGCCGACGTGCTGAATATCGGCCCGAATGGTGTGATAAGGCACCGGCTTGAATCCTTCTATTTCCCGATCCCTAGTAACAACCAAGGCCAATGTGGGCGTCTGCACACGTCCAACAGTTAAGAGTGCGCGGGAACCACCCCGCTGCGCCCGAAGTGTATATGCGCGACTAAGATTCATGCCGATGAGCCAATCGGCCCGCTGTCTCGCCTTGGCGGCATCGGCCCAGCCGGCAAAAGTGGTGTTGTCCTTTAAGGCGGCCAGCCCGCGTCTGACTGAAACAGCATCTTGTGCGGATACCCAAAACCGGCGTACCTGCTTGGTATTGCAGAAGTGTTCAAGGACCTCGTCAACCAGCAATTGCCCTTCCCGGTCGGGATCACCGGCGTTCACAATTACGTCAGCTTCCTTGAGCAGCTTTCCAATCGTTGCAAGCTGTTTTTTCGCATCTTCCTTGGGCTTGAGAATCCAGTTCGTAGGAATGATGGGCAGTTCATCGATTCGCCAGACCTTCCGGCCGTTCTGGCCGCGTGGTACGTCATCCGGTGTGTAGTCATCCGGCTCGGCCTGCTCGAGCATGTGGCCAAAGCACCAGGTTATTTTGTCGTTGCCGCACTGGATGAATCCGTCGCCTTTTCCAGTAATCCCCAATTCGCCCGCAATGGCTTTTGCCACAGACGGTTTTTCTGCAATAAACAAATTCATTCCCTCTCCTTACTGTGTAATTACCGGCCGAATCACGGCCTTGATTTGCGACCGATTGACCGGCCCGAAGTAGCGGCCATCGAAGGATGTGTCGCTCACATCGGACATAAGCAGCAGCTCTGCTTCGCCTAATCTGTAATGGTCAACATGGAATTGCGGCAGCGCTTGGCCGACAGTATCAACCTTGCGCGGAACACTGAGAGGAAGAAGCTCACCATTTACCCGTACTCCCTCATCATTAATCGCTACAATGTCGTTTTTAGCCGCTAAAATTCGTTTTATCATGTAGCCAAATCCGCCGGGACAGAAGCCGGCCCCGATGTATCCTCTTTCCTTCGCCTTCACAAACACGCCGTTTTGCGGTGGACAAAACATCACATAAGCGCCTTTAGCCACTGGCTCATTGCTGATCCAGTACAGCCCGATCGGGATGCTTTTCGTAGTGTTGATGCGTGCGCCGACGATGTATGCGGCCCCGCTGACGAACATGGCGGCAATACCCGCAACCGCGACGCCACTCGTAAAACGTTCCAAGATACGGCTCATATCTGAATATCCGCTTTGTACACTTGAATAAGCTTGTCACTCAGTTTTGGAGCCGGAATCGAAGCCCGAGCCTGAAAGACAGGATCTTTGAAATAGAGCGGCTGTTTTCCGTAGATGGCCGGGTAACCGGCAACGTAGATCACCATGTCACCCGCTTTTTCGATTTCGCCCGATGCGTTCTTGCGCGGCCCCGGCATGCGCAGACATTCATCGGGTGTAAGCAAAGGCCGCTGTACTTCTTGGATCGTGCGTGATACCTGCCCCATCATGGCGGCCGTGCGGCGGCCGCTGGTTGTAATCTGTTCCTTAATCACGGTGGTCTGCCCGGTCAGACGCGAAAGATGCTCGGCAGTCTCGACACGGTTAGGTGGATAAGCATTTTGAACGTGACAATTGGAGGTAATCTGCTCATCATGACCATATCCCGTTTCCCGGCTACGAAGCTGGTTGATATCCTGGCAAATCAGATAACACTTGATGCCGTAGCCAGCCACGAAAGCCAGCGACTCCTGCAGGATTTCCAGCTTTCCAAGACTTGGAAACTCATCCAACATCATGAGCAAACGATGCTTATAGTGGGCTACGGGCCGGCCATTCTTGAACTCCATCTTGTCGGCCAGCAGACGCACGATCATGTTCACCATCACGCGCACCAAAGGTCTCAGCCGGGACTTATCGTTCGGTTGAGTGACTATGTATAGGCTTATCGGGTCGTCGTGGTTCATCAGGTCCTTGATGCGAAACTCTGACTTGCTGACATTCCGGGCCACAACAGGGTCGCGGTACAAGGCTAAGTAAGATTTGGCCGTGGAAAGGACCGAGCCAGCCTCTTCTTCGGGCCGGTCCATCATGTCCCGAGCCGCCGATCCGATAGCTGGATGGTTCTGACCGTCCTGGTGGCCGTAAGTTGCCATTTCCATCCAAAGCTCGGCAATGTCACGGTTTGGATCTGCCAACATGGCATCGACGGATGGTAAAGTAGCCTCTGTACCTTCGTGTTTGACCTTGTAAAGCGCGTGCAGGATCACGCCGACCAGCAGCGCGAAGGCTGTTTTCTGCCAATGGGATTCAAGACCTTTGCCGTCTGGGTCAACAATGAGGGAAGTAAGGTTTTGTACATCGCCTACCTCGTTTTCCGTGCCAATCCGGACTTCATCCAGGGGATTCCAGCAAACGCCGCCATTGATCGATGCCGGCTCGAAGCTTAATACTCTATTTCTGGCGTACTTTTTTCTCCAGCCAGCGGTCAAGGCCCAAAGCTCGCCTTTCAGATCGGTGATCACGGCGCTGGCCGGCCATGCAAGCAGGGTCGGAATAACCAAGCCGACACCCTTGCCGGAACGGGTCGGCGCATACGTCAGGACGTGTTCAGGCCCGTTATGGCGCAGGTAGTAAAATTTACCATTTTTGTCCTCCCATCCGCCGACATACACACCGGCAGCAGTGGGCAACTCCTTGCCTGTCACGATTTCAAGAAAAGTTCTCGGCCGTGGCAATAGGCCCGCAGCTTGAATATCCTTTTGCCCGGCCCATCTAGCCGAACCGTGAAGGTACTCGCTTGCTTTGGATGAGTTCGAGGAAATAACCTTAGCTACGGCCACGCTAAGCAGCCCAACAGTGGAAACCAACATGCCAATACTTCCTGCCCGCATGATTTCATTCGGATACTGGCCGTACCACATCGATCCCCATTGCAAGATCGACCAGGGCGTATAAATATGGCTTACATGGGCGCCAAGGCTATCCTGATAGTTAAATGTGTAGGCGAAAAACTGAGTGGCCGATTGCAGTCCGGCACCAAGAGAAAGCACTCCCAAAGTCGGTAGCAGTTTATTGCCTTTCTTTTTGTCCCGAACCTGGGGACCAACCGCATTATTGTGTTTAGGTTTCATTGACTCCTTCCTTTCGATGTCCTGAGCGATCCTGTCGGATTGACCGTAACGGGATCGCCTACCCCGATGCGCTTCAATCGCCTAGTCGTAGCCTGATCGATAGGCAGCACCATGACTTCATCGCCATGTTTCAGTAGCGCCAAAGCATGCCCGTCGACATTTCTGGTACCGCCATAAGTGAAGGTGCCATTTTGTCCGTTATATAGAAAATGCTTCGGTATATCGTAAATTTTAAACCTCTTTTGCTCTCTCTCGTCAATATATTTTTCAGCGGCAACGATTTGTTCCGGTTTCACTCCTGCCCCAAAAACGCCCCGTCGCAGTGTGTTATCTGGTTGGGTTCCTTGCTGCTCCACGTGACCAGGAACATTACGCGGCAATAGCACTTCACTTCCGCCGGCGATGCGAACCACACCGAGTTCGGACAGTTCTCGCAAACGGTGCTGGCTTTGGGGCGGCGGAACTCGTCCAGGGCGTCCAATGTTGGGCTTCCCGACGATACCGGCGGAGCGTTCAGATGCTCCGGCTGCTCGGCTGTCGTTAGGCCCGCCTCTAAATCTGATAGCGTGCTGGTCGGCAGTGGATCCTGGTCCAGCGCGGCCAGTGCCGCGTCGATCAGTTCGTCCTCGGTCGGAAATTGATCCGGTTCGCTCATTTGCTTTCTCCTTCGTTGAAAGTTCCTGCCGCCGGCGCTCAAGGCCGGGATCGGCAAAGATGATGGGTAATTGTGATTCAACGGCGGCCCACACGACCTGGGCCTTGAACTCGGCCGTTCCATTGACGGTGATACGCTCGCCGTATCGCTCCATTGCCAGCCTGAGAGCCGCTTGTAGACCCTCGCTGTTGGTCTCGCGTGATACTTGCAGTTTGTCGCCATCGTCTCGTATGGCGCTCATGCCGGCACGGTAAATGATGATTCCCTTCTTCGTGATGTTGTCCAGTATGGGTACGTGGCCAGGCCTGGCTTGACCCTCGCCTTTGACGGTATTGCCTTTGAGGCCTTGGGCGGCCTCGCGGGCACGCAGGGCAGCCAGGGCCTCGCCATTGCCTTGCATGGACTCTTTCTTGAGCCAGTCAGCCCATGTGAGGCGTCTGTGCTCATCGTAGAATCTCTTCCGCTCCCTTCGATACTGTTCGTTGATTGCCTGGATTTCGTTGCGCAGAGACTTACTGGCTTGAGCATACAGCAGCTTTTTGGTCAGTCGCCCCTCGCTCAAGATTTTGATGGCCGCCCGCCGCAGTCGGCTCGACCGTTTGGCAGCCTCTATCTGCTCATCCTTCCGCTTTTTTGTCTTCTCCAGAGCGGCCGTCCTGGTAGCTGTTAAGGTTTGCTGTTCAGCCTTGTACCTGGCATATAATTCAACAGTGTTGACACGCAGACGTACTGGGTACTTCTGATATTGCCGCTTCACATTGATTTGCGCTTGCCGTTCGGACGATGCCTCGAAGGAACCAAGCCTGGCTTCCAGCTTCGGTTTAGAAAAATCGCGGGCTACTGTACTTGCTTTAACCATCGTTCCGTCGACGGTTTCGATGACCAGACCGTTAGCGCGTTCGCGCAACTCAAGGCCGTTTGCACGCATAGTTTGATGCAGCTCTGCCCAAGACTGAGCCTCTCGGATTTCATCCAGACACTCCCGTTTGATCCAGCCGATCAGGCTTTCGATACCGGCATGGCGTTCCATGTCGACCGCCCGCCCTTCGGCATTCCGCTTGCGCGATTCGTGGTTATCCGGCTCAAGGCCATAGTCTCGTTCAATGATGGTGCATAGCTCAGCCAAAGCTCGGTGCGGATAATACGGTTCGTGCATCGTGTGCCGTACTGGATGAATCTTGTTGATGGCAATGTGAATGTGCAGATTGTCCGTATCGTGATGTACGGCGCTAATCCGTTGATGCTCACCATAGCCAAGACCGGCACAGATCCGCTCTTCAATGGCCTTGATGGTGTCGGCATTGGGCTTCTCGCCCGTTCTAAAGCTGACGAGCAAGTGATAGGTCTTGTCTCCCTTGGCTCGAGTGTTGATGTGCTGAGTCGCCAGCACTTCATCAATCGCGGCCTGCACCGTTCCTGCTGCGCAGTTCGTGACCTGAACCTGCCCAAGTCTTTCGGTTTTTCCCTGTGTATCGGTGATGTAATCCGCCAGTCCTGCAAAATCGCTTTTGCCAAGCGACCGCATAGGAACATGCTTTGCAATCAAGTCGCCTCCCTGAGGATTTTAGCCGCTAAAAAATTCATGATTCAGCCCTTGGGCGAACCACCGACTTCATAACCTGCCCCATTTCATCCTGCGTGGACTCGATCCTGCTCAGCAACGCCCGGATTGTGGCCTCGCCAAACTGAGCAGTACGTCTGTCATTTGTCAGCCAAAGCTTCAGGAGACCGCCCAAACGTCCAAGATCGCCATTGATGCGTGCCAATTCGCGCACTTGTTCGAAGTCTACAATGCCTGTGACTTTATAGCCCCGCCCGACAGTCAGCAGAAAAGCAGACAGACTCATGCCCGCTGCCTTGGCGTTTGCCTCGATCTGCAGTCGCTCTTCTGGAAGGCAGTACACCTTGATGGGCGGACTTTCTTTCCGGGTTTTCTTCTTATCTCTCATCATTTCCCTCATCTAAAGCCGGCGGTAGCCGGCCAGCCTCGCAGAGCAGGATAACCGTTGAGTGCGTAGCGCGAATAAGGGCTAGTGAAGTAGGACTGCCAAGCTTGCTGGTGGGCCTACTTCACACATCCTGCCCGCCTTACGGCGTTCTTAACGCCATAAAAAGTACCCACTAGTCATTTCGATTTATACGCTATTTCCTCGCTGTAATAATACTATTTGATTTACGATATAGCGAAATTATATAAAATCAGCTTATAATGGCCGCTAGTGGCGCACCGGCAGAGTTACAGCAGTGCACTTATAGCGATGCGGTAGCGGTGTAGTTGCGCTTAAGCAGTGTTCTGATGACACGACAATGGATCGATAAAGATGGCAAAGAGCTATACCGAAGAACTGGCCGACTGGGTGAAGAAACGAGAGGATTCGAGGCCTCGACAGGACAAAAACATGGTAGCTTTCCTGGCCGTGCGTGCCGACGTGAAGGCGGCAGTTGAAGCTGGTTATGCGTTCAAGACCATTTGGGAGCATATGCACGAAACGGGAAAGATACCTTACCGATACGAGACATTCCTGAAGCACGTCCGTCGGCATATCACTCATGCGCCGGCCAATCAGGCGAAGCAGGCCGCTGTACCTGCTCCAGCCCGAGAAGATGATACAAAGACCGGCCCGAAGGCTGATGCTACGAGAACTAAGGCGCCTTCGGGACCAAAGAAGAACAAAGCCCGTGCAATGAGCGGCTTTACATTTAACCCAACACCAAATAAAGAGGATCTATTCTAATGGCCAAAATCCATATGGTTTTACAAGGTAAAGGCGGCGTCGGCAAGTCGATGATCGCAGCTGCAATAGCTCAGTACAAGGCAAGCAAGGGGCAATCTCCTCTATGCATCGACACTGATCCGGTAAATGCAACATTTGAGGGATATAAGGCGCTAAAAGCACGTCGCTTGAACATTATGGATGGCGATGAAATCAATACCCGCAACTTCGACGCCCTGGTTGAACTGATAGCGCCCAGCGATAGTGATGTAATTATCGACAATGGGGCCAGTTCGTTCGTTGCCTTGTCTCACTATCTCATCAGTAACGAAGTTCCGGCGCTGCTCCAAGACATGGGGCATGAGCTGATTGTTCATACCGTCGTCACCGGTGGTCAGGCTCTACAAGACACAGTAAGCGGATTTGCGCAACTCGCCGGCCAGTTCCCGGATGAATGCGTGTTTGTTGTCTGGTTGAACCCTTATTGGGGACCTATCGAGCACGAAGGAAAAGGGTTTGAACAGATGAAGGCATATAAAGACAATAAAGATCGCGTATCGGCCATTATCCAGATACCGACACTCAAGGAAGAAACCTACGGCCGGGACTTCTCGGAAATGCTGCAAGCCCGACTGACCTTCGATGAAGCCCTGGCAATGAAATCGCTGACAATCATGACCAGACAGAGACTCAAGATTGTGCGCACACAAATCTTTGGGTATCTTGAAAACGCGGCGGTGCTGTGATGGCGACTGACAAGATAGAGGAAACCATCAAGGAAATCGCAGCGAAGCACGGCATTGCCGTTGGCCGGGACGATCCGATCTTGATCTTGCAAACGATCAACGAACGGTTAATGCAGGACAGCGCAACCGCCCAGCAGGAAATACTGGATCGCTTCAAGGAAGAGATGGAATCCATCGCCCATCGCTGGGGCGATGACGCCAAAAACAAGGCAGAAAGAACACTCAACGCAGCCCTAACAGTCAGCCGTGAGACGATGCTAACAACCATGCAGGACGGTGCAAAGGCGGCGGCCGAGTCGTTGCGCCACGAAGTGGAATCAACAACAACCCGGCTCGCTTCCTCGATCCGTGAATCTCGGCGTGTCGCGATTATGAACTTGATAGCTGCCAGCATGACGTTTTTTGCAGTTGGACTTGCTCTTTGGGCTTTGATGTAAGGCGATCACGTAAAAGTATGGATTTAATCTGGCATGATTGAAATAAAATTCAAGGCCATAGGATGATGATATAGCTCTGATACAGCATCCCTGTAAATTCGATGGCAGACCCCGTGCTGCCAAACAGGCCGGATGATATTGCGAAACATTATGGTTTCAAGGCTCCGTTTGTTGGTGGATTGCCAAGGCAAATCCGCCTTACAATTCATCCACCATACGGCCATGTTGGATTGCAAGACCCCGTTCTTTGTTAATTACCATCTGTTTTTTGTTATTTTTGAACATTGAAAACTCTCTAGATGTCAATATTTATATAAATCAAAATCTTAAATCATGCTGATCTGTTAAAGTTTTGTTGATACTTGGAAAGTAGTTGTCGTTGATCTACACCCCATAAGGAACTTGTCATGAAAAGTAATCACCAAAAATTGGTGCATGTAAAACATATTTTCAAAATCAATTCAATCTCGCCCCCCACTCCTTTACCTTGTTTAATGTTCCTGAAAGATCAAACGCTTTCTAACTCAACAACAATCAAGGAAAATCCCATGAATGGCCAAAGCAGTGAGCTAGAAGATCAAATTCCTTTATTACGCGATCTGAACGAGCAAAGGATGCAAATTACACAGTTTCTTGATGAAGGGCTTGAGTCCTTGAATGACTGGCTGACTGACGAGAATAAAATAGAACTTATGGATAAGGAGAAAACAGCAACCATAGCTATTGTGGTTAAGGCAATTCGAGAAAGATCAGAGGAACCACCTATAGAATATATAGATTATCTAAAGAATTTAACGCTGAATCATATTGTTACATTACCCCATACAAAAAAAAATCGGAGTACTGCAGGGATAAAGCCCCGACCACGCCGTCCAGGCACTCCAAATCCTTGTTCGGTTCTGGATGCGGCATTAGTGATGCAAGCCCTTGTAGCAATACCTGGTTGTGCTTTTACAAAACCAGTGTTTCTCTGCCTTTATTGGATAGCTCGCGAAATTTATTCAGTAGACTATCCTGATTATGGTATAGGGGGTGCTCGTTCAAGTCCATCCCACAAATTAATATCTGCTTTCACAACAAGTGAGTGTGTAAAAGCAATTACAGACTTTCAGCATATCTTCCTTAATACTGCCACATTCTTCGAACAGGTCGACAAGTTTAAAACTGCGAGTGATGAGATCAAGATCCTCAATAGTATTTACCCCTCCTTAAAGGATTGGTGTGATGCAGAAAAGGACCGATTAGCGCACGCTTACCATACGGCCCAACAAAACTTATCAGATGCACTTGCTTTTGATCTCCAGTCATTTCCCTTTAATTATAAAGATACTGATAATTACTTAAAACTAGTAGTAGAAGAGGTGAGTAAGGTAATACGAAATTCATCAGCGACCGTAGACGCTGCCAAAAAAGAAATAGATAAGTACCGCAATTATGAAATACGCACAAAACCGTACAGAAATAACAAAGCAAGAAAACTTCAAACAGATCTTTCTCATCGTTATGTATTAGAGGGAATACTCAAAGACGCTAAATCAAATGCTGATAATGCCTTGAAAGCTATAGATCCTAGCCACTTCCCAGAATGGAAAACACTTAGAGACATATTCAAGATGATAGACTCTCATGTATATAACATTCTGCATCCGACTCAAAAGAGCTATCTACCATCGGTGCTGGACCGTGAAGTTTCCAAAGTATCGGCAGGTGAAAAACGGCAGTGGGATCCTTGCGAGATGGTCTGTGCAGCTGCTTCCTATGGAATGTTGACTAATGAATGGAACAATGATCATCGCTTAGAACGTGCAGTTCGACATCTTGCCGAGACCATTTCTGACCGGGGAATGTTTCTGCGCAGCCGTCCTATACATGTGGGAGATGATAGGATGACTTTTGTATATAACGCCGATATTTTACATGCCTTTGCTCAGTTATTGAAAAACATGCATCTCACAAATAGTGTTATACAGCCAGAGTTAATTAGCAAAATACTCAACTTCTTCAAAGATACACGTGAGCAGGTCTCTCCTAGAAAACTAGAAAAAACACCAGGCTGGCATTATGAGTATTTTCCTAGTAATACCTTTAGTTCAGAGGCAACTGCCAAAGCAATCTTAGCCTTATCTATGATCCACGAGATGCTCAATGAGCAGATCAACAATCTCGTCTTAGATCATTTTACTGTAAAAGATTCCAAGGATTTAGAAAAAAAACCTGATCTCGATGATCTGTTTTATCCGGATTATGGTTTGAGATTATTTATAGATAAAGTCGAGCGCCCTGATAATTTTCAGTTTTCAGAATGGCCAGAACAAGATTCTTTCAGTCGGGAAGAATCTGTTGCTATTGCACTTCAAAGAATGCGAGCTCACGCAACTTGTCCACAGAAAAGAACAGAAACAAAAAATTCCGATCTTTGTTCTCTAATTCTTCACGGTCCTCCTGGTACGGGCAAGACGACACTCGTCGAGGCACTTGCCAAAACGTGTAGTATAAACATGGTAGAGGTGACCCCCAGTGATATTGTCGTGAAGGGGGAAGAAGCCATCGAAAAGAGAGCACGCGCTGTATTCGAGGCACTCTCCTTGCTGACGCGCACTGTGATACTTTTCGATGAATTTGACCCCGTGCTGTGGCATCGCGATCCCAACGATTCTGGCACTAGAAACGTGTTTTCCTTCCTGACGCCAGGCATGCTTCCCAAGCTAAAGATGCTGAACGAGCGGGCAAAGCATCAATCTGTTGCTTATGTTCTTGTTACCAATATGATTGGCAGCCTTGATGAAGCGGCGACACGAGAAGGAAGGTTCGACAAAAAAATGGGCATTTATCCGCCAGACGTGCTTTCTCGACTGGGACGTTTTGTAAGCCAATATAAAAAAATGCGCTATCATCCGGAGCCAAAAAACTTTGAGGAGCGCGTGTTAAATATGGTCAAGAAGACTTCGGGCGCTCCGATGCAGACCTTAAGCAAATCTGGATGGTTTACCAAACCAAAGCAGTACATAACTGTTATGGATCAGCCCGAGTCTGAGGCTCAGATAAGACAAGTTATTGGGGAAGGTAAGGCGGCTATCAAAGAATATGTCCAGTGGTGGTGGATAACTCAATGGGATGAGAATGTTAGGAATAATCATGCCATAGTTAAATTTGATCAATTGATAAAACCAATTCCAAAGTTATCAAAAAAAATAGAATATCTTCGGATGTCACTTAAATCGTGGAAAGAAGGAGAAGAAGAACGAAGAAAACAAAGAAAGTAATAATTGTCGTCGTAATAAACTCAACGCCTAAAATTCTGCTCAACCAAAGCTGTACAGGATCACTTTTTGAAGCATTCGTGGGCTGATCTCGATATTACTTTAATTAACATGTTTCAAAATAGAAATTTGATTTACCCATGGTGAATCGAACCTAGTCTTTCTTAAATAATGCTGTTCGGCCAGAAGCTGAAAGTCGCTAGCGTTTTAGTTTTGCCTTCATTCAATCGCATGTCACTTGCACGCCGTGCCGTAGAGATTCTATTTCGAATTTCGTCCATATCGTCCAATTTTACTCACTGATATTCTGACTCATTGTCGCACACCCTTTCGTATATACTTGGGAAAATCATCCTAAAGGTCACGATTGCCTATTCCAAACTTATCCAAAGACACTTCCGCTTTTTAGCGGCTAAAATTTATCGAGAGCGCCCTCGGCTAAGTGTGACGGCTTCAACCGAAACAACAACTTTGCCTTGATCGTTATAACTGATGCTTTTCGCACTCCCCATAACAGGCACTATATCGAAATCTTTCCGGGAATGCATGACAAATTTCTTGTCTATTTTCTGGTACACGTTATCGTTATCCGTGTGAACGACTACACCATCATACCGCTTCGACTTGTCCGCCTTTTCCGCCATGTAGATGTTGTATATGCCGGGCTTTAGTTCGCCTGCTTTGTCCACCTTCTGATTCTTCCACACCCCTTCATGCTCGCTTTGAAGAATGCGCTGCCCATTCATAACTACAAGACGCTGTTTCATGACCCTCTTCTATGGTTGCAGATTAATAAACATGGTTGAATTTCATCCGGCACAATAAAAAAGCCAGCTTTTAGAGGCTGGCTTTTTTATTGTTGCTCCGGTGCTTGTCTGCAATTTTAGATGAAGACCACTAAGTTACCAATAACTTACTAAATAATTAGGTATTTGTACTTATTTCCTTATAAATTAAAAGGTTACTTTGAATTCAGAGACTGATCTTATTTGTTAGCCTTCCAGGATCGCTACAAGCTGCACATCGCCGAGGTTTGCCTCGAACTCATGGCCGTCATCCTCGTATTTCAGCCAGGCGAAGCCATCTTCTGGAGGGCGTCGGTGGAGCACCAGGCGTGCCAGTCGTCCGTCATGCTGGACCCGTACTATGGCTTTTTTCAGCTTTTCCGGATCGGTCGTCTTCTCTTCCTTTTTGGATTTGGAACCTTCAGAGACTTGGTCGTTGCTGCCAGCTTCAGCATCGGTCTTGCCAGCCAGAGCATCTACTGTGTTAGGGTCGCTTTCTTCGTCGCTACCCTGCTCTCCGCTGTGCCGGCGCTTGTCTTCCAGAAATTCGCGCAGCAGCTTGACCGATCCCCGCGTCAGTTCCTGGCTTTCATCAGCCAGCCATACATCCACTTCATCGGGATTCTTCTTGTATGCCGTCACCAGCTCATTGATAACGGTTACATCATTAGCCCGACCGCTGTTGAATGCTCCGGCGATCGGCTCTGGCAAATCCAGCAGCGTGACATGCTGCGTCACGAATGCCGGCGATTTGCCGATCTCCTTGGCAATTTCGCCCTTCTTCTTGCCCTTCGCAAGTTCGCGGCCGATAAAATCGGCAATCTCGCGGGCAGTCAGCTCGTTTCTTTGCAGGTTCTCGATGACCTGATCGGCTTCGTTGTAGTCGTTGTCCACGAATGCCGGAATAGTTGTCTTGCCGGCAACTTTGGATGCACGGTAACGACGGGCGCCATGATTGATGATGTACCGGCCTTCTACCTCTGGATTCTCACGAACGGAAATCGGAGTCTTGACGCCACGAAGAGAGATTGTCGCGGCCAACTCATCCAGGCTTAACTTTGAAAAACCAGGGTTATCCTTTTTTCTTGGCTGGTTCGGGTCTTCATCAATCAGTTCCAGTGACAGATCCAGTGGACCGAAACTCATGGTGGTTTCCGGCTGATTCAAAAGCCCCGAAAGATCACCTATGCTATCCAGGCCCAAGCCGGATATCTGTGACTTTTTGGTATTCATTGTGTAATCTCCATCTTCTCAAAAATGTGTGAAGCAAGCGCGCGGACTTCCTTCGCGGCTTTACGGGCGGCGGTTTTTTTAATCTTCCAGACGGGCACTCCCGAGGCAAGTGCGTCGGCAATGCTGCTGCGAAGGCCAATGCCGGTTGGTATCATCAGTTGGGGATAAGCGTTTTCCAGTTCTTTCAAGTGCCGGCCGTGGCGTGGGTTTCGGCCATCGACCTTACTGGGCACCATGCCCAAAAATTGCAAACCGGGGTTTGACTTGCGGATGTTTACGATAGTCGTGACCATTTTCTTAATGCCCTGGATACTATAGGCTTCAAGCTCAATAGGCGAAAAAACATAATCGGCCGCAAAAAGAGCAGCGGCCATGCTGACGCCAAGAGACGGGGCGGTGTCGATCAGGCATACATCGAAACCGCATTCATCCAGCACTTTGATATTCTTCTTAAAGCTCGTCGCCGCTTCTACCATTGTGAGCTTCTCCATGTTCGCCATAGGCGCATCGGAAGCTATCAGACACATGGTTGGTACGTCGGGCAGGTTGTTGAAGCAAGCGCGTAGCTCGTCGCCCTCCGCCGCAAACATCTGGCTGGCCAGGTAATCGCTCTGAAACTCCTGCAGCGTGTAAGAAGCGTTTGCCTGTGTATCAAGGTCGATCACAGCAACCTTCATACCACGCTCAAGGAAGTCAAACGCAAGATGCACAAGGGTTGAAGTTTTACCGACGCCCCCCTTTTGGTTCGCTGTGACCAGTGTTTTCATTTTTTTATCTCCAGTTTTTTTGTTGCGTCCTCTGCCCATTTCTTGACGATAAACGCTTGATGCTCCGGTAGTACCGCTGTCACTCGCTCGTACCCCTCGGGAAGATTTGCTTTCTGTGCAGCCATCCATACACGGCTGACAGCTTGTGATACAGCTCCTTTACTCAAGCCCAGTTCGGCTACAAACTCGGCTTGTGACCTTCCCTCGACTAATACGCCCCGTGCTATTTCGATGGTCTGTTGTCCGATTTCCAGCTTCCTGACGACAGTTTGAAACTGGGCTTCGGTTAACCGTTTCTTCATGGATTGCACCCATATACATTCACACCCTGGTTGTTGAACAAAGGCGGTTACAGCCGCCGACCATGCTTAAAAGTTAAGCTAAACTATTATTGTTTGTCAAATTCTTTATCATTTTAGCCGCTAAAATTTACACTGCCATTTCCGCCCGCGTAGCTATTTCTTCTTAAAATCAAAGAACAGGCGTATTGGTTATCTGGCCCCTTTCGGTCTGAAAAACGAAACAAAATAGGTGAGCGTCGTTAGCAATGAGAAATGCAGAAGAAAAGTCCAACCGGCATAAACGCCGGGTGTATTCCAGTGGTAGATCATGCGCAGCATTTGAAAAAAAACATCGAGGGAGAGTATCCATTTAAGAATCGGCCAGATTAGTACGACCACCACCCAAACAAAGTGCAGCGATCCATCGAGAACAGATTTTTTCTTGGAATCACAGTTTTTAACTGACTTAACCGTCGCGGGATTGGAATTTTCTAGCTGAGTATTCTTTTGAGGAAACTTGATAATATTCGTCATGACTTGACTCTCCACGCTATAACGTGTCCAATGTTAATCTTATCCCGCCCTGGGAAAGTACGGCTTAGGTGTTACAGCGCCAAGCCAGGGCCCCGGAATTCTCCGGGGCTTTCTTATTTTGTGTCGTCTTACTGTCTAACCAGCGTCGTTCCCTATTCAACAATCCGGCTGAACCATTATTGTTCAGTTTACTGAATCTAAACAAAAAATTTAGCGGCTAAAATTCCTTTCTGGCGTTCAACCGTCTTTCCAAATTGGACCGAATCCAGCGAGATCGCACAGAATCGCCCATGCTGCATAAGGGATAGGCGACTCTTCACTGATCCAGCGTCTTACTGTGCGGTCGCCTTTGGCACCAAGGCCAAGTGTTTTTGCAGTCTTGCTACCAGTGAGTCCGCCGGCGAGGCGCAGCACCTCACGGATTTCCTCCCCGGTTGGTTGAGTCCATCTTTCGGCCGGGCGCAGGCATTCGTGTCTAATGGTTGTGTCTGGGCGACTCAAATTCTATTCTCCTATTATTCCAATATTTTTAGTTGATCAAAGCTGTAACTTAATTTTACACATCCGGGATTACAGGTGATCACTTATTAGCCATTTATGTTTATCCGAATTCTCGGTAGTCATGCCATCATGAGCCCAAACTGTACCACTATCAGGTGTTGATTTTGTAGTAACCGCCTTATCGCCTATATTGTTTGTAAATATTGAGTGATTCAGACTAATAATTTCGCAGCACTGTTGTCCTATCCTGAAGCCTGTTGCATCATCTTAATCTTCGTTTGTGGTGTCAAATTGCTCATTCAGTGGGACATTGATCTCTGCTTGAGCCGCCCATTTTCTGGCAATTAACGCCTGATGTGAGGGTAAGATAACATCAACCAAAACAAACCCAGGCGGTACAATGGAAATGGCCGGCATACGCTGTGCAGATGCCTCCAGTTCATCCATCCCATCAGATGAAACTGGTTCAGCAAGTTGATTGGCAATAACGAGCGATAGTTTTTGAGTTTGGTTCATCGGGAATTCTCCGGTAATTGACCTGAGCGGAATGCTCGGCCTTCAAATGTCAAAATAGGGCATTATGTCCTATTCTGTCAAGTATTTTGATTGGAGCTTTCTGGTTTATAAAGATAATTCTGATCTTGAAATTAAGTTATCTCAGATATAGCCGGAGGTACTCAATTTGAGGCATATATGGTTGAGTAGGCTGAAGATGCAATTTCTTTGAGTGTAAAAGTCTGAGCTTGACCTGGCAGCTTCAAACATCAATTTATATTGAACTTAACATTGACGGTCTCAGTTGTGCCAACAAAAGACTGTCACCAATTTTCGACTAATGGCAGCTTTACCGCTATATGCCGCTATTTATTACTGGACAGTAATCTAATGTCTTAGCGGCGAACCTAATTATATAATTTGTAACGGAAGATCAAGCCTGAATTGGCAGCTACGATCAACTCTACTAAGATGACTCTGTTTATATGGTATGAAGCATCCTATAATTTGCCGCGCTCGGTTATAGAAATTTCATTTCCAGGAGTCAATGGAATTCACTGACCTTTTAACAAATTTCACTAAATTACCGTACATAATACTAGTCATTAAAAATTATAGGATAGAACAGGTTAAGCATGGGAATGAGTTATGAAGAATTAAAAGCATGGGCTAAAAAGCTTGATGTTCAAGAAATTTATAAAATTTCTCAGAACCAGAATATTTCTGGAACAGATAGAAGCATTGCTTACTCTGTTGCGAACAGACTGAAAATTGGCGATATGCCAACTTTCAAGCAGTTAAAACAGTTAGAAAGAATCTATGAGGCTACTCGCAGTGCTGGATCTGAGCAGAAATGGCTTGATCATAACAACTTTGCACTCTACGCAAGCCAAGAGGCTCAGGATATTGATATCAAGCACCTTTGCCTAAGGACAGCGTGGCATGATAACAGATGGAACGGTAATATTTGTAAGGCACCCGAACAAAATGATTTTTGCATTGGTGAATACTCATTGCTATCTGAGCGGATTCGGAGGCGTCGAGAAATATCTGTCGAAAATCAACTGGATTGTATTGGATGCAAAGCAGACTCGCCAAATCTTGGCGAATATCAGCCACCTTGTTTTTGGTCAATAAATGTCTTCGGCGAATATAACCTTAAGTTTCATCATGATAACCCTGTTGCTCCAGATTTTCCGCACATTAATCAACATCTGCCCCCATATTCCTTGATTTCCTGGCCTTTCAAACTGGCGTTCGTCAAAGGACCCGAGGAAAAGAAAAAATATGGGGGTAATTACTATCCTAAAGAAATTTTTGAAAACAGAATTAGACTTTTTCAGCGCAATGTAAAACCAAATCAAAGCGTTGTATTCACCTACTGCAATTATAGTAACCCTATCTCAGGGGAAGATATGAAGTATCTGGTGACCGGGTGTGCTCTTTTAGCAGATCAAGGTACGCCAGAATATTTTGATATAACAAAGGAACAGCTTGTAAAAAAAGCCAATGAGCTTAAACAGCCCAATTTCCCTTCAATGAACTGGGCTCTTCGCTACACTCTGGGGTTCGAAAATACAGGAATAAGAATTCCGTATCATGAATACTTGGATAAACTCTCCGATAGTGGTGGTATTTCAGAGGATTTACTCAAAGCGATCGCGGTAACTATCGACGAGCCAGAATTAAGAGATGGTTTTACGTACGTTGCCAAGCATATCGATGATGACCAGGCAATCTACCTTTTAATGAAGATTCGTCGTAGCTTACTAACTGTATTGGAACATGGATTTATTGATCATAATGAAACGGAACTCCAACTTGAAAGGGTTGAGGATTTAATCAAGTTTACTTGGGATAAGCGTGGCTATTTACCAGGGCTCAAAAACTTGCTTTTAGCTATACCCGGAATTAAAGAGCACTATTTCAAAAAAGTTAATGACCTCATAAATACCATTGATTTAGCAGATGACGGGGATGTAATTAAGCTCCGCGACACACTTGGTGGGGAATTGGACTCAGTTGATGATGTATTCGATGATCTGGTGGCAGAAGTTC
The DNA here is from genome assembly GCF_000427625.1 of Methylobacter luteus IMV-B-3098. Lineage (GTDB taxonomy): Bacteria > Pseudomonadota > Gammaproteobacteria > Methylococcales > Methylomonadaceae > Methylobacter > Methylobacter luteus. Next base: position 51,892 of record NZ_ATYJ01000015.1, read on the forward strand.
AGGAGTTCATGGAGGAACATTCAATCAATAGTGAAAACATTCTTCGTCTTGCGAGTCTTAACCTTACCGCGCATCAATTTAGACGGATTATTAAGAAGAAAGGTATTCGTCATAAATTGTCCGCTATTTGCCATAACCCATACCTTCTTTATGAGGAGTATGAGTCAGGAAAGGAAACGGAAGAGGAACTTTCTGGAGAAAAAATCGACGGGCAGGTCGATCTGTTTAAAATCGACATTAGTTTAATGCCGCTTTTAAAGTATCAGCGGCGAATTAAAGGTTTTCATGACTTTCGCCCAACTGATAGTCGAAGACTTAGAGCGGTAATTATCCAGATTTTGCGTAATCGGGAATCGACCGGAGACTGCTTTCTCGAGAGTAAGGAAATTATAAATGAGGCAGAATTCTACTCGTTATTTTACAAAATGGATACTCCGTATTTGATCGGAGAGCACCTGACTGATCTAGATGAGGATGTGGAACAGTTTTTTTGTGAAAAATTGGTCATCCGAAAAGTTCATGATCGACACCAGTACTATCTGAAAGAACTCTATGATGACGAAGTTTTCGTAAAAGATTTCATCATGAGTCTTATCAATCGTAATGACCATAGCCTATCTGCAAGGTCACTCGAAGCAGGTTTATCGGATTCGAGTGACTCACTTCGTAAAAGAATTGGCGATAGATTTGATGAGGTTCTTTTTCGAAACGAGCGTGGGCATTTATACAACAATATTGCTCGTAAATCGTTTTTTGTGATCACGGGATTTCCTGGTGCGGGAAAATCTTATGAGCTTCTAAAGATTATTGACTTCCTCAGAAATCATAGCGAAACACATGTCGTCCTTTCATTGACAGGCAAGGCTGTCATCCGTCTGAAAAACAATGAAGAAGGCATCCGATCAATTAATGCAAAAACTATCGATAAATTTCTAATTGAACAAGAAAATACTAAAGCACAAGCTGCAACTAGTATTATTCACAATCTAATCATTGATGAATCCTCAATGGTTGATTTACCAAAGCTTGCAGCAACCCTGCGAAGCGTCGATAGCAAAAACCTAAAGCGGCTAATTCTTGTTGGTGACCCTAATCAGCTTCCACCAATTGGTTTTGGTAAGCCGTTTTCGGACATCATTGATATGATGGTGGAAAAACCCGAAACTTATAATAACTATAGCGTTCAGCTAGAGGTTAATTGCCGTGCCGAGATGAGTGAAGAGTTCATTGGATTTACTCGAATATTCTCGAATGAAAGTAAGTTTGCAGAAGGACATCTTGCCAAAATAACGCAAGAAGGTCGTATTTACGACGACGCCTTTGAGTTGGTTTTTTGGCATACAAGAGAAAAATTGCAGGATCACTTATCAGTCAAAGTTAAAGAGCTATTAGATGCTGAAGGTTATACTGACAATTTGCCTAGTTTCCTGGGTATAAAGAGTCCATCGCAAAAGCCGAAAGAACTTGAAAGGTTTCAAGTTCTTTCGCCATATAAAAGTGGATACTATGGCGCCTCAGGTATCAACCTCCATTTTCAGGATAAATTGAGGCCAGGTGTGCCTTTTGAGCGGAATAGCGGTGATGTTGTATTCAAGCTATTCGACAAAGTCATGCATACCCAGAACGAATACAGCGACAACGAACTATTAGTTTCAAATGGCTCACTTGGAGCCATTATGGACAACGGGCGGGTATTTTTTATAGATAACGAAAAACCTATTTCTATGGATTCGCTACGAACCAAGAATATGCTGGAGCTCGCTTATGCGATTACCGTGCATAAATCGCAAGGTAGCGGATTCAATCACGTATTCATTGTGTTACCCGAGAAGGCTCAATATACATCTCGAGAACTTCTCTATACTGCTCTAACGCGAGCTAGGAATCGAGTCACGATCTTTCTTCAACAAGGTAATGATGTAATCGCAGCTCCAGATTTTCTCAACAAGATAAGGTATAGAAGCGCAGTTGTCGGAAGGCGCACAAGTCTTTTCTCTGATGGAGGGCAATTTTATGCGTATGTTCCGGATGAAGGAGCAATAGTAAAGAGCCGGGTCGAATACATTATTTATAGAAAACTATTAGAAGCTAAGGCTAGGTATGGCAATTTTTCATTTGCTTATGAAGAACTATACGAAGTTAAGGGGAAGACATTTGATATACACCCGGATTTCGTAATTCGTTTTTCAGATGAGCGGGTGATCTATTGGGAGCATCTGGGACGAGTAACCAGTAAAGCCTATATGAATGACTGGGATAAAAGGCGCAAGATTTATGAAGCTCAAAACGACTTTGATAAAGTATTAACTACAGATGAATTGCACGGAATTAGCGACGAAAAAATTGAAAATATTATTGAAAAAATCGTTAATAACACACATGTATCTGAAGATAATTCAAATAGATACTCAAACATGCATTTTTCATTGCGGTAGTAACAAGTATCTAGAGAAGTGATAAGAGATTTACCTTGGTGTCTTGAATGACCGTAGTTCAGCGTTCAACGGCCGATCACGTAATATGCTTCAAAGGCAATTTTGGGTCGAACTGAGACAGTTTATATCTTATACGTTAGCATTTCGGCTATGTGAGATTTTTGGAACAATTATTAAATTGAATCTTAAACATAGATGATGAAGTACATTTTCGTAAGGTTGGATTTTAAAGTTCAAAAACGCTTGGTGTGTAATGTACGGGTTTTGATTTGGATACTTAGGATAAGGTTTTGAGGCTAAGCTTTTTCTTGATAATTTATAGTGCAGATGCAGGATTAATTCTTTTCACGATATTCTTATCATTTTACTAAGTAATTTCCTGAAATCGGGTGGCAGTTAATCATTTTGACAAAGGTTTTAAGAGTTTTAATAAGTTTTAATAAGTTTTAGACGTGAAAAAAGGTTAAAACTTGTTTATTTGCAAACACTTGAGGAAGAGCACGGTGTGTAATGTACGGATTTTAGTGTGTAATGTACGGATTTTGGTGTGTGATACACGGTCCTGAGTGTGTAATGTACGGGTTATCCACAGGCTTATGAGAGGATTAGCCGCAGAATTCGGAATCTTTTTCTGTCATGGCCAACATGGCATAAGACTTTTTTCCGTTTTCATTTGAATAGATTCCAGAATGCATTTGTAAATAGCCATTCCGTCAACTAGACTGGCCAATTAACTTATTTGGCACCAAGTATGGATCCGCGCACACTAATCATTAATCTTGAGTATCCATATACGGAGCACGATTCTTCCGAAGTGCCAGCGCTAAACGTTGTCCTTGCTGGTCTAGGGTGGGAGACAGAATATTGGCCTAGTCTAGCCGTTGCTTGGATTGAGCAAGGCGCACCAATTGATAAGGAAGCGAAGGAGGCGCTTGATCTCATTGTAGAAAAAAAGCAGTTCCCTCAGTCATTGCGTCACAGGGCTTTTGCACTGGTACGCAGGTGGGAGCAGGAGAATGCCTCAAGCGAAGCACTAAGTTTTGTTTCCAAATCTGACTGATCGGCAAAGAGGATTTAAGTCATGTTAGGCGGCTGCGTTGATTGATTGAGCCGTAGAATAGAAGCTAACGTACAATTTTTCCTTTTTCAATGTTGCTACTTTTTTCTTTTTAGAGATCCCTTTAGGATATTTAAGGCCAAATTTATCCTACCGGCGTCCGTACATTACACACCGGAAACTTGAAAGAGGAATGACGCTTTCGTACTGTGAAAGAATGATTAGTAATATTACTTTTGATCGGTTTCTATTTCTGTTGGTTCGTCATCAATGCTATCGTCAGATGAATCAAGGGTTGCGTCTCGATGTCGCATCACCAGGATGGGACCGATTTGTCCTTGTTCTTCTTTAAGAAGGTACTCAGGTATTTCGTTGGATTTGATAATGCGGCGAAGGATGCGGCAGAACTCTTTGAACGTACCACTGCTTCCACTACGGTCATAGATCGTCTGAAATGCCCACTTAGCTTGTCTTTTGCCAGCTGCGCGGCGAGCCAGGCGATAGACAAAGCGGCCGATGCCTGGATCGATCAGGAAATAGTCGGGATGGACTGTTAGCACGTCCGGCCGCTTTCCAGTGGTGACTTCGCGGTAAAGCCAGTTCGGGGCTTCGATTTCGACAGAAGCGACCTTGCCAGAATCCGTATAGGAAATTACGCGATAGCTGTTTAGCAGGCCCTCGGCCTCGACTTCGAGCATGGCTCGCCCGCTTTTGGCGGCTGTCCTGTTCCGCACATTCTTGATCGTTGTACCTTTGAGCCTGTCTAGCGCCGCAACTATTTCGTCTGCCTGCTTGCCTCCGTCCCCTTTACGGCAAAACTTCAAGATTTCGGAAACATGAGGCCGGAATGTGCGACCGGGTTTTTCGCATTTTCCTTCCCGGTAGAGGTTCATCGATTCAGTGAGATGCGATACCAGCATCAGCACGATGTCATAGTCCCATACGGACGCCATGCCGTCCGGGCCGGCTTTGACTTCCACATAGCCGTCCGACATCTCGTAGCGGATTGTTTCGCCGGCACGCTTGTCTTTCTTGGACAAACGGAAAACAGCCACATCCATGATGCTGCGGCTGTCCTTGGTGCCAACGTCATAGAGTGCGGGTACGAAAAAATCTAGCTGCTCGTCACCCTTTGGCGGTTTACGCATGTCTGATTTGGAAGGTTTGTCACGCGCAGCCCTGGCTTTGTTCTCATTATCCTGACGAAGCCTTGCTGCAGTCTGTTCATAGGTTTCGCCCGGGTGCGCTTTAGATTCAATATTGCGCCGTTGTGCCGCCTGAGCCGCTTTCAGCTTTTCCATTGTCTCGTTATGACTCATCACGTTATCGCTCCGTTGGGGTGCTTTCCGCGTTGTTATTATTATCCTGGAGCTTTAGTGTCCAGGTATCCGAATTCCTCGGCAATGATGTTGAAGCCTTACTCCGTTTTTTCGTCCTTATCATTGCACGTTGGCTCAATGCGTCATATCTCACTAACTGTAGATTGAATACTACACAGTTGCCACTAGAAGAATGATTATGACGAATACCGGTATCACAGGTAAGATTACCGATTAAACTGGCACATACTATGACTCATATAAAAATTCCTTTTTATTCTGAGTTTCAAGTTTAGCTAAACATTAACTCATCGTCAACAATATTTTAGCGGCTAAAATTATTCTGCCGCCCAAACCCAAACAAGGTAAATCCTCAGTGTACAACGATATATTCTTTACCAATATTTTGCATATTTTGGATGAACGCGGAATGACCAAAAAAGAATTACATGATCTATCTGGTGTATCAAATTCCTTTCTTTCTGATTTAACAACAGGTAGCGGAAATCCCTCTCTCAAGGTGATGGAAGCAATTGCGAATGCGTTAGAAGTGCCCCTACCAATGCTGCTTGAATCAACAGATCTGGATAAAGAATCCCTGGATGAGCTGGCGGGTGGCACATTCAGGCAAAGTCTACCTCCTGGATATGAGCGGGTCTCAGTAGTTTTACCAGAGCACAAAGCATTCATCGTCAAACGCTGGGGAGAGGAAACAAGTAAAAAGTTAAAATCATATTAATTAACGCCAGAAGAGTAGGGCGCCAGCATCCGGCAACAAGTAAATTTTAGCCGCTAAATAATCATCCGAATTCACTGGGGTTATATAACCCCGGTTCCTCTATATTTACCACTATATCCGATTTTAACATAGTGTAACAGACTGAGTTAATTTCATTATAACTGTTGCGTAAATTAATATTTCGTTATATCGTATTTGTCAGCTTATAGGAGATACTAGGCTTAAACAAATAAGATGAATAACACGGATACCAAAGATAAATACGGAAGCATCAATGATCGAGCTAAACGCAAGCTCGAGCGAGATATGGGGTCAGATCTTTTGGATGCCCTGTATGACCCAAAGACCGTTGAAATCATGCTTAATGCCGACGGCAAGCTGTGGCAGGAGCGTCTGGGCGAGCCGATGAAGTGCATCGGCTCGATGCGAGTAGCTCAGGCGCAAGCTATCATCGAAACCATCGCCGGCTATCACGGCAAAGAAGTCACCCGTCAGAAGCCAATACTCGAAGGGGAATTGCCCCTTGACGGTTCCCGCTTCGCCGGCCAGCTCCCTCCGGTTGTACCCGCTCCGACTTTTGCGATCCGTAAAAGGGCCGTCGCTATTTTCACGCTGGATCAATATGTAGAGGGCGGAATTATGACGCCCCAGCAACGCCAGGTACTTATTGACTCTGTTGCCGCGCACCGCAACATCCTGGTGATCGGCGGCACCGGCTCGGGCAAGACAACTCTGGTGAATGCGATCATCAATGAGATGGTGGCTAACGACCCGGCTGAGCGGGTCTTCATCATCGAAGATACCGGTGAAATCCAATGTGCCGCTGAGAATTACGTCCAGTATCACACTAGTATTGACGTCACCATGACGGCGCTGTTGAAAACCACGCTACGTATGCGCCCGGACCGGATTCTGGTCGGTGAAGTGCGCGGCCCGGAAGCACTTGATTTGCTGATGGCCTGGAATACCGGGCACGAAGGCGGAGCCGCAACATTACACGCCAACAACGCAAAAGCCGGGCTTGATCGGCTGGCCATGCTCATCAGCATGCACCCAGATTCACCAAAACCCATTGAACCGCTCATCGGCGAGGCGGTGCATGTCGTCGTACATATCGCCAGAACCCCAGATGGCCGGCGCATCCAGGAGATTCTTGAGGTTTCCGGATACCACGACGGCCAATACATAACAAAAATACTTTAGGAGTATATCCATGCAACTCGCATTTCCAACATTTCAGCTCAACCGTAACACTTATCTCTATCTGGGCATGCTTGCTCTGCTGACCGTCATCTTATTTGCTCCGCAGCCGGCCTTCGCGTCAGAGGGGACCGGCGGATCTCTGCCTTATGAAAGCTGGTTGACCAATCTGCGTAACTCCGTCACTGGCCCGGTAGCTTTCGCATTATCCCTTATCGGCATTGTGGTTGCTGGTGGCGTCCTGATCTTTGGCGGCGAACTCAATGGATTTTTCAGGACATTGATTTTTATTGTATTGGTCATGGCATTGCTGGTCGGGGCACAGAACATGATGAGCACCTTCTTTGGCCGTGGCGCTGAAATCGCGTCTCTGTCTGATGGGGCAGTCCTGCAAGTGCAAATTGCCGCCTCAGCCGTCAACGAAAGAGCTGTATAGCATGGCTATCCGTACGATTCCCATACGTAGGGCTGGCAATAGAGATAACCTGTTCATGGGCGGAGATCGTGAATTGGTCATGTTCTCTGGTCTCATTGCCGGAGCACTGATTTTCAGCGCTCAGGAACTGAGGGCTACTGTATTCGGTGTTTGTCTTTGGTTCGGGGCGCTGTTTGTATTCCGTCTCATGGCAAAAAGTGATCCTAAGTTGCGCCATGTTTATCTGCGTAGCCGCCGCTACAAGAAATACTATCCGCCACGCAGCACGCCGTTTCGTGAGAATACGCAAAGCCAGGGAGAACAATACAAATGATCCAGGCACTCGCAATTACAATTGCCGTTCTAGGGGCCGTCCTGTTGCTCGTCCTGTTTGCCCGTATCCGGGCGGTCGATACCGAACTGAAACTCAAAAAGCATCGTTCGAAAGACGCAGGCCTGGCCGACTTGCTCAACTATGCCGCTGTGGTCGATGACGGCGTGATTGTGGGTAAAAACGGTTCTTTCATGGCCGCATGGCTGTATAAAGGGGACGACAACGCCAGCAGCACCGATGAACAACGAGAAATGATATCGTTCCGCATCAACCAGGCCCTCGTAGGCTTGGGAAATGGCTGGATGCTGCATGTCGATGCTGTACGCCGGCCAGCACCTAACTACTCTGAACAAGGGTTGTCGCAATTCCCTGACCCGGTTTCCGCCGCTATTGATGAAGAGCGCCGCAGACTATTCCAACGCCTGGGAACAATGTACGAGGGCTATTTCGTATTAACCCTGACATGGTTCCCGCCTGTGCTGGCACAGAGAAAATTTGTCGAACTCATGTTCGATGACAACACGCCAACGCCTGACCACAAGGCTCGCACGATGAGCCTAATCGAGCAATTCAAACGGGAAATCGCCAATATCGAAGGGCGATTGTCGGCTGCTGTGAAGCTGACTCGCTTACATGGCCAGAAGATCGTTAACGAAGACGGAACGATGGCCACTCATGACGATTTTTTGAGCTGGTTACAATTCTGCATAACCGGCAAACATCATCCCGTACAATTGCCCAGCAATCCGATGTACCTGGATGCGTTGATAGGTGGGCAAGAATTACGGGGAGGGGTCGTGCCAAAAATCGGTCGCAACCTCATCCAGGTTGTCGCTATCGAAGGCTTCCCCTTGGAATCTACGCCGGGAATCATGACCGCCCTGGGGGAGCTGCCATGTGAATACCGTTGGTCATCCCGGTTTATATTCATGGATCAGCACGAGGCGGTGAAGCATCTGGACAAGTTCCGCAAGAAGTGGCGGCAGAAGGTTAGGGGCTTCTTCGACCAGGTATTCAACACCAATACCGGGCCGATCGATCAGGATGCGCTTTCAATGGTGGAAGACGCGGAAGCGGCCATTGCCGAAGTGAACAGCGGCTTGGTTGCGGCGGGCTATTACACAAGTGCCGTCATCCTCATGGATGAAGATCGGACTCGTCTGGAGGCGTCTGCACGCCAGGTAGAAAAGGCCATTAACCGCCTGGGCTTCGCGGCTCGCATCGAGACGACTAACACGATGGATGCCTATCTGGGCAGTTTGCCCGGCCACGGCGTCGAGAACGTGCGTCGTCCGCTCATCAACACGATGAACCTGGCCGATCTGTTGCCGACATCCACGATTTGGACGGGCAGCGCAAGCGCACCGTGCCCGTTGTATCCTCCGATGTCGCCGGCGCTCATGCACTGCGTTACTCATGGTGCTACCCCGTTCCGTCTGAATCTGCATGTGCGCGACCTCGGCCATACCTTCATGTTCGGACCGACCGGCGCAGGCAAATCGACGCACCTGGGCATTATCGCTGCACAACTTCGCCGCTATGCTGGCATGTCGATCTACGCCTTTGATAAAGGTATGTCTATTTATCCGCTTACCAAGGCCGTTGGCGGCCTGCATTTTTCGGTAGCGGCCGACGATGACAATCTGGCCTTCTGTCCGTTGCAGTTTCTCGAAACCAAAGGTGATCGTGCTTGGGCAATGGAATGGATCGACACCATCCTGGCGTTAAACGGGCTAATTACTACGCCATCGCAGCGCAATGAAATTGGCAATGCCATCATGAGCATGCACGCCAGCGGCGCCCGCACTCTCTCTGAATTCTCTGTAACCATCCAGGACATAGCCATCCGCGATACGATCAGGCAATACACGGTAGACGGTTCGATGGGCCACTTGCTGGATGCCGAAGAGGACGGGCTGTCACTCTCTGACTTCACAGCGTTCGAAATCGAAGAACTGATGAATTTGGGCGAAAAATTTGCGCTGCCGGTTCTGTTGTACCTGTTCCGCCGCATTGAGCGATCGCTGCACGGCCAGCCGGCCGTCATCATTATGGATGAAGCGTGGCTGATGCTCGGCCATCCGGTGTTTCGGGCCAAGATCCGGGAATGGCTGAAAGTCATGAGAAAGGCGAATTGCCTGGTTCTTATGGCAACGCAAAGCCTGTCTGACGCAGCCAATTCGGGCATTCTGGACGTCATCGTTGAATCGACCGCGACCAAGATTTTCCTGCCCAACGTTTACGCCCGCGACGAGGATGCGGCTGCCCTATACCGCCGCATGGGCCTCAATGCCCGGCAGATTGAAATTCTGGCGACCGCCATTCCGAAACAGCAGTATTACTACGTTTCCGAGCATGGCCGCCGGCTCTATGACCTTGCCTTGGGACCTTTAGCCTTGGCCTTTGTCGGTGCATCAGACAAGGAATCCGTTACAACCATCAAAAACCTGGAAGCCAAATTCGGCAATCAGTGGGTTCATGAATGGCTTGCTGGGCGAGGCCTGAATCTCAATGACTACCTGGAGTCCATAAGATGAATCTTTTCAAGAAAAAACCAGCCGACTCTCAGTCTCTCAAGAAACCGATGAAAGGCGAGGACAATAACCCGTATTTAGCCGCCCGGCGCACATGGAACGAGCATGTCGGTTCTGTCGTGTCGTCACTGCAAACCTGGCAGGTGGTCGGCATTCTTTCGCTCTTGATCGCTTTAGCCGGTGTCGGCGGAGTCATTCATGTAGGCAGTCAATCCAAGTTCATCCCTTATGTCATCGAGGTTGACAAGCACGGCCAGACCGTCGTTGTCGGACCAGTGGCGGCCAGCTCTAAAGCTGATCCGCGCGTTATTCACGCCTCTGTAGCCGATTTCATCACGTATGCCCGTATGGTCACGCCTGATGTGGCATTACAGCGAAAAGCGGTATTTCGCGTGTATTCAATGCTATCACCTAATGATGCGGCGACCCAGAAGATGAACGAATGGCTGAACGGCACGCCGGACTCCAGCCCATTCAAGCGTGCAGTGAAGGAAATGGTTAGCGTCGAAATCAAGTCGGTGCTGCCACAATCACCTGATACTTGGCAGGTTGAATGGGTAGAAACCACTCGTGACCGTCAAGGCGTCCTGAAAGACAATCCGGTGAACATGCGGGCATTAGTCAATGTTTACACCATCGAACCCACATCACAGACAACAGACGAGCAATTACGCAATAACCCGTTAGGTATCTTTGTACGTGATTTCTCCTGGTCAATCATCCCTTGATTAAAGAGATCATCCACCATGAAAAAACAAATTATCACTAACATCCTGGCCGCCGCTATGGCCGTGTCGGAGCCGGTCCTGGCCGCCCCTGACGACGATCTGGCCGACAAGTATTTCTCCAAAAACAACCCGACACTGACCGCGCAAGAAAAGGCGGCAATCGCCATTGCCAAACGATGGGAAGCGGGCGCATCTACCGGCCTGAATCCAGTACCCGGCTCCAACGGGGCAATCCATTTCCTGTACGGCGCACAGCAGCCCAGCATCGTTTGCGCAGTCCTTCAGGTATGTGACGTGGCGCTACAGGCTGGGGAGCTGGTCAATTCTATCCATCTAGGAGATACGGCCCGTTGGACAGTGGAGCCGGCCATTACTGGCAGCGGCTCAGCCGAAACGCAACATCTCATCATCAAACCGATGGATGTGGGACTGGAAACCAGCCTGGTCGTGACTACAAACCGCCGCACTTATCACTTTAAGCTGCGTTCGCATCGCACTCAGTATATGCCACAGGTTGCATTCACATACCCGGAAGATGCTCTGGCAAAGTGGGATGCGATTCGATCCTACAAAACACAAGAGCGCGAACAAAAAACCATCCCGCAAACCGGCGAGTATCTGGGCGATCTGAACTTCGACTATGATCTGGACGGTGATGCGGCCTGGATGCCGGTACGTGTCTTTAACGATGGCAGCAAAACTATCCTACAGATGCCGGAGGCGATGGCCCAGACCGAAGCGCCAACCTTACTGGTCATGCGCAAAGAGGGCGGCCTGTTCACGGATGACGAAACCGTTATGGTCAATTACCGTGTCCAAGGCGACCGCTACATCGTTGATACTGTCTTTGACAAGGCAATCCTGATTGCCGGCGTTGGCGACGGCCAAGACCGTGTGACCATCACTCGGAGGAAGTAACTATGCGCAGAATATCTTTCCCGGCGTTGGCCACGCTTACCATCGTTCTTACAGGATGCGCTACCTCGCCGTATGGCAACTATCTGACATCCGCCTCAGTAGATCAACAGAAACTTGCCAGCGAAGCGGTAGAGCAACTCGCCACGTTATGGCCGCCGGCAAAAACACGGCTTGAACTGAAACAAGCCACGCAGGATGCGTTCGGTATTGCCCTGACCAAGGGCTTGCGTGAACGCGGATATGCCGTCATGGAGTTCAGCCCTAAACAAACCGCTCCTTCTCATGCTTCGGATGCGCACGTACTGCCTTTGTGTTATGTGCTCAACCAGGTAAAGAGCGGCACCTCAAACCTATATCAATTGACGCTATTAGTTGGGACCGAATCAATTACCCGCCCGTATCTAGAGCAAAACGGCACTGTGGTTCCGGGCTATTGGACACATAAGGAGTAAGATCATGACCGGAACTGAAGAACCTGATCACATGGACCCAGACGCATCACCGAGCGCAGGGGTGCGCCGTGTCAACAACCTGCCGATGTACATACTCGGCGGTGTATTGATGGCGTTTCTTGTCATGATGGGCTTAGTGGCAGCGGACCGCGCTGCCCAGCAAAACAAGGAAGAAAAAGTGCCAAATCAGAGCAAAGGCAACACATCTATGTTTGCTAAAGAAATAGCCGGCGATCGAATGAGCGGACTGATTGAGCCGTTGAAGCCACCTGCCGAAATCTACATACCGAAGGTTGAGCCGGTGCTAATTGCACGGCCGGATAACCTGGATGCGCCACCGAAACCACCATCACCACCAGCTGAACAGGTGCCGGATGATGAGGCAGAGCGCATCCGCCAGGCAAAGCTGCAAATGTTCCAAGATGCCGTGAAAGCAAAAACTGGCGTACAAGTTGTGGCTCCTCGCAGTTCCGGGTCGGCAATTAGCACTGATACACCAAAAACCCGCGAGGAAATGCTGGTCCGCTTAGCGGCAGTGCGACAGCAACTCGCCGATAATGATGCACAGAAAGAAGATCCAACAACCGCATTTAAAAGACGCCTAGCTCTTATTCGTAGCATGGGGCCCGGTGGCGGAACGACTTCTGGCGCTTCTACCCCGTCACTGTTGCAGACATCAACCGATGATGCTGATACGACCGCTGGCGGTAGCGGTAATAGCTACTCGCAATTCGCGGGCGGCGATGGCGACCGTTGGGAGCTTGGCTCTAAAACAGAGGCACCGCGTTCACCGTATGAGCTACGGGCCGGCTTTGTCGTCCCTGCAACGCTCATTTCCGGCATTAACTCAGACCTGCCGGGACAAATCATGGCGCAGGTGGCGCAGAACGTGTATGACACACCGATTGGGAAATATCTCTTAATTCCCCAAGGATCGCGGCTAGTAGGTACGTATTCGAGCGACGTGGCCTATGGTCAAGCTCGCGCCCTTGTGGCTTGGCAACGCATTGTATTCCCCGACGGGAAAGCGCTGGATATTGGGGCGATGCCGGGAGGAGATAACGCCGGATACGCCGGATTTAATGACCTGGAGAATCATCATTATTTCCGTTTATTCGGTTCAGCACTTTTGATGTCGGCTGTGACTGCAGCCACATCCTATAGTCAACGTCAAGATCAGGGAACATTCTTTGGCAGGCAGGATGCCGGCACTGCACTAAGCGAGGCGCTGGGTCAGCAGCTCGGCCAGGTCACCGCCCAATTGATTGCGAAAAACATGAACATTGCCCCAACCCTGGAAATCCGTCCAGGTTACCGTTTCAATGTAATCGTCACTAAAGACATGACGTTTTCCAAGCCTTATCAATCATTTGATTATTAACGCCAAGAGAAATGAAGATGAAAATAAAATCAAAAAATTTAGCCGCTAAAATTGCGCTGAGTCTAGCAGTGGGGTTGATTTCTATACCGGCAAACGCCGGAATCCCTGTCGGTGACGCTCCAGTCTTTGGGACAACAGGAGCAGATGCTGTATCGAATGCCGAACAAGTGATCAAGCAGATATATGAGTATGAAACTCAGTTGCACCAGTACGAAGATCAACTAAAAAACACGCTGGCTCCGGCAGCCTATATCTGGGATCAAGCTCAGTCCACGATTGACAACTTGATGAGCGCCACTGACACGCTGAACTATTATAAGACCCAACTCGGCAGCATTGATTCCTACCTAAGCAAGTTTGGAGACGTGGCTTATTACCGTGGATCGCCGTGTTACTCGGCTGAAGGGTGCTCCGATGCTGAACGTGCTGCGATGGAAGAAAACCGAATTCTGGCTTCCGAGTCGCAAAAAAAAGCCAATGATGCGCTTTTTCGAGGCTTGGATAGACAGCAGGATGCGCTCAAGGCCGATTCCCGCCGACTTGAGCAACTTCAAGCAGCCGCACAAAACGCAACCGGCAGGATGGAGGCCATTCAGTTTGCTAATCAGCTTGCCAGTCAGCAAGCAAATCAACTTCTGCAAATACGCGGCCTTTTGATCGCTCAGCAAAATGCAATTACCACTCGCAACCAGGCTTTGGCGGATCGCGAAGCTCAGGAAGCGGCCTCGGCCACACAGCTGCGCATGGGCAGCTATCGTGCCAGCCCAGAACGAATTTGGTAAAGGGGGACATTGATGAAACCCAATAAGACTTTGCTTTTCGTTCTTTTGGCGGCTTTGATCACCTCATGTTCCCCTGACATTCCGACACAGGAAATGCCGACAGTCAACGATGAGAACTGCAAGCCTGAGAATATAAAAAAAATCAGTGACAAGGGCACCCAGCAAAAATTCGCCTCGAAATGCCTACGTCGCCCCGTCAGCGATTTCAAGCCTAGTGAAAAACGCGAGTGGTGAGGTAGGGATATGAGAATGCCAGCCAAGCTAAAAAAAGCTGTGTTACTGATATTCCTGTGCGCGGCTCTCTTTGCGCTCGATGCTCACGCAGCCATAGACAATGCCGGCGTCATGGATAACGTTCTGGATCGTTATTCAGCAGCAGCGGCGGGTTGGGCGGATGTCATTACCAACGCTGCATCATGGCTTTTTTGGACGCTCGTACTCATTTCGATGGTATGGACGTTCGGAATGATGGCTTTGCGTAGAGCTGACATTAGTGAGTTTTTCGCTGAGCTTACTCGCTTCACGATCTTTACTGGCTTTTTCTGGTGGCTCCTGATCAATGGACCTTATTTTGCCTCCTCGATCTACAGGTCACTGCGGCAACTCGCCGGTACCGCTACCGGCCTCGGTCACGGTCTATCACCGTCGGGAATTGTTGATATCGGCTTTGAAATCTTCGACAACATGTTGGACCAGTCTTCGGTTTGGTCGCCAGTAGACAGCGCGGTTGGCATCCTGATGGCGTTGGGGATTCTCGTCATCCTGGCGTTGGTTTCGATAAACATGCTCCTGCTCCTGGTGGCGGGCTGGATACTGGCCTATGGCGGCGTGTTCTTCCTGGGCTTCGGTGGATCTAGGTGGACTACGGACATGGCAATCAACTACTACAAGACTGTCTTGGGCGTGGCTGCACAGCTCATGGCAATGGTGCTCCTGGTAGGCATCGGCAAGACCTTCCTGGATGATTACTACAACAGCATGAGCGTGGGCATCAGCATCAAAGAAATGGGTGTCTTACTGATAGTAACGATCATACTGCTAGTCCTGGTCAACAAAATTCCATCCCTTATAGCCGGAATCATCACCGGTGCCAGTGTCGGCGGTGCCGGCATCGGAAGCTTTGGCGCAGGTGTGGCGCTTGGAGCGGTCGGCATGGCGACCGCAGCGGCGGCCACTGGTGGAGCCGCTATCGCGGCTGGTGCGTCCTCAGCCGCCGGTGGTGTGGCGGCAATCAAGGCTGCTTTTTCGAAGGCCAGTGAAAATGTGGCAAATGGCACGGACATTCTTTCGAGATTCGGCGGTGCCTCAGAGGGAGGTAGTTTGTCCATTAGCGGTGGTGACAACAGCAGTATTGGCGGCACACCTTTCGCACAAGCCGCGGGTTTCGCCAGCGGCGCCCAGCTGAGCGGAGGCTCATCCGAATTTAGTTCACTTAACTCAGACAGCTCAAAGAATGACAAGGCTGAAGGAAAGGACACCAAGGGCAAAACTGAAAGTGGTATCGACCAAGGCAAGGCCAGCAATTTTGAGCAGCAAGGCGTATCGAACGGCAATGCCAAAAATAGCGGTTCTAGCGATCAACAAACCACTTCTCCTGACAGCCCAAGCATGTTGGCTTCTGTCGCCAAGGCCGCCGGCACTGCCGGGCGAATTGCGGCTGATGCAACAGCCAATCTGGCGCAAGGAGTGACTGAAGTGGCCAAGGCGAAGGCGGCCAGCATGACGGATGCGGCAATGGAGCGTATTGCCGAAACTACAGGAGGAAAGATTGCGGCCGCTATCAACGAACAGAGCAGCGCCAACGTAATGGATATGCAAGTGCCGCAACAGCAGACCACCCCGACCTTTGGCAACAACAGCCTGGCTTCGGCGGAATTCCATATAGATGATCCCGAGTCTGAAGTTACAGCTTTCCGTGATCGCGATAACAACCGTTCCATCCTATAGGAAGAAATTCATGAAAAAAATATCTATTACCGTTGTTCTAGCCGCGCTGTTACTGGCGCAGCCAACTCATGCAAGGGATTCATGCAAGACGATGCTTTGTATGGCCGGCATGTTCCAAGGGGTGGGTGTCGTTGATAATTGCGAAGATGCGGTTCGCGACTACTTCAGTATTGTCAGATTCGACCATCATCACCGCTTTAAGCCAGGCGATACAAAACGTGACCGAGGCAACTTCCTCGGCGGTTGCAAATTTGATCCAGAAGGATGGGCCTCGAAAATCAATAATGCTTATGGCACTACCCGGGGCTTTGGATTCTAATGGTATTCACCGATTTGCCTCCACAAATACAAGAGCGCGTTGTATGCTCGATCTCGGCAGCCATCAAATACAAAATCCCAGCCAACATCATGCTGGCCGTGGCTGAGAAAGAAGCGGGAAAACCGGGACAATGGGTACGAAACACAAATGGCACTCATGATGTGGGCGCAATGCAATTCAACACCTCGTATCTGTCTGATCTTAGCCGATACGGCATCACGGCGAATGATGTAGCGGCCGCAGGCTGCTATGCGTTTGACTTGGCTGCCTGGCGCTTGCGGGTGCACATTCGCAATGATAAAGGCGATATATGGACGAAAGCAGCCAATTACCATTCTCGCACACATAAGTACAATACTATCTATCGTACCGATCTCATGCGCAAGGCGGCCAAGTGGGCGGATTGGCTTGAGGCCCATTTCGTGACGCTGGATGTGAATCAAGCGGACGCAATACCCACAATGCCGATTAGGCTAGTCTCGCAGCAACCTATCCAGGCTCCAGCCAAGAAACTGCCAGCAATGGCTCAAACTGCAAAGTTTACTGGCTATGTGCCCCGACAAATTTCCTTCATCACTAAGAGTAAGAGCTTCAAATGAAACCGATTCATCTTTCAGATGGAACGCTCGAGGCGTTAAAGTGGCTCGGTTTGATTTTGATGACGGGGGATCACATCAACAAGTATCTGTTCAGTGCCACACTGCCCGGTCTGTTTGAGGCTGGCCGGCTGTGCCTGCCGATCTTCGTTTTTGTCCTGGCATATAACTTGGCCCGGCCCCGTGCTCTGGCTAGAGGCGTTTACGATCGCACTATGAATCGCTTGGTGACGTTCGGCGTATTCGCTTCTGCCCCCTTTATCGCCCTGAATCTGAATTACCTGCACGGCTGGCCATTTGGGCCCCTCAATGTCCTCTTCACGCTACTGGTCATCACGGTCACGGCGTACTTTATAGAGAAAGGCGGTATTTTCAATCGGGCGGCGGCCTTTGTCGTGTTCCTGTTCGGTGGTTGGTTGGTCGAATACTGGTGGCTGGGGGTTGCACTGGGATTAGCCAGTTGGATGCACTGTAAGCAACCCTCTTGGCTCAAGGCCTTCTTCACATTACTGTTCTGTGCGTCGTTATGGTTTATCAATAGAAACCTATGGGCTATGGTTGCATTACCATTGATTATGATAGCCACATGCATTGATCTATCAGTGCCGCGCTTGCGGTGGGTATTTTATTTCTACTACCCATTTCACCTGGCCGTGCTTTGGCTGATACGCATTCCCATGAGCAAGGCCGGATACCTTTTCTTTTGAATTGGGAGCCTAATGATGTACAAAACGCTCTCCCTGGCCTTTTCTTTGGCATTATAAGTTGAAACGGCGTTGAAAATTTCTAGTTTAAAGAATGAAGATATTCAGTGCCGATTTGCACTTTAATGACCTTGTGTCCAATTCTCTCAAGATGAAACTTAAAAAGTCATAGAAAAGACCATAAGCAGATCGTTTCTTGATCACCTGAGTAGTTAAAGTCAAAGAAGGAGCAAGCACCTTGGAATCATGGGTATTACGTGCCTTTCACAGAATTTCTACAGTTTTGAAGTACTATCTCTGATAGTTATGCATGTTCTGCATAATCACGCGTAATTTCCGTCTAATTTTTCCTGTTTTATTAGATAAACCAAAAAAATATCATTCTATCTTAAATAATTACTCTCAAATCGACAAGCGTGTTAAGCTTATATGGTTTTCTCAATGAATATCAAACGAGGTTAAAGTCATGATCCGCTGTCATTTAGCCCGCTTGATGGGCGAGCACAAGCTACGTATCGCTGATGTTGCCAGGGAAACGGGGCTGAGCAGAAATACCATCACGCTGCTTTACAAAGAAACTGCTCAAAAAGTGGATCTTGATGCAATAGAGCAATTGTGTTTGCTCTTTGACTGTAATGTGGGAGATCTTTTTGAGCTGACCCAAAACAAAAAAAACAAGGAGTGACGTAGTGTCATCTGAAACCGATATTAGCGACCATCAGTTGGGCGCCAAAGCCAGCATCGAACAGCAGATCTTGCTTAAGGTATGGAGGGGGATTGTTGGGCAAATACAGAATTTTGTTGAAAGTGGTGCATTTGCCCAATCATTCTCCAAGTGTTTCCTAGACGGCAACGCCAATACCAATGAAAAAACATTGGGGGGCATAGGTGGTTGCTGAAATCTCTGAAATGAAGTGGTCACCACAAACAGAATTGCTAGACGAGTCGGTGCTTTATGTGCAATTGAAACCTTATGCTCACAATATCTTTGTGAGGCCGAACTAATGGCTATCATCGAAACCAAGATTGTCAGTGTAAAAGCAGTGCTTGAAGCCTCCTTGGTGATCCCCGATTACCAGCGCCCCTACAAATGGCGGACACAACACGTTACTCAGTTGCTGGATGATTTGTTGTACCACCGTCACAAGAGTCGTTATCGACTGGGGACTGTGGTATTGCATCGGGATGGAGAAGACTCTGATCAGAAACTGTCTATCGTCGACGGTCAGCAGCGCATTCTGACCCTAACTCTACTGTGCTATATTCTTGATGATAACAGGCTATGCCAATCTAAGCTGCTGGAGCAGGAATTCAGCTCGCCCACTACGATTGCTAATCTGCAACACAATGCAGCAGTGATTGAGAGTCGGTCAAAACAGTTAAGCGAGTTCGATCGCGAAGAATTGGTCGATTTCCTGCTTAACCGCTGTGAGTTGATTATTGTAAAGCTTGATAAGCTTAGCGAAGCATTTCAGTTTTTCGACGCGCAAAACGCGCGTGGAAAACCGTTAGAACCCTATGATTTGCTCAAAGCGTTTCATCTGCGGGAAATGGCGGACAACACCGAACAGGAGCGCATCCAGTGCGTGTCTACATGGGAGAGAGAAGTGAGCCCATACCCTGCCAGTAAGGTCCCTAATCTGCGCATCCTCATGAGCGACTATCTGTTTCGTTTGCGCCGCTGGACAGTCGGTCACTCAGGTCTCTATTTCACTCGGCACAATATTGATGTTTTCAAAGGAGTAAGCCCGCATTCCACGTCTTACCGGTATACTGAAGCACTGCGGGCACTGGATTATATGGTTGACCAATACAACACCGATAATATACGGCATTGGGATCAACAGAAGATGAACTATCCGTTCCAGATTGATCAGACTATGATCAACGGCAAACGCTTCTTTGAGTATATTAGCCACTACGCCACTTTGTATAAGCTGCTGTTTATTGATGAAAAAACTGAGTTGGAGCCATTACGGTATACCATCAAAAATTACGAAGGCTGCAACCGCACCGGCGATCACTACGTGCGCATCCTGTTTGAGTGTGCCTTGCTTTATTATTACGACAAATTTGGCGACCTGGAATTGGAAAAGGTCTCACAGCTGTGTTTTGTATGGAGCTATCGCATTCGTCTAGCACAACGTCGGGTGGATTTGGAGTCAATTGATAACGCAGCTGTGGAAAATCATGGCTTCCTCATGACAATCAGTCGAGCACTGCATCCCCACGAAGTGTTGTCTTTTATGACTTCTCCACTTAAGCAAACAGATATTAAAGGCACCAAGATTCAAGGATTAGTTGATAAGTTTAAGACGCTGGGGTATTTGGAATGATGAGCGCCATTCAGGAAATTAATGAACTGTCAGTATCTGAACTATTTCAGCACGGACATTACACCATCCCCATCTATCAACGTAACTACGCCTGGGGTGAGTCAGAAGTAGAGCAGCTGTTACAGGACGTAATGGACTTTGCGCTAAATGAGCATGAACATGAGCAGAAAAGTAGCTCGTACTATATTGGTAGCCTGGTGACTTACCAGCGTGATAACGACAATTTTGAAATCATTGATGGGCAGCAGCGTCATACTACTTTGAGTATATTTCTTTCGGTAATAAAGAATGAGTTTGATGCCGACTTGGGAGATATCCAGCGCATTAACCTTGGATTTGACAGCCGTGATAAATCAGATAAAACCCTGCGTATGCTGTTCAACGGTACTAAACGCTCCAATGAGCTGCAGGAAGAATATACGATTCGTGCGGCTTATGATGTAACTCAACGTTATCTGAAGCGGGAAAATGCAAATCTAAAGCTATTCATCAACTATTTGTTGAATAAAGTCAAAATCTTGCGAGTGGTAGTGCCTGCGGATACTGATCTCAATCACTACTTCGAGATAATGAACAACCGGGGCGAGCAATTAGAAAAGCATGAAGTGCTTAAAGCTCGCCTTATGAGCCAGCTAAGTGACAATACTGGGCGTAGCGCCTTTGCCAAAGTCTGGGATGCTTGTGCTGATATGGAACGCTATGTACAACTTGGGATTCCTTCAGATCTGCGCGACAAGGTTTTTGGTAGTGATTGGAGTAGCTGCCCAGATGGTTTTAATGCACTTTGTAGCTCGCTGTCGAGCAATAGTGAAGTACAGAGGCCCCAGTCACTGGCAGCGATTATTGCCAAGCCACAGTTTCACGCAAGTCAGAAGAAAAACGGTAATGAAAGCCTTGGAACGTTCAGTTCGGTTATCAACTTTCCCAACTTCCTGCTGCATGTGTTGCGGGTGACTGCCGCCAAGGATATTCCATTGGATGATAAGCGGCTATTGGATATTTTCTCAGATGAGATGTTAAAGTCAGATAGGCATGCTAAAGAGTTTGCTCAGCAGTTTATCTTAGATCTGCTTAGGTGCCGGATGCTGTTTGACCGCTACATCATTAAGCGTGAAAACGATGAAGATTGGAGTTTGAAAGTGCTCAAGCTATACGAAAGTAAGCAGCGTTCATTTAGTTACGTTAATAGCACTGATGACGAAGGCCTGAATCAAAAGCTGGTGATGATCCTATCAATGTTTCATGTTTCATTTCCAACGCAAGCCTATAAGCATTGGCTGAACGCAGCGCTCTATTACTTGTACCATACCACAGATGCCAGTCTTAACGTGGCGGGCCACAACTACCTGCAGTTTCTGGAATCACTGAGTAATAAGTTCTTTTATGGTCGCTTTGGAACAACTGAGCCTTTGGGTTACTTTGATTTAATTTACCGTAACCCAACACTACCAAGTAGCTTTAGTACAGAGCTCCTGACATATAGAAATGTGCAGAACTTTATTTTTAATCGACTTGATTATCAGTTGTGGAAGCGACTCAATGCTGGAGAACGCTTTGCCGGGGTAAATATGGACTATGTCATGAAGCGACTGAAAGGCTTCAGTTTTACTTTCCGCTCATCGGTAGAACACTACTATCCGCAAAACCCCCTCAATAGTCGACCGATTACTGAGTCCATTACGTTGCCTAAAGGCGTTGATACCTTCGGCAATTTGTGCCTCATCAGTCATAGCAACAACTCCAGGCTCAGCAACTATCTGCCAACAGCAAAGAAAGAGCACTACGAAAAATCAACTACCATCGAGAGCCTGAAGCAGGTGTTTATGATGAGTTACGATAACTGGGGACCAGAATATCTGGAGTTAATTGCCGAGCATGAGCAGATGATGATTAGGGTGCTTTGTGACTGAACTAGCAATACATACACCAGAGCTGCATCAATTGCGACGTACAATGAAGCTTCGTAGAGGGCCGGATGGTATTCATCTTTTCGACAGGAAATCAGGCACTAATATTCTGATAGATGAACAAATTCCACCAATGTCATCTTGGACTAATTGCCCGCGGCAGATATCTATAGCCCTCACCAATGCATGCGATCTGAAATGCGAGCATTGCTACGCTTTAAAGCGAGCGGCTCAGTTGAGCAAAGAACAAGTAAAGCGCTGGATGGTTGAGCTGGATGAATCTGGATGTTTTGGGATTGGTTTTGGAGGCGGGGAACCAACGCTGCATCCTGATCTGGTAGAACTTTGTCAATTTGGCCAGCAGAAGACAGGCCTTGCAATAACCCTAACTACTCATGGCCACAGATTAACTGATAATTTAATCAGTCAACTACAAGGATCTGTTAATTTTATTCGAGTAAGCATGGATGGTGTCGGTGTGACATACGAAAGTATTCGAGACAGGTCATTCGATGAGCTAAAACGGAAGTTATATGCATTACAAGGGACCATCCCTTTCGGCATCAATTACGTCGTGAATCGTCGGACTATTGATGATCTTAACACAGCTGCCCAATTTGCTGAGTCTGCTGGTGCGGCAGAGCTGCTTTTACTTCCAGAGGAACCCGTTGGTTTAGGGCAGAAGATCGATTTGGTGTCCCTTGAAGCTTTATACTCATGGGTTGCCGACTACAAAGGAAATTTAAGGCTGTCTATCAGCTCTCGTTATAGAGAAATGGTTGAAACCCAATTGGCTCTCGAAAAAGAGCCTGAGCATATGGCATTTGCTCATGTGGATGCTGAAGGTGTGCTGAAACGCACGTCTTTTGATAGTACCGGATTCAAAATAGGCAATGCAGGATTATTGGCTGCATTCCAAAATTTTAGTATGGGATAGGTAAAGTTAATAAATTATGAAAGTCTGGCAGAGCTATGGTGCAGAGCACTCGCTGAACTTGGTCATCATTGGTCGCTTCAAAGAAATTGCCGATGCTGAAGAGTTTAAGCTTCAAGCGGAGTCGTTAATTGATTTCCTCAGGGATAAAACCGACTTTGACATGGATGGGGATCGTTTTGATAGCGATGTACGCGAGTATCTCAACAATAAAAAAATATATTGCTTGTCGCCACAGCAACTCAGTCAATTTTTATATGAGATGCATATGGAACAACACGGAAATGAAGTTCGCGTCACCTCGGATGATGATTTAACTGGGCTCATTAGCTGGATGCTCCATAAGGGGGCAAAGATTGAAGTATTTTCTGCCCACGATTATCCAGAGTCAGATAATGTAGAGGGCTAAGCAAGGTATGCTTAATTGGAATCGATTTGAAAGCCTTCCGGGGGCAGCAACTGAAAACTTTGAAAAATTGTGTCGTAGTATTGTTCGCCGGCAGTTTGGCTTTCTGGGGCCATTGCGAGAACTAAAGAATCAGCCCGGTGTTGAATATCATATCGAGCTAAATCAAGATGATGAGCGCCTTGGCAATGCTGGTCAGAATGTGGGATGGCAATGTAAATGGTTCCAATATAAAACCGATGGCAACCTCACCTCTTCTGCTAAGGGACAAATTAAACACTCTTTAGATAGAACCCGAGAACACTTGCCTGACCTTAACTGCTGGATTCTCTGGACCCATAAAACTTTATCGAAGCCAGATCAAGATTGGTATTACGACTTAAAAAGCGAATATGGGTTTGAGCTACATCTCTGGAATGAAAGTGATTTAGATCAGCTTCTATCAGGGCCGGCGATTGATTTAAGACAATCCTACTTTGGTGAGCTGGCATTGACCCCACAAATGCTGGCTGAGCAGCATGAGATTTCAGTTGCCCCTATTAAGAGCAGATGGATTCATGGCGCTCATCAACGAATGCAAATGGAGCGGAAAGTCCGCCAGATACTTGGGGAGCCAGATGCTTGGGGGGATTTTGAGTCAACGAAGAAATCTCTCTTAGTTAAATTAGAATTTATCAATAAAGCCACTAATGAGCCAGAATATCAGCCTTGGCGCCCTATTCTTATTGATTTCGCAGATAAATGCGAAATATTTTCCAACTTTTGTGCCTTTTTTCAGAACCCTCTTAGTAGTGAAAATATCGATAAAATTGATGAACTTCTTGAGGCTCTCGGCACCCACTCTCGAAATTCAATACAGAAAGTTCTACGGCAGTTACGGCGTAATAATCTACCCCTTTCAATAGCGGTTACAAATGCACTAGCTTACATTAAAGATGTCAAGTTATTGCTTGAATCCGCACAAGAACTTCTATCGCATCAGCTAGTTGCGGTGGTTGCTGATGCTGGAGGCGGAAAGACCCAGTTTGCAGCAGAAATCACTGCTTCAAGCGACAATCGTCCTGCAGGCGTTTTGTTATTTGGACGCTCTTTGAAAGCTGGATGCAACCTAGATTCCCTAGCACAACAGATTACTTTTTATAACCAACCTGTTAGTAGCTTTAGTTCTCTTATTGCTGCTATTGATGCTGCTGGAGCGCGGGCTGGCTGCCGACTTCCAATAGTGATCGATGGACTAAACGAAGCTCAGGACCCGCGAGAATGGAAGCCTTTGCTCGAAGCGGTTCACCCTACACTACGAAAGTTTAAAAATGTAGTTTTAATCTGTACTCTCCGAACAGGAGAGCGAGATCGTCCCTATCATCGACACCAGCACTACCTTGAAGACAGGGCAAGCAGTCGAGAGAACTTTGCACAGCAAGCACTCCCAAATGACAGCTATATCATCGAGTCCGATGGGTTTGACAAGGATTTAACGGTTGATGCTATCAAAGCGTATTTCAAACTTTACAAGATTGATGCCGATCCATTTATGGCTCCGCTTGATTTCTTTAGTCATCCACTGAATTTGAAAATATTCTGTGAAGTAACTAATAGAAAAGCAGAGCAAGTTGTACAAATAGTACATTTCCCTTCATCAATATACAGCTTATTTAAAGAGTTGATCCAACACTCTGCAGCTACAATTGCAGGCATGACAAATTTAGTCCGCCGTTATCGTATAGAGGATGTAGAGCGAGCAGTTTATATTTGGGGCGAACAGATGTGGGAACAAGCTACTAGATCAGTACTGGAAAGCAGCTTTCGTGAGTCAGCTAATATGCCGCTACAAGGTTGGGATGAGGATATAGTCAACTTGCTTGCACAAGAAGGTGTGTTATTTCGAGATTCTGGTGACGAACCATACAGCTATATTCTAACTCCCGTATATGACAGACTTGGCGGATATTTGATAGCTGATTATTTACTAAGAAAAAACACAAGACGTGATCTCGTTGACTGGATGCAACATGAAGGCTTTCTTCAGAAAATTTTCGGAGATATTCCTGAACAGCATGAGCTATCTGAAGATATTTTACATGCTCTAATAGCTCTTACTCCTAAGTACAGGAATCAACAACAAGTTTGGCAAGCTCTGCCTTCAACTTACGCAGCTAAGGCATTGTTATTATCTTATCTTATTGATCACAACGACTTTAGTATTGAGACCAAAGATGCGTATAAGGAGCTGATTATAAGAGAAAAATTTCCAGGTCGAACGCTTGAGCACCTTAGGGAGGTAAGAATAGTTGTTGGACATCCACTAAACGCAGATTTTCTGAGTGAGGTCCTTAAACAACTATCTGTTTCGGACAGGGACTTATCATGGACGGAAAATAATCGCATTGACTACCAAGATCGTATCAAAAGGATGAAGCAATTGGTTGATTATTGGCGATCCGGTAACTGGGGTAACCTGGAAGTTGAGCGATTGCGCGCTATATCGATAAGTTGGCTACTGACATCGACATGCATTGAACTGCGAGATTCTGCTACCGAGGCGTTGTTTAATTATGGTCTACATGCACCTGATAAATTGTTCAAAATAACCGAAGAATTACTAAACGTTAATGACCCATATGTTTCAGAAAGGCTATTAGCTGCAAGTTACAGCGTCGCAACAACGTTACTGTTGCGCGAAAAGGCTCAAGCTGAAGCGTCCGATTTTGCTAAGTTTATATATGAGGCGATGTTTGCTGATGATGCACGGGCTGCTACAACACATTTATTAGCAAGGGAATATGCTAGCGGTATCTTGCAGGTGGTATATAAGTTTGTTCCAGGAATAATCGATGAAGAACAATTACAGGCGGCTTCTCATCCGTTTCCTTTGATGCCACGCAAAGACTGGGAAGTTGAACTTGACGGAGAACGCTCTTCTCGATCTGAATCTCCGTTTCCTATGGATTTCGAATACACCATAGGCCGATTGGTCCATGGGCGCAGTAGTTATGATTATAAACATTCAGAATATCGAAATGTACGAGGAAAAATTCTTTGGCGTATAAAGGAACTTGGATGGGATGCTGAACTGTTTTCCAAGGCTGAACGAAATGCCGAATCAGATGGAGGATACTCCTTTGGAATGAATCGCCCCAGAATCGAGCGATACGGTAAGAAGTACTCTTGGGTCGCGTTCTATGAAATGGCTGGACAATTGGAGGATGAAGGGAAACTTGAGTCTTGGGGAGAAAGGTTTGCTGCAGACATTGATCCGTTCTTTCCAATTAACTCATCACCTACTCTCAGGGAATCTAGTGAGTTTTTGGGAAATACCTTTGTACCGACAGAGCAATGGGTATTCGAGCATGAATTACCTGACCTCAGTCCTATATTGACGTTAGGCGAACTAAATGAACTTACTGGGCCTTGGGTGCTAATACATGGCTACATATCTGAGGAATCCAAGAGACTTGATCGAAACTTTTATTGCTCTGTTACCCCATTCTTTGTTTCATCAGCTATTGGTGAAGAGATTCAAAATTATGTTAATGAATCAACTGAAATTGAATGGCCTCACGATTTATCCCAAGTTAGCTATATATATTCAGGAGAGTTGTATTGGAGTGCTAAGCCTAAGTTTGAAGAATGTAATGATCTACAGGTTGTTGTAGATTATACAAAAGAGGAGATAGATCAATCAGAAATAGTTTTAAATGGAAAAATACTGTTTGAGGGAGGTAAGAAAGTCTTTGATGTGCCCCAGTATAGATCACTAACTGTTCAGGTTCCTGTTATCAGGTATTACTGGGAACATAGTGAGAGTTCGTACCATAATATTAGTCGCGATTTACTAGCTCCATGGGTAGTTGAATCTTTAGGTTTAAAATTTGATCCTACGAACTTTTGTTATACAGATTCTGATGGATTCGTAGCAGCAGTATTTGTTGATCAAAAAGGTGAAGCTTCAAGCAACTATCGGAAGCTACTTTATCTCAGACAGGATCTAGTGGAAACTTTGGCAGAAAAGAAAGAGATGGATCTTATTTGGAGAGTTCATGGGGAAAGACGTTATGCTCGCACAGAGCATTTTCATTCTAATAAAAATGGTTCAGTTTGGTATAAAGCTTTCGAATTTATCAAAACTTATCAAAAATAGATTTAGCTACGTTTCAGTGCTTAGATTCATAAAAATTAACAATAATAAAGGCCGAAGTGCAAACCGATCAGATCATTTTCCTACATACTAACATATGTGGCTTTGTGTTCAGCCTCCAGGATGAACCTTAGGCGAGCGGTCACTTCATCGGCAACTTCTCGTGGCCAGATGTTTTATTGGATGAGGTTTGGTCAAATTTTAGCCAAGTTAACAAAAAACTTTAACTTTCAAAATGTTATAAGGCATTGTGACGAATTGATGACAAGGTTATCCACAGATTTTGTGGATAACTAATCTTTATATATTCGTTCAGTAAAATAATTGAAGAGATAAGAATCTATCTGCAGATAGTGGCTTGTTAAATGTAAAATACGTGTCTAATATTTACTACTATTTAGCGTTCGCTTTACGAGTTAATTAGAAAAATAAAAAACAAAGAAATAATAATGTTTAATAATCAAATTTGTCGCTCTTTATCAACAAATATTGAACTTCCTTTGAGGCTTAATAAAAGGCGTAGTTAAACAGATAATCTTTATACCTGTTGATATAACTGAGCAAAAAAAATAGCCCTGGTTATCGAGCGCAAATCGCGAAATCAAATCCTACAACAAAAGCTCGATTGTCTGAAAAAATGCCTTAATGCAGAAGTTGTTGACGGGAAAGTAGCGTGTATCCCTTAAATAATTTATCCAGGAAGATCTATGGAAAAGAACAATCAAAGCCAGGAAGCACAACCCTGGAAAAATGTATTAAAAGTCTTTGAAGATAAAGAACCTAAGCACTACGAATCTGTAGATGGAAAGCTTATAGAAGTTGGTGAAACTGATGGTGTTGAGCTTCGAAAATTCAGAGAGCGCGTTGAGCCTTGGTTGACAGCCTTATTCCAGAATGAGCATTTAAACCTGCTTGTGGGTAGCGGTTTGACGAGTGCAACTTGTTACTTAGCCGCAAAAAGTACTGGAGCAACAATGGCGCAAGCACAGTTCAGTAATCATAAATACCTGAAAAAATTAGATGAAGCTATACAAGCTTCCGCCAAATTAGCAGGGAGAGAGGAACCTAACATCGAAGATCAAATTCGAACTGCTAATAGACTAATCGATGGACTAGCAATACTTGAGACAGATGGTGATGACTATGGTTACACAACATTAAAAAACGACCTGGATACGATACTTAGCAATTTAATTGCCAGTGTATTAGAAACAGAAAAGTTAATTGATACATCTCCTAAACCGCTAAAAGGTGAAGAAAGTGCAGCTAAGTATGTAATGTCTTTCTTACTTAGCTTTGCTAGTCGGACAGCAAGCCGTGATCGCCTGCATATATTCACTACTAATTATGACAGGCTCATAGAATGGGCAGCTGATATGACAGGGATTCGATTGATGGATCGCTTTGTCGGCACTTTGAGTCCTATCTTCCGTTCTTCACGGCTTGAGTTAGATATGCACTACAATCCTCCTGGCATTCGTGGAGAACCTCGCTATTTGGAAGGATTAGCTCGATTTACCAAGCTTCATGGTTCGCTCGATTGGAGTTATCAAAAGCGTCATGTACGAAGAGTCGCTTTACCATTCGGAGCGGATTCTTTTGAGCCATACTTAAAAAGTGCTGGAAACTGTTTAATTTATCCTAATCCAGCAAAAGATCGAGAAACCTCTGAATTCCCTTACGTTGAACTGTTTCGAGATCTAGCTGCTGCTCTATGCCGACCAAATACTGTTTTGGTCTGCTATGGATATGGTTTTGGAGATGAACATATCAATCGTGTCATTGAAGACATGCTTTCAATTCCCTCAACGCATCTTGTAATTATTTCATACGATGATGCTGGTAGCCGTATATCTGGTTTTTATGAACGAGTTGGCAGAAGTGATCAGATTTCTCTATTAATCGGTCGCCACTTTGCAGACCTATGTAACCTTGTGGATCATTTTTTACCAAAGCCAGCCATTGACTTGACCACACAAAAAGTTCAAGAAATTATATCTGCCAGAGGCTGGGATAAGAAGCAGCCATTAACTGAAGAACAAACGATCCAGGAGTAAGCTTTATATGATTACTCCAATGGAAAACTTAGCAAAGCTTCAAGTGGGGACAGTAGATTTTGTTGCTCCTGATGAGATCAAAGTGCTGCTTGACTTGGATGCACCTCAATCAATAGCGATGAATACAGGGCGTCCTCGCCCATTCCCAAGAATCAATGGATTTGTACTTGTACCTACTGAGAATGGTTTCATTGTTGGCCAAGTGACATGGTTGGCAGTTGAGCATTCATCTTTTCCGAAAAGAAAAGGAATGCAAGATTTTGGTTTGATTGATCTTCCGTTTCCACTCAGGAAAATGAGTATCAGCTTGCTTGGGACGCTGCATAATGTAGGGGATGAACATGTCGCTCGATACAAATTTAAACGAGGTGTTCATAATTTTCCAGGCTTAGGCGACCCTGTAATGGTACCCGATGCCCAGCAGCTTCGGGCAATCGTTGAATCTGGCACTAGCGGCAAGGTTTTAATTGGCAAGTGTCCATTGGCCGATAATGCAGATGTAAAAGTTGATCCTGATCGTTTATTTGGTCGCCATTTAGCTGTTCTTGGGAATACAGGAAGTGGCAAATCATGTACTGTCGCCGGTCTTATTCATTGGTCACTTAACGCGGCAAGAGAGAAATCTAATGCCCAATTGCCCAATGCTCGATTTATTGTTCTTGATCCGAATGGCGAGTATTCAAATGCCTTCAGACAGCATAAAGCTCGGATATTTAAAGTTGAGCCTAATGAGAGTGATGATGAGTTTCTGCTAAATGTACCGGCCTGGATCTGGAATAGTACCGAATGGGCCGCTTTTACAAAAGCAAGCTCCAAAGTTCAACAACCATTATTGAGGCGTGGCCTCAGGGCTATGCGAAATGAACAGCTAGAGCTTTCTGTAGATTTAGAAATAGAAATAAAAAATTATCTAAGCACCATTCTGGTTACAGCATTGCATGAGAGGTCTGTCGGTTCTCCTTGGAGCCGATTCCCTTTTCCGAAAAATTTCTATGAAAAGCTTAAGACATGGCGGGAGAGTATTGAAGAACTTCTTAGTAGACTTGAAACAGATGATGAAAGGTTAAGTAATTTAACTAATTTACTCCAACAATACTGTGATAATCGGTCTGGTCAATATTCAACACATGATGCAACCCTTGCAGAAATTAGTGAATTGATTGAGTCGATAAAGGAAGCCCATGCCGCATTTGGTGGCAATCAAGAGGAGTTACTACCTAAAAGTGAAGATGCCCCAATTCCATTTGATAAGGGTGTTTTTATTACTTTTCTGGATGCCTTAGCGAAAGAAAGCAGGGTAGAACAGTTTTCTGATTACTTGCTTGTCCGTATCAGGACGCTTTTAAATGATCGTAAACTTGTATCAGTCACAGGAGATCAAGAAAATATTTCTTTAGCTGAATGGCTTGAAAAATATATCGGCTCGGGCGATGCAAAGAATGGAAATGTAACAATCGTCGATTTATCTCTTGTACCGCAAGAAATCGTTCACATTTTAGCTGCTGTAATTGCGAGAATGACGTTTGAAGCTCTGCAGCGTTATCGCCGACAACATTCTGAAAATAAAGTATTGCCAACAACTTTGGTGATGGAAGAAGCTCATAACTTCATAAAACGTTACCATGATGACAGTGAAGAAGCAACTGCTTCATCTGTATGCTGTCAGGTATTTGAGAAGATTGCTAGAGAAGGAAGAAAGTTCGGCTTGGGGCTTGTTTTGTCCTCACAACGTCCATCAGAACTGTCACCAACAGTGCTGTCTCAATGTAATACATTCCTGTTACACCGAATTACAAATGATAAAGATCAGGAAATGGTCGCGCGTTTGCTTCCCGATGGATTGAGAGGACTGATTCGGGAGATTCCAGCATTACCTTCCCAGCACGCCTTTCTGGTCGGTTGGGCATCTGAACTTCCTATTCTAACGAGGTTGCTTGACTTGCCTGAAGGCATGCGCCCTAACTCAGACGATCCTGATTTCTGGGATGTTTGGACGCGCACAAATAAAAATGGAGAAGACGTGCAACGATCAATAGATTGGCCATCCATTGCTAACGAGTGGCAAGAATTTGAAACCATGCCTCAGACTCAGGAGGTAGATAGTAGATGAAAATAACGAAATCGATGGCACACAGTCGCAGCTAATTCGAGTTGAAAAACGCAATAATTGCGAGCCCGACCATTTTTAAATGTGAGCCGCTATAAATACTGTCAATGATCTGATAGGCCGAGGCGCTGGTCTCAATGTTTTTTTTGATTGGCCTCGGCGGGTTCCATCGGCACTACCCTCACGATAACTCTCAAGCCGGCCCTGCTTAGCGGCGCTGCATCGCCGCCAACTGCGCCATGCCGCCGCGTTTAACCAGCAGCTGCTCGGAATAACGGGCCACCCGCTCCGGCGCTTTCCAGCCGCCGGCCTGCATGATCGCCGGCATGTCGATGCCGGCCGCGACCAGATCCTGACAGGCGCCAACCCGGGTCGAGTGACCACTGATCCGCTCGATGTTCAGGCCGGTGCGCTGCGCCACCCGCCGCAGCGAGCGGGTCACGCCTTCGCCGGACAGCGGCCCCGGCAGCACTTGCTGCCAGCGATTCAGGCCGCGAAACACAGTCCCCTCGCTGATCTGCGCCCAGGACAGCCACGCTTGCAGATGCGCGACCGTGGTGTGCGACAAATACTTCACGGCGCCTTCGCCGGTCTGATCGGTTTTACTCCGGATGATCGTGACGCTGCCGGCACCGTCGTCGGCCCAGTGCAGATCTTCGATCCGGATCGCGACAGTTTCCGATCGCCGGCACAGCGTATCATAGCTGACGCAGACCAGGGCCTTGTCCAGGAGCGCCCGCGGCGAATCGCCGAGCGTCTGCAAGGCCAGATGGATGTGCGGCCAATTGAACCCTTGGGCTTGTTGTTGCCGGGTCCCCTTTTGGCGGGCCATGCGCCGGACTGCCAGGCGCACATACTCGCTCCGGATCGGGTTATCCAAGCCGGCGGCTTTATGGGCCGTGGCGATGGTGGTCAGGTAGCGTTTCACGGTGGCGACTTTTTTCAGCTCGGCCTGGGCGTCGATGAACGCCACCAATGTCTCGACCGAGGCCGGCAGCGATAACGCGTCGTGTGCATCGCACCAATTAGCGAACACCCGCCAGTCGGCTGTGCGCGCGCGTTCGGTATTGTCGGCAAAAGCGCCTTGCGCCGCTTGCTGATAATTTTGAGCCGCGGCCAGTGCCGGTAGATGGTTTTGATGGGTCAGTCTCTTCATGGCCGTTAGTATAGCTCATACTGTGCGATAATGAAGGGTTATCGCACAGTATGGGTTATTCAATTGCGTATGAAAATACGCGTCGGTTAGACCGGTTTTTGAAATCGGTAATGGCAGCAGGCGTTCGGCAAGCATTGGCTAATGGCCCAAACCAGACAGTTTCGTTCAACCAAGTGATCGATCACTCGAGCAAGGTCCAAAGATTAACTCGGGAATTGATGATCACTCACTGTTTTGACGAGGCGTAGTCTGGGAAAATTAAGTTGCTGGGCGAATAGTCGCTATGTTGCGCTATGTATAGCTATCCATAGCGACCCCTATGTATAGGGCCCAACTATGTATAGCCGTGATTAGCTGTTGGTGGCAAACCCTGATTTTACTGACCTTTCAACCAACCCTCAGTCAAGAAACTTTACATAGTTTTGCCGGGATTCTGAGGTGAAAATTTATTCGCTTCAGACAATTCAATGAACATTCGCCCTGCACCACATATGAAGATGGCTGCTTGAGTAGCAATTGACACTTTTCCGTTGATAATTTCATGGTTCACTTGCTTGAATGTCGCCATGCATATCCAGTTTATAGTTATCATACAGCTGGTAAGGAATTGACGCAGTTCCTTCAAGCATTAAAACTATGTATAGCGCTCTACCTGTAATCGCTGGTAACACGTTGGGTGTGCATCGAAATAAATCTCTTCTATTCATAGTTGCGCACTATACATAGGTGCCAAAAGCGGACGTTTACATTTGGATTTTCTTGTTAAGAGCTCAATGTGAATGAGCAAGTCCATTCTGCTACTTGTAACATTGAAATAGCCTCGTTAATAAGGATTGACCATTCTTTACAATCATTCAAATTAACTATTATTTGGTCATCATCTGGTTTGCCATAAGGGTATATGGCATTTTCGCATAGTCTCAATGCTTCTAATTTAAGATCATCGTCGTTTTCCATTCCAGTTTTTAAATCCGTTATGATGGAATCAGCGGTTGATATATTTTCAGCAAGCTTTTTATGAAATTTTGATAAATAATCTTGCAGTATATCCGAACCTACGTTGTTCAGTTTTTTAGATATTTCAATGTAATTCGATAAATGAGAAGTGGCTGCATATAACTCAGCTAACTCTTTACTAAGTAGTTGAGTCTTCTCAAAGTTATCAACCTTGATTTGTTTAAATTGAAAGTGATTTACAGCGATTTCGGGAAGTGCTTGCGGGATGTTTAACCAAGATTTATTGTCGGATAAGATAGGCTCATCACCTGCAAATGAACTGGTTAATATTCGCCAAGCAAGGTTATTTAATGTCGAACCCTGAATCATTGGAATAATAACCACATGTTGCCAATGGTTAGTCAGAACAAAATACTTTAAATCTTTATATGCAACAGGACGAATTGCACTAATCAGCACATCAACAATTTCGGCATATGCCCTTTCCAATGAAGTTAAATCCTTTAATTCCAAGCTGATCCACAAAGCAGGGCGTTCTTCATAACAATAGGTGTCACTAAGCAGCTTGGCTTGCCATCCAGAATCCGGGTTGTTAGCTAGCGCTTTTTTGATAGAGTTTATCAAACCTGCCTGTACATTTCTGGTAATTGCCGCTGCACGCACATCCGGTGCTTCTTTCCAGTATTGGTCAGGGTGATGGGCAAATTGATACCAAAGATGCCAGGCTTTTTCGAGCTTAGCTGCTTCTTGTTCCTCAAGCTTTTTTAAAGCGGATATATCGACTAAGTCTTTAAACCTATTACGAAATTCCGTTTGAAAATTCTTCAACTCACATTTGGCATTATTGAGATTTACTACGGTTAGGTGGATATGATGCGGAGAACAGGAATGACCAAGTTCTTCAGCTTTTTGATATACTAGCGCATGTTCAGATTTTGGCCGATGTCCGATAAGACCATTAACGATTAAAACAAGATGAGATTGTGTAACAAAATTGATAACACTGTGTAAATAGTCGCTCCATGCTTTTTGATAATTTTTATATTCCGCTAATCTCACTGAGGCATTTATTTGAGTTGGGCGATTTGGTTGTATGTTCTCTGAATTATTTTCAGTGCCTTCGCTGGTGTATCCCCAAGGATCAACTGCTAACTTAGGGAGCATGGAAGACATCATATTGATTCTAGATAAGTCTTCCCAATAGCCTTCGTTTATTTTCCAACCTATGATTGATGATGGCTTGCGATTTTTAAAAAAAGCGATTAACGCTTTATTAAGACAAGTCAAACCGTCAACAATTTTCCTTCTAGTTGAAATGATATTTTCAGCATACATTTTCCAATCATCTGGACGATGAATATAATCAGCTAAGTTACTGTAAGTCGCATTAATGCTTACCAGCCGATTTATTGGCAATGATGATTTTATGATACCTGGCTTGTTTGCTTCATCGAAGGGTAGTTCCATGAATGCGACATGATGTCCATAACCTATCCCGCCAAATTTTTCCGCTTCAGGAAAAAGATTCCTAAGTATTCTTACACGATAAACAGTTTGCTCGTTTAGTCGCGCTGAAAAGTTTTGTTTGTTGATTTCATCAGCCGATTCTATTGGCGCAATATAATGAGCGATTGGGTTTTCTGGTTTCTGCTCTAGCCATAAGGTATTGGTTTGTTTTTGAAATAGCTTTTCAATTTCTGATTTATTGGAACGGATAAAGTCATGGTAGATTTGCTTATCGAAATAATAAAGGGCTAAAGTTAATTCTGATAAACAGACGATGGTTGATATTTCTGAAACAGTATTACTTTTTACCAGCCATGCAGCATCATAGCTTTCAGTAATTTTTAACCACCCCAACCAAAATAGGGTTTCACTCATACTAAACCAAGCAGTTTCATTTTCTGGCTTAGCCAATTCAAATGATTTGTTATTTAGCCACGTTTTCAAGCCTTGATAAATAATGTCTGGTGACGGTACCTGATTTCTAAGAAGCTTGATCTTAGCAAGTTTTTCTGGATTATTTTTACCCAACATTTCTAATAAGGACTCGGTAGGGTCTTCATCCAACACATTTGTGAGATCAGGTCTTAGTAGAAATTTCCAGCCGCTATTGCCTGCCATCAAACGGGCTTGCTCGATTACGTCCTTATTAGTTTTGACATAAGCATAAATGCCATACCAGATTAAAGCCTTACATACGCCTGCATAACCTTGCCAACTATGCAGTGTTAATTCGAAAAGCTTTTGGTAAATGGCAGGATATTCCTGTGGATGTTCGACAAAGGCATACAACAAAAAGCTTTCCAAATCGGCTTCCATTATGCAGGGGAGCACGTCTGTTGCAGCATTTATCCATGGATTGAGTGCAGGATCATTCAAAACCTCAACTAGCAATTTGGAGCGCAAGGGATGTAACGGCTCAACATATCTTTTGTCATCTGAACAGCGAATTAAATATTCCTCTTCAAACAACCTAAACATACCAGTTGGATCGGACAAATTAATAATCTTCACCAATTCAGCTAGTTGTATGCGGGATTCATAAGCGGTTGCTACCGCACAGTAAAATAATACTTTTAGGGTGGCCGCTTCCAACTTTGATTGTCTTACTTCGTCTTGTAAGCGTCTAACCTGAAAGCCTAATCGGTCTTTGAGCGACTCAGTTTGGGTAAGAAAGTAAACATATTCCAGTAATGCACCATTGCCGCCAAACCGATGCCAAGCATCACTAAAGGATGGGTATGGATTAGCGACTTTTTTAACTAGCAGGTTTTGGTAAATTTTTTCTGCTTCTGATTGATTGAAATGCAACGGCACACCCAAAGGAAAGCCCAGTTCGACATTTGACACATTCTGCCGAGCCAAGTCTTCCTCGCGGATTGTGATAAGAATTTTGATATTTGGTTTATCCAATAATGCTTTGACCAGGGCTGTCCAATCCAAGTCTCGCGGCGACACATCAATATAAAGATACAAATCAGCTTTAAAAACTGACAGATGATCGGCTATCGCCAAAGCAATGTTTTCGGCATGACTTCTGTTGTCGATAAAACTGATTTGAAAACGCCAGTCTTCGGGAACGAAATCGTACAAGTAACGATAAGCCAGCGTTGTTTTACCTTGACCCGAAGCTCCATGTACAATGACCGTTCTGTTTCCGTTTCGAAATGCCTGCTCAATCTTGCCGATTTGTTCTGAGCGGGATATATCCAAGCCAGCTTGAATGTGGCTAAAACGGGAGGAAACACCCTTATAAAATTCGCTTGCAAGATTCTTTTGCTGATGAGCTTGATCTTCTTCAATTAAAGGCTTTATTGATTTGAACCATTCCTGATGGTGTGCGGCTCTTTCTGATAGATATTTACCAACAGCATAAATTTTATTGATTAAATCTTGTTTGGTGATTTTTTCCTTATATTCGGCCGCATAATAAAGCCAAGCCAATAATAAAGAAAAAGCACTGCTAGGGTCGCCAGCGGTCATTGTTTGGGTTAAATGGTTTTGCAGCCTGCTTTGCAAATCCTGCTCTGATACAACAAGCCATTGTATTTTTTCGAATAAACTTTCAATCCGTTCTTTATCAATACCATGTTTTTCAAGCTTTTCAGTGATTGAATAACGGCTATTCACGTCTCCTGCCCATGCTTTTTCTATTTCACTGCCGATTTCCCCAAAGCTGACAACTTCAATAGATAAGCCAGGATGCGTGCTTAGCAAATCGGACACCCTGTGGAAAAACGAATCTTTCTTATCGGGATTAAAGCTGGATAGCGTCAACTTTTCATTTCTGGCTTTTACTTGAATCACACGGATCAATTCGCCATTTTTTCGTATCGCTAAGTCTTCCTCGCCTTCGGGTTGAAATACGTTATCAGCATCAGAAGATTCAAGTATCTCAACCAAAGTGTACAGCGTCTGATATCGGTAGCCTTTTAATGCCGCTTTTGCGCCTGAATTATTCATGAAATGGATTACTATCTACAAAGAGTTCTAATTGTATTAATTGAACGACAAACTAAGTTTATTTTTTGTTGAGATATGATGCCAATGACCTTTTCGAGGCTTACTCAGTGTTCACTCTCGTTACGGCCTGCACACTCGCTGAATCGCCTATAGCGATCCTTTACATCGAAGGCTCCAGCCACTTCGTTACCTCCATGACTGCTCCGATTGCTTCCGGCTGGAGCGATTTAGCCGGGTGGGTCTTTCACCCACTGGTAAAGCGCCGCCTTTGCACGGCGCACACCCCTTGCAGACTTTCACTCGAATTCTATGAATGGCGATAATTAGCAGTATAGCAGCCAGTCGCTGAGTGTCTTGGGCAAGTCAGTTGCAAACATAAGTATTGAAGTTATCCAGACCTGTTTATCGTGAAAATTATGTATGTTATCCCACCTAGTAAATCAAGTTCTTTGCCTTTTTTACTATACTTTAGTTTGCAACCAAGACAGTTCAAGTGTAAATATACAGACCTAGATAATAATTTGTTGAATAGGGGTAGAGAACGGTTTTCACCGTCCCCTCCCTCCGAACCCGGTGTGCAGTTTTCCCGCGACGGGCTCTCCAGTTAGTTGTTTCCACATCGGGATTGGCACGCCAATTTATGGGCCTCTGACATTGTGAATAGCCCAAGATCAGCGAAGTAGGCATTCGGCCATTGTTTATGATCGCGCAGGCATCGTCCTTGGCCCGGCCGGTGCTTTTGTCGGCGTAACATTGCCCGTAATCGACGGCGAACCAAGCCATCGATTGTCGAGAATGTAAACCGGTGAGCGTGCTGGAAGTATCCGTACCATCCTCTTAGGATCGGGTTGAGTGATGCAATCACGTAGTCGATGGAATGCCCCGAGTTACGCTTCGTCATAGCGCGAATCTTGTCCTTTAAGGACGTCAGACTTTTCTTGCGCACCCAACGTTTTCCTGTTTCAAACCGATACCCCAAAAACTCGAACCCTTGACCGTCTACCCGGCAATCCCCGAGATGGGTTTTATCCGGGTGGAGCGTCAATCCGTTCGCAGTCACCCACGCCCGTATGCGGGCCAGCGCCGATCGCGCTTCTTCCCGACTACGACACAACACCACGGCGTCATCGGCGTACCGTACCATCACCAACCCTGCCTCACGCATTTCTACGTCCAGCTCGTGAAGGTAAACGTTGGCCAGCAAGGGACTTATCAACGCCCCTTGCGGACTGCCCGCTGTCGGCGTCCAACGCGTCATGTCCTCCATGATGTCTTGCTTGAGAAACTGCTCAACCAACGCCAGCACACGACCATCTGCAATCCGATTTCCCACTTTTTCCAGAAGAGCTGCATGTGGAATCGTGTCAAAGTAGCTTTGCAGATCCGCGTCCACCACCCAGAAATAGCCCGCTTTCAAATGACGGTCTACTTCTCGCAGCGCATCTTTGCAGCCCAATCCTTGTCGAAAGCCAAAGCTTCTGGGTTCGAATTCGTGCTCAAAGATCGGTTCGATCACCAGCTTCAACGCAGCCTGAACCACGCGATCTTTGACAGCAGGTATACCGAGCGGCCGTCGTCCCTTGCCTTTGGGTATGTACACACGTCTTACCGGCTGCGGCGAATAACTCCCGTTCCACAGTGCTCCCGCCAGTTCGGCCAGATAGAAATCCTGTGCCTGCGCGAAGCGTTCCACGCTCATTCGGTCTACCCCAGCCGCACCGGCGTTGCGTTCGACTTGTGCCCACCCCAACCTCAATGTCTCAAGACGCGATACTTTGTCGATCAAACTGTGCCATTTGCCTCCTTTAACCCCTGTTTTCAGGGCTGCCAACATAGCTTTTGTCCAGATTGGCGCTGGCGTGAATTGCCGCTGCACGCAGCTTTCCGGCACACTTGCACCCTGTCTAGTCGTTTCCGACACTGGTGATGCTTCAATCTTCATATCTGCTCCTCTCTGGTCTTTGGCTATCAACTTTCCTGCCCCACTTCCCTAGTGCGCCTTTTACTCTGACGCATGTCTCCCCGGCTGTTCAGCCGAGTGCGGTACTATTGGGACTCTGACTCCTGTCCGTGTTCACTTCACCGACAGGTCTCCCCGCTTACCTCGTACTATCTTCCCATCGTTCCGCCCTCAACCACGTAGTACGCCGCAGCATCGCTTTATCCGCCATCCCCAGCGTGCTGCGTTATTTCCAGGCTTCGCCACTTTAGTGCAGGCTCGCCGCCATACCCCGCCGAAACAGGTTCGTCATCCTACGGACCGACAGTTCGCTTCCGGTTACTCCCCACCCCGCCTCGCGACGACGCAGTTACCTTCAACTACGGAGCTGTGGCTTACTCCGGCAGGGACTTTCACCCTGCAAATAGTACGCACTCACGGGCGTACACTAAACCGCTGCGCGGCGGCTTGGCGCAGCTCTAATTTTTCCCTTTCGTAACAATAAGTCACACACTCCTGATTGACCACTGTTGGTCAGTCTTCAGAGGAGAAATGCGATGACTCCGTTACGTCAAAAAATGATCGACGCCATGCTGGTACGTGGCATGGCGCCGAGAACCCAGCGCAGTTATCTGATGGCCGTCACCGAACTGGCGAAGTATTACCATCGTTCGCCGGATCAGCTAACGGGGGAAGAACTGCAAGCGTTCTTTCTGGCACTGGTCAAAGAACGCCACCTCTCACCGGCCACTTGCCGGTTGTATTTGAATGCGCTCCGTTTTTTCTATCTGCACGTCCTCGGTCGGGACAGCTTCGGCGTCAAGCTGCAGGTCCCTAAACAGGAACAGCGCATTCCGGAACTGCTGATGCGCAGTGAAGTCAGCCGCATCCTGGCTGCCCACGGCAATCTCAAACACCGCATGTTGCTGACGACCTGTTACGGTTGCGGACTTCGTGTCAGTGAACTGGTGTCGATTCAGGTTCGGCACCTGGATGGCGAACGGCGACTGCTGCGGGTGGAGCAAGGCAAAGGCGCTAAGGATCGGGCCGTAATCCTGTCGCCTACTTTATTGCGGCTATTGCGAGCCTATTGGCGTCGAGCCTATTGGCGTGAACTGCGTCCGCCGCAATGGCTGTTTCCTGGTGCAGATCAACATTCGCCGATAAGTATTGCCAGTGCGCAAAAGCTGTTTTCCGATGCCAAACGACGCGCAGGTGTCGACAAGATCGGCGGCATCCACAGCCTGCGTCATGCTTATGCGACCCATCAGCTGGAAGACGGCATGCCGCTGCATCAACTGCAGCATCAACTGGGCCATCAAAATATCCGTTCGACCTTGCGTTATGTCCACTGGGTGCCGGGTTATCAGGAAAGCCGAAGCGGCGGCGACCTGTTGGCCCAACTGGAGCGGTCGTCATGAGCGCCCACATCGGGTTACAGGCAGTATTCGAGCGCTTTCTGCCTGCCTATCAGAGGCAGCATCTACTCACCCCGATTCAGCAAAAAGCTTGCTGGCATATCGAACAATGCCGCACCGAAGCCTTGGGCGGCCTGCAACAGCGTTGTGGACAGTGCGGCTTCGAACAGCCGCAGTATCATTCCTGCCGTGACCGCCATTGCCCGCAATGCCAGGGCCAGGCCCAACAAGCCTGGTGCCAGCAGCAGTTGCAGGCGGTTCTGCCGGTGACCTACTATCATCTGGTTTTCACGCTGCCGCACACGCTCAACGGTTGGGTCGAACTGCACCCCGAGGTGATCTATCGGTGCTTATTCCAAAGCGCTTGGGAAACTCTGGATCATTTTGGCCAAGACCCGAAGCGGCTGCACGGCACCCTGGGCATGACCGCAGTCTTGCATACCTGGGGGCAAAATCTGAGCCGGCATGTGCATCTGCACTGCCTGGTCGCCGGCGGCGCCTTGACCCAAGCAGGCGACTGGCATTCGTCCCAAAGCAATTACCTGTTTCCGGTCCGGGCCTTGTCCCGATTTTTTCGGGGCCGAATGGTCAGCCGCCTGCGGCACAATGCGCAATGCGGTGAACTGCAACGGATCACACGTCCTGCTGAAATCGATACGCGACTCAATGAGCTCATGCAAACAGACTGGGTGGTGTATACCAAAGCCTATCTCAACCGAGCCGATACGGTGGTCCAGTATCTGGCCCGCTACAGTCGCAAAACCGCACTCAGCAACGGGCGGATACAGCAGATAGACGAAGACCAAGTGCATCTGCGCTACAAGGACTACCGGGATCATGACCGCAACAAAGTCATGGTGTTGGACGGTGAAGAACTGATTCGGCGCTTCTTATGGCATATTTTGCCTGCCGGGTTTATGCGCATTCGTCATTACGGCTTTCTCGCCAATCGATGTCGGCGACAAAAGCTGGCGCAAATCCGGCAAAGCCTGCAAGCCATAGCCGAGCAAGAGATCGTCGGGCAGGCAGCCATAAACAATCAGCCCATTACCGTGCCGGTCATTGAAAAACCGCGGTCCTGCCCGCAATGCAAAACAGGCCGCATGATCGTCGTCGGAGAGATAGCGCCCAAGCGCATAGATTATGGCTAAGCGATAAACCTATCGGCAACCTTAAGCCACATACGGCACAAACCACCAACAGACGCCAAAGAGGTCTGGGATACCGTGCGGTCAAAAGAAACGAAAAACCCAAAAACTCACCGTTGAAGTGAGCAAAATGGAAAAAATTATTCTCCAGAGAAACAAATCAGACGCTAAACTGCCAGCTGCAAACAAGGCTAACGTCCCAAAAAAGTCGATAAATTTTAGACAGTCCTGAGCGGAAACAATACAATCCCCATATTAATAAAGAATGCGGGCTAAGCTAAACATCCAGGCCGGCTTAGTCCAACACACATTTATCTGTCATGCTCGCGCACGACAGATAAAATGCTTATTTGTTATGCCCTTACGCAACATCAACATTTTTAAAAAATAATTCAATGCCTCTGCTAAAGAACTCTGACGAGATCAGTAGATACTTGCACCTCGACATGTTTGATTACAATGGACTTCCAGAGCATTTAGTCAAAACGTACTCTTTCTATGAAAACAAATTCAACAGCCTCTATGAGGAATATTCTGAGATATGGGATTTGGAGAACTGCTTCTTTTATATAAAAAACTCTAATTCATGTAATGCATCAGCCATAAAGATAAATGGATACAATTTAATAAACATAACTAATGGGTATCCAGTTCTGATGGAAAGGAAGTTTAGAGAAGAATTATTCCGAAACCAGATATTGGTAGCAATAATCAATGAAAAAAATATTTCTGATGCATATTGCCAGCTACATGAAAACCAAAGCTTCAATATAAAAGAATTTATGCTCGAATGCTCAATAAGGTTCACATTTCATCATGAGTTTCGGCACATCTTACAATTTAATAATTCCAATTCACGGACAAATTTCAACTTCCAAGAAAATTTAAATACTAATACTGCATTCAAAATGAAGAAGCATGCATGGGAGTATGATGCGGATAGAATTGCAACAGCAAAGGTACTTGGCTTTGCAAATGATACCAAGACTATTCTTGGCTATGAAGATGATTATCTCTTAAAGTGCATCTTATATATAGCCCTATCCAGCATAATAATTACCAAAAACCTATTCTACTTCAATGTAATAAATGATTATTCAAATGCGTTATCGGTCAAAATTAAAGAATTTTATACGAAAAAATTCTCACATCCGCATTCTCTTGTAAGGATGATTAATATCATCAGTTATTTCATTGACTGTGCAAATGACCGTTACCCTTCGTTGGGTTTTGAGTATCAGGAGGTAATTAACAATGTTTTAGGGATGAATCGGTTATATTTTAGTTCGCTTACGCAAGATCAAAGCGTTCTTGATGATTTTTTTACTGAGTGGAAAAACAACCTAAATCAAATCAATGCCTACAATAATGAACTGTATGAGTTTGCTATCAGGAACAAACCTATTAAACAATTACTGCTTTATACTGGAGCAGATTTTGGTATAACAAGTAAATCCAGGTGACGCCTACGGCGCACCTGATTTAGGCGTTATGCATTAGGGTACTAAATGAGCAATTCATTATTTTCAGGCGATAAGGATTGGAAAGCCAATGCATGTTTGAATTGGTCACTCGATACCATGGGGCTTTATATCGAGGGCTATAGAGAAGCCGCCGATAAACTCGTCCATGATGTAGTAGAGTCAGGAACAAACCAGGATATTTTGGTTTTTCCTATTTCATTTCTTTACCGTCAATATATTGAGCTGCAACTTAAGCACATTATTCGAGAGTCACGAATATTCCTTGAAGAGGGCGCAAGCTTTCCAGAGCATCACAGAATTAATGACTTGTGGAACACTGCAAATTCGTTGATGGCTAGAATTATCAAGGATCATGATCAATCCATAAATGACTACATCACTAAAGAAGATATTCAGGCCATTAAAACAATCATTACGGAGTTTGTTAAAGTAGATCCAGAGTCGTTTGCATTCAGGTACCCAAAAGACAAAAAGGGCAACA
This sequence comes from Methylobacter luteus IMV-B-3098, assembly GCF_000427625.1. GTDB lineage: Bacteria > Pseudomonadota > Gammaproteobacteria > Methylococcales > Methylomonadaceae > Methylobacter > Methylobacter luteus. The sequence goes on from NZ_ATYJ01000015.1 coordinate 96,183, forward strand.
AAAACCTTGAAGGCATCGAGCATATCAATCTAAGGAAACTGCACGATCAAATGGGAATTTTGAAAGAGAAGCTGGATAAATACTATCTATGCGTCAGTCTTCTCAGAGATTTTCAAGATGAAATGAGAGCTGAGTATGGCCCATAGAATGCATAACAAGCGCATGTTGTCGGACTGGTTTTCCGCTGCGCTCCAAACCAGCCGCAAATGCGGGCGTTGAACGACAGCTTTCTGTAATGCAACCGCCATTTGGCTGAAATTCTTGAATGTCTCTGATTGGCACCTATGTATAGTGCGCAACTATGAATAGAAGAGATTTATTTCGATGCACACCCAACGTGTTACCAGCGATTACAGGTAGAGCGCTATACATAGTTTTAATGCTTGAAGGAACTGCGTCAATTCCTTACCAGCTGTATGATAACTATAAACTGGATATGCATG
>NZ_KE386570.1:0-1125 GCF_000427625.1 Methylobacter luteus IMV-B-3098
CATGGTGCAGTGCGTCTGCTCTCAACAGAATGACAGGCCTGGGTATGCCTGTGTCTATCAAAATCTAGTGCAAAAGCTAGAAATGATGTGCTTCGGCCAAATTTCGATTTATTCAACAACGCCCAGACTGTATGACTTCTACACAAAGCGCCTGCAGCAGCCTGCCCCCGGTCGGGTTTTGCGCCTTAGTGCCGATAAGGCCAATAATCAGCAGTAAGCCTTAGTAAGGATTAATGATTTCAGCGAACTGCCGAAAAATTTTTTCATTATGGTGGCCGGCTTCCCCCAAGCCGTAGTTATTCAGGCGAGGCGACCGTCGCCGCTCATCGCCGTACTCGGCGCCCTGGGCGGTTTATTGCCATGAAACAGAGCGGATGCAACATCCAGATGTGCTGCAGTTATATCATAGACTTAATTAGAGTCCGCTCAAAAACTACAACTCATTGATATCAATATTATTACGTCCAAAAATAGCCTTTCAGGAGCAAGTCTCCTCGGTCGCTGTTCCGGCTCAGCTAGAAGCTGCCTTGGAATTGTCAATGGCCAACAGAATTGAGCCAGTTTCGGCCATTAAAATTGAGCCACTTTTCCCGGTTAATATGAATTGTTTAGCTTCGATTTCAGCCGATAACTTTCCCCTCCGAGCATAAAAATATGTGAGTGATGGATAATGCGGTCGACGATGGGCACGGCCACATTGTCATCAAAAAAGAACTCGCCCCAATCGGTGAACGCCTTGTTGGTGGTCAGGATGATCGGCCGGTATTCATACAGCGCGTTGATGAGCTGAAACAGGTTGTGCATGCCCTGCTTGTTCATCGGCAGATAGCCCAGCTCGTCAATGATCAGGCAATCGAACTTAGAGCTTGTTTGAAAAGTCTATGTTGTCTTGGCTAACCTCCTGATCATGAGCTGAATCATGGCAATTCGAATCCAGGTTTCCGAGGTCTCGCATAACGCCTCAAAGTCCTTGCTTAAGCGGCGGGAACGATTCAGCCAACCAAACGTACGTTCCACAATCCAGCGCCATTGCAGGACTTTGAAGCCACTTTTGCGAGGCCGTTTCACGATCGAAAGTACCCGCTGGAGATTCGTGGATACCCAGTCCACCAGTTTGCCGGCATA
>NZ_KE386570.1:1225-71409 GCF_000427625.1 Methylobacter luteus IMV-B-3098
CCACGAATCTTCTTGCCACCCTCCTATCCTCTGACGCCGCCTTGTTCGGTGGTCTTCACCGTCTGGCTGTCGATGACCCCAGCACTCGGTACGCGACGGCGCCCGGCGGCTTCGCGCACATTCTCTCGCAGCGTGTCATGGATGCGTTCCTAGACACCGGTACCCGCCACTCCCGAAAGTACGTGTAAACGGTCTGATATGGCGGATATTCCTTTGGCATCATTCGCCATTGACAGCCGCTCCGTAGGAGATAGACGATCGCATTAACGATGCCGCAGATATCCGTCGTCCGAGGCCTTCCGTTCGGTTTCGGCCCCGGAATAAGCGGTTCCGACACCGTCCATTCTGCATCCCCAAGTCGGTCGGATAGTCCTGTGCCACTGGAGGCCCTCCCATTCAAAATGGGTGACACACTACCATTCGGAGGATTTTTCAAACAGCCTCTTAAGAATGATAAATGGCTGTCCAATCGATGGGATCCACTTCTAACAACATAAAAACTGAGCGATCTTTACAGCGTCAGAATGATAAAACTCTACCGCGTCATACCGTTGTACACGAGTCGATCTTATTCCTGTGGTATTCTTTCTGAACTGTCTAACGGTGGTACACCTGATTGAGTTTTTCACTGGGCTGTCTAACCGTGGTACATTTGAGCTGGTCTTATTTTTGCGGGGATTTGGTTCAGAATGTCCTAACGGGACATTCTGAATTAATAATCCTATTTTTGATTATGCTGTAGTGATTTTTTGGGCAGAGAGTTTATTGGCAATAAAGTCGGATATTTCATTTACTAGATTGTCCGACAGGGCTGCTTGATCGATTTTGATTGTTATGCCTTTCACATCTGAAACAAAGCTGCCCACCTTTTTACCTTGCACTTGATAATGGCTTTTTACTGCTTCTGAGCTCATGCGTCTTGGATAGCTGATCTCGCGGACACATCGTTCAATGTCAGCCATGAATAAGGTAGTGGTTAATGCGTCTGTCTCAAGTTTTGTTAATGAATTCCTGATCGCCTCATCATAAGCTTCTTTATTTGCGGCATATTTGGCTGAAATAATCAATGTTGCTAATGGATCCGCGATTCGACGGCCAAATAAAAACGGATTGTTTTCAAGTCGCGAGAGAATCCAGTCAGGCAACTTAAAAAAGGCCAGATATTTATAGATATCTGTACGTGCCTTATTCATATGCTCGGCCATCTTTATTTTTGACTCAAAAAATTGCTCATTCTTTTGAATAGCTAATGCAACCTCATAATCGCTCAGATCTTCCCTTTGGATATTCTCAGCCAATGCCATTTCGGCCATGATCTTGTCATTTACTTCAAACACGGTCGCCAGTATTTCTGGCTTTTCACAAAGTTTAACTGCTTTAAGTCGACGTTCACCAGCTATCAATTGATATCGGCCATCATCCATTATGCGAACAGCGATCGGTTGAATTTGCCCGATCTCTTGGATAGATTTTGCCAGTTCTTCAATCTTCAGTGGATCAAAGCGAATTCTGGGTTGATAGGGATTGGGGTCGATCAAATCGACCGGGATATTTGTTTTTTGCGCATCTGGAGATTGGGCTGCCTTCTCAAAGTCCTGACGATTCCTCGCCTGCAACTCGCGAGAGGTATTGCCAGAAATGCTATTTTGCAATGCTGCCAATCTTTTATTGACAGGCTTTTGTTGATCTTTATTCATCTTCCAGAATCCTTTTATTAAGCGACTTCATCAATCATAGATTTTTGTAAGGCCAATTTTTCCATTAAGAAATGAGCAAGATTTTTATAATCCTCAGCCACTTTATTTGATCGTGCAATTTTACGAACAGGCACCCTTAAGATGGATGCTTCACCCACTTTGCTAGAATTATGAATGTATACGGGAAGCACGCCCCCATTCCCGGTCGAACCTCTCATGTTTTCTTCGATAGACGAGACTTCAAATGCGACAGCCTTTTGGGCATTGATTGATGCTGAGTGACGCGTCAACAAAGCCCCTAGATACATTAAGTCAGGATTAGTATCAGTCGATGTATATTCAATAAAGTTTGCCAATCGGAGCAAACCGCTTCTTGAGTAATCCGTACTGGTATCAACAGGAATAATATAATGTGTTGCGGCCGAGATGGCGTTACCTGTTAGCAGATTTAGCGAAGGTGGGCAATCTATTAAGATAATATCGAACACGTCACGTATTAACTGGAGCCTGGCTTTTAGTTCTTCAACTGGTCTATTAGATTTTGTTCTTAGCGTTTCGGTAATACTGTCCATATCTTCACTGGAAGGAATATAGCTAACATTTTCAAAACCAGGATTAACATCGGTTTGAATAAGTTCAGCAACCAATCTTTTATCAAGTCGAGTGTTGCGATCACAAAACAAGTTCATGGCATTTTTTTCATACATATTGGGATCGATTTTTCCAATATGCGATGAAGCATTTCCTTGTGGGTCAAGGTCAACTACAAGTACAGAACAGCCTTTTCTGCTAAATTCAGCAGCAAGATTAACAACCGTAGTAGTTTTGGCAACTCCGCCTTTATGGTTTGCGCAAGCAATAATTGGAGCCAAGTATTGTGTTTCTTCTTGTTTATTTGGCATTGTTATGATTCCTTTTTTATTAATTATTTGTGTGCCACTGTGTCGATTGGGGTACCACCGTGGGACAGTTGCTTTTAAATAAATACCTTGTATTCATTCCATAAAAATTGTAACAATGACTACAAATAATGCAAGACAACCTTTTTCGTGTACCACCGTTAGACAGTTAGATTGAAAAACTCAATCAGGTGTACCACCGTTAGACAGATCTAGTACTCAGTCATTCTTTTAATGTCGGGTAAAGTTTTTTCAATTTTACCCGAGCCTCTTCAGTGATAAATCGCCAGTCCATAGGGCGAACCATGGCATTTCTGGTTGCTTGCCAGGCAGCGATTTCCTGCTTCAATGCTTCCTGGTCGGGAATGCGCCGATCCAAACATTGCCGAGACAGAATACTCAGTTCTATTTCCGCCATGTTGAGCCAACTGCCATGCTTGGGTGTGTAGTGGATGTCCAGCTTATCCAGGATTCTCCGCGCTTCCCCAGGCGGGAAAGCCTTATACAGCGAAGCACCGGTGTGCGTGTTTAAATTATCCATCACCAAGGTAATGCGCTCAGCCTGAGGGTAAAGCCCATCGACCAGCTGTTTAATTTGGTGCGCCCAGTCCACCGCCGTGCGTTGATCGTTGATCGTTGATCGGTGACCGCCACATGCCGTTGTCCCGCTAACGGATCAAAGAACATAAACAGATGACTGACGCCATTACGTTCATATTCCGTATCGTATTTTTCCACTGAGCCTGGCTTGGCCGGTATCGACTGTCGCACTTCTTTAATCTGTTGCTTGCTGCTTTCGTCCATGCAAATCAACGGATGAGTTGCGTCATAGGAACGCTTGTAAACAGCCAGGCGCTGCGAGGCGGGAAGCCGAGTAGTCCCCAGAAGCGATAGGGCTGGGCGTTTTCCCGAAGCGCTGTTTGCGTAGGGAAAATGCAAAGCTATCCGACATCGCGTCGAGTCATTGTGGACGGATGCCTTAACCCCTGGCTGGGTTAAGGCGAAGACCGCAGGACGGCTGGGGCGCCGCAGGCATGAGCGGTCGCGTGATTTTTGCTGCTTGCTTGGGCTGGGATGCCCAAAACAAGCTGTCGCAAAAATAGCGACTCCCCGGATGTCTTCCATGGCACAGACAAACTCAGCATTCTGTTGAGCAGGAATGCACCATTCTTTATGTTGCCAGGGTTTTAATTCGTTTTTTTAAAGTCTGTCGAATGGTTTCGTGGGATACGCTTTCCACATAGCCCAACTCTACCATACGTTGTCCAAGCAGACGTAAGGTCCAACGGCTGCGGCCATCAGAGGCATCTCCACAAGCTAACGCGATGAGATGGGGTTCATTTTCGCCATCAATTACACAACTTCTGACTCGGACCGGCTTGGCTCGATTAAGGGCGGCCTCTAGCCCTTCTTGCACTAAACGCTGCCTGACCCGTTCAACCGTGCGCGTTGAAACACCAAAGGCGTCACTGATTCGGCTATCTGTCCATTTTTCACCGAAGTCACTGACATCTGCCTTGAGCAAAATTTCAGCATGAAGCCTTTTATGAGCCGCTACTTTGCCTTTGTGAATCAAACCTTCCAAATACCTACGCTCATCCTTCGTTAGTCGCACAATATATTGCTTAGCCAAACCGGTACTCCCATCATGTAAATTCCTTTACATGGGGGGCACTTACCCGACATATCAAGACTGACTGAGTACTAGTACTACAGTTGTAGATTAAGGGATATTCCTATCGCCTCGGTAGTCCGATGAGTTTCGGTTTCTGTGCCTTGGCGGGATGAGATGAATGCGATAACCAGACAGTTCGCGGTCCGGTCGGCGAACTGGCAAGCGGACCTGCAGGCCGGGTTTGCCAGAATCGGCCGGCACTTTGGCCGGCAGGCCATGCGGCAGCGAGCGCTCGATTACGTGACGGGCTTGCTCAGCCCGGTTGAGTGCAAGACCAGTTGGCAATTGTCGGAAGTGGCGGGACGCCAGACGCCCTACAGCATCTGCTGGACTGGGCACGCTGGGAGGCCGATGCGGTGCGTGATGACGCGCGAGGCTATGTGATCGAGCATCTGGGCCAGCCGGACGCAGTGCTGGTGGTCGATGAAACCGGCTTGGCGTTGTTGAATAAATCAGGTTTTCAGCATTCAAGTCGTTTATATGACATTATCTTGGATCCATTACTTCAATCGATTTCACCGCATGCCGTATAAACATAACGAGAGCCGCCGCCATAAAATCAAAAAATCTCGTTATCAAGTGACGAACTGGCATGACTACAATAATGGGTTACGGCGACGTGGTGATTTTACGATCTGGTTTACTGAAGAAGCGATAGCGGGGTGGCGCCCAATCAAGACTGGTGCTCGCGGGCGGCCACGTGAATATTCTGACATCGCGATAGAAACCGCCGGGTTTATTCGCCAGGTTTTTCATTTGCCGCTACGTCAAACCGAAGGTTTCATGAATTCGCCGGCTCGTGTTATGAACGCAGGTATCACTATTCCTGACTTCAGTAGCATTGCCAAGCGCAGCATTGTCTTTCCCAGGCATATCCTGAGCAAGGCGAAGGAAGCAGGCAGTATTGTGATCGTTGACTCCACCGGACTCAAAGTCTATGGCAAAGACGAATGGCACCAGGAAAAACATAATGTTCCTGCTCGGCGCACCTGGCGTAGACTGCATCTTGTGATTGTTGAAAATCATAACGTTCTGGCCTGTGAACTCACTACGCCAGAAGTGGGCGACCCGACTGCAGTTCCCGATTTGCTCGACCAAATTGACACGCCTTTCGATATTTTCATGGGCGATGGCGCCTACGATGGAGAGCCAGTTTATAAGGCGGTTTTAGCTAAACAGTCGCATGTACATGTAGTGGTTCCGCCGCCCAGGAACGCAGTTTGTTCAGACGCTGGTGACACGCAGCGAGACCAGCATATTCAAACCCTTGCTGAACAAGGTCGCATAGCGTGGCAACGAAAAACGGGTTACAACTTTCGAAACTATGTTGAGCTTGCCATGCAGCGTTATAAGCGCATTTTTGGCAACACCATGAAAGCACGTGCGTTGCCTCAACAAAAAACTGAAGCATGGTGCAGTGCGTCTGCTCTCAACAGAATGACAGGCCTGGGTATGCCTGTGTCTATCAAAATCTAGTGCAAAAGCTAGAAATGATGTGCTTCGGCCAAATTTCGATTTATTCAACAACGCCGAACAAGGCGGCGTCCGAGGATAGGAGGGTGGCAAGAAGATTCGTGGGCGCAAGCGGCATCTGGGGGTCGATGTCTTGGGGTTGCTGCTGATCATCAATGTTCATTCGGCGGGCCTTCAGGATCGTGAGGGCGCCAAGTCGGTTCTGGAAATGTGGGCGGCGAAATTTCCCGCATTGGAGCTGATCTGGGCGGACGGCGGTTATGCCGGCAAACTGGTGGACTGGGTATCCACGAATCTCCAGCGGGTACTTTCGATCGTGAAACGGCCTCGCAAAAGTGGCTTCAAAGTCCTGCAATGGCGCTGGATTGTGGAACGTATGTTTGGTTGGCTGAATCGTTCCCGCCGCTTAAGCAAGGACTTTGAGGCGTTATGCGAGACCTCGGAAACCTGGATTCGAATTGCCATGATTCAGCTCATGATCAGGAGGTTAGCCAAGACAACATAGACTTTTCAAACAAGCTCTAACATTTTTTAAGAGCAGCAAATATCATGCTTATCTTATATACTCAAATCGAATGTTTCTGCACAAATAAGCGGATAGTCCAACTACTTGCCCGAGCTATTTTGCGTGGAATTTCTCCAATTTTGCTTTAAGGGTATCAAAATTAAAGTGTTCAGATAGTTCATCGGCAAGTCGATTGATGCTATCCTCGCGTAAAGCATTTAAGTCAACGGCTTGTTTTAATTTGTATCCTGCCCAATATAATAGAGCGTTGCAAGATTCCGGCAAATCGAATAATCCATGTAAATAACTACCTGCTACGTTATTGTCAGCAGAAATTGCGCCATCCTTTTCATTGCCAAGTTTGAACAAGGGTTCCGATAATGCTGGTCCATAGCTAATTCCCATATGAATTTCATATCCGGAAACGGCGGTATTGTGCCTAAAAAAATGCCCTGTCACCTGCCTTAAAATTTTGTGTTTCTGTAATGTGGTTTCCATGTCCAATAAACCTAAACTTTCGACGCTACCAGATGGGCCTTCAATGGCATCTGGATCATGAATAGCCTTGCCCAGCATCTGGAAGCCGCCGCAAATACCCAACAGCTTACCACCATAACGCAAATGACGATGAATATAAGCCTCCCAGCCCTGCTGTTTTAGGTGAGCGAGGTCTCTGTGCACCGCCTTGCTGCCTGGTAATATGAGCAAATCAACTCCCTTAATCTGTTCCGGGTTTTTTGCAAAACTTACTTTGACGCCTGGATGCAATTGCAGCGCATCAAAATCCGTATAATTGCTAAGGCTGGGCAGATGCGGAACAACAATATGGAATGCTTCTGATTGATGCTGTTGAGCATAACGTATTGATAAGGCATCCTCTGCCTCCAAAAACAGATCGTGCATATAGGGCAGTACCGCCAGAACTGGCTTGCCGGTTTTAGCCTCTAGCCAATCCAAACCGGGTTTCAGCAAGGCCATGTCGCCGCGAAAGCGGTTGATGACAAAGCCGATTACCCGTTGCTGTTCCGTTTTGGATAGCAAGGCCAACGTGCCTACTAGATGTGCAAAAACGCCACCTCTATCAATATCGGCAATTAAAATCACAGGGCAGTTTACGGCTTCGGCAAACCCCATATTGGCAATGTCACCCTTGCGTAAATTTATTTCTGCTGGGCTGCCGGCACCTTCAACTATCACGGTTTGGTAGTTGGTGGTCAATCTCTGCCAAGAGGCCAGCACCGCGTTCATCGCGACTTTTTTGTAATCGTGGTATTGCTGGGCTGACTGATTTTCCAATACTTTTCCGTGAATAATCACCTGAGCGGTTCTATCGGCAGTTGGTTTGAGAAGTACGGGATTCATATCACTATGCGGAGACAACCCGCAGGCCACTGCTTGCACGGCTTGTGCGCGCCCAATCTCACCACCGTCTATCGTCACCGCGCTGTTAAGCGCCATGTTTTGCGGTTTGAAAGGGGCGACACGGATACCTTGGCGTTGAAAATAACGGCACAATGCCGTAACCAATGTGCTCTTCCCTGCATCAGAAGTAGTGCCCTGTACCATCAATGCTTTGATCAATACATTATTACTCATGGGAATTTTTAAGTGAAAAAGATAAATGGTTAATTGTTTAGTCCCATCCATAAATGGTGTAATCTATTCCCAACTGAAAGAGGAAAAGCGATGGGACGGCTACTACACGGAACAGCCACGACCACGCACGCTATCCGAGAAAAAATTCAAGACTCTCAAGAGAGTCTCGTTAAACTCACCAAGCGCTACGGCACCAACCCCAAAACCGTCCAGAAGTGGCGGAAACGGGAATCGGTCGAAGACCTCAAGTGCGGCAGCAAGCCCGGTCAAGGCAGTGTGCTGACTCCGGTGGACGAAGCCGCCATTGTGGAAACCCGACGTAAGACCTTACTGCCCCTGGATGATCTGTACGATCTGTTGCTGCCGCAGATACCGGTGCTGACCCGCTTCAACCTGCTCCGCTGCCTGCAACGCCACGGTGTCAGCCGCCTTGCCGACCTGTTGCCGGATGAGGAAAAGACCACCCCCCGCACGTTCAAAACCTACGAACCGGGCTTCCTCCACCTCGATACGACCCAAATCAACTTGGGCAAAGACAAGTGGTACCTGTTCGTTGCCATCGACCGCGCCACCCGCTACGTCTCTGGAGCTACACGACAACAAGCGCATGGAGACCGCTACCGCCTTTCTGGAAAACGCCCTGGCGCAATATCCGTTCAAGGTCGAAAAGCTGCTCACCGACAACAGCATCGAGTTCAGCTATAACCCCGCCCGACGGCAAGAAGCCTAAGGAACAGCCGTTCGTGGCCCTGTGCAAGGCCAAACAGATCGAACACCGCCGCCACCCTGGTTAAACACCCGTGGACAAACGGCATGGTCGAGGCGATGAACAAAAAGGTCAAGGCCAACACGACCCAACGCTTCCACTATGACAACGTGGACGCGCTAAAGACACATCTGTACCACTACCTGCTAAACTACAACTTCAACTAAACAACCACCCGCTCAAGCGGGTGGGTTCGAATAACGGACTGAAAGTCCGGATACGCGTCGACTAAACGACGCGTCTTAATCCGGCTCCATTTTAAAATTGTCGTTTGGATTAGGTTCAAAATGATGCTCCAAATAGTGTTTGATCATCTCATCGGTCATCTGGCCAACGGTGGCGCAAAAATAACCGCGCGCCCAAAAATGGCTTTCCCAATACCGCTTTTTCAAGTGAGGAAACTCCTCAAACAGATAACTCGAAGTTCGTCTCTTAATCCGCCTCATGATTTCGCTGGGCGCCATATTCGGCGGGGCACTCACCAAAATAGGGACATGCTCTTTACTGACCACGCCTTTTATAATCCGTATCTCAAACGCTTCGCAGGTTTGGCGCACCAAGTCTCTTACTCGCTCTGCTATTTCACCACTCAGTACTTTGTAACGATACTTGGTTACCCAAACAAAATGGTACTCAATTTGGTAAACCGTATGGCTGCCGTATCTATAGTCCATTGCCACCTCCTTGGCCAGATTATCGCAGCTAAAGCTGACCGGCTAAAGCCGGTGGTTTAAACCTTATGATGGAAAATTAATCAGTTTTCTTGTAGAAAATTGTTCTTGTTCGATTGAAACCAGTCCAATTGTTGCCGAAGGCTGACTACTGTACCCACTATAATCAAAGCCGGCGGTTTTATTCCGGCAAGCTCTGGATGTTTAGGCATATCCGTTAAGGTGCCTGTTAAAACTAACTGGTTACTGGTTGTGCCTTGTTGAATGATAGCAATAGGTAAATCGGCAGGACAGCCGTGGTCTATCAGTGACAGGCAAATATAGTCCAATCCCACCAACCCCATATAAATAACCACTGTTTGGTTGGGTCGAGTCACTTGCGGCCAATCTAGATTGACAGTGCCGTCTTTTAGGTGGCCGGTGACAAAAACACAGGATTGAGCATGTTCACGGTGAGTTAGAGGAATACCTGCATAGCTTGCACAACCCGCTGCAGCTGTGATGCCGGGAACAACCTGAAAGCTGATACCTTCTTGCATCAAGGTATCGATTTCTTCACCACCTCGGCCAAAAATAAAAGGATCGCCGCCTTTCAGCCTCGCCACTCTTTTGCCGGACAGAGCTAGATCGGCTAGTAAGCGATTAATCGACTCCTGAGGCAGACTATGATTATTACGCTGTTTGCCAACATAAATTTTTTCCGAATCACGCCGCACCAACTCCAGAACGCCCGCTGAAACCAGTCTGTCATAAACAATGACGTCAGCCTGTTGCATGAGTCGCAAGGCTTTGAATGTCAATAAATCCGGATCACCAGGTCCGGCGCCGATTAAATAGACCTCACCTCGAATTTGAGTATTTTCAGTTTGTGCTAATTGAGTACGAAATTGATGTTCTGCTGTTTGATCCTGACCTAAAAAAATCAGTTCGGCGACACGACCTTGCAAGATATTTTCCCAAAATATTCTACGCTGTGCGGGTTGTGTAATGTGCTGTTTGACTAGTTGCCTGAATTTTTCGGCGAACTCGGCTAACCGTCCATAAGAAGCTGGAATGGCACTTTCGATTTTCGCTCGTAGCAACCGAACCAGCACAGGGGATGCACCGCCCGATGAAATGGCGGCAATCAAGGGAGAGCGGTCAATAATGGCTGGAAAAATAAAACTGCACAAATCCGAATTATCAACGACATTGACCGGGATTTGCCGTGAATTTGCCGCATTTGCAATCTCAACATTGGTCGAACGATGATTAGTGGCCGCTACAACCAATCGCATACCGTCAACCATATCACTCGTAAAAGTTTGTTGTCGAATGACAATTTGGCCCATATCGACCATTGCCACCACCTGATTGCCAATATCCGGGGCGACAACGACTACGTGGGCACCAGCCTTCGTTAATAATTCAATCTTACGGGCAGCCACTTCTCCGGCACCCACCACTAAACAAGGTTGATCTTTCAATTTCAGAAAAAGCGGGAAATATTCCATAAAAGGTTGTTTTTGCAGATTGAAAATATGAATTTTTATGATTTGTTAAAGCTTTCAGAGCGCAACCATATTCGGTTGGGACAAAGCCTGTGTCAAACGCCACCAGGCTGATTCATCGCCTGGTAAACCAAAACGTAAACTCGACGAATCATTAAACAATCTTGTCAAAATACCGTGCCTAGCCAGTGCATGATACACATTTACAGCATTGGTATGCTCTATCCATTGAAACAAAGCGCAGCCACCGTTTGGTTGCCATCCGCTTTCGGTCAACAATTTCTGCAAGCGTTGGCCCTGACGATTTAACGAAAACGCTGTTGCTCGTTGCCATTTACTGTCTGCTAAAGCCATGGCAGCTATATAGCGAGAGGTATGACTAATCGCCCATGGTCCTAAGCGTTCAGCCATAGCATCAAGCAGCTTATGTTCGGAAATCACAAATCCACAACGAATCCCCGCCAAGCCGAAAAACTTTCCAACCGAGCGTAATATAATCAATCCCTTTTGCACGGGCAGCGATGACAAGCTATGCTCAGGCATTCCATCAATAAAAGCCTCATCCACAATCAGCCAGCCGCCCTTGCCATTTAGTGTTTGGTGCCAATCCAATAACTGCTGACGGCTCCATAATTTGCCCGTGGGATTATTGGGATTGATGAGAATCAATACATCAAGAACCGCCAATTCCACTTCAATCTTATCCGCATCGACAGTCATCATCTGATGCCCGGCCTTTTGCCAAGCTGCGGCGTGTTCAGCGTAAGCTGGATTCAGTATGCCGACACGGGACTTTGGCCGTAATAATGGCAATACTTGAATAGCGGCTTGAGAACCGGCTACCGCCAAAAGCGACTCATTTTGATAATAGTGGTGGGCAGCAGGCAATAGCTCGTCATCGTCTTCCGGCAAGCGTTGCCAGCATTCAGCCGGCAATGCGGGAACCGGCCAACCATTAGGATTTATACCAGTCGAAAGATCAAGCCAGTCAGCTAATGGAATACCATATTTTCTTGCCGCTTGACGCAAGCGTCCACCATGCTCAAGCAAGGCTTTCTCCTATGAAGATCAATACCAGCCATAAACACAACGCTTGATAAACTAATCGCACGGCACAATCGATATCGGTATCTTGAGGTGTTTCAACGCCTCCAAACCAGGGTTTGTCTTTGTGTTGGCCGTGATACCAAGCGGGGCCTCCCAATTGTAGATTCAACGACCCGGCACCCGCAGCCATCACCGGCCCGGCATTGGGGCTTTCGAGTTTCGGTGCGTGGTAGCGCCAGGCTTGTAATGCGCTTGAGGTATTGCCAAGCACGGCATAACTAAGGGCTGTAAGCCTGGAGGGTATATAGTTCAGCAAATCATCGAAACGTGCGCTTGCCCAGCCGAAATGATTATATCGCGTGTTTTTGTAACCCCACATTGCATCTAGCGTATTGCTCAAGCGGTATAGCACCGCACCAAACGGCCCAAGCAACACAAACCAAAACAAAGGCGCAAACAATGCATCTGCGCCATTCTCCAACACCGATTCGATCGTTGCTCGGCGTACATCAAGCAAGGTCATTTTCTCGGTCTGGCGACTGACAATCTTGCCGACCTGTAAGCGAGCAAACGGCAAATCCTCAGTTTGTAAGACTATCCGAACTGCTTGCGCGTGTTGTTGCAGGCTCCGGGCCGCAATGCAAAAATAAAGCGTTAGCACGTTGGACAGGGTTTCCAGTAATGATGGCATAGCTAGCGTCCCTAGCCAGGCTAGACTAGGTAGCAGCGCCAAAACCAAGGCAAGAATCCCGGAAAATCGCTGGCGAATAGCCGAATCATTAAGATTGAGATAACGGTTTTCCAAACGTTTTGACCACCTGCCGAATACAACCAGCGGGTGATAGGCGTTTCCGGGTTCGCCCAACCAATAGTCCAGTGCAACCGCCAATAGAATGATTAAGCTAAGTGTCATACCGCTGCATTTATTAACTGAAATTCGATGCGTTTAAGGTCGGCAGGATCACTGATTGCTTCATTCGAACAAGGGCTCTGATGGTAAATATGCTCTTCAACGGGTTTACCACCCACAAAATGTTCATCGATAATGCGCTGTAAATTCACTTCGTTGACGTTGTAGTACCAGACACCATCCGGTTGTACGCACATGATAGGTCCGGATTTGCAGGTGGCGAAACAGTGGGTGCGGGTACGCTTAACCCTGAGCTCGCCTTTATCGATGCCGGCCGATTTAAACTTCTCGCCCAGTGTTTCGAATAAGGCCTGCGCTTCGCCATTCTCGGTGCAACGAGGGCCGGTACACACCAGCAAGTGGCGTTTGTAGTCACCCATTTTGGGTTTTTCTGGCATGGGTATGTTGTTATCAGTCATGGTGCGGAGGTTCCGTGGAAGTTAGGGCGCTAAATTGCCTTCGGTTGTCGCGGTAATGCTGTAGGGCTGTGTTGTCGAAGCCTGCATCGTCAGCAACTAACCATAAGTTGAATAAGGCGTCGCCTTGCTGATCGAGCACCTGAATGCCATAAGCTTGATCCTGTCGGCTCACAAACCAGATCTGCCATGCTTTGCGCCAGTCGATGTGCAAATGAAAGGCGTCGTTGACGATACTCACCCAGCCGTTTTTGGTTTGCAAATCAGCGGCGTTGATCAGCAATTCCGCCACGGAGCCGGCTTCGCTACGAACCACGGCACGTA
This sequence comes from Methylobacter luteus IMV-B-3098, assembly GCF_000427625.1. Lineage (GTDB taxonomy): Bacteria > Pseudomonadota > Gammaproteobacteria > Methylococcales > Methylomonadaceae > Methylobacter > Methylobacter luteus. The sequence continues at coordinate 14,695 of NZ_KE386570.1, forward strand.
ATTTGCCCCAACCCTGGAATGACGCTAGTAAACGTTCATGACTGTCCGAGGCTGCACGTTGCGCACAGAAGATGCCGGCCTGATCATCCGGCGTGGCTTGGCTGACAGCATCGAGAATTTCCGCCAACGGTTGCGCGAAGTATGTCGCCGCCTGTTGTAACGTCACTTTAGGCGTGTCGCGCAAATATTGCCGGACACAGCCTTTCCAGCCGTCCAAGCCCATGCTCAGCGAGCGACCTGCCTGTTCACCTTTCCGTGTCTCGCCCGTCATCGCATCGTATTTGTTGGCGTAGCCACGCGGTGTCACCATCAACCCTTCGCGAACAAAGGTGCTGCTGTTACCGACCAATACCGTGGTCAACATGCCGATGTCGCAATCAGCCATCTCCGCCAAACGGACGATCTGGATTTGTTGCCGAGCGCGATAACCGGATTTGACGATGGCAACCGGCGTGCCCGGACTACGGTGACGCAGCAATATCGTTTGCGCTTCGACGATGTGCTGAGTGCGACGGCCGCTTTTCGGATTGTAGAGTGCCACGACAAAGTCGCCGCGTGCAGCGCTTTCCAGGCGGCGGGCGATCACCGGCCAAGGCGTCAACAAGTCGGACAATGAGATTGAACAAAAATCATGGGTCAGCGGCGCACCAACCAAGGATGCACAACTCGACAGCGCGGTACTACCGGGCACCACTTCCACTTGAATCGGATCATCCGGCGTCCAACCGCTGTCCAGCAGCAATTCGTAAGTCGGCCCGGCCATGCCGTAAACGCCGATGTCGCCGGACGACACCATCGCGACAATCTTGCCCTGCTTGGCATGTTCGAAGGCTTCGATACTGCGATCCAGTTCTTCGGTCATACCTTTTTTGATCACTTCCTTACCATCTAGCAGGTCTTGCACCAGTTTGATATAAGTGCTGTAACCAATCACCACATCCGCTTCCGCTATCGCCTGGCGAGCGCGGGCTGTCATCTGCTCGTGCGCGCCGGGGCCGATACCCACCAGTAAAATTTTTCCTGCTTTTGTCATTTAATTCTCACTATCGAAACGGTGGCGTTCTTGCCGTCAGCACCGCAATATTTATGTTTCTCGACCAGTAAATCCGACAACTCGGCATTGGCCGCTTTCAAAGCGGCCGCTTCGGCAACGGCCGGTGTGCCCATGTATTTCATGACGACCTCGGATGGATTCGGTACCGGGACGGCCGCCAACTCGTTGGCGGTGTAAAAATACAACGGCCAGCCATGTGCTTGGGCCAGTTGCAATAAGGCCACTTCATCGTTTTTTTTATCGATGCTGGCTAATCCTGCGACCGCGACCGCATCCAGACCGCATTGCTGCAGGGCCTGAACCAAGGCTTGCCGTAAGGTTTCCAGGCTGGCATTGCGGTCGCAACCCATGCCAATCATGACTTTCATACGACTGCTATTACTCTTGATCCCTGGGCGGCCGATACACCACCAGTCGCTCATCCAGTTGTTGCCAAACAGCCGGATCGATTTCCTGGTGTGTGACCCATAGAATCGACCGGAATTGCTCGGTATCGACATCCTCGAAGCGTTGGAACAAATGAATATTGGCCGGCAACGGCGTCGGCCGCGTCCACCAGTTTGAACTACCGGCTTCCTGCACAAAGGCAATCGGCAATTGATTGACCACATCCGCCGATACGCGAGTGATGTTGATTTTCGGCGCTTCCACTTGCCAACCCAACTCGCGGCCCAATATGTCCACCGGTATGGTTTTGCCAACATCCGAAGCAGTCGTCAGCACCGGTGTGGCATTTAACAACGTGGCGACTTTTTCCGCATAGGCATTGGCGCCGCCGACATGACCCGACAGCACTGGAATCACGAATTCAGCCGCATCGTCGATCACCAACACACCGGGGTCTTCATCCTTGGATTTGAGATGTGACGCGATCAGACGCACCACTGCGCCCAGTGACACCAGAAAAATGATTTGATCGTAAGATGCGAACAGCTCGCCGATTTGGGCACTCAATGCACCTTGATACACGCGGCGCGGATTGGCAAAATCCTCCAAATGCTCGGCTTGTTTCTCAGACACCACCACTTCCGCTTCGGGGAGTTGTGGTGCCAGCTGAGAGGCAATACCGGCGCCGTGTTTGGTAATCGCCACAATGGCAACACGCACATCATTCATTGCTTGTGTCCTTTTTCTTGCGGCAACCGCGCTGCATTTCGCTGCGCTGGCGACCTGGGTTTTTAATAATTAGTAAAGACAAGTAATTAACCTTTTGCCCTTGCAGGCTGGCGATGTCATGCACCATGCGCTCTTCCGGCGCCCCGGCTTTTTCAACGAACCAGCCGTGGGCCAGTAAATCGCTGCGGCGCAACAGATCGATAATGTCATCCAATAATGGTTTGACCTTGAGCAATACCAAGGTATCGAAGTCATTCAACATACGTTCGATCTGCGCTATGCCGTAACCGGCCGGCACAATGGCAATAGTATCGTCAACATCGGCCAAGGGTTTGCCCGCACGCGCCGCAGCGGCATGAAAAGACGACACGCCGGGCACGACCTCCACGCGGACATCAGGTTGCAACGCGCGTACGCCCCGTTGCAAATGGCCGAAGGTGGAATAGGTCGAGGCATCGCCTTCCACCAAAAACAGCACATCTTCGCCGCGTTGCAGTATTGCCAGCACGGTTTGCGCCGCTTCCAACCAGTAGTGGGCCAGAATATCCGCATCGTGAGTCATCGGAAAATGCAGCGCGGCATGAGCTTGGGGTAATTCAAGACCGGCGCGCAAGGCAATGTCCAGGGCATAACTGTCGCTATTTTTCTTACGCACCGGATAAGTCCAGTGACCAGCGCCGGAGAGTAAATCCCAGGCGCAACGAGTGATTAGGCCGGGGTCGCCGGGGCCGAGTGAGACGCCGTAGAGGGTGCCGAGTTTAGTGTTCATCGTGACCGCTTGTTATGGGCTGTAAAGGATTGGTGGCCGACACGATCCACACCGGATTTTCGGCCTGTAAGCGATGCATTTTCAAAATCGGGCTACTGCGCGAGGCTTGAATCTGACAGACGTCCCAGTCTGCGCCGAGCTGTTTCAGGGTATCGACGGCGGCCGACAGGTTTTCCAGCGTGACGAAGTTCATTACCAACCAACCCGCCGGGCGCAAACGCCCTAAACACAATGCGATCAATTCCGCCAATTCGCCGCCGGAACCGCCGATGAATACCGCATCCGGATCGGGCCAGGTGTCGAGACATTGCGGAGCTTTGCCATGCACAAAGCTGTAATTGCTGATGCCCCAGGTGGCCTGATTCTGCGCAACATTGGCAATGTCATCGGCGTTTTTTTCAACTGAAAATACATGCCCGTCTGGACACAATCGGGCCGCTTCCAGACCCACCGAACCGGAGCCGGCGCCAATATCCCAGATAATGCTGGATCTTGTCAATTGCATGCGGGCTAGCGACACCGCGCGCACTTCGCGTTTGGTGATCAGGCCTTTTTCCGGCTTGCGTTGCTGAAACCTGTCGTCGCTAACGCCAAACAGTACCGGTGTGGGCACAGCCGTTTTGCGTTTCAGAATGACTACGTTGGGATCGCGATAGGTGTTTTGAGCCACCTCAGCGATGGTCAGCCAAGCGCTGACGCGCTGTTCCTGTTGTTTTAGGGCCTCGGCAATCGCCATCTCGAACACATTGGCCAAGCCCTCGATTTGCAATAAGCGGGCGATGCGCGCCGCCGTGTTGTCCGGGCTGGTCAATATTGCCAGTAAATCCTGCTGGCGGCAGCGCTGAGCCAATTCGTACAAGCCGTGATTGGACATAGCTCCGCGTGTCCATTCGCCGGTATCCCGGCTATGTACCGAGACGATTTTTGCGCTTTGCCAAGATAGTTTCAATTCGGCAAAGGCTAATTGTATCGTGCTCAGATTCGGCAAGATGCGCACACGGTTTGGGTCCAATTTGTCGACCAGAAAACCGGCGATGCCGTGACACAAGGGGTCGCCGGTCGCCAAAACCGCTACCGCTTCATTGCGTGCCAATGCGGCATTGATCCAGTCCGGCACTTGTTTGAGCTGCCCGGTCAAATCGTAGTGTTTGGCCTGGGCGATGTCGTCAGCCAGGGTGTGAAGCAGACGATGACCGGCGATCACATATTTGGCTTCGCGTAAAACCAGCAAGGCCTCTTGACTCAGGCTGGCGGCGCCGCTGTCGAGTACGCCGATAAAACTGCACATCGCTTGCATGATCAATTCCTTCCGGCTTCGGCCAGTTTGTTGCCATCAAAATCACAGACCAGAACGCGGATATGGAAGCGGCCGGGGTAGCGGTTTTCCAACGCGGCGATGACTCGGCTGGCCAGCTCGACATGAAACTCGTATTCCAAACCCAGCTCCGCCATGCATTCGGATGCATAACGGGCAGTTTCCTGCGTGGCGATGGCGTTGCACACATCGTCCGGCGCACCGATACTGCGAGCAATATCCGCAACCAGTTCCACGTCGACCGGCGCGCGACCGGCGTGAGTAATGGTTTCACCTTGAGCCATTTTAGTCAGTTTGCCGACCATGCCACCGATAATGATGTTTTGAATACCGCAACGATCGGCGGCGTCCAGTGCCGGTGTCAGGAAATCACCCATTTGCACGAAACAGCTTTCATCCAGCTCGGGCAATTCGCGCATCACGAATTTCTCGGTACGGCCGCCGGTGGTCAGTACCACACTATCCTGACCCTGATTAGCCGCCACTTCCACGCCTTGCACCACACTGGCACGGAACGCCGCCGTGGAATACGGATGGACGATCCCGGTCGTACCCAAAATGGAAATGCCACCGAGAATGCCCAAACGATAGTTCAGGGTTTTTTTCGCCATTTCTTCTCCGCCCGGCACGGAGATGGTCACTTGTAAGCCTCTGGTTTTTAGGGCTTCTCCGGCAATCAGGCGGATGTTGTGTTCAATATTTTTGCGAGGTACCGGATTGATGGCCGGGCCGCCGACCACCAGCCCCAAACCGGGACGCGTGATTTGGCCGATGCCTTCGCCGCCTTGCAATACGATCTTGTCCGGTTGTTCTATCCACATCACATCTGCCGTCAGCCTGGCATGATTGGTGCAATCCGGATCGTCGCCGGCGTCTTTTTCGATGACGGCATGCGCTTGCCCGTTCTGTACGAAGCCTTCTTCGACTTTGAACACCACGTCTTGTCCATTTGGTAGCACACAGTCGATAGTGTCCGGCACGCGACCATTCAGCAAACCCTGCACTGCCGCCCGCGCCGCCGCCGCCGAACAGGCGCCGGTGGTGTAACCCTTGCGAGTACCTTTGGGTTTTCGTTCAGGCATTGCCATGCTATTATTCGGTTTTTTGCCAGGTTTCCGCCAGACTCAGCAAGGCATGGATTGCCGCAACCACCAGCGTCGAACCACCTTTGCGGCCACGGGTGATGATCCATGGCACATCGTGTAATTCGGCGAGTAAATCCTTGGATTCCGCTGCCGAGACAAAGCCGACTGGCATGCCGACGATGAGCGCCGGTTTGATGCCTTCTTCTTTGATCATATGCAACACCTCCAGTAAAGCGGTCGGTGCATTACCGACGGCGACGATGCCGCCATCGAGCAATCCTAAGTTGTGCGCTTTGCGCATGGCTTGCACCGCGCGGGTGCTGTTGACTTGTTTGGCCGCATCGATGACATCCGCATCAGCGATGAACTGACGGGCGCTGACGCCAAAATGCGCCAGACGCGGCTGCGATAAGCCGACGCAAATCATTTCCACATCAGCGACGATCGGTGCACCGTTCAAAATGGCTTGAAGTCCGCCTTCAACCGCATGCGTGGAAAACTCGGTCAGGCCGTTGAATTCGAAATCGGCGGTGGCGTGGATCATGCGCCGTACCACCTGCCATTGCCCAGCGGAATAATGGTGCTCGCCCACTTCGCGATCGACGATGGCAAACGAATCGTGCTCGATCTGTTGCCCGGCCTGGGTGAGTTGTTCTGTCTGAATGTTTTGGCTCATAGCGGATCAATGATGGTGGTGATGTTCAGCTTGTTCGCGGTACTGACAGCCGTCGCATTCCAGCATTTTCGGCGCTATCGGATCGGTCGCTTCAGTAACCCGTTGATCGAGCAATTTAAAAATCGCCGGATCAAAACCAAAATAAGTACCGGAACCGAAAGCAATGTGCGGATATTGGCTTCGCAAGCGCTCAATTTGTTTGCCGATTCGCTCGATCAGCAGGCCTGTGAACAGGTAATAAGGCAAAATCGCGAGCTGAGTCATACCGAGACGCACCTGGCGTTGCACGGCGGTTTCCAGACGCGGATGGGTAATGCCGGTAAAAGCGATGTCGACCAGTTCATGCTCGGTGGCCTCGAACAGCCAACGCGCTAATTTTGCCAATTCACTGTTGGCAACTTTGTCAGATGAGCCACGGCCTAAAATAATCACGCCGGTGGTTTTCGGGTCGGGCATGGACAGGGTTTTCAGTGCGCTTTTTAGCTGTTTTTGCAGCACGGCCAGCAGAGTTTCATTGCTGCCCAGATGCGGCGCGTAGATGAATTCGACAGTTGGAAATTTTTCGCGCGCTACCTCGATATGCTCGGGAATCTCCATCTTCACATGCCCGGCGGCACTGATGATCAGCGGCACCACAATTACGCGCTCAGAGCCTTGTGCGGCGCGGCTCAAACCTTGTTCCAGCAGCACCTCGGCCAGCTCGATGTAGCACAAGTCAATGCGCCAATCGGGATGCTGGGCTTGCCATTGCTGTTGAAATTCGCGAATTTCGGCGTTACCGGCCTGGTTGCGCGAACCGTGGCCGACTAAGAGGACGGTGGTTGTCATGCTTGTTCCTTTGGGTTTGGCCACTCGGCACGGCGAAAACGATGGGTAAAACCGGCATCATAAAGTTTGGATTTTTTTAACGACGGCCAATGACGCGCGCCCAAGGTGGGACTGATGACGATCATGGCCTGACTGTTGATTTTGGCGGCCCGGCAGCGTTCGCGAATATCGGCCAGCGTGCCGCGGATAATCTGTTGTTCGTCCGGCCAACTGGCTTTGTGGACTACCAATACCGGTGCGTCATCCGCCCAACCGGCGGCTTTTAATTCGCGCTCGATTGTCGTCAACAAGGTGATCGATAAAAACAGGCATAAGGTGGTGTGATGGCTGGCCAGTTCTTGCAAGGATTCACCGTCCGGCATTGGCGTGCGGCCTTCAACGCGGGTTAAAATCACGGTTTGCGTGACTTCGGGTAAGGTCAGGCTCTCCACTGCGCAAGCCATCGCGGCAAAAGCCGACGATACGCCCGGCACCACTTCGACGGCAATATTAGCCACATCCAGCGGTTGCACCATTTCGATCAACGCGCCATACAAGCCAGGGTCGCCGGTTTGCAGGCGAATCACGGTTTTTCCCGGCCCGGCCTGATCGATCAGCCAGTCGGTAATCTGCTCCAAGGTCATGTCTTTGGAATCTTTAATCACGCAAGCGCTGGGTGCCCATTGCGTCGCGGCGGCTTGTACTAATGAGCCTGCGAACAAAATGGCGTCAGCCTTGGCGATTAAGTCGCGGCCTTTGACGGTGATTAAATCGGGGTCGCCGGGACCTGCGCCCACAAACCAGACTTTCGGTTGAGTAGACTGAATGGTCATAGAAAAAATCCAGCCGCAACCTGCGGGTTGTACGGAAAATAGGTGTGCAGATAAGAAGCCTGCAGCGAACCCATACGGTAAAAATTTTCGCTGCGGCTACGATTGCGTTGCGGATTCGATGTGGTGAACAGCTGCATCGTCGTTTCCAGTTGTGAGTGATGAAAACTGTGCCCGCGAATTTCGCCTTGTGCCAACTGCAAGCTGTGCATGCCCAGATTGACCAGCCGTTTTTGCATCTGCGCGCTGCCGGGTAACAGTCCAGCCATCGCAGCCGCATGGCCGTCTTTATCGGTCAAGCGTTCCAGCAAATATAAAAAGCCACCGCATTCGGCGTAAATCGGTTTACCGGCTTGATGATGTGCATGCAAGGCTTGTTTCATGGCAACATTGTCGGCCAATGTTTGGAGATGCAGTTCCGGGTAACCACCGGGCAGATAGATACTATCGGCTTTGGGTAAAACAGGGTCGGTCAGTGGCGAGAAAAACGTCAGCTCAGCGCCCATGGCTTGCAAACAATCCAGGTTGGCCTGATAAATAAATGAAAATGCAGCATCGCGAGCCACAGCGATGCGTTTACCGGCTAGTAAAAGTGGCTGCGGTGTGGTAGCGATCGGCGCGAATGCGACGGGCTGCGGCAATCGGCACGGCGCAAGGCTGCTCAGTAATTCGGCAGCGCGCGCTAAGCGAAGATCAAGGTCGCCGATTTCATCGGCCTGCAACAAACCCAGGTGTCGAGACGGCAAACCGATTGCGTCATCTTTCGCCATCGCGGCCAGCAAGGGCATGTTTTCCCGCAACGCTTCTTCTAGCAGTTTGGCATGACCAGGACTGCCAACTTTGTTGGCGATGACGCCAGCAAACGGCAAATTGGCCCGGTAATATGCCAATCCGTAAGCCACGGCAGCAAAGGTTTGCGCCATGCCGCCAGCATCGATGACAACAGCAACCGGAACATTTAGTTTTTGCGCTAAATCGGCGCTGCTGCTATCGCCGTCGAACAGGCCCATCACACCTTCAATCAAGATTATGTCCGCGTCGACTGCCGCGTTATAAAGTATCTCTCGGCAATGCGCTTCACCCATCATCCATAGATCAAGTTGATAGACCGGTTGTCCGCAAGCAAAGCTAAGAATTTGCGGATCGATAAAATCCGGGCCGGCCTTAAAGACATGCACCTTACGGTTTTGCTGGCGATGATAATAGGCCAAGGCCGCGGCAATGGTGGTTTTGCCTTGCCCGGAGGCAGGGGCGCTAATCAACATCGCCGGGCAATGACGTGCTGCAGTGGCATTCATCATTAAAACGTCACTTTGCGCAGCAATTTGCCCGATATTGCGCCCAAGGTTAGCCAGAAAATGGCGTTGTTGATGGATGTCAGTACGACAAAATGCAGTTGTAATGCTTCGGGTGCTAAGGCGTGGGCAACGTCCGGATGAGGCGCGCCGATTAAATGCGGTAAAGCCAGCAAGCTAGCGCCGCCGATTTGCAGCCAGCGTTGTTTGGTCAAAACCAGTCCAAACAAGCCAATGGCTGTAACCGCTGCAGTTAATAACCACCACGCTTGGCGACTATGCAATTCGGCACTGTCAGTGCCGGGCAATTCCGGCGGCAAGCCCAATGATGGCGCGACAAAAAACACCAAATAACCGGCAAAACCCCAGCCAAGTCCATTCAGATAACCGCGTTGATCCCGCCAGTACATAGAGGCACTGATTAACAAGGCAAAACCAAAGCCGGTCAGGCCATTGAACAGCAAGGTAAAGCCATTGCGTTGCCATCCATCCATCGGTTGCCAATCATGCACATGCTCAGCCGATGGCGTTTCGAACTGCTCAGCGGCCAAAATCAACGGCAGGGTTTGATAGTGTTGCAGCACGCTGATTAACAAGCCGCCCAATAGTCCTGCCAGTAGCGAGACTGCAACCAGCTTACGAAAATCAGCCACGTTAATGGCAGGGAAATGCAGCGCTGTGACGCCCGTCGTGAGTGGCATTATGCAGGTAATTGTTGGCATCCTGTAAGAAACCCAAACCTAAAACGATGGTTAGGCCTAATACAATGGCGCCAATGCCGGGCAGGAATTTTGAGGTTGATATTGAGGCGGTTGCAGCGGGTGTTTTCATGGTTGAGATTCCCGGGTCTTAATAGATGGAATAACAGTACGGGAAGACAGACAAAAAAACCAATTTGACAGATCGCCCTCCGCAATACTGTTGACTACAGTTTTAGGCCTGTCTCCGGGCTCGTGACGAATCACCTAGCGTTGCGTGGGCAGCGTCGGGATTTTACCGACTTCCAGTTTCACCCTCGAAGAGCAGGAACCTTAAAACTCATCATGATTCTAGACTGGCCGCGGTTATATGGCAAACAATTTGTGCGGAGCAGCTTGCAATATGGGGATTGAATCTGGAGGGCGTTGTTGAATAAATCGAAATTTGGCCGAAGCACATCATTTCTAGCTTTTGCACTAGATTTTGATAGACACAGGCATACCCAGGCCTGTCATTCTGTTGAGAGCAGACGCACTGCACCATGCTTCAGTTTTTTGTTGAGGCAACGCACGTGCTTTCATGGTGTTGCCAAAAATGCGCTTATAACGCTGCATGGCAAGCTCAACATAGTTTCGAAAGTTGTAACCCGTTTTTCGTTGCCACGCTATGCGACCTTGTTCAGCAAGGGTTTGAATATGCTGGTCTCGCTGCGTGTCACCAGCGTCTGAACAAACTGCGTTCCTGGGCGGCGGAACCACTACATGTACATGCGACTGTTTAGCTAAAACCGCCTTATAAACTGGCTCTCCATCGTAGGCGCCATCGCCCATGAAAATATCGAAAGGCGTGTCAATTTGGTCGAGCAAATCGGGAACTGCAGTCGGGTCGCCCACTTCTGGCGTAGTGAGTTCACAGGCCAGAACGTTATGATTTTCAACAATCACAAGATGCAGTCTACGCCAGGTGCGCCGAGCAGGAACATTATGTTTTTCCTGGTGCCATTCGTCTTTGCCATAGACTTTGAGTCCGGTGGAGTCAACGATCACAATACTGCCTGCTTCCTTCGCCTTGCTCAGGATATGCCTGGGAAAGACAATGCTGCGCTTGGCAATGCTACTGAAGTCAGGAATAGTGATACCTGCGTTCATAACACGAGCCGGCGAATTCATGAAACCTTCGGTTTGACGTAGCGGCAAATGAAAAACCTGGCGAATAAACCCGGCGGTTTCTATCGCGATGTCAGAATATTCACGTGGCCGCCCGCGAGCACCAGTCTTGATTGGGCGCCACCCCGCTATCGCTTCTTCAGTAAACCAGATCGTAAAATCACCACGTCGCCGTAACCCATTATTGTAGTCATGCCAGTTCGTCACTTGATAACGAGATTTTTTGATTTTATGGCGGCGGCTCTCGTTATGTTTATACGGCATGCGGTGAAATCGATTGAAGTAATGGATCCAAGATAATGTCATATAAACGACTTGAATGCTGAAAACCTGATTTATTCAACAACGCCCCATATCATCAGCCTGGTTCGTTTGGGAACAATTCATCAACCAGATACGCCGCTTCTCTTCAACTTGCAAACACCAGATTCATTTATAGCTTTTCAATGCCAGAGGTATTATGACAAGTTCGCAAATCGCCCTGTGTTGAGCTGAAGTTGCTGGTTAAAAGATAAGCGCAAGAAGCATAACGCGGTTGTTGCAATGTATATTAACTTTGCCCATAATATCAATGCCCGAGCTCAAGCTCATGAGTGGTCAAACAGTTTTCTTTTCAGTCTGAATAGCAGCGGTTTTTGTTATTAGTTTTTTGTAGAAGCAAAATTTATGGAAGATGAAGTTCTCAGTGCGCCAATCATAGCGCTATCAATGGGGTGCGCCAGGATATGAAACGCGTACTTATTACCGGCGGCAGCGGATTTATAGGATCTCACATTGCTGACTATTTGCTAGTGAGAGGTTATGGAGTTGCTATCTTTGACAAGATTTCTCCTGTTTTTCCTACCGAAGCCGAAACAATCGTCGAAGACGTATTGAACTTCGATGCAATCAGCCAGGCAATCAAAAACGTTGACTGCGTCGTTCACGCCGCTGGTGTGCTCGGAACGCATGAAACGGTTGCAGCTCCGATAGTGTCCATTAATGAAAATGTCATCGGTACGTTGAATGTACTGGAGGCTGCTGTCCGATTTGATGTTCCCGTAATTTGCCTTTCAAAACCAAATGTGTGGCTGAATCCATATTCGATCTCAAAAGATTGTATGGAGAAGTTCTGTTTCATGTATATTCATGAACATGGTCTGAAGGTATCCATCCTGAAACTATTCAACGTCTATGGACCACGCCAAAAATACAATCATATCCAAAAAGCGATACCAACCTGGATTATGCAAATGCTCACTGATAACAAGGTTGAAATTTTTGGCACCGGAAATGCGACCATGGATCTGGTGCATGTACGTGATGTGAGTGTTTGTATTGAAGGCGTATTGGATAACCTTGAGGCATGTCTCATTTCCACCCATCAGCCCATCGCGGATGATATCTATACAACATTCAGTGGTCTGAATGAGCAAATTCTTGAGTTGGGCAGCGGAGAAGAGATATCCGTTCTCGATGCGGTTAGAAAACTGGGTTCGCTGGTGGGTAAGGACTATTCGATTAATCATTTGCCTATGAGGCGTGGCGAGATTGATGGCACTCGACTATGTGCGAACCTGAGTCGTTTGCAGCAGCTGACAAAATATAAACCTTCGGTGGCTTTGGCGGAAGGTTTTGAAGATACCATATCGTTCTATCGCGAAAGTCTTTCTGCCATCCTCGGGGGAAAACTATGACATCAATAAATATATCCCATCTGATTAGCGCGTCCCGACACAAATAAGTGAATGCTATGAGCAGTCTGATTGCTAACCCGATGTACAATGGGGCATCAAACGAAAAGCGTATTTTAATCATGCTCTCGATGATTCGAAATCCTCCCTCGTATGAGGAGTTCGAAAATGTGCTTAAGGCGCGCTTGAACTGGCCATGGATTATCATGCAAGCGATGCATCATCGCACGATCTGCATTCTCTGGCATACATTAAAAAGCAGAAACTTACTGAACCTTGCATGTCGGTCGGGTCTCGGAAAGAATTGGATCACCTATTGTGAGCAACTTACGCGAGGGAGCCACAAAAAGAACAGGCTTTGGCTGGAGTGCTTGAATAACACCCTTGAGCATCTGAAAAAAGATGACATTGATATGGTGTGTATCAAGGGCAGTGGCCTCATTGGTGATATTTATGAGCCTGAGCTACGGATGCTTGGAGATATCGACACGCTTATCCGGACAAAAGATCGTGCAAGGATCAGTGCGCCGCTGAAAGAGCTGGGCTACCAACATGGTGTCATCGACCCTATCACCAATACCATTAAGCCCCTATCCAAAGAAAAGCTAAGATTTTGGAATTTTCACTCGAAGATCATGCCAAAATTTACGCTTCTCACTGGCAAAGAAGAGGTTCCGTTTGTGCGCCTGGCGGTGGGGTTTGATCTTTTTGATCCTGGGGCTGAATACGGAATTGGTAGCGATATACTGTTGGATCATGCATTGCAGCATCCACGTTACGAAAATTTAAAGGTGCTTGATTCGCTTGATACATTTGTGTGCCAATGTGCCCACGTATTTCGCGAGGCGACTTCGGAACTTTTTGCGTACATTTCCGATAGCTGGCATCTATGGAAGTTTTGTGATTTGCGGGAGTTGCTCTACGCTTATGACAGCGAGGACTTTAGGAGCGCAGCAATAGAGCGGGCGGCCTTGTACAGTGTATTGCCGGTTGTGTACTTTGCCCTAATGCATACTTATGCTGTGTATGGTGACCCACTGTTATTGGATTGGATAGAGACACTGGAAGCATTGGATACGCCGCTTGCTAAGTTTTCACGAGTAATAAGCGATGAGTTTGCAGATGCTTTGTTTGATCCGCACCCTATTGCCTTAAAAACCCAGAAACCGGAATGGTCGAGCGTAATAGAAGACGGAGAATGGTGGTAATCACCAGAAAGCGAGTCATATCCAGTGGGCGTTGTTGAATAAATCGAAATTTGGCCGAAGCACATCATTTCTAGCTTTTGCACTAGATTTTGATAGACACAGGCATACCCAGGCCTGTCATTCTGTTGAGAGCAGACGCACTGCACCATGCTTCAGTTTTTTGTTGAGGCAACGCACGTGCTTTCATGGTGTTGCCAAAAATGCGCTTATAACGCTGCATGGCAAGCTCAACATAGTTTCGAAAGTTGTAACCCGTTTTTCGTTGCCACGCTATGCGACCTTGTTCAGCAAGGGTTTGAATATGCTGGTCTCGCTGCGTGTCACCAGCGTCTGAACAAACTGCGTTCCTGGGCGGCGGAACCACTACATGTACATGCGACTGTTTAGCTAAAACCGCCTTATAAACTGGCTCTCCATCGTAGGCGCCATCGCCCATGAAAATATCGAAAGGCGTGTCAATTTGGTCGAGCAAATCGGGAACTGCAGTCGGGTCGCCCACTTCTGGCGTAGTGAGTTCACAGGCCAGAACGTTATGATTTTCAACAATCACAAGATGCAGTCTACGCCAGGTGCGCCGAGCAGGAACATTATGTTTTTCCTGGTGCCATTCGTCTTTGCCATAGACTTTGAGTCCGGTGGAGTCAACGATCACAATACTGCCTGCTTCCTTCGCCTTGCTCAGGATATGCCTGGGAAAGACAATGCTGCGCTTGGCAATGCTACTGAAGTCAGGAATAGTGATACCTGCGTTCATAACACGAGCCGGCGAATTCATGAAACCTTCGGTTTGACGTAGCGGCAAATGAAAAACCTGGCGAATAAACCCGGCGGTTTCTATCGCGATGTCAGAATATTCACGTGGCCGCCCGCGAGCACCAGTCTTGATTGGGCGCCACCCCGCTATCGCTTCTTCAGTAAACCAGATCGTAAAATCACCACGTCGCCGTAACCCATTATTGTAGTCATGCCAGTTCGTCACTTGATAACGAGATTTTTTGATTTTATGGCGGCGGCTCTTGTTATGTTTATACGGCATGCGGTGAAATCGATTGGAGTAATGGATCCAAGATAATGTCATATAAACGACTTGAATGCTGAAAACCTGATTTATTCAACAACGCCGCGCTGTGGCTGCGCGTGATTTTCTCCAACCGGGCTTTTTGTTCGTCTGTTAATAGGATTTTTATGGCTTTTCTAGGCATAAGGCCTAGTATAAACTATAACCAATTCTATTAGTGCAATTAAACACTAGCTCTAACTTTTCAATCACACGCGGATCTCCTACACTGAATCCACAGCAATTTGGCGCTCCCAAGCACTTTGATAGTACCCACTTTCAGAACAAAGGTCCTGGTGTGTTCCTGACTGAATCACTTTACCGTCTTTAACAACATATATGTAATCCGCATCGACAACCGTAGAAAGCCTATGGGCTACAATAATAGAAGTCAGGCCTTTTGAAACTTTTTTAAGTGTTCTTTGAATGGCAAATTCGGTAGCCCCATCAAGAGAACTCGTTGCCTCGTCCATTATTAGCACCTTAGGATTCCTCAACATCGCACGGGCTATACCAACACGTTGGCGCTCTCCACCTGAAAGCATTACTCCCCGCTCGCCTACTAATGTCTGCAGACCATTCGGAAGTTTTTCGACAAGTTCACTCAGCTCAGTCGCCGCCAGCACGCGATAAATTTCTTCCTGCGTAAGCTCAATACTACCCAAAGTCAGATTCATTTCCAAAGTATCATTAAAAAGCGAAACATCCTGTGGGACAACGGCAATAATATTTCGCAAAGTGGCAGGATCCATTTCAGCCAGGTTCTCGCCATTTAGCAGTACTTGACCTTCCACAGGATCAAACAGCCTGGCTGTCAGGTTCAGTATGCTGCTCTTGCCTCCGCCAGAAGGACCAACAATCGCTGTTCGCTTTCCCTGGCGAAAACACATTGACAGATTTTCAACTACCGGTGCAGCACGACCGGCATATGAATAGGTAGCGCCTTTAAGTTCTATTGATGGCGGTGAGGAGATTTCGTTCTGCTTAATTAGCCCGGTTTTGATCTGCTGAAATGCCGGCGGTGTGCGCCTGATCTCCAACGCCTTCTCCAAATCTATGGTCGCCTGTTGCATAGATCGATAATGATAGCCAAGCATTCCCAGCGGATAGAAGAGACCCCGTATCAGCAGAATTGAGGTTAGTACATCACCAACTTCATACTTTCCATCAAGTACGCCAAATCCTGCCATCACGACAATAATCGTAAGACAGATCCGCATAACAGAATGCTGGAGAATTGTGATTACATTAAGAATTCCAGCAGATCGCGCCGCCGCAACGGCATACCTTTGTGCCGCACGCTCATGCCTCGACATCACTGCATCCTCAGCGCCCAGCAACGTTACAGTGGTGAAATTGGTAAGTCCGTCTAAAGCTAAGCCAGCAACCTTACTATCAAGCTCATTCTGAGCACGGCGGGAAGAGATCCGTCTCTCGTCGGCCCACCGATTAACTGCCATATAGAGAATGACTCCAACGGAAGCAACCGCCGCAAACTGCCAATCCAGTTTATATACCAAAACTACCAGACCAAGCGTAAATTCAATTGCCGTAGGTGCAAGGCTGAATGCAGTGCTGCGAATAAGCTCTTCCAGTGATTGAACGCCTCTTTCCACTATCCTTAATACAGAACCACTTCGATGGTTACTATGGAATTCATGGGATAGTTGAAAAAGATGGGCAAATGAGGTGACCGAGAATCTACACTTAAGGTCTTCAATGACCGGATCCACGACCAGATCACGAAGATTGGACGCGGACGATGAGAATGCCGCTAGCACCACATAAAGCACCGCTCCCCAAAAAAACATGCTGGCCGTGGCAGAGGTTTGTTCGGCGCTGAGTAGATTCACTGCATCACCTAGCACCACTGGAGCCAGGACACTCGCGACCGGTCCTGTAACCAGTAACACCAACGCCACTGACAAGCGCAACTTAAGATGGGGGGTATGGACCGTTTTCAGTAATGCAATGCATTCTTTCAGCGCTCCACCCTTTTTATTGTTCATGAGAATTTCTTTCTCTTTTCCAGATTGGCTGTATATTCATTCCAGTGACTAAGCTCACAACTCGGAAAAGCCTGTGATTTTATCTCTCTCTTCATCGCAATGGATCTGGAACGCAATACGATTCTATCAATATGAGGGACACCCAGCTTGCGTTGCTCCAGCAGTTCACTTATCAACAGACAAGATTCTGTATCGCCGGCAAAACAGTTTCTTAACGCGGCGCTCGCTTTATGCCTGACATCAGGGGCGGGGATAAGGCCCAGCGCGGCTCCCAGTCGCAGCTGGCAATCTTTATCACTGAGCGTATAACCGGCGTCAGGCTTCAGTTTATCGAGAGTATCGTTATCAGCAGCAAGTTGTTCGTTATTTTTAATTGCACAAAGCAGTTCCTGCAATTGTTCAGAGTTCAATAGTATTCCCAGTTCACGCACTACATCACATGGCTCATCAGATGTATGTATATAGTTTAGGAAGATACTCTGCATACCTCCACAGACCGCTCGCAAACAATCACCCGATCGCTCTCGAGGATCCGTACTTCCTTTTAGATCAGTTAAGCGAATCGATAGTGGCAGCCGCTCGTCAATCTGCGAATGCTTAACGACAAACAAGACTGAAGGACCTGCCCCCATAAGCTCAACCAACAACTGAAAACGTTCGTCTGTATAACGCCCTTTGGCGTAGCGCCATAAGTGATGCGTCTTTTCAGCATCGATATTGAGACGTTCAATGGCTAATGTTTGATAACCGGCATTATGCAGGAAGTCCCTGATAACAATCCCTTTCCCGCTTTCAACAGCTTCGGGCTTGGCAAGCAGCAATCCCAAGTTCCAAAGATAATCTCTTAGCAGCTGTTCTAAACCAAACGCGGAAAGAAAGTGGCTCCAGCCCCTCATAAAGTATTCATCGTGATAGTAGATCACGCGTTTTTCTTTAAAGCAGGACAACCAGTCAGAAATAGCGTTATCGTTATCGTTTGAAATATTAGCCATGCTCAATTGCTTATTTCGATATTTCTCTTATTAAAACCGATTGAAACCGATTGTATGGTAGGCAATTATACCTGCTTTGCATCAAGCATGGCACAGCCACTTCAGCTCCACAATATGCAATGCTCCATTCAGAGCCCTTTGTTCCCAACAATAATCCGTGTAACGGCTTGCTAAAGGGGCTCCAGCTTTTCACTTAATAAATGTGCGTCGAGAGGAAGCGAACATTCCGGGTCATCGGGTATGATGGCATCTTTTCCAATATAAGCATGACCACTGACAAAATTAACACATGTCAAACCATCCCGGATGATATTGCGCCATATTTCGCGAATACCTGCATAGTTATCCTCGGGCAACGAGGCCGTATTTAACGAATCGAGCGAAAAAGCCCCCTCGGGCACCAGGCTTTCAATTACCTTCAGAGACTGGCAGGCAAGCTCCTGTTTGTCGACACATAAGCTGGATTCGCGTAGAAGGTCAGCCATCTGCTCATCTGAAAACAACAAAGCCTGCTCTCTCAACAGATCCGCGGGATCATCTGCAATGTGCAGATAGGAAAAAACATTGGCAATAGCCGGGCCTGCAACGGTACGCAGATCTCCGGGTTTTCTTCGATCGATTCTGGCTGTACCTTTGAGGTAGGTAAGATGAACAGTGGCTGGTGCCGAGTATCTTACCGTTGTATCTCTAAACAGGAGGTAAAGCGCTTCACCCGCATCCATAATGCGCTTGAGCAGGTTCTGGCGCTCCTTGGTTGCAACATTCCATTGATACTTCCATAACGCTTCAACCTGATCCTCCGATACTTTTACAGTTCTAACCGCACACGGAAAAAAGCCATGCTCCCTAAGCAGTGGAAACACGTTGCCCGCCATATGTCCGGCGATTGCATCCGGACGAATAATCAGCGCGGCCGTATTCCATAAGTAGGAAATTTTTTCTGCATCAGATCCGAACATTCGAGACAAAAGTGATAAGGCTCTCAAATAGTTCTTGTCTTTGGAAAAGTATCGCTGTTTAATTGAATTAGGCGTTAATACAACGTTCAGATCGTCAATGGGGTTCATACAGTATCAAATTATCTTATGGCAACGAATAACAAAATCCACCCTTCATCAACTTATGAACACTCAACTATAGTTGAGAATAACATTCTAAAAGGGCAGGTTCGCCAAGGTAAACTCGTTCTACCCGCAGCGAGATTAAGTTTACCGGTAACGGAGATTCTCGAACAAGCCTATATTGAAGAAGGCGATATCCTCTTTTGTGCAGGCACTTTGATTGAAGGCCAAGGTAACCCCTGTTCAGATCTTGACGTATATGTCATTACAAAGCAATTACGTGAAGCTCGCACCATTTCCATAAAGAAGCATCACCGGGTGCTCACCGATAGCCGCGACATAGTTCGTGCAGCAGATGGCAATTCAAGCCCTGTAAGGCTTATTCACACTGCGATTCCTGATTGTGCCACGAAAATAGATATTGAGTTCAGAACCTTTGCAGAAGTTGAGCAACTGTTTGGTAGCATTCAGGATATCTATGATTATGCCACAAAGAATCTTATACTGCTTACAAAACGCGTAAGCGAACGAGACGAAAGTTTTATTCACAGATTACAGGCCTCAATTTGTCTCGCAGGACACTCCGCCTACGACTTACTCCTGGCAGCACTCCCCAAAGAGCAGTACAAGTACCTTGGCTACAGATGGGTTGCCTCCGATTTTTCTGTTCTTCTCGATATTGCCGGTGCTGTGTCTTTTAGTGATTGGCTACGGGCAGTGGATTTATCCAGGGAGAATCTGATTGCGCAAACGTCCGGTTTTATGCGGGCCCTAGGCCTCGCGAACTTTCGAAGAAAGTGGATTACATATTATGTAAAGCAGTATCTTCCCAAAGAACTCGTGCAAGAGTTTCAAAGTTTATATCTCCTTCAAGATATAGACGCGTCGCCCCGGTCTTACCAGACTTTTGTGCAACGCACCCTTGATTTTGTAGATAGAATATTCGAGTACACATCCCCTGTTTTGGAAGAGTTGCCACTGTTCCCCTCTGGAGAGGATGCCTTACGCAGGCTTGATGCTGAGCAGGAGGGGCATAGTGACCTGTATTCAAAACTGGAATTTGAGTATAGAAGGAAAGCTTACGGGCAGGCCATCCGCCCTACCACTGATTTTGAAATATTCGAATGGAAGAACTTTGATTAATTGAGCGGCCGGCAAATTCTCTGCAAGCCATGCCAAAGCTTTTAAAGAGCTGTGCATTGATTGGCATAAGATCTTCATGCCACTCTGGATGCCATTGCACGCCAATTAACCAATGCGATGAGTTAACACTGCAAACCGCTTCTGTTACTCCGTCTTCGCTCCAGGCTTCGACACGCAAGCACTTGGGGATTATGTGCACACACTGATTATGCAGAGAGTTCACATTAACTTGCCTTTCAAGCCCTGCGTTTTTCGCAATATCATCCAGCATCCCGCCGTCGCTAATATGAATTGCGTGCACTGGAAGATATTTTTCTTCGTAAGTAGATACCGTTGGCGTATGATGATTGAGTATTGGGCGTTGCAAGCAATCCAAATCCTGGTGAAGGCTTCCACCTAATGCACAGACTATTTCCTGCATTCCCCTACAGATACCAAATAAAGGCATTTTAGTCTTAACGGCATATCGAACAAGGGCAAATGCTACTTCATCCCTCCGCGAATCAAACTCATGCTGTTCGTAGGCCTCTTCTTCACCATAGGCCGAGGGATGCACCATCGTTCTTGCGCCTGGCAGGAGAATGCCATCCACCCTTGTTATCAGGCTCGGTATGACCACCATCTCAGAGGTGGTTGGGATTAATAATGAGTCGCATCCTGAAATGCGGTTTAGCGCATCAAGATATTTATCTAGAACTATATTGAAACAGCCATCATTGATTAACCGGCTTGAGCATAAGACCCCAATAACCGGCCGATTACTACTATGGATCATCATTGCGCACCTGATTGTTCTTTAGATAACTGTCCAGTGTCATAGCAAGATCTTTACCATCGGGTATGATCGCCTGGTATGGGTCATAGGCTTCTCCGCTCACATAGTCAATGCAACACCTTGCGCGCTCCATGAAGGCCGGCCAGCTTATTGCGGACGCCCCAAACTTACCGGCTTCAACATCCCTGCGGCAGAAATCCGCGTGCTTGAGCAGTAAATCTTTGGTCCGCTTTTCGGTATCACTATAACAAAGCCCCTGTTTGGGCTGAGTTGACCCAGTTTGACCAAGCAAATTCAACATAGTATCCGCACCCAGCAGCAAGCACATTTCCCGGACCATGTCGGCAGGGTCATCCGAAGCATGCAGGTATGACAAAATGCTGGCCGTAGCAGGGGCAACAATGGAGCGGAGATGCCAGGGTTTTCGCTTCCTGGCAATTGATGGCCCTTTCAAGTATGTGAGATGCGCAGTGGCAGGAGCCGATATGCGGGGGTTATCGTCATGAATCAGTAAAAGTACGGAAGGAGCCGAACTTAGCAGTTCCCCTAGTAAGTCTTTTCGCTCCTCGGTCATCACATTGCTTTGATAAAGCCATAATGCTTCCGCCTGAGAGCGGGTTAGCAATACCGTTTCGCATCCAACGATACTCATGTGGCGCGAATACAATTCCTCAACTATATGGTGTGGATACCCTACGAAAAAGGCATCAGGACGCACAAGCAACAGGCAATGATTCCACAGAAAGCGCTTTAACAGTGCTTCGCTGCTTAATGCGTTCCGCAGAATATGCATACCATTTAAATAGTTGATATCCTGAGGATAGATATCTCTTTTATATCGATTGACAGTAAGAACGTCAGCCAGTGACAGTGCTTCCAGCTTCAGTTCATACTGTTTTTTAGTGGGTTGGCAATCCATCGCGTATTCCCCTGTCAAGGCGATCTGCAAAGAGAAGCAGGTCATTCTCAGAGGTATAGCAGCCAAACGATACCCTCAGTATTCCACCGTATTCACCCACAATAATTCCCTGAGAAAAAAAATAGTTTTGCCAAACACGCCCCGGCAAATCGAGCAGATGTATATGCGGTGCGTGCATTCCCTTATGCAAGAGAAGATTTGGGGGCTTTACTAGTGCAGTAAAGCGCTGGGAAAGCCACCTTATATGTGCATGTAATTTTGTTCTTGAGATGGAGTCCAGAATTCGAATGCTGACAGGTAATGCACTTAGCACATGTTGGTTTCTATCGCCAAACTCACAAATACTGCCCTGTTCTGTATCCCACGCTTTCGAAAAGCATACAGCCCCAATTCCCGGCGGACATAGAAAGCCCTTCTGCAGTGTAAAACAATGAGCGGTGGGGCAATGGGTTTCTGCCAACTCGTAAATACCAGCAGACTGGGCCTCATCCAGAATGAGGGCAATTCCACTGCCGGCCAGTACTGATGCAAGATAGGATACATCATACTGTTTACCATTGCTCGATATGCGGGGAGCACATAAAACCGAAACGCCAGCCAGTTGCTTTTCAAAATGGTCAGACTCCATTGCTTTTTCAGGTACCCGTATTTCAACCACCTCAGACAGGCCGGCAATCTGCCGCACTACCGCTAACACCGAGGGATGTGAACCTTCAATAACGCCTATCCGACCTCGGGCCGAATCTCCCCTGGAAGATAAAGCCAGCACAACTGCATCGCTGGTACTCGACGCAAAGCGCAATTTATTAGTATCAACATTCAGGTAGGCGGCCAAAACGTCTCTGGCATATTTTGTCTGCTGCATATGAAGCGATTTCGTATCACGACAATTCAGCGCCTGTTCGATATACGCACTCATCGCGTGGGCAGCTTCACTCGAGAGAGGAGCTTTTCTCGCAGCATCAAGGTAGACCACTTTTTTAAGACTGGGAAAGCATCCTCTTATACATGACAAATCGGAGTCTGAAACAGGGCTTTCACTCTCTTTGCCAGATGGCATATGGGTGTGCTGTTGATTACTTTTCATGTATGTTTGTAATGGTCAACCAAAACCGGACACCTGCTTAGGCAGTGTTTCTAACAAAATCCCGTTCGAATTCGATAGGGGATTGGTAGTTCAATGTTGAGTGAGATCGGCGGCCATTATAAAAAGCCAAATAATCGATCACGCTCAGTTTTGCCGCTGCTTGGGTTTTGAATGTTTCGTAGTTGAGCTGTTCATGCTTCAAACTGCGAAAAAACCGTTCAGTCGGCGAATTGACGCTCCTATGTCAAGCCATAAAAGCGGCCTCTTTCAGATCAGCCAGGATAAGCGGATAAAGCTCTCGAACAATGTAGCGCTTTAAGCAACGCTGAATTTCTTTGGTTGATTTACCTTCGGCGGTTCGGCGAGCCACATAAGCGCGGGTTCGCGGCTCACTTCGCATTCTGACTAAGGCAATCGTCCATAACGCATTGTTAGCGGTTCGATCACCGTTGCGGTTGAGGCGGTGGTGGATTGTTTTTCCTGATGACGCAGGCAGCGGATTAGTGCCACATAAAGCGGCCAGGGCCGCCTCGCTACGCAAGCGGTCAGGGTTATCACCCGCCACCGCAAGAAGGGTAGCCGCCGTTTGCAGGCCTACGCCAAACTGGCTGCGCAATCGTTTAGCCGCCTGCTTGGTTAAACTTTCCAGTGTAGCATCAAGCTCGCGCAGCTCTGCGGTTAAAGACAACCAGCACTTAACCAGTAGCCGAAGAGTTGTCGCTAATGTTTGAAGCGCCACTGTATCGCCTAAACTTAGGATCTGTGCGCACGCTTTTACGCAGTGCTCGGGTTTGGATTTCCAGAGCTTGGCTCTTATGTCATCAGGAGCGCTGATCAGCAGTGCCCGTAATTGATTAATTGCCTGTGTTCTGGTTTTCACAGTGCTGCGTCTGGCGGCTGATATCGTTCGCATCGCTTCGGCAGCCCCTTTCTGTAATTTTTAATGCGGATCTTTATTTTATAAAGCATTGCGAGAGGTGGAAAATTGCCATGTAGTATTAATTCCAATTTCTTTTAACAATGTGATGGCCTTTGTTTTCTGGCAAGCAAATTGATTGTTTTTAACATCAAAAATAAATCCAGCAATGCTACCACTGTGCGCAATCTGCAGGCCATAGGCTCCAACTTGTTTTTGAATTTCTAATAATTCTGAAAAATGTGATTTAGGAAGAAATTGTTGGTTGATTACTGCACTTTCTGTACATATCTTGCCCAGAAGAGGCACAGATTGAGAATCAATAGCTATTCTTAATTGCTTAATTAGTTGTTTAAATGCTCTAATTTCAATTTTCCCATAATCTGGATAAGGCAAATCCAATGTTGAGACGCCATTACCAAACGGGCATGTATCAAAACCAAGAACAGCCGTCGCAGGCAAATTGTTAGCAAAAAACTCCTTAACCAAGCCATCTCGTTGTAAAAATACAACCACTTGATTATCATACATGCAAGGGTCGCAAGCAAATTCTGCCTGCACTGCTATTCGGGAGATTTCCTCGGCACTCAGCCTGCAATCCAAAGTTTGAGCAACTGCTCTGATTGTTGCCACAACATCGCTGGTGGATGTGCCAAATCCTAAACACGGAATTGAATTTGATTCAATCTCTAACAATCCCTCTTGATTAGAATATCCCGCATAAGTCATCGTTAAACCAGCAGCCCGGAGAGATTTTGTTTTCCATTCTGGTTGAACTTTTAGAGCATTAGTCTTGGACAATGTAAATTTAGCTCGAGATTTAATGTCTGGGCTTATAAGAGAAACCAAAAAGTGTTTCTGCCCAACAAAAGGCAGATCAATCATTCCCTGAAGTATTTCTCCGTGATGACCAATTGCATAGCCTAATCCTATTTTTGAGGACATAAAAAATCACTTAATTTAAAATCAAAATAAACCACTCTGTACACGACAAATTTTCTAACTTAAACTCTGAGCACGATTCTGTCGGAAAATGTCGTTTTCTTAGCTTTTCAGGGACGACTATCTAGTGTCATCCAGATAAACATTCCGGCGCCGACCGTCAATTTTTATCGACCCGCCTCTGCGCTTCTTTTTTTATCCACGGTCGGTCATCTTTATTCCTGGCAAAGGTTGGTCAAGTAGCAGCCTGTCGACATTGTCTGGACTGACGATTGCTTGACCTCGGTCATGGAAGCTTTGAGAGCAAAGATCAAGGCGCATTTCAATTGCTAACATTGATGCATCGCCTGATACAGCCCCTAAACAGGACGTCTGTTCGGACCATGGTTATCTCAATCCGATAAA
This sequence comes from Methylobacter luteus IMV-B-3098, assembly GCF_000427625.1. Classification (GTDB taxonomy): domain Bacteria; phylum Pseudomonadota; class Gammaproteobacteria; order Methylococcales; family Methylomonadaceae; genus Methylobacter; species Methylobacter luteus. Next base: position 39,694 of record NZ_KE386570.1, read on the forward strand.
TAAGCCTGTACCGCATTCATCGCAGCATTCGTTTTGGATGATTGCTTGCTTCCTCCACTAGGCTTATTATTCAGGGTGTATTTCAGCACAGAGAGGGCAGTCGCGTAATTCAGCGTATATTTTTCCACCAAATATTTGTCACCCCTATCCAGCAGAGCAGCAAAGGGGTTTCGAGGTGCCTGTCAGAATTGGAGATTTTATTATAATGTGATTTATTCAGCGCCGACTAAGTACAGATGATTTTTTATCTCAGCCTCAATATCCATACGAGCACTTGCAAATTCTTCATTCGCCAAGCGAGATAGTTCAAACTTCCGGTTTGAGCATGTCAGATTAGTTTCTATGTCTGTCAAGTTCAAGTGGGATTAACTCCGCAAATATCCTCTGTGCAGAAGCCGATATCACTCCAGATATGTTCTCGCATGTTGTTTTGTCGTTAACTTGATATATAATGCCACCATATATATTATCATTTATATAATTGCAAATCTGGAAGTTATCATCGACGAAAATGAATATCTCGCTGTAATTGATTAATTTTTCTATAAGATTGCATTTTGAAAATATCCATGCACTATCAACAAAATGAATATCATTATAGTAGAGTCCTATTTGCTTTAAATTTCTGATTCTTTTCTGGCAAAATTCGGATGGAAAACCAGTTATAAGAATTATTTCATGGCTTATTCCAAGGTGCCTAATAAGAGAAACATCAATTAGCGGTTCTAATTGTTCACAGAAATTGCTCATTAAGAAATTATTCCAGACCCATGACCATTCATCCTCTGTGCCTTTATTGATTTTTTTCTTAAGATTAATTTCAACGAAGCTATAAAAAGAAGATTCCAAGTCAAGTATTACACCATCAATATCCAAGAATATTTTCATCCGATAATCCATTGCCAGCAATATTCAATCAATATAAAATTGAGGGATTTAAGTAATTTCACAAAACTAATTTTAAAATTTGCGCCGATACTATTCAATGGCTTTGTTGCATACATGGACGGAAGAATACAAATATTAACACATATTTTTTATCCCATTGAGCATCCTCCTCGCTCTTTCATTTTAATCTACATTCCAGGTTTCAGATACGACCAAATAAAGCCCAATTGGTTTCGGAACTTAATTACTGTTCCAATAATGATTAGACTAGGTGATTTTATACATTTAATTTCCAACTTTTCAGAAAGATTTGATAGAGTGCCGGTAACTGTAGCGGCCTGAAAACATAAATCGCAGGACCTGTAAACATCGCGATTTCCGGCCCGAATTAATTGCCAATGAGCTTACATTATTTGCCAACAGCCTGCAAATATCGCTCAGGACCCACATTAATTGCCAATAAGAAAAAACAGACTATTCCAATAAAAGCAGCCATTGGAAATTAATAACTTTACGTTAAATTGTGCTACTGCCACTGGATGATCAAAAAACTCCACAGTTATCTGCTCTGATTCGTACAGTGGCAACCTGTGACTACTGAGGAGTTACATGGACAACACTATGACATGGATAAGTTGCCGAGAATTGTCATTGCTTTTGACATCAAGCACTACGCCGGAAATTTGCTTTATCTTGGTTACCCCTTATAATTGCCGCCTGTTTTCAGGTTCTGTCAGGTTTTTTACCTGATGATTAAACAGGAAGTCGGTCAGGTCACACCAAAGCCGACGCTGCCCCCGCAACGGTAGATAAGTAAAAGAATCGTTAAAAATGCCACTGTGCTATGCATGGGAAGGTGACGATTCAGGCTTCCGCCACTTATAAGCCCGGAGACCGGCCTGAAAGTTTGATTCGATGCAGCGGAGGGCTGTCAGCGAAAATGACAGTGCAGCTTCGCATTTGCGCCCTCTCTCATTTTCCTTAGTCCTCTGTTGTGTACTACAACCTTTATGCGCGGGCGGCGCAGGGGACACATGCAAGAACTTATCTTCGGCAGCTTATTACCTACAGGTATTACTGCCCGGTTACATCGCAGGAAACACCCAAAAGCCTTCCCGATAGGATGGTTATCATGTCCAGATTGAAAGTCAGGACATGAGTTGCCATGCGTATTAAAAAACAAAACTCTAAAATCTGCCTGGCTATAGGTGGGCTGTTGGATCTGAGCTGTGCCATGGTTAATGCCGATTCTCAACCTGTGGAACTAGAGGAAATGGTCGTCGAAGCCGGGCGAGAAAATGATCTTATTGGCACGACTGGTTCAGCGTCACAGGGCGAAGTCCGCCAGGCACAACTCGAATACCGCCCGATGTCCCGTAACGGCGAACTCATGGAAGTAGTGCCAGGGGCGTTAGCCAACCAGCACAGCGGTTCCGGCAAAGCCAATCAGTATTTCCTGCGCGGCTTCAATCTCGATCACGGCACGGATTTTACGACCTACGTCGACGGCATTCCCATGAACATGCCTACCCATGCCCATGGGCAAGGTTATATGGACATCAATAGCGTCATCCCGGAATTGGTAAAGAAGATTGATTACGGCAAAGGCCCGTATTATGCGGAAATCGGAGATTTTTCCTCAGCCGGTTATTCGAAAATGTTCTCGATGGACCAATTGCCTACAGGCTTGTTGAAGTTTACCGGCGGCGAGTTCGGTTATTACCGTGCTTTAGTAGCTAATTCCAACAAAGTTGGCAGCGGCGATTTACTTTATGCTGGCGAGTTCAATTTCTATAACGGCGTCTGGCAGCAACCGGAGGATACAAAAAAATTTAACGGCATGCTGCGTTACACGCTTGATAAAGGCGACTGGGGGTTATCGGTTAACGGTAAGGGTTATACCAACAGCTGGACGGCAACCAACCAAATCCCTCAAGCCTTAATTGATAACGGCACGCTCGACCTTTACGGCACCATGGATCCCACGGATGGTGGCAAAACCAACCGCTACAGTTTTTCAACCAATCTCTGGAACAAAAGCGATAACTGGAAAAATGACGCCAATATCTATGTGCTGTACTACGATGTGGATTTATTCTCCAATCTCACTGGCTATTTAGACAACCCGGTCAACGGTGATCAGATACACCAGTTTGAACATCGGGTACAGACAGGTGGCAATATCGAACATACCCGCTACAGCCAGCTGTTCGGTTTTGACATGGACAACACCGCGGGGTTCCAGCTTCGCCATGATGAAATCATGGGCTTGGGCTTGGATCATACTGTCGGTCGGCACTATCTCAGTACGGTCAGTCGCAGCAATGTCAGCGAGACCACTGCCGGAATTTATCTCAAGAACCAGACCTATTGGCACGAAAAAGTGCGTACCATTGCTGGTTTAAGAGGGGACTTTATCCATGACGATGTCACGGTGCTCGACACGGCTACGCATGACCCTGCTGTGAATGCGGCAAATTCAGGCAGTCGAGGGCAAGCGCTAGTCAGCCCAAAGCTAAGCCTGGTCATCGGCCCTTGGTACAAGACTGAATACTTTATCAATGGCGGTTTCGGCTATCATTCCAACGATGCGCGTGGCACGACGCTGCAATTCGATCCCAATACCGGTACCGCACTAGACAGCAGTGCCGCCAGAATCTCGCCTATGGCCCAGTCACGCGGCGCTGAAACAGGCATTCGCAGCAACTTTATCAAAGGCTTGAACAGCACTCTGGCATTCTGGTGGCTGGAGAGCGATCAGGAACTGGTGTTTACGGGTGATGCTGGTACCACTGAAGTCAAAGGGAAATCCCATCGTTACGGCGTTGAGTGGACCAATTACTATAAGCCGACCGATTGGCTGACGCTGGATGCTGACTTTGCCTTTAGTTCGGCACGGTATGTGGCGATGCCAGAGGGTGAAACCAACAACTATATCCCAAACTCCGTCGGCACAGTTATCTCAACGGGCGCTACAGTGGTTGCCCCTAACGGCCTGTTCGGCACGGTACGGTTGCGCCACTTTGATGACATGCCGCTGGACCCTTCCGGTGCATTCTGGTCTGGCTCGACCAGCATCGTCAATTTAGGGGCGGGCTACCAGCAAAAGAGATATAAACTGGAAGTCGATATTTTCAATATTTTCGATTCGACCGCCAACGATATTGCCTACGCTTATCAATATGCCTATTCTGCTGGTGCTTCGCCGCAGACTGGTATTCTGAAACACCCAGTTGAACCACGCATGGCTCGGGCAACTGTCACGATCCCTTTCTAATGAAAGCTTAATGAACAGTCAAACGTTTGACATAACAACACTCACAGGAATGTCTCTTATAGGCGTTGTTGAATAAATCAGGTTTTCAGCATTCAAGTCGTTTATATGACATTATCTTGGATCCATTACTTCAATCGATTTCACCGCATGCCGTATAAACATAACGAGAGCCGCCGCCATAAAATCAAAAAATCTCGTTATCAAGTGACGAACTGGCATGACTACAATAATGGGTTACGGCGACGTGGTGATTTTACGATCTGGTTTACTGAAGAAGCGATAGCGGGGTGGCGCCCAATCAAGACTGGTGCTCGCGGGCGGCCACGTGAATATTCTGACATCGCGATAGAAACCGCCGGGTTTATTCGCCAGGTTTTTCATTTGCCGCTACGTCAAACCGAAGGTTTCATGAATTCGCCGGCTCGTGTTATGAACGCAGGTATCACTATTCCTGACTTCAGTAGCATTGCCAAGCGCAGCATTGTCTTTCCCAGGCATATCCTGAGCAAGGCGAAGGAAGCAGGCAGTATTGTGATCGTTGACTCCACCGGACTCAAAGTCTATGGCAAAGACGAATGGCACCAGGAAAAACATAATGTTCCTGCTCGGCGCACCTGGCGTAGACTGCATCTTGTGATTGTTGAAAATCATAACGTTCTGGCCTGTGAACTCACTACGCCAGAAGTGGGCGACCCGACTGCAGTTCCCGATTTGCTCGACCAAATTGACACGCCTTTCGATATTTTCATGGGCGATGGCGCCTACGATGGAGAGCCAGTTTATAAGGCGGTTTTAGCTAAACAGTCGCATGTACATGTAGTGGTTCCGCCGCCCAGGAACGCAGTTTGTTCAGACGCTGGTGACACGCAGCGAGACCAGCATATTCAAACCCTTGCTGAACAAGGTCGCATAGCGTGGCAACGAAAAACGGGTTACAACTTTCGAAACTATGTTGAGCTTGCCATGCAGCGTTATAAGCGCATTTTTGGCAACACCATGAAAGCACGTGCGTTGCCTCAACAAAAAACTGAAGCATGGTGCAGTGCGTCTGCTCTCAACAGAATGACAGGCCTGGGTATGCCTGTGTCTATCAAAATCTAGTGCAAAAGCTAGAAATGATGTGCTTCGGCCAAATTTCGATTTATTCAACAACGCCCGTGGACTACGAATTGCGGCATAAAGCCGCTTAACCATATGTCCGGAAAAGTGTTGACGCATCAGTTAACCTATTGCACGGATAACAGCACTCGAGCAATTCCATCCAATGTGCCCATTTCATAGAGATTGAAGCGCTCATCCGATATGCTCACTGCAAACTCTTCCTCCAGCCCCACGAGAAACATGAATAGCCCCATGGAATCCAAATTTTCCTTCAATGGTGAATCGATTGGCCAGTTCAGACACTCAGGATCACCAACAAATTTCTCGAGATATACGCGTAGTTTGTCGCATATCTCTTTATGTTGAACGTGTAACTCAGTCATATCTGCTCGCTGTCAGGACGTGGGTAATTTCGATTCGACCGGCTTAGAATTAACACCGGAACTCTACCAAGTCTATATGTTCGGCATAGTATAAGTGATGGTGCCGAAAAATTGAACAGGCCGTCAAGTGAAAGACCCGCTACTTTTGAAAGTCCGCGAGGACAGAGAACTGGAGCAGAAAATGTCCAAAAAACCGAGAAGAAAACATTCACCGGCCTTCAAGGCCAAAGTAGCGTTGGCGGCCTCAGCCGGTGATAAAACCCTGGCGCAGTTGACCCAGGAACTCGAAGTTCATCAGAACCAAATCGTCGATTGGAAGAAGCAACTGACCGAGCGGGCTGCCAAGGTGTTTGGCAAGCCGGCGGAGTCCGCGTCGCCGCTGGTCGATCTGCAAGCCCTGCACGCCAAAATCGGCCAGTTGACACTGGAAAACGATTTTTTATAAGGCGCGCTCACCAAGGCGGGATTGCTGAGCCCAAAACGATGATAGACCGTGAATCTAAATGGTCGATTGGTCGGCAGGCAAAGTTACTGGGCATCAGTCGCGGTAGATACCGCCTTTCGAGTCAAGCCCTAATAGTCATTTTTTGTTGGAAATCGGCCTGATAGGGCAAACGGTTTTTAACCACATCGAAGCACAAATGCACCAATTTGCGCATGACGGCCCCCAATGCTGACATTTTGCATTTACCACGCGCCTGCAGGCGTTGATAAAGGGCTTTGAGCTGTGGGTTGTATTGAATGCCGACAATCGCTGCCATGTAAAGTTTGGTTCCCACATAAGCCGGGCCTGCCTTGGACAATCGGGGTCTGGCCAATACGGACGAACCCGACTGCCGTTCGATCGGCACCACACCCAAATATGCTGCCAGTTGCTCCGCCGAGTTAAAACGGTGATTGTGCAGTATTGATACGAACTCAGGTTTACCTAAGTCCAACGAAGATCCGTGTTCTCTCTAAACGAAACGTTTCCTTGCAGCGAGCGGGAATGGCTAAACATGGCATGCGGAGCCATCAGTGAGCACCTGTTCAATTTAATTTTTTCACAAAAACAATTCGCACAAGGTAATGCCGCACTGCAAACGATAAACTGAACGGTTACCCTGCATGGAAAAAGCAAAGCAAGAATACTGTGCTTTCGATAATGGCCGATCCGGGAAACGGCACCGGAAGCTCATAACAACCCACACTAATAAGGTACTCAGATTAAAAAATCTGTAACGCCAGTCAGCTGAGTGCAGTTGGATGTCGAATCCCTTTTCGCCATGCTTACCCAGCTTGGCTTGGAATTATCCAACTCCCGATGCCCGCACCGACCATAGCTTGTACAGTTGGGCCGCAATTCTGTACATTCTTTATATAATATATACCACTAGAGATGTTTAGTCCCACGATGTGCTGGATGGGGTCGATTCTGAAGCGATCAGGATCTTTTGTCCAGATCTGACAGATGTATTCGTAGGGTGTCAGCCCTTTGAGCATTTTGAGCCGCTTGGCGAAGTTGTAAACCATAACGAACGCGTGCAGATGTTGCTTGAGTTGATCATGTGAGCCGTAGTGATACTGTTTTACAGTCGCCTCTTTGAGCGTTCGATTCATGCGTTCGACTTGGCCGTTTGTCCATGGATGCTTAGGTTTGGTCAGCCGGTGATCAATATCGTTCTTAGCGCAAGCCAGTTCAAAGGCATGTGCGCGGAAGATATGCCCGGCCTCCAAAGCCTCTTTGAGATCTTTTGCGGTGGAATGCCGATTGCCCGGTGTGGTGAAGTGCGTTCCGTTGTCGGTGAGAATGGTGTGGATTTTGTAAGGAACGGCGATGATAAGCTCTTGCAGAAAGTTTCCCGCAATTTGACGGGTTGCCGTCTCGTGAAGTTGTACGAAGACAAACTTGGACGTACGATCAATGGCAACAAACATGTAGAGCTTGCCCTCCTCAGTGCGCACTTCGGCGATATCGATATGAAAGTAGCCGATCGGATAGTCTTTGAATTTCTTTTTATCTGTGGCGTCTTTCGTATCCGGTAGGCGACTTATCCCATGCCGCTGGTAACAACGATGTAGAGATGACCGTGTCAGATGAGGAATGCTGGCTTGCAAACTGTAAAGGCAGTCGTCTAAAGACAGGAGAGTATGCTGCCGAAAGGCGACGCAGGCGGCTTCCTCCTCTTTTGTCAGAACTGTTGAGCGAACCTCTTTGGGACCCATAGGGGCATCTTGAACCGTTTGCCGCTTGCGCCACTTGGCAACCGTTTTCGGGTTGATCCCGTGTCGAGCCGCCAGTTTGTTCAGGCTCTCTTGACTATGTTGTATCGCTCGACGCACCGCCTCTGTCGTGCGGGCGCATCCGTGTAAAACTTGTCCCATAGTTCCTCCCGTTGTAGCTGGCTATACTTTACACCAGCACATCGTGGGACTAAACATCTAGCAGGTTGGTGAAAAACTCTTTTTCGGCGCTAATTGAATCTATATGCAGTAGAAGAAGTGCGGTCTTTTCACTAAATAAAGCCTTCCTCCTAACAAATTAGTAGCTACCGTATGGTTTTTCACCAACCTGTTAGGTTACAATTTGAAAAATCCATTATAATGAATTTGATCTAATGACCAGAATGTTGCATCCGCAAGGCACTCCTGCTTCCCGCCTCATTTTTAAAGCCAAGCGTCAACCCGTCATTGAAGAATTTTCTCTTTCTCCTCTTGGAGAAAATGACGTACTACTGAGAACTGAATTCAGCGTCATAAGCCCCGGAACGGAGCGGGCGTTCCTGCTTGCGGAACCCAACACAGACCCCCATGAAGTGGGATTCCCATTTGCTCCAGGTTATTCCAACGTCGGAAGGGTTATCGAAATTGGTAGCAGCGTAAAGCATATTCAACCAGGCGATATGATCGCGACAATGACTCCTCATCAAAGTCACTCCATTGTTTGTGTGCCGGAACTTAACGGGCAACACCTGGGTAATGTGTTCGATAAGATGCCACACAGCCAACTGGGCTGGAAGCTACCGTCATCTACAACCACGGAAAACGAGCTTTCGCAAATAGCAGCATTCATGATTGCAACGGTCTCGCTCTATGGCATACGAATCGCCAAGATTGATTTCGGGGACCATGTCACTATTGTTGGACTAGGCCCCATTGGCCTCATTGCCGGTCAGCTGGCAATGCGGGCTGGCGCTACTTCGGTAACAGGTGTGGCCGGCGACGCAAGACTCCGGGAAGCCGCCACACAGTCTGGTTTCGACCATGTCCATAAAACCATGCCCACGGATTATAACCCGCAAAGCAACTTTGGCTGCCATATTGTCATTGAATGCACGGGCAGAGTCGAGAGCCTCATTGATACCATCGAAAAATGCCCCCAAGGGGCAACGTTGGTGCTGTTAGGATGCACAAGAGGGGCCTTGCCCGATGTCAATTTCTATAATCTCATTCAACGCAAAGCAATAACCATAATCGGCGCTCATCAACCGACACGGACTGAGCCTAATTATCTGGAGCGCCGCGTTAGCCTGTATCGGGACGCCCGGATAGTCATAGAGATGATTGCAAATGGAAAACTGGACATCGGGCCTGCTCTGGGCATAACATCCGACATTGATCAGTTCCAAACTGTCTATGAATCAATTTGCAATCGCGAATTGACCGGAGCGGTCGTATTTAAGTGGAATGAGCACTAGGAGCATATATGGAATTTATTGAACTATCGCCAGACGATTCAAACTCAACTCTGGAAAAGCTCTGCATAGCGGAGCAACTAGTCTACTGGAATGAGCACACCACCCATAATCTTCCGCCAAAAAGCAGATTTGGGTTCGTCCTTTCAGGCAAGACCGAAGTGCAGTTTGACAATGGTGTAACATGCACGCTGCCGGAACATGCCTGTTTTTCATTCGATCAAGGTGCAACATTGAAGGGTGGAACAGGCTTTCTGATTGAACTCCAGGGTAACTCGCCACTGCATTTAATTGGTGGGCCGGTCGAAAAATGGGGTCGCTTAAAGTATATAGACGGTTGCACAGATACACTGCTCCTGCCGCCTTCCAGGCTGGGGGAGCCATGCCTGAATGCACTTTACTTTCCAGCAGGCGTCACTCAAACCATTCACACACACCCTTCTGTTCGCATTGGCGCAGTGATTAACGGCCACGGCATGTGCCGAACACCTTCAGGCAATTACTCCTTGCGTCCAGGTATGTTATTTGTCATACCGCCGAATGCTTTGCACGGGTTTGTTACCACCACATCCGCAATGACGATAGTAGCCTACCATCCGGACAGCGATTCGGGGCCCCGCGATGATGACCATCCCATGATTAATCGCACCATGGTTAATGGCACTTCCGCAAAGTATCTTGAAGCAATCAGGACTTCTTGAATGAGCGACCGTAAGATATTACTGGTTGGGGCCGGACAGGCCGGGCTGCGCTTTCTGCGGGCGTGCATGGTGCTTGCGAAATCCGGCGCCGAACTGAAGATTGTTGGTATTGTCGAGTCTTGCCCCGAGCGCAGAAAGCAGCTGGCGAACCAGTTGAATCTCGGTGTTTTCGAAAGTTTATCGGAGTCGCGTCGTCTTGGATTGCGTCCGGATGCCGCGATTGTCACCGTACCAGAGCCGTCACATGCGGAAGTGCTTCTTCAACTTGCGCAGGAATACCCCGAGCTCGAAATCGCTATTTGTGAAAAGCCGCTGACACACACACTGGAAGAAGCACAAGCAGTCGCACATGCCTACAAAGGAAAACTTTTGACTGTCAATTTTGTCGAGAGATACAGCCCTGCAATCGAGCATCTCATTTGCTTCCTCCGCAATAATAACCGAAAGATCCTTAGGGCCAGTTGCTGGTGGGGAAAATATCGTATAAAGGATGCGCGCCCAACCAAGGGCGTTGTTTCAGTTGAATTGGCACACCCGGTGGATCTGCTCTTATATTTATGCGAAGTTGCACCAGGAACACCCTACCACATTAACGGCGTCATCTCAGGAACCAGCAATTTCTCCACAGGAGACCCTTGCGAGGCGCCATTAGACAGCATCTACGCATCACTGACTCTTGACAACAAGGTGCACATTTTTATCAGTAGCTCCCTGCTTTGGTCTCAACGCGATCGACGTATAGAGCTGATCGTTGGCAATGAACGCAACGAGGCCACTGAAATTGTTCGTTTCATATTTGATAGTCCCGCCTGGGATATCGATACACTGGAAATTTACGACATTACGGCGCAGGGGGGGGCTCTGCAATTGATTGAGGCGGTGCACATTAAGAAGGAATACTGGCCCGAGGAAAAATTCACTATTGGCAAGGTGTGCAATTTTCTGGAAGCTGCGCTGAATATAAGGAACGTCTTGCCGAGCGTTTCACTACCCAACGCAGAGCACTGCGTTTATGTCCAGGAAATTTTAACGAAACTGGAGCTCATGGCCCAAATGCAAGCATTCCATCAGAATATATTTACCGATCCTGAAATTCACGACCAGAACAGTGTTAGTAAAAAATTAACCACTTTGCAGAAAATGGAAGATAATACATTGACTGATAAAGCCATGTATATTTGGGACAAGAACTATTAATCATTATTTGTATAATTCAAAGTGTTTTTTAATTCTAGGAAGAGATTCCATTAGAAAGTAAGCAAAGTGATCCAACTGGCCTTGCTTCCTTTTCGATATTGTACGAGCGGTATCGTGTAAGAAAATATGAACAGGATGCAAGTAGAGCCACTCTTCCAATGCACCGTAATCTTCTATTTCACGTTCTGATCGGTACCCCAGGAGAAATCTCGTGATATTAGTATCATTACAGTTGCCAAAGGCGGTTAGAAAATAATATATGGCCTGTGCAATGTCGGAGTATAAGGGTCCGAAACACGACTTTTCCCAATCTATGACAAAAATCTCCCCCTTGTTCACGATCAAATTACTTGGCGAGAAATCTCCATGCGCGAGCCCTACCGGGGAAAAAGGCAAGTTTGAGTTAGCACGCAGAGTAACAATCTGAATGGCAACATTGACTATCTCCAGTGCTTCGGGATGGTCATTCAGTACTTCGGGCGCCTGCACTATTAATTCCCAGCTCGACGCTGACCTGTTATAGATTGGCATATAGAAGAACTGTCGACCATTCGGCGGCATGGCTTGCAGCGTTGTCTTGTGGATGCGCGCCAGGGTTCTTCCGAGCTCATGCAGACGCTCGCCGAAAACAGCACCAATATCGGCTTGAGCTGTTCCTTCTATCCATGGTCTTACCGATACTGTTATGCCGCCAGTGAATGTCCACGATTGATGGCCCACAGGAGTGCCAACCCCCTGCAAACTGGCTTCATTCATAAGCAGGTCGTCACAGGCAATGCCTCTCGCACTTCTTTGCTCATCAATGCGCACCAATGCAGTCAATCCGGATGCCAGATGAACCTTATAATTTCGCGCGGCAACCCCCCGTTCACACCGCTTGCATGATAATATATTGGAATTAAAATAGTTTTTGCCTACATGCTCAATAATTCCAATATCATCGCTTATCATGGTATGCTAATCATTCTCTGTTTGCATAGGAACTGAAATGGTAGAGCTGGTTTCGCAATCCGGTACCCCTTGGTCCTACGGCCAGAAAGGTTACATGGAAAGACTTATAGACGTCGACACTATACCAAAGATGCTCTTAGGATTACAGGCAGAACAACTGCACGACCAGCCCTCGCTTACCTGGTACAGTGAGGGAAGCGCCAAACGCAGTTGGAATTATGCTCAACTTATACATCGTGTAAATGCATACGCAGCCGATATAAGTACCAGGCTTGGCGTGTCCCATGGTGATCGGGTATTGGTTATTTCCGCCAACTCACCTTTTGTTTTCCTCACACATCTTGCCATAATGAGCCTAGGTGCGATTACTGTACCTGTTGGGCCAAACGAGTCTCCCGCGGTACTCCGCCATATAGCAAAGCTGGTTTCGCCCAAACTGGCCCTGCTGTCGTCACAAACCGATGACGCATTACTTCAACAGTTGGACGTAGAAGGCATTCCCAAACATACCATTACATCCCTCAATGAGAATCCTCCCTCCGAGCGACGCGAGCCCCCCCCCGTCAATCCTGATGATGTTGCTGTAATTATTTTTACTTCCGGAACTACGTCTGCTCCCAAAGGCGTAACACTTAGCCATTATAATTTGCTTAGTAACGCTGAGGGTCTGAAAAGATCACATCATTTGGAACCAGGCCATGTACATGGATGCGTACTCCCCTTGTATCACAGCAATGCTTTTGGCTTTTCGATGGTTACCTCAATGTATGCCAGAAGCCACGTGGTGCTATTTACGGACTCAATCGGCCCCGGCTTATGGGCTGGCTTACAAGATATGAAGGTCAATGTTGTCTCGTTAGTCCCCAATATCATTCACTTGCTTGCAAAACGAAAGCCATCCTCAAGGATTTCCGAGACTTTAAAGTACGTGGTGTCGGCCGCTGCTCCCCTTCCCTTACGGACGTTGCAGGAATTCGAGGAGAATGTCGGCATCGCAATTCACCAAGGGTATGGACTCAGCGAGTGCACAAATTTTGCCACCACTATACCTCACAACATAAACCCGGCACTGCGGCAGCATCTGATGTATAACTGGCAGGTTCCAAGTATCGGTACGCCACTGTATGGCACAGATGTAAACGTAATATTACCAGACGGGAGTCCAGCGAAAGCCGAACAAGAGGGCGAAATCGTAATCCAGGGCCACAATATCATGAAGGGCTACTGGTCCGATCCTGCGTCGAGCTCCGCTGCGTTCGAGGGGGGAGTATTTCATAGTGGGGATCTGGGCTTTTTCGTCGAGTATCAAGACTGGAAGTACTTCTTTATCACAGGTAGAATTAAAGAGATAATTATAAGAAACGGCGAATGTATGTCACCGCTTCACATCGAACGTGAGCTCATCGGGCTCAGCAGGATCGGCGCTTATGCCGTGTGCGGATTTCCCAATGATTATTGCGGTGAAGAAATTGGTTTGTATGTTCATTCTGATAAAGATGAGGCCATTTCTGAAATTGAAGCCATGCTGTCTTCCTGCTCGAGTCGCTATCGCCCCAGAATGGTTGTCGTTGGCACGCAACCAGTTCCAACTTCAGTAACTGGAAAGGTTCAACGAACGAAACTTAAGGATTTCTTTGCTGGTGGTAAATCTACTTTTTTCGGCCAGCCGAAAATTATTAGAATGAAATGCGCGTATGAAGACCTATGATTTAATGGGGTACGCTGACCGCTGGAGCGCAAGACCAAGCGATGAGATTCAGTTTAAGGTCCACTGTGATGATCCCCGGGGATATGCTGTTCAGATCGGTCGATTATGGGGCCCCGCTTTACCGGATGAACCCCATTCAAGCTATTTTGAGGCGATTAGCGCTGCATGTAATGGCGAGCAGCCGGCAGGAACACAAACAACATTATGCGGCTCCCTGGCAGTCTTTCCACCTCTTGACATAGACTATCACCGGGGCTTCACTTGGTTTTTCTTCTTTCGCCCTACGCTGCTTGCGCATACCTGCCCGCAAACATTATCCCGGCTGTGTCTGGACCGCGGGATAACGACAACGCTGCAGGTCGCTGCAAATAGCCAATTGGAATTAGTCATTGAACATCGTGATGGTCTTAGATTAGTCCCTCTACCCGTCAAACTTACTAAAGAATGGTTCGCCTGTGGGATTTCATATTCCTTGGCCTCCGGCGAACTGATCCTGTGGTTTAAGGGAATTTTTCAGGGCGCAAATCCTCCCTTTGAGTACCATCTGCAAATTCAGCTACGATTCGATAATCTTGCCATCGCTACTAAACTTTCAGTAACTGTAGCTGGATTGGCGCACTCGGAAACCACCAACCTCGGCTCGCGCCAATCCTTCAACGGATTAATCGAGTACCCGACTGTGTTCGATAGTGCGATGTCCCCTGATCAACTCAGACGTATATCGGCTTTGGATTTTGCAGAACTGCATCTGGATAATGTCATCGCATCCTGGGACTTTAGCATAGGTATTTCAGGTGACATCGTCTTCGACCGGGCGATGCGGGCGCTGCACGGTAAACTGATAAACCAACCTGCAAGAGGAGTCCCGGGACGGACCTGGCACCCGGATTCACCTAGTTGGAAGTTTGAACCGCGTTGTTATGCCGCTGTCCACTTTCATTCAGATGATATGATTGATGCCGAGTGGGAAACGAGCTTTTGCTACACTGTGCCACATAACCTTCCTTCCGGCATATATGCAGCAAGACTTTTTCGCGACGAAACACAGTTCTACATCCCCTTTGTTGTGCGTCCAAGCACAACAGCTAGCTGCAGAATCGCGTTTCTAGTGCCAACTGCCACCTATATTGCGTATCAGAACCACCGATCGCGCTACTTCAGCTCAGCCAATGAACGCCTTCATGGACGTTTGAATATTTTGGATAGTACGGACTTAATGTTTATTCGAAATGAGCAGTTTGGCCTGTCAACCTATGACACACATATTGATGGTTCCGGTGTGTACTACTCGTCTGCTTCACGACCGGCTTTCAATATCAAGCCCGGGGGCCGATTGTGGAATTTCGCCGCTGATCTCCTGATTGTTAAGTGGCTCAAAGCTATTGACATGTCCGTCGACGTACTGACGGACGAAGACCTAGATAGGGAAGGCCTTCCTGCGATCGCCAATTACGATGTTTTATTCTCGGGCTCTCATCCAGAGTACGTATCCACATCAATGTATAACGCCCTGGAGCAGTTTGTGTCTAAAGGCGGTTCATTGCTGTATTTGGGCGGTAATGGGTTTTACTGGCGGATTGCTTTTCATCCGACAAAACGGGGCGTGATTGAAGTGCGACGCACTGAGGGGGTCCGCTCCTGGGACGCCGGACCAGGCTGTTATTACACCAGTTTTTCAGGAGAGCGCAGCGGCCTGTGGAGAGCGAACGGTAAGCCCCCTCAGAAATTTCTTGGTGTGGGTTTTATCGGACAGGGCTTCGATATTTCCTCTTATTACAGGCGAACATCCACAGCCAAAACATCAGCGTGGGCATTCGAAGGTATCCGATCCGATATTTTAGGGGACTTCGGCCTTATGCTCGGCGGAGCAGCGGGACTGGAGCTTGACGCTGTTGATTATGAACTGGGTACACCGGAGGACACTATTATTCTGGCAACCAGCGAGAAGCACTCAAACATTTATGAACTCGCAATTGAAGAGGTTCTAACGCCACACGGCGCTACAGACGCCATTCTGTGTAATCGAATACGCTCAAATATCGTGTTGACGCGACCGTTTTACAATGGTGGCTGGGTATTTTCCGCGGGTTCAATAGCATTTGTTGGAGCCCTTGCCTACGGGGATATAAATAATAGTATCTCCAGGCTTGTACAAAACGTTTTGCAGCGGTTTCTCGCCCAAACGACCTAGAAGACCGCTTGGTCTAGCAAATACCCTCTAATGTATTCCCGCCAAGTGCATGCCATCGAAGCTTAAACACATGCCACTCAGCCTGTTCCACTGTTGAAAAACGCTCTGTACCAATGATATGGCAAGCACGGGCCATATGTTGCATTTTCCCAATGGCCCATTCTTCTCCGGGAACTGTTTCGATGAACACAAAGTGCGGATACTTACTTGGCTCACGCATAAAATTCAACAGATATTGAAGGTCGGCACTATGGCGGCCATACAGATTTCGGTAGAATTCCAGAGCCAAGTCTGTTCGAGTAGGATCAAAGATATACATCAACGCATCACCCAACACCAGTATAAAAATTAACCAATTTTCAAAGGCAGTAACCTGGCAAGCGACAGAATACCTGCAATGCTCGAGCAAGAAAACAAAATCAGACTGGCCAAATTCAGAATCATCAGTCCCGCGGTGAAGCAGTATGGAAATAATTACTTCAGAGAAGAGTTACGTACATTTTAATCCTTCGTCCTTTTCCAGGGCGGCGACTTGTGCTTCGGTCAGAATCAACCCTTGATCGACCACTTTGGCTTCCAGCGCTTTCAGACGATCCTTGAAATTGGCCATGCGCCGGATAGTCCAACGCATGAGCTAGCACCGCTTGCTCCGTTCGCTCATCAACGCGATTTTTCAGATTCGGTTGTCTGCGGCTTTTGTCGAACAGGTTTTCTACACCACTGGATTCAACCGCCGCTTTGTAGCGGTAAAACGTGTCGCGCGACTTCTACATCTTATTATGGGCGGTGAAGTGAAGATATGATTAGATGTACTGGTCCCGCTTACACAATTTAGCTTATGGCGCCGGATTCTGTCAACCATCGTCATTCAAACCCTACTCGGCACCACCAAGCTCAACGGCCTCGATCCGGTGGCTTGGTTAAGAGATACCCTAGAAAAACTCCCCACCTAGCCCAACAGCCGCATCGACGAACTGCTGCCTTTCGGCTCACTGGATTAAATCACAGCGCTGACTGCTTGACGATGTGGATCGGCTGGCCGCTTACAAAGCATATACGTAGATATACTGGTACTTGGATCAAGAGAAAAAACTATAAGTCGCGAATGCTATCTCATCACTATGACTAAAGACTGGCGCATGACCGGCATTGGCCAAATCGTATGTGCGCACACTTGCAATGTCCCTTACAGCTTCGTGAACTTCCGCGGACACAACAAAGTAATCTTCCTCAGGTAGAATCAGAAGTACACGCGTTCGCTTGAACAGCGCAGCAAAATTTTCGGAGTTCTCGTAGTTTTGCGAAGTGTTTCTCTTTAGCTTCGCAGCAACAAACGCTCTAAACTTCTCCGCTGTATCGAAGTTGAGGCCAAACACCGCGTTCATCAACTCATCATCCCGGGACAAAGTCGCCGTCGACTTGATAGACAACTGAAAAAGTTTTCTTGCTCGAGACACTTCGAGATCCGTTAGTCCATCGGCAGCCCCAAACACTGACGGTGTTGTCTGAGGGTCAGTACCCGCAATGCCACTAGGCGCCAAAAGGGATATTCTGTCGGGCGCGATCACACCCGTTCTGACGGCTTGCGCGATAACTTTCGCGCCATTACACCAACCAAATAAACGCAATGGACGTCCAAATTCGTTATAAACATCCGACAAATCCGCAACAAGTTTTTCAACCCGGGGGAGCGCAAAGCCAGCGTTGTCCGGGCCAAGAAAAGCACTGCCACGAACTTCATAGGTTGTAACTAGATAGTGCACAGACAGTGCCTCAATCACACGAACCAATGCAGCAGCTGGAACGTGCAAAGGCGGTACAATTAAAAGCGGTTCCGCACTTTCCTTGCCCGCTTGGTAGCAAATCAGTTCTCCGCCCACGGAAGACGGGATAGCGGTGCAAGTAAGAAAGGACGAAGTAATATCAGACGGGATTTGCTTCCAGTAGCTTGGAAATGTCCGTGGCAATCTAGCATTCATGACAAAACTCGAAGCTTACACTCACATCACCAACTGACGTTAGGAGCATATGGATACCCCCATCCAAAAAACGGTCCGGCAAAGGAAAATCCACCAAAAGGTCACGAGAAATATCAGAGGGGGCAGTTTCCCGTACGACTCGAAATGAAGCGTTTACAATATCGTGCTGGCCTGTAATGGAGTATGTTCCGGCGTATTGGATCCCTCCCCAATCCAGGCCTCTGATCTGTCCACCCTTTATGGTAAAGAATGCACAGGTGCTTCCCCTCCAGCCAGAAAAATAAGCTTTGTAAAGGCCTTCTTTCATTAATATCCTTATTTCACTACATCGTTTCTGGATTTTATCTTATCGACAGAGTATATCTCACAGCTGACCAATATCTAAGCCGGACAAGGAAGTATAGCCCTGGGTTACCAAACGGCCAAGATAGGACTGATAGTACACTTTCTGAGCGACATTGACCCGGCTGCTATGAATGTAAAATATTTAATGAATTATTGTCAAATCTGATGTTCAGGAAGTTGATCAAGCAGCGATCTGGTTAGTGTTGTTGATTTCAATGCCGTCCTTGAATCGGACGCCGGTGGTCACTTTGACTAGATAATCAAATCCCCGCTGCCGTCGCCAGGTTTTCTCGGCGACTGGCCCAGTTTAAACATCATGTGCAGCATCCCGTCCCGAGAGAGACAGCCTTTGGCTCGCTTCGTCCGGTGGCGGATAGTGGCGAAGGTTGATTCGATCGGATTGGTAGTGCGGATGCTCTGCCAATGTTGCGCCGGGAAATCATAGAAAGCCAGCAGTTCCTCTCGATCTTGACGCAAACACTGAACCGCCTTTGGATGGGCGTTGTTGAATAAATCGAAATTTGGCCGAAGCACATCATTTCTAGCTTTTGCACTAGATTTTGATAGACACAGGCATACCCAGGCCTGTCATTCTGTTGAGAGCAGACGCACTGCACCATGCTTCAGTTTTTTGTTGAGGCAACGCACGTGCTTTCATGGTGTTGCCAAAAATGCGCTTATAACGCTGCATGGCAAGCTCAACATAGTTTCGAAAGTTGTAACCCGTTTTTCGTTGCCACGCTATGCGACCTTGTTCAGCAAGGGTTTGAATATGCTGGTCTCGCTGCGTGTCACCAGCGTCTGAACAAACTGCGTTCCTGGGCGGCGGAACCACTACATGTACATGCGACTGTTTAGCTAAAACCGCCTTATAAACTGGCTCTCCATCGTAGGCGCCATCGCCCATGAAAATATCGAAAGGCGTGTCAATTTGGTCGAGCAAATCGGGAACTGCAGTCGGGTCGCCCACTTCTGGCGTAGTGAGTTCACAGGCCAGAACGTTATGATTTTCAACAATCACAAGATGCAGTCTACGCCAGGTGCGCCGAGCAGGAACATTATGTTTTTCCTGGTGCCATTCGTCTTTGCCATAGACTTTGAGTCCGGTGGAGTCAACGATCACAATACTGCCTGCTTCCTTCGCCTTGCTCAGGATATGCCTGGGAAAGACAATGCTGCGCTTGGCAATGCTACTGAAGTCAGGAATAGTGATACCTGCGTTCATAACACGAGCCGGCGAATTCATGAAACCTTCGGTTTGACGTAGCGGCAAATGAAAAACCTGGCGAATAAACCCGGCGGTTTCTATCGCGATGTCAGAATATTCACGTGGCCGCCCGCGAGCACCAGTCTTGATTGGGCGCCACCCCGCTATCGCTTCTTCAGTAAACCAGATCGTAAAATCACCACGTCGCCGTAACCCATTATTGTAGTCATGCCAGTTCGTCACTTGATAACGAGATTTTTTGATTTTATGGCGGCGGCTCTTGTTATGTTTATACGGCATGCGGTGAAATCGATTGGAGTAATGGATCCAAGATAATGTCATATAAACGACTTGAATGCTGAAAACCTGATTTATTCAACAACGCCCTATATAGCTATCTCGATATAATGATAGCTATATAGCAATAATATCTATGGCCATCGCCTCGCCGCATGTTTGACGCGCAGCACTTCAACAGCTCCACCGGCCAGCCGGTAAATCAAAATATAATTGGGATGCGCTACCAGTTCGCGTGTGCCTCTCACTCGTCCTGTTCGGCCTAGCTCCGGGTATTCGTCGAGCTGTCCGGCCTTCTGCATCAGCATATCGACCGTTTCAACAGCGGCCCGTGGGTTGTCCTGCGCGATGTATGCGGTAATGTCATTAAGGTCCTCAACAGCTTGCGGCTTCCATGTCGGCACACTTAAACGCCCTTGCGGTTAGCCTGGTCGAGCAATGCGGCCCGCTTGATTTGCCAATCTGCTAAAACCTGCTCATGCGATACATTAGGGCGAAGATCGTCTATGGATTCCTGAACCTGTTTGACAAGCCATTCATTGTAGGCGGCGGCCTCGTGGGCGGCTTTCATGCGCTCGGCGGCATCGACACGCTTGCGCTCGGTCTTGTGTGCAACGGGGTCGAACTGAGAGGCGTCCACCTGATAGCGCGTGATGCCAATATCTTTGAGGTAGCCGACCAATGTTTCAAACTTTCGAAAAACCCGGACCGCCCCGCGCTTAGCCGCTAGCGCCCGCTCAGTCATGCCGTACTGGATGACCACGCCCCAGCCGCCCGCCTGGCCGACGACAACAGCGCCGCGCACAGCACCCGCCTCAACCAATCGTTCCAGCGTGGCATGGTCGATAGTGTTAGGGGTAGTTGCCATTTCATCACCCTTCAGGTTATTAAATAATAGATGCGACTATAACCGAATAATAGGTAAACGGGAACCGGCAATAAATGATTTTCTATTTCTATTTAACATAAAGTCTGTACACGCACAAAAAACACAACTTGAAACCTGTAACGTTATAAGTTATACTGCCATCTAATATTTCATTCCACGGACGGTATTCATGATTAAAAAAATTAGGCACAAAGGCTTAAAAGCCTTGTATGAAAAAGACGACAAAAGCGGCGTCAAGCAAGACCAGGTTAAACGTCTTCGCTCATTGTTGAGCTAGGCTGGATGCCAGCCGCGTAGCATCTGACATGGATTTACCCGGTCTTGGGTTGCACCCTTTGCAGGGCGAACTCAGCGGATTTCATGCCGTTAATGTGTCTGGCAATTGGCGGTTCATCTTCCGTTTCGATCAAGATGGAAATGTCACCGATATTGATCTAATTGATTACCACTAAGCAGGTAAAACTATGGCTATGCTGAACCCGCCGCACCCCGGCGAAACCATTCGGGAATTATGCCTTGAACCATTGGGCTTGAGCGTAACCGCCGCCGCCAAAGGATTGGGCGTAACGCGCAAAACACTTTCAGAACTGTTGAACGGCCATTCTGGCATTTCCATAGAAATGGCTGTGCGTTTGTCCTATGGCTTTGGCGGCAGCCCTGAAAGCTGGTTAATGCAACAAAACCTCTACGATCTTGCCCAAGCCAGGAGCAAGCTAAGCGCCATGAACATTAAACGGTTCGCCGCAGCTTAACCCCTTTTTCTTTTGCCTGGTAGATTTCTCTGGCCTGGGCGAATAGGCCTAGGCTTGGGTTAGTTCTTCGTTAACGGCTCAATTCCGGCCCTTCACGGCCTTTAATTTTAACCTGCGCCCGCTCTTGGCCCTGCCGATATTGAACCGTCATACGGTCGCTTACTGCTGGCCGCTCGGCCAATCTGCTCAGTTCGTGAGCAATCACCTCGTTCCGGCTGATCGCCTGCACGGCATGAGTTTCGGTAACGTGTAGCACTTCGCCGGTATGCCGGGTGTTTGCGCCTGGCCGTCTTTCGATCAGCTCGCGGCCCGTCAGTTTGGCCACCTGGGCGATAGCTTCCTGCCGTTTCACTTCCATTGTTGGCGCTGCTCGCACCGGCGCTGTGGGCGCGATTTCAGGTTTGACCTGCTCTTTCTCTTTGGGCGTAATCTCTTGTGGCTTTGCCGCTGTGGTCGCTTTCTCACGTTCAGCCCGGGCCAATGCCCTTAATTCCGCTTCCCGTGCTTTCAACTCGGCAAGGTGGGTTTGGTGCGTTTCCATAAGCTTATTCATGCCCTTATCGGTGAACTCGACATTAAGGCCCGCCGCGACGGCCACCAGGGCAGTTTGCCGTTTAAACTCGTCCGAACCTTGCACCTCTAGCACTCGGCCAAACTTCGCCTGGGCCAGCCGTAAGCCGGTTTCGAGGGTGTTACTGTCGGTTTCGTGGACTTTTAACGTCTTGCCCTGGTCGGTGAGGAGGTCCCGGCCCGCCCGGCTGTACGTCACGTCGCCGTTGAGGCTGACGCGGTAGCGAATATCAGATTGGCGGTGGATCGGTTCCTGGTCGCCGGTCGGCGGTTGCTCTCCGGCATTAATGGCCCGCTCGTCCGGCTCCGGCGCTTGCGGTTGTCGATCCTGTTGCCGTCTTAGTTCGGCCAGCGCCGCTTCGTTGCCGCCTTGGGCTTGTTCGGCCAGCCAGTTTTTATAACCGTTTTTGTATTCGTCGGCCCTGGCCTCGGCCTGTTTCTCGCGCTCGATCCGGGCTTGCTCCCTCAAGGCGGTTTCGGCCTGCACCTTCTGCATTTTGACCAAGCTGGTTGCCGCCTTGCGTTCGGCAGGGCTTAGGCCGCGGTTAGCCCGGATCGCGGCCAGCTTGCGCTCGGTGTCCTGTTTGATGCCCTGGCGACGGGATAACTGATTTTCCCGCTTGGCCTGGGCCTCTGCTTTGCGTTCCTGGTCCTTGGCTTTCCACCCGCGCTGGTATGCTTGCCAAAGTGCCGCGCGGGCCGGCTGTTTCGGATTTAGTGCCGGCTCCCGGCCTGTCTGCTCCCGGTAGGCTGCGCGCAAAATCTGCCCCGCTGTCCGGTAATCCAGATTCAGCTCCTTGGTCAGAAAATCGGAAACATTGAGGTTCCGGGTGCCGGCCTTGATCCGGTCGCCGCCGTCCTGGCCCCTGCTGATTTCGTACTTTTCAGGGTTTACGCCATGAGAATGGGATAGCCGGTCAAGCAGCCGTTTTGCATCGAGGCTGCGCTTGATCTCGGCAAATTCCTGGTTGCCCCTTTGCTGTTCGGTCGTCGCCTTTTTATCGTGGCGTAGCTGGCCTGTTACACTGGTTTTTCGTGCTGCTTTTACGCCTCGATCAGATTCAATAGCAGTTTCACGATTTGCTCTTTCGATAGCGGCTCCACCAATGCCGCGATTTCGTCGATCAGTGACGTTTCGGCGGGCTTGGCCATAGTCTCTAGCAGTTGGCTTAATAAATTCAAGGTTTCGGCTTGCTGTTTCTAGATAACGGCTAGCTGTTCTGAGATTGTCTCTAATAGAGTCGGCTCTGCTGTATCCACTGAATTTCTCCGGGTTGTGTGTTTCATAAAATCGTTGTTCGCGCTCTGACAATAGCACCCGTTTTTTGTCGGGCGCTGCTTGGGCGTATTCGTCAAACTCGCGGCGCTTGCCCAGGTAGACATATTTAATCTCTTTGGCCCGGGTGTCGTGCCACTCCTGCAAGGCTTTTTGGTATTTCTCGGCTGGCTCCCGGGGTCCGCCGCTGGTGATATAGTGGGAGTCCATTGCAAGACGCTGAAGCTTTTGATGATGAGACAATTCGATAAAATCACGCTTAAAGGCGGGATCTCTCAAGTTGACGCCATTCACCCACAAATATTCGTTGTCCTTGCCCGGGTTCCGGGTTTTGACTTCGCCGCGCTCTGACAGCATGTGTTTGAAGTCGTCATAACGGGCAACCTTGCGGTTTAGCATTTCCGCCAACAGTTCGTTTTTAAGCTCTTTATGGCTGCCCTTGAAAAAATCGCCTTTATAGCGGCTTAGCAGTTCCGAATCATCCGTGAATAACGCCCGCTTGTTGTCCTTCGGACTGGCAAGCCCGTATTTGTCGTTTATCGTTTCCTGAATCGCCTCTAGGTACTTAACTTGATTTTTAACCAGGCCAAACGGGTTCAATGATTCGCCAGATAATAGATTATATTTTGGTATAACAATGTGAATGTGGGGTTTTCGTTCCACAAACTCGCCGGTTTTCGCATGGGTATAGTTTTTGATTTTGGCTAAGTGCGCCTCGGCATAAAAACTATACTCATCCTCATTGAACGCCGAAAAAGTGAACGTCTTAAAGTCTTGGGTAATAGCCTCTAGCGTTTCCCGGCTGATTTCATCTTCTTTGAACGCCAAGGTAATATGTAAATACCGTTCTCCATGGGTATCAATATTATTGATAATACTATCTGTCAGGCTTAAATCGCCGTCTAATATAACCCGTTCGTCTAATTCATCACGAGTATATTCTCGGCCTTGTTTCTGACCGTTTTCCAGATAGTCTTTTATACCGGATGATCCGCCAGTTATTCTAACTAACATGATCTAATAACGCCTTTAATAATTGGCTTTTGTTCTCTAATTCAGAGAGAAATGAAGCATATAAACTATCGGATAGTTTCCCGGTTTGATTCGCAATATTAGCCGCTCTCGCTAACTGATTAATATTATTACTCGACTTATTTAAGAGGTATAATGCCTGTTTAGTATTATCGGTGGTTTTCTTTCGCTCGATGACTTGGGTTTTATTGGTTAATACCAACTCGCGGAAAAACTCCGATTTGGACCTACCAGAGGCTTTAACTTTTCCCTCAAATACGCTGAATGATTCCTCATCAATTCGGAAATTAAGGCGCTCTGATAACGGTTTCTTCATGGCGTAAATCCTCGCCGCGCGAGCGGCCTTCTGTGGGGTTCAAGGGCAGCGCCCTTGGCACGGTCGCAGGGCATCACTCGATAGAGTGTATGACATGCGCAACGTGCCTGATATCTCTGAGATATACTATAGCACTAGCTCGGCTTATTTAAAAGCCCGTAACCGGGTACTCATTCAGCAAAGATACAGCAATCATTCGGCAATTATTAAGCACTAAAAATGCTAACTTAATCACGCTTTCAGCAATAAATTAGCATTTACTCGGCAATAGAAAAGCAATAAACTAACGGCAGACTTACTGGGTGAGGTGCATCGTGAACAAAAAATCAGATAGAGAGGCGCTACGAGAGCTGATTTCTGACCCCAAGAATCAATCGAAAATGGGCCGACTGAGAGGGCTATTCGATGAAATCGAAACAGCCAAGGCGGCAGGCATTAAAAATAGCAAAATCCTGGCAACGCTTAATGCGCAAGGTTTAGATTTAAATCTCAATACCTTTGAAACCATGCTCTACAACATACGGAAAGAACGTAAAAGAAAACTCAATAAAACCATGGCGGCAACGTCAGTAGATAATACGCCAGAAAAGGAAGTTCATAACCGCAATAAAACCATGGATGACATAGCAGCAATCAATAAAAACAATAATGCAGATCATGAAGACTTATCCGGTTTAACGGACAAACAGCGGCGGGAAAGAGTCGCTGACCACTATATGAATAAAGGGACCAATAACCCCTTGCTGCAAAAGATTTTAGATAAGAAAAAAAGACCAATAAAATCCTGATCACTACCCCCCATTTTTTACCAAGTTAAAGGAATAATCATGAAAATAGCGGTTATCAACTTCTCAGGCAATGTCGGAAAAAGCACGGTCGCCAGGCACCTGTTGGCGCCGCGTTTAAAAGAGGCTGACATCATTGCGGTTGAAAGCATCAACTCGGACGGCTCGCAAGAGGAAGCGATGCGTGGTAAGCAATTTGGCGAATTACTTGAAGCACTAGCGTTAATGGATGATGCGGTCGTGGATATCGGTGCTTCTAATGTTGAAGATTTCGTGAACCTGATGAAGCAGTACCGGGGCAGCCATGAGGATTTCGATTTTTACGTGGTCCCTACCGTCTCCAAAACCAAACAGCAACGCGATACCATCTCGACCTTGGAAGCACTGGCCGAGATCGGCATACCGGCCAAGAAAATCCGCCTGATTTTCAATATGGTGGAATTGGATGAAACCCCGCAACGTGCGTTCGCCAGTCTTTTCGAGTATCACGACAGCGAAAAGAATTTCATGCTCAAACCGGATGCGGTCATTCATGTAAATGACATTTTTGGCAAGATCAAGGATTCTGAACAAAGTATTGCCGCTATTCTCAATGACCCGACTAATTTGAAGGCGCAACTCAAAGAGGCAACCGATCCGGCCGAAAAGCTGCGGATCGCCCAACTGATTGCGATCAAACGGCTAGCGGCGGGCGTGACCGAAGAGCTGAATAGCTTGTTCCAAACGCTATTCAAGTAAGGAGAACCCTCATGACAGAAAGTACCGCATTGGAGGCGCTCACCGCCGAATTACTTGGCGACGTAGGACTGCTGCACGATAGGATCAAAAGCTTGCCGTCCGAGTTGGATGCCTACGTGCAGCAAGCTAAAAAAGAGCTGGAAGTCGCTGTGCGCGAAATCGAGCTGCAAACCGGGGCGAATATTGCCGCTGCCAAACAACTCGATAGCCGTACTGAGGCCATGATGAAAAACGTGGGGGAATATATAGCGTCCCGCCGCAATGCCGAGGCCGAGGTGGCAACCATTGAAATTAGAACAGCGGCCAACGCGGCATTGGCCGATACCGTTAAGCGAGTGGCAGATGAGGCAAACGGGTATATCGCCAAATCCGTAGAGTCGCAATTATCGGCCAATATAGCGAAGCTGAAAGCAGCTGAGGAGAAATTATCCAAAGCCACCGCTTCGTTCGGATGGAAATGGGCCATACTGGCCGGAGGCGCGACGGCGGGCAGCATTGTGTCCGTGCTATTGGTAGCATGGCTGTCCATCTGGTGGCAACACGATCAGGTTGAAAGCCTAGTCGATCAGCGGCAAGCGCTCATGGCCGAGATCAGCCAAATGCAGACCAAAGCGGCCGCACTGGAGAAACGCGGTGGTAAACTTGCCACAAACACTTGTGGGGGGCGGCTCTGCATCGAGGCCAGCACGAACCAGGGCGAAGGCCAGACCGCGTGGCTCGGTCCGTGGAAAAACGACAAGGGAACTCCAATGGTAATTCCGAAGGGATATTGAGTAAAAAGCAAATAAAAACGGCTACACCCAAGGCTGTAACCTAGGACGTGACATAACCACAACGATCAGCTAAGGAGATCATCATGGCTAAAAACATTATTACATTTTTCGCGGGCAAATACGCCATTCATTCTGTCGAGGGGAGACGATCAACAGCCATTTATCGGTAGCTGAGCGGCTTGCATCCGACACGTCTATGCAACTGATGGCGACATTAGGGGGTACGACAACGATTCGTTCATTTTCGGGCCATAACATCTTCAGGTTCTGTCGCAAAATTTGTCAAACTGAACGACAATTTGTTCCTTTTAGGAATTGAAAGCTCTAATGATCAGTTTTGAAGGCGCTCACTATCCGAAAGAGGTTATTCTCTACGCCGTTTTCTTCTATGTCCGCTATACGGTTTCTTATCGGGATCTCGAAGACATTCTGACGGAAAGAGGCGTGAAAGTGGATCATGCCATACTCAACCGTTGGGTAATCAGTTATTCGCCGGCTTTGGAAGTGGAAGCTAAAAAGCACAAGCGCACTGTAGCCGCTTTCTGGCATCTGGATGAGACTTATATCAAGGGCAAAGGGTATACTGATACCGTGCTGTTGATAAATTTGGCGATACCATTGATTTTATGCTTTCCGAGCATCGGGAGGAAGAGGCTGCTACCGCTTTCTTCAAGCAAGCGATCAATAGTAACGGACTGCCATGATATCTTCGAGATCGAGATCGCGGTAGGACACGCCATATCTCACCTAGAAAAATACTGCGTAGAGAATGACATCCTTGGGGAAATGCACACCTTTAAAATTGATCATCAACGCTCATTTGCTAAAACTAAAAGTGGCGCATTATCTTTGAATCGGTAAAACTTTGCGACAAAGCCGATTGCCCTATTCTTTAAGGAAAATCGCATGCATATCAAGAAAAGCTATTGCCAAAATACAACAACTACTAAGCTTATTGTTTAGCTTGTTTTATCTGTTTATTTGTTTTATTTGTTTTCATCTATTTTTTTGTTTTATAAATCAATTTATTACATTAATAAACCTTTGGATTTTGCTGTTAAACCTTTGAAATTTGCTGTTAAACCTTTGAAATTTGCTGTTAAACCTTTGAAATTTGCTGTTAAACCTTTGAAATTTGCTGTTAAACCTTTGAAATTTGCTGCAAAGCTATTATAATTTTGTACAAAGTCTTTGAAATTTGCTGCGAAGCCACTGAAGGTTGCCGTAAACTATTGGGTTTCTATGAAATTTTAAAAGGATTTATTTAGAAATTTTCGCAATGAAACGCAACAAAAGCATAAAATTTATAAATAAAAACAGTCGTTGCGAGGCGGGAAGCCGAGTAGTCCCCAGAAGCGATAGGGCTGGACGTTTTCCCGAAGAGTTTTTTGTGTAGGGAAAATGCAAAGCTTTCCGACATCGCGTCGAGTCATTGTGGACTCATGCCTTAACCCCTTGTTGGGTTAAGGCGAAGGTCGCAGGACGGCTGGGGCGCCGCAGGCATGAGCGGTCGCGTGATTTTTGCAGCTTGCTTGGGATGGGGGATGCCCAAAACAAGCTTTCGCAAAAATAGCGATTCCCCGGGTATTTTTATTCGAAACCTTTGAAATTTGCTGTTGATTTAATTTTAAAATATTAATGTTTTTTAAAATAAAAACAGATACATATGATTAAGATGTAATATTTTTATGGCTAAAAAAAAGAAAAAGAATCTGCCGCCATCATCATTGATTGTGACTCAATCCAATCAACTCGTTGAGGCTCGTTATAATTTGCCACTAGCGGAGCAGCGATTAATTTTAACGATGATCTCGAGAATTCAGCCTGATGACGAAGACTTTAAGCCTTATCGAATACCAATTAAGGAATTTGCTGAATTCATGGGAATAGACAAGAACTCAGCCTACCGCGAATGTAAAAAAATAACCAAATCACTTTTAACTCGTGTTATTGAAATTGCGGAGCCAGGGCGATTACTGCAGACAGGTTGGGTCTCCTCGGCAGACTACATTGAGGGATCGGGCATGGTGAATTTGTGTTTTGATCCGCTATTGAAACCTTATTTATTAAAATTAAAGGGAAATTTTACTTCATATAAGTTGGAGATGATCCTGAGCTTCAAAAGCCAATACTCTGTACGTATCTATATGCTATTAAAACAATATCAGCGATTGGGAGACAGGGAAATACAGATAGGTTTACTTCGCGATATGCTGGGATTGTTGAAAGATCAGCATAAAGAGTACAGCAATTTGAAAAATAATATATTGAAGCCCGTTCAAAAAGAACTCATTGAAAAAGCTGATTTGCATTTTGAGTTTGAAGAAATCAAACATGGGCGTCGCGTAGAGGCTTTAAAATTTAAAATTTTCAGCAAGCAAAATTCACAATGTATGCTCCCTTCAGAAGTTCCTTTGCCAGAGCCAGAAATTAAAACTGGCCTAACAACTTTGGAAACAGGCTCTTCGTTGCTTGATAAATTGCTTGCGCTGATACCAGATCAGCATCGAACCAAAAAAACCGTTGTTTCTGCGTTAGAGTCCTATGAAAAAAAGCATGGAGTTTCTTATGTTGAGCGCAATATTCTGTACACAAACGAGAAGGCCGAAAAATCTTACGCCGGGTTCCTGAATAATGCATTGAAGGAAGACTGGGGGCATGACTGGTATCTAGAACAACAATCCAAACTCAAGCCATCAGTAAAACCAAAACGGATGGAAATATGGGAAAAACTAGGCTTTGCCAGCATGAAGGAATATGACGAGCATATGTGGAGGCAGCAAATGGATCTCTATGGTGTCGCTAATCATTAGCTGAAGCAACGATAGATTGATGCGGCTAAGAGCTTATCCGTAAATAATATTGGGTTGGTTTTGTCGTTTAATTTTCCATCATAAGGTTTAAACCACCGGCTTTAGCCGGTCAGCTTTAGCTGCGATAATCTGGCCAAGGAGGTGGCAATGGACTATAGATACGGCAGCCATACGGTTTACCAAATTGAGTACCATTTTGTTTGGGTAACCAAGTATCGTTACAAAGTACTGAGTGGTGAAATAGCAGAGCGAGTAAGAGACTTGGTGCGCCAAACCTGCGAAGCGTTTGAGATACGGATTATAAAAGGCGTGGTCAGTAAAGAGCATGTCCCTATTTTGGTGAGTGCCCCGCCGAATATGGCGCCCAGCGAAATCATGAGGCGGATTAAGAGACGAACTTCGAGTTATCTGTTTGAGGAGTTTCCTCACTTGAAAAAGCGGTATTGGGAAAGCCATTTTTGGGCGCGCGGTTATTTTTGCGCCACCGTTGGCCAGATGACCGATGAGATGATCAAACACTATTTGGAGCATCATTTTGAACCTAATCCAAACGACAATTTTAAAATGGAGCCGGATTAAGACGCGTCGTTTAGTCGACGCGTATCCGGACTTTCAGTCCGTTATTCGAACCCACCCGCTTGAGCGGGTGGTTGTTTAGTTTGCAAGAGGTTTAGAATGATAATCTATTTTGGTGTATGATAAAAAAGTAGACCACAACAATACGCCATGAAAGACGCACGCCACAAAGATCACAACCCATGGATAAAGTAACAATTGCTCAACTGAAAAAAAAATTTTCCTGCGATGGTTATGTCGTGATTCCCTCTGTGTTTACACTTGACGAAGTAAATGCAGCTAAGAAAGTCTTATTAGACGCCATTAAATTGGCGGCAACTTTGGACCCTGATGCATGCACTATGCTGTCGCCTGAAGCTTCGGAGTACGAAATATTAACCTTTCTCTCGCAAGCGCGGTATGCTTCCCCACAGCTTTCTATAAAACTTAGAAGGAGAATTATTGAGATTGTGGGATACGACGTTCCTGAAATGATTGAGGCAAGTGTCAATCTAAAAAACGTTGCGCAACAGATTCTTGGCTTAACTCACTTTAACTATAAACTTTTCCTGATCAGCATATGCTTGCCTAGAAGCAGTCATATTTCAGAAGGCTTGCTGGGCTGGCATCAAGATTTTGACGGAGCAGGAAAATACACCGTTTGGTCGCCGGTCCTGAAACATAGCAGCTACCAGAGTGGTTATTTGGAATTTATTCCCGGTATAGACGAGCATTTGCCGCACAGCATAAAAAGCGAACACATCCGTGATGTAAATACCGTCTCTTCAAAGGATCTACCTAAGTCTTCACCTGTTGCTGTTAGCTGTGATTTGGGGGATGTCATAATATGGAACAGTCTGACACTTCATGCGACAGGTGCAAATGAATCCGGCATTCCCCGCTATGCCTTCCTCACCTGGATAGACAGCGACTAATTTGACTGAGAAACTGTTTGGAAACTCCCGCTTCAAGCCAGGCGATTCAACATAATGCGGGTCATGGCGATGTAAATCCAAGTTTCATCGGTGAGAGTGAGACGCTCATAGCTTTTGCTGAGGCGGCGTGAGTGATTCAGCCAACCGAAGGTGCGCTCAACCACCCAGCGACGGGGCAATAGCACAAACTTCCTGGTTTCCTTGGGTCGCAGTACCTCTGCCAGACAGAATTTGAAGCGTTCTGCGACCCAATCCACTAGCCGCCGGCGTTGTTGAATAAATCAGGTTTTCAGCATTCAAGTCGTTTATATGACATTATCTTGGATCCATTACTTCAATCGATTTCACCGCATGCCGTATAAACATAACGAGAGCCGCCGCCA